>NZ_FMAI01000001.1:132922-956776 GCF_900094605.1 Bradyrhizobium shewense | reverse complement strand
CCAAGCAGATCGCGGCGCTCGCCGGCCTTGCCCCCTTCAACGTCGACAGCGGCGCCTTCCGTGGCAAACGCAAGATCGCCGGCGGTCGAAAGCGCGTTCGCGACGCTCTCTACATGGCTGCTCTCAACGCGGTTCGACGGGCCGATCCGTTCAAGGCCTTCTATGAAAGATTGCGACAGGTCGGCAAACCGGCCAAGCTCGCCCTCATTGCCGTTGCCAGGAAGCTGCTAACGGTCCTTAACGCTATGATGCGCGACAGGAAACCGTACCTGAAGGCCGGCCCCCAATAACAGTTGCCGGCTCTGCAACGCACCGCTGAAGTAGGGCTGCGCCGCGTCCGGGGCACGAGCCTGGTTGGACTCACTCCAATCTCGTGTCCCGGACAAGGCGCGACATGAAATGTCGCGACGCAGAGCCGGGACCCAGGCCGCTTGCCTCGCTTTAAATCGCGTCCCATATTCCGCGCGTCCGCCGCAACGCTGGCCCCGCATATGGCGGGTTCAATTGCCGGCGCTTTCGTGCAAGGATGCCTGCCGAAACGCCCCCACATGCCCCCAAGAAGAGGTTAACGATGGTCAATCGCATGCAATTCTACATCGACGGCGCCTGGGTCGATCCCGCCGTCAAGAAGTCCACCGCCGTGGTCAATCCCGCGACGGAAGAGGCGATGTACGAGGTTGCTCTGGGCTCCAAGGCCGACGTGGACAAGGCGGTTGCCGCCGCCAAGCGCGCCTTCGCAACCTTCTCCCAGACCAGCCGTGATGAGCGCGTCGCGCTGCTCACCAAGGTCATCGAGGTCTACAAGGGCCGCCTCAAGGAGATCGGCGCCGCCGTCTCCGACGAGATGGGCGCCCCGCTGCCGATGGCGGAGAAGCTCCAGGCCGGCGCCGGCCTCGGCCATCTCATGACCACGCTCGACGTGCTCAAGAACTATCATTTCGAGGAGCCGGTCGGCACCGCCATGGTGCTGCGCGAGCCGATCGGCGTGGTCGGCATGATCACGCCCTGGAACTGGCCGCTCAACCAGATCGCCTGCAAAGTCGCGCCCGCGCTCGCCGCCGGCTGCACCATGATCCTGAAGCCGTCGGAGTTCACCCCGACCTCGGCGCTGATCTTCGCGGAGATCCTCCATGAAGCCGGCGTGCCCAAGGGCGTGTTCAACCTCGTCAACGGCCTCGGCCCCGAGGTCGGCGCCGCCATGAGCGAGCACCCCGACATCGACATGATCTCCTTCACCGGCTCGACCCGCGCCGGCATCGACGTGGCCAAGCGCGCCGCGCCGACCGTGAAGCGCGTTAGCCAGGAGCTCGGCGGCAAGTCGCCGAATGTCATCCTCGAAGGCGCCGACCTCACGAAGGCGGTGACCGGCGGCGTGATGCACATGTTCAACAATTCCGGCCAGTCCTGCAACGCGCCCTCGCGCATGATCGTGCCGCTGTCCAAGATGAAGGACGTCGCCGCGATCGCGAAGGCCGTCGCCGACAAGACCAAGGCCGGTGATCCCCGCGCCGAGGGCACCACCATCGGCCCCGTCGTCAACCGCGGCCAGTGGGACAAGATCCAAGGCCTGATCAAGAAGGGCATCGACGAGGGCGCAACGCTCGTCGCCGGCGGCCCGGGCCTGCCCGAAGGCGTCAACAAGGGCTTCTATGTCCGTCCGACCATCTTCGCCGACGTCACCCCTGACATGACGATCGCGCGCGAGGAGATCTTCGGACCGGTGCTGACCATCATCGGCGCCAAGGACGAAGCGGAAGCCGTGCAGATCGCCAACGACACGCCGTATGGCCTCGCCGGCTATGTCACGGGCGCCTCGGTCGAGGACGCCAAGCGCGTCGGCCGCCAGATCCGCGCCGGCAACGTCAACCTCCAGGGCGTGCCCAACGATCGCACCGCGCCGTTCGGTGGCTACAAGCAGTCGGGCAACGGCCGCGAGTGGGGCAAGTACGGCCTCGAGGATTTCCTCGAAGTGAAGGCCGTCGCCGGCTTCAACGCGGCGTAGGTTTCCGCGACTGAACAAACAAAGCGCCGGAGCGGGCAACCGCTCCGGCGTTTTTGTTTTGGGCGGCGTGTCGCGACACGGCGAGGTGCCGTAGGGTGGGCAAAGGAGCGAAGCGACGTGCCCACCATCACGCCACAAGCGAGCAGTGGTGGGCACGCTTCGCTTTGCCCACCCTACGAGTGCGGCGCTAGCCGCCGAGCGCACCCTGTGTATTCACATACAACGCGTAGATCGACTGGCTCGCCGCCATGAACAGGCGGTTGCGCTTGACGCCGCCGAAGCAGAGATTGGCGCAGCGTTCGGGCAGCGCGATGCGGCCGATCATGACGCCGTCGGGCGCGAACACCACGACGCCGTCGAGCTCGGGATCGCCCATGCCCCAGCCGCACCAGAGATTGCCGTCGATGTCGCAGCGCATGCCGTCCGGCGTGCCAGGACCTGCATCGATGTGGACGCGCTTGTTGGAAATTGTGGTGCCGTCAGCCGAGACGTCATAGGCGAGGATTTTTCGGTTCGGCACGCCGCGGGATTCCACGACATAGAGGGTCTTCTCGTCCGGCGAGAAGCACAGCCCGTTCGGCCCGAGCACGCCCTCTGCGACGATGGTCGCCTTGCCGGTCGCGGGATCAAGCCGGTAGACGTTCGGGTCGATCTCGGGCTCGGCCTTGTAGCCCTCATAATTGCCGAGCAGGCCGAAGGTCGGATCGGTGAACCAGATCGAGCCGTCCGATTTAACAACGACATCGTTCGGCGAGTTCAACCGCTTGCCGTTGAATTGATCCATCAGCACGGTGATGCTGCCGTCGTATTCGGTGCGCACCACGCGCCGCCCGCCATGCTCGCAGGTGACGAGCCGGCCCTGGCGGTCGCGCGTGTTGCCGTTGGCGAAATTGGAGGGCTTGCGGAACACGGAGACCGCGCCGGTCTCTTCCTCCCATTTGATGATGCGCTGGTTCGGGATGTCGCTGCACAGGAGATAGCGCCCGTCGCCGAACCACACCGGACCCTCGGCCCAGCGCAGGCCGGTCGCCAGCCGTTCCACCGCCGACAGTTTCAGCCAGTATTTTTCGAAGCGGGGATCGAGTGCACGAATGGCCGGGTCGGGGTAATACGTCGCCGGCCGCCAGCCTGGCCGCTCCTGGGTGTGGGACGATGCCTCATTCATGTCGGTTCTCTCGTTTCGTTCCCTCTGGACAATCCTGCTATCATTAGAGACATGTGACCGCAAATCGGTCACCACAGGCGAGGGAAGACATGCCGCGTATTTTGATGACGGGAGCTTCGGGCGGAATCGGCACGAGCCTGCGAAGACTGCTGCCGCCGATCTATTCGGATCTCCTGCTGTCCGACATCAAGCCGCCCGCCGATCTCGGCGCGAACGAGAAGTTCAAGGCGGCGGACCTCGCCGATCTCGCGCAGTGCGAGGCGATCTGCGAGGGCGTCGACGGCATCATTCATTTCGGCGGCTATTCGGTCGAAGGCAGCTGGGATCAGATCCTCCAAGCCAACATCATCGGTGGCTATAATCTGTTCGAGGCGGCCTACCGCAAGGGCGTCAAGCGCGTGGTGTTCGCCTCGTCGAACCACGCCGTCGGGTTCTATCCGCGCCACCACAAGATCGGCACCGACGTCACCCCGCGTCCCGACGGGCGCTACGGCGTCAGCAAGGTGTTCGGCGAGGCTGTCGGCGCGCTCTACGCCGACAAGCACGGGATGAAGGTGACGTGCCTGCGCATCGGCAATTTCGGCGACATGCCGCTCGATCAGCGCCGGCTCTCGATCTGGCTCAAGCCCGACGACCTCGTGCAGCTCTGCCGCATCGGGCTCGAGCATCCCGACATCCATTTCGAAATCTTCTACGGTGCATCCCTCAACGAGCGCGCCTGGTGGGACAACCACCGCGCCTACGAATTCGGCTATCGCCCCACCGGCCGCTCAGAGGATCACGTCGCGCACGCGTTGGCCGAGCAGGCCAAGCTGAAGCCGGATCCGGTCGGGGATTATTTCCAGGGCGGCACGTTCTGCAGCATGGAGTTCGATGCGGATCCGGACCGGATCATTGATTGGAAGACGCGGTAGGGCCTGTCGTCATGGCCGGGCTTGTCCCGGCCATCTACGCCTTGCCACGCGGCCCAAAGAACGTGGGTGCCCGGGCCTCGCGTCGCCGAAGCGGCTTCGGCCGCGCCGGCGGGACAAGCCCGGGCATGACGGTCCGTTGATCTAGATCAACCTTGCTCTCATCGTCTGGTTCTCGATCTGTACGATCATAGTTCGGCCATCGCCAGCGAGACCCACGACAATGCAAATCAAATTGCCAGTCATCGCGGTGTTCGCGATGACAGTGTCTAGTTCAGCGCGAGCCGCAGCGCTCAGCGACGCCGAGGCGGCGTTCCTCGATCAACTCGTCACCGCATCCGTGGTGCTCGAACAGCGATGCGACGGTTACGAGGTCGATGGCAGCGGCAGCGTTCAACTCGGCGCCCGGCTGCTCGGCAGTCCCGACGTCGCGATGGCCATGATCGACGCCTATGCCGCGGCCATCAAGGCCCGCGACGGCGAGAGCTACGATCCCCGCAAATTCCGTCCCGAAGTGTCCGACGCGGCCCGCAAAACGTTCAGGCGGGTCCGAACGGACCTGATCCAAAACCCGAAAAGGGCCTGCGCCGATTATGGCGAGACCAGCGTGGAGCGTGGCCTGCTGAGGCGGTACTGACATCGTCAGTGATGATCACATGACCTGTCGTACGTCACTTGGCAACGCGCGCTTCCTGTTTCTTGGTCACGTGCCAGAGCACCACATGGTAGTGCGGCACATCCACGCCGGGGTGACCTGGGTTGAAGTAGAAGCTGACGTGGTCAACTGGTCCTGCTGACCCCGCCCCCTCCAAACTTTTGTGATCGTCGATGTCCTTGTTCGGGACCATGTAGACGGTCGCGACCAGACGGTCCCTGCGATCGAAGGTCAGGAACGGCCCCAGCGGCAAGGTGTCGGGCTTGACGAATATGATGCCGAGGCCCGGAAAGAACTTCGGAAAGTTCACGAGATCGCTGACCCGCTGGTATCCGTTTTTTTCCGCGACCTCCCGCTGGTTTGGCGGTGGACGAACGACTTTGTGCTTTCTATGTGCCTTCTTTCGGTGAGGGGCCGTCCTGGTTTTTTCGACCTCGTCGGCCGGTGGCGCTGTGCCCGGGAGCAGCTGCGGCGCTTGTGGCCAGAAGGGAGCAAATTGGGCGGCGGGGCGCCTCACATCGGCGATCAAGGCGAGCAACGCAACAAGGGCTGCGCCCACCACGGTTTTGCGCATCGATACCTCCCGAGGTTTGTTTGCCCAAGTCTGCTCACTTGGCCGGATTGCGTTCTCTCCAGCGCAGGAAATCCCGAAACAGTTCTTCGCGATCAGGTAGATCGGCCGTTGGCTTTCCCTCGATGAACCGGCCGAACGCCTTGCGAAGCGCGGCTTCCCCTCCCGATTGCTGCTGGAGCCAGCGCTCTGCCGGTCGGAATCGTCGCCATCCGGGGAGTTGTGCGGCCAGGTTTACTTCGCGCCACTTAGGATGATGGGCATCGCCGAGAAATTCGGGAAAGCGCGTGAACAATGTCTGGACGAAGAACTCCAGCAACCGAAATCGCTCGTTGCCGCTCGGCCAGTTGTAGGCGAAGAGGGCGGATTTGATCGCGATCGTGTCAACGCTCGCTTCGACGGCGATCAGATTCGGGTAATCCTTGTGACGGAACGTCGATGGCAGATAATCTTGTTGCAGCAGCTCCTTGAAGTAGGGGATCGGCAGGAGGTGAATACCATCGAGTTGCGAGACCTGCGTCAGGAAGCTGAGCGGTTTTCCTGAGACCAGCAGAGCGGCAGAGAGATCTCCCTTCCTCAGACCATCCAGCGCGGCCTCCGGTCCCAGGTTCGACTCCATGATCTTGACGCCCAGACGGTTCAACACTTCGCGGCCGAGAATGGCGCCGGCACTGCCGTCGTCCCCGAGATTGACCCTCTTTCCCGAAAGCTCCGTCAGGCTGCCGATTTCCGCCCGTGCGAGAAGATGGAACTCTTCGATATGGAGCGGGGCAATGTAGGTCAGCCTGTCAGAAATATCCCCGAAGGTCCTTGTCTCCCGGAGCCGGTCGACGAGGACGACGGGCGAAATCGCCACGTCGGCACCTGCGAGGGTGAGCACATCAAGGACGTTGCGGACACCGCCGTCTCCCACGATGGGCAGGACCCGCAATGCGACTTGGCCATGAGGACCGGTCTCCTGACCGCCGGCGAGCGTGGTCGCAATGTCCTGAGCGATCGCGAATTCAGTGCATTGCGGCGAACCGGTTACAAATCCCACCGTAAACGGGTCCGCAGGTCGTCCCGTTTCCTTCTTGGGGGTGCCTTCCTTTCTCGGAGACACCTTCGTGGATTCGCTCGGAGAAGCCGACGGCCGCTTTTGCGCGAAAGAATCCTGGACCTGTCCGCCGAGCCAGGCCGCCGCAATCAATGCGATGAACAAACCGGTCCGCATCGCTCCGCAGACCCTCATTGTTCAACCTGCTCGGTCAGTCCTCCCTTGGGCGTGACATGCTGCGAGAAACTGCCACCCGCGGCATCCGAACCAAGACCGAGCCTTATGCTTGGCCTTCCAACGCGCCCGGGGCACCGGCGTTCCGTGATGGATGCCTGCAGCAGAAGTTTGCCGACTAACGCCTGGCCTCGTCCGCAATCCGCGCCAGATAGTCCTTCTTGCTGAACTGCATATGATCCACACACAGCTGCGCCAGTGCCCAGCTGTCGCGTCCCCTGAGTAGCTCGATCATCATCTCATGCTGCCGCCGCGATTGCGCGAGCCCCTCGCGGTCGGCGAGGTTCTTCGCGCGCATCGGCAGGGTCAGGTTCATGTAGTCCTGGAGCGAGCCGACCAGATAGGGATTGCCGCAGGCCGAGAACAGCGCGAGGTGGAAAGCGTCATTGGCTTCGTGGATGCCGCGCAGATCCTGCGCATCGGCTCTCGCGCAATATTGCCGTTGCAGCGCGGAGAGCTCGTCGATCAGCACTCGCGGCGCGGGCAGCGGGATCATCAGCGCGGCCTGCCGCGTCAGCATCTCCCGGACTTCGTAGATCTGCCGGACCTCCTCGGCCGAGTAGAACCGCACGGTGGCGCCGACGTTCTTCTCGCGGCGGACGATGCCGCGCCGCTCCGCATCCACCAAGGCTTGGCGCACGAAGTGGCGGGAGGTGCCGTAGCGCGACATCAGCGCGTCTTCAGTCAGGCGCGCGCCCGGCGGCAGGCGACCGAAGATGATGTCCTCCTCCAGCCGCGCGACGACGTCGTCCGGATCGTCGCGCCGGACCGGCGTGCAGTCTGCGGTGCCAATGTCGGACATGCCTTCGGCCTCCCGGCGTCTGGCCGGCTCGCCCTGTGGAGCAGGGAAGGGACGGATTGTCAATAATTTGTGCCGAAGAGGGCGCCTATGGGCGGAAAATGCGACAATATGGACCAAGCTTATTGACAATCGAGGTTCAGGCTGTACCACAATGGCAACTTGAGGAGTGGCATGATGACGGGTGGGTTGCGCAAGGGTCTGACGAGCTATGGCGATGCCGGCTTCTCGCTGTTCCTGCGCAAGGCGTTCATCAAGGCCATGGGCTATTCCGACGACGCGCTGGAGCGCCCGATCGTCGGCATCACCAACACCTATAGCGACTACAATCCCTGCCACGGCAACGTCCCGCAGATCATCGAAGCCGCCAAACGCGGCGTGATGCTGTCGGGCGCGATGCCGTTCGTGTTCCCGACCATCTCGATTGCCGAGAGCTTTGCGCATCCGACCTCGATGTATCTGCGCAACCTGATGGCGATGGACACCGAGGAGATGATCCGGGCCCAGCCGATGGATTCGGTGATCGTGATCGGCGGCTGCGACAAGACGCTTCCGGCGCAGGTGATGGCCGCGATCAGCGCCGACCTGCCGACCGTGGTCATTCCGGTCGGGCCGATGGTGGTCGGCCATCACAAGGGCGAGGTGCTGGGCGCCTGCACCGATTGCCGCCGTCTCTGGGGCAAGTATCGCGCCGGCGAAATCGACGATGTCGAAATCGAAGCAGTGAACGGCCGCCTCGCGCCGTCGGTCGGCACCTGCATGGTGATGGGCACGGCCTCGACCATGGCCTGCATGATCGAAGCCATGGGCCTGTCGCTGCCGATGAGCGCGACGATCCCGGCGCCGCATGCCGAACGTTTTCGTTTGGCGGAAGCGAGCGGCAAGGTTGCCGCCGAAATGGCCAAAACCAAGGGGCCGAAGCCGAGCGAGCTTCTAACACCCGCGTCTTTCAAGAACGCGCAGGTCGTGCTTCAGGCGATTGGCGGCTCGACCAACGGCCTGATCCATCTGACTGCGATGGCGCATCGCTCGCCGCATCGGCTCGATCTCGAAGTGTTCGACCAGATTGGCCGCGAGGTTCCGGTGCTGGTCGATCTCAAGCCGTCCGGCGAGCACTATATGGAGCACTTCCACCACGCCGGTGGCGTGCCGAAGCTGCTGGCGCAGCTCGGCGACCTCGTCGATCTCGACGCCAAGACCATCTCGGGCCAGACGCTGCGCGACGTCGTCGCCAATGCGGAGGACGTGCCGGGACAGGATGCGATCCGTCCGCGCGACAATCCGATCAAGACGGAAGGCGGCCTCGCCGTCCTGCACGGCAATCTCGCGCCGCGCGGTGCGGTGATCAAGCAATCGGCCGCGAGCCCGAAGCTGTTGAAGCATACCGGGCGGGCCGTCGTGTTCGAATCCGTCGAGGACATGACCTTGCGGGTCGACGATCCCGATCTCGACGTGACCGCCGACGACGTGCTGGTGCTGCGCAATGCCGGCCCGAAGGGCGCGCCGGGCATGCCGGAGGCGGGCTATCTGCCAATCCCGAAGAAGCTCGCGCGCGGCGGCACCAAGGACATGGTGCGCATTTCGGATGCGCGCATGAGCGGCACCGCGTTCGGCACCATCGTTCTGCACATCACCCCGGAATCCGCCGTCGGCGGGCCGCTGGCGCTGGTGAAAAACGGCGACAAGATCAGCCTCGATGTGGCCAAGCGCAGCATCGAGCTACTGGTCGACGCGGCCGAGCTGGAGCGCCGGCGCGCTGCATTGAAGCCGGCGGCTGCGCCCGATGAAGCGCGGCGCGGCTATGCCTGGCTGTTCAACGAGACCATCATGCAGGCCGACGAGGGCTGCGACTTCGATTTCATGCAGAGGACTGGGAAGACCGAGACAAGCTGACCGAACGACGAGCGCTCAGACCGCACAAGCGGCGGGCATAACACAGGGGGAAACGATGATTGCACGATCCATGCGTGGGTTGGCGGCTGCGGCCGCCGTGCTGTTCGTGACCGGGGCGGGGGCGCAGGAGGTGAAGCATTATCGATTCGCCTACGACCAGCCGCGCAACACCGGCTATTCCATCGCGGGCGACATCTTTGCCGAAAAGCTCAAGGAGTTGAGCAAAGGCACCATGATCATCGACCAGTATCCGGGCGCGCAGCTCGGGCAGGAGCCGCAAGTGCTCCAGCTCGTGAAAGCCGGAGACGTCGAATTCTCCATTATCTCCTCCGCGAACACCGCGACGATCTCGCCGCAAGCCGGTGTGATGTCGCTGCACTATCTGTTCCGCGACGAGAACCACGTGGTTAAGGGCCTCGCAGATCCCCGCGTGTTCGAAGCGCTCAAGGCCATGATCGACGAGACCACCCAGGGCCTGCACGTGATAGCGACCGGATCGCAGGGCGTGCGCCACATGTACTCCAAGAAGGAGATCCATAACGTCGGCGACATCAAGGGTGCCAAGATCCGCGTGCAGGCGACCGCGACCGAGGACACCATGTTCCCGGCCTACGGTGCCCAGACCGTGCACATGCCGTTCGGCAGCGTCTACACGAGCCTTCAGACCGGCGTCGTCGACGTCGCCGAGAACAGCATCAACGTCTACCTCGTCAACAAGCATTACGAGGTCGCGCCGGTCCTCAACATCACCGAGCACGAGGCCAACAACGCGCTGGTGTTCATCTCTGACAAGCTCTGGCAAAGCCTCTCGGCCGAGCAAAAGGGCTGGGTGCAGACCGCGGCCAACGAGATCAGCACCAAAGAGCCGGCGAAGGCGTTCGAGCTGGAGCGCACCGCGGCCGAAAAGCTGAAGAAGATGGGCGTGAAGATCGTCGACAACGTCGACAAGAAGACCTTCACGACGGTCGCCGATCCCTATCTCGACAAGCTCGCCAAGGAGCTCGGCCCGCACGCCGAGAAGGTCAAGGATCTGATCCGGTCGATTAACTGACCGCTCGCGAGGTCGTCATGCCCCGGGCAGAAGCGCGAAGCGCGTCTTCGCGCTAGGCGTCCCGGGCATCCACGTTCTGCCCTTCGAGCCGCGCCAAGAGCGTGGATGGCCGGGACAAGCCCGGCCATGACGGAAAGCTGCAGCCGGGAGCAACTATGGCCATCGCCGACAAACTGCTTGTGCATCGCCAACGCCACCTGAAATGGCGCTGGCTCGACTGGCTTGAGTTCGCGCTGATGATCCTCTGCGGCGTGCTCTGCTTCGGCTTCTCGCTGTCGGTCACCGCCGACATCGTCACCCGGACCATCGGTCATCCCTGGCTGTGGCTCCAGGAGGTCACCTCGACGCTTTTCATCTACGCGATCTTCGTCGGCACGGCCGCTGCGACGCGCCGCAACGACCACCTCTATCTCACCGCGATCTCCGAGGCCTTGCACGGCACCTCGCGGCTGATCGTCGAGCTGATCATTCGCCTCGTCGTGCTCGGCGTCGCCTTCTGCCTGATCTGGTACGGCTATCAGAATTACCTGCGCGGCTTCGGCAGCTTTCGCCTGCCGTCGGGTACGCCGATCGCCTCGCTCTACGCGATCATCCCGCTGTCGGGCGTGCTGATCGGCCTGTTCACCATCGAGCAGCTGGTCAACGGCCTGCGCAACGGCTTCGACCATCCCGAGCCGCCAGAGGAGGATGGAACGCCCATCGTCACCGACGCGCAGGCGAGGGCGCAGCTATGAGCGCACCTGTTGTTCTGGCGTTGATGACGATCTGCTTCCTGTCGTTCGGCTATCTCGGCGTGCCCGTGCCGTTCTCGCTGATGGCCGGCGTCTTCATCGGCGCGCTCCTGTCCGACGTTTCGCTCGCCGCCATCATCCAGAAGATCTTTGACGGCGTCGATTCCGAGGCGCTGCTGGCGATCCCGTTCTTCCTGCTGGTCGGCGAGCTCATGAGCTCGGCCAACGTGGTGGTGCGAATAGCCAACCTCTCGGTGTCGCTGGTCGGGCATATCAGGGGCGGGCTGTCGCAGGTCGTCGTCGTCTTCAGCATGTTCTTCTCGGAGATGTCGGGCTCGACCACCGCCGACGTCGCAGTGATGAGCCGCGCGCTCGGCGGCCCGATGAAGCGCGAAGGCTATGATCCGGCCTTCATCGCCGCCATCATCGCCTCGGCCTCCACTATCGCCGCGCTTGTGCCGCCGAGCATTACCGCCGTGGTCTATGGCGCGGTCGGCAACGTCTCGATCGCGGGCCTGTTCATGGCGGGCGTGGTGCCCGGCCTGATGATCGGCTTCGGTCTGATGCTTTATTGCTACTTCTTCGGCCCCTCGGGCCTGCGCAAGCCGCGCGCGCCGCTTCGGCAGGTAGTGTTCGCCGCCGGCGATGCGGCGCTGCCGATGATGATCCCGGTGATCCTGCTCGGCGGCATCCTGACCGGCTGGTTCACGCCGACGGAAGCCGGCGTGGTCGCCGTGGTCTGGATCGTCCTGGTCGTGATCCCCGCGCTCAATCGCGGGCACATCAAGAATATCCCTTACGATTTCTGCATTGCCGGACTGATCTTTTCGCTGCCGCTGGTCACCATCGGCGCAGCCAATGCCTTCGGCTGGATGCTCGCTTATCTCAGGGGTGCGAGCTACATCGCCGAAATCATCACGTCGATGGCAGGTAACGATCCGCATCTGATCATGCTGCTGATGGTGCTGCTCTTCACCGTGGTCGGCGACTTCATCGAACCGGTGCCGACCATCATCATCTTCATGCCGCTGGTCAACACACTGACGGAGGCGGGTGACATCAATAGCGTCCATATGGGCGTGGTGCTGATCGCCACGCTCGCCTTCGGCCTGATCACGCCGCCTTACGGGCTGGTGCTGCTGATGGCGTCGAAATTCGTCGGCATAAGTTTCGCGAAAGCGCTACGCGCTGCGTTGCCGATCTATCTGGTGTTCCTGGGAACGATCGCATTCGCGATCTACTTCCCGAGCGTGGTGCTGTGGCTGCCGCAGAAGGTGCTGCCGGAATCGGTCGGCTGCTTCAAGTCGCCGGCGGGGACGGGCTATATCTGTCCAAAGTAACGACTTGCTCGACCCGCCAATGCGCGCCGTCGCAGACGTAGCGAAACGGCGTGCCGTGGCTGTTCTTGAAGTAGCTGCCGGACAGCGCGTTGGCCATCCCCTGCATCACCGCGTCATGGCAGACGAACAGGAGATCGTCGCCGGGATGACGGTCGAGCCACGCGGAGACGCAAGCCAGCGACCGTTCCGTCATGGCGTCCCAGCTCTCGCCGTCGGCCGGCAGGATCGAGACGAGGCCCGTCGCGGACGTGACCCCGTGCTTGATCATGAGGTCGCGAACGGGCAGGCCTTCAAAGCTCCCGAAGTCGAACTCGATGATGCCGTCGTCAATCGCCAGCGGCACCGAGATTGCGGCCGCGATGATCTCGGCCGTTCGCGCCGCGCGGGCCAAGGGACTTGCGACGATACGGCTGATGCCTGCGCCGCGCAGCATGTCCACGGCCTCGTGCGCCTGCCGCAGGCCGTCCTCGTTCAGCGGATTGTCGGTCCGCCCCTGGAATCGTCCCTCGCGATTCCAGTCGGTCGCGCCGTGACGGAGGCCGTAGAACGTACGCGCTGGCGTCGTCACTTCGACTTGCTCGTGAACTTCTTCACGGCGCTTCGAAATTCGTCCGTGTTCATCGCCATGATGATCTTGTGCTCCTCGGCATCGAGCTGCTGTTTCACAGGTGTGGTGGCGGCCTGGTAGACCAGCGATTTGGTGCCGGCGATTGCGGCCGGCGGATTCTGCGCGAGACGTTCGGCGAGTTTTCGCGTGGCCGCCTTCAGTTCGGCGGCCGGAACCGTCTTGGCGACGAGGCCCCATTCATAGGCCTGCTGCGCGGTAAAATTGTCCTCGGACAGGAAGATCTGCAGCGCGCGGCGGGAGCCGACCGTGCCGACAATGCCGACCGTCGAGCCGCCGTCCGGCGACACTCCGATCTTGGCATAGGCGGGCGTGAACTTGGCGTCATCAGCGGCGATGCAGAGATCGGTGACGAAGGCAAGGCCCATGCCAGCGCCGGCGGCCGAGCCGTGGACGCTCGACAGCGAGATCTTTGGCATGCGCCTGACGATCTCGATGAAGGCGTGATAATGCTTCAAGAGCTCGCCGACCACGGGCGTCACCGTGCCCGCTTCGGCGGCGGCGCCAATCGTCTGCAGATCGCCGCCGGCCGAGAACGCACGGCCTTCGCCTTCGAGCACGACGACCCTGATGTCGTCATCGGCTTCGATATAGGCCGCGAGCTGCTCGAGCTTCTGCGCGATGGCAAGATTGATGGAGTTGAACGCGGCGGGACGGTTGAGCGTGATGGTCGCGATCGGGCCGTCGATCCGCAGCAGGGCGGGATCATCGGGCAGGGAGATGGGAGCTGGCATCTGGAATATCCCCGGCATGAGGTGGTTCGTGCGACTAAATCGCAGAAGCGGAGGAGTGACAATCCCCGACCGCCGCCCTTGCGCGGGGCGAAACGATAGGCTCAAATGGGGCCGCCTTCGCCAAGGGACGGACACGAGCGCCGGCTCCTCGTAAGGCCAGCAATCAAAATCAGCGAGAGAGGAGACGACATGGGTCACGCTCGTGTCTTCCGGAAATGGGCTGTCCAATGAGCGACGGTCCGGTGATCATCGTCGGTGCCGGCCATGGCGGCTATCAGGTCGCGGCATCGCTGCGCCAGGCGGGCTTTTCGCAGCGCATTTGCCTGATCAATGACGAGGCGCATCTGCCCTATCAGCGGCCGCCTTTGTCCAAGGCCTATATCAAGGGCTCGGCCGGGCCGGAGAGCCTGATGTTCCGGCCGGAGAAATTTTATCAGGACCAGAAGATCGAGCTGATCGCGGGCCGCGCAGTGTCGATCGATCGCGCCGGCCACAAGGTGCTGCTCGCCTCGGGCGAGACGCTGGCCTACGCTCACCTCGTGCTGGCGACCGGCGCGCGCAACCGGCTGCTCGACCTGCCCAATGCCAATCTGCCCGACGTGAAATATTTGCGCATCCTCGACGAGAGCGATGCGCTGCGTGCGATCATGCCCTCGAAGTCACGGGTCGTGGTAATCGGCGCCGGCTTCATTGGTCTCGAATTCGCGGCCACCGCCCGGATCAAGGGCCTCGAGGTCGACGTGCTCGAACTCGCCCCGCGCGTGATGGCGCGGGCGGTGACGGCGGAGGTGTCGGAGTATTTTCAGGAACGCCATCGCGAGGCCGGTATCCGGGTCCATCTCGGCGTACAGGCGACCTCGATCGAGGCAGAAGGCGGCAAGGTCACCGGGGTCTCCCTGAGCGACGGACGGCATCTGCCCGCCGACCTCGTCGTGGTCGGCGTCGGCGTGCTGCCGAACATTGAGCTTGCAGCTGAGGCCGGGCTGCCGGTCGCCGCTGGCATCATCGTCGACGAATATCTGTCGACGGCTGACCCTGACATCTCCGCGATCGGCGATTGCGCACTTTTCGCAAGCCCTCGCTTCGGCGGCTCGCTGCGGCTGGAATCGGTGCAGAACGCAACCGACCACGCCCGCTGCCTCGCCGCGCGGCTGACCGGCGACAGGAAACCGTACGACAGCCACCCCTGGTTCTGGAGCGACCAGGGCGACGACAAGCTCCAGATCTCAGGCCTCACCACCGGCTACGACCGCGTCGTGCTGCGTGGCAGCGCCGCGAACAAGGCGTTTTCCGCGTTCTGCTACAAGGGTGAGACGCTGCTCGGCATCGAATCGATCAACCGCGCCGGCGACCACATGTTCGGCCGCAGGCTGCAGGGCATGCATCGCTCGATCACGCCGGCGCAGGCCGCGGATGAGAGCTTCGATCTGAAGAGCGCGCTGGCGTGATCAGCCAGCGCGGAGCACCGCCGCCACTTCCGTGGCCGTCGGCATCGACGGCCCCGCGCCCATGCGTTGCACGCTGATCGAGGCGGCGGCGTTGGCGAAGGCGAGGGCGGCGCGCAAGGGCACACCGTCAGCCAGTTGCGCGGCGAGCGCGCCGACAAAACAATCGCCGGCACCGGTGGTATCGACCGCCTTCACGGCATGCCCGGGCACGGCGACCTCTTCGCGCCCCGCAAGCGCGAGCACGCCGCGCTTGCCGAGTGTGATGCAGATGGTCTGGTCCGCGCGCGCCTGAAGTTTTCGCGCGACGTCGATGATCTTTGCGGTCTCGTCGGCGTCCGTAAGCTCCACTCCGGCAAGGAAGCCGAGTTCGGTCTCGTTCAGGACGAGGATGTCGACCAGCGCGAGCAGCTCACCGGACATCTTTTGCGCCGGCGCCGGGTTGAGCACGGTCATGACGCCGGCCTCGCGCGCGCGCCGGAAGAACGCGGCGATCGTCGGCAGCGGGATCTCGAACTGGCTGACCGCGACATCGCCCTTCGCCAGCGGCACGTCCGCGACATCATCCGCGCCGACCTGCGCATTGCTGCCGGGAATGACGACGATGGTGTTATCGGAGGCCGCGACCGTGATGATCGCAGTGCCGGTGTGCGTGTCGGCGTCGCGCACCGAGCCGAGGTCGATACCCTGCGCGCCGAGGAACGTCTTCAGCTCAGCGCCAAATGAATCCTTCCCCAATCGCCCGATCAACGTGGTCTTCGCTCCAAGCCGTGACGCGGCCACCGCCTGGTTCGCCCCCTTGCCGCCTGGAAAATACAGCACCTCGCGGCCGGCGACGGTCTCGCCGACGCGCGGGTGGCGATCGGCGGTCGCCACCACATCCATGTTGATGCTGCCGGCGACGAAAACGCGCCCCATCTGGATCTAAACCCTGACCTCGAACTCGTGCCGGACCTTGGCGATATCGACCAGCGTCGGCAAGCCGGCCTCGTTGCCGAGGCGCTGGATCTTGAAGGTCGAGGCGGCCCGGGCAAAATCGAAGTGCTCGCGCCAGCTTTTGCCGGGATGGGCGAGGTAGGAATAGACATAGGCGCCGTGGAACACGTCGCCGGCGCCATTGGTGTCGATCACGCGCTCGCGCGGGATTGGCATCGCCGGCATGATCTCGACCGCGCCTGTCTCGTTGTACCAGAGCAGGCCTTTCTCGCCCATGGTGATGCCGCCGATCCTGCAGCCGCGGCTCTTGAGATAGTCGAGCATCTTCTCCGGCGTCAGGTCCATCTGCTCGCACAGGCGTTCGGCGACGATGGCGACGTCGATATATTCCAGCAGCTCATGCGTGTTGGTGCGGAGGCCGCCGCCGTCGAGCGAGGTCAGGATGCCGGCCTCGCGGCAGACTTTTGCGTAGTGGATCGCGGCGTCCGGTTGGTGGCCGTCGACATGCAGCGCGCGGCAGCCGCCGAGATTGAGCATCGGAAAGGGATGGATGTGCTCGTCGTCGCGGCAGCGGACGATGGCGCGCTTGCCGTCCTTGGGCATGATGAAGGAGAGCGAGGACTGGTTGACCTTCCGCCCGTGCAGCGAGATCGCGTATTTCGCGCACATGTCCTGGAACATGCGTCCCAGCCAGTCATTGGCCGCGGTGGCGATAAGATCCGGCACGATGCCGAGCTTGGCGCAGCAGAACGCCGCCGTCACCGCGTTGCCGCCGAAGGAGACCGCGTAGTCCGAGGCCACGTGCTTCTCGTCCCCGGTCGGCATGTGGTCCGTGATGAAGACGACGTCGATATAGGTCTGTCCGATGAAGAGAGCCTGCATTGCTTGTCCGTCATGCGCTTTGTGGTCCAGGCCGGCGCGCTTACTGTAGCACCGGTTCCGCTCAGGGATCGCTGAAATTATTCGCAAATCTGCCGCCCCAAGCGCTTGAGGTCAGCATGAGGCCGGAATACGACCATCACCGGGCAATGCCAAGCCCGGACAAACGCCGTGTTTCGGCGCATTGGTTCCAAGTCAATAAATGAGTCGATCAAAAGGGGGACATATGATCACCGGCCTCGATCACGTCGTCGCTCTGGTCAGGGATATCGGTGCAGCCAAGGCGGCCTACCAAACGCTGCTCGCCCGCGCGCCGGCCTGGCAGAACTCCGGCGAGGGTGCCGACCGCGTGCTGTTCACCCTCGAGAACATGACGATTGAATTGATGGCGCCGAGCGGTTTCAGCGTGACGGCCGATCGCATGCGCGCGCTGCTCGACGACCAGGAGGGCGTGCTCGCCAGCCTGTGCTTTCGTGTCGCAGACATGAGCAGGATGCACCGGCGGCTGCAGCGGGTGGCCTTGAGCCCGGATCCGGTTGCCGAGGTCGAAAGCAGCGACGACGAGTCGGGCGCCGTCCTGCACTGGAAGCGCACGCGCGCCGCCACGGAACTCACGCGCGGCGTGCGCATGTTCTTCCTCGAACTGGCCGACGAGCGTCCGCTCTCCCCCGCGACCGACATCGCGCCGATCGACGCACTCGACCATGTCGTGGTCACCACCGAGGATTCCGAACGCGCTGCCGCGCTCTATGGCGCACGGCTCGGGCTCGATTTGGCGCTCGACCGCTCGCACCAGGATTGGGGCCAGCTGATGTTCTTCCGCTGCGGCGATCTGATCGTCGAGGTGGTCCGCCGGCCGGTCGCCGGCGGTGACCTTGCGCATGACCGGCTCTGGGGCCTGAGCTGGCGGGTCGCCGACATCGACGCCACGCGCGCCCGCCTGATCGCCGCCGGCCTCGACGTCACCGAGGTTCGCAACGGCCGCAAGCCGGGCACGCGAATCATGACGGTGCGGAACGGCACCTGCGGCATTCAGACGGTTCTGCTGGAGCGCTCGCCCAAGCCGGTGGAGTGAAAGCGGTCTTTCCACTCGAAGACTCTCGTAGGGTGGGCAAAGCGAAGCGTGCCCACGTCTTGGCTGCTCGATGAGAAGACGTGGGCACGGCGCAAGAGCGCCTTTGCCCACCCTACGAAACCGGTTTGCTTGGCTTTCACTGTCGCGAAAACTATGCGGCGGGCTGCCCGCGTGTTACACGCGTACCGACAGCACCCAGCGAGCACCCGGTTTGGCGAAGGCAAAGCGAACTCTGAAATGGCAGCGCGATCCCGAGGGGATGCGGCTGCGCATTCTCGAAGCCGCCAAGCAGGAGTTTTCCGCTCACGGGCTCGCCGGCGCGCGCGTCGACCGCATTGCGGCCAAGGCCGGCGCCAACAAGCGCATGCTCTACTACCACGTCGGCAACAAGGACGAGCTTTACCTTGCCGTGCTCGAAGGCGCCTATGACAAGATCCGCAGCGAGGAGCGCGGGCTCGATCTCGAGCATCTCGATCCGCCCGAGGCCATCAGGCGGCTGATCGAGTTCACCTGGAACTACTTCCTGCGCAATCCCGAATTCCTGTCGCTGCTCCAGACCGAGAACCTCGCGCGCGCAAAGCACCTGAAGAAATCGACCAAGGTCAAGTCGATGCACTCGCCCTTCGTCGAGATGATCCGCACCGTGGTGCGACGCGGCGTCGACAGCGGCGACTTCCAGGTCGCGGTCGATCCGGTGCAGCTCTACATCTCGATCGCAGGGCTCTGCTTCTTCTACCTCTCGAACTCGGCGACGCTCAGCGTGATCTTCGGCCGCGACCTCCTGGACAAAAAGGCCAAGGACGAGCGGTTGGCGCACATGGTCGGCCTGGTCCTGGCCGCGCTGACCGGGCAGTCCGTGGCCTTGTTCGAGATCGCGAAGGCGCCGAAGTCGCGCGCCGCGGTGGCGCAGACGGTGTAGCGGCGTACAGCGCGCTGGTAGACGGCCCGTCCGTTTCCACAATCTCAGTGTCATCGCCCGCGCAGGCGGGCGATCAGTATTCTAGAGACGGTGAGGGGGACACGGAGAGGCCGTGGCGTACTGGATTCCCCGCTTTCGCGGGGAATGACACCGAGGATTGGGCGCGCTCTTCGATCCCGATGACGCCAAAACCATCCGGAACCCGCCGCAAAACGTCACAGGGAAAGCTCTGGACAGTATTTATCCAACGGGTTAATTTCTCGCCACAACGAAGAAGAATGCCGGGAGTGAAAATTGGCTGAGCTGAAGCCGCAAGGTGCGGTGTCCAAGGTGCTGAATGCGGCCTGGGTTCGGCCGTTCTTGTTCCTCGTCTTCATCGTCGTTGCCTGGGATCTTGCCATCCGGCTGTTCAGGATCCCCGCCTACCAGATCCCGTCGCCTCTCGACGTCGTCGCGGTGCTGCGTACCGACTGGCCGGAATTGCTGCGCCAGTCCTGGCCGACGACCTATGCGACGGTCTGCGGTTTCGCGCTGTCGGCGCTGTTCGGCATTCCCGTCGCGATGCTGATCGCAGGCTCGAAGACGGTGGAGAGCTACGTCTATCCGCTGCTGGTGTTCTCGCAATCCGTGCCCAAGATCGCGATTGCGCCGCTGTTCGTGGTTTGGTTCGGCTTCGGCATCATTCCAAAGGTGATCTCGGCGTTCCTGCTCGGCTTCTTCCCGGTGGTGGTCTCGGCCGTGCAGGGCTTCAAATCGGTCGATCCTGACATGGTCGATCTCGCCCGCGCGATGCAGGGCAGCCGCTTCCAGGTGTTTTGTGCGGTGAATCTGCCGCACGCGTTGCCTGCGATCTTCTCGGGTCTCAAAGTGTCGGTGACGCTCGCGGTGGTCGGCGCCGTCGTCGGCGAGTTCGTGGGGTCCAATTCCGGCATCGGCTACGTGATGCAGCGCTCGATCGGCACCTTCGACCTGCCGACCATGTTCGCGGCCCTCGTCATTCTCGCGCTGCTCGGCGTGATCCTGTTCTGGATCGTGGACCGGATCGAGAAGCTGGTCATTCCCTGGCATGTCAGCCAGCGCGAGGACGTGATTTTCGCTTCTTAACTAGCACAAACGGCCACCAACGGCCGAAACAACAACGGCAAGGGAGAGTGACGATGAAGCGGTTGATTGGGGCTGTCTCAGCGGTGCTGATGGTGTTTGCGGCCATGCCGGTGCAAGCGGCCGACAAGGTCGTGCTGATGTTGAACTGGTACGTCTACGGCGAGCATGCGCCGTTCTATTACGGCAAGGCCAAGGGCATCTACGCCGCCGAAGGCATCGAGCTCGAAATCCAGGAAGGCCGCGGCTCGGCTGCGACCACGCAAGCCGTCGCTGCCAAGACCGCCGATTTCGGCTATGTCGACGTTCCCACCATGATGCGCGCCGCGATCAAGGGCGCGCCCGTGGTTGCGACCGGTGTGCTGCTGCAGACCTCACCGATGTCCGCCATGGGTTTTGCTGACAAGAACATCAAAAAGCCCGAAGACATCAAGGGCAAGACGGTGGCGATCACGCCGGCCGATTCCATGACCCAGATCTGGCCGCTGTTCCTGAAGAAGACGGGTCTGAAGGAGAGCGACTTCCAGACCGTTGCCGGCGACGGCCAGACCAAGCTCAACGCGGTCATCAACGGCCAGGCTGATCTGCTGCTCGGCTATGTCATGGATCAGTCGATGAAGATCAAGGACGCCACCGGCAAAGACGTCTACCCGATCAAGTTTGCCGACTACGGCATCAACATGGTCTCCTCGGGCATCATTGCCAATGCCGACTATGTGAAGGCCAATGCCGATCTCGTTCGCCGCTTTATGTCGGCGACGACCAAGGCGGTCGAAGCCGCCGAGAAGGAGCCGAAGGCCGCCGCGCAGTCGATCCTCGATGCCAACTCCAAGGGCGGCAAGATCGACACGCTGACGCAGGGTTTTGAGCTGACCATTCCGCTGTACCGGACCGCGGAGACCAAGAGCAAGCGGCCGTTCCAGGTCACGGACCAGAACATGACGGACTCCGTCAATCTGATGGTCGAATATGGCGGACTGGATGCCAAGGCCAAGGACAACCCGAAAGCCTTCTACACCAACGACTATCTGCCGAAGAGTGGCTCGTGAGCGATCAATATCCGCCGTCGTCCCTGCGAACGCAGGGACCCATTACCACCGGCCTCGATTGTTACGAAAGGTCTCACTCCGCGTGCCCGGACGCGCCGGCGCGGCGTATGGGTCCCTGCGTTCGCAGGGACGACGGGGGGAGAGCGCTGCGATGAACCCTGCGACCAAACCAATCGATGTCCAGCCGGCCGCCCATCTGAGACTGGTGAGCGACCGGGCCGCGGGCGATGCCTCGGGCATCAAACTGTCCGGCGTGTCGAAGACCTACCGGACGCGCGATGGCGATGTGCCGTCGCTGCGTCCGCTCGACTTCCACATCAACGACGGCGAGTTCTTCGTCGTGGTCGGGCCATCCGGCTGCGGCAAGTCCACGCTGCTCAAGCTGATCTCCGGCTTGCTGCCGCCGACATCAGGCGAGATCCTGGTCGAGGGCGAGAAGGTGACGACGCCGCACGGCAATGTCGGCATCGTCTTCCAGAACGCGTTGCTGCTGCCCTGGCGCAACATCCTGTCCAACGTCATGCTGCCGATCGACATGAAGCGGCTGCCCCGGGACAAATATCTTCCCCGCGCCAAGGCGCTGCTGAAGCTGGTCGGCCTCGAAGGCTTCGAGAAGAAGCTGCCGTGGCAGCTCTCCGGCGGCATGCAGCAGCGCGCCTCGATCTGTCGCGCACTGGTGCACGATCCCAAGATCATGCTGATGGACGAGCCGTTTGGCGCGCTCGATGCGCTGACGCGGGAGCGCATGAATGTCGAGCTGATGCGGATCCAGCGCGAGACCAGGAAGACGGTGCTGCTGATCACGCATTCGATTCCGGAGGCCGTGTTCCTGGCCGACCGCGTGCTGGTCATGACCGAGCGCCCCGGCGCAATCGCCGCGATCTACGACGTACCGCTGCCGCGCCCGCGCTCGCTCGACGTAATGGCCGACCCGGTTTTCACCGAACTCGTGCAGCGCATCCGCAAGCATTTCTTCTCGCAAGGGGCATTGGACTGAGGCAATGCGATTGATCTCGGCTGCAACCACGACGATGGTGCGCTCCCTCTCCCGCTTGCGGGGGAGGGGTGGGGAGGGGGTGTCTCCGCTCGCGAGGACCCCTAAGAGGAGAAAACCCTCACCCGACGCGTTGCGCCGACCTCTCCCGCAAGCGGGAGAGGTGCACCGCCGCCGTGGCGAAATCGTCGGGACCAACTAGCACTATGTCACCCCGCTTGAAGCTGCGAGACATCGCCTTCTTCGAACGTCCCGTGCAGTTCGCGCGGCCGTTCCGCTTCGGCGCGATCACGATCAACGCGACGCCGCAGCTGTTCGTGCGCGCCGAGATCGAGGTCGAGGGCAGGGGCGTTGCGGTCGGTGCCAGTGCCGAGCTGCTGGTGCCAAAGTGGTTTGACAAGCGGCCGGAGCTCTCACCGGCGCAGACGGTGGATGGGCTGCGACGATCGCTCGAGATTGCGCGGGGGCTCTATCTGGCGCGCACCGGATACCAGACCGCGTTCGATCTGCATGCCTCGTGCCTCGGTGCGCAGGTCGCGACGTGTGCGAAAAAGAACATTCCGCCGCTTGCCGCGGCTTACGGTCCGGCGGAGATCGACAAGGCCATCCTCGATGCGTTGCTGCGCGCCGCCGAAACCAGCTTCTTCGATGGAATGGCCGGCAACATAGCCGGCATCGATGCGCGACTCTCGCCTGACCTCGTGGGATTGGACATCACCACCTTTCTCTCCGGCCGGGTACCGCTGGAGCGTGTTGCCATCAGGCATACCGTAGGCCTTGATGATGCCGTCGAAGGCGAGGGCGGCGTCGCCGATGCCCGCGAGAACTCCGGTGCGAGATACTTCAAGCTGAAGCTGTCGGGCGATCCCGCAGCCGACGCGGCGCGGCTCGCCCGCATCGGCAAGGAGCTCGCTACGCTGGGACACGACTACAAGGTGACGCTCGACGCCAACGAGCAATATGCCGACCTCGCTGCGTTGCGGGCGCTGATGGGCCGGCTCGATCACGACGCAGCGCTACGCCCGATCGCCACGCGCTTGCTCTATGTCGAGCAGCCGATGCCGCGCGACATCACGAGGCAATCGCCGCTTGGCGCATTGGTCGCGCACGGTTTCATCATCGACGAGGCCGATGATTCCTACGATGCGTTCCCGGCAGCGCGGGCGCTCGGCTATTGCGGCATTTCCTCGAAATCCTGCAAGGGACTCTACAAGTCCATCATCAACGCGACGCGCGCCGCGAAGTGGAGCGCGGACGGCGAGAGGTTTTTCGTCACCGGCGAGGACCTCACCTGCCAGGCCGGCCTCGCCGTGCAGCAGGACCTCGCGCTCGGCGCCTTCATCGGCGTCACCCATGCCGAACGCAACGGCCATCATTATGTCGACGGCTTTGGCGAGACGCCCGCCACTGAAGCGCGGGCCTTCGCCGCGGCGCATCCCGATCTCTATGCCGATACCGGGCAGGGCATTCGCCTCTCCATTCACGACGGCGATCTCCTGACGGGATCGCTCAACACGGTGGGCTTTGCGACGTCGGTCCATCCGGACTGGTCGGCGCTCCGCCCGCTCGAACAGCCAAGAACACTTCAGGAGCATTTGACATGACCACCCAACGCCTCGGCCTCATCATGAACGGCGTCACCGGCCGCATGGGGCTCAACCAGCATCTGATCCGCTCGATCGTCGCGATCCGGGAGCAGGGCGGTGTACGGCTGAAGAACGGCGACCGCGTGATGCCAGATCCGATCCTGGTTGGCCGCAGTGCCGAGAAGGTCGAGGCGCTCGCCAAGCGCTACAACATTACACGCTGGACCACCGATCTCGATGCGGCGCTCGCCGAGAAGAACGACACCATGTTCTTCGATGCCGCGACCACGCAGGCCCGCCCCGGCCTGCTGACCCAGGCCATCAACGCCGGCAAGCACGTCTATTGCGAGAAGCCGATCGCGACGAATTTCGAGGAGGCGCTCGAAGTCGTCAAGCTCGCCAATGCCAAGGGCGTCAAGCACGGCACGGTGCAGGACAAGCTGTTCCTGCCCGGCCTGAAGAAGATCGCCTTCCTGCGCGATAGCGGCTTCTTCGGCCGCATCCTCTCGGTGCGCGGCGAGTTCGGCTATTGGGTGTTTGAAGGTGGTTGGCAGGAAGCGCAGCGGCCGTCCTGGAACTACCGCGACGAAGACGGAGGCGGCATCATTCTGGATATGGTTTGCCACTGGCGCTACGTGCTCGACAACCTCTTCGGCAATGTGCAGAGCGTGAGCTGCATCGGCAACACCGACATCCCCGAGCGTTTCGACGAGCAGGGCAAGAAGTACAAGGCGACCGCGGATGATTCCGCCTATGCGACCTTCCAGCTCGAAGGCGGTGTCATCGCGCACATCAACATGTCCTGGGTGACGCGCGTCTATCGCGACGACCTCGTCACCTTCCAGGTCGACGGCACGCATGGCTCGGCAGTCGCGGGGCTCAGCGACTGCATGATCCAGGCGCGTCAGGCGACCCCGAGGCCGGTCTGGAATCCCGACGAGAAGCGGCTGCACGATTTCTACGGCGACTGGCAGAGGGTGCCCGACAACGTCAGCTACGACAACGGCTTCAAGGAGCAGTGGGAGATGTTCATCCGCCACGTCTACGAGGAAGC
Source organism: Bradyrhizobium shewense (assembly GCF_900094605.1). Taxonomy (GTDB): domain Bacteria; phylum Pseudomonadota; class Alphaproteobacteria; order Rhizobiales; family Xanthobacteraceae; genus Bradyrhizobium; species Bradyrhizobium shewense. The sequence continues at coordinate 931,991 of NZ_FMAI01000001.1, read as the reverse complement.
GCCCTACAAGTTCACGCTGTTGGAAGGCGTCAAGGGCGTGCAGCTCGCCGAATGTGCGCTCAAGAGCTGGAAGGAGCGGCGCTGGATCGACGTCGCGCCGATCAAGGCCTGAGGAGGGACGTATGAACAAGCCCGTCCAGCCGATATCGTCATTGTCGCTGAAGCTGCCGAAGGCCGACCGGTCGATCGAGACCTACCGGCTCGCAGCCTCCCGTACGTTTCCCGCAAAGCTCGAAGGACCGCTGAACCGCATAGCCTTCTCGGCCGTGCACACGGTCGTCGATCCCTTCGCGGACAACGATCCCTGGCTGTCGGCTGCCGTCGACTGGGACAAGACCATCGCCTTCCGCGAGCACGTCTGGGACCTCGGTCTTGGCGTTGCCGAAGCCATGGACACCGCTCAGCGCGGCATGGGGCTGGACTGGCCGACTTCGCTGGAGCTGATTACGCGCTCGGTCGCCGCCGCCAAGCGCCGCAACGCGCTGGTGTTCTCCGGCGCCGGCACGGACCATCTCGCGGTCGAGGATGCCAGGAGCCTCGACGACGTGATCCGCGCCTATGAGGAGCAGATCTCGGCGGTGGAGAAGGTCGGTGGCCGCATCATCCTGATGGCATCGCGCGCGCTGGCGAAACTCGGCCGCAACGCCGATGACTACGCCAAGGTCTATGATCGCGTGCTGTCGCAGGTCCGCGAGCCCGTGATCATCCACTGGCTCGGCGACATGTTCGATCCGGCGCTGGCGGGCTATTGGGGCACCGGGGATATCGACAAGGCGATGGACACCGCGGTCGCCATCATCAACGGCAATGCCGCCAAGGTCGATGGCGTAAAAGTCTCGCTGCTCGACAAGCAGCGCGAGATCGACATGCGCCGGCGCCTCGACAAGCGCATCAAGATGTACACCGGCGATGACTTCAATTATGCGGAGCTGATCGCCGGCGACGAGCAGGGTTTTTCACACGCGCTGCTTGGCATTTTTGACGCCATTGCGCCGGCGGCATCCTACGCACTGTCACGGCTGGCGGCCGGCGACGAAGCCGGATTCCACGACGTGCTGGGGCCGACAGTGCCGCTGTCGCGTCACATCTTCAAGGCGCCGACGCGGTTCTACAAGACCGGCGTGGTGTTCATGGCGTATCTCAATGGCCACCAGGACCATTTCACCATGGTTGGGGGGCAGGAGAGCACGCGCTCCACGTTGCATCTGGCCGAGCTGTTCCGTCTGGCCGACAAGGCCGGCCTGCTCGCCAACCCTGAACTCGCGACGCAGCGGATGAAGACCGTGCTCGCCACCCACGGTATCGAATCCTGATGCGCGATTTTTCGTCCGACCATCGCTGGCTGTCGCTCAACACGGCGACCGTCCGCAAGCAGGGTGACCTCGTCGAGATCATCAACGCCTGTGCAAAGCAAGGCATCCGCGCCATCGACCCCTGGCGCGACCAGGTCGCATCCGTCGGTCTCGAGCGCGCCGCGCGCGCGGTGCGCGATGCCGGCGTCGAGCTCTCAGGCTATTGCCGCGGCGGCATGTTCACCTCGGACGCATCGCGCAGAGGCGAGGTGCGCGACGACAACAGGCGCTGCGTCGACGAAGCCAAGGCGCTGGGCGCGCCCTGCATCGTCCTCGTCGTCGGTGGCCTGCCGCAATATTCCAGGCCGGGCAGCGAGGCCTCGAAGGATATCGTGACGGCGCGCGGGCAGGTCGAGGAGGCTCTCGCCGATATGCTCGACTATGCCAAGCAGGCAAACCTGCCGCTGGCCATCGAGCCGCTACATCCGGCCTATGCGGCTGACCGCGCCTGTGTGAACACCACGAAGCAGGCGCTCGATATCTGCGACCGGCTCGATCCTGCTCGCAGCGGCATGCTCGGCGTCGCGCTCGACGTCTATCACATCTGGTGGGACCCGGAGCTGATGAGCCAGATCGCGCGCGCCGGCAAGGATCGCCTGCTCGCCTTCCACGTCTGCGACTGGCTGGTGCCGACAAAAGACATCCTCAACGACCGCGGCATGATGGGCGACGGGGTCATCGACATCAAATCGGTGCGTGAAGAGGTCGAAGCGCAGGGGTTCGCCGGCTATTCCGAGATCGAGATCTTCTCCCACGATTGGTGGGGCAAGCCGATGGACGAGGTGCTGCAGACCTGCATCGCGCGGCATAAGGCGGTGGTGTAGAGTTACCACGAGTGCGGCCCCTGCTTGCGAGCTGTTGCAGCGTGTTGAAGCGAGCCTTCGGCTCGCTGTTCGGCGTCGCATAGAACTCGTCCAGCGCAAGTTCGGGCTGGCGAAGCAGCGAGCTGGTCGGAGTACCACCAAAGATGTGGTGGACTACCATCAGCTTTCAGGCAGAATGTCATCATGCCGATGCCGCAGCCTCGCCACAGTCTGTGCCAGATCGGATGCGGTAATCAGTGGCATCAACGATCAGCAGGGACGGCGGATGTACCCATGCCTGTTGATCTTGAATGGCCCCGACGTGCAACCGTCGGGGCCATTGCCGTGATCAGCGTGACAAGGCTGGCGAGCTTTGCCGAAGGCCGGCGTGCTTTATTGCGGCGAAAGACCGCCAAGGACGATCTGCAATTCAATGCGCCGGGCCCAAACTAGTTTTGCGATCGAATTTGCCGGGCACGGCCATCCGCTGAAAAGTCGGACGATTGCGCTATCATTGATTCACCGTCAAACACCGGACTATCACTCGTCAATTCGATCTGCGAAGCTGTGACAACACAAATGCGCTTGCAAACAAGCAAGCGTGAAGGAGGGTCGCAGTGGATAAGGTGCAGCGTTTGCGTGCGATGAGCTCACTGTGCCGCCAACAGGCCGCGTACAACAGCATGAACAAATGGAAGCTGCTCGCAGAAGCGGAATACTGGGATCATCTGGCTAATCTCGAGTTGTCTTCTCACTTCGAGCAATGCAACGCGATCCCAAGCGCGAACTAGGCTGGGCGGAAGACGATTTCCTCGTGAGGTCGGAAACGAGGCGAAGCAGGACGATTACGTCACCCCGCTTCGTTCGACCGCGGCGCAAATTGCAACGAGAGAACGCGATGCCGTCCTCACGGCCCCGCGACCTGTTGCAGCGTGTTGAAGCGCGCCTTCTGCTCGCTGCTCAGCGTGGCATAGAACTCGTCCAGCGCAGGCTCTACCAGCTTGGCGGCCGTCAGCATCGCCTCGAGCCGGTGCTGCATCGCCTCCAGCCGTCCGACCGGCGTCAGCGGCACATCGTTCGGGCAAGCCGCTTGCAGGCCTTCAACGCCTTTGGCTGTCGCTTCACTGAGGCGGTCGAGCGCCTCCTTCTGCTTGCCGGCTGGGTGGAGCACAGCCTCGATCCTTTGGATCGGCAGTTGAGTCAGGCCGGATTTCGGATCGCCGCAGCCCTCGACGTTGGCTTGCTGCTGCGGCGAGCGTTCGCCGACATTCGGACCGAGCGCATTGAAGCTGGCCTGCTGCTCGTCACTGAGCGAGTTGTAGAAATTCTCCAGTGCCGGTCGCACGATCTTGACGGCTTCCAGCGTCGCGCTGATGCGGTTCATCATCGCGCGCAAGCGACCAGGGGGAGTCAATGCATAAGTCTCCGCGCAGGAGTCCTTGAACACGCCGGCAGCGTTGGCCGCCGCGGTCTTCAATTCGTCGAGCAGTGCGCGTTGCTCCGGCGCCGGCCGCACCGCTTTCGCGATATCGGCAAGCGGCCAGGCGGTGACGCCCTTGTCCGGTGTGCCGCACAATTGCTGTAGCGTTTGCGGGCTCACGCTCGCGCGCGGACGGGCGCGGCTGCTGCCACCGGCTTGCGGATAGTCATAAGGGTTGGTGCTGGCATAGGCGGAATAGGGGCCGTCGCCACCCCAGAACACGGTGTCGACGAAGTCGTCATAGGCGTATGCCCAATAACCGGGTTCGTAGCCATAGGACCAGAACGTGTAGTTGAAAATGTCGGAATAAGCGTAAGGCCAGAACACGGGCCCAAGCCACGCCACGAACACCGCGGGATGGCGGTGTCGCCAGGCCTGCCGGGGAGCCCAGCCGCTCTGGCGGGTGGTGAGCGCTGCCTGGGCTTGCGCAGGGGCCTGCTCGCGGAAGCGCTCGGCAAATCGCCCGCGCTGGGCCGCCTGTACGGCGGCGGCAGTGGCGGCTCGCCCAACTGTGGTGGACTCGGGGCCCAACCGCTGCAGGCGCGCCTGATCGCGCTGCTGCATGCCCTGTTCGCGCTGGAGCAGGCGGTTCTGCGTCTGCAGCGTCCGCTCCTGTGCACGTTGGGCCCGCACGCCTTCCGGCTTCTGCGACTGCAATTGCTGCACGCGCTGTTGCATCCGATCGATGCGGCTCTGCCGCTCCGAGCTCTGACGTGTAAGCATCTCGCGCTGCCGCTGCTGCACGATTTGCTGTCGCTGCTGGATCTGCTGCTGATGTTGCTGCGCGCGCTGCTCTATCCCCTCCTGTCGCGACGGCCGCGCGGTCACACCCGGTGGCGCGCTTGGGCGCGAGGGGGCGGCGATATGCGGCGTCGGCCGCGGCGCCATCGCCGGACGTTGTGGTGCTGCCGGCGCCCGGTGGATTTCAGGTCGCGGCGCCGCCACGTGCGGGGCTGCTCGCGGCGGTGGTGCTGCAAAGCGGGGGGCCGGACGCGGCGGCGGTGCGGCGATGTGGGGCGCCGGGCGGTGCGGCGCCATGGCCGGTCGCTGCGGCATGGCCGGTGGATGGAACGCCGGGGCGGCGGGACGTGCCATGGCTGGCGGCGCCGCCGGACGGGCCATGGCCGGTGGTGCTGCTGGCCGTGCTGCCGGCGCTGCGGCTGGACCGGCAGGTCCGCCCCTTCCATGTCCCTGGCCGGGTCCTTGGGCGAACGCGCCGACGCTCGTCGCCAGCATCGAGACACCAACTAAAGCAGCCGTAAGGCAAGCGCCATGCGGAAGCATGATTGTCGCTCCCAGCTCGTAATCGCCCACGACGTTCAACGCGCAGCTGGCGGAATCGTTCGTTGCTGGCCGCGGCCGGCATTGCGATCTTCCGACGCAGGCCGCTCAGGAGAAATCCTGCGTCAGGATGGTAGCGAGCCGCTCCAGCGCCCAGTCGATTTCACGGACATTGGTCGGACTTGCTGCTGGCTCGCCCGGTCCGGCACCCTAAGACGCACGGTTGAGAAAGATCGGCAGCCCCTGCTTGTTGGCGTAGATGGGGCGGTAGCGCTCCGTGTTGTAGCTGCTCGCAACGTCCAATTTGCGCGGACCGAGCTTGGCGTCAGGGATGGGCACGAGGTCGTAGCGGCCCTCGACCAGCGCCGACATGAGGCCGGTCTTGCTTTCCAGCATGGCATCGTAGGCCATGTTACCGAAAGTCAGGGCCACAAGCTTGTCGATGAAGTCCGGATCGCCCGATCGCAAATCGTAGGTGAGATCGGAGGTGATCGTCTCCTCGCCGGTGCGCTGCTTGATCTCATCGGCAAGCGATTCCGCCACGTTGGCCTTCTTGCGGTGACCGTAGGCGTCAGGCTCGCCGTATTCCCGCAGCTTGAAGCCTTCCCACTGAGCTCCCTCGCTGAGCACGATCAGCGCGTAGTTGCTTGGATTGGCGCGCTTGTCCTCGATGAGCAACTGGATCAGCTTGTCGAGGTCGACCTTATACTCCGGTATGACGCATCGTATCGAGGTCGCATAGGCGGTGTAGAGTGCCGTAAATCCGGCATCGCGGCCAAAGACGCGGAAAATGCCAATTCGCTCATGCGAGCCGACGGTGGTGCGCTGCCGCTGGATGGCATCGCTGGCGCGGGTGATCGCGGTCGAGAAGCCGATGCAGTACTCGGTGTTGTGGACGTCATTATCCATCGTCTTTGGGATGGCGATGATCTTGACGCCGAGTTCGTTGAGCTTGGCCGCATAACTGAGCGTGTCGTCGCCGCCGATGGCGATCAGGTGTTCGATGCCAAGTCCCGAAAGGTTGGCGAGCACCCGGCTGGTGAGGTCCCACGTCTTTGTCGCGATGCCGCCGTTGGTGCTCAGCGAGACCGGAACATCATTGCCGACGAGATGATCGGGCAGCTTCTTTATTTTGGAGGGATTGACGCGGCTCGAGTGCAGCACGGTGCCGCCGCGCCGGTCGATGGTTCGAGTGTTTTCACGGTTCAGCGGGATGACGTAGTGGGACCTGCTGTTCGGGTCGTCGAGGTTCAGGTGCGTGAGGGCCTCCCAACCACGGCGCAGGCCGACAACCTCGATGTCGTCCTCACTGCCGCGATAAGTCACGCTCTTGATGACTGCATTGAGGCCGGCGACGTCGCCGCCGCCCGTGAGAATGCCGATGCGTTTTTTGGCCATATCCACCTCCCGGATCGGCATGTCGTCATAGCGCCTGCATCTGTCGATTGAACGGTGAACGTCGCTCCGGTTTCTGATTGGAGGCGGTCGCTACTCGGCCGCTTCCGGCTTGCGCTCGTCGCGCAGTCGAAAACGCTTCAGCAGTCCGGACACGGTGTCGCGGAAGCCGCCATATTCCAGTTCGGAATAGGGTAGCATGGCGGCGCCAGACCAGCCTTGGCTGCGCATCTCGATGGCCTTGCGCTGGGCGCGCCGGCGGACCTCATCCCATGCCGGGTTGTCGAAGAAATCGGTGTAGGACTCGGCAAAGCGGCCTTCCCTGTCGATCGAAAAGCCGACGCAAGAAACGATCGGCAGGCAGTACATGCCGGTAACGGGCGTGTTAAGTGGCACCGGCATGAGCGGCATCACATGCGAGCCGCGTGCATCGCCGCCCACGAAGTGCGCTTTGGCGAACGGCGAGATTATTTCCTCCGGAGCTGGGAAAATCCCCTGGTTCCTGACGATCGCGACTGGATCATCCTTGCCGGTGTACTTGCCCGCGATCGCGTGGAGGCGCTGTGCCGAAACGGCCACGACGACCTCGCCATGGGTTCGAGAAATGATGCGATCGATGCCGAAGCGCTCGTTGTCGCGAAGCAGGGCGGCAATGTGGTAGCTGTCGGCGGGTGCGTCGAGCTCGAGTAGGCTGTCGCCGGCTGTGTTGTCCATGTCGATGATGTGGAAACGGAATCCCTTGATCATCGGAGGCAGCATCAGCCCAGCGCAGTACATGGGGTCGGCAAAGGCGAGATAGAGCGGCAGGTTGTAGGCACCGGGGCCGCATTTGTCGGCCGCGAACACCATGAAGGACTCCGCGGGTCGCACGCCGGAGAGGATGTGGTCGAAGCTGAGCTCGGCGACGCCCGGGCCGGCGCCGCGAATGTTCCCGGAAGGCGCGTCGGCGAGAAGATCCTGGCCAGCGCCATAGAGCCCGGAGGTTTTCGCGACCGAGGTGGCCGCGAGGAACGTCTTCCAGGCGAGTTGATGGACCTCGGAGCTTCCTTCGCCCCGTGTGTGCGTCATGATGATCGCAATGTCGTCGCCGGTGTGGCAGACGAAGCCGTCGATCAGCAGACCATTGCAGATCGCCTTGGCAACCTCGCCCTCGACAGCCGCGATCATGCGTGAAGACGGTTTCGTATGGCCGCCAATGGAGCCAACGTCAGCTTTGATGACTGAAAGAGTGAGTCTCATGAGCATTTCTCCGATCAGCGCAGCTCAGCGCCTCCGGCCTCGGCGCTTGCTGCGCCGGGGACGGCGCTGCTCATTCGCGGACACAAACGTCCGTCGCTCCGATAGGTTCCACGCACCCCGTTCATCCGGTTGCCGGGATCATGCAGAGTTTTGCCTTATGACCATGCGGCACTATTTGCTGCGCTGCACGAGTCCGGTTCTGGCCGGGCCGCTAACTCGCCGTTGGCCGCGGCCGGCATTGCGATCTTCCGACGCAGGCCGCTCAGGAGAAATCCTGCGTCAGGGCGGTGGCGAGCCGCTCCAGCGCCCAGTCGACCTGGTCGCTTGTGATCACCAGCGGCGGAGCGATGCGGATCGTTTGCTCGTGAGTATCCTTGGCGAGGATGCCCATGCCCTGAAGCGCCTCGCAGTAGCGGCGGGCGCGGCCAGCCTCGGGATGCAGTTCGACCGCCAGCATCAAGCCGCGTCCGCGCACCTCGCGGATCGTGTTGGCACGAATGTCTTTCAAACCTTCCAGAAAGCGCGCGCCCTGCCTGGCCGCGTTCTCGATCATGCCTTCCTCGGTCAGCACGCGTAGCGCCGCGCGCGCCACCGCGCAAGCAAGCGGATTGCCGCCGAACGTCGAACCGTGCTGGCCGGGCCTCAATGTCCCGAGCACGTCGTTGTTCGAGAGCACGGCCGACACCGGATAGAAGCCGCCGGACAAGGCCTTGCCGAGCAGCGTCACGTCCGCCTCGATTCCCTCGTGCTGTTCAGCGAGAAGCTTGCCGGTGCGGCCGAGCCCGGTCTGGATCTCATCGAGCACCAGCATCAAATTGTTGGTGGTGCAGAGCTCCCGCACCTCAGTGAAATAGCCGGCTGGAGGAAGGATGACACCGGCTTCGCCCTGGATCGGCTCGACCAGAAAGGCGACCGTGTATGGGGTGATTGCCTCCGCCAGTGCCGCGGCGTCGCCGAACGGGATGATCTTGAAGCCCGGCGCGAACGGCCCGAAATGTGTGCGTGTGTCGGGGTCGGTTGAAAAGCCGACGATGCCCAGCGTGCGTCCGTGGAAATTATTGGCACAGACGATGATCTCGGCCTGGCCGTCCGGAACGCCCTTCACCTCGTAGCCCCATTTGCGCACCGACTTGATCGCGCTTTCGGCCGCCTCGGCGCCGCTGTTCATCGGCAGCACCTTGTGGGACCCGGTCAGTGCCGCGATCTCTTCGTAGAAGGGGGCGAGCTGGTCGTTGTGGAAAGCGCGCGAGGTGAGCGTCAGCCTGTGCGCCTGTTCCACCATCGCCGCCAGGATCTTGGGGTGGCAGTGGCCCTGGCTGACCGCCGAATAGGCCGAGAGGCAATCGAGATAGCGGTTGCCCTCGGTATCCCAGACCCAGACACCTTCGCCGCGCGACAGGACGACCCCGATCGGCTCGTAATTATGGGCCCCAAAGCGTGCTTCCGTTGCGACGAAATCAATGACCGACGAGCTCATCTGTCGTCACTCCATTGCTGCGCGCGGCGGTACCAACCGACTGCACCGGCGGCCTCAGCTTGATCTGGGTATCAACTTGCCACCTTGGAAGTCTTCATGCGTCCGATGGTGTAGCCCGATCTGATTTGCCAAAAGTATCAGAGGGTTCTCTACTGTGCATGGGGTTGTTTTCGCAGTTTTTGGTGTCGAGCCCTCAGCGAAGCGCACACGGCACGCTCAAGAAGCCCCGAAACCGCACCCGTCCGCCCCGCACCGGCTGGCCGCTCACGGCATAGTTCGGGAAGCGCGCCAGGAAGCGCGAGATCGCAATCGCGCCCTCCAGCCGCGCCAGCGCCATGCCGGCGCATTGATGCGCGCCGGTGGCGAAGGCGAGATGCCGGTTCGGTGTGCGGGCGATGTCGAAGCTTTCGGGGTCCGGAAACTGCGCGGGATCGCGGTTGGCCGCGCCAATGCACAGGGTCACCGACGTGCCGGCATCGAGCATGACGCCGCCGAGCTCGACCTTTTCCGTGGTCATGCGGTTGCCGAGCTGGTTGGAGCTCTCGTAGCGCAGCATCTCTTCGACGGCGGTCTTGATCATGTCGGGATTGCCGATCAGCCGCTGCTTCTGGTCGCGATTGCGGTCGAGCGCGACGAGGCCGTTGCCGATCAGATTGGTGGTGGTCTCGTGGCCGGCATTGAGCAGGAAGATGCAATTGTGCAGCAGTTCCTTCTCGGTCAGCCGCTCGCCATTCTCCTCACCCTGGATCAGGCGCGTCAGCACATCGCGCTCGGGATTGCCCGGCTTGTCGCGCCGGCGTGCCACCAGCGTCTGGAGATAGCTGAGAAAATCCGTCACCGCCTTGTTGCCGCGCGCGGCGACCTCGGGCGACACCACAGGTTCGAGCGCACCAAGGATCGCCAGCGACCAGTCGCGCAGCGGTCCGCGTTCCTCATGAGGGACGTCGAGCAGATTGCCGATCACCTCGATGGGAATGGACGCCGCGAAATCCTCGATCAGCTCGCAAGCCCCTTTGGCCGCGACGGCGTCGAGCAAGCCGTCCACCAGCTTGACGATGTCAGACTCCATGCCGGCGATCGCCCGCGGCGACAGCGCGCCCATGATCAGGCGGCGCACGCGGGTATGCGCCGGCGGATCGTTGAAGACGAGGCTGGTGGTGTGATGCTCGTAGAGCGGGGTGTCGCCGTATTTCGGCGCGAACTCGCGCTTCTTGTCCGAGCTGAACGACTTGGTGTTCTTGTAGGTGGTGACGAGATCGTCATAACGGGTCAGGAACACGGTGCCGTTCGGCAGGCGCTTGACCGGCTCGTTCTCCCGCAGTGCACGATAGGTCGGGTAAGGGTCGTCGTAAAACTCCGGCGTCAGCTTCTCGAGGTCGAAGCTTGCCGCCAGCGCCTTCGCATCTGCGTTCATCCCGTTATACTCGCCGGTTAAAGCCGTTATGCCGTTTTTGTTGTTCTGGTCGGCGCATGCATGCGTCTACAGTCTGTGCACCTTGCTAGCCGACCGGACAGGAAAATGCACGCACGCGCTGACGCTGCCGACACGGTGCCGAATTGGCCCGACGATATTTTCGCGACCTTGCAACGCTTCGATATCAGGCAGGTGCCTTACGTGCCGGATGCCGGCCATTCGAGGCTGATCCAGCGCGTGCTGGCCTCCTCCACCATGCGCGGCATTCCGCTCACGACGGAGGAGGAGGGCGTGGCGCTTCTTGCCGGCGCCTGGGCCGGCGGACAGCGCGGCGTCTTGCTGATGCAGTCGAGCGGCGTCGGCAATTGCATCAACATGCTGTCGCTGATCCCGATCCTGCGCTTCCCGTTCCTGACGCTGGTGACCATGCGCGGCGAGTGGGGCGAGTTCAATCCGTGGCAGGTGCCGATGGGATCGACCACGCAGGGCGTGTTCGAACTGTCGGGTGTCCAGGTGCTGCGGGCCTCGAACGCAGCCGAGGTGCCGGCCGTCCTCGAAGCCGCTGCGTCGCAAGCCTACAACGCGCTGACGCCCACCGCCGTCCTTCTGTCGCAGCGCCTGATCGGCGCCAAGGTTTTCACCAAATGAGCAAGGCCAATCTCCTCGACCGCCGGCAGGTGGTGTCCACGTTGCTCGCGAACCGCAAGGACGTCGTCGCGATCGGCGGCCTCGGGGCCTCGACCAACGACATGTGCGCGGCCGGCGACCACGCCCGCAATTTCTACCTTTGGGGTGGCATGGGCGGCGCCGCGATGATCGGGCTCGGCCTCGCCCTGGCGCAGCCAAAACTGCCGGTGCTGGTCATCACCGGCGACGGCGAGATGCTGATGGGCATGGGCAGCCTTGCCACGATCGGCCTGCAAAAACCGTCCAACCTCTCGATCGCGGTGCTCGACAACGAGGCCTATGGCGAAACGGGCGGCCAGACCAGCCACACCTCGGCCGCCGCGGACCTCGTCGGCGTCGCCAGGGCCTGCGGCATCGGGGATAGCCGGGCGGTCACGACCATGGCCGAGGTCGAGGCCTTCGCCAAAGCCGTCCACGACGTCTCTGCGGGGCCACGCTTTGCCAATATGAAGATCGACAGCGCCAGCCTGGAGCGGATTCTGCCAATTCGGGACGGGACTTACATCGTCAACCGGATCCGCGGCGACCTCGGCTTCCAGCCGATCTAGGGCGGGCCTGTCCATTCCCACCGGCGCCCAGGTCCTGCACGGAAGCCGTGCAGGCGGGGCCAATTTCCACTGAATTAACGACGCACTCAGGTTGCGATGCAACATAGTGCTTGACTTTTGCGTGGGTGAGTGCTTACTCACTAGCATGAGCTCATTGCGTATGACGAGCGACCTGAGGCGTCAATTGATCCTCGGAGCCGCGAAACGCTGCTTTGCCCGACATGGCTATACCGGCACCACGACCAAGAGCGTGGCGGCCGCCGCTGCCATTTCCGAGGCGTTGCTGTTCAAGCATTTCCCGTCCAAGGCGGCCCTCTACGCCGAAATCCTCAGCGACGAATGCGAGGCGGACCCGGCACTCACCGAGCTTCTCGAGCGGGAGCCTTCGACCGCCACGCTGGTCGAGGTGATCCGCGGCATGGTCGAGCATTTCCTGCACATCGCGGATGGTCCCGATCAGGAAGAGGCCCAGCGCCTGCGGCTGATGGCCACCAGCCATTTGGATGATGGCGAATTCGCCCGTTTGCTGTATGCCAAGATCGAGACGCTGATCGGGGCGATCTTCGTCTCCTCGCTCGAACGTGCCGTTGCCGCCGGGGACGCGCGGCTATGCAGCGGCGATCCGCTCAATCTGTTCTGGTTTGCGCATCACTCGGTGATGACTGCGGCGCTGACCAGGCTGCCGGCCACGCCTTGCCTCGCTTACGGCAAGGCTGAAGACCTCGAGCGGCAGCTGTGTGAGTTTCTCCTGAGGGGTATCGGACTTAACGACGCCGCAATTGCTTCGCATCTGGGCCACAATCAGGCCGCGGATGCCGGCAAGGCGGCGATTGCAGAAAGTGCATGACATGAACATCGTAACCGAACACAAGATTTCGGGCGAACCGATCGACAACAAGGCTCCCAAGCGTCCGGTCCGGCCGGTGCTCTGGTTCATCATCGTCGGCACGCTCCTGGCGGTGCTGGTCGGCGGCCTCGTCTGGTTCAATTATTTCCGCGGCCAGATGATCAAGCAGTTCTTCGCCAACAACAAGCCCCCGCCGACCGCGGTCAGCGCGGCGGAGGCCAAGTCCGAGGTGGTGCCGAACTTGCTCACCGCGGTCGGCGGCCTCGTCGCCGTGCACCAGGTCGACGTCAGCGCCGACGTCAACGGCCGCGTCACCGAGATCAAGTTCGCGCCGGGCACGCGGGTCGAAGCCGGCACGCCGCTGGTCCAGCTGTTCGACGCGCCGGAGCAGGGCGATCTTGCCAATTACAAGGCCCAGGCGACCGTGGCACAGCTGTCACTCGATCGCGCCAAGCAGCTGGCCTCGCGCCAGTTCGGTCCGCAGGCGACCGTCGATAACGCGCAGGCCGCCTACGACCAGGCGCAGGCCGGCATCGCCAAGACCGAGGCGCTGATCTCGCAGAAGCTGGTGCGCGCACCGTTCTCCGGCGATCTCGGCGTCCGCAAGGTCGAGGTTGGTCAGTATCTGACGGCGGGTACGGCGATCGTGTCGTTGACCGATCTGTCGGAGCTGTGGGCCAACTTCACCGTGACGGAAAAGGATTCCGGCAACCTCAAGGTCGGCCAGACGGTCAAGTTGAAGGTCGATGCCTATCCGGGCCGCATCTTCGAAGGCAAGATCACCACGATCGAACCGCAAATCTCGACCGACACCCGCAATATCCGCGTGCAGGCGACGATCGCCAATCCGGAGAAGATCCTGAAGCCCGGCATGTTCGTGACCACCACGGTGGTGCTGCCGGACAAGCCGGCCGTGATCACCGTTCCAGAGACGGCGGTCGACTACACACTGTACGGCGACTCGGTGTTCGTGATCACGGAGAAGAAGGAAGCCGACGGCAAGACCAGCCTGTCCGCGGTGCGCACCTTCGTGCAGACCGGCAACCGGGTCGAAGGTCGCGTCGAAATCATCAAGGGCGTGAAGGCGGGCGACAAGGTCGTCGCCGTTGGCCAGCTCAAGCTGCAATCGGGCGCGGCGGTGTCGATTTCGACCGACCCGGCTCCGCAGATCCCGGCGCAGCCGCCGCGCTACTGATCCATTGACACTCAAGTGATCCGGCTCGGCCGGATCACTTTTCTTGAGACATATAAATCGAGATCGCCGCGATGCGCTTTACCGACATTTTCATCAAACGCCCGGTCCTGTCGGTCGTCGTCAGCCTGTTGATCCTGCTGATCGGCCTGCGCGCGGCGATGGTGCTGCCGATCCGGCAATATCCCAAGCTGTCGAACACGGTCATCAACATCACGACCGTCTATCCCGGCGCGTCCGCAGACCTGATCCAGGGCTTCATCACGACGCCGATCGAGCAGGCGGTCGCGTCCGCCGAGGGCGTCGACTACATCACCTCGTCCTCGGTGCTCGGCACCTCGACGATCCAGGTCTACATCAAGCTGAACTTCGATCCGAACCAGGCTCTCACCGAGGTGCTGGCGAAGACGAATTCGGTCAAATACCTGATCCCGAAGGAATCCAACGACCCGATCGTCACCAAGACCACGGGCCAGACCACGGCCGTGATGTATCTCGGCTTCTCGTCCGAGGAGCTCTCGGGCTCGGCGATCTCGGATTATCTGACGCGCGTGGTGCAGCCGGTGCTGTCGACCGTCGACGGCGTGGCTTCCGCCGACATTCTCGGCGGCCAGACCTTCGCGATGCGGCTGTGGCTCGATCCCGAGAAGATGGCCGGCCGCAACGTGTCGCCGGCTGACGTCGCTGCGGCGATCACCGCCAACAACTTCCAGTCCGCGGCGGGCCAGACCAAGGGCTATCTCATCGTCTCGAACGTCTCGACGAACACGGGCCTGACCGACGTCAACCAGTTCAAGAAGATGATCGTCAAGGCCAAGGACGGCGGCTTCGTGCGGATGGAGGACATCGGCACCGTCGAGCTTGCCGCCCAAAGCACGGACGCGAGCGTCGCCTTCAACGGCGAGCACGCGATCTTCATCGGTGTGCAGGCAACCCCACAGGGCAACCCGCTGACACTGGTCAAGGGCGTGCGCGCGCTGTTCCCCGAGCTCGAGCGCAATCTGCCGCCGTCGATGAAGATGAAGGTCGCCTACGACTCGACCAAGTTCATCCAATCCTCGATCGATGAGGTGGAGAAGACGCTCGGCGAAGCCGTGATCATCGTGATCGTGGTGATCTTCCTGTTCCTGGCGTCGCTGCGGTCGGTCATCATTCCCGTCGTCACCATCCCGCTGTCGATGATCGGCGTCTGCACCCTGATGCTGGCGCTGGGATTCAGCTTCAACCTTTTGACCCTGCTTGCGATGGTGCTCGCGATCGGCCTCGTGGTCGACGACGCCATCGTCGTGGTGGAAAACATCCATCGCCATCTGGAGGAGGGCAAGACGCCGGTCCAGGCGTCGCTGCAAGGCGCGCGTGAAATCGTCGGCCCGGTCATCTCGATGACCATCACGCTCGCCGCGGTGTACGCGCCGATCGGCTTCCTTGGCGGCCTCACCGGTTCGCTGTTCCGCGAATTCGCATTCACGCTGGCGGGCTCGGTGATCGTGTCGGGCGTGATCGCGCTGACATTGTCGCCGATGATGTGCTCGGTGCTGCTGAAGAACACCGAAGAGGGCCGCTTCGCCAAGGCCGTCAACAAGGTGTTCGGTGCGCTGACACGCTGGTATGGCCGCAGGCTCGACCGCTCGCTTGACTACAAGGCGATCACGGGGCTGTTCGCGGTGACGATCCTCGGACTCGTCGGCTTCCTCTACATGCACACGTCGAAGGAGCTGGCGCCTGAGGAAGACCAGGGCATCGTGTTCGCGGTGACCAAGGCGCCGAAATACGCCAACATCGACTATGTCGATTTCTACGGCGACAAGCTCGACCACGAATTTTCGAAATTCCCCGAGACCGATCTGCGTTTCGTGCTGAACGGCATCAACGGCCCGCAGGGCGGCATCGCCGGCATGCTGCTCAAGCCCTGGGAGGAGCGCAAGCGCTCGTCGATCCAGTTGAAGCCGCTGGTGCAGGCCGAGCTCTCCAAGATCGAGGGCGTGCAGGCCTTCGCATTCAACCTGCCGCCGCTGCCGGGCGGGCCGGGCGGTCTTCCGGTGCAGATGGTGATCAATTCCACCGCCGGGTTCCAGACGGTCTATGAGCAGATGGAGAAGCTGAAGGACGCTGCGCGCAAGAGCGGCATGTTCATCGTCTCCGACAGCGATCTTGCCTACAACCAGCCGAACGTGAAGGTGACGATCGACCGCACCAAGGCACAGGATCTCGGCGTCAACATGCAGAACCTCGGCGCCACGCTCGCGGTCCTGCTGGGTGGCAACTACGTCAATCGCTTCAATCTGGAGGGCCGGTCCTACCAGGTGATCCCGCAGGTTCCGCGCGCCAAGCGGCTCTCGCCGGAATCGCTCGGTGGCTTCTATGTGACGACCAACACCGGCCAACAGCTTCCGCTGTCGACGGTGGTGTCGATCGAGACCAAGACCGATCCGAACTCGCTGACGCACTACAATCAGCTCAATTCGGCGACGTTCTCGGCCGTGCCGATGCCCGGCGTGACCGTCGGTGCGGCGGTCGACTTCCTCGAAAGCGAGGCCAAGAAGCTGCCGCAAGGTTTCAGCCACGACTATCTCGCCGACTCCAGGCAGTACGTGCAGGAAGGCAATCAGCTTGCGATCACCTTTGGCTTCGCGCTGATCATCATCTTCCTGGTGCTGGCCGCGCAGTTCGAGAGCTTGCGTGACCCCTTGGTGATCATGATCTCGGTGCCGATGGCGATCGTCGGTGCGCTGATCCCGCTGTTCTTCGGCGTGGCGACCATGAACATCTACACCCAGGTCGGTCTGCTCACCCTGGTCGGCCTGATCACCAAGCACGGCATCCTGATGGTGGAGTTCGCCAACGAGCTCCAGGTCAACGAGCGGCTCGACCGCCGCTCCGCCATCGAAATGTCGGCCCGCATCCGCCTGCGGCCGATCCTGATGACGACGGCCGCGATGGTGACTGGCCTGATCCCGCTGCTGACCGCGACCGGCGCGGGCGCGGCCAGCCGCTTCTCGATCGGCCTGGTCGTCGTCGCCGGCATGTCGATCGGCACGCTGTTCACGCTGTTCGTGCTGCCCGCGGTCTACGTGGTGCTGGCGACCGACCATCGCGCGGCGGCCGATTCCGAGCGGAACAAGCAGGTCAACGAGCTCGACCTCGGCTCCAAGGCGCTGCGGCCGACCTGACGCCGTTAACTAGCAAGCGAACCAGAGGGCGGCAGCGGTCAATCCGCTGCCGCCTTTTTCGTTGTGCCCGGGGGCGCTGGCGCGGGGTCCAATGGACAGGGCCTTGCCCCGTGCTAGCGAAAGACAAGGTGCCGCCTTCTTGCTAGATTTGGGGGCATGAGCCTTTCCCTTCATCCCGACGCCCCGCAAGCCAGGACGCTGCCGAGCGCGGCTACGGCTGGCGCTGCCTCCGGCGCGGCCGCGGGGCGGGGGATCAGGACCCGGCTGTTCACCAAATATGTCGCGCTGTTCGTGGCTGTCGTCGCCATCGCGCTGCTGGCCAACGGCCTGTTCGAGGTCTTCTTCTATTATCGCGAGCACAAGGCTTCGTTGATCCGGGTCCAGCATGAGCAGGCCGAGGCGGCCGCGGCCAAGATCGGCCAGTTCGTCAAGGAGATCGAGAGCCAGCTCGGATGGACGACGCAACTGTCGTGGTCGGCGGGCTCGATCGAGCAGCGCCGGTTCGACGCG
This sequence comes from Bradyrhizobium shewense, assembly GCF_900094605.1. Taxonomy (GTDB): domain Bacteria; phylum Pseudomonadota; class Alphaproteobacteria; order Rhizobiales; family Xanthobacteraceae; genus Bradyrhizobium; species Bradyrhizobium shewense. Next base: position 914,596 of record NZ_FMAI01000001.1, on the reverse strand, counting down.
CTGCGGCTGCTGCGCCAGGTGCCCGGGATTACCGAGCTTGCCCAGGTGGACTCGACCGGCAAGGAACGGTTGCGGGTCTCGCGGCTGGCGATGGACGCGATCGAGAGCGGGATCGACCTATCCAATGATCCGAAGTTCACCGAGGCGGTCGCGCACAAGGTCTATTACGGCCCGGTCTATTTCCGCCGGGAGTCCGAACCCTACATGACGCTGGCGCTGGCCGGCGCGCGCAGGGATGCCGGCGTCAGCATTGCCGAGGTCAATCTCAAGCTGATCTGGGACGTGGTCTCGCAGATCAAGGTCGGCCAGCACGGGCATGCCTATGTGGTCGGCCCGGAAGGGCGCCTGATCGCGCATCCCGATATCAGTCTCGTACTGCGCAACACCGACATGTCCGGCCTCGCGCAGGTGCGCGCCGCGCAGGCCGCCGGCGGCACCATGCCGAACGCGCTCGAGGAAGCGCGCAACATCCAGGGCCAGAAGGTCTTGACCGCATCGGCGCCGATCGAGCCGCTGCACTGGACCATGTTCGTCGAGCTGCCGGTCGAAGAGGCCTATGCCTCGCTCTACGCCTCGCTGCAGCGGCTTGCGATCGTGCTGCTCGCGGCGTCGATCTTCGCGGTGCTTGCGGGGATATTTTTGGCGCGCCGCATGGTCGGGCCGATCCAGGCGCTGCGCAGCGGCGCCGAACGGATCGGCGGTGGCGACTTCTCCCAGCGCATCTCGATCCGGACGGGCGACGAGCTCGAAGGGCTCGCCGACCAGTTCAACGACATGGGCGCGCGCTTGCAGGAATCCTATGCCAACCTCGAAAACAAGGTCGAGCAGCGCACTGCGGAATTGCGGGAATCGCTGGAACAGCAGACCGCAACGTCCGAAGTGCTGGAGGTGATCAGCTCCTCGCCGGGCGAGCTGGAGCCGGTGTTTCGCAAAATGTTGGAGAATGCCACGCGCGTGTGCGGCGCGTCCTTTGGAACGATGAATTTTTGGGATGGTGAAGAGTTCAATCTGGCTGCGGACTACAACCTCCCGTCCGAGTTCTCTGATTTCAGGCGACGCACACCGATGCGTCCTTATCCCGGCACCTCGCTTGAAACTGTCGTCAAGACACGCAAGTCTTCGCAGGTTTCCGACCTTAGGGAGAGCCCGGCTTACCTGGCTCGCGTTCCCAATGTCATTCCGATGGTGGAGGTTGCCGGAGCCCGCACGCTCATGGTCGTCCCCATGCTTAAGGAAGATCAATTGATCGGCGCGATTACGATCTTTCGAAAGGAGGTACGGCTCTTCACGGACAAGCAGATCGCGCTGGTCGAAAACTTCACCAGGCAAGCGGTCATCGCCATCGAGAACACGCGGCTGCTTCGAGAGTTGCGTGAGCGCACCGAGGCACTGTCCCAATCCCTGAGCGAGCTGCGCGCCGCCCAGGATCGTCTGATCCAGACCGAGAAGCTTGCCTCGCTCGGTCAGCTCACCGCCGGCATCGCGCACGAGATCAAGAATCCGCTCAACTTCGTCAACAATTTCTCCGCGGTCTCCACCGAGCTGATTGACGAGCTCAAGGAGGCCTTGCAATCGGCTGCGCTCGACGACAAGACCAGGGAGGAGGTCGGCGAGCTGACCGGCATGCTCAGGAGCAATCTCGAGAAGGTGGTGCAGCACGGCAAGCGCGCCGATTCCATCGTCAGGAACATGCTGCTGCATTCGCGCGAGGGCTCCGGCGAGCATCGGGCGGTCGACATCAATGCGGTCGTGGAGGAGAGCCTCAATCTCGCCTATCACGGTGCGCGCGCAGAACGTCCCTCCTTCAACGTCACGCTCCAGCGCTCGTTCGATCCCGCTGCCGGCATGGTCGACATCTATCCGCAGGAGATCACGCGCGTCTTGCTCAACCTGATCTCGAACGGCTTCTATGCCACCGCCAAACGCAAGGAGAGCGGGGGTGAGGCCTTCGAGCCGACCTTGAGCGCGGCAACCAAGGATCTCGGCGGCGGGGTCGAGATCCGGATCCGTGACAATGGCACGGGAATTCCGCCCGAGGTGAAGGAGAAGATGTTCAATCCCTTCTTCACCACCAAGCCCGTAGGCGAGGGCACCGGGCTCGGCCTGTCCATGAGCCACGATATCGTCGTGAAGCAGCACGGCGGCACCATCGACGTGAACACCACACAAGGTGTATTCACCGAGTTCATCATCACCCTGCCGCGCACGATGGCGGCGGACGGCACTTCCGGAGGCAAGTCGTGAACGTTTACATCCTGGTCGTCGACGACGAGCCCGACGTCGAGGCGCTGTTCCGGCAGCAATTCCGGCGCGAGCTGCGCGCCGGCCGCTTCCAGATGGAATTCGCCTCCTCCGCGCCCGATGCGCTGAAGCGGGCCGCCGAGGTTCGCGATCCCTCGTTGATCCTGATCCTGTCCGACATCAACATGCCGGGCATGAGCGGGCTGGACATGCTGCCGAAGGTGCGTGCCGCGCATCCGGACGTTCCCGTCATCATGATCACGGCCTATGGCGACGCCGAGACGCGGCGGAAGGCGATCGAGCGCGGCGCCGTTGGGCTCCTCACCAAGCCGATCGACTTCGCGCTGCTGCGGCAGGAGATCGACACGAGGCTCGAGCAAGCCGCATGAGCGCGACCATCCTCTTCGTCGACGACGAGCCGGATCTCGAAGCGCTGGTCCTGCAAAAATTTCGCAGGCAGATCCGCGACGGACAGGTCGCCATCATATTCGCTCGCGACGGTCTCGAGGCGCTGGCCTCGCTCGAGCAGAATCCGCAGGTCGACATGGTGGTCTCCGATATCAACATGCCCAGGATGGACGGGCTATCGCTGCTCGCGAAACTCCAGGAGGCCGAGGACAAGAAGTCGACCATCATCGTCTCTGCCTATGGCGACATGAGCAATATCCGCACCGCCATGAACCGCGGCGCGTTCGACTTCCTGACCAAGCCGATCGACTTCGCCGATCTGGAGGCCACGATCGGGAAGACCATCCGCCATATCGAGATGCTGCGCGAGGTGCGGCGGCGCCAGATGGAAGCCGAGCGCGCCCACGCCGCGCTGTCACGCCATTTCTCGCCCGAGCTTGCCAAGCGTTTGGCCGCCAGCGGCGACGGCGAGGGCATCGAAGTACAGTGGCGCGATGTCGCCACCATCTTCACCGATATTACCGGCTTCACCTCGTTGGTCGAGAGCGCGCCACCCGAGACGTTGGGTAAGTTGCTCAACGAGTATGTCGGCGGCATGACCGAAATCGTCTTCGACCATGAGGGCACGGTCGCGAAGATCATCGGCGACGCGATCCAGGTGCTCTTCAACGCGCCCGGCGATCAGCCGGATTATGCCACGCGTGCGGTCGCCTGCGCCCATGAGCTCGATGCCTGGGCGCAGGACTTTCGCGCGCGCCAGAGCGCCATGGGCGTGACCTTCGGTGCCACCCGCATCGGCATTCACGCCGGTCCCGCGCTGGTCGGCAATTTCGGTGGCAATCGCTTCTTCGACTACACCGCCTATGGGGACTCCATCAACATTGCGGCGCGGCTGGAGGCCGCCAACAAGCATCTGGGCACCCGCATTTGCGTCAGCGCCAGCGTCGCCGAGGCGGCCGAGAATTTTCAAGGCCGCCCCGTGGGTGAACTGATGCTGCGCGGGCGCAGCGAGCCGTTGCGCGCCTTCGAGCCGCTGCCACCGGGCAAGTTCGAAGCGCCGGAAACGGCGCTATATTCGGAGGCCTTCGCCAAGATGGAGGCCGGCGATGCCGCAGCCATGCCGGCCTTTGCCGCGCTGGTCGGCATGCACGCCGACGATTCTCTGGCCGGCTTTCACCTGAAGCGCCTGCTCAACGGCGCCAAGGGCATTCGCATGCAACTGGAATAGGGGTTCGACATGATGCGTGACTTCTCCGCTGGCAATTATCGTTTCATTCCGTCCGTGTTCCAGTATTCGGCGGGCGCGGCCGCGGACGACGGCCACGAAATCGAACGCGTCCGCTTCGACCGTGTGGTCCCGCTCGCGGAAGGGTTTGCGCTGGCGGCGAAATTCATCCAGGAGGCAGGGCGTCCGCTGACGGCGTTCTGCGCCTGCGAGCTGCGTTCACCGGCGGCCTTCAGCGAAGAAGGCTTTCGCGCCTTCAACCTGCACTATGTGAAGACGCTGTCCGAATGGGGCATCTTCGACGGCACCACCAATCCGGTGGCGCGCAGCAATGTCTGTCCCGAGATCGATCCGCCGTCCGAGCCGTCGTTCTATGCGTTCTCGTTCACGCGTCCGACCCGCTCGAAAGCGCCGTCCTTCGTGATATCAGGCGGTGCCGAGGCGCGCGAGGGCAGCGGCACCTATGTCGAGCGCACCGTGCGCTACCGCGACCTCAGCCCGGAGGGGCTGCGGGAGAAGGTGCGCTTCACGACGACGTCGCAGATGGAAAGCCGGATGGCAGCCTTCGGCTTCGGCTGGAGCGACACCACCGCGGTGCAGGCCTACTCCGTGCACGACTTCCACCACGCACTCGTCGACGAACTGGTTCGCCGCGGCGCGTTGCGCTCCGGTCTGACCTGGCATTTCGCCCGCCCGCCCGTCGTCGATCTCGAATATGAGATGGATTGCCGCCGGGTGTTGCGGGAAGTGGTGATCTAGACTTTCTGACGGCAACGCTCTCTCCGTTCCTTTCCCCCTTGTGGGGGAGGGAACGCTACCGCCGTCGGCGCGCCAGGCGAGGTCTCTTTCTTCAGATCTCAGCGCTGCCTTGGATCGAGCGCGTCGCGCAGGCCGTCGCCGAGCAGGTTCAGCGACAGCACCACGAGGAAGATCGCAAGCCCTGGCCAGATCGCCATCCACGGCGCCTGGGTCAGGAAGCGTTGCGCGGCATTGAGCATGCTGCCCCAGGACGGCGCCGGCGGCTGCTGGCCGAGGCCGAGGAACGACAGCGCGGCTTCGGCGATGATGGCGGCGGCAATCGACAGTGTCGCCTGCACCAGCAGCGCGGGCAGGATGTTCGGCAGGATATGCGACAGCGCGATCCGCCATGGCGGATTGCCGAGCGCGCGCGCGGCCTCGACATAGTCCTCGGCCTTGACGACGAGCACCTGGCCGCGGGTCAGGCGGATGAAGATCGGTGTTGCGGAGATGCCGATCGCAATCATGGCATTGCCGAGGCTCGGCCCGAGGAACGCCGCCAGCGCGATCGCCAGGATCAGGAACGGGCAGGCCAGCATCGCATCCGTGATCCGGCTGATCAGTGCATCGACGAAGCCGCCGCGATAACCGGCGACGAGGCCGAGCGGCACGCCGATGCCGAGCGCGATCGCAACCGAGATGAGGCCCGCGAGCAGCGAAGCCCGCGCGCCGTAGACGATCCGGCTGAAGATGTCGCGGCCGAGCTCATCGGTGCCGAACCAGTGCGCCGCGGTGGGCGGCTTGCGCACCAGGCTCCAGCTCGTCGCGATGGGATCATAGGGCACGATCAGCGGGGCCAGCATTGCGAGCACGATGAACATCGTGAGCACGACGAGCCCGAATATCGCCGCCTTGCGCTTGAACAGCCGCCGGCGCGCGCGGCGGGCCGGGCTATCCAGCTCGTCGGCTTGCGTGAGAGGGCCCGGCAGCGCGGCGTCGGTCATGCTCTAACCCCGCAGCCGCGGATTGACGAGGATATAGGCGATGTCGGCAACGAGATTCAGCGTGATATAGATCGTGGCCGTCACCAGCACGACGCCTTGCACCACGGCGTAGTCGCGGTTGAAGACGGCATCCACGATCAGCTTGCCGAAGCCGGGGATGGAGAAGATCTGCTCGGTCAAGACTGCACCTGACAATAGCGTGCCGAGCTCGAGTGCGCCGAGCGTGATGACGGGCGTCAGCGCATTGCGCATGGCGTGCTTCAGGATCACCGAGCGCTCCAACAGTCCCTTGGCCCGGGCGGTGCGGACGTAGTCGCTTTCCAGCACCTGCAGCATGGCGCTGCGGGTATGCCGCATCAGGACCGCGGCAATGGCATTGCCGAGCACGAAAGCCGGCATGATGGTGGCCGCCAGGCTCGCGCGCCAGTTCTCGGTGAGCGGCACGTAGCCGGACGCCGGCAGCCAGCCGAGCTCGATCGAGAACAGGAAGATCAGCATGATCCCGAGCCAGAAGTTCGGCGTCGAGATGCCCCACAGCGCAAACAGGTTCGCGCCGTAGTCCCAGGCCGAGCCCTTCTTCACGGCGGCGACGATGCCGGCGGGGATGCCGATCAGGAACGCGATCACGATCGCCATGCCGCCGAGCTGCAGCGTCACCGGCAGCTTCTGAGCGATCAGCTCGCGCACCGGCATCTTGTTGCGCAGCGACTCTCCGAAATCGCCTGAGAGCACGCCCTTGATCCAGTAGGCGTACTGCACCGGGACCGGCTGATCGAGCCGGTACTGATGACGGATCTGCTCGATCACGGCGGGATCGCGCTCTTCGCCCGCCATCACCAGTGCGGGATCGCCCGGCAGCAATTGCTGCAGCGAGAAGATCAGCACCGAGACGAAGAACAGCGTCGGCACGATCTGCGTAAGGCGGCGGGCGAGGAAGTTCAGCATTCTGGCGGCGTCACTTCAGCTTGAGCCCGATCACGCGCACGAGGCCGTCGGGCATCTGCTTGTAGCCTTCGAGCTTGGTCGTGTGCGCGATGATGATGCGGCGGTGGTAGAGGTACAGCAGCGGCTCCTCGTCCTGGACCAGCTTGGCCAAGGCCTCATAGCTGGCCTTGCGCTTGGTGGGATCGGTGACCGATCGCGCGTCCTCCAGCGCCTTGTCGGCCTGCGGGTTGTTCCACGCGCCGTAATTCTGCGGCGCACCGCTGTGCAGGAATACAAAGGTGTTGCCGTCGGGATCGACGCGCCCGCTCCAGGCAAGCATATAGGCCTGGTAATCGCCGGCCTCGGCCTGCTTCAGTCCGGTCGCGAATTCGGTGACACGGATCTTCATGTCGAACCCGGCCTCGGCCGCCATCGACTGGATTACCTGGGCCGGCGTCTCGGTCTCCGCGCCCTTGGGCACAAGGAAATCGACGCTGACCGGCGGCGTTACGCCGGCCTCCTTCAGCAGTGCCTTGGCCTTCTCGACGTTGCGGGGACGGACCGGAAGGGATTTTTGATAGTATGGATGATCAGGATTGACCCATTGATTGCCGACCTGAAACTCGCCGTTGAACACGACCTGGTTGATGGCGTCGCGGTCGATCGCAAGGTCGAGCGCCTGCCGCACCTTGGCGGACTGGCTGAGCGGCCCCTTGGCCTTGTCCTTGCCGATATTGAGCGTGACGCCCTGATAGCCGAGCTCGATGGCGGTCGCGACCTTCAGCCGTGAATCCGCGCGCACCTCCTTCAGATCGGTGGCGAGCACGCGCTCGATCAGATCGAGGCCGCCGGATTTCAAGTTCGCAAGCCGCACGGTGGCATCGACGATCGGCTGGAACACGATCTTGTCGATAAAGACATTGTCCTTGTTCCAATAGTCCGCGAACTTTTCGAACACGATGCGGTCCTGCTGCACGCGCTCGACGAATTTATACGGGCCGGCGCAGACCGGGCGCAGGCCGAACTTGTCGCCGGCTTCTTTCGCCGCCTTCGGCGACACCATCATCCCGGCGCGGTCGGTGAGCTGAGCGAGCAGCGGCGAGAACGGCGACTTCAGCACCAGCTTGACCGTGAGGGGATCGACGATGTCGATGTGATCGACCGAGGCAAGCTCGGGCTTGCGGAAGGATCCGGGGAACGTCAGATGCCGTTCCAGCGAGAACTTTGCGGCTTCGGCGTCGAATGGCTCGCCGTCGTGGAATTTCACGCCGGGCCGGAGCTTGATGACCAGCGCCTTGCCGTCGTCGGCGGTTTCGCTCGACAGCGCGAGCTGAGGCACGATGTTGAGCTTCTCGTCGATGTCGAACAGCTTGTCGCAGAAGGCGGAGAATACGATGCGGCCGACATAGGTGCGCGCCATCGTGGGATCGAGGATATCAGGATCCTCGGCGAGGCCGATGCGCAGCGTGGTCTGGGCCTGCGCGGCTCCAAGCGACAGCAGGACAGCGGCGGCCGTTGCGGCCAGGCGAAACATCTTCATCGGACAATCCCCATTGCTTCGGCTATGTCGTTGTGGGCGCGGTGCCTTGTATACCAACCCCGGCGGTGGCAGCGCCTTCCGTCTTTTGGCTGAAGGCGGCGACCAATTTTGCAAGCGCCGGCGAAAACCCGCCGGCCGCCGGCAGGATGGCGTCGGCAGACGGCAGCTCCGCCGTGCGGTGACAGGCGGTGGCGTGGCCCGAGCCGTCGGCCAAGAGCGCCGGCGCCTCGTTGCGGCAGCGCTCGATCACGAACGGGCAGCGGGTGTGGAAGCGGCAGCCAGCGGGCGGATTGAGCGCGCTCGGGATCTCGCCCTCCAGCAGGACGGTCGTGCGCTTCGCCTTCGGCTGCGGCAGCGGAATCGCGGACAGCAGCGCCCGGCTATAGGGATGGCGCGGCGAGGCGAACAGCGCGTCCGCCTCCGCCGTCTCGACGATCTGGCCGAGATTCATCACCGCGACGTGGTCGGCGATGTGCTTGACCACGGCGAGGTCGTGCGAGACGAAAATATAGGCGAGGCCGAGCCGGTCCTGGAGCTCGCGCAGCAGATTGAGGATCTGCGAGCGGATCGAGACGTCCAGCGCCGAGACCGGCTCGTCGCAGATGATCAGCTTCGGCTCGACCGCGAGCGCGCGAGCAATGGCGATGCGCTGGCGCTGGCCGCCGGAGAATTCATGCGGATAGCGCCGCGCCAGCCGCGGCTCCAGTCCGACCAGCCGCAGCAGTTCCGCGACGCGCGCGCGCCGCTGCGCAGGCGGCACGAGATCGTGCAGTGCCAGCGGTTCGGTCAGGATCTGGCCGGCCGTCATGCGCGGATTGAGCGAGGCATAGGGGTCCTGAAAGATGATTTGCGCCTCGCGGCGGAAGGCCCGGAGCGCATTGGGATCGAGCGCAAGCAGGTCGCGGCCGTCGAACCGGACCGTGCCTGAGTCCGGCTCGATCAGCCGCAGCACGAGGCGGCTGACGGTGGATTTGCCGCAACCGGATTCGCCGACCAGGGCCAGCGTCTTGCCGGCCTCGAGCGAGAAGCTGACGCCATCGACCGCCTTGACGTGCGCCAGTGCCCGGCCGAACAGCGAGCGCTCGGCGACGAAATGCTTGACTAGGCCATCGACCTCGAGCAGCGCCATCACGACACCAGGCGTTCGAGCGGCGCGCGGATGCAGCGCGAGAGGTGGCCGGGGCTGACTTCGATCAGCGGTGGCGGCGCCGTGGTGCAGGCATCCAGCACGAACGGGCAGCGCGCGGCGAAGCGGCAGCCTGCCGGCGGCTGCGCCATGTTCGGCACCATACCCTCGATCGTCGCAAGCTGTTCGGCCCGATGGTCGAGCCGCGGGATCGAGCCGAGCAGGCCGACGGTGTAGGGGTGCTGTGGCGCCGAGAACAATTCGTCCACCGGCGCGCGCTCGACGATCTCGCCGGCATACATCACCGCGACCTCGTCGCAGACCTCGGCGACGACGCCGAGATCGTGGGTGATCAGGATGATGGCGGCGCCGCTTGCCGCTTTCAACTCCCGCATCAGCTCCAGGATTTGCGCCTGCAAGGTGACGTCGAGCGCAGTGGTCGGCTCATCGGCGATCAGCAGGCGCGGGTCGCAGGCCAGCGCCATCGCGATCATCACGCGCTGGCGCATGCCGCCGGAGAGCTTGTGCGGATATTCGTCGACGCGCCGCTCGGGCGAGGGGATGTGGACCCGGCGCAGCAGCTCGATCGCCCGCTCGCGCGCGCTTTTCCGCGAGCCGCCGCGGTGGCGCAAAATGGTCTCGATGATCTGGTCGCCGATGGTGAAGCTCGGATTGAGCGAGGTCATCGGCTCCTGGAAGATCATCGCGAGCCGGTTGCCGCGCAGATTGCGCAGGGTCTGGTCCGGAGTCTGCAGGAGGTCGAGGCCGTCGAAGCGGATCGCGCCCGATATCTCCGCGCTTTGTTTCGGCAGCAGGCCCATGATGGCCAGCGACGTCACGCTCTTGCCGCAGCCGGATTCGCCGACGAGGCCGAGCGTCGCGCCGTTGGCGACACTGAGGTCGACACTGTCGACCGCGTGGGTGATGCGGCCGTCGTCGCCGTGAAAGCAGATGCGCAGATCCTTGATCTCGATGAGAGGAGCCGCGCTCATGATTGCCTTGCGCGCGCTGCTTGGATGCTGGCGTCGACGACGCTGCGGTCGGTGTTGCCGGCCGGGTTCCGTCGCGTCGGCATGGAATCGCGAAAATGCACCCAGAGCTCGTGGCTGACGTGTTCGAGCCGTTCGAGCTCGCCGAGCGGATCGGGATGATCGTCGGCGCGAATGTCCAGTGCCGGCCATTCCTCCTCGCCGTGGATCAACAGCGCGGCGGACTGCTTGCCGCGCTTGTCGCCGCCGGCGGCCTCCCCTGCGCGCATCGCCACAAGCAGGCGGCGCGGGAAGGGCAGGCTGTCGTTGGCGATATAGGTCTTTGCGGTCTCGTCGAGCACGTCGGCGCCGGCCAGCATGTTCCCGGCGATGGAGAAGCCGCTGCCTGCGATGTGCCCGCACCAGTCGACGCAGTCGCGTCCGGTATGTGCGGCGATCTCGCCGCTTGCATCCATGATGTGGATCTGACGGCTCTCGCGGCCATCGTCGGTCGCGAGTAGCGCGGCCAGCACGTCGCGCGCATTGAGGCCTTCCCGCAACAGCTTGACGCCGTCGATGCCGTAGTAGGGATTGACGAAGGCCTGCGTCGCGATGGCGCCGACGCCGGCCGCGATATACGGCACGCGTGCGCCGACGGCGAAGAAGCGTGTCGCAACAGCGATGCCGAACTGGCCGGTGGAAGGGTCTCGCGCGATGATCGACCAGGTCATGTGCTGCCTTCAGCGTCCCGCGGCGTAACCTTGCATGCCGCGCGGATTGGCGGCGGCGCGCCGGCGCCGACCCACGCGCGAGGCCGCGGTGAGGCGGCCTTCGGACCAGTCGGGGCCGACTTCCACGATGTGTCCGCGCTCACGAAGGTTCTCGATCGTCGCCTTGGGTACGCGATTCTCCACCACGAGCACGCCGGGGCGCGCGGTACGCGGCCAGAACGAGATCGGAAAATGCTCGGAATGCCAGGCCGGCGCGTCGATCGCTTCCTGGAGATTGAGATTGCAATGGACGTGGCGCAGGAAGAATTGGGTGATCCACTGGTCCTGCTGGTCGCCGCCGGGCGAACCCCAGGCGAGGTAAGGATCGCCGTCGCGCAGCGCCATGGTCGGCGACAGCGTTGTGCGCGGCCGCTTGCCCGGTGCGAGCGAACTGGGTTGGTTCTCCTCCAAATCGAACATCTGGGCGCGGCTGCCGAGACAGAAGCCGAGCTCGGGAATGATGGGCGAGGATTGCAGCCAGCCGCCCGACGGCGTCGAGGACACCATGTTGCCGGCTTTGTCGATAATGTCGAAATGCACGGTGTCGCCGCGCACCTCGCCGAAGCGCCCCACGGTTGGTTCACCGGCGCCGAGCGCGCCAACGGCCTCGCGCTGGCCTTCAGCGCGGCGCAGCTTGACGACGCCGCCAAAGCCCTCGATCGCGCCGGGCCGGAGATCGAGCGAAGCCTTCTCGGTAACCAGCTTACGACGTTCGTCGTTATAGGCGTCCGATAGCAGCGTCGCGATCGGGATCTCGCTGAACTTGGGGTCGCCGTAGAATTTCTCGCGGTCGGCAAAGGCGAGTTTTGCGCATTCGATCTGGAGGTGGATGAACTCAGGCCCGGTCGGGTCGAGCCCGTCGAGGGCAAAGCCCTTCAGCAGCGCGAGCTGTTGCAGCGTCACCGGACCCTGGCTCCAGACGCCGGCCTTGCAGACGGTATAGCGGCCATAGTCGTAGGTGAGCGGCGCCTCGACCGTAGGCTGCCAGCGCGCCATGTCGTCGGCAGAGAGCACGCCGCGATGCGGCGAGCCGCTGACGTCCATCACCTCCTGGGTGCGGCAGAATTTGTCGATGGCTTCCGCGACGAAGCCTTGCGACCAGGCTTTGCGCGCGCACTCGATCTCGGCGTCGCGGCCACCGCCGCCGCTCTCGGCTTCGCTGAGAATTCGTGCGTAGGTCGCGGCCAGCGTCTTGTTGGTAAAGAGTGTGCCGGGCTTCGGCACCTCGCCGTTCGGCAGGTAGACGGCGGCCGACGTTGGCCAATGCTTGCGGAATAGCTGCTCGACGGTCTGGATCGTGGCGCAGGCGCGCTCGACCAGCGGATAGCCGTCGCGCGCGTAGGAGATAGCGGGCTCCAGCACGTCGCGCACGCGCATCGTGCCATAGTCGCGCAACAGCATCATCCAGGATTCGAAGGTGCCGGGGACGCAGGCCGCGAGCAGGCCGGTGCCGGGCACCATGTCGAGGCCTTCGCTCTTGTAATGCGCGATGGTGGCGCGTGCCGGTGCCGGGCCCTGGCCGCAGATCACCTCGGTGCGGCCGCGCTTGACGTCATGGACGATGATCGGCACGTCGCCGCCGGGGCCGTTGAGATGCGGCTCGACAACCTGCAGCGTGAAGGCGGTGGCGACACCGGCGTCGAAGGCATTGCCGCCCTTTTCCAGGATGGCCATGCCGACGGCGGTCGCGATCCAGTGCGTTGTGGCGACGACCCCGAACGTGCCCTCGATCTCGGGGCGGGTCGTGAACGGATCGGGATTGACATTGCTGGCCATGGATTACCTCATTTGCGACGCGCGCAATTGATCACAGGCGATGCCGCGCCGCCAATGGGCTGCCAGCATGGCACGCGCGCGTCACGCCGGGACCGGCGCGGTGTTGACGGCGTGGCAGGCGACGCCGTCAATCAGTTCCGGCGTTTCCTTGCGGCAGAGATCGAACGCCAGCGGGCAGCGGGGATTGAAGGCGCAGCCGGGCGGCGGATTGATCGGGTTCGGGATCTCGCCTTTCACCGGAATGCGCTGGCGGCCGCTCATGGCGAGGTCGGGCACGGCGCCCAGCAGCATCTTGGTGTAGGGCATACGCGGACGGGCGAACAGCTCGCGCCCCTCCGCGATCTCGACGATGCGGCCGAGATACATCACGCCGACGCGGCTCGCCATGTGGCGGACCACGGCAAGGTTGTGGCTGATGAACATGTAGGTCAGGCCGAACTTGTCCTGCAGGTCGCGCATCAGGTTCAGGATCTGCGCCTGTACGGAAACGTCGAGCGCCGAAGTCGGCTCGTCGCAGACGATGAACTCGGCATCCGATGCGAGCGCCCGGGCGATCGCGATGCGCTGGCGCTGGCCGCCGGAGAACTCGTGCGGAAACTTCAGCCGGTCGTCGGGATGCAAGCCGACGAGGCTGAGCAACTCGCCGACGCGGGCCTGGATGTCGCGCTCGCCCTGGATCAGGTCGAAAGCGCGGATCGGCTCGGAGATGATGGCATCCACCCGGAAGCGCGGGTTCAGGCTCGCATAGGGATCCTGGAAGATCATCTGGATGCGGCGGCGCAGCTTTCGGCGCGCCGGCGCCTGCCGCGGATCCGTCATCGAGACGCCGTCGATCAGCACGTCGCCCGAGCTTGGCGGCAACAGGCCGACGACCATCCGCGCCACCGTGGTCTTGCCCGAGCCGGACTCGCCGACCAGCGCAAAGGTCTCGCCCTTCCTGATGTCGAAGGTGACGTGATCGACCGCCTTGAGATATTCGAGATGCCCGCCTTCGAGCACGCGGTTGAGCCAGGGCTTCGAGACGTCGAACACCCGGCGCAGATTTGTGGCCTGGACGAAGGAAGCGCTCATGCCGCGCTCTCCGCCGGCACGCTGTCATAGAGATGGCAGGCGACCGATTGCGCACCGCGCGGCAGCGGCTCCGGTCGATCAACGCGACAACGGTCGAACGCGAACGCGCAGCGCGGGTTGAACGAGCAGCCGCGCGGGATCGCCGACAGCCGCGGCATCGAGCCGGGGATCTGCATGAGACGCTTGTCGTCGCCGGCCAGCGTCGGGATCGCGCCCATCAAGCCCTTGGCATAGGGATGCAGCGGATTTCTGACGACATCCTGCACCGGACCGATCTCGGCGACACGGCCGGCGTACATCACGGCGACGCGGTCGGAGGTCTCCGCGATCACGCCCATGTCGTGCGTCACCAGCATCACGGCGGTGCCGTGGTCGCGGCCAAGCCGCTTGATCAGCGAGATGATCTGTGCCTGCACGGAGACGTCGAGCGCGGTGGTCGGCTCGTCCGCGATGATCAGCTCGGGCTCGGCGCAGATCGCGAGCGCAATCACGACGCGCTGACGCATGCCGCCGGAGAATTCGTGCGGATAGCCGTCGATGCGCTTTTCCGGCGCGGGAATGCCGACCTCGGCAAGCAGGTCGATGGCGCGTCGGCGGGCGGCCGTCTCGGATAGGTTCAGGTGGGTTCGGATCGTCTCGATGATCTGGTCACCGACCCGGTAGAGCGGATTGAGCGAGGTGAGGGGGTCCTGGAAGATCATGCCGATCCGTTTGCCACGGATGCGGCGCATCTCCTCCGGCGGCAGATTGTCGATGCGCAGGCCGGCCAGGCGAACCTCGCCGCCGGCGATGCGGCCGGGCGGGTCGATCAGGCCGATCACGGCGAGGCCGGTGACGGATTTGCCGGCGCCGGATTCGCCGACCACGCCCAGCACTTCGCCCTTGGCGATGTCGAAGGAGACGCCGTCGATGGCGCGCAGCGTGCCGCGGCGGGAGGCGAACTCCACCTGAAGGTTGCGGACGGAGAGGATGGGCTCGGTCATGCGTGAGGCGCTCTTGTCGAGGTTTTGCTCATCGGAGCTTCGGGTTGAGCGCGTCGCGCAGCCAGTCGCCGAGCAGGTTGATCGACAGGATCAGCCCGGCCAGCGCGAGGCCGGGGAAAGCGACGATCCACCATTCGCCCGCGAACAGATAATTGTTGCCGATGCGGATCAGCGTGCCCAGCGAGGGCATGGTGTCGGGCAGGCCGACGCCGAGGAAGGACAGCGTTGCCTCGGTGATGATGGCCAGCGCGAGGTTGATGGTAGCGATCACAAGGATCGGGCCCATCGTGTTCGGCAGCACGTGCCGCAGCATGATCTTTGGCGCGGGCAGGCCGATCAGCTGCGCGGCGGCCACGTAGTCCTTGTTCTTCTCGACCATCACGGAGCCGCGCACCGTCCTTGCATATCCGACCCAGAAACTGAGGCCGATCGAGATCACCAGCACCACGAGCATGCTGGTGGCATCAAGGCGGTTGCCGAGGATCGATTTCGCGATGCCATTGACCAGCAGTGCGATCAGAATAGCGGGAAAGGTCAGTTGCACGTCGGCGATCCGCATGATCACGCCATCGATCGCGCCGCCGAAATAGCCGGCGATCAGGCCGAGCGCGATGCCGAGCGCGCCGGCGAAGATCACGCCGGCCACGCCGACGGCGAGCGAGATGCGCATCCCGTAGAGAATGGCGGAGAACACGTCGCGGCCCTGCTCGTCGGTGCCGAGCAGGAACGGGCTCTGGCCGTCGGCGGTCCAGAGCGGCGAGATGCGCGAGTTCATCAACTGGAGCTGCGCCGGATCGAATGGGTTCTGCACCGCGAGCGCGGATGCAAAGATCGCGAGCAGGAAAAGCAGCACGGTAATGGCCGCCGCCACCATGGTCAGCTTGGAACGGCGGAATGAGTAGAAGATGTCGCTGTCGAGCGCGCGGCTGAGCCAGCTGCGACCGGCATGCGCGGGCGGCGCGCTCTGCTTGTCGGAATTGGAGGCGACGGCGTCGGACATGCAGGGGCCTTATGTAGCGCGGCCGACGGTCGCGCGCAGGCGCGGATCGACCACGGTGTAGAGAATGTCGACCACCAGATTGATGGTGACGAAGATCAGCGAGACCATCAGCAGATAGGCCGCCATGATCGGGATATCGACGTTTTGCACGGCCTGCACGAACAGCAGTCCCATGCCCGGCCACTGGAACACGGTTTCGGTGATGATCGAAAATGCAATAACCGAGCCAAACTGAAGTCCGGCCACGGTGATGACGGGAATGAGCGTGTTCTTCAGCGCGTGGCCGAAATGGATGGCGCGGGTGGTCAGCCCGCGGGCGCGGGCGAAGCGGATATAGTCGGTTCGCAGCACTTCCAGCATCTCCGCGCGCACCAGCCGCATGATCAGGGTCATCTGGAACAGGCCGAGCGTGATCGAGGGCATGATCAATGCCTTCAGTCCCGACAGCGTGAGCAGGCCTGTGCTCCACCAGCCGAGCTTGACCACCTCGCCGCGGCCGAACGAGGGCAACCAGCCCAATGTCACCGCGAATAGATAGATCAGGAGAATGCCGATCAGGAAAGTCGGCAACGAGATGCCGATCAGCGAAACCGCCTGGAATAATTTGGCGAGCACGGTGTCGCGCCTCAGCGCCGAATAGACGCCCATCAGGATGCCGAACACCATCGCAAATACGGTGGCGCAGATCGCAAGTTCCAGCGTGGCCGGCATACGTTCCATCAACAGGGTCGAGACCGGCTGGCGGAACTGGTAGGAGACGCCGAACTTGAATTGCGCGGCGTCGGCGAAATAACGCACGAACTGCACCGGCACGGGATCGTCGAGGCCGAGCGACTTGCGCACGGCTTCGCGTTCGGCCGCCGACGTGTCGATCGAGACGATCTGATTGACGGGGTCGCCGGCGAAACGGAACATCGAGAAGGCGATGATGCCGACGGCGAACATGACGCCGATGGCCTGAACGGCGCGGCGAAGAGTGAAAGCGAGCATGCCTTCCACTATCCTTGGGTGTGCGTGCGGTCGACGTCTTTGTCAGCCGGAAAAGGAAAGGTCCCGGATGCCTGACGCCGCCGGGACCTCGTGTTCAACTGGTGCTATTCCTTCTTGGTCGCCCAATGGAACATAACCAGATTGTCGGCGCGCTGCGGCAGGTTGACCTTCTTCGACACGCCCCAGGCCAGCGCCTGCTGGTGCAGCGGGATGTAGGACCAGTCCTTGTTGCCGATTTCGTAAGCCTGCTTGATCAGCTGGTTGCGCTTGGCAGTATCGGTTTCGACCAGCACCTTGTCGGTGATGGCGTCGAACTCCTTGTTGCAGTAGCCGCCGAGATTGGCCTCGCCGCGTGAGGATTTCGCATCGTCGCGGCAGCCCATGATGTCGTAGAGCACGTTGTGGGAGTCCATCGTGCTCGGCGTCCAGCCCAGGAGGTAGAACGAGGTCTGGTAGCCGCCCTGCTTCAACACCTTGGCGAAGTACTGCGCCTTCGGCTGCGCCAGCAGGTTGATCTTGACGCCGATGCGGGCAAGCATGCCGACGACGGCCTGGCAGATCGCGGCGTCGTTGACGTATCGGTCGTTCGGACAATCCATCGTGACCTCGAAGCCGTCGGGATAGCCGGCTTCGGTCAGGAGCTTCTTGGCTCCATCAGGGTCGAATTTTGGCCGCGTGAACTCCTTCGACAGTGCGAACAATTCCGGAGCGATCATCAGCGCCGATGGCGTCGACAGCTCGCGCATCACGCGCTTCTTGATCAGCTCGATGTCGATCGCCTTGTAGAAGGCCTCGCGGACGCGGACGTCCTTGAATGGGTTCTTGCCCTTGATGTTGGAATAGAGCAGCTCGTCGCGGGTCTGATCGAAGCCGATGAAGATGGTGCGCAGCTCCGGCCCCTTCAGCACCTGGGCGTTGGGGCTGGAATCGACGCGGGAGATGTCCTGGATCGGCACCGGCTCGATGACGTCGACTTCGCCCGAGAGCAGCGCAGCGACACGGGTGGCGTCCGAAGCGATCGGGGTGAAGACGATCTCCTTCAGGTTACCCTCGACCTTGCCCCAGTAGTTGGGGTTGGCCTTGAAAACCGTCTTCACGCCGGGCTGATGGCTTTCGATGGTGAACGGACCGGTGCCGTTCTCGTGGAGCGAGGCGTAGCTCGGCGTGGTCGCCGCCACCGGCGTCGGATCGACGACGTTGTTCTCCTCGGCCCATTTCTTGTCCATGATGTACCAGACATCCCACGAGTTATGCAGGATGGGATTGGGCGAAGGCAGGATGAAGTCGACGGTGTAGTCGTCGACCTTCACGACCTTGACGTCGGGCGCAAGGCGGGTCTGCATATTGGACCCTTTCTTGCGGACGCGATCGGCGGAGAATACGACGTCGTCGGCGGTGAAGGGGTCGCCGTTGTGGAATTTCACGCCCTTGCGCAAATGGAAGCGCCAGCGGGTCGGCTCCGGAGTTTCCCAACTTTCCGCCAGCGCCGGAATGATCTTGAGGTCCTTGTCGCGCGCGGTGAGGCCTTGATAGACGTGACCGAGATGGGCGTGGGTGGTGCTTTCGTTGAGCGTATAGGGATCAAGGGATTTCAGGTCACCCTGGTTGGCATAACGCAGCGTCTGGCTCGACGCCGGCGCGACCGTCAACGCAAGCGTACCGGCGAGCGTCGCCGCAAACAGACTTCGACCGACTGACATTCTTGACCCTCTCCACTCTGCCCTGCCGATGATTTTTGATTGTTCGGCAGGGCTGATTGATCCATGTTGCCCAGAGTTCTCGACCGGTGCAAGCGCCATTCCAGCAAGGAACGCGCCAAGTTGCACCGCTGTGCAGCAATGCTGACCGTGCCGCCTGGCATGGAGGACCGCGTCTTTCGACTTTGGTTGACTATATCGGCCGATTGCGGGACGGGGCATGTCGCGCCGGCATCAGGTCGCTTGCGTCGCACCACAACTCGCGGCGATACTGCCGACAGGCCACTCGAATCTCATCCGGAGGGGACATGAAAGTTAATATCGAAATCGACTGCACCCCCCTCGAGGCCCGCCAGTTCTTCGGTCTGCCTGACGTGGGGCCGATGCAGACGGCGGTGATGGACAAGCTGCAGCAGCAGGTGCTCAGCAACATCGAGAAGGTCTCGCCGGAATCGCTGATCCAGAGCTGGTTCACCTTCGATCCCAAGATCGCCGAGCGGTTTCAGGACATGTTCGTCACGATGGCGGGCCTCGGCGGCACGCGCAGCAGCGACAAGAAGAAATAATGCCGTCCGGGCCGGACGGGCGGCAGGCGCCGGGCGGGCTTCGTCCGCCGAGCCTCGCCCTACTGCTTGCGGAGGCGCGCGGCCTGTTCGAATTCTTGCGAGCCTGCTGCTGTCGCCAGTCCTGATGCGCGCGCCTAGGAGTGACGGTCATCCGGTGCTGGCGCTGCCGGGCTTTCTGGCCAGTGACCTCTCGATGGCCCCGATCCGGCGCTATCTCAGCGAGCTCGGCTATGAGGCACATGCCTGGCGGATGGGCCGCAATCTCGGCGGGCTGGGGCGGATGCGGGAGTCGCTGCGCGCGCGTCTGGCCGAAATCCATGCTGCGAGCGGACGCAAGGTCAGCCTGGTCGGATGGAGCCTTGGCGGCGTTTATGCTCGCGATCTCGCGCTCCAGGCGCCCGACATGGTCCGTTATGTCATCACGCTCGGCAGCCCTTTTGCCAATGACGTGCGGGCGACTAACGCCACGCGGCTCTACGAGGCGCTGTCCGGCGAACGGGTCGAAGATTTCGCC
Source organism: Bradyrhizobium shewense (assembly GCF_900094605.1). Lineage (GTDB taxonomy): Bacteria > Pseudomonadota > Alphaproteobacteria > Rhizobiales > Xanthobacteraceae > Bradyrhizobium > Bradyrhizobium shewense. Next base: position 895,055 of record NZ_FMAI01000001.1, on the reverse strand, counting down.
GAACTGCGCGAGGCGATCGCCGGCGATCTGCCGGTGCCGGCGACGTCGATCTATTCGCGGGCCGACGGTGTCGTGAACTGGCGGACCTGTCTGCTCCGTCCCTCCGACCGCGCCGAGAACATCGAGGTGTATCTGGCGAGCCATATCGGGCTGGGGGTGAACCCCGCGGCATTGTGGGCCGTGGCCGACCGGCTGGCGCAACCGGAGGGGGAATTCTCGCCATTTGACCGGGCAGGGCCGTTTGCCATTGCATATGCCCCGCCGGAACAGGCAGTATCGGCCTGACGAGAAGCGCTGGCCAAGGCGCCCGTCAAATCTTGCGGGAGGGAACTATGGCTGACGGTAAGAAGCTGTCGTCGCTGGACGCGTCGTTTCTCTATCTGGAAACGCCGGAAATGCCGATGCATGTCGGGAGCATGGCGATCTTTCGCTTGCCTGACGACTACAAGGGCGACTTCTTCGAAGACTTCAAGGCGATGATCGTCTCGCGCCTGCACATCGCGCCGATCCTGAAAGCGCGGCTGGAGAAGGCGCCGCTCGACATCGATCACCCCTCCTGGGTCGAGGACGATCAGTTCGACATCGACCGCCACATCTTCCGCGCCAGCCTGCCGCAGCCGCGCGACCGCGCCACGCTGGAGCGCATCGTCGGCTGGATGCACGCCAAGCTCTTGAACCGCGCTCGCCCGCTTTGGGAGTTCTACGTGTTCGAGGGCATGAAGAACAACGAGGTCGGGCTCTATTCGAAGATGCACCATGCCGCCATCGACGGCGGTGCTGGTGCGGCGCTGACCAACATGATCTACGACATCTCGCCGATCCCGCGGAAGGTCGATCCGCCGGCGGTTGGCAGCAAGCCCGGACAGGAGCCGCGCGACATCGCGGCGAACCTGCTCGATTCCTACCAGCAGCTGTTTAACCAGCCGCTCGACGCCGGCAAGGCCGCCCAGAACCTGCAACTGCCGCGCACTGGCAAGAGCGACATCGGCTCGATTCTGTTCGACAACGCGATGTATCAGATCGAGAGCGCGGTGCGCTTCGCGGGCAATATCCCGACCATGGTCAAGAGCGTCTCCGAGGTGCTTGGCAAGGTTGCCGATCCCAAGTCGCGCGAGAGTCTCGCCAGCATGGTGTCGCCGCCGACCATGCTCAACAAGACCATCTCCTCGGAGCGGAGCTTCGCCGGCGTGTCGATCCCGCTGTCGCGGGCCAAGGCGCTGGCCAAGCAGGCCGGCGGCAAGCTCAACGACGTCGTGCTGGCGCTCGCCTCCGGCGTGGTCCGGCGTTACCTGAAGGAGTACAGCACGCTGCCTGCGAAATCGCTGACCGCGGCGGTGCCGATCTCGCTGCGCGAGGAGGGCAACACCGAGGCCAACAACCAGGTGTTCGGCATGATCTGCGCCATCGCGACCAACATCGACGATCCCAAGGCGCGGCTGGAAGCCATCATCGCGCAATCGACCAAGTCCAAGGAGATGTCGCACCCCTTGCGCGCACTGATGCCCCAGGTCTCCAACATCTCGATGCTGGGCGCGCCGATCATGGTGCAGATCCTGGCGCTGCTCTACAGCCGCTCGAACCTGTCGGACGTGCTGCCGCCGGCCGCCAACATCACCGTGTCCAACGTGCCCGGGCCGCGGCAGACTCTTTACGCCGCCGGTGCGGAGCTATTGCACATCTTCCCGGTGTCGATCTCGACGCACGGGCAGGCGCTCAACATCACCGTGCAGAGCTATCGCGACCAGCTCGATTTCGGCTTCATCGTCGGCGCCAACATCATTCCGCATGTGCAGGTGATGTGCGACATGCTGCCGGAGGAGTTCGCCGCTTTGGAGGCGGCCTACGCGCCGCCGGCGACCGACATCAAGGGTGCCGCTGAGTAGGAATGGTTCGATGATTGAAATGCCACAGCTCAAGTTCGTCCAGACGAACGGAATCCGCATGGGCTATTACGAGGCGGGCCCGATCACGGACACGCCGCCGATCGTGCTGTGCCACGGCTGGCCCGAGCTCGCCTTCTCCTGGCGTCACCAAATCAAGGCGCTGAGCGAGGCCGGCATCCGCGTGATCGCGCCCGACCAACGCGGCTATGGCGCGACCGACCGGCCCGAGGCGGTCGAGGATTACGACATCGAGCACCTGACCGGTGATCTCGTCGGGCTGCTCGACCATTTGCAGATCGACAAGGCAGTCTTCGTCGGTCACGACTGGGGCGGCTTCATCGTCTGGCAGATGCCGTTGCGGCACATCGACCGGGTGGCTGGCGTGGTCGGCATCAACACGCCGCATACCAACCGTGCCTGGGCTGATCCGATCGAGCTCTTGCGCGCGCGCTTCGGCGACAAGATGTACATCGTGCAGTTCCAGGACCCGGCGCGTGAGCCCGACAGGATTTTCGGAAGTCGCGTCGAACAGACTTTTGACGCGTTCATGCGCAAGCCGGCGCCGCGCCCGGCCGACGCGCCGGCAGAGGAGGTGGTTGCCGGCGTCGGCGCTTCTCCGCGGGTCAATCTGGCGTTTCCGCAGATGATCGCCAGCTATGACGCAAAGCATGATCCGCGTACGCCGATCCTGTCGCCGGAAGAGAAGAAGGTGTTCGTCGACAATTTCACCAGGACCGGCTTTACCGGCGGCATCAACTGGTACCGCAACATGTCGCGCAACTGGACGCGCGCCGAAGGGCTCGATCATACGGTGCGGGTGCCGTCGCTGATGATCATGGCCGAGAACGACGCGGTGTTGCCGCCGTCTTCCGCCGACGGCATGGACAAGCTGATCCCCGATCTCGAGAAGTATCTGGTGAAGGACAGCGGCCATTGGACGCAGCAGGAGAAGCCGGAAGAGGTCAGCGCCAAGCTGATCGAATGGCGTAGAAGGCGGTTTGGCTAGCGCTCGTCATTGCGAGCGGAGCGAAGCAATCCAGAAATGTATCCGCAGAGGCAATCTGGATTGCTTCGTCGCAAGGGCTCCTCGCAATGACGAGGGTTACTGAGGGGGAAACGCACGTCAATGTCATCCAAGAACCGTCTGGATCCGATTCCGCATCCGCCGACCAAGCCGGTGGTCGGCAACATGCTGTCGCTGGACTCGGCCGCCCCCGTGCAGCATTTGACGCGGCTCGCCAAGGAGCTCGGTCCGATCTTCTGGCTCGACATGATGGGCTCGCCGATCGTGGTCGTCTCGGGCCACGATCTCGTCGATGAACTGTCCGACGAGAAGCGCTTCGACAAGACGGTGCGCGGTGCATTGCGGCGCGTACGCGCGGTCGGCGGGGACGGGCTGTTCACGGCCGACACCCGCGAGCCGAACTGGAGCAAGGCGCACAACATCCTGCTCCAGCCGTTCGGCAACCGAGCCATGCAGTCCTATCATCCGAGCATGGTCGATATCGCCGAGCAGCTCGTCCAGAAATGGGAGCGGCTCAACGCCGACGACGAGATCGACGTCGTCCACGACATGACGGCGCTGACGCTGGACACGATCGGCCTGTGCGGCTTCGAGTACCGTTTCAATTCGTTCTACCGGCGCGACTACCATCCTTTCGTCGAGTCGCTGGTGCGCTCGCTCGAAACCATCATGATGACCCGCGGCCTGCCGTTCGAGCAGATCTGGATGCAGAAGCGGCGCAAGACGCTCGCCGAAGACGTCGCCTTCATGAACAAGATGGTCGACGAGATCATTGCCGAGCGCCGCAAGAGCGCCGAGGGGATCGACGACAAGAAGGACATGCTCGCCGCGATGATGACCGGCGTCGATCGTTCGACCGGCGAGCAGCTCGACGACGTCAACATCCGCTACCAGATCAACACCTTCCTGATCGCGGGCCACGAGACCACCAGCGGCCTGTTGTCCTACACGCTCTATGCGCTGCTCAAGCATCCGGAGATCCTGAAGAAGGCCTATGACGAGGTCGATCGTGTCTTCGGCCCCGACGTCAACGCGAAGCCGACCTACCAGCAGGTGACGCAGCTCACCTACATCACGCAGATTCTGAAAGAGGCGCTGCGGCTGTGGCCGCCGGCGCCGGCCTATGGCATCTCGCCGCTCAAGGACGAGACGCTCGGCGGCGGCAAGTACAAGCTCCGCAAGGGCACCTTCACCACCATCCTGGTGACCGCGCTGCATCGCGATCCCAGCGTCTGGGGGCCAAATCCGGATGCGTTCGATCCCGAGAATTTCAGCCGTGAGGCGGAAGCCAAGCGGCCGGTCAATGCCTGGAAGCCGTTCGGCAACGGCCAGCGCGCCTGCATCGGCCGCGGCTTTGCCATGCACGAGGCCGCGCTCGCGCTCGGCATGATCCTGCAGCGCTTCAAGCTGGTCGATCACCAGCGCTACCAGATGCATTTAAAGGAAACCCTGACGATGAAGCCGGAAGGCTTCAAGATCAAGGTGCGCCCGCGCGCCGATCGCGAGCGTGGCGCCTATGGCGGGCCAGTCGCGGCCGCTACTTCAGCGCCGAAGGCGCCGCGCCACCCGACGGCCCGGCCCGGCCATAACACGCCGATGCTGGTGCTTTACGGCTCCAATCTCGGCACCGCCGAGGAGCTCGCGACGCGCATGGCTGATCTCGCCGAGATCAATGGCTTTGCCGTGCATCTCGGCCCGCTCGACGATTACGTCGGCAAGTTGCCGCAGGAGGGCGGCGTTCTGATCATTTGCGCCTCCTACAACGGCGCGCCGCCTGATAACGCGACGCAGTTCGTCAAATGGCTCGGCGGCGATCTGCCGAAGGATGCCTTCTCCGGCGTGCGTTACGCCGTGTTCGGCTGCGGCAACAGCGACTGGGCCGCGACCTATCAATCGGTGCCGCGCCTGATCGACGAGCAGTTGTCGGCGCATGGCGCGCGCGCGGTCTATCCGCGCGGCGAGGGCGATGCGCGCAGCGATCTCGACGGCCAATTCCAGAAATGGTTCCCGGCGGCGGCCCAGGTCGCAACCAAGGAATTCGGCATTGACTGGAATTTCACCCGCACCGCCGAGGACGATCCGCTCTATGCGATCGAGCCGGTCGCGGTGAGCGCGGTCAACACCATCGTCGCCCAGGGCGGTGCTGTTGCGATGAAGGTGCTGGTCAATGACGAGCTTCAGAACAAGGGCGGCTCCAATCCCTCCGAGCGTTCGACGCGCCACATCGAGGTGCAGCTGCCGTCCAACGTCACTTACCGCGTCGGCGATCACCTAAGCGTCGTGCCGCGCAACGATCCGACGCTGGTGGATTCGGTCGCCCGCCGCTTCGGCTTCCTGCCTGCCGACCAGATCAGGCTTCAGGTCGCCGAGGGCCGCCGCGCGCAATTGCCGGTGGGGGATGCCGTGTCCGTCGGCCGCCTGCTCAGCGAATTCGTCGAGCTGCAGCAGGTCGCGACGCGGAAGCAGATCCAGATCATGGCCGAGCACACCCGCTGTCCGGTCACCAAGCCGAAGCTGCTCGCCTTCGTCGGCGAGGAGGCTGAGCCGCTCGAGCGTTACCGCAGCGAGATCCTGGCCAGGCGCAAATCAGTGTTCGACCTGCTGCTCGAATATCCGGCCTGCGAATTGCCGTTCCACGTCTATCTCGAAATGCTCTCGTTGCTGGCGCCGCGCTATTACTCAATCTCGTCCTCGCCGTCGGTCGACCCGGCGCACTGCAGTGTCACGGTCGGCGTGGTCGAAGGGCCGGCCGCCTCCGGCCGCGGCACCTACAAGGGTATCTGCTCGAACTATCTCGGCAACCGTCGCGCGGGCGATGCGATCTACGCCACCGTACGCGAGACCAAGGCCGGCTTCCGGCTTCCCGACGATCCCTCGGTGCCCATCATCATGATCGGCCCCGGCACGGGCCTCGCGCCGTTCCGCGGCTTCCTTCAGGAACGCGCCGCGCGCAAGGCGAAGGGCGCCAGCCTCGGACCCGCGATGCTGTTCTTCGGCTGTCGTCATCCTGACCAGGATTTTCTCTACGGGGACGAGCTGAAGGCGTTGGCGGCGAGCGGCATCATGGAACTCTTCACTGCGTTCTCGCGCGCGGACGGACCGAAGACCTATGTGCAGCACCTGCTCGCCGCGCAGAAGGACAAGGTCTGGCCGCTGATCGAGCAGGGCGCGATCATCTATATCTGCGGCGACGGCGGCAAGATGGAGCCGGACGTGAAGGCGGCATTGGTCGCGATCCACCGCGAGAAGAGCGGCAGCGACGCGGCCGTCAGTGCGCGCTGGATCGAGGAGATGGGGACGAAGAACCGCTATGTGCTGGACGTCTGGGCGGGAGGGTAGGCAGAGATCACCCTTGTAGCCCGGATGAGCGAAGCGATACCCGGGATCTCGCGGCACGAGCGGTCCCGGGTATCGCTTCGCTCACCCGGGCTATGAATTATTCATGCTAAACATCAGGGATGATTCCCTGGGAAAAAATCGACACCGCCAAAATCCCCGGCTCCGACGAAGAGCTTCGCCTGATGCGGCGGGGCAAGGAGTTTTCCATCAAGCTCGGCACCAACGAGCTGATGAACAACCGCCTGTCGGGCTCGGAAGCCGCGCTCGCAACGCTCGCGGCGAAGCAGATCGAGACGGTCGCCAAGCCCGTTGTCCTGATCGGCGGATTGGGCATGGGCTTTACGCTGCGTGCGGCGCTTACCGTGCTTGGAGCCAAGTCGAAGATCGTGGTCTCCGAGCTGGTCCCCGCGGTGGTCACGTGGGCGCGAGGTCCGATGGCGGAGGTGTTCGGCGACAGCCTCGATGATGCCAGGGTCAGCATCCGGGAAACCGATGTTGGTGAAGTCATCCGTGCCAAGAGCGCGGCCTTCGACGCTATACTGCTCGACGTCGACAATGGCCCCGAAGGACTGACCCGGAAGGGCAATGACGCGCTTTACAGCGCAAGTGGGTTGGCGGCGGCGAAGACAGCACTGCGGCCGGGCGGCGTGCTCGCCGTCTGGTCGTCGGGACCCAATCCCGCCTTCACCAAGCGCCTTAAGCGCGCGGGCTTCGGCGTCAATGAAGTCGCCGTCCGCGCCACCGGCAGAGGCGGCGGCGCGCGCCACGTAATCTGGATGGCGAAGAAGAGTTAAGCCGCCTGCGCCGCCGCGCCATGCGCGTGCTTGTCGATGGCGCCGATGATCTCAGGCCAGAACCGCATTGGCAGCGCGTGGCCCATGCCGTCGATCATCAGCAGTTTTGCGCCCGGAATTGACTCGGCAGTGTCCTTGCCGCCCTCGGGACGGACCAGGGGATCGACGGTGCCGTGGATCACGAGCGTCGGCGTCTGCACGGCATGCAGCCGCTCCTTGCGGCTGCCCGACGCCAGCACGGCGCGGAGCTGGCGGCCGACGCCGGCCGGATTGAGCCCGCGCGCGAACACGCGCTCGGCACGTTCGGGATCGAGCGCTTCCTCCTCCGGAAAATGTCCGGCGCGCAACACCTTCCAGGTCTGGCCGTAGCGGACGATGAACTCCTCCTTGCTGCGCGGTGGCGGCGCCATCAGCATTGCGGCGGCCTCGCGCGTCGGCGGCGGCACGCGCGGACTGCCCGTCGTCGACATGATCGAGGTCAGCGAGCGCACGCGCTGCGGGAACGACAGCGTGACCTCCTGCGCGATCATGCCGCCCATGGAGGCACCGACAAGATGCGCCGATTTGATGCCGAGCGCATCCATCAGCCCGACCGTGTCTTTCGCCATGTCGATCAGCCTGTAGGTTGCCGCGACGGGAATCTTGAAGAAGCGCAGCTTCAGTAGCTCGAGTGGCGTCAACCGCTTGCCGCCCGTCAGATGGCTCGACTTGCCGATGTCGCGATTGTCGAAGCGGATCACGCGGAAGCCGCGCGCGGCAAGCTGCTCACAGAACGCATCGTCCCAATGGATCATCTGCGCTCCGAGCCCCATGATCAGCAGCAGCGGTTCGGCATTGTCGCTGCCGAAGATCTCGTAGCAGATGTCGATGCCGTTGGCGCGGACGGTCTGAGGCGGCTGATGGGCGTTCACGGGCGCTTTCCCTTGGCTTTTGCTCGATTGTGTATCGCACGGTTTCCCGTTGCAATGAAAGCCGCGCGCGGCACCGAGCCGCTGCTTGCCGGTTGACCGGCACGGCGCAACGGTGTGGTATGGCGAAAAAAGAAGGGCATCGAAGCTCTCGACATCTGGAGGACGCCGATGACCGACAAGACCAATGACCCGGTCGCCATGTGGCAAAAGATGGTTGGTGAGATGGAGAAGGGGTTCAACTCCTTCGCCAACCAGGCCATGTCGTCGCCCGAGTTTTCGCAGGCGATGAACCGCGCGGGGGGAGTTGCTGCAGGTGCTCAGAAGCAGCTCGGCGAACTCATGGAGAAGTACCTGGTCTCCATGAACCTGCCGAGCCGGGAACAGGTCACAGGCCTTGCCGAAAGGCTGCAAGCTATCGAAGGCCAGATCGGTGAGATCAAGTCGCTGCTGAGCCAGATGGCTGCAAGTGCCGGCGTGTCTCAGGGGGCCGATTCCGCATTGCGGCCGCCGCGCACCAAGCGTCCGCCGTCTGAGGGCGGAGAGCAGGCATGAATGCAGCTCCCGGACTTGATTTCGCATCTATCCCGGAACGCATCCAGAGCGAGGTGCAGCGCGCCATCCAGCGCAGCATCAAGGGCGTCGAATATTTCTCGACCTCGGGTCCATCACTTGGATCGACGCCCAAGGACGTGCTGCATTCACGCGGCACCATGAATCTCTATCATTATCGGCCGATGTCGGACGAGATCTACCGCGTGCCGGTGCTGATCGTGATGGCCACCACCAACCGCGGCTACATCCTCGACCTCGTCCCCGGCCAGAGTTTTATCGAATTCCTGCTCAAGCGTGGTTACGACGTTTATATGCTCGACTGGAGCGCGCCCCGGCCGGAGGAGAAGACCTTGCGGATGGAAGACTATGTCCTCGACTTCATCCCGGACTGCGTCCGCCGCGTACAGGCGGATTCCGGCGAGCAGGACGTCTCCGTCATCGGCTATTGCTTCGGCGGCGTGCTGTCACTGCTCTACGGCGCGATCCACAAGGATGGGCCGATGAAGAACTTGATCTGCTTCACCACGCCGATTGACTTCCGCGAGATGAAGCTGTTCTCGAATTTCTCCGACCGTCGCTATTTCGACGTCGACCGACTCGTCGACAGTGTCGGCAACGTGCCGCCGGAGATGATCCTGTCCTCGTTCGAGATGCTGCGTCCGGCCTCGCGCACGGTGAGCCAGATCCAGCTCTGGGAAAACATCTGGAACGACGAGTTCGTCAAGTCCTACCGCATGTTCGACCGTTGGGCGACCGACACGCTGCCGCTGGCGGGCGAGTATTTCCGCGCCATCACCAAAGACCTGATGTGGGACAACAAGCTGTTCAACGACACCATGTCGGTCGGCGGCCGGCCTGCGAAGCTCGACAACATCAAGGTGCCGATTCTGCATGCGGTCGCCGAGCATGATCACATCGTGCCGTATGACGCCGCCAAGCACCTGATCGCGAAGATTGGATCTGCGGACAAGGAAGAGGTGATGCTGAAGGGCGGTCACGTCTCGCTCGTCGCGGGAGCCAACGCCGTGAAGCGGCTATGGCCGAAACTGGATTCCTGGCTAGGGAAGAGATCGACATGAGCGAGCAGCGTTCCTATCCGCGCCACGTCAAGACCGACGCCGGCGATATCGAGATTCGCCTGATGTCGCCCGCGGATGAAGCCGCGGTGCTCGCCTTCGGCAAAGGCCTGCCGACCCACGACCTGTTGTTTCTGCCGCGCAACATCAGCGAGCCGAAGGTGCTGTCGGCCTGGGTCAAGGAGATCGAGCGTGGCGCGATTACGAGCCTGCTTGCGGTCAGGGACGGCAAGGTCGTCGGCTGCGGCACGCTGGTGCGCGATCCGCATTCCTGGTCGCCCCATGTCGGCGAGATCCGCATGGTGGTCTCGCTCGACGTTCGCGGGAAGGGGGTAGGGCGGGCGCTGTCGCAGGAGACCTTCGCGCTCGCGCTCGGCGCGGGCCTGGAAAAACTCTCGGTCCAGATGACGGTCGACCAGCAGGCCGCGATCGCCGTGTTCGAGAGCCTCGGTTTCAAGGCCGAGGCGCTGCTGCGCGACCATGTCCGGGACGTCGACGGCAAGACCCACGACATCGTTGTGCTCGGCCACAACATCGCGCAGGTCCAGGCCCAGATGGAGGCCTACGGGCTGCCAGGCGCCGTCCAGCACTAGGACCGCCGTCCAGCACCGGGGAGAGGTCCCAACCGCTTTCCGGGAACCTGTTTGGCCAGGGAGGCATCATATTGCCTTCTGTTAAGGCTGTTCACAGTTTCGTGATATCGCAGTGCAACAAGAATATTGCATCGCACAATTAACTATGCCATATAAGCCGTGCCTCGGGCCAATGCGGACGGGGTGAGCCCATAGCTCAAACAATGAGGATGGAGAGAACCCCATGACCACCGAGACCAACACCACTTTCGAAGGCTTCAAGGACGCTTTCAAGAACATCCAGAACCTGGAAGTTCCCGAGGCCGCCCGCGAGTTCGTCAAGAAGTCCGCCAACACCGCCAAGGACCGTGCTGCCGAGGTGTTCGCTGGCTCCGAGCGCGTGACCGCCGCCGTCGAGAGCGCAGTGACCGAGTCCGTCACTGAGGCCGGCAAGATCAGCCGCAACATCCAGCAGGCGATCTACGACGACGCCCAGGCGTTCTTCGCCGGCATCGACAAGCTTGCTTCCGCCAAGTCGGTCAGCGAAGCCGTCGAGATCCAGTCGAGCCTGCTCCGCGCCCGCGGCGAAGTGTTCGTCTCGCGTGCCAAGGCGACCGCCGACTATTTCGGCCAGCTCGCCGCCAACGGTGCGAAGTCCGCTCAGGACAATTTTGCCAAGGTCTACAACAAGACCGCCTGATCCGGCGCCCTGAGCGAAACTGAAATTTGAGGCCCGCTCCGGCGGGCCTTTTGTTTCTACGCTGCCGTCATTGTGACTGACCGTCATTCCGGGGCGCCCGAAGGGCGAACTCTGGTGCGCAAGAGCGCACCAGAGTTCGATGCTTCGCATCGCCCCGGAATGACGTAATCTCCCATCCGTCATGAATGCACCCGCCACCTTCTCCTTCGACACCCCCGGCGATGCCGAACGTGCGGCCGAGCTGCGCCGTGTGAAAGAGCTGGCGACACTGGTCTTGGCCGCGACGCTTCTGCTCTTCATCGTCGCGAAATGGCTGCTGCCGGTGCATCCCGTGTTCGGCTTCATCGCCGCCTTCGCGGAAGCCGCGACCATCGGCGGCCTCGCCGACTGGTATGCCGTGGTCGCGCTGTTCAAGCGGCCGCTTGGCCTGCCGATCCCGCATACTGCGATCATCCAGAGCAACCAGGCGCGGATCGCCGACAAGCTCGGCGAATTCATTCAGGTGCATTTCCTCGAGGCCGGTCCGGTCGAGGCCAAGCTGAAGGAGATCGATTTCGGCTCCTTCGTTGCCGACTGGCTCCGCGACCGCAAGCGCAGCGACGATCTCGCGCGCTTCGCGCTCCGCCTGTTGCCGGAGGCCGTCTCGGCGACGGAGAGCTCGGGGCTGATGACCTTCATCATCCGCCGTATGTCATCGCAGCTGGAGGCAATAGATCTTGCGCCGCTTGCCGCCGGTACGCTGCGCGGCTTCGTGGCGGAGGGGCGCCATCAGATCCTGTTCGACGATCTCCTGCGCGTGATGCACGAGACGCTGAACCAGAAAGAGACGATGGGGATGATCCGCGAGAAGGTGCGCGCGGAACTGCCGACCCTGCTGCGGCTCTATCGCGCGGACAAGTTTCTGGTGAACAAGATCGTGGCGTCCGCCACCGCCTTCTTCAATGAAGTGCGCAGCGATCCCAAACATCCGTTCCGCGGCGAGTTCGACCGCATGGTGCTGAGCTTCGTCGACCGGCTCGGCACCGACCAGGCCTATATCGACCGGATCGACGGCCTGAAGCGCGATCTGCTTGCGCGGCCGGAGCTCGCCGATCTCGCCCGCACCGTCTGGGCCAACACGCGCTCGTTCATCGAACGCAGCGCGAGCGGTGAGACACAGGTGCTTCAGCATCACCTCGCCGGCATGTTCGCCGCTGCTGGAGAAGCCCTTGCTGGCGATGCCGAGCTGCGCGGCGAGATCAACAAGGGTCTGGTGACGGTGTTGCGCAGCTTCGTCGCCGACCAAAAGAGCGGCGTCTCCATCTTCATCTCCGACCAGGTCAAGGCATGGGATATGGCGCAGTTGATTTCGCTGATCGAAATCAACATCGGGCGCGACCTGCAATACATCCGTTTCAACGGTTCGCTGATCGGTGGGCTCGCCGGGCTCGCGCTCTACTCCGTAGAATTCCTGCTCCGATTGCTGTGACTTTTGCGTCACGGCCGTTAGCATTAACGCGCGGGCCTATTGTCGCGCCGCGACTCTCCCGCTTGAATGTCGGGAACCGGCCGCCTAGCTGATTCATGTTGCGCTGCGGAACGATCAAGAAGCCGGCGTATTGGAATTCATGCCCATTTGCCGGCATCGCGCCCGGCGTCTTCTCAGGGGAAACATTGATGACCGCTACTGCCCAGACGCTGCGTCCGCCGTCGAGAACACTGATGTTTCTGGAAGGGCGCGCGATCCACGAGTTCGGCGCATTTCTCGGCGCGCTGCCGCTGCTGAGCCTTGCGCCGCGCGGCGATGGGCATCCGGTGCTGGTGCTGCCGGGCCTCGTGGCCTCGGATGCATCCACGCGTGCGTTGCGGACGTTTCTGACCAGCAAGGGCTATGCGGTAAGCGGCTGGCGCCAGGGCCGCAACTATGGCCTGCGCGAGGGCGTGCAGCATGCGATGGTCGATCTGGTCGAGGAGCTCAGCGACACCCATGGCCGCAAGATCAGCCTGGTCGGCTGGAGCCTTGGCGGCCTCTATGCGCGCCAGCTCGCCAAGATGATGCCCGAGCGCGTGCGGCAGGTGATCACGCTCGGCAGTCCTTTTGCCGGCAATCCCCGCTCGACCAATGCCTGGCGCGTCTATGAATGGGCGAGCGGGCGGAAGTCCGACGAGGTCGATCCGCGGTTCGGCGGCGAGCTCGCGGTGCCACCGCCGGTGCCGACCACCGCCATCTTCAGCCGCACCGACGGCGTCTGCGCCTGGCAGGGCTGCATGGAGAAGTCGGGCGCACAGACCGAGAGCATCGAGGTCGAGAGCAGCCATTGCGGCATGGGCCATCATCCGGCCGTGGTCTACGCGGTCGCCGACCGGCTCGCACAGAAGGAAGGCCAGTGGCGGCCGTTCGACCGTAGCGGTTGGCGCAGCTTGGCCTATCCCGATCCGCACAGGTAGTCTCTTCGCCTCTGCCCGCGTGCGGGAGAGGCCGGATTGCATCGGAGATGCAATCCGGGTGAGGGGGGCTCTCCGCGAGCCCGTCCGCCTCTGAGTTTGTGGATGCAGCCCCTCACCCCGACCCTCTCAGCGCGAGCGAAGCTCGTCGCGGCCCCGTAAGAACGGGGAGAGGGAGAAAGAGCGTCGCTCCCGTCCATTGTCGCGCCCGCATCAAACGCGCTATGCCTCGCGCATGGCGCATCCGTTGTCCCGCATCATCGACCAGCTCAAGCGTGAACCGTCGCGCACCGGTTCCATCGTCATCACCGTGTTCGGCGATGCCATCGTGCCGCGCGGCGGTGTGGTGTGGCTCGGCACGCTGCTGGAATTCTTCGAGAGTCTGGACATCGACAGCGGGGTTGTCCGCACCGCAATGTCGCGGCTTGCCGCCGATGGCTGGCTGACGCGCGAGAAGGTCGGCCGCAACAGCTTCTATCGGCTGGCCGAGAAGGGGCGCCAGACGTTCGAGGCCGCGACGCGCCACATCTACGATCCGCCGCCATCCGACTGGACCGGACGCTTCGAGCTGCTCCTGATCGGCAATGGCGGAGATCGCGACGTCTCGCGCGAAGCGCTCCGTAACGCCGGCTTCGGCAGTCCGCTGCCGGGGGTCTGGGTCGCGCCGTCGGGCCTGCCGGTGCCGGATGAAGCCTCGGGCGCGATCCGTCTCGAAGTCTCGGCTGAGGATGACAGCGGGCGTCGCCTGCTCAGCGCAAGCTGGCCGCTGGATCGCACCGCGGATGCCTATCTGAAATTCATGAAGACGTTCGAGCCGTTGCGCGCCGCGATCGGCCGCGGCGCCGATCTGTCCGAGGCCGACGCGTTTACCGCGCGCATCCTTCTGATCCACTACTATCGCCGCGTCGTGCTGCGCGATCCGCTATTGCCCGAAAGCCTGCTGCCGACGAACTGGCCGGGCAGGGCCGCACGGGACCTGTGCGGCGAAATCTATCGCGCGCTGCTTGCCTCCTCCGAACAATGGCTTGATGGACATGGAACCAACGAGAAGGGGCCACTGCCGCCGGCGCGAAAGCTGCTGGAAAGGAGGTTCGGGGCCTGAGTTTTATGTTACAGAAATATCTTGCATGGCGTGATTTTTGTTATATATTGCTTCCCAATAAATCGGGAGGATGCGCATGTATACCCAGGCGCTGAATACGGCCGAGACCGACGACCGCGGTCTTGAGGACGCAGGCCGAGCTGCGCAGTTCCAGGCCCGCATCGATGCGGAGGAGCGCATCGAGCCGAACGACTGGATGCCGGCGGCCTATCGCAAGACGCTGACGCGCCAGATCTCTCAGCACGCCCATTCCGAAATCGTCGGCATGCTGCCGGAGGGCAACTGGATCACCCGCGCGCCGAGCCTGCGCCGCAAGGCCGCGCTGCTCGCCAAGGTGCAGGACGAGTGCGGCCATGGGCTCTATCTCTATGCCGCGGCCGAGACGCTCGGCACCTCGCGGGAAGAGCTGGTCGATGCCATGCTCGCGGGCAAAGCCAAGTACTCCTCGATTTTCAACTATCCGACGCTGACCTGGGCTGATATCGGCACCATCGGCTGGCTGGTCGACGGCGCCGCGATCATGAACCAGATCCCGCTGTGCCGCTGCTCCTACGGACCATATGCGCGCGCGATGATCCGGGTCTGCAAGGAGGAGTCGTTCCATCAGCGTCAGGGCTACGAGATCATGCTGACGCTGTGCCGCGGCTCCGAGGAGCAGAAGGCGATGGCGCAGGATGCGCTGAACCGCTGGTGGTGGCCGGTGCTGATGATGTTCGGCCCGCCCGATAGCACGAGCCAGCATAGCGACACCTCGACCAAGTGGAAGATCAAACGCTTCTCCAACGACGAGCTGCGCCAGAAGTTCGTCGATGCCACTGTGCCGCAGGCGCAATATCTCGGCCTCACCATCCCCGATCCCGGCATGACGCAGGATGCCGACGGGCACTGGCGTTACAGCGAGATCGACTGGACCGAGTTCAAGCAGGTGCTCGCCGGCAACGGCCCGTGCAATCGCGACCGCATAGCCGCGCGTCGCAAGGCGCATGCGGAGGGGGCCTGGGTACGCGAAGCCGCAGCTAGCTATGCCGCCAAACGTGCGCATCGCCAGACTGCGCAAGCCGCCGAGTAGGGAGATCAATATGGCCACGCCGAACACGCCGCTGTGGGAAGTCTTCATTCGCAGCCGCAACGGGCTCGCGCACAAGCATGTGGGATCGCTGCATGCGAGCGATGCCACCATGGCGCTGCAAGCCGCCCGCGACATCTACACCCGCCGCGGCGAGGGCCTGTCGATCTGGGTCGTGCCGTCGACCGCGATCACCGCGAGCGATCCCACCGAAAAAGGCATGATGTTCGAGCCGGCGGAATCGAAGATCTACCGGCATCCGACCTTTTACGAGGTGCCCGAGGAAGTGGGACACATGTGATGGCGACCGCCAACATCGAGGTCTCCGAAACGCCGCTGGTGCTCTACGCGTTACGCCGTGCCGACGATGCGCTGATCCTCGGCCACAGGCTGTCGGAATGGTGCGGGCACGCACCGATGCTGGAAGAGGACATGGCGCTCTCCAACATCGCGCTCGACCTCATTGGTCAGGCGCGCGAGCTTTACAGCTATGCCGCCAAGGCCGAAGGCAAGAACAACGACGAGGACAAGCTCGCTTATCTGCGCGACGTCAGGCAGTACCGAAACCTCCTTCTGGTCGAGCAGCCGAACGGCGATTTTGCCCAGACGCTGGTGCGGCAGTTCTTCTATTCCGCGTTTGCCGACCTCTACTGGCGCGCGATGATGAATTCGTGCGACACGACGCTGGCCGCGATTGCCGCCAAGTCGGAGAAAGAGAGCGCTTATCATCTGCGCCACGCATCCGAATGGATCATCCGGCTGGGCGACGGCACCGATGAGAGCCACGCCCGCGCGCAAGCCGCGATCGATCATCTCTGGGCCTTTACCGGCGAGATGTTTGCCGTCGACGACGGCGAGCGCGTGCTGATCCATGCCGGTATCGCGATCGATCCCGGCACCTTGCGTGGTCGCTGGTTGCAGACGCTTTCCGATGTCGCCAGTGAAGCCACGCTGGTCTTGCCGCAGAATGACTGGATGCAGCAAGGCGGCCGCGTGGGCCGGCACAGCGAACATCTCGGCCATCTCCTGTCCGAGCTGCAATCGATGCAGCGCACCTTTCCGGGGCTGACATGGTGAGCCTGCTCGACCGTGACAGCGAGCTGCGCCGGCGCGCCTGGGACGCTGCGGCGAGCGTGGTCGATCCCGAAATTCCGGTGCTGACCATCGCCGACCTCGGCGTGCTGCGCGAGGTTGCGCTCGACGGCGATCACGTCGAGGTCGCGATCACCCCGACCTATTCCGGCTGTCCGGCGATGAACATGATCGCGCTGGAAGTCGAGCTGGCGCTGGAGCGCGCCGGTTTTCGCCGGTCAAAAGTCCGCACCGTGCTGTCGCCAGCCTGGACCACCGACTGGATGAGCGAGGAGGGCCGCCAAAAGCTGCGCGCCTACGGCATCGCGCCGCCGCAGGCTTCAAGCTCGCGCCGGACGCTGTTTGGTGAGCAGGCAGTGGCCTGCCCGCAATGCGGCTCGGAAAATACCGAGCTGCTGTCTGAATTCGGCTCGACCTCCTGCAAGGCGCTGTGGCGCTGCAAGTCTTGCCGCGAACCCTTCGATTATTTCAAGTGTCATTGACCATGTCAGCCGCCGCGCCTCGCTTCCATCGCCTCGCCGTCAACGACCTCCGCCGCGAGGCGTCGGACGCCATCTCGATGACCTTCACCATTCCCGCCGAACTCGCTCGCGACTACGCCTTCACGCCCGGCCAGTACCTCACGCTCCGCACCACGCTGGAGGGAGAGGAGGTGCGCCGCTCCTATTCGATCTGCTCCGGCCCTGATGACGGCGAGATTCGTATCGCCGTGAAGAAGATCGACGGCGGCGCGTTTTCGAACTGGGCGGCGGACGAGCTGAAATGCGGCGACCAGCTCGACGTGATGACGCCGACCGGGCGCTTCGGTGCAGTCCCGCCGGCGGATAGCGCACGCATTCATGTCGGCTTCGCTGCGGGCTCCGGCATCACGCCGATCCTGTCGATCGTGAGGGGCGTGCTCGCGCGCGAGCCGGACAGCCGCTTCTTCCTGTTCTACGGAAACCGCACGACCGACAACATCATGTTTCTCGAGGCGCTCGAGGAGCTCAAGGACCGCTTCATCGACCGCCTCTCCATCTTCCACGTTATCTCCGGCGAAGAGCAGGACATCCCGATCCTGCATGGCCGGCTCGACGGCGACAAGGTGAGGGTGCTGCTGCGCTCGCTGGTGCCGGCGGCTAGCGTCGATCATCTCTACATCTGTGGCCCTCTTGGCATGAGCGAGGACATCGAGACCACCTGCCGCGAGCTCGGCATCGCGGAAGAGCGCATCCACGTCGAGCGCTTCGTCTCCGAGTTCGGCGGCAAGCCGCGGCCGAAGAAGGTGGTGGCTCCCGACGCGCCGCCGAAGGCGATCGCCTCGCTGATCATCGATGGCAAGCGTCGCGACGTGCCGGTTGCCGAGGACGAGGCGATCCTCGATGCCGCGTTGCGCGCCGGCGTCGATCTGCCCTTCGCCTGCAAGGGCGGCATGTGCTCGACCTGCCGCGCCAAGCTGGTCGAAGGTGAGGCGCCGATGGACATCAACTATTCGCTGGAGCCCTGGGAGCTGAAGGCGGGCTTCGTTCTGACGTGCCAGGCCAAGCCGTCGTCGGAGCGCGTCGTGGTCGATTATGACCATGTCTGACCGGGCGCATCAGAACCCGACAATGCAAATGCGTCGCATTATTTGACAGTTTTGGCCAACCAGCAGAACATCATGGTCAACCATCTGGCCGGGAGAAGCGCGTGAACGTCAAAGCTGCCCTGTCGCCCGAGGATATTTCCCGCGCCTGCGCCGAGGCGATGTGGGCGGAGGACGATGCCTCCAAAGGGCTCGGCATGGAGATCGTCGAGATTGGCCCCGGCTTCGCGACGCTCGCGATGACGGTGCGGCCGGACATGGTCAACGGCCAGCGCATTGCCCATGGCGGCTTCATCTTCACACTCGCCGATTCCGCCTTCGCCTTTGCCTGCAACTCGCACAACGAACGCGTGGTCGCCGCACAGGGGCAGATCACCTTCATCAAGCCGGGCGAGCTCGGCGACCATCTTGTTGCGAAGGCGCGCGAGATCACGCGCGGCGGCCGCTCCGGTATCTATGACGTGCGAGTTACCGCAGGCGATGCCGTTATCGCCGAATTCCGCGGGCACTCGCGCGTCATTCCCGGCACGTGGCTGCCGACGCAGGACCAATAATCGATCAAGAAAAAACTAATCAATGATGGGAAACGAGGATGGCTCTGACGAGACTCAAGGAAGGTGGCAGCGCCTATAGCGCCGAGATGGACGCGCATGAGCGTGCCTCGCGCGATGAGATCATGGCGCTGCAGAAGCAGCGGCTGTCCTGGTCGCTGAAGCACGCCTATGACAACGTCGCGCATTATCGCAAGGCCTTCGACGAGGCCGGCGTACATCCGTCCGATTTTCGCGAGCTCTCCGATCTCGCGAAATTCCCGTTCACGGTGAAGACGGATCTGCGCGACAACTATCCCTTCAACATGTTCGCCGTGCCGCGCGAAAAGCTGGTGCGCGTGCATGCCTCCTCCGGCACGACCGGCAAGCCGATCGTGGTGGGGTATACGCAAGGAGACATCGACACCTGGTCGGACGTGATGGCGCGCTCGATCCGCGCGGCCGGCGGCCGTACCGGCATGATCATCCACAATGCATATGGCTACGGCCTCTTCACCGGCGGCCTTGGCGTGCACTACGGTGCCGAAAAACTCGGCTGCACCGTGGTGCCAATCTCGGGCGGCATGACCGAGCGGCAGGTGCAGCTGATCAACGATTTCCGGCCCGACATCATCACGGTGACGCCGAGCTACATGCTGGCGATCCTGGACGAGTTCAAGCGTCAGAAGCTCGACCCGCGCCAGTGCTCGCTCAAGGTCGGCATCTTCGGGGCCGAGCCCTGGACCAATGCGATGCGCGGTGAGATCGAAGAGGCCTTCGACATGGACGCGACCGACATCTACGGTCTGTCCGAAGTGATCGGCCCCGGCGTCGCCCAGGAATGCATCGAGACCAAGGATGGCCTGCACATCTGGGAGGATCATTTTTATCCCGAAGTGATTGATCCTGAAACGGGCGCGGTACTGCCCGACGGGGAGAAGGGCGAATTGGTCTTCACCTCACTCACCAAGGAAGCTTTTCCGGTGATCCGCTATCGCACCCGCGACCTGACGCGGCTGCTGCCGGGCACGGCGCGGCCGGGCATGCGGCGGATGGAGAAGGTGACGGGCCGCTCGGACGACATGATCATCCTGCGCGGTGTCAATCTGTTCCCGACCCAGATCGAGGAGGTGCTGCTCGCGACCGACTGGTGCGGTGGGCACTTCATCCTGGAACTCACCCGCGAAGGCCGTATGGACGAGCTCACCATCATCGCGGAGGCGCGATCCGAAAGCTGGGACGGCCGCGGTCTTCTCGACCATGCCGACCGGATTTCGACCCACATCAAGAACACCATCGGCATCACCTCCAGGGTGCAGGTGGTCGCGCCCGCCACGCTGGAACGCTCGCTCGGCAAGGCCAAGCGCCTCTACGACAAGCGGCCCAAGGATTGACTTGAAGGACTGACTTGACCGATTGACTTGACCGGCCCCAAAGGCGACAAGGCCGGCGAGAAATCGCGGGTCTTTCATGTCGCCAGCCGATACCAAAACCATCGAAGCGCGCTGCGTGCGCCTCAATGCCAAGGCCGAGAACGCCGCCGCGGTTGCGCCGGTGGTCGAGCGTCACACGCTGACGCGCGGTCCGAACGATCTCCTGATCGAGGTCAAGGCTGCCGCCGTCAATCCCTCCGACGTGAAGGCCGCGACCGGCTTGATGCCCTATGCCGTGTTCCCGCGCACGCCGGGCCGCGACTATTCCGGCGTGGTGATCGACGGACCGGCCGGCACGGTCGGCCGCGAGGTGTTCGGCTCCTCCGGCGATCTCGGCATCCGCCGCGACGGCACCCACGCAACCCATCTCGTGGTCGAAGCTGACGCCGTCGTCGATAAGCCAAAGACGGTGTCCTGGGAGGAGGCCGCTGGCATCGGCGTGCCCTTCGTCACCGCGATGGAAGGCTTTCGCCGCGCGGGCGTGCCGAAGAACGGTGAGACCGTTTTGGTGTTCGGCGTCAATGGCAAGGTCGGCCAAGCCGCAGTGCAGATCGCGACCTGGCAGGGCGCGCGCGTCATCGGCGTGGTGCGCAAGGCGGAAGCTTACGAAGGCCACACCAACGCCCCCATCGAGGTGGTCGACGCCTCCGCGACGGACGTCGCCACGCGCGTGCGCGAATTGACCGGCGGCAAGGGAGCCGACATCGTCTTCAATACCGTCGGCGATCCCTACTTCCAGGCCGCGCACAAGTCGCTCGCATTGCGTGGCCGTCAGATCCTGATCGCCGCGATCGATCGGATCGTGCAGTTCAACATCCTCGAATTCTATCGGGGCCAGCACACCTATGTCGGCATCGACACGCTCGGCCTCCCCTCGGCAGCGACAGGCGCGGTGCTGCGCGACCTCGGCCCGGGCTTTGCGAGCGGGCAGCTGAAACCGTTTCCGGTCAAGGCGAATGCCGTCTATCCGCTGGAGCGCGCCAAGGAGGCGTATGTCGCGGTCGCCGGCTCCTCGCGGGATCGCGTGGTCCTGAAGCCGTAATCATGGACTCGTCCGCAGCAATCGTCATCTTCGTTGGCCTTGCCATCGGCCTTGTCTACGGCGCCGTCGGCCTGCTCAGCGGCTTCT
The DNA here is from genome assembly GCF_900094605.1 of Bradyrhizobium shewense. Lineage (GTDB taxonomy): Bacteria > Pseudomonadota > Alphaproteobacteria > Rhizobiales > Xanthobacteraceae > Bradyrhizobium > Bradyrhizobium shewense. Next base: position 873,864 of record NZ_FMAI01000001.1, on the reverse strand, counting down.
GCCTGATGAGCAGCATGCGCGGCTGGCTCGCGGAAGGAGACGGGCGGCTGGTGCGGACCTATGCGCTGGCGATCGCCGTCGCGATCGCCGCCAGCCAGTTCCTTGCCGGCAACGGCATGGCCGATCTGGGCAAGTCGATCTACCTGCAGCAAACGTTCTCGGTGCCGGTGCTGTTCCTCGGCGGCCTGCTGTTTGGTTACGGCATGGTGCTGTCGAACGGCTGCGGCTCGCGCGCCCTGGTGCTGCTCGGCCGCGGCAATCTCCGCTCCTTCGTCGTCGTGATCGTGCTCGCCATCGCTGCGCAAATGACCCTCAAGGGGTTGATCGCGCCGGCTCGCATCGCGCTGGTTCAGGCCTCGCAAACCACCGTCAATGTCAATTCGCTGCCTTCGTTGCTGGCATCGCTTGGCCCCGGTGAAGCGCTCTCGCGTGCGCTGGCGGCGGCCGTGATCGTCGTCGCGCTGATCCTGTTTGCCTTCGCGCATCCGATGTTCCGGCGCTCGCCGGGCCAGATCGCGGCGGGCGTCGTCGTCGGCCTGCTCGTCGCCGCCGGTTGGTTCGTCACCGGCTATCTCGGTGCCGACGACTTCAATCCGGTGCCGGTGACCTCGCTCACCTTCATCGCGCCGATCGCAGACGCGCTGCAATACGCCATGCTCTCGACCGGCCTGACGCTCAATTTCGGCATTGCGACGGTTGCCGGCGTCTTCGCCGGCAGCCTGATCACCGCACTCGCCACAGGCCGCTTCAAGCTTGAAGGCTATTCCTCGCCGCGCCACATGCTGCGCTCGGGCAGCGGCGCCGCGCTGATGGGCATCGGCGGCGTGATGGCGTTCGGCTGTTCGATCGGGCAGGGGCTCACGGGCGTGTCGACGCTGGCGCTGGGCTCGTTCGTCGCGCTCGCCGGCATCCTGCTCGGCACGACCGCAGGTTTGCGTGGCGCGCTGCGGGTTCAACCGCTCGCGGTGGCCTGACTGCGCAACAGCCGGTCGCCGAGCGTCGCAAGTCCGATGCCGGTGACGATCAATCCGGCCGCGACAGCGAGGCTCAAGTCCAGGGGCTCGCCCAGCAGGATCGCAGCACTCGCGATGCCGACGAGCGGCGTCCCGGTTGTGCCAAGCGACGTCGTTAGCGCCGAGATGCTCTTGTTGACCATCGACATCGCCCAATAGGCCAGCGCGCTTCCGATCAGGCCGGAGTACAGGAAAAGCATAGCCAGCCTCCACGACCATTCCACGTGCGGCAGCCCATCGATGACCATCGCCAGGGTCGAGAGCACGACCGTGGCCACGAGCACCTGCCAGAACAGGAGCTGGAGCGGGGAGGCGATCCAGCGATGCGCGCGGACATAGATGATATTCGCTGCCCAGGAGATCGCGGCCAGGATGACCATGCCGGCGCCGAGCACGACGTTGGCATTGCTCCAGTCGATTGAAGACGGATTCAGGATCACTGCAAGGCCGAGCAGTCCAAGCACGGCGCCGGCAAGCTTGGGTGCGGTCAGGGTGTCCTTCCCGAGCAAAGGTGCCGCAATCGCGACCCAGAGCGGCGTGGTGTAGCCGAGCACGATGCCCTTGCTCGCGGGCAGGAAGCGCAGGCCGGCCGCGACCAGAATGGAGAAGAGCGTCATGTGCAGCAGCGCGACGCTGAGGACCACCGGCACGTCGCGCCGCTCCGGAATCACGAGATTGTTGCTCAGCCCGAGGATCACAAACAATCCTGCCAGCGCGATCCAACTCCGGATCGCCGAGCTCCACAGCGGCGGGACGAGCTGCACCAATTGCTTCGTCACCGACCAGTTCACGCCCCAGGCCAGCACGACGATGAGGAACAGGCCGACGGCCGCGCGGGGTGACAGGGAGTTCATCGCAACATCCTTGAAGCAGTCCGGTCCGGCAGATAGCATCCGCGCTGGTACCCATAAAAGCGCCAGATCAGAAAGGAACAAGGTGCCAGTTTCAGAAACGATGATCTCGGCCCTGATCGACCTGAAGCGGGCCGGCGACGACGGGCTGGTGGCTCAACTGACGAGCCAGCTCCGAGGCTTGATCGCAACCGGCCGCCTCGGCAAAGGCCGCGCGCTGCCATCGAGCCGCCGGCTCGCCAGCGATCTTGGCGTTTCCCGCAACACCGTCACCTATGCGTTCGAGCAGCTCGCCGCGGAGGGATATCTCGCGGCGTCGCACGGCCGCCGTCCGGTGGTCACCGTCGACGGCGGCGAACGACGTCAAGGAGCGGATGCCGTTGCGGCGCGCGTGCGCTCCGGCAAGCTGCGGCTTTCACCCTGGGCCTCGCAGCTCAAGCAGACCGACTGGCCGATGTCCTATCAGGTGCCGCTCAGACCGTTGCGGCCAGGGCTTGGAGATGCGCGGGAGTTTCCGAACGAGATCTGGGCTCGCTGCCTGCGCCGCAGCGCCGTGCGTGCGGCCAAACGCGAACTCGGACCGGTCAACCGAACGCGCCTGCGCGAGGCGCTCGCGCATTATCTGGCCGCGAGCAGAGGCGTTCGCGCCACGCCAGAGCAGATCATGATCCTGCCGAGCGCGCAGGCCGCGCTGACCTTGATCGCGGCTGTTCTCATCTCCCCCGGCGACGAGGTCTGGGTCGAGGATCCCGGCTATCCCGGCGCGGCCGCAGCCCTCCGCGCCTCCGGCGCGCACGTGATCGGCATGAGGCTGGACGCGCAGGGCATGCAGCGGATGCCGGGTCTCGCGGCCCCGAAATTGATCTTCATGACGCCATCGCACCAGCATCCCACCGGACGGCTGATGTCGCTGGCGCGCCGCACCGAATTTCTTGGTGTGTGCAGGCCCGGCAAGAGCTGGATCGCGGAGGACGATTACGACGGCGAATTCCACTATGACAGCCGGCCGGTGCCGGCCTTGCAAGGGCTCGATGCCCATGGCCGCGTGTTCTACGTCGGTACCTTCTCGAAGGTGATGACGTCGGATATCCGGCTCGGCTATCTCGTCGTGCCGCCGGCGCTGGTCAGCACCTTCGAGATCGCGCAGCGGCACATCGGGCTGATCGCGTCCAGCCACATCCAGGAAGCGCTGGCCGAGTTCATCGCCGGCGGGCATTTCCTCGCGCATCTGCGCCGGATGCGCCGGCTCTATCACGCGCGCCGCGATCACCTCGTTGCAGGACTGGAGCTCCATCTGGGCGAGATGCTCTCGATCGAAGTGCCCGCGGGCGGCATCCAGCTCGTCGCCCGTCTCAAACGCGGCACCGCCGATCGGGCGGCGGTCAAGCGGCTGGCTGCCGCGGGCGTTGAAACGCGGGCGCTGTCCGGCTTGGCGCTGGACCGGCCGCGCGATCATGGCCTGCTGCTCGGCTTTGCGGCCTGGCACGAAAACGAGATCAGCGCGGCATTGCGGACGATGGCATCGTGCTTCTAGCGCAGTCGCGCTAGTCCACGGCCTTCGTCACGATGCGGATCTCCGACGTCAATGTCCGGTGCACCGGGCACTTGTCCGCGATCTCCATCAGCTTCTTGCGCTGCTCGGCATCGAGCGCGCCATCCATCGCGATGTCCCGTTCGATCTGGTCGAGCATGCCGTCGCGCGTCTCGCACTCCGCGCAGTCTTTGGCGTAGATCTTGGAATGCTTCAATCTGACGGTGACGCGGCCGAGCGGCAGCGATTTGCGGTCGGCATAAAGACGCATGGTCATGGAGGTACAGGCGCCGAGGCCAGCGAGCAGGAAATCATAGGGCCCAGGACCGGCATCCTCGCCGCCGGCGGCGACCGGTTCGTCCGCCACCAGACGATGTGGTCCGACCGTGACGATCTGGTTGAACTTGCTCTTGCGGGTCTCCTGCACCACGACCTGGCGCGGCGCCTCGGGCAGATCCATCGCCTTCGCGGGCTTTGCCGTGTCGATGTAGCGGCTCGACCAGGCCGCGATCAGATCGGCCGCATAGAGCGCGTCGGCGGGCTTGGCGAGCAGATGATCGGCATGGTCGAGCGAGACGAAACTCTTGGGGTGCCTGGCCGCAACGAAGATCTTGGTCGCATTGTCGATGCCAACGGTGTCGTCGACCGGCGAGTGCATCACCAGCAGCGCCTTGTGCAGCCCTGTGATGTCCTTCATCAGCTCGTGCTCGGCGATGTCCTCGAGGAACTCGCGCTTGATCCGGAACGGGCGTCCTGCGAGCGAGACCTCGACCTCGCCCTGCGCGCGGATGGTGTCGAGATGCTCCCTGAAGAGGCCGGTCACGTGCGCCGGATCGGATGGCGCCGCGATGGTCACAACAGCCTTGGCCTCGGGAATCTTTCCAGCCGCTGCGAGGATCGCGGCGCCGCCGAGGCTGTGGCCGATCAGGAGCGACGGCGCCTTGCGGGCGTTGCGCAAATGGTCGGCTGCGCGGACGAGATCGGCGACGTTGGACGAAAACGTCGAATTGGCGAAATCGCCTTCGCTCGAGCCGAGCCCGGTGAAGTCGAAGCGCAGGACCGCGATGCCCTTGGCTGCCAGCGCGACCGAGATGCGCTTGGCGGCGAGCGTATCCTTGCCGCAAGTGAAGCAGTGTGCAAACAGCGCGTAGGCCGCGGGCTCGCCGTCCGGCAACTCCAGCGCGGCGGCAAGCTGATGGCCGCCTTCGCCCGTGAATTGAAAGCGCTCCGTCGACATGGGCTTCCCTTCGTTCCTGCTTGAATTCTAATCGTCGGAATAGCGTTGCTCGGCCCAGGGGTCGCCGCGATTATGATAGCCGCGGACTTCCCAGAAGCCCGGCGCGTCCTCGGTCAGGAATTCGATGGCCTGGAGCCATTTCGCGCTCTTCCAGAAATAGAGATGCGGCACGACCAGCCGCACCGGGCCGCCATGCTCCTCCGTCAGCGGCTGGCCGGACCAGCTATGGGCGAGCAGCGCATCCTCGGCGGCAAAGTCTTCCAGCGCCAGGTTGGTGGTGTAGCCGTCATGGGAATGCAGCGTCACGAAGCGTGCATCCTCGCGCGGCTGGCAGGCCGCGAGCAGCTCGCGCGTGGCAAGCCCGTCCCACTCATTGTCGTAGCGCGACCAGGTGGTGACGCAATGGATGTCGGAGGTGAACCGCGCCTGCTTCTGCGCAATGAATTCGTCGAAGGTCCAGAACACGGGGCTCTCGATCGCGCCATAGACGTCGAGCCGCCAGCGCTCGCGTGACACCGGCGGCACGACTCCGAGATCGAGCACAGGCCAGTCCTTGGTGAGGTGCTGGCCGGGCGGCAGCCGTTGGTCCTCCGGCCGCGTGATCTTCCCTGTGAGGAAGCGGCCCTCGCGCGCCCATTTCTCCTTGGTGCGCGTCAGCTTGCTGTCGGATGGCGTCTCGTCAGCCATGGTCTACTCGTGCCGATGCATTGCCGAAGTGTGCTTGGTGTCGCGCATGGTAGCATAGATCACCAGGGACAGGCAGATGATGCCGCTGAGGTAGAAGTAGAACCATTCCTCGTGCCCGATGCTCTTGAAATAGAGCGCGATCGCCGGCGCGGTGCCGCCGAAGACCGACACCGTGATGGCATAGGGCAGGCCGACGCCGAGCGCGCGGACATTGGTCGGGAACAGCTCGGCCTTCACCACGGCGTTGATCGAGGTGTAACCGGCGACGAACAGCCAGGCACAGCAGATCAGGACAAACGCGACGAAGGGCGACTTGGTCTCCTTCAGGGTCATCAACAGCGGCACGGTCGCGAGCGTGCCGGCGACACCGAAGAAGATCAAGAGCGGCTTGCGTCCGATCTTGTCGGAGATCGCGCCGTAGATCGGCTGGAGGATGGTCGCGAAGACCAAGGTGCCGAAGATCACGAAAGTGGTCTGGTCCTCGGTCAGCCCGACCGAAAGCTTGACGAAGGTCTGCATGTAGGTGGTGAAGGTGTAGAACGCCGCGGTGCCACCGGCGGTGAGGCCGACCACGAGTAGGAGCTCGCGCGGATAACGCAGCAAATTGGTGATCGAACCGCTCGGCTTCACCACCTTCTTGGCTTCCTCGAACGCCTCCGTCTCGTGCAGGCCGCGCCGCATCACCGCTGCGAAGATCGCGAGCGCTGCGCCGATCGCGAAGGGGATACGCCATCCCCAGTCCTTCAGCTCCTGTGGGGTGAGGAAGACCTTTTGCAGGAGCAGCAGCACGATGATCGCGGTGAGCTGGCCGCCGATCAGGGTGACGTATTGAAAGCTTGAATAGAAGCCGCGGTGCTTGGGATCGGCGACCTCGCTGAGATAGGTGGCGCTGGCGCCGTATTCGCCGCCGAGGCTCAGGCCCTCGATGACGCGTGCAAGCGCCAGGATGACCGGCGCGGCGAATCCGATCGTGGCATAGGTCGGCGTCAGCGCGATGATCAACGAGCCGAAGCACATGAAGACGACAGAGAGCGTGAGCGAGATGCGCCGTCCGAAATGGTCGGCGAGATAGCCGAAGAACCAGCCGCCCAGCGGCCGCATCAGGAACGTCGCCGCGAAGACGACGGCGACGTTCAATTGCTGCACGACGGGGTCGTTGCCGGGGAAGAAGGCGGGAGCGAAATAGAGCGCGAACGCCGTATAGGCGTAGAAATCGTACCACTCGACCAGATTGCCGATGGAGCCGATGAAGATCGCCTTGATCCGCCGCTTGGCGTCGGCGATGTCGATGTGGTCGGAGGCCGGCTCGATTGCTTGTTCAGTCACGCCCGGCCTCTCCGTTGTCTGGAAAGGCCTACATCGCCTTTCCGAGCAAGAATGGCAACTGGCGGGGCCCCCGCACCGTGCCCTGTGACCAGGTCACGGCGCCTGCCGGATCGAGCTGGAAATCTGGGATGCGTTTCAGCCATTCCTCCAGCGCAACCTGCATCTCCATGCGCGCCAGGTTGGAACCGACGCAGCGGTGAATGCCGAGGCCGAAGGCGGCGTGCCGGTTTTCGCGACGGTCGATCACGACTTTGTCAGCGTCGGGAAACATCTTGGGGTCGCGATTTGCGGCCGGGAAGGACAGCAGCACCATGTTGCCCGCCTTGACCGGGCAGCCCGAGATCGTGGTCTCCTTGACCACCTCGCGGGCCATCGTCACCGGAGAATAGGCGCGCAGCAGCTCCTCAACTGCGGTCGGGATCAGTCCTGGCTCGGCGATCAGTCGCTCGCGGTCGCCCGGCGTCTTCGCGAGGTGCCAGAGCGAGGAACCGATCGCGCTCCAGGTGGTGTCGATGCCGGCGATCAGGAGCAGGCGCAGCGAGCCCAGGACGTGCGAGTCTTCGAGCGGGTTGCCCTCCTTGTCCTTGGCGTTCATCAGGTAGGAGATGAGATCGTCGGTCGGCTTGTCCTTGCGCGCCTCGATATGCGCGCTGAAATAGGCACTCATCTCCTGCACGGCCTGCAGCAGCTTGCTCTCGTCCTTGATGCCGAGCTCGAGGATCATGTGGATCCAGTTGATGAAGAGATCGCTGTCGCTCTCGGGGATGCCGAGCATATGTGCGATGGCCCGAACCGGGATATATTTGGCGTAGCGTGCGGCGGCGTCGACCTTGCCATCGGCGATGAAGCCGTCGATCAGCTCGTTGCAGATCGCGCGCATCCGCGGTTCCAGCTTCTTCATCGCGTCCGGCGTGAAGGGCGGCAGCAACAGCTGCTTGGCGGGCTTGTGCACGGGCGGATCTGAGGTGATCGGCGGGGCGGCGTTCCTCGCGACCTCGGGACGGACGTCGCGCACGATGATGCGGCGCGAGGAGAAATGCTCGGTGTCGTTGGCGATCTCGCGCACGGCCTCATAAGTCGTCGGCATGTAGCAGCCGAGGAACCGCTCGGTGTGCACGACCGGGCTCGCTGCGCGCAGCTCGTCCCAGATCGGGAAGGGATCCTCCGTCCATTGCGGATCGGTATGGTCGAAATCATGGACCCAGTCGGTGACGGGCGGATGGGCGGCGGGCGGACTGGCGTCGGACATGGCTGGGAATCCCTTGGCTCGTGTTCGCTGAAAGGACGCGGGGCGGCAGGGGCCGCGCTACTCCTCGATCACATCGATCGCGATTTCCGGGCAGTTGGATTTGGCAAGCCACGCCTTGTCCTCGAGCCCCGGCGGGACCGTGCCGTCGCCGGCTTCGTGGGCGTTGCCGTATTCGTCCAGCTCGAAAAGTTCCGGCGCGAGTGCCTTGCAGCGCGCGTGGCCCTGGCATTTGTCGGGATCCACGTGAACCCTCAGTCGCTCTGTCATGGCGGCATCCTCGGTCGTATGCGCGGGGCCCGCAGGGCGGCGCGTTCCTCATGTCGATTTTATCCGCGGCATTTGCCGTGGGCTTTAAGTTATATGCTATTACATTCGCGGCAGGCTTTCCCTGTCAAGCGCAAACTTATAGGTTCGCCACACCATGCGCTCACAACTCGCCCGCAAGCCTGCGAACACCTACCACCATGGCGATCTTCGCGATGCCCTGATCAAGGCGGCGCTGCGCGAGGCGGAACAGGGCGGCGCCGAGGCCATCAGCATCAAGGCGCTGGCAAAGCAGCTCGGCGTGTCACAGCCGGCGCCCTACCGCCATTTTGCCGACCGCGAGGCGCTGCTTGCAGCGGTGACGGCGGATGCGTTCCGGCAGCTCAGCGCGATCTTGCGTGAGGCCATGGCGAGGCCGTCGAAGCAATCCAAGCTGTCGCGGCTGGCGCAGGCGACACTCGAGTTCGGCCTGCGCCGCAACGGCATCTACCGCCTGATGTTCGCGTCCCGCACCGTGGCATGCGCCGCCAAGGGAAGCGAGCTGCACGAGGCCACGCGCGAGACCTTCTCGCTCGTGATCGAAGCTCTGGAAGTGCCTGCCGTCGGCTATTTGCGCGAACGCCAGGCGCTCAAGATCTGGGCGGCATTGCACGGCGTGGTGATGCTGGCCGAGCAGGGCCTGTTCACCGGTGAGGCCGCCCATACCACCCGCGAGGATCTGGTCGAGGATTTCGTCAGCGAAACGAAGGCCGCGCTCGCGGCTGCGATCAAGGGCGAGCGGCGTCGAAAAGCGACAGGTGCCTAAGCCTTCGCTTTCAGCAGTGTCATCAGCTTGTCGACCGCGCTGTCAGGTGTGGTCACGACGGGACGGCCAGTGGCTTCTGAGACCAGCGGTGCCGTTGCTGCGATGCTGAACTGCGCCAGCGCGATGACGTCGCAATCGCGCAGGTCCTTAGACGCTTCGACGATCAGCCGGTCGTGGGTGGCGCGGTCGCCGCGGTCGAGCGCCGTCAGGGCCCCTTCGGCAAGCTTCGGCACGATTTGGACGGAGGCCGGAAACTCCGGCGGCATCGACACAAGGGTCGGCGGAAAGGTGGACAACAGGCCGATCCGTGTGCCCATCGTCACCGCCCGCGCGATCATCGCTTCGTTCGGCTTGAGCACCGGCATCGGCGCATGCGCGCGTGCGACCGCCTCGATACAGGGGCCGAAGGCCGAGCAGGTGAACAGGATCCCGTTCGCCCCGGTCGCCGCCGCATAATCGCCGAGTGCGAGGAAGCGCTCGGTCATGGCATCGTTGAGCGCGCCGTCCCGGGCAAGATCCGCCGAGAGGCTGTCATCAAGCAGGTTCATCAGCCGCGCCTCCGGCCAGGCCTTGGCGAACGCCGCTTCGATCGGGGCGATGGAATGCTTGAGGGCGTGGATCAGGGCGATGCGAGGGGACGTCGTCATCTAAGGTGGCTATCCATGGGTCTCGTGCCCCGGACGCAGCGCAATGCGCAGTATTGCGCTGCAGAGCCGGGGCCCATTGTGGCCGCTGGGTCCCGGCTCTGCGCTGTAGCGTTGCACGCTGCAGCGCGTCCGGGACACGGCAGTCGTTTACTTGAACGGCACCGCGTACATCAAGCCGCCCTTGCTCCAGAGGCCGTTGAGGCCGCGATCGAGCTTGAGCGGGCTCGCCTTGCCGACATTGCGCTCGTAGATCTCGCCGTAATTTCCGGTGACCTTGATCGCGGTGACCAGCCATTTGTTGTCGAGCCCGAGCCGCGAGCCGAGGTCGCCGGAGGCGCCCAGCAGGCGCTGGATCGCGGGCGTCTGCGACTTCGCCATCTCGTCGACATTGGCCTGCGTCACGCCGAGCTCCTCGGCCTCGATCAGGCCGTAATGCAGCCAGGTGATGATGTCGCTCCAGACCTCGTCGCCGTTGCGGGTGAAGGGCCCAAGCGGCTCCTTGCTGATGGTCTGCGGCAGCACGACGTAATCGGCCGGATTCGGCGCCGCGGTGGTCACGGCGCCGGCGAGCGCGGAGGCATCCTGGGTCATGGCATCGCAGCGGCCGCCGAAGAAGGTCTGGTACATGGTGTCGACGCGGTCGAACACCAGCGGCTTCCAGTCGATGCCATTGGCGCGGCCGTAATCGCCTAGCGTCACCTCGTGCGTGGTGCCTTGCGCCACGCAGACGGTGGCGCCTTTGAGGTCCTTGATGTCCTTGACGCCCAGGTCCTTCTTCACGACAAAGCCCTGGCCGTCGTAGAAGTTGATCGGACCCTGGCGCAGGCCGAGCGTCACACCGCGCAGATAGGTCTGCGTCGAGTTGCGGTAGAGCACGTCGATCTCGCCCGATTGCAGGGCGGTGAAGCGGTTCTGCGCGGTCAGCGAGACGTAGCGCACCTTGCTGGCATCACCGAGCACGCCGGCCGCGAGCGCGCGGCAATAATCGACGTCGAGACCTTTGTAATTGCCTTGCGAGTCGGGCGCGGAGAAGCCGGCAAAGCCGGCGCTGACGCCGCACACCAGCGTGCCGCGGCTCTTCACCGTATCGAGCGTCGCGGCGGATGCGACAACCGTCGATGCAGCGAGCACGCTCGCCGCGATAACCACTTTCCTCATCATGCTACTCCCCTCAGTGATTGACACTACGCAATACGTTATCGACGGCCGTGCCGAGCTTGTCGACGATCAGGTCGATCTCCTCTGCGGAGGCGATATAGGGCGGCGCCAGCAACACGTGGTCGCCGCGCACGCCGTCCACGGTGCCGCCGCCGGGATAGCAGCCGAGCCCATTGGCGAAGGCCTCCGCCTTGATCTTCTGATTGAGCTTGAGCGCGGGATCGAACGAGGCGCGGCTGGCGCGATCGGCGACGAGCTCGATCGCCCAGAACATGCCACGGCCCCTGATATCGCCGACATGGCGGTGATTGCCGAAGCGCTCGGTCAGGCGCTGTTCGAGCTGCTTGCCGCGCTCCTTCACGCGCTCGAGCAGGCCGTCCTCGCGGATCACCTCCTGCACCGCCAGTGCGGCGGCGCAGGCGAGGGGATGTGCCAGATAAGTGTGGCCGTGCTGAAAGGCGCCCGAGCCGGCGCGGATGGTGTCGATGATCTTGCCGCTCGCGAGCATCGCCCCGATCGGCTGGTAGCCGCCGCCGAGCCCTTTTGCGATCGCCTGGATGTCGGGCGCGATGCCTTCCTGCTCCCAGGCATGCGTGGTGCCGGTGCGGCCCATGCCGCACATGACCTCGTCGAGGATGAGCAGTGCACCGTACCGGTCGCAGATCTCGCGCACCGCCCTGAAGTAGCCGTCCGGTGCCGTCACCGCGCCGGCGGTGGCGCCGACCACGGGCTCGGCGAGGAACGCCGCGACCGTGTTGGGACCGAGCCGCTGAAATTCCGCTTCGAGCTCCGCCGCCAAGCGCGCCACGAACTGCGCGTCGGATTCGCCGTCGTGCTTCTCGTGATAGGCAAACGCCGGCGTCACATGGCTGAAGGCGGCCGAGAGCAGCGGCGCATAGGGCGCGCGTCGCCAGGCATTGCCGCCGGCGGCGAGGGCGCCCAGCGTGTTGCCGTGGTAGCTCTGCCGCCGTGCGATGAAATGTTGCCGCTGCGGCTCGCCGCGCTCGATGAAATATTGCCGCGCGAGCTTGATGCTCGCTTCGATCGCCTCGGACCCGCCGCTGACGAAGTAGGCATAAGCGAGGCCGCCAGGTTCATGGCCGACCAGTGTGTCGGCGAGGGCTTCGGCCGGCTCGGACGAGAAAAAAGCGGTGTGCGCATAGGCCAGCGTCGAGGCCTGCTTTGCCATCGCCGCGATCACGCGTGGATGTTGATGGCCGAGGCAGGAGACCGCCGCGCCGCCGGAGGCGTCGATGATGCGCCGCCCATCCTCGGCGAAGAGATAGACGCCTTCGCCGCCGATCGCCTTGGGCGGCGTCTCGCGCAACGAGCGGTGCAGCACGCGGCTGGTGCGAGCGGCCATGGGTCAACCTTTCTCTGAGACGTAGATGGAGGCAGCAGTGAGCCGCGTCTCGGTATGCTCCAGGCGCTTCTTCGCGGCCATGCCGCCGAGCGAGAACGTCACCGCAGCGAGCGACTGCGCGATCGCGATCGCGCCGGTGAGACTCGGGAAGAAGCCGGGAGAGGAGGCCGCCTCGAACAGCAGCACGTGGTCGGCGCCCTCGGCCATCGGCGCAGAGAGGCTGTCCGCGATGGCAATCAGCGTTGCGCCGCTGTGGTGGGCGGCTTGCGCGACGCGGACACTCGCGTGCGTGTACGGCAGGAAGCCGATGACGATGACGGCCTCGCCGGGGCGGAAGGCGCCGAGATCGAGATCGTCGGGGCCGGACACGCCGACGAGCTGCACCTGCTCGGGGCGGAACAGCCGCAACTCGTAGTTCAGGAGTTCGGCAACGCTGCGGCAGCTGCGATAGCCTGCGATCCAGATCCGCTTGGCCTCATGCAGGGAGCGTGCGGCCTCCGCAATCGGCTGAGCCGGGATGCGCGGAAGGCCGGCGGCCTCGGCCTCGAGCTTGTCGGTGACGAGCGCGACATCGGCATTCGGGCCGGGCCGGCGGCCTCTGGCGCGGCCGGAGAAGGGCGAGGTCTGCGACGGACGCCGCGCCTCGGTCAGCGCCGCGCGCAATTCGTCCCAGCCCGAATAACCGATCGCCTTGGCGAGCCGCGTGAACGCGGCGGGATCGGCGCCAGCTTCGGCCGCGAGGTCGCGCATCGAACGGGTGGTGGCGTCGTAATCGTTGGCGGCGACGAAGCGCCCGACTTCCTGCAGCCGCATCGGCAGCGATGGCAATGCAATGCGCAGTTCGCTCAGCGGCGAGGATTTCGCGGGCTCGGCCATGAAACATTTGTTGCACGAAATATAGATTGGTGCAACAGTTGACGTGCGCCGCCGGAAATCGCTGCCTCTCGAGAAGGGTTTTTGTGCCGTGACATCGGACACGCCGAGACCGCCACCGCGCCGCCGCCTGTTCGGGGCATGGGGACGCCGCGAGCTGCAGGGCCTGTTCTGGCAGGTGCTGGTGGTCGGGATTGCGCTCGCAGTCATCGGCTTTCTCTGGTCCAACACCGTCACCAACCTCTCGGCGCGCCGCATCACGACCGGCTTTGCCTTCCTCGGCCGCGAGGCCGGCATGCCCATCGCCGACAGTCTGCTCGCCTATAACCCGAGAGACACGTATCTCTGGGCCTTCGTTGTCGGCGTCGGCAACACCTTGCGCGTCGCCGTGATCGGCATCGTGCTCGCGACCATCCTGGGCACGCTGATCGGCATCTCGCGACTGTCGGCCAACTGGCTGCTGTCGCGCCTCGCCGCCGTCTATGTCGAAACGCTCCGCGACATCCCGCTGCTGCTTCAACTCCTGTTCTGGTACGTGCTGATGCAGGCGCTGCCGGCCGCGCGCGCGGCATGGCGGCCGGTCGAGGGCATGTTCCTGTCCAATCGCGGCCTGATCCTGCCGGCCATTCCGCTTGGCCCGCCGCAGCTTTGGGTGCTCGGCACGGCGGTGTTCGGCCTTGCCGTGGTCTATCTCATCCGGCGATGGCTGATCGTGCAGCAGATGCGCGACGGCAAACCGCGGCCGGTATGGCCCTTTGCGGTGAGCTTCATCCTCGCGTTGCCCGTGCTGGTGTCCGTACTGCTTCGCGTGTCATGGACAATCGAGTGGCCGGAGCTGCGCGGCTTCAACTTCGTCGGCGGGCTGACGCTTGCCCCGGAATATTTCGCGCTGCTGATCGCACTCGTCACCTACACCTCGGCCTTCATTGCCGAGATCGTGCGCAGCGGCATCCAGTCCCTGCCGCGCGGACAGTGGGATGCCGCCAACGCGCTTGGCCTGCGCCGCAGCTTCATGCTGCGACAGATCATCCTGCCGCAGGCGCTGCGTGTCATCGTGCCGCCGATGACAAGCCAGTATCTCAACCTGACCAAGAACTCCTCGCTCGCGGTCGCGATCGGCTACCAGGACGTGGTCTCGATCGCCAACACCACGCTGAACCAGACCGGGCAGGCGATCGAGGCGATCGCGCTGATCATGGCGGTGTTCCTGACCATCAGCCTTTCCATCAGCTTCTTCATGAACTGGTACAATGCGCGCATTGCGCTGGTGGAGCGCTGAACATGACCGCGATCGCCGACATGCCGGAAGTGCCGCGCGCCGCCCGCCGCCCGCAGACGGGAAATCCGGCGCTGCGCTGGCTGCGCGCCAATCTGTTCTCGTCGATCCCGAACGGCATCCTCACTGTCGTGCTGCTGGCGGTGCTCGCCAAGGGCATCTTCAGCTTCGTGCAGTGGGGCATCGCCAATGCCGTGTGGCTGACCCCGGCGAACGATTCCAGTGCCTGCCGCGCGGTGCGTGGCCTCGGCGCCTGCTGGGCGATCATTCCCGAAAAGTACCGCTTCATCCTGTTCGGCACCTATCCGTTCGACGAACAGTGGCGGCCGGCGCTGTCGGTGCTGCTGTTCATCGCGCTGTTCTACCTCTCCACCCGCCGCGCCCTGTGGCGGCGCGAGCTGGTCCTTCTCTGGGTCGGCGCACTCGCGCTCATCAGCATGCTGATGTGGGGCGGCGTGCTCGGGCTTTCCTTCGTTTCGCAGGATCGCTGGGGCGGCCTCCCGGTGACCCTGATCCTCGCGACGTTCGGCCTTGCATTCGGGTTTCCGCTCGGCATTCTCGTCGCGCTCGGCCGGCGCTCAAAGCTGCCGGCGATCCGTTCGCTCAGCGTGCTCTATGTCGAGCTGATCCGCGGCGTGCCGCTGGTGAGCCTGCTGTTCATGGCAAGCGTGATGTTTCCGCTGTTCATGCCCAGTGGATTCAATATCGACAAGCTGCTCCGCGCACAGATCGCGATCATCCTGTTTGCGGGGGCCTATCTCGCCGAAGTCATCCGCGGCGGCCTTCAGGCCGTGCCGCGCGGGCAATATGAAGCTGCCGATGCGCTCGGGCTGTCCTACTGGCGCAAGAACCGGTTGATCGTTCTGCCGCAGGCGATCCGCCACGTCATCCCGCCGCTGGTCAATACCTTCATCGCCTTCTTCAAGGACACCAGCCTCGTCCTGATCATCGGCATCTTCGATCTGCTGACGACGGCGAAGACGGCGATCATCGATCCGGCGTGGCAGCAGTTCTCGGTCGAAGTCTACATCTTCGTCGCCGCGATCTACTTTATGTTCTGCTTTGCAATGTCGCGGTACAGCCGCGGCCTGGAGGCGGCGAGCGGGAGGTGATCTTCCTTCTCCCCTTGTGGGAGAAGGTGGCGCAAAGCGCCGGATGAGGGGTTCTATCGTCGAATTCAGACGGTGAGGGAGGCCCTTGTGGAGAGATACCCCTCACCCGTCTCGCCGCTATGCGGCGAGCCACCCTCTCCCACAAGGGGAGAGGGTGCTACGGAGCGCGCGGTGTAGAGTGGGATTACTTCCGCACCTTCGGATCGATCGGCGTCGTGCCGCGCAGGCCCAAAATATCCTCCAGCACCTTCGCGCCCGCGAGCACCTGCGCATCGCCCCTTGGTGCGCCGACGACCTGCACGCCGACCGGCAGGCCCGACGCCGTGAAGCCGCACGGCAGCGACAGCGAGGGGCAGCAGGCGAGCGTGATGGCGTAGACGATGCCGAGCCACTCGACGTAATTGTCGAATCTCTTGCCGGCGCATTCGGCGACGTAGCGGTGCTCGATCGGGAAGGGCGGCACGATCGTGGTGGGTGTCAGCAACAAATCGTAGGTCTTGAAGAATTCGACCGCCCGCGCAGTCATGCCGACGCGCTGGGCCTCGGCGCGTTCGAGCTGCTCGACCGTGAGCTTGAGGCCTTCTTCGATGTTCCAGATCACCTCGGGCTTGAGCAGGTCGCGCTTGGTGCGCAGCAGATTGGCCTTGGTGATCGCGAAATCGAAGGCGCGCAGCACGTGGAAGCATTCATGCGCCTCGCGCCAGTCCGGATGCGCCTCCTCGACGATGGCGCCGGCCTCGGCAAAGCGCTCCGCCGCCTTGCGCGTGATCGCCTTCACCTCGGGATCGACGGGCGTGATGCCGAGATCGGGCGAATAGGCGATGCGCTTCGGCTTCTTGCCGGCCTGAGCCGCCGACAGGAACGAGGTCGTGGGCGCCGGCAGCGAAAGCGGATCGTCCGCGTAGTCGCCGCTCATCGCATCCAGCAGCAGCGCGAGATCCTCGACGTTACGCGCCATCGGGCCGACCACGCCGAGATTGCGATCGATGCCGGATTTGGGGGTATGCGCGACGCGGCCGATGCTCGGGCGCATGCCGACGACGCCGCAGAAAGCCGCGGGGCTGCGCAAGCTGCCGCCCATGTCGGAGCCCTGCGCCAGCCAGGCCATACCGGTGGCCAGCGCCACGGCCGCGCCACCGGAAGAGCCCGCCGCGGATTTTGAAGTATCCCAGGGATTGAGGGTCGCGCCGAACACCTCGTTGAAGGTGTTGGCGCCGGCGCCGAATTCCGGCGTGTTGGATTTGGCGTAGACCACCGCGCCATTGGCTTCGAGGTTCTCGACCATGAGGTCGGACTTGGCGGGGATGTTGTCCTTGAAGATTGGCGAGCCCTGCGTGTTCAACACGCCTGCAACGTCGGTCAGGTCCTTGATCGGCACTGGCAGGCCCGCGAGCAGCCCCCGCGCGCCGGCCGGCTTCCGCATCAGCGCCTTGGCGCTGTCCCGCGCGCGCTCGAAACACAGGGTCGGCAGCGCGTTCACCTTGCCGTCGACCTCACCGATGCGCTTCTCCACGACATCCAGGAGCTCGAGCGGCGAGACATCGCCGGACCGCAGCTTGTCGACGACGGCGCAGGCGGTTTCACGGATCAGGTCTTGAGACAATTACTTTACTCCTACCTCTTGATTGTCATTCCGGGGCGCACCGTAGTTCGATGCTTCGCATCGCCCCGGAACGACGGTGCCTAAAACATCCCGGCAATTAGCCCCAGCCAGCGCTGATGCCGCCATCCACGGTGTAGATCACGCCCGACGTATACCCGGCGCGGTCCGACGCCAGGAACGCCATGAGATCGCCGATCTCGCGCGCATGCGCAGGGCGCCCGAGCGGCAGGCTCTTCTGGAATTCCTTGTACCGGCTCTCGTCGCCGAACTGGTGCTTTGCCCGCGTCTTGAGCAGGGTGACGTGACGGTCGGTGCCGACAGGCCCGGGATTGATGCCGACCACGCGGATGTTGTCGGCGAGACTTTTTCCCCCGAGTGCGCGGGTGAAGGCCATCAGCGCGGCATTACCGGCGCTGCCGCAGATGTAGTTGGCGTCGAACTTTTCGCCGGCCGCGCCGATGTCGTTGACGATGACGCCGCCGCCCTTCGCCTTCATCTGCGCGTAGATCTGCCGCGTCAGGTTGATATAGCCGAACACTTTCAATTCCCAGGCGTGACGCCAGGTCGCCTCGTCGATCTTGTCGATCGAGCCGCCGGGGATGTCGCCCGCATTGTTGACGAGCACGTCGATGTCGGCCGCTTCCTTCGCGAGCCGCGCCAGATCCTCGGCCTTGCGAAGATCGACGATGCTCGTTGCGGCATCGATCTGGTGGGCGGAACGCAGGCGCTCGGCCAGCGCCTTGAGCTGGTCGCCGTTGCGGGCGGCGAGCAGGAGGTGCGCGCCTTCCTCGGCAAACGCTTCGGCAGCGGCGGCGCCAATGCCCTTGGACGCGCCCGTGATCAGGACGCGCTTGCCACGCAGATGCAGATCCATGAGGTTACTCGCTCGGTGGGAACTGGATGAGATCAGTAGGCGCTTGGCCGCGCCATGGTCAACATTGCAGTGCAGCGTTGCACTGCCGCTGCGTTTGGTCCATTGCAATGCGGTCAAAAGGCGGCGACTGCCGGACCAACCAAGGACGTTCTCGATGAGCAAGAAACAATACCGGATCGCGGTCATTCCCGGCGACGGCATCGGCAAGGAAGTGATGCCGGAGGGCCTGCGCGTCCTGGAGGCGGCGGCGAAGAAGCACGGGGTCTCCCTGCATTTCGACCATTTCGACTTCTCGTCGTGGGACTATTACGAGAAGCACGGCCAGATGATGCCCGATGACTGGAAGGACAAGATCGGCAAGCACGACGCGATCTATTTCGGGGCGGTCGGCTGGCCGGCCAAGATTCCGGACCACGTCTCGCTGTGGGGCTCGCTGATCAAATTCCGCAGGGAGTTCGACCAGTATGTGAACCTGCGCCCGGTGCGGCTGATGCCCGGCGTGCCGTCGCCGCTGGCGGGCCGCAAGCCCGGCGATATCGATTTCTGGGTGGTGCGCGAGAACACCGAAGGTGAATATTCCTCCGTCGGTGGCCGCATGTTCCCGGACACCGACCGCGAGTTCGTCACCCAGCAGACGGTGATGACCCGCACCGGCGTCGACCGTATCCTGAAGTTCGCCTTCGAGCTCGCGCAGTCGCGGCCGAAGAAGCATTTGACGTCCGCGACCAAGTCCAACGGCATCTCCATCACCATGCCCTATTGGGACGAGCGCGTGGAGGCGATGGCCAAGAAGTTTCCGGGCGTGAAGTGGGACAAGTACCACATCGACATTCTCACCGCGAACTTCGTGCTGCATCCGGATTGGTTCGACGTCGTGGTCGGCTCCAATTTGTTCGGCGACATCCTCTCCGACCTCGGCCCGGCCTGCACCGGCACGATCGGCATCGCGCCGTCAGGCAACATCAACCCCGAGGGCGATTTCCCCTCGGTGTTCGAGCCGGTGCACGGCTCGGCGCCTGATATCGCCGGCCAAGGCATCGCCAACCCGATCGGCGCGATCTGGTCGGGCGCCATGATGCTCGAGCATTTCGGCGAGAAGGAAGCCGGCCAATCGATCGTCGAGGCGATCGAGCGCACGCTGGCCGAACGCACGCTCCGCACCAAGGACCTCGGCGGCAACGCCGACACCACGGCCTGCGGCAAGGCCGTCGCGGATATGGTGGATTGAGGCTCTTTACCCTCTCCCCTTGTGGGAGAGGGTGGCTTCGATGCGAAGCATCGAAGACGGGTGAGGGGTCTGTCTCCGCGGAGACAGGCCTTCATTCACGGAACAGCGCGCCGATAGAACCCCTCATCCGGCGCTTCGCGCCACCTTCTCCCACAAGGGGCGAAGGAAGAGCGCCCTACACATACGACTTCCGCGCCGGATCGAAGATCGGCGGATAGTCGTTCTCATCGAGCAGATCGAGAAACGGATCAAGCCCTCTGGACTTGATCAGCGCGAGCTCCTGATGCGAGATCAGGTTCACGGTCAGGACCTCCACGGGATCGCCCGCGATCTCCAGCGCCTCGGCGATCTCCTTATCGGGGCCGATGATCGGCGTCAGAAACAAAAACGTCTCGAAGTCCGTGCCCGCAACCGGCGGCATCGGCAGCGCGACGCGATGACCGAAGCCGAACCAGGTCTTGTCGATGAATGGCAGATTCGCGAGCCAGCGCAGATTGGCGCAGATCTCCTCGGTCGGCTCGCGGACGTACCACATCAGCTCGGCACGCGGCTTGGCGTCGCCATGTGACCCATGCATCCGCTGCTGGCTCATGCCGTTGGTCAGAAGCACATAGCCTTCATCAGAACCTTCCTGACATACCGGCACGAAATCGCGGCCAAAGGCGTGGATATCGATGCGGCGCTCGGCGCTGTCCGTGAAGCTGTGCTCGGGCTCGCCAAGCTCGCTCTCATAGATCGCGAACCGTTGCAGGTAGAAGTCAGCTGCAGGCGACGGCCCGTTTGAGCCGGACACGAGCTTCGCGAGACGGGAGAACATTTGAACCTCTGGGGCGGATGTGGACCGGGATATCCGCGTTGTCGCGAGACGACACGGGCCGGTTCAAATCCGCTCCATGAATGCGCTTTAGTCCAGACCCGGGTGCGCGATAGTGCACTCAGCCGCGGCAAGTCCGAAGGATGCGCGTCCGGTTAGCTCACGATCTTCTCGATCGCCGCCTGGTCCAGCCCGAACTTCTGGCCGGCTGCGAGAATCTCCTGCCAGGTGGTCGGATCGACCGGAATGCCTTCGGCGAGGCGCTTCTTCTTGGTCTCGCGCTCAGGCTCGCCGGCGATCTTCACCTTCTCCACACCGGGGCCGGGAGGCGAGCCGGTGTGCCAGGCGACGAAGCTTTCGACTTCGCTCGCCAGGTTCTCGCCGGTGCCGAGCTTGTTCGGGTCGATGACGATCGAGAGCATGCCGTTGAGGACGTTGTACTTGCCGTCGGACGGCCCCTTGACCACCTGTCCGCCGGAGAGCGCGCCGCCGAGGATTTCGCACACCAGCGCGAGCCCCGAACCCTTGTGCTCGCCGAACGGCAGGATCGCGCCATGCGGCGGGATCACGGTGTAGCGCGGGTTGGTGGTGGGCTTGCCTTCATTGTCGATGATGGTGCCTGGCTCCAGCGCGACGCCCTTGTTGTGGGCGACGCGGGTCTTGCCCTGCGCGATCCTGCTGGTGGCGAAGTCGAGCACGATCGGGTCCTTGCCGGCGCGCGGGATGCCGACGCAGAACGGGTTGGTGCCGTGGCGCGCATCGCTGCCGCCCCAGGGCGCCACGATCGGGCGCGAGATCACGTTGACGAAGTGGATCGAGACCAGCCCGTGGTCGATGCACTGCTCGGCCCAGTGGCCGATGCGGCCGATATGGTGCGAGTTGGAGAGGCCGACGAGGCACACGCCGTTCTGCTTGGCGCGTTCGGCTGCCAGCTCCATCGCTTCATGGCCGATCACCTGACCGTAGCCGGTGACGCCGTCGAGGGTGAGAAGCGGGCCGGTGTCGAGCACGGTCTTGACGTGCGCGTTCACAGCGAGGCCGCCATTGACGACGCTCTGGACATAGCGCGGGATCATGCCGACTCCGTGGGAGTCGTGCCCTTTGAGATTGGCCTCGACCAGATTGGTGGACACCAGCTCGGCCTCGCGGTCCGAGGAGCCGCCGGCCTTGACGATAGCGCGGATGGCGTTGGTGAGCGGCTCTGCCTTGATGGTGCGATAGTCGGCCATTGTTATTGCTCTTATCCTTTCACGATCCGGCGGCAGTGCTCCCACGCCGCGCCAATCAGGTTCTCGCTCGCCTCCGGCGTGCGGAACGCCGAATGCGCCGACAGCGTGACGTTCGGCAGCTTTGTGAGCGGATGATCGCCGGGCAGCGGCTCGATGTTGAAAACGTCGAGGCCGGCATGGCGGATGTGGCCCGACTTCAGCGCATCGATCATGGCGGTCTCGTCGACGACAGCGGCGCGGGCGGTGTTGATGAGGATGACACCACGCTTCATTTTTGCGATCTTCTCGCGCGTGATCATGCCGCGCGTCTCGTCGTTGAGCAGCAGGTGCAGCGACACGACGTCGCTCCTTGCCAGCACGCTGTCGAGATCGGTGAATTCCACGCCCGGATGGTTCTTAGGCGAGCGATTCCAGGCGATCACCTTCATGCCGCTGCCGGACGCAATGCGCGCGACCTCGGCGGCGATGCCGCCGAAGCCGATCAGGCCGAGCGTCTTGCCGGTGAGCTGCATGCCGTCTTCGCGCAGCCAGTTGCCGCCGCGCATTTCGCGATCCATCATGGCGATGACGCGGGCCGAGGCCCACATCAGCGCGATCGCGGATTCGGCGACCGCGGTGTCCCCGTAGCCCTTGATCAGATGTACGGAGACGCCGAGTTCAGCCAGCTCCTCCGGGTTCATGTAGCTGCGCGCACCCGTGCCGAGGAACACGACGTGCTTCAGCCCCGCGCACTTCTTCGCCACCTCAGTCGGCAGCGCGGTGTGGTCGACGATCGCGATCTCGGCGCCGTCGAGGATTTCAGGATATTGCTCGGGCTTGATGTCGGGATCCCGGTGGATCCGCACCTTGGGATCCCCCGGCTTTTCCAGCCGTTCCATGATCACGGCAAGCGCTTCATTGGCGTCGACGAATACTCCGCGCATGGCTCTCTCCGGTCAGGACGCGACGCCGGCGATCGCCAGCACGGTATGCATGAGAACGTTGGTGCCAGCAGTGCAGTCCGGCTGCGTCGCATCCTCCAACTCGTTGTGGCTGATGCCGTCCTTGCAGGGCACGAACACCATCGCCGCCGGCATGATCGTGTTGAGGTTGCAGGCGTCGTGACCGGCGCCGGAGGTGATGCGGCGCGAGGAATAGCCGAGCGTCTTTGCCGCGTTCTCGACCGCCGAGATCAGCTTGGGATCGAAATGCGTCGGCGGCTTGCGCCAGACCAGGTCGATCTTGACCTCGACCCTGCGGCGCGCGGCGATCTCCGCAATCGCGGCGCGCAGATCGCGATCCAGCGCGTCCATGATGGCGCCGTCCGCGCTGCGGCAATCCATGGTGAAGGCGATCTCGCCGGGAATGACGTTGCGCGAGGGGTTTGCGATCACGGCTTCGCCGATGGTGCCGACCGCGTTCGGTCCGTGCTTCTTCGCGATGGACTCCATCGCCAGCACGATCTCCGACAGCGTCGCCAGCGCGTCGCGCCGCAGCGGCATCGGCGTCGATCCGGCATGGCTCTCGAAGCCGGAAATCTTGCCGTCGTACCACAGCACGCCCTGACCGGAATCGACCACGCCGATGGTCTTGCCCTCGGCCTCCAGGATCGGGCCTTGCTCGATGTGCAATTCGACGAAGCAGCCGAGCTTCTGGAAGCCGACCGGCTTGTCGCCGCGATAGCCGATGCTGTCCAGCGCCTGGCCGACGGTCGTGCCCTCGGCGTCCTTGCGCGACAAAATGTCGTCGGTGGTGAAGTCGCCGACATAGGCGGCGGAGGCCATCATCGCGGGTGCGAAGCGCGAGCCTTCCTCGTTGGTCCAGTTGACGACGCAGATCGGTGCTTCGGTCTCGATGCCGGCATCGTTCAGCGTGCGGATCACTTCCAGCGCGCCAAGCGTGCCCAGAATGCCGTCATACTTGCCGCCGGTCGGCTGGGTATCGAGATGCGAGCCGATGCCGACGGGCGGCTTCGACATGTCGCGGCCCTTGCGCAGGCCGAACTGAGAGCCGAGTGCGTCGGTGTGCACTTCGAGACCGGCATCCTCGCATGCCCTACGGAACCAGTCGCGCACCTGCTTGTCTTCGTTGCTGAGCGTCAGCCGCCGCACGCCGCCTTTGGCCGTCGCGCCGAATTGCGCGGTCTCGTGGATGGAGCCCCAGAGGCGGGCGGAATCGATTTGCAGATTGGTGGCGGCTCGGCTCATGCGTCTCTTCCATTGATCGCTGTCATTCCGGGGCGGCTCGAAGAGCCGAACCCGGAAATCTCGAGATTCCGGGTTCTCGCTGCGCGAGCCCCGGAATGACAGTAGAAATCCGGCGCCTTTTTCAATGACGCGCCAGCGCGGGCGCGTCAACTGCGAGGCTGCTCTGCGCAATCTGCCGTGCAAGCTCAGCGACGCGCTCCACGGCGACGACGTCGGGCGAGGCGAGCCAGCTCGCGGTGAACGTCAGCGGTGCGATCGCGAGATCGGTGTCGAGCAGTTGCAGCCGCCCGTCGGCGAGTTCGTTCTCGACGATCGCGTCGGGGATCACGGCGACGCCGAGGCCTTCGACCGCCATGTGGATGACGGTCGCGAGCGATGCGGATGCGTGCAGCCGGATCGGCGGCAGCTCCGGCCGGTCGAATACCTCGCGCACGACCTCGTAAGGCTTGGTCTTGCGCGGGAAGGTGATGATCGGAAACCGCGCAAGCTCCGCCGGTGTCACCCGGCCTTTGCCGAGGCCGAGCGAAGGGCTTGCGAGGAAGCCGATCGGATAATCGGCGAGCACGCGATTGTGCACGCCGGACGCCGACAGCGGTCCAACCACGAAGGCAAGCTCGATCTCCTGCGCGAGCAGGCGCGCGGTGAGGTTGGGCGTGATGTCGACCTCGATCTCGAGCGACAGGTTCGGATAGACCTGGTTCACGCTCTTCACGAGGCGCGGCAGCCAGGTGTGCACGATGGTCTCGGCGACGCCGAGCCGCATCACGCCCCGCATCGCCGAACGGTCGCCGATCTCCGCCATCATCTGCGCGCGCAGGCCGATCAGCTTCTCCGCATAGACCATCATCTGCCGGCCGCTCGGCGTCGGCGAGGCGACGCGGTGGTCGCGGTTGAGGAGCTTGACGCCCATCTCGCGCTCGAGCTGGGCGATGCGCTGGGAGATCGCCGGCTGGGTCGTATTGAGCCGTGCTGCAGCGCCGCGGAAGCTGCCGAGCTTTACGACCCAGAGAAAAGTCTCGATCGACCTGAAGTCCAGCATTGAAAGATTTTCCTCGTCGATAAAATGGATTTATCGATATCGATTAGAAAGGACGATTAGACTTTATAGCACGCTTGGTGTTGGCTGTCTTTGTCGAGTTTATAGGCAGGTCGATTACATGACTGTTTTGGTGGCAGTGCAGCAAACTGAAACGCCCGACGCCCTCCCGAGCCGCAAGGCGCGGCTTGCCTACCGGCAAGGGCTGGTCGCCTCCACCGCCGGCGTCGCCCCCGGCTTCGTCCAGGGCAATCTGGCGATCCTGCCGGCGGAATATGCCAGCGCCTTTCATCGCTTTTGCCAGCTCAATCCGAAGCCGTGCCCGATCATCGGCATGTCCGATGTCGGCAGTCCGCACATCCCTTCGCTCGGCGCCGATCTCGACATCCGCACCGACGTGCCGCGCTACCGCGTCTGGCGCGATGGCGAGGTCGTCGACGAGCCGACCGATGTGACCAGCTACTGGCGCGACGATCTCGTGACCTTCGTGCTCGGCTGCTCCTTCTCGTTCGAAGAAGCCTTGCTCGACGAGGGCATGCCGATCCGGCACATCGAGCGCAATGTGCGCGTGCCGATGTATCGTACCAACATCGCCTGTGGCGAGGCCGGTCCGTTCGCCGGTCCCATGGTGGTGTCGATGCGTCCGTTCAAGCCGGCGGATGCGATCCGCGCGGTGCAGATCACCTCGCGTTATCCCGCCGTGCACGGCGCGCCCGTCCATCTCGGCCATCCGCATCTGATCGGCATCAAGGACATCGCCAAGCCGGACTACGGCGATCCGGTGCCGGTTGCCGCCGACGAGATCCCGGTGTTCTGGGCCTGCGGCGTGACGCCGCAATCGGTGATCAACGCCGCCAAGCTCCCGTTCGCGATCACGCATTCGCCCGGGCTGATGCTGGTGACGGATCTCAAGAACAGGACCATGGCCGTGATTTAGTGGGCAGCGCTTGCTGCTTCTTCGGGCTTTACCGCATCCATCAATCGCTTCATTCGATCAGCCGAAATACAGTAACAGGGGACTTTGCCATGACGATCACTCGCCGCGACGTATTGTTGGGAGCCACCGCGACTGCCGCACTGGTGCCGCTCGCGGCGCGCGCACAGACTTCGGAAGTCGTGATCGGCGTCATCTATCCGTTCTCCGGCGGCAGCGCGCAGCAAGGCGTCGATGCGCAGAAGGCCTATGAGACCGCGCTCGAGGTCATCAACAAGGACACCGATTTCGACCTGCCGCTGGCGAAGGGCGAGGGCCTGCCGGGCCTCGGCGGCGCCAAGGTCCGCCTCGTGTTCGCCGATCACCAGGCCGATCCGCAGAAGGGCCGCGCCGAAGCCGAGCGCCTGATCACGCAGGAAAAGGTCTCCGCCATCATCGGTACCTATCAGAGCGCGGTCGCCGTCACCGTCAGCCAGATCTGCGAACGCTACCAGGTCCCGTTCGTGTCCGCCGACAACTCCTCGCCCAGCTTGCACCGCCGCGGTCTGAAGTATTATTTCCGTGCCGCGCCGCATGACGAAATGTATTCGGCCGCGATGTTCGACTTCTTCGACGCCATGAAGAAGAAGGGCACCAAGATCGAGACGCTGTCGCTGTTTCACGAGGACACGATCTTCGGCACCGATTCCGGCAACGCCCAGGCCAAGATCGCCGGCGAGCGCGCCTACAAGATCGTCACCGACATCAAGTATCGCGCCAACTCGCCCTCGCTCTCGGCCGAGGTGCAGCAGCTCAAATCCGCGAATGCCGACGTGCTGATGCCCTCGAGCTATACCACCGACGGCATTCTGCTGGTCAAGACCATGGCCGAGCTCGGCTACAAGCCGAACGCGATCGTGGCGCAGGACGCCGGCTTCTCCGAGAAGGCGCTCTATGATGCCGTCGGCGACAAGCTCGAAGGCGTGATTTCGCGCGGCACCTTCTCGCTCGATCTCGCGCAGAAGCGCCCGATGGTCGGCAAGATCAACGAGATGTTCAAGACGCGGTCGGGCAAGGACTTCAACGACCTCACCTCGCGCCAGTTCATGGGCCTGATCATTCTCGCCGACGCCATCAGCCGCGCCAAGTCGACCGACGGCGAGAAGATCCGTGATGCGCTGGCAGCGACTGACATCCCGGGCGAGCAGACCATCATGCCCTGGAAGCGCGTCAAGTTCGACGAGATGGGCCAGAATAACGACGCCGACCCGGTGCTGCTGCAGTATATCGGCGGCAAGTTCGTCACCATCTTCCCGCCGCAGGCCGCGATCGCCGAGGCGGTCTGGCCGATGAAGTAAGACTGGGACGCGGGAGCCAGATGCAGCTCCCGCCCTCATCCTGAGAAGCGGGCGCAGCCCGCGTCTCGAAGGACGAGGGCTGGGCCATCCTTCGAGACGCGCGCCTGTGCGCGCTCCTCGGGATGAGGATCTATTTCGGGGGACAGACTTTTGACAGCCCAAGCCATTATCCAAAGTCTCGCCAGCGGTCTCCTGATGGGGCTGCTGTACGGACTGATCGCGGTCGGCCTCGCGCTGATCTTCGGCCTGATGGACGTCACGAACTTCGCCCATGGCGAGTTCCTGATGATCGCGATGTACCTGTCCTTCTTCCTGTTCGCGTTCTTCGCGATCGACCCCTTGCTGTCGGCGCCGTTGGTCGCCGCGGCGCTCTTCATCTTCGGAGCGGTGGTCTACTTACTTATTGTACGCTTCGCCATGCGGGCCAAGGCCAACGCCGGCATGGTGCAGATCTTCACCACCTTCGGCCTTGCCATCGTGATGCGGGGCCTGGCGCAGTTCTTCTTCACGCCTGATTATCGCAGCATTCCGCAATCCTGGCTCGGCGGCAAAACCATCTCGGTCGCCGGCATCTTCCTGCCGGAGCCGCAGCTGGTTGGCGCGCTGGTCTCGATCCTCGCCTTCGCCGGCCTCTACTTCTTCATCCATCGCACGGATTTCGGCCGCGCGCTGGAAGCCACCCGCGAAGATCCCGGAGCGGTCGCGCTGGTCGGCATCGACAAGAACCGCGTGTTCGCGTTCGGCTGGGGCCTTGGTGCCGCGCTGGTCGGTCTCGCCGGAGCGATCATGGCAAGCTTCTTCTATATCTATCCCGATGTCGGCGCGTCCTTTGCGCTGATCGCCTACGTCACGGTGGCGCTCGGCGGCTTCGGCAGCGTGTTCGGCGCCTTTGCGGGCGGCATCATCGTCGGCCTGGTCGAAGCGACCACCGCGCTGGTGCTGCCGCCCTCGCTGAAATCGGTCGGCATCTACGCGGTCTATCTGCTGGTCGTCTTCATCCGGCCGCGCGGCCTGTTCGGATCGATCTGATGGACAAGGATTTTGCAGCGCGGCGTCGCCGCGACCTCATCATCGCCGCGGTGCTCGCCGTGATTGCCGCGCTGACGCCGTTGTTCGTGAAGGACGTCGTCGTCCAGAACATCCTGATCCTGACGCTGATGTATGCGGGCCTGTCGCAGAGCTGGAACATCCTGTCCGGCTATTGCGGGCAGATCTCGCTCGGGCACGCGCTGTATTTCGGCCTGGGTGCCTACACCACCGAGCTGCTGTTCACGAAGTTCGGCGTGCTGCCCTGGTTCGGCATGCTGGCGGGCGGCGTGGTGTCGGCGCTGATCGCGATGGGGCTCGGTTATCCCTTCTTCCGCCTGCGTGGCCATTACTTCGTGATCGCCACCATCGTCATCGCCGAGATCGGCTTGCTTCTGTTCCACAACTGGGAATGGGCCGGCGCCGCGATGGGCATCACCATTCCAATCCGCGGCGACAGCTGGCTGAAATTCCAGTTCCTGCGCACCAAGCTGCCATACTTCTATTTCGCGCTGGCGCTGTGCTGCCTTGCCTGGTTCGTCACCTGGTGGCTGGAGAACTCCAAATGGGGATTCTGGTGGCGTGCGGTGAAGGACAATCCGGACGCGGCCGAGAGCCTCGGTGTCGACGTGTTCAATTCCAAGATGGGCGCGGCCGCCGTCTCCGCCTTCCTGGTCGCCGTGGGTGGCAGCTTCTACGCCCAGTTCGTCTCCTACATCGATCCTGAAAGCGTCATGGGCTTCCAGTTTTCGCTGCTGATGGCGCTGCCCGCCGTGCTCGGTGGCATCGGCACCCTGTGGGGGCCGGTGCTCGGCGCCGCCATTCTGATCCCGCTGACGGAGCTGACCCGCTTCAAGTTCGGCGGTTCGGGGCGCGGCGTCGACCTCATCGTCTATGGCACGCTGATCGTCCTGATCTCGCTGGCCTTGCCGCGGGGGCTGCTCAGCCTGTTCTCTCGCCCGAAGAAGACGGGGGCCGCACGATGACCGCACTTCTTGAAACCCGCGGCGTCTGGCAGCGGTTCGGCGGCCTCGTCGCCAACAGCGACGTCTCGATCTCGGTCGGCCGCGGCGAGATCGTCGGCCTGATCGGCCCCAACGGCGCCGGCAAGTCCACGCTGTTCAATCTCATCGCCGGCGTGTTGCCACCGACGCAAGGCTCGATTCTATTCGACGGCGAAGACGTCACCCACATGCCGGCGGCCGAACGCTGCCAGCGCGGGGTGGGGCGCACCTTCCAGGTGGTCAAGAGCTTCGAGACCATGACGGTCATCGACAACGTCATCGTCGGTGCGCTGGTGCGCAACACCGTGATGCGCGAAGCCCGTCGCAAGGCGCATGAGGTCTTGGAGTTCACTGGCCTCGCCGCGCGCGCCGACGTGCTCGCCAGCGACCTCGTGCCCGCCGAGAAGCGCCGTCTCGAAGTCGCCCGTGCGCTCGCGACCGAGCCAAAACTGCTACTGCTCGACGAAGTCCTCACCGGCCTGACGCCGACCGAGGCGCAGACCGGTGTCGCGCTGGTGCGCAAGGTGCGCGATGCCGGCATCACCGTGTTGATGGTCGAGCATGTCATGGAGATCGTGATGCCCTTGGTCGACCGCGCCATCGTGCTCGATCTCGGCAAGGTGCTGGTCGAGGGCAAACCCGCCGATGTCGTTCGCGATCCCAAGGTGATCAGCGCATATCTGGGAGATCGTCATGCTGTCGGTGCGTGAAGTCACGACCGCCTATCAGGGCCTGGTCGCGATCTCCGCGATCTCGATCGAGGTTCAGAAGGGTGAGATCGTCTGCGTTGCCGGCGCCAATGGCGCGGGCAAATCGACGCTGCTCAAATCCATCGCCGGCGCCGAGCGTCCGCGCTCCGGCACGGTGACCTTCGACGGCAAGCGCCTCGACGGCATGGCGCAGCACCACATCACCGCGACCGGCATTGCCTACGTGCCGGAGAATCGCCGCCTGTTCCCCCGTCTGTCCGTGCGCGACAATCTGCGTCTCGGCAGCTATCTCTACCGCGGTGACGCGAACCGCGAGGGACCGCTCGATCTCGTTTTCCAGTTGTTTCCCCGCCTGGCCGAGCGCCTGGAGCAGCGCGCCGAAACGCTCTCCGGCGGCGAGCAGCAGATGCTCGCGATCGGCCGCGCGTTGATGACGCGCCCGCGTCTGTTGATGCTGGACGAGCCCTCGCAGGGCATCATGCCAAAGCTTGTCGACGAGATTTTTCAGGCCGTGAAGCGCATCCGCGATGCCGGCATGACCGTTCTGATCGTCGAGCAGCGCATGGCCGAGTGCCTGGAGATTGCCGACCGCGCCTACATCCTGCAAACCGGCCGCGTGCTGATGCAGGGCCCTGCGGCTGAGATCAGGGGCAATCCCGACGTGAGGAAGGCGTATCTCGGATTGTAGCTGCTCGCTACGATCCCTATCCTGATTGTTTCTTGTTCCGGTTCTTGCTTGCGCCGCGCAGGGTCGGCGCGGGTGCCGAGGGTTGCCCGAAGCCATTCATCTGAATGCAAGAGAGCAGGTCGACATAGCTTTCGATGCCACCGGCGGAGGCCTCGGTGTAGCATTGGATGCGAATTGTCTCCGGCGTTGTCGTCCAGATGGACGCGAGCTGTTGCTGTGCGGTCTGCTCGTCGCTCATGCAGGCCTCGTAGGACTGCGGCTCGGTCAGCGACTTGTCGATCTCCTGAGTTGCCTTGCAGTTGGCCTCGACCTTGAGATCGGGGACGCCGCCGCGCCCGGACGTCTGGGCGTTGGCGGAAAGTGACAAGACAATAAAGCAGGCGGCAGAGAGGAAGGCGCAGGATACTTTAAAATCCATGACAATTCTCCCAGCGATCGATGAAACAACTCCTTCAGTCAATTACAGGGGGATCATGTGCTCGCGATCCCGGCAATGCAAATCAATTCCGGTCCGCTGGTCCCGCATATCGCTCCGCTCATGCGGGCTACTCCGTCGCCACACCCTGCGTCATTGCGAGCGTAGCAAAGCAATCCAGAGTCTTTCCGCGAGGGATTCTTGCCTCGTTGCGCTATGACGAGGTTAGAGCGGGGCTCAATCGTCGTGCCCATGCTCCGGCAGCGTCACCCCGAACACCTTCACCAGATCCGTCACCTGCTCCGGCGACAGATAACGCGGGTTCATCCCGCGCAGTAGCAGATACAGCTTCGCCGTTTCCTCCAGCTCCTCCGTCGCGAACACCGCGGCTTCCAGCGTGTCGCCGGCAACGACCGGGCCGTGATTGGCGAGCAGCACCGATGAATATTTCCCCGCCAGGCCCTTGATCGCATCGGCGACCGCGGGATCGCCGGGGCGGTAGTACGGCACGAGCGCGGTGGCGCCGCATTTCATCAGATAATAGGCCGTCATCGGCGGCAGCGCGGCGCGCGGGTCGATCTCGGGCAGCATCGAGAGCGCGACCGAGTGTGTCGAATGCAGATGCACGATGGCGCGTGCACTGCCGCGCGTGTCATAGAGCGCGGTGTGCAGCGGAACTTCCTTGGTCGGGGCATCGCCCGACACCAGCCGGCCCTGCTCGTCGAGCCGCGACAGCCTCGCAGGATCGAGGAAACCGAGCGAGGCATTGGTCGGCGTCACCAGCCAGCCGCCGCCGTCCAGCCGGACGCTGATATTGCCGGAGGAGCCGGGCGTCAGCCCGCGCTCGAACAGGGACCGTCCGAAGCGGCAGATATCCTCGCGCAGCCTTGTCTCGTTGCTCGTTTCGGTTCTCATGGCCGTCATGCCCGCTTGTCTCACGCTTTGGCAGCGCGGCCAAGCCGTGTTATCGGTTCGCCGAGCCGCCGCAAAAGCCGGCCGCCCGGGAAACGTTCGCAAGGGTTAGTTGCATGTCCGCCTCCACGTCACAAAATCAGCGCATCGCGGTCATCGGGCTCGGCTCGATGGGGTTTGGCATGGCGACCTCGCTGAAGCGCGCCGGCCACGCCGTCACCGGTTGCGACGTTTCGGCCGAGGCGGTGGCGCGTTTCGTCAAGGATGGTGGTGCGGGTGCCAAAACGCCGGCCGAGGCGGCCAAGGGCGCGGACATCGTCGTCAGCGTCGTCGTCAATGCCGCGCAGACTGAAGCTGTCCTGTTCGGCAAGGATGGTGCCGCCGAGACCATGCCCGAAGGCAGCGTCTTCGTATCCTCCGCCACGATGGACCCCGACGTGGCGCGACGCCTTGCCAAGCAGCTTGAGGCGACCGGCCGGCATTATCTGGATGCACCGATTTCCGGCGGGGCGCAGCGCGCCGCGCAAGGCGAGCTGACGATCCTTGCCTCCGGCAGCCCCACAGCGTTCGCGAAGGCACGGCCCGCGCTCGATGCCATGGCCGCGAAGCTCTACGAGCTCGGCGATGCCGCCGGCCAGGGCGCCGCCTTTAAGATGATCAACCAGCTGCTCGCCGGCGTGCACATCGCCGCCGCCTCGGAGGCGATGGCATTTGCCGCCAAGCAGGGCCTCGACATCCGCAAGGTCTATGAGGTGATCACGGCCTCGGCCGGCAATTCCTGGATGTTCGAGAACCGCATGCCGCACGTGCTGGACGGCGACTACACACCGCGCAGCGCGGTCGAGATTTTCGTGAAAGATCTCGGCATCATCCAGGATATGGCGCGGTCGGCAAGATTCCCCGTGCCTGTCTCCGCCGCCGCGCTCCAGATGTTCCTGATGACATCAGCCGCCGGCATGGGCCGGGACGACGACGCCTCGGTGGCGCGGATGTATGCGCAGGTCACCGGCGTCAAGCTGCCCGGCGACAAGTAACGAAGAGGACTCCAATGCCCCGTTTTGCCGCCAATCTCTCGATGATGTTCACCGAGGTGCCGTTCCTCGATCGCTTCGATGCCGCCGCATCAGCCGGCTTCACCGCGGTCGAGTTTCTCTTTCCCTATGAGCATCCCGCCGAGGCGGTCGGCGAGCGCCTCAAGCGCAACGGCCTGACCCAGGCGCTGTTCAACCTGCCGCCGGGCGACTGGAACGCCGGCGAGAAGGGCTTTGCGGCGCTCCCCTCGCGCTTCTCCGATCTCAAGGCGGGCCTGGAGACGGCGCTGCCTTACGCCAAGGCGACCGGCGTCAAGCGCCTGCACCTGATGGCCGGCATCGCCAACCGTGGCGAGCGCGTCGCGATCGAGGCGTTCTACAAATCGGTGGCTTGGGCTGCGGAGTTCTTCGCCCCGCACGGTATCGATATCGTGCTCGAGCCGATCAATGCGCGCAACGTGCCCGGCTACTTTCTCAACGATTTCGGCTTCGCGCGCGACCTGATCCAGGAGCTGAGGCTCCCGAACCTGAAGCTGCAATTCGACATCTATCACTGCCAGATCATTCATGGCGACGTGACGATGCGGCTTCGCGAGATGATGCCGATCATCGGCCACATCCAGATCGCCAGTATTCCGTCGCGCAACGAGCCCGACGGCGAGGAGCTGAACTATCCGTTCCTGTTCGAAGAGCTCGACCGCCTCGGCTATGCCGGCTTCGTCGGCTGCGAGTACAATCCGCGCGGCAAGACCACCGACGGTCTTGCCTGGTTCAAGCCTTACGCTGGAGTGAAGCCGTGACACTTGCGTTGGGCTGCATCGCCGACGACTACACCGGCGCTTCCGATCTCGCCAACACGCTGACACGCGCGGGCTTGCGCACCGTGCAGACCATCGGCGTCCCCGCGGACGATCTCGCACTGCCCGAGGTCGATGCCGTCGTGGTGTCGCTGAAGAGCCGCTCGATCGAGGCCGGCCTTGCCGTATCGCGTTCGCGTGCGGCGGATCAGTGGCTGCGCGGCCGCGGCGCGGGCCACGTGTTGTTCAAGATCTGCTCGACTTTCGATTCCACCGACGCCGGCAATATCGGCCCCGTGATGGACGCGCTGCGCGCCGACGGCGGCGAGGGTGCTGTGCTGGTGACTCCGGCCTTCCCGGAGACCGGCCGCACCGTCTACCAGGGCAACCTTTTCGTCGGCGCGGTGCCGTTGAATGAGAGCCCGCTGAAGGACCATCCGCTCAACCCGATGCACGATTCCAACCTGGTGCGCGTGCTGGCGCGCCAGAGCAGGACGCAGATCGGTCTCGTCGACCTCGCCACCGTCACGCGCGGCGCGGATGCCGTGCGGGCACGGCTGGCCGAGCTGGCGGGCAAGGGCATCGGCGCTGCCATCATCGACGCGGTCTTTGACCGCGACCTCGAGACCATCGGCCTCGTCGCCGCCGAACATCGGCTGTCGGTCGGCGCCTCCGGTATCGGCCTCGGGCTCGCGCGTGCGCTGGTGTCGACGGGTAAAGTCAAATCAGCCGGGGCGAAGGGCGAGACCGGCACTGCCGTCGGTGGACCGGCGGCCTGCCTCGCCGGGAGCTGCTCTCAGGCAACGCTTCAGCAGATCGCCAACGCCGAACGGGTCATGCCGGTGCACCATCTCGATCCGGACCGTATCATTACGGGGGGCGGCGAAGCACAGCGCGCACTGGATTGGGCGAGGCCGCGGCTTGCAGAGGGTCCGGTGCTGATCGCCTCGAGCGCGACGCCCGATCAGGTCGCCGCACTGCAGGCGCGCCACGGTCGCGACGCGGCCGGCCACGCGATCGAGCAGACCATGGCCGACATCGCGGAAAACCTCGTAAAATCAGGCGTGCGGCGACTGATCGTCGCCGGCGGCGAGACTTCCGGTGCGGTGGTCGATCGGTTGAAGATCCCCGGATTTCTCGTCGGAGTAGAGATCGCAGCAGGTGTCCCGGTGCTCCACTCGGTGGGCGCGCAAGAAAACATGCTGCTCGCTCTGAAGTCCGGAAACTTCGGCGGCGCTGAATTTTTCTCCGAGGCGCTTAGGCTCATGCGCTGAGCGCAGAGCATTTTTAGCGGCCTGTTCATCTCTTTGAGGCTCCGTACTCGTACGGAGTCGTAGTTAACATCTGCGCAGGTGCTCTGGTGTTGGATGTTGGTGCTGCTCCCTTTAATTGATTCGTAAAACTTTCGGACGCGCACCGCGCCAGCACAAAGAGACCCGATTATGCTTGCCACCATTTCCATCCGCGCCAAGATCATCAGTGTCGTGGCGTTCCTGCTGGTCGCAATGGCCGGCATGGGTCTCCTGGCCGTCATGAAAATGCGGTCGATGAACGCCAACACGATCGACATCACCACGAGCTGGATGCCCAGCGTGCGGGTGCTCGGTGAGCTTCGGGCGAGCGTCATCACCTATCGCAACGTGGTCCGCCAGCACATGCTGTCCGAAACGCTGGACGAGAAGCTCGCCAACGAGAAAACGGCTGTGACAGTGATCGAGGCGCTGGCCAAGATTCGTAGTCGATATGAGACGATGATCACCTCGCCGGAGGAGCGGGCGCTCTACAACCAGTGGGCAAAACTCTGGGACGACTACAAGAAGGGCACCGAGGAGGTGATGGCGCTCTCGCGCAAGGAGGCCGGCAAGGTCCCGCACGAAGCACAGGAGCTGAACACCAAGACGGTCAACAAGATCGGTCTTGCCTCGGATGAGGTCCTGATGAAGGACATCGAGCTCAACACCAAGGGCGGCGACCAGGCGGCTCAGGATGCTGCGGACAGCTATTCCTATGCTTTCATGCTGGTCTCGATCATTCTCGGCGCTGCCGTCATCATCGGCATCGGCGTCGGCTTCTATCTCGTCCAGGACGTTTCGAAGGGCATCAACTCGATCATCGAGCCGATGCAGGCGCTGGGCAAGGGCGACCTCTCCGCCGAAGTCCCGCACCGGGGCGAGAAGACCGAGATCGGCGCCATGGCCGACGTGCTCCAGATCTTCAAAGAGGCGCTGATCGCCAAGAAGGCCGCCGACGAGGCTGCGGCCACGGATGCCGACGCCAAGATCGAGCGCGGCCGCCGCGTCGACAACATCACCCGCGAATTCGAAACCATGATCGGCGAGATCGTCCAGACCGTGTCGTCGGCTTCGACCCAGTTAGAGGCCTCCGCCTCGACGCTGACCTCGACCGCCGACCGTTCCCAGAGGCTGGCGACCACCGTTGCCAGCGCTTCGGAGGAAGCCTCGACCAACGTGCAGTCGGTGGCCTCGGCCACCGAGGAGATGGCCTCGTCGGTCGGCGAGATCAGCCGTCAGGTGCAGGAATCGGCGCGGATGGCGGGCGACGCCGTCGGCCAGGCCCGTGCCACCACCGAGCGGGTCAGCGAGCTTTCCAAGGCGGCGTCCCGCATCGGCGATGTCGTCGAGCTGATCAACACCATCGCCGGTCAGACCAACCTGCTGGCGCTGAACGCCACCATCGAGGCAGCACGTGCCGGTGAAGCCGGCCGCGGCTTTGCGGTAGTGGCCTCCGAGGTGAAGGCGCTCGCCGAGCAGACCGCGAAGGCGACCGGTGAGATCGGCCAGCAGATCTCCGGCATCCAGGCGGCGACCAACGACTCCGTCGGCGCCATCAAGGAGATCTCCTCGACCATCGAGCGCCTCTCGGAAATCTCGTCGGCGATTGCAGCGGCGGTGGAAGAGCAGGGCGCCGCGACCCAGGAGATCGCCCGCAACGTGCAGCAGGCCGCGCAAGGCACCCAGCAGGTCTCCTCCAACATCACCGATGTGCAGCGCGGCGCGACCGAGACCGGCACGGCCTCCTCACAGGTGCTGTCGGCGGCGCAAATGCTGTCGAACGACTCGGGCCGGCTGAAGAATGAGGTCAGCAAGTTCCTGACCAACGTCCGCGCGGCGTAAATCCTCGCGCGACCTGTTTATCGAACGACGAGCGGCGCCAAAGGCGCCGCTCGTTTTGTTTGACCTGTGGCATCATCGAAATCGGCATGTTCCTGAACTCGTCCGCGCCGCATGGGCCCGGCCGCATGGCTGTGATGTCGATTTCGCAGTGCAGTAGCAGGGAAGTGAATGCAGGATAGTTCTGGTTATTAGCGTTTCCGGCGGTGCTCGGGTAAAGGGAAACGGGGGATCGCCGTGGGGGCAGATTCCGTATTCTCATCTGACCCGGATTTGCCTGGCGCATGATTGCTCTGGTCCGTATTGCCCTGAGCCGGCCCTATACGTTCGTCGTGCTGGCGCTCCTGCTGCTGATCATCGGACCGCTCGCGGCGCTGCGGACCCCGACTGACATCTTCCCGGACATCCGCATTCCCGTCATCGGCGTGGTCTGGCAGTACACCGGCCTGCCGCCCGACCAGATGTCCGGCCGCATCACCACGCCGTTCCAGCGGGCGCTGACGACGACGGTCAACGACATCGAGCACATCACGGCCAACTCCTATAACGGCTTTGGCATCATCAAGATCTTCTTCCAGCCCAACGTCGACATCCGCACCGCCAACGCGCAGGTCACCGCGATCTCGCAGACGCTGATCAAGCAGATGCCGCCGGGCGCGACGCCGCCCTTGATCTTGAACTACTCGGCCTCCACCGTGCCGATCATCCAGGTGGCGCTGTCGGGCGACGGGCTCACCGAGCAGAACCTCGCCGACATCGGCATCAACAATCTGCGCACGCCGCTGGTCACCGTGCCCGGCGCAGCGATCCCCTATCCGTTCGGCGGCAAGCAGCGCCAGGTCCAGATCGACCTCGATCCCACCGCGCTGCAGGCTCGCGGCCTGTCCGGCCAGGACGTCGCCAACGCGCTCGCCGCCCAGAATCTGATCACCCCGGTCGGCACGCAGAAGATCGGCCAGTTCGAATACAACATCCAGCTCAACAACTCGCCGCTCAGGATCGACGAGCTCGGCAACCTCCCGATCAAGACGGTCAACGGCGCGATGGTCTATGTGCGCGACGTCGCCACCGTGCGCGACGGCAATCCGCCCCAGACCAACATCGTCCATGTCGACGGCAACCGCTCGGTGCTGATGATGGTCTTGAAGGCGGGCGCGACCTCCACGCTCGACATCATCGCCGGCATCAAGCAGAAGGTGATTGAGGTCAAGGACCAGTTGCCGGACGCGCTGAAGATCGGCTTCATCGGCGACCAGTCGGTGTTCGTCCGCGGCGCAATTCAAGGCGTCGCCGTCGAGGGCGTGATCGCGGCGCTGCTCACCAGTGTCATGATCCTGCTGTTCCTCGGCAGCTGGCGCTCGACCATCATCATCGCGGTCTCGATCCCGCTGTCGGTGCTGGGCGCCATCATCATGCTCTCGGCGATCGGCGAGACGCTCAACATCATGACGCTCGGAGGTCTTGCGCTCGCAGTCGGCATCCTGGTCGACGACGCTACCGTCACGATCGAGAACATCAATTACCATCTGGAGCAGGGCAAGCCGGTCGAGCAGTCGATCCTCGACGGCGCCAACCAGATCGTGACGCCAGCCTTCGTGTCGCTGCTCTGCATCTGCATCGTGTTCGTGCCGATGTTCTTCCTCTCGGGCGTCGCGCGCTTCCTGTTCGTGCCGATGGCGGAAGCGGTGATGTTCGCGATGATCTGGTCGTTCATCCTGTCGCGCACGCTGGTGCCGACCATGGCGAACTATTTGTTGCAGGCGCATGTCCATCACGAGGGCGGGCCGCCGAAATCGCGCAATCCGCTCGTCTGGTTTCAGCGCGGCTTCGAGGCACGGTTCGAGCGCATCCGCGGCGGCTACCATGGCTTCCTCGGGCTGGCGCTGGCGCACCGCGCGGTGTTCGTGATCGGCTTTATCTGTGTGGTCGGCGTATCCTTCGCGCTGGTGCCGTTCCTCGGTCGCAATTTCTTTCCCGCGGTCGATGCCGGCAACATCCTGATGCATGTCCGCACCCAGGTCGGCACCCGCGTCGAGGAGACCGCCAACCAGCTCGCCGACGTGCAGAAGGCGGTCCGCAAGCTGATCCCGGGCG
The DNA here is from genome assembly GCF_900094605.1 of Bradyrhizobium shewense. Taxonomy (GTDB): domain Bacteria; phylum Pseudomonadota; class Alphaproteobacteria; order Rhizobiales; family Xanthobacteraceae; genus Bradyrhizobium; species Bradyrhizobium shewense. Next base: position 835,423 of record NZ_FMAI01000001.1, on the reverse strand, counting down.
AGATCGAGACCATGACCGACAACATCGGCATGCCGATCTCCGGGATCAACATGACCTACAACAACACCGGCGTGATCGGCCCGCAGGACGGCGACATCCAGATCAAGCTCAGGGAAGGTCACAAGCCAACCGAAGAGCATGTGCGCGTGCTGCGTGAGCAATTGCCACGGCTGTTCCCCGGCGTGAGCTTCGCTTTCCTCCCGGCTGACATCGTCAGCCAGATCCTGAACTTCGGCGCGCCGGCGCCGATCGACCTGCAGATCCGCGGCGCCAATCTCGCCGCCAACTTCGCCTATGCCAACAGCCTGCTGGCCAAGGTGCGCAAGATTCCGGGCGTTGCCGATGCCCGCATCCAGCAATCGCCGAACGCGCCGACCTTCAATATCGATGTCGACCGCACCCGCGCGCAATATGTCGGCCTGACCGAGCGCGACGTCACCAACAGCCTCGTGGTCAATCTCGCCGGCTCCTCGCAGGTGGCGCCGACCTACTATCTCAACCCGGACAACGGCGTGTCCTATTCGATCGTGATGCAGACGCCGCAATACCAGATCGACTCGCTCAGCGCGCTGCAGACGCTGCCGATCACCGCGGCCGGCAATGCGCAGTCGCCGATCCTCGGCGGCATCGCAGACATCAAGCGCTCGGCCTCGAGTGCGGTGGTCTCGCAATACGATATCCAGTCCATGGTGCAGATCTTCGCGACGACCTCGGGCCGCGATCTCGGCGCGGTCTCCGCCGATATCCGAAAGGTGATCGCCGATACCGCCAAGGAAGTGCCGAAGGGCTCCTCCGTGGTGCTGCTCGGGCAGGTGCAGACCATGAACAGCGCCTTCACCGGCCTCTTGTTCGGCCTGCTCGGTGCCGTCGTGCTGATCTATTTTCTGATCGTCGTGAACTTCCAGTCCTGGTCCGATCCGTTCGTGATCATCACGGCTCTGCCGGCCGCGCTCGCCGGCATCGTCTGGATGCTGTTCGCGACCGGGACCACGCTGTCGGTCCCCGCGCTCACCGGCGCCATCATGTGCATGGGCGTTGCCACCGCCAACAGCGTGCTGGTGATCTCCTTCGCGCGCGAGCGCTACGAGGAGCTCGGTGATCCCGTCGCCGCGGCGCTCGAAGCCGGCTTCGTCCGGTTCCGTCCCGTGCTGATGACCGCGCTCGCCATGATCATCGGCATGGCGCCGATGGCGCTGGGGCTGGGCGAGGGCGGCGAGCAGAATGCGCCGCTCGGCCGCGCCGTGATCGGCGGCCTGATCTTTGCAACCTTCGCCACGCTGATGTTTGTTCCCGTGGTGTTCAGCATGGTACACAAGAAGCAAGGCGCCAAAGCCGCCGCCCCATTGGAGACCCCGCATGTCGCCCACTGAACCCCGCTCCCCGGTCTCGCACCGGAAACTGGGCATCTTCGGCGTGGTGGCGCTGATCGCGGCCGGCCTCGTCGTCGGCACCGGGATTCGCGCCCGTGAGGAGCAGGGCTCCAGGTTGAGGGAATGGACCGACGATCAGGCCGTTCCCAGCGTCGCGGTGACCCAGCCCAGCGCCAAGGCGCTCAACGCCACCATCGATCTGCCGGGCCGGCTGGAAGCCTATTATCGCGCCCCGATTTTCGCGCGCGTGTCGGGCTATCTGAAGAGCTGGAGCGCCGATATCGGTGCTCGCGTCAAGGCCGGACAGGCGATCGCCGAGATCGAGGCGCCGGACCTCGATCAGCAACTGCTTCAGGCGAGAGCCGACCTCGCCAGCCAGCAGGCCAGTGCCCGGTTGTCGGAAGCAACGCTGAACCGGCGCAAGACGCTGGTCGCCTCCAACTTCGTCTCGGCGCAGGAGATCGACGAGCGCACTGCAGATCTCTCCAACAAGAATGCCGCCGTCAATTCGGGCAAGGCCAATGTCGAGCGGCTGGAAGCGCTGGCCGGCTACAAGAAGATCACCGCGCCGTTCGACGGTGTCGTCACCGCGCGCGACACCGATGTCGGAGCGCTGATCAATGCCGGTGGCGGCTCGGGCCCGGCGATGTTCGTGATCTCCGACATCACCAAGCTGCGCGTCTATGTCAACGTGCCCCAGAACTACGTGCCGGCGATCAAGATCGGCGCCAAGGCGACGATCGCGCTGCCGGAATACCCGAACCGGACCTTCCAGGCGACGGTGGAGGCGTCCTCGCAGGCCGTCGACGTCGCCTCCGGCACCACGCGCATGCAGCTCGGGCTCGACAATTCGAACGGAGAGCTGATGCCCGGCGGCTATGCCAGCGTGAAGCTCAACCTCCAGCGCGATTCCGCGCCGCTCAGCATCCCCGCCAGCGCGCTGATCTTCAACAGCAGTGGCCTGCGGGTGGCGACGGTCGGGACTGATGACAAGGTCCTGTTCAAGCCGGTGACCATCGCCCGTGATCTCGGCCGCGAGATCGAGCTGGCCTCGGGCATTACAGCGGATGATCGCGTCATCACGGCGCCGCCGGATGGCCTCTCCGACGGCGATGCAGTGCGCGTGGTTGGCGCCAAGGCCAAGCCGGCGACGGCGTCGGAGAACCAGGCGCCGAAGGGGTAGGGCGGTCTCGTGCCCCGGACGCAGCTCTCGTAGGGTGGGCAAAGGCGCTCTTGCGCCGCGCCCACCAATCTTTCTTGATTACATGAAGACGGTGGGCACGCTCCGCTTTGCCTACCCTACGAGATCACGCCACCCGCCACTCCGGCACGCCGTCCCCCGCCATCTTGATCTCGCCGAGCGAGCCAATCGGCGTGCGATCCATGTCGAGCAAGTGTCCCAACGTCGCGCTATCGCTCGCCGGCACTCGCGCCAGCGTGCGCCTATCATCTTCCGTCCGCAGCATCACCACGCCGTGCTCGGCATCACCGCCGCGGCCGTAGAGCACCGTAAAGCTCTCGACCTTGCCCTTGCCCGAGGCGTCAGTCACGAACTCCGGCACCCCGCGCTTGCTGCGGTCGGCCTCGCCCTGCACACTCGTTTCCTGCGCCAGCGCCTCACCCGGCGGCGCCTTCGCCACCACCAGTGCGTGATGCTTGGTGACGAAACCGCCCTGGCCATAGAGCAGGCCAAGCTTTGCGCCGTCACGCACACGCCGCACCATCGCGCAGGCCGCATGGGTCATGTAGGTGTTGAGCGGCGCGCCGAAGAAGGTGAGGCCGCCGGTCACGGTCGGCTGCACGTCGGCGCCGAGACCCAGCGTTCGCCGCGCCATCTTGGGCACGCAGGGGAAGCAGCTATAGAGCTCGATCGCGTCGAAGTTTTTGCCGTCGCCGCCGGCAAGGTCCACCACCGCTTTCAGCACCGCGTTCTGCGGATGGCTCTCGTAGAACTGGTCGCGCAACAGATAGTCGCGTGGCTCCTCCGCCGAGGCGCCGCCGAGCGGATAGACCAGCTTGCTCTCCGCGATACCGAGCGCACGCGCCCTGGCGAGGCTGGTGAACAGCAGCGCACCGCCCATGTTGACGCTGGGGTTGGCGACCATCAGCTTGTTGTAAGGCCAGGCGATCAGCCGATTGTCCGCGGTCGGCGTCGTGATCTCGTCGGGCGCATAACGCCGCTTCAGCCAGGCATTGGGATTTTGCGCGGCGGCTTCCGAATAGCGCGACCACAGCGTTCCTGATTCCGCCATCGCCTCGCGCGGTGTCTGGCCCCAATGCGCGGAGGAGGCGGCCTCGTAGAACGGATAGACCGTGACGGGGCGGAACACGCCGAGCTTCACCGCCAGCGGCTTCTGGAATGCCGCGCCGCGCTTGGGCTCCTCGACATCATGGGCGAACGGCGTCCACGGCAGCGTGACGCCGGCGCGCTCCGCCTTGGTTGCAGTCGACTGCGCCTCGGCCCCGCAGACCGCGGCCACGGTGCATTCGCCGCGTGCGATGCGCTTGGCGGCTTCGTGGATGTAGCGGATCGGGCTCTCGCCGCCGACCGGGCCGTAATAGCAATGCGGAGGCGTGATGCCGAGCCGCTGCGCCAACAGCTTCTCCGGATCGCGGTAGCGCCAGCTCAGGAAGTTGACGACATCGAGCGACTGCACCTCGCCGAGCAACTTTGCGCCGGCGTCAGCCTCCGCGCGCCGTAGCGCTTGTTCCAAGAGATCGAGCGGCTCGAGGCCCTCGGTGATGTCTTTCGGGCGATCGACGATCTCGCCGATGCCGACGATGACGGGGATGCGGTCTTCGGGGATATTGGTCATTTCTTCTTGCTTTTCATTTTAAATCTTGGGGCACGCCGTCGTCCTTCGAGGGCCGCTGAAGAAGCGGCCACCTCAGGATGACGGCTACGGATACAGCGTCATCCTGAGGTGCGAGTGGCACGATGCGCTAGCATCGCGCCGCGAGCCTCGAAGGATGGGCCGCGAGCAACATGCCGGCCAAGAGCAATCACTCCGACACCAGCGCATTCATGTGCTCGACGGCTTCGGCGAAATCTTCCTTGAACTCCTGCACCACCGCGCCCGCCGACTTCACGCTGTCGACCAGCCCGACGCCCTGGCCGACGAAATAGCTGACGAGATCGCGCGCCTTGGCGTTGCCGCCCGCCGCCGCGCGGTCGATCGAGTTGAAGGCATCGCGGCTGATGACGCTTTGCAGCGGCATCGGCAGTGCGCCAGGGCTGTCCGGCGCACGGTCCCAGGCATCGGTCCAGACCGAGCGGAGCTGCCGCGCCGGCTTGCCGGTGCGGCCTTTCGAGCGGACTGCATCACGGGAAGAGGCGGCGATCATCTTCTCGCGAAAGATCTCCGTGGTCTCGGCTTCGACGGTGGCCAGCCACACCGAGCCGGTCCAGGCGCCGGCCGCGCCCATCGCCATGCACGCCGCCATCTGCCGCCCCGTCATGATGCCGCCGGCGGCCAGCACCGGCACGTCGCGGATGGGCTTGATCGCCTTGATCACCTCGGGCACCAGCACCATGGTCGAGACCTCGCCGCAATGGCCGCCGGCTTCGGTGCCCTGCACCACGAGAATGTCGACGCCGGCCGCGACCTGGCGGAGCGCGTGCTCCTTGGCGCCGACCAGCGCTGCGACCGGCACGCCGTGCTTCTTGCCCATCTCGATCATCGCCTTCGGCGGCACGCCCAGCGCATTGGCGATCAGGCGGATCGGATGATTGAAGGACACCTCGAGCAATTGCAGCGCCGTCTTTCCGTCGAACGGCTGCGGCTGATCGGCTGCGACCTCCGTGGTCGTCAGCTCGATGTCGTATTTCTTCAGGAGCTCGCGCGTGTAGGTGCGGTGCTCCTGCGGCACGCGCGCTTCCAGGCTCTTCCAGGTGACGTCCTTTTCGCCCGAGGTCGAGATGTTTTCGGGGATCAGCACGTCGATGCCGTAGGGCTTGCCGTCGACGTGATCGTCGATCCATTTCAGCTCGCGTTCGAGCGTAGCCGGCGTGTGCACGGTGGCGCCGAGCACACCGAAGCCGCCGGCGCGGCTGACGGCAGCGACGACATCGCGGCAATGGCTGAAGGCCAGCAGCGGGAACTCTATGCCCAGCATGTCGCAGATCGGCGATTTCATGGCTCTCTCCAGGCGGTCTTCGCGTTCTCGTTGCTTACGCGCGCGAAGCAAGGTGACGCTAGCCGATCGTCACTGACGATGACAGGCCGGATTCGGCGAGGCATCTTGTGTGTAGACGTCGTGCTCTACTCGCAGGCCGCGGCGTCCCAGGTGACGCCGTCATTCCTGGCTCGCCCTGCGGGCGCCCCGGAATGACGGGGAGGGAGCTTGCCATGACGAAACGGTGAGACGCCCCGCCCGGCAATGCATCTCAGAGGGCTTGCCATCGGCCAAGCGGGGTCTAATTAATGCAGGCGCATCTTTCCGCCGGAGCTCCTCGCATGACCGACACTCCCGCCTACGTGCCGCCCAAAGTCTGGACCTGGAACAAGCAAAATGGCGGGCAGTTCGCCAGCATCAACCGCCCGATTGCCGGTCCTACCCACGACAAGGAACTGCCTATCGGCAAGCATCCCTTCCAGCTCTATTCGCTGGCGACGCCGAACGGGGTGAAGGTCACGGTGATGCTGGAGGAACTTCTGGCGCTCGGCCACAAGGGGGCCGAATACGACGCCTGGCTGATCAGAATTGGCAACGGCGACCAGTTCGGCAGCGGCTTCGTCGACATCAACCCGAACTCCAAGATCCCCGCGCTGATGGATCGCTCCGGTCCGGAGCCGATCCGGGTGTTCGAGTCCGGCTCGATCCTGCTTTATCTCGCGGAAAAGTTCGGTGCCTTCCTGCCGAAGGACATCAAGAGCCGCACCGAAGCGATGTCCTGGCTGTTCTGGCAGATGGGCAGCGCACCCTATCTCGGCGGCGGCTTTGGCCATTTCTACGCCTATGCGCCGACCAAGATCGAATACGCCATCGACCGTTTCGCGATGGAGACCAAGCGCCAGCTCGACGTGCTCGACCGGCGTCTTGCCGACAACGAATATCTCGCGGGCAAGGAGTTTACGATCGCCGACATGGCGGTGTGGCCCTGGTACGGCGCGCTCGCCAAGGGGCTGGTCTATGGCGCCGGCGAATTCCTCTCGGTGCAGGATTACAAGAACGTGCAGCGCTGGACCGACCAGATCGCGCAGCGCCCTGCCGTGAAGCGCGGCCGCATGGTCAACCGCGTCTCCGGCGATCCCGCCAGCCAGCTCCACGAGCGGCATGATGCGGGTGATTTCGAGACGAAGACGCAGGACAAGGTCGAGGCGGCGACGTAGGCGGTGCTCACTCTCCGCGAGTCCAAGCGTAGGGCGGATTAGCCGCAGGCGTAATCCGCCATCTTCGTCACGCGAAAGTCGGCGGATTACGCTTCGCTAATCCGCCCTACGATCTTCGTAGGGTGGGCAAAGCGAAGCGTGCCCACCACCTCTCGTATAAGCCGCAATCGTGGGCACGGCGCGCGAAGAGCACGCCTTTGCCCACCCTACGGCATCTGGTCACGCCATGCTCAGTTCGTGGCGACCGACCACCATCCAGTGCACCTCGTCCGGGCCATCGGCAAAGCGCAGATGGCGAACGTCCTGGTACATCTCGGCCAGCGGGGTCCAGTGCGAGATGCCGGTGGCGCCGTGCATCTGGATCGCCTGGTCGATGATCTTGCAGGCGCGCTCCGGCACCATGGCCTTGACCATGGAGACCCAGACGCGGGCCTCCTTGTTGCCGAGCACGTCCATCGCCTTGGCCGCCTTCAGCACCATCAGCCGCATGGCCTCGATCTCGCAGCGGGCCTGCGCGATGATCTGCATGTTGCCACCGAGATGGGCGATCTTCTTGCCGAAGGCTTCGCGGGTGAGGCCACGCTGCACCATGAGGTCGAGCGCCTTCTCGGCCTTGCCGATGGTGCGCATGCAGTGATGGATACGGCCGGGGCCAAGGCGGAGCTGCGAGATCTCGAAGCCGCGGCCTTCGCCGAGCAGCATGTTCTCCTTGGGGACGCGGACATTGTTGAAGCGCATGTGCATATGGCCGCGCGGGGCGTGGTCCTGGCCGAACACATACATGGGCCCGAGCACCTCGACGCCGGGCGTGTCGCGCGGCACGAGGATCTGCGACTGCTGCTTGCTCGGCGCGGCATCCGGATTAGTCTTCACCATCACGATCAGGATCTTGCAGCGGGGATCGCCGACGCCGGAGATGTAATACTTCTCGCCGTTGATCACCCATTCGTCGCCGACGAGCTTGGCCGTCGTCGAGATGTTCTTGGCGTCGGAGGAAGCGACGTTCGGCTCTGTCATGACATAGGCCGAGCGGATCTCGCCGTTCATCAGCGGCTTCAGCCACTTCTCCTTCTGCTCCTTGGTGCCGACGCGCTCCAGTACCTCCATGTTGCCGGTATCAGGCGCCGAGCAGTTCATGCTCTCGGACGCCAGCGGGCTCTTGCCGAGCTCGGAGGCGATATAGGCGTAGTCGAGATTCTTCAGGCCCTGGCCGGTCTCGTCATCGGGCAGGAAGAAGTTCCAGAGGCCTTCCTGCTTGGCCTTGTTCTTGGCCTTTTCCAGCACTTCGAGCTGCTTCGGCGTGAAGCTCCAGCGATCCTCCTTGCCTTCGCCCGCCTTGGCGAACTCGATCGACATCGGCTCGACGGTGTCGCGAATGAACTTCTTGACGTGATCGTAGAGCGGCCGGACCTGGTCCGACATGCGGAGGTCGTTGAGCTCGTCGCCGGGATTGAGGGTGTAGTTGGTGGTGCGGGGAATATAAGTGTGTTTTGTCATTGTTCCTCCCGGGGACGCTGAGATCGTTCTGGGCGCAAGAATAGTCGCAGCGCGGCCAAAGTGCGAGCGCGCATTTTTCACGCGCAGCCATGCCACGCGATGGAATATCGCGAGGGCGTTTGAAATGTTGTTTGAATGGGGGTGGCGAGGCGGCAGGTGCGCGCCTCACTCTCCGCCGTCATCGCCCGACTTGATCGGGCGATCCAGTATCCCAGAGGCGGCAGTGATTGAATCGAGAAAGCCGCGGCGTACTGGATTCCCCGCTTTCGCGGGGAATGACATCGAGGGTGTGGCTAGATCACGCCGGCATCCGATGCATCGCGCAGATCTTGTTGCCGTCGAGGTCGCGCAAATAGGCGAGATACAGTTTGCCGCCCGGGCCCTGGCGGATGCCGGGCGGATCCTCGATCGTTTTTGCGCCCGCCGCGAGGCCCGCCGCGTGCCACGCATCGACTTGCTCCGGCGAATTGCAGGCAAAGCCGATGGTGCCGCCATTCGCGCACGTCGCCGGCTCGCCGTTGATCGGCTTCGACACCGAGAACACGCCGGTCTTGGTGATGTAGAAGATGCGGTGGCCGTCGACCCTGGCCGGCCGCACTTCGAGCGTGCTCAGCAAATCGTCGTAGAACGTCTTGGCCTTGTCGAGATCGTTGGTGCCGATCATGATGTGTGAGAACATTTGCCCATTCCCTTCTGCGCTGACAAAACGAGAAGCCGTAGGGTGGGCAAAGCGCAGCGTGCCCACCACGACATTCGAAAATGCTAACCGTGGGCACGGCGCAAGAGCGCCTTTGCCCACCCTACGAGACTCAAAACGCCGTATAGCCGCCGTCGATCACGAAGGTGTCGGCGGTGTGATACGACGACGCCTTGCTCATCAGATACACCGCGATGCCGCCGAAATCGCTGGCCTCGCCGAAGCGGCGCACCGGAATGCGGGGCATGACGTTGGCGACGAACTTCTCGTTGGCCATGATGCCCGCGGTCATGTCGCTCTTGATCCAGCCAGGCAGGATCGCGTTCGCGGTGACGCCGTGGCGGGCGAGCTCGACGCCGAGCGCGCGGACCAGCGCGTTGATCGCGGCCTTGGTCGCGGCATAATGCTCGTTGCGCGCGGTGCCGAAGATCGAGGCGAGGCTCGAGGTCGCGACCAGCCGGCCGAAGGGATCGCCCGCATTGGCGCGGTCGGTCATATGCTTCGCCGCGGCCTGGAAGGCGTGGAACACGCCGTCGAGATTGGTCGCAAACATCGTGCGCCATTCCTCCTCGGTGCGCTCGATGAAGGAGCGCCGGCCGCCGCCGCCGATGCCGGCATTGGCGAAACAGCCGTCGACCCTGCCGAAGGTGTCGAGCGTGGCCTTCATCGCGGCGTTGACCGAGGCCGGATCGGTGACGTCGCAGACGCGGCTGTCGACCTTGCCTGATAGCGCCGCCATGCTCGCGGTAGCAGCCTTGTTCTTGTCGGGATTGCGGCCCCAGATCGAGACGTTGCAGCCCTGGCCGGCGAGCGCCTGCGCGATGCCGAGGCCGATGCCGCCATTGCCGCCGGTGATCACGGCCACGCGGCCGGAGAGGTCGAAAAGGTTCATGGCGCGTTTCCTGTTTTTGGGTATGCGGCGCATCAGCCGCTGCGCGCAAGATTGCTTGCTATACTCTGATCACCATGGACAAGACCGCGCCAAAAATCAAATATGCGCCCCGGCAAAAGTAATTCCGGTCTGCGAAACTGACGCAGGCCGCAACTCACGAGGAAACCATGCAGTTCAAACACGTCACGCTCGATTTCGATGGCTCGGTCGCGATCCTCAAGCTCGACCATCAGGAGGTGATGAACGCGGTCTCCGTGGATATGCTGGGTGGCCTTGCCGAGGCGCTCGATGCGATCGAGGAGAAGAAGGACGAGGTGCGTTGCGTGGTGCTGACCGGCGCGGGCCGCGCCTTCTGCACCGGTGCGAATCTCCAGGGCCGCAACAACCAGTCGAAGAAGACCAAGGCCGGCCTGACGCTGGAGACCGGATTTCATCCGTTCCTGCGCCGCATCCGCAATCTGCACTGCCCGATCGTGACCGCCGTCAACGGCCCGGCGGCGGGCGCCGGCATGAGCTTCGCGCTGCTCGGCGACATGATCCTGTGCGCGCGGTCCTCCTACTTCCTGCAGGCCTTTCGGCGCATCGGCCTCGTGCCGGATTGCGGCTCGACCTGGCTGTTGCCACGCCTCGTCGGCCGCGCGCGCTCGATCGAATTGTCGTTGATGGGCGAGCGGCTGCCGGCCGAGAAGGCGCTGGAATGGGGCCTCGTCAACCGCGTCTATGATGACGGCGTGCTGATGGAGGAGGCGATGAAGCTCGCGCGCGATCTCGCCAGCGGCCCGACGGTGGCGCTGTCGCTGATCCGCAAGCTCTATTGGGACAGCCCGGAAAATTCCTTCGAGGATCAGCTCAATCTCGAATTCCAGTGCCAGCTCCGCGCCGGCGACACCCAGGATTTCCACGAGGGCGTCGGCGCGTTCCTGGAAAAGCGGCCCGCGCAGTTCAAAGGCAAATGATCGAGGCCGAGCTTTCCCGCAGCGTCCGGCGCTGGTGCAAGGGCGCGACCGGCGTCACTGGCGCGGCCAAACTGTCGGGCGGTGCCAGTCAGGAAACCTGGCGCTTCGACATCACGCATCCCGATTGTGTGATCGGCGCGATCTTGCGCCGCTCGCCGAAGGGTTATGGCGCGGCGCCCACGCGCGCGGCCGGCCTTGCCGCAGAAGCGCAGCTGATGCAGCTCGCTTATGAAGCCGGCGTGCCGTCGCCGCGCGTGATGCATGTGCTCCTGCCGGCGGATGGTCTCGGCACCGGCTTCATCATGCAGCGGGTCGAGGGCGAGACCATCGCGCGCAAGATTCTTCGCGATGACGAATATGCGGCGGCGCGGCCGCATCTCGCGCGCCAGATCGGCGGCATTCTCGCGGGCCTGCATCGCCTGCCAAAGGACAAGCTGCCTGAGCTTCGCAGCAGGTCGGCGACCCAGGAGATTTCCGAGTTCGAGCGCGATTATCGCAGCCTGGACTGGCCCAAGCCGGTGTTCGAGCTGGCGCTGCGCTGGCTGCGCGACAACGATCCGGGTCCGTCGGCCGAGGAGACGCTGGTGCACGGCGATTTCCGCAACGGCAATCTTATCATCGGCCGCGATGGCGTGCGCGCGGTGCTCGACTGGGAGCTCGCCCATCTCGGCGATCCCATGGAGGATCTCGGCTGGGTCTGCGTCAACTCCTGGCGGTTCGGAGAAATCGACAAGCCCGTCGGCGGCTTTGGCTCGCGCGAGGAGTTGTTCGCGGGTTATGAGGCCGCGGGCCGCCAGGTCGATCCCGCGCGCGTGAAATTCTGGGAAGTCATGGGCACGCTGCGCTGGGGCATCATGTGCGGCGGCATGATGCAGCGCTTTCGCGAGGGCCCTGACCATTCCATGGAACGCGCCATGATCGGCCGCCGTGCGAGCGAGACCGAGATCGATCTATTGCGGCTCTTGGCGCCGCGCGGGAGCTGACGCATGCAGGACGAACCGACCCCGATCGAGCTGACCAAATCGGTCGCCGATTTCTTGCGCAATGACATCACGCCGCTGATCTCCGGCCACCAGGCCTTCAAGTTGCGGGTGGCCGTCAACATCCTCGATCTCGTGACGCGGCAGCTGACGCGGGAGGAGGGGAGTGATGCTGCGGAAGTGGTGCGCCTGCGCGCGCTGCTCGGCATGGACGGATCGGTAACCGAGCTCAACCACGCGCTCGCCGAGCGCATCGCCAACGACGAGGTTGACCTCGCAACGCCGGGCCTAGCCGAGCACCTGTGGGCGACCACGATGGACAAGCTCGCCGTCGATCAGCCGAACTACGCGTCGTACAAAAGGGAGCTGGGGCGCGATTCGTAGGATGGGTAGAGCGCAGCGAAACCCATCATCTCAGGTTTCGCTCTGCCATCGATGGGTTTCGCTGCGCTCTACCCATCCTACGCAGCTGTCGCGAGGCGGCTAGACCTCTCCCCGTCATTGCGAGGAGCTCTTGCGACGAAGCAATCCAGAGCCTTTCCGCGGATGCATTTCTGGATTGCTTCGCTGCGCTCGCAATGACGGCGGAAAGACCGCCTACTTCCCCACCCATTTCGGCGGCCGCTTCTCCGAGAACGCCTTCGGGCCCTCGATGTAGTCCTGCGAGGCCACCATCGCCTTCACCGCCGGATAATCCCGTTGCTCCTCGATCGCCTGCTCCAGCGAGACGCCGAGCCCCTTCTGGATGGCCTGCTTCGAGGCGCGGATCGACATCGGCGAGTTCTTGGTGATCATGTCCGCCCAGCGCAGCGCGCCCGACAGCGCCTCGCCCTGCGGCACCACCTCGTTGACGAAGCCGAGCTCATGGCCTTCCTTGGCGCTGACATGGCGTGCGGTGAGGATCATACCCATGGCGCGCTTCAGCCCGATCTGCCGCGGCAACCGGTGCAGGCCGCCGGCGAGCGCGGCAAGGCCGACGCGCGGCTCGGGCAGGGCGAAGGTCGCATTCTCCGAGGCAATGATGAGGTCGCAGGCGAGCGCGATCTCGAAGCCGCCGCCCATGGCGACGCCGTTCACCGCCGCGATGATCGGCTTGTCGCAGTCGAAGCGCGCGGTGAGGCCGGCAAAGCCGCCCTTGTCCCAACCGCGTTTTCCTCCCGCCGCCTGCCACTTCAGATCGTTGCCGGCGCAGAACGCCTTGTCGCCGGCGCCCGTGACGATCGCGACCCACTGCTCGGCATCCGCCGAGAAATCGTCGAACACCTTCTGCAGCTCGAAATGCGCATCGGTGTGCAGCGCGTTGTAGACCTCGGGACGCGACAGCGTGACGATCGTGATCGGCCCCTTGCGTTCCACCAAATTTCAGCTCCATCGCGCGCTCCCGCATTTTCTCGTGAAGGAATATTGACGGCATAGTACCGCGCGTCGGCGCTGGAGCACCATCGAATTGCGCTGGTGCGCCTTGCGTGCCTCACACGCCTCGCTTTGCTTGACTTGCACGCGCTCTTCTCCGCTTAATCGTGCGAAGCAAAACGCGCCTAGCGCCTTAACGCAAAACGACAAAATCAATCCGGGAGAGAACCTGTGGATTTCTCATTGCCAGCCGATCTCGTCGCCTATCTCGGAGAGCTCGACCGTTTCATCGAACGCGAGATCAAGCCGCTGGAAGAGGCCGACGACAACATCCGCTTCTTCGATCACCGCCGCGAATGGGCGCGCACCGATTTCGAGAATGGCGGCCTGCCGCGGCATGAATGGGAAGCGTTGCTGCGCAAGGCCAAGGATCTCGCCGACGCCGCCGGCCACCTGCGCTTTCCGGTGCCGAAGCAGTATGGCGGCAAGGATGGCTCCAACCTCTGGATGGCCGTGATCCGCGAGCACTTTGCCGCGAAGGGTCTCGGCCTGCACAACGATCTGCAGAACGAGCACTCCGTCGTCGGAAACTTCCCCGTTGTCACCATGCTCGACCGCTACGGCCGCGACGACCAGAAGGCGATGATCGACGGCTCGATCAAGGGCAAGTACCGCATCACCTTCGGTCTCACCGAGCCGCATCACGGCTCGGACGCCACCCACATGGAGACGCGCGCGGTGCCGGCCACCCGCGACAACGTCAAGGGCTGGATCATCAACGGCGAGAAGATGTGGACCACAGGCATGCACGTCGCGACGCATTGTGCGCTGTTCGCGCGTACCAGCGGTAATGACGGCGATGCCCGCGGCATCACCTGCTTCCTGGTTCCGGCCAAGAGCCATGGCGTCAAGGTCGAGGAATACATGTGGACCTTCAACATGCCGACCGACCACCCCCGCGTCAGCTTTACCGACGTGTTCGTGCCTGAGGATGCGCTGTTCGGCGAGGTCGGCCGCGGCCTGTCGCTGGCGCAGTGTTTTGTCCATCAGAACCGCATCCGTCAGGCTGCGAGCTCGCTCGGCGCGGCGGTCTATTGCATCAACGAGAGTGTGAAATACGCGCGCGACCGAAAGCCTTTCGGCCGGGCGCTCGCCGAGAACCAGGCGATCCAGTTCCCACTGGTCGAGCTTGCGACGCAGGCCGAGATGCTGCGCCTTCTGATCCGCAAGACCGCCTGGGAGATGGATCAGCTCACCGAGGAGCAGATCGAGCGTACGCTCTCGGACCGCGTCTCGATGTGCAATTACTGGGCAAACCGCCTCTGCTGCGAATCCGCCGATCGCGCCATGCAGGTCCATGGCGGCATGGGCTATTCGCGCCACAAGCCGTTCGAGCACATCTACCGCCACCACCGCCGTTATCGTATCACGGAGGGCAGCGAAGAGATCCAGATGCGGAAGGTCGCGGGGTTCCTGTTCGGCTATATGGGCCCGGGGAAGCACTAGCGGCCTGCACCGCTCTCGTAGGGTGGGCAAAGCGGAAGCGTGCCCACCACCTCGCTCGCGACTGTTGAAGAATGGTGGGCACGGCGCTTCGCGCCTTTGCCCACCCTACGGCACTGCGGATCAATTCACCCGCCGGTCCTTCCCCGCCCAATACGGCTCCCGCAATTGCCGCCGTAAGATCTTGCCGCTCGGATTCCGCGGCAGCGCCGGCAAGAACTCCACGCTCTTCGGCGTCTTGTAGCCGGCGATCCGCGTCCGGGTGAAGTTGATGATGTCGGTGGCGCTCGCCTGTTTGCCGGGCTTCATCACCACAACCGCTTTCACCGCCTCGCCCCATTTGTCGTCGGGCACGCCGATCACGGCGGCTTCGGCGACGTCAGGATGATCGCACAGCGCGCTCTCGACCTCGGCGGGGTAGATGTTCTCGCCGCCCGAGATGATCATGTCCTTGATGCGGTCGTGGATGTAGAGATAGCCGTCCTCGTCCATGTAGCCGGCATCGCCGGTGCGCAGCCAGCCGTCGCTGCGCAGCGTCGACGCCGTCGCCTCCGGCAAATTCCAGTAGCCCGCCATGTTGGAGCCCGAGCGCGTCGCGATCTCGCCGACCTCTCGTGGCGGCAACGGCTTGCCGTCGACGTCGAGGATTGCGATCTCGATACCCGGCAGCGCCTTGCCGGCCGAGCGCATCCGCTCCAGCCCCTCGACGTGATCCTCCGGCGGCAGCGCGACGATGGTGCCCGTGGTTTCGGTCATCCCATACAGCTGCACGAAGCCGCATTTGAAGACCTCGATGCACTCCTTCAGCAGCGCCGCCGGTATCGGTGAGGCGCCATAGAGCATGTATTTCAATCGTGAAAAGTCCACCGTCCTGGCACGCGGCTGCCGCACCACGAACTGCATCGCCGCCGGCACCATGAACAGTTTTGTGATGCCTGATAGCTCGAAGAAATCCAGAACCTTGGTCGGATCGAACTCGCGCGCGATCACGCCGCGGGCGCCGTGATAGAGGCCCATCACGCCCCAGCCGGAACCGCCGATGTGGAAGACCGGCATCGCCACCAGCGAGACGTCGTCGGTCGACCACCGGTTCCACTCCGGCTTGTCCTCGGCATTGCCGGATTGCACGAGGTTGAGGAAGTTGGCGTGGCTCAGCATCGCGCCCTTCGGCTTGCCCGTGGTGCCCGATGTGTAGAGCTGGATCGCGATGTCTTTCGTGTTGATCGGCACCCCGGGATCGTCGCCGCTCTGCGCATTGCGCCAGGCCGCAAAATCCTGCCATTCCGGCGCGCCGCCTTCCGTGGTGATAACCGTGCGCACGCCCGGCAGCTGATCCCTGATCTGGCGGACCTGCGTGATGAACTCCGGCCCGACGAACAGCACCGCGGCTTTGCAATCTTCGACGATGAAGGCGACCTCGGGCCCCGCGAGCCGCCAGTTCACCGGCGCCGTCACGACGCCGGCCTTCATCGCGCCCATCAGCAGCTCGAAATAGAGGTCGCTGTTCTTGCCGAGATAGGCGATGCGGTCTCCCTTCTTCACGCCCATCGCAATCAGCGCGTTGGCGACCTTGTTGGTCCTCGCGTCGAATTCGGCAAAGCTGGTGAGGCGGCCCTCGAACTCGTAGGCGATGGCGTTGCCGCGACTTTTGGCGCGTTCGCGCACCATGTCGGCGAGAGTTGCCAATGGCTGTGTGAACATGTTTCTCCCGTGGCGTCTTGTTTTTATGCCCGGGAGTGTGGCGTCATCCGCGGGGGAAGACAAGGTGGGAGACGGCGGTTGGTGTCCCGGACGCGCTGCAGCGCATAGCGCTGCTGCGCAGAGCCGGGACCCATTCTTCTCTTTTATCCGAAGCGTTCTGGGCCCCGGCTCAGCAGCGCACCACGCCGCAAGTGCGGCGCGCTGCGCTGCGTCCGGGGCACGAGAGTGTGCTACCCCCGCTTCGCCCGGTCCTTCTCGTTCTGCACCATGATGCTCTCGCGCGCGGTTTTCCAGTCGTCGTCGCTCCAGTCGCGGAGCTGGTAGAAATTGCCGCCCATAGCCAGCGCCTGCGCGCCGTCCATGGCGATGGTCTCGCCGTTGATCCAGTCGCAGCCGCCGGAGATCAGGAACACGGCGACGTTTTGCAATTCCTCCATTGTGCCGACGCGGCCCATCGGGTTCATCGCCTTGGTG
Organism: Bradyrhizobium shewense; assembly: GCF_900094605.1. Taxonomy (GTDB): domain Bacteria; phylum Pseudomonadota; class Alphaproteobacteria; order Rhizobiales; family Xanthobacteraceae; genus Bradyrhizobium; species Bradyrhizobium shewense. The sequence continues at coordinate 818,667 of NZ_FMAI01000001.1, read as the reverse complement.
CGCGCGCCAGCCTCGTCACCGGGCTTGATGCGCTTGCTCATGCCCTCGGTCGGGATTTCGCCGGGCGCGATGGTGTTGAGGCGGATGCCGTATCGGCCCCATTCGGCCGCGAGCGACATCGTCATGGCGTGGATCGCCGACTTGCTCATCGCCGACGGCACGACGTAGGGCGAGCCGTTGCGCACCCAGGTCGTGGTGATCGAGACCACGTTGCCGGGTTGCCTGGCCGCGATCCAGCGCTTGCCGATCGCCTGGGTCACGTAGAACGTTCCGTGCATGACGATGTTGGCGACGGCATCGAAGCCGCGCGGCGACAGGTCCTCGCTGCGCGAGATGAAATTGCCGGCGGCGTTGTTGATGAGGTCGGTCAGCGGCGCGTCGCGGAAGATGGTCTCCACCATCTCCTCGACCGCGAGCGCGTTGCGGATGTCGACACCGTGACTGGTGACGCGGCCGCCATACTCGGCCATCAGCTCGGTCGCGGTCTCGTCGCAGACGATCTTGCGCCGGCCGCAGATATGCAACTCGGCGCCGAGCTGGAGGAAGCGCGCCGCCATCGACTTGCCGAGCCCAGTACCGCCGCCGGTCACGAGAATGCGCCGTCCGGCCAGAAGATTTTCCTTGAACATGGCTGTTTCTCCCGTACGGATTGTCAGTTAATTGGTCGATTGACTAAATCCGGCCGCCGGCTTCCTGTAAAGCGGCACTGAACAAGAACAGGCAAGAACTAGGGGAGAATTCATCCATGGAAGAGCGCGTCTCGATCTCGATCTCGGAAGGCGTCGCCGATGTGCGCCTGATGCGCGCCGACAAGATGAACGCGCTGGATCAGGCGATGTTCGAGGCCCTTGTCGCCGCGACCGACCGGCTTTCGAAGGACAAGAGCGTGCGCGTCGTCGTGCTGTCAGGCGAAGGCCGCGCCTTCTGCGCCGGTCTCGACATGGGCCGTTTTGCCGCCATGGAGGAGAAGGGCGGCAATGGAATTCCGGGTGGCGAAAATCGCGATCTCACCAAGCGGACCCACGGCCAGGCGAATTTTCCGCAGCAGGCGGTGTGGGGTTGGCGTCAGCTTCCGGTTCCCGTGATCGCGGCCGTGCACGGCGTCGCCTTCGGCGGCGGCTTCCAGCTCTCGCTCGGCGCCGACATGCGCTTCCTCTCCGCGGACGCGCGGATGTCGATCATGGAGATCAAATGGGGTCTCGTGCCTGACATGGCGGGGACGCCGATCCTTGCAAGCCTCGTGCGCGACGACATTTTGCGCGATCTCACCTACACCGGCCGCATCTTCTCCGCGCAGGAGGCGATGAGTTACGGCCTCGCCACGCGCATCTGCGACGACCCGCGCGCCGCGGCGCTCGAAGTCGCGCGCGAGATCGCCGGCAAGAGCCCCGATGCGGTCCGCGCGGCAAAACGACTGCTTAACAATCTCTCGGTCGATCCGGGTCCGGCATTGTTGGCGGAGTCGGTGGAGCAGCAGAAGCTGATCGGCAGCGCGAACCAGACCGAAGCGGTGCGCTCGAATCTGGAGAAGCGCGCGGCAAAGTATGTTGACTAACGTTCTCCGTCATGGCCGGGCCTGTCCCGGCCATCCACGTTCTTGCCGAGGCGACGAATAGAACGTGGATCACCGGGACGAGCCCGGTGATGGCGACAAACTGACATCGTCGTCAAACAACAAAGAAAAACAACAATGAGCGAAACGTCCCACTTCCTCGGCATCGTCTCCGGCGAGCGCCGCCGCACCCACACTGAGGTCGCAGCCCGCGCCGACCGCATCGCCTCAGGCCTCGCCAAGATCGGCGTCCGCCAAGGTGATTGCGTTTGCATGCTGATGCGCAACGACATCGCCTTCCTGGAGGCCGCCTACGCCGCGATGCGCCTCGGGGCCTATGGCGTTCCCATCAACTGGCACTTCAAGCCGGAAGAGATCACCTACATCCTGAACGACACCGGCACCGCCGTCCTGATCGGACATGCCGATATGCTGCACGCCTTGCGCGATGCGATCCCTGAGGGCGTCACCGTGCTCAGCGTGCCGACGCCGCCGGAGATCCTGTCCAACTACAAGATCGATCCCGATCATCTGAAGACGCCGGACTTCGCCATCGATTTCGAATCCTGGCTCGCGCAATTCCAGCCCTATGATGGCCCGGTCGTGCCGCAGCCCATGAACATGATCTATACGTCGGGCACCACAGGTCATCCCAAGGGCGTGCGGCGCAATGCGCCGACGCCGGAGCAGCAGGCCGCTGGCGAGCGCATGCGCGCGATGATCTATGGCCTCAAGCCCGGCGCCCGCGCGATCCTGCCGGGGCCGCTCTATCACTCCGCGCCGAACTCGTTCGGCATCCGCGCCGGAACGCTCGGCGGCGCCCTGGTGCTGATGCCGCGGTTCGAAGCCGAAGAATTTCTGGAAGTGATCGAACGCTACAGGATCGACACCATCTTCATGGTGCCGACAATGTTCATCCGCTTGATGAAGCTGCCGGAGGCGGTGCGCAAGAAGTACGACGTCTCCTCGCTGCGCCACGTCATTCACGCCGCCGCGCCCTGTCCGGCCGACGTCAAGCGCGCCATGATCGAATGGTGGGGGCCGGTGATCTACGAATTCTACGGATCGACTGAATCCAGCGCGGTGACGTTCGCGACCTCCGAGGACGCGCTGAAGAAGCCCGGCACCGTCGGCAAAATCTCGCCCGGTGCGGAGCTGCGCTTCCTCGGTGAGGACGGCCGCGTGCTCGGCGTCGGCGAGATCGGCGAGATCTATTCCCGTATGGCCGGGCTTGCCGATTTCACCTACCACAACAAGCCCGAGAAGCGCGCGGAGATCGACCGCGACGGCTTCATCACCTCGGGCGATGTCGGTTACATCGACGCGGACGGTTATGTCTTCATCTGCGACCGCAAACGCGACATGGTGATATCGGGCGGCGTCAACATCTATCCGGCCGAGATCGAGTCCGTGCTGCACGCCGTATCAGGCGTGCACGATTGCGCCGTGTTCGGCATCCCCGATGCCGAGTTCGGCGAGGCGCTGATGGCGGTGGTGGAGCCGCAAGCAGGCGTCATGCTCGAGGCCGCAGGTGTTCGCGCCGCGCTGAAGGCGCATCTGGCAGACTACAAAGTGCCCAAGCACATCGAGATCCGCACCGGCCTGCCGCGCGAGGACTCCGGCAAAATCTTCAAGCGCCGCCTGCGCGATCCCTATTGGGAGCAGGCGGGGCGGAAGATCTGACAATTCGACGAGGACCTGTAGGGTGGGCAAAGCGAAGCGTGCCCACGAAATTCGCTTACGGAGACAGATCGTGGGTACGGCGCAAACGCGCCTTTGCCCACCCTACGAGATCAGGGACAAGGAAACATTTGTCATGAGCGACGCCGCGAACGAAGTCCTCTACACAGTCGCCGATCACATCGCGACCATCACGCTGAACGCGCCGGAGCGGATGAACACGATCTCCGGCCCGATGCTCAACGATCTGGCGCGGCTCCTGACCGAAGCCAACGAGGACAAGGACGTCCGCGTCGTGATCCTCACCGGCAAGGGCAGGGCGTTCTGCGCGGGCCTCGACTTGCGCAAGGAGCGCGACGGCAACGGCCTCAGCGCCGCGTCCTCGCCGACCACGATTAATCTGCGCAACACGCCGCCGACGGTGTTGCAGGCAATGGACAAGCCGACCATCTGCGCCGTCAACGGCGGTGCCGCCGGCTACGGCATGGACACCGCGCTCGGCTGCGACATCCGCATCATGGCGGAAACCGCAAAGCTCGCCGCCGCCTTCGTCAAGCGCGGCGTGGTGCCGGAATCCGGCGGCACCTGGCTGCTGCCGCGCATGCTCGGCTGGGCCAAGGCCTCCGAGCTGATCTTCACCGGCCGCACGCTCGGCGCGCGCGAGTGCCTGGAATGGGGCCTCGCCAACGAGGTCGTGCCGGATGCCGAGCTGATGAACCGCGCCACGGCGGTCGCCCGCGAGATCGCCGCCAACGCGCCGCTGGCGGTGCAGGCCTCCAAGCGCATGATGCGGATGGGTCTCAACGAGAATTTCCACGACCATGTCCACCACGTCTATCTCCAGCTCCTGCCGTTATTCAAAACCCAGGACATGGCCGAGGGCATGAAGGCCTTCATGGAAAAGCGCGAGCCGAAATTCGAGGGGCGGTAGCCGCCCGTAGCCGCCGGTTCGTAGCCTGGATGGAGCGCAAGCGTAATCCGGGACGGTGCTTGTGACAGAATCCCGGATTGCGCGGCGCTCCATCCGGGCTACCTTACCGTCTTAGCAGAGACAGATTTCGTGCCTATATGGACGGGACCATCCACCTGCGGATCATCCCATGGCTCCCGTTTCCATCCTGCTCAACCTGCTCTGGATCCTCTTCGGCGGCGCCTGGATGGCGTTCGGCTGGGTGATCGCCGCGGTCATCATGGCCGTCACCATCTTCGGCCTGCCCTGGGCGCGGGCGGCGTTCAACATAGCCGTCTACACGCTGCTGCCGTTCGGCTCGCGTGCGGTCAACCGCTACGACGTCACCGGTATTGAGGACATCGGCACCGGCCCACTCGGGGTGATCGGCAACATCATCTGGTTCGTGCTCGCCGGCTGGTGGCTGGCGCTCGGCCACTTATTGACCGCACTGGCGCTCGCGATCACGATCATCGGCATTCCCTTCGCCTGGGCCCATCTCAAGCTCGCAGGCATCGCGCTCTGGCCGATCGGCAAGGTGATCGTGCCGGCGTGAGGCTAACTCGTGGCTCGTAGGATGGGTTTCGCAAGTGCACCTCATCCTTCGCGCTGCGGACATCAATGAGCATGCTCCCTCAGGGACGAATGCGAATGATCGTATTTCCCTTGCGTCGCCCGGTCGGATTTAAGGCGGCGACCGCATCGTCGAAGGTCGAGACCTTGCCGATGTTCGTCCGCAGTCGTCCATCCCGCACCCGCTGGACGATCTCACTGAGTTGGGCGCGATCCGACTCGACGACGAAGTCGACCGCCAATCCATCGGAGGGCCGCGCCTCGGCCGGCCCGACGATGGTCACCAGTGTTCCTCCGGCTCGAATGCGTTCTACCGACCGCTTCTGTATGTCACCGCCGATGACATCGAACACCAGATCGACTTTGCCGACGTCTTGCAGCGAGGCTTTGTCGAGGTCGACGAACTCGTTTGCGCCCAGGTCGAGCACCGTTTGACGGTCGGCGGCGCGTCCGGTGCCGATGACGTAGGCGCCGGCCTCTCGTGCGAGTTGCGTCACCATCGATCCGACCGCGCCGGCCGCGCCGTGTGCGAGGATGCTCTGCCCCGATTTGAGACGGCCATGCTGGAACAGCCCTTGCCATGCGGTCAGCCCCGAGATCGGCAGGCTCGCCCCCACTGTGAAGTCGACGTCGCCCGGCAGCGGCGCAAGATTGCGCGCCTCGATCGCCACGTACTCGGCCAGCGTGCCGTCGCGATACCAGTCCGCCAGGCCGAACACCCGCTGTCCTAACACCAGCCCTGTCGTTCCATAGCCAAGAGCAGTGACCATTCCGGCCAGCTCGTGTCCAGGGATCGATGGTGTTCGGTTGCGATCGAGGCGATCAGTCCAGGTCGAAGGCCACGTCAGCTCAGTCGGGACAAATCCCGACGCGTGAACCTGAACCACGACGTCGTTTATCGCAGCCTGCGGCTCGGGCCGGTCCACCAGCTTCATCCCCGCCGTTCCCGCGGCCTGTTCCGTTACAACGATCGCCTTCATTGGATCATCTCCTCAGTCATTGTCTCTTGATGCAACGATTGCAGTCAGCGTGAGCGCGACGGCTATCCACAAACTGCCAGACAGTGCAAGTGTCCGCGATCTGCATTGACCGGGCTCCCACTGAGCCGATCGGGATCGCTTCGGTCGTGGTGCTAGCAGTTAGATGCGTTACGCCCGGTCATGAAACCAGTACCAAGATTGCAAAATTCGGCTGTACCAAGAGCCATTGAGACGGCGAACAGATTGAGCTCGCAGGATGGTAGAGCGCGAGCGAAACCCATCAACCCGACCGTTGACGAGGCATGATGGGTTTCGCAAGGGCTCTACCCATTCTACGCGCAGCTCAGCCGCCTTCGCCCCCAATCCCTCGCGGTGCCGACGGGCAAAACACGCCCCATGCAGGTCAAGGGACAGGGTCGCAAAATATTCTGATTGACCGAATTCGCTCTTTCGGGTAAACCGCAAGACATTCCGGCCCGTCAAAGGGACGTTTCGCGATCGTCACGATACGTAGGCCGGGATGCGATGGACGCGGCAGCGCCGGCGCGTGACGGGATGGCAGGGCGGGCGACCCCTGTGAGCCATCGCGATCCGCGGCACGACACGGCGCGGTCACAGCGTTTCTTTACGGCGTTGGAAGCGAGCACGCGCGAGCTTTCACTGTCCGGGGAGGGACGTCCGCGGACGGCAAAAGCGTGTGGTCCTGACGCCCGGGGTCTGTGCGTCAAGGCTTGCGGTGATGGAGCGGCCCGACCGGGTGCGCGCATCGGTGATCTGCAAGGCGACGGGGGCAATAGTGCATCGCTCCCCGGGGAGAGCGCGCCATAAGCCGTAAAACCATTGCGCAGGGAAGGCCGGGATGTCCCGGCGTCACCTGTGGTCACCCCGCGTGCGTCTTCCGCGTGCGGACCCTGGGTGCCAGCCGGCGCCCGGCCTTCCCTGCGCCCTTTCTCTTCGATGAGGGCGAAACGGACAGCAAAGCTCGGGCGGAATACGCCGCGGGAAGGCGAAGGCGTGTCTATAGAGATAAATGGGAGAGCTCTCGTGCCCCGGACGCAGCGCAGCGCTCTCCCGGCGATGCGAAGCATCGTCCGGTTCAGCGGTGCGCTGCAGAGCCGGGGCCCAGACCTAAGGCAACGGAAGTCGTGGCTTTCTGGGTCCCAGCTCTGCGCAGCAACGCTAAGGGCGTTGCAGCGCGTCCGGGACACGAGCGTGGCCGGCAGTTTGCACCGCCCCCAACTTCGTCTTGCACTGCGGTAGAAAAATATCGCACACTCCACCAGACTGAGGAGCCGTAGGGAGCTCTTGAAGAGGAGCGAGCCATGTCCCTCCAGACCATACCATCCGACGCCACTGAGCATCGCCCCAACCGTCCCGAGGACGTTCAGGTGACGGAAGCGGAAGCCCGCCTGCGGGACGATATCCGCCTGCTCGGGCGTATCCTCGGCGACACCGTGCGGGACCAAGAGGGCGCCGAATTGTTCGACCTGGTCGAGCGCATCCGCCAGACCTCGATCCGGTTCCACCGCGACGAGGACCGGCTCGCCCGCCGCGAGCTCGAGCAGATCCTCGACGGTATGTCGACGTCGGAAACCGTGCGGATCGTCCGCGCCTTCAGCTATTTCTCCCACCTCGCCAACATCGCCGAGGACCAGAACAACATCCGCCAGATGCGCGCCCGCAGCGCAGGCAAGAGCACCGGCGTGCTGGCCGAGACGCTGGCCCATGCCAAGGCGGCGGGCATCGGTGCCGACGCCTTGCGCAGCTTCTTCAAGTCCGCGCTGGTCAGCCCGGTCCTGACCGCGCACCCGACCGAAGTCCGCCGCAAGAGTACCATGGATCGCGAGATGGAGGTCGCCGGCCTGCTCGACCGCCGCGAGCGCGTCGCGCTGACTGCGGAGGAGGCCGATGCCAGTGACGAGCAGCTTCGCCGCGAGGTGCTGACGCTGTGGCAGACCAATCTGCTCCGCCGGACCAAGCTCAACGTGCTCGACGAGGTCGCCAACGGCCTGTCGTTCTATGATTACACCTTCCTGCGCGAGGTGCCGCGGCTGGTCAACGCGCTGGAAGACCGGCTGGAGGAGGGCGGCGAGCAGGCCGCCTCGGAGCTCGCCTCGTTCCTGCGCATGGGCAGCTGGATCGGCGGCGACCGCGACGGCAATCCCTTCGTCACCGCCGACGTGATGCGCGGCACGCTGCGACTGCAGTCGAGCCGGGTGATGCAGTTCTATCTGAACGAGCTGCACGTGCTCGGCTCGGAATTGTCGATCGCGGCGCATCTCGCCGACGTCTCGGAAGAGCTGCGCAACTTGGCGGAACGCTCGCCGGATACCTCGCCGCACCGGAGCGGCGAGCCTTATCGTCTGGCGGTCTCCGGCATCTATGCGCGTCTGACCGCGACGGCCGAAAAGCTCGCGGTCGAGATCACGCGCCGGCCGGTCGGCAAGGGCGCGCCATATGCGAGCGTGAAGGAGCTGCAGGCCGATCTCGATGTGCTGCACCGTTCGCTGATCTCCAACAATGCCCGCGTCATCGCCCGCGGCCGGCTGCGGCTGCTCCGGCGCGCGGTGGATTGCTTCGGCTTCCATCTCGCCCGGCTCGACATCCGTCAGAACTCGGCGGTGCACGAACGCACCATCGCCGAGCTGATGGATGCCGCCAATCCCGGCATGTCCTATCTCGCGCTCGGCGAGGAGGCGCGCATCTCGCTGCTCACCAACGAGTTGCGCTCGACGCGCGCGCTGGTCTCGCCCTTCGTCAAGTACAGCGACGAGACCATGGGCGAGCTCAACGTCTTCCATGCCGCCGCGGAAGCGCATGCGATGTTCGGCTCGGACGCCATTCCCCAATGCATCATCTCGATGTGCAAGGGCATGTCCGACATGCTCGAGGTCGCGGTGCTCTTGAAAGAGGTCGGCCTCGTCCATCCCTCCGGCCGCAGCGCCATCAACATCGTGCCGTTGTTCGAGACCATCGAGGATCTGCAGGCCTCCAGCGGCATCATGGACCGCATGCTGTCGCTGCACGATTACCGCCGCCTCGTCGACAGCCGCGGCAGCGTGCAGGAGGTCATGCTCGGCTATTCCGACAGCAACAAGGACGGCGGCTTCGTCACCTCGGGCTGGGAGCTCTACAAGGCCGAGATCGGTCTCGTCGAAGTGTTCGAGCGGCATCACGTGCGGCTGCGCCTGTTCCACGGCCGCGGCGGCTCGGTCGGCCGCGGCGGTGGTCCGAGCTATGACGCCATCATCGCGCAGCCCGGCGGCGCCGTGAACGGCCAGATCCGCATCACCGAGCAGGGCGAGATCATCTCGTCGAAATATTCCAACGCCGAAGTCGGCCGCAACAATCTGGAGATCCTCGCCGCCGCAACGCTGGAGGCGAGCCTGCTTAATCCGCGCCAGAGCGCGCCGCGCCGCGAATATCTGACCGCGATGGACGAATTGTCGAACCTCGCCTTCAAAGCCTATCGCGGCCTCGTCTACGAGACCGACGGCTTCGTCGATTATTTCTGGGCCTCGACCGTCATCAACGAGATCGCGACGCTGAATATCGGCAGCCGTCCGGCCTCGCGCAAGAAAACCCGTGCGATCGAGGATCTGCGCGCGATCCCGTGGGTGTTCTCCTGGGCGCAGTGCCGCCTGATGCTGCCGGGCTGGTACGGTTTTGGCAGCGCGGTCGAACAGTGGATCGCGGAGCATCCCGACAAGGGCATGCCGTTCCTGAAAGAGCTCTACAGGGAATGGCCGTTCTTCCGCATGCTGCTCTCGAACATGGACATGGTGCTCGCCAAAAGCTCGATCGCGATCGCCTCGCGCTATGCCGAGCTGGTGCCGGACGAAGCGTTGCGCGAGAAGATTTTTGGGCGCATCCGCCGCGAATGGCATTCCTGCATCGAGACGCTTTTGGACATCATGGGGCAGGACCGGCTGCTGCAGGGCAATCCACTGCTGGAGCGCTCGGTGCGCCACCGCTTCCCCTATCTCGATCCGCTCAACCACGTGCAGGTCGAGCTGTTGAAGGAGCACCGCGCGCAGAACCCCGACGAGCAGGTGCTGCGCGGGATTCAATTGACGATCAACGGGATTTCGGCGGGGCTGAGGAATACGGGGTAGGGGCTACACCCTCGGTCGTCATGGCCGGGCTTGACCCGGCCATCCACGCGCTTCAGCAATCGCGGACAGACGTGGATGCCCGGGTCAAGCCCGGGCATGACGAGGAGAGAGCGGGGCACTCAACAGAAATGCGCGCCTTGCGTCTCCACATAGACCGCATAGAGCGACTGGCTTGCGGTCATGAACAGGCGGTTGCGCTTCTTGCCGCCGAAGCAGACATTGGCGCAGGTCTCGGGCAGGAGGATCTGGCCGATCCGCGCGCCGTCGGTCGGCGCGAACACCTGCACGCCGTCATAGCCGGGACCGACCCAGCCGGCGCCGACCCAGATGTTGCCCTCAGTGTCGACGCGCAATCCGTCGGGGAAGCCCGACTTGCCGTCGAGCGTCATGTCGATCAGCTTCTTCGGGTTCGACAGTTTCGCGCCGTCGATGTCGTAGGACCACACCACGTTCTTGGCCTCAGGGTAATGCGTGATGCCGGTGTCGCAGACATAGAGCTTCTTGTAGTCGTGGCTGAAGGCGATGCCGTTCGGCTTGAACGGCTCGTCCGCGACCTTCGCAACCTGTCCGGTCTGGGTGTCCAGGCGATAGACGGCTTCCTTCTGGTGCGGCTGCAGCGAGCCGGTATTGGCGAGCTTACCCTCGTAGATGCTGATCGCGCCGTAGCCGGGATCGGTGAACCAGATCGCCTTGTCGTTGGGATGCACGACCATATCGTTCGGGCCGTTGAGCGGCTTGCCACCGGCCTGCTCGGCCAGCGCCGTCACCGAGCCGTCGTGCTCGTAGCGGACGAGGCGGGTGCGCTCGGCACTGAGCTGGCGGCCCTCGGTGTCGAACGAATTGCCGTTGGCCTCGTTCGACGGCTTGTGGAACTGCTCGGAGATATGGCCGTCATCGTCGAGATAACGCAGCTGCCGGTTGGCGGGGATGTCGCTCCAGACGAGATATTGTCCCTGCGAATTCCACGCCGGCCCTTCCGCCCACAGGCAGCCGGTGTAGAGCCGCTTGATCGCGGTGTTGCCGACCTTAGCCTTGAAGCGCTTGGGGTCGATGGCGATGATGTCGGGGTCGGGGTAGCGCTGCGGCTCGGCATTGGCGCCGAAGTCGCGGGCGTCGGCTCGCGAGGCGAGGATGGCGGAGGCGGCGAGTGCCGCCGCGCCTTGGAGCAAGGTGCGGCGGCCGAGGCCGCCCGTTACAGAGGTATCGTCGGACTTGGTCAGTGTTCTTGTCATGGTTTCCTCCCAAGGTTTCGTTGGGAGGACACCATTCGCCTGCATTCGGGCGTAAAACGGAGCGATCTCTGGCCAAGACAACCGGAGATCGCAGGGCAGGGATGCTGGAAATGCGGCTAGACGGGATCCCAGGTGAAGATGTCGGCGGAACGGTCGAGCTTGTAGAACGAGCCCTTCAGCGCCGGCATGCCGTGTTCCGCGATCGACTGCGGCGTCCAGCCCTCGCTCCGCTGCACCGAGCGGATCGGACGGTTCTGGCTGAACAGGAAGATCTCGTTCATGCGCACGCCGAAGATCTGGCCGGTGACGTCCTTGGCGGCATCGGAGATCAGATAGCCGCAGAGCGGGGCGATCTTCTCCGGTCCCATCTGCTTGATCTTCTCGACCCGCGCCTTCTCGGCCTCAGTCTCGGTCGGGATGGTGCCGATCATGCGCGTCCAGGCGAACGGCGAGACGCAGTTGGAGCGGACGTTGAAGCGGCCCATGTCGAGCGCGATGGACTTGGACAGGCCGACGATGCCGAGCTTGGCGGCGGCGTAATTGGCCTGGCCGAAATTGCCAATCAGGCCCGAGGTCGAGGTGAAGTGCACGAAGGAGCCCGACTCCTGCTCGCGGAAGATCCGCGCGGCGGCGTGGCTGACATAGAACGAGCCCATCAGATGCACCTTGATGACGGCCTCGAACGCTTCCACGCTCATCTTGTGGAAGATCATGTCGCGCAGGATGCCGGCATTGTTGACGACACCGTCGAGCCGGCCGAAATGATCGGTCGCGGTCTTCACGATCTTGCTGGCGGGGATGGCTTCGGCCACCGACTCGAAATTGGCGACCGCGGTGCCGCCACGCTTCTTGATCTCCTCGACCACCTCCTCGGCAGGCGCCGCGTTCGAACCGGCGCCGTCCGAGGCTCCACCGGGATCGTTGACCACGACCTTGGCGCCTTCGGCAGCACAGAGCAGCGCGATCTCGCGCCCGATGCCGCGGCCTGCGCCGGTGACGATGATGACCTTGTCTTGCAGTGATTTGCTCATGTGGGTGCCTCCTGTTGTGCCCGTCATTCCGGGATGGTGCGAAGCACCAGACCCGGAATCTCGAGATTCTCAGGTGCGCAATTGCGCACCATAGTTCGCGCTGCGCGCGCCCCGGAATGACGGTGCGCTACCTCTCGTTCGTAAACACGATCGTGCCACTCGCCGCGAACATGCCGCCGACGCCATGGCACACCGAAATCTTCGCGTTCGGGACCTGCGCCGGCGCGATGCCGCGCATCTGGCGCACGCTCTCCTGCAGCGCGTACATGCCGTACATCCCGGAGTGCATGTACGAGAGGCCGCCGCCATTGGTGTTGAGCGGCAGCTTGCCGCCGGGACGCGTATTGCCGTCCGCGATAAACTTACCCGTCTCCTCATGCGGCATGAAGCCGAGATCGCCGAGACCGAACAGCGGCAGATGCGCGAACGCATCGTAGATCATGAGGTGATCGACGTCCTTGTGGGCGATGCCGGCCTCCTTGAACGCGAGGGAGCCTGCGGTCTTGAACGCGCGCGAGGAGTTGAAGGTCTCCATCTGGCTGACCATCGGCGTCTCCACGCTCTCGCCGGTGCCCATGATGTAGACGGGCTTGCGCGGAAAATCCTTGGCGCGATCGGCCGAGGTCATGATCAGCGCGCCGCCGCCGTCGGTGACGAGGCAGCACTGCAACAGGCGAAACGGATAGGCGATCATGCGCGAATTGAGGACGTCGGCGACCGTGATGGGGTCCTTCATCATCGCGCGCGGATTCTTCGCGGCCCATTCCCGCTGCACCACCGCCACGGAGGCGAGCTGCTCGTGCGTGATGCCGTAGGTCTTCATGAAGCGCAGCACGGGGATCGGAAACATGCTGGGCGGACCGTAGACGCCGTAGGGCGCCTCGAACTGGCCCTGCAAGCTGTCGGCGGGGATCGAGCGCGGCGCCTTGCCGATCATCGACTTGCCGCTTTCGGCATGGGTGATCAGCACCGTCTTGCACAGCCCGGCCTCGATCGCCGCCGCGGCATGACGAACGTGCAGCATGAACGAGCAGCCGCCGACCGAGGTGCCATCCACCCAGGTCGGCTTGATGCCGAGATAGTGGCAGACCTGCTGCGGCGTCTCGACCGCGGTGGCAAAGCCGTCGATGTCGGAGAGCTTCAGTCCGGCATCGGCGATGGCATTGAGCGCGGCATCCGCGTGCAGCTGGAGCTGCGAGGCGTTCGGAATGACGCCAAGCTCGGTGGTCTCGGCCGCGCCGACGACGGCAACCTGGTTTTTGCGCATGGCTTATCCCTTCGCCGGACGAAACACGGGAAGGGTGATCTTGTCGTCGAGCGCCTGGAAGGCGACCTCGAGCTTCATGTCGAGCTCGAGCGCCTCGGGCGTTTGCGGACAGTCGATGATGTTGCTCATCATTCGCGGTCCCTCGGCGAGCTCGACCACGGCGATCGCGTAAGGCGGCGTGAAGCCGGGCGCGGCGGGACGGTGATTGATCACGTAGCTGTAGAGGAAGCCCTTGCCGCTCGCCTTGAAGATGCTGACCTTGCGCGAGGCGCAGGACGGGCAGAACGGGCGCGGCGGGAAGTAGACATGCGCGCAGGCGTCGCAGCGCTGCAGGCGCAATTCGCCGGCCTTCGTGCCGTCCCAGAAATGCTGGGTCTCCGGCGTCGGTTTCGGTCGCGCGCGCTGCGGTTCGGCCATGTCGGAACGCCCTCCCAGAAAGCAAATCTTGATAGGGCAGGCTTCACGCCCGCCCGTTTCGATCTTGATGCGACAATCGACCATGGTGCGTCAACGGTCCAGCAATACGCATGCATGCCATCATGCGCACAATGCTTGTGTCGAACTGAGGCAGCGCTATAGATTGCGCGCGACAATATTCCGTGAGACAGACATGCCCGAATTTCCGACGCTGGCGAAGCTCGCCGAAGACCTCGAAAGCGGCCGCACGACCGCCCGCAAGCTGGTCGAGGCCTGCATCGCCAGGATCGCCGATCCCGCCGGGGAGGGCCAGCGCACCTTCCTCCGTGTCGACAAGGACGCCGCGCTCGCTGCGGCTGACGCGATGGACGGCTTGCGCAAGGCCAAGGCGGCGCCATCGCGCTATGCCGGCATCCCGATCTCGATCAAGGATCTGTTCGACATCAAGGGGCAGGTGACGCGCGCCGGCTCGCGCGCGCTCGACGATTCGCCGCCGGCCGAGCAGGATGCGGCGACGGTGGCGCGGCTGCGCAGGGCCGGCTTCGTCGTGATCGGGCGCACCAACATGACCGAGTTCGCCTATTCCGGCATCGGCATCAATCCGCATTACGGCACGCCGAAGGGCGGCTGGAACCGGGCCGTGGGCCATGTGCCCGGCGGCTCGTCCTCGGGCGCGGCGGTATCCGTGCTCGATGGCATGGCACACGGCGCGCTCGGCACCGACACCGGCGGCTCCTGCCGGATTCCGGCGGCCTATAACGGCATCGTCGGCTACAAGCCGACGCAGCGGCGCGTCCCGCTCGATGGCTCCGTGCCGCTCTCGTTCTCGCTCGACAGCATCGGGCCGCTGGCACGATCAGTCAGTTGCTGTGCCATACTGGACGCCGTGCTCGCGAACGAGCCGATCGCCCCGCTGAAGCCGCGTCCGATCCAGGGCATGCGGTTGGCGGTGCCGACCACGATCGCGCTCGACGACCTCGACGCTGAGGTGGCCGGCACGTTCGAACGCGCCCTGAGGACGCTTTCCGATCATGGCGCCATCATCGAGCGCATCGAGATGGCCGAATTCCACGACATCGGTCCGATGAACGCCAAGGGCGGCTTTGCCGCATCCGAGAGCTACGCCTGGCACCGCTATCTCATCACCTCCAAGGGCGATGTCTATGACCCCCGCGTCTCCGTACGGATCATGCGCGGCGAAGCGCAGAGCGCGGCCGATTACATCGATCTCCTCAACGAGCGCCGCTCGCTGATCGCCCGCGTCAACGCGCGCATTGCGCCCTATGATGCGCTGGTGCTGCCGACCACGCCCAACACGCCGCCGAAGATCGCCGACCTTGCCGATGACAAGGCATTCACGCGCGAGAACATCCGCGCACTGCGCAACTGCACCCTGATCAACATGATCGACGGCTGCGCCATCTCGCTGCCCGCACATCGCCAGGGCGACGTTCCCGTCGGCCTGATGCTGGCGGGCGCGGGCGGCTCCGACCATCGTATCTTTGAACTTGCTGCCGGCATGGAGGCCGTCATTCGTGTTTGACCTGACTTTCACTGTCGATGCCCAGGACACCACCACGCCGCTGACGCTCGCGATCGACCAGATGGTCATCGCCGGATGGACCGGCCGCGACCCCGTCGCGCGCGACAAGCACATAGCCGAGCTGCAGGAGATGGGCATCGCCCCGCCGGCCTCGACGCCGATCTACTACCGTGCCTCGGCGCGGCGGCTGACCCAGGAGGACAGCATCGAATGCACCGGCGGGGACTCCTCCGGCGAGGTCGAGTTCGTGCTGATCGGCTGGCAGGGCCGCATCTTCGTCGGCTGCGGCTCCGACCACACCGACCGCAAGGTCGAGGCCTACAACGTCACCGTGTCCAAGCAGATGTGCGACAAGCCGATCGCCGCGACGCTGTGGGAGCTCGAGGACGTCATCGGCCACTGGGACAGGATGATCCTGCGCTCCTACGCCACCATCAAGGGCGAGCGCGTGCTCTACCAGGAGGGCACGCTGGACGCGATGCTGCCGGTGAACGATCTGATCGCGCGCGGCTTCGAAGGAGGAAAATTCCCCGACGGCTGCGTCATGTTCGGTGGCACGTTCGCAGCCAAGGGCGGCATCCGCCCCGCCGACCGGTTCGAGTTCGAGCTGGAAGACCCCGTGCTGAAGCGGACGATCAAGCACGCTTACGATGTGGTGACGTTGCCGGTGAGGGGTTAACTCGCTCCACACCCAGTGGGGGGTGGAGGATAGTCGGTCCATAAGCGACGGGTCCCGTAGGGTGGGCAAAGCGACTTGTCCGCCATAGCTCGAAGAGCGACGGCGAAACCGTGCCCACGTCTTGCGAAGACGTGGGCACGGCGCAAGAGCGCCTTTGCCCACCCTACGAAACTGGTCTGCTTGACTTCCGCTGTCGCTCTTCACTCGCACAATTGCGAGGAGTTCCTGCGACGAAGCAATCCAGACTGGTTCCGTGGCGGGATCCTGGATTGCTTCGTTTCGCTCGCAATGACGGGAGACAGTCATCGGAAATCGGGTGGCGGGGTGAACGTCGGACTGCAAAGGTGATTGCTATGACAATGACCGCACGAAAATCAGACCAACGATCCGCTCCCGATCTCACGACCCACGTCGACGCCCTCGACTGGCCGCAAATCACCAGCGAACTCGACACCCAGGGCTGCGCTGTCCTCAAGGGCCTGCTCACGCCGGACCAGTGCCGCGCCGTCGCCACACTTTATCCGGACGACGCGCACTTCCGCAGCCGCATCGTCATGGGCCGCCACGGCTTTGGCCGCGGCGAATACAAATATTTCTCCTATCCGCTGCCGGATCTGATCGCGCAGCTGCGCCCGGCGCTCTACGCGCATCTGCAAGGCGTCGCCAATCGCTGGAACGAGGCGATCGGGATCGACATTCGCTATCCCACCGCGCATGCCGCGTTCCTGAAGCGTTGCCACGAGGCGGGGCAGGCGCGGGCGACGCCGCTGCTGCTGCAATATGAGGCGGGCGATTACAACTGCCTGCATCAGGACCTCTATGGCGAGCACGTGTTCCCGCTGCAAGTCGCGATCCTGCTCTCCGAGCCGGGCCGCGATTTCATCGGCGGCGAATTCGTGCTGACCGAGCAACGGCCGCGCATGCAGTCGCGGGCCGAGGTGGTGCCGCTGGCGCAGGGTGACGCCGTCGCCTTCGCTGTGCATCACCGCCCGGTGCAGGGGACACGCGGCACTTACCGCGTTAATCTGCGCCATGGCGTCAGCCGCATCAGGTCCGGCCAGCGCCACACACTGGGTGTAATTTTTCACGATGCCAAATGAGCGGAGCGTTGACGGCTGATTTGTTCGATAGCGTTGCGGAAGCGCAGCCGTCGCGCGAAGAGATCGCGGACGGTGCCGTGTTGTTGCGCGGCTTCGTCAAGCCGATCGAAACCGAGCTGATCGCCGCCGTGCGCGCCATCGTGGCGCAATCGCCGTTCCGCCGGATGACCACGCCCGGCGGCCATTTGATGTCGGTGGCGATGACCAATTGCGGCGAGCGTGGCTGGATCACCGATCACACCGGCTATCGCTACGATCCGATCGACCCGCGCACCGGCGCGCCATGGCCGGCGATGCCGCCGGTGTTGCGTGATCTAGCTTTGCATGCAGCAGAGCAGGGCGGCTTTCAAAACTTCGCGCCCGATGCCTGCCTCGTCAACCGCTACGAGCCCGGCACGCGGCTGTCGCTGCATCAGGACAAGGACGAGCTGGATTATGCGGCGCCGATCGTCTCGGTCTCGCTCGGATTGCCCGCGACCTTCCTGTTCGGTGGCCTGGCGCGCGCCGACAAGCCGCGCCGCTTCCGCCTGGTGCATGGCGACGTCGTGGTCTGGGGTGGGGCCAGCAGGCTCGCCTATCACGGCGTCGCGCCGCTCGCGGAAGGTGAGCACGCGCTGCTGGGCCGGAAGCGGATCAATCTGACGTTTCGCAGGACGGGATAGAGGCCCGTCATTCCGGGGCGCGCACTAGCGCGAACCCGGAATCTCGAGGTTCCGGGTTCGGCTCTGCGAGCCGCCCCGGAACGACATCACGGCTTCGGCGGGTGAATGAACGCCCACGGACTGACTTCCGAATCGCGTGTCACCTCCACCGAAATTAGATATGGCCCGCCGTGCGCCAGCGCCTTTTCCAGCACGGCCTTGAACTGATCGGACGCCGTGACACGCGCAGCCGCGACGCCAAAGGACTCCGCGAGCTTGACGAAATCCGGATTGACTAGGTCGGACGCCACCACGCGGCCGTCGAAACGTTCGCGCTGGTCGCGGCGGACATTGCCATAGGCGTTGTTGTTGAACACCAGCGTCACCACGCCGATGTTGAACTGCACGGCGGTGGACAGCTCCTGCACGCCGAACATGAAGCCGCCGTCGCCGGTGATTGCCACCACCGGCTTATCCGGGTTCGCCACCTTGGCACCTAGCGCGGTCGGGAAGCCCGAGCCGAGCGTGCCCTGATAGCCCGAGGTGATGAAGGTGCGCGGCTGATAGATCGGAAGGCCGTACCAGGAGGCGAAGCCGACTTGCGACAATTCGTCGGTGACGATCGCGTTCGCCGGCAGCACCTCGCGCAGGATGTTGAGATACGCCATCTGCGGCTGGATGCGCTGGATCTCGGCTTGCGCGGTCGCGGTCGCTTCGCGGATGTCCTCCCGCCGGCCGCGGGTCCGCGCAAAGCCGGCTTTCTTCACGGCCGCGACGAGATCGGCCGTTCCGGCCTTGGCGTCAGCGACGATGGCAGCATCGGCGAGGACCCGGCGCATCTCGGTCGGGTCGATGTCGATCCGAACGGATTTCAGCCCCTTCGGTTGATAGGGCCAGCGGAAGCCCGATGTCGGCAGCTCCGCGCGGGTCCCGATTGCGATCATCAAATCGGTCGTCGGCCACAGCTTGTAGGCGGCTGCCATCGTCAGCCCAAGCTCGTGCGCGTTGGAGACGATGCCGCGGCCGCTGCGGAAGGCGACCACGGGCGCATCGATCATCTCAGCGAGCTCGAGGATCTCCTCGCCCGCCTCGATCGCGCCGCTGCCGACGAAAATCATTGGCGCCTTGCTCGCCTCGATCAGCGCGGCGGCCTGCTTCACGAGATCCGGATCGGGCTGCGGCGGGGACAGCGGCTCCAACACCCGGGCAGCGGCGGTGTCCGCGCGCTGGGTGAAGACGTCCCAGGGCATCTCGACCGAGGCGGGGCCACGCCGTCCCGACATCATCTCCTGGAAGGCGCGCGCGACGACCGTCGGCGCATTGCCGGGGTATTCGATCCGGTCGGCCCATTTCACATAGGTGCGCAAGGTCGCGAGCTGGTCCGGCATCTCGTGCAGATGGCCGCGGCCCTTGCCCAGAAACTGCGTCGGCACCTGGCCGGTGACGCACAGCACCGGCTCGTTGCAGCCCAACGCGGTGAGCAGCGCCGCACTGGCATTGAGCACGCCGGGGCCGGGCACCACGCTGAACACGCCGGGCTTGCCGCTGGATCGCGCATAGCCGAACGCCATGTAGCCGCAGGCCTGTTCGTGCCGCGCGCCGATCACCTTGAGCTGGGCCTGATGGAAGGCGTCGAACAGGCCGTAAACCTGCGCACCAGGCAGGCCGAACACGGTGTCGACGCCGTGGGCGACCAGGCCGCTTACGATCGCTTCGCCGCCGGTGAGGGTGGTCATTGCATCATTCCAATCTTGTTCAGGCTTCGTCGACGACGCCATTTCGCAAGCTGCCGATGCTTTCGGCCGCGACCTCGATGACATCGCCGGGCTCCAGGTACCGCGGGGGATCGAACCGGGCACCGGCGCCGGTCGGCGTGCCCGTGACGATGATATCGCCGGGGACGAGCGTTGCGAAGGTGGAGATATAGTTGATGAGATAGCGGAAGGAGAACATCAGTCGGCTGGTGCGATCGTCCTGCCTGAGCTCGCCGTTGACATGCGTGGTCAGCCTGATGTCGGCGATCTGCGATTCCTGCACGTAGGGCACGAGCCATGGGCCGAGGCTGCCGCTGGAATCAAAGTTCTTGCCCTGCGTGACGTTGAACTTGGCGTGGCGCAGCCAGTCGCGCACCGAGCCTTCGTTGCACAGCGTCAGCGCGGCGATATGATCGAGCGCAGCGCTTTCCGGAATATGCCGGCCGTGCTTGCCGATCACCAGCACGATCTCGCCTTCATAATCGAGCTGCGCGGACGCCCGCGGGCGCACCAGTGGCGTGTCGTGGCCGACGAAGGAGCGGGGCGAGCGCATGAACATGCTCGGATATTTCGGTGCGTCCTGGCCATCCTTGTACTCAGCATTGCGGTCGGGATAGTTGACGCCGATGCAGATAATCTTTTCCGGCGCGGGCACCGGCGGCAGCCAGGTGATGTCGGCGAGCGCGTGATCCGGCGTGCGGCCGGCGGCTTCCTCGGCAAAGCTCGCGAGCTTTCCGGCCGCGATCACCTCGCGCAGCGTCGGATAGTGTTTTGCGTAACGTGCGGAGAGATCGACGATGCCGCCCTGCAGGACAGCACCGTAGCTGACATCGCCCTTGACGGAATAGGTGGCGAGGCGAGGAAGTTTCATCAGTCGGCCACCAGCACGTCCGCGACAAATTTCGGCTCGCGCACGACTTGCCCGCTAAACAGCGAGCCCTGCTCGAACCAGGAGCGCGGCGCGGGTGCGCCCCACAGCGTCTGGCGGCGCGGATCGCGCAGCGACCAGCGCAGCGGCTCGTGGTCGTGATCCCCCGTGAAATAGTCGCTGGTATAGAGCTCGAGCCGGTGTCCGTCGGGATCGCGCACATAGAGGAAGAATGCATTCGAGATGCCGTGGCGTCCGGGGCCGCGCTCGATGTTCTTGACGAAGCCTTGGGACGCCATGACGTCGCAGAGATGGATGATGTTCATCGCCGTCGGCGTCCAGTAGGCGAAATGGTGCAGGCGAGGGCCCTTGCCGTTGGTGATCGCGAAGTCGTGGACATTGCCCTTGCGATGCATCCAGGCTGCGGCGATGCGGCCGTTCGGTCCATCCTCCTCGGCGTATTCGGTGAGACGGAAGCCGAGCCGGGCGTAGAACTCGACGGTGTCCTGCACCTCGGCGGCGAAGACGTTGAAATGATCGAGCCGCTGTGGATGGCAGCCCCGGTAGAGATCGTAGCGGCGGAGCAGATGCGGCCGGCGGTCCATCGACGCATAGAGCTCGATCTGGAAGCCGAAGGGATCTGTGAACTGCAGGGTCCGGCCCTGGAACGGCTGGTCGACGAAAGCGTAGGCGAGGCCGTTCTCGGACAGGAACGCGGCGGCCTTGTCGAGATCCCCGTCGTTGCCGAGCTTGAAACCGAGCCGCGCGCACGCCGGCGCTGCTGCTTTCCGCAGCACCAGGGAGTGATGCTGATGCTCTTCGGCGGCGCGCAAGTACACGACCTTGTCGTCGGCGTCCTCGACATGCAGGCCGACAATGGTCTCGTAGAACTCGCGGCTCAGCTTCAGGTCGGTGACGTCAAGCACCACGTGGCTGGAGCGGATGATGTTGAACGGCGGCTCGAAGATGTGTTGCGGTACGGGCATTTGCGTTTCCCCTCGGCTCGGTCGTCATTCCGGGCGGCTCGAAGAGCCGAACTATGGTGCGCAATTGCGCACCTGAGAATCTCGAGGTTCCGGATTCGCTTCGCGCCCCGGAACGACGAAGCGTTAAATTCCCAGTTTCTGAATCTTGTGCGTGCCCCGCGCCAGCGAGACGTGCTTGGTTTCCATGTAGAAATCGAACGAGTAATCGCCGCCGTCGCGGCCGATGCCGGAGGCTTTCATGCCGCCGAACGGCGTCGGCAAATGGCGGACATTCTCCGAGTTCAGCCAGATCATGCCGGCCTCCAGCGCGTCGGCGACACGTAGTGCGCGGCCGACATCGTTGGTCCAGACATAACCGGTCAGGCCGTAGCGGATATCATTGGCGATCTCGATGGCTTCAGCTTCGTCCTTGAAGGGCAGTACGGTGAGGAACGGGCCGAACACCTCCTCCTGCGCCACGCGCATCTTGCCGTGCGCGCCGGTGACCAAGGTGGGCTCGACATAATGTCCGCCGCCCGGGCCGTCATGGGCCTTGCCGCCGACAGCGATCACAGCGCCGTCCTGGCGCGCGACGTCGAAATAGGAGCAGACTTTTGCCAGATGCCGCTCGTGGATCAGCGGCCCGATCTCGGTGGCGGGATCGAGGGGATGGCCGACCTTCAGCGCCTTCACGCGCGCGGCGAGCTTCTCCGTGAACTTGTCCGCAATGCCGGCCTGAACCAAGAGGCGGCTCGATGACGTGCAGCGTTCGCCGTTGAGCGAGTAGATCATGAACACGACGGCATCGAGCGCGCGGTCGAGATCGGCGTCGTCGAACACGATCACGGGGTTCTTGCCGCCGAGCTCGAAATGCACGCGCTTCAGCGTCGGCGCGCCCTGCACCATGATCGCCGAGCCCGTCGCGCTCTCGCCGACGAAGCCGATCGCCTTGATCGCGGGATGCTCGGTCAGCGCCTTGCCGGCCTCTTCGCCAAAGCCGTGGACGGTGTTGAGCACGCCGTCGGGAACGCCGGCCTGCTTGACGAGCTTGCTGAGCATGTCCGCGGTGACCGGCGACCATTCCGCCGGCTTGTGCACGACGGTACAGCCGGCGGCAAGCGCCGGGGCGATCTTCCAGGTCGAGAGCATGAACGGCGTGTTCCACGGCGTGATCACGCCGACCGGGCCGATCGGCACGCGCGTCGAGATGTTCCAGTGCTCGTCACTCGGCGTGTTGAGGCCGTCGCGCGCCTCCGCGCATTTGTCGGCGAAGAAGCGGAAATTCTCGGCGGCGCGGATCGCGGCCTTGGCCATGAAGCGGTAGGCCTGGCCGGTGTCGATGCATTCGAGCACCGCGATGTCGTCGGCGTTGTCCTCGATCGCGTCGGCGACACGATGCAGCAGCTTCTTCCGCATCGCCGGGCCCATGTCGCGCCAGGACTTGAAGGCGAGCGAAGCGGCCGTTGCGGCGCGGTCGATGTCTTCGGCAGTGCCGCGCGCGACGCTTGCGAGCGTTGTGCCGTCGACCGGCGACTTCGTCTCGAACGTCTCGCCGGAGATCGAGGCGACGGTCTTGCCGTCGATCATGTGACCGATGCCGTCGGCACGCAGCTTCTTCAGCAGCGGCGCGACGCGGTCGCGGTTGGCCTGGAATATATCGGCTTTCGGGCTGGGCTTATCCATGGGCGGCTTCCGCTTTCAGGGCGTCGTGGATGTTGTTGCGCTTCCAGCTGGTGTCCTTGTCGTTGATCTGCATGTCGAACGACAGAGCGAACTTGCTGGTGGCGAAGACGGGATCGAGATGGCGGGAGAGAGCCTGGAAGACGTGCTCGCCGGCTTTCTTGCGCGTGGGAAGGTCGCGGCCTTCGCCGATGCGCAGGACCATGTCGAGAAAGCCATAGTCTTGCCTGTTATCAGCGATCGCATAGTGCTCGCACCTGATGGCGCGGACGCGGATGCCGCCGAGCGGGAAGATGCCGGTCTCGACCGCAGCCTTGCGCACGATCTCGCACACCGCCGCGATATCGAGGCGGCCATCGAGATTGGCCGAATATTCAACCGTGAAATGCGGCATCGCGGTTTCACTCCCTGTATTCTTATGCGCCTAAGCGAAGTAGCAGCTGACCGAGCCGTAGGCGCCATAATCGGCTTGAATTGTGTCGCCCTTGCGGGTCTCGATCGGACGGATGAAGGAGCCCGCAAGCACGACCTGTCCAGGCTCCAGCGCAAGGCCGAGCGGCGCGATCTTGTTGGCGAGCCAGGCGACGGCGGTCGCCGGATGATTGAGCACGCCGGCGGCAAGGCCGGTCTCTTCGAGCTGGCCGTTCCGAAAGCACAGCGCGCCGATCCAGCGTAGGTCTGCGTCGAGCGGGCGGATTGGCCGCCCGCCGAGCACGATGCCGGCATTCGCCGCATTGTCGGCGATGGTATCGAAGATCTTTCGCGTCGCCTTGGTCTTGGGATCGACGCGCTCGATCCGCGTATCCAGAATCTCCAATGCCGGCACCACGAAGTCGGTGGCGTTGAGCACGTCGAACAGCGTGCAGTCCGGCCCTGCGAGCCGCTTGCTCATGACGAAGGCGAGCTCGGCTTCGACCCGCGTGGCGATGAAGCGCTCGGTCGGAATGATCCCGCCATCGGCGAAGAACATGTCGTCGAGCAGCACGCCGGAATCAGGCTCGTCGATATTGAGCGCGCTCTGCATCGCCTTCGAGGTCAGACCGATCTTGTGGCCCTTGACGATGCGCCCCTCGGCGATCTTGACGTCGACCCAGGCCTTCTGAATCGCGTAGGCATCGGTGATGGTGATGCCAGGGAAATCCTGCGACAGCTGCCGGATCTGCGTGCGGGTCTTCTCCGCCTGATGCAGACGCCTCGCGCAAGCTTGGATATCGTCGTTGGAAAGCGCCATTTGTGATCTTACAAATTGGGGTGCCGGGAGATACTTAACATGTTAAGTGAATGCGTCAAACACAATTTCGGCTTGCTGCACTGCAAACGTTTTGCGGTTTGAAAGGGCATCATGGTGAAGAGACCGGCTGATCCAGCCAACGGAAGCGCGCCTGCCGCCCGGCAGGTGCCGATGCGCGATTTCTCCCGCTCGCTGCCGATGTCGCTGTTGCGGGCCCGCGAAGCGGTGATGCGGCAGTTTCGTCCCTCGCTGCGCGAGCACGGCTTGACCGAGCAGCAATGGCGCATCCTGCGTGCACTGGCGGCGATCGAGGCGGTCGAGGTGACGGAACTCGCGCGCACGGCGTTCCTGCTCGGCCCGAGCCTGTCGCGCATCCTGCGCGATCTCGAGGCGCGCAATCTGGTCGAGCGCAAGACGGCAAAGGCGGACCAGCGCCGCAGCATGGTCTCGATCTCGAAAGAGGGCGTGAAGCTGATGGCCTCGGTGGCGCCGACATCGGAGGCGATCTATGCCGAGATCACGCGACGCTTCGGCGCACGCAAGCTCGCCGAATTGCAGGAGATGCTCGGCGCGCTCGAACAAAGTCTTGCAGAGCTTGGCGCAAGCGAGGAGGCAAGTGCGGAGGAGTGAGCGCGTGATGGCCGGAACCGGGGGCGTCGGGCGATGGTTTGACGTCGATTCGAAGGTGGTTGACGCTGGCCGTGTCGATGCCGGGGAGGTTAAACTGCCCATGCACGCGGCCAGGCCGATGCGGGGATCGGGAGGTGCCGATTCCGGGCGATCCGGGGCGGAAAATCGTGACAGCGCGGACCCGAAAGGGCGTCCCTTGCCGGATGACACCCCGGGCGGCAATAGTGGGCGCCGCCTGCGAGGTCGGTGTCAGCGAAGTCAGTATCCAGCGCGAGCGCATAGGCGTTGCGTCATTGCGAGCGTAGCGCGGCGCTCCGGTTCGCGCTAACAGCGGGTCGTGCTGTCGCGGCGCTCGTCATGGTGACGAAGGTCCAAACAACAAAGAAGGAAGGCAACGTGGCGAACAAGGTCAAGGAAATCTGGAAGTCGGGCAAGGCCGTGGTCAACGCGTGGCTCGCTATACCCTCCGGCTTCTCGGCCGAGATGATCGCGCAATGCGGCTTCGACAGCGTCACCGTCGACATGCAGCATGGCGTGCAGGACTATCTCTCGATGGTGCAGTGCTTCCAGGCCATGGACAAGCACCCCGTGACCCCGATGGTCCGCGTGCCCTGGAACGAGCCCGGCATCATTGGCAAGGTGCTCGACGGCGGCGCCTATGGCGTGATCTGCCCGATGGTGAACACGCCGCAGGAAGCCAGGAACCTGGTCTCCTATTCCAAATATCCGCCGCAGGGCGTGCGCTCCAACGGCCCGATCCGCGCCGGCATGTACGGCACCGCGGGCTCGTATCAGAAGACCGCGAATGCCGACACCATCCTGCTGCCGATGATGGAGACCAAGACCGCGGTCGAGAACATGGAGGCGATCCTCGACGTCGAAGGCATCGACGGCGTCTATATCGGACCGTCCGACCTCGGCTTCTCCTACGGCCTTGAGCCCAAGCTCGACCGCAGCGAGCCCGAGATCCTCGCGATCTATGAGAAGATCATCAAGGAATGCGGCAAGCGCGGCCTCAACCCGGGCATCCATTGCAGCGGCGCCGAAGGCGCGGCGCGCGCCATCAACATGGGCTTCAAGCTGGTGACGCTGTCGAACGAGGTCGGCCTGATGACGACCTACGCCAAGATGCAGGTCAACGCGACCCGCAAGGACTCGGGCGGGAAGGCCTAAGAACTCCCGAATGGCGAATGGGGGGTAGCGAATAGGTGCTGCTCCCCTTTTTCCATTCGCCACTCGCTACTCACTATTCGCCCAAGGAGACCTGCCATGACCATCAGCCCCGTCATCCGCCTGCATCCCGATGATGGCGTGCTGATCGCGCGCGTCAGCCTGCCGCCCGGCACCGTCGTTGCCGACGGCGTGACCACGGTCGAGCGCATCCCCTCCGGGCACAAGGTCGCGATCAAGCCGATCGCGGTGGGCGAGCCTGTCATCCGCTACGGCCAGATCATCGGCTTTGCGACCATTCCGATCGCGCCGGGCCAGCACGTGCACGTGCAGAACATCGGCATGGGCGACTTTTCAAAAGACTATGCCTATTGCGCCGACGTCAAGCCGACGCCGAATTTCGACCTGCCGGCGACCTTCGAAGGCATCCGCCGTCCGGACGGCCGCGTCGCCACGCGCAACTATATCGGCATCCTCACCTCGGTGAATTGCAGTGCGCATGTCGCAAGCCTCGTCGCCGACGTCTTCAAGAAGAATCCCTTCACCGGCGACAATCCGCTCGCTGACTTCCCCAATGTCGACGGCGTGGTCGCGCTGACCCACAAGACCGGCTGCGGCATGACGCAGAACGAGCCCTTGGCGCTGCTCCGCCGCACGCTCGGCGGCTATGCGCGCCACGTCAATTTCTCCCACGTCATCGTGCTCGGCCTCGGCTGCGAGGTGAACCAGATCGGTGGTCTGATGGAGGAGCAGAAGCTCGCGGGACGCCTGCGCGCGATGGACATCCAGGAGGTCGGCGGCACCCGCAAGACGGTGGAGGCAGGCATTGCCTTCGTGCGCGAGGCGCTGGCCGATGCCAACAAGGTCAAGCGTGTAACGGTGCCGGCAAGCGAACTGACCGTCGCCCTGCAATGCGGCGGCTCCGACGGTTATTCTGGCGTGTCGGCCAATCCCGCGCTGGGCGCAGCCAGCGATCTCATCGTGCGTCACGGCGGCACCGTGATCCTGTCGGAGACGCCGGAGACCTATGGCGCCGAGCATCTGCTGACGCGCCGCGCCGTCAGCCGCGAGGTCGGCGAGAAGCTGGTCGACCTGATGCGCTGGTGGGACGAATACACGGAGCGCGAAGGCGCCGAGATGAACGCCAATCCGAGCCCCGGCAACAAGGCCGGCGGCCTCACCACCATTCTGGAAAAGTCGCTCGGCGCGATGGCGAAGGCCGGCACCACCAATCTCGTCGAGGTGCTGCGTTACGCCGAGCCCATCACCAAGAAGGGTTTTGTCTTTATGGACACGCCCGGCTACGACCCTGTTGCGGCAACCGGGCAGGTCGCCGGCGGTGCCAATCTCGTCTGCTTCACCACGGGCCGCGGCAGCGTGTTCGGCTGCAAGCCGGCTCCCTCGATCAAGCTCGCCACCAACACGCCCATGTACAAGCGCATGGAAGAGGACATGGACGTGAATTGCGGCACCATCCTCGAAGGCGAGGAGAGCGTCGAGCAATGCGGCCAGCGCATCTTCGATCTCATCCTCAAGACAGCCTCGGGACAGCCGACCAAGAGCGAGAGTTTTGATTTCGGAGGTGCCGAGTTCGCGCCCTGGGTGCTCGGCGCGACGATGTAGCCGCGCTTCGCGCGCGAGGCAGCGCGTCAACAGCGCCTCCGAACGCGTCCACGGCGAAGTCGAGACGCTCCTGCATCGGATTTGCGGAGACATACCCCTCATCCGGCGCTTCGCGCCACCTTCTCCCACAAGGGGAGAAGGAAGAAAGCACTCGGCCCGCATCTTACCTAGGCACGGTCTGCCCGTTGTTAGTGCTTGATCGCGCTGACATCAGGTGTTCTGCTCAAAAAAGCTGCTGGAGCATCGCACCCCGTGTCGATCTACGTCGCATTACACCACGTCACGCACTACAAATACGATCGCCCGATCGATGTCGGCCCGCAGACCATCCGCCTGCGGCCGGCGCCGCATACGCGCACGCCGATCATGAGCTATTCGCTCAAGGTCACGCCATCCAACCATTTCGTGAACTGGCAGCAGGATCCGCAAGGCAACTGGCTCGCCCGCTACGTCTTCCCGGAGAAGACGACCGAATTGAAGATCGAGGTCGACTTCACGGCGCAGATGACCGTGGTCAACCCGTTCGACTTCTTCGTCGAGCCCTATGCCGACAGTTTTCCGTTCGACTATCCGAACGACCTGAAGACCGAACTGGCGCCTTATCTGGAGACCATCAAGCCCGATCGCCTGTTTGCGAAATATCTCGATTCGATCCCCCAGGACGCTCCGAACACGGTCAACTACCTGGTCGATCTCAACCGCGAGCTTTCGAACAAGATCCGCTACATCATCCGCATGGAGCCCGGCGTGCAGACGCCGGAGGAGACGCTCGCCTCGGGCGCAGGCTCGTGCCGCGACTCCGCCTGGCTCCTGATCCAGACCTTCCGTCATCTCGGCCTCGCCGCGCGTTTCGTCTCCGGCTATCTCATCCAGATCCGTCCCGACATCGACCCGATCGAGGGTCCGCCGGAAGTGGAGAACGATTTCACCGACCTGCATGCCTGGGCTGAGGTCTATCTGCCCGGCGCCGGCTGGATCGGTTTTGACGCGACCTCCGGCATGCTCGCGGGCGAGGGTCACATCCCGGTCGCCGCCACGCCGCATTATCGCTCGGCTGCGCCGATTTCCGGCAGCGCCGGCTTTGCCGAGGTCGAGTTCGCCTTCGATATGAGCGTCCGCCGCATCCGCGAAGCGCCGCGCATCACCAAGCCTTTCTCCGACGAATCCTGGGCGCGGCTCAACGATCTCGGCGAGCAGGTCGACGGCGATCTCGCCGCGCAGGACGTGCGGCTCACCATGGGGGGCGAGCCCACCTTCGTCTCGGTCGACGATCTGGAAGCTGCGGAGTGGAATACGGAGGCCGTCGGCCCGACCAAGCGCGCACTGGGCGACGATCTGATCCGCCGCCTGCGCACGCGCTTCGCGTCCGGCGGCCTTCTGCATTACGGCCAGGGCAAATGGTATCCCGGCGAAACCTTGCCGCGCTGGGCCTTTGGCTTGTATTGGCGCAAGGATGGCGTGCCGATCTGGAAGAACGCCGACCTCATCGCCAAGATCGAGAATCCGCGGCGCGCCGAGACGAAGGATGCTGAGGCCTTCATGGAGGGCACGGTGGCGCGGCTCGGGCTCGATCCCGGCTACATCATCCCGGCTTACGAGGACACTGCCTACTGGCTCCAGAAGGAAGCCGAGCTGCCCGTCAACGTCGATCCGTCCGACCCGAAATTGTCCGATCCGGAAGCGCGCGCGCGGATGGCGCGCGTGTTCGACGACGGCCTCAACACGCCGCGCGGCTTCGTGCTGCCGGTGCAGCGCTGGAACGCGCCGCCACGCTGGCGCAGCGAGCGTTGGGCTCTCCGGCGCAATCATCTGTTCCTGATGCCCGGCGATTCCCCGCTGGGCCTGCGCTTGCCGCTCGGCTCGCTCGGCTACGTCCCGCCCGATCAATATCCCTACATTATCGAGCGGGATCCGATGGAGGCGCGGGGCAAGCTGCCGGTGTTCAGCCTTCCGGCGCGCCCGGAATCGCCGCCGCGGGTCGAGCCCGAGCATCTCAACACGTCTGTTCCGGTGCGTACTGCGCTGTCGATCGAAGTCCGCGACGGCGTGCTCTGCGCCTTCATGCCGCCGGTCGAGCGGATCGAGGATTATCTCGAAATGATCACGGCGCTCGAAGCCACAGCGGAGGAGATGCAGCTCCAGGTCCATGTCGAGGGCTATCCGCCGCCATTCGATCCGCGCGTCGAGGTCATCAAGGTGACGCCCGATCCCGGCGTGATCGAGGTCAACGTCCAGCCGGCAAAGAATTGGCGTGAGGCGGTCGACATCACCGTCGGGCTCTATGAGGATGCCGCCAAGATTCGCCTCGGCGCCAACCGCTTCCTGGTCGACGGCCGCCACACCGGCACCGGCGGGGGCAACCACGTCGTGGTCGGCGGCTCCTCGCCGCAGGACTCGCCATTCCTGCGCCGGCCCGATCTGCTCAAGAGTCTGGTCTTGTACTGGCAGCGGCATCCGTCGCTGTCCTATTTCTTCTCCGGCCTGTTCATCGGCCCGACCAGCCAGGCGCCGCGCATCGACGAGGCCCGCCACGACAGCATCTACGAGCTCGAGATCGCGCTCTCGCACGTGCCGCCGCCGGGCTATCAGACGCCGCTGTGGCTGGTCGACCGGCTGTTCCGGCATCTGCTGGTCGACATCACCGGCAATACCCACCGCGCCGAGATCTGCATCGACAAGCTCTATTCGCCGGAGGGCTCGACCGGCCGGCTCGGCCTCGTCGAATTCCGCGCGCTCGAAATGCCGCCCGATCCGCGCATGTCGCTGGCGCAGCAGCTCTTGATCCGCGCGTTGATCGCGAAGATGTGGCGCGAGCCGCAGGCCGGCAAGTTCGTGCGCTGGGGCACGGCGCTGCACGACCGCTTCATGCTGCCGCACTTCATCTGGGAGGATTTTCTCGACGTTCTCACTGAGCTGAAGCAGTTCGGCTATCCGTTCGAGCCGGAATGGTATCTGGCCCAGCTCGAATTCCGCTTTCCCGCCTTCGGCCGCGTCCATCATGGCGGCGTGACGCTGGAGCTGCGTCAGGCGCTGGAGCCCTGGCACGTGCTCGGCGAGGAGGGCTCGGCCGGCGGCACCGTGCGCTATGTCGATTCATCGGTCGAGCGGCTTCAGGTCAAGGCGGAGGGTTTTGTCGAGGGCCGCCACATCGTCACCTGCAACGGCCGCCGCCTGCCGATGACCTCGACCGGCCGCTCCGCCGAGGCTGTCGCCGGGGTCCGCTTCAAGGCCTGGCAGCCGGCCTCCGGCCTGCACCCGACCATCCCGGTCCATGCGCCCCTGACCTTTGATCTCATTGATACCTGGAACGGCCGCTCGCTCGGCGGCTGCGTCTACCACGTCGCCCATCCCGGCGGCCGCAGCTACGACACCAAGCCGGTCAACACCTACGAGGCCGAGGCGCGGCGGCTGGCGCGCTTCCAGGACCACGGCCATACGCCGGGGCCGGTCCAGCCACCGCCCGAGGAACGCACAAATGAGTTTCCGCTGACCCTCGACTTGCGGACCCCGCTCCTGCAATGAGTATGATGGTGGGGCAGGGAGAGGCGCATGAGCGAGGGCGCAGCCGAGCAGGACAAGGCGGGTAGGGCGCAAGGCCAGCGTGAAGGCCAGCGCCGCCTTGCCCAATGGGTCCGCGACTATCGCCGCCTGCCCGGCATTCCCGACGAGTTCCTGGGGCCCGACGGCGCCCCGCGCGCGGTCTGGAGCCGCTTCTTCGATGCCTTCGGCGCGCTCGCGCCCGACGAGATCGAGCGTCGCTTCGGCATGGCCGACCGCCATCTGCGCGAGGCCGGCGTCACCTACCGTGCGCCCGGCGACAGCGCCGACCGGCCGTGGTCGATCAGCCATCTGCCACTCCTGATCGACGAGGCCGACTGGCAGCAGCTTTGCGCCGGCATCACCCAGCGCGCCGAGCTGCTCGAGCTGGTGCTGGCCGACATCTATGGCGAGGGCCGGCTGGTCGCGGAAGGCGCGCTGCCGGCGGCCGCGATCGCCGGCAGTCCCGAATATCTCCGTCCCGTCTGCGGCGTGCCGCCGCCGGGCGGGCGCTATCTGTCGATCTATGCCGCCGATGTCGGCCGCGGACCCGATGGCCGCTGGTGGGTGCTCGGCGACCGCACCCAGGCGCCGTCGGGCGCGGGCTACGCGCTGGAGAACCGTCTGGTGCTCTCGCGCGCCTTCTCCGACCTCTACAAGTCGATGAACGTGCCGCGCGTCGCGCCGTTCTTCGAGGCCTTCCGCGACAGTCTTCGCGCGCGCGCCGACCGCGACGAGCCCAGGATCGGCGTGCTGACGCCCGGCAGCTTCAGCGAGACCTATTTCGAGCACGCGACGCTGGCGCGCTATCTCGGCTTCCTGCTGGTCGAGGGCGACGATCTCGCGGTCAGCGACAACCGCATCCACATCCGCACCGTTGCGGGCCTCAAGCGGCTCGACGTGCTCTTGCGCCGGGTCGATTCCAATTCGCTCGATCCGCTCGAGCTCGATGCCTCCTCGCATCTCGGTGTGCCCGGCCTGATCGACGTGCTGCGCAAGGACGGCGTCGTCGTCGCCAACATGCCGGGCTCGGGCGTGCTGGAGGCGCGGGCGCTGCTCGGCTTCCTGCCGGCGCTCAGCCGGCGCCTGCTCGGCGAAGAGCTGAAGATGCCGCATATCGCGACCTGGTGGTGCGGCCAGCGCAGCGCGCGCGAGGAGGTGCTGTCGCGGCTCGACGAGGTCGCGATCGAAGGCGCCTATCGGCGCGGCGTGCCCGGTTTCGACAGCGCGGGACCGGTGCTCGCGAGCGAGCTGGATACGAGCGACCGCCAGCGCCTGATCGACGCCATCGCCGCGCGCGGCATGGACTATGTCGGCCAGGAGGTGGTGCGGCTGTCGACCATGCCGGTGTGGGAGCAGGGCCAGATCACGCCGCGCCCCTTCGTGCTGCGCGTGTTCGCGGCGGCGACGCCCGACGGCTGGGCCATCATGCCCGGCGGCTTCTGCCGCATCGCCGAGCAGGCGGATGCGCGCGCGGTGTCGATGGGCGACGGCGCGCGTGCCGCCGACGTCTGGGTCGTTTCCGACAAGCAAGTTTCCACCGCGACGCTGCTGCCGGCGACCGACAAGGTCCGCATCCGCCGTATCGCCGGCGTGCTGCCGAGCCGCGCCGCCGACAATCTGTTCTGGCTCGGCCGCTATCTCGAACGCGCCGAGGCGACGCTGCGGCTGGTGCGCGCTTTGGGCTCGCCGAGCGGGCCCAACAAGGGCACCGCGGCTTCGCTGCAATCGGGCGAACGCATCCAGCGCCTGCTGGTGGCCTGGGGCGCGATCTCGCAGACTTCGCGCGCCGCGCCCTGGCGGATCACCGCCGAAGCGTTGCAGAGCGCGGAACGTTTCGGCTCGGCGCTGTCGCTGGTGCGCGCGGCGCAGCGCACGGCGACCTCCTTGCGCGAGCGGCTGTCGCCCGATGCCTGGCAGGTCATCACCGAGATGGCCGAGCGCCTGGCCTACCAGGTCGAGGGCGACGACGGCGTGCTGAGCGCGGCCGAGCTGACCTTGCAGGAACTCGCCAGCCTCGCAGGGCTGGCGCAGGAGAACATGAACCGCGCCGCCGGCTGGCGCTTTCTCGACATCGGCCGCCGCACCGAGCGCGCCATCAACACCACGCGCTTCACCCGTCAGTTCGCCTATGACGAGGCTGGCGATGAGGATCTCGACATCCTGCTGACGCTGGTGGATTGCCAGATCACCTACCGCTCGCGCTATCTGCTGGCGCCGATCCTGGCGCCGGTGCGCGACCTTGCCGTGCTCGACGGCTACAATCCGCGTTCGGTGGCGTTCCAGGTGACGACGCTGAACGAGCACATCGCCGCGCTGCCCAGCCTGAAGGAGCACGGCCTGATCGAGAAGCCGCAGCGCCTTGCGGTGGCGATGCAGGCGATGCTTGCGACCGCGGAAGCCGAGAAGCTCGAGGTCAAGACGCTGTTCGCACTCGAGCAGGACCTGCTCAGCCTCGCCGAGGCGATCGGTCAGCACTACTTCCCGCACGGCCCCAATGCCGCCCGGCCGGAAAAGCTGACGGGGCTGGCGTGATCTACGACATCCGTCACGTCACCACCTACGAGTACGAGAATCCGGTCAACTTCGCCCGCTGCACGCTGCGGCTGGAGCCGAGGAGCGGCAACGGCCAGGAGCTGATCTCGCACAAGGTCGAGATCCGTCCGCGGCCGTCCGAGCGCAACGTCCGGCGCGATTTCTTCGGCACGCTGACCGAAAGCATCGTGATCGAGGCCGCGCATCGCAATTTGCGCATCGACTCGCGTTCGCGTGTCTCCGTGTCACGCAAGCCGCCGGCGCGCGATGCCGACAGCCCAAGCTGGGAGACCATCCGCGACATCGCCTTCGAGGCGACCAGCCTCGGGCCGTCTTCGCCGGTCGGTTATGTCTTCGCGAGCCCGCTGGTGCCGGTGCTGCGTCCGGTCAGCGCCTATGCGGGGATGAGCTTTGCGCCGGGCGCGGGCATCCTCGAGGGCGCGGTCGATCTCATGCATCGCATTCGCACCGAGTTTCGCTACGACCCCAAGGCGACGGTGATCTCGACGCCGCTGAACGAGGTCTTCGACAAGCGACACGGCGTCTGCCAGGACTTTGCCCATGTGATGATCGCAGGGCTGCGCGGGCTCGGTCTGCCGGCGGCCTATGTCAGCGGCTACTTACGCACCATCCCGGCGCCGGGCCAGGCCCGCCTGCAAGGCGCCGATGCCACCCATGCCTGGGTGTCGCTGTGGTGCGGGGCAGAGCTTGGCTGGGTCGATTTCGACCCGACCAACGATCTGCTGATTGCCAACGACCATATCGTGCTTGCGGTCGGGCGCGACTTTTCCGACGTCTCGCCGGTCGACGGCATCATCGTCGGCTCGCCCAAGCAGAAGCTCGGCGTCGCCGTGGACGTGGTGATGGTGGAATAAACGCGGCCTCGTCGGCCGGGCTCGCCGCCCGGGTGTGCCGCCTCTTCACCGCAACCGTGATCTTGCATAGCACAACGGTAACATATTTCCGTAATCGCTTTCCCAAGGGTTTGGTCAGCCGGCCCAAGATGGGCTATGCTGGTCCTTGCGTCGCGGACAAGAATGAGACGTCGGGAGATGGCATGGGACACCAGCGGCGGACGGGGCTGCAGCCATGATAACCTTACCGAGACTGGCGGCTGAATCCCTCGAGGGCTTCCTCGGTAAGTTCATGCGTCGCCGGTACGATGAGACTTCTGCCAACATCATCGAAAGTGCGACCCGCACCGCGATGGAATGCATCGGCAACAGCGACGCGCTCTACCACAACATCGAACATACGATGCTGGTGACGCTGGCAGCTCAGGCCATCCTCGGCGGCCGAAGTCTTCATACCCATCTGTCGGCTGAGGATTATGTCCATGTCCTGATTGCCTGCCTCGCCCACGACATCGGCTATGTGCGCGGGCTGTTCGAGGAGGACGATGCGGACGGCTTCGTCATCGACGCGGCCGACACCAAGGTCTCGTTACCGCGCGGTGCATCGGATGCAAGTCTGATGATGTATCACGTCGATCGCTCGAAGCTCTACGTGACCCGGCGGCTGCGGCATATTCCCGGAGTCGATCCGGAGCGAGTTGCCCGCGCCATCGAGGGGACGCGCTTTCCGGCGCGCGAAGGCCAGGACTATGACGACGAAGCCTCGATCCTGCGCGCCGCCGATTTCATCGGCCAGCTCGGCGATCCCAATTATCTGCGCAAGGCCAACGCGCTCTATTACGAGTTCGAAGAGGTCGGCATGAACCGCCAGCTCGGCTACGATTCGCCCGCCGACATCGTGAACCGCTATCCACAATTCTATTGGAATAGCGTCGCACCGCACATCCAGACCGAGATCGGCTATCTCAACAAGACCGAGATCGGCCGGCAGTGGATCGCCAATCTCTACAGCAACGTGTTCCGCGCCGAGCGCGACATCTCGCTGTCGGGGCCGCA
The DNA here is from genome assembly GCF_900094605.1 of Bradyrhizobium shewense. Classification (GTDB taxonomy): domain Bacteria; phylum Pseudomonadota; class Alphaproteobacteria; order Rhizobiales; family Xanthobacteraceae; genus Bradyrhizobium; species Bradyrhizobium shewense. The sequence goes on along the minus strand of NZ_FMAI01000001.1, from coordinate 783,005 downwards.
GAGGTAGACCTCCTGTAGCCCGGATGGAGCGCAGCGAAATCCGGGATTCTCGGGTGCTGGCGTTCCCGGATTGCGCTACGCTCCATCCGGGCTACGAAATCCCCAATCCGTGAAACAATCATGCAACAAAAAACGATCACCACGGACATCCTCGACATCGCCTATCGCGAATACGGCGCGCCCGACGGCTGGCCCTGCATCATGGGCCACGGCTTTCCCTACGACGTGAACGCCTATGCCGAGACCGCCCCGATCATTGCCGAGGCCGGCGCGCGCGTGCTGGTGCCCTGGCTGCGCGGCTATGGACCGACGCGATTTCGTTCCGCGAAGACGCCGCGCTCCGGCGAGCAGGCGGCGCTCGGCGCCGATCTTCTGGCCTTCATGGACGCGCTCGGCATCAAGCGTGCCGTCGTCGGCGGCTATGACTGGGGCGGGCGCGCGGCCTGCGTGGTCTCGGCGCTCTATCCGGAACGCGTGGTCGGGCTCGTCTCCGGCAATTCCTACAACATCCAGAACATCGCCCGCGCCATGGAGCCGGCCTCGCCGCCGGAGGAGGCGGCGCTCTGGTATCAATATCTCTTCCACAATGAGCGCGGCCACCGCGCGCTGGAGCGCAACCGGCGCGGCTTTGCGCGCCAGCTCTGGGCGATGTGGTCACCGAAATGGGCGTTCGACGACACGACGTTCGAACGGAGCGCGGTGTCGTTCGACAATCCTGACTTCGTCGATGTCGTGATCCACTCCTACCGCCACCGCTACGCGCTGGTCGAGGGCGACCCCGCCTATGCCGCGATCGAGGCGAAGCTCGCGGGCCAGCCGCCGATCCGCGTCCCGACCATCGCGATCGACGGCGACAGCGACGGCGTCAATCCCGGCACCGCCCATCACGCGCGCAAATTCGAGGGCCCATTCGAGCGGCGCGTCTTCATCGATGCCGGCCACAACCTGCCGCAGGAGCGCCCGGCCGAATGGGCGCAGGCGGTGGTCGAGGTCCAGAAAGGCGCCTCATAAAGGCCCTTTCTCGTCCGGCCGGCTGGCTTGTCTGCGGTACCTCCGATTTTTCCTGATCCTGGGAACCTTTTGCGATTGCAGCCGTCCAAGCTGAGGAGCCGCTTCTATATGCGGCTCGTTGCAGGGAGGATCTCGATGACGTCACAAGTGCGCAAGCTGGAACGTGTCGCGGTGGCGCAGGCGCCGGTCGAACGGCCCGACAGGGCGGAGGTCGAGCAGGCGATCCGGACCATGATCCGCTGGGCCGGCGACGATCCCGCGCGCGACGGTTTACGCGAGACGCCGGACCGGGTCGCACGCGCCTTCGAAGAGTATTTTTCCGGCTATGCGCAGGATCCGACGGAAATCCTGCAAAAGACCTTCGAGGAGATCGAAGGCTATGACGAGATGATCGTCCTGCGCGGCGTTCGCTTCGAGAGCCATTGCGAGCACCACATCGCGCCGATCGTCGGCCGCGCCTGGGTCGCCTACATCCCGCAGGGCCGTGTCGTCGGCATCAGCAAGCTTGCGCGGGTGGTGGACATCTACGCCAAGCGCCTCCAGATCCAGGAGAAGATGACCGCGCAGATCGCCAATACCATCAACGACGTGCTCAAGCCTGAAGGCGTCGGCGTCATCATCAAGGCGACGCATCACTGCATGACCACGCGCGGCGCGCACAAGCCCGGGACCGATCTCGTCACCAGCCGCATGCTGGGCGTGTTCCGCGACAATGCGCTGACGCGCCAGGAACTGTTGGGGCTCGCCAATTCGGACGATTGACCCGCGGCTGCTCAAGGAGACGGCGCCATGACCGAGAACAACAAGCCGAGCGGACCCGACCTGAGCAAAGGCGTGTCGCTGACCGCGTTCAGGGATGGCAAGCTGCTCGGTCATGTCGGCGAGGAAGACGTCCTGCTGGTGCAGGCCGGCAGCGAGATTTTTGCGATCGAGCCGGCCTGCAGCCATTACCATGGGCCGCTCGCCGAGGGCCTGGTGGTGGGCGACACCATCCGCTGTCCCTGGCATCATGCCTGCTTCTCCTTGCGCACGGGCGAAGCCACGCGACCGCCGGCATTGAATGCGCTGACGGTGTGGGAGGTCGCGCGCGATCGGGACAACATCATCGTTCGGCGCAAGCGCGAGGCGCCAAAGCCGCTCGCCGTTCATCGCAACGCGCCGACGCCGGAGAAATTCGTCATCGTCGGCGGCGGCGCAGCCGGCTTCGCGGCCGCCGAGACGCTCCGGCGCGAGGGCTTTGCCGGCGCCATCACCATGCTCAGCGATGACGGCGCGATGCCGGTCGACCGGCCCAATCTCTCCAAGGATTATCTCGCGGGCAGCGCACCGGAGGATTGGCTGCCGCTGCGGGGCGAGGACTATTATCAGGACGCGGGCATCGATCTCAGGCTCAACACCGGCGTCTCCGCCATCGATGCGAAGACGCGCAACGTCACGCTCGGCAATGGCGACAGGCTTCCGTTCGACCGGCTGCTGCTCGCGACCGGCGCCGAGCCGGTCAAACTGCAGATCCCGGGCGCCGACCAGCCGCATGTCCACACCTTGCGCTCCGTCGCCGACAGCCGCGCCATCATCAAGGCCGCGGGGAGTGCCGGGCGCGCTCTGGTCATCGGCGCCAGTTTCATCGGCCTCGAAGTCGCGGCGTCCCTGCGGGCACGCAAGATCGAGGTGCACGTGGTCGCGCCGGAAGAGCGGCCGATGCAGAAGGTGCTCGGCTCCGAGATGGGCGACTTCGTCCGGTCGCTCCATGAAGAGAACGGCGTGATCTTTCACCTCAGGGACACAGTCGAAAAGCTCGACGGCAGCCGCGCCACGCTGAAGAGCGGAGCTGTCATCGAAGCCGACCTCGTCGTGGTCGGCATCGGCGTCAAGCCGCGCCTTGCGCTGGCCGAGCACGCCGGTCTTGTGGCGGATCGCGGTGTCAGCGTGAGCGAATATCTCGAAACCAGTGTCGCCGGCATTTTCGCGGCCGGCGATATCGCGCGCTGGCCCGATCCGCACTCCCGGCAAAACATCCGCGTCGAACATTGGGTCGTTGCCGAACGCCAGGGCCAGACCGCGGCGCGCAACATGCTCGGCAAGCGCGAGCGCTTCGACGCGGTGCCGTTCTTCTGGTCGCAGCACTACGACGTGCCGATCAACTATGTCGGCCACGCCGAAAGCTTTGACGAGATCGCGATCGACGGCAGCATCGGAGGCAAGGACTGCCTGTTGAAGTACCGCAAGGACGGCCGCGTGCTGGCGGTTGCGTCGATCTACCGCGATCTCGACAACCTCAAGGCCGAGCTCGAGATGGAGCGCTCGCGCGGCTGATGCGCCGCAGTCGATCTTGATTTGCGTCAATGTTACTGCCGGTACGGGTGATCTGCTGGCTGTCGTCCCGGCACGATGCGTGCTATTCTGGCGCGTGCCCCCGGGCTACGCAAGCAGGAGTGGCCGTCATGACCAGTGCTTCGGATACGTCACATCACCCAAGTCTCGGCTCCGGCATCGCGGCGCTGCATGCCAAATGGGGCTGGATCGTCGCGCTCGGCGTCGTCTATCTCATCGCCGGCTTCATTGCACTCGGCAGCATGGTGATGGCGACGGTGGCGAGCGTGATCGTGGTCGGCGCCATGATGATCGTCGCGGGCGTCACCGAGATCATCGGCGCGTTCCAGATGAAGAGCTGGGGCAAGTTCCTGATCTGGGCCTTGCTCGGCGTGCTCTACGTGATCGCGGGCTTCCTGACCTTCGAGAATCCGCTGTTCGCGGCGGTCCTGCTGACGCTGTTTCTCGGCGCCTCGCTGATCGCCTCGGGCGCCGTCAGGCTGTTTCTCGCCTTCAGCATGAAGCGCGAGAGCCCGTGGGTCTGGGTGGCGCTGTCGGCCGTCATCACGCTGCTGCTCGGCCTGCTGATCGTGGCACGCTGGCCGGTGAACAGCGTCTATATCCTCGGCCTGTTCCTCGGCATCGATCTGATCATGGCGGGAGCGGGCTGGATCAGCCTGGGCTTCAGCTTGAAGCGGCGCGGCTAAGCCATCAGCAACTCGACGCAAGACCATGTTGCGGAACTCCGCTGATCTGACACGCTGACAAAAAGCAGCACGCCGCGCGGCCGCCTCGCGCGGAGATCACCGGGGAGAAACCATGAAAGCCGCCTTGGCCCTGGCCGCAGCGCTCGCTGCCGCCTGCCTGTCCACATCCGTCTCCGCGCAAAAATCCTACGGTCCCGGCGTCAGCGACACCGAGATCAAGATCGGCAACACCATGCCCTATAGCGGGCCGGCCTCGCCCCTCAGCATCACGGGCAGGGTCATTGCGGCCTATTTCGACGAGGTCAACGAGAAGGGAGGGGTTGCCGGCCGCAAGCTCAATTTGATCTCGCTGGACGACGCGTTCTCGCCGCCGAAGACCATGGAGGCGGCGCGGCGGCTGGTCGAAGGCGACGGCGTCGCCTTCATCTTCGCGACCATGGGCACGGCGCCGAGTTCGGCGATCGCAAAATACCTCAACAGCAACAAGGTGCCGCAGCTGCTTTTGATCAGCTCGGCCTCGAAGTGGAACGATCCGGCCAACATGCCCTGGTCGATGGCGCTGCCCTGGGCGCCGAACTACACCAGCGAGGCCGCGATCGACGTCGCCTATGCCCGCGCCAAGAACCCGAATGCGCGCTTCGCCGTGCTCTATCAGAACGACGATGCCGGCAAGGAATATCTGCGCGGCGTCAAGGAGGCGCTCGGCGCCGACGCCGACAAGGCGATCGCGATGGCCTCGAGCTTCGAGGTCGCGGATCCCACCGTCGATTCCCAAGTGCTGACGCTGGCGAACACCAAGGCCGACGTCTTCATGATCTATTCGGTGACGCCGCGCGCCTGCGCGCAGGCGATCCGCAAGGCCCACGAGGTCGGCTGGCAGCCCACGCGCTTCCTCGCTAGCGGCTGCGCCAACAAGGCTACCGTGATGGTCCCTGCGGGCCTCGAGGCCGGCAAAGGTGTGCTCTCGCTCGGCGCGCTCAAGCCGTTCGTCGAAGCGCCGAAGAACGATCCGGCGATGACGGCCTATATCGATTTCATGAAGAAGCGCCTGCCCAATGCTGACGTCAACAACGTCGCCGGCCTCTACGGCTACACCGTCGCCGAGGCGCTGGTGGTGCTGCTGAAGCAGTGCAAGGACAATCTGACGCGCGAGAACATCATGGCGCAGGCGGCGAACCTGAAGAGCGTGCCGTTGTCGCTGCTGATGCCCGGCATCACGCTCAACACTACGCCGCAGGATTTTCGCCCGATCAAGGATGGCTATATGCTGCAGTTCGACGGCAACGACTGGGTGGTCGCGAGCGAATTGCTGAAAGGGACGTGAGGGCGAGCGAGGAGGCGGTGCACCCTCTCCCCCTGTGGGAGAGGGTGCATGCGCGAAGCGCAGCCGGGTGAGGGGTCTCTCTCCTCACGAACGGTGTTGCCGGCGGAGAGAACCCCTCATCCGGCGCTTCGCGCCACCTTCTCCCACAAGGGGAGAAGGAAGAAGGAGACCCACCATGGACTTTCAACACTCCGCCCGTTCGCTGGAGCTTCAGGACCGCGTTCGGCAGTTCATGCGGACACATGTCGAGCCGGTCGAGGAGCTCTATTACGAGCAGGTGAAGCCGGAGGGCGCGCGCTACAAGACGCCGCCTGTGCTGCAGGACCTGAAGCGGCTGGCGCGGGAGCAGGGGCTCTGGAATCTGTTTCTCTCCGGCGAGCACGGCCCGGGTCTGACCAATCTCGACTATGCGCCGGTGAAGGAGATCATGGGCCGCATCCTCTGGGCGCCCGAGGTCTTCAACTGCTCCGCGCCCGATGTCGGCAACATGGAGGTGCTGGCGAATTACGGCACGCCGGCACAGCAGGAGCGCTGGCTGAAGCCGCTGCTGGAGGGGCGCATCCGCTCGGGTTTCTCGATGACCGAGCCGCAGGTCGCCTCCAGCGACGCCACTAACATCCAGTGCGCCATCAAGCGCGACGGGGACGATTACGTCATCAACGGCCGGAAGTGGTTCACCTCAGGCGCGATGAACGAGGATTGCGAGATCCTGATCGTGATGGGCAAGACCGCGCCCGACGATCCCGACCGCCACCGCCAGCAATCCATGATCCTGGTGCCCAGGAACTCGCCGGGCGTGCGCATCGTCCGCGACATGCTCACCTATGGCTATGACGACGCCCCTAGCGGCCATCCCGAGATCGTCTACGAGAACGTCCGCGTGCCCGCGGAAAACATGCTGCTCGGCGAGGGCCGCGGCTTCGAGATCGCGCAGGGGCGGCTCGGGCCCGGCCGCATCCACCATTGCATGCGGCTGATCGGCTGCGCCCAGCGTGCGCTCGAATTGATGTGCCAGCGCGCCGTCTCCCGCGTGGCCTTCGGCAGGCCGCTCGCCGAGCAGGGCTCCGTGCGCGAGGACATCGCAAACTCGTTCTGCGAGATCGCGCAGGCGCGGCTCCTGACGCTGCAAGCCGCCGACAAGATGGACCGCGAAGGCAACAAGGCCGCGCGCGACCTGATCGCGGCGGCCAAGATCGTGGTGCCCAGCATGGCCGCCCGCGTCATCGACCGCGCGATCCAGATCCACGGCGCCGCCGGCGTCTCGCAGGATACGTTCCTGGCGCGTGCTTACGTCTACGCCCGCTTCATCCGCATCGGCGACGGACCGGACCAGGTGCATCTGGCCGCTGTCGGCAAGGAGCTGATCAAGCGCGGCGGGGTGATGGGATAGACCACCGGCGCTTGATCCGTTGATGTGCGGCCTCGCCCTATCTGCAAGCGCGGCGGATGCCGTCCTGACCGAGATAGGTGCCCGTTGCTGAATCGTAGGATCGATAACGTTCCGCGCAGGAACGTGAAGCGGCGCCGTCCATGCGGGCCAGGGCGTTGTCCGCGCCTTGCGCAGGCGCTGCGCCATCCGGCAGCTCGAGACCCAGCCTGCCTGCGGGCGTCAGCGTACCATCCAGGTTGCGATTGGGGTTCTCGGCCTCGTACGTATCGGGATGGCTGCCTGCAAAGCCGGATTGGGCGTAGGCGGTACCTGCGGTCAGGCCCGACAACACGGCGACGGCAGCGAGAATTTTGGGTCCGTTCATGGTCGATCTCCATCATCAGCCGGCGCAGCACGCTGCCGGTGCGCTCAGATGTGGATCGACATAGCCCGCCGACAAGCTCGCGTGATGCCATAAGCGCGAGTTGGCGCGACAGTGTCGTTCAAATACGGAAAGCATCGTTTGTTTGCGGAACGCGAAGGTGGGCGCACGACCGCCGCGCCGAAGCCGCCGAGGCAAACTAGCCGCGTCTTCCTCGCGTTTCGCGATGGCGGAGCGCGTCGACGATCACCTTGAATGCAGCCGAGTTCTGCCGCGAGGTCGGATAATAGATATAGTAGCCGTCGAATTTCGGCGACCAGTCGTCGAGCACGATGACGAGCTCACCGGATCGGACGTGCCGTGTCACCATGTCCTCGGGGACATAGGCGATGCCGAAACCTTTGACGGCGGCGTCGATCATCGCCCGGGAATCGTTGAAGGTCAGTTGTCCCTCGACGCGCACCCGGAGGTCGGGACCGTTCCTGGCGAACTCCCACACGTAATGGCCGCCTGCGGCCGCGCGCCGCTTGATGCAGACGTGCCTCAGCAGGTCCTGCGGATGTCTTGGTTTCGGATGTTCCTTCAGATAGGCAGGCGAGGCGACCGCGACGAGCCGCCAGTCCGGACCGATGCGCACCGCGATCATGTCCTTCTCGACGCTCTCGCCGAGGCGGATGCCCGCATCGAAGCCGTCTTCGACGATGTTGCGGAAGGCCGTGTCGAGGCTGAACTCGACCTTGAGGTCGGGGTATTTCGTCAGGACGGGCGACAGCTTCGGCCAGACGACCGTGTCCAGCGCATGGTCCGAGAGCGTAATCCGGATCGTGCCCGACGGCTTGTCACGCAGCGACATCAGCGCGGCGATATCGCGCTCGATCTCTTCGATGCGGGGCGCCACCGATTTTTGAAGGCGCTCGCCCGCCTCGGTCAGGCCGACGCTTCGGGTCGTGCGCGTGAGCAGCCGCAGCCCCATCTGCGATTCCAGGCGCTTGATCGTATGGCTGAGCGTCGATTGCACCACGCCCAGTTTCGCTGCGGCCTTGGTGAAGCTGCGCTCGCGGGCGACGGCCACGAAAGCCAGCAAATCGTTGAAATCCTAGCTTGCCATGGCCGCCACTATTCATGGCCCGTATCGATTAATGCAAGCAAATTATATCGACTAATCGGCCGCCGCCCGGGACCCTAGATGATGTCGTAAACGCGCGGGCTGGGCTTCGCACCCCGCGGTCGCTTGGAGCGGGGTCTTTGCGCTGTCGCTTTGTGCCTCGACGCGACGCGCGGCCTGTGTGTCGGCGAGTCCGGCTTTGTGACTCGAAGGAGAAAAGCAATGAAAGCGACAATCCTCTACGGACCCGGCGATGTCCGTTACGAAACCGTCGACGATCCCAAAATCGTCCGCCCGACCGACGCCATCATCAAGCTGTCGGCGACGTGCATCTGCGGCTCCGATCTCTGGCCGTATCGCGGCCTGCAGCCGAGTGACGGCCCTGCGCATATGGGTCACGAATATTGCGGCGTGGTCGTCGAGATCGGCAGTGCGGTGCGGACCGTCAGGCCCGGCCAGTTCGTCGTTGGTTCGTTCTGCCTGTCGGACAATACTTGCCCGCACTGCAAGTTCGGCTTTCAATCGTCATGCGAAAAGCGCGAGTTTATGTCGGGCGCGCAGGCGCCTTACGCCCGTGTCCCCCTTGCGGACGGCACGCTTGTCGCGACCAGGGAAGTGCCGGGCAGCGATCTCATCCCGCATCTGCTCGCGACCTCCGACGTGCTCGGGACCGGCTGGTACGCGGCCGACGCTGCGAATGTGAAACAGGGCTCCGTGGTCGCGGTGGTCGGTGACGGCGCGGTCGGCCTCATGGGCGTGCTTGCGGCGAAAGAGATGGGTGCCTCGCGCATCATCGCCATGAGCCGCCACAAGACGCGGCAGGATCTGGCCAAAGCGTTCGGCGCGACCGATATCGTCGTCGAGCGCGGCACAGAAGGCATCGCGCGCGTCAAGGAGCTGACGCAAGGCATCGGCGCCGATTCGGTGCTCGAATGTGTCGGCACCCAGGAAGCGATGTCGCAAGCCCTCGAATGCGCGCGTCCCGGCGGCAGCATCGGCTATGTCGGTGTTCCCCACGGTGTGACGTTCGACGGCCAGGCCTTGTTCTTCGGCCAGCGCCGCATAATGGGCGGTCCTGCCCCGGTGCGGCGGTTCCTGCCCGATCTCATGGACCGCGTCCTCAATGGACGCATACGGCCGGGCAGGGTGTTCGACCTCACGCTGCCGATCGACCAGGTCGCCGAAGGTTACAAGGCGATGGACCAGCGCCGCGCGATCAAGACGCTGCTGACGGTGTGACGGCGGGCAGGGTGCTGTCTATCGGGACAGCTTTGCAGCTCCCGATCGGCAGCCCGACGCGTCTATTGATAAAGGAGATCGTGACATGAACATTTCATTCGAAGGCAAGGTCGCCTTGGTGACCGGCGCAGCTTCCGGTCTCGGCCTCGCGGCCGCGAAAGCTTTTGCGGAATCGGGGGCGTCTGTCGCGCTAGCCGACTGGAACGAGAATGCGGCGCGCGCTGCCGCCGACGAACTCAATGCTCGAGGTCACAAGGCGATCGGCATCCGTTGCAATGTGGCCGATGATGCCGAGGTCGAAGCCATGGTCTCAAGGACGGTCGAGACTTTCGGTCGGCTCGATGCCGCCTACAACAACGCCGGCGTCCAGAATGTGCTCGCGGAGACAGCCGACACCACTCGCGAGGACTATGACCGTGTCATGGGAGTCAATCTGCAGGGCGTATGGAGCTGCATGAAGTTCGAATTGCAGCACATGCGCAAGCAGGCCAGCGGCGCCATCGTCAATTGCTCGTCTCTCGGCGGTCTCGTCGGAGGTGCTGAACGCGGGATCTATCACGCCGCCAAGCACGGCATCCATGGGTTCACCAAGAGCGCAGCGCTCGAATATGGAACGCGCGGCATCCGCGTCAATGCCATTTGCCCGGGATTGATATGGACGCCGATGGTGGACCAGATGGTGACCGACGGGCAAGGCGATGCGCTCAAGGCCATGGAAAAAAGCATTCCGATGGGGCGTGTCGGGCGTCCCGAGGAGATCGCGAATGCAGTTCTGTGGCTATGCAGCGATGCTGCGAGCTATGTGACCGGCCAGTCCATCTCGGTCGACGGCGGCTTCGTCATGCGTTGATCGACATGTCGAGCCGCTGAGCGCGTCAGATCGCGGGCCGAAGCGGTTTGAACGCGGCGCGTAGCTCCGCCGAAAAAAGCTCGGGCTGCTCCCAAGCCGCAAAATGACCGCCTTTGTCGACCTCATGGAAGTAGGTGAGGTTGCGATAGGCGCGCCGGGCCCACGTCTCCGGGGCTTGATAGCTCTCGCCGGGAAAGACGGTGATGGCCACCGGGAGCGAGATCTCCGCGGTCTTCTCGGGGGCGGCGAGAGCGGGACTGCGCCCGCTGTATTCCCAGTAAAGTCGCGCCGACGAAACCGCGCTGTTCGTCAGCCAGTAGAGCGTGATGTCGTCCAGCACCTCGTCGCGGGACTTCTCGGGGTCGGTGCCATCGTAATTCCAATGCGAGAAGCCTGGATGACCGAGCATCCAGGCCGCCAGTCCCGCGGGAGAATCCGTCAAGCCGTAGCCGACCGTCTGCGGCCTTGTTCCCATCATCACCGCATACGATCGGTTGCCCATCCTGGCCGCCGCGCTGAATGCGTCAAACGCCGTGCGTTCCTTCTCGGACAGTCCCGCCGGGGCCGGCCCGCCGGCGGCGAGGATCGCGGCGATCTCGGGCGGCACGATCGCCGGCAAATTGATGTGAATGCCGAGCAGGCCTGCCGGCGCCAGTCGCGCCATCGCGCTGGAGACGGGCGAACCCCAGTCGCCGCCCTGGGCGACGTAATGGGTGTAACCAAGTCGCTTCATGAGTTCTGCCCAGATGCGCGCCGTGTGCTCAGGACCCCAGCCGGTATCGAGCGGCTTGCCTGAGAATCCGTAGCCGGGCATCGAGGGGATCACCACGTCGAACGCGTCTTCAGGCCGCCCGCCATGGGCCGTTGGATCCGTGAGCGGATCGATCACCTTGAGCTGCTCGAACACCGATCCCGGCCAGCCGTGGGTGATGATGACAGGGAGCGCATTGGGGTGCCTGGAGCGCACATGAATGAAATGAATGTCGATCCCGTCGATCGTCGTGACGAATTGGGGAAGCGCGTTCATCTTTGCTTCGATCTTCCGCCAGTCGTAGCCCGTGCCCCAATAGCGCACGAGCGTCTGGAGCTTCGCCAGCGGGATGCCCTGGGACTGATCGGAAACGGTCTCGCGGTCAGGCCACCGTGTCGCCAGCACGCGGCGGCGAAGCTCGACGAGATCGGCCTCGGGGACATCGATCCGGAAGGGGCGAATTGCGCTCTCGCCGGCCGCCGACGCTTCGTGCGCCGGGAACACGCTCGCGGAAATCGCTGCTGCAATTCCAAGCACGGCGGTGCTCAGAAGCGCGCGCCGATCTCTGTCAATGATGATCCCGGAATCGGATGACGAATTGGATGATACCAGCATGGGATGGCCTCCTGGCTTCGGGCGATCGGTGCCTGCGGGGCAGGATAGTCCTTCGTCTGTCCCTGCAATATGGCCTGGAAGCTCGCCAATGGCTCGTTAGGCGTTGTTAAATGCTGTGAGCTGTCGCGAACGCTCGGCGTGGCGAAGCGAGACAAGTTCAGCATGGCTGTCCATGTCCGCTCACAAGGGCAGGGCGGACGGGGATAATGGCGGCACCCGGCGGTAGCGGCGCTGGGAACCATCCCAGTCGTATTACGTTTCTGTTAGTTGTGGAGGCCCCTCATGAGTAACGAGTGGAATAGCCACCGCACCTCAGTCGTTCTTTTCGCTGCTGCGGTGATCGTCGCAATACTCGCGGCGTTCGTCACGACGCTTGATCGGGTCGACACGAGGACGGCGAGCAACGAGACGCCGCCCGGTACGATGGGCCTCGCAAGGCCGCATCCGCCACTGGACCGAGCACCAGGCCAGCCGGTACTCGGCAACAATGAGTTGCCGCATAGCGCGCCTGCCCGATGACCGAATTGTCCCTTGGTCGGGCAGCTCGCGCGGCGGAGACGCACAATGGACCGCTCGCTATTTCTCGCCAGGCTGATGGGGCCAACATTTGTCGCGATCGCGCTCGGCATACTGATCAACCTCGGCATGTACCAAAGCATGATCGTGGAGGCGCTCCACACGGGCATCCTGTTCTATTTGTCCGGCTTGCTGTCGTTGCTTGCGGGCCTCGCGATCATCAATCTGCACAATAGATGGCAGGCGGACTGGCGCTCGATCATCACAGTAATGGGCTGGCTGATGACCCTCGGCGGCATCATGCGTATCGTCTTGCCGCAGGTCGCGGTGGCGATCGGTTCGACCGTCTACAGCGGCCGGGCCGCTACCGTCGTGGTAGCGCTGATAACTGGCGCCATAGGTGCTTTCCTCAGCTTCAATGGTTACGTCCGGCGCGCCTGAGGGCGCGGCGAACGGGACGCCCCCGGGTGGGGCGACTAGGATCCCGAGCAGACCGCCATCGCCATGATGACATCATGCCGGTGTCTTGCCCGACGAGTCAAATCTATTTCGTAAAATCAGAATGATTTTGCGCCGGTAGCTAAGCCATTGATTCAGCTGTCCCCGGCTACTGTGCATGGGGTTGTTTTTCAGTTTTTTGTCGGAGCGACCCCACCGAAGGCCCTGCAGCGGTGGACGCGCCGTTACCCCGCCTTGGCGATGCGGCCGTCCGCCGACCCTGTGCGCAGGTTCTGGAAGAACTTCTCCACTTCGCGCGACAGCGTTTCTGCCGTCTCGGTCAGGCTGCCCGCCGCCGTCAACACCGAGGATGCGGCGGTATCGGTCTCGCCGATCGCATCGCGCAGCGAGGTGATGTTGGCGACCAGCGTCTCGTTGCCCTGCGCCGCGCTTTGCGCGTTGGACGAGATCTCGCGCGTGGCGGCGTCCTGCTGGCCGATGGCGCCCGCGATCGCCGAGGTGACCTCGTTGATCTCGCGCACCGCGCTGCCGATCTCGCGCACGGCATCGACCGCGTTGCGGGTCGAGGCCTGGATCATCGAGACGTTCTCGCTGATCTCGGCGGTGGCCTTGGCGGTCTGGCCCGCGAGCGCCTTCACTTCATGAGCGACCACGGCAAAGCCGCGGCCGGCGTCGCCGGCGCGCGCGGCCTCGATGGTCGCGTTCAGCGCCAGCAGATTGGTCTGCTCGGCGATCGCCTGGATCAGATTGAGCACGCCGTCGATGCGCTGCGTCGCCGCGGCCAGGCTCTCGATCTCCGAGATCGACTTCTCGGTGCGCTGGCCGGTCTGCTCGACCGCGCCGGCGCTCTGCCGCACCTGGCGGCCGATCTCCACCACCGAGGCCGACAGTTCCTCGGCCGCGCCCGCCACCGCCGTGACGTTGTTCGAGGCCTGCTCGGTGGCGTTCGCCGCCGTGCCGGCGCGGCTAGAGGCATCCGCGGTGACGCGCGTGATGGTCTGCGCGGTCTCGCGCATGGTAGAGGCGTTGTCGCTGAGGCCGCGCATGATCGCGCCGATCGCCCCGCGAAACTCCTCGACGGATTGTTCGATGTGGCGCGCGCGCTCCTCGCGCGCGGCGGAGCCCTGCGAGACCTGCGAGGCGAGGTTGCGGTTGCGACCCATGGCGTCCTGGAAGACCTGGATCGCGCGCGCCAGTGCGCCGATCTCGTCGGCGCGGTCGGAGTGCGGCACCACGACATCCTCAGTGCCGTCGGCGACCTGCTTGATGGTCGCGGTGATCGCGGCGAGCGGCCGGGCGACCGAGCGGGCGATGATGACGATGCCAATCACGACCAGGGCCAGCGCCACGCCGCCGAGGCACGTCAGGACGAAGGAGAGGGTGCGATTGGTCTCCGTCTCACGCGCGATCTGTTTGGCGCGCTCGGCATAGACCTTGGACAGCGCCTCGAGATCCTTGTTCAGCGCCGAGCGCACGGTGCGGTTGGCATCGTTGTCGCCCCATTCCCGGCCCGCGGCCGCATTGATCTCGACGCCGCGGCGCACCAGCTCCTTGCGGAACTCGACGAACTGCTCGATGCGCTTCTTGAAGGTGGCGAACTGCTCGGCATCGTCGGCTTTGACGATGGTCTCCCAGCGCTTCACGACATCGAGGATCTGGGCGTTGAACTTGAGCAGGCCCTCGCCGTATTTCTTCACCACGGCGGGCTCGGTCGACATGTAGACGCCGCGCGATTCCATCACGACCGCATAGACGAACGAGTTGACGCGCTCGACGTTCAGCGCGGCGGCGTTCGCCGTCTCGATCGCGCTGGTCAGGTCGGCGCCGCGGCGGCTGTTGTAGTCGGACAGCATCGCGATCGCGGCCGTCAGCAGCGCGAACAGCGCGAAGATCGCATAGAGCTTGGTGGCAAGCGTGAAACGGCCGGCCAGCTTGGCGGCATTCCCAGATCGGTCTGATGTCATGGTGTTCGGGGGCCCGGAATGGCCTGAGGCGGCCGGTGAGCGGGGTGGTTTGAATTTGATGCAAAACTATGCAGAACGAAGATGGATGCGGCGTTAACACGGCCGTTGGCTGCCTCCGTCCTTGGTCGTAGGAAAGGCAAGTTATTTCAGCGTCTTGATCCGAAGGTAGAGTTTCAGGATAGTCTTAGGTCGGCCACCGGCCGACGCACCCCGGAGAGACCCTTGGTCTACCGCCATACCATCGACGCCACGACCCACACCTTCGCGGACCTGCGCGACCTCCTTGCCAGGGCGACGCCGCCGCGCTCCGGCGACCGGCTGGCCGGGATCGCCGCCGACACTGCCGAGCAGATGATCGCGGCGCGCATGGCGCTCGCAGACGTTCCGCTCGGCCAATTCCTGCAGGAAGCCGTGATCCCCTACGAGGCCGACGAGGTCACCCGCCTCGTCATCGACAGCCATGACGCGAAGGCCTTCGCGCCGGTGGCGTCCCTGACGGTCGGCGGCTTCCGCGATTGGCTGCTGTCGGATGCGGCGACGCCGGAGGTCCTGCGCAAGCTGGCGGGCGGCATCACGCCGGAGATGGCAGCCGCAGTGTCGAAGCTGATGCGCAATCAGGATCTGATTCTGGCGGCGCGGAAATGCGAGGTCACCACCGCCTTCCGCAACACCATCGGCCTAAAGGGGCGGATGAGCACGCGGCTGCAGCCCAACCATCCGTTCGACGATGCCAGGGGCATCACCGCTTCGATCCTCGACGGCATCCTGCTAGGTGCCGGCGATGCCTGCATCGGCATCAATCCCGCCAGCGACGATCCGGCCGTCATCGCGCAATTGCTGCGACTGCTCGACGAGATCATCACGCGGCTGAAGATCCCGACGCAAGCTTGCGTGCTGACCCATGTCACGACGACGCTGTCGCTGATCGGGCAGGGCGTGCCGGTCGACCTCGTCTTCCAGTCGGTCGCCGGCACCGAGGCCGCCAATCGCAGTTTCGGCATCGACCTTGCGCTCCTGAAGGAGGCGCAGCAGGCCGGGTTGTCGCAGGGGCGCGGCACGGTCGGGCAGAACGTGATGTATTTCGAGACCGGCCAGGGCTCGGCGCTGTCGGCGGGCGCCCATCACGGCGTCGACCAGCAGACCTGCGAGGCGCGCGCCTATGCGGTCGCCCGCGCCTTTGCCCCGCTGCTGGTCAACAGCGTGGTCGGCTTCATCGGCCCGGAATATCTCTATGACGGCAAGGAAATCATCCGCGCCGGGCTGGAGGATCATTTCTGCGGCAAATTGCTCGGCCTGCCGCTCGGGATCGACATCTGCTACACCAACCACGCCGAGGCGGACCAGGACGACATGGACAATCTGCTGACGCTGCTCGCAGCCGCCGGCGTCACCTTCATCATGGGTGTCCCCGGCGCCGACGACGTCATGTTGAACTACCAGTCGACGTCTTTTCACGACGCGCTCTATGTCCGGGACGTCTTCGGTCTGTGCCGCGCGCCGGAATTCGACGACTGGCTGGTGCAGGCAGGGATTACGGGCGCCGATTTCCGTCTTGCCGGCGATGCAGGCCTGCTGCCCGATTTTGCCTCGCGGCTGATCGCCTGAGGCTGGAAGCTCCCTAAGGCCTTCAGGAAACCATTGGTCCCTCTCCGAATTATGGTTGTGCCACAATATTGAGAAATTCCGGCGACGGCATTACGCTATGTGTCTGGCTGGCTATTTCCGCAACCAGGTCGAGCGTGGCGGGGGAGCTTTGATGCGAGCTGAAAGTAACGGAACGTCCCGGCGGATTCTCTGCGTGTTTCCGCGCTACACCTCATCGTTCGGGACGTTCGAGCATTCCTATCCCCTGACCGATGGTGTCCGTGCCTTCATGCCGCCGCAGGGGCTGCTGCTGCTCGCGGCCTATCTGCCTCGGGAGTGGCAGGTCAAATTCGTCGACGAGAACCTGCGTCGCGCGACCAGGGAAGAGTTCGAGTGGGCCGAGGCGGTCTTCGTCAGCGGCATGCACATCCAGCGCCAGCAGATGAACGACATCTGCCGCCGCGCTCATGAATTCAATCTGCCGGTCGCGCTCGGCGGTCCCTCCGTCAGCGCCTGTCCCGACTATTATCCGTCCTTCGACTATCTCCATGTCGGTGAGCTCGGCGATGCCACCAACCAGCTGATCGAGATCCTGTCGCGCGACACCTCGCGTCCCGAGGCCCAGGTGGTGCTGACCACCAAAGACCGCGTGCCGATGACGGAGTTTCCGATCCCGGCCTACGAGCTTGCCGACGTGAAGAAATACTTCCTCGGCAGTATCCAGTATTCCAGCGGCTGTCCCTATCAGTGCGAGTTCTGCGATATCCCCGGCCTCTACGGCCGCAACCCGCGACTCAAGTCGCCGGAGCAGATCATCGCCGAGCTCGACCGCCTGCGCGAATGCGGCATGACCGACACGGTCTATTTCGTCGACGACAATTTCATCGGCAACCGTAAGGCGGCGATGGACCTGCTGCCGCATCTGATCGAATGGCAGAAGCGGACCGGCTACGTGGTGCGGCTCGCCTGCGAGGCGACGCTCAACATCGCCAAGCGGCCCGAGATCCTCGAAAAGATGCGCGAGGCCTATTTCATCACCATCTTCTGCGGAATCGAGACGCCCGATCCCGACGCGCTGAAGGCGATGCAGAAGGACCACAACATGATGGTCCCGATCCTGGAGGGCGTGCGCACCATCAACTCCTACGGCATGGAGGTCGTCTCCGGCATCATCATGGGACTCGACACCGACAAGCCGAATACGTCTGAGGCGCTGCTCGGCTTCGTCGAGGAGTCCCGGATTCCGCTGCTGACGATCAACCTGCTTCAGGCGCTGCCGAAGACGCCGCTGTGGGACCGGCTGGAGCGTGAGGGGCGCCTGGTCGAAGACGACGGCCGCGATTCCAACGTCGACTTCCTACTGCCCTATGACGACGTCGTCGCGTCCTGGAAGCACGCCATGGCGGTCGCGTATGCGCCCGAGAAGGTCTATGCGCGCTTCCAGTATCAATGCGACCACGTTTATGTTCACCGCCTCAAGGTGCCGACCCCGGACGAGATGAAGACCTGGGCCAACATTAGGCGTGGTCTCGTCATGCTGCGCAACATCTTCTGGAAGGTCGGCGTGCTCGGCGACTACAAGCGCGTGTTCTGGAAGTTCGCGCTGGGGCGCATCAAGCGCGGCGATGTCGAAGGCCTGATCGGATGCACCCTGATCGCGCACCACCTCATCACCTTTGCGCGCGCGGCCTCCAGCGGCAGGCAGAACGCCTCGAATTACTCGATCCGGCTGCGCGAGGCCGCCGTTCCCGCCGAATGATGCGACATGTCTGATCCGGCCCTGCCGCGCCGTCCGACCCTCGATCTGCGGGCGTTCACGCCCGCGCGCGTGGCGCTCGGGCGCAGCGGCGCGAGCGTGCCGACCAAGGCGCTGCTCGATTTCACGCTCGATCATGCCCGGGCCCGCGATGCCGTGCATGCCGCCTTCGATGCAGCGCGTCTGGTCGCCGATCTCGGCGCGCTAGGCCTTGCCGTCACCGAGGTGAGGAGCCAGGCGGTCGATCGCAGGGACTATCTGCGGCGGCCGGATCTGGGACGACGGCTCGACCCCGGCTCGGCCGAGGTTTTGGCGCGAGCGGCCTCGGCGCCATGCCGGCTTGCGCTCGTGATCGGAGACGGCCTGTCCGCGGCGGCGGTCCACGCCCATGCGGTGGCCCTGGCGAGGCGCCTGCTGCCGCTGCTCGCGGAAGGGGATGATGTCGCGATCGACCATGTCGTCGTCGCCTCAGGCGCGCGCGTCGCGCTCGGCGACGAGATCGGCGCCATTCTCGGCGCGCGCATGGCCCTGATGCTGATCGGCGAGCGGCCAGGCCTGTCCGCGCCCGATAGCCTCGGCGCTTATCTGACCTTTGCGCCGAAGCCTGGCCGCACCGACGCCGAGCGAAATTGCGTGTCCAATATCCACCACGCTGGGTTGAGCTACGACGAGGCCGCCTTCAAGATTGCCTGGCTGGTTCGCGAGGGGCTGGCCCGGCAGGTCAGCGGCGTGGCGCTGAAGGACGAGAGCGCGGACCGCGCGCCGCGTCGAATTGGCACGGCGTTGCCCGAATGACGGGCATCCCCGGCCCAGATCGCCACTTCTTGATCGATTTGGCCACACTTCGCCTGCTTGCGAAAAGACCGGTTCACCTGCTAAACCCCTCGCGGCGATTTTCCGCGCATTTTCAAAGGGCAAGCCTCCCATTTGTATGGCGTTTTCAAGCCGTTCGCGGGGCGCAATAAGCTCTCAGACCGAGCCGATTTAGGAACTGGATAAGGCATGCTCGAAAAGCACAGCGAGAATGAGGTTCATGTCGACAAGGTCGAGCAGGGACCTACGTCCTCGATCGCCTTCGGGCTGGAGCGCATTGGGCTGATCGCCGTCCGGGCGCCGATCGTCTCCTGCATCGTCCTGATCGTCCTGATCGTCGGTGCCGTGTTCGGCATCCACCGGATCAAGATCGACGATTCGCTGTCGCAGCTGTTTCGCTCCGACAGTCGCGAATTCCACCAATATGAAGAGGTCACGAAGAAGTTCCCGGCCGAGGAATTCGACGTCCTCGTCGTGGTCGAGGGCAAGAACCTGCTGGCCCGGAACAATCTGGAGAAGCTGCGCGACTTCGTCACCGATCTGCAACTGGTCGAAGGCACGCGCGGGCTGGTCTCGCTGTTCTCGGCACGCCAGGCGCCGGCGCCGGGCAAGCTGCCGGCGGCGCTGTTCCCGGCCGAACTGCCCGAGGGCGCCGACTACGACAAGTTCATCGAGACCGTCAAAAACAACGAGATCATCCGCGGCAAGCTGTTGTCGGAAGACGGCACGCTGGCGCTGATCGTGCTGTCGCTCGATCCGGAGGTGGTGGCGTCCAGCAAGCTGACCAAGACCGTGGGCGACATCCGCGCGCTGATGAAGGAGGATCTCAGCGACACCGGCCTCAACGTGCAGCTCTCCGGCGTGCCGGTGATGCAGCTCGAGATCCGCAATGCCGTCGAGCGTGACGGGCTGACCTACAACATCCTCGGCATTCTCGCCGGCTGCATCATCGCCATCATCTTCTTCCGCAAGATCTCGTTCATGGTCGCCGCGGCGTTCCCGCCGATGATCGCGATCCTGTTGGCGCTCGGCGCGCTCGGCTGGGCCAATTTCAATCTCAACATGTTCCTGAACGTGATGACGCCGCTCATCATGGTCATCAGCTTCTCGGACTCGATGCAGCTCACCTTCGCCGCGCGCGACCGGCTGATCGCGGGCCAGGACAAGTTCACCGCGTTCAAGAACGCGGTGCTGGTGGTGGGACCGGCCTGCGTGCTGACGCACGGCACCGCCGGCATTTCCTTCATCGCGCTGCAGTTCTCCAACTCGGACCTGATCCGCAAGTTCGGCGAGGCGGGCCTCGCCGCCACCATCATCGCGCTGGTCGCGGTGCTGTCGCTGGTGCCGGTGTTCGGCGTGCTGCTCGTGCGCAACGAGAAGACGTTTGCGGTCAAATTCCAGAGCGCGGATGCCGGCGTCCAGGCGCTGCGCAATTTCTGCTATTGGATCGCGGTGCGCATGGTGGGCCGGCCCGGCCTGTTCAGCCTGATCGCGGTGCTCTTCGTCGGCGGCCTCGGCGTCATCTACGCCAATCTGGAGCCGCGCTACCGGCTTGCCGACCAGGTGCCGGACAAGCGTCAGGCCGTCGCTGCCAGCAACCGGCTCGATGCCAAGCTCACCGGCGCCAACCCGGTCAATGTGCTGATCCAGTTCCCCAAGGGTGAATCGCTCTATTCGCCGGAGACTCTGCAGACCATCGCGGACGTGCATGCGACCGTGGAGAAGGCGGCCGGTGTCGGCAATGTCTGGTCGGTCGAGACCCTGCGCCGCTGGCTTGCGGAAAAGGCCGGCAGCGCCGACGTCGCGACGCTGAAGGAATATGTCAGCGTCATTCCCGAGCATCTGGTGCGGCGCTTCATTGACGCCGAGCAGGACGCGGTCGTGGTCGCCGGCCGCGTGCCGGACAAGGATTCCAGCCAGCTCCTGCCGATCGTCGACAAGCTCGATGCCGAGCTCGACGCCGTCCGCAAGAAGCATCCGGGCTACGAGGTTGCGGTGACAGGCCTTGCCGCGATCGCCGCGCGCAACTCGGCCAGCATGATCGAGAAGCTGAACCGCGGGCTCACCGTCGAATTCGCGCTGGTCGCGATCTTCATCGGCCTTGCCTTCCGCTCCTGGGTGGTGATGTTCGCCTGCATCCTGCCGGGCATCTTCCCGGTGGTGATGTCGGGAACGGTGCTGTGGGCGATGGGCGAGGGCCTGCAATTCGCCAGCGTCGTCGCGCTCACGGTCTCGTTCGGTCTCGGCCTCAGCGCCACCATCCACTTCCTCAACCGCCTCCGGCTCGAGAGCAAGCCGGGCGTCGGCTCCGCGCTCGCGGTGGAGCGCGCGACCGTGCTGGTCGGCCCGGCGCTGATCCTGACCACGGTGGTGCTGGCCTGCGGCCTCGTCGTCACCGTGTTCTCCGACCTGCCGTCGCTCCGGCTGTTCGGCTGGCTCAGCGCCTTCTCGATGGTGATGGCGCTGGTCGCCGACCTCTTCATCCTGCGGCCGACGGCGATGTGGCTGATCAATCTGCACGCCAAGCTGCAGGGGACCGACAAGCCGGCGATCTGAGCGGCGGGGCAGCGAAGGCTGCCCTGCCTCACGCCTCGAGCCGGACGATCCCGTACGGATTGAATTTGAAGTTGTCCTCGGCGTAGTCCTGCTCGTGCGACAGCGTGAGCTTGCGATCGCGCAACGTTGCATCGATCCCGCGCTCGGCCATGGCGTTGGCGATTTCTTCCATCAGCATCACCGCGGACCATTCGTTGCCGAGCGGTTTCGCGACATGGACCTCCGGCAGGCCGACGAGGTGATAGCCGACGGTCTCGTAGTAACGATCGCCGGCAAGCGGGCGCTTGGCGAAGGCAAGACGACAGGCCTTGGTGACGGCGGAGGTTATGCTGAGGCCCTGGCTGGTTATGGCGCCCTTGCGCGCCTGATCCATGAGACTTCGCCACCGCGCGACGCCGTGGGCAATGCCGGCGCTTTCGCCTTTTGCGGCCACGGCGCCCGCGTCGAACATCTCGTCCACGATCTGCAAGGCGGCGGCCGAAAAGGCGGCCGTCTTCTGCTGAGCCATCGGCGGGCCCAGCACGTAGAGGACTGATTTGTGGTTGGCCACGGCCGCTTCGTCGGATGCGGACCATGCCTTCGGGAAGACGCGATCCCAGCACACCCCGAACGACCGCTCCATGTGCGGATCGGGCTTTGCTTGCGAATGGATGCGGTCGATCTCGAAACCGAAATCGGCGATCGTCTCGGCCACCGCCTTCGGCGGTCGCAGCAGGCTTTCATTCTTGCCAAGGAAGCAGAGCACGTGACGCGGCTTCACGGACGAAGGCTGCATGTTCGCTCCCTGCTGATCATTGGCGAAGGCGCGAGTGGCGACGAAGAGCCCGGCGGCCTTGAGCAGATGTCTGCGTATCGGGTCCATCTCGGCAAGTCCGTTCCGGGGGAGTTCATGCCAGCAAAAAGCCCCCGGCTCGCGAGAACCGGGGGCTAATGATTCCATTGAAGCTGGACGAAATCAGCTCTTCGTCATGGTGATGTTGACGCCGCGGATCTCGCCCTTGGAGCTGATCTGCACCGTCTGCTTGGTGCCGTTGGTGCGCAGCGAGAGGTTGGCGGCAAAGCCGTTGGCCTCGACGAACACGTCGATCTGGCCGCCGCCGGCGGTGCCCTGGAGATTGCCGAAGATATTGCGGCTGGACTCGCTCCAATTTCCGGAGATGCGCTCGCCCTGGCTCGTCACGTCGCTGGTGAGGTCGAACTTGTAGCTGTCGGACGCGCAGTGCAGAGCCTGCTTCAAATTGAGGCCGCTGCCGGCGACCTTGTAGTCGGCCTTGCAGCGAATGCGCTCGGTGGAGCCATCGGACAGCGATACCGTGCCGGTGCCGGTCCACGCGCCGTCGAAACCGGCAAAGGGGCCGGACGACTGAGCGTGGCCTGCCGAAACCGAGAAGAGCAGCGCCGCCCCGATGCCGGCCGCTTTGATTGCCAGTCCAGATCGCCCAAAGAATTTCATCTCAAATATCCCGTTTTGGAACGACGCCCGCTTACGCGTGATAACGTCTCGCCACATCGAAAGTTTAGTGCTCCGAGCCAGTGTCAGGTTCAAAGCCCGGCCGCCAGAGATGGCGGTTCACGACGTCTCTCGCCAGACCTGGACCGGTCGATTTGCCCTGTTTCTGCGTGTTTCCGGCGGGAAAGGCGCGGCGGACAGATGCAGCTCTGCAACAGGTATGCAGTAAAACGCAGTGCTTCCGAATTATGACGTAGTATCAATCTCTTACATCTGCCAATGAAGGCGCAGGGAAGACCTGATTTGGTGGGCGTGGCGCCAATTTGGCCGCATTTGCCAGTGCTTGTGCCTTCTCTGAGGCCGCACCTCCCGCGGCGACTTGCCATCAGATCAATCCGTTCCGGTCGTCCGCCCTGTGCAGTCCGGGTCCGGTGCGATTCTGCCGTCAGAATGAAGGAATACAATGCGTAAGCTTCTCGTCGCTCTCACCCTGCTGTCGGCATCCCTTTCGACGGCGGCCTTTGCCCAGGCAGGGCGCGGCACGGACGCCGAGCAGAAGGCCTGCACGCGCGACGTGCAGAAGTTCTGCCGCCCGGTCATCGACCAGGGCGATTTCACCATCCTGGCCTGTCTCAAGGAGAACCGGGCCAAGATCTCGCAGGCCTGCGACCAGGTCCTGAAGACCCACAACCAGTAAGCTCGGCCACTGGCCCACAAAAGGCGGCCTCGGGGCCGCCTTTTCGGGCCCGATCCGTGGAAGGGCAGCCATCGAGAGACAGGATTGGTTTTGCGGCCGTATTCCCCTATATGGGGGCCGCGGCGGATCGCCGGCATGAGCCCGCGCGAGCGAAGAAGCCCTTCCTGTCCAAACGATTGTAAACCAGCCCTCGATGACCTCTGCGAGCGAATTGCGATCCGGTAAAGGTGACCGCGACGAGAATTTTCCCGTCGCGTCCTGGATCATTCATCCGCGTCATCGCGCTCTGATCCTGGCGTATTACAATTTCGTCCGTACCGCCGACGACATTGCCGATCACGCGACCCTGCCGCCCGATCAGAAGCTCGCTTATCTCGACCTGCTCGAGGCGGAGCTTCTCGACAAGGGCGACACCCAGGCTGAGGCTGTCATCCTGCGCCGTGCACTGGCCGAGCGCGGCATGGCGCCGCGCCATGCGCTCGACGTGCTCATCGCGTTCCGCATGGACGTGACCAAGCTGCGCTACGAGAACTGGGACGAGGTCATCCACTATTGCCGTTACTCGGCGATGCCGGTCGGCCGCTTCATGCTCGATGTCCACGGCGAGAGCACCTCGACCTGGGCCGCATCGGATGCGCTCTGTGCAGGCTTGCAGATCAACAATCATCTCCAGGATTGCGGCAAGGATTTTCGCGAGCTCAACCGCGTCTACCTGCCGCGCGATGCGCTGGCAGCACACGGTGCCTCCGTCGAGCAGCTCGGGCTTCCGCAGTCGCCGCCGGCGATGCTGGCCTGCCTGCAGGCGCTCGCCGTGCGCAATGAAGCGCTGCTCGACGAGGGCAGGACGCTCGCTGCGGAGATCCGGGATTTCCGTCTCGGCGTCGACGTCGCGGTGATCCAGGCCTATGCCGACCGCATCGTGCGCCTCTTGAAGGTGCGCGATCCCCTGCGCGAGCGGGTGCACCTGAACAAATTCGAACTGCTCATCTTCAGCCTTGCCGGAATGTTCAGTGAGGCCGGCCGCCGCGCAATTGGACGCAAGGCCATTTCCAGACCGGGGACTGCACATGACGCTTGAGGCGACCTCGCCCGGCGCCAATTATGGCTCGACCGCTTCCGGCAGCTCCTTCTACGCCGCGATGCGCATCCTGCCGCATGACCAGCGCGAAGCGATGTTCCAGATCTACAGCTTCTGCCGGCAGGTCGACGACATCGCCGATTCCGACGGCCCGCGCGCGGAGCGGCTCGCCGCGCTTCAGGAATGGCGCAACGACATCGACGCGCTCTATCAGGGCAATCCGCCGCCGCGGCTGAGGGACTACGTCGGCTCGGTGAAGACCTTCGGCCTCAAGCGCGAGGATTTCCTCGCCATCGTCGACGGCATGGAGATGGACGTGCCGCAGGACATCCGCGCGCCCGACATGGCGACGCTGGATCTGTATTGCGATCGCGTCGCCAGCGCCGTGGGACGGCTGTCGGTGCGGGTGTTCGGCCTGCCGGAAGAGGACGGCATCCAGCTCGCCTATCATCTGGGCCGCGCGCTTCAGCTCACCAACATCCTGCGCGACATCGACGAGGACGCCGGCCTCGGCCGGCTCTATCTGCCGCGCGAGGCGCTGCTGCATGCCGGCATTACCTCCGACGATCCGAACCGCGTGATCGCCGAGCGCGCGCTGCCGAAGGTCTGCCTGCCGCTGACGCAGCGTGCGAAGGCGCATTTCGAGAAGTCGGACGAGATCATGAACCGCAACAAGCGCCGCACGGTGCGCGCGCCGCGGATCATGTCGAAATACTATCATTCCATTCTGGATCTCCTGATTGCGCGCGGCTTCAACGCGCCGCGCCAGCCGGTGCGTGTGTCAAAGGTCACACGTATCCTGATCCTGCTCCGCTACGCTTTCATCTGATGCAAAAGACAGCTCATATCATCGGTGCCGGGATTTCCGGCCTTTCCGCCGCCGTGCGGCTCGCCAATGCCGGCTTCAAGGTCGCCGTGCACGAGGCGACGCAGCAGGCCGGCGGCCGTTGCCGTTCCTATTTCGACGGCGCCACCAATCTCACCATCGACAACGGCAATCATCTGCTGCTGTCGGGCAACAGCCATGCGCGCGATTATGCGCGTTCGATCGGCAGCGAGGCCGGCCTCGTCGGCCCTGACAGCGCACAGTTTCCCTTCGTCGACATCAAGACCGGGCAGCGCTGGCAGATCGATCTCGGCACCGGCCGGCTGCCGACCTGGGTGCTCGACGAAGGCCGCCGCGTGCCCGACACGGGCCTCACCGATTATCTGAAACTGGCGCCGCTGATCTGGGCGTCGGAAGACACATTGGTCGGCAAATCCATTCCTTGCGAAGGCGTGCTCTATCAGCGTCTGGTGCAGCCGCTGCTGCTCGCGGCGCTCAACGTCGATCCGCCCGAGGGCTCGGCCGGGCTTGCCGGCGCCATCGTGCGCGAGACGCTGCTTGCCGGCGGACAGGCCTGCCGTCCCCTGATCGCGCGCGACGGCCTCAGCGCCGTTCTGATCGAGCCCGCCGTGAAGTTCCTGCAGGATCGTGGCCATACCGTTCAGCTCGGCCATGAGCTGCGGTCCTTCACCAGCACTGACGGCAAGGCCAGTGCGCTGAATTTCGGCGGCGAGGATGTCGTTCAGATCGGGGAGGGCGACGTCGTCGTGATGGCGGTGCCGCCGCGTGCTGCTGCGAGCCTGCTGCCTGGCGTGAAGACGCCGACCGAATACCGCGCCATCGTAAATGCGCATTTTCGGATCACACCGCCCCCGGCTTCGGCGCCGATCCTCGGCGTGATCGGCGGCGTCGTGGAGTGGCTGTTCGCGTTCCCGAACCGATTGTCCGTCACCATCAGCAACAGCGACCGTCTGGTCGACATGCCGCGTGAGGAACTCGCGCAGACGATCTGGAACGACGTTTGCAAGGCCGGCGGCGTGTCCGGCGAGTTGCCCCCCTGGCAGATCGTGCGCGAGCGTCGTGCCACATTTGCGGCGACGCCGGCGCAGAATGCCCTGCGTCCGGGGCCGGTCACTGCGCTGAAAAACCTGTTTCTTGCGGGTGATTGGACTGCTACGGGATTGCCTGCAACCATCGAAGGATCGGTCCGGTCCGGTGATCGCGCCGCCGATCTGGTTCTCGCCGCAAAGCGGCCCTGACGGGCAGACATCCCGGCCAATTTCAATCGACTATCGGAGCAATCGAGCGAGATGGATTCCGTGAACGCGACCAGCCGCGAAGCCCTTCAATCGGGCATCTTGCAATCGGGCATCCTGGAATCGAGCATTGCATCGGCGACGCAGGGCGTCCTCGACTTCCAGCAGGCGGACGGCCATTGGGTGTTCGAGCTCGAGGCCGACTGCACGATTCCGGCCGAATACGTCCTGCTGCGCCACTATCTCGCCGAGCCGGTCGATGCCGTGCTCGAAGCCAAGATCGCCAATTATCTGCGCCGCGTGCAGGGCGCCCATGGCGGCTGGCCGCTGGTGCATGACGGCGAGTTCGACATGAGCGCCAGCGTGAAGGCCTATTTCGCGCTGAAGATGATCGGCGATTCCGTCGACGCTCCGCACATGGTGCGTGCGCGCGAGGCCATTCACGCCCGCGGCGGCGCCATCAACAGCAACGTCTTCACGCGCTTCCTGCTTGCGATGTACGGCGTGGTGAGTTGGCGCGCGGTGCCGGTGCTGCCGATCGAGATCGTGCTGCTGCCGTTCTGGTCGCCGTTCCACCTCAACAAGATCTCGTACTGGGCGCGCACCACGATGGTGCCGTTGATGGTGCTCGCAGCGCTGAAGCCGCGCGCGAAGAACCCGAAGGGCGTCGGCATCGACGAGCTGTTCCTGCAGGATCCGCGCTCGATCGGCATGACCGCGAAGGCGCCGCACCAGAGCATGGCCTGGTTCGTGCTGTTTCGCTCGCTCGACGCCGTCTTGCGCGTGATCGAGCCGATGTTCCCGAAGGCCTTGCGCAAGCGCGCCATCGATGCGGCGCTCGCCTTCACCGAGGAGCGGCTCAACGGCGAGGACGGCATGGGCGCGATCTACCCGCCCATGGCCAACATCGTCATGATGTACGACGCGCTCGGCAAGGATGAGAACTTCCCGCCGCGCGCGATCACACGCCGGGGCATCGACAAGCTGCTCGTGATCAAAGACGACGAGGCCTATTGCCAGCCCTGCGTCTCGCCGGTGTGGGACACGACGTTGACGGCGCATGCGCTGCTGGACGCCGGCGGCGACAAGGCGGTGCCGGCGGCCAAGCAGGGCCTCGACTGGCTGATCCCGAAGCAGGAGCTCGAGGTGAAGGGCGACTGGGCCGCGAAGCGGCCCGACGTGCGTCCGGGCGGCTGGGCCTTCCAATACAACAATGCTCATTATCCCGATCTCGACGACACCGCTGTGGTGGTGATGTCGATGGACCGCATGCGCCGGGAGCACGGTGCGACCGGCTACGACGTTGCGATCGACCGCGGCCGGGAGTGGATCGAGGGCATGCAGAGCGACGATGGCGGCTGGGCTGCCTTCGACGTCAACAATCTCGAATACTATCTCAACAACATCCCGTTCTCGGACCACGGCGCGCTGCTCGACCCGCCGACCGAGGACGTCACGGCGCGCTGCATCTCGATGCTGGCTCAGCTCGGCGAGACCGAGAAGACTAGCAAGCACGTGGCTGACGGGGTTGCCTATTTGCGGAAGACCCAGCACCCCGAGGGGTCCTGGTACGGCCGCTGGGGCATGAATTTCATCTATGGAACCTGGTCAGTGCTCTGCGCCCTCAACATGGCCGGGGTGCGCCACGACGACCCCATGATTCGGAAGGCCGCGGACTGGCTGGCCTCGATCCAGAACGAGGACGGCGGTTGGGGCGAGGACGCCGTCAGCTACCGCCTCGATTACCGGGGATGGGAGGCCGCCCCCTCGACCGCCTCCCAAACGGCATGGGCCTTGCTTGCCCTGATGGCTGCAGGCGAGGTTGATCGCCCGGCCGTCGCCCGCGGGGTGGAGTACCTGATTGCAACACAGAACGAAAAAGGACTGTGGGACGAGCAGCGGTACACCGCCACAGGCTTCCCCCGCGTGTTCTATCTGCGGTATCATGGTTACCCAAAGTTCTTTCCGCTGTGGGCACTGGCGCGGTATCGGAACTTGCGGAACACCAACAGCAGGGTGGTAGGGGTCGGAATGTGACTTTGGGGACGGGGGACTATTTTACCGTGGGTAATGCCATCGACCCGCGGCCGATACTGATCGTGACCGGACTGGTTCAGGAGGCCCGCATCGCAGCCGGGCCCGGAATGGCGGTTATTTGTTCATCCAGCAGCCCGACCCAGTTGCGGGCGCTGCTGACGGTGGTGGATCCGGAGACGATTCGCGGCGTGATCTCGTTCGGCGTGGCCGGCGGGCTCGACCCGAGCTTGCGCTCCGGGGACGTCGTGCTGGCGACCGAAGTGCTCGACGGCGACACCCGCTGGGCCGCAGGGCTCTCGCTCGGCGACGAATTGATCGACCGCCTGACCTCGGGCCGTCGCCGCGTGGTGCGCGGCAGCCTCGCCGGTGCCGAGGAAGTGGTCACCAAGCGCGCCTGCAAGGCGGCGCTGCACTCGGAGACGGGCGCTTCGGCTGTCGACATGGAAAGCCACATCGCCGCCGCCTACGCCGCTGAAGCCGGGCTGCCCTTTGCCGCGGTTCGCGTCATCAGCGACCCCGCCCACCGCGCGCTGCCGGCGCTCGCCCGTGCCGCGATCAAGCCGAACGGCCAGATCGACCTCGCGGCCGTGCTGCGCGGCATCGTGCGCAATCCGGCGACGCTGCATGCGCTGGTCTCGACCGGCATCGACTTCAACCGCGCGCTGCGCTCACTGCGCGGCTGCCGGGATTATCTGATCGGCACCGAGATCGTCGAGAGCGAGACGCTGGTGTCGAAGGCGGCCTGAGCGGTTTCCTCGATCGATGAAGATAGGGCCCGGTCGCCATTGGCGTCCGGGCCTTTTCTGTTTTGTGGCCCGATCCAGAACTCGCTTCACCCCGACCGACTGGGTGGAAGACAGATCTGGGGCGGTGGACGAAAGTTTGGTTGCGATGGATATTGATCAAATAGAGAGCTTTCAGGCCGTGGTCGCAACGATCATGAACCGCTCTGCCCGTGCGTGGGTCTATCTTCCGAGTGGCAGGACATGGAGTTTAGATTCGGAATCCGCGACGTTGGAAAGCGACGAGGTGCCACCAGAATTGGAAGATGAGCCAGATGCCGGGATCCCTCAATTCGCAAAAACGACATGATCTCATGCAGGTGATGCCCGTAACAACCCTGCAAGACATCGTATCCAATGTGCGCCAGCAAAGGCCTGACGCTAGCCTGGACGAACTATTCGCGGCTTTCGTTTTCTATTTCGAAAATGATGCATTTATGGAGCTGTAATCGCGGAGAGCTCGGCAGTTCGTGAGCCTTTTTTCGTTCGCACCGCGCCGGACGCTGCTCATACAGTGACATCGCTGGGCTGCATCAACTGCGATGTGACCGCTCTTATCCTCCAGGGTATTCGTTGGATGTCGCTTGAGTCACTCGCGCGCAAACTGGTGCCGCCACTCCATCCTTTGGAAGCATCAGGCAACTCGGCTTCCATTGAAGGCGCCATGGGCGTGGCGCTCCCAAATGACTTCAAGCAATTCGTAGGTGCCTACGGAAGTGGTGTGATCGGAGACTTCCTGACGATTCTAAATCCCTTCTCCACAAGACCCGGGCTAAATCTGCCGCAGCAGTCCAGGCGGCAGTTGGACGTGCTGCATGCTTTGCAGGACACGTTCGGCGAACAGGTCCCGTTCGAGCTGTACCCAATTGAAGGCGGGCTATTGCCCATAGGCATCACGGACAATGGAGATGTCATCCATTGGCTCACAAGTGGCGGTGCAGCCGATTGGACTGTTGTCGTGAACGAGGCCCGCAGTCCGGACTACGAACATTTTCCATGTTGCCTGACGCAATTCATCGAGGGCGTCATCGAAAGATCGATCCGCTGTCGGGCATTTCCGCGCTCGATTTTTCAAGCTCCTCCCGCATTCCGCAGCTTGTGATCCCGCGCGCGAACAAAAGAAAAAGGCAAGCACGCGAGATCTTTTATCCTGCATGAGGCGACCGATGTCTTCGACCGAGCCGCGCTGCTGCTGTGCATGGGGTTGTTTTCGAAACGCTGCAGGAAGAAATCCATTAGGGCACGCAGGGTGCCGTGCGATGATTCCGGGTTCGCGCTGCGCGCGCCCCGGAATGACGGCGAGAGGGGCGGCAAGCGGCTGGTAAAAATGACCCGTCGGGCAAAACACCAGAACACCCGTCAATCCCTCCTCGCAAAAATATTCTACTTTCCAGAATTTCGGATTTGTGGCATAGAGCGGGTCATCCCGGCCCTCCCAGAGGGGCGCTTCGCGATCGTCACGAGATGCGGGCCGGGGTGCGGTGGACGCGGCAGCGCCGGCGCGAAAGGCGATGACAGGGCGGGCAACCGTGAGTCATGCGCATCGCGGGACGAACGGCGCGGTCACAGCGGTTTCGGTCGTCGTCGGAGGCGAGCACACGCGAGCCCCCGGCGATCAGGCCAGACCGTCCGCGGACGGAGAAGTCGTGTGGTCCTGACGCCCGCAGGCTGGCGTCAAGCCTTGCGGTGATGCGGCGGCCCGACCGGGCGCGCATCGATCAGCCGCAAAGGCGACGGGGGCAACAGTGCAACGCTCCCCGAGGAGAGCACGAAGGACACCGTTAAAACCATCCGCGCAGGGAAGGCCGGGCGACCGGCAACACCTGTGATCCACCCCGTGTGCGTTTTCCATGCACGCGGACCGCGGGTGCCGCCGGCGCCCGGCCTTCCCTGCGCCCTCTGGCTTTCATGGGGCGTGAACGAGACGCATAGCCCGGGCAAATGCACCGCGGGAATGCGAAGGTGTGTCTGCGATGAAGAGCGCTGATGGAGAAGCAAGCTGCTGCCGCGCGCTCCGTCATTGCGAGCGCAGCGAAGCAATCCAGACTGTCTCCCCGGAAAGATCCTGGATTGCTTCGCTGCGCTCGCAATGACGGCGAGAGAGAATGACTCGATCTCCTCTCGTGCCCCGGACGCAGCGCAGCGTCCCTTCGACGATGCGCTGCAGAGCCGGGGCCCATGCATCGACACGGCACGCGGCTGCTGGGTCCCGGCTCTGCGCAGCAGCGCAAAGAGCGCTGCAGCGCGTCCGGGACACGGGCCGCTCGTCTGACGGCGCACAAGACAAAGGCCCGGTCGCGTTCGCGATCGGGCCTTTCTCGGTTGTAAGTATGATTGGCGCTTTACGCCGCCGTCGAAGCCTTCTGTGCGGCCTTCGCCTGCGCGGCCTCGGCCTCGTCCTTGCGAATCTCCGACAGGCGCTTCTGCACTTCCGCCGAGAAGATGTACTGCGCCGGGCGCTGCTTGCTCATGTCGATCTCCGGCGCCATCGGGCCCGAGGTCTTGATGCCGCGCAGCGACACCCACATCGCCTTCAGCGGGTTGTTGAGGGCTGCGGTCGCCGCGGTCGGCTCGTAGCCGCAATGGGCCATACAGTCGGCGCACTTCTCGTACTTGCCGGTGCCGTAGGTCTCCCAGTCGGTGGTGTCCATCAGCTCCTTGAAGGTCTTGGCGTAGCCTTCACCGAGCAGGTAGCAGGGCTTCTGCCAGCCGAAGATGTTGCGCGCGGGCATGCCCCAGGGCGTGCACTCGTATTCCTGGTTGCCGGCGAGGAAGTCCAGGAACAGGCCGGAATGCATGAAATTCCACTTCTTGCCCTTGCCCATCGCAAAGACGTCGCGGAACAGCTTCTTGGTCTTGGTGCGGTTGAGGAAGTGCTCCTGGTCCGGCGCGCGCTCATAGGCGTAGCCGGGCGACATCGAGACGCCGACACCGAGCTCGACGGTGAGGTCCAGGAACTTCGCGATCTCCTCGGCCGGGTGGCCGTCGAAGATGGTGGCGTTGACGTTGACGGTGAAGCCGCGCGCCTTGGCCGCCTTGATCGCCGAGACGGCGCGGTCGAACACGCCCTTCTGCGACACCGCCTTGTCGTGATGGTCCTTCAGGCCGTCGAGATGCACGGAGAAGAACAGATACGGGGAGGGCTCGAACAGATCGAGCTTCTTCTCGAGCAGCAGCGCGTTGGTGCAGAGCGAGACGAACTTCTTGCGCTCAACGAGGCCGCGCACGATCTCGCCGATCTCCTTGTGGATCAGCGGCTCGCCGCCGGGAATGGCAACCATCGGCGCGCCGCACTCGTCGGCCGCGTCCCAGCACTCCTGCGCCGTCATGCGGCGGTTGAGGATCGCATCCGGATAATCGATCTTGCCGCAGCCGACGCAGGCGAGGTTGCAGCGAAACAGCGGCTCCAGCATCAGCACGAGCGGATAGCGCTTGCGGCCAAGCAGTTTCTGCTTGAGCAAATAGCCGCCGATACGCATTTCCTTGAAGAAGGGGATAGCCATTACAAAGTTTCTTTCTGGGCTTGGAATTCGGGTGGGTCAGCTCGCAGCCAATTGGGCCGGAAGCCGGAATTCGATGTTTTCCTCGCGGCCCGGCAACACCTGGACCTTGACCGGTCCGATTCGCCGCATCGCTTCGATCACGTCATCCACGAGTACCTCGGGCGCCGAAGCGCCGGCCGTGATGCCCGACGGTCCTGGCATTTTTCAACCACTCCGGATTGAGCTCGCTGCCGTCGGCAATCAAATAACTCGCGACGCCGGCTTCGGTGCCGATTTCGCGAAGCCGGTTCGAATTCGAGCTATTGGCAGCGCCCACCACCAAGATCACGTCGACCAGCTTGCTCAAGTCCCTTACCGCAGATTGGCGGTTCTGTGTCGCATAGCAGATATCCCGGATATCCGGACCTTGAATATCTGTAAAGCGGGTCTGAAGGGCCGCGATGATATCCTTGGTGTCGTCGACCGACAGGGTGGTCTGGGTGATGTAGGCCACTGGCGTATCGGCCGGCAGCGTCAGGGCCGTAACCTCTTGAACGCTTTGGACAAGCAGCACGGGGGCGGGAACCTGGCCCATCGTGCCCTCGACCTCGGGGTGGCCGGCATGGCCGATCAGGATCAGCGTGCGGCCTTTGGTGATGTAACGCTTCCCCTGATTGTGAACTTTCGTGACCAGGGGGCAGGTGGCATTGAGCACGGGAAGGTCGCGCGCGGCGGCCTCTTCCTCGACGCTGCGGGCGACGCCGTGAGCGCTGAAGACCGTTACCGCCTTCGGCGGCACCTCGGACAGCTCCTCGACGAAGATAGCGCCTTTGTTCTTCAGGCTCTCGACCACGTATTTGTTGTGCACGATCTCATGGCGCACGTAGACGGGCGGGCCGTACTTCTCCAGCGCCCGTTCCACGATCTCGATCGCACGCACCACGCCCGCGCAGAAGCCGCGCGGTTGCGCCAGATAAACTTCCATTGGACGCCCATCACGCAAGTTGCACCAATCCGCTTCGTAAGTTCCGGCGGCACCCCGATACTGACCAATGCGTTGCAATATCCGCACCATTGGTCCGCGCACGCGGTAGCCACCCACCCCCGTCGGGGCTCCGGCGCATGGAGGCGCAATACTTTGTGTCAAAAAATCGGCGGTAAGGAAAGGCCGAATGGACCTGAGTTCCCTGCTAGGCCAATTTTACGGTATTATAGTAGAGAGGTGGGTGTATGCAAGCCAGCGACATCAGTGACCAGCCCTTCGTCACTTTCCCGCCTCAACTCCCCGGCTATACCCACCGCCCCGCTTGATTTTGCCACGGTCTGCCGCCGTTTACCTCGAACCTTCTGGCGGCGAGAGCCTCTCAAAACAGCAATAGGTTTCGCCCGGGAACTCCGATAAACAGCGGGCGTTTCCGGCAAGCTGTTAACCGCAGAAAGAAAAGAAGTGCTGCAAAGCGTAGTCGTTGCCATCGTCAGGGCCTGCACCCGGTTTGCCTCCCTCGTCGTCGTTCTCGGGCTCCTGCTGTCGGTGGGAGCGGGCTATTACGCTGCGCGCCACTTCGCCATCAACACCGACATCAATTCGCTGATTTCCCAGAATCTCGACTGGCGCAAGCGTGACCAGCAGTTCGACAAGGCGTTCGATCAAAACGAAACAATCCTCGCTGTGGTCGAGGCCCGGACCCCGGAGATGACGAGCGCCGCGGCGGACGCGCTCTATGCCAGGCTGAAGGACGACAAGACCAACTTCCAGTCCCTGCAGCAACTCGGCAGCGGCGAGTTCTTCGAAAAGAACGGACTGTTGTTTTTGCCGACCGAAGAGGTCGGCAAGATCACCAGCCAATTCGAATCTGCAGCGCCCCTGATCGAGATCATGGCTGGCGATCCCTCGATCCGCGGCCTGACCGGTGCGCTGGAGACGGGACTTGCCGGCGTCAAGCGCGGCCAGGTCAAGCTCGACAACACCGAGCGTCCTTTCAACCTGATCGCGCAGACGGTCGAGACCGTGCTCAACAAGGGCAATGCGAGCTTCTCCTGGCGCGAGCTCGTCAGCGACGAGCCGCTGAAGGATTCGGACAAGCGCGCCTTCATCGAGTTCAAGCCGATCCTCGACTACAACGCGCTGGAGCCCGGCAAGGATGCCACCGACGCGATCCGCAAGGCCGCAGTGGATCTGGATTTTGCGACCAAATACCAGGCGCGGGTGCGGCTGACCGGCCCGGTGCCGATCGCCAACGAGGAATACGCGACAGTCCAGGAAGGCGCCGTCGTCAACGGCGTCGGCACGGTGCTCGTCGTGCTGCTGATCCTGTGGCTGGCGCTGCATTCGTCGAAGATCATCTTCGCGGTCTTCGTCAATCTTTTCGTCGGCCTCGCGCTGACGACCGCCGCCGGCCTGATGATGGTCGGATCGTTCAATCTGCTGTCGATCGCGTTCGCGGTGCTCTTCGTCGGCCTCGGCGTCGATTTCGGCATCCAGTACAGCGTCCGCTACCGCTCGGAGCGCTACAAGCACAACGATCTCCCAGGCGCGCTGGTGCTGGCCGCGAAGCGCTCGGCGGTGCCGCTGTCGCTCGCGGCGATGGCGACCGCGGCCGGCTTCCTTTGCTTCATGCCAACCGACTACAAGGGCATCGCGGAACTCGGCCAGATCGCCGGCGTCGGCATGCTGGTGGCGTTCCTCTCCTCGATCACCGTTCTGCCGGCCATGCTGAAGCTGCTGAACCCGCCCGGCGAGAAGGAGCCGGTTGGCTACGCCTTCCTGGCGCCGCTCGATCACTTTCTGGAGAAGCACCGCGTGCTGGTCGTGGGCGGCACGCTGCTGCTGGCGCTCGCCGGCCTGCCGCTGCTCTATTTCATGAAGTTCGACTTCAACCCGATGAATCTGCGCAACCCGAGGGCGGAATCGATCGCGACCTTCCTCGACCTGCGCAAGGATCCCAACACCGGCGCCAATGCCATCAACGTGATGACCACGTCCGAGGAGCAGGCGAAGCAGGTCGAGGCGAAGCTGGAGAAGGTCCCCGAGGTGCTGCGGGTGATGTCGCTCAACAGCTTCGTGCCCCAGGATCAGCCGCCGAAGCTGAAGCTGATCGCGCAGGGCGCCAAGGTGCTGAACCCCGCACTCAACCCTGATCAGATCGATGCGGCGCCGACCGACAAGGAAAACGTCGAGGCGCTGAAATCCTCGGTCGACAATCTGCGCCGGACCGCGGGCGATGCGAAGGGGCCGGGCTCGATCGCCTCGCGCCGTCTGGCAGACGCGCTCGAAAAGCTCGCCAATGGCGACGAGGCCACGCGCAACAAGGCGCAGGACGTGTTCGTCACGCCGATGAAGATCGTGTTCGACCAGCTCAGGAACGCGATGCAGGCCGGGCCCGTCACCCTGAGCTCACTGCCGCCCGATCTCGTCAGCGCCTGGAAGAGCAAGGACGGCATCATCCGCGTCGAGGCGCTGCCCAAGGGCGATCCCAACGACAACGACACGCTGCGCAAATTTGCGGCGGCGGTGCTCGTTGCCGAGCCGACCGCGATCGGCGGGCCGGTCTCGATCCTGAAATCAGGTGACACCGTGGTGCGGGCGTTCATTCACGCCGGCATCTACGCGCTGCTGGTGATTGGCCTCTTGCTGTGGATCACGCTACGCCGCTTCGTCGACGTGCTGATGACGCTGGTGCCGCTCCTGGTTGCCGGCGCGGTGACGCTCGAGATCTGCGTGTTGATCGGCCTGCCGCTCAACTTCGCCAACATCGTCGCGTTCCCGCTGCTGCTCGGCGTCGGCGTCGCCTTCAAGATCTACTATGTCGTGGCATGGCGCTCGGGCAGGACAAACCTGCTCCAGACCAGCCTGACGCGCGCGATCTTTTTCAGCGCACTGACGACGGCGACCGCGTTCGGCAGCCTGTGGCTGTCCAGCCATCCCGGCACGTCCAGCATGGGCAAGCTGCTGGCACTCTCGCTGGTGACGACGCTCGCCGCCGTGCTGCTGTTCCAGCCAGCCCTAATGGGCAAACCCCGCAATCTCAGGGAGTAGGCAGATGTCGCCGACCGGGTCGGCGGCCGCTTTCTGACCCGGCTTTGTGGGGGCGGTGGCGCTTTTTGGGGCCGCCGGCGCCGGCGCCGCTGTCGCGCCCATCGTGCCCTGAGCCTTCGGCGCCGCGCCGGTGGGCTTGGGCGCGCCCTTGGCCATGGCATTGGCGGTGCTCAAGGGGATCGGCGGGCCGACCCGGGTCCAGGTCTCGCCGCCGCAGAGGAAGCCCATTACGCAGCCCTTGATTTCGAGCTGGTCGGCGCCGGACGGCGTGATGGTCGCGCTATAGAGCTGGCCGTCCTTGGCGTTGTAGACCTGCCCTTCCCACTGATCGACGCCGGGCTTCTTCTTCATGTCGATCAGCGTCGCCATGCCCAGCGTCGGTCTGGTCTTTTTCGAGGCATCCGGATTGTTCTCGTCGCGGCCGCCGGGCTGCTTTTCCCAGGAAACGGCGCCCCACATGCTGCCATTGCATTGGGCGACGCGAATGTTGGCGACGCCGTCGGCAACTCGCCAGTCGCCGGTGGGATCGGCGGCGAGCGCCGGGGTCAGGCAGGTGTAACCGCCAGCCAGTATTAGTCCGGTGTAAAGGGATAAACGCATGATAGTTCCTTGGCAGTGCAACATGGGCTAAAGCTGTGCTTGCGAAGATGGTCCGAAAAAGGGCAAAAGGCCGCACAGACCGTTTTCAGTAACGGTCCCTTTTCAGTTGACGAGACGGCCCTCAACCGAAGTATGTAACGGATGCACAGCCCAAATCCAGACATGTCTGAGCTTTTCGCGGACCGTCAGGCCCAGCGCAGCACCCTGCATAATCGGTATCTGAACGAGCAGTTCGTTCGGGTTCTCAAGACCATCGGCTACGATGTCGGCTTCCAGAAGGGGCAGGGGCAGTATCTCTACGATCGCGACGGCGCGCGCTATCTCGACCTGTTGTCCGGCTTTGGCGTGTTTGCGATCGGGCGCAATCATCCGGTCATGCGCGACGCGCTCAAGAGCGTGCTCGATGCCGACCTGCCCAACCTCGTCCAGTTCGACGTCTCCGTGCTCGCCGGCGTGCTCGCCGAGCGGCTGCTGAAATATGTCCCCTATCTGGACAAGGCGTTCTTCGCCAATTCCGGCGCCGAATGCGTCGAAGCCGCGATCAAGTTCGCGCGCGGCGCCACCGGCCGCCCCGGCATCGTCTACTGCGCCCACGGCTATCATGGCCTGACCTATGGCGCGCTGTCGCTGACGGGTGATTCGAACTTCCGCACCGGCTTCGAGCCGCTGCTGCCGGGCTGCACCTCGATCCCGTTCAACGATCTGGCCGCGCTGGAAAAGGCGCTGGCCTCGCGTGAAGTCGCGGCGTTCGTGGTCGAGCCGATCCAGGGCAAGGGCGTCAACATGCCCACCGACGAGTTCCTGCCGGGCGCGGCCGCGCTCTGCAAGAAATACGGCACGCTGTTCGTCGCCGACGAAATCCAGACCGGCATGGGCCGCACCGGCCGCTTCCTCGCGGTCGAGCACTGGAACGTCGAGCCCGACATGGTGCTGCTGTCGAAGTCGCTGTCGGGCGGCCACGTGCCGGTTGGCGCGGTGCTGACGCGCAAGGCCATCTTCGACAAGATCTTCAACCAGATGGACCGCGCTGTGGTGCACGGCTCCACCTTCTCCAAGAACGACCTCGCGATGGCCGCAGGCATCGCGACGCTGGACGTGATGGAGTCCGAGAAGCTGATCGAGTCCGCCGCCAAGCGCGGCGCCGAGCTGCGCCTGGCGCTGACGCGCATGGTGCCCGGCTACGAGCTGCTGAAGGAAGTGCGCGGCAAGGGCCTGATGATCGGCATCGAGTTCGGTCCGCCGAAGTCCCTGCGGCTGCGCGCCTCCTGGAACGTGCTGGAGACAGCCAACAAGGGCCTGTTCTGCCAACTCATCACCGTGCCGCTGTTCAAGGACCACAAGATCCTGACCCAGGTCGCCGGTCACGGCAGCCACACCATCAAGCTGCTGCCGCCGCTCACCATCACCGAGGAAGACTGCAACTGGATCGAAAAGGCGTTCGACGACGTCATCGCCGGCAGCCACAAGGTCCCCGGCGCGATCTGGTCGCTCGGCAAGACGCTTGTGGACAACGCGGTGCGACGGTCGGCCTGAATTCGGCCGAGCCATTTCGGCAATCGTCATTGCGAGCGAAGCGAAGCAATCGCAGACTGTCTCTGCGAAGGCAACCTGGGGATTGCTTCGTCGCTCCAGCGCAAAATTGCTTCGCAATTTTGTCGCGAGCTCCTCGCAATGACGGTGTAGCAAGATCTACCCCTCCACATTCGCCTTCATCGCTGTCTCGAACTTGTCGACGAACTCGGCGAGCTCGTCGGCGCCGATGTCGCTGACGGCCCAGAAGTTCAGGCCGCGCTCGCCCCAGCGGCGGCAGTTGAAGCCCTGCATGGTCTGGGTCTTCGGCGGCCGGTGTTCGGTGCTGGACGTCTGTGACACGAACAGGTTGATCACGTGCTGGCGACGCTTGTAGACGACCGCGCCGATGGCGCGGGCGTCGATATAATCGAGCCGGCCGCCGACCAGCGTAAAACCTTGCGCGGTGAGGTCGATCACGGGCGGGGCGACGTCGAGCTTGCCGTTGAACCACGGTTTCACGGTGTGCTGGTCGGTCGAGATCACGTCGGTGAGGTGGCCGGCCTGCAGCGAGCGCAGATGCGCGGAGACGACCTCCGAGAGGATGCGCTGCTGGTCATCCTGGCGCAGCACGATGGCGACGATTCCGGTTGCGGCGAGCGCGGAGACCGCCGAGCCCATCGCAAAGCCGCGCAGCACGGAGCGGCGGCTCGGCTGGCGTTGCGGCTCGGGCAGCGAGGCCTCGATCCGGGCGCGCAGGCTTGCCGGCGCGGTGTAGCGCAGATTGGTGTCGGCGAGCACGCGCTGCATCTCCCGTTGTGCGGCAAGCTCCGCAGCGCAGCCCGGACAGCCGGCGATATGGGCTTCGACCTCGCGCGCGTGGCCGGCATCTAGCTCGTTGTCGAGCAGCGCGTGAAGCAGAATCCTTGCTTCGTCGCAGGTCATTTCGCTTGCTCCTCTTCCGCCGTCCAGGCCGCGCGCAACAGGGCGCGGGCGCGGGCGAGGCGGGACATCACGGTGCCGATGGGCGCGCCGACGGTTTCTGCGATTTCACGATAGGACAGGTTGTTGATCTCGCGCAGCACGAAGGTTTCCTTGAACGGTTCGGCGAGCGCCTCGATCAGCTTGCGGATGGCGCCGGCATCGCGGCTGCGCAGCACCTCGGTCTCCGGGCTCGCCTCGCTCTCCTGCCAGATCGGCGTCTGCTCGGCCGCGCCGGGCGTATCCTCGAGCGCGCTGGGCCTGTGCGCGCGCCGTGCGTATTCCGCGTTGCAGACATTGCGCAGGATCGCGAACAGCCAGGGCTTCATCGCCGGCCCGCGATAGCTGTCGAAGTGCTTGAGCGCGCGCAGATAGCACTCCTGCACCGCATCTTCCGCGTCGGAGGCGTCGCGCAGCAGATAGCGCGCGAGCGTGTAGACGTCGTCGAGATGGGGCAGCGCCGCTTCGCGAAAACGCCGCGCCTTGTCCGGATCGTCGCTTGTCGGTGGCATCGCCGCTCGCTTTGCCGTTTCGCCTGATGTCGCCGAAGACGCAGGAGCCCGGCCAGCGTGGGACCACCGGCCGGGCAAGACGTTGATGCCTTGGTTGGAGACGTTACTCAACCTTGATCATCCCCGTCATGTGCGGATGCAGCGAACAAAAGTATTTGTAGTCGCCCGCGTTGGTGAAGGTGAACGAGAACTTGTCGTCGGTGTCCAGGGTCTTGGACCTGAACTTGCCGGCCGACACCACGGTGTGAGGGATGTCGTCCCGATTGGTCCAGGTCACGGTGGTGCCGGCCTTGATCTTGAGCTCGGCCGGCTGGAAGACGAAATTGTCGATATGGATCTCCATGTCGTCGGCACGAGCGCTTGTTGCGGGCAGCAGGATAGCCGTGGCCAGAGCGAGTCCGAGATCGACGCCGAAGTCGCGGCGGTTGAGTGGCTTCATTGTCAGCTTCCACCTCAGCCCTGGAGCGGCGTGTCGATGATCGCGAGCCGCTGCTCGTTCTGCTTGAAGTTGATGCTGGCAACGCCGAGCATGCCGCGCAGCTTGGCGTCCTCGACCTTCATCGGTCCGGGAGAGGGGGCGGCCCCTGGCGCCGGCTGCGGGAAGGCGGTGGAGCGCGCGGTGTGGAAGGTGACGTTACCCTCGACCTTCTGCATCACCTGGTGAATGTGTCCGTTCAGCACGGTGACCGAGCCAAAACCCTTCACCTGTTCCAGCGCGCGGCCGCCGTCCTCGGTGCCCCAGCCCCATTCGGGATAGACAGTCCACAGCGGGATATGGGCGAACAGCACGATCGGCGTCGATTTCGACTTGCCGCGCAGATCGTCCTGGAGCCAGGCAAGCTGCTCGGCGCCGAGATTGCCGAGACCGCCGGCCTTGAGGTCGACGACGTTGACGAGGCCGATGAAGTGCACGCCGCCGGCATCGAACGAATACCAGCCTTGGCCCTTGGTACCGCGGCCATACCGCTCGCGATAGAACTTCACCTCCTCGTCGAGGAAGTCATGTTCGCCAGGCACGTAGTGCACGTCGAGCTTGCTCTGCGAGATGATGCGCTCGGCATTGTCGAATTCGGCGGCCTTGGACAGATGGGTGATGTCGCCGGTGTGGATCATGAAGGACGGTTTGGCCGGCATCGCGTTGATCTTGCCCACGGCCTCCTCGAGCGTGCCGAGCGCGTTGGGATTGGCCGGCTTGTCGAAGCCGACATGGCTGTCGCTGATCTGGAGGAAGCTCATGCCGGGCGCGGCCGCGGTCGCGGCCTGCGCGGAATCGATGATGCCGAGCGAGCGCGGCACGCCGCCGGTGACGGTCCAGAGCACCCCGGTGCCGGCCCAAGTCATGCATTCCAGCACCTTGCGGCGGCTGACGCCGTCGCCGTCGTGATCGTGTCCGCTCATCGCGCGTCTCCGCTTCGCCCGGAATTGGGCTTCGGAGAGGTGATTGGGGGAGCGGGGGACTTATTCGCGGGAGGTGATGACGTTTTTGTGAGGGGGTCTCCCGTCCGGGGCACGAGACCTATTTTGCGAACTCTCTCACGGCCTCGACCACACGCTCCGGAACTTCCTGTGCCACGCAGTGCCCGGCGTCTTCAAAGACGAACGTGCTGGGCTGCGGAATCAGCGCCACCGCGCGTCGCGCCATCTCCCAATAGATCGGCCCCGACTTCGCCGCGGTCGTGACGCGCACCGGGCAGTCGATCTCGGTGAGCGAGGCAAACGGATTACCGCGCGCATCGCCGACATAGACCTGCGCCATCGCCTCGTAGATCGGACGCAGAATCGCCGACTCGATCTCGGGCGTACAGCGGAGTCGAACTCGGCCGTCGTCGAGCGGCTCGAAACCGTGGCGCACATAGGCCTGAAGCGAGGTCTCGGTCCAATCCGCAAACGCCGGCGCTGTGCGGTAGCGTTCGAAGACGGCCTCGGCACTGTCGAACTCAGCGCGTCGGCGCAGCGTGCCCTCTACTCGCGATAGGGATTCCTCGTCCAACCCTCCGGCGCGCGCCGCGCGCGGGTCCATGATGGTCGGCTCCATCACGAACAGGCGTGTGAAGCGTCCGGGCAAGAGTTTTGCCGCAAGCAGCAGGTCCGTCGCGCCCGCGCTGTGGCCGATCCCGTAGACGTCGTGCAACTCGAGTGCATGGATTACCCGGCGGACATCCTCGGCATAGTCCAGGAAGTGATAGGAGCCGGGCTTGTGGCTCGCGCCATGGCCGCGCCGGTCGAGCGCATAGACCGTATAGGCCGATGCAAGCTCGCACGCGACCTCGTCCCAGACATCGGCGACGAAGCCGGTGCCGTGCACGAGCAGGGCAGGCGTCTTGCCGCTCTCGCCCCATTGCACCATGGCGATCGCTGCGTCGGCCGGGCCGATTGAAAAGCGCTGGGGATTGATCATGCGACAGGATGCTACTTCGCATCCTCCAAAATCATCGTCGCGCCCTTCTCGGCGATCATAGCCGTCGGCGTATTCGTGTTGCCCGAGGTGATGGTCGGCATGATTGAGGCATCGACAATGCGCAGACCTTCGAGCCCGTAGAATCGCAGGCGCTCGTCCACCACCGCCATGGGATCGCTGACCGCGCCCATCTTGGCGGTGCCGACGGGATGGAAGATGGTGGTGCCGATATCGCCGGCAGCCTTTGCGAGCGATGCATCGTCGTCGCCGACGGAGGGGCCGGGCAGATATTCGCTCGGACGATATCGTGCGAGCGCCTTCTGCTGCATCAGGCGGCGCGTGGTGCGGATGGCGTCGGCGCCGACCTGGCGGTCGTCGCCGGTCGACAGATAATTCGGCGCGATGATCGGCTTCTCGTCAGGGCTCGCCGAACGCAGCCGCACGGTGCCGCGCGAGGTCGGCTGGAGATTGCAGGCACTGACGGTGATGGCGGGGAAACGGTGCAGGGGATCGCCGAACTTGTCGAGCGACAGCGGCTGCACATGGAACTGGATGTTGGCGCGTGCGCGCGTCGCATCGGAGCGCGTGAAGATGCCGAGCTGCGACGGCGCCATGGTCAGGGGACCGCGGCGGCGGAAGGCGTAGTCGAGTCCCATCAGGCCGCGGCGAAACAAATTGTAATAGGTCTCGTTCAGCGTGCGCACGCCCTCGACCTTGTAGATCGCACGCTGCTGGAGGTGGTCCTGCAGATTGCGGCCGACGCCAGGCTTGTCCATGACGATGTCGATGCCGAGCGGCGACAGCCAGTCGGCGGGGCCGATGCCGGAACGGTGCAGCACCTGCACCGAGCCGATCGAGCCTGCCGAGAGGACTACCTCGCGTTTCGCACGCGCTTCGATCATCTCGCCGTTCTGGATGAAGCGCACGCCGACGACGCGGCCCCGCTCGATGATGACGCGGTTGACCAGCACATGCTTCTCGAGCCGCAGGTTCGGGCGGTTCAGCGCAGGCTTGAGGAAGCCGCGCGCTGAGGACCAGCGCCGACCGCGCTTCTGGTTGACGTGGAAATAGCTGGTGCCTTCATTGTCGCCGGTGTTGAAATCCGGGATGCGCTTGATGCCCATCTCCT
The DNA here is from genome assembly GCF_900094605.1 of Bradyrhizobium shewense. Taxonomy (GTDB): domain Bacteria; phylum Pseudomonadota; class Alphaproteobacteria; order Rhizobiales; family Xanthobacteraceae; genus Bradyrhizobium; species Bradyrhizobium shewense. The sequence goes on along the minus strand of NZ_FMAI01000001.1, from coordinate 738,921 downwards.
CGGCGGCATCGCCGACGGCATCGAGAACGTCCCATGACAGCCGCGGCGCCTCGATGCGCCAGCCGCCGCCGGCGCCGTGATGCTCGCTGGCGCCGAGGAAGTGGTCTTCGAGCTTCTTGAACAGCGGCAGCACGTCGTCATAGCCCCAGCCCGTCATGCCGAGCTGGCGCCAATGATCATAATCGGCGGCCTGGCCGCGCATCGAGATCATGGCGTTGATCGCCGAGCAGCCGCCGATCACCTTGCCGCGGGGATAGGCGAGCGAACGGCCGTTCAGGCCCGGCTCGGCCTCGGTCTTGAACATCCAGTCCGAGCGCGGATTGCCGATCGCGAAGAGATAGCCGACCGGGATGTGGAACCAGATCCAGTTGTCGTCGCCGCCGGCTTCGAGGACGAGGACGCGATTGCCGGGATCGGCCGACAGCCGGTTGGCGACGATGCAGCCCGCCGTACCTGCCCCGACGACAATGTAATCAAATTCACCTTCGAACCGTCTCGGCATTCTGCTTCCACCCAACCGGCGTCATGCCCGGGCTTGTCCCGGGCATCCACGCACTTTCTGTTCTAATAGTCAGACGTGGATGGCCGGGACAAGCCCGGCCATGACGAGAGGACAGGGTTACCCTCGGCCCGCGGCAGTTGGGTGGACTGGCGCTTGCATGGTAGACAGTCCTGCATTTTCAACAAAGCTTGAGACCCTCCATGCCCATCGTGAACCGCGTCGCCGACCTTCAACCCGATATTCAGGCCTGGCGCCGGGACATCCACGAGCATCCCGAGCTGCTGTATGACGTCCACCGCACCGCAGCATTCGTCGCGGACCGGCTGCGCGAGTTCGGCTGCGATCAGGTCGTGACCGGGCTCGGCCAGACCGGCGTGGTCGGGGTGATCAAGGGCAACAAGCCGGCTGGCGAGGGGCTCAAGACGATCGGCCTGCGCGCCGACATGGATGCGCTGCCGGTCGAGGAGCAGACCAACCTGCCATACGCCTCCAAGATTCCGGGCAAGATGCACGCCTGCGGCCATGACGGCCACACCGCGATGCTGTTAGGGGCCGCCCGCTACCTCGCCGAAACCCGCAATTTCGCCGGCGATGCGGTCGTGATCTTCCAGCCCGCCGAGGAGGGCGGCGCCGGCGGCGCGGCCATGGTGAAGGACGGCCTGATGGAGCGCTTCGGCATCGAGCAGGTCTACGGCATGCACAATGGCCCCGGTATTCCGATCGGCTCGTTCGCGATCCGGCCGGGTCCGATCATGGCGGCGACCGACGAGGTCGACATCATGATCGAGGGTCTCGGCGGTCATGCCGCGCGTCCGCACAAATGCATCGATTCCGTGCTGGTCGGCGCGCAGGTGATCACCGCCCTGCAATCGATCGTCGCGCGCAGCGTCGACCCGCTGGAATCGGCCGTGATCTCAATCTGCGAATTCCACGCCGGCAACGCCCGCAACGTCATTCCGCAGACCGCGACGCTGAAGGGCACCATCCGCACGCTCTCGCCCGAGGTGCGCAAGCTGGTCGAGAAGCGCGTGCATGAAGTGGTGGCGGGCGTCGCGCAGATGACCGGCGCCAAGATCGACCTGCGCTACCAGCGCAACTATCCGGTCGTGAACAACCACGCCGCGGAGACCGAGGTGGCGCGCCGCATCGCGCAGCAGGTTGCCGGCGATGCCAACGTGCACGAGATGCCGCCGCTGATGGGCGGCGAGGATTTCGCCTATATGCTGGAAGCGCGCCCCGGCGCCTTCATCTTCTGCGGCAACGGCGACAGCGCCGGCCTGCATCACCCCGCCTACAATTTCAACGACGAGGCGATCGTGTTCGGCACGTCCTACTGGGTGAAGCTGGTCGAGGAATCGCTCGCGGCGTCGTAACGCCGAGTTCCAAGCGCAAATGAAAAGAGCCCGTGCATCGCACGGGCCCTTTGTTTTTGAGTGATGCAATCCGCTCAGAAGATCCGCGAGAAGATCACGTACAGCGTGGCCGACAGCATGATCGCGCAGGGCAGCGTCAGCACCCAGGCCATCAGCAAGTTGCGGATGGTCGCCATTTGCAGGCCCGAGCCGTTCGCGGCCATGGTGCCGGCGACGCCCGACGACAGCACATGCGTGGTCGAAACCGGCAGGCCGAACACGTCGGCGGCGCCGATCGTAGCGGCGGCCACCAGCTCGGCCGAGGCGCCTTGCGCGTAGGTGAGATGGCTCTTGCCGATCTTCTCGCCGACCGTGATCACGATGCGCTTCCAGCCGATCATGGTGCCGAGGCCGAGAGCGATGGCGACGGCGACCTTCACCCAGGTCGGGATGAACTTCGTGGCGCTGTCGAGCCCACCCTTGTAGGCGTTCAAGGTCGCGACCTCTTCCTTGTTGAGGTCGTTTTCCTTGTCCTTCATCAGGAAGCGGATCGCTTCCGAGGTCAGGTACATGTCGTTACGGGTGTTGCCGACCACTTCCGCCGGCACCTTGTTGAGCGAGCCGTATTTCGCGACTTGGTCGCCGACATCCTTCACCAGCACCGACAGCGAGGGGTAGGTGCCCTCGCTGATGTGGTGCGAGGTGATGTACTGGGTCACCGCAGGACGGGGATCGCCGATGATCGAGTGACCGGCACCCTTGGCCGCGATCACCTTGGAGGCGGCATCCGAGACCTTCTGGAACTGGGCGACCTGGGATTCCGGCAGCGCGCGGTTGAGCGCATAGGCGGTTGGCACGGTGCCGATCAGGATCAGCATGATCAGGCCCATGCCCTTCTGGCCGTCGTTCGAACCGTGCGCGAAGCTGACGCCGGTGCAGGTCGCGATCAAGAGGCCGCGGATCCAGAGCGGCGGCGCCTTGTTGCCTTCGGGCGCAGCATACAGGGCCGGGTTGCGCACGATGAACTTGAGCAGCAGCAGCAGCGTCGCGGCGCAGATGAAGCCGAACAGCGGCGACAGCAGCAGCGCGTAGCCGATCTCGGTCGCCTTGGTCCAGTCCACGCCCGAGGTGCCGTCGCGGCCGCGCATGACGGCGTTGGCGACGCCGACGCCGATGATCGAGCCGATCAGCGTGTGCGAGGAGGAGGCGGGCAGACCGAAGAACCAGGTGCCGAGATTCCACAGGATCGCGGCGATCAGCAGCGCGAACACCATCGCGAAACCGGCGCTGGAGCCGACCTGCAGGATCAGCTCGACCGGCAGCAGCGAGACGATGCCGAAGGCGACCGCGCCGGAGGACATGAGCACGCCGAGGAAGTTGAAGAAGCCCGACCACATCACCGCGACTTCGGCCGGCAGCGAATGGGTGTAGATCACGGTCGCCACCGCATTGGCGGTGTCGTGAAAGCCGTTGACGAATTCGAAGCCGAGCGCGATCAGGAGCGCGACGAACAACAGGATGTAGGGCAGGTAGCTCGTCACGCGCGCGCCGGTCGCGTTGACGTCGACATAGATGCTGTAGGCGACGAACAGCAGGCCCGCGGCGAGGATGCCGAAGAACAGGATCATCGTCAGCGGATTGAAGCCCTTGTCGAGATTTGGCCGCGAGGCCGGCTGGATCGGCGCGGGATCGGCTACCGCGCGGTCGAATGCTACATCGGTCATGTCTGGACGCCCCTTAACTTTGAAGTAAGGGTATTGTCCGCGATGGATTTGAAGGCTGGATGACAAGCGGCGGTTGAAAACCGTTTTCCTGCCAGTATTTAGGCTGCCCGCGCGGCTTTCTTCTGCAAGCCGGCAGCGATCTTCAAATCGTCGACAAAGCGCTGATATTCCAGCGCCTTGGCTTCAGGATCTGGCAGCCGCAACAGATAGGACGGGTGCACCGTCACCAGCGCTTTGCGTCCGTCGGGAAGGTCGATGAGCCGTCCGCGGGACTTGCCGATGGGAGTGATCTTGCCGAACACGCTTTGCGCGGCGGTAGCGCCCATCGCCACGATCAGATCTGGCTGAATTGCCGAGACTTCCCGCTCATACCATTGCCGGCAGGCCCGGATCTCCGGCGTATTCGGCTTCTGGTGCAGGCGGATCTTTCCGCGCGGCACGAATTTGAAGTGTTTCACCGCGTTGGTGACATAGACCTTCTTGCGATCGACACCGGCCTCCTCCAGCGCACGGTCGAGCATCTGGCCCGCCGGACCGACGAAGGGGTGGCCGGCGAGATCTTCCTTGTCGCCGGGCTGCTCGCCGACCAACATGATGTTGGCGGATCTCGGGCCTTCGCCGAACACGGTCTGGGTCGCGTCCTTGTAGAGGTGGCAGGCGCGGCAATGCGCGGCCTCCTCGCGGAGCGCTTCGAGATCGTCGGCAGCTGGCTTGCGTTTCATCGGAGCCTCCGGCCGCTTCTGAGGCTTGTGCGGATCGGTTGCGGCATTGGCGATCATGGCGCCGGTCATGCGTTCGGCGTCCTCGATCAAGGGCTTAATGATCGAAGCCTCGGGCAGGTTCCTCCAATATTTCTTCGGCATCTCGGCCTGCATCGCCTTCACCTTGAGCCGGGCCGGATTGAAGATGCTGGCGTAATAGCGCCGCCAGGTTTCCTCCAGCCGGTCTTCGCCCGGTGCTTCGCTCTTGCTGACGCCCGGCGTGAACGCGAGCGCGTGGCCGTCCCAATGTGCGCAGAGGTCCGGCGTCAGGATCGACCAGGGCATGTCGGCAAAGCGCTTTGCGAAGAACGGGGCTGCGAGCTCGACGATGTGATGCTCCGGCTGGAACCAGGCGACGTAATGCGCTGCGCGCTCGCGTCCGATCTCGCGGAAGCGGACGAAGGCGTGCATCTTGTGCTCGTCGCGATGGACCGCGCGGGCCATCGCCGTAACCTGCGCGACGTCAGGGTCGGTCGCGACCTCGATGAGATCGTGGTTGTCCTTCAGCCGAAACAGCAGGCGATAGAGGATCGCAAAGCGCTGGATATCGCGGTGCAGGATTGCGGCCTGGGCAAGCTCGATGAATTTGCCTGATACGTTGAAGGTGCCGTCATTCACCTCGAGGATCGGAGACGGTGCAGGCGGTGCGAACAAATCGGCTTCCCCGCCCTGCACGGTCCAGGTGACATCGGTGGGCTGCACGTAATGAAGCACAAGGCTGCGCGCGGCTTTGCGCCAGCCGTCGAAATCGGTTTCGGTGTCGAGGGTGATGTACTGCATCAGAAGCCAAATCCCAGTTGAGTTGCTTTCGGCTTGAAGCGCTCGATCAGCCCGGCGGCATCGAGACGATGCGGCGAGGGGCGGTGATCGCTGAGGACGATGAACGGCAGCGCCTTGTTGCGGGGCACGTGCAGCCGGGCGAGATCGGCGAGGCGGATCGTGGTGGTGCGCCGTGTTGCAATGATGCGCTCGACCGCCTTGGTGCCGAAGCCCGGCACGCGCAGCAGCTCCTCACGGCTGGCGCGGTTGACGTCGAGCGGGAAGCGGTCGCGATGGCGCAGCGCCCAGGCGAGTTTTGGATCGATGTCGAGCGGCAGCATCGCGCTGTCGTCGACGATCTCGCCGACATCGAAACCGTAGAACCGCATCAGCCAGTCGGCCTGGTAGAGCCGGTGCTCGCGCAGCAGCGGCGGCTGCACCAGAGGCAAGGCGCGGCTGGCGTCGGGGATCGGGCTGAAGGCGGAGTAGTAGACACGCCGCAGGCGGTAGGCGCCGTAGAGATTGGCGCTGGTGTGGAGAATGGTGTGGTCGGAGGCAGCATCGGCGCCGACGATCATCTGCGTGCTTTGGCCGGCCGGCGCGAAGCGCTGCGGCCTCGCCTTGGTCTTCGCGCTGCGGCCTTCCTCGGCCTCATCCAGCTTCAGCCGCAGCCGGCCCATGGTGCGGCGGATTGCGCGCACGTCCTTCTCCGGCGCGAATTGCTGCAGGCTTGTCTCCTCGGGCATCTCGATGTTGATGGAGAGACGATCGGCATATTTGCCGGCTTCCGCGATCAGCGCATCGTCGACCTCGGGAATGGTCTTGAGATGGATGTAGCCGCGGAAGTGATGCTCCTCGCGCAGCTTTCGCGCGACGCTGACGACCTGCTCCATGGTGTAGTCGGGGCTGAGGATGATGCCGGAGGAGAGGAACAGGCCCTCGATGTAATTGCGCCGGTAGAAGTCGAGCGTGAGCTTGACCAATTCGTCGACGGTGAAGCGGGCGCGGGGCACGTTCGAGGAGGCGCGGTTGACGCAATAGAGGCAATCGTAATTGCAGGCGTTGGTCAGCAGCACCTTGAGCAGCGAGATGCAGCGTCCATCAGGCGCATAGGAATGGCAGATGCCCATGCCCGGCGCGGTCGAGCCCATGCCCTTGCCGTCGCTGGAATCCCGCTTCTCGGTGCCGCTGGAGGCGCAGGACGCGTCGTATTTGGCGGCGTCCGCCAGGATTTCCAGCTTGCGTTGTACGTCCATGGTTGAATCCCTTTGATTCCGCTCATGAATCCATTTGCGCGCCAATTCGATTGACTCTCCGCGCGCCGTTAGCTTTATATTAGAACATATCATGAACAAATGAGCCAGCCGCTGGTTCTCTTTTTGAGAGCCATCGGCAATCACCCCTGAAGGAGCGGCGAGCATGAGCGGCGCACGGACAAGCGCGCTTGCGACCTTGCGCGGCCAGATCGAGCGCATCGAGACGGCGACGGTCGTGCATCCGCACGATCGCGTCGCGCTCGGCCACAGCGAAGCCGACAACGCGCTGAAGGGCGGCCTCGCGCGCGCGGCGATCCACGAGGTGTTTTGCGCTGGGTCTCAGGGGACGGCCGCGACCGGCTTCGTCATGGGACTTGCCGGGCGCGTCTCGGCGCAGCGGCCGCTGCTGTGGGTACGGCAGGATTTTTCAGAGATAGAGGCAGGCGCACTGTCGATGAGCGGGCTCGCCGAGCTCGGCCTCGATCCGCGCCGCATGGTGATGGTGCGCGCCGCCGATGTCGAGAGCGCGCTACGCACCTCGGCCGATGCGCTCGCCTGCGATGCGCTGGGCGCCGTCGTGCTCGAGCTCTGGGGCGAGACCAGGCAGTTCGATCTTGTGGCGAGCCGCAAGCTGACGCTGGCCGCGCAAGGCTCCGGCGTCACCGGGCTTTTGCTGCGGATGGCCGCGCAGCCGCTGCCTTCGACCGCGGAGACCAGGTGGATGCTGCGCGCGGCGCATTCGCCGCCGGGGTCGGTGTGGGACGCATGGGGCGCGCCGCGCTTCGATGCCGAACTCTTGCGTAATCGTCATGGCCCGTGCGGCCGGTGGATCATGGAATGGAATTGTGATGAGTGCCAGTTCAGTGAACCGTCGACGTATTCTCAGCCTGTGGCTGCCACGCCTGCCCATCGACCGGATTCAACGGTTCTTCAACAGCGCCGGGCTGGGTAAAACCAATAATGAGCCGAGCATTGTCGTCATCAAGGAGAACAATGCGCTGGTGATCCATGCGCTGGACGAGGCTGCCGAGCGCCTCGGCCTGTACATCGGTCAGCCGCTGGCCAATGCGCGGGCGATGTGCCCGGATCTGAAAGTGTTCGACGCCGATACTGTCGCCGATGCGAAGACGCTCAGCGACATCGCCGACTGGTGCGACCGCTTCACGCCGCTGGTGGCGCTGGATCCGCCACACGGGCTGTTCCTCGACATCACCGGCTGTGCACATCTGTTCGGCGGCGAGGCTGCGTTGCTGCAAGCGCTGGTTCGTGCGCTCGGCCGACAAGGCTTTGCCGTCAGCGCGGCCATCGCCGGCACCTCGGTCTGCGCGCGCACGCTGACGCGGCAGGCCACGGGCACCATCGTTGCCGATGGCGAAGAGGCGAGGGCGATCAGCCGGTTTCCGGTGTCCGCGCTCGGTGCGGGCGAGGCCATCACCACCGGCCTGCGTCGCGCCGGCCTCAAGACCATCGGCGACGTCACCGCGCGCTCGCCGAGCGAGATCACGGCGCGGTTCGGGGCGCGGTTCTCAACCTTGCTCGCGCATGCGTTGGGGCAGGGTGATGCGCCGATCAACCCGCGAAAGCCGCTGCCCGATTACATCGTCGAGAAGCCTTTCGCCGAGCCGATCGCGACCGACACCATGATCGCAATGACGCTGTCGCGGCTGGCGGACACGTTGATCGCCTCCATGGAGAAACAGGGCAAAGGCGCGCGTCGGCTGGAAGCTGCCTTCTTCCGCACCGATGGCGTGGTGCGCGCGATCATGGTCGAGACCGGACGGCCGGTCACGCAAAGCAAAGTGATCGACCGGCTGTTCCGCGAGCGTCTCGATGCGCTCGCCGATCCCCTCGATCCCGGTTTTGGCTTCGACATGGTGCGCCTGTCGGCGAGCCGCACCGAAATCGTGGTGCAGGAGCAGCGCGATCTCGACGCCCATGTCCACGACAATGACGAGCTTGCCGCCCTGATCGACCGCATCGCCGCGCGCATCGGCGGCAAGCGCGTCGTCGTGCACCTGCCTGAGGATACCCATATCCCCGAATGCGCCGTGCTGGCCGCGCCGGCGCAGCATCATCTCGCCGCCGCCATGCAGGCCGAATGGCCGGCACGGACCGAGAGCGAGCCGCCGCTGCGCCCCTTGAGGCTGTTCGACAAGCCGGAGCCGATCAAGGTGCCGTTCGCGGCCGTGCCGGATGGTCCGCCGCATCAGTTCACCTGGCGCCGCGCGCTGCATGCCGTGGTGCGGGTGGAAGGACCCGAGCGTATCGCGATGGAATGGTGGCGGCAGGACGGCAAGCAGCTGACGCGGGATTACTTTCGCATCGAGGACGCCGAGGGCCTGCGCTTCTGGATTTTTCGCGACGGACTTTACGAGGGGGAGGTGTTCGACGGCGACGGCGAGCCTGCTTCTCCCGGCTGGTATGTGCACGGTCTCTTCGCATGAATAGCCCCGCTTATGCCGAGATCGGCATCACCACCAATTTCTCCTTCCTGCGCGGCGGTTCGGATCCGCGCGCCTATGTGCATCAGGCGAGCAAGCTCGGCATTCCCGCGATTGGAATCGCCGATCACAACACGCTCGCCGGCGTGGTGCGGGCCTGGAATGAGCTCGACAATGACAAGGTGCTGCACAAGCCGAAACTGCTGATCGGTGCGCGCATCGTCTTCATCGACGGCACGCCCGACATTCTGGTCTACCCGCGCGACCGCGCCGCCTATGGCCGGCTGTGCCAGCTTCTGACCAAAGGCAAGCGCGGCGACGACATCACGCGGATCGAGAAGGGCGAGTGCCGTCTCACCTTTGCCGATCTTCTGGAATTTTCGGAAGGCCAGCTCCTGGTCCTGACGTTGCCGCATCGCTTCGAGCCGGCGCAGGCGCTGGATCTGCTTGCAAAGCTGAGGGCGAGCCGCGCCGAAGGCGTGTGGCTCGCGGCGAGCCTGATCTATCGCGGCGACGACCGGCGCCGCCTGGCACGGCTCGACGACCTTGCGGCCAAAGCAAAAGTGCCGCTGCTCGCGACCAACGAGGTGCTCTATCACGATCCCGGCCGCCGTCCGCTTCAGGACGTGCTGACCTGCATCCGGGAAAAGACCACGATCGAGGCGGTCGGACGGAAGCTGGAAGCCAATGCCGAGCGCTTTCTGAAAACACCCAGGGAGATGGCGCGGTTGTTCCGCGATGTCCCCGAGGCGATCGCGGAGACCATGCGTTTTGCGGGGAAGATCGACTTCTCACTCGACCAGCTCAAGTACCAGTATCCGGACGAGCCGGTGCCGCCGGGCAAGACCGCGCAAGGGCATCTGGAGGATTTGACCTGGGCGGGCGTCGATAAATACTTTGGCGGCATCGAGAACATTGACGACAAGCTGCGCGCGACGTTGAACAAAGAACTCGCGCTGATCGCCGAGCTGAAATACGCACATTATTTCCTCACCGTGCACGACATCGTGCACTATGCGCGCAGCCAGAACATTTTGTGCCAGGGCCGCGGCTCGGCGGCGAATTCGGCCGTGTGCTACGTGCTCGGCATCACCTCGGTCGATCCGACCAAGGTCGATCTGCTGTTCGAGCGCTTCATCTCCAAGGAGCGGCTGGAGCCGCCCGATATCGACGTCGATTTCGAGCATTCGCGGCGCGAGGAGGTGATGCAATATGTCTACCGACGCTACGGTCGTCACCGCGCCGCGATCATCGCAACGGTCATCCATTATCGCCCGCGCAGTGCCATCCGCGACGTCGGCAAGGCGCTGGGCCTGACCGAGGACGTCACCGCCGCACTCGCCGACACCGTCTGGGGCAGTTGGGGCAAGGGCCTCAACGACATGCAGGTCAGGCAGGCCGGGCTCGATCCGCAAAATCCCATGATCAACCTTGCAGTCGAGCTTGCGGCCGAGCTGATCGAATTCCCGCGGCACTTGTCCCAGCATGTCGGCGGTTATGTGCTGACCCAGGACCGGCTCGACACCTATGTCCCCATCGGCAACGCGGCGATGGACGACCGCACCTTCATCGAATGGGACAAGGACGACGTCGACGCGCTCAACATGATGAAGGTCGACGTGCTCGCGCTGGGCATGCTGACCTGCATCCGCAAATGTTTTGATTTGATCGATAAGCACAAGGGCGAGCGGTTTGTGCTGGCGAGCGTTCCACAGGACGACCCCAAGGTTTACGACATGCTGTGTGACGGGGAATCGCTCGGCGTGTTCCAGGTCGAGAGCCGCGCCCAGATGAACATGCTGCCGCGCCTGAAGCCGCGGACCTTCTACGATCTCGTCATCGAAGTTGCCATCGTGCGACCGGGACCGATCCAGGGCGACATGGTGCATCCGTATTTGCGGCGGCGGAACGGGCTTGAGAAAGTGACCTATCCCTCGCCATCGCCCGAGCATGGCCCCGCGGACGAGCTCTACAAGGTGCTGCACAAGACGAAAGGCGTGCCTCTGTTCCAGGAGCAGGCCATGCGTATCGCGATCGAGGCGGCAAAGTTCACGTCCGAGGAAGCCAACGGCCTGCGCCGCTCGATGGCGACCTTCCGCAATGTCGGCACCATTGGCCAATACGAGGAGAAGCTGATCGGCAACATGGTCGCGCGCGGCTACGATGCCAATTTTGCCAGAAGCTGTTTTGACCAGATCAAAGGCTTTGGCTCCTACGGCTTCCCGGAGAGCCACGCCGCGAGCTTCGCCCAGCTCGTCTACATCTCGTCATGGCTGAAATATCATCACCCCGACGCCTTCTGCTGTGGCCTCCTGAACTCGCAACCGATGGGCTTTTATGCGCCCGCACAGATCGTCAGCGACGCCCGCAAGAACGGCGTCGAGGTGCGCGATATCGACGTGTCCTATAGTTTTGCGCAGAACACGCTGGAGAATACTGACGGCAGGTCTTGTGCCGTCCGCCTTGGCTTTCGCCAGATCGACGGCTTCCATTGGCTCGATCCTGATGAGGAGGCTCTCAAGAAGGAGCAGGCGAAGCGACAAAGCAAAGTATACGTCACTCAGGAGGACTGGGCCGACCGCATCATCGCCGCCCGCAACCGACGTCCCTTCACTTCGCTCGAAGATTTTGCCCGCGACACCGGCCTGCCCAAGCGCGCGCTGATCCTGCTGGCCGATGCCGACGCGTTTCGCTCGCTCGGGCTCGATCGCCGCGAGGCGCTGTGGCAGGTGCGGCGGCTGCCCGACGACGTGCCGCTGCCGCTGTTCGAGGCGGCGACCGCGCGCGAGCAGCCGGACGAGCACGCGCAACCGCTGCCGGTGATGCCGCGTTCCGAGCAGGTGGTCGCGGACTACCAGACCATCCGGCTATCGCTGAAGGGGCACCCGATGGAATTCTTGCGCGAGATGTTTTCGCGCGAGCGCGTCGTCGCCTGCAAGGATATCAGTCACGAGAACGAGCGTCGCCGCGTCCGCTGCGCCGGCGTGGTGCTGGTCCGGCAGCGGCCAGGCAGCGCCAGCGGCGTCGTGTTCATGACGCTGGAGGACGAAACCGGCATCGCCAATGTCGTGGTGTGGCCCAAGATCATGGAGCAGTACCGGAAAGAAGTCATGGGCGCGCGCCTCATCCTGGTCGAAGGCTATATCCAGAGCAGTCCCGAGAAGGTGACGCATCTCATCGCCCAGCGCATGATCGATCGCTCGCACGATCTGGTCGGCCTCGCCAACGACGCGCTGAGCCGCAAGCATCCGGTGCCGGCAGGTGCCACCGTGGTCGAGCCGCTCAACGAAGACCCTCGCGCGCTCACGGACATGCCGGCGCAAAAACACCGCCACCCCCGCAACGTCCGCATCCTGCCGCCATCGCGGGATTTTCATTGAGGGGTGGCGCGGAGTGCTGCCACACGCACGGCTGCCGTAGGGTGGGCAAAGGCGCGTAGGCGCCGTGCCCACCTCCTTTTGCGGCTCGTCGCGAAGACGTGGGCACGCTTCCGCCTTCGCTCTTCGAGCCACGGCGGACAAGTCGCTTTGCCCACTCTACAAGTTTCGCGCTCGCAATGACGAATTTGTTGAAGTAGCGTGCCACACGCTCAGCCGTCATACCCCGCGAAAGCGGGGTATCCAGTACGCCGCGGCTTCTCGGCTCTAGCCGCGCCGTCTCTGGAATACTGGATCGCCCGATCAAGTCGGGCGATGACAGTGTGCCCTTCTAAAAATTCACCCGGTTCGAGATCGCGCCGTCCACGACGAGATTCGATCCCGTCGTGAACCCCGACACCGGGCTTGCCAGAAACACCGCGGCGCTCGCGATTTCCTGCGGTGTGGCCATCCGGCCGGTCGGATTGCGCTTCATCGCGTCGTTGTAACGATCGGGCATGTTCTTCTCGACCATCTCCCAGACGCCGCCCTTGAAATAGACCGTGCCGGGCGACACCACATTCACGCGGATCTTCTTCTTTGCATATTGCCGCGCCAGTCCCTTGGCCATGTGGATCAGCGCCGCCTTGATCGGGCCGTAGGAACTGGCCGTGTCCGCCTGCGCCGCCGAGATCGAGGAGATGATGACGAAGGCGGCGTCGCCGCTTCTCTCGCCGCTCGCTTCGAGGAAAGGTCGCGCGGCATCGAACGCGTGCACGGCGCCGAGCAGGTCGAGCTGGAAGTTCTGCTGCCAGGATGCGGCATCGTGGCCTTGCGCCATCGCGCCGGCATTGGAGAACAACAGGTCGACGCCGCCGAGCTCCTTTGCTGCACCCTCGATCCAGGATTTCAGCGCCGCGCCGTCGGTCACGTCGACCGGGCCGCCGGTGGCGTTGACGCCCTTCGCCTTCAGCTCGGCAACGGTGGCCGCAACCTGATCCGCATTGCGTGCACACACCGCGACATTGGTGCCTTCACCGGCGAGCGTCTCTGCGATCGCCCGCCCGATGCCGCGCGTGCCGCCGAGGACGATGGCGTTCTTGCCTTTGAGACCGAGATCCATTGTTGGGTTTCCTTTTTGTTGGTCGTGGAGAGTGTAGTCGCGTGCGCGGCATCGCCGCAAATCCCATTGTTCGACCGTTACCCTGAGGTGCCGGAGCGTAGCGGAGGCCTCGAAGGGCGACAGCCCGGTTGCCACCTCGGCCGTGCATCCTTCGAGGCTCGACTTGCGATGCGATGCATCGCAAGTCGCACCTCAGGATGACGGGATTAGCATTGGAGGACATGCCACCACTTTACGTCCTCACTCCGGCGCCGCGCCGACCGGCGGGCCACCGGGCGGGCGGTGCAGGAAAGTGAGCGAGGCATAGGCGCCGGCCCAGGAGCCGATCGCGGCGAAGGCAACGTAAAAGGCGTTCTCGGTGTAGCTGATCACGGCGTAGGAGGAGAGCATGTACCAGACGGCGCTCCAGTTCGCCGCTGACATGCGTTTGCGCGCGATCACGGCCGAGGTGAACATGACATAGACCGCGTCTGTGGCCGCCGTTGCGATGAACACGGCGCCTGCGGTAAGGGGGTCGATGGCGGCCATTGCATTTCCTTATGTGCTAATGGATGGTCGCTTGAAAAACTAAGGGAGAGAAGCGGCCATGCAAAGCCCTGCCGACATTCTCAAGGACATCTGGACCTCCGCCGGGGGCGATGCGCCGGCGCTCGAGCGCGTGCGGCTGGGCGGTGAGGAGCCTCAGCTTCCGTCCTCGTTCCGCGTCGCGATTGCCGGACAGACGACCATCGTCGCGGCCGGCCTTGCCGCCGCTGAGATCTGGCGGCTGCGCAGCGGGCAGACGCAGGACGTAAGCGTCGACATCCGCCACGCCGTCGCCGAATGCCGCTCCGAGCGTTATCTGCGTCTCGACGACAAGCCGCCGCCGCCGGCATGGGACGCCATCGCCGGCGTCTACAGGACTGCCGACAATCGCTTCGTTCGCTGCCACACCAATTTCCCGCATCACCGCGACGCCGTCTGCAAGGTGCTTGCTTGCGAGGCGGAGCGCGACAAGGTGCAGGCCGCGCTGATGCAATGGAACGGCGAGGATTTTGAGACTGCGGCTTACGCCGCGGGCGGCGTCGTTGCGCTCATGCGCTCCTACGACGAATGGTCCGCGCTGCCGCAGGCGCGCGCGCTCGCCGAGTTGCCGCTGCTCTCGATCGAGAAGATCGGCGAGGCCCCGCCAAAGCCGTGGCCACAAGGCGATCGTCCGCTTGCGGGCCTGCGTGTGCTCGATCTCTCCCGCGTCATTGCAGGTCCCGTCGCCGGCCGCACGCTCGCTGCGCATGGTGCGGATGTGCTGCTGGTGTCAGGGCCGGAGCTGCCCGCCATTCCCTGGCTCACCATCGACACCGGCCGCGGCAAGCTCACCACCTTCATCGCGCTGAAGAGCGAGACAGGCAGGGCGCAATTGCGCGAACTGTTGCGGGACGCCGACATCTTCTCGCAGGGCTATCGCCCGCGCGCGCTCGCCGCCCTCGGCTTCGCGCCCGAGGATGCCGCGCAGATCAATCCGGGCATCGTCTATGTGACGCTGTCGGCCTATGGCCACGCCGGCCCCTGGGCCGAGCGGCGCGGCTTCGATTCCCTCGTGCAGACCACGACCGGATTCAATCATGCCGAGGGACGCGCTGCCGGTCTCGATGGCCCTAAGGAATTGCCGGCACAGATGCTCGATCACGCCACCGGCTATCTGATGGCGTTCGGCGCGATGATGGCCAAGGCCCGTCAGGCGCGCGAAGGCGGCAGCTGGCACGTGCGTGTGTCGCTGGCGCAGACCGGGCGCTGGCTTTGGAATCTCGGCCGGCTCGATGGCGGACTGAACACCCCGGATCTTACGGGCGAAGCCGTACATGCTGCGTTCATCGAGAGCATGCCATCTGGCTTCGGCATGTTGAAGGTGGTGCGCCACTCGGCGATGCTGTCGAAGACGCCGGCGCAATGGAGCTGTCCGGCAATGCCGCTCGGCAGTCATCCGGCACAGTGGCCAGCGCGAAGCTGACGTGAAGCTGACATGTCGCGAAATTTTAACGCAAACCGAAAGGCGCCCTGCGTTTTTAGGTTGTTTGAACTCCCAATTCGGCACTATTAGCGCAACCGATAAGGCAGGCATCTGCCGAGATCGTCGCAGACACGACCGGGCTCCATGGTAGTTGAAAATACCAAGCGATTGCAGGTGTTTACAAAACAACGGGTGATCACATCCGTAGTTTTACTAGCTCTTGCCGGTGTCGGCGCCGGGGCCTACGGCTTCCTCTCTTCCGGCTCCAAGGAAAAGAAGCACTCCGAGATCTCCAGCCAGTCGCGCAGGAATGCGCAGAACTTCACGCCGACGCCGTCCGAATGGGCGACGCTGACGATCGAGCCGGTCAAGGCCAAGGCCTTCCGCGCCGAATATGTCACCGAAGGCAAGGTCGCCGTCGACGAGGACCGTTCGACGCCGGTGTTCTCGCCCTATGCCGGCCGCGTGACCAAGCTGCTGGCCAAGCCGGGTGAGATGCTGAAGCAGGGCCAACCGCTGTTCACGATCGAGGCCGCCGACACGGTGCAGGCCCAGAACGATTTCATTGCAGCGATGACTTCGCTGAACAAGGCCAAGTCGGCGCTCGAGCTCTCCGACATCCAGTTCAAGCGCGCCAAGGACCTCTATGAGGGCCATGCCATTCCGCTGAAGGATTATCAGCAGGCCGAAGCGACCCAGGTTCAGGCGCGGAACGACATGCGCTCCTCGGGGACCGCGCTGGAAGCCGCGCGCAACAAGCTGCGCATCCTCGGCTTCACCGACGAGACCATCAAGGCGTTCCAGGACAAGGGCGCCATCAATCCGGAAGTCACGATCTACTCGCCGATCTCGGGCACGGTCGTGCAGCGCAAGATCGGCCCCGGCCAGTACGTCAATTCCGGCGCCAGCGATCCGGTCTTCGTGGTCGGCGATCTCTCCACGGTCTGGCTCACCGCCTTCGTGCGCGAGAGCGACGCCGCCGCGGTCTGCATCGGCCAGGACATCACCGTCAACGTGATGGCACTGCCGGGCCGCCCCTTGACCGCCAAGATCAATTACGTCGCTGCCGCGATCGACCCCAACACCCGCCGCCTGCAGGTTCGCGCCACCATCGACAACAAGGACGGGCTGCTCAAGCCCGAGATGTTCGCCAACGTCACGATCTATTCGGCCGGCGATCGCGCGGCGCCCGCGGTACCGAAGCAGGCGTTGATCTATGAAGCCGACAAGGTCCGCATCTGGGTCGCGCGCGAGGACAAGTCGGTCGAGCTGCGCCAGATCAAGATCGGCCTCATCAACGGCAACCTCGTCGAGGTCACCAGCAATCTGAAACCCGGCGAGCAGATCGTCACCAAGGGCAGCCTGTTCATCGACCGCGCGGCGTCCGGCAGCTGATCGACGACCCAAAAAATTGCAGACAAACTGAAGCTTGAATGGATCGTCTCGTCGCCCTTGCCGTCAACCGGCGCTTCCTGATGGTCGGGATGTTCGTCGCCGTTCTGATCGGCGGCGTCATCGCGTTCAACCAGCTCAACATCGAGGCCTATCCCGATCCGACCCCGCCGATGGTCGACATCGTGACGCAGAGCCCGGGACTGTCGGCGGAGGAGATCGAGCGCTACATCACGATCCCGATCGAGACCCAGGTCGCAGGCCTGAAGAACATCACGACCATCCGCACCATCTCGCTCTATGGTCTCTCCGACGTCAAAATCCAATTCTCCTTCGCCTATACTTACGAAGAGGCGTTGCAGCAGGTGCTGAACCGCCTGGCGCAGCTGGCGCCGCTGCCGGGCAACGTGCAGCCGCAGATATCGCCGCTCAGCCCGATCGGCGAGATCTTCCGCTACCGTCTCGTGGGTCCGCCGAACTACAGCGTGCTCGATCTCAAGACCATCCAGGACTGGATCCTGCAGCGCCGCTTCCGCGCCGTGCCGGGGGTCATCGACGTCACCGGGTGGGGCGGCAAGAGCAAGACCTATGAGCTCCAGGTCGACTTCAACAAGCTGGTCGCCAACGGTCTGACGCTGCCGCAATTGCTCCAGGCGGTCGGCAATTCCAACGTCAATGTCGGCGGCAACACCGTCAATATCGGCCAGCAATCGGCTGTGGTGCGCGGCGTCGGCCTGATCCGCTCGATCGACGATCTTGCCAATACCATGGTGGCGCAGACCGGCGGCAATCCGGTGCTGGTCAAGGATGTCGCCACCGTAACCGTGGGCCAGAAGCCGCGCCTCGGCATCGCCGGCCTCGACGAGTCCGACGACATCGTGCAGGGCATCGTCCTGATGCGCCGCGGCGAGCAGAGCTCGCCGACCATCAAGCGTGTCCACCAGCTCGTTCAAACCATCAACAACTCCAGCATCCTGCCGCCCGGCGTGCGCATCGAGCGCATCTACGACCGCGGGGACTTGATCGAGCTCACCACCCACACAGTCCTGCACAACATGGTGGTCGGCATTCTCTTGATCGTGCTGTTGCAGTGGATCTTCCTCGGCGATCTGCGCAGCGCGTTGATCGTCGGCGCCACCATTCCGTTCGCGCTGTTCTTCGCCGTCATCATCCTGGTGCTGCGGGGGGAATCGGCCAATTTGCTGTCGGTCGGCGCGATCGATTTCGGCCTGATCGTCGATGCCACCGTCATCATGGTGGAGGCGATCTTCCGCCGTCTGACCCAGACGACGCCGATGTCCGAGACCGAGCATATGTCCAATGAGACGCTGTTCGGCATGAAGAGCCACGCCATCCTCAGCGCGGCCGCCGACGTCTCGCGCTCGATCTTCTTCGCCGCAGCGATCATCATCGCGGCCTTCCTGCCGCTGTTCACGCTGTCCGGCGTCGAGGGCAACATCTTCGGGCCGATGGCCCGCACCTATGCCTATGCGCTGGCCGGCGGGCTCCTTGCGACCTTCACCGTCACGCCGGCGCTGTCCGCGATCATCCTGCCTGCGCATGTCGAGGAAACCGAGACCAGGGTGATGCGGATCCTGCACCGGTTGTACTCGCCGTTGCTGCGATGGGCGGTCGCCAACCGCAACATCGTGCTCGGCGGTGCGGTCGGCCTCGTGCTGATGACGGTGGCGCTCAGCCGGATGCTCGGCCTCGAATTCCTGCCGAAGCTGGAAGAGGGCAATCTCTGGATTCGCGCCACGCTGCCGCCGACCATCTCGCTCCAGGAAGGCAACAGCTACGTCAACGAGATGCGCAAGGTGATCCGCGCCCGGCCCGAGGTCGAGTCCGTCGTGTCTCAGCACGGCCGTCCCGACGACGGCACCGACGCCGCCGGCTTCTTCAACGCCGAGTTCTTCGCGCCGCTCAAGCCAATCAGCCAATGGCCCGGGACCCGCGACAAGGAAGAGCTGACCGCGCAACTGCTCAAGCAGCTCGACGATCGCTTCCCCGGCGTCGAGTTCAACTTCTCGCAATATCTCCAGGATAATGTCTCCGAGGCCGTCTCCGGCGTGAAGGGCGAGAACTCGATCAAGCTGTTCGGCAGCGACCTTCAGGCGCTCACCGACACCGCCAACAAGATCAAGTCGGTGCTGGCCACGGTGCAGGGCGTCACCGACCTTGCGGTGTTCACCTCGCTCGGGCAGCCGACCGTCCAGATCGACATCGACCGCGCCAAGGCCGCGCGCTACGGCCTTGCGCCGGGCGACATCAACGCCACGATCAAGGTTGCGATCGGCGGCGACACTGCGGGCGATCTCTACGAGTCCGGCTCCGATCGTCACTTCCCGATCATCATCCGCCTCGCTCCGGAATACCGCCGCAGTGCCGAGGCGATCCAGAATTTGCGCATCGGCGCACCCGGGCCGAACGGCACCGTCACGCAGATCCCCCTGAGCGAGGTCGCCACCATCAGCCTCGTCTCGGGCGCGGCCTACATCTATCGCGAGCAGCAGGAACGCTATCTGCCGATCAAGTTCTCGGTGCGCGAGCGCGACCTCGGCAGCGCCATCAGCGAGGCCCAGCAGAAGATCGCCGAACAGGTGCAGCTGCCGCCGGGGTCGCGCATGGAATGGGTCGGTGAGTTCGGCAATCTCCAGGATGCGATCCGGCGGCTGTCGATCGTGGTGCCGATCTCGCTGGCGCTGATCGGCGTGCTGCTCTGGTTCAATTTCGGCTCGATGACCGACACGCTGCTCGCGATGAGCGTGATCCCGATGGCGATCTTCGGCGGCGTGCTGGGCCTGTTGATTACCGGCACTGCATTCAGCGTCTCCGCAGCAATCGGGTTCATCGCGCTGTTCGGCATCGCCGTGATGGACGGCATCATCATCCTGTCGCAGTTCAACCAGCTCATCGAAGAGGGCATGGACCGCGCGAGCGCGGTGGTGCGCACCGGTGAGTTGCAGCTTCGGCCGGTGCTGATGACCTGCGTCGTCGCCGGCGTCGGGCTGCTGCCGGCGGCGCTGTCCGAGGGCATCGGCTCGCAGGTGCAGAAGCCGCTCGCGGTCGTCGTCGTCACCGGCATGATGCTGGCGCCGGTCGTGATCCTCGTGACCCTGCCGGTCCTGATCTCGTTCTTCTCGCGGCGCGCGCGCTGACCGTCAAAATCCGTAGAGTCGTGCCGGGTTGTCGACCAGGATCTTCTTGCGGACATCGGCATCCGGTGCCCACACCGGAAGCTGGTTGAGCAGGCGGCCGTCGTCGATCTGATAGAGCGGCGCGATGTCGGTCGGCTTGCGTCCCTCGACACGGCTCGAATCCGGATGCGGCCAATCGGTGCCCCAGACGACGAGGTCCGCATTTGCCGCGATCAGCGCCCGCGCATAGGGCACCATGTCCTGATAGTCGGGCGCGAGCTTCGACGAGCGATAGGCGCCGGAGATATTCACATAGGCCTTGCCGGACTTCACCAGCGCAGCGAGATCGGAGAAACCCGGCTGCTCCAGGCCGAGCGAAGCTTCCAGCCCGCCGAAATGGTCGAACACGACAGGTACCGGCGCCGTCTCGACGAGGTCCTTGATCGCCGAGATCATAGGAAGCGTGGTGTAGAGCTGCACGTGCCAGCCGCGCGCCTTCATGCGCTCGACGGCGGTGGTGAAGCGTGACCTGCCGACATTGGGGTCGTTGACGCCGCCGGTTGCGAGATTGAGGCGCATGCCGCGGAAACCGTCCGCCTGCATCGCATCGAGCTGTGCCTCGGTCGTCTTGTCGTCGATCACGGCGACGCCGCGCGCATTGGCGCCGCGTGCCTTCATGCCGAACAAGGTCGACGAATTGTCGGTGCCGTAGACGCTGGGGGTGACGATCACCACGCGCTCGATATGCAGCGCCTTGTGCAGTGCAGCCATTTCTTCGGGGCTTGCCGGCTCGGGCGTATAGACGCGCCCGGCGAAGAACGGAAACTTCTCGACGTCGCCATGAATGTGAGTGTGGCAGTCGCAGGCATGCGCGGGGACGTCGAAATTGACCGGCGTCGCAGGCTGCGCCGCGCGGGCGTGGGCTCTGTTGGTCATGGCTACTCCGGCGGCGAGGGAGGCAAGCAGGACGCTGCGTCGATTGAGCACGGTTTCTCTCCCTGGTTGTTTTATTTGGCAGTGTGCCGGGACGGTACCATATCAGCCGGATCGAAGCTGCGCTTCGTTGCATAGCTGCTCGACAATGTCCGCAAGCAGACGTGAGCCGTCCACGCGCACGACCGGGCAGGGCAGGCCCGCTAGCCATGCTTCATGCTTGGCGAGACTGCGACCTTCGCGATCCCCCGCTTCGTAATGAGAGGCCCATTCGACGAAGTCTTCGGTCTCGTCATGGCGCCAGCCGCCCGGCGCGACGGCGTTAGCGCCGAAATGGGCGGCCTCGCGGGCGCGCAATCGCTTCATCCGGATCTCGCGCGGCGCGGTCACGAAGACGACGAGATCGAAGTACGAAACGAGCTCCTCACCCCAGCCGGTGACGGATCCGCTCAGCACCCAATCGAGACGCGGCAGAAACATCTCGCGCATCAGGCGCAGGCGGTCGGCGACGGAGCGCGTCGTCTGATAGGGCGGCGCGGTCGGCAGCCAGAAATAGTCGTCGCTATCGTGATGCGGCAGCGCAAGCCGGCCGGCGAGCGCCCGGCCGAGCGTCGTCACGCCGGAGCCCGAAGCGCCCGTCAGATGGATGCGGCGGCTTTTCATGGGCACCGGCCCGATAGATTGAAACTACTGCCCCGACGGCGTGCGCAGCCCGTGCCAGGCGTCGCGGACCTGGTGGTAGTGAACCTCGGGCAGATAATCCGGCGTGTTCAGGCTGAGTGTCTTGACGTCGAGATGGCCGATGGCGCTGAGCAGCGTGTAGGAGGCGATGACGCGATCGCGGTTGGCGCCGATCAGGCGGGCCTTGGCCTGGATCAGATCGGCCTGCGAGTTCAAGACGTCGACCGTGGTGCGTTGTCCGCCGGCGGCCTCGCGCTGCACGCCCTGGAGCGCGACGGTCGCGGCCTTCACTTCGGATTCCGAGGCCGACACGGTGATCTTGGCGCCTTCATTGGCGACCCAGGCGCTCACTGCCGCCGTGCGTGCCTGGTTCCGGACCTGGTCGAGCACGAGCCGGCTCTGCGCCGTGATCTCCTTGGCCTGCCGGGTCTGCGCGGCGGCCTGGCCGCCGTCGTAGATCGGCGCGGTGACATTGGCGACGATCGAGGCCTGGTCCTCGGCGAAGGTGCCGAGCGTCGGGTCGTTGTTGCGGCTCTTGCTGGCGCTGCCCTGAATGGTGGCGCTCGGCAGCAATGAGCCTTCGGCGATGCGGATGTTGGTGGAGGCGACATCGACGTCGAAGCTGGCGGCCATCACCGCCGGGTGCTGGCGGATTGCCATCGTCATCGCGTCTTCGCGGCTCTTCGGCAGATAGCGATCGACGGCCTCGGCGGCCCGAAGCTGCGACGGCGCATTGCCGATCACTTGCGCATAGGTCGCCTGGCTGACGGCAAGCGCGACCTCGGCGGCGTTGAGATCGGCAAGGCCGCGGTTGAGGCGCGCTTCGGCCTGCGCGCTGTCGGTCGGCGTGACATCGCCGGCGTTGAGGCGGCGCTGGGTGACCGAGAGCGTCTCGCGCAGGAAGGCGACGTTGGAACGCTGCGCCTCGACCAGCGACTGGTTGGCGAGCACGTTGGTGTAGGCGGTGACCGCGTCGAGCAGCACGCCCTGGCCGACATTGCGCAGCGCCTCGCGGCCCGACTGCACCTGAAGCTCGGCGGCCCGCACGTTGTTGGCGGTGCGGAAGCCGTTGAACAGGGTCTGCGTCACGGTGACGCCGATGATCCATGGCTTCAAATTACCGGTCTGGATTGTGTTGTCGGGCAGCAGATTGCGCACCGATTGCAGGCCGGCGCTGAGGCTCGCCACGATCTGCGGCCGGTAACCGGCGAGGGCCTGCGGCACGTTCTCGTCCGTGGCGCGTTGTCGCGCACGTTCGGCATTGAGCTGTGGATTGGTCTGGTAGGCCTTGGCGAGCGCCTCCGGCAGGGCTTCGGCCCAGGCGGCGGAGGGCAGGGCGCAACAGAGCGCCAACGTGGTCCATGTCGCAAGCACAGGACCCACGCCCGATCGATGCCGCGTCATCACGCGACCAGCTCTGGCGGTACGCCCAATCATGTAATCCCGCTTAACCCCGGCTGTCCGCCCCCGCCGACGGTGGCCTCTTAACTGTTTAACCAGCCGAGGTCCCGCAGGCAAACTGCCGCGGGGGAAACCCCCATGAAATCCGTGCTTGTTGCAGCTTCGTCACAGGGTCTCACGGGAACGCGACCGAGCCTTACACCAGCCTGACCCGTTCCCTGACGTTACCGGTTCTTGTTCACCGGCTTGCGCTTCTCGATGAACGCCGCCATGCCCTCGGAGCGGTCCTCCAGCGCGAAGGTCGAGTGGAACAGGTTGCGCTCGACACTCATGCCCTCGGCGAGCGTGGTCTCGAAGGCGCGGTTCACGGCTTCCTTGGCCATCGCGGCCGCAGGGCGCGACATCGCGGCGATCTTCTCGGCCGCCGCCATCACTTCGTCCATCAGCTTGTCAGCGGGCACGATGCGGCTGACGAGGCCGCTTCGCTCGGCTTCCGCCGCATCCATCATGCGGCCGGTGAGGCACAGGTCCATCGCCTTGGACTTGCCGATCGCGCGTGTCAGGCGCTGGGTACCGCCGATGCCGGGAATGGTGCCGAGCGTGATCTCGGGCTGGCCGAACTTTGCTGTGTCGGCGGCGATGATGAAATCGCACATCATGGCCAGCTCGCAGCCGCCGCCGAGCGCATAGCCGGCAACCGCCGCAACCGTCGGCTTGCGGCAACGCGCGATGCGGTCGCCGCCGATCGCGGCGAAATCCTCGGAGAACATGTCGATGAAGCCCTTCGGCTGCATCTCCTTGATGTCGGCGCCGGCGGCAAAGGCCTTCTCGCTGCCGGTCACGACGATGCAGCCGATGGCGTCATCGGCCTCGAGATCGTCGACGGCAGCTGCGATCTCGCGGAAGACGCCGAAGGAAAGCGCGTTGAGCAGCTTCGGCCGGTTCAGCTTGATGATGCCGACCGCGCCTTTGCTTTCGACGATGATGTGTTCGAACGTGCTCATGCTCCACCCACGCTTTTGATTGAGCGGGCAATGTGCCCGCTGGCGCGGTGAGCTTCAAGGGGCTAACGGCCGCCGGAACACGCAGCAAGATGCGCGTTCCGGGGAGGTCTCTCAGGCCAGGATCGGGCCCGCAATCACGCCATGAACATGCGCGCGGCGGACGCCAGCGTCAGCAGCGTGCCGACGCCGATGAAGATCTTGCCGATCAGGGAGCTCTGGTCCCAGGCCGAGCTCTGCTGGGTGCTTGCCATCACCGGTGCCGGCCGGGGCTGGGCCTCGGTTGCGGCAATCACCGCCTTCTGCGCCGGCGGGCTATCCTGTTGCGCGGCGCGGTCGATGTCGTTGAGCTGATCGGGGGCGACGACCTGGCTCTCGGCGTTCGCAGCGTTGGTATTATCGGCCGCTGCCTGGACATTGGTGTTGGCGCGGTCCGTCATCGCCGAGGCCGCTGCCGCAGTCGGGATATCGGTGGTGGCGAGCTGCGCATTGGCGTTGGCGACCGCCGGCGGCATCTGGCTCGAGGCCGGGACGTTATGATCGGCCGTGTTGTCGGCCGCCTTGTTGTCAGACTTGGCCTCGTCGGCCTTGTTGTCGGCCTTGGCCGGAGCGGCGTTCTTGTCGGCCTTGTCGTCGGATTTCTGTGCTGTCTTGCCGCTGGTGGTGGTGCGGCGTGACTCATGGCGCCGGTGCTTGCTCGGCTTGGCCTCGTCGGTCTGCTTGCCCGCGCTGTCCGAATTGCTTGCGGCTGAGCTTGGGGCCGCCTGTGCAAGGCCTCCGAACAGCAACAATAGGCCGGCCAGAACGATCAGGGCCGCGCGCCCGCTGGCTTTCATCATGGTGATGATCTCCCCAATTCCGCCCGTCCCGGAAACGAACAGAGACCCCGGGGCGTGACGACAGCGGGGCAGAAAATGGGAATCTTCGGGCTACACTGGGCAAAACCGGGGCAGGCCGACCTCCGTGAAGCCAGCCTCCGGGTGCGGGACGCGCCGATCGGTGTTATGAGCCGTCGCAGACGTTTACGGCCGGATCGGTCGCGAGGTCCGAGGCATATCACGAATTCGTGATCTTGTCGGACCCGCGTAACAAATTGACCGGACGGCCGAATTGCATGGTGAGGGGCGCGCGTGCGCGGACGTGAGGACGAATGGACCGGCCTGATGCGGTCGGCCATGGCTGGCGATGATGCGGCCTATCATCGCCTGTTGAGGGCGGTCACGCCGGTGCTGCGCGCTGCCGCGAGACGAGGCCTGGCACGGGCAGGCCAGCCTCCCGACCAGGCAGAGGATATCGTGCAGGAGATTCTGTTGGCGGTGCATCTGAAGCGGCACACCTGGGACAGCGAAGCCCCCTTCGCGCCCTGGCTGTTTGCCATCGGCCGCAACAAGCTGATCGACGCGCTGCGCCGGCGCGGCAGGCGCGTCTTCGTCAATATCGACGATTTCGCCGAAACCCTGCCGGGCGAGGCGCCCGAGGAAACGGCGTCCGCGGGCGAGGTCGCAGCCCAGCTCAACACCCTGCCGCAGCGCCAGCGCGACGTGCTGCAGTCGATCGCGGTCGAGAGCGCCTCGATCAAGGATACGGCGGCGAAGTTTTCGATGAGCGAGGGCGCCGTGCGGGTCGCGCTGCATCGCGGACTTGCGGCGCTGACGACCAAACTGCGGGGCCAGTAGTCATGGACACCGATCAACTCATCCGCTCGCTCGCAGCCGACAACGCCCATCGCGCGCCGCGCGTCGGCGCCGTGCTGACCATGGCGCTCCTGGTGGCCGCGCCCTTGTCGATCCTGATCTTCGCGACGTTCCTCGGCGTGCGTCACGACGTGATGAGCGCGATGGGCAACCCGTTCTTCGACATGAAATTCGCGGTGACGCTGTCGCTCGCGATTCCCGCCATCATCGTCAGCCTGCATCTGTCGCGTCCCGAAGCCCTGCTGCGCGGCTGGGGCTGGCTGCTGCTGCTTCCCGTCGGGCTGCTCGCGGTCGCGATCGGCAGTGAGGCGATGATGGCGCCGGCCATGCCGATGACGATGCGCTTGATGGGCAAGAACTCCCGGGTGTGCCTGGTCGCAATTCCGGCGATGTCGCTGCCACTGCTTGCGGGGGCGCTGTTCGGCCTGCGCCATGGCGCGCCGTCGCGCCCGGCGCTTGCCGGAGCGCTCGCCGGCCTGGTGTCGGCCGGCCTTGCCGCGACGCTCTACGCCTCGCACTGCACCGACGATTCGCCGCTGTTCGTCGCGACCTGGTACACGCTCGCGACCGCGCTGGTGACGGCAATCGGCGCGGCGGTCGGGGCGAGGGTCCTGAGATACTGACCGCGCCGGCGCCTCACGCCGCCGGCGTCGGGCCCAGCTGCATACGGTGGAAGCGCAGCACCTGCTGCGCGGTCGAGCTGCGCAACGCCTCGTAAACGTCGCGCAGCGTCAGCATGTCGGTCTGCGAGCCGCCGGAGAGCTTCTCGCGCATCGCGATGATGGCGCGCACGCTTGGCCAGGACATGCCGGCGACCTTGGCGAGGATCATCACGCCCTCGGTGCGGCTTTCGATCATCATCGTCTCGGCGGTCTCGACCGCGACGCCGGCGAGCGCCGCGAGCCCCGCATTGGTTTCGTCGAACTTGCCCTGCTCGGCGAAACTGGTGACCTGGAATTCGTTGAGACGGCCGTCCTCGTGCAGCGACTTCACCAGCGCGCGCGCCATCTCGGTCTGCCTCGTCATGGCGGCAGCGCGGACCCTCTGGGCCACTTCCTGCACCACGCTCGACACCTCGTCCACGAGCTCCGGATGCGCGGCCTCGAGCTTCCTGCGCACGCTCAAGGACGCTTTCGCGACCAGCTTCAAATAGTGATGGCGCGGCAGGTCCGGCCGCTGGCCGATGCAGGTGGCGAGGTCGTCGTCGCGTTCGGACCGGGTGACGAGATCGGTGAGGCTTCCCTCGGAGAGCCGCGCGCCCGGATTGCCGACGGTCGACTGCACCACGTCCTCGTTGCCGCGCTTCACCAGCACGTCTGTCAGCGCTTCCGACAGCACGCGCCGCAGCGAGATCGCCTTGAGATGCGCTTGGCCCCTCGTGCGCGCGATCTCGATCAGGGTCGTCTCGTCCAGCCGTTCCGATTTCGACAGCACGGGGCCGGAGACCTCGATGACCTCGTCGAGCGCGAGCGTGCGGATGATTTTCGGCGGCGCGGCCGCGATCGGTGCGAGGCGGTCGGCGAGCAGCGCCTTGGCCGACGTCTCGATCTGCTCGATCAGGCACTGGAACACGTCGTCGAACACGCGGATGTGGTCGTCGGAATAATCCACCGCGTTGCCGACGAACAGATCGGTGACACGTCGCAGCGTCTCGACCCGGCGCGCGACCGTGCCGTGCGAGAGTGCAGCCTGCAGTTCCTCGAGTAAATTCTCGGATGTTTTTGCGGATCTGGATCTCATGGCCCTGTCCTAGGAGCGCTCGGTCCGGCGGCGGCTTCTGTCGCAGCGGGAAAAAATGGATTGGTCAGCTCGTTGCAATGCGGTTGCGCCCTTGCGCCTTGGCGGAATAGAGCGCGCGATCGGCGCGCGCGAGAAACGTGTCGGCAGTATCGACGTCGCGCAGCGTCACCACGCCCGCGGAAATGGTCACGCGCAAATTCAGGGAGAATGCGCTCCAGTCGAGATCGGCGACGATGCTGCGCAAGCGCTCGAGCATGCGCTGTGCGGCGTCGCCCGACGTGTCCGGCAGCAGCAGCAGGAATTCCTCGCCGCCATAGCGGCCGAAGCAGTCGGCCGGGCGGATGTTGGCGAACATGGTGATCGCGAAAGTGCGCAGCACCTCGTCGCCGACGGGATGGCCGTGGGCGTCGTTGATGCGCTTGAACCAGTCGAGATCGATCAGCGCGATCGCGCAAGGCATCGACGTCTGCCGCGACTTTTCGATCTCGGCATCGAGAAGCCGCATGATGCAGCGGCGGTTGTAGGAGCCGGTGAGTTCGTCGAGCTCGGCCAGCTCCTCGATGCGCTGATAGGCGGCCTTCAGCTCGATACTGCGCCGATACAGGATCTTGCGCAGGGTGGCGCCGAACAGGCCGAGAAAGGCGCACTGGCCGATCACCAGCACGAAGCAGAGCATCGAGGCGGTTCGCTCCAGGCGGGTCGTGACCGGCAGTCCGATCGGCAGGTCCGAGCCCAGGAAGACCAGGGCGAGCCCGCAAGTGGCAAGGCCCCAGGTCACCATCGCCTGGCTCGAGGTCATCCGCAGCGTGCCAAACGCGAAGATCAGGAACAGTACGGCGAGGAACGCGACCCCGACCGTCGGCACTGCGAGCAGGAACAGCAGCTGCAGCGCCATATGCGCCGAGATCTGGAAGACGGTGAGGTAATGATCCTCGAACCGGTCGCCGAAGCCGGCTTCCGAGAGCACGGTGAACGTACCGATGATCAGGAGGCCGCCGAGCCAGAACAGCGATGGAACGGCCATGGAGACCGCGCCGCCATAGGCGTAGAGCAGCAGGACCGAGGCGCCCAGCGAATAGCTCGCCACTTGGCCGATATACATCTGGCGGCGCTGCCGGGCTCGACGCGCCAGCACTTCGGAAGCCGCCGCCTCGGGCGTGAGCACGAGATCCGCGACCTCAGCGGCATTCCTCTCGGGAAAGGACGTCGCGGCCGTACTCATGGTCCCGCCAATGGTGATGTCAGCGTAAAAATCTACGTGGCAAGCCTTTAGGTTTGGTATCCTTGGAAACCGAATCCGAACCGTGCAGCGCGGAACAAGGTGGCAGGCCGGCGGGAGAAATTTTGCCGGCGATCAGGCCTCCGTTTGCGATGCGATCGAGCCTAAGCCGGGCTTGGCGAGACATATGTCGTGCAGGGCTGCTATGGAACCGAACGAGGCCGGGCCGCCTGTGCCGGACAGGCATTCCGCAGGGAAGTATCGCAGTATTATGTTACCGATCTGGATGAAGGCGGCCGACGGCCGCGGGTGGGACAGGAAAAATGCGCGTATGTGGGGTAGGTCACATAGGCCTCCGTATGACCGCGGTAGACTGAAGAATTTTGCCCCCCCTATCGAACCGTCCGCCGCGCCGACCCGACCAACTTTGCGAGACGGGCATTGAGCGTGACACAGGCGGCTTCGGACGAGGTCCTGATCGCCAGGATCGCCCAAGGTGACCGGCTCGCCATGCAGGTGCTGTACGGGCGGCACCATGTCAGGGTCTACAGGTTCGGGCTCAGGCTCGTGCGGGACGAGCAGGCGGCGGAAGACCTCATCAGCGAGGTGTTTCTCGACGTCTGGCGTCAAGCCGGCAAGTTCGAGGGCCGATCCGCCGTTTCTACCTGGCTGCTGGCAATCACCCGTTTCAAGGCCCTGTCTGCGCTCCGGCGCAGGAAGGATTTCGAACTGGACGAAGACGCCGCCAACGCGATCGAGGATACGTCCGACAATCCGGAAACGGTGGTGCAGAAAAAGGATACCAGTGAAGCGTTGCGGGAGTGTCTGACGGGCCTCTCGCCGGACCATCGGGAAATCGTCGATCTCGTCTACTACCACGAGAAATCCGTGGAAGAGGTGGCCGAAATCGTCGGGATACCGGAGAACACTGTGAAGACGCGCTTGTTTTATGCGCGCAAGAAACTGGCCGAACTGCTGAAGGCAGCCGGCGTTGAGCGAGGCTGGCCATGATGGCTTTGAGCAAGAAGATGCTGGAGCAAGAGCCCAGTGAAATTGAACTGCTGCTGCCGTGGCACGCGGCCGGCACGCTGAACGCGCGCGATGCGCGGCGGGTCGAGGAAGCGCTGGCGCGCGATCCCGAGCTTGCCAGGCAATATGCGGCTATCCGCGGCGAGTACGAAGAGACCATCCATCTGAACGAGAGCTTGGGCGCTCCGTCGGCGCGCGCGCTGCAGAAGCTGTTCGCGGCGATCGACGCCGAGCCGGCGCGGGCGAGCGGCTCGCTGCCGCTGTCGGCGCGCATCTCGACCTTCTTCGCGAGCCTGTCGCCGCGCACGCTGGCGTGGTCGGCGAGCCTCGGCGCCATCGCGCTGATGCTGCAAGCCGGAATCATCGGCGCCGTGCTGATGAAGAACCAGCCCGCGACCTTCCAGACCGCTTCGCTCTCGACCAGCGGTCCGATCACACGCGAACTCGGTACGACTGTTCCGCCGGCGCGCGCGTTGGTGCGCTTCACGCCCGAGGCCCGCGTCGCCGACATCACCGCGCTGCTCGACAGCTACCAGGCCTCGATCATCGGCGATGCCAAGGGCGGCATGTTCCGCCTCCAGTTCGACAAGGCGATGAGCCAGGACGAGCTCGCCTCGCTGCTGGGCAAGATGCAGCGCGAGAAGTTCGTCAACCTCGCCGTCGCGGCGCCTTAAGCGCGCCGCTGATCCGATGACAGGCAAGTCCGAGAGCAGGGTGCGCGCCGGGGCCTACGCTTCATCGGTCGGCGCGGCGCTTTTGATCGCCGCCTGTCTCGGCGTCGAGGTTGCGCAGGCGCAGGCGATCATGCGCACGCCGACGATCAGCGTGCCCACGCGAACGCCGACCATCTCTCCGAGCATCGCCCCGCGCATCGGTCCGACCATCTCGGCCAGGGCGGTGTCCGTCGACCGCGGCCCGCGGACGATGGCGACCATTCCCCACACCACGACGTCGCGCCTGCGGCCGACGACGACGGTGCTGCCCTATGCGCGCTACTCGCCGAACCTGTATCCGGCCTGTACCGCGCCCTATCGCGATGCCGACGGCGAATGCCTGGCGCAGCCGAATGCCGGCGGCGGTGGCTCAGGCAAACCCGCCAAGAAGAGCGCCGGCAAGGGCCGTGGCAACGCCACGCCGGCCGCCGCCAATCTTCGCAGCTTCGCCAACGAATTCGTGGCCGAGATCGACGGCACATTGTCGCCCGGTGATGCTGACGCGTTGGCCCGCCGGCACGGCTTGACGCGGATCTCGTCGGAGAGCTTCCCCCTGATCGGGGCTACGTTCGGTCTGTTCCGCATCACAGATGGCCGGCCGTACGAGACGGTGCGGCGCGAATTCGCGGCCGACGGCAGCGTGCGCTCGGTCCAGGCGAACTTCCGCTATATGCTGCAAGACCAGAAATCGACGCCCCCCAGCGAGGGCGACCCTGCGCAATATGCACTGACAAAGCTCCGCCTGCCGCAGGCGCATACGCTGGCGCACGGCGCCAACGTCACGGTTGCCGTGATCGACTCCGGCATCGACACCAAGCATCCCGAGCTCGCCAATTCCGTCGCCGACAATTTCGATGCGCTCGGCAGCGCGGAGGGGCCGCACGTCCACGGCACCGGCATCGCCGGCGCCATCGTGGCGCATGACCGGCTGATGGGTAGCGCGCCCCAGGCGCGCATCATCGCGATCCGTGCCTTCGGTGGCAGCAATGGCGGCGCCGAGAGCTCGTCCTACATCATCCTGCGGTCGCTGAATTACGCCGCCGAGCACGGCGCGCAGATCGTCAATATGAGCTTTGCCGGTCCGAAGGACGCGGTGATCGAGCGCGCCATCGCGGCGACCGCCGCGCGCGGCCTCGTGCTGATCGCCGCCGCCGGCAATGCCGGCGCAAAATCGCCGCCGCTCTATCCGGCCGCCAATCCTAACGTGATCGCCGTCAGCGCGACCGATCAGCAGGACAGGCTGTTTACCGCATCCAACCGCGGCAATTACATCGCCGTCTCAGCGCCCGGGGTCGACATCTTCCTGCCGGCGCCGGACGGCAAGTACCAGATGACGTCGGGAACCTCGTTCTCGGCTGCCTATGTCTCCGGCGTCGCGGCGTTGCTGCTCGAGCGCAATTACACCTTGAAGCCGGAAGCGCTGCGCATGACGCTGGCGAAGACCGCGCGCGACCTCGGCTCCCCCGGACGTGACGAGCTTTTCGGCGACGGCCAGACCGATGCGTTTGCCGCGGTCATGGCTGTTCCCGCCGATGGCGCGACGCCGGTTGCGGCTGCGTCCGGTACAACAAAACGTGAAGATGCCGGGAAGCGTCGCGATGAGCCTGGCACCCGCGCGATCGAACAACCCTCGCTGTCGAGTGCGGACGAGAAACCCACGGTTTCTCAGGCGGATAGGCCGGCGACACGATAGCGGCTGCGACAAAGATGCGTGCGGGCCGAAGGCCAAAAAAGCGAACCCCGCATTGAACGTTCAGCCAGCTGCCACGACCAAATTATGTGGGAGCGGTCATCCCTCCCCATCAGTCATATCAGGCGCGAGCGCCCATCCACCCCAAGCGCCCATATGGCTTGACCCGTCCGGTTGTCCCCCCGGACGGGTCTTTTCTTTTGGGCATCCGATTCTTCGAAGCCTCGCGTTCGTTCAGCTTGCGGTTGATCGGACGCCGCTGTGTTCGAGTCGGCTGTTCGCTCAGCGCGTCGCACCTCCGCTATGCTTGTGCGAGGCTTGACTCGAAAACACAGCAAATCTCCGCACGACTACGGTGATTGACGACGACTGCCGTGTCGTTGCTGGACAAGTCAAAACTTTTCCACAAAATATTCATGTCGCGTCTAAATTGATTCGTGTGCGTTGCGTCCCCCGCGCCGTGTTTTCCCCTGACGGGCTGGTTCATGACACATCGCCAAGAGTCTGATTACGCGTCTGCGCGTGCCGTGGTCGCTGGCCGCGACGTCGCGGCGCGCTGGTGCGCCCTCGCCGAGCAGCGGCTGCAACATCTCTCCGAAATGTTCGAGACCGGACGCTGGCGCCGTTATCACTCCGAGATGGCATTCCTCGAAAACATCCAGGAAGCCAAGCGCGCGGTCCAGACCTGGCGCGCGCTTGCCACCGGTGCTGATGTCGCCGAGGCCGCTGCAAGCGTGACGCCGGCATTCGGCTGGTCGCCGGCGACCATGCCCCGTGTGTTTCCGCGCGAGCAGCAGGCGCAGATCGTGCAGCCCAAGACCCTGCAGCCCAAGACCCTGCAGCCAAAGGCCGTCCACATCGCCCCCGAGACCGCCGTGCCGGTCAGGCTCGATCCGAAGCCGGACGTTCTCGCCGAGATCACCGAAGCCCCGATCGCGCCGCTCGCCGCGCCCGCAGCCTCCATTGCGATGGCGTCGTTTATCGCGCCGGCCGAGATGCCGCCGCTAAAGGCTCCTGCGGCGAGGGCGCCGCTGGCCGCACCCGCCGTGAGGTCACCGCTCGCCGTGCCCGCCGCAACGGCCCCATTCACCGCGCCTGAAGTGAGGCCGCCGCTGGCTGCGTCTGCCGCGAAGCCGCCAAAGACCGCGCCTGCCGCGATGGCATCGCTCCTGCCGCAGTTCGCCCCGCCGGCCGAGGAAATCGTCGCAGCCCCCGAGCGCGTCGTCGAATTCACCTTCAGCCTCGACGGCCTGGAAGCGAAATACCCGCTGCTCAGGAACGCATTCTAGCGCTCCGGAGCGTGGGCAAGAGGGCAACCGCACCTCCCGCCCCGTCATTCTGAGGCGCGAGGCATGGGACGCAGCGCGTCCCATGGGGAGCCTCGAAGGATGGGCGGCCCGGCTGCAAGCCGATGCCTACCTTCGCACCGCGTTCCCGCCGAGCACCACCTGTGCGAACCGTTGCGCGCCGTCGGCTGACAGGTCCGACGTCACCGCACGCGCATGGTCCAGCCCGACCACGGCGCCGCGCGGGGTCTCGGAGATCATGTTGTTGTTGACCAGCGCCAAGCCGGCGCCCGGCACGACGGAGACGCCGATCCCGGCCAGGGCCTTGCGGATCACGTTGCCCGTGATGGCGACGTCGCGCAGATATTTGCCCCAGCCGGCGACGATGCCGTAGGACGGCGCGTTCTCGATCACGTTTCCGGTCACCGAGGTGTCGGCCTCGATGTAGATGCCGACGCCGGCATCGTCGTCGGGCGCGGTGCCGATGGGGCGCTTCGGAATCAGGTTGCGGACGATGTTGCCCTGGACCACCGCGATGCGGCCGCCTTCGTTGAAATTGCAGACGGAGACGCCGACGGCCGCGCCGTCCACTGTATTGTTGGCGATCACCGCGGCCTCGAACGCGAACTCCGAATAGAGCGCGACCTCGCGCACGTCGCTGACGCTGTTGCCCGTGATGTGGATGTTCGAGGCGGAGTTACCACGCACTGCGGAGTAATCGCAGTTCCTAATGCGGTTGCCGCGCACGATTACGTTGCCGGCGCGGAAGGCATTGATGGCGTTGCCGTACTGGCCGGAGCCGCCGGGGCCGGCCTTGATGTTCTCGATGCGGTTATCGGCGACCAGCGTGCCGTCGTCGCCGATCGCCGTGCGCAGGATCTCGATGCCGTTGTCGTTGGTGCCGATGATGGTGTTGCGGGAGACGCTGAGACCCCTGGCATCGAACGAGACCACCGCGGTGACCGCGATGTCAGTGAAGGTGTTGCCGGAAATGTCGCCGGACACCTGCTCGAGCCAGATGCCGCTGCCGCCTGAGTTCTTGATATCGCAATCAGTGATGCGCGCATCGCGCCCGCCGAGGACATGGATCAGTCCGCGCCGTGCCGGCAGCGGGATGTTGCCGCCGTCGAAGGTGATGCCGGTGAGGCCGATGGAGTCCGAGCCGTCGCTCTGGATCGCCGAGGCGCCGCCAGTGAAGATCAGCTTCGTTGCCCCACGCACGCCGATCAATTGTGCGCCGTTCGGCAGCCGCAACAGCCCGCTGCGATAGACGCCGGGCGGTAGCGCCAGCGGCAGCCGTGCGCGTGCAGCCTCGTCGATCGCGCGCTGCAGCGCGCGGGTCTGATCTTCGCTGCTGCCGGGCCGCACGCCGTATTGCGTGGCATCCCGGCCGAGCAGGGATGTCAGCGGCGCCGCGCGCGCGGCGTCGGCCGGCATGGCGAGGGCGCCCGCGATGCCCGCGGTCGAAGCTCCGATGAGATGGCGGCGATTGAGGTCCATGACGCGTCCTCCGGCGGAGGCGGGAGGGCATCCGCGCCGACTAGGTAGCGCAGGGCAGGCGGGGGCGCGGGGATTGTTCGCGGTAGGGTTAAATGTTTACCGCAGAGATGGTGCCGTAGGGTGGGCAAAGCGTAGCGTGCCCACGATTTGACGGCAGATGGAAAGAGATGGTGGGCACGGCGCGAGGGCGCCTTTGCCCACCCTACGAAACCTGTGTGTTCCGCCCCTTCCTTGCCAACGCCACCATCTCCATCAGCATGGCTTCCCCCGCATCGACCAGCTCTTCCAGCGTGATCCGCGACGCGCCCTTGCGCCGGACCGCACCGCTGCGCGCGAGCAGGGGGATATGGATGAACGCCGCGAGCTGCGGCCCGCCCGCCTTCACGTTCTCGATCGCGCGCCAGCTCAGATAGTTGCAGAGATAGGCGCCGGCATCGCGCGAGGCGCGCGCATCGATGCCGGTGAGGCGCGCGGCGCGTAGCAGCTTTGCCGCGTGCGGACCGAAATTCATGGCGTCGGCATGGCCGGCGATGCCGCGCTTGCTCGATCGGGTGTTGGCGGCATCGGGCCAGAGCATGGTGACGGCGTTGCGCGCGCGGGTCTCGATGCGCAGGTAAGGCGTGCGCGCGGCGAGGCCGAACATCAACAGCGCATCCGGCTTCACCTTCGCGAGCACCTCCGGCAATTGCCGGTCGACCGCGGCATAGGTGACCGGGAAGATGTGGCTGGAGAGCGCGACATCATCGAGTGCCGGACGGCGCAGTTGCGCGAGCCGCGCGACCAGCGGCCGGGTCGGGTTATAGGGCGCGCCGGGAAACGGGCCGAAGCCGGTGAGGAGAATGCGGAGCTTTTCGCTCATTTCAGCAACTCCAAGATCTGCTCGGCGGCGAGGGCCGGCGTGAGATGGCCGTCGGCGACCTCGGTCTCGATCTTCCGGACCTTGCTGCGAACCGAGGCCTCGCTGCGCAGCCGCGCCAGCATCCGTTGCTCCAGCATCGACCACATCCATTTCACCTGCTGCTGACGCCGCCGCGCGGCGAAATCGCCCGACGCGTTCATCGCCTTGCGATGGTCTATAACCTTCTGCCAGAGGTCGGTGATGCCGGTGCCGGCCAGCGCCGAATAGGTGACGACGGGTGGGTGCCAATGTTCGGACCGCGGCGCCAAAATATGCAGCGCCCCGCGATAATCGGCGGCAGTGATGTTGGCGCGCTTGAGATTGTCGCCGTCGGCCTTGTTGATGGCGATCATGTCGGCGAGCTCGACCAGGCCCTTCTTGATGCCCTGCAATTCGTCGCCGCCGCCCGGCAGCATCAACGCGAGGAAGAAATCCGTCATGTCGCAGACCGCGGTCTCGGACTGGCCGATGCCGACGGTCTCGACCAGCACGACGTCGAAGCCGGCCGCCTCGCATAACAGCATCGCCTCGCGCGTTTTTGCCGCGACGCCGCCGAGCGTGCCCGAGGACGGCGAGGGGCGGATGAAGGCGTGGTCCGAGGCCGACAGTCGCGCCATTCGCGTCTTGTCGCCGAGGATCGAGCCGCCGCTGCGTGCCGAGGACGGATCGACCGCGAGCACCGCGACCTTGTGGCCCTGTTCGATCAGGTGCGTCCCGAGCACATCGATGGTGGTGGACTTGCCGACGCCGGGCGATCCCGTGATGCCGACGCGAAACGCCTTGCCGGTCTCGGGCAGCAGCATCTGCACCAGCTCGCGCGCCAGCGCCTGGTGGTCGCCGCGACGGCTCTCCACCAGCGTGATGGCGCGGGCAAGGGCGGCGCGGCTGCCGGCGCGCAGGTCGCGGGCGAGGGATTTGATGTCCAGCGAGGCCTTCTTCTCAGTCATGCCCTGCTTTACAACGCCGAGGCGAGGCAGGCGAGGGCCGCTCGCCCGGAATCACCTGCTTGTCGCCGCCGCCGTCTGCACCGGTTTCACCTTGCGCCACACCCACACCATCACCGGCCACAGCAGGGCGCCGATCGCCATCGCGGCGAGGATGGCCGCGACCGGGCGCTCGAAGAACGGCAGGATACTGCCGTCGGACTTGATCAGTGACGTCACGAAGGCCTGCTCGACCATGGTCCCCATGACGATGCCGAGCACCATGGCGGCGACGGGATAGCCGTTCGCCTCCATGACGTAGCCGATCACGCCGAAGGCGGCGACGGTGACGACGCCGAACATGTTGTTGCCGATCGCGAACGAGCCGACCGCGCAGCACAACATGATGATCGGCATTATGGTCGAGCGCGGCGCCAGCAGGATGTAGGCGGCAACCCGGATCATGGCGATGCCGAGCGGGATCATCAGGATGTTCGCGATGATGAACATCAGGTAGATCGCGTACATGCTCGACGCCTTCTCGGTGAACAGCGTCGGGCCCGGATTGAGGCCCTTCATGTAGAGCACGCCGATCGCGATCGCGGCGATGGTGTCGCCGGGGATGCCGAACAGCAGCGAGGGCACCCAGCCCGAGGCGATGCTGGCATTGTTGCTGGCGCCGGCCTCGACCAGGCCCTCGACATGACCGGTGCCGAATTTTTCCGGCTCCTTGGAGAAGCGCTTCGACATCGCGTAGGAGACCCAGGCGGCCATGTCGGCACCGGCGCCGGGCAGCACGCCGATGATGATGCCGACGATGTTCCCGCGCGTCATCTGCCAGTGATACAGCTTGGTCAGCCTCCACTGGCCGGCCATGATGCTTCCGAATTTTCGCCGCGGCAGCGGCGGCGGCTCCGGCGTCAGCATCGCGCGCATCACCTGCGCCACCGCGAACACGCCGACCAGCGCCGGGATCGGCTCGATGCCGCCGAACAGATCGGTGAGGCCGAAGGTGAAGCGCGGCACGCCGCCGGGATTTTCGATGCCGATGCAAGAGACCAGCAGGCCGAGGAACATGCCGGCGATCGCCTTCACCGGGGAGGAGCGCGCCACTAAGGTGGCGCACATCAGGCCGAGCAGCGCCAGCCAGAAATATTCGAAGGTCGAGAACGACAGCGCGATTTCGGCAAGCGGCGGCGCCAAGATCATCAGCGACAGCACGCCGGCAATGCCGCCGACCGCGGAGAACCAGACGCCGGCTCCGAGCGCGAGCTCGGCCTGGCCCTTGCGCGTCATGGCGTAGGCCTCGTCGGCATAGGCCGCGGAGGCCGGCGTGCCGGGAATGCGCAGCAATGCGCCGGGGATGTCGCCGGAGAAGATCGCCATCGAGGACGCCGCGACGATGGTCGCGATCGCCGCGATCGGCGAGAGGTAGAAGGTGACGGGGACGAGCAGGGCGGTCGCCATCGTTGCCGACAGGCCGGGCAGCGAGCCGATCACGAGGCCGTACACCGAGGCTGCGAACATCGCGATGATGACCTCCCAGGTGGAGATCAGCGCGAATGCTTCAATCAGGGTCTTGAGCATGGGGATTACCAGGGCGTCGGCAGCAGGCCGGCAGGAAGCGGCACGCGCAGCAGCTTGCCGAAGATGAGGTGGATGGCGAACGGCGACAGCGCGGCAAGCGGCAGCGCCAGCTTCCACTTCGCACCGAGCGCGGTGGACGTCACATAGACCATGATCGCCGCAGTGATGATGAAGCCGAGCCGGTCGGCGGCGGCGACGTAGAACAGCAGCAGCGCCGGCGGCAGCAAGGCGCGCAGGCCGTAGAGCTTGCCCTGCGGCGGCGGGGCGGCTGCCTGGCCGTCCTCCAGCGGAATCAGCTCTTCCTCCTCTTCGAACGAGTGGCCGATCCCGAACACGATCGCGAGCCCGCACAGCGCAAGGCCGCTGCCGATCACGAGCGGAAACACGTTGGGGCCGACCGGCTGGCCCGGCACCGGCGGCAAGATCCAGCCGCCATAGGCGGCCGCAGCACCAAGCACGACGAGAAACGATCCCGTAACGGAGTCGGGAAGACGCATGGGAGGAGTCCTATGAG
Organism: Bradyrhizobium shewense; assembly: GCF_900094605.1. Lineage (GTDB taxonomy): Bacteria > Pseudomonadota > Alphaproteobacteria > Rhizobiales > Xanthobacteraceae > Bradyrhizobium > Bradyrhizobium shewense. Next base: position 700,322 of record NZ_FMAI01000001.1, on the reverse strand, counting down.
AGAAGTTCTCCCTCGCCCCGCTTGCGGGGAGGGGGTTGGGGTGAGGGGGCTCTCCAGGTAGGACGGTGAGAGTTGGACTCGCGGAGAGTCCCCCTCACCCGGAATCCGCGCTTCGCGCGTATTCCGGCCTCTCCCCGCAGGCGGGGAGAGGCGATCAGAGCGTCTCGGTACCAGATCACGCCTTGCTCAAGCCGGCCGCTTTCATCGCTTCGCCCATCTGGGCGTCGCCCTTGTCCATGAAGCCTGCGAACTGGCCGGCATCGCCCCACACGGTGCCGAAGCCGCGATTGCTCATGAAGTCCTTGAACTCGGCGGACTCGTAGACCTTCTTCAGCGCCGCGGTGAGCTTGGTTGCGATCTCCGGCGGCAGATTCTTCGGGGCGCCGATGCCGCGCCAGGCGCCGGTCGCGTAGTCGATGCCCATCGCTTCCTTCAGCGTCGGCACGTCCTTGAAGATCGGGTTGCGAGCGGGGGCCATGATGGCGAGGCTCCTGGCCTTGCCCGCCTCGATGATGGCGCGCGCCTCCGGCACCGAGCAGGTGGTGAGGTCGAGGCCGCCGGCGGCGAGATCCTGCATCGCAGGGGCCGCGCCGTTCGAGGGCACCCAGGCGACCTGGTTGGCGGGCAGGCCCATCGCCTGCATCCAGCCGACCAGCGCCAGATGCCAGATGCCGCCCTGGCCGGTGCCGGAGGCCTTGAACTTGCCGGGAGGTGCCGCCTTGATCGCCTCGGCGAGCTCCTTGACCGTCTTGTAAGGCGAGGACGAGGAGACCTGGATGCCCGGCGGGTCCTCGTTCATCAGCGCCAGCGGCGTGTAGCTCTTCGGCGTCAGCTCGGTGAGGCCCTGCCAGTGCATCATCGAGATTTCGACGGTGAGCATGCCGATGGTGTAGCCGTCGGGCTGTGCGGTCGCGATCGCGCTATGGCCGACCACGCCGGAGCCGCCGGTGCGGTTGACCACGTTGAAGGGCTGGCCGAGGTCCTTTTCCAGCAGCGCTGCGACAATGCGCGCGGTCGCATCGGTTCCGCCACCCGCGCCCCACGGCACGATCACGGTGACCGGCCGGGCCGGATAGGCTTGCGCATGCGCTGGCTTGAAGCCGAAAGCGGCGGATGCCGCAACTGCGGCGGTCGAAGCCGCAAAGGTGCGGCGCGAAATCTTGGACATTGAATCCCTCCCAGCGGCGCCCGTGACGTCGGGTGCTCTTCTCAATGCGCCATTCTAGTCGGCTTTGCAGCGCCGCCGCAAGGTAGCGCTACCAACGAGATCGACATGTTGTGTGAAAACAGCATGCCCGTGGGATGGGCAGTCGGAAATCGGGTGGGTTTTGCCCGCGCAATTCGCCAACCTCTGCGCGTAACGAAAGCCAAAGGCAAGCCACCGATGACCCAAGCCTATTACAGCGCCGTGCTGGACCGCCCGCTGAACGAAGTCTGGTCGCTGATCCGCGACTTCAACAACTATCCCGCTTACATCGACGGCGTGAGCGAGAGCGAGATCGAAGACGACAAACGCGGGGATGAAGTGGGCGCCATCAGACGCTTCTGCTATCTCGGAAACTGGATCCGCCAGAGCTTGGTCGATCACTCGGATCGGCAGCACACCCTGACCTATGCCGGTCTCGAAGCGCTGCCGTATCCGCAAGATGACGGAAGCCAGACGCCAGCGCCGACGCGCTATCAAGGCACCATGCACCTGCGCCCGATCATCGAGGGCGATCGCACCCTCATCGAATGGTCGGTCGCGCTCGATACCGAGCCGGCGGATGCCGATCGCTGGCAGGCGCTATTCGCGTCCTGGATTCCCGATTGGACGGACTCACTTGCGCGGACGCTGGCGCGGTCCAGTTAGCGACCGCTCAAGGCTCCTCGGCGTCGCCCTTCGGCCGCGCGCCGCCGAAGTTGCGCGCGCCTTCCGCGGTGAGATACGGCTTCAGCGTCTCCCACGGCACGAAGGCGACATACTCGCCCTCGGCGTAGGGGCCGACGGCGTAGGGCGGATAGTGGAAGGCCAGCCCGGAGCTCTTGCCCGCTTCAGTCGAGGGCGCGAGCGTCACCGCGCCGACCTTGAGCAGGCTCGGCGCGACGCCTTTGAACCATTCGTCGGTTGCGGTCTCGCTGGCGTCGCGCTTCTTCTTCTCGGTGCGGAGCGAGGCGATGATGGCCTTCACCATCGCCTTCATCGTCGCCCCGTTGTCGGCGGTCTCGGTGAAGAACGGGCGGATCGAGATGCGCTTGTTGTCGGCCTTGTCCCACAGGATCGTGTTCACGTCCGAATTGGGATGCGCGCCGTTTGTGTTCATGTAGTCGTTGCGGAGGACGCTGACGTAGCGGTCGGCGATCACCGAGCGGATTTCGTATTTGCGCTCAAACTCCCAGCCGCCGTCCCTAGAGAACTGCGGATCGGCTTTGCGCGCGGCGGCAGCTTCGGCGGCATTCTTGTCCAGCCATTTTTTACCCTCCGCGAGGCAATCCGCCGCCAGCGCTGCATCCGCCTTGATCCTGTCGTCGAGGAGGACGCGCACCTCGATGCTCTTGGTCTTGACGACGGCGTCGGGTTTGGGGTCGGCGGCGTGGGCGGAGAACGAGCATGTTGCGCTCAGCGCCAGGGCGACGCTCAGGCGAGTCATAAATTTCAAGGATAGTGCTCCTGCGTGAGCGTCAGAATATCTCGTGTATGTCGTCTGCGATCCGCTCCGCAAAGCGGGGAGAGATGGAGCGGCGAACAGTTGCCTGTGCTTGCAAGCCAGTCGCATCCTCGATGATGTGCTCGACATCGATCAAGTTGAGCAGGGAAAAAGAGGTGTCCGGCTCGATCTCGACGAGAACGTCGATATCACTGTCAGGCCGATAATCGTCCCGGGCGCGCGAGCCAAAAATGGCAAGCTTCGATACGCCCTTGCCTTTGATGGCATCCGCGTTCTTGCGTATCGCAGCGATGATTTCGTCACGTGTCATGCACGCACCCGGCCGGTCACCCGGCCAGTCTATCAGCTACTCCGCCGCCTCGCTATGGCCGAGCCGGGCGTTCAGCTTGCGGATCAGCTCCTCGGCGGCGTCCGCAATCACGGTGCCCGGCGGGAAGATCGCTTCGGCGCCGGCGGCATAGAGCGCGTCGTAATCCTGCGGCGGCACCACGCCGCCGACGATGATCATGATGTCGTCGCGGCCCTGCTTCTTCAGCGCGGCCTTCAGCTCCGGCACGGCGGTGAGATGGGCGGCGGCGAGCGAGGAGACGCCGAGGATGTGCACGTCGTTCTCGACCGCCTGTCGCGCGGCCTCGTCGGCGGTCGCAAACAGCGGCCCGATGTCGACGTCGAAGCCGATGTCTGCGAAGGCGGACGCGATCACCTTCTGACCGCGGTCGTGGCCGTCCTGGCCGATCTTGGCGACCAGGATACGCGGGCGGCGGCCTTCGGCCTCCTCGAAGGCGTCGATCAGCGCCTGAACCTTCTCGACTTGATTGCCCATGCTCGATGCTTCCCGCTTATAGACGCCGGTGATGGACTTGATCTCGGCGCGGTGCCGGCCGAACACTTTCTCCATCGCGTCAGAGATTTCGCCGACGGTCGCCTTGGCGCGTGCCGCGTCGATCGCGAGCGCGAGCAGATTGCCGTTGCCTTCGCCGGCCGAGCGCGTGATCGCCGCGAGCGCGGCATCGACGTCCTTCTGGTTGCGCTCGGATTTCAGCCGCGTCAGCTTGTCGATCTGCAAGCGCCGGACATTGGTGTTGTCGACCTTCAGGATGTCGATCGGCACCTCGTCGGTCGGCTTGTACTTGTTGACGCCGATCACCGCCTGCTTGCCGGCGTCGATCCGCGCCTGCGTCTTGGCGGACGCTTCCTCGATGCGCAGCTTCGGCAGGCCGGCCTCGATTGCCTTCGCCATGCCGCCGAGCTCCTCGACCTCCTGGATGTGTCCCCACGCTTTCGCCGCGAGGTCGCGCGTCAGACGCTCGACATAATACGAGCCGCCCCAGGGATCGATGATGCGGGTGGTGCCGCTCTCCTGCTGCAGGAACAGCTGGGTGTTGCGGGCGATGCGCGCCGAGAAGTCGGTCGGCAGCGCCAGCGCCTCGTCGAGCGCGTTGGTGTGCAGCGACTGGGTGTGGCCTTGCGTTGCCGCCATCGCCTCCACCGTGGTGCGCATCACGTTGTTGAAGACGTCCTGCGCCGTCAGCGACCAACCCGAGGTCTGGGAATGCGTGCGCAGCGACAGTGAACGCGGGTCTTTGGGATTGAAGGGTTTCAGCAGCTTCGCCCAGAGCAGGCGCGCGGCGCGCAGTTTGGCGACTTCCATGAAGAAGTTCATGCCGATCGCCCAGAAGAACGACAGGCGCGGCGCGAAGCGGTCGACGTCGAGGCCGGCGGCAAGGCCGGCGCGTAGATATTCGACGCCGTCGGCGAGGGTATAGGCAAGCTCGAGGTCCTGCGTCGCGCCGGCCTCCTGCATGTGATAGCCGGAGATCGAGATCGAATTGTATTTCGGCATCTTTTGCGAGGTGTAGGCGAAGATGTCCGAGATGATCCGCATCGAGGGCGCAGGCGGATAGATGTAGGTGTTGCGCACCATGAACTCTTTCAGGATGTCGTTCTGGATCGTCCCTGAGAGTTTCTCCGGCGCCACGCCCTGTTCCTCGGCGGCCGCGACATAGAGCGCGAGGATCGGCAGCACCGCGCCGTTCATGGTCATGGACACGCTCATCTGGTCGAGCGGAATGCCTGCGAACAGCGTGCGCATGTCGTAGATGGAATCGATGGCGACGCCAGCCATGCCGACGTCGCCGCCGACGCGCGGATGGTCAGAGTCATAGCCGCGATGGGTGGCGAGATCGAAGGCGACCGAGAGGCCCTTCTGTCCTGCCGCGAGGTTGCGGCGGTAGAACGCGTTGGAATCCTCCGCCGTGGAGAAGCCGGCATATTGCCGGACGGTCCAGGGCTGGTTGACATACATCGTGGGGTAGGGGCCGCGCAGGAAAGGCGCGATGCCGGGATAGGTCTCGAGGAAATCGAGCCCGGCCAGATCGGCCTCGCCATAAGCGGGCTTCACCAGAATGCCCTCGGGCGTCAGCCACGGTTCGGCGCTGCCTGACGGCGCGGCGGTCGTGGCGCGCTCGAAGGCGACGTTTGCGAAATTGGGAATGCGGCTCATGGTCTCAACCATATCCTCAATCATGGTCCGGATGCTGATGGCTGACGATGGTCGCCATCTTCTCCGGTCCGTAATTCTGTTGCGTGGTCTGGCTCGGCAGATTGGCGATGCCGACCACCCAGCCGAGACGGGATTCGGTGCCGAACTGTCGCGTCGGAATGATCTGGTCAGGACGGTCGAACGCGCCGGTCATGATCTCGATCCGGTCGCCGTCGATGCGGCCGAAGCTCAGCGGCGTGCCGCAGGCCGAGCAAAAGCCGCGCTCGGCAATGGTGGAGGAACGGAAGAACGACGGCTGCCCCTTGGTCCAGGCAAAGTCCGTCTTGTTGATGTCGGCAAAGGAGGCGAACGGCGCGCCGGCTGCCTTCTGGCACATGCGGCAGTGGCAGATCGAAATCCTGGTTGGCGCGGTCGTGACGCCAAAGCGCACGGCCCCGCATTGGCAGCCGCCGGTGAGAACTGGTTTGCCTGGCTCGGTCATTTCTGTTCCATCCGTCGATAGGCGTCTTTCAGCGTGGCAAGCGCATCGCCTCCGGCGAAGACAAAACCCGTGACGCCGGCGGCCCGCAGCGCCGCCTCGGTCTCGCTCGGGCGGCCTGCCAGATAGATATGTCGCCCGCCGGCCGTTTGCAGGGCCTTCGCTGCAGCTTCGGCGTGTTCCGCATAGACCTTGTCGCTGGAACAAAGACAGGCAAGCTCGGCGCCCGAGGCCTTGAACGCTGCCGCGACCTTGGCCGCATCGGCAAAGCCCTCGCTATCGAGGGCCTCGATGCCGCCGGCCTCGAAGAAGCTCTTGGCAAAGGTCGCGCGCGCGGTGAAATCGGCGGCCGTGCCGAGATTGGCCAGGAACACCTTTGGCCGCGCGCCGCGCGACTTGAGTGCCGCATCGGATTTGTCGCGCAGCGCCTCGAACGGTTCCGCCAGCCGGATCGGCGGCAGCGCATCGAACTTGTATTTCTGCTCGCCATACGGTGCCAGCTCGACCGGTGTCGCTTTCAGCACCGCCGTCTCGCTCTCATGCAGGTTCGGAAACTCGCTGGCGCCGGTCAGCACGTCGCGACGCTTTGCGATGTTGGCGTCACGCGCTTTTCGCGCGGCCGCGACCTTGCTCTGGAATAGGCCTTGCTGAAGGGCGGCAAAGGCGCCGCCGGCGGTCTCGCTCTCCTGGAACAGGGCCCAGGCGGCCTCGCAAAGCTGCGCGGTCAGCGTCTCGATGCCGCCCGCGCCCGCGGCGGGATCAGAGACCTTGGCAAGGTTGCTCTCCTCCAGCAGCAGGGCTTGCGTGTTGCGCGCCACGCGGCGTGCGAACGGATCGGGCAGGCCGAGCGCCAGCGTGTGCGGCAGTACGGTGATCGCGTTGGCGCCGGCGAGCCCGGCCGCGAACGTCGCGATGGTCGCGCGCAGCATGTTCACATAGGGATCGCGCTGCGTCAGCATGCGCCAGGCCGTGTCGGCGGCGATGAACAGCGGCTTGGGCGTGAGGCCGCACGCGGTCTCGATCCGCGCCCAGAGCAGCCGCAGCGCGCGGAATTTCGCCATGGTCAGCAACTGATCGGCATCCGCGGCAAGCCGCGCGTAGACCATGCCCTGCGCGGCCTCCAGCGGAATGCCGGCGCCTTCGATCGCGCGCAGATAAGCGACGCCGCAGGCGAGCACGAAGGCGAGCTCTTGCACCTCGGAGCCGCCGGCATCGTGGATCACGCGTCCGTCGGCGGACGCGAACGGTCCCTTGAAGCCGAGCCCGGCGAGGCCCTTGATCGCGCCGGTGACGGCGGGGGCGATCTCCTCCCAGGTATAGGGGCTGTGGCCCCACACCGCGCCCGCCGCGAGCGGGTCGAGCCCGAAGCGGATGTTGCAGGCGGCGGGATCGAGGCCGTTGCTCTTCACATATTCCGCGACATGGATCGCGACCATCCGCGATTGCGGACCGATCTGAAGCTCGAGGCCGATGCCGGCATCGAGATGGATATCCTTTAACACCTTTGCGACCGCATCGGCCGAAGGTTCCAGGCCGAACCCGTGAGCGCCGCTGCCGCCGGCGAACACCAGCGCGAGCCCGGTCGCGCCGTTCTCCAGGTCCTGCAAAGCCTGCGCATTCGCGAGCGCCGCATCGGGATGGTCGATCCGCTGGATGATTTGCCAGGGTGCAGCGGCCGGTCGACCCACGACGGGCGCGACAGCCTTGGCGCGCGGATAGAGCGGTTCGATCTTGATTCCGTCATAGGTCTTGCCGACCAGCTTCTCGAACGGCGCGCCCTTCAGCACGCCGTCGACCAGCTTGCGCCAATCCTCGACGGTCGCCTTGGGAAAATCGGCCGCCAGCGGCAGGTCGTCAGTCACGGAGGTCATGCGGCCAAGGGCTCCCAAACGTATCGTTATTCGCAGGCGAAATTGCCACGGCGGGCCGCCCCTGCAAACGGTTGTTTTTGGTTAACCGGTATCCGGAAGTCGCTCAATGCCTTGCGTCGAGACGCTGGCGAGCCCGTCGCGCACTGGAATGCCCGAGATCACGCGGTCGGGTGCAATCTCGGCCAGCGGCACCAGCACGAAAGCGCGCTCGAACAGGCGCGGATGCGGCAGGGTCAGATCCGGCTTCTGCAAGCTGACATCGTCATAGGCGATCATGTCGAGATCGAGCGTGCGCGGGCCCCAGCGCCGCTCCTTGTTCCGCGTGCGGCCGAATTTCTGCTCGACCTTCTGCAGCACGAACAGCAGCGCGTGCGGATCGAGGTCGGTCTCGATCTCGATGCAGGCATTGATGAAGGGCGCCTGGTCCTCGTCGCCCCACGGCGGCGTCGCATAGTCCGAGGATCGCGCGATCAGCGCAGCTTGCGCCATGCCGCAGATATGGGCGATCGCCTTGGCGAATGTCGCGCGGACATCGCCGACATTGCCGCCGAGCGCGATCAGCACGCTTGCCATCAGGGATGCCGCGAGCGGGTTAGCATGATGCCGACGTCGTCGAAGATCGCGGCGATCGGCGCATGCGGCTTGTGTACGGTGATCTTCACGGCGCGGATGCGCGGGAAGTGCGACAGGATGGCGTCGGCCACCGCGCCGGCGGCGCGCTCCAGAAGCTTGTAATTGGTATTCTTGAACGCCGCCGTCGTCGTCGCCACGACCTCGGCGTAGGACACCGTATCGGCGAGCCGGTCGCTGCGCGAAGGCTCCGACAGGTCGGTATAGAGTTCGAGATCGATGACGAAGCGCTGGCCGACTTCGGTCTCGTGATCCATCACGCCGTGGCGGGCGTGGATCGACAGGCCGGAGACGAAGATCGTATCGGTCATTGCTTGCCCTCGATTGCGTTCGCCACCCGCAGCGCCTGCAAGGTCTCGGCGACGTCATGAGTCCGGATGATCTTTGCGCCGCGCTGCGCGGCGATCAGATGCGCGGCGATCGAGCCGGCGAGCCGGTCCTTCGGCTCGGACGGCGACACCGAGGCGATGAAACGCTTGCGCGAGGCACCGACCAGGATCGGCAGGCCGAACATCTCGAATTCGCGCAAGCGCGCCAGCGCGGTCATGCTTTGCTCGGCGGTCTTGCCGAAGCCGATGCCGGGATCGAGCACGATCTTGTCGCGCGCAATGCCGGCCTTTGCGGCGATGTCCAGCGAACGCAGGAAGAACGTCTTCATGTCCGTGATGATGTCGATGGCGGGATCGGCGTCGTCGCGGTTGTGCATGACGATGACGGGGACGCCTCTTGCGGCCACCAGCGGCGCCATGGCGGCGTCGCGTTGCAGGCCCCAGACGTCGTTGGCGATGGCCGCGCCCTGGTCGAGCGCGTAGGCCACCACCTCCGCCTTCATGCTGTCGATCGACACGGGCACGCCGAGGGCTACGACGCCAGCCAGCACCGGCTTGAGCCGGGTCAGCTCGTCGTCCGCCGTGACGGCCTTCGCGCCCTTGTAGGGCCGGGTGGATTCGGCGCCGATATCGATGATGTCGACGCCATCCGCGATCATCGCCCGCGCCCGCGCGAGCGCCTGCTCGGGCGCGATGAACTCGCCGCCGTCGGAGAAGGAATCCGGGGTGATGTTGAGCACGCCCATCACCGCCGGGATCGGTCGTTCCAGCAGTTTCCGCAGCGCATCTGGCCCGGCCGAGCCGGCCGGCGGGACGGATGGGGAGGGCGAGGCATTCATGGCGCCCGCTTTGCGCGGTCGGGGAGGGGGAGTCAAGACCAAGCCCTCGCTGTCATTGCCCGCGAAAGCGGGCAATCCAGTACTCCGAGGCATTGCGACGATACGGAGGAGGCGCGGCGTACCGGATACCCCGCCTTCGCGGGGTATGACGGAGAGAGCGTGTGGCTAATACGTAATCTTCGGCGGCAGCTTCTTCGCCTTGGCGATGATGTCGCCGACCGACTTCTCCGAAGGCAGGATGCGCAGCAGCTTCTTCTTCTCGTTGGCGTCCCGCATGCTCTGGGCGAGCCTTGCCGGATTCCGATAGGCGAGCTCGCGCACGGTGGTGACGCCGGCGGCGCGGACCAGGCCGACCTTGGCCCGGCCCATGCCGGGGATACGCATGTAATCGGAGACGTTGGCCCATTCCAGCAGCAGCTGCTCGCTGATGCCGGTCTTGGCGGAAAGCGCCTTACGGCCCTTCACCGTGCCGGCCGCCTCGAGCAGCCCGTCGGTGGTGCGGATACCCTGCGCCTTCAACTTGTTGGCGGCAAAGACCGACAGGCCCTCAATCTCGGAGATCGGATATGTCATGATACTCGATATGAATTGCCAAAGCTTCAGGCGAACTGGCTGAGGCCCGGCGTCCCCGCAACGATCTTGCCCATCTGATCTGCTCCGATTTTGTCTCGGCCGAAGCGGAAAAGTTCACGGGCGACGTTTTGAATCTCCGACATGCCAAGTCCGAGGCCCATCAGGCGCGTGCCGACCGCCATCAAGCCGCCGCCCATCAGCCGCGACAGTCCGCCGCCGCTGCTGGATGCCTCGATCGCGGCTTCCGCTCCGGGGATCTGGTCGATCAGGGCCTGCACGCTGTCGGAAGGACCCTCGTTGCGGAGGAAGCCCAGGATGATGCCGACGCTCTTTTCAGCGACAGCACTATCTATGCTGGCGTTTGTCGCCAGCCGCCCGATCAGCTCGTCCATAAGGCCCGCCCCTCAGCCGGTTTGCTTGCCGGAGTATTTCTTTCGAAAATGATCTTGAGCCGGTGTGATGTGAAATTCAAGCGATGAACGCACGCGCCGTCGCGATTCACCTTCGAACGCGCGAAAGGTGTTGCAGCGGTGCAAGAGCGGAGATGGAATCGGCGAAAAATTGCCGCGTTGCGAACACCTCGCTCCTACTTTCGGCTGATGTCGTCCGTCTGTTTCCGACAATGTCGCATGTTCGGCCGCGTTGAACCGTTTTAATCGGCGCGCAACATGCGTTAAACTACGGAACTGGTGCATTTGAGTTTCAATACGCGAAACCCGGCAGAGAGATCAGAGAGAATAATGACCGCACAGAACAGCAAGCTCGGCGATACCGACGACAAGATCTTCGTCGGCAAGGGAGACGAGCAGGCATGGCTGACGCTGGCGCTCGCCAATCGCCACGGCCTCGTCACCGGTGCGACCGGAACCGGCAAGACCGTGACGCTGCAGGTGATGGCGGAAGGATTTGCGCGCGCCGGTGTTCCGGTCTTCGCGGCGGACATCAAGGGCGACCTCTCCGGCATCTCCGAGGTTGGCGAGGCCAAAGACTTCATCCTCAAGCGCGCCTCCGAAATGGGCCTGAATTTCCAGCCCGACCAGTTCTCGACGGTGTTCTGGGACGTGTTCGGCGAGCAGGGCCATCCGGTGCGCGCGACCGTCACGGAAATGGGGCCGCTTCTGCTGGCGCGCATGCTCGACCTCAACGATGTGCAGGAAGGCGTGCTCAACGTCGCCTTCCGCGTCGCTGACGACAACGGGCTGACCCTGATCGACATGAAGGATCTGCGCGCACTGCTCGACGCCATCGTGCCCGATAGCGCCAAGAAGGGGGCGGACGCGGCGGAGGATCCGCTCGCAGCCATCCGCAAGGCCGCACAGGGGTTCGGCAACGTCACCAAGGCCACCGTCGGCACCATCCAGCGCCAGCTCCTGGTGCTGGAGAACCAGGGCGGCACCAAATTCTTCGGCGAGCCGGCACTGACGCTGAAGGACTTCATGAAGACCGACCGCGACGGCCGCGGCATGGTCAACATCCTGGTCGCCGACAAGCTGCTGCAGAACCCCAGGCTTTACGCGACATTCCTGCTGTGGATGTTGTCGGAGCTGTTCGAGGAGCTGCCCGAGGCCGGCGATCTGCCCAAGCCGAAGCTCGTGTTCTTCTTCGACGAGGCGCATCTGCTGTTCAACGATGCGCCCAAGGCGCTGATGGACAAGATCGAGCAGGTGGTCCGTCTGATCCGCTCCAAGGGCGTCGGCGTCTACTTCGTGACGCAAAACCCGGTCGACGTCCCCGACCGCGTGCTCGGACAGCTCGGCAACCGGGTGCAGCACGCGCTGCGCGCCTTCACCCCGCGGGACCAGAAGGCGGTCGCCGCTGCGGCCCAGACCTTCCGGCCTAACCCGAAGCTCGACACCGCCAAGGTGATCATGGAGCTCGGCAAGGGCGAGGCGCTGGTGTCCTTCCTCGAGGGCAACGGCACGCCGGCGATGGTGGAGCGCGTGATGATCCGGCCGCCGTCGGCTCGCATCGGGCCGATCACGCCGGACGAGCGCAAGGCGATCATGGCTGCGAGCCCGGTGAAGGGCAAATACGACACCGCGGTCGATGAAGAGTCCGCTTACGAGATGATCCAGAAGCGCATTGCCGGCACGGCGGCCACCGCGGACGGCCCGGCTGGCGGAAATGGCGGCGGCCTTCTCGGCCAGATCGGCTCGATCGTCGGCACCATCTTCGGCACCAACGTCAAGCGCGCCCGCCTGTCGACCGGCCAGGTCATTGCGCGGGACGTGACGCGATCGGTCACCAACCAGGTGATTGGCGGGATGGCCGCCAATATCGGCAAGTCGGTCGGCGGCCAGCTCGGCGGCTCGATCGGCCGCACGCTGGTTCGCGGCGCGCTCGGCGGATTGCTGCGGCGCTAGGCAAAACGCTTTGGGCAATTCCGCTTGCCCCCAAAAGGTCGTCATGCCCGGGCTTGTCCCGGGCATCCACGTTCTCAGTGCTGCGACAAAAGTCGTGGATGGCCGGGACAAGCCCGGCCATGACGCCGTGGAAGCTCGAACTCAGTCACCCAACGTGCCGTTGCCGGAGACCATCACCCCCTACAATTTCAGGTGAGGGGCTCTCCAAGCGTGCGCCGGTCTGCTACGTCCTGTTCGCCGCCGCACAGGACCACTCCGTGACCCCGCCCGCCCCGTTAGCCAAGCCTGACGCGCCCCGACACCTGTCGCTGCGCGCGCCGCTGGACCTGCTGTTTCTGTTCTGCTGCGTCCTGCTCACCGCCGACGTGCTCGTTCCCGAGATCTTCGGCAGCGGCAAGACCAAGGATTACCCGCTGTGGTTCTGGGCCGGGCAGCAGGTCCTGCAGGGTGCGCCACTCTATCCCGCCACCGCCGTCGAGTATTTCGAGTTCATCTATCCGCCGCTGCCGGCGATCCTGCTGGGGATCCCGAGCTGGTTCGGCAAGATCCCGCTCTATGTCGTCCTGTCGATCCTGAACGCCGCGGCGTGGTGGTACACCGGGACGTTCTCCCAGGTCATGGCTGGCTCGGGGCGCAGCCCCGGCCGCTGGCTCGAGGCGCTGCCCGCCGTCGTCACCGTGCCCTTCGTGTTCGACATGTTCGACCTCGGCCAGCCGAACCTCGTCCTGCTGGCCATGATGCTCTACGGCTTCTGGAGCTTGCGACACCAACGTCCTTTGCTTGCAGGCTTCATGTTCGCGCTCGCCGCTGCCATCAAGGTGTTTCCGATCGCGGTCCTGCCGTATCTGGTCTGGCGGCGGAAATGGGCGGCCGCCGCCGCCACGGTCGCCTTCACCGGTATCCTGCTCTATGTCGTGCCGGCGCCGATCCGCGGCTTCGAGCGCAACGCGGCCGAGCTTGCGACCTGGTATCAGGGCATGGTCGGAACGAGCTCGGAAAAGGGCTTTGGCCAGCGTGACGAGCAGAACTGGTCGTGGGTCAACCAGTCCCTCATCGCCGTCACGCACCGCCTGGTCCGCCCGATCAACTTCAATCTGGAGGATCCCGGCAAGCCGCCGCGCACGATGAACATCATCGACGTCGACTACAGGACGGCGAACTGGATCGTGCTGGTGCTGTCGGCCTTGCTCGGGCTCGGCTTCGTCGCGATCATGCCGCAGCAAGCACGGCGAACGGCGCGCTCGGATGCCGAGGAGCTCGCCATCCTGTTCTGCCTGATCACGGTGGCCTCGCCTTTGGCACGGCAATACTACTTCATGTGGCTGTTCTTCCCGATGACGGTGCTGATGCATCGCGCCGCCTTCGACGAGCGGGCGAATGTGCGTCTCGGAACCTGGCTCGCGCTCGGCGCGGCCGGCATTCTCATGCTGCTGGCGCTGCCGTGGTTTCCAACTGTCCTCCAGGCCTGGGGCAACAACCTCCTCGCGACCGCCGTTCTTGCAGGTAGTCTTGCATGGCACATCCGGCATCCGCCCGTTGCGGCTGGCTCCGAGCCTGCGACGGCGCTAAAACCCGGTACCTCTTGAGACTCGAACGTCAGGACCCACAACCATGGCCAATGCGCAGCTTCAATCCGTGCTCGACCACATCGACAAGGATTTCGACAACAGCCTCGAGCGCCTGTTCGCGCTGCTCCGGATCAAGTCGATCTCCGCCGATCCCGCCTTCGCCGGGGATTGCAAGGCGGCTGCCGAGCATCTCGCCAAGGACATCGCGAGCCTCGGCGTCGCCACTGAAGTGAGGCCGACCGCGGGCCATCCCGCCATCGTCGGCAAGACCGGGGCCGGCGGACGGCCGCATGTGATCTTTTACGGCCATTACGACGTACAGCCGGTCGACCCGCTCGATCTCTGGCACCGTCCGCCGTTCGAGCCCGTCGTCACCGACCATGCCGACGGCCGCAAGATCATCGTCGCGCGCGGCGCCGAGGACGACAAGGGCCAAGTGATGACGTTCGTCGAGGCCTGCCGCGCCTGGAAGAAGGTGACGGGCTCGCTGCCCGTCGACATCACCTTCCTGATCGAAGGCGAGGAGGAGGTCGGCTCGAAGAACTTCGTGCCCTTCATCGAGGCCAACAAGGACGAACTCAAAGCCGACTACGTGCTGGTCTGCGACACCGGCATGTGGGACCGCAACACGCCGGCGATCACGACCTCACTGCGCGGCCTGCTCTATGAAGAGCTGAAGATCACCGCCGCCAATCGCGACCTGCATTCCGGCGTGTTCGGCGGCAGCGCGATGAACCCGATCCGGGTGCTCACCAAAATTCTGGGCGGCCTGTTCGACGACGACAACCGCATCACCATTCCCGGCTTCTATGACGGCGTGAAGGATCTGCCGCCCGATATCCTGGAGCAGTGGAAGAAGCTCAATCTGACGCCGGAGATGTTCCTCAAGCCGATCGGCCTGTCGATCCCCGCTGGCGAGAAGGGACGCCTGCTGATCGAGCAGGCCTCATCGCGCCCGACCTGCGACGTCAACGGCATCTGGGGCGGCTATATCGGCGAGGGCTCCAAGACGGTGATCCCGTCGCATGCTTCAGCCAAGGTCTCGTTCCGCCTGGTCGAAGGGCAGGACCCGCAAAAGATCCGCAAAGCCTTCCGCGACTACGTGACGGCGCGCATTCCCGGCGACTGCAAGGTCGAGTTCGGCGACCATTCCGCCGCGCCCGCCGTCGCGCTCGACTGGAACATGAAGCCGCTTGCCGCTGCCAGCAAGGCGCTGACGGAGGAATGGGGCAAGGAGACCGTGCTGATGGGCTCAGGCGCCTCGATCCCGATCGTCGCCGATTTCAAGCGCACGCTTGGCCTGGACTCGCTGCTGGTCGGCTTCGGCCTCGACGACGACAACATCCACTCGCCGAACGAGAAGTACGATCTTCGCAGCTTCCAGAAAGGCATCCGCTCCTGGGCCCGCATCCTCGCGGCGCTGGCGGAGGTGAAGTAGCGCGAGCTGCCGTAGGGTGGGCAAAGGCGCAAAGCGCCGTGCCCACCATCTCTAAGTAATTGCGAAAGAACGTGGGCACGCTGCGCTTTGCCCACCCTACGGCTCTGCTGTCGTGGCGACCACCGCCCAAAATAAAAACGCCGCCCGGAATTGGGCGGCGTTTCATTCCAAAAGGCGTAGAGGTTAGTTGGGCGCTACCCTACACCAAATCCCAAAAATTTCAAGACCGGTAGCCCGGAAGCTCGCGGTCGAGCTTGCGCAGCAGCGGCGGCCACACGAGGTTGGTGGCGCGCAGCTCGGCGCGGTCGCGGTTGGCGAGCAGCTCGGTGTTCTTGCCGATCGCGGTATCGTCGACCGGATAGACCGGCGTGCCGAGCGCGCGCGTGCGCACCTGCATCGAGCACGCGCGCTCGAGGTGGTACATGCGCTCGAAGGCGGAGGCGACCGAGCGGCCGACCGTGAGCGTGCCGTGATTGCGCAGCAGCATGTGGTTGTGGTCGCCGAGATCCTTCTGCAGTCGCGGCCGTTCGTCGTGATCGAGCGCGATGCCTTCATAGTCGTGATAGGCGAGGTCGTGGGTGACGAGCTGGGCGGTCTGGTTCAGCGGCAACAGGCCTTCTGCGCTGCTCGACACCGCGGTGCCGTCGAGGGTGTGGAGATGCAGCACGCAGATCGCGTCCTCGCGCACCTCGTGGATCGCCGAATGGATGGTGAAGCCAGCGGGGTTGACGCTGTATTCGCTCTCGGAGAGCTGGTTGCCGTGCAAATCGACCTTGACGAGGCTCGAGGCCGTGATCTCGTCGAACATCAGCCCATAGGGATTGATGAGAAAATGATGGTCGGGACCGGGCACGCGCGCGGAGATGTGGGTGTCGACCAGATCGTCCCAGCCGTACAGCGCGACCAGGCGATAGCAGGCGGCGAGATTGACCCGTTGCTGCCACTCGGCCTCCGTCATATCAGACGGCACTTCCTTCAGGCGCGCTTCCGCTGGCGACATGGCTGATCTCTCCGAACATCGTTGTTGCGGGGAGGGAGCGTAGACGTGGCGGTGGGCGGCGGCAAGGCGCGTTCGGAGCGCGGCAGTCAAGCGTAGCCCGCATGGAGCGCAGCGGAATGCGGGGGCCTCGCGAGAGGTCCCGGATTTCGCTGCGCTCCATCCGGGCTACGAGAGAGAAATTATTACGGCGCCGGAATCGACAGCAGGCTGGAAATGCTGCGGCCGCGGATGTCGTAGACGCGGGCGAACACCACGTCGTCGCGCTTGATCTCGACCATCACGGGCGCGGTGAGGCCCTTGCAGTAGAACTCGCCGAGCGTCATCGCGAAATCGGCCGCGTTGGAATCCCAGCCGATGGTGAAGTCGGGCCCGAGCGCGACCTGGGCGGGGCGCTGCGGACCGCAGACCGCGACCTTCCATTTGCGATTGGTCGGCGGCACTTCCTGGCGCTCGACGATCTGCTCGCGCAGCTCATCCGAGGCCTGCTTCAGCGCGAGACCCCAGTAGTCCAGCATGAAGCGGTCGTCGGCGCCGCGGACGGTGCCGGCGATGTGGTTGAAGTGGGTGTACTGATAGGGATGCAGCCGGATCATCTCGGCGAGCGAGAGCGCAAGGCCAAAGCAAAACGTGGCGAGCACGACCGGCTGCCAGGTGCGGTGATTGGCGCGCAGGCGCTCCATGGCCCAGGCGAAGGCGACGCCGCCGAGCACCGCCATCGGCGGGATTACGAACACGAAATGGCGGATGCCGTTGTACAGCGCCGGCCGCTTCACCATCGCGATCGCGAGCGGCAGGGTTGCGGCGAGCGTCAGCATCAGCATGATGGTCTTGCGCCGCGCCGGAACCTCGCTTCGCGGCAGCATCGCGAAGGTGCTGACCACGGCGCCGGCCATCAGCACCAGCATCACCTCGGGCAGCTGCAGCGCGAACAGCGTCGGCAGATAGGACCAGGGCATGTCCGGCACGGACACGATCGCGCCGTCGAACATCTCCTTCCACGGCTTCTCGAAGAAATGCGAGAAGTAGGTCAGCGCCTCGAACGGATTGCCGGGCTCCATGATCGACCACGGCCAGATCAGGCCCATCACGAGGTAGCCGAACGCCAGGCCGGGCAGCAGCACATAGACGACATGGGCGAAGCGGCGGACCGACTCGCGCAGGCCCTCGCTGCGCAATTCCTCCAGGAACAGCGGGACGAAGCCGAGCACGGCGTAGACCAGCGCGAGCCCGCCGAGAACGCGGCAGCCAAGCGAAAGGCCGGCACCCAGGCCGACGATCAGGATCGTGCGCGGCGACGGCTTGGGATATTCCTCGGCGAGCCGGACCAGGCCGAGCATCAGGATGATCATGGCCACCGCGAAGGGCGCATCCTTCGGATTCATGAACATGTGGCCGTAGAAGATCGGGCACAGCGCGAGCAGCAGCAGCGAGGCAAGACCGGCAAGGGGCCCGCCGATGCGGCGGCCGAGCCGCCACGTCACCGCAAGTCCGACCACGCCGACAATGGCGCCGACCAGACGTCGCGTCTCGAACAGCTCGAGCGGAATGATTTTGTGCAGGAGGGCCGCGACCATGTCGAAGCCGCCGCCATACATGTAGAGATTGGCGAAGGAGAGCGCCGCGGTGTCCTTGAAGCCGGAACCGAACATGCGCAGCAGCAAATCGGCATATTCAGCGTGGGTGTAGTCGTCCCAGCCGAGGCCGTAGTCGCGGAACGTCAGGCCTGCAATGACCGCGACCGCGGCCAGCACCAGCATGGCGAGATCGTCGCAAGTCCGTTCGACCGAGCGCCGTAGAGGCGTGTCGATCGCCGAAGTCGTGATGGATGTCATGGCTATCGGTGCCCCGGAATCCCCTCTTGGCCCTGCTGGTGCGCGCGGGCCTGCTCCCCGGACTCCCTATAGCGCAGTTCCATTACCAAGTAATTGGGCATTATGGCTAAATTCCTGATGCGACGCAGCAATTCCGGTTACTTGAGAGCAGTCTAAGCAGTAGCGAGCCGTAGCTGAAGGGAATGTGAATAAGTCCCTGATTTCCTTCCCTTTAGGAACGCTACCGACGATTCCTCGTTGGCGTGGAACACCGGATGACGGTATCGTGGCGTAGCGGTTGTCGCGTGTGGATGGCGACCGGGGGTGAGTTCGATGAATCTGGCATTGTTGATCGCGGGGATTTTCGCCGTCGTGGCGGGCTTCCTTTCGATCCTGTTTGGCTTCTCCGTCAGGGAGTTCAGCCTCGGCAGCCCCCTCATAATCTCGGGCACGATCGCCGTCTGCTCCGGATTGTTACTGGGCGGCCTCTATGTCGTGGTCACGGAACTGAAGGGCCTCGCGCGCCGGCTGGCCGGTGCGCCGTCCGAGGTTCGGGTCAGGCCCGTGCTGCCGGGCCTCGCCGCATCAAGCGCCGCTGCGCCCGAGCCGATGCCTGCCGCTGCGGCGGCAAGGATCGAGCCGCCACCCGCCGCAGGCCCGCCGCCGTGGCAGAGCGAAGCCGCCGCGCGCGAGCGTCCGCGTGTCGAGACGCCGCCGGTGCCGGAAGCTCCAACGCCGCCCGCGGCTCCGGAAACGCCGCGCCGGCGCAACTTGTTGTTCGCCTCGACCTCGCGCAAGGAGCGGGAGCGTGCGGAGGCGAAGGCCATTGAGGACGCGCCGCCGCAGCTACCTGCGGAGCCCGCTGAGGCCCTGGATATTCCGCCTGCAAGCTTTGACGATGCCTGGCCGAAGCCGGACCGCATGCGTCCGCCGGAGCCGCCGGCCGCCTTGCGCCGGCCGCCGCCGCGCTCGCCATCGACCTTTGCGGAGGCCGCTCCGCCGCCTGCACCCGAGCCGCCGCCCCCACCGCCACCTGTCGAGCAGCCGCCCGTCACCGTGCTCAAATCCGGAATCGTCGACGGCATGGCCTATTCGCTCTATTCCGACGGCTCGATCGAAGCGCAGATGCCGGAGGGCATGATGCGCTTTGCCTCGATCGACGAGCTGCGCGCCCATCTCGACCAGCGGTCCTGAGCTCTGCCGCGCAGAAGTAGAGCGCCGTTGTCGCCACCGCGTCGGTCATCGTCTTGTTTCAGCCGAACGTCTTGTTGACACGGAATAGTTCGGCGTCGTCTATCCCGTGAGGCGCAAGTGGAGGGGCGGGCCGATGTCGGACGCTGGGGCGAAGAATTTCATCGAGCTGACGGCGAGCATCGTGTCGGCCTATCTCAGCAACAATCCGACGCCTGCGACGGAGATTCCGAACCTGATCAGCCAGGTGCATGGCGCATTGGTGCGGGTGTCGTCAGGCCGCACCGAGACCGCGCCGCTCGAGCCGGCCAAGCCGGCGGTCTCGCTGAAGAAGTCGATCGCGCCCGACTATCTGGTCTGCCTGGAAGACGGCAAGCGCTTCAAGTCGCTGAAGCGCCATCTGCGCACGCAGTACAACATGACGCCGGAGCAATACCGCGAGAAATGGGGCCTGCCCGCCGACTATCCCATGGTCGCGCCGAACTATGCGGTGGCGCGCTCGCAATTGGCCAAGCAGATGGGCCTCGGACAGCAGCAGCGGAAGCGGAAGTAGACCGTCCGCTCGGCCAGCTCTGGTAGGGTGGGCAAAGGCGCGCGCTTGCGCGACGTGCCCGCGAATTCTCTCCAGTCACGCGCAAATCGTGGGCACGCTTCCGCCTTCGCTCTTCGAGATACGGCGGACAAGCCGCTCTGCCCACCTACGAGAGCATCTTACGACGCTTCCGCCAGCGCTTCTTTCGCATCGGTCTTGATGCGCTCGACCATCGAGCGCAGGCCGTTGGAGCGCTGCGGCGTCAGATGATCGCGAAAGCCGAACTCGTTGAACACCGCGATCGCGTCGGTATCGATGATCTCCTGCGGCGTGCGGCCTGAATAGAGCGAGAGCACGATCGCGACCAGCCCGCGCACGATATGCGCGTCGCTGTCGCCGCGATATTTCAGGATCGGCGCGCCATGGCCGCGGTCGACCAGCTTCTGCAGCCAGACCTGGCTGACGCAGCCGTTGACCTTGTTCTCGGCGGAGTGTTCCGCCTCGGGCATCGGTTCCAGGGTGCGGCCGAGTTCGATGACGTACCGGTAGCGGTCGTCCCACTCGTCCAGAAGCTCGAAATTGTCCCTGATTTCGTCGATCGTCGTCATGTTGGCCCGTGTTCCCGTTAAGGCCAATATAAGGATGCGAGGAGATGAAATCGATAGGGTTTGGGCGCTAATTCGCCGCCGCCGGGCCGCGCCATTCCAGCGCAAGGTCGTCCTGGCTCAGGGTATCGCGCGGCGCCACGGTCGATGCGGCATCGCCTTCGCCGACCATCGCGATCGAGCCTGTGTGGTCGGGCGCCTTCTTGTCGTTCTTGTCGGTCTTCTCGTTCTTGTCGTTGGAGATCTGCTCTTTCTTGTCGTTGATGATCTGGTAGATCTTGCGGGCACCGTCCTGGGCGCGCTGGCCGATGATGGTCGCGGCCTGTCCGCCGACCTCGCAGGCCGCCGGCTGGCGCTTGCAGAACTGGGTCATGTCGGAGACGGCCGCGGTCGCAGCCTGCACCGCGTCGGCGGCACCGATCTGGGGCAGCTTCTCCGATTCGGGCGTCTTGTCCCTGGGCAGGAGCACCAGCACCAGCCCGAGCCAGAATGTGATGCGGAGCAGAAAGCGCATCTTATCGACCTGTTCGTTAGATCCCGCCCGCGGCGATGGTCCGCGCGCGTTTCGACCTAGCAACTCTCGATAAATCGCAAGTGATTGCCTTGAGCTTAATTCGCGGAAAATTTACGCAAAATTCTTCGAGATCGACGGTGTCGTAAATTTTCGATTGACGCGGGCGCCCGTGATCTTGCTGGCGCGCATATCCACCAATTCGAAACCATGCCGGGATGCGTGAAACCCTGTGTTCACCATCCTCGCCGAAGACGTCGCCAAATCGTCTAAAAAGCCCCGCGATGTCCCGGCGTTCGGCCGCACACCGAGCCGCCTTAGCACTCGTTTAAGGTCGCTCTGACACGGTGGCTCAACGACAAGGAGGCGTTGCGGCGCGTCTTCCAAAAGACGATTGAGCCGAAGCGCGAGACCCGTGACAGTTTTGAGTATCATCCGCGATTGTCTCGATGCACTGCTGCATCCCTCCGCGCGTTACGATGCGCTGATGCGGGCGCGTCATCGTGCCTTCATGGCGCCGCGGCTGCTTGGCAGCCTGGCCGCCTTTGCCGCATTCCCGGTCTATCTCGCCATGCGTGGCGCACCGAGCGCGGTCGAGGTCGCCGCGTTCGCCTGGCTGATCGCGCCGATCCTGCTGTCCTGGTTCCTGTCGCGCACCGGCCGCTACGAAGGCGCGCATGTGCTGTCGTCGCTGGCGCTCGCCGGCCTGATCATGGCGGTCGCGGGCACCACGGGCGGCATCGAATCATTCGCCGCGGTCTGGCTGGTCGTGGTTCCCCTCGAAGCCGCGTTGTCGGCCTCGCGCCGCGTCGCCGCCTTCGCATCCTTGCTCGCGCTGTCCTGTGCGGGACTCCTGATCCTCGTCGGCCAGCTCGGCTGGCTGCCGGTTGCAGACACCAGCACTGCTGAACGCGGCGTGCTGATGGCGTGCGGCGTCGTCTCGGCGACGCTCTATGCCGCCGGCCTTGCCTTCGGCGCGGAATCACTGGCGCGCACCAGCGTTGCGTTGCTGTCGCGCGAGGAGGAGCGCTATCGCCTGCTCGCCCGCAACATGAGCGACGTCGTCTCGCGGCATCAGCGCAACGGTGCGGTGCAGTTCATCTCGCCGGCGGCGGAAGCCATGCTCGGCACGCCGGTGGCGCAACTGCTGGGGCATGGCCTGTTCGACCGCGTCCACGTTGCCGATCGCCCGGCCTATCTCACCGCGCTTTCCGATGCCGCGCGCGGCGACGTGCGCAGCATCGAGTTCCGGCTGCGGCGTGAGCCTGACGGCTCGGAGCGCGGCCAGGTCGATTTCCTCTGGGTCGAGATGCGCTGCCGCCCGCTCGACCGGGATATCGGCCAGAATCCTCATAGCGACGTCACGCGCGAGGCCGAAGTCGTCGCCGTGATGCGCGACGTCACCGACCACAAGCTGTCCGAGCAGGCGCTGGATCAGGCGCGCACCGCCGCCGAGTCTGCCGATGCCGCCAAGACGCGCTTCCTCGCCACCATGAGCCACGAGCTGCGCACCCCGCTGAACGCCATCATCGGCTTCTCCGAGATGATCGCGCAGGAGCAGACCCTGATGCTGGGGGCGGCCCAGCGCCAGGAATATGCCCAGCTCATCAACGATTCCGGCCAGCATCTGTTGTCAGTCGTCAACGGCATCCTGGACATGTCGAAGATGGAGTCGGGCAATTTCGAGATCGCGTCCGAGCCGTTCGCGCCGCGCGCCTCGCTGTTGCATTGCTGCAATCTGTTGGCGCTGAAGGCGCGGGAGAACGGCGTCGACCTCATCACCGACGCGCCGCAGGATCTGCCTGTCATGACCGGCGATCCCAGGGCGTTCAAGCAGATCGTGCTCAATCTCGTCGCCAACGCCATCAAGTTCACCGAGCGTGGCGGTCAGGTCTCCGTGACCGCTTCGGTGTCGGGTTCCCAGCTGACGCTGCGCATCAGCGACACCGGCGTCGGCATCGCGCCCGACGATCTCAAGCGCATCGGCGCGCCGTTCTTCCAGGCCGGCAAGACCTATCAGCGTCGTCACGAGGGAACCGGCCTCGGACTTTCGATCGTGAAGAGTCTCGTGGCATTGCATCTCGGCGAATTGACGGTACAAAGCAGATTGGGAGAGGGCACCGCCGTCACCGTCAGGCTGCCGCTCGTCTACACGCCGGCGCAAGTCAAGCCGGCCGAGAGCAAGGTCGCGACGCTGACGCCGGTGCTGCGCCAGGACCTTCAGGACCAAACTCACGACCAACCCGCTCTGGTGAAGAAAAGTGCCTAAGAAGTCTGCCAAGGACGAAACCGCTCCGCGCCGCCGTGGCGCGAAGGCCGCGGTCGTCGATGTCGAGACCGAGCGCAACCTCGTGATGCGCGTGCTGCTGCACAGCCCGAAGGACACGCTCGCCGGTCTCGTCGCCGTCGCCGCGATCGGCGCGATCGTTGCCAATGCGCTGTTCCTGCAGACCGGCCGGCATCCGGCGCCGATGTTCGGCACCGTGATCAATCTTCCCGCACCGTCCTCCGTGGCGCTGTCGAACCCGATGCCGCGTCCGCGCCCGGTCGGCGCCGATACCTCGCCGCTGGAGCCGCGCGCGACGGAGTTCCGCGCCGAGCCGAAACCTGCCGAGCGAGCCGCCGAGAAGCCACCCGAAAAGCCCGTCGAGGCGACCGCATCGACGCCGCGCGCGGGCAGTGATCCCATGACCAATCTGGTCAAGGCGACGACCTCGACGCCGCCGTCCGCCATGCGTCCGCCCGCGCCGATTCCCGTTCCGCAGAGCCCCGCCGCACGGCGTATCGCCGGCGTGCAGCGCGCGCTGTCCGAATATGGCTACGGGAATTTGAAGATCACGGGCACGATGAGCGGCGAGACCCAGTCCGCGATCCAGAAGTTCGAGCGCGAGCACAAGATGCAGGTCACCGGCCAGTTGTCCGACCGGCTGCTGCGCGAGCTCGGCGCCGCAATCGGCCATCCCGTCGAATAACCCCACCGCCCGCTGTCATTGACGCCGATCAATTCCGGGCATCGCGCGCCGCCGCGCCCGCGCGCGGGCGATTTGCTTGGGATCAATGACGGCCGACAGCTTCGGGGAACATGATCGCTCATCTTCAACGAAGAAGAGAGGTTGTCATGTTCAAGGTCTCGGTTCTGGTCTGGATCATGCTGGGTACGACGCTGGCGGGCGTCAGTCTGATCGTCGTGCTGATGGTGCCGAGCGTCGCCGCCGACGCGATCAGGAACATCCCCTATGCGGTGGCCGTGGGATTCGCACTTGCGATGCCGCTGTCATATCTCGTCGCGCGCCAGATCAACGGCGAGCGAGGTGTAAGCAAGGCGTGACAATCGGACGCTGAGACTGGCGGCGCGCGTCGCGCTGGCCTATCGTTCGACTCATGCGTTTGAAATCCAACATATGGGTCGCGGCTTACCTGCGCCGGTGCCAGACCGAGGGCGTGTTCGGCGCGGTGCGCCGTCGCGGCGCCGAGGAGGCGGGCGCGGTGTTCGTGAAGGTGTCGCTGCTCGACGGCCATGCGATGCTCTACGCGCCGGCGCCGCAGACCGTCTACGACGATGGCCGTCCCGTCGATCGCTTCTTTGTGCCGGTCGCACAGCAATCTTTGCCCGAGCACACGATCGAGGAGCGTCTCGCCAAGGAAATCCGCTTCGATCCGGACGCCTGGATCGTCGAGACCGAGGACCGTGCGGGCCGGCATTTCCTGGAACTGGCGAAGACGTAACTGCTGCTCCTTGTCCCGGACAAGCGGCGACGCGCCAGCGTTGCCGTGCAGAGCCGGGACCCAGAAGGCGGCATCAACGAACGCGGAGAGATGGGCCCCGGCTCAGCAGCGCATCGCACCGGACGATGCTTCGCATCGCCGGGGGCGCTGCGCCGCGTCCGGGGCACGAGCTAAGAGAGATGCTGTGCGCCTCACGCTCAGCGTCAGCGCGCGAGCAAATCACCGATCCGACGATCCGTCGGTGCCGGTGCGGCGCGGCGGCATTGCACCGGGCTGCACGCCCGGCCGGGTCTGGCTCGCGCCCGCGCGGGCGCGCTGGCGTTCGCCGTCGTGCAGTGACGACTGGTACTTTGCGCGGGTAACGGCGAGCGTCGAGCCGCGCCAGGCTGCCAGCATCACCAGCGCCGAGCGGTCGCTGAGACGATCGTAGAGCCGTGACAGCCGGTACACCTCGTTCACGGACGTGCCGATCTCCGGCTTGAAGAACAGCAGAATGCGCTGGAAGTTCGGGCTCGGCATGTCGAGCGCGCGCGCGGCGACCGCGAGCGCCTCGCCGCCGGTATCATCGACGATCTGGGCTGCGACGCGCGAGGGCAGGATCAGGCTGTCGCCGAGCTCGAGGGTGAAATTCTCGATGTCGCCCGCGATCGCCGCCATCTCCAGGATCTGAATCGCGCGCTTGGCGCGCACGGTCGGAATGCGGGGCGCGGCCTTCAGCGGGGTCTGCGCCAGATTGTGCAGGATCAGCGCGCGCTCGGAGGCGCCGGCGCGGAAGAACATGTCGTGGATCTCGGCGGCGTCCTTCGGCTGCATCGCCATATTGGCGGCCATGCGCAGCTCGGCGTCGGTCGGCGTGCGGGCCGGCGAGGGGGCGGGTGCGGGCGTGGGGATCTCGCGGGCGAGTGGAACCCTGCGGCCTTCATGTGCGGCGACCAGCCCGAGCTTCTGCAGCACCGGGACAGGCGTCGATGGATAGATTGCGAGCTTGGCCTTGATGGCCGCGCGGGTCGCATCGTCGACCTGGTCGATCAGCCGCGTTGCGAGCTCGGTGAACTGGCGCTGCTCGTCGTCGCTGTGGATGCGCGTCTGCACATAGAGGTCGGTCAGCACGCGCAGCAGCGTCGGCCGAACATCGACGCCTTCGCGACGGGAGAGGGACATCAGCCCGTCGAATCCGGGAAACAGCGACTTGGTCATGGAGGGATACGCGACCTGGAAGAGATACTGCCCGCCAGCCTATCGCATGCTCCTTTAAAGGCTCGTTAAGGAAAACGAGGCGTGAAGCCGAACGCTCGATTTGAAGCGATCCCGTGCCGCAACGGGACGTCGCGGTCGGCCCGTGCGGTTACGGTCCGACCGCAACGTTTACACCCCGTTAACCATGAACTGATCTTAATGAATGCATGTTGCATGAGCGCGCTCGGTCGCGCGGCAATTGAAGAGAGCTGACATGGGGACCATCATTGAATTTCCGGCCGGTCGCCGGGTGGGCTCGTCGGGGGATGTCGCTCCGCGCGCGGACATGGGAACGATCCTGATCCTTCCCGTCATCCGTATCGAGCGCGAGGCAGACGAAACCAGCGGCGATCACGGGCCGGAGCAGGGCACAGCGCCGGGGCGCCGTCGTCGTCGTCGCTGATTTCGGGCCTTTGCAATGCCGGACACCATCCGCCAGATCCGGTCTGTCCTATCGGCCGTGCTGCTCACGCTGCTTGGCGCTGCGCTCGGCGCCTGTAGCGGCGGCGATTTCGGCCGCACCCGCGCTGACATGCGCAGCGACGACATGCATCGCTGGTTAGGGGCCGAAGCCACCGGCAGCGTCGGCCTGGGTCCCTCGCAATTCCAGCTCACCGACGAGGAGCGCCAGCTGCGCGACCTCGCCTATCCCATGATCGAGCCGCCGCTGTCGCGCCCCGCCTGGAAGAGCGTGTTCGGCGACTACAAGGCGCTGCCGTCACCCTGGCGGCAGAAGATCGTGTTCGACCGCACCATGTACGGCCGCACGCTGATCGACGAGCCGCACCGCTCGCATTCCTCGCGCTATGCGCAGCTGATCGAGGACGTGCGCAACGACATCACCCGCTTCGAGCCGTTTTTCGCCAGCGCGATCCGCGTCATCGACCTCGACAGGAAACGCAATGCCAGCATGGCGCGCGTCTCCGCGCTCTCGCCGAGAGAGAGGGACGACGCGGTCGCGCGGATGCAGGAGAACTCGCTGATCGTGCAGTGGGTGCAGCAATGCCTGGAGCAGCGCATCTCGTCCTATCGCTGGGCGCTCGAGCGCCTGGTGATCCAGGCCCCTGACGGCATGGCCGCCGACGCCGACCGCCTGATCGGCGAGCTCGCCGCCCAGACCGCCAACCCGCCGGTCCAGGCGCAACCGCCCTATGGACGTGCGGTCATCTCGAAGGGCTGAGCGTCTTGCGCGCGCCGACCCGGCGCTTGGTTCGATCCGGCCGCCGCTGCTTCTGCAGCTTCCCGACAAACTCCTTCAGCGCATCCGCCAGCGGCACCGAGGCGCGGTAGGCGAGGCCGACCTCGCGCTTCACCTTGACCTCGATCTCGCGCACCGCGACATCAAGATTGCCCTTCGCCACGCCTTCCGGGACGATGGCGATGCCGACGCCGGCGGCGACCAGCGCGATGGCCCAATCCTCCGATTGCGCGATCGCCGCGGTCTGGCGGCGCTGCGCATTGCGGCCGAAGAATGCGCTCTGTTCACAATGACAGCGGTCGATCAGCGGAACGCCGGCGAGATCGGCAATCCGAAGCTTGTCCTTCAGCATCAGCGGGTGCGACGGCGGCAGCGCGGCGACATAACGCTCGCTCCACAGCGCGACGAAATGCTCGTCGTTGCGCAGCATGCTCTTGGCGATGATGCGCGCATCGGCGGGCTCGTCGCTGCCGACGAGGCGAAGCGCGATGTCGTTGCGCGCCGTCAGCGGCTTCAAGAGCGCGATGGTCCGGGGCACGTCGAGCGTGCGCATCAGGCCCAGCGTCACCGTGGTCTTCGTGCTAGGCTTTTTGAACAGGCTGCGCGCGGCATCGGCCTCGTCGATGATGCGGCGCGCCAGCGTATGAAACCGCTCGGCCGAGGCGGTGGGCGCGACGCCCTTCTTGTGTCGGATGAACAGCGTGGTGCCGAGCTCCGCCTCCAGATTGGTGATCGCGTTCGAGATCGACGGCTGCGACACGAAGCAGGCACGCGCCGCCGCGGTCAGATTGCGCTCGCGGTAGACGGCGGCGAAGTAGCGAAGCTCGCGGATATCCATAGGATTGGCCTAGAGATAATATCAATACTCGATATTTTACCTATGGATCGAACTATGACAAGAGCGTCCTGCTCACGAACAGGCAGGGATACGCGATGAAGATCCACCATCTCAACACCGGCACGATGTGCCCGATCGGCCGCCGCCTGGTGAACGGCAGCGGCAGCCTGTTCCAGCGCGCCCGCCTGGTCTGCCACTGCCTGCTGATGGAGACGAATGACGGGCTGGCTTTGGTCGACACCGGGATCGGCCTCGATGATATCGCCTCGCCCGAGCGGCTGGGGCGGCGCTGGGTGCGGCAGACCGCGCCAAAGCTGGATCCCGCGGAAACGGCAGCCGAGCAGGTGAGGGCGCTCGGCTATTCACCGAACGACGTGCGTCACGTGCTGCTGACGCATCTCGACCGCGATCATGCCGGCGGCGTGCCCGACTTTCCCGATGCCGCGATCCACGTCCATCGCGCCGAATACGACATGGCGGTGCTGCGCAAGCCCGCGCCTCCGGAAGGCCGCTACGTCACGGGGCAGTGGAGCCACGGTCCGCGCTGGCAATTCTACGGTGAAGCCGGCGAGGACTGGTTCGGCTTCAAGGGCGTGCGCCCGCTCGGCGACAAGGAGGCGGACATCCTGATGATCCCGCTTGCCGGCCACACGCTCGGCCATTGCGGCATCGCGGTGCGCTCGGGCGACACCTGGCTGCTGCATGCCGGCGACAGCTATTTCCACCACGGCCAGCTCGATGCGTCGCCGCGTGTTCCCTTGATGCTCGGCTATTTCCAGCGCCGCGGCGACATGGACCGCGCAATGCGGATCGCGAACCAGGCCCGGCTGCGCGCGCTGAAGCGCGATCACGGTGATCGCGTGACGATCGTCAACAGCCACGACCCCGCGGATTACGAGCGCTGCCGGTGCGGGATCCACTGAGCGATCAAAGCCCGAGCCGTCAGCCCGTCTACCTGACTCTCGACCGGCTTGAAGCCGGGCCGGCGACCGCCACCTCCCGCGTGATCCACTCGGCGAAGACGCGGATCGGTCGCCGCTGCTGGCTCGCGCGCGGGAACACCAGGTGATGGCCGATATAGCGGATGTCGACGGAACGTCCGGCGAGGGGGGCAACGAGCCGCCTTGTGGCGATCTCGCGTTCGGCAAGCCGGGTTGACTCCAGCGTCACGCCGAGGCCGCTCGACGCCATCGCGATCGCCAGGAAGCTGCGATCGAAGCGCATGCCATGAATGGCAGGCGCTTCGAGCCCGTTGGCGGTGAACCATTGGTGCCACTGCACCTGCTTCACTTCCGAGCGGATCAGCACCTGATCGAGCAGGTCCGTCGGCTTGCGGATCTTCTTCGCGAGCTCGGGCGTGCAGAGCGGCGTCACGGTCTCTTCGCCGAGCGGAATGACCTCGACTCCCTCGGCTCTCGGCTGCCCGTAGACGATGTCGATGTCGAAATCGTCGTTGCTGAACCTGGCATATTCCGTGCTGGCGGCAAGCCGGACCTCGAGCTGGGGCTCTGCGGCCATGAAACGGGCGAGGCGCGGCGCGAGCCACTGCGCGGCAAAGCTCGGCGCGCAGTGCACTCTCAGCAATTGCGGGCCGCGGCCCGCGACCTCTTCGATCCCGCGCCGCAGATTGTCGAAGGCGGCGCCGGCATGACGCATCAGGTTCTCGCCCGCCGGCGTCAGACGGACGGCGCGGGCGCTCCGCTCGAACAATATCGTGCCCATCGCGCTTTCGAGCTTGCGGATGGCGTGGCTCACCGCGCTCGGCGTCAAATGAAGTTCGTTCGCCGCATCCCGGAACGAGCCGGTGCGTGCGGCCGCCTCGAACGCGCGGATGGACGATATCGGAATACTGGAAAGCAGCATCCGACGAGTGAACCAAATTCACCTATGCAAGACAACAGCGCGTTTGTCGGAAACGGGGCAGGGGCATAATCAACGGGTCAAGAACAGTGGCGCCGTTGGTGCCGGCAACAGCCGTTCAGGGAGGATCACAATGCTGCTACGCGGCAAGACAGCCATCATCACCGGAGCGGCCTCGCCGCGGGGCATCGGCCTTGCAACGGCCCGCCGCTTTGCGGCCGAAGGCGCGCGGGTCGCCATTCTCGACATCGACGGTTCGGCGGCGGAAGCCGCCGCGCGCGGGATCGAATCCAGCATTGGCGAGCCGCATCTTGGTCTCGCCCTGGACGTCACCGACAAGCAGGCCTGCATCAAGGCCGTTGAAGCGGTCATCGCGCGGTTCGGCCAGATCGACATCCTCATCAACAATGCCGGCGTGACGCAGCCGGTGAAGCTTCTCGACATCACGCCTGAAGACTGGAACCGTATCCAGGACGTCAACCTCAAGGGCATCCTGTTCCTGTCGCAGGCCGTGATCCCGCATATGCAGAAGCGCAAGAGCGGATCGATCGCGTGCATGTCGTCCGTTTCCGCCCAGCGCGGCGGAGGCATCTTCGGCGGACCGCACTATTCGGCAGCCAAGGCCGGCGTGCTCGGACTCGCCAAGGCGATGGCCCGCGAATTCGGGCCCGACGGTATCCGCGTCAATTGCGTGACGCCGGGTCTGATCGGCACCGATATCACCGCAGGCAAGCTCACCGACGAGATGCGGACGAAGATCCTCGAGGGCATACCGCTCGGCCGACTCGGCGAGGCCGCCGACGTCGCGGGCATCTACACCTTCCTCGCCTCGGACCTGTCGGCCTATGTCACCGGCGCGGTCATCGATGTGAACGGCGGCATGCTGATCCACTGAGCGAGGAGGAGATAGACATGGCAACACCGACACTTCCGAACGCACCGACGCTGGCACAGCGCGGCCGCAATATCCGCCGCAACGCCTTGCTGATGGGTGAGGTCCAGGGCCAGGGCTATATCGCCCAGGCGCTCGACATCGCCGACGTGCTGGCGGTGGCCTATTTCCACGCGATGCGCTTTCGCGCCGAAGATCCGGCTTGGGAAGGCCGCGACCGTTTTCTGCTGTCGAACGGACACTATGCGATTGCACTCTACGCGGCCTTGATCGAGGCCGGGATCATCCCCGAAGCGGAATTGGAAACCTACGGATTCGACGAGAGTCGTCTGCCGATGTCGGGCATGGCCTCCTATACCCCGGGCATGGAGATGTCCGGCGGCTCGCTCGGCCTTGGCCTTGGCATCGCCGTCGGCATGGCGCTCGGGCTGAAGCGCAAGAACTCGGCGGCGCGGATCTTCACCCTGTTCTCGGACGGCGAGCTCGACGAGGGCTCGAAATGGGAAGCCATCATGTCTGCGGCCCATCACAAGCTCGACAACATCATCGCAATCGTCGACGTGAACAACCAGCAGGCCGACGGTCCCTCCAAGCAGATGCTCGGCTTCGAGCCGCTGGTCGATAAGCTCGAGGCCTTCGGCTGGTTCGTGCAGCGTGTCGACGGCAACGATCTCGACGCGGTGGTGGGCGCTTTCGATGCCGCGATGGCGCATGGCGAGGCGAAGCCTCGCATGATCGTCGCCGACACGCTGATGGGCAAGGGCGTTCCCTTCCTGGAGCAGCGCGAGAAGAACCATTTCATTCGCGTCGAGCCGCATGAATGGCAGCTCGCGCTCTCTGCACTGGACGCGGGAGACCAACCATGAAGTCCGCCGGAACCCCATCGGCCAAGCCGCGCCTGACCACGTCGGCCATGATCGCCTCGATCGCGGCGGAGGGCCAGCGCACCAAGCCCGCCCCCTTCGGCCACGCGCTCGTCGAGCTCGCCCGCAGCCGCGAGGACGTGGTCGGCATGACCGCCGATCTTGGCAAATACACCGATCTGCACATCTTCGCGCAGGCTTTTCCCGATCGTTACTACCAGATGGGCATGGCCGAGCAGCTGCTGTTCGCCGCCGCCTCGGGACTCGCCGCCGAAGGCTTCATGCCGTTCGCGACGACCTATGCGGTGTTCGCCTCGCGCCGGGCCTACGACTTCATCCACCAGACCATTGCGGAAGAAGACCGCAACGTGAAGATCGCCTGCGCGCTACCCGGCCTGACCTCGGGCTATGGACCCAGCCACCAGGCGGCCGAGGATCTAGCGTTGTTCCGTGCGATGCCGAACATGACGGTGATCGATCCCTGCGATGCGTACGAGATCGAGCAGATCGTGCCCGCGATCGCCGCGCATCGCGGACCGGTCTATATGCGCCTGCTGCGCGGACAGGTGCCGCTGGTGCTCGACGAGTACAATTACCGGTTCGAGCTCGGCAAGGCTGCGTCGCTTCGTGACGGCAGCGACGTCCTGATCATCTCCTCGGGCATCATGACCATGCGCGCGCTGGAGGCGGCGCAGGCGCTCGCGGACGACCGCGTCAGCGTCGGCGTCCTGCACGTTCCGACCATTAAGCCGCTCGACACCGAAGCGATCCTGCGCGAAGCGGGCAAGCCCGGCCGCCTCGTCGTCGTCGCCGAGAACCACACCGTGATCGGCGGGCTCGGCGAGGCCGTGGCGACGCTGTTGATGCGCTCGGGCGTTCATCCCGCGTTCCGCCAGATCGGACTTCCCGACGAGTTTCTCGCCGCCGGCGCGCTGCCGACCTTGCACGACCGCTACGGCATCTCGACCGCGGAAGTGAAGCGGCAGATCAAGGAGTGGCTGCGCTAGCAGCCCGCCCTCCCGATCCACGACCGACATGCTTCGCAGCACCGCTGCGAAGAAACGACGGCTGCTGTCCAATGCCGGCGCATCGAGAGCCGGCCAGCAGCAACACGGGCGGTGAAGAGCCGCCTTTAGATCAACCAATCCACGTTCGACAGGAGGAAACGATGACCTTGCGCAAGCCGAGAACTCTGAGCCGCCGCAAGTTGCTCATGGCCGGCGCCGCGGTGCCGCTATGTGCCATTCTCACCCGCCCGGCCTCGGCCGCGGAATTCACCTACAAGCTCGCGACGGGGCAGGATCCGACGCATCCCGTCAACATCCGCGCCAAGGAAGCTGCCGACCGCATTCGCGAGGCGACGAGCGGCCGGCTCGAGATCAACCTGTTCCCGGCGAACCAGCTCGGGTCGGATACCGACCTGTTGACGCAGGTCCGCAACGGCGGCGTCGAGTTCTTCAACCTGTCCTCGCTGATCCTCGCGACGCTGGTGCCGGCTGCAGGCATCGTCAACCTCGGCTTTCTCTTCACGAACTATGACGCGGTCTGGAAGGCGATGGATGGCGAGCTCGGCGCCTATATCCGCGCCCAGATCGCGCGGACGCCGATCATGGCGGTGTCGAGCCCCTGGGATAACGGCTTCCGCCACGTCACGTCGTCCGGCCGCGAGATCAGGACGCCGGACGATCTCAAGAATTTCAAGCTGCGCGTGCCGGCCGCTCCCAATCTGACGTCGCTGTTCCAGGCGCTCGGGGCGGGCCCCGCGCCGATCAACTTCAACGAGGTCTACTCCGCGCTCCAGACCAAGGTGGTCGACGGTCAGGAAAATCCGCTGCCCATCATCGCAACGGCCCGGCTGTACGAGGTGCAGAAGACCTGCTCCCTGACCGGGCATGTCTGGGACAATTACTGGATCCTCGGCAACAAGCGCGCTTTCGAAAAGTTGCCGAAGGATGTGCAGGAGATCGTGACGCGCGAGCTGGATCGCTCGGCCAAAGAGGAGCGCGCCGACGTCGGCAAGCTCAGCGAGTCCTTGCGCGCCGATCTGACCGCCAAGGGCATGCAGTTCATCGACGTCGACCGCGGCGCGTTCCGCCAGGCCCTGGCGAAGACCAGCTTTTACGCCGACTGGAAGGCCAAGTTCGGCGATGAGGCCTGGGCTCAGCTCGAGAAAGCGGCGGGCAAGCTGTCATGACCGCGATCAACCATATGCCAGGGATCGATCAGGGCACCGCGGTTGCGGCGCCTCAATCCGGTGTGCACCGCTGGGCCGTCGCGGCCAACAAGGTGCTTGGTCATGTGGTTGCGATCCCGGCGGCACTCCTGGTGCTCGCCGAGATCGTCGTTTTGTCGGCCGGCATCGTCGGACGATATGTCTTTCACGCTCCGATCATCTGGGCCGACGAGCTCGCCGGCATCCTGTTCCTGTGGCTCGCCATGCTGGGATCGGTGATCGCGTTCCAGCGCGGCGAGCACATGCGGATGACGGCCATCATCGGCATGCTCCGTCCCAACGCCCGTGCCTTCCTGGATGTTGTTGCCGCCGGGGCATCGCTGGCGTTCCTGTTGTTGGTGATCCATCCCGCCTACGAGTTCGCGGCCGACGAGGTGTTCGTCACGACGCCGGCGCTCGAAATCGTCAACAGCTGGCGGGCTGCCGCGTTACCCGTCGGCATCGGATTGATGCTGATCGCGGCGGTCCTGCGGCTCGCCCGCATCTCGAGCTTGCGCAGCCTGCTGGCGGCCGCGGTGCTCGTCGCCGGCATCATCGCCGCGCTCGTCGTCATCGCGCCGGTATTGAAACCGCTCGGCAATCTCAACCTGCTGATCTTCTTCGTGATCATCGTCGGCGCGATGGTGCTGGCGGCGGTGCCGATCGCCTTTGCCTTCGGTCTTGCTACCGTCGGATATCTGGCGCTGACGACGAACACGCCCGATGTGGTCATCATCGGGCGCATGGACGAAGGCATGAGCCATCTGATCCTGCTGGCTGTGCCGCTCTTCGTGTTCCTCGGCCTGCTGATCGAGATGACCGGCATGGCGCGGGCCATGGTCGGCTTTCTCGCCAGCCTGCTCGGCCACGTGCGCGGCGGCCTGCACTATGTATTGGTCGGCGCGATGTACCTGGTGTCGGGCATCTCCGGCTCGAAGGCGGCCGACATGGCCGCCGTGGCGCCGGTGCTGTTTCCGGAGATGACCAAGCGCGGCGCCAGGCCCGGTGATCTCGTCGCGCTGTTGGCGGCGACCGGAGCCCAGACCGAGACCATTCCGCCGTCGCTCGTGCTGATCACCATCGGCTCGGTGACGGGCGTGTCGATCGCGGCGCTGTTCACCGGGGGGCTGCTGCCCGGTATCGTGCTCGCCGTCGGTCTTTGCGCCGTGGTCTGGTGGCGATACCGGGGCGAGGACCTGTCGCATGTGAAGCGGGCCACGGGCAGGGAGATCGGCCGCGCCTTCGTCATTGCCATTCCGGCAATGGCGCTGCCCTTCGTCATCCGCGCCGCAGTGGTCGAGGGCGTCGCCACCGCGACCGAGGTGTCGACCATCGGCATCGTCTACTCGGTTTTCACCGGGCTTCTGATCTATCGTCAGTTCGCCTGGCGCCGGCTTTATCCGATGTTGGTGGAGACCGCGTCACTATCAGGCGCGATCCTGCTGATCATCGGCGCGGCGACAGGGATGGCGTGGGCTCTCACGCAATCGGGCTTCTCGGCATCGCTTGCAAAGTTCATGACGGCGCTGCCGGGCGGAACGCCTGTCTTTCTCGGCGTGACCATCCTCGCCTTCGTCATTCTGGGCAGCGTGCTGGAAGGCATCCCCGCCATCGTCCTGTTCGGGCCGCTATTGTTTCCGATCGCCCGCCAGGTCGGCGTGCACGAAGTGCACTACGCGATGGTCGTCGTGCTCGCGATGGGCATCGGCCTGTTCGCCCCGCCATTCGGCGTCGGCTATTACGCGGCCTGCGCCATCAGCCGCATCAGTCCCGACGAGGGTATCAGGCCGATCGTCGGCTATATCGTGGCCCTGCTGATCGGCACGCTGATCGTCGCGGCGATCCCGTGGATCTCGACCGGCTTCCTGTGACGCGGAGACGGGCGGCGCTCAGCGCTGCCCGTCATGCACGGAGATCTCGGATGCCTTGAGGCCTCCGATGCGCGCGTGGGGGCGGCCGCCGGTGGCCATCACGAGGCCGAAGGCGATCTCGTCCCGCCGTGGCGCGTCCCACAGCGTCATCTCGGCCGTGCCGAAATGGCTGCGGACATAGGCGGCATGGATGTGGCCGAGCGGCACCATCAGGCGCGTGCCGGGACCGCCGATGGTTTTAGCAGCCGGGACGATCGCCTTCGGCTGACCGAGCACCTCGCGCATGCCGTGGCCGCCGGCTTCGTGCCAGACGGCGCCATGCTCGAGCTCGCCGTCTTCGCCGACGATGATGCCCTTGCCATAGGCTTCGATGCGCTCGGCACCGCCGAGCTGTGCGATCAGCCCGCCGGCGAGCTCGCGCCCGAGCTCACGCAAGGCCGCCTGGAACGGCATCAGATCGGACTCATAGCGTCCGGCGAAGGGATTGCGGATCACCGCGACGGCGGTTCCGACCAGCAGCGGCTTCTCCAGCCGCGGGCCGCGCTCATGCCAGATGGTCTCGACGCTGAGCGCGGTCTTGCGAATATCGTAGGACATCGGCGGCCCTACGCCTCGTCCACGACGGGATTGCTGAGCACGCCGATGTTCTCGATCTCGACCTCGACCACATCGCCGGGCTTGAGGAAGATCGGCGGCTTGCGGGTGAAGCCGACGCCGGCCGGCGTGCCGGTGGCGATGACGTCGCCGGGCACGAGGTCGAAAATGGTCGAGCAATATTCGATCAGCCGCGGGATCGAGAAGATCAGCATCGAAGTGTCGGAGGACTGCACTGTCGCGCCGTTGACGCGCGTTTCGAGCTTGAGCTTCGTGGGATCGCCGATCTCGTCCGGCGTGACCAGCCACGGTCCGAACGGGCCGGTGCCGACGAAATTCTTGCCGGAGGCGATCTGCTGGGCATGACGCTGCCAGTCGCGCACGCTGACGTCATTGTAGATCGAATAGCCAGCTACATGATTCCACGCATCGGCCTGGCTGATGTGACGGGCGCCCTTGCCGATGACGACGGCGAGCTCGCCCTCCCAGTCGAAATTGTCCGAGACTTTTGGCCGGATCACCGGCGCGTTGTGCGCAACTTGGGACCGCCAGACCCGCAGGAAGATCGGCGGAAATTCCGAGATCTCGCGCTTCATGCCGAACGCCACGGCTTCATTGTGGTGGTCGAGATAGTTGCGCACGGCGCAGACGATCTTCTCGGGCCGCGGGATCACCGGCAGATATTTGACGTCGCTCAGCGCCAGCGTCGGCTTGTGCCCGGCGACGATCGCCTCGCGCTTGGCGTAGTCATCGCTGCCGAGAAAGTCCGCAAGCGTCGGGTACTGGGGGAGGGAGTGGCCCAGATCCACAACGCGGTTTTCGACAACGGCGCCCCAGCTTTCCCGATTTCCATCCAAGAACGACAGCAGCTTCATGGTTTCGCCCCAAGGGTTTCGAATTAAGGGTTTAGATTTTCGATCTGACGTATTATTTTCGAAAATGAAGCCGGGCGCAAGCCCGCCGCGTGAAATGCAGGTCGCCTATTCGGCGTCGAGCAGATGGCCGGCGTATTTGGCGACGTTGTCGGAGGTCGAGCGGATATGGGTCTCGATCAGCTGCACGGCGAGATCCGCGTTGCGCGAGATGGCGGCCTGCATGATGGCTTGGTGCTCGCCGGCCTTGTCGCGCGGGCGCGGCCGGAAATTGGCGGAGAGATGCCGGTAGCGCTCGGCGCGATCGAACAGCTCGGCGCGAATGGCGAGCAACGTGGCCGAGCCGCAGGCGGAGACCAGCGCCTGGTGGAATTGGCGATGCGCGATCTTCCATTCGGGATCGCGCAAGGGGTGTTCGGGATCGCGCTGCTCGATTCGCTTCAATCTGTGCAGGGTGGAGATCACGGCGATTTCCCAATCGTCATCGCCCCGCCCGATCGAGCGGCGGATCAATTCCACCTCGATCAGCACCCTTGCATCGGTGACCTCGACCAGATCCTGGCGGCTGACCGGCGCCACGCGAAAGCCGCGCTGCTCCTGGGCGTCGACCAGGCCTTCCGCGGCAAGCGCGGTCAGCGCCTCGCGCAGCGTCGTGAAGCTCGCGCCGAACCGTTCGCGCAACACGTCGAAGCGCAGCGGCTCGCCGGGCGGAAGGGCGCAGGCGATGATCTCCTCGCGCAGCCGATGCGTGATGTCGGCGGCGATGGTCTTGCCGAATTCCTTGCGGGGGCGGATGGCGCTCTCGGGCATGGGGATCTGTCGCTGAATCGATGCCTCAACATGCCGCGCTAACGAGCATCTTGCAATAATTTTCGTAAACGGTATGATTTTCGAAAATATGGTCTAGGGAGCACGTGAAGTCATGAGGGCGGTGCTGGTGCGTCAGCCGGGTGGGCCGGATGCACTTGAGGTGGTCGAGCTTCCGGAGCCTGTGCCCGGAGCCGGCCAGGTGCAAATCCGGGCCGAGGCGTTCGGGGTCGGTCAACCCGACGTGCTGATCCGGCGCGGCGTCTACAAATGGATGCCGCCGCTGCCGGCCAATCCCGGCAACGATGTTGCGGGGCGCATTTCTGCGCTCGGGTCCGGCGTCGAGGGGTTTTCCCTCGGCCAGAAGGTGCTGCTCAGCGCGCGCGATCTGTCCCAGCGCGGCGGCTGCTACGCCGATTACGTGGTCGCGCCCGCGGATGCCGTTCACGCGCTGCCCGACAATGTCGATCTGCAGGCGGCCGTGTGCCTGTCGAACTACCAGGTCGCCTACGCGCTGCTGCACGAGTGCCGCCATCCGCGCGCGCCCGGAAGCGTGCTGGTGATCGGCGCGGCCGGCGGCGTCGGCACCGCGCTGGTGCAACTGGCCAAGCTTGCTGGCATGACCGTCATCGGCACCGTCTCCACCGAAGAGAAAGCCGCGTTCGCCAAGGCGAACGGCGCCGATCACGTCATCTTCTACCGGAGCGAGGATGTCGTGGCGCGCACGCGCGAGCTGACTGATGGCGAGGGCGTCGGCGTCGTGCTCGATCACGTCTGCGGGCCCGAGTTCACCACCTATCTCGGCGCGCTCGGCAAATGGGGCACGCTGCTGTCCTACAACGCTTTCGCCGGTTTGCCGAAAGAAAATCTGATGGCGGCGATGCGCGATCATCTCGACATCTGTCCGGCGATACGCTGCTTCTCCTTCCACATCTACGACCACGATCGCGACGGACGCCGTGCCCTGATGCGCAGCGTGATCGAGGCCTTGAGCCGCAATTCGATCAAGCCGGCGATCTCGGCAGTGCTGAAGCTCGACGAGGTCAGGAAGGCCCATACGCTGCTCGAGCAGGGCTCCGCGCTCGGCAAGATCATCATGATTCCATGAGGGGATGGACCGCACGATGACACAAGCACCCATTGCACGCTTCACCCGGCTGCGACACGCGACCTTCACCTCGCCCGATCCGGAGCGGCTGCTCGACTATTATCGCGGCGTGATCGGACTTGGCCTCGTGGCCCGCGATGGAGATCGCATTTTCCTCGCCAGCGAGTCCGAGCAGCTCTCGCTCGTGATCGAGCCCGGCGATGCGCTACTTAGCAGCATCGCCTTTGAGATCTCCCCGGAGGTCCCGATCGAGGCGCTGGGCGCCGCGCTGAAGCAGGCGGATCTGCGGCCCGAGCTTCGGAGCGATCCTCTGCCTGGCGTTTCCCGGCTGCTGTCGTTTAGCGATCCCGAAGGGACGCGTTTCGAGCTGATCCAGGGCTGGACGCCGACGCCCGCGCAGGAGCGGATCGGCGGGCTCGCTGTCGCCAAGCTCGGCCATGTCGCCCTTCGCACGCCCGATCCGAAAGCTGCTTCGGAGTTTTACGCGAACGTGATGGGCCTGCGAGTCTCCGACTGGATCGAGGACCGCTTTGTCTTCATGCGCAGCGGCTTCGAGCATCACACGTTGAATTTCGCGCTCGCGCCTGGCCGCGGTCTGCATCATTTTGCGTTCGAGCTGCGGGGTCCCGAGCATATGCATCGGGCCTGCGATCATCTCGCGCGCCACAAGCTCCCGGTGCTCTGGGGACCGGTGCGTCACGGCCCCGGCCACAACACTGCGATCTATCACCGCAATCCCGAAGGGCATCTGGTCGAGTTGTTTCATGACCTCGACCGGATCGTGGACGAGGAGCTCGGCTATTTCGAGCCGCGGCCCTGGCATCGCGATCGTCCGCAGCGGCCAAAAGTCTGGGTCGGGCAGCCGCGCGACGTCTGGGGCATGCCGCCATCGCCCGAATGCACGGAGTTTGCGCGCTAGCGAATTCGGTTCGACCTGAACGACGCCGCGCGCGTTGCGGCCAACGACATAACAATTGAGGGAGAAGCATCCATGCGAGGGATGAAGCGGCTTGCTGCGGCCATTTTTCTGCTCGGCGTTTTTCTTGGCGTTTTTCTCGGCGGTTGTCTGGTGACCGGCCCTGCATGGGCGGACAATTATCCGTCGCGTCCGATCCGCCTGCTGCATGGCTTTGCTGCCGGCGGCGCCGCCGACACGCTGTCGCGCATCATCGCCGACGGGCTGTCGAAGAAGCTCGGGCAGCCGATCATCGTCGAGGCCAAGCCGGGTGCCGGCGGCAACATCGCGGCGGACGCGGTCGCCAAGGCGGCGCCCGACGGTTATACGCTCGGCCTCGTCACCGGCGCGCACGCGATTTCCGCGGCGACCTACAAGAGTCTCGCCTATCAGCCGGCCGAAAGCTTCGAGATGATTTCGACGCTGGTCTACTACGCGCTCGTCATCGCCGTGCGCAGCGACTACCCCGCAAAATCGCTGGGTGAGCTCATCGCCCTGGCCAAGGCAAAGCCTGGTTCACTCAGCTTCGGATCGGTTGGTTTCGGCAGCACGCATCATCTTGCGGGAGAGTTGCTCAACGCCACCGCCGGCATCGAGATCGTGCACGTGCCGTATCGCGGCGATTCCCAATCCGTCACCGCACTGCTCGGCGGCGACGTTCCCGTCATCGTCGGTACGCCCGTCTTGCTCGCCCCGCAGATCCAGAGTGGCGCGATTCGGGGCCTGGCGGTGACCTCGCCGACGCGCACGGCGCTGCTGCCAGATGTACCGACGGCTCAGGAAGCCGGCATCAAAGGCTATGACGTGCGCACCTGGGCCGGCCTCTTGGCGCCCAAGGGAACGCCGCCTGCCATCATCGCGGCGCTCAACGCCGCGACGCTGGAGGCGCTCGGGGATCCCGAGCTCAGGCAGCGTCTGGAGACCGCCGTCGGCGGCGAGGTCCGCGGCAGCTCGCCGGAAGAGATGAAGAAGCTGATCGGGACCGAGATCGCCAAATGGACCGGCGTGGTCGAGCGCGCGAAGATCCCGAAGATCTGACCCGGGCCGGCGGCAGGGTCGGTACCGGCCGGCCCCTGGTCACGAATGCTTGATCCGGATCAACAAGCGCCACCGGCACTGGGATATGCTACGAGGGATACGCTGCGACCTTGATAAGGTAACTCAATAAAGATGCGCCTCGTTCGTACCATTCTGGCATTCGCAATCGCCATATCCCTGGCGATGCTGCCCGTTGGCGCGTCCGCATCCGGTCTTGCCATGTCGTCGGACGATATGCCGGCGACTATGCAAATGGACAGCGACGCCGGGATGGCGATGGACGATTGCTGCCCCGACATGAAGGGGACGCCCTCGCAGACCGGCGGCTACAAATGCGGGATGGGCTTCTGCTGCGTCGGCGGCACCATCGCGCTCGATGCCATCAGGCCCGTCGTCTTCGGGCATTTCGCCGTAGCGGTGAGCACGATCGCCATCCCTGAGGATCAGGTCGTCTCCGCCCGCGGCAGCAGTCCTCCCTTCCGACCTCCTCGAATCTGATCTCGCAACAGCCGAACGCGCGCAGCACGTTTGCGCGCGACGACGACTGACGTGTGCGCGCCATGCGCCACGGCGAAAGATCAGATCATGAGGACAGGACAATGCTTTCCAAATTCACCACCGCGGCGCTCGCCGCCACCCTTTCGCTTGCCGCCTCCGCGGCGATGGCGGGCGCCGGCGACTACGCCTTCGAGCCCGTCACTGCGCAAATGAAGAAGGGCGACGACGTCACGCTATCGGTTCGCCTGACCAACAAGCAGACCGGCAATCCGGTGGCGGACGCCGTCATCTTCAAGACCCGTGTCGACATGGCCCCGGACGGAATGGCCGAGATGGAATCGGCGGTGGCGCCGCTGCCGTCGAAGGAGCCGGGCGTCTATGCCTTCCGCACGGATCTGCCGATGGCCGGCCGCTACCAGGTCACGCTGTCGGCCAAGGTGCAGGGCGAGGTGGAGACCGTCACCGGCAAGGTGATCGTCACGGCGACCAAGTGAGCGTGCGGACGCCGCCCGCGGCGTCCGAACTTCTCTGTCCCATTCACATGGATGCGCGCCGGGCGCGCGAAGGCACACCATGAAGACGCTACGTCTCCTGACAACTCTCGCGCTGGCCGGTGGCTTGGCTATGGGCGCGTACTGGTCCTCGCACGACGGGCGCTGGTCCGTTCATGCCGAGGCGACCCCGGCTCCGGCCCGGGCGGATCGGACTCCGCTCTACTATCGCGATCCCAGCGACGCGCCGCTCTGGTCCGCTGGTCCGAAGCAGGACGACCGCGGCCGGGATTATCTGCCGGTCTACGAGGACGATCAGGTGACTGCAGTGGCACCAAAGCCACCGCAGGCGGCTTCATCGCGAAAAATCCTCTACTACCGCAATCCCATGGGCCTGCCCGACACCTCGCCGGTGCCGAAGAAGGACCCGATGGGGATGAACTACGTCCCCGTCTACGAAGGTGACGAGGTCGACGACGGCACGGTGAAGCTGTCGCCGGGCAAAATCCAGCGCAGCGGCGTCAAGTCCGAGCCCGCCCGGCGGCGCGCGATCCGCGTCGCGGTGAAGGCGCCCGGCACGATCCAGCTCGACGAGCGCCGCGTCTCTGTCATCGCGATGCGCGCCGAAAGCTTCGTGCAGAAAGTCGCAGACGTCACCACCGGCACGCGCGTGAAGGCGGGCCAACCGCTGATGGAGATCTACAGTTCGGCGGTGGCATCCGCCGCCGCGGAATATCTGGCAACGATCACCTCGAAGACGGTGGGCGGCGTCGAGATGTACGGCCGCGGCTCGCGGCAGCGGCTGGTCAATCTCGACGTGCCCGAGCAGGTCATCGCCGAGATGGAGCGAACGCGCGTTGCGCCTGTCACCGTGCATTGGTCGGCGCCACGCGACGGCATCGTGCTCGAGCGCAACGCGATCGAAGGCATGCGCGCCAATCCCGGCGACGTGCTGTTCCGGATCGCGGACATCTCGCTGGTCTGGGCGTTGGCCGACGTCGCCGAGCGCGATCTCGGCAATGTCGCGGTGGGGCAATCGGTGGCGGTGCGCGCGCGGAGCTTTCCCGGCCGCATCTTCAGCGCCCACATCGCCGTGGTCTATCCGCAGGTGAACCGCGACACAAGGACGGTCCGCGTCAGGATCGAGCTCGCCAATCCCGACGCCGCGCTGCTGCCGGACATGTATGTCGATGCCGAGATCGACACGGCCGATAGCGCGCCCGTGCTGGCGATCCAGGATAGTTCGGTACTCGACACCGGCACGCGGCAGGCCGTT
Source organism: Bradyrhizobium shewense (assembly GCF_900094605.1). Taxonomy (GTDB): domain Bacteria; phylum Pseudomonadota; class Alphaproteobacteria; order Rhizobiales; family Xanthobacteraceae; genus Bradyrhizobium; species Bradyrhizobium shewense. The sequence continues at coordinate 657,097 of NZ_FMAI01000001.1, read as the reverse complement.
CTCGTCGACAAGGGGGAAGGGCGCTTCGAGCCGCGTGAGGTGAAGCTCGGCCGGCGCGGCGGCGGCTACATCGAGGTGCGGGACGGGCTTGCCGACGGCGAGGCGGTGGTCACATCCGCCAACTTCCTGATCGATGCGGAAAGCAATCTGAAGGCCGCGCTCAAGGGTTTTGCGGAGGGAGCGCCTCAGGCGTCCGATGCGGGCCATGCGACGGGAGAGCACAAATGATCGCCCGCATCATCGCCTGGTCGGCGCGCAATTTGCTGCTGGTGCTGTTCGGCACCGGCTTTGCGGCCGCCGCCGGTCTCTATGCGCTGATTCACCTGCCGCTGGACGCGATCCCGGATCTCTCCGATACCCAGGTCATCGTCTACACCGAATATCCCGGTCAGGCGCCGCAGGTGATCGAGGACCAGGTCACCTATCCCTTGACGACGGCGATGCTGACCGTGCCGAAATCGAAAGTGGTGCGCGGCTTCTCCTTCTTCGGCGCCTCGTTCGTCTACGTGATCTTCGAGGACGGCACCGACATCTATTGGGCGCGCTCGCGCGTCCTGGAATTTTTGAACGGCGCGGCTTCGCGGCTCCCCGCCGGCGTCACCCCGACCATCGGTCCCGACGCCACCGGCGTCGGCTGGGTCTACCAGTATGCGGTTCTGTCGAAGGAATTGAACTTGGCGGACACCCGCACGATCCAGGACTGGAATCTGAAGTTCGCACTGGCCAAGGCCGAAGGCGTCGCCGAGGTCGCCAGCATCGGCGGCTTCGTCAAGCAGTACAACGTGGTGCTCGATCCGCAGCGGATGCGCGATCGCGGCATCAGCATGCAAAAAATTCGTGAGGCGATCCGCGCCAGCAACGCCGACGTCGGCGGACGCACCGTCGAGCTCGCCGAGTTCGAATACGTCATTCGCGGCAAGGGCTACATCAAGAGCATCAACGATCTCGGCAACATCGTGCTGAAGACGAGCAACGGCACGCCGGTGCTGCTCCGCGACGTCGCCAATGTCGAGCTCGGACCGGACGAGCGCAGGGGCATCACCGAGCTGAATGGCGAGGGCGAGGTCGCAAGCGGCATCGTGCTGCAGCGCTTCGGCGTCAATGCGCTCGACGTCATCGAGAACGTCAAGAAGCGCTTCAAGGAGATCGCGAGCAGCCTGCCGAAATCGGTCGAGATCGTGCCGGTCTACGATCGCTCCAACCTGATCTACGCGGCCATCGACACACTCAAGCACACGCTGTTCGAGGAGAGCATCGTCGTCGCGCTGGTCTGCATCGTGTTCCTGCTGCACGTCCGCAGCGCGCTGGTCGCGATCCTGATGCTGCCGGTCGGCGTGCTGATGGCGTTCGGCGCCATGAAGCTGCTCGGCCTCGGCTCCAACATCATGAGCCTGGGTGGCATCGCGATTGCGATCGGCGCCATGGTGGATGCCGCGATCGTCATGATCGAGAATGCCCACAAGCACCTCGAGCGGGCAAGGCCCGATCAGTCCCGTGTTCAGGTCCTGATCGATGCCGCGTCCGAGGTCGGCCCCGCGCTGTTCTTCAGCCTGCTGATCATCACCGTGTCGTTCATGCCGATCTTCACGCTGGAATCGCAGGAGGGGCGGCTGTTCAGCCCGCTGGCGTTCACCAAGACGTTCTCGATGGCCGCTGCGGCCCTCTTGTCCGTCACGCTTGTGCCCGCGCTGATGGTGATCTTCGTCCGCGGCCGAATCGTGCCGGAGAGCAAAAATGTCATCAATCGTTTCCTGATCTGGATCTACCGGCCCGTGATCAAGGGCGTGCTTCGCGCCAAGACGCTGGTGATCCTGGCCTCGGTCGCAGTCCTTGCTGTCACGACATGGCCGGCGCGGCAGCTCGGCACCGAGTTCATGCCGGCGCTGAACGAGGGCACGCTGCTCTACATGCCGACAACGCTGCCCGGCATCTCCGTGACCAAGGCGGCCGAGCTGATGCAGATTCAGGACCGCATCATCAAGTCGTTCCCCGAAGTCGCCTCCGTCTACGGCAAGGCGGGACGGGCGGCGACCGCGACCGATCCGGCGCCGACCGAAATGTTCGAGACGGTGGTGAATCTGAAGCCGAAGGAGCAGTGGCGGCCCGGCGTCACCATCGACAGTCTGATCGCGGAGATGGACAAGGCGCTGCAGTTTCCCGGCGTCTCCAACGCCTGGACCATGCCGATCAAGGCGCGCATCGACATGCTCTCCACCGGTATCCGCACGCCTGTCGGCGTCAAGGTCATGGGCACCGACCTCGTCGAGATCGACCGGCTGGCGCGGCAGGTCGAGCGGGTGATCAAGTCCGTCCCGGGTACGTCGTCGGCCTACGCCGAGCGCGGCATCGGCGGCTACTATCTCGAGATCGTCCCGGACCGCGAGGCGCTCGCCCGCTACGGCATTCTGATCCAGGACGTTCAGGACACCATCGCCGCCGCGCTCGGCGGCCAGACGGTCACGACGACCGTGGAGGGACGGCAGCGCTTCACGGTGAACATGCGCTATCCGCGTGATCTGCGCGACAATCCCAAGGCGATCGCTGGCGATATCCTGGTGCCGATGCCCGCGGGCGGCGCCGTGCCGCTCGGCGAGGTGGCGAAGGTCGAGCCGGCGCGCGGGCCGACCTCGATCCGGACCGAGAACGGCCAGCTGGCGACCTACATCTATGTCGACATCCGCGATCGCGACATCGGCAGCTACGTCGCGGATGCGCAACGCGCGGTGACGGAGAGCATCCCATTTCCAGCCGGCACCTATGTCGTCTGGAGCGGCCAGTACGAATATCTCCAGCGCGCGGCGGCGCGCCTGAAGATCGTCGTGCCCGTGACGCTCACGATCATCTTCCTGCTGCTGTATCTGAACTTCAGGGCGCTGACCGAGACGCTGATCGTGATGCTGTCGCTGCCGTTTGCGCTGGTCGGCGGCATCTGGATGATGTGGTGGTTCGGCTTCAACCTGTCTGTCGCCGTCGCCGTCGGCTTCATCGCGCTTGCAGGCGTCGCCGCCGAGACCGGCGTCGTGATGCTGATCTACCTCGATCACGCGCTGGCCGAGATGAAGGCCAGGCGCAGTGCCGCGGGCGGCATCTTTACCCGGCGCGATCTCCATGACGCCATCATGGTGGGCGCGGTCGAGCGTGTCCGGCCCAAGATGATGACGGTGGTCGCCATCATGGCGGGCCTGCTGCCGATCATGTGGAGCACCGGCGCCGGATCGGAGATCATGCAGCGCATCGCGCTGCCGATGATCGGCGGGATGATCTCCTCGACACTGCTGACGCTGATCGTGATCCCCGCGATCTTCGGGCTGGTGAAGGGGCGGGGGCTGCCTGATGGCGAGCAACCGGCGCTCGCCGACCAGCCTGCCGTTGAAACGGAGAACGGCATGCGCGCTCCGCAAGCGGCCGAATAGGATCGCGAGACGTCGTCCGGCTTCCCGGGCCTTGTCTCAGCCGGACCGTGTCTCCTGGCTCCGCAGCAGGCGGTGCGTCACCGTTCGTGCGATCGCCGCCGGCGCCTCCTCGGGTATCGCAAAGCAGGAGCTGGCGTTGATCTCGCACAGCACGTAGGTGTCGGCGCCCGCCGCATCGCGCGGCCCGTACAGGAAATCCGCATCCCAGATCACCGGCAGTGACAATGCATCGATGCCGAGCGTTTCCATCATCTGCGGCGTCCATTCATCCTCCATCGACCTTCGCAGCGCCCGGAACGGCGGGGCATCAGGGCCGTGCATGATCCGCGGTCCGGGCTGCGCCGCAGGCGCGTCAGGGCCTTCCGGCGGCGGCGGGATCAGGGCCTTGATCAATTGGTGCCCAAAGCCCGCGACCCTGGCGCCGCTCATGTAGCAGCGGATCATCCCGTCGGGCAGGCGAGGTTGAAACGCCTGGTCGATGATGCAGCCGCCCCAGCCGAAATACGGCGCGCAGCGCGCCACCAGGTCGTCGAACCTGATGTCCTCGGGCCGGCTTCCGCGCTGGGCATGGAGTACACGAACCGTCTCGTTCGTGTTCGGAAGCGCTTCGACCTTCCAGACGCCCTGGCCGCCATTGCCGCGATTTTGCTTGAGCACGCGAGGGCCGTCCGCCTGAAGGCGCGAGGGAAATTCGGCGCGGAACGCCGCGGCGGTGTCATAGCGATGCGTGTCGGTCCCCCAGCCGAGGTGACGCGTTCGGTAAAGCACCTCCTTGACGCCCATCTTCAGGATCACGTCGGGGTGGGCGCTCACCCAGGGACCTCGCGCCGCGACGTCGCGCAACAGGGCATCGAGCTCGGCGCGCGTCTTGCCCTGGTGGATCGGATCGACCCAGACTAGCACGCCCTCGGCCGCGAGCAGTTGATCGCGGACTGCGTCGGCAAAGCTCTCGTCGTAGATCACGGGGTGCGCGTCGATGCCGACGGCGGCGAGGGTCTCGAAGACGCGGACGAAGCGGCTGTTTTGCGGCGTTGCATCGCGGCGCGCGGCAGCGTCTCCGCGCGAGAGGATGGCGAGTGTTTGGCGGGGGGATGGGTGTCGTTCGGTGTCCATGCGCAAGCTCCACGACTGGCGTGCTGCGCAGAGCTTGGACCGGGGTCTCACGGGGAGTCTGCTTCGTCCCCACGTGACGAACCCTAATGAGATCGTCCGGTCGTTTCAAGATGCCGGTTGGCGCAGTTCCGTTCCGAGTGAACTCTTCGTGACGCGCCTCGGCCATGCGCCGGTTGACAGCTGGGCCACCCGGGTTTCTATTCGTTGCGACGGGGATTTGCGATCTCCCCGCGAGGCGACATGCCCAAGCATCGCGTCCTGATCACCAAGGGCGCAGCATGTCATCATTTCCCAATCTCATCAGACAAATCGTGATTTTTCACTCGTGCGCGGCGGCCGCGCCGAAGCGCGTTGGCATCATCTCGTCGCGCCGCGCCGAACGACTTCACCTGGGGCAGGAGACGCCAGGAGAATGTCATGCGGACAAAGGTCATCCTTCACACAATCCTCTTTCTGGCGATCGCCAGCGGGCTGCCGGGCGCACGCGCTCTGACACAGGAGGAGGTCGTCGCCAAAATCCAGGCGGCCGGCTACACGCAGGTCAGCGACATCAAATCGACCGCCGAGGGCACGACCGCAAAGGCCGTGAAGAACGGCAAGGACGTGCGGCTCGTCGTCGACAGCACCGGCCAGATCAAGGAGCAGAAGTGAGACACTGAACGGCTGAAATCCAAGCTTAGGGAGCAGGTCAATGCGAAAGACAATTTTGGCACTGATCGGCGCCAGTGCCTGCTTCATCGCGAGCGCTCATGCGCAGGATCCCGACTGGAAGAAGGTCGATGAGACGCTGGGCCGCAAGCCCGCCGTTGCGGATGATGTCCACCGCTACGGCTTTCCCCGCACCGATCTCACCGTGACCTTGGACGGGGTGACGATCAAGCCCGCGCTGGCGCTCGGCGGCTGGCTCGCGTTCAAGCCCGCGCACGGCGGTGCCATGGTCATGGGCGACCTCGTGCTCCTCGAGACCGAGATCAATCCCGTGATGGCGAAGATGATCGCGAGCGGTCTGGAGATCACCGCCGTGCACAATCATCTGCTGCGCGCGAGCCCGGCGACGTTTTACATGCACGTCGCCGGACACGGCGATCCCGTCAAGCTGGCCTCGGCGATCCATGATGCGCTGGCCGAAAGCAAGACTCCCTTGACGGTCGCGGCGCCGGCGGGCCCGCCGCCTGCCATCGACCTCGACACCGCAAAGCTCGATCAGGTCATCGGCGTCAAGGGGCAGGCCAACGGCGGCGTCTACCAGTTCAACGTCAAGCGGCGCGACCCGATCACGGAGGACGGCATGCTGCTCACCCCTGTCGGTGCGATGGGCGTTGCGATCGCCATCAACTTCCAGCCGACCGGAGCAGGCAAGGCCGCCATCACCGGCGATTTCGTCCTGACCAGCGACGAGGTGAACCCGGTCATCGTGGCGCTGCGCACGCACGGCATCGAGGTGACGGCGCTGCACAGCCACATGCTGGACGAGCAGCCGCGCCTGTTCTTCATGCACTTCTGGGCCAACGACGACGCGATCAAGCTGGCGAATGGCCTGCGTGCCGCGCTCGACAAGACCGCAAGCACGAAGAGCTGATGCGAGGCTATGCCGGCATCGCCTCTCGCCGCTACGGCTGGGGAGGATAGCGCTCGAACGTCGGCAGTTCGTGCGCATGCTCCATCCAGCGAAGCCGCTCGGCGACCTGGATGTGCATCGTCGCCGGCACGGCCTCGGGATCATCGTAGGTCGCGCTCTGGATGTCGATGACCCCTGGCAGCATGTCGGCATTGATATAGAACAGGCCGGTGCCGCAATGGCCGCAAAAGTGCCGCCGGCCATGTTCCGAGGAATTGTAGATCTTCGGCTCGCCCTTGGTCACCTTGAGAGCGCTCTCCGGATACATCGTCCAGCCGACGATCGGAGCGCCGGCGTGGAGCCGGCAATCGCGGCAATGGCACAGCGCATGCACGATCACGTCGCCCTCGACCTCGTAACGGATTGCGCCGCAGTGACAGCCGCCGGTGATGGTGCTCATGCGTTCCTCCGATGAAGGGCGGGTTTCGTGGATCGATAACTCGCGAGACGCGCGGCTTCAACGGCGCAAACGATTTGAAGTTGCGTCCTACTGTCGCCTGACAGCTGCTGCCATGCCAAGCCTTCGGTGCCACGCTAAGCCTTGGGTGCTGCGGCTTCGCGAGGGGATCTGCAGCGTCAGTTTTCCACACCCACGACCCGCAGTATCGAATTGCGGATCCAACCTACTAGCGATCGATAATTTGCCAGCCCCATCGGGCGCAGCTTTGATGACGGCATGAGCACCAAATCACGCGAGGTCATCTGGAGCGGCCGGATTCTGGGTGCGGAAATTTCGGCCAAGCACGCACGCGAAGAGGCCAAAAAGGCCGTTCGCGAGGCCGACCGCGCTGAAGCCGAAGCCTGGTCGGTACGCATGGAAGGTTACGGCGGCCCCTCGCAGCCCTCGCCGACGATCGGCCAATGCCTCAACGGCGGCATGGGCTGGCTCGAGGTCGAGTGCAACAGGTGCAAGGCGCGTGCGAGCCTGCCGCTCGACGCAATCCGCCGTCCCCGCGATACGCCGATCTGGAAGCTGGAAGCCTCGCTCAAGTGCCGGTCATGCCGAAAGGGACGTTCCGCGCCGCCCGTCCACATGATCAAGCTGACCGCAACGCAAAGCATCACGCCCTACAAATGGGTGCATCCGACCGAGGAGAGATAGTCAGACGCTGCGACGACAACAGCCCGCGCGGCTTGTCGACCTCTGGCCTGTCTATTCTCGCTTTGGCGTCGGCACTTCGGGCTAAACCGGTCATCGTCACGGTCAAATGTGCCTCGGCAGAACCAAACGCGAGTTCAGGCTGGATCGATAGAAAAGATATCGTCGACTTCGAGACGCATGGTGTCGCGGCATTCGCACGCCGCCGCTGCGAGCCGCGATGGGTCGATCTCGATTTCGCCTCGCCGTTCAGATCTGATCGCTCCGGAAGCACGCAGATTGCGCATCAGGAGCGTCACCGTCGTCCGTCGCACACCCAGTATTTGCGAAAGCGTCTCCTGGGTGAGCGGGAGGACGTCGTGGTCGACGCGGTCGTGAAGATGGAGCAGCCAGCGTGCCATGCGGGCTTGGACCGGATGCAGCGCATTGCAGGCTCCGCCGATTTGTAGCTGTATCAGCATCGCCTTGAAGTGAAGCTGGACAGCGTGGCGGATCGCGGGGCTACGGCTAAAAGCCGCGTGGAATCGCGATACGGGAATCCGCGAGGCGGTGCCGGCGGCATGAACGATGGCGGTAACGGCCGCAGGGGACGGCCCCAGCACGGAAAGGGTGCCTACTGCTCCCTCGCGCCCTATCGCAACGCTGGCGACCGTCTGCCCGTTCGCCATGTCGATCATCACCGAAATGGCCCCACTATGAGGGAAGAGGACGTGCTCGGTCTGGTCCCCCGTCCGTGAGATGACCGCGTCGCGATCGAGCGCGACCATCTCCAGCTCGGATGCTAGCAGACCGAGATCTGCCACCGGTAGGGCTGCGAGAAGTCGGTTACCAATTCCGCTGGGATGCGTCACCGTAGCCCACCGCGAACCGCATTTCGAGCGGCATAGGACGGCAAACTCGAACTTTGTTTGAAACCGCGTACGCTTCGCGCTCCGAAATCCAATTCAGCCGCGGAAGCTCTCAATTTCAAAAATAAAACTCCGAACACACGCGCCGCTGAGGCGACGTTTTGTCTTACGCCATCATTCAGGACTTAGATTCAAGCGCTATGTGGCACAATTGCAAAATGCGTATGGGTAACACCATAGGGGTTCCAATTCCGGAGCGCGGGGCAGGCGGCTTGAGGCTTGCGAGCTACCATCGCCGGCAACGTCGCGTGATGTCCGTTCTTGCGCAAACGTAGCGCACCCCAACTCAGCTAGCGCGGGGCTCCTTTGCAATGCTTGCGCTAAGGAAGGAACTTCCCGCCCCTTGCGATATCCCTGTTATGCACCGTTACTCCCCGACATACCTTCGTCTGTGTTGACAATCCCAAAAAAAGTTTGAGCGAGAGTCACAAACCGAACCGACTTCCCGCTTCTCGCAGCACAAAGTCGTGCCGGGTCGGGGCTAGATCAAGGCTCATCCAAAATCTGATCGAACACAGAGCGTGAGCTCTCGTGACGCAAGCGCGCGTTGCGAGGAATGCTTTCGCTTGAGAAAGGAAATGTTGCGTGACTGAAAGCCAAACGAAACTGCCGCCGAACGGAACGAACGTTTTCGGGATGCCATGGTTGGATTTCTCGAAGGTCGTGTTGCCCGGCGTGGGGCGCGAGCTTGCCGAGCAGGGCCTCGCCCGCGCACGGGAAGGCTGCGAGAAGATCAAGGCCGCATCGGAAGAGATGACGCAGACGCTGCGTGAGACCTATTCGAGCAATGCGAGATGCACGACCGACTACGGGCTCAAGGTGTTCGAAATCTCAAACGCCAATGCCGCTTCTGCGCTCGATTTCTTCGTCCATCTCTTCGGCAGCAAGTCCGCGACCGATGCCTATACATTGTCGGCGGCGCACGCGCGCAAGGCTTTCGACACCGCCTCAGACCAGAACAGGGAATTATGGGCGCTTGCACAGAAGGTCGCGACGGAAACAGGTGAGCCGATCAGGAAGCATTTCACCAGGGTCCTCCACCCAGGCGGCTAAAAGCGCGTTCAATTTCACACTCGGATTCGCTTGAAGAGCAGATCCGGCTGGTTGGAACACGCCCAACTGAGCGAGCACGCCCCACTGCCCCATGCTCGACCAACAAGGTGCGCGATGCCTCTAGGCCCCGCACGACGAGAGGCGCATTCCAACCGGCCGGTACTTTTCTGCAAACTACAACAAAGACAAATCGCAAGGGAGGGCAACATGGGAATGGTCATGGTCAAATGTCCACAAACCGGACACGCGATTCCCACCGGCATCAAGACTGATCGCGAGAGCTTTGGACGCCGCGCGGTGTTTTTCTCCCGCACCCGGTGTCCGATCTGCCGCACCGATCACGCGTGGTTCGCGAGGGAAGCCTGGGTCGACGAGCCGGGCATCCGCACCGCGAACTGGCGTCTGGCACCGGAATATGGATGAAATGGTCGCCGGCGCCGCTCATTGAAAGGCACCGCGTCAAAGACGACATGACGCATGAGTTGGGCCTGGCGGACCACAGCTCAGGACTTGATCTTTCCAGCAGCGTTAAATGCCAAGACCGCGTTCACTACATTTTCCCCGCTGATGTACGAGATCATGTCCCACCGTGCGAAGACTAAAGATCGTCCAGCTCGGCAGCGGGGTGTTTCCGCATACGAGCGGCCCAGTCTGCTCGGAGGCCTTCTCTGCCGGTGATAGTCAGTCGTCACAACCGCAGTAGACCATTGCATCTTCGGCGTACATTTCGAGTATCGCCTCGATATCGCCGGCACGGTAGGCATCGATACGCCGATCTGGAAGCTGGAAGCCTCGCTCAAATGCCGGTCATGCCAAAAGGGACGTTCCGCGCCGCCCGCCCACATGATCAAGCTGACGGCCACGCGAAGCATCACGCCTTACAAATTCATGCACCGCGGCACCATCGTCGAGGAAAACGCGACCGAAGCCGCCGGTACGCGCCGACTGGCGCGGTTTCCTCCAAATGGTGAACTCTTCGTGACGCGTTACCGCCGCCGTGACGCGGTCGTTGTCGCAGCCCGCCCGGCGGTGGGTGCCGCGGCTTTGGCGCGCGACTTGGCATAATCGGCCGACATCGCCAGCGCGGGGTCGCGGTCCCGGAGCTCCTCGGCCACGATTGTTTGAAGCCAGCGCACAGCGGGTTCGTTGTCCATCCGCCGGTGCCAGTGCTGCTTCAACTCGATGAGAGGTATCGAGACCGGCGGGGGTAGCAGCTTCAGCCCGGCGTTCGCGTACCAGGCCCCGAGCGAGAACGGCACGGTGGAGATCATGTCGCTCGTCGCAATCAATTGCGGCACGCTCATGAAATGCGGCAGGTGCAGCACGACGCGGCGTTGCAGCTTGAGCTCGCGAACGCGCCTTTCGAAGATCTCCTGACTGCGACCCTGCTGGTTTACGACGATATGGTCCGCAGCGAGAAACTGTTCGAGCGAGAGGGTGTCACCAATCGTTGGATGGTCCTTTCGGACGATGCTGGTGAAGGGATGATCGAACAGGTCCTCTGTCACGATGTTCGGACCGACGAGGTCCGGAAAATAGCCTATCGCCAGATCGATCTCGCCGCTTTCGAGCGCGTCTTCCAGATCCTCGTGCGACGTCGGCAGGCACCGCAAGCTCGCTCCGGGTGCCATGGTGCGAATGCGTTGGAGGATCGGCGGGATGAAAATCAGGACGCCAATATCCGAGGTTGTGACCGTGAACACGCGGTCGCTCTCTTCCGGCACGAAACGCGGCTTGCGGAGTATCTGCTGATCGACGGTGGACAGCACTGTCCGCACGGCTTCCGCGATTGATTCCGCGAAGGGCGTTGGCCGCATGCCGCGCCCGGTCGAGAGAAACAGGGGATCGTCAAAGAAATCCCGCAGCTTTCGCAGACCCGTGCTGGCCATCGGCTGGCTCATTCCGAGCTCACGGGAGAGCGCCGACAGGTTCTGGGTGCGGAAGAGCCCGTCGAGCAGCAGAAGAAGGTTCAGGTCGAGCCGTCTGATATCCATCACATTGATAGCTTGTATTGAATAATACCGGATTTTCAATGACGGCTTTATGCGCGATGGTCTCCGCAACGCCCCCGCAGGGGCGACTTTGGGAGTGAAATCAAAGCCGTAGGTCGCCGGCCGTGCAGGCTGGTCCGGTCCCCTTCCTCAGTCAGCCTCTCACCTTTCCACATCCGCTCACCACGTCGGTGCGTCGGAGCACGACCGCGCGTGGCGCGAGGAATCGTCCGTAGATGCAGTCTGAAATTGCTGGAAGCTCTCAATACATCCTGACCCTGTCATGCCGCGATGTGCCCGGGATCGTGGCCGACGTTTCGCGCTGTCTGTTCGAGAACGGCGGCAACATCATCGAGGCGGCGCAGGTCGACGAGATCATGAGCGAACGCTTCTTCATGAGGGTCGGTGTCACACTGTCGGAAGGGGGCGCGCAGAAGGCGCGAGCAGGCCTTGAGGTCATCGCCCGGAGGTTCGGCATGGAGTGGAAGCTCCGATCCCAGGCCGAACGCAAGCGCGTGCTCCTGTTCGTCTCCAAATTCGATCACTGCCTGGGCGATCTCCTCTATCGCCACAGGCTCGGCGAGCTCCAGATGGACGTCGTCGGGATCGTTTCCAACCATCCGCGTTCGGCCCTTGCCGTCAGCCTCGTCGGCGACATCCCTTTCCATCACCTTCCGGTTACGAAGGAAACCAAGATGGAGCAGGAAGCGCAGATCAAGGCGCTTGTCGCGACGACGAATGCCGATCTCGTTGTTCTCGCGCGCTACATGCAGATCCTCTCGGATGATCTCTCGCGCCATCTCCATGGCCGTTGCATCAACATCCACCATAGCTTTCTGCCGGGGTTCAAGGGCGCAAAGCCCTATCATCAGGCGCACGCGCGCGGCGTGAAGCTCATCGGAGCCACCGCGCACTTCGCGACGAGCGATCTGGACGAAGGTCCGATCATCGAACAGGACGTCGAACGCGTCAGCCACCGCGATACGCCGGACGATCTGGTCCGGAAGGGGCGCGACATCGAACGGCGCGTCCTCTCGCGCGCGGTCCACCTCTTCCTCGAGGACCGCGTCATCATCAACGGCGATCGAACGATCGTCTTCTCTAATTGAGAAACGGAGCACGACAATGTTGACCCCCAAGGGCATGCGCAAGACACCCGAAGGCTATTTCACCTCGCGTTGGGGCCTTCCCGAATACACCGACTGGATCGACGAGAGCATGTCGTGGAAGGAGACCTGCGCGATCGGCGACTGGTCGTTCCTCTGGGAACGGCGCTTCAAGGGACCCGATGCCCTGAAGCTTTTCTCGGATACTTCCGTCAACAGCTTCCAGAAGTTCGACATCCGTCAGTCCAAGCACGTCGTCCATACGACAAAGCAGGGAAAGGTCATCGCCGAGGGCATCCTCACGCGGTTGTCCGAAGACGAGTTCATGTTGTTCGGGCGCGGCACATTCTGGGTCGACTACATCCGCCGGCACGGCGACTACAAGGTGACGTCCGCAGCCGATGATTGGTTCAATTTCCAGGTCCAGGGGCCGACATCGCTCGCGCTCCTTGAAAAGGTCGCGAAGCAGTCGCTGCGAGACGTCAAGTTCATGCATTCGGGCGAGATCGAGATTGCCGGCTGCAAGATGCTCGCGCTGCGACAGGGCATGTCTGGCGAGATCGGCTTCGAGCTTCAGGGGCCTATGGGGCAGGCAGCGGCCGTCTACGATGCCATCGTCGCTGCCGGCCAGGAGTTCGGCCTGCGCCGGATCGGCGGCCGCGCGATCTTCATCAACCATCTCGAGGCCTGCTTCCCGACCATCGTCACCGACTACATGCCCGCGATCTTCGACGAGGACATGAAGGAGTATCAGGATGAATTCCGCGCAGCGATGCCGGGGTTCGCCTCGACCTTCAACATCGCAGGCAGCTTCCAGTCGGACGACGTCCGTGACTGGTACCGGAGCCCGGTCGAGCTTGGCTGGGCCAAGAACATCAAGTTCGATCATGAGTTCATCGGACGCGCGGCGCTCGAGGACGAAGTTGCCCATCCAAAGCGCGTGATCCGCACGCTCGTCTGGAACGGAGACGACGTGGCCGACGTTCACGCCTCCCTCTTTCAGAAGGAGCACGAGCCGTACCAGTACATGGAGATGCCTCGCGACCAGCGCGGCTTCATGTACGCAGACCGCGTGCTGAGTGGCGGAAAGGACGTCGGCGTGACGACGTCGCGGGGATACAGTTACTTCTTCCGCGAAATGTTGTCGCTCTGCACCATCGACGTCGATCATTCCGAGATTGGCAATGAGGTCGACGTGGTCTGGGGCGAGCCCGGACGTCGGCAAAAGCAGATCCGCGCGAAGGTGGCGCCGGCGCCCTACAAGAAGGACAACCGGCGCGCTGATCTCTCCAAGGTCTGACATGCCCATGTCCGCGCGCATCATCGATGGAAGGGCGCTCGCTGCCGAGGTTCGGAATGAAGTGGCCAAAGGCGTCGCCGCCCTGGTTGCCGGCGGCGCGGCGGTCCCGGAGTTGGCCGTCGTGCTGATCGGCGACGACCCCGCCAGCCACGTCTATGTCTCGAACAAGGTGCGGCAGACCGAAGCTGTTGGCATGCGATCACGCCGGTTCGTGCTCGCTGCGGACACGCCGGAGCGGTTGTTGCTCGACTTGATCGAGCAGTTGAACCGCGATCCCGCGGTGAGCGGGATATTGGTTCAGTTTCCGTTGCCCCCTCAGATCGATGCCGCGCGCGTCGTGACGGCTATCCGGCCCGACAAGGATGTCGATGGATTCAATCCGTTGAACGTGGGGCGGACGGCCGCCGGAATGGAAGGCGCCTTGGTTCCGTGCACGCCTCTAGGCATCCTGCGTTTGATCAAATCGGTGCACGACGACATCGCCGGCTTCGGAGCACTGGTCGTGGGAGCATCGAACGTCGTAGGCCGGCCGATGGCGCGGCTGCTGTTGCAAGAGATGTGCACGGTCTCCATCGCGCACGTTCGGACCACCGATCTGGAACGGCGCTGCAGGGAAGCCGACATCCTCGTTGTCGCAACCGGCGTCCCAGGCTTGATCCGCGGTCATTTCATCAAGCCGGGCGCAACGGTCATCGACGTCGGCATCACTCGCATCAAGTCCGGTTCAGGAGCCGAGAGGCTTGTCGGCGATGTCGCTTTCGACGAGGCGATTGAGGTCGCCGGCGCGATCACGCCTGTCCCGGGTGGCGTCGGGCCGATGACCATCGCGTGTCTGCTCGCCAACACGTTGGGCGCGGCCCGAATGGAAGCCGCCCGGTCGAAGGCGAAAGAGGCGAATGTGACGACGGCTGTCTGACTGGAGCCCCAGACGAACGTGCCTGGCGGGAATTGGGCGGCCGAGTTGCGGCCGCCCGAGCAGAGATATTCGAAAGCGTTTACAAAAGGGGGAGAACGAACGTGACGACACAGGTCCTGGACACACCGCAGCAGCGGGTTATCGACATCGGTTCACTCGCAGAGGAGGGGACGTGGAACGCCTCGCGAAAGCAGGTGCTGCTTCTCTGCGCTCTCGCTATCGTCCTCGACGGTCTGGACAATCAAATTCTCGGCTTCGCCATACCATCGATGATCAAGGAGTGGAGCGTCACGCGCGGCGATCTCGCTCCGGCCCTCGCGTTGGGCTTCGTGGGCATGACGATCGGCACGCCGATCGGGGGCGTCGTCGGCGACTGGCTCGGACGCAAGGTTGCCCTCATCGCATCCGTCTTCCTGTTTGGTGCGGCGACCTTTGCGATTGCGGTTGCTCATGGTGTCGGCGAGGTCGGCTTGTATCGTTTCCTGGCGGGCCTTGGACTTGGCGGTGCCCTTCCGGCGGCGACCGCGCTGATCGCAGAATTCACGCCTAGGCGAAATCGCAGTCTTTCCGTGATGCTGGGCATTGTCTGCATCCCCATCGGAGGCATGATTGGTGGCCTGATCGCCGCTCAGCTGCAGCCCGAATATGGTTGGCGCATGCTCTTCGTGGTCAGCGGCGTGTTGCCGGTGATCGTCGCCGCGATCCTGATGTTCGCACTGCCGGAATCGCCGCAATATCTATTGGCGCGTGGCGCTGACATGGAAAAGGTGGCGAAATCCGTTCGGATCCTGGACGAGGCCGCTGCCGCTTCCAAAGCCTTCATCGACCGGCGCGACGTCGGTGTCGAACGTGCTTCGCTCACCGCACTGTTCATTGCCGGATTTCGTCGTACGACGACGGCGCTCTGGATCGCGTTCTTCTTCTGTTTGTTGCCGGTCTACGTCCTCTACGCGTGGGCTCCCACTCTCTTGACCGGCAAGGGTTTTGACGTGCAGACGGCGAGCTTCGGTCTGGCACTGTTCAATTTCGGGGGCGTCGGTGGCTGCATCGTCACCGGTTGGGCGATCGGCAGGTATGGGACGCGCGTTGCGATCCTGACTGTTGCCGGCGCGGCGACCATCGGCGCAGTGATCCTGGCATCGATACCGATATCGACCGAAACCCAGCCGTTGCTCATGGCTCTCTTGTGCATCGAAGGCTTCTGTCTGCTCGGCGCGCAAGGCTCTCTCTATGCGCTGGCGGCCCACATCTATCCGACCAACGTCCGGTCGACCGGTGTCGGTGCGGCAGCCGGCTTCGGCCGAGCGGGGGCTATTGTCAGCGCGTATATCGGCACATTCGCACTCAACTACGGTGCGACCGTGTTCTTCGCCGTCATCGCGTTCTGCGTCGCGATTACGTTCATCGCGGTGGCGGTCATCGATATGCATCAGGCCGCGATGAAAGCCGAAACGGCGAGTTCCGGCATCTGAGGAGATGCATCCGCTACTGCATGGGGTTGTTTTCGCGCTTTTGTTTTGCGAACGCCTAAGCAGCCCCGCTCAGCGCCGGCCGCGCGGGGTTTCGCTACGCCCTTGAAAGACGTCTTGAAGTATCCAAATAACATCCATATACCATCCAATGGGATGGTAAGAATGGATGTTAGCTATGGCCGATAATGTGCGCGAGCTGCGACCCAAGGCCCCCGACACCGAGAAGATCACGATCAACCTTGGCTATGTCGACCTCGGTCATGTCGATCTCATGGTGCAGGAAGGGTTCTATTCGAATCGGACCGATTTCATCCGGACAGCAATCCGGAACCAGCTCGAGCGCCACGTAGAGGTCGTCAGACAATCCACGGCCCGGAAGAACCTGGACCTCGGGCTGCGCAACTACACTCGCGAGGATCTCGAAGCGGCGCGGCGCGCCGGCGAAATGCTGCAGATCAATGTTTTGGGCTTAGCCACCATCGCCCAGGACGTCACTCCCGAGTTGGCTCGCGCCACAATCGCGTCGATCTCGGTGCTGGGGGCCCTTCACGCCACTCCCGCGGTCAAGGCCGCTCTCGCCGACAGAACGAGGTGAACGATGCTGGATCAAGACATAGTCCGCGAAGCCACCCGCCTCACGCGTGCCGGCCAACTGGTCGAGGCCACCGCGCTCCTGCAACGCATGCTCCAGGGCGGTGGCGCTCCAAGACCGGAGTCTCGCAGCGGCGCTCAAGCTCGGCTCCCGCGGCTCGATCCGCTTACCATCGACGCCACGGCCAACTTCGTCGAGGAGCGGGAGGCTCCGCAGATCTCGCCGGCCCGCTTTGATCGAGGACGCAGACGCTCCTCACCGCTCGACGGCATGCGGGATATTTCCGGGCTCGGCCTGCGAAGTCCGATCACGCGCGCTCCTCTGTCCCCATCGGACATCATGCCCGACGGCACACGGTTTATCGCCGGTACTTTCAGTAACGCCGCGGGAAGCCGGACCTACAAGCTGTTCATCCCAAGCCGCTGTCAGGGACAACGGCTTCCCCTGATCGTCATGCTTCATGGCTGCACCCAGTCGCCGGACGATTTCGCGGCCGGCACCCGGATGAACTTCCGGGCGGAAGAGCAGAATTGCTTCGTGGTCTATCCTGAGCAGCCGAGCGGAGCCAACCAGTCGAAATGCTGGAACTGGTTTCGCACCGGTGACCAGCGCCGCGGCGGGGGCGAGCCTTCGATGATCGCCGGCATTACCCGCCAGATCATGCGCGACCATGCGATCGATCCGAAGCGCGTATACGTCGCGGGTCTCTCTGCCGGTGGGGCCGCCGCTGCCATCATGGGCGCAACATATAGCGACCTGTACGCGGCCGTCGGCATTCATTCAGGCCTGGCGTGTGGGGCCGCGAGCGATCTTCCCTCCGCGTTCGTCGCGATGCGGCAGGGGGGCGGCTCCAAGGCAATTGCGGATGGCAAAACTTGTGTGCCGCCGACCATCGTTTTCCATGGTGATCGCGACACGACGGTGCATCCAAAGAATGGCGATCAGATTATCGAGCAATCCGCCAGGGCAACGAGGCCGACGACGAAGGTACTTCGCGGACGCGTACCCCACGGCCATGCCTATACTCGCACGGTCCTAACCGACGGGGCCGGTCGGGCGATCTCCGAACACTGGACTATCGATGGCGCCGGACACGCGTGGTCAGGCGGCAGTCCCGCCGGTTCCTACACTGATCCACATGGGCCGGATGCGACGAGGGAAATGCTGCGCTTCTTCCTCGAGCATTCGCTCGGTGGGTAATCTGGTTGCAAGGGCGCTCAGGCTGTCCTCGAGCACGTCGCCGAGCTTCCGAACTGCTAGTGACGAGAGCATTCAAATTGCTGCAGCGATGCGGCCTATCAATGGCCGCAGCCGATGCTGCCCTCGATACGAGGAGGTCTCGCGATCAAGGCATGAATGTTTGCGTAGTCGCCGCAAAGCACAACGAGCGGAGAGCTAATTGTTCTCAGGCCGACGCCCATTGAGTATAGGCCGGAAGATCGCCAGCTAGACGTTTGTTGGTTGGAGTTGCTACCTGAAATCAACGTCCACATCGCAGAACGTGCGTGATCTCAGTTCATGCGGAACTCCAACAATGCGCGGGTTTGGAACGCCACATCGCAAAGCCTGTTGTCCGTTCAGAAATGACCGTGGTCGCCCCCCATATTCTTGGAGCGTCAGATGAGCAAACGCAAACTGCCACCAGCGTCAAAGCGCGCCCGCAATCCGAATACGGCCGCGCGGGCCCAACGGAACAAGCAGGCCATTGTTAAAAGCTCGAAAGAGAATGGACCTCGCTCTGTTGCGGCAGCCTCGATTGAACCACCTCCTAGGCTTCGTGACGATCCTAGACCCGGGGTTCCTGTCATTGAGTCTCGGGTGGATGCCCTGCCAGATGACCTCAGTCGGAGAATGATTAACAGCGATCCAATGAAAGGCTTTGCCTTAGCCACGGCAAACACGCAGGCGTACCAAGAAAAGCTTCTTGAGATAGCTCAGGCCAACGTGCAATTTGCTTTCGATTTCAGCCTGAGACTTGCGACGATCAGGTCACCAACTGAATTTTTCGCCGTCATTATGGAGTTTACAAGCAGACGGGTCGATATGTTCGGGCAGCATTCGAAAGAGTTGTCGGCATATCCGTTCTGGCGCATCGAGCCGCCCCGAGAGCTCACGGTTCTGCCGGGACGATAACTGCAAGCGGTACCCGCTGCGGCAAAGGATGGACGCAACGCGGACCACGCACGGGGCGATCACGGTTCTTTTGGCTAGGAGGGAGCGGAATCAGCAGCCCTTAGAGGGCTCGATGCCGCCAATCCGAGAGACCCGCGATCGGGAATGGAGGTTGACACCATGTCGACAACTGAAGCCGTTCTGCTGATCGTTTTGGCAGGGCTTGTCGTTCTGATCCTCTGCAACATCACGTTTCAGGTGACAGCGGAGCGAACGAATCCGCCTATCGGCGTCTTCACCGTGTGCGACGGAGTGCGCCTTCACTATATCGAACGGGGCGATGCCGCCGCGCCTTGCGTGGTCCTCCTCCACGGAAATGGCACCATGGTTCAGGATCTCGTCCTCAGCGGATTGGTCGACCGTCTGGCCCGCAACTATCGCGTTGTTTGCTTCGACCGGCCAGGGTTTGGCTACAGCGACCGTCCGCGCACGCGCATCTGGACGCCCACAACGCAAGCTTCCTTGTTCGCGAAAGCTCTTGATCAGCTCGGGGTGCGCAATCCCGTGGTGCTCGGCCACTCCTGGGGAACGCTGGTGGCGATCGCGCTGGCGCTGCGAAGCGGTTATGCCGTGAGCGGGCTGGTGCTTGTGTCCGGCTACTATTTTCCAACCTCTCGGATGGACTTTTGGCTCATGTCAGGTCCGGCACTGCCGTTGCTGGGCGATCTGATGCGCTACACGATCTCGCCGATCATATCGTGGGCTATTGCGCCGAAGCTGATGCGCACGCTGTTCGCGCCGCGTGCCATTCCGCCGGAATTCAAGAATGAATTTCCGATCTCGTTGGCTCTCCGGCCCAAGCAGTTGAGGGCGGCAGCCGAGGAGAGCGCGTTCCTTATTCCAGCTGCTGCGCAATTGCAGCTTCAGTATCAGGGTATCCGGTGTCCCGTCAGGATCGTGCATGGGAAGAGTGACCGGCTCATCGAGGCCGACCAGTCGCGCCGCCTGCACGAGGCGTTGCCCCGCTCCGTGCTACACTTGGTGGAGGATGCCGGTCACATGGTTACCTATGCAGATACGCTGGGAATAGCGGATGCCGTGGCGACGCTGGCGCTCACCGCGCCGCTGAGGACCGCATAGGGTTTCCTGTTGCAATGCGGGCGTCCGGAAGTGGCCCTTAGCCGAACAAGGCTGAGGCCATTGTGGTGTCGGCTACCCGCGGCAGACCGGACGCGGGGCCGTGCCCACTTCGAGGGCCGCTGGTGACCCGCACCAGACATCACCAACGTTTCAATCCACCATTTCAACGGCTATGATGGCAAGCTCGCGCGCTGCCGAAATTGGAAATGCACCATCAGAGCGATCATGAGTGGGCGCCGGTGTTTTATAGCTTTAATGGGAGCGGCCATCCTCGTCGCGCCGCTCTCGACACGCGCGCAACAGCCGGCCACACCGGTCATTGGATTCCTCAACAACTTGTCGCCTGGTGCGATCGCCCGCCCCGTAGCCGCGTTCCGCGAGGGCCTGAAGGAAGCCGGCTTTATCGAAGGCCACAACCTCGTGATCGAATATCGCTGGGCCGAGAATCACAATGATCGTTTGCCCGCGCTGGCTGCCGATCTGGTCCGGCGCCAGGTTGCGGTGGTTGTTGCGACCGGCGGCGGCGCCTCGGCGCTAGCCGCGAAGGCTGCGACCACCACAATTCCGACCGTGTTTTCCTCAGCCACTGATCCTGTCGAGCTGGGCCTCGTTGCCAGCCTAAACCGACCCGGCGGAAACGCCACCGGCGTTTATGTGATGACCAACTCTTTGGAAGCCAAGCGGCTGGGCCTGCTGCACGAACTGGTGCCAAACGCCGCGACCATCGCCATGCTGGTCAATCCGGGCACTCCCGGCGCCGACAGCCAGTTGACGGAAGCGAAGACGGCTGCGCAAACCCTCGCGCGGGAGATTCACGTTCTAAGGGCCCACAACGAGCCGGAACTCGACAGGGCCTTCGCGATCCTGGCCGAGCACCATACCGACGCTCTCCTCGTCGCGGCCGATCCGTTCTTCAACGCTCACCGCCAGCAGATCGTCACAATGGCAGCGCGCTACGCCGTTCCCGCAATCTACGAGTTCCGGGAGTTTGTGGTGGCCGGCGGCCTGATGAGCTACGGGATCAGCCTGGCCGACGCGTACCGGCAGATTGGACTTTATACCGGCAAAATTCTTCAGGGCGCCAAGGCCGCTGACTTGCCGGTTATGCAGCCGACCAAATTCGAGTTGGTCATCAATCTCAAGGCCGCGAAGGCGCTGGGCATCACTGTCCCGCCGATGCTGCTCGCCCGCGCAGACGAGGTGATCGATTAGGGGAGTTGTTGCTGCTGTGCACGAGTCAGCTTGTGGCCGTTGCTGATCTCAGCCCAGAGCTGCGTCGATGTCCGCTTCATAGAGATGACCCGACCAAGGTCTTCTGGCTGCCGAAGGCAGCCTTTGACCCAAAGCGGACATCCGGAGCGATGCGTTCGCCCTACCACCATTGATCTAAGTCAAGGGAAAGTTCCACTCACGTGGCACGATGCACGGAGGCGTCCACTTGCCGAAGTTGCTATTCGCCGCCGCGCGTTTCGCCAGATACTTTGACGCAAAAGTGTTCGGCTCGGCAGACCGGCCTATTCCCCGATGTGGAGAAGTCCGATGCACAAAATCCGGATGATGCTACTTACTTTGAGCTTGTTGGCCATGTTCGTTCCGCTGAAAGGGACGAATGCCGAGCAAGCGATCAGTGAAGAGGAAGCACGCGCCATCGGCATCGACGCTTATGTCTATTTCTATCCCATCGTCTCATTCGACGTGACGCGGAAGCAGTCCACAAACATCGAGGCCGGCAAGGAAATCGGCAAGGGCCCGATGAACACGTTCTCTAATTTTCCCGCCTATCCGCCCGGCGACTATAAGGGCGTGGTGCGAATGAACTTCGATACCCTGTATTCTTGGGCTTGGCTCGACATGACCAAGGAACCGATTGTTTTCTCGGTGCCGGACACCGGCGGACGGTATTACTTGATGCCGATGTTGGATGCTTGGACGGATGTATTTGCGTCACCCGGCTGGCGAACCACGGGCACCCAGGCAGGCACGTTCCTGATTACCCCGCCCGGCTGGAGACCCGACCTCCGAGATAGATTTGTGGAGGAGTTCAAGCTACCGAAGGACACCCGGCGGATCGAAGCCCCGACGCCCATTGTCTTGATCGTCGGACGAACGAAGACCGATGGGCCGCCGGACTACGATGCGGTTCACAAGATACAAGCGGGTTACAAGGTCACCCCGCTCTCGGAATGGGGAAAAGCCCCGAAGCGGGCGGAAGTGAAGATTGATCCGTCCGTCGATATGAAAACGCCACCGAAGCATCAAGTAGACACAATGCCCGCCAGCGAGTACTTCGCCTATGCTGCCGAGCTGCTGAAGGTCAATCCACCCCACATCACCGATCAACCCATGGTCGACCAGCTGAAAAAGATCGGCATCGAGCCCGGTAAGGGCTTTGATATCGAGAAGGTCGATCCAGCCGTTCGCAAGGCTTTAGTGAGCGCTCCAGAGGAGGCGCGGCAGCTAATGGCATGGAAGTACCCAAAGCTCGCGAGGGTGGCGAACGGCTGGGCAATGAACACCGACACCATGGGTGTGTATGGCAACTACTATTTGAAACGCGCCATCGTTGCCCAGGTTGGACTTGGTGCGAACGTCCCTGAAGATGCCATCTATCCGATGAACCTTGCCGACGAGACGGACAGGCCCCTCGACGGCACCAACAAATTTACGCTTCACTTCGATAAAGGCGGCACGCCGCCGGTGAACGCGTTCTGGTCGGTCACGCTCTACGACAGCGAGGGCTATCAAGTCCCGAATTCCCTTAATCGGTTTGCGGTGAGCAGTTGGATGCCGTTCAAGTACAACTCGGATGGATCGCTCGACCTCTATTTTCAGAATGAAAGTCCAGGCAAGGACAGAGAGGCAAATTGGCTGCCAGCGCCGAAAGGCCCGTTCAACCTGACCTTGCGCATGTACGCCCCGAGGACGGAAGCGATGACTGGAAAGTGGAACCCGCCGCCGGTCACGCGTGAGCCATCAACGGTGGGGCTGAACGCTCAGTGAACTAATCGGCCCGAACGGTCCGACCCGAACGCGATACTCAACTATCGCGCATCTGCGCGCGAACGTCGGCTCATGGCCCATCAGCGACGTTGCGCCGCGTCTGACGGAGGTCCGCTCACTGCGTCAGAGCGGACCAGATTTGCTCAACCTGAGTGCTTCGCATTTTGAAGCCGACGTTTGGCAATCCGACAAACGACGTCGTGCGGGAACGTCGAAAAGCTCGCTGCAAACAGAAGGGATGGACCGCAGTTCAATGCAGCCTCACCCCCTCCATCCGGCCTTACCCAGACCGTCGACGAGATGCGCGTGGTCTTCTGGACGAAACCACGGAGCTCTGTTGCGGACATACATATCCAATGCCCCCGGTGCGCGCGAGACGGCCTTTTCCAGTTCTTCCTTCGCTTCCGCTGTACGGCCAAGCTGGCCCAGCGCCGCCGCGGACCAGCGGTAGATCATCGGAAAATTCGGATACGACCGGATCAGGCGTTTTGCGGCCTCGATCGAAGCCTCATATTCGCCGCAGAAATATAAACCGCACGCAATGTGCAACAAGCGGACTGCCAGATAGGGATCGCGGGGATCGAGCCTGATACACACGTTGAGAGACGTGACCCCCTCCTTGTGCCGTCCGGCAAAGATCAGCGTCGCGCCTCGATGGCCATGCGCGATCGCCAGATTTGGACTCATCGAGAGAGCTCGCTCAATCTCCGCCAACGCATCGTCAGCCTCGCCGCGTGCTTGCAAGGCCCAGCCAAGGCACGAACGGGCTTCGGCGTCGGCACCATCGAGTGCGACCGCCCGGCGGGCCAGGGCCTCCGCCGAATGTTGCGCGTCTCGCAGGCCTATCTTCTGGTAGAGCGCGGCCGCTTGCAGCTGGTACAGAGCGAGCGCGCTGTAGCTGCCGCTGAAGGTCGGGTCGAGATCGATCGCCTGTCTGAAGAATTTCTCGGCGCGCTCATCGTCCTCTGCGGTCGCTTTGCTCAGATGCCACAGGCCGCGCTGATAGGCGGCCCAGGCATCAAGGCTGCCCGGCGGCCTGCGCATGGCGCGTCGGAGCTCGGCGTCTGCAATGGCGGGGGCGAGCGCAGTCGTCAACGCCTCGGTGAGCTCATCCTGCACGGCGAAAATATCTGCGAGATCGCGGTCGTAGCGCTCGGCCCATACATGATTGCTGGTCGCCCCTCTATGAGCTGCGCGGTCACGCGGATCCGGCTGCCGGCCTTGCGCACGCTACCTTCAAGCACGTAGCGGACGCCGAGCTCGCGCCCGACCTGTCTCACATCAACCGCTCGCCCTTTGTAAGTGAACGACGAGTTCCGTGCGATGACGAACAATGAGGGATAACGCGATAACGCCGTGATCACATCTTCGGCGATACCGTCGGAGACGAATTCCTGCTCGGGGTCGCCGCTCATATTGGTCAGCGGCAGCACGGCGACAGATGGCTTGTCAGGCAACGCGAGCGCCGGAATCTCGCGTTTGGGCGTCGCAGTCCGCAGGCCCGGGTCGATGATGATGCGGTAAACGTGGACGGGCCGGGCGATGTTCTTCAGAGTTTGCTCACCCGCTTCCTCAACGTCGAACGGCACCTTGTCGCGCGCGTGATTGAAGACAGTCTGAGAGATACAGATGCCGCCGGGTTCGGCGATGCTCTCGAGCCGGGCGGCAATGTTGACGCCGTCTCCAAAGATGTCATGGGCTTCGACGATGATATCACCGATATTGAGTCCCACACGGAAGAGAATGCGCCTGTCTTCCGCGTCGTCGCAGGAAAGTTCGTTGATGCGGGACTGAAACTGCATGGCAGCCCGCACCGCTTCGACCGCACTTGGAAACTCAGCCAAAAACCCGTCGCCGGTGTTCTTCACGATGCGGCCGCCGTGCTGCGCAATTGCGGGCTCGACACCTCCGGCGAGAAGGGCCGTCAGCTTGGCGTGTGTCGCCTCTTCGTCATTGTGCATGAGCCGAGAATAGCCGGCCACGTCGGCGGCCAAGATCGCTGATAATCTTCGCTCGACTCGGATCCGCTCTTGCACCATGGCCGCACCAGGCCCCACCAACCCACCATACTCTAAACGGATCAGAGCGCAGCGCCAAACGCGCTTTGAGGTTTGGGGGATGCGCTAAGTTGAAACGTCAACTGTGCTGACCCGGGGTGCGCCTGAGCTGACCCGCGGTGCGCACCAAATAGAGATCGAGTCCGGGCCGCCAATGTCGCCTTCTGGCCCAAAAGCGAAGTTCAGTGGCGGCCACTTTCGCGCCGCTGTTGGACACTGAGCCGACATTGGGCGCCGGGCGTGCTTAGGAGTCCACGCACAAGCCCAATGATCTCAACGTCCCCGCTACTGTGCATGGGGTTGTTTTTCAGCTTTTTGTTTTGAGGGCCGCCGAACCAGCCGCGCTCAGCGCCGGCCGCGCGGTGCCTCGGCCTTGGCGGGCTGTTCGGTCTGCGGGCCGCAGCTCGCGGCTGCAAGCGTCGCCTGCGCCTGTTGCATCAGGCCGGGCTCGGCGGCGAGCGCCTTCATCACGATCAAACCGGTGGTGCTGGGGGAATCGATGATCAGGCGGTCGGCCGCGGTGACCTCTTCGTCCTCCGGCAGCTCGTTGTGCTGCGCTTCCGTCATCAGGTCGAGCTCAATCACCTTGCGGCCCGCCGAGCGGTCGTTGATGGCGTAATAGGCGATCTCGTTGCGGGTGTAGAACGACACCGAGGTGTAGGCCTGGCTCACCGGCACCGTCAGCTTGATCGGTCCGCTTGTGAGATCGTAGCGGCAGATCGCCAGCGCAAAGGCCGGGTCCATGAACGGCATCGGTGAAGTGTTGGGATCGGCGAGGGGAAGCTGGCTGACGCCATTGAGCTTCGTCATCGGCGTCAGCCGCGAATAGGCGTCCTGCGTCGCGATCCGCGGCAGCGCCAGCACGCTGACGAGGTGGACCACGAGGCCCAGCACCACGCCGGCAACGACGGTGAACAGGAGGCGGATCATGAGCAGCCCACCGTCGAAATCGTCGGCATCGGCGCATCGCGCTGGGTGCGCGTCGCAACGCCGACCGGGGTGTCGTAGAGGCGGAGCATCAGTGCATAGCGCTCGATGCCGCCGGTCGGCAGCCAGTTGCCGGCGCGCGAGCGCGAGGCGATGCGGATCTCGAACGAGCCGTCGGACTGGCGTACGATCTCCTGGCTGGTGAAGCCGTAGCGGGCCAGCGAGTTGGCGACGAGATGGCCCTTGCGGTCGTACAGCGTCAGCGTCCAGAACCGCGCCGGCGGCGTCACGCCGGAGACGATGACGTCGCAGCGGCCGTCGAGCGCCTTCTTCTTGTCGTCGGTGGTGGCGGTGAAGGCGACGCCGTCGCCGGTGCCGATCGGCAGCTCGCCGTTGCGCACGATGGTGGCGCGCGAATAGGGATCGACGTCGGCGGTGCCGGTGCGCGGCCGCGCGGTCCAGGCGCCGATGGTCAGCGCGCCGATCTCGGTGCCGCGCGTCGTCGTCATCCAGGTCGCGCCGAGGCCCACCACCGTCGCGAGCAGAAGGGCCGTCAATGTGATCAGGATCAGCCGCACTTGTTTCGATCAGTTCTTGCGCGGGGCGGAGGCGTTGGCATTCTCTTCCGCATAGTTCTGCGGGAAGGCGAGCGCGCTCGTCGCCGAGGGCGGCCTAGCCGCCTTGGTGTCGGCATCCGCCGATTTCTTCGCCGTCTTGGCGGCGTCATCCAGCAGCTTCTCGACGCGCACCAGGATGTCGGCGCCGCGCTTGGTCAGCACCGGCGGCGGACCCGGCTTGGTCTCCAGCACCTTCGGCGCCGCGTTGGCCTGCGCGTTGCTCACATGCTGCGGCGGCAGCTTCTGGCCCATGCCGATGCCGGGGATCTCCCGGACCTCGACGCCCTGATGCGCCGCGAGCATGATGTCGTGCCAGGTCTGCGCCGGCAGCGAGCCGCCGGTCATGCGGTTGGTCGGCGAGTAGTCGTCGTTGCCGTACCAGACCGCGCAGGTGAAATTGCCGGTGTAGCCGACGAACCAGGCGTCGCGATACGCATTGGTCGTGCCGGTCTTGCCCGCGGTCGGAATGCCGTCGAGCGCGGCGCGGCGCGCGGTGCCTTCGCTGACGACATGGCTCATCATGCCGGCCATGTCGGCGGCGACGGAGGCGGGGATCGCCTGCCGCGGCTTCGGGCCGTCACGGTCCCAGCGCCAGACGAGGTCGCCGGCGCCGGTGCGCACTTCGAGCACCGAGTGCGGCGTCACCGCCTTGCCGCGGTTGGGGAAGGTCGCATAGGCGACCGCGTGCTCGAGCACGGTGACTTCGTCCGAGCCGATCGGCAGCGACGGCGTGTCGGGCAGCGGCGCCTTGAGGCCGAAGCGGCGCGCGACCTCGACGATCTTGGCGCGGCCGATCTTGGCCGGGTTCGGCGCCTTCGGCTGCTCCTTCTGGCCGATCGCGATTGACAGCTTCACCGGCACCACGTTGATCGAGCGCGTGATCGCCTGCGTCAGCGTCACCGAACCGGAATAGGAATGGCCATAGTTCTGCGGGCACCAATTGCCGATGCAGACCGGGCCGTCGACCACGATCGAGTTCGGCGTAAAGCCGTTCAGCAGCGCGGTGGTGTAGACGTAAGGCTTGAACGACGAGCCCGGCTGGCGGTAGGCGTCGGTGGCGCGGTTGAACTGGCTGGCGCCATAGTCGCGGCCGCCGACCATGGCGCGGATGCCGCCGTCGAGGTCGGAGACCACGGTCGCCGCTTGCGTCGCGTGATAATCGCGGCCGAACTGGCGCAGCTGGTTCTCGACCGCGTCTTCGGCGGCCTTCTGCACGTTGGCGTCGATGGCGAGGCGCACCACGAAGACGCGCTCGGTGTAGGACTTCGGGAAAGTGTCGACCAGCTTGCGCATCTCGTCGAAGGCGTAGTCGAGATAGTAGTTCGGCGAAGCCTCGTCGCGGCGATCGACCGCGAAGGCCGGATTGCGGCGGGCGCCGAACACCTGACCCTCGGTCATGAAGCCGGCATCGACGAGGTTGTCGAGCACGACGTTGGCGCGGGCGCGGGCGGCGGGCAGGTTGATGTGCGGGGCGTATTTGGTCGGCGCCTTGAACAGGCCGGCGAGCATCGCGGCTTCCGCCAGCGTCACGTCGCGCGCGGATTTGTTGAAGTAGAAATGCGCCGCGCCGTCGACGCCGAAAGTGCCGCCGCCCATATAGGCGCGATCCAGATACAGCTTGAGGATCTCGTTCTTGGTCAGGCGCCATTCCAGCCAGACCGCGAGGAAGGCCTCGTTGACCTTGCGCTCGATGGTGCGCTCGTTGCTCAGGAACAGGTTCTTGGCGAGCTGCTGGGTGATCGAGGAGCCGCCCTGGCGGACGCCGCCGGCCTGGGCGTTGGTCACGAGCGCGCGCGCGGTGCCGGCGATGTCGATGCCGAAATGCTCGTAGAAGCGGCGGTCCTCGGTCGCCAGCGTCGCCTTGATCAGCACGTCCGGAAAATCTTCCAGCGGGATCGAATCGTTGTGCTTGATGCCGCGGCTGCCGATCGGGTTGCCATAGCGGTCGAGGAAGCTCACCGCGAGATCGGATTTCTTCAGCCAGTCCTCGTCCGCGGTCTCGCGGAAGGCGGGGATGGCGAGGGTGAGCATCACGACCAGGCCGCCGAGCCCGAGGGTCGCGGCCTCCGACAGCGGCTCGATGAACACCCAGCGCTTCCAGCGTCCGACATAGAACCGGTCCATGAAGGTCGAGTAGCGCTCGTAGAGCTCGCGGATGCCCTTGGCCGAGGAGAACAGCGAGGAGTCGATGCGCGCATCGAGGTCCAGGAAGAAATTCCGGACCTTCTGCTTCCAATGCGGTGGTATGATCTGGCGCACCTAGACCCCTTGAGGCTTGGTTCGAAAGCGTTCAAGCACCCGGCCGGGGGCGGCATCGAGACGTCTTGAGGGAATGTTGCGGCAAACCCAAGGCGCCCGGCCAGCGTCCGAGGGGCTTGCTGTTCCTTCTAGCCGAGCGGGGCCCATAAACCAATGGTCAGGCTCGCGATTTTGAACAACAGGCCTAATTGACCCCGGTTCATTACGGGCCTCAAAGGCGCCTTGCTTGCACCACCCCGGCCGCACGCCCTAGATGGCTTGAGCCGTAGCTCTTTCGAACTTTTGTTGAGGCGCATGACCGCAGTTCCCAAACGACCTTCAGGCCAGGAAGGATTCTTCTGGAAAACCAAGACGTTGGAAGAGATGTCGGCGGGCGAATGGGAAAGCCTGTGCGACGGCTGCGGGCGCTGCTGCCTGAACAAGCTCGAGGACGAGGACACCGGGCAGATCTATTTCACCCATATCGGCTGCAAGCTGCTCGATGGCGCCAGCTGTGCCTGCAAGGACTATCCGAATCGCTCCGACAAGGTTCCGGACTGCGTCCGCCTGACGCCGGCCAATGTCCGCACCCTGAACTGGCTGCCGCCGAGCTGCGGCTACAAGCTGGTCGCCGAGGGGCGCGATCTCTATTGGTGGCATCCGCTGGTCTCCGGTGATCCCAACACCGTGCATGACGCCGGCGTCTCCGTGCGCGGCCGGGTCGAAGGCAGCGAGGACGAGATCCCGGACGAGGAGCTCGAGGACCACATCGTGCAATGGCCGGCCCTGCTGCCGAAGCGAGCCCGCCTGAAGCGACGTCCGAAGGACTGAACCGCCGTCAGGTCTTGCGCGGCGATCACGTCTTCGGGATGGCCCGGGGGCGGGATGCACCCATGCGCCGCGGCGTCTGCCTGGGAAGAACTTTGCTGTCTACATTGGGCTGCATAGAACGAATCCTTTGCGGCGTTGCGCCGCCCCACGACGTCCGAGCGAGATGAACAAGTTCGACCGGCAGAGCAGTTCTGCCGACATCCAGACTTTGCCTGACGATATCGCCGAGGAGCTGTCCCGGCTTCCGAGCGAAGTCATCAGCGTCGATGATGCGCCCTCCATCGCGCCGCCGGTGCCGCTGTCGCAGGACGAGGTCCGCACCATCGTCATCAGCCTGATGCTGACGATGTTCCTGGCCGCCCTCGACCAGACCATCGTGGCGACCGCGCTGCCGACCATCGGGCGCCAGTTCCAGGACGTCTCCAATCTTTCCTGGGTCATCACCGCCTATCTGCTCGCCTCGACCGCGGTCGCGCCGGTGTTCGGCACCTTGAGCGACATCTACGGCCGCCGCGTCATGATCATCATCTCGCTCAGCCTGTTCGTGGCGGGCTCGGTGCTGTGCGCAGTCGCGCCGAACATGCCGATGCTGATCCTGGCGCGCGGCCTTCAGGGGCTCGGCGGCGGCGGCATCATGCCTGTCGTGCAGACCGTGATCTCGGACGTCGTCTCCCCGCGCGAGCGCGGCCAGTACCAGGCCTATTTCTCCAGCGTCTGGATGGTCGGCGGCATTTTGGGCCCGGTCATCGGCGGCGTGTTCGCCGAGCATCTGCATTGGTCGATGATCTTCTGGATCAACCTGCCGCTCGCGGCCGCGGCCATCGTGATGCTGCTGCCGAAGATGAAGAAGATCCCGGTGTTCCACCGCAAGCGCAAGGTCGACTGGCTCGGCGGCGTTCTGCTGATGGCGTCCGCCGTCGTCTTCATGCTGGTGCTGACCTGGGGCGGTACGCGCTATCCCTGGCTGTCGCCGACCGTGCTTGCGATGGTGGGCGGCGCCGTCGCGCTCGCGGTCAGCTTCGTGTGGCACGCCCGGCGGGCCGACGAGCCGTTCCTGCCGTTGAAGCTGCTGACCGGATCGGTCGCGCCGTTCGCGCTGACCGCCGGCGGCTGCGGGCTCGGGGCGATCACCGGCCTCACCGTGCAGCTGCCGCTATATTACGAGTCGGTCTACCATTTGAGCGCAAGCGAGGCCGGTCTCGCGCTGATCCCGCTCGCCGCGGTCTCGACCGTCGGCGCCGCCGTCGCCGGCCGCACCATGGCCCGTGCAAAACACTACAAGCGCGTCGCCATCATCGGCACGTCCTGGGCCGCGCTGTGCGGCCTCGGCCTGACGCTCACCACCTTGCCGCTGTGGGGGCTGCTGACTCTGATGGCGGCGTTCGCGCTCGGGCTCGGCACCACCTTCCCGGTCTGCGTGGTCTCGCTGCAGAACTCGGTCGCGCGCCCGCAAGTCGGCACCATCACCGGCGCGATGAACTTCTTCCGCTCGCTGATGTCATCGTTCACGGTGGCCGCGTTCGCCGCGATCCTGCTGATCGCGCTCGGCATCGACGTTCCGCTCGCCGGCGAGCACCACGCCGCGGGCGCCGTCGCTATCCCCGCTGAGGACATGCGCCACGCCTTCCGCTACGTGTTCGGCGCCGCCACCGCGCTGATGACCATTGCCGCGCTGTGCCTGATCGCGATGGAGGAGCGGCCGCTGGCCGGTCCCACCACGGCGCAGCCGGTGGAGATGGCGGAGTAGGCGCCTAAAGCGCGATGCGATGAGGATGAATCGTCATCGCGCTTTAGGTTGTTGTTTAAGCATGATCTTTTCGGAAAACCGCTGCGCACTTTTCCGGACCATGCTCTAGCCGCCGCGATCGGGATCGTCGTCGGCATTGCCCGCGCCCGTCTTCCGCGCTTTCGCCGCAAGCTGCTCTTTGAGCTGTGCCAGCGCCTCTGCGGACCAGTCATGGACATCGGTCACTGCGATCCAGGCATCGACATAATGCTCGGGCGCGTAGACATGGCCAAAGCCCATCGGCGTGTTGGTCGCGACCGCCATGTCGAGGGCGAGCTGGAGCATCGTCACGATCGGATACCATCGCAGCTCCGGTGACACGTCCGGCCCGCGCGGCGCGCTCATCCAGGCCGGGGCCTGGTAGGCATCGCGATAGGCGAAGAACGTGATCGCGTCGCTGGCATATTGCAGGTAGACCACGCGCATCGGACCCCACGGCGCGTCCGCCGGGACCGTCGGCCCGTTCTGGTTCATGAAGCGCACCAAGCGATTGTCGCGGAATTCCGGCAGCCACGCCGGCGATCCCGGATTGCGGTTCGCCGTGATCGAGCGCCACAGGCGGCTCTCGAACGGCGCCCCGCTCCATAGCGCGCCGGCAATGGGATCGCCGATCATCTCGAACAGCTCCGCGGATTTCTCCGAGTTCATGGCGCCGAGGCTGAGCCCGTGCAGATACAGTTTCGGCCGCTTGTCGTTCGGCAGCGTCGTCCAGTAGCCGTAGATCTCCGCGAACAGCGCGCGCGCCGCCTCCGCGCCGTATTCGGGCTGAAACAACAGCGACATCGGGCTGTTGAGATAGGAGTACTGCATCGCGACGCTGGCGACGTCGCCATGGTGGAGATATTCGACGGTGTCCATCGCAGCAGGGTCGATCCAGCCGGTGCCGGTCGGCGTGACGACGATCAGGATCTTGCGATCAAAACCGTGCTGGCGCTTGAGCTCCTCGAGCGCAAGCCTGGCGCGCGCCTGCGCGGTGGCGCCGCCGGCGAGGCCCACATAGACCCGGACCGGGTCCTGCGCCGGCCTTCCGCTGACGGCGCTGATCTCGGTTGCGTTCGGACCCGAGGCAATGAACCGGCGCCCCATGCGCCCGAGCTCTTGCCACTTCACCAGTGATGCCGGGCTTCCGGTCCGACCGGGATCAGTCGGCTGCGGGCGCTCGGGCTCGAGCAGGACGTCGAGTTCGCGGAAGGAGGAGTCGAGCGCGTTGAACGCCGTGCGGATCAGGACATTGCTGGCGATCGACCAGAACAACAGGCCCGCGGCAAGCACGCCGATGACGTTGGCGACCTTCCGCGGAATGACGCGCCTCGTATGCTCAGCGAGGAAGCGGGCGAGGAGCGCGAACAGCCGCCCCAGCACAAGCAGCACGACGAACGTGATCAGGGCAATGACGCAGAGCTTGAGCGGATGCGCGGTCTCGACCGGCGCCATCTTCATCACGGCGCGGATCGAGTTCTGCCATTCGGCTGTTTGCCGCAGAAAGACGATGACGACGAGCAGGCAGGCGGCTGCCGCCAGCGCATTCGCAATCGATCTGGCGCGCGCCGAAGGCTCGGGCAGCTCGAGATAGTGCCACAGCCGCCGCCACAGCACGCCGGCGAAATAGCCGATCGCAAAGCAGCCGCCGGCGAGGACACCTTGCGTGAGATAGCTCCTGGGGATCAGCGTCGGCGTCAGTGCGGCCGCGAAGAACAGCGCGCCAAGCATGAGGCCGACGCCGGATAGCGAGAGGAGTTGTCGCCGAATGAACCGCGCCAGATTCATCAAACCGCCTCCCGGGCGAAATTGTCCTCAGGGCTTGTCTGAAAAGCTGCTCTTGCGCGGCAGCACAATCGTGAATTCGGTAAACTCGCCGGGCGTGGTCGCGACGTCGATCGTGCCGCCATGCTGCTTCACCACGATGTCGTGGCTCATCGACAATCCGAGGCCGGTGCCTTCACCGGCCGGCTTGGTGGTGAAGAACGGATTGAACATCTTCTCCTTCACCTCGTGCGGGATGCCCGTGCCGTTGTCGCGGATGCGGATCTCGACGTGATCGCCGCGGTCGCGGGTCGCGGCCGTCACGACCGGCTCGTAACCGGCCGCCTCGGTCTCCGCCTTGCGCCTGGCGACCGCATGGAATCCGTTTCCGATCAGGTTCAGCAGCACCCTCGTGATCTCCTGCGGGAACACATCGACCGAGCCTGCGGCCGGATCGAGCTCGCGTTTGAGCGACACGTCGAACTGCGGCTTCTCGGCCCGCGCGCCGTGATAGGCGAGGTTGAGGCTCTCCTCGACCACGGCGTTGACGTCGCTCAACCGATGCTCGCCGCCGCCCTCGCGCGAATGCAGCAGCATGTTCTTGACGATGGAATCGGCGCGCTGTCCGTGCTGCACGATTTTCCCGAGATTGTCCTTCAGTAGCCCGGTGAGCTCGTCGACTTCGCTGCGGACATCACCGGCGAGCGTCACGGGCGCGAGCACCTCGTTCAGCTCGTCGGTCAGCTCGGCGGACAGCGAGGCAAAATTGTTGACGAAGTTGAGCGGGTTCTTGATCTCATGCGCGATGCCGGCGGTGAGCTGGCCGAGAGAAGCGAGCTTCTCGGTCTGGACCAGACGGTCCTGTGCCGCGCGCAAATCGTCGAGCGATTTCGCAAGCTCCCGGGTGCGGTCCTGCACTTCGTCGAAGAGGCGCACATTCTCGATCGCGATGACGGCTTGGTCGGCGAAACTGGTAACGAGTTCGATTTGCTTTTCGCTAAACGGCCGGATCGCGCGACGTGCGAGAACAATAGCGCCAACGGTGCTGCCTTCGCGCAGTAGGGGCACACCCAGGAAGCTACGCGGATTTCCGCTCAATTCCTGGCCTTCAAAGGAGTAATCGGGGTCCTCGAGCACATCGGTGACATGAACAACCCTGTCGCCGAGCAGAGTCCTGCCCGTGATGGTACGCCTATCCGGCCGGACCGGAAGATCTCTTACATATTCGACGAATTTGGCTGGAAAGCCGTAGGAGCCCGCCCGGAAATAGGTGCTGCCGGATTTGCGGGTAATCGCCGCCATATCGGCTTCGCATAGTCGCGCGGCCGATTCGACCAGCGTATCGAGTACGGCCTGCAAGTCGAACGCCGAACGGCTGATAACCTTGAGCACGTCGGCAGTCGCCGTCTGTTGTTGAAGCGACTCGGTCAAATTCTCGGTACGCTGACGCAATTCACCGAGCAGCCGCGCGTTCTCGATGGCGATCACGGCTTGCGCCGCGAACTGGTTCAGCAAGGTGATCTGCTTCTCCGAGAAGGGTCGGCTCTCCTGCCTGAAGATCATGACGTTGCCGACCACGCGCTCATCCTGGAGCAACGGCACCGCGAGCAGGCAGCGGGCGCCGCCGAGATCGACCAGCGCCCGACGATTCGGCTCGCCGCTGCGATAGACGTCTGACTCCAGCAGGTCGACAATTTCGACGAACGGTTCGCCCTTCAAAAGCCGCGCGGGCGCGGTGGCCGGACCGTAGTTGAGGGGCGCCTTGCGCCGATATTCATCGTAGGTGGGGGGCAGTCCGTAAGTGGCGGCTGTGCGGAACTGCGCGCCGTCGTAGGTGTTGAGCACGCCGAAACTGGCGCCGCAGAGCTGCATTGCCTTGCTGAGCATCGCCTCGAATACCGGCGCGAGATCCCCGGCCGATCGGCTGATGACGCTGAGCACCTCCGATGTTGCAGTCTGCTGCTCCAGTGACTCTGCGAGTTCGTGCGTCCGCGCCTGCACCTCGTTGAACAGGCGCGTGTTCTCGATCGCGATCACGGCCTGGTCGGCAAAGGTCTTGAGCAGGTTGATGGCCTTGTCCGGGAAATGGCCGGCTTGCGGCCGCGTCACGGCGATGGTGCCGATCGCGATGCCGTCGCGCAACATCGGCACCGCGAGGATGCTGCGATAGCCCCGCGTCCGCGCCAGCTCCTTCATGGCCTCGGTGAGATCAGGCTCGTTCTGCATGTCGCTGCGGAAGGCATATTCTCCGCTTCGAGCCACGCGGCTGTGAATGCCCGACGACGACAGCGGTGCGGGGAACGAGCTGAGCAGGTCGGCATTGCCGGCTTCATTATCCGTGGTGAAGGCGGCCAGATGCAGCTTGCCGTCGATCACGCGGGTGACGGTGGACGAATGTCCGCCGATCAGCGTCTTGGCGCTGTCGGAGATGGCCTGGAACACCGGCGTGACGTCGGCAGGCGAAGCCGCGATCACCTTGAGGATGTCGGCGGTCGCGGTCTGACGCTCCAGCGCCTCCCGCGTCGCATTGAACAGGCTGACATTCTTGATCGCGATCACCGCCTGGTCGGCGAAGGTCTGCAGCAGCCGCACATGATGCTCAGTGAAGGCGCCGGTCGCACGGCGCGTCGTGATGATGATGCCGATCGCTTCGCCCTCACTCATCAGCGGCGCGAACAGCATGCTGCGATAGCCGCGGGCGCGCGCGATGTCGCGGGCGGCCGGCTCGAGCTCGGTGTCGGGCAGTTGCGCCGCCGCACCCTTGGCCACGAGCTGGTAGGGCGGGAATTGCGCGAACGGCACCGGGAACGAGGCCTGCAGCACGCGATCGCCGGCAGGATCGGTCGGCGTGAACGCGGCAAGATGCGCAGCGCCGTCGACATAGCGCAGCACCGCCGTGGAGAAGCCGCCGATCAGCCGGTTGGCGTTGGCCGCGATGGCCTCGAACACCGGCTGCACGTCGGACGGCGAGGCCGCCATCACCTTCAGAATGTCGGCCGTGGCGGTCTGGCGCTCCAGCGCCTCCTGTGTCGCGTTGAACAGCCGGGCATTCTCGATCGCGATCACG
This sequence comes from Bradyrhizobium shewense, assembly GCF_900094605.1. Lineage (GTDB taxonomy): Bacteria > Pseudomonadota > Alphaproteobacteria > Rhizobiales > Xanthobacteraceae > Bradyrhizobium > Bradyrhizobium shewense. Next base: position 620,998 of record NZ_FMAI01000001.1, on the reverse strand, counting down.
GCCTGGTCGGCAAAGGTCTGGAGCAGCTGCACGAGGTCGGGCGCGAACGGGCCGGGCTCGGCGCGGGTGACGCTGATCATGCCGACCGGCGTGCCCCGGTTCATCAGCGGCATGAACAGCACGCTGCGGAAGCCGCGCAGCCGCGCCAAATCGCGGTTCAGCTGCGGCACGTCGGCGGCTTCGCTGTCGGGAAACTGGATCGTCTCGCCGCCGCGCACCAGCGCAAAGGTCGGAAACTCCGTGATCTTGCGCGGGAACGACGCCTTGAGCCCTTCGTCCGCCTCCGGGCTGGTCGGCGTGTAGGCCACGAGGTGCAGCTCGTCGCCGATGAATTGAAGCACGGTGGCGGAGAAGCCGTCGAGCAGGCGCTTGGAGCTCGACGCGATCGCCTCGAACACCGGCCGGGCATCGGAGGGCGAGGCCGCGATGGTGCGCAGGATCTCCGCGCTGGCGCTTTGGCGATCCCGCGCAGTCGCCAGCGCGCTGCGCAGCTGCGTGTTCTCGGCTGCGGCCGACAGCAATCGGCGCTCGAGTTGTTCGATTTCGTTGGAAGGGGACGTCATTCCTGATCCGGCTCAATGCCGCGACATGCGCGGCACCTGCCCGGATTATCACATCTTCCGCGCCCTGAGCCAGCGCTTGCGGGGGAGGCCCGTCTTACGTCCCCGGCCGCGACACCTCCGTCTCCTTGCTGGTGATGAACTCCAGCAGCACCGGAATGCCTTCCTTCGTCTTCTGGATGCCGCGTTTGATCGCGGGGATGATGTCCTCAGGCCTCGTCACCCGCTCGCCATAGCCGCCGAAGGCACGCGCCATTGCGGCATAGTCGCCGGAAATGTCGGTCGAGCGATATTTTTCGGTCGAGACCGGCATCACCTTCAGCTCGATCGCCATCGAGAAATTGTTGAGCAGGATCGACATGATCGGGATGCGCTCGCGCACCGCGGTCTCGAAATCCATGCCGGTGAAGCCGATCGCCGCATCGCCCCAGACATTGATGCAGAGCTTGTCGGGCTTTGCGAGCTTCGCGCCCATGGCAAGGCCCAGGCCATAGCCGAGTTGCGTCGTCTTGCCCCAGCCGAGATAGGTGAGGGGCTTTGTCGATCTCCAGAATGGCGAGAGCTGGTCGCGCGGACTGCCGGCATCGTGCGTGATGATGGTGTTCTCGATGTCGACGGTGTGCTGAAGATCCCACAGCACGCGATACGGGCTGAGCGGCGCGTCGTTGCTCGTGAGCTTCGGCATCCATTTCGCCAGCCACTCCTTGTGCGAGGCCGCGATCTCGGCCGCGACCGCGGAGGCATCGCGATCAGCAGTGACGGTCTTGCCGATCTCCTCCAGCAGCGCGTCGAGCACGAGGCCGGCATCACCGACCAGGCCGATTTTCGCCTCCACGTCCTTGTTGAGATGATTGGGATCGAGCGTGGAATGGATGATGGTCTTGCCCTTCGGCATCGCGATGCCGAAATTGGTCTCGGTGAAGGAGCAGCCGATGCCGAAGATGATTTCGGCTTCGCCAAGGAACTTCGGCACCGCGCGCGGGACCGCAAGACCGCCGGAGCCGAGCGAGAGCGGATGCGTTTCCGGAAACGAGGATTTGCCCCCTAAGCTGGTGGTCACCGGGATCGCCAGCCGCTCCGCGAGCCGCTTCAGCTGCGGCCAGGCCTGCGCGTAATGCACGCCCTGGCCGGCATAGATCACCGCACGCTTGGCGTTGACGAGCAGGGCGGCTGCCTCCTTCACATGCACGGGATCGGCGCCGTAGCGGGTGCGCAGCACCGGCGTGTAGTCGAGCGGCTCCGGCACCTCCTCGTTCCACATGTCCGAGGGGATATCGACGATCACGGGACCGCCGCGGCCGTTCTTCAGCTTGGTGAAGGCGCGGCGAAAGATGTTGGCGACCTCAGTGGCGAGGATGATCGGCTCGGACGATTTCGAAAACGGCTTCATCGCCTCGCTGGAATTGAAGTTCGGCTCGATATGCGCAAGCCTACGCTGATAGCCCATCGGTAGCACCAGCACCGGAACGGATTCGCCAAAGCATTGCGCGACGCCGCCCATCGCATTCTCCGCGCCGGGCCCATGCTGCATGCAGAACGCGCCGATGCTGCGTCCCGACGTCACCCGCGAGATCGCGTCTGCCATGTGGATGCCAACGCGTTCCTGCCGCACCATCACCGGGCGGATCTCGGCCTTGGCCGCATGCTCGATCAGATGGTTGACCGGATAGCCGCAGAGGATATCGATTCCCTCGCGCCTCATGATTTCCGCAATGGCGGTGCCGAGCTTCATGGCGTCTCTCCCTGGGCAGGCCGGTTGGTCCGGCGTTGGGGGAGAGAGGATCAGGAAATTGGGGGAGGGTAAAGTGCGGGACGCGAAGGTGTAGGTCAGCTATGCAGCGCGCTCGGGCTGCGGGAAGCGCCGTCCTACTTGCAGTTCCGACAGATCATCAGCTTGCGCTTCAACGCCTCGTCTTCCTGATCGATCAATTCCTGAGCCGTGTTGCCTTTCGTATCCGGATTGGACTTGTCCGGATTGGACTTGGCGCCCTTCGCGGCACGCGACGTGATCGGTCGCGTCGTCGGACCCGGAGTGTCATTGTCGTCACTGGTGGCACGGAAGCCGTCATAGTCGGCGGCAGAATTCGGCGCTTGTGGAAGTCCGCCAGTCGCGGGTGCCGGTAACATCCTGTCCGACGCCGCCGGGGAATTTTTGGCATTCGCCCGTGGCGGCGATGCCTTGGGCGGAGCAAGCGAAACCGGCGGCGCGGTCTGTCCCCTCGCGCTGTCCTGCGACCAGACGCCAGCAAACAAGAGGCTCAGTGCCAGGAGCGTCACGCTTCTCATCCGCATCGTTCAACGGCTCCGGTCCATCGATTGGCAGCATGGCTAGTCGAGCCAGCAGTGCTGAAGACTATCAGGACTCATATGGCGGTCAAAGCGCTACGATCGCTTGTGTTGCCCGACGGGCAAAACACACCAGCGGTAGGTCCATGACGGTGGGCAAAAATATTCGTATTTACAGAAATTCTGTTTTGCCGTACAAGCCGAAACATCCCGCCCGCCACAAGGGGCGTTTCGCGATCGTCACGGGACGCGGGTCGGGATGCGGTGGCCGCGACGGCGTCGGCGCGTCATGTTAGTTGCAGGGCGGAGATCCCGTGAGCAGCGGCAGGCGCGATACGACACGGCGCTGACAGCGTCTTCGAATGGCCTCGACGGCGAGCGCACGCCAGCCGTGGAGAACCCAGCGAGGATGTGCGCGGACGGAGAAGTCGTGTGGTCCTGACGCCCGGGGTCTGTGCGTCAAGGCTTGCGGTGATGTGGCGGCCCGACCGGGCGCGTGCATCAGCCATCTGCAAGGCGACGGGGGCAATAGTGCATCGCTCCCCGGGGAGAGCACGAAGGACACCGTGAAAACCATCGCGCAGGGAAGGCCGGGCGACCGGCATTACCTGTCGTCCACCCCGTGCGCGCTTCTTTTCGCACACGCGGGACTTCGGGTGCCAGCCGGCGCCCGGCCTTCCCTGCGCCCTTGCTTTCGAGAGGGCGGAAGAAGACAGCAAAGCTCGGGCAAGACACGCCGCGAGAACGCGAAGGTGTGTCGGCAGATGAAATGCAAGTCGGTAGAGCGACGTCATCTCTCCACATTCCGTCATTGCGAGCGAAGCTCGTCATGGCAAGCGCGCCGGTCCGGAGATGATGCGAAGGGGGAGGGAATGCGGCGGCGATATCGCCGATGTCGGCCTGGTTCGTTCAGCGCCGGCCGTTACTTGATCGCCGAGCTGATCGAGTTGAACTTGTTGTTGAGGAGCGCGCCGCCCGTGTTGTTCACGATGGTCACGATCGCGAGCGCAACGCCGGCGGCGATCAGGCAGTACTCGATCGCGGTTGCGCCGTTCTCATCGGCGAGGAACGACCTGAGCAGACGCATTGCCAACTCCCGTTCATCCGATCCAACGTGTGGTCGCGTCGTTATCGGACTTGCAAAAGGATCGAATAAGTATTCATGCGCGCCAAAAGAATTAAGCCCCGGCGAACGCGCCCCTGCTCATACGACGGCATTCATTAAATTAAGGTTCTATCGATCCGTCCAAATGGATTCATACCGGCAGGGCTCCGCCGGGCTGCGCGGGCGCAGCGCCCGTCAGGGCGCGATCGTGCGGCCGCTTAACCGATTGTTGAGCCTGTTTATCAACGGGCTGGCAAGGACACCATGGCGCTCATCCGCGCCGGTCGTCCGCATTCAGCGCCCGCAACATGGCGATGCGGGCGAACATCATCCAGCCGCCGCCCGTCTCGGCCGCATTGATCAAGGTCTCGATGGCGGTCTGCCAGCGCGGCTCGTGCTGGACGTCCTCGGGCAGCCGCATGATGTAATCGGCCGCCTCCTGAAGCGTCAGCAACTGGCGCTTGTCGCTGACGCGAACGGGATCGTCGAACGCCGTCGACCAGGGCATGTCAGGCCGCCTGATCGGCGAGGGGTGGCATCACGGCGCAATCGCGGGGGGATGCGGCTAGCCGGCCTTCTTCGCCCGAGCAGGGGCGCGCACCGGCTTGTCGGCCTTCTTCGAAGTTTCCCTGGTCGCTTCTCTGGTCGCCGTCTTCGCAGCGGCGTCCTTGCCGCCTTTGCCGGCGATCGGCAGCAGCATCTCGCGCTGGCCCGCGACGCGCTTCTTCGGCTTCTTGGCTTTCGCGGTCTCGTTGGCGACCTTCGCCGCAGGCGCGGCGTCCTTCTCGTTCGCGATGCTCTTCTTCAGCGCGTCCATCAGGTTGATGATGTTGCCGCCGCTCTTCGGCGCGGCCTTGGCGGTGATCGGGGCGCCGCTGCGCTTCTTGTTGATGAGATCGATCAGCGCGGTCTCGTAATGGTCCTCGAACAGCTCGGGCTCGAATGCGCCGGACTTCTTCTCGACGATGTGCTTGGCGAGGTCGAGCATGTCCCTGGTCAGCTTCACGTCCTGGATCTCGTCGAAATATTCGGTCTCGCTGCGGACCTCATAGGGATAGCGCAGCAGCGTGCCCATCAGCCCGCTTTCCAGCGGCTCGAGCGCGATGATGTGCTCGCGGTTGGTCAGCACCACGCGGCCGATCGCGACCTTGTCCATGCTGCGGATGGTCTCGCGGATCACCGCGTAGGCGTCATGGCCGACCTTGCCGTCGGGCACGAGATAATAGGGGCGGATCAGATAGCGGTTGTCGATGTCGGCCTTCGGTACAAACTCGTCGATATCGATCGTGTGGGTCGAGTCCAACGCGATGTCGTCGAGCTCGTCCTTGGTGACCTCGATATAGGTGTCGGTGTCGACCTTGTAGCCCTTGACGATGTCCTCGGAGGTCACCTCGTCGCCGGTCTCGGCGTCGACCTTGAGGTACTTGATCCGGTGGCCGGTCTTGCGGTTGATCTGGTTGAAGGAGACCTTCTCGGTATCCGAAGTGGCCGGATAGAGCGCGACCGGGCAGGTCACGAGCGACAAACGCAGAAAACCCTTCCAATTGGCGCGGGGGGCCATGGGCTACTCCAAACGCAACAAGGACAGACTTACGAGGATACCATCGGGAAACAGCGAATCATAGCAAGGCCGGGCGTTGAATCTTCCAACTGCGTTAACCGGCCGTAGGGCGTGGGGTTGCTGTCCCGATCGGGTGGCAAAAGCCGGAACATCATATCGGATCGGGCGTTGGCTCCGCATACACGGCTGCGAGGAGGTCGCGGTCATCGGAGGCGACACGCAGAGATTGAGGGCATCATGGCAACCACGCGAGAGCAGCGTCAGATCGTCGAAACACCAACCGAGGCGCGCCAGGGCGAACCTGGGCCGTCAGTTGCCGCATTGCTCGCCATCTCGACCGGGCTTGCGATCCTGATCCTCGCCGTTATCTGGTTCGTGTTCTTCCGGACCTGACCGCCGAATTCACGGGAAGGGCGGACCTTCCGACCTGCCGCGGGACGCGGCACACTGCGCCCGCCATGCTGCCGGCTCGTCCGGTCGCATGGCGGGCGCAGTCGCATGGGCTGCTGACCTATCGTATATGACCAAAAAGTAACGCGGCCGGTTCCCGGCGTTCATATTCAGTTCACGCCGGAATTGCTCATCTGGTGCGGTGTTGATGCGGCCTATGTCTGGAGAGAAGCGTGCGCCTGCTCGTTGTTGAGGACGACCCCGATCTCAATCGCCAGCTCACCAAGGCGTTGACCGACGCCGGCTATGTCGTCGATCGCGCCTTCGACGGAGAGGAGGGGCACTATCTCGGCGATAACGAGCCGTATGATGCCGTCGTGCTTGACATCGGCCTGCCGAAGAAGGACGGCATCTCGGTGCTGGAGGCCTGGCGCCGCAACGGCCGCACCATGCCGGTCCTGATCCTCACCGCGCGCGACCGCTGGAGCGACAAGGTGCAGGGCTTCGATGCCGGTGCCGACGACTATGTCGCAAAGCCGTTCCATTTGGAGGAGGTGCTGGCGCGCATCCGCGCGCTGCTGCGCCGCTCGACCGGCCATGCCCAGAGCGAGCTCAGCTGCGGCCCGGTCACGCTCGACACCAGGACCGGCCGCGTCAGCGTGTCAGGCAATCCCGTCAAGATGACCTCGCACGAATATCGGCTTCTGGCCTACCTGATGCACCATTCCGGGCGCGTCGTCTCGCGCACCGAGCTGGTCGAGCACCTCTACGACCAGGATTTCGACCGCGACTCGAATACGATCGAGGTGTTCGTCGGCCGCATTCGCAAGAAGCTCGACGTCGACATCATCCAGACCGTCCGCGGCCTCGGCTATCTCCTGACCCCGCCGGCCGCCTGACGCGTTCCGGGGCTTGACGGGCAGCCTGACAGGGGCCTTGGTCCGGGACATGAGTTCTGACGCCCGCCACCCTGCGCCTTCCCGGATCATTCCGATGGCCGCTAGTTCGCTTGCGACCCGCCTGTTCCTGTCGGCGACCGCCTGGCTCGTGGTGATCCTGGCCATCACCGGCGTGGTGCTGTCGTCGGTTTACAAGAATGCCACCGAGCGCGCCTTCGACCGCCGGCTCAATCTCTATCTCCGCACGCTGATCGCGGAGGTCGCCACCCCCGACGAGCCGCCCGACCGCCAGTTCCAGTCGCTCGGTGAGCCGCTGTTCGAGCTGCCGCTGTCGGGCTGGTACTGGCAGATCACGCGGACCGACACCGAAAAGCCAGAGGTGCGCTCCTCGCGCTCGCTCTGGGACAAGAAGCTGCCGAAGCTGGAAGAGCAGGGCACCGAACTCACCGCCGCCGGCATCCGGCTGGCCTATGTCGACGGGCCCGAGGGGCAGAATCTGCGCATGGTCGAGCGTCCCGTCGATCTCGGCGCCGACGGCAAATTCCTCGTCAGCGTCGCCGGCGACGATACCGAGATTTTCGACGAGACGCGCAGTTTCGACTACTATCTCGGCGGCACCTTCACCGCGCTCGGCATCGTGCTGCTGCTGACGACGGTGTTCCAGGTCCGCTTCGGCCTCGCACCGCTCAAGCGCATCTCGGAATCGATCGCCGACATCCGCTCCGGGCGGGCGGAGCGGCTGGAGGGCGAATTCCCGGTCGAGATCGCGCCGCTGGCACGCGAGACCAACGCGCTGATCGATGCCAATCGCGAGATCGTCGAGCGCGCGCGCACCCATGTCGGCAATCTCGCCCATGCGATCAAGACGCCGCTCTCGGTCATCGTCAACGAGGCCGGCGCCCACATCACCGATCCCTTCGCGGCCAAGGTGATGGAGCAGGCGGATGTGATGCGCGACCAGGTCGCTCATCACCTGGAGCGTGCGCGCATCGCGGCGCGGGTCTCGGTGGTCGCGACCGTGACGGAGGTGGCGCCGGCCATCGAGGCATTGCGGCGGACCATGGAGAAGATCCATCGCGACCGCGGCATCTTGGTCGAAGCCAAGGCCGATCCGTCGGCAAAATTTCGCGGCGAGCGGCAGGATCTGGAAGAGATGGTCGGCAATCTCGTCGACAATGCCTGCAAATGGGCGGCCTCGCGCGTCTTCATCGAGGTCCTGGTGGAGCCGCCGCACCAGGCGGGGGTAGGCCCGCGGCTGCGGATCATCGTCGATGACGACGGCCGCGGCCTCTCGGAAGCCGAGCGTGCGCAGGTCTCGAGGCGCGGCCAGCGGCTCGACGAGTCCAAGCCCGGCTCGGGACTGGGCCTGTCCATCGTGGTCGATCTCGCCGCGCTTTATGGCGGCAGCCTCTCGCTCAGTGGTGCGCCGACCGGCGGCCTGCGCGCCGAACTGGTTCTTCCGGGCGTTTAATCCATTGTTCCGACGAAGTTATTCGTCCTCGCTGGACGCCCGGCCGCAGCAAACCGGCGGGATTCGCTCCGACTTCCTAAACGGCTTCTTAAGTGGGGGCCCCCTATGATCGCGCCGGACCCATCCCATGTCCGCCATTTTACCGTGCATTACCCGGGCGCATGAGCCAGACATCGATCGAGCGGCTGAGGGAATATCTCGCGCAGCTCCCGCCGCAGGCGCAGGCGCTGCTGATGCGGGAGTTCGAGCGCGCGCTCGAGCGCGGCCAGGACACGGCCGTTGCGACCCTGGTGCTCGAGCAGCTGCGCAAGATCGTCCGCAAGTCCGAAGCCGATGAAGCCCCGCCGCCGCGCACGGACGACCTGTCGCGGCTGCTGTTCCAGGCGCTGGAACCGTTCCTGATCGAGGCCGGCGTCCCGCTGCGGGTCGGCCAGATCCGCCGCACCTCGCTCCAGCCGATCTGGCAATGGCTTGGCCGCGACGGCGCACCGGACAAGGTGAACGAGTTCGAGGCCGCGCTGGCGCGGATGCCCCCCGATAGTGCGGGGCAGGTCGAGGCCCTCGCGCAGAAGCTCCAGGGGGTGGCTGCGGATGCCATTTTCGAGCTGACCGGTCCCGGCGGCGGCGACAAATCGCGCGCGCTGGCCCGGGTCGGCGCGCCCAACGTGATCGAGGACCTTTACGCGATCGGAGCGGTGCTTCAGGTCCGGGAGGCCATCACCGGCTTGAACGAGAAGCTGCCGCGCACTCTGCGCGCTTTCGGCGATCCCCAGATCGCCTCGGTGACGTCGGCGCTCAACATTCCGGTGCTTCAGACCCCGCAGATGCTGCCCTTTGCGCTGTCGATCGTGGTGCAGCGGATGACTGCCCCGTGGCAGATCATCCGCCTCGCCATCAAGATTGCCGCGTCCGACGACGAGATCCGCGTCGCGGCGACGCCTTACGGCGTTGCCGTCACGATCGCGCTGCACGACCTGTCCTGTGTTGCCGCTACCCTGCGCATGGACATCAAGCGCGGCCATTTCGACAACGTTGCCGGCAACCTCAAGGCGTTGCACGACGGCGTGCGCGGCCTGCGCACCGAGCTCGACCTGCGCAACGATTCCGCCTGGGGCAAGCAATTGACCTCGATCCGGGCCGACATCTCCAATGCGCTGCAATCCGAGATCGACAGCGTTCCCGGCCGCGCTCGCCGCATCCTGCGCCAGCGCCCCGAGAAAGACATTCCGCCGGGGGCGCGGATCGATAGCACCGAGGTGGAGGAAACGGCGGCGCTGATCGATTTCGTCGCGACCTGCCGCAACTATGCGAGCGAGCTCGCGATCAACGAGGTGACGCTGCGCACCTATTCCGACCTCCAGCAATATGTCGAACGCTCGACCGAGCAATTGGTGCAGTCGCTGCGCGCCGCCGATCACAAGGTGCGCACCTATCGGCAGCAGCAGGTGCAGGCCGCGATTCGCTTCTGCCAGGTGCTGTTTGGCGATGATTACGCCTCGTTGATGAGCCGGGCCGCGGAGAACGCAGCAACCGGCGAGCGCAAATCGTCGCGCGCAAGCTAGCCTAAGCGCATATTTTCGTGATCACAATTTGTGGTTGACGGTCCCGGTGGTGCTGCGTACGGTCCCCGTGCAAGTCCGGGGAACTTCTATTTGTGGGCGCATGAAACCCGTTATCAGCTCCATCGAAATTGAAAACCGCATCATTGTTGCCAAGTATCAAAGACTGATGGTCGGCGCCAAAGTGGTGCTGGTCGAGAAGGCAAGCGGTCGGCAACTGTCGGAGACAATCACGAGGGTTGCATCCCCGGTTCCGGTCGGGGCGCTGCGCATCAGATTGCCCGATGCGATCAAGCCGGGAACATACTTCCTGAGGGCCTTCAACGGGCACGGTGAGGACGCCGCGCAAAGCACGGACTTCGATATCGGCTAAGCCGTTGGATTTTCACCGTTTCGAGACCGCACGCGGTCGCGTCAAGTTGACAATTGTCAATTGCCGCATCGTCCGGCCGTGGTGTAAAGCCACCTATGGGCGCGGTTCGTGCGCTGCCGGAAGCTTGCCAGATGACGCTATGGTTCGTGTTCGCGCTGATGACGGTCGCGGCGATTTTCGCCGTGCTCTGGCCGCTTGGCCGCAATGGACGCGCGCAAGACCAGGGCAGCGAGGTCGCGGTTTACAAGGACCAGCTGGCCGAGATCGAGCGTGATCTCGCCGCAGGCCTGATTCCTGCGCCGGACGCCGAGGCTGCGCGCGTCGAGATCAGCCGCAGGCTGCTCGCCGCGGCCGCCAGCGAGCCCGCCATGGCGCCGAAGTCGAATCTCAAATGGCGCCGCGCGGCGGCCGTGCTGGCGCTCGCGGGCCTGCCGCTCGTTGCGATTGGCATTTACATGCCACTCGGCTCGCCCCGGCTTCAGGACTTTCCCCTGGCGCAGCGCGAGCGGGGATCTGGGTCCGGCGTCGCGCAGTCGCTCGAGAATCTCGTCGTGCAGGTCCAGCAGCATCTGGAGAAGAATCCTACCGACGGGCGCGGCTGGAACGTGCTCGCGCCGGTGTTGGAGCGGCTTGGCCGTTTCGACGATGCGGTGCGCGCCTATCGCAACTCGCTCACCTATAATGGCGAGAGCGCGGAGCGCCGGTCCGATCTCGGCGAAGCGATCTCGGCTGCGGCCGGCGGTGTGGTGACCGTCGAGGCCAAGGCGGAGTTCGAGCGTGCGCAGGCCCTGAACGCGGACGATCCCAAGGCGAACTACTTCCTGGGCCTTGCCGCCGAGCAGGACGGCCGCAAGGACGATGCAGCCACGATCTGGCGCGCGCTGCTTGCGAAAGCGCCCGCGGATGCGCCGTGGCGTGCCCTGGTGCAGTCCTCGCTGGTGCGGGTCGGTGGCGGAACGATGCCGGCGCTGTCGGACGAGACGATTGCTGCGTCCAAGGATATGGCCGAAGGCGATCGCAACGCGATGGTGCGCGGCATGGTCGATCGTCTGGCCACCCGGTTGAAGCAGAACGGCGACGACGTCGATGGATGGCTGCGCCTGGTGCGCGCCTATCTCGTGATGGGCGAGCGGGACAAGGCCATGGGGGCATCGGCCGATGCCCGGCAGGCGGTTGCCAGCGACGCCGAGCGGCTGCGCCAACTTAATGAAGGCCTCATGACTCTCGGGCTCGGCGGATGACGATGTCGGGACAAGAGACGCGGAGAACGGATACGCCATGACGCGCAAGCAGCGACGTATGACCATCATCGGCGGTTCGCTCGCCGTGCTCGCGCTCGCGGCCGCGCTGGTGCTCAACGCACTTCGCGACTCCATCGTGTTCTTCTCGACGCCGACCATGGTCGCCGAGAAGCACGTCGAGCCGGGCAAGCGGTTTCGCCTCGGCGGGCTGGTACAGCCCGGCTCGCTCCAGCGCGGCGACAATCTCGCGGTGACCTTCGAGGTTGCCGACGGCAATGCCAAGCTGCCGGTGGCCTATAAGGGCATCCTGCCCGATCTGTTCCGCGAGGGGCAGGGCGTCGTCGCCGAGGGCGCGCTCGACGCCCATGGCGTGTTCAAGGCCGATACGGTGCTTGCCAAGCACGACGAGACCTACATGCCCAAGGATGTCGCCGATGCCCTGAAGAAGCAGGGGCATTGGAAGGACGATTACGGCGGCAAGCCTTCTGACAGCGGCAAGACGTCCGACGCGGGCACGCCCGCGGCGACGACCGCGCAGGGCAATCCGCAGGGAGCAATGCGGTGATCGCAGAATCCGGACATTACGCGCTGGTGCTGGCGCTTGGGCTCGCACTGATCCAGTCAATTGTGCCCCTGATCGGCGCACGCCTGAACGATGTCGCGCTGATGAATGTGGCGCGCTCCACGGCGCTGGCGCAGCTGCTGTTCGTCGGTGCCTCGTTCGTAGCTCTCGTGATGCTGCACGTGAACTCGGACTTTTCCGTCGCGAACGTCTACGAGAACTCCCACTCGATGAAGCCGCTGCTCTACAAGATCACCGGCGTGTGGGGAAACCATGAAGGCTCGATGCTGTTGTGGGTGTCGATCCTCGCGTTGTTCGGCGGGCTGGTCGCAGCGTTCGGCAACAATCTGCCGCTGTCGCTGCGCGCGCACGTGCTTGCCGTGCAGGCCTGGGTCGCCAGCGCCTTCTATCTGTTCATCCTCGTGACGTCGAACCCGTTCCTGCGTATCGCGAGCCCGCCGATCGAGGGCCGCGATCTCAATCCGGTGCTCCAGGACATCGGCCTCGCCGTGCATCCGCCGATGCTCTATCTCGGCTATGTCGGCTTCTCGATCTCGTTCTCCTTCGCGATCGCGGCGCTGATGGAGGGCCGGATCGACGCGGCCTGGGCGCGCTGGGTGCGCCCGTGGACGCTGGTCGCCTGGATCTTCCTGACGCTCGGCATCGCTATGGGCTCGTACTGGGCCTATTACGAGCTCGGCTGGGGCGGCTGGTGGTTCTGGGATCCGGTCGAGAACGCCTCGCTGATGCCGTGGCTCTCCGGCACCGCGCTGCTCCATTCGGCGCTGGTGATGGAGAAGCGGAACGCGCTGAAGGTTTGGACCATCCTGTTGTCGATCCTGACCTTCTCGCTGTCGCTGCTCGGTACTTTCCTGGTGCGCTCGGGCGTCATCACCTCGGTGCACGCCTTCGCCACCGATCCCACCCGCGGCGTGTTCATTCTGCTGATCCTCTGCCTGTTCATCGGCGGCAGCCTGGCCCTGTTCGCGGGCCGCGCCACCTCGTTGAAGCAGGGCGGCCTGTTCGCGCCGATCTCGCGCGAGGGGGCGCTGGTGCTGAACAACCTGCTGCTCACGGTTGCTTGCGCTGTCGTGCTGTTCGGCACGCTCTATCCGCTCGCGATGGAAATGCTCGCCGACTTCAAGATGTCGGTCGGTGCGCCCTTCTACAACCTCACCTTCGCGCCGCTGTTTACGCTGTTGCTGCTTGCCGTGCCGTTCGGGCCGATGCTGGCGTGGAAGCGCGGCGATCTGCTCGGCGTGACGCAGCGCCTGCTCGCGGCGGGCGTCGCCGGGCTCGTCGCCGTCGCCATCGCCTGGGGCTGGGCGAGCGGGGGCAGCACGCTGGCGCCGCTCGCGATCGGGCTTGGCATCTTCGTCATCGGCGGCGCGGTCACCGACATCGTCGAGCGGACCGGCCTCGTGCGGCTGCCGTTCGCAACGGTGCTGCACCGGGCGCGCGGCATGCCGCGCTCGGCCTGGGGCACGGCGTTCGCGCATGCCGGCCTCGGCGTCGCGCTGATCGGGATCGTCTGCGAAACCACCTGGAACAGCGAATATATCGCGACCATGAAGCAGAACGACGTCGCCCAGATCGCCGGATTCGACGTGAAGCTCGACGGATTGCTGCAGCGTCAGGGCCCGAATTACCGCGAGATGATCGCCGAGTTCAATGTCAGCCTCGATGGCAAGCCGCTCAGCGTCATGACGCCCTCCAAGCGCAGCTTCACCACCCGCGGCTCCTCGACCACCGAGGCCGCGCTGCTGACGCGCGGCGCGAGCCAGCTCTACATTTCGCTCGGCGAGGCCAATGCCGAGGGCGCCATCGCCGTGCGTATCTATTACAAGCCGATGGTGCTCATGATCTGGTGGGGGCCGGTGCTGATGGCGTTCGGCGGAGTGCTGTCGCTGTCCGACCGGCGTCTGCGGGTCGGCGCGCCGAAGCCGGCGCGGGCCAAGCAGCGCCTCCAGCCGGCGGAGTGATCCGATGCGCCGGATGATGGCCGCGTTCGTCCTGCTAATGCTACTGGCCTTGCCGGCGGCCCACGCCGTGCAGCCCGACGAGATCATGCCGGACCCCGCCAAGGAAGCTCGCGCTCGCGAGCTGTCGCGCGAGCTGCGCTGCATGGTCTGCCAGAACCAGTCGATCGACGATTCCGATGCGCCGCTGGCGCGCGATCTGCGGCTCCTGGTGCGCGAGCGCATCGGCGCTGGCGACAGCAACTCGCAGGTGCTCGACTTCCTGGTCGCGCGCTATGGCGAGTTCGTGCTGCTGAAACCGCGCTTCGAACGTCAGACCCTGCTGCTGTGGCTGCTCGGGCCGCTGCTTCTGATCGGCGGTGGCCTGGCACTGTGGCTGCAAATCCGGCGTCGCTCGCGGAGTGGTGCAGACGTACCTGCTCCGCCGCTCACTGCGGACGAACAGGCGCGGCTCGCCGCGTTGATGTCCGATGATGCGAAGTCGTCCTAGCCTACGTAATGATACTTAGGCCGCTTGGCGCAGCTTGTTTATGCTCTGTTGACCTTTGTCTGGAAGCTTGTCGCAAGATTCGATTCCAGCCTTTGAGTCCCCGATGTTCGCGAACAGCAATCTCACGATCCGCTTCCTGGTCGGCGCCGTCGTCGCTGCATTATTGTTTCTGCTGGGCATCGGCGGCGGCACCGGCTTCATCGCGGTGCTCTATCTCAACAACGAGATCACCAGCCTGTCGGCGGACTTCGCCGCGCTGAGCGGCCCCGCGCGCGACCATGCCATGCAGATCTACCAGCAGGCGCAGACCGCGTTCTCCTATTTTCTGATGGCCTGCGGCGTGATCGCCGTCGTCGCCGTCGCAATCTGCCTCACCACCTGGTTCACCGTGCGCAACGGCATCCTCAGTCCGCTGGCCGCGATCGTGCATGCCATGCGCGAGGTCGCCGACCAGAAATTCCAGACATCGGTTCCGGGGCTCGGCCGCACCAACGAGATCGGCCTGCTCGCCGGTGCGCTGGAGGTCTTCAAGACCAATGGGCTCGAGCGACGCCACCTCACCGAGCAGCAGCTGCGCGAAGCCCAGCACCAGGCCGAGCGATCGAAATTCCTGGACGACCGGATCAAGCGCTTCAACGAACTCGTCGCGAGCGTCGTCGACAGCGTGGCCTCATCGGCCGTGCACCTGAAGAGCAACGCCGAGACGCTGTCGCGGACCGCCAACGACACCAGCACCAAGGCCAATGCGGTCGCGAGCGCCGCGAGCCAGGCCAGCGCCAGCGTGCAGACGGTCGCCGGTTCTGCCGAGGAGATGACGAACTCGATCGGCACGATCAGCCGCCGCGTCACCGACGCGACCCAGCGCGCCGAGGGCGCGGCGTCCCAGGCGGAGAAGAGCCGCGACACCATCCACACGCTGTCGGATGCCGCCGACAAGATCGGCGAGGTCGTGCAGCTCGTGCAGGCGATCGCATCGCAGACCAATCTGCTGGCGCTGAACGCCACCATCGAGGCGGCGCGGGCAGGGGAGGCCGGCAAGGGGTTTGCGGTGGTCGCCTCCGAGGTGAAGAATCTGGCGCATCAGACCAGCAAGGCGACGGAGGAGATCACCTCTCATGTCGCCAGCATTCAGGGCATCACCGCGGAGACGCGCGGCGCGATCGACGGCATTTCCAAGACGCTGTCGGAGATCTCGTCCATCATGTCCGGCATCGAGGTCGACACCGCCCAGCAGCGCAACGCCACGCAGGAGATCACGCGCAGCGCCCAGAACGCCGCGCACGGAACCCTCGACGTCTCCAACCATATCGTCCAGATCACCTCGACCTCCGCGCAGACCGGCCGCATGGCCGCCGAGGCGCGGGATTCCGCGGTCGACCTGTCGCAGCAGGCCGCGACCTTGAAGCGCGAGGTCGACGAGTTCATCGTCAGCGTCAGGGCAAGCTGAGCGCGCCAAAACGCGCCTGCGACGCCATCACGGGAACTCGCTTAAGTTCCTGTGAGGCCACAATTTTCGGTCTGCGCTAAACTGCCGCATCAAACCCGCGCCTTCATTACAAAAGTTTAACCCCGCCGCCAGCGCACGGTAAGGCGGGAGTCCCCATCTTCAGGACCGTAAGGTGCCGCCATCGGGCACCAAATGGATTTCAAGGCCCTGGAGATCTCCGCATGACCGACCGTCCCGACCTCTCGAACCTTCCGTCCTACCGGCAGCCGCGCCGGTCGGTGTTTTCCGCGCGCAAGTTCGCGCTGATGGCCTCTGTCGTCGCCGGTCTCGGCGCGGCCGTCTATGGCTTAAGCCCCTCGAGCTCGCCGGCCGACCTGTTCTCGAGCCCGGCGCATGCGCAGGTCAACAACGAGGTCCGCAAGGTCGAACGCCCGGTCGGTTTCGCCGACATCGTCGAGCGTGTGAAGCCGTCGGTGATCTCGGTGAAGGTCAACATCAAGGAGAAGACCGCGAGCAACGATGATGGCGATGATTCGTCCTCGCCGTTCCAGCCGGGCTCGCCGATGGAGCGCTTCTTCCGCCGCTTCGGCGGTCCGGATGGTTTCCCGGGCCTGAAGGGTGGCCGTGGCCGCGTCGTGCAGGGTCAGGGCTCGGGCTTCTTCATCTCGGCTGACGGCTTTGCCGTGACCAACAACCACGTGGTCGACGGCGCCGACAAGGTCGAGGTCACCACCGATGACGGCAAGACCTACACCGCCAAGGTGATCGGCACCGACCAGCGCACCGACCTCGCTTTGATCAAGGTCGAGGGCAGCTCGAACTTCCCGTTCGCCAAGCTCGCCGACGCCAAGCCGCGCATCGGCGACTGGGTGCTCGCGGTCGGCAATCCCTTCGGTCTCGGCGGCACCGTGACCGCCGGCATCGTCTCGGCGAGCGGCCGCGACATCGGCAACGGTCCGTATGACGATTTCATCCAGATCGACGCGCCCGTGAACAAGGGCAATTCCGGCGGTCCCGCTTTCGACACCAACGGTGAGGTGATGGGCGTCAACACCGCGATCTACTCGCCCTCCGGCGGCAGCGTCGGCATCGCGTTCTCGATTCCCGCGAGCACCGTGAAAAGCGTGGTCGCCCAGCTCAAGGACAAGGGCTCGGT
This sequence comes from Bradyrhizobium shewense, assembly GCF_900094605.1. Classification (GTDB taxonomy): domain Bacteria; phylum Pseudomonadota; class Alphaproteobacteria; order Rhizobiales; family Xanthobacteraceae; genus Bradyrhizobium; species Bradyrhizobium shewense. The sequence goes on along the minus strand of NZ_FMAI01000001.1, from coordinate 603,919 downwards.
CAGCCGCGGCTGGATCGGCGTGCAGATTCAGCCTGTCACCTCCGACATCGCCGACAGCCTCGGCATGAAGAAGGCTGAAGGCGCGCTGGTGGCGGAACCTCAGGCCAACGGTCCGGCCGCGAAGGCCGGCATCGAGTCCGGTGACGTGATCACCGCGGTCAACGGGGAGTCCGTCAAGGACGCCCGCGAGCTTGCCCGCACCATCGGCGGCATGGCGCCCGGCGCGACCGTGAAGCTCAACGTGCTGCACAAGGGCCAGGACAAGGTCGTGAACATGACGCTCGGCCAGCTGCCGAACACGGTCGAGGCCAAGGCCGACAACGACAATGACAGCGGCAAGGGTGCGAGCAAGGGCACCGACGTGCCCAAGCTCGGCATGACCGTTGCTCCCGCCAATTCGGTGGCCGGCGCCGGCAAGGAAGGCGTCGTGGTCACCGAGGTCGATCCGAAGAGCGCCGCGGCCGAGCGTGGCTTCAAGGAAGGCGACGTGATTCTCGAAGTCGGCGGCAAGAGCGTGGCCACCGCCGGCGAAGTCCGCGACGCCATCAACATGGCGCGGACCGACAACAAGAACAGCGTCCTGATGCGCGTGAAGAGCGGCGGCCAGTCGCGCTTCGTCGCGGTGCCCCTCGCCAAGGGCTGAGGCTTCAGGAGGCCTACAAGATGAAGGGTGTCGCCGGCATCAGTCGCCCCCGCCGACGGCGCCCTTCGGGGAAGCAGCGCAACGTTCGCTTCCCCTCTCTACCTTCCGGTGGAATTACGCCCCCCTCCGTCGGAAGGCCTAGGGCGGTGAGGTCCCCCCAGCTTCACCGCCCGCCTTTTTCTCGATGCCAGAGTCTCCCACTCGGCTTGCATGCGATTGCCGCTCGCGCCATGTTTAGAGAAGGTTGACCTCCTTGACCGCCGCCGAACGCACGATGCGCCTCCTCATCATTGAAGACGACCGCGAATCCGCCGACTACCTCGTGAAGGCGTTTCGCGAGGTCGGACACATTGCCGACCACGCCGCCGACGGCGAGGAAGGCCTCGCCATGGCCGAGAACGGCGATTACGACGTGCTGGTGGTCGACCGCATGCTGCCCAAGCGCGACGGCCTGTCGCTGATCGGTGCACTGCGCGACCAGGACAACACCACGCCGGTGCTGATTCTGTCCGCGCTCGGACAGGTCGACGACCGCATCAAGGGCCTGCGCGCCGGCGGCGACGACTATCTGCCGAAGCCCTATTCCTTCGCCGAGCTGCTGGCCCGGGTCGAGGTGCTGTCGCGCCGCCGCGGGGGACCTGCCGAGGACACGCTCTACCGCGTCGGCGATCTCGAGCTCGACCGGCTCTCCCATCGCGTCGCCCGCGGCAAGGACGAACTGACGCTGCAGCCGCGCGAATTCCGCCTGCTCGAATATCTGATGAAGCATGCCGGCCAGGTGGTGACGCGCACGATGCTGCTCGAGAACGTCTGGGACTATCATTTCGATCCGCAGACCAACGTGATCGACGTGCACATTTCGCGGCTGCGCTCCAAGATCGACAAGGGCTTCGAGCGGCCGCTGCTGCACACGATCCGCGGCGCCGGGTACATGATCCGTGACGGCATTCGGTAAACTCGTCCGCACCACGGCGTTCCGGCTGACGCTGGTCTATCTGCTGCTGTTCGCGATGTTCGCGGCCTCGCTGCTGGCCTATTTCGCCTGGAATACGCGGCGGCTGATCACCGAGGAAATCACGCAGACGGTCAATGCCGAGACCTCGGAGATCTCCGAGATCTACGGCCGCCGCGGCCTGCGCGGCCTGGTGCTTGCGATCGAATATCGGGCGCTGCGCCCGGGCGCCAACCTCTATCTCGTGACGACGCCCACAGGGCAGGCGATCGCCGGCAATGTCGGCTCGCTGGCACCCGGCGTGATGGCGACGCGCGGCTGGTCGGAGACCGCCTACCGGCGCATCGAGGACGCCGACGACCGCGACCATCGTGCGCTCGTGCGCGTCACCGAACTGGAAAATGGCTTCCGGCTTCTGATCGGCCGCGACCTCGCCGAGCGGCGCCGCCTGTTCGGCATTGTCGCCAAGGCGGCGCAATGGTCGATCCTGATCGTCGTCGTGCTCGGTCTCGGCGGCGGCATCTTCGTCGCGCGCCGCGTGCTGAGGCGCATCGACGCGATGACCGGGACCGCGCAGCGCATCATGACCGGCGATCTCAGCGGGCGTCTACCGGTGGGGCGTAGCGGCGACGAACTCGACCGTCTCGCGGAAAATCTCAATGCCATGCTGGAGCGGATCGAGGCGCTGATGGCTGGCTTGAAGGAAGTCTCCGACAACATCGCCCACGACCTCAAGACGCCGCTGACGCGCTTGCGCAATCGCGCCGAGGAGGCGCTGGCGAAATCGGGCTGCGAAGCCGATTACCGCGCGGCGCTGGAGCGGACCATCGAGGAATCCGACGGTCTGATCCGCACCTTCAACGCGCTGCTGATGATCGCGCGCGCGGAGTCCGGACAGGCGCGCGGCAACATGGATGATTTCGACGCCGCCGATGTCGCCAACGGCATCCACGAGCTTTACGAGCCGCTCGCCGAGGATGACGGCATGACCTTGAAGGTCAAGGCCGAGCCGACGCCGGTTCACGCCAATCGCGAGTTGATCAGCCAGGCGCTCGCCAATCTGGTCGAGAATGCGATCAAATACGGCAAGCCGGTCGCGCAGACTGGCGGAACCGTGGTCAGCATGGACGCGAGGCCGATCACAATCGAGGCCAGACGCGACGGCGACAAGGTGCTGCTCAGCGTCACCGATCGCGGTCCCGGCATCCCCGAGGCCGACCGCGCGCATGCTGTCGAACGATTCGTGCGCCTGGAAGCGAGCCGCACGCTGCCGGGCTCGGGCCTTGGTCTCAGCCTCGCCTCGGCTGTTGCGACATTGCACGGCGGTGAGTTGAAATTGGGCGATGCCCAGCCCGGTCTCGTCGCCACGCTGGTGCTGCCCGCGCGCGCCGGGGCCGGCGACAGGGTTGCTCCGCCAATACCGGATGTGCCACAGAAGGTGGCATGAACCACTCCGCGCCGGGAAACGCGGACAAGCATGGTGAGAGGCTGGCCGCGCGCTTTGCGGAGGCTCCCCATATTGCCGCTTCCACAACCGACGAACGACGTCTTGAAAGCTGGCTGTCCGAGCTCGAGCCGGCCCAATCGGCGCGTCTCGAAACGCTGCTGGCGCAGCCCTTTGCCCGGGACATCCTGGAGGGGATTGCGGAATTCTCGCCCTATCTGTTCGATCTGGTGCGCGCCGATGCCTTGCGCCTGATCCGGCTGCTCGAATGCGATCCGGATGCGCATCTGACGGCACTGATCGCGGAGGCGAGGGGGGCGGTGCTCGCGGCCTCTGACGAGGCCGAGGTGATGCGACTGCTCCGCCGCATGAAGGCCGAGGCCGCGCTCCTGACTGCCCTGTGCGACATTGGCGGGGTCTGGCCGGTGATGCGGGTGACGGCGGCGCTGACCGATGTCGCGGTGTCCTCGGTGCAGGCGGCGCTCCAGTACCTGCTGCGGCAGGAAGCCGCACGTGGCAAGATCTCGCCGCCCAATCCCGAGGCGCCCGAGGAAGGCTGCGGGCTGATCGTGCTCGCCATGGGCAAGATGGGTGCGGGCGAGCTGAACTATTCCAGCGATATCGATCTCATCGTGTTCTTCGATCCTGATGCGACAACGCTGGCAGCGGACATCGAGCCGCAGCCGTTCTTCGTTCGGGTCACGCAGGGGATGGCGCGCATCCTGCAGCAGCGCACCTATGACGGCTACGTCTTCCGCGTCGATCTGCGCCTGAGGCCCGATCCGTCCTCGACGCAGGTCGCGATCTCCAGGGACGCCGCGCTGAACTACTACGAGCGGGAAGGGCGCACCTGGGAGCGCGCGGCGATGATCAAGGCGCGTGCCTGCGCCGGCGATTCCAGCGCGGGCGAAGCTTTGCTCGCCGAGATCGCGCCTTTCGTCTGGCGCAAGCATCTCGACTTCGCCGCGCTCGCCGACGTCCACGACATGAAGCGGCAGATGCAGACCTATCGCGGCCAGAGCGAGGTCGCGGTGGAAGGGCACAATGTCAAGGTCGGCCGCGGCGGCATCCGCGAGATCGAGTTCTTCGCGCAGACCCAGCAATTGATCGCCGGCGGCCGCCATCCGGAATTGCGGGTGCGGTCGACGCTGAGGGCGCTCGACATTCTCGCGTCCAGTAACTGGATCACCCCCGCTGCGCGCGACGAGCTGACCGTTGCGTATGAATTCCTGCGCCGGGTCGAGCATCGCCTCCAGATGATCGCCGACGAGCAGACCCACGCGCTGCCCGAAGACAAGGACGCAGTCGAGCGCTTTGCGCGCTTCTTCGGCTATGCGGATCGCGAGGCCTTTGCGAGCGAGCTGCTGCGGCAGCTCAAGATCGTGCAGGGGCACTACGAAAAACTGTTCGAGGGCGACGATCCGACCGGCACGGCAAAACTGCCGGCGCTCGACTACAGCGCAGGCCCCGAGGATCCGCGCCTGCTCCAGCACCTCGCAACGCTCGGCTTCAAGAAGCCGGCCGCCGTCGCGCAGACGGTGCGTGACTGGATCACCGGTGACTATCGCGTGTTCCGCAATGAGGCGACGCGCAGCGCCTTCGTCGAGTTCGTGCCGGCCCTGATCGACGGTCTCGCCCATGCCGAGGAGTCGGATCGCGCCGTCGTGGCGTTCGATCAATTCCTTGGGGCGCTCCAGCGCGGCGGCCGGCTGATCACGCTGCTCGGCCAGAACCGCGAGCTCGTCGCGCTGGTGGCGCTGGTGCTCGGCGCTGCGCCGCGGCTCGGCGAGATGTTGGCGCGGCAGCCGCAGCTCATGGACGGCCTGATCGATCCGCGCTTCTTCGGCGCCATGCCGGACAGGCAGGAATTGTCGGGACGGTTAGCTGCGACCGTGCAGGATGCCGGCTCATACGAAGAGTTCCTCGATCGCCTGCGCTTGTTCGGGCAGGAGAGCCTGTTCCTGATCGGCACGCGTATCCTCTCCGGCACCGTCTCGGCGCAGCACGCCAGCACGGCCTTTGCCGATGTCGCCGAAGGCATCGTCCACACCGTGCACGGCCTCGTTGCCGACCGCTTCGCGGCCCAGCATGGCCGGATCAAGGGACAGGAGACCGCGATCATCGCGATGGGCCGGCTCGGCAGCCGCGAGATGACGGCCTCGTCCGATCTCGACCTGATCCTGCTCTACGATTTCGACAGCGACAATCCGGACTCCGATGGGGCGAAATCGCTGCAGGGCGCGCATTATTTTGCTCGCTTCACGCAGCGCCTGATCAGCGCGTTCACGACGCGCACCAATTACGGCGTGCTCTACGAGATCGACATGCGGCTGCGTCCTTCAGGGCGCGCCGGTCCAGTGGCCTCGAGCCTCGTCTCATTCGCGGATTACCAGGCCAACGAGGCCTGGACCTGGGAGCACATGGCGCTGACGCGGGCGCGCGTGGTGTCGGCTTCGCCCGAATTCCGGATGCGGATCGAACGCGTCATCCGCGACGTCCTGACCCGCCGCCGCGATTCCGGAATCACCGCCAACGACGTCGCCGACATGCGGCGCGCGATCGCCCAGGAGAAGGGCGAGGCCGATTGCTGGGATCTCAAACATGCCGCCGGCGGCATGGTCGACATCGACTTCATCGCGCAATATCTGCAGCTCGTTCACGCGCACGATAAGCCGGAGATTCTCGACGTCAGCACGATGCAGGTGCTCGACAATGCATGCAGGCTCGGCGTCCTCCCGCAATCGGAGACCGAGATATTGCGTGCCGCGGCGCGGCTCTATCACGACCTCACGCAGATCCTGCGGCTCTGCGTCAGCGACCGCTTCAAGCCCGAAACCGCCGGCACGGATCTGCAGCGCGTCATGGCACGTGCCGGCGATGCGCCGGATTTCTCGTCGCTGGAGGCGCGCGTGAAGGAGACCCAGAGCGAGGTGCGGCGCGTGTTCAGGGCGCTGCTGGAAGGGACGTAGCCTTCAACGAGCTGAGCGCCTGGCGGACGTCAGGCTCCAGCCCCGCGCCGCCGGCATCGAGATGGGCGAAGATCGCGCGCTTCATCCGAGGATCCCAGAACTTCTTGATGTGCTCGGCAATCCCCGGCACGGCCTTGCCGTGGCCCTGGCTCTCAAAGAACTTGCCGATCTGGTTGGCCATGTAGATCAGGCGGTCAGGCGACATCGGCAACCTCCGTGGCATGGCGAGCGGCGACCCGGTCACCATGCGAAAACACTTCGAACCCGTCCTGGCGGGCAATGGCGATCAGCGTGATGCCTGCGGCCTCCGCAGTGCGCACTGCGAGCGCGGTGGGCGCGGACACCGCGACCATCACCGGCGCGCCGATCGCGGCGGCCTTCTGCACCATCTCGACCGAAACGCGGCTCGTCAGCAGCACCATGCCGCCGCGCGTATCCGTCCGGCTGCGCGCCAGGGCGCCCGCGAGCTTGTCCAGCGCGTTGTGGCGTCCGACATCCTCGCGCAGCGCGACGATGTGGCCGGCAGGGGACCAGAACGCGGCGGCGTGAACTGCGCGGGTCTGCAGATTGATCGATTGCAGCGGCGCGATGGCCTGCATCGCCGTCATGATTTCTTCCGGCGTGAAGCTCTGCCCGTGCGGCACGACCGCTGCGGGGCGCACGGCCTCGGCGATGGACTCGATGCCGCAGATGCCGCAGCCGGTGGGCCCCGCGACGTGGCGGCGGCGCTCGCTGATGAGCGTCGCATCTTCCGCCGTTAGCCACATCCTGAGCTCAATGCCGTCGTCGAGGCGGACAATGTCGAGTGACTTGATGTCGTCGACCGACTTGATAATGCCTTCGTCGAGACTGAAGCCGACCGCAAAATCCTCGAGGTTCTGCGGCGTCCCCATCATGACGGCATAGGTGCCGCCATTATAGGTCAGCGCCAGCGGCGTCTCCTCCGGGATGAACCGCGTTCCTTCGGACGCGACGCCGTTACGCCAGATTCCGCGATCGATCGCCTGGACAGCTACATGCATGCGGTTACTCCGCGGCCTCGGCCGGCGCGATGCGGCGGGACTGTCGCGCCTGCGCGTCATAGGCCTTCTGCCAGTCGGACGGGCCGTTCGAGGGCGAGACCTCGACCGCCGTCACCTTGTATTCGGGGCAGTTGGTGGCCCAGTCCGAATAGTCGGTCGTGATGACGTTGGCCTGCGTGTCCGGATGGTGGAAGGTGGTGTAGACAACGCCGGGCGCCACGCGATCGGTGATCTCCGCACGTAGCGTGGTCTCGCCGGCGCGGCTCTTCAGCCGCACCCAGTCGCCGTCGCGCACGCCGCGCTGTTCGGCATCGTGCGGATGAATCTCCAACCGATCCTCGGCATGCCAGACCACGTTCTCGGTGCGCCTTGTCTGCGCGCCGACATTGTACTGGCTGAGGATGCGGCCCGTGGTGAGCAGCAGCGGATAGCGCGGGCCGGTGCGCTCGTCGGTTGCGACATATTCGGTGACGACGAACTTGCCCTTGCCGCGAACGAAGCCGTCGATATGCATCACCGGCGTACCCTCCGGCGCCTTCTCGTTGCAAGGCCACTGCACCGAACCAAGCTCGTCGAGCTTGGCGTAGGAGACGCCAGCGAAGGTCGGCGTCAGCGCCGCGATCTCGTCCATGATCTCGGATGGGTGGCTGTAGTTCATCTCGAAGCCCATCGCCTTGGCAAGGCCGATGGTGACCTCCCAGTCGGCCATGCCGTTCTTTGGCGTCATCACCTTGCGCACGCGCTGGATGCGGCGTTCGGCGTTGGTGAAGGTGCCGTCCTTCTCGAGGAAGCTCGAGCCGGGCAGGAAGACATGGGCGTAGTTCGCGGTCTCGTTGAGGAAGAGATCGTGGACGATGACGCATTCCATCGCGGACAGTGCAGCCACCACGTGCTTGGTGTTGGGATCGGACTGCAGAATGTCCTCGCCCTGCACGTAGATCCCCATGAAGGTGCCTTCGACCGCGGCGTCGAACATGTTGGGAATGCGCAGGCCCGGCTCGGGGTTGAGCTTGACGTTCCACAGCGCCTCGAACTGGTCACGCACGGCATCGCCGGAGATGTGGCGGTAGCCGGGCAGCTCGTGCGGGAACGAGCCCATGTCGCAGGAGCCCTGCACGTTGTTCTGGCCGCGAAGCGGGTTCACGCCAACGCCGGGACGGCCGATATTGCCAGTGACCATCGCAAGGTTCGCGATCGCGATCACGGTGGTCGAGCCCTGGCTGTGCTCGGTGACACCGAGGCCGTAATAGATCGCACCGTTGCCGCCGGTGGCGTAGGTGCGGGCGGCTTCGCGCAGATCCTTCGGGTTGACGCCAGTGAGGATGGCGGTGGCTTCCGGGCTGTTCTTGGGCTGCGCGACGAACGCCGCCCATTCCTCGAACTCGCTCCAGTCGCAACGCTCGCGCACGAAGGCTTCGTTGACGAGGCCCTCGGTGACGATGACATGCGCCAGCGCGGTCATGACCGCGACGTTGGTGCCGGGCATCAGGGGCAGGTGCAGCGCCTTCACATGTGGCGATTCCACCATCTCGGTGCGGCGCGGATCGATTACGATCAGCTTGGCACCCTGGCGCAACCGCTTCTTCAGGCGGGACGCGAACACGGGATGAGCGGAGGCCGGATTGGCACCGATCACAAGGACGACGTCGGTGTCCTCGACCGAGTCGAAATCCTGCGTACCGGCGGAGGTGCCGAAGGTGGTGGCGAGGCCGTAGCCGGTCGGCGAGTGGCAGACGCGGGCGCAGGTGTCGACATTGTTGTTGCCGAAGCCGGCGCGGATCAGCTTCTGCACCAGATAGGTTTCTTCGTTGGTGCAGCGGGACGAGGTGATGCCGCCGATGGCGTCGCGGCCGTATGTCTTCTGGATGCCGCGCATCTTGGCGGCCGCGAACGAGAACGCCTCATCCCAGGACACTTCGCGCCAGGGATCCTCGATCCGTTCGCGGATCATCGGATTGAGGATGCGTTCGCCGTGGTTGGTGTAGCCCCAGGCGAAGCGGCCCTTGACGCAGGAATGGCCGCGATTGGCCTTGCCGTCCTTGTAGGGCACCATGCGCACGACTTCCTCGCCGCGCATCTCGGCCTTGAAGGTGCAGCCGACGCCGCAATAGGCGCAGGTGGTGACGACGGAGTGCTCGGGCTGGCCGATCTCGATCACCGACTTTTCGGTCAGCGTTGCAGTTGGGCAGGCCTGCACGCAGGCTCCGCAGGAGACGCATTCCGAGCCGAGGAAGCTCTCGCTCATGCCCGGCGAGACGCGGCTGTCGAAGCCGCGGCCGGAGATGGTCAGCGCGAAAGTGCCTTGCACCTCCTCGCAGGCGCGGACGCAGCGCGAGCAGACGATGCACTTGGAGGGATCATAGGTGAAATAGGGGTTGGACTCGTCCTTCGGCATCCAATGGTCGTTGTCGCAGCCGTGGCTCTTGGCGAAGACGTGGTTCTCGCCCTCATAGCCGTAGCGCACGTCGCGCAGGCCCACGGCGCCGGCCATGTCCTGCAATTCGCAATCGCCATTGGCGCCGCAGGTGAGGCAGTCGAGCGGATGATCGGAGATGTAGAGCTCCATGACGCCCTTGCGCAGCTTCTTCAGCCGCTCGCTCTGGGTGTGAACGATGAGGCCGGGCATCACCGGCGTGGTGCAGGACGCCGGCGTGCCGGCGCGGCCCTCGATCTCGACGAGGCAGAGACGGCAGGAGCCGAACGCGTCGACCATGTCGGTGGCGCAGAGCTTTGGGATCTGGTGGCCCGCGTCCATCGCGGCCCGCATGATCGAGGTGCCCTCGGGCACCGTGACCTCATTGCCGTCGATGGTCAGCGTCACCATCGTTTCCGATTTGGAAGCCGGCGTGCCGAAGTCGATTTCTTCGATCAGAGACATTGTCGTTCTCCTATTCCGCGGCCTGAAGCGTGGTCGGTACGGGGGCGAAATCTTCCCGGAAGTGCTTCAATGCGCTGAGCACGGGGTAGGGCGTGAAGCCGCCGAGCGCGCAGAGCGAGCCGAATTTCATGGTGTTGCAGAGGTCTTCGACCAGCGCGAGGTTTTCGCTGACGCGCTCACCGTTGATGATCTTCTCGATGGTCTCGACGCCGCGGGTCGAGCCGATCCGGCACGGCGTGCACTTGCCGCAGGATTCGACGGCGCAGAACTCCATCGCGAAGCGCGCCTGCCTGCGCATGTCGACGCTGTCATCGAACACGACGATGCCGCCATGGCCGATCAGGCCGTCGCGCGCGGCGAAGGCCTCATAGTCGAACGGCGTGTCGAACAGCGAGCGAGGGAAATAGGCGCCCAGCGGACCGCCGACCTGCACGGCGCGGACCGGCCGGCCCGTGAACGTGCCGCCGCCGATGTCGTCGACGAGCTCGGCGAGCGTCACGCCGAAGGCGGTCTCGAACAGCCCGCCCTGGCGGATGTTGCCGGCAAGCTGGATCGGCATCGTGCCGCGCGAACGGCCCATGCCGTAATCCGCGTAGGCCTTGGCGCCTTCGGCGAGGATGAAGGGGACGGCCGCGAACGACAGCACGTTGTTGATGACGGTCGGCTTGCCGAACAGGCCGTGATGCGCCGGCAGCGGCGGTTTGGCGCGCACGATGCCGCGGCGGCCTTCGAGGCTCTCCAGCAGCGAAGTTTCCTCGCCGCAGACGTAAGCACCGGCGCCGACTCGCACTTCGAGGTCGAAGCTGTGGGTGGATCCGCCGATCTTGTCGCCGAGATAACCGCCGCGCTTCGCAGCCTGGATCGCAGCGTTCATCGCTTCCACCGCATGCGGATATTCGCTGCGGATGTAGATGTAGCCCTTGGTCGCGCCGACGGTGATGCCGGCGATGGTCATGCCCTCGATCACCAGGAAGGGATCGCCTTCTATGATCATGCGGTCGGCGAAAGTGCCGCTGTCGCCTTCGTCGGCGTTGCAGACGATGAACTTGCGGTCGGCTTTGGCCTGCGTGACCGTCTTCCATTTGATGCCGGTCGGAAAGCCGGCGCCGCCGCGGCCGCGCAAGCCCGAGGCCGTGACTTCGTTGAGGATGGCGTCGGAGCCAAGCGACAGGGCGCGCTCCAGTCCCTTGTAGCCACCATGGGCGCGGTAGTCGTCGAGCGAGCGCGGATCGATCACGCCGCAGCGGGCGAAGGTGAGGCGGGTCTGACGCTTGAGCCAGGGGAGCTCGTCGGTCGCCCCCAGCCGCAGCAGATGCGGCGTGTTGTTCGCGAGCGCGTCGAGCAGGGAGGGCACATCGGCTTCAGTAACCGGACCGAAGGCGATCCGGCCCTGTGGCGTTGCTACCTCGACGAGCGGCTCCAGCCAGTACATGCCGCGCGAGCCGGTCCTGACAATCTCGACTGCGATGCCGCGCCCGGCTGCTGCCTGCTCCAGCGCCAGAGCAACGTCATCGGCGCCGACGGCGATTGCACCGGCGTCACGTGAGACGAACAGACGCAAGCTCATCGCTGTGCCTCCACAATCAACGCATCGAGGCGCTTCTGATCGAGCCTGCCGATGAGGCGGCCGTCGAGCATCGCGGACGGTGCGGTCGCGCACAGGCCGAGGCAGTAGATCGGCTCCAGCGTGACGCGATCGTCGGCCGTGGTGTTGCCGAGCGATACGCCGAGCTTTGCCTCGGCGCGCGCCGCCAATGCATCGCCGCCCGCGGCCTGGCAGGCCTCCGCGCGGCAGAGCTTCAGCACATGGCGGCCGGCCGGCTTGTGGCGGAAATCATGATAGAACGTGAATACGCCATGGACTTCGGCGCGCGACAGATTGAGCGCTTGCGCCACCATGGGAATGGCCGCCTCCGGCACGTAGCCGAACGCCTCCTGCAGCGCGTGCAGGATGACCAGCGTCGCGCCCTCCTGGTTAGCGTGTTCGGCGATGATCTCGGCGCCGCGCGTCTCGTTCCAAGGCTCAAAAACCGCTGTCATTCTTCGTTCTCAACCAGAGCGTTTCCTTGGCGCAAACTAGTTGGAATCATTCGAAGATCAATAAAGCTGTCCCGTGCTGCGATTGCGAATTCGGATCGATTTGCAACCGCAATCGACCGATGCGAATTGGTAATGAAAGTTGTATCGGCTGCCGGTTTTTGCGTGTTGGTGCAGGCCCGGCATGCTAGCTTGCACGCCACGATGGAATTCGAGGGGACGCCCGGTTGATCGACAAGCTTGAACTATTGCTGGCGCTGGCGAAGGAGCGGCATTTCGGACGCGCGGCGGAGGTCTGCGGCGTGACGCAACCGACGATGTCGACCGGGCTCAAGCAGCTCGAGGAGATCCTCGGCGTGATGCTGGTGCAGCGCGGCTCCCGTTTCCAGGGGTTCACCCCCGAGGGCGAGCGCGCACTCGACTGGGCGCGGCGGATCGTGGGCGATGCCCGCGCGATGCGTGACGAGATCAACGGGCTGAAGCATCAGCTCTCCGGCGAGATCCGCATCGCCGCGATCCCGACCGTGCTCGGCATGGTCGCAGCGCTGACGACGCCGTTTCGCGCCCGGCATCCCGAGGTGCGTTTCAGCATCCGCTCAACGACCTCATCGGAGGTGCTGGGATTGCTCGAAAATCTCGAGGTCGATGCGGGGCTGACCTATATCGAGAACGAGCCGATCGGCAAGGTGCGCACCATTCCGCTCTACAATGAGAGCTACCGTCTTCTGACCGCGCCGGACGGCATGTTCGGTGACCGCGAGACGGTGACCTGGAAGGAGGTCGGGCAGGTGCCGTTGTGCCTGCTGACGCCCGACATGCAGAACCGCCGCATCATCGATCGCGCCTTACGCTCCGTCGGCGCGGAGGCGACGCCGACGCTGACCTCGAACTCGCTGCTGGTGCTGTTCACGCATGTGAAGACAGGGCGCTGGGCGAGCGTGATGCCCGCCAAGCTTGCCGAGACGCTCGGCCTGTCCGATACGGTGCGCTCGATCCCGATCACCGATCCCGACGTCAATTACAGCATCGGCATGGTGATCCCGCAACGCGATCCGATGACGCCGCTGATCGCGGCGCTGGTCAATGTCGCGAGGGAAGTAGCGCCGTCGCTGCAGCTGTAGGGATCACGCCGCGGCCGATATGCCCGACGCCGCCTTGATCGCGTCGCGTGGCAGGGTCACGCGCACGACGGTGCCGACCTCGAGCTTGGAGCGCAGCCGCATCGAGCCGCCATGGAGCTGCGCCAGCGAGCGGGCGATCGCGAGGCCAAGTCCCGAGCCGTGATAGGTCTTGGTGAGCTGGCTCTCCACCTGCTCGAACGGGCGGCCGAGCCGCGCCAGCGAATGCGGCGCGATGCCGATGCCGGTGTCGGCGATCATCAGCACGATCCGGTCGTCGAGCTGCCGGCTGCGCACCACGACGCGTCCGCCGTCCGGCGTGAATTTCACTGCGTTGGAGAGCAGGTTGACGATGATCTGCTTGGTGGCGCGGCGGTCGGCGACGACGGAGATGGATTTTGCGATGTCGGCATCGAGCGTGATGTGCTTGTCCTCGGCACGGCCGGTGACGACCCGCAAGGATTCGGCCAGCGTCCGCGACAGGTCGAGCTGTTCCATGTCGAGCTTCATGCGGCCAGCCTCGATCTTGGACATGTCGAGGATGTCGTTGATGACCTCGAGCAGATAGTGGCCGCTGGTCAGGATGTCCTGGCAGTATTCCTGGTACTTTTCGCTGCCGAGCTCGCCGAACATGCCCGAGCCCATGATCTCGGAGAAGCCGATGATGGCGTTCAGCGGCGTGCGCAGCTCGTGGCTCATATTGGCGAGGAATTTCGACTTGGTCTGGTTGGCTTCCTCGGCGCGGGTCTTCTCGCGCTGGTACTTCTCGGCGAGGTCGGCGAGCTCGACCGCCTGGCGCTCCAGCGCCGCCTGCGAGCGCTTCAGGTCGATGACGGTGGCGCGCAGGCGCAGATCGTTGTCGACCAGCTTCTGCTCGTGCTCCTTGATGCGGGTGATGTCGGTGCCGACCGAGACGTAGCCGCCGTCCTTGGTGCGGCGCTCGCTGATGTGCAGCCAGCTGCCGTCGTCGAGCTGCGCCTCGAAGGTGCGCGCGCCGGGGCCTTGGGCAGCGGTCTCGTTGTGGCGGGTGCGCACCTCCGGCATGCGGCCGACCTCGAGCACGGTCTCGTAGGAGGTGCCGGGGATCACGGCGGTGTCGGGCAGCTTGTGCAGGCGCTGGAAGTGCGAGTTGCAGAGCACGAGGCGGTCGCTCGCATCCCACAGCACGAAGGCCTCCGGAATGGTTTCGATCGCGTCGCGTAGGCGGAGGTCGGCTTCCACCGTCCTCTCGGCGAGGCTCTTCTGCTCGGTGATGTCGACGGCGATCCCGATCAGGTGCACGCTGGAATCGGTCGCCCCGCGCGTCTTCTCGCAGCGGACGCGGAGCCAGATCCAGTGGCCGTCGACATGCTGCATGCGGAAGGTCTGGTCGATGTGGTCGATCTTCTCGGAGATGAGCTGGTCGGCGATCGCGAACAGGTCGATGTCGTCGGACTTCACCAGCGCGTTGACCTCGCCGAAGGTGAGGAGCTCGTTGCGGCCGTCGAGGCCGAGCATCGAGAACATCGATTGCGACCAGAATATCCGGCCGCGCGATAGGTCCCAGTCCCACAGCCCACAGCGGCCGCGGTTGAGCGCGGTGTCGATCCGGCCGCGCACGGCGTCGTTGATGAGGTCGCCTTCGCGGGCGCGGGTGGATTGCCAGTGGAAGGCGAAGCCCAGGATCAGGACGACGAATCCGGTGGTCGCCGACAGCGTCACCGAGAGCGCGGCGTCCGAGCCCCAGATCGGCTCGTTGCGCTCCTGGATCACGGTGACGAAGCCGGGCAGCGACTTGATCTGCCGCGAGGTCGCCATCGCGGCGTTGCCGCTCGGCAGCGTCATGTCGGAGACGTTGCCGTCACGCGTCGGCGCCGCGAGCAATTGTGCGGTCGTGATGGCATCGAGCAGGCGGTCGTTGCCGGAAGGGTCACTGTCGACCGGGACGCGGGCGAGGAGACGGCGATCGACGCCGGCCGAGGTGACGATGACGTGGCGGCCCGAGGCCGTGCCCCAGGCCGGGATCATGTCCGGCAACAGCGCCGGCAGGCTCTCGATGTTCCTGAGCCGCTCCTGTCGCGCGGAGGTGAGGCGGTCGATGCGTTCGGCGAGCAGGTCGGCCAGCGCCGAGATGTCGTGCCGGATCACCAGCCGCTTCTGACGCGTCTGATCGACGACCTGCACGAACGCGCCGAGGCAGATCGTGATCAGGAACGCGATGATGAGCGTCGGCACGGCGCGACGAAGCGCCGGCTCTGCAATCAAGAGCCGATGATAGGCAGGTTTCGCGATCGATTGCGCCAATCCCTTGATCGAATCGGATTGGACGCACGCGTTCGCGGCGTCTGCACGCGACATGCCTTCGGCCCCCTAAAAACCTGCTTGCAACTGAAGTTCGGAGGCAGCCCCACATCGCTTCCGAATCACAGCGATTTGAATCCAGTTTTCGCGGGGTGTCGAGAGTCAATGAATCGTTAACGCGTAATTATTCTTATCCAATGCGCAGTTTGCGCAGCGCGCGTCCGCAAACGCACGGGCGCGAGGAGTCCGAAACGAGAACGTCTGACTCGTCGCACATTTCTCCGTCACGCACGCGGCGGTTCGGCGTGGCTGATCACGCGCTTCACGCTCGGGAACGCGCGCCGCAGCGCGCGCTCGATGGCGTCGACGTGCTCGTGCACCTTGATCACGCTCATCGACGGCGCGGCGCGGCAGTGGAAATTGACGATCTCGCCGGCGTCGGTGTTGCGGACACGCACATTATGGATGTCGTGGATCTCGCCGCCGGCGGCATATTCGGTCAGCGCGGCGGCGATGGCCTGGACGCGTTCCGGCGCGGCATCGACCCCGAACGGCAGTTCCGGTTCCAGCGGCTCGATATGGACGTCGACCTCGACGTCCGCGCCGAACTCCTCCTGGATGTTGCGCTCCAGCGTGTTGGCGACGTCGTGGGCTGCGTCGAGTTGCATCCGGGCGTCGACCTCGAGGTCGATGCTGACGATCAGCTTGGCGCCGAGATCGTGCACCGTGACGTGGTGGACGGCGAGGCCCGAATTGCGCGCGATCACCATGATGCGGTCGCGCACGGTCTCGTTGTCGCGTGCGACAGGAACGGCGGTGAAGGAGAGGTCGGCATCGCCGAACGCCTTGGTGACCGCGGCTTGCGCGTTGTGCTTGATGTCCTCGACGCGGTCGATCGGATAGGTCCGCGGCACCTTGACGATGGTGTCGATGAACGTGGTCGCCCCGACCATGCGCACCCGCAGCCGCTCCACGTCGATCACGCCTGGGACGCTCCGGATCGCGGCCGTGGCCTTCTCCTGCGCGCCCTCCGGGGCGCGGTCGACCAGCGTCTGCACGGTCGAGCCGGCCATGCGAAGGCCGAGCGCCGCGATCATCACGGCGACCGCGGCGGCCGCCGCGGCGTCACCCCACCAGAAGCCGAGGGCAGCGAGGATCAGGCCGATGATCACGGCGAACGAGCCCATCACGTCGGAGGCGAAATGCAGCGCGTCGGCCGCGAGCGCCTGGCTCCTGGTCTCGCGCGCGGCGCGATGCAGGGCGCGGGCGCGCCAGAGATTGACGACGATGTCGATCACCAGCACGACGAACGGCACGGCCGAAATGGTCGGCGGCGGGGTTCCCTCGCGCAGCCGGCTGTATGCCTCGACCAGGATGCCGCCGGCGAGCACGTAGAGCAGGGCGGTAACACCGAGCGCCGAGACGCTCTCCAGCTTGCCGTGGCCGTAATGGTGCTCCTCGTCGGCCGGCTTGTCGGACACCCGCACCACCGCCCAGGTGATGATGGTCGCGACCAGGTCGATCGAAGAGTGCAGGGCCTCGGAGATCAGCGCCAGCGAGCCGATCGCGATGCCGACCACGAACTTGGCCGCCGCCATGCCGCCGCTGGCGAAGATCGAGATCGCGGCGACCGAGGTTTTGTTGTGCTGGGAGGTCATGGCGGGGATTTAGCAGCCCATGGGTGAACATCAAGCGCCGATCCACAGAAGTAGTCGCTAGTGATTTGCAGGAGGGAAGCTATTGCGAATGCTTCCGAATTGAAGGCTGGCGGTCTGTCCTTGCTCACCCTCGTAGGGTGGGCAAAGGCGCAAAGCGCCGTGCCCACCATTCCTCCGTGATGGATACAAATCGTGGGCACGCTTGCGCTTTGCCCACCCTGCGAGACCGAGGCTTGGGATCGGCGTTTACGGCACCGTCACCACGATCTTCCCCAGGTGCTTGTTCGCCTCCATGTGCTCGAACGCCTGGTCGATGTCGTCGAATGCGAACACGCGGTCGATCGGCAGCTGCAGTTTTCGCGATTCCACCGCGCCCCAGATGTCCTTCCTGACCTCCTCGAAGATCTCGCGGACTTCTTCGATGGTGCGGGTGCGGAAGGTGACGCCGACATAGTCGATGCGGCGCGCGGCGTGCAGGTCGAAGTTGAAATCGGCATGGGTGCCGCCGAGCCGGCCGACATTGACGATGCGGCCCTTCACTTTGGTCGCCGCAAGGTTCTGGCTCGCGACCTTGCCCGAGACCTGGTCGACGATGAGGTCGACGCCTTCGCCGTTCGTCGCCTTCAGGACCTCCTCGACCCATTTGGGATCGGAGCTGTCGACGGCGAGGTCGGCGCCGTACTCCTTCAGCCGGCCGCGGCGCGTGGCATCGGTCGAGGAGCCGATCACGAGCTTTGCGCCCTTGAGTTTTGCAATCTGCATCGCCATCAGGCCGACACCGGAGCTGGCGCCCTGGATCAGCACGCTCTGGCCCGCCTGCACGCCGCCGACGGTGACGACGGCGTTGTGCATGGTCGCGAGCGCGACGGGGAGGGTGGCGGCTTCCTCGAAGTTCATGTTCGAGGGCGCGCGGAACAGCCGGCCATGATCGGCCAGTGTGTACTCGGCAAACGCAGCGCCGCCCGAGCCCATGATGCGGTCGCCGATCTTCACGCCCTTGGCATCCGGTCCGAGCTCGGCGACCTCGCCGGCCCATTCCATGCCGAGCACGGTGCCGGCGCCGCCGGCCGCGCCGTGGGCGTGCCCCTTGCGCATACCGGTGTCGGCGCGGTTGATCCCGCAGGCGCGGACGCGCACCAGCACCTGCGTGCCCTTCGGTTTTGGTTGAGCGAGGTCGGAAATCCTAGCGCCCTCAGGGCCGTAGACGTAAGCCTTCATGGATTGCTCTCGCTTCTTGCGGTGATTATTCGGCGGCTTCGCGTTGCGGCTGAACGATCATGCCTTCAAGCCGGCTACGAATGATCGCTTCCGCCTCGCGCACGATGCGGGAGATGAGCTCGGCGCAGGTCGGGATGTCCTTGATCAGGCCCTGCACCTGTCCGGCCGACCAGATGCCTTCGTCGGAATTCCCGGTCGCATAGACCATCTTGCCGCGGGCACCCGCGACCAGCTCGCGGATGTCCTCGAACTTCGCGCCCTCCTTCTCCATCGCGACCACCTTGGTCGAGATCTCGTTTTTGGCGACGCGCGAGGTGTTGCGCATGGTGCGGAAGATCAGCTCGGTCTCGCGCTCGTCATTGGCGACGATCTTTTCCTTGATGAGCTGGTGGATCGGGCTTTCCCTGGTCGCCATGAAGCGCGTGCCCATGTTGATGCCGTCGGCGCCCAGCGCCAGCGCGGCGACGAGGCCGCGGGCATCGGCAAAGCCGCCTGAGGCGATCATCGGGATCTTGATCTTGTTGGCGGCGGCGGGGATCAGGATCAGGCCGGGCGTGTCGTCCTCGCCGGGATGGCCGGCGCATTCGAAGCCGTCGATCGAGATGGCGTCAACGCCCATGCGTTCGGCCGAGAGGGCGTGGCGGACGCTGGTGCATTTGTGCACGACCTTGACGCCGTGCTTCCTGAACTCGTCGACATGCTCCTGCGGCTTGTTGCCGGCGGTCTCGACCACCTTGATCCCGGCGTCGATAATGGCGGCGCGGTATTCGGCGTAAGGCGGCGGCTTGATCGCGGGCAGGATGGTGAGGTTGACGCCGAACGGCTTGTCGGTGAGGTCGCGGCAGCGCGCGATCTCCTTGGTCAGGTCCTCCGGCGTCGGCTGGGTCAGCGCCGTGATGAAGCCGAGCGCGCCGGCGTTGGCCACGGCGGCGACCAGCTCGGCCCGGCCGACCCATTGCATGCCGCCCTGGACGATCGGATGCTCGACGCCGACGAGTTTCGTGAACCGTGTCTGCAACATGACCTGTTTCCCCCCGCGCCTCGCGGGGCGCTCTGCTATCCGTTGATGCGTGGAGGATGCCGCCGCGGTCGGGAAAAGTCTATTGCGGGGACGTGCGGTGAGGGCGGGGCGATCATGCGAGCGGTGGGGAGATTCCGTGGGGCGGATAATTGGGGCAGTATTCGTCCGTCATCCCCGCGCAACCGCGAAGCGGTTGTCGCTGGAGGTGCGACCTGCACGGTGCGAAGCAACGTGCAGGGAGCCTCGAAGGATGGGCGGCCACGCTGCGAGCGTCGGGCTGTCGCCCTTCGAGGCTTGCTCAGTGGCGCGATGCGCCCCCGAGCGCGCACCTCAGGGTGACGGTCGTAGATTTGCGCTCGCGGGCCCGATCAAGACACGCCTTCGCGCTCTCGCGGCATCTGCGCCCGAGCTTTGCTTCGTCGCGTTGCCCTCATGAAAGACAAGGGCGCAGGGAAGGCCGGGCGCCGGCGGGCACCCGTAAGTCCGTGCGCGAAAAAGATGCGTGGCTTGTGTGTACGATAAATCAGA
The DNA here is from genome assembly GCF_900094605.1 of Bradyrhizobium shewense. GTDB lineage: Bacteria > Pseudomonadota > Alphaproteobacteria > Rhizobiales > Xanthobacteraceae > Bradyrhizobium > Bradyrhizobium shewense. The sequence continues at coordinate 584,151 of NZ_FMAI01000001.1, read as the reverse complement.
ATTTCGGTAAAGTGGAATATTTTGACGGATGAGGATTGACAAGCGGAGTGGAGAAATTGGCGGGGTGTTTTGCCCGACGGGCGAGGGTGCTCCGAACGTGGCCGGAGCGCTATGCGCACCGCTGCATCAACCACCGTCATCGCGAGCACAGCGACGCAATCCAGAAACCCTCCGCGGAAACACTCTGGATTGCTTCGTCGCAAGGGCTTGCCTCGCAATGACGCCGGAGGTGGTGGTGGAGGCTCGTAGCCCGAATGGAGCGCAGCGCAATCCGGGGCTCGTGCGACAAGCGAGGGCCGTCCCGGATTTCGCTTTCGCTCCATCCGGGCTACAAGGCCACCGCTACAGGCGCAGCTACTCCGCCGACAGCCGCACCATCCGGCGGCCGCCGTTCATGTCCTTGAGGCTGTTGACGAAGTTTTCCGGACGCTGCCAGCGATAGGGGACCTTCAGGCCCATGAACTCGGCGATGTCGCCGATGAAGCCGGTGCAGTTGGTGGTCTCGGCGTTCCAGACCGGCGAGCTCGCCTGCAGTTTCTTGATGTAGGCGAACACGCGCTTGGCGTCGGCTTCGTTCAGGTACACGCGGTAGCTCGCGGTCAGATATTCCGGATCGAGATCGCCGTAGCTCGCACCGGTCTCCGACGGCACGAAGGTGAGGTGGCCGAGCACGTATGCAAACGTGTCGCCGGCGGGCGTGAGGCCTGCGACCTCGACCGCCTTCTCGCTGGTCTTGCCGTACCAGACGAAGGCGTGGCCCCAGCTCGCGGCCGTGCGGGCACGGAAGTCGACGTAATAGGGACCTTTCTCCACGCGCGCGACGGAGCGCCGCGCCGCTTGCGGCTGAGGCCGCGATGTGGAGTCGGTCGTGGCAAGCGCGTTGGCGTCGGCAACGCGCTTGTTCGCTTCGTGGGCCGAAGCCGAGGGCGTCGTACACGCGATCATGGCCGCAAGGGCGAACCCCGCAAGGATGCAGGGTCCCGATCGATCAGGTTTGTTTGTCACGCTGTGCCCCTCGACTGTCGGCCGCTTACGCTAGTCTTGCGCTGCGTCTCAGTAACGCGCAGCGACCGGGCCGGGCGCCTTGCCGATCGGGGCCTTTCCAGCCGGGCTCTTGCCAATCGGCATCTTGCCGATCGGTGCCTGCTCGGCCGGATAGACCGGCACGGGCTGGCGGCGCGGTAGATCTGCAGCGTTCGCAACCGTCACCAGAGCAAGCGTAGCACCCAGAGCAAATACAATCTTCTTCACAGTCATACCCCTAGAAGGTTTGGTCCAAACACGGCCATGCCGTGCCCCCAGACACGCCTCACAGAAGGGCGGCCGAATGCGACCAAGTTGCGGCGCGCGCGGGACATGTTGGCGGCATATGTCTGACGCGCGCAGATGTGATGTGTCTGGATGTTTCCGGGGCGCTGCAGTCAGCCCGTGATCCGTAGGATGGGTAGAGCGAAGCGAAACCCATCGGCTATTTTCGCGAGGAGAGGTGATGGGTTTCGCTTCGGTCTACCCATCCTACGCGGCAACTCACCCGATCCGGTTGAGGCTGCTCCTGATCGTCGAGAAGATGCCGCCGATGTCCTTGCGCAAGGCATCGAGCGCGTTGAAATTGTCGAAGATGCGGGCGAGGCGGTCTTCGACCTCGCGCTTGCTCTTGGTGAGCGCGTCGACGCGCGAGGCGAGGGTGACGTCGCCGTTGGCCTCGATCTCGCCCACGGTTTTGGCGAGGAGGTCGCGGGTGGTGCCGACCTCCGCGATCAGGGCCTCGATGCCGAACACCGGCGCCCTCAGCGGGACGAGGTCGGCTTGCGACTTCGACAGCTCCGCCTTGAAGACGTTCAGCGTCGCCAGCGTCTCCTGCAACGCGCCGAGGCGGTGTCGCGACTGCAGGACGAAATCGTTCAGCGCGTTCTGGCGGTCGGCAAGGGTCTTGCCGTTGGCGTCCGTCTCGACATCGGCGAGTGAGCGTTCGAGCTGGGCCTGGCGCTGGCCAAGCTCCTCGAAGTCGAGCCGGATGCTTTTGAGAATGTTGAAGCTGTCGTCGATGCGGGCGAGGCGCTGCTCGATCTCGATCTTGTTCTCCGACAACGTCTCGACGCGGGTGGGAAGCGGCGTCTCGCCGCCGGTCTCGAGCTCGTCGATGGTCTTGGCAAGGCGCTCGTGGCTGAGGCTGAGCTCGCCGATCAGGGCGTTGATGCCGGCGTCGGTTGACCGCAGCGGCACCAGCTCGGCGTGGGATTTCGCCAGATCCTCCTTGTACTGGTTGAGGGTCGCAAATGTCTCCTGGACGCCGTTCACCCGTCCTAGAAGCGCCGCCACGTCACGCGCGATGTCCCTCTGCCGATCGGCGAGGTTGTTCTTGCGGTCGTCGGTCTCGAGATCGTGCAGGGAGCGTTCGAGCTGATTCTGGCGGTCGCGGATCTCGGTGAAGACCGGCTCGACCGCGCGGCGCTGCTCGGCGACCTTGCCGACCATGTCGCGCAGGTGCTGCTGGCGACTGCGGATTTCGGCGAGCTGGTCGTGCATGTCGGTGGACTGGTTGCGGCCCTGCTGGAGCAGCGCGCGCTGCTCGGTCTCGCCCAGCTTGTCGTGCAGCGCGGAGACCGCCTCCCTGGGGTCGCTCTCGATCAAATGCTGGACGGTGGCATCCAAGTGGTTTTGCAGGGCGTGGGCGACGACGACGTCCTCGCGGGTTTTCTTGAGCCGGTCACGCAGCGTCTTCAGGCTGCGGTCCTGGCGCGACAGCCGCCAGGCTGAAGCGCCGATCAGGGTCAGCGCGAGGGCGGGGAATATTCCGGTCGCGATGCGCTGCGGCACCGGCAGGCCCGCGAACCAGGCGGGCAGGTGACTGATGTCGTGACCGAACGCCTGCTGGGCGACGACCGCGACGATGGCCAACAGGCCGAACCAGGCAACCAGGAAAAACAGCCACATCGTGAATTCCACGCGCCGGTGCACATTTTCGCCATGATTGCCAAGAGCGGAACCGAGCGCAAGGGGCGGGGAGGCTTGTGGGCTGTTTCGGGCGGCGTGATCCACGGCTGGTTGCGTCGGGCCTATGGGTGGAGGCGGCGCGAGGAGTGCCGGGTTTTCCCGGACGTTCCCACAAACGCGTCATGCCCGGGCTTGCCGGGACAAGGCCGGCCACGACGGATCGAGCAGCGTTAGTAGCCCGCACGAGCGGAGCGACATGCGGGACCCTGCGAAGAGGCGTCCCCGGATGTCGCTTGGCTCATCCGGACTGCGGCGCCGTGCGCGCTATCATTTCCCGAGGAAGTTCGAGCGCATCTTGTCGGCGAACCAGACCGCGAAGATCGCACCGAACGCGAGAGCAAAGTACAGAGCCGTCCACAAAAGTGCATTACCTGCATTCGTCATGGCGTCCTCCCTGGCGTCAGAAATTGACTGCCGGGAAGGATAAGGCGGCCGTGCCGGCGCGATTTGCGCCGGATCAATTTTGCCGCGCTGCGGCGAGAATAAATCGGGCTACGGGAAGGTGTTTGCAGCTACAGCCGAAACTCGTTGGTGAGTTCACCGATGCCGTCGATCGCGACAGTGACCGTGTTCACCGGCTCCTTCATCACGCCGACGCCGACCGAGGTGCCGACGGCGATGAGGTCGCCGGGGAGCAGGGTCATGTCGTGGGAGATCTTGCTGACCAGCTCCTGCGCCGAGAAGATCATGTCGGAGATCGGGTAGTTCTGCCGCTCCGCGCCGTTGAGGATGGTGCGGACGGTCAGCTTGGCCGGATCGAGGCCGGTTGCGATGACCGGGCCGAACGGACCGTAATCGTCGATGCCCTTGGCGCGGGCCCATTGCGGGAAGGTGGGGTCGCTGGTCAGGATGTCGTTGGCGGTGATGTCGTTGACGCAGGTGTAGCCGAAGATGCAGCTGTTGGCTTCGCTGGGGGAGACACGCGCGCAGGTCTTGCCGATGACGATGCCGAGCTCGCCTTCATAGGTGGTCTTGCCGTCGTAATAAGAGGGACGGCGGATCACGGCGCCGGGCGTCGTGATGGTGGTGGTGGCCTTAAGCAGATAAAGCGGCTCCGGCGGTTCGGGCTGGTTCAGCTTGGCCGCGAGCGCGTGAAAATTATTCCAGAGCGCGACGATCTTGCTGGGCGCGCAAGGCGCCAGCAGCTCGACCTCCGACAGCGCCAGAATCTTGCCGGTCGCGGTGTTGCGGCCGAACATCTCGCCCTCGTGCACGCTGATGCCCGATGGCGTCAGCGTGCCGAAACCGGTCGTGCCATTATTCCGGAAGCGCAGCCACTGCTTCATCTCGCCCGCCATCACGCCACCGCCAGTGCGCGGGGATCTGAAGGTGTCGAGACGCCGTCATAGAGGCCGGCGATGCGGGCGCGCTGGGTCACCATCGCCAGCACCGAGTCGAGCGCTGGCGTTGCGATGCCGGTGAGGCGGCCCATCTCCTGCACCACGGTGACGAGCGGGTCGATCTCCATCGGGCGGCCGCGCTCGAGGTCCTGCAGCATCGAGGTCTTGTGCGCGCCGACCTTGCGGGCGCCCTCGATGCGGCGCTCGACGTCGACGCGGAATTTGACGCCGAAGGTCTCGGCGATCGCTTGCGTCTCCACCATGATCGCGCGCGACAGCGCGCGGGTAGAGGGATCGGTGCAGATCACGTCGAGCGTTGCATGGGTCAGCGCGCTGATCGGGTTGAAGCAGACATTGCCCCACAGCTTGAGCCAGATCTCGTCGCGGATGCGGTCGAGCACCGGCGCCTTCAGCCCGGCCGCGACGAACAGATCGGCAAGGCGCTGCACGTCGCTCGTGATCTCGCCGGAGGGCTCGCCGAGCGGGAAGTTGTTGCCGTAGACGTGGCGGATCACGCCGGGCGCCTCGATCTCGGTGGCGGGATAGACGATGCAGCCGATGGCGCGCTCGGCGCCGATTTCGCGCCACTGCCGCCCGCCGGGATCGATGCTCTCCAGCGTCGAATTCTCGTATTGGCCGCCGTGCTTGTAGAAGTACCAATAAGGGATGCCGTTGACGGCGGTGACGATGCGGGTGTGGGGGCCGAGCAGCGGCTGCATCTTCTCGATCACGCCGGTGATCGAATGCGCCTTCAACGTGATGATGATGTAGTCCTGCACGCCGAGCTCGGCGGGATCGTCGGTGCAGCGCGGATGCACGGTGTGCTTCTCCTCGCCCGCGAGCAGCGTCAGGCCGCGCTCGCGCATTGCTGCAAGGTGGGCGCCGCGTGCGATGAGGCTGACATCGGCGCCTGCGCGCGCAAGCTGAACCCCGAGATATCCGCCGATTGCGCCGGCGCCGTAGATGCAGATATTCATGAAATCCTCGCGGGAGACCGGAATTTTGGGACGAAAGATCCGGTCCGGCTCGAACGTGTCCGAGCCGGCCGGTAGTCACAGGGGAAGTGTGCGTCGCTTTAGGCTGCCGCTTGCGGCGTGCCGTTGATGGCCTCGTCCATGGCAGCTGCGATGTCGCGCATGCTGATGACGGAGACGAGGCTGTAATCGTCGATGACAGGCAAATGGCGGATGTGATGCCGGTTCATCAGATGGCGGACCTGCTCGATCGTATCGCTGGAGCTGCAGGACACCAGCTGCTGCACCGAGACGAGTTGCGAGACCTTGACGTTGACGGCATTCGCGCCGTGCTCGGCGACGGCGCGGACCACGTCGCGCTCGGTGAACATGCCGACGGCGGTATTACCCTCGGAGCGGACCACGTCCTTGACCACGAGAGCGCTGATGTTGTTGGCGCGCATCAGCTTGGCGGCGATACCCACCGTTTCGTTCATCCGCACCGTGACAACGCGCGGCGTCTTCTTGCGCAGAATGTCTCCGACCAGCATTGCAACCTCCCTGGGTGAATGTTGCTGGAAGTGTGGTATACATAATGCCAATCGTCAAGGGCTGGTTTGGGCGATCCGAAAAATCTTGCGACAGCAATACTGACGTTTGCCGTGTGCGAAAAAGAAAGGGGCGCATCGCTGCGCCCCTTCTTGAACCGTGCTTGTACGTGGCGCTTACGCCGTCTCGGTCTTTGCAGTGGTCTCGGCGCTGCCGGTTGCGGTGTTCGCGCTCTCGGCTTCCTTGCCGAGGATGAAGGAGCGGCGCATCGGCTTGATCACGAACAGCGCCGTCAGCGCCGCCGTCGCGTTCAGGGCGACCGCGACCACGAACACGGCCTTCCAGCCGTACGTCGCCGAGATCACGCTGGCGAGCGGGACGAGCAGCGAGGCGGTGCCTTTCGCGGTGTAGAGCATGCCGTTGTTGGTGGTCGCGAATTTCGAGCCGAAGGTGTCGCCGCAGGTCGCCGGGAACAGCGAGTAGATCTCGCCGAACACGCCGAAATACACCGCGGTCGCGAGCACGAACACGACCGGGACATGACCGTAAGCCGACAGCGTCAGCAGCATCAGCGCCGCCGTGCCGAAGGCGATGAACATGGTGTGCTCGCGGCCGATCGTGTCGGAGACCCAGCCAAAGAAGGGGCGTCCGAAACCGTCGAGGATGCGGTCGAGCGAGATCGCGAAGGTCAGTGCCGCCATCTGGAAGCCGGCCAGCGTGACCGGGGTGTCGGCGATCTTGAAGTCGTGCGCGATCGGGCCGATCTGCGCCGCGGTCATCAGGCCGCCGGATGCGACCATGACGAAGACGAGATACATCACCCAGAAAATAGGGCTGCGCAGCACCTGGGGCGGGGTGAAGTCGATCTTGGTTTGCGGCAGGTTGAGCTGCTTCTTCTTCGGCGGGATCGAGAGCCGCGGCGGCTGGATGAAGAAGGCGAGCACGAACACGATCACGCCCTGGCCGATGCCGAAAGTGAAGAAGGCGTGCTGATAGCCGCTCGATGCGATCATGGTCGCGATCGGCACGATGGTGAGCGCGGCGCCCGCGCCGAAGCCCGCGGCGGTCGCGCCGGCGGCAAGGCCCCGGCGGTCGGGAAACCATTTCAGCGCGTTGCCGACGCAGGTGCCGTACACCGCGCCCGCGCCCATGCCGCCGATGATCGCGGCCGCGTAGAGCAAAGTGAGACTGTCGGCATAGGAGTTGAGAATCCAGGACAGTGCGATCATTACGCCGCCGAACATGACGACGATGCGCGGGCCGTATTTGTCGACGAACCAGGCCTCGATCGGCACCAGCCAGGTCTCGGTGACGACGAAGACGGTGAAGGCAAGCTGGATCGCGGCGCGTCCCCAGTGATGGGCCGCATCAATCGGATCGACGAACAGCGTCCAGCCGTATTGCAGGTTGGCGATCATCGCCATGCAGACGATGCCCATGACGAGCTGGAGCCAACGGAAACCGGTGCGAAGAGGCGCGGCCGTGACGGCGCCGTCCGTGCTGGAAATCATCAAGAACCTCCCAACGCGCCTGATTGATCACGACTTTGGATGGCAAGATGACCCAGTGTCGCAAATGTTGTGGCTTATCGTCGCAAGCGCGGCACGGAGCTTGGTATACCATATTCCAGAATGCAAGCCCTATCTGCGGCGGATTGTCACAAATCTGCGGTTCCATTGGAGCGGGAACGGCGCTGCAAGACGTCGCCAAAACGACAACGCCCGGCCTTGAGGCCGGGCGTCTGCTCGATGAAGAGCTGTATGGAGCGTGTCAGATGGTCGATTTTGCGACCACGACCTTGCGCCAGGGCTTGAGCACCGCGATCGCCAGCAGCGAAGCCAGGATGTTGGCGCCGGCCGCGATGATGAACACGCTGTCCCACGTGCCCGACGATTGCTGCATGTAATTGCCGATCGGGACCAGCAGTGCGGCGGTGCCCTTCGCAGTGTAGAGCAGGCCGGCATTGGTGGTCGCGAACTTGGCGCCGAACGTGTCGGTGCAGGTCGAGGGGAACAGCGAGTAGATCTCACCCCAGGCGAAGAACACGAAGCCCGAGAGCAGCACGAACCAGAGGGGATCGTGGCCCCAGAGGTAGAGCATCCAGATGCCGAAACCTTCCATGCCGAAGGCGATGAACATCGTGTTCTCGCGGCCGATCATGTCGGAGATCCAGCCGAAGAACGGACGCGTCAGGCCGTTGAGCACGCGGTCGATGGTGGCCGCGAACGTCACCGCCGTCATCGTCACCGCCATCAGCGTGACGGGCACGTTGTCGACCTTCCAGTCGGCCGCGATGGGCTTCAGGTTGGCCGTCACCATCAAGCCGCCGGCGCCGACGATCACGAACATGAAGTACATCAGCCAGAAGATCGGCTGACGCAACACCTCGGTCGGCTGGTAGTTGCGCCGGGTCTGCAGCAGATTGGCATTCGCCACCACGTTCGGCACCTGGCCTGCTTTCGGTGCGAGCAGGAAGAAGGCGAGGATGCAGATGATGATGCCCTGTCCGAGGCCGAAATAGAGGAAGGTGGTCTGGAATCCACTGTCCTTGATCATGGCCTGGATCGGCGCGACGGTCAGCGCGGAGCCCGCACCGAAGCCCGCGGCCGTAATGCCCGCGGCAAGACCGCGCTTGTCCGGAAACCACTTCAGCGCGTTGCCGACGCAGGTGCCGTAGACGCCGCCGGCGCCGATGCCCGCGATGATCATGCCGAGATAGAAGCCGTTGAGCGTGGTGGCCTGCGCGTTGATCGCCCAGCCGATGGCGCAGAGCACGCCGCCGACCAGCACGACGATGCGCGGACCGTACTTGTCGACGAACCATCCCTCGATCGGGACCAGCCAGGTCTCGAACAGGACGAAGAGCGTAAAGGCCCATTGGATCGACGCGCGATCCCAGCCGAACTTCTTCTGGATGTCAGGGACGAAGAACGTCCAGCCGTATTGATAGTTGGCGATCATCACCATCGCGGCGACGCCAACCGCCAACTGCGTCCAGCGATAGGCATCGCTGACGCGCGCGACGCTTGGGGCCGCTGTTGACTGCACCATATCTGTCATAAAAAACCCTCCCGAAGGCGCCGATCATTTTTATGCGTGCGCTGGTTCGCATCCTGGTATTCATTATGCCAAGATTCAAGCGAAGGACTGGAGGGTGCGGCGAAATATCGCGGATTCTTCACATGCACCATGGCTGCTCGATTGTAAAGCCCAATCGGCTTCCAGCCTGCGATCAACCCATTGATTTTGTGAGAAGTCTTGCTTGTCGTGGCGAAAGCCGCAAGCAGGTGCGGGAATCCGTGCCTCCGCGATTTTCAGCTTCCGGTCGGTGGTGCGCGCTGCCCCCCGGGCACATCGGTGCGCGGCCGTGCCGCGACCGCTCAATCCTGGAATTCTATATCCCAGAAGCTCGACCGCCCGGCGGATTTGGCGGCCGCCGACGCCGATTGCGCCTGCGCGCGCCTCACGCCATCGACATGCGCAGCCTGCTGTAGCCTTCCTGGATCGCGGACCAGAACAGGGCGACCAGACCGAGCGCCATGATGGTGCTGACGAGGCCGTTGGAGAAGAACACCCCGAGCGAGCCTTGCGATCCCAGCAGCGATTGGCGGAAGGCTTCCTCCGCCTTGTCGCCGAGCACGATGGCGAGCACGAGAGGTGCGAGCGGGTAGTTGCACTTCTTCAGGAGATAGCCGAGTACGCCGAACACCAGCATCAGCATGACGTCGAAGGTGCTGTTGTGCACCGAATAGGCGCCGATCGCGCACAGCACCAGGATGAGCGGGGCGATGATGCCGAACGGCACGCGCAGGATCGCGGCGAAGAGCGGCACGCAGGTGAGCACGACGATGAGGCCGGCGAGATTGCCGAGATACATCGAGGCGATCAGGCCCCAGACGAATTCCTTCTGCTCGACGAACAGCATCGGACCTGGCTGCAGGCCCCAGATCAGGAGGCCGCCGAGCAGCACGGCAGCCGTCGGCGAGCCGGGCACGCCGAGCGACAGCATCGGCAGCAGCGCCGAGGTGCCCGCCGCATGCGCGGCCGTCTCCGGCGCGATCACGCCTTCGATCTCGCCCTTGCCGAAATTGTTGCCGCGCCGCGCCAGGCGCTTGGCGATGCCGTAGCTCATGAAGGATGCCGGCGTCGCTCCGGCGGGTGTGACGCCCATCCAGCAGCCGATCAGGCAGGAGCGCAGCGAGGTCATCCAGTAGGTGGGCAGCTCGCGCCAAGTCTGAAGCACGACCCGAAGGTTGATGCTGGCATTGCCGCCGCGGAAGGCGAGCCCTTCCTCCATGGTCAGCAGAATCTCGCCGATCCCGAACAAGCCGATCACGGCGATCAGGAAGTCGAACCCGTTGAGCAGCTCGGTGACGCCGAAGGTCAGTCGCAATTGCCCGGTGATCGAATCGAGGCCAACCGCTGCGAGTGCAAAGCCCATCATCATTGCCGCGATGGTCTTGAACGGCGGCTCCTTGCTGAGGCCGACGAAGCTGCAGAAGGCGAGGAAGTACACCGCGAACTTCTCCGCCGGACCAAATCGCAGCGCAAAGCCCGCGACCAGCGGCGCGACCAGCGTGATCATGATGACGGCGAACAGCGCGCCGACGAAGGAGGAGGTGAAGGCGGCCGTCAGGGCTTCGCCGGGCTTGCCCTGCTGCGCCATGGGATAGCCGTCGAAGGTGGTCGCCACGGACCAGGGCTCGCCGGGGATGTTGAACAGGATCGAGGTGATGGCGCCGCCGAACAATGCGCCCCAATAGATGCATGACAGCATGATGATCGCCGACGTCGGCGGCATGCTGAAGGTCAGGGGAAGCAGGATCGCCACGCCGTTGGCGCCCCCAAGCCCCGGCAGCACGCCGATGATGACCCCGAGCGTGATGCCGATGATCATCAGCATGATGTTGTAGGGCTGCAGGGCGACCGCGAAGCCGTGAAATAGATTGGCCAACTCTTCCATATCGATACGTCCTGCAGCAGCAATTGAATGAATGCGTGGCCCTTACAGACCGAGCCACTCCTCGAACGGCCCCTTGGGAAGCGGGACCAGGAACCAGCGCTCGAAAACGAGATAGGTCACCACCGGCATGCCGACCGCCACCGCGATGACCGTCAGCCAGCGATAACCGCCGAGCCAGCGCATGAACCAGGCGATGAAGACCATCGAGGCGATGTAGAGGCCGATGAACGGCATCGAGCCGACATAGATCGCGGTGGGCACGACGACGCTCATGACCTGGCGCAGCTGTCCCCATTCCGCGAACAGCCGGCCGTCGTCGTCGCGCTGCGCGTGCCACAGGTTGATGGCACTCGCGCCGACGATGACGGCGCCGACATAGAACGGGAAGAACCCGGCTCGCGGACCCTCTGCGCCCCAGTTGATGCCGGCCTTGATGCTGCCGAAGATCACGATCAGGCCGAAGACGCCGATCAACAGCGCCATGCCGATCTCCACCGTCTTGTGGGCCGGACCGGATTCGGATTGTTCAGTCATGGGAGCTCCAGGCGGAATCGCACGTTTCGCAGCAGACGGGAGGACGACCGGCGTCCTCATCCGTCATCGATGTCGCGGATCGATTCGGGAATCAATTTCCCGGCGCGAGGAAACCGGCATCCTTCATCAGGCCTTCGTGGCGCTTCTCCTCCGCCTCGATCCATTTGGCGTAGTCGGCTCCAGCCAGGAAGGTCGTGTTGAAGGCGCCGCTCTTCATGAAATCCTGCCATTCCGGCGTGGCGCGAACCTTCTTGAACAGCTCGACGTAATACTCGACCTGATCCTTGGTGGCCTTGGGCGACATGAAGATGCCGCGCAGCATGAGATATTCCATCGCGAGGCCCTGCGACTTACAGGTCGGAATGTCCTTCCAGGCCTTGCCCTCGGCGATCGGCTCGTCATAGGCCATCGGCTGGGCGTCGAAGACGCAGAGCGGGCGGAGCTTGCCGCCGCGCCATTGCGCGACCGCCTCGATCGGATTGTTGACGGTGGAATCGACGTGATTGCCGACGAGCTGAACCGCGACCTCGCCGCCGCCCTTGTAGGGGATGTAGGTGAACTTCGCGTCGATCGCCTTCTCGATGCCGACCGTAATGATCTGGTCTTCCTGCTTGGAGCCGGTGCCGCCCATCTTGAATGAGCCGCTTGGTGCCTTCTTCGCGGCGTCGACGTAATCCTTGACGGTGTTGAACGGCTTTTCGGCATTCACCCAGAGCACGAATTCATCCAGCGCCAGCATCGCGACCGGAGTCAAATCCTTCCAGTTGAACGGAATCCCCGTTGCCAGCGGCGTCGTGAACAAGTTCGAGAGCGTGATGATGATCTTGTGCGGATTGCCCGACGACGTCTTCACGTCGAGAAAGCCTTCGCCGCCTGCACCGCCGGCCTTGTTGATGACGACCAGCGGCTGCTTCATGAGATTATGCTTGGTGACGATGCCCTGGATGGTTCGTGCCATCTGATCGGCGCCGCCACCGGTGCCCGCGGGCACGATGAATTCGACCGGCCGAACCGGCTCCCAGGCCGCAAAACTTGCAGTGCTGCCGGCGCACGACATCGCCATTGCCGCCAAAGCGACATTCAGAACGAATGACTTCATCTCGTTTCTCTCCCTGTCGAAACGCGGCCGTTCTTTGCCAGCTCGCGTCAGCCCATCTGGATTCACACGCTTGGGGTCACCTTTGCGGTCGATCTCCCATTGCAGCCTCACCAACCAGAAGTTTATGAGCGGGGACAAGGCGCGACATCCGCTCCTTTGGGCTAAGGCTCCGCCATGATTGGCAAACGTGCCATCTCCTTGGCCGTTCCTGTCCCGCGCTCTGCATCCCCATCCAGCACCTTGGTCGTGCAATCGTTTTGGTTGTCGAATGGTATGCGAGATGCCAGCTGGCTCACAATTGGACGGCCGCCCAAATCGGCGGACCAATCGTCGCAGTTGTGTTCGCGGGCGAAGCGGGGACCAAAAGAAAATGGCCCCGACGAGGGGGCCATTGATCAAACGTAGCGTCTGCGGTTGCCGGCCGCGCGCCGTTTCGGCTGCGCGGGAGGCCTTCTTACAGGCCGAAACGCGGCAGGTCGCCGTTGTGGTTCGAGATCTCGGCGCTCGCCATCAGGAAACGGTCGACTGCAGCCATAAAGCGGCTGAACAGCGAGGAGGAGGGGGCGAAAGCGACGGAAGCAGTCTTGGACATTGGAATTCCCTTTCTTGAGACGATCAGTCTTGGCGTCTCGTCTGGGGATGAAACTATGTATACCAGATGCCACTGTCTACGCGTTTGTTTGCATAGCAGCATAGAAAGTTCCGCATCGCAGCATAATGACGGGTTAATGGGGCCGGTTCGGGCTTAAATGGCGCACCCCAAAGAAGGCTTTTCCGTCTTAGACGCCATCCTCGAACGCCGAAAATGGCGATCAAGGGCTTATTCATTCGATTGAAGCGGAAATCGGGGTCCACCGGCGCGAACCTAAAGCGAGCCTTAATGGGCGAGGGGCTTTGCAGGGCAAGGCTTGGCAGGGCAAGGCTTGGCAGGGCAAGTCAAAGCCGCTAGTGGTCTGCCCCCTTCCAATCATCTGTCAGAGTGGTTCATGTCGAGCGCCTCGCCCGCCGTCTCGATCGGCATCGATTTTGGGACCAGCAATACGGTCGTCGCCCTTGCGGCGGACGACCGCCGGGTCGAGGCCATCCGCTTCGACCACGGCGGACAGCGCCGCAGCGTCTATGTGTCGGCTTTGTGCTTCTGGGAGGACCGGCCGGGCGCCGGCGCCCAAGCCGAGGGCGGCCCCTGGGCGATCGAGCAATTCCTCGAAGGACGCCACGTCTACCGCTTCCTGCAGTCGTTCAAGACGTTTGCGGCGAGCAGCAGCTTCAACACCACGCAGGTGTTCCGGCAGCGCTTCAAGTTCGAGGACATTCTGGCGGCGTTCCTGCGGACGCTGGCGCGCCATGGCGGCGACAGGTTCGGCTTCGAGACCTCGACCATCACGGTCGGCCGCCCGGTGCGCTTCGCCGGCGGCAATCCCGACGAGGCGCTGGCGATGCAGCGCTACCGCGCAGCGTTCGAGCGCCTGGGCGCCGGCCATGCGCGCTATGTCTACGAGCCCGTGGGCGCGGCGTTCTCCTTTGCCCGAAGGCTGGAGCGCGATGCCACCGTGCTGGTTGCGGATTTCGGCGGCGGCACCAGCGATTTCTCCGTGATGCGTTTCTCGCGCGCGGGCGGCAGCCTTCGCGCCGAGCCGCTCGGCCACGCCGGCATCGGCATCGCCGGCGACACGTTCGATTACCGCATCGTCGACCACGTCGTCTCGCCGCGGCTCGGCAAGGGCTCCAGCTTCCGCTCGTTCGACAAGGTGCTGCCGATCCCCAGCGGCCATTACACCAACCTTGCGCGCTGGCATCAGCTCGCGATGATGAAGAGCAACGGCGATCTGCGCGAGCTGCGGGAGCTTGCGCGCACCGCGCTGAAGCCGAAGCTGCTGGAGGATTTCATCACCATCGTCGATCTCGACCTCGGCTTTTCGCTGTACCGCGCGGTGTCCGACGCAAAGGTCGCGCTGTCGGCGCAGGACGAGGTGGATTTCCGCTTCAAGGGCGGCGGTGTCGACATCGGCGCGGCCATCACGCGGAAGAATTTCGAATCCTGGATTGCCGACGACATCGCCCGGCTCGGGGCCACCGTCGACAAGGTGCTGGCCGAAGCCGGCATCACCGCGCGCGAGATCGAGAAGGTGTTCTTGACCGGCGGCACGTCCTTCGTACCGGCGGTCCGAAAACTGTTCGCCGAGCGGTTCGGCAACGAACGGCTGATGTCGGGCGACCAGTTCGAGTCGATCGCCTATGGGCTCGCCTTGATCGGGCACAGCCCCAACCCGGACCGCTGGACTGCCGGCGGCGGGCTCGAGGCGAAGGCGGGGGCTTAACGATTCTCCGTCATTGCGAGCGCAGCAAAGCAATCCAGAATCCCACCGCGGAAACACTCTGCTTCGCTACACTCGCAATGACGGCGTGGGTAGAACGGCGCATCGGATCGAACAGTGCCGTAGGGTGGGCAACGCGAAGCCTCTCCGCGCGTCTGTCGCCGTATCGGAAAGATCGTGGGCACGGCGCAAGTGCGCCTTTGCCCACCCTACGACGCCAACGCCGCCGCTACTGATTGATCTCCGGCTCGACGAGCTTCGCCAGATTGCGCAGCGATTCCTGCCAGCCGAGATAGCAGGCCTCCGGCGGGATCACGTCGGGGATGCCGGCCTGCGTGATGTCGATCTCGGTGCCAACCGAGACCTTCTTCAGGATCACGGTGACCTGAATTTCGCCGGGCAGGTTGGGATCGTCGAACCTGTCGGTGTAACGGAGACGTTCGCCGGGCACGAGCTCGACATATTCGCCGCCGAACGAATGGCTGTTGCCCGTCGTGAAATTCCGGAACGACATCTTGAACGTGCCCCCGACCTTGGGCTCGAAATGATGCACGGTGCAGGTGAAGCCGTTCGGCGGCAGCCATTTCGCCATCGCATCGGCCTCCAGGAAAGCGCGATAGACTTTTTGCGGGCTGGTGGCGAGAACGCGGTGCAGGCGGATCGTGCTGGGCATGGTTGTTATCCTCAGTGATTGATGGGCCCGAGATTGGCGTCTATGGCCCATTCATGTCACGAGGACGACCGGGAAGCCTCCGATCCGACATGGCATCTCGTTTTTTTTGTCGGCGGTCCTTCTGGCCGGGTTGCTAGATCGCTGCGACATCCTGTGGCGTCATCGTGAATGCCAGCCTGTAGCGGCCGATCATGATATCCTCGCCAGCACCCGCCGCGTGAAGCGACGACGGCGAGAATTGGCCGGCGATCCCGGCGTCAACCACATCGGCATCGTAACCCGACAGCAGGACGATCCAGTCGGCAGCGCCGTCCCTGCCGCGGATCTGCTGCTCGGTGGTGGGCGCGCTCGTGCGAGGCGTGTCGGTGAAGAGGAGGTGGGCGCCTGTCAGCCCCGGCTGCAGCGCCAATGCGCTAAGCGTTTCCGACAGGCGCGTCTGCAATTGCGCATCCCGTCCGGCTTCCGGCGACAGCCTGATGGTGGCAAGCGAGGTCGCCACACCTCCGCCAAAGCTCGCGACGATCCGGCATTGGCTGCGGACCATGCCGAGATGATGCGGCATCATCCTGGTCGACCACGGCGTTGGCGCATTGAGCCGGTCGAGATATCCCTTCGACGTGAGCACCTCGTACTGCTCGAGCTCGTAGAGCACGAAGAAACCTTCGGCGTCCGTCGTGCTCGTCCATCGCGACCCGCGCCGGAAGCCGGGAATGCTCATCCGCTCCGGGAAGTGTTCATGCGAATGCCAGTCGCCGAACTCGGTGCGCTGCTCGGGGCGAACGCTCCACCACATCGCGACGGCGGCCTTGCCCAGTAGTGACATGGTGACCTCCCATTCCGAGCAGCAAGATCAGCCCGAATGTCTACGCCGCGTCAACGGAAGCCACAATTCCGCAGCCGTTCCTCGTTCAACGCCTAAGCCGTTTCGCCAGAGGGAGGCCCCGCGTAGTCGCCTCAAACCAGGGACTGTTCCGCCGAGGTCCCTGGTGCAATTAAGCTTGGCCAAGCCTTGCAACTGGGGTTGGTGGGGTATACCCTGAATTCGTTCGTTCAGCCGCTGTGCCTTGTTGAATGCGCCCGCGGGCTCCTTTTCCATAGACATCGACGAATTGAATTGGTTCTGCGTGAGCGTCACGCGGAATGTGCGCTTGCGCGCTTTGGAGAAGAAAATGACGACAGGTACCGTGAAGTGGTTCAACGGCCAGAAGGGCTTTGGATTCATTCAGCCCGACGACGGCGGCAGCGATGTGTTCGTTCACATCAGCGCGGTCGAGCGGGCTGGTCTTGCGGGTCTCGCTGAAGGCCAAAAGGTCAACTTCGAGGCCAAGACCGACAAGATGCGGGGCAAAGTCAGCGCTGAGAATCTCTCGCTGGCTTGAGCTCGCTAAGGCATGATCCGGAAAAGTGCGCAGCGGTTTTCCGGAAAGATCATGCTTAGACAACAAATCTAAAAGCGCGATGACGGTTCATCGTGATCGCATCGCGCTTTGGGGCCGTTTCACGGATGTACTGAAACGGCCACGCTGCCCGCTCGATCGTAAGGATTGAGCGGGTTTTGTCTATTCGGAGCAGGGTGAAGGATGAGCGCCAGGAAATCGGCAGAACCGTCACCCGAAGGCATCGCGCGTTCCAACCGCCAGCGCCTGGCGGCTGAGGAAGGAGCACGCGCGATGGCGGATGCCGAAAAGCAGGCGGTCGACGTTCGCAAGAACATGGCAAGGCTTCGCGAACTGCGCGAAGCCAAGGAAGCGGCCGATGCAACCCTTCGCGCATCGTTACCGGCACCAACCCCGACGAAGCGCAAGAAGAAGCCGCCGCAATAATCGACTTCAGCAGCGCCGCCGACGAAATCTGGAGAGGACCGGTCACATGCCAAAGAGTGCGGGTCGTGCCTAGAGCCAAGTCGGACGGCGGTGGCACAATCACCTTTTTCCTGGCGCTTGGCGCAGGCCGACAGATGTGCCGGCTCGCGACCACGTTCCAAACGCAGAAACAGGCATTCAGCTATCTTCAGAAGCACCGCACCGAGTTCGAGCGCATCGCGCGAACCCGGCTGGCGTCCGGGGAGCTCGAAGACGGCATCGTCGTTCTCTCGATGCTCTAGCTCAAGATCAGGCGCCAATTCGGCGGCCTTCACCGGCCGGATGTCAGATCGTAACCAGCGACAGGGCGCTTCCTATTCGGGCAAGCCTTTTTCAAGCAGCTCCTTCGACTTTGCCTCGCGGGCTAATCGCTCCGCCTTGAGCCGCTCCCGATTCTCGTTGAGGGAGTGCTGGTCCTTCGCATAGTCATTCATGGGCTTCTGCGTCTTGACAGGCTTGAACGCCTTGTTGGCTTCACGCTTGGCCCGATCAGAGGATTGATCTCTCAACATTTCGACCTCACTTCGATCAATGGGCGTAGCCCGCGAGCGCCGGACGCGAGCCTCCCGCTTGCAAGCCGATTAGTCACCCTCTGAACGGGAGGGTGGACAATCCTTCAGTGTTGGGCGGGTCTGGCGCGAGGCTTGGTCACTCGCCGTGGACGCGGCACGCTCGCACTGCTGAGAGCATGCCGGTCGAAGCAATAACGGCCAGCCTGCGGTTCGGTTCCCTTGGCCCGAACAAAAAGGCCGCCGAAACCGGCGGCCTTTCGTCGTTCACTGATAGGTCCGCTTACTCCGCGGCCTGCTTCTGCGGCGGGTCGAGCGCGCCGGACTTGTGGATGTCGGCGACCTGGTGGTCGCTGAAGCCAAGCACGGAGCGCAGGATCTCGTCGGTGTGCTCGCCGAGCAGCGGGGAGCGCTCGACGTCGCTCGGGCTATCCGACAGCTTGATCGGGTTGCCGACCGAAATGTACTTGCCGCGGGTGGGGTGGTCGACTTCGACCAAGGTGCCGGTCGCGCGCAGCGACTGGTCCTCGATGATCTCCTTCATCGACAGGATCGGCCCGCAGGGGATGTCGTCCTTGTTGAGAATTTCCATCGCCTCGAACTTGGTCTTGGTCATCGTCCACTGCTCGATGCGCGCAAAAATCTCGTTGAGGCGCGACAGCCGGGCCGGCGGCTTGGCGTAGTCGGGATGGGTCTTCCAGCCGGGTTCGCCGATCACGTCGCAGATCTTCTCCCAGACCGGCGCCTGGGTGATGAAGTAGAGGTAGGCGTTGGGATCGGTCTCCCAGCCTTTGCACTTGACGATGCGGCCGGGCTGGCCGCCGCCGGAATCATTGCCGGCGCGCGGCACGGCGTCGCCGAACGGAATGCCTTCGCCGTACTGGCTGTATTCCTTCAGCGGGCCATGGGCGAGGCGCTGCTGGTCGCGCAGTTTTACGCGCGCGAGGTTGAGTACGCCGTCCTGCATCGCAGCCGTAACCTTCTGGCCCTTGCCGGTGACGGTGCGCTGATAGAGCGCGGTGACGATGCCGAGCGCGAGGTGGAGGCCGGTGCCGCTGTCGCCGATCTGCGCGCCGGTGACCAGCGGAAGGCCGTCGCGGAAGCCGGTGGTGGAGGCGGCGCCGCCGGTGCACTGGGCGACGTTCTCATAGACCTTGCAGTCTTCGTACGGTCCGGGGCCGAAGCCCTTGATCGAGGCGACGATCATCTTCGGGTTGATGGCCTGGATCTTCTCCCAGGGGAAGCCCATGCGGTCGAGCACGCCGGGGCCGAAGTTTTCCACCAGCACGTCGCACTTCTTGATCAGCTCGGTGAGGACTTCCTTGCCCTTGGGGTTCTTGGTGTCGAGCGTGATCGAGCGCTTGTTGTGGTTGAGCATGGTGAAATACAGGCTGTCCACGTTCGGGATGTCCTGCAGCTGGCCGCGGGTGATGTCACCCACGCCCGGACGTTCCACCTTGATCACGTCGGCGCCGAACCAGGCGAGCAGCTGCGTGCAGGTCGGTCCTGATTGAACGTGGGTGAAGTCGAGAATGCGAACGCCCGTGAGCGCTTTGGTCATCGTGTTGCTCCGTACTCTGTGTCTGCCCCCGCTAACCGCAGGGAATAAAGGGTTGAGGGGGGACTTACTTCTTCTTCTGCAGAACGCTCTGCGGATTGAGATTGCCGATGCGGCCGCTCTCCGAGCCCGCGGCCGGATCGATCACCGCGTTGATGAGCGTCGGCTTGCCGGACTTCATGGCTTCGTTGACGGCGCGCTTGAGCTCGTCCGGCGAGGTCGCGTTCACGCCGACGCCGCCGAAGGCTTCCATCATCTTGTCGTAGCGCGCGCCCTTGACGAATACCGTCGTCGCGGGATCGGCGTTGGCGCCGTTGACGTCGGTGCCGCGATAGATGCCGTCATTGTTGAAGATGACGACGCAGATCGGCAGGTTGTAGCGGCAGATGGTCTCGACCTCCATGCCGGAGAAGCCGAAAGCCGAGTCGCCTTCCACCGCGAGCACGGGGTGACCGGTCTCGAGTGCGGCCGCGATCGCCTGGCCCATGCCGATGCCCATCACGCCCCAGGTGCCGACGTCGAGACGCTTGCGCGGCCGGTACATGTCGATGACGCCGCGGGCGAGATCGAGCGTGTTGGCACCTTCGTTGACGAGGATCGCCTCCGGATGCTCCTTGATGACGTTCTTCAGCACGCCGAGCGCGCCGTGATAGTCCATCGGCGATTTGTTGTTCATGAGCTTCGGCGCCATCTTGGCGACGTTCTCTTCGCGCTTGGACGAGATCGCCTTGGTCCATTCGGCAGGCGGTGCGGTCCAGCCCGAAGCCATCGCCTGGTTGAAGGCGGAGACGACCGAGCCGATGTCGCCGACGACGGGCGCGACGATCTCGACGTTGGAGTCCATCTCGCGCGGCTCGATATCGACCTGGATGAACTTCTTGGGCGCTTCGCCCCAGTTCTTGCCCTTGCCGTGCGAGAGCAGCCAGTTCAGCCGCGCGCCGATCAGCAGCACGACATCGGACTCTTTCAGCACCGTCGAGCGGGCAGCACCTGCGCATTGCGGATGCGTGTCGGAGAGGAGGCCCTTGGCCATGCTCATCGGCAGGAAGGGGATGCCGCTCTTCTCGACGAAGGTCTTGATCTCCTCGTCGGCCTGCGCGTAGGCCGCGCCCTTGCCGAGGATGATGAGCGGACGCTTGGCGCCCTTGAGCACGTCGAGCGCACGCTTGATGGAAGCGGGCGAGGGGATCTGCGCGGGCGCAGCATCAATCACCTTGACCAGCGACTTCTGGCCGGCATCGGCGTTCATCACCTGGCCGAACAGCTTGGCCGGCAGGTCGAGATAGACGCCGCCCGGACGGCCCGAGACAGCAGCGCGGATGGCGCGGGCCAGGCCGATGCCGATGTCCTGCGCGTGCAGCACGCGATAGGCCGTCTTGCACAGCGGTTTTGCGATCGCGAGCTGGTCCATTTCCTCATAGTCGCCCTGCTGGAGGTCGACGATCTCGCGCTCGGATGAGCCCGAGATCAGGATCATCGGATAGCAGTTGGTGGTGGCGTGGGCGAGCGCGGTGAGGCCATTGAGGAAGCCGGGCGCGGAGACGGTGAGGCAGATGCCGGGCTTCTTGGTGAGGTAGCCGGCGATGCCCGCCGCATAACCGGCATTCTGCTCGTGGCGGAATGAGATCATGCGAATGCCCTCGGCCTGCGCCATGCGGCCCAAATCCGTGATCGGGATGCCCGGCACATTATAGATGGTGGTGATGCCGTTCAGCTTGAGCGCGTCGATGACGAGATGGAAGCCATCCGTCAGCTCCTGCTCGGTGCCCGGTGCCTCGGACTTGGTCGCGGTATTCAGCATGGGCCTTGTCTCCCTGGTCTCAGATAGTGGGGCGAATTGTTCGCCCTTCTGGTGAACGTTGCTTGGTTAAGTAAACAGTTCCTGGCCGTGCGCTTCGACGTAAGCGGCAAGGCCGAGAGTGTGGTCGCGGGCACGCTTCTCGGCGAGCTCGGTGTCGCGCGCCTCCAGTGCTTCGATCATGCCGAGATGCTCGGGCAGCGAGGTCGCAGTGCGGTCCTTGCGTCCGATGGTCAGCTGGCGATAGCCGCGCACGTGCAGCAGCAGGTCGTTGGTGAGATCGACCAGCACCGGCGATTCCGACAGCGAGATCAGCGCCTGATGAAAGGCGATATTGGCGCGCGAATATTCCTCGACGTGATCCTCGGGCAGGCGGTCCTTGCCGAAATCCTTGAAGTAGTCACGCAGCGCCGTGATGTCCTTCTTGCGCGCAGTGGTGGTGATGAGGCGCGCGGCCATGCTCTCCAGCGCTGCCCAGGCGCGGATCATGTCGACGATCTCGCTCTTGGTCCGGCGCACCACCATGATGCCGCGGCGCGGCACCGTCTTCACGAAGCCGTCCTGCTCGAGCATTGCGATCGCTTCGCGGATCGGGGTGCGGCTGACACCCAGACGTTCGGACAGCGCGCGCTCGTCGAGCATCACCGGCTCGGGCGTCGAATAGATGTCCATCCTGAGGATGGCTTCCTTCAAGGCGTCATACGCCTTGTTCTTGAAGCTGCTCTCCGGGGCAATACGAACGATTGCG
Source organism: Bradyrhizobium shewense (assembly GCF_900094605.1). Classification (GTDB taxonomy): domain Bacteria; phylum Pseudomonadota; class Alphaproteobacteria; order Rhizobiales; family Xanthobacteraceae; genus Bradyrhizobium; species Bradyrhizobium shewense. The sequence goes on along the minus strand of NZ_FMAI01000001.1, from coordinate 562,256 downwards.
ATATCTGCCTCGGCCATGTTCGGCAACGCCTTGGTTGGTTTCCGCAGTGACACGACGAATCTCCTCCAGTGGGAGTCGTCTTTTACAGGATTATTAACGGGAAAGTTTTTGGCATACCACATGCCAGAATGTCAAGCTGGCTATTTTTTGCGGCGTTCTAAGCAATGCTGCAGCTTGACAAGTTGGCTTCTGGCATACCAAATGCCATCGCCAGCCATTTTTGATCCACGGCGGCGGAGTAGTCTGGCGCTTTATGCCGCTCCGTTCCGCGGAATGGAGCAGAGCGCGGCGAATGGCAAGCATCACGGGCAGCCGCAAAACCACGCGCGCGCTTTGAAAAGAACGAACTGAGGTCAAGGGAGAAGCCACATGTCCAATTCCAAAGAAGCCGTCCGCAAGGTGCTTGACCAGGTCAAGGCGGACAACCGCACCAGCCTGACGGCCCCGGAAGGCAAGCTGGTCTGCGACGCCTATGGCATTCCGGTGCCGAAGGAGGGCGTGGCGAAGTCGGCGGGCGAGGCCGGCAAGATGGCCTCGTCGATGGGCTTCCCGGTCGTGATGAAGATCGTCTCGCCGGACATTCTCCACAAGACCGAAGCCGGCGGCGTCATCGTCGGCCTCAAGACCGCCGAAGATGCCGAAAAGGCCTACGAGACCATTCTCGGCAACGCCAGGAAGTACAAGGCCGACGCCAAGATCGACGGCGTCCAGGTGCAGCAGATGCTGGCCGGCGGCACCGAAGTCATCGTCGGCTCGATCACCGACGGTTCGTTCGGCAAGCTGGTCGCCTTCGGCCTCGGCGGCGTGCTGGTCGAGGTGCTCAAGGACATCACCTTCCGCCTCGCGCCCGCGACCAAGGAAGACGCGCTCTCGATGCTCGACGGCATCCAGGCGCATGAGATCCTGAAGGGCGTGCGCGGCGGCGAGCCGGTCAACCGCAACGCCCTCGCCGATGTCATCGTCAAGGTCTCGCAGCTCGTCACCGATTTCCCTGAAATCGTCGAGCTCGACCTCAACCCGGTGTTCGCGACGGCGAAGGGCGCGACCGCCGCCGACGTGCGCATCGTCGTCGACTTCGCCTATGTGCCGAAGCCGAAGCCGCGCCCGACCGAGGAGATCGTCGCGGCGATGAGCCGCATCATGCAGCCGAAGGCGGTCGCCGTGGTCGGCGCCTCCGCCGAGGACGGCAAGATCGGCAACTCCGTGATGAAGAACCTCATCAACGGCGGCTACAAGGGCGACATCTATCCGATTCATCCCAAAGCCACCGAGATCCTCGGCTACAAGGCCTATAAGAGCGTCAAGGACGTGCCTGGCGTGATCGACACGGCGGTGTTCGCGATCCCCGCGAAGTTCGTGGCGGCCGCGCTGACCGAATGCGGCGAGAAGAAAATCCCGGGCGCGGTGCTGATTCCGTCGGGCTTTGCGGAGGCCGGCGCGCCGGAACTGCAGGCCGAGATCGTCGAGGTCGGCAAGAAATACGACATCCGCCTGATGGGGCCGAACATCTACGGCTTCTACTATACGCCCGCCAATCTCTGCGCGACCTTCTGCACGGCCTACGACGTCAAGGGCTCGGCGGCGCTGTCGTCGCAATCCGGCGGCATCGGAATGGCGATCATCGGCTTCTCGCGCTCGGCGAAAATGGGCGTGTCGGCGATCGTCGGCCTCGGCAACAAATCCGATATCGACGAGGACGATCTGCTCGCCTTCTTCGAGCAGGATCCGAACACGGCGATCATCGCGCAGCATTGCGAAGACCTGAAGGACGGCCGCGCCTTTGCGGAAGCCGCAAAACGCGTCTCCAAGAAGAAGCCGGTTGTCGTGCTCAAGGCCGGCCGCACCTCTGCGGGCGCCAAGGCGGCCTCGTCGCACACCGGCGCGCTCGCCGGTAACGACAAGATCTACGAGGACGTCCTGGCGCAGTCCGGCGTGATCCGCGCTCGTAGCTTGCGGCAACTGCTCGAATTCGCCCGCGGTGTGCCGGTGCTGCCGACGCCGAAGGGCGAGAACGTGCTGATCATCACTGGTGCGGGTGGCTCCGGCGTGCTGCTGTCGGACTCCTGCGTCGACAACGGCCTGTCGCTGATGTCGATGCCGGCGGATCTGGATGCGGCCTTCCGCAAGTTCATCCCGCCGTTCGGGGCTGCCGGAAATCCTGTGGATATCACCGGTGGCGAGCCGCCGATCACCTACGTCAACACGGTGAAGCTCGGCCTCTCCGATGAGCGCATCCATTCGCTGATCCTCGGCTACTGGCACACCATCGTCACGCCGCCGATGGTCTTCGCCCGCAACATGGTCGAGGTGAAGAAGGAGATGGAGGCGAAAGGCTTCGTGAAGCCGATCGTCGCCTCGCTCGCCGGCGACGTCGAGGTCGAGGAAGCCGCCGAATATCTCTACCAGAACGGCATCCCGGCCTACGCCTACTCGACCGAGCTGCCAGTCGAGGTCCTCGGCGCCAAGTATAAGTGGGCGCGCGGGGCAGGGCTGCTCTGAGCGTTACCTCTCCTGTCATCCCGGGGCGATGCGACGGGACCGCGCAAGCGCGGCCCGGAGCGTCGAACCCGGGATCTCGAGATTCCGGGTCTGGTACGCCAGGCCCGCGCTGCGCGCAGTCCCGGCGCACCATCCCGGAATGACGGATGCATAAGCGGCAGGTCGCGATGAGCAAGAACGTGATCCGGCGCAAATCGCTCGAGCCTCGATCGGCATCGGAGGCCGATAACGACACGCGCGACGGCGGCGTGCAGTCCGTCGATCGCGCGCTGTCGATCCTCGAAACGCTGGCCGAGGACGACGAAGGCTATCGCCTCAGCGATCTCGCGGTGCGCACCGGCCTGTCGGCTTCCACGGTGCATCGCCTGCTCGCAACGCTGGAGAGCCGCCGCTTCGTGCAGTTCGACCGCACGCAATCAAAATGGCATGTCGGCTCGCGCGCGTTCACGGTGGGCGCGAGCTTTGCGCGGCGGCGCAATTTCTCCACACAGGCGATTCCTTACTTGCGCAAGCTGCGCGATCTCACCCGCGAGACCGCCAATCTCGCCGTGGTCGACGACGAGTTCATCATCGTGCTGACCCGCATGGAAAGCCGCGAGATCATGCGTTCGCTGACCCAGGTCGGCGGCCGCGTTCCCATGGTGACGTCGGGCGTCGGCAAGGCCGTGCTCGCAACCTATTCCGATGAGGACGTCGGCGCCGTCATCCGCCATCACGGCATGCCCCGGTTGACCGAGAAGTCGATCGTGCGGCCGAGCGACCTGTTCAAGGAGCTCGAAAAAATCCGCAAGCAGGGTTTTGCGCTCGACGATGAGGAGGCCTGCATGGGGCTGCGCTGTATTGCCGCAGTGGTCTACAATGATTGCGCCGAGCCGCTCGCGGCGATTTCCGTCTCGGGCATGACCAGCCGCCTGACCGACGACAGGCTGCCGGAAATCGGCCAAATCGTGCGCGACGTCGCCGGCGAGCTGACGGTCGCGCTCGGCGGGGTGATGCCCGCGCCGCGCTAACTGGGGAACCCGGGCACTGTCGCTGGACAGCATCGGCCGTTTTGGCTGATATGCGACCAAACGACACAATGCGGCAAACGTCCGCATGAGCTTGGAGAGCGTCCCCATGTTTCAATTTTCCGCGCGCCTTGCCGGCGCAGCCGTCGCGCTGACCCTTGCTGCAGCGACGCCGTCCCCTGCCCAGCAACTCGAGCTCAAACTGATGGCGCCGGCGGCCCCGGGCGGGGGCTGGGACCAGACCGCGCGCTCCATGCAGCAGGCGCTGGTGGCCGCGGGCGTCGCGCGCAGCGTGCAGGTCACCAACGTTCCCGGCGCCGGCGGCAGCGTCGGCATCGCGCAGTTCGTCAATGGTGCCAAGGGTGACGGCAACCAGCTGATGGTCAACGGCTTCGTCATGGTGGGCGCGCTCGCCATGAACAAGTCGCCGGTCACGCTCGAGCAGGTGACGCCGATCGCGCGCCTCACCGAGGAAATCCAGGTGATCGTGGTTCCCGCGAATTCGCCGATCAAGACTGCGCAGGATCTGGCCGCCGCGGTGAAGGCCGATATCGCCAAGGTGACTTTCGCCGGCGGCTCGGCCGGCGGCGTCGACCATGTGATGGCGGCGTTATTCGCCGGCGCGGTCGGTGCCGACGCCAAGAAGATCAACTACATCCCGTTCTCCGGCGGCGGCGAGTCGCTGGCGGCGATCCTCGGCGGCAAGGTCACCGCGGGCATCTCGGGCCTCAGCGAATATGAAGGGCAGATCAAGTCCGGCAAGCTGCGCGCGCTCGGCGTGACCTCGGAGGAGCGCATCCCGGGCAGCGACATCCCGACCTTCAAGGAGCAGGGCATCGACCTCGTGATCGCCAACTGGCGGTCGGTGGTGGCGCCCCCCGGCATCACGCCGGAGCAGCGCAAGACCTTGAGCGATGCGGTCGAGAAGATGGTGAAGTCGGACGCCTGGAAGGAGATCCTCAAGCAGAAGGGCTGGGAAGACGCCTATCTCGGCGGTGACGCCTTCGCCGACTTCCTGAAGAAGGAAACCGTGCGGGTCACCGACGTGCTGAAATCGGTCGGCCTGGTCAAGTCATGACCTCAGGCGATCCGGCTCAGCCGCCGCGGCGCGTCGATCGCGCCGGCATCGTCATCGCTGCACTGCTCGCTGGCCTCGCCGCGGTGCTGGTCTTCGACGCACGCGGCCTGTCATCCACCGCGATGTACGGCATGGGGCCGGAGGCGATGCCGGTCGTGGTTGCCAGCGGCCTTGCGCTGCTTGCGATCGGCAATTTCATCGACGCGCTGCGCGGCAATTTGCCGGCGCGCGAGAGCGCCGATCCCGTGCCGGTGGTCTTGATCCTGGTCGGCCTTGCGCTGCTGATTGCCATCATCGGATTTGGCGGCGGCTTCATCCTGGCGACGTCGGCGCTGTTCGTGACGACGTCGGCCGCGTTCGGGCGCCGTGCCATGCTCGTCGACAGCATCATCGCTCTCGTGATGTCGACCCTCATCTATCTCGCGTTCGACCGGCTGCTCACGCTCAGCCTTCCGGCCGGCCCGCTGGAGCGACTGCTGTGATGGACACCTTTGCCGCGTTGGCCCACGGCATGGCGGTCGCCGTCCAGCCGATGAATCTGCTTTACGCGCTGATCGGCGTGTTCCTCGGCACCGCCGTGGGCGTGCTGCCCGGCATCGGCCCCGCGTTGACGGTCGCGCTGCTGCTGCCCGTCACCTACAAGCTCGACCCCGGCGGTTCGCTGATCATGTTCGCCGGCATCTATTATGGCGGCATGTATGGCGGCTCCACCACCGCGATCCTGATTAACACGCCCGGCGAGAGCGCCTCGATGGCGACCGCGCTCGAAGGCAACAAGATGGCCAAGGCCGGCCGCGGCGGACCAGCGCTTGCGACATCCGCGATCGGCTCCTTTGTTGCCGGAACCATCGCCACCATCGGTCTGGCCTTCCTCGCGCCCTGGCTGGTCGATTTCGCTGTGCGCTTTGGCCCGGAGGACTATTTCGCGCTGATGTGCGTCGCCTTCGTCACGGTATCGGCGACCTTCGGGGATTCTCCGATCCGCGGCCTGACCAGCCTGTTCATCGGCCTGACGCTCGGTCTCGTCGGCATCGACAAGCTGACCGGCCAAGCGCGGTTGGCGTTCGGCGTCCCTGAATTGCTCGACGGCGTCGAGGTGACGACGCTTGCTGTCGGCCTGTTCGCGGTAGGCGAGGCGCTCTATGTCGCGTCGCGACGCCACCACAGCGAGGAGAAGCTCGAGCCGGTGCGCGGCTCGCTGTGGATGACCAGGGAGGACTGGAAGCGTTCGTGGAAGCCGTGGCTGCGCGGCACGATGTTCGGCTTTCCGATCGGCGCGTTGCCGGCCGGCGGTGCGGAGATCCCAACCTTCCTGTCCTATTCGACCGAGAAGCGGCTGACGAAACACCCCGAAGAGTTCGGCAAGGGCGCGATCGAAGGTGTCGCGGGGCCGGAAGCCGCCAACAACGCCTCCGCCGCCGGCACGCTGGTGCCGCTGCTGACGCTGGGATTGCCGACCTCGGCGACGGCCGCGATGATGCTGGCGGGCTTCCAGCAATACGGCCTCAACCCGGGACCGCTGCTGTTTGCCGAGCGGCCCGACCTCGTGTGGGGTCTGATCGCCAGCCTGTTCATCGCCAATTGCATGCTGCTGGTGCTGAACCTGCCGCTGGTCGGCCTCTGGGTGCGGTTGCTCGCGATCCCGCAGCCGTGGCTCTATGCAGGCGTCCTCGTGTTCGCGACCATGGGCACCATCGCCGCAAAGCCGTCAGTGGTCGAGTTGTCGATGCTGGCCGGCTTCGGCGTGCTCGGCTTCCTGATGCGCCGGTTCGATTTTCCGATCGCGCCCGTCGTGGTCGGCCTGATCCTCGGTCCGATCGCCGAGAGCCAGTTGCGCAGGGCGCTCGCGATCAGCCTCGGCGATCCCATGACGCTGTTGCAGAGCCCGATCTCGGCGACGCTGCTGGCGCTGGCGCTGATCGCGCTGCTGGCGCCCTTTGTGCTGAAGGGGCTCGGGCGGTTCAAAGCGACCGAGGATTAGTCATCCCGGCGCATGCATTTTCGATGCTGCGTCCATCCGTAGGGACATGCCATGCCGTCAGAACTTCGCTCGCCCCGTCTCGCCGTCCTGATCGATGCCGACAATGCGTCGGCAAAAATCGCGGACGGACTGTTCGAGGAGATTGCCAAGATCGGCGAGGCCAGCGTTCGCCGCATCTACGGCGACTTCTCCAATGCGCGGTCCAAGGGATGGTCCGACATTCTGTCGAAACACGCCATCATCCCGCAGCAGCAATTCGCCTACACGACCGGAAAGAATGCATCAGACATCACGCTGGTCATCGACGCCATGGACCTGCTTCACAGCGGCCGGTTCGACGGCTTTTGCCTGGTGTCATCCGACAGCGACTTTACCCGTCTGGCCGCCCGCATCCGGGAGCAGGGCATCGATGTCTTTGGCTTTGGCGAGCAGAAGACGCCCGAAAGCTTCCGGCAGGCCTGTCGCAGATTCGTCTACACGGAGAACCTGCTTGCCGGCACTGCGACCACCCAGGACGCATCCTCACGCTCAGCGCCGCTTCAGCCGCCCGATGCCGCCACGCCCATCATCAAGAAGGTCATCACCCAGATGGAGAGCGAGGACGGCTGGGTCGCGCTCGGTGAAGTCGGACGGCAGCTCGCCAATCTCGCTTCCGATTTTGATCCGAGGACCTACGGCTTCCGCAAGCTGAGCGACCTCGTGCGGAAGACGAATTCGTTCGAGATCGATGAGCCGAAGGGCCGGTCGATGCGGATTCGGGTCAAGCCCATTGCTGCACCGCCGGCAAGAACGCGGAACCCGCGCCGGCCTGCCAGGTCGGGGGCAGGCGGCGCGGCGCCTAAGGCGTAAGCAGGGCGTGCCGTCATATTTGCACTTGCCCGGTTTGGTGCAGGGCGTAACCATCGCTGGGCCGTAACGCCGCGCGAGGGTCCCGATGACCAAACTCACCCGCTTCACCGTCGCCCCGCTGCATGCGATGACCCGGCGCCTGGCCGACGTCGCTTCTGCGCGCCTCGCGCCAGATCTGGTCATTACCGGAGCGCGGGTGCTCTCGACCTATTCGGAGCGCATTCATCCTGGTCGGGAGGTCTGGATCACCGGCGGTCGCATCGCGGCAGTGAAGCCATCGGGCGCGGCGAAGAAACTTTGGCCCAACGTGCCGCTCTACGATGCCGCCGGCGGCATCGTCGCGCCGGGGCTGGTCGATCCGCACATCCACATCGAATCCTCGATGGTGACGGCCTGTGCCTACGCGGAAGCTGCGCTGCTCAACGGCACCACGACGATCTTCTGCGACAGCCATGAGATCGGAAATGTCATGGACGTCGCCGGCGTCGAGGCCATGCTGGAGGACGCACGCGAGGCGCCGCTCTCGATCTTTTTGACGGTGCCGAGCACGGTGCCGGCAACGTCGGCTGAATTGGAAACGGCCGGCGGCGACCTCACACCGGACAAGATCGCCGGCCTGTTCGACCGCTGGCCCGAAGCCGTGGGGCTGGGTGAGAAGATGGATTTTGTTCCGGTCACGATGGGCGACGAGCGCAGCCACGCCATCCTTGCGGCTGCCTTGAAGCGTGGTCGTCCCGTGTCCGGCCATGTTTACGGCCGTGAATTCGTCGCGGCCTATGCGGCGTCAGGCGTCACCGACACCCATGAGGCGATCGACCGCGACATCGCCGACGATCTGCTCGACGCCGGCGTGTGGGTGTTCCTGCGTGGCGGCCCGCCGACCACGCCCTGGCACTCGCTGCCGCAGGCGATCCGCACCGTCACCGAGCTCGGCGCCTCGCACAAGCGCACGGCCGTGTGCACCGATGACCGCGACGCCGACGATCTCCTGATGTTCGGTCTCGACTGGGTGGTGCGCGAAGCCGTGAAGGCCGGGATGTCGCCGGAGCAGGCCTGGTCGATGGGCTCGCTGCATGGCGCCACGCGCTTCGGCATGGATGGCGACATCGGTGGCCTCGGCGGCGGCCGCCGCGCCGATCTCGTCCTGATGGACGACCAGCTCAAGCCGCAATGCACCTGGTATGGCGGCGAGCTCGTGGTCGAGAGCCGCAAGATCACCGGGCTGCTCGATCAGGCGCTGTCGCAGCGCTATCAATATCCCAAGGCGGCCTATGCGACGGTGAAGCTGCCGGAGAAGGTCAAGCTGACGCCGGATCTGCCGGCGAAGGCCTGCACCGTCAATGCGATCAAGACGGCGTTGCCGGGCATCACGCTGATCCATGAGAAGGTCGCGATCGAGCCAGGAAAGGATTGGCCGTCGCTGTTCACGCGCTACGGTCTGTGTTTCGTCACCGTCGTCGAGCGCCACGGCAAATCCGCCGGCAATGTTGCCCATGGCCTGCTCAAGGATTTTGGTCTGAAGCGCGGCGCGGTCGCTTCCAGCGTCGGGCACGACAGCCACAACATCATCGTCGCCGGCACCAACGAGCCCGATATGCAAGTCGCGATCGCTGCCATCAAGGACCAGCAGGGCGGCGTCTGCGTCGTCGCCGATGGCAAGGTAAGGGCGCTGGTTCCGCTACCGATCGCGGGGCTTCTCTCTGACAAGCGCGTCACGGAGGTGGCCGAAGAGGTCAAGGCGTTGAAGAAGGAATGGGCCGAGGCCGGCTGCACCATTCCCTACATGGGCTTCAATTTGATTCCCCTATCGGTCATTCCGGAAATTCGCATCACCGACAAGGGCCTCGTGCTGGTGCCGCAGATGGAACTGGCGCCGCTGTTCGAGTGATCCGCTTTCACGCGACTCTCGATCTAACCGCTTGAGACGCCCACGATTTTTCCGCGGCTGCCGCATCGTGGAAAATAAAATCGATCTCGTTGAGATCGGCTTCTGCGCACCCGATGATCTCGCTCGCTGACGCAACTTGAGCGAGGTCCGATATGGCGAAGATGCGAGCTATCGATGCTGCCGTGCGAATTCTGGAGAAGGAAGGCATCTCCACCGCCTTCGGCGTTCCCGGGGCCGCGATCAATCCGCTTTACTCGGCGCTGAAGAAGCGCGGCTCGATCCGGCACATCCTGGCGCGCCACGTCGAGGGCGCCTCGCACATGGCCGAGGGCTATACGCGGGCGAAGGCCGGCAATATCGGCGTCTGCATCGGAACCTCGGGGCCGGCGGGCACCGACATGATCACCGGCCTCTACTCGGCGATCGCCGATTCCATTCCGATCCTCTGCATCACCGGGCAGGCGCCGCGGGCGCGGCTCTACAAGGAAGACTTTCAGGCTGTCGACATCGAGTCGATCGCAAAGCCTGTGACCAAATGGGCGGTGACCGTGCGCGAGCCGGCGCTGGTGCCGCGCGTGTTCAGCCAGGCGTTTCATGTCATGCGCTCGGGCCGGCCGGGGCCGGTGCTGATCGACATGCCGCTCGACGTGCAGCTGGCCGAGATCGAGTTCGACGATGAGACCTATGAGCCGCTGCCGGTCTACAAGCCCACAGCGACGCGCAAGCAGGTCGAGAAGGCGCTGGAGATGCTCAACGCCGCCGAGCGGCCGCTGATCGTTGCGGGGGGCGGCATCATCAATGCCGATGCTTCCGACCTCCTGGTCGAATTCGCCGAGATCGCCAACGTGCCTGTGGTGCCGACGCTGATGGGGTGGGGCGCGATCCCCGACGATCACGTGCTGATGGCGGGCATGGTCGGCCTTCAGACCAGCCACCGCTACGGCAACGCCACAATGCTCGAATCCGACTTCGTGCTCGGCATCGGCAACCGCTGGGCCAACCGCCACACCGGCTCGGTCGAGACCTACACCAAGGGCCGCACCTTCGTGCATGTCGACATCGAGCCAACCCAGATCGGGCGCGTGTTCAATCCCGATCTCGGCATCGTCTCGGACGCCAAGGCCGCGCTCGAGCTGTTCGTCACCGTCGCCAGGGAGTGGCGCCGGTCAGGCAAGCTGCGCGAGCGCCAGGCGTGGCCCGCTTCCTGCCGCGATCGCAAGAAGACGATGCTGCGCAAGAGCCATTTCGATAACGTCCCGATCAAGCCGCAGCGCGTCTATGAGGAGATGACCAAGGCCTTTGGTCGCGACACCTGCTACGTCACCGTGATCGGCCTGTCGCAGATCGCCGGCGCCCAGTTCCTCGGCGTCTACAAGCCGCGCAACTGGATCAATGCCGGGCAGGCGGGTCCGCTCGGCTGGACGCTGCCCGCCGCGCTCGGCGTGCGTGCCGCGTGCCCGGATCGCGACATCGTCGCGCTCTCCGGCGACTACGACTTCCAGTTCCTGATCGAGGAGCTCGCGGTCGGGGCGCAGTTCAATCTGCCCTACATCCACGTCGTCGTGAACAATTCTTATCTCGGCTTGATCCGCCAGGCCCAGCGCGGCTTCGAGATGGACTATCACGTCCAGCTCTCCTTCGAGAACATCAACGCGCCCGAGATCGGCGTCTACGGCGTCGACCACGTCGCGGTCGCCGAAGGCCTCGGGTGCAAGGCGATCCGCGTCACCGATCCGAAGGACACGCAGGCTGCATTCGCGACCGCCCGTGAGCTGATGGCCAAGCACCGCGTGCCCGTGGTGGTCGAGTTCATCCTCGAACGCGTCACCAACATCGCGATGGGCACGGAGATCGACAACATCGTCGAGTTCGAGGAGGTGCTGGACCTTCCGCTCGACGAGGTCGAGCGGGCGCGCCCGGGCGTGCTGCAGCCGGCGGAATAGGAGAGGACCTCATCATGCCGAAATTCGCCGCCAACCTCACCATGCTCTTCAACGAGATGCCGTTCCTCGACCGCTTCGCAGCGGCGAAGGCGGCGGGCTTTTCTGGGGTTGAGTATCTCTTCCCCTATGATTTCGACAAGGCGCAGCTGCGCGAGCAGCTGGAAGCCCACGGCCTGACCCAGGTGCTGCACAATCTGCCGGCCGGAAACTGGGCCGGGGGCGAGCGCGGCATTGCGATCCTGCCCGATCGCACCGCTGAATTCCGCGACGGCGTGTTTCGCGCCATCGACTATGCCAAGGCGCTCGATTGCGAGCAGCTCAACTGCCTCGTGGGTATTGCGCCTGCCGATGCCGATCCGCACGAACTCAACGAGACGCTGGTCGGAAATTTGCGCTTTGCCGCCTCCACGCTGGCACGTGAGAACATCAAGCTGCTGGTCGAGCCGATCAACACGCTCGACATTCCCGGCTTCTTCCTCAACGGCACCGAGCAGGCGATACAGCTGATCTCCGAGGTGCGGTCGAACAATCTGTTCGTCCAGTACGACATCTATCACATGCAGATCATGGAGGGCGATCTCGCCCGCACCATGCAGGAATATCTGCCCCAGATCGCCCACATCCAGCTCGCCGACAATCCGGGTCGCCACGAGCCCGGCACCGGCGAGATCAACTATCCTTTCCTGTTCCGCCATCTCGACGCAATCGGCTATCGCGGCTGGGTCGGCTGCGAATACAAGCCGCGCACCACGACGCTGGAAGGGCTTTCGTGGCACGCAGCGCAGACGTTCGAGACGTAGCAGCGGTGCGCTCCCTCTCCCGCTTGCGGGGGAGGGCTGGGGTGGGGGTATCTCCGCGAAAAGATTCGATCGAGATGCGCTGAAAGACCCAAGCGGATAGAGCCCCCACCTGGCGCTGCGCGCCGACCTTCCCCGCAAGCGGGAGAGGTGCACCGAGCTTGTGGATCGACTTGGCCTAAATCTGGAGAATGAGACATGATCGACATCGGCTTCATCGGACTTGGCACCATGGGACGGCCTATGGCCGGCCATCTCCTTAGCGCGGGCCATCGCGTGCTCCTGCATGATGTCGCGCCGGTCGCGCCCGAGCTGATCGCTGCGGGCGGAGTTGCCTGCAAGTCGAGCAAGCAGGTCGCCGAGGAGGCCGATGCGGTCATCATCATGGTCCCGGACACGCCGCATGTCGAAGCGGTGCTGTTCGGCAAGGATGGTGTTGCGAGCGGCATCTCGAAAGGCAAGATCGTCGTCGACATGAGCTCGATCTCGCCGCTGGCGACGAAGGAGTTCGCGAAGAAGATCGAGGCACTCGGGGCGGACTATCTCGACGCGCCGGTGTCGGGCGGGGAGGTCGGCGCCAAGGCGGCGAGCCTCACCATCATGGTGGGCGGGCCGGAGCGGGCCTTTGGCACCATGAAGCCGGTGTTCGACAAGATGGGCAAGAATGTCACCCGCGTCGGCGCCAATGGCGACGGGCAGACGACGAAGGTTGCCAACCAGATCATCGTCGCGCTGACGATCGAAGCGGTGAGCGAGGCGTTGTTGTTCGCATCGAAAGCCGGGGCCGATCCGGCGCTGGTGCGGCAGGCGCTGATGGGTGGCTTTGCCTCCTCGCGCATCCTCGAAGTGCATGGCGAGCGCATGGTGAAGCGCAATTTCGATCCCGGCTTCCGCATCGAGCTGCATCAGAAGGATCTCAATCTCGCGCTCGAAGGTGCGCGCTCGCTGGGCCTGTCGTTGCCGAGCACGGCGGTGGCGCAGCAATTGTTCTCGGCCTGCACTGCGCATGGCGGCAAGGGCTGGGATCATTCCGCGATGGTGCGGGCACTGGAACTGATGGCAGGCCACGAGATCGCCGCAGCCTGAACTGTTACGCAGTAACAGTCTCCAGTTTTTGAGGCGTCTTCGCTTCGGGGGAACCGGAACAATGCTCCGGCCCCACGGTTGAAGGCGCAGGACAATCACTGGAGACAAAGCAACATGAAAACCCGTCTTGCGATTACGTTGGCTGCAGCGTCGCTGCTGGCGTCGAGCGCAGCCTTTGCTCAGTCGACGACCGAACAAGGCGCCAGGGACGGCGCGCGTGCGGGCGGCGATATTGGCGGCCCGATCGGCGCCATGGTTGGCGGCACCGTTGGTGCGGCCGTGGGCGCCGGCCTCGAGATTCCGAATGCGGTCCTTGGCGGAATTCCTCGCAGCGATTCCGTCGTGGTCGAGGAGCGCGTCGTGGTAGGCGAGCCGCTGCCGCCGACCGTGGTGCTCCGCCCCGTACCGAACTACACTGAGTATCGCTATGCGGTCGTGAACGATCGCCGCGTGATCGTCGAGCCGCGCACGCGTCGCGTGGTCAAGATCATCGACTGATCCAAGCCGACCACAGGTGTGGAGAGAAAAGGGCCCTGCGGAGCTTTACTCCGCGGGGCCTTCGCTTGCTGCAGAGGGGCTTGCGCGAAAGCGCGTCACACCCCAATCGGTGATCGCCGCGAGCGCAAAGCCGAGGCAGGCCGTGAGCGCGTCGACCAGAAAGTCCTCCAGCCGGGCGTGGCGTCCGGGTGCCCAAAATTGCATCAGCTCGAGCACGCCAATCAGGACGACCGCAGCTCCTGCGCCCGGCAGGCGCCGCCGCGGATAGGCGAGGCCGAAGGCCAGTCCCACCAGGATGAAGGCGAGCGCATGTTCGCCGTCCTGGCCGAGGTCGGAATGGGGTCGCAGGCCGGGGGGACCGAGGGTGGCGAAAGTAACGGCGGCAGCGAGCAGCCAGGCAAATGAACGGATCAAAATGGACATCCGGTTCGCTTAGCACAGATTGGCAGCGGACCGGTACAGTCCCTCCATCAGATCGCTGTGTAGTTAATGACAAAATGTTAAAGCGGCTCGCGCACGCCGAGCCCGTGCATGAAGCGCTCCCGGATTTGTACGGGATCGCGCCTTGTGGTGCCGACGCCGGGCTTGTCGTCGATGCGGACCGCGATCAGGCTCGGCGCGGCGGCGGACATCGCCGCATCGACCAACCGCTCGAAATCCTCCTCGTCTGCGGCCCAGGTGCTGTTGGAAAGGCCAGAGCCTGCCGCGATGGCAACGATGTCCGCGACGCTTGCCGCGGGCGTCGGCTGTGCGCCGGTAATTTGGTAGATGCCGTTGTCCATCACGATCATGATGAGGTTCTTCGGCTTCAACGTCGCGATCGTCGAGAGCGCGCCGAGCTGCATCAACAGCGAGCCGTCGCCTTCGAGCGCGAAGACGCGGCGGTCGGGCTGCGCCAGCGCCACGCCGAGCGCGATCGGGAAGGCGAGGCCCATGCTGCCCAGCATGTAGAAATTCTGCGGGCGGTGGCCGGCGGACCAGAGGTCGAAATTGGTGTTGCCGATGCCGCCGATCACGGCTTCCTCGTGCTTGAGCTTTCCGATCAGGCGCGAGGTCACATCGAACCGGTTCATCACCTTGGTATTGCGCGTGTTCATGGTGGCGCTCACTTGTCGAAAACCTTGCCGCCGGTGAGCAGCGGGTTGAGGATCAGCGCCACCGGCGCCTGCGTCGTGACGGCCTGCTTGATCGAGCGGTCGGTGATGAATTCGAGCTCGTCGAGCCGGGTGATGGTGTGGTGCTCCAGCGCCAGCGAATCCAGCACTGGGCGCATGGTGCGGCAGACCAGCGATTGCCCGTAATTGAACTCGCCGAGCGTGCCGCGCTCGGACACGAACATGATCAGCGGGATCTGGTAGGGCACTGCGAGCGAGGCGAGCACGTTGGCGAGCGTGGCAAAGCCGGAGGTCTGCATCAGGACTGCGCCGCGCCGCCCACCCATCCAGGCGCCTGAGACGATGCCGACGGCTTCCTCCTCGCGGGCGGTGGCGAAGGTGGTGAAGAAGGGATCGGCGTGCAGGCTCTTGATCAGGGGCGTCAGCACCCGGTCGGGCACGTAAGGGATGAGGCTGATCTCGTTCCGCTTCAGGGTTTGCAGGACGATGCCGTGCCAGCTGTTGTCGCCGGACGCCTGTCCCGCCTGAGTACGCTGTTCCGCAATCGCCATTGCGTTCTCCCTTGGCGTATTTTCTTGGGCCGCGCATGCTTCTTGGTTCTGGCCGTCGCGCGATCGGTCGAACTTGACGGAGCGGGCGGGATTGTCAACATGTCCGGGCCGCACCGTGATCTGCGCTGAACGGCCTGTCGTGGTCGGCACCGCCATGTCATAAGCGGCGACAACGAGAAAACGGGAGGGGGCACGGACGGGCGCGCATCGCGCCGACCTTGCGTCTCTCCTCGAGAGAGCCGGAAGGGTCCCAATGTCCGTCAACAGCAAGCGTGTCTTCTACTCCAATTATTTGGCCAATCCGATCTATGTCGACATCCTGAAGGCGCGGCCTGACGTCCGGCTCGATCGCATCGAAAACGGGAGTCCCGAAGATGTCTACGCGCCGATCCTGAATGCGGCGCACGTTTACCAGATCGGCGCCGCCCGGGACGAACTCGCCCCGCATTTCCATGTCGATGCCACCTTCCTGAAGCGCACGCCGAACCTGCTGCTGGTCTCCAGCAATGGCGCGGGCTTCGACCCTGTCGATGTCGAAGCCTGCACGGATGCGGGCGTGCTCGTCGTCAATCAGTCCGGCGGCAATGCCCATTCAGTCGCCGAGCACGCGCTGGCGATGATGCTGACCTTGTCCAAACGTATCATCCAGTCCGATCGCCGACTGCGCCGCGAGCGCGACGTCAACCGCAACGATCTGGTCGGCAACGAGGTCGAGCACAAGACCGTCGGCATCATCGGCCTCGGCAATGTCGGCCGCCGCATTGCCGCGCTGTGCAAGGGCCTGCTCGGCATGAGGGTGCTGGCTTATGATCCGTACCTCACGGCCGAGGTGATGGCGGAGCGGGGCGGGGAGAAGGTCGAGCTCGACGAGCTGTTGCGCCGCGCCGATTTCGTCTCGATCTCCTGCCCGCTCAACAAGGGCAGCCGCAACATGATCAGCGTGCGCGAGTTCGGGCTGATGCAGCCGCATGCGTATTTCATCACCACGGCGCGCGGCTTCATCCATGACGAGGATGCGCTGCTCCAGGCGCTGCGCGACAAGCGCATCGCCGGTGCCGGCCTCGACGTCTGGTCCAAGGAGCCTCCACCGCCAGAGCATCCGCTGCTCCAGTTCGACAACGTGCTGGCAAGCCCGCACACCGCCGGCGTCACGATCGAGGCACGGCGGAATATGGGCCGGATCGCGGCCGAGCAGGTGCTGGACACGCTCGACGGCAAGCGCCCGCCGCGCATCATCAATCCCGAGGTCTGGCCGCGTTATGCGGAGCGCTTCAAGCAGGCGTTCGGGGTGACGCCGGGGTAGGGGCGCGAAGGGTCAGCGCGCTCTGATCATTGGTTACCACGACGGAAAGGCAAAGCGCCGCATCTTATCGAGCGGGTAAGTGAACGCGTATCACTTGTCCTGTAGTTGAAAGTCCATGAGCATCTTCTCGATTGCGACATCCGGACTTTATGCGGCGAGTTTGCGCGTGAACGTCGCCGCGAGCAACATCGCCAATGTTCAAACGACCGGCCCGCTGCCGGCGTCGGGCGGGTCGAGCCCGTCGGCCGTTACAGGCAGTCCGGGCATTGCTCCGACGTTTCCCGCGGCTTACGTGCCATTGCGCGTCGATCAGGTCGACCAATCGAGCGGCTCGACGCCGGGCGGCACGATCGCGAAGGTGTCGACGGTATCGCCGAGCTATACCGCGCAATCAGACCCAAGCGCTTCCTTCGCAAACCAGGATGGGCTGGTCGCCGCGCCGAATGTCGATATCGCCAACGAATTCGTTCAACTGGCGGCCGCCAAGTACAGCTTCATTGCCAATGCGAAAGTCACTCAGGCTTACGCGGAAACGACAGAGTCGCTGCTCGACATCACCACATGAGGGCTGCCGCCTGAATGGGCGGCGGGAACTTTGCCGGGCTTGATCCGCGTCAAAATCTCCTTTCCCGGTCCGGCTTAAATGGGACTAGAGTGCGGCCGGGGCAGCAGGGAGGTCCCATGTCAACCTATGTCGTCAAGTTCATGAAGGATGTGCTCGGCGAGTACGGCCGGCAGAGCGAGATTTGCCAGGGGACGCTGGAAATCGACGCCTCCGACGAGGACGAGGCCAGGGAGCGGGCGAAGGCCAGGTTCTGCAAGGACCAGGCCCTGCATCACTGGTCGCTGCATGCCGACCGCATCCATGTGAGAGCGGCCGACTTTCCGTCCTGAGGTTTACCGGCCCGGCGCCATGACGGGTGGGGGCGCCGTGGTCCCCGCGCCGAGCGATCGCTGCACCATGACGGTGTCGGACCAGCGGCCGTGGCGATAGGCCACGCCGCAAAGCAGGCCAGCGCGCGCGAAGCCAAACTTCTCGTGCAGCGCCAGCGAGGGCGCGTTGTCGGCGTCGATATAGCCGATCATCTGGCGGAAGCCGGCAGCCGCACAAGCATCGATCAATTCCTGCAGCAACAGCCGTCCGATCCCGCGGCCGAGCTGCTCATGGTGGACGTAGATCGAGTGCTTGGCCGTGTAGCGATAGGCCGGGCGCTTGCGGAACAGCACCGCATAGGCATAGCCGACCACCTCGCCGCGAAAGGTCGCGACCAGATGCGGCAGGCGGGTCTGCTTGAGGTTCTTGCGCCGGTCGCGCAGATCGTCCGGCTCGGGCGCGCCGGTTCCCTCGATGTCGCGCGCCACGCCGTTACTGACGTGATGGCGGTAGATCGCCAGCATCGCCTCGACATCGCTCTCGCGTGACGGCCTGACCAGGACGGCTTCGTCGCTCGCGCGCGCAGCTGTTTCGTTCATTCGCACCTACTCGGCAACGACGTAAGTATAGAGCCCGATGCGCCCCTGGGCATCGATCTCCTTGTAGACGCCCTGGATCTCGACGTCGAAGCCCGGAAATGTGTTGAAGCAGGTTTCGAACATCTTGAGATAATCCACCATGGGCTTGGCCCGTTCCGTCAGCCGCTCCCCGGGCACGATGGTGGCGATGCCCGGCGGATAGACCACGAAGGGCGTGGTCGCGATGCGGCCTGCGATGGCCTCGATCGGCAAATAGTCGACATCGTTCTTGAACAGATAGCGGGCAGCATCGCGAGGCGACATCGCGATCTCAGGCATGTGCTCGGGCATGAACTGCCGGGCCTGAAGCGCGCTCACGTCGGCGGCGCGGAAGAAGCGGTGCATCTCGCCGCAGAGATCGCGTAAGCGCACGCCGGCATAGCGCGCCTGCCGCCGCTGGTAGAACTCCGGAATGACGTCGGACAGCAGCGCATTGTCGTCGTGCAGCCGCTTGAAGGCGACGAGGCCGGAGATCAGCGTGCCGGCCTTGCTCGCCTCGACGCCAGGGGTGAGCAGGAAGAGCAGGGAGTTGAGGTCGTTCTTCTCGGGGACGATGCGGTTCTCGCGCAGATATTGCGCGACGACGGGGGCGGGGATGCCGTGCTCGGCATAGGCACCGGAGCGGTCGAAGCCGGGGGTGAGCAGCGTCAGCTTGTTCGGATCGGTCATGGCAAAGCCTTCGGCCATGCCGGGGAAGCCGTGCCAGTTGGTGTCGGGCGAGAGCTGCCACAGCGCGGCGTTGGTGGCGAGCTCATCGGTGGAGAGGGTTTCCCAGGCGACGTTGTGGGCGGCGCCGGGGCGGCCGACATCGGGAATGGCGACGCGGTCGGGAACGAAGGGTTCGAAGAACCAGCGCCGATCGGCGTTCTGCTCCTTCTCCTCGAACTCCCTGCGCATCGCGCGGATCTTCTTGCGCAGCTCGATGCCGAGGCGGATCGTGTCGTCCCACAGCACTTCGCCCGAGCGGCCCTTCATCATCTGGGCGCCGACGTCGAGCGAGGCGAACAGCGGATAGAAGGGCGAGGTGGAGGCGTGCTGCATGAAGCTCTCGTTGAAGCGGCGGTGCTCGACGCGCCGCTTCTGGCCGCGGATGTGGCGGTCCTTGATGTGGATCTGTGAGGCCTGCGAGAAGCTCGCAAGCTGCTTGTGGGTCGATTGCGTCGCGATGATGCCCGGTGCTTCCGGCGGAAGGTTCGCCAGCCCCATGGCGAAGCGGCCGGCATAGAGCGGGTGGAATTTCATGAAGCCGGCCCAGGCCTCGTCGAAAAGGATGTACTCGCAGAGATGGCCGACGCGCTTCAGGATCATCTCGGCGCTGTGAATCGTCCCATCATAGGTGCACTGTTCGACGACGGCGACGCGGAACGGCCGCTCCTTGCGCCAGGCCTCCTTGTCCGTGACCAGCGGGTGATTGCGGATCGCCTCGCGCAAGGTTTTCTCGTCCAGCACATCCCAGCGCATCGGGCCGATCAGGCCCCAGGCGTTGCGGATGGTCGGCACGTAAACCGGGACGCCGCCGTTGATCATCAGGGCGCCGTGATGGGCGGCCTTGTGGTTGTTGCGGTCGAACAACACGAGGTCGCCGTCGGTGACGAGGGCGCCGAGTGCGACCTTGTTCGAGGTTGAGGTGCCGTTGAGCACGAAATAGGTCTTCTCCGCGCCAAAAATCTGCGCGGCTTCCTTCTGCGCCTTCAGCGCCGGCCCTTCATGGGTGAGGAGGTCGCCGAGATCGAGCACGGAATTGTCGAGGTCGTCGCGGAACACGGATTCGCCGAGGTGCTCGACGAAGACCCGGCCGATCGGGCTGCGGTTGTAGAACACGCCGCCATTGTGCCCCGGGCAGGTCCAGAGCTGGTTGCCTTCCTCGGCATAGTCGACCAGGGCGCCGAAGAACGGCGTCTTCAGCGTTTCGGCATATTGCTTGAGCCGGCTGATCAGATTCTTGGCGATGAAGGTCGGCGTCTCCTCGGACAGGAAGACATACCCGTCGATGAAATCGAGCACCTCGACCGGCAGGTCCTCGAAGCGCTTGCGCCGGATCAGGAGGATGATCGGGAAATCGAGGCCGCGGCGGCGCATCAGGTTGATCAGCGCCGAGGTCTTGCCCTCCAGGCCCTTCTTGCCCCAGTCCACCACCATGCAGCCGATCGCGGCATCGGTCTGCACCGCCATCTCGGCATCCTCGAGCTTGCGGGCCCGGACCACCTCGAAGCCGGAACGCTGGATCTCCTCGATGATCTGGTTGAAGCGGACGCCTTCGAGATCGTCGGCGTCGAACACTGGTGCGGCGAACAGGAAGTTGAAGCGCTTGAAATAGTCCATGTCGGGTCCTGAATGTGCCAGAGACACAGCTCATCGACACATTCGATGACAGCTGGATGACACTGGCCCGATCCAAGCATGGCTCGGATGACAAGGCACGTCAGCCGAGCAGCTTGTCCAGCGTGATCGGGAAGTGCCGGACACGCTTGCCGGTGGCATGATAGACGGCGTTCGCGATTGCCGCAGGCACGCCCACGATGCCGATCTCGCCGAGACCCTTGACGCCGAGCTTGTTGATTCGGTCGTCCGGCTCGTCGACGAAGATGACGTCGATGTCGTGAATATCGGCATTCACCGGGATGTGGTACTCGCCGATGTTCGCGTTCATGATGCGGCCGAAGCGGTGGTCCATCACCGTCTCCTCGTGCAGCGCCATTCCGATCCCCCAGACCACGCTGCCCATGATCTGGCTGCGGCCTGTCTTGGTATTCAGGATCCGCCCGGCCGCGACGGCGCTCACGACTCGCGTGACCCGAATGACGCCGAGTTCCTCGTCGACCTTCACCTCGGCGAAGACAGCCGAATGCGTGTTGCGGGCGTGCGACTTGTCCTCCGCGAACTGGTTGAGCTTCTGCTTCTCGATCCGCTCGAGCTTGCCGTGACGCATCGCATCGGCGATCGCGACGGCGCGGCTCTTGTCGCCGGCCTTGGAAATCGTGCCGTCAACAAGAACCATTTCGGATGCATTGAGGCCGCCAAGTGGCGAGTCAGGTATCGCCTTGGCCAGACGCGCGAGCTCCTGGCGAATGTCCTCGGCCGCTCCCAAGACCGCATGTGCGCTCGAAGCGGCCATCCAGGAGCCGCCCTCGACGGGCGCTTGGGGCAGGGTTGAATCGGCAAGCTTCACGTCGATATTCCCGATCGGCAGCCCGAGGGCGTCGGCCGCGACCTGCGCCATGATGGTGTAGGTGCCGGTGCCGATATCGGACGCGGCGCAGGATACCTCGGCGTGGCCGTTGGCGGTCAGCACAATGCGCACGGCGACCGGCATCTGCAGCGCCTCCCACACCCCTGTCGCCATGCCCCAGCCGACCAGGTCCTTGCCATCGCGCATCGCACGCGGCGCGGGATTGCGGCGGGCCCAGCCGAAGGCTTCCGCGCCACGGGCGTAACATTCGCGCAGCTGCTTGCTGCTGAAAGGCAGGTCTTCGCTCTGGTCGCGATCCGAGTAGCACTTCAGGCGCAGCTCGATCGGATCGAGCTTGAGCGCGACGGCCAGCTCGTCCATGGCGCATTCGAGTGCGCAGACGCCGGTTGCCGCGCCCGGCGCACGCATGTCGCAGGGGGTGGCGACGTCGAGGTGGACGAGCTTGTGGGAGAGGCGACTGTTGGGGCTCTTGTAGAGCTGCTCCGCCCAGCCGGTGTCATTGCGTGAGAAATCCTCGTAGCGCGAGGTGACGGCAATGGCTTCGTGCGTGACCGCATCGAGCGTGCCGTCCGACTTTGCGCCGAGCGCGACGCGCTCGATGGTCATCGGCCGGTAGCCGAGCCCATACATCTGCTGCCGCGTCAATACGACACGAACGGATCGCTTCAGCGCGAGGGCGGCAAGCGTTGCCAGCACCACCTGGTGCTGCGGCCGCAGGCCGGAGCCGAAGGCGCCGCCGACATAGGGCGAGACCACGCGGATGTCCTCCGGCTTCATGTCGAACACGCCGCAGAGATATTTATGGACGTTCTGGACGCCCTGCGTCTTGTCGTAGACCGTGAGGCTGCCGCTGCCGTCCCAGACCGCTGTCGTCGCATAGAGCTCCATCGGGTTGTGGTGCTCGGTCGGGAGGACGTAGTCGGCCTCATGGCGAACCGCTGCCCCAGCCAGCGCCGCTGCGGCGTCGCCGCGCGGCTTGTGCGGCTGGTCCACCTTGGCGGATGTGCCGCGTTCGGTTTCGAGATCGGTCGCAAACGCCTCCTGCTCGTATTCGACACGCACGCGCGTTGCCGCGAATTTGGCAGTTTCCCAGTCCTCCGCGATGACGAGCGCGATTGGCTGACCGTTGAACTTGACCCTGTCGTCATAAAGCGGGCGGAAGGGTGAACCCTTCTCCGGCGCCACCTCGTCCTTCCAGGCCTCATCCTTGTCGGCGAGGGCCACGCGATGCGTATGCGTGAGCACGTCGACCACGCCCTTCACCTTCAGCGCGTCGCTGGTGTCGAGCCGAGTGATGCGCCCGCGCGGAACCGTTGCATCGACGATGAAGCCATGGAGGAGGCCGTCTGCCGCGAATTCGCCGGCATATTTGGCGGCGCCAGTGACTTTGGCCCGGCCATCGACGCGGGACGTTGGTGTTCCGACATAGCCGTTCATCGGTCCCTCACGCGATCTTCTTGTGAGCTTGTGACTGTGGTGTGCCGCTTGCGGCCTGCATCAGCGTACGCACGACGGCCCGGCGTGCGAGTTCGAGCTTGAAGCCGTTGTGCGAACCAGCGACCGCTCCCTCCAGCAGCAGATCGGCAGCGCGTCCAAAATGATCCGGCGTTGCCGCCTGGCCGCGCAACGCCGCTTCAGCTTCGAGCCTGCGCCACGGCTTGTGAGCCACACCGCCGAGTGCCAGGCGCGCTTCGCTGATTGCGTTGCCCTCCAGTTCGAGCGCAGCCGCGACCGAGACCAAGGCGAAGGCGTACGACAGCCGGTCACGGATCTTCAGATAGCTGTAGTTCCGGGCAAAGCCGCGCGGCGGCAGCCCGATCGCGGTGATGATCTCGCCGGTGCTGAGATTGGTATCGACGTGAGGTTTGTCGCCTGGAATCCGATGGAAATCTGTCAGCGCGATGGTGCGCTCACCGGTGGGGCCTGCGATGTGCACCAGCGCGCCGAGCGCGGCCAGCGCCACGCTCATGTCGGATGGGTTGGTCGCGATGCAGGAATTGCTGGCGCCTAGGATCGCGTGGTTGCGGTTGAGACCGTCGATCGCCGAGCAGCCGCTGCCGGGCTCTCGCTTGTTGCAAGGCGTCGTCGTATCATAGAAATAGGCACAACGCGTTCGTTGCATCAGATTGCCGCCGACCGAAGCCATGTTGCGCAATTGCGCGGAGGCGCCGGCGAGGATGGCGCTGGCGAGCAGGGGATAGCGCTGTTCGATCAACGGATGGTAAGCGAGGTCCGAATTCGGCACCAGGGCGCCGATGCGCAGCCCCTGATCGGGTGTCTCCTCGACGTTGCGGAGCGGCAGGCGGGAGATGTCGATCAGCCGCGAGGGGCGTTCGACGTTCTCCTTCATCAGGTCGATCAGATTGGTCCCGCCGGCAATCAGTTTTGCGCCAGGATCGGCGGCCAGAAGGCGGATCACGTCGGCGACATCGTTGGCGCGGGAATACTGAAAATTATTCATGACCGGCTCATTGCCTGCTCGATCGCAGCCACGATGTTGGGATATGCGCCGCAGCGGCAGAGATTTCCGCTCATCAACTCCCGGATCTCGTCGGCATCGCGCGCCCGACCTTCGGCCAACAAGCCCGCGGCAGAGCAAATCTGTCCCGGCGTGCAATAGCCGCACTGGAAGGCATCGTGGTCGATGAAGGCCTGTTGCAGGGGATGCAACGTGCCGTCCCTGGCCAAGCCTTCGATCGTCGTGATCTCGGCGCCATCCTTCATGACCGCGAGGGTCAGGCAGGAATTGACCCGTCTTCCGTCGACCAGCACGGTGCAAGCGCCGCATTGGCCGTGATCGCAGCCTTTCTTGGTGCCGGTCAACTCCAGGCGGTCACGCAGCGCATCGAGAAGCGTGGTCCACGGCACGACCTCGAGCGCGCGCCTTTCGCCATTGACGACGAGGTTGATTGGAATGCGTTCGGGGATCGTAGTGTCGGCCATGTCCTAATTCCTTGCGGAAAGGCCGAGCTAGGCAAATTGTGGAAGTGACGCAAGAATGCGCTGCCGCCGCTGGCCGATAGCGCCCAACGGATGACGCGTTGCTTGGTTCCAGACCGATTCTCCCGACCGGATAGACGAGGTCAGCGCTTCGCTTCGCCGAACACCACCGTCGGCACCGCGCGGTTGACGATTTCGCGCAGGGCGAAGCTCGATTGCACGCGCGCGACGCGCGGCAGGCGGGACAACTCGGTGCGGTGAATGCGCTCGAAATCCTGGATGTCGCGGGCCAGCACGATCAGGATGTAGTCGTCGGTTCCCGACATCAGGAAGCAGCGCACGACGGAAGGGCATTTCACCACCTCCGTCTCGAACGCCTTCAATGCGTCGTCGCTCTGGCTCTCCAGTGCGATGCGCACCAACACGGTGGTGGTGAGGCCGAACTGCGAGAGATCGAGTGCGGCCTGGTAGGCCTGGATGTAGCCCTCGTCCTCCAGTGCCTTCTGCCGCCGGGCCAACGCCGTGCTGGAGAGCCCCACCTTGTTGGCAAGCTCGGTGTGGCTGGCACGTGCATTGGTCGTGAGTTCCGCGAGGATCGTGAGGTCTTTCCGGTCGAGGGCCAATGTTTCGTTTCCAGCGTGAAAGGGCAGCTTGGCGCCGGAAACCGGCGCGGGCCAACCGAAACTAGCGGATATTTGCACGAAACCAAACCGGCCCCGTCGCTACGATGAGGAACAGAATCAAGGTGGCAAAGGAGCCCGGAAGATGCGCGTCGGTGTGCCCAAGGAGATCAAGGTGCAGGAATATCGCGTCGGGCTCACCCCGGGCGCGGTTCGTGAATATGTCGCGGCCGGGCACCAGGTCACGGTCGAGACCGGCGCCGGCGGCGGCATCGGCGCGTCCGACGAGGTGTATCGGCGGGCAGGGGCCACCATTGCCGAGAGCGCCCGCGACATCTTTGCCAAGTCCGACATGATCGTGAAGGTAAAGGAGCCGCAGAAGAGCGAATGGGCCCAGCTCCGGGACGGCCAGATCCTGTTCACTTATCTTCATCTTGCGCCGGATCCGGAGCAGGCCAAAGGCCTGCTTGCCTCCGGCTGTACCGCGATCGCCTATGAAACCGTCACGGACGCGAACGGTCACCTCCCGCTGCTCGCCCCGATGAGCGAAGTCGCCGGCCGCCTCGCCATCGAGGCCGCCGGCGCCGCGCTCAAGCGCTCGGCAGGCGGCCGCGGCCTGCTGCTGGGCGGCGTGCCCGGCGTGCAGCCGGCGCGCGTCGTCATGCTTGGCGGCGGCGTGGTCGGAACGCAGGCGGCGCGCATGGCCGCAGGCCTCGGTGCCGAAGTTACCGTGATCGACCGCTCGATCCCGCGCTTGCGCCAATTGGACGATCTTTTTGCCGGACGCGTGCGTACCCGCTTCTCGACCATCGAATCGGTCGAGGACGAGGTGTTCACCGCCGATGTCGTGATCGGTGCGGTGCTGGTGCCGGGCGCCAGCGCCCCCAAGCTGGTCACGCGCGCGATGCTGAAATCGATGCGGCCGGGCGCGGTGCTGGTCGACGTCGCGATCGATCAGGGCGGCTGCTTCGAGACTTCGCACGCGACCACGCACACCGACCCGACCTACGAGGTCGACGGCGTCGTGCACTATTGCGTCGCCAATATGCCGGGCGCGGTACCGGTAACGTCGAGCCAGGCGCTGAACAATGCGACGCTGCCGTTCGGCCTGATGCTCGCGAACAAGGGCTTTGCCGCGGTACTGGAAGACCCGCATTTGCGCAACGGACTGAACGTCCATCGCGGCCGCATCACCAACAGGGCGGTGGCGGAGAGCCTCGGGCTGGAGTTTGCTCCGGTGGAGACTGGGCTCGCGGCGTAGCAGTTACCCTGGCTTACGATGGCGGCTGCCGAGCGCGGCCTCGATCGTCTCGGGCTTCTCGATGCGCGCGATCAGCATGTCGATGCGGTCGCCGCCCCAGAACAGCTCGCTGTTGAACACCATGGTGGGCACGCCGAAGACGCCCAGCGCTTCGGCCTCGTCGATGATGCGGTCGTGTTCGGCGCGGGCAGGGCCGTGGACGTAGGCTTCGAACTTGCTCGCCGAACCACCGCACGATGTGATGACGTCAGTGATTGCGGCGAGGTCGTCGATCTCGAGCTCATGGCTCCAGAAGCGACGAAACACCGTGTCGTGATACGCACGGAAGAAGGCGTGCCGTTGCGCAAACAGCATGCCGACGCTGGAGTAGAAAGCATCGTAGATCCGCCGCGGCCCCTTCATGACGAGTCCCTGAGCATTGGCATAGCGCCGTGCGTCCATATAGGCGTAGCGCACCTTGCGCCAGAAATGCGGCGTGCGCTCCTCGACCGTCCCCATGAATTCGGCGACGCGCAGCGTGTAGGGTAGCCATTCGAGCTCGACGCCGTGCGTCTCTTCGAGCGCGAACAGCCGCTTGTTCGCGACGAACGCATAGGGGCTCTTGTAGTCGGTGTAGATGCGCACGATTGGCTTGGGCACGGACGGCTCCCTTTGGACGTATGGCGCTCCTTGTCGGACGGGAGGTTAACCCGCGAATTCCGAGGCGGCGAGAGGCTACGCCCTCGTCAGCCTGTACTGCCCCAGATCCGGATCATGCGTCATGCGCCAATAGTCCACGAACCGCCACGGCATCGCGGAAAACACGCGGCCACTTGAATTGCGGTAGTAGGTGCTCATGCCCGGATGGGTCCAGATCATTGTCTCGTGCTCGGCGTCGACCTTGCGGACGTAGTCGTCGAGCACATCCTGGCGGACGTCGATCGCGGCGACGTCGTGCTCGATCATTTCGGCTAGGCAGGCGGCGATGTAGCGGCTTTGGCATTCCGACTGGAAGATCACGCTGCCGCCATGCGCGGGGCCGGAGTTGGGGCCGAGCATGCAGAAGAAGTTGGGGAAATCGGGCACGGTGAGGCCGAGGAACGCCGTCGGATTGTCGTTGGCCCAGGCCTCGCGCAAATCCTTGCCGTCGCGGCCGCTGATGTTGAGGCGCGCCGCCATCTCCGTCACCTTGAAGCCAGTTGCGACCACGATGACGTCGGCGCGGCGGTGCTTGCCGTCGGCGGTGACGATGCCGCCCTGGTCGAAATGGTCGATTGCGTCGGTGACGAGCTCCACGTTCGGCCGCGTCAACGTCTTGAACCAGTTGTTGTCGAGCAGGATGCGCTTGCCGTAGGGCGGATAGGTTGGCACGCATTTCTCGATCAGGTCCAGCCGGCCCTGTAATTCCGACAGGATGAAGTCGGTCAGCTCCTGGCGGTGCCGGTCGTTGCCCTTGTTGACGGCGCGCTCGGGATGCGGCCAGGCCGGGTCCTTGCGCAGGAACGGCAAGAGGCCGTCGCCATAGCGCCAGAACATGTTGAAGCGGTACCACTGCATATAGAACGGCAGATGCGCGAGCAGCCAGCGCGCGCACTCGCTGATCGGATCGGCATAGCCCTTCACCGGCCGCGCCCATTGCGCGCTGCGCTGATAGACGGCGACCGAGGCGACGCGGCCGGCGATCGACGGCACCAGCTGCATCGAGGTTGCGCCGGTGCCGATCACGGCGACATGCTTGCCGTCGAGATTGATATCGCTCGACCACAGCGCCGAATGCAGGATCGTTCCCTTGAAGTCGTCCTCGCCCTCGAATCGGGCGCGGGAGGGATCGTTGAGCTGGCCGATGGCCGAGACCAGCGCGGTGGATTCGAAGGTCTCCTCGCCGATCTCGGTCTTGAGCGTCGAGATCCAGCGCCGCTTGCCTTCGTCCCAGCGCGACGAGGTCAGCTCGGTGTTGACGCGCAGATGCTTGCGAATGCCATATTCGTCCGCGACCTTCTGAAGATAGCCGAGCAACTCCTCGCGCTGGCAGAAATAGCGGGTCCATGCATTGCCGGAGCCGAACGAGTAGGAATAGGAGTGGTTCGGCGTGTCGACGCCGCAGCCGGGGTAGCGGTTGATCCACCAGGTGCCGCCGAGCTCGGCGTTCTTCTCGACGATGGTGTAGGGAATGCCGAGATGACCGAGCGCGACGCCGAGCGCAATGGCGCAGACGCCGGCACCGACGATCAGCACGTGCTGCTCCGCGAGCTTGTCGCTCGATGGCTGCTTGGTCCAACGCGCCTCGCGCGCAACAAACCCCATCTCCTCGCGCATCAGCGGGGCGTATTCCGGCGCGACATTCTCGCCGAGACAGGCGCGCATCATCTTCAGCAGCAGCTCGTCGCCAGGGTCAGTGATGACAGGCTTCGGCGTACCATCGGCGAAGAGCTTCACCACGGCGGCGCGGATTTCGTCCTGGATCTCCCGGGGCACGCCGGCCTCGGGATCGGGGATCAGGCGGATGTCGCGCTTGGGCAAGTACGGCGGCGCAAGCCAATTCTCATCGCCCGTCATGTGCACCAGCACCATCAGGAGACAGCGGATGTCGCCCTCTGCGATGGTCGAAGCAAGGTCGAGCGGCCTGTGCGGAGATTCGATGTTCATGGCGTATCCTGGTCTCCGGAGGCGGTGAAGAGGCCGCGTGTCATCAGCTTGCGATAGGCGGAGATGACGTGCTCGGGCACGGCGGTGACGCCGCCGGCCGAATAGGAGTAGCGGCGGCTGAGATAGCCGCGCGCGCCCATCAGCATGTGGACGATCGCCTCGAACTCTTCGTCGCTGAAATCCTCGATGCAGCCGGCAAGGCGCGCACGGCGGAGGATGCGGACATAGGCGACCGAGATGTTGTCGAGATGCTTCTGGTAACCGATGGGTGCGAAGAATTCGGCCTCGTTGAGGATGCGCAAAAATTCCGGCACCTCGCGGATGAAGTCGAAGAAGGCGGCAAAGCGCTCGATCTCCTGCCGCGCCGCATCCTCCGTGCCGGTGCGGGCGCGGATAAATTCGACCATGTCGAGGCCGATCTTGGGCAAGAGCTGGTCGAGCAGCTCCTGGCGGTTCTCGAAATGATTGTAGAAAGTGCCTTGCGCGACGCCGGCCTGTTCGGTGATGCGGGCGACGGAGGCTTCGGCATAGCCATGCTTGCCGACGACCTTGGTGGCGGCCTCGAAGATCTTCTGCTTGGTCCAGGCGTTGCGCTCGACGCGGTTGAGTTTTGTGATCTTCGCGGTGGCTGGGCCTTGCGTCATGCTACGGTCTCCAGTTCGGCGCGCAGCACGCGCTTGAGAATCTTTCCAGACGGGTTGCGCGGGAGGCTGTCGCGAATGATCAGCTCTTTCGGCACCTTGAAGCTCGCGAGCCGCGCGCGACAGTGCTCGGTGAGCGCAGGGAGCTCGAGCCTGGCGCCCTCGGCCAGCACGACGATCGCAACCGGACGTTCGCCCCAGCTTGCGTCGCGCAGGCCGATCACCGCGACCTCACGCACCTCGGGCAATTCATAGATGACGCGCTCGACCTCGGAAGAGGCGATGTTCTCGCCGCCGGAGATGATCATGTCCTTCTTGCGGTCGGTCAGATACAGGAAGCCATCCTCATCGAGATAGCCGACGTCGCCACTGCGGAACCAGTCGCCGAAGAAGGCGGACGCCGTCTTCTCCGGATCCTTCCAGTAGCCGCGCGTGATCTTCGGTCCGCGCAAGCAGATCTCGCCGTTGACGTTCGCCGGCACGGCCTTGCCGTCCTCGTCGCGGATCTCGATCTCGACATGGGCAATCGCACGCCCGGTCGAGCCGATCTTCTCGATCTCGCGGCCGGCCTCCATGAAGGTGTCGCCGCCGACGGTCTCGGTGAGGCCATAGGCATCGATGTAGCGCGCGTTGCGGAAATATTCGGAGAAGGCGTGGATGCGCAGCTCCGGCGTCTTCTCGCCGCCGCCGATAACCCATTGCAGGCTGGAGACGTCATAATGCTCACGCGTCGGGCAGGTGAGCATCGCGCTGGTCATCACAGGTGCGAACCATGCCGCGTTGAGCTTGTCCTCGGCGATCGCCGCAAGCGCGGTCTCCGGCTCGAAATTGCGTTCGATGTGGATGAAGCCGCCATGCCAGAGCACGGCGATGCCGGGCAGGTCGAGCGCGCCGACGTGATAGAGCGGGCCGACGACGAGAAGGCGGGTCTCGGCGCTGAGCCCCAGCGCGATCGTCTGGTCGGCGGACTTCCAGTAGAAATTATCGTAAGAGAGCATCACGCCCTTGGGGCGGTCGGTCGTGCCCGATGTATACATCAGCCGCATCAGGTCTGATGGTGCGCGGATATGCATCGGCGCGGGCGGCGCATCGCCAGCAAGACGCGTAAGGCTCTGCTGCGCGGCCTCGTCGAGCACGACAATCCCAGTGCCCGCGGCATTCGCAGCCAATTCCTCATCGACGATCAGAAGCCGTGCGCCGGCATTGCCGGCGATGTAGCCGACCTCGTCGCGGGAGAGGCGGAAGTTGATCGGCAGAAACACCGCGCCGAGATGGCTGGTGGCGAAGACGAGCTCCAGGAACGCCGCGCTGTTCTTCATCAGCACCGCCACGATGTCGCCGGCGCCGATGTCCTGCGCGGCGAGCCAGGCTGCCACCGTTCGGACACGCGCATCGAACGCCGCGTAGGAAATCTCCTCGCCGCGATATTTCAGCGCAGACCGCTCCGGCGTGCGCCGGGCATGAAAGGCGATGAAGCTCGACAGGTTGATCATTTTCGCTGGTTTCAGGCCAATTGTCGGCCTCGTTTCCTCTCGTATGAATTCTGACTCATAGTTCATGTTTGGCTTGACGTCACCCCCTCCCTCTGAAATCCTTGGGAGCACGGAGACGAGACGATCTCCGACAGGGATCAGGACACGCCGACCCGACAGAGGGAGGGAAAAATGACGAGGACCCGTACACCGGGCATCAGCCGCCGTTCAACGCTGGCGCTGATGGGCGCCGGTGCGATGAGTGTTGCCGCGCCTTGGGTGGCGCGTGCGCAAGCCAAGACCATCAAGATCGGCATGCCGACGATCCTGTCGGGCCGGGTGGCGCAGCTCGGTACGTCCTCGCGCAATGCGGTCATGCTCGAAGTCGAGAAGGTCAACGCCGCCGGCGGCCTTGCCGGCCGGCAGATCGAGATGGTGATCCGCGATTCCAAGGGCCAGCCGCAGGAAGCCGCCCGCGTCGCGCGCGAGCTCGTCAACACCGATGGCTGCGAGTTGCTGCTCGACGGCGAGGCGTCCTCCGGATCGTTCGCGGTGCATGAGGTGGCGCGCGACCTCGGCGTGCTCTGTATCCATACCTGCTCGGAAGCGTCCTCGCTGACGGCTGATCCGAAGCAGCACATCCCGAACGCGTTCCGCTGCGTGCGCCAGGGCATCCACGATTCGATCGTCGGCGGCAGCTACGCCGCCGCGATCGCGAAGACCAAGGGCCTGAAGAAATGGGCGACCTGTTCGCCCGATTATGCCTATGGCCGCGACACCACCGGCGAGTTCACGCTGTATCTGAAGCGTTTCGCGCCTGATGTGGAGATCATCAGCGAGTCCTGGCCAAAGCTGTTCCAGCCCGACTACACCGAGGTGGTCACCAAGATCCTGCAAGCCAAACCCCAGGCGCTTTATTCCTGCCTGTGGGGCGGCGATCTCACCTCCTATATCGACCAGGCCAACATCTACGCGATGTTCAGCCAGATGGAGGTGTTCGCGGTCAACATGGCCGACTACACCGCGCTCACCGTCGTGAAGAACCTGCCCAAGGGCATCCACTCCGGCAACCGCTACATCAAGACCTTCCCGACCACGCCGGAGAACGCGGCCTGGGGTGACGCCTACAAGGCGAAGTACAACGAGTATCCGACCAATTGGTCGTGGCAGAACGCAACCGCCGTGATGTTCCTGGCCGAGGCCGCAAAGAAGGCGAACTCCGTCGACGGCAAGAAGATCGCGGAGGCATTGAAGGGCCTCACCATCAAGTGCCCGTTCGGTGCCGACGGCACCGTGACGATGCGCGGCGACGATCACACGCTGGTCGGCTACGCCATCGGCTGGGGCACCACGATCCCGCAGGAGCCGTATGTGCCGGAGGTCAAGGCCGGCGACTGGAAGACGATCTTCGAGCTCGAGGCCGAGTGGAAGAAGAGCAAGGGCTACACCTGATCTGATGTGCGGCGGAGACGGGCGACCGTCTTCGCCGTTTTCGTTTGATTTTTCGCGCCCTGTCAGGCGCCCGACAATGAAAGTGCTCTCGTGGATCTCGACGCGCTTGCCGGCTGCCTCTCCAGCTCCGCCTGCCTGGTGACGCAGACCACCAGCGGCCTCATCATCGGCATGCTGCTGTTCCTGGTCGCGGTCGGGCTGACGCTGATCTTCGGCGTGCTCAAGGTGGTCAATTTCAGCCACGGCGCCTTCTACATGTTCGGCGCCTATTTCGCGATGACCGCCTATCAGCTCACGGGGAGCTTCGCACTCGCGATGCTGGCGGGCGCGGCCGGCACCGCCATTCTCGGATTGATCTTCGAGCGCGTCTTCATGAGCCGCGTCTATGGCGCGGACGTCTTGATGCAGCTCCTCGTCTGCTACGCCTTCGTGCTGATCTTCGACGATGTCGTGCGCCTGATCTGGGGGCCCGAATTCAAGTCGATGGGCATGCCTTCCGCGTTCCAGGTGATGCCGCTGTTCATCGCCGGCGGCGTGGTGCCGCCTTATTATCTGCTGCTGATCGGCGTCGCGCTTGTCGCGGCCATTGTGCTCGGCATCGGGCTGTCGCGGAGCCGGATCGGCAAGGTGATCAGGGCCGCCGCGCAAAATCCCGGCATGGTGTCCGCGCTCGGCATCAACACCGGCCTGATCTATGGCGGCGTGTTCGCGCTCGGCGGCATGCTGGCGGGCCTCGCGGGTGCGCTCGCCGCGCCGGTGCGCTCGCTCACGCCCGGGATGGGATTCTCGGTGCTGATCGAATCCTTCATCGTCACCGTGATTGGCGGCATGGGCTCGATCCTGGGCGCCCTGATCGGCGCGCTTCTGCTCGGCCTGATCCGCTCGTTCGGCTCGCTCGGCTTTCCACTGTTCACCGAAGGCCTGATGTATCTGTTCATGGTGATCGTGCTGGTCTCGAAACCCACCGGCCTGTTCGGCAAGGAGGCGGCATGACCGAGCTGGAGGCCGGACGCGCGCAAGGGCTGGCACCCCTGCGCGGTGGCTCGGTGCTGCAACGCTATCGCGACGTCCTGATCGCGCTGGTCGCCTTTGCCGTGCTGGCGAGCCTGCCGCTGTTGACGGGCAGCAAGGCGCTGCTCGATTTCGTCATCCGCTGCTCCGCCTACGGGCTGTTCGCGACCTCGCTCAACCTCCTGGTCGGCTACACCGGCCTGACCTCGTTCGGCCATGGCATGTTCTTCGGCCTTGGTGCCTACAGTTTCGGCCTGATCATGCAGAAGCTCGGCGTACCCATTCCGGTCGCCTTCGTGGCGACGCTTGCGATCACGGCGGTTATCGCGGCCGTCATCGGCGCGATCTGCGTGCGGCTGAAGGAGATCTATTTCGCCTTCGTCACGCTCGCCTTCCAGATGCTGATCCACTCGACCATCCTGTCTTGGGCTTCGTTCACCGGCGGCGACCAGGGCCTGCGCGGCGGCATTTCGCGACCGGTCTTTCTCGGCATCGACCTGGCCAACCACGTCCATCTCTACATCGCGAGCTGCGCGCTGTTGATCCTCGGTCTGCTCGGGATGCGCCAGATCGCGCAATCGCCGTTCGGTTACACCCTGCGCATGATCCGCGACAATGCCGCGCGCGCGAGCTTTCTCGGTATCGATGTCTGGCGCGCAAAACTCACCGTGTTCGTGCTGGCGGCGCTGTTTGCGGCGATGGGCGGCATGGTGATGGCGCTGTTCGTCTCCGGCGCCTATCCGGAATTCGCCTATTGGACCATCTCGGGCGAGGGCATCTTCATCAACATGCTTGGCGGCGTCTCGACCTTCCTCGGGCCGATGGTCGGCACCGTGCTGCTGCTCCTGCTCAACGACACCGTGACGCGGTTCACCGAGTACCATGGCATCGTGCTCGGGGTAGTCATCCTGTTCTTCGCGCTGGGCCTGCGCAAAGGCCTGCTGGACTTCGTCGCCGAATGGTTTTCGCAGCGGCGCGACGCAGGCGAGGGCCGCTAGCGATGCTGGAGATCCGCAACCTTGCAAAGTCCTTTGGCGGCGTGAAGGCAACCAACGATGTCACGCTCGACTTCCCCGACGGTTCGCTCACCGCGGTGATCGGTCCGAACGGCGCCGGCAAGAGCACGTTCTTCAATTTGATCACCGGCGCGTTGAAGCCTGACGCCGGCGAGGTGCTGCTCGACGGTGTCGATCTCGCCGGCCGCTCGCCCCCGGAGATCGTCCGTCACGGCATCGGCCGCGCCTTCCAGGTGGCGAGCATTTTTAAATCGCTGACGGTGCAGGAGACCATGCTGGCTGCCGTCAGCGCCGACCAGCGTTCGTCCGCGATGCTGCACAAGCGCTTTCCGTTGGCGGAGACGCGCGACCGCGCCGAACACGTGATGGAGCTGCTCGGCCTTGCCGGCAAGCGCCACCGCACGGCCGCGACGCTGTCACACGGCGATCAGAAACTCCTCGATATTGCCCTTGCGCTGGTGCTCGAACCAAAAGTGCTGCTGCTGGACGAGCCCACCGCCGGCATGGGCCCGGAAGAGCGCTGGCGCATGATCGACAAGGTGCGCGAGCTCTGGGACACTCAGAAGATCACCGTCGTCTTCATCGAGCACGACATGGACATCGTGTTCAAGATCGCGCCCAAAATCGTCGTGCTCTGCTATGGCCGCATTCTCGCGACCGGCACGCCCGACGAGATCCGCAACAACAGTGCCGTGATTGAGGCCTATCTCGGCACCGAACATGCGGGAGCCGCCGCATGAGCGCCGTCATCATCGAAGTCGCCGATCTCGACGTCTATTACGGTACCAGCCAGATCCTGTTCGGCGTCGGCCTCTCGGTGCGGCAGGGCGAGACCATGGCGCTGCTGGGCCGCAACGGGGCCGGCAAATCGACGACCATGAAGGCGATCATGGGGCTGGCGCCGCCGCGGCGGGGCAAAGTGAGCCTGCGCGGTGCTCTGATCTCCGGCCGGAAGCCCCATCATATCGCGCGCGCCGGTCTCGGCTTCGTGCCGGAGGATCGCCAGATCTTTCCGGAGCACACCGTCGAGGACAATCTCGTCATCGGGAAGAAGAGGGGGCCGGAGGGGCAGGACGAATGGCCGATCAAGCGCATCTATGAGGTCTTCCCGCTGCTGGAGCCGCTGCGCCATCGCATCGCCGGGCGTCTTTCGGGCGGCGAGCAGCAGATGCTGGCCATCGCGCGCACGCTGATGGGCAATCCGGCGCTGTTGCTGCTGGACGAGCCGAGCGAGGGGCTCGCGCCCATCATCGTGCAGCGGATCGGCGAGCTGTTGCGGCAGCTTCGAAGCATCGGATCGACCGTGCTGATCGCCGAGCAGAACATGCATTTCTGCCTGGGGCTCGCGAGCCACGCCACGATCATTGATAAGGGCCAGATCGTCTACGCCGCCGGAATCGACGAGCTGAAAGCCAATGAGGCGATCCGCCGGCGTTATCTGGCCCTCTGAGCCGGGCGGGCGGTGCCCGAATAGGCCCGAAGAAGAAAACGGTTGTCCGGGGTCATTCCGGCGGAAGGAGTTTCCCCGCGGAGGACCAAAAAAGCCAATCGCTTCCATTGCTGTTTGGGGTCGAAAAGACGACATTTCAGCCAGGAATTGATGGATTGGCCTGCTATGGAACGCACTGGATTTGAGCCCTTTGGCGAGCAGTTGGTATCCGCGACGGATGCCCAGCCGAAGTCGCGCGCGTCAAAGCTCCTGTTGCGGGTCGGGACCGGGCTGTTCTGGTCGCTCGTGGCCGGAATCGTGCTCGCGCGTGCAGCGTTCTTCGAACCCGGCGTTTACGACGGGTTCAGCCGTGTGGCCTCGCTCGCCAAGAGCCTGATCTTCTGAGGCCGTTTATTCCGGGTTGAGGACAGAACTTCCCTCGGCCCTGATATGTCGAAAACTTATTCCCCATTGAGCTGGCGCTGCGTATAAATCTTTCTCCCTGGGAGAGATTTGTGTCGCAGAATCAAGCATCCAGCCCGGCCGATGCCAAGCCGACCACCGCCGCGAGCCGTATTTTCGCGCTGATTCCGGGCGTCCTCCTCTGTATCGCCGTCGCCGGTGTCTCGGCCCTGCTCGAACGGGCGGAGCTCGGCGTCTTCGAGCATCCCTATGTCGAGGCGCTGGTGATGGCGATCCTGCTCGGGATGGCCCTGCGCAGCTTCTGGAAACCCGCGCCGCGCTGGCAGGCCGGCATCGCCTTCAGCGCAAAACAGCTCCTCGAAGTCGCGGTCATGCTGCTGGGCGCCTCGATCAGCTTCGCCGCCATCGCGGCCTCCGGCGTCGCGCTGTTGGCCTCGATCGCAGCGGTCGTGGTGATTGCGCTCTGCGTCTCCTTTGGCATCAGCCGGATGCTGGGCCTGTCGACGCGGCTGTCGATCCTGATCGCCTGCGGCAACTCGATCTGTGGCAATTCGGCGATTGCCGCCGTGGCCCCGATCATCGGCGCCAACAATGACGAGATCGCATCCTCGATCTCCTTCACCGCGATCCTCGGCGTGATGATGGTGCTCGGCCTGCCGCTGCTGATTCCGCTGTTGCAATTGTCTGCCACGCAATACGGCATCCTCGCCGGCCTCACGGTCTATGCGGTGCCGCAGGTGCTGGCCGCGACGGTCCCGGCCGGGCTCGTCTCGACACAGATCGGCACGCTCGTGAAGCTGATGCGTGTGCTGATGCTCGGGCCGGTCGTGGTCGGCCTGTCGCTCGCCGCCTCGCGCTGGCAGAGCGATGCCAAGAAGACCCATGTTGGCTTCTTCCGCCTGGTGCCCTGGTTCATCCTCGGCTTTCTGGCGCTGGCGACGCTGCGTTCCCTCGAAATTGTGCCGGGGACGGTGGTTGGTCCGGTGACCAAGATCACGAGCTTTCTCACCGTGGTGTCGATGGCGGCCCTCGGACTCGGCGTCGACGTACGCGTGCTCGCCAATGTCGGCGGGCGGGTGACGGCCGCGGTGACGCTGTCGCTGATGCTGCTGCTCGGCATCAGCATCGCACTGGTGCATTGGTTCAAGTGAGGGGCGCGCTCTCTGGACTTCCCCCGCCAGACGTTTATTGGTTTTCGCCAATGTGATCGGCTGCGGCTGATCCGAGAAACAGCGAGGGCGCGGCCATGACGACATTGACGGTGAAAGACCTTCTCCCTGAGGACGGAACACGCGGCACACTCGCCGGCCGCGTCTGGCTGCCGCAGGCGAACGGTCCGGCCGTGGTCGCCGTCCGTGGCGACGGCGTGTTCGACGTCACCGCAAGATTTCCGACCATCAGCGCGCTCTGCGAAGAAGACAATCCGGCCAAGGCGCTGAGCCTGACCAAGGGCGAGCGCATCGGCGATCTCGACGCCATCGTGGCCAACACGGCGCCGGATCAGCGCGATCGCCAAAAGCCGTGGCTGCTTGCGCCCGTGGACCTGCAGACGCTGAAAGCTGCCGGCGTCACTTTTGCCATCTCGATGCTGGAGCGCGTGATTGAGGAGCGGGCGAAGGGCAATCCGGCCTCGGCCGAAGCGATCCGCAAGGAGGTGACGCGGCTGATCGGCGACGATTTGTCAAAGCTCAAGCCGGGCTCCGACCAGGCGATGCATCTGAAGCAGGTCCTGATCGATCAGAACGCCTGGAGCCAATATCTCGAGGTTGGCATCGGTCCCGATGCCGAAGTGTTCACCAAGGCGCCGACGCTGTCCTCGGTCGGCACCGGCATGGATGCCGGCCTGCATCCGAAATCGACCTGGAACAACCCGGAGCCGGAGCTCGTGCTGTTCGTGTCGAGCCGCGGCAAGATCGTCGGCGGCGCGCTCGGCAACGACGTCAATCTGCGCGACTTCGAAGGACGCTCGGCGCTGCTGCTGTCGAAGGCCAAGGACAACAACGCCTCCTGCGCGATCGGACCGCTGCTGCGCCTGTTCGACGACAGTTTTACGCTCGACGATGCGCGCAAGCTCGACATCAGCCTGAACGTGAAGGGGACGGACGGCTTCGTTCTCGACGGCCATTCCTCGATCAGCAAGATCAGCCGTGATCCAATCGATCTGGTCGAGCAGACCATCGGCAAGGTGCATCAATATCCTGATGGCTTCGTGCTGTTCCTCGGCACGATGTTCGCGCCGGTCAAGGATCGCGATGCGCCGGGGCAGGGGTTCACCCACAAGCGGGACGATATCGTCACGATCGCAGCGCCCCAGCTCGGCAAGCTCGTCAACCGCATGCGCACCAGCGACGAATGCGAGCCCTGGACCTTCGGCATCGGTGCGCTGATGAAAAACCTGGCGCAGCGGAAGCTGATTTAGCGCTTTACGTCTCGCAGCTGACCTCCCACGCCGACGTCTATGAGGCCGTCATGCCCGGGCTTGTCCCGGGCAGCCACGTTCTTCGTCATGCGAGGTGAGGCGTGGATGGCCGGGACAAGCCCGGCCATGACGGTGTCCGCGGCTGGACCCAACTACAAAATCCCTTCATCTTCCCGTTGTATCAGCGGAACAAAATCGCGCTTGGCGTGTCATCTGGCTGCTCAGCTCGCCCCGCTGCGATTTCCTCTAAATAGTCAAATAATATGACTAGTCGGAACTCATCTTCCGTGAAATAGTCCCTCCCGCCGCCTCGAAGGCCGGCCTGCGGGTGCCATGTTACCAATCGGCGCCCCGGATAACATCTTGGGAGACTCGCCTGATGATCCTCAAAGCCCTCTTTGCGGCCAGCGCCACGGCCGCCTTGCTGCTCGCGCTGCCGGCGAATGCCGCCGAGCTCACCATCGGCTTCTCGCAGATCGGATCGGAATCCGGCTGGCGCGCGGCCGAGACGTCGGTCTCCAAGCAGGAGGCGGCCAAGCGTAAGGTCAATCTCAAGATCGCCGACGCGCAGCAGAAGCAGGAGAACCAGATCAAGGCGATCCGCTCCTTCATCGCGCAGAACGTCGATGCGATCTTCCTCGCGCCCGTGGTCTCGACCGGCTGGGACTCGGTGCTGAAGGAGGCCAAGGAAGCCAAGATCCCGGTGGTGCTGCTCGACCGCGACATCGATCCGTCCGGCAAGGAACTCTATCTCACCGCCGTCACCTCGGACAGCGTGCATGAGGGCGAGGTCGCCGGCGACTGGCTGGCCAAGACAGTCGGCGCCAAGGCCTGCAACATCGTCGAGCTGCAGGGCACGGTCGGCGCCAGCGTCGCCACCAACCGCAAGAAAGGCTTCGATACCGCCATCGCTAAGCACGCCAACCTGAAGGTGGTGCGCAGCCAGACCGGCGACTTCACCCGCGCCAAGGGCAAGGAGGTGATGGAAAGCTTCATCAAGGCCGAAGGCGGCGGCAAGAACATCTGCGCGGTCTACGCCCACAACGACGACATGATGGTGGGCGCGATTCAGGCGATGAAGGAAGCCGGCCTCAAGCCCGGCAAGGACATCCTCACCGTTTCGATCGACGCGGTCCCCGATATCTTCAAGGCGATGGTTGCCGGCGAGGCGAACGCCACGGTGGAGCTGACGCCGAACATGGCTGGCCCAGCACTGGATGCCGTCGCGGCCTTCAAGGGCAAAGGCACGGTTCCGCCGAAGTGGATCCAGACCGAGTCCAAGCTCTATACCGCCGCCGACGATCCGCAGAAGATCTACGACAGCAAGAAGGGCCTCGGTTACTGAGGCGGGCTCCGCGCCGGACGCTTCCTGTGGTCCGGCGATCCCTCTTCGAAACCGCTGCACGAACGGCTAGGCTGGGTGTCCGCTTCAATGGCGGGCACCGGTGGGAGTGAATTTGCCATGCAGAACAGCCCCGATCCTGCTCTGCCTCTTCTTGAGGTGCGTGGGATCAGCAAGAGCTTTGGTGCTGTGCGCGCGCTGCAGGAGGTCGACTTCACGCTGCGCGCCGGCGAGATCCATGCGTTGCTCGGCGAGAACGGCGCCGGCAAGTCCACGCTGATCAAGGTCGTCACCGGCGTATTCCCGCGCGACGCCGGCATTGTCAGGATCGGCGGTGAAGAGGTCGCGCCGCGCTCGGCCAAGGCAGCGCTGGCAGCGGGCATTGCCACCGTCTACCAGGAAGTCAACCTGCTGCCGAACCTGTCCGTGGCGCAGAACCTGTTCCTCGATCGCCAGCCAATGCGCTTCGGCATCGTGCGCGAGGGCGAAATGCGCCGCCGCGCCAAGGCGCTGCTTGCGGAGTTTGGCCTCGACATCGACGTTGCCGCACCGCTCGGCAGCTATTCGGTGGCCGTGCAGCACGTCACCGCGATCGCCCGCGCCGTCGATCTCTCCGCGCGCGTGCTGATCCTGGACGAGCCCACCGCGAGCCTCGACCGCCACGAGGTCGAGATCCTGTTCGGCATCATGCGTCAGCTTGCCAGGCGCGGCATCGGCATCGCCTTCGTCAGTCACTTCCTCGACCAGGTCTACGAGATCTCCGATCGCATCACCGTGCTGCGTAACGGCCGCCTCGTCGGCGAGCGCGAGACCGCCTCACTGCCGCGCCTCGAGCTGATCCGGCTGATGCTCGGCCGCGAGTTGGCCGAGACCACCAGCGCGCGCGCATCAGTGGGCGAGCACAAGGTGCGCGAGGTCTGCGCGAGTTTCGAGAATTACGGCAAGGCCGGCTATGTCGCGCCGTTCAATCTCGAGCTGCGCCATGGCGAGGTCGTCGGTCTCGCCGGCCTGCTCGGCTCGGGCCGGACCGAGACGGCGCGGCTGGTGTTCGGCGCCGAGCGCGCCGATGGCGGGAAGGCGAGGGTGGAGGGTGCGCCGGTGCGGCTGCAGTCGCCCCGCGACGGCGTACGCCACGGCTTTGGCTATTGCCCGGAGGAGCGCAAGACCGACGGCATCGTCGCCGAGCTCACGGTGCGCGAGAACATCGTGCTCGCGCTCCAGGCCAAGCGCGGCCTGCATCGGCCGCTGTCGCGCCGCGAGCAGGACGAGATCGCGCGCCGCTACGTCAAGATGCTCGACATCCGTCCGCCCGATGCTGAGCGCCCCGTCGGCCTGTTGTCCGGCGGCAATCAGCAGAAGGTTCTGCTGGCGCGCTGGCTCGCGACCTCGCCGCGGCTTCTGGTGCTGGACGAGCCGACCC
This sequence comes from Bradyrhizobium shewense, assembly GCF_900094605.1. GTDB lineage: Bacteria > Pseudomonadota > Alphaproteobacteria > Rhizobiales > Xanthobacteraceae > Bradyrhizobium > Bradyrhizobium shewense. Next base: position 520,888 of record NZ_FMAI01000001.1, on the reverse strand, counting down.
GCGGCATCGACGTCGGCGCGCATGCCGAGATCATCCGCCTGATCCGCGAGCTCTGCGACGACGGCTTGTCGCTGCTCGTAATCTCCTCCGAGCTCGATGAGATCGTGACCTATTCCGACCGCGTCGTGGTGCTGCGCGACCGCGCCCATGTCGAGGAGCTCGCGGGCGAGGCGGTCGACGTCGGCAACATTCTCGCGGCCATCGCCGCCGACGGCGCCGGCGTTGCGCATGAGGGCCGGGCATGACAGCGCTCTTGCCGCGCCGCGGCCTTGCCCAGATCCTCGCGTTGATCGTCATCCTCGCGGTCGACCGCGTGGTGTCGCCGCAATTCTTCGACCTGCGCCTCCAGGACGGCCGTCTGTTCGGCAGCCTGATCGACGTGCTCAATCGCGGCACGCCGGTAGCACTGTTGTCACTTGGCATGGTTCTGGTGATCGCGACGCGCGGCATCGATCTGTCGGTCGGCGCCGTCATGGCGATCGCGGGCGCGATTGCGGCGAGCCTCGCCGACACTCACAGTCTGGCCGTCGTTCTGGCGGCAGCGCTCGGCGCGGGCTTGATTTGCGGCCTGTGGAACGGCTTCCTTGTCGCGGTACTCGGCATGCAGCCGATCGTGGCGACGTTGATCCTGATGGTCGCGGGACGCGGCATCGCCCAGCTCATCACCGAGGGGCGCATCGTGACCTTCTCGTCGCCCGATCTGGTCTGGCTCGGCAATGGCTCGGTGCTCGGCTTGCCCGTGCCGGTCGCGATTGCGCTCGGCATGCTCATCCTGACCGGCGCGGTGGTGCGTGGCTCCGCGCTCGGGCTCCTGATCGAGGCGACCGGCGGCAATGCGCGCGCGAGCGAGCTTGCCGGCGTCGGCACCCGTGCGATGATCCTGTCGGTCTATGTCTGGTGCGGCGTCTGCGCCGCGCTGGCCGGCGTGATCGCGGCGGCCGACATCATGGGAGCGGACGCGAACAATGCCGGCCTCTGGCTCGAGCTCGATGCCATTCTGGCCGTGGTGATCGGCGGCACCTCGTTGTTCGGCGGCCGCTTCAGCCTCTTGCTGGCCGTCCTCGGTGCGCTGATTATCCAGACCATGAACACCGGCATCCTCTTGTCCGGCTATCCGCCGGAATTCAACCTGCTGGTCAAGGCGGTGGTGGTGCTCACGGTGCTGTTGTTGCAATCGCCCAAGCTGACCGGTTTTGCCGGCATCGCCGCGCGGCTGCGGAGGACGAAAGCATGAGAGGTCTGCCGCCCGCCCTCATCACGGCGATCGTGCTCGTTGCGGGCTTCGCAGCCTGCGCCGTGCAGTTTCCCAACATCGCCTCGACCCGCGTCGTCGGCAATCTCCTCACCGACAACGCTTTCCTCGGCATCGTCGCGGCCGGCATGACCTTCGTCATCATCTCCGGCGGCATCGATCTCTCGGTCGGCTCGGTGATCGGCTTCACCACCGTCTTCGTTGCGCTCGCGATCGAGCGCTGGGGCATGCCGCCGCTGGTTGCTTTTGTCGCCGTCCTCGCACTCTCGGCGGCCTTCGGTGCGGCGATGGGCGCGGTGATCCATGTCTTTGATTTGCCACCCTTCATCGTGACGCTCGCCGGCATGTTCCTGGCGCGCGGTGCGAGCTTCCTGCTCTCCACCGAATCCATACCGATCACCGCGCCGATCTATTCCACCGTGTCGGATTTCGCCTTGCGATTGCCGGGTGGAGGGCGATTGACGGCGATCGCGATCATCATGCTCGCGATCGTGACCGGCGGGGCGCTGCTGCTGCATCTCACCCGGTTCGGCGCCAATGTGTATGCGCTCGGCGGCAGCCGGACGACCGCCAGCCTGATGGGCGTTGCGGTCGGCAAGATGACGGTGAAGATCTACATGCTGTCGAGCCTGCTCGCAGGCATCGCCGGCATCGTCTTCTCGTTCTACACCAGCGCGGGCTATTCGCTTTCCGCCGTCGGCGTCGAGCTCGACACCATCGCCGCCGTCGTGATCGGTGGTACGCTGCTCACGGGCGGGCAGGGGTCGGTGATCGGTACCTTCCTCGGCGTGCTGATCCAGGGCCTGATCCAGACCTACATCAATTTCGACGGCACGCTGTCGAGCTGGTGGACCAAGATCGCGACCGGCATCTTGCTGTTCGCCTTCATTGCTTTGCAGCAGGGACTGGTCGCGCTGGCGCGCCGGCCGCTGGCGAAGAGCGCAGGAGCCGCCACATGACATCGCGCATTGTCGTCATCCCGACGCGGCGGGCTCACTCCAACCATGCGGAGGTCGCCCGCTCGATCGGCATCGACATTATCGCCGGCCGCTACGCGGAAGGGACGCGCCTGCCTGGTGATGCCGAGATGATCGCGATGTTCGGCGTGTCGCGGCCGGTGCTGCGGGAGAGCGTGAAGACCCTGGTCGCCAAGGGACTGCTGACGACCAAGGCGCGCGTCGGCACCGTCGTGCGCGAACGTGCCGCCTGGAACATGTTCGACGCCGACGTGCTGGCCTGGCATCTGGACGCCGGTATCGACAAGCGTTTCCTCAACGACCTCGCCGAGATCCGTCTCGCGGTCGAGCCGCGCGCAGCGATGCTGGCGGCTGCGCAGCGGTCAGAGGAGGATCTGGCCGAGCTTCGGCGCAGCATGGACCGCATGCGGCTCGAAGCGTCCGATTCGGTCGGCTTTGCCGATGCCGACCTCGCACTTCACGTCGCCGTGGCGCGCGCCTCCGGTAACCTGTTCATGCGCTCGATCGGCCACGTCATCGAGGCCGCGCTTCGCGCCTCGTTCCTGCTGAGTGCGCCGGTCGAATTGGAAGACCGCGACACGGTGCTGCTCTGGCACCAGAAGATCGTCGATGCCATTGCGGCCGGCGATGCCGAAGCGGCCTCGGAGGCGATGGTCTTCGTCATTCACAACGGCATGCATCGCCATGAGGGCACGGTCATCGAGACTGCACCGGCCTCCGTGGAATCTGGAGAGGGATCGTGACGGAACTCCGCATCGCCATCGTCGGCTTCGGCAAGATCGCGCGTGACCAGCATGTCGGCGCGATCGCCGCCGTGCCGGGCGCGACGCTGGCGGCGATTGCCAGCCGTAACGCCTCGCTGCCAGGACTGCCGCATTTTGCGACCATCGAGGAGCTGCTGGAAAAGGGACCTCCGATCGATGCTGTCTCGCTCTGCACACCGCCGCAGGTGCGTCGCGCGCAGGCTGCCGCGGCGCTCGCCGCCGGCAAGCATGTCATGCTGGAGAAGCCGCCGGGCATCGGTGTCGCCGAGCTCGATCCGCTGGTCGCGATGGCGGCGGAGGCAAAGCGCACGCTGTTTGCGACCTGGCATTCGCGCCATGCGCCGGCCGTCGAGCCCGCGCGACAATGGCTCACTGAGCGGCGCATCAAGTCGGTGCACATCAGCTGGAAGGAAGATGTTCGCGTCTGGCATCCCGGGCAGAGCTGGATCTGGGAGCCGGGCGGCCTCGGCGTGTTCGATCCTGGCATCAACGCGCTGTCGATCCTGACCAAAATCCTGCCGAAGCCCGTGTTCGTCACCGCGGCCGAGCTGGCGTTTCCCGCCAATTGCCAGGCACCGATTGCGGCGAACCTGACGCTGACCGACATCGACGGCCTTGCTGTCACCGCCGAGTTCGATTTCCGCCAGACCGGACCGCAGAGCTGGGATATCGTCGTCGAAACCGACCAGGGGCGGATGACCTTGTCCAGCGGTGGCGCGCGGATGGAGGTCGACGGCAAGGTGCTTGCCGAGGCGCCCGATGAGGAATATCGCGGACTCTACCGGCGCTTCGTCGAGCTCGCGGCGACCGGCGCAAGCGACGTCGATCTGACACCGCTTCGCCTCGTCGCCGACGCCTTCCTGCTCGGCAGGCGCACCGTCGTCGAACCGTTTGTGGATTAGACATGGCCGCATCAAAAATCACAAAGGACATCTTCGGAACACTGCCTGACGGTCGCAAGGTCGAGCGCATCGTGCTGCGCGGCGAGGGCGACTTCGAGGCGCGCATCATCACCCACGGCGCGGTGATCCAGGCGCTGATTGCGCCGGATGCGAAGGGCGGTCACGACGACGTCGTGCTCGGCCATGACGCGTTCGCCGGCTATCTCGCGGAGCGAAAGTTCCTTGGGGCCACCGTCGGCCGCTACGCCAACCGCATTGCCAAAGGACAGTTCTCGCTCGACGGCGAGACGGTGCAACTTGCCGTCAACAACGGGCCGAACGCGCTGCACGGCGGCCTCGATGGATTCGACCGCAAGCTCTGGCAGATTGCGGAGATCGACGACGGCGCCGAGCCCGCGGTGACGCTGACCTATGTCAGTCCGCATGGCGAGGAGAATTATCCCGGCCACCTCGATGTCCGCCTGACCTATCGCCTCACCGGCCCGACCGAATTGTCGTTGAGCATGGAGGCGCGGACCGACCGTCCCACCATCGTCAACCTGACCAACCACAGTTTCTTCAATCTGGAAGGCGCAACGTCAGGCACGCCCATTCTCGACCACCGGCTGACGGTTGCCGCCGAACATTTCCTCGCCATCGACCCCACCGCCATTCCGCTGCCCGGACCGCCGCGCGCGGTGGCCGGCACGCCGTTCGACTTCCGCGAGCCTCGGCCCGTTGGCGAGCGCATCCGGCAGAGCGATGAGCAATTGCGCAACGGCAGGGGTTACGACCACACCTACTGCCTTGCGCGCGACGGCAAGCTTGCACTCGCGGCGCGGCTGGAGGCACCGCGCTCGGGGCGCGTCATGGAGCTGTTCACCGACCAACCCGGCCTGCAAGTCTATTCCGGCAACTATCTCGACGGCACGATTTCGGGGAAGGGCGGCAAGCTGATCCGGCAGTCGGATGCCATGTGTCTGGAGCCGCACATCTGGCCTGACGCGCCGAACCGGCCGGATTTCCCGAGCCCGCGCCTCGATCCCGGCGGAGCATATCGGCACCACACGGTCTATCGCTTCGGTGTGAGGGCGTCATGATGGAACAGGTGCCGACATCAGTTCTCTCGGACGATCCCTGTCATCTCGGCGAGGGCCCGACCTATGACGTGACCACAGACACCGCCTGGTGGTTCGACATCCGCGAGGGGCGGCTGTTCGAGGCACAGCTTGGCAGTGGCAGCGTCCGCGTTCATGCGCTCGGCCGGATGGCGAGCGCGCTCGGGCGCATCGATGCCGAGCGGCAATTGATCGTCGCCGAGGATGGGCTTTACATCCGCAAGCTCGCCGACGGCGCGATGACGCTGTTCCTTCCGCTCGAGGCGGACAATCCCGTGACGCGCTCCAATGATTGCCGCGTGCACCAGTCCGGCACGTTCTGGATCGGCACCATGGGCAAGAAGGCTGAGCCGAAGGCAGGGGCGATCTATGCGCTCCATCGCGGCAAGATCGCGACGCTGTTTCCCGGCATCAGCATTCCCAATTCGATCTGCTTCTCGCCGGATGGCGGCACCGGCTATTTCACCGACACCGCGCGCGCCGTGCTCTACGCAGTCCCGCTCAATCCCGCGACCGGTCTGCCGCGCGGCGAGCCGGAGGTGTTGTTGCGACACACCGGTTTCGGCGGCCTCGATGGCTCAGTGTGCGATGCCGACGGAAAGATCTGGAATGCCTGCTGGGGCGCGAGCCGTGTCGATGTCTATTCTCCGCAAGGCGAGCGTCTGCGCTCACTGAGCGTGCCGGCAAAACAGGCAAGCTGTCCCGCTTTCGTCGGCCCCGATCTGTCGCGCCTCCTTGTCACGTCAGCGTGGCAGGATATGGACGCGGCGGCGCGCGCCGCCGATCCGCAAGCCGGTTGCACTTTTCTATTGGAGGCATCCGCGCGCGGTCGCGCGGAGCCAGACGTCAAGCTCGCATAGGAGACCAGAGGCAGTCCACGACGACGTTCTCGACGAAACAAAGAAACAGTCTGACACCCAAGGGAGTAAAACATGCTGACACTGAAGACGACATTCCTCGCGCTGGCGCTGGCCGGCGCTGCGACGATGGCCACAGGCCTCACCGCCTCCGCCCAAGACAAGGCGACCGTCGGCATCGCGATGCCGACCAAATCGTCGGCGCGCTGGATCGACGACGGCAACAACATGGTCAAGGTGCTGAAGGAGCGCGGCTACAACACCGACTTGCAATATGCCGAGGACGACATCCCGAACCAGCTCTCGCAGGTCGAGAACATGGTGACCAAGGGCGCGAAGGCGCTGGTGATCGCCGCGATCGACGGCACCACGCTGTCCGACGTGCTCAAGCAGGCCAAGGCGAAGGGCATCACCGTGATCGCCTATGACCGCCTGATCCGCGGCACACCGAACGTCGACTATTACGCCACCTTCGACAATTTCCAGGTCGGCGTGCTCCAGGCCGAGTCGATCGTGCAGGGCCTCGGTCTCAAGGACGGCAAGGGCCCGTTCAACATCGAGCTGTTCGGCGGCTCGCCCGACGACAACAACGCCTACTTCTTCTACAACGGCGCGATGAGCGTGCTGAAGCCCTATATCGACAGCGGCAAGCTCGTCGTCGCCTCGGGCCAGATGGGCATGGACAAGGTCGCGACGCTCCGCTGGGACGGCGCCACCGCCCAGGCCCGCATGGACAATCTGCTCAGCGCCTACTACGGCAACAAGAAGATCAACGCCGTGCTCTCGCCCTATGACGGCATCTCGATCGGCATCATCTCCTCGCTGAAGGGCGTCGGCTACGGCAGCGCCGATCAGCCGATGCCGATCATCTCGGGTCAGGACGCCGAGGTGCCCTCGATCAAGGCGATGCTGCGCGGTGACCAGTACTCGACCATCTTCAAGGATACCCGCGACCTCGCCAAGGTGACCGCCGACATGGTCGACGCCGCGCTTGCCGGCAAGCAGGTCACGGTCAACGACACCAAGACCTACGAGAACGGTGTCAAGACCGTGCCGTCCTACCTGCTCAAGCCGGTCGTGGTCTACAAGGACAATTGGGAGAAGGTGCTGGTCGACAGCGGCTACTACAAGAAGGCGCAGTTCCAGTAGGACTTTCTCTTGCTCCGTCGTTCCGGGGCGCCCGGCGGGCGAACCCGGAACCTCGAGATTCCGGGTTCGATGCTTCGCATCGCCCCGGAATGACGGTGATCTAAGGACACAAAGCCAATGACCGCCATGTTGGAGATGCGCAACGTCAGCAAAAGCTTTGCAGGCGTGCAGGCGCTGCGCGACGTCAACTTCTCGGTTCACGCCGGGCAAATCCACGCGCTCGTCGGCGAGAACGGCGCCGGAAAGTCGACGCTGATGAAGGTGCTGAGCGGGGTCTACCCGCATGGCAGCTACGAGGGCACCATCGTCTTTGATGGTGAGGAGCGGCGCTTCCGCGACATCAACGATTCCGAGGCGCTCGGCATCATCATCATTCATCAGGAACTCGCGCTGATCCCGTTGATGTCGATCGCCGAGAACATCTTCCTGTCACATCCGCCCTCGAAGCTCGGCGTCATCGACCGCGACGAGGTGTACCGGCGCACGCGTGAGCTGCTGGCACAGGTCGGCCTGAAGGAATCCCCGGACACCCTGATCACCGATCTCGGCGTCGGCAAGCAGCAGCTTGTCGAGATCGCGAAGGCGCTGTCCAAGCGGGTGCGGATGCTGATCCTGGACGAGCCGACCGCGAGCCTCAACGAGGCCGACAGCGCCGCGCTGCTCGAACGCCTGATGGCGTTCCGCGAGCAGGGCATCGGCTCGATCCTGATCTCGCACAAGCTCAACGAGGTCGCCAAGGTCGCCGACCACATCACCGTGCTCCGCGACGGCCGCACCGTCGACAGCATCGATTGCCGCGCCGAGCCGATTCAGGAAGACCGTATCATCCGCAGCATGGTCAATCGCGACATGGCGCACCGTTTCCCGGAGCGCAGCGTGAAGATCGGCGAGCCCGTGCTCGACGTCGCGAACTGGTCGGTCTATCACCCCATCCATCCCGAGCGGCAGGTGATCAAGAACGTCAATTTCGGCGTCAGGCGTGGCGAGGTCGTCGGCATTGCTGGCCTGATGGGGGCCGGCCGCACCGAATTCGCCATGAGCCTGTTCGGCCGTTCCTGGGGCACCAATATCAGCGGCAGCATCCGGCTCGAAGGCAGAGATATGGTGCTGCCGAGTGTCGCGGCTGCGATCGACGCCGGCCTTGCCTATGTCACCGAGGACCGAAAGCAGCTCGGCCTGATCCTGGCCGACGACGTCCGCAAGAACATCACGCTCGCCAGCCTTGATCAGGTTGCACCTAAACGCGTGATCGACGACATCGCCGAGCTGAAGATCGCCAGCGACTATCGCACCCGCATGCGCATCCGCTGCTCAGACGTCTACCAGGAGACCGGCCAGCTCTCCGGCGGCAACCAGCAGAAGGTGGTGCTGTCGAAATGGCTGATGACCGATCCCAAGGTCCTGATCCTGGACGAGCCGACGCGGGGCATCGATGTCGGTGCCAAATACGAGATTTACTGTATCATCAACGAGCTGGCGGAGGCTGGCCGCGGCGTCGTGGTGATCTCCTCGGAGATGCCCGAGCTGCTCGGCATCTGCGACCGGATCTGCGTCATGAACGACGGCGCCTTCGTCGGCGAGTTCAAGGGTGCGGACGCGACGCAGGAGAAGATCATGCGCGCCATCATGCGCAACGAACGAAACATTGGGAACGCCGCGCCCGCGGCCGCGGAAATGGGAGGAATGCAGCCATGACCGACAAGACGGTATCGCTGCCCGAGGAGCGCCGGCACGGCAGCTTCATCAAGAACAATTTGCGTAACTACGGCATGCTGATGTCGTTGATCGCGATCATGCTGTTCTTCCAGGTCATGACCGGCGGCACGCTGTTGCAGCCGCTCAACCTGACCAACCTGGTGCTGCAGAACAGCTACATCGTCATCATGGCGCTCGGCATGCTGCTGGTGATCGTCACCGGCCATATCGACCTGTCGGTCGGCTCGGTCGCCGGCTTCGTCGGCGCGGTCGCCGCCGTGCTGATGGTGACCTACAAGATCGACTACACGCTCGCCTTCATCGCTTGCCTGTTGCTGGGTGCGGCGATCGGCGCGGCGCAGGGCTATTGGGTGGCCTTCTTCGGCATTCCATCCTTCATCGTGACACTGGCGGGCATGCTGGTGTTCAAGGGCCTGGCGCTCGCGGTGCTGCAGGGCCAATCACTCGGCCCGTTCCCGGCGACCTTCCAGAAGCTGTCGTCGGGCTTTATTCCGGAACTGCTGCCCGAAGCCGGCACGCTGCATCCGACCTCCATGCTGATCGGTGCCGTGCTCGCGCTCGGGCTCGTCTATGCCAGCGCCAAGGGCCGCTCGCGCGAGCAATCGCACGGCATCGAGGTCGAGCCCTACGCGTTCTTCCTGGGGAAGAGCGTTCTGCTCGCCTGCGCCGTGCTCTATTTCACCTATCTGATCGCCTCGCATCGTGGCCTGCCCAACGTGCTGGTCATCATGACCGCGCTGATCGCGCTCTATGGCTTCGTCACCCGGCGCACCGTGATCGGCCGGCAGGTCTACGCGGTCGGCGGCAATGCGAAGGCGGCAAAACTGTCGGGCATCAAGACCGAACGGCTGACCTTCCTCACCTTCGTCAACATGGGCGTGCTGGCCGCGCTCGCCGGCCTCGTCTTCGCCGCGCGCCTCAACACCGCGACGCCGAAGGCTGGATTGGGCTTCGAGCTCGACGTCATCGCCGCCTGCTTCATCGGCGGTGCCTCGGCCTACGGCGGGGTCGGGCGCGTCGGCGGCGCCGTGGTCGGTGCCATGATCATGGGCGTGATGAACAACGGCATGTCCATCCTCGGCATCGGCATCGACTATCAGCAGGTCATCAAGGGCCTGGTGCTGCTCGGGGCAGTGTGTATCGACGTGTATAACCAGCGGCGGTAGCCGCATTGACGGTCTGGTAGGGTGGGCAAAGGCGCGTAAGCGCCGTGCCCACCATCTTCTCTCGTGGCACTATGGTGGGCACGCTTTGCTTTGCCCACCCTACGGCAGCGGTGATTGCGTCGTGAACAGCACCGTCGCGATCGCGACGGAAAGCGTCACCGCCGATACGGTTGCCACGGTCGACAGCACCCCCATTCTCCGCAGCGCGATGGCGAACACGATGATGATGGGGGTTGCGGTTATCAGCCCGATTTGTGCATCGCTCATTGCATCGCTCGCCATTTTGTGGAACCGCCGGATGCATCCACCCTATGACGGTGAGGCGGGCGGGACGTTGCGATAGCGCAAACCCGCCTCTGGCCAGTTGCACTATTTGTCCGGCGACAAAGTTGGAATCGCGCCGGTGGGATATCTGTTCGGCGTCTTGATGCGGAAGTCAGATGTCGGCAACGGATTGCGAACAACAGGGAAGCGGCTGGGGAATCCTGGAAGATCTTCCCGGTGATCCCATGATCTGGGTGCTGATCTTCAGCGAGCTTGCCGCCTTCGGCCTGTTCCTCGGTGCCTTCGTCATCGCGCATGCGCTTCACCCGGCGGTCTTCGCGGCCGGTCAAGCCAGCCTTGATGCGCATCTGGCCGGAATAAACACCATCGTGCTCGTGACCAGCGGCTGGGCTGCCGCGCGCGGGGCGGCTGCTGCACGGGCGGGCGAGAGCCGGCGTGCGCGCGGCTGGCTGTTTGGCGCCATGGCTCTTGGCGGCGTCTTCATCGCGGTCAAGCTGTTCGAATATGCCGGCGAGATCGCGTTAGGAAACGGCCTGGAGACCGGCCCGTTCTTCACGCTGTACTTCCTCCTCACCGGCTTCCATCTCCTGCATGTCGGCCTCGGCATCGTGATTCTGGCCGTAGTGTCCCGGGGTGCCCGAGCGGCGGGCGTCGAGACCGGAACGGCTTTCTGGCACATGGTCGACCTGCTCTGGATCGTCATGTTTCCCATCATCTATCTGGTGCACCCGTGATTCCGGATCGTCTCGACATCACCTGGATCGCGTTGATCGGCCTTGCGCTCGCGACCATTCTGGTCCCGCCGCTGGTGTCGCGTCCCTTGTTCGCCAATGCCTTGCTGCTGACGTTCGCCGCCCTCAAGGGCCGCCGCATCGTGCTCGATTTCCTCGATCTTCGCTCAGCGCCGGCGCTTTGGCGCGGCATCGTCAGCGCCTGGGTCTTCATCGTGGTGCTGTTTGCCTGGCTCGCATCGGCCGTCGTTGCCTTGATCTGACTGGCGGTTGCGCATCGTCGCGCTGCTTGCGCTTCGTCAAAGAGTGCCCCCTGGCAATCGGCAATAAATCGCAGGATCGCATCTTTCTCAGAATCAAACGGAAAGGATTGGCAATGGCTGAACGCCTGACCAAGTCGGCCGCTCGAAATGTCTTCTACGGCGGTTCGGCCTTCTTCTTCGCCATTTTCATAGGGCTGACGGCGCACAGCCATTACTACATGGCCACGACCTCGACCGACGCGAAGACGCTGACGTCGTCGGTCGCCCGCGGCAAGCATGTCTGGGAGAAGAACTCCTGCATCAACTGCCACACGCTGCTGGGCGAGGGCGCCTATTTCGCCCCAGAGGTCGGCAACGTCTGGGATCGCTGGGGCGGCAACGAGGATCCGGCCGCCGCGCGCGAGACGCTGAAGGCCTGGATGCAATCGCAGCCCTCGGGCGCGGAGGGCCGGCGGCAGATGCCGCAGTTCAACCTGACCGACCAGGAACTCAACGATCTCGCTGACTTCCTGCAATGGACCAGCACGATCAAGCGTCAGAGCTGGCCGCCGAACAAGGCGGGCTGAGCATGATCCGGGAAAGTGTGAAGCGGTTTTCCGAGGAGATCCTGCTCAAACGACATGCAAGGCGCACAGCTTTCCTCTTTCAAGACAGAGAGAACCCGAGATGAAGTACCAAACCCAGAAAGTCGCGATGCTGTATTTCTACGGCGCGCTGACCCTGTTCCTGGCCCAGGTCGTGTTCGGCCTGCTCGCAGGGACCATCTACGTCCTACCCAATACGCTGTCGACGCTGCTGCCGTTCAACATCGTCAGGATGATCCACACCAACGCGCTGATCGTGTGGTCGCTGATCGGCTTCATGGGCGCGACCTACTATCTGCTCCCGGAAGAGACCGAGAATGAGCTCTATAGCCCGCTGCTGGCGAAGATCCAGTTCTGGATGTTCTTCGGCGCAGCCGGCGTCGCCGTGGTCGGCTATCTCTTCCACTACCACGAGGGCCGCGAGTTCCTCGAACAGCCCTTCATCATCAAGATCGGCATCGTCGTCGTCTGCCTGATGTTCCTGTTCAACGTCACGATGACGGCGCTGAAGGGCCGCAAGACCACGGTCACCAACATCCTGTTGTTCGGCTTGTGGGGCGTTGCGATCTTCTTCCTGTTCGCCTTCTACAACCCGGCGAACCTTGCCGTCGACAAGATGTACTGGTGGTACGTCGTCCATCTCTGGGTCGAGGGCGTCTGGGAGCTGATCATGGCCTCCGTGCTCGCCTATCTCATGATCAAGCTCAACGGCATCGATCGCGAGGTCGTCGAGAAGTGGCTCTACGTCATCATCGGCCTTGCCCTGTTCTCGGGCATTCTCGGCACCGGCCATCACTTCTACTGGATCGGCGCGCCCGGATACTGGCAGTGGATCGGCTCGCTGTTCTCCACGCTCGAGGTTGCGCCGTTCTTCACCATGGTGATCTTCACCGTGCAGATGACCTGGAAGGCCGGCCGCAAGCATCCGAACCGCGCTGCGCTGTTGTGGTCGGTCGGCTGCTCGGTGATGGCGTTCCTCGGTGCCGGCGTGTGGGGCTTCCTGCACACGCTGTCCTCGGTGAACTACTACACCCACGGCACGCAGGTCACCGCCGCGCACGGTCATCTCGCCTTCTTCGGTGCCTATGTGATGCTGAACCTGTCGGTGATGGCCTATGCGATCCCGCAGATCAAGGGACGCGCGCCCTACAACCAATGGCTCTCCATGACGAGCTTCTGGATCATGTGCACGGCGATGATGACCATGACCTTCGCGCTGACCTTCGCCGGCGTGGTCCAGGTCCATCTCCAGCGCGTGCTCGGCCAGGGCTACATGGACGTGCAGGACCAGCTCGCGATGTTCTATTGGGTCCGGCTCGGCTCCGGCGTGTTTGTCGCGATCTCCGCGCTGATGTTCGTGTGGGCCGTGCTGGTGCCGGGCCGCGAGAAGCAGGCGACCATTCCCGCCGTGCTGCAGCCGGCCGAGTGAACGAGAAAGGGCGGCCGCGGTTCGCCGCGGCCGCCTGCTTCCTGGAAAATCCGGAGAGACATCATGAAATCTGCCCTTCACACGGTGACCTCGGCGCCCGAGCTGCCGGCCTATGTTCCATCCGGAAACGAATGCGAGCTGTTCGAACATGCCTGGCGGCGTCGTCTGCCGGTTCTGCTCAAGGGGCCGACCGGCTGCGGCAAGACCCGCTTCGTCGCGCATATGGCGGCGCGGCTGGGCCTGCCGCTTCACACGGTTGCCTGTCACGACGATCTCACCGCCGCCGATCTCACCGGCCGCTATTTGCTCAGGGGCGGGGACACCGTGTGGACCGATGGTCCGCTGACGCGCGCCGTGCGCGAGGGCGGCATCTGCTATCTCGACGAGGTCGTGGAGGCCCGCAAGGACGTCACAGTAGTGCTGCATCCTCTGACCGACGACCGCCGCATCCTGCCGCTGGAGCGGACCGGCGAGGAGCTGGTGGCGCCGAACAGCTTCATGCTCGTGGTCTCTTACAACCCCGGCTACCAGACGCTGCTGAAGGCGCTGAAGCCATCGACGCGGCAGCGCTTCATCGCCATCGAATTCGGCTTCCTGCCGCCCGAGCAGGAGATCGCCGTCGTGTCCGCCGAAAGCGGACTGTCGCCGGAGCGCGTGCGGCCGCTGGTGGGGCTGGCTGGCCGGCTGCGCGCGCTTAGGGGCCACGATCTGGAAGAGGGCGTCTCGACCCGGCTCGTGGTCTATTGCGCGACCCTGATTGCCGCGGGCACGCCGATCGCCGATGCCGTGCTGGCCGGCATGATCGAGCCGCTGACCGACGATTCCGACGTGAAGGCGGCGCTGCTGGACGTCGCACGCGCTGTCATCGGGTGAGGCCGCTCCCATGCTCGACTTCCTCGAATTGGAGGAGACGGTCGGCCGCGCCTGGCACAGGATGGTCGGCAGCACCGCGAGCTATCCGGTTCACGATGAGCACGCCGTTGCACTGACCGAGGTGAGAGGCCGGCTCGCGGTGATGTTCCGCGCGCTTGGCGGCGAGACCGGGGTGCAGATTGCAAGCGCAGGCGCGCGAAAATCGGGGCACCGTCTCGGCTGGCGACAGCGCATCGGCCTCGGTGACGAGCGGTTAGAGCAGCCGGGCCGTGACGCGGCGACCATCTTCCTGCCCGATCGGATCTCGATCTTTCCCGACCGCGCGTTGAACGCGGCGCTCTATCGCTGGCTTGCGGCGTGGTTCGCAGCTGCACCGATCGAGACGATCACGGAAGCCGATCCGCTGCGGCGGGATCTTCTGGTGTTGCGCCGGGCAAGTGAGACGGCGGTCTGGGTGCTCACGCAATTCCCCGGGCTTGTCGCCGATTATGCCCAGCTCGCCGCGGCAACCGCCGAGGCTCGGCCTCGTCGCCCTTTGCCACGCATCGAGCAGGAGGTCGAGCAGATCGTCTTGGCCTTGCTCGGCGCCGGCAAGGCGCCTGCGGGCAGACTGTGGCCGGCGATGATGGGGACGGGCCTGCTGCCGGACAAGGCGCCGCCGGGCTATCATTCGATCCTGCCGTGCCCGCTCTGGGGGGATTGCTGGACGCGCGAGCTCTCGGCCGCGCATGCAGGCGAGGACGAATGTGCCCCGGGCGCCGAGCCCGAGGCCCAGGACAATCGCAAGCGCTTTGCCGTCCGCGACCGCGAGGACAATGCCAACCGCCGCGATCCTTTTGTGCTCAACCGCTTCGAGAAGATCCTTGCGATGGCCGAGATGGTCAATGTCGATCGTCCGGCCGACGACAGTGAGGACGAGGATGCGCAGAAAGCGGCCGACGATCTCGAGGAGATCACGCTCAGCCGCCGCACCGGCAAGCCGGCGAGCCGGTTCAAGTTCGATCTCGACCTGCCGCCGGAGGCCCTCGATGCATCGCGATTGAAAGCGGACCTCACCTATCCCGAATGGGATTACCGCAGCGGATCCTATCTGCCCGATCATTGCCGCGTGCTGGCGGGTGCGGCCTCCGAGCAAGGTGAGAGCTGGGCGCCTGACGACGCCATGCGCCGGCACATCCGTCAGGTGCGCCGCCGCTTCGAGGTGTTGCGGCCGCGTCACGAATTGATGCGCGCCCAGGTCGACGGACATGATCTCGACCTCGACGCGCTGGTGCGCGCGCGGTGCGACCTGCGCGCCGGCAGCAGCAGCGGTCTCGATCGCATCCACGTCGCGATGCGCCCGCAAGGGCACGATCTCGCCGTCACGCTGCTCGTCGACGTCTCGCTGTCCACGGACGCCTGGGTCGACGGCTACCGCGTGCTCGACGTCGAGAAGGAGGCGCTGCTGGCGCTCGCCCATGGGATTTCGGCCTGCGGCGATCACCACAGCATTCTCACCTTCACCTCGCGCCGGCGGTCCTGGGTGCGGCTCGAGACGGTCAAGGCCTTCGGCGAGCCGATGGGCGGGACGGTCGAGCGCCGCATCGGCGCGCTGAAGCCGGGCTATTACACGCGGATCGGCACGGCGGTACGCCATGCCGCCGCCGAACTCGCCCGCCAGCCGCAGCGCAAGAAGCTGCTGCTCGTCCTCACCGACGGCAAGCCGAACGACGTCGACCATTACGAGGGCCGCTTCGCGCTCGAGGACACCCGCAAGTCGGTGCAGGAGGCGTGCCGACTCGGCATCGCCGCCTTCGGCGTCACGGTGGACGCCACCGCGCAATCCTACTTCCCGACCCTGTTCGGGCGCGGCGGCTATGCCATCGTCGGTAACATCAAGCGGTTGCCCGCGGCGCTGCCGGCAATCTACCGGCAGGTCGCGCACTAACAGGGGAAGCCGCGGCGCCGCGTTCCCACGCGAACTATTGCTCATCAGCTGGGTATATGATCGAATGGCCGGATGGACTACTTCCAGTCAAAACCCGACCTGATCATCTTCGACTGCGACGGCGTGCTCGTCGACAGCGAGCTTTTGAGCTGCCAATGCCTGTCGGAGGTGCTGGCCGAGTTCGGCATTGCGCTCACCCAGACACAGGCGCTCGAGCTTTTCCTCGGGCGCAGCACCAAGGCGATCGAGCAGCATTATCGTGATCTCGGGCAGGTCGTGCCGGATGGCTTTCTGCCGCGCCTGAAGTCGCATGTGCTGGCGACGTTTGCGGGCTCGCTCCGGCCGATCCCGGGCATTGCCGCCATCATGTCCGACCTGCGAATGCCGTTTTGCGTGGGGTCGTCGAGCGATATCGACCGCGTCTCGCTCTCTCTCGACGTCACGGACTTGCGGGCGCATGTCGGCGAGCGGATCTATACCGCGCAAATGGTCAGGCATGGCAAGCCGGCGCCCGATCTGTTCCTCCTTGCGGCCGAGAAGATGGGCGCACAACCTGCGCGTACCCTGGTGATCGAGGACAGCGCCAGCGGCGTGCAGGCGGGCAAGGCGGCCGGCATGACGGTCTGGGGATTTGTCGGCGGCAGCCATTATCGCGGTCGCGACGGCCGGGCTATATTGTCCGAGGCGGGGGCCGACCGGGTCTTCGCGCGCATGAGCGATTTCTGGGAGGCGTGAGGCCCGCATGGCCGCCGAGAACGACAAATCCCGACTCGACGACGCCGCGCGCGCCGGCTGGCTGTATTTCATCGCCGGTCACACCCAGGACGAGATCGCAAAGATGCTCCAGGTCTCGCGTGCCTCGGCGCAGCGGCTGGTCTCGTTGTGCCTTGCCGAGCGTCTCATCACTTTCCGGCTCGAACACCCCATCGCCGCCTGCATGGAGCTTGCGGCGCGCCTGAAGGAGCGTTTCGACCTTGCTCATTGCGAGGTGGTGCCCGCCGATCCCGCGGCGCCGCAGGCTACTTCCGGCATCGCCGAACGCTGCGCCAATCTGCTCGATGCGACGCTGCGTTCGGAGACGCCGGTGATCGTCGCGCTCGGCACCGGCCGTGCGGTGCGCGCCGCGGTCGAGCGCGTTACGCCGATCGACAGGCCCAATCACCAGATCGTCTCGCTGGTCGGCAACATCTCCGCCGACGGTTCGGCGAGCTTTTACGACACGGTAGGCCGGCTGGCCGACCGCACGGGTGCGCGGCATTATCCGATGCCGCTGCCGTTCCTGATGTCGTCCGAGGACGAGCGCAACAAGATGGTCCGCATCGAGCCGATCGCAAAGGTCAAGGCGGTTGCGGCCAAGGCCGATTTGCGCCTCGTCGGCATCGGCCAGATGGACCAGAAGGCTCAGGTCCACATCGATGGCTTCGTCACCCGCGACGAATTGTTCGAGATGATGCGGCTGGGTGCCATCGGCGAGATCACCGGCTGGGCCTATGATTCCAAGGGTCGCCTGCTCAAGACCGGCACCAACAAGCGCCTCACCAGCATCCCGCCGGAAGTGCCGGCGAAGACCACCACAATCGCCGCCGCGGTCGGTGCCGCCAAGGTGCCGGCGATCGCGGCGGCGCTGAACGGCGGCCTGGTCAACGGCCTGATTACCGACGAGACGACGGCAAGGGCGATTTTGGAGCGGTAGGCGGGCGGTCGCCCTTGCACTCCGCTGCCATCATCCGCCTTGTGCGCAATTGCGCACTGGGGCGGATGATTCAGTGCGCCGCGGCCTAGCTTGAGGCAAACAACTCACGACACGGAGTACTGGCTGCCCCGCCTTCGCGGGGCATGACGGGAAGGGTTGTCGCACCGCAGCACTCATAAGTTGCGCAAACGGCTCCGTGCCTGCTTGACAATCCTCCTTCCTTGCGTTGAACATACGCCCAACGCGTGGGCATATGCTCAAAACGCGAGTTTGAGGGAGGTCACCGTGAAACACGTCTTGGGCGCCGTCTGCGGCGCGTCTGTTCTGTTGCTGGCCGTCCCCGCGATGGCCGAAACGACCCTGACGATCGCCACCGTCAACAATGGCGACATGATCCGCATGCAGGGGCTGACGGCTGAATTCACCAAGAAAAACCCGGACATCTCGGTCAAATGGGTGACGTTGGAGGAGAACGTGCTGCGCCAGCGCGTCACCACCGACATCGCCACCAAGGGCGGTCAGTTCGATGTGCTCACCATCGGCACCTATGAGGTGCCGATCTGGGCCAAGAAGGGCTGGCTGGTGCCGCTCGCCAATCTCGGCGGCGACTACGACGTCGCCGACCTGCTGCCCAGGATCAAGGACGCGGTCTCCGTCGACGGCAAGCTCTATGCCGCGCCGTTCTATGGCGAAAGCTCGATGGTGATGTATCGCACCGACCTGTTCGAGAAGGCGGGCCTGAAGATGCCGGAAAAGCCGGCCTGGGATTTCGTGATCGACGCCGCCAAGAAGCTGACCGACAAGAGCGCCGGCACCTACGGCATTTGCCTGCGCGGCAAGGCCGGCTGGGGCGAGAATATGGCGTTCCTCTCGGCCATGGCCAATTCCTACGGTGCGCGCTGGTTCGATGAGAAGTGGGAACCGCAGTTCAACACGCCCGAATGGAAGACGACGCTCACGACTTACGTCAATCTGATGAAGGAAGCCGGCCCTCCCGGCGCAAGCTCCAACGGCTTCAACGAGAATCTGGCGCTGTTCAATGCCGGCAAATGCGCGATGTGGATCGACGCCACGGTGGCGGCGTCCTTCGTCACCAATCCGAAGGATTCCAAGGTTGCCGACAAGGTCGGTTTCGCGCTGGCGCCCAACACCGGGCTCGGCAAGAACGCCAACTGGCTGTGGGCCTGGAATCTTGCGATCCCCGTCGGCTCCAAGAAGATGGAAGCCGCCGAGAAGTTCATCGCCTGGGCGACGAGCAAGGACTACACCAAGCTCGTGGCATCGAAGGAGGGCTGGGCCAACGTGCCGCCAGGCACGCGGACCTCGCTTTACAAGAACGATGAATATCTGAAGGTTGCCCCGTTCGCCAAGCTGACGCTGGCCTCGATCGACGCGGCCGATCCGAACAAGCCGACGGTGAAGCCGGTGCCTTATGTCGGCGTGCAATACGCTGCGATTCCCGAATTCCAGGGCATCGGCACCCAGGTTGGCCAGCAATTCTCCGCCGCGCTTGCGGGCTCGATGACCGTCGACGCCGCGCTCACCGCGGCGCAATCCGCGACCGAGCGCGAGATGAAGCGCGCCGGCTACATCAAGTGAACCCGAGCTCTTCCTCCTGAGCTCAGACTTGCGGCCATCCAGCGTCATGGATGGCCGCCTTCTTCCCGCCAGCGGAGAAGCGTTGATGGCAACCCGGCAGACGCAGACTCTTGCGCGCTCGCTCCTGACGCCGGCCGTCGGGCTGCTGTTCATCTGGATGATCGTTCCGCTGGCGCTGACGATCTATTTCTCGACGCTGCATTACAGCCTGCTCGATCCCGGCTCGGAATCATTCATTGGGCTGGAGAACTTCCGCTACTTCCTCACCGATCCAGCCTTCCTGGCTTCGCTCCAGAACACGCTGGTGCTGGTCGGCTCGGTGCTCGCGCTGACGATCCTGCTCGGCATTCCGCTGGCGCTTTTGATGGACCAGCCGGTGATCGGACGCAATTTCGTGCGGCTGATGGTGATCGCGCCGTTCTTCGTGATGCCGACGGTGAGCGCGCTGGTCTGGAAGAACCTGCTGATGCATCCGGTGTCCGGTCTGTTCGCCTGGCTCGCCTCGCTGTTCCATCTGACGCCGATCGACTGGTTCAACGATTTGCCGCTGTTTGCCGTCATCCTGATCGTGACGTGGCAGTGGCTGCCCTTCGCGACGCTGATCCTGCTCACCGCGCTGCAGTCGCTCGACGAGGAGCAGAAAGAGGCTGCCGAGATGGACGGCGCCAGCGCCGTCTCGACCTTCATCTACATCACGCTGCCGCACTTGGCGCGGCCCATCACCGTGGTGATCCTGATCGAGACGATCTTCCTGCTCACGGTCTTTGCGGAAATTTATGTCACCACGGGCGGTGGCCCGGGACTGTCGACCACCAACATCGCCTTCCTGATCTATTCGCAGGCGCTGATCCAGTTCGACGTCGGCAGCGCCTCCGCAGGCGGCCTCGTCGCGGTGGTGATCGCCAATGTCGTCGCCTTCTTCCTCGTCCGCATCGTCGGCCGCAATCTGGAGGCTTGAAGCATGGCACGGATGGCGACGACGCGGCGGGTGGTGATATCGACGGCGGTGGCCTGGTTGTTCGGCTTCCTGATCTTCTTCCCGATCCTCTGGATGGTGCTGGCGAGCTTCAAGACCGAGCTCGAGGCCTTCGCCATCCCGCCATCCTTCCTGTTCTTCCACTGGACCACCGAAAACTATGCGACGGTTCAGGAGCGCAGCGACTATTTCCACCACGCCATGAACTCGGTCATCATCGCAGGCGGCTCGACCCTGATTGCGCTTCTGATCGCGATCCCCGCCGCCTGGTCGATGGCGTTCTCGCCGACCAAGCGCACCAAGGACATCCTGCTCTGGATGCTCTCGACCAAGATGATGCCGCCGGTCGGCGTGCTGGTGCCGATCTACCTGATCTACAAGACCTTCGGCCTGCTCGATTCTCGCATCGGCCTTGTCTTCATCCTGTGCCTCGGAAACTTGCCGATCGTGATCTGGATGCTGTTCACCTATTTCAAGGAGATCCCGCGCGACATCCTGGAAGCCGCGCGCATGGACGGCGCCACCATCGGCCGCGAGCTCGTCTATGTCTTGACGCCGATGGCGATCCCGGGCCTGGCGTCGACCATGCTGCTCAATTTGATCCTCGCCTGGAACGAGGCGTTCTGGACGCTCAATCTGTCGACTTCGAACGCTGCGCCGCTCACCACGTTCATCGCCTCCTATTCGAGCCCGGAAGGGCTGTTCTGGGCAAAGCTGTCGGCGGCCTCGACGCTGGCGATCGCGCCCATTCTCGTCCTCGGTTGGTTCAGCCAGAAGCAGCTCGTGCGCGGGCTGACCTTCGGCGCGGTGAAGTAGAGGGGCTGCCGGATCATGGGTCAGATCACACTTCAGGGCGTGCAGAAATCCTTCGGCCCCGTGCACATCATCAAAGGCGCCGACCTCGAAATTGCCGACGGCTCCTTCGTGGTGTTCGTCGGTCCGTCCGGCTGCGGCAAGACCACGCTCTTGCGGCTGATCGCGGGGCTCGAGGATGTCTCTGGCGGCAAGATCGTGATCGACGGCAAGAACGTCGTGGACACGCCGCCAGCCAAGCGCGGGCTCTCGATGGTGTTCCAGTCCTACGCGCTCTATCCGCATATGAGCGTGCGCGGCAATATCGGCTTTGGCCTGAAGATGGCGGGGCTCGCCAGGGACGAGATCAACCGCAAGGTCGAGGCCGCCGCCGCAACGCTGAACCTTACGCCGTATCTCGACCGCAAGCCGCGCGAGCTCTCCGGCGGCCAGCGCCAGCGCGTCGCGATCGGCCGCGCCATCGTGCGCGAGCCCAAGGCGTTCCTGTTCGACGAGCCGCTCTCCAATCTCGATGCCGCTCTGCGCGTGCAGATGCGCATCGAGGTGACGCGGCTACAGAAGCAGCTCGGCACCACCGCGATCTACGTCACCCACGACCAGGTCGAGGCCATGACCATGGCCGACAAGATCGTCGTGCTCAACGGCGGCAAGATCGAGCAATATGGGTCGCCCCTGGAGCTCTACGAGCGGCCGGCCAATCTCTTCGTCGCCGGCTTCATAGGTTCGCCCAAGATGAATTTCGTCACCGGAGAGCTCGCGTTGCAGCGTGGTGCGGCCACCATCGGCGTCCGGCCGGAGCACCTCAAGATCGACCGCGATGGCACCGGAGGCTGGCAGGGGACCATCGCGGTGGCCGAGCATCTTGGCAGCGACACTTTCCTCTATGTCGATGCCGGCCCGCTCGGGATGCTGACCGCACGCTATATCGGCGAATTGAGCCTGCATGCCGGCGACCATGTGTCGCTGGTGCCGGACCCCGCGCGCATTCACCGCTTCGACGCGAGCGGCAACGCGCTTCGGAACTGAACAAGAAAACGGCAAGAAACGGAAAGACCTCCATGTACCTGGAAAAATTCAAGCTGAACGGCAAGACCGCGTTCATCACCGGCGGCGGGCAGGGCATTGGCCTTGGTTGCGCGGAAGCGCTGGCCGAGGCCGGCGCCAGGGTCATCATCGGCGACCGCGACAGCAAGGTCGCCGACAGCGCCAAGGCCAGCCTGAAGGCGAAGGGCTTTGACGTCGAGACCGCGATCATGGACGTGACCGATACCAAGCGCGTGGCGGAGGTCGCGAACGACCTCGTCGCCCGCTACGGCAAGGTCGATATCCTCGTCAACAATGCCGGTATTGCCCGCAGCGAAACCCCGGCGGAGACCGTTACCGACGAGCACTGGCTCAACGTCATCGACGTCAATCTCAACGGCACCTTCTGGTGCTGCCGCGAATTCGGCAAGCATATGCTGAAGGCCGGGAGCGGGGCTATCGTCAATGTCGGCTCGATGTCCGGCTTCATCGTCAACAAGCCGCAGGAGCAGTGCTTCTACAACGCCTCCAAGGCGGGGGTGCATCATTTGACCAAATCGCTGGCAGCCGAATGGGGCGCGCGCGGCATCCGCGTCAATGCGGTGGCGCCGACCTATATCGAGACGCCGCTCAACGCCTTTGTGAAGAGCAACGCCAAAATGTACGACGCCTGGATCGGTGGAACCCCGATGGCACGGATGGGGCAGGTCGAGGAGATTGCCTCGGTCGTGTTGTTCCTGAGCTCCGAAGCGGCGAGCCTGATGACCGGCAGCATCGTGCTGGTGGATGGCGGCTATACTTGCTGGTAGGCTCACCGTCAAAGCTGACGGAAAGCGACCGGGAGCGACAATGCTGCGAGCGTATATCGGCGTCGACGTGGGGACCGCCAGCACGCGGGCCGGGGTGTTTGACGAGGCCGGCACGCTTTTGGCCACCGCCCGGCATCCGATCCGGATCTGGCACGAGGCCGGCGATATCGTCGAGCAATCGTCCCAGGACATCTGGGACGCCTGCGCGACATCGGTGCGGGCCGCGATGGCGGAAGCCGCCATCGCGCCTGACAGCGTCGGCGGCATCGGCTTTGACGCGACCTGTTCGCTGGTTGTCCTCGATAAGCAGGGCGAGCCGCTCACGGTCAGCGCATCCGGCGACAAGCAACGCAATGTCATCGTCTGGATGGATCATCGCGCCATCGCCGAGGCGCGGCTGATCAACGAGACCGAGGACACGGTGCTGCGCTATGTCGGCGGCTCGATCTCGCCCGAAATGGAGATGCCGAAGCTGCTATGGCTGAAGCGGCACCTTCGTGGGAGCTTCGACGCCGCCGGCCACTTCTTCGATCTCGCGGATTATCTGACCTGGCGCGCGACCGGCTCGCTCCAGCGTTCCACCTGCACCGTCACCTGCAAATGGAACTATCTCGCCCATGATGGCGGCGGCTGGAGCGCGCAATTTTTCAAGCGCATCGGCCTGTCCGACTTCGTCGCCGAAAAATATGCCCGCATCGGCACGGAGATCGTCTCCCCCGGCACGCAGCTCGGCGCGGGACTCACCCGCACGGCCGCGGCCGAGCTCGGCCTGTCGCCGGGCATACCGGTCGGCGCCTCGCTGATCGATGCCCATGCCGGCGGCATCGGTGCGATCGGCGGCCGCGACGGATCGAGCGGGGCGAGCGATGTCAGCGATCGGCTTGCCTACATCATGGGAACGTCGGCCTGCATCATGGCGACGACGACGGAGCCGTGCTTCGTCCCCGGCGTGTGGGGGCCTTATTACTCCGGGATGGTCCCGGACTTCTGGCTCAACGAGGGCGGCCAGTCGGCCGCGGGCGCGGCGATCGACCATCTCCTCAAATCGCATCCGGGCCATACCGAGGCGAGCGCGGCGGCGCGCAGCGAGGGTCTCGACCTCATCGACTTCCTCGAGCGCCGTATCATCGCGCGCGCAGGTAGCGCCAGCCGTGCCGCGCTGCTCGCCCGCGACATCCATGTTCTGCCCGAATTCATCGGCAACCGCTCGCCCTATGCCGACCCCGACACGCGGGCGGTGATCGCCGGTCTCGATCTCGACACCGACATCGCCTCGATGGAGCGGCTGTTCGTCGCGGGTCTGTGCGGTCTCGCCTATGGCCTCGCCGAGGTGATCGAGGCCTTTGCCGCGCATGGCGTCCGTTCCAGCCTCATGATCATGGGCGGCGGCGCCAGCCGCAGCCCGCTGGTGCGGCAGATCATGGCGGATACCACGGGCCTCACCGTCGCGCTGCCGCAAACCAAGGAGCCGGTGCTGCTGGGCGCCGCGATGCTCGGCGCCGTCGCCGGCGGCGCCTGTGCCTCGATCGGCGAGACCATGGCCAAGATGTCGGCGCTGGGACGGAAGAGCGAGCCGACCGCGCCCGACATGGCCGCGTTTCACGCCCGCAAGCGCGAGGTCTATAAGCTTCTGCGCGACGTCGATCGCGGCAGCCGCGCGGCGATGGCCGACATCGCGAGGGGTTGAAGGACATGCTGATTGCCTGCGGCGATGCGCTGATCGATTTCGTGCCGACGGGAAATGCGCAAGGACGCGAGGCGGTGATGCCGGCGGTCGGCGGCTCCTGTCTCAATGTCGCCATCGGCATGGCCCGGCTGGGCGCACCTACTGGATTCGTCGGCGGCATCTCGACCGATATGTTCGGGCGGATGATTGCAGATCATGCGGCGGCCTCCAACGTCGACCTCAATCTCGCCACCCGCAGTGATCACCAGACCACGCTCGCTTTCGTCCGCATCGTCGCGGGCGAGTCGCATTACGCCTTCTACGACGCCGGAACCGCGACGCGGAACTGGACCTACCGGCGCGGGGCGATTCCGTTCGCGAATGTGGAAGCCGTTCATGTCGGCTCGACCACGCTCGTCTACGACCAGGGCGCGGCGGAGACGACAGCGCTGATCGCGGACGCGCGGGCGTCATCGACGATCTCGTTCGATCCGAACTGCCGGCCCAATCTGGTCAAGGACAAGCCGGCTTATCTGGCGCGCATGGCCGAGTTCGCTGGCCGCGCCGATCTCATCAAAATGTCCGACGTCGACTTCGCCTATCTCTTCGGCGACGAGCCTTACGAGCAGCGGGCGAATGCGTTGCTCAGGCAGGGCACGAGCCTCGTCGTCATCACCCGCGGTAACAATGGCGCCATCGCATGGCACGCGGGGGCAGGGCAGATCGAGGTCGCCGCGCCCAAGGTCGAAGTCGCCGACACGATCGGCGCGGGCGACAGCTTTCAGGCTGCGCTGCTCTTTGCCCTGCACAAGCAGGGTCGCATTGCCCGGCAAGCATTGAAGGACATTAGCGCCGACGAGCTCCGCCGGGCGCTGTCCTTTGCCGCCAATTGCGCCGGCCTGACCTGCACCCGCCCGGGCGCCGATCCGCCCTGGAGCCGTGAGATCACATGGAGCTTGTAGCCCGTTCTTCCCTTCTCCCCTTGTGGGAGAAGGTGGCGCGAAGCGCCGGATGAGGGGTATGCGTCCACGAGCGCGAGAGCTTCGTTTGCCGCGCGAGACCCCTCACCCGTCTCGCTGTTTCGCGGCGATCCACCCTCTCCCACAAGGGGAGAGGGGAAGGCGCCGCGTCACAGCCGTGCCACGGCCTTCTCGGCGCATTTTATGAACCTTGAGATCAGCGGGCTCTGGGAATCCCTCCGCCAGCACACCGCGATGTCGATGGAATCGGCCGCATCGCGCAGCGGCCTGAACACGATGCCGCGTGGCGCGCCGAGCTGGGCGCAGGCCGGCACGATCGCAAGACCTTCGCCGGCGAGAACTAGGCTCATCGCCGAATGCACCGTCTCCACACGGCTCGCGATCGGCATCACGATCTGATGTCGTCGCAGCAGGGCTGCGACCGCGGAGGAGGCGGGATCTTGCTCCGGAGGCGGCAACGCGATCAGCGGACGGCCCTGCAACCGCGCCATCGGCACGGCGCCGAGACGTGCGAGCGGCGAGCGGATCGGCATTGCCAGCATGAATGGCTGCGCACCGATCCGAGCCACCTGGATCTCGGGATGGTTGATGGCCGGCATGCACAGCGCAACCGTGACGCTGCGGTCGAGCAGCCTGGCCTCGCGCGTCGATGCGCTGAGCTCGGCAAAGTCGAGATCGACGCCGGGAACCGAGCGGCGCAGTTCAGGGATGAGCCGCGGCAGCATCGCATTCGCCAGGACGAACATGTAGCCGACCGAGAGCCGCCCGCGCTTGCCGGCGGCGACCGCGCGCGCGGCTTCGGCCCCATCGACGGCCAGCGCCAGCGCTTCGCTCGCACGCGCCAGCAACGCCTGGCCTGCCTCGGTCAGGTCCATGCCGCGGGTGCCGCGGCGGAACAGCGGCGCGCCGATCTCGGCCTCGAGCTTGCGGATCTGGACGGACAGCGGAGGCTGAGCCATCCGTAGCCGCTCGGCGGCCTTGCCGACGCTGCGTGTCTCGGCGACGGCGACGAAATAGCGGAGGCGGCGAAGATCCATTGGCATACCGAAAACGTATGGGTTGCACATCAAAATGGTATTGGACGGCGAGTTAACAAAACTGTCATTCTCGCTGTCAATGCTTTGGGCCAACGGCGGCCCGCTTCGGAGCGTGATGTGACGATGAACGGCGATCCCTGTCTGCTGTCCGCAACCGAGCTGCGCGGCCTCATCGCCGAAAAGCGGATTTCGCCAGTCGAGATCGTCAGTGCCGTGCTCGCGCGCGCCGAGGCGCTCCAGCCCGAGTTGAACTGCTTCATCACGCTGTGTGGCGACGAGGCGATGGCGCAGGCGCGTATCGCCGAGCGCAAGATGATGGCCGGCGAGCCGCTCGGCCTGCTCCACGGCATCCCCGTCACCGTCAAGGACATCGTCAACACCAAGGGCGTCAAGACCACCTTCGGCGCCGTTCCCTACAAGGACAATGTGCCGAACGAGGATGCCCTCGCGGTGGCGCGGCTGCGCGCCGAAGGCGCGATCCTGATCGGCAAGACCACGACGCCGGAATTCGGCAGCAAGTGCCTGACCGATTCGCCTTTGTTCGGCCGCACCCGCAATGCGTGGGATCGGTGCCGGTCCTCCGGCGGCTCCAGCGGCGGCGCGGCCGTTGCCGTGGCCAGCGGCATCGCGCCGCTCGCGATCGCGACCGACGGCGGCGGCTCGACGCGAATTCCCGCCGCCTGCAATGGCGTGGTGGGCTTAAAGCAGAGCAACGGAGTTATCCCCCATAGTCAGGCGCTGGATGCGTTCGGCAACCAGACCTATGTCACGCCGACCACGCGGACCGTCGCGGACACCGCGTTGATGATGCAGGCGATGTCAGGCGAGGATGCTTGTGACCCCTGGTCGATCGGCGTTCCCGTGCCCGATTTCATCGGCACGGCCGCCCCGCATGGCGATCTGCGCGGGCAGCGGATTCTGTATTGCCTGACGCCGCCGGGCCGTCCGGTGTCCGCCGAGGTCGCAGCCAGCTTCAAGGCGAGCCTCGACAGGCTGGCGGGGCTCGGCGCCGAGCTCGAGGAATTTTCCGGCGACGGTTTCGATATCGAGCCGATCTGGCGCGCCATCAACCACACGGTCTGGCGCACGCGCTTTGCAAAACTCGCAGCCGAGCACAAGGACGAGCTGAGCGAGGCCTTCCTCAAGCAGCTCGCGCTTGCGACCGAAGTCAGCGGCGTCGACTACCAGGAGGCCATGTTCGCGCGCACCGCGCTGTTCCGCCGCGTGCAATCGCTACTTGCGCGCGGACACTTCCTCGCGATGCCGACGCTCACGCGCACCGCGCTGCCGATCAAGCAGGATTTGTTCGGCTCCATCGAGATCGACGGAGCCCATTTCGACAGCGTCCGGCCGCACTGGTTTCCCTGGACCATGCCGTTCAACATGACCGGCCATCCCGCCGTCAGCCTGCCCTCTGGCTTTGGCCGCGACGGCCTGCCGATCGGGCTTCAGCTCGTCGGCTGCTTCCGTGCCGATGCGGAATTGCTGCGCGTCAGCGCGCTGTTCGAGGCTTCAAGCGACCTTCTGTCCCGCTGGCCGGCTTGAGGAGATGGGCATGCAGCAAAAGGCTTGCCTCAGCCGCCCGGACATGTTGATCGTGCCGCAGCTGAGCCCTGAAGCCGAGCGCGCATGAGCGTATTTGTCCTCCGACGTCTGTTGACCTTGCTGGCGACGCTGGTCGGCGCATCCCTGATCATTTTCCTGGTGCTCGATGCGCTCCCCGGCAATGCCGCGCAGATGCTGATGGGCGCCGATGCCTCGGCGGATGCGGTCCGCGCGCTCACTGTCAAGCTCGGGCTCGACCAGCCGCTGGCGGTTCGCTATTTGCAATGGATCAAGGGCCTCCTCGTCGGCGATCTCGGCAACTCCTATGTCTACGGCACTCCGGTCGCCAGCCTGATCGCGGAGCGGTTGGTGCTGACCATTCCGCTCGCGATCATGGCCATGACGATCACGGTGACGCTGGCGCTCTCGGCCGGCATCTACACCGCCGCCAACCACAACAAGCTCGGCGACGTCGGCGTGATGTCGCTGACGCAGGTCGGCATCGCGCTGCCGAATTTCTGGTTTGCGATCCTACTGGTTCTCCTGTTCGCGGTACGGCTGCAATGGCTCTCGGCGGGGGGATTTTCCGGCTGGGAGGATGGCATCTGGCTCGGCGTCAAGTCGCTGCTGCTGCCGGCGATCTCGCTCGCGGTGGTGCAGGCTGCGATCCTTGCGCGTGTCACGCGCTCGGCGGTGCTGGAAGTGCTGCGCGAGGACTTTGTTCGAACGGCGCGCGCGAAGGGGCTCGGCAAGCGCGAGGTGCTGTGGAGCCACGTGCTGCGAAATGCGATGATCCCCGTCATGACGGTCATGGGGCTGCAATTCGCCAATCTGCTCGCCGGCACCATCGTGATCGAGAACGTGTTCTATCTGCCGGGCCTTGGCCGCCTGATCTTCCAGTCGATCGCGAACCGCGACCTGATCGTGGTGCGCAATTGCGTGATGCTGCTGGCGACCATGGTCGTCATCGTCAATTTCGTGGTCGACGTGCTATATGCCTTCATCGATCCCCGCATCAAGGTCCACGACCTGTGAGCGCGCCCCTGACCACTCCGGTTGACGCGCCGCTCGCGGCGCGCCGCGTGCCGGCCAAGACCTTCTGGGGCCGAGCGCTGCGCCATCGCAGTTTCGTGCTCGGCGGTTCGCTGAGCCTACTGGTGCTTGCCTCGGCGCTGCTCTCGCTGGTGTGGACGCCGTGGTCGCCCTACGAGATCGATATCGCTTCGAAGCTGCGGCCGCCGTCGGCGGCGCACTGGCTCGGCACCGATTCCTTCGGCCGCGACATCGTCTCGCTGCTGCTCGCCGGCGCCCGCGCCACCATCATGGTCGGCGTCATCGCCGTCAGCATCGGTCTCAGCTTCGGCGTCACGCTCGGCCTGATCGCCTCGGCCCGGCGCGGCTGGACCGAAGAGATCATCATGCGCTTCTCCGACTTCACCTTCGCCTTTCCAGCCGTGCTCTCCGCGATCATGCTCGCCGCGGTGGTGGGGCCGGGGATGGTTACCTCGATCGTCGCGATCGGCATCTTCCAGATCCCGACGCTGACACGGCTGACGCGCGGCTCGGCCAACGCGATCTGGGCGCGCGAATTCGTGCTGGCCGCGCGCGCGGCAGGCAAGGGTGCGTTCCGCATCACCATCGAGCACGTGCTGCCCAACATCCTGTCGATCCTGATCGTGCAGGTCACCATCCAGTTCGCGCTCGCCATTCTCGCCGAAGCCGCGCTGTCCTATCTCGGTCTCGGCACGCAGCCGCCGCAGCCGTCCTGGGGGCGGATGCTGAACGATGCCCAGACCCTGCTGTTCCAGTCGCCGATGCTCGCCGTCTATCCGGGGGCAGCGATCGCGATCGCGGTGCTGGGCCTCAATCTTCTCGGTGACGGATTGCGCGACCTGCTCGATCCCCGACTGGCACGGGAGCGATGACGATGGGCGAGCAACGCGTCATGCCGCTGATCGAAGTTGAAAATCTCGGCGTGCGCCTCAATACCAGCCGCGGGCCGGCGCAGGCCGTGCGTGGCGTCAGCTTTGCCCTGAAGCGCGGCGAGACACTGGGGCTGGTCGGCGAGTCCGGCTGCGGCAAATCGGTCACGGCGATGTCCCTGATGGGGTTGCTGCCCGATAGCGCCGTGGTCTCGGGCAGTATCAAGCTCGACGGCAACGAACTCGCGCGATTGCCGGATGCGGATTATTGCCGCCTGCGCGGCAACCGCATCAGCATGATCTTCCAGGAGCCGATGACTGCGCTCAATCCGATGCACACGATCGGGCATCAGGTCGCCGAGCCGCTGCGACGTCACAAGAAGCATTCGGCGGCGCAGGCGCGCAAAGAGGCGATCGCCTTGCTTGACCGCGTCGGGCTACCCGATCCCGCGCGGCGCGTCGATGCCTATCCGCACCAGTTTTCCGGCGGCCAGCGCCAGCGCATCACTATCGCCATGGCGCTCGCCTGCGAGCCGGATCTGTTGATCGCGGACGAGCCGACCACCGCGCTCGACGTCACCATCCAGGGCCAGATCCTCGACCTCATCGCCGATCTCGTCGAGGAGCGTGGCATGTCGATGATCCTGATCTCGCACGATCTCGGCGTCATCGCCGAGAACGTGCAGCGCATGATGGTGATGTATGGCGGCACCGTCGTCGAGAGCGGGCCGACCGACGAGGTGTTCCGCCGGATGGGGCATCCCTATACGCAGGGCCTGTTTCGCGCCCGGCCGAAGCTCGGCGCGCGCAAGGGGACGCGGCTGAAGACGATCTCGGGCACCGTGCCGGAGCTTGCAGATCTGGCGGCGGGGTGCACTTTCTCCGACCGATGTCCGCTGGTGATCGATCAGTGCCGCGCCGCGTTGCCGCCGATGGTGGACGTCGGACCCGGGCACGTCGTGCGTTGCATCAGGACGGATGTCTCGATGGCTGAAAACGTCGGAGCGCTGTCCGCATGACCGCTGCGCCTCTTCTCGACGTGAAGGATCTCGAGCAGCGCTACGCCCTGCCGCGGGAGAGCCTGTTCCGACCGCCGGGCCAGGTGCGCGCGCTCAATGGCGTCAGCGTGCAGGTCGCCGCCGGCAAGAGCCTCGGCGTCGTCGGCGAGTCCGGCTCGGGCAAGTCGACCTTCGCGCGGCTGGTGATGGCGCTGGAGCGGCCGACGTCGGGCCAGGTCGCGCTGCTCGGCCGCGACCTCAATCGCATCTCCGCGGACGAGCTGCGCCGCGCCCGCCGCGATTTCCAGATGGTGTTCCAGGACCCCTACGGATCGCTCGATCCGCGCCAGACCGTCGCCCGCATCGTCGCCGAGCCGCTCACCGTGCTGGAAGACGCAGACCGCGCCACCTTTCGTGCGCGCGTTGCCGCGGTGCTGCGCCAGGTCGGCTTGCGCGATGCGGACATGGAGAAATATCCGCACGAATTCTCCGGCGGCCAGCGCCAGCGCATCGCCATTGCGCGTGCGCTGATCACCCAGCCGAAGCTGATCGTCGCCGACGAGCCGGTCTCCGCGCTCGACGTCTCCGTGCAGGCGCAGGTGCTGAACCTGATGCAGGATCTCCAGGAGCAGTTCGGCCTGAGCTACATCCTGATCAGCCATGACCTCGCCGTGGTCGACTATCTCTGCGACGAGGTCGCGGTGATGTATCTCGGCCGGATCGTCGAGCAGGGACGGCCCGAAGATCTGTTCGAGCACTGCGCCCATCCCTATACGCGGGCGCTGCTGGATGCCGTGCCGCGGGCGCGCGCCGGCGGCGGCCGGCGGCGACGCGGGGGCCAGGCGATCGCCTCGCAATCGGCGGCCACGACCGGATGCCCTTATGTCGCGCGCTGTCCGCTCGCCGACCAGCATTGCCGCGAGGCCCTGCCTGAGTTACGCAAGGTGGGCGAGGGGCACCTTGCCGCCTGCCACAAGGCGGAGGCTGTGATGGCGTTGCCGCAGGCGGCCATGGAAGGTTAGTGTCCGGAGCAGGATTGGCGTAGGCTTAGAACAGAACTGGCCGGGGAGTTACGCATGTTCAGGAAATTGTCGATCGTTGCATTTGCCGCCGCGTTGGTCGCAACGCCTTTGCCCGTGCTGGCGCAGAGCAAGAAGGACAGCGTCGTCATGGCGATGGCGCTGGAGCCGCCGGGGCTGGATCCGACCAATGCCGCCGCGGCTGCGATCGCCGAGGTCACGCTCTATAACATCTATGAGACCCTGACCAAGATCAACGAGGACGGCTCGGTCTCGCCGCTGCTGGCGGAGAGCTGGACCGCCTCGCCCGACCTGAAGACCTATACATTCAAGCTGCGCAAGGGCGTCAAATTCCACAACGGCGAGGCGTTCGATTCCGCCGCGGTGAAGTTCTCATTCGAGCGCAACGCCGCGCCGAACAGCACCAACAAGGACAAGAGCCTGTACCAGGCCTTCGAGAAGGTCGAGGCGCCCGATGCCGACACGGTCGTGATCACCTTGAAATACGGCGAGCCGAACCTGCCGTTCCTGCTGGGGCAGGCGGGCGGCTCGATCGTCGAGCCGAAGAGCGCTGCCACCAATGTCACGCAGCCGGTCGGCACCGGGCCCTATCAGCTCGGCGCCTGGGCCAAGGGTTCCTCGCTCACGCTGACCAAATGGGCCGATTATCGCAACGCCGCCGCGGTCAAGCTTTCGAAGGTGACGATCCGCTTCATCTCCGATCCGGCGGCGCAGGTGGCAGCGCTGCTGTCGGGCGACGTCGATGCATTTCCGCGCGTCGCTGCGGCGCGCGCCATGGGCCAGTTCAAGGCCGATCCGCGCTTCACGGTGCTGGTCGGCGGCTCCAGGGCCAAGACCATCGTCGCGATCAACCACCGCAAGAAGCCGCTGGACGACGTCCGCGTCCGCCGCGCCATCCTCGCCGCGATCGACCGCAAGGCGATGATCGACGGCGCCGTCGACAGTTTCGGCACGCCGATCGGCAGCTTCTATGTGCCGGGGGCGCTCGGCTATGTCGACACCACCGGCATCAACCCCTACGACCCCGAGAAGGCCAAGAAGCTGCTCACTGAAGCCGGCGTCACCACGCCGCTCGAATTGTCGCTCAAGCTGCCGCCGCCGTCCTATGCGCGGCAGGGCGGCGAGATCGCCGCAGCCCAGCTCGCCAAGGTCGGCATCGTCGCCAAGATCG
Organism: Bradyrhizobium shewense; assembly: GCF_900094605.1. Lineage (GTDB taxonomy): Bacteria > Pseudomonadota > Alphaproteobacteria > Rhizobiales > Xanthobacteraceae > Bradyrhizobium > Bradyrhizobium shewense. The sequence continues at coordinate 487,644 of NZ_FMAI01000001.1, read as the reverse complement.
AGAACGTCGAATGGGCCCAATGGCTGTCGCAGGTGTTCGCCGGCAACGGTCCGCACAATTTCGATCTCACCATCATCAGCCATGTCGAGCCGTTCGATCTCGTCAAGATCACCGAGGCGGACTACTATCTCGGCTACAACAATGAGGCGTTCAACGCACTCTACAAGCAGATCGTGTCGACGCCGGACGATGCCGCGCGTGCAAAACTGCTCGGCGACGCCCAGCGCCTGCTCGCGACCGACGCCGTCTCCGCCTATCTGTACCAACCGCAGCTCATCACTATCACCAACAAGAAGCTGAAGGGCGTCTGGAAGGACGTGCCGCAATACGAGAACGATTTTTCGACGTGGTCCTGGGAGTAGGGGCTGCATCGGCGCAGCATCCGTGTTGCTCTGCGCCCTCTCCCTTGTGGGAGAGGGCAGCTCCTGTCCAAAACAAAAACCTGAAAAACAACCCCATGCACAGTAGCCGGGCGTAGTCATTTCAATGGTTTGCGCGTTGCGAGGTTCAATGCCGGCGCGATGCGCTGGACATTGACCCGTCGGGCAAAACACTATCTCAACAACGCCCTGTCGACGACGAGCCCGACCGACCACAACGGGTATGACGAGCGCTCCGCCTTCCTGACCGAGGTCGACGGAGGCAAGTTCCGCCTGGTGCCGTAGCAAGCAGACACTCCGACGTTCGCCAGCACGCTTTTGCAGGCAGGTCATCAGGCCTTCACGGATGCGCAACCTGCGGCGAGGTTCCTCGCGATGTCAGCGCGGTTCCATGTGCGCAATCAAACTCTCTCCCGAATTCCTGCAAATCTCTGCCATCTACCAAAGGTAGATTCGCTCCCGGTGAAGCGTGGTCAACAACGCGTCTTGCAAAAAACGAAAGCTCTGCAGGCGTCAGGCCCGCTTCCGACAATGAAATGGGAGTTACGCCATGCAGCATCTGCCGAACGATACCTATGACGTCACGCTTGACCAATTTGGCCAAATCGCGACCGTCTATGGAGACCCCGGCTTTCCGGTAGCCACCGACGTCGTGGGCGGCAATGACACCGTGACGGCCACCGTCGCCGGGCTCAATGCAAAACTCACGATCTTCGGCGACGACCACACGATGCTGCTTGGTCATTCCCAAGGCGGAAACGACACGCTGATCGCCGACATCGGCGGCGGCTGGGACACCGCCATCGTGATCGGCGATACCCAATCGATGATCGATGATTCCAAGGGCGGCAACGACACGATCGTTGCGGATGCTGGCCGCACCGTCTACACGACGATCTCGGCCTTCGGGGATGCCGCGGGCGACATGTCAGGCAATGCGCAGGGCGGCCATGACGACATAACCGGCTCGGTCGCGTGGCGCGGCGGCGCCAATTTGTTCGCCGGCGATGCTGGCGGTTCCATGATGGACACCTCGCACGGCGGCAACGACACACTCGATGTCAGCGTGCTCACGACGGACGGCGCGGCGACTGTCAGCGGAGACGCCATCGGTTCCCTGAGGGGGCTCGCGCATGGCGGCAACGACAACCTGACCGTCACCTTGAACGGCGGCAGCGCCATCTCAGGCGGAGCCTTGTTCGGGGATTCGGCGGCATCCCTGATGGATTTCGCCCAGGGCGGCGACGATGTGCTCACCGTCAAGCTCGACGGCCAGTACGCGGAAGCCGGCGCGCAGATGTACGGCGATGCGCCGACCATGGTGGGCAATTCCCATGGCGGCAACGACATCCTCAATGGCGGCGCGGGCCGCGATTTCATGTATGGCGATGCGCGAATCTACGAACCGGCGACACCGGGCTCGATCACCGGCGGCGTCGACACGCTGAACGGCGGGGCCGGCGACGACCGGATGTGGGGCGGGGGAAACAGCGACTTGTTCGTCTTCAACACCGGCTCGGGCAACGACACGATCGTCGACTTCGATCAGGGCAACAAGGCCGTCGGCAGCACCGCGGTGGAACAGGATTTGATCGACGTGAAGGGCTACGGCTTCGCTGACTGGACGGCGCTGTCGAAGCTGATCAGCGACAACACCGCCGGCGATGCCGTGATTCATCTCTCCGCCAACGATTCGATCACGCTCGACGGGATTCAGGCGACAAACCTGCATCCGACCGACTTCATCATCTGAAGGCGCAGAGCAAGAGCGGCGGTGTCGCCCCGCGACGCGCGGAGCGGCATCGCGATCGCGGCTGCGCAAATGACGAGTTTCGCCGCACGGCGCAGCGAAACCCGTCGCCATCAAACTCTGTCCCGAATTCCAGCAAACCTCCGCCATCGACCAGAACTAGATTCGTCTCCGTGAAGCGTGGTCACAGCACGTCGCGCAAGAATCTCGCCGCCGTCAGGCCCGCCTCCGACAATGAAATGGGAGTTACGCCATGCAGCATCTGCCGAACGACACCATCGACGTCCTGCTGGACCAGTTTGGTCAAATCGAAACCATCTACGGTGATCCGAACTTTCCGACCACCGCGGATGCCTGGGGCGGCAACGACACCGTGACGGCGACCATCAGCCAGCCGGAAGCAGAGGTCACGATCTTCGGCGACGACAATACGACGTTGCATGGCCATTCCCACGGCGGCAACGACACGCTCACCGTCAACTTCAACTACGGCTGGAACACCGCCCTCGTGGTCGGCGATGCCCAGGCGATGACCGACAACGCCAGGGGCGGCAACGACACGATCAATGTCGAGGCCGGCTCGCTGTACACCAACGCGCATGCTTTCGGCGATGTCGTCGGCGACATGTCGGGCAATTCGCACGGCGGCAGCGACACCATCACCGGCGCGGTGGGCTGGCGGGGCTACGACAATGTGTACGCCGGCGATGCCGGTGGTTCCATGAACGGCACGGCGCAGGGCGGCAATGACACGCTCGACATCAGTCTGATCACCCGGGAGGGCTCGGCGAGAATCAGCGGCGATGCCATCGGCTCCATCGGAGGCGATGCGCATGGCGGCAACGACAACCTCAACTTGACCATGAGCGGCGAGAACGTCTGGTCCGGCGCCTCGCTTTCGGGAGATTCCTCGACGTCCCTGACCGACAACGCTCAGGGCGGCGACGACATCCTGACCGTCAAGATCAGCACCCAGTACACCGACGATGCGTCCGATGTGCTGTTCGGCGACGCTCCGACCATGTCCGGCAATGCCCATGGCGGCAACGATATCCTCACCGGCGGAGCAGCCACCGATCGTCTGTTTGGTGATGCGGCGGTCTACAACCCCGCGGCACCCGGTTCGATCACCGGCGGCAGAGATGTGCTCAACGGCGGCGCCGGCAATGACCAGCTTTCGGGCGGGGGGAACAGCGACACCTTTGTCTTCAACGCCGGCTCCGGCAATGACCTGATCACCGACTTCGATCAGGGCAACAAAGCGGTCGGTAGCACGGTGACGGAGCACGACCTGATCAATGTGCACGATTACGGGTTTGCGGATTGGACGGCGCTGTCGAGCCTGATCAGCGACAATGCCGCCGGCGACGCCGTGATTCATCTGTCGGGGAACGACACAATCACGCTCGACGGCGTCCAGACGGCAAGCCTGCACCAGACCGACTTCCTTATCTGAGCGAGTTGCTCTGGAAGCAACGATCTCGTCCCGCCTGCGGCGGGGCGAGACGCGGGTTGCACTCTTGGCCGCCCAGCAGCGCTACTACTTCCCCGCTTGGACGAGCGCTTCTGACCCGAAGCGGGCTTGCTGTGCTAGGCCGAAGCTGATTATTCAGTCTTATCAGCTGAACCCTTGCGCAGCGCCTCTAAGGCTATACGGGCGTGGTGGGCTGCTTTTTGGTTGCCCACCGTTTCGATCTTTTCCAGTGCCCAGGTCAAATACTGCATAGCAGCCTGGACGTCAGCAGTTTGGTCGGTCATATGACCGTTTCTATCGAATTATGATCGGTTCGTCCCGCACTTGCTGCGCATAAGCGAATTGCATCAGCGATGGCGGCTGTGGCCAAAAGTGAACAGTCTCGCGGTGACGGAAGGAGCATTATCGGCTGTTACTCACCGAGTTCAGCGCGCCATTGCGGTTCAGATCGGCGGAAGAGCTGATCAAGTTGGCGAACAGCGGAAGCGGCTGCTGCAAAAGCTGCAACTCAGGTCCCAGTCTCAGATTGTAGACGCCGCCACGCGGTGGGCATCTTGGCCACCTTACAAACTCACGATGGCCGCTGACGAAGCGGCGCTCTGGCCGAGGCATGAGTACGGCGGGCTTCGAACCGCCGTCCTAAACTTTGGCTGATCAATACCAGTAAGTATATTGCCCCGGACAAATATACTGTCCGTAGCTTGTCATAGTCGCAGCCGGAGTTGTAGTAGCCGTAAGCGCCGGCCAGGGTCTTGAGTGTCCATGAGCGTTTCCATTTTCATACTGTCGGCCTCAATTTGGCATGAGGCAGCACTGTCACCATGCTGCGCCCGGAAACCGCCTCAACCGGGGCTCCCGGCAAGGCCATTCAGCTCATCGATCGCATCATCCGGCAAATCGAGTTCGGCCGCGGCGAGATTCTCGCGCAGATGTGCGACGGACGAAGTGCCGGGGATAAGCAGGATGTTAGGTGACCGACGAAGGAGCCAAGCAAGCGCGACCTGCATGGGCGTTGCACCGAGGCGAGCAGCGACATCGGTCAGAGTGGACGATTGCAGGGGGGTGAACCCGCCGAGCGGGAAGAACGGCACGTAGGCAGTGCCGTCCCGAGCAAGGTCGTCGATCAAGGAGTCGTCAGACCTGTGGGCCAGATTGTATTGGTTCTGCACGCAGACGATCTTGCAAATCTTGCGTCCTTCCGCGACCTGCGTCGCGGTCACGTTGCTCAGCCCAATATGCCTTATCAGGCCCTGACGTTGGAGATCGGCCAAGACGTTCAGCGGCGCTTCGATCGAGCCTTCGGCGGGGCCATGCCGATCGATCATGACGCGAAAGTTGACGACATCGAGTGCGTCGACCCCGAGATTTTTCAGATTGTCGTGGACCGCCTGGGTGAGCTCTTCGCGCGAGAAGGCCGGATTCCATGAGGCGTCCGCGCCACGCCGAGCCCCGATTTTGGTGTCGATGACGAGATCCCCGGGGTAGGGGTGCAGCGCCTCACGGATCAACTGGTTTGTGACATGCGGGCCGTAGAAGTCAGCTGTGTCGATATGGTTCACGCCGGACGCGATGGCCGCTCGCAGCACAGCCAATGCGGCGGCGCGATCCCTGGGCGGACCGAACACGTGCGGGCCAGCAAGCTGCATGGCACCGTAGCCAAGCCGCTTCACGCGGCGGTCTCCGAGGTCAAAGCTGGCAGTTAGGGCGGTGTTGGGCATAGGTCATCTCCATAAGAACCAATGGCCGGTAGGTAGACGTTGCCCGCGCGCTCGATAACCGGGTACAATCCGAACGGGTTGTTCGGAGAAGCGAACAGTGAAAGTCGATCTGGGTGAACTGAACGCTTTTGTGACCGTCGCGCGGGCCGGAGGCTTTCGGGACGGAGCTCGGTCGAGCGGGGCGAGTGCGTCAGGACTCAGCGAAGCGGTAACCAGGCTGGAAGCGCAACTCGGCGTCCGATTGTTGAACCGGACGACGCGAACCGTGGTGCCCACTGAGGCAGGTCAACGTCTCCTCGAGCGGCTCGGGCCAGCATTCGCCGAGGTGGAAGCTGCCGTCGATGTTGTCAACAGCTCCCGCAACAGGCCAGCAGGTACGCTGCGTCTCAACGTGCCTGTCAGCGCGGCGCGCCTCGTGCTGCCCACCATCGCGCCCCGCTTCCTCGCGGCTTATCCAGACATTCGGCTGGAGGTCATTGCGGAGAGTAATTTTATCGACGTTCTGGCCGCCGGTTGTGATGCCGGCATCCGATACGACGAGCGTCTGGAGCAGGATATGATCGCGATTCCAATCGGACCTCGCGTTCAGCGCTTTGCAACCGCTGCCTCTCCAAACTATCTCGATCGACACGGCCGGCCCGATCATCCGAGCGACCTTGTCAACCACGCTTGTCTTGGCGGTCGTCTTTCATCCGGTGCGATGGTGGCTCCGTGGGAGTTTGAACGGGATGGCGAAATCGTTCGCGTCGAACCCAAAGGACCGCTGCTGGTCAGCGTCGGGACAGCGACAGATCTCGCCGTTGCCGCCGCCATCGCCGGTACCGGCATTGTCTGCCTCTTCGAGGACTGGCTTCGTCCCCATCTCGCCAGTGGTCAGCTCGAGCCGGTCCTCGAACCCTGGTGGCAAAGCTTTTCGGGTCCCTTTCTCTACTATCCTGGCAGACGTCTCGTGCCGGCGCCGTTGCGCGCATTCATAGACTTCGTAAGGGGTGTACCATCGCACTCAGCGCTTGGCGCGACGCCCACCGCATAGGCAATGCGTTTGCCAGTAGCGAGACGCTCGCTTCTTGAGAGTTGAGAGACGGCTCGATTCCACTCCAGACGCCATGCGGACGCGACGTGAGACAGTCGAGCATCCCTTCGGCGCGATCAAGGCCGTCTGGGTGCGACCCACGACGCGCGGTTCGAGTGAAGGCGGCGGCGCACCGTTTGGAAACGATGCGCCGCCTGCCAGGTCATGCTGCCTTGGCGTCGACGTTGCCGATCCAGTCGCGGGCGAGCGTCAAATCGGCTTGCGACAATTGATGGCCCGCGGGCAGGACCCTGTGGGTCACGCTCGCGCCTGCTTGCGAGAGCAGAGCCGCAAGCTTGGCCGAATTGCTGGCCGGCACGATCGGGTCGCCTTGCCCGGACAATAGCAGGACCGGCTTGCCTGCAAGATCGGCTGTGGGCGGATCCGACAGCGGCACCATCGCCCGCAGCAGGATCGCGCCGGCCAGAACGTCCGGCTTCAGCAGCAACAGCGCGGCTGCGATGTTGGCGCCGTTGGAGAAGCCGACGGCGACCGGCGCGGCGATGCCGTAGCGCTGCCGCGCCGCGTTGACGAACTCGCCGAGCTCGTTCGCGCGGTGGCGGACGTCGTCCTCGTCGAACACACCTTCGGCGAGACGACGGAAGAAGCGCGGCATGCCGTGCTCGAGCACGCGGCCGCGCGGCGAGAGCAGGGCGGACCCCGGCGAGATCATCTTGCCGAGCCCGAGCAGGTCATTCTCGTCGCCGCCGGTGCCGTGCAGCAGGAGGAGCGGAGGGGAGCCCGCGCTGGTCGCGGGCTCGAAACGATGGATGAATTCAGTCTCGGTCATGACACGGTCTCTTCCAGATTCGGCAGAACGCCCTCGATCTGCTTGCGCTGCGCTTCGAGGAAGGCAGGCAGCTTCAGGTCTTGTCCCAGCGTCGCGACAGGTTCGTCGACAGCGAAGCCGGGGATGTCGGTCGCGATCTCGAACAGCACGCCGCCGGGCTCGCGGAAGTAGATCGAGCGGAAGTAGTTGCGGTCCCTCTGCTCGGTCGGATGCAGGCCGTGATTGCTCACGAGCCTTTGCGCCATCTTGCCCTGCTCGGCATCATCAGCCGCGCGGAATGCGATGTGATGCACCGAGCCGCCGCCCTGATGGCCGCGCAAGAAGCCCTTGGCTTCGTAGATATCGACGACGCTGCCCTCGGCATCGCCAGGCGCCTTGAAGCGGATCACCGAGCCTTCACGGCCGGTCTCCTTGAAGCCGAACACGTCGGTGAGGACGGCGGCCGTCTTCGCCGCGCTGTCGAGCAGCAAGGTCACGCCATGGAAACCGCGGATCGCGTGCTCGGCCGGCACGTCGCCATTGCTCCAGCCGGGCTCGCTCTCGGCGCCTGATATGCCGACCAGCGCCAGCGCCATGCCATCGGGATCGGTGAACGGCAGCACGGACTCGCCAAAGCGCTTTTCCAGCGCCTCGTAGGCAATGCCCTTCTCGGTGAAACGCTGGGTCCAGTAGCCGAGCGAGCGCTGCGGCACGCGGAAGGCGGTCTGATGGGTCTCGCCGACGCCGCGGCGCCCGGCCGGAACGCCCGCCCACGGAAAGAAGGTCAGGATGGTGCCGGGGCGGCCGGTCTCGTCGCCATAATAGAAGTGATAGGTGCCGGGATCATCGAAATTGACCGTCTTCTTGACGAAGCGCAGGCCGAGATCCCGCGTGTAGAAGCCGAAATTCCTGATGGGGTCGCCGGCGATTGCGGTGACATGGTGCAGTCCAGACATTGTCGTTCCTCCAGAGTTCGGGGAGCGTCTTGCTCTGGCCGGAAATATCGTTCCGCTTTGGATTGGAGACAATCCATGCAAATATGACGGCTATGTCTACGATTTGGAAACAATCGGCGGAAGCAGCCCTTGGATAAGCTTGGTAGCCTCCGCGCGTTCGTGAAAGTGGTCGAAAGCGGCAGTTTTGCCGAAGCGGGCCGGCAGTTGCGGCTGTCGCGCTCGGCGATCAGCAAATACGTCGCCGACCTCGAGGAGAGCCTCGGCGTGCAGCTCCTGAACCGGACCACGCGGCATGCCAGCCCGACCGAGAACGGCCAGCGCTACTTCGAGCGCGCGCTCGTCATCCTCTCGGAGATCGAGGCCGCCGACCAGGCGGTGACGCAGGCCCAGTCGGCGCCGCGCGGATTGTTGCGCGTCAACGCGCCGATGTCGTTCGGCACGATGCGGCTCGGTCCCGTGCTCGCCGATTTCATGGCGCGCTATGGCGAACTCCAGCTCCAGATCGTGCTCAGCGACGACCTGCTCGATCCCGTCCAGGACGGTTTTGACGTGACCTTGCGGATCGCGGAACTGGAATCGTCGAGCTTGATCGCGCGAAAAATCATGCCGGTGGCGCGCATGATCTGCGCTTCGCCGGATTATCTCGCACGTCACGGCACGCCAAAGCACCCGCAGGATCTGCGCGAGCACGCCTCGCTGACCTACGGCTTCCTGCTCACCGGCAATCAGTGGAAGCTTACCGGCGCGGATGGCGATCACTGGATCCAGCCGGCCTGGTCGCTCTGCGTCAACAATGCCGAGGTGCTGCGCGACGTCGCGATCAAGGGCAGGGGGCTGGCGCTGCTGCCGGAGTTCATCGCTGCCGACGCGTTGAAGAAGGGCGAGCTGCGGGCGGTACTGCAAGACTATTCCGCGCCGCCGCTGGCGCTCTATGCGGTCTATCCGCCGACGCGGCATTTGTCGGTGAAGGTGCGGCTGTTCATCGACTTTCTCGTTGAGCGGTTTGGGCGGGAAGATGAGCGCGTGCGCACGCGCTGAGGCTGGGTCGGAAAGCCATGACTCTGCCCGGGCAACGGCTCGCAGCGATCTATCGCGATGAGTCAAGAAGGCGAGTTACACGGCGGACACTCAGGGGATTTGCCTTTGAGGGGTGAGCGGCAAGGGTTCTCCTATTGTCAACGTTGCTGACAGTGATTCCCGGAATTGCTCTCCCGCGAACGATTGGATGAAGTCCGGCGACCAGCAAAGGCAATGATGATTGTGCCTTTGCTGAGAGTCCGCGCAGTGGCTGGATACGATTATACCGCACCGGAAAGTTGAACTTTCTTCCCGTGCCTTGGGACTCATATTTGCGTCCCGACTTCGCGCCTCAGGACAGAGAGAGTTCAGCCGCTGTCGGGGCGTTCCGAGGGCTCTCTTCCGTGCCACCGCGAAGAGCCGGGCACGATGAGTAGCTCACACTTCTCGACTTGATTTCAACAAGCGCAGGAGGAAGCTATGCGGAAGTCTCTCAGCTTTTTGCTTTCTGGCGTGGCATTGGCCGTCGCGGCATCGACTGCTGTAGCCGGTGAGCGGGTGCTTGAGTTCAAGCTGGTTACGAAGCCAATCGACCTCAAGGTAATAGAGGCCGCAAACGTCGAGGGACAGACGGTTGTCTCTGGCAAATTCTTTGGGGTCGCCGTCTTCAACGATGGCCGTATCGGAGTGAAAGAGTTCGTCAATACTTCGGACTTGCTCAAAGGGTCGGGCCCCTTCTTCGGCTACAGCACGTACACGTTCGAGGAAGGCTCGATTACGGCGCGCTACACCGGTTCGGCCAAAGACGGCAAATCAACGGGCGAATACACCATCCTGTCGGGCACAGGTGCCTACGCGAACGCCACGGGTACGGGAACAATCGAAAGCGCGCCGAACCCATTCAAGGGCGTCAACCTGCTGAACATAAAGCTCGTCGTTAAAACGTCCGGTTCGTGACAGCGCAATGGTCACAGGTCCCACAGGAAGGAAGCTAATTCCTTGGGTGGCGTGTTGGCTCGGCCGGCGGCACATTGCCGGCCGGGCGACCTGCTGAAGAACCGACTGGAATCGTTGAGGTTGACCTCCTTCTTGGCCAGCTGACCGGAATAAGTCCGCGCGCAGACATGGTAGGAGCGAACGCTTAGGGTGGCTTTGGGCCAGAATCGGACCCTGATGAGCGCAGGAAAGCGCGCCGGCTGGCCCATTCTGCACAGCCCCGAAGAATGTTAGGGCTTGAGCGACGCTGAAAAGGCAACCAGCGCGATCATGTCGTCCACGCTGAGATTCTCGACAACCGGTTTCATGAGTTCGCTGTTGGCGCCCTTCCGCGCGCCCGATTTGAAGTCATAGAGCTGCCGGAACATGTAGGTGGGCGAACGGGACGCAATCCCCGGTGCGATGGCAGTCCCATTGAGGTCAGTGCCGTGACAGACCGCGCACTGGACGCGCGGATCGCTGTTCGCTGCCAGCGTCTGTCCTTTTTGAACGCTGCCTACCGGGACGTAGGCGATGAAACGAGCGCGCGAGTCCCGGCTGACAAAGTGTTCAACGTTTTCCGGTATCTCGATGATGCGCTGGCCAATGGGCTCTTTCTCGGCGCCGTCCAGCGGAGCCAGGAACAGGTCTCTCACCTGTGTTTTTGGCACCGCCTCGGCCTCGACGACGACAATATTCGATCTGGGCTTGATGGAGGCGAAGTAGCCTGCCGCCTCTGCGAGTTCTTGATCGGTCACCGCTTTGGACAACTTGATCATCAGGTCGGTGGCGACGCGAGACGCAGAGTTCGTGCGCAGACCCGTCTTGAACTCCGCCGTTTGCTGAATGATGTATTCCGCGGAGAGGCCAAATAGGCTGGCATTCTCAGGACCGCCCGGTCCGTCTGCCCGGTGGCAGACGCCGCACGCGAACACCTCTGGCTTTCTCCCCCTCGCCACGATCTCTGGCATTGGTAGATGATCGTCCGGATGCCAGTCGGGCGCGGCGAACAGATCGCGCAACTGCGTGAGCGTAAAACCGGCTGCGCTGTCAGGAACGTGCCTGATCGTGCCATCGTCAGGCGTGCGTTGAAAATTGGGCGGGTTGACCGGGTAGGCCCATGCTGGCGGGCCCTCCTGGATTTGCGCTCGCGCCCCCGCCGGGGTGAGCAATGCCAACGAGAACACCCATAGAGCGGTTGGAAATCTCATGGCTCTCGACCTCCCAGCGCGTCGGTGAAGCCAAACTGTACTTCCCGAAGGCGAAGATCAGGAGCGGCTAACCGACCGCTTGTCGGGCGACGGGACGCCGCAGCTCCTCCGCCACATCGAAAACACCATTCAACGCCGGGGACTCGCAGACGTCAATGTGCGATTTCAGCCGTCTTGGCCTGCTCAGGGTCAAAACGCTAAGAGCTCGATCTGAGAAAATCTAGCTGACCGACCGCTGCACGGCGGGCCGGAGCAGATCGTCGAGCGCGCTCATCGACGCTGCTCGCAGCAAAGCGAGCTCGCGCGCGGCGCGCTGGCAGTCGGGCGGGGACATGGAGGGCGCCGCCAGCTCGATCTCGCGGCAGCGCTCGAACAGGCGGACGAGGCCGAGCGCGCCGGCGGCGCTGCCGAGTTGATGTGCGTGTCGGGCGAACTGTTTGTGGTCGCCGGTCGCGGCAGCCTTGGTGATGTCGTCGATCAGCTTTTCGCTGGTCTCCTCCAGCAAGTGGTGGAGCTTTGTGATTTGCGCGGCGCCGAGCAGCTCTTTCTGGTCGTCGAGATAGTGCCGGTCGATCAAGGCGCCGGCTGCGAGTTGCACGGCTGCCGGCTCGATCTCCGGATCTTCCTCGATCGCCTCGCGCAACGCGTTGATCAGGATCGGCTTGCTGACGATCTGGACAATGCCTGCGTCGGCGAGCCGCTCGCGTGCGCTGGAGGACACGTCCGCGGTGACGGCGATGATGCGCGGCATCTTCGGCAGACCGAGCTTGCCGATCCGCGACGCCGCCTCGACGCCGTCCATGTCGGGCATGTGCAGATCCATCAGGATGATGTCGAACGTCTGACCGCTGGCGAGCTCAATGGCCGACGCACCGTTTCTGGCAATGATCGCGCGGTGGCCGAGCCGCTTCAGGATCGCTTCGCCGACCTCGCAATTGACGGGATCGTCGTCGACCAGCAGCACGCGAAGCTGCCGCGACGGCGGCGGAAGCGCGCCTTGTGCGATACCGCTCGCGGCGAGGCCGAGCGGCACTACAAGCATGAACGTGCTGCCCGCGCCCGGCGTGCTCTCCACCGTCAGCTCGCCGCGCATCAAACGGCTGAGACGCCGCGCGATTGCGAGTCCGAGGCCGGTGCCGCCGAACCGCCGCGCGATGCTGTCGTCCGCCTGAACGAAATCCTCAAAAATCCGCTCATGCATGTCGGGGGCGATGCCGATGCCGGTGTCGCGAACGCTAACGCGCAGCAGGATATGACCGTCATAGCGCTCGGCGGCTGCGTTGACGGCGATCCCGCCTGATGGTGTGAACTTGATCGCGTTGCCGATCAAATTGAGCAGGATGCGATTGAGCCGCACGGGATCGCCGTGCACGGAGGTATTGACCGTGGCATCGCAGGCGAGGTCAAAAGTCAGTCCCTTGCCGAAGGCCTGGGGCCGCATCAGGTCGGCGGCCGTCTCGATCAGCTGGTCGAGGCGGAAATTACGCGGCTCCAGGGTTTCGGCGCTGGCCTCCAGGCGCGCATATTCCAGGATGGCATCGACCAGCGCGATCAGCGTCTCACCCGATGTGGCCGCGGTCGTGAGGTGGCGCCGCTGCGCTTCGCCGAGCTTGCCGTCGTCGAGCAGCTGAAGCACCCCCATGACGCCGTTCAGCGGCGTACGCAGTTCGTGGCTGACGACGGCGAGGAAGCGCGATTTGGTCTCATTGGCCGCCACCGCCGCGCTGCGCGCGCGCTCGGCGGCATCGTGCTCGGCGAGGGCCTGATCGCGCGCTTTCTCCAGCTCGGAGGTGCGCTCGATCACCTTGCGCTCCAGCGTCGCGTAGGAATAGCGCAGCTGCGCGGCCATCCGGTTGAACTGGTCGCCGAGCGCTTCCAGCTCGTCGCCGGTCTTGATCGCGAGCCGCAGGCCGAGATCGCCGCTCCCGATCCGCCGCGCGCCCTGCGTCAGGAGCTGGATCGGCCCCGTCATGCGCCGGCTGAGAAAGAGAGAGACCAGCACCGCTCCGGCCAGCAGGACGACGAGGAGAAAGGTCGAACGGCCAATCGACGCATAGATCGGCGCATAGGCTTCGCTGAGCGGCAGCTCGACGAACACCAGCAGGCCGAGCGAAGGGACCGTTGCATAGGTCGACAGCACGCGCTGACCGGACAGGTCCTCCTTGACCAGGCCGCCGGAGGGCGGCCCCACGCCGTCAAGCGCGGCGCGGACGTCGGCATGGCCGGAGAGATCGCTGCGTTGCAGGGCCCGCCACAAATCGGGATGCGCGATCAAGACCCCCGTGCGGTCCACCACGTAGGCCTTGCCGGTGTTGCCGACCCTGATCCCGGCGACGAGGTCCCAGATGAAACGCAGATTGACCTCGGCGACGATCACATTGGGATTGCGGCCAATTCCCCGCGTGGCGAGCGTCATGAAGGGTTCGGTGTCGCCGAAGAAATAGACCGGCCCGTAATAGGCCCGGCTTTCGTTGGCTCCGCGAAAGGCGGGCGAGGCGGAGAGGTCGGCTTTACTGCCGATTCGGTCTGCCACACGGCGGGACACACGCATCTGTTCAAGCCCGTGCGAGTCGAGCTCGGCGATTTCCGCGATCGCCGGGGAGAGACGCAGGAGACGGATGGCGTTCAGGCGTTCGTCTTCGTTGGTCGACAGCTCCGGCGGCAGGCGCGAGAGCCATCGGATCTGGTTTTCGATCTGGCCGATGAATTGGCCGATCTGAATCGCCGCGGACGCTGCCTGCTCGCGCTGGGTCGCGGCCAGAAGCTGCTTCTGCTCGCGATAGGAGAACCAGACGTCGAAGCCGGTGTTGATGGCGAGCGCGGCAAAGGCGAGGGCGACGATCGAGTAGAGATATTTGCGGAACAGCCGGCCGGGAGGCGTTCGCAAATGTCCCTGGTCGACCGTTTCGTTCACTCGCGGATCTCGTCGGCGCGCGCGAGCAGCGTGAATGGTATGGTCAATCCCAGCGTGCGGGCGACGGTGCGGTTGATCAAGAGCTCGTATTTCCGCGGCGATTGCACCGGCAGGTCGCCGGCCTTGGTGCCGCGCAGGATGAGATCGACATAGTCGGCCGAGCGCACTTCCAGCGTCGGCCCGTAGCTCATCAATCCGCCGGCCTCCATGAAGTAGTGGAACGGATAGATCGTGGGCACGCGATACTTGGCCGCCGCCGCAACGACCGCCTTCCGGTTGACGACCAGGAAGCTGTCGACCAGCGCAATCATTGCCGCCTTGGGCGGCTCGGTGAAGCGCCTGACGGCTTCGTCGATGTCCGCCGGCGCGTTGACGGGGGCGGGGATTGCGGACACTCCGGACTCGGCCGCCTCTTGCTCGATCGAGTCGAGGAAGAAGCGCCCGCCGCGAGGGGTGGTCGTAGGGTTGAACAGGATACCGACGCGCGCAAGATCAGGCACGGCCTCGCGGATCAGCTGCAGCCATTTGCCGCCCATCTCGGCAGTGCTGTTGGTGAAGCCGGTGACGTTGCCGCCGGGATGCGCAAGGCTTTCGACGAAGCCATTGCCGACGGGATCGTTGGCGGTCGCGAAGACGATCGGGATGGTCCTGGTGGCGGCAAGGACCGCCGCGGTTTCGACCGTCGACCCCGTCAGGATCACGTCCGGCTTCAGCTCCAGCAATTCCTGAATCGCGGCCTTGAGCCGGTCCGGTCCGCCGAAGGTCGAACGGAGCTCGAGGCGGAAGTTGGCGCCTTCGACCCAGCCGCGCTGCCTCAAGCCGGCGACGAGGCCGCCGAGGCGGGAGGTCGTGCTGTCGATCATGCTCCGCCGGGTCAGTTCGTCGTCGAGCGGCAATGCGGTCAACGATGCGACGATCCGCATGCGATCCGATGTTGCGCCGAGCGCGACCCATCCCGCGGCGGTTGCGCCCGCAAGGCGAATGAACCCGCGGCGATCGACCGCGAGAGCGGAAGGCCGTTCGGTCATGAAACTCTTCGCATGATGGCTTGCCCCGGAGCGGATGCTTAGCGCGAACGGCCGGCATCCACAATTGATGAAAAAATGCGCTTATGAATGCTCATTCGCAGCGTTTGGCAGCCCGATACCGTATTCCTACGCTGCCAAAGAGTCGCTGTTTCGAGCGTTGTCTCCTTCGTGACGCCTTGTAACGCCTTCGCGTTGCAACATTTTCCGTCTCGGCTGCGACGACGGTGCGGGGAAGGCGATTTCGCAGCTGCCGATTTTTGAAGCGTTGTTTCAAGTTTTTTCGAAGGTTCTCGATGCGCAAAATCTATCTCATTCCGGCCGTCGTCGGCCTGCTCACCTCCATTGCAGCCGGACCGCTCGCGGCCCAGGGCGCCGTGCCAAAGCAGAAGGCTGCACCGGCACCCAAAGCCGCTGCGGCCGGTGCTCCCGCTGCAGCCGGCACGTCTGTCGCCGCCGGGGCGAATTCGGCCGAGACACCGGCCGCGGACGACAAGATCAAGGCGATCGACGGTTTCCGCTCCGCCAAGTTCGGCATGAACGAGGCCGATGTGCGTGCGGCGATGACGAAGGATTTCAACGCCAAGCCCGACGCCATCAAGTCACAGGACAACGCGTCCGAGCTGACGCACAGCCTGCTGTATTCGGCTCCCGACCTGCTGCCGAACGGCGGCACCGCGGAGCTCTCCTACGTGTTCGGCTACAAGTCGAAGTCGCTGATCCAGGTCGGCGCGGTCTGGTCAAAGGGGACTGACGCAGCGATCACGCCGGAGAAGCTGTTCTCCAACGCCAACATCCTGCGCGCCCATTTCATGGGCGAAGGCTTCAAGCCCGACTCCATCGCGGTCAACATGCCCGTCGCCGGCGGCATCGTGATGTTCCGGGGCAGCGACGCCAAGGATCGCTCGGTGATCCTGCTGCTCCAGGGCACGTTCGAGAACAAGGAGAACAACCAGCGTGTGCTGACGCCGACCAGCCTGCTGCTGTTCTACGTGGCCGACGCCAAGAGCCCCGACATCTTCAAGCTGCCGCCCGGCCAGTTCTGATGTCTGGATCGCACGACATTCTCCCACCCGGTTGTGGATCGGCGCCAATGCCGATGACGAGGATCTGAAATGCGCGGACCATCTGCGGCGCGAGACAATGACGAGCGGACGACGCTGCGCCGGCTGGCGCGGTTTCGTTCGATGTCGCTGCTGTGCTCGATGCAGATGGTGTTCCTGCCGGTGTTCAGCGTCCGCGTTCATGCGCAGACGGCGAACGTCATCGTTCCCGATGGACGGACCGGGACCAGCCTTCAGACCTCCGGCAGCGTCACCAACGTCACGACGTCGACGGTCTCGGGCAACAACGCCTTCAACTCGTTCTCGCAGTTCAGCGTCGGGCAGGGCAACACCGTCAACCTGCAACTGCCGACCGGGACGCGAAACCTCGTCAACATCGTTCGCGACGCGCCGGTCTACGTCAACGGCACGCTGAATTCCTACATGAACGGTGCGATCGGCGGTAACGTCTATTTCGCCGACCCCAAGGGGTTCGTGGTCGGCCGCAGCGGCGTGGTCAATGTCGGCAGCCTCAACGTCTCGACCCCGACGCGCGAGTTCACCGACAGCCTGATCGGTCCCGGAGGCGCGATCAACGGCACGGCGGTCGGCAATCTCATGGCGGGCTCGTTCCCGGTCTCGCCCGACGGCAACATCCGCATCTACGGCCGCGTCAATGCCCAGGACGGCGTGCGCCTGACCGGGCAGAACGTCTTCGTCGGCGGCGCGACCCAGCGCGACATCGCCAATCTCGACCACGCCGCAAAGTTCGCGGCCTCGGTCAATTCCAAGGGCCTGCGCAGCGCCAGCTCGATCACCGTCAGCAACGGTTCGATCCATATCGGCGCCGTCAACAACGCTCGCGTCAACGGCCGCCTGACCGCGCACAGCAAGACCTCGACGCCGAGCAACATCACGGTGCAGGCCGGCAACAACATCGATATCGGCAAGAACGCCAGGCTGAACATTGCCAGCAAGACCGGCGATGCCGGCGAGATCCGCCTGAAGGCGGCGCAGAACCTGACCGTGGCGGGTGGGGCCAGGTTCAACGCCAGCGCCAAGACCGGCAACGCCGGTCTCGTCGACTTCAGCGCGAACGGCATCATCGACATCGGTCAAGGCATCAAGGTCAACCTCAGCGCGGCCAACGGCAAGGCCGGCACGCTGCTGATCGACCCGACCGACCTGGTTGTCGGCGATGCCGCCCAGGGCGACACCGGCGTGACGCTTTCGAACAGCTCCGTCGCGGCTGCGCTCGCCGGGCTCAGCGCCGGTGCCAATTACCTCATCCAGGCTGATCATTCCATTACGCTCGCCGCGCATGCGATGATCGATGCCCGCCGTCTCGATGGCTCCGGCCATTCGACCGGCAACGCCAACAACGTCATCATCGACGCGCCGAACATCGAGATCATGAATGGCGCGCAGATCCTGGCGCAGTCGGTCAATTTCGGCGGGACCACCTATACCGACGGCAACGTCACGCTGACGGCAGCGGCGAGCGACATCAAGCTGTCCGGCCAAGCCACCGCCGCGACGGCGATCATTGTCGACGGCAAGATCACCGGCGGCACCGTCTCGATCACCGCGACCTCGACCGCCGTATCGAGTTTCCTCGACGGTTCGCCAGTCGGGGCCTTGGCGCTCGTCGGCTCGACGCTTGCCGGCTCGCTGCTGGGCCTCAATGGCGGCTATGTCGCGGCCAGCGCCACGGCGACCATCAACATCAACAGCCATGCCGACATCAACGGCCGCGGCGACGTCAACATTTCCGCGCATGCATCGGAGACCGCCTCGGATCCGGCGATCGCGTCCACCTTGCTCGGCAGCCTCACGCCGGTCGCGGCCGGCGTGGTCGTCGGCAAGATCGACGGCACCGCCACCACCAACGTGGCCTCGGGCGCGACGATCAATGCCGGCGGCAACCTCGAAATCAAGGCGCTCAATGATGCGACCATCGCCGTCTCTGCCCTCGCGGCATCGACGAGCGCGCAGATCGTCCCGACGGTGGCCTATTCCAAGGGCTCAGTGACCACGACCGCCAACGTCGAGACCGGCGCGCATCTTGCGGCGGGTCTGGTGAATACGAGCGGCAGCACCCTGAAAGTGCGTGCGATCAACAACAACTCGTTCTCGACCAGCGCAACGTCGGTCGCGGCACCCGGGACGGGTGCGAGCGGCGCCGTCGGGGGAGCGTTGGCCATCAGCGACATCACGACGTCCGTGACCGCAACGCTCGGCGCATCGCTCGGAACCAGTGCTGCCAACCGGATGAACGGCTCCGTTCTGGTCGAGGCGACGTCCGACACCACGAGCAATTCCACGATGGCTTCGTCCATCGCCGGTTTGCCGGCGCTGATCGCAGCGATCGAACGAGGACTGCGCGCCGTCACCTCGCCGACGTCGATCATCAGGGATCACATGGGATCGCTGGTGCCGCTGAATTTCGATTTCAAGGTTGCGGGCGCACTGTCGCTGGCCAACAGCACCCAGAGCGCGACCGCTGCGATCGCGCAGAATCCGAGCGGCGGCGCGCCGAGCATCTATGCGAGCGGCAACGTCGCGGTTGCCAGCAACGTCATCGATCGCGGCGTTCGCAGCAATGCGACCTCCAGCGCGATCACGAAGGACCCGGTGTCGGGCGAGAGCACGGCGATCAGCGCCGCCGTTGCATGGGGCAATTTCACCCACAATTCGAACGCCTATGTCGGCGGGGGGGCCCGAATCAACGCGGCGAACATCGCCGTCGATGCCACCACCGAATTGCCGATCACCAACTCCTGGCTGAAGTGGGATGGGTTGGGTGCGGTGCTGAGCCACCTCAACGGCAATCTCGGCGTCGGCGGCAACATCCTGACCAGCTACGCCAATGCCACGGCGGACGCCGGCGACACGATCGGCATCGCCGGTTCGCTGAACCATTTCGTCGTCAACAACAACACGACGGCCTGGGTTGCCGGCGATGCGAACCTGACCACGACCTGCACCAGCGCGGCCTGCGGCAGCAGCTGGTCGGTCGGGATGGACAATGGCGACGTCCATACCTACAATACCACCCTCCAGGTCGCGGCGACGACGACGACCGCGTCGATCGACGCTGCCGGCAATGTCGGCACGCTCGGCTTCCTGACAGGCAACACCTCGGGCGGCTCTTCGGTCGGCGGCGCGCTCAATCTCGTCCAGTTCAACACCAACACCATCGCCGGCATTTCGGACGGTGCGACAGTGCGCGCGGCGGACGACATCGCCGTCAACGCGATCACCTCGGATCAGTTCATCGCGGTCGCGCCGACCAGCGGCAAGGCCGCCGGCACGCTGGCGCTGAACGGCATTACTTCGCTCGGGTTCCTGAACAACACGACCCACGCGTCGATCTCGAGCCAGGCCACCGTCTATGCGCCGACAGTCGGCATCCTGGCGCAGCAGGATCTGTCGGTCGTGACGCTGGCCGGCGCGATGAGCCGAAATACCAGCGGCGGTTCGGCGGTCGGGTTGGCCGTTGCCTATCTCGGCGCAAATGCCGATACCTCCGCCTATATCGGTGACAACCGTTCCGACATTCGGCCCGGCGTGTTCAGCTCGAACGATCCGTTCGCCGGCAATGGCGGCGGCAGCGGCGCGGTCAATGTCGACAATCTCACGATCAGCGCGACCACCTCCGGACGCATCACGGCGGCCGCCGTCGCGGCATCGATTTCCGAGCCGCAGGCGTCCAGTTTCTCCGACAAGGCGGGCGCCGCCGGCGCCGGTGCGACCGGAGGGACCGCCGGTGTTGCGACGGCCGCGAGCAAGATCAGTTCGAGCTCGGGATCGAGCACCGACGGTTTCAGCATCGATCTCGCCGGTAGTTCGTCGGTAAGCGACGTCTCGCTCGGCACCAGCGCCTATATCAGGAACACGACGGTCAACAAGTACACCACGACCGGCACCGTACTGACCAATACGATCGTTCAGGCGCTCAACGACACCATGCTCAACAATGGTTCCGGGTCCGCGGCGCTCAATCTGGCCGGGGCGTCCGCTCAGGGCGCGGCAATCGGCGGCGCCATCGCGGCGGCGATGTCCGACAACGCGACACTTGCCTATATCTACGGCACCACCATGAACAACCAGAGTTCGGTGACGGTGCAGGCGCTCAATGGCGGCTCGGAGACGGTCGTCGCCATCGGCGTTGCGGGATCGAAATCCAATGCGGCGTCGCTGTCGGCCTCCGTCGGCATCATCACGGACAGCGCCAACGCCTATATCGAGAGCTCGACGATCACGGGCCAGTCCGCTGGCGTCAATCGCGCGCTCGAAGTCGATGCCTACCAGACCACGAACATCGCGATCGGCGGCGGCTCGCTCTATATCTCGGGTGGCCAGGCCGGCGTCGGCATCGGGCTGACCTATGCGTCGATCGCCGATCCCACCGGCGGGAACGCGACCGACGCGCATATCCGTAGCACCTCGATCTCGAATTACGACACCCTGCTGGTGCTGGCCGACAGCGCCAGCGTGATTGCGGCCGGTGCGGCCTCGGGCGGGGCGGGGTCCAACGGACTGGCCGGCGCGATCGTCGTCAGCGAGATCTCGCCCACCACGACGGCCTACATCAACAGCGGCTCGACGGTGAGCATCAACGTCGGGCGCGTGACGGTGCTCGCGGACAGCGGCGCGGTGTCGGCGCTGGATACGGCGCTCGGAAACCTCGTCAGGACGTCGAACAACAATCATCTCGCCACAGACACCTGCACGGTTGCCGGCGGCACAGGCGGGCAGAACTGCATCGACTTCAGCGCGGCGGCGCTTAACGACGGCACGGGGAATGGTCCGGGCGCCAGCATCGTCTCCGTTGCGGGGCTCATCCAGGCCGGCAAGAACAATGTCGGCGCCTCGATCATCTATGACACCATCGCAACCACGCATTCGGCTTATATCGCCAATGTTCTGATGTCGGCGGTCAGCAATGTCAGCGTGAGCGCGGTCGATTCATCGAAGATCCAGTCGGTCACGATCGGCCTCGGTCTGGCGACCGGACAGTTTGCAGGCGTCGGCGGCACGACGATCAGCTCGATCGCCAATACCGTCTCGGCGGCCATCGGCAACAATCTGTCCAGCACGACGCAATCGTCCGTCACGGCCCGCAACATCTCCGTCAGTGCGACCGACAATTCCAGTATCACCGGGACCGCCGCGATCGCGAGCGCCTCGTCGCAAGGCAGCGCCGCAGGTCTGGCGCTGGTCTACAGCAGCATCGCCAACAATGTCAGCGCCGGCGTCACCGGCTCCAAGCTGACGGCCTCGGGCAGCGTTGCCGTCGGTGCGAACTCGAATGCCAGCATTTCGACGGTCGCCGTCGGTGTCGCGATGTCCTCGCAGGTCGGGCTGGCCGGCTCGGTCGCCACCAATCTGATGGGGACCAACGTCACGGCCAGCATCACCGCTGCCGGTATCAACGGCATCAACGGTGCCGACGTCACCGCCGCCAACAATGTCGGCGTGATCGCCGGCAACAACGACAAGGCGGCCGTGTTCGCCGGCGCCTTGTCGATCAGCAAGGGCGCGGCCGGCGGCGCAGGTTCGCTGGTGACCAACCAGATCACGGGAACCACCGCAGCCTATATCACCGGGGCGAACACCAAGGTCGATGCGCTCGGAACCAGTTCGTCCGATACGCTGTCGGTCAACAACGGCACGCTCGTCCACGCGTTCGATCTCGGCGCCGCCCATGCGCCGACCGACACTACGCCCGACCTCTCCGAGAACCAGGACACCGTGCGCGGCCTTGCCGTGGTGGCGAGCTCGCACCAGGCCGTGGTGACCAACGTCGCCTCGCTTGCTGCGAGCTCCAGCATCGCCATCATGATCAACCCCATCACCAATGTGATGAGCGGGTCGACCAGGGCCTATATCGACAGCGCGAGCATCGACACGCGCCTGAGCTCGTCGACGCTGGCGCCGCAGATCGAGGTCGCCGCGTCGAGCTTCTCCTATTCCGGCGCGTTCGGCGCCGGCATCGCCTACGGCAGCAGCGGCGGCGGTGGCGCCACGATCATCTCGACCACGATGTCGCGCGAGACCTTGGCCTACATCACCAATGCCACGGTTGGCGGCGTGCAGTCGTCGAGCGCAACGGTCGGCGCCGTCACCGTCAAGGCCAATGCCGAGCAGGATGCCTCGTCGATCGCCGTCGGCTTCAACACCGGCTCGGTCGGTCTGAACGTCTTCCAGGCGACCACGGAAGCCTATGTCGACGGCGGCGCGCTGACGGCCGCGTCACTGACGGTGAATGCCACCAATAACACCGGCATCTTCTCTGCAAACGGCTCCGGCGCCTATGGCAGCCAGGCCGCGATCGGCGCGGCGTTCCTGGTGCAGGTCTCCTCGAACCGGACCGAGGCTTATGTCGGCGACGAATTCCACTATCAGGGCAATGGCGCGGCACACACCACCGCGCTCAACCTGAGCGGCGCGCTCGACGTCGAGGCCAAGACCAAGAACCGCTTCGAGGCCTATGCGATCGGCGGCGCGCTCTCGACCGGCACGGCTGCGATCGCGGGCATGGCGAACATCGAGATCGCCAACAACACCACGATCGCCGGCGTCTACGACACCACGCTGCAATCGGCGACGGGTGGTGCGGCGGGCGCGGTCACCATCAACGCCAACGAGGACGTGGCGATCAAGGAGATCGCGGGTGCGCTCGCGGTCGGCGCCAGCGGGGGAGGCGTCGGCGTCGGCGCCGCAGCCAACGTCATCGTGTTCAAGAGTCGGACCGTTGCCGAAAGCTGGAACAGCAATCTGAACTCGTCAGGCGCGATCAACGTCAATGCGCTCAGCACCAAGGAGGTGCTGTCCTACGCGGTCACCGCCGGCATCGGCGGCAGCGTCGGCATCGGCGCGACCGTCGGCGTCATCATCATCGGCACCAACACTGCGGACGCCGACACCCAGGGCCAGCAGACCGGCCAGCTCAACCAGAACGGCAACGGCACCATCGCGTCCGTGAACAATCGCACCAGCAACGCGCAGGGCAGCAACGCCGTCGCCAGCGGCACCGCCGGCAATCCGAACAGCGCCAATGTCAGCTCGACCTACGACGTCAGCAATGTGCTGAGCGGCGGCAACGACGTCGTCGTCGCGCAGATCGCGGGCGGCAACGTCACGGGCACACAGGTCAATGTCGCCGCGACCAGCGCCAACGCGGCCAAGATGTATCTGCTCGGCGCGGGCTTTGCGAAGAACGTCGGCATCGGGGCCGGCATTGGCTACACCAGCGTCAACAGCACCGTGCTCGCCAATCTGAGTGACTACGGACGCAACGGCTCCGGCGTGCTGGTGGCGGCCGATACGCCTTTGGCCGTCTCGGCACCGATTGTCACCGTTGCGGCGGTCGTCAAGGACGCGACTACCGGGCCTTATGCCGGCAAGACCATCGACACCGAGGCCATCGCCGGCGGTGCGGCGCTTTACTTTGGCGCCCAGGCGGCTGTCGCGGTCGGCAATGTCAGCAACTCCGTGGTGGCGCTGCTCGGCGGCCAGATCACCGGCGCGAGCGGCACCGGCAATGGCGCCGCCGTCATGGCGCAGGATTCGACGACCCAGGTCGTCTTCACCGGCGGTGTCACCGGCGGTGCCGTGGCGGTCGGTGCTTCGGTCGCAACAGCAAGCCGAGCGAGCTCTGTCGCCGCGAGGGTTCTGAACGGCGCCACGGTCAACGTCGCGACCTTGGCAGTTGGCGCAAGCGGTGCCGGCACGCTGACGACGACGGCCACCGCGCTCGGCGGCGGCATCGTCGCGGGCGTCGGTGCGGATGCGGAGGCGCACGAGAGCTCGTCCGTGCTGGCCGAGATCGGCAATAGTGCCTCGATCACGACGTCTGCGGCCGGCGTCGGCACGCTGGTGTCGGCGTCGATCACGCCCAATCTTTCGAGCGAGGCGATTGGCGTTTCGGTCGGCGGCGGTGCCGTCGGCGTCGCCATCGCCCAGTCCACGGTCGGCGCCACGGTGACGGCCGATGTCGGCGACAACACGAGCTTCTCGGGCGGCGCGCTCGGCGTGACCGCGATGGCGCTCGTCCCAATCATCGGTACGCAGACTAACGCTGACGGAACCACGACGACAATCTATGGCACGACGACCTACGCCAAGGCGCTCGCCGGCGGCGGCGGCTCGCTGATCGGCGCGCAGGGCAGCTACGCCAAGGCGTCGGAGAACGCGACGGTCAGCGCCTATGGCGGGACGGGGATCAGGCTTCCCAACGCCGACGTGACCATCGCGGCTGAAAACGACAGCGCCCAATATGCCGAGGCGACGGGCCTCTCGAGCGGGTTCCTGGCGCTCGGCGCCACCGTCGCGCAGACCTCGTCCAGCGCGCACACCTACGCCTATCTCGGTGCGCCTGCCGATATGGATAATCTCAATCACGGCAATTACACGGGCATCCTCCGGATCACGGCCACCAGCACGGATACCAACGTCTCCAACGCAACGGTCGGCGCGGGCGGCACCTATGCCGGCGCGGCGGCGGTCGCCACCACCAGCTCGACCGCCGTGACCAACGCGCGGTTCGACGGCGGAACGACGGACGACACGCTTTATTTCGGCGGTCTTCGCATCAACGCCCTGCACACCACGAATTATGCCGCGAACGGCGACGCCTACCAGGCGTCCACGGCCGGCGTCTCGGCGGGCAAGGCGCAGAACGACGTGAACTCGACCACCACGGCCGAGATCGGAACGCACCTGATCATCAATTCGGCGGGCGGCAACATGGTCGTCATCGCCAACGACGTCGTCAACCAGGGCGGCGGTGGCGCGCGCTCGGGTTCCGGCGGCACGTTCTCGGGCGCGGCCGCGCTGAGCACCTCGACCGTCACCCAGACCGTCAACACCAATATCGGCGCCGGCACGGTGCTGAGCCTCAACGGCGATCCGCGCACGTCGGCGGCGTTCATCAATATCGAGGCCTACAACACGCTGAACACCAACGACACGGCGAGCCTCGCCACAGCCAGCTTCTTCGCCGGCGGCGGCGCCGAATCCAACATGACGGCGACCGCCACGCTCGCGGTCAACATCAACGCCCGCGAGCTGTTCAGCGTCGGCAAGATCTATGTCGGCACGGCCGCGAAGATGGCGGCTGCGAACAACGCCAATGCCAGCCTCTACGGCGCGATCGCGGGCGTCGGTGCCAGCACCAACAGCTGGGTCCACGCCAACCAGGCCGTCAATGTCGGCGCCGGCACGAAGATCGTGGCCTGGCGCGACATCAACATCTACGCCGGCCTCGCCGGCGACGGCAGCGTCTTCAGCAGCGTGCAGGCGACGGCGACGACGGTCGTCTACAACAACACCGCGATCCCGATCTCCGCGCTTTACCGCGGCACGGCCAATGCCGACGACACCACCAGCCTGACGCTCGCGCCCACCTCGAGCATCCTCGGCGCGCGCGACATCTATCTGGGCGCAACGCAGGGGCAGGTCACGGCGGCCGGCAACGGCAGCAATTACAATCCATATCTGGACATCTTCAGCGCCAAGAACAGCGACAATCACAGCCACACCAGCGGAACCGGCGATGTCGCGCTCAACGGCCTGGTGGTGGCGGGCATCAACAACGATGTGACAATCACGATCGAGCTCGGCGCGAGCACGCCGACCCTGAGCACGACCAGCCCTTACTCCGCGCTGACCCTCGAGTCCGTTTCCGACGTCAATCACTTCAGCCCGGTGATGAGCTGGAATCACCAGACGGTCCAGTACACCGTGGTCGGCAACTTCAATCCCTACCAGCTGGTGGTCAATCAGCTGGCGGCGCTGACCGGCCTGACCCAGGCGCAGGTCCGCTCTCAGCTTGCGGCGGCGACGCCGACGGCGCCCGCGACGATGGCGCCGTCCGGCACCGATCCGACCGGCGACATCCAGCGCCAGATCGACACCTTGATCAAGCAGGCGCCGTTCACCTCCGACGCGCCCGGCAACGCCTTCGCGTTCGGCGACATCCTGGTGTCCGCCGGCAATGTCTCGATCCTGGCGCAGAAGCTGACCGGCAACAGCGGCTCGAACCCGGCCGCGCCGGCGGTCATCGCGCGCAGCTCGCCCTTGATCAAGATCGAGAACAAGGGCCTCGACTTCATGAGCCTGGGCAACCTCACGGTCACCGATGTGAGCGGAGGAAACATCACCTACCGCCAGATCGACCATGTCGACCCGGATTCGCACTCCAACGTGACCTTCACCGCGATGCCGAGCGCGACTCCGGTCATCGATGTCTCGGCCACCTACAACCGCCTGGATCCCGACTCCGGCCAGGGCATTGACCAGAACGGCAATCTGCTGACCCGCACGCCCGACATCTACTTCAACGGTGCCGCCAACAACGCGAACGGCCTGCTCAAGATCGTCAACAATCTCGGCAGTGTCGTCGCATCGCAGTCACTCAGCGCCGCGACCGTTCAGATCGTGGTGCCCAAGGGCACCTTCACCTTCCTCGGCGGCATCGGCAGCTTCTACGACAGCGGCAGCGCGGTCACTTCGCAATGGGCGAGCACCGAAAATCGGCCGGAAGACGCGCTGACGGCGGTGATGACGGCGGCGACCTATCTCGGCGCCTACGGCGACTACTATACCGCTCCGCATATCGGTTCGGGAACCGATCACCCTTATTTCTACTACTGCTGCGCCGATGGCAGCCACGGCGTGTATCAACCGGTCTCCAACGCCGACGCCAGCACGATCTTCACCGCGCGCATGCTGATGACGTATTACGACGGCCTCTCGCTCTATTCGGCCATCTTCCTGCCGATAGGCCGGGGCACGCCTGGGAACACCAGCACTCCCGATGCCGGCAGCGTGCCGGACATCCCGACCCTCAAGATCATCGAGGGGCAGTCGCCGGACTCGACCAATGTCGTGCTCGCGCAGTGGAAGAAAACGACTTATGACGGCCGGAACGTTTACACCGATAGCGGTCCGTACAAGACGCCGTTCAATTGTGCGAGAGACTGCGACAGCTCGGGCTTCTTCCAGGTCATCAATATCCAGCCGGATGCGATCACGCCGAAGACCGCGGACGCGCCGGCCACCGCGACTGCCACCCGGACCATCAGCGGCCAGGCGGTCATCATCTCGGCGTCGGTGATCAACATCAACGGCACCATCCAGGCCGGCTCGAGCAGCAACTACTCGGTCGACATCGGCGCCGCGGCGTACGATGCCATCTATGGCAGCAACGGCCTCAAGAACCGCAACAATGGCGCGGATTTTGCCGCGGCCCAGGCCAATGCGCGGAACGGCGTCTATTACGACGTCTCGGGCGCCGTAACGGCGTCGGCCAGCGGCGATGCCAAGATCGGGGTCAGGTACAACGCTCTCACCGACCAGCTCATCCTGAACGGCGTGGCGCAGGGCGCCGGCGGCTACGTCTATCTGAACGGCAAGATCATCTCGACCTCGACCGACAACACCCAGACCCAGGGAAACATCGAGATCAAAGGCGGCGCCGGCACGGTCACGGTCAACAACACCAGCGGGCTCCAGCTCGTCACCAACACCATCAATACCAGCGCCACCGCCCAGAGCGTGGTCGAGATCGTCGACCAGCTCCAGGGGAAGACGACGTGGTATGTCTACGATCCCAAGGCGGCGAGCAACCAGCAGGTAACGAAATACGAGACCAACAGCGTCACCGCGGCCGCGATCGACCCGTCGATGGTTACATCCAGGACCGGTACGGCAGGCATCCAGTACGCGACGCAGGCGAACATGCTCTATCAGTGGGTCGACACTGCGACGCTGGATCGTCTGCCCACCAGCACGCAGTTCGACTACGGCTGGCACTTCACGCCCAATCAGGTCACCGGCGAGAACTGGACCCGCTCGACCAGCCTGGTTTCAGGCACGCAGAGCAGCAACTATCAGAAAGTCACCACCGCCACCGGCAGCTATCACTGGGCGGGAGGCGTGAACCCGGATGGGACCCCCGTTGGACTTAACACCCACTCCAACGCTTGCTGCGGCGCGGATGCCCAATACAACTGGTACCAGCAAATCTACGATCATTTGACGCTCACGCTGACCAACACGGTCAAGGCGTCGAACCCGATCAACATCAAGTTCACCGGCGGCAGCAGCAGCGACGTCGTGGTCAATTCGACTTCCGGCATCGTCATCAACGGGTCGATCAACAACCAGCAGGGGACGACGACGCTCGCCGCCACCGGCGCCAACTCGTCCATCACGGTCGGCGCCAATGCCAACAACCCGGTGATCTCGGGGACGAGCGTGACGCTTCGGGGTGACGGCGGCATCGGCACGCTCGGCGCCAGCAAGAGTCCGGTCCAGATGCAGATCTATGGCGGCAGCCTGACCGCCAGCTCGATCGACCACGACATCGCGATCTCGGCGATCGGCGCGCTGTCGATCAACCAGGTGAAGGTGAATTCGGCAGGCGCCACGCCGCAGGGCAACGTCTTCCTCTCGGCGACCGGCGACATCAACTCGGCCTCCGCCTACAACCCCGCCAACCCCGTCGTGATCGGCAAGAACATCGAGATCAACTCCGCCTCGGGTGCGATCGGCGCGACGAGCGCCGTCGTCAATGGCGCATCCACCCTGACCAACATCAATCCGCTGGTGATCCAGGCGACCGGAACGGTGCAGGCGAGCGGGGCCGTCGATGGCGGCGTGCTCGACAGCGCCTCGGCCACCGGCACCTACATCGTCCAGTCCAAGGGCGACCTCCGCCTCGGCACGATCCAGTCGACCGGCGGCCCGGTCTTCCTGGAAGCCGCCGGCTCAGACGGCAACCAGGCCAGTATCCTCAACGGCCGGGCGGCGGTCGGTCTCACCCAGGCGCAGAGCCAGCATCTCCAGAGCGTTTGGGCGAGCCTCGACCTGCTCAGCGGCAACGCCGCCACCAACGCCGTCAACAGCTACCAGTCGATGGTGACGTCGGCCTACAACGACTATTTCCAGCTCAAGAACATCGCCTTCCCGAACGGCAGCACCTACAACCCGACCTCTGTTGGGCTGACGGTGCTGCGGGCGCAAGTGGCGGCCAAGCTCGGCATCGACCCAGCCAACGTCACGACGACGCAGATGAAGACCGAGGCCACGACGCGGTTCCTGCGGGATCAGTTCCTGCTCGGCCAGATCAACACCGCCGAGCTCAAGAGCTCGCTGACCACATTGCTCGGCACCGCACCTGCAGACCCGCTGGCGTCAGTGTTCGGCAGCTCGCTCTCGACGACCCTGTTCACCAAGCTGTTCGACGGCGTCGCAACCAATCAGCAGTACATGCCGACCAATGCCGCGCTGCAGTCGGCCCTGCAACCGGGCCATTTCAGCTCGACCTACACCTATACGCTGGCATCGACCGAGCGGGTCTATGGCATCATCACCGCGGGCTCGCAGTGGACCCAGAGCCAGCTCGCCTACACGGTGTCGTCGTCGGCTGTTGGCGCGGCACCGCCGCCGATCGACGACAACGTCATCGCCAATGTCAGTGCCAACCAGATCATGCTCTACGCGCCGCGCGGCTCGGTCGGCAATTCGGCCGCGCCCCAGACGTTCACGTTCACCAGCGTCGATTCCTCGTCGCTGACGCCGGAGCAGAGGGGCCTGCTCGCCACAGCCGGTCCCGGTCAGCTCACCGTCGGCGCGGTCACGGACCCGACGACCCATGTCACGACCTATACGGTCAGCCTGTCGCAGCAGAACCTCGTCGTGGTCGACAACCCGATCGCGATCTCGGCCAAGGCGCTGACCAACGTCTATCTCGGCAGCAAGAACAGCCTTGCGCTCGGCGGCGTCACCGCGAATTACGGCCCGATCACGGCCGCGCAGGCCAACGGCATCGAGGTGACCGGCCGCGGCGACGTCAAGCTCGACGCCGTGACCAACATCTCCGCCAATGTGGGCGGGGCCGTGATTTCGGGCGATATCGCCAACCTGACCCTGATCGCCGAGCACGGCAATGTCGGCGCCCCCGGGGCCGCCGGAAGCAATCCCGCGACCAACGCGAACGCGCTTCAGATCGCGTTTGCCGACCCGGGTAACGACCAGCTCGACCAGGTCTCGTCGGCGCAGGGCATCTATGTGAAGCAGACCACCGGCGATCTCATCCTTGGCAACATCGCCGCCGGCAATGCGATCCAGCTCGCCGCGACCGGCAGCATCTACGCCGAAGCCGGCTTCACGGACCGCTCCGCGATCCACATCCTTGGCACCGACCTCGACCTGCGCGCCGGCGGCAGCATCGGCTTCAACGGCTCGACCTTCCAGCCGCTGCAGGTGAACATCTCCGGCGCGGTGACCGGCTCGGCGGTCGGCGACCTCAGCATCCTCGCGGTGACCGGCGATCTCGCGGTCGGCACGAGCGGTCCCTATGGGGCGCTGACGGCCGGCGGCGCGTTGACGCTGAACGCGGCGCGCGGTGCGCTCACCATCAATACTGGCATCACCAGCCACGGCCTGATGCAGCTGCTGGCCAACCGCGGCATGACCTTTGCCGCCGGCACCAGCGCGGCGCCGGTGGTTGCGACCAGCAACTCGGACGGCGTGACGCTGGTGGCTTCCACCCTGTCGATGGGCGCTTATTCCGCCATCAACGCGGCCGGACTGATCTCGGTGACGACCACGGGCGATGCGACGATCGGCCAGCTGAATTCGTCGCTGTCCTATGCGGCCGCCTCGAACACCCCGTCGATCATCGTCACCGCCGGCGGCGTCGCTTCGCTCGGCGCGATCATCGACAATGGCGACGGCCAGACCAAGTTCATCGCCTCCGGTGCGGGCGCCGAACTCTCGGTGAGCGCATCGAACGGCATCGGCAGCGCGACCGGCCGGTTCACCGTCAGTGCCGCGCGTCTATCGGCGAGCGCGAGCGCCGGCGACATCTACGTCAAGGTTCTCACCGACAGCGAGGTGAGCCTGCTGTCCGCGGTGAAGGGCAGTGTGGACATCATCGGCACCGGCGGACTGACGCTCGACCAGGTGCTGGCGGGCACGGCGACGGGCGCGAGCGGATCTTTCCGCGCCATCGCCAACAATGGAAGCATCCTCATCGGCACCGCCGACAGCAGCGGTTCGCAGTCGATCCATGCGACCCAGAACGTGACGTTCAAGTCGCTTGCGACCACGGGCAATAGCGGTGACGTCGGCAACATCAACGTCACCGCCGACAACGGCTTCATCCTGGCCCAGACGGTGACCTCTGGCGGCGTGACCACGCTGGGCTCGGTCTCGGCCCATGGCTCGGCGACGCTGCTGGCGGCGACGACCATCACCGGCAATACGCTCGCCGCCACGACCGGCTCGGGGCTGCTGACTGCAACCGGCCCGATCAACTGGAACGTCCTCAACGTCGGCACGACACTGGGCGCGGCGTCGAGTCAGGACAGCATCACCCTCCAGACCGCGCAGAGCGGCGGGACGCAGACCATTCGCGCCCGCGACAACGTCAGCTTCAACGCGCTGACGGCGACCGGCATCAACGGCGATGCCGGCAGCATCAACGTCACCGCCGACCACGGCTTCATCCTGGCGCAGACGGTGACCTCTGGCGGCGTGACCACGCTGGGCTCGGTCTCGGCCCATGGCTCGGCGAGCCTCGTTGCGGCCACGACCATCACCGGCAACACGCTCGCCGCCACGACCGGCTCGGGGCTGCTGACTGCAACCGGCCCGATCAACTGGAACGTCCTCAACGTCGGCACGACACTGGGCGCGGCGTCGAGTCAGGACAGCATCACCCTCCAGACCGCGCAGAGCGGCGGGACGCAGACCATTCATGCCCGCGACAACGTCACCTTCAACGCGCTGACGGCGATGGGCATCAACGGCGATGCCGGCAGCATCAACGTCACCGCGGACAACGGTTTCATCCTCGCGCAGACCGTGAGTTCAGGCGGCGTGCCGACGCTTGGCTCGGTCTCGGCCCACGGCTCGGCGAGATTGATCGCGGCGGGTACCAATACCGGCCATAACCTCACGACCACGACCGGCAACGCAGTCCTCAGCGGCACGGTCGTTCATTGGGATAATCTTAACGTTGGCGGCGCGCTCGACGTCACCGCGACGACCGGAGGGATCACCGTCGGCACCGCCATCAGCGGCGGCACGCAGACCCTGCATGCCGTGAACGACGTCGTCTTCAGCCAGCTCACCACGACGGGGATCCCGGGCGATGCCGGCGACCTCAACATCAAGTCCGACACGGGCTCGCTCCGCGGCGGATCGATCTCCGCGCACGGCGACACGCATTTCGATGTGGTCGGGCCGGTCTCGCTCGACCGGATCAGCGGCGACATCGTCAAGATGACCTCGTCGGGTGATTTGACGATCAACTGGGTCAGCGTCGTGCGGGAGCTCGACCTCGCGGCTGATACGATCAACGTCAAGGGTGAGCAGATCCGTTCGAACCCGGCGGTCCCGCTGATCCTGAACGTCACCGGCTACAACGGCGGCGTTGCGAAGTCCGCCAACATCTCGATCGACCCCGACCACATCATCGTCAACCAGTTCAGGGTGGTGGACGCGACCTTCTGGACCGATGCGCCGGCTGTCTCGATCCTGAACGGCTATGTGCCGGGCCAGCTCATGCTCACCACGGCGACCCAGCAGATACTCTTGAACAACCGCACGCCGGCGCCGTCCAACTGGCCGTCACTCCAGCTCTACCAGCCGGGCGGCGTGTTCACGATGAGCCAGACCGGCAACGCCAATGTCAGCAACGCCTATGTGGTGTTCTACACCGGCGACGTCTCGGCGACCGTCACCAATTACGGGCCGACCCACACCTGCTGCTATAGCTTCACCGGCGCCAGCATGGCGCGCAACATCTCGGTCGACGGCGAGGGCAAAGAGAGCATCGAGACCTGGCTGGCGAAGAAGGACGGGGGCACGTTCTACCTGCTCGGTCTCTCCGGCCAGGCGCGGCTCGACGCGCTGCTGACGCCACGGCCAGTCGAGGCCGTCGGGTCCGGCCCCGCCGTCAACATCGAAGGGCTCAGCGACATGCGCAAGCTGCGCCAGAAGGGGCAGCGTGCGGGACGTCCGGGCTGGAAGGATGCGGCGGTTGAAACGGCGAAGCCGGCCGTTGGCCGTCTCGCACAGGCATGGTAATTGGATTCGGGATGCGGATTCTGGGGGCATCGTTGGGGATCGGGCTTGCAGCTTGCTGCATCGCGTCCGCGCGCGCCCAGTCGATCAATCCCGGCGTGATCCAGAACGACGTCGACCGGCAGCGGCGGCAGCTCGAGCAGCAGAGCGCGCCGCCCAAGCTCACCGGGCCGGCGGTGATCGGCGGCGAGCGGGAAAAGTCCCAGCTCCTGAAGCCAGGCGGGCCGAAATTTCGCCTGCGCAAGGTCACGTTCGACGAGTCCAAGTTCATCACGCCGGCGGAGCTGGATGAGATCGCGAAGAAATATGTCGGCAAGGACGTCGACATCGCCTCGCTGTTGCAGCTCGTTGCCGACATCAACGCGGTCTATGCCGCGCGCGGCATCGTCACGGGCATCGCGACGCTGCCCGAGCAGGACGCCAAGGGCGGTGTCGTCCGCGTCAAGCTGACCGAAGGCCGGCTCCAGAAGACGACCGTCGAGGGCAACAAGCAGACCCGCACCGATTACATCCTCGATCGCGTGAAGGAGCCCGAAGGCGAGGTCCTCGACGTTCCAAAACTCAACCGCGACGTGATCTGGTTCAACCGGACCAACGACGTCCAGATCAAGGCGCTGCTGCAGCCCGGCACGAGCTTCGGCCTCACCGACCTGCAATTCGCGGTGATCGAGCCGCCGGTCGACACCTTGCAGCTCTTCACCGACAACCAGGGTTCCGAAAACACCGGGCGTTGGGAGGGCGGTGCCTTCTACAAGCGCCACGGATTGTTCGGCGTCGACGACCGCCTGACCTTCTACGGCGTCCGCTCCGACGGCAATCTCAACGGCAATGTCGCCTACAGCATCCCGGTCAATCCCTGGGGCGGCCGCGCCGGCGTCAGCTATACCGAAGGCAAGATCAAGATCGTCCAGGGGCCGTTCGTCGCGCTCGACGTCACCGGTCGCTCGAGCCAGGCCGCTGTCAATTTCAGCCAGCCGGTCTGGGTGACGCAGGACTGGCTGGTGCTGCTCAACGCAGCCTTGACCGAGGGCAAGACCGTCAGCCGCTTTGCCACGGTTGCCGTCACCGATGACCACTACGACAAGACCACGGCTGGAATCTCGGTGACCAAGTCTGGCAACACCTATTCGATCACGGTCTCGCCGGCAGTGAACTACATCGCGTGGCATGACTATGTGCTCGGCAACAACCGCGCGTTCAACACCTATACCGGCTCGCTGATCGCGACGAGCGCTGCAGGGCCCCAGAACTTCAGCGCCAATGTGCTGGCGAGCTGGCAATACACGCAGGAGAAGCTGCTTCCGGGCGATCAGATCTTCTCGATCGGCGGCCCCACCACCGTACGCGGCTATCCCTCCAATGCGGCTTCCGGCGACAGCGGCTATTATTTAAACGCCGAGCTGCATTACAACTGGTCGCAATGGCTCAGGGGTTTCGACACCTACATCTTCACCGACTGGGGTGCGGTGTATTCGACCTTCCCTGGCGTCACTGAAATGGCCTCTGTCGGCGTCGGCTTCTCCTGGACTTATGCGTCGTTCATGACGTTCGAGGCGAATTACGCGACGCCGCTGAAAATGGCGGTCTCGACCCAGAACCATTACGAGGCCTATGGCCGCGTCATCTTCCGGCCGCTGCTGATGTTCCAGAAGCCGGAGCCACCCGCGCCTGTGGCGGCGGTGGCCGGCAGGAGCAGGTCGTAGTGTCTCCGTCATGGCCGGGCGTGTCCCGGCCATCCACGTTCTTTTGACGTGGAAACGAAGACGTGGATGCCCGGGACAAGCCCGGGCATGACGAGCTTGGGGTTAACGCCGCAACGTAAACTCATCCGCTCCGCGCCGGTGCTCCCATTTCGCCTGCTCCAGCTCGGGCTGGTCGCATTCGACTTCCGGATAGCCGATGCAGAGATAGGCGATGAACTTCCAGGTATCGGGCACGTCGAGAACGGCGTGGATGCGATCCGGATTGAGGATCGAGACCCAGCCGATGCCGATGCTCTCGGCGCGTGCGGCGAGCCACATCGCGGTAATGGCGCCGACCACGGAATACTCGGTCGTCTCCGGCATGGTCGCACGGCCGAGGCCGTGGCCGATGTCGCTGGCCTTATCGGCGAACACGGCGAGGTGACCGGGGGCCTGTTCGAGGCCCGACAGTTTCAGCGTGGCGTAGCGGGCCGCGCGTTCGCCGGAATAGCAATTCAGTGCGTCGGCGTTGCACGCCGTGAAATTGTCGATGATGGCGCGACGTCGCGCAGCATCATCGACGGTGACGAAGCGCCAAGGCTGGCTGAGGCCGACCGAGGGCGAGAGACAGGCGGTCTCGATCAGACGATCGATGGCGCCGGCCGGCAGCGGGTCAGCTCGAAAGCGGCGGACGTCGCGGCGCCACACGAACAGCTCGCGCAAGTGCTGACGGAAGGTGTCGTCGAACTCGACCATGAGATCAGCCTCCCATCCGGAAGGATGCCGCGACCAGCAGAATGAGGATCTCGCCGATCTGCTCGAATGCACCGAGGATGTCGCCGGTCTGCCCGCCGATCTGGCGCACGGCAAGCCGCGCCAGCAACAGGCCGGCGAGCGACAGCAGGATCAGGCCGACCAGCGCCTTGCCCGGCCCCAACGCGAGAGCGAGCGCGAGTGTTCCAAGAGCGAAGGCGATGGCGACGCTGCGACCCGGCGGCGATCCCGCGCTCGCCGACAGCCCGTCAGGCCGCGCTGGCGGTACCAGTGACATGAAGGCCGGCACGCCGGCGCGGGCGGCGGCATGCGCTGACAACAGTGCACATGCCACCAGCAAGGGATTGGCGATCGCCGCGAGTGCGCTCCAGCGCAGGCCGAACGACAGGATCAGCGCGCAGACGCCGTAGGTCCCGATCCGGCTGTCGCGCATGATCTCGAGCTTGCGCTCGCGCGTGCGGCCGCCGCCGAGCCCATCGGCGGTATCGGCAAGACCGTCTTCGTGCAGCGCGCCGGTGATGAGGGCGGTCGTGGCCAGCGCGAGCAGGGCGGCAATGTTCGGCGTCAGTCCGAAGCGGATGGCGACCTTGTAGACGAAAGCGCCGGCAAGGCCGACCAGCAGTCCGGCCACGGGTAGCGCCCATGTCGCACGCGCGACGGCGCCATCGGCCGCGGGCTTGGACGATGCCACGGGAAGGATCGTGACGAACGACGCCGCCATCCTGAGATCGGCGATGACGTCCCGCAAAAATTCGGCGCGCAGCATCATTTCAGTTTCATCGGGAGACCGGCGACGACGAACTCGACCTCGTTGGAAACCGCCGCGATGACTTGGTTCATGATTCCGGCGGCGTCGCGATAGCTACGCGCCAGCGCGTTGTCGGGCACGATGCCGAGGCCGACCTCGTTGGTGACGAAGACGACGGGGCTCTTCTGACCGCGGAGGAAGGCGGCGAGTTTCATCAGTTCGTACTCCCAGTCACGTCCCGCATGCATCATGTTGGAGAGCCACAAGGTCAGGCAATCCACCAGCCTCGGGCCGCCGCCGTCGGTGTCGATCAGAGCTTGCAGGAGATCGAGTGGTACCTCCCGCTCGATCCAGTCGACCGCCGCGCGCTTGGCTCGATGCTTCGCGATGCGCACCGCCATTTCGGCATCGAGCGCCTCGGCCGTCGCGATGTAGACGGGCTGGCCCGGAAAGCTGAGGGCGCGCTTCTCCGCGTGGGTGCTCTTGCCCGATCGCGCTCCGCCCGTGATCAAGATGACGGCCATAAAGGTCTCCTGTGAGCCTGACTAATCACCAAACGCGGCCAAAGACAAAGCCGAAATCAGGCCGCCGGGGGCTTGCGCTCTGCCTTCGCTTTGCGCAACAGGGGCGGGACAGGAGGCGTGTGTGGGCTTTGCGGGCGCGATGGTGGTGGCGATGGCGGTGGATGCCCTCCTGGGCTGGCCGTCATGGCTGTTCGCGCGGATCGGTCATCCCGTGACCTGGCTGGGTCGGCTGATCGGTGCCATCGACATTGCCTGGAATCGCGCGTCAGATCCGCCGGCACTTCGCCGCGCCGCAGGCCTTGCTGGCGCGCTTCTGGTGATTGCGCTCTCCGTCGCGTTCGGCTGGACGCTTCAGTCCTTGCTTCCCTTGGGTTGGATGCAAATCGTGCTGGTCGGTATCCTGGCCTGGCCGCTGGTTGCGCTGCGCTCGCTGCATGATCACGTGGCCGCCGTCGCAAATCCATTGCTGGCTGGCGATATCGCCGCCGCGCGCGACGCGGTCTCGCGCATCGTCGGCCGCGATCCCGCAGCGCTCGATGAAGCCGGCATCGCGCGCGCGGCGATCGAGAGCCTTGCGGAAAATGCCTCCGACGGCATCGTGGCGCCGGTGTTCTGGGGCGCGCTGTTCGGCCTCCCGGGCATCCTCGGCTACAAGGCGATCAACACGCTGGACTCCATGATCGGCCATCGCAACGAGCGGCACGAGGCCTTCGGCTGGGCGGCGGCGCGCATCGACGATGTCGCCAACTTCATTCCGGCGCGGCTGACCGGATTTTTGTTCGTGCTGCTAGCGCCGCGGCGATCGGAGGCGCTGTCGTGCATGACGCGCGACGCAGGCCGTCACCGCTCGCCCAATGCCGGCTGGCCGGAGGCGGCCATGGCGGGGGCGCTCGGCGTCCGGCTCAGCGGCCCCCGCATCTATCACGGCAGCGCGACCGACGAGCCTTGGCTCAACGAGGGCGCGCGCGATCCGCGCGCCGCTGATATCGTCGAGGCACTGACGGTCTACCGCCGCGCCATGGTGCTGCTCGCTGGCACCCTTGCGATCCTGGCTTTCGCATGAAAGAACGGGACATGCTCGAGCACGGTGGAAATCTGGATCTGGCACAGGAGCGTTTTGGCGGACGCGCGGAAGACTGGATCGATCTGTCGACAGGGATCAACCGGCTGCCTTATCCCGTCGGCGAGATCGATCCGCACCATTGGAATGCGCTGCCCTCGCGATCCGACACCAACGCCCTGCATCAGGCGGCGCAGCATGCCTATCGCACCAGCGCACCGATCGTTGCGATGGGTGGCGCGCAGGCTGCCATTCAATTGCTGCCGCAGCTGGTGCCAACCGGCCGCGCCCGCATCCTCGCGCCGACCTATAACGAGTATGCAGGCGTTCTGTCGGCTGCGGGCTGGGATGTCCAGGAGGCCAGCGAGCTCGACGCGCTGGCAGGCGCCGATCTCGCCGTCGTCGTCAATCCCAACAATCCCGGCGGCCAGCATCATGCAGCAAAGGATCTGCTCGCACTGCTGCCGCGCGTCGGCCGCCTCGTCATCGACGAGAGCTTCGTCGACGCCGTTCCGCAGCTGTCGCTTGCATCGGAAGCCGGTCGGCCGGGACTGCTGATCCTGCGCTCGTTCGGAAAGTTCTATGGCCTTGCCGGCCTGCGGCTCGGCTTCGCGATCGGCGATGCCGCCGACATCGGCAAGCTTGCGTCGATGTCGGGTCCATGGCCGGTTTCGGGAGCGGCGATCGCGATCGGCTCTCGCGCGTTGCGCGACGACGCCTGGGCCGAGGCCACGTCAGCGCGACTTGCCCGGGACTGTGTTCGCCTCGACGCCATTGCGCAAGCGCAAGGCTGGATGCCGCTTGGGGGGACGCCGCTGTTCCGTCTCTACGAGACGCCCGACTCGCTCGCCGCGCAAGACAGATTGGCGCGAAGCCAGATCTGGTCGCGCGTCTTCGCGCAAAAGCCGACATGGCTTCGGCTCGGGCTTCCCGGCAGCGGAGCCGAATGGATGCGCCTTGCCGAGGTGCTAGCGCGCTAGCGCGAGCAGTCCTTCGACGTCGAGATGCTTTTCGATGTGGTCGGCCAGCGCATCGAGCGCGCTTTCGACCCGGGCGTGGTAGGGCTCGTTGCCAGCGGGAATGTCGAGCTTTGCGAGGTACGCCTTGCGGAAATCATCCGACGTGAACAGGCCGTGCAGATAGCTGCCCTGTACGCGGCCATCGCGCGAGATCGCGCCTTCGGGCTCGCCGTTCAGTGTCGCAAACGGGCGCGCACGATCGGGCCCATCGGTACGGCCGATGTGAATTTCGTACGCCTCGATCGGCTGGTCCGTGTCGGCATGCACGGCCGCAACACGCATCAGCGTCTTCTGCGGGCTCATCACCGTGTCCACGTCCAGAAGCCCGAGGCCCGGCGTGTCGCCTGCGGTGCCTTCGATGCCGTCAGGGTCGGCGACGCTGCGCCCGAGCATCTGATAGCCGCCGCAGAGACCGAGAACATGGCCGCCCCTGCGGTGATGCGCGAGCAGATCGATGTCCCAGCCCTGCGCGCGCAGGAAGGCGAGATCGCCGCGGGTGGATTTCGAGCCGGGGATGATGACGAGGCGGACATCGCCGGGGATGGCTTCGCCGGGGCGTACCATCACGAGATCGACGCTCGCTTCGAGCTTGAGCGGATCGAGATCGTCGAAATTAGCGATCCGCGACAGCGCCAGGCACGCGATCTTGCATTGGCCGGGCTTTCGCGCGTCGCTCAGGCCGAGCGCATCCTCGGCCGGCAGCTCGCCGGCGCGGGCGAACCAGGGCAGCACGCCAAGGCCGCGCCATGCGGTCTTTTGCTCGATCAGCTTGTAGCCATCGTCGAACAGCGTGGGGTCGCCGCGGAACTTGTTGATGACAAAGCCTCGGATCATCGCGGCATCGTCGGGGTCGATCACCGTCTTGATGCCGACCAGCTGGGCGATGACGCCGCCGCGGTCGATGTCGCCGACCAGCACGACCGGCACGTCGGCCTTGCGCGCAAAACCCATATTGGCGATGTCGGCCTTACGCAAATTCACCTCGGCCGGACTGCCCGCGCCTTCGACCAGAACGAGATCGGCGCGCGCCTTCAGCCGCTCAAAGCTCTCCAGCACTGCGCCCATCAGTGAGGGCTTCATGGCCGCGTAGTCGCGCGCACGCGCGGTCGTGATGCGCTTTCCGTGGACGATCACCTGCGCGCCGACATCGGTCTCGGGCTTGAGCAGCACGGGGTTCATGTCGGTGTGCGGCTCGACGCCGGCGGCGAGGGCCTGCAACGCCTGGGCACGGCCGATCTCGCCTCCGTCGATGGTGACGGCGGCATTGTTCGACATGTTCTGCGGCTTGAACGGGAGCACGCGCAGGCCGCGCCGCGTGAAGGCACGCGCGAGACCGGCGACGATGAGCGACTTGCCCACGTCCGAGCCGGCCCCCTGGATCATCAGCGCGCGTGCCATCGAACTCAGAACTCGACGCCGGCCTGTGCCTTGATGCCGGAGCGGAAGGGATGTTTCACCAGCGTCATCTCGGTGACGAGATCGGCGATCTCGATCAACTCGTCCTTGGCGTTGCGGCCGGTGAGCACGACATGCGTCATCGGTGGCTTCGAGGTGGTCAGAAACTCGACGACCTCGGCGATGTCGAGATAGTCGTAGCGCAGCGCGATGTTGATCTCGTCGAGCACGACCATGCGCAGGCTCTCATCGAGAATCAGCTCCTTGGCCTTCTCCCAGCCGGCGCGCGCGGCGGCGATGTCGCGGGCGCGGTCCTGCGTCTCCCAGGTAAAACCTTCGCCCATGGCGTGGAACTGGCAGAGGTCGCCGAAATGGCCGGTCAGCAGTCGTCGCTCGCCGGTATCCCAGGCGCCCTTGATGAACTGCACTACCGCACAGGGGAAGCCATGGGCGACGCAGCGGACGATCATGCCGAAGGCCGAGGAGGACTTGCCCTTGCCGGCGCCGGTGTGGACGATGATGAGGCCCTTTTCGCCGCTCTTGGTCGCCATGATCTTGTCGCGGGCGGCCTTCTTCTTCGCCATTTTCGTGGCGTGGCGAGCGTCGGTTTCCCCGGCCGTTTTTGTATCCGGTTCAGGCGTCATCGGTCCCGGTCCTTCGGCTTGACAAGTGGCGGCCGCCGGCAAATGGTGGCCCGGCGTTGGTTCCTGTCCTATGACAGGCGAAGAGGGAATGCGATAGGGTCCGAATCGGCAAGATTTGGGTCCAAAATGCAGCCGCCCCCGCGACCGTGACCGGAGAGATGTCCGAAGCCACTGATTCCCGCGGGAATCGGGAAGGCGGGGATCGAAGGGGAAACCCTGCTCCGCAAGCCGGGAGACCTGCCAGCGCGGACGAGTTTTGGACCGGCGGACGGGGTGTTCCGCGACGGGGAAAACGGGCCTCTAAAAGAGCGGTCCGTGTGCCTCATCGCCTCCCGCTGTTATCTGGAAGAGGCGATGACCGTCACACTTCACGTCTGCATCACCTGCCGTGCCGGCGAGACGCCCGGCGAGGGCGAGGCGACCCCCGGCAAGCGCCTGCATGGTGCGATCCTCGACGCCGGCGTGCCCGAAGGCGTCAATGTGGTTCCCGTCGAATGCCTGTCGGCCTGCAATCAGGGCTGCTCGGTCGCGCTCAGCGCGCCCGGCCGCTGGTCGTATGTCTATGGCCGCCTTTCGCATGCGAATGCGCAGGACGTGGTTGCCGGTGCGGCGGCCTATGCGGCGGCGCCGGATGGTCTCGTCCCCTGGCGCAGCCGGCCGGAAATATTCCGCAAGCAGTCGCTTGCCCGCATTCCCCCTATTGCCGTCGTGCCGGAGGCCGCTGAATGAACTCGCTCGCAAAAGTCCCCGTGACGGTGGTCACCGGATTTCTCGGCTCCGGCAAGACGACGCTGATCCAGCATCTACTCAGCAATGCCGGCGGCAAGAAGCTCGCGGTGCTCGTCAACGAGTTCGGTAGTGAGGGCGTCGACGGCGAGATCTTGAAATCCTGCGCCGATGCCAATTGCCCGGAGGAGAACATCGTCGAGCTCGCCAACGGCTGCATCTGCTGTACCGTTGCTGACGATTTTATTCCGACCATGGAAAAACTGCTGGCGCGGCCCGTGCGGCCCGATCACATCCTGATCGAGACCTCGGGCCTGGCGCTGCCGAAGCCGCTGCTGAAGGCATTCGACTGGCCGGAGATCCGCTCGCGCATCACCGTCGACGGCGTGATCGCGCTCGCGGATGCCGAGGCTGTCGCCGCTGGCCGCTTTGCGCCGGATCCGATTGCCGTCGAAGCGCAGCGCGCGGCAGACGAGAATTTGGACCATGAGACGCCTCTGTCGGAAGTGTTCGAGGATCAGATCGCCTGCGCCGACATCGTGCTGCTGACCAAGGCCGACCTCGCTGGGGCGGCGGGACTTGAAGCGGCCAAGGCTGCCATCACCGCCGAGATGCCGCGCCGTGTACCGATGCTCCCCGTGACCGACGGTGCGATCGATGCGCGCGTCATCCTCGGGCTCGGCGCCGCCGCCGAGAACGATCTCGCCGCGCGTCCCTCGCATCATGACGGCGAGGAAGAGCACGAGCACGATGATTTCGCCTCCGTCGTGATCGACCTTCCTGAAGTCGCCGACGTCGATGCGCTGGTCGCATCCGTCCAGAAGCTGGCGCGCGAGCAGAACGTGCTGCGCGCAAAAGGCTATATCGCGGTTGCGGGCAAGCCGATGCGCCTCTTGCTGCAGGCGGTCGGCCAGCGCGTGCGCCATCAGTTCGACAAGCCCTGGGGCGCAGGTCACAGGCGGTCGAAGCTCGTCGTGATCGGCGAGCACGGCGATATCGACGAGGCCGCCATCAAGGCAGGACTAGGTATCTGATGCACGTCGTCTTCCGCGAGAGCCGCGGTCTGGAGGAGACCGCGACGCCAAGGGATATCGGCCAGGACCCGGCCGATCTCGTGGTGCTCTCGTATTCGGATTCCGATCTCGCGGCGTTCGCGGCCGGCTGGCGGCGT
Source organism: Bradyrhizobium shewense (assembly GCF_900094605.1). GTDB lineage: Bacteria > Pseudomonadota > Alphaproteobacteria > Rhizobiales > Xanthobacteraceae > Bradyrhizobium > Bradyrhizobium shewense. The sequence goes on along the minus strand of NZ_FMAI01000001.1, from coordinate 444,491 downwards.
GGTCGCGACAGCCTGCCGTCGCTGCGGCTCGCCAATCTCGCGGAATTGCGTCACCCGCTTTCGGTCGACACCTATATCGAGCGCACGCTGTCGCAGGCGCGTGGCATTCTGGTGCGGTTGATCGGCGGTGAGTCCTATTGGTCCTATGGACTTGCGGCGCTCCAGCAGCTCGCGAAGGACCGTGGCATTGTGGTCGCCGTGCTGCCGGCCGATGGCCGTGACGACACGCGGCTCGATGCATACTCGACCTTGCCTGTCTCGACGCTGCGCCGGCTCAAGGTGCTCTGCGACGCCGGCGGTCCGGTCGCGGCGCAGGCCGCGATTGCACAGCTCGCGCTAGCCTCGGGACTCTATGCCGGGCCAGTCATCGGCGAGACGACCGTGCCCGAGATGGGGTTCTACGATCCCGCGCGCGGCGTCATTGCTCCACCGGTGCACGGCGAGGGCAGGCCGCGTGTGTTGGTGGCGTTCTACCGTTCCTATCTCACCGCCGCGGATACGGGCCCGGTCGATGCTCTGATCGCAGCGCTGCGCGAGCGCGGCTTTGATGCCTGCGGCGTGTTCGTGACCTCGCTGAAGGCTGCGGGCGTCGCGGATTGGTTGCGGGCGCAGCTCGCGCAAAATCCTCCGGCGGCGATCATCAACGCGACGGCGTTCTCAGCCCTGGGCGATGACGGCACGACGCCGTTCGATGCCGCATCGTGCCCGGTGTTCCAGGTTGCGCTCTCAATGGCCCGGCGCGAGGACTGGACGGAGTCGCTGCGCGGCCTGTCGCCCGGCGATCTCGCGATGCATGTGGTGCTGCCCGAGGTCGATGGCCGTCTGTTCGCGGGCGTGGTGAGCTTCAAGTCGGCAGCCGAGCGCGATCCCGATCTGCAATTCGCGCATCTGGCGCATCGCGCCGATGAGGAGCGCGTGACGGCCGTCGCTGCGCGCGTCGCGGCCTGGCGGCGCCTCGCTGAGACGCCGGCCGGTGAGAAGCGGCTGGCGCTCGTGCTCTCGAACTATCCGGGCAGGCCGCACCAGATCGCGCATGCGGTCGGGCTCGATGCGCTGGCCTCGGTCGAGGCGTTGCTGTCCGATCTCGCTGAGGCCGGCTTCGATGTTGTTCCGGTCCATGCGCTCGGCGAGGCGCTGCTCAAGCAGAAACTCACCTGGAGCATCGCCGATTATCGCGCGGCGCTTTCGCGCCTGCCGCAAGTCTTGCAGGATGATCTCGCGCAAGCCTGGGGCGCGCCGGAGGATGATCCGAGCTGCCGGGACGGCGCGTTTCAATTCGCAGCCGTCGCTTGCGGCAAGTCGATCATCGCGGTTCAGCCGGAACGCGGCGATGCGACCACGCGCGATACCGATTATCACGATCTCGCCCGCACGCCGCGCCACGGTTATGTCGCGTTCTATCTCTGGCTCCGAGAGCAGGGCATCGATGCCGTCGTGCACATGGGCGCGCATGGCACGCTGGAATGGCTGCCCGGGAAGTCCGTGGCGCTGTCGTCCGCGTGCTGGCCGGAAGCCCTGATCGGCCATCTCCCAATCATCTATCCCTTCATCGTCAACGATCCCGGCGAGGCCGCGCAGGCGAAACGGCGCGTTGGCGCCGTCACCATCGGCCATCTGCCACCGCCGCTGGAAACATCCTCGGTGCCGGCGGCCCTGCGCCGGCTCGAACGACTTCTCGACGAATATTCGACTGCTGATGGTCTCGATCCCGCGCGCCGTCAGCGATTGATCGCTGCGATCCGCGACGAGGCGCGCGTGGCGGGCCTCGAAGACGATCTCGGTTTGGATGCCTCGGCCGCACCGGCCGAAGCCATTCCGCGCATTGATCGCTTCGTCTGCGATCTCAAGGAAAGCCAGTTCGGCGACGGCCTCCACGTGTTCGGCCGCGGTGCCTGCGCCGAAGCGGAGCGCGACGCGTTGCGTTCGGCAGTTGCAGGCAAGCGCGTCGCGCCGGGACCGTCGGGCTCGCCCTATCGCGGGCGCCAAGACGTGCTGCCGACCGGACGCAATCTCTTTGCCGTCGATCCGCGCGCGGTGCCGACGCCGTCGGCACATGCCCAGGGCATCAAGCTCGCCGAAGAGCTACTGCGCCGTCATCTGCAGGATCACGGCGACTGGCCGAAGGGGCTCGTCGTCGATCTCTGGGGTTCGGCGACGATGCGCACCGCGGGCGAGGAGTTCGCGATGGCGCTGCATCTGGCCGGCCTTGCGCCGCGCTGGGATCACGCCTCCGGCCGCGTCACCGGCTACGACATCATCGCGCCGGCCGAGCTCGGCCGTCCCCGCATCGACGTCACGCTGCGCGTGTCCGGCCTGTTCCGCGACGTCTTCTCAGGCCTTGCGCAATTGTTCGAGGCCGCCTCCGAAGCGCTTGCGGCGCGCGAGGACGAGGGCGACGAGAACCCTTACCGCCACCGCGCCTCCCGCGTATTCGCGCCGCGTCCCGGACAATACGGCGTTGGTCTGTCGGCGATCCCCGATGCCTTCACGCCGGAGACACGCGAAGCCGCCGGTGAAGCCTGGTTGTCGGCATCGTCCTGGGCGTTCTCGGCCGACGGTGAGATGCAGCCGAATCGCGCCGGCATCGAACAGCGCCTCGCTGCGGCCGATGCCTTCGTCCATGTCCAGGACTTGCCGGAAACTGATCTGCTGCTCGCGGCCGATTATGCCGCACATGAAGCCGGCGTTGCGGCGGCTGCGGCGCATCTCGGCGCGGCAGGACCCTCGCTCTATCACCTCGACACGACGCGTCCCGAGCAGCCCCACGCGCGCACCCTGACCGAGGAGATCTCACGTGTCGTCCGTGCGCGCGCGGCCAATCCGGCGTGGATCGGTGGGATGATGCGTCACGGTTTTCGCGGCGCTGCCGAGATCACGGCGACGCTCGAGCACATGGCCGCTTTCGCGCATCTCGCCGGCGCCGTGCCGCCGCATCTTTTCGATCTCTACTATGATGCGACGCTCGGCAATGACGACGTCCGCGCTTTCATGGCGCGTGAAAATCCGTCCGCTCTCGCCGCGATGGAAACCTGTTTTGCGCGCCTGCACGATGCGGCGCTTTGGCAAACGCGCCGTAATTCGATCGCGGCGGCGCTGCGGGAGGCCTCATGAGTGCGGCCACGGTCAAGGGCTGGTGTCCCGGTGCGCTGCGCCCGATGCTCTCGGGCGACGGGCTCGTGGTGCGCGTGCGTCCGTTCGGTGGGCGGCTCGAAGCACCACAAATCACAGGACTTGCCGAGCTCGCCGGGCAACACGGCAATGGTCTGATCGACGTGACGAGCCGCGCCAATCTGCAGATCAGGGGCGTCAGTGAAGAAGGCCATCGGCCGTTAATCGACGGCCTTGCACGATTGGCGCTGCTCGATCCGGATCCGGCCACGGAAGCCCGTCGCAACATCCTCGTCACGCCGTTCTGGCGCGCTGGCGACGCGACACAATCGCTCGCCGCCGAGCTCGAAGAAGCGCTCGAGGATAATGCGCTCGCGCTTCCAACGAAATTCGGCTTCGCCATCGATGACGGGACCTCGCGCGTGCTCGCCGGCGATTCCGCAGACATACGCATCGAGCGCGATCGCACAGGTCACCTCCTGGTGCGGGCCGATGGCGCAAAGCTCGGCCGCTCCGTCGCACGTGGAGAGGCCGTGAGCACGGCGCTCGCGCTCGCAAGCTGGTTCCTGGTCTCCGGCGGCGCGACGGGCGGGCGAGGGCGCATGGCGGCGCACATTGCGTCCGGCGCGGCATTGCCTCAATCGCTACGCGGCGAGACCGAGCCCGCGCCCGTGATGGCCGCCTCGCGCCCCGGGCACTATCCGCAAGGTGCGATGGTCGGCGTCGCATTCGGGCAGATGCTGCATACGACGCTGCATCAGTTCGCCGGTTGTGGGCATGCGCTGCGCATGACGCCCTGGCGAATGGTGCTGAGCGAGGGCAAGCGGGAGATGCCGAACGCGCCGGGCCTGATCACCGAGCCCTTTGATCCCGCGCTGCGCGTCATCGCCTGCAGTGGCGCACCGCGCTGCCGCGAAGCCCATGCCGATACGCGCGCGCTCGCAGCAGCGCTCGCCCCGCGCATCGCCGCCGATACGCGGCTCCACGTCTCCGGCTGCGGCAAGGGTTGCGCCCATTCCGGCACGGCCGCGGTCACGCTGGTGGCGACGCGCGCCGGCTTCGATCTCGTCCGTGATGGCTCGATCCGCGATGAGCCGGTGCTGCGCGGCCTGAACGGCGCCGACATCGTCAGCGATCCCTCCATCCTGGTGGGAGGGAACTGATGCCCCACACGTACGAGACCGATGGCGCGGCGATCTACCGGCAGTCCTTTGCGACCATCCGCGCCGAGGCCGATCTCGCGCGCTTTTTGCCCGACGAGGAGCAAGTTGTCGTGCGGATGATCCATGCCGCCGGCATGGTCGGCCTGGAGGCGCATATTCGCTTCACGCCCGGCATGGCGACCACTGCGCGCGCCGCCCTGCAGAGAGGCGCGCCGATCCTGTGCGACGCGCGCATGGTCTCGGAAGGGATTACCCGCGCGAGGCTTCCCGCGGCGAATGCTGTGATCTGCACGCTGGGCGACGCCGCCGTTCCCGCGCTCGCCCAATCGATGCACAACACCCGCTCGGCCGCGGCGCTGGAGCTGTGGCGGCCGCATCTCGATGGCGCGGTCGTTGCGATCGGCAACGCGCCGACCGCGCTGTTTCATCTGCTCAATATGCTGGAGGACGGCGATTGCCCGCGCCCCGCGGCGATCATCGGCTGTCCCGTCGGTTTCGTCGGCGCTGCCGAGTCCAAGGCCGCGCTGATGGCTGATCCGCCGGTGCCGGCGCTGACGGTCGAGGGTCGCCTCGGCGGCTCCGCGATCACGGTTGCCGCGGTGAACGCGCTGGCGAGCCGGAGCGAATAGCGATGGGACGCATCATCTGCTGCGGTCTCGGCCCCGGCGATCCTGATCTGATGAGCGTGCGCGCCGATCGCACCGTGCGCGGCGCTAGCCACGTCGCCTATTTCCGCAAGAGGGGCAGGCCGGGCCAGGCGCGGCGGATCGTCGAGGGCATGCTGGGGGCCGACGTCACCGAATATCCCATGGAATATCCCGTTACGACGGAGATCGCCTTCGATAGCGCCGAGTACGTGCAGCTGCTGGCCGGCTTCTACGACGAGTGGGCGGAGCGCCTAGCGCGGCTGGCGCGCGCGGTCGACGTCGTTGTGCTCTGCGAGGGTGACCCTTATTTCTACGGCTCCTTCATGCACCTGCACACGCGCCTGCAAGGCCGTGTCGAGATCGAGGTGATTGCGGGCATTCCCGGCATGGTCGGCTGCTGGAACGGTGTCGGACAGCCGATCGCGCTCGGCGACGACGTGACGACCGTGCTGATGGGGACGCTTCCCGAAGACGAGCTCGAGCGGCGCATGCGCGATTCCGATGCGCTCGTCGTGATGAAGACCGGTCGCAATCTCGCAAAGGTGCGCCGCGCGCTCAGCTCAGCCGGCCGGCTCGACGATGCCTGGCTGGTCGAGCGCGGCACCATGGCGGGCGAGCGCGTGGTGCGGCTCGCCGACATTGACGGCGCGGACTGTCCCTATTTCGCGATCGTGCTGGTGCACGGCAAGGGCCGGCACCTGGACGCCGCAGAATGACGGGCACGTTGACCATCGCGGGCCTGGGGCCGGGCAGCGATGCGCTGGTGACGCCCGAGGTCACGGCTGCGCTGGCGGCCGCAACTGATATTCTCGGCTATGCGCCCTATGTCACGCGCGTACCGCCGCGTGCTGGGCTGAAGCTGCATTCCTCCGACAATCGCGAGGAGCTGCAGCGCGCGAGCGAAGCCCTGCGGCTTGCGTCCGAAGGCGGGAAGGTCGTTGTCGTGTCCTCGGGTGACCCCGGCGTCTTCGCGATGGCCTCTGCCGTGTTTGAGGCGCTCGAACAGGCGCCGCAATGGCAGAATATTTCGATTCGCGTGCTGCCTGGCATCACGGCCATGCTGGCAGCTGCCGCGCGCGTAGGCGCGCCGCTCGGCCATGATTTCTGCGCCATCAATCTCTCCGACAATCTCAAGCCCTGGGCAGTCATCGAGAAGCGGCTGCGGCTCGCCGCCGAAGCTGATTTTTCGATTGCGATGTACAATCCGCGCTCGGCAAGCCGGCCGGAAGGATTCGGCCGCGCGCTCGCGCTGCTGAAGGACGCCGGCTGCGGCGAGCGCCTCGTGATTTTTGCACGCGCGATCAGCGCTGCCGACGAGAGGATCGAAACTGTCACGCTGAACGAAGCCCGGCCCGAGATGGCCGACATGCGCACGCTGGTGATCGTCGGCAATTCGCAGACGCGCCGGGTCGGCCGCTGGGTCTATGCGCCGAGGCAAGTGCGATGACCGAGCCACTGCATGATCTCGGCCACGCTCTCGACCCGCAGCCGCTCGGGCAGCTTCGGCCGCGAGATCATGATCACGGGCAGGCCGAGCCTGCGGGCCGCGTCGATCTTGGCGCGCGCGCCGTCGCCGCCGGAATTGCGGGCGACGATCCAGCCGATGCCGCGTTCGCGCATCATCTCGATCTCGCTGTCGAACGTGAACGGTCCACGCGACACGATCACGTCAGCGGGGAAGGGCAGCGGCGCTTCCGGCGGATCGACGAAACGCAGCGTGTAGGCATGCTGCGGCTTCATCGCAAACGGCGCGATGTGCTGGCGGCCGATGGCGAGGAACACGTTTGCGGGCGCCTCGGGCAGCGCAGCGGCCGCGACGCTGACGTCCGTGACTTCGATCCAGTTGTCGGCGGGCGCTTTCGTCCAAGGCGCGCGCTCCAGCGCAATCAGCGGTGTGGCGGTTTCCGCGCACGCCTCGACCGCATTGCGGCTCATCTCCGCGGCGAAAGGATGCGTCGCGTCGATCACATGCGTAATGCCTTCGCTGCGGATGGTGTCGGCGAGCCCGCTCACGCCGCCGAAGCCACCGATGCGGGTCGGCAGCGGCTGATCCGCCGGTGCGCGGGTGCGGCCGCCATAGGAATAGATGGCCTCGATGCCTGCGCGCGCGATTGCCGCCGCGAGTTGGCTCGCATCGGCAGTTCCGCCCAGAATGAGGGCGTGCGTCATGGCTGATTCCTTGGCTGATCCCTGGCTGACCATCATCGGTATCGGCGAAGATGGCCTTGCCGGGCTGTCGGAAGCAAGCCGAAAGGCGCTCAACGAGGCCGAAACCGTCTTCGGTGGTGAACGGCATCTCGCGCTTGCCGGCGTCGGCAGCCGCGGCCGTCCGTGGCCGGTGCCGTTCGACGCCGATATCGTTCTGAGCAGCCGCGGCAGGCCGACGGCGGTGCTCGCCTCCGGTGATCCATTCTGGCATGGCGCTGGTGCAGCTCTCGCCGAGAAGCTGCAAGCCGGCGAGTGGATCGCGCATTCCGCGCCGTCGACCTTCTCGCTTGCGGCCGCGCGGTTGGGCTGGCGGCTCGAATCCGCCGTCTGCCTCGGGCTTCACGCCGCACCGTTCGAACGTCTCGTTCCGCATCTGGCGCGAGGAGCGCGCATCATCTGCCTCGTGCGCGATGGGAAAGCGGCAAGCGATCTCGCAAAATGGTTGAGCGAGCGCGGATGGGGTGCCTCGACCTTCTGGACGCTCGCCGCACTCGGTGGTCCGCGCGAAAGCATCCAAGAATATCGCGCCGACGGTTTCGCCGGTGATCCCGCTGGAAACCTGGTCACCGTCGCCGTTGAGGCGAAGGGCACGCATGGTATGCCCCACGCCTCGGGGCGTCCTGACGATCTGTTCGTCCACGACGGCCAGATCACCAAGCGGCCGGTGCGTGCGCTCGCGCTCTCGGCGCTGGCGCCGCGTCCGGGCGAACGGTTGTGGGATATCGGCGCCGGTTCGGGGTCGATCTCGGTCGAGTGGGCGCTGTGCGGCGGGACGGCGACTGCGATCGAGCCGCGCGAGGATCGCGTCGCGAACATCCGCAGCAATGCAGCGGCGTTTGGACTTTCGCACCGGATCACCGTCGTCACCGGGAGGGCGCCCGAAGCTGTCGCGGCACTCGAAGCACCGGATGCGGTCTTCATCGGCGGCGGTCTCGACATCGCGATGTTCGATGCGGTCTGGTCGCGGCTTGCGCCAGGCACGCGGCTGGTTGCACATTCGGTCACATTGGAGACGGAAGCGTTGCTCGGCGATCTGCACCAGCGCCACGGCGGCGAGCTGATGCGGGTCGACATCGCTTATGCCGGCCCGCTCGGCCGTTACCGGTCCTGGGAGGCGGCACGGCCGGTGGTGCAGTGGAGTACGGTCCGATGAAGGTGGCCGGGTTTGGGTTCAGGAGAGATGTCACTCTCGCTTCGCTGCGCGAAGCGCTGCTGGCGGCGGGTGATCCCGAAGGCCTCACGGCGATGGCAACTGTCAGCGACAAGGCCGACGCGGAGCCGCTGAAGCAGCTCGCGCGCGAGTGCGGCGTGCCGATCAAGGCTGTTCCGGCCGACATGTTGGCCGGTATCGCCACGCCGACCCGGTCCAATCTTGTGGCGGAGAAGTTCGGCACTGGATCGGTCGCCGAAGCAGCAGCTCTCGCTGCGGCCGGGCCGCGTGCACGGCTGATCTCGACACGCGTTGTCTCGCAGGATCGCACCGCGACCGCGGCGATTGCGGAAGGAGACGGCGCATGACGGTGCATTTCATTGGCGCAGGACCGGGCGCGGCCGATCTGCTGACGTTGCGGGGGCGCGACCTGATCGCGGCCTGTGCGGTCTGCCTCTATGCCGGCTCGCTGGTCCCCGAGGGCGTGCTGGCCCATTGCCCGCCCGGCGCGCGCATCGTCAATACCGCGCCGCTGTCGCTCGATGAGATCATTGCCGAGATCGCCGCCGCGCATGCGGCGGGCAAGGACGTCGCTCGCCTGCATTCGGGCGATCTCTCGATCTGGTCGGCGATGGGCGAGCAGCTCCGCCGCCTGCGCGCGCTTGGCATTCCGTTTACCGTGACGCCTGGTGTGCCGTCCTTCTCCGCCGCTGCGGCAGCGCTGGAAGCCGAGCTCACGCTGCCGGGGCTTGCTCAGACGGTGGTGCTGACGCGCACGCCGGGCCGTGCCAGCGCGATGCCTGAGGGCGAGAAGTTGGCAGCCTTCGCCGCGACCGGTGCGGTGCTTGCGATCCATCTGTCGATCCATCTGCTCGACAAGGTCGTCGTCGAGCTCGCGCCGCATTATGGCGCGGATTGCCCGGTCGCCATCGTCTGGCGCGCGAGCTGGCCGGACCAGCGCATCGTCCGCGCCACGCTTGCTACGCTCGATGCTGCCGTCGGCACCGAGATGGAGCGCACCGCGATCATTCTGGTCGGCAGAACGCTTGGCGCTGCGGATTTCGACGAGAGCCGCCTCTATGCTGCCGACTATGATCGCCGCTATCGGCCTGTCGGTGCCGAGCCACGCTTTCCGGAGGCCTCGTGATGGCGGCAGGGCTCGTCATCTCCGCACCGGCTTCCGGCGTCGGCAAGACCACGGTGACGCTGGCGCTCGCGCGCGCCTGGCGCAATCGCGGATTGAACGTGCAGTGCTTCAAGAGCGGTCCCGATTACATCGATCCCGCCTTCCACGCCGCCGCCACGGGGCGCGCTTCCGTCAACGTCGATAGCTGGGCGATGGACCGCGGGGCGATCTCGCATCTCGTCAGCCGCGGCGCGGACGCCGATGTCGTGCTCGCCGAGGGATCGATGGGCCTGTTCGACGGCGTCGCCGCGCGCGGTGTCTCCGGCACCGGTGCCACCGCCGACATTGCGGAGTTGCTGGGCTGGCCAGTGGTTCTGGTGATCGATCCCTCCGGCCAGGCGCAGACCGCGGCGGCGATCGCCGCAGGCCTTCGCGATTATCGCCCCGGCGTGCGGCTTGCCGGCGTCGTGCTCAACCGCGTCGCCAGCCCGCGCCATGAAGATCTCGTGCGGCGTGCGCTCAACGACGCCGGCATTGCCGTGTTCGGCGCGCTGCCGCGTCATGCCGAGATCAGCCTGCCGAAGCGACATCTCGGCCTGGTGCAGGCCGAAGAGCAGGGCGAGATCGGCAAGCTGATCGACGAGGCCGCGCGCTTCGTCGCCGAGCATGTCGATCTCGATGCGGTGCTGCGATCGGCTGCCTCCTGGACCCCACAACCTGCCGCGAATGGGCTGAACGTGACACCGCCGGGGCAGCGCATTGCGCTGGCCCGCGATGCGGCGTTCTCCTTCGTCTATCCGCATATGCTGGAAGCCTGGCGCGGGGCGGGCGCGGAGATCTCGACATTCTCGCCGCTTGCCGATGAAGCGCCTGACGCGAGCGCCGACGTGTGCTGGCTGCCCGGCGGCTACCCCGAGCTCCATGCCGGCAAGATCGCGGCCAATGCGCGTTTTCGCAGCGGCCTGCGCGCGTTCGCCGAAACGCGGCCGGTGCACGGCGAATGCGGAGGCTATATGGTGCTGGGAACCGCTCTGACCGACGCGGACGGTGTCCGCCACGAGATGACAGGCCTGCTTGGCCTCGAGACGAGCTTTGCCAAGCGTCGCATGCATCTCGGTTATCGTCTGGCCGAACTCGCCGCGCCGATGCCGGGACATCGCTCCGGCGCGCGCCTGCGCGGCCACGAATTCCACTATTCGACCATTCTTGCCCAGCCGGACATGCCGCTGGCCGTAGTGCATGATGCGACTGGCGCAGTCATCGCCGAGACCGGCTCGCAGCGCGGCCACGCCACCGGCACGTTCTTTCATCTGATCGCGGAGGACCGGTGAGCGGATTCGTCTCCTTCATCTCCGCCGGACCCGGCGACCCCGAGCTTCTCACGCTCAAGGGCGCCGCGCGGCTGCGCGAAGCCGACGTCGTGCTCTATGACGATCTTGCCTCCGGCGCGATCCTCGATCTCGCCCGGCCCGGCGCCAATCTCGTCGCGGTGGGGAAACGGGCAGGGCGTCCCTCGACCAAGCAGCACCACGTCAACCGCCTGTTGGTCGACTATGCCGCAACAGGCGCGCGCGTGGTTCGGCTCAAGTCGGGCGACGCCGGCATTTTCGGCCGGCTCGAGGAGGAGCTGGAGACGCTGCGTGAGGCCGGCATCGGCTACGAGATCGTTCCCGGCGTGACATCGGCCTGTGTTGCCGCGGCGCAAGCCGGCATTCCCCTGACCCGGCGGCATACCTCGCGCCGGGTGCAGTTCGTCACCGGGGCTGATGTCACCGGCGAGCTGCCGCCCAACCTGAACTGGTCGGCGCTGGCCGACCCTGAAGCGACGACCGTGGTCTATATGGGCCGGCGCACCTTCCCGGCGCTTGTCGCAAAGTTGATCGCGCACGGGCTCGCTGCGGATACCCCCGCGCTGTTCGCCGAATCCCTCGGACGCCCCGACGAACGGCTGGTCCGCACCACCATCGCCGAGCTTGCCGAGCAGCTTGCGCGCGGCGGCGCCGCCTCGACGGCCGCCGTGATCCTGTTTGGGGCGCTGGCGGGGGATTATCCGTCATGACGGCCTTGGCCGCCGTTCGCCCCTTGACGCAGGCTCAGCGAAAGGGGCACACAAGAGAGGCATGGTGCTCGACGCGGCGCAAAGCGCCGGAGCATAATCGGGAATGGGGGTGGGCGGACCCAGTTGCGGCGCCCAAAACCCCAGCCGCCCCCGCGACTGTAAGCGGTGAGGGACTCCGATCAGCCACTGGGCCGCAAGGCTCGGGAAGGCCGGAAATCCCGGGGAACCGCGAGCCAGGAGACCGGCCCTGCAAGTTTTGAGGCCAAGGCCGTCGGGTGTGACGGCAGGAAGGAATTGAGCCATGCATATCGAACCCGGGGTCGTGACGGGCGCCAAGCTCGTGTTGAGTTACGCAACCGGCATCGCCGCAGGCGGCGTTGCGCTGAAGCTCGCGGTGGAGACCGTGCGTGAGCAGGGCATCACGTCGTTCGCGGCGCGGACGCTCGCCACCACAGTCCTCGTCTTCACCTTCTTCGAGATCCTGCCACACTTCCCGGTCGGCGTCTCCGAGGTGCACTTCATTCTCGGCTCGACACTGTTCCTGCTGTTCGGCGCGGCGCCCGCGGCCTTCGGCCTTGCGTTCGGTCTGCTGCTCCAGGGCGTGTTCTTCGAGCCCGCCGACATCCCGCAATATGGCATGAACGTCACCACGCTGCTGGTGCCGCTGTTCGCGATCCAGGCGATCGCTTCACGGATCATCTCGCGCAACACCGCCTATGTTGATTTGAAGTATCGGCAAGCGCTGGCGCTCTCGACGACCTACCAGGCCGGCGTGATCGCCTGGGTGGCGTTCTGGGCGCTCTATGGCTCCGGTTTTGCCATGACCAATCTCGCCAACATCGCGACGTTCGCGGCGTCCTATGCGCTCGTCATCGTGATCGAGCCGCTCGCCGATCTCGCGGTGCTGGCGCTGGCGAAGTCGCTGCGCGGCGTCACCGCGCCCGGCCTCGTCACCCCGCGCCTGCACAACGCGGCCTGAGAGACAAGCGAGCGGGCGGCCGCAGGGCCGCCCGTCGCATTCGCGATGCTCACGCTCTCTTTGATAGGTATCGGTTGCGGCGATCCCGAACAGCTCACGCGCGGCGCTGTTCAAGCGATCAACACCGCTGATCTCGTCCTGATCCCGCGCAAGGGGACGGCGAAGTCCGATCTCGCCGATCTCAGGCGGACGATCTGCGCGGATGTGCTCACCAGCGACAAGACAGCCATCGCTGAGTTCGACCTTCCCGTGCGCGACGTCGCTGAAGCTGACTACCGCAAAGGCGTAGACGATTGGCACGACGCGGTTGCCGCGACCTGGTCGCAGACGATCGCAAACCATCTCGAAGGTGAGGGCAAGGTTGCGCTGCTGATCTGGGGCGATCCCTCGCTCTATGATTCCTCGTTGCGGATTGCGCGGCGGCTTAATCCGTTGCCGACGATCGAAGTCGTGCCCGGCATCACCTCGATCCAGGCGCTGTGCGCGGCCCATGCGCTGCCGCTCAACGACATCGGCGAGCCCTTTCTGGTCACGACCGGGCGGCGTTTGCGTGAAGGCGGCTGGCCGCAAGGTGTCGACACCGTGGTGGTGATGCTCGACGGCGGCACGGCGTTCCAGTCGCTCGATCCGGAAGGCTTGCAGATCTGGTGGGGCGCCTATCTCGGCATGCCCGACCAGATCGTCATGTCCGGCGTGCTCGCCGAGGTTGGCCCGCGCATCGTCGCGGCGCGGCAGGAAACGCGCGAGCGGCACGGCTGGATCATGGACAGCTACATTCTCAAGCGCAGGCCGTAAGCGAGGCAGTATGCTCCCCGAATGGGTCACCCGAAACTGCCCCGACGTCTCCGCCGTCCATCGCGAGGCGGCAATCGCGCGGCAGACGCAGTTGACAAAGCCGACCGGCGCACTCGGCCGGCTGGAGCAGCTCGCGATCGAGCTTGCGGGCCTGCAGGCGACCGAACAGCCGCGTGCCGCGAGGGTGCCGATCATCATCTTCGCCGGCGACCACGGCATCGTCGCGCAGGGCGTCTCGGCCTATCCGCAAGAAGTGACCATCGCGATGATGGCGAATTTTGCCGCCGGCGGCGCCGCGATCTCGGTGCTGGCGCGCGAACTTGGCTCGAGCCTGGACGTCGTCGACGCCGGAACGCTGGCGCAGGACGAGATGGCAGGTATCGTCACCGACAAGCCGCGCCATGGCACGCGCGATTTCAGCGTGGACGCCGCGCTGACGCCTGCGGAGCTGGCGTTCGCCTTCGAGGCTGGCCAGCGCGCGGTTTCACGTGCCGAGGCGGGCAAGCCGGATCTGCTGATCTTCGGCGAGATGGGGATCGGCAACACCACGACGTCGGCGGCGATCGCGGCGAGCCTGCTCGGCATCAGCGCCGAAGAGATCGCGGGGAGCGGCACCGGCGTCGATGCGGCCGGCCGTGCGCACAAGGTCCGTGTGATCGATGCTGCGATCGCGCGTCACGGCGTTGGCGGCGCTTCGCCGGAAAAAATCCTATGCGCCGTTGGCGGCCTGGAGATCGCGGCGATCTCAGGTGCGATCATCGCGGCCGCGCAGCGCCGCATCCCCGTATTGATCGATGGCTTCATCGTATCGGTGGCAGCGCTCGCAGCAGTGCGGCTCAATCCGTCGTGCCAGCCGTTCCTGCTGCCGTCGCATCAATCGGCGGAGCAGGGCCATCGGCTGGTGTTGCGCGCGCTGAACGTGCAGCCGTTGATCAGCCTCGATCTCAGGCTCGGTGAGGGATCGGGTGCTGCCATCGCGCTGCCGCTGGTACGGCTCGCCTGTAGCCTTCACAACGGCATGGCGACGTTCGCGCAGGCCAATGTGCCTGACAGACCTAACTGATCGGCTGATTGACGGAGACGACGCGCCAGCCGCTCGCCAGGCGATCGATCCGGGTCAGCGACAGCGGATCGACCACGAAGCGCAAGGCGGCCTGCGGCGTCAGATCCAGCGCGATGCAGAGCGCGGCGCGGATGGTGCCGGAATGCACGACGAGCGTGGCCGATCCGGCTGCGATCCGCGACAGACCGAGCCGCACGCGCACGACCTGATCCGCAAAGCTTTCGCCGCCCGGCGGCCGTCCGGCAGCCGGATCGCTCCAGAACTGCGCATAGGCGTCGCCGCCGCTCTCGGCGAGCTCGTCGTGCCGGTGGCCGGTCCAGTCGCCGAAATCCTGCTCGCGGAATTCACTGACCAGCTTCGGTTCGAGCCCCAGCGCGCGTGCCGTCTCGACCGTACGCCGCGACGGGCTGGCATAGCCGGCGGCATCCCGCGGCAGACGTCGTCGCACAGCGTCCAATTGCACGCGATCGCCGAGATCGGCCGGCGCGTCGGCGGCATGGATGGTGCCTGTGACGCCCGCGACGGGCGCGTGCCGTATCAGCCAGAGGAAGGTCTCGCCTTCCATGCTCATCTCCAAGGAAGTTGGTCGTTGTGGCCATAACGCCGCAACTGGCACATTGACTCTGTTGTGATGGTAATCCTAGATGCTTGCGACGGTTTCCCCGAGAGGGGATGAAAAGGGAATACGGTGCGGGGACATTGTCCCCAACGCCGTGGCTGCCCCCGCAACTGTGAGCGGATAATCCTTCGTCAGAAGCCACTGGGTCCTCGGTCCCGGGAAGGCGACGAAGCGGTGATGACCCGCAAGCCAGGAGACCTGCCGTCAGCCGTGGTCACACGCGAAGATGTCGGTCGGGGAGTACAGACATTCGGCTTCATCGGACGGCCTGAAGAGCCAAAAGGTGAGACCTCGTTCGCTGTGACGTGCCACTGACGTCATACCGAGGTCCGAAAACCGTGTCTTCCATCCGTATCGTACGACCGCGAAAATTCCTGCTCGCATCCGCTGCGCTTACTTCCTTTGCCGCTCTCGATCTGCCCGCTGCGCTGGCGCAGCAGGCCCGTGAACCCCTGCCGCCGGTCGAGGTGTCGCCGGCCCAATCCCGCAAGCAGGCCAAGCCCGCCGGCCGGGAGGTGCAGAGCACGCGCCGCGCGGCAGCGCGCAGGCCGGCGGCCGCAGCAGCGATGCCCAAGCCCGTCGTGCCGGCTACGGCACCCCCGACGCCGCTCAACAGCAACGCCGTCGCCGAAAGCGCTTCGCGGCTCGGCCTGACGGTGCGCGAGACGCCCGCGACCGTCGAGGTGATCTCCGCCGAGACCATGCGCGAGCAGGGCTATCGCACCGTGTCCGACGTGGCGCAGGGGGCGGTCGGCGTCACCGCTGGCGATAATCCCGCCGAGCCTTCCGCCTTCTCGATGCGCGGCTTCACCAACAGCCAGATCAATACGCTCTACAACGGCATCAAGATCGGCCCGCAGAACATGACCTCGCGGATCATGGACACCGCCAATCTGGAGGCCGTGGAATTCCTGAAGGGCCCGGCCTCGCTGATCTCGGGCGAGGGCGCCGCCGGCGGCGCGATCAATTTTGTGACCAAGCAGCCGCACACGGGAGCGATCCGGAACGAAGCTGATTTCTCCTGGGATTCGCTGAATTCGTTCCGCGCGCATTACGGCTCGGGCGGCAGCACCAACGTCCAAGGCCTCGACTATCGCTTCGACATCAGCCGTTCCGCACTCAACGGCTTTGCCGATGACACCAATACCAAGATGCTCGACATGTCGGGCCAGCTCAACTATCGCATCTCCGACAGTCTCAAGATCTGGGGCGCAATCGAGTATCGCGAAGACCGCTCGAAGGCCTATTGGGGCGCGCCGTTGGTGCCGATCGCCTTCAGCGGCTCGCATGCGACGACGGGGATCGTCTCCGGCAATTACTTCAACAGGACCGACCTGGGCGCGGTCACGATCGACGACCGCACCTTCAACACCAATTACAACGTTCTCGACAATCGCAACGTCGCGCAGGAGGTGTGGCTGCGAGGCGGTTTCGAGCTGAAGCTGGCGCCGGACCTGACGCTGAAGAGTCAGGCCTATGGCTACGGCGCCGAACGCACCTGGTTCAACAACGAGATCGAGGCGTTCGACTCCACGAACAACCAGGTGTATCGCGAGCGCTTCTATGTCGCGCACAGCCAGCGCCTCGTCGGCAACATCACCGATTTGATCTGGGACGCTGATATCGCAGGCTTCGACAATCGCCTGGTCACGACGCTGTCGTCGAGCTATCTCGACTTCGTCAGGCCGGGCGCAGCCAACTTCCCGAACGATTATGTTTCGCTGGTAGATCCCGACCGCGGCTTCTACGGTCTGCTCACGACCAAGCAGCAGACCGCGCGTATCGACAACGAGGCGCTGTCGTTCGAGGACCGACTGAAGCTGACGCGGACCTTCGCGCTGATCGGCGGCCTGCGCGTCGAGCACATCGGGCTGGATCGCAACTCGACGGATACCGCCGGCCTGGTGAACGCGGGCTTCCCGTTCGCGAAAGACTGGGCGCCGGTGACGGGCCGCATCGGCTACACCTGGGAGGTCGTGCCCGGCCTGACCTTCTTCAGCCAGTACGCCACCGGCGCCGACGTCTCCGCGAACACCAGCTTCCTGTTGTTGCCGACCCAACCGCTCGACCTGACGACTTCGCGGACCTACGAGACCGGCGTCAAGCATCTGTTCTGGGACAACAGGGCGGAGTGGTCGTTCTCGGCCTACGACATCGTGCGCAAGAACGTCTATGCCGCGGCCGGCGGCATGGCGCTCAACATCGCCGGGCGACAGGAATCGAAGGGCATCGAGCTCGCCGCTTCGGTCCGTCCGATCGATCCGCTGCGGCTGTGGGGCAACATCGCCTATGTCGATGCCCGCTATGCCGACTACAATTTCGTCGGCGGCTCGTTCTCCGGCAATACGCCGCCGAACGTGCCGCGCATCGTGGCGAATGCCGGCGCGTCGTACCGGTTCTTCACGCCCTGGCCGGTAGAGCTCGGCATCACCGGCCGCCATGTCGGCGATCGCTACAATACCGATGCCAATGTCGTGACGATGAAGGCGTATACCGTCGCCGACGTCTACGCGTTCGTCGACATCCCGAAGACGGTGTTCAATGCGGTCGACCAGGCCCGCCTGACCTTCCGCGTGCGCAACATCACCGATAAGCGCTATGCGGTCTGGGGCGATCCATTCTATCCCGACCAGATCCTCTTGGGCGCGCCGCGGACCTACGAGCTCTCCGCCGCGTTCAAATGGTAGGGCGCTGACCACATGATGAGCGCGATCGTCCTTACGCATCGCTGGCTCGGGATCGCGTTCTGCCTGCTGTTCGCGATGTGGTTCGCGACGGGGATCGTGATGCACTTCGTTCCGTTTCCGTCGCTGACGGAAGCGGAGCGGTTGGCCGGCCTTGCGCCAATGGATCGCGGAGCGGCGAGGATCCCGGTTGCGCAGGCGGTCGCTGCCAGTGGGGTCGCCGACGCCGTGCGCGTCCGGCTGATCCAGCGGAGCGATGCAGCGGTCTACATCGTGTCGGGACCAGCGCATTCGCGCGCGGTCCGCGCCTCCGACGGAGGGGATGCGTCGGTCGCAATTGCCGATACCGCGCTTGCCATCGCGCGGGAGCACGGGCGCAATCGCGGGCTCGATGCCGCGCAGGCCGCGGTCGTTGCGCGTTCGGACCATGATCAGTGGAGCGTGCCGAACGGATACGATCGCCACCGGCCGCTGTTTCGTGTGACCCTCGGCGATGCTGCCGGGACGGAAGTCTATGTCTCCTCGACCACCGGCGAGGTCGTCCTGGACACGAGGCGGCGCGAGCGGGGCTGGAATTGGGCCGGCAGTGTGCTGCACTGGATTTATCCGACGGTCCTGAGAAGCAACTGGTCGCTGTGGGATCGTGTCGTCTGGACACTGTCATTGCTGGCCCTGATCGCGGCGATGCTTGGTGCGGTGCTCGGGATCGCGCGGGTGCAGCTGCGAGGGCGCCGGATGTCCTCGCCCTATCGTGGCTGGCACGCGTTGCACCACGTCATTGGCCTCACGGCAACAATGTTCGTGCTGACGTGGAGTCTGAGCGGCTGGCTCTCCATGGATCACGGCCGGCTGTTCTCGCGGGGGCAATTGACCTCGGCCGAAGCCGGCGTGATGAACGCGTTGCCTGATTGGGCGGCTGCCTCATGGCTCGATCGGCAGCCGATATCGCCCTCGGCCCGGGAGATCGAATGGTTTGCCTTTAATGGCATTGTCTACCGGCGCGACCGGGTGAGCCTTGACCGTCAGGTCTTGATCAAGGCAGAGGACGCGCCCCGCGATGGGCCAAGGGGATTTCTGGATGTGCATGAGATCCAGAATCTGGTGGCGCGGCTCGCCGCCGGCTGCGGCGCGCCGTCCGTTCTTGCTGGCAACGACGACTACCCCGCGCAATCGGCTATTCCGGGTGCGCCCGTCTACCGCTCGCGCTGCGGCGACCTCTGGTTCGATATCGACGGTGTCGAGGGCAGTGTGCTGCAAAGGCTGGATGCCTCGCGGCGGGCCTACCGCTGGTTCTACAGCGCGCTCCACACGCTCGATTTTCCGGTCCTGCTGACGCATCCACGTCTGCGCGATACCCTGATCGTCGGACTGTGTGCGTTGGGACTGGCGTTCTCCGTCACCGGGATCGCGATTGGCTGGCGGCGTCTGCGGTCCTGACCGAGACCGGCGTGTCCTGACCAACGGCCGGCGGTTACATCGGCTCTTCTCTAGTCCAGGCCGGTCTTGCCCGGTGCCCAATAGGCTTTTGCCCTGATCCGCGATGACGCGACGCCGGCGGTCTTCAAGGCGCGGCCGATGCGCTGGATCGAGGATGCCTTGCCGGTCAGGACGAACTGTGCGCCGTTTTCGGCAAGGCGGAGCAACTCGGATTCTGCGGTTGCAAGATGGGTATCATCGGCGCTGCGTGCGATTAATCTGGCCTGTCCGAGGTCGATGGAGTCCAGTACCAGTCTCGACTCCGCGATATCAGTGGCCTCGAACACGTGGAGCGCTCCGCCAGCCCGCAGGCTGTCGCGCAACGCCGCTGCAAGGCCGAACGAGGTTTCATCGCCGAACAAGACGATGGGCGCTCCGAGGTCGGCGAGGTCGAACGAGCGGCGTGGACCAAAGAACTGGCAGGTGTCACCTTCGCGCAAGCCGCTGGCCCAGCGGCTGCCGGGGCCATCGCCATGGGCAAAGGCGAGCAGCCGCGTTCTGCCGTTGCGAGCGTCCCACGACATCGGCGTATAGGTGCGCGCGCTCAGGCCCGAGCCCATCGCGACCTGGATCTTCTCGCCGGCCGTCCAGGCGACGTTCTCGAGCGCTTCGCCTTCGAGCTCGACGAGCCGGAAACGCGCCGAGAGCGTCCTGACGCCTGCAACGTGTGCAGGACGCATCAGCCATCGCAGCAACATCCGTGTGAGCCGTCCCTGCGGTGCCCGCGATGGCTCGGACGTTTGTGGCTCGTGAGCGGGCTCGTTCAAGTTTGGCTCCATCACAGGGTTCACCTCCGTGCCGATCATCTGGTCTTGATCGTGAATTCGTTGCCACGTCCCGGCTCGAACGGCAGCGATAGTGAGAGGTAACCGTTCTCGGGATCGCGCACGTAGTCGATATAACCCGAGGCTTCTTCGAGCGCGTTCTCGCCGACGATGAGCGCGCCGCGCTTCAGGTGCGGCTCCAGCAGCCTGAGAATAGGAAGATAGAGAGTGAAAGCGCCATCGAGCATCACCATGTCGATCTCGGCGCCAAGGCCGGAGCTGAGCGTTTCGCGCGCATCGCCGTGCCTGAACTCGACGAGGTCGGCGAGCCCCGCGGCGGCGACGTTCGCCCGTGCCCGCTCGATCTTGCCGGGTTCGAGATCGGTCCCGATCAGGCGGCCGCCGCCGATGTCGCGCAGGCCCGCCGCCATGTAGATCGCGGAAATCCCCATCGAGGAGCCGAACTCGACGATACGCTTTGCCTTGCAGACACGGACGCACATGTAGAGGAAGCGTCCGAACCGTGGAGAGACGCTCAGGAAATTATCCGCGAGTCCGCGATAGACTTCGTTCAGATCGCGGCTCTCGGCTGCGATGGCCTTGCTGATGATCTCATCGCGGCTCTTCGCTTCATTCGCGAAGGTTTGCATCAGTTGCCCGTCGGCAATCTCCGCTTCCTGGTGAAGGCGATGGAGGACGTCGGCGATGACGCCCTTGCTGAGTGAATCCATGTCGGTCGGCTCCTTGCCAATGCGCCCGCCTGGCGCTTCGGAGCCTGGATACGAAATGGTCCCTCAGACCGCATTCCGCGAACGGGACAATCGATTGCGAATTCCGGTCAGTGTGCGCCGATGCGGCGTTCGGCCAGATATCGCGCCGGCGGCTTGCCCAGCGCCTTGCGGAACATAGTGACGAAGGCGCTGGCCCCCTCATAGCCGAGATCGAGCGCCACCGCTTGAACCGATGCGCCCTGGTCGAGGCGCTGAAGCGCGATCAGGATGTGGAGCTGCTGGCGCCAGCGGCCGAAGCTCATGCCGGTCTCGCGTTGCAGGATGCGGGTGAGGGTGCGCGGGGCGACGGCCATGCGCCGGCTCCAATCCTCAATCGTCGCGCGATCGGAAGGATCAGTCATCATCGCGCTGGCGATACGGCGCAGCCTGGCATCGGCCGGCATGGGGAAGCGCAGCTCTTCGGCGGGAGCCAGCGAGAGCTGGTCGAGCAGCACCGCGGCGATCCTGCCGTCGGCGCCGTCGGGATCGTACATGACCGGCATGTGGGTGGCGTGCACCAGCAAACGCTCGAGCAAGGGCGAGATCGTCAGCGCGCAGCATTGCCGCGGAAGCGCCGGCACCGCGTCCGGTTCGACGAACAGGCAATGCATCTCGACGTCGCCGGCGACGCTGACGCTGTGCGGAACATGCCCGGGAATCCACACCGCACAGCGCGGCGGGACGATCCAGACGCCGTGTCCGGCCTCCAGCTTGACGAGGCCGCGCATGGTCAGGACGAGCTCGTCCTTGCGATGCTCGTGCATGGCCAGCTCCATGCCCTTGGTGACCATGTGGCCCCCGAAAGCGGCGACGGCGCGCGGCACGGTTTCAGGGTCGAAATCCCCGAGATCATCGGGGTTCATATGGTCGTCGTTGAGCCGGAAGAAGGGCATGGTGGGCGAAGGTGGATCCGAATTTGACTGGCTGGTTCAGGCAATATCTGGCCCGTGATCGCGACTTTCAACGCAGGACGTCCGAATCTCGATGGTTTCTAACGAGCTCGTCCCAACGGATGGCTGTGCTGTCGCCCATCGATCGGACCGGACGATATCCTCGCTTACTGACCGTACAATAAAGAAAGGCTGAGCCGCCTGCCGTGCATAGCTCATGGGCATCCGAACCTCGCGCAGCGCCGTTCGATCGCCTGCAAATTAGACAGATGATTTGGACGTTGGGATTGCAGTGCAACGGACGTGACGGTTTGCGCCGAAAAATCCGTGGTGCGATGCACTCTGCTGGCGTCCAGCAGTCGACATCTGCATGCTCTCCGCGCGGGCACAGCTGCACCAAAACGTGCAACCGAACTTGCGGCTCGCAGCGCGGCCCGGTGATTTGCGACAACTCTGGCTCTATCCCGACCTGACCGCTCTGTCGCACACTCGCGGACAATGGCAAGACAAGGGATGCATGATGAGCGCTCTCGGTTGGGCATTGGATGTCGCGATGGACGGTAACAGCCCGACGTCCGGTTCGGACCTCATCTGTCGCTGTCCCCGCACATGAGTTCCTCCGAAAATCACTGGGAGGTCGGCACCGATATCGGCGGCACCTTCACCGATATCATCGCGATCCGGCGCGATTCCGCCGAGGCGCGAATTGCGAAGGTGCCGTCGCGCCCCGCCGCTCCGGTTCAGGCGATGCTGGAGGCGATCGAGGCGGTGGGCCTGCGCAGAAGCGAGGTCAAGCGCTTCGTCCACGGCACCACGCGCGTGACCAACGCCATCGTCGAGGGTCGGTTGCCGAAGGTGGCGCTGGTCGCGACCGAGGGATTTGCCGATGTGCTCGAGATTGCGCGTTATCGCCGCCGCGATCTCTACCGTCTCGACGTTCCGCCGAAATCGCCGCCGCTCGTGCTGCCTGAGCGCTGCTTCGGGCTCGCCGAGCGCCTCGATCACGAGGGACGCGTGCTGAAGCCGCTGGAACAAGCGGAGATCGAGCGCCTGGTGGCCTGGCTGAAGGAGACCGGCGTTCAGAGCGTCGCGGTGGCTCTGCTTCACGCCTATGCCAATCCCGTGCACGAAAAAATGCTCGGCGAGCGCCTCAAGGACGTCGTCGCCCATGTCTCGCTGTCGCATGAGGTCAACCCCGAGGCACGCGAATATGAGCGGACCTCGGCAACCGTGTTCAACGCGGCTGCGATGCCGATTGCGGTGGAATATCTGAGCGAGCTGGAGCAGCGGCTGCCGATTGGCCCCGGCCTGCAGGTGTTCCATTCCGCCGGCGCCATGATCCCGATCTCCGCGGTGAAGCGCCGCCCGCTCGTGATGGCGATGTCGGGCCCGGCCGCCGGCGTCTCGGCGTCGGTTAGCATCGCGCGCCAGCTCGGCACGCCGCGCATGCTGACCTTCGACATGGGCGGCACCACGACGGATGTGTGCCTGATCGTCGACGGCCAGGCCGAGATGACCGACGGCCGCATGCTCGGCGACAAGCCGCTGCGCCAGCCGATGCTCGCGGTTCACTCGATCGGGGCGGGCGGCGGATCGATCGTGCGCAACGGCCCGGGTGGCCTGACTGTCGGGCCGGAGAGTGCCGGTTCCGAGCCGGGTCCGGCCTGCTACAGCCGCGGCGGCACCGAGCCAACCATCACCGACGCCAACGCCGTGCTCGGCTATCTCAATCCCGAAACGAAGCTTGGCGACCGCATCGGCATCGACATCGAGGCCGCCAAGCGCGTCATCGCGCCGATCGCGGGGGCGTTGGGGTTGAGCCTGACCGAAACGGCGCTCGGCATCATCAAGGTCGCCAACGCGACGATGGCCCGCGCGCTGCGCCGCGTCACGGTCGAGCGCGGCATCGACGGGCGCGACTGCACGCTGCTCGCCTTCGGCGGCGGCGGCCCCATGCATGCCGCAGGACTCGCCGATCTCTATGGGATTGCGCAGGTCGTCGTGCCCAGCGCATCGAGCGCGTTCTCGGCGCTGGGGTGCCTCACCGCCGATTTCAGCTTCCTGCAGCAGCAGACTTTGCGCGCCGGTCTCGACGGCATCGATCTCGTACGCGTATCGGAGCGCATTGGAGCGTTGATCGACGATGCTTCGGCGCCGCTGATCGCCAACGGTGTCGCACAGGCGGAGATCGAGATCGAGCTGGTGGCGCTGATGCGTTACGCGGCGCAGAATGACGCCATTCCAGTCCCGCTCGCACTGCCGCTCGACGTGATCAGGCTCAAGAAGGATTTTCTGGCGCGGCATCACGAACTCTTCGGCTATGCGACGAGCGAGCCCTGCGTCATCGAATCTGTGCGGGTACAGGCGCGCCGGCCGTCGACAACAGTGGTGAGCCGGCCGGCGACGGCGGCGAGGGCGATGTCGTCAGGCACGCGCCTCTGCTCGTTCGACGGCTTCCACGACATCGCGACAGGGATCATCGACCGCGCCTCGCTGGCCGACACCGTCCGCGGCCCGGCGATCATCGAAGACGCCTGGTCGACTGTGGTGGTGCCGCCGGGCTGGCAGGCGAGGCCGGACGTTTCAGGCAATCTGTTCCTGACGCGGAGGGCAACATGAAGCTCGATCCGTTCGTCGTCGAGGTTATCAGGCACGGGCTCTCCGCGGCAGCCGAGGAGATGAGCCTGGTGATGACGCGCTCGGCGCGCTCGCCGCTGCTGCGCGAGGCCGGCGATTTGTCATCTGCGATCACGGACGGTCGTGGCGGCCTGGTCGGGCAGGGCCGCGACATCCCGATCCACCTTGGCGCGATGGCTTACACGGTCCCCGAATTGCTGAAGGTGGTGCCGCGCGACAGCCTGAACGACGGTGACGTGCTGATCTACAATGTCGGCGCGCTCGGCGGCAATCATCTCAACGACGTCAAGGTCGTCCGCCCCGTCTTCGTCGACGGCGAGATCGTGGCCTTCGCGGTCAGCCTCGCGCACTGGCCCGATATCGGCGGCACCTGGCCCGGCAGCTATTTTGCCAAGGCGATCGACACGTTCCAGGAGGCGATGCGCATTCCGCCGGTGCTGATCGCGACCGCGGCCGGCGTCAACGCGCCGATCGTGCAATTGCTCAAGGCCAATGTTCGGGACGCCGAATCCTGTGAGGGTGATCTGCTAGCGCAGATCGCGGCGACAAAGGCCGGCGAGCGGCGCATCGTCGATCTCTGCCGCGAGCACGGCAAGGCGGTATTCACCGCGACGCAGTCGCGCCTGCACGATCTCTCCGAAATCGAGATGCGCGAGGCGTTGCGCGCCTTGCCGGATGGCGTCTACGAAGGTGAGGACCATCTCGACGACGGCAGCGTGAACGACGCGCCCGCGCGTATCCACGTCAGGATTACCATTGCCGGTGACGAGGCGACCTTCGACCTTTCGGGGAGCTGTGACCGCGTCTCGAATTTCTGCAACACGACGCCGTTCATGGCGCGGTCGGCCGTCGCCTATGCCGCGCGCATCATGAGCGGGCGCGACATGCAGCAGAACGCGGGCGCGCTCCGTCCCCTGACCATCATCACCCGCCCGGGATCGATCCTGGAGCCGGGTTGGTCGGCCTCCGTCGCCGCCGGCAACCACGAGACGTCGATGCGCATCGTCGATGCGATCTTTCGCGCCATGCAAGACACCATTCCGGAGCGATTGTCGGCGGGCGGCGCGACCACCGCGGGCGTCCTGTTCTTTGCGCAGCCGCGGCAGGACGGTTCCTGGAAGATGCTCTATGAGGTCCACGGCGGCGGCGAAGGCGCGCGTCATGATCGGGCCGGCATCTCGGCAACCCGGGTGCATCTGTCGAACACCTCGAACACGCCGGTTGAGGTGATCGAGGCGAACTACGCGATCCGCCTCGAGCAGCAGGCCATCCGCCGGCAATCCGGCGGCGCCGGCGCCCATCGCGGCGGCGATGGCGTCGTGCGCGCTTACCGCATTCTGGCTCCGTCGATGCATCTGACCACCTGCATCGAGCGCATGGTGATTCCGCCGTTCGGCATGCAGGGCGGTGAACCCGGCAAGGCCTGTCGCATCTCGCTTGTCAGGCAGGGCGCAAGCGTCGCGATCGACGGCAAATCTAACCTCGTGCTGCAGCACGGCGATCTCGTCACCGTCGAGACTTGCGGCGGCGGCGGCTACGGCGCTGAAGCTGCGGAGTGAAGGGATTGCGATGAGCAAATTGTTGCGAACCGGGCTGAACGCGGGCGACAGCGCGCCCATGGCCGTGGTCGGCGGCGAGGGCGTCTATTTTCATCTTGCGGACGGCCGCAAGCTCATCGACGGCAGCAACACCGGTGGCGGTCTCGGTCACCGTCATCCCGCGATGGTGGAAGCGATCCGCCGCGCGGCGGATACGCCCGTCGTCAACGAGGGCTGGACCTGGGTCGGCCGCGAGCAGGCCGCCGACGATTTGATGGCGACGGCGTTCGGCGGCGAGGAGGATTGGGTCGGCGCAGTGCGCTTTTGCATCAGCGGCAGCGAGGCCAACGATATGGCGCTGTCGCTCTGCCAGGCCTTGACGCAGCGCTCGGCGCTGGCAACACGCGAGCGTGCCTATCACGGCATCACGGGCCTGTCGCGCAGCATGACCGTGCAGCCGCAATGGCACGGTGGCCTTGCGGTGCACTCAGGCGGCTCCAGGCTGCCGGCGCCGATGGCGCCGGTGCGAATCCTGCCGGCGCCGGATGGCGCGATCTACGGTGGGCCGGCCAACAACAAGCCGCCGCGCGAATATCTGGCCGACGCCACGCGTCTGCTGTCGGATACCGCGGCAACGATCATCGACTACACCCAGGGCGGCATCTATTACGACGGCGCCTATCAGGACGAAGTGGCGCGCTGTGCGCGACAGGCCGGCTCATACTGGATCGCCGACGAGGTCGTCACCGGCGCGGGCCGGGCCGGGCGCTGGTTCGCGTTTCAGGGCGCCGAAAGTCGCCCCGATATCGTGACGCTCGGAAAGTCACTCGGCGGCGGCGCGGCCGCGGTGGCGGCGGTCGTGGTGTCGAAAGAGATCGTCGAGCGATTGAAAGGCACGAGCTGGCAAAACTACGGCACCTTGCGCGGCCATCCGATCAGCATGGCTGCGGTCAGCGCCTACCTGAAGGTCATCAGCGAAGAGAAGATTCTCGAGCATGTGAAGAGCCTCGAAAAGCTGTTCAGCCGCCGCCTGCTCGCGATCGCGCAGAAACATCCCAGCGTGCAGCGCGTAGCGGGGCAGGGGCTGCACTGGACGGTGGAGCTGCACGGACCGGACTGGCGCTCCTGGCACGCCGACACCACCGAAGTGCCGATCGCCTCGCGCGTCGCGACGCGGGCGCTGGAAGCCGGCGCGGTGATCGGAACCAGCGGCGAGCAGGTTTCGCTGTTCCTGGCACCGCCGCTCGTCATTTCGGAGAACGAGGCCGACCGGCTTCTGGACGCGCTCGATCATGGCCTGGATGTTGCCGACGAGGAGCACCGATGAGCGCCGATCACGCCACAAAAACTGTCCAGCCCATGCGGCTGGAAACCTTCGGCGGTGCCGCGTTATGCTGCACGCGCCGGCAATTCGTTGAAGCTTTCACTTCCTCCAAGAGATCACCGGGAAATCGCTGATGCGTATCGTCAATGTTGCCGCCGCCCAGATGGGCCCGATCCAGAAGGCCGATAGTCGCGAGGCCGTAGTCAAGCGCATGATCGCGCTGATGGACGACGCCAAGAGCAAGGGCGCCGATTTGATCGTCTATCCGGAACTGGCGCTGACGACATTCTTTCCGCGCTGGTACGCGGAGGACCGCGCCGAGTTCGACATCTGGTTCGAGCGCGAGATGCCGAACGCGGCGACGAAGCCGCTGTTCGAGCGCGCGGCGCAGCACCAGATGGCGATGAACTTCGGCTATGCGGAGCTGACGCCGGACGGCCATCATTTCAACACCGCTATTCTGACCGATAAGTCCGGCAAGATCGTCGGCAAATATCGCAAGGTCCATCTGCCGGGCCATGTGGACTACGACACCAAGCGCTCGCACCAGCATCTGGAGAAACGCTATTTCGAGCCCGGCGATCTCGGCTTCAACGTCTGGCGCGAGCTGGGCGGCATCATCGGCATGGCCATCTGCAACGACCGGCGCTGGCCCGAGACCTATCGCGTGATGGGCCTGCAGGGCGTCGAGATGGTGCTGATCGGCTACAACACGCCCTCCGTCAATGCGGAGCGAAGCGAGGAGGGCGTCGAGAAGCGCCTGTTTCACAACCGCCTTTCCGTGCAGGCCGGCGCCTATCAGAATTCGACCTGGGTCGTCGCGGTGGCCAAGGCCGGCAATGAGGATGGCCATCCGCTGTTCGGCGGCAGCCTGATCGTCGATCCCAACGGCGAGATCGTCGCGGAAGCCAGGACCGAGGACGACGAGCTTCTGGTCCATTCCTGCGATCTCGACGCCACAAATTTCGGCAAGACCACGATCTTCAATTTCTCGCAGCATCGCCGGATCGAGCATTACGGCCTGATCACCAGCCAAACCGGCGCGGTGCCGCCGCCGGAGAAATGACGCCGATGTCGGATCATGGCATTTCCTTGCGCGAGCTTGATCCGCGCGATCGCTACAAGCTGCTCTGCGGCGTGATCGTGCCGCGGCCGATCGCGCTGGTGACGACACTGGACGAGAACGGGGCGGTCAATGCGGCCCCGTTCAGCTTCTTCAACGTGTTCTCCGAGAGCCCCGCGCTGA
Source organism: Bradyrhizobium shewense (assembly GCF_900094605.1). GTDB lineage: Bacteria > Pseudomonadota > Alphaproteobacteria > Rhizobiales > Xanthobacteraceae > Bradyrhizobium > Bradyrhizobium shewense. The sequence goes on along the minus strand of NZ_FMAI01000001.1, from coordinate 416,245 downwards.
TCGTGCTCGGTCTTCAGCACAGGCCGGATCACAGCCCGAAGGACACCACCCGCAACATCCATCGCGACGGCGAGTTCGTCGTGCACATGGTGGATGAGGCGCTGTCGGTGACGATGAACGACTGCGCGGTCGATTTCCCCTCCGGCGACAGCGAGGTCGCCGCGACCGGGCTCGCAACGCTTCCCTCCGTCGATGTGAAAGTGCCGCGCCTCGCCGCCGCACCCTTCGCGCTCGAATGCCGGCGCCACGTGGTGCTCACCTTCTCGCCCGATCGCGAATTGCTGGTCGGCGAGGTACTCAGGGTTCACGCCCGCGAGGGCCTTGTGGATGAGGCCAACATGTATGTCGATCTCGACGCCTACCGGCCGATCGGCCGCATGTTCGGCAATCTCTACACCACCCAGCGGGATGTTTTTTCGCTGACGCGCGAGAGCCACGCGCAATGGCGCGCGCGGCAGGACGCCAAAGAGCTGAAGGACGCCTAGTGAGCCGAGAACTGCACCGTACCCAGCGCCATGGTGACGGCCGCCTGTGTTGGGTCGATCACGGGGATACCGAGCGCGTCTTCGAGCGGGCGGCGGTGCCGCGCCATGCCGGCGCAGCCCATCACGATGGCGCGGGCGCCGTCCTGGTCGCGCAGCGCGCGGCCGATTTCGATCATCTTCGCCACCGTGCCTTCGCCCGAAGCGGTCTCCGCGACGCTCATGTTGAGCGGCCGCTCGCCGGCGAGGCGGTCGGTCAGGCCCATCTGCCTGAGATAGCGCATGTGACGCGGGATCGAGCGCTGCGCGATGGCGATGACGCCAAAGGTCTCGGCGCGGGCGAGCGCCATCAGCACGCCGCACTCGGCAATGCCGAACACGGGCCGTTCGGTGCCTTCGCGGCAGACCTGAAGGCCGGGATCGCTGTAGCAGGCGATGACGAAGGCAGCCGAGCTGTTGTCACCTTCCACCAGCCGTCGCAGCGGCATCGCGACGCTGTCGACGTCCGCCTGGCTTTCGATGCCGAAGGGACCTTCGGCCAGCGTCTGGCAGACGACTTCCGGCCCGCCCTCGAAACCGAGCGGCTTCAACGCATCCTCCAGCCCTTGCGTGACCGCAGGGTTGGAGTTCGGATTGATGACGAGAATGCGCGGCCGGGACATGATGGTCTTCCTGCGGAATGGAGATCATTTGCCCAAGCCTATCACGGAGTGCCTCATGACTGAACCCACTTACGATCTGATCATCCGCGGCGGACGCGTCGCCACCACCACAGACGTGTTCGAGGCCGACGTCGCCATATCAGGCGAGACCATCGCCGCGATCGGCCGCGGGCTTCCGGCGGCCAGGCGCGAGATCGACGCGCGAGGCAGGCTGGTGCTGCCTGGCGGCGTCGACAGCCACGCCCATATCGAGCAGCTGTCGGCCGCCGGCATCATGAACGCCGATACGTTCGAGAGCGCGACGGTCTCTGCCGCTTTCGGCGGCACCACGACGGTGATCCCGTTCGCCGCCCAGCATGTCGGCATGAAATTGCCGCAGGTGGTGGAGGATTATCATGCGCTGGCGAAGAAGGGCGCCGTGATCGACTACGCCTTTCACATGATCATTGCGGACGCGACCAAGGAGACGGTCGAGGAGCACATTCCCGCGCTGGTGAAGCAGGGCCACGCCTCGATCAAGATCTTCATGACCTATGACCGGCTCAAGGTCGACGACGAGCCGCTGCTCGACATCCTGCTGGCCGCGCGCCAGTCCGGCGCGATGCTGTGCGCGCATGCCGAGAACCACGGCATCATCGCATGGATGGTGAAGCGGCTGCTCGCGCGCGGCTACACCATGCCGAAGTACCACGCCGTCAGTCATGCCCGTGTGTCGGAAGCGGAAGCCTTCACCCGGCTGATCGGCATGGCTGCGCTGATCGACCAGCCGATTATGATCTTCCACGTCTCGACCGCCGAAGGCGCCAAGGTGATCCGCGACTCCCGCGGGCAGGGGCTGAAGGTGTTCGCCGAGACCTGTCCGCAATATCTGTTCCTCACCGCCGCCGATCTCGACAAGCCCGGCGCCGAAGGCGCCAAATGGATGTGCAGCCCGCCGCCGCGCACGCATGCGGATCAGGAGGCGCTGTGGCAGGCACTGTCGCTCGGCGATCTCCAGACCATCTCGTCGGATCATGCGCCGTATCGCTTTGACGAGACCGGCAAGCTGCGCGCTGGACCCAATCCGAATTTCAAGCAGGTCGCGAACGGCCTGCCGGGGCTGGAGCTGCGGCTGCCGCTGCTGTTCGACGCGATGGTGTCGAAGGGGCGGCTTGGCCTGGAAAAGTTCGTCGAGCTGACGTCGACCGCGCCGGCAAAGATCTACAATCTGCATCCGCGCAAGGGCTCGATCGCGGTCGGTGCCGATGCCGATATCGCGATCTGGGATCCCAACCGCGAGGTCACGATCGCGGACGAGATGATGCACGATCTCACGGGCTACACGCCGTTCGCGGGTCGCAAGCTGAAGGGCTGGCCGGTGTCGGTGCTGTCGCGGGGCCGAGTCATCATCGACGGCAACAAGTGCCTCGCCGATGCCGGCAGCGGAAAATTCCTGGCACGCAGCGGCGGGGAGGCGGCGAAGCCCACCGGCCGTCTCGTCGCCGACATGGACCCGGAATGGAACTTTGGAGCGAAACTGCTGTGATCGCGGATCGCGCGCGATGAGGATCGTCATCTTCGGCGGCACCGGCTTTGTCGGCCTCAATCTCGCCGAGGTACTGCTCGCGCGCGGGCATGAGGTGACGTTGTATGATCGCGCGCCGCTGCCGCCGACTGCGCAGCGATCGCTGGCCGATTGTCGCGAGCGGCTCAAGGTCGTTCAGGGCGACATCACCGATGCGGAAGGCATCGATGCTCTCATTGCCGGGGGCTGCGATGCGATCGTGCTGGGCGCGGCAGTTACGGCCGGTGAAGAGCTCGAGCGGGTGTCGACTGCGCGCGTTCTCGAGATCAACGTGATGGCGCAGATTCCGATCCTGCAAGGCGCGATCCGCCATGGTGTTCGCCGTGTCGTCAATCTCTCGTCGGCGTCGGCTTATGGCGCTGCGGGCCAGCGCGTCACGGTGCTCGACGAGGAAACGCCCTGCGATCCCGTGTCGTTCTACGCCATCAGCAAGTTCACCTCGGAGCGCTCCGTGGCACGCCATGCCGAGCTCTTTGGCGGCGACTTCCTGAGCGTCCGTCTGAGTGCCGTGTTCGGTCCATGGGAGCGGCCCGGCTCCGTGCGGGACACGCCGAGCCTCCAGTTTCAGATTCTGGCAGCGTTCGCGCGTGGCGAGCCAGCCCTCTTGCCGGGTCCGGGAATGAAGGACTGGACCTATGCGCCGGACGCCGCGGAGGCCGTCGCACTGCTGATCGAAGCCGAGCGGCCGCGCCACCGGCTTTACAACATCTCCAGCGGTGCGGCCTGGTCGGCGCTGCAATGGGGCGAGGTCTTTGCGGCGTTGCATCCAGGGCTGGCGTGTCGGCTCGCGTCTCCCGGAGAGAAGACCTTCATCAAGCTCCACGGCGGGGATCGGGCGCCGATGTCGGTCGAGCGGATGGCCGATGAGTTCGGCTGGCGCGCCCGGTTTGCTTGCGCGGAGTCGGCCGCTGCGATGAGCGCTTGGTGGATGCAGCACAAGGATGGGATCTGACATGCGGCTGCAGGGGCGCACGGCCATCATCACCGGGGCGGGCTCGGGCATCGGCCGAGCCAGCGCAAAGCTGTTCGCTGAGGAGGGCGCGCATCTCGCTCTGGTCGACCGCGATGCCGCGGGACTTGAAGAGACTTTGCGCTTGGTGGGCGATGCCACGACGCATATCGGCGACGTCGGCGATGCCGCATTCGCCGAGACCGTCGTAAGCGATATCGTGTCCCGGCACGGCCGGCTCGACATCCTGATGACGGCGGCCGGATTCTCCGTCGGCGGCACGGTGCTGACGACGAGCCTGGACGACTGGGACGCCGTGTTCCGCACCAATGTCGGGGGCACCTGGCTGTGGGCGCGGGCCGCGGTGCCGCAGATGCAGCGGCAGAACAGCGGCTCGATCATCACGCTGGCGTCGCAACTTGCGATCGCCGGCGGCAAGGGCAACAGCGCCTACATCGCCGCCAAGGGCGCCATCGTCAGCCTGACGCGGACGATGGCGGTGGATTTCGCGACTGACGGCATTCGCGTCAACGCGATCGCGCCGGGTGCAATCGATACGCCGATGCTTCGCCGCAGCTTTGCCCGGCACGCCAACGCGGACGAGGTGCGCGAAGCCTCCCGCAACCGCCATGCCATGAAGCGGTTCGGTGTAGCCGAGGAGATCGCGCAGACCGCGCTGCATCTGGCGAGCGATGCATCCTCGTTCACGACCGGCACGGTGATGGTGGTCGACGGAGGTTGGCTCGCGGCATGAGTGGTGCGCTGACAGAGCTCGAAGCGGGCATTCGCGCCGATCTCGCCAGGATCGCGCATCCCGGCGCCGCCTGGCTCGAGCCGAAGATGGGCCCGGACGGCAAGCCTGCGCTGGACGTGCTCATCGTCGGCGCCGGCCAATCCGGCGTGGCCATCGGCTTTGGCCTGATGCGCTCCCGCGTCGGCAACATCCTGCTGCTCGACAAGGCCGCGGAGGGGAAAGAGGGCCCGTGGCTGACCTATGCCCGCATGCCCACGCTGCGCAGCCCGAAGGACTATACGGGGCCTGACCTCGATATCCCGAGCCTGACCTATCAGTCTTGGCATGAAGCCCGCTTCGGCAAGGAGAGCTGGCAGACGCTCGACCTGATCCCGCGCGGCCATTGGGCCGACTATCTAATCTGGTTGCGGCGCACGATAGACCTACCCGTGCGCAACGGCTGCGAGCTTCTGGAGATCGCGCCGGCGGCCGACGGCCTGCTGACTGCCGTCGTGAAGAGTGCCGATGGCGTCGAGACGCTCCATGCGCGCAAGATCGTGCTGGCGACGGGGCAGGAGGGCATGGGCAGCTGGATGATCCCCGAGCCGCTGCGCGATCTTCCGGCACGCTCGGTCGCAACCGTCGCCGACGATATCGACTTCGAAAACCTTCGCGGCAAGCGCGTCGCCGTGATCGGTGCCGGCGCATCAGCGTTCGACAATGCGGCAACGGCGCTGGAGGCGGGTGCTGCGGAAGTGCATCTGCTCTGCCGCCGGGCCCAGATCCAGGTGATCCAACCTTATCGCTGGCTGACCTTCCGCGGCTTCCTGCGTCATCTCAGCGATCTCGATGATGCCTGGCGCTGGCGTTTCATGCGCAAGATTCTCGAAATGCGGGAAGGATTCCCGCAAGCAACCTATGACCGCTGCGCGCGTCACGCCAATTTCATATTGCACGAAGGCGCGCCAATCGAGGCTGCGCGTGAGACACGCGAAGGGGTCGAATTGCAGACGCCGCGCGGCATCATCGCCGCGGATTTCGTCATCTGCGGCACCGGCATCGACATGGACTATTCCGGCCGCGGCGAGCTGCGCGCCTTTGCCGGCAATATCGCGATCTGGGCCGACCGCTACCAGCCGCCGGACCACGAGCGCAACGCGCGGCTCGGCCGCTTCCCGTATCTCGCCGACGATTATGCCTTCACCGAGCGTGTGCCGGGAAAGACGCCGTGGATCTCCGACATCCATCTCTTCGCCATCGCCTCGACCATGAGTTTCGGTCCGTCGGGGTCGTCGATCAACGCGATGACGACCGCAGTGCCAAAGCTGGTTCATGGCCTGACGCGCGGCCTGTTCCGCGCCGATCTTGCGCGGCACTGGGCCTCGCTCAGCGCCTACGACGTGCCGCAGGCCGTGGTCACGCGGCCTGCGCGAAACAGTGGGGAATTGCGATGATCATCCATGCGCCGCCGCGACGAAGCGTCCGCAACAGCGCTCCATGAGACTGGCGCGCAACTTGCTTCTTTCTTAACCTGCCTTGCTGGCGTTGTTGTCGAAATCTTGGGGAAAACGAATGCGTTTTGTGTCTTTCAGGCCGGCGTCCTCCGTGCTCGCCGCCACCGCGCTGTTGCTCATCGCCACCGCGCCTTCGCAGGCGCAAACCCGGGCGGAGACGCTGCGCTATGTCACCGGCGCATCCGTCAACACCCTCGATCCCAACATTCCCGGCTCGACCCGCGAATCCTTCGCGCTGAGCATGAGCACCTACGACCGGCTCGTGGCGTTCGGCCGCAAGCAGCTCAACGGCAAATGGGTGTTCGACCTCGACAAGATCACCGGCGAGCTCGCCGAATCCTATGACGTCAGCCCCGACGGGCTGAAGCTCACCTTCCGCCTGCGCAAGGATGCAAAATTCCAGGACGGCTCGCCGGTCACGGCCGAGGACGTGAAATGGTCGCTCGATCGTTGCGTCACCGCGCCGATCCTCGGCAAGGCGCAGCTGCTCACGGGCTCCCTGACGTCGGCCGATCAGTTCAAGGTGATCGATCCCCTCACCATCGAGGTGACGCTCCCCAAGCCCGACAAGCTCGCGCTGCCAAACTTGGCCACCGTCTATCCCATGATCATCAATTCGAAGGTGGCGAAGGAGCACGCGACCGCGGATGATCCCTGGGCCACCGCCTGGCTGAAGGAGCACACCGCCGGCAGCGGTGCTTATGTGATCGAGACGTTCAAGCCGGGCGAGCAGGTGATCGTCAAGCGTAACGAGGCCTGGAATCGCGGCTCACCCGACAAGCCGGCGTTCTTCAAGCGCGTGATCATCCAGTCGGTGCCGGAGCCGGCGACCCGCGCCAATCTGGTCGAGCGCGGCGATGCCGATCTCGTGGTCGATCTCCAGGCCAGCGACGTGCAGTCGTTGGAGGCCAAGGGCAAGCTGAAGGTGATCTCGACACCGCAATATAATTCGATCACCTTCGTCTCGATGAACAACCAGATCCCGCCCTTCGACAACGTCAATGTCCGCCGCGCCGTCGCCTTTGCGCTGCCCTATGACGACATGTTCAAGGCCGCTCTGTTCGGTCGCGGCGCGCCGCTGTTCGGTGCGAGCTGGCCGGACGGCAAGCCGCTGAACGGCATCTATCCGTTCCAGCAGCCCGTCAAGATCGATCTCGACAAGGCCAGGGAATATCTCAAGGCCGCCGGGCTCCCCGAGGGCTTCTCGACCACCTTCAGCTTCAATGTCGGCCAGGCCTCGACCGCCGAGCCGATGGCGGCACTGGTCAAGGAGTCGCTCGGCAAGATCGGGATCAAGGTCGACATCCAGAAGCTGCCGGATGCGCAGATGTCGACACAGATCAACGAGAAGAAGCTGCCCTTCTACACCGAAGGCATCGTCGCCTGGCTGCCGTCCACGGACTACTTCTACCGCAACTTCTACACCGGCAATCAGCGCTGGAATTACAGCTCGATCAACAACCCGGACCTTGCCGCGATCGCGCAGGAAGCCCGCTTCGAGCCGGATAAGGCGAAGTACGAGGAAGCAGGCCGCAAGCTCAACGCGATGCATTTCGATTTGATGCCGCAAATCATGCTGTGGCAGCCAAACCAGGATGCGGTAATGGCGTCCTCGATCGAGGGCTACACCTACGAGTTTCACCGCCAGGTCGACTATCGCGATGTCAGCCGCAAGTGATAGCGTCAGACGAAAGGAGCCCTGAAAGGTGATGACCGGTCTCGGCGCAACGATGGTGCGGGCGGGCAGGCGGCTGTTGTCGTCGCTGCCGGCGCTGTTCGGTGTGTTGGTCTTCACTTTCCTCCTGATGCGCGTCCTGCCCGGCGACCCCGCGGTGTTCTTCGCCTCGGGGCCCAATGCCGGCAAGGAGGAGATCGAGCAGATCCGCAAGCAGATGGGGCTCGACAAATCGGTGCCGGAGCAGCTCGTGTTCTATCTCTCCGACATCGGCCGCGGCAATCTCGGCCGCTCCATGATGACCGGGCAGCCGGTGTTGAAGGATCTGCGCGAGCGGCTGCCGGCCTCGCTCGAGCTCACCTTCACCGCGCTGCTGATCGCGCTGATTGCGGCGGTGCCGCTTGGCGTGCTCGCGGCCTTGAGGCCGGGATCGGTCGTCGACCACGGCGTGCGGCTGTTCTGCGCGCTCGGCGTCTGCGTGCCGACCTTCGTGTCGGGCCTGCTGCTGATCTACGTCTTCTACTATCTGCTCGGGCTTGCACCCGATCCGACAGGGCGGATCGACGTCTTCACGTCGCTGCCGCCGCAGCGCACCGGATTTCTCTCGATCGACTTCCTGCTCGCCGGCGATATCGAGGGATGGTGGGCGGCCTGCAAGCAGCTGATCCTGCCGGCAGTGAGCATGGCGCTGTTCGTGATCGCACCGCTGGCGCGGATCACACGGGCCTCGATGCTGGTGTCGCTCGGCAGTGACTTCGTGCGTACCGCGCGCTCGGTCGGGCTGTCCTGGCGCAAGGTGGTCGTGACCTACGCGCTGCGCAATGCGATCCTGCCCGTGATCACCATCGCCGGCATCGTGTTCTCGACCATGCTGGGCGCCAATGTGCTGGTGGAGAAAGTGTTCTCCTGGCCCGGCGTTGCCTCCTACGCGCTCGATGCTCTGCTGTCCTCCGACTATGCGCCGGTGCAGGGCTTTGTGCTGCTGATGGCCAGCCTGTTCGTGCTGGTCAACCTGGTCGTGGACATCTGCTACGGCATCGCCGATCCCAGGGTGTCGATCGGATGACCAGCGCAACTCTCCGCCATTCGGTCTGGATCCTGCGCGGCAACCCGCTCACCGCCGTTGCCGCAACCGGCGTGCTTCTGTTCGTGCTGGTCGCGATCTTCGGACCGTGGATCGTGCCTTACGATCCCGTGGCCTCCAATGTCTCGGAGGCATTGCTGCCGCCGAGCGCGGCGCACATCGCCGGCACCGACCAACTCGGACGCGACGTGTTCAGCCGTCTCATCATCGCCGCGCGTCTAGATCTTGCCATTGCGGTCTCTGCCGTCGGCATCTCCTTCGCGATCGGTGCCGTGGTCGGCTCGTTCTGTGGCTATGCCGGTGGCCGGCTCGATCGCGGCGTCGGCCGGTTCGTCGACGTGATGATGGCCTTTCCACTGTTCGTGCTGGCGATGGCGATGGTCGCAGCCCTCGGCAACCGGATCGAGAACATCGTGATCGCGACCGCGATCATCAATCTTCCCTTCTACATCCGTTTCGCGCGGGCCGAGGTCAATGTCCGGCGTAACGTCGGCTGGGTCGAGGCGGCGCGGGCCTGCGGCGAGAGCCATTTCTCGGTGGTGCTGCGCTTCCTGCTGCCGAACATCCTGCCGGCGATGGCGGTGCAGATCTCGCTCAACCTCGGCTGGGCCATTCTCAACGCCGCGGGCCTGTCCTTCATCGGTCTGGGCGTCAAGCCGCCGACGCCGGAATGGGGCATCATGGTCGCGGAAGGCGCGCGCTTCATCTCGACCGGGCGGTGGTGGCTGGTCGCATTTCCTGGCCTGGCGCTGATGATGGCCGTGCTGTGCTTCAATCTCCTCGGGGACGGGATGCGGGACATTCTCGACCCCCGCATGCGCACATGAGCGAGGCGCTGCTCAGCATTGACGACCTCCACGTCGCGTTCTCGACGCGACGTGGCATGGTCGAGGCTGTGCGCGGCGTGACGCTCACGGTCGAGAAGGGCGAGATGCTCGGCCTCGTCGGCGAGAGTGGCTCGGGCAAGTCGGTGACCGGCTTTGCCACGACGCGGCTGCTCGACGCAGCAGGGCGCGTCACCGGCGGCAAGATCCTGTTTCGCGGACAGGACGTGACCAAGCTCAGGGGCGATGACCTCCGTCAGCTCCAGGGCGCCGCGATGTCGATGATCTTCCAGAACCCGCGGGCGGCGCTCAATCCGATCCGGGCCATCGGCCTGCAGATCGCGGACGCGATCCTCACCCATAAGCGGATCTCGAAAGAAGCCGCGCGGGGCGAGGCGCTGGACTTGCTGCGCGCCGTTCAGATCCGCGAGCCCGAGGCGCGGATGAACGCCTATCCGCACGAGCTCTCCGGCGGCATGTGCCAGCGCGTCATGATCGCAATCGCGATCTCCTGCAATCCCGCGCTGCTGATCGCGGACGAGCCGACCACCGGCCTCGACGTCACCACCCAGAAAGTGGTGATGGATCTTCTGGCGGATATCGCCGCCGCGCGCGGCATGGCCACGATCCTGATCACGCACGATCTCGGGCTCGCGGCGCGCTATTGTCGCCGCATCGCCGTGATGGAGCGTGGCCGCATCGTCGAAGAGGCGAGTCCCAGGTCGCTCTTCAGCGCGCCGCAGCACGCTTATACCAGGCGTCTGGTTGCGGCATCGCCGACCGCGACGTCCCGTATCGAAGACCTCGTGACGGAGGAGGATCGGGAGCGTTACGCGACTGTCGTCAGCAAGCCCCGAGCGGAGCTCGTGCACGGCACGCCGCCGCTCCTGGAAGTGCGAAAACTGGCAAAACGCTTCGACCAGGGCTCTGCTGCGGTGGCCGACTTCTCGATGACGATGGCCGGCGGCGAGAGCGTCGGTCTCGTCGGGGAGTCCGGGTCCGGCAAGAGCACGACGTCGCGGATGATCTGCCGCCTGATCGACCCGAGCGAAGGCGACATCGTGTTCGACGGGCATTCGATCGGTTACGTGGCCTCGCGCGACTTTCACCGCTCGCGCTTGCGCAAAGACATCCAGATGGTGTTCCAGGATCCGAACGAGAGCCTCAATCCGCGCTTTACGGCCTTCGATTGTATCGCCCACCCCCTGCTGCGGCTTGGCGGCATGCGCGCGGGTGAGGCGCTGCGCGAACGGGTGGAGGAATGCGCCGTGCGGGTGGGGCTGCCGCTGGATCTGTTGCCGCGGTTTCCGCACCAGCTCTCCGGCGGCCAAAAGGCCCGCGTCGGCATCGCCCGCGCCATCGCCTGCCGGCCGCGGCTCCTGGTGCTGGACGAACCGACGGCCGCGCTCGATGTCTCGGTGCAGGCGGTTGTGCTGCAACTGCTCGATCGCCTCAGGCGCGAGAACGACATCGCGCTGCTGTTCGTCAGCCACGATCTCAACGTGGTGCGTATGCTCTGCGACCGCACCATCGTGCTGCGCAATGGCGGAATCGTCGAGCAGGGCGAGAGCCGGGCGCTGTTCGACAATCCGAAGACCGACTACACGCGCAAGCTGGTCGAGGCCATCCCGCATATCGAGACCGGCGAGATGCTGGCGGCAGCTCTGTGAGGCTTGGGCCGGCCCAAAAGACGTTGAGATCCCGCTGGCGAAGGTCCGGTTAGTGGCATACCATTTGCACGCCAACGGGTTCTGGTTTCACCTGCTCTTGGCCAACGATGGCCGGCATCACGGCATTACTGGGAGGACTTCATGGATCGCAGGACCGTATTGAAGGGACTGGCTGGCGCGGGCGGTCTGGCATTGACGGGCCTCTCGGCCCCCGCGATCGCGCAAGGCGCATCAGCCCGCACCCTCCGCTTCGTGCCGCAGGCCAATCTCGCCAATTTCGATCCGATCTGGGGCACGCAATATGTCGTGCGCAATGCCGCCGCGCTGGTCTGGGACACGCTTTACGGCATCGACGCGCAGCTGCAGCCGCAGCGGCAGATGGTCGAGTCCGAGGAGACTTCCGACGACGGCAAGATTTGGACGTTCAAATTGCGGCCGGGCCTCAAGTTCCATGACGGCGAGCCGGTGCTGGCCAAGGACGTCGTTGCGAGCCTGTCGCGCTGGGCTGCGCGCGATCCGATGGGCCTGATGATCATTGCGATCCAGCAGGAATTGACCGCCGTCGACGACCGTACCTTCAAATGGGTCTTGAAACAGCCCTTCCCGAAAATGCTCTACGCGCTCGCCAAGAACAACGCGCCGTGCTCCTTCATCATGCCCGAGCGCATCGCCAAGACCGATCCCTTTAAGCAGATCACGGATTATGTCGGCTCGGGTCCGATGAAATTCGCCAAGGGCGAATGGGTCCCCGGCGCCAAGGCCGTGTTCGAGAAATTCGCAGACTACGTGCCGCGGCAGGAGAAGGCCTCCTGGCTTGCCGGCGGCAAGCAGATCCTGGTCGATCGCGTGGAATGGATCGTGATGCCGGATCCGGCCACCGCGGCGGCCGCATTGCAGAACGGTGAGGTCGATTGGTGGGAGAATCCGATCGCCGATCTCGTACCCGTGCTGAAGAAGAACAAGAACATCAGCGTCGACATCGGCGATCCGCTCGGCAATATCGGCTCGTTCCGAATGAACCATCTGTTCGCGCCGTTCAACGACGTGCGGGCGCGGCGCGCGGTGCTGATGGCGCTCAGCCAGGAAGATTATATGCGCGCGATCGTCGGCGACGACAACGCATTGTGGAAATCGCTGCCCGGCTTCTTCACGCCGGATACGCCGCTCTACAGCGAGTTGGGCGGCGAGATCCTGAAGGGCAAGCGCGATTTCGACGCGGCCAAGAAGCTGCTGGCCGAAAGCGGCTATTCCGGCCAGCCGGTGACTTGTCTGGTGGCGCAGGATCAGCCGATCACGAAGGCGCAAGGCGACGTCACCGCGGATCTCTTGAAGCGGCTCGGTATGAATGTCGACTTCGTCGCGACCGATTGGGGCACGGTCGGCTCCCGCCGGGCGCAGAAGACCCCGCCCGGGCAGGGCGGTTGGAACATGTTCCACAGCTGGCATGCCGGCGCCGACTGCATCACGCCCGCCGCCTACACCGCCATCCGCGCCAATGGCGAAAAGGCCTGGTTCGGCTGGCCCAATAGTCCGAATACCGAGAAGGAGATCACGACCTGGTTCGACGCCAAGAATCTCGAGGAAGAGAAGGCGGCGATCGGGCGGGTCAACAAGGCGGCGCTCGAGGATGTCGTCTATGCGCCGACCGGCTTCTTCCTGACCTACACGGCCTGGCGCAAGAACGTCTCCGGCATCACCAAGGGGCCGCTGCCGTTCTTCTGGGGCGTGTCGAAGTCTGCATGATCGTGCGTTGAGGCCAGATGCTCTCCTACATCCTCCGTCGCATCGTCGCGACCCTGCCGGTCATGGCAATCGTCGCGCTGTTCGTGTTCAGCCTGCTCTACATTGCGCCGGGTGATCCCGCCGTGGTGATCGCGGGCGACCAGGCGAGTCCGGAGGATGTGGAGCGCATCCGCCAGAGCCTCGGTCTCGATCGTCCCTTCCTGGTCCAGTTCGGAGGCTGGGTCTGGCGCATCCTGCACGGCGATCTCGGCACGTCGATCTTCACCAATCTGCCGGTCTCGGCGATGATCGGACAGCGCCTCGGACCGACGCTGTCGCTGATGATCGTCACGCTGCTGCTCACGATCGTGGTGGCAGTGCCGCTCGGCGTGGTGGCGGCCTGGAAGGCCGGCAGCCTGATCGACCGCGTCATCATGGGCTTTGCCGTGTTCGGATTCTCGCTGCCCGTCTTCGTGGTCGGCTACATCCTCGCCTACATCTTCGCGCTCGAGCTCGAATGGCTGCCGGTGCAGGGCTATACGCCGCTCACGCAAGGCTTCTGGCCGTGGCTCGAGAACTTGATCCTGCCCGCGATCGCGCTAGGCTGCGTCTACATCGCCCTGGTCGCGCGAATCACGCGCGCCGCCATGCTCGAAGTCCTGCAGCAGGATTATATCCGCACCGCGCGCGCCAAGGGGCTCGGGCAGGGCGGCATCCTGTTCATTCACGCGCTGAAGAACGCGGCGGTACCGATCGTCACCGTGATCGGGATCGGCATCGCGCTGCTGATCGGCGGCGCGGTGGTGACCGAGAGCGTGTTCGCGATTCCCGGCCTCGGCCGGCTCACGATCGACGCCATCCTGCGCCGCGATTATCCGGTCATCCAGGGCATCGTCCTGCTGTTCAGCTTCGTCTACGTCCTCGTCAATCTGATGATCGACGTCATTTATACACTCGTTGACCCGAGGATCCGCTATTGACCGACACGACCGTCAATCCGCAAGCGCTCCCGGCCGGCCTTGTCCTTGCGCCACAACTGCCTGAAATCCTGCGGCCGGTCACGATCCGGCGCGGCTTCATTGGGTTCTTGCGCGGCCATCCGACGGTCGCGATCGGTGGCGCGCTGCTGCTGGCGCTCGTCCTGATCGCGATCTTTGCGCCCTATCTCTGGACGGTCGACCCGACCGCGCTCGCTCCCGCCAAGCGGACCCGGGCGCCGTCGGCCGATTTCTGGTTCGGCACCGACGTGCTCGGCCGCGACATCTACTCGCGCGTGCTGTTCGGTGCGCGGGTCTCGCTCACGGTCGGCCTGTCGGTCGCGATCTTCGCATCCGTGGCCGGCCTTGCCATCGGCATGGTTTCCGGCTTCATCCGCTGGGCCGACGGCATCCTGATGCGCTTCATGGACGGGTTGATGTCGATTCCGCCGATCCTGCTGGCGATCGCGCTGATGGCGCTGACGCGCGGCAGCGTCGGCAACGTCATCCTCGCCATCACCGTTGCCGAGATCCCGCGCGTTTCGCGGCTCGTGCGCAGCGTGGTGCTGTCGCTGCGCGAGCAGCCCTATGTGGATGCCGCGGTCGCCTGCGGCACGCGCACGCCGATGATCATCCTCCGCCACATCCTGCCCAATACGCTCGCGCCGATGCTGGTGCAGGCGACCTACATTTGCGCCAGTGCCATGATCACCGAGGCGATCCTGTCCTTCATTGGCGCCGGCACGCCGCCGACCATTCCGTCCTGGGGCAACATCATGGCCGAGGGCCGCGCGCTGTGGCAGGTCAAGCCCTACATCGTGTTTTTTCCGGCGGCCTTCTTGTCCGTCACCGTGCTCGCGGTGAATTTGCTCGGCGACGGCCTTCGCGATGCGCTCGATCCGCGCATGGCCAAGCGTCTCTGACCGGGGTTGATCGCGATGGCGCTGCTCGAAGTCGATAACCTCCAGACTCATTTCCGCACCCCCGGCGGCATCAACCGCGCGGTGGACGGGGTGTCTTTCCATGTCAACGAGGGCGAGACGCTGGCTATCGTCGGTGAATCCGGCTGCGGCAAGTCGGTGACATCGATGTCGCTGATGCGGCTGATCCCGGAGCCGCCGGGCAGGATCGCAGGTGCGATCCGCTTTGCAGGGAGAGACCTGCTGCAACTCTCCGATCGCGAGATGCGCGCGATCCGCGGCAACGACATCTCGATGATCTTTCAGGAGCCGATGACCAGCCTCAATCCGGTGCTGACCGTCGGCCGCCAGATCCGCGAGACGCTGATGATCCATCAGGGCCTCGACAAGCAGGCCGCCGAGGCACATGCGGTCGAGATGCTGACGCTGGTCGGCATCCCCGAGCCGAAACGCCGCGTGCGCGAATATCCGCACCAGCTCTCCGGCGGCATGCGCCAGCGCGTGATGATCGCCATTGCGCTGGCCTGCAATCCCAAGCTTCTCATTGCCGACGAGCCGACCACCGCTCTCGACGTGACGATCCAGGCGCAGATCCTGAAGCTGATGCTGGACCTCAAGCGACGGGTCGGCGCGGCCATCATCCTGATCACCCACGACCTCGGCGTCGTCGCCGAGATCGCCGAGCGCGTCATGGTGATGTATGCCGGACGCAAGGTCGAGGAGGCACCGGTTGCGGAACTGTTCCGCTCGCCGCGTCATCCCTATACGCAGGGCCTGCTTGGCGCGGTGCCGCGGCTTGGCTCGTCGCTCACTGGCACGGCAAGACGCCTCGCCGAAATTCCCGGGCAGGTGCCCGATCTCAGAAAGCCGATCACCGGCTGCGTCTTTGCCGGCCGCTGCGCGCTTGCGACCGATCTCTGTCGTCAATATGCGCCGGGGCTCGAAGAGAAGGGCCCTCGTCACGTCGCCGCCTGCCACTATGCGGCCAAGGGAGCTGTCGCGGCATGAGCCCTCCGCTGCTCCAGGTCAACGACCTCAAGAAGCACTTTCCGGTCAAGTCCGGCCTGTTCGGCCGCAAGTCCGAATTCGTCTATGCGGTCGACGGCGTCTCCTTCGAGATCGCGCGCGGTGAGACGCTCTCGCTGGTCGGAGAGTCCGGCTGCGGCAAGTCGACGGTCGGGCGCGCCATCTTGCGGCTGTTCGACATCACCGCAGGCCAGGTCATCCTTGATGGCCAGCGGATCGATGACGCACATCCGGGCACGATGCGCCAGATGCGCCGGCGCGTGCAGGTGGTGTTCCAGGATCCGTTCTCCAGCCTCAATCCGCGCATGCGGGTGCGTGACATCCTGGCCGAGCCAATCCGGAATTTCGGCCTCGCCAAATCCGCCGAAGATCTCGAGGTCCGCGTCACCTCCCTGATGGACACCGTGCGCCTGCCGCGCGAGGCGCTGAACCGCAGGCCGCACGAATTCTCCGGCGGCCAGCGCCAGCGCATCGGCATTGCCCGCGCGCTCGCGGCCGAGCCCGAACTGATTGTGTGCGACGAGGCGGTCTCAGCGCTCGACGTCTCGGTCAAGGCGCAGATCGTCAATTTGCTGCAGGATCTCCAGAGCGAGTTTGGCCTCGCGTTGCTGTTCATCAGCCACGACCTCGCGATCGTCGAGCACATGACCCACCGCGTGGCCGTCATGTATCTCGGTAAGATCGTCGAGATAGCGCCGCGCCGAGAGATCTTTGCCGCGCCAAGGCATCCCTACACCAGAGCGCTGCTCTCCGCGGTGCCGCTGCCCGAGCCCGGCGCCCAGCGCAATCCGATCATCCTCAAGGGCGACGTGCCGAGCCCGATCAATCCGCCGAAGGGATGCCGCTTCCACACCCGCTGTCCGTTGGTGTTCGATCGCTGCCGGGTCGAAGAGCCGGTGCTTCGCGCAACTGGGACCGAGCAGTGGGTGGCCTGCCATCTCGAAGACGGAGCTGTGGCGACGAGCGGCTGAAGGGGGAGATTCGCGCCGGAAATTCGTCAGCAAAAACAACCCCATTCTACTGTGCATGGGGTTGTTTTCGCATTTTTGATTTGGCCGGCCTCAACCCTGCCGGCGCAGGAAGCCCGTGATCGTCACCTTTTCCCAGATGCCGGCCGCGGCAAAGGGGTCGGCGCGGTTGAAGGCCTCGACGTCGTCACGGCCGGGCGCCTCGATCAGGAACAGGCTGCCGATCATGGTTTGACCATCGTCGGAGACGAGCGGCCCCGACATCACGATCTTGACGCCGAAGCGCGAGGTGTCGCTCAGGAACGCCTTGTGGGCATCGTAATTGGCGAGCCGGGTCGGCAGCGCGCCGGCGCGGTCGACGGCATGAATGGCGAACAGCATGGTGGTCTCCGTTTCTTAGCTCGGTTCTTGGGACGGCCGCCGCGACGGCCGTCCGAGATTGTCGTGAATGCGACTACTTCGCGCTGAGCTTGCCGGCATCTTCGAAGGTCGGGCAGGTCCGCTGCTCCAGCGGCACGTCGAAGGGCCCAAAATTGTCCTTGGTGATGACGGTCGGCTTCAGCACGATCTCGCTGATGACCGGCTGATTGCGCAGGGACCGGATCGCCATCATGGTGCCGAGGCAGCCTTGCGCAAATCCGTTGTAGTCGCCGCTCGCGAGCAGCTTGCCGGACTTGA
This sequence comes from Bradyrhizobium shewense, assembly GCF_900094605.1. GTDB lineage: Bacteria > Pseudomonadota > Alphaproteobacteria > Rhizobiales > Xanthobacteraceae > Bradyrhizobium > Bradyrhizobium shewense. The sequence goes on along the minus strand of NZ_FMAI01000001.1, from coordinate 398,797 downwards.
TCGCGTCGATCGCCTCCTTGGTGCCGTTGATGCCGATCACCTGGGCCTTGCGGTTGGCGCCGTCGAGGGCCTCGATCGCGCCGACCGCCATGGCGTCGTTGGCCGCTAACACGCCGTCGATCTGCGAGTTCGACTGCATCAGGTTTTCCATGACCTGGAGCGCCTGCAGCCGCTGATAGTTGCCGGGCTGCGACGCCAGCAGCTTTGCGCCGGGGGTCTCCTTCAGCGCGTCGTTGAAGCCGCGGACGCGGTCGACATTGGTCAGCGAGCCCTTGACGCCCTCGATGATGACGATGTTGCCCTTGCCGCCCAGCGTCTTGAGCAGGTAGCGCGCTGTCTCCAGGCCAAGGCTGTAATCGTCGGCGCCGACGAAGGAGAGGAACTTGCCGCCGGCAGAGCGGTCGGTGATGTTGACGACGGGGATCTTGGCTTCGTTGATCTTCTCGACACCAGGCACCATCGCCTTGTAGTCGACCGGCGTGAAGACGATCGCGCTCGGCTTCTTCACCACGACGTCCTCGATCTGGCTCAGCTGCTCCGGGATCGAATCCGGCTTGGTCGGGATGTACTGAAGCGTCTTTGCATTCAGCGTCTTTGCCATGTTGTCGGCGCCGACCCGCACCGTCTGGAAGAACGGGTTGGTCTGGTTCTTGGTGAAGACGGCGATGGTCTCGCCGTCGGCGCGCGCCTCGGTGGTGAACGCGGCCGCCATCAGCAGCGGCAGCGCAAGGTAAGCCAGTTTCTGTTTCATGTTGCCTCCATCCCTCATTTTGCTTGTTGGAACTCTAGAACTCATTGCGCGCGGCGGCGGGTCTTCATGTCGAGCCAGACCGCGAGAATGACGATGATGCCGGTGACCAGCGGCTGCCAGTTGGCGCTGACCGAGAGCAGGTTCATGCCGTTCAGCACCAGCGTCAGGATCAGCGCGCCAATGAAGGTGCCGAACACGGTGCCGACGCCGCCGAACAGCGAGGTGCCGCCGATCAGCACGGCCGCGATCGCCGGCAGCGTCAGGCTTTCGCCGATGTCGGCCTCGGCCGAATTGAGCCGCGACAGGAAGATGATCGAGGCAAGTCCCGCCATGGTGCCTGATACCGCGTAGACCAGCAGTAAGCGGCGCGCGACGGGAATGCCTGATAGCCGCGCTGCGACCGGATTGGCGCCGATCGCATAGATCTCCTGGCCCCAGATCGTGCGCTGCGCAAACAGCGTCCCGATCCCGAGGAACACCAGCAGCAGATAGATCGGGATGGGAAGGCCGAACAGATAGCCACTGCCGATCTGGCGGAAGCCCGCGGGGAAGCCGTGAAGGGTCTCGCCCGCCATGTACCAATAGGTGAGGCCGTTCAGCACCCAGAGCATGCCATAGGTGGCGATGAAGGAGGGGATGCGTAGCGCGGTGACCATGATGCCGTTGAGCAGGCCAACGATGCCGCCGCAGGCAAGCCCGGTGAGGATGCCGAGCGCGGGCGAACCGGTCTTGTGGATCACGGTCCCGGCGATGCAGGCCGACAGCGCAACATTGGCGCCGACGGAGAGATCAAGGCCGGCCGTCAGCACCACCAGCGTCAGGCCGGAGGCGATGAAGAAGGTCAGGCTCGCCTGCCGGAGGACGTTGAGGATGTTGCCGAGGCTGAGGAAGGAATCGCTGAGCACGGCGAGCACCGCGCAGATCAAGAGGGCCGCGAGCAGGCGATAGAACACCTGGATCGCATCCTGCGACAGGAATGAACGGGGCGGCATGATCGCCTCTTTGGTGATGTCGGTCATGCCCGGCTCCTGAGACCATCGAGGAACAGCGCGACGATGACGAGGACGCCGACGCTTGCGACCTGCACCGAGGACGGCAGCGAGATCAGGTTCAACCCGTTGCGCAACACGCCGACCGAGAGGACGCCGAGCAGGGTACCGAGCAGCCAGCCATTGCCGCGCTCGAACGAGGTGCCGCCGACCGCGACGGCGGCGATGGCATCGAATTCAAGTCCGAGGCCGGCGGTGGGGTGGCCGGAATTCATCCGCGCGGTCATCAACAGGCCCGCGATGCCCGCCATGGCGCCGCCGATCGCGTAGACCGCGATCAGCAGACGGTTCGGCGAGAGGCCGGCATAGCGCAGCGCCTCGCGGTTGCCGCCGAGTGCGAAAATGTAGGTGCCGAAGCGGGTATGATAGAGCAGGCCGTGAAACGCGGCGTAAGTCACGAGTGCCATCACGATCGGCACGGGAATGCCGAACAGCGTCGCCGAATAGATGTCGCGGACGCTGTGGGGGATGCCGACCACGCTCTGGCCGTCGCTGACGATCAGCGACAGGCCCTGCGCCATGCCGAGCGTACCGAGCGTCGCAACGAAGGGCGGAATGCCGAGGATCGCCACCAGCCAGCCGTTGGCGAAGCCGAAGGCCGTGCCGACCAGCAGGCCGGCGCCTAAACCGAGCAGCATCGATTTGGTCGCGAGCGACACGATCGCGACGCAGAGGGATGTGAGGGTCAGCACCGCGCCCATCGACAGGTCCAGGCCCTCCGTCATGATGATCAAGGTCATCGGCAGGGCTAGCATGGTCAGGATGGTCGACTGCACCAGCACGTTGGAGAGGTTGGCGACCGACAGGAAGCCGGGCGCGATCACGCTGAACAACGTGATCAGGAGCACCAGCACGATGGCAACGCCGGGAATGCGTTGCAACGGATTGGGCTGTGAAACGACCGCGGCCTCACGCATGATGCATCCCCAGTCGCACGATGTTCTCCTCGGTCAGTTCGTTGCGGTTCAGGTGGCCGGCGATGCGCCCCTCGCGCATCACATAGGCGCGGTCGCAGACATGGCAGATCTCGACCTGCTCGGACGAGATCATCAGTGCCGCCGCGCCTTCCGCGACCAGGCGGTCGATCAGCGCAAAAATCTCGGACTTGGCGCCGATGTCGATGCCGCGCGTCGGCTCGTCGAAGATGAAGAGCTTTGAGCCGGCCGCCAGCCATTTGCCGATCACGACCTTCTGCTGGTTGCCGCCGGAGAGCAGGCCGACGGTCTGACGGGCGCTGGGCGTCGCGATCCTCAATTGCCGGATCAGGGCATCGGAGGTGCGCTGCGCACCGCGCTGGTCGAACAGGCCGCTCGGGAACAGCTTTCGCAGCGCCGACACCACCAGATTGTCGCTCACCGAGCGCAGCAGCGCGAGACCTTCGCTCTTGCGGCTCTCTGGGATCAGCGCGATGCCGCGGCGGGCGGCAAGGTCCGGCTCGCCGGAGATGGTCTTGCCGTCGAAGATGATCTCGCCGGCGCTGACGGGATCGGCGCCGAAGATGGCGCGCGCGACTTCGCTGCGGCCGGAGCCGACGAGGCCACACAGGCCGACGATCTCGCCCCGTCGCACCTCGATGTTGATGTCGGAGATGCCGGTCGAGGCGGTCAGGCCCTTGACCTCGAGCAGCAGCTCACCGGGCTTGTCGGCAAAATTGCGCGGATAGGTCATGTCGACGTTGCGGCCGACCATCATGCGGACGAGCTGGTCCGGCGTGACGTCGGCGGGCCGGACGCCGTCGATGCGCCGGCCGTCGCGCAGTACCGTGATACGATCGCCGAGTGCGAACACTTCGGCCATGCGGTGCGAGATGTAGACGATCGACACGCCGTCGGCCTTCAGCCGTGCGATCAGGGCAAACAGCAGCTCCGTCTCGCGGTCGGACAGCGCCGCGGTCGGCTCGTCCATCACGAGGATGCGGGCGTTCTGGCTGATCGCTTTTGCGATCTCGACCATCTGCTGCTGCGCAACGCCAAGCTTGTCGACAATGGTGGAGGGATCGATGTCGAAGCCGATGGTATCGAGCACGCGCTTTGCGTCAGCCAGGATCTTGCGGCGGTCGATGGTGCCGGGGATGTGGCCTTTCGGCTCGCGGCCGAGGAAGATGTTCTGTGCGATATCGAGATAGGGGACCAGCGAGAATTCCTGGAAGATCACGGCAATGCCGAGCTTCTGCGCATCCGCGGTCGAGGAGATCGCGACCTTCTTGCCCTCATAATAGAACTCGCCGGCGTCGGCGCGGTAGGCACCGCACAGCACCTTCATCAGGCTCGACTTGCCGGCGCCGTTCTCCCCGAGCAGCATGTGGACTTCGCCGGGGTAGACGGCAAAGGACACGTCATCCAGCGCCTTGACGCCGGGAAACTCCTTGCTGATGCCGCGCAGTTCCAGCAGCGGGGTGGGCGAGGTGACCTCGATCGGAAGCGCGTCGCTCATGCCTTGTCACTCATGCCGTGGCTCCGCTCGCAAAGATCTTTCCGGGGTTCATCAGACCATTCGGATCGAGCGCGGCCTTGATGGATCGCATCACATCGACGGCTTCGCCAAGCTCGTCGGTGAGATAGCCGATCTTGCCGAGTCCGATGCCATGCTCGCCGGTGCAGGTTCCGTCCATGGCGATGGCGCGGGCGACCATGCGGGCCTGAAGCGCCTTGGCGCCCTCGGTCTCCTCGGGCTGAGCCGGGTCGATCAGGATCAGCATGTGGAAATTGCCGTCGCCGACATGGCCAACAATCGGTGCGGTAAAGCCGTGCTCGTCAGCGTCGCGCCGCGTCTCGGTCAGGCATTCCGCCAGCCGCGAGATCGGCACACAGACATCGGTGATCACGGCGCGTGCGCCGGGCCGGAGGCCCAGGCCCGCGTAGAGCGTGTTGTCGCGGGCGTGCCAGAGCCGGCTGCGGTCTTCCGGTGCCTTGGCCCAGGCAAAGCCGTGGCCGCCATGGTCGTCGGCGATTGCCTGCGCGGCTTCGGCCTGCTCGGCGACGGAGGTCTCGGAGCCGTGGAATTCGAAGAACAGGGTGGGCGCTTCGCGATAGCCGAGCTTGGCGTAGGCATTGATGCCGCGCATCATGACGTCGTCGAGCAGCTCGATGCGCGCCACGGGGATCGCGGACTGGATCACGGAGATCGCGGTATCGACGGCGTCGTGCAGGGTGTCGAAGCTGCAGACCGCGGCCGAGATCGCCTGGGGCACCGGATGCACCTTCAGCGTGATCTCGGTGATGATTCCGAGCGTGCCCTCCGCGCCGACGAACATGCGCGTCAGGTCGTAGCCGGCGGCCGACTTCCGCGCACGCTTCGCGGTCCGGATCACGCGGCCGTCGGCCAGCACCACCTCCAGCGCCATGACATTGTCCTTCATCGTGCCGTAGCGCACTGCCATAGTGCCGGAGGCGCGCGTGGAGGTCATGCCGCCGATCGAGGCATCGGCGCCGGGGTCGATCGGGAAGAACAGGCCGGTATTGCGCAGCTCCGCATTGAGCTGCTTGCGGGTGATGCCGGGCTGCACGACGACATCCATGTCGCTGTCGTGCACGGTGAGCACCTTGTTCATGCGCGCGAAGTCGAAGCAGACGCCGCCCGCGACCGAGGCCGCATTGCCTTCGAGCGAGGTGCCGGCGCCGAACGGGACGATCGGCATGCCCGCGCTCGCGCACAGCTTGACGATCTCCGCGACCTCCTGCGTGGTCTCAGGGAAGACGACGATGTCAGGCGGCAAATTGCGATAATGCGACTCGCTTTGCCCGTGCTGATCGAGCACGCCGCGCGCAACGCTCGCGCGCGGGCCGATCATGCCCGTGAGGCGCTCGGCCAAGATGCTCGTGCTGACCCGCGGTCCCATCCTCAGCTCCCGTCTGCTCCCTGTTGCCGGACTCTTGCTGGTCCGTCGCCGCTCTAGCTTAAGCGGCTCTTGCGTTGCTCGCGACCTGCTTCAGGCCGAAATCATAGTTGAGATGGAAATACTCGCTGTCCACCATGCGACCATCCGGCGCACGGCCGGCCGGATGCCTGGCGAATTCGCGGATCAGGCTGTCTTTGACGCCGAACACGACGTCCGAGTCGAGATACTGGTCGCCGGCGACGAACACGTGTGTCACAAGCTGCTCGAAGCCGGGCGCGGAAATCATGAAATGCACGTGCGCCGGGCGCCAGGGATGGCGGCCCTGCGCCTCCAGCATCTCGCCGACCGGGCCGTCATGCGGAACGGGATAGGCGGCCGGCTTGATCGACCAGAAATGGAATCTGCCGTCGGCGTCGGTGTGGAAGCGCGCGCGCATCGCGAGATCGCCGATGTCGTCGAGCTGCTGCACGTCGTAATAGCCGTCATCGTCGGAGTGCCAGACATCGACGACGGCGCCCGCAAGCGGTTTGCCGTCGACGGTCGACACCGAGCCGGTGACCAGCATCGGATCGCCCTCCATCGGACCGGAGATATCGGCGCCGCTGTCCTTCTCCGGCGCGGCCTGGACGAAGAACGGGCCGAGCACCGTGGTCTCGGTCGCTCCCTCCGGCACCGGATGGTTGATCGCGTCGACCAGCATGGAGACGCCGAGCGTGTCCGACAGCAGGATGAACTCCTGGCGCTTGTCGTCGCACATGTGCCCGGTGCGGGTCAGGAAATCGATGCCGAATTCCCATTCCTTCTGGGTCGGCCGCACCTCGCGGACGAAGGCATGAAGGTGCCGCACCAGCGCTTCGCTGACTTGCTTGATGCGCGGATCGGTTGCGTCCTTGATCCGCTCCAGCACGGCGTCGGTGATCGTGTTCTCGTTGAAATTGCGCATATGTGCCTTCCGCCGATCAGAGTTTAGGCTCGCCGAGCCCGGACAGCCGTTCCAGGTGCTTGACCGTCGCGATGAAGTCGGTGTCGCCGTCGCCTTGCGCGACCAGCGAGCCGTAGGTCTCGCGGACTTGGGCCGCGAGCTGCAACGGCACGCCGACGGCATGGCCGGCACCCAGGATCAGGTCGAGATCCTTGGCCATCTGCTTGCAGGAGAAGGTCGACTCGAAATCGCGGGTTCGTAGCGGCGCGGTCTTGTATTTCACCATCGGCGAGGCAACCGCGCTGTCGTCGAGCACCTTCAAGATATCCTGCCAGGCGATGCCGCCCTTGCGCGCCAGCGCCAGGCTCTCGGCCATCATCGCGGCCGACACTGCGATCATCAGATTGACCGAGAGCTTTGCGTAGCGTGCTTCCTCGGCCGGCCCGAGATAGGTCTGCGCGCGGGTGAAGGTGGCGAACAGCGGTTTTGCATTTTCGAAGGCTTCATTCGGCCCCGAGACGAAGCAGGTCAAGGCGCCGGTATGAACGATGCTGGCATTGCCGGAGACCGGTGCGCGCAGATAGGCAATCCTGCGGGCGTGTGCCGCGGCGGCAACTTCAGTGGAAGCCTCGACACTGACAGTGCTGGTTTCGATCAAACTGGCGCCCGGCGCCATCGCGGCGATGACGCCGGTGGGGCCGAGCAGGGCGCCGCGCAACGCGACGTCGTCGGGCAGGGAGGTGACGACAGCCGCCTTGCCGCTCACGGCCTCGGCCGGCGATGCGGCAATCGCAATACCTTGCGCGCGTGCCTCGTTGATCCGTGCCGCGCTCTGGTCGAATGCGGTGACGGCAAAACCGGCCTTGGCGACGAGCGCCGACATCGGCAGACCCATCTTGCCGATCCCGATGAAAGCGATGTTTTTCGAGGTGTCTGTCATTGTTGTTGTCCGTTGGCGCCTTCAGGCGGCGCGTCCCTGTCGTTCAATGTCCTGCACCAGCCGCCGGCCGGATTGCGCCAGCAGCTCTTTCTTCGTTCCCAACCCGTCAACCAGCAACTGGCCATTTCGCTTCTTCCAGGCGCCGCCGATCATGACGGCCTCGATATTGACGAGGCTCGTCTGCATCACGACGGTGGCGACGGGATCGTGCACCGGGACAAGGTTGAGATCGGAGGCGTTGATGATGACGAGATCGGCAAGTTTCCCGGGTGTCAGCGAGCCGATCTGGTCTTCGCGACCGAGCATGCGAGCGCCTTCCGTCGTGATCCAGCGCAGCGCTTCGCGAACGGAGATCGTGGTCGTCACCGGAATGGCGCCGCTGGCCTTGCGGGACTCCGCGTTGTCGAGCGCCCGTTGCATCGAGAGCGCAACGCGCGCCGCGGAGAAGAGATCGCCGGCCAACACGGATTCCAGATCGATCCCAATGGTAGGCCGAACACCACGCTTGAGCAGCCGCCCGGTGATCGGAAAACCGTGGCCCTGGATCATCTCGTTCTCGGGCGTCACCGAGAAGGAGACGCCGAGATCGACCATTATGTCGAGGAGATTGTCGGGCAAATCGTTGCCATGGACGATGTTGATGCCGGTACCGACGAGGCCGGCCTCGATCAGCTTCTCCCAACCGCCGGGCGTCTTGGCCGGACCGCCCCCCTGATGCATCGATGCAATCAGCTTGAGCTCGCGCGCCATGCGGAAGTCGTGCATGGCGACGTCGAGGGTCGAATAATGCGGGCCGAGGATAGCAAGGCCCAGCGTGACAAGGCCGTCGTGGTCGGCGAGGGGACCCGCGAGCAGCCGCTCCACCTCGCGGCGCGGATGCGGCACTTCCGAGAAATGCGGCTCGCCGGGCTTTGGCTCCGGCTTCGGCGAGCCATGGAAGAACGCGGCGCGAATGCCGCTCTCGATCAGGCCGCGCACGGCGGCGTCGGTATGATCAGGCGTCGGATTGTTGTGGCACCAGTCGACCAGCGTGGTGGTGCCGCAATTGATCTGGTTCAGCGCGCCGACGAGGGTTGCGATATGGATGTCCTCGGGCCGGAACACGGTCGCAAGGCCCGCATGCATGCGGCGGAAATATTCCAGCAGCGTCCAGTTCGCGGCATAGCCGCGCAGGCCCGTCTGCCAGGTGTGCATATGCGCGTTGATCAGGCCGGGGATGACGATGCGCCCATTGCCGTCGACAATCTCTGTGTCGGCCGCGACATCGATCGATGGTCGCACCTCGACGATCCGGTTGCCCTCGACCAGCACGTCGCCGGTGCCGAGGTCGCCGATTGCGTCATCCATGCTGATGACGGTCGCGGATCTGATCAGCGTGCGCCGCATGGTCTCACGCCGCCGTTTTGACAGCGGTGGGCGGCTCGCCGGCCCAGGCGCGCGCGATCAGGTCGCGGATGGCGCCGCGCTCGAGCGGGCGCGGATTCCAGTAGGCGTTGGTGACGGCAAGATCAGCCGCCTTGTCGATGCCGCTCTCGGGCATGCCGATATCGCGCAGCGCTGTCTTCGCACCCAGCCGCTTCGCAAGTTCGAAAAGTCCCTGCGATGCATCGGTAGCGCCAATTGCGCGCGAGATGCGTATCATGGCGTCGGGCACCGCCGGCGCGTTGTAGGCGAGCGCATGCGGCAGCACGATGGTGTGGGTCTCGGCATGCGGCAGATCGAACGTGCCGCCGAGCGTGTGGCAGAGCTTGTGATGCAGCGCCATGCCGACGGTGCCCAGGCAAACACCGCACAGCCAAGCGCCGTAAAGCGCTTCGGTGCGAGCTTCGCGGTCATCGCTTTTGGCGGCGATGGCGGGCAGGGCGCGCGCCAGTGCGCGGATGCCTTCTTCCGCCATCAGCGAGGTCACGGGATTGGCATCACGCGCATAGAGGGCCTCGACGGCATGGGCGATCGCGTTGATGCCCGATGTCGCGGCGAGACCCGCCGGCAGCGTCAAAGTGAGATCGACATCGTAGATCACGGTCTCCGGCAGGATAGCCGCATCGCGCACGGTGGTCTTCAGGCCGTTCTCGGTCTGGCCGACGATCGGCGTCATCTCCGAGCCGGCATAGGTGGTGGGAATGCAGAGCTGGTTGATCCCGGTGCGCAAGGCGAGCGCCTTGCCAAGGCCCGTGGTCGAGCCGCCGCCGAGCGAGACGACACAGTCGGCCTCGCACGCCTTCATCGCCGCGAGGGCACGCTCCGTGACGTCGACCGGCGTGTGCATGGTGGCGCCGGGAAAGATGCCGGCATAGAGCGGGCCGAGCGCGGAACCGAGGCTCTTGCCTTGCGCCTCCTGCTGCGGTGTCGTCAGGACCATCGCGCGCTTACCGCCGAGCCGCTCGACCTCGGCCTTGGCGGAGCCAAGCGTTCCGCTGCCGAAGACGACGCGGCAGGGCAGGTTTTCAAAGGTGAACGAACCGATCATGCGCCGGTCTCTTTGATGGGATAATCGACCTGGAAGCGCCCGATCCGCAAGTCGCCAAGCGCCTCGCGGACCCGCAGATGTTCCGGGTGGTTGGCATAGGCCGAAAGCGCGGCCTGGTCGGTGAATTCGGAGAACAGCACCACGTCGCAGGCGTAGTCGACCGCGCTGACGTCCATGCCGACCTCGATATGGGTGAGGCCGTCGATCCGGCCCTTGAGGCCTTCGAACAAGGTCTTGACCTTGACCCGGGCGGCGGAGCGCTCCTCGGGGCTTTCCCCGCGCAACCGCCACATCACGATGTGCCTGATCGGGCCCGACATTTCCTGATTTCCTCGCCTGCGATTATGCCTTGTTGAAGCTATTTTGCCTTGCAGAAAACGGAAATAAAGGACAAAATTTGTAAGTCTCTTTTCCTCTTTTAGCAAAAATGGACCGGCTGCTCCAACTCGAAGTCTTCTCCAAAACCGCCGAGCTCGGCAGCCTGTCCAAGGCCGCCGAAATCCTGCGGATGTCGAACGCGGCCGCCAGCCGCCACCTCAGCGCGCTGGAGGAACGGCTCGCAGTCCGGCTGATCGAACGCAACACGCGTCGGCTATGGCTGACGGAGGCCGGGCAGGAGCTCCTGCAGCGCTGCAGCACATTGTTGAACGAGCTGGCCGAAGCCGAGGATGCCGTTTCCGACCGCGCGCTGTCGCCGAAGGGCATGCTGCGCGTGACGAGTTCGCTGTCCTTTGCGATGATCTATCTCGCGCCGATGCTACCCGCCTTCCGCGCGCTCTATCCTGATCTCAGCGTGCAGATCATCAGCGCAAATCGCTATCTGGACTTCATCGAGGCTGGCATCGACGTGGCGATCCGCACGCGCGAGCACGAGCCGGACTCCAACATCATCGTCCGCCGTATCGGCCAGATGCACCGCGTGCTCGCGGCGGCGCCGTCATATCTGGAGAAGCACGGCCGGCCGGAGCACCCTGCCGATCTCGCCCGCCACAACATGCTGATCTACAATCTCGCCAACGATCCCTATTCGCTGCGGCTCAGCCAGGGCAGCACGACGCAGACGGTGCGGATCGCGCCGACGCTCGACAGCAATGACGGCCAGATCATCTGCGGTGCGGCACGCGCGGGGCTCGGCATCCTGATCCAGCCGCTTTACATCGTGCAGAGCGATATCGCGGCCGGCCGGCTGGTGCCTGTCCTGATGGGCTGGGAGTTGCCGCTGCTCACCATGAACATCGCCTATCAAAACCGCGTCCGGCTGCCCGCCAAGATCAGGGTGTTTTCCGACTTCCTGGTCAGCCATATCCGCGAGCATTCCGAGCCGGGGATCTGGATCGACGCGGCGAAGTGAGCGGAAGGCAGTCATGTATCTCGGCATTGATCTCGGTACCTCCGCAGTCAAGACCATCCTCGTTGACGGCGCCCAGCGCGTGATTGCAAGCGAGAGCCGGCCGCTGACGATCACCTCGCCGCAATCAGGTTATTCCGAGCAGGACCCCACGCAATGGATCGAGGCGACCTTCGCCACGCTCGATGCCCTGAAGGCGTCGCATGGAAACGAGCTGGCCGCGGTCAAGGGCATTGGACTATCCGGCCAGATGCATGGCGCCTCGTTGCTCGATGCGAGCTTGAGGCCGCTGCGGCCCTGCATCCTCTGGAACGACGGACGCGCCGCCGCCGAGTGTCGCATTCTGGAGCAACGCTGGCCCGCCTTGCGTGCGGTGACGGGCAACAAGGCGATGGCTGGATTCACCGCGCCGAAACTGCTCTGGGTTGCGACGCACGAACCTGAGATTTTTGCAGCGACGAGACTCGTTCTGCTGCCGAAGGCCTATCTGCGCCTGGTGTTATCAGGCGAAGCCATCGAGGACGCCTCGGATGCGTCGGGATCCCTGTGGCTCGACGTCGCGCGCCGGGACTGGTCGGACGAGGCCTTGGCCGCGACCGGCCTGTCGCGCGATCACATGCCGCGCCTGGTCGAGGGATGCGCGCCTGCAACAACATTGCGCAGCGACCTCGCGCAGCGCTGGGGCATGGTGAGGCAGCCGGTGATCGCGGGCGGCGCTGGCGACAATCCGGCGGGCGCCGTCGGCATCGGTGCGATCCAGCCGGGAACCGCGTTCGTATCTTTGGGAACCTCGGGTGCCCTGCTGGCGCCGACCAGTACAATCGCCGCCAATCCGGACCGGGCGGTGCATACGTTCTGCCACGCCATTCCCGGCATGTGGATTCAGGCCGGCGCGATCCTCTCGGCTGCCTCCTGCCTCGCGTGGGCCGCGCGCCTGTTCGGGGTCACCGAGGCCGAGTTGCTGGCGCCGCTTGGATCGCATCCACAGGCGCCGTCGCCGGTGAGCTTCCTGCCTTATCTCGCGGGCGAGCGGACGCCGCACGACGATCCCGTCGTGCGCGGCATGCTCGATGGTTTGAGCCATGGCACCGATCGCGCGGCGATCGTGCAGGCGGTGCTCGAGGGCGTTGCCTTTGCACTGGCCGATTGCCGCGACGCGCTCGCCGATGCTGGCATTGTGATTACGGAAGCCGATGTTATTGGCGGTGGTTCACGGTCCGGCTTCTGGCTCGCGGTGCTGGCGAACGTGCTGAATGTTCCGATCCACCGCATCGCCGGAGGTGAGACCGGCGCAGCGTTCGGTGCGGGGAGATTGGGGCGACTTGCTGTCACCGGTGAGGCGATCGCCACCGTGTGCACGCGACCGCAGCGCATCGAGACGTTCGAACCTGACACCGGGCTGACTGATGCTTATGCCGAACGGCTTCCCGCGTGGCGCGAACTGTATCGGCCCCGCCACTAGCATCGCCTCGATGCTACATTCCCGTCTGTTCGGTATTGCCCTGTGCCGCTGCCTTTTGTTTAATGCGCAAGCCGCGCTGACAGAATGATTGAGACGCGGGTGGGAAACGCATTGTGCGCCGGGAGGCACGATGAACGATCCGATCCTTGAGATGCGTGGGGTCTCGAAATCCTTCTTCGGCATCAAGGCGCTGCGTGCCGTCGATCTCACAGTCTATGCCGGCGAAATTCATGCCCTGATGGGTGAGAACGGCGCCGGCAAGTCGACGCTGATGAAGATCCTGTCCGGCGCCTACAGACCAGATCCCGGCGGCGAGATCCGCATCGAAGGACATCCGGTACGGATCGAAGGCCCGCTCGGCGGCCGCGCGGCGGGCATCTCCATCATCTATCAGGAGCTGTCGCTCGCACCCAATCTCAGCGTTGCCGAGAATATCTATCTGGGACGCGAGATATCGCGGACTGGATTGCTGGCGCGCGGTGCCATGCGCGAGGCCGTCGGTCCCATCCTGAAACGGCTCGGCGCGGACTTCCTGCCGTCGACACTGGTGACGCATCTGTCCATGGGACAACGGCAGCTGGTCGAGATCGCACGTGCGCTGCACGCGAGATCGAAGATCCTGATCATGGACGAGCCGACCACGGCGCTGTCGGCCGGCGAGAGCGCACGACTGTTCGCGCTGATCCGCCAGCTTCGCGCCGAGGGCCTCGCCATCATCTACATCTCGCATCGCATGGACGAGGTCTACGCGCTCGGCGACCGCGTCACCGTGCTGCGCGACGGCCGGCTGGTCGGCTCGCTCGACAAGGCCGAGATCCGTGCAGACACCATCGTGCGGCTGATGGTCGGGCGCGACGTCTCATCGTTCTACAAGAAGGACCATGATCCGGAGGCAGGACGCGGCCATCCCGTGCTCGCCGCGATCGACATGGCTGATGGATTTCGCGTGAAGGGCTGCTCGATCACCGTGCACGCTGGCGAGGTGGTGGGTCTCGCCGGCCTGATCGGCGCCGGCCGCACCGAGCTTGCGCATCTCATCATCGGCGCGTTGCCAAAAACCTCCGGCCGGCTCGAGCTGGAGGGGCGCCCGGTCGAGATCCGCACGCCGGGTGAGGCGCTCGAGGCCGGCATCGCCTATCTGACCGAAGACCGCAAGGCGCTCGGCCTGTTTCTGGACATGTCATGTCTGGACAACATCAACCTCGCGGTGCTTGGCCGCGATGCGAAGCTCGGCTGGTTCCTGGATCGCGACAAGGCACGCGAGCGCGCCGATCGGGCTTTCGCAGGGCTCAGCATTCGCGCCGCCAATGTCGGCGCTCCCGCCGGTGGCCTGTCCGGCGGCAACCAGCAGAAGCTGCTGCTGTCGCGGCTACTTGCCATTGCGCCAAAGGTGCTGATCCTCGATGAGCCGACGCGCGGCGTCGATGTCGGCGCCAAGTCCGAGATCTATTCGATCATCGACAATCTCGCCAAGGCCGGCACCGCCATCCTCGTCATCTCGTCCGATCTGCCGGAGATCATCGGCATCTGTGACCGTGTCGTCGTGATGCGAGCCGGGCACATCGCCGGTGAGGTCAGGCGTGAAGCTGCGGTCGCACTGAACCAGGAAGACATCATGGCGCTTGCCACGGGGATGGAGCATCTCGATGCCTGACAATGGTGCTTCGCAGGCCAAGGCGGCATCGACGGCGACCAACGGTGCTGCCGCAGAATCAAAGCGCCAGCGGGTGAGGGTGCTGATCAGCGCGCTCGGTATGTTGCCGGTGCTGCTGATCCTCTGCGGCGGCTTCCATTTCCTGTCCGAGGGCCGCTTCTTCACCGGACAAAATCTAGGCATCGTGCTGCAGCAGGCCGCGGTGAACACCGTGCTCGCCGCGGGCATGACCTTCGTCATCCTCACCGGCGGCATCGACCTTTCGGTCGGCTCGATCCTGGCGGCTTCCGCGATGGCCGGGTTGACGCTCTCCAAGATGCCGGAGCTCGGAATGCTGTGGCTGCCGGCCGCGCTGCTGACCGGCCTTGGCTTCGGTGTCGTCAACGGCGCGCTGATCGCGCTGCTCCGATTGCCGCCCTTCATCGTCACGCTCGGCTCTCTCACCGCGGTACGCGGCCTGGCGCGACTGCTCGGCGCCGACACCACGGTGTTCAATCCCTCGATTCCCTACGCCTTCATCGGCAACGGCTCGCTGACACTCATCCCCGGCGTCGCGTCGATCCCGTGGCTCTCGGTGATCGCCTTGCTCGTCATCCTCGTCTCGTGGCTGGTGTTGCGCCGGACCGTGCTCGGCGTGCACATCTATGCGGTGGGCGGCAATGAAAGTGCGGCGCGGTTAGCCGGCATCAAGGTCTGGGCCGTGCTGATCTTCGTCTACGGCGTCTCCGGGCTTTTCGCCGGGCTCGGCGGCGCCATGCAGGCGGCGCGGCTCTATGCAGCCAACGGCTTGCAACTCGGACAATCCTACGAGCTCGACGCCATCACCGCCGTGATCCTCGGCGGCACCTCATTCGTCGGCGGCATCGGCTCGATCTGGGGCACGCTGGTCGGCGCGTTGATCATCGCCGTGCTGTCGAATGGCCTGATCCTCGTCGGCGTCTCCGACATCTGGCAATATGTGATCAAGGGTTTGGTGATCATCGGTGCCGTCGCGCTCGACCGCTATCGGCTGCAAGGTTCGGCCAGGACGTGAAAGGTTCCGGTGCGGCTACTGGTCTGCCGTGCCTGACATGAAGACAGACCAGGGAGGAAGCCAATGTTGAAGACGATCACGCTCGCCGGCGCCGCGACGGCGCTTGCCCTAAGCGCCGCGCCATCCTTCGCCAAGGAGCTCAAGTCGATCGGCGTCTCGCTGGGGTCGATGGGCAATCCGTTCTTCGTCGCGCTGTCGAAGGGCGCCGAGTTCGAGGCGAAGAAGACCAATCCCAATGTGAAGATCACGACGGTCGGCTTCGAATACGACCTCGGCAAGCAGGTCACCCAGATCGACAATTTCATTGCCGCCGGCGTCGACCTGATCCTGCTCAACCCCGGCGATCCCAAGGCGATCGGGCCGGCGATCAAAAAGGCGCAGGCGGCAGGCATCGTCGTCGTCGCGGTCGACACCGCGGCCGAAGGCGCCGACGCCACCGTGACCACGAACAACGTGCAGGCCGGTGAGATCTCCTGCCAGTACATCGTCGACAAGCTGGGCGGCAAGGGCGACGTCATCATCGAGAACGGGCCGCAGGTCTCGGCGGTGATCGACCGCGTCGTCGGCTGCAAGAACGTCTTCTCGAAGAACGCCGGCATCAAGGTGTTGTCCAACGACCAGGACGGCAAAGGCTCGCGCGAAGGCGGCCTCACCGTCGCGCAGGGTTATCTGACCCGCTTCCCCAAGATCGACGCCATCTTCGCCATCAACGATCCGCAGGCGATCGGCACCGACCTTGCGGCGCGCCAGCAGAACCGCAGCGGTATCGTCATCACCGCGGTCGACGGCGCGCCCGATATCGAGGCCGCGCTGAAGGATCCGCAGTCGCCGCAGATCCAGGCCTCGGCTTCGCAGGACCCGTTCTTCATGGCGCGGCGGGCCGTGCAGGTGGGCGTCGGCATTCTCAATGGCCAGAAGCCAGCCTCGACCGTCGAGCTGCTGCCGTCCAAGCTGGTGACCAGGGACAACGTCGCCGAGTACAAGGGCTGGACCTCGGATCGTTCCCAGTAAAGCGCGCTTCCTTACCGGCAGCGCTCCAAGCACGACATGGCGGGCGGCGTTTTGATCCACGCCGCCCGCCGTGCCGGAGCCGCCATCACATGCGCTGACCGGCCGTACGAGCGCGCAGGCTGCCTCTTGTGTTAGCTTCGCACAACCTCGGTCGGTCGATTCGGAAGCAGATCTCGTGAAATCCAGGACATCCGGGACCGCGTGGCGGCATGCCAACATCGGTCGCCTGCTCAACAACGCGGTGCGGCGCTTCGAAGGCCGCGTGCTCGAATTGATGAGCGAGCGGGGACATGACGAAACCCGCATTGCCCATGTCAGCCTCACCCGCAATCTCGACGTGGAGGGCACACGGCTCACCGAGCTCGCCCGCCGGGCGTCCATTAGCAAGCAGGCGATGGGGGAGCTGGTCGATCAATGCGCAGAGCTCGGCCTCGTCGATCGCATCGCCGATCCGACCGACCGGCGCGCGCGCATCGTCATGTTCACGCCGGCCGGGCGCAAATGGCTCGATGCGTTCCGCGACGCCGTCGACATTGCCGAACGGGAGATGCGTACCGAGCTTGGCAAGCCCGCCATGGACGCGATCCTGAAAGGGCTGGCGGTTTATGGCGAGCGGTTCGACACGCTTGAGGATGCCGATTAGTCAGGTCACTTGACGATATCGTCAGGCAACCTTACCATGCAAAATCGTGCTGGTAGGGAGAAGCGTCTTGGAAACAGGTCTGACGGCCTCGGTGCTCATCGTGGGCGGGGGGCCATGCGGGCTGATGCTGGCCAACGAGCTCGGCCGGCGCGACGTGTCCGCGATCCTGATCGACGAGAAGCCGGGTACCGCGTTCAATCCGCAAGCCAACGCGACGCAGGCGCGCTCGATGGAGCACTATCGGCGGCTGGGGTTTGCCGACGAGATCAGGCGCGAAGGTCTGCCCGCCGATTATCCGACCGATGTTGCGTATTTCACCCGCTACGCCGGTTACGAGCTGGCGCGGTTTCAACTGCCGTCGTCGTCGCGCGCAGGTGAGCTGATCAAGGGCCTGTCGGGCTCCTGGAGCGCGGCCGAGCTCCCGCATCGCGTCTCGCAGAAATATGTCGAGGCGGTGCTGCGTCGCCATGCCGAACGGCTTCCAGGCATCACGCTGAACTATGGCCACCGGCTGGTCAGCTACGTCGAAAGCGACGACGGCATCGTCGGCGAGATCGAATGTCTCGACAACGGCAGCCGCTTTCAGGTCCGGGCCGACTTCCTCGTCGGGGCCGACGGGCCGCGCTCCCACGTCCGCCAGTCGCTCGGCATCGTCTATGGCGGCGAGACCGGGACGCAGCGCGACTTCATGGGCGGCCGCATGCTGGCTGTGTATCTCCGCTCGCCGGAGTTCTATGCGAGCATCCCGCACGCCAAGGCGTGGATGTACAATTGCTTCAATGGTGACCGCCGGGCCTTCATGGCCTCGGTGAACGGACGCGACGAATTCGCGTTTCACACCCAGCTGCGGCCGGGTGAAGACGAGAGTGCGATCACGGTCGACGAGGCCAGGGCCGCGTTCCAGCGCGCCTGCGGCGCTCCGATCGAATGCGAGGTGCTGTCCTTCCTGACCTGGACCGCAGGTCACGCGCTGGTCGCGAACGGCATGCAGCGGGGCAGGGTGTTCCTCGGCGGCGACGCGGCGCATCTGTTCACGCCGACCGGCGGGCTCGGCTACAACACTGCGATCGAGGACGCGGTCAATCTCGGCTGGAAGCTTGCAAGCGTCGTCAAGGGCGTAAGCCCGGTATCGATGCTCGACAGCTACGAGGTCGAGCGGCGTCCGGTGGCGCTCCGCAACACCGACTATGCCCGGCGCTTCGCGGACTCCCTTGGTCTCTTCGCGCCCGCGCCAGACATCGAGGACGCCACGGACGAAGGCAACGAAGCGCGGCGGACGGCAGGCATCTATCTCGAACAGCACGCCCGTGCCGAATTCAACATTCCCGGCGTCACCTTTGGCGGGCGTTACGACGGCTCTCCGATTATCGTCTCCGACGGCAGCCAGCCGCCGCCTGATGCTGCGAACGTCTACATTCCCAGCGCCTGTCCCGGTGGCCGCGCACCGCATGCGTGGCTGGAGAGCGGCGTGTCCCTGTATGATTTGCTCGGATTCGAGTGGACGTTGCTCCAGTTCGGCGAGGTTGCGCCGGCGCCGGCTGCGGTCGCCGACACCGTCCGCGTGCTCGGGGCGGATGTGAAGCTCGTCACGCTGCCGGGATCCTTGCGCGAGCTCTATGATGCCGACCTTGCTTTGATACGTCCCGACCAGATCGTGGCGTGGCGTGGCAGCGCGTCACAGGCCGGAACGATCGGGCGTGTCCTCGCCCGCGCGCTTGGGCACAGCGCAAGCGAGGGCGCGCCAGCGGCTTCAGCCGGCGGTGTATGAACTGGTGCGCGGAGACTGAACGGCGGACGGAAGCTTGCTCGCGAAGGCGCGGGTCTTGGGCTGGACACGCGATCCGTCGATCACCTCAAGCCGGCCGCAGCGGTTCAGCGTGTGCAGCTTTCTGCCGGGCCACACCGGTCCGGGCTTCAAGGAATGGCGAACGATCTGCTTGAAGGCCGTCGGCGACAGCTCGATCACTTCCGCCAGCGCGAGCGCCGCACCGTATCCGTCGGCACAGTTCTGGACCGGGCGCCACAATTGGTCATTGATGGTCACGAAATTCCCCGCCGGCCGCGTGCTTGCCCGGTCGATCAGGACCGGATTGCTGGCATGGGGCAACCAGGGTCCCAGGAGGTGCTCGGCGTAATAGATCGCCAGCGAGTCCGAATAGCCGCCGGTTCCGTCGCGCCAGGCGCCGAACAGATAATGCAGGCCCTTGTGCCGCGTGATCGTGACGTCGGCGAGCTCAAGGCCTGAAAGGAGCGTCGCGTGTCGTTCCCATTTGTCCGGGAAGCGAACGCATTTGTAGAGGGCGACGTCCCCGTGGATCGAGCTCTCCGGGATCATCCACAAATCATCGCCGCCGTCTTCGATCAGGAAGGGATAGGAGAGGTGCCAGGGCTCCTCCAGCACGGGCACGACCTCGCCGGTCGGCCCATAGTCGCCGAACTCGATCGCCGAAATGATGCCTTTTCCGACCCGGTGATCGAGGTCTTCGAAGAAGACGAACGTTCGGCCCTGCCACGTGACGGGAAAGGGATCGGCGTAGAAGTGATTGCCGGGATCGGGAAGAATGTTCCAGCCTGGTCCAGACAGGTCGCCCGTCTGCCAGACGCCTGCGCCGTCGTTGAAACGCCATCCGACATGCCAATGCGGGGCGTAACAGCAGAGGCGATAAATCTCCTTGGCGATCGAGACGGCAAGGCCGCGCGCGACATAGCCTGCGGGACCCCGGCGCGGGCTATCTTCGGCGGGACGCGCCAGTTGCGGCACAATCCGCGGCCGTCCCGACAGGATGGCCGACACCATGGTCAGCGTTCGCGCCATGACGGTTTCGAGTGCGCCGCTCAAGCCGGCGGCAATTTCTCCGGATGGATGGCCGCTATCGACGAGCGAGCCGTCGACTTCGTTGACGATGTCGATCACCGGCAGGTCGCCGGCCAGAATGGCGGCGAGCGCGGCGTTTTCGCCTGCAACCCCATTGAACAGCGGACGAAGATACAGCCGGGCGGAGTTGTTCGGATCGCGCGCGGCGCCGGTGAAGTCGACGACCACGTCGGCTGTCCCGGTGCGAACCTGCGTCTGTTCCGGAGCGATGTTCAGCCTGTTGGCGCCGCTGTGTTTGCCCTTGTGCAACACCAGGCGTTCGAGCTCGAACAGGGCGTCGAGGCCTGTGGGGCGCGGCTCTGCAGTCGCCGTCCACGCGATTTGAACCGGAACCTCCCGGCCGTCGATCAACAGCGTCTCGCGGCCCATCCACCGCCGCGCATGCTCACGTTCACAGCGAAACTCGATGATCATGTCGAGCCAATCTATTCCAACGTATCAGGTCAAATGACCTGGCCGAGAATCCGAACGTATTCCTCCACCATGGCATCTACCGAATAGCGCAGCCTCAGGCCTTTGGCGTTTTGTCGCAGTTCGTCGATCAAATGTTGGTCCGTCAGCAGCCTGGAGACGGCTGCAGAAAGCTTCGCATGATCGGAGGCGTCGACGAACACTGCGGTCGGCTTTCCTTCGTAGGACAACACTTCGCGCAAGACGGGAAGATCGGTGACGACGGAGGGAACACCGGCGTTCGCAGCCTCGACCGCGGCCAGACCGAAGGTCTCGGCCTGTGTCGGGAATACGAACACGTCCAGGCAGGCGAGAAAGTCCGCCATCCGGCTGGGCGGGATTTCCCCCAGCAAATGCAGCCTGTCCGACACCTTCAATTCATTCGCCAGCAGCTTCAGCCGGGCCTCGTCGGCTCCCTGGCCGGCGAGCGCGAGGTGCCAGGACGGTTGATCCGGCAGCAGACGTATCGCCATGTCGAGCCGCTTGTGCGGATGCAGCCTCGCTGCGCAGCCGAGCAATATGCGATCCGGCGGCAGGTTGAATTTTTGTCGGGCGGCTTCCTTCGACAGGGTAAGGGCCTTGTCGTCGAAGCCGTGCGGGACATGCACCATGCGCGACCGGTAGGCCGCGGGGTAGCGCGAATATTCTCGCTGCATGTCCTGCGAATTGAGCGTGATGCGGTCGAAGAAGCCAAGGCTACCCATGACGATGTCGGCCGTGCGGACCGGCCAGCTCATCGACAGCGCGGATGAAACCTGATTGGCGATGACAGGTGCGCGGCTGACGAGGCGCGTCACGCCGCCGCCGATCACGTTGCCGAAATGCTGGAAGGTCAGGACGGCGTCGGGTTTGATGGTGCTGATATGGCGGCCGAGTGTCCACAGCATCCGCAGCAGCGCCATCGGATTGCCCGGGCGGCTCGGCGCGCAATAGAGCGTATCGGGCGGCTCATCGAAGGAATCCGATTTACGGAAGAAGAAGAGATTGCTGACGCGGTAGCCGCGCGCGGTTAGCCCGGCGCCAAGAAGCCTGGAGATCTCCTGCGCTCCGGCGTTCTCGGCCTGGGTTTGCGCGAGAAGCACGTGCAGCTTTCGTCCGCTGCCGTTCGACCGCGCGGGTGCCGTCGCGGTCGTCTCGCCCAATTCCTTATTCGGCTGATAGTGGAGCACCGATCCCGACCCGCTAAAGAAACGAAATCTTCACCTTCTTAACTCGGTACCTATCATGCGGGCACCGCGCGGACACCGATTAGCAACAAACGGAGTTAATGCCAGGCTTGGCAGTCGACATCGTTCCCGCAGCCATTTCACGGGTTCCCGAATGCTGCGCAGCGAGCGCGTTAACCAATCGATCTTGCGCGCGGCCAGCGCGAGGTCGCGGACCACAGGGCGACGGCGTGATTGAGGCCTAGTCGCTGGAGTCGGCGCCGCGCACTGCATAATTGCCGCGCTTCAAGGCGGAGAAGCGCAGCAGCACGAGGATCGAAGGATCCACCCCTGTTCGCCGGCGGCAGAGGACGTTCAGGGCAATGGTCGCGAGCGCCAGCGACACGGTCGCCGAAATCGCCGCGCCGAGCAGGCCGAGCCAGGGAATGAGGATGAGAAATCCCACGAGCCGCAGCGCGACATTGGCAGCAACGACCGGAACGTAGATCCGTTCGTGGCCGGTCAGCTGAAGGATTGCAGCAGACGGGCCGCCTGCGGCCTGGATGGCCGTCCCGATTGCGAGCACGATCAAGACCGAGTGCTGCGCGGTGAAATGAGGTCCGAACAGGTTGAGGAGATAGGGGCCGCCGATCCAGATCGTTGCGAGCCCGGCGACCACGCATAGCGCGGTCACCTCCGCCATCAGCTGCAAGGTTCGCTCGAACTCCTGGTGGTTCTTGCTGAAATACAGCGAGGGAAGCCGGCGGGCTCCGAACGTGTATAGCGCCGCAGACAGCATGGCGAAGATATTGGCAAGGCGGGATGCGGCAAAGTAGATACCGGCAGTCACCGGATCCAGCATCCAGTACACCAGAATGACGTCGAAATACTGGTTTGCGGCTTCAAGGATGGATGCAAGCCAGAAGTGCAGGGCGCTCGAGCGCCAGCGGGACGTTTCGGAGCGCGCCGGCGTACCGCGCAAATCCGGCAGCACGCGCGCGATCGAAACGATTTGCGCAACCAGGCCCACCGATATGGCTAGTGTCATCACCGCCATCAACTCGGCGGGATCGAGTTGCCGATGGCCCAGCAGCATGGCGAGCAGAAACAGGACGACGATGACTCGCCAGAAGAACTCGCGATTTCCTTCGCCCGTGAGAATGCTGACCAGCGAGCGTGCGATCTGGCTGCCGAGCATCACTCCGGCAGTCGCGGCCGTATAGGCCGACACCGCAAGTATGAGCATCCACCCGTCGCCTCTCATGTCCGCCGCGATGGCGATCCCGATGATCACAATCAGCATTGCGACCGAGGTAATCTTGAAGCTCGATAGGAGGACACCTTTGGTGAGGTCCGGCCTTTCGCTGACCTGATACTCGTTCAGGAACCGCACCAGCAACGATTCCTGGCCGACCAGTCCCACGACGGCGGCGATCTGGGCAACCGAAAGCCAGGTCGCAAAGATACCGAAGCCATCGGGCGACATCGTTCGTGCCGCCAGCGAAAACAACGCAAACGCGAGCGCGCCGCTACCAACCTTGAGCAGGATGGTACCGACGACACCGCGCGTGACATCGCGCCGCATGAGCTGGAGGATAGATTTAATCATGGAAGTTTAAGGAGCTGCTCTCTCCTGAAGAGACATATTCCGAAATCGGTGACAACCTAGCATGCCGAAAAACCGCGAGTGTTAATGCGGCATCCAGGATATCGCCCCGCGACTCGATACCGCGATGACGCCTATTGCTCCACTGTGGAACATCGCCGTCCCCGTTGTCCCAAATAGAGCAGCGCCCAGCTCAGGCCGGTTGACGGCATAGTGCCGCATCGACGGCCGATAATGGCGAGATCAGGCGCTTGAATGCGGAATGGCTCGCCGGGATCGACCGCAGAGTGCCGGAAGCCGGAATTTACCGAGAATCCCGAGCAAGAGGCGTGCCGACTTTCGTCTGGGCGGCCGGCTCCCCCGCTTCATTAACCTCGATACCGAGAAATGATCGCGTTTGGTCCTGCGATGCGACATCAGGCCGGAGAATTGCACGTGCGGCTTTGGTTGACCGTGGGAGCCTGGACCATGACGGCGGATAGAACTGTGACCGAGCCGATCGGCGCAGCTGGCTCTTCGACGATCGTTGCGGACATCGCGATCGTCGGTGGTGGCCTTGCAGGATCGCTTGCAGCGGCCGTGCTGGCGCGGGCAGGGCATCGCATCGCCCTGATCGACAAGCGGGCGATCTATCCGGACGAGTTCCGGGTCGAAAAGATCGGCGGCCATCAATTGGCGATGCTCCGCAAGCTGGGCTTCCTCGACGCGCTCGAAAATGTCGCTTGTCGATATGATCAGGTGCTCAATATCCGGGAAGGCAAGGTGGTCGATGTCAGCGTCGGCCAGGCCTACGGATTTCCCTATGCCGATCTCGTCGCCATGGCGCGCAGCCGGATCCCCGAGCCATCCGATCTGATCGTCGACGAGGTCACCGCGATCAGCTGCAGCGACGACATCCAGCATCTCGAGCTGGCCTCCGGACGGCGCGTGACTGCGCGTCTCGTCGTTCTCGCCACGGGCATGGCGGCGGCTCTCGGTTATAAACTCGGTATCAAGCGGCAGATTCTGGCCGAACGCCATTCGGTTTCGTTCGGCTTCACGATCGCCCGCCGCGATGGCGCGCCGTTCGATTTCGAGGCGCTGACCTGCTATGGCGAGCGCACGGCCGACGGCATCGACTATCTCAGCCTGTTTCCGGTTCGCGCCGGCATGCGGGCCAATCTCTTCATGTTCCGCGACCCGACCGATCCGATCATGCGCGAGCTGCGTCGTGAGCCGGAAGCGACAGTTCTGCGTCTGCTGCCGGGATTGCGGCCCTATCTCGGCGATTTCCGCGTCACCGACCGTGTCCAGAACTGGGTGATGGATCTGACCGTCGTCGAGGGACATCTCCAGCCCGGAATCGTGCTCATCGGCGATGCGTTCCAGACCAATTGTCCCGCCGCCGGCACGGGCGTCGCGCGCCTGCTGGTGGACGTCGATCGCCTTTGCACCGAATATGCGCCGCGCTGGCTCGCGACCGCCGGCATGGACCAGGAGAAGATTACGCAGTTCTATTCCGATCGCGACAAGATCGCGGCGGACCAGCAGTCGCTGAAGATGGCGCGCTTCCGCCAGGCCCTGACATCCCGCAACGATATCGGCTGGGATGTTCGGCGCCGGTTGCACTTCCTGCGGCGCAGCCTGGCACACCGCGTCGATCAAATGCATCCCGGCTGGCTCGGGCGTGTTCGCGGGGCGTTGCGCGCCTGAGTTTCGCGGCCGTTCGCCTGCTGTTTTTCAACGCGTGGGAGTTGGGGTGCGGGCGGGCAGGAGCCGCAAATCCGACAGCCGCTTGGCCGCCAGTTTGAGCCAGGGAGCCTGCTTTAGCGCGAACAGGGCGATGGCACCTGCGGTGCTGCCGGCTTTCGTGATCGCCCACATCGGCGAGGGCTGTCCGCCGAACAGTTTTTTGTATGGCTCGTCACCAATGGTGAAATCGAGCATCTGATCGCCGCGCTCGATGCAATCCCGCGCTACCTGCTCGAACATCAGCGCGCCCAGGGACTGGCTCTTGTATCCGGCAATGTCGAAGGCGCTCATGATGATGAGGAAGCTGCCCTGATGGCAGAGGCCGAGCACGGCGGCGATCACTTCGCCGTCCATCTTCATGGCATAGAGACGCACAAAGGAGCCGAGACCACGAAGGGCCACGTCGGAATAGAAACCGAAATATTCGGGACGCTGGAGCAGATCTCCGTCGCCTTGCGCCTGAAAGCGCGGACCGCGAAACTTCCTCATCACATCCAGCGCTTCGAGCACGGAGGCGCTGTCGTTGCAGCATGAGAAGCTCAGCGCGCCCTTCTTCTGAAGCTGACGAAATTTCTTTGCAAGCTCCTTCTGATAGGAGCGATCGATCGCACTGGCCCGCCATTGCTCGAACGGCGCGACGAGAACCGTCGCGTAGGCATTGGTGTCCATCGATGCGCGGCGCGATGCGGCCAGGAGGTTCTCGATCGGAAGCCGCCCGTCGGGCAGCTTGGTCATCCGGAGCAGATCGAAAGGTCGAACGAGGCGCCGAATCTCCGTGCATGCGTCCGCGTCGTCGATCAGTTGCGAAAACACTTTCTGGCTGCAAACCGGCGCCAGATAGTCGGAGACGCGGAGGTCGGCGAACTCGACGGTTCGGATCGGGCCGCGCCGGATCCGGAGCAAGGGCAGCACCATCGCAAGGGCGCCCGTCGCGCGGTGGCGGACCACGACGACCAGAGGTGTTGCACCCGCATCCGAAGCGAGCCTGGTGTAGAGGCTGTGCAGCCAGATCGGATGCTGGAACGCAGTGGCGGCCGAGCGATCAAACAGCTCGGCATATTCCGGAGACAGAAAGTCGAACGCCTGCTCGATGACGATGTCGAAGGTGTTGCTAAGCTTGTTCATGCGCAATCAGGGAAACCGGATAATTCGCGAAGTCGATCGAGCCGTGGCTACGCTTTATAGCAGGGTCGTTACGGGCTAGACACCGGCGGTGTGAGATTTGCATTAACGCGCTCAACCACGTTCGTATCGTTACCAAATTCTTAAATCCCAGAGCCGTTTGGGCTTGGTCTCAGGATGAGATTGTGCAGAGGCGGCCTGATGCCAGACAAGGCTCCGGGCAGCTGAAGTTCACTCGCCCCAATGAAACCGACAGCCGGCAGAGACATCCGTCGTTCGCGGCGGCGAGCGTCGATGCCCTCGGCTGTGCACGGGCCTCCTGGCAGCTCGACTCGCAGCTTTCGACAGTGCGCCTCAGGTCCGGAAACCGGACGTCAGGCGTGCCCTGGTGTCTCCGCCGCATCGAAGCGGTGCCCGCGGCTCGGCTGCATAGTTTTGCTGCACCACGATATGAATCGCGGCAGCTTTCGCTGCAATAACGCGCTTGACTTCACAACTGATCTCAACGACCGTATCACGCAAGCGTTGGGCAGTTCGGCCCGTCAACGCAATGAGCTTCAACCATTTCCAACATCACGCCGGTTTCGCGTGCTCGGTTGGCGGCGAGGGCGCCCTCGGCTTAACAGCCGACGGGCGCCTTTTTATTTTGGAACGAGTGATGGCGCGGACGAACTATCGGATCGGCGTGATGCTGTCGACGACGGGATCCTACAGCGTCGTTGCGCGCTCGATGCTGAACGGGGCGCTGCTCGCCTTTCGCGAAATCAATGCGGGCCATGACGACATTGCGCTGGAGCCGGTCGTGGTCAATCCGGCCGGCGACCTTGCGAGCTATCGCTCGCTCAGCCTCCAGCTGCTCGGTTCCGGCGTCCGGCACGTGGTCGGCTGCTACACCTCGTCGAGCCGCAAGGAGGTGATTCCCTGCTTCGAGAAGTTCGACGGACTGCTTTGGTACCCGTCTCACTACGAAGGATTCGAGAGCTCCGACAACGTCATCTATACCGGCGCGGCGCCGAACCAGCACGTGCTGCCGCTCGTCGATTATTTGGCATCCCGCGTCGGCTCGCGCGCCTTCTGCGTCGGCTCCAATTACATCTGGGCCTGGGAAAACAATCGCATCTTCCGGGAGGCACTCGCCGCGCGCGGTGGCACCGTGCTTGCCGAGCGATATCTCTCGGTCGGCGACACCGAGGTCGACCAGGTGATCGCGGCGATCATCGATCAGCGTCCGGACTTCGTCTTCAACAATTTGATCGGCACCAGCGCTTACGCCTTCTTCCGGGCGTTCCGGGCCGCCTGCCGTGCGCGTGGCATCGATCAGGCGGCTGAAATCCCGGTCGCGAGTTGCACGCTGTCGGAGCCGGAATTGCCGGAGATCGGTCCCGATGCTGTCGATGGACATCTGTCCTCGAGTGTTTATTTCTCCTCGCTGAATTCGGCGGAAAACGGCGCCTTCATTCGCGCCTACACCTCGTCATTTCCGGATGGACCGGTCTCGTCGGCAGACGCCGAAGCGTCCTACATCGCCGTCAAGCTGCTCGGCGCGGCCCTGTCACAAGCCGGCACCGACGACGCCCGCACCGTACGCGCCGCCGTGGCGGACCAGCGGCTGTGCGCTCCGCAGGGCGAGGTCCGGATCGACCGCCAGACCTTCCACGCCTGGCTCACGCCCCGGATTGGTCGGTCGACGGTCAGCGGGCAGTTCGAAGTCCTTCTGGAATCGCGCGAGCCGATCGCGCCAGATCCCTATCTCGTTCAGTCGTCGCCGCGCTTTGCCAGCGCAATGCGCTCTCCGCTTTTGAAGGTGGTGCAATCATGAGCTCCCGACTGTTACAGAACTTCAAGGGCGGCCGTGCCATCGTCGTTACCCGGCGAGGCGGATGGGAGAGCGCGCTCGAAACGACGCTGGCCAAGCTTGGCGTCTCCACCGAATATCCGGAGATCATCGACGGTCGTGCGCAGATTGATGTCGCAAGCCTTCAGGCCGAGCGGGACATCCTGTTCATCGACGGCGATCTCGAAGGCGCGGTAGCGATCGAGGTCAATCCTGGCTCGCGCTTGCCGCCGGTGCCGGTGATCGGCCTCGTCGGCGTCGAGGCGCCGAGCCGGCTCAAGGCGCTCGTCAATCTCGGCGCAACCTCGTTCCTGCGTAAGCCCGTGCACGGCGGCGCGGTCTACACGTCCCTGTTCATGGGCATCAACCAGTTCCTGCTGCGCGCGGAGATGTATGAGCGCCTTCAAGGCCTCGAGGAGCGCCGCCGCGGCCGGCGCGCGGTGATCCGGGCGGTCGTCCTGCTGATGCAGCAAGACGGCCTCGACGAGGAGGGAGCCTATTCCCAGCTCCGCCGCGACAGCATGCGCGCGCGGCAGAACATGGAACTCTATTGCGAGGAGTTTATGAGCAAGCGGGCGAAGCCGCCCGATACGTCCGGCCGCACAACCGGCATCACGCTGCAAGGCGGCAACAAGCAAGCCATCTAGGAGAAGCAAAAATGAGCAAGTCTGTATTGCGGGGGCTGCGTGCCGCAGCCCTCACGGGGACGCTTGTCCTCGGATCATCTCTGGCACTGGCGGCGGAAAATCCGATCAAGCTCGGCGTGCTTGAAGATCAGTCCGGCGATTTTGCCGCCGCGACGATCGGCAAGGTCCACGCCATCCAGCTCGCCACCGAAGAGATCAACAAGGCAGGCGGCATCATGGGGCGGCCGCTCGAGCTCGTCGCTTACGACACGCAATCCGACAACACCCGCTACCAGGAGTTCATGCGGCGCGTCCTCCAGCGCGACAAGGTCGACGTCGTGTTCGCGGGCTTCTCCTCGGCCTCGCGCGAGGCGTACCGTCCGATCGTCGACCAGTTCAATGGCTTCGCCTTCTACAACAATCAGTACGAAGGCGGTGTCTGCGACGGCCACATGATCGTGACAGGCGCGGTGCCCGAGCAGCAGTTCTCCACGCTCATCCCCTACATGATGGAGAAGTACGGCAAGAACGTCTACACGCTCGCTGCCGACTACAATTTCGGCCAGATCTCGGCGGAATGGGTGCGCAAGATCGTCAAGGAGAACGGGGGCAAGATGGCCGGCGAGGAGTTCATCCCGCTCGGCGTGTCGCAGTTCTCCCAGAGCATCCAGAACATCCAGAAGGCCAAGCCAGACTTCGTGGTCACCCTGCTGGTCGGCACCGCGCAGGCCTCCTATTACGAGCAGGCGGCCTCCGCCAACGTCAACCTGCCGATGGCCTCCTCGGTCAACGTCGGCCAGGGCTACGAGCACAAGCGCTTCAAGCCGCCGAGCCTGAAGGACATGTACGTCACCACCAACTACATCGAGGAGATCGACTCGCCGAAGAGCAAGGAATTCTACGCCAAGTTCAAGGCGAAATTCCCGAGCGAGCCCTATGTCAACCAGGAGGCGGAGAACTCCTATCTCGCCGTCTATCTCTACAAGCAGATGGTGGAGCGCGCGAAGTCGACCAAGCGCGAGGACATCCGCAAGGTGATCGCGCTCGGCGACGTCTGCATGGACGCGCCAGAGGGCAAGGTCTGCATCGACCCGAAGAGCCAGCACATGTCGCACACGATCTATCTCGCCAAGGTCGGTGCGGATCACGCGATCTCCTTCCCGAAGACCTGGGAGGACATCAAGCCGTACTGGCTGGGCGAGGCCGGCTGCGATCTGACCAAGAAGGATCCGATGGCCCAGTACACGCCGTCGAATCCCCCGCCGAAACCCTGACGGCGGCTGGTCGCTCCGGCGTTCCCGGAACGCCGGGGCGACCCTCGAACATCTGCGACGGCAATCTCGCGCCTTCCCACATTCTGGTTGTTTCATGAACCTTGCGACCCTCGTCTTCTCTGCGCTCTATCAATTCGGCGACGCTTTCGCGTTCCTGGTGCTCTCGGCCTGTGGGCTCGCGGTGATCTTCGGCATGATGGGCGTGATCAATCTCGCCCATGGCGAGTTCATCATGTGCGGTGCCTATGTGACGGCGGCCACCGTGCATGCCGGCCTGCCGTTGCCGCTCGGAATACTCGCCGGCACCATCGTGTCGGCGCTGGTCGGCGTCGTGGTGGAGCTGGTGGTCATCCGCCATCTCTACGACCGGCCGCTCGACACCATCGTCGCCACCTGGGGCCTCAGCCTGATCGCGACGCAGGGCACGCTGATCATGGTCGGTTCGACCATGGCAGGTGTCGGCACGCCGTTCGGCAGTTTTCAGGTCGGCGACTACTCCTATTCGATCTATCGCATCGTGCTGTTCTGCGCCGCGCTCGGTGTGCTGGCGGGGCTTTATGCACTGTTCAACTGGACGCGCTTCGGTGTGCTGGCGCGCGCCACCATTCAGGTCCCGCACATGGCCGCGGCGCTCGGGGTCGATACGCGTTTGATCTATAGCCTCACCTTCGCCTGCGGAGCGGGGCTCGCCGGCCTCGCCGGTGGTCTCTATGCCCCGACCATGACGCTGGTACCGACCATGGGCGCAACCTTCATCATGGAAGCGTTCGTCACCGTGGTGATCGGCGGCGCCGATGTCTTTCTCGGCACGGCGCCTGCAGGCGGCGTGCTTGCAATAGTGAAATCGGTGATGACGTCCTGGCAGGGACAGCTGTTCGGCCAGATCGGCCTCCTGGTTGCCGTCATCATCGTCGTTCGGGTGCTGCCGAAGGGCATTTCCGGCTTCGTGCTGCGCGAGCGCACCTGACGGGGGATGGCGTCGTGACCGGTTTTCTCTCGTTGTTTCGCCGTCTCGAAGGACCGCAGACCGTCGGTCGCGGTCCGGCCTTCTGGGGCTTGTTCGCCGTCGTGCTCGCAGTCGCACTGGTGTATCCGCTGGTGAGCGACGGCTACACCGTTGGCAACACGGTTTACTTCTTCGTCTGGGTGTTCATCGCGCTCAGCCTGTGCCTGATCTGGGGGTATGGCGGCTCGCTGTCCTTCGGCCAGACCGCCTTTTTCGGGATTGCGGGCTACGGCTATGGCATCCTCACCATCAATTTCGGCTCGGCCTACGGCTTCACGCTGGTGGCGCTGGTGGTGGCCGTCGCGATCGCTGCGTTGTTCGCGATCCTGCTCGGCTATTTCATGTTCTTCGGCCGCATCGCCGGTGTCTTCCTCGGCATCGTTACGCTGGCCGTGACGTTGATGCTGGAGCGATTCATGGCCCAGACCGCAGGGCCAGAGTGGCGTATCGGCAGCGCGCGACTGAACGGCTTCAACGGCATGAGCGCGATGCCGCCTCTGACCATCCCCTGGCCGGGTGAGCCGATCGTGCTGTTCGCGGACGTCGGCCTCTATTACTTCGTGCTCGGTCTTCTCATCTTCGTCTATCTGGGCCTGCGCATGCTGATGAACTCGTCGTTCGGCAACGTCATTGTCGCGATCCGGGAGAACCCGGAACGGGCGGAGATGCTCGGCTACGACGTGCGCAAATACCAGCTCATCACCTTCGTCATCGGCGCGGCGCTCGCAGGGCTCTCCGGCCTGCTCTACACGGTGTGGGGACAGTACATCACGCCCTCGAGCATGGGCATGACGGCGGCGGCGTTGCCGCTGATCTGGGTCGCCGTCGGGGGCCGCAGCGACCTGACTTCTACCGTGATCGGCACGCTGATGGTGCTGGCCGCGTTCCAGGCACTCACGATCTATGGCAGCCAATATGCGCTGGTCTTCATGGGCGTGTTGCTGGTGCTCACGGTGCTGATCGCGCCGAACGGCCTCGTGCTCGGTGCGATGAACTGGCTCGGCAGGCTCGCCGCCCGCCTGACGCAGAGGATCGGCTGATGTCGCTGCTCGAACTGCGCAAGCTGAACAAGCATTTCGGCGGGTTACACGTCACTAACGCCGTCGACCTCACGCTTCAGACCGGCGAAATCCATTGCCTGATCGGCCCGAACGGCG
Source organism: Bradyrhizobium shewense (assembly GCF_900094605.1). Classification (GTDB taxonomy): domain Bacteria; phylum Pseudomonadota; class Alphaproteobacteria; order Rhizobiales; family Xanthobacteraceae; genus Bradyrhizobium; species Bradyrhizobium shewense. The sequence goes on along the minus strand of NZ_FMAI01000001.1, from coordinate 366,850 downwards.
CCGGCAAGAGCACGCTGTTCCGTCTGATTCTGGGTGAGCATCATCCCGGCAGCGGCGAAATTGTCTTCGCCGGCGAGAACATCACCTCTCTGAAATCCTTTGCGCGAATTCATCGCGGCCTCTCGGTCAAATTCCAGGTGCCCGGCGTATTCAAGGGTCTGTCGGTCCGCCAGAACCTCGAGATCGCACTTCAGATCCGTCATCGCGGCGCCGAGCTCGAAGCGGAGATCGACCGGCTGCTCGCCTTCCTCGGGCTCGGGTCCGAGCAGGCCCAGACTGCCGGCAATCTCAGCCATGGCCAGAAGCAATGGCTCGAGATCGGCATGGCGATCAGCCTGAAGCCGCGCCTGTTGCTGCTGGACGAGCCGACGGCCGGCATGTCGCCGGAGGAAACCCATCTGACCGGAGAGATGGTGCAGCGGCTCAATGCGGACGGCATGACGGTGCTCGCGATCGAGCACGACATGGCTTTTGTCCGCCAGGTCGCCCAGCGTGTCACGGTGCTGCATCTCGGCCAGGTCTTCGCGCAGGGCTCGATCGACGAGATCGTAGCGGATGAACGCGTGGCGGCGATTTATCTGGGGCAGGCCCATGCTTGATGTGCCACGCAAGGAGGTCATCCTCTCGACGCTCGCCTTGCGCGCCGGCTATGGTGGCAAGCCCGTGCTCCAGGGCCTCGAGATCGAGGTGCGGGAAGGCGAGATCGTCGCCGTCATCGGGCGCAACGGCGTCGGCAAATCCACGTTGATGAAGAGCCTGATCGGGCTCGTGCCGGCGATGAGCGGTTCGGTCGTCTATCGCGGCGAAGCGGTAGAAACCCTGCCGGCGCACAAACGGGCGCGCCTTGGCATGGGCTATGTGCCGCAGGGACGCGACGTATTTCCACGGCTGACCGTCGGCGAGAACGTCGCGGTCGGCGCCGCGATCAAGGGCGGCGGCATTCCCGAAGCAGGCCGACGCAGGATCGTGGAGGCGTTTCCGATCCTCGCCGAACGCTGGCACCAGCGTGCCGGCACCATGTCGGGCGGCCAGCAGCAGCAACTCGCGATCGGACGAGTCTTGATCGCGAACCCCAATCTCATCCTGCTCGATGAACCGTCGGAAGGTATCCAGCCCAACATCGTCCAGGATATCGCGCGCAACATGGTCGAGCTCAACCGCAGCACGGGCGTGACCATCATTCTGGTCGAGCAGAACCTCGACATGATCCGCGCCATGGCGCAGCGCTGCTACGTCATGGACAAGGGCCGCATCGTCGCAAATCTCGACCGCGCAGCGCTCGACGACGAAGCGGAGATGCGGCGCCATCTCGCCGTTTGAACGCTGGCCTACGATAGAAGGAGAAAAGAAAATGTCCTGGCACAAAGATTCGATCATGGCTCGCAAGGGCGTGGCCAAGGGTGAGCGCGGCACTTCGCATACGATCACCGAAAGCGAGCAGGGCAAGTATCACTATGTCTACGGCCCCTACGTGAATCCGGTGCTGACCGTGGATCCTGGAGCGGTCGTCTCCGCCGAGACCCACGACGCCTTCGAGGGCGCCATCAAGCACGAAACCGACAGCCCGTCGAAGATTCTCAATTTTCCGTTCCTCAATCCGCAGAATGGACCGATCCACGTCAACGGCGCCGAGAAGGGCGACACGCTCGCGGTCTATATCGAGAGCATCGTGCCGCGCGGGCCGCAGCCGTGCGGCACCACCGTGGTCATGCCGGACTTCGGCGGCCTCGTCAGCACGGGGCAGACCGCGCTGCTCAACCCGGCGCTGCCCGAACGGGTCAAGAAGCTGGAGATCGACGCCAAGACCGGCACCAAATGGAACGACAAGATCACGTTGCCCTATGAGCCTTTCATCGGCACGATCGGAACGTCGCCGGAGATCGAGGCGATCTCCTCGCTCGTCCCCGATTATTACGGAGGCAACATGGACCTGCCGGACGTCGGCGTCGGCGCCATCGTCTATCTGCCGGTCAACACCAAGGGCGCGCTGCTCTATCTCGGCGACTGCCATGCCGCGCAGGGGGACGGCGAGCTCTGCGGCGTCGCGATCGAGCATCCGACCGTGACCACGGTCCAGGTCGATCTCATCAAAGGCTGGACGATCGCCTGGCCACGGCTCGAGACCCAGGACTTCATCATGACCATCGGCTCGGCGCGGCCGATGGAGGATGCAGCGCGCATCGCCTATCGCGAGCTGTGCCGCTGGATGGCGGCGGACTACGGTTTCGAGGAGATCGACGCCTACATGCTGTTGACCCAGGCCGGACGGGTGCGTCTCGGCAACATGGTCGATCCGAAATACACGCTCGGCGCCTCCATCAAGAAATCCTATCTGCGCTAACGGGGGACGCCGATCATGCCGTGCGTGCACAAGGTCGCCACTGTCCAGTTCGAGCCGACCATGTTCGAGAAGGAGCGCAACATCGCGCGCCTGCTCGAACTCTGCGAACAGGCGGCGGCGGCCGGCGCGAAGCTCATCGTCACGCCGGAAATGGGAACCACGGGCTATTGCTGGTTCGACCGCGCCGAGGTTCGGCCCTTTGTCGAGAAGGTTCCGGGACCGACCACCGAGCGCTTCGCGGCGCTTGCGCGCAAGCATGATTGCTACGTCGTGGTCGGCATGCCCGAAGCGGACGAGGACGACATCTACTTCAACTCGGCCGTCTTGATCGGGCCCGATGGCATCGTCGGCCGCCATCGCAAGACCCATCCTTATATCTCGGAGCCGAAATGGGCGGCGGCTGGCGACCTGCACAACCAGGTCTTCGATACGCCGATTGGACGGATTGCACTCCTGATTTGCATGGACATCCATTTTATGGAAACAGCGCGGCTGATGGCGCTGGGCGGCGCGGATGTCATCTGCCATATCTCCAACTGGCTCGCGGAGCGAACGCCGGCGCCTTACTGGATCAGCCGAGCGTTCGAGAACGGCTGTTACGTGATCGAGAGCAATCGCTGGGGGTGCGAGCGCACCGTCCAGTTCAGCGGCGGGAGCTGTGTGATCGCGCCGGATGGCGAGGTGCTCACGGTCCTCGACAAGGGCGACGGGTTCGCCTTGGCCGAGATCGATCTCGACATGGCTCGTGCGCGCCGCGTGCTCGGTGAGCCGGTCTTCGTTCAGCGCCGGCCCGAGCTGTATCCGGAGTTGCTGACCGATACTTTCAGCTGGAATCCACGCGAGTTTTTCGGTCTCTATGGTCACGAGCCCTGGCCCGAAGGCATGCGCTCGCGCGTCAGCGTGGCCCAATTCGCACCTGCCGACAGCGTTTCCGGAAATCTCGAGGCGATCGCGAATCTTGCCCGCCGGGCCAAAGCCGAGGGCGCGAATCTCGTGGTTTTCCCGGAACTCGCGATCACCGGCCTGGCGGGTCCGGCGAGATCGGCGCAGCCGATACCGGGACCTGCCACGGACAGCCTGCACGCGCTCGCTGCACAGCTCGAGATCTACATCGTTTGTGGGATGGCCGAACGCGCGGGCGATGCCGTTTACAACTGCGCCTGTCTGATCACGCCGGATGGAAGGATCACGCGTTATCGCAAGACGCATTTGACGGAAGAGGAGCGGAGCTGGGCCACGGCCGGTGATGACTGGGCTGTCGTCGATACGCCGATCGGGCGCATCGGCCTGCTGATCGGCCACGATGCGGCGTTTCCGGAAGCGGGGAGGGTGCTCGCACTTCGCGGCTGCGACGTCATCGCGTGCTGCGCAGCCATCAAGGGCCCCTTCGGTTCGCCACATGCGGGGACGGCCGTTCTACAGTCGGCACCGATTCCGACCGGCGCCGATCCGCATCATTGGCATCACTTCCGCGTCCGCGCCGGCGAGAACAACGTGTTCCTGGCGTTTGCCAACGTGTTCAATCCCGGACGCGGCTATCCCGGGCTGAGCGGGGTGTTCGGCCCCGATACGTTCGAGTTTCCGCGCCGCGAGGCGATTGCAGCTGACGATACGGGCCTTGCCACGGCGCTGGTCGACACTACCAATCTCGACAGCGTTTATCCGACCAATGTCGTGCGACGGAAGGATCTCGTTTCGATGCGGATGCCGCACAGCTATCGGGGATTGGTCAGGGCGGTGGCGAATAACTATTGAATGTGTGACACTAAAGAGAAGAAAAGGAGCCGATCATGGATCTAGGACTTTCGGGCGCCAAGGTTCTCGTCACCGGCAGTACCAAGGGGATCGGTCGCGCGATCGCCGAGACCTTTGCGGCGGAGGGCGCGAATGTCGGCATTTGTGCGCGCAATCAAGCGGATGTTAACAGCACTGTCGCAGCGCTCAAGAGCAAAGGCGTGGCCGCCTTTGGAGCCTCGGTCGACGTTGCCGATGGTGTGGCGCTCAAGGCCTGGGTGGTCGACATGGCGACCAAACTGGGCGGGATCGACGTCGTCGTGGCGAATGTGAGTGCGCTGGCTATCGGGCAGGACGATGAAAGCTGGGCGAGGGAATTTTCGACCGACATGATGGGCACGGTCCGGCTGGTCAATGCGGCCATGCCCTATCTGGAAAAGAGCGACGCCGGTGCGATCGTTGCTATATCGAGCGTTTCCGGGCGGGAGGTCGATTTCGCGGCCGGCCCCTACGGCACCTTCAAGGCCGCCATCATCCACTACACGCAAGGTCTCGCCAATCAGCTTGCACACAAGGGTATTCGCGCCAATACGGTCTCGCCGGGCAACACCTATTTCGAAGGCGGAGTCTGGAACACGATCAAGGACAACAATCCCGAGCTCTACAAGACCGCGCTTGCGCTCAATCCCACGGGCCGGATGGGGACCCCGCAGGAGATGGCCAACGCGGTCGTATTTCTCGCAAGTCGTGCCGCGAGCTTCATCACGGGAACGAACCTCGTCGTCGACGGTGCCCTGACACGCGGTGTGCAGTTCTGAGATGTCACTGCCGCGTTGATCGCGGCGGTCGTCGCATGAATGTCAGGAGGCCGTCGGCCCGGATCGGCTCAGGCCAGATCCGGACCAAAGGCAGAGGCTTGTGCTTGCAAATCAGCCGCAGCTCAGCGGCAACGGCGCGTTGGGATGCAGGTAGTACCAGTCGTAGCAGTCGGGATAGGCGCCGTAGAATCCATACGCGGACCGATAGCGACCATACTGATGTAGTGCGTGGGGACTGAAGCCTGTGCCGCGGGAGGCGATGTGATCGCCGAGACCGAGATGGCCTCCGTCGAAGCGGTGTCCGCCACCGAACGCCGCGGTCCCGCCGGGATGAAATCCTCCGCCAAACCCGCCGGCATGTGCCATGCCGCCGAAATGCGCTCCCCCGCCAAAGCCCATATGTCCGCCGCCAAAGCCGCCGCCGCCAAAACCACCGTGGCCGCCTCCGCCACCGCCGCGCGCCTCGGCCACCCCGACGGTCAACGTCGAGGCAAGTGCCGCTGTGGCTAAAATCATCAATACTCGTTTCATGGGAGCACTCCTTTTCTATCGAGGTGCTCGGCGATCCCTGCAGTTCGCTTCAGCGTCGTGGTGTCGCCAAGCTTCGTGATGAAAGGAAGATAGGAACGGCGCTCGTCAATCCCACTAAATTCGGTTTCAGGAAGGCGAGGGCCGATCGGCAAGGTGATGCGGTCGGCCGACCGAGGTGCCCGGTCGGCCGCAAAGCCGTAGCGATCAGAAGCTTCCGGTGCCCGGCTCACAAGGGACGTTGTCGCCGGTCCACGGCGCTGTCGCAAATGCGCCGACACGCGGCGCCGGAACGCAGGTGCGACCATCCCGATAGAGGGATGCGTTCGATGCGGCCGGATTGGCTTCCATGGAGGACGGTCGCACGACGGCGTGCCGTTCGCGTGCCATGACAGGTCCTCCCAGCATGGCGACTGCGATCAATCCGGTCGACAAGAGCTTGAGGGTAGACATTGTGGCTTCTCCTTTGATGACAGCAGGCAGACCAAGCCGCCTCGCGGAGGAGGTGCGAACGATCGCGGCTCAACAAAACGCACGAAATGCTCACCGGAGTTCAACGGCCCGTGATCTCTATTCGCGTGGCAGCCACGATCGTGCGAATCCGCAATGTTCGCCGCAAAATCCCATCCTTGTGCGTAACAAGGACCCATGGAGAACATATCTATGGTACATCGCGAGTCCCGGACGGAGATGGGAGATGACCACGACGACAGCACACCTTTCTGCTCACCCACCGTCGCTGGCCGCCCTCCCAGGCTTCCTGAATTGCTATTTAGTGGTGTTCCATCCTGAGCCGGACTATGTCACCGCAGGGCGAGCGGCTCATCGCATGCAGGCTCAGCGCGGCGCCTTCGGGCGCAATGGGCGTGGAATATGACGACAAGAGCCGCCGAGCCCATGCTTCGTCGCCGCAGGCCGAAGCGCCTCGCAGGAGGTGGGACCGGGACAATGACGCGGATTCTTCTGATCGAGGACGACGCCGAGACCGCCGAGTCGGTCATCGCCGAGCTTGCCGATCGTGGCTTCGAGGTTCAGTGGTCGCCCGATGGCATCGATGGTCTCGATCGGGCGCGCTCGTCATGTCCAGATGCCTTGATCGTCGATCGCATGCTGCCCGGAATGGACGGGCTGACCGTCATCGAGGCGCTGCGCAAGGACGAAGTCGGAACGCCCGTCTTGGTGCTGAGCGCTCTCGGCGCGGTCGATGACCGGGTGCGCGGCTTGCGCATGGGAGGAGACGACTATCTCACCAAGCCGTTCGCGCTCGTCGAGCTCGTCGCTCGGATAGAGGCATTGCTGCGCCGTCCGACCGACAGTCGAGAAACCACGCTGCGCGCCGGGCCGCTGGAGCTCGACCTGATCGACCGGACCGCGCGGCGCGGCGAGCGCGAGATCGATCTGCTGCCGCGAGAGTTCCGCCTGCTCGAATACATGATGCGTCGCAGCGACCAGTTGTTGACGCGCGCGATGCTGCTCGAGGAGGTTTGGAACTATAAATTCGTTCCTGCAACCACGAACCTGATCGACGTGCATATGGGCCGGCTCCGTCACAAGGTTGACGGCCCGGGGGAGGTGCAGCTCATCCATAACGTTCGGGGATCGGGATTCCTCCTGCGTGTGCGTCAATAGCCGCCGCGGCATCCCCAAATCGGGGAGCATGGTTTGCATGACTATCGAGCGTCGGATCGATGCGCCAGTTCCACTTCATTCGTTCGAACACGTTTCTCTGGGCCCTGGCGGTGGCGGCGGCCTTTGCGCTGTTCGTGGTCGGGCTGTTCGCGTTCATCTATTGGAAGATCGATGACTATCTGATCGTCCGGTCGGATCGGATGATCACGACCCAGATCGACTTCCTGGCCAGGCTGCCTTCGGCCCGCCGTGTCAACGCGATCACCGATCACCTCGAACAAGACTCCAGGGGCGTGCAGTACGCGGGACTGTTCGACGCCGCCGGAGCCCGGCTTGCCGGCAACATCGAGCGCGTGCCGCAGGAGCTCGAGCTCGACGGGGTGGTGCAGGGGGTGCGGCTCGATCGCATCACGCAATCGACTGACCACGATCCGGTTGTCAGGGCGGGGGCCAGGCGCCTGGAGGGCGGAGCCATCCTGGTCATGGGGAGAAATGTCGATGAGACGCGCGAAATATCGAGCGTCGTGGGGCAGGCTCTCGCGCTCGGCCTGCTGCCGGCGTTCTGCCTCTGCCTGCTGGCCGGAGCGGGGTTGAGCATCCGTGCCCAGAGGCGCGTGGAGGAAGTGAACCAGCGGGTCCGGCGGATCGTGGCCGGTGATCTGCGCGAGCGTTTACCACAGGACAATGTGGATGATCCGTTCGCGCGACTGGCCGGCATCGTCAATGGGATGCTCGACGAAATGGAGACGATGATCAACGCCCTGACCGGCGTCGGTAACGACATTGCTCATGATCTCAGGACACCGCTCACCCGTGCCCGGCTGGCGCTGGAGAGAGGCCGCACGCACGCGGCCACGCTGGAGCAACTCCATGAGGTCGTCGACAAGGCGGTCGCCGGGATCGATCAGTCGCTCGCAATCGTCACCGCGTTGCTGCGTCTGGCTGAGATCGAGAACAACCGCCGTATGGCCGGTTTCGGCGATGTCGCGCTCGACGAGATCCTGCGCGAGGTCTGCGACGTCTACGAGCCCATTGCCGAAGACAAGAACGTCGCGCTTGGCGTCGCTATCGATCGCGAGGTGCAGGTGTGGGGCGATCGCGATCTGCTATTCGAGGCGGTCGCCAATCTCGTGGACAATGCCGTCAAGTTCACGCCCGCGGGCGGAATGGTGAGGCTCGAGCTGGTGTCGGCCGACAAGACCGCGCTCGTGCGCGTGAGCGATACCGGACCTGGTATCAACGAGCAGGAGCGTGAGGCCGTGCTGCGACGCTTCTATCGCTCCGATAAGATGCGCCACACGCCCGGGGTTGGACTGGGACTGAGCCTGGTGGCTGCCATCGTCAAGCTTCACGGTTTCAGGCTGATCATTTGCCCGGCCCCCGGCGGGAGGGTCGAGATCCTTGTCTCGACAGGAGCAACAAGGGACCGCGCCCCAGCACCTCAATCCCGGATCGCGCGTCACGCGAGGCTTGACCGGACGTGACGTCGGCGGTGATGCCCGACTCTCGGACCGCCTGAAAACGAATTCAGGATTCTCAAGTCCAATTTAGTGGCAGCTCCGCGGGAAGGCCTCTTACGCTTACTCGCCAAGTTCGAGCGCGGGAGCAGCGGATGCAAACTCGTCACGTGATCGTGAGAAACAAGACCTCGACGTTCGGCCGAACTCCGTCGGCAAGCGCGGTCAATGCCTACGCAGCAGCCATCAGGCGATACGATCTGCTGCAGCCTGATCAAGAGCAGCGGCTGGCACGTCGTTGGCAGGAAACGCGGGATCCAGACGCCGCCAACGTGCTCGTCACCAGTCACCTCCGCCTCGCAGCCAGGTTGGCGCGAGGTTACAGGGGATATGGCCTTCCGCTGGTTGATCTCATTGCTGAGGCAAATCTCGGGCTCGTGATCGCGGCCTCACGTTTCGAGGCCGACCGCGGCGCGCGGTTTTCCAGCTATGCAGTGTGGTGGGTCAAAGCGACCATTCACGAGTACATCCTGCGGTCCTGGTCACTGGTCCGGATCGGTACAACGACGGCCCAGAGGAAGCTGTTCTTCAGGCTCCGCAGCGAGATGAGGAGAGCGACAGGCGGCGAGATGGCGGGCCTCACGCCGGAGGCGGCCAAGATGATTGCCGGGAGGCTCGACGTTGCGACGCGCGACGTGATCGAGATGGACTCCCGCTTGAACGGCGACCTCTCGCTGAATGCGCGCGTTGGAGGCGACGAGGAGGGAGCCGAGTGGCAGAGCTTGCTGGTTGACGATGCAATCGACGCCGAGACGGTCATCGCCGAGCAGGAACAGACAGAGCGTCGCACCAACGCGCTACGCCTTGCACTCGATGTCCTTACGGAGCGCGAGCGGCGCGTATTGGAGGCGAGGCGGCTGGCTGAGAACCCCCGCACACTCGAACAGCTTGGTCGTGAACTCTCCATCTCGAGCGAGCGGGTCCGGCAGATCGAGATCTGCGCATTCGCAAGGGTCAGACGGGCCGCGGTACTGGCGGCGCAGAATGCGGCGCGTGCTTTCGGATCGAGTCGACGCGTATCTCCCGCGCGGTGCGATTATTCTCGTGGCGTTCCGGAATCCACTCTGGAAGAACTCACTTCTCTCTGAGCGATCGAGAACCGGTGATGGTCGCGGCCGAGCGCAGTCGTCCCGGCAAGAGGTGCTGAATTAGTTTTCATTTGAACAGATGCCGGCTCGTAATCATCTGTTCGAAGTCAGGCGCAATTGTCTTCAGGCAGAAGTCATCATGGGAATTGTTCGCTTCGCGCTGCGGTTTCCGCATACGTTCTACGTGCTTGCGGCGCTGATCCTGTTTCTCGGCGGCATCGCGATTTGGTCAATGCCGACGGACATCTTTCCCGAGATCCGCATTCCCGTCGTCACCGTCATCTGGAGCTACACCGGCCTCTCGACCCCGGAGATGGAGCAGCGTGTCAGCACGTACAGCCAGTATTCGATCAGCGCCAATGTCAGCGGCATCAAGAACATCGAGGCGCAAACGCTCAACGGCTTGTCGGTTCAGAAGATCTACTTCCAGCCGGACGTCAATCTCGATCTCGCGATCTCGCAGATCGTCTCGGCGACGAACGCGATCCGCGCCTTGATGCCGCCGGGTATTCAGCCGCCGGTCATCGTGCAGTTCAATGCCTCGAGCGTGCCGGTGCTACAGCTCAGCCTCGAGTCCGACAAATTGAACGAACAGCAATTATACGATTTCGGCATCTACCGGATCCGCCAGCAGCTGGCTCCCGTCCCCGGGGTGACGCTGCCAACGCCTGCGGGCGGCAAGTATCGCCAGATCATGGTCGACATCGATCCGAACAAGCTGCTGTCGCGCGGATTGACGCCGCTCGACATCGTCAATGCAGTGAACACCCAGAACCTGACGCTGCCGACCGGCACGGCGAAGATTGGCGACATCCAGTACACCGTCCGGACCAATGCGACACCGGCCTCGATCAAGGATCTCAATATGATCCCGGTCAAGTTCGCGAATGGCGCCACGATCCTGCTGAAGGATGTTGCCCAGGTCCGCGACGGATCACAGGTGCAGCAGAACATCGTGCGCGAGGACGGTCATCGTTCGGTTCTGCTCAGCGTGATCAAGAACGGCAACGCTTCGACACTTGCCGTCGTCAACGGTGTCAAGCATGCCTTGAAGTCGATTCGCGCCTCGGCACCTGCCGGGCTGAAGATCAATGAGCTGTTCGATCAATCTGTCTTCGTCACTCATTCGGTCGACGGCGTGCTGCGGGAAGGCGCGATCGCGGCGGGCCTCACGGCGCTGATGATCCTGGTGTTTCTGGGATCATGGCGGTCGACGCTCGTCGTCCTGATCTCGATCCCGCTCGCGATGTTGTCTTCGCTCGTCGTTCTGCATTTTCTCGGAGAGACCCTCAACACGATGACGCTGGGGGGACTCGCGCTTGCGGTCGGCATACTGGTCGACGATTCGACGGTGACGATCGAGAACACGCATCGGCTCTGGACGGAGGAGGGGATGCCGCTGTCGGACGCAACGCTGCATGGCGCAGCCGAAATCGCGGTGCCGACGCTCGTCTCTACGCTCGCGATCAGTTGCGTGTTCACTTCGGTGGTGTTCCTGCAGGGACCGGCCAAGTACCTCTTCACGCCGCTTGGTCTGGCGGTGGTGTTCGCGATGCTAGCGTCCTACGGGCTGTCGCGAACGCTTACACCGATCACGATCGGTCTGCTGCTGAAGAGCGAGCGGCGACATTCCAAGGACGAGAGTCGGTCCGGGATTTTCGCGATGGCCTCGGCCATGTTCGAGCGTGGATTCGGGCGGTTGCGCGACGGCTATTCCGATCTGCTGATGGTTTTGCTTCGGCGCCGCGGCATCATCCCGGTGATGGCCGTGCTGATGCTGGCTCTCGGAGGCGTCATGTTCATCTACGTCGGCAGGGACTTCTATCCATTGATCGACGGCGGCCAGATCCAGCTCCATGTTCGCGCACCCGCCGGCACCCGCATCGAGCACACAGAGGCGATCTTCCAGGCGGTCGAGGACAAGATCCGCGAAGTCATTCCGGAAAAGGACCGGGCACTGATCGTCGACAATATCGGACTCCCGGCGCGTCCCTATAATCTGGCATTCACCGACGGTTCGACGATAGGGGTGAACGACGGCACCATTCTCGTATCGCTCAAGGACGGACACAGGCCGACCGCGGATTATGTCAAGAAGTTGCGCCAGGTGCTGCCATCCGCATTTCCCGAGGACCTCTTCTATTTTCAGGCGGCCGATATCGTCACGCAGATCCTGAACTTCGGCCTGCCGGCGCAGATCGACGTCCGGACGGCCGGCTACGGCGCCAACAATCTGGCGGTGGCAAAGCAGGTGCAGAAGAGCCTGGCGGCAGTTCCCGGGATCGTCGATGCGCATCTTCAGCAGGAGGTCGACGCTCCCGCATTCTACGCCGACATCGACCGCACCCGCGCTGCGCAGCTCGGGCTCAATGCCAGCACGGTTGCGACAAACATCAATGTCAGCCTCAGCTCGTCGGCCCAGGTCTCGCCGAACTTCTGGACCGATCCGACGTCAGGCATTCCATACTACCTGGCTGTGCAGACCCCCGAATACAGGGCCAATTCGCTCAATGCTCTGGGGAACACACCGGTTTCGGCCTCGCTCGCCGCGGGCGGGCAGACAGTGCCGGGCCTGCTCAGCAACGTCGCAACGTTCAAGCGGGGCACCGTGCCCACCAATTTGAACCAGGCCAATGTCCAGCCGGTGTTCGACGTCTATGCCAGCGTACAGGGCCGCGATCTCGGCAGCGTGGCGGCCGATATCGACAAGGTGACCGCGACGCTGCAGAAGCAGCTCCAGCCCGGCAATTCGATCCAGGTCCTGGGCCAGATCCAGAGCATGCATCAGTCGTTTCGCGATCTCGGGATCGGGCTGCTGTTTGCAGCCATCCTGGTCTATCTGCTGATGGTCGTGAACTACCAGAATTTCGGCGATCCCTTCGTCGTCATCCTGGCGCTGCCGGCAACCTTCTGCGGTATCGTGACGATGCTGTTCATCACGGGAACGACGTTGAACGTGCCTTCGCTGATGGGTGCGATCATGGCGGTCGGGGTTGCGTCCGCCAATTCGATCCTGCTCGTGACCTTCGCGCGTGACGAACAGCTGAAGGGGCACTCGGCCCTCCAGGCTGCGTTGAGCGCGGGTCGCACGCGAATCCGTCCGGTCCTGATGACGGCCGCCGCGATGATCGTGGGCATGATCCCGATGGCGATCGGAGGCCCGGGCGAGGAGCAAAACGCGGCGCTCGCGCGTGCTGTTATCGGTGGGCTGCTGTTTGCAACGCCGACGACATTGCTGATCGTGCCCTATCTCTTCGCCATGCTGCGCAAGCGCAACGATGGCAGGCCTCATCACGGCGTATTCGAGGAGATACCGAAATGAGCGATGTTCGCGCGCGCACCGATGATGACGACGCAAGAGGCCGGCCTGATGCAGAGAGCTGCCGGATCGTGGAATTGCCCGGGAAGGGCGGGCGGCCGCAGCGCCGCTACGGCGGCGTGTTGCTCGGAGGTGGTGTGCTCCTGCTGCTCGCAGGCGGTCTTGGTATCGGCGGCTGGCGGCACTATCAGGCCGCGCGCGACGTCGCTGCAGTGACAGAGCAGAGCAGGACCGCCGTTCCGGAGGTTCGGGTGGCCACGGTTCGCCCCAGCGGCGACATCATGAAGGTCAACTTGCCTGCGACGACGACGGCATTCGAGGCGGCAAACATCTTCGCGCGGACCAGCGGCTATATCGAGAAGCGCTACGTCGATATCGGCGATCGGGTGAAGAAGGGCGACCTTCTCGTGGAGATCACCGCGCCGGAGCTCGACCAGCAGATCGCGCAGGCCCAGGCGACGCTGGCGCAGAACCAGGCCTCGCTGCAGCAGGCGCAGGCGAGCCGGGAGCTTGCCGACGTCACCAATGCGCGGGATAGCAATTTGGTCAAGCAAGGCTGGCTGACGGCACAACAGGGTGACAACGACCGTCTCACACTGCGTGCCCAGCAGGCGGCCGTGAATGTGGCCCAATCGAACATCACGGCGCAGGAAGCGCAGATTCGCGTTCTTCAGCAGGAGAAGGCCTACCAGCGCGTGGTGGCGCCGTTCGACGGCGTGATCACGCAGCGCAATGTGGACAACGGCAGCCTGGTACAGGCCGGATCGACCTTCATGTTCACGCTGATGCACTCCAACGTGATCCGAACGCAGGTGTTCGTTCCACAGGACGAGGCCTTCGGAGTCGCGCCGGGCGTTGATGCCGAGATCCGCGTCCCCGAGATTCCGGACCGAACGTTTCCGGGCAAAGTTACGCGCATCGCAACCGCGTTGCAGCCGGGAAGCCGAACGCTGCTGACCGAGATCGACGTCCCGAATCCGGATGGAGCCTTAAGTCCTGGCATCTATTGCACGGTCGAGCTGTCGATCCCGCGCAAGACGCCATCGATGACGGTCCCGTCCGATGCGCTGGTCTTCGATCAAAACGGACTTCACGTAGTGGTGGTGCGGAATGGCACCGTTCATCTGCAGAAGGTGTCGATCGCGCGGGATTTCGGTACGTCGGTCGAAGTGCGCGACGGCGTGCAGCCTGGCGAGCAGGTCGTGCTCAATCCGGCGGTCAATCTGGCGGAGGGCAGCAAAGTCGCCATTCGCCAGCAAGACGCGAGCTAGGGGGCACGGGCATGATCCGGATCGTACCCGCCGCGCTGATTGTCCTGCAGCTAGGCTGTCTTCCGAGCGAGGCCCAGGTGGCAACGACCGGGAGCACGGCAATGAGTCTTCCAACCGTGCCGGGGGCTGTCGTCATCTCGCCGCTCAATAGCCCTGGCCCGTTTTCCGCAACGACCGAGCCCGGCGCACCCGATACGACGCTGGCGCCGGTTCCGCTCGCCTCTAATCCGACGACGCCGGGTACGGTTGTTGTCTGCGCGCCGCCGTCGAATTCTCCGACATTGGCGCCGGCGACACCGCTCGTATCGAGCACGGGCCTGCCGACGCCGGGCAGTGTGGCTCCAATACTGCCGGTCATGGGGCAGATCAGTAGCTCCACGGGCACAATTCCTGCGGCTGCGCCCGCAGGAGCGGGAACGACGGTCGCCTGCAGTTCGACGCCTGGAGGGCAGACGACGAGTGCTGCGTCTCTGCCGCTCTCGATCCCGCAAGTGCCGGCCAATCCGGTGCCTGGGACGATCCTGGAGGACACCAGCGGGGCTGGCGGCACTGGCATTGATCCAAATGCCGTCGTGCCTAGTCCGAACAGCTCCGCCTGCATGGAAGGGGTTTCGATGAACCTGGCGTCGCCTGCGACAGTGTTACCGGCCAATGCGTCGGGTGCCGCGCCAACGCCGGGAGTGTCGCCGATCCTGCCGCCGGGATGCTGACGGAAGCCCTGCCGCGTCGAATTGCTGAATAGCGGTAGGCTTCTTCCTTGAGGCCGGTCGCCGGGCGGCGGCAGCGGCGTAGCGAACAATTCGATATTTGTCGATCCCGGAAGGAAGAATGGCAGCTTCAGGGAGAGTTGCCATTCTTCCTTCCATCCGTGAGACAGAAAAGCCCGTGACCACGTGCGATCCTTTCAGCTCAGCACCGGCAGTTGCCTTGTGCCGAGGGGGCGTCGTCCAGTGCGCGCAATCAGTAGCCGGATGTCGGCTCGCAGGGCGGACGGCGCCATGGCGCGGATGCGTAGGCGCCGACGTCCGGAGCCCTCACGCAGCCGCGCTTGGCCGTGACCGGAATACGTTGCGTCGAGGCGTAGGCGTCGACATTCGTCCGCCGCGCGTTCGTATTGCCTTCGCGAGCCATCGCGGGGGAGGCAACCATGGCCGCGGCGATCAAGCCGGCGGAAAAGAGTTTCAGTGTAGTCATTGCAGGTCTCCTTGACAAAGCGACGCCGGGAACGTCTCGGCTCGCTGGCCAGACATGTGGATGCGAACGTCGGATGGGCAGTATCAATCGAACGATCATTTTCGTCTTTGCACGAAGTCATGGTCACGCATGGATTCCGAGGATTTCAGCAAAGGACTGTCGCTTCCGATCGGTCGCGCCCGAGACATCGTTCTTGTCTCATTGGCGCCAGTGGTGGTCGTGAACGTGAACCGCGCCGAACACGGGGGCGGCGCCGCCGGGACGTTCGAGCCCCATGCGTCCCGCCGGAGTCAACGCGCCGCCATTCAGCACGTCGCGATCGGGATACATCGAGGCAAAGGCAGCGGGCTCCTGGTCGGCGAAGGACCAGGCCGCGGACGCTGACGATGCCGTCGCTGTTGAGATCAGTGTCGCGGCTATCAGGATCTTGAATGCACTCATAGCGATTCTCCTTTTCTTGGTGTGTGCGGAGAGTCGCTTGGCGGGGATCGCTGCTCGGCTGGTGGCGTTTCCGGAAGTGTCTTATATACCAAGTTATATAAGCAGCGCGGTCGGCAAAGCTCGCTGGACATGCATCACTCTTGCGAGACGATGATCGAATGTCAGCGATGGCTGCGCCGTCGATGATTGCTAGTGCGCCGTCGAAACGGAGTTCTGTCACCGATGTCATAATTGATCGCGCGATCGTGCATGGTCAGTTTCCGCGCGGCGTCCAGTTCTAGATGCAAGTCATGCAACGCGTGGAGTGTGGACCATGAGACAGCTTTCGTTTCTCTGCATCGTCGCCTGCCTTGCGCTCTCAGGCGCGGCGTCCGCGCGTGGCGGCATTGGTTCGCACATGTCGATGACGAGCGGCGGGGCACTCGGCTCGAGTGCCGCTGTGCCGGGGACGAACTCGCTCGGCACGGCGCTGCCATCGTCCGAGAGCGGTAGTCGCGCGACGAAGCGGCCGTTGCTCGGCACGGACCCGACAATCGACAAGGACGACGCCCAGCTCGAGAAGATGCTCGAAGGATCGATCTGCCGCGGCTGCTGAGAACGCGAATTGCGACGCTGCGGCGCTTTGTCGCCTGCACGGTGCAGGGCAGCGATCTCCCTGCGCGGATTTTCAAGGCCCTTCATTCGTGTAAGATGACCAGCACGGTCCCGAATACACAGAAGATGTCCCTCCTTTCACGCCGAGAACTGCTCGATAGGGCGGCGCGTATCACGGCGCTGGCCGCATGGCCCGGCTGTGCTGCCGCCGACGATTATCCCTCCCGTCCCATCAAGCTGGTCATTCCCTATACGGCTGGCGCCGCTGGTGATCAGATAGGCCGTCCCTGGGCCGACAGGATGGCGTCGCTGCTGGGCCCGATCTACGTCGAGAATATCGGCGGCGCTGGCGGCGCGATCGGCTCGGCCGCGGTGGCGCAGAGCGCCCCCGACGGTTATTCGCTTCTGCTCGGCAATGGCAGCACTCAGGTGCTGATTCCGTTGTCCTCGATGCAGCCTGCCTACGACACGGTTCGTGATTTCCGTGCCATCTATCGCCTGATTACCAGCACGCTTGCATTCGCGGTTCATCCCTCCTTGCCCGTGAAGGACCTGCGGGAGCTGGTGGCCTTTGCGAGAGCCAATCCGGGCAGACTTTCCTACGGCACTCCGGGCGTTGGCACCGGCAATCATCTCGTTGGGGAGATGTTCAGGCTGCAATCCGGTCTCGCAGCAGACGTCGTCCACGTCCCCTATCGGGGCATGAGTGCCGCCACCAACGACCTGGTGAGCGGCCAGATCTCCGCCGTCATTGCCGTGGTGTCGAGCCAGATCCTGGAGTTGCACCTAGCGGGCAAGCTACGGCTGATCGCCGTGACGAGCGAACAGCGGTTGAGGGGCGCACCGGGGATTCCGACGGTCAGCGAATCCGGCATGCCGGGCCTCAGATATGCCGGTTGGTTTGGCTTGTTCGCCCCACGAGCAACCCCCGATACGATCGTGGAGCAGATCTCTACGGCAACCCGTACGGCGATGGCCGATCCGCAATTGCAGGAAAGCTATCGTTCGCAAGGTCTGGAGCCGGACATCGATTCGGGCCCCGACAAATTTCAGCGCCTCGTCGAGGACGAACTGGCCCGTCTTGCTCCCATCGTCAAGTCGATCGGGCTCAAGCGCGAGTGAGATAAGGCCAGGGCGTGTGCCACATGCGACGCCACCAGGAAGAGGTCAACTGGCTGCGAGCGATCCGGAACGGGGAGGTCCCAGTTCGGCAAGCAACTCCCTGGCAGTTTTGAGACTGCGCGTATGGAATCCCTCGGTAAACCGGTTGGAGACGGACGCAAGCGTGGCATAGGCGTCCTGGCGGCGGCCCTGCCTCTGCAATAACCTCGCAAGGCTGATTGCGGTACGCAACTCGTAACCCAGCGCTCCCTGTTGTTGCGCCACCTCAAGGGACTGTTCAAGGATCTGTTCCGCCTTCACGACGTCCGAACCGGCCTTCCGCGCCAGCGTTTCGGCTCTTACCCGCAGCATATCCGGCATTTCCATCAGGAAGTTGCAGTGCCGGGACTGAGCGATTGCCTGGTCGATCGTGTCCAGCGCTTCGTCGCCACGACCGGCGGCCGAGAGGGCTGCTGCAAGCGGCACGCAAAGGCCGGCGACCGCGCCGAAACGGTGGTACTGCAATTTCTCGACCGAGCTCCTCAGCATGGGGATCCCAGAATCGGTTGCGCCACGTGCCAGCAGCGCAATCCCCTTCATGGCTTCGCCAACGATCTGAAGGGCGAAGAGATTGTGCTGGTGAGTTTCGGCAAGCAGTCCGTCAATGAGGTGCTCGTAGCTCGCCAGCTCCTCGGCCCAGTAGAAGACATCAAACGCCCAGAGCAGTGCTCTGCAGCGCATGATGGGATGGTTCACGGTGATCAAGTCGGCGACGGCCTTTTGCACCGTTGCCATGGCCTGGTCGGGATATCCTTGAAGCCATAGGATGCGGGCCAATGTGATCTGGGCACGGCCCGGATGATCGAGCGTCAGCTCCTCGTCGACGTCCAGGCCCGAACGCGACAAGGCCGCCTCGATGTACAAGCGAGAGGCGGCGACATCGCCGAGATAGTGGCAGGAGATGCCGAGCGCCACGCGCATCCGGGCCAGCGCTGCTCGATCATTGCTCTTGAGCGCAATGGCCTCACCTCTCCGGGCGGTGCCCAATGCGTCGTCAAACTTGCCGCTGAAGAGTTGCAGCAGGTGCAGCCGATCGATCAGGCGGACCTGGCTGGGGAGGTCGCCATGTCTCTCGGCCAACTCGAGCGCCGGGCTGAGACTGGCGATGCCGAGATCGTCGAATTGCCCAGCGAGCGTCCGGGCCCATCCCAATGCGGCATGAAGCGCGAGACCGTGCTTCACGCTTCCGGCCGTTTGGTCGAGCGCGTCGATGGCCCGCGTCGCCCAGAGTTGGCACTCGGTCAGAAGCGACAGCCTGAAGAACAGCGGGATCGACGCCGTGGCGAGAGCGATGCCGATTTCACGGTCGCCTTGAGCCGAGAAACACCAGGCCAGCGCGCTTCGTATGTTACCGAATTGATCGGCCACGGCCGAGAAATCCCTCTCGCCCAGCTTTTCGAGCAGAGCGAGAAAGTAGCAGGCGTGGCGTCGAGCCATCGCCTCGACGTCGGCGCTGGCAGCCAGTTTATCCCGTGCGTAGGCCCGGGTCGTGTCCGGAAGCCGGTATCGCGTCGATTGCGGACCTGTGTTCGATGCAAGGATCGACTTGGCGACGAGGCTGTCGATGATCGCCAGGACCGTGTTGTCGTCTTCCTCGAACCCAGCGGTCGACCGGGCGGCGTCCAGGGTAAAGCCGCCGACGAAGACGGAAAGCCTGCCGAGAATGACGCGTTCGGTTTCGGACAGAAGATTGTAGCTCCATTCGATCGTTGCGCGCAGCGTCCGGTGCCGGGGCAGTACGGTGCGCCGTCCCTCCCACAACAGATTGAACTGATTGTCGAGAAGCTGGACCATGGCTCCGGCGCCGTAGGTGCCCACGTGACCGGCGGTGAGTTCGATCGCAAGCGGGATGCCGTCGAGCCGGCGGCAGAGGTTGCCGACGTCGGACGCGTTAGCATCCGTCAAGGCAAACTCGCCGCCGGCTGCAGTCGCGCGCTCCACGAAAAGCTCGACGGCGGGATAGGCGCGTGCACTCGCCGCGGTCAGAATGGCTTTCTCGGGCGGGCTCGCGATGGGCGACAGGCGGTATGTGTGTTCGCCTTCGACGCGCAGGAGCTCCCGGCTGGTGGCCACGATGTGCAAATCCGGCGCTTCCTTGTAGAGCCGTTCGGCCAATGACGCCGCCGCCTCGATGACATGCTCGCAGCAATCCAGGATGACCAGCATGCGCTTGTCACGCAGGAAGGCGACGAGGCTGCTGGCGGCATCGTTAGGCCCCGCCGCCAGCCCAAGCGAAGACGCCGCGATGGCCGGTACGAGAGCGGCATCGCTGGTCTCGCCGAAGCTGACGAAGTAGACCTGACCGGCGAATTCCGCGAGCAGCGCGTGGCCCGTGGAAACCACGACCGTCGTCTTGCCGATGCCGCCAGGGCCGACGACCGTGACAAAACGCTGGGCCTTGAGTCTGTCCGATATGTCCTGGACGCTCTGCTCGCGCCCCACAAACTGCCGCGGATGGATCGGCAAATTGTGGGAGTAATTGGATCGAGCGGGCGCGGGTTTTTGCTGGTCCGGGCTCGAGAGCGAACCAACAAAACAGTAACCCTGTCCCGAAATCGTGGTCAGATATTTGGCGCCGGCATGGCCGTCTCCGAGCGCCTTGCGGAGTGCTGCGATATAAACACGCAAGCTGTTCTCGTCGACACCGCCGTCCGGCCAGGTCTTCGCTATCAAATCGCTCTTGCGGACCACATTGCCGGCTTGCCGGATCAGCGCGAGCAAGATGTCAAATGCGCGGGCCGACAGCTGGATCGGGCTGCCGTCTCGTTCGATCCGCCTCTGCAGGGCGTCGAGGCGAAACGGCCCGAAAACGAAGGTATTCCGGACGGAGCTCTCTTGGATCGCAGCGCCGGCAGGGATTGTCGTGTTCTTGGTTCGCCAACAGGAGGCCATTTTGGGGATATTGACCCGACAAAGCACTCGTCACGTTCTATGACTGGGAAGTGCACCAAGCTGTGTGAACCCGGTCGCGCCCGCGAACGTAGCATCCGTCTGTATCCCGGTAAAGGATCGCCAGCGCGGCATACCACCTCGACTTTGGCGAGGGTGCTCTCACGAGTTCGCGGAGTTTTTTTCAGAAAACGACCTTCGATTATGGAAACGCACCAGAAGGTCCGGCCTTCGGGAGATCATGACTTGAAAGTGCGGCGCCACCGTCCGGGACTTAGGCCGGCGTGTTGCTTGAAAGCCGCATTGAGATGGCTCTGGCTCGAGAAGCCGCACAGCGTGGCAATCTCCGTCAATGTGAGGTTCGACTGTTCAAGGAAGTTCTTGGCCACGCTTACCCGCTGCGCAATCAACCATCGATGCGGTGACATGCCGGTCGAATAGCGAAAAGCGCGTGCGAACTGGGTGATGGACAGGCCGCACTCCTGCGCCAATTCGGAAAGCGAGACGTCCATGCGCTCACTCATCATGTCTTTTGCACGTCGCTCCTGCCATTGCGCAAGTCCCGCGGCACGGGGGAATAGGAAGCGCGCGCTGCCGTAGCGCCCGAGCGCATGTGCACATGCCGCATTCAACAGCTCGTCGAGCAGCAGGCTAGTCGTCGCATGCGGGTCTCTCAAGGCGGCCAGGCCGGCTCGTGCAAGATGTCTCATCACGCCGTCGTCGCCGCCGATGCCGGGCTTGTGGACGAGCTCCGAGACCGCGCCGCTGTCGTTCTGCTCGGCGAAGCTATTGAGCGTTGCAAGCGGAAGATAGAAATGGACGACGTGAGAGGGGCCGCGCACGAGTGCTCGCGGATCCTGTCTCAGATCGAAAATGTAGGTCTTGCCAGCGTCCCAGCTTTCGACCTGGACGGGACGGCCATTGTACCAGCATTCGTGATCGGTGATGTCCTTGAGAAATACCGATGCGAGGAATGCGTCGTCATATCCCAATGAGGCGCTCTGCTCGATGGGTTGGTCGAACCGGAGTTCGGTGACCGCAAGAAGGCCGCGGCGTAAGGTGCGGTGAACATGCGTCGGCGGCTCGGGCATCCCGAAGCAGTCGGCGAACTCCGTACCATAGGCGTGGGCGCCCCTCGGCCTTGATGCTTCAGGTAGCTCGCTCATCGGCTTGCCTCCGTGTGCGTGAGACGGGCTATTCTACTCCGATGACCGCTGGTTTGAGAATATCCGCCAGTCCGATCCGGTGGAGCAGTTCCGCGCGTTTCCCGTCGGCGACTGCGTCGACGGCTGCAGCTCCATCATCGTCGGGTCCGAAATGCACCCTCAACGGACGCTGCCCGAACGGCATGTTCACGACGTCGGTTATTGCGCGAGCGACGTCTTGCGGAGCAGGATCGCGGGGCGAAAGCTCGGCAAGTCCCGCCAACGTGGTTTCGCTCACGTCGGCGGTCGGACCATCTGCGTATTCTTCGGCTCGCATGGTGTCCGCCGGCCGGCCGGTGCGAACGTAATGGCCGGGTCCGAGCGCGCTGGGAACCACGATGGTTGTCTCGATTCCCCAACGTGCGAGCTCGCCGGCATAGCAGAGCGCCAGTGCGTCAAGGGCAGCTTTCGACGACGCGTAGACTCCCTGGAAAGGTACGGCGCCGCCCCGCGCGCTGCTCGACGTGATCCATATCAGCAGGCCCTGGCCCTGCTTGCGTAATTGCGGTAGTGCCGCGCGATTGAGGCGCTGTGCGCTCAGCACGTTGGTCTCGTATAGCCCGGCGAGCTGCTGCGGCGTAAAGGCCTCGGTCGGGCCGTAAACCACTTGGCCCGCATTGTGCACGACCACGTCGAGGCCGCCGTTTTCGGCGATGATGGTTTCGATGGCCGAGTTCAATGAGCTTTCTGAGGAGAGGTCGAACTCGATGACGCAAAGGCCGGTGCCATGGTCGTGGAGATCCGCTCCGATGTCCTTGGCGGTGGCCGCGTCCCGCGCTGACACGTAGACTGTGTGGCCGGCCTGCACCAGTTCCCTGCAGGTGCTCCGTCCGATGCTGTTTGCTGCCCCTGTGACGACGATCACCTTGCTCATTCGGTCCCCAATGCATTCCGTACTCCGCAAAGACGGCACCACCGTCGCGATACCGCTCGTTCCCCAGATATCGGGCGCTGCCTCTCTGTGCGGAAAGCACCTGAAATAGCGCCTCGCGCGGCACGGGTCTTTCGAGCGCGGCGATCGATTTTCAAAACGCACGAATTATTTCCAGAACGCCCGAAGCCGCTCCGCGTGTATTGCCGGAATATTTGAAACCGGCAGTCCGGACGTGCCTTCGCGAAACTGACGGTATGTTTGGAAAGATCGGTGCCACGGCGACCCGCTAAAACGACTCTGTGTCGTTCGAGCCGAGCGCTGCGCGCGTTGGATCGCCGGACAGTTCGAGCGGTGGAAGGAGACTTGATGAATCAGCCAGGTAGACTAAAGGGTCCGGGCCTTGGGTCGCTCGTTTTGATTGCGGTCGTTGTCGGCGGCAGCGCTGCTGCGTTCGCATATACGGCAGGGTGGCTCTCGCCGGGGCGTCTCACTCCGGAGCGGATGATCGCGGCGCTGACTCCCCCGAGCGGTGCGCCCCTCGGACACCGAAGGAATCATGCCAAGGGAATCTGCTTCACCGGCGCGTTCGAGGCGAATGGAAATGGTGTGGAACTCTCCCGCGCGAAGGTCTTCGTGCAGGGCCGTTATCCGGTCCTTGGGCGTTTCAACCTCGGCACGGCCGATCCGAACGCCGTAGATGCGACCGTGCGCGTGCGCGGCATGGGGCTTCAGATCTCGGCAGCAGATGGCGAGGAGTGGAGAATGGCGATGATCAACCCGCCGTTCTTTGCGGTTTCGACACCTCAGGCCTTTCACGACCTGCTGGTTGCGTCCGGCAAGAAGGATCCGGAGGCGATGAAGGCGTTCAGTCAGGCGAATCCGGAATTTGCCGCTTTCGCAGCCTGGGCCAAGGCGGCGCCCTGGACGGGCAGTTACGCGGAAGAGCCCTATAACAGCCTCGACAGCTTCGTCTTCGTAGATGCAAAGGGCGACGAGCGCGTCGTACGATGGTCGCTACGGCCTGCGGCGGAACGGATTCCGGTTTCGCAAGCCGACCTTGAAAAGGCCGGCCCGGATGTCCTCGAGCAGGAGATCGAGGAACGGATTCGGACTGCTGGCCCGCAACGATGGACCATGGTCACGACCGTGGCTGAACCGGGCGATCCGACTGCCGATCCGAGCAGGGCGTGGCCGGAAGAGCGCCGCGCGGTACAGGTCGGAACGCTCGTCGTGCAGCGGATCGAGCCGGAGCGGGATGGCCCGTGCCGTGACATCAACTTCGATCCGACAGTCCTTCCGCAGGGCATACGGGTATCGGATGACCCATTCCCGGCGGCACGCTCATCGGTGTATCGCAGATCCTACGATTTGCGTGCGGCCGAGGCGAAGGACTATCCGCGAACCGAGGCCGTGCAGCAATGACCGACGCTCCCCGTCGTTTTGCCCTGATCCAGCGGCTGGTGCACTGGTTCATGGCGGCGTGCATCTTCGCCATGCTCTTCATTGGTGCCGGCATGGTATCAACCGTCGCGCCGAAATATCTGCCTCTCGTCCTGATCCACAAGACGCTCGGGGTGGCTCTCCTCGCTCTCGTCCTGATCAGGCTGGCGCTGCGGCTTTATTACGGTGCCCCGCCGTTGCCGGCCGATCTCCCATGGAGCATGAAGCTTGGGGCGAGATTGTCTCACCAACTCCTCTATGGCTTGATGATCGTCATGCCGTTGCTTGGTCTCGGCATGCTCTGGGCTGCGGCCTATCCGGTCATCCTCTACGGCGGGATTCAGATTCCGGCGCTGCTGTCGCAGAGCGACGGCGTGCACACGCTGCTCTGGAACGCCCATTTCTATCTGGGCTTCACGTTCTTTGCCCTCGTGCTGCTGCATCTGGCGGCGGCGCTGTTTCATGCACTGATCCGCCGCGACGGCGTATTCGGGACGATCTCGCTTCTGCCGTCGCGGGACAGGATGACCCCCGTGGAATGAACCGGCTGCGCGCCGGCAGGCCGTCGCGCGCGTGCAATTCGAGAATGGTCTTTCAGGTAGGAAAGACCACTGGCGCGAGGGGCGCCTAGATGTCCATACCTCCATCAAGGATACCGACCATGACCAAAGCAGACCTCCAGAGCCCGACCGATCTCGGAGCTAACGCGAACCGGGACGTTCCAGCCGCGCTGAGAGCGCTGCTGGCGGACGTCTTCGCGCTTTACCTGAAGACCAAGAACTTCCACTGGCACGTATCGGGCAGCCACTTTCGCGACTATCACCTTCTGCTCGACGAGCAGGCCGATCAGATCTTCGCCATGACCGACGACATCGCCGAGCGCGCGCGCAAGATCGGCGGGACCACGCTGCGCTCGATTGGTCACATCGCGCGCGAGCAGCGCATTCTCGACAACGATGCGGACTATGTCGATCCGCTAGACATGCTCGCCGAGCTGCGCAGCGACAACCAGCAGCTGACCCGGGAAATGCGCCGGGTGCACGAGCTTTGCGACGAATACAGCGATGTCGCGACCGCAAGTCTCCTGGAAAACTGGATCGACGAAACGGAGCGGCGCGTCTGGTTCCTGTATGAGACCGGCCGAAACGGGCCGAACTCGTAAGCGCGGTCGTGCCGTTCGGCCAGGAGGCGGATGAAGGATGAGCAGCCTCTCGAAGCTCTCGGCGAACGGCGGCATGACGGCGGAGCGCCTGCTGCTGCGAGAGTTCGCGCATCGGATCGACGACGAGCTTGCGTCGGCGATTGATCTGGTGTCGAAGGCCGCCAGTCGCTGCGACGCGAGGGAAGGGAGGGCGACGCTCGCTTCCCTGCAGGAACGGCTGGAAAGTCACGTGCGGCTTCATCACGCGCTACAGATGCCGCAGTTCACCACGATCGTCGATCTGGCGGCCTATCTTCAGCAATTATGCCGCTCGATCAGCCGTTCCAGCCTCGAAGGCGAGGGTATTTCGCTCTCGCTCTTGCTGCATCCGTTGAAGATGAGCTCCGAGCGTTGCTGGCTGCTGGGGATGATCGTCTTCGAGCTGGTTACCAGTGCGGCGGGCCGCGTATCTCACGGCGGAACTGGCGCGATTGATCTCGAAATGTGGGTGACGACTACGTCAGTCGCATGCTCCATCACGGACAACGGCTCGTCTGACGAGGCACGGCCTCAGCAAAAGGAGCGCGCCATCGTCGAGGCACTTCTCGAGCATCTGAACGGGACGGTCGATGTTCACGCCGGACCCGGAGGCACCACGACCGTCGTGAGCCTCCCACGTTGGTCGTGAATCGCGCAAACCGATCCGCACCGTACGGATGAACTAATACCGCTGCGTCCTCGAAAGATTGCTGCTGGCCGGTTTCGCTAGGCTTTGCTTCATGGCCGGCGGACCGGTCCTGCGAACAAGGGTCAAACCATGACGGATATCTCGAACTCGAAGGCATCGCTCGGAAGGGCCATTCACGCGATTGCTGGAAAATGGGGCTGGTTCGTTGCGCTGGGTGTCGGCGAGCTGATATGGGGATTCATCGCATTCGGACTGGCCCTCAGGAGCCGCGCCTCCCGTCCATCGGCCCAGCCAGCGGTGGTGTGAGCCATGATCGCGAGCTCGACATTCACGCGGCATCAGGAGATCGCTTGGCGCGGTGGTCACACGAGGTCTACCTCGCGCTTCGTTGCCGAGGAGACCGGCATCGCACTCACCTACAATGGCTCCACCCATGCAGTGATGATGGGAACGCCGGCGGACCTGGAGGATTTCGGCGTCGGCTTCAGCCTCACCGAGGCCATCGTCGAGCATCCGGGCGAGATCAGGGATATCGATCTGGTCCCGAACGAACTCGGGATCGAGGTGCGGATGTGGCTCGATGGCGACCGTGCGGCATCCCTGGCTGCGCGGCGCCGGGCCATCAGCGGCCCCGTCGGATGCGGACTATGCGGCATCGAGAGCCTCGAACAGGCACGCCGTGCACCGTCGCGCGTGGCCGACCGGGGTGCCACGTTCTCAGGAGAGGACTTGCTGACGGCCATCCGGGCGCTGTCTCCGCTTCAGATCCTGTATCAGCAGACGCGAGCCGTCCACGCAGCGGCCCTTTGGCATCCGTGCCTCGGTATCGCTGCGATCAGGGAGGACGTCGGCCGACACAACGCGCTCGACAAGCTCGCTGGCGCCATCACGCGCGAGGGCAGGTCGGCGGGCGATGGTGTTGTGCTGCTGACCAGCCGCGTTTCGGTCGAGATGGTGCAGAAGGCCGCCATGATCGGCGTGCCGGTGGTCGTGGCCGTTTCCGCGCCCACTGCGCTCGCCATTCAGACCGCGGACGAGGCCGGAATCACGCTGGTCGCGATCGCTCGCGACGACGGGTATGGCGTGTTCACGCATCCGCACCGTGTTCTGTTGCCCGAAGATGCCGCCTCGCGCACGGACCTCTGACCGGGAGGGCTGACGACAATGGCGGTGCAGGCTGCAGCACGGGAGCCGGTGGCCGGGACGGACACCGGGGTCTACGTTTCGGAACAATCCCTTCTCGTCGCAGCGCTGCTGAGCATGTCGGGCGGTTATCTCGATGCCTTCACCTGGCTCTCGCTCGGCGGCGTCTTCGCAAGCTCGCAAACCGGCAATGTGGTCTTTCTCGGGCTCTACGCCGCATCCGGACAAGGGCAACATGCGGCCCATCACCTCGTGCCGATCGCCGGCTTCCTCCTGGGCGCTTCATTGGCGATCCGCATTCGTGCGCCGCTGCTCTGTCTCGCCGGTGAGATCGTTGTCCTGGCCGCGGTGATGCTGCTGCTTCATCGCATCCCGACTGCGGTCGCGATTCTCGGAATGTCTTTGCTGCCGCGCTGCAGTCAGCCAGCTTCAGGCAGGTCGAGCGCTGGAAGTATCTCTCCGTCACGGTCACTGGCAACATGCTTCGCGCCATCGATCAGTTCGTTGTGACAACCGATCGGGAGGCCGCGCGCGGCACAGGCGCCATGCTGACGCTCTGCCTGATGTTCCTGTTGGGGGCCGCCGTCGGCGGCTGCACAACGCGGTTGCTCGGCGCGTGGAGTCTTGCCTTGCCGATCGCCTCGTCGATATGCGTCCTCTGGCTCTGTCGCCGGCATCGCCTCCGCCCCGAAGCTGAGCCATGATTTCCCGCCATCGGCATGCGCAGCGGTCGTCGCCCGCCAGCCCGAGGCACCCAACATGCCATTCGACAAAAGGACGTTCGTTCGAGGAAGCGGGCGCCCGATGCGGTGTCTAGTCTTCCTGTCAAGGTCGACAACATCCAGCAGCCGGCTGCCCGCGTGCCGTGGGCGGCGAAGCGAGCCTGAGCGAACGGGAGTCTCCGATGGATCTGACAGCCCTTCTTCTATCGCGGCTGCAATTTGCCTTCACTATCTCGTTTCACATCATCTTCCCGGCCTTTACGATCGGGCTGGCCGCCTGGCTCACTGTGCTCGAAGCGATGCACCAATATAGCGGCAAACCCGTCTACCGGATCCTCTTCGAGTTCTGGCTGAAGATATTCGGCGTAGCCTTCGGCATGGGTGTCGTCTCGGGGGTGGTGATGGCGTTCCAGTTCGGCACGAACTGGAGCGTGCTCTCGAAGATGTCGGGGCCGATCCAGGGACCGCTTCTGTCCTACGAAACGTTCACCGCCTTTATGCTGGAAGCCAGCTTCTTCGGCATCCTCATCTTCGGGCGGACGCGCGTGCCACCCTGGTTCTACCTGTTCTCCACCGCCATGGTGGCGCTTGGAACGACGCTTTCGGCGTTCTGGATCATGGTGAACAACAGCTGGATGCAGGTGCCGACCGGCTATGTCATGCAGAACGGCCAATTCGTGCCCGTGGACTGGGCGCAGATCATCTTTAACCGGGTGGTTTGGGTCAGGTTTCCGCACATGTTGCTCGCCTCCTATCTCACCGGCGCGTTCTGCGTCGCGGCAACCGGCGCGTGGTATTTGCTGCGGCGGACCTATCGTGCGGAGGCCCGGGTCATGCTGAGCATGGGGCTTGCGCTCGCTGCCGTGCTGCTTCCGGTTCAGCTCTTCATCGGGCATCTCGTCGGCGACTATGTCCACGACCTTCAGCCGGCCAAGTTCGCTGCCATCGAAGCTCGTTGGCACGACGAGCAGCCCGCCTCGGAGGTTCTGATCGCGATTCCAGATTCGGGAACGGAGTCGAACAAATACGCCATATCAATTCCGATCCTCGGGAGCATCATCGGAAGCCTCAGCCTGACTTCGAAGGAGGTCGGCCTGACCAGCTTCGCGCCGCAGGATCGGCCGCCCGTGTTGATTCCGTTCTTCGCCTTCCGGATCATGGTCGGCTGCGGCCTCGTCATGCTGGGGCTGGCTTGGCTCGGGACCTGGCTCGGCCTGAAGCATCGCCTCGAGCGCAGCCGCCTCTTGCTTTGGGGTATCTTCCTCAGTTTTCCGCTGCCATGGATAGCGATCCTCACCGGCTGGTACACGGCGGAGGTCGGCCGTCAGCCATGGACGATCTACGGCGTGCTGCGGACTGCTGATGCCGTGACGCCGTTCCTCACGGCCTCCGCCGCGATGATGTCGCTGATCTTGTTCGTCGCGGTTTACGCCTTCATCTTCTCGTTCGGGACCTATTACATCTATCGGCTGCTGCGGGCCGGCCCGCCGGGACTTGGCGGCAAGCCGCTGGACATCCCGGCGCCCAATCGGCCGATGTCGCTTGCCGACCAGTTGCCGACGACGCGCAGCTATCTCGAAGCGGGAGAATAGGCATGGTGATGTTCTGGGTTGCGCTTCTCGCCATCAGTATCCTGATCTACCTGCTTCTGGACGGCTTCGACCTCGGCGTCGGCATGCTGTTCGGCCTGACCAGCAGCAAGTCCAAACGAGAGGCCATGCTGGGCACCGTCGCCCCGGTCTGGGACGGCAATGAAACCTGGTTGATCGTCACAGGTGTGATCCTGTGGGGCTCGTTTCCCCTGGTCTATTCGATGTTGCTCCCGGCTCTCTATATCCCGGTTGTCGTCATGTTGCTGGGACTGATCCTGCGGGGAGTGGCATTCGAATTTCGTGGCAAGGCATCACGCTCGCGCTGGATCTGGGATGTCTGCTTCGCGACAGGCTCGTTTGCCGCATCCTTCATGCAGGGAGCGATGGTGGGCGCGATCGTGGAAGGACTGCCATTCTCGAACGGGGACTATACCGGCGGGACCTTCGGCTGGCTGACGACCTTTGCCGTCCTGTGCGGGATCGGCCTCTGCTTCGGCTATGCGCTGCTCGGCGCCTGCTGGCTGGTGCGGAAGAGCGAGGGTCCCGTGCGGGACATGGCGCGGCGCCAGATCCCGCCGCTCGCGATAAGTGTGCTCGCATTCTTGGTCATCGTCTTCGTCCATGCGCTCGCCGAGCATCTTCCGATTTTGCACCGATGGATCGATCGACCCTATTTGTTCGTGTTTCCGCTGATCGGCGCCGGTGCGGCCGCAGTGCTCGCCAGGAGCATCCTGAACCACGACGACTACTGGCCGTTTCACATGGTGTCGCTGATCTTCGTGGCGGCGTTCGGAACGCTCGCCCTCTCATTCTGGCCCTACATGATTCCGTTCGTCGTCACGATCGAGGAGGCCGCAGCTCCTCATGCGAGTCTCGCGTTCATGTTCTGGGGCGCCGGCCTGTTCGTCTTCCCGCTGATGCTGCTCTATATGGCGGTCGGTTATCGCATCTTTCGTGGCAAGTCCGTCTCCGCGGTTGATCACTACTGACGGCGGCGCTCATCGCGAGGATGGTGTTCGCCAGGATAAGAATAAGGCGCCGTTTCCGGCGCCTTATTCGTTCGGACCCCTTGTTCAGGATTTCGGCATGATGCCGGGGCTGTTGTCCGGCCATTGCGCGATCAGCTTCTCGTCGATGTTGAAATGCTGGGCGACCAGTTTGGGCGGCGTATGCGTCAGCCAGTTGGAGAGCGACACCTCCTCGTAGCGAGGTGCGCGGAATACGCCGACGAACTGCAGCTCGGTGTCGCCGATGTTTTCCACATAGTGACCGAGGTTACGCCGGACATAGCCGATGTCGCCGGCGGCGAAATTCGTCGTCAGAGCATTGGGACCGGTATCGAACACGGTCATCCGCGCCTTGCCCTTGATGTAGTACTGCCACTCGTCGGCATTCGGATGCCAGTGCATCTCCCTGACGGCCCCCGGCGGCATCGTCACCAGCGCTGCGGCGACGGTGGTGGCTACCTTGAAGGTGGTGCTATCGGCGACGCGAATGGTCCCGGCCGAACTCTCCTTGACTGGAGCCGAGCCGGCCAGCGAGTGGACGAAGGGGTAGGGCGGCGCTTCAGCGTGCCTAGTGGCGGCCGCGCGATCTGCGGCGAGATCGCCGGGCACAGTGCCCTGGAAGATCCAGCGGTTGTGAAGCGGAATCTTGGCGAAAGCGTTAGCCGGAACGCCGAAGTTCTTCGCCAGCACTTCGGGGGGCGTGTGCGCGAACCAGTCCGTCACCAGGAGCGTGTTGAATTCGTTGGCATGGCCGTCGTCGAAGCAGATCACGAATTCGCAGCCGTCGGGACCCAGTCCCTGCAGCGAATGCGGCGCGCCCGGCGGAAAATACCAGAGGTCGCCGGATTTGAGGTCGGCGACATAGGGGCGCCCTTGCGTGTCGAGCACCGTGATGCGGCAAGTTCCGTAGGTCATGATCGCCCATTCGGCGGCCTGATGCCAGTGCAGCTCGCGAATGCCACCGGCCGACAGCCGCATGTTGACGCCGGAGATCTCTTTCGAGATGGCGAAATCCGCGACAGTGACCTGGCGCGCCCAGCCGCCGTCCTGGATGCGTCTTGGCGCATTGTTGAACGAGGCCCAATCCATCGGCAGGCCGCCGACGTCGGTTGCGGGCGGGGTTTGCGCCGAAGGAAACTGGCTGGCGAGCGCTGGGTTCTGTGGACCCGGATCGGTCAGGCTTCCAGGACTCGTGGCGTTCACGGCGCCTTGCGGCGGCTCGTCCGGATTGCCGAAGGTTGCGGCCTGCGCGCTGGAACCGACCATGGCGGCGCCCGCCGCCGACATCGCCAGCAAATCACGTCGTGAGAACATGTTCGATTGCTCCTGAAAATTGTCGCGAGCCCTGCGTCGCGATGGGCTCCAGACACCAGCCTAGTTTCTGGGTGCCGGCTCAGCTTCCGGGAACGACGTTCCTTTTTCCGGAATGCACTGACTGCTTCAGCCGGCCGGTCTGGTCCGAACCTGTGCAATTGAGAAATTCGAATTCCGATTTGAAAAGACGCCTCTGCCGTCGCGCCCCTTAACTGACTGGCGAATTGCCACATCGAGAGACATCGAGATGACCACGAAATCGGTTCGTCCCTACCGTGAACCTGCCGGCGGATGGGGAGCCCTGAAGGCGTTGAGCGAAGCCCTGCTGGTGCAGCGGGTGCCGCTGAAGGGGGCGGCAACGCTGAGCCGCATGAATCAGCCGGAGGGCTTCGACTGTCCCGGCTGCGCCTGGCCCGATCCGAAGCACACCTCGTCATTCGAGTTCTGCGAGAATGGCGGCAAGGCGATCGCCTGGGAGGCGACGTCCAAACGCTGTACGCCCGAGTTTTTCGCCGAGCATACCGTCACCGAGCTCGCGACCTGGAGCGACTACGATATCGAAATGGTCGGGCGGCTCACGCATCCGATGGCTTATGACGCCGCCTCCGACCGCTATCTCCCGGTCGAGTGGAGCGATGCCTTCGACATGATCGGCCGAGAGCTGAAGGCGCTGCCGGACCCGAATATGGCCGAGTTCTATACGTCCGGGCGGACCTCGAACGAGGCCGCCTTTCTCTACCAGCTGTTCGTGCGCGAATACGGCACCAATAATTTCCCCGACTGCTCCAACATGTGCCACGAGGCGACCAGCGTCGGTCTGCCGCAATCGCTCGGTGTCGGCAAGGGCACCGTGCTGCTCGAGGATTTTGACAAGGCCGACTGCATCTTCATCTTCGGCCAAAATCCTGGCACCAACAGCCCGCGCATGATGACGAGCCTGCGCAACGCAGCCCGCCGCGGCGCGTCGATCATCTCGTTCAATCCGTTCCGCGAGCGGGCACTGGAGCGCTTCCAGGCGCCGCAGAGTCCGATCGAGATGATCACTCTGGGCTCGACCACGATCAGCTCGAAGCTGTTCCAGGTGCGGGTTGGCGGCGACGTCGCGGTTCTCAAGGGGATCATGAAGGTCCTCGTTGAAGCGGACGAAGCGGCCCGTGCTGCCGAGCAGCCGGAGATTCTGGATTGGGATTTCGTTCGCGGGCACACCGCCGGCATCGAAGCGCTGATCGACGACCTCAAGCGCACGCAATGGCCCGACATCGAACGCCAGTCCGGCCTGACGCGCGAGGACATGGAATATGCGGCCGCCGCCTATATGAAGGCGGATCGTGCCATCCTCGTCTACGGCATGGGCATCACGCAGCATCAGCGCGGTGCGCATAATGTGCAGCAGATCGCCAACCTCGCGCTCCTCCGCGGCAATGTGGGACGCGAAGGCGCCGGGGTCTGTCCGGTCCGCGGTCATTCCAACGTGCAGGGCGATAGGACCGTGGGGATCACGGAGGTTCCCAAGGCGGATTTCCTCGATCGCCTGGAGCGGCGATTCGGCTTCAAGCCGCCCGCTGCGCCGGGGCACAACGTCGTCACCGCGCTGGAGGCGATGATCCGCGGCGAGGTGAAGGTCTTCTTCGCAATGGGCGGCAATTTCGCCGCGGCTATCCCGGACTGGCAGGCGACGCAGGCGGCCTTGCGCAAGCTCGACCTGACCGTCCACGTCTCCACCAAGCTCAACCGCAGCCATCTGATCCACGGCCGCTCTGCCTTGATCCTGCCGTGCCTCGGTCGCACCGAGATCGACATCCAGGAAGCGGGACCGCAGTCGATAACGGTCGAGGACTCCATGTCGATGGTCCACGCCTCCGGCGGCCGCAACAAGCCGGCATCGGAGCATCTGCTTAGCGAAGTCGCGATCGTCGCGGGGCTCGCCAAGGCGACTCTCGGCGAGCGCTCAGTGGTCGACTGGGACGGGTTCGTTTCAAATTACGACCTCATCCGCGACGCGATCGAGGCGGTCTTTCCGATTTTCCAGGGCTACAACGCCCGCATCCGCGTTCCCGGCGGCTTTCATCTCACCTCGACGGCACGGGAGCGGATCTGGGCGACGCCGTCCGGAAAGGCCAACTTTCTCGTCTTCGAAGGCTGCGGCGAGGACCCCGCGCAGGGCGATCCCGATTTCCTGTGGCTCAGCACCATCCGCAGCCACGACCAGTACAACACAACGCTGTACTCGATGTCGGACCGCTATCGCGGCGTCTTCGGCCAGCGCGACGTTGTATTCCTCAACGAATACGAGATGAAGAAGCGCGGGTTTGCCGATGGCGATCGTATCGATCTGATAACCGTATCGACCGACGGCGCGGAACGGATCGTACGTAACTTCCGCGTGGTGGCTTATTCCTTTCCGACCGGTTGCTGCGCCGCTTATTATCCCGAGACAAATCCGCTGGTGCCGCTTTATGCCCGCGATCCCATCAGCTTCACGCCGTCATTCAAGGGCATCCCGATTCGCCTGGTGCGTTCGACCGCGAGCCAGCCTTAGAGGGTAGCAGCCGCCAGATTGCGGTCACGCGCCGGCACTGAGGCCGGATTACGACGAAGGCGCGGCCGTCGAGATCGGCAGCGTAAACCAGAAGCGAGCGCCGCCCTCCGAGCCGTGGCTATCGGCGCCGATCCGGCCTCCGTGCGCCTCGACGATCGATCGGCAAATGGGCAGTCCCATGCCCATGCCGCTCTCCTTGGTCGTGAAGAAGCTTTCAAACAACCGGTCGACATGTTCGGTGGTGATACCGGGACCATTGTCCTCCACGGAGCAGCACAAGGTGCTGGGGTCCTGCATCGTCGTGGTGATGATGATGCGGCGATCGTCGCGTCCGGCCTGCGTCATTGCCTGCACGGCGTTGATTGCCAGATTGACGATGACCTGCTGAAGCTGGGTGCGGTCACCGAGTGCCTGCGGGGCCGACGGATCAGGCCGGTGCAGGATCGTCACTGCATGGGATTCCAGCTCATGTCGAAGAAAGACAAGTGCCTCCCGGACGATGTCGTCGACCGTCAAACGTGCCGGCTCCGGCGCCTT
Organism: Bradyrhizobium shewense; assembly: GCF_900094605.1. Taxonomy (GTDB): domain Bacteria; phylum Pseudomonadota; class Alphaproteobacteria; order Rhizobiales; family Xanthobacteraceae; genus Bradyrhizobium; species Bradyrhizobium shewense. Next base: position 332,124 of record NZ_FMAI01000001.1, on the reverse strand, counting down.
CCGGGACGCCATCCCGTGAACGCGCGCCACGACGTTCGCGGCGCGGCGCGTATCGGCAATCATATTTTCGATTGCGCTACGCACCTCGACGAGGTCAGGGACGGGCCTGCTCAGCCATCTCAACCCCGCAGCGCCGTTGGTTGCGATGGCCGCCAGGGGTTGGTTTACCTCGTGGGCGATTGAAGCGGTGAGTTCACCGAGTATCGAGACGCGCGCTGCATGCGCGAACTCCGCCTGTACCTGCCGAAGCCTCTCTTCGGCGCGAATGCGCTGCGAGATGTCAATCGTGCCGACAAGACTGATCTCGAGATCGTTGATTGGGCCGACGCGCGCCGTCGTGAACAGGACGTCGACGACGCGCTCGTCCCAGGTCACCATCCTGGTTTCTTCTTCGAAGTTTGTTTCACCACGAAATCGGGACTCCATGGCTCGACGGAACGTATCCGGACGCACCTTCCAGGTGTCGGCCATGGAACGTCCTGCATAGCCATTGGCACCTCCGCCTCCGAACATCTGAATGGCGCGGTCATTGGCCTCCTGAAACGAGAGTGCCTCCATGCAGGTCTGGAGAAAATTCGGATGGCTGTCGAAATAGGCGCCGAGATCCTTGACTCCCTCGGACCGCAATTGTCGGAACAGCACCACCAGCCTGCTGCCGTCGAGCTGGCGGAGTGCGATCGGCATGCGGCTGAACAGATGGCGGTAGCGCTGCTCGCTCCGCTCCAACTCGGCATGGGCCTTTTTCTGGGCGGAGATACCCATGGCCGCGCCGACGAATGTCAGCGAAGCAGCCAGAAAAGCGGCAAAAGCGACTGCGGTGACATTGTATCCGAGCAGAGAGCAGGCGAACGACACCAGGGTCAAGGCAAGGGTGCCCAAGGCGCACAGAAGAACGCAATCCTGTTTGGTGTGGATCGGCAGCAGGCGGCGCCATCCTCGCCGGGGCTGTACGGGTTGGGAGCGGTCCAGGCATTCAGACGTCATCCCTAAGATTTACCGCCGTACGGAACAGACGTCTTTGCCTCTTCGCAGGCGCTTTGCGAAAACGCACGACGTCGTGATCGGAGCTGAGATTTGACGGGATCTAGCCGGTCGCAATTGTCTCTGGCTGGAGCTCTACGTGATCGCGACCGCCGGTCGCGTCACGCCGAACCGCTGCTCGAATTCGGCGACGTTGACGATGCCGCGCCGGTGAGTGCCGTCGCCTATCTTGCGATCGCCGTCCCAGGCTTCGACCTCGAAGACGACGCTCTTGGTCTCGACCGTGACGACCCGCGCCACCGCGCGCACCTTCCGGCCGACGGGCGTTGCCGCCAGATGACGGACGTTGACCATCATCCCGACGCTGACATGCCCGGCCGGCAGAAACGGCTGGATCGCAGATCCCGCGGCCATCTCCATGTGCAGGATCATCGTCGGCGTGCCGTACACTGCCGGCATGGCGGCCACCACATGGCCCACAGTCATCTCGGGGGTGACGGTCACCAGCTTTTCCGCCGTCATGCCGGTGGCCACCCCGTCAAGCGGACTCATGGCTCAATCCTGTATCTGCGTCGGTCGGGGACGGGCTCGGTGTTTCGGTCGCACGCGGCTTGGATCCGGTGAACCAGTTGCCGAGCTTGTCAAGATAGAGATAGACCACGGGCGTGGTGTAGAGCGTCAGGATCTGCGAGAGCATCAGGCCGCCGACGATGGTGTAGCCGAGCGGCTGGCGCAACTCCGCGCCGGTACCGGTACCGAGCATCAGCGGCACGCCGCCGAGCAGCGCCGCCATCGTCGTCATCAGGATCGGGCGGAAGCGGAGCGTGCAGGCCTGGTAGATCGCCTCCTCGGGGCTCAGTCCGTGCTCGCGCTCCACCTCGAGGGCGAAATCGACCAGCATGATGCCGTTCTTCTTGACGATGCCGATCAGCAGGATGATCCCGATGATGGCGATGACGCTGAGATCCATGTGCACCGCGAGTAGCAGCAGCAGCGCGCCGATGCCGGCCGAAGGGAGCGTCGACAGGATCGTGATCGGATGGATCAGGCTCTCATAGAGCACGCCGAGAATGATATAGATCACGATCAGCGCCGCGCCGATCAACAGCGGCGTGCCCGACAGCGAAGACTGGAACGCCTGCGCATTGCCCTGGAACGAGGTCGACAGCGAAGCGGGCTTGCCGGTGTCCTTCTCGATCTTCTGGATCGCGGTCACCGCATCGCCGAGCGCAGCGCCGGGCCGCAGGTTGAACGAAATCGTGACAGAGGGAAACAGGCTCTGGTGATTGATCAGGATGGGCGCAGGCTTGATGACGGCGTGGACCAGCGTGCTCAGGGGGACCTGCTGGCCGGTAGCCGAATTCAGGTAGATGTCCTTGAGCGCCTCCGGTCCGTACTGGAAGCGTGGATCGACCTCCATGACGACGTGATATTGGTTCAGAGAGGTGAACATGGTGGAGACGATGCGCTGGCCGAAGGCGTCGTCGAGAGCGTTGTCGATCGTCGTCGGCAGGATACCGAAGCTGGAGGCGACTTCCCGATTGACGGTGACCTCGAGCCTCGGACCGGCATTGGCCTGGTCGCTTGCGACGTCGGTGATGACGTCGAGCGCACGGAGCCTCTCCAGGAAGATCGCCGACCAGTGGGTGAGCTCGTCGGAATCCGCGTCCGTCAGGGTGTATTGATACTGCGTCTTCGACAGGCGGGCGCCGATGGTGATATCCTGCGCCGCCTGCATGTAGAGCCTGATACCCTGGATGTGGGCGAGCCGGGGCCCGAGGCGCTCGATCACCTGATCGGCGCTTGCCTTGCGTTCGGGCTTGGGTTTCAGGACGATGAAGATGCGTCCCTGGTTGAGCGTTGCCGTCGGCCCCCCCGGACCGATATAGCTCGCCACCGACTGGATCGCCGGGTCCTTCGAGAGAATGTCGACAATCGCCTGCTGACGTTCGGACATCGCGGGGAAGGAGATGTCCTGGGCAGCCTCGGTGTTACCGACGATCTGCCCGGTGTCCTGCTGCGGGAAAAAGCCTTTCGGGATGATCACGTAGAGATAGCCGGTCAGCGCGATCGTCGAGAGCATCACGAGCAGTGTCACGAAGCGATGGCGCAGCACGACGCGAAGGCCCCGCGCGTAAAGCGCAAGCAACGCATCGAAGCCGCGTTCGAGCAGCAGATAAAGCCGGCCGTGCTTTTTCCTCGACTGATCTTTCAGGAGTCGCGCGCACATCATCGGCGTCAGGGTGAGCGAGATCACCAGCGACAGTAGCAGCGAGGCAGTGATCGTGACTGCGAATTCCTGGAACAGCTTTCCGACATACCCGCCCATCAGGAACAACGGAATGAAGACCGCGATCAGCGACAGGGTGATGGAGACGATGGTGAAGCCGATCTCGCTGGAGCCCTTGAGCGCCGCGTCCATCGGCGTCATGCCCTGCTCGAGATGACGTACGATGTTCTCGATGACCACCACGGCATCGTCGACCACGAACCCGACCGCGATCGACAGTGCCATCAGCGAGAGATTGTCGAGGCTGTAGCCGAGCACGTAGAGGACCGCGAACGTGCCGATCAGCGTCAGCGGAACCGTGATCGCCGGGATGAGGGTAGCCCAGAAATTCCGCAGGAACAGGAAGATCACCATCACCACCAATGCGACCGTGAGCATCAGTGTGAACTGGACGTCGGACACCGCGGCGCGAATGGTGGCGGTGCGATCCGCAGCGATCGTCACCTTGATCGCTGGCGGAACGGAAGCTTGCAGTGTCGGCAGTAGTTTCTTGATGCGGTCGACCGTCTCGATCACATTGGCGCCAGGGACACGCTGGACGGCGAGAATGATCGCGGGTTCCTTGCCGTACCAGCCGGCGAGAAGGTCGTTTTCAGGGGCCTCGATCGCCGTGCCGATATCGCGTATGCGCACCGGCGAGCCGTTGCGATAGGCGATGATGAGGTCCTCGTAGGCTGATGGTTTCAGGAGCTGATCGTTGGTGTTCAGCGTGTAGGTGACGCGCGGGCTGTTGAGCGTGCCCTTCGGCGAGTCGACATTGGCGCCGGCGATCACACTGCGGACGTCTTCGAGGCCGATGCCGCGGGCGGCAAGCGCCTGCGGATTGACGCGGACGCGGATCGCGGGCTTCTGCTGGCCGCCGATTCCGACGAGACCCACGCCGGGCACCTGCGAAATCTTCGGCAGCAGGATGTTTTCCGCGTAGGCGTCCACCGTGGTCAGCGGCAGCGAATCCGACGTCAGCGCGATCAGCATGATCGGCGTCTCCGCGGGATTCACTTTTCGGATCGTCGGCGGGTAGGGGATGTTCGGCGGCAGAAAGGGGCTGGCGGCGTTGATCGCGGCCAGCACGTCGACCGCGGCGCTGTCCACCGTGCGCGACAGCTCGAACTGCACTGTGAGCTGTGCCACGCCGAGCGCGCTGGACGAGGTGAGCTGGGTGATACCGGGAATCTGGCTGAGCTGCTGTTCGAGCGGTGTGGCCAGGGACGATGCGATGGTGCCCGGATCGGCGCCGGGCAGTTGCGCCGAGATCTGGATTGTCGGGTAATTGACGTTTGGCAGGGCGCCGACCGGCAGCAGCGGATAGGCGGCAAGGCCGAGCAGCAGCAGACCTGCCATCAGCAGAGCTGTCGCAATCGGTCGCAGGATGAAGGGCGCGGAAAGGTTCATGGGAGCGCGTCCTGCACGGCGCTTTGCAGATCGGCTTCGCGCGCCGCCTTGCCGTGCAGCTCTCGGACGCGGCTTCCTTCCGTCAGCCGATACTGGCCATCCACCACGACGACGTCGCCCGATTTCAGGCCCTGGTCGATCAGAGCCTGCCCGTCGCTGATCTCGACGACGTGAACGGGACGCAAGGCAGCCGTCTGATCGGCAGACACGACGTAGACATAGCTGCCGTTCGGACCTTGCTGAACTGCCGATCCAGCCACCGTCAGGGCATCCTTGCGCGTTTCCAGCAGCAGACGCGCGTTCACCAGCTGTCCCGGCTACAGCCGGTGCTCGTGGTTGGGGAATTCCGCCTTGAGCTGAACGGTGCCAGTGGTCCCCGCGATCTCATTGTTGACCAGCAGCAGCGTGCCTTCGTCGAGCTTCATCTTGTTGTCCTGACTGAAGGCGATGACCTTCAACGCTCCCTTTGCGGCGTGCTCCTGGATTGCGGGAAGATCCGTCTGCGGCAGGTTGAACAGCAGCGAGATCGGCTCGATCTGGGTGACGACCACGAGACCGTTCGGATCGGTCGGATGAATCACGTTGCCGACGTCGATCTGGCGGACGCCCGTGATGCCGGGAATGGCCGAGGTCAGACGCGTGTAGCTGAGCTGGACGTTGGCCTGATCGATTTGCGCCTGGTCGGCCTTCACGGCGGCCTTGAGCTGCGCGACCTGCGCGGTCTGCGTCTCGATCAGTTGCGGCGTAGCATAGCCCTTGTCGCCGAGTTGATTGTAGCGAGACAGGTTCGCCTCGGCATTTGCGAGCTGCGCCTGATCCCTGTCGCGATTGGCGGTGAGCTGTTCGATCTGAGCCTGGTACGGCCGCGGATCAATCTGGGCGAGCAGATCGCCGGCCTTGACTGTCTGTCCCTCGGTAAAGGCGATCTTGACGATCTGTCCCTGAATCTGGCTGCGCACGACATCGGTGTTGTAGGCGATCACCGTGCCGATGCCGCGCAGATAGATCGGAACATCCTTGCCCCTGACGGTGGCCGCAACCACCGGCACGGCGGCGGGCACGGGCGCGGCGGCGACGACCGGCTGCCGGTCCGTGCCGAAAAACCAGAAGCCCGCTCCGACGAGGATCGCGGCGAGAGCGAGCAGGGCGATGGTGAGGTTTCGTTTCACGGTGTGGTCCTCGATGAGTCAGGGATTGCCGAAGCCGTTGGTGGCCCCTGCGCTGCCGAGCGGGGTCGGGCCGGGCACCGCCACGGACGGGCTGATTCCGGCGCCGCCGAGCTCGGTCGAGCCGAGCGGAATGCCGACGCGTCCGACTGATGATGATGAGGGCAGAGCGGACGGAGGTGTCGCCCCGCTCGTGCAAGTCGTCGATGAGCCGCCGGACAGTCCGCCGCCGTCAAAGAGGGCGCCGGATGATCCGGCATTGCCGGAGCCGGCGCAGTTCGTCATGCCTTGCAGGGGATTGAGCGGGGACACACCGGGCGTTGCAATTTCGGTCGAGCCCAGCGGAATGCCTTCAGGCCGGCTCGATGCCGGATTCAACGGTGAGGTCGCGCCCATGCCGGGCGAAGGTTGCACTCCCGGCAAGGCCGTTTGCGCCACCGCGGCAGCCGCGACGAACCATAGGATGCCGGCTAGCAACACCGTGCTCGGACACACCGATCGGAAACGACGCGATCTGGTGCGGTTTGTGTGACCGCCGCCCGACGAGAGCTGTTCTCGCATGATTGGCTCCGGATACTTTCATCTGCACCGGAGGATAGTGAGCGGCGGATGCACCGGTATTCCCTGAATGCACGTCCCGCTGTCGGGTCGCACGATCCAGACCCATGCCCGTTGGGATTACTGGGCCTGCCTCCGAAGGATCAGCTTCGCCCGAAAAAGCTGCCGGCGGCACGTGGTGATGTAGCTGGAGCGATCCGCGGCACGCGCGCGATCGAGTGCATCGAGCGCGACCTGAAGATGCACGCCGCTGGATCCTTCGGCCTGCGCCAGAGATCGGGGCGTCGGTTGATGGCCGCGCAGCGCACTGAGGCTTTCGGGGCCCCAGCCGTCGGCGCCGGCGTTCTTCTCGATGGCTGCATCCAGCTGGGCCTGCACCCGCGCGATCGAACGTTCGCAGGACGCCGCATGAGCCGGGGACGCCGCTTGAAGCAGGACGGAAACGACGATTCCGATCCGGATGAGTGAGGTTGATGTCGTCATATGCCGGTCCTTTATGCGATCGCCGATCGAAAGTGGGAGGCTCTTGAGTGACAGAATTGATACCAGCCGTCTTTCGTGTATGAACGTCGTCCGTTTCGCCTACGCACGGCGCGAAGCGGTCTCGGTATCGGACGGTGCCTAGATCGACATGCCGCCGGAAACCTCGATGCGCTGGGCATTGACCCAGCGGTTGTCCTCGGACAGCAGCGAAGCAATCATCGGACCGATGTCGTCGGGCACGCCGGCGCGCCCCAGCGCCGTCATGTCGGCCACGCGCTTGTTGATGTCAGGATTGTCGCGAACCATGCCGCCGCTGAAGTCGGTGGTGATCGCGCCGGGAGCCACGACATTGACGGCGATGCGGCGTGGTCCCAGCTCTTTCGCCATATAGCGCGTCAGCACCTCGACCGCGCCCTTCATGGACGCGTAGGCGGCGCTGCCTGGTATCACGATGCGCGTGAGACCCGTCGAGACGTTGACGATCCGTCCGCCATCCCTCATGAGCGGCAGCAGTTTCTGGCTCAACAGGAAGACACCCTTGAAGTGGACGCTGTAGAGTGCATCCAGCTCGTCTTCGCTGGTTCCGTCGAAAGTGCCGTGATGTGAGGTGCCGGCATTGTTGATCAGATAGTCGACCCGGTCGGTTCCGAACTGTTCGAGCGCCTGTTGGACCTCTCGTGCGAAGTCGCCGAACGAAGCCGCTCGGCCGACGTCCAGCTGAAGGGCAATTGCCCGACGACCGGCACCGACGATCTCGTCGACGACCTTGCCTGCCTCTAGGCGGTTCGTCTCATAGGTGATGATCACATCGATATCGCGACGGGCGAGGCCCAGGGCGGTGCTTCGGCCCAATCCCCGGCTGCCGCCGGTCACGATGGCAATTCTGGTCTTCCCGATATCGTGAATGTCTGCACGCATGGTGTGTCTCCGCTCCAAATGCGTGGCTCACTTAGGTCGCGCTCGAGGGGCGCGCGAGGGGCGTTCTCGGTTAGGGGCGCGTCCTGGCGTGCGAAGTGGCAAGAGCGCGTTGTTTGAGAAAATACGCAGGGAAGCGTCGAAACTAGTGTCGCCTCATTCCAACCCGGAGTGATCCTGACATGAAACCTCTCAACGCCTGCCTCGCCTTCGCAGCCGCCCTTTCGCTATTTTCGACCGTCGTCCCGGCACGCGCCGAACCACCGAAGAACATCGTTCTCGTGCACGGCGCCTGGGTGGATGCGTCCGGCTGGAAGCCTGTTTACGAGATCCTGATCAAGGAAGGCTTCCGCGTCACGATGGTGCAGGAGCCCGAGACCTCGTTCGCCGATGACGTCACGGCGGCCAAGCGGGTACTCGATCTTCAGGATGGCCCGACGCTCCTCGTCGGCCACAGCTACGGCGGCTCGATCATCACCGAGGCCGGAGTCCATCCCAATGTCGTCGGTCTCGTCTATGTCGCCGCGCACGCGCCTGACGTCGGCGAAGATGAATCCGCGCTGGGCAAGAAGACGCCGAGCGTGCTTGGAAAGACCGAGGGCGTCATCAAGGTCACCCCCGACAAGTTCACCTATCTCGATCCCGTGCAGTTCCCGAAATTATTCGCGCCCGACCTGCCGCGCGAGCGAGCCGAGTTCGTGGCGCGCTCCCAGGTCCTGGCGGCGACGCAGGTGTTCAGCACACCGCTGACGGCGGCCGCGTGGAAGACCAAGCCGAGCTGGGGCGTCGTGGCGGGTAGCGACCAGATCATCAATCCGGATCTCGAGCGCTGGTACTACGAGCGCGCCAAGAGCCAGATCACCGTGATCCCCGGTGCCAGCCATTCGGTCTACGAGTCGCATCCGAAGGAAGTGGCGGCCGTCATCACCCGCGCCGCACGCAGCCTCCAGCAGCCGGCTACGCGCTGACGACGTATTTTGCCGGTCCTGACGCACGGCCGGCGGAGGGAAGGGCGGCGGGAGAGACAGCACTCCCGCCAGCCTGACCACCCAATGCGGAGATTTCCATGAGCGTGATCGAGAAGACGGCGGCCGTCGTGACTCCGTCCGAGGCACGGCAATCCGCGGACGCCGCGGCGCAGATCGAGCGTCGCGAAGGAGCGAAAGTCATGACGAGCTGGCAAACGGGCCGGGCCGCGCGCGATGCCCGCATTGCGGCCGGTGCAGGACTTGCACACGGGAAGATCGTCGAGGCGAAAGACGCCACACGCCTGCTGGAGGCGGTGATCAGGCCCGGCGACCGCGTTTGCCTGGAAGGCGACAACCAGAAGCAGGCCGACCTGCTCAGTCGCGCGTTGCTCGCCGTTGATCTCTCCAGGGTCAAGGATCTGCACATGGTGCAGTCGGGTGTTGTCCTTCCCGAACATCTGGATCTGTTCGACCGCGGGGTCGCCAAGCGGCTCGACTATGCCTATTCCGGGCCGCAGTCGGCGCGTATCGCGCGGATGCTGTTCGGTGGCAAGATCGAGCTGGGAGCGGTCCATACCTATCTCGAACTGTTCGCCCGCTACTTCATCGATTTAACGCCGCACGTCGCGCTGATCGCCGCCGTCAGTGCCGACCGCGAGGGAAATCTGTACACCGGTCCGAATACCGAGGACACGCCGACCGTGGTGGAGGCGACGGCATTCAAGGACGGTGTCGTGATCGCCCAGGTCAACGAGATCGTCGAGAAAGTTCCGCGTGTCGATATCCCGGCCGACCGCGTCCAATTTATCGTCGAGTCCGATAAGCCGTTCTTTGTCGAGCCCTTGTTCACGCGCGATCCGGCTGCGATCACCGAGGGACAGATCCTGACCGCGATGCTGGCAATCAAGGGCATCTATGCGCCCTATGGCGTGCAGCGGCTCAATCACGGTATCGGCTTCAGTACGGCTGCAATCGAACTCCTGCTGCCGACCTTCGGCGAGCGGCTTGGGCTGAAGGGCTTGATCGCAACCCATTTCGCCCTGAACCCACATCCCGCGCTCATTCCGGCGATCGAGTCCGGTTGGGTCCGGCAGATCCATTCCTTCGGCTCGGAGGTCGGCATGGATGAATACATCCGTGCCAGATCTGACGTCTACTTCACCGGTCCCGACGGCTCGCTGCGCTCGAACCGGGCCTTTTGCCAGACGGCAGGACTCTATGCCTGCGACATGTTCATCGGCTCGACGCTGCAGATCGATCTGCAAGGAAATTCGTCGACCGTCACCACTTCGCGTATCGCCGGCTTCGGCGGGGCTCCGAACATGGGAGCGGACGCGCGCGGGCGGCGTCACCCGAGCGAGCCCTGGCTGAAGGCTGGAGCGGAGGCCGATCCCGACAGTCCGGCCCCGCTGCGCCGCGGCCGCAAGCTGGTGGTGCAGATCGGCGAGACATTCGGTGACAAGAACGTGCCGTTGTTCGTCGAGAAGCTCGAGGCGATCGAGCTTGCGGAAAAGCTGAAGCTCGAGCTCGCGCCGGTCATGATCTATGGCGACGACGTCACCCACATTGTGACCGAGGAAGGCCTGGCGAACCTGTTGTTGTGCCGCACCGCGCAGGAGCGGGAGCAGGCCATTCGCGGCGTCGCGGGCTACACCGATGTCGGTCGCCGGCGCGATCGCAACATGGTCGCGTGCCTGCGCGAACGTGGCGTGATCCGCCGTCCCGAGGATCTCGGCATCAATCCGCTGGATGCCGATCGCAGTCTGCTGGCGGCGCGCTCGATCAAGGATCTCGTGCGTTGGTCGGGCGGGCTCTATTCGCCGCCGTCGAAATTCAGGAACTGGTGAGGACGGTCATGGAAGATCTCAATTTTCAACACCGGGCACGCGCGCGTGCCGGCGGCACCAGGCAGAGCGCGATCGTCGGCGTGGTCGCTTCGGGCAATCTAGAAGTGCTGGTGGAGCGCAGCCTGCCGGACGCGGATTGCGCCCTGGAGATCAAAACCGCGGCGGTCGGCTTCGGCGAGGTCTGGAGCGCTGTGATCGACGATTTCGTCGAGCGCTATTCGCCCGGTGGATTGAAGTTCTCCATCAATGATGGTGGCGCGCGTCCTGACACGGTTTCGCTTCGCCTGGCGCAGGCGGTCCGGTTGATCGAGGGGAATGGCCAATGATTGCGCCGCTGAAGGACATCATCCCGGCCGAACGGGCCCGTAGCACCAGCTTCAACGAGGCATCGGCCCGCACGCGGCTGGAGTTGCTGCTCGATGCCGGCAGCTTCGTCGAATTCATCGGACCGGAGCAGCGTGAGGTCAGTCCGCATTTGAGGATATTCGACCTTCCCGAGCAGTTCGACGACGGCATCGTCGTTGGTCACGGCCGCCTCGACGGCTCGCCCGTGTTCGTTGCCGCGCAGGAAGGACGCTTCATGGGTGGCGCCTTCGGCGAGGTGCACGGCGCCAAGCTGACGGGGCTGCTCCGCGCCGCGCGCGAGATCGGATCGATCCCGGTGCTGATCCTGTTCGACACCGGCGGTGTCCGGTTGCAGGAGGCCAATGCCGGCGAGCTCGCGATCGCCGAGATCATGCGGGCGGTGATGGAGGCGCGCATCGCGGGTGCGAAGGTCATCGGTCTGATCGGAGGGCGCTCAGGATGCTATGGCGGGGGCGGCCTGATCGCGGGCTGCTGTTCCGCGCTCGCCGTCTCGGAGCCCGGGCGTATCGCGGTCTCGGGCCCGGAGGTCATCGAGACCAATCGCGGCGTCGAGGAGTTCGACTCCCGCGATCGCGCTTTGGTGTGGCGGACAATGGGAGGCAAGCATCGCCGGCTGCTCGGCGCCGCCGACGTCTTTGCCGACGACACCGTCCAGGACTTCCGCGAGGCTGCGCTCGAGCTGCTCAGCCTCGTCGGGCCTTTCGGCCTCGACGGGCTGAGAGCGGAGCAGGCGCGGCTTGCCGACAGGTTGCGCAGTTTCGGCGGCTGCGAGGACGCCGTCGACATCTGGACGGCGGAAGGCATCGCACACGCGGAGAGGGTCCCTGAGCTGTCGGCTGACCTGTTCATCGCACTCGCCAACAGGATCGGGAGGACCAGCCGTGACGCTCGATGATGTTCTCGCATCGCTTTTCCCGGACGGCCATGACGTCAGAAACGACGAAGGCGTCGTTCTCGGCTCGGCCGTGCTGCGCTCCGGCACCGGGATGCTCGTCGTTGGCATCGCGGATCGAACGGCGCTCGGTATCGACGAGGCCATCCGACTCTCCGGATATGTGCTGGAGTCCGTCGGCCGGGACACCGGGCCCATCCTGGTTCTCGTCGACAGTGACAGTCAGCGCATGAGCAAGCGTGACGAGCTGCTCGGGCTGAACGAATTCCTGGCGCATCTCGCCAAGGTGCTGATCCATGCGGACATGAACGGCCGCGCGACCATTGGCCTGCTCTATGGTCACTCGGCTGCGGGCGCTCTGCTTGCCACGGGCCTTGCAACCCGTGTGCTGGTCGGATTGCCCGGCGCCGACCCCGCCGTGATGGACCTGCCGTCGATGGCGAAGGTCACCAAGCTGTCGATGGAGGCGCTGGAGGAGAAGGCGAAATCGACGCCGGTGTTTGCCCCGGGTCTGTCCAATCTCGCCCGAATGGGCGCGGTTCACATGACATGGAGCAGTGCGGTCTCGCTTGCTGGCCAGATGGAGGCACTGCTGGCCGACATGCCGGCCGTCCAGGATAAGCGGGATGCGCTCGGCAAGGAGCGTGGTGGCCGGGTGAAGGCCGTCGATATCGCGGAGCGCGTTCGTGACCTCGCCCTGCAAACCCGGTGAACGGCCGGCCGGCCGTCACGATCTCGTCTTCGTCAGCCCGGATGGCTGGCGCGCGATGCTCGATCTGCATGGCGATCTTGGGTGCGATCCTCTTGTTGCGCACTGGGCGGAGCTGGGATGGCCGACGATCAGGCGGCGTGCCCTGCCGTGCGAGACAGCCGGCCTCGCGCTGGGGCTCCCGTTGCCGCCCTCTGCCGGCAAGAAACGGCTCTCTTTTCTCGCCGGCCTCGACGACATCGTCGCGGTTGCGCGACCCCCGTCACTGAAGAAAGCGCGTGCGTCCGCACCACCGCACTGGCGGATGACCCTCGACCAGCTCGACGAGCTCGCGCTTCGCCATGCGGCGCACGCGCGCGTATTCGGTAGCCTGGCATGGGAGACGCTGACCGGGCTCGACTACGTCACCGCGGGCTCGGATCTCGACCTCCTGCTCGAGACCAGCCCCGAAACGGATCTGGATCGTCTCGTCGCCGATCTGGCTGCGATCGAGAGCCAAGCGCCAATGCGGCTCGATGGCGAGCTGATGCACGCCGAGGGTGCCGCGGTGAACTGGCGCGAGTTCCAGGCAGGCGCGAGCGAGATTCTGGTCAAGAGCATCGAGGGCGTCACTTTGCGCGACAGGGACGACTTCATTTCGGGAGTGACGCGATCATGATCACCGCGGCCTTGCGGAGCGCTGAACCGCTCGCTCCACGCCGGACGGGAATTGCGTCCGATGCCTCCGCAATCGGCGACGTCGCCGCCGACTGCCTTGTCCTGGAGCTGGAAACCTGGCCCAAGCCGGGTCTCGTGAGCCATGTCGACAACGGCAGCCACGACGACATGGATGTGGACACGTTTCGCCGCAGCGCTGCGGCCATCAGGCCTCATTTTCAACGCCTCGCCGATGCGGGCGCGCTTGGTTGCGGCATGGGACAGCTGCGGATCATCGGCCTTGAAGCCGAGCGGGCGATGCTCGCGGCGACCTCCGGCGTCAACACGCATCGCGGCGCGATCTTCGGTCTCGGCCTGTTGTGCGCGGCGGCCGGCGCGAAGGCCGGCGGGGTGGTCGATCCGGCATTGCGGCTCGGCCATGTCGTGGCGCGCCTCTGGGGCAGCAGCATCCTCGACGGTCCGGTGCTGCTGCACAGCCATGGCAGTGCCGTCCGCCGCCGCTTTCACGCTGGCGGCGCCCGTATCGAGGCTGCGCAGGGCTTCCCCAGCGTCTACCGTATCGGCCTGCCAGCCTTGCGGAGGCGCGCTGCGCCAGACGATGTGGAATCCGCTCGGGTCGAAGCGTGCTTCGCGTTGATCGCATCCGTCGAGGACACCAATCTGCTGCATCGGGGCGGACTTGAGGGCCTTCGTTTCGCGCATCGCGCCGCGCGTCGATTCATCGATGTCGGCGGCGTGCGCGCGGACGGCTGGCGTGCGCGGGCGCGATCGATCCATGAAGACTTCGTCGCCCGTCGTCTCAGCCCGGGCGGATCAGCCGACCTTCTTGCCATGACGCTTTTCGTCGACGCCCATGAGCGAACGGGCCGATGATGTCCAACGCAATCCTGATGGCCCTGGTGCCCGTCTTCTTCGTCCTGTTGTTGGGATACGCTGCCGGCAGGTTTCATATCGTCGACAATCTTCACGTCGACGCTCTCAATGCGCTGGTGATGGATTTCGCGCTGCCGGCCTCGCTGTTCGCGGCGACAGCTTCGGCGTCGCGCCACGAGATGATCGACCAGGTTCCGCTCTGCGTGGCGCTCGGCGTGACGATGCTGCTGCTCTATGTCGCCTGGTACTTTGCCGCGCGCAGATTCTCCTCGGTCTCGCGGTCCGACGCGTCGCTCCAGGCGCTGACGATCGGCTTTCCGAATCTGGCCGGAGTCGGCCTTCCAATCGTGGCATCGGTCGTGGGGCCTGCTGGCACCGTCCCGGTTGCCGTCGCATTGGCGACCGGTTCGATCCTGATCAGTCCGCTGACCCTGATCGTGGCTGAAATGGAGGCGGTCAAGGCACGCGGTGCCGAAATGTCCGGACGACAAGTCGTCATGGCGGTTTGGCGCGCGGTGACAAAGCCGGTCGTGCTGGCGCCCGCGCTCGGTATCCTGCTGTCGTTGTCGGATTTGAATCTGGATGCGCTTGCCCATGCGTGCCTCGCGCTGATCGGGAATGCGGCCGCTGGTGTAGCCCTCTTTCTCACTGGAGCCATCCTGTCGGCGCAGTCCTTCCGGCTGGATTGGAGGATCGTCGTCGCAACGATTGCCTCGAACATCGTCCGGCCGCTGCTCGCCGTGACAGTCATTCACGTGGTTCCGATCGCTCCCGATACCGCGAAGACGGCGGTTCTGCTTGCCGCGGTACCCTCGGGCTTCTTCGGCATCCTGTTCGCCGTGAACTACCGGCTGGATTCGGCAACGGTGGGCTCCATGGTCATCGCGAGCACCGGATTCAGCGTCGTGACCCTGGCGATTGCGATCGCAATGCTGTTTCCGAACTAGGCGGTGACAATGACGCTTGCGATCCTGTGCTCGGGGCAAGGCAGGCAACATCGGAAGATGTTCGCCCTTACGGGCGATGCGCCGGAAGCCGAGCAACTGTTTAAGCATGCTGCGACATTGCTGGGCGGCAGGGATCCGCGTGATTTCGTTCGGCGAGAACCCGACGAGACCCTGCATAGCAACCGCGCCGGCCAGGTTCTATGCACCGTCCAGGCGCTGGCTGCGGCAGCCGCGCTCGCAGACGCCATTCCGCATGGTGCCATCGTCGCCGGCTATAGCGTCGGTGAAGTCGCGGCCTGGGGCGTGGGCGGCCTGTTCGAACCGGCGGCCACGCTCGACCTCGTGGTACGCCGGGCGGAAGCCATGGATGCTGCAACGCGGGCCGGTGACGGGTTGATATTCGTTCGCGGACTTTCACGCGAGGACGTCGACCGGATTTGCGCGCACCACGGGGCGGCGGTCGCCATCGTCAATCCGGGCGATGCCTTTGTGATCGGCGGCAACCGGGAGGCGCTGAACAAGGTTGCCGCAGACGCGGAGGCGATGAACGCCAGCAGAATCGTCGGTTTGCCGGTTCAGGTTGCTTCACACACTGAAAGGCTCGCAAAAGCGTCGGTTGCCTTTCGCCAAGTCCTGCGGGCGGCGTCGGTTGCGTTCCCGCCGGCTGCCGGTGCGCGTGTGCTGAGCGGCATCGATGGAGCTTCGGTGATGTCCGCCGGGACAGGTCTCGACAAGCTCGCTGCGCAGATATCGCAAACCGTGCAGTGGGCAAGTTGCCTGCAAGCCTGTGTCGAGGCGGGTGCTACAGTGTTTCTCGAACTCGGGCCCGGATCTGCGCTGAGCAGGATGATTGCGGACGTTCGGCCCGATCTTCCGGCACGTTCGCTGGATGATTTCAGGAGCCTTCAGGGCGTGCGCGCCTGGCTAGCGCGGCAACTGGCCGCCTAAGGATCGCGTCCGGTCTCGCATGGATGGCGTTTCGATCGCGCGTGATGCTTCAAAAAAAGGGGCCGTCCTTTTGGGGGAAGGACGGCCCTAATGCTCGTATGCCTGGGAGGAGAGGCTCGAGCCGTGACTTGGGGTCTTAAGTCACGCAACATCCGCAGCATCACCGATCGCGCGGGCAAAGTATTTCCTGAACCCAGCCTGTTTCTCATTTCGCATGATTCACGAAGGGGCGGCCGGCAGGGCGGGAGACACGGACTTGCGGGGCGAGGCCGGATCGCTGTCGGCAGGCCTGGACGAGGCCAGCGTATTCCGGCTAACGCATCGCCAGCGTGCCGGGGTGTCGCCCGTGATGCGCTTGAAGACGGTCGAGAAGTGCGCTTGCGTGCAGAAACCGACGGCCAGTGCCACCTCGGCCAAAGACGTCTCCGAATTCGACAACAGCGATTTCGCATGCTCGATGCGCTGATGCAGCAAATACTCGCGTGGCCGGTACCCGGTCGCAGCGCGAAACTGCGCCGCAAAATGCATGCGAGATAGTCCCGCGACCTTGGCGAGGTCGGACAGGCTGATGCTGCGGTCGAAGCGCGTTCTGACATACTCTTCGACCCGACGGAGCCGCCATTTCGGCAAGGCGTTGACCTTGGTGCGCGGCAGTTCGCGCCGGGCAACATGCATCGCCAGCGTTTGGCCGATGCAGTGCGCGAATTCCTGGTCGGCCAAATGGCCCTGTTCGGTCAGCGCCTTTGCGAGCTGCTCGGCGAACGGGTCGCGCAGCAGAACCAGATCGTTCAGGCTTTCATGCGCGACGGGATCCGTTCCGGGCAGCGGCGACAGAAAGTAGCTGGCGGACACGTGGAAGTGCAGAAAATCGCACGGTGCATAGAATTGCGCGCTGATCTGCTTCGCCGGCGCACCGACATAGAGGGTGCCCGCCGGCATGATGCCGTCGAAGACAATCTGATTGCCTCTGCTCAGCTTGAGACGGGTTGTCTTCAAGGCGATGGAGAAGAAATAGCGGTCCGGAGGCGTTGTCGCGTCTTCGTGTTTCACCGCGGTCGGAGCACAGGTCCAGCGCGAGATCGTGATGTCCTCGGTGGCGAGGCGTTGTTCAGGCCTGCGCCACTTCCGTTCCTGGAGAAATACGCGCGCCCCTCGCGGAGAGTCGGATTCGCGGGGGCTGGGTTGATACGTCGACCGGGTGCCGGCCGCGGGCATATCGGTGAGCATCGTTCGTCCCGTCTCTTGGGTTCCACTGCCGTCGTGACGGCCGCTGAACTGCCGAATGCAACAAGTCGATGCTCAAACGATAAGTCTGAACTCGCCGCAAAGCTCGTTAGGGATGCTTAAGCGGTGTTAGATTTTGCAAATGCACAGTGTGCGACCGGATGTCGCAAAAACTCCAATTGGACCAAGGGCATCAAGGACTTGTCTGTGAGCCCCGATGTTACGCTCTGGGATACGCCTCGGCGCCTTGCCAGGCTCAGCGAGGACGCGGCGAGGCGTCGATGCCCGGGGTGAGGCCCGGCGCGATCGTCTCCGCGGGAGGAATTGCGGGCTCCCGCGCGATAGGAAGCGCTTCTATTTCGGGACGTTGTTCGGAAGCTGCCTGGAGGCAGTTCTGACGGGGAGGGCGGCCTCCACCGAACCAGTCGGCGAGGGG
The DNA here is from genome assembly GCF_900094605.1 of Bradyrhizobium shewense. Taxonomy (GTDB): domain Bacteria; phylum Pseudomonadota; class Alphaproteobacteria; order Rhizobiales; family Xanthobacteraceae; genus Bradyrhizobium; species Bradyrhizobium shewense. Next base: position 314,472 of record NZ_FMAI01000001.1, on the reverse strand, counting down.
ATCCACGAGGCTCGCGCGGGCCTGATCAAACCAGCTTCGGCGCTCCGCGTCGGGCTGGCGGATCGTCACGGTCGCCGTCATGCCGGAGACGAGCGGCACGTCCGGCGGCACCGTGTCGATGGCGACGCGAACCGGTACGCGCTGCGCAAGCCGCACCCAGGTGTAGATGGGATCGACGTTGGGCAGGCCTTGCGTCCCCGCTGTGGCGTTGGACACGCTGATGCCGCGCGTCACGGTCTTTACGTGTCCCAATATCGGCTTGGCGTAGCCGATCAGTTGCGCCTCCGCGCGGTCACCGACACAGATGCGCGCCATCTTGGTCTCTTCGAAATAGCCGTCGATCCAGAAACTGCTGGAGTCGATGACGGAGACGTTGCTGACGCCGGTGACGGCATAGTCGCCGACGCGCAGCAGGAGGTTAGTGACGTAGCCATCGACGGGACTGACCACATTGGTCCGCTTCAGATTCAGCTCCGCCTGCGCAAGCTGGTGCGCCGCCGCCTCATAGGCGGCCTTCGCCTGCATCGCATTGCCCGCAAAAATCTGCTGCTCCTCGGGCGTGGTGGCGAGGTCGGTGAGATGCTGGCGCCGGTCGAACTCGGCCCGCTTCACCTCCAGATCCGCCGCACGCTGGTCGACTAGCGCCTTCCCGACGTGGACAGCGACCTCGAAATCGAAGGGGTCGATGACGTAGAGAACGTCGCCCTTATGGACGAATTGATTGTCGGCCACCCGCAGCTCGACGATCTTGCCCGCGACCTGCGGCGCGACGTTGGCGACCAGGACGCGGACGCTGCCATTCCGCGTCCAGGGCGCGGTCACGTAATGCTGCCAGGTCGCTGCCGAAATCAGGATGGCGATCAGCGCAATGGCGACAGTCGCAAGATGCCTGCCGGCACTGGCCAAGAAATGCCCGATGGCCCGCCGCCGCGACCTCGTCGATGGCACGGGCTGCCAGTCGCCTTCCGTGCCGCGATCGCTGGTGTCGCGTGCCACGAGCTCGTCGAGATCGGAACGATCGATCGTGTCGGCACCCGAAGGTGTTTCAACCGTCGCGTCATCGTGGCGCCGCGGGGCGGCATCTCGGGCCTGGGCAACACCCATGACGTTTCTCCCTAGAAGAATAGCGCAAACAGGCCGAACATCGTCACGTAGAGACAGAGCTCGGCCAGCGACGGGTTGCTGAAAAATCTGGTAAACCCAACCAACCGCAACACCGGGCGAAGCAACAGGAACGCGACCAGCGCCGTTGCCGCATAGGAGACGATGGGGGCGATGAGCACGCCGCCGATGACGAGCTCCCGATAGGTGTTCGTCATGGCCGCCTCTCCTGGCTGGAGCCGGTGAGAGGCTGCTGGCACCCGAATGCGGTGCTTGCCCGGACGAGCGCGGCCAGGATCGGATCGCACGACACATGAGCTTGCGGTGCGGCCCGTTGCAGCGCCTCAGCGGCGGCGAGGATTGTATGTCCGTTTCGCGAGGTGAGGGCAGCTCGAGCGGCGCCCGCCGCCTCGGAAAGTGCCCCCGCCGCCAGCCGCTCCAATTCGGTATGACACCGTCGCAGCGCCGCTGCCTGGTCGAAGCAGTGCATGGCCTCCGCGACCACCTGCTGACCGGCGACGGAACTGCCGCCGGCCGACATGATCTGCTCGATCTGCGTGGCATCGCGAAATGCAGCTTCCTCGGGTGCCGGATGCCGGGCATGCCCAAAGTCCAGCCGCCTCAGCTCGCGGCGCGCCGCGGCCAGCAGCAGCTGAATCCGTCGCTCGCTCGACAAGGAAGGCAACAGAAGCTGTGCCGCAAAGGCCAGCAGCGCGGCCAGCTGGCAAAACAGGCACGTCACCAGAAACACCTCTGGATCGTAGCTCTGAGGATTGCTCGGCGCGAGAACGGCCAGCATGAAGACCAGGATGAGCCGGCCGAGCGAGGACAGCGTGCGGCTTGGCAGCGTGATCAGGAGCGCCATGCCGATCACGACGGGTGCGAGGCCGATTGCCAGCAGTTGAAATTCGGATACGCCGTTGAAGACGAGGTATTTCAGGATGCCGCCCAGCAGACACGCGACGGGCATGGCAAAGGCCGCAAGCCTCGTGAAGCCCCGTGGATCCGGAGTCGTCGAGCTCAATGCGATGATGGCTGCGGCCAGCGTAAGGCAGAGCTCCGTGCTCGGCCAACCCGCCAAGTCGAAAACGATCGCAATGAGCACGAAGTGGATTGCGGCCCTGAAGGCGCCTTCGGCCGCGATGCGACGCGATCGGTACAGGGGTGCTCGCCATTGCCGGAGAGGCTGCGTCCCGGCCCGCAGCGCCCCGAGATTGCCGCGCACGTCGCTATTCCTGCGGATGATCTCGCTCCGCAGCTGGGCCCGGCAAATTGCGATCAAGCTGGATTGGCCGCAGCCTGGATCATCCTGTGCCGTCGCGACTGCGGCAGGCAACGCCGCGAAGGCGCGGGCAAGAGCCAGCTCGTCCACGAGGTCCACCATCGCCGAACGCGCGGCCGCGGTTCTTGCCGTGCCGATGCTTGATTCCGTGCTGAGGCTCGCGATCTCCGGACGCAGGGCCGCGATATCATGCAAGAGGTCCGCCGCCGCCGGCGTGGACGAAACATCGCCGCGGATGGCGCCCCGAGCGAATTCCGTGACGCGGCGATGCAGCGCCTCGAGCCGGCTTGCCAGAACCGGATGATAGTCCGGTGCGGCCAGCAGCTCGTTGACCAGTGCCACCGCAAGGACGCCGATGCCGATGGCGGCGCCACGTGCGATGCCGGTCGGGAATACCTGGAGCGGGCTATCGATCTGCTCGATGGCAATCAACGCGACGGTGATGCAGCCGAGCGCCGCTGCATAGGCGCGATTGCCGTCCAGCATGCCCGCCACATAGACACAGAGCCCGACCCAGATGCCTAGCACCGCGAGCAGGAGAGCGCCGGTCTGCGAGAACAGGCCGGTGATCGCGATCGACGCCGCCACTCCGATGGCGGTTGCGAGCAGCCGGTATCCGGCCTTTTCCAGGCCTTGACCGCGCGTGGGCAGCGTCAGGACCGCGACGGTGAGGGCCGCCGACGAGGGGGACTCGAGTTCGAGCCAGAAGCCGGCATAAAGCGCAAGGAGCATTGCCAGCCATACGCGCAGCGCGAACGCCCAGGAGCTCACCGGGAATCCGGCGAATGCCAACGGACTCGCCCCGACGGCGGCGCCAATGGAGTTCACTTGCATCGCGCAACATCCCTCGGCAGGGCGGGCGCCGCTGCCAATGTCGTGATTTGTCCGCAAGTATGGGATTTGCGCCGGTTACCGGTATTTCCGGTCCACCAACATGGTTGCCGGAATGCACGCCGGCCATTCGAAGATGGCCGTTACTCGTTCGCGCGGAAAATGGACTATTGCTGCGCTTGGCCTGCCAGCGCCTCTTCGAGGCAGCGGATGATCTCGTCGCCGCTCGAGGGTTTTCCAAGAAAGCAATGTGCGCCTGCCGCCATCACGCGCTGGCGCACCAACTCGCTCGGAAATGCGGTCATGAAGATGATGGGAAAACGACGACCTGAGGCAACCAGCTGCGCTTGCAACTCATCGCCTGTGATAACAGGCATCTGAATGTCCGCGATCATGCATGTCGGATCGTTTCCCGGCGATTGGCGCAGGAATTCGGCGCCGGACGCATAGGCGTGAGCCTCGTAGCCGAGCGAGCGCACCAGGCTTGCGAGCGACGTGCGAACGCCTTCGTCGTCGTCCACGATTGCAATCACCGGGGTCTTGGCCATTGGCACACATCCTGGCCGCAATGTTCCGCAGGGAGGATATCTCCCATTGCGCGGCCGATGGCACCTTATGCCCCGCTGGGCGGTCCCACCGAAATTATACTCAGGTTTGGTCCGTGGTCCTGCGGGTCTGGGAAACCCCGAGTGCCTCGGCCTGGCGAACCAGCTCGGCCAGCGATCGGGCCCCCATCTTCCGCATGACGTTCCCGCGATGGATCTTGACCGTGATCTCGCTGAGGCCGATCAGGCCGGCGACCTGCTTGTTCATCAGCCCGGCCGTGACATGGCCCATCACCTCGCGCTCGCGCGCCGTCAGGGTCTCGTAAAGGGCGCGGATATCCTCCTTTGTCGCGGCCTCGGCTCGGCGCAGCGCATCGCGCTCGAGCGCCGCCGTCACGGCGTCGAGCATGTCCTGATCGCGAAATGGCTTGGCGAGGAAATCGACCGCGCCCGCCTTCATAGCGCGCACCGACATCGGAATGTCGCCGTGGCCGGTCATGAAGATGATGGGATATCTGATGCCCTGCCGGGTCAGTTGGCCCTGGAGATCGAGCCCGCTAACGCCCGGAAGCCTCACGTCCAGCACGATGCAGCCCGGGCCCTCGGGCAGCGTGCCGCCGAGCAACTCGGCCGGCGAGCCGAACAGGCGCGTCTCCAGACCAACAGATCGGAACAGGCTGTCGAGCGAGGCCCGAATGCCTGCGTCGTCATCGACGATCATGACGACCGAGCTGGAGGGTTGGGCCGGTGGAGACGCTTGGTTTGGTCGTGTCATGGCAGGGCGTGTTGTTGGCTGAATGGCAGTGTCAGGCGGAATGTCGCCCCCGAGCCGGGGATGCTCTCTGCCGACAATTGGCCGCCGTGAGCTTCCACCGTCGTTCGGGAGATCGCAAGTCCCATGCCCATTCCTCCGTTTTTCGTCGTGAAGAACGGGTCGAACAGGCGCGGCAGGTCGTCAGGGCGGATACCGGGACCACTGTCCTGCACCGTAATGGCGAGGTTTTCGGCCTGGGCAATGCCGGCGCGCAACGTGACGACGCGGGAACCGCTTTGGCCCGACATGGCCTGGCCGGCGTTGATCAGCAGATTGACGAGAACCTGCTGAAGCTGAATCCGGTCTCCGCGAATCGGCGGTAAGCCGGCCTCGATCTCGACGGTGAGGACAACGTCGTCCTTGGCGAGCTCGCGCGCGACAAGTGAGGTTGCCTCCTCGATGATGTCGCCGATCTGCAGCATGTCCTGCTGGGGCGGTGCCTTCTTCAGGAAGGTTCGAATCCGGGCAACGACCTCGCCGGCTCGGCGGCCCTGGGCGACGACGTGATTGATGGTCGTTGCAACCTCCCTCAGATCGGGCACGTCGCGCCGCAGCCATCGCAAGCCAGCCTCGCCACTGGTGACGATCGCTGCCAACGGCTGATTCACCTCGTGGGCAATGGAGGCGCTGATCTCGCCGAGGGTGGCGACGCGCGCCGCGTGGGCGAGGTCCGCCTGTGCCGCGAGCAGTGCATCCTGAGCCTGCCTGCGCTCGGTGATGTCGACGACGAAGGCGAGTACGTTGCGATCTCCGTCGGGCCCCGCCGGGAAGGAAATTGTGAACAGTACCGGAATCTTGCGTCCATCCAGCCTGATGAGTTCGGTCTCTCCTTCGTAGAATGGCTCGCCTTCCGCGAACGCCACCAATGCGCCGACGAACTTCCGGTCGCTCCGGTCCAGGAGCTTGTCGATATTCGCGATGAAGACGGAAGAACTGCTGGCTCCGACCATCTTCTGCAGGGCGGGGTTGACGTTCGTGATCTTGGCGAGCGGCCTGACCTGCCAGAAGAAATCGGGATGTCGCGAAAGATGGTCGCGCAGGCCGGCCCCGTCGAGGTTCAGCGCCGTCAGCGCTTTTCGGAGGTCGCTCCAGTCCTCTTCGGCGACGCCGATCCGGCTGGCGTCGAACATCCGGCGGTAACGTCGCTCGCTTTCGACCAGCGCGCCGTGCGCCATCACGCGTTCGGTCACGTCGGTATGCGTTTCAAGCACCGCGACCGGCTTGCGAAGATGGTTGTGCTGCAAGGCCCATCGGGTATCGACGGTGATTGCGGCGCCACCTTTGGTCCGCTGCTGCACCCGGCCTTCCCATCGGCCGGTGTCGAGCAAGCCGGCCTCGATGACGTCTCGCCGGTCGGGATATGTGGTTTGCAGAAGCTCGTCGGCGATCTTTCCAAGGGCCTCGTCGGCTGACCAGCCGTAGGTCTGCTCCGCGGCCTTGTTCCAGAAGGTGATCACGTTTGCGCGATTCCTGACGAAGATCATATCATGCGACAGGTTGAGCAGGCGTGCCTGCGCCGCCAGGCGGTTGGTTGCGGTGTGATTCTGGAGCGCAAGCACGGTGGTGATGGCGATCGCCGCGAGGCTCACCAGCGCACGGAGGGCGGGCGAGGCGATAGATTGCAGGCCGTGCGAGAGCAGATAGGCCACTATCGTCAGGGCGGCACAGCCGGCGGCAGCGACCATGATGTCGTGGCGCCGGTTCGTTCTCGCTGCGAGCAAGATGGCGACGACGTAGAGCACTGCGACGGCGCCCTCGAGCGGCGTCAGGACGTCGACCAGGAAAACCGCGACGGCGAGCGCAGCAGACCAGAACCGCAAGCCAATGCGGCTCACGGATGGCCCCGTGGCTTGGTCAACAATCGTCATCGTCGCTGGTCGTCGTTCGCTTCATTCCAGCGGCGTTGATGCCGCGATTTGATCGCGCCGACAACATCCTGCCGCGTGATTTTCGTGCTCTCTTGGAAGACGCTCAGTGCGTCGAATCCGGTGCGAATGCCGGCAGGGGCCGTTACTGAAGCAAAACAAGGGCACTTCGCGATCCTGCTGGTCTGTGGCGCTCGGCGAGCGCGTCAACTTACCGCAGGTGGACCCGATCGCCCATCAGCGGCGATTCGGCGTCGCGGCGAGGCCGCGCGGGACGGCTGTGTTGCGATCATACCTAGGTATGACTCGATCAACCCGAGAATCTATCGATGCACCCCCGCGTAGAATGGAGCGCGTGGACCGGCGAATTATTCTTCGCTCATGACATTCGGACAGGCCGGTGCGGCCCTGCCGGATCGAAATGGGACAAGGAGATTCGACGATGTCGCTGCAGATGTCACACCAGCAAGCCGCCAAGGATCATATCGTTCGCGCGATCGACGTCTCGGCAATCGATCGTCGTCGGCTCGCCCCGTCGGGGCATGTCGAGTGGTTCGACGACGACGGAACGACGCTGTCTCTCGTTCATCTGGACGTGGCCCTGGCGGTTGAGGCATCTGCGGGCGATATCGAGCGATCCGCCGATCGCGTGCCCAGCTTCAGGGTCTCCGCCAAGCGTCTTGCGAGTGTATCGGACGGGAGCGAAGAGACCTCAGCGGATTTTACGGACCCCGTCATGCGGCGTCTCTCTGACGCGCTCGCGGCGACCGAAGCCACGCATGACGCTCATTCCGCCATCCTGGCGGATGCGTTGCGGCTGGCGATCCTCACCCGCAAGTTCAGCCGCCAGGCGCGTGACGAGCGGGCCGCGCTCGATCCCGTCGCCGGTGAGTGCGGGGATCATGCCAGCCGGACCGTACGGTCGCTGCAAAAATGGCGTCTCAGGCGTGTCATGCAATATGTCGAGGAGAATTTGAATGTGAGGATCACGCTGCAGGAGCTGGCGACGGTCGCCGGCCTCAGCAGGATGCATTTCGCCGCGCAGTTCCGCGCAGCTGTCGGCGTTCGGCCTCACGAATATCTTCTGAAGCGCCGCATTGCGCGCGCTCAGGAACTGCTCGCGCAGGCCGACGCATCTCTCGTCGACGTCGCCCTGACGGTCGGCTTCCAGACGCAGGCGCACTTCACCACGGTGTTCAAGCGCTTCACCGGCGATACGCCTCATCAATGGAGGAGCGCCCATCTTGCGCAGCTTGCGCCGCTACCGCGCGCGGGAGCCAACAGGTCATGACCATCATCGGAATTGAGGCTCTGGTGCTACCGCTGGCGGGCATCCATTCGGTGCTGACGCACCAGGAGCTGATGGGGACGGTCGAGTTCGTCCGCGCTCTCGGCAGCTCGTATCGCCTGGCAGCGTCAGAACCGGGGGCGAGTCTCTTCTATAGCCGCTTCGCCTTCGACTTCTGCAGGATCGTCGCGGCTTGCGTCACGCGATAGGCGGAGCAGGGTTCAGCCGGCCGATCGAACAATCGGCGATAAGAACCTGAACGAGTGCGCAGACCCGACATCGGGTCTGCTTCAAGACGGCAGTCAACGCACGTGTTCGATATGAGCCCGGATCGCCTGTCGCTCTGCATCGATCCAGCCATGCTGGCGCGCCTTGGCGATCTCGCGGGCGGCGTTGAAGCAGCATTGACCTAGATCAACCGCCGCCATGGCCGATCGGCGCGAGTGTCGTGTGCTCGCCACGTGAAGTTCCAGGCCTTCGCCGTGGCGAGGGGAAACCGCGGCGGCGGCACGTCGACAAGCTGACCTTTGGCATCGTTTGGCGGGGGCGTAGGACGTCCTGGGGTGAATTGAGGGCGGTGGGTCGCCATGATGCTACAGTTTCTCGCCGGCACGCTGGTCAGCGTGATCAATATCGGGCTTCATGCGCTCGTGACGGTCGTCGCCGTCGGGATCGCGCGCAACGCAGGTCTGCGTCACTTCAAGCGGCCGAAATTGCACCTGATGGGCGTCATGATCGCAACCGCCGTGGTGTTGAAGGTCGCGCACATGCTGGAAGTCCTGGTGTGGGCCGCGGCCTACGGCATCGTCCAGGCTGCCGCCGCCGACACCGACCTGCTCTACTTTGCTTTCGTCAACTATACCACGCTCGGTTATGGCGACATCACGCCGGTACGCGAATGGCGGCTGATCGGCCCGTTCACCGCCATGAATGGCGTGCTGCTGTTCGGCTGGTCCGCCGCCATTCTTTTCGAGGTGTTGCGCAAGACGCTCGAGCATCTTGGGCTGACTGAAGCGCCTGGCCCAGTTTCACGCCCGCCATGAATGCGGCTGCGGCGAACGGCGCCCCGGATCATTGGTCAACCGCGATCGACGTTTCGCCAGTTCAAGGATGCAGATCGAGGCTGGCGAGCTGGTTCCGGTCGAGCAAGACGATCTGTCGTTGGGTGTTGCCGATAAAGCCGAGGATGCCGAGTTCGTGCAGGCGCGACAGAGCGCGCGAGACGGTCTCCAGCGTCAGGCCGAGATAGTCGGCAATATCGCGTCGCGACATCGGGAGCGCGATGACGCCCGCCGCCGTCAGCCGCTTGTCCATTTCGAGCAGGAACGCCGCGACCCGCTCCAGCGAGGTCTTGCGGCCGAGCAACAGCATGTGGTCTTCCGCATGCTGGAGGTTGTTCGTGGTCATGCTGAGCAGGTTTCTGGCTACCATGGCATCGCTCTCGGCCACCGTTTCAAGACTTTGTCGCTTGATCAGGCGCACCGTGGTGTCGACGACCGCTTCCGTCGTAAATCGATGCTCCCCGCCGTTCTCGAGCCCAAAGATGTCGCCAATGAGGTGGAATGCGCCGATCTGCCGGCGACCATCCGACAACAGCTTGTAGCTTCGCACCGCGCCCGCCTTGACCTGATAGACATATTCGGCGGGCTCTTTCTCGCCGTAAATCTCGGTGCCTTTTCTGTACGAAAATTCGCTTAAACTGACGAGCGCATTTGAATCGCTGGTCATGCCGAGGTCACGGAGGGAATTGGGACGCAGTGCGGAATCGGTTGTGATGCGAACAAACATTGGCCAAGTCCTCAGCTCATCGCCGAATTTGGTCCGTCCGACGAAGTATTTCCGCTGCTGGGAATGCGCCGCGCTGTTCCGCTCCCGCCGGGTTGATTTACGCCCAAGGCAGTATTTCAATCCATTGTCCCTAGGTTCATTGTACCAAGGGACAGCTCCGGGCGCTTGGTGCGCAGAATGAGAAAGCGTTGCCGCTGCGGGGATTTGGCTCATTGCAAGCAGATATTTCGGTTCTCAAACTGTTGAAGCTGACTTTGTCGAGCGAGGGGACGTCAATGGTCCTCGCTGGAACTGGGCGAGAGGTTGAAGGTGTCGGGTCTCGTTCACGTGGTTGATGACGACGAGTCCTTTCGGACCGCGATCGCACGGCGTCTGAAGCTCGCGGGCTATGAGGTCGCGACCTATGCGTCGGCACTGGAGTTGGAGAAGACCGCGCTGGATCCCGAGCAGGCCGGATGCATTTTGCTCGACGTGCGCATACCAGGATTGAGCGGCCCCGATTTGCAGGCGCGATTGATCGCGTCCGGCTCGACGCTGCCGATCATCTTCCTGACGGGGTATGCAGACACGCCGACCACCGTGAGGGCGATCAAGGCGGGTGCGGAAGACTTCCTGACCAAGCCGATATCCTCCGAGCAGTTGATCGATGCGATCGAGCGCGCTCTGGCGGGTCAGCGGACGGCGCGCGTTCAGCGCAGCAAGCTGGATAGTTTTCGGACTCATCTGGCCACGCTGACTCAACGCGAGCGACAGGTGTTCAATCTCATCGTGCGCGGCCGGATCAACAAGCAGATTGCGCATGAACTCGGGACGACCGAACGCACCGTGAAAGCACACCGCCATCAGGTAATGGAGAAGATGCAGGTGCATTCGCTTGCGGAACTCGTTTCGATCGCGGAACGGCTCGGAATGCTCGGTACGAACGAGGATTAGCTGCTTCGTCGCCGCAAGCCCGGTTCCCACGGTGTAGTTACCCCAAAGGACAATATCGAGGCGTGTTGACAGTGCACGGCGAGGCGTGCGCAATGATGCACAGGCGCCGGGTCGGCAACGCAAAGCAAGCGTTTGCAATATCCCACCGCCGTCACAGCGCTCGCAGTTCGTCCATCTCCCGAAAGGCAGATCGCTTTGCCGCTATGCCCGTCCGTTTTTGTCGTCGATGACGATCAGTCCATGCGGACCAGCCTGAGCAGGTTGCTGCGTGGGCACGGTTTCGACGCCACGCTGTTCGACTCCGCTAGGGCCTTGCTCCAGCACGGCCGATTCTACACCGCGATCTGCATCGTCCTCGACATCGATCTTGGTGGAAAATCCGGCATCGACGTCCGGCGAAGACTGGCTGAGCAGGGCGTCACCGCACCGGTAATCTACATTACCGGCAACGACAGCCCCGCGAACCGCGCTGCGGCGCTTGGGTCCGGCTGCATCGCCTATCTGATCAAGCCCTTTACGGGCAAGTCACTGATCGAGTCCGTCGAACGCGCCGGCACCTCGTAAGATCGACTCCGGTCCGTTATTCGTCGATCTGCTGCTCGAGCGTCCTGGCTGGCGTTCCCTTGTGGACTGAGGCGAATTGCGCCAGCGGTATCGAAGTCGTCATGGCAAGGAGGTTCGAATCGACGAGTTCGAGCGTCAGGGTCTTGCCGGATTCCATCTCCCTGATGATCTTCGGCGCCGCCACATCGGCAGCGATGCACAGATTGGTGAGACACCAAGTATAGGGCAGGCGGAAGGGCGCGCCCTGGTCGACGCTCAACTTGGGTGCATGTTGCAGGTACATGCCGACAGGCACGAAAAGTTGCAGCCGGGCCGTGGCGGCGTCTTCGCGCTCGATCAGATCGACGCGCACCGCCGTCTGTCCGGTCGCGAATTGGCCGGTGATCGAGGTCCGGCACAGTGTGGGCGCGCCTCCCGCCTTGAAGCAGAGCTTCTGCCAACCTCCGTAGCTGATGTCCTTGGCTTCACGCTGACCACGTGTGGCAACTTCGGGCGGCGTCTCGGCCTGGGCGCCCTTCGGTGCGGCATGGCCGGGCGCCGCGTTGGCGCCGGCGATGGCGATAAGCAGGAGACTCGCAAGGCAGTCACGGGCATGGGGCATGATCTCACCTACGGATCTGGCATCTATTTCAGCGCGTCGAGGAACGTCGTTACCAATGGCGACCAGAGCGGGATGGCATCCCTCGAGCCGATGAAGAAATGCCCCTCATTGCCGAACGGCGGCATCAGGTGATACTCGGCCCGGCCGCCGGCGGCGGTGAAAGCCGTATGCATGCGCTTCGACAGGTCGGGGCCGAAGAACGTGTCGTTCTCGATATAGATCCACAGCATCGGCACACGCGACGTGCGGCCGAAATCCGCGGTGGCCTCAACCAGCCTGTCGGGGGCGCAGTTGTTGTTTGGCTTGCCGCCGACGCGTCCACCACGACCCGCAGCGAAGGTGATGATGGCCTTCACCTGCGGCGGGTTCATGCTCGACAAGGCGATCGAGGCCCAGCCACCGGCGGACTGCCCGATCACGATCACGTCCTTGGGGATGATGCGCTTCTCGGCGGCCAGATAATCGATGATATCGAGGTCGACCTTGGCGACCGCGAGCCCGGCGTCATGGAAATTGGGATTGCTGCACTTGCCAATCTTGGAAAAGAACGGTCCGTAGACCGCGCGATGGGGAATGTCGATGGCGGTTGCGCCATAGCCGGAACCGACCGGCGCTACCACGAGGTAGCCGCGCCTTGCGAACCATTGGGCGGCGTCGCGGAATTCGACCAGTGGAAAGAAGCTGCGGTCGGTCGGGTTGAGCGAGACGCCGTGATTCATGATCACGAGCGGGAAGGGGCCGTCGCCGACGGGACGCACCAGATAGGCGAACATCGGAAGCGGTAGCGGCAGCGCCCAGATCTCTTCCTGGATGCGGACGTCATCCGCCGCGCGCGCGGCCGCGGCGAAAGCGGCCCACGCGAACAATATGGCCGCAAAACATCCGAGCACCGATCTGGCCGGTCGCCGCATCATGGGTCTCCGTCATCCGCTGTAGGTTGCCGCTACGATGATCGGCCCTAGCACGGTGAGCACCACGTTTCCGACCGCATAGGGCACGGCGACGCCGAGGACCGGGGTCTGGCTCTCGGCCACCTCGCACGCGCCGGTCACCGCGGCATCGACGGTCATGGCGCCGGCCAATGCGCCGCAGGTCACGACCGGGTTCATGCGCAGCACATAGAAGGCAAACAGCGTCGCGACGATCAGCGGCACGAGCGTGATGACGAGCCCCATGCCGACCAGAAGCAGCCCGTGGGCCTGGATCGCGGCCCAGGCCGCGGCGCCGTTGCCGAGCCCGATCGCCGCGATGAAGCCGCCGAGTCCGAGATCGCTCAGGGTCTGTTGCGCCGCCGGCGGCAATGCGCCCATGGTCGGCTTGCGCGACCGCAGCCAGCCGCAGACGAGGCCCGCGATCAGCGCGCCGCCGCCACCGCCGAGCGTTAGCGCGACGCCGCCGATCCTGAAGCTGACGAGCCCGGCGAGCAGGCCAGCCGCAATGCCGGCGGCAAGAAAGGCAATGTCGGCGCGATCACCCGATCGCAGGATCTGGCCGATGGCCTTTGCTGCACGTTCGATATTGCGTGTGCTGCCGACCAGCGTCATGACGTCGCCGACATAGATCCGTGTGTCCGCGCTCAAGGGAACCTCGCGGCCCATGCGGGTGAGCGCGCGTAGAAAAACGCCCCGGGCGTCGGTGCCGACACGCGTCGCGATCTCCTGGATCGAGCGGCCATGGAGATGGCGATTGTCTACGAGCACCTCCAGCACGTTGCCCGGGACGGCCTTCAAGATTTCGTCGGCGTCGATCTCGGTGCCGATGATCGGCTTGGCGGCGACGATGACCGCAGTGCGGCCGGCGATGACGATGTCGTCGCCGGCCTCGAGCACCGTCTCTAAATGTGGCTCGACGTCCGCGCCTTGGCGCACGATGCGCTCGACGACCGTGCGGCTTCCGATTTCCTCCTCGATCGACTTGACGGTGCGCCCGGCGCCCGCGGTCACGCGATAGGCGCGGGCCTGGAACTTGCGATAAGAGAGGTTATCGGTCTTCGGCGGATCGCCACCGGCGAGTTCCGCCTCGAGCTTCTTTGCCTCAGCCTTCAGGTCGATCCGCATCAACTTCGGCGCGACGAAGGGGACGAACAGCAGCGTCAGGATATAGCCGAGCACGTAGGTCACGGCGTAGCCCGCCGCGATGTTCGCCTCCTGCTGGCTCAGCACATCCTTGGGCAGGCCGAGCTGGGCCAATGCGCCTGAGGCGGTGCCGATGACCGACGATTGCGTCAAGGCACCGGCCGCAATCCCCGAAGCGGTGCCGGGATCAAGCCGGAAGCCGTGGGCAAACAACAGGACGACGACCAGACCGGTGCCGCCCAGCACCAGCGCCATGGCAACCTGCGCGAGCGTGCGGACACTCAAGGAGGCGAAGAACTCGGGCCCGGACCGGTAGCCGATCGTGAACACGAACAGGCTGAACAGGATCACGCGGAGCAGCGGCGGAAACGCAAAGTTGCCGAGCTGTCCGAGCAGCACGGAAACGATCAGGATGCAGGCCGTGGTCCCGACGGCAAAGCCGCGGATCCGGACTCGGCCCAGGATCGTGCCGATGGCAACGGCCAGCAGCAGAAAGATTTCCGGAGCGGTGGAGATGATCCACCTGACGGTATCCATGTCGCATCTCCCCCGGCGCTTTGCCGTGATCTCAGTCGGGAAATCGCGGGCATTGCTTGATCCAGATCAAGCCCTGCGAGCGGCAAGGCACCGCCTATCGGATGATGCGGAATTCGCGACAGTCGGCATCGTCAACATGAGCGCTCTCGACCTCGCAGCCGGCGCGATCCGCCGCGACGAAACGGTGGAGATCGTTCTGCTGCTCGCGTTCTCGGGCGGCTATATCGACGCCTATACCTGGATCATCCACGGCGTGATGGCGAATGCCCAGACGGCCAACCTGATCTTCCTCTGGGTTTATGCGACGGCCGGCGACTGGACGAAGGCGTTTCACTTCGTGCCGCCGCTTCTCGCCTTTGCGGCCGGTATCGTGATTGCCGCATGGCTGCGCCGCGTAGCCGGCGAGCGGGCCAGCGCAATCAGTACCCTGCTCGAGATATTGCTGCTGATCGCGATCAGCATCCTGCATAACAGGATGCCGGATCTGGCTGGAACGCTCGGCATCTCGTTCGTCGCCGCGATGCAGACCGCGATTTTCACCAGGGTCGAGGGCGTTGTTTGCAGCACGGTGATGATCACGGGCAACATGCGCCAGGCGATCGAGGCTGTCTTTTTGGCCGCCGCCGGAGGCGCGCCGCTCGGTACGCTGCGCCGCTCGGGCGTTTTCTTCGCGTTGTGTGCCGTGTTCGGCTTGGGCGCCGCGGTGGGTGCCTTCGCCACCAAGGCTATTCCGGACCTCGCGCTCGGCATTCCCGTGGTCGCGCTGTTGGTGGTCTTGCTGCGCTGCGAAGCTTCGCATCAGAGGGCCGTCCAATGAGCGCGCCGTCCGAACCTGGATGGATACGGTTCTTCCCGCCGGCCGGCTGGCTTGGCTTCTACCGGCGAGAGTGGTTTTCCTCGGACGCCGTCGCCGGCGTCACGCTGGCTGCTTACGCCATCCCGGTTTCGCTCGCCTATGCCGCGCTCGCCGGCCTGCCGCCTCAGATCGGCGTTTACGGCTATATGCTCGGCGGCATCGGCTATGCGTTGCTCGGCTCGTCCCGGCAACTTGCGATCGGGCCGACGTCGGCGATCTCCCTGATGATCGCGGGCACTGTCGGTGCGCTGGCCGGAGGCGATGCGATACGCTATGCGCAGATCGCAAGCCTTGCGGCCTTTGCAGTGGCGGTGCTGTGCTTCATCGCGTGGTTGTTCAAGCTGAGCGTGCTGGTCCGCCTCGTCAGCGACAGCATCCTGGTCGGCTTCAAGGCCGGCGCCGGGCTCACCATCATCATGAGCCAGCTGCCGAGCCTGCTCGGCGTTGCCGGCGGCGGCCACAATTTCTTCGACCGCGCCATCAAGCTGGCCGGCCAGCTCGGGACCGTCAACCTGCTCGTGCTCGCCGTCGGCGCGGTCGCGCTGCTGCTCCTACTGTTCGGCGAACGGCTGCTGCCGGGCAAACCGGTCGGCATCACCATCGTCGCGCTCGCGATCGGGACGGCGACGCTCCTTGGCCTGCCGGCGCTCGGCGTGCCCGTCACCGGGAAGATACCGGAAGGGCTGCCGGCCCTGGGCATTCCGACGCTCGGCCTGCTGGACTTCGACGATCTCTTCCCGCTCGCCGCAGGGTGTATCCTGCTGGCCTATATCGAGGGCGTTTCGGCCGCTCGCAGCTTCGCCGCCAAGCACGGCTATCCCCTCGATGTCCGGCAGGAGTTCCTGGGGTTGGGGGCCGCGAACCTCGTCGTCGCCTTCGGCCATGGCTATCCGGTTGCCGGCGGGCTGTCGCAATCAGCCGTCAATGACAGCGCCGGCGCACGGACGCCGCTCGCTTTGGTGATCTGCTCGGTGACGCTCGGGCTGTGCCTTCTGTTCTTCACGGGACTCTTGACCAACCTGCCCAAGGCCGTGCTTGCAGCTATCGTCTTTGCCGCCGTCTACAAGCTCGTCGACGTCCGCGCGCTGGTGCGGATGTGGCAGGTCAGCCGGATCGATTTCTACGCCGCAACGATTGCGTTGGTCTCCGTGCTATTGCTCGGAATCCTGCAAGGCGTGCTGCTGGCGTCGATCGCTTCGATCCTTTTGCTGCTGGCCCGGGCCTCGCGGCCAAACATCGCGTTCCTCGGCCGCTTGCCCGGCAGCGGCCGTTATTCGGACAGTTCAAGGCACGCGGACGTCGAGCCCTTGATCGGCGCCATTGCGTTCCGGCCCGAAGCCTCGCTGCTCTACATCAACGCCGAGACGATCCTCGATACCGTCCTGATCGCGCTCCGGCGCGCTCCCGAGATCCGGCTGGTGGTCTGCGATCTCTCGGCCTCACCTTATATCGACCTCGCTGGCGCGCGCATGCTGCACGATCTCTACGACGAGCTCGCCGCGCGAAAGATCATGTTCTCCATCGTCGGCGCGCACGCGCAGCTCCGCGACCTCTTGCGCGCGGAAGGGCTGGCGGAGAGGACGGACAGCGGCCAGTGGCTGCGATCGCTCGACAGCGTTCTCGGCGACGAGCAGGCCGTGACGGCGCAGCGGACGGCCTGAGCGGGCGTGTTGCAATGCGAATGACCGCTGCGGCCGACGGTCTCGCCAGAATGCGTCCGACCGTTGACTTGGATCAATGGAGCCAGCGGCGCCGAACTCACGATCGCGCTCATCTTCGCCCAATGGGCATCAAATGACCATCGAGTGACCATCAGGGCTTCGCCGGGGATCGGGAGAGACACATGTCGAAGGACACCAAGCCAGCGCAAAAGCGCATCGATCAGTTCTTTTCCGGTCCCGGGAGCCGGGCGGACGAATGGCGCGACCTCGTGGAGGCCGCGAAGGCGTGGGCCCGTGTCGGCAATCGCACAGTCTACGATGCGGCACTGGCCGAGCTCTCGGTGACTGAGGAGTTCTACGGCTATCCCGGCCTGCAACTTATGGCGGCACTGCGGGAAGCGGCCTCCGCAGGCGATGGAGCATCGTCGCTGGCCCTTGCGACGCGGATTACCCAGGCACTGACGACGCGATCCTTCCGTCAGCATGCCGGCGACTGGAGCGCGAAGGATGACGGCAATGGCGACGCGCCCGAGCTGGTGCCACCGACATTCGGTGCGCACACGGCGCGCCGGCCCTATTTCGAAACCCTGATCGTGACCGGCGTGACATCCAGTCAGTGGCCGGCCCTCGCCGCCGAATGGCGCAAGTTGCGGCGCCCAATCGACGGCTTCATCTATGAGCCCGTCATCGTCGGCAGCCTGGAAGACGCATTCTGCGCGACCATGCTCAATCCCAATATCGCGGCCGTCATCATCAATGAAGGCTTCGGGCTGCGCTCGCGCCACAATGCACCCGTGCTGCGCTCGATCACGGCTTCGGCCGGCCTCAACGACGAGTCCGACGCCTCTGCGCTCCGGCTCGCCCAGATCATCAAGCGCGTCCGTCCCGAGCTCGACCTCTACATGATCTCGAACCGCGACGTCGAGGAGCTGGCTGGAAATCCTGAGGCCAACGTCGTTCGCCGCATCTTCTACTCCGTCGAGGAGCTCCTCGAGCTGCATCTGTCCATCCTCGAAGGCATCCAAGATCGCTACGACACCCCGTTCTTCGACAATCTGAAGAAATATGCGCAGCGTCCGATCGGCACGTTCCATGCGCTGCCGATCGCCCGCGGAAAGTCGATCTTCAAGTCCGACTGGATCCGCGATATGGGCGAATTCTACGGGCCGAACCTGTTCCTGGCCGAGAGCAGCGCCACCACGGGCGGCCTCGACAGCATGCTGGAGCCGACCGGCAACATCAAGAAGGCGCAGGAGAAAGCGGCGAGGGCGCTCGGCGCTGACCGCGTCTTCTTCGTCACCAACGGCACCTCGACATCGAACAAGATGGCGGTGCAGGCGCTGCTCGCGCCGGGCGACATCGCGATCGTCGATCGCAACTGCCACAAGTCGCATCACTACGGGATGGTTCTGGCCGGTGCGCAGCCGCTTTACGTCGAAGCCTTCCCGATGACGGAATACTCGATGTACGGCGCGGTGCCGCTGAAGACGATCAAGCAGGCGCTGCTCGGCGCCAGGGCCGATGGCCGGCTCGACCGCGTCAAGATGATCGACCTCACCAACTGCACCTTCGACGGCCACATCTACAACACCCGCCGGGTGATGGAGGAATGTCTCGCTATCAAACCGGATCTGATCTTCCTCTGGGACGAGGCCTGGTTCGGCTTCGCGCGCTTTTCGCCGTTCCTGCGCCGCCGCACCGCGATGGGAGCGGCAAACGAGATCGAGGCGTGGATGCACGACCCGAAGTCGGTCGCGGCCTATGAGAAGCAGCAGGCCGAGCTCGGCAAGAATCCGTCAGACGAGATGCTGCTCAAGACCCGGCTCATTCCCGATCCCAGGCAGATTCGCTTGCGGGTCTACCAGACCAACTCGACCCACAAGTCGATGTCGGCGATCCGGCAAGGCTCCATGCTCTCGGTCAAGGACGTCGAATTCCACACGGTCGAGCAGCAATTCAAGGAGGCCGTGTTCACACACGCTTCCACCAGCCCGAACCAGCAACTCATCGCCAGCCTCGATATCTCGCGGCGGCAGATGGAGCTGGAAGGTTACGGTCTCGTGGCCAATGCGATGGAGATCGCGCTTGCCATTCGCCAGGCGGTCAACAACAACCCGCTGATCTCGAAATATTTCCGCATCCTCGGTGCCGACGCCATGGTGCCTGCCCAGTATCGCCAGAGCGGCTTTACCGATTATCTCGCCGCGGACGTGAATTGGGTCAACACCCTCAAGAGCCTGGACGAGGACGAGTTCTGCCTCGATCCGACCCGCATGACATTGGTATGCGGCATGGCCGGTTATGACGGCACCCAGTTCAAGGGTATCCTCGCCAATGAGTACAACATCCAGGTCAACAAGACCTCGCGCAACTCGGTCCTGGTCCAGTCCAACATCAACAACACCCGCAGCGACGTCGCGCATCTCATCCGCGTCCTCGCCGAGATCGCGGGCGAGGTCGATCGCGGGTTGGCGCAGGGCGGTGCCAATGCGAGGAAGGCCTTCGAGGCACGGGTCAAGAGCCTGATGACCGACGTGCCTGATCTGCCGAACTTCTCGCATTTCCACCCGAGCTTCCGCGGGGATGCCGGCAGCAAGACCAATGAAGGCGACATTCGCAGCGGCTTTTACGCGGCCTACGACGTGGCGGGTTGCGAGCACATCCGCCTCAACGATCCCGAGATCGATCGCCGGCTCAAGTCGGGACCAGAGCTCGTTTCGGCCAATTTCGTGATCCCGTATCCGCCAGGGTTCCCGATCATGGTGCCGGGCCAAGTCATCACGCAGGAGACCATCGACTTCATGCGCAAGCTCGATGTGAAGGAGATCCATGGCTATGACGCCAAGGAAGGGCTGAAGCTCGTCCGCTCCGAAGCCTTGGCGAAGATCGGCAAGCCCAGGCCCGCCGCGACGCCGAAGTTGAAGGCGGCATCTTAGAGGGGATCGAACATGCAGGGCTTTTTCACGTTCCTGCAGCAGAATCCGTACCTGCTGCTGTTCTTCGTCGTCGGCCTCGCCGTCTATATCGGCCGGGCCAGCATCAAGGGGTATGGCCTCGGCATGGTTGCCGGCGCCATCGTGGTCGGCGCCGGCGTCTCGGTGTGGTCGTCGACCTACGGCGTGAAGCTCGAGCTGAACAATTTCGCCAAGAGTCTGTTCTACTATCTCTTCATGTATGGCGTCGGGTTGCGTGTCGGGCCGTCCTTCATCAACAGCCTGAAGGGCGACGGCCTGAAGTTCTGCATCCTGGCGGTGGTATCGAGCGTCATCGGGCTCGCGCTGGTGGTGATCGGCGCCAAGATGTTCTCGCTTCCGCCAGGCGCAGCCGGCGGCATGTTGGCGGGATCGCAGACCATGTCGGCGGCGATCGGCTCGGCCGAGCAGGCCGTCACGTCGGGCGTCGTCAAGCTGCCCGAGGGAATGAAGCCTGAGGAGGCCTCAGGCATGATCGCGCTGTCCTACGGTATCACCTACATCTGGGGCACCGTCGGCATCATCCTGATCTGCAAATATCTGCCGCGCTGGTGGGGCGTCGACGCTAAGGCCGCCGCGAAGCAGTACGAGCGGGAATTCGGCGTCAAGGATCTCGAAGGCGGCGGCCTGACCGGCTATCGTCAGTTCGGTCTGCGGGCCTACCGGCTGGAGAATCCGGCGACGGTCGGCATGAGCATCGCAAAGTTCCGCGCGATCAATCCCGAATACCGGATCGTCAATGTCGGGCGGAACGGTGAGCCGCAAGGCGCGGATGCCGACCTCGTGCTGCAGAAGGGCGACATCGTCGCCCTCGGGGGCTCGACCGAGCACCTCACCGAGAAGATGGGCCTGATCGGTCCGGAGGTCCCGGATGCCAAGACGCTCGGCATTCCCATGGACCAGGCGGACATCCTCATCACCAACAAGGAGATGGTGGGGCGCACCTTCGAGTCCTTCCGCGATACCGCGATCGCCGGCCAGCTGCAGGTTACCAAGGTCGAACGCGGTGGCGTGCAGATTCCGGCGGGTCTCAAGACCAAGCTGGAGCGGATGGACATCGTCTCGGTGGTCGGCCTGAAGTCCGCGGTCAACGAGCTCGGCGAGATGTGGGGCCGCATCGCCCGGTCCAACACCTCGACCGATCTGCTGACGCTGGCGGTCGGGATGATCATCGGCTTCCTGATCGGCAAGATCGAATTTCCGGCGTTCGGTGCCAAGATCGGCCTCGGCAACGCAGGTGGTCTGTTGCTGTCGGGTGTGATCGTGTCGTCGGTCGTGTCGCGTCTGCGCTTCTTCGGCAACACGCCGAACGCGGCGCGCAACGTGCTGGAGGATCTCGGCCTCGTGGTCTTCGTCGCCATCGTCGGCGTCAACGCAGGCGCGGGACTGCTGTCGCAGCTCACGGGTGCAGTCGCCTTGAAGATATTCCTGGTCGGCTTCATTGCCTGCACGATCCCGCCGTTCATCGTCTGGGCGATCGGCTTCCACGTCTTCAAGATCAACCCGGCCGTGCTGATGGGCGGCGTTGCCGGCGCGCGGTCGCACTCCGGCCCGTGCCGTGAGGCCGCGGTCGAGATCCAGAGCTCGGTACCCTGGATCGGATTCCCGGTCGGCTATGCCGTCTCGGGCATCTTGCTCACCGTGTTCGGCTACTTCGCAATGATCCTTGCGCAATGATCAAAAGGGGGAAGAAAGTCATGAAGATACTTGCCGTTGGCGTCGCCCTGGTTGCCTCGATTGCCGCCCTGACCGGTCTCAGCACGCCGTCGCGTGCCGAGACCGGCGAGGTCGCCGTCGTCTTCACCAAGGGCGGCTTCATCGTCGGCGTCGGGGGCGGCGAGGGCGTTCTGCTCCTCAGGGGCAAGAAATATCCCTTCACCGTCTCCGGCATGAGCGTCGGCCTCACGGTCGGGGCGTCGACGACCAAATTCGTCGGCCGGGCGCTCAATCTGAAGGGACCAGCATCCATCGAAGGCTCTTACGCCGTGGGCGGAGCGGGCGGAGCCGTGGCCGCAGGCGCCGGCGCCGTTCAGCTGCAGAACGCCAACGGCGTGATCCTTCAGCTCAGCGGTCCGAGGGTCGGCGCGGAAGTGTCGGCTGCGGTCGGCGGCGTCACGATCCGCCTGAAATAAGCAGGCACCTAAAGCAAACGGGCTGCGTCACCCCAGCCCGTGTGGCATTTCAATATCGCGCTTCAGTACCGCTCTTCGACGAATTTCAGCCCGCGCAGGCTCGCCTGATCGTTGTAGCGTCCCTTGTGGGAGCGCGGCGGCAGCTTGACCTTGTCCCGCTTGACCTTCTTGTACGGGATCGTTCTCAGGATGTGCGAGATGACGTTGAGCCGCGCCCGCCGCTTGTCGTCGGAGCGGATCAGCCGCCACGGCGCATGCTTGGTATCGGTTGCCTCGAACATCATGTCGCGTGCGCGGGAGTAATCGTACCAGCGCCCGAACGACTCGGTGTCCATCGGGCTCAGCTTCCACTGCCGAAGCGGGTCCTCGATGCGCGCCTTGAAGCGGAGCTCCTGCTCGTCCATGCCGACCTCGAGCCATAGCTTGATCAGGATGATGCCGGCGTCCACGGCGAATTTTTCGACCAGCGGACATAATTCCAGAAAACGCTTGTGCTCCGACGGCGAGCAGAAGCCCATCACATATTCGACGCCGGCGCGGTTGTACCAGCTGCGGTCAAAGATCACGATTTCGCCGCCGGCCGGGAATTGCTCGATATAGCGCTGGAGGAACAGCTGGGATTTCTGCCGGTCGGACGGCGCGGGCAGGGCGCAGACGCGGAACACCCGCGGGCTCACCTTTTCCGTCAGCGCCTTGATGGTGCCGCCCTTGCCGGCGGCATCGCGCCCTTCGAAGATGACGATCACCTTCAGCTTCTCGGCTCTCACCCATTCCTGGAGGTGACACAGCTCGACCTGGAGCTTTTCCAGCTCCTTCTCATAGTCCTTCCGCTTCATTCGCTCCGCGGGCGCATCCTTGGCCATGCAGGTCCTTTCGCTGCTGAGCTTGTCAATCGCCCCAGAACTAATCGTCCCAGGAGATGGTCACGCCGATATCGCCGGGCACGCCGCCCGGGAATTCGATGATCTGGTAGGCGATGCGATAGCCGCGCGGTTTCAGATAATCGGTCCAGAGCTGGAAGATCTCCTTGGGGATGCCGGTCAGCGTGGTCTCCCAGCCCTTTTCCATCTGGTTGATGGCGCGCCCCTTGTCGGTGCAAAGCGAGTTGGGGAAGCGATAGACCAGCACCTCCGTCAGGCCGTTTCGCACCGCACGCTGGATGATGGTCGAGGCGAGTTTGATCTTCTCCTCCTCGCTCTTGCCGGAGGGTTTGCTGAGCCGCTCGATCAGCGCGCGCTTCTCGGCTTCGACCGCGGCGGCGAGGCGGACATACTCCTCGGCCTTCTCGGCCTCCTTGAGAGCGGCTTCCTTCCGAATCTGGGCGGCGTTGGGGATGAGATCGTCTAGGCCGGGCATGGCTGGCGGCTCCTGATGGTTATCCAATCAGCATCCAGGAAACGCTAGGTCCGGCGGAGGATGTTCCCTTGATTCAAATCAAGCAAACCGCGGCCAGCCCGAGCACAATATCGCACATGCGCATTTGATCGGGAGAGACGCTTTGAGCGACCAGCTTCATCCGATGGCTCCGCACCATCTGCCGTTTTATCTGGCGCCGGGGAGCGGGACCGATACGCTGATGGTCGTGATGGGGCTGTTCCTGATCGGCACCGTGCTCTGGGTCGGTACGCTCTATTGGAAGCTGCACAGCCTGCCCGAGCGGATGGCGCACAAATCGCAAAAACTGCAGTTCGAGCTCGTCGCGGTGCTCGGCCTGATCTCGTTGTTCACGCATATGCACATCTTCTGGGTCGCAGGCCTCCTGCTCGCGTTGATCGATCTTCCCGATTTCGGCACGCCGCTCCGCAGCATCGCCGGGTCGGTCGAGAAGATTGCAGAGGCAGCGCCTGCCGCCGGTGGCGAAGAGATCCGGACAGAGGCCGCGACGCCTCCCGCACAGAAGCCGGAAGCCGCAAAGAAGGAGCACAGCCATGTTTGAGCTGATGTTCTGCTCGCTGCTGACGATCCTGCCGGACTATCTCTATCGCCGCTACGCCCAGGGCAAGCGTTTCGGCAAGGAGATCACCTTCTTCTCGGTCTGGTACGAGCTGCGCTGGGGCATTACCGGCTGTCTGATGCTGACGGTGTCGCTGATCACCATGATCTTCTACTTCCATCCTTCGACGTCATCGGCGACGCTCTATTTTCGCACCGTGCCGATCCTGCCGGAAGGCTCGGGCCGCGTTGCCGAGGTCAAGGTCGGCTTCACCGCGCCGGTGAAGAAGGGCGACGTGCTGTTCACGCTCGACGCCTCGAAGCAGCAGGCCGCGCTCGAAACCGCCAAGCGGAAGGTCGCGGAGGTCGAGGCCGCCATGCAGACGGCGCAGGCCGACGTGGTCAAGGCCGAGGCGCAAATCGGAGAAGCAAAGGCGAGCTATCAGCAGGCCAAGGATGAGCTCGAGGTCAAGACCGAGCTGCAGCGACGCAATCCCGGCATCGTTCCGCAGCGTGATATCGACAAGCTCCAGGTCTTGGTCGATCAACGTCAGTCCGGGATCGATGCCGCGACCGCCGCGAAGCAATCCGTCTCGATGCAGATCTCCATTCTGCTGCCGGCGCAGAAGGCCAGCGCGGAGGCCGCGCTCGACCAGGCCCAGGTGGATGTCGACAAGACCTTCGTCCGCGCCGGTGTCGATGGACGCGTCGAGCAATTCCTGATCCGCCCCGGCGACGTCGTCAATCAACTCATGCGGCCCGCAGGTGTTCTCATCCCGGAGGGGGCCGGCCGCAAGGCGCTCCAGGCCGGGTTCGGCCAGATCGAGGCACAGGTGATGAAGGAGGGCATGGTGGCGGAAGCGACCTGCATCTCCAGGCCATGGGTGATCATCCCCATGGTGATCACGATAGTGCAGGACTACATCGCTGCCGGACAATTCCGATCCGGGGAGCAATTGGTCGATCCGCAGAACGCCGTCCGCCCCGGCACCATCCTGGTGTTCATGGAGCCGCTTTACAAAGGTGGCCTTGATGGCGTGACACCGGGCAGCAGCTGCGTCGTCAATGCCTACACCAGCAACCACGAGGAAATCTCGGCCAAGGGGACTTCGACCAGCCGGAAGATCGCCTTGCACGTTGTCGACGGTGTCGGCCTGGTGCATGCCCTGCTCCTGCGCATTCAAGCGCTGCTGCTGCCAATCCAGACGCTGGTGTTGAGTGGGCATTGAGCTGTGACGGCGCCTCACGAGCCTGTCGCAGCGGTACAATTCTCGCTAGAATTGCTGGGACAGCAGTTGCTGGAAGCTGCAAGGATGGAGCATGAGCGGGCGCACGTCCATCTCCAAGGTCAGGCCAAAGGCCGTGGCGGCGCTATTCTGTCTTGCGCTGCTTTCCGCCGTGTGCCTGTCAACCGGGCGAGTTGGTGCAGTCGAACGGAGTCTCCGGGGGGAGCTGAAGCGCGTCCTCATATTGCATTCTTTCGGCCGTGATTTTCGGCCGTGGAGCGAGTATGCGCGCGATATCAAGGCCAAGCTCGAACGGCAATCGCCCTGGCCGCTCGACATCCAGGAGCACGCGCTGCTCACCGCGCGCTTCAATAATCCTGGTCCCGAGGCGCCCTTCGTCGACTATCTGCAATCGCTGTACCAGGGAGCGATGCCCGACATCGTGTTGAGCATCGGCGCGCCGGCGGCCCGGTTTGCGCAGAAATACCGCGGAAGATTATTCCCTGATGTGCCATTGATTCTCTCCGCGGTCGAGCATCGGCTGATCAATCGCGCCGATCTCAGCGACAACGACGTCGTCGTGGCGATCCGCAACGATTTCATGGCCGCATTCGGCAACATCCTTCAGGTTCTGCCAGACACAAAGTCGATTGCGGTCGTGATCGGTGCATCGCCGCTCGAGAAGTTCTGGGTAGAGGAGGTGAAGCGGGAACTGCAACCTTTGGGGGAAGGGATTGAGGTCGTCTGGTACTCGGACTTGTCATTCGAGGAAATCCTGAAACGCGCATCAAGGCTGCCGCCGCATACCGCGCTGTTCTGGGGACTAATGTCGGTCGATGCGGCCGGGGTCGTCCACGAGAGCGACATCGCCTTGCGCAGCCTGTACGCGGCCGCGAATGCCCCGATCTTTTCCTACCAGGAGCCGTTCTTCGGTGACGGCACCGTCGGGGGACCGATGCATATGATCGCGGAAACGAGTTCCAGGACCGTCAGTGCAGCGATTGGCATTCTCGGCGGCGCGAAACCAGCGAGCATCAGTTACGAGCCGATCGGATTCGCCGCGCCGAGATATGATTGGCGCCAGTTGCAGCGTTGGGGCATCAGCGAGAGTCGTTTGCCTCCCGGCAGCGAAATCGTGTTTCGCGAACAGAGCATCTGGGAGCGCTATCGTTGGCAGATGCTGCTGATCGCGTCCGTGATTCTGGTGCAGGCCGGCCTGATCAGCGGGATGCTGCATGAGCGCCGTCGGCGCCAGATCGCCGAAGTCGAGTCACGCCAGCGTCTGGCCGAGCTCGCTCACGCCAACCGTTATTCGGCCGTTGGTGAGTTGACCACGTCGATCGCCCATGAACTGAACCAGCCTCTCGGCTCCATCCTGACCAACGCCGAGACTGCGGAGCTGATGCTGAGGGCCGCTTCGCCCGACATCGACGAGATCCGGCAGATCCTCGCGGACATCAGGCGCGACGATCAGCGGGCGAGCGAAGTCATTCGCAGGCTACGCAGTATTCTGAAAAAGACGCCGTTCGAGATCAAGAACATCGAGCTCAACGATATGGTCCGCGAAGCGATCGGCCTTGTGCGGGCCGTCGCCGATGGACGCCGGATCACATTGATCTACACGCCTGTCCTGGCGGACCTGCATGTCAGAGGCGATCCGATCCAGCTTCAGCAGGTCGTTCTCAACCTGATCATCAACGCGATGGATGCGATCTTCGACGCAGATCCCGGAAAACGCCAAGTCAGCGTCTCGACCCTGCGCGTCGGCAACGTAGCGGAGATCCGGGTCTCCGATACTGGTCCCGGGATTGCCGCCTCCGACCTCGCGGACGTGTTCAATCCGTTCTTCACGACCAAGCCACAGGGCATGGGCATGGGGCTCGCGATCGCCAAAACCATCATCGAGGCCCATCACGGTACGATCGGCGCGGCGACGCAGCCTGCGGGCGGCGCGCTCTTCACGATCCGTCTTCCGATCCTTCACTGATCGGCTGGTATCTTGATCTTGATCAAGCCCGCAGGTTCGGCGAAGCCGTTTCCTTCTCGCAATTGCGCGATGACCGGGATGGGGGCGCATGTGGGGAGCGTCGGTGGCCATGAGACGCCGTGAGTTCATGTCGCTGGTTGGCGCCGCGACTGCGTTCCCGGTCTTGGCTCGGGCCCAGGACAGACCGCCGTTCGTCGGCGTGCTGACCGGCAATGTCGCCGGCGATCCCGGCGCGCAGATGCGTGTCGATGCCTTTCAGCAGGGGCTCACCGATCGTGGCTGGATCGCCAACCAGAACTATCGCCTGGAGGTGCGCTGGCCGGGTCCCAATCCGGCACGCCAGCAATTGGAGGCGCTCGAACTGATTGCCGCCGGGCCGGACGTGCTGCTCTCGACCAGCACGGGCACGACCCGGGCGCTGCGCGATGCCACGCAGCGAATTCCGATCGTCTTCGTCGGGCTCTCCGATCCCATCGGGACCGGCCTCGTCGCCAATCTGGCGCGGCCGACCGGCAATCTCACCGGCTTCTCGCTCTATGAGCACTCGATGAGCGGGAAATGGCTCGGTCTGCTGAAGGATATGGTGCCGGGGCTGAACCATGCGGCGCTGCTGTTCAATCCGGAATCGTCGCCCTATGCGCCGTTCTATCTTCAGGCGGCGCACCAGATGGAAAACCGGCTCGGTCTCAAGGTCACCGGTGCTAGTGTCCGGAGCGGGGCCGAGATCGCGGCGGCCATCGGAACTGCGACACGCGACGGCGGCGGCCTCGTCGTGCTGCCTGATGGCGGCTTCTTCGGGACCCAGAGCGCGATGACGATCGCGCTGCTGACGCAGCGCCGCGTGCCCGCGATCTTCGCGGTCCGCTTCTACGCGGTGAACGGCGGGCTGATGTCCTATGGCGCCGATCTCACCCAGCAATTTCGCGACGGCGCCGGCTATGTCGATCGCATCCTGCGCGGCACCGAGATTCGGTCGCTCCCAGTGCAGTTCGCCACCAGGTTCGAGCTCGTCATCAACATGAAGGCGGCCAATGCCCTCGGGCTGACGGTGCCAAGCCGCCTGCTGATGGACGCCGAACTGATCGAATGACGTGTGGCTCTCGCGCTGCAGCAGCCACGAGGACCTCGTTTCGTTGATCTCGATCAACAAACGTCTGCGTTCCGGCCCGATCGTCCCACCCTGGAAGTGCAAGGGAGGATGCAATGTTTCGCTGCGGCAAGACCCTGATGGCGCTTGCGGTCGTCATGGCGACATCGTTCGCCGCAACGGCGCAAACCAACACGACGCCTGCGGCCCCGTCTCCGCAGGCGCAGCCGGCCACTCCGCCTGCGCCGACGGCCGAGCTTCTGAAGCCGGAGCAGCTCGAGGCCTTGGTGGCGCCGATCGCGCTCTATCCGGACGAGCTCCTTGCCAATGTGCTTGCCGCCTCAACCTATCCGTTGGAGGTAGTGCAGGCCGACCGCTGGCTGAAGGAGCGCAAGACCCTGAAGGGCGATGCGCTGAAGACGGAGGTCGAGAAGCAGGCCTGGGACGATAGCGTCAAGGCGCTGGCCAGCACCGCCGATGTGTTGACCATGATGAGCGACCAGCTCGAATGGACCAAGAAGCTCGGTGATGCCTTCCTCGCCCAGCAGCCCGATGTGATGGATGCGATCCAGCGCCTGCGCAACAAGGCCTATGACAACAAGAAGCTGGTCACCACCAAGCAGCAGAAGGTGAGCGTCCAGTCGCAGGAAGGCAAGCAGGTCGTCGTGATCCAGCAGGCCGACCCCTCGGCGATGTACGTGCCGTATTACGATCCGGCGACGGTCTATGGCAGCTGGCCCTATGCGGAGTATCCGCCGTATTATTGGGGCTACCCGTCCTATATCGGTGCCGGCGTGGTTGCGGCGGGCCTCGCTTTCGGCACGGCCTGGGCGATCGGGCGCTGGGGCAATTATTGGGGCGGCGGCTGCAATTGGGGCAACCGCAACGTCTACGTCAATCATCGCACCACCAACATCGGTAACGGCTGGCAGCACAATCCGGCGCATCGCGGTGGCGTGCGCTACAACAACAGCAATGTTCAACAGCGCTTTGGCAACAACAACCTGAAGGCCGGTGCGTCGGACCGGATGGATTTCCGCGGCCGTGACGGCAATCAGGTGCTGCGTCCCAATCAGGGCGCAGGAGATCGTACAGGCGATCGTGCAGGAGATCGAGCAGGAGATCGCGCGGGCGATCGTGCAGGAGATCGAGCAGGTGATCGAGCCGGCGATCGGGCGGGTGACCGTGCCGGCAATCGCGGCGATCGGCCGGGCGGTGGTGATCGCGCTGGTGCCGGGGATCGGGCCAAGGGCGGAGGCGACCGGGCCAAGGGTGGTGGCGATCGTGCGAAGGCCGCCAGCCGCCCCAGCGGCGGTGCGGCCAACCGCGGCGGTGGCGGCAATCGCGGCGGCGCGATGAACGTCTCCTCCGGCCGGTCGGCAGCCGCAGCATCCGCACGCGGACGATCCAGCATGGCGAGCATGCCGCGCGGTGGTGGCGGACCAAGCATGGCTGGCCGCGGCGGAGGTGGCGGAATGGCGATGCGCGGCGGCGGAGGTGGCTTTGGTGGTGGCGGCCGCGGAGGTGGCGGTGGTGGCCGGCGTTCCGACATCACACTGAAGCACGATGTCGTCCTGCTCGGCCATCTCGCAAGCGGCCTCGGATACTACCGCTTCAGCTATATCGGCAGCGACAAGACCTATGTCGGCGTGATGGCGCAGGAGGTCGAGCGGGTGGCGCCCGATGCTGTAACGCGCGGCAGCGACGGCTATCTGCGCGTCTACTACGACAAGCTCGGTTTGAGATTCCGATCCTACGCTGACTGGCTCGCCAATGGCGCAAAGATCCCTGCGGAGGAATTGCCATGACCGGCTTGAAGTTGCTTCGTCGCGCCGTTCTGCCGGGCATCGTGGCGCTGGCGCTCATCACCACGGCCCGAGCCCAGCAGTCCTATCCGACGCCGGAGGATGCCGCCTCGGCACTCGCGGCGGCGGCCAAGAGCGGTCCACGTGACGTTCTGAAAGTGCTCGGAAGGGCGGGTGACGACATCGTCTCGTCGGGCGACGAAGTCGCCGACGCCGATATCCGCGCCCGCTTCGTCTCGATGTACGACGCCAAGCACGCGATCAAGGCGGAGGGCAACAAGAAGGCGACGCTGGTGCTCGGGCCTGACGATTTCCCGTTCCCGATTCCCCTTGTCAACACCAAGGCAGGCTGGGAGTTCGACACTGACGAGGGACGGATCGAAGTTCTGCGCCGCCGCATCGGCCGTAACGAGCTCGACGCGATCCAGACCGCGCTCGCCTATGTCGACGCGCAGAATGAATATGCCGACAAGGATCGCGGCGAGGGCGCCGGCATCTACGCACAGCGCTTCCTCTCGACGTCAGGCAAGAAGGACGGTCTGTTCTGGCGTGACGACAGTGACCCGAGTCCGCTCGGTCCCCTGGTCGCGGAGGCTTCAGCCGAGGGCTACAAGCCGGGCGAAAGGCTCGCGCCGTATCATGGCTATTACTTCCGCATCCTGAAGGGGCAGGGTTCTGACGCGCCTGGCGGCGCGCTCAATTATGTCGTCAAGGGCAAGATGATCGGCGGCTTCGGGCTGATCGCCTGGCCCGCCGAGTACGGCAATTCCGCTGTGATGACGTTCGTGGTGAACCATGCCGGCACCGTTTACGAGAAGGATCTGGGGGCGAGGACCGATTTCATCGCGCCGCGCATGACGTTGTTCGATCCCGACCAGACTTGGAAGAAAGTCGATGCCGCAAAGCCTTGAATGGATCAGGGCATCGCGGCTGCGCGCATGTCGCCTGATTGCGATACTGGTGCTGGCGCTGAGCTTCGCAGTGCCGGCTACGCCGTCCTTCGCGCAAGCCGCCGGTCACGTGCGTGCCAAAATCGTCAAAGGGGGTCTCCTTGTCGGCGGTGGCGTTGGAAGCGGTGTGCTGACCTATCGAGGCAATAAGTATCCCTTCAAAATTACGGGCATGAGCTTCGGCATCACCGCCGGCGCGACGATCGGCCGGCTCGACGGCTGGGCCTCGGGTATCCGCGAGGTCGGCGACTTCGCCGGCACCTACAGTTCTGTCGGCGGCGGCTTCGCTTTGGTCGGGGGCGTCAGCGGCGTCCACCTGCGCAATGAGAAGGGGGTGACGATCGTGATGCAGGGGCCGAAAGCGGGCCTGGAGCTTGCGGCCAACATCAGCCGGATCATGATCTCGCTGAGATAGAACGCGTCAGCGGCAGATGTCGTCGCGATAAAGGCCACAGCAACGAAGTGATGATGCCGAAGCGTTCCTGACGAGCGCACTCCGAGCAAGCCTTCCTGCGGCATTTTGACCGCACCGATCTGGAATCATCCAAAGCGTATTTGAATCGTTCCAGACATTCTCCTCCCAGTTGGCGATGATCGAGGCATTCTAAGCCACGCGCACGCATTTGCGTTGCCGTCACGATGGCGTCTTTTTAAAGAGGCGATGCAGATCGCTGACATTCGGATGTTGTCGCCAAGACGAAGGCAGCAAACGCGCGTGCGCGTCTGCAGAGCAACTGATTGACGGGCCATGCATGCCGGCCGAGCTCGGATACGAAGAGCTGCTCTTCGATCCA
Organism: Bradyrhizobium shewense; assembly: GCF_900094605.1. Classification (GTDB taxonomy): domain Bacteria; phylum Pseudomonadota; class Alphaproteobacteria; order Rhizobiales; family Xanthobacteraceae; genus Bradyrhizobium; species Bradyrhizobium shewense. The sequence continues at coordinate 282,846 of NZ_FMAI01000001.1, read as the reverse complement.
TGGTCGTTGCTGGCCAAACGCGGAAGCCGCTTCACGGCGGGCTGCGCGCTATTGATGAAGGACTTTCTGGAATGCGACGTGCGGGTGGGGATAAGACGGTAGCTCGCTTTGGTGCGGCGCTGCTGGGTGGTGTGGCGTGGCTGACGTGGTTCGAATCGCCTGCTCAATCCCAAACGCCTCAGGGCGGCAGCTCTCTTCCACCCGTGACTGTCGAAGCTCCGACGCAACAGTCGGTTCGCCGTGCGCCAACCAGGCGAAACGACACGCGGGTCCGATCGACCTCACGGCGCGCCCCGCAAGCCCCGACGGTCGCAGTGCAATCGCAACCGGCTGTCGTCCCGCCATTTGCCGGCGGGCAGGTCGCTCAAGACGCGCGACTGGGGATGCTCGGAAATACCAACACCATGAAGTCACCCTTCAGCGCGACGAGCTACACGGACAAGTTCATTCGGGATCAACAGGCGGCAACGGGTGCGGATGCCCTGATCCTCGATCCCTCCGTGCGAAGTTCCCACCCGACGGGCGGTATCGTCGACTCTTTCAACATACGCGGCTTCCCGATCAACGAAGGCAATAACGGTGAGTTCGCCTTCGAGGGCCTTTACGGAATCGCGCCGACATATCGGATCTTCACGGACTACGTCGAGCGCATCGAAGTGCTCAAGGGTCCCTCGGCCGCGCTCTCGGGCATGGCGCCCAATGGCGGTGTCGGCGGCGTCATCAATGTCGTGCCCAAGCGCGCGGAAGAGGATTTGACCCGCTTGACCGCGAGCTACGGCTCGACCGCACGTTTCGGCGGTCACTGGGATGTTGCGAGGCGCTACGGCGATGGCAAGGAATGGGGCGTACGCGCCAGCGGAAGCGTCCGCGGCGGCGACACGCCCATCGACCGCCAGTCCGAGACGACAGGAGTCGGATCGCTGGCGCTCGACTATCAAGGCGAACGGTTCAGGTCCTGGCTCTATCTCATCGCCCAGACCGATCGGTTCGACGCGCCGTCACGTCCCTTTCTGATGGCTCCCGGCCTGCAGGTGCCGAAGGCGCCGGACGGCAAGCTGAACGTGACTCAGCCCTGGGAATGGTCGCGCATCAACGACCAGTCTGCTTTGCTGCGGACCGAATACGATCTCACCGAGCAGGTCACGCTGTTCGCGGATGTCGGCGGCTCCAAGACCAATGTCGAGCGGTTCTTCGGTCTTCCGACCATCGTCAACACGAACGGCAATACGACCTCAACGCCCCAGTACTTCGGCCTCAGCATCGATCGAACCACATATGATGGCGGTGTTCGCGCCCGCTTCGATACCGGCTTCGTCCACCATGCCGTCGCCTTCCAGGCCTCGGTCTATCACGACGCGCTGCACCGGCGGCTCACCAATGGCAGTCTGGTCACCTCGAACATCTACAGTCCGACCGTTGCGCCAACTCAGTTCGCGAACGAGATCAGCGACCGTCCCCGGCTCTCGGACAGCGAGCTTACCGGGCTTTCGATTGCCGACACCTTGTCCGTGCTCGATGAGCGCGTCCTGTTGACTTTGGGCGTCCGCCGGCAGGGCATCGAGGCGAACAACTATTCCTCCAATGTCGGGACACCGACGTCGTCCTATGACAAGAGCGCGGTCACCCCGGTGGTCGGCCTGGTCGTCCGTCCCCAGGACAACGTCTCCCTCTACGCGAACTATGTCGAAGGTCTCGCGCGGGGCGACATTGCCCCTCAGGGTACGTCCAATTTCGGTGAAGTGCTGCAGCCCTACATCGCCAAGCAGTACGAGGCCGGTATCAAGGTGGAGTTTGGCCGGATCGCGACGACCTTCAGCGCGTTCGAGATATCGAAGGCGAGCGGCGAGTCGTCCGCTGGGCGCTTCGCGGCGACAGGCGAGCAACGAGTCCGCGGGCTCGAATTCAACGTCTACGGCGAGCTCTTGCCGGATGTTCGTGTCCTCGGAGGCATCTCGCTGCTGGACGGCACCCTGACGAAGACCGCCGTCGCGGCCAATGTGGGCAACACGCCAATCGGCGTTCCGAACATACAGGCCAATTTCGGCGCGGAGTGGGACCTCCCGTGGATGAGGGGGCTCACTTTGAATGGAGCCGTGATCTACACCGGCAGGCAGTTCGTCGACGCCGCGAACAAGCAGCCGATTCCCGAGTGGACGCGGCTCGACCTCGGCGCCCGCTACACCACCGCGATCAACGGCAAGAAGACGGTTTTCCGCGCAAACATCCAGAATGTGACCGGTGAGAGTTACTGGTCCAGCGTGGCTTCGTTCGGAACATTCTTCCTGGGAGCACCACGCACATATCTCCTGTCGATGACCGTGGACATGTGATCGTTGCGCATTCGCTTGCGTGAAACGCAGCCCAGCATTCCGCTCCGGCGCCGTGATGCACCGGACTACAAAAGTCTCCATTGAATCAACGAGGTGACTTCCGTCTCGGTGCGCCCTTTCGGCCGCCAGGCCGAAAAGTGGCGCGGCTCTTGCTCTTGCCAGTATGAGGGTTCTTGATAAACGTCATACTGCGGGATCAGGTGGATGGAGCGGGCGGTGAGGCGGACTTTGCGGGCGGTCGAGCCCGGAACGGTGGTGCTGTTCGGGGGGCTGATCGCCGCCAACATCGCCGCATGGGCCTGGGCCTTCGCGCTGTTCGGCGATCGGCCGACGGTGCTGGCGACTGCGCTGCTGGCCTGGGTGTTCGGTCTGCGCCACGCCGTCGATGCCGACCACATCGCCGCCATCGACAACGTCGTGCGTAAGCTGATGCAGACGGGTGGCGCGCCGCGCAGCGTCGGCCTCTATTTTGCGCTCGGCCATTCCACCGTCGTCGTGGTCGCGACCATATTGCTCGCGCTCGGCGTGGTGAGCCTTGGCGGCGACAGCCTGCTCAAGGAGATCGGCGGCCTCATCGGCACGTCGGTGTCGGCGCTGTTCCTGCTCGTGATCGCGGCCATCAATCTCGTCATCTTCGTCGGCCTGTGGCGGACGTTTCGCGCGGCGCGGGAGCAGGGGGGTCACGACGCCGAAGGCCTCGAGAGGCTGCTCGCCAATCGCGGCTTCCTCGCGCGACTGCTCGGACCGCTGTTCCGCCTGGTCACAAAACCCTGGCACATGTATCCGCTCGGTTTCCTGTTCGGGCTCGGCTTCGACACGGCGACCGAGATCGGCCTGCTCAGCATCTCAGCAACCGAAGCCGCGCGCGGCGCGTCAGTCGCCGACGTGCTGGTTTTCCCTGTGTTGTTCGCGTCGGGAATGGCGCTGGTCGACACCGCCGATTCCGCGCTGATGGTGAGCGCCTATCGATGGGCCTTCGTCGACCCCTTGCGAAAGCTCTGGTACAACCTCACGATCACCGGCGCCTCAGTGGCGGTCGCGCTGTTCATCGGCGGTATCGAGGCGCTCGGGCTGATCGCCGACCGGCTCGATCTGTCCGGAGGACTGTGGACGTTGGTCGACGGCCTCAACGAGTCCCTCGCCAATGTCGGCTTTGCCGTGATCGCGCTGTTCGCGGTCGCCTGGCTCGTCTCGGTCGTGCTCTATCGCCGCGTCTTTGCTGACGGCCGGCACCGGCCCGCGACGAAAGCTCTGGCATGCGCCGATGCGACCGAAGTGGCGTGAGCCCTGTCGTGGCGGTGGCGCGCTGACGGCACTCTCGGTCCTGGTTCTGCTCGCGGACGACGGCCGCGCTTTCGCGCAGAGCGAGAGCACCTCACGTGAGCTGCCGCCAATCCAGATCGGCGGCGGCGAGACGGCGGGGCGCAAGAAGCCGGTCGCATCGCGCCGGGCCGGCAGGCCGTCCCCAGCGGATCACCGCATCCCCGTGTATCCGGCAGCGGCGCAAGCCTCGGATGTGCGCAGCGTCGCCTCGGGTGCAAAGGGCCAGCCCAGCATGGCCAGCGAGATCTCCGTCTCGGGCGAGGAGATCAATGCACGCCCCTTCGCGCGGCCGGGCGAAGCGCTCGAAGCCGTACCGGGTCTCATCGTGACGCAGCATTCCGGCGAGGGCAAAGCCAACCAGTATTTCCTGCGCGGTTATAATCTCGACCACGGTACCGACCTTGCCATCACCGTTGACGGCGTCCCCGTGAACATGCGCACCCACGCGCACGGCCAGGGCTATGCCGATCTCAACTGGCTGATCCCGGAAACCATCGCCGCAGTGGACGCGCGCAAGGGTCCGTACTACGCCGACGAAGGCGATTTCGCCTCGGCCGGCAGCGTCCATATCGGTCTGATCGACCGCACCAGGGGAATAGCGCAGGTGACCGCCGGCAGCTTCGGCTATCGCCGCCTGCTCGGCATGGACTCCGCGAAGGTCGGTGACGGCTCCTTGCTCGTGGCCGGCGAGATCGGGACCTACAACGGTCCGTGGGAGAATCCGGACAATGTGCGAAAGCTCAACGGCCTCGTGCGCTTCAGCCAGGGCACCGCGACCGACGGCGTCTCCGTCACCGGCATGGCTTACGCCAACAAATGGAATTCGACGGACCAGGTCCCGCAGCGCGCGATCACCGGTGGCCTGCTCGACCGGTTCGGCTCCGAAGATCCAAGCGATGGCGGCAACACCAGCCGTTTCGCACTCTCCGGCCGCATTGCGCAGACCGACGATCTCGGCTCCTGGAAAGCCAACGCTTATGTCGTGAAGAGCCAGCTCGACCTCTTCAACAACTTCACCTACTTCCTGAGCGATCCCGTGCTCGGCGACCAGTTCCACCAGCACGACGACCGCCTGATGGCCGGCGCCAACATTTCGCGCACGCTGAACGGTTCGCTGGCCGGCTTGCCGATGCAAACGACCTTCGGCCTGCAGTCGCGTTATGATGCGATCGATCTCGCGCTCACCAATACCTTCCAGCGCGGCTTCCTTGCCAACATCCGCAGCGACAAGGTCGGCGAGGGCAGCGTCGGCGTCTATGCCGAAAATGCGGTGCGCTGGACTGACTGGCTCAGGACGACGGTGGGCTGGCGCGGCGACTATTATGCCGCCGACGTCACGTCGCGGTTCAATGCCAACAATTCCGGCCGCACCGACGCCGCGCTCGGCAGCCCGAAATTCAGGATGGTGCTCGGTCCGTTCAACCAGACCGAATTCTTCTTCGGCGCCGGTTACGGCATGCACTCCAACGACGCCCGCGGCGTGACCACGACGGAGGATCCCAGCGATCCCGCGACGAGGCTGACGCCATCGCCGCTCCTGGTGCGCACCAGGGGTGCAGAGGTCGGTGTTCGCAGCAGGATCGTTCCCGGCCTGGACACCTCGCTCAGCCTCTTCATCCTGGATCAGGATTCCGAGATCCTGTTCTCCGGCGATGCCGGGGACACGTCGGCGACCCGCGCCAGCCGCCGCTACGGCTTTGAATGGACCAACCACTACCGGCCCAGATCCTGGATCGACATCGACGCCGATCTCGCAATGACCCATGCACGCTTCCGCGGTTATGACAGCGAGCAGGCGGACGTCTATGCCTCGCTCGCCGGCTATCCCGAGGCGCAGATCGGCAATGCGCCCGGCAACTACATTCCGAACTCGCCCGCGATGGTGGCTTCAGTCGGCGTCACGCTGGGCGAGCGGACCGGCTGGTTCGGGACCTTGCGCTGGCGGTATCTCGCGTCGAGCCCACTGACGGAGGACAACGCGTTCCGTTCCTCTGCGACCAGCATTTTCAATGGCCGCCTCGGCTATCGTATCGACAATGGCTGGCGCCTTCAGCTCGACGTGCTGAACCTCCTCAACACGAGGGCGAACCAGATCAGTTATGCCTATGGCTCGCTGCTCAAGACCGATACGCTCTACAACCTCTGCGCATCGGGCACTGCGCCAACTTCAGTCTGTCAGAACGGCGTGATGGACTACGTGCTGCACCCCGTGGAGCCGTTGACGTTCCGTCTTACCGTCGCCGGGACGTTCTAGGTCTGGTCAGGTCGTGGGCGGCGAAAGTCTCCGCGGCGAAAAAATGGCCTCGCAATGCGCGATGCGTTGCAGGCGAGGTGTGTTGTGGTAGTGAACGGTCAGGTTGGCGGCGCATCGCGGCCTGAAAGCCCATCAGGGGACCGTCGATGAACCGTGACCTCGATCTCGCCGACTTCGAACTGCATCCGCAGCGTGGTGCGGTGCTGGCCGAGGTGCATGCGCGTCCATTCACCCGGTTGACGGCGCCAGTCACGGTGCTCCGCTTTGCCTTTCTCGGCCAAGGCGAGGTTGCTGCGGCGGACCGGCAGAACTTCGTGGCTTTCTGTATGTCGCACGGGCAGGCGCCGCCGGACGCCGGAACCAAGCATCACCAGGTGACGATCGGTGACACCCAGCTGCGTTGGGAGCAACACTCGGAGTTCAGCACCTTCACCTGGATCCTGAGCAGCCCGGAGACGCCCGCGCGTCGGTTCGGCGAGATCGGTGAAGAGTCGGCCGCGTTGATCCGGTCTCTGCGCCAATCCGGCCAATTGCTGGTCGCCGTCAAGCTCGAGGTCGAGCAGACCTCGGCGGCGCTGGAGCGTGCGCAGCAGCTGTTCGAGAGAGGGAGTCTCGCCATCGCTGCGGTCCGCAGCGGACCTGCCGTCGTCGCATCCGACTTTCGCACGGATGATCAGGGTTTCGTCCGCATTCTCGTTTGCAACGACGGCCTGTCGCCCGGCCGGCTCGGCGCCCTCGTGCAGCGTGTGCTGGAGATCGAGACCTATCGCACGCTGGCGCTGCTCGGTCTGCCCGCCGCGCTCGAGCTTGCGCCCTCTGTCGATCATATCGGCCGGCGGCTCGTCGAAGTGCTCGAGGAGATGCAGGGCGCCGAGGATCTCAAGCTCAACAACCATCTCCTGACGGAACTGACCGCATTGGCGGCTTCGCTGGAAAGGGGAGCTGCCGGCAGCTCGTTTCGGTTCGGCGCGAGCCGCGCATACAACGACATCGTGCAGGCCCGCCTCGCCGTGATCGAAGGCGGCGAGATCGCGGGCTATCCGACCTGGTCCTCCTTCCTCGCCCGCCGCATGGCACCTGCGATGCGCACCTGCGCGACGATGGAGGACCGGCAGGCCGATCTGTCGATCAAGCTCGCGCGCGCGGCCGATCTGTTGCGCACACGCGTCGATGTCGAGCTCGAGGAGCAGAACCGCGATCTGCTGCGCTCGATGGACGAGCGCACCCGGTTGCAATTGAGGCTGCAGAGCACGGTCGAAGGCTTGTCGGTGGCGGCCATCGGCTATTACGTCGTCAGCCTGTTCGGCTACCTCGCCAAGGGCGCCCATGACGGCGGTCTGCACGTCGAGCCTTCGCTGGCAACCGCGATCTTCGTGCCGGTTGCCGTGGCCGTGGTCTGGATCGTCACCCGCAATATCCGCAGGCGGCACTTGAAGCACGACGAAATGTCGGGCGCTCGCGACTGAGGGCGCGAACGAGGCTCTTGCGCTCTGGCGCTGCCCGGCTCGATGTCGCTGAACAGGATCCGCGCGTCCGCACCCATCGCCGTGCCGCGACTCGCGCCGATCCCGGATGTCGCTGCTTTCATCCGGGCTACGGCACCTGCCTGTGTCGCCCTCTGTCAATCCCCGCGCGCAGAAATATTCCACTTTACCGAAATTCGGTTTCGGCGTATGCGAGCCCAACCGGGCAGACTGCATCATCCAATTCGCGGGGCGAGGGAGGCCAGAAGGAAAGTTCGGCTCCCGGGAGATCACGGCATAAGCCGTCCAACCATCGCGCAGGGAAGGCCGAGTGATCGGCACCACCTGTATGCTGCTGTGCGGTTCTTTCTGCGTGCGCTTTTCGCGCAGCGGACCGCGGGTGCGAGCCAGCACCCGGTCTTCCCTGCGCCCTCTTGGCTTTTGAGGGTAGCGAGACGAAGCAAAGCTCGGGCGAATTACGCCGCGAGAATGCGAAGGTGTGTCTGCGACACACACGCGATGTCATTTCCCGGCCTCGACCAGGCGATCAAGTACGCCAAGACGGTAATGGATTGAATCGAGAAGCCGCGGCGCACCGGACGCTCGTCTTCGCGGGGAATGGCAGCGGAGATCGGAAAATGGTCGATCGCCCCATGCCCCGAAGCGAGTCACGGAGTCTATCAGGAAGAGCACCCGCCGGCCCTGATCGCGAAAGCGCGCGCATTCGCTCATGGTGGGTGCCGACGGCCCGCATGAAATGCGCGCTCCGAGCTAGGCCCACGGCTCGCATGCCCTGGTTTGGCCCACGGGACGCCCACGATGCTGGATTTCTGCCACGCAAAACGCCGCACGGATCGCGGCGCCAGTTCCGGATGCGCCGCGGGCGACCAGCACTTCCGGATATAGACCCCCTCCCGCGTGAGGTGCGTAGATCAGAATTTTAGTTGCGTACCTCAAAAATCGGGAGCAGGATCGCGGCAAAGAATAAGATCCGGTCGGGAGGAGATGTGATGAGACTGCTCAGGAAGCTGGGACTCGCCGCTGCCGCATGCCTGCTTTTGGCCGACGCCGCCGCAGCCGATACGATCGTAAAGTGGCTGCACATCGAGGCAAATCCGGCCCAGGTGAAAATCTGGGAGGAGGTCGCGCGCGCCTATGAGGCCTCCCATCCTGGCGTCAAGGTCGAGATGCAGTTTCTCGAGAACGAAGCCTACAAGGCCAAGCTGCCGACCATCCTGCAATCCAAGGATCGGCCGAACATCATCTACAGCTGGGCCGGCGGCGTCCTGAAGACCCAGATCGAGGCAGGCGTTCTCGACGACATTACGGAACAGGTGAAGGGTTACAGCGACAGTCTCACACCGGCCGCGCTCGCTGCGTTCTCCGCCAACGGCCGCGTTTATGGTCTGCCGACCGCGCTGTCGCAGGTCGGCTTCCTCTGCAACAAGGAGCTGATGGCCAAGGCGAAAGTCGATCCTGCCGGGATCAAGAGCTGGGACGATCTGCTTGCGGCGGTGAAGACGCTGAAGGCCGCCGGCGTGACCCCGATCGTGGTCGGCGGCGCCGACAAATGGCCGTTGCACTTCTACTGGACCCATCTTGCGGTGCGTATCGGCGGCAAGCCGGCATTTGACGCTGCATTGCGCGGCGAGGACAGCGGCTTCGCCGGCGAGACCTTCCAGAAATCCGGCGAGCTGTTCAAGCAACTCGTCGATCTCCAGCCGTTCCAGAATGGTTTCCTTGGTTTCAAGAATCCGCAGGCCGTTGGCTATTTCGGTGACGGCAAGGCAGCGATGACGCTCGCGATCAGCACTGTCTATCATTTGCAGCGCGCTCTCGCCGCCGACAAGGTCGGATTGAGCGAAGACAAGATCTGCTGGTTCGACTTCCCGGTGGTGGCCGGCGGCAAGGGCGCACCGACCGATACGCTCGGCGGCATCACCGGCTGGCTGGTCACGAAAGGCTCGCCGAAGGAGGCGGTCGATTTTCTGAAGTACTTCGTCTCGAAGGACGTGCAGACGCGGCTTGCGGCGGGTAACTTCATCATCCCGGTGGTGCAGGGCGCGGACGCTGGTCTCAACAATGCCTTCATGAAGCTGATCGCGGCCAATCTGGCGAAGTCGAACTACCACCAGAACTTCTATGACCAGAGCCTTGGTCCCTCGGTCGGCCGCGTCGTTAACGACGTCACCGCGGAGATCGCCGGTGGCAGCATGAGCCCGCAGAATGCGGCGAAGGCGATCGAGGCGGCGTGGAAGCAGGGCAACTGACGGTGGCGCGGCGTATCGCGAATTCGCCCGCGATTGGCGTCGCGGAGACACCGTTCTCTTCGCTCGCGGTCCGCGGCCCGGCTTGGGACGGCCGCTTTACGGTCCTGATCCTGTTCCTGCCGCCGGCGCTGCTGTTGTTCACGCTGTTCGTGGTGCTGCCGATCGGCGAGGCCGCCTGGTATTCGGCCTTCAATTGGAACGGGTTCGGCAGGCCGACCAACTGGATCGGCTTCGACAATTACCGCTTCGTGCTGGAGACGCGCGCCTTCTGGCTCGCGCTGCGCAACAATGGGCTGATTATTGCGGTCTCGCTCGCGATCCAGCTGCCGCTCGCGCTGACGCTGGCCTTGATGCTCGCCGAACGCTTTCGCGGGTCGGTGGCGCTGCGCATGCTGTTCTTCATGCCCTATATCCTGGCCGAGATCGCGACCGGGCTGATCTTCAGCTTCGTCTATGACGGCGACTACGGCCTCGTCGCCTCGATCTGGCGCAGCTTCGGCGCCGAGCCGCCCCATCTGCTGGCTTCAACCGACACGTCGATGCTGGCCGTGCTGATCGTGATCGTGTGGAAGTATTTTGGCTTCCACATGATGTTGTTCATCGCTGCGCTCCAAAGTCTCGACAAGAGTCTGATCGAGGCGGCACGCATCGACGGTGCGACGCGCTGGCAAGCCCTGCGCCATGTCGTCATTCCCTTGCTCTATCCGACGATTCGCCTCTCGGTGTTTTTCGCCATTGTCGGCTCGCTGCAGCTGTTCGACCTCGTCATGCCGCTGACACGCGGGGGACCTGCGGACTCCTCGAACACGATGGTGAGCTTCCTCTACAACAACGGCATCTCGCGCATGCGGGTCGGTTATGGCAGCGCCATCGGCGTCATCCTGTTCGCGATCTGCGTGACCTTTGCCTTTACCTACAAGCGTTGGTTCATGCGCGATGAGTAGTGCCGAGACCTCCCGCACTCCGGTCGATCCCGCCGTGCTGTTCAAGGCAGTGTTCCTTGCCATCGTGGCCATCTTCGTGCTGGTGCCGCTGCTCGCGACGTTGCTCGGCGGCTTCAAATCGCTCGGCGAATTGCGCGTCAACCCGTTCGGTTTGCCGCGTCACTGGGAATGGCAGAATTACTCCGACATCCTGTTCTCCGCGCGCTACTGGCAGCTCCTGCGCAACTCGCTGATCATATCGTCGCTCGCGGTGGTGTTGACCCTGATCACCGCCTCGATGGCGGCGTTCACCTTTGCCCATGTCAAGTTCTACGGCAGCTCGATGCTGCTGAGCTATCTCATGCTCGGTCTGCTGTTTCCGGCGGCGACCGCGGTGCTTCCGTTGTTCATCAAGGTGCGCGATCTCGGGCTGCTCGATACCTATTTCGGCGTTGCGTTGCCGCAGGTGGCCTTCAGCCTCGCGATGAGCGTGCTGCTGCTCCGGCGTTTCTTCAAGGACATTCCCTATGAACTGCTCGAGGCTGCGCTGGTCGACGGCTGCAGCTACATCAAGTTCTTCCGCTATGTGACGTTGCCGCTGTCGCGGCCGATCCTGGCGACCGTCGGGACCATCACCTTCGTCAACAGCTGGAACGCCTATCTGTTGCCGCTGGTGATGCTCAACACGGATGCGCTCTATCCCTGGCCGCTCGGCATCATGGTCTATCAGGGCGAGTATTCGTCCGAATGGCACCTGATCCTGGCCTTCATCACGTTGACCATCCTGCCGACGATCATTCTCTTCCTTCTGGCGCAGAAGCACATCGTTGCCGGCCTCACTGCAGGTGCGGTCAAGGGATGAACGGACCTTACGGAGATCACTATGAGAAAAGTCGGAATTGGAATCATCGGCTGCGGTGTCATCAGCACCGCCTACCTCAAGGCGGCGCAACGCTTCCCGGTCATGGAGGTCAGGGCGCTCGCCGATATGCGCAGTGACGTCGCGGAGCGGCAGGGTGCCGCTTTCGGGCTGCCGGCGATGCGGGTCGATCAATTGCTCAAGCGCGATGACGTCGAGGTCGTCATCAATCTCACGGTGCCGCTGGCCCACACCGACGTCAGTCTCGCGGTGCTGAATGCCGGAAAGCATGTCCATTCCGAGAAGCCGCTCGGCATCAACGCCGCCGAAGCCCGCAAGGTGATCGATCTCGCCGCACAGAAGAACCTGCGCGTCGGCAGCGCGCCCGACACGTTCCTCGGCGGCGGGCACCAGACCGCCCGCAAGCTGATCGACGACGGCGCGATCGGCACGCCGGTGGCGGGCAGTGCCTTCTTCGGCTGCCCCGGCCATGAGCGCTGGCACCCGGCGCCGGGCTTCTATTACTTGCGCGGCGGCGGGCCGATGCTCGACATGGGGCCGTACTACATCACCGATCTCGTGCAGTTGCTCGGCCCGGTCGCTAGCGTGATGGGCTCGACCGCGCGGCCGAAATCGGAGCGCCTGGTCACCAGCCAGCCGATGAACGGGACGCTGATCCCGGTCGAGGTTTCGACCCATGTCGCGGGCACGCTTGAATTCGAGAGCGGAGCAGTCATCTCGATCGCGATGAGCTTTGATGTACCGAAGCACCGGCATGCGCCGATCGAGATCTATGGCGACAAGGGCAGCATGCAGGTGCCGGACCCGAACCGGTTCGGCGGCGAGGTGCAGCTCGCCAGGACCGGCGGCGAATGGGAAACGATGCCGTTGACGCACGGCCATGTCGAGGGTGAGTTCCGCTCCATCGGGGTCGCCGACATGGCATCCGCGATCCTGAACAACCGACCGCACCGCGCCAGCGGCGCACTTGCGTTCCACGTGCTGGAGGTGATGGAGGCGTTCCAGACCTCCGCCGATGAAGGACGTCGCGTCAAGATCGAAAGCAGCGTCGAGCGGCCGGCGATGCTGCCGGCGGGACGTGAAACGGGACAGATCGATTGAGGGAATGACCATGCGCAAGGCAATGATTGTATGGGGCGGCTGGCCGGGACACGATCCGGATCTCTGCGCCTCGATGATTCGCGGCTGGCTGAGGGCGGAAGGCTTCGAGGTGCGGATCGAGACGACGACGGCGGCATTCGCCGATCCCGCGATCCACGACATGTCGCTGATCATCCCGATCTACACGATGTCGAAGATCGAGAAGGCGGAAGCGCTCAATCTCTGCGCCGCAGTGCGGAGCGGCGTCGGGCTCGCCGGTCATCATGGCGGCATGTGCGATGCGTTCCGCGATTCCGTCGACTACCAGTTCATGTGCGGCGGGCAGTGGGTCGCCCATCCCGGCAACATCATCGACTACAAGGTCGACTTGACGAAGCCGGATGACCCCATCATGAAAGGCCTGAACAGTTTCGAACATCGTTCCGAGCAATATTACATGCATGTCGACCCCGCCAACGAGGTGCTGGCGACGACGACCTTCACCGGCGAGCACGCGCCGTGGATCGAGGGCGTGGCGATGCCCGTGGTCTGGAAGAAGCGCTACGGCGCGGGCAGGGTGTTCTATTCCTCGCTCGGCCACCGTGCCTACGAGCTCGACGTGCCGGAGATCCGGACACTGATGACCCGCGGCATGCTGTGGGCGGCGCGCGAATGACGGGAGGGGCGACGCAGCCGGCGATTCGTGCCACGCTCGAGGACGTCGCCCGTGCGGCCGGCGTTTCGCTCGCGACCGTCGATCGCGTCGTCAACCGGCGCGAGGGCGTGCGCGCCAAGACCGTCGCGCGTGTCGAGGCCGCAGTGGCAAAACTCGGCTATCGCGCCGACGTCGCGGCGGCGCGGCTCGCCCGCGGGCAGACGTTCCGCTTCGCCTTCGTGCTGCCGACCGGCAGCAACAGCTTCATGACCAATTTGAGCGAGCAGGTCCAGCGCACCGCGGACTGGCTCGCCGGCCAGCGCGGCTTCATCGATATTCTCCATGTCGACGTGTTCGATCCGGATGTGCTCGCCGGCGCGCTGGAAACCCTGTCGCCGGCCTACCAGGGCGTCGCCGTCATCGCGCTCGATCATCCCAGGGTTCGGGCCGCGATCGACGAGCTCGTCGGACGCGGGGTCGCCGTGGTGACCCTCGTGTCGGACGCGCCAAGCTCGCGCCGCCTGCACTATGTCGGCATCGACAATCCCGCCGCAGGCCGCACTGCCGCGACGCTGATGGGGCGCTTCCTCGCTGGGCGCGAGGGGACGGTCGCGGTGATCGCGGGGTCGCTGTCGCTGCGCGATCACACCGAACGGCAGTTCGGTTTCCATCAGATCCTGTCCAGCGAGTATCCGAACCTGCCCGCGCTGCCGGTTATCGAGGGCCGCGACGACAGCGATCGCACGCGGGAGCTTACGGCCGCGCTGCTCGCACGCCATGCCGATCTTCGCGGCATATACTGCTGCGGCGCCGGAAACCGCGGCATCGCCGATGCGCTCGAGGCCTCGGGCCGCGCTCGCGAGGTGGTCTGGATCACCCATGAGCTGACCCAATACACACGGCGTTTCCTGGTTCGCGGCACGCTCGATGCCGTGATCAATCAGGATCCCGGGCACGAGGCGCGCTCTGCGGCACGCGTTCTGCTCGCGCACTGTTCGGGCGAGCCAATCAGCGCCGACCAAGAACGCATCCGCATCGACATTTTTCTGCGGGACAATCTGCCGTAAGGCGAGCTCATACCGCCAGCGCCGCTGCGTTGAGCCATGCGCGGGCCGGTCGGCGAGCGAGCTTTGGGCGAGCAGGGCGCGGGTGGCGGATCGCGCAGAAAGGCTGACGATCACACAACAGCTGGAAGTCACATCGGCTCGATGCCGATCTTCTTGATGATCCCGGCCCATTTTGTGGTTTCCGCGGTCATGAAATCCTTCAGACCTTGGGGGGCCATCACCAGGGGCTCGGCGCCCTGCTCCACCAGGAGGGTGCGCAACTTCGGATCGTTCATGGCTTCGATCATGGCGGCATAGAGCTTATCGATAACGGCGGTGCCGGTGCCCGCGGGCGCGAGCAGGGCAAGCCACGCCGCGCTCTCGTAATCCTTCAGGCCAGCCTCGGCCGCGGTCGGCACGTCCGGCAGCGCCGTCATGCGTTTGTCGCTGGCAACTGCGAGCGGGCGCGCATCGCCGCTCCTGATCAGACCGATGACGTTCGGCAAGAGCTGGAAGCCGAGCGGGACTTGGCCCGCGATGAAGTCCGGCGTGTAAGCAGCGATGTTGCGGTAAGGAACGTGGGTGATCTCGGTGCCCGTGAGCTGCTCGAAATAGGCAGCCGCAAGGTGCTGCGACGAGCCGACTCCGACCGTCCCGTAGTTCAGCTCCCGGGGGCGGGCCTTGGTGTACTCGATCAGCTCGTGCAGTGATTTCGGCGGCAGCCTCGAATTGATCACGATGACATTCGGCAACGTGGCGAACAGTCCGATCGGGGCGAAATCCTTCAGCGGATCGTAGGGCAGCTCCTTGTATAATGATCGGTTCGCGGCCAGTGGGCCCGATGTGCTCATCAGCAACGTGTAGCCGTCCGGGGCGGCATGTGCAGCGGCCGCGGTACCGATATTGCCGCCGGCGCCTGGGCGATTGTCGACCACGAAGGCCTGTCCCAATGACGCCGACATGCGGTTAAGCAGGATGCGCGTGATGACGTCGCTGGCGCTGCCGCCTGCGAAGGGCACGAGCACCTGGATCGGACGCGCGGGGTAGTCTTGGGCTTGCGCGGGACGCAGCCCTGTGGCGGAGAGAGCCGCGCCCAGGCCGAGCGAGAGCAAAGACCTGCGGTCAGGGTGAAATCCTTCAACGTGCGGCGCTGTGCCGTCCGTGATCTTGCTGTGACCGAACCTTGCCATCTCGGACTGAATCTCCCGACCGTGTCTTGTTCTGCGAGCCTTGGGAGCGTCCGCGACAAGAATGTCCGGGAGGAGCGCCAGGCCGCGATTTTCTGCGCCTGGACCGTAGTTAGCGGCTTGACGTGACCGTCATGCCGGCTCGTCTCGAAACTTACCAACCCGTCTCATTTTGCAAAGGGGCGCGACATCTTGTCCGGGTAAGCGTTCGGAATTCAGGAAATCGTCTTCCCAGCCTTGCGACGTTGCTTGCGGGATGACGAGGCTGCGCCGCCCGAGCCAGGTTCAGCCAACTCCTTTGCCACCGCCGCCGCCTGCGCCAGATCGTGGCTGATGACGTCCAGCACGGCCTTGGCCGCAACCGAGACCGCTCGCCGCGGGTGATGCACCCAGGCGATAGAGCGAACGATCCGTTGCGCGTCGAAACGGTGGGCTCGAATGGTCCCGCTTGCCAGCGACTGCCGGAGCGCGATGGTCGGCAGCACGGTCGCGAAATCGGTGGTCGCGATCACGTCGCAGAGGGCGGGCAGGGTGTCGAGCTCCAGGCGCGGCCGCAGGTCGATGCCGAGGGCTGCGGCGTGCTCGTCCAGGATCAGCCGCAGGCCGTGGCGCTTCGAGGGTAGCACCAGATCGAAATTCGCGATGTGGTCAAAGCGCAGCTTGGCCGGCGGCCGGATCGGGCCGTCCTTGCGGCAGGCGAACACCATCTCCTCGTCCATGATGTGATGCGCGGCGAGTGGCGTCCTTCGGCGCGGCACGTTGATCAGCGCGAAATCGAGTTGGCCGCTGTTGACCCAGTCGACCAGCGTCTCGGTGTAGCCTTCGCACGCGGAGAGGATGATCTCGGGATAGCGGCGCGCGACAGTCGCCGACGAGCTTGCCATGGTGCTCTGCGCGACCGAGGTGATCAGCCCGACCGAGACGCGGCCCGAAATTCGTCCGCCCAGCTGGGCCATCTCCTGGCGCGCATACTCGGCATCGCGCACGATCGGCGCCGTCAGCCGCACCAGCGCCTCGCCGGCGCTGGTCAGCGTCATGCCCTGGACGCTGCGGTCGAACAGCTTTTGGCCGAGCTCGGCCTCGAGCTTGGCGATCTGCATGCTGAGCGCCGGCTGCACAATGTTGAGCCGGCGCGCGGCCCGCGTGACGTTCTTTTCATCGGCCAGGCACAGGAAATATTGCATCTGCCTGAGTTCCACGGGGCCAGTCCTTCGTTCACCAACTCGCTCGCGAGCCATCATCTCCGATGATGAACGATATAATCAATCATTATTTGTTGTGATGGCCGAGATTGCCTAGTTTTGCGGCCGGCCACGTGACCTCGAGGATACGTGCCCACGGGAGCGAAATCAGACATATGCAGCACGCAGCGCCCAAGCGGATGATCATCGGCATTTCCGGCGCCTCGGGCGTCACCTATGGCGTGCGCCTGCTGCAACTCCTGCGCAATGCCGGCGTCGAGACTCACCTGGTGATGTCGAAGACGGCCGAGCAGACCTTTGCCTACGAGACCGACCTGAAGATCGCGGAGGTGAGGGAGCTCGCCAATGTCAGCCATGCGATCGACGACATGGCTTCGGCAATCTCGAGCGGCTCGTTCCGTACCGCGGGCATGATTGTGGCGCCGTGCTCGATGCGCTCGATGTCCGAGATCGCCTCGGGCGTCACCACGACGCTTTTGACCCGCGCCGCCGATGTTGTGCTCAAGGAGCGCCGGCGCCTGGTGCTGATGGTGCGCGAGACCCCGCTGCACACCGGGCATCTCAGGACGATGACGGCGCTATCGGAGATGGGCGCAATCATCGCGCCACCTGTGCCCGCCTTCTACGCAAAACCCGAGAATCTCGAAGACGTGGTCGAGCACACCGTCGGCCGGGTGCTCGACCTCTTCGATATCGATATCGGCGTGGTGCGCCGCTGGGGCGAGGACGAAGCGCTCAAGCGCCGCTCGCCGTCGCTGCGCAAGATCGCGCCCTGACCCGAACGCCCGAGGAGAGATACGTCATATGCGAATGCAAAATTCGGCGAAGAGCACGAACGCACCGGCCGATCTGCGTGCCTGGCTTGCTTACCTCGCCGAGCGCGGCAAGCTCGCGATTGCCCGCGAGGGTATTGCGCTGACCGATGAGCTCGCCGCCATCGCGAAGCGGCTGGAGCGCGACAGCGCGGTGCTGTTCCCGCGTCCCGATGGGCACGAGATTTCCGTCATCGCCAACCTGTTTGCCGGTCGTGACTGGGTCGCCGATTCCATCGGCGTCACCGAGGACCAGTTGCTGCCGCGATTCCTTGCCGCCGCAAGCAATCCGCTGCCGACCCGCGAGGTCCCGGACGGTCCAGTGCAGGAGGTCGTTCACGACGACGTCGACCTGCTCCGACAACTTCCGGTGCCGAAGCACAATGAACGCGATAGCGGTCCCTATATCACGGCCGGCCTGTTGATCGCGCGCAATCCGAAGACCGGCGTTCAGAACGTTTCGATACACCGTTGTCAGGTCAGCAGCAAGAATCGTATCGGCGTTCTGCTGCTGCCGCGGCACACGTTCTCTTACTATCGCATCGCGGAAGAGCTGGGCCAGGCGCTGGAGATTGCCATCGTCATCGGTGCGCATCCGGCGCTGCTGCTGGCTTCGCAGGCGATTGCCGCGCTGGACGAGGACGAGATGGCGATTGCGGGCGCGCTGCTCGGCTCGCCCGTGGACGTCGTCAAATGTCGCACCAATTCGGTTCGCGTTCCCGCCTATGCGGAGATCGTGATTGAAGGACGGATCCTGCAAGGCGTACGCGAGCCGGAGGGCCCGTTCGGTGAATTCCCGCAATATTACGGCCCGCGCGCCAATCGCGAGGTGATCGAAGTCGATGCCATCACGCATCGCGCCAAGCCGATCTTCCACACCATCGTCGGCGGCGGTTTCGAGCACCTGATCCTCGGCGGCGTGCCGCGCGAAGCGACGCTGCTCCAGCATCTGCGCCGCAGCTTCCCGACCGTGCTGGATGTTCGTCTCACGCGCGGCGGCACCTGCCGCTATCATCTCGCGATCAAGATGGACAAGAGCAATGAGGGCGAGCCGAAGAACGTCATGATGTGCGCCTTTGGCGCGCATTACGACATCAAGCAGGTGGTCGTGGTCGACAAGGACGTCGATATCTCCTCCTCCGAGGAGATCGAATGGGCGGTGGCGACGCGCTTCCAGGCCGACCGCGATCTCATGGTCGTCGCCGGCGCGCTCGGCTCGAAACTCGATCCGACCACGGATGACGGTATCGGCGCCAAGATGGGCCTCGATGCGACAGCGCCGGTCAGCGCGTCTGAGCTCGCCTTCAAGCGCATCCGCGTCAACGGCGAGGAGGACGTCGACCTGACGACAGCCTTGCAGGCCGATCCGGGCGCTGCGGTCGCGCGCCTTCTTGCGGAGGCGCGGATGTGAGCGGGTTATCGCCCGGAAGCGGCTTGCGTCCGTTTGCGCCGTTGGAATATGTAGCTGGGGCGGCCTATAGTGCCGCACCAGCAAGGCAACCATTTTGCGGCGCAACGCCGGGAGGAAGAAACTGATGTCGACGGCCCTGCGCATCGCTCATGGCGCTTTCGGCAGGGTCGCTCTGCTCGACATGGACCGTTCGCTGGTCCGCCACGCTCATCATCACTGCCACGTCCTGCTCAAGGTCGAGGGCGCCGACACCCAGTTTCTGGTCGGCGACCAGGTCACGCCACTCACGGACACGGCCGCCGTTCTCGTCGACGGCTGGAAGCCGCATGCCTATGTGCATGACGTCAATCGCCCGCGCACGCTCATCATGGCGCTCTATATCGAGCCGGAATGGCTGAAGGAGTTCCGACCCGGATGGGCCGCGAGCGGCGCGCCCGGCTTTTTCGAGCGTCCCTCGGGCGAAGTCTCGCCGCGCATTCGGCAACTCACGCTGCATCTTGCGGCCGAAATGATGGCGAATCCCGATGCGGTGCGAACCCACGAGCAGACCCTTTCGGACCTCATGATCGCGGTGATCGAGCGCTTCACGCCCTGGCGCAGCTTTCCGACCTCGATCCGCGGCATGAGCGCGGTGAGCTGCGACTGGCGGATCCGCCGCGCGATGGACGCGATGCGCGTGAACGATTCCTACGCCAACGTCGATCAGTTCGTGAAGGGCGCGGGCCTGTCGCGCGCGCAGTTCTTCCGCCTGTTCGAGACCTCACTCGGCGTTTCGCCGAAGCTTTACCTCAACGTCGTCCGCATGGAGCGCGCGCTCGATGCGGTGATGCGCGAAGACACGCCGCTCGGCGAGCTCAGCGAGCGCTTTGGCTTTCCGGAGCCTGCGCATTTCACGCGCTTCTTCCGCGATCATGCCGGTGTCAGCCCGCGCGAGTTTCGCAACGTCTCGCGCCTCGCGGGCTGATCCTTGCGGGCTGATATTGCGCTGCACGCTCTCGAATGAGACGATTTGGTAAGTCGTGAGAGCGGGCGGTATGGCCCTCGCGCCTCCTGTCCTGACAAACGTCGCCGTCGCGTCAGAGAACGCGTCGGGAGGTATGCCGGGACATGGTGCAGGCTGCGGTTCAATCCGCAAATTCGGTTGATCAGAGCGGCGACAAGCCGTGGGTCGGGCGTTCAATCGAGCGCGTCGAGGATGCCGCGCTGCTCAGTGGCCGCGGCCGTTTCATTGACGACCTCGGCGTCCAGCCGGGCACGCTGCATGCGACGATCCTGCGCTCGCCGCACGCGCACGCCGATATCGTTTCGATCGACGTTGAAGCGGCCAGGCGGCTGCCGGGCGTTGCCGCGGTCCTGACCGGCGAACAGATCAAGGCGGTCACCACAAGTCTCGTCGTCGGTGTGAAGGCGCCGGTCGAGTGCTGGCCGATTGCGGTCGAACGCGTGCGCTATGTCGGCGAACCGGTCGCCGTGATCGTGGCGACCGATCGTGCCCGCGCCGAAGATGCGGCCGAACTCATCAATGTCGCGTATCGCCCACGAGCGGCCACAGTCGATCCGCTCGGAGCGATAGCACCAGGTGCACCCGTTCTGCATGACGGCTTTCCCGGCAATCTCGCCAGCGACCGCGCGTTTCGCTACGGCGATCCTGAAAAAGCGTTTGCGGATGCGCCGCATCGCTTCTCCATCGACATCCGCTATCCCCGCAACTGCTGCACGCCGATAGAGACTTATGGCGTCGTTGCCTCGCATGATGCCGGCGAGGATGCCTTTGAGGTTCTCGCGAATTTTCAAGGGCCCTTCAGCATCCACACCGTGATTGCGCGTGCACTGAAAGTTCCGGGCAATCGGCTGCGGCTGCGCACGCCGCCGGATTCCGGCGGCAGCTTTGGCGTCAAGCAGGGCGTGTTTCCGTACATCGTTCTGATCGCAGCTGCTGCGCGCGTCACGGGGCGGCCGGTGAAGTGGATCGAGGACCGGCTCGAGCATCTCACGGCGTCGGTGTCGGCGACCAACCGCGCGACGACATTGGCCGCGGCGGTTGCTGCCGACGGCAAGATCCTCGCGCTCGACTGGGACCAGGTCGAGGATTGCGGCGCGCATTTGCGCGCGCCCGAGCCGGCCACGCTCTACCGCATGCACGGCAACATGACGGGGGCCTACGACATCGGCCACGTCAGGATCCGTAATCGCGTCGTGGTCACCAACAAGACACCGACCGGCCTCAACCGCGGCTTCGGCGGGCCGCAGGTCTATTTCGCGCTGGAACGCCTGATGCAGCGGATTGCGATCGGGCTCGGTCTCGATCCGCTCGATGTCATCAAGCGCAATCTGATCGAGGCAGGTGCCTTTCCCTATCGCACCGCGACCGGCGCGTTGCTCGATTCCGGCAACTACCAGGATGCGATCGCGCGCGCGGTCGAGCAGGGCAAACTTGCGGAACTGAAGGCGCGGCGCGACGCGGCGCGGGCAGAGGGGCGTCTCTACGGGATCGGCTTCACGGCGGTGGTGGAGCCCAGCGTCTCCAATATGGGTTATATCACAACGGTGCTGACCGCGGCCGAGCGCCGCAAGGCCGGGCCGAAGAACGGGGCGCAGGCGACCGCCACTGTCGGACTCGATCCGGTCGGCAGCGTCACTGTTCATGTCGCCTCCGTGCCGCAGGGGCAGGGTCATCGCACCGTGCTGTCGCAAGTGGTAGCCGACGTCTTCGGCCTGGAGCCGAAGGACATCCGCGTCAACACCGAGATCGATACCGCCAAGGATGCCTGGTCGATCGCGTCGGGAAATTATGCCAGCCGCTTCGCCGCCGCGGTGGCCGGCACGGCAAAACTGGCAGCCGAGCGCATTGCCGGCCGTCTCGCCCGCATCGCCGCCAGCCAGTTGAACGTCGAAGCTGCGGACATCGTGTTTGCTAAGGGCTTCGTTGCCTCCAGGCACAATCCGGAAAACCGGATCGCGTTCTCGCGTGTCGCCGCGCTCAGTCATTGGTCGCCGGGCTCGCTGCCTGACGATGGCGGCCAGACCATCCGTGAGACTGTGTTCTGGACGCCGCCGGAGCTGACGCCGCCCGGCGAGGACGACCGCATCAACTCCTCGCTGTGCCATGGCTTCATCTTCGACTTCTGCGGCGTCGAGATCGACCGCACCACTCTGCAGACGCGGATCGACCGCTACGTCACGATGCATGATTGCGGCACCATCCTGCATCCCGGCATGGTCAATGGCCAGATCCGTGGCGGCTTCGCGCAGGCGCTCGGTGCCGCGCTCTACGAGGAATATGCCTACGCCGAGGACGGCAGCTTTCTGACCGGAACGCTGGCGGACTATTTGCTGCCGACCACCACCGAAGTGCCGGAGCCCGAGATCTTCCACATGGAGACGCCGTCGCCGTTTACGCCACTCGGCGCGAAAGGCGTCGGCGAAGGCAATTGCATGTCGACGCCGGTCTGCCTCGCAAATGCGGTCGCGGATGCGCTCCGCGTTGCCGACATCACGTTGCCTCTGGTGCCCGCGCGGCTTGCCGAGCTGGTGCGCGGCGCCGAGCCGCCGCCTCCCGCGGGGGGCGTGGCTGCGGTGCCTGCGCGCGAAGCGGATCGGCGGCTTCGCGGCGAAGGGCAGGCCTCGGTGAGGGGGACGCCCGAGCAGGTCTGGGCCATGCTGCTCGATCCCGCCACGCTCCAATCGATCATTCCCGGCTGCCAGCGCGTCGACAAGATCACCGAGACGCATTTCCGCGCCGACGTCACGCTCGGCATCGGACCCGTCACCGGGCGCTATCGCGCCGACGTGGAGCTGTTCGATCTCGATCCGCCGCGCGCGGTCACCTTGCGCGGCAGCGCCACCGGCGCGCTCGGCTTCGGCAGCGCCGAGGGGCGCATCATGCTCGCGCCCGACGGCAGCGGCGGGACGAAGCTGACCTACAGCTATGACGCCGCGATCGGCGGCAAGATCGCAAGCATCGGCGGCCGGCTGCTCGACGGCGCGACGCGGGTGATCATCGGCCAGTTCTTCGCAGCGCTCGCCCGCAAGGCCGGCGGCGGTGGTGCCTCGGGCGGCTTCTCGCTGTTCGCTCTGCTGGCGAAATTCGCCGACCGGTTCGGGGGGCGCCGATGAAGCCGCCCGCATTCGACTATCTCCGCGCCGAAACTGTCGGTGATGTCCTCGATGGGCTCGCGCAGCATGGCGGCGATGCCCGTGTGCTCGCCGGCGGACAGTCGCTGATGGCGATGCTCAATATGCGCCTGGCCAAGCCGAAGCTTCTGATCGATATCATGCGGATCCGGGAGCTCCGCAAGATCGAGCGGACAGCCGATGCCGTCGTCATCGGTGCCGGCGTGCGCCAGGCCGATCTGCTGGCCTGGCCGGATCTGGCCGAGGCATTGCCGCTGGTGGCGTTGGCGCTGCCCTGCGTCGGTCACATGCAGACCCGCAGCCGCGGCACCATCTGCGGCTCGCTCGCGCATGCCGATCCCAGCGCCGAGATGCCGCTCGCGCTGGTCGCGCTCGGCGGCGAGGTGCTTTTGCGCAGTGCCAGGCGCCGTCGCCGCGTCGCGGCCAAGGATTTCTTCGCCGGCATGATGCTGACGGCGCGCAGCGACGACGAGCTGATCGAGGGCATCTCGCTTCCGGTCATCAATGGATCTAACTTCGCGTTCCGCGAGGTCGCGCGCCGGCACGGCGATTTTGCCATCGTGGCCTGCGCCGCGACGAAGACGCCATCGGGCGTCCGCCTCGCGGTCGGCGGCGTTGCGGACGTCCCAACCGCGCGGGACTGGCCGCGACTTGAGGGCAGCGCGCTCGACGATGCCCTCAACGCCTTTGCCTACGAGCTCGGTGCGCGCGACGACGTTCATGCCACCGCGCGCTATCGCCGCGACCTCGTGCGCATGATCGGCCGCGATCTGATCGGCGAGGTTCTGCGATGACCCGTCTCAAATCCGACGTCCGCCATCCCATCCACGTCTCGCTGAATGGCGAGCCCGTCGCGGGGGAAGCCGAGCCTCGGACGCTGCTGTCCGATTTCCTGCGGCACCAGTTGGGCGCCACCGGCACCCATGTCGGCTGCGAGCACGGCGTCTGCGGTGCCTGCACGGTCGTCGTCGACGGCATGCTGACCCGTTCCTGCCTCACCCTGGCGGCGCAGGTCGACGGCTGCGAGATCAAGACGGTTGAAGGGCTTGCACCCGCGGCCGATCGCCTCGGCGTGCTGCAACAGGCCTTCCGCCGCCACCACGCGCTCCAGTGCGGCTTCTGCACCGCCGGCATCCTGATGTCGCTCGATCATTATCTCGCCAGGAACCCGGCGCCGATCGAGGCGGAGATTCGCGATCTTCTCAGCGGGCATCTGTGCCGCTGCACCGGCTACACGCCGATCATCCAGGCGGCCCTCGAAGCCGCCGCCCAGCTCGCTTCATCGAAAAAAGAGACGTCAGATGCTTGATCTCGCCAGCAGCTTCATGGCCAGCGCCGCGCGCGATCCGCGCGCCATCGCGCTGGTCGACGGCGATCTCCGCCTGACCTACCGGCAATGGTACGACAAGATCTCTGCTTTGGTCGCATCCTTCGGTCGCCTGGACCTCAAGCCCGGCGACCACGTCGTCACGCTGCTGCAAAACCGCTGGGAGGCCGCGACGCTGCATTGGGCCTGCCAGTTCGCAGGACTCGTAATCACCCCGATCAACTGGCGAGCCAAGGCCGACGAGCTGGACTTCTGCATCGAGAACGCCGAAGCCCGCGCGGTTTTCTACCAGGATGTTTCTGCTGAGGCGGTGCAGGGTTCGGCGCTCGCCGGCCGGCTGCTACGCGTGTCGGTCGATCCGGGCACAGGCGAGGCGACAGGCTTTGCCGATCTGATCAGGGGCAGCGCGCCCGACGCCGAGCCGTGCGTCGGCTCTGATGCCTGGTCGATCATGCTCTACACATCGGGCACGACCTCGCGGCCGAAGGGCGTGCCGCGGCGTCATCGCGCCGAGCGTGCCGCGGCGATCGCCCATGTCGCGCAAAATCTCTACGGCCGCGGCGAGCGCACGCTCGGCGTGATGCCGCTCTACCACACCATGGGCGTCCGCTCGTTGCTCGCGATGTCGCTGATCGGCGGCAGCTTCATCTGCCTACCGCGCTATGACAGCCGCCAGGCGCTGGAGCTGATCGAGCGGGAAGGGATCACCAATCTCTATCTGGTGCCGACGCTCTATCACGATCTCGTCCATCACGAGGCCTTTGCCCGGACCGACGTCTCCAGCGTGCGCAAGCTCGGCTTTGCCGGCGCCTCGATGACGGATGGCCTGCTGAAGAAGCTGAACGAGGCCTTCAGGCCGGAGCTGTTCGTCAATCATTACGGCAGCTCCGAGATCTACACCTTCACGATCGATCAGAACGCCGCCGCAAAGCCCGGCTCGGCAGGCAAGGCCGGGCTGAACCAGCACGTCAAGGTCGTGCGCATCGGTGCGCGTTCGGTGACGGAGCTTGCCGCGGTCGGCGAGGAGGGCGAGATCATCGCCACGCTCGCGGGCGACGAGGCTTTTGAGGGCTACTGGCGCCGCTCCGAAGCCGACGCCAAATCGTTGCGCGAAGGTTGGTATTTCACCGGCGACACCGGCTTCGTCGATCCCGACGGCGACCTGTTCGTCACGGGCCGCGTCGACGACATGATCATCACCGGCGGCGAGAACGTCTCTCCTGTCGAGATCGAGAGCTGCCTGTCGCTGCATCCCGGGGTCGACGAGGTCGCCGTGGTCGGTGTGGCCGACGAAAAATGGGGCAAGGTCGTCGCCGCCTTCGTCAAGCGCAATCGCAACGTTTCCGAGATCGAACTGGAGCAGTTCTGCCGCACCTCGGGTCTCGCCAACTTCAAGCGGCCGCGCCGCTACGTCTTCGTCGACGCGATTCCGAAATCGCCGGTCGGCAAGCTGCTGCGGCGCCTGCTCGTCGCCGGAGAATACGAGACCGAGCGTCGGCCTCCATCAGACGCCGCTTGATCGTCACGCATCAACAGAAGGAAGCGAAAATGCCGTCACCCTATACTTTTGCCGATCCCCGCCTTGCCAAGCTCGACGGGTTCAAGGTCGAGATCGATGAGGCGCATGAGCGCGCGGACATCATTCTGGGACGTCCGCCCTACAACGTCGTGGCGATGCCGCAGCGCGACCAGCTCCGGCTGACCTTCGAGACGCTGGACGAGGATCCGCGCGTGCGCATCATCGTGCTGCGCGGTGAGGGCGAGCATTTCTCGAGCGGCGGGAACATCGGAGGCTTCATGGAAGCGAGCCCCGAGCACGTTTCCAAGCTCGCCTGGAACATCGCCGCGCCGGCGCGTTGCGCCAAGCCTGTTATCGTCGCCAATCGCGGCTATTGTTTCGGCGTTGGCTTCGAGCTGTCGCTGGCCTGCGACTTCCGTATCGCCTCGGAGACCACGCAGTACGCGCTGCCCGAGCAGAAGCTCGGCCAGATTCCGGGCTCCGGCGGGTCGGCGCGGCTGCAGAAGATGGTCGGCATCACCCGCACCAAGGACATCGTGATGCGCTCCAAGCGCATCTCGGCGAAGCAGGCGCTGGAGTGGGGCATCGCCACCGAATGCGTGCCCGATTCCGAACTGGAGAAGGCGACCGACAAGCTCGTCGACGAGCTCCGCAGCTTCTCGCCACTGGCGCAGCGTACCGCCAAAAAACTCCTCAACGATACCGAGGATTCGACACTCGCTATCGCCATCGAGCTCGAGGGGCACTGCTACAGCCGCCTGCGCCAGTCGGACGATTTCAAGGAAGGCGTCGAGGCCTTCAACGCCAAGCGTCCGCCGAAATTCGTCGGCCGTTGATACGCGACGCAACAAGCTGCCGCGGTTCGCAATGGCGCGGACCGCGGTCCTATTCCAACGGGGAGGGTAAAACAAAATGGCTGAGATGGATATGCCGGTCGCCGGTGCACGGGCATCGACGGATAACAAGCAGATGGTCAATGCGATCATCGCGTCAGTGCTCGGATGGGCGCTCGACCTGTTCGATTTGTTCATTCTGCTCTATGTAGCGCCGGTGGTCGGCGCGCTGTTCTTTCCGTCGAGCAATGCTGCGCTGTCGCTCGCCGCGGTCTACGGTTCGTTCGCCGTTACGCTGCTGATGCGGCCGCTCGGTTCGGCGGTGTTCGGGCACTACGCCGACGTGCACGGCCGCAAGCAGGCCATGCTGATCGCCATCGTCGGCGTCGGCATCAGCACGGCCGCGTTCGGCCTGCTGCCGACCATCGCGCAAGTCGGCGTGGTCGCTCCCATCGTGTTCCTGATTCTGCGCCTGGTGCAGGGCGTGTTCGTCGGTGGCGTGGTGGCCTCGACCCACACGATCGGCACGGAATCGGTGCCGCCGCATTGGCGCGGCGCGATGTCGGGTCTGGTCGGCGGCGGCGGCGCCGGCATTGGCGCGCTGCTGGCGTCCTTCATCTTCCTGGTCACGTCCTCGGTATTCCCCGGAGATGCCTTCGCCGTCTGGGGCTGGCGCTTCATGTTCTTCTCGGGACTGCTGAGCTCGCTGCTCGGCTGGTTCATCTTCCGTAATCTTGAAGAATCTCCTTACTTCAAGGAGCTCAAGCGCCAGCAGGGCAATAAGCAGGCGACGGTCTCGAAGGCGCCAGTCAAGGATGTGTTGTCGCGTGAGTATCGCGGCGTCCTGCTGATCAACCTGCTCATTACCTTCGGCGGCGGCGCCGGTTATTATCTGACCTCGGGGTATTTGCCGAGCTTCCTGAAAGTCATCAACGCGGTTCCGAACCAGACCTCCTCGCTGATCCTGATGGGCGCCAGCGTCTCGGCGTTCTTCGCCGCGGTGCTGGTCGGCGCGCTGAGCGATCTCATCGGCCGCAAGAAGACGTTCCTGCTGATCGGGGTCCTGGCGGCGGTGCTGTTGCCGCTATGCTATCTGAACCTAGCCACGACCAAGGACACCACGCAGATCACGCTCTATGCGCTTGCCATCGCCTTCATCGGTAATGCCGGTTATGCGCCGGTGCTGATCTTCCTGAACGAACGTTTCCCCACGGCGCTCCGCGCCAGCGGCACCGGCCTGTCCTGGAATATCGGCTTTGCGCTGGGCGGTATGATGCCGACGTTCGTTTCGCTGGTAAGCGGCAGCCCCGCGGAGATTCCGATGTCGCTGGCCTACTTCGCGGTCGGCGTGTTCGTGATCTATTTGATCGGCGCGGTCGTGATCCCCGAGACCAAGGGCAACTTCCGCTGAGCTGGATCGGCGCGGCTGCATCTGCGGCCGCGCCAGCCACTACCCCGCAAGAAATCCGCCATCCACCGCGACCACCGTTCCGGTCGCGTATTGCGAGGCTGGCATGCAGAGGAAGGCGACGGCACCGGCGATGTCCTCGGGCTGGCCCCAGCGCTTGAACGCGGTGCGGTCGGCGATGCGCTGATAATGGGCGCGGTCGGTGCGGCCGGCGGCATTGATCGCGGTTTCGACATAACCGGGCGCGACGGCGTTGACGCGGATGCCGTCTTCGGCCCACGCCAGGGCCAGCGCCTTGGTCAGCATCACGACGCCGCCCTTGCTGGCGCAATAGGCCGGAATCCGCGGCAGGGCCAAGGTTGCATTCATCGAGGCGATGTTGACGATCGAGCCTTTCATCTTCGCCAGCTGCGAGCGGAACGCCATGCAGGTCCGGAACGTGCCCGTGAGATTGACGTCGAGCACTTTCGTGAAGGTCTCGATTTCGTATTCCTTGTCCCGCGCCAGGATGCCGGCGCAATTGATCAGCGCGTCGACGCGTTGGTGTTGCCCGGCGAGTGACGCGACGGCTTCATCGCTCGTGACATCGAGCGTCGTGAGCGCAAGTCCGGCGCGCGGCTTGAGCAGGGAGCGTGCGAGATCGGCGTCATTGATGCCTGTGGCGGTCACCGTCGCCCCGAGGTCGCAGAACTGGTTGCTGATCGCGGCGCCGATGTCGCCGGCGCCGCCGATCACGACGGCATGAAAACCGGAGGTGAGAGAAAAGCTGGTACTCATCGGAGGATCTCACTTCAGGATTGCCGGAGGGGGAGCCGTCGATTCC
The DNA here is from genome assembly GCF_900094605.1 of Bradyrhizobium shewense. Lineage (GTDB taxonomy): Bacteria > Pseudomonadota > Alphaproteobacteria > Rhizobiales > Xanthobacteraceae > Bradyrhizobium > Bradyrhizobium shewense. Next base: position 253,966 of record NZ_FMAI01000001.1, on the reverse strand, counting down.
CGGACCACCAGCGAGAAGTCGATCTCACGATGCATGATGGTCTGCTCGCCGGCGAGGCTGCGCACCAGATATTCTCCGGCGCGCTGCCAAGTCTCGTCGGTTGGGACGTGAATCGTCGTCAGGCTCGGTCGCAGATGGCGGCTCCAGTCGAGGTCGTCGAAGCCGACGACCGACAGATCACGCGGCACCGAAAAGCCGCTGCGCTCCGCTTCCAACAGGACGCCGTAGGCAATGACGTCGTTGCCGCAGACCACTGCCGTCGGGCGATTCTTGAGGTTGAGGAGATGGCGGGCCGCCTCGCGCGCGTCGTCCAGGGTGTAGGGCACCTCGACATGCCATTCCGGAGGCAGCTCCAGGCCGTTCTCCGCGAGCGCGCGGCGAAAGCCGGCGACGCGGGCGCCGGCGCGGTCGTTGTTGCGCTGGAGAGCGGAAACGATTCCGATCCGGCGATGGCCGAGCTCGATGACATGCCCGGCCGCCCGATGGGCGGCGGCCTCGTTGTTCGTACCGACGCAAGGGTAGGGCCGGTCGGGCTGATAGATCCCGACATTGATGAAAGGCACCGCATTGTCCGCGAGTAGCTTGCGCAGCCCTTCGTGATGGCAGTCGCCCCGCAGCACGAGGCCATCGACGCCGCGGCCGATCAGGTTGCGGGCCTGTTGCAGCTCGACGTCGAGATCGTATCCGCTCGTGGTGAGAAACAGCATGTAACCCACCGAGGAGAGATATTTTTGCAGTGAGGCGATGCCGCGCGCGAACATCGTGTTGTCGATCGTCGGTACGATCGCGCCAAGCGTACGCGATCGCCGCGATGACAGAATCCGGGCCGGCGCATGAGGGATGTAACCGACGGCTTCGATTGCCTGCGCGATGCGCGCGCGCAGGGACGGGCTCACTGCATCGGGATTGTTGAGCGCACGCGAGACCGATGCCGTCGACACGCCGGCCCGTGCCGCGACGGCGCGGATGCCTTGCTTCGTCAATTTGGCGGACGGTCGATTCATGATGTAACGTTACAATTTCGGATCGTGAGCGTGGCAAGGAGAATATCTGCAATATTGCCGCACAAAATATCGATTGTCCATCGCTTGACAGAGGTGCGTCGGCGCTTAGGATGTAACCGTTTACAGAATGCGCCGACAGCATAAGGCGGCCAGCGGGAGGAGAGTTCGATGAAGGCCAGGATGCTCGCGACGCGCGTCGCGTTGCCCGTTCTTGCGATTGCCGCCGTGAGCGCGCAGGCGCGCGCGGCCGAATTCGACTGGATGAAGTTCAAAGGCAAGACCGTCACTTTTCTCGCCAACAACAATCCGGTTTCGCAGGCGCTGCTCACCTATAAGGCCGATTTCGAGAAGCTGACCGGTATGACCCTGAAGGTCGACGGCTATCAGGAACAGCAGATGCGCCAGCGTCTGGTCACCGTCATGAATGCTAACAGCGACGAGGTCGATGTGTTCATGACGCTGCCCTCGCGCGAAGGCGAGCAGTTCGCCGCTGCTGGCTGGTACGGCGATCTCACCGCGATGGCCAAGAACGAGGTCGCCAAGGACTACGACCCGGCGGGGTTGAGCCAGGCCTTGCTGAAGGCCGCGACGTTCGGCGGCAAGCTGACCAGCATGCCAATGAACATCGAGGGCCCGATTTTCTATTACCGCACCGATATCTTCAAGAAGTGCGGCCTCGAGGCGCCGAAGACCATCAAGGACGTCGAGGCCGCCGCCGAGAAGATCAAGACCTGCGACAGCACGGTGACGCCGTTCGTCTCGCGTGGCCTCAAGCCTGCGATCGCCTACACCTTCAGCAACATGCTGCACAATATCGGCGGCACGTATATCGCGAGCGGCAAGTCGAGCCTGTGCTCGGCCAAGGGCAAGGAGGCGCTCGACACCTATAGCCGGCTGCTGCGCGACTTCGGACCGCCCGGCGTCGTCAATTACAGCTTCCAGCAGATTTCGGCGTTGTATCGCGGCGGCCGCGCGGCGATGGCGTTCGAATCCTCGAATGAATTGCGCACGGTGATGGAAGGCGGCGCGCGCCTGAAGGACACCGGCCTGTTGCCGTTCCCGGCGGGCGAGGCCGGCCAGGTGCCGACCACGATCGGCTGGGGCATGGCGGTGTCCTCGCACAGCAAGCAGCCGGATGCCGCCTGGTACTTCGTGCAGTGGGCGACGAGCCCCGAGGTGCAGAAGAAGATGGCTCTGCAGGGCATTGCCCCGCCGCGTCCGTCCGTCGCCAAGGACCCCGAATATCGCAAGTGGATCGACGAGGAGCCGGTGCGCAAGGAATGGCAGGCCGCGCTCGACGTGCTCGCCACTAAGGGCTCGTCCGAAGTCGGCTATCCCATCGTCGCCAATCCGCAATCGCGCGAGTTCATTGGTCAGGCGGTGCAGGATTTGATCCTGAAGCAAAAGACCGTAGATCAGGCTTGCGCGGACGCCGACAAGGCGCTGGACGCGCTGATCGCGCTGAACTGACCGCCCGGCGCCGGCTGGTTTCGCGCCGGCCGGCACCTAACTCGATCGAGGACAGGAATACATGTCTGACACGGCTGCGACACTTACGCAGGACCGGCAGAAGCTGGAAATGGCGGCGCTCTCGGCGCCGGCCGTGATCTTCACGATCGCGATGATCGCATTTCCGGTCGTCTATACGATCTGGCTCGGCTTCCAGACTTTCTCTTCGACCGGCAAGCAGACCTTTGCCGGCCTTGCCAATTACACGAAGCTGATGTCCGACGTCGAGTTCTGGCATGGGTTGTGGATCACCATTGCGCTGTTCGTGCTCTCGCTGGTGCTGCAGCTCGTCTTCGGCGTCTGGCTTGCGCTGGTGCTGTTTCATGCCAAGCGCCTTCCTGGGATCGTGCGATCGCTGTTCATCTCGCCCTTCATGATGCCGCCGGTGGTCGCCGGAATGATGTGGCTAGTGATCCTCGATCCGTCGCTGGGCGCGGCCAATTACATCCTGCAATCGCTCGGCCTGCCGCCATCGGACTGGCTGGCCTCGCCGACATGGGTCATTCCGACGGTTGCGTTGATCGATAGCTGGCAGTGGACACCGTACGTCGCCCTGATCGTGCTCGGCGGCCTGCAATCTCTGCCGCCGAGCGTCTACGAGGCCGCGCAAATCGATGGCGCATCTGCGTTCAAGACCTTCCAGCGCATCACGCTGCCGCTGCTGCTGCCGACCATCGTCACTGCAGCCATTCTGCGCAGCGTCGATCTCCTGCGCTTTTTCGACATCATCTACATCACGACCCAAGGCGGGCCCGGCAACGCCTCGAATACGCTCAATATCTACGGTTTCCGGGTCGGCTTCGAATTCTTCAACATCGGCTATGCCAGCGCGTTGATGCTGACGCTAACCGCGATCGTGTTCGGCGCCGTGCTCGCCTTCAACCGCCTGCGCGGCGCAGTGGCGTGGTGATCTCATGACCGACGCAGTCAACACCGATCGCTGGATACGCTGGCTCAATCTGGTGCAGCTCGTGCTGGCCGGCGTTATCATCATGACGCCAACGGTCTGGATGGTGCTGTCCTCCTTCAAGCCGTCCTTCGAGGTGACGGCCTATCCGCCGACACTGATCTTCACGCCGACGCTGGACAATTATGTCGAGCTGACCAAGACGACGCCGTTCCTGAGCTACGCCCTCAACAGCCTGATCGTCACCGTCGGCTCGACGGCGCTCGGGCTCCTGTTCGGAATCCCTGCCGCGTTCGCCGTTTCCTGGACGCGTATTTCGTGGCCGGCGATCCTGACGCTCGCGGCGCGCATGGCGCCCGGAACGCTGTTCCTGCTGCCGTGGTACGTCATGTTCCGGCAGGTCGGCATGATCGGATCGTACACAGCGCTGATCCTCAGCCACGCGGTGATCACGCTCCCGATCGTGATCTGGGTGCTGCTGCCGTCGTTCGATGCCATTCCACGCAGCGTGTTCGAGGCGGCACAGGTGGATGGATGCAGCGTCACGCGCATCCTCTGGCGCATCGCGCTGCCGCTGGTGGCGTCCGGCATCGCCGTCTCGGCCATACTCGCCTTCGTATTCTCTTGGAACTACTTCCTGTTTGCGCTGGTGCTGTCCAATGGCGACACCAAGACGCTGATCGCGGCTGCCTTCAATTTCATCGGCGAAGGCTCGACGCAATGGGGCGCCCTGATGGCCGCGGCGACGCTGATCGCATTGCCGCCGCTGGTCCTGGCCGCCCTGGTTCAGCGCTGGCTGGTGTCCGGCCTGACGCTCGGTGCGGTGAAAGGCTAGGTATTTGATGAACGTGTCCCCCCGTCCGAACTCAATCATGCAGGCCGCGGTCTTCCACGGCAACGACCGCATCACCATCGAGCGCGTCGCAATGCCTGATGTCGGCAGCGGCGAAGTGCTGGTCCGTGTCTCGCGCACCGCGTTGTGCGGCTCGGACTTCAAGCTCTGGCACAAAGGCGCCGAGTTCACCGCCGGCCACGAGATTTTTGGCGTCGTGGAGCAGCCCGGCCACCGCCTGCATGGCCGCCGCTGCGCCGTCTATATCCCGCTGCACTGTGACCACTGTGCGGCCTGCAAGCGCGGCGACACCCAGATGTGCCTGGAGGTCTCGAGCCTGATCGGCTGGAACAGGCCGGGCGGCTATGCCGAATACGTGCCGGTGCCGGAAAACTGCCTGCTGCCGGTGCCCGACGATATCGAGGACAGCCTCGCGCCGCTCTTGCTCGACACGATCGGCACCTCCGGCCACGCCGTGCGGTTCGTCAGCCGCGTAGTGCCGCCGGACGAGGCAGGTGCGGTGCTCGTGATGGGAGCGGGGCCTGTTGGTCTCGGCGTCGTGCTGGCGCTCCGCAGTCTCGGTTATGACGATATCCACGTGGCTGATCCGAACGCGGCACGCTTGAATATCGCCCGATCGTTCGGCGCGAAACCGCATCCGGTCGGCGACACGTCGAAACGGTTCGCCCTCATCATGGAATGCTCCGGCGCGCATGCGGCGCGCAACCTCGGTATCGAGCTGGTCCTGCCGCGCGGGGCGCTGGTGCTGGTCGGCGAGAACGCCGCGCCCTGGACCATCGAAGAAGGCAAGGTATTCCGCCGCAAGGATTTCTACATGATCCGGACCTTCTACTTCCCGTTCCAGGATTTCGAGCCGAACGTCGAACTGCTGCGCAGGTACAAGGACGAATACCGCGTTCTCGTCGACGGCGAGTTCGGCCTGTCCGCTTTGCCCGAGAATTTCGCCCGCTTCGCCAAGGGCGAGTTGATCAAGCCTGTACTGGCGCTGGACTAAGCGATATGGCCTCGATCTCGATCCGCAACCTTACCAAACGCTACGGCAATTTCACTGTGATCCCGGATCTCAACCTTGAGATCGCGGACCACGAATTCGTGGTTTTCGTTGGCCCGTCCGGTTGCGGCAAGTCGACCTTGCTCCGGATCATCGCAGGCCTCGAGCCGATTTCCTCCGGCGACCTCTACATCGGAGATACGCGCGTCAACGGCGTGCAGGCGGCGCAGCGCGACATCGCGATGGTGTTCCAGGATTACGCGCTCTATCCGCACATGCGGGTTTACGACAACATGTCCTTTGCGCTGGAACTGCGGGGAACGCCGAAGGCGGAGATCGACGCGCGGGTGAAGCGCGCGGCGGCGTTGCTGCACATCGAGCCGTATCTCGACCGCAAGCCGAAGGAGCTCTCCGGCGGCCAGCGCCAGCGCGTCGCCATGGGGCGTGCGATCGTGCGCAATCCAAAAGCCTTCCTGTTCGATGAGCCGCTCTCGAATCTTGACGCCAAGCTGCGCGGGCAGGTACGCGCCGAGATCAAGGCGCTGTCGCAGGAGCTCAAGACCACCATGGTCTTCGTGACGCATGACCAGATCGAGGCCATGACCATGGCCGACCGCATCGTGGTGCTCCAGAGCGGCACCATCCAGCAATACGATACGCCTGAGGCGGTCTACGAGCGGCCGGCCAACCAGTTCGTGGCCGGCTTCATCGGCTCGCCAGCCATGAATTTCTTTCCGGTCGAATGGCGACAGGAGCGTGCGATCCTTTCGCAAGGCGGAACGGTGGTGCCGCTGGGCGAGGAGACGGCGAACGGGCTGCGGCGGGCCGGCAGCGCTGTGCTTGGCATTCGTCCCGAACATTTTGCCGTTGCCACCGATGCGGCCGACGGCATTGCAGTGAATGTCAAGCTCGTTGAGCCGCTCGGCTCGGACACGCTGATCCATTTCGATCTCGCCGGCGCGGCATCCATCGCGCGGGTCGATCCGTCGCTACGACCGAAGGTCGGCGATCGCCTCAGCCTCCGCCCGCAACCCAGCCGGACGCATCTGTTCGACGCCGCAAACGGGCGGGTCTTGCGGTGAGCTCGCCAGCGAACATTGGAAATCCGTCGGCGCTGGCAGAGCTCGTTTCTAAGGCGGATCGCGTGCAGGTGATCTGCCTCGGGCTGTCGGCGCTCGACCAGATCTGGCGCGTCGACCGGCTCTTTGCGGGCAGGAGCGAGAAGATCAAGGCCGCCGGCTACGGGACCCTCGGCGGCGGCATGGCCGCCAACGCCGCGGTTACGGTTGCAAGGCTCGGCGCGGCGGTCGCGTTCTGGGGCCGGGCAGGCAATGATGCCGCCGGCCAGGAGATGCGGTCTGCCTTCGGCGCCGAGGGCATCGATGTCGAGAATTTCCGGCTGTTTCCCGATGGCCGCTCGTCGGTCTCCGGGATCATCGTCGACAACTCGGGCGAACGGCAGATCGTCAATTTCCGCGGTCTCTATCCGGATGCAGCCGACTGGCTGCCGTTGGAGACGGTTGCCCGCGCATCCTCAGTGCTGGCAGATCCGCGCTGGGTCGAGGGGGCGGCAACGTTGTTCCGCGAAGCCCGCGCGCGCGGGATCCCGACGGTGCTCGACGGCGACATGGCCGATGCCGAGGTGTTCGAGCGGCTGTTGCCCCTGACCGACCACGCAATCTTCTCCGAGCCCGCGCTCACGGCTTTTGGCGGCTCGGCCAAGGATGAAACCCTCGCAGCGCTCGCCCGCTTCGGGTGTCGCATCATCGCCGTGACGCGCGGTGGCGAGGGTGTGAGCTGGTTCGAGAACGGCCGCCTGCACCGACAGGCGGCCTTCGCGGTCGATGTGGTCGACACCACCGGCGCCGGCGACGTCTTCCATGGCGCTTATGCCCTCGCGGTCGGCGCCGGCCTCGACGTGCGCGACGCGATGGCGATTTCGGCTGCGGCGGCCGCGATGAAATGCCGCCACGCAGGCGGACGCAACGGAATCCCCACCATCAACGAGTGTCTTGCATTCATGAGGACGAAGCCATGAGAACGATTGGAAAGAACCGCGGCCTGGCGCGTTTGGCCGACGCGGATGGTCATTTTCGCATGGTCGCGCTGGATCAGCGGCCGCCGCTGTTTGACGCTATTGCGAAAGCAAAGGGGATTGCGCGGGACCAGGTCGAATACTCTGACGTGACGGCAGCAAAGCGTCTGCTCGTGGAGAACCTCGCGCCGCATTGCAGCTCGATGCTGTTCGATCCGAATTTCGCGGTGCCCGCGGCGATCGATCTTCTGCCGCCGCGTTGCGGTCTCATCATGACCCTTGAAGAGCACCGGGTGGATGAGACCTCGGGCGGACGCAAGTCGCGGGCGATCACCGACTGGAGCGTTGAGAAGATCCGCGCCATGGGCGGCGACGCCGTCAAGGTGCTGGCGTGGTACCGGCCGGACGCCGATGCTGCGGTCAACGAGCATCAGAAGCGGTTCGTTCGCGATATCGGGCAGGATTGCGCCCGTCACGACATTCCCTACGTCCTGGAGCTGTTGGTCTATCCGTTCCTCGGCAGCGCCAATCACACCGCCGACTACGTGGAGTCGCCCGGAAAACTTCCAGGTCTGGTCATCGAGAGCGTGCGCGAGTTCGCCAAGCCGGAATATGGCGTCGACCTTCTGAAGCTGGAGAGCCCGCTGGCGGCCAACAGTCTGCCTGCCCGGGATGGCAGCGCCGAGGCGAAGGTCGCACAGGCAGAGTTCGATGCGATCGGCGACATCTGCCGCGCGCGCAGCATCCCCTGGGTGCTGCTCTCCGGCGGTGCTGCGCCGGAGAAATTCGAACGGGTACTCGACTTTGCCTATGCCGCGGGCGCGGGCGGGTTTTTGGCGGGCCGCACGATCTGGCTCGATGCCGTCTTGAGGAATTTCCCGGACCGCGTGGCGGTTTCCGCCAGCCTGCGCAAGGATGGCCTTGGTGTGCTCGAACGGCTCAACGTGTTGACAAAGGCCAAGGGAACGCCGTGGAAGGCGCGCTTTCCCGTATTCACTGATATCAAGCGGGAAGGGGACTTCGCGCGCGCGTACTGAGCTGGTGGCCGTTCCGGGTGTCCGATCCCGATCGCAGGATCCGCAACATGACGTCTGACAGCTTCACCATCCGCTCGATAGAAGCGCTCTGCTATCGCTATCCGTTGGCGACGCCAGTGGTGACGTCGTTCGGCCGGATGCTCAACCGGCCCGCCGTCTTCATTCGCGCCGTCGATGAAGATGGCGTCGAGGGATGGGGCGAGGCCTGGTCGAATTTCCCCGCGCCGGGTGCGGAGCATCGCGCACGGCTCGTGAATGAGGTGCTCGCGCCCGGTCTCGTCGGGCGCAGGTTCGACGGTCCGGCTCAAGCCTTCGAGAGCCTGACGAGGGGCACCGAAGTGCTGGCGCTGCAATGCGGTGAACCCGGTCCGTTTGCGCAGGCGATCGCGGGCATCGATCTCGCACTGTGGGACCTCTCGGCGCGCCGTCGGCGCTTGCCGCTCTGGCGGCTGCTCGGCGGGCGCGGTAGCACAATCAAGGTCTATGCCAGCGGCATCAATCCCGGCGGCGCCACGCAGACGGCCGAAGCCGCACTGGAGCGTGGTCATCGCGCGTTGAAGTTGAAGGTCGGATTCGGCGCCGACATCGACCTCGCCAATCTCGCGGCCCTGCGCCAGATCGTCGGCGCGGGCATGCTAGCGGCGGACGCCAATCAAGGCTGGTCGGTCGAACAGGCGCTTCAGATGCTGGAGCGGCTTGGCGGGTTCGATCTGCGCTGGCTGGAAGAGCCTATCCGCGCCGATCGGCCACGCGAAGAATGGCAAAGACTGCGCGCGAGCGCGGACATGCCGATTGCCGCCGGCGAGAACATTTCAAGCGCCCAAGGCTTCAGGCAGGTGTTGACCGAGGACGTGCTCGGTGTAATTCAGCCGGACATCGCGAAATGGGGCGGGCTTACGGTCTGTGCCGAGCTGGCGCGTGACATTCTCGGCGCGCGCAAGACGTTTTGCCCGCACTATCTCGGCGGCGGCATTGGACTGCTTGCCTCGGCTCATCTGCTTGCCGGCATCGGAGGAGATGGCTGGCTGGAGGTCGACGCCAACGACAATCCGTTGCGCGACTTGTTTTGCGGCTCCCTGGTCGACGTGCGTGAAGGCATGGTTCAGCTGAGTGACGACCCGGGGCTCGGAACAGTGCCGGATCTTTCAGCTATCGAGCGCTATCGCAGCATCTAGATCAGTGCCGGGGGCTTCGCCTAAAGTACCTCGGCCAAAGATTGGCCGTGCAGCTCGATGTTCAATCCCCGCATGCCGAGGTCGTTGATCTCGCCGCCCATCGCCTTCAGGCTCTCCTCGCGGATCAGGGACATCAGCCCTCGGCGCAGCGCCAAAAATTCCGAGGACATCATCATGGATTGCTGTCGCGGCCGCTCCAACGGAATTGGGATCTCCGCCTTGATCGAGCCGGGGCGCGCGGTCATGCAGTAGACCCGGTCGGACAGGAAGATCGCCTCGTCGATATCATGGGTGACGAACAGCACCGAGATCTTCAGTCGCTGCCACATGTTGGTGAGAATCTGCTGCATGATGACGCGGGTCTGGGCGTCGAGCGCACCGAAGGGCTCATCCAGTAGCAGCACTTTCGGCCCCGTCGCGAGCGCGCGGACGATGCCGACGCGCTGCTTCATGCCGCCGGAGAGCTTTTCCGGATAGTGCTTCTCGAAGGCCTCCAGGCCCGCCAGCCCGAGCAGCGTCCGGGCGGCGCGCTCACGCTGCGAGCGCGGCATGCCGCGCATCTTCAGTCCGAACTCGACGTTCTCCCGCACCGTCTTCCAAGGGAACAGCGAATATTGCTGGAACACCATGCCGCGCTCGGCGCTGGGTCCGCCCACACGCTCGCCGTCGACGGTGACAATACCGGTGGTCGGCTTGAGGAAGCCGGCGACCGCATTGAGCAGCGTCGATTTTCCGCAACCGGAGGGCCCGACGATCGAGACGAACTCGCCCGGTTTCACGTGGATCTGCGTATCGGTGACCGCCTGGACCGGTCCCTCGATGCTGTCATAGCTGAGGGAGAAGCTCCTGACTTCGATATGGCCTTGCGGTGCCTTGGCGGGGATCTCGCTCATTTCGCTCTCCACGGCATCACCAATTGTCCGGCGCCCCGGATCAGCAGGCTCGATCCCAGGCCGAGAACGCCAATTGCGATCATGCCGAGCGCGATGTCGGCGTACTGGACCAGCGAATAGGCTTCCCAGGTGAAGTATCCGATGCCGTACTGGCCGGAGATCATCTCGGCCGCGATCAGCGAGACCCAGGCTACGCCCATGCCGACCGTGAGGCCGGTGAAGATGTGCGGCAGCGATGCCGGATAATACACCTCCCGGAAGATCGAGCGCTCCCGTGCGCCGAGGCACTGTGCTGCGCGCACCAGCACGGGATCGACCAGCGTCATGCCGTGAAGTGTATTCACCAGGATCGGGAAGAACGAGCCGAGGAAGGTGATGTAGACGATGCTCTGCTCGTTGGTCGGCCACAGCATGATCGCCATCGGCACCCAGGCGATTGCTGGGATCGGTCGCAGCACTTCGGCGACCGGGAAGATGATCTCATGGACGAGCTTGAAGCGACCCATCACGAGACCGAGCGGCACCCCGACGATGGCTGCAAGGGAGAAGCCGACGAGGATGCGCCGGCAGCTCAAGAGGATGTGCATCAGGAATTTTGGATCGTGGATCGCCTTGGTGAAGCTGGCATAGACCGCGAGCGGCGAGGGCACATTGGTGAAGCGCACGAAGAACACGACGCGATAGGTCGTGAGCAGGTGCCAGACCAGGAGGAATGCCAGCAGCGAGGTGATGCCGATCGCGATCGCGCGCAGGCCGCTGCGGTTCAGTCGGTACCAGCGCAGCGCGAGCGTGCCGAACGAGGGCGGGGTGGCGACGGGCCCCGGGCCCGTCTCTGCAATGGCTGTTGCCGGCATGCTGTCCTCGGGATGTCTGAGGATGGCGGGGCTGCTCACGTCTTGCCTCCGCCCACCGCCGCCTTCACCGCGTCGTCGAAGCCCAGCACCTTGCCGCCGATCTTGGCGGCATAGGCTTCGGCGTCCTTCTTCAGCAGGAACGGCGCGACGTCGCCATCGCCGACGGCGAAGAAGGCCTGGTCGGCGAACAGCTTGATGCCGCGCGTGGTGTCGAAGACGTAGGCGACGTTGATCTTCTTGCCCTTGGCCTTGAAGTCGGCATAGGCGCCCAAGGTGCACGCCGCGGACGCAAACGGCATGATGCCGGCATCATCCACCCAGACCTCGCCGGCCTTGCGCGGATCGGTGATCGGCTTCTTGCAGAAGGCGTCTTCGCCGGCGATCTCGTAATTCTTGGTGCTCGCGAGTTGCGCGTCGTAATCGAGCTTCATCTCGGCATGGGCTTTGCGGATATAGCCGTCGTCGACCCATTTCTTCGGATCGAATTCCTTCATCCGGCCGAGATTTTGCAGAACCTTGACGTCGGCGGTGGCGGCGTCGATCAACGCCGGCTTGACCGTGGGATCGGTGGTCATGTTGCCGCTGGGCCCCAGGAAGATGTACACCACTTCCTTGCTGATGCCGGTCCATTCCTGGATCTTCTCCGCGGCGCGCTTGGGATCGTCGCGCAGCCACTGATTGGCGGCGATGACCGCCTTCAGATAGGCGGTGACGACCTCCGGATATTTATCGGCGAAATCGGTGCGGACCACGATGCCGTGGAAGGTCGGGACATTGGTCTCGACGCCGTCAAAAATCTTCCGCGCGAAGCCGCGGAACGGCAGCAGCTCGGCAAAGGGAACGAAGTCGGCATGCGCGTCGATCTTCTTTTCCTGGAGATTGGTCGAGCCGACCTCCGGGCTCTGGCTGACGAGCTGGAAGAAGTCGGACGTGTAGCCACGGTCCTGCATCGCCTTGAGCACCATGCCATGGGCGGCGGAGCCGAACGGTACACTGACAAGCTTGCCCTTGAGATCGGCGAGATCGTAATAGGGCGAGTCCTTGTGAACGACGATGCCGTTGCCGGAGCCGGACAGGCTGTAGGCGGCGATACCGATCAGCCGGCTCTTGCTTTCGGGGTTACTTTCGAAGGTGAAGCCGTTCACGATCAGCGGATAGTCGCCCATCATGCCGATCTGCAGCTTGTTCGCCATCATCGCGTTGGTGACGGGCGGGCCGGAGGTGAAGTTCTGCCACTCCAGCTCGAACTTGATGTTGCTGTATTTGCCGTCTTTCGGCAGGTATTTCTCGAGCAGGTGCAATTGGCGGATGACGACGCCGGCGGTTACCGTGTTGGTTGTCGTATCCTGCGTTCCGATGCCAAGCGTGACGGTTTCCGCCGAGGCCGGCTGCGCGACCAGAAGGGCCAGCGACGTCACCGACGTCGCGATCGAGAGCGTGGAAAGACGGCGGACCATTCTCATCCTCATTCGGTTGGATGTGCTGTGGTTGCCATGATTGGGTGAGGGCCCGGTCAGGGCAAATCCGGAATGAGCGCTGCAGTCGATTAGTTGCCGGGAAAAGCTGATTGCATACTCCTTGAGCAGTCCTGCACTATAAAGCCGCTTGCCTGAGCACGGGCGGTGGTCGCAAATTCGGTCAATCGGATGCGTGGCCGCGCATCTCCTCCAGCACGTCCGTCCGGCAGACCACGATCTGTGACCGCTTGGTTTTCACGATTCCCTTCTCCTGCATCCGCTTCAGGCTGATCGTGACCCATTGCCTAGTGGCACCGACCATGTGCGCAATGTCGGCATGGGTGAAGGCGGCCGCGATCACCCTGCCATCGGCGTCCTCAACACCATAGAGTTCGACGAGATGCAGCAGCAAATGCGCAAGGCGCTGCGTGATCGAGCGCGTTCCCAGCATCTGGGCGAGAGCCGAATAGCATTTGCCCTTGAAGGTCAGGCCTTCGATCAGGCCGATCGCAAGGTTCGGGATCTCGACGGCAAGGGATCGCAGCTCCTTTCCGGGAAGATGCACGACGCTGCAATTGCTGGACGCAACACCGGACCATTGATGCACGGTGCCCTCGAACACTTCCGGCCCGCCGACGAAATTGCCGACATGCCAGTAGGCGAGCGTGATCTCGCGTCCGAGCGGGGAGCTGTAGAACACCCGGATACGGCCGCTCTCGATCAGCCAGATGCCGTCGTGCTTGCCGCCCTGGCTGAACAGCGTCTGGCCGCGGTTGAGCACTTTTCGGCGGCCTTGCTTCAGCACCAGCTCCCGCTCGCGTGGGGAGAGCTTGTCCATCAGCGGGGGGGGCCCGCCGATCCATTGCTGGTTCTCGGTGAGCAGCAGCGAGGAGCTGCCTGCAGGCCGGACTGCCGGGGGAACAGCCCCGCGAACCGCATTCGCCGCCTGCAACATCATCTGCCTCCGGAACGTTCAAATCGTTCTAAAGAGGAGCAATGTCCGTGCCAGATTCACTCAACTGTCGTCGCCCGGCTTGTGCGCAATTGCGCACTGGGGCGGGCGACCCAGTACTCCAGAGACGTCCGTGGGATACGGAGAGGCCGCAGCGTACTGGATTCCCCGCCTTCGCCGGGAATGACTGCGATATGCGTTGGGAGATCGAGACCTACCGCCCGGCCAAGCTCAGCAGATACGGCTTGGGATAAATCCCCCTGTTATGTCCGTCCGAGAAAGAGATGTTCAGCCCATAGCCGAGATCGCCGATCTCGGTGATGGCGATGCCGGGAAAGTGTTCAGGGAAACGGCCGTCGAAGCGGGCGCGGGTGCAGTGGGCGCATTTGCAGGAGAGGCGAAGTTTTTCGGCGGGGACGCTCAGCGCGTCGTCCAGCGTGGTGCGGACGAGGAGCGTCGCCAGATCGGCGCTCGCTTCGTAGTCGGCCACGGTCGGTACTACCAAGGTCATGGTCATGACGTATCTCCGACCCTCTTCTACGGCGTCGCAGACGAGTGCGAATAGCAACTAGTTGCCAAACGCCGGCTGCTCTCCGATCATCGCCCGCGAAATGTGAAACTAATCGACCGGGAATTTCACTTCCGCGTTGCCAGATTCCCGTCTCTCCGAAACCTTGTGCGCGATCGAGGCACGGAGACGAGGATGAGCGCATTTCAGAAAGAGACGGTTTTGTCGGTCCGGCACTGGACCGAGTCCCTGTTCAGCTTCACCGCGACGCGCGATCCCGGCTTTCGCTTCCAGAACGGCCAGTTCGCCATGATCGGGCTGGAGGTCGAGGGCAAGCCCTTGATGCGGGCCTACAGCATGGCGAGTGCCAATCACGAGGAAGCGCTCGAGTTCTTCTCGATCAAGGTGCAGGACGGTCCGCTGACCTCGCGCCTCCAGAAGATCAGCGAAGGCGACATCATCCTGGTCGGCCGCAAGGCGACGGGGACGTTGATCACCGGCAACCTCATTCCGGGAAAGCGCCTCCTGCTGCTTTCGACCGGCACGGGGCTCGCGCCGTTCGCCAGCCTGATCAAGGACCCCGACGTCTACGAGAACTACGAGACGATCGTGCTCGCCCATGGCTGCCGCCAAGTCTCTGAGCTCGCCTATGGCGAGCACGTGGTCGAAGGCCTCCGCAATCACGAGTTCTTCGGACCGCTGATCCGCGACAAGCTCGTCTACTATCCGACCGTCACCCGCGAGCCGTTCAGGAATCGTGGCCGCATCACCGATCTGATCGCCTCGGGCCAGCTCTTCGACGATATCGGGCAGGGCAGCCTCGATATCGAGACCGACCGCATCATGCTCTGCGGCAGCCCGGCGATGCTGGAGGAGCTCCCCGCGATGTTCTCTGCGCACGGCTTCGTCGAAGGAAACCACAGCCAGCCCGGCCATTTCGTGATCGAGAAAGCCTTCGTCGAGCGCTGAGGCGCAAATCGCGTTCCGGCGACAACTAATTGCTATCGCCGCGACGCCCTCTGAACAAATCTGATGCAAAGGCGCCGGAGATGCCGGCGAACCAGGAGCAAGCGATGGCACTAGATCAGATCGTCGACGGACTTTCGGAGGTTTCCTGCGATGCGCTGGTCATCGGCGGCGGCACGGCCGGCCCGATGGCTGCGCTGAAGGCGAAGCTGAAGAATCCGAAGGCCAATGTCGTCCTGCTCGAAAAGGCCAACGTCAAGCGCTCCGGCGCGATCTCGATGGGCATGGACGGCTTGAATAACGCCGTCATCCCCGGCTATGCGACACCGGAGCAGTACACCAAGGAAATCACCATCGCCAATGACGGCATCGTCGACCAGAAGGCGGTCTATAAGTACGCGCAGAACTGCTACGGCATCATCGAAGAACTCGACAGCTTCGGCATCCGCTTCCTGAAGAACGAGAACGGCGACTACGCCGTCAAGAAGGTGCATCATATCGGCACCTACGTGCTGCCGATGCCGAACGGCGAGACCGTGAAGAAGGCGCTCTACCGCCAGCTCCGGCGCGCCCGCATCCTGATCTCCAATCGCTACATGGCGACGCGTCTGCTCAAGTCGGCAGATGGGCGCATCGCTGGCGCGGTCAGCGTCAATACGCGTACCGCAGAGATGCTGGTGATCAAAGCCAAGGCCGTCATCCTGTGCATGGGCGCGGCCGGCCGCCTGGGTCTGCCGACCTCCGGCTACATGTTCGGAACCTACGAGAATGCTGCCAATTCCGGCGATGGCTATTCGATGGCCTATCACGCCGGCGCCGCGCTTGCGAACCTCGAATGCTACCAGATCAATCCGCTGATCAAGGATTACAACGGTCCCGCCTGCGCCTATGTCGCCGGTCCCTTCGGCGCCTTTACCGCCAACAACGAGGGATCGCGCTTTATCGAATGTGACTACTGGTCCGGACAGATGATGCTCGAATTCTACAACGAGCTGCTGTCGGGTAAGGGCCCGGTGTTCCTCCAGCTCAAGCATCTCCACCCGGATACGATCTCGGAAATCGAATCAACGCTGCACAAGGTGGAGCGGCCGACGCGTGGCCTGTTCCAGCAGGGACGCGGGGTCGATTACCGCAACGATTCGATCGAGATGCACATCTCCGAGATAGGCTTCTGCTCCGGCCATAGCGCCTCCGGCGTGTTCGTCGACGACAATGCGCGCACCACCGTGCCCGGCCTCTACGCCGCCGGCGACATGGCGAGCGTGCCGCACAATTACATGCTCGGCGCCTTCACCAACGGCGCGGTGGCCGGCATCGACGCGATGGAGTTCGCCGACAACCACGACTTCGCGGAGTTCGATGCCGCCGACGTGGCCAGGGAGCGCGACCGCGTGATGGCGCCGACCAGGCGCGAGGACGGCATTCCGCCGAACCAGGTCGAGTACAAGACGCGGCGCCTCGTCAACGATTATCTCCAGCCGCCGAAGGTCACGCGCAAATACGAGCTCGGCATGCGCCGCCTCGCCGAGGCGCGGCAAGACATGCAGGAGCATATGATCGCACGTAACGCACACGAGCTGCTCCGCGCGCTTGAAGTGCAGTCGATCATGGACTGCGCCGACATGGCGGTACATGCCTCTTTGTATCGCGAGGAGAGCCGCTGGGGCCTCTATCACTGGCGCACGGATTTCCCGGAGAAGGACAACGAGAACTGGTTCTGCCACACCCTGCTGAGCAAACAGAACGGCAGGATGACCAGTGAGAAGCGCGCGGTCGAGCCCTATGTCGTCCC
The DNA here is from genome assembly GCF_900094605.1 of Bradyrhizobium shewense. GTDB lineage: Bacteria > Pseudomonadota > Alphaproteobacteria > Rhizobiales > Xanthobacteraceae > Bradyrhizobium > Bradyrhizobium shewense. The sequence goes on along the minus strand of NZ_FMAI01000001.1, from coordinate 237,033 downwards.
GATCGCGGACGACGAGAAGGACCTCTACGACAAGCAGCGTATCCGCGCGACCGCCTGATCCATCGCCAACGACAAGCAACAGGAGATCTACGATGCCTCTCGCGTCCTATCAGACGTCGGTCCCGGTGGTCGTCGACGACGCCAAATGCATCGCCGACAAGGGCTGCACCGTCTGCGTCGACGTCTGCCCGCTCGACGTGCTCCGCATCAGCGACATGACCAATAAGGCCTACATGGCCTATGACGAGTGCTGGTACTGCATGCCCTGCGAGGCCGATTGCCCGACCGGCGCCGTCACCGTGAACATTCCCTATCTCTTGAGGTAGTCATGTCGAGCCCGTTCGAATCTTATGACGATCTCGAAGACGCCGACGAGCGGTTGCAAGCCGCAGATCCAGCCGAGCGGCGCGTCGCCATCATTGCGCTCGGCCATTCCGGCGATCCGGCCGCGGTCGCGCATCTCGCCAACATGGTGTCAGATCCCGACGCGGGCGTACGCCAGCAGGTCGCGATGGCGCTCGGCGAGTTCGACGGGCGGGAAGCGGCGAATGCACTCGTCAAGCTGCTCGTCGATCCGGAGCGAATCGTGGCGTCGGCCGCAGCCGACAGTTTGGCCGAATTCAAGGACCCCGCTTGCGCCGAAATCATCCTGCCGCTGGTCAAGCACGCCCACGCCTTCGTCCGCATGGGCGCGCTGCGCGCGCTCAAGGAGTTGCGCCGCAAGGACACGCTGAAGCCTGCGCTGGAAGCGCTCCAGGATGGTGACGCCGCCGTCCGCGTGCAGGCGATCGGCGTCATCGGTTTCCTGAAGCTCGAAGAGTCGATCCCGGCGCTCACCGCGCTGATCCATGATCCCGACGCCCATGTGCGCCGCGCCGCGGTGAGCGCGCTCGCCTTCTCCCAGATGAAGCCGGCGGCCGAGACGATCACCCGCGCACTCAGGGATGCCGACTGGATGGTCCGGGAGATGGCAGCCGAGACGCTCGCGCTCAACGTCAACGGTTCGCTCGCCGCCGATCAGCTTATCGTCTCACTTGCCGACGAGTTTTGGCAGGTTCGGCTCAAGGCGATCCGCAGCCTCGGCAAGATGAAGGTCGAGCGCGCCCTTCGTCCGATCGGTAACTGCATCAACCATGAGCAGGCGAATTTGCGGAAGGAGGCGGCTGCCGCGCTCGGCGAGATCGCCGCTCCCGAAGGCGAGGCATACCTCGTGGTGATCGCCAACGATCCCGATCCTGACGTGCGCAAGAACGCGCGCTGGGCGCTCCAGCAGATCGCCGCGCGCAAGGGGAAGGCGGGGCCGTAGGGCGGAAAGGGCCAGTACAACTTCGTTGTACCGCTGTGTTAAGCCGCGACATGCACCCTGAAGCATGCACACCGGAGCTCACGCCGGCCATGCCTGTCCGCCACCGTCGATGCGCAGCACCTGACCCGAGACGAAGGCGCCCATGGGGCCGGCGAAGAATTCGACGACCCGGGCGACCTCGTCGACGGTCGCGATGCGGTCGAGCGTGCCGGTCTCGACCATCCGGCTCGGATCGACTGCGCGGGTGCCGAGAAATCGGCCGGTGCGGGTGTCACCGGGCGCGATGCAGTTGACGGCGATGTCGTAGGCGCGGAGCTGGTCGGCGAGGCAACGCGTGTAATGCGTCACGCCGGCCTTCGCCACCGCATAAATCGAGCCGTGAGTGCGCCCCTTGAAAGCGGCGACCGAGCCGAGCGTGACAATACGGCCGCGCCGCCGCTCCATCATGCCCTTCGCGACCGCCTGGCAGGTCAGAATCGTCGAAAGCAGGTTGCGCTCCAGCACGGCGCGCACGTCGGCCTCCCTGATGTTCACGGCGTCGTTCGGATCGGGCTTGCCGCCGGCAGCCGCGATGTCGCCACCGGCATTGTGCACGAGGATATCGATCGGACCGAGAGAGCTTTCCGCCTCGGCGATCACGCGCGCGATGTCCTCTCCCTCCGTGAGATCGCCAAGCACGCGTTGGCTGCGGACGCCATAGTCCTTGCCGATTTCCGCGGCCACCGCGGTCAGCGTGGTGCCCTCGCCATATTCTGCCGGCCCGTTCTCGCGCATGCCGTGGATGGCGACGTCGGCGCCGAGCGCGGCAAGCTTCTCTGCAAAGGCGCGGCCGAGCCCGCGTCCGGCGCCCGTCACCAACGCGACCTGACCAGCCAAGACCTTCGTTCCGTCATGCGATGCCATGATCTTCCCCTTGTTATGAAATGTCAGTCCGCCGCAAGGTCGAGGCCGATCGCCAGCGCCTGCACCAGGCACATCGGCGCCACCAGCGTGCGCAGCGCCGGCTCGGGCATGTCCTGGATCTCGAAGATGACGCTTGCGCCCTCGACGATCGGGCTCAGCAGGCTGTCGGTTATCGATATCGTGGGCACGCCCCGCGCGACGAGCTCGGGGAACAGCCGTGCCGTGTCGGGATAGTAGTTTCGGAAGCTGATCGCGACCAGCGCATCATCCGCGGTGGCCGCGTGCGACTGCTCATGAATGCTGCCGCCGACACCGTCGAGCAGCACAACGCGGCGTCCGAGCTTGCGCAAAACGTAGGCGAGATGTATCGCGACCGGAAATGAGCCGCCGAGGCCGAGCAGATAGATGTCGCGCGCTTTCGCAAGGATCGCGGTCGCCGCCTCGAGCTCGCGCGTGTGAACGGACTGGCTCAGCGTCACCAGCGCCGATTGCGCCTCCGAGACGAAACGCGAAAGCACTGCGGCTGGCTGGCGGCCGAGCACCGATTTCTCCTCGCTCTTCATGCGGGCGAGCCGAGCCTTGTAGCTTGGCGCGACGCCGGCGACGAGGCGGGAGCGGAACACCTGCTGCATTTCGGTGAAGCCCCCAAACCCGAGCGCATGGGCGAAGCGGACGATCGCCGAGGGTGGCACGCCTGAGCGCTGTGCGACCTCCGCCACGGTGCCGAGTGCGACATCGGTCGGATGATCGAGCACGAATTCCGCGATCTGCTGGAGTCGGCCCGACAGGGCGCGGTGCCGCTGCGCAATCGCGCCGCGCAGCTCGTCATAACTCATCACGCCCTGGGCCTTGTTCATCGAGTCGGGTCTCCGGATCGGCCACCTGTTTAACGGCATTTCACCATTTGGATCAAATATTCTACTTTACTTCTATAATGGAATTAATATTCTAAGCGCAAAAGAAAAGCAAAAACATCCAAGACGGGAGGAAACGATGAGAGGGCGTCAGATCTCACGGCGAAGCGTTTTGAAGGGCAGCTTGATGGCGAGCGTCATCGGCGGCACCGGCAGCTTCTTCGGGCCGTGGCGGGAGAACCATGCCTGGGCGCAGGGAGCAAAGCCGATCAAGCTCGGCCTGACATGCGATGCCAGCGGTCAATATGGCAACAGCGGCCAGGATGATTTCCGCGGCATCAAGATGGCAATCGACGAGTTCAACGCCAAAGGCGGCGTGCTCGGGAGACAGGTGACATTCATCACCGCGGACACTGAGACGACGCCGGCGACCGGCAGCCGCGTCGCCGAGCGCTTCATCACCCGCGAGGACTGCACGATCCTGGTTGGCGCGCTGCATTCCGGGGTTGCCAATGCCATCACCCAGGTCGCCAGCAAATACGGCGTCATCTACATGAACACCAATTCCTCCGCGCCAAGCGAGGCCGGGGAGAACTGCTCGCGCGTGAAATTCGTCTGGGACGGAAACGGCACCAATTTCTCCAAGGCATCGGTCAAGAACTCGGTCGATTCCATCGGCAAGAACTGGATGTTGCTGACCAACGACTATGTCTGGGGACACACGACGTCTGCCGCGACCAAGGCGCAGGTCGAGGCTGCCGGCGGCAGGATCATCGACAATCTCCTGGTGCCGCAGAACACGCGCGACTTCACCGCGTATCTCCTGAAGATCCAGCAAGCAAAACCCGACGTGGTCGCGACCGCGATTGGCGGTGACGACATCAAGGCGCTCCGCGAGCAGGTCGCGCAGCTCAAGCTCGACGGCAAGCCCGCCTGGATCAACAACCAGCAGGACTGGCCCGACGTTTGGGGTGCGCCCGACAGCCTGTTCGGCGTGTTCGGCACCACCTGGTATCACAAGCTGCAACTGCCTGGCGTCGCCGAGTTCGTGAAGAAGTGGCAGGCTGCCAACAAGGACGGTCCGATCCCGGTGCCGGGGAACGTCTCCTACAACGGATATATGTCGACGCGCGAACTGCTCCGGGCGATCGAGCGGGCAGGGTCGACCAACAACGTCAAGATCATCAAAGAGCTCGAGAACCTGAAAGTCTCCGCGACCGACCGAATGCAGCATTTCGATGCATACATGGATCCGGTGACGCATCAGATGCAGCAGACGATCTATCTGGCGCGGCGCAACGCCAAGCCGGCGGACAACACCGATCTGTTCGAAATCATCAGCTGGACGGAACCGAAATCGGCCGCCGATGACGCCGCGCCCACCAAGTGCAAGCTCACGCCCTATGAGCAGGTGCCGACCGTCGATTCCTGAGGACGGGTCGTCTAGTCGCAGAACGATGGCGCCGCCAGCGCGGCGCCATCCGCGCCCCGGCCCTGGAAAGACAGTTGCGAGACGAGACCTTGTTCGACCTTCTTCCGCATCTTTTGAACGGCCTGACGCTTGGCCTCTTGTTCGCGCTGATCGCGCTCGGATTCATGCTCATCGTTGGGCTGATGGAGCAGATCAATCTCGCGCACGGCTCGCTGTTTGCGCTCGGCGCTTATGTCGCCATGCAGCTCACGGGGCCTCGCCCGCCCTTACCGGCTGATCTTGCAAAGTTGTGGCTCGCGCTGCCGCTCGGCTGGCGCTACGCGGCAACCCTCGTCATCGCGCCCGTCATCGTCGGCCTTATCGGCATGTTGATCGAGTTCTGCATGCGACGGACCTACGGAAAGGACCCGCTCTACGGCCTGTTGCTGACCTTTGGCGCGGCGATGGTGATCGAGGAATTGATCCGCCTGGTCTGGGGCACGCGCGACTATGTGCTGCAGGTGCCATCAGCCATCAATGGCGGCTTCCTGTTCGGCGACCTGATCTGGTCGAGCTATCGCTTCTACGCAGCCGGCATCGCGGCCGGGATCATCGCCCTGGTCTGGGTCCTGATCGAAAAGACCTCGTTCGGCGCGACGGTGAAGGCGGGAGCCCATGACAGCGAGATCGTGCGCGCGCTCGGCATCAATCTGTCGCGGCTGCGGCTCCTGGTGTTCGTGTTCGGCACCATGCTTGCGGCGATCGCCGGCATCATCGTCGCCCCGATCTGGGGCATCCGACCGCATATGGGCGTGGACGCCGTCATCCCCGCGTTCCTCGTGATCGTGCTCGGCGGGGTCGGAAGCTTTTGGGGCGCGGTCGTTGCCGGCCTCCTGGTCGGGCTCTGCGTCGGACTCGCCGGTGCCTATGCGTCCGAATGGTCGCTGCTATCCATGTATATCCTGCTCGTTGCCGTCGTGACGTTCCGCGCGCGCGGCCTCTGGGGCAAGAAGAGCGTGCTCGAGGTCTAGGGAATGATGGCGAATTCGACGACCTCATCCGACGCTGCGCGTCTGGTCACGCCGACGATGCTGGTGCTCTGGCTGGTGCTGGCGACGGTGCCGCTCTGGATCACGCGAATTGGTCTTTATCCCTATCTCGGGATCGAGATCCTGATCTGGTCGCTCTATGCGCTGGCCTTCAACCTGGTGCTGGGTACGGCCGGGCTGCCGTCGTTCGGACATGGGGCCTATTTCGGCATCGGTGCCTATGCGTTCGGACTCTGCCAGTTCGATATCGTCGCTAATCTCTGGGTTTGTCTTGCTGCTGCAGCCGTGGTCGCTGGGATTGCCGGCGCGCTGGTGGCGCTGTTCATCTCGCACCGGCGCGGCATCTATTACGCCTTCATGACGATCGCCTTCGGTCAGATCTTCTGGACGCTTGCGATCAAGTCTCACAGCGTCACCGGCGGGGAAGACGGGCTTCTCAAGATCAGCCGGCTGCCGGCGGATTTCGGCCTGGTGTCGTTCGATCTCACCGACAATGTCGCGTTCTACTATTTCGTGCTTGCGGTCTTCGCGGTCGGCACTGCCATATTGTGGCGGCTGGTACATTCGCCCTACGGCCGCGTGGTCGCAGCCATCAGGCAGAGCGAGGTTCGCGCAGCGCATCTGGGCTATAATGTGTGGCTCTACAAGGCCTCGGTCTTCACCCTCTCGGCCGCGCTATCAGGCTTTTCCGGCGGCCTGTTCGCGATGGCGCAGCTTGCCGCATTTCCCGATGTCATGAGCTTGCATCAATCCGGCTACGTCGTGATGATGACGCTGGTCGGCGGCGGGCTCGTCAGCTTCTGGGGTCCCGTGATCGGCGTGTTTCTCTTCCTCACGGCCCGCGACGTGATCGGCGCGCTGACCAATGCCTGGATGCTCTATTTCGGTCTTCTGTTCATGGCGATCGTGCTGTTCCGTCCCGAGGGCATCGCAGGCGCGCTCTCGGCCGCCGTGCAACAACATTCCATCAACGCTCTGAGGCGGCGCGGTACGTCCGCGATGCGGTTGCTAGTCGGGGGTGGGCGATGAGCATGATCGAGGCCGCGGGCGTACATGTCCGCTTCGGCGACCGCGTGGTGCTGGAGAGCGTCGATCTCGCGGTCGGCGAGGGCGAGTTCCACGGTGTGATGGGGCCGAACGGTGCCGGCAAGACCACGTTTTTCAACGTCCTCACCGGCCGGGTGAAACCGAGCCGCGGTTCGATCCGGCTCGGTGGCGAGGACGTCACGGGCTTGAGCCCGCATCGCATCGCTGCCAAGGGCATCGCCCGCTCGTTCCAGATCATGACGCTGTTCGACGAATTTTCAGCGCGCGACAACGTCATGATGGGCTTGCCGGCGTTTCGCGCGCGCGGCCTTGACATAGCGCGCGCAGCGGCTGGTGACCGCCGGCTTACCGATCAGGCGACCGAAACGCTCTCCGGGGTGGGGCTTGCGGACAAGGGCGACATTCGCGCCAAGGATCTCTCCTATGGCGATCGACGCGCGCTGGAGATCGCGGTCGCGCTGGCACAGGCGCCGCGGGTGCTGTGCCTGGACGAACCGACCTCCGGCCTCGGCTCGGATGGTGTGCAGCGGCTGGCCGCTCTCGTTGCACGGTTGAAGGGCAAGCTCACCATCGTCGCCATCGAGCACGACATGGAGTTCCTGTTCTCGCTCGCCGACCGCATCTCCGTCATCCACTGGGGCCAGGTGGTGGCGCGTGGCACGCCGCACGAATTGCAGCAGAATGAATGGGTCCGGCGCTCCAATCTCGGGAAATTCGCATGATCCTCGAAGTGGACGGGGTCGATACTTTCTACGGCGAGACCCAGGCGCTGTTCGGCGCCTCGCTCGCCATCGAGCACGCAAAGGTCTTTGCGCTGCTCGGGCCGAATGGCGCTGGCAAGACCACCATGCTGCGCTCGATCCTCGGGCTGACGCGGCCGCGCCGTGGCGCAGTGCGCTTCGACGGCCATGACGTCACGCGCAACCCGACTCACGAGATCGCGCGCGCCGGCATCGGCTGGGTGCCCGACGACCGGCGACTGTGCCCGACCCTGTCAGTGGCGCGCAATCTGTCGATCGCGCAGAAGCGCACGCGCTTCCGCAACTGGTCCGTCAAGGAGGCCGCTGCGATCTTCTCGCCGCTCGAATATCTGATGGAGCGCGACTGCGAGAATCTGTCGGGCGGCGAGATGCAGATGGTGGCGATCGCGCGCGCGCTGGTCGGCTCGCCAGGGCTGGTGCTGTTTGACGAGCCGAGCCAGGGGCTGGCGCCGAAGATCGTTGGCGACGTGCTCGCGACGATTCTGCGGATGAAGGACGAGGGCATTGCCTCGCTGGTGGTCGAGCAGAATGCCGAGATCGCGCTGTCGGTCGCCGACCATGCCGCGGTGATCGACCGCGGCCGGATCGTCTGGACCGGGGAGGCCGCCACGCTCCGCGACGATCGCGGGCTTCGTCAGCGCTTGCTGGGAGTGCAATAGAGTGTCCGCGCCGCTGCTCGTTCTCGATGATATCCGCAAGGTCTACACCAGAGGCCGCGTCATCCGACGCCCCACCTTCACGCTTGAAGCAAATCTGTCGCTGGAGGAACCCGGCATCGTCGGCGTCGTGGGGCCGAACGGAGCCGGCAAGACCACGCTGTTCGAGATGATGACCGGTTCCAATGCGCCCACCTCAGGCCGCGTGCTAGTCGCCGGCACCGATATCCACGGCGTCAAATACCGCGAGCGCGACCGGCTGGCGATCCACTATCACCAGTCCTACCAGGTCCGGCGCTTTCGCAAGCGGATCCCGTCGGCCTTCCTGGCGCCATCGCCGACCCGGACACCGCTGGTGCACCTGTTCGACGAGCCGCAGTTCAACCTGCAGGATGGCTATATCGGCTTCATGCTCGATTTTTTCCGCAAGCTGCGGGACGAGGGCAGGCTGGTCATTCTCTGTATGCATCCGACCGCGAGCTGGCACCTGGACATCTTGGCGGAGATCGCCGGCCAATTCCTGTTCGTAGCCGGCGGCGGGGTGACGCGCATGGCGGATTTCCGCTCCCTGGTCGCCGAGCAGCGCTTCCGCCTTTATCTCGGACCGGAGATGACGCGGGCCGCCGATGCCATTGCCATGGCGGCCCGATCGTCCACACGTTGAAACCAATACAGAAGCGATTACAGGGAGAGACCGTTGGCTTATTCGAACACCCAGCTTTTCATCGGCGGCAAATGGCGTCCGGCCCAGTCGGGCAAGGTCATCGAGGTCCTCAACCCCGCGACCGAAGAGGTGATCGGCACCGTAGCCCATGCCGGCAAGGCCGACCTCGACGAGGCACTCGCCGCGGCCGCGGCAGGCTTCAAGGTCTGGCGCAACGTCGCTCCGTTCGAGCGCTGCCGCATCATGCGCAAGGCCGCGGCGATCATGCGCGAGCGCAATGACGAGATCGCGCCGCTTCTAACGATGGAGCAGGGCAAGACGCTCGGCGAAGCCAGGATGGAAGCGATGGCAGCCGCCGACGTGATCGAATGGTTCGCCGAAGAAGCCAAGCGCTCCTATGGCCGGCTGATCCCGGCGCGCGGACCGGGCATCTACCAGCTCGCGATGAAGGAGCCGGTCGGTCCGGTCGCGGCGTTCACGCCGTGGAATTTCCCGATCAACCAGGTCGTGCGAAAGCTCTCGGCCGCGCTCGGCGCCGGCTGCTCGATCATCGTCAAGGCGCCGGAGGAGACGCCCGCCTCGCCCGCCCAGCTCATCCGTGCGTTCGCTGACGCGGGCGTGCCGGACGGGGTCATCAATCTCGTCTATGGCGTGCCGGCAGAGATTTCCGAATATCTCATCCCGCATCCGGTGATCCGGAAGATCTCCTTCACCGGATCGACCCATGTCGGCAAACAGCTCAATGCGCTTGCCGGCCTGCACATGAAGCGCGCTACCATGGAGCTCGGCGGTCACGCGCCGGCCATCGTGTTTAGGGATGCCGACGTCACCTCAGCTGCGAAGGTTTTGGCGGCGGCGAAGTATCGCAATGCCGGCCAGGTCTGCATCTCGCCGACCCGCATGCTGGTGCAGGACGATGTGTTTAGGGAGTTCGTCGACAAGTTCGTGGACGGCGCCAAGACGTTCAAGGTCGGCAACGGCCTCGATCCCGATTCCAAGATGGGCTCGCTGGCCAATCCGCGCCGTGTCACGGCGATCGAAGGCATGGTGCAGGACGCTGTCGGCAGGGGCGCCAAGCTCGAGACGGGCGGCCAACGCGTCGGCAACAAAGGCTACTTCTTCGAGCCCACGGTGGTGAGCGACGTGCCGAAGGATGCACGGGCGATGAACGAGGAGCCGTTCGGCCCTCTGGCGCTGATCTCGCGCTTCTCGACCTTCGACGAAGTCGTCGAGGAAGCTAATCGCCTGCCGTTCGGTCTTGCCTCCTACGCCTTCACCAGCTCCACCAAGACTGCAACCGCGATCGGCTCGGCGATCGAAGCGGGCATGATGTCCATCAACAGCTTCGGTCTGGCCTTGCCCGAAGTGCCGTTCGGCGGGATCAAGGATTCCGGCTACGGCTCGGAAGGGGGCACCGAGGCGATGGAAGCCTACCTCAACACCAAATTTATAAGCCAGACCGGTCTGTAGATGCGATGGTCCCAGACCCCGTGAATGTCACCGTTCAAGCGAGGCTCATCGTTCGGCGGCAGGTCAAATCACGGGTTCTTCTTGGAAGCCTGAAGTGTGCGCTTATCTTCAGCGCGGTCCACGGATTGGCTTGCCAGTATGCTCGTAGCGTCCGTGTCGCGAGATCACGGGCGGCGTCGGCTGCGCCCTGAACGTCTTGAAGACCTTGGAATTCGCCCCTCTCAGTGGAGCGTGCTCCCGCTTTGACGTTCCTTTGTCTATAGCCTGAGCCCTTCAATCGAGCGCCGCGCATCTAAAGCGGATCGCTGGCCTGCTGGCCGGGCGTGTTGCGGCGCAGCCGTCGATGCTATTTGACGGCTCACCTCCGATCATCTCTTAAGTTCAATAACAGAATGAATTGGTCTGATATTGTGACGCGCGATATCCGGGCCGAGAGGGGCGTCTCCGCGCCTGGACATCGGTATCAGCCTCTAGCTCTGCTGTTGTCGAATCATGCGTACAACTCTTCACAAAATCGCAAGCGCTTCGTCCTTTGTCAGGGGGAGATGCATCTAAGCGCTTGACGAGTTCTAAAAAAGAACTGTAGGTTCGGGGAATGAGGCGGCCAATCCAAGAGCCGCAACGGTTGACGCGTTTGGCCATCGACGCTTGGCGAGCGCGCTCGATTTCGCACGGCATTATGCCTAGCGAGCCGTAGAGACACATAAGAATCGAACGGCGCACCGGAAGAGTGCGCCTCAGGGAGGATGCCGATGTTGCCGAGATGGAAGAGTCTTGCCGTTCTGCTCGTGCTATTGGGCAGCCCGGCATTCGCGGCCGACGAGCCCGGGGTTACCGCGACCGAAATCAAGATTGGCGGGGTGTTTCCGTTCAGCGGGCCGGCTTCATCGATCGGTCTCGTGGGCAAGGGGCTGATCGCCTACATTCAGTCCCTGAATGACCGCGGCGGCATCAGCGGGCGCAAGATCAATTACGTCGCCTATGACGATGCCTATAGTCCACCCAAAGCGGTGGAGCAGGTTCGCAAGCTCGTCGAGAGCGATGAAGTTGCATTCATGTTCGGCCAGCTCGGCACTCCCGCCATTTCGGCGACGTCAAAATACCTGAAGTCGAAAGGGGTGCCCAGCATCGCGATCGTCAGCGGATCGTCCAAGTTCACCGACGTCGCCAGTTACCCGCTGATCACGACAGGTCTCGTCAGCTACGATACCGAGGGAAAGATCTACGCCAAATACCTCACGAAGGCTCTGCCGAACGCCAAATATGCGATCCTCTACCAGAATGACGACCTCGGAAAAGACTACGTCAACGCCTTCAAGGCGTTTCTCGGTAAGGACTACGATCGCAGGGTCGTCACCGCGTCCTATGAGGTCACTGAACCGACCGTCGATTCGCAGATCACCAACCTGAAGAGCTCCGGTGCGGATGCCCTGATGATCGCGGGCACGCCGAAATTCGCTGCGCAGGCGATCCGGCAGGCCTCTTTGATTGGCTGGAAGGCGACCGTCATCATCAACTTTCCGTCCGGTTCGGTTGGAGGCACGCTCACGCCGGCCGGCCTCGACAAGTCGACTGGCGTGATCGTCGGCACCATCAACAAGGATGTCGTGGATCCGAAGTGGAAAGATGATCCCGGCATGCAGGCCTATCGGGCGTTTATCGACAAATATCTGCCCGGCGTCGATATCACTAACGGCAGCTATCTCACCGGTTATCAGCAGGGCATCCTGCTCGAGCAGATCCTGAAGCAATGCGGGGACGACCTGTCCCGCAAGAACATCCTGGCGCAGGCCAAGAACCTTCGGGACTTCGTCGTCCCGACCGCACTGCCGGGCATCAAGATCAACACCAGCGAAACCGAGAACATGATCTGGACGCAGATGCGTCTGCAGCGCTGGACCGGCTCGACTTGGGAAGCCTTCGGAGAAGTGTTGGACGCCAGGTCCGAATGAGCACGTAACAGGCGAGAGGGCGAGCGGCATTGACGACGTGCCGGCGCCGGCGTCCTGCGCGACGAGCGCAAGGGGTGCGATCGCCATTCCGGTACTTCAGGAGATCAATTCGATGTCGACGAAGGCACTGACGTTTGCGCCGCGCGAGGTTTCAATCGAGCGCCGACCAGATGGCGCGCTCATATTGAGCTCACCCCTGGAGTGGAAGCCCTGTGACTGGCGCATCACGGACTTCTTGCCGAATTGGGCAAGCGCCACACCGGACCGGATATTCCTCGCGCAGCGCAACGCGAAGGGCGGGTGGGACGAGATCACCTACAGCGAGGCTTGGTCTCAGGTCCAGGCGGTGGGCCAGAGTTTGCTTGATCTGGGCGCAAAGCCAGCGGACAAGCTGGCCATCCTCTCCGGAAACTCGATCGAGAACGCGGTGGTTTCGTTTGCTGCGATGTCAATCGGCGTCATCCTGGCGTCGATATCGCCAAACTACACGCTGATGCCCGGTGGACTTGCTCGTCTCAAGGACATCGCCGAAGTGTTGCGCCCGAGCTTCGTGTTCGTCCAAAGCGGACGTGAGTTTTCCGCAGGCCGTACCATTCCGGAATTGGCAGCCGCGACCTGGATCAGTGTCGATGGCGCGCCGGACACGGTGCCCTTCCGCACCCTGACAGCCAAAACCGCGTGCGACGGATTTGCCGGGGCATCTGGTGCGGTCTCGTGCGACGCGGTCGCCAAGATACTCTTCACGTCGGGTTCGACGGGCTTTCCGAAAGGCGTGCTCAACACCCACCGCATGATGGCAAGTTCCCTGCAAATGGGTAGCCAGCTCGTGTCTCCTCCGGCTGCGCCAGTCCAGGTGGAGTGGTTGCCTTGGCACCACACGATGGGCAGCAACGTCATTCTTCACGGCATCCTCAAGAACGGCGGGACGCTCTATATCGACGACGGCCGTCCGCTGCCGCAGCTCTTTCACATGACGGTCGCCAATCTCAAGGAAGTGTCGCCGACCGCCATGTTCAACGTGCCTGCCGGCTATAACCTCCTGTGTGACGCGGTCGAGAAGGATCTCGATCTGGGCGCCAGTGTATTCAAGCGGATGGACCGAATGAGTTATGCCGGCGCTGCAATTTCAAAGGACACGCTGGAGAAGCTCTATCGCTTGACACTCTCGGTGACCGGCCGGCGAATTCCGGTCATGTCGGGCTACGGTACGACCGAAACCGCCCCGACCATCAGTACGACCCATTGGGCGACAGATCGACCCGGCGAGATCGGTCTTCCCGCGCCGGGACTGCGGCTCAAGCTCATTCCGGTCTCGGATACTTACGAGGTCAGGGTCAAGGGACCCAACGTCACGCCGGGTTATCTCGGGCGGCCGGATTTGACGGAAATGGCCTTCGACGAGGAAGGCTTCTATCGCATCGGCGATACTGTCTCGTTTCTGGATCCGCAGAAGCCTGAACTCGGGCTGCGCTTTACCGGACGAATTTCCGAGAACTTCAAGCTTGCGAATGGGACCTGGGTCTCGATCGGCAATATGCGCGCGGCAATCCTGGCCGCAACGCGCGGTGTCTTGCTCGACATGGTGGTCGCGGGCGAAAGTCGTGAGGCGTGCGCGCTGCTCTGCTGGTTGAACCCCACGGAGGCCGCACGGATCTCGAAAACTCCGGGTGCGGATCTGACCTCGGATCCCGCCGTGGTCGGGTTCCTGCTGGATCGCTTTCGGGGCTACAATGAGACCGTCGGAAGCAGCGAACGGATCTGCTCCTTCGTTCTGCTGAAAGATCCGCCATCAATGGCGGCAGGAGAAATCACCGACAAGGCCTATGTCAACCAACGCGCTGTGCTGAAAGTTCGATCCGAACAGGTTGAGCGTCTCTATACCCACGAAGCTGGCGCCGATGTGATCCGGGTCTGAGAGCGAGCTTGTCGCTGTGCGGATGTTACGGACTCCCTGGCCGCCAGATCGCGTCTGCCGGTACCTTCTGCGGGATTGTTTGCCGCGGAACGGCTTCGGTGCGGGCCTCAGGCCGCCCGCGAGCGCGCCTTTGTTTTCGAGGTCGTCGGCGCCGCTGCCGCCGGGGCGCTGCGAGCACCGGGCCCGGGATGAGTATGAACCTCCTTGGCCGACAGCGGCTCGCCGCATTCGGAGCACACCATGACCGGGTCGAAATCTTTTCCGCACTTGCGATGCTGGTGCAGCAAGGGGCGGCCGCGCTCGTCGACCATGTGAGTATCGCCCCAATGCACGATTGCCATCATGATCGGATACAGATCGAGCCCCTTCTGGGTCAGGATATATTCGTGCCGTTTGGGGGATTCCTGGTAGGGAATGCGGCGCAGAATGCCCTGCCGAACCAACTTCTTCAGACGTTCGGCAAGCAAATGCCGGGTGATTCCGAGTGCCGACTGAAATCCCTCGAAGCGGCGTGTGCGCAGAAAGCACTCGCGCAGGATCAGAAGAGTCCAGCGGTCGCCGATCACGCCGATAGTTCGGGCCATCGAGCACGGCTCTTCCTCGAGTTCCTTCCACTTCATCCACACACTCCAATCGCCGCCGCGGCACGGACCTCGCCTCGAATCGTTGCGGAGGCCGGCGCGAGATTTGCCATTCTAGATAGGTACTAAACTCCAAACAATACCCTTCCAGGCAAGACGAAATCAGCAGATCGCGGGAGGGTTTGACAGTTCTATTTTAGAACTGTATGTTTGAGGAAAGTCAGGCCGGCGACCGGATCGCCAGTGCAAGTACATGTTCCGCGGGAGGAGCCGAGATGACCTTGAAGATTGAATTCCAATTCGATTTCGGCAGCCCGAACGCTTATCTGGCAGAGGTGGCGATTCCGGGCATCGAGCAGCGCACCGGTGCGAAATTCGAGTATGTTCCGGTTCTGCTCGGCGGCATCTACAAGGCGACGGGCAACATGTCACCGTTCGACTCGCTTCGTGGGATCAAGAATAAGCCGGAATATCAGGCGCTCGAGACCCAGCGGTTTATCCGCCGCCACAACGTCACGAAATTCCGCCAGAATCCCTTCTTTCCGGTCAATACGCTGATGCTGATGCGGGGCGCCGTGGCAGCCCAGTTCGAAGGCGTGTTCGAGTTCTATTTTCGCGCGGCCTATCACCATATGTGGGAAGAGCCGAAGAAGATGGACGACCTCGAAATCTTCCGGAAAGCGTTCATCGCTTCGGGGCTCGATATCGACAGATTGATCGCTCGCGCCCAGCAGGACGACGTCAAGAAGAGGTTGATTGAACTGACCAGCGACGCCGTCAACCGAGGCGCGTTCGGTTCGCCAACCTTCTTCGTCGGCAAGGAGATGTTCTTCGGCAAGGACCAGCTTCGTGACGTCGAGGAGTCCATCCTCGAGCAAACGAGGCCAGTCGCAAGGACGGCATAGAGCTGCCGAGTTAACGAAGTTCAATCCAACCGGGAGACGATCCATGCAAAAGAGAAACGCTACTGTCGCAGTGATCGGTGCCGGCGACTATATCGGCGGCGAGATCGCCAAGAAGTTCGCCTCTGAGGGCTTCACGGTGTTTGCCGGGCGCCGGAACGGGGCCAAGCTCGAGCCGCTCGTCAAGGAGATTGAGGCCGCCGGAGGCGAAATCCACGCGCGCTCGCTGGATGCCCGCAACGAGGAGGAGGTCATCTCCTTCCTCGCCGATGCCGACAAGCATGCGCCGCTCGAGGTCTGCATCTTCAACATCGGCGCCAACGTCAACTTTCCGATCCTCGATACGACCGAGCGGGTCTTCCGCAAAGTCTGGGAGATGGCCTGCTATTCCGGCTTTCTCGCCGGCCGCGAAGCCGCGCGGCTCATGCTGCCTCGCGGCGGCGGCAACATCTTCTTCACCGGCGCGACAGCGTCGCTCCGCGGCGGCAGCGGCTATGCCGCCTTTGCCAGCGCGAAGTTCGGCCTGCGGGCGGTGGCCCAGGCGATGGCGCGCGAGCTCGGCCCCAAAAACATTCACGTCGCGCATCTCATCATCGATTCCGGCGTCGATACGGAATGGGTGCGGCAGCGCCGGCTCGAGGCGCTCGGTCCGAATGCGCTCGACGATCCCGATCTGCTGATGCCGCCGTCGTCCGTCGCTGCATCCTATTGGCAGCTTTATCAGCAGCCGAAGAGCGCGTGGACGTTCGAGCTGGAAATCCGTCCCTTCGGCGAGAAGTGGTAAGGGAGACCTTTGCGATGGAGCTTGCGCTGTCTGCCGAGGACGCGGCTTTCCGCGATGAAGTGCGCGCCTTCATCGTGGATAATTATCCGGCGGAGATGCGCGTTCCCAATCCGGAGACCGACCTGACCAAGGAGCAGTCACTGCTCTGGCACCGGATCCTCCACAAGAAGGGCTGGATCGCGCCGCTGTGGCCCAAGGAGTATGGCGGGCCGGGCTGGACGGTCACACAGCGGTTCATCTTTGAGCAGGAAACCTCCCGGGCGGGAACGCTGCCGCCGCTTGCCTTTAGCGTGACCATGGTCGGGCCGGTGATCTACACGTTCGGCAACAAGGCGCAGAAGAAGAAGTTTCTGCCGCGAATTCTCTCCGGCGAGGATTGGTGGTGCCAGGGCTATTCGGAGCCGGGCTCCGGCTCGGACCTTGCGACCGTCAGAACCAAGGCGGTGCGCGAGGGCGACCACTACGTCGTCAACGGGCACAAGACCTGGACCACGCTGGCGCAGCACGCCGACTGGATCTTTTGCCTGGTGCGGACTGATCCGAATGCGAAGCCGCAATCGGGCATTTCCTTCCTGCTGATCGACATGAAGTCGCCCGGCGTCACCGTGCGGCCGATCATTACGATCGACGGTAGCCATGAGGTCAACGACGTCTTTCTCGAGGACGTCCGCGTGCCCGTCGAGAACCTGGTCGGCGAGGAGAACAAGGGCTGGACGTACGCCAAGTTCCTGCTCGGCAACGAACGCACCAGCATGGCGGGCATCGGCCGGTCCACCCGCTATCTCCGCAAGCTGAAGCAGATCGTGAGAGCCGAGATACCGGCCGACGATCCGGCGTATCTGGAATTTCTACGCGACATCGCCCGCGTCGAGCTCGACGTGCTGGCGCTGGAAGCGACCGAACTGCGCGTCGTCGCCCAGATGGCGCGCGGCATCGATCCCGGTCCGGCGGCGTCGCTGTTCAAGATCCGCGGCACCGAGATCTTCCAGGACATCACCGAGCTCACGCACCGCGCGATCGGCAATTATGGTCTTGCGATCCGCGAGCATCCGATCAGCTCCAATCGCTTCATGCCGGGTCCGGACTACGGCCACACCACGTCCGAGAAATATCTGAACGCGCGCAAGCTCAGCATCTACGGCGGATCCAACGAGATCCAGCGAAACATCATCGCCAAAGCCGTGCTCGGGCTCTAAGCCACGGCGGATCGGGAGGACCGGATGGATATTCAGTTCACGGAAGAGCAGGAATTGCTGCGATCCAGCGTTCAGCGCCTTCTGCGCGACCAGTATGATTTCGAGGCGCGGCGCAAGATCGTGGCGAGCGAGGAGGGGTTCAGCCGGACGCGGTGGAAGGCCTTCACCGAGCTCGGCCTGCTCGCTGCGCCGTTTTCCGAGGACGCCGGCGGCCTCGGCGGCGGTCCGTTGTCCACTATGATCGTCATGCAGGAGTTCGGCCGTCACCTCGTCGTCGAGCCTTTCGTCGAAACGGTGGTTCTTGCCGGCAGCCTGATCGAGCAGCTTGGTACGTCCGAGCAGAAGCAGGGAATCATTCCAGGCATCATCGACGGCTCCAGGATCTGGGCGCTGGCCTGGACCGAGAGAGCCTCCCGGTTCGATTTCGCCAATGTCGCGACCAAGGCGCGGCGTGAGGGAGGCGACTACGTTCTGAGCGGCGAGAAGACCATGGTGATGGCAGCGCCTTGGGCGGATCATCTGATCGTCTCGGCGCGGACCGCCGGCGATAATCGCGACCGCGGCGGCGTCAGCCTGTTCGTGGTCGACCGCCATGCCGCGGGCGTCAATCTCCAGAGCTTCAAGACGATCGACGGACGCCGCGCCGCCGAGATCAGTTTGCGCGAGGTCCGCGGGCAATTGTTGGGAGCAGAAGGCGAGGGCGTTGCCGCGCTGGAAACCTGTCGTGACCGCGCGATCGGCGCGCTCTGCGCCGAGGTCGTCGGCGCGATCGGAGAGCTGAATGCCGCAACGTTGGACTATTCAAAGACCCGCAAGCAGTTCGGCACCACCATCGGCTCCTTCCAGGTGTTGCAGCATCGCATGGTCGACATGTTCATTGCCCATCAAGAGGCACTGTCTCTGATGCAGCATCTCAATCTCAGCCTCGACGCCGGTGATTCTGGCCTGTCGCGGCTCGCCTCCGGGGCCAAGTCGAAGATTGGCTATGCCGGGAAGTTCGTAGCCGACCAGGCGGTGCAGCTTCACGGCGGCATGGGAATGACCGACGAGCTGAATGTCGGACACTATTTCAAGCGAATCTCCTCCATCAACATCCAGT
This sequence comes from Bradyrhizobium shewense, assembly GCF_900094605.1. GTDB lineage: Bacteria > Pseudomonadota > Alphaproteobacteria > Rhizobiales > Xanthobacteraceae > Bradyrhizobium > Bradyrhizobium shewense. The sequence goes on along the minus strand of NZ_FMAI01000001.1, from coordinate 218,483 downwards.
TCGGCGATCCCGCATTCCACGTGCTGCGCTACGCGCAGCTGGATGCGGCCGCGTAAAGAGAAGAGGCCAGCATGACGACTGAAGCAGTCATCGTTTCCACCGCCCGGACGGCCGTCGGCAAGGCCTATCGTGGCGCGCTCAACAACACGGACGGCCCGACCATGGCCGGGCATGTGATGGCCGAAGCCGTGAAGCGCGCCGGCATCGCGCCGGGCGAGGTGGAAGACGTGGTGATGGGCTGCGCGATGCAGCAAGGCACCATGGTGATGAATGTGGCGCGCAAGGGCGCGATCCGCGCTGGGCTGCCCGTGACGGTGGCCGGCACCACGATCGACCGGCAATGCGCGTCCGGCCTGCAGGCCATCGCCGTTGCCGCGCGGTCGGTGATGCTTGATGGGGTCGAAGTCGCCATCGGCGGCGGCATCGAGTCGATCAGCCTCGTGCAGAACGAACACATGAACAAATTCCACGCCGTCGACGACGAGCTGATGGCGATGAAGCCCGAAATGTACATGTCGATGCTCGATACGGCGGAGGTCGTTGCCGAGCGGTACAAGATCGGCCGCGACAAGCAGGACGAGTACAGCCTCGAATGCCAGCGCCGCGTCGGCGCCGCTCTGCAGGCCGGCCGCTTCAGCGATGAAATCGTGCCGTTCACGACCAGGATGGCGCTCGTCAGCAAGGACACCAAGGAGGTCACCTACGAACAGGTGACGCTCACGAATGACGAGGGCCCGCGTCCGGAAACCACGGCCGAGGGCCTCGCCAAGATCAAGCCGGTGTTCGAGGGCAAGACCATCAGCGCGGGCAATGCCAGCCAGCTCTCGGACGGTGCTTCGGCCTGTGTGATCACGAGCGGCAAGTTTGCAGCCAGCAAGGGGTTGAAGCCGCTCGGTATCTTCCGCGGCTTCGTCGCCGCCGGGGTCGAGCCGGACGAGATGGGCGTCGGCCCGGTCGCCGCGATCCCGCGCCTGCTCAAGCACCACGGTTTGAGGATCGACGACATCGATCTCTGGGAGCTCAACGAAGCCTATGCGGTGCAGGTAATCTATTGCCGCGACAAGCTCGGCATCGATCCGGACAAGCTCAACGTCAATGGCGGTTCGATCGCCATTGGTCATCCCTACGGCATGACGGGGGCGCGGCTCACCGGCCACCTCCTGATCGAGGGGCGCCGGCGCAAGGCGAAATACGGCGTGGTGACCATGTGCATCGGTGGTGGCATGGGCGCCGCGGGCTTGTTTGAAATCATCCACTGAGCGGAAACGCGGGGAGATCATTCGTGAAGACAGCGATCACTGAACTGTTCGGTATCGAACATCCGATCATCCAGGGCGGAATGCACTATGTCGGCTTCGCCGAAATGGCAGCCGCGGTATCCAACGCCGGCGGGCTCGGCTTGATCACGGGCCTCACCCAGCGGACGCCTGAGCTGCTCGCCAAGGAGATCGCGCGGTGCCGGGACATGACGGACAGGCCGTTCGGCGTGAACCTGACCTTCCTGCCGACCTTCAGCGCCCCGCCTTATCCGGAGTACATCGCTGCCATCAGGGAGGGCGGCGTCAGGATCGTCGAGACGGCCGGACGCAGCCCTGAACAATACATGCCGGCCCTGAAGGCGGGCGGCATCAAGGTGATCCACAAATGCACTTCGGTCCGGCATTCGTTGAAGGCCGAACAGATCGGCTGCGATGCCGTCAGCGTCGACGGCTTCGAGTGCGGCGGTCATCCGGGCGAGGATGACATGCCGAACATGATCCTGCTGCCGCGTGCGGCCGAAGAACTGAAGATCCCGTTCGTGGCTTCCGGCGGCATGGCCGACGCGCGCAGCCTGGTTGCGGCGCTTGCGATGGGAGCGGCGGGAATGAACATGGGTACGCGGTTCATCGCCACCAAGGAAGCGCCGGTGCACGAAAACGTCAAGAAGGCGCTGGTCGCGGCGTCCGAGCTCGACACCAGGCTCGTTATGCGCGCGCTCCGCAACACCGAGCGGGTCCTGAACAACAAGGGCGTCGAGCATCTGCTCGAGATCGAGCGCGAGAAGGGCAGGAGCCTCAAGATCGACGACATCCATGATCAGGTGGCAGGCGTCTATCCCAGGGTGATGATCGACGGCGACATGGACGCGGGCGCCTGGAGCTGCGGCATGGTCGTCGGACTCATTCACGATATTCCGACCGTGAAGGAGTTGATCGACCGCATCATGGCGGACGCCGAGCGATTGATCAGGGGCAGGCTGACGGGATTCCTTGATGCCGACAGTGAGGCCAATCTCAAGGTCGCGTGAAGCCACGGCTTAGCGATCCGCGCTGCAGACGACATGTCGTCGTCTCTGCGCGGGCTGGAAGCTCCGGCCGTGATGGGACCGTCATCAGCGAATATCTTGTGCCATCCCGGAGCAGGCGATGCGTTACCCGAAAGACCATGGGCAGCATACCCGCAGACGCATCGTCGAAAGCGCTTCCCGCGGTCTGCGCCAGGCCGGCGCCGATGGTCTGAGTGTGGCCGACCTGATGAAGCTCGCCAATCTGACGCATGGCAGCTTCTACGCCTACTTCAAATCGCGCGACGCGTTGGTCGTCGAAGGGCTCGCCCTGGCCATGGATCGAACGATCGTGCATTGGCTCAGCCTCACGCAGGGGCTGCCCGCCGGGAAGGGATTCGACGCACTTGTCGAGTCTTACCTGGGTCCTCGCCACCGTGACGATCCGGGGCGCGGTTGCGCGCTGCCGGCCTTGGCCGCCGACATCGGACGTTCAGGTCCGGAGGCGCGGCGCACCCTTGAACGGGGGCTCGGCAAGATGATCGATATCATCGCGCGGCTGATCGCGGCGAGGCCATCATCGGATGTAAGGCAGACAGCCGCCGGCGCGATTGCGACCATGGTCGGCTCGATCGTTTTGGCGCGCGCGGTCGACGACAAGCCCTTGTCTGACCTCCTGCTGGAGGCCGGACGACAGGCTTTGGGCAGTCCGGTCGCGAGCGACTGCGAGAGAACGCATTCGGCCGACAATTGAGACACGGCTTAACCGACGTTGGCTTCTCGACGGGGCGGGCCGATGGCGGAGGCAAACGGCCGTGCCTCTACCATCGGCCGCCGCCATGCAGCTACGCGGCCATTCGCAGCAGATCGACGATTTCGGCTTGGTCGTTGAAGGGACGCGGATTGGCTTTGACGAAGCGATGGTTGATCGCGATTTCGCTGATCTTGCCGAACTTGTCTTCGCCGATGCCGACCTCAGCGAGGCGGCCTGGTAGTCCAAGTTGCCTGACGAACTCCGCAAAGGCGTCTGCCGCGTCCCCACCGGGAGCACCCAAAGCTGCCGCCAAACGCTTCTGCGCGTCATCGGTGAACGGCTTGTTATAGCGAAGAAGGCTCGGCATGATGACGGGCGTGCAATAGTAGTGAGGAACCCCGAAAGTCCCACCAAGCACGTGGCCGATGCCGTGGCTTGCGCCCATGGGAACGCGTGCCTGCAGTCCAAAGGACGCAAGCCATGAGCCGTATTGAGACAAGCGGCGCGCCTCGAAATCGTCAGGTTGTTGCAGGGTCCGGAGCATTCCATCGCGCAGCGTGCGAATACCCGCCAGAACCACTTCGTCAGCAAGGGGGGTGCCAGCCTGCGAGCACAATGCTTCGATGCCGTGATCCATGGAGCGAGTGCCCGATCCCATCCAGAGGTTCGAAGGCGTATGAAGCGTGAGGGCAGGATCGAGGATGACTGCCACCGGCATCATGTGGGGGTGAAAGAATATTTGCTTCAGCTTGTTGCGCTCATCGGTGACAAGCGCTGCGGCATTGTATTCGCCGCCATTCAGCGTTGACGGCACGGCGATCTGTCGGACTGCGGGCGCGCGGAACGGGGAATGGCTCACGCCCGGGCCCATGGGGAACGGATCGAAGCCGGCTTCATCGCGGATATCGTGCTCCATCGCCATGATGACGATCTTGGCGAGGTCAACGGCAGAACCGCCGCCGACGGCCACGACGAGATCGGCGTGTGCTTCCTTGGCGTGGAGCGCAACTTCGGCGGCTTGCTTGCGCGTGGTGTGCTGTGCAATTCCGTCGAAGGTCGCAGCATGTTTGTCGCCGAGCGTATGCCGGATTTTCTCAATCTCGTCGGTTTTGGTGTTCAAGGTGCGGCTGACGATAAGGAAGACGCGCGTTGCCTTCAGTCGCTCCGCTTCTTCGTTGATGGCCTCAGCCGCCGGTCTGCCATAGATCACGCGATCAATTGCCGGAAAATTGTGTGCACCAGTCCTGCGCATTTTATCCTCCCATCGGAACTGCGGTCGAAGCCGAGATAGTCTTTTATATTATGATTATCATGCAATAGTGGTTCAAAAATATCGCACGAACTCAGGGTTCTGCGGCCTTCGCCAGGTTCCACGCGAAGCACCGGCCTGGCTTGCTTGCCGACTTCGCGGTCACCCATCCTTCGGCGCGCTTGCGCCGTCGGAAAGTCACAGCCGCATCAATGTCTTGCAGCGAACTCGGACGCGCCAGTTTCCTGATGCCAATTGAGTGAAGGCCACTACGCTTGTGCACTCCAGCTTCGTGTGCACCGAAAGGCCAAAACGGGTGGGGCTAGTCGAGAAAAGCTGACGCCGAACGCTGCGATAGTTGACGCCCTCGGCATGCAGTATACCTTGCACCGCAAACGCCAAGGCCTGTGCACGAATGTTGCTCGATGCTCTCGAACTCCTCGCGTGTCATCTTGCCGGTACAGGATGCCCCGACGGTCTCGAAAGCCGAGACGATCGTGGGGTCTTTCGCACGCGGAAGCGTGGAGAATGGCGCACCGGCCGACGGGGCCTAACGCTCTGCGAGATTTGAGTGTCTCAGAGGCGCACCCCAGTCGTAGCAAACGCTTGGGCGACGGGCTCCTGGACCCGATTCAAGACCACCATTCCCACAATCGCGATCACCATGGCCGCGACGCAGCCAAGAAGAAAAGCCTTCATCCGCAGCCTCCTTCGATCGAAACGTCAAGGTGTTTATACGACACGGCTTGCCGCGAGCAAACTCGTTGATCGCACCAAGGCACAAGCGATCTTATGGGCTCTTGAAGATGGGATCGACGGAAAAGCCATCGCCGATCAAGCCAAGGGACTGAAGCGCCGCGCTATTCAGGTCGACTTCTAATATCGCAAAAAGAAGCGCAAGCACGATCGCAACGAGGATCAGGAAGGGCGTGGCTTCTCGGGAAAGGGGATCTTGCGGCCCATCAAGCGCGCGGACAGCGCGCAGCCGCGCCATCATCCGCAGAATTGGCCGCGTTGGCCCCTGCATGCCAGTCGTCCTTGACGTGACCAGCCAGAGACTAGTCTTCGGACCACCGGCGTTCAAGCGGAGGATGCGCGAAGTCAGGTTATTGCAATGCACGCTCCGGAACGGAAGGCAGCGTTGCCCGGTTTAGTACACGCACCCGGAGGATCCGACGTGAAATTGCCAACAACGATTTTGTGCTTCGCAGCACTCTGCTTCTTCCAGAGCGCCTCCGCCCAACCCGCGCAAACCAACTCATCTCCGCCACCAAGCCCTCCCGAGGAGAAGGGTCAACCACAGCCGCAAGGCTGGACGGGCCCAATCAATACCGGTTCGGGTGGCGCGCCCGCCGAAAGTCCCCAAGGTCAGAGTCCGCCTGGAATGCAGGCTGCGCCTCACGGATCGTCCAAGAGCACGACGGCACCAGCCAAGTAGATCGGTTCGGATATTCTCCTCCGTCGGCTCTTCTGGCAATCTTGAGAGCCTGAACGTGACGCGGCGAGGGTCAATGAGACTACCTTTCTGCGCGGGCGGCGCCGCGGCCTTGTGGGCCATCTTGGCCGTGTCATCCGTGCACGCCGACATGGCGGGACACGGCGGCCCCGTGCGGGCGCTTGCTATTTCCCCCGATGGGAACGGCCTCTTGTCCGGCAGCTTCGACTCAGCCGCCATTCGCTGGTCGCTAAAGGCGGAGACAGCGGAGGAGGTGCTGCGGTATCATGCTGATGCGGTCAATGCCGTCGCCTTTCTGAACGACGGCCGCATGGTCACGGCGGGTGCCGATGCACGAATTGCGGTCTGGATGGCGGGCCGGCGGCAGCCGGACCGGGTGTTCGAGGGACACGTCGGTCCAATCGTCGCACTTGCGGTCTCTCCCGACGGCGCGCTGCTCGCATCGGCTTCATGGGATCGGACGGTGCGCCTCTGGTCGCTGTCGGACGGCGTGTCGCGCGTGCTCGAAGGGCATTCGCAGAACGTCAACGGCGTCGCCTTCACGCCGGACGGCGGGTCGATTGTCAGCGTCGGTTATGATCTTACGTTGCGCATCTGGCGTTTGCCGGATGGCCAGCCCGAAATCGTGAAGTTGCCGGCGCCGCTCAACGCCGTGGCCGTGGCGCCGGATGGTGAAATTGTCACAGGCGCGGTCGACGGCATGTTGCGGATGCTGACCACGGACGGCAAGGTCAGCGGCGAGGTATCGGCCGGCCCAACACCAGTGGTGGCCTTAGCGATGTCGGCCGACGGCAAGCTGATTGCCGCGGCCGGCATCGGCGGCACAGTGGCGATCATCGATCGCAAGTCGCGCAGCCTGCTGCGAACGCTGGTCGGGCCGGGGGCCCCGGTGTGGTCGGTCGCCTTCCTGCCGGATGGCGAGACGCTGATGACGGGAGGCGCGGACGGCAGGATCAGGCGCTGGAACGCGCGCACCGGTGATCCCATTGGTTCGAACCTTGTGGGAACGCCGGCCGATCCGCTCGTCGCCTATGCGGGCGATCATGGCGCGGATGTATTTCGGGCGTGTGTTGCTTGTCACACGCTGTCGGACAAGGAGGTCCAGCGCGCAGGCCCGACGCTTGCCGGATTGTTTGGCCGTAAGATCGCATCGCTCCCGGGCTACCGCTTTTCCGATGCCCTGAAGACGATGGACATCGTCTGGACGCCGGAGACGGTCGCAAAGCTGTTCGAGGTTGGACCGAATGCCTACACCCCCGGTACCAAAATGCCGGAGCAGCGCATCGGCTCGGCCGAGGATCGCCGCGCGTTGACCGACTTCCTCGGCCGCGCGACGTCGCGATAGCGCACCTCAGGTTGAATCCCAATTGTCCATCGGGAGATCTCTCATCTCCGGATGCTGCTTGAGGAGCTGGATGACGTCGATGCTGGGGTGCTCCTTCAGCGCTTCCGCAACGCAGTGGTTGACGTATTTCCGGCGCGACAGCCATGCGACCTTCTTGCCCTTGGCTTCGGCCTTGCAGGCCACGATCGCCTGTTTCACGGCAACCTTTTGTGCCTTGGTCAGTGGAGGAGCGGCAGCTTCGGCCGCTGCGCCGGCGAAAGCGATGGAGATCAAGCACGTCGACAGAGCTGTGATCAAACGAGACATGGTGATGCTTCCCCTGGTTGCCTGCCCCTGCGTAGATGTCTGGTGGTCTTGTCTAGTCCTTGCCCTCGCGCTGACGTAGGTAGTCGTCCGTCGTTCGCGGCGGTGTTCGTTCGGGAACGCCCTTTAATGGATTGAACTGCTGCTCGCTCATGACGATGACGCGGCAGTCGGCGCACATCCTGAGCGCCTCGATCCGCTTGTCGCCGGCGGGATACATCCAGTGCCGCCCCTCGAGCTTGGCAGCGATGCGGTCGATCGTGCTTTTGACGCCGAAGGCCGTGCCGCAGCGGACACAGAGCGCGGGCTCCTCTTCCTTGATGACCGCGGCGGGAGCGCGGGCGGCGCGGAAATCGATCTGCGGCTTGAGCGTGATGACCTTTTCCGGACAGGTGGTCTGGCACAGTCCGCACTGCACGCAGGCATCCTCGATGAATTTCAGCACGGGCCGCTCGGGGTCGTCGCGCAGCGCGCCGGTCGGGCAGGCGGAGACACACGAGAGACACAGCGTGCAGCCGTCCGTGTCGACGCTGATCGCGCCGACTGGTGCGCCCTGCGGCAGCGCAATCACGTCCACCGGCTTTGGCGCAAGACGATGCAGCTCGCTGAGGCCGAAGCGCAGGAGGTCGCGCCGCTTACCGACGGTTTTGAAGGTCGCCGGTGTTGCGACCGCCGCAAGCGGGCCGATGCCGGTCAGATGGCTGCCGAAGGCGTCAGGATCGTCGGTCTCGATCGTGGCGACGCGCTGGCCCTCAAATCCGAGACCGCCAAGGATCGCATCGGCCATGCCGATCGTCTGCGATAGTCCGGTCACATCGTGGCGCGGCTTTGCGCGCAGCAGATAGCGCACGGCTGTTACACCATAAGCGAATGCGCCGACGATCGCTTCCAGCCCGACCTGCGTAAGTTCGTTGACGATAAAGGGAAGCACGTTCGCGGGAAGACCGTCGCCATGTCGTGCCAGAGCTTCGATCAACGGTGTGCCGTGCGAGCCGTCATGGAACAGCAGCACCGCGTTGGCGCCGCCGGCCGCGTGGTAGGCGAGCAGCATGGCGCGAAGTCTTTGAAGCTGCGTATCGGCGGGCGGCAACGTGTAAGATGCAGCGCCAGTCGGGCAGGCGGCAGCGCATTGGCCGCAGCCCGCGCAGATGTTCGGATCAATTTCGACGTGATTGCCGGCGGGCGTGATCGCCCCGGTCGGGCAGAGATCGAGGCAGCGATGGCACCCCGTGCGGTTCGAGCGCGAATGGGCGCAAAGACCGGGCGTAACGTCAACATATCTCGGCTTGTCGAAGCTGCCGACGAGATCACGCGCGGTCAGCACGGCGCGAAGCACCGCGGCGGGATCGTTGGGATCTGCGCGAAGATAGCCGTCGCGCAGCTCGTGGGCAGGAAACAGCGGCATTCCGCCGGAAAGGTCGAGCACGATGTCGCAGCGCGAGGTGACCCCGCTTCGCGGTGCGTCCAGCACGAAGCGATCGCGCGAAGAGGGGCGGGGACGCGCATAATCGTCGATCGCAAGCTCGAAGGCGCCGAAATGTCCCTTCGCGGAGCGGATCGTGCCCTTCACGATCGGGAAGACCGTTGCAGCGGGTGGCACCATCTCATCGAGTTGCTTCAGCATCACCGTGACGTCGAGGTGATCCGCAAGCAGGCGGCCTGCCTCGATCGCAGCCTCATCGCGCCCGTAGACCAGGACCACGCCCTCGCTCGACAAGGTGACGAGCGGATAATCCGGGCCCGGAATGGAGGCGGATGCGAGCAGGGCGGCCATTTTCGCACCGGCCCGTACGCCGTCTCGCGACCATCCGGCCGTTTCGCGAATGTTGACGAAGCTGATCGCATCAGGCCGTTCGCCGGCCTCCTCGGCAAACTGCGCCGCCTGCTGCGTGCAAGCCACCGTCAGCGCGCCGCCAGCGGCGGCCGCGTTACGGAAGTGATCGAGCTCGGCGCCGCAGAGATGGCGAAAGCCTTTGATCTCGCTGTTGGGGCATCCTCGCCGGATCGTGGCCACGTCGAGACGCATCGTGTCTTCGCACGAGCAGATCAGGACGGTCTTCGATGGCTGTTCCAGGTCGACCCCTCCGCCATTCGGACGCCGACGACGGACTCGCGCCGGCCCTTCGCCTCGTATAGACATTATCCACCGGGAAGAAAAGGAAAGCGGAGGACGGCCTGCCGTCGATCCCAGTGAGCCACGTTTCCCTGGCGGAACCGATCGACCTCCCGCCGCCGTTCACATTGGTGCGGTTGCGCGAGAGTGGCGACGCTTTTGCCCACGCATGCCGCATTGCACCGGAGAGTGGCGCCGGCACGCTCGTCTATGTCGGGCGCTTTGACCTGGCGGAGTTCGCCGTGGTGCTCGAGCCGGCCGAGCCGCTGCGGAGCGCGCGGCGCGCGCTCTACGCCGGCATGGTTGCGCTCACCGATGCCCTGCGCGCCTACGCGCCGCCGAGCCAGCCGATCGCGATCGGCTGGCCGGACGCCGTCAGGATCAACGGAGGCCTGGTCGGCGGCGGCCGCATGGGATGGCCTTCCGCGGCCATCGAGGAGGAGCCGCCCCCATGGCTGGTGTTCGGCGCGATGATCCGGACGGTCGCCATGAATGACGACGAGCCGGGCGTTCATCCCCTCGCTTCGGCACTCGACCAGGAAGGTTTTGGGGAGGCCGGCGCGGCGCAGATCACGGAGAGCTTTGCCCGGCACCTGATGCTGGCATTCGATGGCTGGCAGGCGGACGGTTTTGACGGCGTCGCGCGCGAATATCTTTCCCGCATGCCCCGTGAACGGCAGACCATTCAGCGCATCGACGATCACGGCGATCTGCTGACGCGCCGGATTGGTGCGGGCGCGATCGAACGTGGCGACCTCGTGCAGGCGCTCGCGGCGCCATCCTGGCTCGATCCGGTACGCGGAGGACCGCGGCTGTGAAGCTCCTGCGTACCATCGCGCTCGATCCCTCCGACACCTTCGTGTTCGACGTGGCGGCGGAGCCGGGTGAATGGGCCGTCTCCGGCGTTTTCCGCTTTTGGGATTGCGATGCTGCGAAGCTCGAGGGCAAGGCGCGCGCGGCTTTCCGCGGCGGTTTCCTCGGGGTGCAGTCCTGGGGCTGGTCGACGCTGGCGCAGATCGTTCCGGCGACCGAGGACGATTACCGCAGCCTGGTCGATCTCCTTGCCGGGCAACTGGTCGATCGTTTCGGCGCGCCGGATATGGCGACAGCGAAGAGCGCCGCAGAAGAGGAGGTGGCGTTTTCGCAGTCGCTCTGCAGCCATCCGATCAGCTCCCTTGTTGCGGTGCACCGGGCCGTAAGCGACGGCGAGGTTCGCGAGTCCTTCCGCCGACTGCAACTGCGCGAAGGGCAGGGGCACGGCAAGGCGTTCTCGTTCATGGAAATGGAGGACGACATCGAGCCTGACGGCAATCTCAAGCTTGTGGATCTGGGCCGGAGGCCAACCGCCAGATGAACGATTTCTGGATTGCCTGCGGCCATCATCTGCTCGATCGCGACGAGGGCGATGGGCTCCGCGTTACCGACGAATTCCTCAAGGCCTATTTTGCCCGTCCCGAGCTGATGCCGCCGGAGGATGGGTGTCCGGTCGAACGCCGGCTGCACCGGGAATTGCTCTCTGATCCGCGCCAACCGGTCAGCACCGGCGAAATCGCCGGTATTGCCGATCCCGACGCCCGGGAGAACTGGCAGTTCGTGCTGGCCTTTCGCGATCTCCTGTTGCGGCATCCGACGCTCGAAGCCGCTTATCTTGCAACGGTGCGCGCAGGCGCGAACGATCTGCCGCCGCTGTTCGTCAATCAGCTCGTGCACGTTATCCTGCGCAATGCGCTCGACGGTTGCGACGATCCGTTCGTGCTGCGCGCGGCCGAACTGTTCTTCCGGGCCCAGCGGATTCTGCCGCATGAGCAGGCCCTGCTGCTCGGCGACGAGGAGATCGTCGGCGGAATTAGCCCAACTCCGGTGCTCTCGCTGATGTCGATGCTGGGCGCCACGACCGATGCGGTGGTCGACGTGTTGAGCGAGGAGAATGTCGGAGCCTATTGGCAGCGCAGCGACCAGTTCGACATGGCCCTTGACCTCACTGCCGGCGGACGCGGACCAGCCGCGCTGGCGCAGGCGATGACGCGCTGGATCTCCCATCTGCTTGGCATCGACGTCGTGATCGAGCCGCTGCGCGCGTTGCAGGATGCGAAGCTCAGCTGGTATGTCGGGCTTGATGCCGACGCCACCAGGCTCGGCGACCGCCTCTGGCATGGCGAGGAACTCGATCAGCCCAGCGCCGATCGATTACTCGCATTGTTCCGGCTGACCTTTGCGGATTCAAGCCGCGCGCTCGACGATGTCAGGGACGAGCCGGTCTACCTGATTTTGTCGATGACGGCGGATCAGAAGCTGCGGTTGAAGCCGCAGAATCTGCTGACCGGGCTGCCGGTGAAACGCCTGGAGATGGTGACATGAGCCCGGCAGCGCTGCCATTGCTGTCCATTACCATCGGCGTCGTGGTCGAGCGGCGCAAGGCCGACTCCCCCTGGGTCGATTTCGTCTGGCGTGGGATCGCCGTCCTGCCGGACGAGCCGGCCACAAGACCCTGGAGCGTGCTTCGCGAGCAGGACGGTACGACGCTGTTCTATGCCGGAAGCGCGGCCGTGGATCTTTATCCGTCCGAGACTGCGCGCTATCGCGACAATCTCGCCTCCGGCAATCCGAGCATCTGGATTGTGCTGTCGCCCTCGGAAGGCACCTGGCCCTATGCCATCACCGCGGTTACCGCCGATCCCGCGGAGGGCGAGGGGTTTACCGAAGCCGCCGACAATCTCGTCGAGGCCGTGCCGATGCCGGAGGTGCTGCGCGAAGTCATTGAAAGGTTCGTGGCCGAGCACCATGTCGAGCGGGAATTCGTCAAACGCGAGCGGCGCCGCGCCGACCCGGAGGCGCTGGCGCGCCGCGAACATGAAGGCGGACAGGAATGAGCGACGAGGAGTTCCTTGCACGCTGGTCACGCCGCAAGCGTGAGTCGCAGGCGGAACCGGCGAAGCCTGTCGGGGCGCAGCCCACGCTAGGGTCCGAGGCCAAGGACGACGAGAGCGAGGTCGATCTCTCGAGCCTGCCGTCGATCGACGAGATCAACGCTGCGACCGACGTCACCGCCTTCCTGAGCAAGGGTATTCCGCAGGAGTTGAGCCGTGCGGCCCTTCGCCGCGCCTGGGCGGCCGATCCCGCCATTCGCGACTTCATCGGGCTCGCGGAGAATGCGTGGGACTTCAACGACCCGACCGCGATGCCGGGTTTTGGGCCGCTCGATTGCTCTTCGGAGGAACTGGCCGCACTCGTCGATCGCATCGTCGGCGGGGTGCGTGAGGCAGTCCGGTCTCTCCCCGAGGCGTCGATTGAAACCGCGGATTCTTCAGTGCAATTGCATCAAGCCGATACGACAGCCGTATCCGACGTCGTCGAGCCGCCGGTCGAGCCGGAATACAAGGCGATCCCTGTTGCAGCGCAAGCGACGGTGGCGGACAGATCCGCGGAGTTTGCCGAGCCCGTCAGGCCGCGTACGCACGGGGGTGCACTGCCGCACTGAGCAGCACGACCAAAGACTATAGGCCGGGGCTATGGGCGAGCGATTGACGGTTCGTGGAACCGGGATTACGCTTCTCCTTAGTGCTTTGTTAGAAAAGAAAAAATCAGCAGACGGGACTCTTGGATGGGAGGTCCACGTGCGTGATGACGGGCTTGATCGCGCGATCGATGCCGCAGGCGGCATCGCCCCGCTTGCGCGCAAAATCGGCATCAGCCAGCCGTCCGTCTCGAACTGGACGCGCGTGCCCGCACAACGGGTGATTGCGGTCGAGACCGCCACCGGCGTGCCTCGCAACGACCTGCGGCCCGATCTCTACAGCGAACAAGCCGTTTCCCCAGAGCTCGTCGATCCCGTCGATGCTGCGCGTGCGCAGGAATACGCGCTGCTGGCAATGCTGCTGTCCGCGCCGCCGTCGAGACGATTGCTCGAGCAGCTTGCCGCATTGGCCGGTGACGCAACGCCGCTCGGGCGCGCGCACGCGATGCTGGCCGACGCCGCCTCCAGCGCCGTCGCAGCGAAGGTCGAGCGCGAATATTTCGATCTCTTCGTGGGGCTCGGTCGCGGCGAATTGCTGCCTTACGCCTCCTATTATCTCACCGGTTTCCTTAACGAACGGCCATTGTCGCGCCTGCGTGCGGACCTGGCGGGGCTCGGCATCGAGCGGGTTGCCAACAATTCCGAACCCGAGGATTCCGCCGCCATCCTGTGCGAGATCATGTCGGGCCTTGCCGACGGACAGTTCGGCGTCTCGCCCGATGCCCAGCGCGCCTTCTTCGAAAAACATGTGTCGCCCTGGATGGGGCGGCTGTTCGCCGACATCGAGAGCGCCGGGAACGCCCGTTTCTATCGGACGGTCGGCGCGCTCGGTCGCACCTTCATCGGGATCGAGACGGAAGCATTCACATTCGCCAACTGATCGACGCGCGTCGGTCCGGGAGAAACGCGATGAGTGAGGAAACCAAAGCCAGGGTCGGACGCCGCGATTTCTTGCGCAAGGTCGGCATCGGCACGGTCGGCGCCGGCGCGACGCTCGCGACGCCGCTGGTCGGCTCCGCGCAAGCGGACAGCGAGAACGACGATGAGAAGCGCAAGGCGCGCTACAAGGAATCCGACCACGTGAAGGCCTATTACCGCGTCAATCGCTACCCGGCTTGAGAGGGAGGCCGCCCGTGCTTATCAAGCGAACTCACCAGCGTTCCGATCGCCGCGGCTCCGTCGCGAACACCCTGGCAAGCCAGACTATCGGTCTCGATCGCCGCGCCTTCCTCCGCCGGTCCGGTCTTGCGGGTGGCGCGCTCGCAGCACTCGGCACCCTGCCGGTTTCAGGCGTGCGCAAGGCGGAAGCGGCCGTGGCGGGTCCGCTGACCGCCGGCGCCGCCGTCAAGAAGAGCATCTGCACGCATTGCTCGGTCGGATGCACCGTGACCGCGGAGGTATTGAACGGGGTCTGGATCGGCCAGGAGCCGACCTGGGAGTCCCCCATCAATCGCGGATCTCATTGCGCGAAGGGCGCTTCCGTGCGCGAGCTGGTGCACAGCGAGCGGCGTCTGCGCTATCCGATGAAGCTCGTGAACGGGCAATGGACGCGCGTCTCCTGGGACACCGCGATCAACGAGATCGGCGACAAGATCCTCGAGGTTCGCGAAAAATCCGGACCGGATTCCGTCTATTGGCTCGGCTCGGCCAAGATGACCAATGAAGGCTCGTATCTGTTCCGCAAGCTCGGGGCGTTCTGGGGCACCAATAACACCGACCATCAGGCACGAATCTGCCATTCCACCACCGTCACCGGCGTCGCCAACACCTGGGGCTACGGCGCGATGACCAATAGCTACAACGATATTCGCAATGCCAAGACCCAGATGATCATGGGTGGCAATCCGGCCGAGGCGCATCCGGTTTCGTTGCAGCACCTGCTCGAGGGCAAGGAGCTGCAAAAGGCCAACTTCATCGTCATCGATCCGCGCATGACGCGCACCGCCGCGCACGCGACGGAATTCGTGCGGATGCGTCCGGGCACCGACATTCCGGTGCTCTATGGCATCATGTGGCACATCCTCCAGAACGGCTGGGAGGACAAGGAATTCATCAAGCAGCGCGTCTACGGCTTCGACGATCTCCGCAAGGAGGTGGAGAAATGGAATCCGCAAGAGGTCGAGCGCGTCACCGGCATTCCCGGCGAACAGCTCAAGCGGGTGGCCAAGATGTTCGCCACCGAGAAGCCGTCGACGCTGATCTGGGCCATGGGCCAGACCCAGAAGACCGTCGGCACCGCCAATGTGCGGGCGAGCTGCATCCTGCTGCTCATGACCGGCAATGTCGGCGGGCAGGGCATGGGCGCCAACATCTTCCGCGGCCACGACAATGTGCAGGGCGCGACCGACGTCGGGCTCGATATCGTGACGTTGCCGTTCTACTACGGCCTTGCCGAGGGCGCCTGGAAGCACTGGTCGCGGGTCTGGGAAGTCGACTACGAGTTCCTGAAGTCGCGCTTTGATTCCAAGCAGATCATGGAAACTCCCGGCATTCCGCTGACCCGCTGGTTCGAGGCGGTGACGCTGCCGAAAGATCAAATTGCTCAGAAGGACAACGTGCGGGCCGTGTTCGTTCAGGGACACGCCAGCAACAGCATCACGCGCATTCCGGAGTCTCTCAAGGGCCTGAAGGCGCTGGATCTGCTTGTCATTGCCGACCCGCATCCCACGACCTGGGCGTCGCTGGCGGTGGAGGCTGGCCGCAAGGATGGCATCTACATTCTTCCGGTGGCCACGCAATTCGAGTGCAAGGGATCGCGCGTCGCCTCGAACCGCTCGCTGCAATGGGGCGAGCAGATCGTGAAGCCGATCTTCGAATCCAAGGACGACCTCGAGGTCATCTATCTGGTGGCCAGGAAGCTCGGCTTCGCCGACCAGATGTTCAAGAAGATCAAGGTCGAGAACAACCTGCCTGAAGCAGAAGATGTGCTGCGCGAGATGAACCGCGGCAGCTGGTCGACCGGCTATTGCGGCCAGTCGCCGGAGCGGCTCAAGGCGCACATGAAGAACCAGGCGAAGTTCGACATGCTGACGATGCGCGCGCCCAAGGACGATCCCGAGGTCGGCGGCGATTATTACGGCCTGCCGTGGCCGTGCTGGGGCTCGCCGGAAGTCAGGCATCCCGGCACGCCGCTGCTCTACAACACCAATCTCGCGGTGATGGACGGCGGCGGCACGTTCCGACCACGCTTCGGTATCGAGCGCGAGGAGAAGCTGCCGGACGGAACCACGCGCAAGGTCAGCATGCTGGCCGACAAATCCTATTCCAAGGATTCCGAGATCCAGGACGGCTATCCTGAATTTACGCTGGCGAGCTTGAAGAAGCTCGGCTGGGACAGCGATCTCACCGAAGCGGAGATGGCCACTATCATGAAGGTCAATCCGACCACTCCGGATTCGGTGTCGTGGTCGCTCGATCTCTCGGGCGGCATCCAGCGGGTTGCGCTCAAGCATGGCTGCGTGCCTTATGGCAACGGCAAGGCTCGCATGAACGCGTTCGGCCTGCCTGATCCGATTCCGGTCCATCGCGAGCCGATCTACACGCCACGCGTCGACCTCGTCGAGAAATATCCGACGCTGCCCGATGCCAAGCAGTTCCGCATGCCCAATATCGGCTTCTCGGTGCAGAAGGCTGCCGTGGAGAAGGGGATTGCCAAGCAGTTCCCGCTCATCCTCTCCTCGGGCCGTCTGGTCGAGTATGAGGGCGGTGGCGAGGAGACGCGTACCAATCCGTGGCTTGCCGAACTGCAGCAGGACATGTTCATCGAGATCAATCCGGCCGATGCTGCCGATCGCGGCGTCAAGGACGGCGGCTGGGTCTGGGTCACGGGCGCGGAGAACAATTCCAGGGCGAGGATGAAGGCGCTCGTCACCGAGCGCGTCGGCAAGGGCGTCGCCTGGATGCCTTTCCATTTCGGCGGCTGGCTGGGAGGCAAGGATCTTCGCAGCGCCTACCCGAAGGGGACCGATCCGATCGTTCTTGGCGAAAGCGCGAACACCATCACCACCTACGGATACGATCCCGCGACCGGTATGCAGGAGCCAAAGGTCACGCTTTGCCAGATCGCGGCGGCATAAGGAGCAACGACGATGGCACGTATGAAATTCCTCTGCGACGCCGATCGTTGCATCGAATGCAACGCCTGCGTCACTGCTTGCAAGAACGAGCATGAGGTGCCCTGGGGCATCAACCGGCGCCGCGTGGTCACCATCAATGACGGCAAGCCGGGCGAGCGCTCGATCTCGATGGCCTGCATGCATTGCACCGACGCGCCCTGCGCGGCGGTGTGCCCGGTGAACTGCTTCTACACCACCGCCGATGGCGTGGTGCTGCATTCCAAGGATCTGTGCATCGGCTGCGGGTATTGCTTCTACGCCTGTCCGTTCGGCGCGCCGCAATATCCGAAGGTCGGAAACTTCGGCTCGCGCGGCAAGATGGACAAATGCACCTACTGCGCCGGCGGCCCGGAGGCCGACGGAAGCAAGGAGGAATACGAGAAGTACGGCGCCAACCGCCTCGCCGAGGGCAAGCTGCCGCTGTGTGCCGAAATGTGCTCGACCAAGTCGTTACTTGCGGGCGACGGCGAGATCATTGCCCAGATCTACAAGGAGCGCGTCATGAAGCGCGGCTACGGCTCGGGCGCGTGGGGCTGGAAGACCGCGTATCGCGAGACAATCGAGTCCTGAAATGGACAGCCGAAGGGCGCACAACACCGGGAGGACGTGATGGCGTCATTTGAAAGGATCATTCGCCTGGCTTTCAGCGCGTGCGCGCTGCTCCTCTTGGTCATGGCGGCGCCCGCAAGTGCTCAGCAGGTCAATCCGACCGCGAGTGCGGTCAAGGAGCAGCAGCTTTTGCAGGAGCTCAACCGGATCCAGGGTCGCGTCAGCATTCCCGATCAGCGGTCGGGCGTTCTCGAGCAGCCGCAGGGGCGGGAATGGCGTGAGTTCCGCAACGTGACATTGCGCTGGGTCGGGGGCATTGCCATCCTTGGCATGATCGCGATCATTGTGATCTTCTATCTCACCGTCGGGATGGTACGTCTCCAAGCCGGACGGTCGGGCCGCACCATCGTGCGCTTCAACATGTTTGAACGCTTCGTGCACTGGATGACTGCGAGTTGCTTCATTGTCCTGGCTATTTCCGGGCTGAACATCACGTTCGGCCGGCCATTGCTGCTGCCGCTGATCGGCTTCGAAGCTTTCTCCGAATGGTCGCAATGGGCAAAGTACGCCCACAACTATCTGAGCTTCCCGTTCACCATCGGCGTCGTCCTGATCTTCCTGATGTGGATCGGCGGCAATATCCCGAACAAGGTGGATGTCGATTGGGCCAGGCGCGGCGGCGGCCTGATCGGTCACGATCATCCGCCGGCCTATCGCTTCAATGCCGGCCAGAAGATGATCTACTGGATCGTCGTGATCGGCGGCGGTCTGGTTGCAATCACGGGGTACGCGCTGATGTTCCCGTTCTATATGACCGGGATTGAGGCCATGCAGATGGCCCAGATCGTCCACTCCATCGTGGCCGTATTGTTTGTCGCGGCGATGATCGGGCACATCTATATTGGCACCATCGGAATGGAAGGTGCGTTCGAGGCGATGGGCTCAGGCGAGGTCGACGTCAACTGGGCGCGCGAACACCACAGCCTCTGGCTCGACGAGGAGAAGGCGCGAACCGGACCGAACGACGGACGGCCGCAACCCGCAACCGCGGCGGCCGAGTAAAACGGGACAGCTGAGAGCGGACGGTGCGCTCTACTGAGCCGGTTCTTTCGCAAACAGGACAGAGCGGTCCTGCATCTCCTGTTCGGGGAGCTTGCCCGCCTGAGCCGTCTGCATTTCCTGGATGGATGGCATGCCTCTCTGACCGAAATGGAACAGTGCGTGCGATCTGAGCACGCCAGTGGCCGTACCGGCGAGAACCAAGGCTGCAATGAGCGAGAGCATGAGGCGTTTCATGCGCATCTCCGTCTGCCATGTCCACCCAGCACGACGGATACACGTATATTGCCCTGCGCAATGTGAGCCACTTCACAGCCAGCGGTTCCAAAGTCGTCGATGTGTTCCGTCCAACGAAGCCGGAAGTATGAAGCGAGGAAACTGGAAAGCTCGATCGGACTCGCGCTAACGCGCTCTGCGCCGTCTGTTGTGATGCGGCTTTAGTCGTGATGAAAGCCGGAATCAGGGTTCAAGCCTGCGATGTATGCCGCTGTGCAAGTGGCGCGTATGGCCTCCGCTCTCGTGGGCGCGATGTGTGCGCCGGTAGATCAAAGAAAGTCCATCGAAGGCAAGTGGAGCCGGCGCCTGTCGAAAGCGGGCTAGAGAGGACACGGCACGCTTGCGGTGAATAGGCCTTGCGCATCCATGCTGGGCTTTGATTCAGCCAGCATGGCGATCAGAATTGCACTGACTCGGGAATCGTTCGCGTGCGATATCTCGTTGCTCGGGGCCTTCGTGCACGCGACGCCGATTGCCGTCTGTCTCCCGAGCGCCGTGCTTCCGCCCCTCGTACTCTCTCCCGGAGCCGCCTCAATTGAGCGAGCAGGTTAACGAGCTCGATCGCTGTATGATGCAGAACAGCCAGGCTGCAAACCCCACTACTCACTATAACACCCCAACAGGCCTTGCCGAA
This sequence comes from Bradyrhizobium shewense, assembly GCF_900094605.1. Lineage (GTDB taxonomy): Bacteria > Pseudomonadota > Alphaproteobacteria > Rhizobiales > Xanthobacteraceae > Bradyrhizobium > Bradyrhizobium shewense. The sequence goes on along the minus strand of NZ_FMAI01000001.1, from coordinate 198,853 downwards.
TCCGTGACGGGAAGATCGAATTTGTGACGACGTGCCAATAACTTTTAAGCAATGGATCCCGGAGCCGTCCGTTCGCTTTACGACGATACGCAGAAATATTTTCGAGCACTCTAGTGCATTGCACCAAAATGCTCGCATCGGAAAAGGGAATTTGGACGCGCTCTATGAAACGGCCTTGGCATTTGCATCAGCGCGAAGGAGCCGCACGAAGGATATCCACCGTCCGGACGATTGACTCTTCGACCCAGGCCTCGCGGGCGAACCAGTTATGATTGGCCTCACAGATTGGGCAACGGGTATTGCCGAAAAACACAATGCTCCGCAGGAAAGTCTCGCGATCGGATTTGATGCCGGTAGGAATCGCGCGACCCGTTTGCGGACACTCGACCATGACCATACCCATGTGAGCCTCCCAGAAACATACTGCTGAAAAAGGGGCCGGTCGGCTGGAGTGCGCTCTCGTCGGTGCGGGTTTACTTGGGGGGCATCGCACCCGGGGTCGTTGTCGAGCAAAGGGCGGCTTGCTCGTGACGACGCTTCTCCAACCGACCGGATTCCTGCTTGGCGAATTCTCGGGATACCGCCGGCTTTGGCCCGGCAGGCCTATGAAATGAGGCTTCGGCTTCAACCGAAGGCTTCTGGGAGGCCCCTCACAATTAGCATGTCCAAATCCCTGCGGCTTCGTGCCAAATATTCTGCTCGCAACGAAGCCAATATCTTCCTCTTGACGGACAGATCAGCCAACCGGATCACTGGTCTCACTCCCCCTCACGCAATTCGTTAACATTATCTTTTTACATTTAATGCGCAATTAAATTCGTGTTGTCGGTCCGGTTTGCGACTCTAGACCGATTTATTTTGCGGGCTGTCGCGGCGGGATGTCGTCATCGAAAAGGTCGGGCCCTTCGCACGATCAGCCCATCCCTCACCACCTGCCATCAGTTCGGTGCGCGCCGCCATTTAGCTTTGGTAACGGGTGGCTAGGTTCGGTTCAAATATGAAATAAATTTTGATTATATGGTACTGCTGTAAATATCGTTGTTAATTGCCGCCGATCACGTAAGCTAAGCTCGTCCAGGTTTCGTTCGGCTGGAGGAGACAATGTGGGATTTAACTCTTAGCGAGTACGATTTCGCCCCCGATGCGCCGCAGTTGGCCCAGATGCGTGCCGAATTGGTAGGTATTGGCGAGAAGGAGCGCATTCTGCGAGAACGCAGTGCCGATCGCGAAGCCTATCGGTACCTCCTGGATGCTCATCGGTCGAGCGCGAGCGCGCTTTCTTTGAGAGCAGGTGTTGAACATTTCTCCGGAGGGAGGGGGTAGGGGCGGCCAGCTGTGGCATGCCGGACCGGATTGTCGTTCGAAACGAGACCGATTGGGTCACTTGCGCCCGGCAGACGGGAATTGCCGCGCCGCGGACGGTTCAGATTGAACTTCGTGGCTCCGCGACGCTAGCATCCCGGGCGCTGTCGTCGCCTCGTCGCAACGAGGCAGATTTCTTCACATTGGTTGGAGCCGTGCTGGAAAGATCGTCGGCAGAGATGGTGTTGAGACCAGCTTCGGATGCAGTGTTCGCGCTGCTGGACGGTCGATCAATGCTCTTCAGCGAAGCAGGGCAGAAGATCTTTGAACTGGACCGAGTAGGGGCATTCATCTGGTGTAAGCTGGCGCAAGGCGCCTCTCTGGAAGACACTTGTAAGGGGCTTGGGACGCTAGGTATTGACGAGCAGACCGCGCGCCAGTTCACCCGACAGGTCGTAGATGTCTGGATCGATCGAGCGTTGCTCGAGGTCGACTGGCGAATGCCGACCGATTTTGCCTTCTCAGCGATACTAGGCCGGCACCGAATAGGGGTCCGGGCTGCAAATCGGGATCTCTTGAGGCGGCTGTGTTCGCTGTTTTGTGTTTCGGACCAGAACGCCGGCGGCGACGACGACATTGCGATCGAGGCAATGATGCTGGACGAGCAAGTGCTCTTGCGCGGAGAGGATTCCAGCATCTCCAGATGTCAAGTCGAAGCGCTTGCCCCAACGATCAAAGCTCACATCACCGAGCGGCTTATTCGAAGCGATCGCTGGACCTTCTCCCTTCATGCCGCTTCTCTTGTGAAGGACGGTATGGGCCTATTGTTGTGCGGCCAACCGGGAGCTGGAAAGTCTACCCTCACATTGCAGCTGGTGGATGCCGGACTTCGGTACGCCGGCGATGACGTTGCGCTGGTGGGCGCTGACGGAGCGATCTGCGGCATCCCGTTTGCTCTCACCCTCAAGGAGGGATCGTGGGACTTGCTCTCGCGACTACATGGCGGCCGGTACGACGCGACGCATTGCCGCTCCGACGGTGTTCTGGTGCGATACGTACCCATTGCGGATGCGTACCACCAAAGCTTTTCCGCAAGCTGGATCATCTTCTTGAACCGTGTCGCCAGCGGTCCGGCCGAACTAACCGCGATAGATCAACTGGATTCGATGAAGCGGCTCATCGACAACGGATTTGCTGCTGACGGAAGACTTTCGCAGGCCGGCTTTTTCGCTTTGAAGCGGATCGTCGCGGGCGCGCCATCGCTTCAACTCAACTATTGCGAGGCCGTGGAGGCTCGCCGCGTGCTTATGGATCTATGCAATGGCAAGGCATAGCGCGGCGCTGACGAGCCTCTGCAATTGCCTGCAAGGCATGCCACCTGTCGATGTCGAATGGACGTCCGTAATCGGGCTCGCAAATCAGACCCTGACGACACCGGCGCTCATCGATTTTGTCGACAAATTTGCACCGATCCTGTCGGAGGACGTCTGCGGGTATATTCGCCAGATCCACGGCCGAAACGTGCTGCGCAACAATCGGCTCGTCGCTCAACTCGAAGAAGCCGTCGTTGCGATGAACGACCTGGGAATTACGCCAATCATGCTCAAGGGGGCATCGACGCTGGTGACCGCACCTGAAGAGCGACGAGGCGTTCGGCTAATGTCCGACCTGGACATTATGGTTATGCCGGACGAAGCCAGAATGGCAGTCTCCGCTCTATGCGCAATTGGCTACGATGTTGACTATGAGACCCCTCCCGAAAGCCACAGATGGCATGTCGAGCTGAATCGCTCGCAGGATGTCGGGACCATCGACCTGCAGCGGGCAGCTCCAGGTCCTGCGTACCTCTACCGGAGCTTCGGGCACCCGCTGAACCATTGTGTGCCCGCGCCGCTGGGGCGCGGACGCGTGTATATCCCCGCGCCTACCTACCGGGCGCTCATGTTGATCATCCATGATCAATTTCAAGACTACGGTTATTGGCTGGGCGACCTCGACCTGCGGCACCTTGTTGAATTGCGCGATATGAGCAATTCTGCCGAGGGCCTGGATTGGAAAGAGCTTGCCTCTCTTGTTTCGGGCGAATTGATGAAGAACGCGGTTGAAACCCAGCTGTTTGCTCTTGCTGAGTTGCTTGGCGTCGAGATTCCGCAAGAGTTGCGCTCTCGGCTGATTCCCCGTCTGCAGTTCATGCGACAGTTGATGCAAGCACGATTTCCGGCCACACGCGTGCCCTTCCTCGCAATGATGATGCTGGATCTCGGAAACTACCGGAAGGTGGCGAATGACCCCATCCAACCCACTGCGCGCCGGCGTGGATTGTGGTCTCTGCCGAGGATGGGAACCCTGCAGTTTCTGTTGAAGGCGGCCGTCGCGGTGCGCACAGGGAAGGCCTAAAATCACAAGCTCCTCCGTTAGGGAGGCGGCTCCGAAGCGAACGCTTTCAATTGGCCGCGTTCCGAGCGAGTGCCAGCTTCCGGATCCGTGAATCTAACGATTTCGCGCATGCGGGGATTTGCAGTGGCAGGGCTATCAATGCCCCTGACCACCAGCATTCTGGTTGGAGGCTTCACCGTTCTCGTGAATCCTGAACTCCTCCAATGTGTGCCCTGATTGTAGCGCGGCGACCAGCCAGCGCGGCTGTTTGCCACGCCCAGACCAAGTCTCTGTCGGTTTGAGCGGGTTGAAGTATTTCGGTACGACCTTTGGATATTTGCGGCGGGGAGGCTGGCCTAGGCCCATCTCTGCCGCCCCGCTTTCGGGCCCACCGACCTGTTCCGGTTGATTGAGTTGCGCCAGGCGCTTCTCCAGCTCCCGCTTTTCGGCCGTGATCTTTTCAGCAAGAATCTTTGTTAGCTCCTCGTGGAGGAGCCATAGTTCTTCAAAATCCATGGCTTCGAGATCTTGCCTTCGCATAGCATTCTCGTCACCGTTCAACCCACGCTCCCGACTACCTTGTCGCTCCACGCCGAGTATCGTTTTCGAGCGGCAAATACGGATAGGTCCAAGGCTGGTCTTTCAAATTGGCGTGACAATAAATAATAATATATTATTTAATTATTTATTGCGAGGATTATTTTTATTAGTTTTTAATGCGGTCCGGCGAGAAGCATTTGGATGTTATCGATTGCCCTCTGGGGCGCCTTCAGGAAGCGATCAGCCGGTTCATCGCTCCCGCGGCAAGATCGATTGATATCCAGGCTTTAAAGCCGCAAATCCGGCTGCGATGGCTCGCGCTGAGGGTATCGCAGTCGTAAGCTCCAGGTTGCCGAGGGTTCAGGGTCGTATTTTACTAAGAACGAAGCAACGCGGCCTCGGGTGCCGTTCACATTTGTCGAAAGCGCGGCATGGCAGATTGATCCCAGGCCCGGCTTAACGTGTCGTTCTTCACTTGAGTCGGGGCATCGGTGCACGTAAGGCGCGTAATGTTACTTTGGTCGCTATTAAATTGAGCGGATAAGTTCATTTTTTTGTCTTGATTAGAACCGGCGGCGCAGTTATGTGGAGCACGAACTTGCCGTTCGGTTCCACATATTTTTGTTTAAGCTGACCACTTGGTTCTTGATTAGCCGACCGGGACAATATTAAATGGGCGCAACTACAGGATGCTAGCATGTCGACCAAGAAGCTCGAACTAGAAGCGATGTCTCTGGACGATCTATGGTCGCTTCATGAGGAAATTAGCGGCATTTTGTCGGATCGGATTAAGGCGGAAAAGCAGGAACTGGAGAAGCGCCTGGCGGTTCTCGGAGGGGGAATGGCCGTGTTCGAAACAGGCGGACCGGCCGTCTCCCCGACCGGCAAGCAGAGGCGCAAATATCCGCGCGTGCTGCCTAAATATCGCAACCCCCAGACTTCTGAAACCTGGTCAGGACGTGGCAAGCGGCCGCGGTGGTTGGTTGCTGCCATGAAATCCGGCCGACGGATCGAGGAGTTTCGCATAGGGGCAGCGGCTCCGAAGCTTCGGCAGCGGGCGTGAAGCATCGCCGCGCCAGCGGGCTGGCGCACCTTGGCGCTTTGAGCGGGGATCGCGCCTAGTAGGCGTTGCGGCCCCGCAAGACCTCCATCGGAGTCTGCAACACGATTGCGAGATCCAGCCGAAGACTCCAATTGTCGATGTACCAGAGATCGTATTGTACACGTGCTTCGATCATGGACGCTGTGGGTGTTGCGCCGCGGCAGCCGTGGATCTGGGCCCATCCGGTCAGTCCTGGCCTGACCCTGCGGCGAAACGCGTAGTTTCGCACGAGCTTGTCAAACTGTCCGTCGTGGGCCAAGGCGTGGGGACGCGGACCGACCAGCGACATGCTGCCCTCGAGCACATTCAGCAGTTGCGGCAGTTCATCGAAACTAGTTCGACGCAGCCATTTGCCCACGCGGGTGATGCGTTGGTCGACGGGGGTGGCCTGAACTATCACGCTGCCGTCCTCGAGCACGTGCATGGTCCGAAATTTGCGGATCAAGAATGTCCGACCATTAAAACCGCAGCGTTTTTGTCGGAAGAACACGGGGCCGGCAGAGTCCAGCTTGATTGCGATTGCGGCAAGCGCAAGCAGCGGTGCGGATATCGCCAAGGCGAGCCCCGCGCCAAGAATATCAATGATTCGCTTGGTCGCGCACTCGAACGGGGTAAGGGGACCGCGCTGCAGTTCCAAGCAAACGGCACTTCCAAGGCTGCGCGTGGGATGTCGAAGCAATTCGGCTGTTGCGCCCACCGGCACGAATATCACCGGAAACGGCAATACCCGCAACTCGGCAACAAATGCCCGAAGCTCGGGCCATCGCTCCGGGCTGGCTTCGACCACCACCTGGTCGAGCCGCGCGTTGCGAATGTGGTCGATTACGCGAGACGTGAGCCGCTTGCGTCCGGCGGGACCGAACCCAACCGGCGGCAGGCTGAACCGTCCCTTGACGCAATACCCATGCATAGCCAAGGTTTCCGGCAGGCCGGCATTCTTCGAAAGCGGCTGGTCCGTGATTAGAACGATATTCGTGCTGGCAAATCTTCTTTTGCTCAGACCTCGTATCAGCAGCGACTTGGCAGCCCACCGCTTGGCTACAAGCAACCCTAGGCCAAGGATGGCGAAGAGCGGGCCCGCTTGCTGAGATGCGCCCGGACGAATTGCAAAGCCGTCGGCGGCCCAAATTAAGAGCAGCAATGACGCCCAGGTCACGCAGACGGCCCGAACCTGGTTTTTGAGGACGAGGAGCTCAATCGGGCGATAAAGACCTTGAGCCTTCAGCACGGAAGCAACGCAAGCTGCACTGACCAGCGCCAAGCCAAATGCGTTGCCATGGTCCCCCTCAGCTTGCCCGTTTTGGAGCCGGTACAGCAATGTGGAGACGACGCCCGCAAATAAAATGGTCGCAATATCCGCACAGACCACCACGTATTCGACCGAGTCGTAACGGAGAGGCCATTTGTGCTGGCCGGGTACTGCCGGCCCAGGACCGACACGCTCCGTAACCTCCCGATCGGGGAAATGTCGGTTTACGAAATTCATTGCCGGCATCCAATATTTAATATTTAATATATTATTAAATAATCTAATTTATCAAGTGGAAAGTCGTGCCTTGCGACATTTAAATGCACCGCGCCGCTGCCCTTTGTCGCAAGAATCCTTGGTCCCCCTGTTCGCCAAAAGCCTTGGGACCTACACGTGCCGTGCCCGGGATATGATTGTTCACGTCGGTCGCTGGTCTCGGTGATCGTGAATGCGGCCCCTCGGTTTTCACTAGTTGCGCTGAACTGCTGGCGTTTAGCCCCGAGAGGGCATGAGGCCTCACCTGTTTGGACGGGACGCGATCGTCTCGGTGATTGTTGGCCACGCACTGCCGCTCGGAGCAATTTACCGAGAACCCTGTCGGGAACTCCGCGTGCGCATGTTGTCGAGATACGTCGGATCCAATTCCGAAATCAGGCCCTCGAGATAGATCTTTCCATCGGCTGAGGCCGACCGGTACGCGGCCACAAGCGTCGGCCTGAGGGCGGGCCGATGCGTAACGACGAGGCTGACGTCCCGCTTGATCAAGTCACGAAATTCAAGATCCCGTACCACAACATCTGTAGCGAGCGCGACGGATACCCTTAACGGCATCAGATCCAAATCATTCGGCGCAGTATAGTACGACATCCTGAGCATCGCTGCCGACTGGCTCGAATTGGGCTTCGAAGCCGCCGCGAGCATGAGCCAGATGTCGCCGCGAAGTGGTGACCAATACAGCACTCTTGTGAGCCCGCTCCCGGCTGAAGGACGGGTAGCATTAGCATTCTGTCCGCGTTGGAGGTCAAGTTCATCGGGCTTTGGTGGTGCCGCGGCCGTAAATCGCTGCGCTGCACGCAGGGCTTCGCTTCCCGGCCCGATTGATGCCGCTCGTGCCACTTCGTTGTCGGTCAGCGCATCGCTCGCGACAGTGGCTCCGACAGTTGAGAGGCCGGCGCCGAAATGCCACCACTGCGAGGTCAGCCAAGCTGCTTGAGCGATTAGCACCGCTCCAACGGCTCCCAATGCAATGCGAGTCCAGCTATTCCGCAGCGCAGCCGAATAGCCCGACCATCCCCGCGAACGTTTGCCAATGACGACTTCTGGAAAATCTTGCGAGGCCAGGCTTTGTCCAAACGCCAAGCCATAGAGTGCAGCAATTAGAAGCGATACGCTGACCTCGAGCATGCCATCTTCGCCGAACGGCAAGATCAGGAGCGAGATCGAGGCGCCGGCGCCGGCGGCCGGGAAGACGTAATCGTAGCCCCGCGACAGCGAACGTTTGAACAAGGTACAGGCGGCCACCATCGTGAAAATCAGCAGCCCGCAGAGGAACGCGCGCCCCATCTCGATGGCAATGGCTGCAGCAGCCGTCGGTCGCTCGCGTACAGTGGCTGCGCTAACGTCTCGATAGACCGGAAAGAGCGCATTAAATGTTCCCGCGCCGGATCCGAGGGGGCGGACATCCTGCAGCATCCGCTCAGTTGCGGGCTGATTTTGCGTCGACAAAGCGATCGTCAGGTCGGCATTTTTCTTGATCGGAATGACGGTGAAACTCGCGACGAGAATGATTGAAGCAGTTGCAATGGCGCCCGCTATCCCCCAGAATCCGAGGAACCATTTCCGGATCGCTACGATAGCAATCAACGTCCCAGTTCCGAGCAGAGCAGCGACGATTACGGCGGGATCGGCACAGATCAGGATCGTTCCCATAGAGAAGATCAGTGAGAGAACGGCGGCCAAGAGGCTGGTCATCGCGCCTTTCACCGAACGTGGCTGCCTTCGCTGAAGCCGATCCAACGCTCGGATAGCCATCGCCGTTGAGAGGATGACGCCCAGCGTTGCTGCGATCATGGCGTCCGTCACAGCGGCGGCACTCGCGCCGGGCAGGACATCATGTGAGGAGCTAATTGCCCTCCGGATAGCCAGTATGGAGACGAGGATCGTAAGACCCACGAGGGCGTAAAGAAACTGTGCCGCACGCTGTCTCTCTAAGGAGACGATGGCGCTCACCAGCGCCGTAGCGACGATGACGTTATACTGCGCCAGTGACAGCATGGTTGCGCGGAAGTCGACGGTGAACCTTGCGGCGATTGGCTCGTTCAGGGTCGCCGACGCCGTCGCCCAGATGGGATTCCCGAATCCGCCAAACGGGATCGGAACCAGTTGCAGACCCATCCAGGCCCCCGGCACAACCAGCGCAACGACGAAAAGAGGTCGCATCAGCCGAGCGAGCCGCGTAAATGTGGAGGCTGGCTGGAAGACGGCTAGAGCTGACGCTGCCGCCGCAAGGGTCGCGGATGTGACCGCGACCGCCAGGGTATCTGCAGACAACAAGAATGATAAGGAAGTGACTAAGAGCAGAGCCAGTATTGCGAGCGGAGCAGTCATGTTTTCACATCTCTCGCGACGGCCGGTCTCCAGATCCTGTGGAGGAGACGCTAAGAAGCATCAGGATCCGGACAAGCCATATCGGATGTAGTGGCTGTCATCATAATAGTCGCTCCGATTCGCATCATATCGAGCCATTGCCTTGATGTCGGTTTTGTTAAGGACCGTACCGACGAGCGATTCGTGGATCGTCGGTGCAGTGTGCAGAGCGTGTTGGACGACGTCGATCTTCGTCCGTCCCCACTCGACAACTAGAACGAAGCAATCAACCAGCGGTGCTGTGGCCCGTACGTCGACCAGAGGAGACAATGGCGGGAGGTCCACGACCACGTAGTCGTAGCTGGCGCGCAAACGGTCAAACAGCCTGCTTATCGTCTCGGCACAAAGGATCTCACTGGTATGAATCAGGGGTCCTTTCCGCACGACCGGGAGAAACGAAAGGTTGGTCTGAGGATCACGCCATATCGCTTCCTCCAAGGAGCGATTGCCGCTTGCGACCTCGATCAGTCCGGCGAGTGCTTTGGGTGCGAGGCTGGCCGTGAGCGAGGGATTCCTAAGATCGCAATCGACAATGATCGCTCTCTTGCCGCTTTGCGCGATCAATTGCGCAAGGGAGGCTGCAATTGTGGTCTTTCCCTCATTCGGCAGGGCCGACGTGATACCGATGACCTGGTTGGAGATCTTCGCGGGATTGTGGTCGATGGCTAGTTTAATCGAGCGAATCGCCTCCGCAAATCGGGATAGGGGCATGCCGACAACCGCACGGTGAATCGCCGGCACAGTCGAGAGTGTCCGTTGCTTCGGATCGTCTTCCGCCCGTGAGGGCCGGCCTGTCGATCCCGTAGGAGTTCGTAGCAACGGTACGAGGGATAGGCACGGTATTTCCAGCGCCGCTTCGATCTGTGAGGAGGTACGAAATACGCGGTCCATGACGTCTCTGACAAACGCCAGGGCGACGCCGAGTGCCAAACCGCCAAGGATGCCGAACGCCAACACCAGCTTTGTCTTCGGCTTGCTTTTGGTCTGGGGTGGCGAGGCAGGAAAGACTACCCGTGTCTCCGTGATCGGAAATGTCTCCTGCTGGCTCGAGCCTACGTAACGCTGCAGGAACGTATCGTAGAGGTTCCGCAGGCCCTTTGCGCGGCTTTCCAAATCCTTGATCGTCAGTTCAGCAGAATTGGTCGATCGTGATTGCGACACGGCTTGCGCCAACTGTTTTTCAATTTCTTGCTGGCGCTGCGTGGCGAGTTCAAATTCGCTTCGGCTGATTCCGGCCAGTCGCTTGACTTCTTCGAAAATAGAGTTGCTGAACTCGTGCTTGCGATTGCGGACATTGACCACCGCGAGGTGGTCGCGACCGACGCGGGCCGACAATTCCGCTTCGCGCCTCGAGAGTTCGAGATACTGCTGACGCAGGGCAGTGATGATCGAACTAGTCGTGGCGTCAGGTCCGATGGCATCCAGACCAACGATCAACGTAGATTTTGCCGGATCGGTGCCAAGCAGGTTCTCATAGCGGGTCAACTTTGCCCTGGCCTCGGAGTTCTGCGCACGGGCGGCGGCCAATCGGGCGTTAAGTTCCGTAATTTGTTGATCGCCGATGGACTTTCCGTCGGATGAGACGATGTTGTTTTGGGCCTTGTAGGCATCAACTGCACGTTGCGCAGTTAGTGCTTGCTCACCCAGGTCGCGCAGTCTCTCCTGTAACCAGCTCGTGGCCTTGCGATTGGCATCGAATTTCGCGTCCAGCTGATCGGCGACATAGGCTTTGGCCACTGCGTTGACGATATCAGCCGCGCGGCCGGGGTCGCTCGAGTTGAAGTTGATCTCGATTATGTTGCTGTAGCCGATGCGATTTGCTGAGAGCCTATCCAGGAATGAGTCGATGACTGCTTCCGACGGCTGTCCTTGTAGTTCGGGTTGGCGATCTTTGGGGCGGGACGTCACCGATGGCCGAAGCCGCTGCCATAAGGAAAGCAACGAGGGCTCGGCTTCATTAAGCTCCGGATCATTAGCGAGCTTCAGCTGCTCGATTACGGCCGCCGCGGTAGCTCTGGATTTAAGCAGCTGAAGTTGCGTCTCGATCTGGCTTACATCGAAGGCCGGCTCCGTGAGGAGCGACTGCTGTTGGACGAACTGTGCCCTGGTATTGCCGAGCAGCACCTGAACCTGCGCGCTATAGGTCGGCGGAGCCAATCGCAGGTAGAGCAGGCTAGCCGCGGTTGAGAGCGCGGCAGTGACCGCGATCATCAGGTATTGACGCCGGAGAAAGGTTATCCCGAACTTGATGAGCTCGCCGATCCCGCCGTCTTCCTTTTGATCGAACTGCCCCTGTCCGCTCAATGGCAGTCTCTCTGTCTGTAGTAGATTACTCTGAAGCATCACGTACCTGTCCGACCATGGGTCACGTTGTGGCAGCCCGCCCGCAAGTCCATTTAGGAGGCCCGCAGGGCGGCGAGATTATTATATATCTTATAAAAATCATCTTGCCAAATTAAATGGAGCATATATTAATCTGGGTGCAGATAAAAATAGGATTGGGGGCTGTCGTTCTAGGTCGCCGCGATAAAATCGAGATATTTCGATGCCTTACCTCACGTCGATAGTTTCGTCAAAATAGTGAGAGTATTTAGAGGCGATTGGCCGACCAGAGAATTAACTCTGTCGGGATTATAGTCCACCCCGTCCAGCCCGATCCGAAATGAGGGCGGGGAGGAGGGTGCCCAATGCTGGAACTGCGATCCTTGGCAATCCCCGATGTCAAAGTAATTCGCCCAGATCGGTTCTCCGACGCCCGCGGCTACTTCTGTGAAACGTTCCAGCGATCGGCGTTTGCAGCAAAGGGAATTCTCCATGACTTCGTTCAGGATAATCAGTCCAGTTCGGATCGGATCGGTACTGTGCGTGGCTTGCATTTCCAGCGCCCGCCGTTCGCTCAGGCGAAGCTGATACGGGTGTTGACCGGCTCCATTCTCGACATTGCAGTTGATCTTCGGCGTTCATCGCCCAACTTCGGCAAGCACATCGCAATCCAGCTGGATAGCGAAAGCGGTGAGCAGGTGTTCATTCCGAAGGGCTTCGCGCATGGTTTCTGTACGCTGCAGCCCAAGACCGTCGTCTTGTACAAGGTTGACCAGGTCTACGCCCCGAACCATGACGGTGGCATCTATTGGGCTGATCCGGCGCTAGGGATCAAGTGGCCCGTGACAACCTCAGAGGCTCAGTTGTCGCCAAAGGACAAAACCCTTCCTGCGCTTAACCAGCTTGGTTGCGTTTTCGAATAGAGGGAAACGAGTAGAATGCGTATCTTGGTGACCGGTGGAGCGGGCTTTATCGGTTCTGCGGTGTGCCGTCGTTTGGTGCTGCAGACCGGTGCCGCAGTGATCAACGTCGACAAGCTGACATACGCAGCTAACCTGGCTTCGCTCGCAAGCCTCGAGAGATTGGAGTCTTATTCGTTCCTGCAGTCCGACATCTGCGATCGCGAGGTCATAGATCTCGCGTTTGCCGATTATAAGCCGGATGCGATCATACATCTGGCCGCCGAAAGCCACGTCGACCGCTCGATCAACGGGCCCGGCGCCTTCGTCAACACCAATATCGTTGGCACCTACACGCTATTGGAGGCTGCCAGAACCTACTACGAACGTCTGCCGCTTCCGAGGCGGAAGCAATTCCGCTTCATCCATGTGTCCACAGACGAAGTCTACGGATCATTGGGGCCGGACGACCTGTTTCGCGAGGACGCGCCCTACAGGCCGAGCTCGCCATATTCGGCCAGCAAGGCCGCATCGGACCACCTCGCACTGGCGTGGTTTCGAACCTATGATTTGCCGGTCATCGTATCGAATTGCTCGAACAACTACGGGCCATACCAGTTCCCGGAAAAGCTGATCCCGCTGACGATCCTCAATGCGATCGACCGGAAGCCCCTACCGGTCTACGGCGACGGCAGAAATATTCGCGACTGGCTTCACGTCGATGATCATGCCGCCGGCCTGATAAGACTATTGCACGAAGGGAAACCGGGCGAGAAGTACAATTTCGGTGGCGATGCCCAGCGATCCAACTTGGAGGTCGTCACCGGGGTATGTGAGGTGCTGGATCGATTATCTCCCTGCGCGGGAGCAAGCCAATCTCTTATTACGTTCGTGCCGGATCGTCCGGGACATGATGCGCGCTATGCAATCGATGCGTCGAAGGCACGTCGCGAACTCGGCTGGAAACCGACGAGAACCTTCGAGCAGGGATTGGCTGAAACTGTCGAATGGTATCTCACCAACGATGCATGGTGGGATCGTGCGCGCCGCGGTGTCTATAATGGCTCGCGGCTCGGTCTCCTGGCCTCCCAACCCTGAGGTGAAGATGACGGATCGCCCCATCCTAATTGCTGGACGGAGTGGCCAGCTCGCGAGGTGTCTTCGTGATCTAGCTGCCACGCGCGGTCTTCCTGCGGTGATTCTCGGGCGCCCGGAACTCGATCTGGAGAACCGCAAGGGGATCGACAAGCTCATCGCGTCAATCGCACCGTCTGCAATCATCAACGCGGCCGCATATACGGCGGTAGAGCAGGCCGAATCCGAAACAGCGAAAGCATTCAGCGTAAACCGCGACGGCGCGGCGGCATTGGCTGATATCGCATGGCAGATGAATGTTCCACTCATCCATCTCTCGACCGACTATGTGTTCGACGGTGCAAAACCCGATGCATACGACGAGAGTGACACTCCCGCACCGTTGAACGTCTACGGCGCGTCAAAGCTGGCCGGCGAAGCTGCTGTGTTGGCCGCGCACCCGCTTGCGACCGTTGTCAGATGTTCGTGGCTGTACAGCCCCTATGGCAGCAATTTTGTTCGAACGATGCTGCGGCTATGTGAGACGCAGCAGATTGTAAGAGTTGTCCGCGACCAATATGGCAATCCGACCAATGCATTCGACCTCGCGGAGGCCGTCCTTCGGATCGCAGAACGGTTGGGGACGGACGATCGGCGGACGACGGCCGGTATCTTTCATCTCGCGGGTCAAGGCGAGACTAACTGGCACGACTTTGCACAGGCGATCTTCTACGAGTATTCCCGTCGTGGCGCGCGGATTCCGGCGCTCGAAGCGATTACGACCGAGGAGTTTCCGACCGCTGCGCGTCGGCCTCGGAATTCGCGCCTGGACTCATCCAAGGCCGAACGCGTGTTCGGGGTTCGATTGCCGCCGTGGCGCCATTCGCTCAAAGCCTGTCTGGATCACCTGGTCGGAGAAGGAGATGCCAATGCTGAAGGGAATCGTGCTGGCCGGCGGCAGCGGAACGCGTCTCTATCCGATCACGCGCGTGGTCAGCAAGCAGCTGCTCCCGATCTATGACAAGCCAATGATCTATTATCCCCTGTCGACGCTGATGCTGGCAGGAATTCGGGAAATGCTGATCATTACTACTCCTTCAGACCGGTCTCAGTTCGAGCGGTTATTGGGTGACGGCAGCCAATGGGGCATCCGGCTCAGCTACGCGGAACAAACCCGTCCCGCCGGACTTGCGGACGCCTTCATTGTTGGCGCCGATTTCATCGGAAGCGATCGAGTCGCGATGGTGCTTGGAGACAATATTTTCTTCGGCGATGGCCTGAGCGAGTTGCTTGCCAGAGCGGCAGGACGGGAGGAAGGCGCGACGGTTTTTGCCTATCACGTGCGAGACCCAGAACGATATGGCGTGGTCGCGTTTGATGAGGCGGACCGCCCCGTATCGATCGAGGAGAAACCAAGACGGCCAGCTTCGAATTGGGCAATCACGGGGCTGTACTTTTTCGACAATCGCGTTGTCCGCTACGCTCGTCGCGTCGAGCCATCTGCGCGCGGAGAGCTCGAGATTACCGATCTTCAGATGCGCTACCTTTCGGCCAATGCGCTACACGTTGAGCGGATGGGGCGAGGGTTTGCTTGGCTGGATACTGGTACAGTCGAGTCTCTCATCGATGCAGGAACATTCGTGCAGACCCTGGAAAAACGGCAGGGAATGAAGATTGCCTGCCTGGAGGAGATCGCCTTCAGACTCGGCTTCATCAATCGTGATCAACTTCTCGCGCTCTCGCGACCGTTGGAGAAGAGCGGGTATGGCCAATATCTTAATGAAATCTTGCAGATTTATCCCATTGTCCCCCCGAAATCGGGCGCCGACTTAAATTGATCGGAAATAAAATTCATTGAATTGAATGTCGGTTTGTATTTAAATTAAATGGTACGCTCTTGCGTTAAATTTTAAGAGGCTGGCCATGCTGAGCACACAGGGGAGCGTACTTGATCGCGGAACCATGCCGCTTCTCCCGGAAGAAGGCGAGGGGTCAGATGCCATGTGGCGAGGCGCATGGATCTCGCCGAATGCGGACCACCCAGTCAGCGTGTCGGAACTGCTGGGCAAGCCAATCGCAGGCCCGCACTCAGGTCACGGGGCGAGTTCCGTTCCTTCGCGCGGAGGTTTCAGCAAGATACTGGGTCTCGCTTCCCTGCCAGTTCGATCGAGATTGACTGATTTGCTCTCCAGTTCAGCAAGGCTGTCGACCCGACCGCACGTAGCAGCCCCCTGGGGCTCGGCCATGCTCGAGCGTGAGATAGGGCGGACGTCATCGATGTCGAGCGTCGGTACTACCCGTTGGATCAATTCGATCGGCGGCTATGATACATCCGTATCAGGGCCGCTTTGGAGCGCAGAGCCAGTCAACGGGTCAGAGCACCTGCCCGATGCGCTTGCGGACATGGCAGGCCAGCCGGCGTCTCATTCGAGATCGGTGGATCTGTTCTCTACGTCGGCCGACGCTGCAATGCCCTTCGGAGCAGATGGCGGATCTGCCGTCAATTCTCGCTCGATAGGTTCGCTGTCCGTAACGACGGACCGCGCGGACTACGCGCCCGGCAGCACAGCGACCTTTACCGCGGCCGGGGTCCGGCCGGGAGCGTCGGTCACATTCGATATTGTCGACCTGTTGAGCGCGCCAGGCGCCAACGGCATTGCCGATGTATATACGCCCTTCACGCTCGAGGACGGTGCCGTCGGCGATATGGACGGGCTGGCCAACGGGACTGTCGTCGCGCAATGGCAGGTGCCCGCTGATGGCCGAGCGACCGGAGCGACATTGCAACTCACCGCGATCTCCGGCGCGCAAACTGGGACGGCGACGTTCAGTGACGCGGGCAACAAGATTGTCACGGAGAATCAATTGCCGGGCACGCCGGAGAGCACATGGGGGATCCACGGCTCGTTCGAGAACGAGGGCGACTCTCAGATTGAAGGCTTTTCCACACAGATCAGTACCAACGCCGGACAAACCGTCTCTTTCAAGATCGATACGGCGTCGAGCGGTTACACGCTCGATATTTACCGTCTCGGCTACTATGGTGGTAGTGGTGCGCGCCTTATCACCAGCATGCACCACGCCGGATCTGCCAACCAACCAGCCCCAATTTTCAATGATCCGACCAACACGGTCGATGCCGGAAATTGGTCCGTCACAGATTCATGGACAGTTCCCGCCACCGCCGTCTCCGGCGTCTATTTTGCGAAATTGACAACGGACAGCGGAAATTTCCAGAACATGATTCCGTTCATCGTTCGCAACGATGGCACCTTTTCAGACATCTTGTTCCAAACCAACGATACGACATGGGAGGCGTACAATCCATGGGGCGGATATAATCTGTATCAAGGGCCCAGCCGCACTAATAGCGATCGCGCCTACGCTGTCAGTTACAACCGTCCGCTCGCAATCAATTCTAACTCTAACCTGGCCGGTGCGCAGGACTTCCTGTTTGGCGAGGAGTACGCCGCAATCTACTGGTTGGAGCAGAATGGCTATGACATCAGTTACATCTCCGGTATTGATTCCGCGACCAAACCAGGACTGCTCCTGAACGCGAGCGCCTTCATGGATGCCGGCCATGACGAATACTGGTCGCAATCGCAGTTCGCCAATGTCACCGCCGCGCGCGATGCGGGAATTGACCTCGCTTTCCTGAGCGGCAACGAAATCTATTGGGATATCGAGCTTGGTGCGAGCTTCGACACGAGCCACACGGCGAACCGAACGATCATCGAGTACAAGGACATCTGGAGCGGGGCCCAACTCGACCCGAACGGCACGGCCAACGGAGGAGCGGGCATATTCCGTGATCCAGTCTATGGACCTGGTACTCCGGAAAATTCTCTCTCCGGTACGATCTTCACAGTCGACGATATCGGCTCGCTAGACAATATCAGCATTCCGGCAAGCATGTCGCAGCTGCGCTTCTGGCGGAACACCAGCATTGCCAGTGGCAACGGAGGAACGCTGACGCGCCTGCTCGGCTACGAGTGGGATAGCGATCTGGACAATGGCTTCCGGCCGGCAGGGTTGATCGACATGTCGTCGACGACCAGAAATGTCAACACGTTGCTGCTGGACAATGGTGCGACGACAGGCTCGGGCACCGCCACGCATAGCCTGACACTCTACCGAGATCCGGAGAGCGGTGCTCTGGTTTTCGGCGCCGGCACGGTCATGTATTCGTGGGGATTGTCGGACCAATATGTTCCGTACAGGGGCCTGACCGCGCCCGTCAGCCCGGCCGTGCAGCAGTCGATGGTGAATCTCCTCGCCGACATGGGAGTGAATCCCCAGACATTGCAGGCCGGTCTCGTGACCGCCCAAGCGTCGACCGACCACACCGCGCCAACGGCCGTCATCACCTCTCCGACAAGCGGGACCAACATCAACCCGGGCCAAACGGTCACGATTACCGGCACCGCCTCGGACGTCGGCGGCCGTGTGGCCGGTATCGAAGTCTCGACTGATGGCGGTACGACGTGGCACCCGGCTGGCGGCACGACGAACTGGAGCTATACGTGGGTTGCTTCGGGCTCTGGTGCGCGAGTCATCGAGGCGCGAGCGACTGATGATAGTGTCAATATGCAAGCCACTCCTGCCACGGTCAGTGTCAATATTACGGGGGGTGGTGGCGGGGGCGGCGGAGCAAGCCTCTTCACGGCTTCCAACGTCCCCGCCCAGACAAGTTTGAATGATGGCACGCCACTTGAGGTAGGTATGAAGTTTACCTCCTCCACGGCCGGACAAATCACCGCGCTGAAATTCTATCGCAGTCCGAGCGACGGTAGCTCCGACCTCCTCGACCTCTGGACCTCGTCCGGCACCAAGCTTGGAAGCGCGAGCTTTACCAATACCTCGGCAAGCGGCTGGCAAACGGTCAATCTGGCGACCCCGGTCACAATCGCTGCCAATACAACGTATATCGTCTCGTATCACACCAACGGCGCCTACGCGGCCACGAATAATTTCTTCGCCAACGCATTCACGAGCGGCTCTTTGACGGCGCCGTCCTCGGCTACATCGGGCGGCAATGGCGTCTATTCCTACGGCGGTACCGCTACGGCTGGCATTTTCCCGACCAATTCGTTTTCTTCGTCGAACTACTGGGCGGACGTGGTGTTTGCACCCAGCAATGGCAGCAACACGCCGCCAACCGCTGTGGCGGACGCGGCCAATGCCACCGAGAAGGGCGGTGCCAACAACGGCACGGGTGGTTCTCCCGGCACAGGCAATGTGCTGACTAACGATACCGATCCCGATGCTGGTGATACCAAGACGGTGACCGCGGTTAGTTTCGGCTCGACGTCCGGGACAGTCGGTGCGGCCCTCAATGGCGCCCACGGCAGCTTGGTCCTCAATGCCGCCGGTACGTTCACCTATACCGTCAATGAAGCCGACACGGCGGTGCAGGCCTTACGGCTTTCGACCGACACGCTGACCGATGTCTTCAACTACACGATGCGCGACGCCGCCGGTGCGACATCCTCGAGCACGCTAACTGTCACCATTCATGGCGCCAACGACGCGCCAGTGTTGGCGGTCCAGACCGGCAACCAGACCGCGACGGTCGGCACGGCGTTCTCCCTGACGCTGCCTGCCGGCACCTTCACCGACGTCGATTCGGGGGATTCGCTCGCTTATTCAGCGACTGGACTGCCCTCCTGGCTGAGCTTCAATGCCTCGACCCGCACCTTCAGCGGTACACCGACATCCGCAAACGTGGGGACCGTCAGCGTCAACGCCACGGCGACAGACCTCGGCAGCCTCGCTGCGAGCGAGACGTTCAACATAACCGTGGCGACCAGCCCAACAATCGTAAGCTTGTTCTCGAGCTCGGATACGCCGGCAACGCTGTCGAGCACCGACGCGTCGCAGGTCAACCTTGGTGTGAAATTCACCTCGTCCGGGTCGGGTACCATTACCGGGATCAAATACTACAAGGGTGCCAGTGATACGGGCACGCACTCCGGGTCATTGTGGAGCAACACGGGTACGCTGCTTGCAACGGCGACCTTCACTAACGAGACCAGCAGCGGCTGGCAAACCGTCACGTTCAGCAATCCCGTGTCGATCACGGCCGGTACCACCTACGTCGCGAGTTTCCACAGCAACGGTCGCTACACCGCGACGTCCAACTACTTCGCCACCGCCCACAGCAACGGGCCGTTGACGGCCCCGGCGAGCGGCAATGGCGTTTACACATATGGTAACGGAAATCTGTTTCCAACCAGCACCTTCAATGCCACGAACTACTGGGTCGACGTCCTGTTCAACAGCTCGGGCGGTGGTGCCAACCAGCCACCTGTCGCAAACAATGACGACGGCTTCAATGCCAGCCAAAACACTCCACTTACCATTGCAGGGACCTCATTGCTCGCCAACGACACAGATCCGAACGGCGACGTCCTGACGATTACGGGCGTCAGTGGAGTCGTCAACGGCACCGCCAGCTTCAACGCACAAAACAACACGGTGACGTTCACCCCGGCCACCGGTTATACCGGACCGGCTTCCTTCAACTATGCCATCTCGGACGGCCGGTCCGGTGCAGCCAGCGCAACGGTCAACGTCACCGTCCAGGCGTCATCGTCCAGCACCGCCTCCTTGTTCAGCTCGAATCCAACTCCGGGCATTGTCTCGGTCAATGACCAAAACTCGGTGGAGCTTGGCATGAAATTCCAAGCTTCCGCCGCAGGCGACATCGTCGGGTTGCGCTTCTACAAAGGACCCAACAACACGGGCACGCACGTCGCTGACCTCTGGAGCAGCACGGGCACCTTACTGGCGACTGCAACCTTTTCCAACGAGACGGCGAGCGGCTGGCAGCAGGTCAATTTCAATGCGCCCGTGACGATAGCGGCCGGAACGACCTACATTGCTTCCTACCACACAGCGGGAAACTACTCCGCAGATCCAAATCTCTTTGCTGGTTCGGTCACCAACGGGCCGTTGACTGCTCCGTCGTCCGCGTCCAGCGGTGGCAATGGTGTTTACGCTTACGGCACCGGCAGCCTGTTCCCGACCAATACCTTCAATTCCACAAGCTATGCGGTCGACGTCATCTTCAGACCGCAACTCGCAGCATAGGAGCTATAGGATGCACGCCGAAATTTATACTGACGGAGTGGACGAGATCACGATCGGTGGTTCGATCGTGCGCGTCGATCTGATGAGCCTCTCGCCCACGGAGCGAGACGCCAATAACGCGCCCAAGAAGGTCTTTCGCCAAAGGCTGATTTTCTCGGTGGAGTCATTCGCGAACTCCGTTGAAGTCATGCAGAACGCTCTGCAGGGCCTGATCGATGCCGGAGCCGTGCGGCGCAGCCAGTCGAAGACATCGGCGGACCCCCCGCACAACATTGCGCCGATCGAGCGCGGTCCCACTGTGTTGAACAGCTCACGGTCGCCGAATGTCTCAAGTAATTTCAGCTGAATTGCCGGTGACGGAGACGGCGGTGGCGACTTCTTTGGAATCGCCGCAGTCGGCTGCCAATACTGCGCAGGAATGCCTGGCTACGGTCGCTGCTCATCACGGCATCGACCTGCCCGTGGACCGCCTGCGCCACACCTATGCCATTGACGGCAAGAGCTTTTCGACAGACTTGTTGCTGCGCATGGCGCGCGAGGCGGGGCTTCGGGCGAAGACCGCACACTTGGATTGGGGTGCGCTATGTCGTCTGGGAGAAGCATATCCGGCTATTGCCCGGCTCGCAAATGAGAACTGGATTGTCATTCTTGGCGCGGGGGCTGGGGTTGACGGAGCCGAGACCGTCGCGACGCTCGATCCGCTCGCCGACCGTAAGGATGAGCCTCTGATCGTTCCGAGGGACCGCTTCTGCGCGTGCTGGACGGGAGAGGTCATCCTGTTGAAACGCGAACGTCTGCCGGCAGACACAGGTAGAGCGTTCGGACTGCGGTGGTTCGTCCCGGAACTTCTCCGGCAATCGGGGCTGTTCGGCAACGTGGCGGTTGCCGCGATCGTCCTCTACGCGCTGGGCCTCGTGCTTCCGATCTTCTTTCAATTGGTCATAGACAAGGTTCTTGTGCACGAGAGCTTCACGACGCTCTATGTGCTCACGGCCGGCGCGGTCGCGGCGCTCGCGTTCGATGCAATATTTGGCTTTCTGCGGCGTTACCTTTTGATTTACGCGACAAACAGGGTGGATATCCGCGTTGCGACGAAGACATTCGGCCATCTTCTCGGATTGCCAGTGACCTTCTTCGAGCACATCTCTGCTGGCGTTCTGGTGAAGCATATGCAGCAAGCTGCGCGAATTCGCGAATTCCTGACCGGACGGCTATTCCTCACCACGCTGGATGCGCTGTCACTGATCGTCTTTATTCCCGTTCTGGCACTGTACAGTGCCAAGTTGACCTCTATGGTTCTGGCGTTCACCGTGATTAGCGCGATCGTTGTCGCGGTGCTGATGGGGCCATTCCGACGGCGCCTCTACGAGTTGTATCAGGCCGAAGGCGCACGGCAGGCGCTCCTCGTTGAGACCGTTCATGGCATGCGCACAGTGAAATCGCTGGCGATGGAGCCGTTGCAGGGCAGGGTGTGGGACGACCGCTGTGCGCAGGCGGTTACAATGCGATTCGGAGTTGAGAAGATCTCGGCGGGCGCCCAGGCGGTCACCGGATTTCTAGAGAAGATGATGACGATCGGGATCATCGCCCTGGGTGCGCTTGACGTATTCAGTGGAGAAATGACGATCGGCGCGCTTGTCGCGTTCAATATGTTGGCAGGGCGAGTCTCGGGGCCCCTGGTCCAGCTCGTGACGATGGTGCAGGAGTACCAGGAGGTCGCCCTGGCAGTTAAGATGCTTGGCGAGGTGATGAACCAGAAAGCCGAGCGTGACGGCAAGAGGGACGGCTTGCGCCCTGACCTCGCCGGAAAGATCGAGTTTGAAAGTGTCTCGTTCCGTTATGGCCCGGAAGGCGCTCCGGCGCTCGATCAAGTCTCCTTCTCGATTGCCCCCGGCTCGATCTTCGGGATCGTCGGCCGAAGCGGCTCCGGCAAGACGACGCTCACCAGGCTGATCTCAGGAATGTATCCCGTTCAGCAGGGTCTGCTACGCATCGACGGATATGATGCCCGGGAGCTAGATCTACCCCATCTCCGGCGGAATCTCGGAGTGGTCCTGCAGGACAGCTTCCTGTTCCGGGGAACTGTCCGTGAGAATATCGCGTGCGTGAAGCGGGACGCGACATTCGAGGAGGTTGTAGGAGCAGCGCAGCTCGCGGGGGCGGACGAGTTTATCGAGCGGCTGCCCCGGGGGTTCGACACCATGCTCGAAGAGGAGGCGTCAAACCTCTCCGGGGGACAAAGGCAGCGGCTTGCCATCGCCAGGGCTCTCATTACCAACCCGCGCATTCTGATTCTCGACGAAGCGACCAGCGCACTCGATACCGAGAGCGAGATGATCATCAGGCGCAATCTGCGCCGTCTCGCGGCGGGACGGACCGTTATCATCGTTTCGCACCGCCTCTCCATGTTGGCCGAAGCGAACCAGATCCTTGTGATCGACCGCGGTCGTGTTGTCGACGTGGATCACCACGACCGACTGCTTTCAAAATCCACCATCTACCGCCATCTTTGGAATCAACAGACGAAGCAGTCCGCATGAATAGGGCAGAAAGGCCACGTGAAACTTCGGGAGCAAGAATAGTCACGCGAAGGCGTCGAACCATGTTTCGCTCTGCGCCGCGGCGACCGCGCGTCATTACAGAATTTCAGCCCGACGCAATCGAAGTTGAGCAACGAGTCCCGGCAAAGGTAGCTCACGTCACGCTCTTCCTTGTCGTTGCGCTGATCGCCGTCGCGGTCGCGTGGGCGTCTGTATCGCAAGTGGACATGATCGTTACCGCGCAGGGGAAGTTGATCACCACGCGTCCAAACCTCGTCGTGCAGCCGCTGGAAACGTCAGTGATCCGCGAAATTCACGTCAAGGCCGGCGATCGAGTGAAGCGCGGCGACTTGCTGGCGACGCTCGATCCGACCTTCTCGCAAGCGGACGTCGACCAGTTGCGTATCCGAGTCGCCGCCTTCGAGGCGGCTATCGCCCGGCTCCGCGCCGAATTGGACGGAACCGAGTTCATCGTTACCAGCGCGAGCAATAAAGACGAGCAGCTGCAGCATAAGCTGTTCCTGCAGAGAAGCACCACCTACGACGCCCAGCTCCGGAACTTCAAAGCGCAGATCGCTTCAGCCCAAGCCAACGTGAGAACGGCGCAGAACGAAGAAGCGGTCCTAGTTCAGCGACTGGAGACCATGCACTCGATCGAGACGATGCGAAGTGCGTTGATGGCCAAGCAAGTCGGTTCACAACTGAACCTTTTGTTGTCGCGCGACGCGCGGCTGGAGGTTGAGAGCAATCTCGCGCGCGTCCGGGGCAGTATCGAAGACAACTCGCATCGTCTGGAAAAGGCCTTGGCTGATCAAAAGGTGTTCGCGGAGGACTTTCGTCGCACCGCTTACCAGGATCTGGTCGAGGCCACCGGCAAGCGCGATGGTGCCCTTGAGGAACTGAAGAAAGCCGAGCTTCGCCGGCAACTGATCGTGCTAAAGTCTCCCGCAGAGGCAGTTGTGCTCGAGATTGCCAGCCGGACCGTTGGCTCGGTGGTCCGCGAGGCTGAAACGTTGTTCGTGCTTGTTCGCCAGGACGGGCAGCTCCAGGCCGAAGTCAACGTGGAGGGCAGGGACGTTGGTCAGGTCGCGGTAGGGCAGCCGGTGCGGCTCAAGTTTGAGGCATTTCCATTCCAGAAGTACGGGACAGCCGTGGGTGAGGTTCGGGTCGTCAGTGAGGACTCGTTCTCGCCGGACCCGAAAGCCGAAGGTGTGCGTCGCACGACAGCTCCCTATTATCGCGTACTGGTCGATTTGCAGGACGTGCACCTTCGGCTGCGGCCGGAACGCGTTCAATTGATTCCCGGCATGGCGGTTACCGCCGAAATGAAGGTCGGGCGGCGCAGTGTCATCTCTTATTTCCTCTATCCTCTGCTTCGCGGTTTGGATGAAAGTATCCGCGAGCCCTAACGAATGCCATAGTCAGTTTAGGCGCAGGTCAAAGGATTGCAGCTGGGCGGGCGGGAGCCAGCGCTAGTGGACGATACAGATCTGAAGGTAGGAAAGCATGCTAGCTGTGACTGAAAGCCCCTTGCGAATCCTTGCCGCGGTTACTTTTCATTTCCGAGAGTCCCGCCTTCAATATCTATTTCAAGTCCTTCGATCGCTTTGCGAATATCCCGTGGAAGCTTTGGATGTTGTCATCATCACCAACACCGACCAGGATGAAGCCGTCGAGCTAATCAGAGATTTGAGTGCACCGCTTTTCAGGTCCTTACCCGCGCGCTCAAAGTCAACAAAAACCCTCTCGATCGAGAGCTTTCCGAAACTTGCCAATCCTTGGCTCTTGCCCTGGAGTCACAAGCATCTTGTTTCGGAGAGGTTTCTAAGCGCCGGGTCGGCCTATACTCATTTCATATACGTCGAAGATGATATTCTGCTGTCCTTCCAGAACTTCTGCTACTTCACCCATTATCGAGAGATACTTAAGGAGAGGCGGTTGATACCATCTTTCCAGCGCATCGAATACAACGACGCTGACAATCGTCTCTATCTCGTTGATCAGGTCGGTGTGGCTGATTTGAACTCGAGGAATCGCGTGGATCTGGATGGGTATGCCTTTGTCAACCTCGACTATCCATTCAACGCAATGTTCATCTTGGACCGCGAGCTCGCACTGGAATATGTCGAGACACCTTCGTTTGATCGCGAGCGCAGCAAGCTGGTACGACCAGAGTGGGATGTTGCTTGTCGCGCGGCAATGGGCTTGTGTTTCGAGAGTCCCCCGGAGGGCTTTCTTACTCGTTACGTATCACCCGTCGATCCGAGTACCTTGAGCGCCCCATCTTGGTCCTGGGTTTATCACTTGCCGAACAACTACGCGAAGGATCGCCTAAAACCTTTTGCCAAGACGCGAGTAGATCAGCAATTTGGCTCGGAGCTTGATGTGGTTTGCTGGCGTCCGGCTTCCAAGCTTGTTGAGTATCTCGCGCTGATGCGAGGCAAGAAGCGCTTTAACGGGCCCCAGTCGTCATTGTGACGGTCATGACCGGGTGATGCGCCTAGCCTTATTTTGCGCCTTCGTCAGTCGCGACCTGCCATCGGATTGCTTGCTGTCCGAAATGGCGATCGCTCAATTGGCCCAGCATGATATACTGTCGTGCCAGATAATGCCGTAACAAGCCGCGGCTGAAGAAGTTGAAGATCTTTGCCCTTCGCTCCATTCCGGAGATAAGGGCATCTGTGACTTTCAGGCCTGCATCGCTTAGAAGCTTGATTGCCGTATCTTCTACGAAGAATTTGAGATGGGTACGATCCAGAATGCCCGCTTCCTGATAGTCAAAGCGGCGATGCAGCAGAAGAGGCAATGAAACGCTGAAGTGAGCTATGTTCGGAACTGAAATGATAACGCGGCCTCCCGGATTCAGTGTCTTTGCCAGGCTTTGAAGAGTCGCGCTTGGATCAGGAAGATGTTCGAGAACATCGAGCAATAGGATAAGGTCGTACTTCTTGAGCTGTACGATGATTTCGTCTACGGAACCGATAATCGCCCGATCAACGTTCCGCCCCAACTCGTCCGACAAGGCTGGATTGATCTCGACCCCCGTCGTTTCCGCGTTTGGGTAATAGCCCTTCAGCCATCTTAGCGTGGCGCCGGCGCCGGCTCCTACTTCCAATATGCTGCTACATTGCTTCGGCAAGAGCGGGTGAATTTCGCGTCGCACCCAGTGGAAATAGTCCATTTTTCGGTGACTCCAGAATGCTCATTACCCTTTTTTTGGTCACGATAGAGAAGCGGCCAGAAGACTTTCAGGATAGTGTCGTCACCGGCCTGTCGAACGAAGAGGCGTTGGTTCTGCCATTGTTTCCATTGCGCTTCTCGAGCACGGCATATCCGTTCCGGAGAGATGGATTTTCGTCGGTCACGCGATGCCGTCCCTCGCTCTTCAGGCGCCTGTAGATATCATGAATGCGAACATCACTGACGTCGTCGAGTAGCACGTACTTTGTCTCTCGCAACAATTCATACAGGGCTTCGTAGAAGCCGTCCTCCTGCACACGAGCAGAGCCATTAAACAACAATAGGTCGAAGCTTGTGACATTGTTGTCGTCCTTTATCCTCCTTATCGAGTTCCGGAACTGCTCTCCCATGTCGCCAGGATCGAGGTCCAGAGGCCCATACCATTTTACACAATCCTCCTCCGGCCTCGGCGCGCCAACAAAAGGATCTCCACTGCCTCCGCCTATTTTCAAGCACACCAGGCGGGATATTTCCTCCTGTGCTCTGAGCCCGGCTATGAGCGCTTGAGTGCCGCGCCAGCGCCGGTCTGCGCCTACGACCAAGGCCGCACCTATTTTCTCTCCGCGAGCAAGATCATGGATCAGTCCATAAAACTCATCATTTCTGCTGCTCGAGAGATGATGTGGCATGAAGTATCCGTACCTTGCCTCGGCACCATAGAGGCCTCGCTTGACCAGCTGCTTGAGGCCCGCCCGCACCTTGTAGATGCGAAGTCGCCACTCAAAGTACCTTGTCTTCCCTTGAGGCGGTAAGGTCAAGGAAGCATTGGAAAGTTCATCGTTGTTCTCTTGCCGAATCGCGACATTGCGATTGTTCAGATCTGCCAATGCGGCACTTCCGCGGTTCAAATAGTTCCTTATCTGCTCCGCCAGATTAGCTCGTTTACATGCGGTAAGAATGTCGCATAGGCTGGTGAACCACGCCTGGTCATTGCGTTGTGGCAGTTGGTGAATGCTCCGTCGGTGTTCTCGGTGCTCACCAACGCCCGCAGGAAGCACGATCTTTCGACCCGAGAGTATCGCCACTGCACGCCGAGCTCGATTCAATTCCTCATGGTCGAGCCAGGGAAATTGGTTGGCGCATCTGACCGCTTCGGCGATGTCTTTCGAGCAGAGTGTTGCAACGATGAAGTACGCCCATTCAACGGGATCGGGATCTGCTGCTCTGTACTCGGAAAGAGTGAATTGGATCGGCTCGGAGATCCAAGAGAGCGCTCTGCTCGCATTGCCTTTGCGCAAATCGCAAAGCGCAAGTCGCAATTTCGGTTCAGGCATCCACGGAATATATTGTGCGCACTTCAAATAGAGGCGCTCTGCGCCTTCGTAGTTGCGCTGCGCGAGCAATTGGTCGCCCTGCTGCAAAAGACGTAGGTGCAAACCTCCGGGCGCAATGCCTGCAACGTTGCTGGTAGGCGAAGCATCCACAAGCCGGAGCGGCTCGAACGGGCCGGGTTGAAGGATCCTCTGGTGGGGTTGAGCGGCCTTGTTGAGTTCATACCATTGGAGAATCTGGTTGCGTTGCTTTATCGTGTGCGAACGGTGAACCAAGTCGAACCCTGCTTGAACAATCGCTTCGAGTGCATCCTGGTTGTTGAACAGAAAGGATAGCTTGTCCAACACGTCGTGCTCGTCGGCAAACACGCAGTTGACCATATCGATGAAGCCTGCTGCCTGGAGCGCTGGAGACGACTCTGTGACCAGGCATGATTTGCAGGCGGGAATCTCAAAATGCTTTCGGACGACTTCCTTTGCCAGTGTCCCGCACGACGGCACGAACACGGACGCGTTCAACATTCGCGCATAAGGTTCGCCGACCCTTATTTGTTGCTGCTCCCTCCTAGGTGCATAGCCAGGATGATTGCAAATCAAGGACGAATAGTTTTTAGAGATGAGGCGCATCATCCGCTGTCGCCAGGGATATAGAGCTGTGTTGTTGCCGGCGAAGAGCACTGGGATGCTCTTCCAGACGCCATAGTCACGATAGAGATCAGGGTCGATGGAATTTGGCCAAATGAATAGAGAATCCGAAATGGCTGGCGTATTCTCGGCCGCCGCTGTTGCTATGGCGAAATACGTGGTGATTCCCAGATGGTCCATGTCGGACAAAAATCCTGCGCGACCGCAGCAGAAGGCATCTGAATTAAGGAGGCCAAGTTTCGGAATGTGCGCGTTGGCATGCGCGCTGCTGACCTTCGGTCGACGGCAAGAAGGAAACGGAACTCCGCCTTCGAAAAGCGTCAAATCCGGGTGATGAATATCGCAGATGTGCGCATAATCACAATCGTGATCTACGACAACGACATTGAAGAACTCTGAGAGACATTTGACGTGCTCTCTTTTGTGCGCCAGAAGAAAGGCAGGCAGCTCGTCGTCATATTTGTATTGAAAGAAGACTAGCTTAGGCTTTGGATCGAAGGTAGCCATCTGGTCCTCAGTTTTACTTAGATTGCCGTAACGCAGTCCGGTGCGTCAAACTTCAGATAGATTCGTTGCGGGCCCAATGTAGCGAGTGCGGCGGCCGCGTGAGGGTGAGTGCGATGATCGGGCTGCGTCCGTAGACGCAAGTCCGTTGTTGCACGGATGTGCTGCCCGAATGGGCAGATTAAGCAGAGTGCGATCGCAGCGCTCGGACGAATTCGTGGAGTGAGCAGCGGTCATCGGTATAATACCCTGGTGAGAGCGTTGACGACATAGCGCAGATCGTCTTCGGTCATTTGCGCGTAGATTGGAAGCAAGATCGAATGATCCTGTGCGAGTTCGGACTGGCGCAGTTGATGCCGGTGGCTTTCAGCGGCGTAGGGCGCTTCGCGGTGCGCGCACATAATTCCACGTCGCGTCGCTATGCCCTGGTCGAGAAGTGTCTGCATCACCCCTTTTTGATCCAATCTATCAGGCAGGCGCACACAGTAGCTTTGCCAGTTCGATCTGGCCCATGCGGGCTCTGCTGGCAGTCGCAGTCCCTCCAGGTTTCCAAGTAGCTCGGCATATCCAAGCGCGACAGCGCGGCGCCGCGCAACCAATTCCGGAAGGCGCTCCAACTGCTTGCGTCCGACGGCGGCCTGTATGTCGGTCATTCGGAAATTATAGCCCACGACGAGATAGTCTTCGAAAAGGACTTGCGGTGAGCCATGCCGCACGGTGTCCGGAATGCTCATGCCGTGCTGCCGGAGCAGCCGGAACTTTCGGTCGAGCTCCGGATCGGCGGTTGTTAACATCCCACCCTCGCCGGTAGTGATCACTTTGCGTGGGTGAAAGGAGAAGCAGGCAATACGTCCATGCGGCTTGCCTATGCGTTCCCATTCGCCGTCTATTGAGATCTCACTACCGGCCGCACAGGCGGCATCCTCAATGAGGGCAATTCCCCTGCGTTTGGCGATCGCCGTAAGCGCAGCCAGGTCGCACGGAATGCCCATTTGATGAACGGCGATAATCGCGCGCGTGCGATGCGTAATCGCGTCCATCACCTGGGCGGAATCGATATTGTAGGTCTCTGGATCGATATCCACGAAGACAGGGGTCGCGCCTTGGTATCGTATCGAGTTCGCTGTCGCGATGAACGAATGGCTTGCGGTGATGACCTCGTCACCGGGGCCGATATCGAGCGCCGCCAGAGCGAGCTGCAGGGCCGTCGTGCAATTTGAAACAGCGCAAGCGAAGGGAGCTCCGACGAGAGCGGCGAATTCCTGCTCGAAGGCAGTCACCTGCGGACCTTGCGACACCCAGCCCGACAGGACGGCTGCGCGCGCCGCCTCCGCCTCTTCATGGGCCAGCAGCGGCAATGCGATCGGAATCACGACACAGCCGCCTGTCGCCGATTGCCAGCCGTGAGCTCGCGCTCAGCGCGCCACCATTTGACGAGCTCTTGCAGGCCTTGATCAAGCCCGGTGCTGGCCCGAAAACCCAGCAGGCGTTCGGCTTTTCCGGTTGAGGCCAGGCGGCGCGGCACGGCATTGATGAACCGCTCCGGCGCGAACTCCGGGAGCATTCCTTGCCGCCCCATCACCGATGCGAGCGCCGTCGCGAGTTGCACCAGGTTGGTTTCCGTGCCGGTACCCACGTTGAATACCTCATCCGTCACGTTCGCCCTTGCGGCCAGAATGTTGGCGCGTGCGACGTCCCGGACGTGGACGAAATCCATGGTTTGTAGGCCATCGCCGAAAATGACCGGAGGCAGCCCGGTCTCCAAGCGTTCCATCCAGCGGATAAGAACTTCGGTATATCGCCCGTGTAGGTCCATGCGGCTGCCATAGACGTTAAAATATCGGAACGCCGCATAGTCGAGACCGTACATGTCATTGTACGCGCGCAGCAGGCCTTCATTGAACGCCTTCGCTGCCCCATAGAAGGTCCTATTGTTGTAGCAGTTCTGTCGCTCGCTCGTCGGAAAATCCTCCGCCATGCCGTAAACCGAAGCCGAGGACGCTGCGATGATCTTTTCGATGTCATGCTTGATGCACAGCTCCAGCAGGTCGTAGGTGGCATCCACCATGACCTCCTTGGCGAGACGCGGTTCGACCGCACAATGAGTGATGCGGAGCGCGGCCTGGTGGAAAACGATATCCGCCGCCTTGACCAACGCTTCCATCAACTTGCGATCGCGAATATCGCCATGGACCAGCCTGACTGGCCCATGCCCGAGTGCGCGACGGAGATTTTCCGGCCGGCCTCTGACCATGTTGTCGAGGGCAACGATTTCGATGCAGCCCTCGTCGCAGAGCAGATCGACGATGTGGGAGCCAATGAATCCCGCCCCGCCCGTGACCAGAACGCGTTTACCCTTCAGATCAATCAAGACGCTCTCCTGTTGTGGGACCATGTCATGACGCTTTGTGGATGCTCTGCTCCGCCGCTGCCGGCGACGCTGGGCCGCAGGGCCGCCGCGCTCCTCAATGTGGTGACAACTTCGGCGGCTTGTTCCGGCAGCAGTTCCGGATAAATGGGAAGGGAGAGGAATTCGTCCGCGAGCATCTCGGTGACGGGGAAATCACCGGCGCGATAGCCGAGCTCTGCGTAGGCTTTCTGCAAATGCACCGGAACGGGATAGTGAATCCCGGCGCCAATTCCGGCATCACGCAACAGCGTCAGCGCGTCGTCGCGGCCCTGGGATCTGACGGCATAGACGTGATACACGTGACGGGCATGTCGAGGCGGCTGGGGACGCGCGAATGGGAGATCAGACAGCAGTGCATCGTATCGCTCAGCCAGCGACCGGCGCGCTTCCGTCCAGCGCTCGATATAGTCCAGCTTGACGTTCAGGATCGCGCTCTGGATCTCATCCATGCGACAATTGTATCCGGCAATGATGTGGTCGTACTTCGACTCCTGACCCCAATCCCGCAGCAGTGACACGCGGCGCGCGAACTCGGGCCGATCAGTTACGACGGCCCCACCCTCGCCGAAAGCGCCCAGATTCTTGCCGGGATAGAAGCTGAAGCATCCCAGATCGCCCACCGAGCCTGCGCGCCGTCCCCGGTATTCCGCACCGTGCGCTTGCGCGGCGTCCTCGATGACCACCAGGCCGTGCCGACGCGCGATC
This sequence comes from Bradyrhizobium shewense, assembly GCF_900094605.1. GTDB lineage: Bacteria > Pseudomonadota > Alphaproteobacteria > Rhizobiales > Xanthobacteraceae > Bradyrhizobium > Bradyrhizobium shewense. The sequence goes on along the minus strand of NZ_FMAI01000001.1, from coordinate 166,933 downwards.
TCCGTGATGGGATCCATGTCGGCCATCAGGCCGTGGAGATGAACCGGCAGAATAGCTTTGGTTCGCGGTGTTATCGCAGCTTCGATCAAGCCGGGATCCATCGTCCATGTCACGGGGTCGACGTCGACAAACACCGGCCTGGCGCCGCTGTAGAGAATGGCCGCGGTTGTCGCGACGAACGTCATGGATACCGTAATGACCTCGTCACCGGGTCCGATCCCCGCCGCCAGCAAGGCAAGGTGAAGCGCCGAAGTGCCGCTGTTCACCGCGCGGCAATGGGCCGTCCGGCAGTAATCCGCAAAGCGTTCCTCGAAGGCAGTCACCTCCGGCCCGAGCACAAAGTGCCCGCTGCCGATGACCCTGGCCACCGCAGCGTCGATTTCTGGTCGGATTTGAACGTACTGAGCTTTCAGATCGAGAAATGGTATCAAGTTAATCCCTTCCATTTTGACGGGTCGTTAATTAATATAACTAATCATTATTTGAATTTAAATCAATAATCAAAGAGCGGATATTTAATCTCCGCGGCAGAAAGAAGATAAACTCACGATTCGACCTTCGACCAAGATAGAATCCGAGCGGGCACTCCGGCCACGGTCGCTCCTGGTGGAACATCTATTGTCACCACCGCCCCGGCGCCGACCGTTGCTCCTGCGCCGATAGTCACGCCACACAAGATCGTTGCATTCGATCCGATGGATGCTCCCTTAGCGACATGTGTGCGCTGCAATGTCCAGTCGGAGGACGCCTGTGGGCGGCCGTCGGTCGTGGTGGCCCTAGGATACTTGTCGTTCGTGAACATGACGCCATGTCCGATGAACACCTCGTCGTCGATGCTCACGCCCTCGCAAATAAATGTGTGGGATGATATTTTGCAGCGCGCACCGATCGTCGCCCCGATTTGGATCTCAACGAAAGCCCCGATCCCCGTTTCGTCGCCGACAGAGCAGCCATAGAGGTTGATTAGCTCTGGATGGAAGATTCTGACTTGCCTGCCGAGCTTTACGTCTTTTGCGACGGGCATCTCATCTCCAATATTGTCTATGGCCTATAGGGCCGAACGCGACGGTCGAAGTCTTGGTGCAGCACGCGCGAGGCTAACGGCCGCGAGATGGACGTGATGCAGCAGCGGGTGACCGGTCAATATCAGCCCTAAGCTCCAGCAAAGAGCCGCAGCACACGCCCCCAACACCAGACCGGCAAGCGATGTCAGCATTCCGGCTTCCGTCAGAGCCGCACAGCTGGCTACGCCGAACGTGGCTGCGGCCGTGACCAGGCCGCTCCTTGTCAACGCGCGAAGAACATCCATTGGCCCGAAGTGTAGATGCCGCCCGATAAAGTAGATCGCGACCGCAGCCTGAAACGGCAGCGTCAAGAGTGCGGATGCAGCGACAGCCTGTACACCGAAGAAAGACGCGCCCAAAATCAAAAGAAGTGAAGGCGGTAGTGAGATGAGGGAGGAGATCAATGCCTCCCGCACGCTTCCGACGGCTATGAGGATGGGATAGCTTAGGCATGCTGCAAAAAATGCCAGGTTTGCGATGCACAGCAGGCGCACTAGAGGTACGACCTCCAACCATGTCTCGCCCAGCCAAATTGCGATTATTGGCCGCGCCATGATCGCCACGAATATCAGGAATGGCCAATGCATGGCGGAAAGAAGCTCAATCGAGTCCAGGTAAACAGCATTGAGATCTTCGCCGGCCCGGCGTCGCGCGACGATCGCCGGCATGATCACGGGGGTCAACACCTGCGTGACGAGTTTGTCGAAGACCTGTGTCAAGTTGACCGCGCGGCTGTACAGACCGACAGATGCGAAGTCGAGAATTCGTGCAAGGAAAAGCTGGGGGGCGAGGTTGTAGAAGACGTTGATTACGCTGATCCCGCTGGAATAAAGGCCGAAGCCGACGACTTCGCGATATTCGACGAGCGAGGGACGCAGTGCCCCAAAATCACGATGATGAGCGAGCAACGCCAAAGTCAGAGTCACGTTTCCTGCAAGAGCTCCCCAGACGGGGGCCATGTAGCTGAATCCTGTCATCGCAAGCCCGATCGAGACAAGGGCAACCGCCGCTCCAGCGGCGAAGTTGCAAATGGCTAACGTGCCGAATTTCATGTCTCGACGCAGCAAGGCAGAAATCGTCCCAGAAAAAGGTACGAGCAGAAAGTTCAACGCCGATACCTCGATGCCCGTCTTGAGATTGGCCTCGGCGAAAAGATCGGAGAGCGCACCCGCAAGAACATATAGAAGAACGGCAATCGCTGCGGAGATCCCAAATGTGATCGTGAAGGCTGAGCGAACGCTTTCTGCGGACAGTTCGCGCTTTTGAATGAGATAATTTCCGCCTGCGAACTCCTGGAAGGATGCTCCGATGACCGCCGTGACGGCGCTGACGACCGCATAGACCCCAAATTCCGCCGGTGACAGCAGGCGAGAGAGGACTGCGGTGGCGACAAAGAACAGCGCGAGGCTGCCATAGCGATCGGCCGCAGAAAACAGGATCGAGCGTTGTACCGAATTCATCGGGGATCGTCGCTGTGGGTCGAGTGGATTGGCGTCTATCCAACGGTCAGGCCGTCGCTCTCGTTTGTTCCCGGCTCCAGCGCTTCTCCCGTTTCAGAAAGATCGGTTTCCCGTGCTCGGCAATCGAGCGCGATGCAGCCTCAAGGACCTCGATCACCCGCAGGCCAGACATGCCGCCTGAAATTGGCGTCGCTCCGCTATGCACACAATCGACAAAGTGGTCGACCTCGATCTGAAGCGCTTCATTGGGAGAGACGTGGGGCGCCCACATATCGCCAGCTCGATAACCGATCCGCAGTTGATGGGCATTGTCGGAGGGGCCGTCGACGGTGATACCCTTATCATAAACCTTAATCTTTTCGGTTGGCTCAAGATCGTCATAGACGATCATCTTCTTGCTGCCTCCGATGAACGTCTGGCGAACCTTGATCGGCGAGAGCCAGTTGACGCTCACGTGAGCCACGCATGCGCTATCGAAGAACAAAGTAATGTGGGCCATGTTTTCCGGAGAGCCGACCACATGGCATGACCCTGTCGCCGAAACCGCGACGGGCTCTTCATCCAAGATATGGTGGATGATCGAAATGTCGTGCACGGCCAAGTCCCAGATCACGTTAACGTCGCTTTGGAACAGGCCGAGGCTTGAGCGTATGCTGTCGTAGTAATAGACGTTGCCAAGCTCCTGCTTGAGCAAGAGCTCGCGGATCTTCCGCACGGCGGGTGTGTAGAGAAAGGTATGATCGACCATCAGCGTTAGACCGCGCTGGGCCGCCTCATCGATTAGACGCCGGGCCTGATCCGAATTTTGTGCAAACGGCTTTTCCACCAGCACGTGCTTACCGGCCTTGAGGGCCGAAAGGGCAAGTTCATAGTGAGTATGAACCGGCGTTGCGATGGCGATCGCATCGATGGCTGGGTTCCTGAGAAGATCGTGATAAGAGGATGTCGTCATTAGGCTTGGATACAGGCGCTTGCTAGCCGCAATCTTCTTCGGATCAAGGTCACTGAGTCCGACCAGGCGCACCTTGGGGTGAGAAGCGAAATTGCGGACGAGGTTTGGCCCCCAGTAGCCGTATCCAATAACGCCGACGCCGATGGTTCCATTTGACATCTCTAGTACCATTTCTTTCTACGCATGCTGGCAGCGTCTCGCGCTGAGTTCAGGTGAAATCAGATGTCGATTCCGATGAGACGGCGAATGGGGGGAGGAGGTGCTTGTCGCGTTCTGGACCGAACACGCCCGTCGCACCGTTGCTTGCCCAGCGGCCAAGTCGCTCTGAGGAGCGACGATTGGTCGTGCGGCGCGTGAAAGAGCATCCAAATCGTGGAAGGTGGGGCTGTTCATCAGGCGATCACCCGTCTCCGTCAAAATCAATGCGTTCAATTATAACGCCGTAAAATCCAAAATCTACGTTTAATTATATTATTTTGGTTTAAATTTAAAATCCCGTGGATGAGTGCTAATTCCGGTGCAAATGTGCTTCGAAACTTGTAAATTATGGACTTGGCTTGAGCTTAAGTCCGGTTTACGGGCAGGCCAACAGCGTCCGGCGGGATTCGTGCACGTTCCGAAACTGCTCCGGTTGGATGTTGATTATATTAGTGGGTAGGTCAGTCTTTTTTTGCGTTGATTTAAATTGTCGGTTAATTTAAATACTTGGGCGTTAGCGGCCTATGCTCTCATGGATGTTACGGACTAGCGAAAAGCAACCATGAGCCTTGCCGAACCTGTTGCCTCACATCTGATCCATTCCGTCCAGGCCAACAATGATCTCGATCATCGTCCCAGCTCACAACGAGAGTTCTGTTATCGCTCGGTTGTTAGGCCAATGGGTCAGCAATGCGGCCTCCGACCAAATTGGAGTGGTCGTTGTCTGTAACGGGTGCACAGACGACACCGCGAACGTCGCTCGCCGCTTCGGTTCACCGGTCCAGGTTGTCGAAACCGATACTGCAAGGAAAACCCACGCCCTGAACATCGGCGATCAGATCTCGGGCGTGTTTCCCCGGATGTATGCTGATGCGGACATTGTTCTTACACTCGATGCCATTCAAGCTCTCGCACGGCGCCTTGAGAAGGGCGACGTTCTCGCAGTCGCGCCAACGGCTGATATCGATCTGACGGATTGTTCCTGGCTGGTCCGCAAGTACTACGCAATTTGGTCGCGGCTGCCTTCCTCGTGCGAAGGTATCGGTGGCTCCGGCGTCTACTTCTTATCTGAAGCGGGGCGCAGGCGGTTCGGGCAGTTTCCAGATGTCGTTGCTGATGACATCTATGTTCGCCTTCAATTTAAGGCGGAGGAACGCGAGACCCTCCCGCACGTCAAATCGAAGGTTTTTCCTGCGCGCTCAATCTCAAAGCTTATCGCTGTCAGAAGTCGGGCCTATGCCGGGGTATTTGAAATCACCCGCCGCTTTCCCGAGCTATCGGTGAACAGGAGCGAAACCAACAATCGAACGCTCATTCGATTGTTCAGGGAACTGCGCCTGTGGCCGGGATTGTTGATCTATTGCTATGTCAATATTCGTGCTCGTTTCCGAGCGGTAAGGTCTTCTAATGTCCAAGCTGCCGTGTGGCAACGAGATGACACTTCACGCCGAACGTTGTCCGCCGGGTCGCCCTCATGAGCTCCGCGGATAAATCGGGTCGCAATAATGAAAGACAATCCTGGTCAGTCTCTGTACAGCGGTTCGATTGCTGCATCTGTAGGGAATAAAATGACTCAGAGCCACGTCTCCGGCGGCCGGGCGGCGCGGCGGATTGCATTCGCCACGATCGGTGATGCGCGTGAGGTCAGATTCTGGTCCGGCACCCCGTTTCACATGTCGGAATCGCTGTCGAGCGAAGGTCATGAGGTGCTTCATATCGGTCCCTTGAACGCACCGAGTCTCCCTCTCTACAAGGCGTATTCAAGATTTTGCCGTACCTTTCTCCGGCAAGGAGTTTCTCCGTTCCATGCGGGGCGTGTGGTTGCACAGTACGCAGCTGACTCGGAGCGAAAAATCCGCGCGGCCTCGCCCGATGTCGTCTTCGCACCCGCTGGCTCAAGCTTCGCATGGGGAGTGCCCAAGGGCGTTCCCCTGGTCTATGCGTCCGACGCGACCTTTCGGCTTGTTGACAATTACCATCCCAACTATCGAAACTTGTCGCGCGCTGCTCGAGACATGGCTGAACGCTTGGAACGCAACACGATTGCGCGCGCCGACCTGATACTCTACCCGTCGGAATGGGCAGCCGAATCCGCTATTAGAGATTACGGCGCCGACCGCGCGCGGGTGCACGTTATTCCCTGGGGCGCCAACCTCAAAGAGGCACCCGAACGTGGCTCCGTGCTCGGATGTCGCAAGCCGGGTCCGTGCCGGCTCCTTTTCATCGGAGCGAACTGGGAAGAGAAAGGCGCGGACATCGCGGTCGGGACTCTCGCTGAACTAAAGGACAGGGGCGTAGAGGCGGAGCTCGTAATCTGCGGATGCACTCCGCCCAAACCCGTCACCCATGATGGCCTGACGATCATCCCTTACCTCGACAAGAATGATCGTGATCAGCGCAACCGGCTGGATCAACTCTATCGCGACGCGGATTTTTTTCTGCTGCCGACCCGGGCAGATTGCTACGGTATCGTCTTCTGTGAAGCTGCGGCCCATGGCGTGCCCAGCATTGCGCCGGCCACTGGTGGCGTCTCCTGCGCTATCCGCAACGGGGAGACCGGCATCTTGCTGCCGCCGAATGCCACGAAGGCGGACTATGCGACGATCATCCTCGAGATTTTTGCGAATGCGGACCGGCTGGCCCGCCTAAGACGATCGAGCCGAGACGCCTTCGAGGCGCGATTGAACTGGCAGACCTGGGGCCGGCGGGTCTCGGATCTGATACAAACTCTATGATTGTCTTGAATTATCACGAGCTGGTTGAAGCCTCGCCTCCGAATGCGTGGTGTCTGACCCACGAATCATTCGATGCGCATCTTTCACTTTACGAGGACAGGCTAGTCTCCCCTAGGAGCTTTCTGGAGCGTTGCACCGATCCGAAAGCCAACGGCATCGGCGCGGTCCTCCTCACTTTCGATGATGGGTTTCTTTCGGACTATACGCTTGCCTATGCACATTACCTGAAGTCCGGTCGGATTCCCGGCTTCATGTCCTTTATTCCGGTGGATTTCGTGGCGGCACCGGGACGTATGACCTGGGATATGATTCAAGAGCTTGGCAGGGGTGGTGTTGCGATCGGCTCCCACGGCATGGGCCACGTCGATTTGACTATCGTTTCGGACGCCGAACTCGAGCGCGAGCTTATGGTTTCGAAGTTAATGCTGGAGGATCGCCTCGGGCAAGAAGTCACTCTCTTCGCTTTCCCATACGGACGATTTTCAAGGCGAGTGTGGGAAGCGGCCTTGAGAGCTGGCTATACGCACCTCTTCACCATCCAGCTTGGGCATCATCGCGGGTTCGAACCATTTCTCTATTCTCGCCTGTGCCTAACGAACAACATGGATGCGGAGTATATGCACAGGCACTTGCTTGATCCGACCGCTGTGCGTGGCGTTGCCTGGAGGGTCAGCACAAGGCTGGGACTCTATCGCCAATTGATGCGCTGGCGCTATCGATAGCCCTCGCCGCAGCATATGCCGATGGTACAAAATCGGAGCTCCGAAAGCTCCTTTGCGCGTTTTTGGCGTCTTGACGAGAGGCCGACGGATTTTCAAACTTGGAATCACGAGATCATTTGACCTGCCAAGGTTGGCGCGCCGAATTGCGATCGTTTCGCGCCCGAGAGGCTCTGTTGAACACAGCTTCGTAAGCCGCCATCAGTTTCGGTTCTTCATGCTCCCACGATAGTTCGTCGCGGACGCGCTTTTGTCCGTACAAGCCCATATCCCTGCGACGAGAAGGATCATCGATGAGTTCAAGGATTTTGTCACCGAAATCGGTCGTGTCGGTGTTGCGCGCATAGAGAGAGGCGGACAGGGCGGACACCCGTCCCTCGGCCAGATCGAACTGCACGATCGGCTTGCCAAGCGCCATGTACTCCATGATCTTGTTCATGGTCGACATGTCGTTCATTGCATTGGGCCGATCGGGATTGACGCAGACATCTGCGGTCGAGAGTACCTTGAAAAGCGTCGTATCGTCGATCCTGCCGGTGAAGGTGACAAATTCCGCCAGGTGCATTCGGGCACAGGTCTGTTTGAGCTGCTCGAGGCTCGGTCCCGCGCCCATAATGACGAACTGGATATCGGCGCGCCGGCGTGCAGAGGTGATGTGCCGAACCGCCTCGAGCAGAAGATCAATGCCTTCCTGCTCCCCGATCACACCGACATAGGCAACCAGATGCGACCGGCCGTTGCGCCAAGTGTGGTCGGGAGCGAGCTCACGCACGCGCGCGAGGTTGGGGCCTGAGCGGACAACAAACACGCGGTCAGGCGTCATCCGTCCGCGGTGGATGGCGACGTCAGCGTACGATCTGTTGGTGGCGATCGATATATCAGCCACGCTGAAGGTCATTCGCTCGAGAAAGACAAGCGCCTTCCAAAGCAGTCCGCGATGTCCAAATTTCGCCTCGAATAGCTCGGGATTCAGGTCGTGATGGTCGAATACGAACTTTGTGCCGAACAAGTACTTGTAGAACGCGCCGACGAGAAAAATGAGATCTGGCGGGTTGCAGGCGTGAAGCACGTCGAAACCCCGCGACCAAAACACCTTGAGAGAATAGGCGAACTCCCACCATAGCGCGCTGCTGTATTCGGCGAGGTAGCCAAGCTTGCCCCTAGCTTCGAGTGGCAGCGGATGGCGGTAGACCTCGATGCCGTCAATCGATTCGTATGCAGCTTCCGCGAACGGACCGCGGGGACAGATCACTGTCACTTCGTAGCCGGCTCTGTGCAAGGATTGCGCCTCCGCCCAGACTCTGCGATCGAATGGAACGGGGAGGTTTTCGACAATCATCAATATTCGTCGCCGGTGCATGCGGCGCGTGGCGTCAACTACCGATGTCAAGGTCATGATGGTCGTCTCCGCGACCTACCAACATATGCCGCGATAGTCACTTGCGGTCTCCTTTTCCGGCGTGATGCGCACGAGATCGATGATGATTTTGTCCTGTCCTTTGAAAATCGCTGAGTTCTTCAGAAACTCCTTGCGGTTTCCCACGACGATGACCTCGGCAAAGGAGGCGACGTCGCTCATCTTCTCTCGAAGAAGACAGGCAATGTGCGGCAGGCGACTCGTCAGGTGAGCCCTGTTGACCCCCGTGAGTCGGGACAGGCGAATATTCGAATCATAGATCGCGAGCTGATAACCGCGGCCGATCAATCTTTCCGCAACCTCGAGCATTGGACTATAGCGCAGATCGTCGGTATCCGGTTTGAAGCTCAATCCTACGAGTCCAATACGCCGTTTCCCGGTCGCCGCGACAAGTTGGTAGGCGCTTCGAATCTGGTTCTCATTCGCTTGCATCACGGCATCGAGCAGTGGGGTGTCGATATCGGCGTCTCTTCCGGCGTGGCGCAAAGCGCTCACGTCCTTTGGCAGGCAGGATCCGCCAAATGCAAACCCTGGTTTGAGGTACGCTGGCGAGATATTCAGCTTCTTGTCGGCGACCAGGACGTTCATGACCTGGTGGCTGTCGACCCCCATCGCCTTGCAGAGCAACCCGATCTCATTTGCGAAGCTGATTTTCGTCGCATGCCAGGCATTATTTGCATATTTGACTGCCTCGGCGCCGCGAATTGACAGGATGCGAGGGGTGGCCGAAAATTTTGCGTGAAGGTCCAGAAGTCGCTGGAGCGTCAATGGATCGTTGTCTACGCCAATAACAATCGTTCCCGGATCATCGTAGTCGGCGATAGCCGTTCCTTCTCGTAGGAATTCGGGAAGATAAGCGACCCCGAAATCTTGACCGGCTCGTTTGCCGGACGCCTGCTCCAGGATGGGCACGACGATATTCTCCATCGTGCCTGGCAGCAGCGTCGAGCGCATTACGACGGAATGAAAGCTTGTCGCATTTCGGAGACTTTCTCCAATCTGCTGCGCTACGCGGCTGACAAACGCTGTCTCCAGAGAGCCATTGTCCCGCGAGGGTGTTCCGACGCAGATCAATGAAATGTCCGTCGATGAGGCGGCGTCCTGAGATTGGGTGGTTGCCTTCAGGCGACCGGCACGGACAGTGGAGCGGATACGTTCAGCGAGCCTCGGTTCGACAATTGGCGGCAGCCCTCGGTTCAGACGATCGACCTTGTCCTGATTGACATCGACCGCCAGCACGTCGTGTCCGTCTCGTGCGAGACAGGCTGCAGAAACGGTGCCGACGTAGCCGATTCCGAAGACGCAAATCCTGAACTTGCTTCTGCTGTCCAGGCTTGTTGCTTCTTTCTTTTCTAAGGTGGATCTGTCCCACGCCGAATGGGAACGACGGTCAACATACGTGTCCATGGCTCTCTCGGGAACTTTAATGCGGTGATGATATATTAATTTCTGTTGTTATATATTTAAATATAGACCGGATGGCAACCATAATGAGCGACGGATTTAAATGTTTGTTGGTTGCTCGAGCAAATCGCGATGCCGGAGGCCTAGATTTGCGTCACGATCTGCGGCGGCAGTAAGCGCTATTTTAGCTGATTTTCGAGGGATTCGGAAGCTCTTGCGGTCCGCCCGCACGTCGTCTTAACATGCGGTTGGTTGGGTTTATTCGGTTGATTTAAATCGGTGAACGGTCTTGTCTTTCTTGATGTAATCTATAATATGTGATTAAATATGGCGGTGCCGTGGTGGATCACGTCTCCACCTAGCGGATGGACAGGATGGTAAGCCTTGCAACAGGTGGGTCGCGTGAGGTCGTAGGCTCACTGCATTTCGCGGTTGGGCGGGCCGGGGCGACGCGGCTGAGCCGGACCCCTAGGGTCTCCCTTCTCATTCCGATCTTCGTTTTCGCCTTGGCTATGCCGATGCATTTCTACATCGGCCCGACGCGCTTGTCGCCCTATCGGCTGGTACTGGTGGCGACCTTCATTCCGTGTTTGGTGGCGTGGTTATCTGGATCGGTCGGGCGAGTTCGGCTGCCCGACATCTTGATGCTTCTGGCGGCGATGTGGGGCGCGGCCGTATTGGTGGGTGTGCACGGCATCGAGCAAGGCCTGCAATCGGCGGGCATATTCGTCATAGAGACCTTTGGGACATTTCTTTTTGCGAGACGCTACATTCGAGATGTCTTTGCGTTCCAGCGTATGGTGAGCGCGCTGGTGCTCATGGTCCTTTGTCTTCTGCCATTCGCAATTTACGAGAATGTCACGGGTTCGCCGATCTTGATTCAATTGTTCGGCAAGATATTCTCCGTTTACAATGTCGCTGGCAGCGAACCAAGGTTCGGACTCAGAAGAGCTCAGGGCCCATTCGAACACTTCATTCTATTTGGTATCGTTTGTTCGAGTGTCTTCGCCTTGAGCTATTATGTGTTTGGTTCGAGCGCCCGCCGGGGAGGGCGGCTCGTCACGGGTTTTGTGACAATGGCGGTAGCCTCCTCGCTTTCTGCCGGTGCTCTCCTATCGGTCGTCGTCCAGTCCCTCCTGATTGGTTGGGACAAGGTCACGGCAAGCGTAGCGCGACGTTGGGGAATATTGGCCACAGCGGTGACTGCTGCCTATTTTCTTGTGGATTTGAACTCCAATCGTAGCCCGTTCACCGTCTTTATCTCGTATCTGACTTTCAACGCAGATAATTCCTATATGCGCGTGCACATCTGGCATTTCGGGATGCAATCGGTAATGCAGCATCCGATCTTTGGAATCGGCTTCAAGGATTGGGAGCGTCCGGAGTGGCTGGGCGGCAGCATGGATAATTTCTGGTTGGTTACTGCCGTGCGCTACGGTGTTCCCGGCTTCTTGTTCATCGCCGGAGGCCTTCTTTCGGTTTGCCTTGGTCTGGGGCGGCTGAAGAACCTCTCGTTCGACGTTGCGCAGTGCCGAAAGGGTCTTATTGTCACCCTTTGCGGGCTGGCCCTCGCCAGTTGTACGGTTCACTTGTGGGATGCTCCTTACGTGCTGTTGGTGTTCCTGCTCGGTAGCGGCATGTGGATGTTTGAGCCGCGCAATTGGGGCTCTCCAGCCCCCTCGCTTTTGCAGCGTGGCCCCTGCGGAACTACGGAAGCACGTAGCAACCGACCGCCTGTCAGGCGGCGTGGTCGCGTAGCTGCGCATCGATATTCGCTCACGGGGAAAACGTGACGGGCGCTTCGGCGTCGTAATCCAGGGGATGTTCCGTCAACAAAAAAGAGGCCGGGGTGTGTGGCCGGCCTTGTCGGGAAACGATATCGAAGCTCCGCGAGGATCGCGCCTACGGCCGCGGGATGGGCTGTCCGAGGACGAGCTTATCGCCTTGCCAGCTCGCCCAGCGTACGTTCTCCCATTGCGCGATGTTGATGCGTCGGCCGTTGACTGCATCGAATAGAAAAGCGCTGTAGCGGAAGGAGCCACGCACGAAATAGACATTCTTTAGACTCACCGAGGAGCCGCCGTCTGCCGGGATACGGAGTCCGTGATTGCCGCCCTCGAACAGCACGTTCTCGAAGACGTGTGAGCCCCGCCAATTGTCGGCCGACCAGTAGCCCGCGGTCGTGGCTCCGGCCAGCTTGAACGTCGAGTTCTTGATTGTGACGGTGCCAGTGGAGCCCGGAGAATAACACTGCAAACCATCGGCGTGATCGTCGCCGACCCCGGTAGCCGCGATATAGACCCAAGTCAACTTGATGTCGCCGCTGATGCATCGAACTCCTTCTCTCGAGTGAATGCGGACGCGCGTGAGGTTGCAGGAGCCGTCGCAGGTGATCGTCGGCTCCCCCGAGTTCTCAACGATTGATACGTCGGTCAGAGATGAATCCGGCGACAATGCGATACGCCTCGTGCCGCTCGCGACGTTCGCATAGACGGGATCATTGAAACCCAACGGAACGCCGGTCCAGTTGGCGGCCGGATCAGGCACCGCGGCAGGAACGATTACGAGCTCTTTGCCGGGAGCCGCTAAGGGGCCGCTTCTGCACGCCTCCCGCAAACCGTCAGCCTGGGAGCCGCTCGAGAGTACCGCGCCCGCGGAATCAGGGCATGTCAATTCCGCAGATTCAATCCGCCTTGAGGTGACGGTCGCCTGGACGATGACGAGCCCGATCTGAAGCAGGAGCAGGGTCATGAGGTAGCGCATGGAAGCTCTCCTGAACCGAATGTCTACCTGATCTCTGCACCAATCCGCACCAGTGAAACGCCTTGGGAACGGTTCTCTCTTGCTTCGAGAGCGCGGATGCAGGCTGTTGCGGGCATGCGGGCTATCACAAGATACCCTATAATCTGACTTCGATCGAGAGCTCGATCCCGTCCCCGGAGGTCTGCGATGAGCAACTTGAGGACGCCGCACCGAGCAGCTGCAGGCTGCGGCTCAGCGTACTCGGTGCGGGGCGGCTGGCTCCGCCTCGGCCGGCACCGAATGATGCCGAAGCCTGGCGGATTTCGCGCCCCCTGAGTTCGGCTGTACTCCAAGCATGCCAGTTGACCCAAATCTTACTCGCCGGGGCCGGTCTGCGCGTGGTTGTCCTCAAGGCTGAGCGCATTCGCCGCCAGTGGCTTCGATGAGGGCCCATGGCCAGCGTGCACCGCAGCCTCGCGGAGCCGCCGCATTTCGCCTATTCTCTCCTCGGCCGAAGTTGCTTTGACGGGCTCGTCAGTCCAATCTCAGCGTAATATCCGGGGCGAGCACCGGAGTAGTATCAATTGTCACGATGGTCTTATGTCACGCTACGGACGAGCCTTCTCTGTGGAGATGCGTGCCGATTCATCGGCGGACGTGGAGGTCTTGTGGAGCACGGCAGGGCCGGCAGTACTGTCGCCGTAAGCTATGCTCGGAGTATGCCGGTGTTGACGTGGCAATGCTCGCGCGACAGGTTCGAAGGAATGGGAGGTCTAGGAAATGTTGAGCGCTGGCGTCAAACTGGCCATCATTATCGTCTCATATGGCAATGCCGATGATGTCGATCGTTGCCTGAAGTCGCTGGCTCATTCGGATTGGGGTCAGTTTGAGGTTTTCATTTGCGAAAATGGCGGGGAGGCAGCCTACGGGAAATTGCTGGCTGCGCTCGTCGGACCGGACAAGACGTTGCAACGAACTTCCGATGGGGCAAGCACTCTAGACCGGCCACAGACACGGCTCGCCTCAGTGACCAAATGCCGATTCCAGAATCGTGCGAATGTCGTGCGCGTTGGGCTCGGAACCGAGAACCTTGGTTACGGAGGTGGCGTCAACGCGTGGCTCGAACCATTGCTCGCTATTCCCGGGTGGGGTTCAGTGCTTGTCCTGAATCCAGATACCGAAGTTGATCGTCACGCGCTGTCTGAATTGATTGCCAAGTCTGCTGAGGGATTCGGCATGGTGGGCGGAAGCCTGGTTTTTCACAATGCCCCCGACAAGATCATCAACTACGGGCTGCATTGGTCTCGAAGCACAGGCCGTGTTGTTGCCATAGGAAGGAATGCGCCGATCGGTAGTGTTCCCTCACTCGAAGATTTTGGCCGGATCGATGCGGTAAGCGGAGCGTGTGTCATGGCAACGCGAGAGTTCGTCGAGGATGTCGGTCTCATGGCGGACGACTATTTCCTCTACATGGAAGATCTGGATTGGGGGCGTCGACGGGGAAAGCACCGCATCGGCTTCGCGAGCAAGGCCATCATTTATCACGTCGGAGGAACGACCATCGGATCTGCCGTCGCTCCGGAGAAGCGATCGCATCTCTCGATCTATTTATCTGCCCGCAACAGCGTTCTCTATGCTCGGCGCTTCGCGGGATGGCGCTGGCCTTGCCATTTCGGAGTCGGACTGTTGTTCGCAACGCGATATATGCTGAAAGGCTCCCTGTCGGCCGCGAGAGTCGCTTTCGTGGGTTTGCTGGATGGCGCACAAGGCAAGACAGGGCGGCCGGATGGGAAGCTGGGGGCCCCACGACATGGTTGATTGGGGACCGATCCCAATCGGGAATCCAGGCCCACGTCACAGATTTCTCGGATGGCAAGTGGAGCCTCGATGCGCGCCGCCCATTGCCGCGCAATATCGCAACCTTTGGGCAGACGTGGTAACGGTCGACCTGCGGCACCACCGAAGCCGGCAAGTGGCTGAACAGTCGCTTGGCTTTGCGGGTGACGGGCTTCATCGCAAGCGTCATTTTCAGGCCACGGCTTTGAGAGCCTGTGCGCGGTAGGCCCTAGGCAGTAGCTGGTCGATGTCGCGGTTGGGATGCCCGCTGACGATCCTTGTCAGAACGTCGGTGACGTCGTTGATCTTGCAAGTCTCGACCAATGTTGCGACGAAGGCCTAATGTTCGGCGCCACCGTCGAGCTCGATGCGGTCGTCATCAATGAAGCGTGTTAAGCCTTGCCAGCGCGAGAGGGCGTAGCGGATGGCCTCGGCGAGCTTGATCTTCTAGCAGAGGAGAGCGCGCAGCCATATCTCGAAGGCATCGGCCAGTGGTCGGCTCTTCTGCTGTCGCATGAGGCGACGCTCCTCCGCGCTGCGGCCCGGATCTCCTTTTCGATGGCATAGGATGCAGCGACGTGCTTCAGCGCCTCGCTCGCGATCGGAGCGGGGCCGGCTGTCGCGAGTTCTTAGAAGTTGCGCCGCATGTGCACCCAGCAGAAGGCGAGCTCGACCTCGCCACGTTTGGCAAGCTTTGGGTAGGCGGTGTAGCCATCCACCTGCAGGACGCCCTTGAAGCCGGCAAGATGGCTGAACAGCCGCTCGGCCTTGCGGTCGGGTTCACAAAGGCGATGCCTGGCGGATCGAGGCCGCCCAAGGGCCTGTCGTCGGCGGCATAGGCCCTGATCGGCAGGTCTTGTCATCGAGCTCGACCACGACCTCGATCCGCCGCAGATGCGCCGGTAGTGCTTCGCAATTGCTGCGGCGCTTGCGTGCGCGCTCCGGCCGGCCTTCCGGAGCGGTCTCGTCCTGGCTCGCTTCCGTACAGGCCGCAACCTTTTGAAAGTCCTCGAGACCAAGCAGCATCTGCTCTTCGGGAAGGGGCTCTGCCTTCCGGCCAAAGCGATGACGCTGCAGCTCTTTGATGATCTGGCGCAGCCGCTCGCTCCTGTGCCGCTCGGCAAGCAGCATCGCCTTCAGCGTCTCGGGATCATCAGGAAGGTTATCGCTCACAGGCAAATCAAAGCGTGGTAGCGCCCGCCGGACGACGTACGCGATGCCCCGATTCACTTCGCCGCCGCGCGGCCCACAATTATCCGGCTTCTGTCGCGACGACCGCCTCTCGTGGGCGTAGACACGCCCGCCAATCGAGCCCCTCGAGCAGCGCCGACAATTCCGCCGCCGACAAACGCATCACGCCATCCTCGATCTTCGGCCAGCGGAAGACACCTTCCTCGAGTCGCTTGGCGAATAGGCACATCGGCCTTCTTGTGCTCGCGTACCAACATGGCAAGCCCCTTCATTCCCTGGCGGAAGCCGACTTGCTTGGTTGCCACCATTACCCGGACAGTTCCGGACGGGCCGATCACCGGCTTGCCTTCAGCATGGACGATGGCCGCAATCATTGTCACGTCCGCGCGTCGGCCGACCCGGATCGTGACGCCTTCGGCTTCGATCTCGATGCTTCCCGCATCTCAACGGCTAGCCAGGACGTCCGCCTCTTTCGCGGACGTCCGGACCACGTTTCCAAAACCGCGACATCGACCAGCTGCCCTGTGCCTGCCACACTCAGGTTCACGGGGAAGCGACGATGAGGTGAAAATGAAAATCGATCCGATAATCAAATCGGGCTTTATGATAAATGACCTGCAATAAAAGCCCAATTTATTCCAGCCGTTGTGGATAGCTGGCATTGCCAACAGCAGTGGATGGCACTCTCGGCGGCCATCTGCTTTGTTATTTAAAGCGCTGATGCTCCTGCCGAGTTGTTCACGGACCTGGCGCGCAGGCAATAGCGTGGTAATTTTCCGAATAACCATTGGTATAGTCCGATTGCAGCGATGTTGCTCTTGCACATCAAACTAGTGCTTGAGGGAATTAGAGAATCGCCGCTTTATTAAATCGGCTAAACGAGATTTTGACTTGGTGAGCTAAGAAATTACCTTTGGTGGGCCGTCGTGTCGTCGCAAAAAAGCCTCCCCCAATCGACAAGACGCAGCCAACGACACTGCGCTAGCAGGGTTGCATTAAGGGGGCCCGTCGCTCGGCGTGCCAAGAACCAATTAATCGAAGCTACCACTAGGAGAAAAAAGTAGATGACCATTCCTCTCAGCTGGAATGACCCGATGTTCAGCGGCGTTGCGACTTCGTCGGCGGTGACACTTCGAGACGGCCAAACGCTTTCAAATGTAAGCATTACTGATAGCGGCACGGCTGCGTCGGTCATGGGCAGCGGCTCGTTCACCCTCGACGAGGTCCGTATTAGTTCGAGAGAAGGTGTGCGCATTGCGGGCGGCGGGGATATAACGATCAACAACTCGTACATCGAGACAACGGGCGCATCGGGCGACCATGCTGATGGTATTCAGGCCTACGCTCCCGGCGCCTCCGGAAATCTGACTGTCAAGAACTCGACCATTGTATCTCACGATAGCAATGCAACCGCTGGCGTGTGGATTGCAGACGGCTACAGCGGGTCGTTCACGTTCGACAATGTCGTGTTCGAAGGTGGACCGTATGGTCTGCGTATCGCCGCGGATTCAGGCGATATCTCCGTGGCCCTCAAAGACGTGTATTTTGTGGGGCCATTTGCCTACGGCGACTTTCTCCTGCAGGAAGTCAATGCGCAGATCCACATCACGCAGTGGGAAAATGTACGCTCTGCGACGATCGTGAATGGTCAGCTCGTTCCGGGCGATCTGATCCCGCCACCGTGGGCGGTTGAAGGATCGACCGCGCCCTCGGCCCCCTCTGCGCCGACCGAGCTGGGGGTCCCCACGATCACCTCGTTCTCGACCGACAGCGGCACCGCTGGCGACAAGGTCACCAACGATAATACCATCGAGCTCAAGGGATCCGCTGCTGCTGGCAGCACGGTCAAGATCTACGACGGTAGCACCCAACTCGGTTCGACGACCGCGGACTCGAGCGGCCATTGGGACTACATCACGAAGGTCCTGACGGACGCCAAGCATACGCTTACCGCAACCGCGACCAACTCGTCGGGGCAGACCAGCGCGGCCTCGTCTGCGTTGGCGGTCACCGTCGATACTAAGGCGCCGGCCGTGCCGACCATTGTCAGCAATACGGTGAACAGCGCCAATCAGGTGGTGATGTCGGGCAATGCCGAAGCGAGCAGCGTCGTAAAGGTGTTCGATGGCACGACCCAGATCGGCACCGCGACGACCAACAGCAGCGGCATGTGGTCCTATACTTCCGCCGTCCTTGCGGCCGGTTCGCATAGCCTCACGGCGAAGGCAACGGACGCTGCCGGCAATACCAGTGCCGCGTCCGCCATGGTTACGGCCAGCACCCATACCTCGACGTCCCCCTCCGCGCCGACGTCCCCCACCACACCGACGTCGCCCACCACGCCGACGTCGCCAACCGCTGGCACGGTGATCGAGTCGGCTGGTGCGACGCGTCTCGTTGAGAGTGGTGACAAATTCTACCTCAACAGCAGCACCGGGACGGGCCCTACGCTGAAGTATGGCGGTGTGGCTTATGTCGATGGGGCCGATGCCACCTGGGCGCCGGTTGGCGCGGAGAAGACGGCTACGGGCTATGAGGTCGTCTGGAAGGAAGCGAGCACGGGTCACTACACGGCTTGGAACACCGACAACAACGGCAACTACGTCTCCCATGTCAGCACCCTGACCGGCTCCACGTCGGGCGGCTGGGTATCGGGTACGGATTCTGGCCTTAAATCGCTCGAGACGAGCTTCCACCAGGATTTCAACGGGGACGGGCAGATCGGTGCTACCACCGGGACCGCACCGACGTCCCCCACCACACCGACGTCCCCCACCACACCGACCTCGCCAACTGCTGGCACGGTAGTCGAGTCGGCTGGTGCGACGCGTCTCGTTGAAAGTGGTGACAAATACTACCTCAACAGCAGCACCGGAACGGGCCCTACGCTGAAGTATGGCGGAGTGGCTTATGTGGACGGGTCGGATGGCACGTGGGCGCCGATTGGTGCAGAGAAGACGGCCACGGGCTATCAGGTTGTCTGGAAGGAGGCGAGCACGGGTCAGTACACAGCGTGGAACACCGACAACAACGGCAACTACGTCTCCCATGTCAGCACCCTGACCGGTTCTACGTCGGGTGGCACGGTGTCCGGTACGAATGCTGGCCTCAAATCGCTTGAGCCGAGCTTCCATCAGGATCTCAACGGTGACGGGCAGATCGGTACTTCCAGCGTAGCTACGTCGTCCACAAGCGCCACTCAGGCCGTTGCTACTACTTCGACCTCGACAGGCAGCAACACGCAGACGAGCACTTCAGGCAATGACGTCTTCCTTGGCACCAGCAAGGCCGACACGTTCTCGTTTGCCGCGAATTTCGGCAACGATGTCGTCAAGGGCTTCGTTGCCAGCGGCTCTACTCACGACACGATAGAGTTCAGCAAGAGCGTGTTCGACAGTTTTGCGAGTGTTCTCTCCCACGCGACCCAATCGGGTCAGGACGTCGTCATCGCGACGGGGAGCGACACCCTCACGCTGAAGAATACGCAGCTCGACAAGCTGAACAGCCACGACTTCCACTTCGCGTAGGGAACGGGTCGGCCAGCACCAGCTGGTACTCAACAACCACCTCGGGGGATCGCTTGGGGATCCCCCGACAAAGGCATTATTAAAGGGCAGGTGTCATGACTGACGTTGGACAGCGGGGGGTGATCCCCCCGCCTGCGAATCTTTATCGAATCCCATTTTTGCATTTGTCAGGGCTATGGTCGTCCGGGCGCCAATCGGCGAACGATGCTGAACGGCCGACGTCGCGGCTAGTTGGCTGGGCAAGGCGCTGGGTTGACGCCCTGCGGCAGCGGATTTTCGTCGCCCGCTTCCGGCCGGCGGAGAACTATGAGGAGCCACAGTCGGAGATGTCGGCGTTCCTGCGGTCTTGCCGCAGGATATTCTGGGCGCTCGCGGCCTTCAGCGGGATGAGCAATCTCCTCATGCTCACTGGTTCGTTTTTCATGCTGCAAGTCTATGATCGGGTGCTGCCCGGGCGCAGCATACCGACGCTGATCGCCTTGATGGTTCTGGCCACGGTACTCTACGTGTTTCAGGGTGGGCTCGACTTCGTCAGAAGCAGGATCAGCGCGCGGGTCGGCCGGTATTTGGATGAAAGGCTCGGCGTTCGCATATTCGACGCGCTTGTTCGTCTGCCTTTGAAGACCAGGG
Source organism: Bradyrhizobium shewense (assembly GCF_900094605.1). Lineage (GTDB taxonomy): Bacteria > Pseudomonadota > Alphaproteobacteria > Rhizobiales > Xanthobacteraceae > Bradyrhizobium > Bradyrhizobium shewense. The sequence continues at coordinate 147,058 of NZ_FMAI01000001.1, read as the reverse complement.
CCGATGGCGACGGCCTGCAGCCGGTGCGGGATCTGGATCAGGTCCGCAGCTTTCTGTCGAGCGGAGGGCCGACTGCGCTCTTCGATCTACCCTGGATGCCGATCTATCTCGGCGTTTGCTTCCTCTTCCACTTCTGGATTGGCGTCACTGCGCTGGCCGGCGCGCTGGTGCTGGTCGGCATTACCATGCTCGCGGAAACGCGTACGCGAGGGCCGGCAAAGGCGTCCTCGCGTCTCGCAGTCTCTCGAGCGGCACTGGCGCTCGAAGGGCGGCGAAATGCCGAGGTTCTGCAGGCCATGGGCATGCGGCAGCAGGCGGCGTTGCGTTGGCGGGATGTCAACGCGAAGTACCTCGCGGCCCATGAGCAGGCCAGCGACGTCGCTAACGGGCTCGGAGGCGTCTCCAAGCTTTTTCGAGCGATCCTGCAATCGCTGGTTCTCGCCGTCGGCGCAGTCCTCGTCATCAACCAGGAATCGACGGCCGGCATCATCATTGCCGGATCGATCCTCACAGCGCGGGCGTTGGCGCCCGTCGAAATGGCCATTGCGAACTGGAAAGGGTTCGTTGCTGCGCGGCAATCGGGGCAACGGCTCGATGCTTTGCTAAAACTTCTCCCCGGCGAGGAGGAACGGCTGGCATTGCCTCCTCCTACTGAAGCCCTCACCGTCGAGCAACTCTATATTGGCGCCCCGAATTCGGAGCGGCCCACCGTCAATGAAGTGTCGTTCCAATTGCGGCGCGGGCAGGCAGTTGGAATCATTGGACCCAGCGGATCCGGCAAATCGACGCTGGCACGTGCGCTGGTCGGGGTATGGCCGAGCATTCGAGGCCGGATACGTCTGGACAACGCCGCACTCGATCACTGGTCTTCTGACGCCCTCGGGAAGCACATCGGGTACCTGCCTCAGGATGTGGAATTGTTCGACGGCAGCGTTGCGATGAACATTGCGCGGTTCGACCCGCAGGCGACCGCCGCCGCTGTTCTGGAGGCCGCGCATGCCGCGGGCGCGCATGATCTCATCCTTTCGTTTCCGGAGGGCTACGGCACCAAGATCGGCGAGGGCGGATTGGCATTGTCGGCTGGGCAGCGGCAGCGTATCGGGCTCGCGCGTGCCTTTTACGGCAAACCGTTCCTGGTGGTGCTCGATGAGCCTTCCTCCAATCTCGACGCAGAGGGCGAGGAGGCGCTGACTGAGGCAATCCTGAACGTGCGCCGTCGCGGCGGAATCGTTGTCGTGGTCGCCCATCGTCCGAAGGCGCTTGAAGCCGTCGATCATGTCTTATGCCTCGGGGAGGGCAGGGTTCAGTCCTTCGGCAAGAGAGAGGAGGTCCTCAGGAAGGTCTTGCGAAATCCCGTGCCACTCAAGGTGGTCGCGGAAGCTCAAGGAGGCAACCGATGAACGGCGAGGTGGCACCGGCGATGCAATCCATCCAGCGTTACATGATCGTCGGTATGATCATGTTGGCCTTGGTGACCTTCGGGGTCGGCGGTTGGGCGACAACGAGCCAATTGTCCGGCGCGGTGATCACCCAGGGCGTGGTCGTGGTGGATTCGAGCGTCAAGAAGGTTCAGCACGCCACGGGTGGGATCGTGGGTGAGTTGCGCGTGCGCCAGGGCGATCGGGTCAATGCAGGCGACGTCTTGATCCGCCTCGATGAAACTCAGACTCTCGCCAATGCGACGATCGTCACGAACAGCATCGATGAGCTGCTCGCGCGCCAATCTCGTCTCGAGGCCGAGCGCGATGGTGCCGAGCAGGTCGTGTTTCCCAAGGTGCTGCTCGACCGAGCCAAGGAGAGCAACTCCGAGGCGAGCCGTGCAATCGCTGCGGAGCGGAAGCTGTTCGACCTCAGGCGCCAGGCAAGGAGCGGCCAGAAAGCGCAGTTGCAGGAGAAAAGCGCGCAGCTGGAGAACGAGATCAAGGGATATACGGGGCAGACCGAGGCCAAGCAGAAGGAAGTCGAATTCATCCGCCAGGAACTGGAGGGCGTGCGCAGCCTCTGGCAGAAGAATCTGGTGCCGATCACGCGGCTCAATTCCCTGGAGCGCGACTCCGCACGCATCGAAGGCGAGCGCAGCCAGTTGGCGGGCATGATTGCGCAATCGAAAGGCAAAATCTCAGAAATCGGCCTCCAGAGCATTCAGATCGACCAGGACCTGCGGACGGAAGTCGGCAAGGACCTGATCGAAACGCGCTCCAAACTCTCTGAACTGGGCGAGCGCAAGACTGCGGCGGTCGATCAATTGCATCGGATCGATATCAGGGCGCCACAATCCGGCCGCGTCCACGAGCTTAGCGTCCACACGGTCGGCGGCGTCATCTCACCCGGCGAGCAAATCATGCTGATCGTGCCTGACGCGGACTCGCTTGCGGTCGAGGTCAAGATCCCACCGAAGGATATCGACCAGGTCTATGTGGGGCAGACAGCGACGATGCGCTTTGCAGCGTTCAACCAGAAGACCACGCCCGAGATCGACGGCGAGGTCAGCATGGTCTCGGCGGACATTACCCAGGATCAGCGCGCCGGCACGAGCTACTATACGGGCCGCGTCCTGCTCACGCCGGAAGAGCTGGCGAAACTGGGGGCGGCCAAGCTGCTGCCAGGCATGCCGGTCGAGGTCTTCATCAAGACGGCAGGCCGGACCGCGCTATCCTACCTGCTCAAGCCGCTGCATGATCAGGCGGAGCGCGCGTTCAAGGAGCGCTGAAGCTTCGCGGCAGCGCTCGACTGCACGCATTCGGGGCTGGCGCCCTGTCCCTGGGCGCCAGCATTGTGATTAACCTCTGAAAGCACGGCGGTCCGGCCGGACGCATCGGCAGCGGGCGTGCCCGGGCAGACGGAAGCGCGAGGCGGGACGGAGGCTGCGGTCTGGTCTGGAAGAACCAACCGCCGCAGTCTGGTGATGTCTGGCCGTCGCAAGAGATTTCGCGAGGCCTGATCAAGCGCGGGAGATCGCGCGCCTTTCGACGGCTCGACTGTGACCGATGCCTCTTGCTCGCCGGCGAGACGACGGGCCGCTCGAACGAGCGTCCGCGCAGTACGTTCATAATCCGTCCGGCCCGGAAATGCGGTTTGAACGTTAGGCTCCGGTGAATCATTAAATCAACTGTTTAATTGTGTTCAGCTGTTAAATAGCAACTCCGGCTCGCTGGTTGCGCGAAGCACGTTCGTGCCGCGCTTGACGCGCCCTTCCGTCGGATACGGGCCGATCGCGACTTCTCGCTCCCCATCCTCCTTCGGCAGGCTCTGCGGGCCCTGCTGCGGCTCCCAGCGCGGGGATATTCTGCGCCGATTTAATTTTGATTTATCGTTGCGCATTAAATCAAATATAATATGGTTAAATAATATAATGCGAGCCGCTCCCGCGACCGGGGGACGGCCCCGCTGAGTGGTGAATCCGGGCCCTGGTTGGCGTGCGCATGGGGAATCGGCAGATGCAACGAACCTCGGGAGCGGTGGTTGCGGCAGCGTTGGTTGTCATGATCGGAGGCGTTCAGTGGGCGCGTGCGGCGTTGTTGACCGTGCCAGGGACTTCGCGACCGGCTCCTGCGCATATCGAGCTGGGACGCCCGACGCTTCCTCCCTTCAGTTATACGGTGTTTTGTCTGCGCTATGAGGCCGAATGCCGCCTACGACGCTCCTTCCGCGGCGGCCCGATCCGGTTGACTGAGGAGCGATGGGCGGACCTGCGGGAAGTCAATCTCACGGTCAACGTGGCGATAGCACCGGCCCGAAACGAGCTCGGTCTTGCGGGCGAGACGTGGATCATCAACCCCGTTCGCGGCGATTGCAACGACTACGCCGTGAGCAAGCGTCATGAGCTGCTTCAGCGCGGCTGGCCGCCGCGAGTCCTGCTATTGGCTGAAGTTGTCGTTGGTTCCGGAGAGCATCATTTGGTGCTTGTGGTGCGTACCAGGAGCGGCGATGTGGTTCTCGACAATATCACGCCGCAGATCAAGCCGTGGTGGCGGGCGCCCTATCGCTGGGTTCGCGTGCAGAGCCCGGGCAGCAACAGGCTGTGGGCCGTGGTTGGACGATTATGAGCGGCCATCTTCAGGGACGCGGGCGTGAACAAATCCACCTTGGAGGCAGAGGCGGTACTTGATTCCTTGCCGACGTTAATCGTGCTCGAGCAGTTGCAATCATCAAAGGTTGCGCGCCGCGACAAGGCCCTCGCAGGCCTCGTCGGCTATCGCCGTTTCCGCGCGCAGGAGCAACTGCAACGGCTTATGAGCAAGAACATTGAGACGGTTGGGGCCTCAGTTCCGAGCTTGCAGCAGCCGAAATATGACCAGTGACCGGCAACGCGCCGCCAATCGCGCCAATGCGCAACGCAGCACCGGCCCAAGATCCGCGGCGGGAAAAGGGCGGGCCAGCCAAAATGCATATCGCCATGGCCTCGCCGCGCCTGCTAGGGGCGGATCTGATCGCCTCCACCGCCTCGACCAACTCGCCCGCGCAATCCGCAACTCGAGATCGACCTGGCGCAGGCCCGATCGATCGCTCAGGCCTAACTCGACCTGATCGCCGCACGTGCGGTGGCACGCGTGCTGCTGAGCCAATTGTGCGGACTGGCGCCGGGCTCCGATCCGGCGTCAAACCCGCCGGCGCCAGGAGGCGACGATGCCCGCATTGGTACCGTCCGGGACCTCAAGATGGTCGAGCGGTATGTCTCTCGCTCCCAGGCCATGCGGGACAGGTTGATCCGACTGTGCCTGTTGGGTCAAACCGTGCTGTTCGGACCGCCGTGGGCCAAATGCTGCAGAACGAAGCCAATTTCTTGAGGAATATCAAAGGAGGTGTCCGACTCGTGAGTCTATGCCTTCACCTTCCAAATGCGGGCGATCTTGTGGCCGGTGGGATAGATCAACTCGCTTCGAAAAACCGCGGAGGCAGGGCCACCTCCAGAAAGAGGACCATCAATTTTCCGGTGCGGAGTGCGATTGCTGGTGAACGACCTTTCTCATGCAGGATGCCCGGCGCTGGCGATGCCCAAGAGCTGTAGTGTTTCCTGGCAGCCCCACAGGCGGTTTGCGAAAAAGCCTTTTGCCGCAATTGCGAGTCGTTCAACTGGGCATCGGGGGCTTGTTGTACAGTAGTTGGTCGTTGATGCTATGAGCCGATTGCGGGAAAGGTGAGCTTCCATGAAAGGTGAGCTTCCATGAATTCACAGCTCGACCCCAGAATGTCTGATCACGTTGTCGACAAATGGCTTGCACTCGCGCGAGCGTTTTTGCGGGAGCTCGCCGTTCGCAAGAGGGAGCAGTTCGATCGTAGGGTATCGGTTGGAGACCTACTCACGGAGCGCGACGACAACGCCGCGGCATATGGCTTTGGAGAGGGCAGCACGATGTACGACAACGTGCTCGTACTGGGGTCTGTGAAGGTCGGACGAAATACCTGGATTGGACCGGGATGTATTCTGGATGGATCAGGTGGAGATTTGCAGATCGGCGATTGGTGCTCCATCTCCGCGGGCGTTCAGATCTACACGCATCACACGGTCAATCGTTCAATATCGCTCGGAAGGGAGCCAATTGATTGCGCTCCCACTCGGATCGGTGATGGAGTATACATTGGCCCGAACTCGGTGGTTCAGATGGGTGTCACGATCGGCAACCAGGCTATTATTGGGACCAACTCTTTCGTCAATCGAGATATTCCTGCCGGTGCTAAGGCATTTGGTTGCCCTGCGCTAGTCCGGCCTAGTCAGAGCTAAATAATGCAGCTGGAGACTGCTCTCGTTGGCTTATCGCCTTCGAGCAAAGAGACCGCTCAAAGCTGGAAATCAACAGGCAATTCCGCAGACTCCGGCTACAGTGCTTGGTGCCAGGCCCCAAGTCTGCCAGCAAATTTAAATGATTATTAATTGGCCTGACATTAAATGTCAAAATAAAGCGACGAGCTCGCGCTCGAACTGGGGTACGAGAGATTTCAAGGCGCCGCCAGCCGATGCAAATCGTGATCGTCAGCCGCGAAATTCGACACGCGATTAACTTATTTAATTTGAGAGAGTGATGATTTTGATCTACCTTGAGGTTGGGCTGGATTTTAGCAGGACGAGCCGATGACCCAACTTGATGCGGAAGGCGATGATCGTCGTGAGTTCTTGAAGACCTGCGGAAAATTCGCCGCTGTTACCCCTCCGACAGTGACGCTGTTGCTCTCCACCTCTCTGACCTCGGCCGCGATAGCCAGTTCAGGCGGCCGTACTGTGCGTGGCAACAATGGCTTCGGCAACGGCGGCCGTGACGGCAGCCCTAATGGAAGAGAGGACGACGATCGGTAAATTCTTCGTCCAATGGGACGCCGCGGTGCAGTTGGGGCTCAGCCGGTCCGGCGGCGTCTTTGTGCGGACGAGCGGTCGATTAGGAGATCATTTAGCTTCTTACCGGCGCGAAGCTGCGCTTTCAGCCAGCGGGGCTGTTTGCCGCGGCCGGACCAGGTTTCGGCCGGATCCTTCGGGTTCTGGTATTTCGGCAACACCGGGGGGTAGGGGCGGCGCGGACGTTCCCCGTTCGGGGACGAAACGGCGGTCCCCTCAATCTTGCGCAGCCGCTCTTCGAGCTTGACCTTTTCCGCGGTCATCCTGCGACTGAGAACGGTCGTGACCTCATCGTAAAGCCCCCACAGCTCGGCTGTGGTCAAGTTGACCCAGTCATTTTTCCCCATGGAAGCCGTCCCCAGCTACTTCCGAACCAAAGCAGGAGGGGGCATTATCAGGTCATGGCAGGGTTGGGCAAGCGCGATCCGGGCGCGGGGCGGCGCTTGGGTGCAGCGCAGTACTTGGTGCTAGCGGTTAAGACTGTATCTCCGACCGGGCGGTCGCTTCCTGAGCGCCCTCCGTCCGTAGGCCCGTCGCTTGGGCGAGAGCAATCGCTCCTCTGCTTTCAACACGCGATTACGTAAGTTCTGCAATTCTGTGAATTGAACGATGAGGGCCTTATGTGTTTTACGCAAAACTGCCGAAGAATACATTTGAACCACCTACTCATTGCTACGACGAATCCGTGCCAATCATTGAAAAATTGCTGAATTGACGAAATTCGGCCTCAAGCGCGGTACTGGGACTTCCGTCGGTGTTACACGGGCTACGATCAACCGCAGCCTTGTTCTGTCCTTGATTACCAGCCGTTGCTTTGATGAATAGTAATACTTTCTCACCTCCCTTTCCTGAGCTAGGCTTTACGAACGGCCTCGCTTCAGTAAAACTTCGTCGAATGTTAGATTTGAATCGTGAATGTCCCTATATATCGTTGGTAATATCCGACTCTAACTAAGTTAATTGGATGTTGACCATCATAGTGCACCCGCCCGATCAGTGAGCCGATGACATTCTTGGCGTGAATTTTAAGATTTAAACTATCAAAAATTGTAGTCGGAATGTCGTTATCCTCGCAGAATTCGCGGTTTCGAATTTTGCATCGAGCACCGCATTCTTACGGTGCTGCACGCATTCTCTGGGCGAGTTACGATAGCGTGGCCATCGAGCGTTGCCGCCAGGTGCTGCCTTCGATCAAGACCCTGCGACACTATTGACGGAGCTGACTGGTTATAGCTCGCGCGTCTCAAAAGGAGGGTGGGGATTAAACGGCTGCAAGCGGGGTTGTTAGCAACAGGCAAGGGAAGCATGCGCCGTATCAGAATTGTTATCGCTGATCGACACCCGATCGTCTTGCAAGGGGTTAGGAGCGTTCTTGCGGCGCAGCGTGATTTTGCGGTCGTTGCTTCCTGCAGCGATGGCGCAAGCTGTGTCGAGGCAATTCGGTTTCTTGCCCCGGACGTGGCGCTTGTCGATGCTGCACTGCCCGACTTCAATCGACAGCAGATGCTCGCTCGTGCGAACACCGTCGGTCCACGTGCTCCGATAATCTTCTTCACCGGTATTACGGCCGACAGTGAGTTACAAAGGTTGGCCTTGAACGGCGCCTGCATCGTCCTCTCGAAGGATTCGGATGCGGAGATGCTGGTCGCAACCCTGCGGAAAACTGCCCAGGGCCAAGCAGCGGCTTCGCCCAGCAACGGGCACGTCAGCGAGGCCCCCCTGGCCAGTGTGAAGCCTTTGACACAGCTAACTGACCGGGAGCGGCAGATCATGCGGCTCGTATCGGAGGGGCTATCGAACAAGGAGATTGGGCGTCGGTTGAATCTCGCCGACGGTACGATCAAGGTCCACCTTCATCATATCTTCCAGAAGCTGGAAATCAGCAATCGTACGGTTCTCGCGGCATTGGCGATCTCGCGAAGCGAGCTGCATACAGCGCCAGATGAGCCGGATTCCCTTGGTCTGTTGCGTCAGGATCCAGCCAGCGCGAACTGACGGGTACGTCTGGCGCGTCTTCGGCAGTATGCGCGAGGGGCGGCCTATCGCGGTGCCAGATGCTCAATCATGTTGAGGCAGGCCCCTTCGGCCTCGGCCAACGTTCGAAAGGGCGAGCCGCCAATCTTGATTGCGGCTTGGTTATTGTGGAGCGGACGCCAACTCGCCAGGTAGCCGGAGCGTCCGTGAAAACCCGGACCTCCCGGGCTTTCGAAACTGATCACGAACGAGAAGCCGTGGCTGCTCGCACTCCAGATCTCCATGTCCCGGACGGACCGATAGAATTGCAGTGGCATCGCAATGATCCATTGTAGCCGAGCCCGCGCCCGTTAGTTAAATTCAAGTTAACTAAATTAAATGCCCGAGCGCAACTCAAATTGGGTGCGTCGGCAAGACGCGGCGGGAATAATCGGAGGAAACACGGGAAATTGCCGGCTTTCTGTCCGGGGCACGCACGTTCAGCAACCTCTGACCAGGCAAAGAAAATTCTTGGTTGAAAATCTATATTTAATATATAATAATGTAAAAATGGCGTTTTAAATCGAGGAGGCGCATCGTGACCCGGGACGGCAACGAGGATGACGACCGGCGGGAGTTTCTGAAGACCTGCGGAAGATTTGCAGCCGTGACGCCCCCTGTCATGACGCTGCTTCTGTCCACCTCCCTGACCTCAAAAGCCATTGCCCGTTCGGGCGGCCTGAACGGGGCGAGGCAAAGCGACAGCGGCCAGTCGTTCTTCGACAATGATCGGTCCACGTCGGGCCCGGCGAGCTCCAGCGGCGGATCATCCGGGGGTGGGGGAGCACCTGGTGGTCTCCCTGCCGGATCTTCTCATGCCGGAGGGACATCCGGCGGCGGGGCTGGCGGTAGCGGCGGGGCCGGTGCTGGCGGAGGCAATGCAAAAGGGCCCTTCGCAACCGGCGGCGGCTCTGGAATTCCAAGTGCAGATGGTGGGGTCGATTGCGCAGACGAAGAGAACGAGGAAAAGCGCAGGGCCGATTGCCCCGGAGCTAGTACTCGGATTTCCAGCGCAACCCAATCCAGCCGGTAAGATCTTCTCAGCCCACGAAGGAGCCCGATGGGCTGCCGTGCGGCCAAGCCGGGCCGGGGCCTTTTGCTCCGACAGATCAAACGCGAGGCCGAAAGCATATCTGGCCAGCCGAGCGGCCTCCCGGGAGACTCGGACAGGAGGCGTGTCGTGAATACCCGCATTCGAGCGGAGAGTCCTGCGGCCCTTCTTGGAGAGCGTCTCGAAGCGCTTGTCGCCCGGCTCGCAGAACTCGAGAAGCTCAGAGACCGGGTAGGTCGAGAAGAGAATCGTCAGCGCAAGCTGCGCAAGGCGGACGGTCCCCCATGCCTGAGCTCAGACCGCCGGCAGTCGTTCCAGCTTCGCACAGGCGAAGCTCATGCCCGTGCTGCTCGGTTGCAATAAATCGCGGTGTAACGAGCGTCCCAAAGCGAATGGACGACCGAAAGGGTGCGTGCGGATGGTTCGCGACAGCGAACCGGCCTACGAGCCTGTCCCGGCTATTCGGCTACCGGGCGAGCGGGAGGGGGGGCGCGCTGGAGCCCCAGGGATGAGCCCGACCGCGCCGTGCGAGACTATCCGATCGATTCTGCGGCTCATGACCTTGTAGCACTCGCATGCCACGGCTTCGAGCCGCGGCCGATCAATCTCGAGCTGGCCGCGCCGACTGGATTTCAGCGCTCTTGACGCGCGCATTGTGCACACGACATGCGTGACCGTGGTGCGGCGAACGCCGAGCAACTCCGACAATGTTTCTTGCGTCAGCGGGAGCACGTCACCTTCATTCGCACGATCATGGATGTGAAGAAGCCAGCGCGCTAAGCGCGCTTCGACGGAATGCAGTGCATTGCAGGCTGCCACGTGCTGGAGTTGCGTCAACAACGACATCGTGAAGACCTGCACCATGGATGCGATTGCGGGGCTGCGATGTTGGGCTGCCAGGAATTGCGCAGGTGAGATCTGCAGCGCGGCCCCGGATAGGCGGGCGACCGCGGTCGCAGGCGCGGCGGATGCGCCAAACGCTGACGTCAAACCCACGGCGCCCTCATGCCCGATGATCGCCGTGGCAACTGTTTGCCCGTTCGGCAGCTCCGTGATCGCGGCGATGGCACCGCTGAGGGGGAAGAGAAGATGTTCGATCCGATCGCCCGATCGGATGAGCACGGAATTGCGTTCGATCACGACTTTCCGGAGATGAGGCGCAAGCAAAGCAAAATCCGCTGGCGGCAACGCTGCTAACAGACGATTACCAGTTCTAGTCGCATGGTCCATCATGGGATTGGCTCCCGACGGATACTCGGCACTAGAACTCATGCCGATGTGTCGAGCTGCTCTGCGGCGTACCAGCTCAACAGCAAGCCAACCGACCACCACAGATATGGTTCCCGTGATCAATGGCCCGACACTCGCATGCCGCGTCGTAGGTATATGGCCCGCTAGTATCCGTGTTGAAGACGAGTTGGGGCGGCATCGCTTCAAGCTGAAGCCGAGCCTCCAGCGCCTTCACGCGTTCGCGCCGCATTGGCGGTGCAGCAAGCTGGGAAGCCTCCTTAACATCTCTGTTGGAGGCGTATCGTCCTTCGACATGCTTTCGCTAACGAGTGGCACGCAACGGGCTCGCAACGACGCGTTCGTACGGGAACGCCGGCTGCGCCCCGCAAGGCCAACACGTGACCCAACGCGGGCTCGGATCGCGCCAAGGTCCAGTGGCAGCGACTGCAGCCTAGCTCCTTGATCCTCCCGGTAACGTCAAACGAGAAAAGCGCACTCATGACGCTGCTCTTGGTGACGTACGAGATAATGGCCCCCTCGTGCCAGGGATTGAGATCGTCCAACGTGCCCGCCGGATATTCTAGGAGGCAATCAATCCAATAGGCACGAAGTGCCTCGTGGCAGGTAATGGTCTTGACGCCCCCGCAGCCGCAGCAAACCACGGCACCTTCGGCATACATTCCCAAGATCGCCTCGATGTCGCCCGCGCGGTAAGCATCGAGCCAGTCAATCGCAATGGCCATCGGCAATCGCAATGGCCATCGGGTCAAATGATATATTTTCTTACCTAAATGCCATAAAAGCTTGCGATTTAAGACATTTTTAGCCCGCGAAGCCTCTTTTTCCCTATTCTATTAATTGTATTTTAATAATCCCGCTTGGCCTCGGCCATATGCCGAAGTACATAGATGGCCGGGCCGAGGCAGAGTCCATGTTAGACGTATCTGTGAAGCAGAGACGGATCCGGCTTCTGATCGTAGATCGACAACCGATCGTTCTACAGGGGCTGAAGTCGGTACTCGGGGCACAGCAGGACTTCGACGTTGTCGCATCGTGCAGCGATGGGACAAGGTGTCTCGAAGCAATTCGGAATTTGACACCCGACGTCACGCTTGTTGCTGACAACCTGCCAGATCTGACGGTCCCCGAGATCCTCGCGATTGCGAAAGCTGAGAATCTTTCCACGCGCTTGGTGTTGTTTACCGAATCCGAAGCAGATCACGATCTAGCCGCTGCTATTGCTGCTGGCGCCTCCAGCGTAATCTCGAAGCATGCTTCCTCGGACACTATGCTGCGCTTACTGCGCCTGATGACAGAGCGCAGCGTGTCGCGCGAGCAATCCGATCTCTTGCCAGCCGGCCAGGGAGCTGACGGCGGCGGCAAAGTGGAAACGATGCTGGAGCTGTTGACGCACCGGGAACTTCAAATTGTACGACTGGTCTCAGAAGGAATGTCAAACAAGGAGATTGCGCGCCAGCTAAACGTTTCCCCAGGGACAGTCAAAGTACACCTATACAACATATTTCAGAAGCTTGAAATTACCAACAGAACTGTGCTCGCTACCCTCGCGTTGTTGCAGCGACCGTCCGGCTTCGGCCTGCTTGCGCTGGCGTTTCTGGCGTTCGCAATTGCGGACGAACTCAAGGCGTCGGAAGCGAACGACGTGGATCCGGATGACGACAGCGTCGGTCGCGCGGGAGAGCATGCCGAATATGAGCCCTGGAAAAGAGCCATTCTCCGACACCTCGTGGTCTGGGAATCCGGCGAGACGTCCACCCAGAGGGACTTCTTTGCGAAGGCGAGCCTGGTCACGAACCCGGCGGCGGCAATAGAAGCGCTGCGCCCGACAGAGCAATCCGTAGGCTCGAAAACGAAGGACTACGGCCCGGTTGGATCGAGCACGCCCAATCTTCCTACGCCATTACTGCCGGGCACCAGCGACACACAGATCGTTGGAGACCCGACCGTGGAACATCAATTCCCGCGGCTTGCTTCCACTCCGACGTCGATTCACGGAGGGTATGGCACCTTCGCCACTCTGACCGGTGCGTTGATCTACGCACTGAACGCCCCCCATCTTGCCGTGCAATCGCATGACCCGGGCAAAGCGCCGATCGACAGCTTCGTGGTGGTCACCGGCGAGAATGCGACCACAAAACTGGCCGCGATAACCGATGCCGATACCAATGATGTAGACGGCTTTCCCCCGGCTTTCCCTTTGCACGATTTGCGCCTGCCTGCCGCGCTTGTGACCACCGGCAACGAACGCGTCGCTGGAGAAGGCGCTTCGAACCAAATGAGTCATGGTGCTGCGGACGACCACCTGCAAGAACCTCATGGCTCACCGGGCTCTGGTCGCGATGCCGGTATTGGTGGAGATGGCCGCGATCAACGGATCGGCGGCGACGTTGGCGAAAACGTTGTTCATCGCTCCCCGATCGATTCCAATTCGACCTCTTCCCACTCTGGATTCGATTTCGCATCTGGATCGAGCAGGATCAATCTTGCAGCTTTCGGAGCGCTTGCCTGGCTCCATATGACAGCAGCAAGCAAGTCCGTACCGCCGCACACCCTCGCCTGGATCTACAATCCCGCAACCAACGAAACGATCGTCTACGTGAATCCGACCGATCGGAGTCTTGATGTCGGGGACCGGGGTCTGCTGGAAATCCATCTGCAGGGGATTGTCTCCATTGCGGAGTCGGATTTCGTCGGGCAGCCGGAAGGCGCGGCTGTCGCGATCGCCCTGGAGCAGCTCGAAGCGCTGACATCGGCGACCGCAACCGAAGCTGTTCTGAGTGCGGATAGTGCCCATACAGTTATCGGGACGAGCGAGAGCACACTCGGGACCGCTGCAGTTTGGAACACTCTGGCCGACAACGGCTTGACGTTCGAATTCGGGCAGGCTCGGACCGGCTCAGGGGGAGCGACCAGGTTCAGAACCTTCACTAGCGATTCGGTGGGTACAACGGATCAGAGCGATGATGAGTCCGGTGGGTTGGCTCATGTATCACCGGTCGCGCTTTCTCATAGCACGACGGTCACGGCAGTTGAAAATCTCACATCGAAGAATGAGCCGATCAATGGGGGGGCTGGCTCTAGCATCGCGGCGGGCGATAACTCACAGCACGCTTCGGAGCCAGGGTCTGCAAGGGCGGCAGCGGAATCGACTGAAGCCGGCTTCATGCAGGGGAATGGCGTCGGCAATGACAACGAGAATCATCCCGCCGCTTCGGAGGCTTCGCGAGGGTCTGCGAAGACGGCAGAAGCCGATGGCGTGGAACACGGCAATTCGGGGCACTCAACCTCTGCAAAGCCACGAGAAGCAGCCGACCCTGGTGAGCCAGGCGTTGCAAAGGCCGGTAGCGCGGGCGGCGGTAACTCACAGCACGCTTCGGAGAAACAGCACGCTTCGGAGAAAGGGTCTGCACAGGCGGCAGCGGAGTTGACCGAAGCCGGCGTCATGCGCGGGAATGGCGTCGGCAATGACAACGAGAATCATCCCGCCGCTTCG
>NZ_FMAI01000001.1:0-132912 GCF_900094605.1 Bradyrhizobium shewense | reverse complement strand
AAGGGTCTGCACAGGCGGCAGCGGAGTTGACCGAAGCCGGCGTCATGCGCGGGAATGGCGTCGGCAATGACAACGAGAATCATCCCGCCGCTTCGCAGGCTTCGCGAGGGGCAGCGAAGTCAGCAAAAGCAGATGGTGTGGAACACGGTAATTCGGGGCACTCAACCTCTGCAAGGCCACCGGAAGCAGCCGACCCTGGTGAGCCAGGCGTCGCAAAGGCCGGTAGCGCGGGCGGCGGTAACTCACAGCACGCTTCGGAGAAACAGCACGCTTCGGAGAAAGGGTCTGCAAAGGCGGCAGCGGAGTTGACCGAAGCCGGCTTCATACGGGGGAATGGCGTCGGCAATGACAATGAGCATCATCCCCCCGCTTCAGACGCTTCGCGAGGGTCAGCGAAGACGGCAGAAGCCGATGGCGTGGAACACGGTAATTCGGGGCACTCAACCTCTGCAAAACCACCGGAGGCAGCCGACCCTGGTGAGCCAGGCGTCGTAAAGGCCGGTAGCGCGGGCGGCGGTAACTTACAGCACGCTTTCGAGAAAGAGCACGCTTCGGAGAAAGGGTCTGCAAAGGCGGCAGCGGAGTTGACCGAAGCCGGCTTCATGCGGGGGAATGGCGTCGGCAATGACAACGAGCATCATCCGCCCGCTTCGGAGGCTTCGCGAGGGGCAGCGAAGATGGCAGAAGCCAATCGTGTGGAACACGGCAATTCGGGACACTCAACCCCTGCAAAACCATCGGAAGCAGCCGACCCTGGTGCGCCAGGCCTCGGTAGCGCGGGCCGCGATAACTCACAGCACAATTCGGAGCCGGGGTCTGCAAAGGCGGCAGTCACGGGGTTGGCTGAATCTGGTTCTATGCAAGGGCACAGCTTCGGCAACGACAACGAGCATCATTTCCCGGCTTCGGATGCTTCGCCAAGTTCGGCGAAGACGGCTGAAGCAGATGGCGTGGAACGCGGCAATTCCGGGCACTCAAGTTTTTCAGGCGCACCTGAAGCAGCTGAGATCGGTGAGCCGGGCATCGCCACGGCCAGTAGCGCGGGCCGCGGTGACTCACAGCAGGTTTCAGAGCCAGGGCCTCCAAAGGCGGCAGCCACGGAGTTGACTGAAGCTGGCGTCGCACCGGGAAATGGCGCCGAGCATCGCGCTCCGGTCTTGGATGTTGCGGGCGCATCAGCTGGGGAAGAACCGACCGTCGTGAAGCATGGCAACTCAGGGCACGATTCACATGGCTCTAAAGAGGCACCCGAAGCAGCCGAGATGGTCGAACCGAGCGCCGCAAATGGCAGTAAGGCCGGAAACTGGCCGCAGGCTGCAACCGCGTTGGAACCCGTACAGCCGGCTAAAATTGCCTCTGAGATTGGCGGCGCGGAATTGGCGTTTCGCTTCGATAGCTATTCGACTCCTCCCACATTCGGCTCGGTAGTTGAACTTGATAGCCCGCTCGGTCCGCACGTTTCGCCCGGTCAGGAAAAGGACCTCCACACCATCGGCAAATCGATCCCTAATGCACTGGACGAACACGCGGTCGCCCCCGTTCATAACGTTCCGCATCACGCCGCGCCTCATGACTTGCTGATTTGAAGCTGCATCGCTATTGATCGATGCAATCGTAGCGTGTCCGATTTGAGCCGGCGGTCCACACTCTATCGAGTCTCGGATCAATCTTCCGAAGGCGAGCCTGTTCTCCGTTTCTTGCCGTTCATGAGAAGCCGCCTTGCGCTTCCCGACGAGCGATCAGATTTGCCTGTATTGCCCATGATGGATTGGAGGGAGAGTTCAAGTTTATCAATCGGTTAGAAGGCTGCGTGTGCACGACATGTGCACCGAGAGATCAACAAATATCTTGTGACGGCCAATGCGGTGAGGCGAGGGCCGCAATCTCGGATGCCGGTGACCAACGCCCGCGAAATTAATTGCTTCTGCATTGCGGCGTCGCTCCCTAGGGTCGGTATGTGCTTGACGAATTCCAGCGTCTGCACGAGCGCGATCACCCCGGAAGGAGGCGGCTACGATCATGAGCAACGCGATCACTGCCACCGGAGAAAAGCCACTGACTCCAGCTATGCTGCGCGATTTGTCCGTGCGGTCCGATTGGCAAGGCCTGGTCCGTGCGGCCAGCCACTACGGCATCATTGTCGTTGTCGGCGCGCTGATCTGGCTGGCCTCGTCGCGATACGGAATAGTCTGGGCGTTGCCGCTGGTCGTCGTCCAAGGCTACTTTGTCGCATTCCTGTTCATGGTGGTACACGAGACCGCCCACAAGACGGCGTTTCGTAGCCGCGCACTTAATCTCGCCTTCGGTCATCTCTCCTCGTTCGCAGTCGGCTTGCCTTACGAATACTACTGCCTGTTCCACTGGGATCATCACCGCTATACGCAGGATCCAAAGAGGGATCCGGAACTGCTGTCGGTTCCGACCCCGACCTCGGACGCGCAACTGGTGATCGTCTACAGCGGCTTGCGGCAGGTTGCCTTCCGGGTGCGGCTGATGCTTCGCCACGCGTTGACCGGAAACGCCACGTCGCCCTGGATTCCGGAAAGCAAGCGCCACATCGTCGTGACGGAAGCTCGCTTCCATCTGGCAGGCTACGTCGCGCTGCTGCTGGCATCGGTCGCGCTGCACACCTTGATCCTGTTGTGGGTCTGGGTCATTCCCGTGATCATCGGTCAATTGTTTCTGCGTCCGTATCTTCTTGCCGAACACACCGGTTGCGATCGCACGCGCAGCGCCTTCCAGAATACCCGCACCACCTATACCGCCATGTTCGTGCGCTGGTTTGCATGGAACATGCCCTATCATGTCGAGCATCATGCTTATCCTTCGATTCCGTTCCATGCGCTGCCGAAACTGAACCGGATCGTCGCCGATCAGATCGTCTACCGGGGTCCAGGCTACATCGCAGTGACGCGGCAGACGTGGGCCTGGTTTCGCCGCGCACGCAACGGCATCGAAAGTCCCATCGGTTCTGATTGAACCGGGATCGCGGCTTCATGAAAAGGCAGCAGGGTGCCGTTGCCGCAGCCGGCGGCGCCGAAATGCCGCCCGCACTGCGAACACGGGTCCCACCAGGCGCCTTCTCCGCATCTCGGGAGGCGGCTCCGGGCCCGAACAGATCAGCCTCAGCCACGATGCGCCCAAGGTGTGGGCAGCGTGATGAATTTATTGCCCTGGCACAGTCCGGGAGCTGGCCTACTTGCGGGAAAATTGGACAGCGTCGAGCCTTGTCGATTAATTGCTTCACGGTCTCCCGTCTTCAGACGACCCTGTCGTCACGGTCGATCACTCCGATCGCCGGCATCACAGAGGTTTGGCATGCGATCAACAACCGCTCTTCGCTTTGCCGCGTTTGTCCTATCTGCGTCCTTCTTGTTTGCGACGCCCGAGTGCGCGACAGCCGAAGAATTGCTGAAGGCGCGGCTCGCCCAGAATCTCGGGCCGATCTCGGGACTGGCGATCGTCGCGAATGCGAAAGGCATTTTCGCCAAGCAGGGGCTCGACATCTCGATCTCCAATTTCACCAGCGGGAAGCAGTGCCTCGATACGGTGCTTGGGGGAGGGGCGGATATCGCGACAACCGCCGAGGCGCCGGTCACGGCGGCCGCGATGGCGCAACAGCCCATCGCCTTCGTGGCGGGGATGGAATATTCGGATCTTAAGACCATGACCGCGGCTTCTGCCGGCATCAAGACGAAGGCTGATTTGCGTGGAAAGCGAATTGCCTTTACGGCTGGAACCGGCAGCGAAGTTTACACGTCGGTTCTGTTGAAAGCGGCGGGCCTGACGTCGAAGGACGTGACGCTCGTCAACCTGCGACCGCAGGAGATGCTTCCCGCCATGGCGGCCGGGAGCATCGATGCGTTCGATACCTGGGAGCCGCACGTCGCGAATGCGAAGAAGGCTCTTGGCGAAGGCGCGACCCCACTTGAGACCAAAGGTCTCTACTCGGAGACCTTCAACATTGTCGTTACGCAATCTTACCTCGCGGCCAATCCGGCGATCGTCAGTAAGTTCCTGGCGTCCCTCATCGAAGCCGAGGGCTGGCTCAAGGCGCATCCGGATGAAGCGATCGACGTCATCGCCGCAGCGACCGGGATGAAACGCGACGAGTTGGCTGCGATCTGGCCGGACTATGTTTACCGTGTGCGCCTCGACGACAAGCTTCTCGCGACTCTGAAAACCCATGCCACCTGGCGGCTCGAGACCGGCAATCATCCCCCTGGAGCGACCATGCCCGATTTCTCGAAAGTCTTGGTGACGGCGCCGCTCAAGGCGGTCGATCCGGCCCGCGTCACACTGGAGGCGCGCCCGTGAGCGTCGGCAGACGTAGCAGTGCGAGCGCGACTGCACGGCTGAGCGTACTGGTCGCCGTCCTCTCGGTGCCTATCTTCACAGGCGTGTGGGAGCTGGTTGCTCGCTCCGGCATTGTGAACACCGTGCTGTTTCCGCCGCCATCGACCGTCGCTGTCGCCATTCTCGAATGGATTCGCAGCGGACAATTCTTCGCCGACCTGATGGCGAGCCTCTCGCGCGTGGCCGCGGGATTTGCGATCGGGGCCGCGGGCGGGATCGTGCTCGGCGTCCTGACTGGCCGGTTCCAGCTGGTGTCCAGCCTGCTTTCACCCTTGTTCCACATCCTTCGCCCAATTCCTCCCATAGCTTTCGTGCCGATCGTCATCCTTTGGTTTGGCCTCTCGGAGACAGGCAAGCTTTTCCTGGTCGTTTGGGGCGTGTTCTTCACGGTATGGCTCGCGACCCACATAGGGGTGCAGAAAGTCGACCACGGACTTATCCGTGCCGCCCAGATGCTCGGCACACCGCAGCCGCAGATGTTGTGGGAGATCGTCCTTCTTGGCGCGCTGCCCTATATCACGGTCGGTCTTCGGACCGCGGTGAGCATCTCCTTCTACACACTGGTCGCCGCCGAGTTGGCGGGAGCGTTCGCCGGTATCGTTTATCGTATCGAAATTGCGCAACAGAACATGCAAACGGGTCAGGTGATGGGCGGGTTGGCGGCACTCGGCCTGCTCTCCTTCATCGCTGACCGTTCCTTTGCGACTCTTGCCGAACGTGCCGTGTGGTGGCGATGACCCCGAGCTTGCTTCGTCCAGACCAGCCGCTCAGGCTCGTGGATACGTACCCGCCATCCGCCCCGGCCCGTCAGGCGATCATCCGGGTCGAGGATTTGAGCATCGTCTTCGATGCGCCGAGCGGACAGGTCATCGCGGTCGACCGCGTATCCCTGGCGGTAGCCCAGGGAGAATTCGTCTCGATCGTCGGTCCATCCGGCTGCGGCAAGTCCACGCTCCTGAATGCAATGGCCGGCCTCGAGCGGCCGTTCGAAGGCCAGGTGCTGATCGCCGGCGAAGCAATGCGCAAGCCACGGCCCGAGATTGGGATGGTCTTCCAGCAGCCACATCTGTTTCCGTGGAAATCGGTGCGCCGGAACATCGCGCACGGGCCCCGCGCCCTCGGCAAGCCGAAAGCGGAGGCGCTGCGGATTGCCGACGACCTCATCGAGATGATCGGACTGACCGGATTTGCGTCGGCATATCCGCACACGCTATCGGGAGGCATGCAGCAGCGGGTTGCGATTGCCCGTGCCCTCGCCAATCAGCCGCGCGTGCTATTGATGGACGAGCCGTTCGGAGCGCTGGATGCCCAGACCCGGGCGGTCATGCAGGACAATCTGCTCGAGCTCCGCGAGCGGATCAACGCAACCATCGTCTTCGTCACACACGACATCGATGAAGCGATCCTTCTTTCTGACCGTGTGCTGATCATGAGTGCGGGACCTGGCCGCATCCTCAAGGA
Organism: Bradyrhizobium shewense; assembly: GCF_900094605.1. GTDB lineage: Bacteria > Pseudomonadota > Alphaproteobacteria > Rhizobiales > Xanthobacteraceae > Bradyrhizobium > Bradyrhizobium shewense. The sequence goes on along the minus strand of NZ_FMAI01000001.1, from coordinate 127,095 downwards.
TCTTCAGGTGAGCCTGCCGCGACCGCGCTCCAGCGCCATCGTTGCGGAGGCTGCCTATCTCGCCCTCAAGCGGGATTGCCTTGACCTGATCCGCTCGGAAGGCCGCCGGGCTTTCGAGCAAATGGAAATCAGGATGTAAGCGCCTGACGACAGATCTGGCATGGCTCTTGAATGGTTTTCCCTTCCAGCGGCAAGGGAGCGAGCAGATGTCAGTAGCAAGTCTCAGGAATACGACAGGCATCATGCTGGCGGGATCGGATGCTCTGGTCGGGTCGCTGCCCGGCTTGTTGGATCCGTTGTGTGAGACTGACCGGCGTCGTGTCCTCGCCATCGGCCGTGAGGAGGTCCTGCCAGCAGGCAAGCACGTCTGGCGTCAGGGCGATCTGCAGAACGGCATTTATCTGATCGAAGAAGGTCGTATTCGCAGCTACTACGCGGCTCCTTCCGGACGCGAGGTGACGCTGGCCTACTGGTTCGCCGGCAATTTCGTCGGCGGCCCGGATCTGTTCGGTACTGGTGCCCACGTATGGTCTTCGGTTGCAGTGGAACGGAGTCGGGTGACGTTCTTACCCGGCCCAGCCTTGCGCGCGCTGGCGCATCAATCAGCAAGTATCGCGGTCGCGCTGTTGGATGCGCTCGCCTTCAAGGCACGGTGCTACTCGGCCATGGCGCAAATGCTGGGGACCCGCTCGGTGACCGAGCGGTTGCATCGTCTGCTGGTTTTTCTCTCGAATATCTACGGCTCGCAGCAAGGCCGTGAGATCGTGATCGGGATCCCGTTCACACATGGTGATCTCGCCAATCTGATCGGCTCAACTCGCCAATGGGTGACAGTGCAGCTTTCCCGTATGCAGGCAAGGGGCGTCATCCGTTATCACCGGGGCCTGATTGTGATCCTCAATATGCGCGCTCTCGATCTCGAAGTTGTCTAAAGCATGATCCGGAAAAGTGTGCAGCGGTTTTCCGAAAAGATCATGCTTAAACAACAACCTAAGGCGCGATGACGATTCATCCTAATCGCATCGCGCGTTAGGACGCGGCCTTCGGATATACTTTTAGATCGAACAGCGCAGCCTTCCCATCGGGCAGCCATCGCTCGGCAAGGTCGAGAAGAGCATGGTCACGCCACGCAGGCGCTAGCAAAGTGATGCCCATCGGCATGCCGTTGCCGAGCGTTGCGTTGGGAACTGCCACCGCGCACAAGTCCACGAGATTGGCAAAATAGGAGTAGTACCCGAGGCGGCTGTTGAGCGTGACGGGATCTTCCATCATCTCCGAGATCGTGAAGGGGCGTGGCGCGGTAGGTACCACCAGGACATCGATTTCCTCGAAAATCGATTGGATCTGGCGTCGCAGCTTCAAAAGTCGATGTAGCGCGGCGAACGCATCTATTGCGGAAAACCGGGCCGCTGCGCCCAGCACGTTGCGGATGACGTCGAGCAGGTCTCCATGATCGACGTCCAGGAGCTTGCTGATCGCCGCATGACGTTCGGCAATCCAAGGCCCTGAAAAGAGCATTTCACCGGCTTCGGCGAAAGGCGCGAAGTCAATTTGCCTGGCTTGGCCTCCCAGTCCCGAAAGTCTCGCGCAGGCCTGCCCGTACAGTTCATTGCATTCCGGCATGCCGAATGAATGCAGATGACCGACAGAGACCTGGCCGAATCGGAATTTGCGAGGTGATGGGGAGGACGAGGCAATCCGTTGGCGGCTAAAAGGATCGGTATCGTCGAATCCTTCGATCAACTCGAGCAGAAGTCGACCTTCGGCAATGGAATTGCAGAAGATCGAGGGACAGTCGAGCGTCGGACAGTTCGGCACGAGCCCCCGGGATGAGACGAGGCCGACGGTGGGCTTGATTCCGATGATCCCATTAAAGCCTGCGGGAATCCGGCCCGAGCCGCCGGTATCTGTGCCGAGAGCGAAGGCAACATGGCCGGATGCTACGGCCGCAGCCGAACCGGAACTCGAGCCGCCGGAGATATACAGATCGTTGGCCGCGCTGGAACAGGCGCCATAGGGGGAGCGGGTGCCGGCCAGTCCGGTTGCGAACTGATCCAGGTTGGTCTTACCGAGACAGATCGCACCTGCGGCCGTCAAACTCTCGACGCATCTGGCCGATCGCGCAGCCACATACTCGAATGACGGACAGGCTGCTGTTGTTGGCATGTCCTCAACGTCAATATTGTCCTTGACGCCGAATGGCACGCCAAAGAGCGGCAGGACTTCACCCTTCTCCGCTCGCTGTACAAGGGCATCAGCCTCGGCCAGCGCTTCTTCTATGGGCCGCACATAGATCCAGCAGTTGCGGTGCCGGTCCCGTTCGATGCGCTCATAGACGGTTGTGATGATGGAGGATAGCTCGGCAGGCGAACGTAGAGGCCGACTCTGCGCGGATAAGATAGCTTGCGGCACGGAATAAAACTCCTGAGGGGCATGACCCGATAAATATGAAGCCGCTGCCCAGCAGTGAAAGCAACTAAGCGCCTCTGCCGCACCGGCGGCACTCGAACCTGCAACCACACAGTTATGAGCGGCGGGGTATGGATCAGATTCGTTGATTTTCCTGCGCTTTTCGTGGAATTCGACCACGTTCGCTGCACTTCACTTGCGCATTCGCCAACGCACCAATTGCGTCAGGTCGAAAAGAAGCCCTATCGGATAGAGGTGTCGAAATCCGATTCGTCACCATTCGACACTGCTCTTTCGTTTGCCGTTCCCCGATCATGGCGTCCGCGTGCAACATACGCGCTCAGCCCTGCTTGCGACCCTGATTACGGCCGGATTCATAACTTCACTCTCCGGACGCCGCCCTGCTGCGAGTGCTCGCCGCCTGGGGAAGTCGGACTCGTCCTATCGTGGAGAAGCACGGGCAGCGATGATCAGGAAGCGTCTGCGGGACGGACCGGCACGGTGAAGTGAAAAGTCGCTCCGCGGGGCCGGTTAGGCGTCACCCATAAGCGCCCGGCATGAGCTTCGATAATCGAACGGCAGATGGACAGTCCTACCCCGAGCCCGCTCGGCTTCGTCGTGTAAAAGGGGGTGAAGACGTGCTCGAGATTTTCCACTGCCACCCCCGGTCCCGAGTCCTGCACCTCGACAAGAACACGATCCGGGCCGACCTCACCGGTGGTGATAAGCACCCTTCTGGCGTCGTCCGCCACGGTGCCCATTGCCTGGACTGCATTGACAATCAAATTAAGGACCACTTGCTGCAATTGGACACGATCGCCCTCCACAAGCGGTAAGCTGTCTGCAAATTCCGCTTGCACCGAGACGCCGTTCTTCATCGCTTCGCCGCGGGTAAGCTCAATCACGTCCCGGATCGCTTCGTTAATATCCAATTTTTCCTTCCGGGGCGGTGCTTTCTTGATGAGATCGCGAATTCGCTGGATGATGTCGCTGGCGAGCGCAGTATCGTTAATAACCCAGTCCAGTGATTGCCTGACCCTCTCGAGATCGGGTGGGTCTCTATCAAGGAACCGCGCGGCCGCACCAGCATTCATGGATGCCGCGGCGACCGGCTGGCTTACTTCGTGGGCGATCGAGGCCGTGAGTTCGCCCATGGTGGCGAGGCGGTTGGCATGCGCCAACTCCCTCTGCATCTCGCGCAGGGCCTCCGTGGCGCGCTTCTGTTCGGTGATGTGGCGTCCCACGCCGCGATAGCCGATGAACTGGCCGGACTTGTCGAAAACCGGCATCCCGGAGACGGAGACGTAGCGCTTGCGGCCGTCGGCCGTAGGGCGCGCGAGCTCGAAGTCACGGAACGGCAGGTGGGCATCGAGCGTCTCCCGATGCATGCGCCAAGCCTCCTCGTCGGGCTCCAAGCAGGGCACCTCCCAGCGCGTTTTACCAAGTTCAGAGCTCGATGTGGGAGCGTCAGCAACGGTTTCGGCGAACTCCTGGCGGACGAAGCGATGGTCCGCATCTGATTCCCAGTACACGTCGAAAGAGAACTGTACGAGAGTACGAAAACGCTCTTCGCTCTCCCGCAGAGCCTCTTCGGACTGTTTACGCTCCGTCAGGTCGACGACAAAGGAGACACCTTGGTCCCGTTGCTCGTCGAACGCAGCCATTCCGATCAAGACCGGCACGCGGCTTCCGTCCTTACGGAAATACTCCTTCTCGAACGGCTGTACGCTCCCCATCTTCTTGAGTTCCGGGATCCACCATCGTTCGTGCCGGTCGAGCCATTCCGGCGGTGTCAGGGCAGTCCAGAGCAGGCGACCAGAGGCGAGATCCTCACGGTCGTAGCCCACGATGCGCAGAAACGCGTCATTGGCCTCCAGGATGGGACCTTCAAGCTCCCAGATGATGATCCCAACGATGTTGGCGTCGACAAGGCGGCGGATCTTCGCTTCGCGTTCTCTGACATCGCGATACAGAGCCGCATTTTCCAGCGCGATTGCCGCTTGTGAGGCGAGCAGTTTTAGAACAGCAACTCTCGCAGGTGCGAAAACGTGGGGCGTCAGTGTATTCTCAAGGTAGAGCACCCCGATAAGCTTCCCACGGTGGATGAGAGGCAAGCAAAGAATGGAACGAGGCTTGCGCTGACCAAGGTAGGGGTCCGTAGCAAAAGGAGGTTGGCAGGCGGCATCCTCGAGAACAGCGCACTCTCTGGTCCGCATGACGTAATAGAGAACAGATTCCGGAACCAGAGCCTCGGTCACCGCTGCATCGCACAGTTCGACGGTCACTCTCTCGCCGGTTGTCGTGGCTTCCGCCTCGATGCGCGGCTCGTCGTTCTCGTGCGACAGGATCAACAGACCCCGTTCAGCGCCTGCTTGTTCAATGGCCGTGTGCATCAGCGTCTTGATGAGCTTTTCCAAGACCATCTCGCCTGATACCGCTTCAGACACCTTGATCACCGTAGTGAGGTCGAGGTGCTCGACCGGCGCCCCGATGGTACTCATCGGGCCGGGCTCTGATCTCACCTCCTTGAGGTGCGGATGGATCTCCTCAAGTTGCCGCACCCTGCCGTCCGCCCCCCAACGAACATAGCAATCGCGCGCATTTTGCAGATAGATGCGAGCAAACTCTTCGAAGCCACGCGTGCCGTAAAAGCGGGCGGCCATTTCGTAAGCGATTCCCTCGTGGTGGACGAAGCCGTTGCCGCGGGCGGAGCGGATGGCTTGTTCGTAGAGACGCTCCGCGTCGAGTTCTCTGCCTTGGAGGCGGGCGATTTCTGCGCCAGCGAGTACAGCGCGATTCGCGAAGCTCTCAGGGCAATTTTGCGCCCACAATTCGAGCTGCTGCTGGTGGACCGTCAGCGCTTCAAAGTGCCTTTGCTGTTCTTCAGGGGGCGCCAAATCCCAGCATGCAGCGTGGGCCAATGCTGCATAGAACTCGTATTCCGCCGTTTCGAATAGCTGAGGTGGTGACCACGGTAGGCTCCGAGCCCTGGCTGCGGCGGCAGCGGCCGACACATAGTCGCCGGCAAAGAAGCACGCTTGCAGCTTGCGTATCCAGTACCAGCTCTCAGGTAATGCGAGCGCCGGATCAGCAGCCAAATGCCGCTCGAACCGAAGCTCGTCGGACTGGTTGTCATGAAGAGCGCCGAACCGCCGCGTCAGGCCACGCAGCATCCGGATGAGCCCGAGTTGCGGCTTTATGATGTCGCCGATCAGCGCAAATTTCGCCTTCTCGGTCAACCGCAATCCGTGCTCGGCTTCGCGTTGTGCGTCTGCAAGCGGATCGCCCGCCGCAAGGAAATTTGTATTCAGGCTGGCGCAGCTGAAGGCAGCGAACGTGATATCGCCACTGTTGCTCGCCGCCTCAAACGCGCGTCGAAACGCGTCTCGCGCGTGCCGGAGGGGCTTTGTCCATGAAAGGACAAGGTTGCCATAGTTCAGGTAGGTCCTCGCTTGAACGAGGGAAAACCCGCGCCGCTCGACCAGCTCAGTGCCGATACGGCTCAATCGAAGCCCCGCCTCATAGTCGTCGAAGCGCGCGCCGGCAATGGCGCCGAACATGACGTAGGGAACGCAGGAAGCATCGTTGTTCCCCCACTCCAGGCTGAAATCCACCGCTTTGATGACCACCAGCGAGCGAAGGTTCGTATCGGTGAAGAATGCAGGCGGCATGAGGGCCGTCAAAAGATCCAACATGGCCAGTGCGAGCGGGTCGGTCATCAGCGGCAGATCCAACACCTCCTCGATGGCTTGGTCTCCGAGGCGAGATCGGACGCGCTCGTATTCCTGTCGGACGTGATCATCGCTCGGGTGGGCCAGCCATCGAATCCCGAGTTGCTCCAGACAGCTGAGGGCGGCGCCCACAGCGCGGTCTGGCTTGCTTAGCGCCGTATACAAATCCACCAACCGGCGTGCGACGACTGCAAGGTCAGTTGCACTCGAGATTCGCGTCGTCAGTTCCTGTAAGCGCTGTTCCGCCTCAACGACAGCGCCGGTCACGAACTCGCATTCGGCGCGATGCAACTCGAGCGAAAAAGCAAGCCGCTGGAAGCGCTCCCAACGGTCGTGCGGTAACAATGCCGCACCAGTTACGGCGTAATTGAGCGATGCCGCGTAGGCCGCCGACGCTTGCGCGCGCAGGCTGGCTGTCAGATTGAGCTCCGCAAGCTGCACACGTTCATCTCGCGAGGTGATCAAGGCCGCGCCGCGGTTGAGCTGATTGACGATTGCGAAGATCGCCTTCTCGCGCTTCTCCCCGAATGTCTGCGCCAGCAATTGCCGCCCGATTCGCAGATGGAGCGCCGCGCGTTGATGCTCCGGGATCAGCGAATAGCAGGCTTCTTGCACGCGGTCGTGGACAAACCTGTAGGCGTCAGCCTGTTGCTCGATCAATTCCTGGCGGACCGCCTCCCAGAGCGCCGCATGAACCTGCTGCTCGGAGAGCCCGAGGACGACCGAGAGTGTCGTGGTTTCGGCGAAATTTCCGAGACAGGCCAACTCCCGCAGCGTGTTCTGTGTGTCAGCCGGCAACTGTGCCAGCTTTGCGATCATCAAATCCACGACGTTGTCGGTGTGCCCCTTAGCGTGAATGCGATCCAGATCCCAGCACCAGCACCTCGCATCATGATCAAAGCGGACGAGGCCTTCTGCCGCAAGTACGTGGAGGAACTGATTCACGAAGAATGGATTGCCGGCCGTTTTATCGTGGATCAAATGCGCGAGCGGCGCCGCATGCAGCAAATCGCAGCCTAGAGCATCAGAAATCAGGTGCGCAATGTGTTCGCCGCCAAGCGGCGCAAGGATGATCTGTTGTAGGTTTGCGCCAGCGTTCTCTATGGCTTCAAGCCGACGCCGTAACGGATGGGCGGCGGTGACCTCGTTGTCCCGAAAGGACCCGATCAGCATCAGGTATTGCAGATCGGTCCGGGTCAACAGGTCCTCAATGAGATCCAACGTGGCGGCGTCGACCCATTGAAGATCGTCGAGGAAAAGTACCAACGGATGCTCGGAACGTGCGAATACCCCTATGAAGCGCCGCAGTACGTGATGAAAGCGGCTTTGTGCCTGCGGTGGCGGGAGATCAGGAACGGGAGGCTGCTCTCCTATGATCAGCCGCAATTCAGGAATCAGGTTGGCAACAAGCTGGCCATTTGCGCCCAGCGCATTTTGAAAGGCTTGGCGCCAGTTCGCGAGTTCGACGTCATTCTTGCTTAGAAGAGACCTCGCGAGGCTCCGAAATGCCTCGACCAGCATCGAATACGGAATCTCGCGTTTGTACTGATCGAACTTGCCCGATGCGAACAGTCCGTGCGACGGAACAAGCCGATGATGGAGCTCATTGACCACCGAGGACTTGCCCACGCCGGAATAGCCGGAAACCAGCACCAATTCCGGAGCGCCGCTCTTGAGCATGCGGTCGAACGCGCCCAGCAAGATTTCAATCTCGCGGTCTCTTCCATAGAGCCTTTCGGGGATCAGCAGTCGGTCGGGCGTGTCATATTGCCCGAGTGCAAAGTTTTCGATCCGACGTCCGGTTTCCCATTCATGCAGGCAGCGGCGTAGATCATGCTCAAGGCCCGGCGCACTCTGATAACGTTCCTCTGCGGACTTGGCGAGCAGCTTGAGTACTACGGCCGAGATTGCAGTCGGTACAGTGCTCAGGCGTTCGCTCGGCGGTACGGGCTTTCGCGCGATATGGCAATGTACCCACTCCATCGAATGTGCCGCGGTGAACGGCAGCGAGCCAGTCAGCATTTGATAGAGCGTCACACCAAGCGAGTAGAGGTCGCTACGGAAATCGATCGACCTGTTCATCCAGCCGGTCTGTTCGGGTGCCATGTAAGGGAGCGTGCCCACGATGAACTCGGGCGGCCCGGGCGTGCGTCGCTCCCGAACCAGGCGCGAAGCGATACCGAAGCCGGTGAACCGGATCCGTTCGTCGTCGCAGTTTACCAGTATATGCGCCGGTTTAACGTCCTTGTGAACGAGGCCGCGCTGATGCACCTTGTTCAAGGCGCTCGCGATCTCGATTGCTAGTCGCAAAAAGGGCTCGATGTCCATGGGCGCACCAAGCAACTGCTCGAGCGGCTGGCCGCCAGGATATTCAAGCAGCAGAACAGGGAGACCACCGTCGTACTCCAGCCCGAGCGGCCGCACTGCCCACGCGCCATCCAGCTGGTCCTTCAGTTCGAACTCGTGAGCGAGCCGATCGAGGATGCCGGACGAAGCGTGCTTCGCCTTGGGACGTACCGCCAATACAGCTCTGCAGGTGGTATCGGAATCCGGACACAAAGCCCGGCAAAAGATGCGGGCATCGTCCTCCCATAGCACTTGGAACCTGTTGTCCATGCGCGTCGAACCGAAAACGATGGGGTTCAACCGGAAGCCTCCAAGTGACCCAGTGCTGGGTGAGGAGGTGCTTTCCTAAGCTCTGAATCTGCCACAAACGGGCAGGTGTGCCCAGCCTAAGCTGGAGCTGCCAAAGCACCGCGAAGAAGCGGCGCGGATCGTCTGCAGACGTTTCTCGCAATCACTGGTTTATGCCAGCTAAGCACTATCGGAAAGAGGGCTGGATCGCGCTGTGGCACGTCAGCCGCTGACATCACATCGCTTGACGAGCGCTCGGCGTTTCTGATCAAGGTGGAAGCGGGGCGCTTCAGGTTGATGAAGTAGCCTGGCAATCAGCCGATCGCATCCGGCGTCATCGGGTCGGCTCTGCTTCCTTCCGCTTGTGCTCCTCCATCAACATGGCGACGAATGCTGTCACTTTCGGTGAGCATCTTTTGCGGAATATGGCGGTTGCGGATGCTCATCCCGAGGCAGGATCCGTTGGCGCCTCGCCTGACGCCTGCCCTCGCGCTTCGACCAAGGCATCCAAGCTGCCGGCGGACGACGCTGGGTGTCTGTATCGCCATAGACGTCCGCCGATGGCTGCGTGAGAGTTCGCGCGTGTATACTGAGAGGTCAAAACGGGTAGAAACGTGTGCAATTTCGTCTAGTTTGGAGTGCACACGTTCGTGCTTCATCCCATTGAGAGATTGGGGTAAATCATTGGAATCGCAGAACCATCGCTCTTCTGTTGCCCCGATGATGGATTGGAGTGAGAATTCAAATTCTCCAATGGCATAGAACGTGGCGTGTGCGCGACGTGTGCATCGAGAGATCTAGAAAATTCTCGCGATAGCCGAGATGAGCAAGGCTTTTCAAGTGGGGTGGGACGTCGGTGATCGATCCGCGTTCCAAAAGCCGGTTGCGCTTGGTGCCGATGTGCCGGAGGTGCTGACGCGAGACGGGTGCCGCCGCAAAGCTGACTTGAAGGCTTTCACGCCAGCGTCGTATGTCGTGTGACGATCGAGCGCTAACTGTGAGCGTGATGAGATCGAGCGAAGGCGCAGGCCAGCCGAGTGCACCGTTTCTCGTGCGCCCGTAAGTGCTGCGCTCCTGATGTCCCGAACAGTTCGAGAAAACGACGGACCGGAGAAGCTCCTATTCCCCGCGATCGGCACGTCGGCCTGCTGCCTTCCTAAGCCGCATGCCGCGATGACGGGCAGAGAGTTGAGCCATTAGTGGCGCTTATGCCGTGAATTGCTACTTCCAATTTTACTTCGCAGAATCCTGCCTCTAGCCTCGCGCGCAACTGATCACATCCGCGGCCGGTCAATGGCGTCCGGCGCGAGCGTTCATCGTAACCAACGAGGGTTGCCATGTCTGATGGGGCTAAGGAGACGTCCACTTCCAATCCGGCGGGGACGGAAGCGAGATCGTCGAAAAAGCTGAGCCGGCGCATGCTGTTGAAGCGGGCGGCCGCAGTTGCGGGCGCAGCCGCAGGATCGGATGCGATCCGCGGATTCCCGACCATCTGGGCGCAGGAGATCAAGGACATCGAGCTGCGCCATGTCGGCGTCTCCTATTCGGTGGTGAAGGCGATCGGCGACCAAGCCGCCAAGGATCTCGGCTTCAAGGTGACGATGCAGAACCTCGACACCTCCGCCGCCATCAACCGTTTCATAAGCCAGCCCAATACGGTCGATATCGCCGACCTCGAGGGCTGGCAGGCCAAGCTTGCCGCCAAGCGCGGGGTGATCCAGGGCATCGAGGTCAAGAAGATCAAGGAGTTCGACAACATCCTGCCGATCTTCACCAAGGGCGAGATCGACGGCCACAAGATCCCGCGCCAGGGCATCTCGCCTTATGAAGCCATGTACATCTCCAAGCCCGACTCGACCGATCTGCACGACGGCGTGACCGAATGGGCGACCTTCCTGCCGCAGGTCTACAACGCCGACTCCATCGGCTACCGGCCTGACCTCGTCGGCCACGAAGTCACCGAGTGGAAGGACCTGATAGATCCGAAATTCAAGGGCAAGGCCGCGATCCTCGACGTGCCCGCGATCGGCATCATGGATGCCGCGTTGTGCTTCGAAAGTGCCGGGCTGATCAAGTACGGCAACAAGGGCAACATGACCAAGGAGGAGATCGACTTCACCTGCAACAAGCTGATCGAGCTGAAGAAGCAGGGCCAGTTCCGGGCGACCTGGACCACCTTCGACCAGTCGGTGCAGCTGATGGCGGCGGGCGAGGTGGTCATCCAGTCGATGTGGTCGCCGGCGGTCGCAGCTGTCCGCGTCAAAGAGATTCCCTGCGTCTACGCGCCGGTCAACGTCAAGAACGGCAAGGAGGGCTATCGCGGCTGGTGCAACGGCATGGGCCTGATGAAGCATCTCTCCGGCAAAAAGTTAGATGCCGCCTACGAATATCTCAACTGGTACCTCTCGGGCTGGCAGGGGGGCTTCGTCGGCCGCTACGGCTATTACAGCCCGGTGCCGTCGACGGCGAAGAAATTCCTGACCGCTGCCGAATGGGATTTCTGGTACGACGGCCAGCCGGCGCCGGAGGTCATCAATGATCCCTACGGTGTGCCGATGGAGAAGGCCGGCACCAAGCGTGACGGCGGCTCGTTCCTCGATCGCGTCAAGAACATCTCGTGCTGGAACACGCTGATGGATGAAGCCGCCTACATGAACAAGCGCTGGAACGACTTCAAGGTGGCCTGAAACCTGCTTTCCCTGACTTAAGCGAAGCACCGGCGCGTGAACTGCGCCGGTGCGAGAAGAAGACTTCGAGGCGTTCGCCGACATGCAGCCAAGGTCTAGTCCAGCTCAAAAGTCACCACGCGCGAATCTCGCCGGCTGGCTCTACGTGTCGCCGCTGGTGCTGGTGCTCGTGCCGTTCTTCGTCGCGCCGATCCTGGTTGTGCTGGCCGCGAGCTTCTTTGCGACCGACGGCTTCGGCGGACTGACGCCGGGCTTTACGCTGGCCAGCTACGTCGAGGTGCTGCATTCGGCGCTGACGCTGAAATTGTATCTGGCGACGATCAAGTTCACGGCGCTGACCTGGATATTCACCCTGATCATCGGCTTCTTCGTCGCGTACTTCCTGGTTTTCCACGTTCGCAATCAACTCCTGGCAATCGGCCTGTTCCTGCTCTGCACGGTGCCGTTCTGGACCTCGAACATCATCCGGATGATCTCGTGGATCCCGCTGCTCGGCAAGGAAGGCCTGATCAACCAGGCGCTGCTGGGGTTGGGCGTGATCCGGCAGCCTCTCGAAGTGCTGCTGTTCTCCGACCTCGCCGTCGTTATCGCCTACGTCCATCAGCTCACGATCTTCATGATCGTGCCGATCTTCAATTCCATGGCGCGGATCGACAAGAAGCTGATCGAGGCCGCGATCGATGCCGGCGCCAGCCGGTTCGATATCATGCGCCTGATCGTGGTGCCGATGTCCAAGAGCGGCATCGCGCTCGGCACCATCTTCGTGGTCTCGATCGTGATGGGTGACTTCTTCGTGGTGAAGGTGATGTCCGGCGGCGGTTCGGCCTCGGTGGTCAGCGCGTTCTACGAGGACGTCGGCGTGCTGCAATATCCGACCGCGGCGGCAAGCGCGGTGCTGCTGACCCTGGTGCTGGTTGCGATCGTCTCGCTGATCTTGCGCACCGTCGACATCCGGCAGGAGATCACGCGATGAGCGCGGTTCTCGCCGACATGCCCAAGACCGACATGCCCGAGACCGAAACGTCCAAGACCGTCGCGCCTGCGGCCACCAAGGCGATCGCGCCGCGCACGGGCCGCAGGCCCTGGACCTTTTACGTGCTGGCGACGCTGTTCGCTGCCTACGTCATCGCGCTCTACGGCCCGATGTTTTGCATCTACATCCTGTCCTTCCAGGATATTCGCGGCGGCCTCGTGTTCCCGATGAAGGGGCATTCGCTGCACTGGTTCGCGGACCTCGTCACCCAGGTCCGGACTGGGGACGTCAAGGGCTCGTTCGACCGCTCGATCAAGCTCGCGGTCATCGTCACCGTCATCACTGTGGTGGTCTCGTTTCTTGCCGGCCTCGGCTTCCGCAAACGCTTCGGAGGCGACACCTTCGTCTTCTACATGATGATCGGCAGCCTGGTCGCGCCCGGCCTCGTGCTCGGTCTCGGCACGGGTCTCCTGTTCCAGGCACTCGGGCTGAATGCGAGCTGGTACACCTCGGCGCTCGGTGCGCAGTTGTCCTGGACGCTACCGTTCGGCGTGCTCGTGATGTTCGCGGTGATGTCGCGCTTCAACCATGTCTGGGAGGAGGCGGCCTACGACCTCGGCGCCAGCCGTTGGCAGTCGATTCGGCTGGTGATGATCCCGGTGCTTGCACCCGGCCTCGTCGCGGTCGCCCTGTTCGGTTTCACGCTGTCGTATGATGAGTTTGCGCGCAGCCTCCAGACCGCTGGCTCGCTAAACACACTGCCGCTGGAAATCTGGAGCATGACGCTGAACGTCACTTCGCCCTCGCTTTATGCGCTCGGCACCGTGACTACCATCGTCTCCTTCATCGTCATCGGCGCGAGCCTAGGCAGCATCGTGCTGATTCAGAAGAAGCGCGGCAGCAGCGCAAAGGGTTGAGCTGGGAAATGAAGAACGATCGCGGCGATATCGAACTGGCGGGTGTCTGCAAGAGTTTTGACGGCGCGACCTACGTGGTTGACGGCGTCAATCTTAGGATCTCGGACGGCGCCTATTGCTGCTTCATCGGCCCGTCCGGCTGCGGCAAGACCACGATCCTGCGCATGATCGCCGGTCACGATGATCCGACCGCAGGCGAGATCGTCATCGGGGGGCAGAACGTGGTCGGGCTGGCGCCGGTGCAGCGCCGCACCGCGATGATGTTCCAGTCCTACGCGCTGTTCCCGCATCTGACGGTGCGTGAGAACATTGCCTTTGCCTTGCGGGTGCGAGGCCAATCCAAGGCCGATCGCCTGCGCGCAGCCGATGCCATGATCGAGAAGGTACGGTTGACGCAATTCGCCGACCGCTTGCCGGCCCAGCTCTCCGGCGGCCAGCAGCAGCGCGTGGCGCTGGCGCGTGCGGCGATCACCGAGCCGCGGGTGCTACTGCTGGACGAACCGCTGTCGGCGCTCGACGAGCAGCTGCGTGTGCAGATGCGCCAGGAACTCAGGCGGATGCAGCAGGAGCTCGGCATCACCTTCATCCACGTGACCCACACCCAGCTCGAGGCGATCGCGCTCGCCGATCTTGTCGTGGTGATGGAGCAGGGCAAGATCAAGCAGGCGGGCGCGGCGCGGGACGTCTACGCCCATCCGCATGACCGCTACGTCGCCGAGTTCATGGGCGGGCAGAACGTGCTGTCCGGCCGGGTCGAGAAGGTTAACGGCGCAAGCTTTACGCTTGCGCAGGCTGCGCCTGACGGCATCGAGGTGCCGCTTCTGGCGCGCCCCACCGTCAACGTCGGCGACAAGGTCGATATCGCCGTGCGCCGCGATGATGTTGCGCTGGTGCGGCCGGGCAGGGATCTGCCGCCCGGGTGCACCACGTCGCTGCCGGGTCGGGTGCTCGCGATCGAATATCAGGGCTACTTCGTCAAGGTGATGCTCGACACCGTACCGGACGACGAGTTCGTCGCCTATGTGCCGGAAAAGACCTTCTTTGCGGACCCCTTCACAGTCGGCGATGTCGTGATGGCCACATGGGCCACCGGCAGCGCCTTGCCTCTCGCCTAAAGACCAATCGCGCACAGGAGTATGACCGTGCAGATATCCTTCACACTCAACGGCCGGCCAACCACTGTGGACGTCGAACCGGCGACGCTCGTCGCCGAGCTGCTGCGCGAGCAGCTCCATCTCACGGGCACCCATATTGGCTGCGACACCAGCCAGTGCGGCGCCTGCATAGTGCATCTCGACGGTTTGCCGGTGAAGAGCTGCACGCTGCTGGCCCCGGCGCTCGATGGCGCGACGCTGCTCACCATTGAAGGTCTGCAGGGCGCGCCGGGCTCGAACCAAATGCATCCCATGCAGGAGGCCTTTCGTGAGCACCACGGGCTGCAATGCGGGTTCTGCACGCCCGGCATGTTGATGACGGCGGTCGCGCTCGCCGCGGAGAAGCCTGACCTGACAGAGGCCGATGTCCGCCATGGCCTCGAAGGCAACATCTGCCGCTGCACCGGCTACCAGAACATCGTCGTTTCGGTGCTGGCGGGCGCTGCCGCCATGAACGCCGCCAAGGGAGAGTGACCATGGGCAATGTCATCGGCATCGGCGCCGCACCGAAGCGAAAAGAAGATCAGCGCTTCCTCACCGGCCGCGGCAATTACGTCTCCGATATCAAGCGCCCAGGCATGGCGGCCGGCGTGTTCGTGCGCTCTCCGCATGGCCATGCGCTGCTGCGCGGCATCGACAAGAGTGCGGCGCTGGCATCATCAGGCGTGATTGCCGTGTTGACTGGCGACGACGTCAAGGCCGATGGCCTGGGATCACTGCCTTGCGGCTGGGGTATCTCGGATGCGCAGGGCGTGCCGATGAAGGAGCCGCCGTTTCCGATGCTGGCGCAGGGCAAGGTGCGCTTCGTCGGTGACATGGTGGCCTTCGTCGTGGCGGAGACGCCGGAGCAGGCGAATGCTGCAGCCGAATTGCTCGCGATCGACTACGAAGTGCTGCCTTCAGTCGTCGGCGTGCTCGAAGCCGTCCGGCCCGGCGCGCCGCAATTGTTCGACGACGTCCCGAACAACATCTGTTGCGACTGGGAGCTCGGTGACAAGGCTGCCGTCGAGACCGCGTTCCGGAAAGCTGCGCATGTCGCAAAGCTGAGCCTCGTCAACAACCGCCTGATCGGCAATCCGATGGAGCCGCGTGCGGCGATCGCGGAATACGAGCCAGGCACGGACCGCTTCACGCTGTGGACCACGAGCCAATTCCCGCATGTCGTACGCTTCCTGATGGGCGCGCTGGTGCTCAACATCCCGCAGCACAAGCTGCGGGTGGTGGCGCCCGATGTCGGGGGTGGCTTTGGCGTGAAACAGTTCCATTACGGCGAGGAGGCCGTGATCACCTGGGCCGCCAAACGCGTGAAACGGCCGGTGAAATGGGTCGCGAGCCGCTCGGAAGGTTACATCTCCGATCGTCACGGCCGCGATCACGTCACGGAGGCCGAGCTCGCGCTCGACGAGACCGGCAAGTTCCTGGCCTTCCGCGTCAATACGCTCGCCAATATGGGCGGCTATCTCTCGACCTTTGGGCCGAACATCCCGACCAATCTCTATGGGCCGCTGCTCGGCGGCGTCTACACGACGCCTGCGATCTACTGCAACGTGAAGGTGGTCTTTACCAACACGGTACCGGTCGACGCCTATCGCGGCGCGGGCCGGCCGGAGGCGACCTTCGTGCTGGAGCGCATTGTCGATGTCGCGGCCAGCGAGATGGGGATCGACCGCGTCGAGATCCGCCGCCGCAACATGATCCCGAAGGAGGCCTATCCGTATCAGACGCCGGTGCTGGTGCAGTATGATTCCGGCGATCCCATGGGATGCCTCGACGGAGCCCTCGTCGCGGCCAACGTCAACAATTTCGGCATCCGCAAGGCGGCATCTGCCAGCAAGGGAAAATTCCGCGGGCTCGGTTATTCCACCTACGTCGAGGCCTGCGGCCTTGCGCCGTCGCGCTTCGCCGGGAGATTGGGCGCGCGCGGCGGTCTGTACGAAAGCGCCACGGTGCGCGTGCATCCGACCGGCCAGGTGACGGTCATGATCGGAACCCACAATCACGGCCAGGGCCACGAGACGACGTTTGCTCAGATCGTGTCGGACAAGCTCGGGGTCGCCTTCGAGAATGTCGACATCGTGTTCGGCGATACCGACCGGGTGCAGTTCGGCATGGGCACCTATGGCTCGCGCTCCCTGGTGGTCGGCGGTGCGGCACTGTCGAAGGCGACGGACAAGGTCATCGCCAAGGGCAAGAAGATCGCGGCCCATCTGCTCGAAGCGGCTGAGGTCGATATTCAGTTCGAGAGCGGCAAATTCTCGGTTGCGGGCACGGATCGCGCCAAGACGTTCGAGGAGATCGCGGGCGCTGCCTACGTGCCGCACGATTATCCGCTCGAAATATTGGAGCCGGGGTTGGAAGAGCAGGCTTATTACGACCCCGTCAACTTCACCTATCCCGGCGGCTGCCACATCGCTGAAGTCGAGGTCGATCCCGAGACGGGCACGGTGACGCTGGTCAACTACACCGCGGTGGACGACGTCGGCACGGTCATCAACCCGATGATCGTGGAGGGCCAGCTGCATGGCGGCATCGTGCAGGGCGTCGGCCAGGCGCTGTTCGAGAGCGCGGTCTATGACGAAGGCTCCGGCCAGCTTCTGTCGGGCTCGCTGATGGATTACTGCATGCCGCGCGCCGACCATCTGCCGATGATGAAAGTGGCAACCCATTCCACGCTCTGCACGCATACGCCGATGGGTGTGAAGGGCTGCGGCGAGGTCGGCACCATCGGCTCGCCCGCCGCCGTCATCAACGCGGTGGTCGATGCGCTGTCGCACCTGGGCGTCACCCATGTTGACATGCCGGCGACGCCGAACCGGATTTGGCGCTTGCTGCAAAACGCGTCGTTGCCGGTTGCCGCGGAATAGGGAGGACAACAATGAGACCATTTGCCTATCACCAGCCTCACCAGATTCCAGATGCGGCTAAGCTTCTGACCTCGATCGAAGACAGCAAGCTTGTTGCGGGCGGCATGACGCTGATCCCGACGCTGAAGCAGCGGCTGGCCAATCCGCCGGCGCTGGTCGATCTTTCAAAGCTCGGAAATCTCAAGGGCATCGCCGACGACGGTGTCACTGTCACGATCGGCGCGATGACGCCGCATGCGGTGGTCGCAGCTTCAAAGTTGGTGCAGCAGAAAATCCCCGGGCTCGCGGCGCTGGCTTCGATGATCGGCGATCCCGCTGTGCGCAGCCGCGGCACCATCGGTGGCTCCGTCGCCAACAACGATCCTGCTGCGGATTATCCCGCCGGCGTGCTCGGTCTCGGTGCCACCATCGTAACCACCACGCGCGAGATCGCCGCCGACAAGTTCTTCCTCGGTCTGTTCGAAACCGCGCTTGAACCCGGCGAGATCATTACGGCGATCCGTTTTCCCGTGCCGCTGAAAGCGGGCTACGCAAAGTTCAAGGCGCCGGCGTCGCGTTATGCACTGGTCGGCGTGTTCGTCGCCAAATTCGCCGATGGGGTCCGCGTCGCGGTCACCGGCGCGGGTCCCGGCGTGTTCCGCGTGCCGCAGATGGAGGCGGCGCTGTCGGGCAATTTCGATCCGTCCGCGATCGCGGCGATCAAGATCGACACCGACGGTCTCACCTCCGATATCCATGCCGAAGCCGATTACCGCGCGCATCTCGTCACGGTCATGGCTAAGCGCGCCGTCGACGCGGCGCTCAACTAGCTCCTTAGGGTTGATGATGACTGATGGTTCCGGCCGAACGGCCTTTCCGCCGGCGCCGACTGGCCTTGGCGCGCTTTCTGCAACCGAGATCATGGCCGGTTACCGGCGCAAGGCGTTCACCCCGCGCGATGTCATTGACGACACCATCGCCGCGCTGGAGGCGGCGGACGAGACCTGCAACGTGGTGGTGACGCCGATGTACGAGCAGGCGAGGGCGGACGCTGACCGGCTCACCAGGGAGATCCGTGTGGGCGAGGTCAAGGGATCGCTCGCTGGCGTCCCCATCACGATCAAGGATCTCGTCTTCGTTGCGGGCGTGCCAGCCTATGCGGGCTCGCCGATGAACAAGGGTTTCGTGCCTGAGGCCGACGCTGCCGTGGTCTCGGCCCTGAAGGCATCCGGCGCGATCATCACCTGCAAGACCACGACCTGCGAGTCCGGCTACAAGCTGACAGCCGACAGCCCCGTCACCGGCATCACGCGCAATCCCTGGAACCCCGGTCGCACCAGCGGCGGATCGAGCGGCGGCGCGGCGGCGAGCGTCGCTGCCGGCTGCGGCCCGATCGCGATCGGCACCGACGGCGTCGGCTCGATCCGGGTGCCATCCTCCTTCTGCGGTGTGTTCGGTCTGAAGCCGACCTTTGGTCTCGTACCGCGCTCGCCCGGCTTCTCGCCGCCATCCTGGGCCTCGCTCGCCCATACTGGCCCGATCACGCGCACGGTCGCGGATGCTGCGCTGACGCTGGAGATCATAGCCGGCTACGATCTGCGTGATGCCGCGAGCCTTCCCGCGTCCGCACGCCGCTTCAATACGGATGCTGGGCGCCTGGACGGCATTCGTATCGGAGCCAGCGCCGATCTCGGCTACGCCGCCGTCAGCCCTGACGTGTGCGCGGCATTTGGCAAGGCGCTTGCCATTCTCGATTCCTGCGGTGCGCAGGTCACCATGGACGGGCCTGGTCTCGATCCCGGCATTTTGGAGCACACGCTGAAGCCGATCGCCTTTACCGAACAGGCGGCGGCGGTTGCGAGCAAGTCCGCAACCGATCTTGCAAGCTCGGAGGCCGACTATCGCAATGTCGTCAGCGCCGGCCGGCGCTACAGCGGCACGGATTACATCGAAGCGAGTTACCGCCGCGGCCAGACGCGCAGTGCCTTTGTCAAATTGTTCGAACGCGTCGATGTGCTGGTGACGCCGACGGTCGCGGTCACTGCGTTCGAAGCTGGCCGGATCGGAGTCGACACCATCGATGGCCGCAAGGTCGATCCGCATCTCGGCTGGTCGCCGTTTACCTGGCCGGTCAATCTCGCCGGTCTTCCGGCGGCAACACTGCCTTGCGGCTTCGATCGTGACGGGATGCCGATCGGTCTTCAGATTGTCGCGTCCTGGCTCGACGAGCCCACGATCTTCCGCATCGCCGCGGCGTTCGAGCAGGCGCAGCCCTGGGCGAAGTTCTGGCCGCGGCTGGCGTTACGTGAGGGGAGTGGAGGGCGCGCCAAGGGGTGAAGCGGCCTTGGCGCAGTAGTGCAGGTGTTTTGCCCGACGTGTCAGATCGCTCAGGTACGGTCCGGACTGGTCGGCCTCGGTGTTCTCTAAAGCGACGCGCGAAAAACCCTTTGCAAACAAAGGCCGTTCTACTGTGCATGGGGTTGTTTTCGCGTTTTTGTGGGCCTAGCCCAGCTCGATCGGCGCGCCGCGACCGCTGAGCTCCTCGTCGAGGCGCAGATAATGCGCGAGATAGTCGTGTAGCGCAGTCGCGGCCTTCGAGGTCGCGCCGCTGGATTTGTAGAGCAGCAGCTCGATCTTCGGCAGCGGCGGGAGGCCCTCGTTCGGTCCGATTTCACGCATCGCAGGCACCAGCGCGCTGCGGCCGAGCACGGTGACGGCCATGCCGGCGAAGGCCGCGGCCTGGAGACCTCCGACGCTTTCACTGACGCAAGCGACGCGCCAGCGCAGATTGGCACGCTCCAGAGTGTCTATGGCGTAGTCGCGATAGATGTTTCCGGGCGGCAGCAGCGCCAGCGGAATCGGGCGCTCCTGGTGCGCGACCGATTGATCACCGGTCATCCAGACCAGTTGCTCGCGCCGCACCACCTGGCCGCCGGTGAAATCGTTCATGCGGGTGACGAGCGCGATGTCGACGTCGCCGCGCTTGACGAGGCCGACCAGTGGCGTCGACAGCGCGCAATTGAGCTCGACCTGCACGCGCGGAAAGGATTTTCGGAACACGCTGAGGATCTGCGGCAGCATGAAGGCAGCATAGAGGTCGGGCGTGCCGAGCACGACCTGGCCCTCGATCTCCTGCGACGCCAGTTGCGAGATCAGCTCGTCATGCAACCTTAGGATGGATTTGGCGTAGGTGAGGACGGTGGTGCCGTCATCGGTCAGCGTCAGCCGGCGGCCGACGTGCTCGAACAATTGCTTGCCTGTCAGCTCCTCTAGCCGCTGCAGTTGCAGGGTAATCGCCGGCTGGGTGCGGCCCAGCCGTCGGGCGGTCTCGGTGATGCTGCCGGTCTCGACCACCGAGATCAGCGACCGGAGCATGCGGATGTCGAGACTGATGAGGTTCATGCGGCGTCCATGTCGCCCAGAATTTATGCAAGTTCCATGCTAGCGCGTGCTGCCCCGTGCTCATAGTGACGAGCCAAGCCGGCTTCAACACGCTTGCAGCATGGCCTCGATCCGGTGTGCGGCGCCAAGCAGCGTCCGGTCCTGCCCGCGCCTCGCGATGATTTGCAGGCCGAATGGAAGTCCGCGCGGATCCGTTCCGCACGGAATCGAGATCGCCGGCAGGCGGGCATGATTGACAAAAGGAGTAAACACCGCGTGCCCCCGTGGGCTCGCGGGCTTTCCGCCGATCATGTCGGGACCAAGCTGCGTCAGCGACCAAGCGACGCAGGGGACAGTTGGGGTCAGCAGCAGGTCCACGTCGGTGAGGAAGGCCGCGAAAGCATTGGCGATCGCGGCGCTCGCGACCAGAGCTCCAGCAACCTCGGCGCCCGACCAGGAGAGACCTCGCTCGATCTGCTTGGCGACATCGGGATCAAATATGGTCGGTTCCTTGCGGAACGCGTCCCCATAGAGCGCAGCGAGACCGGCATGTTGGAGTGGCATGATGGCGTCTTCGGTCGCGCCCGTCGGCCAGACGGGATCGCGTCGCGTGATGCGCAAGCCTGCCGCGGAGAGGCGGTCAACAGTGGAGGCGAGGGCATTCGCAACGATGTCGTCGACCGCGACGTCTAAGCCAAGTCGAGGCGAGAATGCCATGCGCATTCCGTCTATGTCTTCCGCCTGCCGTGCAAAGAGGGCGGAATCCGGGTCGCGCGGATCGGCGCCGGCCATGGCCTCGAACGCCAATGCGATATCGGCCACATCAGATGCGATCGGTGCAATGACGGAAAGACCGAAGAACGGCTCGGCGAAACCGGGCCCATATGGAATCGCGCCGTACGACGGCTTGAAGCCGGCGACGCCGACATGGGCCGGCGGCCTGCGGCTGGAGCCGCCGGCATCCGTGCCGATCGCGAGCGGCACGAGGCCGGCTGCGACCGCAGCGGCGGGACCGCCGGACGAGCCGCCCGGTGTCAACGCGGGATCGAGCGGATGGCGCGTGGGTCCGTAGAGCTGTGAGGTCGTGACGCCCTTGCAGGCGAATTCCGACGTCGCGCCGATGCCGACGATGACAGCACCGGCCTTGCGCAGTCGCTCGATCGCAACCGCATCTTGCGGCGCGACGAAATCGGCGAACAGGCGCGAGCCCTGCGTCACGCGCCAGCCACTGGCCCAGATGTTGTCTTTGACGACGATGGGCACGCCGGCGAGCGACATCGTCTCGCCGGCGCACAGGCGATCGTCGACCCTCGCGGCATCGGCAAGCGTTCGCGCGGGATCGATCGTCACCACCGCGTTGAGCGCCTTGGCGGCCTCGATGCGCGCGAGCGCGGCTTCGGCGGTCTCGACGGCGCTCGTCCGCCCGGCCGTGACGTCGGCGGCGATCCCGCGCGCGCTATTGACTGGTTTTGTCATGGCCTCCCCAGATCAACGCCAATGTGCCGCAGAGCACAAGGCAGGCCAAGGCAACGAACGCCGCGCCAAGACTGGCCGTGGCGTCCAGCATTGAGATCAGTGCCGGCGCGGCCAATAGGCCCGCATAGGATGCGGTCAGCACCGCGCCCGTGGTCTCGCCGATCCGGTCCTGTGGCGCGAAGTGGGCGATCTCGGCGATGAAGACGCCGTTCCAGCCCGAGGCCGTCAGGCCGAACAGCGCGGCAATCGCGAACTGTCCGGTACGGCTCAGCGATGCGCCGTCGAGGCCGAGCAGCGCAGCGCAGAACGCCATGCCGAGGCCGATGACGACGAGCACTGCGCGGGAAGCGTTGAGGCGCATGGCGACATAGCCCCAGCCGAGCCGGCCGACTAGGCCGCCGGTCTGCGCGCAGGCGAGCGCAATCCCGGCCTCGATATGGCTGAGGCCAAGCTCGCGCGTGCCGAGCGTGACGAAGACCGTGTTGAGCGACACCTGCATCGCGCTGAACGGCATCGAGGCCAGCGCCAGCATCGCGATGCGCCGGTCCGCGGTGACGAGGGCCAGCCGTGCGCGGAGACTGAGTTCCGGAGGAGGGAGCGCCTTGCCGGTATAGGCCGGCCGCAGCCGCTCGAACATCAGGATCGCCAACAGCGCACAGGTGCCCACCGCCGCATAGCACCAGGCGGGTCCGAGCGAGATGGCGATGGCGGGCAGAACCAGCGAGCCGCAGACGGCGCCGATCTGGTTGCCGGTCTGGCGGACCGAGAACACGAAGGCGCGCTGTTCGACCGTCACGAGCCGCGCCAGCAGCGCCGCGCTCGCCGGCGTCTCCGGCCCGAATGCAAGGCCGAGGCAGAGGCCGGCGGCAAGCAGTGCGGCCGTCGAGCCGAGCGAGGCCAGCGCCATGCTGAGGACGATCGCCGCCGCGCAGAGGCTGGCAATCCGGAGCGAGCCCAGGCGCGCGATAAAACCGCCGCCCCAGAACGAGGCGGGGATGCCGACGGCGAACACCGCGCAGGAGAACATCGAGAGCTGCCACACCTCGATATGGGCGCGCGGCGCGACCACGCCCGGCGCGAACAGCGCGAGCGCCACCAGCGCCTGGAGCGAGGTCATAGCCCCCAGGGCAGACAGCAGTGCGGGCGCTGGCCGAACGGTACCGTTTGCGTCTACCATGCAGTTGCACTCACGGGAGGAACATGGTGGCAGGCGGTATTTCCATTCACGCAGTCGACGTGGCGAGCGGTCGGCCGGCACAGGGCCTGCGCGTCGAGATCTGGCGGATCGATCCGGATTCGCTCCGCATCGCCGAAGGGCGGCTCGGCGCAAATGGCGTGCTCGATCATTCCGGCGCGCAAGGTGCAGGCGTGACGGCCGGTGAGTATGAGGTCCTGTTTCATCTCGGCGAATTCTTCGGCGACAGCGACGGCTTCCTGACCGTGGCGCCGTTCCGCTTCCGCATCAAGAACGTCGATGAACATTTTCATATGCCGCTGAAATTCACGCGCTGGGGTTATTCGCTGTTTCGTGGGGCCTGATCAGCTGGTCAGCCGCCGCGACAGGCCGGTGATGCGCTCCATGACGGCGACCAGTGCGACGGTGGCGATGATCAGCACGCCCGACAACGCGGCGATGGTGACATCGAGCTTGCCCTCGAGATCCTGCCACATCCGGATCGGCAGCATATCGGTTGCGGCATCGCGCAGGAACAGCGAGACCGGCACATTGTCGAACGACGACATGAAGGCTATGAAGGCGCCCGCGATAACGCCCGGCCGGATCAGCGGCAACACGATCCGCCGGAACGTGTAGAGGCGGCTCGCGCCCAGCACCGCCGAGCTTTCGAGCAGGGTCGGCTCCAACTGGGCAAGCGCGGCGACCGTGTTGCGCACGACATAGGGCACGCAAACCACAGTGTGGCCGAACACCAGCGTCAGCGGCGACACCGGCAGGCCGACCAGTGAGAACAGCATCAAGGCCGCAAGGCCGAAGGCGAGTGCGGGGAGCACCAACGGCGACATGAAGAGGGAATCCAGCAGCCGCGCCGACAGCGCCCGCGACCGCGAGATCGCGAGCGCGGCGGCAACGCCGAGCACGACGGAGAGGCCCGTCGCCCACAACGCGACGATCAAGCTGTTCTTGGCCGCGAAGTGCAGCTGCCACGCATTCCAGAGCTCGGCGTACCAGCGCAGCGAATAGCCCGGCGGCGGAAAGCGTAGCGAGAAGCCGCTGGTGAAGGAGACGATCAGGACCACGAGCGAGGGCGCGATGATCAAGATCAGCGCGATGATCGCGATCACGGTCATGACCAGCTCGAAGCTGAACGCCTCCAGGGTGCTCTTGCGTCCGCTCATCACACGCCTCCGTAGCCGCGAGACATGCGGCCGAGCGTGGTGAAGACCGAGACGACCGCGAGCACGGCCAGCAGGAAGATGATCGAGATCGCGGCCGCAAACGGCCAGTTCTGCAGCGTCGAAGCCTGCTGATAGAGATACATCGGCATGAACAGCATCTGCCCGCCCCCGACCAGCGACTGGGTGATGAAAGCCGTGATCGCGGCGGCATAAGTCAGCGTGCATCCGGCGATCACGCCGGGCAGCGACAGCGGCAGCACGATTTTGAAGAAGGTGCGCCAGCTCCCGGCCCCCAGCGAGCAGGAGGCATCGTCGAGATTGGGGTCGATCCGGCCGAGCGCGGTGATCAGCGGCAATGTCATCAGCGGCATCTGCACCTGCGCCAGTGCGATCACCACACCGAACTGGGTGTAGAGCAGTTTTATCGGCGTATCGATGATCCCCAGGGACTGCAGTGTTGCATTGATGATGCCCTGGCGGCCCAGGATGACGATCCAGGCGAAGGTGCGCACCACCACGCTGGTCAGGAGCGGCAATAGCACGATCAGGATGATGATGGTCTGAAGCTTGGGCCCGACCCGCTGATAGAGCCAGGCGATGGGAAAGCCGAGCACGAGGCAGACCGCCGTCACCTCGGCGCCCAGCAGCAGTGTCGAGCCGAGCACGCTGAGGCTGAAGGGGTCGGTGAGGAAGTGCAGGTACTGGCCGAGCCCCCAATGGAGCCCGGCCGTGTCGTTGTGCAGGGAGAGCCAGAACAGTTGCAGCAGCGGTGCGACGAAGAACAGCAGGAAGAACAGCGCCAGCGGCGCTGCCAATCCCATGCCGTAGGAGATGACGTCCCGCGATGCCGGTGCTGCGCCCATCGTTCAGATCTTGATCTCGCGGTTGAAGCGGTCGATCCAGGCCGAGCGTTGCTCGTTGATCTTCTTCCAGTCCTGGAACACGAACTTCTTCTTCAGCTCGGCGGTGTCCTTGGCCAGTACGCGCGCGATCTCGCCGCCCATCGTCACCTTGGAGTTGGTCGGCACGATCAGATAAGGCGGATTCATCAGCGCGGTCTGCACCTCCGGCGTCAGCGCCGCCTCGATCAGCTTGAAGGCAAGCTCGCGGTTTGGCGAGTTCTTGACGATGTGGATCGTGGTTTTGAAGGCGATGGCGCCTTCCTTCGGCGCCACGAACTCGACCGGCACGCCGCGGGCTTTGAGGATCTGGATGGCGTTGAAATTGCCGGGCGAGATATCGATCTGGCCCTGCTGGAACAGGGTCGCGAGCGCGCCGGGGTTGGCGGCGACCGCGGCGAGGTTGGGCTTCAGCTCCTCCAGCGCCTTGAAGGCGGGATCGACATTGGCTTCCGAGCCGCCGCGCATCTTGGCGATCTCGACCAGCCAGCCGGTGCCGAGCGTCGAGTTGAGGTTGGTGATGCCGACGCGGCCCTTGAACTCGGGCTTCCAGAGATCGGCCCATGAGGTCGGCGGCGTCTTGACGGCTTCCGGATTGTAGGTGAGGCCGACGACCTGGAAGAACGGGGCGGGGCCCATCGGCTCCTGTGCCTCGCCGATCAGGTCCTTGTAATAGGCGCTCTTTTCGACCGGATAGGGCTCGACCAGATCCTGGCCGATCGCGACGAGCGCCGGACCCGGATCGTGCAGCATGACGTCGATCGGCGGATTGGCCTTGGCGGCGTTAACCTTCGCGATCTGGTCGACCGAGAGCATGGGATCGAGCACCATTGCGGCATCGGCGTTGGCCTTGCGGAAGGCCGGCACGAGCACGGCCTTGTGCGCTTCCTCCCAGCTTCCGGTGAAGGTCGCAAACACCAGCGGGCGGGCCTGGGCGAAGCTCAGTCCGGGAAACGCCTTCATGGCCCCGAGCGTGAGGGCGGTCGTCATCAGGCTGCGGCGATTGAGGATCATGTCGAACTCCGTTTGGACAATGACTGGAACTAAAGCGTTGCGGGAAATGCGTTGGCGAGCGATGGGGCGAGCGGTGCGAGGCGCACGGCGGCGCCGCTCTCCAGTGCGCGCGTCTCGCCGATGCGCGCCTGGGAGATCTTGACGCCGGAGCCGTCGGCCGTCGTGACCTCGTGAACGACGGTGGCGCCCAGCGGCAGCGACATGCCGACCACGCCGGCAAAGCCGGTCTCGTCGCCGACGAATTGCAGATGCTCGGGTCGGATGCACACGGTGACGCGGCCGCCTTCGGTGAGGGCGCCGGCCGCGGGGCGCGCGATGATCTCCGCGCCGGCATCGAGGCGTATCTTTGCAGCGGTGCGGTCCGCCGAGACCACGATTCCTGGCATGCGGTTGGTCGAGCCGACAAAAGTGTTCACGAACAGCGTCTGCGGCCGGTCGTAGACGTCGGACGGCGAGCCGAATTGCTCGAGCTTGCCGTGGCTCAGCACGGCGACGCGATCGGCCATCGACAGCGCCTCTTCCTGATCGTGCGTCACGATCAGCGTGGTGATGCCGGAGACGCGCTGCAGCCGCTTGACCTCGATCTGCATGTCGAGGCGCAGATTCTTGTCGAGCGCCGCAAAGGGCTCGTCCAGCAGCAGGATCGACGGCTTGATCGCGAGCGCGCGGGCGAGCGCGACGCGCTGCTGCTGGCCGCCGGAGAGCTGCCGAGGCAGCCGCTCGGCCATCGCGGGCAATTGCACCAGCTCCAACAGGCGCTGCGCCTCGCGCTGGCGCGTCGCCTTGTCGATGCCGCGGGCGGCGAGGCCGTAGGCGACGTTCTCGCTGATCGAAAGATGCGGGAACAGCGCGTAGTTCTGGAACACGATGCCGACGGCGCGGCGGTTCGGCGGCAGCGCATCGACAATGTCATCGCCGATGATGATGCGCCCCTGGCTCTGCGCGATGAAGCCGGCGATGATCCGCAATAGGGTGGTCTTGCCGCAGCCGGACGGGCCGAGCAGGGCGATGATCTCGCCGCCCTTGATGTCGAGATTGATGTTCTCGACCGCGAGCGCGCCACTCGGATAGCGGTGGGTGACCGCATCGACGACGAGCGAACGGCCGCCTTGCGCTTCAGCCATGATGTTGCCTCCCGTTGCCCGAAAGGAGAAAGCAAGTCTCGTGCCCGCGGCGCTCGCCTTTCGATGCGAGGTTTGGCATTGTGGGGCGATGACATCGAAGCCATCGATCTGCGACCTGTCTGCTGCAGCCCTTGCGCGCGCCATTGCCTCTGGGGAGCTCACCTCGCGCGATGTCGTCGAGGCGCACCTCGTGCGGATCGCGGATCAGGACCCGCAATTGGCGGCGTTCGTCACTGTCGATACCGAGGGTGCCCGCGATGCCGCGGACGTCTGCGACGCGGCACCCGCGCCGATCGGCCCGCTGCATGGCGTGCCCGTAGGGATCAAGGACCTTACCGATACCGCCGGGCTCACCACCACCTACGGATCGGTTCTGTTCCGCAACCACGTTCCGGCCGAGGACGATCTCGTCGTAGCGCGGCTGCGGCGCGCCGGCGCCATCATTCTGGGCAAGACCAACACGCCGGAGTTTGGCTTTGGCGCGGTCTGCACCAACAGATTGTGCGGGCCGACGCGTAATCCGTTCGATCCCGCGCTGACCTCCGGTGGATCGTCCGGCGGCTCTGCCGTCGCGGTCGCAGCCGGCATGGTGCCGCTGGCGCACGGTACCGATTTCGGTGGCTCGATGCGCACGCCCGCCGGCTTCTGCGATGTCGCCTCCATCCGTCCGACGCCCGGCCGCATCCCGTCGCCGCGCCGCCCGCTCGGCTGGGATATGCTGGCGACCCACGGTTTTCTTGCCCGCGGCGTCGATGACCTCGCGCTCGCGCTGTCGGTCTGTGCTGGTGACGACGCGAAGGATCCGCTCTCGACCGGCGTTTGCAATGACGATCGGCCGCTCGCAGGACGCCCCCGGATCGCCGTCACGCCCGACTTTGGCGTTGCGCCGGTTTCGCGCGACGTTCGTACGCGTTTTGCCGCCGCCTGCGACGTCCTCGCCGGCGTTGCCGATCTGCTGCCGTTTTCGCCTGATTGCAGCGGTGCGATGGAGACCTTCCGCACGCTCCGCGCCGCACACATCGCCAACAGCTATGGCGAGCTGCTGCGGACGCGCCGCACCGAGCTCACACCTACCGTGATCTGGAACATCGAGGCGGGCGCAGAGCTTTCCGCCGAAGATTATCTCAACGCCGAGCGCCGCCGCACCGCGATCTACCGCAGCTTTCGCGCGCTGTTCGCGCGTGCCGATTTCCTGATCGCGCCCGCAGCCTCGGTCTTCCCTTGGCCGAAAGAGATCAGTGATGTCACCGCGATCGACGGCGTAGCGCTGGAGACGCCGATCGACTATCTCGCCGTCACCTTCATCGTGTCGCTGGTCGGCTTTCCGGTCCTGACCTTGCCGGTTCGGCGAGGGGAGAATGAGCTGCCCTTCGGCATCCAAATCATCGCGCCGCCGGGCTGCGAATCCCGCCTGTTTGCTTTCGGCCGTGCCATCGAAAACGAATTGGGATTTTCGCATCGCCGGACGAAGCTCCCCTAGCTGTCGCGATGCTCGAGCCGGGCGGCGAGCGCTCCGGGAAGGCCGATGGTGGGCTTTGCTGAGGGCCGGCGGTACGTGCCCGCGCTCGCCTTGCGCAGGCGTAGCGCATGAAGCGCTTCGGCTTGCTTCACCGAGGCGATCACCTGATCGACGACGGGGACGGGAATTCGGTCCGCAACGCGCTCGGCAAGGCCGGAGAGGGGCGCGCCGGCAAAAATCAGCACATCGGCCTCGTCATCGGCGATCGCGCGCTGGGCGAGTTCGACGAGCAGATCCTCCTTTTCGGTGCCGACCTCCGAAATCGCCTTGAACGGGGTATCGAGCGTGCGAATGCCGGCGCAGCGTTCCCACAGCCCGTGGGCGCGGACGCATTCCTCGTACCAGGGGCCCAGCGCCTGCGCGAAGGTGACGATCGCGAAGCGGCGCCCGGCCATACAGGCCGTCAGCATCGCCGCTTCCGCCATGCCGACCACGGGAATATCGAACGTCTCGCGTGCGGCGAACAGGCCGGGGTCGCCGAAGGCGGCGATGATCGCGGCATCCACCTTCATGTGCTGCTCGGCCAGCATCTCCAACGCAATGGCGCCGCCGATCTGCGCCTCGGTGCGCGTGGCGATATAGGGCACGCCGCGGGTCGCGGTGCAGGGGACCAGCTCAGTGCCGGGTGCCGCCGCGCGCTGTCCGACATCGATCATTAATTGTGTGACCGCGGCACTAGTGTTGGGGTTGAGCAGCAGCAGCTTCATGGTCACGCCGCCGTCAGCTTGGGCTTGGGAGCAAGAGTCTCGAGCAGCGCGGTGCCGGTCTGGCGGACATGGGCGCCGAGTAGGCGTCCTGCGGCCTCGCTGTCCCGCGTCTCGAGGGCCGCGAGGATGCCGGCGTGCTCGTCGACCGAATTGCTCCAGCGCTTGTCGGCACCCAGCGCGAGATAGCGTGCGCGCTCGGCGCGGGAGATCAGAGTCTCGTGCGCCTCGCGCAGCGGCGTGTTGCGGGCCATGCGAACGATGGTGTTGTGGATTTCGCCATTGATGGCGAAGTACTCATCGAGCTTGCCGTTGCGGTGATGACCCTCCATCCGGGTCTGCAGCGTGCGCAGGCGGGCGAGGTCGCGTTCGGTCGCGCGCTCCGCAGCGAGCTCTGCGGCCAGCCGTTCGATGCCGGCGAGGGCCTCGAACAGTTCCGAGATGCCGGAGACTGCGATGTCGGCGATGCGCGGGCTGCGATTGGGGCGAAGCTCGATCAACCCTTCGGCCGCGAGTACCTTCATGGCCTCGCGCAGCGGCGTGCGCGACACGCCCAGCTCCTTCGACAGCCTGGTCTCCTGGGTCTGCGATCCCGGCGCCAGCTCGCCGCGAATGATCATCGTTCGCATCCGCGCGGCGGCGCGCTCGTGCAGGCCCATCCTCTTGAGTTTGGGCGACTTTCTGCCCTTCGGGGTTTCCGACTTCTGCTGCACGCGCGCCTCGTTGCTTCAGTTCATCCTAGCCGTTTCCGGCCCTTTGGCTTGCCCAAAATACCGACGCATGTAGCTGAAAACAATGGCATAGCGCGCAAATTGTATGCAGCATGCAGAATCCCCGTTGCGCTGCCGCGAAGGCCGACGGATGATCTCGCGAGACGCGCGAGATCTCGCGCCTTCGAAACGGAGTGAACGATGCGGACGAGTTTGCGCCTGGGCCTCGTGATGATGGCGGCGATGTTGGGGGCTGGCGATTTTGCCTCCGCGCAAGCCCGGAAGATCAAGCTCGGCTACGCCAAATGTGCGCACTGCTTGCCGATGTCGCTGATCCCGGGCATGGCCAAGGGCATCGAGGTCGAGGCCACCGGCTTCAACTCGGGCAATGACGTGCTCACCGCGCTGATCTCCAAGAGCATCGACGTCGCGCAGGTGACGTATCTCCATTACATCACCGCGCTCGATAAAGGTTTTGACGTCGTTGCCGTATCCGGCCAGATCAACGGCGGCTCTGAATGTCTCTC
The DNA here is from genome assembly GCF_900094605.1 of Bradyrhizobium shewense. GTDB lineage: Bacteria > Pseudomonadota > Alphaproteobacteria > Rhizobiales > Xanthobacteraceae > Bradyrhizobium > Bradyrhizobium shewense. Next base: position 96,038 of record NZ_FMAI01000001.1, on the reverse strand, counting down.
CTCCGCGAAGCTGAACCTTCCCCCTGAGGACTGGGCCACGTTCAAGGCGACCGCTCTGAAGGCGAAGAGCGACGGTCAGCCGCTGAAGGTCGCGGCGTCGCGCGGCAATGCGCAGGACATCCACATGCGCGGCGCATTCCTCAAGCAGGGCGTCGATCCCAACAAGGACATCCAGTTCATCAACATCCCCAATCCGTCCGACCATCTCGCGGCCCTGCAGCGCGGTGAGGTCGACATGATCTGCTCGGTCGAGCCGTTCGCCTCGCAGATCCGGCTTGCGGGCGCCGGCAAGCATTTTGTGCTGCCCTATGACCAGGCCGCCGGCAATCTCACCAATCTCATCGTTACCCGCTCAGACGTGATCGCCAGCCAACGCGCCGGTGTGCAGGGCGTCGTCAGCGCCGTGGTCGAGCTTGACAACAAGTTGATTGCCGACAAGGCGCCGTGGATCGAGGTCATCAACAAGCTCACCGGTCTTGACAAGAATGTGGCGACGGAAGCGCTGAAGAACGCTTCGCCCGATCCGGCGATCCATCGGTCGCAGACGCTCGCGATCGCCGCGATGATGCGCGACCTCAAATACATCTCGACGGACGTGTCCGCGGAAGCGGAGAAGAACATGGACTACTCGTTCCTGGCGCAAGCCACCGGAAAGGCCAAGAATGACCTCGGTTATTGACGTCTCGCCCGCAAGGACGGCCTTTAGGCTGACGCGGGCGTTCCAGGGGCTCGAACGCCTCGTCGTGCCCGCGTTGCTGGTCGCGGGCTGGGAGGCCTTTGCCCGCAGTGGCGTGCTGCCGCCCGCGCTGCTGCCGGCGCCGAGCGCGGTGCTGCATGCGCTAGGCGACTGGGTGTTCGGCTTCGACGAGACCACGCAGACCTATTCCGGGCACTGGCTGCGCGATGCGCTCGCCAGCGCGCTTCGCGTGTTCGGCGGCTTTGCGCTGGCCAGCCTCCTCGGCATCCTCGCCGGGGTCGCGATCGGCTGGTCGCGCCTGTTCGAGAAGACGCTGGAGCCGACGCTGCAGATGCTGCGCCCAATCCCGCCGGTGTCCTGGATTCCGCTCGCCATCATCTGGTTCGGCATCGCCGACAAGCCGGCGATCTTCCTCGTTTTCCTCGGTGCCTTCTTCCCCGTGCTAATGAACGCAATCCACGGCGTGAAGACCGTGGACCACAATCTCGTCCGTGCCGGTGCGATGATGGGCGCGAACGGGCGGCAGATGCTGACCGACATCGTGCTGCCGGCGGCGCTGCCCTCGATCTTCGCAGGCCTGCGCATCGCGGTCGGATCGGCCTGGATGCTGACGGTCACGGCCGAGATGGTCGCGGTGAAAAGCGGCCTCGGTTACGTCTTGTGGGATTCCTATTACTTCCTGCGCTACGACATCGTGCTGGCGGCGATGATCTCGATCGGGCTGCTCGGCTATCTCTCCGACCTCGGCATCAAGGCGATCATGGCGCGGACGCTGCGCTGGCAGCAGACGACCACGGTGCAGGGCAGGGCGGGCTGATGGCGGCTATTGAGCTTCGCAACATCGTAAAAGTGTTTTCCGACAAGCGGCGCGGCCGCGACCTGCTGACGCTGGACAACGTCAATCTCGACATCGAGGCCAATGATTTCGTCTGCCTGCTCGGCCCCTCCGGCTGCGGCAAGTCGACACTCCTGAACATCATCGCCGGCTTCGAGCAGGCGACCTCCGGCCGGACGCTGGTCGATGGCAAGCAGGTGGAGCGGCCCGGCTCGGACCGCGGCGTGGTGTTCCAGCAGCCGACCCTGATGCCGTGGCTGACCGCGATCGACAATATCGCCTTCCACCTCAAGCTCAAGGGCGTCGGCAAGGCCGAGCGGCACCATCGCGCCATGGAGTTCATCGATCTCGTCGGCTTGCGCGGCTTCGAGCATCATCATCCCTCCGAGATGTCCGGCGGCATGAACCAGCGCGTCGGCATCGCCCGCGCGCTGCTGATGAACCCGAGCGTGATCCTGATGGACGAGCCGTTCGCGGCGCTGGACGCCCAGACCAAGCTCGAACTGCAGGAAGAGCTGGTCGCGATCTGGCAGAAACGGCGCTGCACCATCGTATTCGTCACCCACAGCGTCGACGAAGCGCTGGTGCTCGGCAACAAGATCGTGGTGATGACCAAGCGGCCGGGCCGGATCCGCGAGGCCGTCAATTTCGACCTGCCGCGCCCGCGCGACATCACCAGTCCCGAATTCAACGACGCAAAGCGCCACATCCTGTCCCTGATCCGGGAGGAGTCGACGCGCCTTGCGCAGGCGTCGTAAGGTACCGCCATGCGCAAACGTCTCGGCATGATCACGCCGTCCTCCAACTCGGTGCTCGAGCCCGTCACCAGCGCCATGCTGGCGGGTGTGAAGGGCGTTACCGCCCATTTCTCGCGTTTCCGCGTCACCGAGATTGCGCTCGACGCCGCGGCGCTGAACCAGTTCGACGCCTCGGTGATGCTGCCGGCGGCGGACCTGCTGGCGGACGCAAAAGTCGATGCCATCGCCTGGAACGGCACCTCGGCGAGCTGGCTCGGCATCGGCCGCGACAAGAGCCTTTGCGAAGCGATCACGGCGCGCACCGGCGTCCCGGCGACAACGTCCACGCTTGCATGCATCGATGCCGCCCGCGCACTCGGCGCCAAGCGCGTTGGCCTCGTTTCGCCCTACACCGACGACGTGCAGCGGCGAATCGGCGACGTCTGGGCCGAGGAGGGCATCGCGCCGCACGCCGAACGGCATCTCGGCCTCCGCGACAATTTTTCCTTCGGCGAGGTTGCGCCTGCGACCATCGCGGGCATGATCCGGGCGGTGGCAGCGGACGGCGCCGACGCGATCGTCATCCTCTGCACCAATCTCGACGGAGCCGCGCTTGCCGCCTCACTCGAACGGGAATTGAACATCGCCGTGCTGGATTCGGTGGCGGTGACGCTGTGGAGGACGCTGACGCTCGCCGGCGGCGACATCACAGCTCTTGTGCCGTGGGGCCGGATCTTCCAGACATCAGCGGTCATGAAGTAACGGAGACGCCTGTGACCCAGCTCGATCTTGTTATTCGCGGCGGCACCATCGTCACGGCCAGCGACGAGTTTAGCGCCGATATCGGCATTCGCGACGGGCGCATCGTCAGCATTGCCGATCATCTCGAGGGCGCAGCGCGCGAGATCGACGCGACGGGTCTGCTGGCACTGCCGGGCGGCATCGACAGCCACGTCCACATCTCCCAGCCCTCCGGTCCTGACGTGGTCATGGCCGACGACTTTGCCTCGGCGACGCGCGCGGCCGCGGCCGGCGGCAACACCATGGTGCTGCCCTTCGCGCTCCAGGAGAAAGGCACGTCGCTCCGTACCTGCGTCGAGAAGTATCGCAAGCTCGCGGAAGGCGAGTGCTATATCGACACCGCCTTCCACCTCATCATCTCCGATCCGACGGCGGTCGTGCTCGGGCAAGAGCTGCCGGCCCTGGTCAAGGACGGCTACACCTCGTTCAAGGTGTTCATGACCTATGACGATCTCGTGCTCAGCGACAAGCAGCTGCTCGAGGTATTCGACGTCGCGCGCCGCGAGGAGGCGCTGGTGATGGTCCATTGCGAGGGCTACGACGCCATTCGCTTCCTCACGACCAGGCTGGAGCGCGAAGGCCACATCGCGCCCTATTACCACGGCGTGTCGCGGCCCCAGGCCGTCGAACGCGAGGCCACGCATCGCGCCATCAGCCACGCCGAGGTGATCGGCGTTCCCATCATGATCGTGCACGTCTCAGGGCGCGAGGCGATGGAACAGGTCCGCTGGGCGCAGCAGCGTGGACTACCGGTTCATGCCGAGACCTGTCCGCAATACATCACGCTGACGGCCGACGACATGAAGGGCTTGAACATGGACATCACGGGCGCGAAATATGTCTGCTCGCCGCCGCCGCGCGATGCCGAAAGCCAGCAGGCCATCTGGGAAGGCATCACGACCGGTGTGTTCCAGACCTTCTCGTCCGACCACTGTCCGTTCCGTTACGATGACCCCAAGGGCAAGCTGACGCCGAACGCGCGCACCTCGTTCCGCTGGGTGCCGAACGGCATCCCCGGGGTCGAGACGCGGCTGCCGATCTTGTTCTCCGAGGGCGTCTCGAAGGGACGTATCAGCTTGCAGAAATTCGTCGAGCTGACCGCGACCAATCACGCGCGCATCTACGGGCTCTACCCGCGCAAGGGCTCGATCGGTGTCGGCTTCGATGCGGACGTCGTGCTGTGGGATCCGAAGCTGACAAAGCCGATCCGGCAGGCCGATTTGCACCACGGTTCGGATTATACGCCCTGGGAGGGCTTTGATGTCACCGGTTGGCCCGTCACCACCATTGCCCGCGGCCGGGTCGTCTACGACCAAGGCAGGATCGTCGGCGACAAAGGCGCGGGCGAGGTGCTGAGCCGTGGCAAGTCGAGTCTGATCTGATCAGGTGCAGCCTGTTGTGCCGTGTCTGTCGTACGGCCGATCATACGGAACGGGATCGAGCGGAAGAACTGTCGAAAGAGCATTCTCAACCGTGATCTCGCCGATGCGGCCCTGGATGGCACCCTTGTCCAAGGGTCGGCTATTCACCGTCTGTTGAAGCGCCGGATCTACTGTGTCCAGCTCGGACCGATCTGCCTGGCCCTATGCCATGCGGGATCATTGTCGCTTTCTCTTGTCCGGACCACTTTGATGCACGAGACGCCCATTCAGGCGAATGATATGTGCGCGCCACGCAAATTGCTGGTTCGAGTGCGCGAGGACATCGCCATGCTGCCGGTTCGATGAAAGAATAACCAATTGAATTCGCAAGCCTATCGCTTTTTCCGTGGCGCCCATGATGGATTGGAGCGAAAGTTAAAATTTTTCAATTTGTTAGATGGCGGCGTGTGCACCGAGAGATCCACAAAAATCCAGTCATGATCATTGTGAGCGTACGTTTTGAAGAGCAGGGCCGCTGTTGTCGCAGCTCATTCCGTGGATTGAATGCGAGTGGTAACAGACAGCCTCAATCACCGGAATCCGTCAGCGCAATCGTGACCTGCTATGCGCAACCGCCGCGCGCGAGACCGCACTTTCGGTAGAGCCGCTGTTGTGAGACGCCGTTTCGCGGAGACTGCGGACCCGGTTACGGGGCTCGGGGACTGCCTGCGGCACATCAAAAAAGTATCAGTTGCACATTGAAATGGTGGTGGCGTGCCTAGGTACCGGTCGCTACTCTCCCGACGAGAGGAAACGCTGAGCAAATTCAGCCGATAAGGGAACAGGGGCGGATCATTGCAAGCCGCACCGGCCCGAAGGGAGCGGACATGGAACCGGACCTGGAAGTTGTCCAGATACGGCGCGGCGAGTCGTTCAAGGCGTGGTCGCACGGCTACCCATTCCACACGGTCCGCTGGCATTTCCATCCCGAATACGAGCTCCATCAGGTTGTAGCCACCTGCGGTCGCTATTTCGTCGGTGACTTTATTGGCGAATTCGAGCCGGGCAATCTTGTTCTTACCGGCCCCAACCTGCCGCACAATTGGGTGAGCGACCTGCCGGCGGAGACCACCATTCCGCTGCGGGGACGCGTCCTCCAGTTCAGCGAAGAATTTATAGGCGACCTGATAAAGGTCATGCCTGAGCTTTCGGGCCTTGCCTCGCTGCTGGAATTCTCCCGCCGCGGCGCGCTTTTCACCCGCAGCACGAGCGAAGCGGTCGCCCCACTCATGGAGGAGATCGTGACGGCGAACGGCGTGCGTCGGATCGAGCTGTTCTTGATGGTCTTGGGGACACTCAGTCGCGCGCGAAATGCGCGTCCGCTCTCCAGCCCGAAATATCTGCCCGACCCGTCTGGCTATATGTCTGCGGGCATGAACAAGGCACTCGCCTTCATCCGAAAAAACCTGACGCAGCCTTTCGGTGAAGCCGAGCTTGCGGCCATCGCCGGCCAATCGCAGAGCGCGTTTTCGCGCTCCTTCCGCCGGCACACGGGCATGTCGCTGGTGCAATACGTCAAGCGCCTGCGCATCAATCTCGCCTGCCAAATCTTGATGAGCGACGAGCAGGCGTCCATCACCGACATCTGCTTCGAGGTCGGCTTCAACAATCTCTCCAATTTCAACCGGCAGTTCTTGGCCGAGAAAGGCATGCCGCCTTCGCGCTTCAGGCGATTGCTCGCGCAGAACATCAATACGGCACGCGCGGCCTAGCCGGCGAAAAGCAAAGGAGGAGACCACCACGGGAAGAATGACGCGGGCATGCCGATGGCAGCCCGCGACAGGAATCGCTTGTCCAGGAATTCCGCGCGGCTTCGGAGCACCGGCACTCATCGCCGCCGGCGACGGGAGCCGCGAAGGCCCATCTTCAAGGATCAACCACAGCACTCTAGTTCTGGAAAGGAAAGTCCGAATGAAAAGGTTCTCCCCGAAACATACGGGCACACTGGCCCTGGCCCTGTCGCTGCTCGGCACAACGGCCATGTTCTCGCAGGCCGCAGAGGTGAAGGACGCGACCGTTGCCTTCCTGATGCCGGATCAGGCGTCCACCCGCTACGAACAACATGACTATCCGGGTTTCGCTGCGGAGATGAAGAAGCTCTGCGCAAGTTGCAAGGTGATCTACCAGAACGCCAGCGCAGATGCGGCACGGCAGCAACAGCAATTCAACTCGGTGATCTCGCAGGGCGCCAAGGTCATTGTACTCGACCCCGTCGACTCGACCGCTGCGGTCTCCCTGGTCAAGATGGCACAGTCGCAGGGCATCAAGGTCATTGCCTATGACCGGCCGGTCCCCGACGCCAAGGTCGATTTCTACGTCTCCTTCGACAACGAAGCCATCGGCAAGGCCATCTCCGACTCGCTCATCAAGCATCTGAAGGCCGCCAACGTCACGGCGAAGGAAGGTGAGGGCGTGCTCGAAATCAATGGATCGCCGACCGATGCCGCCGCGGGGCTCATCAAGAAGGGCATCCACGAGGGTCTTGATAAGAGCGGCTATCCAATTCTTGCCGAATACGACACGCCGGACTGGGCGCCGCCGAAGGCGCAGCAGTGGGCGAGCGGCCAGATCACCCGCTTCGGCAAGAAGATCCTCGGCGTCGTGGCCGCCAATGATGGCACGGGCGGTGGCGCAATTGCCGCCTTCAAGGCCGCAGGCGTCGATCCGGTGCCGCCGGTGACAGGCAACGATGCGACGATTGCCGCGCTCCAGCTCGTCATCGCCGGCGATCAGTACAACACGATCTCCAAGCCCAGCGAGATCGTGGCCGCTGCGGCCGCCCAGGCGGCGGTGAAGTTCCTCTCCGGCGAGACGCCCAAGGCGGAAACCACGCTCTTCAATGCGCCATCGAACCTGTTCGTGCCGGCGGTCGTCACTCAGGAGAACCTGAAGGCGGAGATCATCGACAAGAAGATCCAGACGGCCGATCAGCTCTGCACGGGCCGATATGCCGCCGGCTGCAAGAAGCTTGGCATCACGCAGTAACTGCGTCCGTCCCGGCCGCTCGCGGCGGCCGGGACGAACGACGAGAGGGCGGACTGGGACATGACCATGATCTCGGATGTCGATCATCCGGAAGGCGGACCGCGCAAACCGGTCCTGAGTCTTCGCGGAATTTCCAAGCATTTCGGCGCCGTGTCCGCCCTGACCAATGTCGATCTCGACGTGCATACCGGCGAGGTCGTGGCGCTCGTGGGCGACAACGGTGCTGGAAAATCCACGCTGGTGAAGATCCTTGCCGGCGTGCACCAGCCCAGCTCTGGAACGATCGCCTTCGGCGGCGAGCCGGTCGTCCTGTCCGATCCGTCCACTGCGCTCGGCCTCGGCATCGCCACCGTTTTCCAGGATCTGGCGCTCTGCGAAAACCTCGATGTGGTCGCAAATATCTTCCTCGGCCGCGAGCTCAATCCGATGCGGCTCGACGAGGTCTCCATGGAGCTCCGCGCCTGGACGCTGCTCAACGAATTGTCGGCTCGGATCCCGAGCGTGCGCGAGCCGGTTGCGTCGCTCTCCGGCGGACAGCGCCAGACCGTGGCGATCGCGCGTTCGCTGCTCACCGAGCCGAAGCTCATCCTGCTCGACGAGCCCACCGCCGCACTTGGCGTCGCCCAGACCGCCGAGGTGCTGGACCTCGTCGAGCGCGTTCGCGCCCGCGGCCTCGGCGTCATCATGATCAGCCACAACATGGAGGACGTCCGCGCGGTCGCGGACCGAATCGTGGTGCTGCGCCTCGGCCGCAACAACGGCGAGTTCGAGCCCGACGCTTCCAACCAGGATCTCGTCACCGCGATCACCGGTGCTGACGAAAACTCGGTCTCGCGCCGCGCCAGCCGGCGCCGCGCCCATCAGTCGCCGGAGCTTGGCCGATGACCGACGACGCACAACGGGTTTCGATGACGCGGCCGCTCGATCGCAGTGACGAGCGCGTCAAGCACACGGACACATTTGGGAACATGTTCAGCGCGTTTGTGGATCGCGTGCGGTCGGGCGACCTCGGCTCGCTGCCGGTGGTCGTCGGGCTCATTGTCATCTGCACGGCGTTCGAGAGTCTCAACCCTGTTTTCCTGGCGCCGAACAACCTGGTCAATTTGCTGTTCGATTGTTCGACGGTGGGCGTGATCTCGCTGGGCATCGTCTGTATCCTGATGGTCGGCGAGATCGACCTCTCGGTCGGTTCGGTGAGCGGGTTCGCTTCGGCGCTGGTTGGCGTGCTTTGGGTCGGTCAGGATTGGCCGGTCGCCGTGGCGATCGTCACGGCGTTGGTGCTGGGCGCTGCCATCGGCGCGCTCTACGCATTTTTGTTCAATCGCCTGGGGATGCCGAGCTTCGTCTCGACCCTGGCCGGCCTGCTGGGGTGGCTCGGCCTGCAGCTGTATCTGCTCGGCTCCTCGGGCTCGATCAACCTTCCGTACGGATCGCCACTGGTCAATTTCGGGCAGATGCTCGTCATGCCGCCAATCGTGTCCTACGTGCTGGCGGCGGTTGCGAGCCTTGTGATGTTCGTGACCAGCTATCGCACAGCGTTGCGCCGGCGGCAGGCGGGGCTATCGGCCAGTTCGCTCGGCCGCATGGTGCTGAAGGCGCTGCTGGTCACCGTCATGCTCGAATTCGTCGTCTATTATCTCAATCTCGGCCGCGGCATTCCGTGGATGTTCGGTCTGTTCGTCGGCCTGTGCGTGGTCATGAACTACGCGTTGACGCGGACCAAATGGGGCCGTTCGATGTCTGCCGTCGGCGGCAATCGCGAGGCGGCCCGCCGGGCCGGCATCAATGTTCGCCGGGTCTATCTGACCGCGTTCGTGCTGTGCTCCACGCTGGCGGCGGCCGGCGGCATTCTTGCCGCGGCGCGGCTGGCATCTTCCAGCCAGCAGGCCGGGACCGGGGATGTAAATCTCAACGCGATCGCCGCCGCGGTCATCGGCGGCACGAGCCTGTTCGGCGGTCGCGGGAGCGCCTATTCCGCACTGCTCGGCGTCATCGTCATCCAGTCCATCGCGAGCGGCCTGACGCTGCTCGATCTCTCCTCGTCGCTACGGTACATGATTACGGGCGCGGTCCTTGCCATTGCGGTCATCGTCGATTCGCTGGCACGACGCTCACGCCTCTCCCATGGCCGAGCTTGAATAACTCGAACAAGAAAAGGACAAGCCTTGGCCCAGGAACTTGCAGGAAAAGTTGCCGCAATCACCGGCGCCGCATCGGGCATCGGTCTCGAGTGCGCCAGAGCTTTGATCGGCGCGGGTGCGCGGGTGGTGCTGATCGATCGGGCGGAGGAGGCGCTGAGCAAAGCCTGCGTCGAGCTGGGCGATCAGGCGATTCCGTTACGCATTGACCTCACCGATCCCGTGAGCATGCAAGCCATGATGCCTCAGTTGCTGGAGAAGGCGGGACAGCTGGACATCTTCCACGCGAACGCAGGCGCCTATGTCGGCGGCGAGGTGCTCGCCGGAGATCCCGACGCCTGGGATCGCATGCTCAATTTGAACATCAATGCGCTGTTCCGGTCGATTCATGCGGTGCTGCCGCACATGGTTGAGCGCAAGAGCGGCGACATCATCGTCACCAGTTCGATCGCCGGTCTTGTCCCTGTCGTCTGGGAGCCGATCTATACTGCGTCCAAGCACGCCGTGCAGGCTTTCGTGCATACCGTGCGCCGACAGGTCGCCAAATACGGTTTGCGCGTCGGTGCCGTTGCGCCAGGTCCGGTTGTGACCGCGCTTATCAAGGACTGGCCCAAAGAGAAGATCGAGGAAGAAATGGCGGCAGGTGGCTTGATGCAGCCGGTGGAGGTCGCAGAGGCGGTGCTTTTCATGTTGACGCGTCCGAGGAACGTCACCATCCGCGACCTCGTCATTCTGCCGCAGAGCAACGATCTGTAGCATTCTCCGATTGGCGATCCAGATGACCAAACAATCCGATGACCGCCATTTTCTTGGCATCGATGTCGGCACCGGCAGCGCACGGGCCGGCGTGTTCGACCGCTCCGGCAGGCTGATGGCGAGTGACAGCTCCCCCATCGCACTTTGGCGGGAGGCCGGCGACATCGTCGAGCACTCGAGCGAGGACATCTGGCGTGCCGTATGCCGCAGCGTGCGTGGCGCGGTGGCACAGGCCGGCATCGCGCCGGACAGCATCGCCGGCATCGGCTTCGATGCGACCTGCTCGCTGGTGGTGCTTGGCGAAGGGGGCGCGCCGCTGCCGGTCGGCCCGTCCGGCGATCCTGCTCGCAACGTCATTGTATGGATGGATCACCGCGCCGCCGATCAGGCGCGCCGGATCAACCAGACGGGCGAAAAAGTTCTCGATTATGTCGGCGGAACGATCTCACCCGAGATGGAGACGCCGAAACTTTTGTGGCTCGCCGAAAACATGCCCGACACGTTTTCCCGTGCGTGGCAGTTCATGGACTTGACCGATTTTCTCACCTGGCGTGCGACGGGGAGCCTGTCCCGCTCCATCTGTACCGTGACCTGCAAGTGGACCTATCTGGGTCATGAAAACCACTGGGACGATCAATTCTTCCGCAGGGTCGGCCTCGGCGTGCTGGCGGACGAGCAGTTCCGCAGGATCGGCACCGAGATCGTGCCCGGCGGAACGAGGCTGGCGGCGGGCCTGACGGGGGAGGCTGCGGTCAATCTCGGACTCGCGACGGGTACGCCGGTCGCTGCCGGCCTCATCGATGCACATGCCGGCGGTGTTGGTACGGTGGGCGCGCGTGGCACGGCGGGCACCGTGCTGACGCGCATGGCCTATGTGTTCGGAACGTCCGCCTGTACCATGACGACCACGCCGGATCCGTCCTTCGTCCCCGGCGTGTGGGGACCCTATTTCTCCGCCATGGTGCCCGGGCTTTGGCTCAATGAAGGCGGGCAGTCGGCCGCCGGCGCTGCCATCGAACACCTTTTGCAGATGCATCCGCATTCCGCGCAAGCGACGCAGGCTGCACGCCAGAAGCAGCAGACGCTTGCCGATTGGCTTGCCGCGGAAACCGAATCCCGCGGCGGTGACGGAATGATTCCGCAATTGGTCGGCGAGGTTCATGTCGTTCCCGAATTCCTCGGCAATCGCGCGCCGTTCGCGGACCCTGACGCACGTGGGCTGATTGCCGGGCTCGATATGCGCTCGGATCTGGAGAGCCTGCTGGCGCTTTATCTTGCCGGGCTGTGCGGCCTCGGTTGCGGGGCCAGGCAGATCGTTCGCGCCCAGCAGGACAAGGGCATCGCGGTCGATACGATCGTGGTCAGCGGTGGCGCCGCAAAGAGCCGCCTTGTGCGGCAAGTCCTCGCCGATATGACGGGTTTGACGGTGGCTGCGTCGGCATCCCCGGAGGCCGTCCTGCTCGGCTCCGCGATGCTTGGATCAGTTGCATCGGGCGACCATGCCAATCTCGGCGAGGCGATGCAGGCGATGTCGGTTCTGGGAGACATCCATCAACCCCAGGCCGCTCTGGCGGATTGGGCCGAGCGGCGCTTTGGAGCCTTCGAAGCGCTGCAGAAGGTCGGCCGGGCAATTCGAAGCGCTTCGTAGCCCCTTTGCCGACCGGATCCGGCGTCCCCAGGCACGACTTGCCTCCGACGCCGGCACTGCCCGACGGAGGACATTCGACCCTCTTTCATCATCTCGACACATATGTCATTATAAAAATACAAATGTATATCCCGGGTCTTTTGCCCGGCGAGGGAGGGCTGCCCATGGGTAGGAAAGTCGCATTCATTGCGGCCTTGTTCGGCGCGTTGGCATTGGTTGGTCCGGCGCAGGCACGGGTCGAGGTCCAGTGGTGGCACGCCATGAGTGGCGTCCTCGGCGACCGGCTCAATGAGCTGGTCGAGAAGTTCAACAAGTCGCAGGACAAGTACACGGTCGTCGCTGTCGCCAAGGGGAACTATGACGAGGTGACCAACGGGGTGATCGCCGCCTATCGTGCCAAGCGGCCGCCGGAGATGGTGCAGATCGCCGAGCGCGGTTACATGACGATGCTGCTTTCAGGGGCCATTGTCCCCGTGCAGGATTTGGTGGAGCAGAAGGGTTACAAGATCGACTTCTCGGACTTCATCAAACCCGTCGCAAGCTTCTGGAGCTACAAGGGCCGGATGTCGGCGATGCCCTTCAACTCGTCGACGCCGATCTTCTGGTACAACAAGGATCACTTCCAGAAGGCCGGCTTCGACAAGCCGGCCGACACCTGGCAGGAGCTGGAGAAGCAGCTCTACACCATCAAGTCCAAGGGAATCAGCGAGTGCGGCACGGTGCTGCCCGGCGATTTCTACTGGAGCCTGCTCGAGAACTACAGCGCCATCAACAACCAGCCCTACGGTACGCTAGCGAACGGCTTCGACGGGCTCGGCACCGAGTTCGTCTACAACAAGACGAAGGTGGTGTCGCAAGTCGCGCGGCTCAAGAAATGGCTCGACGACGGCGTGATGCAGATCGCTGGCCAGGGCTTCAGTCCGGAACAATTGTTCACGTCGGGGCGTTGCTCGACCTTCGTCAATTCGACCGCCTCGCACGGCAACATCGAGCGCAATGCGACCATCAATTGGAGCGCCACCTTCCTGCCGCACGAGAGCGACATCAATCCGCCGCTCAACAGCACCATCGGGGGTGGGGCCATCTGGGTCATGAAGGGCCACACGCCGGAGCGATACGAGGCCGTCGCAGCCTTCCTGGATTTCGTCGCGCAGCCGGAAACCCAGGTCTGGTGGCATGGCGCAACCGGCTATGTTCCCGCCACCAACCGCGCCTATGCGGTCGCGCGGGAGCGGGGCTATTACAAGGATCACCCGACCAGGGAGATCGCCGTGCTGCAGCTCTCGCGCGGCACGCCGAACGAGAATTCGCGTGGCTTCCGCTTTGGCAACTTCGTGCAGACGATGCTGGCCCAGCGCCAGGAGGTCGAGGCGGTGTTTGCCGGTCAGAAGCAGCCGCAGCAGGCCATGGATGACGGAGTCAAGCGGGGTAACGAGATCCTGCGGCAGTTCGAAAAGCTGAATGCCGGGAAGACTCCGGAAACCGAGCGTCCATGACGTTGCGCCTGTCCATCCCGTGGCGCGAGGCACGCGCACCCGTGCTTCAGGGAAGGCACGGGGGCGGTGGGTCCAAGGCCGTGCCGGCGGCAGTCGCCGGCGGCTCGCGTTGGTCGGGCAGAACGCGACCGCGTGAGGAGGCCGGACTGAAGCGCGCCAATTTCGGCGACGGTCCCGGCCTGCCGACACTGCTCTTGCTGCCGCAATTGCTGATCCTGCTGTTCTTCTTCTTCATTCCGTCGCTGCGGGCGCTGATGCAGTCCGTTCTGCTCAGCGATCCATTCGGCACCAACGTTCAGTTCGTGTGGTTCGACAATTTCAAGACGCTGCTTGCGAGCAGCGACTACCGCCAGTCGATCACGGTGACGTTCTGGTTCACGGTGGCGCAGAATGTGCTCACATTGGGCAGCGCGCTCGTGCTGGCCTTTGCCACCGACAGGATCGTGCGTGGCCGCTCCGCCTATCGCACCATCATCCTGCTGCCCTATGCCATTGCGCCCGCGATCGCCGGTATCCTGTGGGCCTTCCTGTTCAATCCGGCGGTCGGCCCGCTCGCACAGGTGCTGCAGGGGCTCGGTATTGCATGGGACCCCAACCTCAATCCGGCCGATGCGCTGATCCTGGTGACGCTGGCCGCGTCATGGAAGCACATCTGCTACGACTATATCTTTCTGGTCGTGGGGTTGCTCGCGGTGCCGGTGTCCCTGATGGAGGCTGCCGCCGTGGACGGCGCGGGACCGATCCGCCGCTTCGTCTCGATCGCGTTGCCGATGCTCGGGCCCACCATCTTCTTCCTCACGGTGATGAATTTCATCTATGGCTTCTTCGAAACCTTCGCCATCATCGATGCCGTGACCAAGGGCGGCCCGGCCGGTGCAACCAACATTCTGGTCTACAAGGTCTTCGTCGACGGCTTCGTCAATCTCGATCTTGGCTCTTCGGCTGCACAGTCGGTTCTGTTGATGAGCTTTGCGCTGATCTGCACGCTGCTGCAATTCCGCTACTTCGACCGCAAGGTCAATTACGGGGTCTAGCCGCATGGTGGAACGCTCACCGATCCTCAACATGCTCTGCCACGCGATCCTGATCGCCGGCGCGCTGATGGTCTGCGTACCGCTGTATTTCGCATTCGTGGCCGGCTCGCTCACGGTGGCCGAGGTGCAGAAAGTTCCGTTGCCATGGCTGCCGGGAGGCCAGTTCTTCGACAATCTGCAGCTGGCCTGGAGCAAGGGCAATTTCAGCCGCACCTTCGCGAATTCGATTATCGTGGCGCTCGGGATCACGGCCGGCAAGATCGCGGTATCGCTGCTCTCGGCCTTCGCCATCACATACTTCCGATTCCGCTATCGAATGCTCGCATTCTGGCTGATCTTCACGTCGCTGATGCTGCCGATCGAGGTCCGGATCGTGCCGACCTTCGAAGCCGTGGCAAATGCGGCGCTGCCCCTGCAATGGCTGTTGGATACGCTGCATATCGCCGATCTCTGGCGCTGGATCAGCGGGCACGAGGTCGCGATCGCGCTCGAATGGAACATGGTCAACACCTATCCGGGGCTGATCCTTCCGCTGATTGCCTCAGCCACTGCCACGTTCCTTTTTCGCCAATTCTTCCTGACGATCCCGGAGGAGCTGTGCGAGGCGGCGAGGCTGGACGGCGCCTCGCCGCTGCACTTCTTCTGGAGCATCCTGCTGCCGCTGTCCGTTCCGAACATGGTGGCACTTGCCATCATCCTGTTCCTGTTCGGCTGGAATCAATATCTCTGGCCTTTGCTGTTCACGACTGACAAGGACATGGCAACGGCGGTCATTGCGTTGAAGGGCCTGATCCCGCGCTCCGACAGCGAGCCGGCCTGGAACATCGCCATGAGTGGTGCGCTCCTCACGATGTTGCCGCCGGTGTTGGTCGTCCTATTGTTGCAGCGCTGGTTCATCAAGGGTCTTGTCGACAGCAGCAAATAGGGACTGATCATGGTTTTCATCGCCGGGCATCGCGGCGGACGCAATCTTTGGCCGGAGAACAGCCTGACGGGCTTCCGCAATGTGTGCAGGGAAGGGGTCGACGCAGTCGAGTTCGACGTCCATCAGAGTACGGATGGCGGTGTCGTCGTGATCCATGATCCGCTGCTCGACCGCACCACATTCGAGAGCGGACCGGTGGGCGAGCGCAGCTTGCGACGCTTGACGGCAATGCGTCTTCGTGATGCGGGCGATGAGTGCATTCCGACCTTGGACGAGGTGCTCGATGTGTTCAGCGAAACCACGCTCGAGCTCCACATCGAGATCAAGACGGATGCGCTTGGCAATTCCTATTCGGGCCTCGAGGCGCGGCTGATCAGCGAGATCAAGCGCCGGGGCCTGGAACGGCGTGCAATCATCACCTGCTTCGTGCCCGGCGTGATCGAGACCGTGCTCGGGCTGTGGCCGGAGGCGCGGGTGCTCGTTTCGCTCGACCGTCGTTCGGCTGAGATGATGGGCGGAATTGAGCCCGCGTTGACTCAATTGGCTGCCATTCCCGGCTGCATCGTCGCGGTCGAAAAATCGCTCCTGGGGCTCACGTTGCCGCTCGCCCTCAAGATGCTCGGATCCGAGCGTCTCGGTGCATGGGTGACCAACGAGCCGGAGGAGATCGCTTACTGGCTTGCCCGACCGGTGCGGCAGATCACGACCGATCGGCCGGATCTCGCCGTGAGCATTCGCCGCAGGCTCGAAACGATGCCGGAGCGCCCATGATTCCCCGCCGTCGCTTTCTCGTGGGATCGCTGGCGAGCGCCGCCTTGGCTGCGCCCGCCGGGTTCGTCCGGGGAGCGCCGGTTTCGTTCAGCGCAGATCCTTTCACGCTCGGCGTTGCGTCCGGATGCCCGCGCGAGGATCGCGTCATCCTGTGGACCCGCCTTGCTCCGCAGCCGCTCGAGGGCGGCGGCATGCGGGACGCCGCAGTGGACGTCGAATGGCAGGTTGCGGAGGACGAGGCCTTCTCGCGCGTCGCCTCCCACGGCGTCGTGCGGACGACCGCGGACCTTGCGCATTCCGTGCATGCCGAGGCGATGGGGCTGCGGCCGGATCGCGTCTACTGGTACCGCTTCCGCGCCGG
Organism: Bradyrhizobium shewense; assembly: GCF_900094605.1. Classification (GTDB taxonomy): domain Bacteria; phylum Pseudomonadota; class Alphaproteobacteria; order Rhizobiales; family Xanthobacteraceae; genus Bradyrhizobium; species Bradyrhizobium shewense. Next base: position 79,433 of record NZ_FMAI01000001.1, on the reverse strand, counting down.
CCCGGCGCTCAGCCCGGTCGGACGCACCCGAACCGCGCCCGCCAGGGCGGCGCGGCATTTTCGCTTTGCTTTCGCATCCTGCCAGCAATACGAGCAGGGCTATTTTACCGCCTACCGCGACATGGCCGCACGCGACCTCGACCTGGTCGTGCATCTCGGCGACTACATCTACGAGAAATCCTGGGGATCGCGCCACGTCCGCCAGCATGGCGTCGGAATTCCGACGACGCTCGAGGAATTCCGCAACCGCTACGCACTCTACAAGAGCGATCCCGACCTGCGAGCGGCGCACGCTGCCTTTCCCTGGCTTTCGGTCTGGGACGACCACGAGGTGATGGACGATTATGCCAATGATCGCTCCTATACGGTGCGCGATGCTGCTCAGTTCCTCAAGATCCGTGCGGCAGCTTATCAGGCCTATTACGAGCACATGCCGCTGCCACTCTCGGCGCGCCCGCGAGGCGCCGACGCCACGATCTATGAACACTATCGCTTCGGCGAGATGCTCGACGTGCTGCTGCTCGACGACCGGCAATATCGCTCGGCATCGGCCTGCGTCGGAAGCGGGCGTCCGACCTGGGTGGCTGACTGTGTGAGCCGGACGGATGAAGCGCGGACGATGCTCGGCGAACAACAGGAACAATGGCTCGATGCACGACTGCGCGACTGTCGCGGCCGTTGGACAATCGTCGCGCAGCAGACATTGTTGGCGCAGGACAAGCGAAACGGGGACGACGGCGCGCATTTCTGGATGGACGGCTGGGACGGCTACCCCAATGCCCGCCGCCGTCTCCTTGATTCTCTCGTGGCGCAACGCCGACGCAATCCGATCGTGATCGGCGGCGACCGTCACGCCTTCTTTACCGCCGATCTGAAGCATGATTTCGCCCGGCCGGATGGACCGACCATTGCGACCGAGTTCGTCGGCACGTCGATCACCTCAGACGGTCCGAGCGAAGCCAGCGTGCGCAAGGCGCTGGCGGAGAATCCGCATCTGGTCTATGCGCGTGGCGACAAGCGCGGCTATGCGACCGTGGAGCTCGACGCCCGGCATTGCACTGTGGGATTCGAGGCGCTCGACGACGTCAAGGATGCCGCGAGCGCGGTGCGCCGGCTGACGAGCTTTGTGGTCGAGGATGGCGCGCCGGGCGCGAGGGTCGCATGACGAGATCCGCACGGCACAGATTTGACGACCAACGAAAGATCGCCTCAAATGCTCCGACGTCTGACTGTGCCTTGAGGCCGCTGTGGGGGCTGCGCCGTGACTGACCAAACCATCCTGCGGGTCGCCTGGCTCTATTACATGGAGAACCTGACCCAGGCCGAGATCGGCGAGCGGCTAGGGCTGACCCGCGCCCGCGTCAATCGCATGCTGTCGGATGCCCGGCAGACCGGTATCGTCAACATCCGCCTCAACTCCGCCTTTGCGAGTTGCACGGAGCTGGAGCACCGCTTGCGCCGGGAATGCGGTCTCGAGGACGCGGTCGTCATCCCGAGCCCGGAGAATCCCGAGCAGGTCGGCAGCCTGATCGGGATGGCGGCGGGCGCGTATTTATCGAAATTCCTCGAACAGAAGCGGCCGCGCATCATCGGTATCGGCTGGGGCGCGACCTTGCGTGAGACCATCCGTTACGTCACGCCGGCGGACTATCCCGAACTCTCCATCGTCTCCATGATGGGGGGACTGTCGCGTGGACTCGAGCTCAATACCTTCGAGATTGCAGGTGAGCTCGCGCACCGGCTGCACGCCCAGTGCAGCTATCTGGCCGCGCCGATTTTTGTCAGCAGCCGGCGTTCGCGCGACACCTTTCTGGCTCAGGAGGTCTATCAGGAGGTGCTGAACAGCGTCGAGAAGATCGATCTAGCGCTGTTGAGCATGGGAGACCTGACGCCGCGCTCGCTGCTGATGCGGCATGGGCTGCCGCCGGACGTTCGTGCCGAGCACCTGCGGGCGGCAGGCGCCGTCGGCGACGTTCTGGCGCAGTTTCTCGATAAGACCGGCCGGCCCATAGATCACGGCATCAACAGCCGCGCCATTGCGCTGCCGCTCGAGAAACTGGCGCGCGTGCCGACGTCGATGCTGATCGCCGGAGGGCTCAACAAGGCGCCGATCATCGCCGCGGTGCTGCGCGGCCGGATCGGCAAGGTGCTGGTGACGGACGAGAACACCGCCGTCGCCGCGCTGAAACTGATCGACAAGCAAAAATAGCCGCATTCTCGTACCGGCGAAGGGCTCCCGCGCCTGCGGCACCGAGGGCGCGATAGCCCACGCGCGTGCCGAAAGGCGCGCAAAAGCATTTGTCACCTCATGGTTACATATGTAATATAGGAGAGACAATTGCTCAGAAGGATGGCGTCGATATGCGCGCTGCGGTGCTCCAGGACATTCGTGATATCCGCGTCCTCGATATCCCCGAGCCGAGGCCGCTTGCGGAGGACGAACTCATCGTCCGCGTCAAGGCCGTCGGCGTTTGCGGCAGCGATTTGCATTCCTATCTGGAGGGCGGAACAACTGGCCCGACGCGCGTCAGACCGTTCGTCCTGGGCCATGAGTTCTCGGGTGTCCTCACGCCGGACTCGGCGCGAAAAGCGGGGTTCTCGGCCGACGCGTTGGTGGCGGTCGATCCTTCCATTCCCTGCGGCCGTTGCGAATGGTGTCACCGCGGTCACACCAATCTCTGCCCCAACGTGAAATTCCTGGGCTACGCGCCTCACAACGGCGCCATGGCCGAATTCGTCTGCGTGCCCCGATCCGCCGTTCATCTGGTGCCTGACAGCATCGACCCGGCTGGCGCGGCGATGCTGGAGACGCTTGGCGTCGCGATCCATGCGATGGATCTGGCGCGCCCGCGGCTTCTGGAAAGCGTGGCGGTGCTCGGCTGCGGGCCGGTGGGATTGCTGCTCGTGCAACTGGCGCGGCTTGCAGGTAGCGGAAAGATCATCGCGATCGATCCTGTCGAGCAGCGTACTGCACTGGCCTGCGACCTCGGGGCGGACGTGGCGTGCCGCAGCTACGCCGAGGTCGGGGACGCCACCGAAGGCCGCGGCGTCGATCTGGTGATCGAGGCGACCGACTCATCGCACGGCTTCGAGCACGCGGCGCGCTGCGCCCGCATCGGTGGCCGGGTCGTCCTCGTCGGCATCCCGGAGAATAATCAGTACATCCTCAGCGGCGCGGAGTCGCGTCGAAAGGGCCTGTCGATCAAGTTTTCACGGCGCATGCCGGAAGTTTATCCGCGCGCCATCGCGCTTGCGCAAGGCGGGCAGGTCAAGCTGGCGCCGCTGGCCACGCATCGTTTCTCGCTCGACCAGACGCCTGCCGCGTTCGAGCAACAGGTCGCGCGGCGCGACGGCATCATCAAGGCGATCATCTGCCCGTAGATTGAGCGCGATCTCGCAAGTGCTCGGCAGGACTGGTGCCAATGGCGAAATCGTCAAAGTTGGTCGTCGCAAGAAAAGGGCGCCTTCTCATGGTGCGGCGCAGGCGTGACGGGCTCTGGATGTTTCCCGGCGGCCGAAAGCGGGCAGGCGAGAGCGACAGGAGCTGCCTTCGTCGCGAGATCAGGGAGGAGCTTCCCAAGCTGAAGCTCGGGCCATTGAAACTATGGAAGGAAGTGAAAGCGAGGAAGGGCCGAACCGGCCGGCGGATGAGCGATGCGATCTTCCTGGCCAAGAAGGTGTCGGGGCGGCTGAAGGTCGGCGACAAGAAGGAGATCGATCGAGCGGTTTGGCGCAAGCCGCGCGGCGCCAGACTGACCCCGACCTCGCGCTACATTCGCGACAAGCTGTTTCCGAGATAAAGCTCCGTCATTGCAGCGCGTGTCGCACCAGAGCCAGCAATTCCTCGTGGATCAATCCGTTGGAAGCGATCTTGTCGAGATCGTCGTTGCGGCACGGACGCCCCGTCAGTGTCGTGACCTGCCCGCCGCCCGCCCACACCATCGGCATCGCGGCCGCGTGCGAGACGATGTCGGCTTTCAGTGAGACAAATCCGTCCAGGCGACCCGACGCGACCATCGCCGTCTCAACGGCGCCCGAGACCACGATACGCACGCCGCGCGCCACTTTGCCAAGCAGTTCGATCACACGCGTCGTCCGCTGGACTTCGTCGGGCGAGAAATGCGAGGTCAGAATCACCGAGACGACCGCATCCGACAGCGAACGCGTCGTGGAGACGCGTGCCGGCGCGCCGTCGATCGTCGCGCCTTCTCCCGCAAGATAGCGCGCCGTCAGCCCGATCTTGGGAGCGTTGATCAGGCCAAGTTTCGTCTCGCCGCCGACCTCGTAGGCGACCGTCACGGAAAACCACGGCAGCCCCCGCGCGTAGTTGATCGTCCCGTCGAGCGGATCGATGATCCAGCGCGCAGCATGGTCCCCTTGGCTCGCGCCGCTCTCCTCGGCCAGGATGCCAGCATCCGGCGTCAGCGCCTTCAAGCCCGCGACGACGATCGCCTCGGAGGTAAGATCCGCCTCGGTGACGATATCTAGCCCGTCCTTGCGCTCTGTGCGTAGCGGCGTGGATTGCATCGCGACCAGCCTGGCCGCAGCCTCAGCAACGACGGCCTCTGCGCGCCCTAGCAGCGTCGGAAGGCTCTTGCGGTCCTCGATTCCCGGATCGTCCCGATCGGGCGCGATGTCGAACGGGCGACCATAGTCTCCGATCGGAACGAGATGGCTGCTGATGCCCATGTCCGGCCGCCAACAGTGCAAGGCAAATCCCGGCGGCTCCTTGATGAAGCGGTTACCATGACCGGGCCCCAGGTCGAGCGCGACCTGGTGCGCCGTGCTCGGCGCCACATAGCCCACGGTCCCCGCGTAGCGCACCGTGATCGAGCGGTGATAGTGACCGCACAGCACGCGTTCGATGTCCGGATGGTCCTTGATGATTGCGTTGAGCGCTGTAGCCTCGCTGATACCCAGCTCGTCCATTCCGTCGGCTCCGACGAGGAACGGCGGATGATGAATGATATTGACCGTCGGCTTGCCGCCTCCAGCCGCGAGCACTTCGCGTAGCCACTGCTGCCGTGCCGCGCAGAAAGTCCCGTGGGTCTGTCCGACCTCGACGCTGTCGAGGAAAATCAGCCGGACCGGGAAATCGTCCACGACAAAGTTGATGAAGCCGTCGGACGGAAGATAGCGGTGGCGTGGTCGCAGCGACCGTATGAATTGCTCGCGCCGGTCGTGGTTGCCGGGAATGACGAATACCGGCATCGGCAGCCTTGCCAGGCCGGCGGCGACAATCTCGTATTCCTCCTCGAGCCCGCAATCCGTCAGATCGCCGCTGACCACGACGCAGTCGGGTTGAGGATCGAGGTTCAGCACGGCGTCGATCGCGTCGTGAAACATCGCGTTGGTATCGATGTCGCCGTAAGCTTTCTTGCCATGCGGACGCACATGGAAATCGCTCAGCTGGGCAATGATGAACACGGCAGTCCTGTTCCGGGGAGAAGGGCCTTTACCAGCGCTTGGCCACCTGCTGTGGCCGGCTGTCCGTTGCTTACGAACTCTTCATCAAGGCGTTGCTTTCCTTGACCATGCGATCGAGCCCGGCCTCGGCGGTCGTCTCGCCGCGCATGACGGCATGGATGATCTCGCGCTGCGTGCGCCAGATCTTCACGGACTGTCCGCCTGGATAGCCCTGCCATGGCTTCGCGCGCTCGATCTGCTGCGACACGGTGCGGAAGTTCGGGTTCTTGTCGTAAAATGGAGTCAGGAATTCGGGCCCCGAGGCGCGCAAATTGGTCGGCATGTAGCCCGTGGTCTCTACCACGATCTTCTGCGCTTCCGGTCCGCTCACGAATTTCAGGAACTCCCAGGCGGCCCGCTGCTTTGCCGGATCTTTCGCCGTGATGATTGCCGCGTTGCCGCCGGTGGGCAGTCCACCCTTCTGCTTGTCGTCGATCGGGAAGGTGCAGGTGCGCAAGGTGAACTTGTCGCCGATCAGATCCGTGACCTGACGCAACCGGGCCGGCGTGTCGGCGAAAATGCCGATTTTCCCGGCGATGAACTGTTGGCGCGAGGAGTCCCAATCGATCAGCGGCATCTTGGCATCCGCCACGAACCGCCGGCAATGGGCCAGAGCCTTCAGCCCGGCATCGTTGCCGAAGCCGGCAGCGGTTTCCGATGCATCGAGCATCTGGCCGCCACCTTGCAAGATCAGGGAACGGAACAGCCAGTCGTCGGGCCAGTCATGGATGTTATAGGCTATGCCGGCGACATCGGATCCCTTGCTCTTGATGTTGACGGCGAGCGCGATCATGTCCGTCCAATTGTCGGGCATCTTGTCCGGATCGCCGCCCGCCTCCTTCACGAGCTGCGTGTTGAAATAGATGACCGGCAGCGACGCATTGAATGCGAGGCCGTAGATCTTGCCGTCGACCGCGCCGAGGGCCAGGATTCCGTCGGAATAGTTGGCCTTGCGCCAGGCGGCGTCCTCCTTCTGCAGCAGCGAGGCTACCTCGGTGATCTGGTTGCGTTTCACCAGCGTGCGCACGAGCTCGGCGAGGAGGTGATAACCCGAATAGTAGACGTCGGGCAGCTGATTCGTGACGGCCTGCCGCAGCATGGTCTGATGACCTTCGTCATAACTCGCCGCCGGCGCCCGGAACTGGATCTTGATGTCCGACTGCCGCTTCATGAACTCCTGGGCGATCGGCTCATGGAATTTCGCGAAGGCAGGAAAGGCATAAAGTACATCTAGCGTAACGTCCTGCGCGTGGGCCGATCGCGTCAGGAACGGGCTCGAAAGCGCGGTCGTCCCGACGGCCGCGGCGCTCTTCAGGAGGTCTCGGCGATGCAGCATGACGGTGTCTCCCTGGCGGTTGTTGAAGTCATTTGATTCCGGTCATCGTGATGCCGGCAATGAAATGCCGCCGCGCGATCAGGAATGCGATGACCAGCGGCGCCGTGATGATGGTGGCGCCGGCGGCGAGTGCACCGTAATTCGATCCCAACTCGGAATCGGCGAAATACATCATGCCGAGCGGCGGCGTTGCGAGCTTGGTGTCGGAGACGACGATGAGCGGCCAGTACAGGTCGTTCCAGTGCGCCACGACGGAGAAGATCGAAAACGCCGCGATCGCCGGCCAGGCGCTCGGCACGACGATGCGCCACACGATTTCGAACTCACCGACGCCATCGAGCCGCGCGGCCTGGATGATCTCGTCCGGATAGGACTTGAAGAACTGGCGGAACAGGAAAATCGCGAACACCGACAGGAAGAAGGGCATCATCATCGAGAGGTAGGTGTTGAGGATGCCGAGCTCGGCGAACGCGATGTAGAGCGGGAGCGAGGGCGCCTGGACCGGAATGCAGAGTCCGAGCAGGACCAGCGAAAACAGGATCGGCCGTCCCGGAAACTTCAACTTGGCGAGCGCATAGGCGCAGGGAATCGCGACCAGCAGCTGGACGACGAGGATTCCGCCGCAGACGATGAGACCGTTGAGCAGAAAACGCAGGAGCGGCGCGGTGCTCAGGGCAGATTCGAAGTTCTGCCATCCGTAGAACTGGCGCGGCCAGAGCCGGAACGTCGCCTCGAAGATCTCGCCCGGCGGCTTGATCGCGCTTGTCAGCATGAAAACGAACGGCAGCAGCATGAAGACTGCGCCGCCGATCAGCACCGCGTGGACGAGCGCAAGCGACACGAGGCGCCGCATCCGGATCGCCACCGGCGTAGGCGGGCGAGTGATCGTGGCCGAGGTGCGCATCAATAGTGCACCCGTCGGTCAAGGATGAAGGTTTGCAGCACCGAGAACACGAGCGTGAACGCTAGGAAGACGAGTGTGAGCGTCGCCGCATAACTCATGTGAAAGTACTGAAATCCCTCCAGATAGATGGCATACAGGAGCACCTCGGATGCGCCTCCGGGGCCACCACGCGTCATCACCGTAACCGTGTCGAAGATCTTGAACGCGGTGATGAAGGTCGTCACGGTCACGAACATCGTCGTCGGACCAAGCATCGGCCACGTCACTTTCAGGAAGCGATCAATGGGATGGCTCGCGCCATCAATATCGACGGCCTCGTAGAGATCGCGGGGGATCGCCGAAAGGCCGGCAAGGAACAGCACCATGTTGAAGCCGACGAGCTGCCAGATGCCGATCGCGGCGAGCGTCGGGATGACGAGGCGCGGCTCGCTCAGGAAAGCTGTCTCGGCAAAACCCAGCCCCTTGAGAGCCTGATTGATGAGCCCCAGGGTCGGGTGCAGCAGGAACTGCCACATCGTGGCCATTGCGATGAGCGTCGAGGTGACGGGGAGAAAATAGATAACCTCATAGAGGCTGCGCGTGCGCTTGCGCTGGTGGATCAGGATTGCGACCAGCAGAGAGAGCAGGACGCCGCCGGGCACGACAATCGCCACGTAGAGCAGGGTATTGGTAACCGAGCGACGGATCACGGGATCCTGGAGCGCCGCGCCGAAGTTCTTGAAGCCGACGAACGAGAAGTCGAGTGCACCCAGTTCGTAGTTGGTGAAACTCAGGAAGGCGAGAGCAGCCAGCGGCGCCAGATTCGTCAGGACCAGCAAGATGAACGCCGGTGCGGCAAAGCCCAAGCCCGCGAACCGCTCGACCCATCGCTGGCCGCCGGCTGGCGGCACCGCGTCGAGCGGAGTGACTTGAGCCGCGACCGTGTTCATCGGACCTCGCTCGCACGGCGCAGGTCGCGGCCGGCTGCATTGCGGCTTTCCACCTCGATGCGGCGGCCGTTGTTGTCGAAGACGTGGCAATCCCGTGGCTCGAAGGCCAGCGGGACTTCGCCCTCGGGGATGGGGATGCCGTTGTCGACCCGGCAGAGCACCGCCACTTCCGGGGAGGCCACGAGATCGAAGTGAAGGATGCATTCCGAGCCGAGATTTTCGCGGCGCCGGAACCTGCACGTGACGGCGCACGGTCCGCCTCCGATCCGCATCGCTTCCGGACGCACGCCGACCGTCAGTTCCGGCGTCGGCGCGTTGCGGACTTCGATCGGCAGTGTCCGGCCGAGCAGCTCGACCTGGCCACCGGGGCCGACACGAGCCTGAAATAGATTGATCGCCGGGCTGCCAATGAACTGCGCGACCGCGGTCGTGGCGGGCCGTTCATAGACGTCGGCGGGGGTGCCGAGCTGGAGTATGTCGCCGTGATCCATCACGGCAAGGCGATCGGACATCGTCATCGCCTCGATCTGGTCGTGTGTCACGTAGATCATCGTGGCGCCGAGACGCGCGTGCAGCTCGGTCAGCTCGCCACGCATGTGCACACGCAGCTTGGCGTCAAGGTTCGACAATGGCTCGTCCATCAGGAAAGCCTGCGGATGACGCACCATTGCGCGGCCAAGCGCGACGCGCTGCCGTTGCCCGCCCGAAAGCTGTCCAGGGCGGCGGTGAAAGAAGGATTCGATGCGAAGCTGCTCCGCGACGGCCCGCACCTCACGCGCGATCTCGTTCATGATGCGCCTGCGGCGGAGTGACAGATGACGCATCAAGGGCAGGCGCTCGAACAGGTTGAGGCGCGTCATGGTGAGGGGCAGCGCGATGTTGTCGAACACCGACATGTGGGGATAGAGCGCGTAATTCTGGAACACCATGGCGATTCTGCGCTCGTGAGGCCGCAAATGGTCGACCGAAGTCCCGCCGATCGAGACCGACCCGGAGTCCTGCGATTCGAGCCCGGCGATGATGCGTAGGAGTGTCGACTTGCCGCAGCCGGAGGGGCCGACCAGCGTCAGAAACTCGCCGTCCGCAATATCGAGGTCGATGTCGTTGAGGACGGCCGTGTCGCCGAAAGTCTTTCGGATGCCGCGCAATGTGAGGCCGGCCATCGCAGCTCACGCCTCAGCTTCGCGCGGCGGATAGACTTCGTGCACGACGTCGTCGATCCAGTAATCGGTAAGGCCGGGCACCGGACGAATGCTCACGTCGATGTTCTCGCCGTCGATGTCGTAGACCACCGCTCCAAGCCGCGCAGCGCCGCCCATCGGCGGCGCCAGTTTCTCACCGACCAGAAAGCCGGCCGCCGGCCCCCAAATGTAGTGCGTGCCATTCAGCCGGATTTCGTGCCAGCGATGCAGATGTCCACTGGCCACGATCTCCACCCGGTAGCGTTGCAGCAGATCGAGAAGGGCGCGGCGCGGCTCCGGCTTGACCGACCAGTAACCGGTGTCGGCCTCGGTCGGTGACTCGATGAACAGCGGCCGGTGCGTGAACCAGGCGAGGCGACGCCCCGCAGCGTCGGCCATCGCGGCCTCGAGCCATTCGGTCTGCCGCGCCTCTTCGGGGCCGCCGCCGAGGATCATCGAATTGAGGCCGATCAGGCGCCAACCGTCCACATCGCGTAGCCAGCGGTCGTCGCCGAAGTGGCGGCGAAAGCGATCGAGCCGCTCGACATTTACCGGCTGATGCGGATTGCCGACCTCGCCGACGTCATGATTTCCCGGAACCGCCACGACCGGGACGCCGAGCGAGGCCAGTTGGGTCGCGCAATATGCTGCGTCGGTTTCCTGATCGGCTGCATCGACCGTCACGTCGCCGGTATGTATGACGAGATCTGGCTTATGCTGCGCGATCCAGCGCGCAAGGGGCGCCCAGTTTGCCTCGAAGTGCTGCTTGCTGGGGCTGAGATGCGTATCGGAAATCTGAATAACTCGGACCATGACGCCTCTGCTTTGGGTCGCGTGTCATGCCGTGCGTTGGGCGCGCAACGGTCTGTCGCTCGAATCGAATGCGCTGCCCCGCGCCGCTCGGAGTGGGGCGGTCATTGTAGTCGTGAGATCTGAAGCTTCCGGCGCTCTCCCTGGCTGACGATGCCGCTTAAGCGGCTTGTGTCATTTCAATCAACTATACATATGATCTGTCATTGTGACAAATGTAATTTCACGACAAGACTCTCCCAGCTGAGTGATCGAGGGCCTTTGATGCATGTCCTGTAAGTGGCGTGCGCCCTCTCGCTGAGGGTTTGCGTGACGCGTGCGCCGGAACTCCGAAGACGCGATTTCCGCTTCCGATGCTGCAAGAATGACGACCGCTGCGACTGCGTTGTGGCGCTAAGAACCGAGTTCTGGCGGCGACTCGAATTTGATGGGCGCACGTTGTGGCGCCAGGTGGCAGCTCTACGGCGCAGGTGGTGCCTGCGCTTAGATATGAATCGCATGCCCCAGCGACTTCAGCGCAGCTTCGTGAAAGGCTTCGCTTTGGGTTGGATGCGCATGGATGGTCATGGCGATATCCTCCAGCCGCGCGCCCATCTCCAGCGCAAGAGTGAAGGCTGCCGAAAGCTCCGCGATGCCGGCGCCAACGCCCTGGATACCCAACAGGAGGTGATTGTCGGCTCGCGCAATGGTCCGGATGAAGCCGTCTTCCCGATCCAGCGTCATTGCACGGCCATTGGCCTTGAACGGAAACAGGTCCGTCTTGACGTCGAAACCCCTGTTACTCGCCTGGCTCGGTGACAGGCCGACAGTGACGATCTCGGGATCGGTGAAGCAGATCGCCGGGATCGAAATCCGGTCCCAGGCACGACGGCGGCCGGCAACGATCTCGGCTACCATCTCGCCTTGCGCCATGGCGCGATGCGCCAGCATCGGCTCGCCCGTGACGTCTCCGATCGCACAGATGCCGCGCATCGAGGTGCGGCATCGGTCGTCGACTCGGATAAAGGGTCCATCCATGTCGAGATCGAGCTGCTCGAGGCCAAAGCCGCTCGTCACGGGTCTGCGGCCGACCGTAACAAGGATCTTGTCGGCTGCGAGCGAAGCCTGCTCACCATCGGCGGTCTCGACCGCCAGCGCCGTTCCGTCGGTGGCGAGTGCTTTCACCTTTGCGTCCGTCAAAACCGTGACCCCGAGCGCGGTCAGGCGCCTTGCGACGGGCTCGCTCAAGTCGCGATCATATTGCGGGAGAACGCGTGGAGCGGCCTCCACGACCGTGACGGCCGTGCCGATTTTCGCGAATGCAGTGCCGAGCTCAAGACCGATGTACCCGCCGCCGACCACGACAAGCTTCTTCGGGATTTCGGTGAGCGCCAATGCCTCGGTCGAAGAGATCACCCGGCCGCCGAAGGGAAGAAACGGCAGCGCAGCCGGCTCGGAGCCTGTCGCAATCACCACCTTTTCGGCATGGATCACCTGCCGGCCGGATTGCGTTTCGACCTCGACGGTCTTGCCGTCGCGGAAACGGGCGTAGCCAGTCACTGGCCTGACACCGGCCCTTCTCAAGAGACCAGCCACACCGCCGTTCAGACGTCGGACGATATTGTCCTTCCAGGCGATGGTCTTGGCGAAGTCGAGAGACGGCTTCGCCGTGGTGATGCCCAGTGCGCTCTCGCCCGCCGAGGCGCGCGCAATGGTTTCATACTCACCGGCCGCATGGATCAAGGCCTTGGAAGGAATGCAGCCGACATTGAGGCAGGTTCCACCCGGCTTCTCGGCCTCGACGATGATCGTATCGATGCCGAGCTGGCCGGCACGGATCGCGCAGGTGTACCCGCCGGGGCCGGCGCCGATGACGAGGAGCTTGCAGGTGATTTCGGTCATCATCCTACCCGTCAATGAAGATCATGGCGGGTGTCTCCAACCGTGTCTTGATCCGCTGCACGAACTGGGCTGCATCGAACCCATCGATGACCCGGTGGTCGAAGCTGGACGACAGGTTCATCATCTGACGCGGCACGAAGGCGGCGCCATCCCAATGCGGACGGATCGTGATGCGGTTGACGCCGACGATCGCGACCTCTGGATGATTGATGATGGGCGTCGTCGCGAGACCGCCCAGCGCGCCGAGCGATGTGATCGTGATGGTCGAGCCGGTGAGCTCGTCGCGGGTGGCGCTGCCGCTCCGAGCCGCTTCCGCGAGCCGTGCCACCTCGGCGGCGCAATTCCAGAGGTCGCGCGCTTCCGCATGCCGGACGACGGGGACCACGAGGCCGGCCGGCGTTTGCGTGGCAATCCCGATATGAACGCCTGCGTGCTGGTGAACGATCCCGGCCTCGTCGTCGAAATGGGCATTGAGATGCGGCTGCTCGGCGATCGCGCGCACCATGGCGCGCATCAGGAACGGCAACGTTGTCAGTTTGGGCTTGCCCGGCTGTTTCTGGCTATTGAGCTTCGCGCGCAGATCCTCGAGTGCAGTGACATCGACCTCTTCGACATAAGTGATGTGCGGAATGCGCGAGCTCGCAACGGACATCTTCTCGGCGATCTTGCGTCGCAAGCCGACGATCTTGATGTCGGTGACCGCGGTTTGCGTTGGATACGGCGTTGCCGTCGTTCCGGTGCGGCCGCGCGCGAGATGGGCGTCGAGATCATCATGGGTGATCCGCCCGACGGGACCCGTGCCGCGGATCTGACGCAAGTCGACGCCTGCCTCCCGCGCGCGGAGCCGAACCGCGGGGGCGGCCAGAGGCCGATCGTCTGCGTGATGGCGCGGCGCCGCCGAAGGCTGCAACCTCAATGCGTTGGGCGGCTCGCTCGCCGCCCCGCTTGCTGCACTTGCGGCATCATGAGACTTTTTGGCCGAAGCGTTTGCCCCGGGCGATGCGGGTTTCACTGCCTCCGCCGCTGGCGCGCTTTTGCCGTCCACCTCCAGCCGAACAAAGTCCGAGCCGATGGCGAGAACGTCGCCCACACTGCCGGCGAGCCAGGTGACCCGTCCGTCCGTCGGCGAGGGAATTTCCACCGTCGCCTTGTCGGTCATGACGGCACCGAGCACGGCGTCTTCGCGCACGACATCGCCGACCTTGACGTGCCATTCCACGAGCTCGGCTTCCGCAATGCCTTCGCCGACGTCGGGCAGCCTAATCACGCGCTCGGCCATCTCAAGCCTCCAGCGTTTCGATCAACGCGCGACCGATTCGTGCAGGACCCGGAAAGTAGTCCCATTCCTGCGCATGCGGGTAGGGCGTGTCCCATCCGGCGACACGCACGATCGGGGCTTCCAGATGATAGAAGCATCGTGTCTGGACCAATGCGCAGAGCTCGGCACCGAAGCCAGAGGTCAGCGTCGCCTCGTGCACGATGACGCAGCGTCCGGTCTTCTTGACCGAGGCTTCGATGGTGTCGAGATCGAGCGGCAGCAGCGAACGAAGATCGATGATCTCGGCATCAATACCGGATTCGGTCGCGGCGGTCTCGGCGACGTGAACCATCGTGCCGTAGGCGAGGATGGTGACGGCCTCACCCGGCCTGCGGATCGCGGCGCTGCCGAGCGGAATTGCAAAATGTCCGTCGTCGACTTCGCCGAGATCATGCTTCGACCACGGCGTTACCGGCCGGTCGTGATGACCGTCGAATGGACCGTTATAGAGCCGCTTTGGTTCGAGGAAGATCACGGGATCGGGGTCCTCGATCGCAGAGATCAACAGGCCCTTGGCGTCCCGTGGGTTCGACGGCACCACGGTCTTGATGCCGCAGACATGCGTGAACAGAGCTTCCGGGCTCTGGCTGTGCGTCTGGCCGCCAAAAATGCCGCCGCCGGTCGGCATGCGCACCACAAGCGGGCAGGTGAATTGACCGTTGGAGCGATAGCGCAACCGCGCAGCCTCGGAGACGATCTGGTCGTAAGCTGGATACATGTAGTCGGCGAACTGAATTTCGACACAGGGTTTCAGGCCGTAAGCCGCCATGCCCACTGCGATGCCGACGATACCGAGCTCGCTGATCGGGGTATCGAAGCAACGGCTCGTTCCGTATTTCGCTTGCAGGCCCTGGCTGGCGCGAAACACGCCCCCGAAATAGCCGACGTCCTCGCCGAACACGACGACGTTATCGTCGCGCGACATCATCACATCCATGGCGTCGCGAATCGCTTCGATCATGGTCCGCCGTGGCATGGTTCAGACTCCGGCTTCCTGGCGCTGGCGGCGCAGATGTGGCGGCATATCCGCGAACACGCCCTCGAACATGTCGCGTGCCGAAGGACGTTGCTCGGAATGGAGGGTGCCGTAGCTCTCGGCCTCCTTTTGGGCCGATAGCACGGTGTCCAGAATCTCCGCCTCGGCCTGCTTGTGCCGTTCCTCGGACCAGGCGCCGCGGACGATCAAATGGTTCTTCAGCCTGATCACGGGATCACCGAGTGGCCACGCTTCGGACTCCGTCTTCGGCCGATAGCCCGCGGGATCATCCGAGGTGGAGTGCGCGCCGACGCGATAGGTCACGTGCTCGATTAGGGTCGGGCCAAGATTGCGGCGTGCACGCTCGCACGCCCATTTCGCGACGGCGTGGACGGCGAGGTAGTCGTTGCCGTCGACGCGTAGCGCCGGAATGCCGAAGCCGAGGCCGCGCGCCGCGAAGGTGCCGGAGCCACCTCGCGCGATGCCCTGGAAGGTCGAGATGGCCCATTGATTGTTGACGATGTTGAGCACGACCGGCGCGCGATAGGTCGAAGCGAACACGAGGGCCGCGTGGAAGTCGGATTCGGCCGTTGCGCCGTCGCCGATCCAGGCGACCGCGATCTTCGTGTCGTTCTTGATCGCCGAGGCCATCGCCCAGCCGACCGCCTGAATGTATTGGGTGGCAAGATTTCCCGAGATCGTGAAGAAGCCGTGCTCCCTTGAGGAATACATCACGGGCAGCTGGCGCCCCTTCAGGGGGTCGTGTGTGTTGGAATAGATCTGGCAGGCCATCTCGACCAGGGAGTAGCCGCCGGCGATCAAAAGCCCGGCTTGGCGATAGGTCGGAAAATTCATGTCCCCCGGATTGAGCGCCTTGCGGAAGGCGCAGCTCACGGCCTCTTCGCCCATGTGCTGCATATAGAACGAGGTCTTGCCCTGACGCTGCGCCATCTGCATGCGCGCATCGAACGCACGCAGCGTCATCATGTGACGCAGGCCCTCGAGCAATTCGTTGTCGGAGAGCGCACCTGCCCAGGGACCGACGGCCTCGCCGTCGCGATTGAGCACGCGGATAACCGAGAAGGCGAGATCACGAATCGTCTCGGCATCCACGTCGACGTCGGGACGATTGACCTGGCCTGCGCGCGGAATGCGGATGTTCGAGAAATCTGGCGTGCCGCCCGGGCGAACCGCCGGTTCCGGCACGTGTAGTCTCAGTGGCGGATGCTCGGCGGATTGAGCCGCCCCGTCTTGCGGGATCATGTCCCGGATGAGGTTGGGGTCGGACATTAGCTTTCACCTCTCACCTCGATTGCATCGACGCAGAATAACGCACCAACGCGGCGAACGAGCCGGTCGATGACGTCGCGGTCATTGATGTCTATGGAAGCCGAGATGCGGCAGGCGTCCGCATCCGCCCGCGCACTGAGAGCAGCAAGCGGCAGCCCTGCGACACGGGTCTGGTCGAGCAGGCGGCCGAGTGCGGCGTGCATATTGCTGGTCTGCAGTTCGAGAACAAACACCGCATACGTCTCATTTTGTTAAGTACATCGTACTGGCAAAAGCCAGGATTGTCGTTCTTTTGATCTGGGTGTAGTCTAACAATGCGATAAAAATGTTCCAAGTATGCATAGCAAAGCGAGAATAGGATTCTTGGTATGGCATCGGCCGGACGTGCCAGAGGGCCTGTCAAAGCTCCGCGCAAGGATGCACTTCGGCTCGACGAGATCGATCGCAAGATCCTGCGTGCCTTGCAGCAGGATGCGCGCCTGACGACGGCGCAACTCGCAGACAGAATCGGGCTCTCCACCACGCCATGCTGGAACAGGCTGAAGCGTTTGGAGACGCAGGGCTATATCGATGGCTACGTCGCGCTGCTCAATCAGGACAAGCTTGGCCTGCCCGAAACGGTCATCATAGAGCTGACGCTCGACCGCCACGACGAGGAGATGCTCGAGCGCTTTGGCCAATTGCTTACGAATTTGCCGGAGGTGATCGAGGCCTATCTCACCACCGGCGATTACGATTACATCGTGAAGGTCGCGGTCGAAAGCACCGCCGGCTATGAACGCTTCCTGCGCGAAAAGCTCTATCGCATCCCTGGCATCCGCCACAGCCGGTCGTCGTTTGCGCTGCGCTGCCTGAAGAAGCTGACCTCGGTCCAGGTCTAGTAAAGGATCAGGGCACTCCGCGCCTTATCGCTTCTGACGCTGAGTCCCCCATACCCCAAGTTGGGATATGGGCCTCGCATTTGCCGGGGCGATGCTGGAAAGGCTTACCGCCCCGGCTCGGCGAACTCGTGCTTGCTCTCGTGCCCGCCGACGAAGACCAGGATGCCGGCGATCAAGGGCAGAATCGCGAGCACGAGCAGCCCTGTCGAGGTTTGCCCTGTCGCTTCCTTGACCCAGCCGATCAAATACGGCCCTCCGAAGCCAGCGAGATTGCCGATCGAGTTGATCAGCGCGATCGCGCCGGCCGCCGCCGTTCCCGAAAGCCAGGCGGTCGGCAGGGTCCAGAACACACCAAAGCAGCAGAATACGCCGATAGCAGCCACCGTCAGCGCCACCATCGTCATGGTGGGATCGGTGAGATAGGAGGAAACGGCGAGCGCAATTGCGGTCAGGATCAGCGGCGCGCCGACATGCATCACGCGCTCACGCGTGGCATCCGAATGCCGCGCCCACAGGATCATCGCGATTGTGCCGAACAGATACGGAATCGCGGTAACGAAGCCGGTCTGCGCGTTGGTCAGGCCGAACGCCTTGACGATCTGCGGCAGCCAGAACTGCATGCCGTAGAGCGCACCGACGAAGCCGAAATAGATCAGGCTGAGCGCGATCACCTTGGGCGAGGACAGCGCTTCGCCGAGCGAGAAATGCTTCACCGCCTGCTTGGCGGCGATTTCCGAATCGAGCTTCGCCTTCAGCCACGCCTTCTGCTCGGCCGAAAGCCAATCCGCCTTCTCCGGTCGGTCGGTAAGATAGAACCAGGTGACGATGCCAAGCAGCACCGACGGGATACCCTCGATGATGAAGAGCCAATGCCAGCCCTTCAATCCCATGAAGCCGTCGAGCCCGAGCAGCAAGCCTGAGATCGGCGCGCCGATCACAGTGGACACGGGGACTGCGATCGCAAAAGCCGCGATGAAGCGGCCGCGGTACTCGGCCGGGTACCAATAGGTGAGATAGAGGATGATGCCGGGGAAGAAACCGGCCTCGGCGACCCCGAGCAGAAAGCGCAGAACGTAGAAGCTGGTCTCGCCGCTGACCGTAGCCATCAGCGCCGAGATGATGCCCCAGGTCACCATGATACGGGCGATCCAGCGGCTCGCGCCGAACTTTTCCAGCGCCAGGTTGCTCGGCACCTCGAAGATGAAATAACCGATGAAGAAGATGCCCGCGCCCCAGGCGAATACCAGCGGCGAGAATTTGAGGTCCGCGTTCATGGTCAGCGCGGCAAAGCCGAGATTGACGCGGTCGAGATAGGAGAAGAAGTAAGCCAACGCCAGGAACGGGATCAGGCGCCAGGAAATGGCGCGGATAGTCGAATTCTCGATCGCGCTTCTCGTGCTTTTTGAGGAACCGGCAAAGGTGGCGGATTGGCTCATGGCTTGCCCTGTGTTGGGGTTGAAAGAGGGGCGACCGGTCAGAAAGCGGTCTTCTTCCCGATGACGCCGACATAGCTCGACCGCACCAGAGCTCCCCAGCGCCCGTCCTTCTTGACGATCACGTAGAAGGAGTCGGCCGACAATATCGGCTTGTCGTTGGCATCATAACGCGTGAACCGCGTGACGAAGTGGAGCTTGTCGTCGGATTTCTGCACGAGCTTGCGATAGGTCCAGGCCGAGCGGGCCCATGTCGACGCCTCCGCCAGCTGCCTTGCATCGTTTGATTGCGCGTACTCTTCCGGAGTATTCCAGACCTGCACCTGACCGCCGGCGATCCGTATGTGCGGATAATGGACAGTCTTGGCCCAAGCTACCGCGTCTCGCGAGTTGAACGCCTTCATGGAACTCGTCGAGATAGGCGCATCCCTGCTTCAACAGCTCGTCGTTTCCGGGATTCAGGCACTCGTCGTCTGGCGGGCTTTGAGCGAGCGCAACAGTGCTCACGCCGAGGAAGGCACCCGCAAGCAACAGCAGTTTGCGAATTTTCACGATTGGATCTCCCTGATTGGCCAAGTCGACTTGGCTTCGTTTTCGTTGGCAGAGGCGTCGATCGAGTTCCGATCTTAGGTGGACGGCCTGCTGAGACAATGCCGGCGAAGCGCAATATTTCTGAACGGGGTGTCAGTTTTTCTCACCGGCGAGTGTTTGTCGACGCAGGCGGTACCTCGCGATTTCTCCGACGTCGGTGGGACGCGGGTAGGTCAGAAAAACCAAACAGGGGGTCAGAAAAAGCGCCTTGCACGAGACAGGGCGAGGCCGCTCATCTTGCGCCACCAAAAAGAAGGCCTGTTGCAGTCCGCTACCGGGTGCCGCGCAAGGCGGTGCGCAAGTTCGATGGATTCTTCGAGACGATGACGGTGGCCGAAAACCTCCAGTTGGGTGAGCTCTCGCGCTTCTCGAATCCCTTGTCGATCACCTCGATGGCACAGGCGAGGGAGCTGGCGCAGCAATGGGCCAGCCGCCTCAAGCTTCGGTCGATCAACGAAAGGGCGAGGGTGATCGAGCTGTCCGGCGGTAACCAGCAGAAGGTCGTCATTGCGAGGTCGCTGATCCAGAAGCCGAAGCTCGTCATCTTTGACGAGCCGACCCGGGGCGTCGATGTCGGCGCCATCGTTGAGATCCACCAGTTCATCAACGGGTTGGCCGATGAAGGCTTGGCCGTTGTCGTGATCTCCTCCTACCTGCCGGAGGTGCTGGCGCTGTCGGATCGCATCCTGGTCGCCAAGCGCGGGAAGATCGTCGAAGGGATCAAGGCGACCGAGGCGACTGAGCAGCAGATCATGTATGCCGCCGTTCACTAGGGACCTGTCCGAGCGATGAACGAGATTGATGTGATGAGAGTCGGAATTATCGGCGTCGGCCTGATGGGCCATGGGATCGCGAAGAACGTCTTGGCGCGGGGTGGCTTTCCCCTGGCTTTTCTCGACCATCCGGGCAATCAGCCGGTGGACGATCTCATCGGCCTCGGGGCTTCGGCCTGCAAGTCTCCCGGCGACCTCGCGGACGCTTCGGATGTCATCATCCTTTGTGTGACGGGTTCCCCCCAGGTCGAAGCGATCCTCACCGGCACGACGGGCGTTTTGTCTCGCCTCCGCAAAGGGACCATCATTGTCGATTGTTCGACGGCGCTGCCGGAATCGACGTTGCGAATGGCTGCCGCCGTCCGGGCGGCGGGTGGACGCTTTCTCGATGCGCCCATGACGCGCACCGCCAGGCACGCGGAAGAAGGAACGCTGAACCTTCTGGTTGGCGGCGAGGAAGCCGATCTTCGCAGCGTCCGCGCAGTTCTTGCCTCTTTCACAGAGGGTGTGGAGCATGTCGGCCCGGTGGGTTTTGGCCATCGGCTCAAGCTGCTCCATAACTACGTGTCGATCGGATTCATGGCGCTGCTCGGCGAAGCTGCCGCACAGGCTGCCGATGCGGGCGTCGATCCGGCGATCTTCGTCGATGTTCTCGCCAAGGGCGGAGGGGCCGGCGTGGCGCTTCAGCGAATGGCCCCGGCCATCGCAACGGGAGATGCAGGCGCGGTCCCGTTCTTTATCGATAATGCGCTAAAGGATATCTCCTACTACCAGACGATGGCGAGCAATTCCGGAGCATCCAAAGCGATCGCAGACGGTGTCGGCACTGCCATCGCGGCCGTGGTCGAGTGCGGCCATGGCCAAGCCTACATTTCCGACCTGGCTCGGCTCCTTCGGAAGGCGAAACCAGCGGCCTAGACAGACAATGAGTGTTGAGACAGGGAAGACTGACCCAATGACAGAGACTGATATCCGATTTCCCGTAGACGGTCGAACTCGCAAGATGTTCGTCGATGGCGCGTGGGTCGAGGCCCGCTCGGGGAAAGTCTTCGAGACGCGCAACCCTGCGACCGGTGAGGTGATCGGTCGTGTCCCGCGTGGAGATGCCGGCGACATCGACATCGCCGTCGCCGCCGCCCGTCGCGCCTTCGTGGGGCCGTGGAGCCGCTTCAAGCCGTTCGAGCGACAGGCTCTGCTCCTACGCATTGCCGATCTGTTCGAGAAGCATTGGGAGGAGATCAGCCGTTCCGACACCGCCGACATGGGCATGCCGATCGTCAGGACGCGAGCGAACAAGCTTCGCGTGCTCGGCATGCTCAGGTACTACGCCGGCATGGCGACTGCGATTCATGGACAGACGATCGACAATTCGCTCCCCGGCGACATCGTCTCGTTCACGCGTAAGGAGCCCGTCGGCGTCGTCGGTGCGATCATCCCCTGGAACGCGCCCACGGCTGCGTCGGTGTGGAAGATCGGACCCGCGCTCGCGACCGGATGCACGATCGTGCTCAAGCCTTCCGAAGAGGCGCCGCTGACGCCGCTCCTGATCGCGGATCTGATGAACGAGGCGGGTGTGCCGCCCGGCGTCGTCAACGTTGTGACCGGGACCGGGCCTGAGGCCGGCGCGCCTTTGGCCGAACATCCCGGTGTCGACAAGATTGTCTTCACGGGATCGACCGCAACCGGCCAGGCGATCATTCGCGCGTCGGCCGGCAACCTCAAGCGGGTGTCGCTCGAGCTTGGCGGAAAGTCGCCTGTCATCGTCTGCGCCGATGCCGACCTCGACAAGGCCGTGCCGATCGCCGCGATGGCCGCCTTTGCTAATTCGGGCCAGATCTGCATCGCGGGCTCTCGGCTGTTCGTCGAGCGAAAGATCCATGACGAGTTGGTCGAGCGGCTGGGGAAATTTGCCTCGGCCCTGAAAATCGGTGATGGAGCTGATCCCACGACAGAGATCGGACCTCTCGTTTCCGAGCGGCAGCTCGACAAGGTCGAAGGCTTCCTGAACAGCGGACGCGACGAAGGCGCGAAGGTCGTGACCGGAGGCCGGAGACTGAGAGAGGGGAGTTTCGCGAAGGGTAACTTCGTCGAGCCGACTGTCTTCGCCGGTGTCTCCGACAACATGCAGATTGCCCGCGATGAAATCTTTGGTCCGGTCATTTCCGCTCTGCCGTTCGATACGCTGGATGAGGCCGTGGACCGAGCCAATGCGACGCCGTACGGGCTTGCGGCGGGTGTCTTCACGCGCGACGTCAGCAAGGCGCACGTCCTCTCGCGGAGCCTGCGTGCAGGATCGGTTTGGGTGAACACCTATCACGCCATCGATCCCGCGTTGCCGTTCGGCGGCTACAAGATGAGCGGCTATGGCCGTGAGGGCGGTACCGAGCAGCTCGATGAATACCTGAACACGAAGGGGGTCTGGATCAAGCTGGACTGAGCCGGACATTCGTCCAGCTCGCGGCCGGTCGTGGCAATTGCTGTGCCGGACGAATCATCCGACGAGCAGCGGCAGAATATGCGACGCCGTGCATATCCTGCCGCGAGGGAAGCGACGCTATCACCACGCGATCAAATTTATCGAGCGAGTATCATGAAGGACACTTACAAGATTGCCGTCGTGCATGGCGACGGAATTGGACCTGAGGTTGGTCGTGCGGCGGTTGCGGTGCTGCAAACCGGTGTCCAGGCCGGTACGCTCCAGTTCGTGGAATACCCGGCGGGCGCCGCTCACTTTCTCGAAACGGGAGACTCCTTTCCGGTGGCCTCGTTCGAGGGCTGTCGCGCGGCGGACGCCATTCTCCACGGGGCGGCCGGCATTCCCGGTGTGGTTCACCGGGACGGCACCGAAGCCGGGCTGGATTTCACGTTGACGCTCCGCTTCAAGCTGGATCTGTTTGCCAACGTGCGGCCCATCAAGCTCTACAAGGGGGTACCGTCTCCGCTCGGGCGTCCAGGGTCGATCGACTATGTCATCGTCAGGGAGAACAGCGAGGGGCTGTACGCTGCGCGCGGTGCGGGTGCGCTGCTGCGAGAGGAAGTTGCGGTCGATACGCTGGTCCAGACCCGAAAGGGTATCCAGCGAATCGTCCGGTTCGCTTTCGAGCTTGCCAGGACGCGAAACGGTTCGCCGAAGGACGGACGGCGCCGCGTAACATGCTGCGACAAGGCCAACGTGTTGCGCACCTATGCGTTCTTCCGCGCCGTCTTCGACGAAGTCGCCAAGGACTATCCCGACATCGAATCCGAGCACGTCCTCGTCGATGCGATGACGGTTCATCTCGTCAACAAGCCGTCGCACTTCGACGTGATCGTCACCGAGAACATGTTCGGCGACATCATTTCGGATCTCGGTGCGGCGACTGTCGGCGGCATGGGCATGGCGCCATCGGAAGAGGTTGGTGACGGGATCGGTTTCTTTCAGGCCTCGCACGGCTCGGCGCCGGACATCGCCGGGAAGGGACTTGCCAATCCCTATGGAACCATCCTGGCGTCGATTCTGATGCTGAGGAGTCTGGATCAGCGCTATCGGGACAGCCGGCTGCGGCTTGGGGCCGACAGGATCGAAGCTGCCGTACGCGCCGGGCTGGAAGACGCTACGCTGAGGACGCGCGACATCGGCGGCAATGCGACGACCAATCAGGTTGTCGATGCACTTCTGAAGTTGCTCTGAGTGCGGTCAGCGAAGCTGAGCCAGACTCGAACGGATCAATGATATCAGTTGCTCGGTGTTCGGACGCCGAGCCGGGCCGCGCGTGGTGATCAAGCCGATCCGGCGAAGCTTGACGTAATCGGAGATCGGGACCACACGAAATTGCTGAACGCCGGCCTGAACCAGCGCGACCCGCGGTACGATTGCGATGCCGAGGCCGGACGCTGCGAGGGCGAGTGCCGTCGTGGCGGCCTGGACTTCGAATTGCACGTCGAGGCGGACGCCAAGCGTCTCCAGCGTCTCGTCGATCAATCCTCGAACCGCGGTCGTTTTCGACAACAGGATGACCGGCCTTTCGACGAGATCGGCGAAGCTGGTGCTCGATTGGCCCTCGTCGAACACTGCTGGTACGCAGGCAACAAGGGGATCCTCAAGGATTGGCTCGAACTCATAGTCTCCCATGTCGGGGACCTCCGGACCAATGCCGAACTCGACATCCTGCCGCTTCAGCAGTTCAAGCATGGGCGCGGTGGAGATCTCCATGAGCTGCACCTGGCTTCGCGGATGACGGACCTTGAACGTTGCAAGGATGTTAGGAAGCCATCCGGACGCCAGTGTCGGAACGCAGGCCATTCGAATATGACGGCTGCGAGACTGAGCTGATTCCGTCAGCTGATCGAGCCCGAACTGGACTTCCTGAAGCGCGCGCTTTGCCTGTTCAAACAGGATTCGACCCTCGGCCGTGAGCAGTACCTTTTGCGGCGTTCTGCGAAACAGAAGAACGCCGATCTGCTCCTCCAGGTCGCGGACCTGCATGCTCACCGCAGAAGGAGACCGGTTGGACTCTTCTGCAGCCTTCCGGAAGCTTTCGTGCTCAGCGGCGAGGAGGAAGGTGTGGAGCAGCTTGAGATTGATGTTCGGCAAGTCCTAATACCTCGATGGGTTCTTGTGCGATTCTAGAATGTGGAACGAACCCAGCGCCGATCGACATGTATATCTGTCGGAATAGGCTGCCGTCTTCATGAAAACAAGACGCTGTCGCGCTGCAGCATAGTTCCAGATTCATTGAGGCAGATGCTCGTAGCGCAAGCTAGGTGAACGAAGGACCGCGTTTGATCGGCTTGAATTGCTGTGGCTTTAGCTAGCTCAAATGGGCTCATGATGGATTGGAGCGAGAGATCAAGTTTTTCAATTCGTTAGAAGGCTGCGTATGCACGACGTGTGCACCGGCAAGTCAAAAATAATCTTGCGACAGCCTATGCGAGACAGCGCGCCTTAGTTGGGCAGGCAGGTGAATTTCGCCCGAGTTAAGCGTGGTTCGAAGGTCGCGACGCAAACGACAACGGCTCTCGTTCGACTGGGCGAAGCTCTTCGTAGCGCTCTTGATTGCTGCCTATCGATCTCGCTGCAGCTGGCTGTAAAGCACCTATGCTTGCGCGCAATTTGTCTCCGAGATGGATCTCGATCCGTTGATGCCTGTGGGAACGGCTCCGAATTTCATCGTGTGCCGGCCGTCATGCCCATATTAGACGTGGCCGAACTGATCGCAGCCTCGAAAGCGAATACCGGCAGCTTTGCATACGCCTCGGCCGGGGCTCCGCCTTGGCCATCTCACCATGTGCGTCTTGCCAAACGGTCCGGCGCGCGGTGCGCGTACGTGGCTCACAGGGCGTTCCTGCCGTCAACGACGGGATCACCGGGCAAGTCGGCATCAGCGGCAATCGACGTTCCAAGGGATGCTTTTGAAGCGCCCCAGCGACAGAACGTGATTACCCTCGCGCACGGCGAGATATGCCGTCTCCCATCAGATTTCGGAATCGTCTCCGGTCCGCGAACGCAAAATGACGCCCTAATCTGAGGACGACTAGGGTTTCAGAGCGTGTCGCAAACCGCGGGCTGTCCCTGATGTCGAGCAGGTCCCCGCTGGAAAGCGGCTGATCGTGTCGGCATTCGCGAGGGTACGAGGCGCGACCGGGGTAGCGGTCATCCGAACCCGCTTCCGGACGGATCTGCCTTGACATGCCGTCCGTATGATAGAATTATAACAATATAAGTTGCAAAAATAACAATATGTCACCATCGTACCAGCGCCTTCGCGGGGCCGACGGGAGGAAAAGTTTGGAATTGTCCGGTTCGGTTAGAGCAGAACCTCGGCCATCGACCCCGCTTGTGATGCTCAGTGGCATCAAAAAGCGCTTTGGCGGCGTGCGAGCGCTACGCGACGTCAACCTCGAGGTCCGTGCTGGCGAGGTGCACGCGCTGCTGGGCGAGAATGGCGCCGGAAAATCCACGCTGATCAAGATCCTCAGCGGCGTTCATGCCCTCGACAATGGCACGATCGAAATCGCCGGCAAGCCGGTGGAATTCGACAGTCCGGCGAAGTCGCGCGAGGCGGGGATCGCCGTCGTCTATCAGGACCTCAGCCTGGTCGAATCCCTGAGCGTCGCGGACAATTTGTTGCTCGGCCGCGAGCCGCGCGCAGCTTTCGGCTTTGTCCGGCAACGCGCGCTGATGGCCAGGGCCGAGGCGTTTCTGAAAGAGCTAGGCATTCCCCTGGATACGCGAGCGACCGTCGGCTCGCTGCCGTTCGCCTACCGCCAGATGACGGAGATCGCGAAGGCGCTGATGGGAGAGGTCCGGCTTCTGATCCTCGACGAGCCGACCTCCTCGCTGACATCGGATGAAGTCCGGATCCTGTTCGATGCGATCGGGAAGGCGACGCGCCGCGGAGTCGGCGTGATCTATGTGACCCATCGGCTCAACGAGGTCTTCGAGATATCGCAGCGCGTCACTGTGCTGCGCGACGGCGCCAATGCCGGCACGTTTGTTACTGCCGATACGGACATGAAGCGGTTGGTGAACGCCATCATCGGAACTGATCGATCGGCATCAATTGTCTCGCGCAACGAGCCCGCTCCGAAGCGTGATTTGGATCCATCGCCGGTTCTGTCGCTGTCGGACGTGTCCAACGACCGGCTGCGCGCTGTCGATCTTTCCGTGTCGAAGGGCGAGATCCACGGCCTCGCCGGGTTGATCGGCAGCGGACGTACGGAGATTTTGGAGACGGTGTTCGGCCTCCGGCCGATCGAGAGCGGCGCAATCGAGATCGAAGGCCGCCGATGGCTGCCGACGGGCCCATCCGATGCGATCGAGCAGGGCGTCGCGCTGGTGCCGGAAGACCGGCACGTGCAGGGCCTGGTCCTGGACCATTCGATCGAACGAAACATTACCTTACCGCGGATTCCCCATTTCTCGCGCTGGGGCTGGATGCAGCAACGCGCCGCGGCCAGGCGTGCGGAAAGTGCGGTCGCCAGGCTTGCGGTGAAAGCGCAAGGTGCTTCCAGCCTGGTCAGGACGCTCTCGGGCGGCAACCAGCAAAAGGTCGTGTTCGGGAAATGGAATGATCCGCGGCCACGCGTGCTGCTCCTGGACGAGCCGACGGTCGGCGTCGACGTCGGCGCACGCGAGGAGATCTATGCTGTGATCCGGAATGCCGCCCGCGACGGCAGCGGGGTTCTGGTCGTCTCGTCCGATCTGGTCGAGTTGATCGAGCTCTGCGACCGCATCTCCGTCATCGTCGACGGACGTGTCGCTCGCACGCTGTCGCGCGGCGAGATCGATGACGCCGAAGAGCTGCACCATCTCCTCCAGATGTACCAGGCTTCCGGGCCCGGCCACTTGCAAGGGCTTCCCGCATGACCGAACTGACTGCTCCCAGCGTCGTCGCCTCGTCGACCCGGTCCGACCGGCGCCGCAAGATTCTTCAGAATCTGCTGCGGGGCGAGCGGCCCTACATGCTGTACATCGCCTTCGTGATCCTGTTGGTCGTGTTCAGCCTGTCCTCGCCGTGGTTCCTGTCAGTCGACAATTTCCTGAACATCGGGCGCCAGACAACGCTGGTGTCGATCATCGCGATCGGCATGACCTTCATCATCATCTCGCGTCAGATCGACCTGTCGGTTGCATCGACGTTGGCGCTGTCGGGCATGGCGGCCGCTCTTGCGATGAGCCAGATCAACAACAGCTGGATCGTGGGCGCCGTGGCCGGGCTCGGCACCGGCGCGCTGGTCGGGCTGATCAACGGCATCCTGACCACGCAGCTGTCGATCCCGTCCTTCCTGGTGACGCTGGGCTCGCTGAGCATGGCGAGAGGGCTGGCGATGATGGTGACCAACACCAAGCCTGTCATCATTACCAACGAGACCTATTTCGCAATCTTCGGGGAAGGCACGTTTCTCGGCATACCGGTTCCGATCGCCTGGACGTTGGCGGCGATGATCGTCGGCATCCTGCTGCTGCATTACAACGTGTTCGGCCGTCGCATCTACGCGGTCGGCGGCAACCCGACCGCGGCGCTCTATTCCGGCATCAACACCAAACGGATCACGACCGCGGCCTTTGTCCTCACCGGCACGCTGGCGGGCCTGGCTGCGCTGGTGCTGTCCGCGCGATCACATGCCGCGCGGCCAGACGTCGTGCAGGGCATGGAGCTCGACGTCATCGCCGCGGTGATCCTCGGCGGCTGCAGCCTGTTTGGCGGGCGCGGCTACATCCTGGGAACGCTGTTCGGCAGCCTGATCATCGGCACGCTCAACAACGGCCTCGTTCTGCTCGGTGTGAGCTCGCCGATGCAGCTCGTGATCAAGGGCGCGATCATCGTTGCCGCGGTTGCCTTCACAAAACGCTAGTCGAAGTCAGGCGCGGCGCGTGAGCCACAAGTTCATCTGCGTTGCGTGGGTAGGGGCAAGGTCGCTGGCCCTCCGGTGAATCGGCGACCAAAAAGCGGAGGAAACAATGAAACCAATCTTGCGACAAACTGTGTTGATGGCTGCTGCTGCGGCCGTCTCGATCGTCCCCTCGGCCCGCGCCGAAGTGCCCGCGACCTGCGTCAAGGGTGTCGATCTCGCAAAGCTCGGGCCGAAATCGATCGTCGGCCAGGGACCCCACGGCGAGAAGGCGGCTTCGCCCGAGGTGCTCGCGCTGTCGGAGGCCGACGCCGCGAAGATCAAGGAGAAGCACTTCAAGGTCGGCATCTCCATGCAGACGGTCAACCTCGACTGGTCGCAGCTCCAGATTCAGGGCATCACCGACACGCTGAAGAAGTACGGCGTGACGGTGACGGGCGTGGCATCCGCCGAATATCAGGTGGACAAGCAGATCGCCGTATCGAGAACACCATCCAGCAGCATCCGGACGGCATCATCTCGATCCCGGTCGATTTCACTGCGACCGCGCCGACCTACAAGAAGATCGCCAAAGCCGGCATCAAGCTCGTGCTGATGGACAGCATTCCGACCGGGCTGAAGCATCCGGAGGAATATGCGACGATGGTTTCGGCGGATAGCCAGGGCAACGGCCAGATCGCGGCACAGATCCTGGCGTCCTGTATGCCGCAGGGCGGCACCATCGGTCTCGTCAATTTCGGAGTCGACTATTTCAGCACCAACGAGCGCACCAAGGGTGTGCGGGAGTGGATGAAGGCGAACCGGCCCGACATCAAGATGAAGCAGGTCGATTTCACCGATCCGCCGAAGGTTTCGCAGATCGCGGGCGACTTCCTGACCGGCAACCCTGATGTCAAGGGACTGTACGCGGTGTGGGATCAGCCGGCGCTCGACACGCTGAGCTCGATGCGGGCCCAGGGCATCGATATTCCCATGACGACGGTTGATCTCGGCCTGCAATCGGCGATCGAGATTGCCAAGGGAGGTCCGCTGAAGGCCACCGGCTCGCAGCGTCCCTATGACCAGGGCGTCGCCGAGGCGATGGCGATGATGAATGCGCTGCTGGGTAAGGAAACGCCGGGCTGGGTCGGTGTGCAGTCGCTGCCGGTGACGCAGTCGAACGTGCTGGAATCCTACAAGGCCGTCTTCAAGAAGGACCCGCCGGCCGAGCTGACGGATGCCTGCAACAAGGCGAAGCCCGCCTGCAACTGAGCCCGTAATACCGATGCGCGGTTCTTCGGGACCGTGCATCGTCGACCTGATCCGGGTGAACCAGCCCCGTCCGGATCAGGCCGCGCTGGTAACGTATTCGACGGGAAGGCTGCGGAAGTGCTTGCGCGTGTCCGCCGGCACGGAGCCGCCGACGATGATCCGGGAGAACGAGCCGACGTCGGAGAAGAAGGCCGGCTTGAGGCTGCCGAGCTTGCTGGCGTCGACCACGAGGATGCTTTCCATCGCAGTGGCAATGACGGCCTGCTTGATGGCGACCTCGTGAAAATTCGAGCAGCTCGCGCCGCGGGTCCAGTGCAGGCCGCCGGCCGAGATGAAAGCCTTGTTGACCCCGAGCCGCCGCAGATAGGACAGGCCGTCGTCCGACGAGAACGACTGCGACGACGGATGGTAAAGCCCGCCCATCAGCATCACCTGCGTCGCCGGCCGGTGGGTGACGATCGAGGCGACGTTCAGCGAATAGCAGATCACCGAGAGGGGCATGTCCTCGGGCAGACAATCCGCCAGCGACTGCATGGTGGTGCCGCAGTCGATGAAGATGGTGTCGCCTTCCCTGATCGAGGCGGCTGCGGCTCGGCAGGCGAGGCGCTTGTCCTGCGTGTGCTGGTCGATTTCCTGCTCGAAGGTGTATTTGATCCCGGTCGGCGCGGCCGCATTGACGACGTAGCCGCCGAGCAGGGCGAGCGCCGCCTCCGGGCCGGCAAGGTCGCGCCTGACCGTCATCTCCGACACCTTCAGCAAGTCCGCGGCGTCCTTCAGATGCAGTGCGCCGCTGGTTTCGACGGCGCGGCGCAGCCGTTGCAGCCGCTGGACGCGGGTCTCGCTGGAGCGTGCGTTCGGTGTTTCAGCCATTTTGGTCACCGAGCTTGCTTATCCGGTTGACAATGATCTTACAATGATGTGAGTTTAGCAACGTGAATTTGTTACAATAATAACATATGGTCCAAAGGGCAGTTGCTGTCAGGCGATGGCAGGTCAGCGGAAGCTCCGGCGGACAAGGGATGGGAGGATCACATGTTGCAATCGGCACATTCAGTCTATCTGGCGCTTCAGCCGATTCGCTAGCACCGCACGGCGTACCGATGGCGCAGGGCGTCTTGATATCAAATCCATCCGCGGTGCCGGCGCAGCCACACGCGCGGGATCACAACCATACGCATGCCATCGCGCGCAACAGCGGCCGCGCGCTCGAGATGGACTGGGTCGATGAGATCAGGATCAATCTGTCGGCCGCAGAGCACCGCGTTGCGAGCCTGCCTGGCCGACGCACCGTCAAGAAGGATGCACAGGCGGCGTGGCTGCTCAAGGCGATCACCTGCATCGACCTGACGACGCTCAACGGCGACGATACGACCGAGCGTGTGAAACGCCTCTGCGCCAAGGCGAGGGCCCCGCTGCGAGGTGACCTGCTTGAGGCCCTGGGCTTTGCCGGGCGCGGGCTGCACACGGGCGCGATCTGCGTCTATCACCGCTTGGTCGCAACCGCGGTCGAAGCGCTCGATGGATCTGACATCCCGGTCGCTGCGGTCTCGACCGGATTTCCTGCAGGCCTGATACCGCACGATCTGAAACTCAAGGAGATCGAGGCGTCCGTCAGGGACGGTGCGCAGGAGATCGACATCGTCATCACGCGCGAGCACGTGCTGACCGGAGATTGGCGGGCGCTTTACGCCGAGGTTCGTGATTTCCGCGCCGCCTGCGGCGATGCGCATCTGAAGACGATCCTGGCAACTGGTGACCTCAAGACGCTACGCAACGTCGCCAAGGCCTCGATGGTCTGCATGATGGCCGGCGCCGACTTCATCAAGACTTCGACCGGCAAGGAAGGCGTCAATGCCACGCTGCCGGTGACGCTGGCGATGCTGCGCATGATCAGGGTCTATGAGGAGCGCACCGGCTTCAAGATCGGATTCAAGCCGGCCGGCGGAATCTCGACGGCGAAGGACGTGCTCAACTACCAATTCCTGATGAAGGAGGAGTTGGGACGCGATTGGCTCGAACCGGATCTGTTCCGCGTCGGCGCCTCGAGCCTGCTCGCCGACATCGAGCGCCAGCTCGAGCATCACGTCACCGGCCGCTATTCGGCCTTCAACCGTCACCCCGTGGGCTGAGCATGAGCATCGCACATTACTACGAGACGATGGAGTATGGTCCTGCTCCTGAGGCGGACGGTGAGGCGCGGGCCTGGCTGAAGCGTCACGACGCGACATTCGGGCATTTCATCGCTGGCAAATTTGTCGCCCCGGCTTCGGGCAAGCATCTGACGACGATCGAGCCGGCCACGGGCAAGACGCTGGCTCAAATCGCGCAAGGTGTCGCGGCCGATGTCGAGGCCGCCGTCGGCGCAGCGCGATCGGCGCAATCACCGTGGGCAAAGCTCGGTGGTCACGGTCGGGCCCGTCATCTCTATGCGCTGGCGCGCATGCTCCAGCGTCACGCGCGGCTGTTCGCGGTACTGGAAGCGATCGACAACGGCAAGCCGATCAGGGAAACCCGCGATCTCGACGTGCCGCTCGCCGCGCGCCATTTCCTGTATCACGCCGGCTGGGCGCAATTGCAGGAGCGCGAGTTCGCCGACCATGTCCCGGTGGGTGTGATCGGCCAGATCATCCCCTGGAATTTCCCGCTGCTGATGTTGGCCTGGAAGATCGCGCCCGCGCTGGCGGCCGGCAACACCGTGGTGCTGAAGCCGGCGGAATTCACCTCGCTGACCGCGCTGCTGTTCGCTGAGCTGGCGGCGGAAGCCGGCCTCCCGGCTGGCGTGTTGAACGTGGTGACGGGTGACGGCGCCACCGGCGCGTTGCTGGTCGAAGACCCTGATGTCGACAAGATCGCCTTTACCGGATCGACCGAGGTCGGGCGGTTGATCCGCCAGTCGACCGCAGGCAGCGGCAAGTCGCTGACGCTCGAGCTCGGTGGCAAATCGCCGTTCATCGTGTTTGACGACGCCGATATCGATGGCGCCGTGGAAGGCGTGGTCGATGCGATCTGGTTCAATCAGGGGCAGGTCTGCTGCGCCGGATCGCGGCTGTTGTTGCAGGAGGGGATCGCAGAGACGTTCCGCAAGCGTCTGATCCGCCGCATGGAGACGCTGCGGGTGGGGCCGCCGCTCGACAAGACGATCGACATGGGCGCGGTGGTCGCTCCTGTCCAGCTCGAGCGGATCAAGGCGTTGGTCGAAACCGGGGTGAAGGAGGGCGCCGAGAAGTATCAGGCGTCTGGCGCGATTCCCGCAGAGGGATGCTTCTAT
The DNA here is from genome assembly GCF_900094605.1 of Bradyrhizobium shewense. GTDB lineage: Bacteria > Pseudomonadota > Alphaproteobacteria > Rhizobiales > Xanthobacteraceae > Bradyrhizobium > Bradyrhizobium shewense. Next base: position 46,811 of record NZ_FMAI01000001.1, on the reverse strand, counting down.
CCCCCGACCTTGCTCTGGAACGTGCATCCGTCCTCGACCGTGGCGATCGAGGAGATCTTTGGGCCCGTGCTGGTCGCGATGACCTTCCGCACGCCCGACGAAGCCGTGATGCTCGCCAACAACACGCGCTACGGGCTTGCCGCCAGCGTGTGGAGCGAGACCATTGGCCTCGCGCTCGACATCGCGCCAAAGCTTCAGGCCGGCGTGGTCTGGGTCAATGCGACCAATTTGTTCGACGCCAGCGTCGGCTTCGGCGGCTACCGCGAGTCCGGCTTCGGCCGCGAGGGCGGCCGCGAAGGTCTCTATGAGTATCTTAAGCCGAAGGCGTGGACCGGCCGCAAAGCGCGGGCCAAGCTGCCGCCACCGTCTGAAGCCTCGACCGAGGGCGCCGGATTCGGCACGCCGTCGATCGATCGGACGGCAAAGCTGTTCGTCGGCGGCAAGCAGGTCCGCCCCGACGGAAATTATTCGTGCGCAGTGCTGTCGCCGAAGGGGAAGCATCTCGGCGAAGTCGGTGAGGGCAATCGCAAGGACATCCGCAACGCCGTGGCCGCCGCACGGTCGGCCGAGGCGTGGGTGCGGGCAACAGCGCATAATCGCGCCCAAATCCTCTACTACCTTGCCGAAAATCTGTCGGCGCGCAGCGACGAGTTCGCCCGGCGCATCGGTGACATGACCGGCGTTTCGCCCGTAAAGGCGCGCGGCGAGGTCGAGGCGAGTATCGAGCGGCTGTTCAGCTATGGGGCCTGGGCCGACAAATATGAGGGGACGATCCATGCGCCGCCATTGCGCGGCGTGGCGCTTGCCATGCACGAGCCGATCGGCGTAGTCGGGGTGGCTTGTCCGGACGAAGCGCCGCTGCTCGGCTTCATCAGCCTGGTGGCCCCGTTGATCGCGATGGGCAACCGTGTCGTCGCAGTCCCGAGCGAGCGGCATCCGCTGGCCGCGACCGATTTCTACCAGGTGCTGGAGACCTCGGACGTGCCGGCAGGCGTCGTCAATATCGTCACCGGTGAGCGCGATAGCCTTGCAAAGGTCCTTGCCGAGCATGACGACGTCGACGCGCTCTGGGTGTTCGGCTCGCAGGAGGCTTCAACAGTGGCGGAGCGGCTGTCGGTCGGTAACCTCAAGCGCACGCTGGTCGATCATGGGCTGGCGCTCGATTGGTACGACCGGGCGGCGAGCGAAGGGCCGATCCTGCTCCGTCACGCGGTTCACGTGAAGAACATCTGGATTCCCTACGGAGACTAGAGACGCCACCTTGCGGTGATATGGATTGGCATCCGGACCGTCAGAGTTCGGGCATTTTGAAGACGAGGGAAGGACGCAACATGCTCAAGGGCATCAATCCACTGCTCAATGCCGACGTGCTCTATGCCTTGCGCGCAATGGGACACGGGGACCGCCTCGTGGTGTGCGATACTAATTTCCCCGCTGACTCCATCGCGCGCCAGACCGTGTTCGGCGAGCTGCTCCGCATCGATAATGTCAGTACGGCCAAGGCGATCGAAGCCATTCTCTCGGTGATGCCGCTCGATACGTTCGTCCACGACGCGGCGATGCGCATGGAGATCGTCGGCCAGCCCCAGGAGGTGCCGCCGGTGCAGTGCGAGGTGCAGGCCGTGATCGACCGCGCCGAAGGGAAATCCTGGCCGCTGGTCGGGGTCGAGCGCCATGCATTCTATGAGAAGGCCAAGGCGGCCTATTGCGTGATCACCACCGGCGAGCGGCGCTTCTACGGCTGTTTCCTGTTCACCAAGGGCGTCATCGCGCCGGACGGAGAGTGACGACCATGAGCAAGTCTGGCGTTGCAATCCTCGGCATCTTCGTCGTCGATCTGGCCTTCCGCGCCGGCAACATGCCCGCGATCGGCGAAACCATTGCCGGCTCGGGATTTGCCATGGGGCCGGGCGGCAAGGGATCGAACCAGGCCGTCGCGGCGGCGCGCGCGGGCGCGGACGTGACCTTCATCTCCCGGATCGGCCGCGATGCCTTCGGTGATCTCGCCATCAAGACCTGGGAAACCGAAGGCATCAGGCCGCGCGTGGCCAGGACCAAGGAGGCGCCGACCGGCGCCGCTTTCATCTACGTCCACGAGACGCGCGGCGACAACGCCATCATCGTCGTGAGCGGCGCGGCCGACGGCCTCAGCCCTGATGACGTCGATGCGGCGGCGGATGCGATCCGCGCCAGCCGCGTCTTCGTAACCCAACTCGAACAGCCGGTCGCTGCTGCGCAGCGCGGGCTCGAGATCGCGCGTGCTGCGGGCAGCATCACCGTGTTCAATCCGGCTCCTGCGGGCGCATTCGACGACAGCCTGTTTGCCTTGTGCGACTACGTCGTTCCGAACGAGACCGAGGCCGAAGCACTGACCGGAATCGCGGTGGGTGATCTTGCTGGCGCCCGCCGCGCCGGCGATGCGCTGCTGGCCAAGGGAGCCGGCACGGCGCTGATCACGCTCGGCGAACGCGGAGCGTTGTTTCACGGGCGAGATCGCTCGCTGCATGTGCCGCCGTTCGCCGCCGGCAAGGTGGTCGAAACTGCGGGTGCGGGTGATGCCTTCGTCGGCGGTTTCGCAGCAGCGCTCGCGGGCGGCACCGATCCGTTGGATGCCGCGCGCTTCGGTTCGGCGACAGCCGGGATCTCCGTGACGCGCGCGGGGACTGCGCCTGCCATGCCGCGCCGGGCCGAGATCGAAGCCCTGTTGAAGGGATGATTTGCTGATGATGCGGAACGATCCGATCAAGCACGTCTTCATCTGGCCGGCGGTGCTCGTCGTGCTGGCGATCTCGATCTTTCCGTTGATCTATTCGTTCACCACCAGCTTCCTCAGCTATCGGCTGATTCCGCCAATTCCGCCGCGCGTGGTGTGGTTCGGCAATTATGCCACGCTCTTGCAGGAGCCGCGCTTCTGGAACGCGATCGTCACGACGACGCTGATCGCGTTCATCGCCGTCGGGCTTCAATACGTCATCGGGTTTGGCGTCGCGCTCGCGCTGAACGCGCGCATTCCCGGCGAGCGGCTGTTTCGCGTGGCCTTGCTGCTGCCCATGCTGCTGGCCCCGGTTGCCGTCGCGCTGGTGGCCCGCATGATCTTCAATCCGACCATGGGGCCGCTCAACCAGTTCTTGTCCATGTTCGGTCTGGCAAACCTGCCGTTCCTCACCAATGGACATTGGGCGCTCGCCTGCATCATCGCGGTCGAGATCTGGCAGTGGACGCCTTTCATCATCCTGATGATGCTGGCCGGACTGCAAACGCTTCCCGAAGATGTCTACGAGGCGGCCGAACTCGAGAACGCCAGCGCCTGGCAGCAGTTCTGGGGTATCACGTTTCCGATGATGCTGCCGATCTCCGCAGCCGTCGTTTTCATCCGCCTGATCGAGAGCTACAAGATCATGGACACCGTGTTCGTGATGACGGGCGGCGGACCGGGCGTGGACACCGAGACGCTGACTTTGTTCGCCTATCAGGAGGGCTTCAAGAAGTTCAATCTCGGCTACACGTCCGCGCTCAGTTTCCTGTTCCTGATCGCCATCACGATCATCGGCGTGACCTATCTGGCGCTGCTGCGGCCGCATCTGGAGAAGCGCCGATGAGCGGGCAGGGCCTCACCGGACTGTCGAGCTGGAGTCGCCGCCTGGTCGCGGTCGGCGTGCTCGCATGGTGCCTGATCACGGCGTTTCCGCTCTATTGGGTGGTGGTGACCGCTTTCAAGACCCCGCCGGGCGTGGTCGGCGGCCCGACCTATATTCCGTTCGTCGATTTCACGCCGACCCTTCAGCCCTTCATCGATCTCTACCAGGGGATCCGGGGTGAATTCTTCCGGACGTTCCTGAACTCGACCATCGTCGGACTGTCGGCGGCAGCGATCGCAACCGCCATCGGGGCGATGGCGGCCTATGCGCTGGTCAGGTTCGAATTCAGGGTACGGTTCGGCGCCGGCCTGATCTTCTTCCTGCTCGCGCTCGGCGGCTATCTGCTGTTCAACAATTCGCTCGGATTCACCCGGCCGCAGGCGCTGCTGCTCGCGTTCCCGTTCGCGCTTGCCGCTGCGATCGTCGCCAACCGTCTGCCGCTGCCGGGCCCGATCCTCGGCAATGAGGACATCCTGTTCTGGTTCGTCAGCCAGCGCATGTTTCCACCGATCGTCACGGCCTTTGCGCTCTACCTGCTCTACAGCGAGATCGGCCGGCTCGGCTTCCAGCTCATCGACAGCTTTGTCGGCCTGACGCTGTGCTACGTCGCGTTCTCGCTGCCGATCGTCGTCTGGCTGATGCGCGACTTCTTCGAGGCGATCCCGATCGAGGTGGAGGAAGCCGCGATGGTCGACAACGTGCCGAGCTGGCGCATCTTTCTCGGCATCGTGGTGCCGATGTCGATGAACGGGCTGCTGGCGACGTTCATGATCACGCTAGCCTTTGTCTGGAACGAGTTCCTGTTCGCGCTGTTCCTGACCAATTCCAAATGGCAGACGCTGCCGATCCTCGTGGCGGGACAGAACAGTCAGCGCGGCGACGAATGGTGGGCGATCTCGGCCGCGGCGCTCGTCGCCATCATTCCGATGATGATCATGGCGGGCCTGCTCAGCCGCATGATGCGGTCGGGCCTGCTGCTCGGGGCAATCAAATAGCAAAAACTCATCTAGGGAGGACTGGACGATGTTGCGACGGACGTTTCTGATGCTGACCACCTCGCTCGCGATGGCTTGCGCGGCGGGCCAGGCGAACGCGGCCTGTAGTCCGGATTACTCCGGCGTCACCTTGACGGTGGCGTCGCAGACCGGGCCGTACATCGCCTCGGCGCTCAAGCTCGGCGCGGATGAATGGACCAAGAAGACCTGCGGCAAGGTCAATGTCGTCGAGTTTCCGTGGTCGGAGCTCTACCCGAAGATCGTGACGTCGCTCACCGCCTCGGACGCGACATTCGACCTGGTCAGCTTTGCGCCGGCCTGGTTGCCGGACTTCGTCCCTTATCTCAGCGAGATGCCGAAGGCGATGCAATCGGGCAAGGATTGGGACGATGTCGAGCCGGCCTATCGCGAACGTCTGATGGTGTGGGAAGGCAAGATCTATTCGCAATCGATGGACGGCGACGTCCACACCTACACCTATCGCATGGACCTGTTCAGCGATCCCAAGGAGAAGGACGCGTTCAAGGCCAAGTACGGCTACGACCTGGCGCCGCCAAAGACCTGGAAGCAGTATCTCGACATCGCGGAGTTCTTCCAGCGCCCCGACAAGGGACTTTGGGGTACCGCGGAAGCCTTCCGTCGTGGCGGCCAGCAGTTCTGGTTCTTCTTCAGCCACGCGGCCGCCTATACCAACAACCCGAACTATCCGGGCGCGATGTTCTTCGACCCCGAAACGATGGATGCCCAGATCAACAATCCTGGCTGGGTGAAGGGATTGGAAGAATACATCCGCGCCTCAAAGCTTGGCCCGCCCAATGCGCTGAACTTCTCGTTCGGCGAGGTCAACGCGGCCGTGGCCGGCGGTCAGGTGGCGGAATCGATCGGCTGGGGCGACACCGGCGTGATCGCGGCCGACCCCAAGCAATCGAAGATCTCAGGCAAGGTCGGCTCCGCGGTGCTGCCCGGCTCTGACGAGATCTGGAATGCGAAAACCAAGAAGTGGGACAAGTTCCCGGCAGTCCTGCCGGCACCCTTCATGGCGTTCGGAGGGTGGCAGATTGGCGTGCCGAAGGTGGGCAAGAACCAGCAGGCGGCATGGGATTTCGTCAAGACGCTGACAAGCCCCGAAGTCTCTGGCCAGGCCGCGATCACCGGCGGCACCGGCGTCAACCCTTACCGCAAGTCGCACACCGCGAATCTGGAGTTGTGGAGCAAGATCTTCTCGCCGCAGGAGGCCAAGGAATATCTCGGCGCGCAGGCTGACTCCATCAACGGCAAGAACGTTGCGCTCGACATGCGTCTGCCCGGCTATTTCTCCTACACCGAGGTCGTGGAGATCGAGCTAGGCAAGGCGCTAGCCGGCCAGACCACGCCGCAGGCGGCACTGGACACGGTCGCCAAGGAATGGAATCGCCTGACCGACGAGTTCGGCCGCGCGAAGCAGCTTGCCGCCTATCGCGCGGCGATGGGCCTCCCGCCCAAGAACTAGCCTCCGCTGAGACTTCCCCGGATGATGCGCGAGCATCATCCGGGCTTTGTTGGCCGTCGACATTAGGGGCGGAAAAAGGATTCCATGGCGCGCGTCGAGATCGAGAACGTCAGCAAGGCATACGGGCCCTACAAGATCATCGAGGGGCTCGATCTGAGCGTGGCCGACGAGGAGTTCGTCGTGCTGGTCGGACCGTCGGGCTGCGGCAAGACCACGACCTTGCGCATGATCGCGGGACTGGAGACGGTCACCAGCGGAACCGTTCGCATCGGCGACCGCGATGTGACGCAGTTGCGTCCCGGCTTGCGCAATTGCGCGATGGTGTTCCAGAACTACGCGCTCTATCCGCATATGACGGTCGGGGAGAATATCGGCTACGGCATGAAGGTGCGGGGCGAGTCGCGCGCCGGCATCGCGAGGGCGGTCCAGGACGTGGCACGGGTTCTCGACCTCGAGCCATATCTGGACCGCCGACCCAAGCAACTCTCCGGCGGACAGCGTCAGCGCGTGGCGATCGGCCGTGCCATCGTGCGCAGCCCGGACGTGTTTCTGTTCGACGAGCCGTTGTCGAACCTCGATGCCAAGCTCCGCATCGAGATGCGAACCGAGATCAAGGCGTTGCACCGCCGCCTCGCCAAGACGATCGTCTATGTCACGCACGATCAGGTCGAGGCCATGACCATGGCCGATCGCGTCGTGGTGATGAATCGCGGCCGGATCGAGCAGGCGGCCGATCCGATCACGATCTACGAGAAGCCCAGAAATCTCTTCGTCGCGGGCTTCATGGGCGCGCCCAGCATGAACTTCATCCATGGCGAAATTGCCGCTCGCGACGGTGCACTGGTCTTCACCGAGCCGTCGGGGACGGCGTTGCAATTGCCGAAATGCCGGGAGGCGGCCTATGCAGGGAGCATCGGCAAGCCAGTCGTGCTCGGCGTCCGGCCCGACCACGTGCTGCCGCAGGACGCGCCGGCAGGCTCTTCCGTCCGGTTGTTGGTGAAAGACGTGGAGCCGCTCGGGCCGCATACGCTCGTGATCGGCACCGTCGGCGCATTTCCGTTCACGGCGCAGATGCCAGTGGGTGTGGCTGCGGCGCCGGATCGTCCCGTCGACGTTGCGATCGATCTGAAGCGAACACACCTTTTCGACAAGGTTTCGGGGATGGCCATTTCATAGCCTGTGGGTCTCCGGACGATGCAGGTAATCCCTAATCTTCAGTAGTCCCAGAAGGCCGGTACCCAACGAAAGGCGTCACCGGCGACGGCCACATGGCCCACGGATGGGAACGGCATATGCGTGGCCACCAGCAACCCGCCGGTCTCAGCCAGCTCTCGCAAAAGGCTGGTACGCGCGCGGGCGGCTTCTTCGGGATAGTGTTCGAAGCCGTTGTGCCAGTCGGGGTCGCGATGACCCTGCGCCGTGGTACGATATCAAGGAGGGCGATACAGTGCTTGCAGGCCATTGTTCGTCTCCCTCCGCTGTCGATGTTCGATACCGCAAATCTACGGGATCGGAGCTGCGGCCGCGCCAGAGCGATTGACGCGGTTGCAGAGAGATTGCTGTTACCGGATGCGCCGGCGCCAATCGCTCGGGGTGTTGCCCGTCAGCTTCTTGAATGCCGCCGTGAACGCCGTCTGCGAAGCGTAACCGAGCTCTGCGGCCACCAGCTCAATCGACGCGTCGGTATCGCGCAGCATGTTCATGGCTCGCTCGAGCCGCTGCTGGCGCAGCCAGGCGTGCGGCGAAAGCCCGGTGCTCTCCTTGAAGGCGCGGCAGAAGTGGAAGCGAGACAGGCCGGCGTCAGATGCGAGCGCAGCGAGCGATACGTCCGCATCGCTGCCCGAGCGCAGGCGTTCAATGGCACGGCGGAGCGCGTGAGGCGACAGCCCACCCACGGCCGGCTCGAACGTTACTGGCGCGCCGGTATGCGCCGCCAGCAGACGCGTGGCCAGGAGATCCGTCAGTTGCTGCCTGAGCAGGGCATCCAGGGACGAATTTCCCTCCAGCACATCCGCCGCGCACATCAGCAAGCTGGATGTGATGGCGTCGGGATGCCCCGTCCGTTCTAGGAGATCGCCGGGCGCGAATGCGTCGGCTTCGCGGGCTACGCGTTCGAGCGTCGTGCGCGGAAGATAGAGCTGGATGACATCGATAGGGCCGGGAATATCCCATTTCGAGCTTGAACCCGCCGGAATGATCGTCACGACGCCGGGACGCGCCGTTCCAGTTGCCAGCAATTTCCCGGTACGCCGCTCCAGACGCTGAACGCCCGTAGGATAGGCCATGATGACGTGGTCGGTCATCGGCTCGACCACGTCATGCAGAGCCCCGTGCTTCCAGTGCGCTATGGCGCCATTGGCGGGGTCTGAAGCCATCTGTAGCGGCGCCGTCTTGAGCACGCGCGCCATCTCCACTTCGGCAGCGCGCCGCTGGGCGGCCGGCGAACCGTCATGGTACGCATCGGGTGCGCGAAGCAGAGCCTTCAGGGGATCGTTCACGATTGGTTTGTTCATGAAGCTATCCTCGCGTTGCTACCGCGCGCCTCGTCGCCAATCGGTCGGGGTTTCTCCGGTCAACCGCATGAAGGCGGCAGCGAATGCCGTCTGCGAGGCATAGCCAAGCTCGGCCGCCACCGACACGATCGATGTGTCGGTGTCGCGCAGCATCTTCATGGCTTGCTCGAGGCGGTATTGCCGCAGCCAGGCATGGGGTGAGAGCCCGGTACTTTCCTTGAAGGCGCGACAGAAGTGGGAGCGCGACAGGCCGGCATCCGAAGCGAGGGCTGCAAGCGAGACGTCGGCATCGCTGTCCGAACGCAAGCGTTCGATGGCGCGAAGCAGGACGTTTGGCGAAAGCCCGCCGATGGTCGGCTGGAACGCGGTGGGCGAGGCGGTGTGCGTAGCCAGCAGGCGCGTCGCGAGCAGGTCGATGAGCTGATGCCTGAACAGCGTATCGAGGGCGGAGTTGCCCTCCAGCGCGTCGGCCGCGCTCAGGAGCAATCGAGATGTAACGGGGTCGGGATGCCCGGTTCGTTCCCGGAGATCGACCGCAGTGGCCGTGTCGGCTTCGCGGGCCACGCGCGCGAGCGTTGTGGTCGGCAGATAGAGCTGAACGACATCCACCGGTTTCGGAATATCCCACCGCGAGCTTGACCCTTCCGGAATGATGATCACGGCCCCTGGACGGAACGTTCCCTTCGCAATCGATCTTCCGGAGCGCCGCTCCACGTGCTGCACCCGGCCATTGTAAGCCATGATGACGTGGTCGCTCATGGGCTCGACGACATCGTGTAACGGGTCATGTTTCCAGTGGGCGATCGCGGCCCCGGAGGGGTCGAGTGCCATGCGGACCGGTTCGGTGTGGAGGACGCGCGTCATCTCCGCGTCGGCGGAACGCTGCTCGGCATTCCGCAATTGGCGTTGGCTCGCGCTGGACGCGGCCGACGGATTTTCATGCGCAGAATCACGCGAGATCGGTTCGCTCATGGAGATGCGCCTTCAGAGGAGATGTGCACTCGCGTCGCCGGGGTGGCTGGCGGGCCGGCGTGAAGCCATCGTTTCCCTGTGCCGGCTCCGCTGGGCGTCGAGTTCTCCGCGGCGTTCTAGGCGCGTAGAACTACGGGGTCTTTCCCAAAACGGCCGCGTCTTGTCTGATTCTGCTCAAAGCGCTTCGGCGCGCCATTTTATGTGACGGGAGGGGAGGTCCCCCAATCAGGGGGGTGGATATTGAAGTCGCTTCCAAAATCGCTTTGTGACAGTCACGGCGGCCGATGCTCACAATCGCGTTTCGCGCCGCCGCCAACCTAGACCTCCGCACTCAGGTGCCGGATAATGCGCCGCGAGATAGGGATGGCAGCGAGTTGGGCGGCCCGATCAAACTTCGCGAATGGTCCGAACAAATGGCACAGGCGAGCACCTTCGGACAGAGGGTCAGGCGGCAGTTGCATCTGAGGGATGCACCGCCTTCGCTGATCACGCGTTCGCTGCGCGGCATCGAACTCGCGGTCACCGAAACCCGCGATGATAATCCTGTGCCCGGTCGTTCCGGCTCGGTGGCCGATGAGGCTTATTTCGTCAGCTTGAAGCTTCACGATTATCCGGACTGCGAGCTGTGGGATCACGGCAAGTGCGTCGGGAAAGCGAATGTCAGGGCCGGCACGACGTATCTATACGACCTCAGGAGCGATCCGGGTTTCATCATCGACAAGCCGTTTCACTCCCTCCACTTTTATCTGCCGCGTTCGGCGCTCGACGGCATCGCTCGAGAAAACCGTACACCGCCCGTTGGCGATCTCGCCTGTCAGTTTGGCTCCGGCCACGACGACCAGGTCATGCGTCATATCGGGGCAGTGCTGTTGGAAGCAATGAGTCGGCCGGGTGAGGCCAACCAGCTTTTCATCGATCACATGATGCTCGCGTTCACCGCGCATATCGCCCAGGCCTATGGCGGGCTGCAAAGCATTGCCGGACCGGCGCGCGGCGGTCTTGCGCCCAGACAGGTAAAGCGAGCCTGCGAACGGCTCGACTCGGACCTCGGCGGGACGCTTTCATTGCAACTGATCGCAGCCGAGTTTGGCCTCTCGGTTGGTCATTTTTCGCGCGCGTTCCGAATCTCGACCGGCCTGCCGCCGCATCAATGGCTGCTGCGCCAACGCGTCGAGGCGGCCAAGCAGTTGATGAGCACCGTGCGAGACCTGCCGTTGTCGGAGATTGCGATCTCGGCCGGGTTTGCCAATCAAAGCCACTTCACGAAAGTGTTTTCGGCGCAGGTCGGCATTAGTCCGGCGGCATGGCGCCGCGAGGCAGTTGGCGGCTCCGAAGGTGACATGTGATTGCGGGCGGCCCCGGACGGCTGCTTCAAGATCCTCACAGCGGTCGTGACCGTCAATCGATCGCGATCGCTTATTCCGTGCAGCTCCACTCAAGGGGGCGGTGCATATGAAATCGTCAGGTTTCTACGGTCAGACTGTGAAGCGGTTTTTTCATCTGCAGCAAGAACCGGTTTCGTTGATCACGCGTTCGCTTCGTAACGCCGAGATAGCCGTTACTGAGACCCGGGATGATGCACCCATTGAAGGCGTGTCCGGCGAGATGGGCCTTCAAGATGCCAATGTTGTCACCCTGATGCTTTACGATGACCCGAATTGTGAGACCTGGGAGCGCGGCAGGCGTGCGATCAAGGCCGATATCCGTGCGGGTGCAACATATCTGTACGACATGAAGAAAGATGTGCGCTACATCATCAACAAGCCATTCCACGCGCTCCATTTCTATCTTCCGCGCACGGCGCTCGACTCTATCGCTGAGCAGTCCAATGCACCGCGCGTGGGTGAGCTCCCCGCTCAACTCGGTGCCGGTCATGACGACCCGGTCATCCGTCATATCGGCGGGGCACTGCTGCAAGCGTTGCGTAAGCCGGCCGAGATCAACCAACTCTTCATCGATTACGCGATGCTCGCTTTTACCGCGCATGCCGCGCAGATCTATGGCGGATTGAGGTGGCGCGTTAGAGCGCCCAGGACCGGTCTAGCCCCCTGGCAGGTGAAGCGAGCCTGCGAAAGGCTTGACTCCGACCTCGGCGGGACGCTTTCATTGCAACAGATCGCGGCCGAGTTTGGCCTCTCGGTCAGCCATTTCTCGCGCGCGTTTCGAATCTCGACCGGCCTGCCGCCGCACCAATGGCTGCTACGCCAGCGTGTGCAGGCGGCCAAGCAGTTGATGACCGCGCGAGACCTGTCACTGGCCGAAATCGCGATCTCGGCCGGGTTTGCCAATCAAAGCCACTTTACGCGGGTGTTTTCGGCGCAAGTCGGCGCCAGCCCCGCAGTGTGGCGCCGCGAAGCGCAGAGCACCAACGAGAGCGAAAGCTGATCATTCGATCAGCGGCGCCGTGTCAGTGAGATCGCGTAGGCGGCGCGCCGGGCCGCAAAGATCTGGTCGGGTGGATACCCAATACCTTCGGCGAGGTCTGCCGGATTGAAGACCGATCCATCGGGCGCTTCGTTCGCTTCAATTGCAGTGATCACGATTGTTCCGAGCCGCACGGTCTCCCGACGGTCCTCATGCGGCCATCGGATCGTGACATCCAGTATGGGGTCCCCGAGACGACCGAGCACCGCCATTAGGCTGAACCGGATATCGCGTGCCGCAATCCGGTTTTCCAGGTCCTTGCGCAGAAGGCCTCCATTCGTCGTGACCGCGTCTTCGGCTAGTGCAGCTTGACTGCCGACCGGGACGACCTTGAATTTGATGAATTGCGTCTCGCCACTCCGATTTGTTGCGGGAAAGGCGTGGACGGCCCAGTAGGTGGTGTCGGCAAAGCTTGCAGGAAGTGCGTGGGCGGCCATGTAGCTTGCCTGATGCAGCGTCTCGGGATTGGCGGTGGAGAACGCCTTGATTTTTTCCGGATCAGGCCGCCCGTCGGATCCGGGAATGCGCGCCTTCAAGTAGGCCAACATTTGCGCGGTTGTCCTTGCATAGTGGACGGGAGCGCTCTGCGTGAGAATATCGGAGCGATGGCCAATATCCCCGAGTGTGAAGCTGAACCCGCGCAGCACGAAATTGTCGGTGTCTGGCATGAGGGGATTGCCGCCGTCCACTGAGAAGCGCGCCAGCACGCGTGATGGTCTTGTGAAGCTCTGAGACTTCGTGACCTCGTCTGCCCGATCCGAGGGAATATAGATCCCGCGGACGCAGTGCCCCTTGGCAAAGCTCGCGCGATCCTTTGGCGATGCACCGGCCATCGCTTTCATGGCGCCGACGATCGACGCGGGTTTGGCGGCTGGGGACCGGATCATGGCGATAATCCGGCGTCTTACCAAAGTGGCCACACTCGGCAGCCTCTCGGGCCGTGAAAGACAATCCGCTGGGCCATCGTCGGCTTCGACCCGCTGCCGAAGGTCGGAGCGCCGTCCCTGGTCATGCTTGAAATCAAGGTATTATGCATGGGAGCCGGTGGCGCCGGAATCTTCGTTCCTCCGTCCGCCGTCGAGGTGAGGCGAATCGTCGCTGAAAGCGCGCACATGAAGGTAGTGGTGAGAACTTTCGGCCGAGATGCACGAGTCAAGGATTGGTTGACGAGAGTCTTCCAGATCATCACGTGTCCTTCCGTCTACGGTTGACGTCGATACAGTGATGGTAGAGGCCTGGCGCCGCTCTGCCCCAGAGCGATTGATCCAATTGTAGAGCGATTGCTGGCAGTTGTGCGGCGTCGCGATTGACCTGCGGCCGAAAGGCGAGGGCACGGAGCATATCGAATATGCTTCTTCAACAGCCTGCGCGGCGACGTTCCGTAAGCTGACCCGCCAAGGCCCAGCCGATTAGCGGTGGCGCATTCGGTAAGAGCAATCGCTCTATAGGTACGACAATCGCTCTGGCGCGGTCCCAGATCCAACTTGCTAGATCATTACAGTGCCCACTCCAAAAGAGGAGACGAGCGATGGGCTGGATGATCGACAGCGTTGGACGATTGATTGCGCGGCTGCAGAAGCCGGCCAACCTTAGTGAGCCGTTGACGCCGATCGATCCGACGGCCTTACGCGACACTATTCGACCAGGTGACGTTTTGCTGATCGAGGGCAAAGGTCGCATTTCGGGCGGCATCAAGTATCTCACTCAATCGGCTTGGTCGCATTCGGCGCTATACGTCGGGCCGATAGGGTGTGCCGCAATTGACGGCGAGCCTCATGTCCTGATCGAAGCCAACATCGACGAAGGTGTCGTGTCGGCGCCGCTGTCAAAATATCTGCATTGTCAGACCCGCATCTGCCGGCCGGTGGGCCTGAGCGAAGTGGACTGCGAGAAGGTCTGCCGCTACGCGTCCGAACGCATCGGCCTCGGCTACGATTTCAAGAACGTCATCGATCTCATGCGGCAGTTTTTCCCATGGCCAGCGGCGCTACGTTGTCGTCGCCGAACGATCGCGCTCGGCTCGGCCGACGCGAGCCGTATCATCTGTTCGTCGCTGATTGCGCAAGCATTCGATGCCGTGCGTTACCCGATCCTGCCCACGATTACGCACATCGAGAGCCAGACGGTGCGGCGCGAAATCGCCGAGCCGCGTCACTCATCACTCTACGCGCCGCGCGATTTCGATATTTCGCCTTACTTCATGGTGGTGAAGCCCACGCTCGCGCGCGGTTTCAACTATAAGGACATGCATTGGGTCGCCAGGGGTCGCACTCCCTAGCGCACGCTTGCTCCAGAGATAGAAAGGCGCCGATCGCGCAAGTTTGACTTAGATACTTGGGAGCTGAGCTATTTGCATTCGGTTGCGATTTTCTGGGATTTTCCGCTTACTCGCTCGAATGAGTCGGAGGTGGACTTTCACCCGGATCCCGCATATCGTCCGGCAAAACAAGGAAAAACCGGCGCGCCCGACACGATTCGTACGTGTGACCTTTGCGTTTGTCAGGAGCCTGAGCGCAACCGCTGTCTTGGCCCAGATTCATCGACGCACGCGCGGAGTTATACTCATTTCGCGGAATGAGTATAACTCAACGCTTTTCAGAAGTATCCAGACCGACCGCACGCGGAATCGATCGCAATAGTAGAGTGCTCCCCTACGCGCATGTTATCTGACAAGCTCTCGATCGACCGGCTGCGTGATCCAATTTCATCATGTCTCTCACGCTCTATTGAGTCGCTTCCGCAACTTCGCTCATGTTGCGCCGCATGTGATTTATTGGATCAACGCTGACTTCGTTGCCAAAGCGGATTCCTATCGGTTGAACCTGCGTCGCTCGCCTTGCAATGTGAAGGGAGAAGAGAATGGCTCCTGCGGCAATGCGTCAATTTTTCTGCGGCCCTGAGTGAGTCTCGTCGCACGTGTGTACTGGGTATTTCGTGTGCACCATGTGTGCACTGAGAATACAGATTTGGCGTTTTGACCTCCGCCCATCTTGCGCGCCCATGATAGATTGGAGCGAAAGTTCAAAGTTTTCAATTGGTTAGACTGCGGCATGTGCACGACGTGTGCACCGGGAGGTCAAAAAAAATCTCATGGCGGCCAATGTGAGCTGTGAGCAGGCCTTCTGAGTGGGATAGGGCCGCGTCAGGGTAGTGGCCGCCGCTACGATCTGCCGAATGCACAGCGCGGGCCACGTTCCCGACGCACGCTGGCTCCGCTCGCGGTCAAATGGTGCACAATGAACAAGGGCACGACCTTCTTCTCTCGCTACGATCGCTTGCCGCTGTGAGCAATATTGCCGTCTAGGACCGGATCGCTATGACCGTCCAGCAGCGAAGCGCGGTGCACTGCTCAAGTTCGAAGGACAGCATTCCAATGCCCATTGAGGCACGGGTGAACCTGGTGCGCGAGGCTCGTATCTCCTTGCATGATATCGGTCACTACAAGCGAAGCCGGAATCACGTCACGGGATCGACTGGTCGCGATTGACAGCCTTCCACGCGCGGCGTGGCTATTGGGGTGTCCGCTACCGGAGTTGCATATCGTCAGATGAGCCGGAAGCGTTAGGCTCGACGAGTATCCGCCGAAACAATGGACGAGAGGCCGACAGAAAGAGAGCTTTGAGGCCAGTTTGACTAACCAATTGAACAATGGAGTGATGTCATGAAGCGTTTGTGGCTAGTTATTGCGATCCTCCCCGTGCTCACCAGCGCGGGCGCGTCGGCACAATCGATCAATCTTACCGGCATCTATGCGTGCGTTGACAGGTGCCGCGGAAGCCTGCCTGCCCATATCACGCAGAACGGAGCTGCACTCAACCTCCTGACCGAAGCAGGTGTCCCTGCACAGGCATGGCCGGACTGGTTTTCGCCGACGAGCCGGATCTGGATCGATGCCTTCAACGAGGGGGCGGTCTATTCGCCGGACGGCGTGGTCATTCAGTTCGACAATGGAGCGATCTGGCAACGAGGCTTGCCGCCGCTCCGACGCAGGTAGAACGCTGCATCGGCCATTCGGCATCGACCTAATCCGTGCATAGCGCGCGGCTCGTTCCTGGCAACACTAGGCGGAGTCCGATCTTCTTGTGCGGTGACCGTCTCCCTTGCTGGGGGAGTGCGCATTCTGAACTTGCTCAACTTTCAAGGCGTCGCTGGCGGCGGCGCCTTTTGCTTGTCGCGAGCATGGCTGACTATGCAAAAACGGCAAGAACACCAATCCGCACATCGGGAAAATGTGGCATGGGAGGCACAGTCTCCCGCTAAAGATGCATAAGCTGGGAAAGCGCCGATTCCGCATAGACGTGCTGTGGTAGCATCTGCTCGTTTTCCGAGTCCTCACGCGGCCGGATTGTTCTTCGGCTGTGGAGGGCAGTAGAAGAGTGGGGATCGGCAGATGCAGATAAAGGTCGGGACGTCGGTATCGACGGCTGGTTTTGTTTGGCGGTTGGGCGCGGCGGCAATTGCCGCCTTACTCATGCTCCCCAATGATGCGGCGCGAGCCGATGAAGGCGGCGTCAGCTTTTGGATCCCCGGATTTTTTGGCAGCCTCGCGGCCGTTCCCCAACAGGCGCCGGGCTGGTCGGTGACTTCGGTCTATTATCACACTTCGGTTTCCGCCGGCGGCGACGTGGCGCGGGCGCGCGAGATCACGATTGGTCGCTTTCCTGCGAATCTGACGGCCAACGTGAACGCGAACGTCAATGCGAATGTGGATCTTGGCTTGTTGGCCGGGACCTACACTTTCGCCACACCGGTGCTGGGTGGGCAGGCCTCTGCCAGCCTGTTGACGGTCTACGGCTCCAACTCCACGTCGCTGGCGGGATCGCTTACAGGAGCATTGACGCTCCCGGGCGGCGGAACGCTCCCCTTCTCGCGGTTCGACAGCATCGACAGCTCGCTCATTGCATTCGGTGACCTGATCCCGCAATTCGCGCTGCGCTGGAATGCCGGTGTCAACAATTACATGACCTACATTACCGCCGACCTCCCGGCCGGCGCCTACCAGTCGACCCGCCTTGCGAATTTGGGGATTGGGCACTGGGCTATCGACGCGGGCGGCGGCTACACCTATTTCGATCCGAAGACCGGGCATGAATTTTCGGCGGTGCTGGGATTCACGTACAACTTCGTCAACCCGTCCACTCAATATCAGAACGGCGTCGACATGCACCTCGACTGGGGCGCGTCGCAATTCCTGACCAAGCAGTGGCAGGTCGGCCTCGTGGGCTACCTTTATCAGCAGATCGGTTGCGACAGCGGCTCCGGCGATCGCGTCGGCTGCTTCCGGTCGCGGGTGGTCGGCGTCGGACCGCAGGTTGGTTACATTTTCCCGGTCGGAGACATGCAGGGATATCTGAACCTGAAGGCCTACGGCGAATTCGCCAATGAAAATCGGCCAGCAGGCTGGAATGTCTGGCTGACGTTCAATCTTCAGCCTGCGGCGGCAACGCCGCCTACGTCCTCAAGGCCGAGGTTCACGAAATAGAAGCGCAGGTGCCACCCATCTTTGTGACGAATTGAGCATCCGGTTGAATTGATCCTGACCAGGCGATGAGCTTGGCGGATCTCGCACGGGATGAAGGCGCACAGAACAAATCTATCGCAATCAAGTCGACGGCGGCAGCGGCATGAAGCGGATTGCAGGCAGGCGACGATGGTGGATCATTCCCGCGGGCGTGGTCATCGCCTACCTGATGCTGGCCTATGTCGTACTGCCTGCATTGTGGAGCCATCACGAACGCGAGCCGGGCCTCGCTTCCTTGCCCATGGTAACCCGTACCGCGAGCGGCATCCCGGGCGATGCGCTCAATGTCGGACTCGTCGGCAGCAAAGAAGATGTGCTGCGCGCCATGCATGCAGCCGGTTGGTTTCCGGCCGACCCAATCACATTGCGCTCCAGCATTGAAATCGTCGGCAGCGTGGTGCTCGATCGGCCATACCATGATGCGCCTGTGAGCCCGCTTTACTATGACGGAAAAAAGGAAGAGCTCGCCTGCGAGAAGCCGGATGGCAGGAGCGCTGATAGACGGCATCACGTCCGGCTTTGGATGGTCCTTGGAAAAGGAAGCGTTGGCCGTCCGGTCTGGCTGGGTTCAATCACGTTCGATCGCGGCGTCGGTCTCAGTCACGATACGGGGCAGGTGACCCATCACATCGCCCCCGACATCGATGCCGAACGTGACCTGCTAATGCGGGATTTGCGGGAGGCAGGTATGGCACAAGACTTCTTCCAGATCTCCGGAACCGGCCCGACCTTGTTCGGCCGAAACGGCGAAGGCGATCCGTACTATACGGATGGAGAAATCCACGTCGCCACGCTGGTCGTCGATGGTGCCAGGCGAACAGAAGCGCCAGTGACGATGCCCCCACCACCGCTGATAGCCCTGAAGGACCGGGTCTGGCACGGCATCCGCAGCGCGCTCAGCCAATGATCGCCACGGTCTCCTCGGCCATTCACTTCAAGCGTGCGCGAAGATCGTCGGTGAGGCGGTTTAGTTCACGGTCATTCGGGACGAGGCGAGAGAGCCGCTCAGCATATTCGAGTGCGGCACCGATGTTTCCGGAATCGCGGCTGAACGTGACAAGGGCAGACAGGCTGTCGCGATCGTCTGGATGCCCGACCAGGTTGGCCTTCAAGACTTCAATTGATTCACCGACGCGGCCCGACGAATGCAGCGCCACGGCGTACACGTAGGCGTAGCGCGACCGGTCAGGTTCGAGTTCTCTTGCGGTCTGGAATTCGCTGAGCGCGTCGTTCGGTCGTTTCTGCCTGATAAGGGTGAGCCCCAGAGCATGGTGCAAGCCGCCGTCTTGCCGTGAAGACGTGATCGCTGTTCTCAGGATGCTTTCTCCCTCGCCATCCCGGCTGAGTTGCCGGTATAGGTCCGCCAGATTGATCGCCGCGGGCGTGTATTGGGGGCTGAGCCGAAGGGCTGCCTTGTATTCGCTCTCTGCATCGGTTGTCAGCCCGCGGCGCGCATGGAAGTTTCCAAGCGCCGAGCGGGCTTCGGGCCGGTCCGCGTTGAGGCGTTGCGCCGCAATGAACTCGGCCGCGGCCCGCTCAAACGCTGCGCGGTCGGAGGCGGGCTGGTTGGCAGTAGGCACGGCGGCCAAAACGAACATCGCCCTGATACGAACGCCGCGGCTTGGATCGGATAGAAGCGACGAGACAAGCGGCCAGATCCGGTCGCCCGGAAGGCCATCGAGCATGTCAAGCGCTGCGACCCGCACCATTGGATCGGGATCGGCCAATTCCTTGCGGGCGAGTTCAATATTCGCAGGCGAGACCCGCGAATGAAGTTCGCTGAGAGCGCTCGCACGCGCGATTGCCGGCGCTGTGGGACTGGCCGCCACCACAGCCAGCAGCGCAGCCGCGTCGCTTCGGTCGGTCCAGGACGCCTGGAATGCCTCGGCGTAGTTCTGGAAACCTTTTCGGACAGGCCCGTGCCAGCGCTCGATCGCGTCGGCCGCCCATTGTGCGGATTTGTCGGTATGGCAGTTGTTGCAGGCATTTGGGGTGCCAAGCTTCACGGAGAGATCCGGCCTCGGAATTCGAAGGCTATGGTCGTGCCGCTTGTCGACCACCATGTAGGTGCTGACAGGCATATGACACGACGCGCAAGTCAGTGCCGGCGTTACGCCCTCGTGGCGATTATGTGAGGCAACTTCATATCGGTCGGAGACATGGCATTGCAGGCAAACGCCATCGCCTGGAGCGCGGAGTTTCGCGGCGTGAGGTTCGTGGCAATCGCTGCAAGTGACGCCGGCCGCGAACATCTTGCTCTGCTTGAACGGGCCGTAATTGTACACCTCGTCGCGCATCTGCCCGTCGGCATGATACAGGCCGCGAGCAAGGAGAGCGACGGCGTGCGTGTCGGATAAGGCTTGTCCCGGCACCCAATCTTCGGAGAATTCGCCGCGTCGCGCGTGGCACAGCCCGCAGGTCTCGACCTCTCTACGTGTTACCGCAGCCGCGATGCCGCGTTGCGGATTGCCGGTCTTCGGCTCGGGGTGCCAAGTGACGCCGTTACGCTCGTTCAGCAAGGCGGTCAGTCCTTTGCGCGGGTCATCATCTTTTCCAAACCAGCTTCGCTGGCTGCGCGCCCAATCGATGTGGCGGGAGCCCTTGCCGTGGCACGCCTCGCAGCCAACGCTGATTTCCGTCCATGTCGTGTGGAAACGATCATTGGTCGCGTCGTAGTTCTTCTGCACGCCGGTTGAATGACATTCCGCGCACATGAAATTCCAGTTTTGATTGAGGCTGGTCCAATGCAGCACGTCGTCGTGCTTGATCTCCTCATTGGGATAGAGATGAAACCAGCGTTGACCGCCCTGGTCCTTCGGCCGGCCATCCCAGGCGATTGAAAGCGCCTGTACGCGGCCATCTGGGAATTCGATCAGATATTGCTGCAAGGGATCAATGCCGAAGGTGTATTTCACTTCGAAGGTCGCAAGCTTGCCGTCCGGGCCGTCGGTTTCGACGAAGAACTTGTCGTCCTTTTTGAAAAACCGCGAATGCACGCCGAAATAGTCGAACCTGGCATTATCGAAATTGCCGAGCACGGAAGCGGCCGTGGCGTGCTGCATGGCATGCTTGTGCTGAGATTCCTTCCACAACGCGGTTTCGGCCTGGTGGCACCCAGCGCAGGCTTCGCTGCCGACAAAGGCCAGGGCAGGGGCCGCGCTTCGGGGGCGAAGCACTTCGGGCAAAGGCAATCCGCCGCCCAGGAACAACAGGACCAGGCCACCAACGGCGATCACGCCGACCGCTGCCAGTGACACGAATAGCGGCTTCGAGCGGGAAGCGGCGCTCCGAGCGTTGTCCGTCTTGCCGAGGCTTGGCTTCGAAGTGCCCACGCGCGGAGGGGGCTTGTCAATGTTGCCGGTCGTGCCCTTGTTGCGCGCCACTGGCTCTGCCCTTTAGGACCTGCGATCCTCAGAGCTTGATCAATATGGGCCAATTCGGGCTATGCAGATTCGGCAACGAGCACGGTGATCGGCGCTAATTCTTATTCCGATTCTTGCTCGCGCCGCTCAAGGCCGGTGTTGGTGACAATGTCGCTGGGTCGGTCATCTGCATGCAAGTCAAAAGGTCAACATAGCTGCCCGTTCCCAAAAGCGTCGCTTCGGCCGCGCAGCGGTCGCGAACGGAAGCAGAATAATTTGACCAGATGGCGGCAAGCTGCTGTTGCGCAGAATTCTCGTCGCGCATGCAATTCTCAACTGATTGAGGAAGATCGAGGTTCATGGCTTTGTCCGTGGCCGCCGTTTCTTTGCAGGTCCTTTCGACGTTGATAACAGGCACCACATCTCCGACGGGTATCACAAATGGACCGCCAAGTTGAGTGACCAGTGCGAGTGATAAGAACGCGCCGTTCATTGGAGGCTCCTTCCGACGATCTCGTTGTGCGTTGGGGGGCGCTCTTTTTGAGAGCGCCCGCATCTTGAAAGGTCAGGCTATCACTGCCCTTGATGTTGTTTGATAGCTTGCTCAACTTCCCTTTTTACGGCTTCAAGGTTGAAGCTCGCCGGTGCCTGCATCGGTGGGTACTCGATGGCCGTTTGCGCCAATTTGGCGACCTCCTGTTGCACAAGCACGAAGCGCCAGAATTCGCGGGCCATGAAATCATTCATGTAACCTCCGCCCATATTGTTCAGGCTTTCACCGCGGATTGAGGGTGTCCGCTCAAACGGATCCTGGCGGATGTTGACCATGGTTGGCATATCGGTCGTGTCTTTTTCGCCCGGCCACCCGTGTGGCTGTTGGAAGAACTGGAACTTGAAGTTGTCGTGGCGAAGGGCACCGAGATGCGGACCGGCGAAATAGAAGATCTCATGGCGCTTCGATGGGCCCTTGCCGGTGAGCAGATCCATCTGATTGTAACCGTCGAGGTGGTTCTTGTAGGTGCGGCCCTCCAGCGTCACGCCCTTGAGAAGCTGCTCGGTAATATTCGGGTTTCCTGCCGCAGCAGTTAGTGTCGGGAACCAATCGAGCCCGGAGACTATTCCATTCTCGACCGAACCCGGCTTGATGCGGCCTGGCCAGCGAATGATGGCCGGCACGCGGAAGCCGCCTTCATAGCTGGTCCCTTTGGTGGCCTTGAACGGGGTCATGCCGCCATCCGGCCAGGTAAACACCTCGGCGCCATTGTCCGTTGTAAAGATGACGATGGTGTTGTTGGTTTCACCGATGTCGTCGATATGTTTGAGCAGAGCGCCGACGCTGTCGTCCATCTGCGCAACGCCGGCTTCCTCGAGACCGTAGTTCGTCTCGTTGTTCTGCATCGCGCTGTACTTCTTCGACAGGAACGTCCAGACGTGCATGCGCGTCGTGTTGTGCCAGACGAAGAAAGGTTTGCCGTCGCGCTTGGCCTTGTCCATGAAGTCACTGGAGGATTTGACCAAAACCTCGTCGAAGGTGGTCATGTCGTACTTCGCCTTCAGGAACGGCAGATCATGCATATTCGGTACGTTCTGCATGTCGGGAAACGGCGGCAGCGGCCCCTCGTCGACGATCCGTTGCTTGCCGATCTTGCCCCAGCGCGGCATTTCGGCGGTGTCGTCCTTGTCCGTCGCGTAGCTGTGGACCAGGCTGCGGGGGCCGTACTTGTTGTAGTAGTCCTGGTTGACCGGGAACGAGTACCAGTACGGGTCAGACATTGCGTCGAGGTGATACAGGTAGCCAAAGAATTCGTCGAAGCCATGCACCGTCGGCAGATATTTGTTGAGATCGCCGAGGTGGTTCTTGCCGAACTGCCCGGTGGCGTAGCCGAGCGATTTGAGGGCGGTGGCGAGTGTAACTGCCTGGTCCGGAATGCCGACGTCGGCACCGGCCTGACCGACAGTCGTTAACCCCGTGCGGATCGGCAACTCGCCAGTGATGAAGTTGGCGCGCCCCGCCGTGCAGCTCGCTTCGGCATAATAGTCGGTGAACATCATGCCTTCAGATGCCAGCTTGTCGAGGTTTGGCGTCTTGCCGGACATCATTCCGCGGTGGTAGGCGCCGATGTTGAACCAGCCAACATCGTCACCCATGATCACAAGGATGTTTGGTTTCCGTTCCTGCTGGGCGGAGGCAGGAATGCTCGCCATTGTCGTGACGGTACTCAGCACGGCAAGAGCGCCCCAGATTGTTCTGAACATTCTCATGGTGGCCTTCCTTGGTTTCGGCTGCTGAAGCGCGGGCCGCAGCCTTCGCCCATTTCACCCACCAACCGATCTTGCCCCGATCGACGGAGATCACACTTCGGCAACACGGTCGGACGCCTCGCGGACGGGAAATTGGTCGAAACGCTCTGGATGCGCTATGTACTTTCGGCAAGTTATTGGAACGCGAAGATGCGTTTCCAATCATTCTTCATGCTGATCACGTTCCAACCGTTCTTCTTCGCGTCGTCATAGAGCACGGGGGTGAACCTGCCGACCTTCTGTCGAGCAGACCTTGCGCCGGGCCGTAGGCCCCGCTCTTGGCCAATACCTGATCGAGGTTGAACGTCTCTGCCGCTTGCAGTGGCGGGAACTGCCTGAACGTCTCAATGTGCTTCAGCCACAACTGCTGACCGATTTCGGCCGTCCGTTTGGCTGCTAGCTCGGAAGTAGCCGCTCACTGCCTGCGATGTCAGAGTTGGGGCCAAGAGCAGTCGTTGGGGGGCCCCTCTGACCACGCGCCAGGTACCTTGAAAGATTCCGAATCTGCATAGCCGGCGACGCTAGCCGGACATTAACTTGGTACGCTTCTCGGCAGACTAAGCGGCCCAATCAGGCCGCCATTCTTCAGGCTGTCAATGCTGAGCCTAGAGCCAACTGAAGGGAGTTACCCATGACTTGGAAGATTTTGTCAGCCACTGTGCTGTCGGCCGCTCTCCTGACTGTGACCTCGCCAATCACGGCCCAGGAGAGCGAAAAAGAAACAAACGCGCGAGCGGCGTGTTTCAAGGAAGCTCATGCGGCGGCCGCGAGGCAGGGCCAAGCCTCTACCCTTCCGCAGGGCGATGCTGGGCAATATGCGTATGATGCCTACGTCTCATGCTGTAAGAGAGTGGGAATCAGACCCTAAGCCAGAAGCATCTTACGCTTGATGGTCGCTAACATCTCACACCGAAGAATCAAGCAGCGCTTTCGCTTCCGGAAGCGCTGTGTGTGAGTTGGGGCATGAAGGTCATGAGTTTCGGTGTGCCTACCTTGACCGCGCCAGATGCTCGCGATGTCAAGCGCGGCTCTCAATTCCAACTGGCGCGCGTCTTGGCCTTGCGCAACAATTGCAAGCGCTGTTTCGAGCAAGGATTCCCACTCGGCTCCAGCATTTGATGCATTGCCGAGAAGCAGTTTGCCAATCTTTCTGTCTCGGCCCCCAATGATGGCTCTCAGATCTTCCGGTTGACACGTGCGGAGAAGGCCCGTCGAGCCGACGAGATCGCAGAGCATCACCGTGAGTTGCCGACGCCCAGCAGCGTCGGCGAGGATACCAGCGCTCGGCGATGACCAAGATGATCTCGCCTATTCTAGATTTGGTATCAATCGTGCCCACAATGCGTTACTCCGGCGCAAACGACCGAAGATGACGGATGCGGCGGCGGTAACTCCCGATGGTACGTGCCGCCCTCCGAAGCGCACTGTGCGCGCGTTATGAGCAGACCCAGGCGCCGTAGGCGTTACGATAGCAGCCGTTGTTGTAGCCGTAGGCTCCGTAATAGCCGGTCGCCGCCGCGCCCATCGCTGCCGCCCCTACCGCTGCGCCAACCGCCGCTCCACGATAGGGATATCCTCCGCGCCAAGCGACGCCGCGATAAGCCGCTCCACGATAAGCCGCCCCACGATAGGCGCCGCCGCGATAAGCCACGCCACGCCCCGCTACAGTGCCCCCTCGGAAATGTGCCGCGCCGCCATGAAAGCCTCCAGCATGGAAGCCGCCACCGCGGAAACCACCACGGGCGAGCGCGTCGTCGGGGACTAAGGTTGCGCCTACAAGGACGGTGGCTGCAAAGCCAATCAAAGCCTTATGCAACATTGGTCATTCTCCTTAAAACTGAATGCTTGGCAGCGGCCCTCTACATGCGCATGGGTTTTCGCCGCGCGTTGGACCTTGGCCAATCATGCCGGCCTGGAATGGCGGACCGCACGGCCGGCCTTGCGCCCCGCTATAATTTGTATGTCGATTTCCACTCTTTTGGTTTCGCGCGAGGCAACAGAACCGTAGTCCGACATTGTCGGCGGCAGCAGCGTAGCTGGCTATGCGTTTCCGGCAGAATTCGCGCATGCGCTCTTCAACAAACTCTGCTCAACGGCTTGCGCGCTTCTCCGAGAGTCCGAATCTGCATAGTCAGCACTGCGAACCAAAATTAGCTTTGGATGGCTTATCGGAAGGCAAATTGTCCTGACATACCTTCGAGTGCCATTATGCAATTAAGAGCCGGGCAACCTATATCGGCATCCGCACCACGGAGCAGTTGATCGCGATCGCCCGTTCCAACATCAGCAAGCAGGAGCAAAGCCTCAGGATCGCAAAGGCAAAATACACTGGGGGCGGCAGCAGCGAACGCGACGTCTTTCAGGCGACTAACGTACTCGAGCAGACGCGAGCAGCGATTCCGCAGCTGACCAACCAGCTGCAACAGGGAGAGAACGCGCTCTGTGTGCTGCTCGGCATCCCACCCGTTTCGCTGGCGGGGCTGCTCGCCCGGTCGAGAGGCAGGATACGTGTACCACCTAGCACGATCGCAGTCGGAATCCCGGCGGATCTGTTCCGCCGCCGGCCCGACGTTCGCACTGCCGAGCTTGCCGTGCTGGCGCAGAACGCGCAGATTGGCGTGGCCGAGGCGCAGCTCTATCCGGCCATCAGCATCACCGGCGCGTTCGGAGGCGCGGCCAGCACCGCCAACGGCCACAACCTGGGCCAACTCGTCAGCTCCAGGGGCATGACCTATGCCGCCGATCCGTCGTTTCAATGGAATATCCTGAACTACGGGCAGATCACCAACAATGTGCGTCTGCAGGACGCCAAGCTGCAACAGCTGTTGGTCGATTATCAAAACACCGTCCTCAAAGCGCAGCAGCAGGTCGACGATGGCATCTCCGCCTTCCGGCAGTCGCGTCTGCAGGTCGGATACCTGCGCAAGAGCGCCGAAGCTGCGCGCGGCGCCTTGAGAATTGGGACGGAGCAGTACGAGCAAGGGGCTACAGATTTCACGACCGTGCTGACTGCCGAGCAGAATTTGTTTCAGGCGGAGAGCAGCGTGGCGGCAGCTTTGGCCAATGTTGCACTCGGTGCAACCGCCATCTACCGCGCGCTCGGGGGCGGATGGCAGATACGAGAGGACAGCTATTTCGTGACCGCCGCGACGCGCGACCAAATGCGAGCGCGGACCAACTGGGGAGAGCTGCTAGCGCCGGCCGGCCAGCCGCAACCGCCGGCTCCGGGCCTTCCTTCACCCGCAGATATTGGGCCGACGGTCCGGTCGCCGGAGTGGTGAATGCGTCAGGACGATGCGGCCGAATCCTGTGCTCCAAGCTGCCGAGCGCGTTGCAGCGTGGTCGAAGGCGATTCACCGAAGGTGGTGCGATACGTCACCGAAAAACGGCCAAGCTCCAGGAACTGATGATTTCGGGCGACTTCAGCGACGCTCGCCTTTGAGGGGTCGGCTCGCTGCAGCGCGGCGCGAGCCTTGTTCAAGCGCTGCAATAAAAGATATCGTGTAGGGCTTACGCCAAGAATCTCGGCGCAACACATCCGCAACGTTCGCTCGGCCACGCCGATCTCCGCACAAAGCGTTGGCATGTTGAGATTCTGATCAATCCGCTTGCTCAGTGCTTCTTCGAAGCGAACCATGACAGCGGCGTGATGATGTCTTCCCCTGGAATGGTCGTCCGCCTCGTTGGCAGCCAAGCAATGGGTGATGGCGTGGAGCATTTCCTGCTCCAGTGCTCTTGCGATCTCGGGGCGCTCGGTCACCTTTCGGGTTTCCGCGAGATGGCAGGCTTGCCTGAACAGGCCCTGGAATCTTGACGCCACCGCGCGCGAAGGACGGAGTATCCTGTTGGCGGGTGGTGATGCGATCAGCCGTCCGGTCAAGGCCTTGCCGCCATCGGCGAGTTGCTCGGGCGGTAACGACAGCAACCCCCACTGGCACTCACCGTTAGAGCGTTGATGCACGCGCTCGCCGCTGCGGTGAAGGACCATGTCGCCGTTTCGCAAGGCCAATCCGCCGCATCTGAGAGATGCGGTGGCGACTGGAAACGACAGGAAGGTCCGTTCGGGGAGCAGCGAGATATAGGCAATGCGGGGGAGGGTCTCGCAGCACCGATAAATTTGCAGGTGGTTCAGTTTCAGCCGCGTCAACTGAGCCTTGAAATCTCCGGCGCCCGCTATCGTGAGGTTGACGCGTACGTCGCCAAATGCGGCCGCGTAACCATCCGGATCGCTAAATGCACGTGTACCGCCTTCTGCCATATCCCATGCCCCGTCGCACCGGCGGAACAGTTCTTGCGACCGGTTGAAGCTTCTTGGGTCGCATCAAGGGAGCCAGCATTGGGCAATTGACGCTTTTCGGCTATGCGCCTTCGGAACTTCGAAGGTGCATTGCGGAGTCCGTCGACTATGCAAGTTCGGCAGGCGGCAAGGGCTGTCGACCAGGCGTTGGGATCAATGGAAAGACTGCCCTGAGGGGGCGGCCTTTCAGATAGCGGCCGAATGTTTATGGCCGTATCCCCATTTTGCGGCAACAATCACGATAGGCGTCCATTCCAAGAGCCTGCCTGTCGGCAGTCGCACCGGAAAAACCGACCGACACGCTGTTTGCTGCGGCGTTGGCCTGCCTGAAGCATTCAGCACGTGCGGCCCTGACATCCATCTTTTTTGCCGTTTGCGCCTGCAGCGAGGTTGAAAGAAATGGAACGAGTAAGGCGCTAGCGAAGAGCGTTCGCATCCAGAACATATTTGCCTCCTTCGAACACTGAGCAGCTCGACGGGCACGCCGAGCGCTTCCCGGATAGGTACCAGCCCGCCTATGAGGACGATATCCGGCGCAGCGGGGGCGACTATGCAAGTACGGCAAGGATTCGCGATTGTTTGCGGAATGGTCGACGGTGAGATCAAGCGACCAGACTATCTGAAACGGGCGATTGGGGCGGCACAAAATCCGCTTGGGAGTGCGTATAGGGGCTTCGATTAGAACTGGCCGGGTTGAGCAGGTGGACCGGGATAATCCGATCGCAAATTGTTCGGGTTATTGCGATCGAACAAATCTTGCCAAAGGACACAGCCGCACCTGCCGCCATCAACGGGTGGCGAAATTTTCCGCAGGTCCCGAACGACGGAACGTGAGGAAACTGTTTTTGGCTTGGCTACATCGATCGTCTTCGGCGGCGAAACATGGCGCGGAGGAGTAGCCTGTGCCGATGCTAGACTTGTCATCCCTAATACGGGAGCGGTGATGGCGAGCACTCGCAACAGTTTGATGAGCATGATACCCTCCGGCATAGTCGGTTGACCGCATTGTGGTGTGCCTGAAGAAGATGCGCAGTCTCATCAGGCCGCCGAGCCCGCCGATAGTAAGCCATGGCAGGTTAGCGCCGGCTTCGCGCGGTTGACTATGCAGGTTCGGAATCGAGCCAGGAGCGGTCTGCCAGTCTGAGCGTGGGCTCAGCTCCATGAGGTCGGCAATAGACACCCATGCGTTCTGCCTTCACGCGATCACGCCTGTTGCGGAGCTCGCGCGTGCGGCCGACGGACCTAGCTGGCCTGTACGTCTGGCCCAAGATAGTTACGTACTTGGATCTCAGTTGGATTGGGCAAATTCGTCCAGCACCTGGACCGGCACGGAGACGACATTGGGCATTCCCCACGCTGTCGAGATCCGTATTTGGTGAGACGCCCAGACGATATTCTGCGTGAACACGTTGCTGATGACTGCCGCGACCCGGCCATCGCAATCGATCACTGGTGCTCCCGACGCGCCGTGGTCGATGACAAGGCGGTTCTCGCCTTCATAGAATTCTAGGAGTGCCATGCCGGCGAGCTTCCCATCGTCTCCGAAACGAACAAACCGTCCTCCCACGGGATGCAGGCGGCCGGCCGGATAGGCGAGCGTCATGACCTGCTCGTCCGGCACGAGCGGCTTCCTCCGGATTGTGACGCTCCGCGCGGCGGTGACGGCATGTTCGAGTTCGATGACTGCGAGCTTTTCGGCCTGGACCCCTGCCACGCGCTGGATCCGCGCGGCGATAGAATGGCTGTTTTCTCCGTCCGCGATCTCGAGCGACTTCCACTCCTCGGTCGAGAGCTTCATACCCGCCGTCACGTGCTCGGCGGTAACGATCGTCGTTGGGGACAGGAACCAACCGGTGCCTCGCACGCCGATGAGGTTCGGACGCGCATCGCGGTCGGCGTCATCGAAATGGCGCATGATGCTGACCGTCGAGTGCGTGAATTGCGCGGGATCGACGCAAGCTGCACCAGCATGCTGGGTGGTCGCAAACAGAAGAAAGGAAACGAACAGCAGATGATCGGCACGTCCTTGCATCTTAACGAGTCCCCGTGTCCAATCGCAGTGGACGAGCGACTCTGCGACTGGGCAACAGGGCGGACCGACTTATCCGAAGCTTTTCCCAAGGCGCGGGAATTTTCGCGGCCGGTGTCGCGCCTTTGTCACAGACGTCGAGAATCTGCCGTGTCAGCAGCCGGCCGGCGCAACCTATTTTGTGCTCTGCTCGAGTAACGCGAGGGAAGTCACGGCGTTCCTAAATTGATCGTGCGCTATTCAGGACTGGCGATTTGAAGCCGGTCATCGCACCGGGTCCCCGCACGAGGTTCAAGTAGAGCAGGGAGTTGCCGATAGGGACGCGCTTAGGTGTAACCGGTGAAGGGGGGAGAAATGACTGGGCTGCGTTGCGGCCTGATTGGTGGGCCGTCGCAATGTCACTGACGGCGACTTTCCAAGGAGGGGTAGGCATCGGCAAACTGCCCAAGCTCCCATACGGGGCTTGCTTGAACTCAGGCGTATCCAGGTTCGGTGACTACAAGGGACGATGGCCGATTGAGGTGGATAGAAATCCTCTCCGCGGGGCGCCGCAACGTCTCGGATGGCGATTCACCGAACAGGGCGCGATAGGTGACCGAAAAGCGGCCAAGCTCCCAAAAACCATGATCGGCGACAATGCGCGTGACGGTTGACTTCAACGGATCCGCCCGCAGCAACGCGTGACGCGCGAGGTGCATCCGGCGCAGGGTGAGAAAACGGATCGGCCCCATGCCCAGATGCTCTTCACAGGAGGCGCGAAGTGTTCGCTCCGCGACACCTATGGCGCCGCAGATTTCGGTGAGATAAAGCGGCCGGTCGGAATTTGCCGCTAAAAACTCCTCGAAACGAGCGACGATCGCATTGTGGTGACGGTCACCCGTTTTGGGTTCTAAGCCGACGCCGTTGGCGAGACATCGGACCATGACATGGATGAGTTCGCTCTCCAGTGCGCGAAGCACCTCCGGGATTTGCAGTACATCTGGAGTGTCATGGGCGAGCTGTCCGATCGCTCTGTGCAGGTTCAACAGCCCTGACATCAATTGAGGGTGTGGATGAACAACACGCTGATCCGATTTTTTCACGAATTCGCAGCCGATGATCGCTTCGACTGCTTGATTCAGCTCATCGGTCGGTAGAGAAAGCGAACCGTAGTCGAAATCAGGGCCTGATCGCCGATGGACGACATCAGACTTGTTGACGATGATGTCGCCGGGCAAGACCTCCAACCCACAGTGCTGGAGGGGCGACGAATTGGATTCGGTCAGAAAACCGATCGACCGCCGCTCGGGTTTGCACGCGACGGTGCAGACTGTTGGCGCGGATGCACGAAAATCTTGTACCCACAGCCGGTTCGCACCGACCTGCGTGATCTCGACCTCAAAAGCATCCTTCGTTGTTGGCAGTATCTCGACCTCGGCAGCTAGGATCGCCGCCTGGCATAGCAACGGATCTGAAAACGCAAGAACTCTACTCCAGGGCATTTCGGCCCCCCCGAGACGCAAAAGTACGCTGTTGCAGGTGACGGCTACGCAATCAGATCGTTAGAATGAATTTGTCGGCTTTTTCATCAAAGGGCGCCTACACCCTGAGCTCACGCCGTTTTTAACATACGATCGTAGTACTCTAGCGCCAGCACTACTCCTGATCAATGTGGCGTTTGCGACACTATTGTGGTGGGCACCTACCGCACGCCAACCAGCCACGACGCGGTTGTTTGACATAGATCAACGCAGGGATTGTGACGCGGCAGGTTGCGATCTTCGCGGCGGAAGACGTTTGCCACACTTGACCAGGAGCCGCTCATGATCCTGCCTGCCTGCGTGCAGGTCCTCGATTGGAAGCGGCCAGCGATCGCATAAGCGCGGCATAAACATGCGATTTATACTTGCATCGCTGAGTGAGTATGAATCGATGCCGACTTCCAACCTGAGTGCCTCGAAAATCTCTGATATTCGCTGTGCGAGTGGCGTGTGCACTCTCGCCCTCGTGTGCATGACGTGCGCAACTGATAATCCGAAGAAGCGATTTTCGCTTCCAATTCATGCACATATGGTCCTAGAAGAGCCAACCAGCTGAAGCTTACTCAAACCCAATTCCTCAATCGGTCCAATTACATGAAGGGTCGATCGGAGCGTAAATACATCAGCGAAATGAATAGCTTAGGCCACAAATTTTCCGTCGCCCCCATGATGGATTGGAGCGACCGGCACTGCCGCGTGTTCCACCGCCACCTGACGCGCCGGGGGCTGCTCTATACGGAGATGGTGACGACGGGCGCGGTCATTCACGGCGACCGGGAGCGGCTGCTTGGGTTCGACGCGAGCGAGCATCCCGTGGCGCTTCAGCTTGGTGGGTCGGATCCGGGAGAGCTCGCGCGGGCGGCGCGGATCGGCGAAGATTTCGGCTACGACGAGATCAATCTCAATGTCGGCTGCCCGTCGGACCGCGTGAAGGATGGCCGCTTTGGCGCCTGCCTGATGGCGGAGCCAGAGCCTGTGGCGCGGTGCGTCGATGCGATGAAGCAGGCTGTCGCGGTTCCCGTCACGGTGAAGTGCCGCATCGGCATCGACGACCAGGATCCGGAAGTCGCCCTTGATGCGCTCGCGCGCGCGGTGGTCGCCTCCGGCTGCGACGCACTGATCGTGCATGCCCGCAAGGCCTGGCTCAACGGGTTGTCTCCGAAGGAGAACCGCGACATCCCGCCGCTCGACTATGAGCGCGTCTATCGGCTCAAGCGCGCAATGCCTGACGTGCCTGTCATCATCAATGGCGGTATTCGAGGCCTCGACGAAGCGAGAGCGCATCTCGAACATGTCGACGGCGTGATGCTCGGCCGCGCCGCCTACCAGGACCCGTGGCGGCTGCTTGGCGTCGATCAGGAGATCTTCGGCGAGGCGACGCCGCACGCGACCATGCAAGACGCGTTCGAGGCGATGATGCCCTATATCGAGCAGCAGCTTGCCCGCGGCACGCGGCTGCATGCGATCACGCGGCATTTCGTCGGCGCATTCCATGCCGTGCCCGGCGCGCGGGCCTTCCGCCGCCATCTGGCCGAACAGGGAGTGAAGGCAGGCGCCGGCCTCGAGGTCCTGCGCGATGCGATCGCGCGCGTCGGTACGCGCGCGCCGGCGGAGGAAGCTGCGGCCTAGCTGCCTTCCTGCAGGCTGATGCGATGTTTCAGAGGTCGATGAGTTGACGCGCCACCGCTTGACGGACGGCCGGGCCGACTCTGGGGGATTGTGTGATGTTGCCCTTCTGCCGGTGTTTTGCCCGACGTGTCACCAGTGTCTAGCCACGACGCGTCCAATAACTCCGGAGAGGCCAATCGTTGTCCCGCGCAAGTCCTTGTTCGGACAAGCACCGGCTACTGTGCATGGGGTTGTTTTCGCGTTTTTTGTTCGCCGCACCGACCGGCATGCACGCACCGCGCAGGGATTAAGTCACGGCCGGTGTGAAGCGAGGCCGTCGGACCTGCGCGACGGTTCTTCGCGGATGATCTAGTCGAGCGCCGTGCGCGAGCGACGATGGCTGCTCTGAAGCTCGGGATAGCCGGTCAGCATCAGCTTGTCGGCGCGCACGCCCCAGCTCTCCAGGCGATCGAGGAAGCTCATGCCGAGCAGGTTGGTTTTCATTTGCCCGCGCTGGACGACGAGGGCCGGCACCGATTTTTCGACGAGATGGCCGACGGAGAGACGGTCGAGGGTGAGGCGGGCTGCCTTGGTATGGCCGCCCGCGGTTTCGAGGTCGACATCGTATTCGAGCATCTCGAGCGGCAACCCGATGGCTTTCGCGGTTTCCCAGGTCAGCACCACCGACGTCGCGCCGGTATCGATCACCATCGGCGCGGCGATGCCGTTGATCTTCGCACGCAGCGCGAATTCGCCACCCTGGCCGCGCGGGATTTGCACGGCAGGAGCGGGCGTTGCCGTCTGTGCGCGAAAGATGTGGGAGACCTTGTGGCTGGCGCGCGCGATCTGATCGGGATCGCCATAGGCGACGACCGCGCCCGCCGTGCCGGCAAGCATGACGAGAACGAGCAGGAAGCGGATCATCGCGCGCCTCCGCAGGCGCGCAGGCCGGTCAGGTGCGTTTCGGTGATGCCGCGATCGGCGCCAGTCCAGCTTCCGTCATGCGTGCCGGCAACAGCGCCATGACCGCGAGCCGGTCCGCGCTTTCCATGGCGTGCCAGCGCGCGATCTCGGGCAAGGTCCGGCCGCAGCCGAAGCACAGCTTGGTCCTGGGATCGATCATGCAGACGGCGACGCACGGCGTTTCTTTGCTCATTCGGACATAGTGGGGGATTGTCGGGCATGTCTGCAAGCATCTGGTTAGGAGCCTGTGCCTGCGCTCATGATCGGCTTGTGGCGCGGCCGGCGCTTCTCCTCGGGCAGTACGGAACTCTCCGGCTGGAGCGGCGGGGAATCATCCGACAGCGGCGCCAGCGCGCTCATCACGCGCTCCGGCGGGAAGGTGACGATCACCTCGGTGCCGATGCGCAGCTTCGATTTCAGCGTGAACGTGCCGCCATGCAGGTCGATCAGATTCTTGGCGATCGGCAGGCCGAGACCGGCGCCCTGTTCGGCGGACTTGATCGAGTTGGAGCCCTGGCCGAACGAGGCGAGCACGACCGGGATCTCGTCCTCGGGAATGCCGGAGCCGGAATCCCGCACCGAGAGATATTGTCCGCCCGAGGCGGTCCAGCCGGCCTTGAGCCAGATCTCGCCGCCTTGCGGAGTGAACTTGATCGAGTTGGAGAGCAGGTTGAGCACGACCTGGCGGATCGCGCGCTCGTCGGCCCACAGCCGCGGCATGGCCTGCTCGAACACTTCGTGGATGGTGATGCCGCGGCTGGAGGCGCGCAGCTTCATCAGGTGATGGCAGTCGGCGACGATGCCGACCAGCGACACCGCTTCCTCGTTGAGCTCGTAGCGGCCGGCCTCGATCCGCGACAAGTCGAGGATCTCGTTGATGAGGTTGAGCAGGTGCACGCCGGAATTATGGATGTCGGCGGAATATTCCTTGTAGACCGGCACCGCATGCGCGCCAAAAATCTCGCTCTTCATCACCTCGGAGAAGCCGAGGATGGCGTTCAGCGGCGTGCGCAGCTCGTGGCTCATCTGTGCGAGGAAGCGCGACTTGGCGACGTTGGCGGATTCGGCGCGGTGGCGTGCCTCGTCCGAGATCGCCTTGGCCTGTTCGAGCTCGCCGATCAGCGCGTCCTTCTCGGCGCGCGCTTCCAGCGTGGCGAAGGTGGAGGAGTGCAGGCGGTGCGCCAGCAGGACGAAATAGCCTTCGGCGGCGAGCGCGAGCGCGGCCAAAATGTAATTGTCCAGCGAACCGGTCATCACGAAGCTCAGCGCCATGGCGACCGCGACCGGCGCGGTGGCGGCGAGGGCCGCGATCGGCAGGTTGGCGGCGAGCATGCTCGACACTGCGATCACCAGCAGCATCAGGAACATCATCAGCGTTTCCGTGACCATGTCGAGCACGGGATGGATCAGGATCGCCATCCAGCACAGGCCATAGAGCAGGTCGAGTACGACGAACCGCGTCCGCCAGGCGCGCGTCGCCGCGGGCGAGGCGGGCTCGGTCAGGAAGCGCCGGCAACTGCGGGTCATGGCGCTGTGGATGCAGAGCATGCCGGCGGTCCAGGCCGCGGCCGGGATCGGCTGCATCCACAGGCCGAACAGCACGCCGGTCGCGACCACCAGCAGCATCACGACATAGGAAGCCGACAGCCGCGTCTGGGCATATTGGCGCAGCATCTCGGCGTCGAAGGCCGGCCGGGTTCCACTGGTCGACGTTAACTTGTCCCGCGCCTCGCGCACCCGCTGCGCTGCAGCCCTTCGGCTGCTCGCCGATGGAGCGCTCACCGGCTCGGCCGGAAGCTCCACAACCTCAGGCTTTTCAGCGGGGTTACTCATCAAGCAACAACGATTCCTGCCCACGCCGGACGCGGGCCTTCTGCATTGTCTATCTCTGGCAAGAAATCCTTAAGAGGTGACTTAAGGAGCTAAAGAATTACGTTAACCCGGCGTTAATTTTGATCTCGCCTGCGCCGTCAATGCAGCGCTGCGTACTGGGCGATGTAGACCATCGCGCCCGCCAGATACCCCACCAGGGCGGGGCCTGCGATACGGCGGGCGTACCAGAAGAACTCGATCTTCTCGAGTCCCATGGCGGCAACGCCCGCGGCCGAGCCGATGATCAGGATCGAGCCGCCGGTGCCGGCGCAATAGGCGATGAACTCCCAGATGAAGCTGTCGGGCGGATGTTGCACCAGACTGTACATGCCCATCGTGGCCGCGACGAGCGGCACGTTGTCGATGATGGCGCTCAGGAGGCCGAGCAGGATGACGATGACGTCGAGACGCCCGACCGTGGCGTCGAGCCACCTCGCCAACAGTTCCAGCACGCGAGCATGCTCCAGGCACGCGACGGCCATGAGGATGCCGACGAAGAACACGATGGAACTCATGTCGATGCGCGTCAGCGCATGGACGAGGGTGAGGGGACGGCGCGCATCCTCGTCCTTGTGGCGGTGAACGACCTCGCCGACCAGCCAGAGGATGCCCAGCCCGAAAAGAATACCCATGAAAGGCGCAAGGTGCGTCACGGCCTTGAAAACCGGAACGGCAACCAGGGTGCCAAGGCCGAGATAGAACATCAGATTGCGCTCGAACACCTCGACCCTGAGGGCCTGTGCTTGGCCTTGCAGCGGAGGGACGATCTCCTTTCCCTTGAGCGAATAGCCGATGATGAGCAGCGGTATCAGCAGGTTGAGCAGTGAGGGCAAGAACACCGACTTCATGATGCTGAGGGGAGTGATCTGCCCTCCGATCCAGAGCATCGTCGTCGTGACGTCGCCGATCACGGTCCAGGCGCCGCCGGCATTGGCCGCGATGACGATGATCGAGGCGAACAGCAGGCGATCGCTCTTGCTGCCGATCAGCTTCTGGATCAGCGAGATCATCACGATGGTGGTGGTGAGATTGTCGAGGATCGCGCTCAGGAAGAACGTCACGAAGCCGATGATCCACATCAGCGTGGTCTGCTTCGTGGTGCGGATGATCGAGGTGATGACTTCGAAGCCGTTGTGGGCGTCGATCACCTCGACGATCGTCATGGCGCCGATCAGGAAGAAGACGATCTGCGCGGTCGAGGCGACGGATTCGTCGAGCTGATGGTTGACGAGCGAGGGGTCGCCGACGGACAGCGCATAAATGGTCCAGAGCAGGCCCGCTCCCAGGAGAGCCGAGGCGCTCTTGTTGACACCGAGCGGATGTTCGAGCGCGATGGCAGCATACGCAACGATGAAAACGGCGGCTATCACGCTCAGCAAGTCAATTCCCCCCGGAATCCGTTCTTCGGCTCAATACGAGCCTCGTCGCGACGGGCGCCGCGTCGAGACCCGCGAGGGCCGCAGCTGCCCCGGCTGCGGCCGTCAATGCGTTCCTCAGCGTTGCAGGCGCGCGAGCAGGCTCGACGTATCCCAGCGCTTGCCGCCCATCTTCTCGACCTCGGAATAGAACTGATCGACCAGCGCGGTGACAGGCAGGTTGGCGCCGTTGCGGCGGGCTTCAGCCAGCGAGATCGAGAGGTCCTTGCGCATCCATTCGACCGCGAAGCCGAAATCGTACTTGTCCTCGTTCATGGTCTTGTAGCGATTTTCCATCTGCCAGGACTGCGCCGCGCCCTTGGAGATGGTCTCGATCACTGCGGCGACGTCGAGGCCGCTCTTCTTGGCGAAGTGGATACCCTCGGAGAGACCCTGCACCAGACCGGCGATGCAGATCTGGTTGACCATCTTCGTCAGCTGGCCGCTTCCGGCGGGCCCGAGCAGTTTGCACATCCGCGCATAGGCGCCCGTGATGATCGGCTCGGCGCCGGCATAGAAGTCCTGCGCGCCGCCGCACATCACCGTCAGAACGCCGTTCTCGGCGCCTGCCTGGCCGCCGGAGACCGGCGCGTCGATGAACTTGAAGCCGGCCTTGGTCGCGGCCGCATCCAGCTCACGCGCGACTTCGGCGGAGGCGGTGGTGTGGTCGACGAAGGTTGCACCCTTCTTCATGCCGGCGAACGCGCCGTCGGGGCCGATCGTGACCGCGCGCAGATCGTTGTCGTTGCCGACGCAGCACATCACGTAATCCTGACCTTCAGCGGCCGCCTTCGGGGTCGGTGCGGTCTTGCCGCCGAACTTGTCCGCCCATTCCTTCGCCTTGGCCGCGGTGCGGTTGTAGACGGTGACCTCATGGCCCCCTTTTTTCACGAGGTGGCCGGCCATGGGGTAGCCCATGACGCCGAGACCGAGGAAAGCGACTTTAGCCATGTGTGGTACCTTGTCCGTAGCTTGAGTTTTACGGTTGCAGCCGGGCGAGGGCGCCAGGGCGGCGTCCTCGAAGTTCCGCCGCGAGGGCGGATCGGAGGCGCACCATAAACCGTTAAGCCGGGAGGGCAACGGCTTCGTTTGGCGGCCCCCTGTGCTAGGATGGCGGACCTAAGGACTTCAAAAAAGGGAGCGAAAGCATGGGCGGCGTGAGCGTTGGCGTCCTCGATCATTTCAACATCCGGACCCGGAATCTGGCCGAGACCGTCCGCTTCTACGAGGATGTGCTCGGCCTGGAAAAAGGTGCCCGGCCGAATTTCGCCTTCCCAGGCGCCTGGATGTACAGCGAGGGCAAGGCGGTGGTGCACCTCGTCGATATTTCTGCGACGGCCGAGCCACAAAAGCCGGATTCCGGCGTTGTCCATCATGTCGCCTTCGCCAGTCGCGGCTTCGCCGGCATGAAGCAGCGGCTGGCATCCAAGGACATGAAGTTCGAGTCCCGCCAGGTGCCCGGCGGCGACCTCTGGCAGATCTTCGTCAACGACCCCAACGGGATCATGATCGAGCTGAATTACGAGGCCGCCAGGGAGCAGGGGGCAGCGCCCGCCGAGAAAGCTGACGATATCGGCAGGCAGTAGCCTTTTGGGCGTTTCCGCTCTAATGGGGCATCCTAAAGTCTCGAGCATGACCTTGCCGGAAAGCCGCGCCACGCTTTGCGCTGGTGCCGTCCTCCCGGTCCGGATCATGCTCCGTTCAGGAGATGCGCTTTGAGCGTGACGCAGCAACAGGTTCTCGACACTCTCGCCCGGATCAAATCCCCCCGCGGGGTCGCGCTCACCAATGCCAATGTGCTGAGCGCGATCAGCGCGTCCGACGGCAAGGTGTTCTTCTCGATCAATGTCGATGCCGCCGAAGCGAGGGCCTGGGAGTCCATCCGGGCCGAAGCAGAGGCCGCTGTGCGCACCATTCCAGGCGTGACCACCGTCATGGTGGCGCTGACCGCCGAGCGCAAGCCGGGCTCCGCGCCGCCGCCACCCCCGCAACCCAGCCGCGGCACGCCCGGCGTGCAGCCGGTCCATGCCCACAAGCCGCCGCCACAGGGTGGCGCCCAATCGCCGATGGCGCGGCAGTCGGAAATCCCCGGCGTTGCCGCCGTGATCGCGGTCGCCTCCGGCAAGGGCGGCGTCGGCAAGTCGACCACCGCGCTGAACCTGGCGCTGGGCCTGCGCGACCTCGGCCTCAAGGTCGGGCTGCTCGATGCCGACATCTACGGCCCCTCGGTGCCGCGGCTGACCGGCCTGCACGACAAGCCGGAGCTGAACGACGAGCGAAAAATGATTCCGCTTCGGCGCTTCGGTCTCGCCATCATGTCGATCGGCTTCCTGGTCGAGGAAGAGACCGCGATGATCTGGCGCGGTCCCATGGTGATGTCGGCGGTGACGCAGATGCTGCGCGACGTCGAATGGGGCAAGCTCGACGTGCTGGTCGTCGACATGCCGCCGGGCACCGGCGATGCCCAGCTCACGCTGGCGCAGAACGTGCCGCTGAAGGGCGCCGTGATCGTCTCGACCCCGCAGGATCTGTCCCTGATCGACGCGCGGCGGGGGCTTGCCATGTTCAAGAAGGTCAACGTGCCCGTGCTCGGCATCGTCGAGAACATGAGCTACTTCCAATGCCCGCATTGCGGCACGCGGTCGGACATTTTCGGCCATGGCGGGGCGCGGCACGAGGCCGAGAAGCTCGAGGTACCCTTCCTCGGCGAGATCCCGCTGCACATGGCGATTCGCGCCAGCTCGGATGCCGGCAATCCCGTCGTCGACAGCGAGCCGGACGGTCCTCATGCGGCGATCTACCGCGCCATTGCAGGGCAGGTCCGCGACCAGCTCAAGGGCGCCATCGCGGCGGCCTGAGCCGGCCGCCCGCGGCACGCCTTCCTCGTCCCTTTGGGAGACATGCGACTTTCGTAGAGCCCCGTCATGCCATTGTCGCGTTCCGCAAGCGGGGCTTCCGTGGTAAAGGCCCACGGCAGTCAAGCCCCTTCGGTTCGACGCGGCCCTAACGCGTCGCCGGAATGAGCGGCGGCAAGAAGAGAAGCTAAGGGGAAACGCCCCAGCAAGGAGAGACCTGAAGATGAAGCGTCGTGATTTTCTGAAAGTGTCGGCAGCAGGCGCGGCGGCAACCGCGGTGGCCTCACCGGCGATCGCGCAGTCCTCGCCCGAGGTGAAGTGGCGCCTGACTTCGAGCTTCCCGAAGTCGCTTGATACCATCTATGGCGGTGCCGAGCAGTTGGCGAAGTACGTCGCCGAGATGACCGACAACAAATTCCAGATCCAGGTGTTCGCCGCCGGTGAACTCGTTCCCGGCCTGCAGGCGCTCGATGCGACCTCCAGCGGCACCGTCGAGATGTGCCACACGGTGTCCTATTACTACGTCGGCAAGGATCCGACCTTCGCGATCTTCGCCTCGGTGCCGTTCGGCCTCAACGCGCGCCAGCAGAATTCGTGGCTCTATCAGGGCGGCGGCAACGAGCTCGCCAACGAGTTCTTCAAGAAGTCGAACGTGATCGGTTTCCCCTGCGGCAACACCGGCACCCAGATGGGCGGCTGGTTCCGCAAGGAGATCAAGACCGTTGCCGACCTCTCCGGCCTCAAGATGCGCATCGGCGGCATTGCCGGCCAGGTGCTCCAGAAGGTCGGCGTGGTGCCGCAGCAGCTCGCCGGCGGCGACATCTATCCGGCGCTCGAAAAGGGCACCATCGACGCCGCCGAGTGGGTCGGGCCTTACGATGACGAGAAGCTCGGCTTCGCCAAGGTCGCCAAGTACTACTACTACCCGGGCTTCTGGGAAGGTGGTCCGACCGTCCATGCCTTCACCAACCTGGAGAAGTGGAACGCGCTGCCGAAGAACTATCAGGCGATCCTCACCAACGCGACGGCCAACGCCAACGCCTGGATGGCCGCACGCTACGACATGCAGAACCCGGCGGCCCTGAAGCGCCTGGTTGCCGGCGGCACCCAGCTTCGTCCCTTCACCAACGAGGTGCTGGAAGCCTGCCTCAAGGCGACCAACGAACTCTGGGCAGATATCTCGGCCAAGAACCCCGACTTCAAGAAGTCGATCGACGCCATGCAAGCCTACCGCTCCGACGAATATCTGTGGTGGCAGGTTGCCGAATATACCTACGACAGCTTCATGATCCGCTCGCGCACGCGCGGCTGATCGCCTAGGCCTAAAGTCGCAAGACCGGAAAGCCCGGCCTCCAGTGGAGGCCGGGCTTTTTCTTTGCCGCAGTGCGATCGGGATGGAATTGAACGGCGGCTTGCGTCATGGTGGTGCCAAGCCTCGGCAAGAAGGCCCACAATCACTGGTACATCAGGGCAGGAAATCATGAAGAGAAGAGACTTCATCAAGGTCACAGGACTTGGTGCGGCCGGCGCCGCCACGCTTGCGGCTCCCGCGATCGCGCAGTCGATGCCGGAAATCAAATGGCGCATGCCGACGAGCTGGCCGAAATCGCTCGACACGCTGTTTGGCGGCGCCGAGATGATGTGCAAGATGGTCGCCGAGGCGACCGACAACAAATTCCAGATCCAGATCTTCGCGGCCGGCGAGATCGTGCCGGGCCTCCAGGTGCTCGACGCCGTCCAGAACGGCACCTGCGAAATCGGTCATACCGCGTCCTACTATTATTTCGGCAAGGATCCGACCTTCACCTTCGGTTCGGCCGTGCCGTTCGGCCCCAACATGCGCATCAACCAGGCCTGGTACATGCAGGGCGGCGGGCGCGATGTCCTCAACGAGTTCTACAAGAGCTACAACGTCGTCTCGCTGCTCGCGGGCAACACCGGTTGCCAGATGGGCGGCTGGTTCAGGAAAGAGGTC
This sequence comes from Bradyrhizobium shewense, assembly GCF_900094605.1. Lineage (GTDB taxonomy): Bacteria > Pseudomonadota > Alphaproteobacteria > Rhizobiales > Xanthobacteraceae > Bradyrhizobium > Bradyrhizobium shewense. The sequence continues at coordinate 5,062 of NZ_FMAI01000001.1, read as the reverse complement.
AATACGCCCGAGGATCTCAAGGGCATGAAATTCCGCATCGGCGGCTTCACCGGCCGTGTGCTCCAGAAACTCGGTGTGGTGCCGCAGCAGCTCGCTGGCGGCGACATCTATCCGGCGCTGGAGAAGGGCACCATCGATGCCGCCGAATGGGTCGGCCCCTATGACGACGAGAAGCTCGGCTTCTACAAAATCGCGCCGCACTACTACTATCCCGGCTGGTGGGAAGGCGGGCCGATGCTGCTGGCCTTCGTCAACCTCGACAAGTGGAACGCGCTGCCGAAATATTACCAGAGCGTGCTGGAGCAGGCCGGCCACTACGCCAACAACTACATGATGGCGCGCTACGACACCGCCAATCCGCTGGCGCTGAAGAAGCTGCTGGCGGGCGGCACCAAGCTGCACGCCTTCTCGCCGTCGATCATGGATGCCTGCTACAAGGCCGCCAAGGAGCTGCATGCCGAAGTCGGCGCGACCAATGCCAATTTCAAGAAGGTGCACGACTCCCTCGCCAAGTTCACGAGCGACGGCTACGCCTGGTTCCAGGTCGCCGAGGTCGGCTACGACATCTTCATGGCGCGGCGCTCGCAGAGCTGATCGCGTCACCGGTGGGATGCAGCGCCCCGGAGCGAAAGCTCCGGGGCGTTTTCTTGTGCGTCCTGGCCGGCGCCCGACTCAAAATTTGAAAAACAACCCCATGCACAGTAGCCAGCGGCTTGATAAGTCATGGGAAAAATCGGCGGTACAAGCGGCCTTCGTGAAGGCGGGTCGGTGCTGCGGTGTGCGGGAGAAGGCTATTTCCGAAACCGGCTCTCGAGGGATGGTTTCGCTCGGCAGCTCCTTTGAAACCAGGAGCACTTGACTTGTCGGGCAAAGCAGAATGTTAGGATCTAATAATCCGAAATATGGTTCGTCGGCAGCCGTTTGGACATGACGATGAGTTTCGATCCCGAGGCCGTTCAAAGCGCGCTGCTCAAGGCGTGGTCGCGGTCGACCGCGAGCCAATGGACGGCGGACAATCCGGCCGCAGGACAATGCAATGTCACGTCGCTGCTCGTTCATGAACTTTTCGGCGGCGACCTGCTGAAGACGCCACTGCCGGCCGGCGACCATTTTTACAATCGGATCGAAGGCAAGAGGTACGACTTCACGGCGAGCCAGTTCGACCGGCCGATCGCTTATGCGGACTTGCCTGCAGATGAGGCCGACGCATTGCTGGGAGCAACGAGCGATCAATTAGCCGAACTAAGGGCAGCATTTCAGCAGAGCCATACCAGGTCGCTAGCACCATCAGGCAGAAGGCGAAGGTGAGTGTGAATCTGACAACGTGAATGCGTTGCTCTCCGTTGAGATTTGCCGGAGGTGTCTGTTCGGAGCGTATCAATCCATAAGGTGGTTCTTCGCTGCGCTCTCTCCATCCTGCATGCTGAAGCGCCATTGCTTACACGAACCTGACAAGCGTGGCCTTCTTTGATGCCTGCTGATCAGCGGTGCGCCGCGAGAAACCATCGCGTCCGGACGCGCGAGATTTCATGTCATTCAACGCCCAGGCGCTGCGTAGTTTTTCGGTGTTCCTTTTACGGAACGGTCGAGTTATCGGAATCCGGCAATCGGGCTGAAGTCGCGGCGTGTCATTACGCCGGTCGCGCTTCACGGTACGGTATACCGGACTCAACCAGTCCCGACGGGAATGCAGCATTCACCGAACACGGCGGCTCTCGATCGTTGATCGAGATGCCAGGGTCGCCGTTTCCCGTGGGACTTCTCAAATGAGACTGGCAATTGAAATTTTACAACTCCTGGTCCAATCGGCCGACAGCTGGCTTTTTGAAGGGAGCCTTGCGGGGCTGAGCGATCGGGAATGGATGGCCTTGCGCTTTCTCGCCCGCGCAAACAGGTTCTCGCGGACGCCCACGGCTCTCGCCAGCTTTCTGGGCACGACCCGCAGCGTCGCATCGCAGATCGCCGCCGTGCTCGAGAGCAAGGGATTGATGGTTCGCAAGCCATCTGCAGAAGACAAGCGCTCGATTGCGCTCTGCATCACGAGCGAAGGCGAGAAGTTCCTCGAGCGCGATCCAATTAACGTCCTTCGAGATCAGCTCGTGACACTTGAGCTCCCCGATCGATCTCAGCTGCGCGATACGCTTCGCCGCGTCCTCGATGGGCTCGATGTTGCCAAGCGCCGTCACAACGCCGACGTCTGCGGCAGGTGCATGTTCCTGATCGAGAGCGGAGAGGGGAAGGATCGTCGCTTTAAGTGCGGGCTGTTCCGGAAATCCATAGCTCCAAAGGACACGACCCTGCTTTGCGCCTATTTCGAGGGACGAGGCTAGGAGGATAGCTGCTACGAACGTCTGCAGGCCCCTGCCTTTGGGTCACCTATGGGGGCACGCCTGGTCGGCTGACACAAACCTGACAGACGCTGGTTCGGCCGGACGCTTTTTCGCTGGCCGAGGCGTCCGGAATGATGGAAGACAGCGAAGATGCCGCGCGAGGCGTGCGGTGACCTGAATATCCGGCGGATATGCGATGCGCCTTCTGATCGTCGAGGACAATGCCGAACTGTCGCGCCTCGTCGCTGGCGGGCTGGCGGCGGCCGGCTATCAGAGCGACATCGTGGGCAGCGCGGCCGAGGCGCGCGAGGCGGTGAGCAGCGTCAGCTATGCCGCGATGATCCTCGATCTCGGGCTGCCCGACGGCGACGGCCTGTCAGTGCTGCGCGAGTTGCGCATCAAGATGGAACCGCTCCCCGTGCTGGTGCTGACCGCCCGCGGCGGTCTGCAGGACCGTGTCAGCGGCCTGCGCAGCGGCGCCGACGACTATCTCGCCAAGCCGTTCGCGATGGAGGAACTGGTGGCGCGGCTGGAGGCGATCCTGCGCCGGCCGGGCCAGCTGCTCGGCCGCTCGCTCAGTCTCGCCAACCTCGTCTACGACACTGAGAGCCGCCAGATCTTCGTCGACGATCAGCCGCGGATCATCTCCGCGCGCGAGACCTCGGTGCTGGAGATTTTGCTGCGCCGGCAGGGGCGGGTGGTGCCGAAGAAGAACGTCGAGGACCACATCTTCGGGCTCGACGGCGAGGTCGCCTCCAACGCGGTCGAGGTCTATGTCTCTCGGCTGCGCAAGCAGCTCGCCGAACACGGCGCCAAGGTCGTGATCCATACCATCCGCGGCGTCGGCTATCTCATGGACGTGGAGAAATAGCGTGGCCCAGCTCGGATCCAACGTCGGATCCTATGCCGGGTCCTATGGCAGGTCTCCGACGTTCAAATCGCTGATCTGGCGCATCGTGTTCCTGCATATCCTGGCGGTCGCGGTGGTCGCGATCTTCCTGCCGCTGGTGCTGTTCTGGCTGCTCAATTCCGAGATCGACCAGCTGCATCGCGATGCCATGCGCGCCCAGGCCGAGGTGCTGGCGGAGCGTATCGTTGTCCAGCCGGGCGGACTGCTGACGTTCAATCTGCCCGACAGTCTCAAGGGCCTCTATTCGGAAGCGTATGGCCGCTATCAGTACGACATTCGCGATGCCGAGGGCCGGCTGCTGTTCTCCTCCCATCGGCGCTCCGCCGCCACCGCTGCACCGCGCTCGTCGGAGAGCATTTCCGGCGCCGCCGTCACCCGCGACATCGACGGCAAGACGGTGCGCATCCAGGTCGCCGAGGACCTCGCACACCGCGACGTCATCATCGACGACATCGTCTCGAATTTCTTCCGGCGCGTGGGATGGATCACCATCCCGATCCTGCTGGTCCTGCTCGCCACCGACATCATCATCTTCCGCCGCGCGATCGCGCCGCTGTGGAAGGCCTCCGAGGAGGCCAGCAATATCGGTCCGGCGCGCACCGACATCCGCCTGCCGACGGAGCAGATCCCGCGCGAGATCTTGCCGCTCGTCACCGCCGTCAACCAGGCGCTCGACCGGCTCGAAGGCGGCTTTCGGGTGCAGCGGCAGTTCACAGCGGATGCCGCGCATCAATTGCGCACGCCGCTCGCGATCCTGCGCACGCGGATCGAGACGCTCGACGATCGGGCGGCACGGCATGCGCTGCATGCCGACATCGAAACCATGAGCCGCCTCGTCGCCCAGTTGCTGGAGATCGCCGAGCTCGACACCCTGGTGCTCGATCCCGGCGAAACCGCGGATCTGCGCGCCGTCTGCGCCGAAGTGGTCGGCTCGATCGCCCCGTTTGCGATCGCGCAGCACAAGGACATTGCGCTCCGGGGTACCGACGCGCCTGTCAGGATCCACGGCAATTCGGAGATGCTGCAGCGCGCGGTCTTCAACCTCGCGGAAAACGCCATCAAGTTCACGGCAAAAGACACCACCGTCGACGTCGAGGTGCGCGAGGACGGTTCGGTGCGCGTGCGCGATAGCGGCCCGGGGATCGCGGAGGCCGAGCGCGAGCTGATCTTCCAGCGCTTCTGGCGCGCCGACCGCCGGCGCAGCGACGGCGCGGGACTGGGCCTCTCGATCGTGCGCGCCGTGGCGGATGATCACGCGGCCACGGTCGCGGTGGAGAACCTTCCCGGCGGCGGCGCCGAGTTCACGCTGCGGTTTCGGCTGGCGGAGGCGGCTGCTTCTTTCCCCTCTCCCCTTGTGGGAGAGGGTGGCTCGCCGCGATAAGCGGCGAGACGGGTGAGGGGTTCTCTCCACGAGTCCCACTCTCAATCGAGCGCGTGGAGAGAACCCCTCATCCGGCGCTTCGCGCCACCTTCTCCCACAAGGGGCCTGTTGCGTAATCCGCCAGTTGTGATTCCCTAGGGCAAAGCCTTGGAGGTATCGATGGCGGTGAAGCGGACAGGACAGCCGAGCTTTGTGGAAGCGCTGATGCCGAAGGGCGCCGGCGCCAATGCGGCGCTGGATCGGTTGGCTGGCCTGGTCAAGTGGTACCGGTTCGAGAAGCTGATCGGCCATTTGCGGGATGAAGGGAGCCCCGGTCGTCCAGGCTATCCGGTGCTTGTGCTGTTTCGCGCGGTGCTGCTGCAGTCGCTCTACGGTCTTTCGGAGCGCGAACTGGAGGAGGCGCTGGGCGACCGGTTGTCATTCAAGCGCTTCGTTGGTTTG
>NZ_FMAI01000092.1 GCF_900094605.1 Bradyrhizobium shewense | reverse complement strand
CGCAGGCGATTGGCTTCACACTGCCGCTGACCACGCTGTTTGCCAAACCGGTGCTGGCCGATCTGGCCGCGAGTATCATGGATGAGTTGAGCCGCTCCGGCGCGCAAGACCTGCCAGCCATTGTGCCGGTGTCGCGTGAAGCGCCGCTTGTGCTGTCGTTTGCGCAGCAGCGGCTGTGGTTTTTGGCGCAGCTGGATCAGAGCAGCACGAACTATCACATTCCGCTGACCTTGCGACTGCGCGGGATGCTCGACCACAGCGCCTGGCAGCGCAGCCTTGACCATGTGTTGGCGCGCCATGAGGCGCTGCGCAGCGTGTTTGTCGCGCCGGAGGGCAAGCCCTGGGTGGAGCTGCTGCCGGAGGATGCGGGGCTGCCGGTTGTGGAGCACGATCTGCGGGACAGGCCGGATGCGGACGAGGCGCTATTGGGTCTGTGCAGGGAAGAGGCGCGCACGCCGTTCGATCTGGCGCGTGGCCCGCTGATCCGCGGGCGACTGATCCGCATCGCCGACGAGGAACACGTCTTCCTGCTGACCCAGCATCACATCGTCTCGGACGGTTGGTCGATGGGCGTGCTGCTGCGTGAACTTAGCCAGCTCTACCGGGCGTTCGTGGCCGGTGAAGGCGATCCGCTGCCGCCACTTGCAATCCAGTATCCGGACTATGCCGCCTGGCAACGGCAGTGGCTGTCGGGCGAGCGGCTGCAGAGCCAGGCGCAGTATTGGCGCAACAATCTGTCTGGCGCGCCGGCCCGTCTGGCGCTGCCGACGGACCGGCCGCGGCCGGCGCAGCAGTCGTTTGCGGGGGCGACGGTCCCGATCGTTATTGATGCGGAGCTGACGCGGGAGCTGAAGCGGCTGAGCCTGCAGCATGGCACGACGTTGTTCATGACAGTGCTGGCGGCCTGGGCGGCGGTGCTGTCGCGTCTGTCGGGACAGGACGATCTTGTGATTGGCGTGCCGAGCGCTAATCGCGGTCGCCGCGAGATCGAAGAGCTGATCGGCTTCTTCGTCAACACCCTGGCGCTTCGGCTGGACCTGTCGGGCAAGCCGCTCGTGTCGGAGCTGCTGGAGCGGACGCGGTGCACGGTGCTGGCTGCGCAGGAGCATCAGGACCTGCCGTTCGAGCAGGTGGTGGAGATCGTGCAGCCGCCCCGGGCTCTTGATCACACGCCGTTGTTCCAGGTGATGCTGGCCTGGCAGAACAACGCCGCTGGGACGTTCGACCTTCCTGGGCTGATGGTGGAGGCGGCGGCAGACGGCTTCGATCAGGTCAAGTTCGATCTGGAGCTGAGCCTTGGCGAGCAGGGTGAGGTGATCGCCGGGACGCTGGGTTATGCCACGGCGCTGTTCGATCGCGCGACCATCGAGCGGGAGCGGGATTATCTGCTGGCGCTGCTGCGGGCGATGGTTGCCGATGCGCAGCAAGCGGTCGGGCGGATTGAGCTGCTGCCAGCCGACGAGCGCGCGTATCTGCTGGAGGAGCTGAACCGGACGGCGGTGACGTATCCTGAGCAGCAGTGCATCCATGAGCTGTTTGAGGCGCAGGTGCAAAAAGCGCCGGAGGCGGTGGCGTTGGTCTATCAGGACCAGCGCGTAAGCTATCGCGAGCTCAATGCGCGGGCCAACCGCCTGGCGCATCATCTGATCGGGCTCGGGGTCAGGCCGGACCAGCCGGTGGCGATCTGCGTTGCGCGCAGCGTGGCGATGGTGGTCGGGCTTTTGGCGATCCTCAAGGCGGGCGGGGCGTACCTGCCGCTGGACCCGGCCTATCCGCCGGCGCGGCTGCACCAGGTGCTGGAGGATGCGGCGCCGCGAGTGCTGCTGGCCGATGCAGCGGGGCGATCGGCGCTGGGCGACGATGCGCTACGCGATCTGACGGTGGTGGATCTGGCGGCGACGATGCCGGAATGGGCAAATCTGCCGGCGTCAGATCC
>NZ_FMAI01000021.1 GCF_900094605.1 Bradyrhizobium shewense | reverse complement strand
CTCGACATGAAGCGCCCGGCAGATCTCTACACCGCCTCAGCCCGCCACTACGAGGGTTTGCCGGAACTGGCCTATCCCTTTCACGATCGCGACGTCGTCGTCACCTCCTGCGGGCGCCTCTGCCTCCACCGCAAGAGAATCAATATCTCCCTGGTGTTGGCCGGCCAGAAGCTCGGCATCAAGGAGGTCGACGAGGGCATTTGGCTCGTCAGCTTCATGCACTATGATCTTGGATATTTCGACCTGGAGCAGAAGACCCTGCAGCCCCTCGACAACCCGTTCGGCACGAGGTTGTCACCCATCTCTTAGGTACGATGCGTTACCCATCTCTTCGGGCTGGACAGCTGAGGCGCTGGTGCCGCAAGAGGGATTCGAACCCCCGACCCCGTCATTACGAATGACGTGCTCTACCAACTGAGCTATTGCGGCGAACCCTGCCGGGGCCAAGGCGATGCCGGCCCCGATACGCGCGCTCCTGATATCGGGCATGGCCCGAATTGGCAAGGACAAGCCGGGTTCGAAATGCGGCTCACGCGCCCCAGCGGGACCAGAATCCGCGCCAGCCGCCGGCCTGGGCCTTGGGTGTACCGATTTGTTCCGTAAATTCATCGCTCGGACCCTCGTCATCGATCCCGGGATCGTCGGGGGCCCGGACGATCGGGATGACCGCGGGAATCGGCGCTGGCGCGGGTTTGCCGAGCTCGGCACGGCTCCGGAACACCGGTGTCGGCGCCGGCGGCGGTGATTCGGCGGGCTCGGGGGCCGGTTGGGCCGTCTCGGCAGGCGTAACCGCTGGCTCGTCCTTGAGGGTTTCCTTGGCGTTTTCTTTGGCGGCTTCCTTGGTCTCAGGGGGCGAATTGTCCTGAGCGGCCGGTACTGGGGCTGGGGCCGTCACGACCGGTTCCGCCGCGCTGTCGCTTGGAGCCACCGTCACCCGCTTCGGCGGCGGGGCCGCCAGCATGGCCTCCTCGAAGGCCGAGGATTCGATCATGGACCCCTTGTCCGAAGGCAGGCTCGCGACCGGGGTCTGCCACTGGAACGCATCGAGCCGGCCGGTGACCGGCGAGACCGGGCGCCAGCGGTCGCTGACATAGCCGTCGGCAGTCCACGCCGGGTCGTGGCGAGCGCGCACCGCGCGCAAGGTCCAGGCGCGGGCACGGCCGCTATCGCCATGCTCGGCACGCTCGATCTCGGCCATCAGCAGCGCGACGCGCTGGGTCGGATCGCTGAGATAAGGCGCGAGCACTTCGCGCCCGCGGGCGAACTCGGAGGCGTCGATCGCGGCGCGCGCGATCGCGAGCTGGCCCTCGACATGACCGGGCTTGTCGGCCGACGTCTTGGCCGCGAGCGTCTCGACCCGCTGCAAGCGATGCCACGCGGTATCGCCGAGCTTCACATGGGCATAGGCATCCGCGAGATCCGGATGCGGATTGGCGAGCCAGGCGGCTTCCACCCGCTTCATTGCGCGGCGCACCTGATGTGCCTCGCTGTCGAATTTTGCGGCGAGCACGGCCGCGGGCACCAAAGTCGGCGCAAGCTTGACCGCCTCCATCACGCTCTCGCGCGCGACGTCGCGGTCCATGGTTGCCAATTCCAGCGCGCGTGCGGTGAGCAGCACGCCGCGCTGGCGGCGATAGGCCTGCTTGTCGATCAGGCCTGCGGACAAATTCGAATCGAGGATCGCGAGCGCGCCGCTCCAGTCGCCGCGCGCGCAGCGGAAGCCGAGCACCGCTTGCGAGGCCCAGGTTGAGGACGGCGACAGCTTGATCGCTTCCTCCGCGATCATCACGGCGCCGACCGCATCGTCGGCGCGCTGCGCCTCGATGAACAGGCCGCGCAGGCCGAGCAGGCGCGTGTCCTCACGCTCGGCCATGGCACGGAAGACGCGCTGCGCCTCGTCGCGATTGCCTTCGAGCTGCGCCGACTGCGCATGCAGGAGCAGCGCGAGCGGATCATTCGGGGCATGCCGCCGCGCCGTTTCCGCGTGCCGGCGGGCGAGCGCGGTGTCACCATGACCGATCGCGAGCAGGCCGTGGGTGATGGCGTGGCGGCCCCGCGCGTGGCGCTTGTCATGGCGACGGCGGCGCAGACGCCCCGGCGTGCGCCAGATCGTCGTCACGATGCTCCAGACCAGCACGACGGCCGCGGCAAACAGGCCAAGCAGGAACACGAATTTGGGAAGCGTGGTCGAGGCGCGGAAACTGCCCGCAGTCAGCACGAGATCGCCGGGCTGGTCGGCAACCCAGGCCGCGCCGGCCGCCGCCAGCGCGATCAGGACAAGGAAGAGGACGATGCGAAGCATGGCGATCCCTATACGCGCTTAGTATTGCGCGAACCTTTATTGAGCAGGCTTGGCGAGATCCGCCATGGCATCGTCGGCGAACTTGCGGGAGGCGGCGAGCGCAGCGTCGCGGGCATCGGCCTTGTCGAGCCAGGCCTGTGCCGGTGCACGATCGGCCTCGGCCAGCGTCTTGAGCTCGCGCCGCGCTTCCACGAAATCATTGCGAAGCGCCGCGGCCGTCACCCGTGCGACGATGGCGCCCCGATCGTTGCCGACCCCGTCGGTGCGCTCGATGCGGACGAGTTTCGACGCTCCTGCCTGGAGCCGCTCGACGATGCCCGTGCCGCTGGTCTGGGTTTCCGCCGGCGGCGACAGCTTTGGCACGATGTTGAGCAGCTCGCGGCTCAGCGCCACCGGCGTCGGGATGCCTGACGCGGCAAAGGTATCGAGCGGCTTCAGCATATCGGGCTTTGCCGCCATCACCCGCGCTGCGGCCAATTGCGACTCGTAAGCATCGCCGTGACGAACGGCGACGTCGAGCAGCGCCGCCGCCACCACATGGCGCAGCGGCTTGTCGTCCACCTTCTTCGCATCGGCGATCTTCTCGCCCTGCTGCGCAAGCTCGGCACGTTCGGTCTTGCTGGCGCGCTCGAGCTGGGCGATGCGGTCGCTCAGAGCGGCGAGGTCGGGCGCGGCAGTGCGCGGCGCCGATTTCGCATCGTTCAATGTGCTCGCGGTCTTGTCGAGCTGCGTACGCAGATTGGCGACGTCGCTGCGCAAGCTGCTTGCGAATTTCTCCAGCGCGTCGATCCGCGCCGCCAAGGCGGGATCGGCGGTGGGCTTGCCGGCCTTGGCTTCGACTGCCGCAACGCGACCGCTCAGCGCATCGACCGCCGCGCTCGTGACTTGCGGGGCGGCCGGCGGCGCCTGCACGGCGGGCCAGCCCAGCATCCAGCCGACTGCGATCACGACCGCCGCTGCGACAGCGCCGGAGAACGGCGCAATGACCCAGGGCGACATCGGCGCGGACACGGGAGCAGGCGCAACCGCGGCCTGCGGCTCGGTCCGCTCCGGCTCTGCGTCAACCTGGTCGGATTTTGCCTGCTCAGGCTCGGCGTGCTCCGGCGCCGGCGGTGCCTCGGGCTCGACCACCGCCTCCTGCGGCTGGGTCGAGACTTCGGTGGCTTCGAGGTCGATGGTGGGCGGAGTGCGCTTGGCACGGCCGGACTCAGGAGCCAATCCTGCGTCTTCAGGCTTGTCGTCGGCCATCGTGACGGTTCCTCACACTTCCATACGCGGGACGGACCCGATTACGTCGGATTCGGCTCGACCTCTTACGCCAAACGGGTGCGCAACGCACGCTCCAAGGTGGTAAATAAGGCATTTTCGTCCGGTGTCGCAGCCACCAGAACCTGCGACGCGCCGGCATCGCGCAGCACGCTGGCAACGGTCTCGGACAGGCAGCATTGCGGTATTGCCAGCGCCGAGATTTCGACGCCCTCGTCCCTGGCCGCATCCAGGAACGCCCGGGCGCTGCGCCGGGAGTAGTGCAGCACCGCCTCGACGCCGTGAGCGGCAAAGCCCTCGCAGACCTCGCGCGGCAGATGCTTGACCGGCGCCATGCGATAGGTCGTCTGCGTGACCACGCTAAACCCCTCCGCACCGAGCTCGCCGCCGAGATCGCGCGACAGATCCGCGCCTGCGAGATACAGCAGCGTGCTCTTTTTCTTCAGCACCTTGTCGCGTGCGCTCTGCATCACCTTGTCGCGCAAGGAAGCCGCATCGCCGCCGGCGACGATCACCTCGGCAAAGCCGGCATCGCGCGCCGCAGCAGCCGTGTGCTCGCCGACAGCAAACAACGGCAGCTCCAACAGACCAAGATCCCGCAATTGTGGCGCGACGGCACGGATCGCGTTGGCCGATGTGACGAGGATGGCACCGTAGGGAGTTTCACTCTCGTCATGGAAGGCGACCGGCTCGAACTTCAGCACCGGCGCAAGCAGCACCGCAAGCCCCCGCGCACGCAGGCTTTCCGCCGTCGCCTCATTGTCGGGATGCGGCCGTGTGACAAGGATGGACATCGCTGGTGTTCCCGAACCAAATGGCGGCGACGCATTCGTGAGGAAGCCGCGCGTGGCGATTGCGCAATCTGGCCCCGGAATGCTACCGGACGTACCAGAACTCTGCTTTACGGATGAGCGCAAGGGCGCAAATTGGATAACAATTCGCCAATGCTGGTACTGGGCATCGAAACCACCTGCGACGAGACCGCCGCGGCGGTGATCGAACGCTCGCCTGACGGCGGCGGCAGGATCCTGTCCAACATCGTGCGGTCGCAGATCGAGGAGCACGCCCGCTTCGGCGGCGTGGTGCCGGAGATCGCCGCCCGCGCCCATGTCGACCTGCTCGACGGCATCATCGCGCGCGCGATGCAGGAGGCCGGCGTCGGCTTCGCCCAGCTGGACGGCGTCGCGGCCGCGGCGGGGCCGGGCTTGATCGGCGGCGTCATCGTCGGGCTCACCACCGCGAAGGCGATCGCGATGGTGTACAACACGCCGCTGGTCGCGGTGAACCATCTGGAGGCGCACGCGCTGACGCCGCGCCTCACCGACGGAATCGAATTTCCCTATTGCCTGTTCCTCGCCTCGGGCGGCCATACCCAGATCGTCGCGGTCACCGGCGTCGGCCAATATGTACGGCTCGGCACCACCGTCGACGATGCGATCGGCGAGGCCTTCGACAAGGTCGCGAAGATGCTGGGCCTGCCCTATCCCGGCGGCCCGCAGGTCGAGCGCGCGGCGGCAAGCGGCGATGCCGCGCGCTTTGCGTTTCCGCGGCCGATGCAAGGGCGTCCCGATGCCAATTTCTCGCTGTCGGGATTGAAGACGGCAGTCCGCACTGAAGCGAGCCGGCTAGGTGAGATCACGGCGCAGGACATCAGCGATCTCTGCGCGAGCTTTCAGGCCGCCGTGCTGGATTCGACCGCCGACCGGCTGAGCGTCGGCCTCAGGCTGTTCCGGGAAAAATTCGGCGCGCCGCGCGCCCTGGTCGCGGCCGGCGGCGTCGCCGCCAATCAGGCGATCCGAGGCGCCCTCGATGAGGTCGCACAGCAAGCCGGGACGCAACTGATCATGCCGCCGCCCGCGCTCTGCACCGACAACGGCGCGATGATCGCCTGGGCCGGCGCCGAACGCCTCGCGCTCGGCCTGACCGACACGATGGAAGCGCAGCCCCGCGCGCGCTGGCTGCTCGACGCCAACGCAACGGCGCCGGCCGGCTACGGCAAGACCCGGGCGGGATACTAGCCATGACCACGTTCCAATCCGTCGCGGTGATCGGGGCGGGTGCCTGGGGCACGGCGCTGGCGACCGTGGCGGCGCGGGCGGGGCGGAGCGTCACACTCTGGGCACGCAATGCCGAGCATGCCGCGCGGATCGCCTCGACACGCGATAATCCGCGACTGCCCGGGGTGCAGATTGCGCCGGAGATCGTCGTGACCAGCGATCTGGCGCTCACCGCGCGCGCCGACATGTTGCTGATCGCAACACCGGCGCAGCATTTGCGCGGCGCCGTCAACATGCTGGCCTCGCATCTGACAAGGCCGATGCCGATCGTCGCTTGCGCCAAGGGCATCGAGCACGGCACCCATAAATTCATGACCGACGTGATCGCGGAGGCCGCGCCGCACGCCCAGCCCGCGATCCTGTCAGGTCCCAGCTTTGCCGACGATGTCGCGCGCGGCTTGCCGACAGCGGTGACGCTGGCGGCGAAGGACGAGGCGCTGGCGAGCAGCCTGGTGCAGGCCCTGGGTTCGCCGACGTTCCGTCCCTATCACTCCACGGACATCCGCGGCGTCGAGATCGGCGGCGCGGCCAAGAACGTGCTTGCAATCGCAGTCGGCATCGCGGTCGGGCGCAAGCTCGGGGCCTCCGCCCAGGCAGCGCTGACGACCCGCGGCTTTGCCGAGCTGACACGCCTCGGCCGCGCGCTCGGCGCACGCAGCGAAACGATCACCGGCCTGTCCGGCCTTGGCGATTTGATCCTGACCTGCTCGAGCCCGCAATCGCGCAATTTCGTGCTTGGCCTTGCTTTGGGCCGCGGCGAACAGCCGCCTGCGGGCAAGCTTGCCGAGGGCGAGTTCACCGCGCCGGTGCTGATCGAACTCGCAGCTTCGCAAAACGTCGAGATGCCGGTATCAGAAGCTGTCGCGTCGATCCTGAGCGGCCGAAGCACGATCGACGCCGCGATCTCGACGCTGATGACGCGCCCCTTCAAGGCAGAGGAATGACGTCTTCTCGTCATGCCCGCGCTTGTCGCGGGCATCCACGTCTTGATATTGAATTGATGGCAGAGACGTGGATGGCCGGGACAAGCCCGGCCATGACGAATGGATAGGACGCGCGCGATGAACTACTGGCTGGTGAAATCCGAACCGTCGGTGTGGTCCTGGGACCAGCAGGTGGCGAAGGGCGCCAAGGGCGAGGCCTGGACCGGCGTGCGCAATTACACCGCGCGTCAGAATCTCGTCGCCATGAAGAAGGGCGACAAGGCGTTCTTCTATCATTCCAACGAGGGCAAGGAGATCGTCGGCATCGCCGAGATCATCAAGGAAGCCTATCCCGATCCGACCGACAAGACCGAGAAATTCGTCTGCGTCGACATCAAGGCCGACAAGCCGTTGAAGACGCCGGTGACGATGGCCACGATCAAGGCCGAGAAGAAGCTGGCCGACATGGCGCTGGTGAAATATTCGCGCCTGTCGGTGCAGCCGGTGACGGCGGAGGAGTGGAAGCTCGTCTGCAAGATGGGCGGGGTTTAGCCGCAGGTGCTGTAGCCCGGATGAGCGAAGCGATATCCGGGAGCACTGGCCCGGCATGTCGCTTCGCTCATGCGGGCTACGATATCGGAGCTTGCGCATCCGGCAGCGCAAACACCTCGCACGGCGCAGCCATGCCGCGCAGCGAATGCGATCCGAGCGCGACCAGCGGCATGTCCGTTTCCGCGGCGAGCACGCCCGACACCAGCACGGTCCTGCCGAGCGGCTTGCACAAGCCTTCGAGCCGACTGGCGAGATTGACGGCGGGTCCGATCGCCGTGAAGTCGAGCCGGTTGGCGGCGCCGATATTGCCCCACAGCATCTCGCCCAGATGGAGCGCAGCACCGAATGCCAGCGGTGGCAACCCTTGAGCGCCGCGCTCCTTGTTGAGATAGACCATGCCGGCCTCGGCCGCGCCTGCGGCACGCAGGGCGGCATCGCACGCGCGGCGCGGGGATGCCTCGACCACCGGAAAGATCGCGAGCACGCCGTCGCCGATGAATTTCAGCACCTCGCCGCCAAAGGCGTGAACGGCGCCGGCGATGCGGTCGAACCAGGCGTCGAGCGCGCCGATGACCTCTCCAGGCGGTGAAGTTTCCGACAGGGTGGTGAAGTTGCGCAGATCGGCATAGAGCAGCGCGGCCTGAATGGTCTCGCCGAGATCGCGCCGCAAGGGCGCCGCCAGCACCCGCTCCGCGCTGCGCTTGCCGAGATAGGCATCTAACGTCGCGCGCAACGTGGCGCGCGCGGCGAGCACGGCGAGGGGCGTCGCGACAAAACGCGCAGCCTGGCGCAATTGCCCGATGTCGTCGGCAGTGAAGGGACGCGGTCCGATCCAACAAAGCTGCGGCCCATCGGGCCGTCCGACGATGTCTTCGTGCACCTCGCCGCGCGCGATGTCGCGCAGCCAGCGGCGGCCGGCATCGTTGGGCGGATCGGGCGCCAACCCGCCCGGCGCAAAACCAAGTGCTTCGATCACCTGGCCGCCATCGGCACGCCACAACCAGGTCCGCTTCGCGATCAGCGGATGCGGCACCTCCAGCGTTAGGGCGCCTGCCGCAAGCGGCACGCCGTCGGCGACGAGATGCGCGCCGAGTTCCGCAAGCAGGCGGTCCGCTCCGGCGCTATCCGAGGCGGCATCGACAAGCCAGGCGAGGGTCGAGGAGAGCTGCATGGCTCGATCATGGCCAAGGTGGGCCGTCTTTGTCACGGGCAATCCTTGACGCGCCGCTATGGCGCCGCCATGTGCCAATGGCAGCGAAGGGATGATCGCCGATGACCGAACCGTTCATAGTGCGACGCGAGACCCAGATCGCCGCACCGCGCGCCACCGTTTTCGCCTATCTGACCGACCCCGAGAAAATCCTGAGCTGGATGGGCTCCGATGCGACCACCGAGCCGCATCCCGGCGGGCTTTATCTGCTCAAGGGCATCGGCCCCCGCAGCGGCGTCGCCCGCGGCGCCTTCCGCGAGGTCGTGCCGGTGCATCGTCTGGCCTACACGTTCGGATGGGAAGGCGGCCAGGAAGTACCGCCCGGCTCGAGCCTGATCGAGATCGACCTGATCGAGCGCGACGGCGGCACGCTGCTGCGCATGACCCATAGCGGCCTGCCGAGCGAAGCGCAGGCCGCCGCGCACGCGACGGGGTGGGCGCATTATATGGAACGGCTCACGACCGCAGCCGCAGGCGGCGATCCCGGTCCGGACATGGGTGTGTAAGATAAGAAGTAGCTCTCGTAGGGTGGGCAAAGGCGCGCTCTTCGCGCAGTGCCCACGACCTTTCACCATGAGCTAATGGTGGGCACGCTTCGCTTTGCCCACCCTACGGCAGTGTCGTTACACCGCGGCGGTCGCGACCACCTGCGCCAGAAGCTGCTCGCGCCGCGCCTGCGAGCGCTGGCCCTTCATGGTCGCGGCGAAGCGCTCGAGGATGCCATCCTCGAACGCGGTGACAATGGTGTCGTGGACGTAGCTCTTGCGGCAGATCGCCGGCGTGTTGGAGAGCTTGTCGGCAGCGGCGCGGATTGCGTCCAGCACCTGCTTCTTGCGGCCGCGCTGGCTGGTCGCCGGTGTGATCCGCGACAGCGATTCCACCACGACCGCGGACGCCATCAGCGTACGGAAATCCTTGAGCGAGATCTTGATGCCGGCGATCTCGCGCAAGAACGCGTTCACCTGCGTGGTGTTGACCGCGCGCACGATGCCATAGGCATCGCGATACTGGAACATGCGCTTGCCGGGGACGCCCTGCAAAATGCCGATGGCGCGCACCAGCTTGGCCGCATCGCACTCCTTGCGCACCGCCTTGCCGCCCTTCGCCTTGAAGGTCAGCACGAAGCAATCGTCCTCCAGCGTGACGTTGGACTTCAGCAGCGTGGTCGCACCGCGGGTGCCGTTGAGACGGGCATAGGATTCATTGCCGGGGCGGATCGCAGTGCGGGCGATCAGCTCGATCACGGCCGACAGCGCGAATTCACGCGTCGGCTCGTCGCCCGACAGGAACGCCGAGACCTTGCGCCGGATCTTTGGCAGCGCGCCGACGAGCTTTTCCAGGCGATGCGCCTTGCGGTGCTCGCGGACCTTCTCCCAATCGGCGTGATAGCGATATTGCAGCCGGCCCGCGGCATCGCGTCCCACGGCCTGGAGATGCGAGCTCGGATCGGACGAATAGCGCACCTCGCGATAGGCCGGCGGCACCGCCATGGCGTGCAGCCGGCGGATGGTGCGGGCATCGCGGATATGCGCGCCGTTGGGGCGGACGAAGGAATAGCCCTTGCCGCGCCTGATGCGGCGGATGGTCAGCTCGTTCTGGTCGCCGAGCCGCAGGCCGAGCTCCTTGGCGAGCGCCTCGACCGTCGCCGCGGGCGCCGTGTCGAACGCCTTTTTCGGGCTCGGACGCCTGAAAGGGCCAAGTTTCGGCCATTGTCCGAGGGCTTTGGCCAGCGCAATGGCCGCAGGATCGGCTGAAGCGGGCCGTATCGTCCCGAGATTCTGCTGATCCATCATAGCCTTATGCCTTAGCCCTGTCTGTTACCGGTCAATGCCGCTGTTCTGATTTTTGTTCCGAAGGGTCTCTTTGGACCCGGGTTGGCCATTTAGGGTGTTCCGAACCGTATTGCGAGTCCCGAATCAGTGAGAGGTGGTTCCTAAATACCTCTGCTGATGCATGAGGGCCCTGCGCGGGCCCGTTCCGCGGATCTCGGTAAAGGCCCCCGAAAGCCGCCCGCCGGCTTGTTTCAGATCTGCGACAGTCGCAGCAGGTGGCCTTGATCCTCCGCATGGCGGGCCGCCCGCCGAAGGTCCAGCTTGTGCTCCTTGTCGGGCCCGGTTAGCCCGACGCATAATCAGTCAATGATCAAGTCGGCTCGCCGGTCGCCAGCGTTCGGCCTGCCGTATGTGGAGGGAAGCATGTCCGAGAAGATCTACGACGTCCCGGCGGAGTGGGCGAAGCGCGCCTGGGTCGACCAGGCCAAGTACAAGGAGATGTACGCGCGCTCGATCTCGGACCCGAACGGTTTCTGGGCGGAGCAGGCCAAGCGCATCGACTGGATGCACGCGCCGACGAAAATCGAGAATGTCTCCTTCGCCCCCGGCAACATCTCGATCAAATGGTTCGAGGACGGCATCCTCAACGTCGCCTACAACTGCATCGACCGCCATCTCGCCAAGCGCGGCAACCAGACCGCGATCATCTGGGAAGGCGACGATCCCTCGCAGTCCAAGCACATCACCTACAAGGAGTTGCACGACGAAGTCTGCCGGATGGCCAACATCCTGCGCACCCGCAACGTCAAGAAGGGCGACCGCGTCACCATCTACCTGCCGATGATCCCCGAAGCAGCCTATGCGATGCTCGCCTGCGCGCGCATCGGCGCGATCCACTCCGTGGTGTTCGCGGGCTTCTCGCCGGACAGCCTCGCCCAGCGCATCAATGACTGCCAGTCCAAGGTGATCATCACCGCGGACGAGGGCCTGCGCGGCGGCAAGAAGGTGCCGTTGAAAGCCAACGTCGACGCGGCGCTCGCCAAGGCCGACGGCGTCGACTGGGTCGTCGTGGTCAAGCGCACCGGCGGCCAGATCGAGATGAACCCCTCGCGCGATCTCTGGTACCACGACGCTGCAAAGATGGTGACGACGGAATGCCCGGTCGAGCACATGCACGCCGAGGATCCGCTGTTCATCCTCTACACCTCAGGCTCGACCGGCCAGCCCAAGGGCGTGCTGCACACCTCTGCCGGCTATCTCGTGTTCGCCTCGATGACGCATCAATACGTCTTCGATTATCACGACGGCGACATCTACTGGTGCACCGCCGACGTCGGCTGGGTCACCGGCCATAGCTACATTCTCTATGGGCCGCTCGCCAATGGCGCGACGACGCTGATGTTCGAAGGCGTGCCGAATTACCCGGATAATTCCAGATTCTGGAACGTCATCGACAAGCACAAGGTCAACATCTTCTACACCGCACCGACCGCGATCCGCGCGCTGATGCAGTCGGGCGACGAGCCGGTGAAGAAGACATCGCGCGCCTCGCTTCGCCTGCTCGGCTCGGTCGGCGAGCCCATCAATCCGGAAGCGTGGGAGTGGTATCACCGCGTCGTCGGCGACGACCGCTGCCCGATCGTCGACACCTGGTGGCAGACCGAGACCGGCGGCATCCTGATTACCCCGCTGCCGGGCGCGACCAAGCTCAAGCCGGGCTCGGCGACGCAGCCGTTCTTCGGCGTGGTGCCTGAGATCGTCGACGCCGACGGCAAGGTGCTGGACGGCGAGACCTCGGGCAATCTCTGCCTGACGAGGTCCTGGCCCGGCCAGATGCGCACGGTCTACGGCGATCACGCCCGCTTCGAGCAGACTTATTTCTCGACCTACAAGGGCAAGTACTTTACCGGCGACGGCTGCCGGCGTGATGCCGACGGCTATTACTGGATCACCGGCCGCGTGGACGACGTCATCAACGTGTCCGGCCACCGCATGGGCACCGCGGAAGTCGAGAGCGCGCTGGTCGCACATGAGAAGGTGTCGGAGGCCGCGGTCGTCGGCTTCCCGCACGACATCAAGGGCCAGGGCATCTACGCCTATGTCACCTTGATGGCCGGCGTGCAGCCGACCGAGGATCTGCGCAAGGAGCTCGTCACCTGGGTGCGCAAGGAGATCGGTCCGATCGCATCCCCGGACCAGATCCAGTTCGCGCCGGGCCTGCCCAAGACCCGCTCGGGCAAGATCATGCGCCGCATCCTGCGCAAGATCGCCGAGGACGAACCGGGCAGCCTGGGCGATACCTCGACCCTGGCCGATCCCGCCGTGGTCGACGATCTCGTCAAGAACCGGCAGAACCGGAAGCCGGCGTAAACGAGCTCTCGTGCCCCGGACGCAGCGTAGCGCGCACTTCGCGGTGCGCTGCTGAGCCGGGGCCCATCGAGCCGCGCACGAAGAGAAGAACTGGGTCCGCTCTGCGCCGCACCGCTCCGCGCTGCGCCTTGTCCGGGACACGAGACTGCCTTTCGCACCGAGGCCCCGAAATAACAGCCGTTCACACCCTCACGACTTGTCAGGGCGCGCGCCGGCGCGGCCGCATCTTTCCCGCCGAGTGTTGTTTTCAGGTCATTTACTTTATTTCGAACATTTCCTTTGTTCCCCCTGCTGGCTGGCCCTTGGCGGCCGTGCGTGGAAACCAACCGGTTAACGGGCGCGGTTAAGAATGTCCCCTGAAAGGACGTGGCAAGCTGGCGATTGCCGGTTCTGCGTAATTTTGGACGATCCGTTCGGGCTAGGGGAAAATCGATGTCGATAAGGATTGCTGTGGCGCTCGCCGCCACCATCGGGGCAGGGGTCTTGATGTCGACCGCGGCGCAGGCGCGGCCGGAAATGGTTGGGGCGCATCTGGCCGACTATTCGCCGGGCACGATCGTGGTCAAAACCAGCGAGCGGCGGCTCTATCTCATCCTCGATAACGGCCACGCCGTGCGATACCCGGTCGGCGTCGGCAAGTCGGGGAAGCAGTGGGCCGGCACCACCCGCATCGACGGCAAGTACCGCAATCCGGCGTGGTCTCCGCCCGCCGAGGTGAAGCGCGACAAGCCGAGCATCCCTGACGTCATTCCCGGCGGCTCGCCGCGCAACCCGATGGGCGTCGCGGCGATGACGCTGGCCGGCGGCGAATACGCCATCCATGGCACCAACGTGCCGGGCTCGATCGGCGGCTTCGTCTCCTATGGCTGCATCCGCATGCTCAACGACGACATCACCGATCTCTACGGCCGCGTCTCGGTCGGCACGACGGTGGTCGTGACGCGCTGATCGCCGGGATCAAGGCAAGACAAGAAAAAGGCCGCGTCCGGGGACGCGGCTTTTGTTACCAGAAGCGCCAGCTGCGCGCGCACCAGCCGTCGCGATGGCCGCCATTGTAGCTTCGCGCAAAACCGCCGGCGAGCAATGCCGCCGAAACGTTCGCAGTCCGCCGGGTCGCGACGTCGGCGAGAACGCGGCCGTATTTGTCGGGGCCCAGATTGGCGATCGTCACGTCGCCCTGGCCGAGCAGATCGCGCAATGCGCGGGCCGCGGCTTCGGCCTTGTCCTGCTCGTCCCGGCAAGACGCTTTCATCTCGGGCGCGTCGATGCCGCGCAACCGAACCCGCACGACGAGATCGCGGCCGCCGCGCTGACGAACGCGCGCGAGAAAGGTGTCGCCGTCGATGGTGCGAATGACATCGACCGGCTCGCGAACATCGGGATGGCCCGCCTGCTCGAGAACGATCTCGGCGTTCCGCGCGCGGTCGCCATCGGCATCCGGAACAAGCCAGCCCATTCCATGGCGAAAGGTGAGCACGACGGCCAGCGCGATGCCCACCACGAACATCCACGGCAATAATCCGGAGAAGCGCCGACCGAACGGCGAGCCGCTGTATGACGTCCGATATGGATGGCTGGGGTCGAAGCGCGACATCGCGCGACGCTATGGCTGAGTCGGCCGAGCCTGCAAGAGCGACTCAGAAGTCGGAAGCAATGCCCTTGCGCTCCCAGTCGCCGTAACGGGTGGGCTCAGGCCCCTTTGGTCCCTGCAACTCCTTGGGCGCGGCTTCCGCATGCGCCTTCGCTGCGGCCTGCCGGCGCGCCTCGGCTTCGGCCAGCGCGCGCTGGGCTGCCGGCGTGAGCTGCTTGCGGTCGGAAACGGGAGGCTGGTCACTCATCGCCAGGCTTTCTAGCGCAGGACGAGCCGCAACGCGATGTCCAATAACGCATTCCTGAAATCGGCCCGGAAGGGCTGAAAAAGCCGGAAGCGATTCTTACATTTGGCATATTCGCGTGCCAGAGATTGGGTTCTCAAGGCATGCGCCCATTGCGGCGGAACTGCCGCTCGCTCAGAACCTTGCTTCCGCATGCCATCTCAACGTTTCGCCCCTCCGTCCGAAGTGCCCGGTCTCGCGGCACGACGGATTGCCGCCGACATCGTCGACGGCGTGCTGCACAAGCACCGTACGCTCGACGACCAACTCGACGGCAGCGGCGCCCATCCCGGACTGAAGACGCTGGCCGACCGCGACCGCGCGCTGATGCGGCGCCTGGTCGCCACGGTGCTGCGCCGGCTCGGCACGCTCGGCCATGTGCTGTCCCGCCTGCTCGACAAGGGCATTCCCTCCGATGCGCCGCGCGCGCAAAGCGCGCTCCTGATCGGTGCGGCGCAGATCCTCTGGATGGACGTGCCGGATCACGCGGCCGTCGACCTCTCCGTTCGCCTGGTGCAATCCGACCGGCGCGCCGCGCGCTATGCCGGCCTCGTCAATGCCGTGCTGCGCCGCTGCGCGCGCGAGGGCACGGCGCTGGTCGAGGAGGTCGCCGCGCAATCGCTGGATCTGCCGCCATGGCTGCTCGCGCGCTGGAGCGCGCATTATGGCGAAGCAACCGCAAGGGAGATGGCACTGGCACTCGGCCACGAGCCTTCGCTCGATCTCACGGTGAAGTCCGATGCCGCGCAATGGGCGAGCCGCCTGCACGGCGAGACGCTTCCGACCGGAACGGTGCGGATGCTGCTGCACGGCTCGGTGACCATGCTGCCCGGCTTCGCCGAGGGACAATGGTGGGTACAGGACGCCGCCGCCACGCTGCCGGCCCGGCTGTTCGGCGACGTCAAGGGCAAGTCCATTGCCGATCTCTGCGCCGCCCCCGGCGGCAAGACCGCGCAGCTGGCGCATGCCGGCGCGCAGGTGACGGCGATCGACCGCTCGCCGGCCCGGGTGACGCGACTGCGTGAAAACCTGGCGCGGCTGTCGCTCCAGGCCGAGACCGTCGTCGCTGACGCCGTGGAATGGGCCGGCCCTGCCGAAGGCTTCGACGGCATTTTGATCGATGCGCCCTGCACTTCGACCGGCACGATCCGCCGTCATCCCGATGTGGCGTGGCTGCGGCAGGAATCCGATGTCACCGCCATGACGGTGCTGCAGCAGCGACTGCTGCGAAAATCGGTGTCGTTGCTCAAGCCGGGCGGCACGCTGGTCTACTGCACCTGCTCGCTGGAACCCGAAGAGGGCGAGCAGGCGGTGGCGACGCTGCTGGCGAGCGAGCCTGCGCTTCGCCGCGTCCCGATCGAGGCGTCGGAGGTCGCGGGCCTGGACGAAATCATCACAGGGGACGGCGATCTGCGCACCCTGCCCAGCCATCTGCCGAACGCCGATCCCAAGCTCGGCGGGCTCGACGGATTTTTCGCGACCCGGCTCGTTAAATCCTGATTTTGCACCGGATTTGCGACCGCGACGCTGATTCTCACACGTTCAAGGTGGTGTCAGACGTCCGATTTTGGGATTAATAGGGATTCGTCGGAATCCTCTCCCCCTTCAAGGCAAAGCGTGTCGGTCGCTCAACGCAGACGTATCTCGACGCTGGTCATGAACCGCTTCGCGCGGAACATGCTCGCGCGCGCGAGCGGCGGTTCCGTTGCGCTGTCGCGGGTCTGGCCCGGCCGCACCGATCGGCTGATCATCGCGCCGCACGATCTGCGCACCGCGGATGCGACTCGCGCCGCTGAAATCTATGCCGGCCGCTTCGTCTTCGCCGGCAAGATCGTCAATTGCCACGGCCGTTCGATCTTCGATCTCGAGCCGCCGTCGGAGGATTGGGAAGTCGCGCTGCTCGGCTTCGGCTGGCTGCGCCATTTGCGCGCCGCCGACACTGCGCTGACACGGGCGAATGCGCGCGCGCTGATCGAGGACTGGATCGCCAACCCCGCCAACAAGCGCCGCCCAGTCGCGCGCCGCGCCGACGTGCTGGCCCGGCGCGTGATCTCGCTGCTGTCGCAGGCGCCGCTGGTGCTCAACGAGACCGACAACAAGTTCTACCGCCGTTACCTTCGCGCCCTCGCGCGCGAGATCCGCTTCCTGCGCTACACCATGGTCAACATTCCCGACGGGGTGCCGAAGCTCCAGGTGCTGATCGCGCTGTGTTATGCGGCCTTGTGCCTCGCCAACCAGGCCGGCCAAATCCGCAGCGCATCGAAAAAGCTGTCGGACGAATTGCAGCGGCAGATCCTGCCCGACGGCGGACACATCTCCCGCAATCCGGGCGCGCTGATCGACCTCCTGATCGACCTGCTGCCGCTGCGGCAGACGTTTGCTGCGCGCAACATCGCACCACCGCCGGCGCTGCTCAACGCGATCGACCGCATGATGCCGATGCTGCGCTTCTTCCGCCACGGCGACGGTAACTTCGCGCTGTTCAACGGCATGAGCGCGACATCGTCCGACCTGCTCGCCACACTGCTTGCCTATGACGACACTCACGGCGCGCCGATGGCGAACATGCCGCATACCGGCTTTCAGCGCCTCGATGCCGGCCAGACCACTGTGATCATCGACACCGGCCCGCCGCCGCCGGCCGGCGTCAGCCACGACGCCCATGCCGGCTGCCTGTCGTTCGAACTGTCTTCCGGCATCAGCCGCATCGTCACCAATTGCGGCATGCCGACCACCGGCCGCGACAATTGGCGGCCGTTCGCCCGCGGCACCGCGGCGCATTCGACGCTGACCTATCACGATACTTCGTCGTGCCAGTTCGTCGAGATGTCGGCGATGAAGCGCCTCTTGCACGGCTCGCCTGTTACCAGCGGGCCCGTCGAGGTCGAGAGCTATCGCGAGATCGTGCAGAACGGCACGCTGCTCACGACCTCGCATGACGGCTATCTTTCCAAATTCGGCGCGATCCACCGCCGCGTGCTGATGATCGCCAATGACGGCGCGCGCATCGACGGCGAGGACACGCTGTCGCCGCCGCAGGGCGGACGCTTCAGGGGCGCCGACGCTGACTTTGCGCTGCGCTTCCATCTGCATCCGGCAGTGAAGGCCAGCCGGCTGTCGGATGCGCGCGGCGTCATGCTGGTGCTGCCGAACCGCGACGTCTGGACCTTTGAGGCGCTCGACGACAAGGTCGATCTCGAGGACAGCGTGTTCCTGGCCGGCAATGACGGGCCGCGCCGCACCGCCCAGATCGTGATCCGGCAGGACGCGCGCCAAGCGCCCTCGATCCGCTGGAGCTTTATCCGCTCCACGGCATCGCCGACCGTCACCAATGCCCGCCGCAACGCCCGGCGCGAACCGGAACTTCCGCTGTAAACGCGCGGAATCGGCCCCATCTGATCGTTGTGAAGCACGCCGAAAACTGCTATCGAGCCCTCGCTCGCGCGACTGGCGACCTTGGATGGAGCACCATCGGGAAGCGCGACACATATCTGCCGCGCGCCTGGGCATAGACACTCCTTAAGACAGAGGATCTTGCTCATGACTGACCATCCCCGCCGCGTCACCCGCGCGCTTCTTTCCGTCTCCGACAAAACCGGCCTGATCGAATTCGCAAAGGCGCTCGCCGAGCATGATGTCGAGCTAGTCTCGACCGGTGGCACTGCGAAAGCAATCGCCGCGGCCGGCCTCAAGGTGAAGGACGTATCCGAGCTCACCGGCTTCCCCGAGATGATGGATGGCCGCGTCAAGACGCTGCATCCGAAGGTGCATGGCGGCCTGCTCGCAATCCGCGACAACAAGGAACACGCGGACGCGATGAAGGCGCACGGCATCGCGCCGATCGATCTTCTCGTCGTCAATCTCTATCCGTTCGAGGCGACCGTCGACAAAGGCGCCGGCTTCGAGGATTGCATCGAGAACATCGACATCGGCGGCCCCGCGATGATCCGCGCCGCCGCGAAGAACCATGACGACGTCGCCGTCGTGGTCGAGGCAGATGACTACAAGGCGGTGCTCGACGAGCTCGCCGCCAACAAGGGCGCGACCACGCTGAAACTGCGCCGGCGGCTTGCTGCGAAGGCCTATGCGCGCACCGGCGCTTACGACGCCGCGATCTCGAACTGGTTCAATCGCCAGCTCGAGATCGACGCGCCCGACTTCCGCGCCTTCGGCGGCAAGTTGATCCAGTCGCTGCGCTACGGCGAGAACCCGCACCAGACTGCGGCGTTCTACGCGACGCCCGACAAGCGCCCGGGCGTCTCCACCGCCCGGCAGCTCCAGGGCAAGGAGCTCTCCTACAACAACATCAACGACACCGATGCGGCCTATGAGTGCATCGGCGAGTTCGACGCCAAGCGCACCGCGGCCTGCGTCATCGTCAAGCACGCCAACCCCTGCGGCGTCGCGGAGGGATCAAACCTCGTCGACGCCTATCGCAAGGCGCTGGCATGCGATTCCACCTCGGCCTTCGGCGGCATCATCGCGATGAATCGTCCGCTGGACGCGGATACGGCCCGCGAGATCACAAAAATCTTCACCGAGGTGATCATCGCGCCCGACGCCACCGAGGAGGCGATCGCCATCATCGGCGGCAAGAAGAACCTGCGGCTGCTGCTCGCCGGCAGCCTGCCCGATCCGCGCGCGCCCGGCCTCACCGCCAAGACGGTCGCCGGCGGCCTGCTGGTGCAGAGCCGCGACAACGCCGTGGTCGACGACATGACGTTCAAGGTCGTGACCAAGCGCGCGCCCACGGACGCGGAGATGCGTGACCTCAAGTTTGCGTTCCGAGTGGCAAAACACGTCAAGTCCAACACCATCATCTACGCCAAGGATCTCGCCACCGTCGGCATCGGCGCCGGCCAGATGAGCCGCGTCGATTCAGCCCGGATCGCCGCGCGCAAGGCGCAGGATGCGGCGAGTGAGCTGAAACTCGCCGAGCCGCTCACCAAGGGCTCGGTGGTGGCGTCGGATGCATTCTTCCCGTTCGCCGATGGCATGCTCGCCTGCATTGAGGCCGGCGCCACCGCCGTGGTGCAGCCCGGCGGCTCCATGCGCGACGACGAGGTGATCAAGGCCGCCGATGAGCACGGCATCGCCATGGTGTTCACGGGCACCCGGCATTTCCGGCACTAAGTCGCGGTTGTCGTCCCGGACAAGCGCAGCTCCGGGCAACGCGTAGCGTTGTCGAGAGCAGAGCGCCGATCCGGGACCTCCGCGCGAGCGCTTGCGCTCGTCGCGATCACCACAGGAAGAAGTCTGGTTCGCGGTATTGGCCGCGTCGCGCCAACGAGAGATCGCGCGGTATGGGTCCCTGTGTTCGCAGGGACGACGGCGAGAGGTAGCTAGTCTTTCACCCGCCTCAACAACCCCAGCCCCGCGACGAAGAACACCACCAGCACGGCCATGCCGGCCTTCTGGCTTGCGGTCACCGCGGTGATCATGCCGATCAGCAACGGTCCGATGAAGGACGTCACCTTCCCCGTCAGCGCAAACAGGCCGAAATACTGCGCGATGCGGTCCTTCGGTGCGAGGTGGATCAGCAGCGTGCGTGAGGCCGCCTGGAGTGGACCACCGGCCGCGCCAATGAGGCAGCCCAGCACGAGATAGGCGCGCTCGGCCGCGCTCGAGAACAAGGGAGCGTCTGCTTGCGGCGGCGCGACCTTTATGAACAAAACACTGTCCTTGTCGACCAGGAGAATTGCCGCCACGGACAACAGCAGCACGAGCAAGCTGCCGGCGATGACGCGCTTCGGCCCGAGACGATCATCCAGCTTGCCGCCGAACCATGCGCCAAATGCGCCGGCAATCGCGAGCATGATGCCGAAGGTGCCGATCTGGATTGTGTGCCAGCCGAAGGTGCCCGCGGCATAGATGCCGCCAAAGGCGAACAGCGACACCAGACCATCCGTATAGATCATATTGGCGAGCAGAAATGCCGCCAGCGATCTCTGTTGCGGCAAGCCTCTGATCGATTGCCTCAGCTCCGACAGCCCCTCGCGCAAGGCCTCGCGCACCGGGCGCTTCGCCGGATAATCCGGCGTGAACAGGAACAGCGGTGTCACGAAGACGATGAACCACAGCCCGGTCAGCGGGCCCACGATGCGATCGCCCTGATGGCTGACCGGATCGAGCCCGAACAGCGGCGTGAAGCCCAGCAATGTGCGGCCGGTCTGCGGGTTGGCCGCGAGGAAGCCGAGCACGATGATCAGGCTGACGATCCCGCCGACATAGCCGGTGGCCCAGCCGGTGCCGGAGAGCCGTCCAATCCGCTCCGGCGGCACCAGCGTCGGCATCATCGCATTGTTGAAGAGGGTGGCGAATTCCGCGCCGACGCTGGCAAGCGCGACCGCGGTGAGCAGGGGCGGAATGATGGAGGGATCGCCGGGCTTGCCGATCCATAGCGTGCAGGATGCCGCCACCAGCAGCGCACCGAACCCCGCGATCCACGGCTTCCGGCGGCCCGAGGCGTCTGCGATGGCGCCCAGCACCGGCGACATCAACGCGATCGCAAGGCCCGCGGCCGCCATCGCAAATCCCCACAGCGATTGGCCGGTGGCGGCGTTCGGCGCAATGCTGGTGGCGAAATAGGGCGCGAACACGAAGGTCGTGATCAGCGTGAAATAAGGCTGCGCGGCCCAGTCGAAGAAAATCCAGCTGACGACGGCGGCGCGCGGCGGATAGGTCCGCGCCACGCCGGCCATGCGCACATCTGGGAAGATCGTCGTCATCACGCAGTCCTCATCACGAACAGTTTTGCCTCTCTTGGGGCAAACCGTATAGCATTGCAGCGAGGCATGTGAACTGGTTCGAAGCCACGGCGGAAGCTTGATGATGTCGTCATATTCGACAAGGCGGACATTTTTCGCCTTCATAGCCGCCCTGGCGTTTGGTCTGTCACCGGCAGCCGCCCAGGATGCGCGACGGGCCTATGTCCCAGCCGCGCCTGACACGGTGCGCGCCGTCGCCGCCGAGCACGGCATGGTCGTCGCGCAGGAGAAGATATCCGCGCAGATCGGTGCCGATATCCTGCGGAGCGGCGGCAATGCGGTCGATGCCGCGGTCGCGACCGGCTTTGCTATGGCCGTGACCTATCCGCGTGCCGGCAATATCGGTGGCGGCGGCTTCATGGTGATCCATTCCGCGGACCGCAACGAAGACATCACGATCGATTACCGCGAGACGGCGCCGGCGGCGACCACGCCGCAAATCTTCCTCGGCGCCGACGGCAAGCCTGATATTGCGAAGTCACGGGATTCCGCGCTCGGCGTCGGCGTGCCCGGCACGGTTGCGGGCCTCGCTTTGGCGTTGGAGAAATACGGCTCGGGGCAATTCACGCTGGCGCAATTGCTTGCGCCCGCGATCGCGCTCGCCCGCGACGGCTTCGCCGTCGGCGACGATATGGCCGACACGCTGCCTACCTGGCACCGGCGGCTGGCACGCTGGCGCTCCTCGGCGAAAATCTTCTCGCGGCCCGATGGCACGCCGCTGGGCGAAGGCGACAGGTTAGTGCAGGGCGATCTCGCTGAAACGCTCTCGGCCGTCGCCGCACAGGGGCCACGCGGCTTCTATGAGGGGCCGGTCGCGGAAAAGCTCGCCAAGGCCGTGACCGACGCCGGCGGCATCATGACGCCCGCCGATTTGAAGGCCTATCAGGCCGTGATCCGCGCGCCGGTGCGCGGCACTTATCGCGGCTATGACATCGTGTCGATGCCGCTGCCTTCGTCGGGCGGTGTCGTGCTGGTGGAGACGCTCAACATCCTCGAGGGCTTTCAGCTCGCCGATCTGAAGCAGGGATCGCCGGCATCGCTGCATCTTCTGATCGAGGCGATGAAGCGCGCCTACGCAGATCGCGCGCGCTATCTCGGCGATCCCGCCTTCGTCAACGCGCCGATCGAGACGCTCGTCGCGAAGGACTACGCCGCCAAGCTGCGCGCCGGCATCTCCGCCGAACGCGCCACGCCTTCGAAGGAGCTCGTTTCCGCGGCTCCCTCGCCGCGCGAGGGCAGCAACACCACGCATTTCTCCGTCGTCGATTCCAGCGGCAACGCCGTCAGCAACACCTATACGCTGAACTTCAGTTACGGCGTCGGCCTCGTTGCCGACGGCACCGGCGTGCTGCTCAACAACGAGCTCGACGATTTCACCGCCGCCATCGGCGCCTCCAATGCCTACGGTCTCGTCGGCTTCGAGGCCAATCTGCCGGGCCCCGGCAAGCGGCCGCTGTCCTCGATGTCGCCGACCATCGTGCTGAAGGACGGCAAGCCGGTGCTGGTGACGGGCTCGCCCGGCGGCAGCCGCATCATTTCAAGCGTGCTGCAGGTCATCGTCAACGTGCTCGACTACAAGATGGATGTTGCGGCCGCCGTCGCAGCGCCACGGCTGCATCACCAATGGTTGCCGGATGAAGTCCGTGTCGAGAGCGGCTTTCCCAGCGGTGTTCTGGGCGAGCTGAAGGCGATGGGCCACGTCATCGTCGAGCCGATGGGGCAGACGTCGGCCAATTCGATTGTCGTGACACCCAACGGGCCGCTCGGCGCGCCCGATCCGCGCACGCGCGGCGCAGAAGCTGCGGGGCAGTAATCGGCGCGTTCCTGACCGAGCTCTATCCGACGCGGCTGCGCGGCTCCGGCCAGGGCTTTTGCTACAATTTCGGCCGCGGGATCGGCGCGCTGTTTCCGTTCCTCGTCGGCGCGCTTTCGGCGACGACGTCGCTTGCGAATGCGATCGCGATGTTCGCGGTGGTGGCTTATGCGGTGTTCTTCATCGCCGCGTTTGCACTGCCGGAGACGCGCGGACGCGTGCTGCACGCGGATTGATTTGAATGTCATCCCTTGGCACGCGAAGCGTGAACCCGGGATCTCGCGCCACGATCTCGAGATTCTCAGGTGCGCAATTGCGCACCATAGTTCGCCCTTCGGGCGCCCCGGAATGACGGAGGCTAACTACCGCCCCACCTGGTACGGCCCGCCCTTCTCCAGCGCGCGCGCATATGCCGGGCGCGCGTGGATGCGCTCGAGAAACGCCATCGCCTTGGGATGGCCCTGCTCGAGCCCGCCGCGCGCTTGCGCCGCTTCCAGCGGAAAGCTCATCTGGATGTCGGCTGCGGTGAACTCGTTGCCGGCAAACCACTCGCTCTTGCCGAGCTCGCCTTCCCAGTAATCCATGTGCTGCTTGAGCTGCGGATTGACCAGCGTGGTGAGCGCCTGGTTCGAGACCTTGCGCACCAGCGGACGAAGCAGCGCGGGCGCGCGCTTCGGCATCAGCGTGAACAGCAGCTTCAGCAACAGCGGCTGCATCGCGGACCCTTCGGCATAATGCAGCCAATAGGTGAAGCGCAGCCGCTCCGGCGTGTTCGGCGGCGGAATCAGCCGGCCGTTGCCGTAGGTCGCGATGAGATATTCGATGATCGCGCCCGACTCGGCGATGGTGTTGCCGTTGTCGGTGATGACGGGCGACTTGCCGAGCGGATGAATGGCGCGCAGCTCCTTCGGCGCGCGCATGTCCGGCTGGCGCTGATAGCGCACGATCTCGTAGGGCACGCCCAACTCTTCGAGCAACCACAGCACGCGCTGCGAGCGGGAATTGTTGAGGTGGTGAACGGTCAGCATCGGCGAGGTCCCCAAGTCAAGGCGTGGTGGCAAGGCGTAGTGGCTAGGCGTGCTCAGTCGCGGCGCCGTTCGTGCCAGCCCGGGATCACAATGTCGAGCCATCAGGACGGATGTTTTCACCCGGGTATATTGACGCCGGCAATTTACCCGGGTATTAAATGACCCAACGTCGTCAAAATGGCAATGATTCCAATGCAGAAGATTTTCACCGCCTTCCAGGGGCAGCGCCGCCTGGTGTCTGGGCCGGCCGGCGAGGTCGCGCTGGTCGTCAAGCGGGTGGCGCACCGGCCGGACGAGCCAATCATCATCTTCGAGGACGGCACGGGCCGATCGATCGACTTCGATCTGCGCGGCGGGGATCGCGAGGTGCTGGCGCGGTTGGCCAAGCTCGTGCCGCCCCCGGTCGAGGAGAGCACGCCACCGAGCGAGCCGCGCGGGCGCGGCCGGCCGAAGCTCGGTGTGGTCGCGCGCGAGGTGACGCTGCTGCCGCGACACTGGGAGTGGCTCGGCACGCAGCCGGGCGGCGCCTCGGTCGCGCTGCGCAAGCTCGTCGACGAGGCCAGGCGCGCTAGCGGCGACAAGGACCGCGAGCGGCAGGCGCGCGATGCGGCCTATCACTTCATGTCGACCATCGCGGGCAACCTGCCGCAGTTCGAGGAAGCCTCGCGCGCATTGTTTGCCGATGATCGGCGACGCTTCACCGGGCTGATCGCGGACTGGCCGACCGATATCCGCGACCACATCGTCAAGCTCGCCTACAGCGACCGCGCTTAAGGCGCGCGCTCTCTCACGTTCCCATCGACGGCCGGGCCGCGCATTGCGCGGCAACGGCTTCGCACGCCCTGATGAAAGGCCAATCCATGTCTGTCCCCAAGCCGCTCTGGACAACATTCCTCCGCTTCCTCGCACCCCTGATGCTGAGCAACGCGCTGCAATCGCTGTTCGGCACCGTCAGCAACGTCTATCTCGGCCAGATGATCGGCATTGACGCGCTTGCGGCGGCCTCAGTGTTCTTCCCGGTGATGTTCTTCCTGTTCGCCTTCGTCATGGGTCTGAGCACCGGCGCGACCGTGCTGATCGGTCAGGCCTTTGGCGCGGGCGAGCACGGCCGGATCAGGAGCGTCGTAGGCACGACGCTCGCGGTCGGCCTTCTGCTTTCAATCTCAGTGGCGCTGACCGGCGGGCTCTTCAGCCGTCAGCTGATGATGGCGCTCGCCACGCCCGCGGACATTCTCGACCAGGCCAGCGCCTATGCGCGCATCATGCTGCTGACGATGCCGCTCGGCTTCGTCTTCCTGCTGATGACGGCTATGATCCGCGGCGTCGGCGATGCGCTGACGCCGCTGCTGGCGCTGGCGCTGTCAACTGCGATCGGGCTGATCCTAACGCCGATGTTGATCCGTGGGTCGTTCGGACTGCCGGCGGCCGGCATCACCAGCCCGGCGTGGGCGGCTGCGATCTCGAACGCGCTCACGCTGATCGTCCTGGCGTTCTATCTGCTACGGAAGAAGCACGCGCTCGCGCCGAATGCGGCGCTTCTGGGTCACCTGCGGTTCAACGGCGCCATGCTCGGAAAAATTCTCGGCATCGGATTGCCGAGCGCTATCGGCATGGTGGTGATGGCGATCGCAGAGCTGGTGCTGCTCGGCCTCGTCAACCGCTTTGGATCGGAGGCCACTGCGGCCTATGGCGCCGTCAACCAGGTAATGGGCTACACCCAGTTCACGGCGATGTCGATTTCGATCGCGGTCTCGATCCTCGGTGCACAGGCTGTCGGCAGCGGCGACAGAGCCCGGCTCGACGGCATCGTGCGGACCGGGCTCGCTTTCAACCTCGTTTTGACCGGCGGGCTCGTGGCGCTGATCTATCTCGCGCCGCGCGCAATCCTCGGCATCTTCATCACCGATGCCGCCGTGCTCGATCTGGCAAAAGGCCTGCTCGATATCGCCCTGTGGAGCTCGGTGCCGTTTGGCCTCGCCACAGTGTTCTCAGGTGCCATGCGGGCGGCCGGCGTCGCGCTGATGCCAATGCTGCTCTCGATCTTCGCGATCCTCGCGATCGAGCTGCCGGCCGCGGTGATCCTGAGCCACACGATCGGCCTTGCGGGCGTGTGGGCCGCCTATCCCATCGTGTTCTGCGCCATGTTCGCCTTGCAGATGGGCTATTACCTCCTGGTCTGGCGCAAGCGGGCGATCCGGCGGCTGGTCTGATTTCCAGAGTATTATGCTCATCATTAAACGGTGGACCCGCAGGGCACGCTGCGTCACAATACAGGAAAAGCTAGATCAAATAGTTAGGTCACGGAGAACGATTTGACCCGCACAGCCCCGCAATTCCTGTTCGATTTCGGCAGCCCTAATGCCTATCTCAGCCACCTCGCGATCCCCGCGATCGAGCAGCGCATCGGCGTCAAGTTCGAATATGTGCCGATCCTGCTCGGTGGCATCTTCAAGTCGACCAACAACAAGTCGCCGGCCGAGACGCTCGCGGGCATCAAGAACAAGCGTGAATTCCATCAGGTCGAGACCGAGCGCTTCATCAAGCGCTTCCATGTCCAGCCCTATGTCTGGAATCCGCACTTCCCCATCAACACGCTGAACCTGATGCGCACGGCGATCGCAGCTCAGCTCGAGGGCGTATTCGAAAAATACGTCGAGGCGGCCTTTCACCACATGTGGCGCGAGCCGAAGAAGATGGACGATCCCGAGATCGCGGCGAAGGCGCTGGCCTCATCCGGGCTCGACGCCCAGAAGCTGTTCGCCCGCGCCGGGGAACCCGAGGTGAAGGGCAGGCTGATCAAGAACACCGAGGAAGCGGTCGCCCGCGGCGCGTTCGGCTCGCCGACCTTCTTCGTCGGCAACGAGATGTTCTTCGGCAAGGAGCAGCTGCGCGAGGTCGAGGAGATGGTGTCGGGAAAGTGAAGCGCGCGAATGGCGAGTAGCGAATAGCGAGTGGAAATCGTGCTCACTATTCGCTACTCCCTATTCGCCATTCGCCAAGAAAAGAACGGAGCATCCCATGCGTATCCTCGTGGTCGGCGCCGGCGCCATCGGCGGCTATTTTGGTGGCAGGCTGTTGCAAGCCGGCCGCGACGTCACCTTCCTGGTCCGGCCGCGCCGCGCCGGCGAGCTCGCAAGCGCCGGCCTCATCATCAAGAGCCCGAATGGCGATGTGACCTTGAAGAATCCGCCGACCGTGCAAGCCGACGCTCTCAAGGACAAGTTCGACGTCGTGCTCTTGAGCTGCAAGGCGTTCGATCTCGACGACGCCATCAAATCGTTTGCGCCGGCGGTCGGACCTGATACGGCGATCATCCCGATGCTCAACGGCATGAAGCATCTCGATATCCTCGATGCCAAATTCGGCAAGGAGCGCGTGCTCGGCGGCCTCTGCGCCATCGCGGCGACCCTGAACGAGAAACGCGAGGTGGTGCAGCTCCAACCGATGCAGTCGCTGAACTACGGCGAGCGCGACGGCAAGCTTTCAGATCGCGTCAAGGCGATCGACGAGGCCTTCAAGAGCGGCATCACGGGCACCGCCACCAGCCAGAACATCATGCAGGACATGTGGGAGAAGTGGGTGTTCCTGTCCTC
Source organism: Bradyrhizobium shewense (assembly GCF_900094605.1). Classification (GTDB taxonomy): domain Bacteria; phylum Pseudomonadota; class Alphaproteobacteria; order Rhizobiales; family Xanthobacteraceae; genus Bradyrhizobium; species Bradyrhizobium shewense. The sequence continues at coordinate 106,717 of NZ_FMAI01000021.1, read as the reverse complement.
GCTCGCGGCTTCCACCAGCCTGATGCGCACCTCCGTCGGCAACATCCTCGCCGCGCCCGGCGGCCGCGACTTCCTGCTCGGCATGCTCGATGAGACCAGCGCGATCGCCACCGCGTCGGGCTATACGCCGGGCGGGCCGTTCTTCGAGCGGGTGAAGGGCAACCTCACCGCCGAAGGCTCGCCGATGACGGCCTCGATGTTCCGCGACATCAAGGCCGGCCTGCCGGTCGAAGCCGATCACGTCATCGGCGATCTCATCGCACGCGCCGATGCCGCCAAGGTGCCGGTGCCCAAGCTGCGCATCGCCTACACGCATTTGAAGGCGTATGAGAAGCAGCGGGCGGGGTAGGCACACTCGTGTTCCACTGTCGTCCCGGACAAGCGCAGCGCAGATCCGGGACGACAAGCTGTGTCTGCGGCGACAGCTCCGCTGCTATTTCAAATGCGCGAGGTAGTGCGAGACCGCGGTGATTTCCTCGTCGCTCATGTGATAGGCGACATCGGCCATCGCGGCGACGCCGCCGCCGACCCGCTGGCCCGCTTTGTAGTCGCGCAACGCCTTGACCAGATATTCCTCGCGCTGGCCAGCCAGTCGCGCCACTCCCTTGGTGCCGGCGAAGCTGTCCGTATGGCATGAGGCGCAGCGGCGGCCGGCGGCAACTTGCGCGCCCTTTTTCGACAGGTCGGGATCTCCGTCCTCCGGTCCCTTCGGCGGCGTCAGTTGCGAGAAATAGGCGCCGAGATTGCGGATGTCCTCATTGGTGATCTCCTCGACGATCGGCTGCATCTGGTCGTTCTTGCGCGAGCCCGCGCGGAAGAACACGAGCTGCCACTGGATGAACTGATCAGGCTGGCCGGCCAGCGAGGGGATATTCTCCGTCTGCGAAATGCCGTTCTCGCCGTGACAGCCGGAGCAGACGGCAGCCTTCTCCTTGATCGCGGCATTGTCCGCAGCCTGAGCCGGGACGAATGCGAGCGCTGCAAGCGAAAGCGCGCCGATGACGTATGAAGAAAACTGGCGGCGCATCGCGGGAATTCCGATCTATCTAGCTCATTCTAGGGCGTGCGAAGCACGAGCTAAGATGCGCAATTGCGCATCCGAGAAACCATAACCCCGATTCGCGGTTATGGGTTCCGGGCTTGCGCTGGCGCGCAATCCGGAACGACAACGTGGCTTTGAAATAAAAGAGGCTGCGGCACCTTCCGGCCACCGCAGCCTCTTTCTCTTGTCGCGCTACTTCTTGCTGTAGCTGATGCGATAGATCGCGCCGGCCCAGTCGTCGGCGACGAGGATCGATCCGTCCTTGGCGAGGATGATGTCGTCAGGACGGCCGAGATAGCCCTGGTCGCCCTCGATCCAGCCGGAGGCGAAGACCTCCCGCTTGGGGTTCTTCCCGTCGGGCCCGACGATCACACGTACGATGCGCGCGCCCTGGTACTTGTGACGATTCCAGGAGCCGTGCTCGGCGATCAGGATGTTGTTCTTGTACTCGGCGGGAAACTGGTCGCCGGTATAGAACTTCATGCCGAGCGGAGCGACATGCGCGCCGAGGTTCAGCACGGGCGGCGTGAACTCGGAGCACTTGTGGCCCATCGCGAACTTGTCGTCAGGCAGATTGCCCTGATGGCAGTAGGGATAGCCGAAATGCTCGCCCATTTTGTTGATCATGTTCAGCTTGTCTGAGGGCAGATCGTCGCTGATCCAGTCGCGGGCATTCTCGGTGAACCAGAGCTTGCCGGTGCGCGGATCGACGTCGCCGCCGACCGAGTTGCGGACGCCCAGCGCCCAGATTTCGGCGTTGCCGGTCTTGGGATCGACGCGCCGGATCTGCGACACGCTGGTCGGCGGAATGCCGACATTGAAGGGAGGTCCGAACGGCAGGAAGAACCAGCCTTCCTTGTCGACCGCGATGTATTTCCAGCCATGCGCGGCATAGGACGGCATGTCGTCATAGACGACTTTGCCGTCGCCGAGCTTGTCGAGATTGGCCTCCGCATTGTCGTAGCGGATCAGCTTGTCGACCGCGATGACGTAGAGCGCGCCGTCCCTGAAGGCGAGACCGGTGGGCATGTTGAGGCCCTTGAGGACGGTCTTGACCTCCTTCTTTCCGTTGTTGTCCTTGATGGCATAGACGTTGCCGAGGCCGAACGAGCCGACGAACAGCGTGCCCTTGTCACCCCAGGCCATCTGCCGCGCGGCCAGCACGCCGGAGGCGTAGACCTCGATCTTGAACCCCGCCGGCAGCTTGATCTTCTTGACGATGTTGGCGAGCTCGGCATCGGACGCGCCGGTCGGCGGCCCCGAGGGCGGCGCGAGGCCCTTCTGCGCCTCGGTCTCGTCGCCGAGGAACCAGTCATCCGGCGGATGGGTCCAGAACTCCTTGGTGCCGGATTCGTATTTCTTCAGCGCCCGGTTCTTGTCCTGCTGCTGCGCATTACCAGCGCTGGTCCCCGCGAGAAAGGCAACCGCTGCAAGCGCCAGAACGGATTGAAAGACGGATCGATGGAATTTCATCGCGTCACTCCCCTAAGGCAGCCGTCAGGGCTGCGCATTATTTTATTTTGCTAGTCGAGAGGCGAAGTTTTAGGTCCGTCGGGACGACAGACGCAAAAAGGTTAGCACATCTGCGAACGGTGAGAAGCCGGCCGCGTGCGCCGCCGTTACGCTCCGGAAAAATTGAGACGGAATGTCAACGAACGAACGCCGCTCTCGCTGCAGCGCGGAATCAATTGGGGCGCGGATCGTTTCGCAGGCGGCAGGAGGGGGATGGTTATACAAAAACGCGAAAACAACCCCATTCACAGTAGAACGGCTCGAGCCGGCTCGCTCCCGGCGAGACTGGACAGACATCTGACGCGTCGAGCAAAACAGCAAATCCGGCGCCTACGAGGCGACCGGGTAGGGCCCGTCGTCGAACACCCCGTCATGATAGCCCTTCGAGCCGATCTCGCGTGCCAGCGGGCTGCGGAAATCGCGCTCAGTGCGCAGGCTGTCCAACACATGCGCGAAGTCGAATTCCGGCCGCCAGCCCAGCTCGCGCCGCGCGCGCTCGTTGACATAGACACGGTCGATCTCGGGGAGGAGGTTCCAGCCTCGCGCCGCATACAGCTGCGCGCAATCCGGATAGAGCTCGCGCACGACACCGGCCGCATTGCGCGCGAGCGCAGTGAGATGGCGCGGCTCAAACGGGCTGGTGGCGGAGACGATGTAGCGGGCGAAACCGATCTTCGGGGCGCGTTCGACAGCGAGCAGATGCGCGCTCACGGCGTCCGCGATGTCCAGCCGGCGATAGAGCAGCTCGTTGGCCTGCGCGTTCTCCAGCGTGTAAGCCGAGCGCATCACCGGATCGTCATCGTCTTCCGGAAAGAAGCGCGAGGTCCGCAAAACGACGACCGGCAGAGCGCGCTCGCGATAGAACAGCTCGCACAGCGTCTCCGCCATCAGCTTGGTCGTGCCGTAGATGTTCTTCGGCACCGGCGGCAGATCCTCGATGACCCAGACCGCCGCCTGTCCCGCCCCGGAGCGAAGCTGCGAGCCGAACGCGCTGGTGGTGCTGGTGAAGACGAAACTGCGCACGCTGGCGGCCGCCCCCGCCTCGAGCAGGTTGAGCGTGCCGGTAACGTTGGTGTCGACAAAATCCTGCTTGCCGTGGGTCGCCACATGCGGCTTGTGCAGCGTCGCGGTGTGGATCACGGCGGAGACGCCGTCCATCTGCGGCCGGACGAAGTCCGGGTCGACGATCGAGCCGACCGCGTCTGTGAAGGGCGATGGCTTCAGATCGATCCCGCGCACTGGGGAACCGCGAGCCCGGAGGGTCCGGAGGATGGCTTCCCCGAGGTGGCCTGCGCTGCCGGTGACCAGAATTGTCATTGCGAACCCAGGACAGCCGCCAGCGGCGTGGCCAACCACGTTTCCGTCCGGATCGGCTGGATGCTTTGGGAAAAATTGGAGCGGGCGAAGGGGCTCGAACCCTCGACCCCGACCTTGGCAAGGTCGTGCTCTACCACTGAGCTACACCCGCATCCTGTGTCGGTCGCGTGACGCGCCGGCAACGGCTGTCGTATGCCAAAACCGGGAGGGGAATGCAACAGCTACCGGCGATCTAGATTCGGTTCTTGGGGCCCCATATGGAGCCTGAATGCGGCGAAATGGCCCGAAAGTGCCCCGGAACTGGCGAATCGGCCTCGGTGGATTGAAATTCGGCCGTCGCGGCCCAATTTAGGAGCCGACAGCGAGCATAAGGTGTGGCGGCGTGCTAAAGACCCGCCATTCCGGACATAGACGAGGGGATCCCCGTGACGATCATCGACCAGGGTAATGGAGCGGCGGGCCCGGCTGCGGCCGATCTGATCAAGGACACCACCACCCAGACCTTCGTGAAGGACGTCATCGAGGAATCGAAGCGCCAGCCGGTGCTGATCGATTTCTGGGCGGAGTGGTGCGGCCCCTGCAAGCAACTCACCCCTCTGCTCGAAAAGGCGGTCAAGGCGGCCAAGGGCAAGGTCAAGCTGGTCAAGATGAACATCGACCAGCACCCGGCGATCCCGGGCCAGATGGGTATCCAGTCGATCCCGGCCGTAATCGCCTTCGTCAACGGCCAGCCGGCCGACGGCTTCATGGGCGCGGTGCCCGAGAGCCAGCTCAACGCCTTCATCGAAAAGCTGACCAAGGGTGTGACCGCGCCCGGCGAGCCCAATATCGCCGAGATCCTGCAGGAGGCCGAAGCCGTGCTCGCCGAGGGCGATGCGGCTGCGGCAGCGCAGATCTACGCCGAGGTGCTCCAGCATGATGCCACCAACATCGCGGCGCTCGCGGGCCTCGCAAAATGCTATGCCGTCTCCGGCGCAATGGAACAGGCCAAGCAGACGCTCGCCATGGTGCCGGAGTCCAAGCGCAACGACCCCGCGGTGAAGGCCGTGCAGACCGCGATTGATCTCGCCGAGCAGGCGCAATCGCTCGGACCGGTCGCCGAGCTGGAACAGAAAGTCGCCGCAAACCCGCTCGATCATCAGGCCCGATTCGACCTCGCGACCGCGCTCAACGCGCAAGGCAACCGTGCGGCCGCTACCGAGCAGCTGCTCGCGATCGTCAAGCGCGACCGCAAATGGAACGACGACGGCGCCCGCAAGCAGCTGGTGCAGTTCTTCGAAGCCTGGGGCGGCACGGATGATGCAACCGTCGAGGGACGCAAGCGTTTGTCGACGATCCTGTTTTCGTAGGCGCGGTTGACCAAGTCAGCGGGGACCGGGACCAGATGCCGATCAACATCGAATATCGCGGACCCGCCGACCTCCCGGAGATCATTCCGGTGTTTCCGCTGCCGGGCGCGCTGCTGCTGCCCCGCGGCCAGATGCCGCTCAACATCTTCGAGCCGCGCTACCTGTCGATGGTCGATGATTCCTTCCGCGACGGCCATCGCCTGATCGGCATGATCCAGCCTGATGTCACGCACTCGCCGAAGAATTCCGACAAGCCGACGCTGTTCCGCGTCGGCTGCGTCGGCCGCATCACCCAGCTCGCCGAATCCGGCGATGGCCGCTACATCCTCGAGCTCACCGGCGTCTCGCGCTTCAAGGTGGTCGAGGAGCTCGAGGTGCTCACCGCCTACCGGCAGTGCAAGGTGGATTTCTTCGCCTTCGTCGACGACTTCACCGCGCGCATGGGCGAGGACGAGGTCGACCGCGAGGCGCTGCTGGCCGTGCTAGCGGACTTCCTGAAGGCCAACAATCTCAAGGTCGACTGGGAAGGCGTCGAAAGCGCACCCAACGAAGCGCTTGTCAACGCGCTGGCGATGATGTCGCCCTATGGCCCCGCAGAGAAGCAGGCCATGCTGGAAGCGCCCGACTTGAAGACCCGCGCCGAGATTCTGATCGCGGTGACGGAGATGGACCTCGCCAAGAAGCGCACCAGCGGCGATCCTCCGCTGCAGTGAGGATGCGGGTGCTCACGCAGCGCAGACGGCTGCCTTGTCACCTCGCCTCAGCATTTTCGCAATGGCGGATGCGGGCATCGGCCGACCGAAATAGTAGCCTTGCGTTTCGACGCACCCCTCTTCGCGGAGGACGTCCAGTTGCTCCTTCGTTTCGACGCCTTCGGCGGTCGTCGTCTTGCCGAGGCTGACTGCGAAGCGAACGACTGCTCGCGCGAGATGGTGCGCGTCTGCCCTTGTGCTGGACAGTTCGTTGACGAAGCTGCGGTCGACCTTGATCTTGTCGAACGGGAATCGCTGCAGAAAGCTCAGCGATGAATAGCCGGTGCCGAAGTCGTCCAGGGCGATTCGCACGCCGAGCTCGCGCAGTTGACCAAGTGCTGCGAACACAGCTTCGCTGTCGTGCATGATCACCGTCTCGGTGACCTCGAGCTCGAGCCGGTGTGGCGAAATTCCCGAACTCGCCAGTGCATCGACAATGACCGGGACAAGCTCCTTGCTCCTGAATTGAGCGGGAGACAGGTTGATCGCGATCCTGAGATGGGCAGGCCATTTGGCGGCTTCCGCACAGGCCGTCCTCAAGACCCATTCTCCCAGCGGCACGATCAAGCCGGCCTCCTCCGCGAGCGGTATGAATTCGCCGGGCAAGACCAGGCCACGCCGCGGGTGATGCCAGCGCAGCAAGGCTTCGAAGCCGCGGATCTCGCCGGTCGCGGTATTGACGAATGGCTGGTAGTGCAGCTCGAATTCGCGGCCAGCAAGCGCATCCCGCATGTCGCGCTCCAGGTTGCGTCGCGCATGCATGAGCTGGTCGAGTTCCGGCTCGAAGAAGCGGAATGCGCCACGTCCACCACTCTTGGCCGAGTAGAGGGCGAGATCCGCGCTCTTCATGAGCACGTCGGAATCACTGCCATCGCGCGGTGCGATGGCAATGCCGATGCTGGTGCCCACCGTGACCCGGTGATCGCCAAGATCAAAGGGTTCGCAAAGCGCCTTCCTGATATTCTCGGCGAGGGTGGCGGCCTCGACGGCCGGGTTGGTCACGTAGTCGATCACGGCGAACTCGTCGCCGCCCAGTCGAGCGATCAGCGCGGTTTCCGTGGTGCACTCACGCAGACGCGCAGAAACGGCGCGCAGCAGCGAATCGCCTACCGGATGTCCAAGCGTGTCGTTGACTTCCTTGAAGCGATCGAGGTCGAGCATGAGCACGGCCAGATCGACGCCGCCGCTACGCGTAACCGCAATGGCGTGCTCCATCCGCTCCCTGAGCAGCACGCGATTTGGCAGATCGGTCAACGCATCGTGTTGCGCCATATGAGCGATCCTGGCCTCGGACCGGCGTTGCTCGGTGACATCAAGATGCGTGGCCACCCACCCGCCGCCGGCCATCGGCTGTCGCGTCACGCAGATCAACCGACCATCCGCGAACTCGTCGATTCTGCTCGAGACTGCATCGAACGGCAACGCGGCCAATTTCGACAGGAACTGCTCGGCTGCGCCCTCGCTGGTGTAGCTCTTGAGAATGCCGGTCACGACTCGATGCCTGATGATGTCGGCGTGCGGGGTCCCCGTTCGCAGCAGCTCCGGTGGCAGCCGATAGAGCAGGGCATATCGCTCGTTGCAGACCACAAGTCGCCTCTCCGCATCGAACATGCAGAGAGCCTCGACCATGTTGTTGATGGCCGTATCAAGCCTGAGCTTCTGGTCCTGCAGTTCGTTCTGCGAGCCTTCGAGCTGCTGCCGGGCAACCGAAAGCTGGTTGATGATCTCCTCGAACCTGGCGGTCCGGGTCGCCAGGCGACGATCGGCCAGCACGCCGACCAGGCTCATTCCCAGCACGGATAGCGCCACACCGGCGATAGCAAGCGCGAGGAAGGTCGGAGAAAGCGAAAGGCTATCCGTCGTCGCTCGCGTTGGATCTGGCGTGATCTGCACCGCCCCCATGGCCGTGAAATGATGCGATACGATCGCGAGTGTCAGCAGGATTGCCGCCGCAAGCGTGCCCCGGTAGCCCTGGTACCTGAGCGCGACAGCCAGCGCGGCGCAGCCGAGACACATGCCTAAAATGATCGAGACGAACACGAGGTCCACCGACCAGGCGACTCGACCCGGCACTTCAAGTGCCCACATCCCGAGATAATGCATGCTGGCAATGCCGCCGCCGATGATGACGCCCCCTGCCATCGCGCGCAACCGGCCGGACGTGCCGACTGCAACGCCGAAACCGACCGAGGTCAGGAGCATTGCTGCAGCGAGAGAAAACGCGGTCGGCACGATGCCGTAGCCCGTCGGAACGCCCGGCTCGTAGGCGAGCATCGCGACGAAATGCGTTGCCCAGATGCCGTATCCGATGGCCGCGCCGGCAATCGTGATCCAGATCCACCGCGTTCTTGCGCGCGTCGCGATCGCACGATGAAAGATGCTGACCGCGACAATACTTGCAGCGAAGCAGACCAGACCAGCGAGTACAACGAGCCGCCAATCGTGCTCGACCGCAAGGCAGGAGAAAACGCGGAACATTCAGTAGCGCTCCATCGTCGATAGTTATCGATGGTGGATCGGCTAACCGCCATTCACGTTAATTTTGTGCCGTGCCTGATTGCATGCTTACCGGCATGTTAACGGTACTCGCACAAGTTGATCTGACGAACGGCCTGAGGCCATGCCGCGACCGTGCCCGAACCGGGTGCAGGACGCGTGCAACGATCGGCAACGATATTTTAGGAATGGCCGCGGATGCGCTTGCGCCCGGTGATCATCGCGCGGACCAGACTCTCGCGCTGGAGCAGCCCCATCAGCACCACGCCCACGACGTGGAGCACGACCAGGACGATGACCGCATCCGATGAATAATGGTGGGTGTCTTCGACCCACCAGACGCCGAAGAAGGTGGTGGTGACCGACATCGCGCCCGTGATCGTCGAGACGGCGAGCGCGGCCAGCAGCGCCACCAGCATCAAGGTGCCGGCGGGATTGAGCCCGATATAGCGGCCGGTGATGCCGCGGCGCAGATTCCAGAGATAGCCTGGCGCCGCCCGAAGCCTCACTCTGATCATGCGGAATCGCGAATAGCGGCTTCCCCAAAAGCCCCAGGCCAGGCGAAAGGCGAGGAGTCCGAGCACCGCATAGCCGACGATGCGGTGAGTTCGGTCATAGACGGTGGGCGTGAACCACGCGGCCAGAACGCTGGCCGCGAGAGCCCAGTGCCAGAGGCGCAGCGGGAGGTCCCAGACCGCGACCGTCCGCGAAGCGGTTCGATCCGCGGGGGTCCGGACGGACACCCCGCGCGCTTTTGGCATCGCTTCTTCGATCAAGCGAAGACCATCCTCAAGCCTTGCTTTGCGCGGATCAATTCGCGCGGTTTGCTTCGCAGTTTACTTGGCGATCGTGTGCTTCAGGCTGAGATCTTCAGGGCTGTAGAACAGCTCGTAAAGCTTGCCTTCCTTGACGCCGTAGACCTCATAGCAGGAGCCTTCGATCTTGGAGCGCCGCACTTCGTAGCCGAGCGCCTTGGCCTTGGCTTCGGCCTCGCTGGCCGGCTTCCATGACGCCTTGTCGAGCTTGGTGCAGTCCTTGAATCCGTCGGCCATGGCCGCCGACCCCATGCCCATTCCAACCGTCAGTGCAATGGCAACAACACGAATGACCTTCACGAACGTCTCCTCCTCTGTCGTGCGCGCTACGCGAGCCGCGAAGCCGAACTGAAGGAAGCAAAGGTGATGGTGAAGTCAATCCGGTACGGGGCCAATTGGATTTAGAGTTGTTCTAACGACCGCCAAAAGATCAGCGCTGTCCGCAGGCAGCCCGCATTCGCAGGGGCGCTGCGGCCTTACGCCTCACGGCCGGGCCGGAGAATTGCGCTGCAGCCAGTCCGCCCAGCGGAGACGTCCGCGCACACCCTGACTGACGACAAAACCCATGCCGCGCGCCTTCGCCTCGGACAGGCCGATCGCCAGGATTTTCCGGTGCAATCCCCTCGCCGCCTGGTATTGCCGGGCGAAGGCAACGAGATCGAGAGCTTCGGGGCCGCCGATCTCCGCACGCACGCCGCGCTGCCCGTCGAACGCGCAAGCCAGAACGTGATCCGCGACGTCCGAGGTATCGACGGGATTGAACAGCGTCGTTGGGACAGGCCACACCGGAAGCCAGACCAGGCCCGAGAGCAACTTGTCGAGCAGGTAATAAAACGGCATCGCGCGAACGACGGACCAGGACAGGGCAGACGCACGCACCAGCCGTTCGCCGGCGAGCTTGACCCGGGCGTAGGGCAGGGTCGCCTGGTCGAGCCCGACGATCGAAACGTGAAGAAAGTGGCGCACCCCGGCCTCCCCGCAAAGCGACAGCAGCCGCTCCGTTCCCGCGACGTCGACGGCGGAGGGCGATTTGAAGAAATCCATCGGACGGATGCCGCCCCGCCGCGCGATCGGCGAGTCTGTCGCCGCATTGATGACCGTATCAACCTCACGCAGTGCCTCGCGCAAGCCGGCGCCTGTAGCGAGATCGCCGATCGCCCATTCGACATCCGACCGCGCGCCCCGCGACCGCGCCAAAACCCGGACACGATGTCCGTCGCCAACGAGACGATCGACGACGTCCTGCCCGAGATGCCCAGTGCCGCCGGTGACGAGTGTCAGTGGCATGCTTCTATTCCCATCGATCCTGCGCAGCGGTTAGACGCCGCGAATGCGTTGTCCCGTTGAAGGCTTGCAGATCGAAGCCCCGGGGTCGCATTCATGCGCGGCTCGGCGTTTCGACGCTCAGTAGCCGGCAACCGTCATCGCCACGACGGCGCTGAGCGCCATCCAGCCGAAATGCCGGCCGCGCGTGGCCCAGGCATTGGCGAAGGCGGCGAAACCGAGCACGCAGGCGAGCGTAATGACGATCCAATGCCGCGCCGGCTCGGACGCCATCCAGGGAGTCGCGAGCAGCAACAGGCCTCCGCCGATCCACGCCACCGTCGAAGTCTGCCAGACCAGGCGGATCAGGGTGCGGAGCCGTTCGGGCTCGATGCGGGCATGGGCGAAGACCTTGGTCTCGCCGAGGACGCCATGAATGAGAGCTACGGCGATGGTGGCGAGGCCGGCGCATTGCAGCAGGAGATCACGCATCATCATCTCTCCATACAGTTATGTATGGTGAGATAGGCCCTGGCCTGCGGCCTGTCAATACACTAGTGTATGGTTGTCTCCGGGAACCGACATGACCGAACAGCTCTCCGCCGACGACTGGATCCAGGAAGGTCTCAAGGCGCTCGCCAAAAGCGGCTTCACCGCGCTCAAGGCCGATCCGTTGGCAAAATCCATGGGCGTGTCGCGCGGCAGCTTCTATTGGCATTTCGCCGATCTCGGCAGGTTCCAGGCCGCCGTGCTGAAGCGCTGGCGCGAGATCGCGGCCGAGCAGATCATCGCCGATGTCGAGGCCGCCAGCGACGAACCGCTCAAGGCGCTGCTGCGGAGGTCGTTCGGCGCGCGGCTCGAGCTCGAGCGCGCGGTGCGCAATTGGGCGGCCTTCGATGCGGCCGCGCAAGGGGCCGTGCGCGCGATCGACCGCCGCCGGCTCGACTACATCGAGGGGTTGCTGGAAAAACGCGGCCTCACCCCGGCAACCGCGCAGGCTCGGGCGCAGATCCTGCATTGGACGTTCCTCGGCTTCGCCCTGTCAGGCGCGCCGGTGCCGGCAGCGCGGCTCCAGACCCTGCTCGACGAGGTCTTGACGATGGTCTCCGCGTAGATTTCTTATTTTGACGCGTTTTCTTTGCGCGAAGCGGTAACCTACTGCGCTGGAAAACGCTTTGGCAGCCGCGATGGGCGGGCGCGGAATTCTATGCTAGAGGCAGCCGATTGCCGGAGACTCCAATGAACGCGTCCACCGAACGTCCCGAAGCCAGCGTCGATCCCAAATTGCTGGAGATTCTCGTCTGCCCGCTGACCAAGGGCCCGCTAGAGTTCGATTCTGCAAAGCAGGAGCTGATCTCGCGCAGCGCCAAGCTGGCTTATCCGATCCGTGACGGCATCCCGATCATGCTGCCGGAAGAGGCGCGCAAGATCGATTGAGGCGGCGAATAGGGAATGGCGAGTAGCGAATGGATCCACTCGCCATTCGCTGCTCACCCTTCGCCCTTACAACGCCTCGCCCTTCAGCAGCCGCGGCACCTCGCCCGTCAATCCCGCGGCCTGGCGGATGAAGAGGTTCTTCAGCGGCGGAGCGCGGTCGACGAGGCCGAGGCCGATGTCGCGGACAGTGCGCAGCAGCGTCGACTGGTTGGAGAACAGGAAGTTCAGCGAGTTGGTGGCAACGCCCATCGCCATGGTGTCGAAACGGCGCCAGCGCTGGTAGCGCTCGAGCACGTCGGCGGCGCCGAGATCCATGCCGAGCCGCGCGGCATCGACCACGACTTCGGCCAGCGCGGCGACATCCTTCAGGCCCATGTTGAGGCCCTGGCCTGCAATGGGGTGGATGACATGGGCGGCATCGCCGACCAGCGCGAGGCGGGTGCCGATGAACGAGCGCGCCACGAAATAGGACAGCGGAAACGCGCGCGGCTTGTCGAGCGCCTTCACCTCGCCGAGATGCAGGCCGAAACGCTGCTCAAGCTCGGCGTGAAACTCTTCGTCGCTGAGAGCAATGATGCGCGCGGCCTCAGCTCGCCGCTCGGTCCACACCAGCGACGAGCGTTTTCCCGACAGCGGCAGGATCGCGAACGGGCCCGCCGGCAAAAAATGCTCTTCGGCGCGGCCCTCGTGATCGCGCTCATGGCCGACGGTGACGACGATGCCGGATTGATCATACTCCCAGCCATGAGTGGCGATGCCGGCGCGCTCGCGCAGCTTTGACCTTGCACCATCGGCGGCAACCAGCAGGCTGGCCGCGATCACGCTGCCGTCCCCGAGCGTCACGTCGATGCCCTCGGCGCGCGCATCGTAGGATGCGACCGTGGTGGCGCGTAGATCGATGCCCTCGGCCTCGGCACGCACCACCAGCGCATCGATCAGGCGGCGGTTCTCGACCATATGCGCAAAGGGCTCGCCCGGCGCGACATCGCCGGCAAAATTGAGGAAGACCGGACGGGTGGCGTCTTCCAGTTTCGAGTCGGTGACGACCATGTCGAGGATCGGCTGCGCCTCGCTCCTGACGTCGTCCCAGGCGCCGATCGCCTCGAACAGGCGGCGGCAGGCGGCCACGATCGCGGTGGCGCGGGGGTCGCGGCTCGGCCGCGTGGCGAGCGCGGGATCGGCGACGATGACGGGAATCTCGGGCCCGAGCCCCTGTCGCAGCGCCAGGGCCAGCGCAAGCCCTGCAAACGCGCCGCCACCAATGACAATGCTACCCTGTACCGACATACCCAAATTCCCGGTCAAATCCTGGTCTTGCTAGCAGACTTGAGGTGGGCGAAACAGTGCGGTGAAACAAGGGCGCCTCCTGTCATTCCGGGGCGCGCAAAGCGCGAACCCGGAATCCAGAGGTTATCTGGGGGAGATTCCGGGTTCGATGCTGCGCATCGCCCCGGAATGACGACAATGCGAAAGCACCATCATGTCCAAAAGCCTGATCGACCTCATTTCGATCCTCGACCTCGAGCAGCTCGAGGTGAATCTGTTCCGGGGTAACAGCCCGAAGACCAGCTGGCAGCGGGTGTTCGGCGGCCAGGTGATCGGGCAGGCGATGGTCGCGGCCTGCCGCACGGTCGAGGGCCGGCTGCCGCATTCGCTACATTGCTATTTCGTCCTGCCGGGCGATCCGCAGATCCCGATCATCTACCAGGTCGAACGCCTGCGCGACGGCAAGAGCTATTCGACCCGCCGTGTCACCGCCATCCAGCACGGCAACGCGATCTTCTCGATCATGGTGTCGTTCCATGCCGAAGAGGAGAGTGCGTTCGACCATCAGGACAAGATGCCCGACGTGCCACCGCCGGAGAAGCTCACGGCGGAGGAGCTGGCAAAGCAGCCGATGTTCAAGGAGATGCCGGAGTTCATCCGCCGCTACTATGAATCCGACCGTCCGATCGAGCTGCGCCCGGTCGAGCTCGGTCGCTATTTCGGCCAGAAGATCGACGACGGTCGCATTCACGTCTGGATCAAGACCGCCGCGAAGCTGCCCGATGATCCAGCGCTGCACATGTGCGCGCTCGCCTACGCCTCGGACTTCTCGCTGCTGGATGCGATCATGGCACGCTATGGCCGCACGCTGTTCGACAAGCGCATGATGCCGGCCAGCCTCGATCACGCGATGTGGTTTCACCGCCCGTTCCGCGCCGACGAATGGCTGCTCTACGCGCAGGATTCGCCGAGCGCGCGCGGCGGCCGCGGCTTGACCCGCGGCTCGATCTTCAAGCCGGACGGCACGCTGGTCGCCTCTGTCGCACAGGAAGGCTCGGTGCGCGAACGGAAGCCCTAGGCATTGGCGACAGTGCTGCGCTCAATGAGCACGAATTGCGTCGTGCCCCAGGTAAAATACCAGCGCAGCAGCCACGGGATCGGAATGATGAAAAGACAGCCGAGGCAAAACGCGACTGTGCGCCAAAGCAGATCAAGACCGGTGGCGGTGAAGACCATCTCGCGGCGCGTCCCGCTGACGTGGCGGCAAATCCACCGCGTCCACGCGGCCATGACCCAGGCCCAGCCGATGATCGTGAAGACCGCGAGGAACGTCAGGATCTGCCAGCCGACGAAGCCCCAGACGCTGCCTGTGAACGTCATCCGCATCGGCTGACCGCTCGAGCTGATATTGGCGACCACCCAGCGAATGAGCACCCAGGATAAAACGGCCTGAACTAGCACTCCGAAAATCTGGAGGAGGCTGTCGATATAGCCCAGACAGCCCGCCAGTCCCATCGCGATGAAGACGTACCAGATGTCTCCGACCTGTCCGGTGAAGGCGAGGTTCGGCCGCTGCGGAACGTGCATGCGCGGAAACAGCCAGCGATAATATCCTGTCCCGGTCCAGGGCGACGGGATCACCAGCAGACTGCCGATCATTACCAGGATCCACCATCCCGTGAACGACCAGACCGGCAGGTCCACCGATAGCGGACCGCCGCTGTCGATGCCCGGACTTCCACCGACCGGCAATGACGGCTGCGCTGCGGCGCCGGGGATGAGGCCCGGCACCTCGCCGGCTTTCTGCCAGCCCGCCATCCCTTCCGCCCAGACCAGCGTATCGGCGCGCACGATGCCCTGGGCGATGAGGTCGCGAAACTGCGGCTCGGGAAACGGCCCCTTCTGCTGGCCGCCCGACGCGTGAAACCAGATGCGGTTCGACATCTTGTCCGTTCGCTACAAGCGGCCAGCAGCCGTCACATGGCCGCCTGCGACCCGCGCGGCGCAAGAACGGTCTCCGATGCGAACCAGTTCATGATCCAGCGATACACCCACGGAATCGGGATGATGAGGCTGCACAGGATCGCGGCGACGATGCCGCGCCAGAGGATGCCGAGACCACTGCCCTTGAAGACGATCTCGCGCCGCGTGCCTTCGATGCTGCGGCAGAACCAGCGCATCTGGGCTGCGGCAACCCAGGCCCAACCGACGATGGTGATGATGGAGATCCCGAACAGCAGGCTCCAGCCGATATAGGCCCAGATCGAACCCGTGAAGCTCAGGCCCAGCGGCTGCTCGTTGGAGGCGAGGTTCGCGACCATCCATTTGATCAGGAGCCAGTAGAGGACGATCTGGACGATGAACAGCAGATTGCTCAGCAACTGGCTGCCGACGAAGGCGAGCGCTATGGCGAGAACGATAAAGCCGAAATACCACGGCACCAGCGTCATCGCATTGCCGGTGAAGCTGAGGTTCGGCCGCCCAGGGACCTTCACGCAGGACACGATCCATTTCGTGTACCAGACGAACGCCCACGGCGCCGGAATGACGAAGATCATTCCGATCATCAAGACGATGCTGCGCCAGGTGAACTCGAGGACGCCGAAATCGACCGCCAGCGATCCCGCCACTCCGCCTCCGCCGCCGGCATAGCCACCGGAGCCCATCATCGGCGGGCCGCCCGCCGGGATCATCGGCGGCGCGCCGCCACCCCCGACCAGGCCGGGGATTTCGGCGGCCTTCTGCCAGCCGGCCATGCCCTCGGACCACACCAGCGTATCCGGGCGCACGACGCCCTGGGCGACGAGATCGCGGAATTGCCCTTCCGGAAAGGGCCCCTGCTGCTTGCCCTCGGATGCGTAGAACCAACTCGCCATGAAGCGTCCCCTCAAAATACTTATGTACCGCTTGGCAGGCGCGGGTTCACCGCATCCATGCCAAAAGTGCATTGTGAAGGATGAACGGATGCCCTGTACAGAGGCGGCCGTTCATAAGCTCAAACGTTTTTCCGCTTCAGTCTGCAACTTTTTTATGCCATTTGCCCGGAAAGATGCCAGATTGACGCTGCGCCGGGGACATACGGCGCGGCGCATCCCGAAGAATAGGCCTGACCATGAAACTCGTCGTCGCGATCATCAAACCCTTCAAGCTCGATGAGGTCCGCCAGGCCCTGACGGCGATCGGCGTCCACGGCATGACCGTGACCGAGGTGAAGGGTTATGGCCGGCAGAAGGGCCACACCGAGATCTATCGCGGCGCCGAATATGTCGTGAACTTCCTGCCGAAGCTGCGCATCGAGATCGCGGTCGCCTCCGACGTCGCCGACAAGGCGGTCGCCGTGATCACCTCGACCGCGCGCACCGGGCAGATCGGCGACGGCAAGATCTTCGTCACGCCGATCGACCACGCGCTGCGCATCCGCACCGGCGAAACCGACAGCGACGCGCTCTAGATTTGTTTTGACGCGTTTTCTGCACGCGATCCGGTATCCGCTTCGCTCGAAAACGCTTTGATCTTCTTCGATCGCACCGGGCAACGACGCCACAATGTGCGACGCCAATTGATGCCGGGGGGAACGACATGGCGGGATATTTGCGCCGCGCAGCTGCCATGGCTGCGCCGATCGGACTTGTGTCGATCATGGCTTCGCCGGCACGCGCCGCTGCCCCCGAGATCAACACCGCCGATACCGCCTGGATGATCGTCGCCACCGCGCTGGTGCTGATGATGACGATCCCGGGGCTCGCGCTGTTCTATTCCGGCATGGTGCGCAAGAAGAACGTGCTCGCCACCATGGCGCAGAGCCTCGCCGCGGTGACTTTGATCTCCATTCTCTGGGTCGCGTTCGGCTATTCGCTGTGCTTCGTCGGCGACGGCCCGTGGATCGGCACGCTCGACCGCTGGTTTCTCGCCGGCATGACCATGGACAGCGTCAACCCGGCCGCGAAGACCATCCCGGAATCGCTGTTCATGCTGTACCAGATGACCTTTGCCATCATCACGGTGGCGCTGGTCGCGGGCTCGGTCGCCGACCGGATGCGGTTCTCCGCCTATCTCCTGTTCTCCGTCGCCTGGTTCATCTTCGTCTACATTCCGCTGGCGCATTGGGTGTGGGGCGGCGGCTTCCTCAATAGCATGGGCGTGCTGGATTTCGCCGGCGGCCTTGTCGTGCATCTGTCGGCCGGCACCGCCGGCCTCGTCGCCGCCAAGGTGATGGGGCGCCGTCACGGCTACGGCACCGAAAATCTCTCGCCGTTCGATCTTTCGCTCGCGGTGATGGGCACCGGCCTGTTGTGGGTCGGCTGGTTCGGCTTCAACGGCGGCTCGGCGGGTGCGGCCAATTCACGCGCGGTGATGGCGATCATCGCGACCCATCTTGCCGCCTGCTCCGGCGCGCTGACCTGGGGCGCGATCGAATGGTCGACGCGGCGCAAGCCTTCGGTGCTCGGCATGATCTCCGGCGCGGTGGCCGGCCTCGGCACCATCACGCCGGCCTCCGGATTCGTCGCGCCCTGGCACGGCATCGTCATCGGCATCATTGCGGGTGCGGTCTGCTATTGGGCCTGCACCTGGCTGAAGCACCGCTTCAACTATGACGATTCGCTCGATGTGTTCGGCGTCCACGGCATCGGCGGCCTGACCGGGACCCTGTTCGCCGGCGTGTTCGCGACCAGCGCCATCGGCGGCACCGCCGGCCTGCTGGAGGGCCACCCGCAGCAGCTCCTGATCCAGTTCTATGGCGTCGCCGTCACCTTCGTCTGGTCGGCTGGCGTGAGCTTCATCCTGCTCAAGCTGGTCGGCCTGTTCGTGCCCTTGCGCGTATCCCGTGAGCACGAGCTTGAGGGGCTGGATATTTCGCAGCACGGCGAAGCCCTGCAATAAGCGGCGACGCTACTTAATTACCTCTACACTGCCCGACGCATGAGCAATATTGTGTCGGTAGCCTGTCATGCTCGCATTTTGAGCAGGCATGACCACGTTTTGGGCGCGACGGAATAGCGCACTGCACCGCAATACGCGTTCATCGCGAAAACACCCGTTTTCATAGCCCGTTAGGCAACGCGCCCGATCTGGCACGGCATTTGATTCTAAGGGTCCAGGCTGTGCCCGCGTAGTGAACTTTCTCCCTCGTGGCGAACCAGTCGAGAACGCCCGGCCACGTCCGGACCGGGCCCAAGCGGGGATAGGACCCATGAAAATTGTTATGGCGATTATCAAGCCATTCAAGCTGGAAGAAGTCCGTGACGCCCTGACCGCCATCGGCGTTCACGGTCTCACGGTGACGGAAGTCAAGGGATATGGCCGCCAGAAGGGCCATACGGAAATCTATCGCGGCGCCGAATATGCCGTGAGCTTCCTGCCCAAGATCAAGATCGAGGTCGCTGTCGCCTCCGACCAGGTCGACAAGACCATCGACGCCATCACGTCCGCCGCGAAAACCGGACAGATCGGCGACGGCAAGATCTTCGTCATCAACCTCGACCACGCGGTGCGCATCCGCACCGGCGAGGCCGATGCCGCGGCCCTTTGATTTCGCGCTCAACCTTTATCCAATCAGGAGTGAATAATATGACGTTCAAGCGTCCCTATGGCGCGGGATTGGCGGCTCTCGCAGTCGGCCTGTTCGCTGCGACCGCAGCCTACGCCGAGCCAACGGTCAACAAGGGAGACAACGCCTGGATGCTGACATCGACAGTGCTGGTGCTGTTGATGACGATCCCCGGCCTCGCGCTGTTCTACGGCGGTCTCGTCCGCTCCAAGAACATGCTCTCCGTCCTGATGCAGGTGTTCTACACCGTCTGCGTCGTCACCGTGATCTGGGCCGTGTACGGCTACAGCCTCACCTTCACCGGCGGTTCCGACTTCATCGGCGGCTTCTCCAAGGCCTTCATGATGGGCGTCACCACCGATACGAAGGCCGCGACCTTCTCGGTCGACGCCAACATCTCGGAGCTCATCTATGTGTGCTTCCAGATGACCTTCGCGGCGATCACGCCCGCCCTCATCGTCGGCGCCTTCGCCGAGCGCATGAAGTTCTCGGCGATCGCCCTGTTCATCCCGCTCTGGGTCACGCTGATCTACTTCCCGATCGCGCACATGGTCTGGTACTGGCAGGGTCCGGACCTGATCCAGGATGCGGCCAAGGCGCTCGCTGCTGCCACTGATGCGGCCGCGAAGACCGCGGCGCAGGCCAAGCTCGACGAGCTCAACGCCGACGCCGGCTGGATCTTCAAGAAGGGCGCGATCGACTTCGCGGGCGGCACCGTGGTGCACATCAACGCCGGCATCGCAGGCCTCATCGGCGCTCTCCTGATCGGCAAGCGCGTCGGCTACGGCAAGGAGCTGATGGCCCCGCACTCGCTGACAATGTCGATGATCGGCGCCTCGCTGCTCTGGGTCGGCTGGTTCGGCTTCAACGCCGGCTCCAACCTGGAAGCCAACGGCGGTGCTGCGCTCGCCATGACCAACTCCTTCGTCGCCACCGCAGCCGCCGCGCTGTCGTGGATGTTCGCGGAGTGGATCATCAAGGGTCACCCGTCGGTGCTCGGCGTCATCTCCGGCGCTGTCGCGGGCCTCGTGGCGATCACCCCTGCGGCCGGCTACTCCGGCGTCATGGGCGCGATCGTCCTCGGCCTCATCGTCGGCGTGGTCTGCCTGTTCTTCTGCACCGTCGTGAAGAACGCGCTCGGCTACGATGACAGCCTCGACGTGTTCGGCGTGCACTGCGTCGGCGGCATCGTCGGCGCCATCGGCACCGGCATTCTCGTCAACCCCGCCCTCGGTGGCGCTGGCGTCATGGACTACACCGCGATCCCGCCGAAGGTCGGCGACTACGACTTCGCGGCGCAGATGATGTCCCAGATCTGGGGCGTCGGCACCACGCTGGTGTGGTCGGGCATCGGTTCGGCGATCCTCTACAAGGTCGTCGACGTGATCGTTGGTCTGCGCACCAATGTCGAGAGCGAGCGTGAAGGCCTCGACATCACCGAGCACACCGAGCGCGCCTACAACATGTAAGTCTCCTCCCGGACGTGGTCTCCTCGGAGACCACGTCCAGAACTACGGTTCGGGCACATACCCGGCAATGCCCTGACCGTTGAGGGGCTCCAGCGCAAGCTGGAGCCCCTTTCTTTTGCCTCGCATGCCGAAGAAAAAGATTGCCATTCCGCAGCGCCGGCGCAGAAATATCGACCTCAAAAACAACAAACGGGAGGTCGTCATGCATTTGGAAGGCGGATGCTATTGCGGTGAAGTGCGCTATGTGGCCGAGGGCGATCCGATGATGCAGGCCCAGTGTCATTGCCGCGAGTGCCAGTACATCTCGGGCGGCGCGCCCAACACCTTCATCGCGATGCCGGCGGCGGGCTTCAGCTACATCACCGGCCAGCCCAAGCAGTTCACGCGCAAGGACCTCGAACGCGCCGTCACGCGCGAGTTCTGCGCCGAATGCGGCACCCATCTGGTGACCAAGGTTCCGGGACTGCCGGCCGCGATCCTCAAGGTCGGCACGCTGGACGAGCCAAAGCAGTTCCATCCGCAGATGGCGATCTACACCTGCGACATGCAGGACTTCCACGCGATCCCGGCGGGGATGAAGACATTCGAGAAGCTGCCGGGGCACTAGCCGCTTGATTTCGCGGGCGCTCGTCATGCCCGGGCTTCTCCCGGGCATCCACGTTCTTTGGACGCGAAAGAAACCGTGGATGGCCGGGACAACAAGCCCGACCATGGCTCCCGGAGTGCCACGCATCCCGTTGTTATCCGGCCCCAATATTCCTGCTCTGGACGGAGGCGGCGGCCGATGGTTAATCGCGTCTTAACCTCGCCCTATCTATGGTGAACTGAACCGCTTCCCGCCGGGGCCTTCGCGCGACCGGCTGTTCCGAGAGTGCTGGCGCCCAGAATGGTCATGACCGCTTCATCCCGTGCGCCACAGGCCAGTGGAAGCTCCGATACCGGACGCTCGCCCTTCGTCCGGCTGAACGAGCTGCTGGCGCCGCATCAACCCGGCAAGCCCTTGATTTCGCTCGCGGTCGGCGAGCCCCAGCATCCCGTGCCTGATTTCGTCGGCCCGGTGCTGGCCAAGCACATCGCCGATTTCGGCCGCTATCCCATGAACCAGGGCACCGAGCCGTTCCGCCAAGCCGCAAGCACCTGGCTATCGTCGCGCTTCAAGCTGCCGCGACCACTCGATCCCAAAAGCGAGATTCTCGTCCTCAATGGCAGCCGCGAGGGCCTGTTCCTCGCCGCGATCGCGGCCGTCCGTTATGTCGGCCCACGCCCCGGCAAACCCGCGATCCTGATGCCGAACCCGTTCTATCCGGTCTATGGCGCCGGCGCGGGTGCCGCAGCTTGCGAGCCGGTCTATCTGCCGACCACCGTCGAGAACGGCTTCCTGCCTGACCTCGATGCCATCGACGAGGCGACGCTGGCACGCACGGTGGCGTTCTATCTGGCCTCGCCCGCAAATCCGCAGGGCTCGGTCGCCTCGCGTGACTACTTCACGCGCCTGAAGAGCCTCGCCGATCGATACGGCTTCATGATCCTCAGCGACGAGTGCTATTCGGAGATCTACACCCGCGAAGCACCGGGCAGTGCGCTTGAATGCGCCGGCCCCGATTTCACCCGCGTGGCTGCGTTCCAGTCACTGTCGAAGCGCTCAAATCTTCCGGGCCTGCGCGTCGGCTTCGCCGCCGGCGACAAGAAGTTCATCGGCATGTTCCTGGAGCTGCGCAACATCGCAGCGCCGCAGGTGCCGGTGCCGCTCCAGCATGTCGCGACCTTTGCCTATGGCGACGAGGCGCATGTCGAGGAGAACCGCCGGCTCTACCGGATCAAGTTCGATCTCGCCGACCAGATCATCGGCAATCGTTACGGCTATCGCCGGCCTGATGCCGGCTTCTGCGTCTGGCTCAACACGTCCGAGATCGGCGACGACGTGTCGGTGACGCTGAAACTCTTCAAGGAAGCAGGCGTGCGCGTGGTGCCCGGCAGTTTTTTAGCGCGGCAACAACCCGACGGCTTCAATCCTGGCGCAGGCTACATTCGCCTGGCGCTGGTGCAGGATGGCGAGACCACGGCGCAGGCGTTGCACCGGCTGGTCGAGACTCTGGGTTAGGCGGGGCCCATGAGCATGTCGGCAATCGAACGTGTCATTCCACTGGTCGGCCATCTGCCGCCCTCGATCCGCGAGGGACTGGCGCGGCGCGTGCGCGAGCTCACCGGCTTCGGCCTGATCGCGTTGTCGGGCGTTGCCTCGGCAGCGCTGATGACCTGGTCGGTGCAGGACCCCAGCCTGAGCCACGCGACCTCGCGGCCGATCCGCAACATTCTCGGTTATGCCGGCGCGATCGGCGCCGACCTTGCGATGCAGATCCTCGGGCTCGGCGCCATCATGCTGGTCCTGACCGTCGCGGTCTGGGGCTGGCGCATGATGACCCACCGCCCGTTCGACCGCGAGGCGCTGCGGCTCGGCTCCTGGATTCTCTGCACGGTGATCGCGGCAGGCTTCGTCAGCTGCTGGCCGCATGGCGGCGCATGGCCGCTGCCGACCGGCCTCGGCGGCGTGGTCGGCGATGCGCTCGTGCGCGCGCCCGCAGTGATTTTCGGGCCGGCCGGCACGATCTATCGCGTGGTGCTGGGCACGATCCTGTTCGCCGCGATGGCCGCGACCTTCCTGATCGCATGCGGCCTTGGCGCCCGCGAGCACGACGATGAGCTCTCGGAGATCGAGGACGACGACAAGCCGCTCGACGAGGGCGAGGAGAACGATCGGGGCTCGGTGTCGCTGGGCTGGCTGTTCCATGCGCTGATGAGCACGAAGGCGCGGCTGATCTGGCTGTGTGGCGCCGCTTACCGCTCGCTCGTCTCGAGCGGCCCGAAGACCAAGGCCGTCGCGTTCAGCCGCCAGGAGCCGAATCTGGGCGGTGGCCGCGCCGCCCCCTCGATCTCGCCGCAGTCCGAGGACGAGGACTACGAGGATCAGCACGAGGAAGAGGAAGAAAACGAGGAGGAAGAGGAGGAGCCCGCCGCGCGCGCCCCGCGCAAGAAGGCTGCCCCGAAGGCTGCTGCCAAGAAATCCTCCGACAAGTTCGAGCTTCCGTCCGTCTCCGTGCTGGCCGCGCCGAAGGCAGGCGATCGCCAGCCGCTCAGCAAGGCCGAGCTGGAAGCCAATTCGCGTTCACTCGAAGGCGTGCTGCAGGACTTTGGCGTGCGCGGCGAAATCGTGAAGGCCAATCCGGGCCCCGTGGTCACGCTGTACGAGCTGGAGCCGGCGCCTGGCATCAAGTCCTCGCGCGTGATCGGACTTGCCGACGACATCGCCCGCTCGATGAGCGCGCTGTCGGCGCGCGTCGCCGTCGTGCCCGGCCGCAACGCCATCGGCATCGAGCTGCCGAACGCGCACCGCGAAAAGGTCTATCTGCGCGAGCTGCTGATCGCCAAGGAAGCCACCGAGACGGTGGCGAAGCTGCCGCTCTGCCTCGGCAAGACCATCGGCGGCGACCCCGTCATCATCGACCTCGCGCGCACGCCGCACATGCTGATCGCCGGCACCACCGGCTCCGGCAAATCGGTCGCCATCAACACCATGATCCTCAGCCTGGTCTACCGGCTGCGCCCGGACCAGTGCCGCCTGATCATGGTCGATCCGAAGATGCTCGAACTCTCCGTCTATGACGGCATTCCCCATCTGCTCACGCCCGTCGTGACCGACCCGAAGAAGGCGGTGGTCGCGCTGAAATGGGCCGTGCGCGAGATGGAAGAGCGCTACAAGAACATGGCCAAGCTCGGTGTGCGCAACATCGACGGCTACAACACGCGCCTGCTCGAATTGAAGGCCAAGGGCGAAGAGCCGACGCGCACGGTTCACACCGGCTTCGACAAGGAGACCGGCAAGGCGATCTACGAGGAAGAGAAGCTCTCGCTCGACCCGCTGCCCTACATCGTCATCATCGTCGACGAAATGGCCGACCTGATGATGGTCGCCGGCAAGGACATCGAAGGCGCAGTGCAGCGCCTCGCGCAGATGGCGCGCGCCGCCGGCCTGCACGTGATCCTCGCGACGCAGCGTCCGTCGGTCGACGTCATCACCGGCACCATCAAGGCGAACTTCCCGACCCGCATCGCCTTCCAGGTGACGTCCAAGATCGACAGCCGCACCATCCTGGGCGAGATGGGCGCCGAGCAGCTGCTCGGCCAGGGCGACATGCTCTACATGGCGGGTGGCGGCCGCATCAGCCGCGTGCACGGACCTTTCGCCTCCGACGACGAAGTCGAGAAGGTGGTGCGTCACCTCAAGACGCAGGGCCAGCCGGAATATCTCGAGGCCGTCACGGCCGAAGAGCCCACCGAGGACGAGGACGGTGCGGTGTTCGACGCCACCGGCATGGGCGGCGATGGCGGCGGCGACCTCTTCCAGCAGGCCGTTGCGATCGTCAAACGCGACCGCAAGGCCTCGACCAGCTACATCCAGCGCCGCCTGCAGATCGGCTATAACCGCGCCGCATCCTTGATGGAGCGCATGGAACTGGAAGGCATCGTCGGACCCGCCAACCACGCCGGCAAGCGCGAGATTCTGGTCGAGGAAGAAGACAGCCATATGTGAGGCAGCCGCCTCCAGACATCATTTCACGCGAAATCGTTATCTGCTTTTGCCCGAAATCACGCTAAAAGACGCCCAGCCACCTTAGGACGACGCGTTGATCAGACATCCGGACATTCGATTCGCTGCCACCATCGCTGCGCGAAGCGCGCGCGTGGCCGGCGTGCTTCTCGTCACCGCTGCGATGGTGACGGCGTCCTCGCTCGCGCAGAATGTCCCGGTGCCGAAACCTGCACCGAAGGGCCGCGACGGCGGAGCGGCCGCCGGCGGGCCCGCAGTCACCGGAGCGACTCAGGCGCCGCCGAATCCGGTGATCCCGGATCCGCGCCGCAACGTGCCGAGCAGCATCTTCCAGACCTTCGATGCCAACCAGAAGGCGCAGGCGGCCAAGGTCAGTGCGTATCTGTCGTCGCTGTCGACGCTGGTCGGGAATTTCGTCCAGGTCGGCCCGGACGGCAGCAAGACGCAGGGCGATTTCTACATCCAGAAGCCGGGCAAGGTGCGCTTCGAATATGACGCGCCGAGTCCGATCGACATCGTCGCCGACGGATCCTCCCTGGTCGTGCGCGACCGCAAGCTCGCGACCCAGGATGTCTATCCGCTGTCGCAGACGCCGCTGCGTTTCCTGCTGTCGGATCGTATCGACCTGATGAAGGACACCAATGTCGTTGGCGTCTCAGCCGACGACGTCTTCGTCAGCGTCACCATCGAGGAGAAGCAGGCACTGGTCGGCACCAGCCGCCTGCTGCTGATGTTCGGCGCCAAGGACGGTCAGTTGAAGCAGTGGACCGTCACCGATCCGCAGGGCTACGACACCACGATCGCGGTCTACAATCTGGACTCGAGCAAGAAGCTCGATCCCGGCATGTTCAAGATCGATTTCACCAATTACGGCCCGGCACCGGGATAGGTCTCGTAGGGTGGGCAAAGGCGCACTTGCGCCGCGCCCACGATCTCTCGCCTCATGGCAGGCACGTGGGCACGCTTCCGCCTTCGCTCTTCGAGCTACGGCGGACAAGTCGCTTTGCCCATCCTGCGAGAGCGCGCTGTGGACAAGCATTTTCCCCGCACCAATCCATGCTAAGACGCATTTCCCATGCGTTTTTCCCTGACAACCTGGAACATCAATTCGGTGCGGCTACGCATCGATCTGGTCGCGAAATTCCTCAAGAGCGCGCGGCCAGACGTGCTGTGCCTGCAGGAGACCAAGTGCATCGACGATGCCTTTCCGCTGAAGCGCTTCAAGCGGCTCGGCTATGAGCACGTCGCGCTGAACGGGCAGAAGGGCTATCACGGCGTCGCCATCGTCTCGAAGATTCCATTCGAGTCCACGGACATCCGCACCTTCTGCGACAAGGTGGATTCGCGTCACATCTCCGTATCGTTCGGCGAGAAGGCCAATATCGCAAAGCCGCTGGTGGTGCATAATTTCTATGTGCCCGCCGGCGGCGACATTCCCGATCCCGCGCTGAACGAGAAGTTCGACCACAAGCTTCGCTTCCTCGACGAGATGGAGGCGTGCGGGCCGCTGCATCCGCGCGGGGAGGATCGCCACATCCTGGTCGGCGATCTCAACGTCGCCCCGCACGAGAACGACGTGTGGTCGCACAAGCAGCTTCTGAAGGTGGTCTCGCACACGCCGATCGAAACCGAAAAGCTGCAGGCCGCGCTGGCCGCCGGCGAATGGGTCGACGTCGCCCGCGAGCGGATTCCGATGTCCGAGAAAGTTTACACCTGGTGGAGCTATCGCTCCGCCGACTGGACCGTCGGCGACCGCGGCCGCCGGCTTGACCACATCTGGGTCTCGCGCGCGTTGAAAGATGCGGTCAGCGATTTCAGGATTCTGCGCGATGCGCGGAGCTGGGAGCGGCCGTCGGACCATGTCCCGGTGACCGTGACGCTGGAGGTGTGAGGTCCGTAGCCCGGATGGGGCGACAACCTCTCACGACGTCAGCTTCGCACCCGCCATCAGGATATCGCTGGCGATCTGGCTGGAGCGGACCGCGAATTCGTCGCGCAGCCGAACCGCGGCGGCGGGATCGCTTTCGAGCACGCGCTGGAACAGGCTGCGGGCGACGCGGATGACGGAGGAATGCTCCAACGCGATCGCGCTCGACGGCCGCTTCATCGGCACCACCAGCGCGAGCTCGCCGATCAACGCGCCGGGACCTGCGATCATCTCGGCGCCGGCGCCGTCATCGACCCGGAAGGCGCCGCGCTGGACCACGAAGCCGGCATCGGCGTCGTCGCCGAGATTGAACAGGGTATCGCCGCGGACGAAGTTACGCTGCTCGGAGCCGATCGCCAGCATGCGCAACGAGGCGTCTCCCAACAGGCGCAATGTCGGGACACGCTCGAGAAGCGCTACGTCGTCGTCGATTGACATTCAGATCCGAGGCTCAAAGGCATGCGATCTAAAACGATTCGCACGCCCTTCGAGCGTATCACGGCACCAGCTTGTAGCCACCGGCTTCCGTGACCAGGATTTCCGGGTTGGCGGCATCCTTCTCGATCTTCTGGCGGAGGCGGTAGATGTGGGTTTCCAGCGTGTGGGTGGTGACGCCGGAATTATAGCCCCAGACCTCCTGGAGCAGGGTCTCGCGCGAGACCGGCATCTGGCCGGCGCGGTAGAGGAAGCGGAGGATGGCGGTCTCCTTCTCCGTCAGCCGCACCTTGCGCGCATTGGCGGCGGTGAGCATCTTGGAGCCGGGCCGGAAGGAGTAGGGGCCGACCGAGAACACCGCGTCCTCGCTGGCCTCGTGCTGGCGCAGCTGGGCGCGGATGCGGGCCAGCAGGACCGCGAAACGAAAGGGCTTTGCCACATAGTCGTTGGCGCCGGATTCGAGCCCCAAAATCGTATCGGAATCGGTGTCGTGCCCGGTCAGCATGATGATCGGGGCCTTGAAGCCGCCCTTGCGCAGGGAGCGGACCACTTCGCGGCCGTCGGTGTCGGGCAGGCCAACGTCCATGAGGACGAGATCGGGGGCATTGGCCTTGGCGGCACTCGCGCCTTTGGCGCCTGTATCGACCGCGGAGGCTTCGAATTCCTCGTGTAGCGATAATTGCTCCACCAACGTGTCGCGCAGATCGGTATCGTCATCCACGATCAGGATCTTGCGGGCATTGGCCATAGGGGGTCATCCTTTTGGGGTCCGGCGCGGCGCGCATGCATGCTGCACCCAGCCGTGAGGGAAGTTTAGGGGTCGCCGTTATTATTGTTGTTCGTGTTGAAGTAGTGGGCTGTTACCGATTCTCAAGCCAGAACCACTCTAACTCAGAATAGCAGGCCGGTTTGATGAATGTCCTGTAATGAATTCGACATTGCACGTTCACATGAAAAATAAAGCAGCTTCAGTTGGTTACACCAAGAATCGAAGCGCTGGACCGCTCTCTGTGATCCGCGTTAAGCCTGCGGCCGGGAATCCGCGCCGAGGCTGGCTGACGGCGGGATCGCTGATCATACCGGTTGCGCTGGGGCGGGGCGGCATCCTGGCCAACAAGCGCGAGGGCGACGGCGGCACACCCAGAGGCAGCTTCCGCCCAAGGCGCTTGTGGTGGCGGGGCGACCGGCACAGCCGTCCGCAGAGCTTCCTGCCGGCCCGGATCGTCACCGGAGCGGACGCCTGGTGCGAGGACCCCAGTGATCGCCATTACAACCAGGGAATCCGGCTCAACGAAGGGCAGGGCGGCGACCGGCTCAAGCGGGCCGACCATCTCTATGACTTCATCATCGAAATCGACCACAACACGCGACCGCGGGTCGCCGGCCGCGGCAGCGCGGTATTCTTGCACCTGGCCCGCGACAATTTCGGCCCGACCGCGGGCTGCGTCTCCATGACGAAATCTGCGATGCTGCAATTGCTGCGGCGATTGGGGCCACGAACAAAAATCATCATCGGGTGAGCATGCATGCTCGACAGGGATCAGATCGCGGCCGCCTCGCGCGTGCTCGTTCAACATTGGCGCGACGGCACCAAGCTTGAGGTGCTGGAGCCGCGGTTGCGGCCACAGAGCCGCACGGAGGGCTACGCCATCCAGGCCGGGCTCGAAACACTGTCGCGCGGGACATTGTTCGGCTGGAAGATCGCGGCCACGAGCGTATCAGGACAGAAGCACATCAACGTCACGGGACCGCTGGCCGGTCGCATCATGAGCGACACCGTGATCGCCGATGGCGGGACCGCGTCGATGAAGGGCAACGAGATGCGCGTTGGCGAACCTGAATTCGCCTTCCGCATGGGACGCGATCTGGTGCCGCGTGCAACGCCCTACAGCGTCGATGAGGTGCTCGCCGCCGTCGACACCTTCCATCCTGCGATCGAGATTCCCGATTCCCGCTTTGCCGATTTCGCCAGAGCGGGCGAGGCGCAGCTGATCGCCGACAATGCCTGCGCGCATCTGTTCGTGCTGGGCGCGGCGACGACTGCGAACTGGCGTGCGATGGATCTCGTCGAGGAGCGGCCCCAGATCACGCTGCGCGGCGAGCGCTATGTCGGCCACGGCAAGAACGTGCTCGGCGATCCCCGCGCTGCGCTCGCCTGGCTTGCCAATGAGCTGCGCGGGCTTGGACTGACCTTGCGGGCAGGGGAGGTGGTGACCACGGGTACGTGTCATCCACCGCTGCCGATCGAAGCCGGCGATCACTTCGCGGCGGACTTTGGTGTGTTGGGGAAAGTGTCGGTGGGGTTTGTGTAAGTAGCCTCATGGTCGTCCCTGCGAACGCAGGGATCCATAGCCCCAGGGAGAAGTTTGGCGAGGATTGGGAGTTACCTGAGTTTCGCCGGTACGAAGCCCACCTATCAATCGGAGATCACGCGGTATGGGTCCCTGCGTTCGCAGGGACGACAACAACTACCTATGCCCAAAGATCGCGCTGCCCACGCGGACATGGGTGGCACCCAGCATGATGGCATTGGCGAAATCCGCGCTCATGCCCATCGAGAGATTGGTCAATCCATTACGCGCGGCGATCTTGGCGGTCAGCGCGAAATGCGCCGCCGGCGGCTCGTCGACCGGCGGGATGCACATCAATCCGGAGATCGTCAGCCCATAGGTGTCGCGGCAACTGGCCAGGAAGGCGTCGGCCTCGCCGGGGGCGATGCCGGCCTTCTGTGGCTCCTCGCCGGTGTTGATCTGGACGAAGAGTTGCGGGTGCTTGTTCTGGGATTCGATTTCCTTGGCTAACGCCTGGCAAATGCTCGGACGGTCGACCGAATGGATCGCATCGAACAGCGCGACCGCCTCTTTGGCCTTGTTGGATTGCAGCGGTCCGATCAGATGCAGCGCGATGCCCGAGTAAACAGACGTTAACGCAGGCCACTTGCCTTTGGCCTCCTGCACCCGATTCTCGCCGAATACGCGCTGTCCGGCGTCGATAACCGGGGTAATTGCATCCGCGGCGAAAGTCTTGGACACCGCGATCAGCGTCACGGAGGCGCGATCGCGTCGCGCATCCTTGCAGGCACGGGCGATTTCGGCTTCGACCGCGGCGAGCGCGTTTGGTGAATGGCCGGTTACCGGCGCGGCGTTGGCTTCTGTCATGACGTCGCTTGGCTGTGATCCTGACCGAGGTAAGTCCAATTTTACCGAGTTCAAGAAAGAGTTTTTGAACCCTTCGCTTTACCTTGGCCGACGGGGTGGGTAGCGAAGATGGCAAGAATCAGTCTCAACCGCAAACGAGCGAAACTCAAGCAGGTTCTCGGAATCCGGGCGCGGCTTGCATTGCTCGCGGTGATTCTGGTGGCGCCCTTGATGCTCGAGCGCATCCGTTCGCTCGAAGACACCCGCACCCGGCAGATCGCGCAGGCCACGGTTGAATTCACCACCGTCGCGCGACACAGCGCCGATGCGCAGCGTGAGGTGATCTCGTCGGTCGAGACCATCCTGAAATCGGAGGCCTTCATTCGCGCCTCCGCCGGCGGCGTCAGCAAGAGCTGCGACGTGCTGCGCGCGAGCCTGCCGTCGAACCTGCCCTGGATCCGCACACTTTTGATCGCGGGCGCAGACGGGCGCATCCAGTGCGCGACGAACAACATGTATGTCGGCCTCGACCTGAGCGACCGGCCCTACTTTCAGCAGGCCCAAACGAGCGGCCGCTTCGTGCTGAGCGATTTCATCCTGTCGCGGCCGATAGCAGCACCGACGGTGATGGCGGCTTATCCCGTATCGGCCTTCAGCGGCGTATCCGATGCCGTCGTCCTCGCCACGGTCAATCTCGACTGGATGTCGAAGGTCATGAGCAATCTGGGCGGCCGCGCCGGCATCACCGCCGTGCTGGTCGACAGCGCAGGCACCGTGCTGGCCGCTCCGGCCGATCAGCACAGCGCAGTCGGCCGTCCGCTCGACAACATGCCGCTGATGTCGGCGATCGCCGACAGGGCGCTGCGTTCCGACCAGGATGAAGGCTCACTGTCTTTCCTCGCCGCCGACGGCTCGCGCCGCGCGGTCAGCTACATCCGCATCTCCGGGACCAACGCCCGCCTGATCGCCAGCATCGACGAAGACAAGGTGTCCGCAGCGGTCAACCGCGACATCCGCACCGCCTATCTCCAGCTCGCTTTCGTCGTGGTGTTCGTCCTGCTCGGCGCGCTGATCGCCGCCGAAAAGCTCGTCATCAAGCCGATCGAGATGCTCGTCGACATGGCCAAGCGTCTCGGCGAGGGCGATCTGTCGGCCCGCGCGGCGCGCAATCGCCTGCCGGCCGAGTTCGTGCCGCTCGCCCGCGCGTTCAACGCGATGGCGGCACAGCTGAGCCAGCGCGAGCGCGAGCTGATCGCGAGCAACGACCGGCTGACGGTGATGGCCTCGATCGACATGCTGTCAGGGCTCGCCAACCGTCGCGGCTTCCAGAGCCGGCTCGACTTCGAGTGGATGCGCGCGCAGCAATATGGCAGCGACCTCGCGCTGCTGATGATCGACGTCGACCATTTCAAGCTGTTCAACGACACCTATGGCCATCTCGAAGGCGATTCCTGCCTGACGAGGCTCGGCGAGTCGCTGTCCGGCATCGCCGCCGACACGATGGGCTTTGCGGCACGCTATGGCGGCGAGGAGTTCTGCCTGCTGCTGCCGAACACCGATGTGAACCGCGCCGTGGAAATCGGCGAGCTGGCCCGCGCGGCCGTGCTGAAGCTGTGCCTGCCGCACATCACCTCAGCCCACATGATCGTCACCGTCTCGATCGGCGTTGCCGCGACGAAGCCGAACGAGGCCTTGCGTCCCGGCGACCTGATCGAAGCCGCCGACGCCGCGCTCTACGCCGCAAAACACCGCGGCCGCAACAATGTCGTCGAGCACGGCGTGCAGGCAATCGAGACCGGCGCCACCGAAATGATGATGGCGGGCTGATCGTCAGTCAAGACCAACGTCGTCGTCTCCACGCCCCGCAACAGGCTATCCCGCAGTCCCCACGCGATCGAGCTCGGTCTCCGTCACCACGCGATTGCGGCCGCTGCCCTTGGCGAGATAGAGCGCGCGATCGCAGCGCTCGATGAGATCGGTGATCGCTTCGCCGGCCCGGTACTGCGCCACGCCGATCGACACACTGATGCTGGGCAGAACCTCGCCGGTGGAGCGGCGGGTGATCGTGCACTCGGCGAGCGCGTGCCTGATGCGCTCGGCGATCTCGGCACAGGTGGCGAGATCGGCATCCGGCAGCACCGCGATCAGCTCCTCGCCGCCATAGCGGGCCGGCAGATCCTGCTCGCGAACCTTTTCACGCAGCACCTTCGCCATCAGGCGCAGCACCTGGTCGCCGACACCGTGGCCGAAATTGTCGTTGAAAGTCTTGAAGTGGTCGATGTCGAGCATCAGCACGCTGAGCGGCTCGCCCCACGCGGCGGTCGCCTGTGCCTTGCGCAGGAATTCGTCGAGCGCCCGCCGGTTTGCGAGTCCCGTCAGCGTGTCGGTCCGGGCGCGCTCCTCGGACCTCGATAGCGAATCGCGGATCACGTCGAGCTCGCGGGTCTTTTCCGCAAAGCCTGCTTCCAGCCGTGTCGCCCGTGTGGCGGCCCGCGCCAGCTCGTTCATGAGCTGGGCAACCAGCGCCTTCGGATCGACGCCGGCCTTGCCCTGGTCCGCCACCTCGCTGATGCCCTGCATCTGTGAATGATTGTCGGCGATCGCGGTCGCCAGAAACTCCTTCGCGGCCCCCATGAGCGCCTGCAGCCGCTCGGACGTGTCGACCACGGCGGCACTCACCTGGGGCGCGACATAGGTCTTGAACAGGTCTTGATTGGTTCGGGCGTCGAAAGGACGATTGTGGTCGATCAGAAGATCAATCGCGTTGCGCAGATCCTCATGGCCGTCCCCGAAATACAGGAACCAGACGGCAAAATTGGCCGGGGTCGGCGCAATCCGCTGTTCGGCCATGCTCCGCATCGCCCGTCCGGCAATGGACGCGGCATAGTCGTAATCGGGCTCGTCGAAGCTGGAATCCATCGCACTCATGCGGTCTCGTCGGGCCGCAAATTGGCATTGACCCCTTAATCACACCCCAACGCCGACCTTCGTAGTTATGCGGAGGCGCCGGCAAAGTTCCAAACCGCGGCAACCCATTGACCCCCTAAGGACTTCTATGGCCTAGTCCGCCGTCTTGAGACGGCCGAACCCACGAAAACCGCAACGATTCCATGACCTCCGAACGCTATAACGCCCGCGACGCCGAACCGCGCTGGCAACGCCTCTGGGACGAACAGGCGATCTTCGTCTCCAAGAACGACGATTCGCGGCCGAAATACTATGTGCTCGAGATGTTCCCCTACCCGTCCGGGCGCATCCATATCGGCCATGTCCGGAATTATACGCTCGGCGACGTGCTGGCCCGCTTCATGCGCGCCAAGGGGTTCAACGTGCTGCATCCGATGGGCTGGGACGCTTTCGGCCTGCCGGCCGAGAATGCCGCGATCGAGCGCAAGGTCGCGCCGAAAGCCTGGACCTACGACAACATCGCCGCGATGAAGAAGCAGCTCCGCTCGATCGGGCTGTCGCTGGACTGGTCACGCGAATTCGCGACCTGCGACCCCAGCTACTACAAGCATCAGCAGAAGATGTTCCTGGACATGCTCGGCGCCGGCCTCGCCGAGCGTGAGAAGCGCAAGCTCAACTGGGATCCGGTCGACATGACCGTGCTCGCCAACGAGCAGGTGATCGACGGCCGCGGCTGGCGTTCCGGCGCCGTTGTCGAACAACGGGAAATGAGCCAATGGGTCTTCAAGATCACGAAGTACTCGCAGGAGCTGCTGTCCGCGCTCGATGGGCTCGATCGCTGGCCTGACAAGGTGCGGTTGATGCAGCGCAACTGGATCGGCCGCTCGGAAGGGCTGCTGGTCCGCTTCGCGCTGGATGCGGCGACGACGCCGGCCGGCGAGAGTGAGCTGAAGATTTTCACGACGCGCCCGGACACGCTGTTCGGCGCCAAATTCATGGCGATCTCGGCAGATCATCCGCTGGCGCAGGCAGCCGCCGCGAAGAACCCCGAGCTTGCGGAGTTCATTGCCGACATCAAGAAGATCGGCACTGCGCAGTCGATCATCGACACCGCGGAGAAGCAGGGCTTTGACACCGGCATCCGCGCGGTGCACCCGTTCGATCCGTCCTGGAAGCTGCCGGTCTATGTCGCGAATTTCGTGCTGATGGAATACGGCACCGGCGCGATCTTCGGCTGCCCGGCGCATGACCAGCGCGACCTCGACTTCGTCAACAAGTACAACCTCGGCAATACGCCAGTGGTGTGCCCCGAGGGCCAGGATCCGAAGTCGTTCGTCATCACCGACACCGCCTATGACGGCGACGGCCGCATGATCAATTCGCGCTTTCTCGACGGCATGACCATCGAGCAGGCCAAGGACGAGGTCGCAAAACGTCTGGAAAGCGAGCTGCGCGGCAACGCGCCGGTCGGCGAGCGCCAGGTGAATTTCCGCCTGCGCGACTGGGGCATTTCGCGCCAGCGCTATTGGGGCTGCCCGATTCCCGTCATCCATTGCCCGAAATGCGACGTGGTGCCGGTACCGGACGCCGATTTGCCGGTGACGCTGCCTGACGATGCGACCTTCGACAAGCCGGGCAACGCGCTCGACCATCACCCGACCTGGAAGCACGTCACCTGCCCCAAATGCGGGGCTAAGGCTCAGCGCGAAACCGACACCATGGACACCTTCGTGGATTCGTCCTGGTACTTCGCGCGCTTCACCGATCCCTGGAACGAGACCGCGCCGACGACGCCTGCCGTCGCCAACCGGATGCTGCCGGTCGACCAATATATCGGCGGCGTCGAGCACGCGATCCTGCATCTGCTCTACAGCCGCTTCTTCACCCGCGCGATGAAGGCGACCGGGCACATCGCGCTGGACGAGCCGTTCGCCGGCATGTTCACGCAAGGCATGGTGGTGCACGAGACCTACCAGAAGGCCGACGGCACCTATGTGCAGCCGGCCGAGGTCAAGGTCGAGGTCGGCGGCAATGGGCGCCGCGCAACGCTATTGACGACGGGCGAAGACATCCAGATCGGCCCGATCGAGAAGATGTCGAAATCGAAGAAGAACACGGTCGATCCCGACGACATCATCGAGACCTACGGCGCCGATGTCGCCCGCTGGTTCATGCTGTCGGATTCCCCGCCCGACCGCGACGTGATCTGGAGCGACGAGCGCGTCCAGGGTGCCTCGCGTTTCGTCCAGCGGCTGTGGCGGCTAGTGAACGATTCCATCGAACTCGGCAAGGCCGCGCCGGCGGCCCGGCCGGCCAGCTTCGGCACGGACGCGACTGCCTTGCGCAAGGCCGCCCATGGTGCGCTCGACAAGGTCACCACCGGAATCGAGCGGCTGCACTTCAACGTCTGCCTGGCCCATATCCGCGAATTCGCCAATAGCTTCTCGGAGATCCTGCAGCGAGCTGGCCAGCCCGCCCCTGATTTGGCTCCAGATTTGGCTTGGGCGATCCGCGAAGCCGGCCAGATCCTGGTCCAGCTGTTCTCCCCGATGATGCCGCACCTTGCCGAAGAATGCTGGCAGGCTCTGGGCCAGAGCGGGCTGGTTTCCGAGGCCAATTGGCCGCAAATCGAACGCGATTTGCTGGTTGAAGACAGCGTGACCCTCGTGGTCCAGGTCAACGGCAAGAAGCGGGGTGACGTCACAGTTGCAACAGCGGCCCAGAATCCGGAAATCGAGGCTGCCGTTTTGGCTCTCGATGCGGTAAAACTGGCCCTGGACGGCAAGCCCGTCCGCAAGGTGATCATCGTCCCCAAGAGGATCGTAAATGTTGTCGGCTAGGATCCGCATCGCAGCCCGCTTGCTTGCGGTCGCGGCATTGGCGGCGCTGACGGCTGGTTGCTTCCAGCCGATGTATGCCGAGCGTGGCGACGGCACCCCCGGCTTGCGCGAGAAGCTGATGGGGGTCGAGCTCCCGCCGATCGCCAAGCCCAATGCCTCCCGCGAGGCCCGTGTCGGTGTCGAAGTCCGCAATGCTCTCGCCTTCAAGCTCTACGGCACTGCGACGGGAATGCCGCCGACCCATCGGCTGGACATCCGCTTCACCTCCAGCCGTTCTTCGCTGATCGTCAGCGCCACGACGGGATTGCCGACCAGCGAAAACCTCGGCATCGACGCCCAGTACAATCTGATCGAGGTCGCGACCGGTAAGGCGGTGATGACCGGCACCACGTTCTCGCGCGTGTCCTATGACATGCCCGGGTCCTATCAGCGCTTCTCCCGCACCCGCGCCGTCCGCGACGCGGAGGATCGTGCCGCCAACGAGATCGCCGAGAACATCACGACCCGGCTCGCCTCGTTCTTCACCGCTGGCACGTAGTGCATTCCCGTCATTCCGGGGCGCCCGCAGGGCGAACCCGGAATCCAGAGATTGTAGATCGAGATTCCGGGTTCGCGCTTCGCGCGCCCCGGAATGACAGTTGGGCTCGATGGTCGCGCTGCGTGGAAAAGAGATCGACGCCTTCCTCGCCCGCCCTGATGCGGGCCGTCCGATCATCCTGCTCTACGGTCCCGATGCCGGCCTGGTGCGCGAACGCGCCGATGCGCTGATCGCCTCCGCCGTCGATGATCCCAACGATCCGTTCTCGCTGGTCAAGCTCGACGGCGACGAGCTCTCCGCCGAGCCCTCGCGCCTCGTCGACGAAGCCATGACGGTGCCGCTGTTCGGCGGCCGCCGCGCCATCCGCATTCGCGCGGGCTCGCGCAGCTTTGCCAGCGGTATCGATACGCTGGCGGAGATGTCGGTGAAGGATTGCCGCGTCGTAATCGAGGCCGGCGAGCTGCGCCCGGAATCGCCGCTGCGAAAAGCCTGCGAGAAGGCCAAGGCCGCGGTAGCAATCGGCTGCTATCCCGACACCGAGCGCGACCTCGCCAAGCTGATGGATGACGAATTGCGCATCGCCAATTTGCGCATCGCGCAGGACGCCCGCGCGGCGCTGATGTCGTTCCTCGGCGGTGACCGCCAGGCCTCGCGCAACGAGCTGCGCAAGCTGACGCTCTACGCCCACGGCAAGGGCGAGGTCACACTCGATGACGTGATGGCGGTGGTCGCCGACGCGTCCGAGCTGAAGCTCGACCCGATCGTCGACGGCGCCTTTGCCGGACGGCCCGACATCGTCGAGGCCGAATTCGCAAAGGCCATGATCGCCGGCACCTATCCCGGCGTGATCATCTCCGCCGCGCAGCGTCAGGCTGCGTGGCTGCACAAATCCGCGCTCGCGATCGCCGACGGCCAGCCTGCCTCCGCCGTGCTCGACGGCGGCTATCCGCGCCTGCATTTCTCACGTAAGCCCGCGGTCGAAACGGCGCTACGAAATTTCAGCGTGGCGCGGCTCGCCGCCATCATCGAGCAGCTCGCGACGGCGGCTCTCGACACCCGCAAGCAATCCACGCTGGCCGCCGCCATCGCCCAGCGCACATTGATGGCGATCGCCGCGAACGCGAAGCGGCGGGGCTGAGCCACGCTGTCATCCCCGCGAACGCGGGGATCCATGATCACAGGAAGTGGTTTGGCGAAGACTTGCAGTCCGGTACTGCGCCCCGGTCCGATCGCTAAATCACGCGGTATGGGTCCCCGCGTTCGCGGGGACGACAGCGAGGGCTTGGCCTACAGCGCGCCCTTCGCCAGCCGCTTCATCACCTCGTCGAGCTGATCGAGGTTGCTGTAGCTGATCTGCACCGAGCCGCCGGGGTCGCGGTGATTGACGGTGACCTTGAGACCGAGCGCGTCGCTGACGCGCTTCTCCAGATCGATCGTATCGGGGTCCTTTTCCTTAGCCCCGGTCGTGCGCGCCTTCTGCGGCTTGCGCTCGGGCACGCCCTCTTCATGCGCGAGCGCTTCGGCCTGGCGGACGTTGAGGCCCTCCTCGACGATGCGCTTGGCGGCCGCGAGCGGATCGGGCACGCCGATCAGCGCACGGGCGTGGCCGGCTGTCAGCTCGCCGGTTGCGATGAAGGCCTGCACCTCGGCCGGCAGCTTCGTCAGCCGCATCATGTTGGCGACGTGGCTGCGGCTCTTGCCGACGACCTTTGCGATGTCGTCCTGGCTGCGTTTGAACTCGTTGGCGAGCGCGTGATAGCCCTGCGCCTCTTCGATCGGGTTGAGGTCCTCGCGCTGCACGTTCTCGACGATCGCGAACTCCAGTGCATCGCTGTCGCTGATGTCGACCGGAACGATCGGCACCTCGTGCAGGCCGGCCATCTGCGAGGCGCGCCAGCGCCGTTCGCCGGCGATGATCTCGAAGCGGTCCTGTGCCCCCTTCACCGGACGCACCACGATCGGCTGGATCACGCCGTGCTGCCTGATCGACTCGCTGAGCTCCTTCAGCTCGACGTCCGAAAAGGTGCGGCGCGGATTGCGCGGATTGGCCTTGATGAACTCGATCGGCACCTTGCGCTGCGCGCGCGGCCGATCGACATGCTGAGCCTCGCCGCCGACATCACCGATCAGACTTGCAAGACCCCGGCCCAGTCGCGAACGCGCTTCGTCGGCCATCGCCAGCTCCCTTGGATTCACGGTGCAGCACTCCAGAACTGAATTTCGAAACTAGTAGGATGGGTAGAGCGAAGCGAAACCCATCGCTGTTAGCGCGTATGATGATGGGTTTCGCTGCGCTCTACCCATCCTACGGGTCGGCGCTAATGCGTGACGCGCAGCTCACGCTCGCGCTGAATCACTTCGGTGGCGAGCCGCAGGTACGCTTCGCTGCCGACGCATTTGAGATCGTAGACCAGCACCGGCTTGCCGTAGGACGGCGCTTCGGAGATGCGCACGTTGCGCGGGATCATGGTCTTGTAGACCTTCTCGCCCATGAACTGCCGGACGTCGGCGACGACCTGGTTGGAGAGGTTGTTGCGCGAGTCGAACATGGTCAGCACGATGCCGTGGATCGACAGGTTCGGATTGAGCGTCGAGCGCACCTGCTCCACCGTCTGCAGCAATTGCGACAGACCTTCGAGCGCGAAGAACTCGCACTGCAGCGGCACCAGGATCGCATCGGACGCCGCCATCGCGTTCACCGTGAGCAGGTTGAGCGAGGGCGGGCAGTCGATCAGCACATAGGTGTAATCGGCATCCGGCGAGACGTTGTTGTTGAGCGCGCCGATCGCGTCGCGCAGCTTGAAGGCGCGGCCGGGCGTGGTGCCGAGTTCGAGCTCGAGGCCGGAGAGATCCATGGTCGAGGGCGCGATGTGCAGCCGCGGCACCGCGGTCGACACCACGGCCTCGCGGAGCGGGGCTTCACCAATCAGCACGTCATAGGTCGAGCATGAGCGGTTGCGGCGATCGATGCCGAGGCCGGTCGAGGCGTTGCCCTGCGGATCGAGATCGACGATCAAAACACGCTCGCCGATCGCAGCGAGCGCTGTGCCGAGGTTGATCGCTGTGGTTGTTTTTCCCACGCCGCCCTTCTGATTCGCCAGCGCCAGGATGCGCGGATGGCCATGCGGCACCTCGCTGGTCGGTTCTTGGGTCTGCTCTTGCTGCGGCTCGTCAATCACGGTCATCGAAATTTCCCCACTCAACCCCTGAGCGCCTCAGCTGCGCCGTTCGGCGGCACCGAGCTCCACGATCCAGCCGTCACCCGTGCGGCTTTGGTGGAGTCGAGGCTCGATATTCCAATATTTAGCGGCTTCGGTCAATTCAGCCTCTACATCTTGACCCTTAAGAAATAACGCCTTCGCGCCCTGGCGCATCAGCGGCTCCGCAAAGCCGATGAGTTGATGTAGCGGAGCCAGCGCACGCGCGGTGACGCAATCGACGGGGCCAGTGATTCTATCCACATTATCCCCGATCTCAGCGAGATGTACGACTCCCGGAGATGCGGTGACGCGAATTGCTTCGCGCAAAAAGGCGGCCTTCTTGGCGATTCGCTCGACGAGATGGACGCTGGCGCCCGGGGTCCCGGCCATGGCACAGGCCAGCACGACGCCGGGAAAACCGCCGCCGCTGCCGAGGTCGGCCCAGCGCTTTGCGGCGGGCGCGAGATCGACGAGCTGGAGCGAGTCGGCGATGTGCCGGGTCCAGAGCTGCGGCAAGGTCGACGGCGCGACCAGATTGGTCTTGGCCTGCCACTCCCGCAGCAGTGCGATGTAGCGATCAAGCCGGGCTTCCGTTTCATGTGAAACGGGCGCGAGCTTCAGCGCCGCGATCTTGTCAGCGGCGATGATCGCATCGAGTGATTGATCATTGGCACTGGCCTTGTCGATCTTTGGTCCGGGCTGTGACGGCGCGGCTCGCCGTCCTGCCCCCTCGCCCGCCTCAGGTCGTTGCGATGAAGATCTACCGCCTGCCGGCCCGCGTTGTTTCACGTGAAACGCCTATGCAATCGCTTTCGAGGTCTTGCGGGCCTCGCGGCGGAGATAGGCAGCAAGGATGCCGAGCGCGGCCGGCGTCATGCCGTCGATCCGGCCCGCCTGTCCGACCGTGAACGGCCGCGCCTTCTCCAGCTTGGCCCTCACCTCGTTGGAGAGCCCGGGCACCTCCTGGTAATCGACCTCAGACAGCACCATCCCCTCGTCGCGCCTGAAGGCCTCGACGTCGGCGCTCTGGCGCTCGAGGTAGACATCGTACTTGGCGTCGATCTCGAGATGGGTGGCGATAGCAGGGTCGATGGCGGACAGCTCCGGCCAGATCGCGCGGACCTGGCTCCAGCTGATATCCGGATAGGCCATCAGCGAGAACGCCGACCGGCGCTGGCCATCCCGGTTCAGGGACAGTCCGTGCTTGATCGCCTCGTTCGGAGTGATCGCCAGCGACTTCGACAGCGCCCTGGCCGCGTTCAGGGCGTCCATCTTGGCGCGGTGATGCTGAGTCCGGGCACTGCCGACGCACCCCAAAGCGATCCCCTTCTCGGTCAGACGCTGATCGGCATTGTCCGCCCGCAAGGTCAGGCGATACTCGGCCCTGGAGGTGAACATCCGATAGGGCTCGCTGATCCCGCGGGTGACGAGGTCGTCGATCATCACGCCAAGATAGCCGTCAGCGCGGTCAAACACGGTCAATGCAGCCCCGCTCGCAGCCAGTGCCGCGTTCAGGCCGGCCACGATGCCCTGCCCGGCGGCCTCTTCATAGCCGGTGGTGCCGTTGATCTGTCCGGCCAGGAACAGCCCGCGCAGCCGCCTGGTCTGCAGGGTCGGATCGAGCTCGCGGGGATCGATGTGGTCGTATTCGATGGCATAGCCCGGGCGAACCATCTTCACCCGCTCCAGACCAGGGATGCTGGCGAGGATCGCGAGCTGGACCTCCTCTGGGAGCGAGGTCGAGATGCCGTTGGGATAGACGGTGCTGTCGTCGAGGCCTTCCGGCTCCAGGAAGATCTGATGACCGTCGCGGTCGCCGAAGCGGACGATCTTGTCCTCGATCGAGGGGCAATAGCGGGGACCAGAGCTCTTGATCTGGCCGGAGTACATCGGCGAGCGATGGACATTGGCCCGGATCACCTCATGGGTCGCGGATGTGGTCCGGGTGATGCCGCACTGGATCTGCGGGGTCGTGATCCGCTCGGTCATCACCGAAAACGGCTCCGGCGGCTCGTCGCCGGGCTGCATCTCGACCGCAGACCAGTCGATCGTGGTGCCGTCCAGACGGGGCGGAGTGCCGGTCTTAAGCCGCCCCAGGGTGAAGCCGGCGCGCTCAAAGGAAGCGGAAAGACCCATGGCGGGCGCCTCATCGACGCGGCCGGCCGGCCAGTTCTTCTCTCCGAGATGAATGAGACCACGGAGGAAGGTGCCTGTGGTGACAACTACGGCCCCCGCCCGAAGCTCTTGACCGTCGGCCAGACGGAGACCGGTGACGCGGCCATCGGCCACGATCAGCTCGTCAGCCTCGCCCTCGATGACGGAAAGACCTTCGGTCTCCTGGATCGCGGCCTGCATTGCGGCGGCATAGAGCTTCCGGTCGGCCTGGGCCCGAGGACCACGGACGGCGGGACCTTTGCGGCGATTGAGCACGCGAAACTGAATGCCGCCGGCATCGCCGACGCGACCCATCAGACCGTCGAGCGCATCAACTTCGCGAACCAGATGACCCTTGCCGAGGCCACCGATCGCGGGATTGCAGGACATTGCACCGATGGTGGAGAAACGATGCGTCACCAGCGCGGTCGCAGCACCCATCCTGGCAGAGGCGGCCGCGGCTTCGCAGCCGGCGTGGCCACCGCCAATCACGATGACGTCGAAGCTCTCTCGCCCTGTTCGCATGGCGGACTTCTAGCTCAGTGTCGGGAAAGCCGGAAGAAGAAACTGGTGAGGCGGATGTTTGACGTGAAACACGGACCAGGGCCGAAGCGATTTCGCGAAAACAACCCCATGCACAGTAGAACGGGCGTTGAGTTGTCTCGTGTTTCACGTGAGACGAAACGGAGTTCGTCAGCGGGCTGTAGCTAAGTCCGACGAAGACAACGACTTAACTGGGATTGCGTCGCCACGGTAGACGCATTTGACGAACACCGGCCTCGCCACCCGTCATTGCGAGCGTAGCGAAGCAATCCAGAATTCCTCCGCAGAAGCAGTCTGGATTGCTCCGTCGCAGGGGCTCCTCGCAATGACGGGGCGAGAGTTAGCGGCGCTGAAACGGTCCTTTGTACGCGGATAGAGAGGAACCCATTCGCCTGCGACCTCACTTTCAGCCCAGCAGTGTTTCACGTGAAACATCCGGGCCTGCAGGCCGGATCGAGCGCCGCGAGAGCTAGAGGCTTCGCGCTGTGCCCATCCGAACTCCAAAGGGGTTCAAGATATCGAGCAACAACGAGCCGTGGGATGTTTCACGTGAAACACAAGAAATGGAACAAGCGCTAGTTCTACAATGAAGAACTAGATCTACTTTCCTATGCAGAACTTTTGGAAGATGGCTCCGAGGACGTCTTCGACATCCACCCGGCCCAGCAACCGGCCCAAGGCGTAAGCGGCGGCGCGCAGCTCTTCGGCTGCAAGCTCCTCGCCGTGTTCTACAAGGTCCAGACTCCGGCGCAAGCTCTCTGACGTCCGGACCAACAGATCCCGCTGGCGAGCCCGGGTCACCAGCGCGCCCTCGGTGGTTCCGAAAAACTCCGAAGCGAATTTCACCAGCGCATCCACCAGTTCCGGGACACCATCCCCCCGACTCGCCGAGATCCCGAACTCGGAGCGCGGTACGACGCCCTCGCTCAGGTCGATCTTGTTGCGGACGATCCAGGCCGGGCCACCGGACCGACCGCCCTCGCCGGACGTCCAAGACGATCTCATCGCACTGGGATCGACGTCCTGCTCCCCCTCGACCAGCCACAGCACGAGGTCGGCGTCCTCGGCCCGCGCTCGCGCACGGCGCACGCCCTCCTGCTCGACCGGATCATCGGTCTCGCGAATGCCGGCGGTGTCGATCACAGTGACGGGATAGCCATCAAGATCGAGCTGGACCTCGATCACGTCGCGCGTCGTGCCGGCATGCGGCGAGACGATCGCGACCTCGCGGCGCGCGAGCTGATTCATCAGCGTCGACTTGCCGACATTCGGCTCGCCCGCGATCGCAACCACGAGGCCCTCGCGCAGACGTTCAGAATGTCCCTGTGCCGCAAGGACTTTTGTGATTTCGTCGTGCAGGGCCTTGATCGCTTTCACTGCCGGCGCCCTGAGCTCTGCCGGCACATCGCCCTCATCGGAAAAATCGATGCCGGCCTCGATCAGCGCCGAGGCCTCGATGATGCGCTCGCGCCAGTCGCGCGCGCGGTCGCCGAGCAGCCCTTGCAACTGCCGCAGCGCCTGACGGCGCTGGCGGTCGGTGTCAGCGTGGATGAGATCGTCAAGGCCCTCGGCTTCGGTGAGGTCGAGCTTGCCATTCTCGAAGGCGCGCCGCGTGAACTCGCCCGGCTCGGCCGCCCGAGTATTCGGAATTAAAGAAATTGTGGCGAACAGCACCGAGAGCACGGCGCGGCCGCCATGAACGTGGAATTCGGCGACGTCCTCGCCGGTCGCGCTGGCCGGCCCCGGAAACCACAGCACGACCGCATCGTCGATCGGCTGGCCCGCGCCGTCACGAAGCAGCCGGCGGCTGGCCTGCCTCGGCGCCGGCAGCTTCCCCGCCAAGGTCGTCAACGCCAGGCCGGCTTGCGGACCCGAGACGCGCACCACGGCGATCGCACTCGGCGCCCGGCCGGACGACAGCGCAAAGATGGTCTGGTCTCGCGGATGCATGGCCTATTTGTCCGGCTCGCGCCGAAAAGGCAAACGGCCCATTCATGGACCGCGGCGGTCCATTTTGCTGCGCCTTTGCCGCAGCAAAGCCGCACAACGAAAAAAGGGCGCCCGAAGGCGCCCTCTGATTTCATATTGCACCGCACTCAGGTGTTCATCGAGTCGAAGAACTCCGAATTGCTCTTGGTCGAGCGCAGCTTGTCGAGCAGGAAGTCGATCGCGTCCATCGTGCCCATCGGGTTGAGGATGCGGCGGA
Organism: Bradyrhizobium shewense; assembly: GCF_900094605.1. Taxonomy (GTDB): domain Bacteria; phylum Pseudomonadota; class Alphaproteobacteria; order Rhizobiales; family Xanthobacteraceae; genus Bradyrhizobium; species Bradyrhizobium shewense. The sequence goes on along the minus strand of NZ_FMAI01000021.1, from coordinate 61,958 downwards.
GCACGTACATCTTCTTGAGCACCTGCGGATCGGTGATGAGCTCCTCCTTGCGGGTGCCGGAGCGCGAGATGTCGATCGCCGGGAAGGTGCGCTTGTCCGAGACCTTGCGGTCCAGGATCAGCTCCGAGTTACCGGTGCCCTTGAACTCTTCGAAGATGACTTCGTCCATGCGGCTGCCGGTATCGACCAGCGCGGTTGCGATGATGGTCAGCGAGCCGCCCTCCTCGATGTTGCGGGCCGCACCGAAGAAGCGCTTCGGGCGCTGCAGCGCGTTGGCGTCGACACCGCCGGTCAGCACCTTGCCGGATGACGGCACCACGGTGTTGTAGGCGCGGCCGAGGCGCGTGATCGAATCGAGCAGGATCACGACGTCGCGGCCGTGCTCGACCAGGCGCTTTGCTTTTTCGATCACCATCTCGGCGACCTGGACGTGACGCACCGCCGGTTCGTCGAAGGTCGACGACACGACCTCGCCCTTCACCGAGCGCTGCATGTCCGTGACTTCTTCCGGACGCTCGTCGATCAACAGCACGATCAGATAGCATTCGGGGTGATTGTGCGTGATCGAGTGCGCGATGTTCTGCATCAGCACGGTTTTACCCGTGCGCGGCGGCGCGACGATCAATGCGCGCTGGCCCTTGCCGATCGGCGCGACGATGTCGATCACGCGTGCAGACAAGTCTTTCCGCGTCGGATCGTCGATCTCCATGCGGAAACGCTGATTCGGAAACAGCGGCGTGAGGTTGTCGAAATTGACCTTGTGCTTGGCCTTTTCCGGGTCCTCGAAATTGAGCGTGTTGACCTTCAGCAGCGCGAAATAGCGCTCGCCCTCTTTCGGGCTGCGGATGTGGCCTTCGATGGTATCGCCGGTGCGCAGGCCGAAACGGCGGATCTGCGACGGCGAAACGTAGATGTCGTCCGGGCCCGGCAGATAATTCGCATCGGGCGAGCGGAGGAAGCCGAAGCCGTCGGAGAGAACCTCGACGACGCCCTGGCCGACAATATCGGTCTCGGCGAGCGCGAGCTGCTTGAGGATGGCGAACAGCAGCTCCTGCTTGCGCATGGTGCTGGCATTCTCGACCCCATTCTCCTCCGCGAACGAGACGAGCTCGGCCGGCGTTTTGGACTTGAGGTCTTCGAGTTTAATTTCCCGCATTGGGGTGGTCCTGTGGGGTAACCTTGGGAGGGGTGCGAGGAGGCTCTGAAATGCGGACGTGAGAAGATAAGGTCCGCAGGTCTGGCAAGGTTAAGTGCCGATGAGGCTTCAAACCTGATGCGGTGTCCGGCCTCTGGAAAGCTCAGACACAACCACATCCGCCTGCGTTGGGTGGGATAGCGACAATATAGAAAATCGCTCCCTTCTCCGCAAGCCGAAGCGCTGAGCTAATCGTCGCGCGTCTTGCCTAGAACGGCTTCACGATCACCATGATGACGATGAAAATCATCAGGACGGTCGGCACCTCGTTGATAATTCTATAGAATTTCTGGGTTCGGGGGCGCCGGTCGGCGGCGAAATCCTTCAGCCAGCGGGAAAAAAAGCCGTGGACCGCGGACATCGCCAGGACCAGTGCCAGTTTTACGTGCAGCCAGCCGAACGAGAACCAATGGCCGGACCAGGCGAGATAGAGCCCGGCGAGCCAGGTGACGGTCATGGCCGGGTTGATGATGGCCTTGAGCAGCCGGCGTTCCATGATCTTGAACGTTTCGGACTGCTTCGAGCCGATTTCGGCCTCGCTGTGATAAACGAACAGCCGCGGCAGATAGAGCATGCCCGCCATCCAGGCGATGACGGCAATCACGTGCAGCGCCTTGATCCAGAGATAGACGTCTTCAAACATTTTCTGTTTCCGGATTTCTGACCCAGCCGAGGGAACGCTGGGGATAGTAAGAACTCGTTAAGGTCTTGCCTGCACACATATCCGTCCGTAGCGCCTTCCTCAAATCTAGAATCTTAGATTCTTAAGGTTTGAGTCTATGTGACCGTGGATTGGACTCACACAATTCCGTCCGCGCGTTCACGCGCGCTTGTTCACATCCATCAACATATCCCTGATCGCTCTGGCGACTTGCGATAAGTCGGCCAGCTTCAAAGGCTTGCGCCTTTCTGTCGGCAGCTTATCAAGGGGGTTGTCCGCGCAATCCCGTTTCCCTGCAGCGAGGGCGCCGGACTTGTCCTGACGGGCAGCGGTGTGAAGAAAATTGGCACTTGTCCCGCCCCTGGTGTCGCGCAACCCTTTCCGAGGGGTTAAGCTCCACAGAAATCCACAAATCACCCCGCCTTCATCCAAAGAGTTTTCGTGCCAACCTCGAACAATTATTTCCATCTGCACCTCGTGTCCGACTCCACCGGCGAGACGCTGATCACCGTGGCACGGGCCGTCGCCGCCCAATACGCCAACGTCACCCCGGTCGAGCACGTCTATCCGCTGGTGCGCAGCCAGAAGCAGCTCGACCGCGTGCTCGACGAGATCGAGGAAGCGCCGGGGATCGTGCTGTTCACGCTGCTGGAGAAGGATCTGGTCTCCAGGCTCGAGGACAAGTGCAAGGAGATCAATGTTCCGAGCCTGTCGATCATCGGCCCGGTGATGCAGCTGTTCGAAGCCTATCTCGGGGCTGCGACCACGGGCCGCGTCGGCGCCCAGCACGTCCTCAACGCGGAATATTTCAAGCGCATTGATGCGCTGAACTACACCATGATCCATGACGATGGTCAGCATGTCGAAGGCCTCGACGATGCCGACGTGGTGCTGGTTGGTGTGTCCCGCACTTCCAAGACGCCGACATCGATTTATCTGGCCAATCGCGGCATCCGCACCGCCAACGTGCCGCTGGTTCCCGGCATTCCGGTGCCCTCGCAATTGGAGACGCTGACGCGGCCGCTGGTCGTCAGCCTGCACGCGACGCCGGAACGCCTGATCCAGATCCGTCAGAATCGCCTGCTTTCGATGGGGACCGATTCCGGCAACGACACCTATACCGACAGGCAGTCGGTCACCGAGGAAGTTGCGTTTGCGCGCAAGCTCAGTGCCAAGCATGATTGGCCGCTGCTGGACGTCACGCGACGCTCGATTGAGGAAACCGCGGCGGCGATCATGAAGCTCTACAGCGATCGCCAGCGCAACCGGCCTTCCGGATAGCTTTCGCGATGGGTCTGTGGCTCGGCAAATCTCCGTTGATCCTGGCCTCACAAAGCAGCGCCCGAAAAATGCTGCTGGCCAATGCGGGGCTGGAATTCAAGGCTATTACCGCCGATATCGACGAGCGCGGTATTCAATTAGCTTCAGCGCTTTCAAATCCGCGCGAGATCGCTCTGCTGCTGGCGCGCGAAAAAGCCAAGGCGATCTCGGCCAATCATCCCGGAAGCTACGTGATCGGGGCCGATCAGACACTGGCTCTTGGCAATCGTCTTTTCAACAAGCCCGCAGGCCGTCCGCAGGCATTGGCGCAATTGCGCGATCTCGCCGGCAACAGCCATGAGCTGAATTCCGCCGTGGCCGTGGCGTATGACGGCAAGATTGTTTTCGAAAACGTCGCGGTCGCACGTATGACCATGCGCGAGATGACTGAGGACGAGCTTTCAGCCTATCTGGACGCTGCCGGCGACGCCGTCACCACCAGCGTCGGCGCCTATCAGCTGGAAAGCCTGGGCATTCATCTGTTCGAGCGCATCGAGGGCGATCATTTCACCATTCTTGGCCTGCCGCTGCTGCCGCTGCTTGCATTCCTGCGAGGCGAGCAGCTAGTTGCGGTGTGAATGACAGACATGGCTGAGCGCTGATGCGGATCCTGGGACTGACCGGCTCGATCGGAATGGGAAAATCCACCACCGCGAAATTGTTCGCGGAGGCTGGCGTGCCCGTCTACGATGCCGATGCTGCCGTGCATCAGCTCTATGAGGGCGAAGCGGCGCCCGCGATCGAGGCCGCCTTTCCCGGCACCACCGTGAACGGCAAGGTGGACCGGCCAAAACTGTCGGCGCGCGTCGTGCATGATCCCGCCGCCATCAAGCAGCTCGAGCAGATCGTCCATCCGATGCTCGGCGCCTCCCGGCAAAAGTTTTTTGCCGAGGCGGAAGCTGCCAAGGCGCCGGTCGTGCTGCTGGACATCCCGCTCCTGTTCGAGACCGGTGGCGAGAAGCGGGTCGATGCCGTGGTCGTGGTCTCGACCTCGCCGGAACTCCAGCGCGAGCGGGTGCTGGCGCGCGGCACCATGGACGAAGCCAAGCTCGACGCGATCATCGCCAAGCAGACGCCGGACGCCGAGAAGCGCAAGCGGGCCGATTTCGTGGTGGATACGTCACACGGACTTGACCCGGTGCGCGCGCAAATCGCCCACATCCTGGCCGAGGTCGTTAAGATGCCGCAGCGACGGGCCTGATTCGCCGCCGCACACGGCTCTCAAGACGCTGCTCTCAAGCCACTGATCTCAAGACATGCGCGAAATCGTTCTCGATACCGAAACCACCGGCCTCGATCCGCTGCGCGGCGATCGTCTGGTCGAAATCGGCTGCGTCGAGATCCTCAACCGCATGCCGACCGGGCAGACGTACCACGTCTATATCAATCCTGAACGGGACATGCCGGCGGAAGCCTTTGCGGTGCACGGGCTGTCGGCCGAATTTCTGTCGACCAAGCCGCTGTTCCACGAGGTCGTCGATGCGTTTCTGGAGTTCATCGGCGATGCGCCGCTGGTGATCCACAACGCCTCGTTCGACATCGGCTTCATCAATGCCGAGCTCGACAAGATCAAGCGCGCGGCGATCCCGCGCGAGCGGCTGGTCGATACGCTGCTGCTGGCGCGCCGCAAGCATCCCGGCGTGTCCAACCGGCTCGATGACCTCTGCTCGCGCTATGCGATCGACAATTCACACCGCACCAAGCACGGCGCGCTGCTGGACGCCGAGCTGCTGGCCGAGGTCTATGTCGATCTGGTCGGGGCGCGGCAGTCGCAGCTGCTCCTGGCGTCGGACGCTCAGGAGATTCGCGTCAATGCGGCTGGCGATGCGCCGCGGCGGCAGCGGCTGGTGCCGCTCGCGCCGCGGGTTTCCGATGCCGAGCGTGAGGCCCACAAGGCCTTCATCGCAACGCTCGGCGACAAGGCGGTCTGGAACGAGTTTTTGCCCGCTCCAGCTCCTCCGGCTGGTTAGGCCTGGCCGCTCGGCTGAGCGGCCATTTGCCGCTCCATGTTCTGGCGGTAGAGACCGACGAAGTCGACCGGATCCAGCATCAGGGGCGGGAACCCGCCGTCGCGCACCGCGGTCGCGATGATCTCGCGGGCGAACGGGAACAGCAGGCGCGGGCACTCGATCATGACCAGCGGATGCAGATTCTCCTTCGGCACGTTGGCGATGCGGAACACGCCGGCATAGGCGAGCTCGAACGAGAACATGATCTTGCCCGCGGTCTCGGCCTTGCCTTCGACCGACAACGTCACCTCGAACTCATGTTCGCTGAGATTGTTAGCGCTGACATTGATCTGGATGTTGATCTGGGGGGGCTGGCTCTGCTGCTGGAGCGAGCTGGGCGCGTTCGGGTTTTCGAACGAAAGGTCCTTGGTATATTGCGCCAGCACGTTGAGCTGGGGAGCCTGGGCCGCCTCGGGAGGGGTGCCGTTACCATTGGTCATGAGAGTCTCTCCTTACCCGATTTGGGCTGAATTTCGCGGCGGTTGGCTAACATAGGGCCGCCTCATTCCACAAGGACGAACGGTCCCGGAGGCGGGATTCCGGCCGCGCCGCAACTGCCGCGTTCATCCTGCCTTTTCCGTAAAACTGCGCCTTAAATGATTGAAGATGCGCGATTTCCGGGCAGGATCGGGTTTCCCCTTAAGCATAAAACGCGCTACACTCGGTGCTGTGCCAAAAGGCGCCATTGGCCGGGCAAGATTTCGTGCCTACATCCCACGGACCTGACGCGGACCTAAAATGGTGATGTAGACTTGCCGTTCCCGTATGGAACGGTCTACTGGCCGGATTGATTTTCCCGGCGACGACCCCAAAGCGTAGACCCAGAGCAAAGACCAGAAAGCGAATCCGACGTGGACATCTACACCATCATCTTCCTGGCGCTGGCGGTCTTCATCTTTCTGCGGCTGCGCAGTGTGCTCGGGCAGCGGACCGGCAACGAGCGGCCGCCGTTCGATCGGACTGCCGCCCGCAATGCGCTCGGGGGTACCCAGGACAACAACGTCGTGACCATGCCGGGCAAGGTCATCGATCAGGCCCCGCTGGCGCCGACCGCCGAGCCGACCCCGCCCTCCGATCGCTGGAAGGGCCTGACCGAGCCGGGCACCGCGCTGGCGCAGGGCCTTGATGCCATCGTCGACAAGGATTCCACTTTCGACCCGCGTCATTTCATCTCGGGCGCCCGCGGCGCCTACGAGATGATCGTGCTGGCCTTTGCCAATGGCGACCGCCGCGCGCTGCGCGACCTGTTGTCGTCGGACGTCTATGAGAGCTTCGAGGCCGCGATCAAGGAACGCGAGAAGAACGAGCAGAAGACCGAGACCCGCTTCGTCTCGATCGACAAAGCCGAGCTCGTCGGCGCCGAGCTGCGCGACCGTACCGCCCAGCTCACGATCCGCTTCGTCTCACAGATGATCTCGGCCACCCGAGACAAGGCCGGCAACATCGTCGACGGCAGCGCCGACACGGTCGCCGACATCACCGACATCTGGACTTTCGCCCGCGATATCACCTCTCGCGATCCGAACTGGAAGCTGGTTGGCACCGGAAGCGCGAATTAAGGTCTTTCTGAAGACCGGCGCGACGGCGCTTTGCGCAGGTGTCGTCGTGCTGTCGTCGTTTTCGCTCGGCGCCGAGGCCGCGCGGCGCCACTATCGCAGCCATCACCATCATCCCCCGCAATTGGCTGCGGCTCCGCCGCGGGCCTTGCCCTATCCGCAGCTCCCGCTGCCGTTCGAAATTCCGGGCGCGCAATATCTGCCGCTGGCCTGGGCGGACGTGAAGGGCTGGAGCGATGACAATCATCTCGCGGCGTACAAGACGTTCCGCGCCAGCTGCAAGCCGATCAATGCACAAACCGGCGCGGCGGAGCCGAAGGCGCTGGCAGGCTCGCTGAGCGAACCTTGCCGGGCGGCGAAATCGCTCGAGCTCACCGACGACGCGAAAGCAAAGACCTTCTTCGAGGAGAATTTCGCGCCGCTGCGGATCTCGCGCCTCGGCGAGCCCGACGGTTTCGTCACCGGCTATTACGAGCCGGTGCTGGAGGGATCGCGCACGCAGACCGAGGTCTACAATGTTCCGGTCTACCGCCGTCCCTCGAATCTGTTCGTGCGCGGCTACAAGCAGGATTCGGTGAGCCTGCCCAACAAGGGACCGGTCTATCGCAAGATCGGCCGCCGCAAGCTGGTGCCCTATTACGACCGCGGCGAGATCGAGGACGGCAAGATCGCCGGCCGCGGGCTCGAGATCGCCTGGCTGAAGGATCCGACCGATCTGTTGTTCGCGCAGATTCAGGGCTCGGCGCGGATCAAGTTCGACGACGGCGGCACGGTCCGGCTGAATTACGACGCCTATAACGGCTATCCCTACACTGCCGTCGGGCGCGTCCTGATCGAGCGCGGCATCATTCCGAAGGAAGAGATGTCGATGCAGAAGATCAGGGAATGGATGACGCAGAATCCTGATGGCGCCAAGGAGCTGCGCCGCGCGAACCGCGCCTACATATTCTTCCGCGAGGTCAACCTCTCCGACAAGGAGGAGGCGGTGGGCGCGCAGGGCATTCCGCTGACGGCCGGACGCTCGATCGCGGTCGACAAATCGCTGCATGTCTACGGCACGCCGTTCTTCATTGAGGGCGAGCTGCCGATCGAGTCCGAACGCTCGAAGACGCCGTTTCATCGGCTGATGATCGCACAGGATACCGGCTCGGCCATCATCGGCCCCGCGCGCGCCGATCTGTTTTTCGGCGCCGGCGCGGATGCCGGCCGCGTCTCCGGACGGCTGCGCCACCCCATGCATTTCGTGATGCTGGTGCCGAAGGGCCTCGATCCCTCGGTGCGCGGCGCACGGCTGCCGGTGCCCGATCCGCGCCCCTCGGAGAAGATCGCCAAGCTGTTTCCGCAAACCGATCCCGGGAAGGGGACGGCGAAGCCGGCTACTGCCGCCGGCCCCGCGGAAACCAAGAGCGACACGGTCGCCATCGCGGGTCCAGTCCCGCTGCCGGCGCCGCGCCCCGTGATCGAGCCCGCTTCCGAACCGCAGCGACCGGTGAAGAAACGGCCCCATCGGCAGCAATGAAGCGATCGTCCCGTCCGCCCGTGCTCGAGCCTCGCCCCTCGCCGCGCCGCCGCGCGCTGAGCGAGGAGGAGCGCGAGCTGTGGGAGGTCGTTGCCAAACAGGTCAAGCCGCTGAGGAAGCACCGCGCGGTGAAGGCGCATGTCGCGCCGCGCACCGAGCCTTTGCCCGCAGCACCCGTCACGCGGCCCGCGTCATCGCCACGGCCGGTCGCCGCTGCACCGGCGCCCCGCGCCGCAAAACCGGCCGTCCCGCCCCTGGCGCCGCTCGGCAAGCGCGAGCGCACAAAACTGTCGCGCGGCCGCAGCGAGATCGAGGCGCGGCTCGATCTGCACGGCATGACACAGACGCGCGCGCATCGCGCCCTGACCGGATTCCTGCACCGCGCCCATCACGACGGCCTGACCTTCGTGCTCGTCATCACCGGCAAGGGCCGCAGCGGCGGCGAAAGCGGCGTGCTGCGCCGCCTGGTGCCGGAATGGCTGAGCCTGCCGGAATTCCGCGCCTTCGTCGTCGGCTTCGAGACGGCGCATATCGGCCATGGCGGCGAGGGCGCGCTGTATGTGCGGATCAGGCGGGCGAGGTTTTAGAACGGCCGGATGATTCCGACGCGCGGGATCAGCGTGAGGATCAAGCCGAAGATATTCGTCTTCTGATCCTCTGCCGGAATCAGCGGCGCCTCGCGCGCGGCCGGCAGCATCTTCACCGTATGCAGGAGCAGGAACATGCAGACCGCCCAGTTCGAGATCCAGCGCGAATAGTCGAACACCATCGCAAACATCACGAGATAGGCGAGGCTGATTCCGATCAGTGCCGCGAGCACGAGGCGGCGGTGCGTCTCGCTTGCGAGCGCTCCGATCAGCTTGGCAAAATAGTGCCACAGCGGCGTGTGCAGCCAGATCAGCAGCGCGAACACGGGCACGCCGAGGATGTTGTGCGGCAGGCGTCCCCAGGTGTCCGAGACCTCCTTCGCCAGCGGCTGGTACCAGATGTAGGCGAATTGCAGCAGGTCGGTTCGCGAGGGATCGGCCATCCGGCTCTTCAGATAGGCGACGAAATCCGCTTCAGGGATCGGCATCGTTCCCAAAAATTGCGCCGCAAAGAACAGCACCGCGACAATGAGCAGGGCGACGATGCCGAAGGCGACGTTGCCGCGATTTAGCCCGCAGGCGAGATAGTGCCTGATCACGACGATGGTGACGATCGTCGGCACATACATCAGCAGATGAATGTGGTGGATCAGCACGAGAACGATCGAGAACAGCGCGGCCAAAGCCACGAACAGCAGCGACCCCGCCGGCATCAGCAGCAGGACGAGCGCCAGCGCGCAGCCATAGATGTCGAAATGGCCGAGCGTGTGCATGAAGTTCTTGAGGAAGAACGGCGAGCCCGCGATGAAGACGAACAGCGGCAGCGTTTTCGCGGTGAAGCCAAAGCTCTTCTGAAACAGCCTTGCGTATAGGCCGAGCGTCACCAGCCACGTCACCCCGCCGATCGCGAACACCGACCAGACCGGCACCTTGTCCGTGAACAGCGCGACGATCGCCCCGATCAGCGCGCGCTTGATGAAGCCGAAATGGTAGTCGACCAGGAGATGGATGTAGGGGACGTAAGGCGGCAGCTGGATCTTGTGAACGAACACGCCGACGATAACCGCGGCGTTGATCGCGAGCAGCAGCCGCCAGGGATTTTTCTGGATATGAGCGATCACGCCGCACCTGGGCTGGCGCGATTGACCTCCGCTGTCGTCCCGGGCAAGCGAAGCGCGACCCGGGACCCATAACCACAGGACGCTGTTTGAGCCAAGGCTGGAGCCGCCATCTTTTCTAACAAGGACCGCTGGTGGTTATGGGTCCCCGCGCCCGTGCGCAATTGCGCACTAGGCGGGGACGACAGCGGGATAGATAGCGGACTGAACCCAAATTACAAAATGAACCGGCTCAGATCGGCGTTCTTGGCGAGGTCCCCGACGTGCTTCTGCACGAAATCCGCATCGATCTTGACGGTCTCGCCGCTGCGGTCGGGGGCGGTGAAGGAGATCTCGTCCAGCACCCGCTCCATCACGGTCTGCAGCCGCCGCGCGCCGATGTTCTCGACGGTGGAATTGACGGCGACCGCGACGTCGGCGAGCGCGTCGATGGCGCCGTCGGTGATGTCGAGCGTCACGCCCTCGGTCTGCATCAAGGCGACATATTGCTTGATCAGCGAGGCCTCGGGCTCGGTCAGGATGCGGCGCATGTCGTCGCGGGTCAGCGCCTGCAATTCGACGCGGATCGGCAGGCGGCCCTGCAATTCCGGCAGCAGGTCCGACGGCTTTGCGACGTGGAAGGCGCCGGAGGCGATGAACAGGATGTGGTCGGTCTTGACCGCGCCGTGCTTGGTCGAGACCGTGGTGCCCTCGATCAAGGGCAACAGATCGCGCTGCACGCCCTCGCGCGAGACGTCGCCGGCGGCACGGCCCTCGCGCGCGCAGATCTTGTCGATCTCGTCGAGGAACACGATGCCGTTGTTCTCGACCGCGTTGATCGCCTCCAGCGTCAGCTGATCGGTATCCAGCAGCTTGTCGGACTCCTCGTTGACCAGGATCTCGTGCGAGCCCTCGACCGTCAGCCGCCGCGTCTTGCTGCGGCCGCCGAGCTTGCCGAAGATGTCGCCGATCGAGATCGCGCCCATCTGCGCGCCCGGCATGCCCGGGATCTCGAACATCGGCATGCCGCTGCCGCCGCCTTGCGTCTCGATCTCGATTTCCTTGTCGTTGAGCTCGCCGGCACGCAGCTTCTTGCGGAAAGATTCACGCGTCGCAGGGCTGGCATTGGCACCGACCAGCGCATCGAGAACGCGCTCCTCGGCGGCGAGCTGCGCGCGAGCGTGCACGTCCTTGCGCTTCTTCTCGCGGACCTGGGCGATTGCGACCTCGACGAGATCGCGCACGATCTGCTCGACGTCGCGGCCGACATAACCGACCTCGGTGAACTTGGTCGCTTCCACCTTCAGGAACGGCGCATTGGCGAGCTTGGCGAGCCGCCGCGCGATTTCGGTCTTGCCGACGCCGGTGGGGCCGATCATCAGGATGTTCTTCGGCAGCACCTCTTCGCGCAGCGAGCCTTCAAGCTGCTGCCGGCGCCAGCGGTTGCGCAGCGCGATCGAGACGGCGCGCTTGGCGTCGGCCTGGCCGACGATGAAACGGTCGAGTTCGGAAACGATTTCGCGGGGAGAGAAGTCTGTCATGTCTGTCTAGCTAGGGCGGGAGGCGGTTAAGGACAAGTCGCTTTTTAGGTCAGATGATGGGCGGACCCGATTGCCATTGCTTCACTGCTTCGATCGGATGGATCAACATCAGGATATTGAGCGTCAGATTGTCGCGAATGTGCAGCGCCAGCATGATCTCGAAGGCGAGCCCGATCAGGACGCTCGCACTGACAGGCAGCGCGCGTGCGGCAAGGAACCCCAGCACCATCGCCAGATTGTCGGAGACCGAATTGACGATGCTGTCGCCGAAATAATCCAGCGAGATCGTGCCGGCGCGGTAGCGCTCGATGATGAAGGGCGAGTTCTCGACGATCTCCCAGGCGCCTTCGATCAGCATGGCGATGATCAGTCGAGCCGGCCAGGACAGAGACAGCAACGGCAATCGCGCGAACAGCAGCCAGGTGAGGCCATAGAACAGGAAGCCGTGCAGAACATGGGAAAAGGTGTACCAGTCGGCGATGTGCTGCGAGTTCTCCGAGCTGTTCACCACGCCGTGCCACAGCTTGACATAGCCGCAGGTGCAGATCGGCACCCGCCCCATGCCGAACAGGATCGCGGCCTGCAGCGCCAGCAGCAACAGCGCGATGCCGGCCCAGGCGAGCGGCGGAAATGCCGTCTTGACGGTGGAGGTTGCGGCAAGCGTCATGGGTCTTGGATCATCAGTAGAGCGGGACCATCGGGCGTAACGATCTCGTGCTGCGGCACGAATCCGGCTTTCTCATAGGCACGAATTGCGCGCGGATTGGCGGGGCTGGGGTCGATCACGATGCGCGGCACGCCGCGGGCAAAGAGCTGGTCGATGAATGCACGGATGAAAGCCGAGCCGTGGCCGCATCCGAGCATGTCGGCCTCGCCGATGAACTGATCGAGGCCGCGGGTGCCCACGGGCTGCGGGCCGAAGCTGACATGCCAATCGCCGATCTGGTAGCACTGCAGATAGGCGAAAGACCGGCCGTCAAGGCTGACGATGAACTGCGCCAAGTCAGGATGCTCGAGGTCGCCACCGACGAGCTCGAGCGTCTCCGGATCATGCCACCATTCGGCGACATGCGGCGCGCCCAGCCAGCGCCGGATCATCGGCAGATCGGCCGCGGTCATCGGGTGGAAGGTGTAGGCGGGCGCCATGGCCTATCCCGCTGCCAGGCTCTCGATCGTCAAATTCCGGTTGGTGTAGACGCAGATGTCGGCGGCGATGTCGAGGGAGCGGCGGACGATGGTCTCGGCGTCCTTGTCGGTGTCGAGCAGGGCCCGGGCCGCCGCCAGTGCGTAATTGCCGCCGGAGCCGATCGCCATCACGCCGGCCTCGGGTTCGAGCACGTCGCCGGTGCCTGTCAGCACCAGGGAGACATCCTTGTCGGCCACGATCATCATGGCCTCCAGCCGCCGCAAATAACGGTCGGTGCGCCAGTCCTTGGCCAGCTCGACCGCGGCCCGGGTCAGCTGCCCCGGGTACTGCTCGAGCTTGGCTTCCAACCGCTCAAACAGCGTGAAGGCGTCGGCGGTCGCGCCGGCAAAGCCGCCGATCACATCGCCCTTGCCGAGCTTGCGGACCTTCTTGGCGTTGGACTTGATCACGGTCTGGCCGATCGAGACCTGGCCGTCGCCGCCGACTACCACTTTGCCGCCCTTGCGGACGGTCAAGATCGTGGTGCCGTGCCAGCCCGGCGAGCTGTTCTGGGAATCCTGCATGAAGTACCTCGTTGTCCGGCCTGATTTAGGCGGTCGGGGGCAAGGGGACAACCTAGGCACAACGGGCCGCTCCGGCCCCAATTCGCTCACCATAGGTGGAAGTGCCGCCCAGCCAAGGCGATCCCGCGGTAGCGAAGGCGTCATTTGGCTGTTAAAAGACCGGCGTTTTCGGCCCCGAGCCAGGATGAGAGCCAGTTTCAATGCGCACCGCGACGATCAAGCGCAAGACCAAGGAAACCGACATCGAGGTCTCCGTGAACCTCGATGGCACCGGCGTGGCCAATATCGCGACCGGCATCGGCTTTTTCGACCATATGCTCGATCTCCTCGCCCGCCATTCCCGCATCGACCTCACGGTCAAGGCGGTGGGCGATTTGCACATTGATTACCACCATACCACCGAAGACACCGGCATCGCGCTCGGCCAGGCGGTCAAGCAGGCGCTCGGCAACATGGCGGGCATCACCCGCTATGCCGGCGTCCACATGCCGATGGACGAGACGCTGTCGCGCGTGGTCATCGACATCTCGGGCCGCCCGTTCCTGGTGTTCAAGGCCGACTTCCCCCGCGACAAGATCGGCGAGTTCGACACCGAGCTGGTGCGCGAGTGGTTCCAGGCCTTCGCCATGAACGCCGGCGTGACTCTCCACGTCGAGACCCTATATGGCGATAACAGCCACCATATCGCCGAGTCCTGCTTCAAGGGCCTGGCGCGGGCGCTGCGCACCGCGGTCGCGATCGATCCGAAAGCGGCGGGAGAAATCCCGTCCACCAAGGGCTCGCTCGGCGGCTGACGTCTTTCGGCCGGGCGGCTGCGCGCCGCTTGCGGCATCACTGAATTCCTAGGAACGGGGCATCACCATGCCTGTCTACACAGTTCATGCTCCCTCCCCTGCCGGAGCCGATCTGCGAGCGACCGACAAGTTCGTGTTCGTGCGCGACGGATTCCATTTCTGGGCGATGATCCTCGGTCCGTTCTGGCTGCTGTGGAATCGGCTGTGGCTGGCGCTGATCGGCTGGGTGGTTTTCGTCGCAGCGTTCAACGCCGGACTGTCGAGCCTCGGCGTCGGACGCGGCTCGATCTTCTTCGCCGATCTCATCGTCGCGCTGCTGATGGGCTTCGAGGCCTCGAGCCTGCGCCGCTGGACGCTGTCGCGCGGCAAATGGCGGCAGCTCGACGTGGTGGTTGGCGATGACGAGGACACCGCCGAGCGCCGCTTCTTCAAGCGCTGGAGCCAGAAGCAGCACGGCATCGTCAACGATCAATGGGCCGTCGATCGCGGCGGCCCGCCGCCGACCCGCAGCGTGCCGGGTCAGCAATTCTCGAATCCGCCGCCGCTTCCGGCCGGCGGCATCATCGGGTTGTTTCCAGAACCGGGAGGGTCAAGATGAGCGTCGCCATCATCGATTACGGTTCCGGCAATCTGCATTCCGCCGCCAAGGCGTTCGAGCGCGCCGCGCGCAGCCTCGAAAATCCGCAAAAGGTTTTCGTCACCAGCGATCCCGATCAGGCTTACGAAGCCGACCGGCTGGTGCTGCCGGGCGTCGGCGCCTTCGCCGATTGCCGGCGCGGGCTCGATGCCGTCAACGGCATGGTCGAGGCGATCACCGAAGCGGTGCGCGTCAAGGCGCGGCCGTTCTTCGGCATCTGCGTCGGCATGCAGCTGATGGCGACCCGCGGCAAGGAGCACGTCACGACCGATGGCCTGAACTGGATCGGCGGCGACGTCGAGAAGATCACGCCGCGCGACGAGAGCCTGAAGATTCCGCACATGGGCTGGAACACGCTCGACGTACTGCAGGAACATCCGGTGCTGAACAAGCTGCCGCTCGGTCCGAAAGGCCAGCACGCTTATTTCGTGCACTCCTACCACCTCAATGCTGCCAACGAGGCGGACGTGCTCGCGCGCGCCGACTACGGCGGAGCCGTCACCGCGATCGTCGCGAAGGACACGGCGATCGGCACCCAATTCCACCCCGAGAAGAGCCAGCGCTTTGGCCTCGCTCTGATCTCGAACTTTTTGCGATGGAAACCGTGATGCGTACCGCTCTTGTTACCTCCCCCCTTGTGGGGGAGGTCGAATGCGCAGCATTCGGGAGGGGGGTAGCGGCAACGGCGGTGCCCGTGGCTTACCCCTCTCCCCAACCCTCCCCCACAAGGGGGGAGGGAGCGCACCGTGTGCGCGGAAAAATCCTGGCTCAATCATGATTATCTTTCCCGCGATCGATCTCAAGAACGGCCAATGCGTGCGCCTCGAGCAAGGCGACATGGCGCGCGCGACGGTGTTCAACCTCAATCCTGCCGCGCAGGCGCAGAGCTTCGTCGAGCAGGGCTTTGAGTATCTCCATGTCGTCGATCTCGATGGCGCCTTCGCCGGCAAGCCGGTGAATGCAGAGGCCGTCGAGGCGATGCTGAAGACGATCAAGATCCCGGTGCAGCTCGGTGGCGGCATACGCGATCTCGCCACTGTCGAAGCCTGGCTCGACAAGGGCATCACCCGCGTCATCATCGGCACCGCTGCGGTGCGCGATCCGGAGCTCGTGAAGGCTGCGGCGAAAAAATTCCCCGGCCGCGTCGCGGTCGGGCTCGACGCCCGCGACGGCAAGGTCGCGGTCGAAGGCTGGGCCGAGACCTCGCAAGTGACTGTGCTGGAGATCGCAAAGCGCTTCGAGGATGCCGGCGTCGCCGCCATCATCTTCACCGACATCGCGCGCGACGGCCTGCTCAAGGGCCTGAACCTCGATGCGACCATTGCGCTGGCCGACGCCATCTCGATTCCCGTGATCGCTTCCGGAGGCCTTGCCTCGATCGAAGATGTGAAAGCCATGCTGACACCGGGCGCGAAGAAGCTCGCCGGCGCGATTGCCGGCCGCGCGCTCTATGACGGCCGGCTCGATCCCGCGGCCGCCCTCACCTTGATCCGCAACGCGCGCGCGCCTGGGAGCTGATACATGTTCAAGGTGCGCGTGATCCCCTGCCTCGACGTCAAGGACGGACGGGTCGTCAAGGGCGTCAACTTCGTTGATCTCAGAGATGCCGGCGATCCCGTCGAAGCCGCGATCGCCTATGACGCCGCCGGCGCCGACGAGCTCACCTTCCTCGACATCACCGCGACCCATGAGAATCGCGGCATCATGCTGGACGTGGTCCGGCGCACGGCGGAGGCCTGCTTCATGCCCGTGACCGTCGGCGGCGGCGTGCGTGAGGTCAACGACATCAAGACGCTGCTGCGCGCCGGCGCCGACAAGGTCTCGATCAACAGCGCCGCAGTATCCCGGCGCGAGTTCGTCAAGGAAGCGGCCGAAAAATTCGGCGAGCAATGCGTCGTGGTTGCGATCGATGCCAAGCGCGTCAAGCGCCCCGGCGGCGACCGCTGGGAGATCTTCACCCATGGCGGCCGCAACTCGACCGGCATCGACGCCATCGAATACGCCCAGGAAGTCGTCTCGCTCGGCGCCGGTGAAATCCTGCTCACCTCGATGGACCGCGACGGCACGAGGCAGGGCTTCGACATCCCGCTGACCCGGGCGATCGCCGACAGCGTTGCCGTGCCCGTGATCGCCTCAGGCGGCGTCGGCAATCTCGACCACCTTGTCGACGGTATCCGCGACGGCCACGCCACGGCCGTGCTGGCCGCCTCGATCTTCCATTTCGGGGAATTCACCATCCGCGAAGCCAAGGAGCACATGGCCCGGCGCGGACTGGCCATGCGCCTCGATGCCTGACGACTCCCGTTCGTAAAAGTGCTACATGAGGTAGCGGGGAATGGCCTCCGTGGCCAAGTGTGTTGCCAAGCGTGTTTCCGAGTAATTCCGATGCCGCGTTTCACGATCCACGATCTGGCCGAGACCATCGACGCCCGCGCGGCGGCCGGCGGCGAAGCGTCCTATACCCGCAAGCTCCTCGACAAGGGCGCCGAGCATTGCGCCAAGAAGTTCGGTGAGGAAGCAGTCGAAACCGTAATCGCAGCAGTCGAAAACGATCGCGCGCATCTGATCGCCGAGAGCGCCGACCTGCTCTATCACTTCCTTGTCTTGCTGAAGGCCCGCGGCGTAAAGCTGGAAGAGGTGGAAGCGGCGCTCGACAAGCGTACGAATATGTCAGGGTTGGAAGAGAAAGCGTCGCGTAAGGGCTAGTATAAGCCGCAACGGAAAGGTCGCGTTATGGATATCCGCGCACCCGAGCAGCAGTATAATCCGTACCGCATCTATTCGCGCGAGGAGTGGGCGCGTCTGCGCGACGATACGCCGATGACGCTGGAGCCGGGCGAGTTCGACCGGCTGCGTTCGCTGCACGATCGCCTCGATCTCAAGGAAGTCGAGGATATTTATCTTCCGTTGTCGCGCCTGCTCTCGATCTATGTCGATGCGATGCAGCGTCTGTATTATGCGGAGCGCCAGTTCCTCAACATCCGCGACCGCAAGGTGCCCTACATCATCGGCGTCGCCGGCTCGGTCGCGGTCGGAAAATCCACCACGGCCCGCGTGCTCCAGGCCCTGCTGGCGCGCTGGTCGCCGCGCCCGAAGGTCGAACTCATCACCACCGACGGATTCCTCTATCCGAACGCCGTGCTCGACCGGCAGGGCATCATGCAGAAGAAAGGCTTTCCGGAAAGCTACGACCTGCCGCTGCTGCTCAGCTTCCTCTCCGATATCAAGTCCGGCCGCCGCCATGTGCGTGCACCGGTCTATTCGCATCTGACCTACGACATCGTGCCCAACCAGTGGGCCGAGATCGACCAGCCCGACATCCTGATCGTCGAGGGCGTCAACGTGCTGCAGACCGGCAAGCTGCCGCGCGACGGCAAGGCGGTGCCTGTGGTCTCCGACTTCTTCGATTTCTCGGTCTATATCGACGCAGACGAAGCCCCGCTGCGGCAATGGTACATCAAGCGCTTCCTGGCGCTGCGCGACACCGCATTCACCAATCCAAAGTCCTACTTCAACCGCTACGCGCTGTTGTCAGACGAGGAAGCCACTGCCACCGCGATCGCGATCTGGGAGCGCACCAACCTCGCCAATCTCGAGGACAATATCCTGCCGACCCGCCCTCGCGCGACGCTGATCCTGAAGAAGGGCGCCGACCACACCGTGGAGAACGTGGCACTCAGGCGACTGTAGTCGCGGCGGTCGGCGGATCCTGCGCGTTCGTGCAGCGTGTCTTTTGTTGCAGACCGGCAAGAGGTATTGGGCTATGACCTTGGAAAACGCGAGGTCTCGATGGTTGATCGTCTCAGAAGTGCTGCGGAACAACTCGAAGCACCGACCTGTCCGGATTGCCATGTCGAGATGAGGTGGTACCGCTCGGAACTGCTCGCGGACGAGCCGGTTCCGGTGATCGCGCATCTCTTCGTCTGCCCGCATTGCAAGCGGGCGGCAAAGACCGACACCGTCTTCAAGGACACGTCGGGGCCGCCTGACAAGCTCTCGGCGCCGCGCTTCGTAGCTTACGCCGCGTAGCAGGTCATTTCCGGACCTCCTGTTGCTCTTTCGAGCGGACGAAGACCTGCCAGGCCGTCAGGAACATAGCCGCGACGAGTGGGCCGATGACGAAGCCGTTTGCTCCGAAAGCCGCAAGGCCGCCCAGCGTGGCGAGCAACACAATGTAGCTCGGCATCCGGATCGACTGTCCCACCAGGATGGGACGAAGAAAGTTGTCCGCAAGGCCAATCACGAAGGTGCCGAAAGCGAGCAGGATGATTCCCTTCGTGACTGAGCCTGCCACAAGCAGATAGAGCCCAGCTGGAAGCCATACCAGCGCGGAGCCGAGCACGGGCAGAAGCGAGAGCAGCGCCATCAGCGCGCCCGCCAGTAGCGGCGCGGTCAGTCCGAGCAGCCAGAAGATCACCCCGCCGAGCGCGCCCTGAATCAGGGCAACGAGGATGATTCCCTTGATCGTCCCGCGAACCGCCAGGGTGAACGCATTCAGAATCTCGGCGCTGTGGCTCGGACGCAGCGGCAGGGCGTCGCGGATGCGTGCGTTCAGCTCGTCACCATCGCGCAGCAGAAAGAACAGCAGGTACAACATCACGAGCAAGCTTGCGACGAATTCGAGGGTCAACTGACCGATGTTGATCGCGTGCCCGGCCAGCTGCTGGCCGGCCGGGACGAGCAGTCCCGACAGGCGTTCCTTCAGGGCCGAAAAATCGATGCTGGCGAGGCGATCCGCCATGGGAGCAGCCCAGTCGGGCAGCGCGGATTTCAGCTGCTGAAGCGGATGAGCAAAACTGATCTCCCCCGACTGAACGCGCTGATACAGCTCCCCT
Source organism: Bradyrhizobium shewense (assembly GCF_900094605.1). GTDB lineage: Bacteria > Pseudomonadota > Alphaproteobacteria > Rhizobiales > Xanthobacteraceae > Bradyrhizobium > Bradyrhizobium shewense. Next base: position 42,497 of record NZ_FMAI01000021.1, on the reverse strand, counting down.
CCCTGGTCGATGAGCGAGGCGATGACGATCGCGACGGGGATCAAGACGATCACCACCACGACGACAACGGTGGAGAATGCGACAATGTTGCGCTTGCCCGGGAGGGTTTCCAGGAAGCGTCGATAGAGCGGGGCGAAGATGATGGCCAGCAGCGTGGCCCACAGCAATGCTCCGGAGAAAGGCCAGAGCACCCAGCCAAACGCTAGCGTGATTGCGGCAAGCAATACGAGAAATGAGCGGTCTTCCGATGTTCTCACGTGTTCGCCAGCCTTTCAGTCGGAACTCGCAAGACGTGGGTATCACAAGACGATCGTGCGGGGGCAAGTCGCACAAGGTCAATCTGTCCGCGGCGTTTCGGCAATGTCTCGGCATATCTCAGTTGCCGAGACATTGGCCGGATACCCTCCACGTGAGCCGGCTCGTCGAGAGGCCGGGGAAATCCGGCCCCTCCATCACACCAGCGATCAGGGCCGAATGCAGGCGCTTCACTTGCCGGCTTTGGCGCTCCAATCTGCAGGCTTGATGCGTCCGGCAAAGGTGGCCGGGCCGGAGCTGCCGGCCTTGTAAACGAAGGCCTCGCCTTCCCCGACGTCACCGGCCTCCTTGCCGAAGGCATCGGCGATGTTCGTCTTGTGGGTGACCAGGAAATTGTTGGTACCAGCTTTCGGCGGCGCGTCGACGAGCTGGCGCACCGCCTGCCCGGCCTTTGCATTGGCGCCGGTCGGGTTTGCCATTCCCGATGCGCTGGCGTTGCTGCTGTCCGTCAACGCGTCGACCGGCTTGACCTCGCCGCCGGAGATCAGCATGCCGGCCTCGATCGCACGGTTGAGCCGGCTGGTGTAGACATCGCCGATCGGGATCGCGAGGTCCTTAATCGCCGCCCCGATCTGGCGCGCCATGTCCCTGCCCTTTTCGCTGAGCTGACGCTGGGCGCTCATGTCGTCGAACTTGAAGGGGTAGACGTCCTTTTGGCTGTCGTCGGTGGCGGTGTGCCGAAAGATCAGCACGTAGCCGCCTTGCTTGAGCGAGGCGATGAGCTCCGGCGTATCGGCCGCGGCGTGTCGGGAAAATCCAGCGAGAAAGACAATGAATACGAGGCGGCAAAGCACGTTCATGCGCGAAACCCTCCTGCAATGCCCCCGGAGGATGGTGACGCGCAACGCGGTCGATTTCAATTATGGATTGCCTGATGGGATGAGGTTCCCGTGAGGTCTTCGGGTCAGACGGCCAGCCGCCGTGACGCCGCAAGCCCTGCCAGCGCTTCGCCCAGCTTGTCGCGATCGAGCGGCTTGATCAGGAATCCGTTCATGCCCGCCTCGAAGCAGGCATAGCGATCCTCCACCAGCGTATTGGCGGTGAGCGCTAGGATCGGCGTGTGGTGGCCGCCCGTCGCCGCCTCATGCGTGCGGATTCGCTTCGTCGCCTCGATGCCGTCGAGCTGCGGCATCTGGATGTCCATCAGCACGAGATCATAGGGCGTGCCGGCCGATGAAGCGGCGAGCCAGGACTCCAGCGCAGCCTCGCCATGGACGGCGATGACGACGCGATGGCCGAGCTTCGTCAGCAGCGAGCGCATCAACAGCGCGTTGATCTCGTTGTCCTCGGCGACGAGGATCGACAGGCCTTTGGTCGCTCCTTTGGCCGGTGTCGCGCCGGCAGCTTCCGCCGGAGTTTCCGGCGCCAGATCGGGCGAGGCCACCTCCGGCGTCATCGCAAGGCGCGCGGCGAGCGAAGCCGCCCGCAGCGGCTTCACCAGAAAACCGGTGAAGGCCGGCGACAGCTTTTCGTGGCGCGAGCTGGAGGTCAGCAGCACGAGGCGCTGCAGGGCATGTGTGCGGGCCATTTCGCCCAGCTGGTCGGCTATGGCAGGGCCGATCGCACGATCGATCAGCACCGCGTGCCATGAGCGTTCCGGCAGCAGCGCTTCGGCGACCGCGGCATCCGCAACCATGCAGGTCTGGCCACCCCAGCGCTCGAGGCGCCGTGCGATCAGCGAGGCCTCGATGCCGTCGGCGACGAGGAGCATCGACTTGCCGGTGAGGTCTGGGCTCGGGAAGGCCGTCTGTCCCGCGCTGGCTTGCGACGGCGGAAGCGGCACCGCAATCTCGAAGGTCGAGCCTTGGCCCGGCTCGCTCGCGAGCGTGATCCGGCCGCCCATGCGCTTGACGATGCGCTCGCTGATGGCAAGGCCAAGCCCGGTGCCGCCATAGGTGCGGGCGACGCGCTCGTCGGCCTGCTCGAATTCGCGGAAGATGCGCTGCTGCGCCTCCGGCGCAATGCCGATGCCGGTGTCGCGGACCAGGAAGCTGATCTCGTTCGGCCAGATGCCGGGCTCGACGATCAGCGCGACGCCACCGCTCGCGGTGAACTTGATAGCGTTGCCGGCGAGGTTGAGCAGCACCTGGCGCAGTCGCGCGGCATCGCCGACCACCTCCAGCGGCAGGCGCTCGTCGACATAGGCCGCGATCTCGAGCGACTTGGCCTGTGCGCGCGGTGCGAGCAGCTCGGTGATTTCCTCGACCAGGGTCGAGAGTGCGAAGGGACGTTGTTCGAGATCAAGCTTGCCGGCCTCGATCTTGGAATAGTCGAGCAGTTCCTCGATCAGCGCCATCAAGGCTTCGCCCGAGGTTTTCACCGCTTTGGCATAGGTCGCCTGCTCCGGGGTCAGCGTGGTGTCGAGCAGGAGGCTCCCCATGCCGATGATGCCGTTCAGGGGGGTGCGGATTTCGTGCGAGGCCATCGCGAGGAAGCGCGATTTGGCACGGTTGGCGGCGTCGGCCTGGTCGCGCGCGCCGGACAGAGCGCGTTCGGTCTCGGTGCGGTCGGTGACGTCGCGTCCCACGCTCTGCAATTCGGCGGGCTGTCCGGCATCGAGGCGGACATAGCCTTCGCGCCAGGCGATCCAGCGCGCGCCAAGCGGGGTTGCGATCTTCTGGTCGTGCATGCGTGTGCCGCTGCTCTCGCGGGCGCTGTCGCCCTGCTCCAGCACGTCGAAATCGAAACGCGTGCCGACCAGCGCGCTGCGCGCCTGTCCTGCGAGCGCGCAATAGGCTTCGTTGGCGAAGGTGATGCGGCCATCGGTAGCGCGCAGCACGATGAGGTCACCCTGCTGCTCGAACAGGCTGCGGGCGCGTTCTTCCGCCTCCTTCAGCTCCCAATTGCGGTCGATCAGCGCCTCGTTGTGGGCGGCGAGGGTACGCAGCCGCTTGTTCACGAAACGCAGGCGCATGCTCAGCGTTGCAAGGCCGAGGCAGGCGAGCGCGAACAGGAAGCTCGCGCCGATCGCAAAGGTGTGGGGATCGTAGCCGGAGTTCTCGGACCGGCTGCCGGACACGAAACCATAGGCGCCGCCGAAGGTCGCCGAGAAGATTATGAAGGAGCGGATCGCGAAGGCGATGCGGGGATGCTGTCGCCTGAAACGGCGCATGCGCACCTTGATCCGGAACGTCCGACCCATCGTCACCGACCCCGACTCTTTTTCGAAATCCCGCCACCCGCCGTCTGCGACGATGTCGCGCCGACCTTGCGAACAGCTTGAGGCTTTGGCGTTGCCTCCAAACAGGGTTGACGAGGTGTTAACGCTTCAGAGCGAGGCGGCCTGGAGCTGGAGCGGGCGATGGCCGCCATGGGCGCCGACGATCAGCGCCGCGGCCTCGCGCTGCGAGAACGATTTCGAGCGCACATAGATGCGGTAATCCGCCGGCCCTTCGGTAGAGAGATAGATCACCTGGCCGCCATCAACGGGCTGAGCGGCAATCGAGACGAGGCGCGTCGAGGGGTTGGCCTGGCAGGAATCCGACTCGGAATCGAGACCGTCGTCGACCACGGCGAAGTCCGCCGTATCAGCATCGTCGGTGATCTGAACCCGCACCGTGGCCCGGGCGGGATCTTCGGTGAAGGCGACATGGACGCCGGCGGTCCAGAACAGGGAGGTGAGCTCGACCGAGGTTTCGCCGAGAGCGATGCAGGGATGCGAGACCGAACCGATCTCCGCGCGGGCGAACACCGCAGCCGCCAACAAGGGAACAACCGAGGCCAGGATCTTGAAACGCAACATGACACTCTACTCGCCGGGGGCCCCGGGAACTCATTGGGCCTTATGGTTTGCAGAGCGTAAAGGAAACTCGTTACCGCCGGGTTGATGCGCGGAATGATCAAGCCATCTGCCGCACATCCTCCGCGAGTGCGCGGTAGGACAGCGCTTCGGCGAGATGCAGCCGGCCGATCTTGTCGGCGCGATCGAGGTCGGCCAGCGTGCGCGCCACCCGCAGCACGCGGTGATAGCCGCGCGCCGACAGCCGCATGGTCTCGGCGGCGTCGCGCAGCAGCTTCTGGCCCTGCGCGTCCGGCTTTGCGATCTCCTCCAGCACGGAGGCAGGAGCCTCGGCATTGGTGCGGACATGGGGCCGGCCGGCATCGGCATAACGCGCGAGCTGGATGTCGCGCGCCGCCGCCACGCGGGCGGCGACCTCGGCGGAGCCTTCTGCCGGTGGTGGCAGGATCAGATCGGCCGCGGTTACGGCGGGCACCTCGATGCGCAGGTCGATGCGGTCCATCAGCGGGCCGGAGATGCGCGCCTGGTAGTCGCCGGTGCAGCGGTCGACGCGGCCGCGCTTGCAGGCATAGCCGGGCTCGAACGCGTTGCCGCAGCGGCACGGATTCATCGCCGCGACCAGCATGAAGCGGGCAGGGTAGGTGACGCGATGATTGGCGCGCGACACCGCGACCTCGCCGTTCTCCAGAGGCTGCCGCAGCGAATCCAGCACGCGCGGATCGAACTCCGGCAATTCGTCGAGGAACAGCACGCCCTGATGCGCCAGCGAGATCTCGCCGGGTTTTGCGCGCATGCCGCCGCCGGTGAGCGCGGCCATGCTGGCGGAATGATGCGGCGAGCGGAACGGCCGCCGCGCCGTCAGCGCGCCGCCCTCGATCTCGCCGGCGACGGAGGCGATCATCGAGACCTCGAGCAGTTCGCTCGGTGACAGCGGCGGCAGGATCGAGGGCAGGCGTGCCGCCAGCATCGACTTGCCGGCGCCGGGCGCGCCGATCATCAGCAAATGATGCCCGCCGGCGGCGGCGATCTCCAGCGCGCGCTTGGCGCTTTCCTGACCCTTGATGTCGCGCAGGTCGAGCGTGGAGGCGGCGGGCTCGTGCACCTTCGGTGACGGCCGCGACAATACCTGCGTGCCCTTGAAGTGGTTGGCGATCTGGATCAGCGAGCTTGCTGCGATGATCTGGATGTCCGGGCTCGCCCACGCCGCTTCGGAGCCGCACGAGGCCGGGCAGATCAACCCTTCCTCGCGCATATTGGCGCCGAACGCGGCGGGAAGAACGCCGGCCACGGGCGCGATCGAGCCGTCGAGGCCGAGCTCGCCGAGCACGGTGAAGCCGGTCAGCGCATCCGGCGGGATCGCACCGATCGCCGCCATCAGGCCGAGCGCGATCGGCAAATCGTAATGGCTGCCTTCCTTGGGCAAGTCGGCCGGCGCCAGATTGACGATGATCCGCCGCGCCGGCAGCGCCAGGCCAGAGGCGATCAGCGCCGAGCGCACCCGCTCGCGCGCCTCAGACACCGCCTTGTCCGGCAGGCCGACGATCGCGATGGTAAAGACTATTAACCCCCAGTGTAGATCGAAATTCTAAGCCGGGGTAAGCGGCTCCGCCGACAAAGCGCGATATCCGTAGCATCCTCACGGCTCCGATCAGAGCTGAGCCTCGGAAGCGCAGCCGAACCTCAGTAAATGTCCCTATGGGAGAAGAGGAAACACGTTTACTGAAGCGTAACCTCGTTACCCGGAATGAAAAAAAAAGAAAAAAAGAAGTTCCAAGGTCCCAATTCGATCTCGGGTTCTGTGACGCTCAATCTGACGCCGTCGGAAGTTTCTTCGGAGGCCTGCACGTTCTGCATCGACGCGAGCAGGGCCGGGACAGTAATAACGCCGTGGCACCCCCTTGAACCCGGAACGGATGGGCGTGACTTACGTTGAGGTAACCCCTAGATTGTGCTTGTAGATGTGTTGCACATATGTCACAGTTCCGCGCAATTCTTTGTTTACCGAATCGATCGACTCTATGGAGTCTCAACCCAAGATGGTACCGATTCGGCGCCAGGGGGGAATTCGACAATGATTGAATTTTTAGTGGTCGCTGGAATCGCTAGCGGCGTCGCTGGTGCTGTGGCCGGCGGGATTACCCTTGGCTCACGCTATGTGGAAGCCAAGCTCCATTATGAAGATCAAGACGTTAAACTCGACCGTCCAATTCTCGCACCTCGGACTCGGCGCAGCTCCAATCTCGGAGAGAATCACGCCGCTTAAAGGCGGCGTGCAGTGTGGCTAATCGACAAATTTAGGGAGAAAGCCAAAGAGAAGGTTGCCGAAACGGGCGCGACCGTCTCGAATTGGCTTTGGGGTGTTATATTAGCTGCCCTTGGCGCGTATGCGCTCTCAATTTTCCAAGCTTACTTTCACCTGGATCACACCCCGACTTGGCCAGAAGTAGGGGGGCTGTTGCTCGATTCGGCGAAAAGCCTTCCATCGTTTCTTTGGGATTGGCTGATCTCGCGGCCATATGACGCAATAATAAAGGATCATCCAGCGATTTCGATCGCGGTCATTGTGTTGACCGTGACGGGCTTGATTTTGGCGAGCCTCCTCTTTCGCGCAAATCGAATCCTGAATCGTCAAGGCGAGATCTTGTCGGATGCTGCAGCCAACGAAGCTCTCGTTACTCAAGCTGGGATCAAAGGAAGGTTCCCGCACGCTCGGCAAGCTGATGACGGAGCGCCATGGAAATCTCTGTGTGAGGACATTCTCAGAGCGGAAAACAAGTTCGTCTACATATTAGGAGCCAACGGAATCGACACGTTCGGAAAACCGGGCTCTCCTCTCCATGAGGCGCTCCAAAACTTTCGAGGCCATATTCGCGTTATTCTGTGCAAGCCGGGCAGTAAGCAGATGAAAGGGCGCGCCGCTGCTGTCGGGATGATTTCCGGTGAATACGAGAAGGCGATCAAAGAATCGGTTCGTCGCTTGAAATTTTTGAAGAAACAGGCCCACTCGATCGAAGGCCGATATTATGAGGGTCAGCCGAATTGGAAATTGATCGTGACCAATTCAACCCTTTGGGTACAATACTATTTACCCGGCGGCCCGCACGTAGATCAAACGCCAGCTTGGTTGCTCAACGCGACTGACAATACTGATGGCTTTTATCATCTTTTCCATATGGAATTTAATCGCATATGGGAGCGATGTGTTGAGGCGCCAATCAATTTGAATTCATGAGCAGGACTGCAACTGCTGCAGTGGAACGGGGAGCTGCGACAGTTACTTCCCCGCCAACCCATCTCGCGAGCTCGGGCCGGAAGGTACGGAGCTGCCACAGGGAACGCCGGTCTCAGCGGCGCAAACGCGACTTTGTCCAATTGGTGTGTCGTCCGCCCGAATATGCCTCGATGTCGCTTAGCTGTAGGAGCTGTGCGACCAAGTGGCCGCTACGCGCTGCGCTTCGTCGCAGTGGATTGGAGCCACTAATTATCACCCCTCCGACCGTCGCGAATATCCCAGCAACTGACGATGACCAGGAGTTGCTAAGGGTCGTGCTCTTCGTCAAATACGATTCTTCGCTACCAACGATGGCTAACTTCCAAGACTCACCATTTCTTCCAAGCTCCGTAAGAGTCACGTAGGGGTATAGATTAAAACGATTACGGACCGACCGGCTCTTGATGCATAACCAACCGCTCCACGAAGGGGCACTTCGCAGTCAGTGCCGGGGAGAGCATGACTTGATCCGGCGCAATTGATCCCACCAAACTCTTCTGGTCAAGTTCCGGAAAGTGGGCCCGAAGCTCTCGACACACCGCCAGCACCTCTTTTGTGGGAGGAGTGGAATTAGGCGAGAATGGCGCTCGCTTTCCGTTCTCAACATCAGCGATTTTTGTCTTTACCCCGAGCTTCGCCATACTTGTCGAGTTTAGGATGTCTGCAAACTCCGACGCAGTATATGATGCGACCTTTGGAAACCCTGCCATGCCATGTTTGTAGGCACGACAAAGATCTCTCCGCAGCCTTTGCAGGCCGTGTCTGTCATGCTTTCTGAAATACTTCTTTGATCCACCCGGAAGCGACTTCATCATTTCAAAGAACTCGGCAAAGTCAGCGAACACATCGATTGTTTTCAGACAAACACCGGAGCCGCTGCGCCAGTAATCCTCCCACATTGCTCGAACCATCTTGAACTCGGAAATGTCTCGCCAAGGCTTCGTGCTAAATGCCACATGCTCGGCCTTGCTGAGGTTAGGCAAGACCGCTGTTGCCATCGCAATAGCCTTCGGACATCGCTTGAAATCATACTCCAGCGACGCGCGCTTTCTACTTTGTTTTGAGACAAGGTCGGCGCCATGTTTTATCATGTCGGCCATCGTTGTGTGGACCTCGATGTCAATCATAGTTTCAGGCGTGCGGCCAAAGAATAACTTCAGCATATAATCGTTTTGCTCGTGGATCTCCCGGTATTCCATAGGAGGGCGCACACCAGCCTTCGCCAGGACATAGCGCGTCTCCTGTTCGCCATTGCCGGGTTTTATCGTTGCTTGACCTCGTGTTCGCATGCCGAGCAGCTGCCTCACTGAATGCTTCTCGGTCAGAACCTCATCCTTACCAGTAAGGGCGACGACCGTGCGTTCATAATGACGCATGATCGGGCCTCGCTTAGCAACGGCCATTTCTTCCTCGGTCGCATTCGTATTCAAGCCATCGGTCGTAACACTGAACACCATCTTATCGGCTGGCAGAGCGTTCATGATCTCGCCAACAGCGGCACGAACGAACGATGTGATATGTGCTGCGAAAAATGGATTGGTGATTGCGCTTGGCCCGATCTTCTCGGTTTCTCCTGTGCGCAGGTCGAATACTCGCTTCTTGCGCAATCCCTGAGCAGTCTTTCCATAACAAGAGTTCGTCACTTCTTTCCAGAATTCTTTCTCAATGGGCGAAATCGCATGATTCCTTCGTGCGATTGACTCCTTGATGAATGGCAAGAAAACCGGGTCACTCAGGTCCTGTGGGATTACTACGCCCTGTCGGATACGAAGATCGCAACCCAAGTTGATAGCCAGCTGAATTTCTGGAGCCGCACAGTAGCTTCTGCCTGCCAACGGGAAGATTATGCCGTTGTCTGACCGGACCGGCAGCGTCGGATATCGTGTTTCGGCTGGGAATCTGAAATCGACGCAAGCGAACCCGAAAGTATCGATCGTAAACTGCGATACATCATCTGTGTAATAGAGCTCCTTCCAGTTTGGCCGGCCGATGGTAGCCATTCCCGTTGGATAGGCGCTCTTTAGATCGTAGTCGGACCAGTCATCTTCGAATGTCGGCCCAAACCACAGTTGCTCATTGCGACCGCCTTGGTAACACTCGGTCACGAAGTCCGCCCACCAGTAAATTTCCTCAATGTAGGGATGGTATGACTTCGTGTTGAATTGAGCTGTTTTATTGTTCCATACGACTTCCCTCTGAGTCTCGCGGCCCACCATTGCCACTGGATCGACAACAGGCGTACGAGAGTTCCATTCGTCCTGCAGGATCCTCAATCCGATTTTGGAAAGCTGCGAAGGAACGAACTTTGCGCCGGTCGCCTCCTGATAAACGCGCGTGACCTCGCGGAAATATTGAGCGCTGATTCTCGCATCGAGCAGTGCATATTCGCGGAACAGCGCCGGCTTGTTGGCGCGCACGAATTTCATCTGCCGTTTCAGACGCAGATCACCCTCGCGCGTTTCGTGTAGCATCATTTTTGGAATGCCGACCAGCTCGCCTAGAGATGCCAAACTTTTTCGTCCGGCTGGGGCCAGCAACATTGTATCGCGCAGATACACTTTGAACTCAACCGGACCCAGTTGATCCTTGAATGACATCTTGACCGAGATCGGGACCGCTTGCGTCACCAGCGAATTCCGGACGTTCTTCACGCGGTCGAAAACTTGGCCCCGATCGGCGAAAGCCGGGATGTCTGCCCGATTGTAATGTCCGACCAGTACGATCACGCTCGGGATCGGCTCACCCCTCTCCGCACCTGCGGCGAGTGCATAAGTGAGAAACTCCGTGAATGTCAGGCGCTGATTTGGATTCGGGATTGCCATGCCGTTCCATGACGATCCATTCAACTGTATTGCGTGGAATTGATACGACAGCACCTCGTAAAGTGCCTTGCCGGCCTCGACGTCCCTGTTGTCAAACACTGGCTTGAGCGGCTGATATTCAGTGTCGAATCCGATCAACAGATAGTTGTTGGCGTGACCGACCTCGATGTCAGAGCGATCGATTTCAAACGTTGCAAGCGGCTGATAAGGCATTTCGCGAATTGTTACTTCGCTGGCCGCCTCAAGGAACGTCTCCCCCTTCTTTGAGGCCTTTTTCACAGCCTCTATTTCGAACATCTCTAATTGATTGGGATCGATGATTGAGTCGGCAGCCAACTCTCGTTCCGGCTTCTTCTTCCGCTTACGGACAAGTCCGCTCATAGGACAAGCTCCGCCATCGCAAGGCGCTCTTTGGCTGCCTCGACCTCATCGACCGAAAATATCTCGCCACGCTCACCGAAATCGACGATGATCTGCTCGACTGAAAGCCGTAGCAGACCTGCCTTCTTGAGCTCTCGCATTCCCATTTGGAATTTCGTATCGCCCTTTGGATCGATGAGACGACGAGCTGTCGCGATCGCTCCATCGTCACGAATGGCCTTGCGCAAGCCGTAAAACGAGTGGCCAGTCAAAAGCTCCGCTTCGGCTGTACGCCGTAAGATCTCTTCTCGAACCTTATCTTCGTCAAACATTTGAATTCCCGATGGCTCAGGGTTATCGGAGGCGAGGACTCGTTGCGACGCCGGCTGTTTGGAATTTAAGAGAAGGGCACTACCGTCCTTCTCGGAAAAGGCAGTTAAATGCAGCCGCGTTCGAATAAGCAGCCCGACGAGTCGGGCTGCTTATTGCGTCGCTTCAATTACTCTTCGTCGATGGTCAGAATTTCCCAACCGACGGGCGGCGCATCACCGAAGAAGAATACGGACCGGCCGCTCACGCCTTGTAGGAACTGCTCCATGATCAACACTGGAGTCTCGTTGACCTTCCAATTCGGGACGCCATCGATGGAAACGCCCTCGCCACGCTCGTAGATTGCAAGCACGTTACAGCTCGTTAGCTCAGATTTGTGCGGCTCAGCGAGCAGGTAGGCGTTGGAGCATCGAAAGCCATCGAACGTCTCGATCACCTGGCCGATGTTCAGCAGGATCTGCAGCGGACTGAAAACAATAAGGACCGAGTCTTCGTCCATCTGATCGGCCAAACGCTGCCACTCGCTCGTTTGGGAGGCACGAACCACCATTTCCTCGTCCAGCGGATGGACGGTAACCATTGCTGCGGTGATCGGCTTGCTAGCTTCACTGACTACAATATCAGCAGCCTTGGCTTCCAAATGCTTGGAAGGGAAATTGCGTGTGGACCGATCGAGCGTACTGCCACCCTCCGCATTGTCGAGGGTTTCCGGGAAGCTGTCGTCGTCTTCGTTGTCGGCATCTCCGTTATCAACGGTGTCGTCGCCGTAGTCGCGATCATGGTGATCTTCTTCATCATAAAGGTCCGGCGCCTTAGCCGACTCGTTGTCATCGGGCGGTTCTCCCGATTTCACCTTTCTCTCCCGAGTCGCAATCGGGCCCACACTCTCACGCACACCCTTAATCCATCGGCGTGTCAAATCTCCATCGAGAGTTTCGAGATGCAGGCCCAACAGCTTGCTGACCTGGCCCTTCACCTCTTCAGTAATGTCTCCCTCCGGCATGAGCTGATCAATGAGCAAGCCCAATTCGTAAAGAACGGAGTATCCAGTGCAGAGTTTGTCAGCGACGCTCTGGTGCAAGATGACGTCGCGATGTTCGTAAATCTTCTGGATCTTTGAAAGAGTCGACATATCTGCGCGCTTCTTCTTGGCCGCCTCGGCTTGTGACATGACCTTCGCATCGGCCAGCGCCTTCACAAATCGCCGAAACTCGGTCTGATCTTCGCCGATAGCATCGAGCCCTTCACACACGGCAATAGTGCTCTTCACGACCTCACGGACGCTTTGCTCGCGGTGTTTACGAAATCGGTTGACGTACCAGATAGGATCGTTGACCGGGTCGTTATGGCTACTTGATCCGTGGATCAAGTACGAGCTGCGATCGTCGTTCGATCCCTTGGTGCGGCTTTGAGTGATTTCCTCACCGGTTGACGCAACCGGCGCAAGTGCTGTTTCCGAAATATACGCTTCAGTCATGTGATTGCTGACCCTACTTGGCTTGAACCGCGATCTTGCGGTCTTCAAACGCTAGCGGGGGGCAAACTGAGCTTCATCGGCGACAACCGCGCCGAAAGTTGCATCAACTCCGGACAAGGAATTCGCAAGTTTAGGCCGGCGACTGCCTCTCTTTTCTTTGGGCACGCTTCTTGAACATAGAGACTATCTCGATATCCCGCTTCGATGCCGTGCCATTCTTTACGGCTGCTCTAATTGGCCTGATCGCTTCCTGAAACCTAAACGGCAAACTTTGTGTGGGATCCTCACCTTCAAAGGGGCCACCCTTTTCGGCTAGTTTTTTACAGATATCTTCGATCGAGATACCGTGTGGATCGCGCTTCTTGAGTTGATAGGCTCGCTCTATGAGAAGCCTCTTGCGATCCGTCGTCCACTCCAATGACCTGCCACCGATGCCGACACGGATGAAGTTTGATAATGCTCGGGTCAGAAGCTGCCAGTGCACAACGTTGTTACGATCGAGTGAGTATTCCTGGAATAGCTTGAAGAGCTCCGGATCGACCTCTTCATCGATCGTCGGATCAAATCCTCCCGAATAGTAACCTTGCTCCACGCCCTCTTTTATCGACTCCATAATATCGTAAAATTCTGCCATCGAGAATTTGTCTTGATTCTTGTTCATCGGCGCACCCCCTTTTCGGTAGAAGCTGTAACAGTAACCGAGGCAACTAATTTTGTTGGTCGATCGATGCCGGGCAATCCCCAGCTGCTTAGTATGTCCAGCGAGCATGCAGTCCACGGCCGTACCGCGGTTAAGCTAGGCGTGCAGTTTCCGACCGACCTCCTCTCGATTGCTGATGAGGTCATCGGGCTGCATTAACCAAATAATTAAGTCGTCATAATCCCGGCCCAATATCCTCTAGGCTCGATCCCTCGGTGTGGGGACATCGCTGTGATTAAGGTCGTCGTACTTGGATTGATTTGCGTTGCGGGAGTCGGAGCTATTGCTGCCGCCACATCTAAGCCTGCTGCGGTGCCGATAACTCCAGTCACCTATCCCGTTGTAGCCGGCAATAAGGCCGATCGACTGTCGCTAGTCAGCGCGCAAGACGTCCAGCCGACGGTCGGCAAGGCCGAACTTGCCTTCGCACCTCCTCCCGGGCCTTCAGTTCCGGTGCAGGCCCAACCGAAAGAGCTGGCGAAAGCCAAGACCCCAGACTTCATTCCTCGCCACTGGCACGATCCGCATGACACCCGAGCCAGTGCCATCAAGTTGAAGCCTGAGCGATCCAGAAGCACACCCCGGAATGATCTTTCCACCACTAAGGTTGCTGAGACCCAAGACTGCCGAACGGATGGCCTCGGTTCGTTGATGCGCAAACTTTCTTTGCAGCCGGCGTGTAGCCGTTGATGCCTATCTTTGGTGCCCTAGACCGATGCCGAGCGTCAATGCCTTCTGCCTCAAAGATCCTTCGCTACGCTTCATCAGCTTCGATATCTTCGCAACCGGCGTACGAGACTTCGAATGATCTTTGAGCAATTTGATATCGGCTGTTGAGTAAGGCTTTCGTACCCGCTTTACTCTTTTCGACTTCTTGGCCAATTGCCGCCTCCCATTAGTAATCTGGAGGCGCTTCATTAGCAGCCGCCAACCATAGTTCAATCTCTAAGACTCGCTACGCTCGATGACATTCAATTGACTTGGCTTACCGATCAGCCCGGCCCTGCGACGAGTGCCTTCGAACTCTGCGTCACTTTCATTGGAGTACAGTTAGCTATTAAAGCGTCCCGACATGGGGACGCCTTTGCACTTCAAACGAACGATCGGTTGCCTGAGAGGAGACTTCACTCAGCAAACAATTGGCAATTGGCCCAATCTATGGAGTCAAGCAGCGACCGCTTCTGACGCCGCTTGAGGAGGTAACTTGTCCAGCCTTCGTCAGGCTCGTCTTGGATATCGACCTGGCGATACCCGAAATCTGTCCTCGCCCATTCTTCACGCACTACGGTAATGAACCGGTGGAAAGTGCAATGGTATGGGCGGTCAATGATGCAGTGATAGTGCAATCGATTGTCCGCGCTGGTTTCGAGCACTACGATCATCAGCAGGTGTCTGCCATATCGCTTGGCCGCACTCCCGAGTAACGAATGCTCAAGTCTGTTGCGGAAATGCTTGAAGTTCTCGGAAGCAGCTATGTCATCTACCGAACGTGCGCCGTGTCGCTTCTTCATTGTGAGCGTCACGGCTGCCGGCGCTATGAATGGCATTGTGTTTATCAGACGAGCCAATTGCTCCCGACATGCCTGCTCGGATGTCATCGTCGATACCGAATAGGTTGCCAGCGACGAGCTCTGCGAAGTCTACACAAAGTACGAAGGAGAAAGTGGCGAGCCTTATCACTGAGGATCAGAACAGCACTTGCCGGGCCAGTCAGCAGCATCTTCTGCTCACCCATATAGGTTAGACCGCCGAGCCGGATACGATATTTTCCTGTGGTCCGACGCGCATAGAGAGACTTGCGCAGGTCCATCAGCTCGGCGAAATCGGCTGGCTCGTTCTGCTTCAACCATTCGAGCACATCGGTTGGAAAGCCATTCCGGTATCGATCGCGATATTCTGGCTTGCCCTTGAGAGCGTCCTCGAAGGCGGAAGATGAAGTATTGGAAAGAGGCTCTGAGTCCCAGAGTGGTGGCGCTATTGTCATGAAGGAAATATCTCCGTTTCGTTGCGAATTGGGATTGCGGACCGCGATGCCAGCCCCAACGGAGGTATTTAGAAATTCTGCTGATAACGCCTTCGGTGACTGGGTGAATTTTTTGACCCAAATCGCTGTTGCCCAAGTGCCGGATTCAGAAGACGGCGGCTCCATCAACAACGAGGAGCCCATCATGGCACGAGCGACGATCTCTCTAGTTTCCGTTCAGAAGCCGACCGCGAATACACCGGTCCTTCAGCGCCGCAACAAATTCACGTCCAGCATTGAACAGCAGATCACCAAGATTGGCTTGTTCCGTGAAGGGAAGCGCATCTCACGCGAACAGTTCTGGGTGGACGCAAACGGAGCTATTTTTTTCCAGCTCCGTTACGGCAAGCAGCCCCTGGAGCTTGAGAAGGGCAAGAGCACGCTGAAGGCGTCGACGTTCGATGATCTCGTCGAGCAACTCGATCAGATCAAAACGATCGCGGTGGCCGGCGGCATGGATGAGGCGCTGGCCGCCTGCGCAAACGCTGTCAGGTCGAACTTTAAGACGGCGAAGGACAAGAAGGCGGGCAGGGGTTAGCTCCGTCCGGTGGCCGAATGTCACGGCCTGCACC
Source organism: Bradyrhizobium shewense (assembly GCF_900094605.1). Lineage (GTDB taxonomy): Bacteria > Pseudomonadota > Alphaproteobacteria > Rhizobiales > Xanthobacteraceae > Bradyrhizobium > Bradyrhizobium shewense. The sequence continues at coordinate 26,888 of NZ_FMAI01000021.1, read as the reverse complement.
TCACTCGCACTATCCGACCCTTGCGGCGCTCTGTTTCGCATTCAGCGTGGCAGTAGCGCCGTTCGTCGGTTCCGCGTGGGTGACATCAGCAAGTCCGTTCGTTCGCGGTGCTGTTTTGCTTTTTGGTCCTCTCTCCTTCCTGGCTTGGGTTGTGTTGACGATACGGTCGCTACACCTTCTCGGACTCGCTTACTGGTCTCTTGCGTCCACCTACGTAATTCTCGTGTCAGAGCTGGCCGCAGCAGTGCTGGCCTTGGTCGCCGGTTCATTGCACACGCCCGGATCAGTCTGCGATTGGCGGGAGGCACTCCTCTGGACTGCCGCTATGACTTGCCTCGCCGGGTTAACGTGGTCCGCTTCCTACAATTGGAGGAAGGCGGGGAGCCTGCAGATCGCCGTCAGCGTGACCGTGCTCCAGCTCATTACGGGCAGCCTGATCGTTCTGATTTTGATGCTTCGTAGCCGTCCACCGGAGAAGAGCCGTGCGGATTAGGATTTCCTCGCCGTTTTCCGGGCTGGACGCTGGAGGAAATCGGCTGGTTCTGCCTGGAGTACCGTCGACAGCTTCACCAGGATCTCCAGGCCTACCCAGGTCGACCCCTTTTCGAGCTTGCCGATGTAGGTGCGATTGATGTCGGCCTCATACGCGAGCGTTTCCTGCGAGAAGCCTCGTTCTCGCCGAATCCTTCGCAAATTAGCTGCAACAACCTGGCGCCAATCCATGGGCCAAAGTGAGCAGGATGCCGCTTATTGACCCACCGCTTTAAAGCGTCAAAATGCCGATCGGCTGGAGGAAAACATGAAAGCAAATTACTCGGTTCTGGCGTTTGCCTCGGTGTTGCTTTGCGCGTTATCGGCTCACGCCCAGCAGCAGAGCCTTGCAACCAGAGAATGGGGCATGCTGCCGGCGGGGCTACGAACCTGTGTGGATAATCAGCTCCGTCAGGAGCAAGGCACCAATCTCGCAGCACTCATAGCGGCGGGTGTTCGCCCGTCTGATCCGAAGCTCGTGACGATAAAGGAGTTCTGTCTCAGCCCCGCAGGCGAGGCTTCTGTGACCCAGCCCTCTTTTGGAGGCCCCGATCGGTCAGTTGTAGAGTTTGCCGAGTGGATGAACACCGCGATCCTGGCGAAGCCGGTCTTCGCGAGGGCGTTCACTCAGTGTCGCGAGGTCGTGGGACTCTACCAAGATAAGGTGTTAGGCCGATTGCAGGTTGCCGAGGCCGGAGCAGTGTCAAAAAGCGATCAGCTCCGCATTCGCACCATCAAAGATGACCTTGGTTCCAAAAGGGGCGCCGCTGCTACGGTCGCATGCATCAAGCAATTCGTCGCTTCACTGGCAATCGCCAATGCGTCGAGCGGCTTCTACGCGGATCAGTTGGGCGCACTCAACGGACGGCTGCTCAACAACGGGATCAAGCTGAAAGAGGCGGCTGCCTCCAGGGTCGATGACATGACCGATCAGGGGTTGGCGCAGCTGGCAATCAAGATCGGACTTGAGAATTTTCAAGCCCAAGAGCTACAGGCCGACATCGACTCTGTAGGACAATATGGGTCAGGATCAGGACCGTTGACGTGCTTCCTGCCAGCGGAATGGGTTGGTGTTGAGCCCGGCGGCTATTCGCCATGCCATGGCTCGTACCTGGAAAAGAAGGCGGCTGAAATCGCACCGCTCTTAAGAACTCAGTGATGCATCGCAATAAGCGGGCGAATACTCCGTAACTCTTCCGTATGGGATAGATACATTACCATTTACGGACATTCAGGCGGCACTCCGGCAGCCGCTCTATCATCATGCCTCGCCCGACCCCCTGAAGATCGATGCCGGCGGCGCAGTGCGCACAGGCGGTGGCTGGCCGATCCTCGAGCCCCTCGACGAACTGTCCGCTTTCGCGTCGTAGCGGCTAACCAGCGCTAGCAGACGCCGCTTGGTGAAAGGATCGGCTCGCTCGGCCAGAGCCTGAATGCGCTGTACCTGCTCTCTGCAGAAGTCCTCGTCCATCAGACCACCCCACTCACGCAAATCTGCAACTGAACTTCATTGAGGCGGCTTCAACTCGCCTGCCAGCCAGCCGACCGCATCTGTCTTCATCGGATCCACGGTGAAGGACACCACTTCAATACGTTCGCACGTCGAGCATTCGAACGTTCGCTCCTCGAATCCGCGTTTGCCGGGAGTGATGCGTGCCAAGGCCATCCGGTGCTTACATACCGGACACATCGGCCGCTCGTTGATGGACGCAGTCATCCCTTGACCCAGAACAGATCATACGCTTTCCGGAGCGGGAGTCTGCAACATTCGTGCTTCCGAGTTCTCGTTGCCCTGCCAGGAGGAACGACTGCTGTCCGACCGGATTGCTCAATCGGGTCGCGCGCACCTGCGTGGCTCCGCCCTCAAATGCCAAAAGCTCCCAGAGGCGGGGCCGCACTTATGCAGATTGGTGGTCGCTCAGGTCAGCCCCTTCGCAGGGCCGGATTCCTACGGAGCTTTCGCGGCATGATCGTTTACAATCTGCCGCTACATTCCCAGGATGGAGAACCACTTCGATCCCGAACGAGAAGCCGAAGCGGCAATGAAGCTCGCTGTCGCGGTCAATGGTGCGGAGCGGCAGAAATGGATCCGCGTCGCCATGGCCTGGCATGAGCTGGCCCGCGAGCGGAATAGATGGGACAGGATCGCCGAAGAGGCCGCCTAACCGCACTCCGGCGGGCATTCTGGGCATGTGTCACCGAACGAATCAAGCACGTCGCGGATCTCAGCATCTGCCTGTACGGCAGTGACGCCGGGCGGGGGATTCTCCCGTGCAATAGCGAGAGCTCGCTCCCTGGCATGAGGATCAGCGCGGTCCCGCATCCACCCATGCTCCTCGCATTCTCGAACGGCTCCGGCTTCCAGCAGCACCGATATGGCCCAGCCGCTTAGGGTCCGGATCGCCGGCTGTCGTTCGTTGACCATCAGCATAGAGGTAGCTCCAGGTTCGACGAATCGCTGAGGACCGCCTCTCGTTCCCTGCTGCTACCACAGGTCTGAGATTCGGAGATGCAAGAGCTAGCCGTTTTCCCGATTTCTGAGGACCGCTTTGTGCTTCTATTCTCGTCTGGTGTCGAAGGAGCAGGCGGACCACCGTCCTTTGATCTAGATCAACGGAAACAGGCGCCGCTCTGCTCCCGTCCGGCATTAGGATCGTCCTGGCACGAGCGTATCACCATCGATTTGTTGTCAGCAGTGGCTGGGAGGGTGTCGGATGTTGAAGGACAAGCGGAATAAGGACGAGGTAATTGAGGCGCACGCCGCGTCTGGCAAGGTGAGCCGCAAGGAATTTGAGAAGGAACTCGCAAAGCTTCAGGTCGAGCTAACGCGGCTGCAGGCCTGGGTCAAAGACAAGGGGGCACGCATCATTGTGGTCTTCGAGGGCCGGGACACCGCGGGCAAGGGCGGCGTGATCAGCCGGATAACTGCACGCACCAGTCCGCGCGTCTACCGCCACGTGGCACTGCCCGTCCCATCGGGTCGCGAGAAGACACAGGTTTTCATTCAGCGCTACGTCGCGCATTTCCCGGCGGCGGGCGAGATCGTCCTCTTCGACCGCTCGTGGTACAACCGGGCCGGGGTCGAGCGGGTGATGGGCTTCGTCACCGATGAGGATTACGAGCGGTTCTTGACGATGGTCCCCGCGGTCGAGCGCGAGATGATCGTCAACAACGGTATCATCCTGCGCAAGTACTTTCTCGATGTCAGCCAGGACGAGCAGCGGCGCCGATTTGAGGCGAGGATCAAGGACCCGATGAGACACTGGAAGCTGAGCCCGATGGACACTGAATCGGTGCGGCGCTGGTGGGACTACACCGCAGCCTACCAGCGTATGATCAAGGCCACCGACACGCCATCGGCTCCTTGGTACATCGTTCCCGCCGACAATAAGCGTCGCGCCCGGCTAAACCTGATCCGGCATCTGCTCGACAGTATCCCATACAAGAAGGTCGACGTAGACCTGCCGAAGATTCCCAAGGCGCAGCAGCGGCCCAAGAACGTTACCGACGGCCTAGGCGCCGGCCAGCCGATCCCCAACCACTACTGATCGGAGCGTTGCGTTTTCCGCCTGCCTGTGGCGCTGACACTACGCCAGACATCGGATGGGAATATTATATGATGCACGATGCCGTCTAGTCGCTCGCGGGAATGAAAGATGGCTTTCTATGCATCGTCTACCTTGAGGCTAGGATAGGCAGAAAGCTGGAGCCTCGCTACTTCGCAAAACGTCTTTGGCAGCGACCCCAGCTTCCCTGGCTCAGCCCCAGACTCAAGAGTCGCCTAACCGGAGTTGGGCCGCGAACCCGCCCTTAACCTCTCCTCCTGGCCGCTTGCCACATGGTCTCCTTACATCGCGCGCTCAAATCCGTGAAATGATCTTTGAGACAGGCCTGAACACGGTCGCGGCCCGGCAAAACACTCGCACAGTTCTTTTTGATGTCAGCCTGACAGTTCCTACTGACGGCACCGAACTTTACGATCGTAAGTTGGCAGGGCAAAGAGAACTCTCTGAAATTGGTCGCGATGCAGGCTTGACGGGCTTCGCCCTCGGATCCGTTGCACCAAGTCCTTAGGTCAGGGGCACACGCTTCAAGAACGGGATGTTCTGCCAACGCGGCGGAACGTTGTGCCAGCGCGGTGGACGGTATCGCGACCTGAAACGAGGCGACCGAGATGAACGCGAGCAAAAAAGCGATTTGTGCGTTCATATCCAACCCGCTCCTGAAACCAAGGTCGAATAACCTTGCAGAACAACAATTGAAGGAGACAAGACGCTTCGAGTCGCTTCTATTGATGATCTAAATCAACCTTTCCGCCCAGAAAGATGGGGCGTTGAACGAGTACTTTGTCATCGATCGGCGTTTCGCGGACTCCGCTATCTTCAATCCGATCTTTTTTTGCAGTAGTCGAAAGTTCGAACACCCTCCGGGTTGTCAGGACGCTGGAACACCTCTGGATGTCCGAGACTACGCACGGCATCGTCGTAACCGGACTTCCAGTGTTCTTCCATGGTCCTGCGCGAGAACTCGTAATCCTTCGAGGCCCCCTCGTATGCCTTGGAATGATAAATGAGATGAACAATGTTGTAGACCTTTTCGTCGGCTTCCCGCGCAAGAATTTCGACCTCGGGCGTCGTAAGCAGGTCATCGGGAAGATGTGAAAGTACCTTCCTGAATGCCCTACGGAGCATCTGCGCATACTTGAACTGGTTTGTCGCTGCGCGAGTCCTGCTTGAGTATTGGATTTCTTTTTGACGCACTTCCGCTTCTTGCAGGTTGTCTGGGAGTTCGCCATCTGCGCTCCACAAATCGACCTGAAAGGCAAGCGTGTCCTCATGAGGTCTGTTCTCCAACATCCATTGCAACGGCGTATTGGATACGAGGCCGCCATCCCAATAGTATTCGCCCTCGATCTCGGTCGCCGGAAATCCAGGCGGCAGCGAGCCACTGGCGATGATGTGAGCCGGGCAGATGCGATGCGTCCTGTTGTCGAAGTAGAGGAAGTTGCCTGTGCGTACATTTACGGCGCCGACGCTAAACCGCATACGTTCCGAATTGATGCGATCGAAGTCTACCAATCGTTCGAGCGTGGTTTTGAGCGGGGCGACATCGTAGTAGCTGACCGAACTCGCAGATCCAGCGGACCAGAACAATGGCGGCAGGACGCGGGGCGTGAAGAAATTTGGTGCGCCAAAAAGCATGATGCCGAGTGCGCGGCTCTGATTGACGAAACGCCGTGTGAGTTCGTTGGTGATTTCGATGGACTTCAGGTAGGGAACACCTAGCGGCGCCGTACTGACGGCTTCCCAAAACTCCCTGAGTCTTTCGACGCGTTTTTCGGGAGCATTGCCTGCTATCAAGGCGGCATTCACTGCACCAATCGAAATGCCAGCAACCCAGTCGAGGTCGAGGTTGGCCTCGGTCAGAGCTTCATAAACGCCGGCTTGGTAGGCGCCGAGCGCTCCACCACCTTGCAGGAGGAGCGCGATACGCTCAAACGGCGGGCGCTGTCCCTCTCTGACGAGCGGCTCTTCGGTATTTGAACTGCTCGTCATGGTGTCGCCTTTGCCCGATCGTAGAGCCTATTTCCCGTAGTGTCCCGCTTCCTACTCCATGAACCAGCCGTGGCTAACGATGATGGATTGTCCGGTTAGCGCGTTGGACTCGAAAGCAGCCAGGAACAAAGCAGCCTCGGCGATATCTTCGACTTTGGTGAACTGGTGATCTACCGTGTCCTTCAGCATCACATTATCGATGACTTCCTGCTCTGTAATACCGAGTTCCTTTGCCTGCTCGGGAATCTGCTTATCGACCAGAGGGGTGCGGACGAAGCCGGGGCAGACGACGTTCGCGCGTACACCGTGCTCGGCTGCTTCCTTGGCAACGACCCGTGCCAGTCCAAGCAGGCCGTGCTTGGCGGCAACGTAAGGCGCCTTGAGCTTCGAAGCCTCCTTCGAATGAACCGACCCGATGTATATGATGCTGCCGCTCTTCTGTTTGTACATTTGCCGCAGGGAGGCGCGAGTGGTCAGAAACGCCCCGTCCAGATGGATGGCAAGCATCTTCTTCCATTTGGCGAATTCGAAGTCGACCACCGGCGCCACGATCTGAATGCCTGCATTGCTGACAAGAATGTCGAGCCTCCCGAAATGCTGGACCGTCTTCGCAATTCCGGCTTCCACCTGCTCCTCGTCCGAAACGTCCATGGCGACGCCGATCGAGCGCTTTTGGCTCGGGTCGATTTCGCGGGCGGTCGCTTCAGCGGCCCGCTGATCGAGGTCGGCGATCGCTACATTTGCCCCTTCACGCGCAAATGCGATCGCAATCTGCTTTCCGATGCCGCTCGCCGCACCGGTGATGATCGCGGTCTTATCCTTGAGGCGCATCGGATCCTCCTTCACTAGCCTGCACGCCGTTTCACATGAATGCCTCCTGTTTGGGTGCGTCAGAGCAGGAACTCTTGATGTAAATCAAAGGACGCAATTGAGGTTCGCTTCAGAGCTATCGAATACGTAATTGACCAAGACCATTGGGAACCACTGCCCGTGTCCCCTGGATCACCGCGCACCCGCGAATGAGGAGGGAACTATGATTCTCGTGACCGGCGGTACCGGCGTCATTGGGAGTGAACTTCTGCGATTACTCTCCCAAGCGGGGATCCCCGCACGTGCACTTGTCCGCAACTCGAACAAAGCGCAAAAACTGCCGGGCATCACATACTTTGTCGGAGATTTGGCGCGACCAGAAACCTTAAAAGCGGCTTTCGAGGGTGCCAGCGCCCTATTCCTGCTCACCCACTATTACGAAGACATGGTGGAGTTGCAGCACAACGCCATTGTTGCAGCACGCGCCGCTGGCGTTGCCCATGTCGTGAAGGTCTCGGCTTTCGCCGCATCGGGCCACTCAAAGGCTCCCATTGGGCGATGGCACTACCAGGTCGAGCAGGAACTGAAAGAGTCGGGGATGGGTTGGACGATGCTCCGACCTCACCACTTCATGCTGAACCTTCTTGCCCAGGCCGAATACGTCCGAACGGAGGGAGCCATCTACTCGCCTTCGGGCGACGGCAAAATTCCGTACATCGACCCGCGTGACGTGGCAGCGGTCGCCTTTGTCACACTCACTCAACCGGGACACCTCGGCAAAACCTATGTGCTTACGGGAAGCGAAGCGATTTCATATCGGCAAGCTTCAGAGATTATCGGTCAAATAATCGGGAAGGAGCTGCGGTTTGTCGATGAAACTCCAGAGCAGGCTCGGGCGCGCCGCGTTCGAGAGGGCGTTCCGCCCGCCGTCATCGAGAGCGTGCTGGCTATCGGTGCCTATCAGCGCGCGGGTGGAAAAACCGTGACAATCACCAATACTGTCGCCGAGATCACTGGACGGCCGCCACGAACCGTTACCGAGTTCGTCCAAGAAAACGCGTCAGTTTTTCGCGGATAAGATGGAGGGAGCACGGCGCCCTCCAGACTAGCAATGGTCTTGGAGATAGTCGCACGCGATAGGAGGGACGCGCCATGACCTATCTTGAAAACCGCAGTGATTATGCGGCACTCGTCGGTCGCATTCTGTATGCATCGATGTTTCTTCTGTTCGGCTATGGCAAGATAACCGCCTTTGCCGGCACCACGAGCTATATGGGCTCACTTGGCCTTCCAGCACCTTCGCTGTTTACCTTGCTTGCCATCATCGTCGAGATTGCGGGTGGCTTGCTGATGTTGGTTGGCTATCAAACCCGGCTCGTAGCTCTCGGGTTGGCGATTTACATCTTGGTCTCGGCGTTTATCGGGCACTTCCAACTCAGCGACTTTAATCAGTTCCAGCATTTCATGAAGAACATGGCGATAGTCGGTGGTTCGCTGGCGTTTGTCGCTTTGGGGGCTGGTGCCTATTCACTCGACGCGAGGCGATCGCCGCAAGTGCGGTCGCTTGCGTGAAGGGCCATTAGAGTATGCAGCTCCAGCAAGACAGCCGGAATCGCGCCAGGCGTCACACACAGCCTGGGCCCATCTGCGACATTGATCAAGGCAACGGGAATGTCCGCTGTCTGAAGCAAATAAAACGTTGGGTTTTGAGTCTTGTTTGAGGACCGTCAAACATAAACGCTGGTTTATGTTTTAAGCTTCTCGGTTCATCGCTTGGGAAGCAGACGTGCAACTGAGTCTGATCAATGAGTTGCGCGAATTTGGCCCTGTTTGGCTTCCGTATCGTCACGTCGTGGCCTAGCGGCCCACCCATCCTCTTCCCAGTCGACCCCCATTTCGTAGGACGATGCGCCCGGTAAGACGGCATTAACCAAATATGTCGTTTATGGTTACCGATGTATGAATCGGGCAAACGTTCTTACCTGGACCTGCCGAGCGAGCAGCAGGCTGCATTGATCGATGGCGCCCGCGACGCGTCGCCGGTGCGCGGGCTCACGCACGGCTATTACAAATATCCCGCCCGTTTCTCGCCAATCTTCGCGAAGATGGCTATCCAGACCTTCAGCAAACCAGGCGATGTTGTGCTCGATCCCCACGTCGGCGGCGGCACGACGCTCGTCGAAGCGTTGGCGGCAGGCCGCCAAGCGGTCGGTGTGGACATCAGCACGCTGGCCGAGTTCGTCGCGTCGGTGAAATGCACCGTCTTCTCAGAGGCCGATCTCGACACGCTACAACGCTGGGCTGGCAAGCTGCCCGCACGGATAGACATTCACCGGCCCTCCGTGACCTTCGAAGACTACGAAGCACTCGGCTACTACAAGCATCTTGACGACCCGTCGCGCTGGCGGCTGCGCAAAGCCATCGATCAAGCGCTTGCATCAGCCGTCAAGCTGCAAAAGCCCAGAATGGTTTCATTTGGCCGGTGCGTCGTGCTGCGCACGGCCCAATGGGCGCTGGATGGCAGGAAGCACCAGCCAGCCATCGACGACTTTCGTAAAGCCCTCCAGGAATACGCCGAAGAGATGTTATGCGGTGCTCGTGAGCTCCGAGCCGCGGTCAAAGAGAACGGTCGCAATCGTGTCACGGTGTTGCGCCGGAATGCTGCGGGCCTCGAACATGATCCGTCCGTCTGCGATATCCGTGCCCCTCGGCTTGTTGTGACTTCGCCGCCATATCCAGGCGTACATGTGCTGTATCACCGCTGGCAAGTCGATGGCGGCAAAGAAGCGCCGCTGCCGTTCATGATCGCGAACAAGCTGGATGGCGCAGGCGGCAGCTACTACACCATGGGCGACCGGAAGTATCCTGAACTCGCCACGTACTTCGCCAATATCAAAGCAACGATGTCCTCGGTAGCCGCTCTTGCCGACCGCAAGACTACATTTGTGCAGATGCTTGCGTTTTCAGAAGCTCATTGGCAGCTCCCGAAGTACCTCGAAGCGATGAAGCAGGCAGGCCTCGCCGAGGTTTTCCTTTCGGACCTCAAGCATGAGGGCGACGGGCGTTTATGGCGCGAGGTGCCGGGCCGCCGCTGGTACAGCGATCAGCGAGGCGCCACGCCGGGAAGTAAAGAAGTCGTCCTGCTACATAAAAAGGCCGACCTCACCCCGTCGCAGCTTCAAGGCCGTCGATCTGCTCGCCATCAGACAGGTCTTCCTGTCCGAGCGTCGTCAGCGAGAGCATGAACGGCGCGAGCGCGCGGCACATCGCGTAGATGCGATCCTCAACCTTCTCCTGCGGCGGCGCATCGGCACCAGGCTCTCCCTTGTCCTTGTCCTGAAGCAGGAGCGCGAGACCGACGAGGACGTTGCCGTACATGAACTGATTGCGCGCGTTCTCGTCGTTGAGGCGGCGCTGCTTGATCTCGTTCAAGAGCGGCGTGTTGTCCATGTTGATGCGGAACACCGAAATTTCGTTATCAGCCTCGTCGTACTCCGTGTCCATCTTCATGGCGGTGTATTCGTCGAACTTGAACTTCTCCCAGCGGTCGCGATAGACCGGATCCATCTTCGGCGTGCTGAGCTGGCGCGGCCGTTCGCGTTCATCGCCCTTCTTGTTGTCGGGGTTCTTGTCCTTCTTCTTCGTGCCGCCGCCCTTGTGATGCTCCGCCCAGGGGCGGACGTTCACCTCGATCTTGTTCTTGAAGGTGGCGCGGGAATCCTCCGTCACGGCCACCATCGACAAGATGTCGCCGACGTTGACGCCCTCCGGCAGCGTGACCATGACGCTGGCCGACCCGCTGCGCAGGTTCGGGCCGACAATCGACACCTTGTGCTCCGCGCCGGTCTTATCGATCCATATGATCGAGAACTTGCCGGCCTCGATGCGGCGGCTGAAGTAATCGTCCCGGGCGTCGGTCTCAAAGGTCAGGCGCATCCGGTAATTGATCGGACAGTCGCGCTTGTGCGGCTCGCCGTATGACGTGCCCTTTGCCTTGAAGAAGGTGGGGTACACCTCGCCCTTGAACGGCTTCTCTTCCTGCGTGCCGGTCGGGTTGGCGTTGAACGGCGCCGTGATGCGCTGCCCGAGTTGGAGCAGCGCGGTCAGATTCGGAGAGCTCTTGATCAGATTCTGGAGCTTGTCTGCGAGCGGCTTATCGTCCTTCAGCTTGTCCGACATCATCTCCTTCTGCCGCTGATTGCGGAGCTGCCGCAGCGTGTCGTCATTGCGCAGGGTCTGTTCTAGCACCTCGATCAGCTCGACCTTGAAATCATTCTCAGTCAGCCGGTCGCGCGACGGCATGAACAGGTCTTCCCGGTTCTCGTCGCCCATCTGGTCGCACTCGACGAACACCAGCAGGTCGTCAGCGATGGTCTTCAGCTTCATCGTGTCGCGGCGGAAGAAATCCTTCGGCAGCGTGCCCTGCGTCTGGCCATTGCGCACGAACAGCACACCCTCGCGCTTGCGGTAGCGCGTCAGGCCGCCGAGCTTCTTCTTTTTCGTCTCGGCCTCGTCTTCTTCATCATCGTCACGCGCGGTGCCGGCCTGCTTGAACGCGTAGACCGTGGCGAACAACGGCTCCCCCGACGGCGAAAAAGGGATGCGGATCGGGAAACCTTCCTCGACGTTCGTCGTGTTGTTGAGGCGGCGGCGCAGGCCGCTCAGCGAAGTCTCGCGGCTGCCGGGGTCGAGATACTTGCCCTGCGCGTTCTTGCGGAACTCGTAGAGCCGGATCGGCAGCGCGATCTCCGGCAGCAGCAGATCGAGGCGGCTCAGGATGCTGCGGCCACGGATGATGTTCGAGCGCTCGCCGAGATACTTGTAGTCATAGAGCTTGATGGCCGTGCCGTAGGTCGACTCGCGGCCATAGGGGCTCTCCTTGTCCGGAAAAATCTTCATGCTCGGCGAGGCGAACGACAGGATGTCGCCCTTGCGGTCGGGGTGCTCGGTGCCGACGCCGACCGGTGCAAGGTAGGAGAGAATCGAGTTCTTGCGGCCGCCCTCGGGACGCTCGCGGCGAACCACCGTGAAGCCCCAGTTCTTGTCGCCGTCATCGGGGTCGGAGCCGAGCAGCTTCGGGTTACGGCGGCTGATGACGAGCTGCATGTTGTGCTTGCCGCAGAACCGCAGCGCGCCGGTGCCGCCCTGATTGAACTGGCCCTGCACGAACGGGATGTACATCTTGTTGCTCTTGCTGAGCGACATGATCGTGAGCGGGATCTTGCGCGGGGTCTGGCCCTCGCCGCAGTCGGCGATGGTCAGGTTCATGACCGGCCGGGTGCCGGTGCCGCAGAGCGTGATGCCCTGCGCGACCTCCCGGATTTTCTCGTCGTTCCAGTCCTCGACCAAGCCGCCGGTCGCCAGCTTCTTGCCGGTGCCGCTCTCGAAAAAGCGGGCAACGGCCTCGCGGATGGTCTTGGGGGCGTCCTGGCCCTTGGGGTCCACGCCGTTGACCAGGCACTCATTAATAAGGCGGGCATCGACCGAATTGACGATCTTTTCGACAAGCGCGGCCTCGGCGAGGCTCTGCTGATTGCCGCCCTGCCCCCAGTTGTTTTCCAGATCGCCGTAGTGGCGCCAGAGTTCAGGCTTGTCCCAGTACCCGTGCTTCGTGAGCAACTCGATAACTTCGTCCTCGGTCTCGGCATGAAGCAGCGCGATACACAAGTCCCTAATCTGACCATTGGTCATTAAAGCCCTCCCACCCCATTGAAATATCAGTCTAATTTGAAATCGACTGACTCTTTGCCACCCGTCGAGGACATCCGCGCTTTCAGCGCATCGACCTCTTTATTGAGCGCCCGGACGATCTTCTGAACGTCCGAGTCGTCGAACTGGTAGGCGTTTTTATTGCCCAGCTTTCCGATTATACGGATTGCTTTGATGGCATTAACAGTGCGACTTTCGGCTAGCTCAACGAACTTTTGACGCTTTGCAGCCTTCGCCGTAGAAGCTTCCTTGTTTGTCTGATCCAGCATCTGGCTCCTCCTGCGGTTACGTGTACCGCCTCAATTGATCGATGTAATTCCCTCTAAATTACACGATATACGGAGTCCAGAAGATTCTGCTGTGGTCGCTCAGTTAGTTTGCTGACGGCACAGAAGGCGTGTGATTCCAGAGCCATAACGCAAATAGCCCGGCTTAAGGGCCGGGCAACAGGCGTTGTGCAGGGCTGATTATGCGGTTGTTCAGTTACCGAGCCTTAGGATCAGATGCTCGTCGCGCGGCTCTATTGTTGACGACGCTGAATTGGCTCGCATTTGGAAATGGTCATCACGGCTCGCGAGGAGTGTTTCGAAAATTGCCGATGGCAGGTCACCTTAGTTGAAACTCATTCGCACGTCAGCCCGACTCGCGCGGTGAGCCGCCAAGCTAATTTTGAATGCGGAACGAGGCACTGTCCGTTGTCTTGCTGAACAATAGTCCGGACCCCTGATCCAAACTAATTGCGATTCAGGGATCATGATCAAATTCGTCGCGTACTTTCGTGTCTCCACTCAGCGTCAGGGTAAGTCGGGACTTGGCCTAGCAGCTCAGCATCGCAAGATTTCCGAGTTTGTAGCCGGTGAAGGGACTTTGATCGCGGACTTCTGCGACGTCCAGTCAGGCAAAGATGATTCACGCACCGAGTTGCAAAAGGCCATTCAGCTGGCCAAGCGCGAGAACGCCAAGATCGTTATCGCGCGCCTTGATCGATTTTCTCGGCGAGTCAGCTTCATCGCCGGCATTCTTGAACAGGGCATTGGCTTGGTTTGTGCTGAGATGCCCAATGCTACAGATTTTCAGCTGCATATATTCGCAGCCCTCGCCCAGGAAGAGCGTAGGTTGATTTCCGAGCGAACGAAGGCAGCCTTGGCCGAAGCCAAACGCCGAGGCAAAATTCTTGGATCAAATGGAAGGAATTTGGCCGCAAAGAATCGCAAGGACGCTGACGATTTTGCATCCCAACTCAGGGCCAAATTGGATGAGGATTTATTGCGGCGATCTTACTGTGAGATTGCGCGACACTTGAACGATGCGGGAATTACGACGGCGACTGGGCGGAAATTCTATCCGCAGACAGTCAAGAACTACCTGACCCGACACCGTGAATTTTCCGACGGGGGAATTTAAGTTCTCTGAGTGACCTGTTTGGGATTCTTTATTTCCCCCGGATTGATCGTTGCCGAGGGATCCTCCGTGCCGGGAATCATGCGATCAAACCGTCCCGATACCTGTGGAAAAGACCTTAGTTGCTGCACCGGCTGGTTCAGTAATCTATGGACCTTCTATGCAACCGTGCGGACACTCAAAACGCGGTGCAGGGGGGTATATTCGAATGATTATCGTCAAATGGCTCGAAGGCGATAGCAAGGGTTATGATGATCATTTGCCAAACGATTGCATACGCGTCTCTGCCCCTTTGTTGGAACATGCGATTGTCGGGCCACGTGGATGGATTCGGATCGGACGATGCTCCGTCTCGGTAAACGGCAAGTCCGTCACGTTCGACTACACGGGAGAACATTCTGCCTGGAATACAGAGCAAGAGTTCTACCTTGGGCAAATGAGCTTCGAATTCAGAGATAGCAGTCGCGCAGGAATTCCCGAGGTCCTTTGGAAGGATCGGGGCGACGGCGAAGAATTTCAGTCGGGGTACGCAGTTGCTGAGTTTCGCAATGACTCAAACACTCGATCCATAAGCTCCGATGAGGGTGATGGCCAGTTGAAAACTCATCTTGAGAGGGAACGAAGCACCGCCCTCAGGCAAGAGAAACTTCTCGACGAGTTGGAACGGAAAGGGTCAATCCGGTGTGAAGTGTGTCTAGTTGACCTCGTAGAGCAATATGGAAAACATGGCTTGGCTGGCTATGAGATCCACCATCGGAAACCAATCGCCAACGGTTCACGCGAGACCTACCTGAAGGATCTGGCAATTTTGTGCGCCAACTGCCATCGCGTTCTACACCGGACTAAGCCGCTTTCGTCTGTAAAAGACTTTGCAAAGGCAATTCGGCTTAAAGGACCCAACTGACGGTGGAGTTATCGCTTTGCGTTGGCAGTGGTCTGCACTGAACAGGCGACACGAACATGGACGACGCAACTGAACCGCAACGTAAGCCGGCATATCAAGAGACCACGGAAGCTTTCGTACCAACGCCACGCTGGCTGTATCTGAGCGCAGAGCTAGCGCGGATCGAACGGAAGTTTCGATTGGACCAAGACCATACAGAGTCGAGAACAATACTGTTCGGGAAAGCGACGATCGACCTTGATCGCGTCTCAATTGCGACCGACACGACGAACACTACCTGCGAACTAACATGCTCAATAGAAACCGCATCGGACAAGCCAAGCCGAGACCCTTGGGCCATAAACGTAGGCTACAACTCAATTAATCGCGAGCTCGGACTTCCTGACGAGTGGTTCGTCGCCTGCTATCTGCCGAAGGAAAGTTTTGACCAGCTTGAGAGCGAGTTTCTGGCCAAGAACGCCAGATACGTTTCCGCATCGTGCACAACCGATATGTGCGTGTCCAAAGCCGACTTCAATGCTCCATTGGCGCAAGGGGTCACGTGGCTTTTGCAGCCAGGCCATTATAGCAACCCCAAAATGGGGCTAGGGAAACTAACTATGTTCCGCTGGTCGTTGGCGCCGCAATCCCTCTCGACGCAGAACCCGTACATTCACAACGAGCACGCAAATGAGTTTCACGGCGCAAGAGTTAGCCAAAACAGCGAACGAACTGCGGGGTGAAATCAACCGCTTCCTGTCGCAGCCGACGAACCCGGACGTGCTTCTCGGGAATCATCCAGCAGTGGCTCTTGCCAGTCAAAAACAGAGCATCGCGATTTGGCACGGTCAGCGCATCGAAGATCATCTTGCCGACTGGATAAACAGAGTGCCCGGCTGGATCGCCCGCGCGCGAGAGCGCATCTCGATTGCCAGTTCGATTCATGAGATCGACAATCTCGCGTGGAATCCGCAGATAGGTGTTGTCCTCGCGGTCGAAGCCAAGAGAGTGTGGGCCAACCAAGATGGTAGCAGCAAGGCTGACGTCCGTCGCAAGAACAAGCTCTACATGGACCCCGCGAACACACCGACGATCACCTCTCACGTGGGTCTGTCAGGAGCGAGCTTCCGTCATTTTGTTTTCGATGTTTACGGCAGGACCAAAACAGGCAGCAGAGGTCTGCCCGTCATCGCGGGTGACAAGATCAGCCACGTTTTTGATCACACTCTAGCTACCTATGTTGAATGGGAGCGCCAGGTAATGGCTAACGCAATCTTCGAGAAGATTGATCCGAACAGCCACCACCTAAAACGAGAGCACTCGCTCGCGGATGAGAGCCTCGGCACGCGCGCAGACGTTTACCCCTCAAGGGAAGGCGTACTGGACTACATTGACAAGCACGCGAATTGATCGAGGTCACCCAGGTTGATCGGTCGACATTTGAAACAGCCGGTGCATTGGAGACCGCGGTCGCGCGGCGGCTTCCATCCACCGACGTGCCGAAGGAAGGCAGTGCACCCAGGTACTGTCGCGACGCAGGTGCAGGAGGAGCGGGCGGTAGGGAGACAATATCCTCTAGCCTACGAACGATGTTTAAGCTTCCGCTCGGCTACTTGGTAGTCATTGGTGGGATGAACGTTCGGCACGTCACTCGCGTCTCACGCCCCGCGTCGCGGCAATACTTGCAGATGCAATCCGTGAATTGCTTGTCCGTGTGACCGTTAGTGCAACAATGTGCCACGACGGAGGCTGAGAAACCCATTACGTTCGAGACGAAATTTGCAGGGCAACTTGCTCAGTGGCTAGAGGCCATCCTCGGCTTCTTCTTCGGCCGGCAGTTGACGAACGGTGCCATCAGCGGAAAGCACGTCGAAATCAGGAACCTTCCCACTGACCTTTTGGATGAATTTCGTCGGGTCTTCAGGATCGACGAACAGTGTCATCCCCTGGCCGTCCCGGAAGACCACCTCAAAGCGCTGAGTGTCAGGGTCCACGGTCAGGCGCATCTCGCTGATCAACGATTGCAGTCTCGATGCGATCTGAGTTCGGAGCTTGTACACGTCTCCACCTTTGGCGGCCCGCACGCGCTCGATCAGCTCCGCGACCTGACCGGGGCGCTTTTTTGCCGGCTTAGCCGATCGATCGACTCGACCAGCAGGTACGAGCCACATTCGATTTTTCCCTCCGAAGGCAGGCAGAAACTGTCCAAGCCGGATGCGAGGTTTCCCCGGTAGGCCGAAACACCAAGGTCGTGGAGGTCGGGGGTCGTCGACCAATTCCAGGCCATTCTCGTCGGCATACTTTCGTGAGGCATCAAGCTGCCTTCGGCCACCAGCGGGCATGGGAGCTCAACAGCCTGTCAACGCGCCGGCGGCTGGTGCATAGCGATTTTTGCCCGCTGGTGTCCCACCGGGAGCTGCGTCTGGGGCGTCGGGAGGCAAATGAGACCCGGTTGGAAGCTATCAATGGAATAACGTCGATCTTATCAGATAGCTATTGCTTTATCTGGCGCGACGAGCTATCTTATCTTCGTTGGCTCAGGGTAATCGGGCAGACATATTGCAGAGGGAGCTTTAGATGACTATTTCTCAGAAGGAGGCTATCAGTGCGGCCCACAAAGCTATTATTCGCCGCTACGGAGGCAAACTTGAGCCTATTTCCGTGCAGGGAGTTCCAGCCGGCCAGCGAGTAATATTCAACCACGAAGGCAAGCCGGCGCGCTGTGTAATAAAATTCAGCTCATCCAAATCCAACGGCCGTATCTCATTTGCACCGACGGAAGACGGAGGATTCAGCGGACTGTCTGACACCGATTTTATTGCTGTCGTGGCGCCCAAAAGCCTCGGCAGTGCTGAATGGCTGCTGAGTTTCTACGACCAGGAAACGTTGCTCAGAGCGTTCACGGCAAACCGCGAAGCTTTGAAAGCATCCGGCAACTCCGAAGGAGGGCAGAGCTGGCTTGCGCCCTTCCACGAAGAGGGCCGCAACTTTCGGGGCGAGGGCGACGGTTATCTGAAAGACGCTCTATGGACTGAGCCATTAAGCGTTCGGCCGTCTACCGGCTCTACGGTACCGCCGCTCGAACCGCCGCCCAAGCCACCAAGCGGACAGCCTCAGCTCGCCTTGTCCATCAAGGATGCGAAGGAAGCTCTGGCGCGGAAGTACGATGTATCTCCGGATTCCATCGACATCATAATTCGTGGATAATTAACCGAAAGGCGCCGCGTCCTCGAGGAGGCGGCGCCTTCAGCCCCTTCATAGGGCTCGTTATTGATACTCCAGAGTTTCCAATCCATCTGCTTTTTTCGTCACGCCGCATCTACGATCGAGACGTTTCTCAATATCATTCAAACTGGCGATAGCCTCTCTGAGCGGCCTACTTGAATTCTATTTCCCGTCCGGAGTTGATTCGTCGGCTGGCAGTTGGACAACCGCGCCTTCAGCATCAAGCATTCCAAAATCTGGCGGCTTCCCACTGACCTTTTGAATTAACTTCGCCGGGTCTTCGGGATCGACGAACAGCGTCATCCCCTGACTCGGAAGGCCACCTCAAAGGGCTGAGTATCTGAGCCCACTGTCAACCTGTCACGCGTTCGATGCCGTCGTCCGTTGCAATGACCTGCTGACGGTATTTCAGGGGCTCTTCATCATCAGGAAACACAATCCTTACGCGGCTATCGCGCAGTCCGACGGCGAAATAACGATGCGTCTGTTCCGGCTGTTGGCCCCGGCGTGCAATATAATGGGCGACGTTGGCAGCATCCCCGCCAAACTTTGTCAGCGTTTCGGTAGCAATTCTCATTAGTCGGGGCCGACTCCCCTGCGGCGCAACTGTCAGCGTTTCGATCATCGCCTTGAGGTGCGATGCGATCTTGGCTCGCAAGTCGAAAAGATCTGGGTCATTCGCATCGCGAAGCCTATTCACCAAACTCTGTATTTCATCTCGACTTTCGGCCGCTCTATGCTGACTGGATTGCATCTCCTCCAGCGCTGCGCGAGAGGCAGCGACACTTGCTGCCAGCGATTCCTTGCGCAGTTGCATTTCTTGCAGTTTAGTCGACACGAAATCTGGCGGAGCGCCGGTCTCCAGAAGCGCAAACGCCTTATCCATCAATGCGATCACGCTTGCCAATTCGCCCTCTAGGGACGCGAGTTTCTGGCTCAGCTGACTTTGCGCTGTCGATCGCTCATCTGCATCTACAATACTAGCGAAGTCTATCTCGGTGATGAAAGCCAGGAACGACGCCTCAAAGTCGGTGTATTTCCACCGCTTGCCTTGACACCCAAGTCGTCGTTTTGAATTTGTGCAGACGAGATATTGATTACCTTTGGGACCGCTCCCTTTGTTGTCATAGGTCATCGAAGCGCCGCAATACGCGCATGTCGCAAGACCTGAAAACAGATTGCTAAACGCCTTACCTTTTCGGCCAGCGCCATTGCGCTGTCGCTGCGCCTTCGCTTGATGGGCGCGATAGAAGAGTTCTTTGTCGATGATGGCGGGAAAGTAGTCCTCGATCGGCTCACCTTCGATCGTTCGCTTACCGTCTCGCCGAACGGCCGGCTGAAATTCGCCAATGACAGCTCGGTTTGCGAGAATCTTGGCGACGTAGGACTGATGCCAACCGTCCGAATCGTTGAAGGTCGGCGTACTCGACTGATTCAGACGATGTGCGATTTTGTAGACGCCGATCCCATCCGCGCTGTCGCTGAAGATTTGCCGAACGATCTGGACCCGATCGGGAATGCATTCGTAGCCGCTTCTGTCGTCAGCAAGTTGAAGCCAAGCCGGACACCACTTCGTCATCGGCTTCAGGCTGGCGGCTGCTGCCCTCTTGTTCTTCCACGCGGCAGAAAGTCGCAGGCTCTTCGTCTGAGACTCTTCGTGTGCCCTGCTCATGATCACGAGGG
This sequence comes from Bradyrhizobium shewense, assembly GCF_900094605.1. Classification (GTDB taxonomy): domain Bacteria; phylum Pseudomonadota; class Alphaproteobacteria; order Rhizobiales; family Xanthobacteraceae; genus Bradyrhizobium; species Bradyrhizobium shewense. Next base: position 7,091 of record NZ_FMAI01000021.1, on the reverse strand, counting down.
ACATGATCAGGTCGCCCAGATCGGTCTTCCCTGCACGGTAGACCCGATTATCCGCGAGGGTAACGAGATTGATCCCGGCTTGAATGATGCCGAGGAAGAGCGACTGAGCGGCGAGGACCTGCTCCCTGCTCAGTCGGTCCAGAGATTCAACGATCAGATACGAACCCGGCTGAACGCGTCGGGACCGAACCGCCTCAAGAAACCCACCGAGAGCACCTTCGCGAACGTTTGCTCCCTTGAACGCGGAGATACCGATGTCCTCAAGCTCACCGCCTTCGGCAAACTCAAGTCCGTTCGCCTCGGCATATGCCCGGGAGGCTTCCAGCTGCCTCTTCCGGCCGTGCCCTTTCTGTTGCAGGTCAGTCGAAATTCTTAGGTACGAATAAGCTAATGGTTTCAATATCTTGATCGCCGACGAAAAAAATTTTCGCAACGACGACTGATAGTCATCTTGGGTTAATAGTCAACACCTTCGCAAACGCCGGCAAGCCCGGCGCGACCTGCACCTGCACGTCGACCGCACGGGCCTCGATCCCCTCAAAGGCGACGGTGGAAACCCGTTGAACCATGCTCAAACCAGCCTGCCCCTCTCGCACAATTAGGGGTAGCAGAGCCCGGCCCTTTCCGCAAGAACAATACGGGAACAATCCCGGAGGGCCAGCAAGCCCTAACCAATCGTAAACGCCACGCCGACACTAAGCCTCGAATGCCAGCTTCTGTCCTCAGCACATCCCAACAAATGTCAGCTACTCCTACGCTTGCGGGATGGGCCGTGGTCAACGGGTGAACAGTTCAAATGCTTGCAAATCGCCGGAGAAGCGAACGTCGGATGTGCAGCCGGCTCGCCAAGATCCATTTTGGCGCGGGCTCCCTGCCGCGGGACTGCACGATCACGGATATTTCGGATGGCGGCGTGAAAGTCGTGGCGGAATTCCTGGAAGTGCCGCCGCAATTCACCATCATCTTCGCACCTGATTATTCCCGCCAATGCCGCCTGCGATGGCGCATCGGCTGCGAATTCGGTGCCGAGTTCACCGACTAAGATCTCACAGGCCGCGTCCTTAACGGGACTTTAGCGTTAATCGGTAAGCATCTCTGATCAGTTGCCGAGTGATCAGAGTATGTCCAAGCGTTCGTCCCTCGCCTCTCCCCGGGCGAGATTGCTGCTTCCCGCACTCCTGGTGCTCGTCCTCGGTGGCTGCCAGACCGCCGGCATCGAGGATGTGACCGGCGCGCTCGGCGTCAGATCGGAAGCGGCTGTCAAGGTGGACGCCAGGCCCGAGATGGACGCGTTGCGCGAGCGCTATCGCGCCAAGCCCAGTGATCCCAACGTTGCGCTCGCCTACGGTAAGGCGCTGCGCGAGACCGGCCAGCGCGCGCAGGCGGTTGCGGTCATGGAGCAGGCGGTGCTCGCTCATCCCAGCAACAAGGCGCTGCTCGCCGGGTATGGCCGCGCGCTCGCCGACAGCGGCAGTTTCCAGCAGGCCTTCGACGTCCTCAGCCGCGCGCATACGCCCGAGGATCCGGACTGGCGCATCCTGTCGGCGCAGGGTGCGGCGCTCGATCAGCTCGGCCGCAACGAGGAGGCGCAGCAATATTATGCCGCGGCGCTGAAGATCGTGCCGGACGAGCCGACCGTGCTGTCCAATCTCGGCCTGTCCTATATGCTGCAAAACAATCTGCCGAAGGCCGAACAGGTGCTCGGCCGCGCTTATCAGCGCAATCAGAACGATGCGCGGGTCCGCGCCAATCTCGCGCTCGTGCTGGGGTTGCAGGGCCGCGAGGCCGAGGCCGAAATCCTCGTGAAGGCGGATTTGCCGCCGGACCAGGCCGCGGCCAAGGTGGCGGCGCTGCGGCAGCTGCTGGCGAAGAAGCAGCAGCGGGCGGACAAGTAATCCGCCCCTTTTGGTGTACGGTTACGACGCCTTGCGATGCGGCGCCGAGTTGCGGCTTGATCTGCCCTTCAGCTTCTTGAGCAGCGGTCCGAGCAGCGAGCGCTTCGGCTTCTTCACCTCGCCGCGCCCGGCGAGGCGGTTCGCCATGTTCTGGAACAGCTCGGTGGTGCGGTGGCTCTTGGAGACCTCCGCGATCATCTGGCCGTTATTGGCTGCGGTCGAGAACAGTTTCGAATCGAACGGGATCACCGCGATCGGCTGGCTTTCCATCGTCTTGGCGAACGCCTTGACCTCGATCTCCGCGCGCTTGTGCATGCCGACCTGGTTGAGGCAGTACAGCGGCGGCCGGTCGTTCGGCCGCGCCGCCTTCAGCACGCTCAGCATGTTCTTGGTGTTGCGCAGATTGGCGAGATCGGGCTCGGCCACGATCACGATGTCGTCGGCGTTCACCAGCGCGCGCCGCGTCCAGCCGGACCATTGGTGGGGAACGTCGAGCACGATGCAGGGCGTGGTCATGCGCAGCGTGTCGAACACGGCGTCGAAAGCTTCGGCGCCGAAATCATAGACCCGGTCGAGGGTGGCAGGCGCCGCGAGCAGGCTGAGGCGCTCGGTGCATTTGGAGAGCAGGCGCTCCATCAGCGCCGTGTCCGGCCGGTCCTGCGACAGCACCGCGTTGGCGATGCCCTGCACCGGGTCCTGGTTGTAGTCGAGGCCCGCGGTGCCGAAAGCGAGGTCGAGGTCGATCACGACGGAATCGAGCGCGAGGTCACGCGCGATGGTCCAGGCCAAATTGTGCGCGACGGTGGAGGCGCCGACGCCGCCCTTGGCGCCGACCACCGCGATGACGCGGCCGGTGATGATGGCTTCGGAGGCCGAGAACAGGCTGCAGATGGAGCGGACGACGTCGAGCGTTTCGACCGGCCCCACCACGTAATCGTTGACGCCGCGGCGCACCAGCTCGCGATAGGGCGCGGTGTCGTTGGGATTGCCGATCACGACCACGCGGGTGCCGGGGTCGCAGACGCCGGCGAGGTCGTCGAGTCCCTCGAGGATGTCGCGCGTACCGTCGGATTCGATCACGATCACGTTCGGCGTCGGCATCGATTCATAGACTTCGATCGCCGCGGCAAGGCCACCGTCCTTGGCGGTGAGGTGCGCCTTGGCGAGCCGGCGATCTTGCCCGGCCGCGGTTACCGCGGCGAGCGTCTTCTCGGTTTCGCAAAAGGCCTGCACCGAAATGCGGGGAACCGGCGCAATGTGTTCCTCGGGGTGCTGCGGATCGTCCGCTTCTTCGTCGTGGATGCCGGTCATTTGCCTGTGTCGCTGAGCTTGGCCCTGTCGGCCTCGGAATTGGGAGTCGAGATCGCAGTGCCCTTGCGATAGCGATCAAAGGCGATGTCGCGCCGCGCGGTATAGGCCGGCGTCTCCGATCGCGGCTGCTCGAGGTCGGCCGGATTGTCGATCATCGCGGCGAGATTGCGCTGGCTGGCGCAGCCCAGATTGAAGTAGGGCCGGTTCTCGTTGTAGCCGGGATCGAGGATGTTGGGGCCGAGGTCTTCCGGCCACAGCCCGCAGGGGCCGGCGACCGCGGCGATCTTCGAATAGCTCAGGCGGATGGTGGGCAGCAGGCCGGGATCCTCGGGGCGATAAGGGTGCTGGACGATGGCACGCGACGGCACGCCGCCGGATGCGAGCACGGAACGGATTTCCCGATAGGTCGCAGCCGCCGCGCGCGAATTCGTGCTGTCGACGGGAACGTCGACGACGACGGAGCCGGTGCCTTCGCGCACCCAGTCCCGGGCGATGCCCGCGACGTCCGAATGCTGCGCGGCCGACAGGCCGCCCCTCGCCTTGCCGACGAAGATCACGATCGACTTCTTGCCTTCCTGCACCGCGATCGGGTGGCGCTGGCGATAGTCGGTCGGCACCGTCTGGGTGACGATCTCGCCGGTGGTGTTGCAGGCGCCCAGCATGACGGAGAGTCCCGTTAGTGCCAGCGCGACGCCCAGATTGCGACGTCGATCGGCTGTCGTCTTCGTCATCGCTTCATCCCCTCTTGCCCCAAATCCCGCCCCGTTCCCCAGCCGTCCGTTCGTCTCAGTCGATGATGAAGCCGAAATCGCCGGGCGCGCCGGCGATCGGATCGACGCGACGCGCGATGCCATAGAGGCGGTTCATGCGGCCGAGCAGCGCGGTCTGCGCGTCCGAGGCCGGCGCGAAGCCGTCGTCGGGCCGCGCCAATTCCTTCTGGGCGACCGCGCGCACCACATAGGGCGTCACGATCACCATCAGCTCGGTCTCGTTGTTGACGAAGTCCTGGCTGCGAAACAGCGCGCCGATGATCGGCACCTGGTCGACGCCGGGCAGGCCGTTGATCGCCTGCTTGGTCTGCTGCTGGATCAGGCCGGCCATCGCCATCGAGCCGCCCGAGGGAATTTCCAGCGTCGTCTCGGCGCGGCGAGTCTGGATCGAGGGGATGGTGATCGAGTTGCTCGAGGTCGAGGACACCGCCTGCGTCAACGTGATCGAATTCGTATTCGACAGCTCCGAGACCTCGGTCATCACGCGCAGGCTGATGCGGCCTTCGCTGAGCACGACCGGGGTGAAGTTCAGGGAGATGCCAAACTTCTTGTAGGTGACCTGGGTGGTACAGACGTGGGTGACCGGATCGCAGGAATAGCCCGCCGGAATCGGGAATTCGCCGCCGGCGATGAAGGTGGCGGATTCGCCCGAGATCGCGGTCAGGCTCGGTTCGGCGAGCGTGCGCATGACGCCGGCGCTTTCCATCGCGCGCATGGTGGCGCTGACGGTGGCGACGCCCTTGGCGAGGCCGGCGACGCCGAGCCCGTTGCTGCCGACGATCGGCCCGCCCGAGACCGAGAACGGGTTGGAATTGTTGAAATTCACCACCGCGGTGCCGGCGTTCAGGCTGGCGCTGAGATCGACGCCGAGCTGCTTGACGATGTCGCGGCGCACTTCGCCGACGACGACCTTGAGCATCACCTGGTCGCGGCCGCGCACGACGATGCTGTTGACGACCTTGTCCGAGCCGCCGACCAGTTTTGCGGCGACCTCGCCGGCCTGCTGGGCCTCGACCGGGCTCGACACCGATCCGGTCAGCATCACGCTGTCGCCGACGCCTTCGATCTGGACGCCCGGCAGCGACTGGCGCAGGGCCGCGCGCATGCCGTTGAGGTCGCGCTTCACTGCGATGTCATAGGAGGCGACCTGCTGGCCGTCGGCGGTGAAGAACACGACGTTGGTCTGGCCGACCTGGCCGCCGATGATATAGGCGCGCTGGGCCGAGCGGATCACTGCATTGGCGATCTTGGGATCGGCCACCAGCACGTCCTTGACCTCGCGCGGCAGATCGATAACGACGGACTTGCCGACGCCAAGCGAGAGAAAGCGCGTCTTCGCCGACGCGATGGTCGCGACCGAAGACACGCCGAGATCCGGTGCCTGCATCGGCGCCTGGTCGCCGACCGGCGCATCCGTCGCGCTGACGAGGTCTGGGGCTGCGAGCAGCCCCAGCATTAGCATCGTCCCCGTCCAGAACGAGCGCGTGCGCTTCCCCCGAAGGCGCAGGCCCATCCGATCATCCCCGTAGTTCATGCTATCCCCATCATCACTTCTGTGACGTCAATTGCCGTGCCTGCACCCCGTAACGGATCACGTTCACGCCGCCCGCACGCTTGATCCCCTGGTCCTCAGGCGTGCCGTCGACTGCGTTGGCATCGACGATGCTGCGTAGCGCGAGCTGGAGCGTGCCGCCCTGGCGCGCGGCTGCGAGGACTCCGACCTGGTCGGGCCGGAGCTCGAGCGTGACGGTCTTGCCGACGACGGCGTTCTGGCCGTCCTTCTCCTTCGGCGCCTGGTCGATCGCGAGCACGCGGATATTGGTCAGGATGACCTCGGACAGGACGAGGTCGTTGCCGCCGGTCGGACCGTTGTTGTTGGCGCCGTCGGGGTTCTTCAGACGGCGAGTCAGGACGATGTCGACGCGGTCATTCGGAAGGATGAAGCCGCCAGCGGCGGTCTCGGCTGAAATCTCGGTGGAAACCGCGCGCATCCCGGCGGGCAGGATCGCGGCCATGAAGCCGGAGCCGTCGGCCTTGACCAGCTTCTGCTCGCGGATCGGTTCGCCCTGCATCAGCGGGACGCGGGCGATCGAGCCGGCGATCTGGGTCTGCGCCTCGGGCCTGCTGTCGCGGCGGATGAAGGCGCTGCTCGCGGTCGCTGCCGGCCAGGCCTGCCATTGCAGGTCGTCGGGCTTTACGGCCTGCCCGAGCCCGATGTCGGACTTGGCGACGAGGACCTCGACGGTCGGCAGCTTCTCGGCGACGGGCAGAACGGGCGCGGGCTTGTTGTCGAAGCCGCTCGCCAGATACGCAGCGACACCGCCGGCGCCCAGCGCGATGACGAGAACGACAATGCGTGCGGTATTCATACGCTTCTACTCTTACGCGGGGCACTCGAACCGCACCTGGCGGGTTCCCCCGTGTCGATGAGTAGGGAGTAAAAGTATAAGGGGTGTTGCAAGGCCGAACGCGCCGGCCGGCCGCGATGCTGGTTTTCGGCAGATGGTGAACGCGGCGTTATCCGGTCGGCCAGCGGCCCCGTAGATTCACGCAGTACGAGGCGTCCGTTCGAATGACAGGCGCGGCGTCATGGTGAATGGGGGGTTAGTGGTGCGCGGGTGCGATCATGCCAATGAGATCGCAGCAGTGCTCCACAACATCGGTGTCGTCCCGGCGAACGCCGGGACCCATAACCCCAGGGAGCAGTTTGACGAAGATTGAGCGCCCGGTACCGCGACCAATCTCGCCGGATAGATTCCGCGGTATGGGTCCCTGTGTCTTGGAAGTCTGTCAGGATGGGGTTGGGCGGGAAGCCGTTGGGTCCTTGGCGCTTGACGCCGTGAGCCGGCTCGGTCTCCCGCCCGTTCCATTACCAACCTGAACAGTTGCACGAGGCTGCGCCAACAGACCTCGCATCACAGGGACAGGCACCGTGATCATACCCGCTCGTTGCGTCGGAATCGACGTCTCCAAACAACACCTCGATATCTTCGATGACGGTTTAGGCGTGCCGGAGCGCATCGCCAACGCGCCGCAGGCCATCACACAGATCGCGGCGCGTTGGCGATGCAACGTGCTGGTCGTCTTCGAGGCCACGGGTGTCTATGACCTCGAG
>NZ_FMAI01000011.1 GCF_900094605.1 Bradyrhizobium shewense | reverse complement strand
CCCGCATCGCGTTCCGTCCCAACAGACATCATCCGGAACTGCCGCCAAGGCTCAAACGCTACAACCGCCTCATCGCGCGCCGACGAGCCCAGGTTGAGACCACCTTCGCCACTCTCAAACGCCGCATGCGACTGACTTGCATCCGCTACGTTGGTCTGATGAAGGCAAGCGGGCAGGTCCTGCTCGCCTCGATCGCCTTCAACATGAGGCGGTGGGCCACGATCGCGGCCTGAGCCGCCCGCCGAGGGCGACCACTACAGACTTGGCTGGCAATTGCCGTAACCACGGCCCTTCTCCTGCCGTCCTCAACTTCAAAAGCCGATAACGCAACAGGCCCCTTGTGGGAGAAGGTGGCGCGAAGCGCCGGATGAGGGGTCTCTATCGGCAGGGGAAGGTGTGGAAAGATACCCCTCACCGAAGTGAGCTTGTGTGTGCCGTCCTCCCTGCCCTCTCCCACAAGGGGCGAGGGCACATCAACGCGCATCTCGCCTTATTGCCGCGCAGACGACAGCCTCAAGCCACTGCCGCCGGGATCGGGCGCGGGCTCACGACGTATTCGCGCATGACCTTGTCGTTGGCATCGACCTCGATCAGCGCGACGTCGTAGGTCCAGAGATCGGCCAGGTGCTGCAGCACCCGCTTGGCGTCGGTCTCGTTGAGCTGCGAGCCCTTGATGACGTGGTGGTGCAGGATCAGCCGGCGGTCGCCGGAGAGATCGACGTCGACCACCTCGATATTGGCGTCGATGAAGCCGACATCGTGCTGCCGCGCCAGTTCGCGCCGCACGCGGCGGAAGCCGCGCTCGTCGTGGATGGCATCGACCCGGATGCCGGCGCGCTCCTCGGGATCGTCGTGCAGATGGAACATGCGGAAGTGCCGCATCAGCTTCGGGCTCAGGAACTGCGCGATGAAGCTCTCATCGCGGTAGTTGGCCCAGACGTCGCGCAGCACGCCCATCACGTCGCCCTTGCCGGCGATGTCGGGGAACCATTCGCGGTCCTCGTCTTCCGGCTTGGTGACGATGCGCTCGATGTCCTGCATCACGGCAAAGCCGAGCGCATAGGGGTTGAATCCGGAGAAGCGCGGGTCGTCGAATTCGGGCTGGAACACCACATTGGTGTGCGATCCCAGGAATTCGAGGAAATTGCCGTCGGTGATGCGGCCCTGCTCATGCAGCTTGGTCATGATGCGATAGTGGACGTAAGTGGCCGTCCCCTCGTTCATGACCTTGGTCTGGCTCTGCGGATAGAAATATTGCGCGATATGGCGGACGATGCGCAGCAGCTCGCGTTGCCACGGCGCCAGCCGCGGCGCACTCTTCTCCAGGAAATAGAGCAGGTTTTCCTGCGGCAGGCCGAGCAGCTTGCGGCGGCGCTCGATGCTGAGCGCGGACCGGCTCTTGGCGGCGCCCTTAGGCACGGTGCGCCAGAGGTCGTTGAAGACCTCCTCCTCGTGCTGGCGGCGCCGCCCTGCCCGCTTCTCCTCGGCGCGCAGGTCCAGCTTCTTCTTGCCGGGATAGCGGTCGATGCCGTGCGACATCAGCGCATGCGCGGCATCGAGCGTGCGCTCGACCTCGACGCGGCCGTAGCGCTCCTCGCATTGCATGACATACGTCTTGGCGAAGTCGAGATAATCCAGGATGCCGTCGGCGTCGGTCCACTGCTTGAACAGATAGTTGTTCTTGAAGAAGTGATTGTGGCCGAAAGCGGCGTGCGCGATCACCAGGGTCTGCATCGTCGCCGTATTCTCCTCCATCAGATAGGAGATGCATGGCGAGGAGTTGATCACGATCTCATAGGCGAGCCCCATCAGGCCCTTGCGATAGGACGCCTCATGGAAGGCGAATTGCTTGCCGAACGACCAGTGCTTGTAGAACAGCGGCATGCCGACGGAGGAGTAGGCATCCAGCATCTGCTCGGCGGTGATGACCTCGATCTGGTTCGGATAGACGTCGAGCCCGAGATCTTTCGTCGCCACCACCTCGCACGCATCGGTGATGCGCTGCAAGGTGTGGAAATCCCAATCCGCGCCTTCGAACAATCGTTCCGTCATGGAGCGGCTTTCTCCTGGGCATTTTCGCGGCGCTGGAACAGATCGTGGAACACCGGAAAGATCTCGCTGCGCTCGCTGACCTTGCGCATCGAGAGCGGTGCGCCGCCGTTGCGCAGGCGGTCGTAAAGGGTCCAGAGCGAGGAGTCGGAGAGATCGAAGGCACTGCCGCCGGATTCCCCGACCTCGAGATAGGCAAAGAACTGGCAGACCGGCAGGATCTTGTCGGTCAGCAGGAGCCCCGTGAGCTCGCCGTCGGAATAGGAATTGTCGCCGTCGGAGGCCTGCGCGGCATAGATGTTCCAGTCCGACGGATTGAAGCGCTCGCGCACGATCTCGTGCATCGCCTGCAGCGCGCTCGAGACCAGCGTGCCGCCCGAGGCCGGGCCATAGAAGAAAGTCTGCTCGTCCACCTCCTCGGCGCGGTCGGTGTGGCGGATGAACACGATCTCGACGTGCTTGTAGCGGCGCTTCAGGAAGACGTAGAGCAGCATGTAGAAACGCTTGGCGAGATCCTTCATGTGCTCGGACATCGAGCCCGACACGTCCATCAGGCAGAACATCACCGCCTGCGCCACCGGCTTCGGCACCGTCTCGAAGCGGCGGTAGCGGATGTCGAGCGGATCGATGAAGGGAATGCGCTTGGACTTCGCCTTCAGCTTTTCGAGCTGGGCGAGAAGCACCTCACGCTCGTCCTCGTCCGTACACGCGGCGATCGCGGCTTCCAGTTCCTCGATCTCCTCCCTTCGGGGACGCTTGAGCGCGATGCGGCGCGCAAGCGCGAGCTTCACCGTCCGGCTCACCGAGATGTTGGCGGGCGAGCCCGACGTGGTGTAGCCGGCGCGCTGAATGCCCTCGCTCTCGGTCTGCGCGATCTTGCGCTTGGCAAGATCCGGCAGCTCGAGATCGTCGAGGAAAAGATCGACGAACTCATCGCGGGAGAGCACGAAGCGGAAGGCATCCTCGCTGTCGCCTTCGCCCGGGCCGGAATTCTTGGCGCTGCCCTGGCCGGAGCGCTGCAGATAGTCGCCCTCGATGAACTTCTTGTTCCCGGGCAGCACCATGTCGCGCGTTCCGCCTTCGCGGCGGAAGCGCGGCTCGTGCATGCCGTCGAGCGGTATCGTGACCTCACCACCCTCCAGGACGTCCTTGATGTCGCGTTCCTGCGAGGTCTTCTTGACGGCGCCCTGCACCAGGGATTTGGCCCGACGCAAGAACCGCTGGCGGTTCTCAAGACTCTTGCCGCCTGGATTCAGGCGCCTGTCAATAATGTGAATGGGCACTTTACCATCCGCCTCAACCGGCCTGCTTCACACGCATGTACCATTCGACGAGCCGGCGAACCTGACGCTCGGTGTAGCCACGCTCCACCATGCGTGCGACGAACTCGCCGTGCTTCTTCTCCGTCTCGCCGTCCTTCTTCGATCCGAAAGAAATGACCGGAAGCAGGTCCTCGACTTGCGAGAATATCCTCTTTTCGATCACGTCGCGAATCTTCTCGTAGGAGGTCCAGGTCGGATTTTTGCCACCGTTCTGGGCCCGCGACCGTAACGAGAATTTGACGACCTCGTTACGGAAGTCCTTGGGGTTGGCAATGCCCGCCGGCTTCTCGATTTTGGTCAGCTCCTGGTTCAAAAGCTCGCGATCGAGCAGCTGGCCGGTGTCGGGATCCTTGAAATCCTGGTCCTCGATCCAGGCGTCGGCATAATCGACGTAGCGGTCGAACAGATTCTGGCCGTAATCCGAGTAGGATTCCAGATAAGCCTTCTGGATCTCGTTGCCGATGAACTCGGCGTAGCGCGGCGCCAGATCTGCCTTGATGAATTCGAGGTAGCGCTTCTCGACTTCCTCGGGCAACTGCTCGCGCTTGATCGACTGCTCCAGCGCGTACATCAGGTGGACGGCGTCGGCGGCGACTTCCTGCGGATCGTGGTTGAAGGTCGCGGCCAGGATCTTGAAGGCAAAGCGGGTGGAGACGCCATCCATGCCCTCGTCGACACCAGCGGCATCGCGGTATTCCTGGACGCTGCGCGCCTTCGGATCGGATTCCTTCAGGCTTTCGCCGTCGTAGACCCGCATCTTGGCGAACACCGTGGAATTCTCGTGCTTGCGCAGGCGAGACATCACCGAGAACCGCGCCAGCGTCTCCAGCGTCGAGGGCGCGCAAGGCGCCGCCGCGAGTTCGGATCCCTGAATCAGTTTCTCGTAGATCTTCTGCTCCTCCGTGATCCGCAGGCAATAGGGCACCTTGATCACGCAGATGCGGTCGATGAAGGCCTCGTTGTTCTTGTTGGCCTTGAAGCTCGACCACTCCGCCTCGTTGGAGTGCGCGAGGATGACGCCGGTGAACGGGATCGCGCCGATGTTTTCGGTGCCGATATAGTTGCCTTCCTGCGTCGCGGTCAGCAGCGGGTGCAGCATCTTGATCGGCGCCTTGAACATCTCGACGAACTCGAGCACGCCCTGGTTGGCGCGGTTGAGGCCGCCGGAATAGCTGTAGGCGTCGGGGTCGTTCTGCGCGTAGGTCTCGAGCTTGCGGATATCGACCTTGCCGACCAGCGAGGAGATGTCCTGGTTGTTCTCGTCACCGGGCTCGGTCTTGGAGATCGCAATCTGGCGCAGCCGCGACGGCTGGATTTTTGCGACACGAAACTGGGAGATATCGCCGCCGAAGGCTTCCAGCCGCTTGTAGCACCAGGGGCTCATCAGGCCGGTGAGACGACGGCGCGGAATGCCGTATTTCTCTTCCAGCATCGGCCCGAGATGATCGGGATCGAACAGGCTGAGCGGGCTCTCGAACACGGGCGAGAGTTCATCGCCGGCCTTGAGCACGTAGATCGGATGCACTTCCATCAGCGACTTCAGCCGCTCGGCGAGCGAGGATTTGCCGCCGCCGACCGGGCCGAGCAGATAGAGGATCTGCTTGCGCTCTTCGAGACCTTGCGCCGCATGCCGGAAGAAACCGACGATGCGCTCGATCGTTTCTTCCATGCCGTAGAACCCGGCGAAGGCCGGATAGGTACGGATCGTACGGTTCAAAAAAATACGGCCAAGGCGGGTATCCTTGGCCGTGTCAATCGTCTGGGGGTCACCGATCGCTGCTAGTAGTCGTTCGGCCGCGTTCGCGTATTTCATGGGATCGCTTCGACACGATTCCAGATATTCCGCCATCGACATGTCGTGCTGGCTTCTCGCCTCGAACGACCGAGCGAAAGCGTTGAATAGAGAATCGTTGTACATGATCCCTCTCCGCGTGAGTTCCGCTACAAGCTGAAACGAAAGCAGTTACCGGACCGTTCCTCAGGCCATTTCGAATCAGCGTGAGCACATGACGATCATTGGACACCCGGGTGCAGACACGACGCAACGCACAACGTAGGCACTCGTTGAGTTACGAACAGGCACCTGCCCGTAATTTGTGCGAATCTCTATCTATATTGGCTCATTTCCAGAAAATGTCACTTGGTCGCAACATCCGGGCGTTACCGGGGATGAGACCATCCGGCGTTGCAGCATAGCGAGCTGCGAGCGGCGATCTTATGACGCTTGTACGGCGAAGCCTTGAGCGCCGCCTTGGTTGCCGCGTTCATCTTCCTGCTGCAATGCGGCGCGCGGAGTGCTGGCAGCGTGACGGTCGCGGCAAGCGCGCAGCAATGTGTCAAAATCGGTCGCCAGGCCGTCCGACGGGATGACGATGCGATCGTTTCGCGCGCAACGGGCCAGATCGCGGATGCCGCAGAGCTGCTGCTGCAAGGCCGGCGTCGGCGTCAGCACGATCATCTTGTGGCCGCGGCTTTCCTCAGCCGAAATCTCTGCAATCGAATCCCATGGCAGAAATTCATTGCCGATACGGAGATCGCGGATGCCGTAGGGGGTGACGACCACCACCGCCCCCCGTTCGGCGGGCAGCATCCAGATCAGCCGGCAGGTCACCAGGCCGAACAGCGCGACGCCGGCATAGCCGAGCGTCGTGTCGTAGTCGCCCAAACCGTCCCACAAGTCGAAGGCGAGGCTCGCGCTGAGCAGGGTCATCGCAAAGCCCGCCGCGACCAGCAGCCGCAACTGCGTCGCGCATCGCCTGATTTCGAGATCGCGGGATGCGTCGATGGTCATGGCCGATTGCTGGCTGTCGGCGACAGCAAATGCCAGACCTTCAGGATGGGCGTGCATGCTCTTCCCCAGCATGGCCATTCGCGGCCGAACCACGATGCACCAGACGGACCGGAATCCGCTGATGGCACTCCACGCAGCCACTGGCTGACGACGAAGCGGCCGGAGTTACGCAACGAGACCCGGCCGAACCTTCGGCCAACGACTTTTTACGCAACGACCGCTACTGCCGCCCGGATCGCCATGATCGCGACGGAGTTACACTGGAGGGTATGACGCCTGTACCCTTGATTGGTTCCCTCCCGGGAGCATGTAAGCTAGAGGATAGCGCGTCAGGACCGGCGCGGAAACCCCTCGCCCGCAGGCTTGGAGATAAATAAGCATCATGAATCCCGTCAAAGAACTGGAAAAGCACGGACAAGCCGTCTGGCTGGACTTCCTGGCCCGCGGCTTCATCGCCAAGGGCGACCTGAAGCGGCTGATCGACACCGACGGCGTCAAGGGCGTCACCTCCAACCCCTCGATCTTCGAGAAGGCGATCGGCAGCTCGGACGAATATGACGCCCCGATCGGCAAGGCGCTGAAGCGCGGCGACCGGACCGTGGCCGATTTGTTCGAGGCCGTCGCGATCGAGGACATCCAGAACGCAGCCGACGTGCTGCGCCCGGTCTATGACCGCCTCAAGGGCGGCGACGGCTATGTCAGCCTGGAGGTCTCGCCCTATCTCGCCATGGACACATCAGGCACGGTCACTGAGGCGCGCCGGCTCTGGAAGGATGTTGGCCGCAAGAACCTGATGGTGAAGGTGCCGGCGACGCCGGAGGGCCTGCCGGCGATCGAGCAGCTGATCGGCGACGGCATCAGCATCAACATCACGCTGCTGTTCTCCAAGGCGGTCTACCTGGAGGTCGCCGAAGCCTACATCTCCGGGCTCGAGAAATACGTGGCAGGCGGCGGCGACCCCTCGCATGTCGCGAGCGTGGCCAGCTTCTTCGTCAGCCGCATCGACAGCGTGGTCGACAAGCAGCTCGACGACAAGATCGCCCGCGCCAACGACCCATCCGAGAAGGAGCGGCTCGCCGCGCTCAAGGGCAAGATCGCGATCGCCAACGCCAAGGTCGCCTACCAGGACTACAAGCGCCTGTTCTCGGGTCCCCGCTGGGACAAGCTCGCCGCCAAGGGCGCCAAGCCGCAGCGGATGCTGTGGGCCTCCACCGGCACCAAGAACAAGGATTACAGCGACGTCCTCTATGTCGAAGAATTGATCGGCCCCGACACCATCAACACCGTGCCGCCGGCAACGCTGGATGCATTCCGCGACCACGGCAAGCCGCGCGACAGCCTGGAGGAGAACGTCGACGACGCCTACCGCGTGCTGGAAGAGCTTGAGCGCTCGGGCGTCTCGCTCGATGCCATCACCGAGGAGCTCGTCAAGGACGGCGTCAAGCTGTTCGCGGACGCCGCCGACAAGCTCTACGGCGCCGTCGCCCACAAGCGCGCCACGGTGCTTGGGCCCGCGCTCGACCGCCAGCTTCTTTCGCTCGGCGACGGGCTCGGCAAGGCCGTGGTGAAGAGCACGGAGGAATGGCGTGCCTCCGCCAAGATCCGCAGGCTGTGGCAGCGCGACAAGTCGGTCTGGACCGGCACGGACGAGGACAAATGGCTCGGCTGGCTCGACAGCGCGGCCAAGGCCGACGTCGCCGATTACGAGGACTATGCCGGCCGCGTGAAGGGGCAAAAGTTCTCTGACGCCGTCGTGCTCGGCATGGGCGGATCGAGCCTCGGGCCGGAGGTGCTGGCCGAGACTTTCGGGAAAAAGCCCGGCTTCCCGAAGCTGCATGTGCTTGATTCCACCGACCCGGCGCAAGTGCGGGCGATGGAGGCCCGGATCGACATCGCCAACACCGTGTTCATCGTCTCCAGCAAGTCCGGCGGCACCACCGAGCCGAACGCGATGAAGGACTATTTCCATGAGCGCGTTGCGCAAGCGCTTGGCCCGAAGGCCAAGACGGGCTTCCGCTTCATCGCGGTGACCGATCCCGGCTCGTCGCTGGAGAAGGCCGCCAAGAAGCTGAACTACGCCCGCATCTTCCATGGCGAGCCCTCGATCGGCGGACGCTATTCCGTGCTGTCGCCGTTCGGCCTCGTGCCGGCGGCGACCGCCGGCATCGACGTCAAGACCTTCGTCAAGCATGCGCTCGCCATGGCGCGCTCCTGCGGACCGGATGTGCCGCCAAGCGAAAACCCCGGCGTGCAGCTCGGCCTCGCCATCGGCCTCGCCGGCCTCGAAGGCCGCGACAAGGTGACGATCCTGTCGTCGAAGAAGATCGCCGATTTCGGCGCCTGGGCCGAGCAGCTCATCGCGGAATCGACCGGCAAGGAGGGCAAGGGCCTGATCCCGATCGAGGGCGAGCCGCTGGGCGACCCTTCTGTTTATGGCAACGACCGGTTCTTCATCGACATCCGCATCGAAGGCGAAGCGGACGCCGCCCATGACTCCAAGCTTGCCGCGATCGAGGCGGCCGGGCATCCCGTGGTGCGCATCGTGATGAAGTCGATTGACCATCTCGGCCAGGAGTTCTTACGCTTCGAGATGGCGACCGCTGTGGCGGGCTCGATCCTCGGCATCAACCCGTTCGACCAGCCGGACGTGGAAGCGGCCAAGATCAAGACCCGCGAGCTCACGGCATCGTTCGAGAAGACCGGCGCCTTGCCGGAAGAGCAACCGGTGGTCAGCACCGATGAGGCCGATCTCTATACCGACGAGGCCAACGCGACTGCGCTGCGCGCCGCCGGCGCCAACGGCGACCTCACCTCGTGGCTCAAGGCGCATCTGTCGCGCTCCGGCGACGGCGATTACGTCGCCCTGCTCGGCTATATCGCCCGGGACAAGGTGACCATCGACGCGCTCCAGGCCATGCGGCTCGAAGTCCGTGAGAAGCGGCAGGTCGCAACCTGTGCCGAATTCGGACCGCGCTTCCTGCACTCCACCGGGCAGGCCTACAAGGGCGGGCCCGACAGCGGCGTGTTCCTCCAGATCACCGCTGACGAAGCCAAGGACCTGGCGGTGCCGGGCCAGAAGGCTAGCTTCGGCGTGATCAAGGCGGCGCAGGCACGCGGCGATTTCGACGTGCTCACCGAACGCGGCCGGCGTGCGCTGCGCGTGCACCTCAAGGGCGGGCTCAAGAAGGGTCTCGCGGCACTCAATGCGGCACTCAACGACGCGCTGAACTAAGGGAATATCGCAGATGCAACTCGGCATGATCGGCCTCGGTCGAATGGGCGGCAACATCGTTCGCCGCCTGATGCGCCACGGACATTCGACCGTGGTCTACGACAAGGACGCCAAGGCCGTCGCGGGCCTTGCCGCGGACGGGGCAGTCGGCTCCTCAACGCTCGAAGACTTCATCTCGAAGCTCGAGCGGCCGCGCACGGCCTGGGTGATGCTGCCTGCGGGGCACATCACCGAGACGACGATCGACACCATCGCGGGCGTGATGCAGGCGGGCGACGTCATCATCGATGGCGGCAACACCTTCTGGCAGGACGATGTCCGCCGCGGCAAGGCGCTGAAGGAACGCGGCATCCACTATGTCGACGTCGGCACGTCGGGCGGCGTCTGGGGTCTCGACCGCGGCTATTGCATGATGATCGGCGGCGAGAAGCAGGTGGTCGACCGGCTCGATCCGATCTTCGCCGCGCTGGCGCCCGGCGCCGGCGACATTCCACGCACGGAAGGACGCGAGGGCCGCGATCCCCGCATCGAGCAGGGTTACATCCATGCCGGCCCGGTCGGCGCCGGCCACTTCGTCAAGATGATCCACAACGGCATCGAATACGGCCTGATGCAAGCCTATGCCGAAGGTTTCGACATCCTCAAGAACGCCAACATCGAGGCTCTCCCGGCAGATCACCGCTACGATTTCGATCTCGCCGACATCGCCGAAGTGTGGCGGCGCGGCAGCGTGATCCCGTCCTGGCTGCTCGACCTCACCTCGACGGCGCTCGCCGACAGCCCGCAGCTCAGGGAATATTCCGGCTTCGTGGAAGATTCCGGCGAAGGACGCTGGACCGTGAACGCGGCGATCGACGAGGCCGTGCCGGCCGAAGTTTTGACCGCGGCGCTCTACACACGTTTCCGTTCCCGCCAGGAACACACTTTCGCCGAAAAAATTCTCTCCGCGATGCGCGCAGGTTTTGGCGGCCACAAGGAGCCGAAGCAGCCGGGCGCGGCGAAGCCCAAATAAGAGCTCAGTAAGCGTACCCAAGCGAAGGCCGACAATTCGTGACAAAAGACCCGCAAGTAAAGCGCAAGCCGGAAAATTGCGCCTTCGTCATCTTTGGCGTGACCGGCGACCTCACCCATCGCCTGGTGATGCCATCGCTCTACAATCTGGCGGCCGAGCATCTGTTGCCGGAAAAGTTCTGCGTCGTCGGCGTGGCCCGCAGGGGGCAGTCAGATGACGAACTGCGCAACAGCCTGTTGAAGGGACTGCGCCAGTTCGCGACCCGTCCCGTGGACGACGACATCGCAAAGAAGCTGCTGGAATGCGTGACCTTCGTCGAGGCCGATCCGAAGGACCCGCCGTCGTTCGATCGCCTGCGCGAGCACCTGGATTCGCTGGAATGCGCGCAGGACACCGGCGGCAACCGGCTGTTCTATCTGGCAACGCCGCCCACTGCGTTCGCACCGACGGCGCGCGAGCTCGGCCGCACCGGCATGATGAAGGAGAACGGCGCCTGGCGGCGGCTGGTGATCGAAAAGCCGTTCGGGACCGACCTCGCCTCGGCCAAGGCGCTGAATGCCGAGTTGCTGAAGATCATGGACGAGCACCAGATCTACCGGATCGATCATTATCTCGGCAAGGAGACCGTGCAGAACATCCTGGTGCTCCGCTTTGCCAACGGCATGTTCGAGCCGATCTGGAATCGCAACCACATCGATCACATCCAGATCACCGTGGAGGAGAAGCTCGGCGTCGGCCATCGCGGCGGCTTCTACGATGCCACCGGCGCGCTGCGCGACATGGTGCCGAACCATCTGTTCCAGCTGATGTCGCTGGTGGCGATGGAGCCGCCGGCAAGATTCGACGCCCATTCCGTGCGCTCCGAGAAGGCCGAGGTGCTCACGTCGATCCAGCAGCCGAGCCGGGAGGAGGCGCTGAAAAACTCGGTCCGCGCGCAATATCTCGCAGGCCGCGTCGGCGATGACGATATCCCGGACTATCGCAAGACCGAGGACGTCAAGTCCGGCAGCAGCACCGAGACCTTTGTTGCGCTGAAGCTGATGATCGACAATTGGCGCTGGGCCGGCGTGCCGTTCTATTTGCGCACCGGCAAGGCGCTGGGCCACAAGCGCACCGAGGTCGCGATCAAGTTCAAGCAGGCGCCGCTGTCGATGTTCTCAGGCACGACCGTCGATCGCCTGTCGCAGAATTTTCTGACCATCGGCATCGCGCCGACCGAGACCATCGAGCTTCAGTTCAACGCCAAGATTCCAGGACCGAGCGTCACGATCGACGGCGTCGAGATGAAATTCCGCTACGGCGATTATTTCCGGGCCGATCCCTCGACCGGCTACGAGACGCTGATCTACGACTGCATGATCGGCGACAACATCCTCTTCCAGCGCGCCGACGGCATCGAGGCCGGATGGCAGGCAGTGCAGCCGTTCCTGGACGCCTGGAAAAGCGCGGGCACCAACGGCATCGAGACCTATGAAGCCGGCAGCGACGGCCCGGCCTGCGCCGACGAGCTGCTCCGGCGCGACGGGCGAAGCTGGCGGAAATTTTCGTGATGGCGGCGGCCGGACTGCCGGAGCTGATCGTCGCGGCCGACGCCGGGGCGCTGGCCCAGGCCGCAGCCGAGCGGGTGATGGCGCGGATCACGGCCAACCCCTCCCGCATCGCGATCTG
The DNA here is from genome assembly GCF_900094605.1 of Bradyrhizobium shewense. Lineage (GTDB taxonomy): Bacteria > Pseudomonadota > Alphaproteobacteria > Rhizobiales > Xanthobacteraceae > Bradyrhizobium > Bradyrhizobium shewense. The sequence goes on along the minus strand of NZ_FMAI01000011.1, from coordinate 266,924 downwards.
CCTCACCGGCGGCTCCAGCCCGAAGAAGCTCTATCAATTGCTCGGCAGCGACCCCTGGCGCGGCAAGATCCCGTGGAACCGCGTGCACTGGTTCATCGGCGACGAACGCTTCGTGCCCGAGAGCGATCCCCTCAACAACATGGCGGTCGCGCGCGCCACCTTTCTCGACCGCAATGCGCCGTCCGGCCATATCCACCCGATCCCGACCACGGCTGACAATCCGGACCGAAGCGCCGAGGCCTATGCGCGCGAGCTGCAGGCCTTCTACGGGTCTGAAAGCCTCGATCCGGCCCGGCCGTTGTTCGACCTCGTCCTGATGGGCGCCGGCCCCGACGGCCACACCGCCTCGCTCTTCCCGGGCTTCCCCGAAATCGAGGAGACCCAACGCTGGGTCGTCGGGGTGCCCAAGGCCAATGTCGCGCCTTTCGTGCCGCGGGTCTCGCTCACTTTGCCCGCTCTGGCCTCCTGCCGCGAAATGCTGTTCGAGATTGCCGGGCACGACAAGCAGCCGATCTTGACGCGCCTCCTCAATGGCGAGACTCTGCCGGCGTTGCGCGCGCGCTCGAATGGTGAGACCGTCTGGCTGGTCGACAGGGCCGCGCTTCCGGAGGGGATTCGTGGCGGGCGTTGAAGCAACTTGTGCATTGATCGTGATGGGCGTGTCGGGTTCGGGCAAGAGCACGGTTGCGGAAGCACTCGGCGAGCGGCTCGGCTGGCGCTTCGAGGACGGCGACAGCTTTCATCCCGCCAGCAACGTCGAGAAGATGCGGGCCGGCCATCCCCTCACCGACGAGGACCGCTGGCCCTGGCTCAACGCCATCGCCGACGAAATCGCACAGGTTTGCGACAAGGGCGGGCATATCATCATCGCCTGCTCTGCGCTGAAGCACACCTATCGTGACGTGCTGCTGCGTGGACGCGACGACGTCCGCTTCGTGTTCCTGAAGGGAACCAAGGAGCTGATCGCCGAACGGCTCGCGCAGCGCAAAGGTCATTTCATGCCACCTGGGCTACTGACGAGCCAGTTCGACACGCTGGAGCCGCCGGAGGCGGGCGAGCACGTCATCACCGTCTCGATCGACGAAACCGTCGAAGCGATCGTGGACGGCGTGGTGCGACAGCTGAAGCTGGGCGGGGCGAAGCGCTGAGACCTGGAAACCTGAAGGTTCTGTCATGACGCAAATCTCCCTCGTGGTCTCCGATGTCGACGGCACGCTCCTGACCAAGGACAAGACGCTGACCGAACGCGCGAGGAGTGCTGTGCAGCGGCTGCACAAGGCCGGCATCGGCTTCACCATCACCTCCAGCCGTCCCGCCATCGGCATGCGCTTCCTGATCGAGCCGCTGGCGCTGTGGCTCCCGGTCGGCCCGTTCAATGGCTCCTCGATCGTCGATCCCGAGATGCGGCCGGTCGAGCAGCACCTGATCCCCGCAAGCGCGGCCGAGCGGTCCTTGCAGATCCTCCGCAAGTTCGGCGCCGACATCTGGCTGTTCACCACCGACAAGTGGCTGATCGACAATCCCAGCGGTAAATACGTCGCGCACGAGCAGCATACGATCCGCTCCGATCCCACCATCGTGACGGACTTTTCGCCTTACCTTTCGAGCGCCTGCAAGATCGTCGGTGCCAGCGCCGACGCCGCCGGCCTTGAGGCTTGCGAGAAGGCGATGCAGGAGGCGCTCGGCAGCGAGGCCACCGCGGTGCGCTCGCAGACCTATTATCTCGACATCACCCCGCCGGGCTTCAACAAGGGCACCTTCGTCGAGGCGATGGCCAGGCGCCTGGGCATTGCGACCGGTGCCGTCGCCACCATCGGCGACATGCAGAACGACCTTGCGATGTTCGCCGTCAGCGGCATCTCGATCGCCATGGGCAACGCCACCGACAACGTCAAGGACCAGGCGACGCACGTCACTGCGAGCAATGAGCAGGATGGTTTTGCCGAGGCGATGGAGATGATCTTGAAGCGGAATGGGGTGGGGTGAGACCTGATGTGACGAGCCTCGACTAGCGCCCAACGACGGTGCTAACCCTCCCCCCTTGTGGGGGAGGGTTAGGGAGAGGGGTGGCCAAGGAAAAGGTGCCTTTAGTAATTCCCAAGCGCTGGTGCGCGGTCGAGAGAATCCCCGTGTGGGTACCCCCCTCCCTCCCCCTCCCCCGCAAGGGGGAGGGAACGGAGAGAGTCCCACAGCCTACTACTTCGATCGCTGCACCGCCGGCTTCTCGCTCTCCTGTCTTGCCGCCGACAGATTATGCGCGGTGTTGATCAGCGCGATGTGCGTCAGCGCCTGCGGAAAGTTGCCGGTCTGGCGCCGCGCGTCGGAATCATATTCCTCCGCCAGCAAGCCGACATCGTTCGCGATGCCCACGACGCGATCGAGCAAGACCTGCGCCTTGTCGAGATCGCCGGCGAGCACATGGGCATCGGCGAGCCACAAGCTGCAGGCCAGGAACGCGCCTTCGAGCGGCGGCTGCCCCGCAGGCAGCTCGCGTGGATCGTGCCGCAGCACGAAGCCGTCGCGCATCAGGCATGTCTCGACCGCGGCGATGGTGCCGCGGATGCGCGGATCCGACGGCGGCAGAAAGCCGACGGCCGGCAGCAGCAGCACGCTGGCGTCGAGCAGTTTCGAACCGTAGGATTCGACGAAGGCATTTTCCTCCACGTCGAACCCCCGGTTGCAGACGTCGCGATGAATGGCCTCGCGCAAGGTGCGCCAGTGCAGAAGCGGCGCCTTGAAGCCGAAGGTCTCGGCGCTCTTGATGCCGCGATCGAACGCGACCCAGGTCATCACCTTGGAGAAGACGTAGTGCCTGGGCTGGCCGCGCCGCTCCCAGATGCCGTGATCGGGCTGGTCCCAGACTTCGGCCAGATGATTGAGCACGGCACATTCCAGCGACCATGTCGTTTCATCATCGAGCTTGAGCTTGGCCATGCGCGACTGGTGGAAGGCGTCGATCAGTTCGCCGTAGACGTCGAGCTGGAGCTGCGCATGCGCGGCATTGCCGACGCGCACCGGCTTCGCGCCCTCATAGCCGTCGAGCCAGCCCGCCTCCCATTCCAAGAGCCGCCGCTGGCCCCAGATGCCGTACATGATCTGCATGTTCGCCGGCGAGCCGGCGGCCGCGCGCAGCAGCCAATTGTGCCAGGCCAGCGCTTCCTCGGTGTATCCCGAGTTCATCAGCGCCAGCAGCGTGAAGGTGGCATCGCGCAGCCAGCAGAAGCGATAGTCCCAGTTCCTGCTGCCCCCGAGCTTTTCCGGCAGCGAGGTGGTGGGTGCCGCGACGATGCCGCCGGTCGGCGCGAAGGTCAGCGCCTTCAGCGTGATCAGCGAGCGCATGACGAGGTCTTGATAGTCGCCGTCGCGGGTGCAATGGCCGCACCAATCCTGCCAAAAATTTTCGGTGTCCTGAAGCGCGATCTCCGGATCGATCGGCGCGGGCGGCTCCAGATGCGAGGGGCCGTAGGTCAGCACGAAGGGTACCGTCTCGCCGGCCTTCACCTCAAAATCGGCAACCGTGGTCAGATCCTCGCCGCGAGTCTCGACAGGCGTGCGCAGCACGGTCATATCCTGGCCGGCGATGGCCATCAGCGAATGGTCGATCCGCCGCACCCAGGGGATATCGGTACCGAAGCCGAAGCGGATGACGAGCTCCATCCGCATCTCCACCGCGCCGCTGACGCCGCGGACCAGCCGCACGATGTCGGACGCCTTGCCGCGCGGCGGCATGAAATCGATCAGCGCGACGGTGCCGCTGTTCGTCTCGAAACGCGTTTCGAGGATGAGAGTGTTGCCGAGATAGCGGCGTGAGATGCTGGTGACGTCCTCGGCCGGCGTAACCAGCCAGCGGCCGTTCTTATCGCTGCCGAGGATCGCTGCAAAGCAGGCATCGGAATCGAAGGCGGGCCAGCACAGCCAGTCGATCGAGCCGTTGCGCCCGACCAGCGCCGCGGTCTCGCAATCACCGATCAGCGCATAGTCCTCGATCCTCTGAGACAATGTCGTGCGAGCCTTGAAAGAGCCCTTGTAACCCTCGCGCGTCAACTCCCGCCATTCAGCGAACGTTCCCGCGTCGCGGCTCGCAAGGCCGTGAGGTCGACCTTCGAGGCGATCTTGTCGAGCGCAACGGGAAGGCGCTGACGCCAGTTCGGATGTTCGTCGATCGTGCCGGGAATGTTGGGCTGGTCGATCACGCCGAGCAGATCCTCCATGGAGACCGCGAGCAGCCGCGACGGCGTGCGCGACAGGAAGGCGAGCACCGAATAGAGGTCGTTGGCTCGAATGCCGTTCTGGCGCAGGATCTCGTCGAGCCTGCCGAGCGCATCCCAACGCGCCTGGTCATTCTCGCCAGGATCGAGCCCGAGCGAGCGCTTCATCTTGAGGTCGCCGAAGGAGCGCCAGCCGGCATAGGTCGACAAATCATGGGTGTTCAGCGTGACCAGCGCATTGGGCCGGTAATGGTCGACGTTGCGGAAATGGCCGGCATCGTCGCGCTCGAACATCATGACGAGATAGGACCAGATGCCGAAATCCTGCATGGTCTCGCGAAAACCTTCCGGCACGGTGCCGAGGTCCTCGCCGATCACGATGCATTTGTGGGCCGCGCTCTCGCGCGCCACGGCGCCAAGCAGCGCCTCGAACGGCATCTGCACATAGGCGCCGTTGTCCGGCTTGAAGCCGCGCGGCACGAGATAAAGCCGCTTCAGGCCGAGCACGTGGTCGAGCCTGATGGCGCCGGCATGGCGCATCGAGGCCGCCAGCATGTCGGCGAACGGCACGAAGGATTGCGCTTCCAGACCGCCGGCGTTGAAGCCGGCAAGGCCCCAGTCCTGGCCGATGGTGTTGAGCACGTCGGGCGGCGCGCCGACGGCGAGATGACGGGAGATCGCCATCTGCTCGTTCCAGGCATCGAAGCCGTTGGACTGTACGCCGACGGCGACATCAAGATAGAGCCCGACGCGCATGCCGAGCTGGCCGGCCAGCTCCTTGGCCGCATGCAGCTGGCTATCTGCGGTCCATTGCGCGAATTCGACGAATTCGACCTCGCGCTTGTCAGGCCCATTGCGCAAGCCGGCGCATTTCGCCTCATCCGGTTGCTGCCATTCGACCGGCCATTCCCACCATGGCGCGGTGAAACGATGGCGCAGCACCTCGAAGCAGGCGAAGCGGGACAATAGCGGCGCGCGGGCGGCGCGGAAGGCGTCGAACGCCTTGCGGCGCGCCGCGCTTGCCGTCGTCACGAAGCTGTCAAAGGCGGCGCGCAGGCCCAGCCATTTCAACGCCGCCATGTCGGCATAGGGGACGCGATCGCCCTGGCGCAGACGGGCGGCGGTCGCGGCGGCGTCGGGCACGAGGTCTGCGGAGAATTCGGGAATGGCCTCGACGTCGATATAGAGCGGGTTGAGGAACAGCCGGCTGTTCGGCGAATAAGGGCTGCAATCGGCCGGGTGGTCGTCGAACAGGACATGCAGCGGATTGAGTCCGACACCGTCGGCCCCGAGCTGCTTTGCGAGCCGGACGAGATCGGCAAGATCGGTGAAATCGCCGATGCCCCAATTGCGGTCCGAACGGACGCTGTAGAGCTGCACGGCAAGCAGCCAGCCGCGATCGAAATCGCCGCCAAAGGCGCGCTCGGGCGCCACGATCATCGGCACCTCTTCCGTCACACCTTCGGCATCGGTCAGTGTCAACCGGTGGTAGCCGAGCGGCAGGCCGGCAGGCCAGGCGATCACGGGCTCGCGGGCCTCGCCCTCGGCGATCACCTCCGCCTTTGCGGTCAATTTCCACTTCAGCGGCGGCGCGCCGATCGTCGCCAATTCGGTGCGCGGGTGCCCTAAGGCGCGGACCACGACCGGCCCGCCGACGAAGCGGTAAACCCGCTTCTCCGGCAGGGCGTCGAGGATGGATTTGAGGGCCACGGGATCGGTGACCCGCAGCTTTCCGAGGGCGTCGATGAATTCGGATTGAACGCCCTTGATGCGGGCTTGAGCTAAAAGATCCATTCGGCACGCAGCTTGCAGGCCACCCTTTTGCCGGGGGCATCAATTTTAACGAGACGGTGGAAGACGTTAGTCAGCCCTAACTCGCAGACCGCGCTACCCGTTCCCGAGGGAACTAATGACACACAACCGGCTTTCTATATAGGTACCAAGCGTAGGTTCCCGACAAGGGAAACGGGCTCCTGCTTTCTTGTCAATGGCATCACCGTGAACAAGACAATTCAAACTGTCGAAAGTGCCGCAGCCGGCAGCGCTTTCCTGATCGAGGACGTCTATCCCGCAATCGACGCCGGCCGCTTCGCCGTAAAGCGGATCGCGGGTGAGCGCATGGAGGTGTGGGCCGATGTCTACCGCGATGGCGACGCCGTGGTCGGGGCCGCGCTGATCTGGCGCCGCGAACAGGACCGCGACTGGAAGCGCGAGCCGATGGACCATCGGGGCAATGACCGCTGGTCCGGCGGATTCACACCCGTTGAGCCCGGCCAATATATCTACGCGATCGAGGCCTGGACCGACGAGTTCGCCACCTGGTCGCACGGGGTCGCGCGCAAGCAGCGAATGGGTGCCGATGTCAGCCTCGATGCGATCGAGGGGGCCGGGCTCCTGACCAAGGCGCATGGCGCGCGACAGGACGCGGCGGCGGTCATCGTCAGACAGTGCGAGGATTATCTTCAGACTGGCGACGTCGCCTCGCTGCTTGCGGCCGAGCTCGGCAATGCCATGGCAGAGAGCCAGTCCCGGCCGGACCTGACCCGCTCGCAGCCTTTCCCGCTGACTGTCGACCGCGACAAGGCGCGCTTCGGCGCCTGGTATCAGATGATGCCGCGCAGCCAGAGCCAGGTCGCCGGCCAGCACGGCACGCTGCGCGACTGCATCGCCCGCGTGCCTGATATCGCCGCGATGGGTTTTGACGTGCTCTATTTCACGCCGATCCACCCGATCGGCCGTCGCCGCCGCAAGGGCCGCAACAATGCGCCGGTGGCAACCGAAGGCGAGCCCGGCTCGCCCTACGCGATCGGAGCCGCTGAGGGCGGCCACGATGCGCTGCATCCCGAGCTCGGCACCATCGAGGATTTCCGCGCACTGGTCGCGACCTGCCTGGAATACGGCCTCGAGCTCGCGCTCGATTTCGTCGTGCAATGCTCGCCCGACCATCCCTGGCTGACGCAGCATCCGGAATGGTTCAAATGGCGGCCGGATCGCTCGGTGCGGACCGCGGATGGACCCTATTCGGACATCGTGATCCCCGATTTCAACTCCGTCGACAGGGCCGGGCTGTGGAATGGGTTTCGCGACGCCATGCTGTTCTGGATCGACCAAGGCGTCACCATCTTCGCCATCGACAACCACGACACCGCGCCGCTTGCGTTCTGGGACTGGCTGATCCGCGACATCCGTCGCCGGCATCCCGAGGTGATCCTGTTCTCCAAGACGTTTGCCCGGCCGAAGCTGATGAAGGGCCTCGCCAAGCTCGGCTTTGCGCAGTCCTTCACCTATTTCCCGTGGCGCACGACGAAGTGGGAGCTGGAGCAATATCTCGGCGAGCTGACGCGCTATCCCGAGCGCGACTTCTATCGGCCGAACCTGTTCGTCAATACGCCCGACCTGCTGCCCTATCATCTCCAGGGCGGCGAAGCCTGGGCGTTCAAGTCACGCGTTGCGCTGGCGGCGACGTTGTCGGGCAGTTACGGCGTCTACAGCGGGTTCGAGCTGCTGGAACACGAGGCGATGCCCGGCCGCGAGGAATATCTGGATTCCGAGAAATACCAGATCCGGCAACGCGACTGGGAACGGGCCGGCAACATCAAGTCCTACATCGCCGCGCTCAACCGCATCCGCAACGACAACGCCGCGCTCCAGCAAACGGCGAACTTGCGGTTTCTCGGCATCGACGACGGCGAGACCATCGCCTTCGTCAAGGAAGCGGCTGAGCCGGCCAATACCGTCGTCGTCGTGATCGCGCTTTCGGGCCATTCGCGCGAATGCTGGCTGCCGCTCGGCGACGTCACCGTTGACGCCGGCGGTCAGCGGCACCATGTGACGACACTCGAAAACCTTCTCACCGGCGAACAGTCCCGCATCGAATGGGGCGGGATCAAGTTGCGTATCGATCCCGACCGCGATCCGGCGCTCTTGTTCCGCTGCCTGGCGTAAGGGGTCACGCCATGAATGTTCTGTCTTCCGTCGACACCAAGAAGCTTGAGGCTGCTGAGATCGTGGATGAGCTCTGGTACAAGGACGCCATTATCTATCAGCTCCACGTCAAGGCCTTCGCCGACAGCAACAATGACGGGATCGGCGATTTCGCCGGTCTGACCGAGAAGCTGCCCTATCTCCAGGAGCTCGGCGTCACCGCGCTGTGGCTGCTGCCGTTCTACCCCTCGCCCGGCCGCGACGACGGCTACGACATCGCCGACTATGGCTCGGTCAATCCCGATTTCGGGACCATGAAGGATTTCAAGCGCTTCATCCAGGAAGCGCAGAAGCGGGGCTTGCGCGTCATCACCGAGCTCGTCGTCAACCACACCTCGGACCAGCACAACTGGTTCAAGCGCGCGCGCCGCAGCCATCCGGGCTCCAGCGCCCGCAATTGGTATGTCTGGAGCGACACCGACCAGAAATACCAGGGCACGCGGATCATCTTCACCGACACCGAGAAGTCGAACTGGACCTGGGATCACGAGGCTGGCGCCTTCTACTGGCACCGCTTCTTCTCGCACCAGCCGGATCTCAATTTCGACAATCCGCGCGTGGTCAGCGCGCTGATCCAGGTGATGAAGCGCTGGCTGGACGCCGGCGTCGACGGCTTCCGGCTCGATGCCATTCCCTATCTGTGCGAGCGCGAGGGCACCTCGAACGAGAACCTTCCCGAGACGCATGCGATCATCAAGCGCCTGCGCCAGGAGCTGGATTCTTACTCCAAGGGCAAGCTGCTGCTCGCCGAGGCCAATCAATGGCCGGAGGACGTGCAGGAATATTTCGGCCGTGGCGACGAGTGCCACATGGCCTACCACTTCCCGCTGATGCCGCGCATCTACATGGCGATCGCGCAGGAGGACCGCTTTCCGATCACCGACATTCTGCGCCAGACGCCTGATATTCCGGCGAGCTGCCAATGGGCGCTGTTCCTGCGCAACCATGACGAACTCACGCTGGAGATGGTCACCGACGTCGAGCGCGACTATCTCTGGACCACCTACGCCAACGATCCCCGCGCCCGCATCAATGTCGGCATCCGCAGGCGCCTTGCGCCGCTGATGGACAATGACCGGCGCAAGATCGAGCTGATGAACTCGCTGCTGCTGTCCTTCCCCGGCACGCCGATCATCTATTACGGCGACGAGATCGGGATGGGCGACAACATCTATCTCGGCGACCGCAACGGCGTGCGGACGCCGATGCAGTGGAGCCCCGACCGCAACGGCGGCTTCTCGCGCTGTGACCCGGCCCGCCTCTACGCGCCGCTGATCATGGACCCCGTCTACGGCTACGAATCCGTGAATGTCGAAGCCCAGTCGCGCAGCCTGTCGTCGCTGCTCAGCGCCACCAAGCGGCTGATCTCGGTGCGCAAGTCGACGCTCGCTTTCGGCCGCGGCACCATGACCTTCATCCGCCCGGCCAATCGCGCCGTGCTCGCCTATGTCCGGCAATATCGCGACGAGGTGATCCTCTGCGTCGCCAATTTGTCGCGCGCCGCGCAAGCGACCGAGCTCGACCTGTCGCCCTGGAAGGACCGGATCCCGCAGGAGATGCTCGGCCGCACCCGCTTCCCCGCGATCGGCGAACTGCCCTACATGATCACGCTGGGGCCCTACGGCTTCTACTGGTTCCAGCTCCAGGAGCGCGACAAGTCCGAGCCGGTGACGCCGCGCGCGGTGCCGGAGTTCGAGACGCTGGTGGTGCCGGTAAACTCGAACTGGGTGTCGCTCGCCCGCGAGCGCGGCGTGTTCGAGCGCGACGTGCTGCCGGGATTCTTGTCACGGACGCGGTGGTATCCCGAGCACAATCCCAAGCAGATCAAGACCACGCTGACCTCGGCGGTGCCGTTCTGCGACATCGGCGACAACAGGCCCTGGATCGCTTTTTTCGAGAAGGCCGACCAGGACGCCGCGTCGCGCTACGTGCTGCCGATGCAGATCGAGTGGGTGCGCTTCGACCGCGAGCGCTTCAACCCGAAGGCACTCGCCGCCGTGCGCCAGGGCGCGCGCGAAGGCACGCTGCTCGACGTGGCGACCGATCAGATCTTCATTGGCCTGTTCCTGCGCAACCTGTCGCAGAATTTGGTGGTGGAAGAGAACAATCTGCGGCTGGAGTTCAAGGCGACCAGCCGCTTCGCCGATTACACCATCAAGGAGCCCGAACGCATCCGCGCGATCGAGCAATCGAACAGCACCGCGCTGGTCGACAACCAGTACGTCGCCAAGCTCTATCGCCAGCTCGAAAGCGGCATCAATCCCGAGATCGAGATCGGCCATTATCTCACCGAGGTTGCGCGCTTTGCCAATACGCCGGCGTTGCTCGGCAGCGTCGAGCTGGTCGAAGGCAATCAGCGCAGCACGCTCGGCGTGCTCCATGCCTATGTCGAGAACCAGGGTGACGGCTGGACCGTGACCACGGGTTATCTCGATCGCTATATCGACGAGCAACGCGTGTTGTCGGCAGGCGAAGCGCCGCGCGAGACCCAGGAGCAAGCCCCTTATCTGCACTTCATCGCGCAGATCGGCCGGCGGCTCGGCGAGTTGCATGTCGCCCTTGCGGCGGCAAAGCCGGACGATCTCGCCCCGGAGCCGATCGGCCCTGCGCACGTCAAACGCCTCGTGTCCGACCTCAAGGCGCGGGCCGAGCGGGTTTTCGAACGGCTGGCCGACAGCCGCGACGGCCTGCGGGAGGCGGATCGGCCGCTGATCGACCGGCTCGCCGCCGTGCGCGCGTCCCTGCCCGACCACCTGAACGCGCTATTGCCTTCCGGGATCGGCGGGCTGAACATCCGTCATCATGGCGACTTCCGCCTCGGGCAGACTCTGATCGTGAAGGACGATATCTTCATCATCGACTTCGACGGCGATCCGCGTCTGCCGCTGGCCGACAAGCGGCGCAAGGCGCCGGCCGCGCGCGACGTCGCCCGCCTGATCCGCTCGATCGATCTTTCGGTTAACGCGGCGCTGAGCCGTGCGCTCACGGGTGCTGCCGACGAGCAGGGCCGGATCACCGCCGCGCTCGACGAATGGCGCGAGCGAACCGCCGCGACCTTCCTGTCCGCCTATCGCGAGGCCGTGACCGATCGACGGCTATGGCCGGAGGATCGGCAATCCGCGGAAGGCCTGTTAAGGTTTTTCCTGCTTGATCAAGCCTTCGATGAAGTAGAGTACGAGCTGTCCAACCGGCCTGAGGGGCTCCATGCGCCGCTGACCGGACTGCTTCGCATTCTGTCCAGTGCCGGGAGCGAAGCCCATGCCTAAATTGCCTGCCGAGGCCTATGCGATCATCGAGGGCCGCCACTCCGACCCCTTTCACTATCTCGGACGGCATCCCGAGGGCGATAAAAGCGTGGTGCGCGCTTTTCTCCCCGAGGCCTCAAATGTCGAGGCAGTCGGCGAGCATGGCGAAGTCGCTCCGCTCGACCGCGTGCACGATTCCGGCCTGTTCATCGGGGCCCTGCCCAATGGCTCGAAGCATTATCAGCTGCGCGCAAAGTTCGGCGGCAACGTCGTCGAGTTCGAGGACGCCTACCGCTTTCCGCCGATCCTGACCGATTTCGACCTCTATTTGCTCGGCGAAGGCACCGATCAGCGCCTCTACGACAAGCTCGGGGCGCATCCGATGCGGCTCGAGGGCATCGACGGCATCGGCTTCGTGGTACTGGCGCCGAACGCACGCCGCGTTTCCGTGGTCGGCGATTTCAATTTCTGGGACGGACGGCGCCATCCGATGCGGGTGCGCGGCGCCGGGTATTGGGAATTGTTCATTCCGCATGCCAAAGCCGGCGATCACTACAAGTTCGAGATCATCGGCCCGCACGGCCATCTGCTTCCGCTGAAATCAGACCCGATGGCCTTTGCCAGCGAAGTGCGGCCGAAGACGGCCTCTATCGTGTTCGACGAGGCGGATCTGGCGCGTCCGCGCCCGGCGCCCGACGGCATCAATGCGCTGTCGGCGCCGATGTCGATCTACGAGGTTCATCTCGGCTCGTGGCGTCGCAAGAACGGCGATGAATGGCTGACCTATCGCGAGCTGGCCGAACAGTTGCCGGCCTATGCCCGCGACATGGGCTTCACCCATCTCGAATTCCTGCCCGTAAGCGAGCATCCCTTCGATGGCTCCTGGGGCTATCAGCCGACCGGCCTCTATGCGCCAACCAGCCGCTTCGGCACGCCGGAGGATTTTGCCGCCCTCGTCGATGCCTGCCACCGCGAAGGCGTCGGCGTGCTGCTCGATTGGGTGCCCGGTCACTTCCCCGACGATCCGCACGGGCTCGGCAGTTTCGACGGCACCGCGCTCTACGAGCACGCCAACCCGCTCCAGGGCCGCCACCTCGACTGGGGCACCTTGATCTACAATTACGGCCGCACCGAAGTGACGAACTTCCTGGTGTCGAATGCGCTGTTCTGGATGGAGCGATATGCCATCGACGGCTTACGCGTCGATGCCGTCGCGTCCATGCTCTATCTCGACTACAGCCGGCCGCCCGGCGCCTGGATCCCGAACCAATATGGCGGCCGCGAAAACATCGAGGCCATCAACTTCCTGCGCCGCTTCAACACGGAAGTCTTCGCGCGCTTCCCGCAGGCGACTACGGCGGCCGAGGAGTCCACCGCCTGGCCGCAGGTCTCGCGCCCGGTCGAATTCGGCGGGCTCGGCTTCGGCTACAAGTGGAACATGGGCTGGATGCACGACACGCTGAACTACATCAGCAAGGATCCGATCCATCGCAAGCACCACCACGGCGACATCCTGTTCGGCCTGCACTACGCCTTCTCGGAAAACTTCATCCTGCCGCTCTCGCATGACGAGGTCGTGCACGGCAAGCGCTCGATCCTCGGCCGCATGCCCGGCGACGAGTGGCAGCGCTTTGCGAACTTGCGCGCCTATTACAGCTTCATGTTCGGCCATCCCGGCAAGAAGCTGTTGTTCATGGGCGCGGAAATCGCCCAGAGCCGCGAATGGAATCACGACCAGTCGCTCGACTGGCACCTGCTCGAATACAAGTATCATTCCGGCATCCAGGAGTTGATCCGCGACCTCAACCGGCTCTATCGCGCGGTGCCGGCGTTGCACCAGATGGACTGCGACCAGGCCGGCTTTGAATGGCTGATCACGGATGACGCCAACCGCAACGTGTTCGCCTGGCTGCGCAAGGGATTTGACGAGCAGGCGCGGTGTCTCGTCATCATCAACTTCTCTCCCAATGTCTATCGCAACTATCGCGTTCGCGTGCCCTTTGCCGGCAAGTGGAAGGAAGTGTTCAATTCGGACTCCGCCCATTATGGCGGCAGCAATGTCGGGAACATCGGTGAGGTTCATGCCGTTGGAGGCAAGGCGCCCGAGCTCCGCCTCACCATTCCGCCGCTCGCCGCGATCTTCCTCGTTCCGGAAAGCTGACACATGCGCCTGACTGCTGGATCGCCTGCACGCCTCGGCGCAAGCTGGGACGGACGCGGCACCAATTTCGCGCTGTTCTCGGCGAACGCACAGAAGGTGGAACTCTGCCTGTTCGACGCGCAAGGCCGCCGCGAGCTCGAGCGCATCGAGCTGCCTGAAAGAACCGAGGATGTCTGGCACGGCTATCTCAACGACGTCTCGCCGGGGCAACTCTACGGCTATCGCGTGCACGGCCCCTACGAGCCCGAGCATGGCCACCGCTTCAATGCGAACAAGCTGCTGCTCGATCCCTATGCCAAGCGGCTCGCGGGACGCCTGGTCTGGAGCGATGCGCATTTCGCCTACCGCACCGGGAGCCCGCGCGAGGATCTGTCCTTCGATCGGCGCGACAATGCCCGCGGCATGCCCAAGGCCGTCGTGGTCGACGAGACCTTCAACTGGGGCCGCCGCGAAATTCGCCCCAATATCCCCTGGGAAGACACCGTCATCTACGAGGCCCACGTCAAGGGTTTGACTCAGAAGCGCGATGACGTCCCGCCGAACCTGCGCGGCACCTATGGCGGGCTGTCCTCGCCGGCGATGATCGAACACCTGAAGAAGCTCGGCGTCACCACGGTCGAGCTGCTGCCGGTGCACAGCTTCGTCGATGACCGCATCCTGGTGGAGAAGAAGCTCGCCAATTACTGGGGCTACAACTCGCTCTCCTTCTTCGCGCCGGAGCTGCGCTACGCCCAGGACAATGCCCTCGACTCCTTCCGCACCACGGTGGCGCGCCTGCACGATGCCGGCATCGAGGTGATGCTCGACGTCGTCTACAACCATACCGCCGAAGGCAACCATCTCGGCCCGACGCTGTGCTACCGCGGCATCGACAACGCCTCCTATTACTGGCTCAACCGCGAGAACCCGCGCTATTACGACGACTTCACCGGCTGCGGCTCGTCGGTCAATCTCACCCATCCGCGCGTGCTGCAGATGGTGATGGATTCCCTGCGCTACTGGGTCGAGGTCTGCCACGTCGACGGCTTCCGCTTCGACCTTGCCACCACGCTCGCGCGCGGACCGAACGGTTATGATCGCGGCATCTCGTTCCTGACCGCGATCCGGCAGGATCCGGTGCTCGCGACCGTCAAGCTCGTCGCCGAGCCCTGGGACCTCGGCCTCGGCGGTTACCAGGTCGGCGCATTCCCCTCGCAATGGTCGGAATGGAATGATCGCTATCGCAGCGCCATGCGCCGCTACTGGAGCGGCGAAGGCAGCCTGATCGGCGACATCTCCAGCCGGATGACGGCGTCCTCCGACCTGTTCAACCACGACGGACGGCGGCCGCGCGCCAGCATCAACCACATCACCGTCCACGACGGCTTCACGCTTGCCGACCTCTTCAGCTACAACGAGAAGCACAACGAGGCCAACGGCGAGGACAACCGCGACGGCTCCAACGACAACCACAGCAACAATTGCGGTGTCGAGGGTCCGACCGACGATCCTGATATCATCGCCCTGCGCCGTCAGCTTCGCAAGAACGTGCTGGCCTGTCTGATGCTGGCGCAGGGCGTTCCGCTGATCCTCGCCGGCGACGAGGTCGGCAACTCGCAATCCGGCAACAACAACGCCTATTGCCAGGACAACGAGATCGGCTGGGTCGGCTGGGACAATCTCGGTAAAGAGGGCGACGACATGGTCGATTTCGTCGGCCATCTCGCCGACATCCGCCGCCGGTTCTCGCAGCTTCGCAGCCATCGCTGGCTCGACGGCCGCCCCGCAGACGGCGTGTCGTACGGCGCGTTGTGGCTGACACCTGCGGGTGACGAGATGACGGAGAACGACTGGAAATTCCCGGAGGGAAGATTCCTCTCCTATGTGATGGGCCCGGTGGAACCGGGTGGGGCCGCGATCTTTATCGTACTGAACGCCGCCCCCGAAGAGATCGCATTCAAATTGCCCAAAATGACCGAATACAAGAGCTGGCAGCAGATCTTGAACACGACCGATGCCAAGCTGAATACGGTCGAGTTCCCGCCTGGGAGCGACAGCAAGGCGCCGCCGCGCTCCGTGCTCGCCTTCGCGGGGGCGCTATGAGGCCATCCTTCGGGGCGAGGCCAACAAAGGACGGCGTGTCGTTCCGCCTGTGGGCGCCTGGCGCGCGCCGTGTCGACCTCCTGCTCGACCGAAGACACGCGATGCAGCGCCGGCAGGATGGCTGGTACGTAGCCGAGATTTCCGGCCTCACCGCCGGCAGTCCCTACAAGTTCAGGATCGACGACGAGATCGAGGTGCCCGATCCGGCTTCGGCCTTTCAGCCCGAGGATGTGTTCGGCCCGAGCGAGGTGATCGATCACGACACCTTTTCGTGGCGTGCGCGCGATTGGCGCGGCCGGCCCTGGGAAGAGACGGTGCTGATCGAGACCCATGTCGGCACCTTCACCTCTGAAGGCACCTATCGCGCCATGATCGACAAGCTCGATCATCTCGTCGCAACCGGCATCACCGCGTTGGAATTGATGCCGCTGGCCGATTTCGCCGGGCGCCGCGGCTGGGGCTATGACGGCGTGCTGTGGTACGCGCCCGACAGCGCCTATGGTCGGCCCGAAGACCTGAAGACGCTGATCGACGAAGCGCATCTGCGCGGGCTGATGGTGTTCCTCGACGTCGTCTACAATCATTTCGGGCCCGAGGGGAATTATCTCGGCCGCTATGCGCCGACCTTCTTCACCGACGCACACACGCCCTGGGGCAGTGCGATCGATTATCGCGTGCCGCAGGTGCGCGCATTCGCGGTCGAGAACGCGCTGTCCTGGCTCAGCGACTACCGTTTCGACGGCCTGAGGCTGGATGCCGCCAATCACATCATGGCAATCCCCGGCGAGCAGTCGATGCTGCAGGACCTCAGCGTCGCTGCCGGCGAGCTTGCCAAGGCCACGGGGCGGCACATCCATCTCGTGTTGGAGAACGGTGACAATCGCGCCAGCCTGCTCGACGCGGCGCAGGAGCCGCCGAACGGCAAATATCGGGGACAGTGGAACGACGATTATCACCACGTCTGGCACGTGATGCTGACCGGCGAGCTCGCCGGATACTACGCGGATTATCAAACGCCGCGGCTCGATCTCGCCCGCGCGCTGGCCTCCGGCTTCGTCTACCAGGGCGAGGTTTCGGAGTTCTGGGGCAAGAAACCGCGCGGCGAGCCGAGCGGCAAGCTGCCGCCGGCGACCTTCGTCAATTTCCTGCAAAACCACGACCAGATCGGCAACCGTCCGCTCGGCGACCGGCTCGAGAGCCTGGCATCATCGAAGCAGATCGAAGCGGCGCTTGCAGTGACCCTGCTCGCGCCGATGGTGCCGATGCTGTTTCAGGGCGAGGAATGGGGCTCCACGGCGCCTTTCCCGTTCTTCTGCGATTTCCACGGCGAACTGGCCGATGCTGTCCGCAAGGGACGTAAGCAGGAATATGCCTGGGCTTACGAAAAGTACGGCGACGAGGTGCCCGACCCGCTCGATCCGGCAACGTTGCAATCGGCCGTGCTCGACTGGACCGGCCGCACGCCGCAGCAGGACGCGCGGCTCGCGCTGGTCCGGGAGCTGCTCGCGCTTCGCCGCAAGGAGATCATGCCGCGGCTGAGCGGCGCGAGTTTCGGCGAGGCCGAGGCGGCTGACAGCGGCCTGCTCACCGCGCATTGGCGCATGGGCGACGGCACCCTGCTGCGACTGACCGCCAACCTGTCGGACCACGAGATCGTCTGCAACGTCAGCGCGGGTACGCCGATCTGGGGCGGCGAGACCGGCGACCGGCTTCCGCCCTGGTCGGTGGTCTGGCGCCTCGGAGGTTAGGATGCCTCCCGCCATTCCGCTCGCGACCTACCGGCTTCAGCTCACCGCGGATTTCGACTTCGACAAGGCCGCCGCGGTGGTGCCCTATCTGAAAGCGCTGGGGATCACGCATCTTTATGCCTCGCCGGTGATGAAGGCGCGCAAGGGCTCGACCCATGGCTACGACACCGTCGATCACAGCCAGTTCAGTCCGGAGCTTGGCGGCGAGGCCGGCTTCGCCCGGCTGAGCGAGGCGCTGACCAAACACGATCTCGGCCTCATCATCGACTTCGTACCCAACCATGTCGGCGTACATTTCGCCGACAATCCCTGGTGGCTCGACGTGCTGGAATGGGGTCAGGCTTCGCCCCACGCGGTCTCCTTCGACATCGACTGGGATCAGCTCGCCTACCGCGCCCGCGGCGGCGTGCTGCTGCCCATCCTCGGCGCGTCCTATGGCGAGGCGCTCGAGCGCGGCGACATCGAGCTGCGCTACGATTCGGACCAGGGAAGCTTTTCCGCCTGGTATTTCGAGCATCGCCTGCCCATCGCGCCGGAGCGCTATGGCGAGATGCTGCGCATGATCGTCAAGGACGCGGATGCCGCCGAGACGGAGGCTGGCAAACTTCTACTGTCGCTTGCGGCGCGCTATACGGGATTGCGCCGTCCCAACCGCAAGGAAGCCCCCGCGTTCAAGGCTGAGCTCAGGGAGATCCCTGGTGCCGCCGAAATCATCGCACGCGGCCTTGCCGCCTATCGTGCCGCTAAGGATCGTCCCGCGCAGACGCTGGCCCTGCATCATCTGCTCGAACGCCAGCACTATAAGCTCGGGCACTGGCGGCTCGCCTCCAGCGATATCAACTATCGCCGCTTCTTCGACGTCAACGGCCTCGCCGGTCTGCGCGTCGAGGACGCGAGCACCTTCGCCGCCACGCACCGGCTGGTGAAGCAGCTCATCGCCAGCGGCAAGCTGCAGGGCATCCGGCTCGATCACATCGACGGCCTGCGCGACCCCGCGCAATATTGCCAGCGGCTGCGCCGGCTGGTGCGCGACGCGCAAGGAAATACAAAGCCATTTTATACCGTGATCGAGAAGATCCTGTGCGAGCACGAACGCCTGCCGCACCTCGCCGGCGTTCAGGGCACCACCGGCTATGAATGGATGAACGTCATCACCCATGCGCTGGTCGAGGCCGGGGGACTGGGGGCGCTGGACGAGACCTGGCGGCAGGTCAGCAACCGGCCGCCGCGGCTTGCACCTTACGTCAAGGACGCCAAGCGGCGCGTGCTGGAGACGCTGCTCACCAGCGAGTTCACCGTGCTGACGCGCCTGCTCGCGCGCATCGCCAACGGGCATTACTCGACGCGCGATTTCTCCGCCGACAGCCTGCGGCAGGCGCTCGAGCTTTATGTGCTGCATTTCCCGGTGTACCGCACCTATCTGACCAACAGCGGCCCGACGGCGCCCGACCGCAAGCTGATCGATGACACCATCGCGCGCGCCCGCGCCGAATGGTTCGCCGCGGACGAAGGCATCTTCGACTTCCTGCGCGACGCGCTGACCATGGACCTGCTCAAGCCCGGCCGCCCCCCGCACAGCGCCCCGCGCGTGCGCCGTTTCGCGCTGAAGGTGCAGCAATTCACCGGGCCGATGATGGCGAAGTCGCTGGAGGACACCGCGTTCTATCAATTCCACCGACTGCTCGCGCTGAACGAGGTCGGCGGCGATCCCGCCAGCACCGGGCTCACGATTTCCGCCTTCCACGAGACCATGCAGGCCCGCGCCAGGGAATGGCCGCTGGGAATGACGGCGACCGCCACCCACGACACCAAGCGCGGCGAGGACGCCCGCGCGCGCATCGCGGCGATCAGCGAAATTCCCGGCGAATGGACCAGCGCGGTGGCGCGCTGGAAGGTGCTGAACGCGCCGCACCTCACGCTCCATGGCAATTACCGAGCGCCGTCGGCGACGTTCGAATACATGCTCTACCAGACGCTGCTCGGAGCCTGGCCGCTGCAGGGGCCGGTCGATGCCGGCTTCGTCGAGCGCATCCAGGCCTATGCGCTGAAGGCCGCGCGCGAGGGCAAGGAAGAGACGAGCTGGCTCAACCCGCATGAAGCCTATGAGAACGGCTTCAAGAGCTTCATCGACAAGATCCTCGATCCCGCACTATCCAGTGAATTCCTGGATTCACTGCAAACGCTGGCCCGGCGCCTGGCCCTGCTCGGCGCCTTGAATTCTCTAAGCCAGCTCACCCTCAAGGCGACGCTGCCCGGCGTGCCCGACTTCTACCAGGGCACCGAGTTCTGGGACCTGTCACTGGTCGACCCCGACAACCGTCGCCCGGTCGATTTTGGCGCGCGGCACGCGGCGCTGAGTTCACTGGACGATCCGGATTGGCGTGGCCTGACCAAGAGCTGGCCCGACGGCCTGATCAAGCTGGCCTGGACACGGCGTCTTCTCAAACTGCGCAATGAACTCGCCGACGTCTTCGCTCAAGGCGACTATCAGCCGCTGGCGGTGCGCGGCGCACATGCCGACCATGTCATTGCCTTCGCCCGCCGCCATGGCCGCGCTGCGGCGATCGTCGTGGTCGGGCGCCAGTTCGCGCCGTTCACCCAAGCGGGCCGGGAGTGGCCCGCGCTGGAAGGATTTGACGCGGCCGTCGATATCACAGGCTATAGCGCGACGGGCCATGAGGGTCACGAACTGCCGATCACGCAGGCTTTTCGTGATTTTCCCGCCTCTGTCATCGAGGCCCGCACGGCAAGCGCCATCAGGCCGGCGCGCCCGCGCGTGCGCGCCTGAAGCTACTTTCCGTCGTCCTTGGTCAGCAGCAACTGCCCGCGCTTCCTGATCGTGGCCTGCGCCATCTCGGCAAAGCGCTGCAGCAGCCAAGGCAGCACCACCTGGACCTTGACATGGTCTTCGGCGACGTCGACCTGACCCGTCGCGATCTGCCCGAGCGCGCGAATGCGAAACGCCATGCTGTCGCCGGTCCAGCGCTCCTCCTCGACCTGCATCACGGGAATGCTGGCTGCCGCCCGGCCAAGCCCGGTCTTGAGCCGGCGGACCGCCTCCTCGCGGCCGAGATGATGCGGAATTGAAACGACAAGCGGTGCTGACATGGCCTTGCCCCGTGATGATCGATCCTCACATAGTCATGCCGGACGAAGCGGCAAAGGTTCCATGCAACTTGGACCTGTAGCCCTGTTTCAAAACCGGAACTTAAAAACCTGCGGCAAGTTGCCCTCGCACAAGGGGACAGGTGCAAACGACCCTTTCATCGAAGGGCTGAGGAGATTCGCATGTCAATCGGTACGATCATTCTGATCATTCTGGTCATCGCCCTGCTTGGCGGCTTCAGCGGCATCGGCGGCGGCCCGTTCTACGGCACCGGCTATTACGGCGGCGGCGGCCTCGGACTGGTCATCGTCATCCTGTTGATCCTGCTGCTGCTGGGACGGATCTAACGGCATTCTCGATGTCGTAAGGTGGGCAAAGGCGCTCTTGCGCCGTGCCCACCTATTTGTCGTAATGAAAAAGATCCGTTACAACGAAAAAGAACGTGGGCACGCTTCGCTTTGCCCACCCTACGGGCGCAGTGCCCGGAGCGCGACCTACTTCTTCTTCCCCGCAAGCTTCTTCATGGCCGCCTTGATCGACGCGGCCGCATCGTCATAGTCCTCCCACGCCTTTGACCGCGGCAGCAGGCCCGGCACGGTCCGCAGCGTATAGCGCTTCGGATCGAGATCGCTCTTCACCTGAGCCCAGGTGACGGGCATCGAGACCGTGGCACCGGCCCGCGCCCGCGGCGACAGCGGGGCCACCGCCGTCGACATCCGGTCGTTGCGCAGATAATCGAGGAAGATCTTCCCCTTGCGGAGCTTCTTCGACATGTTGAGCAGATAGCGCTCTGGATCGTCGTCGGCCATCCACTGGCAAACGCCTTGCGCGAAGGCCTTGGCTTCCTTCCAGCTCACCTTGTCGCGCGCGCCGTGAAGCAGCGGCACCACCACATGCAGGCCCTTGCCGCCCGTGGTCTTGCAGAAGCTTTCCATGCCGACGTCGGCCAGCCGCTGCCGCATCTCCTTGGCGGCCTCGACGACATCGGCGAACTCCACATCCGGCGCCGGATCGAGATCGAACACCAGCCGGCCCGGCGTATCGTAGGCATCAGGTGCGCAATTCCAGGGATGCAACTCGACACCGCCGATCTGCGCGACGGCGGCCAGCCCTTCGACGCGATCGATCTGCAAATACGGTTTGCGATCGCCTGAGACCTTGGCCAGTTCGAGCAAATTCGAGGTGCCCTGCATCGCATGACGCTGGAAGAACGTCTCGCCGCCGATGCCGTCGGGCGCACGCACGATCGAGCACGGGCGCCCTTTCAGATGTTCGATCATCCAGTCGCCGACCGCCTCGAAGTAGCGCGCGAGATCGAGCTTCGTCGCGCCCTCGCCGTCACCGCCGTCGGGCCACAGCTTCTTGTCCGGCTTGGAGATGACGACGCCCATCACCTCGGCGGTGCCGGTGTCCTTTGATCGCTTGGCTGTCTTCGCCGCGCGCTTGCTGGGCGTGGGCTCGGCGAGCTCGGTGTCGACGGGCGTCTCCGCCTCGACTTCCTCGGCGGGCTTGTCCTGCCGCAAGCCCTTGAACGCGGCCTGGCGGATATTGCCGTCGGCGGTGAAGCCGGCGAACTCGATCTCGGCCACGAGCTCCGGCTTCAACCAGTGAACCTCGCGGCTCTTCTTCGGCGCGTTCTTGCCGCCGAAGGGGCTCTCCTTGGCCTCCATGGCCTTCAGGGACGGCATGATGCGCTTGACCGTGTCGGCGCCGAAGCCGGTGCCGACCATGCCGACGAAGACGAGATGATCGCCGCGATGCACGCCGGCCATCAGCGAGCGGAATTTGCCGTTGGTGGTCTTGTAGCCGCCGATCACCACCTCATGGCCGGCGCGGCACTTCGCCTTGGTCCAGCTCTCGGTGCGGCCGGAGCGATAGGGCGCGTCCAGCTTCTTCGACACCACGCCCTCCAGCTCGAGCTTGCAGGCCGATTGCAGCACCGCATCGCCGCCGCTCTCGAAATGCTCGACATAGCGGATCTGAGCCGATTTCCGCTTGCGCGCTCCCAGCAGCTGCTTCAGCCGCGCCTTGCGCTCGCCGAGCGGCAGACGCCGAAAATCGAGATCCTCCGCGAACAGGAGGTCAAAGGCAAAGAAGATCAGCTCTTCGGTCTTGCCGTCCAACAGCGCGGCCTGAAGCGAGGAGAAATTCGGCGCACCGTCGTGATCGAGCGCCACGATCTCCCCGTCGATCATCACGTCCGGCAGCGCCCCGGCTTCCTTCGCGATCGACGCAAACTTGTCGGTCCAGTCGAGGCCCTTGCGCGTCTTCAGCGTCGCCTTGCCGTCCTCGACCCGGAGCTGCACGCGGTAGCCGTCGAATTTGATCTCGTGGCACCAGCCCTCGCCGCCCGGCGGCCGCTCGACCGACGTG
Organism: Bradyrhizobium shewense; assembly: GCF_900094605.1. Taxonomy (GTDB): domain Bacteria; phylum Pseudomonadota; class Alphaproteobacteria; order Rhizobiales; family Xanthobacteraceae; genus Bradyrhizobium; species Bradyrhizobium shewense. Next base: position 244,017 of record NZ_FMAI01000011.1, on the reverse strand, counting down.
CAGAGCTGCGGCGGCACGAAATCCGGTATCTCGGTGACCTTCTTGCCACTGGTGGCAGTTGTGGCCTTCTTCTTCGCCGCCCCGCTCTTAGAGATCTTGCCGCCCTTCAACGCCGTGCGCGGCGCCGGCTTGACCGTCTGGCCTTTCGCTTCCTCGGCCCGGTTGGATTGCCAGACCGCGTCGGCCTTGGTCTTGGCACCCTTGGCCAGCATGAACGGCTTTGGCGCGCGACCCTTGCCCTCGGCGATCTGCTCCATCGCACGGCCGGAGGCGACGGATTTGTCCTCATCGAGAATGTCGTTCCTGGCCCCTTCGCGGACAAATTCGTCGCGATGCTTGATCAAGAGCCAGTTGGTGCGCTTGCCGCCGGTACGGTCGTTGCGCATGCGGACCAGGACCCAGCTTCCGTGCAACTTGTCCCCATGCAGGGTGAATTTCAGATCGCCCTTCTTGAAGCCGCGCTCGGGATCTTCCGACTCCCAGGTGCCGCGATCCCACAGCATCACCGTGCCGCCGCCGTACTGCCCTTCCGGAATCGTGCCTTCGAAATCGCCATAGTCGAGCGGATGGTCCTCGACCTCGACCGCCAGCCGCTTGTCGTGCGGATCGAGCGAGGGACCCTTGGTCACCGCCCAGGACTTGAACACGCCGTCGAATTCGAGCCGCAAATCGTAATGCAGCCGGCTTGCATCGTGCTTCTGGATCACAAAGCGCCGCTGCTTCGACGGCGTCACCACGGTCTTGCCCGACGGCTCCGGCGTCTTCTCGAAATCACGTTTCTGTCGATAGGTGGAGAGTTTTTGCAGCACGACCGGTCCCGCTTCTCTTTCGGGGATTCAAGCCTATCACGGCCAAAGTCCCATCCGGAACCAAAACCCCGCGGGGCGGTTGGGGTTCCAAAACGCCTTGAAAACGCTGGAGAATGGAATGGCCCCGCGCGCCTATTGGAAGGGAACGTTGAAGCTCTCGCTGGTCAGCTGCCCGGTCGTGCTTTATCCGGCGACCACGGCGGCCGAGAAGACGCGGTTTCACCTGATCAACCGCGAGACCGGCAACCGGCTCAAGCAGCAGATGATCGATGCCGAGACCGGCGATGTCGTCGAGAGCGACCAGAAGGGCCGCGGCTACGAGCTGCGCAAGGGCAAATATGTCGAGATCGAGCCGGAGGAGCTCGAGGCGGTCCAGATCGAGAGCAACCATACCATCGACATTGAGAGCTTCGTGCCGAGCGAGGAGATCGACCAGCGTTACCTCAACCATCCCTATTACCTGGCACCCGACGGCAAGGCCGCGGTCGACGCGTTCGCGGTGATCCGCGACGCCATGAAGGACCAGGAGCGTGTGGCGCTCGCCAAGATCGTGCTCACCAACCGCGAGCACATCATGGCGATCGAACCGCTCGGCAACGGCCTGCTCGGCACCACACTGCGCTTTCCTTACGAGCTGCGCGACGAGGACCAATTCTTCGACGACATCAAGAGCCCGAAGATCACCAAGGATATGGTCGAGCTCGCCAGCCACATCCTCCAGACAAAGGCGGCGCATTTCGACCCTGGCAAATTCAAGGATGAGTATGAGAACGCGCTGAAGGCGTTGGTCAAGCGCAAGGCCAGCGGCAAGAAGATCGAGCTGGCGGAGCCCGAGGAGCGCCCCAGCAACGTCGTCAGCCTGATGGATGCGCTGAAGCAGAGCCTGAAGGGACGTGGCGGGAAAAAGACGGCTGCGAAGTCGCATGCCCGCCGTGCCACGGGGCGACAACGGCCTGCGAAGAAGGCGCATCGTTCGACGGCGCGACATCGGAAGGCGGGTTAACTGCTTGCCCAGCACTCGATATCGTAGGGTGGGCAAAGGCGCAACGCGCCGTGCCCACCAACTTTCCATGATCGCGAAAGATCGTGGGCACGCTTCGCTTTGCCCACCCTACAGCTCCTCAGGATGAGGATCGACAGCTAATCCCCCGCCTTCAACCGGTACCCGATCCCCGTCTCGGTCAGCACATATTGCGGCCGTTCCGGATCGGCTTCGATCTTCTGGCGGAGCTGGCGGACATAGACTCGCAAATATTGCGCATCGGTCAATTCGTCCCAGAGCTCCCTCAGCAGGAAGCGGTGGGTGAGCACCTTGCCGGCGTGCTGCACCAGGACGCGCAGAAGGTCGTATTCTTTCGGCGACAGCTTCACATCACGTTCGCCGACCTTGACGATGCGGCGGACGAGATCGACCGAGAGATCGCCGGTGCGGAACACCGGGCGCTCGCCCTGGACCTGGAGCTGATGCCGCAGCGCAGCGCGCAGGCGTGCCAGGAGCTCGTCCATGCCGAACGGCTTGGTGAGATAATCGTCGGCGCCGAGATCGAGCGCCTGTACCTTGCCGGCTTCGTCGCCGCGGCTCGATAACACCACGATCGGCACGCCTTCGTTGCGGGCACGGATGGTGCGCAGCAATTCGTGCCCCTGCACGTCGGGCAGGCCGAGATCGAGGATGATCAGCGCCGGCTCCTCAACGAGCTTCTCCAGTGCGATCTTGCCGTTCGACGCTTCCAGGATCTCGTAGCCTTGCGTCGTCAGCCCCATCCGCAGCAATTTGCGGATCGGCGGCTCGTCGTCGATGACCAGGACCTTGATCGGGGCAGCGCTCATGCGGCGGTATCCAAGGCGCGGCTCTCTGCCGGAACGGGAAGACGGATGGTGAGGACAGCGCCACTGCGGTCGCTGCGGTTGGCGGCCGAGATCGTGCCGCGCATTGCCTCGACGAAGCCGCGCGAGATGGCGAGCCCGAGCCCGGTGCCGGGTCGGACATGATCGCCTTTCTGCACGCGGTAGAACTTGTCGAACACGCTCTCGAGCTCATCAGGCGGGATGCCGCCCCCCTCGTCCGCGATCTCGAGCACGACATGATCGCTGTCGCGCCGGCTGCGGATCGAGATGGTGGTCTCGGGCGGCGAATATTTGGCGGCGTTGTCGAGCAGGTTGAACAGCACCTGCTCGAACAGCACCGCATCGAGCTGCAGCATCGGCAGATCGGCGGCCAGCACGAGATCGACCTCGTGCGCGGTGAGAATCTTGGCTGCGCGCCGCAGCGCGCTGCCCACGATCTCACTGAGATCGTGTAGCGCCGCGTTGGGTACGACGGCACCCGATTCGAGCTTGGTCATGTCGAGCAGATTGGCGATGAAGCGGTTCAGCCGCTCGGATTCGTCGATCACGGTCGCGAGCAGGTCGCGCTTCTCGGTGTCGGAGAGGGCGCTGGCGAGATCGCGCATGGTCGAGGCCGCCCCCAGCACCGAGGCGAGCGGCGTCTTCAAATCGTGCGAGATCGAGGTCAACAGCGCCGAGCGCAGCCGCTCGGACTCGACGGTGCGCTTGACACGGTCCATGTCCTCGACCAGCAGCACGCGCTCGATCGCCAGCGCGCCCTGATCGACCAGCGCGTCGAGCAGGCGGCGCTGGTCCGGTGTCAGCAGCGGACCGGTGCGGTCATCGTCGATGCCGATGACGCCGATCGGGCCGCGCCCGGTGCGCATCGGCAGGAACAGCCGTTTTGCACCCGGCAGCGTATCCGAGCCGCGGCCGGCGGGGCGGTCGTTGCTCCAGGCCCAGTTGGCGGCGGCAAGATCGGCCTGATCGAGCTCGTCCTCGGGCGGATAGCCGGATTTCACCGTGAGCAGGCCTTCTTCCGGCAGCAGCAACACCACCCGGACTTTTAGCATCAACGCGATCTGGTAGGCCGTCGCCCACAGCACGTCGTCGAGCGTCGCGGTGCCGGCGAGCTTGCGGCTGAAAGCGTAGAGCTGCTCGTTCATCCTGATCCGGCCGATGGCGGCATCGGCCTGGGTGCGCACGCGCGCCGCGACATTGGAGACGATCATCGCCACCACCATGAACAGCACGAAGGCGGCGACGTTGGTCGGGTCGGTGATCGTGAAGGTGTGGATCGGCGGCAGGAAGAAGAAATTGTAACAGAGCGAGGCTGCGACAGTCGCCAGCAGCGACGGCCATAGTCCGTAGCGGACCGCGACCGCCACCACCGCCGTCAGCAGCACGAGGTCGACGTTCTCGATGCCGAACCGCGGCTGAATCAGTTCGGCGGCGCCAAGGCCGATCAGCACGATGCCGAGAGCCTTCAGATATGGCAACGGATTGAACGGCTCGGACCGCACGGCGGTCTGCACCGCCGTCTTGGGCGCCGCTTCGCCCGGCAGCTCGTCGCCGGCGATGACATGAACCGTGATGTTGCCGGCGCGGCGCACCAAATCGTGCACGACGGAGCCGCGTGTCATCTCGAACCAGCGCGAGCGGGTCGACTTGCCGATCACGATCTGGGTGACGTTGTTGCCTTGCGCGAAGTTGACGACGTCGTCGGCGATGCGGCGACCGACCGCGGGAATGGTCAACGCCTCGCCGCCGAGCGATTCCGCGAGCCGCAGCGTATCGGCCAGCCGGTCGCGCTGCTCGTCGGACAATTGCAGCGATCGCGGCGTCTCGATCGAAACCGCGGTGAATGGCGCATGCAGCCGGTCCGCCAGCCGCTTGGTGTAGCGGACGAGACCGGCCGCGCGCGGATCCTCGCTGACGCAGACGAGGATGCGCTCGCCCGCAGCCCAGGGCCCGGGAATCGCATTGGCCTGCATGTGGTTGAGGAGCTGCTCGTCGACCCGCTCCGCGGTGCGGCGCAAAGCGAGCTCGCGCAACGCCGTCAGGTTCCCCGGCGAGAAATAATGCTCCAGCGCCCGCTCGGCCTGCTTGGGCACATAAACCTTGCCCTCCTTCAGGCGCTGGATCAAATCGTCGGGCGTGAGGTCGATCAGTTCGATCGCGTCGGCGCGATCGAACACCGAATCCGGCACGGTCTCGCGCACCCTGACATGGGTGATCTGGGCGACGACGTCGTTCAGGCTCTCGATGTGCTGGATGTTGACGGCGGTGTAGACGTCGATGCCGTGGGACAGCAACTCCTCGACGTCGAGATAGCGCTTGGGATGGCGACTGCCGGCCGCGTTGGTGTGGGCGAGCTCGTCGACCAAAGCGATCTGCGGCCGACGCGCGATCACCGCATCGAGGTCCATCTCCTCGACGATCTGCCCGCGATAGTCCAGCCGCTTTCGCGGGACCATCTCGAGCCCGCGCACCAGCGCCTCGGTCTCGGCGCGGCCGTGGGTCTCGACGAAGCCGACCACGACGTCGATGCCGGACTTGCGCTTGGCGTGGGCGCTTTGCAGCATCTCATAGGTCTTGCCGACGCCGGGAGCGGCGCCGACGAAGATCTTCAGCTTGCCGCTCGCGCTCCCTTCCCGCCGCGCTGCTTCCAGCAGCGCCTCGGGCGACGGACGTTGTTCGGGATCGCGGCGCTCTCGGACCATTTTGCCAATATAATCATCTGCCTGACGCGAGCCTAGACCGCTACCTGGCGGCGGCGCGATCCAGCGAGCGATTCAGTGCCAGAACGTTAACCCTGGGTTCGCCAATCAGGCCGAGCAAGGGGCCTTCGGTGTTGGCGGTCACGATCTGCTTGACCTGATCCTCCGGCATATTCCGCGCCTTGGCCACGCGCGGCACCTGGAATTGCGCCGCTTCCGGCGAGATATCAGGATCGAGGCCGCTGGCCGACGTCGTCACCAGGTCGACCGGCACGGCAGCGTTCGGATTCTCAGCCTTGAGCTTGTCTACATCTTCCCTCAGCCGGTCGGCCAGCGCCTTGCTGGTCGGGCCGAGATTGGAGCCACCGGAATTGGCGGCATTGTAGGGCGCGGGCACCGTCTTGGTCGAATCATTGGGGTCCGGCGCAACCGTCGCCGAGGGACGGCCGTGGAAGTATTTGTCGTCCCTGAACTCCTGCCCGATCAGGGCGGAGCCGATCACCTTGCCGTCCTTCTCGATCAGGCTGCCTTGGGCCTGCGCCGGGAAGAGCGCGCCGGCGATGGCCGTCATCGCCAGCGGATAGGCAAGGCCGGTGATGGCGGTGAGCACCAGCAAGAGGACGATGGCGGGGCGGATTTCTCTGAGCATGTTGGTCTCCTAAGTCTTCGTCGTTGCGCGCGGTGCCTTGCGCCGCGCGCCGACGGTTCAAGCCAGGTGCAAGGCGGTCACAACGAGGTCGATCGCCTTGATACCGATGAAGGGAATGACGATGCCGCCAAGGCCGTAGATCAACAGATTGCGCCGGAGCAGCGCACCGGCACCGACCGCGCGATAGGCGACGCCCTTCAGCGCCAGCGGAATCAGCGCGATGATGATCAATGCGTTGAAGATGATCGCCGACAGGATGGCGCTCTGCGGGCTCGACAGGTTCATGACGTTGAGCACATTGAGCTGGGGGTAGAACGCCAAAAACATCGCCGGAATGATCGCAAAATACTTTGCGACGTCATTGGCGATCGAGAACGTCGTCAGCGCGCCGCGCGTCATCAGCAGCTGCTTGCCGATCTCGACGACCTCGATCAGCTTGGTCGGGTTGGAGTCGAGGTCGACCATATTGCCGGCCTCGCGGGCGGCTTGCGTACCCGTGTTCATGGCGACACCGACGTCGGCCTGCGCAAGCGCCGGGGCGTCGTTGGTGCCGTCGCCGCACATCGCAACCAGCTTGCCCTTGGCCTGCTCGTCCCGGATCAGCTTGAGCTTGTCCTCAGGGGTCGCCTGCGCCAGAAAATCGTCGACGCCCGCCTCCGCTGCGATGGCAGCCGCCGTCATCGGGTTGTCGCCGGTGATCATGATGGTGCGAATGCCCATGCGGCGCAGCTCGGCAAAACGCTCGCGGATACCGCCCTTGACGATGTCCTTGAGCTGGATGACGCCGAGCAGCTTGCCGTCCCTCGCGACCGCCAGCGGCGTGCCGCCGGCCTTCGAGATCTCGTCCGCGATGGTCTGGATCTCGCGGCCGAGGTCCGACAGTGCCGCCGGCTGGATCGCCCGCGCCGCGTTGCCCGAAGCAACCGCCAGCGGCGCGCCGCCGCCGACATAGTTCAGCATCGCATCGACCGCGCCCTTGCGCACCGACGAGCCACCGGCGTCGACGCCGCTCATGCGGGTCTGCGCCGTGAACGGGATGAAGGTGGCGCCAAGCTCCGCCATGTCGCGGCCTCGGATGCCGTATTTCTCCTTTGCCAGCACCACGATGGAACGGCCTTCCGGCGTCTCGTCGGCGAGCGAGGCGAGCTGCGCCGCGTCGGCGAGCTCCTGCTCGGTCACTCCCCGAACAGGACGAAACGCGGTCGCCTGCCGGTTGCCGAGCGTGATGGTGCCGGTCTTGTCGAGCAGCAGAGTGTCGACATCGCCGGCGGCCTCGACGGCGCGGCCCGACATCGCCAGCACGTTGAAGCGCACCAGACGGTCCATGCCCGCAATGCCGATCGCGGACAGCAGCGCGCCGATCGTGGTCGGGATCAGCGTTACGAACAGTGCGACCAGCACGATCACCGAGATCGAGCCGCCGGCATAGGCCGCATAGCTCGGAATGGTGACGGTGGCGAACACGAAGATGATGGTGAGACCGGCGAGCAGGATGTTGAGCGCGATCTCGTTCGGCGTCTTCTGCCGCTCGGCGCCTTCGACCAGCTTGATCATGCGGTCGATGAAGGTCGAGCCTTGCGCCGCCGTGATGCGGACGCGGATCCAGTCGGACAGCACCTGCGTGCCGCCTGTCACCGCCGACCGGTCGCCGCCGGATTCGCGAATGACGGGCGCGGACTCGCCGGTGATGGCGGCCTCGTTGACGGAGGCGACACCCTCGATCACCTCGCCATCGGAGGGAATGGTATCGCCGGCCTCGACCAGCACGATGTCGCCGACCTTGAGGCTCGTGCCCGGCACCATCTTGAAGGCCCGGCCCGCACCGGTCAGGAGCTTGGCCTGGCTCTCGGTGCGGGTCTTGCGCAGCGATTCGGCCTGCGCCTTGCCGCGGCCTTCGGCCACCGCTTCGGCAAAATTGGCAAACAGCACCGTGAACCAGAGCCAGACGATGATCTGGAAGGTGAAGCCGAGGCCTGAGCCGCCGGTGATGATGTCGCGCAGGAAGATCACCGTGGTGAGCGCGGCCACGATCTCGACCACGAACATCACGGGGTTCTTCACCATCAGCCGCGGATCGAGCTTGGTGAAGGAGGCGCGGATCGCGGGCATCACGATCTTGGGATCGAGCATTGCCGAGACGGCAGCACGTTTTTGCAGTTTCGTCGTATCCATGGAGGTCACTCCAGACATTCAGAAGAGGTTGCCGGCGTTCATCGCCAGATGTTCGACGATCGGGCCGAGCGCGAGCGCCGGGAAGAAGGTCAGGCCGCCCATGATCAGGATGACGCCGACGACGAGGCCGACGAACAGGCCCCCCGTGGTCGGGAACGTGCCCGTGGACGGCGGGATCGACTTCTTCTCCGCGAGCGATCCCGCGATCGCCATGGCCGGGACGATCATGAAGAAGCGGCCGACGAACATCGCGCTTGCGAGCGTGAGGTTGTAGAAGAAGGTGTTGCCGGTGAGGCCTGCGAAGGCCGAGCCGTTGTTGCCGGTCGCCGAGGTGAAGGCATAGAGCACTTCGGTGAAGCCATGCGGTCCGGCATTCGCCGTCGAGGCGACGGCCGCCGGATAGACCACGCCGACGGCGGTCCAGCCGAGGATCATCAGCGGCAGCACCAGGATGGCCAGCATCGCCATCTTGACCTCGCGCGCCTCGATCTTCTTGCCGACATATTCCGGGGTGCGGCCGACCATCAGTCCGGCGACGAAGATCGCGAGGATGACGAACAGCAGCATGCCGTACATGCCGGCGCCGACGCCGCCGACGATGATCTCGCCGAGCTCGATATTGATCAGCGGGATCATGCCGCCGAGCGCGGTGAAGCTGTCATGCATCGCATTGACCGCGCCGCATGAAGCGGCCGTCGTGACGACGGCGAACAGCGAGGACGCGACGATGCCGAAGCGGACCTCCTTGCCCTCCATGTTGCCGCCGGTCAGGCCCAGCGCATGGAGCATCGAGGTTCCGTTCGCTTCCGCCCAATAGGTGATGGCGACGCCTGCGACGAACAGCACGCCCATCACGGACAGGATCGCCCAGCCCTGGCGCTGGTTGCCGACCATACGGCCGAACACGTTGGTCATCGCGGCGCCGAGCGCGAAGATCGAAAGCATCTGCACGAAATTCGACAGCGCAGTCGGATTTTCGAACGGGTGCGCCGCGTTGGCGTTGAAGAAGCCACCGCCATTGGTGCCGAGCATCTTGATCGCCACCTGGGAAGCGACCGGGCCGACCGCAATGGTCTGCCTGGCGCCCTCGAGCGTGGTCGCCTCGATATACGGGCCGAGCGTCTGCGGCATGCCCTGCCAGACCAGGAACAGCGTGTAGACCACGCAGATCGGCAGCAGCACGTAGAGCGTGCAGCGGGTGACGTCGACCCAGAAATTGCCAACCGTGCGCATCGAGGCGCGCGAGAAGCCGCGGATCAGGGCCATCGCCAGCGCGATGCCGGTTGCCGCCGACAGGAAGTTCTGGGGCGTCAGGCCTAGCATCTGGACGAGATAGGATAGCGTGCTCTCGCCGCCGTAGTTCTGCCAGTTGGTGTTGGTGATGAAGGAGACCGCGGTGTTGAAGGAGAGATCCTCGGCGACCGCGCCCTGCCCGGCCGGATTGAAGGGCAACACGGCCTGAAGCCGCATCACACCGTAGATGATGAGGAAGCCGCCGACATGGAACAGCAACATGGCGACCGTGTAGGTCAGCCAATGCTGCTCGCGCTTCTCGTCGACGCCGGAAATCCAGTACACGCCGGCCTCGATCGGGCGCAGCACCGGCGACAGGAACGTCCGCTCGCCGCCGAACACCCGCGTCATGTACCAGCCGAGCGGCTTGGTCAGCGCGACGATGATGGCGCAAAACAGAATGATCTGGAGCCAACCGATCACAGTCATGGAATCAACCCTTCAGGCTTGGTGTCCGGCGCAACAGCGGCAGGAGCACCGTCAGCAGGCAGGCGACGAGCACGGCGTCCGCCAGCAGCAATTCGACGAGCAGCAGCACGGGTCAGAACCGCTCGGGCCGCAGCAGTGCATAGGTGAGGTAGACCAGCAGACCGAACGAGACGGCACCGGCGAGCGCATAATCGAAGATCATGGTTTGCTCCGTCATAGCCGTTCGCAGGCGTAGGTGTAGCCGATCGCGAGGGCGAAGAAGCCGAAGCCCAGCGCCAGCATCAGAATGTCCATCATGGCGATACTCCTCATTGCGCCATCAAATCCGGCGCAACTTTCTCTCGGTGACCCGGCGGCTCGCGAAGGAAATGGAACGCATTTCCACGGGCGACAGCCCGGACTTTTGACCGTGCTGAAGTGCCACCCCGCTCATAGGTTTTCGAGATGAGGGCTATGGCAAATATATAGGAATCTCATAAAGGCGGGGGCGATGCTCCATTGGGCGATGGTCGCGCACCCCGGCTGTCGTCCCAGACAAGCGAAGCGCAGATCCGGGACCTCAGCGCGAGCGCTTGCGCTCGTCGCGATAACCACAGGGAGTGGTTCGACGAAGGTTCGTGGTGACGAGCTTCGTACGACAACATCTCCCTGGGGCTATGGGTCCCCGCTTTCGCGAGGACGACAGTCGTGAATTGGGCGACAAGACTGCGCCTCTCACCCGCCCCCCACTTATGAAATCCCTATATCTCTCGCCCGATCCCCATCTCGTTTTCAAATGCACTCCCCGCCATCCTGGCAATGCCGGCCGACTGACCGACGCCAATTCCAGGAGGCCCGACATGACCGCCGCTCTCCGACTCCTCGACCCGCCTTCCCTCGGCCAACAGCTTCGCACGGCACCGGCGATGACCCGGCCGTTGATGCTCGACATCATCGCGCACGCCGGCAGGCGCGTCCCCTCGCTCGGCCAAGGCGAGCGCGCCGCACGCATCATGCGCCTGATCGACGTTGAAGCCTGGGCCGATGCGGCGCTGGCGCTGATCGAGCTCGAGCTGCCGATGTGGCAGGTCCGCCGCATCGCCTATGACGAGGGCGAGTGGCATTGTGCACTGTCGCGCGAGCGAGAGCTGCCGGACTGGCTGGATGCCGCGGTCGAGGCGCGCCATTCCGACCTCGCGCTGGCTCTGCTGTCGGCCTTCATCGAGGTCCGGGCATTGGCCGCGGACGTGCCGCGGCCAAGCGTTCCTTCCGTTCGTCCTGTGCTGGATCCGCTTTACGAGCCGCTCGCTTGCGACAATTTCGGCTAGGCAGCCTCGCACTGTTCGCGCAGGTCCACCTCGTCAACGATGTAGCCTGAGCGACCGCCGTTCCCGGCTTTATGACCTTCCTATGAGATCGCCGCGGCTCCACCCTCGAAATCATATTCGTCACTAAGGATATTGAGCGCGCAGGCAGGGACACGCGTCCCGAGCCGGCATCGTTCAGAAGGAATAGATCCGTGAAACTCGTCGAACCTCCCTCGTGCAGCTCGCTTTCGACCATCGTCTTCATCGGCAGGAATCGCCGCGGACAATGGGTCGCTCAGGAACAACACGGCCTCTATGGCGGCCTGTTCGTCAGCCGTGCGCAGGCGATCAAATATGCGCTGTTCGAGAACGGACGGCATCCCGAGACCATTGTCGAGCTGCCGCGCGAGATCGAGCTCGACATGGCCAGGAGCCCCACTCCAGACATCTCGCACCGCGCCGCCTGAGCCGGCGACCTTACGGCGAAGCACCATGTTCATCCCTCCAGCTGCCTGGTTCACCGGCTTCATTCCGGACCTGCCGACGCCGTTCGATGCGGCTGACGCGGTCGATCTCAAGGCGTTCGCCGCACTGTGTGAACGGCAGGTCGCGGCCGGCGTTCCAGCCATCGTGGTCTGCGAGACGGCCGGCGAGGCACCGACGCTCTCGCCGGCCGAGCAGGAGCTCGTCATTCGCACCGCGGTCGACGTCGCGCGCGGCCGCGTGCGGATCATCGCGGGCGCGATCTCCAATGCGACCAGCCACGCCATCGAACTCGCGCGGCGCGCGGAAGCTGCCGGCGCCGATGCCGTCATGTCGGTCGTGCCCGCCTACAACAAGCCGATGCAGGAGGGCACGCTCGCGCACTTCCGCGCGGTCGCCGGCGCGATCGGATTGCCGGTGATCCTGCACGACGTGCCCTCCCGCACGCTGCGGCCACTGGCCGACGAGACGCTCCTGCGCCTGGTCGAGTCCCGCCAATTCGTGGGCCTGCGTGACGGCAGCGGCGACATCACCCGCCCGATGCGCCTCGCCCGGCATCTGCCGGCCGGCTTTCGCTCTCTATCCGGCGACGACGTTACCGCCTTCGCCTACATCGCGGACGGCGGCGATGGCGCGATCTCCGAGGTCGCCAACATCGCGCCGGATCTCTGCCGCACGATCTTCTCGCAGGTCAGGCAAGGCCGGCTGCAATCCGCACGCTATCTGCACAAGCGCCTGATCCCGCTCGTCACCTGCCTCTCCAGGGAGAGCCCGGCGGCCCTCAAGGGCGCCCTCGGCATGCTCGGCTTGATGCGGCCGGACACGCGGCTGCCGATCGTGCCGCTCAACCCCGCCGGCCAGGCGGAGATCGCCAGGGCCTTCGCCGCCATCGCAGACGAGGAACTGATCGATGGCGTCGGCGCCTGACTATGACATTCCTATACGGAGGCCCCGGGGCTCATCTCGCAATCCTACGCCGCGATCATCATCCTACGGGATGGATTGGGGCGGCTCTCGCCGCGCCACAGAGAAGGACTTCCGACAATGTCGATGCTGACCCACGGCCTTGAACGGCCTCTCGCCTGGGCGGAGCGACCGCTACAGATATCGGCAACGCGCAATGCCCAGCTCAAACGCCTCGCATTCGGCGCTCTGACCCTGCTCTCGATGGGCAGCGTGCTCACCGCGCTCATTGCGCTGCGAACCGCAATCTATGTCTGGCATCTCCACGCCTGAACCCGCAGCGGCAGACATCATGACCCTGCAGATGTGTGAGGAGGCCGCCATGGCTGCCATCGCTCTTCAAGCCGCGCACCGTGTGCCGAAGTCACGAACTGGGGCGCTCGACATTGGCGCGGCGACCGCCCTCAAGCCGCTCGATCCCGATGTCGTCAGCCCCGCCATTCCCGCCTTCTTCATTGGGCATAACCGCGCCGGCCTCTGGGTTGCCCGCGAGGCCCAGGGCCGCGCCGGCGGTCTCTTCCTGCTCAAGAGCTCCGCGGTCGAATTCGCCAACGGCCGGAGCGCACCGGCCCGATGCGCACTGGTGTTTCCGGCCGAGGCCTTCGAGCTCGACGTCGAGAACCAGGGCAATCCGCTGGTCGCACTGGCAGCACGATGGCTGGAGGGCGTGACGCGACATCTGGCCCGCCTTGCGAGGTAACGACATGATCGAACTCAAGATCGTCATCCTGGTCGCATTGATGGGCGCATTGCTGCTGGGCATGCGGGTCACCGCGCGCCCGGCCTCGGACGGCTAGCATGCAGCCGTTCAAGGGAAATCTCGAGCAGGCGGTCACAATGACCATCCTGACCATGACGCTGAGCCTGATTTGGGGCGCGATCCTGACGCTCGTGATCACGCTTGTCGCGCGCGGGCTCGGCGTCTAGCTCCTCGCTTCCCGCTCGATCAGCCGCGCCAATTCCGCCGCCGTGACCTCGATCGGCCGGCCGCTGCGCTCGACGCGGGCTTGGATCAGCGCACCCTGGAGCGACGACGTGCAGAGCACGGCAAGTGTTTCCGCCCGCGGCCTGGCAAACCCGTCGGCGACAAGCTTGTCACGCAGGATGGACAGTCGCGCCGCATAGGCCTTGCGACCGGCATCGGACACGGCACGCTCGCGCGGCGCAAGCTCGAGCAGCACGGTCGTGATCGGGCAGCCGTTGCGAAAGCCGGAGCCCTGCATCCACCCCGCCAGTAGTCTTGCGTGCGCTCGCAAGAGGTCGGCGGTCGAGCTGCACTCTTCCGCGAGCTTGGCGACCGTCGCCGCGACGCGGCGGCCCGCCTCCTCCACCGCCGCCACCGCAATCGAGGATTTTCCATCCGGAAAGTAATGGTAGAGCGAGCCTTTTGGTGCACCGCTGACGTCGACGATGTCGTTCAGGCCGGTCCGGGCATATCCCTGACGGCGGAACAGCGTCACCGCAGCATTGATGATGGGCTGGCGGTGTTTTGGCACGGCCGGCATGACGCTCTCCCCTTCGCACGAAATTATATTGATTGGTCTACATCAGCCTCCGACAGTCAAGCCTGGATCATAACTAGGCAAATGCCAATGGGAGTGACCTTCGAGGTAAACGACGGCGTCGCGCGGATCGGGCTCGACGACGGCAAGGTCAATGTGATGTCGACCACCATGCTGGGCGAGATCGGCGCCGCCTTCGACCGGGCCGAGACGGAAGCCGAGATCGTGGTGCTGCGCTCGGCGCGGCCCGGCATCTTCTCCGCCGGCTTCGATCTCAAGGTGTTCGCCGCCGGCGATGCCGCCAAGAGCCTCGAGATGGTCCGCGCCGGCGCCGAGCTCGCGCTGCGGCTGATGTCGTTTCCGCATCCGACAATCGGCGTGATGGAAGGTCATGCCTTTCCGATGGGGACGTTCCTGCTGCTCGCCTGCGACGTCAGGCTGGGCGCGCGCGGGCCGCACCGCATGGGGCTGAACGAGGTCGCGATCGGCATCGCGCCGCCGAGCTTTGCCATCGAGCTCGCGCGCAGCCGCCTGCATCCGGCCTGGCTCAGCCGCACCGTCACGCTCGGCGAAATGTACGAGCCCGAGGAGGCGCTGACCGCCGGCTTTCTCGATCGCGTGGTCGCGCCGGAGAGGGTCGACATCACGCTCGAGGAGGTCATCGTGGCATTGCGCGCGATCCACAAGCCGTCGCATGCAACCGCAAAGAAGCGCCTGCGCCAACCGGCCACGGACGCGATGCGTATGGCGATCAACCGTGAACTGACCATGGCTGCCTATGAGGCGAGCAGCCGGGCGCGCAGCGCGGTGGCGATGCCCGGTTGACGCCGCCTGTCCGGCGGAAAAGACCCGGCCGATCTGGCGCAATTCTAGGGAACCGTGTAGAGCGGTTGCATGAGCACTGCCAATGTCAACGTCGTCGCCCACCCCCTGGTCCAGCACAAGCTCTCGCTGATGCGGGAGAAGGATCGCTCGACCAAGAGCTTTCGCGAGATCCTGAACGAGATCGGGATGCTGCTCGGCTACGAGGTGACGCGCGATTTGCCGCTGGAGCTGGTCGAGATCGAGACGCCGATCGCACCCATGCAGGCGCCCAAGATCGCCGGCAAGAAGCTCACGCTGGCGCCGATCCTGCGCGCCGGCGTCGGCTTCCTCGACGGCATGCTGGCGCTGATGCCCTCGGCGCGCATCGCCCATATCGGGCTCTACCGCGACCCCGAGACGTTGCAAGCCGTGGAATATTACTTCAAGGCGCCGCAGGACCTGTCGGATCGCACCGTGATCCTGATGGATCCGATGCTGGCGACCGGCAACTCGGCCTGCGCCGGCGCCTCCCTGCTCAAAGCCCGCGGCGCCCGCGACATCCGCTTCGTGTGCCTTCTGGCTGCGCCCGAGGGCATCGCGCAGTTCCAGACCGAACACCCGGACGTGCCGATCTGGACCGCCGCGATCGACGAGCGGCTCAACGACCACGGCTACATCGTGCCGGGCCTGGGCGATGCCGGCGACCGGATGTTCGGCACCAAGTAGACAGGTTGGCGCGATCGGGTTACTCCCCTTGCCATGAGTGCCAACGCGTCTTCGCTGCAATCGCTGATCCGGACCGAGGCCGCTGGCGATACCGCCTTCGTATGCGACGGGACATCGGTCTCGCGAGCTGAGTTCTCCGAAAGGGTCGAGCAGACCGCGGCCTGGCTTGCGGCGCAAGGCATCGGCAAGGGCGACGTGATCGCGGTCTGGCTGGTCAACCGGATCGAATGGGTCACGCTGCTGTTCGCCGCCGCCCGCCTTGGCGCGATCGTCGCGGCCGTCAATACCCGCTACCGCAGCGCGGAAGTCGCGCATCTGCTTCGTTTGTCCGGCGCCAGGCTGATGGTGGTCGAGGCCGCATTCCGCTCGGTGGATTTTGCCGCGATCCTCGCCGACATCGCCAAGGACGAAATTCCCGCGCTGCAACGGCTCGCGGTAATCGGCGCGGATGCGATCCCTGCGCACTGGCCCTGTGTGCGCTTCGATGCCTTCGACACACCCTATCCGCCGGCGCCAGCTCAAGATGACGTCGATCTTCCGGTACTGCTCTACACGACATCTGGCACCACCAAGGGGCCGAAGCTGGTTGCGCATTCGCAGCGCACGCTGGCCACGCACGCCACCTCCGTTGCCCACGCGCTTCAGCTTGATCCGCAGCGTCACGCGCTGCTGGCCATGCTTCCGTTCTGCGGCACGTTCGGCATGACGAGCCTGCTCGGCTTTGTCGCAGCCGGTGCAACCATTCACGTGCTCGACGCCTTCGAGGCGGCGCCGGCGCTGAAGATCCTCAGCGAGCACAAAGTCACCCACTCGTTCGGCTCGGACGAGATGTTCCGGCGTATCCTCGCCCTCAGCGATGCGCCACACCCATTCCCGCATCTCGAAGCCTGCGGCTTTGCCGCATTCCAGCCTGGCTGGCGCGAGCTTGCTGCGAAGGCCGAGGCGCGCGGCCTGCCGCTGTTCGGCCTCTATGGGTCGAGCGAGGTTCAGGCCCTATTCTCGATCGCCCGCACCAGCGACACCTTTTCCGACCGCATTGAGGGCGGCGGCTGGCCGATGTCACCCGAGGCAAGCGTGCGCGTGCGCGACACCGAGACCGGCGAACTTGCGGCCGAAGGCGTTTCCGGCGAGATCGAGATCAGCGCGCCGTCACGCTTCCTCGGCTATTTCAACAACCTGGATGCGACGCGCGATGCGATCACCGCGGACGGGTTCTTCCGCACCGGCGACATCGGCCGGTTGCGCGGCGACGGTTCCTTAGTCTACGAGACCCGCGCGGGCGACGCCATGCGGCTCGGCGGCTTCCTCGTCGCACCCGGCGAGATCGAGGACGAGCTCAAATCCTGTGCCGGCGTGGCCGACGCCCAGGTGGTTGCAGTCGATCTCAAGGGTCAGGCGCGCTGCGTCGCCTTCGTGATCCCGGCGAAGGAGCCGCCAATGCAGGAGACGCTGGTCGCGCGCCTGCGCGAGCGGCTCGCCGGCTACAAGATCCCGGCCCGGATCTATGTCGTGGAGGCCTTCCCCGTCACCGACAGCGCCAACGGCGTCAAGATCCAGCGCGCCAGGCTTCGCGCCATGGCGATGGAGCGGATCGCCGCCGAATAGGCGGGCCGATTTGGTTTGCGCACAAGGCTCGTTCAGTACGACTTCGCGAGCCCCAGAACCTTCTCCGCGATGAAGCTGAGCGCGAGTTGCGGGCTGACCGGCGCGATGCGCGGGATCAGCACTTCTCGCAAGTAGCGCTCGACATGGAATTCCTTGGCGTAGCCGAAGCCGCCATGAGTCATCACGGCCTGCTCGCAGGCCGAGAAGCCCGCTTCGCCCGCAAGGTATTTTGCGGCATTGGCCGCAGCGCCGCACGGCATGCCCTTGTCGTATTGCCACGCCGCCGACATCACCATCAGCCAGGCCGCCTCGAGCTCGACCCAATTCACCGCGAGCGGATGCTGGATGCCCTGGTTCTTGCCGATCGGACGGTTGAACACCACGCGCGTCTTGGCATATTCCGTGGCCCGCGCCAGCGCCAGCTTGCCGAGGCCGACCGCCTCCGCCGCGATCAGGATGCGCTCGGGGTTCATGCCTTCGAGGATGTACTGAAAACCCTTGCCCTCTTCGCCGATGCGATCCTCCATCGGGATCTCGAAATCTTCGAAGAACAGCTCGTTGGAATCGACGATCTTGCGGCCCATCTTCTCGATCTCGTGGACCTTGATCTTGTTGCGGTCGAAATCGGTGTAGAACAGGCTGAGGCCATGGGTCGGCGAACGCACCTCCTCCAGCGGCGTGGTGCGGGCAAGCAGCAGGATCTTGTGCGCGACCTGCGCGGTCGAGATCCACACCTTCTGGCCGTTGACGATGTAACGGTCGTTCTTGGCGACCGCGCGGGTCTTGAGCTGCGTGGTGTTGAGGCCGGTGTTGGGCTCGGTGACGGCGAAGCAGGCCTTCTCACGGCCCTCCACCATCGGCGGCAACATGCGCCTCCGCTGCTCCTCGGTGCCGAACACGACGACGGGATTGAGTCCGAACACGTTGATGTGCACGGCGGATGCGCCGGACATGCCGGCACCGGATTCGGCGATGGTGCGCATCATGATCGCAGCTTCGGTGATGCCGAGCCCCGAGCCGCCATATTCCTCCGGCACGCAGATGCCGAGCCAGCCGGCGTCGGCAAGTGCTTTATGAAAATCGTGCGGGAAGCCGCCGTCATGGTCCTTCTTCAGCCAGTAGGCATCCGGAAAGCCTTCGCAGATCTTGGCGATGGCATCGCGAATGGCTTCCTGCTGATCGGTGAGCGCGAAATCCATGTTCTTGATCTCCTTGTCGGGGAGCCGCGACCGCCATCTCCCGTCTCTTCGCGTTCCCCGCTCAAAGGCCGGGCCGCTTGCTTCGCGCCCTGACGTGCCCTTGCCTGGGTTCTTAGCTCGAAAAACCGCGTACAGATACGTGAATTTGTCTATCAAGTGTGTCTACCATGCATAGGGTCATGCGACGTAAAGCTATGAGCGCGCCGTTATTTCGCAGGGAGGAAACCGCGATGGCCGGACTTTATTTCGAAGACTTTTCCGTAGGCCAGGAGTTCAGGCATCCGCTAACCCGGACCGTCACGGAGATGGACAACACCATGTTCAGCCTGCTGACGCTCAATCCGCAGCCGCTGCACATCGATGCGAATTTCGCCGAAAAGACCGAGTTCGGCCAACGCATTTTCAACAGCCTTTACACCCTCGGCATCATGATCGGCATGACGGTCTATGATACGACCATGGGGACCACCGTTGCCAATCTTGGCATGACCGACGTCACCTTTCCAAAACCGGTCTTCCATGGCGACACGTTGCGGGCCACGACAAAGGTGCTCTCGGTGCGGGAATCCAAATCGCGGCCCAAAGCCGGCATCGTCGAGTTCGAGCACCATGCCTTGAACCAGAACGACGAGATCGTCGGCAAATGCCGCCGCATGGCGATGATGCACAAGAGGCCGGTCTGATGCGTTCGATGCTGTTCGTGCCGGGCGATTCCCCGCGCAAATTCGAGAAGGCGAGCGAAGGCAAGGCCGACGCGCTGATCATCGACCTCGAGGATTCCGTCGTCACCGAGAAGAAGGCGGAGGCGCGCGGGTTGACCCTGACGATGCTCAAGGGCCAACGCGGCTCGCACCAGCTCTATGTCCGCGTCAACGCGCTCGACACCGGCATGACGCTCGCCGATCTCGCCGCGGTGATGCCGGGCAGGCCCGACGGAATCGTGCTGCCGAAATCGCAGGGCGGTGATGACGTAAGGCAGGTCGCAACCTGGCTCGAAGCCTTGGAAGCCGCGGCCGGCATCGCGATCGGCACCACCCGCATCGTCTGCGTGGCGACCGAAACCGCGGGCTCGATCTTCGGGCTCGGCAGCTACAAGGGCTGCTCCCCTCGCCTCGCCGGCCTGATGTGGGGCGCGGAAGATCTCTCGGCTTCGCTCGGCGCCACCGAAAAGGCGTCCGGCGGCGTGTTCCACAGCCCCTATCGTCTCGCGCGCGATCTCTGCCTGATGGCGGCGGCTGCGGCCGAGGTGGCGCCAATCGATACGGTCTATACCGACATCGACAACCTCGCCGGTCTCGAGCAGGAAACACGCGCGGCGCGCCGCGACGGGTTTTCCGCCAAGGCGCTGATCCATCCCAAGCACGTCGATGTCGTCAACGCGGCGTTCGAACCGACCGAGGCCGAACGCACCTGGGCGGAAAAAGTGATCGCGGCATTCGCCAGCAATCCCAATTCCGGCACGCTGCGGCTCGACGGCCAGATGATCGACAAGCCGCATCTTCGCGCCGCGAAGAAGATCCTCGGCCAGCCCTAGGCAGCCGGGGGCTGCGGCCGAAAGCGTCGGCTTGAAGCTGCGGCCTTAGTCGAACCCCTGAACCGGCGGCGCCGAGGCTTGCGCCGGAGCGGCGGGAGCGGCCTGAACTGGCGGAGCCGGATTGCCGGCAGCTCGCATCTGACCGTTGGCTGCCATCGCCTCGCGGGTGCGCGTCGGGCTTCTGGTCGCGGCCGCGCGGCGCGGCGGCGGCCGATGTCCTGCCGAGTGAGAACCTCTCATACCCCAGGACCGAGCGATTGACGGTCCAGCAGTGTAGCCGATCAAGGCTCCGGCAACCGCACCGACTGGGCCCAGCACGACCGCGCCGGAGACGGCGCCGAGCGCCGCATCGCCCGCGCGCTCCTGCGCAACCGCGCTCACGGGCACACACGCCAGCATTGCGACAGCAGTAATTAGAGCCTTGGTCATCGGAGCGCCTCCCTCGCGGGAAATCACTCGTTCTCAAATATGGCCACAGGAGGTTCGCTTGCCGGCCAACAAATGGCAATCGACTGGTGGAACCCGGCAGCGGATTGACGATGGTTTCCCTCTCCTCGCGAGCGGGAGGGTCGTCGCATTTGACTTCGGCAACACCTCGCCGCGCGCCTCGTCCTTCGAGACGACCGCTTCGCAGTTTCCTCACGATGAGGCTAAGCAGCATCGTACCCGTTGAACTGCCGCTACGCATTCCGTCCTCATCCTGAGGAGCCCGCCTAAAGCGGGCGTCTCGAAGGATGGCCGCAGGAACGGCTCTCAAACGCGCTCGCCCCGCCGCGCGGGACGAAGCGAGAGCAACTACACGATCTTGATCGACATATCCGGCAAGCCCTCGAGCTTGCACAGCAGTACGTCGCCCTTCACGACGGGACCGACATTCTCCGGCGTGCCGGAATAGATGATGTCACCGGCTTTCAATTCGAAGGCTTCCGACAGCTTTGCGACCTGCTCGGCCACGTTCCAGATCATCTTGCTGAGATCCGAGTTCTGCTTCACCGTGCCGTTGATCGCCAGCGAGATGGCGCCCTTGTCGAAATGCCCGGTCTTGCTGGCCGGATGAATCGGGCCGATCACCGCGGCGTGGTCAAAACTCTTGCCGATCTCCCAGGGCTTCTTCTCCGCGGCCATGCCGTTCTGGAGGTCGCGCCGGGTCATGTCGAGGCCGAGCGCGTAGCCATAGACGTGGTCGAGTGCCTGATCGACCGGGATATTGGTGCCGCCTGATTTCAGCGCGGCGACCAGCTCGACCTCGTGATGATAGTTCTTGGTCAGTGACGGATAGGGATGATCGGCGACCTCGCCGACCGCGACGTTCTGGATCGCGTCGGTCGGCTTCTGGAAGAAGAACGGCGGCTCGCGGTTCGGGTCCGAGCCGCGCTCGATCGCGTGCGCGGCGTAGTTGCGCCCGATGCAGTAGATGCGGCGGACCTGAAACACCTGGCTCTCGCCGACGATCGGGATCGTGACCATCGGCACCGGAAAGATCGGCTTCGGTCCGGCCTGCGCTGCGGCCGGCGCCGCTTCGGCGATGCCCGCCGCGGTCATCGCGGCTGCGGCAGTGAGCACGTCACGTCGAGACGTCTTCGTCATGGTTCTGTTCCCTGGCTTGGGGGAAGTTTCCTCAAGGGCGTTCTTAGAACCAAACGACCGGCAGGCCAATGGCCCGTCCGCTACACCTTGAGCCGCGAGATGATCGACATCATGATTTCAGCGAACTCCGCGCCGTCTCCGGCGCCATCAGCGTCGCGACGATCGTGATGATCGAGAGTGCGATGATGTAGACGGACACGGCCCAATACGAGCCGGCCCACGCCAGCAGCGCGGTCGCAATCAGCGGCGAGAAGCCGCCGCTCAGCGCCGCCGCGACATTGGCCCCGAGCGAGGCTCCGCTGTAGCGGACCTGGGTGCGGAACAGCTCCGGCATGAACGCGGCCTTCGGCCCGAACAGCAGCGCATGGGTCAGCGTCATCGTGACGACGAGCGCCAGCGTGATCAGCGCCGGCTCCTTCGTATCGAGGAACCAGAACAACGGAAACGCCAACGCCACCGAGAACACGCCGCCGGCGAGATACAGCGCTTTGCGGCCGAAGATGTCGGACAGCCAGCCGGCGAGCGGCAACGTCGCGAACTCGACGAGGGCGGCATAGACCACGGCATCCAGGATCACTTGGCGCGGCAGCCCGAGCTTCGTCGTGGCATAGACCACCGTGAAGACGGTGAGGAGATAAGCAAGCCCGACCTCCGACACCGTGATGCCGATCGCCAGCAGAAAGCTGCGCCAGTCGCGGCGGAGCACTTCCAGCACCGGCTGCGCCAGCACCTCCTTGCGCTCGACCACCTCCTTGAAGTGCGGCGTCTCCGCGAGCTTGAGCCGCACGATGAAGCCGACACCGACGAGCAGGATGCTGATCAGGAACGGCACGCGCCAGCCCCAGTTCAGGAAATCGGCTTCGGGCAGCTTGGTCATCAAGCCGAAAATGCCGGTCGAAGCGGCAACACCGACGGGAAAGCCGATCTGCACCAGGCTGCCATAGAAGCCGCGGCGATTGCCGGCATGCTCGATCACCATGACGACCGCGCCGCTCCATTCGCCGCCCAGGCCGATGCCCTGGACGAAGCGCAGCACGATGAGCAGGATCGGCGCCCACACGCCGATCTGGTTGTAGGTCGGCAGGCAGCCGATCAGGAAGGTGCCGAGCCCCATCGCGATCATGGTCGCGACCAGCATGGTCTTGCGACCGAGCCGGTCGCCGTAATGCCCGATGATGGCGCCGCCGATCGGCCGCGCCACGAAACCGACCGCATAGGTCGAGAACGCCGCCAGCGTGCCGACGAAGGGATCGAAGCTCGGGAAGAACAGCTTGTTGAAGACCAGCGCCGCCGCCGTGCCGTAGATCAGGAAGTCGTACCATTCGATGGCGGTGCCGAGCGCGCTCGCCCACACCACATGCGCCGTCGTCGATTTCTCCGCCGCCGCGGAGACTTCCGTTGCTGCCGTCATGCCCTGCCCCAGAGATTCCCGAGAGCATCATGGCCAATCGTGCCTAGGGTTGCAACCTGCAGGGGTGATGGCTCTCACAGGATAACAACGCGGGATTATGTGCGCAGATGTCGCAACATCCGTCATTGCGATGAGCTCTTGCGACGAAGCAATCCAGGCTGCCTCCGTGGAGAAAGTCTGGATTGCTTCCGCCTTCGCCAAGGCTTCGGCGAACAAGTCGCTGCGCTCGCAATGACGGGTGCCCAAGCAGCGGTGCCCCCTGTCGTCCGACCCGCCGAGAGGAACTCATTCCAACGCCTAATTCATCATTGACAAACTATTTTGCTTATATCTAATTTATCTCAAGAACAGCCAGCCGCGCCATGCGGCCAATAAAAGAGAGGAAACGACGATGAGAGGGCTTCTGGCCTGCGCCATGCTCGCGGCCATGACTTCGGCAGCCATGACCACAGCGGCCACTGCACAAGTCTCCGACGACGCGGTGCGGATCGGCGTGCTGACGGATCTGTCGAGCTGGGGCCGCGACAACTCAGGGCCGGGCTCGGTCGAGGCCGCCAAGATGGCGGTGGAGGAATTCGGGCCGACCGTGCTCGGCAAGCCGATCGAGATCATCAGCGCCGATCACCAGATGAAGACCGACGTCGGCGTGCAGATCGTGCGCGGCTGGTTCGACAACAGCAAGGTCGACGCCGTCGTCGACATCCCCAACTCCGGCATCGCGATCGCCGTCCACAACATGGTGCGCGAGCGGGGCAAGGTCGCGCTGCTCTCGGGCCCCGGCGCAAGCTCGCTGACCGACGAGCTGTGCAGCCCGAACACCGTGCACTTCACCTACGATACCTACGCGCTGTCGAAGGTGACGGCCTCCGCCGTGATCAAGGAGGGCGGTAAGTCCTGGTACTTCATCACCGCGGACTACGCCTTCGGCCAGCAGCTCGAGAAGGACGCTACGCGCTTCGTCAACGAGATGGGCGGAAAGGTCCTGGGCGGCGTCAAGCATCCGACCAACACCGCGGACTTCTCCTCCTTCGCGCTCCAGGCCCAAAGCTCGAAATCCGACGTCGTCGCCTTCGCCAATGCCGGCCAGGACACCGACAACGCGATCAAGCAGTCGGGCGAGTTCGGCCTCGTCCAGGGCGGCCAGAAGCTCGTCGGCCTCCTGATGTTCGACACCGACGTGCACGCGATCGGCCTCAAGGCCGCGCAGGGCACCTACATGACCACGGCCTCGTACTGGGCCATGGACGAGGCAACGCGCGCCTGGTCGAAGAAGTTCTACGAGCGCACCAAGGTGATGCCGACGATGATCCAGACCGGCGTCTACGGCTCGGTGCTGCACTATCTCAAGGCCATCAAGGCGGCCGGCACCGACGATTCCGCCAAGGTGACGGCCAAGATGCGCGAACTGCCGATCGAGGATACATTCGTCCATGGCGGCAAGTTGCGCGAGGACGGCCGCG
Source organism: Bradyrhizobium shewense (assembly GCF_900094605.1). Classification (GTDB taxonomy): domain Bacteria; phylum Pseudomonadota; class Alphaproteobacteria; order Rhizobiales; family Xanthobacteraceae; genus Bradyrhizobium; species Bradyrhizobium shewense. The sequence continues at coordinate 219,558 of NZ_FMAI01000011.1, read as the reverse complement.
TCATCCGCGACATGTATCTCGCCAAGGTGAAGAAGCCCGAGCAGTCGAAGGAGCCGTGGGACTATCTGGACATCGTCAAGACCGTGAAGGGCGAGGACGCCTTCCGCCCGGTCTCCGAGTCCAAATGTCCGCTCCTGAAGAAGTGAGGCCAAGATGACCGGCAGCGAGCATAGCGCAATTGAGACTTACGAGTGCGATGTGCTCGTGGCCGGATCAGGCTGCTCCGGCATGTCGGCCGCGATCACCGCGCGCCATCGCGGCCTGAATGTCCTGATCGTTGAGAAGGAGCCGCGCTTCGGCGGCACCACCGCCCGTTCCGGCGGCTGGCTCTGGATTCCCGGCACCTCGCTGGCAAAGGCCTACGGCATCGCCGAGACGCCGGAGCAGTCCCGCACCTATTTGCGGCATGAGGCCGGCAACAATTACGACGCCGCGCGCGTCGATGCATTTCTCTCGGCCGGTCCCGAGGCCGTCGATTTCTTCACCGCCAAGACCGCGCTCCGCTTCGACATGCCGCTGGTGTTTCCCGACTATCACGCCGAAGCACCCGGCGGCGCGCAAGGCGGTCGCTCCATGGTAACGCGCCCGTTCGACGGCCGCGAGCTCGGCGACCTCATCAAGACGCTGGGCATGCCGCTCCCCGAGCTGACCGTGTTCGGCATGATGCTGGGAAGCGGCAAGGAGATCATCCACTTCATGCGGGTGACGAAGTCGCTGACTTCCGCGGTCTACGTCGCCAAGCGCTTGTCGCGTCACCTGATGGACGTGCTGCGTTACGGCCGCGGCATGACGTTGACCAACGGCAATGCGCTGGCCGGACGGCTGGCGAAATCCGCGCAGGATCTGAAGATTCCGATGTGGCTGTCCTCGCCGGTGCGCGAGCTGACGGTCGAGAACGGCGCGGTCACCGGCGCGATCGTTTCGCGCGAGGGACGCGAGGTGCGAATCCGCGCGAGGCAAGGCGTCGTGCTGGCCTGCGGCGGCTTCCCGCATGATGTCGAACGCCGCAGAAAAATGTTTCCGCACACGCCGACCGGCAACGAGCATTTCTCGCCGGGGCCGACCGGCAACACCGGCGATGGATTGCGTCTTGCGGAGCGCGCCGGCGGACATATCGAGGATCGGCTGCCGAACGCGGCGGCCTGGGTGCCGGTGTCGCTGACCACGCGCAAGGACGGCTCGAAGGGCGTGATGCCCCATTTCATCGATCGCGCCAAACCCGGCGTGATCGCGGTGATGCGAGACGGCAAGCGCTTTGCCAATGAGGGCAATTCCTATCACGACTTCGTTCAGGCCATGATCAAGGCCGCCAAGCCCGGCGAGGAGATCGCCGCTTTCCTCGTCTGCGATCACAAGACGCTGCGCAAATACGGCCTCGGCTGCGTGCCGCCCTTCCCGATGCCGCTGGGTCATCACCTCGATACCGGCTATCTCATGCGCGGCGATACGCTGGAGGCGCTGGCGGCCAAGACCGGCATCGACGCGGCGGCGTTCATCGATACCGTCAAGCAGTTCAATGCCACCGCGCCGCAAGGCCATGATGCCGCCTTCGGCAAGGGCTCGAAGGCCTATAACCGCTACCAGGGCGACGCGATGCACGGCCCCAACCCCTGCGTCGCGCCGATCGAGAACGGGCCGTTCTATGCCATCAAGATGGTGGTCGGCGACCTCGGCACCTATGCCGGCATCGTCACCGACGAGAACGCGCGGGCGCTCGATGCCGAGGGCCGGGTCATTCCCGGGCTCTATGCCGCCGGCAACGACATGGCGAGCATCATGGGCGGCAATTACCCGGGGGCCGGCATTACGCTTGGGCCAGCGCTGACCTTCGGCTACATTGCCGGCCGTCATCTCGCCGACAGCGCCGCCAAGCGCGACGCGGCGTAAGCCACGCCAGGAGGCGCATGAAGAGGGAAAGCCGCGGCATCCAGTCCATCGAGGTCGGCGGAGAGCTGCTCCGCGCGCTCGCAAGGTGCGGCGAGCCGATGATGCTGCGCGATCTCGCGCGCGAGGCCGGCATGTCGCCGGCCAAGGCGCACCCTTACCTCGCCAGCTTCTCCCGCATCGGGCTGATCGAGCAGGACGAGACCACCGGCCGCTACGAGATCGGCGCGCTGGCGCTGGAGCTCGGCCTGATCAGCCTGCGCCGCCTCTCCGGCGTGCGCATCGCAAGACCGAAGATCGCCGCGCTCGCGAGCCAGATCGGACATGCGGTCTCACTGGCAGTCTGGGGCACGTACGGCCCGACCGTCGTCCAGCTCGAAGAGCCGGCCCAGCCGGTCCACATCGTGATGCGCGCGGGCTCGGTGATGGCGCTGCTGGAGACGGCCACGGGCCGCGCCTTTGCGGCGTTCCTGCCGGAGAAGACCATCAACGCCGCGCTCGAGAGCGGCCTCGATCGTCACGGCGTCGGCTACAATCCGAAGCGCACCGTGAAGGGCCCGAAGGTCGCCGAGATGCTGACGGAGGTCCGCAAGCACGGTCTCGCCCGCGCGCTCGGCGATCCCCTGCCCGGCGTCAACGCGTTCTCGGCCCCCGTGTTCGATCATTCCGGCCATGTCGCGCTGGTGATCACGGCGATGGGGCCTGAAGGCACGTTCGATGCGCGCTGGGACAGCCCGATCGCGCATGCCTTGCGCGACTGCGCCGGCGGTATCTCGAAGCGGCTGGGTTACGGGATGACGGTCGCGGCGGAGTGAGGGCCTACTTGTCCTTCACCGGCACCGTGTAATTCAGGATCAGCCTTCCGCCATCAGGATAGATCGTCTGCCCGGTGATGTAGGACGCATCGTCGCTCGCCAGGAACGCGACGACCGAGGCCACCTCGCTCGGCTCGCCGCCGCGGCCTGCCGGCGTGCGTGACATCACGGTCTTGCGGGCATCCTCGGAGGTGTAGATGGATGACGCCACCATGTCGGTCAAAATCGTGCCCGGTCCGACCGCGACGACGCGGATGTTGTGCGGGGCGAGCGCGACCGCGGCGACCGAGGTGAGCTGCTTCATGCCGCCCTTGGACATCGCGTAGGTCGCCAGCGCCGGGATCGCCAGCAGCGCGTTCACCGAGGACATGTTGATGATGACCCCGCCGCCGCCTTGCGCGATCATCTGCTTCGCCGCCGCCTGCACGCCGAAGAACGCGCCCTTCAAATTGATACCGATGATCTCGTCGAATTCGTCCTCGGAAATCTCGAGAATGTCCCGGTTGCGGGCGACGCCGGCATTGTTGACCATGATGTCGAGCCGGCCGAATTCCTTCACGGCGGTGGCGACGAGCTGGTCGACATCGGCGCGCTTGGCGACGTTGCCGACGACGGTGCGCAAGGCCTCCGGATGTCCGAGCTCGGCAGCCGCCTTGGCGAGGCCCTCGGCATCGACATCCGAGATCACGACCTTGACGCCGTCATCCAAAAATCTCTTCGCGCAGGCCTTGCCGATGCCGCGCGCTGCGCCAGTGATGGCGGCGACCTTACCGGATAGCTTCATGGTCTCACTCCAGATAAGAGAACTTCAATTCGCCGCCGACCGCGTCGTCGCCGGCATGTAAATCTGCGCGTAGCCTTCCTTGATCGCGGCGGTGATGCGGTCGAGGCGGCGGTCGATGTGCTTTTCCAGCACGGAGACGCAAATCCCCTCATTGCGCGCCTTGAGGCCTTCGACCACGGCGCGGTGCTCGCCTTGCGTATTGGAGCGGTTGACGCGGTCCATGTCGATCCAGCGCACGAAGCGGATGCGGGCGTTGACGTTGCGCAGCACGCGCAGCATCTCGGCATTTTCAGACATCGCCATCAGCCGCTCGTGAAAGGTCTCGTCGAGCTCAACCTGCTCCAGCGAGGAGCGCTCGCCGGGATCGGGGCCGGTGGCTTCGAGGAACTTCAAGAGCGAGTCGATATCTTCGTCCCTGGCGCGCTTGATGGCAAGGCGGATCGAGGCGACCTCGATCGACTTGCGCAACTCGTAGAGATCAAAGATCTCGCGCGCGTCGAGCTCGCGGCAGAAGAAACCCTTGCCCGGCGTGAAGCGCAGGAAACCCTCGGTGTTGAGACGGTTCAGCGCCTCGCGCAGCGGCGTACGGCTGACGCCGAGGCGTTTGGCGAGCTCGCCTTCGTTGAGCCGTTCGCCCGGCTTGAACGCGTAGTTCACGGCCATTGCCTTGAGCTGTTCATAGACACGATCGACGATACTGTCGGAAGCGAGTTCCACGTTGCTGTTCATAAGTTGCACTTGGGCTCGAACACAGCCGAATATAGGGGGGACGCGGGCGCGATGGCAATGCGCGGGGGCAGAGCTAGCAGAAGTTACTCAAGCCTTTTGCGACGATCGGAATCACGCAAAGACGCGCGGGCGCAGTCCGGCGTGAAACCAGGTGATCATGGAATAGATGTCGTAGACCGGCAGGCCGACCTCGGCCTGAAGCGCCGCCGCATAAGGCGGCATGTTGGTGCATTCGAGCACGATCGCGCCGACATCGGGATTTTTGGCAACGAGCTGCTTGCCGGCCTCGACCACGTCGCGCTCGGCCTGCGCGATGTCCATGTCGTCCTTCTCGGCCTTGATCAGGACGCGGAAGAATTCCTTGCCGTTCTCGGTGCCGACCAGCGGGGTGTCGAGCGGTACCCCCGCGCCTTCGAGATGGGCCGGCGTCAAGGTCGAGCCCGACACCGTGACGAGGCCGACGCGCTTGCCCGGCGGCAAGGTCGCCTGCACCCACGGCACCTGCATCAGCGACGAGGTCGCGACGGGAACGCCGACTGCGGCGGCGATCTCCTTCTGGAACAGCGAGAGAAAGCCGCAATTGGTGGTGATGGCCTCGGCGCCGAGCCGGACCAGATCCTTGGCCGCATCGATGAAGTCGGGCAGCAGGCCCGCCGCGCCCTCCAGCACCACCTTCTCCGGCGAAGCGCCGCTCACCACGCGATAGAGCACGGGGAATGGCCAGGTCGTGCCGTTCCCCATGTCTCCGGGAATGCGGGGGAAGCGCGCTTCCAGCATCAAAATGCCGAGCGGCGCGCCATAGATGGCCTTGCCGCCGCGAGCGATGCGGGAGGACGAGTTGGCTGAATGGGTCATGCTGCGACCTCAGAGGAAACGTTCGGGCGCAAACGGCGCCAGCGGAATTTCAGGCGGCTTGCCGCTGAGGAGCTGCGCGACGAGCCGGCCGGTGCGGGCCGAGCCGACCAGACCGACATGGCCATGGCCGAAGGCATAGACGATGTCGCGCGAGGCGCGCGCATAGCCGATGCAGGGGCGTCCGTCCGGCATGCTCGGCCGATGCCCGAACCAGGTCTTGATGCGCGAGGGCGGAATATCTTTCGGAAGTTTTGGAAACATGCTGATGAGGTGGTTGCGCAAGATCTCGGCGCGCTTCCAGTTCGGCGCGGCCTCGAGGCCGGCGATCTCGACGGTGCCGGCGGCGCGCAGGCCCTTATCGGTCCAGTTCACCACCATCTTCGCATCCGACGCCATCATCGAGCTGCGCGGACCTGATTCCGGGTGCTCGATCATGACGTGATAGCCGCGCTCGGTCTCGAGCGGCAAGGGATCGCCGACCGATGCGGTGAGCTGCTTCGAGCGGGCTCCGGCCGCGACGACGGCAGCATCGCAGGCGATCTCGCCGGTCTCGGTAATGACGGCCACGAGCTTGTCGCCATTCAACCTCAAGCCGGTCGCCCTGGCCCGCACATGCGTAACGCCGCTCGCGATCGCATGATTGGCAAGCGCCGCGACATAAGCACCGGGATCGCGGCAGCGCCCGGCCTCCTCCACCACCACGCCAAAGGTGTAGCGCGCATGCAGATCGGGCTCGCGCTGGCGCATCTCGTCGGCGTTGAGCTCCATCCACTCGACGCCGACCTTCTTGCGCAGGCGCCAGCCGAGATCGTTGTCGAAATTGCCGCGCGACGGAAACACATGCATCACGCCATTGCGCTCGATCAATTCAGAAACGCCCGCTTCTTCCGCCAGCTTCCGGTGCAGCAGCGGCGCGTCCCTCAACAGGTCGCGCAGCGCAAAGGCGGTCTTCTCGACCCGCGCCTCGGTCCAGCCCGAGAGCAAATATTTGACCAGCCAGGGCAGCGCTTTCGGCAGATACGACCAGCGGATCGCGAGCGGCCCGAGCGGGTCCATCAGATAACCGGGCACCTTCTTCCAGATGCCCGGCTCCGCCGGCGGGATCACCGAATGCGACGACAGCCAGCCGGCATTGCCATAGCTCGCCGCCTGTTCGCCGCCGGGCTCGCCCGGATCGATCAGCGTGACGCGATGGCCCTCGCGCAGCGCCTCGATGGCGCTGATGACACCGACCGCGCCGGCTCCGATGATCGCAACGTGGCGACCGGTCGTCATCGCCTACGCCTTCACCGCGGGCGCAAAGTCCTTGCCGACCGAGATCGCGCGCGGATCGATGATGCAGTGGAGGATCGACGGCTTGCCGGAGGCCAGCGCACGCTCGAACGCCGGCGCGAATTCTTCCGTGCGCTCGACGCGCTCGCCATGGCCGCCAAACGCCTTCGCGTACATTGCAAAGTCGGGATTCTTGAGCTGGGTGCCGACGACGCGGCCGGGATAGTCGCGCTCCTGATGCATGCGGATGGTGCCGTATTGCGAATTGTCGACCACGATCACGACCAGCGGCGCGTCATACTGCACGGCGGTCGCGAACTCCTGACCGTTCATCAGGAAGCAGCCGTCGCCGGCAAAGGCGACGACGGTGCGATCCGGATATTGCCGCTTGGCGAGAACCGCCGCCGGGACGCCGTAGCCCATCGAGCCTGAGGTCGGCGCCAGCTGCGCCGCAAAGCTGTGGAAGCGGTGATGGCGGTGAATCCAGCCGGCATAATTGCCGGCACCGTTGCAGACGATCGCGTCCTTCGGCAGCCGGTCGCGCAGCCAGGTCATGACCTGGCCGTACTGGAACGTGCCCGGCAGCTCGCGGGCCTTCTCGGTCCAGGCGAGATAATCGGCGTGCGCCTTGGCGGCCTCGCCCTTCCAGGCCACCGCGCCTGATGGCTTGAGCGTCTCGACCGCGGCGGCGAACGCGGCGGGCGTCGCCTGGATCGCGAGCGCCGGCTGATAGACGCGGCCGAGCTCTTCGGAGCCCGGATGCACATGGATCAGCTTCTGCTGCGGGTTCGGAATATCGAGCAGCGTGTAGGACGAGGACGGCATTTCCGACATGCGGCCACCGACGAGAAGAACGACATCGGCGTTATCGATGCGCGCCTTCAGGCCCGGGCTCGGCCCGATGCCGAGATCGCCGGCATAATGCGAATGGTCGGCATCGATCAGCGAGGCCCGGCGGAACGAGGTCGCGACCGGCAGGTCGAAGCGCTCGACAAAGCGGGCAATGCTCTTGGTGGCGTCATCGGTCCAGCGCGAGCCGCCGAGGATGACGAGCGGCGCCTTGGCGCCGGCGAGCATGACACCGAGCTTTTCGATATCGGCCGGCGCGGGCCAGCTCACGGCAGGCTCGATGCGCATGGCATCGGCTACGGCGGCGGTCTCGGTCAGCATGTTCTCCGGAAGCGAGATCACGACGGGACCGGGACGGCCCTGCATGGCGACGCGGAAGGCGCGCGCCACCAGCTCCGGAATGCGATCGGGACGATCGATCTCGACCGCCCACTTCGCCATGGTGCCGAACACCGCCTTGTAGTCCAGCTCCTGGAACGCCTCGCGCTCGCGCATGCCGGTGTCGACCTGGCCGACGAACAGGATCATCGGCGTCGAATCCTGCATCGCGATGTGGACGCCGTGGCTGGCATTGGTCGCGCCGGGGCCGCGGGTGACGAAGCAGATGCCGGGCCGGCCCGTGAGCTTGCCATAGGCCTCCGCCATCATCGCCGCGCCGCCCTCGGCGCGGCAGATCATGACGTCGATCGGGCTGTCATGCAGCGCATCGAGCGCGGCGAGATAGCTCTCGCCCGGCACGCAGGTGACGCGCTCGACGCCCTGGGCGACGAGCTGATCGATCAGGATCTGGCCCCCGGTGCGGGTGTTGCGGATGGTCATGACGGCTCCCTCAAGGCTCTGGCGATCAAGGCTTGGGCGATGCGCCTCACCGCCTCTCGATCATTTGGTTCGACGCTGGCGTAGGACAGGCAGGTAGAGCGCGCAAGATCGAAAGGCTTTTCGCCCCCTGCGCAGGCGTCATGCCCGCCTTTGCCGTTTGCACGACCGCCCATTTGTCGGGCTTGGTGGAGGAATTGCGGTTGATACACCGCCGCCTGCCTGTCCCGGACGCAACGCCTGTTAGCGTAGCGGGCGACACAGCCACGATGGCGTAGCCCGGATGGAGCGCCAGCGTAATCCGGGACGGTGTGAGAGCCGGGCGAAGGCCCCGGATTACGCTAACGCTCCATCCGGGCTACGAGCGCTGAGATGGTTAGGCCTGACGGTGCATTAAGCCGCAATCAAGCGATGGGCTACCGGGCTTCGACGTCTTCGTTTACGATCCGGCCGAAACCAAATCGTCGAGGACACCGGATGCAAACCATCGGTCTGATCGGGGGCATGAGCTGGGAGAGCACGGCGCTCTACTACAAGCTCATCAATGAGCGGGTCCGCGACCGCATCGGCAAGCTGCATTCGGCTCCGCTGTTGCTGTATTCCTACGATTTCGAAGAGATCAAGCAGATGCAATACGCGGGTCGCTGGAGCGAGGCGGCGGCCAGCCTGGCAGAGGTCGCGCGGCGTCTTGAGGGCGCCGGCGCGCGAGCGATCGTGCTGTGCACGAACACGATGCACAAGCTGGCGCCCGACATCATCTCCAGCGTGACCGTTCCGTTCATCCACCTTGGCGACGCGACGGCGCAGCGGATCCGGGCGAAAGGATATCGGCGGGTTGGCTGCTCGGCATCAAGTTCACGATGGAGGAGGACTTCTACATCGACCGGCTGCGCGCGCATGATCTCGACGTGCTGGTTCCTCCCACTGAGGCGCGCGCCGACGTGAACCGCATCATTTACGAGGAGCTGTGCCTTGGGGTTGTCGCAGATCCCTCGCGCCACCGCTACCAGGAGGTGATGGCAGCGCTGGTCGCCGCCGGTGCGGAGTGCATCATCCTCGGCTGCACCGAGATCACGATGCTGGTCGGCCCTGACGACACATCAGTGGAGACGTTCGACACGACGGCCATTCACGCTGAGACGGCGGCAGATTTCGCCATCGGGTGATGCGATGTCGGCCGTCGCCGAGCCCCGCCTCTATCACCGATGCTCGATCGCGCGGATCGCGCCGCGAAGCTCGGCGAGACCGCGCAGGCGGCCGATCGCGGTGTAGCCGGGGTTGGTGCGCTTGGTGGCGGCGAGGTCGTCGAGCATGCGGTGGCCGTGATCGGGGCGAAACACGATTTGCTTGTCCGGTGCACGCCGCGCGTTCTCCTTGAGCAGCGCCTTGAGCACCGCGACCATGTCGACGTTGCCGTCGAGATGATCGGATTCGTAGAACGACAGCCCGTCGGCCTCGCGCTTGGTGGCGCGGAGATGGGCGAACCCAATGCGCGGGCCGAAACGCTCGGCCATTTCAGGCAGATTGTTCTCAGCGCGCACGCCGAGCGAGCCCGTGCACAGGCAGATGCCGTTGGCCTTCGACGGTACGGCGTCGAACAGCGCCTGATAGTCATCAGCGCTGGAGGCGATACGCGGCAGGCCGAACAGCGGCCGCGGCGGGTCGTCCGGATGCAGGGTCAAGGACACCCCGAGCTGCTCGGCCACCGGCGTCACGCGCTTGAGGAATTCGGCGAGATGCTGCCGCAGGATTTTTGGCGTGATGTCGCGATAGGTCTCGAGCCGGTCGCGGAATTGCGGGATGGTCATCGGCTCGGTGGTCGAGCCCGGCAGCGCGCTGGCAATGACCATGACGAGATAGTCGATATCGGCCTGTCTCATCTTCTCGAACAGCGCTTTCGCGCGCGCTTGCTGCTCGGGCGAATATTCCTGGACCGCGGCCGGCCGCTTGAGGATATGCAGCTCGAAGGCGGCAAAGCGGTCCTGGTCGAAGCGCATGGCGCGGGCCCCGTTCGGCAGCTCCCACTCGAGGTCAGTGCGGCACCAGTCGACCACAGGCATGAAATTGTAGCAGATGATCTTGATGCCAGAGGCCGCGACAGCTTCGAGGCTCGCGATCCAGGCCTCGATCGACTTGGTCGCCTTGCCGCCAAGCCGCTTGACGTCGTCGGGGATCGGAATCGATTCCACCACCGACCAGGTCAGCTGCGAGCGCCCCGGCTGGCCGCGCTCGATGAAGTTCTTGCGCTCCTCGACCGCCTTGCGGGTCCAGGCCTCGCCGATCGGCACCTGATGCAGCGCCGAGACGATGTCGGTCGCCCCGGCCTGCCTGACATCGTCGAGCGACACAGGATCGTCGGGCCCGTACCAGCGCCATCCCTCTAACATCATGGATCCCTCCGATCAGTTCGCGATCAGCACGACCTTGACGCTCTGCGAGCGGTCGAGCGCCAGCCTGAGCGCATCGGGCGCGGTCGACAGCGGACGCTCGGCCGTGACCAGCGACAGCACGTCGACGCTGCCATTGGAGATCAGTTCCACGGCGGTTGAGAATTCGAAGCCGAAGCGGAACGAGCCGCGCAGGTCGATCTCCTTCGCCATCACCGCATTCGACGGCGTCGGGATCTGGCCGCCCGGCAGATTGCCGATCTGCACCACGATGCCGCCGCGCCTGACGATGCCGATGGCGCTCGCAAGGCCCGCGGCCGTGCCGGAGACTTCAAACGCGACGTCGTAGGGACGGGACGCAGCCTGCGCCTTCAGGCCCTCTTCCCCGGCCGACACGTTCTCGACATGCGAAGCACCGAGCTTGGTCGCAAAAGCCAGCGGCGCCGGCGCGATGTCGGCGACCGTCACGTCGGCCATGCCGGCGCGGTGCGCGGCGAGCATGGTCAGAAGCCCGATCGGGCCGGCACCGAAGATGATGCCGCGCTTGCCCTCGATGTTGCCGGCGCGCGCAACCGCGTGCAGGCAGACCGAAAGCGGCTCGGCCAGGGCTGCGGCCTGGTAGGACACATGGTCGGGAATCTTCACGCACTGCGCGGGGATCGCGTCGAAATAGTTCGCAAAACCGCCCTGCATGTGCGGCGTCTTCGAGGCCGAGCCCATGAAGTAGATGTTCTCGCACAGGTTCGGCCGGCCCTCGCGGCAGGCGACGCAATGGCCGCACCAGCGCGACGGATTGACGGCGACGCGGTCGCCGACCTTCAGGTTTGCAGCCGCGCCGGAGATCTCCACGACCTCGCCCGAAATCTCGTGGCCGAGCACCAGCGGCGACTTCACCACGAAATCGCCGGTGCGGGCATGGCGGAAATAGTGCATGTCTGAGCCGCAGATGCCGCCGGCGCCGAAGCGGATGCGCACCATGCCGTCCGCGAGCTTGTCGAGCGGATGCTCGACCATGCGCAGATCTTCGGGCCCGAACAGGGTAGCGGCGAGAGCGGAGGAGGTCATTTGGAGAGTCCCATGTATTTAGGCAGCCAGAGGGTCAGTTCGGGAATGTAGGTGATTGCGATCAGCGCGAGCATCAGCGGCACCAGCCAGGGCAGGATCGCGACCGTGGTGCGCTCGACCGAGAGTTTGGCGACGCGGGCGAGCACGAATAGCACCATGCCGAGCGGCGGATGCAACAGGCCGATCATCAGGTTCAGCGTCATGATCAGGCCGAAATGAATCGGATCGATGCCGAGCTTGAGCACGATCGGCAGCAGGATCGGCACCAGGATGGTGATCGCCGCCGTGGTGTCGATGAAGCAGCCGACGAACAGGATCAGGATGTTGGCGAGCGCCAAAAACACCCATTTGTTGTGGGTGACGCTGAGCATCCAGTCCGACAGCGTCTGCGCCGCCTGCGACACCGTCAGCAGCCAGGCGAAGATCGAGGCGGCGGTGACGATGAACAGCACCGAGGCCGTGGTCTCGATGGTGTCGAACGTCGCCTTCGCCACCGTCTGCAGCGTCATGGTGCGGTAGCGGACGAGACCGAGGAACAGCGACCAGATCACGGCGGCGACCGCGGCTTCCGTCGGCGTGAACCAGCCGAGCGTCATGCCGCCGATCAGGATCACCGGCGCCATCAGCGCCATCACCGCCGAGAAGTCGAAGTACCAGTCGATTGCCAGCAACGTGCCGAGGCCGATGACCACGGCGACGTTGATCGAGAGGCCGGCCAGCACCATCAGCCAGATCGCCATCGGGAAGGACAGCACGATGAGGATCTCGAGCCCGGCCGAGCCGAGCTGCGGCCAGGAGAACGGTGTGTCGCTGCCCCATTTGTTCTTGTGCGCGAAATAAGTGACCGTCGCCATCATGAACAGCGTCAGCACGACGCCCGGGATGACGCCGCCGAGGAACAGCGCGCCGATCGAGACGTTCGCCATCATGCCGTAGATCACGAAGGGCAGCGACGGCGGGATGATCGGCCCGAGCGTCGCCGAAGCCGCGGTGACGCCGACCGAGAACTCGGTGGAGTAGCCGTGGTCCTTCATCGCCTTGATCTCGATGGTGCCGAGACCGGCGGCATCCGCGATCGCGGTGCCGGACATGCCGGAGAAGATCACCGAGCCGATGATGTTGACGTGGCCGAGGCCGCCGCGCATCCAGCCGACCAGGGCGACCGCGAATTTATAGATGCGGCCGGTGACGCCGGCGATGTTCATGAGGTTGCCGGCCAGGATGAAGAACGGCACGGCGAGCAGCGGAAAGCTCTCGACGCCGGCGATCATGCGCTGCGCCAGCGTGACGTCGGGCGTCACGCCGCTGACCAGGATGTAGAGCAGCGACGACGCGGCCATGGCGATCGCCACTGGAACGCCGAGCAGCATCAGGATGAGAAAGCCTCCGAGCAACAGCAGCATGATGTCAAATCTCCGATCCGTCATAGGCACCTGGTCGTTCGAGGACCGAGTAGCCTTGCCGCCAGTGTTGCAGCGCCGCCTGCAACGAGCGCACGAACATCAGCACGAAGCCGAGCAGCACGGCGTAATAGACGTAGTTCTTGGGAAAATTGATCGTCGTCATCTGCTCGTCGCCGATGATCTGGATGTAGACCCAGACCAGCTTGATGGCGTAGCCGAAGAAGGCGATCCGGATCAGGTCGATCACCGTCGACAGAGCCCGCGCCACGAGGTGCGGCAGGTAGCGATAGACGAGGTCGACCTGGATGTGCCGCGACAGCCGCACGCACATCGAGGCGCCGATGAAGACCACGCCGATCAGGCAATAGGTCGCGATCTCCTCGGTCCAGGCGTAGCTGTCGTTGAGCACGTAGCGGGTGAAGAACTGGAGGAAGACGGCGAGCGCCATCACCCAGAAGATCGCGAGCGCCACCCAGTCCTCGAACGCGTAGATGCCGAGGTCGACCTTCGGCGTCGCCTCCTCCTCGAAGGTATGGGCGATCTCGTCCGCGGTGATCTGCCGGTGTATTTCGGCGGTGGACATGGGTTGCTCCTCAAACTTGCAGCACGTGATTAACACGTCATTCCGGGGCGGCTCGAAGAGCCGAACCCGGAATCTCGAGGTTCTCAGGTGCGCAATTGCGCACCGTAGTTCTCGCTTCGCGAGCCCCGGAACGACAGCGCTAGTTATTTCACCGCCTGGATCTTTTCCCAGTCAGCCTTGCGATAGCCGAAGGTCTCGAAGGCGACGTTCTTCAGCACGGTGTCGCGGAACTCGTTCTTGTCGACCTCGGTCACGCTCAAGCCCTTCTCCTTGAAGAAGGCGACCAGCTTGGCCTCGTTCTGCTTGATCTCCGCGGTCGCCTTGGCGGCGGCCTCCTGGGCGACGTCGGTGAAGATCTTCTTGTCTTCGTCGGAGAGCTTCTTCCACAGCGCGCCGGCGACAACCGTGTTGAGGTGATCGACGATATGGCCGGTCAGCACGATGTGCTTCTGCACCTCGTAGAACTTCTTGGCCTCGATGGTGGTCAGCGGGTTTTCCTGGGCCTCGACGGTGCCGTTCTGGAGCGCGAGATAGACTTCGGCGAAGGCGATCGGCGCGGTGTTGGCGCCGCAGGCGCGCGGCATCGCGAGATAGGCCGGCACGTCCGGCACGCGCATCTTCAGGCCCTTCATGTCGGCGCAGGTCTTGATCGGCTTGTTCGACGAGGTCTGGCGTACGCCGTAATAGGTCACCGCGACGATGTGGTGGCCGCTCTTGTCCTCATAGCCCTTGGCGAGCTCCTTGAAGATGTCGCTCTTGGTGTAGGCGAGCAGATGATCGGCATCGCGGAACGTATAGGGATAATAGGTCACGCCGATCGGGGGGAAGCTCTTGGCCGCGAAGCTCGAGCCGGAGATGATGATGTCGACCGAGCCGAGCGACAGGCCCTGGTTGATGTCGGCTTCCTTGCCGAGCTGCGAGGCCGGATAGACGTCGATCGCATAGCGCCCGTTGGTGCGCTTGCCGATCTCCTGCGCGGCCCAGACCGAAGCGGTGTGGAACGGCTCCGAGGTCTCGTAGACATGGGCCCATTTGAGCTTGGTCTGCGCCACGCTGGCCTGGGTGGCAGCCAACAGCGTTGCGGCGGACATCACTGCTGCAATCGTCATTTTCTTCAACATCGACTTTTCCTCCATCGTTCAAGTCTGCTTCTTGTTCGCCCGCCCCAGCACGGATGCGGGCCGTACAATCTCATCGCCGCCGCGCGCTGCCGCTCTTGGCCTGCTTCTTCGGTGGACGCTTTGGTGCCGCCGGCTTCGCCGGGGATCGCGCGGTGCGGCTCCGCCCCGAAGACGATCCCGGCGCGTTCTCGGCGCCGAAATTCTGCGCGAAGCGCTCCTGCGACCGCGCCAGATGAGCGCGCATCGCCTCGCGCGCGGCTTGCGGATCGTGCGCCGCGATCGCCTCGCGCACGGCGCGATGCTCGTCGAGCGCGGTGCGCCAGGTGCCCGGACTTTCGAAATAATGCGCGAGCTGCGCGAAATAGGGATTGAGGCGCTGGTCGAACAGCTCGCCGACCACGCGCACCAGAACGGCGTTGCCGAGGCTGCCGGCGATCGCGACGTGGAATGCGCGGTCGTGCACCATCGAGGCTTCGCCGGGATGCTCGACATTCTCCATCGCGAGGAGCGAGGCGTCGATGCGGGCGATGTCGTCCCTGGTGGCGACGCGCGCGGCCTGTTCGGCGATGGCGCTTTCGAGGAACTCGCGGGCGCGCAGCAGCTCGAACGGGCCCTCGATGACGGACGCGGCTGCGGGCGCGGCGATTGCGGCAGGCTCGATCACATAGATGCCGGAGCCGACGCGGATGCGCAGGCGGCCTTCGACCTCGAGCGCGATCAGGGCTTCGCGCACAGTCGGCCGCGACACCCTGAGCTGCTCGGCGAGCTCGCGCTCGGTCGGCAAGCGGCTGCCGACCGCGTACTCGCCGCTGTCGATCAGGCTTCGCAATTGATCGGCGACCTGGCGATAAAGCCGTCTCGCCTCCACAGCTTCCAGCGGCACGCTGGTCCTCCCGAAAGGGTCGCGCGGGGCACCTGAAATGCCCACGGCCCGCCAATTTTGGAAAATTGGTCTTACCAATTGACCGGAGCATTGACCCGATACGGGCGCCATGTCAAGCAGCGGCAAAGCAAAGGGGAGACGTCCATGCGCCCAGGTTCAACGCGCCTTGGCCGCGCCAATCTCGACCGGCTGGCAGCTGGCATCCGCCGTCCGGCCTACGACCGGTCGCGCATCACGCCCGGCATCGTGCATCTCGGCCTCGGCGCGTTTCATCGCGCGCATCAGGCCGTCGTCATCGACGATTGCCTTGCGGCAGGCAGCTCGTCCTGGGGCATCGTCGGCGCCAGCCTGCGCAGCCCGGATACGCGCGACGCCCTCGCCCCGCAGGATCATCTTTACACCGTTGCCGTGCGCGCCGCCGAAGGCACCGAGCATCGCGTCATCGGCGCGCTGCTCGACAGCCTCGTCGCGCGCGAAAGCCCGGCAGCGTTGGTCGAGCGGATGGTCGATCCCGCCATTCGCATCGTCTCGCTGACGGTCACCGAGAAAGGCTATTGCCACACGCCGCAGACTGGCGATCTCGACGAACGGCATCCTGATATCGTGCACGATCTGAACAATTTCGACGCGCCGCGCTCGGCGCCCGGCTTCATCGTCGCTGCGCTGGCGCGGCGGCGCGCACTGGGCGCCCCGCCCTTCACCGTGATGTGCTGCGACAACCTCGCCGCCAACGGCCACACCGTGCAGCGCATCGTGACGCAGTTCGCCGCGCTCCGCTCCAGGGAACTCGGCAAGTGGATCGTGGATAATGCCGCTTTCCCCTCAACCATGGTCGACCGCATCGTGCCGGAGACGAATGATGCCGACCGCGATGCGGTCGCGAACGCGCTCGGCATGCGCGACGCCTGGCCCGTGATGACCGAGCCGTTCACGCAATGGGTGGTCGAGGATCGCTTCACGGCAGGCCGGCCCGACCTTGCCGCCGCCGGTGTCGAGCTCGTTGCCGACGTCAAGCCGTTCGAGCTGATGAAGCTGCGGCTGCTCAATGCCAGCCATTCCGCCCTGGCCTATCTCGGTTATCTCTCAGGTTACGAGACCATCGCCGACACCATGCAGGATCCGCATTTCGCGCGCCTGGCCGCGCAAGTGATGGAGGAGGCCGCGGTGACGCTGACGATGCCTGTCGGCACCGACCTTGCCGCCTACCGCGCCTCGCTGCTCAAGCGTTTTGCCAATCCGGCGCTGCATCACCGCACCTGGCAGATCGCAATGGACGGCTCGCAAAAGCTGCCGCAGCGGTTGCTCGGTGCGATGCAGGACCGCCTCGGGAGGGACCTGCCGATCGCAACGCATGCGCTCGCGGTGGCCGGCTGGATGCGCTATGTCGCCGGCCTCGACGAGCAGGGCCGCACCATCGACGTGCGCGATCCCCTCGCCGCCGAATTCGCCGCGCTGGCGCGCGAGGCCGGGCCTGTTGCCGAGCGGCTCGCGCCTGCGCTGCTCGGGGTCGAGAAGGTATTCGGGCCGCTGGGCGCCGAGCCGCGCCTGCGCGAGGCCGTGACCACGGCGCTCGGCCGGCTCTACAAGGATGGCGCGCGGCGTGCCGTAGAGACACACGTCTCGGTGTGACTACAAAGCGGGCAATGCTGCACTGCGTTCAAAGTCGAACGGAAGTCGCGCTTGATTTTTGCCTGGCCTTGCCCCACCCGAGAGCGATGGCAAAAGACAGTAAGATCATCGCCGCCAACGCGGCCTTTTACGCCGCATTCTCGACCGGCGACTTCGACGGCATGGAACGAATGTGGGCGGACGACGACGGCATCTCCTGCATCCATCCCGGTTGGCCGGCCATCATCGGGCGCGCCACGGTGATCGGAAGCTGGCGCGACATCCTGCAAAACCCGGAGCGGCCGCAGATCGTCTGCGCCGAGCCGCAGGTCATCGTCGACGGCGACAGCGCCCGCGTGCTCTGCATCGAGATCGTCGACGGCACCGCTCTGGCCGCCGCCAACCATTTTCGCCGCGTTGGCGACGAGTGGCGCCTGGTGCACCACCAGTCGAGCCCGATCGCGCAGATTGTCGAGCAGGCTGAGGACGATAGAGCGAGCCACCGGGTCCACTGAACGCCGCCAGCACCCGGGCTTGAGCTACTGTGCATGGGGTTGTTTTTCAGTTTCTTGTTTGGCGACCCCGAGCTCCGACAGGTCATCCAGCACGGCCCGCGCCGCGGAAAAATCATCATCCGCGAAGAACATGCTCCGGGTGATCAGAACCGGAATGCCGGCGCGAGAGGCCGCGATCAGGCCATTGGCAGAATCCTCGATGGCGACGCAGTCGGCCGCGTCCAGCTGCAGCCGTGCCAGCGTTTCCAGATAGACGTCCGGCGCGGGTTTCTTGTGCCTGACGTCGTCACCGGCGACGATGGCGTCGAACTCTGCAGCCCAATCCGCCCCCAGCGCCTGCGACAGCAGCGCATCGATGTTGCCGTGCGAGGTCGTGGTCGCAATCGCGAGCCGCTGGCCGCGCGCCTTCGCCGCGGCGAGCAGCTCGATCACGCCCGGCCTTAGGGAACAGCAGCCGGTTTCGACCAGCCCGGCGTAATGCGCGGTCTTGATGCGGTGAAGCGCTGCAATGTCCGCATCCGACAGGGCCGGCGCGATCCCTAGCCTTTCCTGGTAGGCGCGCATGCGCTCCTTGCCGCCGGTCACCCGCAGCAGGTCCTTGTAGACGGCGCGGTCCCACTGCCAGTCGAGACCGTGGCGAGCGAAGGCATGGTTGAAGGCCTGCCGATGCAGCTCCTCGGTCTCGGCCAGGGTGCCGTCGACGTCGAAGATCAGCGCGGCGGCGCGCCGGACCAGCTCACGCGCCGGTGCGAAAGCCAGCGCCTCTGCTTGCATGATCGATGCCTCCCTGTGACAGGCGAACATCGCCCGAGGCAGGAGGCGAGACAAATCGCAATATCTTTTGCCGGACCCAAAAATCTCTTATGAGCAAACGACGCGCGACGGCGCGGACGGGAACTTTCGACCTGCACAGGAGACGCATGCGGCTCTTCATCCTTGGCCTCGGCTATAGTGCGCGGCATTTCGCCCGCAAACATGGCGGCAGCTTCTCGCATATCGCCGGCACCGTGCGCGATCCCGCGCAGCGGAACGACCTCGCCGGGATCGAGGTCCACGCCTTCTCCGGCGAGCCCCCCGCACGCGAGACGATCGAGCAGGTCCGCGATGCCAATGTCCTTCTCATATCGATCCCGCCCGGTAGCAGCGCCGATCCCGCCATCGCCACGTTCGGCGATGTGCTGGCGACGGGCCGCCGCAAGATCGTCTATCTCTCCACCATCGGCGTCTACGGCGATCACGCCGGCGGCTGGGTCGACGAGAGTACTCCGCCGCAGGCAACGCTCGACCGCGCCCGCATGCGGGTTGCCGCCGAGCAGGCCTGGATGGACATTGCGCGCGGCGATGCCGCGATCCTGCGGCTTGCGGGCATCTACGGCCCCGGCCGTAACGCGCTGGCGACACTGCGGGCCGGGACAGCCCGCCGCGTCATCAAGCCGGGACAGGTCTTCAACCGCATCCACGTCGACGACATCGCGAGCGCGATCATGGCTGCCATTCACCACCGAGGCGGCGGCATCTGGAACCTCTGCGACGACGAGCCGGCGCCGCCGCAGGATGTGATCGCCTATGCGGCGAAACTGATGGGCGTTGCGCCACCGCCCGAAGAGGCGTTCGCGACGGCCGAGATGTCGGCGATGGCCCGCAGCTTCTATGCCAGCAGCGCCCGCGTCTCCAACGCAAAACTGAAGCGCGAGCTCGGCGTCACGCTTGTCCACCCAACCTATCGGCACGGCCTTGATGCGCTGTGGCATGCAGGCGAAGCACGATAAGGCACCGCCGCGTCCGGCACGTCCCAGACATGCCCTGCCCGCGCTTGACTTCGCGCCGGTGCAGTCGTGATCTAGGCGTGCAACGAGCCACTCACACAACGAGCTCGTGCGGGAGGACATAATGAACAAGACGATCGCTATGATCGCGGCGGCGGCTGCCGTCATCACATTCGGCACGGCCATCGCCGCGCCGCTGCCCGAAGCCAAACCCGATGACGTCGGCTTCTCCAGTCAGGGCCTTGCGCGCCTCGACAATTTCTTCGCCCGCGAGATCGCCGCCAAGCGCGTGCCCGGCGCGGTGGTCGCCATCGCGCGCGACGGCAAGCTCGTGCACTACAAGGCTTACGGCATGCTGGATCCGGACAAGGGCACGCCGATGCCGATCGATGCGATCTTCGCGCTGGCCTCGATGACCAAGCCGATGGCCGCGGTCGCGAGCCTGACGCTGATGGAGCAGGGACGGCTGCCGCTCCAGGCCAAGCTGTCCGATTACTATCCCGGCTTTGCCGACATGAAGGTCGGCGTGACCGAGGCCAACGGTTCGCTCAAGCTGGAGCCGCAGGCCTCGCCGATCTTCATCCACGATCTCTACCGGCACACCTCCGGATTGATGTATGGCGGCCGGCCCGACAGTTCGAGCCCGGTGGCCCGGCAATATCCTGACGGCGTCGCACCCGCGATCGAAGGCGACACCCAGGCGTTCATCGACCGCATCACCAAACTGCCGCTGGCGCATCAGCCCTCGACCGAGTTCGAATACGGTTTTTCGATCGACGTGCTCGGCGCCGTCGTCGAGAAGGTGAGCGAGCAGAAGCTCGGCGAGTATCTCGCCGCCAATGTCTGGCAGCCGCTCGGCATGAAGGACGCGACCTTCCACCCGACCGACGCGCAACGCCCTCGCCTCGCCCGCCCCTTTGCCAACGATCCGCTGACGGGCAAGCCGCAGGCGATCAAGCTGCTCGACACCCCGACCAAGTTCGACTGCGGCGGCGCCTGCTCGTTTGCGACGGTCGGCGACTACGCCCGCTTCGGGCAGATGCTGCTCAACGGCGGCGAGCTCGACGGCCAGCGCATCCTCGGTCCGAAGACCGTGCATCACATGACGACCAACCACCTTGGCCCCGAGATCAAGAACAACGTGGCCAATGTCGAGCCGCATCGCGGCGGCTTCGGTTTTGGCCTTTCGGTCGCGGTTCGCACCAGCGAAGGGCTGTCGTCGGTCCCCGGCAATCCCGGGGAGTTCACCTGGAACGGCGCCTACGGAACGCAATTCTTCTGCGACCCGAAGGAGCGTCTCGTCGTCGTGGTGGGAACGGCTGCGCCCGGCGAGCTCAGGAAGTATTATCGCGAGCAGGTTCAGGACATCGTCTATGGCGCGATGGTGAAGTAAGATCGGCACGCATTGAAAGAGAAAGGGCGGCCGATCGGGCCGCCCCTTGTTTTGACCAGCGTCAGCTCAACACGCCGTACTTCTTGAACCAGGCCTGCGCCTGCTTCCAGGCATCTTCCGCGGCGTCCTTGCGGTAGCTGCCGCGATAGTCGGCATGGAAGCCGTGCGGCGCTTCGGGGTAGATCTTGAATTCGGCCGTCTTCTTGCTCTGCTCGAGTGCGGCCTTCATCTGCTCGACCTGGGCGACGGGAATGCCGGTATCGGCGCCGCCGTAGAGGCCGAGCACCGGCGCCTTCATCTCGGGCGCGAGCTGCATCGGGCTCTTCGGCAGCAGCGGATTTTCGGGGTCGACCAAGGTGCCGTAGAAGGCGACGCCGGCCTTGAGCGTGCTGCCATGGGCGGCATATTCCCAGACGGTGCGCCCGCCACGGCAGAAGCCGATGATGCCGAGCTTTGCGGTGTCGCCGCCTTGTGATCCAGCCCAGGCCGCCACCGCGTCCAGATCGGACAGCAGCTCCGCGTCCGGCTTGGAATTGACCACCGGCAGCAGATCCTTGACCTCGGCGACCTTGGTCAGATCGATGCCTTTGCGGAAGTAATAATCGGGCGCGATGGCGAACGCGCCAAGCTTGGCGAGGCGCCGCGTCACGTCCTTGATGTATTCGTGCAGGCCGAAAATTTCCATCGCCACGATGATCACCGGCGCCTTGGTGTTGCCGGCGGGACGGGCGAAATAGACGGGCATCTCTTCGGAGCCGACCTTGATCCTGGCGTCACCGACTTGAAGACCATTGGCGTCGGTCGTGATCGCCTCGGCGCGCACGGGCCCGGCCGCAAGCGTGTAGCCGGCGGCGACGGCCGCGGTCGCGCTCATGAATCCACGTCGCGAGACCGGGGCGACTTTCGTCAACCCGACGACGTCGGAGGTCATGGTGGTTTCGAAGCTCATCGGTCTATCCCTTGCTGCTGCCTATGCTGGTGCCCCGGGGGCGACGCATTCGCCAATAGTTGCCGGCGAGATGCAAATCACCAGCCTGCGAGCATGCGCGCTTTCAGGCCAGACAGTGCCGTTTCTGCACCGGCGCAGTCTCGGGCATCGGGCTCATCGCGACAAAGTTAGACGACTACGGCACGCCGGAGGCGACGGCGGCTGCGATCGCTCGTGCGCCGACTTAACCGTCTAGCTGCACCGCATCGCAACATCCATTAACCGAAAAAGACGACTCTCCCTCGGCTGGCCACACCGCCAGGCGCTGCAGGTGATGCGCATGTGCGCGCATTCGACACGCTCACCCGCAACAAATGGGCACCGCAGTGGCCACGATGACACATCATGTTGCTCGCGCATCGCACATCGCCGTCAATCACGCGCGAGCCGTCGTCATTTGATTGAAATTTTCGGAGGACTTGAGCCGTGCGATTTACTCGAACTTTCTTTGTGACGCCCTAGTTCCACGGCCGGAAGTTCCATCTCTGCAACGGAGAGCTTCTTCCCCACGCGGTCCGCCGTCCGGCAACGGACGAAGGGTCACGCGAGGACTTCATTCTCGTTTGCGCACCCCAAGGCTCAATTGAATAAAGCTTTATCCGATCTGGAATTGAAATGAATTTGGCTCGCGAATCGATTGAACTGTTGGAGCAGGTCGCACGAATCCTGTGGTTCGAAGGCACCAAGCACGGCTTGCGCGACCGCGAGTGGATGGCGCTGCGCTTCCTTTCCCGCGCCAATCGCTTTTCGCGGACGCCTTCGGCGCTCGCGAGTTACGTCGGCACCACGCGCGGCACCGCCTCGTTCATCATCGGGGAGCTCGAGCGGCTGGGTTATATCGAGCGAAAACGCTCGGCCACCGACAAGCGCTCGGTGATGCTGAGCGTGACGCAGCAGGGCAAGAAGTTCCTGGTGCGCGCCCCCGTCAGCGTTCTCATCGAGGCGATTGCCGTTCTCGACGACGAGGTCAAGATCCGCTTCCGCGACACGTTCCGGCACGTGCTGGATCAGTCGGACGCGGCCGAGCAGCGGCACCACACCGACGTTTGCAAACGATGCATCTTCCTCCGGGAGGAGCGCACCACCAACGACAGCAAGGCAGCGGCCGAGTTCAGCTGCCGCCTGTTCCGCTCGCCGATCGCGGAGGCGGAGGTCGATCTGCTATGCACCAGCTTCGAGCATCACCGCCAATAGAGGACAGCCCTCGATCAGGGCGTCGCCTTGCGTGACGAATAGATGACACCGCCGCTCGCCTCCACCACCAGGCGCCCGTTCTCGCTCCTGATCTCCTCGATGCGGCCAAGACCTGGCACCTGCTGTCCCAGCACGGCCTCGATGACGCCGTTCGGACCCTGCAGGATCGCAATGCCTTCATAGGCTTGGCGGACCGACCAACCCTTGATCACCTTCCGCGGCGCCGGCGCGCACTCGGACGGGGACACCGAGCCCGTGAACTCGGGCGCTGCGACCGAGGCCACCATCGATCCTTGCTGTGGCGAGGGCTGCGATTGCACCATGGCCGGCGCCGGAGCCGGCGTCTGAATCTGCGCTTGAGCGAGCTTGTCGAGCTTCACCGTCGAGGACGAGCTCACCCGCTCGATACGGTCCAAATTCTCGGCGAACCTGCCGAAACGGTCATTGGTCGCCTTGCTCGACTGATCCACCGCGGTGCGCAGGCCGTCGAGATTTTCCGACACGCCCGACACCTGCTTGCGCAGATGCGCGACGGTCTCGCGCAGATTCCTGATCTCCGTATTGGCTGCAACGTTGTTCTGGGCGGGCTGCGTGGTGAGATAGGCGATCACGCCGGTGCAGGCGCAGACCACCAACATGGCGGCGACCGCCAATGTCGCGAGCGGCGCAACCCAAGTCGGACGGGGCGGCGGCGGCTTGGCGACGATCACGGCCGGCTTGATCACGGTCGGCGCAGGCTTAGGGATCGCCATCTTGTCGAGACGCGCCTTGGCGCGAATACGTTTCAGCCCCTCGAGTGCCTCCTTCGCGAGAGCTTCATCGCTTGCCGCGGCCGACGCTCGCTTTGCGCCCGCAGCAGGGCTGGGCGCTCGTGCCGTATCGTCCTTCGTATCGCGTACTTCGGGAGCCGGCTTCGTCGTTGCGGAAACATCAGTGGTCGCGTTGGGACGAGCTTGTCCATCGGACAACATGTGAAAATGCTCCGTTCGGTTCGATCTGTCGAACGGTGACGTTATTTGCCGAAGCTTGCCTGAAACGTGCGCATCGAAAACTTTTCCATCGCGCGCGATGCGACGTCGCATGAGTCAATCGCGTCATGGACGTGGCAAGAGTGCGACTCGAAAGACACACACTCGCCAAGATTTCGCCAAGCTGGAGTCTCGCCGCCACACGTGAGTCGAATTGTCGCACGGGAAACACGCCCACGAGAGTCAATCCCGGGTTGAAAACCCCTCGATATGCCTGATCCACCACACCACCTAAAATAGCTGTGATTGTACGGGGATGCGGAACCTTAGACCCATCACGATGCAGAACTAGTTTAGTTTCCAAATCAACTGATGCGTTTGAATATATCAAGAAACAACCCGAAACAAACCAACAGCATCAAGCACACGTAGCAATCGCTTTGTTACGCACGCTTGATCGGAAATCGGCAATTGTTACGGTCCTACTCAAGTGATTCTCGCCAGTTGGCGAGGAGATCGACACAGATTCAGTGGCGTTCGGACGCGATGAGCAACTTGGCGCAACTGTTCTAGGTCGTTTCTCAATCCGCCCCGCGAGGTGATCCGTAAGACACCCGCCGGGCCTCACGCAGTAAGCGTTCAGTATCGAGTTGAAGTACCAGGCCTGCGAGACGCAGGCACTGAATGCGTAGGGCTGCCCGCGAATATCGAAACCATAACAACGGTTCGCGGGAAGGAATGTCGTCAAACAGCATCGTTGCCGAGCCGGGCATCACCACAACCAACCGGCCGCGACAGGTGCGAAACAGGGGCGAAAGACTGATGTATATTATCGTTGATGATCGCGAGAGCGTCGCGAACAGCTATGTCGGAGGGCTCGTTCGCGAAGGCGTATCGTCGATCGGCTTCTCCTCCGGAGAATTCTGGGACTGGCTGCAATCCGCGAATGAATCGGATCTGGCAGCGGTGGACGCCTTCCTCCTCGGGGATTGCGATGCCCGCGGAAGCCTGCCGCGGGCGATGCGCAAGCGTTCCTCGGCTCCCATCATCGCCATGAGCGGCCAGAAGATGCTCAAGAACACGCTGGAGCTGTTCGAATCGGGCGTCGACGACGTCGTGCACGTGCCGATCCACCTGCGTGAGATCCTTGCCCGAACGGCCGCGATCGCGCGCCGCCGGGTGGGCGAGTTGCCGAGGCCCTGCGAGAGCAGGATCCAGGTCTTCTTCAACGGCCGTGACCCCGAGATCGCGGGCCACGCCCTCACGCTGCCCCGCCGCGAACTGCGCATTCTCGAATATATGGTCAGCAATCACGGCAAGTGGATCACCAAGACGCAGATCTTCAACGCGGTCTACGGCATCTTCGAGTCCACTTTCGACGAGAGCGTGATCGAGAGCCACGTCAGCAAGCTGCGCAAGAAACTCCGCGACCGCCTCGGCTTCGACGCGATCGTGGCCCGGCGCTACGTCGGATACCGCCTCGACATCCCGGCCGGCGAGACCCTCGACGTGCCGATGCAGGAGCTCGACGAGGTCGGCATCATCCTGAACAGGGCGCATGCCGTCCCGGCAGCCTACCCGGTCGGCAACTGACACGGCACAAGCCTGCGGGCGAAACCGACAACGGCCTCTGCGAAGCACCTTCGCAGAGGCCGTTGCACGTTCGGGGGCGGAGACGATGGGATGAGCCCCGCTAGCACCTCGATGGCGGTGCGTTCCCTCCCCCCTTGTGGGGGAGGGAACGGAGAGAGCGCTCCTGTCGGCCGAACTCAATTGCCTCCAAGCCATCCCGACTTACGGCTTCTGCTGGAATTCTTCCCTGGAGACGTAATTGAAATCCTCGACCAGGACGTCCTGGACGACGTCAGCCTGCATCCGCTCGTTGACGCGCTGCTTGATGGCGGCCGTCAGGATGGAGAGGTCGTAGCGGGCGAGCTTCCTGAAGTCGAGACGGTCGTCGGCATAGATCCTGCGAAAGGCCTCGTCGACGACGAACGGCTCCGGCGGAACGTTGAGCTGGTGCATCGTCCGCGCCTCCACGGTGTAGACGAAGCGCGCGACGATATAGCCCTGCACATTGCCGTTCTCGACCATGGGCACGCTCAATGCCCGGGTCTTCTGGTATTGCAGCCCGTCGAGATATTCGTCCTTCGCCGGCAGCAGGCTGCCGTTCTCCTTCCAATAGGCCACGCCATAGCTCGTACCCGCGGTGAGGATGCATACCCAGAGCCCGGCCAGCACCAGTCTGATCATTTTCCGTCCTGCGCTGCGCGGCCGGTATAGGTGCCGTCCGACTCGGCCTCCTTGATCGCCTTGACGATGATGCCCGCGACCTCGCGCACCGCGTCGTAGTGCATTTCGAGGATCGAGCGATTCCGCTCGAGCTTCTCGCGCAGCCGCCGAATTTCCTCGGTGACCTCGACGTCGCCGCCGAGATGCATCCGCGCCCGCATCAGGCGGACAAATTCGAGCATGCTCCGGCTCTTCCGCGCGCTGAAGTCGTCGAAATCGATCTTCTGACGCGTCGTGAGCGCGACCGTCTCCTCCTCGACGATGCTCTCGAGCCGGCGGATCGCTGCCAGCAGGCCCCGCACTTCATCCGATCTCGCCGCATCCGCGCCGTCGACCACGGCCTCGCCGTTCATGATCGGCAGCAGCACCGGCAGCAGCGCATCGGCTTCTGCTGCTTCCGTCGTCATCACCCCGGTGTCCACGACCGGCTGCTCGATCACCATGGCCGCCGCGCTGTCTTGTGCCTGCATAGGAAATTCACCCTTCAACTTCTGTCACCCGTTCGCGGATCATCATCCGGCCTTGCCGGCACCGTTCGGCCCCGCCGGATTGGCGGCGGCCAGCTGCTTGGCGATGCCAATGCCGTTGCCCTTTGCCAGCTGGCTGCCAAGCTGCTCCGCCAGCATCGACTTCCAGACGCCGCCGGCCGTGCCCTTGCCAAAGACCTGCTCGGATTCCTTCGGCAACATCGTCTCGACGAAGGTCTGGAGGATGAAAGCTTCGAACTTCCGGTACACTTCGCCCGACGCCGGCGCCTTGATCATCCGCACCGGGGCCCCGTTCACTGCATCCGACTGCGCCTCGGAAACCTTCGTGGCGGGCTGCTCGGCAGCTGCCGCCGCCTTGCCGGCCTCCGCGTCCATCGTGGCGGCGAAGTCGGCATCGGAGGATTTCAGTGCATCGAGTTTCGCGGTCGCCGTGCGCTGGGTCACGGGATCGGCGGCCTCGAGGACGTCGAGAACGAGGTCGGGTGTCGCGGTCACGATCATGGCTTGTTCCGATTGGCTGGCCGTGGCGTCCACGCGCGCACGGCTGGGCTTATTCCCGTCATCTCCTCGAGGGAGCGCTTCTCGGCGTCACGGAGCTTGTCGGCCAGCGCCGCCTTCGCGACCTGCTCGAGCTGCTTCACGCGGCGGCTCTCGGCGCGGACCTGGTCGAGCTGCTGCGCGGCCTGCGTCTGGATCGCGCGCGCACCCACGCTCGTCCTGTTCAAGCGCCGCGCGATCGATTCGCTCGACGATCCCGCCGGCGGCTTGCCATCATTCAGGGCTCCCACCAGCCATTCCTGCTCGTCCTGCAGGCTTCTCTCCTGCTGCCGCAGCTGCGCGAGCTGCCATTCGGACAGCCGGAGCTGGAGCCTCACCAACGAAACCATCCGGCCGAGCTTGTCCGCGCGCGACGTCATCACAGACTCACTCCGCCAGCCAGGACGAGAGGCCGAGCATGAATTGCGTCAGCAGCTCGTCGCTCGTGAGGTAGAGCAGCAGGAAGCCGCCGAACAGCACGAAGGGCACGGAGATGAAATAGACCGGGATCGCCGGCGTCAGCTTGTTGATCAGACCGACCGCCAGGTTGACGATCACCGAATAGACGATGAACGGGCTGGCGATCCGCAGCGTCAGCACGAATGCTTCCGACAGGCGGCCGACGAGCAGGTCGAGCGCCATGCCGCCGCCGAGCCTGTCGCCGGGACGCCAGACGTAGTAGGAGTTCATCAGCCCCCGCAGGACCTGCCAATGCTGGTCGGTCATGAAGAACAGCGTGGTAACGGACACCATGATCAGCGGCACCAGCGCCGGCGCCGGATCGCTGTCGGCAACCGGCGTTCCCGGGATGTTGCTGAGCCCGATCGCGCTCGCCATCACCGTCGCCATGGTCTGGAGCGCGAGAAAGAACACCCGCCCGCCGAGCCCGATGACGCTGCCGACCACGAGCTCGGAGCAGATCAGGAGCGCCAGCGTCAGCGGCGCGGCGTTGTCCGTGAGCGGTTTCAGCACCGCGATCAGGATCGGCGTCAGCGCGAACGTCGTGACGAGCGCGACGAACAGGCGGACCTGGGCCGGAACGTTGACGCTGGAAAAGCCGGGCACCAGCATCAGGCAGGCGCCGATGCGGCAGAACACGATGAACGTCACCAGCACGCTGTCGGCAAGGCCGCTGATCACGACACGGCTCCGAGCGCCCTGATCTCGGCGCTGCGCGCGACTTCGACATGCGACAGGATCGGCAAGGTCGGGAACACCCGCTCCAGGATCATCCGGACATAGGGCCGGGCTTCCGGCGTCACCGCCAGCACCACGCTGGTGCCGTTCTCGGTGAACTTGCGGATCGCGGCGCTGGCCTCGGTCGCGAACTGCTCGATCAGGCGCGGATCGGCGTCGAACTCGACGACGTCGCCCTTGGCGTCGCGCTTCAGGCTCTGGTGGAACGCCAGGTCCCAGCGGTTGCCGAGACGGACGACGTTGAGCACGCCGTTGTCGGAGAGATCGCCGCAGATCTGCTGGGCAAGCCGCGTCCGCACGTGCTCCGCGACCTGCTCGGAGCGGCGCACGTGAGGTGCGATCTCGGCGATCGCCTCGAGGATGAGGTGAAGATTGCGGATGGAGACGCGCTCGGCCAGCAGGATCTTCAGGATCGCCAGCAGGCCGGAATAGGAGATCTGCGACGGGCAGAGATCCTCGACGAGACGCTTGTACTCGGGATCGAGCCGGTCGAGCAGCGCGCGCATGTCCTTGTAGGACAGGAGCTGGGCGAGGTTCGCCCGGATCACTTCGCTCAAATGCGTGAGCAGCACCGACAGATTGTCGACCGGCTTGCAGCCCTGCCGCTTGACTTCGTCCGTGAAGGCTTCCGTCACCCACAACGCTTTCATGCCGAAAGCGGGTTCGACCACCTCTTCGCCGGGCACGTCGGGCTTGCCGTCCTTGTCGACCAGCACCAGCACCTCGCCGAGCCTGAGCTCGCCATGGGCGACGCGGGTGTCGTGGATCCGGATCTGATAACCCTTGGGATCGATCGACAGATTGTCGCTGAGCTTGATCTCGGGAATGACGAAGCCGTACTGCTTGGCGAACTTCTTTCGGATCTTGGCGACGCGGTGGGCAAGCTCGGTGCGCGAGCCCAGCAGATGGACCGAAAGATGGCCGCCGAGCGCAAGCTCGATCTCGGCGGTCTTGAGCTGGTCCTTGACGGATTCCTTGGCCTCAGCCTGGGCGCGCTCGTCGGCCTTGCGCGCGTCCTCCTTCTGCTTCAAGGCCGCCTGCTGCTTCGGCAGGGAGTAGCCGACGAAGGCCATGACGCCGCCGAGCAGCACGAAGGGCGCCAACGGCAGCCCCGGCATCAAGGCGAGCACGAACATCATCAGCGCGGCGGCCGACACAGCACGGGGGTAGCCGCCGAGCTGACGCAGAACGGCCTGCTCGGCCGATCCTCTCGTGCCGCCCTTGGAGACCAGCAGGCCGGCCGACAGCGACACGATGAGTGCCGGCATCTGCGACACCAGACCGTCGCCGACGGAGAGCTTCGTGTAGACGTCGGCGGCGCGCGACAGGGTCAGCCCGTGATGGGTGACGCCGATGATGATGCCGCCGAAAATGTTGATCGCGGTGATGAGCAGGCCGGCGATGGCATCGCCGCGAACGAACTTCGAGGCACCGTCCATGGCACCGAAGAACGCGCTTTCTTCTTCGAGCTCGCGGCGCCGGCGCTGGGCCTCCTTGTCGTCGATCAGGCCCGCCGACAGATCGGCGTCGATCGCCATCTGCTTGCCGGGGATGGCGTCGAGGGTGAAACGGGCGCCGACTTCGGCGATACGCGTCGCACCCTTGGTGATCACGACGAAATTCACGGTGACCAGGATGGCGAAGATGATCAGGCCGATGACGAAGTCGCCGCCCATGACGAACTTGGAGAAGCCGGCGACGACGTGGCCGGCGGCCTGTTCGCCTTCCCCGCCGCGCGACAGGATCAGACGAGTGGTCGCGACGTTCAGCGCCAGCCGCAGGATGGTCGCGATCAGCAGCACGGTCGGGAAGGCCGAGAAGTCGAGCGGTCGCTGGATCCACAGCGCGACCATCAGGATCAGCGCCGACAGCGCGATCGAGAACGCAAGGCCGAGATCGATCAGGATCGGCGGGATCGGCAGGAACAGGATCGTGAGCATGGCCACGATACCGCCGGCGAAAAAGGCGTCGGCCCCCAATCGTCGTGGGGTCGGCAGGCTAGCAGCTAACGTATCGGCCATGGGTCACCGGCAGAGGGTCCACCCCTAATCTGCCCCGCAAAGCTTACGCGGGGATGGTGGCCGAAGCCTGCGCGGATCAGAAGCCGCGCTCGATCCGCGAATAGACCATCTCGGTGAAGGTGGAGAGGTGCGCGCCGATGAAGGAGCCGGAGACGGCAACGACCAGGAGAATGACGATGATCTTCGGAACGAAGGTCAGCGTCACCTCCTGGATCTGGGTCAAGGCCTGGATCAGCGCGATGATGGTGCCGACCAGCATCGCGGCGCCGACCGCAGGCCCGGAGGCGACGATGATGGTCCAGATCGCCGCCTGGACGATGTCGAGAGCGTCGCGTTCGTTCATGACTGGCTGATCGTGAGTCCCGGCCCGACCGCGACCTTGGTGCCGTTCTCGAGGGTCGCGATGGAGCCGTCGGCGTTGATGGAGACCGAGACGACCTTGCCGCTGAAGCTGGCGCCGGTGGCGTCGGTGAAGCTGACGGTCTTCCCGATCAGGCCGTTGGCCTGTGACAACGACTGTGAGGACAGCAGCGCATCCAGCTTCGAATTGGTCTGCATGGCCTGCTCGACCGTCGAGAGCTGCGCGAACTGGCTCATATATTGCGAGGTATCCATCGGATTGGTCGGATCCTGATTCTTCATCTCGGCGACGAGAAGCTGAAGAAACGTGTTGTAGTCGACGCTGTTGCTCGAGGTCGAATTGGTGGAGCCGGTCGAACTGGACGACTTGCTCGTGCTGTCGGTCGCACTGTTGACGTTCATGTACCTCTCCGCTGTCAGGCAGCCTGGAATGGGGACTCGGTGATGGCGCCGGCCAGGATGGCCTCCTCCACCGGGAACAGGGCGCGGATCCGCTTGAGCGCCTCGAAGTAGCGGGTCGCCTCGACCAGCTCGTCGACCGCGCCCAGTCCTTCCAGCATCTCGCGGCTCTCGCACACCGCGCACAGGGCCGCGTGATGCTGGGCATAGAGCGCCGCGGCGTCGCGGATGTCGGTCGGGTTCATCAGCATGAGCTGGACGATGAAGTAGAGCTGCCGCAGCGCCGTGGTGGCGTCGGACGCCTGCATGACCTGTCCTTCGAGCAGGAACATCACGTCGTTGACGAGCTCGACGGAGACCTTGCGGTCCACGCGCAGCACCGCGCCGTTGATGTAGATCCGTTCGCCCGCCCGCAAGGAGATCTTCATCAAAGAGCGTCTCGGATCAGGCGGTTGATTTCGATGAGCTGCATCACGTCGTTCGATCTCTCCTCGCGGAGGCGATCCGCCTCCTTGACGACCCAAAGGCCGATCGAGATGATGTCGGCGCGCAGCTTGTCCGGGAGCCCGTTCTCGGGGTGCGAGAGATCCTCGATGAAGATCGTCCACAGCCGCCGCACGTAGAGCAGGCTCTCGACCAGATCCTCGAGGCGGAACACGCCTCTCTGAATCCGCTCGAGCCGGTCGATGCCGAGGCTGAGCGCCTGCCGCTCGCGGCCCCGCGCCTCGTAACCGCTCTCGTCGACGACCGATTCATAGGCTTCAAACGTCATCAGCATCACTCTGCGCAGGAGACCGGATAACAAGACGAGGCCTGCGAGCCTCGGCTCTAGAGGTAGTTGATGAGGCTGATCTGCTGGAGCTGCGAGGTCAGCGCGAGCGCCGTCTTGATCTGGGTCTGCAGGGTGTTGACGCGGACCGAGGCCTCGGTCGGATCGACCGCCTCCAGCTTGACGATCTGGTCGTTGAGGATGTCCTTCTGGATCTTCAGCTTCTCGGTCGCGCCGGTGACCCGTTGCTGGATCGAGCCGACGGTACCGCCGAGCACGGCGAGATCGTTGATCGCGCCGCTGACCAGACCGATCGCCTTGTCGACGACGACCTGAAACGTGTCCTTGCTCAGGCTCGTATTCCCGAGATCGGTGAGCATGGTGTAGGCCTCGGCCAGCTTGCGGAAGCCGGGCTGGTTGGCGCTGACCGAGCTGTCGACGACCTCGGTCGTGGAGATGCGGCTCGACAACGTCTGGTCCGTGGCCGACGACCAGTTGGCGTTCCAGGCCGGGCTTGCGAACTCGGTGTCAAAGGCATTGTCGAGGAAATTCTGCATCTGCGCCGGCGTGATGGTGCTCACGCCGGGTGCAGACTGCGAGAAGCCGAACGTCGCCAGGAAGTCCGCATCGACCTGGTTCTTGCTGGCCGAGCCGGCCGTGTAGTTCGTGATGGGCACGGTCTGCGTATCGATTCCGCCGAACAGATACGACCCGTTGTAGGAAACGTTGAGCGCGCCGATGACGTCCTGAAGGTTCGCGGACGCGCTCGGCAGGATGATCTTCGCGCCGCTCTCGGCGTCGCGGGCCGCGATCAGGTTCTTGAGGAATTCCGACGCGGTCTTGCCGAGTTGCGTGATCCGGTTCTGGGTCACGTCGAGGCGCCCCGCAACCAGCTCGTTGGTGTCGACGAGCTGATCGGCGAAGTTGAAATCGGCGCGCAGCGCCACGTCGCGGCCCGTTCCCGTGCCGAGCTCGAGGCCGACATCGGCGAAACGGCCGGTGGTCGCCTCCTTCGAGGCCTTGGTCAGCGCGCTCTGGTTGTTCGTGATCGACGACCTCAACGATGAAGACAGCATCAGGGTCGAGATGTAGTTCGCGCTCATCATGACTTAATTCCCCACGGCAGCCAGCAGGCTCTGCAGCATCTCATCGACGGTGGAAATGATCTTCGACGACGCCGAATAGGTGCGCTCGACCTGGAGCATCAACGACATCTCGTCATCCATATTGACGCCGCTGACGTTGGACAGTGCCGCGGTGCTGCGGTCGAGCAGCGTATTCTGGTACTGGACATTGTCGTCGGCGGTCTTGCGTTGGCTTTCGATCCAGCTCGCCGAGGAAGACGCGAACTCGATCACGCTGCCGCTCGGCTTGCCCTGGGCCGAGGCGTCGAACGGCTGCGGCGCTTCCATCTTGTTGATGAGCTGCTGCAGCCGCGCCGAGAAGCCGGCATTGCCGGTCGTGTTGTAATTATAGGCGGCAACGCCGCTGATCGCGCCGTCGCGCAGCAGGTTCGGGTTTCCGCCCACGGCCGGATCGACCGAAGCGGCAACCGAGATCCTCCCGGCGAGGCCCACCGAGATCGTGGCGCTCGCGGGCATCGCGGGCGCGCCGGGATAAGTGAACAGGCCGGGCCGGTCCGCCAGCGTCGGGACAGCTGACTGGTCGCTTTCCTTGAAGGCGTCGATCAGGCCGCGCGCGATCTCGTCGAGCTGGCTCTGATACGTGACCGTGTCCTTGTCGCGCAGTTGGGCCAGGCCGGCGAGCTTGCCGGACTTGAGCGGCATGACGGAATTGGCACCGGTCACGGGAACGCCGTCGATGAAGACGGCATTGCCCGTGGTGCCGGCGGTATAGGCGTTGGTCGGCGCAAAGCTCACGGTCCGCGCCGTCTTGTCGAACAGCACGACGCCGCTGTCGGTATAGAGCGCGGCGTCTCCGTTGGGCCGGATCGACATCGAGACGCCGACCTCCTGCGACAGCCTCGATACGATGCTATCGCGCTGGTCGAGATAGTCGGTGACGTCGTCGCCGGAGATCGTGCCCTTCACGACGGCGGTGTTGACGGTCTGGAACTGGGACAGCAGCTGGTTGATGTTGGCGACCGAATTCGCCATGTCGGCGTCGGCCCCCTCGCGGACCGACTGCACCGTCTTGGTGGCCTGGTTGAGCCCGGTCACCATGTCCTTGGCGGACGTCACGGCGGCCTGCGCCAGGGTCGCATTGTCGGTGGAGTTGGCGTATTGCTGCAGCGCCTGCTTCAGCTTGTTGAGCTGGGCGGTCGGCGACTGCTCGAGCTCGGGATCGTCCACTGTCGCGGCCGCGATCTTCTGCAGGCCGTCATAGATCACGCTCTGCTTGGCCGACGACGAGGTCGCGGTCAGCACGTTCGAATAGAGACCCGAACTGGCCGCACGCTGGATCGCCGCGACATAGACGCCGGTGCCGGGGAGGTTGTCCAGCACGGCGATCTTGCGCGAATAGCCGGTGGCGCTGGCACCGGCGATGTTGCGCGAGATCGTCGACGACTGGATGCCCGACGCCATGAGCGAGGCGCGAGCGGAGTCGAGAGCGGCGGTAAGGGACATGATCTGCTCTTGCCGGGGGTGAGCGCCGAAGAATTCAGCGCTTCAGGTTGACGACGACGTCGAGCAGGTCGGCGCCCGTCTGGAACGATTTCGAGTTGGCGGTGAAGCCGCGCTGCGCCTCGATCATCCCGGTGAGCTCGTCCGCGAGATCGACGTTGGAGTCCTCCAGCGCACCGGACTGGACCGTGCCGAGCCCGCCGGTGCCGGCATTCCCGGCCTGCGCATTGCCGGAATTCATGTTGGTCGAATAGACGTTACCCGGCTCGGGGGTCAGATTGTCGGGGCTCGCGACGTCGGCGAGCATGATCGTGTAGAGCGTCAACTGCTGCCCGTTCTTGAGGATCGCCGTCACATGGCCCGCCTCGTCGACATCGACCTTGTCGATCGCCGCGGGCACGCTGCCGTTGACGGTGGCCTTGAAGCTGAAGTCGGCTCCAACCTGCGTCATGTTCGACAGGTCCATGGTCATCGCCGCGCCGCCCGGGACCGTGAACGTAAGGCCCGTCGGGCTCGCCGCGGCCAGCGCGCCCTTTCCGGTCGCGGTGGTGTCGAAGGTGAAAGTGGTGGCGGCGGCGAGCGAGGTGCCCGTCGCGGAGTTGTAGACCTGAACCTGCCAGGTATCCGAGCCGGCCGCCGTCGCGGTGTGGGACATATAGACGTCGAGCGTAACGGCCTGACCGATATTGTTGTAGGCGACGATCGAGCTCTTCGACGAATATGACGCCGGACCTGGCGGACCGGCAATGACAGCCGCCTTCGGATCGAGATTGCCGGTCGTTAAGGTCCCCGCAGTCGACGGCACCGGCACCTGCGAGACCTGGGCGATGTTCACGATCTGCATTCCAGCCAGGCTGTTCTGCGAGAAATTGGTCACTTTACCGGGCTGGCCCAGAAGGTAGTAGCCGGCCGCGTTGACGAGGTTGCCCTGAGCGTCCGGCACGAAGGAGCCGGCGCGCGTCAGATATTGCTGCGTGTTGGTGGCGTTCGAGACCACGAAGAAGCCGTTGCCTTGCACGGCAAGGTCCGTGGACGACGTCGTGAACTGCGTATGCCCGGCGTCGCTGATGGCGTAACGGACGGTCGTCTCGACAGCGCCGGAGTCGTAATTGCCAGAGCCGCTCTTCAGGATCAGCGAGGAGAATTCGGTCGAAGCCCGCTTGTAACCGGTGGTGTTGACGTTCGCGATGTTGTCCGAAACCGTCGACAGCTTGTTGGACTGCGCGCTCATACCGGAAACGCCGGTGCGCATAACACCATACAGGCTCATGAAGTGGGCTCCTTTGGTAGGTTGCAGTTACAATGGGGGATCTTGCTTGCGCGGGGCTGATGGTTCGGAACCATGCACAACTTCACGTCGTCATGTCGTTTTCGGCTGACAGAACGAGCGCGCCTTGTCGGTCCAGGCGCCGAAGCCGCTCGACACGAGGTGAGCCACGATGTGACAGACATAGCGCTTCTGCGCCGGCTGATTGTTGGGGCCGGCATTGTAGCGAGCCACCGCCATGGTCCAGCTGCCCTCGCGCTGCTTCAGCTCTTTCAGGAAGCGCGCGGCATATTCGACGTTCTTCGCGGGATCGAACATCGCGCGCACCGAGACGAACTTGTCGCCGTGATAGTAATGATTGATCTGCATGCAGCCGAGATCGATCAGCTTGATGCCCTTGCCGCGCATGGCCTCGAAATTTGCGATCGCATCGTCCATGTCCCTGGCGAACACGGTCTGGCCGTCGGCGCCGAGGGCGTAAGGATGCAGCGCGCCGCGACGCCCGGTCTCGGTGAGACCGACTGCATAGAGAATGCCGAGCGGAATCCCATGCTGCTGGGCCGCGCGCGCCATCTCGCGCTCGCAGGGGCGCGCGGCGTCGGCGGCCGCGTCCGCGGCGCCCGCATTACAGATAAACAGGGCCGCGACGAAGATGCGGCGCCACGTCCTGGTCATGACGCGTCTCCTGGCTGGGCTGGCGCTCCTGGCGGGCCTGCTTCGCGCCGCCATCGGATTGCCCCGACGACGTGCCTGCGCCACCGAACGCACCTTGCGACTGCGACGAGGGCTGTTGCTGGCCCGAGAGCTGCGGCTGCGACTGGCCGGAGCCGCTCTGGAATCCATCCAGCGAGCCGTGCTGCACGGGCGCGACGTCGGCGACATAACCCGCCGTCTGCATGAGATCGCGGATCTGGTCGCGCTGCTGATCCAGCATCTGGCTCGTGTCCTTGCGCGCGGCCGCAAGGTGGACGGACACTTCGGTGCCGACGAGACGAAGGCGCACGGTGACGTTGCCGAGCGCGGGCGGCTCAAGATTGATGGTCAGGATCTTGAGCGGCTGATCCGGCGCATTGGTCTGGGATGCTGCGGGATCGGGCGCTGCGGACGCCGCCGGGGTTGCGGAGTCCTTCAGTTCGGCGACGACCGCATTGGCGACTTGTTGCGGGGCGTTGAACTGCGCCGGGGGCAGATGGGTCTCCTGCTGGACCACGGTGACCTTGGTCGTCTCGGGCAACGCGTCGCGCGTCGAGACCTTGGCGGCGTGTTCGACATTGGCCGTGACCGCCTCGAAGCCTGATGTCGCGGGCATGGCTTTGGCGGAAGCCTCGCTGCCTGGCTGTGCGGCCGCGGCTTGCGATGCATCGCCTTGTGCACGCGCGCCGGTCGGAACGGCAGCAGACGGCGCGGAATCCGCCGTCGTTGCCTTCGCCATGCCTGTGGCCGCAACTTCGCGCTTCGTCCCGGATGAGCGCTCGTCGCGCGCGGGCACGTCTTTCCTGTCGCCCGACTGCGACGGCATTTGCGGCTTCGCGGCCGATGCGGCAACGAGATCCTGTGCCACGATCGCGGGAGCGTTCGGGCGGTTCGAAACGTCCGGCTTCGGATCATGCCCGACTGGACTTTGCGTCTCCGACGATTTGTCGGTTGTCTGATCGCCAGCCTTGAGCACGTCGGTCGCCTCGGTGCGCTCGTCCGTCTCATCCTTCGACTTGTCCTTGCCCGCTGGGTGGGCCAGACGCGTGCGCAGCGCTCCGGCCTTCGCGGTCGTATCGCTGCCCTCATCGTTGAGTGCCTGCTTGGCGAGGTTCGAGACGGTGTGGAGCAGATCGTTGAACGACGAGCCAGCCTGCGGTTTGCCCCCGGCGCTCTTTGCCGAACGCGACGTGCCGCGGATGTTGAGGCTCTCGGCGAGACCCGAGAAAAGCTGTCCGGAGGTTCCACTGAGCTTGGTCATGGGCGGCGGTCCCTGGTAAGGAGTTCGAGTTCGCCGAGCTGCTTCTGCGCGCGCGCGAGCGTCACGGTTGATGACGCCAGATCGAGACGCGCCGGCGTTGCCGGAGGCTTGTCGGCAGCAGTGGCGGATCCGCCCGGAAGCGGCTTGCGAATATCGAGCGCGAGCTGCACCGTGGCATTCAAAAGGGGGACGTCCCGCTCGGGCAGCTTCGACCGGTCGACTGCCTTCAGCTCGGCAAGACCGCCGTCATACTCGTTGGCGAGCGCCCGCGCGGCGCCGCGGAAGAAATGCGCCCGCTCGCGATCCGCCGAGGCGTCGGCGCTGAGCGTCAGCGCCCGTTCGCCGGCAAGCCGCGTCACGGCCAGCTGCCCGCGCACCATCGCCGCGCGCGCGATCACGAGATAGAGCTTGAGGCGGCTCGCGCGATCAATCTGCTCGAGCAGCGCTGCGATCCGCGCGAAGC
Organism: Bradyrhizobium shewense; assembly: GCF_900094605.1. Taxonomy (GTDB): domain Bacteria; phylum Pseudomonadota; class Alphaproteobacteria; order Rhizobiales; family Xanthobacteraceae; genus Bradyrhizobium; species Bradyrhizobium shewense. The sequence goes on along the minus strand of NZ_FMAI01000011.1, from coordinate 181,348 downwards.
GGCGATCATCGAGCGCCAGACTCGATTGCGTCAGGCCCGAGGAAAAGCGCTGCCAGAAATCGCCGGCATAGATCGAGTTACGGTAATGGCGGATATAGGCCAGCGCCAGGAACTCGAACTTGTCGAAATCCTCCGCCTGCCCCACCAGCAGGATCTCGCGCCGCAACGCCGCCTCCTCCACCAGCGTGCCAGGCAGGAGCAGGCGCGCGTCGTCCAGACGCTCGATCGCGAGCGATGCCTCGGAACGTGCGAACAACGCACCCTGGACCAGCGCGACCTGTCCGCCGAGGCCGGAGGACAGCGTCCGCGGCCCGACGTCCTTGAGCAGCTCCCGCGCTTCCTCCTGACGGCCCTCGACATAGGCGAGCGCGCCGTTGAACAGCCGCTCGTCGACGTTCATCTTGTCGCGCGGCAGCTTGCGGACGATTTGCGGCGCGCCGCCGCTGAGCAGGTAGATGACCGCAGCCTGGCTGTTTTGCGCATTGCTCCACACGCCCGGATCGGCGGCGAGAAACTTCTCTCCGATCTGCCGGATCAGCGCGATGTGGCTGCCATGCGCGGCCGTGTCACCGTTGGCGATGCCGTCCTGCACGGCTTGCAACGCGCGGACGAGCTCATAGGGCTCGCCCGACTGGCGCGCGGGTTGTGCGAGCGCGTTCGCTGCCGTGAACGGCAGGAGCAGCAAGGCGGCGCAGAGGAGCGGCCTCATCAAGGGCGCTTCTCACGAATCAGGATCTCGATCCGGCGGTTCTGCGCGGCCGCCGGATCGTTCGGAAGCTTCGGCCGTCGGTCGGCATAGCCTTCGACATGCTCGATCCGCATTGCGTCGACGCCGGAGCGAACCAGCATGTAATAGGTCATCTGGGCGCGGGCGGTCGACAGCCGCCAATTGTCGTAAGTCTCAGAACGATACGGTCGATTGTCGGTATGGCCGCGGACGATGATCATGCCCTGGCGTTTCGTCAGCAACGGCCCGATCTTGTCGATCACGCGGATCAGCTCGGGCCGCGGCTCGGCCGAGCCGACCGCGAACATGCCGAAGCTCGCATCGTCGGTCAGGCTGATCAGGAGGCCCTCCTCGACCTGACGCACCTCGGCCGCCGGCCCGGCGCCCGCCTTGATGTCCGAGAGCGCGTCCGCGATCGCGGCCTGAAGCTGCTTGACGGTCGGCTGCTGGGTTTGCGCCGCATCGCGCGGCTCGGACTCCTTCGTCGTATCGTTGGGACGTGCCTGCGCGGCGGCGTTGGCTTGAAGGCTCGCCTGAGCGCTGCCCTCGCGCGGGGCTTGCGCCGGCGCGGGCCCCGGCGGCAGCAACGGCGACAGGTTTGCGGACGACGCATCCGCGTTCGGCGCCAGGCTTCCGCCGGCATCGTCCGCCTTGGCACGACGGGCCTGCGGCTCGCCCTGATTTGTGCCTGAGGCGCCGTCGCGCGCGGAGGCATTCGGCTTGGGCTCGCTCTCGATCAAACGATCGGCGTCCTTGGATGCTTGCGGCGCCAGCTTCCAATAGCCGGGGTCGAAGGGATCGCGGTAGGCGTCACCGCCCTTTAGGCCATCCTCTTCGGCGGACGTCAGCGCGCCGGCGCGCCGCTGTCCCGTGGACTGGTTGGCGCTGTTCGCGATCTCGGAGAGCGTCGCATAGGGATCACGGAACAGGACTTTCTCTTCATAGGAGGCCGGCTTCTCGGCCGTCGGCGAGTCGCCGCGACGTTCCTCGTTCGAGCCGGCCGGCTGACGCTTGCCATCCTGACCTTCGAACGAGGTCGGCTCCTTCTTTGAGAGATTCTTCAGGCCCTTCGGCGCGGGGGCATTTTCCGCGAGCTGGATCGGATTGAAATAGCTCGCGACGACCTGCTTCTGATCCTGGTTGAGCGCGTTGAGCAGCCACATGACCAGGAAGAACGCCATCATCGCGGTCATGAAGTCCGCATAGGCGATCTTCCATACGCCGCCGTGATGCGCCTCCTCAGCGAAAGCGCTGCGCCGGCGGACGATCACGAGTTCATGCTTGACCTCTTCCATGGCGGGTTACCGGCGTGCTTCCTTCAGGCGTTCGCTCCAAGCCGTGATCTGCGTCTCGATCACGGTCTGGTCGGCCACGACGCGAACCTCCAAGGTGTCGGCGGCCTCGTACTCGATGCCGGTGCGCCTGGACGTCTCGAGCTGCGTCTTCACGAGGTCGAGCAGCTCGCTCGGGCCGGTGACCTTGAACGCCGGCACCGGCGAGTTGCCGGTCAGCGCCGCGATCTGCTCGACCAGCGATCCGATCGCCTTGTCGCGGACCGCCTCGGTGAGGAACGGCAGTAATATCCGCGCCACGGAGCTTGCGATGTTGGTCTCGATCTCGCGGCAAGCCGTCTCGAAGCCGCTGACGATCGCGACTGCCTGCTGGTCGTTCCATTTGGCGCGCTCTTCGCCGAGACGGATCGCGCTGCGGACGCGCTCCTCGGCAAGCCTGGCCTCGCCTTCCGCGACGCCGGCCGCATGGCCGCGGCGGTAGGCGTCGTCCAGGAGATTGGCTGGCGGGGCTTCCGCCTTCAGCGCTGGAGACGGCGACTGCGGCAGCGGCTGCGAATGGGCCTGGGGCTGCGGCGGAGGCTCGCGCATGACCTCCTTCGGCCTCGTCAGCACGTCCTGGATCCTGGGCGGCGGAGGCGGCGGCGATTTGACCCGGCCGTTCGCGTCGAACTGCGTCAGGAATTTTCCGATTGCCGCGTTCATGCCGCCTCCTCGCGTCGCATCCAGTCTTTAAGGATCGCTGCGGCTTGCGCCTGGTCGAGCCGGACGATCTGCTCCAGTCGCTTCTGCGGCGTTCGCTGCATCTTGCCTTCGAGATCTTCGACGAGATTGAGCTCGGGGTCCTGACTCTCGGCCAATGCAAGGGCCGCAGCAGCCTCGATCTCAGCCGCCTCGGCGGCCTCCACCTGCTCCTGCTCCGCGCGATGGGTCAGAATACCGTTGACCGCCGGCCGCAAGCCAAACCAGACCAGCATCGACGCAACGGCCAGGATCGTCACCGCGTTGATGACGCTGCCGAGCTGCTTGTTGATCATCTCGACGAAGCTGATCGGTGGCACCGGCGCCATCTCGCGCGAGCCCTCGATGAAGTCGACGGCCGTCACCTGGATCTGGTCGCCGCGCTGCTTGTCCAGTCCGCCGGCCGTCGCCGCGAGCTGGCTGATCTCGGCGAGCTTGCTGTCGACGATGGCCTGGTTGCTCTTGTCGCCGAGATCGGCGACCAGCCGCGCCCGATTGACCAGGACGGCGATGAAGAGCTTCTTCACCGAATAGCCGTCGCTCACCGTCGTCGTGGTCTTGGACGAGACCTCGAAGTTGGTGACGTCCTCGCGGCGGGTCTTGTCCTCGCTGGAGTTCTTGCCGCCGCCGGCGTTGACCTGTTGATCGGGAAGGTTCTGCTGCACCGTGGTCGGCGTCGAACGGTCGGCGTTCTGCGAGGATTCCTTCTCGCGCACGTTCCGCACCGAACGCTCGGCCCGGCTTTCCGGATCGTAGACGGTCTCGTTGATCTGCCGCTTGTCGGTGGAGAGCTGTGGTGCGACGCTGACTTCGAAATTGTCGAGGCCCAGATAGGGCGTCAGCGCCTTGCGGATGTTCTCCTGCACCATGCCGCCGACCGTCTTCTGCAGGCTCGCCATCTTGGTCGGGGCAGCGGTCGCCTCGTCCTCTTCGGCGAGCAGCATCGAGCCGTCGGCATCCAGCACCGTCACTTTGTCCCGGTTCATGCCTGGAATGGCGGCGGCGACGAGATGGCGGATCGACTGCGCCGTGCGGGCCTCGATCGCGCCGTCGGTGCGCAGCACGACCGATGCCGAAGGCGGCTGTTGCGTCGCGCGGAACGAGCCGCGCACCGGCAGCACGATATGCACCCGCGCCGCCTTGACGCCCTTCATCAACTGCACCGTGCGCGCGATCTCGCCTTCCAGCGCCCGGAGCTTGGTGACCTCCTGCATGAACGAGGTCAGGCCGAGCGAGCCGATCTTGTCGAACAGCTCGTAGCCGGAATTGGCGCTGGTCGGCAGCCCCTTCTCGGCCAGCAGCATCCGCGCCTGCATAGTCTGGCTCGGGCGCACCGAGAGCGCGTCGCCGGCCGTATTGACGTCGAAGGTGATGTTCTGCTCGCGCAGCGCGGCGCCCATGCGCGTCACGTCTTCGCGGGTGAGGCCGGTATAGAGCGTCTCGAATTCAGGTCGGCTCAGATAGTATGCGCCGCCGACGACGGTCACGAGAACGGCAAAACCGATCAGGCCCAGGGCCATCAGGCGTCGCGGCCCAAGCTCCAGCAGATTGTTGAGCAGTTGCTGTACCTGCGCACGACTGAGCATATGACCTCGTACCAATGCGAACGTACGGGACACTCCGCTGCCAACCTTGTCTGAAGGTTGCGCGAGGACACGAATGTGTCAGTTCGCAGGCGAGGCGTTGCAATTTTACAAGAAGGCCTATTTTACGAGAAGCCCTGGCGACGCAATCAGGTCGGCGGCAACGCACGCCGGGACGCCTGGCCGCACGATCGGCCGCTGCGCGTCGCATGAAATTCAACGTCGGGAGATCGATTGCGGACGACTTGTGCCGCGTCCGCCGGTCACGGCGGGGACCGTGCTCCCTTAAGGGAGCACGGTCGTTTTCGAAAGCGCCGCTTAGCCGCGGAACAGCGACAGGATGCTCTGGCTGTTCTGGTTGGCGATCGAGAGCGCCTGAACGCCGAGCTGCTGCTGGGTCTGCAGCGCCTGGAGCCGGGTCGATTCCGCGTTCATGTCGGCGTCGACGAGCTGGCCGATACCACGATCCACCGAGTCCATCAGCGACTTCACGAACTCAGTGTTGTTCGAGATGCGGTTCTTGATGGCGCCGAGGTTGGCGGCGGACTGGCTGACCGTGTTGATCGCGGCGGTGACCTGCGCGATGTAGGTATCGATCGTGGTCTGGTCGGCCGTCGAGTCGGTCAGCGCACCGATGTTGAGGCTGTCGACCGACGCGCTGCCGCTCACGGTATCGAGGATACCACTCGTGCTCGAGGTGTAGAGCGAGTAGTTGGCGACCGTCACCGTGATGGTGTTGATCGTCGGCGTGGCGCCGACGCGCGAGAACGACGACACCAGGTTGACCGTCGCCGGGGTGGAGGCGTTGGTGCTCAGCCAGTTAACGCCGTTGAACGTCGCCGCATTGGCCACGTTCTTCATGTCCTGCTGGATCTGGGTGATTTCCGACTGGATCTTCTTGCGGTCGATACCGGCGGTCTTGGCTTCGACCAGCAGCGCCTGGAGCTTGGTCAGGCCGGAGTTCTGGTCGCCGATGACCTTGTTCAGAGCGGTGTATTCGGTGTCGACGGTCGCAGCCGACAGACCGAGCGAGTCGGAGACGGCGGAGAGCGCGGCGTTGTCGGCGCGCATCGAGGTCGCGATCGACCAATAGGCCGAGTTGTCCGAAGCGGTCGAGACGCGCTGGCCGGTGGAGATCCGGTTTTCGGTCGTCTGCAGGCTGGCGCTGACATTCCGGAGGGTCTGGAGCGCAGTCATTGCAGCGGAGTTGGTAAGCAGGCTGGAAGCCATCTTTGATGTCCTTTTGAAAACAGATTGGATGGGGACATACCGGGCTTGCACCGGTACGACAGGGCGGCATCATGCCTTTGGGCTGCGGAAATGCGCGTAAACCCAATCCGTCGTAGCGGCGAGACTAGCCAGCGAAGCTTGTGCGGGGCTTGTGGCACCGTGCCCCCGCTGCAACAGGGCAGCCGAAATCACGGTGCGCGCGTCGGGCAAACGAAAGGGCCGCGCTTCGCGAGAAGCGCGGCCCTCCCGAGATCGTCTAAAGGCTTAGCGGAACAGCGACAGGATGCTCTGGCTGTTGTTGTTGGCGATCGAGAGCGCCTGAACACCGAGCTGCTGCTGGACCTGGAGGGCCGCCAGGCGGGTGGACTCCTGGTTCATGTCGGCGTCGACGAGCTGGCCGATACCGCGATCCACCGAGTCCATCAGCGACTTCACGAACTCCGAGTTGTTCGAGATACGGTTCTTGATGGCGCCGAGGTTGGCGGCGCCCGAAGACACCGTGCCGATCGCTGCGGTGACCTTCGCGATGTAACCATCGAGAATGGTCTGGTCAACAGACGAGTCGGTCAGTGCACCGATGTTGAGGCTGTCGACCGACGCGCTGCCGCTCACCGTGTCGAGGATACCACTCGTGCTCGAAGTGTAGAGCGAGTAGTTGGCGACGGTCACCGTGATCGAGCTGGTGGTCGGCGTGGAGCCGACACGCGAGAACGACGACACGAGATTGACGGTCGTCGGCGTGGAGGCGTTCGTGCTCAGCCAGTTGACGCCGTTGAAGGTCGCCGCGCTGGCGACGTTCTTCATGTCCTGCTGAATCTGGGTGATTTCCGACTGGATCTTGCTGCGATCGATACCGGCGGTCTTGGCTTCGACCAGCAGCGACTGGAGCTTGGTCAGGCCGGAGTTGCTGTCGCCGAGGACCTTGTTCAGAGCGGTGTACTCGGTGTCGACGGTCGCGGCCGACAGACCGAGCGAGTCGGAGACGGCGGAGAGCGCGGCGTTGTCGGCGCGCATCGAGGTCGCGATCGACCAGTAGGCGGCGTTGTCCGCGGCGGTAGCCACGCGCTGGCCGGTGGAGATCCGGCTCTGCGTGGTGGAGAGTTGCGAGCTGACAGACCGCAGGGTCTGGAGCGCGGTCATGGCGGACGAGTTCGTGAGCAGGCTTGACATTGCGAATGTCCCTTTATGTACGCGTTACATTTTCATCAGGGGACATACCGGACTTGCACCGGTACGGAGGGGCGGCATCATGCCTTTGGACCGATATGGGTGAGGTCCAACCCGCCGTGACGCCTTGCTAACACGTCGAATCTTGCCGGCGGATTAAGATCGGCTTGAATTCCTCAGCAATATCATATGGTTAATATTACTTTCCGCTAACCATAACGAGCCGGGCCGACGATCGCCGCCGTTACGAGAACGACCGCACAAGTCCGGAGGCGAGCAGATTCCAGCCGTCGATCAGCACGAAGAACAGCATCTTGAACGGCAGCGCCAGGATCGTCGGCGGCATCATCATCATGCCCATCGACATCGTCAGCGTCGCCACGATCATGTCGATGACAAGGAACGGCAGGATGATGAGAAATCCGATCTCGAACGAACGCCTCAGCTCGGAGATCATGAAGGCCGGGATGATGACGCGCAAATCGACGCGCTTGTCGTCGAACTTCTTGCGAAAGCTCTCCGCGGCGAGCGACTCGAAGGTCTGCAGATCCTTGTCGCGGACATGAGCCAGCATGAACTCGCGGAACGGATCCGTGATCTTCAGATAGGCCTGCTCTTCCGAGATCTCGTTCTTCATCAGCGGCTGGACGCCGGTCTCCCAGGCGCGGTCGAAGGTCGGCGCCATCACGTAGAAGGTCATGAACAGCGCGAGGCTGATCAGCACCAGATTGGCCGGCGTGGTCTGCAGGCCAAGACCGGCGCGCAGGAACGACAGCGCCACCGCAAATCGCGTGAAACTCGTCACCATGATGAGCAGTCCCGGCGCCACCGACAGCACCGTGATCAGCGCCATCAGCTGGATGATCCGGCCGCTGGTCGAGCCGTTTCCGGGCGGCAGCAGCGAGTTGAGGTCCGGAATCTGAGCGAGCGCCACTTCGGGCAGCACGACCAGAACCAACGCGAGCGGCAGGATTTTCACTCTCACTGAATCACCAGGGTCTCAATGATCAATTCGCGCACCTTGCCCGACGAGCGGATATTGGCGCGGTCGGTCAGGTCGTCGCGCAGATGCTGAAGCCCGCGCGATCCCTCGAATTGGGTCACGGTCGCCGACCGCAGATAGGTGACGATGTCCTCGCTGATGTGGGCGGCCAGGATGCCGGCGTCTTCGTCGCTCATGCTCTCGGTCACCATGGAGGCTTCGATGCGGGCCCAGTTGTTGGCCGGCGCGGAGAGATTGGTCACGATCGGGGACAGCTTCCTGAGCCGCGCGCTGCCGGCGTAGCTCGAGGCAAGCGGCGGCGGTGTGGCGGTCTTCTTCGCGTCGGCGACGCGCTCGGCGGCCGCGAACAGATGCAGCCCGGCCAGCGCGCCCGCACCGATCGCGACAAGGGTCAGCGCTACGATGGCCCCAATCAGGCGCATCACGTCCCCTGCCCTCGCGATGCGGCCAGACCGGCGCGAACTTCAGAATGGTGCCACGGCGTCATAGATCCGATGTCCCCATCCAGGCTGCTGCACGTCGGACAGATTTCCGCGACCGCCATAGGAGACGCGGGCCTCGGCGATCTTCTCGTAGGAGATCGTGTTGGTGCGCGAGATATCGCGCGGACGCACGATGCCGCCGACGTTGAGCACGCGCATCTCCGTGTTGACGCGAAACTCCTGCGAGCCGCTGATCATCATATTGCCGTTCGGCAACACGTCGGTGACGATGGCCGCGATCGAGAGCTTGATATCCTCGGTACGATCGATCTGCCCGTTGCCCTTGATCTGGGTATTGGTGCTGAGGTTGGCGTTGGTCGATCCCTTGTCGCTCCACCCTGCGACGTCCATCAGCCAGTCGAGCCCGAACTTGACCTGCGAATCGCGCGAGCGGCCGGTCTTGTTGTCGAGCTTGGCCTTGTCCTGCATCGAGATGATCACGGTCACGACGTCGCCGGTGCGCCGGGCGCGGGGATCGCGGTAGAGGTCGGTGCCGTCGTCCCAGGTCGAGCGATAGCTGACAGGCGTGCGCATGCGCGGCGTCACCGGGATCGGATCGGCCTGGGTCCTCAGGCCGCTGCCGACCGGCGACATTTGCGGGCCGGTCAGGACCTCGGACGGATCATGGAAGCATCCGGCCAAGGGCACGGATGCCAGCACGAGCGAGAGGATGAGGATCGGCTTTTTCATCTATTGGTCTTTCCGTCATCCACGCGACGCATTCCGCCAAGCAGGTCGGCGAGGTGCGCCGCGCGTGCCGTATCCATCTCGTTGAAGATCGCGCTCGAATTCCTCGGGCTGAGCTTGGCGAGCACGGCGGCGGCGGTCTCGTCCGCCATGCCGGCAATCTGGGTCGCCGCGGCTTCGGGCTTCATGCGCGAATAGATCTCGACGACGCTGGCTTCGGCCTTCTTCAGGAAGTCATCGCGCAACGCCATCCACTTTTCGTATTCGACGCGCTTGGCCTCGACCTCGGCGATCCGCTCGCGCAGCAGGCTCTCGGCCTTTTCCAGCTCCTTGAGCTGCCAGGCCAGCCTTGCATCGACGGCAGGATCGGCGACGTTGCTGCAGAACAGGGCGACTTCGTTGTCCGCGGATGCCGCGGCCTGTGGCGGCGCAGGTTTCGGCGGTGCCGTGACGCTGCCGGGCTTGGCCGAACGCGCCGGTGGAGATGCTGGCGGAGGTGCTGCCGCCGGCGTCCCGGAAGCGGGCACCGCGCCAGTGGTCGCAGGTCCCTGGTCTTCGGCCGCCCAAGCCGTCGCCCGGATCGACGCATTGTCGCCAGGCATCGCCGTGACCGGCTGCGGCTTCTGCGGGCCGGAGGCGCGGGCGCGCGCGAAGGAGAGCAGGTTGAGCGGCTTCGATTGCTTGGCCTCATCCAGGGCCAGCACGGGCGACGCGCTCGCGAGCGCCGAGGCCGCGACCAGCAGGAGGAGTTTGGCTTTGTGATCCAGCTTCAGCATCGGGCCGCGTGCGATTCTCGCTCGAGACACGAGCATTGAGCGACCAAGCTTGCACGACGCTTGCGCATCATTGCACGATGACATCGGCCTGGAGCGCACCAGCCGTCTTGATTGCCTGCAGGATCGCGATGATGCCCGACGGTTTCAGGCCGATCTGGTTCAACCCGCGCACCAGGCGCTGCAGATCGACCCCGCTGAGGATCGCCACCTGGGATCCGGCCTCGTTGGCCTCGACCACGGTCTGCGGGACCACCACGGTCTGCCCTCGCGAAAACGGCGCCGGCTGCGACACCACGGGCATCTCCGTGACACGCACCGTCAGATTGCCGTGCGTCACGGCCACGGTCGATATCCGCACGTCGCGCCCGATCACGACCGTGCCGGTGCGCTCGTTGATCACCACCCGTGCCGGCGTATCAGGTTCGACCGTCAGTTCGCCGATCTCGGCAAGGAAGCGGACAGGGCCGATGTGGCGCGGCTTCGACAGCACGATGGTACGGTAGTCGCGCTCGAAGGCGATCTGCGCGCGGTAGCGTCCACCGGCGTAGCGGTTGATGGCGTCCAGGATGCGCGTTGCGGTGACGAAGTCGGGGTTCTTCAGCTGCAGCACCAGGAACTCCATCTCGTGGAGACTTCCCTGCACCTCGCGCTCGACCAGCGCACCGTTCGGGATGCGCCCGGCCGTCGGCGTGCCCTGACTGACGTTCTGCGCCTGGCCTCCGACGCTGTAACCGGCCACCGTGATCGCGCCCTGCGCCACCGCGTAGACGGCGCCATCCGCTGCGCGCATCGATGTCATGACCAGCGTACCGCCAAGAAGCGACGTCGCATCGCCGAGTGACGACACGGTCACGTCCATGCGCTCGCCAGGCCCGATCGAGGGCGTCAGGTCAGCAGTCACCATCACGGCCGCGACGTTGCGCGTGCGCAGCGTCGTCGGACGCGTCGGATTGTTGGTGCTCGTGGTCTCGTTCCTGACGTTGATGCCCATGTTCTCGAGCATCGATTGCAGGGACTGCTCCGTGAACGGAGCGTTGCGAAGCGTGTCGCCGGTGCCGTTCAGGCCGATGACGAGGCCGTAGCCGACGATCTGGTTTTCGCGCAGACCCTTGATGTCCGCGATGTCTTTGATGCGGACGGCGGCATGGGCGCTGGCGGCCGAAAGCAGCAGGACGAGCGCAAGCAGGATTCTGGTCATGACCCGTCCACGACCTTCACGGTGCCGTCGGGCTGGACCACGCCCCTGATGATCACCCCGGTATCCGTGTTGCGCACCGGGATGAGCGCGCCGGACGCACCCGACTGCATCGCCGAGCCGTAAGTGACGATGGACAGGCCGCTGTCTTCCACCACGACCTTGACCATGGCGCCGCGGGCGACGGTCCAGGGGTCTTCCACCGAGTTGGTTGGGATGGGCTGGCCCGGCAGCAGCGCGCGCCGCGCCATGCGGCCGACCAGGACCTGGCGCCCTTCGATGAACATGGCGACGCCGAGCAAGCTCGGCGCGAAGGCGCGCTCGGTGATCATGTCGTCCCGGATCAGCTCGCCGGCACGGATCGAAACCGCCGGCACGGGAAGCCGCTTCTCTTCGGCCTCGGCGAGCCGCGCCGAAGCCAGAACCAGCAGCACGGCGGCCAACCCGCGCACGATCAGGCCCACCCTGTTCAACATCGAGACACCGGAACTAGCGCATGCCCTTCGATACTGTCTGGGCCATTTCGTCCGAGGCCTGGATGACCTTGGCGTTCATTTCGTAGGCGCGCTGCGCCGAGATCAACTCGGTGATCTCCTTGACCGGGTCGACGTTGGAGGCTTCGAGCCATTTCTGGTTGATCTTGCCGTATCCGGAATCGCCCGGCAGGCCAACGACCGGCGTGCCCGACGCCGTGGTCTCCTTGTAGAGATTGCTGCCCAGCGGCTCGAGGCCCGCCTCGTTGGCGAAGTTGGCGAGGTTGAGCTGGCCGATCTGGCGCGGGTTCACCTCGGTATCCAGCTTGGCGAAGACCTGGCCGGTCTGGTTGACCGTGACCTCGACCGTGCCCTGCGGTATTGTGATCGCGGGATCCAGCAGATAGCCGTCGATGGTGACCAGTTGGCCGTTGGCATTGGTGTTGAACGAGCCCGCGCGGGTGTATTGCACCTCGTTGTTCGGACCGAGCACCTGGAACCAGCCGCGACCGTTGATCGCCATATCGTAGGGGTTGCCGGTCTGCGTCAGCGCGCCCTGGATGTGCAGCTTGCGGATCGCCGCCGACTTGACGCCGAGACCGAGATTGGCGCCTTCCGGGATCGGCGACGAACCGTTGACGTTCGCGACGCCCTGCATGCGGTCCATCTGGTAGAACAGATCGGTGAACTCCGCGCGGGCGCGCTTGTACGACGTCGAGTTGATGTTGGCGATGTTGTTCGCGATGACTTCGATGTTGGTCTGCTGGGCGTTCATGCCCGTGGCCGCAATGGCGAGCGATTTCACAGCTTCATTCCTTCAGATCAAATCGACATCCGGACGACTTCTTGATAGGCCTGCACGACCTTGTCGCGAACCGCGACCGCCGTCTGCAGGGCCTGCTCGGCCGACATCAGCGCCTCCACGACTTTCCGGGTAGATTCCTTGCCCTGCATCGCCGAGATCGACGCCGCTTCGCCTGCCTTGAGCGTCCCGATCGCGTCGGTCGTCACCTGCTTCATCACCGATTCGAACCCGACATCGTCGGTGGACTGAATGGCGGTCGGCGCCGCCGGCGAGATGGCCTGCGCCTCGGTCGCACGGCTCGCCGCTTGCCCAGCGGAAATCGCAGTGGATGAAATTGCCTCAAGCATTGTCAGCTCCTCAAGAGGTCGATGGTCATGCCGAGCATCGACCTCACCTGTTTCACGACCTGGAGATTGGCTTCATAGGACCGGTTGACTTCCCGCATGTCGGCCATCTCGATCATCATGTTGACGTTCGGCAGCTTGACGTAGCCGGCCTTGTCGGCAGCGGGATGTCCCGGGTCGTACTCCACGCGGTACGGCGTGGTGTCGACCCCGATCTCCTTGACCTTCGCCAGCTGCGCGCCCGAGGCGCGGTCCATGGCGGCATCGAAGGTGATGGTCTTGCGCTGATACGGATCGGCGCCGGCGGCACGCCCCGTCGAGGTCGCGTTCGCGAGATTCTCAGAAACGATGCGCATACGCGTCGACTGCGCTTCGAGCCCGGAGCTCGCGACCGTCAATGACGCTTGCAGTGAGTCCAGCATCTCAATTCACCTCAGCTCTTCGCGCTCGACAGCAGCATGCGGTGAAACGACCGCACGACTGCCGAGTTCATCGAGTAATCGCGACTGACGTCGCTGCCCTTGATCATTTCCTGCTCGAGGCTGACCGAATTGCCGGAGTGAACCACTTCCCAGCTGTCCTTCTTCGCGGTCGCCCGCGTGTCGGTCTCGGCCGCGGCCAGCTGCATGTGCGACGGCGACGTCATGGCAAGCCTCACCGGCATGCCGTCGAGCACCTTGTTGAAGGGCTCGACGTCGCGCGCCTTGAAACCGGGCGTGTTGGCGTTGGCGACGTTGGTGGCGATGGTCGACTGGCGGAGTTCGAGGTACCGCGCCTGCGACGATGCGAGTTCGAAGAGATAAAGCGGTCCCACGACAGCCCCGTTCTGGTCCATTCGGGAGAAGCCTAGGGCGTTAAGCTTTCGTCAAGCTGTTGGGCCGGACGTCGTCCTCGCAATTCTACTGGACCTTCTCGGTGCGCGACGCCTGCTTCGACTGGAGGAAGTAGATGATCTCGGCCACGGGGCGGAAGAATTCCGCCGGAATCACCTGATCGACCTGGACCGCCTCGTAGAGTGCGCGCGCCAGCGCTTTGTTCTCGATCACGGGAATCCGGTTCTGCTCGGCGACCTCGCGGATCTTCAGCGCGATCACGTCCATGCCCTTGGCCACCACGAGCGGCGCCGGATTTTCCTCGCGCTTGTAGCGCAACGCGATCGCGAAGTGCGTCGGGTTCGCGATCACCAGCGTCGCGCGCGATGCGGATGCAATCATCCGCTGCCGCGAGCGGTCGCGCGCCAGCGAGCGCAGGCGCGCCTTGATCAGCGGGTCGCCTTCCGCCTGCTTGTGCTCGTCCTTGATCTCCTGCTTGGTCATGCGTAGTTGGCGCCGCCAGTGGAAGCGCGCCCAGGCGAGATCGATCGCCACCAGGACGATGGTCGCGATGCAGATTGCCGAGACGATCCGCATCGCGATATTGAGGATCATCTCCGGCAGCGCAACCGGATCGGTGTACATCGCCTCGAACGCCTTCGCCTCCGACGCGCGCAGCACGAAGGCAACCACGGAGGTCACGGCGGCCAGCTTGAACAGCGACTTGGCGAACTCGACCAGTCCCTGCGTTCCGAACAGCCGGCTCCAGCCGCTGATCGGTGAGATTCGCGACAGGTCGGGCTTGATGCGCTCCAGCACCAGACGCGGTGCGTTTTGCAGCAGCGAGGCGGCGAGTCCGAACGCGCCGAGGGTGACGACCAGCGGCACCAGGAAGCGCAGCGCCTCGAGACCGACCACGGTGAGCAGGTTCTGTGCGTCCGCGCCGGTCGAGAGCGGGAAGCCCTCGGGATCGTCCAGGAGGTTCTTCAACGTCGGCGTCAATTGCTGCACGCCCTGGCCGATCAGGAACGCCTGAATGACCATCAGCGCGGCCATCGAGGCGAAAATAGAGGCCTCCCGAGAGACCGGGATCTTGCCCTGTTCGAGCGCATCACGGACTTTCTTCTCGGTCGGCTCTTCTGTCTTGCTCTCCTGATCGGATGATTCTGCCATGCCCGTTCAGCGGTCAGCGGAAGACCAGCTCATCCTCCTGGTCGGGGTTGAGCTCGATTTCGCCCTTCTCCGCGAGGTCGAGCGCCAGGTCGGTGATGACGCGGCGCGCCTCCAGCACATCGCGCTGGTTCGACGGCTCGCCGATGGCGAGCTCGTGCTCGACGACGCGGCGGACGCGCGAGGCGACCGCGGACAGGATCAGTTCGCGGAAATGCTTGTCGGTGCCCTTCAGCGCGACGACGATACGATCGGTCGGCACCTGGTCGAAGATCATGGTGCGCGCCTTCGGCGCCAGGTTGATGACGTCGTCGAAGGTGAACAGCAGCTCCTTCAGCACTTCGGCCGACTTCGGCCGCTTCTCCGACAGGCTCTTCAGCATGTCCTCGATATGTCCGCGCTCCATCTTGTTGATGATGTCGGCGACGCGGGCGTAGGTGTCGGCGCCGAGGTTGCGGGCGAAGTTCAGCGTCAGATCCTCGTGCAGTGTCTTCTCGAGCACCCTCATGGCGTCGTCGGCGATCGGCTTGAGGCTCAGTACGCGCCGCATCAGTTCGTTGCGCAGGCTCGAGGGCAGCTGGCTCATGACCTTGGCGGCGCAGGCCGGCTTGACCTTGGACAGGATCAGCGCCGCGGTCTGCGGATGCTCCTTAGACAGGTAGCTCGCGAGCGAGTTCTCGGACACCGACGAGACACGGTCCCACACCGACCGGCTCGAATTGCCGAGCAGGTCCGACATGATCGCCGACACCTGGTCGGCTGGAAGCACGTCGCCGAGCACCGCCTCCAAGCCACCGAGGGTGCCGAGAATGTTCGCGCCCATCGAGAATTGCTGGGCGAACTCCTCGACGATGGATTCGAGTTCTTGCGCCGTGATCGGCCGCAGCTCGGCCGCGGCCTTGGTAACGATGCGAATGTCCTGCGGCTCGAATTGCGCAAGCACGCTCGCGGCCGCCTGCCGGCCCATGGCCAGCAGGAGCGCCGCGACCTTTTCCGTACCGCCCAGCGTGGCAACGCCTCGCTGTTTTACGGGAGCGATGCCGACCTGTGCCGCCATGGTCAGCTGTCACCCTGCCCCAAGGGACCGACGATCTCCGTGAGCGAGACGCCGAAGCGGGAATTGTCCTCTTCGACGACGACCACCTCGCCGCGGGCGACGATGCGGCCGTTGACAACGACGTCGACGGGCTCGCCCACCCGGTGGTCGAGCGGAACCACCGCGCCGCGCCCGAGCTTCATCAGGTTTGCCACCGGAATGGTCGCCGATCCCAGCACCACCTGCATGGTGACCGGAATGCGCAGGATGGCATCGACGTTGGCGAACTTGCCGCTCTCCTCCGCCGTGCGCGCGGCGATCTCCGCCAGCCGCTCCAACGGAGACGCTTCGGTATGGCCCTCGTCGGCGGCCGGTGCTCGTGTGGCAGACTCATAGTCGAAGGATTGCGCCATCTGGTATCGCCTCTTGGTATTTCCGCTCCCGGAGCGCCTTGGCGTTCCGCTCGTATTGGTTCTGCCGGCTCTCGCTTCAGTGCTTGTTCACCTCAGCGCCGCCTGCGGTCGCGGCCGACGTGAGCCCGCTCCTCGCATCGAGTGCTGCGATCGCCTCATGGGCCTGATCGATCTTGGTGGTCAGCACGTTGGCGAGCCGTCCGAGATTGGCTGTGGAATCATGCGCCGCGGTGATGACAGTGTCGAAGGCGCCCGCGGTCTCGTGGACGATGGTGGAGAATTCGCCCTGGTAGCTGCGCAGCCGCGCCAGCTCGCGGTGCATCCGGGTCACCCGCATGCTGGTGAAGGCGAGCGCGATCAACAGCACGGCATCAACGAGATAGGATATCATCGACGAACTCCCGTTTCTGATCGACGGGATCGGCCACCTGCATGGCGTAATAGCCATCGAGCTGGCCGATCTGGCACCAGAACAGCACCTGGTTGTTGCTCTCGAGACGCGCCAGCGTGCGCGGCGTCGCCTCCAGCTCGAGCACCTGCCCCACCTTGAATTTCACGACGTCCTCGAGCGAAATCATCTTCTCGTCGAGCACCGCGCTCAGCGTCACCTCGGTGCGGTGAACCTCGCTCTCCATCTGCTCGCGCCAGCGCGGATCGGTCGCCCGGCCGTCGCTGACGACGACGTGAGCGAGCTTCTGCCGCAGCGGATTGAGCGCGGAGTGCGGAATGATCAGGAACATCTGGCCGCCGCGGTAGAGTGCCTGCACCATCATGTTCGCGCAGATCGACATGTTGCTGGCGCGCCCGATCGCCAGCGAGGCCATCGCCGTCTCGACCCGCTCGACGCGGAAGGTGACGTTTGACGTGCCGGCAAAGGCGCTCTGCAGCGCCTTGGCGAACCGTTCGAACAGCGCCTGGACCAGGCGAATCTCGATGTTCGAGAACGTGCGTTCGACATCGAGCGGCGGTTCCGCGCCGTCGGATCCGAACATCGCCTCGACCATCGTAAACACGAAGTCGCGGTCCAGCATGATGATGACGCGCGAGTCCCACTGCTCGGCATAGAGCACCGCCGCGACCGCGTTGCCCTCATAGTCCTTGATAATGTCGCCGAGAGGATCGTTGGTGATGCCGTTGACCGAGAAATAGCACGGCGTTCCCGCCATCGGCTGCAGGCTGTCGGTACACGATGCCGCCATGCGATCGAAGATCACATTGAGCATCGGCATGCGTTCGATCGATATGCCGGCCGCGTCCAGCAAATAGTTCGGCAGCTGCTTGCGCTGATCGACCTCGACGTCTTCCATCATCATGCGCGGGCAGCCTTGGGTTCGGGCTCGGTGACGACGGCCTTGGGACCTGCGATGGTCTCGTTCTCGACGACGTCGATCGACGGCCGCTCGGTGCTCGCGATCATCTTGCGGCCGTGCTCGACGGCGATCTGCGGCATGGCGCCGTTCATGAACGCCAGCAGCGTCTGCTTGACGATGATGTAGGGCCGGCACTTTTTCTCGCGCGTCATCTTGATCTTGATCGCGAAGGGCGAAAGGACGCCGTAGGACAGGAAGATGCCGGCGAAGGTGCCGACCAGGGCCGCGCCGATGAAGCCGCCGAGCAGCTTCGGCGACTGGTCGAGCGCGCCCATGGCCTTGATGACGCCGAGCACCGCGGCGACGATGCCCAGCGCCGGCAGCGCCTCGGACACCGTCACCAGCGCATGATAGGGCGCCAGCTTGCTCTTCACGATGGTGTGGATCTCCTCGTCCATCAGCGCCTCGATCTCGTGCGTGCGCGCGTTGCCCATGATGATGAGGCGGACGTAGTCGCAGATGAACTGGAGCAGCGAGGGGTCTCCGAGCACGCTCGGAAACGCCTTGAATATCTCGGAGGACGCGGGATCGTCGATATGGGCCTCGACTTCGTTGCGGCCCTTGCCCCTGAGCTCTCGCATCAGGGCGTGGAGCGCGCCGAGCAGATCAAGGTAGTAGCGTTGGCCGGGCACCGCGCCGGTGATGGCCTGCATGCAGGCAACCCCGGTATCCACCACCGTCTTCCACGGATTGGCGACGATGAAGGTGCCGACCGCGGTCCCCATGATGATGACGAACTCCCACGGCTGCATGAGCACGGCCAGATGCCCGCCCATGGCGGCAAATCCGCCGAGCAGCGCCGCTACCGTGATGAAAATCCCCACGAAACTGCCCAACGCGCCGCTCCATCGCCAATCCCACCGGGAATATCTAGCCGGCGAGCCTTGCGCGAAGCTGGCTTCCCGCCTCGCCAGCCCCGCGCAAGCAATCGGCGGCAGCTTGGGGCGGCGTCGCAACAGCGGCCAGAGGGGCGCGTGTCATGCTATCCACCATCGCGGACTACACCAGACTGACCAAGGACATGGGCAAGTCGCTGACGCAGGTCGCGACACAGCCGGATGTCAGCCGCGAGACCGACTATTTCCTGAGCCATATCGGCAACGTGAAGACGATCGACGACTTCCTGAAGGACTTTCGCCTCTATTCCTACGCGATGAAGGCCTTTGGCCTCAGCGACATGACCTACGCCAAGGCGTTCATGCGCAAGGTGCTGACCGAGGGTGTCGGCAACAAGAACACCTTCGCCAACAAGCTGACCGACACCCGCTACCGGGAATTCGCCACCGCCTTCAATTTCGCCGCCCTCGGCAGCAACGCGACGAAGACCACCCAGGCCACGACCGGGACGGCGACCCATTATGTCACGCAGACGATGGAGCAGAAAGCCGGTGACCAGAACGAGGGCCTGCGGCTGGCGCTCTATTTCACCCGCAAGGCGTCCACAATCACGACCGCCTACCAGGTCCTCGCGGACAAGGCGCTGACGCAGGTGGTTCAGACTGCGCTCGGCCTGCCCTCGACGATCAGCGCGGCCAACATCGACGCCCAGGCCAAGATGATCACGAACAGGGTCAAGCTCACCGATTTCCAGGACCCGGCCAAGGTCACCAAATTCGTGCAGCGCTTCGCGGCGATGTGGGATGCGACCCAGGCCCAGAGCAACAGCTCGACCAATCCCGCGCTGGTCCTGATCGGCGGCGCCAGCTCGGCCAGCATGGATATCGACATGCTCTCGAAACTTCAGTCCCTCCGGTTCGGAAAGTAGATCATGCAATCGGCCCTCTATGTGGGATTGTCGGCCCAGGTCGCTCTCGAAAAGCGCCTCCAGACGATCGCCAACAACGTCGCCAACGTCAACACGGCGGCATTCCGCACCGACGTGGTGAAGTTCGAGACCGTGCTGTCCAAGGCCGGCGCGAACCCGGTCGCCTTCTCCTCGCCCGGCGAGAACATCATCTCGCGCGAGCAAGGCAACATCACCGAGAGCGGCAATCCGCTCGACGTCGCCGTGGTCGGCCAGGGCTGGATCGCCTTCGCAGGTCCCAACGGCACGGTTTACACCCGCGACGGCCGGCTCCAGATCGCCGCCAACGGCGATCTTCAGACCGTAAGCGGCTTTCCCGTCGTCGATTCCGGCGGCGCGCAGATCACGCTGGACCCGAACGGCGGACCGGTCTCGATCTCGCGCAGCGGCGCGATCACCCAGGACAACAACGAGATCGGCACCATCGGCCTGTTCAACATCCCCGCTGACGCCAATCTCGAGCGCTACGGCAATTCCGGCGTGACGCCGGACCGGCCCGCGAGCGCCATCGCCGATTTCTCCCGCGACGGCTTCAAGCAAGGCTATGTCGAGGGCTCCGGCGCCAATCCGATGATGGAATTGACCAAACTGATCGTGGCCTCACGCGCCTTCGACGGCACCAATTCGATGATCGAGGGCACCGAGAGCTCGCTGCAGAACGCCATCCGGACGCTGGGCGAACCCGGCAAGTAGACCGCGCCCCGCGCGCATTGAGATTGAGGTTGGACGGTTTCCTTGAACGCTCTTCGGCAACTCGAGTGGGCGCTGCTGGAGCTTCAGCAGAGCACTCCCCTGGCAAGCGTCAGCGGCGCGATCTCCGAGATCGCGCCGACGCATTTCCGTGTCTCCGGCCTGTCGCGCTTCGTCAGGCTCGGCGAGCTCATCGGCGTCAATTCGGGCGGCAAGCCGCAGATCGGCGAGGTGGTGCGAATCGACAGCGAGGGCATCATCGCCAAGCCGTTCGACCGGCAGTTCGCCGGCGGCCTCGGCTCGGTCGCCTACCGGATGCCGCCCTTGTCCTTTGCGCCCGATCCGAGCTGGAAGGGTCGCGTCATCAACGCTCTCGGTGCGCCGCTGGATGGATTGGGGCCCCTCACGCCGGGCCCACAAGCGGTCTCGGCGGAGGCTGAGGCGCCGTCGGCGATGAAGCGCGCACGCGTGCACAAGCCGCTGCGCACCGGCGTACGTGTCATCGATTTGTTCGCGCCGATCTGCGCCGGCCAGCGCGTCGGCATCTTTGCCGGCTCCGGCGTCGGCAAATCGACGCTGCTTGCGATGCTCGCCCGCAGCCAGGGTTTCGATACAGTCGTACTGGCCCTGGTCGGCGAGCGCGGCCGCGAGGTGCGCGAGTTCATCGAGGATGTGCTGGGCAACGATCGCCAGCGCGCCGTCACCATCGTGTCGACCGGAGACGAAAGCCCGATGATGCGGCGGCTGGCGCCGAAGACGGCCATGGCGTTCGCGGAATATTTCCGCGACCGGGGCGAATCGGTGCTGCTCATGGTCGATTCGATCACGCGTTTCGCCCACGCCGCCCGCGAGGTCGCGCTCGCCGCCGGCGAGCCTGCGGTCGCGCGCGGCTACGCGCCGACGGTCTTCACCGATCTGCCGCGCCTCCTGGAGCGCGCCGGGCCCGGCGAGGAAGGTTCCGGCACCATCACCGGGATCTTCTCGGTGCTGGTCGACGGCGACGATCACAACGAGCCGATCGCCGATACCATCCGCAGCACGCTCGATGGGCACATCGTGCTCTCCAGGCACATTGCCGACCAGGCGCGCTATCCGGCCGTCGATGTGCTGGCTTCGGTCTCGCGCCTCGCCCACAACGTCTGGGATCCCGAAGAGCGCGAATTGGTCAGCAAGCTGCGCGCCTTGATCGCCAAATACGAGGACACCCGCGACCTTCGCCTGATGGGCGGCTATCAGTCGGGACGTGATTCGGGCCTCGACCAGGCGGTCGACATGGTTCCGAGAATCTACGGCGCGATGCGGCAAGACGCTTCGGCTCCGCCGAGTGCCGATCCGTTCCGCGAGCTGCGGGACATGCTCAAGGGCGAATAGCAGCGCGAGAGGCCGCGACCGCCGGCAACATGCGCCGCTATCCTGCTCCTGCCCGTTGTTTTCGACAGGAGATTGCGCATGCCGCCACGCCGCCGGCGCATGCGCCGCACGGCCGTCGCCGGTTTTCCGTCCTAAGCGCCGTCACCACTCGGGTGAGAACAGCGGACGACAGCGCTAGAAGCGACCGCACCGGCGATTCTGCGAGCATAACGGTCAACAACCGACGCGTGTAGTTCCTCCGAGTTCCCTTGACGATTCTCCGGCTCCACCCACAAGTTGTGGATGACGTGCCGAACTCATCGTCGTCGTGCACAAGCTTCGATCAATTTGCGTCGATCACGGTCAGCAGGATGCCGTGCAATCATGGCGTCGCAGAATTGAGTGCATGTTGCTTGCCGGGCAGCGTATTGCGTTCACTATCATGTGTCCCGATGAGCGAGATTGTCTTGAACGTTACATTCGCCTGCAACGACATCTGGGCTCGCGAGCGTCTCTACTTGATTTTGTTGAGAAGCTCATTCATCGTTTCAATGGAATATAAGAAACGTCTGCGTGTGACTTGAACTCAGGGGCTTTGGTTGAACTATTCCGATCCATCGTCGGCTGGCGACGGCAACTCGGGCTCCCGTGCGACGACGCTGTTGGGACGCCAACGACGCAGTTCGTCACTCCGAAGCACGCGACGCGCATCGGTCCAGATCGGGCGCACTGCGATTCGTTCCTTCGAACGAGAGCTCGACACGACGTGTTCGCCGGACAGCTGCAACCGTTCGATGTCTTTCGATGGTTTCGCGGGCCAGGGTGCAAAGCGGCTTCGGGGCGCCGCAGACGAAGTTCCGGGGACGAGGTAGATTCATGCCGTTGGCACGGGAAGCCGTCGAGCTGCTGGTTCAGGCGGCGAGGGCTTGGTATTTCGAAGGCAATCAGCATGGATTGCGCGATCGCGAATGGATGGCGCTGCGCTTTCTCGGCCGCGCCAACAGGTTTTCGCGCACGCCATCCGCGCTGGCCGGCTTCATCGGCGCCACCAGAGCAACTGCATCGCAGATCGTGAAGACGCTGGAGAGCAAATCCTTTCTGGTGCGCAAGCCGTCGCAAGAGGACAAGCGTTCTGTCGTCCTGCACGTCACCGCCCAAGGCGAGAAATGCCTGAACCAGCACGACCCGATCAATCACGTGGTGAATGCGGTCACCTCGCTTGGAAACGACGAATGCGTCAGGCTGCGCGACTCGCTCCGCGAAGTTCTCAATCACCTCGACGCGGCCCATCAACGGCTCGATGCCAGCGTCTGCCGGGACTGCATGTTTCTCGCCGAACGCGGCCCGGGCACCTCCAAAGGTCGCGCGAGCGCCGAATTCATGTGCCGGCTGTATCGCGCTCCGGTCTCGCTCGATGAGACCGAACTGCTGTGCACCAGTTTCGAGCGCACCCGCGACCGCCCCAAGATCGAGGAGCATCTCGACCGCGCGCGGATGGCAAGCCAGGGCTGAGGCGCACGCAATTTCCGCGCGAGTGGTTGCGGCACAGCCCGCGGACAACTTCGCAGCGCCTGTCTCTGAACGACGCATGCAGTTCTCTCGTGTCCCGGACAAGCCGCAACGCTGACAGCGTTGCGGCGCAGAGCCGGGACCCAGAAAGCGACAGAGTGCGACGCGGATAGATGGGCCCCGGCGAGCAGTGTTATGACGCCCGCTCTCTCCACGCCGTCATTGCGAGCGCAGCGAAGCAATCCAGAGTCTTTCCACGAAAGGATTCTGGATTGCTTCATCACCAGCGCAAAATTGCTTCGCAATTTGTCGCGGGCTCCTCGCAATGATTGAGCGTCCTGCAATCACCACTGTCGCCGAAACCGAATTTCGATAGATCGGAATATTTGCGCGAGGAGCTTCTCAGAGCAGCGAAACAGGCTCGGTGCCGTGGCCCGGATGGAGCGCCAGCGTAATCCGGGACCGGCGCGCGGTACCGGGCGAACGGTCCCTACACCATCGGGCAGCGCATTCGCGCGACCCGTTGGCTCGATCCGGGCAACGCGGGCGTCAGGCATTACGCCGCATGCGCGCACAAAAAAACACCCGGCGGTTTCCCGCCGGGTGTTCATCACGTGGTTCGAAAGATCTTACCAGTTGCGCTGGGCGCGGAGCAGCAGGGTGACGCTGTCCTGATCCTTCAGCTCGTACAGGGCGGCCGGCTTGGCCGTCGTGCCGGCACCGGCGTAACCAACCGTGCCCGAGTACTTCTGGTCGAGACGGGTCCAGTTCAGGTCGCCCGAGAACGTCAGGTTCTTGACCGGGGTCCAGCGGGTGATGATACCGACCTGGCCGACGGCGAAGTCAGGGTTACAACCCGTGACACCGGCGAGACCGCCGAACACGCCGCCTGCACCGCCAGCGCCGCAGAGAGCGGTCTTGGCGACCGAGCCGTACTGCGCCTGAGCGTAGGCACCATACAGCGCGGTGTTCCAGTAGGGATCCCAGTTATGGGTGTAAGCACCGCGGAAGCCCCAGGTCTTGACGGTTTCCTGCTGGCCGCCCGTGACGAACACGGTATCCGGAGCATAGGCGAAGCCGACGCTCTGATAGGCAACGCCCGAGCTGCCGAACATCGAGTAGCTGCTGCCCGCCAGGTTCTGGAAGTTGTAGCGGGTCGCACCGTCGGTGTAGACGCCCGAAATGTTGATCACGTCACCCGCACCGGTCGGGATGTTCTTGATCGACAGAGCGAGCTGAACAGCCCAACCCCACTTGTCGTCGGGGTGGCCGGTGGCTTCGGTCGCGCCGTAGTAGGCGACGTGGTTGTCATGCGCAGCGACCGACGCCTGGAACATGCCCCAGGCCTGGTCGACACGGACCATACCGACGAGGTTCGGCGAACGCGAGCCGCCGATGGCGTTGGTGCCGTACGTACCGCCGACCATGCTGCCGACGGTCGCGCCGGTCAGGTTCACGTTGCCGGCCTGGTAGTAGGCCGTCGCGTCTTCCGCCGAGAACGAAGCCGTCACGCCCTGACCGAAATCAGCGGTGTAGGTGAACTGGTTGACACCAGTGACCGTGCCGGAACCGCCGACGAGGCTGTCGATGTTGTTGCCGGGATAGTTGGTCCAGGGCGCGTCGAACTGCGACACGGCCTTACCCATGGTGAAGCCGGCGAACTGGATGAAGGCGTAGTACACGCCGAGCGAACCGCCCGAGGTGTTGCCGTCGGTGCCGTTGATCGACGAACCAACGAGCGCCGGCGTCGCGCCGGAGGTGTTGAGGCCGAGGTTGCCGGTATAGACCGTGCCGCCCGTCGCCGAGCCGGAGCCCTGATAGCCACCGGTGGTCCAGGTGAACACGCCGTCGAAGAAGGTACGGACGACGCCGTATTCGGTCGCGGTGCGCGTGTCGATGTTGAGATCCTGACGAGCGCGCATCTGGTAGTAGTTGCTGAGGCGGTTGTGCGCACCGGCCGGAGAGCCGTTCGAAATGCCGTAGTTGCTGTTGGTGTTGAACGCGACTTCAGCGCGCAGATAACCACCCAGCTTGATGCAGGTGTCGGTGCCCGGGATGTAGTAGAAGCCGGCGCCGTACAGCGAGCAGATCTTCACGTATTCGACGGCCTTGGCCTTCACGGGGAGATCGGCTGCGAACGCCCCGGAGACGGCCATCAGGCCGGCAGCCGAGCCGAGAAAGAGCGTCTTCGTCAACTTCATTAGTAAACCTCCAGGTCGGTTCAGGGGGCTCGGCTCCTCGGAGGACGCCGCTTGACCCACTTAATTTCCGTTCAATTCAGGTCCGCACTGAAGGTCCGGACTGAAACGACAGTGAGGTGCCCCCCCTCCGTCGTAGCTTCACGTATAGTTTATAAAAACAACGGCCTCAATTTATTGATTTAGTGAATCGTAACTTCCGTCAGAGATGTTGCCCGATGGCAACAGAGGCGGTCGGAATGGCACCTAACTCCTTAATCCAAAACGAAAAAGCCCTCAGGGGGCATCCCGAGGGCTTTCTTGGAGGTCTCACATCGCTGTCCATCGACAGGGTCAAGAGCAGCAAAGATTGAGTGCTGCGAGACGTAATTTAATTAATTGCTTTTTGCAAGTACTAAACCGTCAAACCGTTTTCGCCGCGCGGTGTCCGCCACAATTGTCTATGCGCGATATGCGAGACGATTCCCCAATATCCCATTAAAAGAGTGAACTGAGGGAAACGGGGGGCAGCCACATGATCGAGAAAAAACTCGACAGGGCGATTACGGACTTCATCTGGAACGTCGTCGAAATTCACTCCCAGCTGGAGGACATCCATACCTGCTGGGCCGGACTGCTGGGCATTACCGAGCCGCAGTGGCTGATCTTGATGGCGATCACCGAACTGGACGACGGGCGCGGCGTCGCCGGCATCGACATCGCGAACAAGTTGCGGGTCCACCCGGCCTTCGTGACCAACCAGACCAAGAGCCTCGAAAAGGGCGGCTTCCTGTCGCGGCGGCCGGCACCGGACGATGCCCGCTTCGTTCTGATGTCGCTGACCGAGAAGGCCACGACGGAAATCGAAAAACTGTCCAAGAGAAAGCTCGCCTTGAATTCGACCATCTTCAACGAGCTCGACGAGAAGACCCTGGCTGAACTGAATGCCGCGCTCGCAACGATCGGCAGGAACGCCCGGCTGGCGGCACGATTGCTGGCTATCGACGTGTCGTGACGCGCGCCTCGGCTTCGAGACGATCGCCTCGAAGCATGGCCGCAAACACCGCTCTCGAAAGCGATCCCCCCAGGGCTAGAGGTAGGTCACGGGATCAAGCTGACGGGCCGTTCCGAGCTTGCTGCCGAGCCATTCGAAGACGAAGTCGTCGACAGCGATGAAATTCTCGACCTCGCCGAGCGGGTGCCGGACATTGTTGGGCACCACGACCGAGCAATCGGCTCCGGTCTGCCGATAGCCGGCTTGCAGATCGAGGGCGTCCTGCTCCCATATCATGGAGCGGCTCCCGACGACCATGAGCAGCGGGCACGGGAGTCGACGCGACGGCGCCAGCGAACCCGTCGAGGCTCCGTCAGGGACCGCCTGCCCGAAACCGGTCATCCAGCGAAGCGATGCTCGACGCATCACCGGCGTCAAAAGGCCACCGTCGCACACGGCGGCCGCTATTCTGCGATCCGAGAGGGCAAGGCGGGACGCATGAGAGGCGCCCTCCCCTTCGCCATAGATTGCGATCCGCCGCGCATCAACATCGGGGCGAGCCTCCAGATAGTCCAACCAGCACTGAAGCCTGTGCTCCGGCTTGAAGGAGCGATGCACGGTTGAATTGCCGGCATCGACGAACAAGAGCGACATGGTCCCGCAGAGTGAGGCCGGCAACAGCCTGCTCATCATCGAGCCCAGGGTGATGTCCTCGTCACTGAGGCAGATGACCGTCGGCGCGGAAGTCCCACGACGGAGCGCCGGCAGAAAGAAGGCGGCCAGCGCCCCCTGGTCGAAGCAATCAATCTTGACCCGCTCGATCGCCAGTCCGGCCTCCGCCTCGAAACCTCTCAGGCTGATGCCGACCTCGTCTGCGAGGCCGGCACTTTCGACATCTTCCGGACAAGACAAGCGTCTGACGACTTCGAGGGCCGTCAACGAACAGAGCCACGCTTCCCGCGAAACCCAGGCGGAACGGTTTTGGTGCGCGGATTCGGCCAAGGTCCGGTAGTCGTCCGCGACCTTCAACCACTCCGAAATCCACAGATGCCGGTCCGTCTCACGCCCAAGCTCCGCGACGGACAGGCTTTGGAAAAATTGGGACGCGCGATCCCGCAAGCGCGCCAGGCTTTGCCCGGCGCCGTCGCACGAGCCGTGCGGCCAATGATCACCTTCCATGTCAGCCCCCGAGCGGCGCCGTCAACGGTTGCCCGGACTTGCGCCCAGACCTGCCGGCTTCGCGTTCTGCGCAGCACCCTGCACACCTGCTCGATGCGATCGCTGCCGCCCCTGATCGCGTCCATCGCGCTTACGCCTGTCGATGCTGCCCGCCGCATCGACGTCTTTCGTCACCATTCCCAACCAGCCCGCTTGGGCACAAGGTCGAGGCCAGCCCAACTCAATCGTCACGTCCCAGCTCCATCGCTGAACACAGTTGTTTGCCGCGCACTCCGCCAGTCTTGCGATCAGACTTGCGATGCGGCCCTTGTCGTTTCTTGTTGCGATCGGCGAACCGAAATGACGTCAGTTCGCCGACGTAAAATACATGCCTGCGTAGGCCGGCATTGTGAAAGCACGATATGGTGAGAGATGCGGCGGATTGCCGCTTCATCGACGCCGATTGCGATGTGACGATAAGATGACAGCGAGACCGACGTGCCGATCATCGGCGCGAAGTGTGACGACTCCGATCGCGCCTCACAGCGAGCCGATGAGCGAAACATCCGACGGATCGAATTCGGTAAAGTCGCATGCGAGCGAGCCGATGGACCACCACACGTGGCGGGACAGCGAGGACCCGTCGGGTGATAAAATGAGGACCCGTCGCGGATGAGCGCCGCACAGCCGGGGTCATTGCCGGCGAGCGGAAGGATTGCCGGAGGGATGCTCTCACTCCGTACCGGCCGCCGGAATCCGGCGCCGCCTTGTATGCATTATCCCAGTTGCCATCCCCGCGCACTTCGCTTTACATGCCGGCAACTCGCCCGCGGATGACGGCCGGGGCTCAAAAATCACACACATTGTCAAAGGGACGGAATATGGCGCGCAACATATTGATTCTCGGGGCTTCTTACGGCTCGCTGCTGGGCACGAAGCTGCTGATGGCGGGGCACAATGTGACCCTGGTCTGCCGCGCCAAGACCGCGGAGCTGATCAACCGCGAAGGTAGCGAGGTGCGCATCAAGCTGCGTGACGAGGCGGTGCATCGGGCGATCTTTTCGCGCAACCTGCCCGGCAAGCTCGACGCCGTGACCCCCGCCAATGTCGACCTCTCCCGCTACGACATGGTCGGCCTTGCGATGCAGGAGCCGCAATACACCAACCACACCGTCCGCGTTCTCATGGTCAAGATCGCCGCGGCGAAGCTGCCGTGCCTGTCGATCATGAACATGCCGCCGCTGCCCTATCTGAAGCGGATCCCGGCGCTCGCCGACATGGATCTGGAAGAGGCTTACACCAATGCCCAGGTGTGGGAGCGGTTCGAGCCGGGGCTGGTGACGCTGTGCTCGCCCGACCCGCAGGCGTTCCGTCCGCCGGAAGAAGCCGCGAACGTGCTGCATGTCGGCCTGCCCACCAATTTCAAGGCGTCGGTGTTCGCCGACGAGAAGCACAACAAGGTGCTGCGCGAGCTCGAGGCCGACATCGACGCGGTGACGCTCGACGGCCACGACGTGCCGGTGAAGCTGAAGGTGTTCGATTCCCTGTTCGTGCCGCTGGCGAAATGGTCGATGCTGCTCACCGGCAATTACCGCTGCATCACGCCGCACGATCCGCAATCGATCCGCGACGCCGTGCACGGCGACCTCAAGCGCTCGCAGACGATCTACGACCACGTCGACGCCATCGCCCGCAAGCTCGGCGCCGACCCGCAGGACCAGGTGCCGTTCGCGAAATACGCCAAGGCCGCCGAGAGCCTGCTCAAGCCGTCATCGGCGGCGCGCGCCGTCGCGAGCGGCGCGCCCTTCATCGAGCGCGTCGACCTCCTGGTGAAGCTGATCTCGCATCAGCTCGGCGTGCCCAACGCCGAGATCGACCGCACCGTCGAGACTGTCGATCTGAAGCTGAACGAGAAGATCGTGCAGGGCGGATCCGGCGCGCAGTAAGCGCTTCCGGTGACGTCGGCGCTCACGCGCTCAGGAATGATTGAAGCCAGATCAGGCCGGTCACCGCGACAAGCGTGACCGCGCCGGTGCGCGTGACCAGGTCGGGATGCCCGAGACGGCGCGCGCCGCGGCCGAGCGTTGCGCCCAGAGTGATCCACGCGGCGCCAGCGGTGACAATCTGAAGCGCAATCGCGCCCAACCAGGGCAACAGTTCAAGCGGCCCAGCTCCAACTGGCAGGAGCAGGAAGGCGAAGACGAGCGCTTTCGGGTTCAACAGGGTTGCGAGCAGCACCTGGCCGAACGTCACCGGTGCACCGTCGCGCAGCTCGCGCGTGTTGACTCGCCAGAGCATGACGGCAAGGCACAGGATGTAGATGGTCACCGCGACGCGGAGCAGGACGGCCGCGAGCGGGATATCCATGACGATGGGCCCGAGCGCCAGCCGCAACAGCGCGATCGCCAGCAGATAGCCGGCGAGCTCCGCCACAAGCAGATGAAGCGAGCGCACAATGCCGATCCCTGCGCCCGATGTCGCGAGCAAGGTGTTGGTCGGCCCGGGCACGGCCAGCAGGAAATAGGTCGCCGTGAAGAAGGTCAGGAAGCTCATGCGCCTGAGCTAGCAGTCCCTGCCCAGGCTTGGTTTGATCCTCATCATCGAATCCGGTCGTCAAAGCCCGGAATCGACCCGAATCCGCCCATTCCGTGATCGCAGATTTGCGAAAACGTTGCATCCATGCGAGGTCTGGCCTTACGTAACAGAGGCCGCCGAGATGCCTCGGCAGAGACACCAGATGCCGGCTGCGGGCAGCAGGTTCCAAGCCTGCCCGCGATAGCCGGATTGACGGGCGAAAGAACAAGTCATCGAAGATGGATCAGTCGACGTTGCAGGTCGCTCGCGCGGTGGAGGCCGGCGCGACAACCATGAAGAGTGTCATCGACGCGACCGGATTGTCCCGTCTCAAGGTCGAGCGCGCCTTGAACACGCTGGAGAAGCAGAAGCTGCTGGTTCGCGACGGCCAGGGCTTCAAGGCAGCCGGCCAGCCGAAGACGGCGCCGTTCGCCCGGCAATGCGGATCCTGCAACGCCTGCTGCGACATTCTCGAGGTGGCCGCCGTCGACAAGCCGGTGAACCAGCTCTGCAAGCACTGGCAGACGGGCACCGGCTGCACCATCTACGACCGCCGTCCCCAGATGTGCCGCTCCTTCGTCTGCGCCTGGCTGCAGGGGCATCTCGACGACGACTGGTTCCCGGCGAAGTCGGGGATCATCGTCCATTTCAGCCAGGATGCCGTGAACGTCACGGTCGACGACCATTGCCCCGATCGCTGGCGCGAGGAGCCTTATTTCGGCAAGCTCGCCGAATGGTCGCTGAATGGCATCAGGCGGATCGGAAACCGGGGCTATGCGACCCTGATCGTCTCTGGCGCCGACCGCTTCCTGCTGCTTGGACGCACGGTCGTTCCCGAGCCAACCCTGTTCGGCACGGCCTTCGTGCCGCTGACCGCCGACACGTTCCGGTTCTGGCGGGCGACATCGCCGGAGCATTTGCAGCGATTGCATGAGCGCATCGCCGAGATGGAGCGGATCAGGCAGGAATTCGGCTCCTGCGTCATCCCGGAGAACGAGGACGACGATCCGCAAGCCCCCTATCGGCCCGCACTTTTACGGCTATCGAATCACGCCTGAACGCCGCCGTGGGCAACGCGGCTTGATCAGCGCCGTGCCGCTCGACGCGCCGCGGCGGGATTGATAAGCCCCTGTCCGCGAATGACGGGGACTTGAGTCGGGCATGACGGTTGCAATTGAGATGGGGCAGACCACGGCGGGCGCCCCGGCCGCCATGGACCTCGAGGAACTCTTGGCGACCCGTCTCCTGGTGCAGGGCAATTCGGGCTCCGGCAAGTCGCATCTGCTGCGGCGGCTGCTGGAACAGAGCGCGCCCTGGGTGCAGCAGGCCATCATCGACCCCGAAGGCGATTTCGTCACGCTGGCCGAGCGTTTCGGCCATCTCGTGATCGAGGCCGAGGATCACACCGAGCGCGGCCTTCAGGTCGCCGGCGAGCGCGCGCGGCTGCACCGCGTCTCCACCGTGCTCAATCTCGAAGGTCTGGACGCCGAGAACCAGATGCGCCGCGCCGCGGCGTTTCTGGGCGGGATGTTCGACGTCGACCGCGACCATTGGTATCCAATGTTGGTGGTCGTCGACGAGGCGCAGCTGTTCGCGCCGGCCGTGGCCGGCGAAGTCTCGGACGAAGCGCGCAAGCTGTCGCTCGGCGCCATGACCAATCTGATGTGCCGCGGCCGCAAGCGCGGGCTCGCCGGCATCATCGCGACCCAGCGACTGGCGAAGCTCGCCAAGAACGTCGCGGCGGAAGCCTCGAATTTTTTGATGGGGCGCACCTTCCTCGACATCGACATGGCGCGCGCCGCCGATCTGCTCGGCATGGAGCGGCGGCAGGCGGAATCCTTCCGCGATCTCGAGCGTGGGCAGTTCATGGCGCTGGGACCTGCGCTGTCGCGCCGGCCGCTGCGTTTGCATATCGGTCCGACTGACACGAGCCCACGCAATTCCACGCCGCGGCTGATGCCGCTGCCGGAATCCTCGCTTGAAGATATGCGCGCCGTGATCCTGGCCGCGCCGCCGCCCGATGCCAGCCGCCCGCAGCGCCGGCCGGCGCCTGATTTGCTCGAGCAACTCCGCGCCGCGAGGGCAGCCGCCACGCCGGAGATCCGGCCCGAATTGGTCGAGGTGCCCGTCAGCGCCGAGGAGCTCGCGGAACGGCGCGAGCGCGTGGCTCGTACGCTGCGTGCCGTGCTGGCCGAGCCCGACGCCGGCTTCCGCGCCATCGGCGTGCTCTATCAGGAGTTCGTGGTCCGCTGCCGCATCGAGGGCTTAGGGGCGGCCGTGCCCGATCTCAACGAGTTTCGCCGCATGCTGACGCATGCGCGCGCCGGCCTCGGCACTGATCTGGCTGAAGACGACGCCTGGCAGGACGTGTCGCTGCGCGCATCCATTTTGCCCGACGACATGCAGGGCGTGTTCATGATGATCGCGCGCGCCGCGAAGGAGGGCTGGCCATGTCCCGGCGACGTCGCGATCGCGCGCGCCTATGGCTCGCATTCGCTGCGCCGGGCGCAGCGGCTGCTCGGCTACATGGAGGAGCAGGGCCTGATCGTGGTCCAGCTCGACGGCGGCGGACGCAGGATCGTGACGCTGGTAGAGCTGGCCTGGGCCACGGCCCCCGGCGATCCCAATGGCGATGATCTGCCGGCGGAGCCAGCAGCGACCGCCGTGTCCGCCTGAGCGTCAGGCGGCCTCGGAGCCGCCGAGATAGGCGTCGCGGATTCGAGGGTCGTCCTTCAGCGCGCGTGCCGGGCCTGACAGCACGATCTTGCCGGTCTGGAGCACATAGGCTTCATGTGCGATCTCCAGCGCGAGGCTGGCGTTCTGCTCGACCATGAACACCGAGACGCCCTCCTGATTGATGGTCCGGATCAGCTCCAGCACGCGGTCCACATAGAGCGGCGACAGGCCCATGGTCGGCTCGTCCATCACGATCATCCTGGGACGGCTCATCAGCGCCCGCGCCATCGCGACCATCTGCTGCTCGCCGCCCGACAACGAGCCCGCGCGCTGCGACAGCCGCTGGCCGAGCTTCGGGAACAGCGTCAGCATCTTGTCGAGATCCTGCGCCACCGCGTCGCGGTCGTTGCGCACGAAGGCGCCCATCAGGATGTTCTCGCGCACGCTCATGTCCGCGAACAGCCGCCGCGCCTCCGGCACCGAGGCGATGCCGCGACGGACGATCTGCGGCGTGGTCAGCCCGATCAACGATGCGCCGTCGAACGTGACATCGCCCGAGCGCGGCTTCACAAGGCCCAAGATGATCTTCATCGTCGTCGACTTGCCGCTGGCGTTGCCGCCGAGCAGGCAGACGATGTGGCCGCGCGCGACCGTGATCGAGAGATCGAAATGGACCTGGGCCTGGCCGTAGAAGGTGTTGACGTTCGATAATATGAGCAGCGGCTCGGGAGAGGAGTTCGTCATGCTGCGCTCTCCTGCTCCGACGTTCCTGACAGACCGTGGCCGAGATAGGCCTCGATCACCTTGGGATCGCTCCGCACCGCGTCGCCCGGCCCTTCCGCGATCTTCTTACCCTCGTCCATGACGATGACGCGATCGGACAGGAGCATCACCATCTCCAGCTTGTGCTCGATCAGGAGGATGGTCAGTCCTTCCGCCTTGAGCTCGGCGACCAGCGCCTGCATCTCCGCGGTTTCGGTCGGGTTCATGCCGGCCGTGGGCTCGTCGAGCAGCAACAGGCGCGGCTTCAGCGCGAGCGCGCGCGCGATCTCGACGCGGCGGCGGTTGGCGTAGGACAGGCTATAGGCAGGCTGGTCGATGCGCGGCAGCAGCCGCTCGCCGAAGCGGGCGAGAATGGCTTTCACCTCCTCGCGCAGCCGCTCCTCTTCGTCCCTGACACTCGCGGGCCGCAGCAGCGCCAGTCCCAATTCCAGCAACGGGCCGATCACCGGCACCGCCGGCTTCACCGCACGCAGCCGCGTGTGCGCGCCGATCAGAACGTTGTCCATCACGCTGAGATTGCCGAAGACGCGGCCGAGCTGGAACGTGCGCGCGATGCCTTCGGCGGCGAGCCGCTCCGGCGACAGGCCCGTGATGTCCTGGCCTTCGAAGTGAACTGTACCCACGTCGGGCCGATCGAGCCCGGTGACGAGATTGAACAGCGTCGTCTTGCCGGCGCCGTTCGGGCCGATGATGCTGACAAGCTCACCTTTGGCGAGGTCGAGATCGATGGCGTCGACCGCGGTGAGGCCGCCGAAGCGCCGCGTCAGCCCGCGCAGGGACAGCATGGAATTGAGCTGTGCCATCACAGCGTCCCCAACAGGCCCTGCGGCCTGAACCGCACGAGCAGCAACAGCACGATGCCGTAGATCAGGATGCGATACTCCGCTGCGATCCGGAAGACCTCGGGCAGCCCGACCAGCGCGACCGCTCCGAGCATCGCGCCGACGACATTGCCGAGGCCGCCGAGGATGACCACGGTCAGCGCCAGGATCGATTGCTGCGTGTTGAAGGTCTCGTGGTTGATGTAGGAGTAGAGGTGCGCGGCGATGCCGCCGCTGACGCCGGCGGCGAACCCGCCGAAGATGAAGGCCAGCGACTTGTAGCGGTTCAGGCTGAGGCCATAGGCGCGCGCTGCGATGTCGTCGTCGCGGATGGCGCGGAAGCTGCGGCCGAGATGCGAGGTGAGCAAGCGTCCCTGCAGCAGCGCCAGCACGACCATCACTGTGAAGCTGAACCAGTAGATCGAGGTCGGGCTGATCAAATCGTAGCCGAACAGCGACAGCGGCGGGATGCCGGAAATGCCGATCGGGCCCCGTGTGACGCTTTCCCAGTTCAGGATCACCAGCGACACGATCTCGCCAATCGCGAGCGTGGCGATCGACACATAATGCCCGCGCAGCCGGAACGACGGCGAGATCAGCGCGGTGCCGAGCGCAGCGCACATCAGGCCGCCGCCGATGATCGAAAGGCCTACCGGTACGGAGAGGGTCAGTGACAGCAGCGCGGAGGTGTAGGCGCCGATCGCGAGCAGCGCGGCGTGACCGAGCGAGACCTGGCCGATCGTGCCCGCAACCAGCGTCAGACTGAGCGCGAGCATGCCGAGCAGCCAGGCATTGATCAGGGTCTGCAGCACGTAGAACGACACCGGGAAGAACGGCAGGACCGCGAAGATCGCGGCTGCAGCCAGCAGCGCCCAGCGCGGAATGCGCACCGGGCGGCTCGGCGCGATGAAGGTGCCGGTGAGCGGCTCGGGCGGCGCCTGCCGCGCGCTGGCGAACAGGCCGTTCGGCCGCAGCACGAGCACGACGACGAGAAGCAGGAACGCGAACAGATTGCGATAACTGGTGCCGAACACCGCGACGCCGTAGCTTTCGACGAGACCAAGCAGCAAACTGCCGATCACCGCGCCGGGCACATTGCCGGCGCCGCCGACGACTTCAGCGACGACGCCCTTGAGCGTCGCCTGCAGGCTCATCGCGGTGTCGATCTGGTTGTAATACATGCCGACCAGCATGCCGGAGACGCCGCCGAGCGCGGCGGCAATGCCGAACACCGCCTGATTGACGCGGTTGACGTCGACGCCCATCTGCATCGCCGCATCGCGGTCCTGCGCGGTGGCGCGCACCGCCCAGCCGAGCTTGGAGTAGCGCAGGAACACGAACAACAAGAGCGCGCTCGTGAGGCCGACGCCGGCAATGAGCAGATCAAGCGGGCCGATCGTGCCGCCGCCGACCTGGAAGCGGACATCCGGCAACTGGCTCGGCAGCGCGCGCGGATTGGGCGAGAAGGTCAGCATCACAAGCTGATCGAGCACGAAGCTGATGCCGATCGTCGCGAGCAGCGGCGCGATGCGCACCGAGTTCTGCAGCGGACGCAGGCCGAACCGCTCGATGATCAATCCGACGAGCGCGGCAGCCACCGCGACCACGATGATAGTGAGCGGCAGCGGCGTATGCAGCTGCACCACCGCGACCCAGCCGATATAGGCACCGACCAGATAGATCGAGCCCTGCGCGAAGTTGATCAGCCGACTGACGCCGAAGATCAGCGCGAGCCCGACCGCAACGAGGGCGTAGACATTGCCGACGATCAGCCCGTTGATCGTGTAGTCGAGCCAGGAAGACACACAGCGTTCCTACTGAAGGGAGAACGGGTCGGAGCGATCGCTCTAGCCATTAGGTCAGGTCGGCTTGCCGTCCCAGAGCGCGAACTGGCCCTTGCGCACGACGAGCTCGGCGTTCATGGCGCCCTTGACGCGGCGGCTCTCGACGTCGAACGTCGCGGAACCGAAGATGACGCTGGAGACGTCCTTCACTTTCGCGAAGGCATCGCGGACCGCACGGCGGTCGGTGCCGCCGATCTTGACCACGGCGGCCGCCATGTTCATCGCATCATAGGAATAAGCGTTGAAGGCGTCAGGCTCCTGCCCGCCGTACTTCGCCTTGAAGCCAGTAATGAATTTCTTCACCTCGGGCCTGGGATCCTCGGGGAAATAGCGCGTGCCGAGATGGACGTCCTCGACCGCCTCGCCGCCGAGCTCCAGAAATTTCGGCGAGTAGACCGAGCTTGCGGCGCAGATCACCTGCTTCAGGCCGACCTGCCGCGCCTGCCGGGCGATCAGCGCGCCGTCGGAATAATAGGAGATCAGGATCAGCCCGTCGGGACTGGCGTCGCGCACGCGCACCAGCGTAGAACGGAAGTCGCGCTCCTCCGCGATGTAGCCCTCGGTGACCGCGACCTCGGCGCCGTACTCCTTCGCCGCCTTGACGAAATAGTCGCGGCTGGTGCGGCCCCAATCGGTGTTGAGATGCAGCACTGCGAGCTTCTTGAGGCCGAGACGCTTCACGGCATAAGCCGCCAGCAGCGGCTGCTCGTCGGCCTGGCTGACCGAGGTGCTCCACATGAAGTCGCCGCCCTTGGTGAAGTCGGGATGCGAGTTGGTGAAGCCGAATTGCACGAGGCCGCCACGCTGATAGATCGGCGAGGCCGCCATCGAGGCCGGGCTGGAGAAATCGCCGAGCTCCATGACGATCCGGGGATCGGAGACGAACTTCTGGGCGATCGCCACCGACTGGCGCGGATCGCTCTGGCTGTCCTCGAACTGGTAGGCGAGCTTGCGGCCGTTGATGCCGCCGGCCGCCATGATCTCGTCGAGCGCGAGATCAAAACCCTGCTTCCACTGCGTGCCATATTGCGCGTTCGGCCCCGTCAGGGGACCGCTGACGCCGAGCAGGATCGGTTCGGACGATTGCGCGAAGGCGCCGCGCGAGACGGCCGCTCCCGCCATCATGGCGGCGAGCGAGCCCTTGACCAGGCTACGACGATCGATGTTGCTCATGCACGGCTCCATCCACTTAGACGTTGAAAAAAACAGCAATTCTTGCGCCGGTGAGATTGCCTATTTCGAGGGCTCGCCGAGCGACAGCATCAGCCGGTTCGCCCAGTTGAAGAACGAGGCGCCGTTGATGACGTCGACGATCT
Source organism: Bradyrhizobium shewense (assembly GCF_900094605.1). GTDB lineage: Bacteria > Pseudomonadota > Alphaproteobacteria > Rhizobiales > Xanthobacteraceae > Bradyrhizobium > Bradyrhizobium shewense. The sequence continues at coordinate 144,349 of NZ_FMAI01000011.1, read as the reverse complement.
CGGCATCGTCGAGACCGGCGCTACGCAGCTCCGCGATATTGTCGGGTCCGAACGCGATTGGGGTTGCGGCCAGCGCCACCGAGGCCTTGACCACGGCATTCCAGCGCTCGTCGAGATCGGCCTTGATGCCCTCGTCGAGCAGGCGCTGCACGTCGTCGCGGCGCTTGGAATAGGTGCTGGCGAAACGCGCATGCACGGAGGCGCAATAGATGCATCCGTTGTAGCGCGAGGTCGCGGCGGCCGCGAGCTCACGCTCGGCGCGCGGCAGGCCGTCGGCGACGTTGTAGAAGATGTCCTTGTCGGTCTTGGTGCGGGCTTCCAGCACTTCGGGATCGCGCACCAGCAGGCGGAAATATTCCGACTTGGCGCGGGAGCGATCGACGAGGCCGGCGAAATGCCGCTCGGTCAGATCGGCCTCGGGCAGCGGATCGATCCAGGACACCCAGCCGAGCTCGTTCTGGGTGAAGACGACGGGCGGATTGACGGTGGCGCTCATGATTGCGGTCTCCTCTTATGCGTTCACCGCGGCGAGCGTGCGCAAGCCGCTGACGACACGCACCTGGAACGACAGGAACGCGACGAGCTGGGAGAAGGTGACGATGCCGGTGGTCGACCAGCCGGCGTCAAGCAGCGCCTTCATGTCGCTAGCTGCCGCATCGCGTGGACGAAACACCAGGAGGTGCGCATGCTCGAGCGCCGCTGCGAGCCTGGTGCCGAGGGCCGACTTGCTCGCGGCACTCACGCGATAGATCAGGCCGGCGGTGTTCTCGATCGACAGCGGGCCGGCCGGATACGAGCCGTAGGGACCCGAGGTCCTGCCTCGTGCGATCTCGGCGTCGATCGCCTCCAGCAGACGCGCGCCGTCCGCGTTTGGGGCAAGCTTGTCGCGATAGAAGGTGGCAACGGAGGACTCGCCATGGAGCCCGGTCACGAAGGCGGCAACCGCCGCGCGCTCGGTCAGCGAGACATCGCCGGCGTCGATCGGCTCGAACAGCGAGAGATAACTCTTCTGCGCGTTCTCGCGCGCCTGCAGGCGGCGGGCGCGGATGGCGTCCAGAGCCGAGCCCGGCTCGATCCCGGCGAGTGTGTCGATGATATCCTGCGTACTCATCATTCGGCCTCGTGCAACGCGATGCTCTTCATGTCCAATCAGCCCGCCAGCGCCACGTCGAGCGCCGTCCGGGTCCAGCCCAGCGCCGGCGCGACCTTGTCCGCGACCAGCTCGATCGAGCGCAGGACATGGGGATGCGGCGCATCGACCGAATGCACCTGGAAGACGAGGTCGGTCACCCGCTCCAGCGTGGCATCGGTGCGCAGCGAGGCGATGACCTCGTCGGCGCCGCCGACATGGGTGTCGAACGCCTGGATCATTTCCTCCAGGGTCTCGCCCGGCTTGGCGTGGCCGCCCTTGAGAAACTGCGGCAGCGCACGCCGCAAGCCAATGTCTGCAAGCCGCAACGCCTCACGATGATCATCGGCGACGAACACGCTGCGCGAGGCCATGATGCGGGGCTCGCATCCCGGCGGCAACGCTGCGAGATAGGCATCGATGACCGGATTCTGGATCTCGGCAAGCGTCGCCTTCGGCGCCTCCTTGGTCCGCGGCTGCGTGCGCGACAGCAACAGGCCATCGCCGGCCTTGCCGGCACGGGCGCCGCCTGCGACCGAGAACGTGGCCTGCCAGATCCGCTTGTCCAGCTGTGGCCGTTGCGGATAGATCGTGTCGCCACCCTCGAGCGGCTTGCCGACCAGGGCGGTGCGGACGACCTCCAGATTTCGCGCAAAAATCTCGTTGCGTTGGGCGCTGTCGAGACCGAAGGCGGCAAAGGCCGACGGATTGCCGCCGGTACCGACGCCGAGCTCGAAGCGGCCGTTGCAGATCAGATCGAGCACCGCTGCGTCCTCCGCCACCCGCACCGCGTTCTCCAGCGGCAGCGTGACGATGCCGGTGCCGAGGCGGATGCGCGAGGTCTGGGCTGCGACGTAGCCGAGAAAGGTGAAGGGCGACGGCAGGCCGCCTTCGCGCTCGTGGAAATGATGCTGGGCGATCCACGCGGAATCGAGGCCCGCCTTTTCGGCGCGAACGATCTGCTCGGCCGCGAAGCGATAGCGCTCGGCGGGCGAGGCCTCGTCCAATAGCCGCGTGAAAAATCCCAGGCGTTTCAGATTTGCAAAGCGTTGCATGCGACCCCTGTCGGGCGAGGATGGCCAGGCCGCCGATGATGTCGGTTACTGCTGCTCCAGACAAGCGGGCATTGCGCAAGGCTCATACGCAAGGCTGCCCGCCGGGATCGCCCCTGCACTGGACTTCGCTGGACGTTGGCTGGGCAGATTGCCTACCAGCTCGGCAGCACCGCGCCCTTGAACTTGGTCAGGACGAACTCCTTGACCTCCGGCGTGTGGTAGCTGTCGACGAGGATCTTGACCCAGGGCTTGTCCTTGTCGGCGGTGCGCACGGCGATCAGGTTGACATAGGGGCCCTTCGGGTCCTCGCGCAGGATCGGATCCTTGACCGGATCGAGGCCCGCCTGGGTTGCATAATTGGTGTTGATCGCGGCGGCGTCGACATCATCGAGCGCGCGCGGCGCCTGCGCCGCGTCGACCTCGATGAACTTCAGCTTCTTCGGGTTCTCGGTGATGTCGAGCACCGTCGGCTTGAAACCGGTGCCGTCCTTCAGCTTGATCAGGCCCTTGTCGCGCAGCAGCAGCAGCACGCGGCCGCCATTGGTCGGATCGTTCGGGATCGAGACCTTGCCGCCCTCGGGGAGGTCGGCAATGGCCTTGTGCTTCTTCGAATAGACACCGATCGGGAAATTCACAGTCAGGCCAACGGCCTCGATCTTGTAGCCGCGGTCGGCTTTCTGGTTGTCCAGATAAGGCTGGTTCTGGAACGAATTGGCCTGGATCTCGCCGGCATCGAGCGCGGCATTCGGCACGACATAATCGGAGAACTCGAGCAGCTGGATGTCGAGGCCCTGCTTGGCAGCGATCGGCTTCACTGCCTCGAGGATCTGCGCATGCGGGCCCGGCGTCACGCCGATCTTGATGGTCTCGGCGGTGGCTGCTGCCGACCAGGCGGCGAGCGCGGTTGCGAGGATCAGGGGAAGGCGAAATGACATCTTGGTCTCCATGGCACGGCGAGAATAATTGGAACCGTATTCGCTTCTCCGTCGGATGAAATCAATGAAATGGAAAACCAAACTTGCCGCCCGGCGCGGACGACGCTTCTCCGTTCGATCCGATGTGGGGAACAAACGCGCCTGCGCAAGCGTGAGGCGCAATCAGCCCCGGCGTATCGCCATGACCAAGCCTCGCCGCTTCCGGGCGGCGAGCCGGGTCGTGGCCCGCAAGGGCGCTCCCCATCGTCATTTCGTCGCATGGCCCGGCAGTCACGCCGGCATTGCCGCCTCGTGCATGATGCAACATGATGGCCGCCGGCGACGATTTGTCTTCGCGGTGGAGGGTCATCTGATGAACGAGAACGAAATCCGGGGTCTGGTCGCGGAGGTGAAGCAAGGCACGCTGTCGCGGCGCTCGTTCATCCAGAAGGTGGCCGCAGTCGGAATCGCAGCGCCGATCGCGAGCCAGATCCTGCTCTGGCACGATGTGGCGATGGCAGATGCCACGCTGCCGTACAAGCCGACCAAGGCCGGCGGCGGCGGCCCGCTCAAGCTGCTGTTCTGGCAGGCGCCGACCCTGCTCAATCCGCACTTCGCGCTCGGCACCAAGGACCAGATGGCCTCGCGCGTGTTCTTCGAGCCGCTCGCCGGCTGGGACAAGGAGGGCAACCTCATCCCGTGCCTTGCCGCCGAGGTCCCGACCAAGCAGAACGGCAACCTTGCGGCCGACGGCATGAGCGTGGTCTGGAAGCTGAAGCAGGGCGTCAAATGGCATGACGGCCAGCCCTTCACCGCCGACGACGTCATCTTCACCTGGCAATACGCCGCCGATCTCGCGACTGCGGCCTACACCACGGGATCCTACAAGGACATCAAGGTCGAGAAGATCGACGACCACACCGTCAAGGTGATCTTCAGGGCGCCGACGCCGTTCTGGGCCGATCCGTTCGTCGGCTCGGTCGGCTTGATCCTGCCAAAGCATCATTTCGGCGACTATGCCGGCGCCAAGTCGCGCGAGGCACCGGCCAATCTGAAGCCGGTCGGCACCGGCCCGTACAAATTCGTCGAGTTCAAGCCGGGCGATTTGATCCGCGCCGAACGCAATCCCGACTATCACATCAAGAACCAGCCGCATTTCGACACGCTCGAGATCAAGGGTGGCGGCGATGCGGTGTCCGCGGCGCGCACCGTGCTGCAGACCGGCGAATACGACTTTGCCTGGAACATGCAGGTGGAGGAGGAGGTGCTCAAGCGCATGGAGGCGGGCGGCAAAGGCAAGCTCGACATCACGCCGTCCGGCAACGTCGAGTTCATCATCCTCAACACGACGGACCCGTGGACCGAGATCGACGGCGAGCGCTCCAGCGTCAAGTCCAAGCACCCGACGCTGTCCGATCCGGCGGTGCGCCGGGCGATCAACCTCCTGATCGACCGCGACTCGATCCAGAAATTCATCTACGGCCGCGGCGGCATCGCCACCGCGAGCTTCGTCAACGCGCCCAAGCAGTTCAAGTCGCCCAAGCTGAAATACGAGTTCGACATCGACAAGGCGAACAAGATCCTCGACGAGGCCGGCTGGAAGAAGGGCGCGGACGGCATCCGCGAGAAGGACGGCAAGAAGCTCAAATACGTGTTTCAGACCTCGATCAACGCGCCGCGCCAGAAGACGCAGGCCATCATCAAGCAGGCCTGCCAGAAGGCCGGCATCGACATCGAGCTCAAGTCGGTCACCGCATCGGTGTTCTTCTCCTCCGACGTCGGCAATCCCGACACCTACTCCAAATTCTATGCCGACATGGAGATGTACAACACCACGCAGCCGCAGCCCGACCCGGAGCGCCTGCTGAACCAGTGCGTGTCCTGGGAGATCGCCACCAAGGACAACAAATGGCTCGGCCGCAACAACTCGCGCTATTCCGATCCCGAAGCCGACAAGGCCTACAAGGCCGCGCAGAACGAGCTCGACCCGGTCAAGCGCGCCGCGCTGCTGATGAAGGTCGACGAGATCTTCTGCGAAGCCCACGTGTTCCTGCCGCTGCTCTCACGCCCCATCGTCAACGCCGGCGCCAACAACCTCATGATCGACATCTCCGGCTGGGACACCATCACGTGGAATCTGGCGGCGTGGTATCGCGCCTGAAGGGGCTGGATCGACGCTCGTGTCCCGGACAAGCTGCAACGCGCATAGCGCGTTGCAGCGCAGAGCCGGGACCCAGGAGCGACACGGTCCAATGCCGCGACATGGGCCCCGGCTCTGCAGCGCACCACCCGGCCGATGCTTCGCATCGCCCGGGGCGCTGCGCAGCGTCCGGGGCACGAGAGCGGAGTGCGGCGCATGCTCATTCCACGTCTTCATTGCGATGCTCCAGTGCACATCCCAGCGGCGGTGCCGTAGGGTGGGCAAAGGCGCATAGCGCCGTGCCCACGAATTTAAGCAATACGGGAGAGTGGTGGGCACGCTGCGCTTTGCCCACCCTACGAGATCGAGATTGTGGCACGCAGCTCAACCCGCAGACACGCCTTCGCCTTCTCGCGGCTCAATCCGCCCGAGCTTTGCTTCGTCGCTCCACCCTCATAGCCAAGAGGGCGCAGGGAAGGCCGGGTGCCAGCTGGCACCCGCGGTCTGCTGCGCGAATAATGCGCAAAGGAGACCGCACAGCAGCATACAGGTGTCGCCGATCACTCGGCCTTCCCTGCGCGATGGTCGGACGGCTTATGCCGTGATCTCCCGGGAGCCGACCTTTCCTTCTGGCCTCCCTCGCCCCGCGAATTGACGATGCCGTCTGCCCGGTTGGGCTCGCGCGCATCTCCGCAGATGCTTGACCGTAGCAACGACGGCCAGGACCACACGGTTTTGCCGTACGCACGGCCCGCTTGTTCGCCGCAGGGTTCGACGACGTTGTGCACGTTGCCATCGACCTGCCGGCGAGACGAACCTAACAGCGCCGCTCGTCGCACGCGGTTACGGACTCACAGGGACTACCCGCCCTGCCCGCACCTCTCATGCCGACGCTGCCGCGTCCACCGCAAGCCCGGCTCGCGACAGTGACGACACAAGATCGCCCCTCTTGGATGAGCCGGGATGGGCGACACATACGCCGAAACCGAATTTCGGTAAAGTGGAATATTTTTATGGGAAGGGGTTGACGGAGGGCGACACAGGGGCGGGGTTCTGCCCGCCGCCATCCTACACACTGCCTCCACTCAGGCTTCATCAGACACTTAGACGTTTGCGAAGAACGCCTGCACATTGATCTGACCGTCAGTGAGAGCCCGCTTCTCAGGTATTATTCGGCCGGTGGAATCAGCGCGAAGGCATTCTCTATACAGCGGCGCAGTGTAGCGAAGCGAAACCCATCTGGGTGTATCCAATGCGAGGGCAAGACGGGTTTCGCAAGTACTCTACCGTCCTACCTGCCCGCTCTCGTGACATTATCCCAGCCGTCCCCATCCTCTTTTCCACTGTGTGCTTCAGATCACAGCAGAATCACGCGCCCTCCCTTACAATGACCCAGCATGGCCGCAAACAAGGTAACGGCGGTACGCGTGAGGCTGCGGAGGCGATCGACAGCTAGGGACTTTTGAGGCCGCCAGGGTGGAGAGCCCGGCGGCTTTTTTTCTCATTGCAATGCAGCACCTGAAAGCGTGGATGCCCGGGCCTTCGCGGCGCCGAAGGGGCTTCGGCCCGCAGGCGGGACAAGCCCGGGCATGACGACCTTGCAAAGATCCGAATGCGATGCTCATCGATCGGGCCGGTACCTGTCGCCTACGAACCACCCGCTCCCTTCCGCTCCTCGCGCTCCTCCTCCATCTGCCGCTCCGCTTCGAGCCAGAACTCCAGCTCGCGATTGCTCGGCCGGCCCGCCTGCTCCCAGAGCTCGTAGGCGCGCGCGCGCACCTGGCCGCGCCGCATCATGCGGCGGAGCTTTCGTTTCAGCTCCTCGGCAAAACTGCGGAAGCGCTGGCCGGTGGTTTCGTCCCTGACGAGCGCGGCCGCTCGCGTGGCGAGTTCGATCTGGTGCTCTATCTTTTTCTGCTCGTCCACCGCCGACACTGCCGAGGGAAAGGATTGTTGTCAGAGCCCGTGCTGTTCGGAGATTGAATTCCTTTCGGGGATGGTCTGTTCCCTCGACAACAGCGAGCGGGATGGGAGAGCGTAGGATGGGTAGAGCGAAGCGAAACCCATCGGGGGTCTAGACGACGTCGACGCATGATGGGTTTCGCAAGGGCTCTACCCATCCTACGCACCATCACATCGAGTCGACGCTGCTAGTGCCACGTCGTATCGGCTTCGACGATCACCACTCTGATTTCCGGATCTTCCGCCGTGTTGCAGGTGCAGGGCATGCCCTCGCCGCAGCGGCAGCCGCCGAGCTTCTCGTTCCAGGCCCGGAGCGGATGGTTTTCACAGACCCATCCCAGACCCTGGCAGAATGGGCATTTCTTGTCGGTCACAGCGTATCCGGCGTCCGCAGCGTGTTCGACTTGTCCTCGTTGCGCAGCTCTTGCTCGGCCGCGTTCCAAAATTCTTCTTCGCGGCCTTCGGGCTTGCCGGCTTGCTCCCACAAGCGGTGCGCGCGTTCTCTGATCTCTTGCTCGGTCGGGTCGGGCAATTCTCGTCTCCTCTGTGAAGCACGGCCCACCCTGGGGGGTATGGGGGGCTTGGAGGCGGGCCGTGCAGGCCAGCGATCGGCGGCGAGGCTGACCCGCGGATTCAAGCTTCGATCGTGCGCGGGAGTTCCTAATCGCGCGCGCCCGGGCGACGACGTCCTCATCAATACCTTGAGACAGGAAAGAACAGGGCGCCCAGCCAGAACAGGAGCCACTCGGGCAACGCCCTGGGCTCTCAAGAAGGCCAGGCGGCCGCCATCACCGGGATCACGACCGCACATCCCAGGCCGCAAAAGTCAGGACACCAGGCAGGTCGTGCAATGTCTCGGGAGGATGGAGATGCGAAGCTCGGGGATATTGGTAGCGGGAGAGGGGATCCGCCACCACATTAAAAAAAATCAAAATCCACGTAAATTCATGGACTTGCCTGGATCGGAGGTGCGAGCCCGAGCGTGACACATCTCTTCCGGATGTAGCACCTTCGCCGCGCCTTCAGGAAAGACACGGAAGGCGGTCAGACCAGGATCGTACCACGTCGGGAAATTCGGCTTCTGTCTTGAACCCGCACAAGCGCCGGAATTCGCTCGACCAGGTCGACCGCGCCTTGGCGTGCATCACGTCCCGCTCGTATGGGATCGCATCCCACAGTCCAATGCCACGATGCAGTGACAGCGTCTCGAGTCACTCAGCCTTGTGGACGAGCTCGTTGTCCCGAATAAGCCCCCTTCGACATGCCCCCTCGACCATTCGGCCGGATTCGCGTGCAGTTAGATGACCTGTCACTGCGTTGTTGCGCTACTCTCGAAGGGCTTGTTTTCGGCGATGAACCTCGCCGCCAACACCAAGGCCCCCATCGAAAACTCCTTTCCGTGCGCGGCAATCATACGCTCGGAGAGCTCCGCCAGTTCCTGGAAGAAGTGATCTTTGCTTGTGGCTTCGCTTCGCGCTTCGGTGGCTGTCATGAACTTACTCCTGGAGCTCGCGGCAAGGCTCGTCGCCCAGCACGCCGTTACTTGAAGATTTGCGGCGGAAACGTCACGATTGCCGCCTCGCCGCCATGTGTTCCGACCGCAAGATGCTGGCCGTCGTCGGACCAGCGGACGGTCTGGACCGCGCTCCCGCCCGGCGGTTTGACGACCAGTTCGTCGGGTTCGCCAATCCTGGCAACGACGACCCTGCCGTCGGTGTATCCTGCCGCGACCAACGGACGTCCCGGATGCATGTCCACTGCCTCGACAAGTACGAAGCCACCGCGGCCGGTGCCAACGCTCGTCGGCTGTTCGCCACCGTCGTCGAAACTGGAAACGTCCCATGCGATCATGCGGTAGGCTCCGCTCGTCACGAGAACGCGGGAGTCTGCACTCCACGAAAGAGACCGGACGCTTGCAGGATAGCTCGGAATCCGAACGGCGCGCGCATCGGAAAGGCGCAGCAATACGATACCTCCTTCTGCGACGGACATTGCCAGCCAGCTTCCATCGGGACTCCAGGCCAAGCTGGAGATGACGCCCAAAGCCATTGTAGCGGTGGGCTCAGGTCGAGGTCCGAAGGCACGCACAAGCAGACAACCGTCAGCTCCTATCGCGAAGCTCCGACCGTCTGGCGAGACGGCCATCGCGGATGAACGCCCTCCCGCACGCTCCTGAAGCCATCCGACCTCGCCGTTGGAATCGCAGAATATGACCGACCCGTCGGAAGCAGCCAGAATACCTCCGGCATGCACCGGGGCAACGAGATCGATCGGGGGCGCTAATTTTGCGGCCTGTCGCGTGACGCCGGATGCCGACACGTGCAGCAACTGACTGCCATCGCTTGCGATGAAGCCCTCGGGCTCGATCGAGGCGAGATGAAGCGAAGCATCGCTGATGACGACTTTCGTCAAGGGCGGGACCGGATTCCGCCGCGGTGAGATCGTCGATCGGCCGCCGTCCAAGGCCATACGATAGCGATCCTTCGGCGGTTCGCTGTCGGCCAGCGGAGCGATGGCCAGAGAGCCATCGGCAAGCGCGAACGCCACTGCCTGTCCCGCAACGTCGAACGCCGCGTTCGTAACGGGCGCTCCCATGGTCCAATGCCGACCAAGCAAGTCATAGAGCGTAGCCGTCTCAGCTTCCATCGTGTCCATCGGTCGTCTCACCTGCCGGTCGCAATACACTTGTCGAGTTCTTCAAGGCGTCGTTCCAGCGCGGCGCACTGGGCGTCGCATGCTGCCATTCCGGCCTTTGCGTCTTTCCAGCGCTCGTGCGCTTCCTCGATAATTTGGGCGAATGCATGCGAATCGCCCGTCGCCGCGATCTCCTGCTCAATCCTCTGAATCTCGAATTCTGCTCCACCGGCAAGCTGACGGTTCAGAAGGTTCCACGATTGAGCGGCCGACATCTGCTGAACGACGAGCAACCGCTCCTTCAGCATCTCGACAAGAACCTCCGGATCGACACTCATGCGCTCGGCTCGATTTGATCAAGGATCCGCTGGAGACCCCGGGCATCGGACACGAAGTGTTGCTGCGCGTCATTGACGTAAGATTGCACCGAGTCCCACAGATCGACCCTCAGCAACCGCGCCGGATCGCCCATCATCGTCTCGATGGTCTGGAGACCGAACTGATGCCGCAAGCCGATCCCCTGCAATACGAAATCCGACAGCTCGCGTGCATGCGTTTCGACGAACGGCCGCAGCAGCGGATGTACGCCGTAGCTAATGCCGCGCTTTGCGAGCTCGGTCTCGATGAACAAGATGAAATGCCGCACCAGCAAACTTTGGCTTTCGCCAACCAGGTGCACCACGAAAGTGACGTCGCGGTCGGCGCGCGCAAGGATCTGCGAGGCCAGCGTCGCCGCGGGGGCCGGACCTTTCCCGCTCTTTTGCTCATCCCAGACAGCCGCCATGAAAGGCTCCCCGATCGCTAGGTCCGGGAACGGTATTGGTGCAATTTGCGGTACAGCGTAGCGCGCGAGAGCCCCAGCTTTTCCGCCGCAGCCGCAATATTGCCGCCGGCGTTTGCGACGGCCCTCTCGATCGCACGCCGCTCCATCTCGTCAAAGCGCGCGATCTCGTCGCCCTCCGATCCCGTCGCGCTGTTCTCCGACTGCACCGACATTGAGGGAGGTTGAGCCGGCGTGACCTCCACGAAATCCTCTGGCAGGTCTCTGGGCGTGACGATGCCGGTTATCGTCATCAGCACCAGGTTCTCAATCAGATTGCGCAGCTCGCGAACGTTTCCCGGCCAGGAATAGCGGCGCAGCAACTCCATCGTGGCCGCCTCGAAGCGCAGCGGCTGGGTGCTGTAGATCGTAGCGAATTGCCTGTTGAAGTGATCGATCAGGATCTCGACATCGCCCAGCCGATCGCGGAGCGGCGGGATGGTGAACTTGACGACGCCAATCCGGAAGTACAGATCTTTCCGGAAACGTCCCTCGGCCACTTCCTGCTTCAGGTTCCGATTGGTCGACGCCACCAGCCGGACGTCCACCGGGCGCGCCTTGCTGTCACCCAGTCTGTACACCGCGCGCTCTTCCAGCACACGGAGCAGGTAAGGTTGCAGGTCCATCGGCATCTCGCCGATCTCGTCCAAGCTGAGCACGCCGCCATTGGCAAATTCGAACCGCCCAGGCCTTCCCTCGCGCGTAGCGCCGGTATAGGCGCCCGGCGCATGCCCGAACAATTCGCCGCCGAGCAACTCTTTCGAAACCGCACCGCAATTGAAGGCAACGAAAGGCTCCTTGCCGGTCTTCTGACTGGCGGCATGAACCAAGCGGGCGAAGAGTTCCTTGCCGACGCCCGTCTCGCCCTCGAGCAGGATTGCTGTCCGGCCGAGCGCCGCCCGCTCGATTTTCTGCACCACCTCAAGCAATGCCTCGCTACATCCGACGATTGCTTCCTTTGCCGACATCAGGGCGGCGCGGGTTGTCGGCGACATCTCGGATGCAGCAGGATTAATCCGCGGCTTCGAAGCAAGCACGAGCATTGCGCCCTTCACGACCCCGTCAACGATTAGCGGCTCGATCCGCTGCTCGCGCAGCTCCTCGGGCAACCCCTCGGCCAAGTCTTTTCCCAACAGGCCTTCGCGACTTGGAAGAATCTGTGACCCAATGCTCAACTCACGAGACTGCGCGAGCCGCCGCCAGCGAGCCGACGCCATGTCGTTGTGATGGACCACTCGGCCAAAGCGATCCAGGATCACCACGCCGTCGGCGCTGCCCATCCCCGGCATCCGAGAGATGCTCGCCTCGAGGAGCAGTATTCTCTCGAGCCGGATCTTTTCCGAGAGCGCAAGCTCGATATGGTTGGCGGCGATCACCGCCAATGCGACGTTGTGCCGGTGAAAGATCGCCTGTGGTCCGGAAAAATCGATGATGCCGATGATGCTGCCGTCGATCGGGCTGCGAATGGGGCTGCCGACGCAGGTCCAGGCCTTGATGCCTTCGGAGAAGTGCTCCGCCGCGTGGACATGGACCGGCTTGCCCGTGACAAGCGCCGTGCCAATTCCGTTGGTGCCGGTCACCGTCTCGCCCCAGTCGGCGCCGACTTCGAGGCGAATATCGTGCCCCGCATCGATCGTCCGCTGGTCGCCACCGACATCGAGCACGACGCCGTTCCTGTCGGTGATGACCAACATCGTGGCGGCATCGCCGAGGACATCCGCCACCCGGCGAAACGTCTGAGCGCTGGAGCCGAGCAGATCGTCGTTCTTCAGACGCAGCTCATAGAGATCGTCCGGCGAGGCGATGAGACCGCTGCCCTTGCAACGGGCATCGACGCCCGACTGGATGCTGCGCTGCCACGACTCCTCGATGACGCCTCGCACCAGCGCGTCCTCGCGCTTCGCGTCCCCGAACGTCAGGAAGTTTTCCCACGCTCTGTTGGTCTCTCGTTCATCGTAGGGCCGCCCCTGCTCCGCATCAGTCGCGTCCGGAACTTTGTAGCCTTCCAGGGAAAACGGCGGCTTAGCCATGAACGTTTCCGTCAGCATTGGGGCACCAAATCTGAATGGGCAAACAGCAGCTTGATCGGCAGAAACGACATGAGCCGGACCCGATCGAGATCGATATCCCGCAAGGTCCAGGTCGTGGAGACTATTCGATGCTTCTGGCGATCGCGTCCAAGCCGAGACGATTTGAGATGACCTGCTCCAGCTGCGCCTCCGACGCCTCATCGGGGACGCTCACGCCTTCCAGGTCGATCAGGACCTTGTACAACTCGTCGTCGAGCGGATCGAAGATCCCGTTCTCGCGTGTCGCCAGCGCGAAGTGGCGCGATCGGCCGCTGCCGCGCAGCTCGCCGACAAAATGGAGTTGCCGGCCCGAAGCGAGATCGGCGATCACGACACGACCATTAAAGCTGATCCGCACATAGGGCTCGAGCTCTTTTGGCCGCGCCGGAGACGTGGACCAGAGCTTGCCCGATGGCTCAGGCTGTGAAGGAGGCTTCGGATTGCGCAACTCCTGCCAACGCCCGAGCGTCAGATGATTGGCGAGCGAGTTGATGGTGGTGCGGTTCTTCTGAAGGAAGTCCTTCGCCGCAACCTCTTCGCGGTGCGGACCGTCGCGTTTGGAGATGATGTAGGCCATGTCCCGCTTCCTCCTGCCCGGCTAGTCGGATGTCCGTGGAGGCTTGTTACACGCCTCCTTCGGCTCATGCCGGAGCTTCCAAGATTGTACCGCGTTCCGGATCGTTGTCACCTAAGATATCCCGACCGCTTCGAGCCTGAAGCGGTGCGCCGGAACATGAGGCGCCACGCCTCATGCGCGGCCAAGCTTCTCTGCTCCGCCGCCGAGTGCCGGTCCCTGCGTCGGATCGGTGTATTGCGGCACGTCCGCAACCAGCGTGTTGGTGGTCAGGACCAGCGTGGCGACGGAGGCTGCGTTTCGAAGCGCGGTATACGTCACCCTGACGGGGTCGACGATGCCGGCCGAAACCATGTCGATGAACACGCCGTTTGCGGCGTCGAATCCGACACCCGTCCGCGAGCTTTGCAGCTCGGCCACGACTTTCTGCGCGTCATGCCCCGCATTCCGCGCGATGAAGGCGGCAGGACGCGACAAGGTTTCACGTACCAGCCTGATGCCTTCACCCAGATCGCCATTGATGTTGCCGAGCGTGCGCGCCACCACCGGCGCGCACTGCGCCAATGCCGTGCCACCACCGGGTACGATGCCCTCCTCGGCCGCGGCCCGCGCCGCGCTCAACGCATCGTCGATCAGCTGGATCGTACGCTTCTGCTCGACCGGCGTGACGCCCCCCGCAAAGATGACCGCGGTTCCGCCCGACAATTTGGCGAGGCGCTCCTTGAGCTTGTCCTGCTCGATGTTGGGCGGTGCCAGATCGTGCTGCTTGGCCACCTGCTGGCGCCGCGCCGCAATCGCCGCATCGTCGCCACCGCCCCGGATGATGACCGTCTCACGCGCACTCGCCCGCACCTGCCGCGCGGTGCCGAGATCGCCGATGCCGATCTCCTCCAGCCTGCCGCCAAGCTCGCGGGCGATGACCCGCCCGCCGGTGATGATGGCGAGATCGTCCATCATCGCCTTGCGCCAGTGGCCGTAGTCTGGTGGATTGACCACCAGCACCTTGCCGCGGTTGCCATCGCCCAGCAGCGTGACGACGACCTCCGGCGCGATCTCCTCAGCGACGATGACGAGCGGCCGTCCGGTCGCAGCCACCATCGCGCGGACCGGTGACAGTTCGCTCGGCGTCCTGATCTTCAGATCGGTCAGGAGAATGTAGGGCTGATCCAGCACCACTTCCATCTTCTCGACGTCCGTCACCATATGGTGGGAAATGTAACCGCGGTCGAACGACATGCCTTCGACGACCTCGAGCGTCGTGCTCGTCGTCAGCCCGTATTCGGAACTGATGATGCCGTCCTTGCCAACGCGCTCGACCGCCTCGGCGATCAGACCGCCCAGGTGAGCGTCGGTCGATGCGATCGTCGCCACCGCCTGCAGGGTCTTGCGATCCGTTACGGCGACCGCCGCACCCTTCAGGGTTTCGACGACCACCTCGACGGCCCGGTCGATCCCCTTGCAGAGATCGACGGCCTTGGCGCCTCGCTCCAGGGCCACAACGCCGCCTTGAATGAGGCCGTTCGCGAGCACCATCGCCGTCGTCGTACCGTCGCCGGCGACTTCGTTGGTCTGCATCGAGACCTCGCGCACCACCTGTGCGCCCATGTTCTCGAACCGGTCCGGCAGTTCGATCTCGGAGGCGATGGTCACGCCGTCTCGCGATACGATGGGCGTACCGATCGGCCTGTCCATCATCGCGTTCATGCCCTTCGGACCGAGCGTCGATTCGACCGCCGCGGCGAGCTTCTGGACCCCGCGCGCGAGAGCACGGCGAGCTTCGATGTCATGCAGCAGAACTTTTGGCATTGCGCTTCACTCCCACGTGGTCGTCTCTTGGTTGTCAGCTCGGGCGGGCTTGCTGTCCGCTCCGTCTATTGGCGCTCGCTGGCGCTTCGTGTAGCGGCCCAGCCTCACACAAGCGCGGCGGAATGTGTCTTCATGACTGCCGGTCCCACAGCCTGCGCGGAACAACCACTGCCGCAGCCACCGCATGGCCCCGGCGTCTGGCTCGACCGATCCCCATCGACCTCGCGATAGCGGACCGCAAGAAGCCCTCTGCACAAGGAGCTGTTGAACTCCATGTTGATACGCACGCCTCGCAACCGCTGCAGATACGAGACCATTTCGTGTCGCTTGATGGTGCATCCATCGTAGGTGACAAAGGCGCGATCGCCGGCGAGATTGGCGAGGTTCCGCTCGACCAGAAGCTCCCGATAACGCGGCTTCTGGCGGGCAATCTCCTCCGAGTCGAAGTTGATCGCGTCAAACGTGCTCAGGTCCATCCGGCAGATCGCCGGATCCTCATAACCCATCCCTCGCAATGCGAGTATCATTGTCTCCTGGCGCCGTTCGAATGCCTTGCGGCGAAATTTCTCCCGCAGCTCGTCAAGCGACCCGCCGGCCGCGAAGTCCTTGAGTGCATCACCAAACGACATGCCTTCGCGGACACCCTTGTTGATCTCCTCGGCGACCATGTGATCCCGAAGCTGCGGACGGGCCTCGCGAACCCACGGCAGCGAGGATACCGCCCGGCGCATGTCATCGGCCATCAGGAAGGCGAAGTTCGCCGAACACCAATAGGTCGGCAGACGAAAGACGATCTCGACGCCGTCGTCATGATCGACGGAGACTTGCTCGACAAATCCGAGCTCCGTAACCGACTCGTCCAGCTCGGGATCCGTCACCATCGCAAGGCGCTCCCACACCTCGCCGGTCTTACGATCATGCTGATGTTGGAGCGCGCTCATGATGTCTACTCCGCCGCAGTCGCGTGAACCTGCTGTGCAAGCTTCGCCTTCTGCGCCTCGACGTCGACGCCATAGAGGCGCGCCGCATTGAGGCCCAGAATCTTCCGCTTCGCCTGGGGGGTGAGGTCGACGCCGTGCTCCTGCTTCAGGTCTTCCGGCAGCTCGAAGTTCCAGAACTTCTCGACCAGCCAGCGAGGCGTCCAGATCGCGTAATCGCTGCCGAAGAGAATCTTGTCCTCACCGACCCAGAACAGCAATTCGCTGATCACCTCGGCGAAGTAGCGCGGACGTCCGTGGATGAACGGCAGTGCCACCGCCAGGCCGCCATAGACGTTGGTCTCCTGCACGGCGATCCAGCAAAAATCGTCGAGTCGCGGCAGGCCGCAATGCTCGATGATGAAATTCAGCCCCTGGAAATCGGTCGCGGCATGGTCGACGTCGTGAACATCGAAGGCATCCTTGTCCAACGGAATGATCGTCGGCCCCTTGTGGACGTGGATGTTGGTGATCCCCAGCTTCTGGCAAAGTTCGAAGCAGCGATAGGCGTTGGGATCCGTTAGCTTCCAGCCACGCGAGTCACCCTTCCACTCGGCCGTATAGAGCTTGACGCCCTTGATG
This sequence comes from Bradyrhizobium shewense, assembly GCF_900094605.1. Classification (GTDB taxonomy): domain Bacteria; phylum Pseudomonadota; class Alphaproteobacteria; order Rhizobiales; family Xanthobacteraceae; genus Bradyrhizobium; species Bradyrhizobium shewense. Next base: position 127,687 of record NZ_FMAI01000011.1, on the reverse strand, counting down.
CCGAACGTCTCCTTCATGTAGTGGATGTACTCGAGAGCCTTCTCGCCCTCCCGCGGGTCGAACGCGCCGTTGACGATGAAGCGGTCCTTGTACCTCTTCGCCATCTCGGCATTGCGATCGATGGTGTTGAACCCGTTCTTGTAGAACTCGGTCAGGTAGGTCGACTGAACGACGGCCATGTCGTCCGGACCATCGACGAACAGATCGTGATACATCTGATCGGCACTGTATTTCTCGAACTGCTCCTTCGGCCAGAGCTTGTCCTTCGGGCTGAGCGAGGTGTGATAGGCGTAGAAGCAGTCGATGAACTGCTTGCCGTGGATGTTGAGCTGGTTTGCCGGGCTACCGTCCCAGAAATGGGTGTGGCCGTCGATTACGAAAACTTCCTCGCCGCTGGGAGTGATGAACATGGTGATCTCCAGGAATTCTTGGTTAGCTCTATTCGATCAATCGATGCGCTGACGTCGCGCTTGAACGGTTCGAGAAGAGGTGGGGCCACGAAGCGGCCCCACCCAGTCAGGGAGAATGGAGCTCACTCGATGTATTCGAAGACCTCGTCCATGTTGCCGAACAGCGTCACCGTGTTGTCGTCGATGCGCACCATCCGGCCGTAGTGGGTCGAGGTATTCACCTCGAAGATCTCGGCGGTCATTTCCTTCCCGAGAATTTCGCTGATCTCGTCCATCTTGAAGATCAGCTTGCCCTCGCCGTCGATGCGGATCAGCGCGGGCTGGTAGGTCACGGTGACGTTCGGCTTCTTTCCCATGAACTCGGCGATGGCTCGCGCCTCGACGCTGTCGTTCATTGTGACGCCGCACTGATGGGAAATCGTTTGCTCGAAACGAAGATCTCCCATCTTCTGAAAGATGTTCTGGTTGGTCGCAGACCTGGAAACGACGGACATTGCAATTTACTCCTTGGGAAGGGTGAGGCCGAGCTCGCCGAGAATTTTCTTGATGCGTTCGACCGACTGCGCACGGGCATCGGCGTATTGCGCCGACTTCGAGTGCGGTTGCGACCAGATCGGCTGAAGGCCGGCCGCCGCCTTGTTCGCGAGCGCCACATGCTTGTTCACCCAGCCCTGGAACAGCTTCTTGTTGTGGGCTGCGTGCTGGTTGTCGGTCACCAGGAGGTGCATCAGATCGATCGTGTTGGCGAGATTGCGCTCGTAATCCGCTTCCGCGGACGAAATCACCGGCGGGGTGATGAAATCGCCGTTCGACGAGGCCACTTGCATCAGGAAGCCGCTGCGGAACAATTCGCCGACGAGTGGCTCGAACACGATGTTCGTGGCGAAGTACTGCTCGAGATAGTCGGGCGAGCCCATGATCGATTCGATCGCTTCCCGGGTACCTTGCCAGCCCTTGTCTTCGAGCCAGGCGCGTTTGCCTGCCGCGTCGTCGAAGCCCGGAATGTCCATTCCGATCTCGGCCAGATAGAGCGTGATGTCCTGGGAAAGGCGGAGCTTGTACGACGAGTTGGTCAGCGTCGCGTTGTTGATCATCTGGGTGTAGCCGTAGCGCTGAGCCTGCATCAGCGACGTGCCGAGGCCGAACTCCGCATGCTTCCAGGCGCCCAGATGGTTCTGCAGGATCTTGATCCAGGCCTTGTCGAAGCTCTTCGGTGCGCCGGACTTGCGGCCGTTGGCGATCACCGCCTGGACCATCGCCTCGATCCTGGACTGCCGTTGGTAGTGAGTGCGCTCCCACTCCTGGTCGGGGGCGCGGAAGGCATGCCAGTTCGAGCTGAGCGCCGCCGTGTTGTCCTTGGTGTAGGCACCCTTGCCGTTCGGAAAGGCGATGATCCAGTCCTGCAACAGGTAGCGTTCCGGGTCGGGTTGGACGTCGACCGTCACGTCTTCGTAGTGTGTGGCTCGCTTGCTGCGTGGCTCGAAATACCGATATTTTCGGCTATCCGAGTCCGGGAACACCGCAGAACCTGCTGCACCGGATTTGGCTGATTCAGTTTGAACGGCAGTCATGGTCGTCTTCCTCCTCCTGTTGTTGGGCTTTATGATTGGTCGCTCGGCGGTCAAAGGCCGCCCTAATTGTTGGCTGGCGTAAACTTGTCGAAGAAGGTTCGGTCTGACTCGACGTCGTTCATCTGCAGTACCGGCGTCAACGCCTCGATCATCGGCGATGGTCCGCAAGCGTAGACGTCGACGTCTTCGCCATATCCGGCGCCGCGAAGGTGGGATCCGACCGCTTCGTGCACGAAGCCCTTCGCTCCACTCCAGGCCGTATCGTCCGCTGCATGGGAAAGGACGGGGACGAAGGTGAACTCCGGATGATTGGCTGCGAGCTCGGCGAAGCGATCGAGATAGAAAAGGTCGCCCTGCGTTCGAGCTCCGTAGAAGAAGTAAACCGGGCGCACTTCTCCCGAGCTGATGTGATCATGCAGGATGGACCACAGTGGCGACATCCCGGATCCACCGCCGACCAGGATCATGGCTCCGGTTTTGTTTTCTCGTCGGAAGCAGGTCCCGTAAGGTCCTTTGATTCCGACTTCGGTTCCGACGACAAGGTCTCCGTCGAGTCGTGAGGAGAAGCGTCCGTTGGGGTACTTCTTGATGATGAACGCGAGTTTTTGGCTTTCGCCCGGCGGATTTGCCATGGAAAACGAGCGCGTAATCGTCTCTGGTCCCGGGAGCGTGATGTCGACATATTGACCCGCCCAGAACTTCAGAGGTTGCTCCAGCGTGATCTCGAGGAGGCGGATGTCATGGGTCAGCGCAGCGACGTTCGTGACCGTGCCCGTGAAATCCTTGACGGGGATCGATTTCGACAGCACCTCCTCATCATAGTTGAGCAGCTCCACCTCAAGATCCGAATAGGCCAAAGTCCGGCAGAGCAGGATGTAGTCCTGGCCACGTTCCATCTCATTGAGGGCAAACGTGGAGTATTTCTTCAGCTCCACGTCCCCTCCGGTAAGCACGCATTTGCACGCCGAGCACTGTCCTTCCTTGCAACCATGCGGCAGCGCGATCCCTTGGCGAAACGCGGCGTCGAGAACGGTCTCGTTCTCCTCGACCTCGAACTCTATGCCAACCGGCTGCAGGCGAACGACATTCGTGGGCGCGCCCATAGGGGGCCTCCTCAAACCAACGCTTCATATCTTCCGGGGAACGATCGGGAAGGAGCCGGCCGAAGCCGGCCCCTTCGGTCTCGCTTAGTTGCAGGGATTGATCGTGAATCCCTTGCGGTAGTCGGCAAGATGAGTCTCGCGGTCGGCCGGGCTCATCTCCCGCAGCGTCTGCAGCGGGCTCTTGAGGATGTGGCCGCGGACATCGTCGAGCGTCCACATTTCCTTCTGGTCGAACCGCAGGTGCGGCTGGGCGACCAGCGTCTTTCCGTCCGTGCGCACGAAGCCGAGATCCTTGATGGCGTCGGCGATATCCACGTTGTGGTAGACGCTCTCCCACTCGCGACGGCCGCTGAACCGTCCCATCGCCGGGGTCGGACGTCCCTGGTACTCGCCGGCGAAGGCTTCGACCGCCGTCCAGCGGTCGAGCTCATGGGCGAAGGTGTGCAGCTTGCCGTCGATCTCGTCGGTGACCATGTCCTCACGGATCAGGCATGGAACGAGGCACGACCAGCAACGATGCGGATAGACGTAACCGACATCGCTATTGAACAGGATGTTGGTCTGGCCGCGATGCGACAGCTTCTCGTACCATTTCCAGAACTCGCCGAACTGCGCGTACCAGCCCGGATATTTGTGCTCGAACCACTCGAAGTCCTTGTCGGTCTGGGCCTCGATGCGCCAGAAGTTCGCCGACCAGCCGACTGCGAAGAATTGCGCGACCTTGTGGACGTAGTGCTTCTCGGTCAGTCGCTTCCAGGCGGTCTGGACGTCGTCATGATGGATCTTGATGCCGTATTTCTCGAGGGGCAGCATATAGGTCCGGTAGTAGTCCTCGAAGATCCAGCGGTGCCACATCTCCGCATACGATTCCTTGTTCTTGTCGCGGTTCGTGGTTCCGTATTCGATGAAGGTGCCGATCGCGGCATCGACGATGGCATGGTTCTGCCAGAAGGCATACCGCATGTCGCGTTCGAGCAGCAGGTGGTTCTCCGGCTCCTTCAGCATCGACATCAGCATCGAGTGGCCGTTGCCGATATGGCGACTCTCGTCCGACTGGACCGACAGGAACACGGTCGGCAACGCATAGTCGCCATTCCGGGCCGCCTCCGACGGCATCGCGACGAACAGCGTGTTGGTGAAAGCGGTCTCTGCGACCACGGTCAGGTAGACGTTCGCCGACGTGATGGCGTCACCGGTGATGAAGCCCTCGCCGAACTGCCGGCCGATCGTGGTGGCGTAGCACTTGCCGAACGCCTCCTCGGTGATGTCGAATCCGGCCGGGTCGATGTAGTTCTCCATGTACCATTTCTTCAGGTTCATCTGGATGGTCGAGTGACGGAACTCGTCGACCATCTGCATCGTGAAGCCGGTGCGGAGATCCTCACCCGGGGCCAGACGGCCGACCATCGCCATGGACCGTGCGGCGGAGATTTCCGGGAACGGAATGATCGCCAGGAACAGCTTCATCCACTCGACCCATCGCGGCTCGACGTTACGGAACATGTCGCCGCGGAGCGCCGCGTCGAGCGCGCCGTAGACGCGATTGTCCTTTTCCTCCTGCATCGGGAAGTAGGAGCGGAGGACCTGCTTCATCGGATCCTTCGGCGCCTTCGTGATCTTGTAGTCCGTGGGGAAGGTCATCGCTTCCTGGACGTAGGACGGATTCCATCCGAGGTCTGCGATCTTCTTTGCAGCCTCACCCACGGAAATGCCCCGCTGGGCCGTGATCTTGTTGAGAGTTAAAGTTCCAGACATCTAGTCTTTCCTCCTGATCGGGTCAGAAACCACATCGATATTTCGCCTGCCCAGGCCCTCCACGGGCCGGGCAGTGCCTACCCGTGCGTTACGGGCCACCTCGCGGCCGCTTGCACGGCCGGACGCTTGATATCGGCAAGGGTCCTGGGACGACTGTGGAGCACTAGGAGGATGAGGCGATCATCGGAGCGGCGGTCCTCCGATCGCAGTTACGTCATCCCGCACGTGATGCGCCCTTAGCTCGACGTCCCTTCCCTCGTTCTTTTCGCGGCTCGCCCCATACAGAGCAGTCGGCGTTCTTGTATCGGAAGCTTTGCAACGGTCGTGCCAGCGGTCGGGACGGCTCGCCGGATCGCTTCCGGCCGCGCGGAAGCGGAGATCGGCGCAAACGCAGGCATTACAGCTACGAGCCCGCGGACGAGGCCGATGCAAATTGCGACAGAAATTGCAGATTGAGAATCTCAGCGAACCAGAAGCGTGAGTTTGCGCCGCACTATTTGCAATGCAGCAGCGATCACGCACCCGGGCACTGGACATGCGTTATGGGGCGTTGATCCCCGCAAGGCCCGACCCAAGCTTCACGGCCCAGCGACAGGAATAGAGCGCGTAGCATTCGTGATCGCAGAACGACAGCCCGGTGCTGAGTTCTCTCAAATAGCCTGCATGGATTGGCGCACAGCAATGCATGCAAAGCGTCTTCGAACATGGCATCCTGCCATTCACCAGGACGAACCTCATCTGACGCTCCCAAGGCGAAGCCGTACGATGTTATTTGAGAGTTCTGCTCGGCCTATCCGGCCAACAAGCAGGGAAGCCATTTGCGATCGGCCTCATTACGTCGTTTGAACCGATCGACGCCCCTCCCGGAGCCCGGCGCCGTACGCCAGAGATGATGCCGGTGAAGCGCAGATGGCGCGGCATCTGGTCCGGGGACTCTGGAAGCTTCGGCGCATTTTGCTTCCCCGCTGCGACGCAAATTGAGACGACGACGCAGAATGAGACTCTCAGCGCCTGCGTTTGGTTGCCTCGACGGCTTGGCGCACAAGCAGGTCAGGACGCCCGAGTATTTTGACCGAACGCCCTCCAAAACTGCACGCCCATCTCAGAGCCAGAGCCCTCGAAGTCCATCGCGAGCAAGTGCTTACCCGCGATGGATCGGGTTGGATCAGGTTCAGGGAATAAGCACTGCACGGCCGTGAATTTTGCCGGCATTGAGGTCGTGAAGAGCCTTGTTGGCATCGGCAAGGCGATACTCAGCTGTAGCGAGCTCGACCAAACCTCTGTCCGCAAGCGCCATCAACTCGGTCAACTCGGCCCATGTGCCGACCAGATTGCCGATAATGTTCTTCTCGGTAATCACCATGTCGACGGTCGGCACCCGGATGTCCTCACCATAGCCGACGACGTAATAGCTCCCCATCGGGCGGGTCATTGCCAGCCCCTTCGAGGTCGTGCCTTTCTCGCCGACGAAGTCGATCACCGCTTCGGCACCGTTTCCAGCGGTCAACTCCAGAACGGCTGCCACTTCATTGCCGTCGGCCTTCACGAGGTGATCGGCGCCTGATTTTTCCGCTAGTTTCAGCGATGCCTCGGACTTGTCGACGACAATGATGTCGGCCGCACACATCGCTTTGAGGCACTGGATTCCGATGTGACCCAAGCCGCCCGCACCGATGACGACACAGAATTCGCCCGGCAAAAGGTGACGCGTGGCTTTCTTCGCTGCGCGATACGCCGTGAGACCCGCGTCCGCGTATGGCGCGACCTCCTTTGGCGCAAGCGTCCGCGGCAGAGGGACAATGTTCCGTTCCGAGGTGCAAAGAACTTCTGCATAGCCCCCGTTGCAATCGAGACCGGGAAATGTGCCGGGACCGTGCATGTCGAAGCCCCGACGGCAGGCGAGACACGTCCCGCCGGTGATCTTCGGGTGGACGATCACGGGATCGCCCTTCTTCAGCCCCTCGACCTCCTTGCCGACCTCCTCGATCCAGCCGGCATTTTCGTGTCCCATGATCAGGGGCAGCAGCTTGTCGCCTGTCGGATCCATGTGCGGCTTCCACACGCCTTCGATGATGTGCAGATCGGTCCTGCATACGCCCGCACCGCCAATGCGAACGATGACGTCGGTCGATTTCGTCAGCTTCGGATCAGGCACTTGTTCTTCGCTAACCCAGCGCTCGCCGGAAAGCTTTTCGTCATACGCTCTCAGTACTTGGGCTTTCATGTTGTCCTCCGTCCGCGGCGAACTTCATGCTCGCCTTCGCCGAGGCGGCTCAGCATTTTTCGTGCCAGCGAGCTTGCTCGAATGTCGCAACGCACCAGGGAATGCTTATGCTGAGGGCCCCTTGGGGCCGAGCGAGTGGACTGGCGACGACAAGGCCAGCCACCCAGGCGCTGTACGCGAGATTGCGGTATTCCAGGTTAGCCTCCGCTTTGAGCGCCGTGCCAGCAACAGCCTGCGCCCGCAATGCCGAAGCATACGCTCGACGCATCCGGTTGATCGCGGGATCGCTGCCGACCTCTTGCTCACCGCCCCTGGAAGACCGCCGGGCGCCGCTCGACAAAGGACTGGATGCCCTCGCGCGCGTCGGCGCTCTTGAGCACACGGTCGCGGATCGCCGGAATGCAGGCGATCGCAGCCGCCTCACCCTGCTCGGTGTATTTCGCGGCCGCTTCCTTGGTCACCTGAATCCCAAGCGGTGCGTTGCGGGCGATGATTGCCGCGATCTCCATGGCACGGCCGATCTGCTGGCCGGCTGGAACGACCTCCTGAACGAGACCGATCTCGCGCGCACGCTGCGCCGTGAATTCATCGCAGAGGAAGAGGTGGTACATGGCGTTACCCCAGCCTGCGCGGGACAGATATCGGAAGTGCGCGCCGCCCAGGGGCGCGATGCCGCGCTTGGCCTCCATCTGGCAGAACCGGCTGTCGTCGGCGGCCACCACGATGTCGCCGGCCAGCATCAGCTCGATGCCGACGGTGTAGACGATGCCTTGTGTCGCGGTGACGATTGGCTTCTTGCAGCGCTTGGTGAGGCCGAAAACGTCGACATTGCCTTCCTTGACAGTCCGCTTCTCGGCATTCGGGCCGAAGAATTTCGGCATGTCGAGGCCCGCGGTGAAGTCCTTGCCTTCCGCGCAAATCACGCCGACCCAGTAGCCGTCGTTGTCGTGCAACTCGGTCAACGCGTCCGACAGCAGATCCATCATCTGTGGCGAGAAGGAGTTCTTCTTCGCGGGATTGTCGATGATGATCTTCAGGATGTGATCATGCGCCTCGGTGCGGATCGTGCCTTCGGTGGTCATGCGAGCGTCTCCTGTCTACCTGTCGTTCTTGATGGCGAGTGCGGTTCGAATGGCTGCGGCCCGCTCCGGCGGGAACGCCGCTGCGCCCTCCTGGAGAATGTCGAGGAAGGACAACACGCCGCCGCGAGAGCCCCAATTGCCCTCTTCGATGATGCGGAAATTGACCCACCAGCTCGGAGAGGGCTCCTTCATCTCGCAAGCATCGGCGAGCGCCCTCAGCACATTGCGAATGACGGCGGCTCGATCCTCGCGGGTCCAGCAGCAGTCCATCACGACGACGTCCACCACCATGACGTCGCTCGGCTGGTCCGAGAGCAGCTCTCCGCCGTGCGCGATCATGTCGAGCGGGCGCTCGAGGAAATGCACCTGGTAACCTCGCCGCGCCTGGGGAACGAGCCGGCCGACCTCCGGCACCAGCACGGCGTCCGTCAGCGTCTTGGCAAGCACCCGGCGCTGCTGACCGGTCAATCGGCCTTGCGGGGTCATCACATGGATAAAGGTCATCTTGAGCTCTCCGGCTGACTATGTCACGTGACATACACCCACACGGCGCTAGCTATGTCAACTGTCATATTGTAGCGTCGGACGACGAGGTGCCCGATGACGTCCGATACGAGAGCGAAAATGGTGGCCGGGGCCGCCGATCTGATGAGCCGCCGCGGCGTGAATGCGACGAGCGTACGGGAGGTCGTGCGCCACACCGGCACGCCGCGCGGATCGATCAGCCATCATTTTCCCGGGGGCAAACGGCAGCTCATCGAAGATGCCATTGTCTTTGCTGGCACCCAGGTCAGCGGTCCCCTGCGGCATCTCACCAGCGAACGGGGGGCCATGGCCGGCCTGCGCGCCTTCATCACGCTTTGGAAGAGGACGCTGGAGCAGACGAATTATCAGGCCGGATGTCCGATCCTGGCAGTTGCCGTCGAGGAATATGTCAGCGATCCCTCCGATCAGGAAACCGCCGGCGGACAGGCGATCCAGCGCCATCTGCTTGATCTCGCTCAGGGCATCTTTGCGGACTGGCAGCAGATCCTGTCCAACGCACTGAAGCAGGAAGGCCTCACCGCGTCGCGCGCACGGCGGCTTGCCACGCTGATCGTCGCATCGGTCGAAGGTACGGTCGCCATGTGCAGGGCTGCGCGTAGCGCCCAACCCCTGGAGGAGGTCAGCCACGAGCTCGAGCTCCTGCTGAAGGGCGCAATCGACAAGCCATAGCGTCGAGAAAGCGAGAGCCGCACAGGTCAACGTCAGGCTCCCTCGTCAAGCGCCACCAGTTCGCGCTTTCTGCGCAGCGTCGGCAACAGCGGTCCGATCAGCAGCACCAGAGCAAGCGCGAGGCACACCGCCGAGATCGGCCGCGTCACGAAGGTGCCGAGATCGCCCTGCGAGAGGATCAGCGACTTGCGCAGATTGTTCTCCAGCATCGGCCCGAGCACGAAGGCCAGCACCAGCGGCGCCGGCTCGTAGCCGAGCTTGCGCATGAAATAGCCGATGATCCCGAACGCGATCATCACATAGACGTCGAAGACGTTGTTGCCACTGCAATAGACGCCGATAATGGTGAAGAGGATGATGAGGGGGAAGAGGATGTTGTAAGGCAGCTTCAGAAGCTGCACCCACATGCCGATCATCGGCAGATTGAGCACCAGCAGCATCAGATTGCCGATATACATGCTGGCGACGATGCCCCAGAACAGCCCGGGGTTCTGCGTGATCATCAGCGGTCCCGGTTGCAGCCCGTGAACCACGAAGGCGCCGAGCAGCAGCGCCATCACCACATTGGGCGGAATACCGAGCGTCATCAGCGGAATGAACGCGCCGCCGGCTGCGGCGTTGTTGGCCGCTTCCGGCCCTGCGACGCCTTCGATGGCGCCATGGCCGAAACGTTCGGGCGTCGCGGAGAGCCGCTTCTCCAGCGCGTAGGAGGCAAAGGACGCCACGACGGCGCCGCCGCCCGGCAGGATGCCGAGGAAGAAACCGAGAATGGTGCCACGGCCGACCGGGCCGGCGCTCGCCTTCCAGTCCTCCTTGTTCGGGAGGAGCCGGGTGATCTTGGCATTGATGATGTCGCGCTTGATGGCCTGCTCGGTGTTGAGCAGGACCTCGGCGACGCCGAACAGGCCCATCACGACCGGCACGAGTCCGATGCCGTCCATCAGTTCTATGCGACCGAAGGTCAGGCGCGGCTGCGCCGTAATGCTGTCGAGCCCGATCAAGCCGAGCACGACGCCGATACAGGCCATCAACAAGGCCTTCGCCATCGAGCCCTGGGTGAGGAAGGTCAGCACCACGAGCCCGAGCGCCATCAGGCTGAAATACTCGGCCGGACCAAAAACGATGGCGACGCTGGCGAGCTTCGGCGCGACCAGCATCAAGGCGACCAGCGAAAAGGTGCCGGCGATGAAGGAGCCGAAGGCGGCGATGCCAAGCGCGGGACCCGCGCGGCCCTGCTTCGCCATCTGGTGGCCGTCGATGCAAGTGACGACGGATGCCGCCTCGCCGGGGATATTGACCAGGATCGAGGTGGTGGAGCCGCCATACATCGAGCCGTAATAGATGCCGGCCATCATGATAATGCCGGATTCCGGCGTGCCCGAGAGCGTCACGGGCAGCAGCAACGACATCGCCGAGATCGGCCCGATGCCCGGCAGCACGCCGACCAGCGTGCCAATGAAGACGCCGATGAAACAGTAAAGCAGGTTGATCGGTGCCAGTGCGACCCCGAAGCCATGCGCGACATTGACGAGAGTATCCATGACCGTGCTCAGCCGATACCGAACATGCCGGACGGGAGCTGAATGCCAAGCGCTTGCTTGAGCAGCCACCACATGCCGACGGGAACGAGGATGGAAATTGGAACCGCCAGCGACCAGCGCACCGGGTCGATCAGGCGCATCAGCAGCAGCGTCAGAGGAATGGCGGCGAGCAGGAAGCCGAGCGGATCGAGCGCGATGGCGAACCCGGTGAGGCATGCGATGACGATGACCGGCTTGGCCCAGCGCGTATCTTTCCAGCGCGAGCCGAAAGTCGGCCCGCCTTCGGTGATCGCGGCAACCATGATCGTTGCCGCAAACGCGCAGATCAGGATGCCGGTATAAAACAGCACGAAGCCCGGGCCCGGATCGTGGATGGTGCCGAGCTTGAGCTTCAGGCCGGACCGGATCACGAAGATGCCGAGCCCGAGCCCGATCAGCCCGCTCCAAAGCTCCGAATTGTCGAGGCGGACCTTGACGTTGCTATCGCCGCTCATGGGTCAGTTCTTCTTGCCGAGCCCGAGTGCATCGATCACCTTGCGCTCAGATTCGGTGACCTCGACGACGAACTTCTTGTAGTCCTCGCTGTTCTTGTAGTTCGGCACCATGTCGTATTTGGACAGCGTCGCGACCACGGCCGGATCATCCAGCGCCTTCTTGAAGGCGTCGTGCAGCTTGGCGACGATCTTGGGGTCCATGCCCTTCGGGCCGGCTATGCCGAACGGCGAGTCGTAGACCACGGGATAGCCGAGTTCCTTCAGCGTCGGCGCATCGGGAAAGTTCGGCGAGCGGCTCGCGGTCCACACCATCAGCAGGCGCAGCTTGCCGGCGTCGACCAGCGGACGCCAGCCGGTGGCGTCGGCCTGCAGCATCGTATGCTGACCGAGCACTGCGGCATTCGTCTCCGCGCCGCCCTTGAACGGGACAGCCGTGAGCTTGATGCCCGCGAGCATGGCGATCTGTTCCATCCCAACATGCGGCGAAGTCCCGACGCCAGGCGTCGCATAGGTGACCTTGCCCGGATTGGCCTTGGCGTAGTCAACCACGTCCTGCCATGTCTTGAACGGACCTTCCGCACTGGTCGTGACGCCGAAGGTGTAGCCCGAGAGGTGGATGATATAGGTGAAATCCTTCGACGGATCCCACGGGACTTCCTGCATCAGCGGCAGGCGGAACACTCCCATCGGGAGCTGCGCGATGGTGTAGCCGTCGGGCTTCGCGGATGCGGCCATGGTGGCTGGGCCGACCGTGCCGCTTCCTCCGGCCTTGTTGTCGATCGCGATCGGTTGTCCCAGCACCTTCGAGGCGCTCTCGGCGATCGCGCGCATGGTGAGGTCGGTCGATCCGCCGGCCGGCCAGGGAATGATCAGCGTGATCGGCTTGATCGGGTATTCCTGTGCGCCGGCGCAGACGGGCACGAACATGGCGAGTGCCGCGATCGCAATCATCAAACTGCTGCGTTGAAACATAAAATCTCTCTCCAGTGGTTCGCTCGAGCTCGTGTCTTCATGTGTCCTGCCGGCGGCCTGCCATCGGCACCGTGAATCCCCTCCCCTGGCGGACCACGACTGCCGATGGCTTCTCCCGCCTCAATCAATTCGCAGCGCGATCGAGTTGATGACGTCCCGCCATTTGGGAATTTCCTGCGCCATGAACGTCCCCAGATAGGCGGGACTGCTCGACGGCGCCGGGATGATTCCCTGCGCATCAAGGATCGGCTTGATCGAGCTGTCGTTCATGGCGGCGACGAACGCCGCGTTGAGCTTCGCGATGATCGGCTCAGGCACGCCCTTCGGCGCGACGACGCCGAAGAACACGCTGACGTCGAAACCTTTCAGGCCCTGCTCGTCGAAGGTCGGCACATCGGGCAGAACCGGCGTCCGCTCGATCGTCGTGACGCCGAGCGCGCGAAGGAGTCCGGCCTTGATGTGAGGTGCGGAGACAAAGATGTCGGCAAAGCTCATCTGAACCTGGCCGCCGATCAGATCGTTGATCGCTGGCGCGCCGCCACGGTACGGCACATGCAGGATGTCGGTGCCGGCAATGGCATTGAACATGACGCCGGCGAGGTGAGTGGATGCGCCATTGCCGGACGAGGAGAAGCTCAGTTTTCCCGCATTCGCCTTCGCATACGCGATCAACTCCTGCACATTCTGCGCCGGCACAGAGGGATGCACCGAAAGCACGTTGGGCATTTTTCCGATCATGATGACCGGATCGAAGCTCTTGATCGGATCGTAGCTGAGCTTCGCGTACAGGCTCACATTGATGGCGAGAGGGCCCGACGTCCCGAACAGGAGGGTGTAACCGTCGGCCGGCGAGTTCGCGACGAAGTCGGCTCCGACGTTGGCGCCGGCGCCGGCACGGTTTTCGACGATGACGGGTTGGCCAAGCTTGACCCTGACACCCTCGGCCAGAGACCGCGCCAATGCGTCCGTCGGCCCGCCGGCTGCAAAGGGCACGACGAATTTGATCGGTCGCTCGGGAAATTCCGCCCACGCCATCGCGGGCATGGACAACGCGATGGCCGACCCAAGAAGTAATTTGCGGCAAAGACCGATGAACTTCATAGGCTGCTCCCCTCCCCGCAAGGCTGACGCCATGCCGTTTTTCAGCTCCTTGCCGGTTGGGTCTGGCGATATCGTCGCGCAGCACGTCCGACTTATTATTCTGGGAAAATGTCCGTTCGATCAGATCACGCGTATGTCACCGTCACGCTGCCGAAAGGTCCGAAATCCGCGACGAACGTCTCTCCGGCCTTCGGTCTCAACATTCCCGTCACCGTGCCGGTGCTGATCATCTGCCCCGCCTTCAGGCCGATGCCGGTCCGCGAGAGTTCGTTGGCGAGCCATGTCACCGGCACGATCGGATGGTCGAGCGCGATGGCGGCACTGCCTTTCCGCCTCAGTGTCCCGTTGCAGGTCAGCACGACCTCCTGGCCGGCAATGTCGCGCTCCCGCCAGTTCTCGATCGGCGGACCGTATGCAATCGTCCCGCTGCCGGCTCCGTCCGCAAGGATGGCGGGCAGCGGAGGAAACGCGGCGTCATGGACGAAGCGACACTCGGCCAGCTCCACGCCCGGATGCAGCGAAACGACGGCTTCCTTGACTTCTTCGATGCTGTAGGGAGCTTCACGCGGCGGAAGATCGGCGCCGAGCAGCGCCTGGTACTCGACTTCGGGAATGGGACTGCACTGGCGTGCATACTCGACCGTGACGGGTGCTTGCTTGATGAGCGGCGCGTAGACCCGACCATAGATCGGCGAGTCCGTGCGCAGCTCGCGCTGCAACCCTTCCTTCATGGCCGCAATCTTCCAGCCCGCGACGGTCCAGCCGAGCTCCTCCTCGACCATGCGCGCGACGCGGTAGGCGGTCGGCTTGTCCGGCGGCACGAGACGCAGGTCGAGGCCGCTCTGCTGGCGTCCTTGGCGGCGCAGGCTTGCGAGTAAATGGGCGAGTTCGCGTGGTGCCGACTGATCCATCGCGATTACCTCACCAGCAGCTCGGCCGCGCGCGACAGCGGCACCGGCGCCTCGCCCAGCAGCAAGTCGATGGCCTCGTCCTCCCAGCGCCGGCTCTCCAGGTTCAACGTGTTCGGCTCTTGCACGCGGTGCTCCAGCACGAATCGCGCAAGCAGCAGGCGGCGGGCGTCGCCGCCGGATGCGCCCAGACGCAAGCCCTCCTGGATGAACAGCGCGGCGGTGACGGCATGATAGAGCTTGCCGGCAGCGGCACGGCAGAAGCGCTCATTCTCTGGGCGTGCCGCGACCTCTTCCGCGAAGCGCATGGCGCTATTGATGGCGCCCTCAAGCCGCGTACGAAATTGGCCGGGAACACCCTGCATTTCGGCGAGCCGAGACGCGAGATCGTCGCGCAGGGCGGCGTGCGCGCCGACTTTTCCAACGGCGCGCTGCACGGCATCAAGCGCGTTGATGTTGCTGGTGCCCTCCCAGATCAGGCCGAGATGGGCATCGCGCACCAGCCGCGCGTTCGGCCAGTCCTCGATATAGCCGTTGCCGCCGCGCGCCTCCATCGCACCGGTCGCCACCGTGACATTGTCGCGGCAGGCCCGGTATTTGACGATCGGCGTCAGCAGCCGCAGCACCTTCTCCGGTGCGGTTGCCGAATAGAGCAGCGCGGACAGCGCCTGCTCGGTCGGCACCATCAGCTTGACGAGCTGCCGGCGCATCAAGGGATGATCGACCACCGCACGACCGAAGGCATTGCGATGACGGGAGGCCTGGAGCGCCTCGTTGAGGCAGCGGCGCATCATCCCGGCGGCACGTGCCAGATGCGAGACACGGCTGGAATTCACCATCACCAGCATATGCTTCAAGCCCTGATCGAGCTCACCGAGCTGATAGGCGACGGCACCATCGAACACGATCTCGCCGCTGGCCATCGTACGGCTGCCGAGCTTGTCCTTGAGCCGCATGATCCGATAGGCGTTGCGGCTGCCATCCGGCAGCGTCTTCGGCATCAGGAACAGGCCGAGGCCGCGCCCGCCGCCGACTGCGCCCTCCGGCCGTGCCAGCAACACGGCAAGCTCCGCATCGGCGTTGGAGCAGAACCATTTTTCACCATAGAGCCTCCAATGCGCGCCATCGCGCACGGCGGTCAGTTCGGCCGCACCGACATCGGAGCCGCCCGCCTTCTCGGTCATGAACTGCGCGCATTTGAGCAGCGTGGCCGGATCCTGGCTCCACATCCGCGAAAGATATCGTTCATGAAGCTCGCCGCTACCGAAGCGCCGAACCAGCTCGGAGGAGCTGTCGGTGAGATTCACCGGACACAGCAGGCCGAATTCGGCCTGCGCGAACAGGTAGTGAAACACGTATTTCGCGAGCGGCGGCATGGCCGAGGGCCAGCCGAGCACGCCGCCGCGGTTGCACATCGCGTGCATGCCGAATTGTCCGAAAGCGATCTGCTCCATCTCGCGATAGGCCGGGTGATATTCGACCCACTCCTCGTCGTGGCCGTAGAAGTCGCGGGAATGCAGGACGGGCTGATGGCGCTCGGCTTGATCTGAAAGGTCGTGAAGCCTGCCGCCGGCGAGCGCGCCGAGCTCGGCAAGATGCGGCTCCAGATGCGCCAGCAACGGCGCGTCCATGTAGAGGGGAAGCAGATCCCGAATGCTCCGGTCGATCGCAAAGTAGTTCAGCCCACGGCAGGTGGGCGCTAACGCCATCGAGCGTCGGGACGACGCTTCGCGACGGGCCAAACCGGCATGAACGGTCATGAGCTTCCTCTCCGGACGGACGCATCTTGGGCGGGGCGGACCCCGGGCCAGTGTTCGGGTATGACTTGACAGCGCTCCACGCAAACGACTTCTTGGGCGGGCGCCTTGAGCGAAACTCAAGGCCCGGTCATCCCGCGGGGCGCACCATCATGGCTTCACGACGACTTCCTCCACTCCATGCCGTGCGGGCATTCGAAGCGGCCGCACGACACCTGTCGATCACGCGAGCGGCCGACGAGTTGAACGTGACGGTCGGCGCAGTCAGCAGGCACGTCCGCGCGCTCGAGGTGCGCATGGGCACCGCGCTGTTCCTGCGGGGATCGCGCGGCCTGGTCCTGACCTCGGCCGGCAAGGCGTTCGCCGATTCCACCCGCGAGGCCCTCGATCGCATTGCGGATGCCGCTGAAGGCCTGCACCTGCGGCAGTTCAGACGGCTATCCGTCGGCGTCTACGGATTCTTCCTGTCGCGTTTTCTCCTGCCGATATGGCCGGGGCTCAAGGCGGCACATCCCGAGCTGGAGATCGATCTGCACACCAGCGCCAACCCGGTTGATCTTCTTGCCAGCCGCTACGATGCCGTCATTGCCGTCTCGGACGGAGAGCCGAGAGCCGGCCTCGTCACCCGGCCTCTGCTGCCGATCGCCACCGTGCCGGTCTGCTCGCCAGCTCTGCTGAAGGATGGCGCGCTGGATTTCGCGTCCGTTCCGCTGCTGCACAACAGGCCGCGGCCAGACGATTGGCGGCGCTGGCTCGACCATGCGCAGCTCACCAAGGTGCCGATCCGCGGCGGAAGCAGCTTTGAAAATCTGGGGCTCGCGATCGAGGCCGCTGCGGCCGGGCTCGGCGCCGCCATCGCCATCGAGAGCCTGCTCGCTCCGGACCTTGCGCAACTCAATCTCGTCAGAGCGCATCCCGTGGTCCGGCCGACACGGCGCCACTTCGTGCTCGAATATGAGCAACGCATGGCGGACGATCCGGCGGTCGCGGCCTTTGCCACGTGGCTCTGCAATGCCAGCAAGCAACAGGGCGCCGACAAGGCGGCGGCCAGGACATCCTCGCGAAAGCGTGCAAACGATTGAGTTGAGTTTCACTCAAGGGACACCGCGAAAACCTCGTTTGCCAGTCCGAACCGGCTCTGACACAGACCCCGCGTCACGCACCGATGATGGGGGAAACGCGGGATGAGGCTGCTATTCGGGATGCTGGTCGCGGGACTGGCGATCGGCGCAAGCGCGCCAGCACGAGCACAGATCACCGGCGACATCGTGAAGATCGGCGTGCTGACCGACATGTCCGGCATCGTCTCCGATGCCACCGGCGAAGGCTCGGTCGTCGCAGCGCAACTGGCCGCGGAAGAATTCGGCAACCGCGTCGCCGGCAAACCTGTCCAGATCGTCTTCGCGGACCATCAGCTCAAGCCTGACGTGGCCGCCAACATCGCGCGCAAATGGTTCGAGCAGGACGGCGTGGACGCCATCGCCGACGTGCCAAACTCCGCCGTCGCGCTCGCGGTGCAGGAAGTCGCCCGGACGCGCTCGCGCGTCATGCTGTTCTCGTCGCCCGGAACGACGGCGCTCACCAACCAGTTCTGCTCGCCGACCAGCGTCGCCTGGACCTTCGACACCTATGCCCTTGCGCGCGGAACGGCCAAGACCGTGGTCGAAGGTGGCGGAAAGATCTGGTACTTCGTGACGGCCGACTACGCCTTTGGCCATCAGCTTCAGAAGGATGCCAGCGCAGTCGTGCAGGCCAATGGCGGCAAGGTGCTGGGAGCCTCGGCGCACCCGCAAGGGACCACCGATTTCGCCTCCTTCCTGCTTCAGGCGCAGGCATCCAAAGCCAACATCGTCGGTCTCGCAAACGCCGCCGGAGACACGGTCGCAACCATCAAGCAGGCCGAAGAGTTCGGCCTCACCGCCGGTGGGCAGAAGATGGCGGCGATGCTTCTGCTGCTCACTGACGTCCACTCGCTCGGCCTTCAGGCGACACAAGGCACATTCCTCACGACGCCCTTCTACTGGGATCTCAACACACAGACCCGCGCCTGGTCGGAGAAATTCGCGGCACGACGCAAGGGACAGCGGCCCACCTTCATGCAGATCGGCGTCTACGAGGCCGTCCGTCACTATCTGCAGGCGATCGAGGCAGCCGGCTCGGACGACGCCAACAAGGTGATCGAGAAGATGCGCGCCACTCCGATCGAGAGCGCCTTCACGCATGGCGCCACGATCCGCGAGGACGGCCGCGTCGTCCGCGACATGTACCTGGCAGAGGTGAAAGCCCCCAAGGACTCCAAGGGCGAGTGGGACCTCTACAAGATCCTCCGCACGATCCCAGCCCAGGACGTCACCATTCCGCTGGCCGAGAGCACCTGCCCGCTCGTGAAGCGCTAACCCGATATCCGACTTCAACATCCGAGGACGACAATGACGACACCCGAGAACGAGTGGCAGTATCCTTATGGCACCAAGCAGCGCTATCACCTGCAGCATGTGCACCTGTTCGCATCCAATGTCGATGCCACCATCGACTTCTACAGGACATGGTTCGATGCCGAGGTGATGTGGGACGGCGACGTCGCCGGCGCCCGTAACGTCTTCATCAAGGTCGGCATTGGCGCGCTGCATCTCTACGACCAGCTTCCGCGCGGCGAGGGCAAGAATGCCGTCCACCATCTCGGCATGCAGGTCGTCGGTATCGACGAGCTGTACGACCGTATGAAGGTCGCCGGCCTGCATATTCCCAATCCCATCCGCCGCCTCGGAGGAGGCGGCGGCTATTTCATGCTCGGCGCCCCCGATGGCGTCGTCATCGAAATCTTCGAGCCGGGCAAGCTCCGCGAACCGGTGGTCCGGAGCTACTATGGCTTTGGGGGGTGAGACCCGTGGACACCGCTCCTCCGCTCGATACTGTCGCCGACCTCGTGGCAGCCCAAGCTCTGAAGGCGCCTGACAAGACGGCCCTGACATTCGTGGACGTGACGTCTGACGGCATTTATCGGACCGAGGAGCGCTCCTACGCACAGCTGGAACGAAACGGCGCTGCGCTCGCGCGGCGCCTCGCCGCGCTTGGCCTTCGGCGCGGCGAAACCTTCGCCCTGATGATGGCCAATCATCCGGAATTCGTCGAAGCAATGCTGGCCGCCGCAATGCTGGGAGCAGTCTTCGTGCCGATCGATCCCAGAACGATCGGCGAGAAGCTGAGCTTCATGCTGTCGCATGCCGAGTGCCGCGGAGTGATCTGCTCGGCAGACTGTGCGGCCGCCATTGCGGGCCTGGACGGTAATGCCCTCTCCTGGGCCGTGATCCTCACGGAGAATGGCGCCTGGCCTCCCTCGGTCGCACGGATGAACCTGAGCTACCGGGATGTCTTGAAGGAAGGCGGATCCAGCGATCGCATCGACGTTTCGCCGGCCGATCCCATGATGCTGATGTTCACCTCGGGGACGACAGGCAATCCCAAGGCCGTGGTCATCTCGCACGGCGCCTATATGAGCCGGGCGCGCGGCATGCACGGGATCGAGCTCGATGCCGATGACGTGCTCTACACCGGCCTGTCACTAACGCACATCAATGCCCAGGGTACGCTGCGCATCGGCCTGACGGCAGGCTTGCCGGTCGTCATCAGCCGCAAGTTCAGCAAGCGCCATCTCTGGTCGATCTGCCGGAGATTCGGCTGCACCATGTTCAACATTCTCGGCGGCATGATCCCGGAGATCTACAGCATCCCGGAAGCGCCCGACGATTCCGACAATCCGGTTCGCCTCATCATCAGCGCCGGCATGCCGCCCGAGCTCTGGAAGGAGTACGAACGGCGCTATGGCGTGCAGATCTGCGAAATCTACGGCTCGACCGAAGGCGGCGGCGCCCTTACCAACCCGCCGGGATGCGGACCGATCGGCAGCCTGGGCAAGCCCCCGCCCGAGCTCGAAGCCGCGGTATTCGATGACGACGGACAGCGCTGCCCGCCCATGCAGCCCGGCGAGCTGCGCTTCCGGCGCCGGGATGGCGTACCGATCAAGACCACGTATTTCAGAAACCCGGAGGCAAGCGACGCCAAGGTCATGGAAGGTTGGTTCCGCACCGGCGACGTCGTCCACGCTGACGAAGACGGCTGGTTCTTCTTCCACTATCGGATCGGCGGAGGCGTTCGGCGCGACGGCGACTTCATTAACACGGCGCTGGTCGAAGCCGCTCTGATCAAATCGGGCCTCCTCTCCGACGTCTTCGTCTACGGCGTCGCGACACCACGAAATGTTGCGGGCGAGAGGACCCTGGTCGCAGCGGTTGTCCCGCGCACGCCTGATTTCAGCGAAGCCGCGCTGCTCACATATTGCAGGTTGGTATTGCAGAAGCGCGACATTCCCGAGCTCATCCAGGTCTTGACCGAGATTCCGAAAACGATCTCCGAGAAGCCGATCGAGCGGGCCTGCGTCGAGCGGCTGCGGGCGGATGGCATGCTAAGCCAATCGGCGTCTGAGCACTCAAGCGCCTGATTGCGAAGCCCTACATTCTCCAAGGGCACACTTGCGGCGCCACGCCCGTCGCAGCGCGGCGCGACTTGCTGGGCGAGCTTGTCGCCGACGCTGTGGCGACCACCGATCGTCATCACCGGCATGACAAGCCGGCGATCACTCAGGGATGCCACCAGGGCAGCGTCGGTCTTGAGCGTCCGATAGAGGTTGAACCGGCGGTCATCCTTATCCCTCGAATCTGGTGATCGCGACAAAGGTGGGGCCCGTCTTCGGCGCGGATGGCAGCTTCCGGCCGGGCACCGGCTTGACGCAAGTTGAACGAAGGCGAGGTAGTTGGCGGCAAGCCTGTCGTAGCGCGTTGCAACCCGACGACATTGTTTGATCCTGTTGAAGAACCGCTCGACCCGGTTACGGGAGCGCTAGAGATATGGGCTGAAGCAGATCGGATCGCTGCGATTGCTCTTCGGCGGGATGTTCGCCCACGCGCCCTTCTTCATTGCAAGCTCTCCGATCCAGTCGGCGTCATAGCCGCGGTCGGCAAGTAGCATTGACCCGGATTTCAGACGAGACAGCAGTTTTCTGGCAAGCCGGACGTCGTGGGCCTCACCGGGGCTCAGCTCCAGCCGTACCATCAGACCATTGCTATCGACCAACGCATGAATTTTGCTGGTCAAACCGCCGCGCGACCTTCCCATCGACTGATGCTGATTCCTTGTGATGCACGCTCCATGCTGATGCACGCGGACGATGGAGGTGTCGATCATCTGGACAGCGGCATCATGAGCCGAGGCAAGTGTGTCTATGATGCGGCCCCAGACACCAGCCCGCCGCCAGCGAACGAAGCGGCTGTAGCACGTCGTGTACGGACCAAACGCCTCGGGTAAATCACGCCAGGGTGCTCCGGATCGCAAGACCCAGAAAATGCCGTTGAGGACGCGGCGGTCGTTAACCCGTGGAACGCCACGTGGCTTGTTCGGCAGCATCGGCTTGATGGCGGTCCATTCATAATCGGTGAGTTCGTAGCGCATGATTCGAGCCCCCAATTTTGAGAGTTTGAATCACGGGGTGCTGGCGAACGCAACGGATGCTGCCGTTCGTGACTAGCAACTCGAGTCGTCAGAACTTTCTCCCCTCTCGAGCAAGCCATGTGACACGATGCACTCGCCAGGCAGACTGGGCTGCGGCGATAGGGCAATGGAGTTAACCCATTTGCCTTCGCCGGAGATGCCGTCACCTTTGATTTGGATCAACACTCGACGGCCAAATGCCATCTCAAGTAGAGTGGCTGCGGTGCAGGGGAGTATTGTTTTAATGGATACTCGCAAGATATTTGTTTCGCTGATCCCCGCCTTGTCATAGCTCCGGTATCTGCAGAGCAAACACAAGGACTAGCACGAGCCCGTCAAAGCACCGCTCGCGCGCGAACCGTCTTTAGCGAGATCGAGACGCAGACTGCCCCAAGGTGGCTACGCAATGCCGACGGGCGATAAGTTTTCAGTTTTCCGGTCAGTTAGGATCAATTGGTTTTCGGGAGATTGCCAATGATGATCGTCTCGAACTTGCAACGCCGAGCCACTTCACGCTTTCTACTCGCTGCTCTCTTGCTGTTGCCGTTGATACCCCGGAATGGTCACGCGCAGCAGATCACTGGCACCCCCGGCTCGCCGAACGCGACCACCACCATCGACGGCCGCACTCTGCCTCCCCCGCCCCAGTCTTTCCGTGGCGAGATCGGCCTCGACGCCCTGCGATCCAAGCCGGCGTGGCCGATGCGCGTGGTGCCCCCGAAGGGCGCGCCCAACGTGCTCCTGATCCTCACCGATGACGTCGGATTCGGGGCGCCGTCCACCTTCGGAGGCGTCATTCCGACGCCGACCCTCGACCGCATCGCGGCCAACGGCCTGCGCTACACCAACTTTCACACCACATCGCTGTGCTCGCCGACGCGTGCGGCGCTGATCACCGGGCGCAATCACCATTCTGCCGGCTTCGGCGTGATCTCGGAACAGGCGACGGGCTTTCCCGGCTACGACAGCATCATCACCAAGGATACTGGCACCATCGGGCGCATCCTGCTGGAGAACGGCTACCGCACATCGTGGTTCGGCAAGAATCACAACACGCCGACGTATCAGGCGAGCCAAGTGGGCCCGTTCGATCAATGGCCGGGCGGCATGGGTTTTGAGTATTTCTACGGCTTCATCGGCGGCGACACCACCCAGTGGCAGCCGCTGCTATTCCGCAACACGACACGCATTGAGCCCTATCGCGGGACACCCCAGTGGAACCTGATCACCGGCATGGCCGACGAGGCAGTCGGCTGGCTCGACCATCTCAACGCCATCGATCCAGCGATGCCGTTCCTGCTTTACTACGCGCCCGGCGGCACCCATGCACCGCACCATCCGACGCCGGAATGGGTGAAGAAGATCAGCGACATGCACCTGTTCGACAAGGGGTGGAACGCGGTGCGTGATCAGATTTTCGCCAATCAGAAGCGTCTCGGTGTCATCCCGCAGGACGCCAAGCTCACGCCCTGGCCCGACGATCTGCTGAAGAGCTGGGACAAGCTGAGCGACGAGGAGAAGAAGCTCTTCATCCGCCAGACTGAGGTCTACGCCGCCTATCTCGCCTATACCGACCATGAGATCGGCCGCGTCGTGCAGGCGGTTCAGGACATGGGCAAGCTCGACAATACGCTGATCATCTTCATTAGCGGCGACAACGGCGCATCCGCCGAAGGCACTGTCAACGGCACCCCGTTCGAACTCGTCCCGTTCAACGGCGTGACGCTGCCGGTCTCGCAGCAGATGCCGTTCTATGATGCCTGGGGCACCGACAAAACCTATCCGCATTATTCCGTCGGCTGGGCCTGGTGCTTCGACACGCCGTTCAAATGGACGAAACAGATCCCCTCCTTCTTCGGCGGGACCCGCAACGGCATGGCGATCTCCTGACCGGCGCGCATCGCCGACAAGGGCGGCATCCGTCACCAGTTCCACCACGTGATCGACATCGTGCCGACCCTGCTGGAGGCCACGGGCATTCCGGCGCCGGTGACGATCGACGGCATCGCGCAGAAGCCGATCGAGGGCGTCAGCCTCGCCTATACCTTCGACAAGGCCAAGGCCGACGCACCGTCCCCGCACCGCACGCAGTATTTCGAGATGATGGGCGTGCAGGGGATTTACAACGACGGCTGGATGCTCAGCGCAATTCCGCAGCGCGCGCCGTGGGATCTGGCAGGCAACGCGGTTCCGAATCCTGCCTCTGCGTTCAAGTTCGAGCTCTATGATGTGAAGAACGACTGGACGCAGATGAACGATCTGGCTGCGGCCAACGCTACCAAGGTGCAGGAGATGCGCGACCTGATGTTCGGCGAGTTCGCCAAGTATCAGGTGCTGCCGCTCGACGCCTCGGCGGCCACGCGCCTCGCCTCTCCGCGCCCCTCGGTCACGGCGGGACGCAGGGAGTTCACCTATACGATGCCGGTGGCGCATCTGGCTGAAAGTGTGGCGCCAAGCTTGCTCAACACGTCCTACACCATCACGGCCGATGTCGACGTGCCGCAGGGAGGTGGTGAGGGCGTCGTCGTCACCTACGGCGGACGGTATGGCGGCTACGGGCTGTACCTGCTCAAAGGCAAGCCGGTGTTCCTGTGGAACGTGCTGGGGATCGGCATGGTGCGCTGGGAAGGCGGCGAAGCGCTCGCTCCCGGAAAACATACCCTGAAGTTCGACTTCAAATACGACGGGCTGGGCTTCGCCACGCTCGCTTTCAACAGCGTCAGCGGCATCGGCCAGAGCGGCACCGGAACCCTGACGGTCGATGGCAAGGCCGTGGCGACGAAGAAGATGGAGCGCACCGTCCCCATCATTCTGCCGATCGACGAGACCTTCGACATCGGCGAGGAT
Organism: Bradyrhizobium shewense; assembly: GCF_900094605.1. Classification (GTDB taxonomy): domain Bacteria; phylum Pseudomonadota; class Alphaproteobacteria; order Rhizobiales; family Xanthobacteraceae; genus Bradyrhizobium; species Bradyrhizobium shewense. Next base: position 103,163 of record NZ_FMAI01000011.1, on the reverse strand, counting down.
TCCGGCACGCCGCTGGACGATCGCGACTACCAGGTGCCCTTCGCCTTCACCGGCAAGGTCAACAAGGTGACGGTCGCGCTCGATCCGCCGAAGCTGACGGCGGAGGACGAGAAGAAGCTGATGGACGGCGTGCGCCTCGCGCGCGACGCCAAATAGGATCGGTGCCGACGTAGAACCATGAGTCGCAAGGTAGGGCGTGCGCCCCACCTGCTTAGTCCGTCTGGTTTTGGTGTCTGCCAGTGGCACAGGTGGAGGCGTCGTGAAAGTTCGTTTCGTCCTGATCTCAGCTCTAGCTTTTGGCGTTCTGCCCGTTGGGTTTTCCGTGTCGCTCGCGCAAACCGCCGGCGAAACGCCTCCGGGCATGCTCGCGGCCCAGATACGCATGCAAGGCTTTGCCTGTGACAAACCGCTCGGCGCCAGCAAGGACACAAAGCGCTCGAAGCCGGATCATGACGTCTGGGTTCTCAGGTGCGGCAACGCGACCTATCGGGTCAGCCGCTTTCCCGACATGGCAGCAAGGGTGAAGGCCCTTCGATGACCCGGTCATGGCTACGACGCTTTTGATGTTATGCCTCCGGTGAGCAGACGTGGCAGAAGGGGCGCGAAAGAACCGCAAGCGCGAAAAGGCCGGCACGAAGGCGCGCACGTCTGAACCTGCGCATCCCGCGCAAGCGTCCTCGGTCACCAGGCTGAAGGCCGCTGTGCTGCTGGGCGGTTCGCTGCTCGTTCTGGTCGCGGGCGTACTACTCTGGCCCAGAGTTTCGAACGTCCCGGCCAAACCACAACAAACCGCCGAACTGACCTTTGTCGGCAGCGAAGCGTGCAGCGGCTGCCATGCGACGGAGACAAAGCTCTGGCGGACCTCGCAGCATCGGCACGCGATGGATCATGCGACCGACCAATCCGTTCGTGGCGACTTCAACGACGCGGTGTTTGAATACGCCGGCATGCGCTCGCGCTTCTCCCGTCGCGATCGCAAATTTCTTGTCGAGACAGACGGTCCAGACGGCAAGCCTGCGACGTTCGAGATCAAGTACACCTTTGGCCTCGACCCGCTGCAGCAATATCTGATCGAGTTTCCGGACGGCAGCATCCAGGCGCTGTCGATCGCTTGGGACACCAGGCCGAAAGACCAGGGCGGCCAGCGCTGGTTTCACCGGCGGCTCGGCGAGATCGCGCGCGAGATGAAACGGATCGTTGATTGCATCGTCATCACGGGCATGCCGCCAGAACAGTTCGTTGCCCGGCTGCAGGAGCTTGAGGCCGAGAAGGCCAAGGTCATAGCGGGGCTTGAAAGCGCCAAAGAAAGCGACAACGTCATCGCCCTGCACCCCAAGGCGCTCGACCGCTACAAGCGCGCCGTTGTGGAACTAGCCGTCGAAATGAAACGCGGCACTCCGAGCGAGTTCGCGACGATCCGCGAGCTGGTGACGGCAATCGTCGTACACGCCAGCCCGAGCCGACCTGGCGGAGCCGGGACCAAAGCCAACGTCGAAGATGACCGGAGGGTGCGGATCGACATAAAGGGTCGCCTCGCCGCGCTCTGCGGCAATCCCTGTTTCCGAACATGGCTATGTCGGGGGGAACGTTGGTAGCGGGAGAGGGCTACCACCTTTCCACACACCAACCAGCTCTACGATATTCGATCCAATCTTACGCATAGGCAGTTCGTGAGCCCTGGGGCGAGCGGAGCTTTACGCTCATACAGGGGAACGTTGAAAGACCTCGAGCTTACCAGTCGGACGAAAGCGACTTCTGTCGCGGAAGATCGTCGGCATATCGGACCAGCCGTACCTGACCTGACCTGCCACTGAGTATTTCCTCCAGAAGGAGTTAAAGTCCGGCCCGAAGAAGGACGGACAGATGAAACGAGCACGGTCCACGGAAGACATGGGGTATTCGGTCCGGATCGCCTGACCGATTTGCCGCGCGGCACGTTTTGGCTGACGATCATGGACCAACTCCATCCGGAAAGGAGAAAAGCCATGATCTACGTCGGCCTCGATGTTTCGCTGAATTCCGTTGCGGTATGTGCGGTGGACGAGACCGGAAAGCTTATCCGGGAGGGAACCACGTTGGCGGACGCGCCATCGATTGTGCAGTACCTTGAACCATGGGCTGGTCAAGTTGAACGGGTGGGCCTTGAGGCAGGACCGATGTCAGAATGGATGACCGCAAATCTACGAACTGGGGCTGCCGGCCGTCAGTTTGGAAGCCCGCCAGGTTAAGGCGGCACTTTCGGCCATGCCGGTGAAGACTGATCGGAATGACGCCCGTGGGATCGCGCAGGTGGTGAGAACGGGATGGTTCAAGCCTGTTCACGTCAAGAGCATCGGCAGCCAAAGGGCGCGGACGCTGGCCGCGGCTCGCAAGCATATCATCCGCTCCATCGCTGCCGCAGAAGCAAGTCATCCGCGGACTTCTGCGTCCGCTCGGTCTCAAAGTCGGAATCGTCTCGCGGACTCTGTTCCCGACGCGAGTTCGTGAGTTGGTCAGCGATGACGCCTTACTGGAGGCGATCATGAAATCCGCTGCTTGCCGGACGCGAAGCGCTGATGCAGGAGTACGCCCGACTGCATCGTCTGGTCCTAAAGGCCGTGCGCAGTGACCCGGCTTGTCGGCTCTTGATGACGATGCCGGGGATCGGCCCGGTCTCTGCGTTGACCTTCCGCTCCACTGTGGACGATCCGAGGCGATTCCTGCATTCTCAATCCGTCGGCGCCTTCTCGGGTTAACGCCCCGGCGATACCAATCTGGCGAGGTTGATCGGGTGGGACGGATCACAAAAGTCGGAGATGGAGAGACGCGCACAGCCCTGTTCGAAGCTGCCAACGTCGTTCTCAGGCCATTAACGCGATGGTCTTCGATGAAGGCCTGGGCGGTGCGTGTTGCCCACCGGCAAGGAAGCAAGCGTGCGAAGGTCGCGCTGGCCAGAAAGATGGCTGTCGTCCTTCACCGAATGTGGGTTGATGGAACCGAATTCCGATGGACGGCGGTGGCGTAAGGACGCCATCGCCATCCCAAGAGACGCCCGTCGCGGGGCGTGGGGATGGTCGAGTTCGTATGATCTGTCGTGGCGTCCGCCCTCCAGGTCGGGTGACTACGCCGAAGAGCTTGAACCGACCATTCAACCGAATCCCATCGTGTGGCGGCTTTGCCGACCACGAACAGAAGCAAGGTACCCGCGGCAGCGCTCTTAAGGGATTGACAGAAGCAGACCGAATACAGAAGCAGATTATGGCGGTGCTGGAGGAGCATGAGGCCGGGGCGAAGAGGCCGATCTGGCTCGCAAACACGGGATCTCCGAGGCGACGATCTACAATTGGAAGGCCAAATTTGGCGGCATGGACGTTTCCGAGGCGAAGCGGTTGAAGGCCCTGGAGGAGGAGAACGGGAAGCTGAAGAAGCTTCTGGCCGAGCAGATGCTCGATGCGGCCGCACTTCGCGAGCTCCTTTCAAAAAAATGGTAGGGCCCGCCGCCAAGCGCGCTGCGATCGCGCATCTGCAGGCCGTCATGAGCCTGTCGGAACGGCGGGCCTGCTCGATCGTGGGTGCGGATCGGAAGATGATCCGCTATCGCTCCAGCCGCCCGCCGGACGCAATTCTGCGTGGCCGATTGCGCGATCTCGCCAACGAGCGGCGGCGTTTCGGCTATCGCCGCCTGTTCGTCCTGCTGCGGCGGGAGGGCGAGCCATCGGGGATCAACCGGATCTACCGGCTTTATCGCGAGGAAGGGCTCACCGTCCGCAAGCGGCGTGCTCGCGCAAAGCCGTGGGGACCCGGGCCCCCGATCCTGGTCGAGGCCAAGCCAAATGCCCGCTGGTCGCTGGACTTCGTCCACGACCAGTTCGCCAATGGCCGACGCTTCCGCATCCTCAACATCGTCGACGACGTCACCAAGGAATGCCTGGGCGCCATCCCGGACACGTCGATCTCGGGGCGGCGCATGGCCCGCGAACTCACGGCGATCGTCGAGCGACGCCGCAAGCCAGGAATGATCGTGTCCGACCATGGCACCGAGCAACGCCATGCTGGCTTGGTGCAAGGACGCAGCGGCCCAGATCTGTGCCAGCGCCGTCTCGATCTCGCCCTGCGGCGGCGCGTAAGCGCGATGCGCATACCCTCATCGTCCGGCGCCGGCAGCGCCTTGCGATCCAGCTTGCCATTCACCGTCAAGGGCAGCACTGCCAGCCGCACAAACGCCGCCAACCATGTAGTCCGGCAGGTGCGCGCCCACATGCGCCCGCAACGTAGCGGCCAGCTCAGCTCCAGCGCCATCGGGCTCATCCGATTGAGCTTCATGCTTCGCCCTTCTCCTCTTTTAGTGGTGAGTGTGATGATGGATTGGCGTATCATCCTCTTCAGCCAAGCCTGCCGGCTCGATCGTGAATTCGATTTCTATGGTGCCCGCCTTTTCGAATTCCAACGTCCCTTTGACCATCTCTCCTTCCTTTAGTGCGCCGTGAAGTCCTTCAAACAGAATCCGCGCGCCACCGGGTTGAAGACGAACGAAACCACCAGGTTCTATTTGAAAGCCATGCTCATGGGCTGGCCGTGCGCCTGCATCGGCTTCCTGCAAGATCCCCTTCTCGCCCGAAAGCGACGCCCCGAGCAACCGATCGGGCCCTGTGCCCCTGTTCTGAATTTCGATCACATAAGCCGTCGTCGCGGTATTGGTCGTATCCTTTGCAGCCACCCAAGGGTGCTGGATCAGTAGTGTTCCGACCTCCAACTCATGGCTGAAGGTGGTACTGTAAAAAAAAGCCAGGACGGCAACACCGGCAATCGGCGACAGCAATGCCCTTGCAGTCGCCTTCAACATCGTGGGTTTCCAAGGCATCATGGCCTCCTCTGTAATCCGCGTTTTAGCGCTTACCACTTTATGTTCGCGGGAAAGGTGGTCAGCGAACGTTTCCCGCAATTGCCGCTTCCAACTGGTCTGGATCAAGATCATTCCGCTGAATGCCGGCAGCGCTAACGACGATCACTCGGGGGCTGATACGGGACGGCGAGGTGAGATACTCTTCTTCTGACACTGATCCTCCATCCGAGTGCCCCAAAAGAGCTACCGCCTGCTTGTCGACGCAGAATCTGCTCGCTACTATGATCATGGCTCGTCCCGGCCTGCGATCTTGCTGGCACTAGACCTGTCGCCGCGACAAATGATCGATTGAAACTCGTGTGGGGACTGCGCTCGGCGAGAGCATTGATCGCGAGTGCGATCAGCGGGAGCCAGACAGCAGTGAGGGCGCGCGGCCCGGACGCTAATGGTCATGAACGCCTCTCTTGTTGATCTCCGGTTCAGCTTGGAGCTGCGTAAATGCGTCGACCAGTTGCGAATGCGATGCTAATCTCTCCGTCTCGTCCGAACGCCAGCGTGCGCGCACGTATCCGAATCTGTCGATAAGAAACTCGATTATCGCTGGAGGCGAATCGTTGTCATCGAAGCCGGGGTTCGCCATTGTGCGCCGATAGAGATTCCACGCAGCGGCAATGCGATGGTCTATGTCGAACACGATGCAGGGATTTCCTGACTCCCTTGGAGATGGGAACTCCTCGGAGGGAGACGGCATCACCGCGACGATCATTCCGCCTGCTTGCTCGATGGCGCGCGCGTGTTGCGTCAACTGATCTAGGCGCTGCGTTCGGATGCCATCTCGGAAGATCAACACAAGTTTTGAGCGCCCATCGCTCCTATCTTTCAACTTCTCTCTCGGCTCAACGCCGCGGCACGTCGGAAAGTCGATCGCGTGAAGCCACGGCTGCCCCGCCGATATTTCGGGACCAAGAACTCTTGCTTCATAGCCAAGCGATAGAGCCATCACGTACTCGACCACTCGCCACCTGTCCAACTCCGACAGACTTTCGGCAAAGCCCGGCATCGCCGAGGATGGGAAGCCATGGCTCACCCACCAGTACATGTCTCCCATCGTATGGTCTCTCGTGTGCGGAGCAGTGAGATCGGCGGGCGGCGGCTTCAAATCTTTTGCCAACGGGCCGTCTCCCCTACCCCTCAGGCCGTGGCAAGCTACGCAATTAGCAGCGAATACGTCCCGCCCCTGGGCAATCGCTTGGGCGTCATACGGCACCGGAACCTTTGAGTAGGTCGAAGGATACGCGGGAACTGACAACCCGGGCAGTGCGACAGCCCCTGCGATGCCAAGTCCAGCAACAGCGGCGAGAGTCGCCCACCGCCATCTTCCCATACGGCCGAGCTCAAATGCGGCAATACTCCCAACTAACAGAGCAATGCAGCCGCCAATGGCCAGAACGTTACTTCCCGGTACGGTCCCCCAAGCGACGACTGGATCCAGACGGAACGAAAGCGGCCAGACTATCTCGACGTGCCTCGATGGAATGGCCTGAGACAGGCAGCCTGCAAGTAGCGTGACCAGAAATGCGAAGGCTAGCTCGATCTTCAAGACCATCGCGAGTGGCTGAGTTGCCCCTTCGGTCTTTAGCAAGGGCAATAGCCTCTGTCTGATAAACGCCGCGCAGATCAGGACCGTGCCGATGCAGGCGAACTTTCCCGTCAGGAGCCAGCCATATTCGGTCGCCACCAAACCCGGCCAAGTCCCCACGTTTTCGATTGCTAGAGCTACTCCGGTTGCGACCACGAGCAATATGAGCGGCAGCGCGACCGTCGAAAAGCCGCTCAGGAGCCTAGATTTACTTTCGGGCCTCTCCGCTGCCTGGCGAGCCATCGCGACGACGAGGGTTGACAGTCCTCCGAACCAGAGGGCCGCCACAGCAACATGGATCATATTGATCGCGAGGTCTGCTATAGTGCCGCTGGCCGCCGAGTGACTCGAGAACAATCCCACCAGCAACGATAGCCCGCTGAAACTCGCGGCAAGACTTGGCTTATGAAGAGGTCGCAAGCTCGCAAATCCGACTAGCAAAAACCCAAGCGCCGCGACCTGAGCTCTCCCGAACCGCGTGTCAAAAATAATGAAGAGCATGTCGCTGGAGCTGACAGCTAAGACCGGCTTGCCAAGGACGGCGCCGATCCGAGCCGTTAAATACAAGAGATCGAGGACGAGTCCTACGGACGCAGCGATGGAAGCTATCGTCGTGAAGCGCGACCGAGTGCCGCTTTCAAGACCCTCGCGCCACAGTGCCAACCCCCAGCAGAGTCCGGCGAAAGCTGCCGTGGAGGCGAAGGCAGTCCCTCGCGCAAGTGAGAGGACCGTTTCCATCAAGGTTCTCGGTAGAGAAATTTAAATTTGCCTTCCGTGCGATGCCCATCAATCGAGACAACGCTCCAACTGACGGTATAGAGCCCAGCAAATAGATGAGGTAACGAAACATTCACGATTCGCCCGTTGCCGCTTAGCACGGGCTGCGAAAGCCCTGACACGGATTTATTATCGCGAGAAAGGGCGACATTGATGAGCCGCTGTTCGAGCGCTTCAGTGAAGTACAGGACGATCGGGTCGATCGGAGCTGAAATTTCGCTGCCATCTTGCGGCGTCGATCGAATGAGATGCGCATGAGCGAGTACCGCGCTTGGCATTCCGATCAGCACGGCCATCAGGACGAGCACGAACCTTTTCATCGAATCAACTCGCCTCTGCCTGTGGTTCGCCGAGGATAGCTCCCGCCCGATCGAGTATCGCCGCCGTGCCCACAGAAACGTTCCCACGGCGCCTGACACTATGACCAGGCACCACGCCAGAAGACGTATCAGACTCCAGCTTCGCCCCACATCGAATGGGAAGTTTGCCACGCTTTGCCCACGCCCCTCGATCGCCACTACGCCGACGTATCTGCCGGCTTTCTCGAAATTGACCTCGATCTTTATCGTTCCGTTCGGATACTTCCTTGGTGGAATGTAGAGGATGCTGGATGATGTGTCTGTCATTTCCATCCTTTGTACGCCGTCATCTCTAGCCAGGTTCACGCTTACCGGGATGTCTCGAAGGGACTCGTCGACGAAATCGAGAACAATGATCGTTCGCCCGACCTCCGGTATGTCCTCACAAAATTCGGCTCTCGAGCTCTGCGGCTGATAGCCAGTAAAATGCATGAAGTAGCTGTCCACTTTCAGCTTGCATTGGTCAGCCTCCATGGACACCGCTCCGTGCGCATGACCTTCGCGGACGGCAACGAAAGCGCCGAGCGCCATCACAAGGACGGCCGGGAACGCCCCTCTTCCGCTCGCGGTCGTCCGCAACTGACCTCGTCGCGACATTCGCGCACCCAAGATTACTTGAGTTCGGTGAATACGGGCACGATTGGTCCGCCCATCTCCGCTATGACGCGTTTCCCACTCGGAGTGTAGAGGAGCAACAACCCGCCGAACTTGGAGTCGACGTCGGTGAGGAAGCTAACAAGGCGCTCCAATTCCCACACGGCGTCCGTTGCCTCGACGCGCAGCTCTCTCGTCTCACCAGGATTTATCGGCGTATCACTACTGAGCTCAAGCCCTGTGCGTGCGACGAGATCCCTTGGGTAGGTTGGATCTACGTTGGCTACTGCCGCTGGGAGCCCCTGATTGAGGAAGCGGATGTTTGCGGTCGTAAGCTCGCCGATTGAGAGAGGTTCTGACCCTTTGTTCGTTATCCTGGTCGCTAACCTCATCGAACGGCCCGGCACCTCATAGGTGGCCGATATGACCTTGACCTCTGCGTCAGCAGGGCTTGCCGGGCGCGGCGCGACCTTATTCAACCCGCTCTGGAGGGGCACATTATATGGATATTCCTGATTGGCTCGGACATAGCCGCCGAAGACCATGCCGAGAACGATCGCCGCCACTATAATCCCGGCCCCGGTGTCCCTCAACGAAACCAACAAATCCTCCCTGCCCTTCTGCAGAACAAGCCATCGAGGCAAAAACAGTGGACGAACCAACCAGAACAACAACCAAGCCGCAGCCACGGCCAGCCAAGCCACATGCCATCCGATCGCATTAGTCAGCCCGAACGTCTGCAAGTCATCGATCTGCAGTCCAGTCATAGTCTTGATCGGAAACGCGAACGAATGCGCATCACCCGAGATGTTTATCCACTGCCCCGGTCCCACCAGAGGGCCAGATCCCTTGATCGAGATCGAGGGATGGATGTGGCTGCTGCCCGGTGTACGCCCCTCAAGAACCATTCGAAAATCGTAGTCGCGGCCAAGTTCCAGCTTAGCGAAAGACTGCCTCGCTGGCTCACCGTTGAGGTATGTTTCCACCCTGGCAATTGTTGGTCCGGGCGATACGCTCGATACGAAAACAATATCCGGTGGAGTAACCGCGTCCGGCCAGTCCTCCATCAACCTGAATTTTCCCGTTAGCTCGAACCGCTCGTTCACCTTCACGTCAGTTTTGGAAAAGTGGACATCGTAGAACTGTACCGTCCGGGTCCTCAAGTATGGCTCCTGAGCACGTTCGCCGTGAGCGGCTGCGATAGACACTCCGGCAGTAAAGGCAACAACCCAACCGGCAGCGAGTTTTATAAGTTTCGCCAACATACCCGTGTTCCCTGTGCTTATTCGCTTAGGACGCTCGCCTGCTTTTCATACCCATGAAGGATTTGACGACATCGCCGTTCTTGAGGAACGTCGTCTGGGACGCAAAACGCCCAAGCTGCCACCAAAGTTGGTGCATGAATATGCAGATGAAGCCCGCGAACGCCGCCGACACCCAACTAACCGAGCTACCGAAAGTCCGGAGCGTACCGCGCTCGATGATACGCAGATACTCAGGCATGTTCGAACGCGGAAATGTGTAACCGATCATGTCGGCCAACGATGCGACCATTCCTTGGTGCTCGACTGGGAGATAGAACGGAGCCAAAGCGGAATAATTCGATGGCCAGAATACGAATCCGAACGCAAAGCCCGCGAAGATGGATGTGAACAGGCTATTGCGAAGGACGATTAAGGCCATATCCATCAACAATGCGCCCGCGATCACCTGTGACGGCACACCTTCCGTGAACGGGAAGCCTGTCCATATCCACCAATTCGCGTAACGTCCGAGCCACGTGGTGATCAGCAACACTGTCGCGCCCACGGTCGCGCCGATGGGCAAACGGAAGTTGACCCAGAAGATCGCCTGCAGGGCAGCAGGAAACATGATCATGGAGATGGGCGCGACAAGGGGCCAATATTGCCGGTCTTTCCAGTCGACATACATGTCCCAATCACCGACCGTGAGCATCACGTGGAGATGGAATGCTCCCGCAAAGAGGGGCACCACCGCCGCCACGACCAAGAAGTCGAATATGCGCGAGTATCTTGCTGCCTTGGGGGTTAGGCCGGAGACAGAAATGACCGTCTCACCCTTGGGGTTAACTTTCCTTTTCGGAATCGCCACTGCATCTATGTCGGTAATTTGAGGTGACTCCTCTCCCTAGGGTTTAGTGCTCTTCCCGGACTGGGATCGCTGTCCGGGTAAAGGCTGTTGGCTGGTATTGTTGTCGCACGGCTTCCCGCACCGCGATTTTCCAACGTGTAGCAGACGTGCGTTCGTCACGCGCTCGCTGCATCCTGCTTGAATACAATCGGAACGAGTTCTCTAAATCGTCCGACGATCTGCATCAGGACGCCCGCCAGGGCGAGTGCGCACCATCCGAGAACCACGAAACCCCAATGCAGCGGGTGGGAGAAGATTTCCTCGGTGAGCCAGTAAGCGTGCCCCCATTCGTTGAAACCGAGATTCGGCAAAATGAGGAAAGGCCCCACTACGGCGAAGACATGCATGAGCGAGATCCCCCTGCAGAAGGCCGGAATGCGGGTCATTGCGTAAACAAAGCTGCCTACGCCAAAGAAGAGATAGATTGGAATGGTCGCATAGAACAGAATTATGTGGCTGGGAGTAAATGGCGTGTCTCTGAGGGTCGTCTGATGCCAGACTCCATCTCCATCGGCGAAGAAGCTGCCTGTCCAGAAAATGCAGAAGCTGTACACGACGAGCCACATGGTCAGATAGAAGTAACTGCGCAACTCGACCTCGGGCGTGATGGCCTCAATGTTCTTGTCACGCGTCAGGAAGAGATAGGTCCAGCAGAGCGCACCCGCGCCATACAAGACCGGCAATTCGATCTTGAAGAGCGTCATCCAGTATTCGTCAAATTCAGGTGAACTCGCATCGAGTCCCATGGAGAAACCAAAAGCCTGCTGATACAGCCGCGCGCAGATGTAGAGGATCGTCAGCGCAACGATCGCGAACGCGAACAATCCGTAGTTTATGCTAAAGGTCTTGGTGCCCGTGACATTCGGTGTGCGACCTAACGCAGCGTCAGACATTATTCCCCCTCAGTTTTGTCCTAGTACCTCGATACTGAGATTTTGTTTGATCGGTTTGGATTCCAAGACGGGTAGCTGCTCAGGAGGGACCAGCACTTCGACCTGCGCGGCGATCCGGCCGACGCCCGATGAAGCTCGCGCGTTCGGGCGGCAACACCATGTTGGTGGACGAAGTTGCCAAGCCCTCGTACCAATGTACCGACGTTGAAGCATTATTCTGGATACGCTGGCCGAAAATGAGTGCATATCCAAGTCGGGCATCAGTGCGCTTTCCAGAAATATTTATCCTACCGTGCGGGCACGCCGAGGACGTTCTCCTTAACGATTCGGAGCTGCCTTCGAAGTCGAACAGTGGACCGGCGCCCAGAACAAAGGTCCGCCTGTCGTGGAACGTCGCTCGACCGTGAGGCCGGCATCGTGAGCTGCATCGAATTAGGGACTGCTCTAATTGAGCACGTAAGCGGTGTTCCGAAAATGGCCGGCCGGTCGATTACCATGCGGGAGCGGGCTCCCTGTTGCATATCTACTCCACCTGCCAAGCTACGCCCCGACCGCTTTAGAGAGCGTGAAAAACAAGCGGACGACCTCGGACCGAACTGGAGGCTCTGTATGGCTCCACGGAGCTCGATCGGCCCCCTTGCTCCAACCTACTTAGCACCGGCTACATGGCTTGGGCAGCTACCAAATCAGGTAGTACAGAGCACACCAGAGCCTCGCGATCGCAGCTTGCGCCAACTGCCAAAAATCATAATTGATCTGGTATCTCGACACAGAGGTTTTGACTAATTGGTTTTGGATTTCCAAGGCCGGTAGCTGCTCAGGAGGAACCAGCACTTCGATGCTGCGTGGCGCCCCGGGCTGGGGCCTGATGTGGCCCGCGCGTTCGCGACGAAGGTCACGGCAGCAGCGTGTCTATGTACGGGGTGCGCGTAGATCGACGTCCGCTGCGTTTCGGTCGTGACCAATTCGCTCTTCGCAGCGCACGGTCGATGGGCCAACTTCAGACATGCTACGTGGTAGTCTTAGTCGACCGTTAAGAAGCCGGATTGAGCTGAGTTGGACAGTTGAGCGTGCGTGGCGTCCCCTTAGCGAGGGCCGCGACAAGGTCGGACGGGGCCACGCGATCTATCAATATAATTGCGCTTTCGAGGCTGTCGCGAAATAGAAACGGGCCGCTCACGCGGCCCGCTCCTCGTTGACCTTCAGTCCATGCAGAAAATCTGCCGCGCGTTGCACGTGCGATGAGGCCGTGAAGACCGGTCTTAGCGCTTCAAACCGCTGCAGGCTGCGCCTCGCGCTCGGCTTGCGCAGCGATCTTCGCAAGCGGATGATGGAAATAATGCTCGTCCATCGCGCGGCGCATAGCCGGCGACGATGCTTTATCGGCCGAGGGCTTGCAGAACGCCCTGTGGGCGCTCGGCGGCGTGCCGCGATGACATCGCAGCGATAGCCTGTCACTGTCGTTCCGGAATCCGGCAGCCGACGCGCGGGAGGATCTGACACAGCTCGCTACGCCGCGCCGCATCAGACATTGTCAGAAGTCCGACAAAGGAACGCTTTCTAAGCTGGACAACAGCTGCCCGTCAGCTCCCCATCAGCTTGTCTGGGTATCCTCGCAGCAGGGCCTAAGCAGCCCGAACTGATGCGTGGAGACTAGCGCAGCACAGAAAGGTGAATCGTCGTGTATGATCGAATCAGTGGCTCATCCACATGCACTAGACAAGCTGACGAACCGAGTCAGTCGGTGGATAGCGGCAGCTTTACGGAAACACTTGCAGATCTCGCGCCTCAGTGGAGCTCACAACCGGGGGAGTTGCCTGACAAGATGGGGGCCTGCTGCGGCAAGCCACATACCTCGGATGCAAACGTTCAAACTTCTAGCGCCTCCGACCCCAGTACATCCTCTCCAGAGAGTCCGGCCACCTCCTTGTTTGAATACAGAACGGCCGACCTGCGTGATGCGAATGTAGACGGCATCTGCGTTGGACTGACTGCGGAGTGGTTTCGCAATCTTAACAACAGCCCATCAACCCGAATGAGTGCGCTCACACCCGGATCGCAAACGCACGCCTCAGCGGCTGAACGGCAGCAGCAATATCAAAATCTCAAGGATCAGTTGCGGAGCAGGGGAGCAGGATCTTCTCAGGCCGACCTTCAGGCACAAAATACCATTTTGGAGGACGCAGGCTTGGAACCGGCTGGAAAAGAGAAGAGATTTGCATTCGGCAAGTCTTCGAATATCAAGCGCATGGTGAACGAAATCAACGAAGATGGATCGAACCATTTGCTCAGCTTGTATTTCGCCGAAGGCGGCGCACACACAGTGGCGACGTCGGCCTCGAATGGAAGGACCACGGTTTTCGACCCTAACTATGGAGAATTTACTGTTCGATCAGATCCGGACCAGATGGCGTCATTGTTACAAAGCCTCGCTAATCGTTACAAGAATCCCAACGGGCAGCATTTATCGACAATCACGACGCAAAGGATGCAGTGAGTTGGGCCTTCAGGCCGGTGGTGATTGACGACTTCTGTGAAGGCGCGGATGTGTCGGCCGGTGGTCGCGGCGTCGGGGGCCAAATCTGCGGCGGATAGCCGGCTGCGTGCCGGCTGGCGAGTGTGCCGGCATCGAAAGCGGGGGCGCCGGCCCCCGCTATCCATGACGGCCGGCACAAAGCAGTTCTGTTTCGGAATGACCGCCCTTCTCTCAACTGACGTCGCTCAGAAACAATTGCTGCGGCGACAAATGATCAGCCCCTCACGGCGCATCAGCACCAGCAGACGACGGTAGCCGAACGGGCGGCGGATCGCCGTCAGTTCGCGCAGACGGGCACGTACGAGAGCATCGTCGGCTCGCCGGCCGCGATAGCGCACCGATGCGCGATCTGAGTCCATCGGCCTCCAGCGCATCCACCGCCCGGCGCGCCAGGTCCAGGCCGTCGGCCTCGCGCAGTTGCGCGGCGCCGATATTGGCCAGCAGGTCTCTGAGGCCAGGCGGCGCAGCGCGCGCGTTAGCCCCTGGGAGTTGTGGGGTTGCAGACTTCACGCGCTGCGAACCGACGCCCATGGCTATCCCCAAGGATTGCGCTGCCTCGCTCAGATGCCGGTTAATGGCCTCGGCGCGTGGCATGCCGCCGGTCATGGAGCTGATCAGCAGCGGCGCGTGCATGGTCTTGCCCAGCAGCGAGGCGCGCAGGTCGATTTGCGTGAGGCCCAACCCGGCAATGCGTAGTGCTCGCAGCCGGCTGCGACCGTGGCCGGGGCCGCGCGCCGATCCAGCAAGGTGTCCAGATGGTCGTCCTTGCGCGGGGCCAGGGCGGCGTCGCTCCTGCTCGCTCCATCCGTCGCATCGGGCGACGGCGTTGCGTCGGATCGGACCGCGGCAGCGCGCACGCCGCCGCCTCCCGCGCGTTCAGGCCGGCGCACGCTGCCCGCCCCCCGCAGAGTCGCTGCGGTAGCGGCTGGCCGAGGTCTGGTAGTACTGCGCGCGGATGGCCGCCATGGCCTCGATCAACGGTCCCCACGGCGCCGGAAAGCGTTCTTCCGCTATCACCCGGTGCAGCATGCGCGTATAGCCGGCCAGCTCGTCGTTGAGGAACTCTACCACAGGCATAGCTGGATAGCGCTGCAGCAGCAGGATCGCCGCGTTGTCGGCCTCGCCGGCCCACCTGTCCTTGTCGCGTCCATGCAGATCGTTCTGAAGGCGCCCTATCGCGGAGATGAGCCGCAGGACCTGGCGAAAGGCCGGACGCGCGCGCAAGGTCGCCATGTCCAGCCCCCACAGCAACGACAGGCAACAGAACACGTTCGCGTAGGCGATCGAATCGATGCCGTTGTGCAGGTACTCGGCGTAGGACCAGCGTTCCGCCCCTGCCGCCTGCGCGTGTCCGGCGCGCAGCGCCGCGCAGTAGCACCGGGTATCGTCGAGAAGCTGAGCATAGTCGCGACGATCGAAGGCGAGCGCGGCCAGCGAGGCGCGCAGCACAGCGCAGCCCTCGAATCCGGGGAGCGCGCACGGCTCGCCCTGCCGCAGCGCCTGTTCCACCGCGGCGAGCTGCTCCGGCGCGATCAGGCCAAGGTCGTTGCAATCGTCGAGCCAGAACAGCAGCGCCAGTTCGCGATAGAACGCCACGATCAGCGTTTCGTCCTGCGGATCGCGACCGGTGCGGGCGCTGGTGTCGCGCAGGCTCGGATGGATGCGCTGCAGGATGTACTGGCCGCCCCTGACCGCTTCCACGGCATGCTCGTCGGCGAACCCGGTCAGGGAACGCCCCCACTCCAGCACCTGCTGCAGCGCGCGTTCGGTCTGGATCACGGCGCCGCTCCTGCTCCCTCGGCCAGGACGCGCCGCCCCCAACGATGCGCCAGCCACAATCCGGCGAGTTCGGCCACGCGCACGACCCGAGTGGGGCAATACAGTTCCTTGCCGATCCACAGCGGCGTCTGCGGCAATGCATGCGCCGCATGGCGGGCGAGCATCCACTCCAGCGCACGCGCCACCACCTGCGCGATGCGCCGGCGCTCTGTCGCCTCTTCGCTCCAGTCCATCACGTGTAACGCGAACAGCGCATAGGCGGTTTCCTCGAACGTGGACGCGCGACCGGCGCCCCAGCCGCCGTCGTCACGCTGCGCCTGCAGCAGCGCCGACAGGGCACGCTCGTCGCGCCACTGGGGCTTGCCTTGCGCCAGCGCAGCGACCGCATGCGCGGTGGGATACAGCCACGAAACGTGCCATTTTTCGTTGTGCCATATACCGTGCGGGTTGCGATTGGCCTCGACGTAGGCGCTGGTGCCGGCGGCGGGCTTTCCCAACAGTCGCAACGCATGCAGGGCGTGGATGTTGGTCGACACCGACGCATTGCGCTCGCCGGGGAAGGTGACGAACAGCTCCCCGAATTCGAAATGGCGCAACGCATCGACCGTCGGGTCGCGACCTGCAAGGTGCAGGACGCACAAGGCAACGGCGGTGTCGTCCGCATCAGCCGCGAAATGCAAGGCCGGGCCCAGACCGCGCACACCCAGGCGGGCGTCGAGCTGCGCGACAATCACGCGGACTGCCTCGGCGAGCGCGGGATGCGCGAACAGCCCGGCCAGATGCAGGGTGTACAGCGACCAGCATGGCTCGAACACATTGATCGGCCAGACGTTGGGAAGGACCCCTTCGATGCCGCTGCGCGTCGCCCGCGATGCCATCTGTAGATACGCAGCGGCGCGCCCGACCTGTAGCGTGCTCCCCCGTGTCACGGCGTGCGCACGCCACGCGGCAGTGGCCGCCGGACTGATGCCGATGCTGCCGTCGTCATCCGAGCATGCGCTGGTAGGCGACGTCCCCCAGGCCTCCCAGGAGTGCAGCCACGGATGGCCGCTCGGTAACATCGCCACCGCTCCCAGCTTGACCAGGCATGCTTGCCGCAACGGCAACAGCGCTGGATGGCGCGGAAACGCTACGCCACCCAGTAAGGATGCGGCCTCACCGCAAAGCTGCGGCAGGATCAGCTCCGCGCCGATCGGCGCGTCTTCCGGCACCGCATGCGCATAGGGATCGGGCTGGCGCTGGAGGAACCGGGTTGCAGCCTGGGCTGCGTGGGCAGCACCGGGAAGAGGATCGGCACGCTGCAATGCCAGTAACGCTGCCCACGTGGGCGCATGGCGGAACAGCGGGAAGTCCGCGCTTCCCCATCCGCCGTCGGCCTGTTGCTGCGCGATGAGCCACGCGTATGCGTCCTGCCGACCGGTGACGTTGCCGTGGAAGCGCAGCGCCCGCGCCGTGTCGTAGACAGACGGACCGACGCTGCCGCCATCGCTCATTTCGCTCAGCAGGCCGCGCAATTCGGAAAGGATCTGTTCGGACAGCGCGTTCACGCGGGATGTTCCTTTTGCAGACGGTCGACGAGAACCGGGATCGGGCAGACGCCACGCATGTCGCCACAGGGCCGTCGCATAGGCAGCGCCGAACGGCCGCCCTGCTCCGGCGCGGCGAGCTCCCCGATGCTGGCGCCGGTCCGCCGCGTAGGCTTGCGCGCAGGGCGCCGCGTGCGCCGCAGCGGGCAACCGCCGCGACCGGCACCGCCACTCGGACAACGTGCAGCGTGTACCTCTGTCGCCGATCGTTCGCTGCGGCACGGGGCGCCTCCATGCGGACGGGCGCGCTCATGCGCATGGCGCGTGCTTGAACAGATACGCGTTGGCCCGCTGTAGGAGTTGCGCCAACCGTTCAGCACGCGGCCCCAGCGGCGCGATGGCATTCCCGGCATCGCGCAACAGATCCAGCGCGAACTGGCGTGCTGCCTGCAGGCCCATGATCGACGCGCAGGTCGGCTTCTGCGCCGCCGCGTCCTTGCCGGGGGTCTTGCCTAGCGTCGCGGTATCCGCTGTCACGTCGAGAATGTCGTCGATCACCTGCAACGCCAGGCCGAAACAGGCGCTGTAGTGATCGAGCGCACAGTACAGCGCAGCGTGCGCGGCATTCTCCGCGAGAGCGCATAGCGCGCCCATGCGAACGGACGCGCGCACTAGCGCTCCGCTCTTCATCTGGTGCATCGCGACGATCCTGTCCAGCTCGACGTGCTTTCCAACCAGCGACAGATCCTTGGCCTGCCCGCCTGCGGCACCCTCGGCTGACACCGCCTGCGCCAGTTCGCGTACGAGCGCGATACGGCTGTCGCCCGGCGCATCCAGGCTCGCCAGGGTCAGGAAGGCGTGCGCCTGCAGCGCATCGCCGACCAGGATCGCAGTAGCTTCGCCGAACTTGACGTGCACGGTCGGAAGGCCGCGGCGAAGCACGTCGTCATCCATCGCGGGCAGATCGTCGTGGACCAAGGTACAGGCGTGCATCATCTCGATGGCGGCGCCGACGTCATCGAGCATGTGCGCCGGCGCGTCGGCCAGTGTGCCGGCAGCCAGACATAGCAAGGCGCGGGTGCGCTTCCCGCCATGCAAGGTGGCGTAGCGCATCGCCGCCATCAGCTCGGTCTCACCGTCATGTTCGGCGCAGAGAAGACGCGCCAGCACCTGTTCGACCCGGTTTGCACCCTCGTGCATCCAGATCTCGGGCAGCAGCCCGCCGGATGCGCCGCGCGCCTGCGCGCCCAATCCGCCGAGCGCGGAATCACCAGTTCTGTCATCCTGTGGCGTAGAACCGGTCTGCATGTTGTTCATGTCCTTGTCCCTGACAGGCGAGCCGCCGCGGTGTTGTTGTCGCACCGTGCGCGCGCCCGGTGCAGCAATGCCGCGCGTCGCCGGCGCCGCTGCCCGCCACAGGGGCATGTGATGCCAGCTCATGAGAATCCGATGCGGATAGCCATGGACGGATGTGCGGTCGGGTAATAGCGCCGGCCCTTTTCGACACCGCTCAGCAACCGCGGCCGCGCCCCGCCCGCGTGCATGGTCAGCGCCAAGGCGATGCAGAACTGCACCAGTTCCAGCCATGCCAGGTGGTAGCCGATGCAGAGGTGTGGGCCGGTACCGAACTGCAGCATGTCCACCGGCCGGATCGGCTCGGTGCGTTCCAGCCACCGCGCCAGGCGAAACTGATGAGGCGCCTCGTGAAGCAGCGCCGAGGTCGAGAAATGCAGCAGCGGGATGCACAGATCGGTGCCCGCGGGAATGCGCCGTTGGCCGAGTCGCAATTCACGCACTGCGCGACGCACCAGGAGCGGCGTCGGCGGATGCATGCGCAGCGTCTCGCGGAACAGCGCCTCGGCGACCGGACACTGGGCCAAGTCCGCGTGCCGGGTCGGCACCGCGCCCACGCGTTGCGCCTCCTCCACCAGAGCGTCCCACAGCCCAGGCTGCCGCGCCAGCTCGATCACCATCCAGGCCATCGTTGAGGCGGTGGTGTCGTGACCACCAAGCAGCAGCAAGCGGATATTGGCGACCAGGACCTCATCGGAGAGCGCATCGTCGCTGCGATCGAAGGCGCTCACCATGTCGTTGATCAACCCGGTGCGCGCGGCATGTTCGCGCGCGTCGCGAACGAACTCGCGCAACCGCGCATCGATCCAGTCGCGGGCCGCGCGACCGCGCCGCAAGGGCAGTCCGGGCAGGTCGACTGGGGGCGCGACGATCAACTGCAGCAGGTGCCGGTACTTGCGACGCCATTCCGGCAGGTCCTGCGAGGGGATTCCCATGAGGCTGAAGATGAGCTTGAGCATCAGATCGCCGGTTTCGCGCAGGATGGTTACGTCGCCTCGGTCGCGCCACCTCTGCACCCGCGCCCGGATGACGGGCGCGAACAGCTCGCCGATGCCGGCCTGGGTCAGCCCCGTGGGCAG
This sequence comes from Bradyrhizobium shewense, assembly GCF_900094605.1. Lineage (GTDB taxonomy): Bacteria > Pseudomonadota > Alphaproteobacteria > Rhizobiales > Xanthobacteraceae > Bradyrhizobium > Bradyrhizobium shewense. The sequence continues at coordinate 83,655 of NZ_FMAI01000011.1, read as the reverse complement.
GAACGCCGCCTGGATCGCACCGCGCGCCTGCCGGTGCACGCCGCCGTCCTGGGCGACCAACGTTCCGCCAAACAATTCGGGCGCGATATCTTCGATCAGCGCCGAGGACACGTCCTTGTGCCGGAGCAGTGCGATCGCATCCGGATCCAGACAGGTCACCATGTGTCCGGCAGGGCCGAAGTCCAGCCAGAAGTGGCTGCCCAGCGTCCGTTCCGCGCGCCGCAGCAGGCGCGGCAGGTCGCAGACGATGGCGGGAAGATGCCCGACCAAGGGGAAAGCGCCGGGCACGACCGGGATGTCGTGCCGCAGCCGATCTCGACGGTTCAGCGGGTTGAGCAGCATGTCGATCAGCACCGCGGCGACGCAGCCGCTTCGGCGGTCTCGCCGGAAGGCCGCGCGGCGCGGCTGTTCCCACCGTCGGCGTACGTCGGCACATGCGCCAGCATGCCGCCGTCGATGCAGACTACTTGGCCGGTGATGAACGCAGCATCGTCGGAGAGCAGGAACGCCACCAGCGCGGCCACGTCCTCGGGGCGGCCGACGCGCGGCAGGAGCTGGTGCCGGCGCAGATGCCGTTGCATGCACTCGTCGAGCTTGGCCAGGAGACGCTCGGTCATGATGAGACCCGGCGCAACCGCGTTGCAGCGGATCTGCGCATGACCGTACTGGGTGGCGAGCGAGGCCGATAGCATGTTCATCGCCGCCTTCGATGCGGCGTAGGACGTCAGCGCAATGTCACCGCTGAGCCCCTGGCACGACGACATGTTGACGATCGCGCCACCGCCGCGGGCGATCATCCCTGGGATGGCCTGCCGGCAGCAGAGCAATGTGCCGCGCAGATTGGTTGCCATGGTCTCATCCCAGACCGCCAGGTCCAGGTCGAGGATCGCGCCGTCGCGCGGAGTCAGATGCATGGCGCCCGCGTTGTTCACCAGGAGATCGACCGCACTGAAGTGCCGCTCCGCCGTATCGAACAGCGCTGCCACAGCCTGCGCCTCGGCGATGTCGATGGCCAGGGCGAGCGCGCGACCCGCCTCGGCCGCGATTTGCGCGGTGCACGCCGAAGCCGCCGAGCCATCGATGTCGGCGACCACCACTCTGCCGCCCTCGCGCGCGATGGCGAGGGCGCATGCCTTGCCGATCCCGGCGCCGGCGCCGGTCACCACGGCTACCTTGCCTTCAAACCGTCCCATGGTGTCCTCCTGGATTGCGTTGATCTCTCGCGGCATGCCGCTCCGCCTCCGCCGGAGAAGGCGCACTTTCGGCGCTGGCGCGCTCGTCACCGCCAGCTTCGCTTCTGATGACGCGAATGGCGGCCACCGGGCACTGGCTGGCTGCGAGCCGCACGGCGACGTGCAGCGCCTGCGGGACGGTCGCCCCGCACACTTCGGCGACGCCGTCCGGTTCGCGCTGGCGAAAAATACCCGGTAGCGTCAGCACGCACTGTCCGCTGGTCCCGCACAGATCTGGGTCGACCACGACGCGCATCTCAGTCCCCTGCGCACGCAGCCGCACCGGCAGCGCGCGGAACGTCCTAAGGAACGCGGAGGGCTCCCGGGTGGGCAGCTCGGCCAATGCCAGCGTGGGGAAGCGCGCCTGAATCCGCGGCAAACTTTCGGCCAACTGCACCCGGGCCAGTTGCGCACCGAGGCAGAAGTGGATGCCGTGGCCGAAGCTCAGCATGATCTTCCCGTCGGTCGACATGCCGGGACTGGTGCCGTAGAACCGCGCGGGATCGAAGCGGTCGGGATCGGCGAAGGCGTCAGGGTCGCGATTGCCAGACGCGATCAGCACGCGCACGTCCGCGTTCTTCGGGATCACCACGCCGCCTAATTCGATGTCGCGCTGGGCGATACGCGGAATGGAGCTGAACATTGCCGGCGCGTCGCAGCGCAGGACTTCTTCGACGAATGCCTTCGCCCCCATGGCGTCTCCCTGCAGCCAGTGCCGCTGTTCGGGATAGGCCAGCATCGCCAGGACCGCATGGTCGATGGTCGCAGCAGTGGTGGCGAAGCCACCCAGCAGCATGCCCCACAACATGCTGATCAACTCCGCATCTGACAGCGTGTCGGCATCGTCGTCGTGTGCGCCCACCAGCGTCGACACGATGTCGTGGCTGGGATCGATGCGCTTGCGCTGTATGAGACCGCCGAAGTAGGCCTTCACTCTGGCACTGGCCGCGTCCGCCGCGGCGAGCTGGGGATGGCTGGTGTGCGGGCTCAGGCCTTCCAGAATGGCGCCGATGCCGGCGGCGAGCCCGAACATGTCGTCCTGGGGCATGCCAAACAGTTCGGCGAAGACCAGTATGGGCAAGGCCAGCGCGAATTCCCGATGCAGGTCCACGGCCTCCCCGCGCTCCAGCGCGGGCGCCATGCCGTCCAGCCGCGCTTCGACAACGCGCGCGATGCTCGGCCGCAGGTTGTCGATCTGGCGCATGGTGAAATCGCGCGAGATCAGCCGGCGCAGACGCGTATGCGTCGGTGGGTCCTTCATCGCTAGCGTGGAGGCCAGCAGATTGAGCGACAGGCTGGTCGCCGCATGCGGAAAATAGCGCGCCAGTTCGCCCGGCGCCGGTCCCCGAAACGCATCGCCCGTGGCCTTGAGAGCCCAGTAGATGTCGGCGTGTCGACTCAACAGAAAGAGGCCCGACGCCGCGCGATGCACCGGGTCGTGCTCGCGCAACCACCGCATGAACGGATAGGGGTCGTGAATCGACGCCGGCGACGCCAGTTCGGCGAAGGCGTCCCGGCATGCTGCCGTGGTTTCTTGCACGTCCATCTTCGTTACCTGTTGGCTGGCTGATCTGACCGGTGCACGAGAGGTGCGCCGGCAAACACGATCGCGTCCCCAGCCGCGTCCGCACATCACCAGAAAACCGGGAACTCCTCGAACCCGCCAGTGATGATCTCCTTGCGCAACTTCAACTGTTCGGGCGCGACGGCCAGGCGCAGCGCGGGAAAGCGCTGGAAGATCGAACCGAACACCGCCTTGAGTTCCAGCCTGGCCAGCTCCCCGCCGATGCAGGAGTGCGGCCCGTAGGAGAACGCCAGGTGCAGCTTTTCCTGGCGTCCGATGTCGAAGATTTCCGGCTCGTCGAAATGGCGCGGATCGAACGACGTTGCCGGCAGGCCGACCAGCACCTTGCTCTCCGCGGGAATATGCACGCCCGCGATGGTCACGTCGGTCTTCGGATAGCGCATGATGCCGTCCCAGCCCGCGCCCGGCGGGTACATGCGGAGGATTTCCTCCACCGCCTTGTCCACCAGGGATGGATCGCCGACCAGGCGTTCGCGCTGTTGCGGATGGCGGAACATGGCCAGCAGGCCGCATTCGATCTGTGCGACGGTGCTCTCGTGCCCCGCCACCAGCATGCCCGCCGCCAAGCCGATCGCTTCCTCCTCGGTCGCCTTGCCCTGGTCGACCGCCGCGAGCAGATCCGTCAGCAGGTTGTCGCCCGGATCCTGGCGCTTGTCCCGCATCTTGTCGCGAATGTAGGCGCGCAGTTCTTCCCAGGCCAAGCGCGACGCGCTGCGCGGGCCGCTTTCATGCTGGTGCGTCATCACCTCGTCGGACAGCCGAGCGAAAAAGGCGTGATCCTCGTAGAGCACGCCCATCAGGGCGCTGATGACCATGGCCGGGAGCGGAAACGAGAGGTGGCGCCGCAAGTCGGCGGGCTGGCGCTGGGCCGCCAAGTTCTCGAACAACTGCGCAGCGATCGCCTCGACATGCGGCGCCAGCAGCTTCACCCTGCGGCTACTGAAGGCCGGCGCCACGAGCGTGCGTAACCGGACATGCTCACTCCCCTCGTGCGAGACCAGCCACCCCGGCGAACCAAGAATCACCGAATCCGGGGTGAACGCCGCCGGCGGCATTCCCGCCGGCCGGAACGCCGCGTCGGCCAGCGCCGCCTTGGCCTCGTCGTAGCCTGTCACCCACCAGCCTTCGTGCCCGGACGGGAAACGCACGGGGTGGATCGGACCGTTGGCGCGTAGCGCCAACATCTCGGGCGAGGGCTCAATGTGATCGACGCGCCACATCGGCAGCATCGGCAGGGGTTGTTCGGACACGGTGGCACTTCTCTCTTTAAGCGACGGAGGGGCGGAAGGTGCCCGCAGGCGCTGCGGTCACCAGCTTCACGTGCGCTTGCGTTCACTTCTGTTCGTCGATGATGATCGGCGGGGAAAGCGACCGAATCCTAGGGCCTCAAGTTGGCTTTAGCTATCTACCGAATCTTGTAGTAGCGCCCTAAGCTAGATGCCTGGTGATATGCGGAAAACTCTGTCGCCACGGGCTACCATCCGGAAACCTATTTCCGATGGGTACCCGCCTATGTTGGTTGGCTACATGCGCGTGTCGCCGGACCCCGACCGACAGAACACGGACTTGCAGCGCGATGCACTACAAGTACGACGGCGTTGATCCGCGTCCCCTGTTCGAGGATCACGCCTCGGGTGCGCAGGATCACCGCACCGGCCTGGCGCGTTCGCTCGCTGCAGCACCTGCTCGCGATCGTGACCTCACTCAAGGACATCGGGTGGCGTTCTGCTTCGTGACCGAGAACCTGGACACCACAGCGCGCTCGGGCGAATTCATGTTCCAGCTGCAGCGCGCTTGCGCAGTATGAGCGCGCTTTGATCCAGGAGCGTGTTGCAAGCCACTTGCGCACGTTCGCGTTGCCACGTGCGTCAAACTCGCTAAGCACGTCTCGTCGATCAAATACGTGGTGACAGAATCCGGCGCGGCGCAACCTCGCCGGCCTCGGCTTCGTCATCCAACGCAAGGTCCGCTAGTTTGCCAGCGCCCGATTCAGATTCAGGGAGATAGGCACTCTCGGCTGGAATACGGCTTGGCGTATTAGATCGCGGCCTCAACCTGATCGCGCGTCAGCGATCGAAAATCGTCGACAATCTCCTCGGCCGATTGCCCACGGCGAGGACGACCACTAAGTAGACGGGAAGCTTGGTGTTTTAATGATGGGTTCGTCGCGATCACCTCCGACTTGTACCCATCGGCGCAGTTCATCGAAACGATGAAGACGGCTTTTGAGGCGTCCGATCTTGCCGAGATCAAGGACTAATTCGCCAAACGCGACTCGGTGCGCGTCGGAAGAGAGCTGCCGGGTCGCCTCATACAGGCGACGCCAGGGTGAGATCTTTAAAAGTCCATAAACGCCTGGCTCCGTCCGCAGGAGAATAGCTACGGAAACACCAAACCAGCAGCAGTTCGACGGATTGGACCGGCTGAGTGAAAGTGCCGGGTCCCAGATAACTCCGAAATCGTCACGTCAGAAGAGGAAACGGAGAACCTCTACGCGAACGACTGAAACTGGCAGTTTTCTAGCCTGTTGACTTGGGTTTATCTCGATGACCACCCAGCGGAGAGCCTTCATGTACATACCACTCCACTTTCGAGACGACGACATCGAGAACATTCGAGCAACAATCCGCTGCGCCCGATTGGCCAACCTGGTCACAGCGACATCAGGTGGGCCACTTGCGACGCCTCTTCCGCTCTTCCTCGATGAGAGCGAAGGTGAACACGGTGCGCTGTACGGGCACTTGGCGAAGGGCAATCCGCAATGGCGCACGGCCCCGATCGGAGAAGCTCTGGCGATCTTTACTGGCGCAGAGGCTTATGTGACGCCATCCTGGTTTCCCAGCAAGCGACAAGCTGAACATGTGGTGCCGACATGGAATTACATCGCGGTCCACGCCCATGGGCCGATTGAGTTCTTCGAGGATCCCACTCGCCTGCTTGAGATTGTGACGCGTCTGACGAATATCCATGAGACGTCACGTGCGACGCCCTGGGCCGTTAGCGATGCTCCCGCGGATTTCATCGCCGCCCAGTTGCGTGAAATCGTCGGCGTGCGTATCCCGATCACCATGGTTGAAGGCAAACGCAAGATGAGCCAAAACCGCCCCGCGCCTGATCGCATTGGTATCGCCACCGGCCTAGCGGCGAGCAAACTGGCACGTGACCAGGAAGTTGCAGCTCATATCTTGGTTCAGGACTGAGACGATAATGTGCATGACCCGCCAACAGCGCCGCTCGACATAGAGCGATCTTACAGCTCTCACAGACTCAAGGGCGGTATCAACTATCTCGCGAAATTCACGAACGGAACAGTCAGCTCGGGCTTGCCGCACTGTGCAGACACTTGTCCGTTTTCCGACAGAGGCACAATCTCGTGTCAGGTCCAGTACAATGCGCATAGTAAGCGTTGAGACTTTTGTGGCTTTCCCGGCGCCGCTTGGGATGGCTATTGCTTAAAACAAATCGATCCAGGCGTTCACTGCCCATTGTCGAGTACATGTTTGTCTTTCGCTTGGCACGATGCTTGCTGAAGATCATTCGCTCCAAGGGGCGAGGACGAACTGCAAGGGCTTGGAGAAGCAAGATGAGTGCAATCGGTTTAATCAGTGGCGTGATTCCGGGCGCCGATGTCGTGAAACGTGCAGCGCGCATCGGTGCCGAAGTCAAAAATATCAAGCTATCAGGCGATCTACCGGATCACGCGATCGCCGCTATCAACAGCTTGTTGCTCGAGCACAAGGTGATCTTCTTCCGCAATCAAGGACATCTCAATGACGCCGAGCATGAGCGCTTTGCCGCTCGTCTCGGAAAGCTAGTGCCACATCCGATGCTCGGTGCTACCAAGGGGATGGCGTCGCTCCTCGAACTGGACTCCACTCGCGGCGGCGGTCGCGCCGACGTTTGGCATGCGGATGGAACCTTCGCCGACGCCTATCCCAAGATCTTGGTCCTGCGGACCGTTGTAATGCCAACGTTCGGAGGCGATACCGTGTGGTCGAACACAGCCGCCGCTTATCTTGGTTTGCCGCCGCCGCTACAACGGCTTGCCGAGGGCCTATGGGCCGTTCACAGCAACGTCTTCGATTACGCCGGGATCGCGCGTGTACGCGAGGTCGACAAGAAACATTTTGACGAGGTGTTCACCAGAACGGTTTTTGAGACCGAGCATCCCGTCGTACGCGTCCATCCCGAAACAGGCGAGCGGACGCTTGTGCTCGGCGCCTTGGTGAAGCACTTTATTGGGATCCGCAAATACGACGGACAAAAGCTGTTCGATCTGCTCCAGTCTCACATCACCGCGCCCGAAAACACTGTGCGCTGGAACTGGTTAGAGGGCGATATTGCGATATGGGATAACCGCGCAACGCAGCATTACGCGGTCAACGATTACGGGGACCAGCATCGCGTCGTACGTCGGGCCACGATCGAGGGTGACGTGCCTCTCAGCGTCGATGGCCGGAGCAGTGTAACGCGCCTGAAGTTGACCGAATAACTGCACGTCGACGCCCAGCGCTCTCGTGTCCGAAAACCGAGAAAACCTGGTAATCGGAGTTGTTTCGGGCAGACGCGGGAACACACTTTCCGACACGTATCTCAGCTTTAGCCCCAACTCGGCAGCGCCTAGGTTGATGCACGCAACTATTTAGCGTCGACCAACAGCTTCGAGGAAACCTTGAGCATCACTGTCCTTCGCCAGCGGCCGGTACGTTGCCTTCACGTTTCAGTTTAGAAAATCCTCGATCCGTGGCCATAAAGCGCGCCAACATGGGGGCGATGAGTTTAATCGGATCGACCACTTGACCACCCTGACGAGTAAGCGCTTCTGCATATGCAATGAGATCACGATGCACGGCCGCAGGCAGCTCCGTACTCACTTTAACGGACTTGTCGTCTGGAAGCTCTCCAATTTTGAGTTTCGGCATGTTGTCACCCTCTATACGGCGTAAGTATGAGGTCATGGTTGACAAGAACACGAACCGGGAAGCCCGGTCGCACGGTCAAAGTAGGCTGGATACTGAGACTGCGGCGAACGACCTGCTGCCCGGTCTGGTTTAGTGCGTCAGAGGCGCCGTGTCGCAATGCCTGGATGATTGCGCTATCGTTGCTGTTGGAGTCCGAGCCGGCACCCAGTTCGGTCCCGATCGCCAGAAACGTCGATAGTGCCGCAGCCTTGAAGAGTTCGCCCCAGTGATTGTCGACCTGATCTTCGAGGCCTGCATATCCTGCGGTGTCCGCGCCAGGCTGCCGCTCGAGAACGATGGACCGTCCATTCGGCATGATCAGTCGGGTCCAGACGAGCAGGACGCGGGACTGGCCGAAACTGACTTGGCTGTCGTAGACCCCGATCAGGCGCGCCCCCTGCGGCACCAACAAGAACCGACCGGTGGGCGTGTCGTATACGTTTTCCGTCACCTGCGCGGTGATTTGGCCTGGAAGATCCGATCTAATTCCTGTGATCAGAGCTCCCGGAATGACCGTCCCAGCCTGCACGATATATGGAGAAGCCGGCCTAGCGACGCGGTCAGGGCTAACAGTGCGACGATCCACAGAAGCGTTTACGAAGGCCAGCTTACGGTCCTGACCGTTTTGGGCAAAGCCGTCGTCGCCAGTGTTGGCTGTGTTCGTTGACACGCCGCGGTCGCTTCCGACGGCCGCAGCCGCGGAAGAGCGTACTTCTCCTACTCTGGTCGCAGCGAACAAATGGCTGATGCGGGCTGCTTCGGTCTCCTGGTCCCGCCGCTGCTGGTCCGGATTCGCGCCGATCGTGGGCAACTGACCTTGAGCGGCAAGGATCGGTCGACCGAGGTCCCCGGGGAGCGGCGGACCAAGCTGCGGGATTGCTTGGCGCGGAACGCCAGCATAGTCCTTCGGCAGCGTCGTAATGCCGTCAGCAACATTGTGATGATCGGTACTGTAAAGCTCATCGGCCGCCTGATTACGGGAGTGACTGGTCTGCAGTGACCACAGCACCGCTCCGCCGATGACAAACAGGACAACCGCGCTCCCGCCGGCCAAAATCTTCCGTGACAGCCGCGTCACGTGCGGATGCTCTGCTCGCAAGCGGAAGCTTTCGGACAGCTTCCCTTGTGCCTCCGGCGGAACTGCTTGCTCGTGATCGTTTGCATTCCGAGTGTTCATGACGACGACCTCCCGTCAGTCCTGACAATACGGACCTTCTGCTGATGCTCGCCGCCAAGCCGGAGTTCGGCGGCAGCAAACAGGCGATCGACGATCAACACGTTGCCGTAGGCGCGATAGTTGACGAGCTCCGTCTTGCCGTCAGGACCAATCATGAAGAGCGGAGGCATCTCGCCCTGCACGATGCCCTGCGGGAATTCGACATACACCTTGCGGCCATCGTCATACGCAGCGAGTGGCCGCCAGGGAGGACTGTCCCCTTCGATGGCATAGCGGGAGATGCGCTGCGCCGGGTCTGGAAGAACGGGCTTCAGGGCGACCGAACGGGATCGTTCCCGTGCAGTTTCTGGATAGTACCAGGCAACGGACGGCATGTATGGCCGTTCACGGGAGCGGAGCTCGATTAGGTAGGTGCGCCGATCAGTATTGACCACCAGGTTAGTCTCGATCGAAGCTCGAGTCGGCTTGACCAGGATATGGACGCGTCGCGTGTCACCACTTCCACTTTCGGTGTCGCCCACGACCCAGCGCACGGTGTCTCCGGCCGCGATGGGCCCTGATCCCGTCAGCTGCTCTCCTTCCTCGAGCGCGATATCTGTGATTTGCCCCGGTGCTGCGTAAATCTGATAGAGCGCCCCCGGACTATAGGCGTAGATTTGAGCCGCGTTGAAATACCCCCGCTTGCGCGGTTCGACTCGGGCTGCGCTGTTTGCGGTCTCAACCCGGTTCACGGGTTCTGGCTCTTCTTTCCCGGCCGACTTGCCGCCGAGAGACGGCTTCCAGAGCGGCGGAACGTGAAGCGGCCGCGATCTGTCGTCCAGCGGAGTTGGAGGCGCCGGAAGCGGCGGCACTTCCGTGTCATAGCTGATCTCAGGCGGAATGTAGGTCGCGCACCCGCCGAGCGCCGACGAACAAAGCAAGAGCGCGGACAGAAATGCTCGCTTCACGGTCACGAACTCGTACCAAGCCGAATTGAACCTGCCTCGCGCGAGGTGATGCTGCGGATGAACGTCAGATAGCGTCTTGGTCACTGACCCAACTCCTTCGACCAGTTGATGGCGCGGACGTAGACGCCAAGGGGATTCTTGCGCAGGCGTTCGGCATCGCGGGGCGTTTCGATCACGATGGTGAGAATGGCAGTCCAGCGCTCCGTCGAACTCAACGATCCGTTGTCGTAGGTTCGCTCTGTCCACGCGACCCGGAAGCTCTCTGAAGACGCGCGTATGACGCTCGATACGTCGACGGAGATTTGCGCCTTGCCCAGCCTGGCAAAGGGGTCATTGTTGCGCGCATAGTCGTTAAGCGCGGCGGCGCCGCGATCGGTCGTAAAATCATAGGCAATGAGCCAGTTCTGGCGCAGAACGATGCCGTCAGCCGGCAGACCTCTGACATCCTCGATAAAGCGCGCCAGATGGTAGGCGATCTGCGCATCAGTGGGTTGATAGTCGATGTTGGCCGGCGCAACCCTTTGGGCCTGACCAAGATGGTCGACTTCGACCACCCACGGCGTGATCGAGCCTTGGCTCGATTGCCAGACAAGGCTACCTGCGAGACCCGCCGATAGCATTAAGCAACCGAACGCCATCAAGCGCCAGTTCTTGGCCTGCACGCGGGCAGATCCAATGCGTTCGTCCCAAACCTGCGCCGCCTTTTGGTAAGGCGTGATCGGCTCGGGCATGCGCCCGTAGTGTACGGAAGGTCGTTTGAACATCGAAAGTTGCCCCTGAGATCAAGTGATCGGTTTCGAGTCGTGCAGTGTCCGCGTTTGAGTCGCCCGCACAGCGAGTGGCGAAGGTGCAGTGGCTGCGTGTCAGCGCTCTCCTTCAGACAAATCGACGGAAGAGCCGCTGCCACCGTGATCGCCTGAGCGGACCGCGTGGCCGGCTGCCGATGCACCGTGCCGAATAGTCTCGGCACGCTTCATGCGCCGCGCCCAATCGGGCTGCCCTTCGGCCGAGGTGCTCGCGGCCTGCGCGCCGGCTTCTCCACTTCCGCTGAGCGCAGCCGCTGCACGACGCAACGGGCTCATCGCAGCGGAAGCGCCGGCCTCTGCGACGCCAGCAAGGCCTCCGCTCCGGTAGGCGGCTGATGCTCCGCTCATGGCAGCGCCGCCACTACGCGCGGCGCCTGCAATCGCGCCGCCAGCGAGACCAGCACCGCCGGCGGCAAGACCTGCGCCCGCCGCAACAATGCCACCGGCAGCAAGGCCTGTTCCAATTGCGGCGCCGGCGCCGAGTTGGGGTCCGCCGGACACCAGTCCGTTCGCGACTCCGGGACCAAAGATACCGAGGCCCAGCAAAGACAGTGCCGCAAGGACCAGGGTCATCGCGTCTTCAATGGTCGGCTGAGCGCCGCCAAAGCCAGCGGTGAACTGCGAGAACAAGGTCGAGCAGATGCCGACGATGACGGCCAGGACCAAGACCTTGATCCCTGAAGAGATGACGTTACCCAAGACCCGCTCTGCCGCGAAGGCAGTCTTGCCAAACAGTCCGAAGGGAATGAGCACGAAGCCGGCGAGCGTCGTGAGCTTGAACTCGATCAGGGTGACGAAGAGCTGGATCGCCAGAATGAAGAAGGCGAGCAACACCACGACCCAAGCGAACAGAAGAACGACGATCTGGACGAAATTCTCGAAGAAGCTAATGTAGCCCATCAGGTTTGAGATCGAGTCGAGCAACGGTCGGCCGGCGTCGAGTCCGACTTGAGCGATCTTTCCCGGTCGCAGGAAGTCCGACGCAGATATGCTTGCGCCAGATGCTTTCAGCCCAAGACCGGCAAAGCTTTCGAAGACAATGCGCGCCAAGCCGTTCCAGTTGCCGATGAGGTAGGCGAAGACGCCGACGAAGAGCGTTTTCTTGACGAGGCGCGCGATGATGTCCTCGTCAGTTCCCCAACTCCAGAACAACGCGGCGAGCGCGATGTCGATGGCAGCAAGGGTTGTTGCGAGATATCCGACGTCGCTGCCGAGCAGCCCAAAACCGTTGTCGATATAGCGGGTGAACGTTTCCAGAAACTGGTCAATGATCCCCGTACCCGTCATGGCTTGCTCGCCTCAGGTGCCGCCAAGTTCGGATATCCCTGGGGAATCCGACTTTGATCCTTTGGAGCGAGCGCCACGTCAGCGGCGGAATCGTCGTGGCCAGGAGCTGCGGCACCACCTTTCTTGCCAAAGAAGCGACGCCGGTTTTCGTCCCAAACGCCCTTACAATGGCGATAACCCGCTGTTTCTTCCGGAGTGACGCCGCGGCAGCGCGCGAGGTCAGAGCTGGTTGCATCGGTCGTCTGCTCCGCCTTCGGTGCCGGCGGAGAATTGCTTCCGCCACGCAGCTGAATCGTGCAGGCAGCGACGGCCACTAGGCCGATTGTCGTAAGCAGCGACAGCGCCTTGAATGCCCTTACGTCGGTCATCAGTGGAACATCTGCACATTGGAGGATTGATAGCCCTGTCCTGGTGTCAGGAAACGCCTGAGCTGCTCTCGCCCCTGATCCTGAGCCGAGGCGCGCTGAGCCGCTTCGAGGCTTTGCGCCCTGCCCTGCGCCGCCGCGGCCGCTGTGAGATCGGCAAGTTGTTGCGCTTGGAGCGCGAGGATCTGGTTGCCGGCCTGAGTTGCCTGCAAGGCGCCACTGGCGCTCTGGCTCGAGGTTACAAGGGCAGACGTCTGGATGCGATTGGTGTCGAGGTTGCCAACGATGCCGGCCTGGACACGAAGCGCGTCTTGCGTCGCGGCATAGGAATTCTGCCATCGCGATTGAGCGTTGGAAATCAGCAACTGGTTCGACTGGCTGCTGGTCGCTGGCGCGTAGTTTGTCGAGAAGGCATGATCGATCTGCTGCACGTCGTAGGCAATGCGCTGGGCCTGGGCCAGTAATTGCTGGGTGCGCTGGATCGATGATTGCAGTTGCTGCAGCGACGAATACGGCAGGTTTGCCAGATTCCTTGCCTGATTGATCAGCATCTGTGCCTCGTTCTGCAACGAGGTGATCTGATTATTGATCTGCTGCAGCTCCCGCGCGGCCGTCAGGACATTCTGGACGTAGTTGGTGGGATCAAAGACGATCAGCGCTCGTGCGGGCAGCGTAACGCCAAGCAGCAGCGCGAAGGCGGCCGTGGTCGCCAATAGGCCAAGAGGTCTCATAGCGATTTCTCCAGATTGACGAGATTGGGGATCAGATCTGTCGCCCAGGCGACGCCACGATGCTGTAACCAGGCCGGCACAAAGCCATCAGGTCCATGTTCGGCGAGGAGTTGCGCGATCGCGGCTTGGTCTGTCTTTGAAGAGGCGGCCGTGAATGCGAGCGCAACCTCGCCCAAGCCGAGTTCGAACATCCGATTGCCGCGGCGGGACTGGCAATAGTAGTCGCGCTTTGGCGTTGCCCGGCTTAGAAGCTCGATTTGGCGGTCATTGAGGCCGAAGCGGCGGTAGATGGCAGTGATCTGCGGTTCGATTGCCCGTTCGTTCGGCAGCAACAATCGTGATGGACAGCTCTCGATGATCGCCGGCGCAATCGCCGAGCCATCGATGTCCGAGAGCGATTGGGTGGCGAAGATGACGGACGCGTTCTTTTTCCGTAGCGTCTTCAGCCATTCCCTGAGTTGGCCAGCAAAATCCTCGTCGTCGAGGGCCAACCACCCCTCATCGACAATGAGGAGCGTCGGCCGGCCATCGAGACGATCACCAATACGATGGAAGAGGTACGCCAGCACGGCCGGCGCAGCGCTCGTTCCGATCAGACCTTCGGTCTCAAACGCCTGGACCGAGGCCTCGCCAAGGCGCTCGAATTCAGCATCGAGCAAACGCCCGGAAGGTCCGCCCAGGCAGTATGGTTGCAGGGCGCGCTTCAGGGAGTTCACTTGAAGCAGGACGGACAGGCCCGTGAGGGTCCGTTCCTCCCTCGGCGCCGAAGCGAGAGATGTCAGCGCCGACCACAGATGATCCTTGACCTCCGGGGTGATCTCGACCTTTTCCCGAGCAAGGATTGCGCAGATCCATTCCGTGGCCCATCCGCGTTCGGAAGGATCATCGATCCAGGCCAGCGGCTGCAGGGCGACGGGTTGTTCACCTCCGTCGGACAATGCGCCACCGAGATCATGCCAGTCACCGCCCATGGCAAGGGCGGCCGCCCGGATCGAACCACCGAAGTCAAACGCAAAGACCTGAGAGTTCGGATAACGCCTGAACTGTAGCGCCATCAGCGCGAGCAGCACCGACTTGCCAGAACCTGTTGGTCCCACCACAAGGGTGTGGCCGACGTCGCCGACGTGGAGCGAGAACCGAAATGGGGTCGATCCCTCGGTTTTGCCAAACAGGAGCGGCGGACCGTTGAAGTGCAGATCCCTCGCCTCGCCCGCCCACACCGCCGACATTGGAATCATATGGGCGAGGTTGAGGGTCGAGACCGGCGGTTGCCGCACATTCGCATAGACATGTCCCGGCAGGCTGCCGAGCCAGGCTTCGACGGCGTTCACCGTCTCGACCATGCAGGTGAAATCGCGGCCCTGGATGACCTTCTCGACCAGCCTCAGCTTTTCATCGGCAGCATTGGGATCGCGGTCCCACACCGTGATGGTCGCCGTGACGAAGGCTTGCCCGATCTGGTCAGAGCCTAGTTCCTGCAGCGCCGCGTCCGCGTCGAGCGCCTTGTTGTGGGCGTCGGTATCGAGCAGCGTCGACGCCTCGTTGGTCATGACCTCCTTGAGGATGGCGCCGATGGATTTTCGCTTGGCAAACCACTGCCGACGAATCTTGGTCAGCAGCTTGGTGGCATCGGTCTTGTCGAGCATGATTGCTCGGGTCGACCAGCGATACGAGAATGGCAGGCGATTCAGTTCATCAAGAATTCCCGGGGTCGTCGCGCCCGGAAAGCCGACAATCGTCAGAACCCGCAGGTTGGCTGCCCCCAGCATCGGCTCAAGCCCGCCGGTCAGCGGCTGGTCCGCCAACAGCGCATCGATGTACATAGGAATTTCGGGCACGCGAACCCGATGACGCTTGGTCGAGATCGTAGAGTGCAGGTAGGTCAGCGTGTCCTGATCATCGAGCCAGGCGCATTCGGGCATGAACCCTTCAAATAGCTGCAGCACACGGTTGGTTTGATCGACAAACCCGCGGAGCGCCTCGCGCGCGTCTGCTCCGACGGTTCGATCCCGGCCCTCATAGAGCAGCCGCTCTGCCCGGGCAGCGCCCTCTTCCGGGGGCAGGTAGAGGACGGTGAGGAAATAGCTGGACTCATAGTGGGCACCAGCCTCCTCGAATTGCGCGCGGCGTTCGGCGTCGACCAGCGCAGACGCGACATCCGGAAAGCTGTTGGGCGGGTAAGCGCCCGCAGAATGACGCTGCGCCTCAACGAAGACGGCCCAGCCGGATCCCAGGCGACGAAGTGCGTTGTTCAGACGGCCGGCGACGCCGACGAGTTCAGCCGGCACCGCGCTGTCGAGGTCAGGTCCCCGGAACTTTGCTGTCCGCTGGAACGACCCATCCTTGTTCAGGACAATCCCTTCGTCGACGAGGGCTGCCCAGGGCAGAAAGTCGGCAAGACGGGCGTCGGAATGGCGATATTCGGCTAGGTTCATCATGACCGAAAACTCAGAGGTTGAGATGACCGGGAATGCGCAAATGTCGGCGCACCACATCGACGAAGGCGGGATCGCGCTTGGCGGCCCAGACGGCCGCCATGTGGCCGATGAACCAGAGGACGAGACCCGTGATCCAGAGCCGCATCCCGAGCCCAAGAGCTGCCGCAAGCGTGCCGTTGACGATCGCGACCGACCGCGGCGCGCCGCCCATCAGAATCGGCTCAGTGAGCGCGCGGTGAACGGGCACCACGAAACCCGTGACCGGTTCATCCATCAGATCACCACGCCGCCGCCGAAGGAGAAGAACGACAGGAAGAAGCTTGAGGCAGCAAACGCGATCGACAGACCGAACACGATCTGGATCAGCCTGCGGAAACCACCTGACGAGTCGCCGAATGCGAGCGTGAGCCCAGTCACGACGATGATGATGACGGCGATGATCTTGGCGACCGGACCTTCAACCGACTGCAAGATCTGATTGAGTGGCTGCTCCCACGGCATGTTCGAGCCGGCCGCCCATGCCGGTGCTGACGCCAAAAGAGCCATCCCGGACGTGGCCAGTAACACGGCATCTCGACGAAAACGAAATTGAGGACGCATGTCAGTCTCCTGCTGATGAAAGGCTGTAGTCGCCGGCGACACCAAGCCCCGTTACGCGGGCGAGCTCAGCGAGGCGGCGGTCAGCGCCGCGCCCTGCAAGCACAGCGACGAGGTTGATGGTCTCGGCGATCATGGCGCGCGGAACCGTGATGACGGCTTCCTGGATGAGCTGCTCGAGCCGCCGCAGCGCGCCGAGCGCGGTGCCCGCGTGAATGGTGCCGATGCCACCGGGATGACCGGTGCCCCAAGCCTTGAGCAGATCGAGCGCTTCGGCACCGCGGACCTCGCCAACCGGAATACGATCAGGACGCAGTCGCAGCGAGGAGCGAACGAGATCCGATAGCGTGGCCACGCCATCCTTGGTCCGCAGCGCCACGAGATTGGGCGCTTTGCATTGCAGTTCGCGCGTGTCTTCGATCAGCACGACCCGATCGGAGCTCTTTGCCACTTCGGCCAGGAGGGCATTCGTCAGTGTCGTCTTGCCGGTCGATGTCCCGCCGGCGACCAGAATGTTCTTCCGTGCGGCGACCGCGTCCCTGAGGATCTTGGCCTGCTCCGAGGTCATGATCTCCCTCGCGACATAGTCGTCGAGCGTAAACACGGCGACCGCCGGCTTGCGGATCGCAAACGTCGGTGCCGCAACGACCGGAGGCAAGAGACCTTCGAAGCGCTCACCGGTTCCGGGCAGTTCGGCCGAAACCCGCGGAGAGCCGGCATGCACCTCGGCGCCTACGTGATGCGCCACGAGGCGAACAATGCGCTCGCCATCGGCCGCCGACAGCGTTTCGCCTGTGTCGATCAGGCCGTTCGACAACCGGTCGATCCACAGCCGCCCATCCGGGTTGAGCATCACCTCGATGATCGCTTCGTCTTCGAGGTAGCCGGCAATCGCAGCACCAAGCGCGCTGCGCAGCATTCGCGCGCCGCGCGAACTCGCTTCCGATTGAATGGAATGGATTGCCACCGTTCGCCCCCACCGCATGAGAGCGTCTACAGACGGCCCTCAGATGGGGATGATTAAGAAGGGTACCAACGGACTTGGTGCAACAATGGCTTTTAGCGATCGTAAATTAGCGTAGAAAAAGAAAGACTAAGAACTGATCTCTGAGGCCTACTCAATCGTAATGCGAGTTACTGCTCACCACTCAGCATCGTGATCCGCGGGTATGAGGACCACCGAATTCTCATACGAGCTTACTGACTCGACAACATCGAAAACATTATCCGGCACAAAAAACGCTATTGGCCTCATCCGTGAAGCTAGGTGTTGGCCCCAAGGCAACGAGAACCAGACCAACGCCGCGATCTGCAGCGCTACGTTGACGCCGAACGCGACCTGATAGGCTTGGACCGTCCTATGGCCATCATTCGCAGACCATTGCTCCAGGATCAGGCCTGTCGCGTATTGTGCCAGAAATGCCCAACCAAAGTGCAAGACATTCAAAGCGCCGTTGGCACGACCAGCAAGCTCCGGCGGAAAGTAATCCGCTATCACCGCGAAGCTGACCACGGTTGCCGTTCCGACAATTGCGACAACGGACCAGGGCAAGATCGACGGCAGAGACGCTCGCAGGATCAAGGCTAGCTCGGCCGAGATGAACAACACTGCAACCATCGCCAATACCGTCTCCACCCCTATTCCTCTTCGTTTGATGTAGTGGACGGTCATCCCGAACACCCAGGCGCCGCAGCTCAACACGATCGACATTATGAAAAGCTGTCGGACGAGACTTGCGCGATCAAGCCCCTCTACGTCTGTTAGCCACGGCGATGCCCAAAATCCCTGCAGGGACCAGGCCGATCCAATGCAAGTCGCCGACAACGGAGCCATTCGCCAAAAGCGCCGATCGCCAAAAACGGAGCTAAGGGTCGCGGGGGTTGACGCCATCGATGAGACAATGCCTCGTTCAGGCACAACGACGTAGATGAGAATGGCCGTCGCACCGGTGGCGGCCGCCAGGATCTCAAAGAGCTGCCGCCAGCCCATCCAAGCGAGCAGGTGTTCGACGGGAGCCGTAGCGGTCACCGCTCCTAGCGAGCCCAGCATGACCATGTAGCCGTTCAGCAAGGCAACTCGCTCCCTGGGGAACCAAAGGATTATGGACTTCAGTCCTGCCGTGAGCGCCCCTGCCACACCAAGCCCGATCATTGCACGCGCGATCAAAAGTGACAGGAAGCCCGTCGATACCGCGAACAGTCCGGCGCCCACTGCTGCGAGCAAGAGCAGAACACTTTGGACGCGACGCGGACCAAATCGGTCCAACAATATGCCGACGGGGATCTGAGCCGCCGCGAAAACAAGAAAATAGACTGACGTAAGCAACCCGAGGTCGGCAGTCCCAAGCCCGGTGTCCGAGCTGAGATGGCTCGCGATCAGAGCGTTGATCGTTCGAAGGAGATACGAAAGATAGTAACCAGCAGCAAACGGGAGAAATACGCGCGCGGTGAGACGCCGTGCCCCTGAAACTTGCATGCTGGCCCTTCTTGCTCCTCAACTCATTGGAGCCGATAGCGCGTCCAGCTTTTTGTGGGCTTGGCCAAATTGCTGCGATCGTAGGCTGGCGTAGAAAAAGAAGGACCGGCGAAATGGTCTGCCTACATGGTTCAATCAGGATTCTTCGGCCGGTTCCTGACGGCGGATATCTTCTGGAATCTCGCGGAGAAAGCTTTGCCCCTTTTGCAGACGACGCCCGAGCGCCTCGACAAATCCTTCAAACCGCTCCCGACCCTTTGCCTGCGCGGCCGCCTGTGCGTCATTGGGTAGCGGCGGCGTGATCGTTAGCCAGAACCGAATGAAGAGCGCCAAGCTTTCGGCCGTCAAACCAACGTCGCGCTCAAGCCTCTGCATCTGACGCGACAGCCGATCCAGGCGACGGGTAAACGCTGCCTCCCGCCTGTCCGCTCCATCCGGCGACAGAAATGAAGCGACGGCCGCTTCCACGATCGCAGAGCGAGAAAGTTTCTTGCGATCGGCAAGCTCGGAGAGCTGTTTCAGAAGCTCTGGCGGGAAGTAGACGTTCATCCGGTCACGCATGTTGCTTCAGAGCTCCATACCATCATTTGGATCCATGGCGACCTGACGAGCGACACTGCGCATTTGTTGGCGTCTGAGCCGGGACTGGCGGACCGCATCCTCGTCATCGTCAAGAACGGCGGCAAATTCTTCTGCCGGTGTCGGCTCGGTCGTTTCCTTGACGATTGCGACGTGATCGGGGAGTTCGGGCTCACGACGGAGCCCGCTGTTCGCCGTGTCTTCCTCGGCCTCCGCGGCTTTGTCAGTTGGACCTCCCGTCGGCATCGGCGTTCCGAGCGCTGACCATCCGTCCGTCCGCAATGATCGGCCGGCCGTCGCCGGATCAGGCGGCGGCAAAACCCGCTCGGTGAATCGCCGATCCTCGTAATAGCGGACCTTCTTCGCCCGGATCGGCGCCGTCCCTGCCACCATGACGATCTCGTCTAGCGGCGGAAGCTGCATGACCTCGCCCGGGGTCAGCAGCGGCCTCGCCGTTTCCTGGCGGGAGACCATCAGGTGCCCCAACCATGGGTTCAACCTGTGACCGGCATAATTCTTCATCGCCCGCATCTCGGTCGCCGTGCCCAGCGCGTCGGACACCCGCTTGGCGGTCCGCTCGTCGTTGGTCGCGAAGCTGACCCTGACGTGGCAGTTGTCGAGGATTGCGTTGTTGGGCCCATAAGCCTTCTCGATCTGATTGAGGGACTGCGCAATCAGAAAACTCTTGATGCCGTAGCCCGCCATGAAGGCGAGCGCGGACTCGAAGAAATCAAGCCGCCCCAGCGCCGGGAACTCGTCGAGCATCATCAGGACTCGGTGCCGGCGGTCACGGGCGTGCAAGTCCTCGGTCAGGCGTCGGCCGATCTGATTCAGCACCAGACGGATCAGGGGCTTGGTCCGCGAAATGTCGGAAGGCGGCACCACGAGGTAAAGCGTCGTTGAGCGGCAATCTGCGATCAGATCTGCGATCCGCCAGTCGCAGCGGCAGGTCACCTGGGCCACGACGGGATCACGGTACAGCCCGAGGAAGGACATCGCGGTAGACAGGACGCCGGATCGTTCATTCTCGGATTTGTTGAGGAGCTCGCGCGCTGTCGACGCGACCACCGGATGAGCGCCCTGCTCGCCAAGGTGAGCGGTAGTCATCATCGCCTTCAGCGTCGTCTCAATCGGCCGCTTCGGGTCGGACAGGAAAGCTGCGACACCGGCCAAGGTCTTGTCTGCCTCGGCATAGAGGACATGGAGGATGGCGCCGACCAGGAGCGAATGACTGGTCTTCTCCCAATGGTTCCGCTTGTCGAGCGAGCCCTCGGGGTCGACCAGGACGTCGGCGACGTTCTGGACGTCGCGAACCTCCCACTCCCCGCGCCGGACCTCAAGGAGGGGATTGTAGGCGGAGGACTTTGCATTGGTGGGGTCAAACAACAGGACGCGGCCATGCCGCGAGCGGAAGCCGGCGGTCAGTTGCCAGTTCTCGCCTTTGATATCGTGAACGATGGCCGAGCCTGGCCAAGCCAGTAGTGACGGAACTACGAGGCCAACACCTTTGCCGGATCGGGTGGGTGCAAAACACAAGACATGCTCCGGTCCGTCGTGGCGGAGGTAGTCGCTATCGAGCTTGCCCAGCACCACACCATCCGGACCGAGTAGGCCAGCCGCCCTCACCTCCTCCAGACCAGCCCAGCGCGCGGACCCATAGGTCTCGACATTCTTGGCTTCACGCGCCCGCCACACCGACATGCCGATCGCCACCGCGATCGAAACGAAGGTCCCCGATGCCGCGATAAAGGCTCCCTCGACAAAGACCTGAGGCGCATAGGCGTCATACACGAACCACCACCAGAAGAAGACGGGTGGATAATAAATCTTGAAGCCCAACAGTTCGAACCAGGGCCGCCCAAGCTCCGGTTGATAGGCGAGCCGCCAGGCCGTCCACTCGGTGGCTCCCCAGATGGCCAGCAAAACGATCAGGCCGACGACGATCACCTGTCCCCAGAGGATCTTGGTTCCGGACATTGCGAACGCCCTTTAGTAGTTGAATTGGTGGGATAGCTAGAGGCCGAGGTCGCGCTTGCGGCCAAAGCCCCATTCGATGCCGCCGCCGTCCTTGACGACGCCGGTGACGTGTTGGCCGAGGCGGTTCTCGAGTTCGCGCGACCAGGGCACGAGCTGGAAGCCGAGCCCATTATCGATCATGGCGAAGCGTCCCGAGGCGAGCGTCAGACGCTGGCGATAGGTGCCCGCCACATGCTCCCCGGAATCAGGCTTCACATGAGGCAAGCCGGTGTCGGCCGAGACCTTTGCGGCCACCTCGTCCAGTTCCCGTCGGCGCAACGTGTTCAGGAGATCGCGCTGCAGGATGATGCGTTGGCCCTGCCGCCGCGCCAGACCCTCCTGGATCAAATGCTCGGTACGGGCTTCCATGGCGTCGCGAGTCTCGCGGCCGAATCCGCCCATGGCGAGCGGCATGGATTCGCGTTCGACCAGCCTGTGGTCGAGCCAAGTGGCCCCTCGTGCCGTGATCTGACCACCAAGGTCGAGATCGGAGCGGATCGCCAGCACCACGGTCGGCCGTGGATCGCCGGGTTGACCGAAGCGTCGAACTTCGACGATGCCACCGACCGGTGGCGCCTGTTCGAAGGCCTCGACCCCTCGGAAGCGCACATGATGCGCGCGTCCGTCCGTTCCGTCGATCAAGGCGTAGGCCTCGCCAGTCAGTTCGTCATGCAATCCACGGTCGATCAGCCGTCCAACAATCTGGGACGACAGCGGTCCACCTTCGATGACGAAGTCGGCAATGCCGCGCGCTTCTCCACGCTCGGTAAAGGCGCGGTGCATGGTCTTGATAATATCGCCGCGCATGCCGAGGTCGCGCAAGCTACGCTCGGCCTCGAGTCCTACCATCCATTCTCCTGGTGCGGCGGATGAGGCAAGGCCCATCTTCTCGAGGTGTTGGAGCCGACCGACCATCAGGCGCCGGATCTCTGGATCGGACTTGCCAGGATTCTCCGGGCGAAGATCGATCGAGCCAGTCTCATCTGCCGCCAACCGGATCTCCCGGTCGAGCCGCGTCCATCGATCCGCCGTAACTTCCCTCTCCAGTGAATTGCGGATCTCGTGCTCGGGCTTTGGACCGAGCTCGATGGCGACCAACTCCTCGGCGCGTGAGCGCAGGCCCTGGCTGATGTAATCGCGGGAGATCACGAGGTCCGCCCCTTCCTCGTCTACGCCCCGAACGAGAAGATGGACGTGAGGATTGTCGGTGTTCCAATGATCGACAGCAATCCAATCGAGCGGCGTGCCGAGATCGGCCTCCATCTGCTTGGCGAGATCGCGGGTAAAGGCCTTGAGGTCGGTCATGTCGCGGGCTTCTTCCGGCGAGACGATGAACCGGAAATGATGGCGATCATCTTTGCAGCGTTCTGCGAAAGACGCGCTCTCAGCATGGTCGCTGCCAGCATCGAACATCTCGGCCCGCTCACCACTCCGGGTCACGCGGTCGCGCTTCAGATATGAGAGGTGAGCCGTCAGTGGTGCTGAGCGGAAGGCTCGCCCTTTGTGCCGCACCACGCGCGCCTTCACCACGACGCGCCGGGTCGGGCTGAACAATCTGGCCCGGCTAAAAGCAAGCCGCCCGCGGCCAAACGTCGATCGCCCATAGGCCGCAGAGGGTCTGCCAGCTGCGGCCTGCCCCGAGGTATATCCTGCTTTCTTCGCGGCGCGCAGCACCTGGTTGATAAAGCTCTTCTGTTTAGGCGCGCGGGTGCTGCGAATACGCCCGGGCCGAACACGCAGATCGCTGTCGCCCACACTCACGGCAGGGCCTCCCAGGCATCAAAAGCACGCACGGTGCCGAAAACGCCTTTGATTGCATTCGTCAAAATGCAAGGCGCGGCACACGCCCCGACCGACTGGCACGCCAGAACCCAAGCCATGCCAATGGCTTGCGGTTCGACCGGCGATCCGCTTTTATCTCGCCGTCCTGCCGTCGTGGTCTCCCAGTCGCCGGTTCCCGAAAGAGCCGCCGCAACTTGGCAGCCAACTCGCGAAGCACCCACTGCTTCCGAGCGCTTGCGATAGCGATCGTTACCCGAAGGGCCGAGACACCCGAAGGGTGGCTCGGTGAGGAGCGAAGCGACGAGTAGAGCGCGGGCCGAAGGCATCGCCCATACGCCATCAGCTTGCGAACCCGCACATTTGGTCATTGCGATGCTCCCGAATCCGATCGAGGGACGAACATGCCAATTGGCCGGGGAACCATGTGCAAAACATCGGGCACCGGGATTGCGGTCGTGACACCGCTCGATGGCATCAGCGCCAGCAACCGATCGCGCGTTTTCATGAGATTGGATCGCGTGACGAATAGCGTCGCAGCTGCTGATGACTGTCCGCTGGACGTCCACCTCGGCGGCAGTTCGATGGCAAGCAGATCTGCAAGCTTTGCGACGTACGCTCGCGTTTCGTCTGGCAAAGAGCGACCTGCGAGATGCTCTTCATAGCGAGCTGGTCCCGCATTGTACGCGGCAAACACGCCAGGCGAGCCATACCGATCGAGCAGTTCGCGCAAGTACGCTGTGCCGGCCAGAATGTTGTCGTGCGGGTCGTAGGGGTCGTTCCCGAGATTGTAGCGCTCGCGAAGTTCCGCCCAAGTCGCCGGCATGATTTGCATCAGGCCCATTGCGCCTTTTGGCGATCTGGCGTGCACGTCACCAGCACTCTCGATGCTTTGGACTGATCGGATCCAGTTCGGCGCAATCGCAAAGCGTTGTGAGGCTTCATTGATGAAGCCGGCAAATGGGTCAGCGGTCTGCCTGATCGCCGGCTGGGCGGCTAATCCGCTCTGGGCCAAAGCAGCACTGTCGAACGCGGTCAGAAGAAGCATCAGGGGCACGACAGCACAAACGCGCGTGCCCAACCGACCCAAGCACGCGGCCGGGCTCGCGCCAGCCTTGCAGACATCGATCGAGACGGAGGAATGATCCCGCAATCGATCAAACAAGGGAATGGCGAGGAGAACACGTCGAATACGCACGATCACTCCTCCCACGTCCACACCGGCATCGCACGGCCGATCACGCTAGATGCGGGAAGAACTCCAAAATACCTGCCATCAAGAGAGTCGTCCGACTGCCAGTTCATCAGAAACAGCTCGCCGTCGCCGACGACGCGGCAGCCCTGCCATTTCGGCAGCGGCCGGCCTCGTCTGTCGTGATCCTTCGCCCCGCCCACCGCGATGTCGTCGACTGAAAGCGTGAGCCCGCTTCTGCAGACCGTCTGCCCCGGCAGCGCCAGAACCCGCTTGAGCATGGGGACGCCAATGGGCAAATAGCCGTTAAGGTCGAGGAAGGTCGCGAGCGGCTCCGGCGGCTGCACGGCGACCAATTCAGTGACTTGGAATTGGTCCGCCGGTCGGAGGCGGTAGAGACCGATCGGCACGCTCGCTGATGCGTTCCAAATGTATAGCGGAAGCGGCTCCAGGACGATCGTCGCGATGAGCGCAGCAGCCGCCCAAGACGTCGCGGTCAGCGTCTTCATGCGGCCCGTCATCGCATCACCTTTCTGCGATGAAGCCAGGCCTGATGACGCGCTTTGGTATACGAGCGCGGATTTTCGTCGACGGACAGACGGTTATGAACGTGATGCCAGTGATCAGGCGCGACGTCGGCCGGATCGATGCCGAGCGCCTCAACGGCATCGATCATCTGCAGCACGCGCTCGACCTTCGGCCAGCCCGACAGGCGCAGCAGAATCTCTCCGCCGGGTGTCACATAAGGGACGGTCGAGCAGCGCTGTCCCGGCGCGACCGCACGCAAGATGTCGATCCGCGAAATGACCGTGCCAAAGTCGTTAGAGGTCCAGCGGACGAAAGCAAAGATGCTACCTAGCGCAAATGATAGGACGCGCCGGTGACGATCAATCCTCCGTTCCTCGACAGGGCGACCAAACCGAATGCGGTTTTCGATACGCTTCTCGAGCCACAACACTTCCACTTCCGTGAGATCGCTCATGCGGCGGCTCCCTGACGCTGGAGCTGGCAGCCGTGAGCTTGGGGCGCAGTGGAAAGTGTATATGGCCTGCAAAGGCAGGCTGGACTATCGGACTGCCGTTGCCGAGCGTCGGCAACGCGGCTTTCGGCCTGTTCCGTTAGAAGAAATCCGAAGGATTTCCGGTTAGTAAAGTTAGAGCGGCTTGAAAGTGCGGAGAAGCAAGCTCTTAAGTCCGATTCCGGTCCCCGATAGCACGAGGATCGGGTCCCCGATAGCACGAGGGTTGCGGTCCCCGATAGCACGAGTTGATTCACAGGTTGTCCTCCGAATTTGGAATGAGACCGCGGCGGCGCAAGCGGGCCGTGAGGGGATCAGCAGGCGTAGGCGCGAAGTTCAGACGCTCGGTGCCGTTCCGATCGCGCGTGAGCACCAGCTGGTAACCGGGCAATGTCTGGCGCTGGACGATCTGACGTACGTCGTAGGCAAAGTGCTTGAGCGGCGAGATGATGCCGGACTTGGCATGGAGGTGCACAAGATCAAAACTCCAGCCGCCATCCTGGCGTCCGCCGTGCTTGCGCACGAGCCGGTAGAGCCAGCGCTCGAGTCCGCCCGTCAGTTCGAAATAGGCGGGGTCGATCGTCAGCACGAGCGCGTCATCGATGACGCCCGCGTAGAACCAATCCGGCAGGATCAACTCGATCCCAAATGGCCGACCGTTTGCATCGGCCGTCTCCTTCCACTCGTTGATCCAGGAGAAGCGATGTCGCCGTCGTTCTGTCGGCTGACGGATCGACGTCAGCACGGTCGTCGACTGAAGTCTGTCAAGACCAGCCTTCAGGCGGTCATAGTCGCGTGCGCTGGTACCGCGGCCCACGAACGTCAAAATCTCGTAAGGCGTTGCAGCCATCAAACGCGAAGTCTTCAGACCTGCGTCACGGGCTTCGACGATCTGAGACGCAGCCCAGATCAGAAAGTCCGCATCCCAGATGGTCGCCATGCCGTGTTCCGGTACGGCTTCGACACGAATTGCGATCGCACCGGCACGGAAATCGATCGGCACAATCCGCTTCGTTTTTGCGAGCGAGAAGAACGGATAAGCCATGAGATCCTGTGCGTCGCGGGGCGCGAGATCGCCGGGCAGCGCCCTAAAAAGCTCAAGCTGATCGCGCTCAGAATGGTATCTGCGCCGCATGATCACCGTCCTTTCGCTGTGATCAGCGACGTTCCTGACCCGCATAAGGGCGCAGCGCCGGGTGCTTCTTGGCAGGGAGTACAGTCCCCTTCCCGGGGTCGGACGTCGAGGTCTTGGCGCCGCGGTCGGCCCACGCTTTTAGGTCATCCACAGCGTAGACGACACGTCCGCCGATCTTCCGATAGGTCGGTCCGGTACCGTACGTGCGGTGCTTCTCGAGCGTGCGACCGGACAGGCCAAGATAACGCGCGGCCTCAGGTGTACGCAGGAATCGCGGTGGTAGACCGGCCATCGGATCGGGCATTTGAGGACTCCAGGAGGACATCGCACCACACTTGGCTAGGCCGGCGTGTGTGCGGTCATCATGGAGAAGCAAGATCTCGGAGGGGGATGCCGAATATGGAGGGGTCGATTTTCGGCACCCCTTGGCGACTGCGCTACTCGTCCCTGCGCCCGGGCCGCACGAGTTTGCGGTAACCACCGCGCATCAACGCGAAACCGCCTTGCACAAGGCGGATTGTTCGATTGCGCAGATCATGCGTCTTCCAGGCCCGATCGGGGATGCGCTTTTTGCCGAACAGCGCTTCGGCGACAACGCGATAACTGCCGCCGGCGCTATGCGCATCGAGCGCGCGGATTGCGGCGCTCAGGCGCTCGCGCCGCTGTTTAGATAATTGATGAAATGCAGGCTCCAGCGCGCGTCCGTTCATCGCGCGCCACAGCCGTCGAGTTGCATAGGCGGGTGCGCCAAAATCGCCATCAAACGGCAGTTGGGCTGTGTATGACGCGCCGAGCACCGGCGGCTCTTTTGACCAAAGCCGGTGATCTAGCGCACCGATGCGCAGCACGGCATGCCAGCCGTCGACAGCGCGGCGCACCTGGCCAACTGTGAGGTCGAGCAGTGGCTGAGACGCCGATCCGAGATCGGCCGTCAAGGCAACCGTCACCGGAACGACCGCCGCTAAAACCTCAGGCGCCCAAAAGATCGTCTGCTCGTCGAATGACCTCTGCGGGTCATGGGCGAAAGCAGAGCCCCACCTCCTCCTGAATTCGGCAGTCACTTCGCCATCTGGGTTGCGAGCGATCATCGCCTCATATTCGCGTTGATAGTCCGCGTTGCGGCAGAGGCATTCCCAGGCGATGTCGGTGACTTCCGCGTCTTGTAGGCTCTTGCAGGATTCCGAAGACCGCCAGTCGAATTCAGGCATTGCTTCCGCCCCATCGCACGCTGCTAACAACGATTGCGCCGCAATAGGTATGAACGAGGCGGTTGTAGGAAGACCCTGGTTTGGCACCACGTGGTGCACCGGAATGAACACGGGTCAGAGAAAGAAAATACTTCTGCCTGCAAGTCGCTGGCCGCCAATTTCTTCTATTTGGAGCCAGTGCCACGTAGCCGGCCCTGCTCGGTCGACCATTTGGCCCGCGCAACGTGACTCTGATATATGCTCCGCGCACGGTCTGGCTCTCGCTCGGGGTCCATATGCAAGACCACTCGAGCCACTTCGCGCCAGTCCGCCCCCTCTCCCTCCGCTTGCAGAAGGCGGATGTCGTGACGACATGCCGTTCGTCAGAGGTTGTGAGCGTCGGCTCATTCGGCGCGACATCCGCGATGTCAGGATCTAGCGGCGGCTTCGACATCAAAGACGACAATATGCGGGAGATTCAAAATCAAATGGCGAGGCACCAGCCTCGCCGAACAATTCCCTGCTGTAGCATATGGCATGCCACCTGCTCGGGCGAGCGTTCAAGAAGCTGCATTTCCCACATTTTCCTCAATTGAGGCTCCGTCCGAGACCCTAAACAACCAGCTCTCCGCGTATTATAACACGTTCGCGATTGCTTCTATCCTTCGGATGGACATTCGCAAGGTCTTTGGAGCAAACGCGCGTTGATTTCGGCTGGCCCTTGGCTTGAGCCAAGAGGCCGTAGCGGAACGCATGGGCGTCGACCGGGCCTTCGTGAGCAGCATGGAGCGAGGGCTCCAAAACGCGACACTGCTCACAATCTGGCAGATTGCCCAAGCGTTGGGGGTCAGGCCGGCAGATCTGCTTGAGGAGAAGATGTCCAAAGCTCGGTCCTGACTTTGAGCCGGGCGCGCGACCTTGGGAGTCCCGATGTGGACACTCGTTACGACTGCCGATCCAGCTTGCTGCAGCGCCAGCGATAGGGTTTCGAACAGGCGATGTTCCAGAGGGCGCGCCGAGCGCGCCGCCAAACGAAATCTCGCTCAGATCGGCAGCAAGCACCTAGCACAATGGTTCAACGGTCGATCCATCGACCGATGGAAGATTTGGAAAGCCCCGCCCGGCGGACCGGACGGGGCTTCGTGGAGCTCTTAGTCGCCGTTCTTGCGCGGCCGCGACCACAGGAGGGTAAAGCCTTCACCGCCTTCGTCGTCGAAGAGGTTCGCGTAGATCGGCGCGTTGAAGGAGGGGTCGTCGAGCTTGAGCGAAAGATAGTCGCGGCCCTCCTCGGAACGCTTCGACCAGGCTGCGCCGATCTCCGCCCGGCCCACATAGATGCGGTGGCTGGGAGCGTTGTCGTTGGAGCGGTTGGTCTCGGCGACGATACGGACGCCCTTGGCTTGCAGGCTCAGGGTGACGATCTCGCCCTGGAAATCATTGCCGACCTTCTTGAAAGAACCGATGTTAGCCATGTCACTTCTCCTGTTGTGTTTCGAGCCCGCGACCACCGCGGCCTCGATGGCGATCTAGGGCCGAGGACGATCGGCGACGCACCCGCTTGGGCCGGAGCGCAGCGGAGGACGTCGTTGTGGCGACTTTCTTGTCTCGCGAGGAATGGGCGCAGCCCAGGGGAAGAAAGTCGCATCAACGGCGTTGCGGCTCAGACGATCGAGGCGAAGCCGGTCTTCGGCCAGATCAAGCCATCAACGAGGCCACGTGCGTCCGCGTGCTGAACCACAATCTTACGGAGAAGCGTGGCTATCTCAGCTTTGATGAACAAGAGGTCGGAACGATTCAGCGCGGAAAGAGAAACAATCTGCTGCAAAGGGCGGCACCGTCTGCCAAGAGCCGATCGAGGTAAGATCGCTCTGCCGCGGCTGCGTGGGCCAAACCGAATGTCGGCAGCTTGATCGAGGAGTTCCGAGCAGGACGGCCTCTCCACGCTCAGGTTCGACCACCTCCCGTCACCGTGCCGATTTACGCGCACCTGTTCGACGATGAAGGCGGAAAAGGTCATCCCGTCGGGCCATGCGGCCGTATGAACCGGTTAGGGCGGGTTATCCACCACCCCGGCCGGCTCGAACGGGCCGGTCTTCGCCAAAACCATCAAGCGCGTCCATGACGTAACGCCAATGCAAACCGCGCCCAAGCAAGCGAAGACCTCACGCCATGCCAGCGAGGGCACTCCGATATGGGACACGGCGAACACCACATGATAGCCGGCGACGGCGGCGGGAGCAGTGAATGCTGTGGCGATCGCGAGGCGCAAGGCGGAGGACCGAGTAGCAGCAAAGGCGACCTGGCCGAGGACGAGCGTCAGCGCACCGCCGGTCGTTGCGATCAGCAGCGCATCGATCAAGCCAGCGCCGCTCTTAAACGCCGTTATCCCGATACTCAGTGCGACGAAAAACGGCATGGCATACACTGCGAGCGCGAAAATCGCCCAGCAGAATAGGCCGATGCCGAGTGTGTTGAGGACGAGCCCAAGTGCGAGCATGGTGGTGGCTCCATGTGCATAGATCTACCAGTCGCGCCTTCCTCCACCACCACGGCGCAACTCTGGATATGAGATTGAAACGAGGCGGAGTTGCGGCGTGAGCAATTTCGCCTCCGCCCCATTACTTCAGTCAAGCAGACGGCGCTCACGCGCCGCCGAACCTCCAGACCGGGATGCCGAGCCGCTTCGCCTTGTCGGCCAGGTTGTCCTGGATTCCGGTGCCCGGGAAGTGCATGACGCCGATCGGCAGGAATTCGAGCATGGCATCGTTGCGCTTGAAAGGTGCTGCCTTGGCATGTTTCGTCCAATCAGGCTTGAAGGCGATCTGAGGCACCTTGCGGATCGTCGCCCATTTGGATGCGATCAGCTCGGCACCCTTCGGGGAGCCGCCATGGAGCAGGACCATGTCGGGATGCTTGGCATGAACCTTGTCGAGTCGATCCCAGATGAGGTGGTGGTCGTTGAAGTCGAGCCCTCCGGTGAGCGCGATCTTCGGCCCAGCGGGCAGCATGACCTCGGTCTCGGCGCGGCGCTTGGCCGCGATGAAGTCGCGGGAGTCGATCATCGCTGCGGTCAGCGTGCGATGGTTCACCAGCGATCCCGATCGGGGGCGCCAGAATGAGCCGGTGTGAGTCTCGAAGTGCTCTATGGCCTGATCACGGAAGAGCTCCAGGCAGTTGCGGCGCTCAATCAGCGTGATGCCTTCCGCCGTGATGCGTTCGAGTTCGACCGATCGAACTTCGGAGCCGTTCTGCTCGCGTTGGCTCTTCTGCTGCGCCTGTTCGTTGTCATCGAGTTGGCGTTCGATGCGGTCGACGGCACGATGGAACAGGTTGACGGTCGACCAGAGCAGGTCGTCAAGGTCCGGCTCGAGCCGCGTGTCGCTCAAGGTCGCAACCAGGGCGTCGAAGATATCAGCGACGGCTCCGGCGATGATCTTGCCCTCCGGAAGTGGCCTTGGATCGGGCTCGTCGTCGAAAGGACGATAGCCGAAGAGTTGCAATTCGTTAAGAACGTGATCGGTGGGAGATGTGGCGTGCGGTGTTTCGATGTCGTCGTGGTCGGTCATGGAAGAAGCCCTTGCCGGATCGGCCGCGCCCATCGCGGCCTTCGTGGCGATCACTCAGACGGCGGGCGGACCGGGCCAGAACCCGAAGGGCCGAAGGGATAGCGGAGGATGGCGAAGGCCGGCTATTTTGCCTCGCGATGCAAAGCGCGCCGCACAGATGGGTAATCAGTTTTCCCATCGCCGGCGCGCGGCGGAAAATAGCCGGACGCAGCCATTGCCGGCCCGAGCCGCTTGCCGTCCGATCGCCCTCTAGAAGGCCGTGGTCGCGTGCTCTTCCGGCATTGGCCGCGTCGTGACCGGGCTGTCGACCCCGATCGAAGTGCCCGGGCTATTCCGCAGCTACCGCCGGAGAATGCAGGAAGCGGACGACGTCCTCCGGTACGAGTTGAAGGAGCAACGCTGCTCGGAGGGCCTCGAGGCCGAAGATGTGCAGATCTTCGTTGAAGTCGCCCACCCGAGGCGACAGCGGAATCGCTTCAACGCCGACCTCTTCCGCGCGCTGCGTGAGAATCGCTTGTACGGCATCTCCGGCAGCATCGTCATCGCGGGCGATATAGAGCCGACGCAGGCCAGATGGCAGCATCATCGCTGCGAGATGATTAGCCGAAAGCGCGGCGGCCATGGGCAAGGACGGCAGTGCGTAACGCAGTGACAGCATGGTCTCGATTCCCTCGCCGGCAGCGAGCACGTCATCGACCACGCCGAAGCGAACGGCGTTGCCGAGCAGGTCGCCCATGGCGCGTCGTGGTGTGTCGATTGGAGCCTTGCCGAGCCCTACGCGATCAAAACCGTCTGGATCTAGCCAGGTGCGATGCACGCCGGTGATCCGTCCCTCGAGGTTCGTGACAGAGCCTATCAACGCCGGCCAGGCTTCGGTCGGCGAATGCTCATCCGGCCGATAGTAGCAGCGCGGGTGGAAGCGGAGGCTGCCACCATGGTTGATGCAAGTAATTCCGCGACGCTGCAAGTACGCCTCGGCTAATGTCCCTTCAATCGGGCTTGATATCGCAAAGAGCCGACGAGCGGCTTCCTGCGATCCGGCCGGCGCGACTGAACGAATGGGTTTCGGAGCGAATTGCAGTTCTGAACGAGGC
Source organism: Bradyrhizobium shewense (assembly GCF_900094605.1). GTDB lineage: Bacteria > Pseudomonadota > Alphaproteobacteria > Rhizobiales > Xanthobacteraceae > Bradyrhizobium > Bradyrhizobium shewense. The sequence continues at coordinate 51,487 of NZ_FMAI01000011.1, read as the reverse complement.
AGCTTTAGAAACCGCCTCGCCTCCTCGGCGACCTCGCGAAAGTCTCGCAAGGCCATAGTTTCGCGGATAACGTCGAGGAGATCGCCATGTTCCCCGGTCGCGGCATCGGTCCACTTGCCAGCGGGGCCCTTCGTCGATTTCTGGAGCCGCACGAACAACGAGCGGCCCGGCGTGTTCTGGACGTCGCCGACCACCCAGTACCGCCCTGCTCGCTTGCCATTGGAGAGATAGTGTCGGCACACCGCCTCAGCCTCACGCGCGAGACGGCGTGCCAGTTCGGAAGCATCGTGGGGCATCACGCGGCCTCCCGCGCACTGATGCGCGCCACTGGATAGGTGTCGAGCACCCTCGACAGAATCTCGACGCTGCTCGCGTCCGTGGGCACGAACATGCGGAGCTTCCAAGAGATGATCTCCCCAAAGAGGCCGTAAGCCCGGAGGCGATCGCGCATGGCGTCGCTGAAACCCGATAGCTCGATGCGGTAGGCGCCCATCACCCGGACGCGTCGAAGCTGGAGCTCCTCCACGAGCTCGAGGACGGTCCGTCCCTCCATCAGCGCGGCAAAGGCGGCGTCCGCCGTCAGCGAAGGCGCGTTCGTCGCAAGGACGTTTGCGACCCACGCGGCAGAAACCTTGCGTCCGATGATGCGCTCGCCCGCGTCGGTCTGAAGGCGATAGACCCGGGTCGACTCGTTCGGTAACCGCTTCCAGATGGGTAGCAGCAAGCCCGCCACGACGTGGATCGTGCTTTCCGTGAACTCGGGCACCTCTGCAAGTTCCGCCAGCCATGCCGCAGCGAAGCGCTCACGGTCCGCCTCGACCCAATGGCTTTCCGCCATCATGCTTATGGGGACCCTGTGCTGCTCCATCGGCCGGATCAGGCTGACGCGTCGCTCAATCTCACCGTCATCGAGCATGACGCTCGCCGCCGGAACCTGCACGGCGGCTCGTCCCGACCGCTCGTTGATTAGCAGGACAGCCTGACGATCGGGAACACGAGCAAGAGCATCATCCAGACCCACGGGATGGTTGCGCTGGCGCTGCGTGATCGTGAGCAGCCGGGTCTCGGCACCGGTGCCGGGATGGACGTAGATCGTCCGCCGGTCAGTGACCACAAAGCTTTCAGCGCGGAGCGTTTCCAGCCCGACGTCGTAGGTACCCGACGCGACCGCGCCGTCGATCCGAGCGGTCAAGAGCTGCTCGAAGGCGGTGAACAGCACATTCTGCAGGTCGATGGTGAGCGCCAATAACCTGTTCAGAAAGGTCGTGATCGGCGGCAGGTCATCCCTGAGCCCATTGGCATCCATGAGCTTCAGACCGGTCGCATCCTCGAACCTTTCAAGCGAGCAGCCGTCGACCTTGCCTCGCGCGAGCAGCGTGTAGAGCTGACGCAACGCGTCACGCCCGTACTGGCTTTCGAGATTGTCCTCGGGCCGGAACAGGCCCTGCCCTCCCGTCTGACGCTGGCCGCGCGTAATGGCCCCCAACGTGTCGAGCCGACGGGCAATGGTGCTGAGAAAGCGCTTTTCGGCCTTCACGTCGGTCGCGATGGGACGAAACAGGGGTGGCTGCGCTTGGTTGGTGCGGTTGGTCCGGCCGAGCCCCTGGATCGCGGCGTCGGCCTTCCAGCCGGGCTCGAGCAGGTAATGGACTCGCAGGCGGCGATTCCGAGCCGACAGTTCGGCATGGTAGCTCCTTCCCGTACCGCCCGCGTCGGAGAACACAAGGATGCGCTTGACGTCATCCATGAAGGCCGAGGTCTCCGCGAGGTTGGCCGAACCGGCTCGGTTTTCGACCACCAGCCGGTCGCGCTTGCGCACAATGCGGCGAGAGCGGCCCGTCACTTCGGCGACCAGTTCGGTGCCGAAGCGCTGGATGACCTGATCCAGTGCCCCAGGTACCGGCGGTAGTGATGCAAGCTTCTCGATGAGGCGGTCGCGTCGTGCGACAGCTTCCCGGCTCTCGACCGGCTGGCCGTCGCGATAGACAGGCCGGGAGCAGAGGTTGCCCTCCGAGTCGGTGAAGGGCTCGTAGAGCTGAACTGGGAAGGAATAGGCGAGATAATCGAGGCCATACTCGCGCGGGGTGACGTCGACCTGGACGGCGCCCCACTCTTCAGTCGGGATCTCGGCGAGCCGGCGCTCCATCAGCGCTTCGCCCGTCGACACGATCTGGATGACCGCGGCGTGTCCAGCCTCAAGATCGTGCTCGATCGAACGGATCAGCGACGGGGTCTTCATCGAAGTCAGGAGGTGACCGAAGAAGCGTTGCTTGGCGCTCTCGAAGGCGGAGCGGGCTGCGGATTTGGCCTGCCCATTCAGCGCCCCAGTTTCGCTGGTGATGTTGGCCGCTCGCATCGCGGCGTCCAGGTTGTTATGAATGATACCGAACGCATCGGCATAGGCGTCATAGATGCGAACTTGCTCGGGCGTCAGCTTGTGTTCGACGAGCTCGTACGCGACGCCCTCGTAGGACAATGAGCGAGCCGCATAGAGACCGAGCGCCTTGAGGTCCCGCGCCAGCACCTCCATGGCCGCGACCCCACCTTCCTCGATCGCTTCGACGAACTCGGCACGCGTGGCGAACGGGAAGTCAGCGCCGCCCCAAAGGCCGAGGCGTTGGGCATAAGCCAGGTTGTGGACCGTGGTGGCGCCCGTCGCCGACACATAAACCACGCGAGCATTCGGCAGCGCGTGCTGGAGCCGCAGGCCCGCACGGCCCTGCTGAGATGCAGCCTGTTCACCGCGCTCGCCCTTGCCCCCGACCGCATTCTGCATGGCGTGGCTCTCGTCGAAGACGATCACTCCGTCGAAGTCCGAACCCAACCATTCGACGATCTGCCTGACACGAGAAAGCTTTTCGCCGCGCTCATCGGTCCGTAGCGTGGCGTAGGTGGTAAAAAGGATGCCTTCCGAGAGCCGGATCGCGGTGCCCTGGCGAAACCGAGACAAGGGCGTAACAAGCAGCCGCTCCATGCCGAGCGCGGACCAGTCGCGCTGCGCGTCCTCGATCAGCTTGTCGGACTTGCTGACCCAGGTCGCACGACGACGGCCCTTGAACCAGTTGTCGAGCAAAATCCCGGCGACCTGCCGCCGCCCCTTGCCCGCGCCGGTTCCATCGCCCAAGAACCAGCCGCGGCGAAAGCGGACGGCATTCGATGCGTCGTCGCGCGGGGCGGCCACAACATCAAAGGTCGCATCAACCGTCCAAGAGCCTGCCAGGAATTTGGAATGCGCCTCGCCGGCATAGATGATGCTCTCGAGCTGAGCATCCGACAGAACTCCGTCGTCCATGACATTGGCCGGCAGGTGCGGACGATAGGATGGCTTCGGTGGCGCAACGGACGCCATCGCGGCAGACTGCACGAGCTTGGTCGGATGTGCGCATGACCCGGGAATGCAGATCGACTGTAGTCCGTACTCCTCATAAAGCGCATCGGTCAGCCGGGCGCCTTCCGGCGGGGACCATTCGACCGTCTCGTAGATCAGTTCTGCGCCTAGTGGCGCGGCGTCTCTCGAAGTGGACGATATGCGTGGTGCAACGGCGCCGACCGATCGCGACATCGTTGGCCGCCCGATAACAACGATCTCCGATGGAGTGGCGACGGGCAGCCTTGAAGGCACATGCAGATTCACCCAGCCAAGCAAGGTAGCGACGTCGGCCGCCATGCCTGGCGAGGCAGGAAAAGCCGTCGGATCGGCAGCGGGCAGCTTGTCGATCACAAGCAGCCTTGTCTCCGTCTGAGTACCGTGCTTGGCGTAAACGGTGCCATCGACGGCGGCGGAAAACACCACCCGTCCGCGTTCCTGGAGGCGAACGAAGGCATCTCGCCATGCCGGATTGTCGGGCGCGAAGCTTGCGCCGGCGATGGCGACGAGGCGTCCACCGTCGCAAACACGCGTGAGCGCCGAAGCGACGTGGCGGAGGGCCGCATCCGCCATCCGTCGATCGACATTCGCCACCGCGGAGAACGGCGGGTTCATCAGGACGACGCTAGGTGTGACACTCGCATCGAGGTGATCATCGATTTGCGCGGCATCGAACCGCGTGACCTTAACGTCCGCGAATAGCTGATCGAGCAGCTCCGCGCGGGCTTCGGTCAACTCGTTCAACACCAAGACCAAGGCGCCGCCGGCGAGCTCTGCAAAGACGGCGAGCAGGCCTGTCCCCGCGGATGGCTCTAGAACGCGGTCGGCAGGCGTAATTCCGGCTGCGGTAAATGCCGCCAGCCCGAGCGGGATCGGCGTCGAGAATTGCTGAAATGCCTGGCTGTCCTCGGACCGCCGCGTATGTGTCGGCAGAAGGCCAGCTACTCGCACGATCATCGGCAGCATGGCGGCCGTCGAACCAGCCTTGGCCCGCATGGCCGGGCCGAACTTGCGAAGGAACAGAACTGTTGCCGCCTCGCAGACGTCATAGGCGGTCTTCCAGTTCCAGACCCCGGCCGCGTCGGAGGCGCCGAAGGCAGCCTCCATGGCGCTACGCAGAACAGCGGCGTCGATACGCCGGCCGCGTTCGAGCTCGGTCAGGACCTGTCGCGCGGCCCTGACAGCGGCAGAGGTGAGATTTGCGGCGGCACGCATGGAGAGCGGCGTGGCGGCACCGCCGGCAAGAGATTCAGTCATGGCAGGATTTCTTTCGGAGAGCAGGAACGGGTCGAACCATCAGGCGCTCTCCTCTGACCCCAACGGCTCAAACCCTTCCCGGCCTGCCTCTCCCTCTCAAGCCTCGCCCATAAGAATGGGGACCGGCGCTGTGCACCGGTCCCCGAGCAACCGCAGGACAGCCGGAGCCACCCCGCTCAATGATGTCACTCAGCCGCGTCAAGCTGTTGCGGATCGTCGTCGCTGCCGTTCTCCTGATCGTCCTCGTCGGCCAGGAATTCTGGCAGCGGGCCCGCTTCGCCCTCCTGCGCCACTGGCGCCGCATCGGGATCGAGGAGACGCAGCGGCTCCGGCAACCAGCCCGAGCCATCCAGAAGACGCTCGGCCTCCTTGGCCATGTCGGCCTTCTTCAGATGGTCGATCAGTTGCGCCGACGTCTCGCCCTTGGCCTCCCGCACCGCGTCCAGAATACGCGGCTTGGTAACCCGTCCGAGATAGTTGTCGACGGAGGGCTTCCACCCTACCTGAACCATGTCGAGCCCGACCGCCCGCGCCAGCACATCAGCTTGGTCGAGACGTGTGCGGACGCCGTGGGCTGAGACGCGAGCCTGATTGTAGCGATTGGCCGGCTCATAGACGGCATTGACCGCAAATGACGCACAGGGGGCGAACAGCGACGCCTGTGCACCACCATCGAGAGCCGTCAGCGCATCCCAGAGATCGTTTTCGCTCTTCGGCAACCGCGCCTTCCAGGCCTCGTGCCGCGCCTCGACAGCTTTGGCAGAGACGCTTTCCCTCAGCCCCCGGAGCTTGAGCGGGAAAGTTCGGCGTGCGAAGGCCGATCTCAAGACAGCTCCCGGACGAGGCGAACCGGTAAAAGGCCGTCAGCACGAAGTTATGCAGCACCGCCTGGAACGCGACCCCTGGATTTTCTGCCAGCGCATCCCGCAATGCGAGCGTACGATGCGCCGTTAGCTCGGTGATCAGCCGATCCGGCAGAGGCCTGGCCGCGTCCTCGTCATCTTCTTCAGCATCAGGAGCACCGCCCCGACCCCGATCACCGTGCGCGGGACGGAAGGGCGCTCTTCTTGACCTTCGGTTGACACGTCGGCGTCCTGCCCGACATCAGGATCAGATGCCGGCACCTCGTCCTCTGGTCGGACGTAACCCCGGTCCACGGAGAGGCGTCCTTCGGAATCGATACTGATGAAGACACCGGCTCGGGCGATTTCTGTCGGTTCGTAAAACATTGGCCGGTCTTCGAAAGCCGCCACCGCAGACTCGATTTCGCCGAGGCGCTGGTCGATCTCGTCGGGCAATTCGTCGGCATCCTGGTAATCGGTTTCAAGCTTGGCTTGCTCGGCGTTCAGGGCGTCGATTGTGGCCTGCTCCTCCGGCGAGAGATCGACAGGTTTGCCTTCGATTTCCCGTAGGCCTTGCGTGTGACCGTAGGAGAACTCTACGGCGACTGAGATCCACTTCCAACCTTCGGCAGCAATCGCCTCAGCTTCGGCTTTGAGCTTTTCGATGGCGAGGCGGTCGAGCAATACGACGTCCTGCAGCCAACCGCCGTCGTCCTGCTGAAACAGGTCGCGCAGCACGAGGCCACCGGCCTGCTCATACACATCGAGCCCGACGTATTGGGCGCGGCGGTCGGAGGCGCGGGCAGTGTGTTCCGTAAGCATCCGGCGGATCTGGTATGGCTCGTCGTTCTGGGAGCGGCTCACATTATCCCAAACCTGCTCCTGACGCGCATGATCGCCAGTGACGGCAAAGGCCATAAGCTGCTCCAGCGTCATGCCGTCGTCGGCATAGACCTCGTGCAGCTTCGGCGATACCGACGCCAGCCGCAGCCGCTGCTTGACGATCGTAGGCGCCACGAAATGCCGTGCGGCGATCTCCTCTTCGCTCATACCGCCATCGCGGAGGATCTGAAACGCGCGGAATTGATCGAGTGGATGTAGGCCGATGCGCTCGTCGTTTTCCGCAAGCGAGTCGTCCTCAGCGACACCGCCATCCCTGACCACACAGGGGACCGCTTGGGTCTTCGCCATACGCTTCTGCTTCACTAACAGTTCAAGGGCGCGGTACCGCCGCCCGCCCGCAGGAACCTCGAACATGCCAGTCTCCGTGCCGTCGGCATCGACGACGGCACGGACGCTGAGGCTTTGTAGCAAGGTGCGTTGCGCAATGCTCTCGGCCAGTTGCTCGATCGAGACGCCGGCCTTGATCCGGCGAATATTGGACTGGCTCAAGACCAGTTTGTTGAAGGGAATGTCCCGGGATGGACTGAGTTTGATCTTCTGAACGGCGCTAGCCATGTCGGATTCTCCGCGACGGGCGGCCGAAAGACTCTCTCTCGACCTCCAACCAGTCACGAACTCAACCGCCCGTCCTCTCACTCTCTGAGGCCCCGCTGCGAAGGCAAGCCGAAACGGCCGGCGGACGCATTACGCGGCAACCTCGTCGCCCTCGTCGACAGAGGCGATCGGCCGTTGCTGAAAGCCGAGCAGGAAATCGGCGGCCTTCGACGCTGCGCTCGCCGCCCGTACAACGGCGCGGTTGTCCTCACGCAGCACCTCCAGCCAAGAGCCGATATAGTCGGCGTGGCGCACGGTCGGCACGATGCCAAGTGAAGCGCAGACGAACGCACCCGCCATCTCCGCGACCAGTTCCTCGCGCGCGTAAGATTTGGAGCCGAACGCCCCCGAAAGATCACGAGCAAGCCGGGATGCAGCTCCACTCCAATGCGATAGTTCGTGGAACGCGGTGCGATGCCAGTTGATGGGCTCGAAATAGGCCGCTGGCGGCGGGACCTGCACAAAATCGCCGGTCGTATTGTAGTATGCGCGCGCCCCGCCAATCCGGAAGTCGGCGCCGGTTGCGGCGATCAGCGATTCCGCCTGCGGTTCGATCTGATCCGGTGGCGGCGGGACGACCGAGCCAGCCACGTCCTCGGGCAAGCCGTCACACTGCTCTATGTTGAAAACGGTAAAGCGCTTGAGAAACGGGATCGTGCCCGGCTCCTCGCCGGTCTCTGCGGTACGTCGACGCTCGTCCTCGGGAATGAAGCGATCCGCGTAGACAACGGTCGTACCTCGCTCTCCCTTCCTGACATGGCCGCCGAGCCCGAGCGCCTGACGAAAGGTCAGCCAGCTCTGTCTGGAGAAGCCGCACTCAATAACGGCACCCCACAAAATCAGCACGTTAATTCCGGAATAACCGCGCAGCGTCGAAGCATTGCGCGGCATGGCGAGCGGCGCCTTGATCGCCGCCGTTCCCCATGGCTGCACCCAAGGGATACGGCCAGCCTCCAATTCCGCGATGATCTTGTCGGTGATTTCAGTATAGATGTTCGCCCGGTCCTTGCCGGCGCGCGCGCAAGCGTTAGGGTCTGACATCGCGGGTCTCCGCGACGGGCACCGCGAGCCTCTCTCGCAGCTTGTAACCCGTCACGGAAAAACCAGCCTGCACTCTTACTCTCAGCCTCTTCGCAATCTGCCTGAGGGCCGCAGGCCCGATCAGGCGTGCGCCAGCGGCGCATCGCCTCAACGGAAAATGGCACCCGGAGAGCGTGAGCATAGCGACCCGAAGGGGCACGCGGGTCCGAGTGCAGCGACGAGACCGGTTCAATAGCGGCACCCGGGAACGGGGCAGTGATAGCGATCGCCGCAGGCGAGCCCCTTTCCCGAGTGCCCCCGGCGAGGAGCACCAAAGCTCTAGCGCGAGGGATCGAAGCCGCAAGACCGAGACGCTGCGCGGCTCGGTTCACGAGAGCCCGGTGAGCCTCCTCACGCGCCAAAACCTGAGCGAACGTGATGCAGGCAACGATACGAGAACCGCCCAGCATTTTCACAGGACTCTCGCGATTATGGAAGAGAGGCCTGTGGGCGGAGCGAAAGCGAAGACCACTCGCGGGACGCAGCAAAAGAGGCACCCGCAGGAGGGTCAGCATAGCGCCGACGCGTAGCGGCGGGACCCGGGACCGAGTGCGGTCGCGAGACCGGTTAAGAAGGCACCCGACCCGAACGGCAGTGATAGCGACGCCGGCATGCGATGACGGCGGGTCCGAGGCGAGTGCCTCCGGCGAGCGACTCAATGCGGATTCACGTCTCCTTGGTATCAGCTTTGCTTTTGTGATAGCGTCTCACTGATGCGCATGTCGATGCACGGCGTGGGCATGTTCACTGAGTCAATTCTTTACAGAGGATGACATGGCCAAGAAAGCCAAGAAGGCAAAGAAGACCGCGAAGGCAGCCACCAAGAAGGTGGCAAAGAAGACTTCAAAGAAAAAGAAGTAGTCGTATCGGCTACTGATCTATTGCCGCCTCCGGGTCGCAACCCGGATGAAAAGCGAGACCTCCCAAAGGATATGAAGCGTCCTTTGCAGCCGTTCGGTATCGCGGCACGCTAAGACAAGGCCGGACCTTTGTGCAGGTGGCTGCTGCATAAAGGTCCGGTTTTTCATTTCTGCCCCGCGAGGGCGTGATCTGCTCGTGCGCGAGGGATCGAAGCCGCAAGGCGCAGACGCTGCGCGGCTCGGTTCACGAGAGCCCGGTGCGGCGACAGCCGCACGCGCAAAACGGACAAGGAGCAACCACCTGAGCTCGGACGTCTGAAGTATCGGAAAACGGTTTCTTCAGTTCGTTCTTGCCCACCCTAGCACCTGGCCGGGCGGAAAATTCGGCCTTCGAAAAACCACGAGATCCCACGATCCGGAAATCCCAGTCGTGTGTTAGCGGTGGGGAACGTCTGCGAGACTAAACGATTCGTCTCAGCGTGGAGAACTTTCAATGCTGATGACCAAGCAGAGACGGCCGGCGATCCGCACCCTGCGCGGTTGGGCGATCAACGTGCTGAACGAAGCCGGCGCCATCCGCGAGTGCGAGGACCACGGCTGGATGCAGGACCGCGCCGATCCGCATGCACGAGAGCGGGCCTTCGACATCGCCCGTCGAGATCCGCCAGCAGACGTCTCCCCTGATGCAGCGGCGGCCGCGGTTCGCGACGTGCTGGACTCGATCGGTGATACCTGCCCTGAATGCCCCTTTGGCTAGAAGGACCGCCGCCACCCTCGGACGCCCGCCCGTCCGACTCAGCGGCCCAGCCGTTTCTCCACGCGCTTGCGCGCGTTGCCGACCTTTTTGACGGCCTTTTTCACCGCCGGCGCCGACTTTCCAGTCTTCTTCGCCTCGTACTGCACTTCGTAGTCCTGCCCGCCGGCCACACGCGCCCGGTCCTGTTTCCGCCCGCGCGCCGTGTTGCTCTTCTTCGCTACCGCCTTCGGTGCGCAGCAGGATTGCTGCTCTGCAAGCCATCGGTCGCGCGGTTTACAGCTTGATGGACGGGCTGAGAGATAAACGCGCACCGCGGTTTCCTCTGTAATCATACGCTCCGCCCGATAGATCTGCATCGGCCGAACACCGTCGCTCACTTCAAAGGTCAGCTTGGCTTGCGCATCGAAGCCGACGGCCTCGTCGACCTTGCGGATGATCGCGAGGAACTTCCCAGCCGGCATGTGGCGGCGGTTTTCCTCGTCGATGTCCCAGAGCTGAATGAAGGTCTCGCTCCAGCTCTCCGGGTTCGCGCCACAATCGAGCGACCTGAATGAACCGGCTTTGACTTCGGTCACGTGATAGCTGGGACGGACGTCCCTGCCGTCGTAATTGAAGATCAGGGACTTGTCTTTGTGTGCTTCGAGACTGGAAAGGAGCGCAGCAGATGAGAGTTCTTCCACCGGAAGGAGAGCGCCGACCACCGAGCGAGTATTGGCAAGCGTGTCCATGGCTGCTATCCTCATTTCAATGATCATTGAATTGTAGGATTATCGAAATATGGAGGAGCGTCAAGCTCGAACCGCTTTCGCGGCGCTATCGCAGGAAACGCGGCTGCGGATCGTGCGGTTGCTTGTCCAGGCGGGTCCCGAGGGGATGGCCGCGGGGGCAGTAGCGGAGGCGGTCGAGGTGTCGCCATCCAACGTGTCCTTTCATCTGAAGGATCTCGAGCATGCGGGCATGATCGTGCCGCGCCGCGAGGCGCGCTCGATCATTTACTCGGCGGATTTCACCGGCTTACGCGATCTCATCGCCTTCCTCATGAAGGACTGCTGCGCGGGCCACCCGGAGATCTGCGCGCCGGCGCTCATCGCCGCCCAGTGCCTGCCCTCCAAACCCAAGAAGGCGCGTGCATGATGCGCGGCTTCGACCTGCCAAGGCGCCTTGTGGCAGAGGGACTCGGCACCCTACTTCTGGTCGCAACCGTCATTGGCTCCGGCATCATGGCCGAGACGTTGACCAAAGACGTGGCATTGGCGCTGCTCGGCAACACCCTTCCGACCGGCGCCATTCTGGTGGTGCTGATCACAATCCTCGGGCCAATATCCGGCGCGCATTTCAATCCGGCGGTCACGCTGGTGTTCACGGTCAGGGGCGAACTCCATCCGCATCACGCCGCGCAGTACATCGCGGCGCAGGTGCTCGGGGGAATCCTGGGCGCGATGGTTGCGCATGCCATGTTCGGCCTGCCGTTATTGGAGTTCTCTGCAAAGGCAAGGACAGGATTTCCGCAGTGGCTTGCAGAATTCGTTGCCGCGTTCGGACTTGTCGTTACGGTCGTCGGTGGCCTCCAATTTCGCGAAGCCGCAATTCCATGGCTGGTCGGGCTCTACATCACGGCCGCCTACTGGTTCACGGCGTCCACGTCTTTCGCCAATCCGGCGGTCGCCATCGCGCGATCATTGACCAACACGTTTTCCGGCATCCGCGCGCAGGATCTGCCGGGTTTCATCGTCGCCGAAGTTTTGGGCGCCATGGTCGCCGCGGGTTTCATGACGTGGCTCTTGCGGGGCACTGAAACCACAAAGAAAGCAATCCGATGACGATAACGATCTATCACAATCCCCATTGCGGGACGTCACGCAACACCTTGGCCATGATCCGCCAAAGCGGGGAAGAGCCGGAGATCGTCGAATATCTCAAGAATCCGCCCTCGCGTGACAAGCTGATCTCACTGATCGCTGCCATGGGGATTACGCCTCGGGCGCTGGTCCGCGAGAAGGGTACGCCCTATGCCGCGCTCGATCTTGCCAATCCAAAATGGAGCGACGACGACCTGATCGACTTCATGATGGCGTACCCGATCCTGATTAATCGGCCGATTGTGGTCTCGCCAAAGGGCGTGAAGTTGTGCCGGCCGTCCGAGACCGTGCTTGGTCTCCTGGCCTTGGCCGACATTGGCCAATTTGTCAAAGAAGACGGGGAAGTCGTTTCGCCGAAGAGGCCCGGTGGACGCGCTGAATGAACCGCCCACACGTCCCAGATTGGCGCTCATTTTCCGCTGAGGGTCAAACTCGACAAAACTCAGTGTGAGCGTAATAGGTCTGGTTTCATGCCGACGGAAGCTCACGTTGAGCCCGCGCTCCTGCAATTATTTTGCGCGGTCGATTTTGCGGAGGACAGGCAGGTACCAGGGCGTGCCCGGCGGCCGAATGGTCTGGCGACCTAACTCCGCGCGCGCCGCAGCGCCACGTTCAATGCTTCTCTCTCCTCCCCAGCGCGCATCTTCGGCTTGGGATCTTTTCTCGAGAGCCTCCACCTCAGCGGATGGCTGCAGCCCTCTTCGCATGCTCACGCTCGGCCTTGTCCAGCGCCGCTTGTGCCTTGTCGACCGCTTGCTGCCGGCGTTGATGCTCTTTCTGCCTGGTGGCCTCTTCCTTCGCCCGTTGACTCTCGCGACGCCTTTCCTCCCGTTCGTAGGCGAGCGCGGCCTTCCGCTCCGCCGCCTTGTCGGCCGGACGCGAGGAAGGCTTCCTCGTCTTAGGGCGCTTCGATTTGGCCGCGGCTTTCGTCGATCTTCTGCTGCCGCCAAGATCGGTGGGCAGTTCGGCATGCTCATTGAAAGATCCGTCGGATCCAACCGGGCGCCTGAGAACGACGCCAGGCTTTGCCATGGTCGCGGCGATGACGTCCGGATCGTCGCTTTCCTTTGCCGCGCCCTGGTGGAAGAGATTGCTGTCGGCGCCCCAGGCTTCGAGGGCCGCTTTCATGGAGGGAGCGGCGATGGCCAGATCGAAGAAGCCCAGCGAGGTCTGATAGGTCTTCAGTTTTCTGGCCATCGGTCTGATCCGCCCTCGCCCTCGTCGATCGTCAACGTCTCGCACGCCACCATGCCTGCGGAACACGGCGCGGCCCCGAAGCGTTCCCCAATCCTTGAAGGACGTCCATGCCTTTCGCAGCGTGCTCTTAAGGATTGGTCTCGAATGAGCCGGATGTCGACCCTGCCCAAGCGCCTGCAGCCGATGCTTGCTACGCTTACCGAGGCGCCGTTCGACGACGCCGATTGGGTTTTCGAGGATAAGTACGATGGCTTCCGGATGATAGCGGAAATCCGGCGGGGCAAGGTTGCACTCTACAGCCGCAACGGCAAGATCATCAGCCGCAGCTATATCGAGGTTGCCAAAGCGCTGGAGGGTGTGAAGGGCGACGCCGTGATCGACGGCGAGCTCGTCGCGATCGGAAAGGACGGCGTTTCGCATTTCCAGCTACTCCAGAACGCGCTGCGTCATGAAGCGAAGCTCTTGTATTGCGCTTTCGATCTCATGTTTCAGAACGCAGTTGACTTGCGCAAACAGCCTCTTCTCGAGCGCAAGGAGCGGCTGAAAGCGATCCTGCCGAGCCACCGGCTGATCGCCTTCAGCCGTCACCGCAAAGCGAACGGCAAGAAATTCTTCGCCGAGGCCGAGCGGAAGGGTCTGGAAGGCGTCATGGCGAAGCGCGCCGACAGCGCGTATGCGTCCGGAAGCCGGACCGCGGATTGGCTGAAGATCAAGACAGCAAAGCGGCAGGAAGTGGTGATCGCGGGCTTCACAGCGCCGAGGCGCACCAGGCCGTTCTTCGGCGCCCTGGTCCTCGCCGTGCGGGAAGACGACACATGGCGCTACATCGGACATGTCGGCACTGGCTTCAGCCACAAGGTCCTGGAAGACCTCCATGCCAAGCTCGTGAAGCTGACGACCCCTAAATCACCCTTCCCTGCCAAAGTGAAGGACGAGGGCGCCACGACCTGGGTCGAGCCCGCGTTGGTCGCCGAGGTCAAATTTGCGGAGTGGACGAGTAAGGGCGAACTGCGCCAGCCCGTCTACCTTGGGCTCAGGACCGACAAGCGAGCGAAGGACGTCGTGCGTGAGCGAGAACGTCCGCGCAAGCAGAGCTTCCCTCTGGCGAAAGCCCGCAAAAAGGATTGACGCACCCTCCGCCAACACTCACTCGCCTCCAAGGTCGTGGATTTCCGGTCGCGTGCCGTCAGGCGTGAGTTCGAGCGTCGCAAACGTGATCGGCAGCTTGAAACGGCGAGGTCCCGCGCTGCCGGGATTCAGGTAGAGAACGCCACCGACCGTGTCGATCTTCGGCACGTGGGAATGCCCGGAGATGATGACGTCGATGCCGCCCCCGGGATCGGCCTTCAGCGTCTTCAGGTCGTGCAGAACGTAGATCGACTTTCCCGCCAGGCGCACAAGGTTCGTGTCGGGGTAGTCGCGAGCCCACTCGCCACTGTCCACGTTTCCACGAATGGCCGTGACAGGCGCGATGCGGCGAAGCGCGTCGACGATCTCGGGGCGCCCGATGTCGCCGGCATGGATGATGTGATCGACGCCCGTCAGGCCTCGTTCCGCCTCGGGCCTCAACAGGCCGTGTGTGTCCGAAATGATTCCAATCCTGAATATCATTTGACGGCGCTCTCAACCGCGATCGCCAAAAGGCGATCGAGAAACTGAGCTTGAGCGGACAGCATCTTGATCCGCGCGAGCTCGATATCAAACCATTCCGCGCGGTCGACTTCGGGAAAACTCTGCCGTCGACCGCTTCGGGGCGGCCATTCGATATCGAAGGTATTGCTGGTCAGCGCTGCCGGATCAAAGTGGCCCTCGCCGGCGAATGCGATGACGCGCTTCCCTCCTCGCTGTCGGACTTCCCCCAGCGCCTTGAGTGGACCAATTGACGCGCTCGGGCCGAGTTCTTCGGCAAACTCGCGCCGCGCGACGTTCTCCGGAGCATCATCGGCCTCGATTTCGCCCTTAGGAATGGACCATGCGCCATCATCTTTGTTGCGCCAGAACGGACCGCCGGGATGAACGAGCAGTACCTCGAGCCCACGAACGCCCTTGCGGTATGCGAGAATGCCCGCGCTCAAGGTCGATCTCCTGGAAGCCAATTTCACCGCAGCCATATCGCTCCTACTTTGCAGAGCAACCGAGAGCCGGCGCGCCGTCGTCCCACCATACCGGACCGCGCGCGCCGAGCGCCTGCTTAGCCTCGTCCACGGTCCTTGCACCGCTCTTTAGGCCTCGCGGTCGGCCGCCTTCCTGGCGCGCGCACCGACCCGCCGGGCCGCCATTAGATGGCCGACGAGATGGCCTCGCGTGACCTCGTCGAGATGGGATTTGCCATTCGCCAGAGCCTGCCGCGGACGACGAAGTAGTGATCGACCGGCGTCACCGGATGCTTCACGACGCCTAAGCCGACTTCCGCTGCGGCTTGGCCGCCGGCTTCTTCGCCGCGGTCTCCTTCGCCGGCTTCTTGCCTGCGATCGGCATCAGCATTTCCTTCTGCCCGGCCGCCGCCTTGCGCGGCTTTTTTCCTGATTTCTTCGGCGCCTCTGTCGCGGCCGCATCCTCTCGTCCGATGCTCTTGCGCAGCGCGTCCATCAGGTCCACGACGTTCTCACCTCGAGGACGGGCTTTCGCGGTGATGGGCTTGCCGGCGCGTTTCTGATTGATGAGATCGATGAGGGCGGTCTCGTACTGGTCTTCGAACTTGTCCGGCTCGAAATGGCCCGCCTTCTGATTGACGATGTGCTTGGCGAGATCGAGCATGTCCTTGGTGAGTTTCACATCCTGGATATCGTCGAAATATTCATCCGCAGCACGGACTTCGTAGGGGTAGCGCAGCAATGTGCCCATCAGTCCCTTATCGAGCGGCTCGAGCGCGATGATGTGCTCGCGATTGGTCAGCACCACACGACCAATTGCGACCTTGTTCATCTCGCGGATGGTTTCCCGAATGACGGCGAAGGCATCGTGCCCGACTTTACCGTCAGGACGCAGGTAATAGGGGCGAATGAGATATCGCGGATCGATTTCGCTGCGATCGACGAACTCGTCGATCTCGATGGTTCGCGTGGATTCCAGCGCGACGTTCTCAAGCTCCTCCTTGGTCACCTCGATGAAGGTATCGGTATCGACCTTGTAGCCCTTGACGATGTCCTCGTTGTCGACCTCCTCGCCGGTATCGGCGTCGACCTTGGCGTACTTGATCCGATGGCCAGTCTTTCGGTTCAGCTGGTTGAACGAGACCTTTTCGGATTCCGAGGTGGCCGGATAGAGCGCGACCGGACAAGTGACGAGGGAAAGACGCAGGAAGCCTTTCCAGTTAGCGCGGGGGGCCATGCCGGGGGAACTCCGATACTGATACCGGATTCAAGACGAACGACCCGGCTTGGTTCCGACATCGCCGCCTCCCCCACAGGACGATTTTTCCGGCACGCCGCCTAACCGGACTCGACATTTGTTCTTGTTATGTTCTAATTGAGCATGACCGACCGACCCGCGAGCTGGCGCATGCCGACCCCGAAACAGATGGAAAAATTGGCCGCCGAAGCCGACCGTAGACGAGCGCCCACCGCTGCGGCTCCGGATGCACCGTTGCCGGCCGAATATTGGGAATCCGTCCTCAAAGATCCTCGCGCCGGCGCGACCGTCGCCCAGGCCCGACAGCGACGCCTTTCGGAAATTAAGGGCCAAGTGCTGCGCGTCTCCTGCCGCCGCTGCGAGCGGACCGTGGAAATCCAGACCGCCGATGCCGTTCGACTGTATGGCGCCAACGCGCTCTGGAAGGACGTTGCGCAGCGGCTGCTCGACAACACCTGCCAGCAGCGCACCGGCAGGCACGAAGAAGACGGGTGCTGGCCAGCGTTCGAGACGCCGTAGTGCTCTGGATTTGCCGATCCGATCTCTTTGCGCCTGGATGTCCGGATGGCCCCGAAGAATCACCCTACGCCCTTATCGGGCGGCGATCGCAAGGCTCTGACAAAAGAGCTCGGCAAGGCGCGCGCGATGGCTAGCATCCTGGCAACCCAATCGGCGGAGATGCGGGCCAAAGGCGAGGCGATGATCCAGCAAGCCGATAGGCTGCTTTGCGAAAGCTGGAACGAGCGGATGTGGAGTGACGGCGAACCGATCGATCCGTCGCCGAGCATCGATCAGGCCGTGAACGGAGGCTTCCCCTGGCTGGAGATCAGGTGCGCGCGCTGCAAGACGCCAAGCGACGTTGACCTCGCGGCGATGAAGCACCCGCCGACCACCTTCGTGCACGATCTCGCCGGCCGGCTGCGCTGCCGCAAATGCGCCAAGACGGGCCGGCGTCCATCCGCGACTCTGTTACAGTTGACGTGGCAGCCGCGCCACCCTCGAACCGAATCCTGACCGATGTGCAATCTTTATTCGATCACGACAAACCAGGCTGCGATCAGCGCGCTATTTCGTGTCGTGAATCGATATGTCGGCAATCTGGCGCCGATGCCCGGGGTTTTTCCCGACTACAAAGCGCCGATCGTGCGGAACGGAGCCGAGGGCCGCGAACTCGCTACCGCGCGATGGGGGATGCCATCGTCATCAAAGGCGCTGATGGACGCCACCAAGAAACGAGCCGAAAAGCTGCAGGCCAAGGGCAAGACGGTGGATTTCAAGGAGCTGCTACGGATGGAGCCGGACGGCGGCACGACCAACATCCGCAACGTGAAGAGCAAGCACTGGACGCGATGGCTGGGGACCCGAAATCGTTGCGTGGTACCGTTCAACTCCTTTAGCGAGTTCAACAAGGCCGAGGGCGGTGACGTCTGGTTCGCGCTCGACGAAACCCGTCCCCTCGCCTGCTTCGCCGGCATCTGGACCAATTGGACGTCCGTGCGGAAGGTCAAGGAAGGTGAGACCACGAACGACCTCTACGCGTTCCTCACGACCGAACCGAACGCCGAGGTCGGCGCCATCCACCCCAAGGCGATGCCAGTGATCCTGACGACGCCGGACGAAGTCGAGACCTGGATGACGGCCCCTCCGGACGAGGCCCTGAAGCTGCAGCGGCCGCTTTCCGACGGAACGCTCCAGGTCGTCGCCCGCGGCGTCAAGGAAGACCCGCCCGGGCCAACATCGTGACTCACGAAGCCGACGACCAAATGGGCCCATCGCCACGTCCACGCAAATCATCCATGTCGACGCGACCTGGGGCGAGAGAGGAGCAGCCCACCACTCTATCGGAACAGACTTGCGGTCTTGCGGTGTCGGCTTGATTGCGGCCCGTCACGTCATCTCTTCAGATCAATCGCATTCGATGTCTGTGAGTGAGGTGCCGAGCGCCTCAAGAGCCTGCTTAAGGTGGGCTTTGACGTCGTCAAGTGTCCATCCATGAGCGGCCGCGCCGGTACCCGAAAGATTCACAAGTTTATCCGCCCCGCACACCTTTAGCTCGCTCGTGACGGCGCCGGGCGGCAAAAGTTGCTGCAGCAAGTTTTTGTCCCCGTAGACCGCTTGTCCGCCGACCACAACAAGCGACACGTTGGCCGGCGTAGCCTTGACGACAGGGTCAAGAGGAGTGGGTCGGGTGGTGTCGATTGCGACGTTCAGAGCGACAAAATCCGCGAATTGCCCGGGCGCCAGCGCACCGATGTAATCGGATATTCTGACGAGCTTCGCAGGGGTCGACGTTGCCATGGCCACGAGCTCGTCGGAGCTGACGCCATAATGCCTGTATGCGTAACCCATTTCCTGCAGCATGCCTGCACTGCCGGACGGGCTCCAATCGGGCGCAATGGCGATGTCCACTTTTGCCAACCTGGCGGCGGCAATGTTGGTGGTCGAGCCGTAGAGTTCGTCATTGCTGCGTGGCGACCAGATAAGTCCGACATTGCTGTCCTTCATGCCGAGAAAATCGGCGTCACGCAAAGCCGTACCATGAACGAGGGCAAGACCGTCCCGTGGAATAGGAACAGGCTTGGGCTTCCCGATGACGGGTGCGAGCAACACTTCCTTGCTGAGCATGCTGTATTCGCGGTGCGCGGCGGAATCAGTGCTCGCGCCCTCCGCGAGATGGACCACCATGCCCCGCAAGGTCTTATGGTCGAGCGCGCACAGAAGATACTCGAACCTCTCGTGCGTCAATTCGAGCGGAAAGACCTCATTGTCGACGACATCAAGAATCTTGCGATCGGTTTCAGGTCTTACCGTGGGGCATTTGTCGTCGAAGACTGGTTGTTGTTGCAAGAAGCCGGAATCGGTATCGAGATTTCGGGCAAGTCCTGCAACGCACTTATGGTTTTCAGAGGTCTTGTCACTGCTCAATAGTCCACCGAGGACGGACGTCGCCCCACCAGCAAGCGCCTTGATTTCTGCATAGATCTCGGCTTCGCAGGCCACAGCCGGCATTGCGGCATAGTGCGGATTGTTCAGCAAGCGGTCGTATTCCGCGGAATCCTGCCATTCATACCGATTGTTGAATTTGCGGCCGGGCAGCCATCGTGGCTGAATATTCCAGGTGAGATGGTCATGGAGATCGATGAAGCCGGGTAAAATGACGCCTGACAATTTGACCGGAGACGTTGATGGCTGCGCCGACGCGCTAGGGCCGACGCTCAGGATCTTGCCATCGCCCGAAATCGACAACGTTCCATCCGCGAGGATGCCGCTTGGCGTCACCATGACGCCGGCGACGCTCCATTCGGCCGCGAGCGCGCTAGCGCCCGTCCAACACCAGACCCAAAGCACCGCACAAGCCAGGGAATGAAGCCTCATTTGCGCCCCTCAACACCAATGAAGATCTCAAGTGGAACCTAAAACCTACCTGATGATGCCACGTACTCTCAAGGGCAACCAATGCTTGTACTAAAGAAAATGCGTGGCGGCTGGCACACGGCGCACGTCCGCCAGAACCTTCGCGAGGTAGCAGAGCTGATCCCGATGCAAACCGCGGCCAGTACAAAGGCAACGAAGGCCGGTCTAGATCCTCAGCGCTGGCGCCAATACATCCGACTTGCGGTCCTCGTCTTTAACCGGCCAGAAGTTAGGCAGCTGCACTTCGCGCGAGTCTATTGGTCCGGCACGTTTACGTGGGGGTCGTCAGCTCGCACGGGAGGTTGCAATTGAGCAGGATCAACTTTCTTGCGCTGTGCCCACTCGATAAGGTTGGCCGGGCGATATGTTGGATCAGCACGCCATCGCTTGAACACGCTCGCGTCGATCGTCTCGTTGACGTTGATGTGGCTTCCGTCATCCCGGACATCCGGTTCTCGGCCGATGGTCCGAAACAGAGGAGGAGAAATCTTGGCGTACAATCCCGAGCCAAACGACGCATAGGAGTCGGCAATCGGTGCTTGCACAGCATCTCCATCCAGATCGACCTCCGATCGGAACGAGAGCCCCTGAGATTCCGCTTTCTTCATCATCCAGCGCAGCGGAGCCTGAGCAAGCAGATCCGTCTGATAGCCGCCCCCAACATTTGCGTGGGCACCGACAAACCAGCGCTACTCAACACCGGAGAGCGGACGCGGTTGCGCGATCACCGCGTTCGGATCTTTCGGGTGGCGAACGTCCCACAGCGTCGGAGCGAAGTCGTTCCGGTGCTCATCAATGGCAAGCGCGTGATAGCCATTTAGGATATGGATACGTAAGCCCGTCTGCAGATAATCGAACTGAGAACGGCTAATGCCTGGAATGTTTCCGGCGGCCACGCCGACGGATCCAACGGTATCCCACACGCCGACAACTTTCACTTTCGCCGGCTGGGAATATTTGAGCAACCACTTTTCCTGCTCTGTCAGCTTGCTGGTGTCTCCGAACGCTTCCTTCTCCTTCAACGTCCAGATGCTCTCCTCGTCACCCTTCCTGTAGCGATCAAACAGTTCGCTCACGCCGATGGGGGAGCCTGCTTTCAGGATGCCATCTATAGCGATCAACCCAGCCAGGCTTCGGGCTGTAAACGCGCCACGGCTGAAGCCGAAAATGAAGATTTCATCGCCGTCGTTGTAGTTCTCGATGAGCCACTCGTAGGCTAGGCGGATGTTCTCATCGAGCCCCTGGCCGAAAACACCGCCCAGGAAACCGTTGACCCCGACCTCGTAGTAGACGAGCTGAGGTTTACCATCCTTGCTTTTCGCGGCGCAAAGCGCGCGCATGCGCCAGACGTTCGTATTGCTGTTGATGCTATTCCATGTGCCGTCGAGAAAAATCGCGAGGCGCTTCTGCTGCTGCTCTGCGCCGACGAAGTTCAGCTGATTTCCGCTCTTCTCCGAGGGACGACCAATAATCACCCCTATCCAGACAATAGCCACGATCGCAAGTAAGAGGCCGATCGAGTGTCCGATCCGCTCGATCCATCGCAGAACCTTCATGATGTAGCCCCCAGCTGCATGACATTGGCCGACTGAAGAGAGAATCGGCGGCTTTGCCAGAGAATAAGCCGCCAGCTGATTCGATGCACGTCGCGCGTTTAAACAACGAACCTGCTACTTGGGCGGGTTTTCCCTCCGTCCGATTTCTTCATGGGACTTAGCCTTGAGGTGCTTTAGGGCCGCAGGCCCGACCAGGCGTGCGCCAAAGGCGCATCGCCTCAACGCAAAATGGCAATGAGCGTAGCGACCCGAAGGGGCACGCGGGTCCGAGTGCAGCGACGAGACCGGTTCAATAGCGGCACCCGGGAACGGGGCAGTGATAGCGATCGCCGCAGGCGAGCCCCTTTCCCGAGTGCCCCGGCGAGGAGCTCCGCAGTCCTTGCGCGAGGGATCGAAGCCGGATGGCCGAGACGCAAAGCGGCTCGGTTCACGAGAGCCCGGTGCGGCGAAAGCCGCACGCGCGCAAGCGAAAGAACTCGCCAGTCGAAGATCTAGATGTCCTCGCGCGCATGCGTCTGCGCGTCATAGATCCTGATCTGAAGCATGGGAAAACGCTTCTTTAGTTCTTCTCCACCTGCCCTGGCGCCGTCTCTGGTTGCGAATTCAGCTTTGAGCCGGCCATCCACTTCAAGTGCGTAACCAGAGGCCGGCAGTTCACGATTGGCTGCAACCATTTTATTCCCATTATGCAGTGAGGTGGTTGGGAATGATGGGTAGCGTGAGTCGCCCAAACCGCGCTAGACCCGCCGCCCGTGTACGGTGATCGGCCATCGCACTTTGTGGATTGATGCCTCGCAGTAGAGCCCATCACGGATGGGCATTTGCATCGTCCGAACAAGCGGACGGGTTTCCGCCGGTGCGGATGCACGCACGATAGAGCCACGGCTCGACGTAGCTGCCCTTCCAGAGCCCTTGGCCTGCGCGCTCGGCCTCCCGCTGAGCTTCGTGATATCTGCCCTTCGAATATTGAGGCCAATCCAGCGCGAGACCGTTGCGCACAAGCCATTCCCCAATATCCTTGCCCGCGACCGAACAGGTCGCGACCGTGCGGCCATACCGGTCGAGGCTCAGCGGGACACAGTTGACCGGACGCCGGGCAATGTAAGCGTCGAGGTCGTTCGCAGCCTGCGAACCACAGCGGTACTGCAAGCTATCCTCAGCGCGACATAGCTGAGTGCTTTCCGGAGCATCCACACCCCAAAGCCGGATCCGCGTTCCATGAATTTCCAATGTGTCGCCGTCAATGACGCTGGCCTGCCCGACAAAGCTGTCGGCGAGGACCGCGCTCGATAACAGCAGGAGCATCAATACAAGAATTCGGCGTTTGATCATGGCGTTGGGTACCAGCGATTACCGCAGATTGCGGGGATTGGATTTCGGCCAGTTCTCAAGCGGCTTCAGCACCGGAAGGTTCTCCGGCCGCTGGGGATAATGAAACTCCGTGCCACGCAGCCATCTGCCCTCGAAACGGTTCCAGAGCAGGATCGCATCCATCTGCCAGGTAAACTCATAGACCTTCCAAACACCGTCGCTCTTTATGACTTCACCAGTTGCGTTGAAGGGCAGACTGTTGAGCTTGCAGAGCGCGCAAATCTCATCCCAGTGCTCGCGGGTATAGCGATCCTCCAGAGCCACGTGATATGGCCGGTCGGCACACCAGCGCGGTCCGCCTCCACGCGGATAAAAGCCCTGGCGGGGCATCAGGAACTCGAAGATGCGCGCGATCGCCTTGCCGATCCGACGCGCCTCATCCGACGAAAGCTTGCCGAAGCTGTAGCGCTGCGCACAGCGGCGTAGGATGGCTTTACATGGCACCAGGGAACACGTGGAGGGACTGCCGGACTTGACTGACCAGATGAGGCCTATTGCTCGGCCTCGGCGGCGATCTTCCATGCGCCGTCATCTTCCATCTGCTGGGACAGGCGCTTCACCACGCAGATCAGCTCGACGAGCCGAACGCCGTCAATTGGGCGGATGTGCATTGTCGGCCGCCGCGCAGCGACGAGCTTCTGCATGTCGTGATCGAAGCTGGCCTGGTTTACGAAAATGTCGCCGAACACCTCCTCCCAATTCTTGCGGCTCAGAACAATCGATGAGAGGTGGCCGAGCTCCGTGTAGCTGATGAGCGGTATTGGAGCCTCACCGCGCTCCAGGGCCTGTTTTCGAATGCGCTTGGCATCACCGGCCACGTTGCCGTCGACCCGCTGCTTGAACCAGTCAGGGCCACATTTTTCCGAAAGTTTGCGTGTGATGTATGCCCTAAACTCTTCCTCGAAGCGTTCGAGCACCCTGTAGGCGTCGTGCCGCGTTCCGCGAGAGCGGATTGTCATTGAGACGTCGCCGAAGCCAATGACCGCGACCGTATTGGTATCGGAGCGGACGCCACTGGCGAGACCGCTTTCCACCACAACCTCGACCGCGACTGCAAGGTCCGCGCCAGCCAACCCCGGATCGACGTCAGCGGCATCGTACATGCGCCGACGGACCCGCGCGTCATTCCAGAAGTTCTCGGGCAGATCCGGACGTGTGCGCCATTGGCCGAACAGCGACTGATATGCTTCACGCCAGGCAGACGTTTGCGCGCCGAGCACATCGGTGACGCCTGCGAATGCGGACATCTTCAATCGCGTGGATTCGAGACTGGCGCTAAGGCCATGATCCAATCCAAGCACGGTGCTCAAACGTTGTTGGTCGATGCTGATTGAGCCCGAGTTCAGCATAGTACTGTGCAGGCGCGTCACCTCGGCGGCAATGTTTGGAAGCGTGGGATAGAGTTTGCTGATGTCGGCGACCTGCATCCTCCCGAGAGTGCTCGCCCACTGGCTCATGCGGGCGAGATCGCCGGCCGACCCGCCAAGCGACGCCAGGAGTGACTTCTCGATGGAGCGGTTTTGTTCGACAATCGCTCTCACGGCCTTCGAGAAGCCGTGAGCATTTTCAAAGTCGGAAAACACCCTTCGAGCCTGGCTGATTGCGTTGGCGAACTCCGGCGCAATTGCCATCTGCCTGAATTTCGCGAAGGCGTCAGCGGCTAATGGATCAACTCGAACTGACTTCATTCCAGCAAGCATGTTGGCGACTGCGGGGTCGATGGTGATCCCCGCGAGCATCTTCGCTGCTGACGTGATGCCTTCCAGTTCCGCCCTCGAAGGCAACCCGATCCCGCGGGCAAGCTCAGTTGCAGGTGATTTCATGTCGCGTAAGAGCGCCGCTGCGGGCGACTGCGACAATTCGCGAGCGAGATTGGCGGCCGAAGAGTTGGTCAACTCGTGAGCAAGCTTCGCGCTGGGAGAGTTGACCAGCTCGTTCGCCAATTTCAGCGCAGGAGAGTTCTGGA
Organism: Bradyrhizobium shewense; assembly: GCF_900094605.1. Lineage (GTDB taxonomy): Bacteria > Pseudomonadota > Alphaproteobacteria > Rhizobiales > Xanthobacteraceae > Bradyrhizobium > Bradyrhizobium shewense. Next base: position 27,113 of record NZ_FMAI01000011.1, on the reverse strand, counting down.
ACTCGCGGCGGAGTGCCGCTGCGGAATCATCGGGAGGATCAATCGGATCTGACATCGTCGACTCGCCATGTGCTCGTCAAAACAGCGGTCGCTCGCCCGCCATGTCAATATAGCGGCAGGATCTGAAGATTTCCACGCGCCGTCCCGCGAGAAAATGGCACCCGGCCAAGCGCTCAATCAGCGACCGGAGCTAGATAAATGATGGTTGGACAGGCTCCTTGTAGGAGGCCTTCTGGAGTCTGAGCTGCTCGGACGGCACATGCAATCCCCAGCGGGCCGGGAATTGGGGAGCCGGCAACGGCCGATTGCTCCGACGGTAGATTTGCTTGATACGCGTGCGGTTGGCAATTCCAGCGATATCAGGATGCGCGACGCGGGCATATTTCGAAATTTCGCAAAACACATTCTGACAGTCGATCGGCTGCAGCCGCCGACCATATAGACCGGCGAACCCCAGCCCTAGTCTGGCGAATTCGCGCTCCTGGCGATCGGTCATCCAATGGATGACGTCTTCGGGCGTTGCGCGGCCCGTATCCGTGAAGCATTTGGAAATGCCGTCAAGCGCCCCCGGCCCGGCGACGACCATGTCAGCCTCGTCAAAATCGAGAAGCGACGAATAATTCAGGTCAATCGTATACTGGAATGCGAGGAACGGGCCCAGCCCCGGGTAACTCAGAACAAGCTCGTAGACCGTCCGTAATGAAGAAGCTTGTTTGATTCGCTCTGGAAGCCGATCCTTCATCATCTGCAGCAGCAGCGCGATATGGTTGCTGTGCTTGCGCTCTCGACCGTAAGACGGCGATGGCATGATATAGGCGGCCGAATAGATGCTGTTCCCTCGCCTACGCAGATTCTCGAGCGTCTCATCGAGAGCCGCCGCCTTGAAATTGGCCCAGGTCAACGGGCCGAGGCGATGTTCCACTGCCTCCCAGGTTTCGATCCGGTTGAAGATCTTGAACAAAATGGTGCGAAAGAAGACTTCGCGTGGATCCTGGGACCGGTCGGCCCCTGCCTGGACTTCTGATATCAGATACTGGCTGACCCGATCGGCCGCGCGATACGTGTTGGTGAACCGAAAACCCGACAGGATCGGATCAGCTGTACAAGGACCTACGGGGTCGGCGAGGCGACGGTAATACATCGCAAGCCGCTCGGCGGCGAAACGCCAATAGGTGTCGAAGACGATTGTTGGAGTCATCCGACGCCTTGTGACTGAGTTTCCTGGCACGAATTACCGTGCCCGGTGGGTAAAGAATCGCCAAGACGATATACTGTCAAGAACAGCCAGTCACGATGATCCGAACACGAAGAGAGGAATAGATGGTGAAAGGCGTTGATCGGCGGATAACGGCGTCCGATTTTGAGCGAAACGCGGTCGCCACGGACAAGCTTGAGTCCCGATTAGAGACCGCCCTGCTCGGTCTGGTCGGAGAGGTCGGCAGTCTCGTCAGCGCGCTGAAGAAGAAGCGTCGGGACACGGACGGATTTCTTGGGTATCACGACGCTGTTGTCGAGGAGCTGGGTGATGTCCTGTGGTATGTCTCTGCTGTGGCGCGCCGCGGGGGAACGACGCTCGAAGACATCTTGTCGCGCGCAATCGGCGAAGCGGCCGGGGACGGCACGGTGACGTTGGGTGCATTGGCGCCTCGCAGCTCGCGCGGCATTGACGAGAGTGCATTCGAGAAGTCGTTGCTCGAGCTCGCGGGCGAGAGCGGCGACCTCGCCAAGCGGTATGTGGGCGGCAACTACGCAGACAATGTTGATGCCCTGCGCGGCGACCTGATCAAGTTTATCCGCCCGCTGGGACATGCGGCATCGGCAGCCGAGGTATCGCTCGATGAGGCGGGATCCAGGAACATCGCCAAAACGCAGGAAAGCTGGCCCACGCAGCCCGCATTTCCGCCGCTGTTCGACGAGGGGCTGCATGCCGACGAACAGCTCCCTCGCCTGTTGCGGGTCGAGGTTTACGAACGCGAGGTCAACGGCAAGAAATATGTCTTTCAGAAAACAGGCGGGATCCTGCTGGGTGACCGGCTGACCGACAATCACCTTCCGGAAGACGACTATCGGTTTCACGATGTCTTTCACCTGGCTTTTGCTGCGGTGCTGGGGTGGTCCCCGACCACGCGGGCCTTGCTGAAGATCAAGCGGAAAAGTCTGGCGGCCATCGACGAAAACGAGGATGGCGCGCGCGCCAATCTGATCGAGGAAGGGCTTTCGACATGGATTTTTGAGACTGCAAAACGGCATCAGTTCTTCGCCAACACGCCACGGCTTGGGCTTGACCTATTGAAGGCGGTCAAGAATTTTGTGCAGGGCTACGAAGCGCACCGCCTGCCGTTGTGGATGTGGGACCGCTCCATTCTACAGGGGTATGCCGTCTTTCGCGAGCTGCAGGTTCACAGGCGCGGGATTGTCACGGCGGATCTCATCAAGCGGGAAGTTCGGTTCGAACGCTGGCCTGAGAGCTAGACGGAGGAGGCGACGAGGTCGCAACGGGTAAGGCGCGACACTGCCGAATGAGATCATTCGCCTCGGAGGTGCTCCAGCCGTGTACTACGCCATTCTGATTCTTCTTGCCGGCGTCGATCTCGGCATGCGTCGAGATGCAGGTCAACGAGCCGAGACGCGCTCCCGACTGCGCTGCAACGAAGGCCTGCAGCCGTCCGAGGCCAACGAAATTGCCGAGGCCGCGCGCGACATAAGCGTGATTGCGATACATTACCGTGAGCATCAAGGTCTTGTCATGGGTGAGCTTGAAGCTCAGGAAGCTCAGGCATTGACGGTTGGCGACCTTGCCGGCGTCCCGGGTCGGGTCGTAAATCGTCATTTCGTAGGTGTTGCGATAGGTCCGATCCGACTCGATCTGGGTTTTCATGAACTTGATCAGGTCGTCGAGGGGATTGATGACCCGGGTGTCTTGCCCCTTGACCTTCTTCCATGACGTCATGCGCTCGAAATAGCGGCCCCAATCGCGCGTCATCTGCTTCATGCGTGGCAGGACTGCTTCATAGGCAGCATAAAGGCCATCCGGCCCGTGGCGATCGAGCAGGCTTTGCGGAAAGATCGTATTGGCGACGCCCGCGACGGTGTTGACATGATGGCGGCGGAGAAAGTCGTCGACGGTGCCGAGAATGGCGTGATCAGCTTGCGAAATGCCGAGAGGGTCCTCGATATCGATGACGACGTTATAGGCTTCTCCTCCCGCATCCTGTACGGCAGCGGCGGCAGCGAGCCAGGCTTGGGCATTGGTCGGCTGCGTAGCAATTGGCGTATACATCGATCAAATCTCCGTCGTCAGGATGGAAGCCTCGATGAGGCGGGGCGTCAAATAATCTTCTGCGAGCCAGGCATATCCATTGAGGCCCCAGCCCCCGCCCCAGGAATTGCGGATCAAGACCAGTCTCTTGCCCGCACGTTCGCCATGGCCAGCTGCGACGACAGCGTGGCGCCGCTTTGGATCAATGGCCTCGTTGCGGTCAACTACACCGTCGGTATCAGGCAGATAAAATGCGTTCGACAGCGTCATTGTGATCAGGACTGGCACGCCCGCATCGAGCTGATCGACCAGATCCTGAAGGCCGGCCTTGCATGCCTCATGATCGCGGAAGAACAGTGCTGACGGCTTGGGCGGGACCCAAGTCGCAACATTGATGGGCGTGCTCTGGATGTACGGCCATTCCGGCTCGACCGGCTGGCCATCTGACTTGATGGCGGCGAGCATGGATGCCAGCGTCGAACCATCTTCCGGCTGGCCGCCGTCACGCTTGACCGCATGGTAGTAGGCCCATTCTGCCGACAACGGCGTCCATGCCGGCCGCAACGCCGCATGCGTATCGCTCGCTGCGAACGCCATGCATGTGGGACGAGGATTCTGATCCCGCGCAACGCCAAATTTGCTGCGCAGGTCGACGATGATTTTGACCATGCTTATGCAGCCTGCAGCACCCGCCTGAGCTCTGGCTCCCACATTCCGGGGCTTTCCGGACCGCGGAGATCGTAGCGAAGATGAAGTTGGTGAAGCGGAACGTCGGCGGCCCAGGGCCGCGATTCGCGCAGCGTGACTTCGCCTTGCAGGCGATCCTCCGATCGCGCCGTGACTTTACGCATCAAGGCTCCGCCGATTGCGTCCGGTGAGGTATCCTCGCGATCATCGTCGACCAGGGCAAAGCCCGCATCTCGAAGCTGGTCGAAGTTCCAAAGATAGCCTGCGCCGCTGTTCTCCCGCAGCTTGACGACGAACAGATCATTGCGCCCACCTTCAATCAGTGAGCCTTCGTCGCGCTCGGTCAGAAGCCAAACATCAACGTGCCAATCCGGCGGCTCGTAACCGCCCAGAAATTGCCGCTTGATCTGCTTGGGCTCGATGTCGATCAACCGCTCGCGCTGCCCGCGGCTAATCACCTTGTGACGCTCCAGCGCGTAGCAGGTCGCGGAATAGCTGGTGCCGAGGCGAAGCGAAGCCTGATACATATAGGCGGGATCTGCGAGTTGGCGGGCCGACCAGCCCTGACGCTGCAGCAACAAGGCGACAAGCCAGGCCGGCGTCAGAAACATGGACGCGAACGCATCGGCTTCCCGTTCCTGCCGGTCTGCAGTGCCCGTGGTCGCGAAAGGCGAGCGTCTCAGGATGTTTTCGTCATCAAGACTCGGCTCGTGACGCATGTAGTGATGTCCGAGCTCATGGGCGCCAGTGAATCGCTGCACCGGCAGTTGCCGCTTGGTCGTGATCAGGACGCCAGGCTCTTCGCTCGGCAGATAGGCACCGAGGAGCTTGTCCAGCGGCTGGAACATCAGCGTCGCCCCGAGCTTGGCAATCGCCGAGAACACGTCGATGCGGCTGGCATTGCCGCGCTCGAGCTGCTCGCGAATGCCGAGATCGCGATGGAGCGTATGCGCCGCCTTCGCGCCGGTCAGGATGGCCGCGCGGTTATCGGCCATCGGGCGTAGCCTTGGCTTTTGCGCGCGATTTCAAAAAATCGGCGAACCGTGCCAGCTCCTGGCGATCTTGCTGCGAAAGGGTTGCGGCCGCGCGCGCGACGTGAGCGACCTCCTTCGCGACCTCCGTGGTGGCATCAGGATCTTCTCCGGTAAACCACGCCAAAGGTCTTTGATACAGTTTTGCCAATCGCGCGAGTTCGATAGCGTCGACCTTCCGAGTGCCAGCTTCTATATTGGATAGCGCACTACGGGGTATACTAAGGACCTTGGCGACGTCGTCTTGCTTGAGACCGACGTATTCGCGCGCCTCTTTAAGGCGCTCACTGAGTACCTGGCGATCTGGTTCCGCTGGTGGCTGCGAAAAGCCGATGCGATCATTGGTCATGGGGTTGGGTCTCCTTCGTCGACTGCTCCCAGACCACCTGCGCCTGGGACATGAGATCGTTGACGCAGGCTTCGGCGCTATCGTAGCCACCTCGAGGAGAGAACGTTGCCGGCAGCTTAAGGCCGAGCATCTCTTCAACTGCACAGATGATTTCGACCGCGACGAGCGAGTCGACTTCTGGCTCCCAAGAAGGCCCCGGGACGATGCCAGGGACCGACGGAAGATGCGGCCGCAGGATAGCTTGATCGGCAGCCTGATGGGCGAGTGCATCTCGGATGCAGGCCTCAACCTGTGCCGCCGGAAACGTTACGACCTGAGGGGTGGAAACCGTGGTGGCCATCGATAGCCTCCGCTTTTGCGCAACCTAAGTCTGAATATCAGACGCATATATAGTCTATGTCCGATTTTCAGACAAGAGAGAAATCAGGAAATCTCAGCAAACCAACGGGGCGCCAGCTGTGGAGAACTCCGGCGAATCATGGTGTGGCTTGGCGAGTTTCGCACTGCTGCGAAGATTCAGTGAAATCAGGCCTTTGTCGTGCGCAGAATTCAGGTCCAAAATGGAGTTAGTTAAGTGACCGATGTGGGTTACGCGCACGTCTCAACGGATTGTCAGACGCGGAACTGGAGGTCGCCGGGGCTGGCGGGCCGCCGAAACACAACAAATTGGGCCGGGACGAAAGACCCGGCCTTCAATGCTAGCCGGCACCGCACTTGGGCGATGGCAGCCGATCAATTCACGAAGCCGGTTTTGGACCCGGATGGGCGAAGAGATCCTCCGGGAAGAACTTGATCTCCGGGTGTATCAGGGCCTTAACGACGCGCTCGACGAACTTGGGCTCCCCCTTTTCCAAGGGATACTGCCCACCGGGCGGTGATCCTTTCCGTAGAATGGCGGATATCAAGATACTATTTTAGTGATACTTCTTTCTAACACTCCCGTATCGATTGAGTTCAGGGGCAATGAAAATTCATTCTGTTACTATCGAGAATTTTAGGGGTATCCGCTCGGCGACCCTGGTTGTTCCAGACCACGCGGTCCTCATCGGCGACAACAATGCTGGCAAATCATCCGTGCTCGAGGCAATTGACCTCGTTCTTGGTCCCGATCGGCTGAACCGACGCCCTCCGGTGGACGAGCACGATTTTTATCAGGGCAAGTATCTCGCAGAGGCTCCTGACGCTGATGATGAGAGCAACAACGAAGACGATGCGGCGGCACCTCCGGTAGAGGCACCCAAAATCAAGGTCGAAGTTGCGATCACCAACCTTTCGTTAGAACAGCAGGCGCGTTTTGGGGGGCAGGTCGAATGGTTAAAGGCCAGCACCGGCGAGTTTTACGATGAGCCAAATCCCGCTGGGGTCGACGCAATCGATATTGTCGCCGCTCTCAGGGTGACATTCATCGGCCAATATGATGCCGAAGAAGACGACTTCATCGGGAACACCTACTTTAGCCGAACTATCACAGAGGAGGAGACACCGATCCCCTTCTCAAAGAAAGACAAGCAGCACTGCGGCTTCCTGTTCCTACGGTCCCTGCGAACAGGATCACGCGCACTCAGCCTCGAGCATGGCAGCTTGCTCGACATTATCCTGCGTCTCAAAGAAATCCGCCCACAGATGTGGGAGGGTACCCTCAAGACCCTTGCAGACTTTGACGTAGCGAGCGCCGCCGAGTTTGGCATTTCGGGTGTCCTCGAGAGCATCAACAGGTCGTTGAAGAAGTATGTTCCCCGCGAGTGGGGCGTAAGCCCGCATCTCAAGGTGTCCAGCCTAACTCGTGAGCATTTACGGAAAGTGGTGACGGCCTTCATTGCAACAGGCAGCGGCGACCACGCCGCACCCTTCTATCGCCAGGGAACTGGCACGATCAATATGCTGGTCCTCGCACTGCTATCCCAGATAGCAGAGGACAAGCAGAACGTAATCTTTGCAATGGAAGAGGTCGAGACGGCAATACCACCATACGCTCAGAAACGAATTGTCCATGAGCTGCGGAAACTGTCAGCGCAATCGATCTTCACTTCGCATTCGCCCTACGTTCTGGAGGAATTCACCCTCGATCAGACAGTAATTGTATCGCGTACGGATACTGGCGTTCTGACCGCCGCAAAGATCGATTTGCCAGAAAGCGTGAAGCACAAACGCTATCGTCAGGAATTCCGGACACGGTTTTGCGAGGGGTTGCTGGCCCGTCGCGTGCTCATCGCCGAGGGCGCCACGGAAGCGACATCGCTCCCGGTCGCCTCGCGTCGACTAGCTGAGTTGAATCCGACGACCTACGCTTCAGTAGAAGCACTTGGCATCTGCGTGATCGATGCCGGAACCGAAAGCCAAATCGCAGATTTGGCGAAGCTCTACAAGAGCCTCGGCAAGCGGACCTTTGCACTCTGCGACAAACAAACGGACGAGGCAAAGGCAGCGATCGAGGCCCAGGTTGAACGTGTCTTCATGCACGGCGAGAAGGGAATCGAGGATCTCGTCCTGAAGAATACGACGCAGGCGGCGCTGGAGCGGTTCGCAGACACTCTCCAGTGGCCCCCTCACCTACTGGCGAAATACCCAAACCCGAAGGCACAGGCTCTCGCCGCACTGAAGGAATATTTCGGTTGGGCCAAGGGAAATTGGGGTATCGCGGATTTTCTTGCCCAATGCAACGAGAGCGAGATCCCACAGTGGCTTCGCGACACCTGTTTAGCACTCAAGTTTGCATGCGAGCCGCCGCCATTTCCATTTCCTCTTCCTCCCCCTCCGCCGTGGCCGCCGAAGGCGGGTAAGGACGAGTTGCTCGTCAATCCACTTGGGTAGGTGAGTGCAGGCATGGTCGAACTCACTGACGGACAAAAAGAGGTCCTGCGCGTTGACGGTTATCAGCTGGTGAAGGGTGGCCCTGGATCAGGAAAGACGACCGTCTCCATCCTCAAAGCTGCAAAGATTGCGCGGGAGACGTTGCGGCCAGAGCAGCGCATTCTGTTTTTAAGTTTTGCTCGCGCGACGGTCTCACGCGTGTTGGAAGCGATAGACGAAGAAAATCACATCACGCGGGAGGAAAAGCGTCGGATTGAGGTCGATACGTATCACGCCTTCTTTTGGCGCGTTCTGAAAACACATGGATATCTCGTCGGCTTCCCTCGGCGACTGACTATCCTGACGCCTCCGAACGAGGCGATCGCGCTGTCCAGCGTGCGCAGCAATTACAAGAAGGAATCGAAGCTTTCCGCTGAGGAGAAGGCCCAGAAATGGGAACGGGAAGACGCGGAACGCAATCGGTTGGCGATGGAAGAAGGTAAGATCTGTTTTGATCTTTTCGCAGGTCGCGTGGGCACATTGCTGCACGGGTCGCAAAAGGTTCGGACGCTGATCTCGACGATGTATCCCTTCATAATCCTAGACGAGTTTCAGGATACCAGCGCGGATCAGTGGCGGGTAGTAGAAGCCCTCGGCAGAGGAAGCACGCTGATCGCGTTGGCTGATCCAGAGCAACGGATATTCGACTTCATCGGAGCTGATCCGGAGCGGCTCGACCACTTCAAGGCCGCGTTCAAACCATCGGTCCATGATCTTGCCGGCGACAACCATCGAAGCAAAGGCACCGAGATTGCGCTGTTCGGAAACGATATCCTCGTGGGCAGGTTTCGGCAATCTAACTATCAGGGGATAGATTTTGGAGTCTTTGAATCCAACCAGAACCAAGCTTTTGCTACTTTAGTAACTCAGGTGCTCCAGGCACGGAAACGACTGATCGAGAGCGGGAAGCGCGACTGGTCACTCGCAATCCTGGTGCCGACGAAGAAAATGACCCGCCTCGTGTCTGACACCCTTCGCGAGCCGTTTGGAACAGTCCCGCCTATCAATCATACCGCAGCAGTCGACATGGAGGGACCGATCCTGGCGGCTGAGATCATCGCCTTCCTACTGCAGCAAGACAGAGATGAAGCATCGTTCGATCAATTTGTGGAGCTGCTTTGTGGCTATTTCCACGGGCGTGGAGGAGCTGCGCCGACGAAGGGCGACTTAGAAGAAGCGGCACGCTTTCGGGCCGCACTGACGAAATGGAATGAGTGTCTCGCAACGGGAAGGCCAACGCCCGCGAAGAGCGTTTTGAAGGCAACTGGTGGGATCTATGGGTCAGCCAGCGCGCTGGCACTGGCAGGAGATCCGGATAAGGACTGGGTCGCGGTTCGCGCGATCCTCGCTGCTGGCGGTTGTTCACGCCTAAAAGACGTCGCTAAGGAAGTGCGGAATGTGCGCCTGCTGGAGCGGGGAACTCAGCTTCGCCAAGGACTCGTGCAAGATTGGCGCGACTTTGGACGATATCGCAATGCGTTGGCGATCACGCGGCAAGCGTTCGTGCAGGAGCATTTCGCCACAGCGCACAAGCCTGAATCAGGCGTCGTCGTGATGAATATGCACAAGGCAAAGGGCAAGCAATTTGATGAAGTTATCATTTTCGAGGGTTGGCCTAGGCGCGTCAGAGGCGAGATCGTGGCCAACCCTGACCGAATTGTCGGGGGCAATGTCCGGGACGGAGCGATGATCCAGGCGCGCCAGAACTTTCGCGTCAGCGTAACGCGCGCGAAGATCCGTACGACGATCCTCACACCGAAAGATGATATCTGCGTATTGCTGAGGCGTGCGGATGGCTAGCCAGTGCGGCCGACGGGGGCATGTCTTACGGGTCGGGATGGCAAAAGCGACCCGGAAGAGCGGACAACAGACCAAGGTAAGGTCGAGCGCCAGAACGTCGTGGCTGCCCTCGTCAGTTACCTCGTCGCGTCAGAAATTTTAGAAGCCCCTTTGGTTGCTGAGGACCCGCTGGCGGTGCGCTCGAGATCGGGTTCTTGTGTGTGGGCTGCTCAAACGGTGACTGCGGTTCGTATCTGATTGCTTCCGCGTCGACGTGATTATGCCAGGAGCCATTATTTTCAAGATCAAAGTCCATTTTTTTCGCCACCTGCGCGACCACCTCTTTTCTCAGCGTGTTGGCACACTCAAGCGCGAGATCTGCTTCGTCAGGCGAAGCACTCTCCCCATCGTGAGCGATCGCATTGCGCTTGGGGACGATGACAGTGACGAACGTCTTCCAGAGGGGGGATCCATCCGAGAGCTTTAGCTCGCCGAGTTTGATATCGTATATGCTTAGCACGCTTGGTAGGAGGTCGCGTTGGATTGCCTGTTTGCCGTGTTGGACTATGTGCCGAGTGAGAATTTTGGCCCAACTTCCAGAGAGGAAGGCGCCCTGCAGTAACGGCTCAACGAGCAAATATCGTGTGATCAGTTCAATTGCGGTCACCGCACCGATGACGGCAAAACGTGGGTATCCACCTTGGCGGGCATAGCGGGCCTGCGTGATTATGTCGTCGAGCCGCGTGTCAATGGCGTCGCCGTAGGTACCCAAGAAGTCGCGGATTGGTTGATTGGATAGATTCTTGACCGCCTTGGCGATGTCCTCCTGCCGACCGATTTCTTCCCAATATTCTTCTTCATACCAACTGTCTGGGTCTCGGCTCATGGAAGGCTCGCTGGTGCGTGGGGCCAGCGAGAGTAGCACGTTCGTCCGATCACGCCCTTAGGTTCGAGCGCCTAGCACGACATTGCGAGTTGTGCGCACTTGGGGTCTGTCGGTGTCTCCTGAACGGCTGATGCTCCGGTAATTCGGCCTGCGACCGGCGGCAACCGACTTTCACTTTTTCGCGAGCCTGAGAAGAGTGGCATGAAAAAAGACCGTTTGAAAAACCGTTTTAGTTCGGCTCTCTCAAACGGTTTCTGTCGCTAAGGTCTTGATTTGTTTGGTGCGCACACCACGGCTCGAACCTGGGACCCGCTGATTAAGAGTCGCGAATCGTCCGATTTGCGCTCCCAAGCCGCCGATTCCCGTACTGCCTGGGCACAAAGGTTTGCGGCGAGCAATTTTCGAATAAGCAATGAGCCGAGTGGTCGGACCAAATGTCTGGGTGAATTAATCATGTCGCGTTCATAGATGCCAAGGCGCAACACCGACAAGCTCGCTCGCGCTAAATCACGGCCTGCTCCTGCTCAATGGGACGAGGACGAAGTGATGACCCTAGTCGAGGCTATCGCGGTGTTTTTTCCTTCGGGTCCGTTGACGCTATCATCACTGCGCAGGGCAGCCGCAGCTGGGACTCTTGAAATCGCCAAAGTGGCGGGCAAGGATCTGACTACCCCTCGTGCCATTCGCAAATTGGTCAAGCCGTCATGCCGGGCCGCAAAGCCAAGCCGCCACGACTCTGGTTCAGAGAAGACGATGAAACCTGGATCATCCTCGACCGTGGCCGGCAGATCCGCACAGGCTGCAGCCGCGACGACATTGACGGCGCTGCGAAGGCGCTCGAAACCTACATCGGCGAGCGACATACCAGCACTGTCGGCGCGACCGACCCCAGCGCCCTCGCCATAGCTGACGTCCTTACCGCCTACGAAATTGCAAAGCGCCCCAAGGAAAAGAGCGACCAACGCGGTTGGGCGCAGCACGATCTACTGCTTATCCGCTTGCTCGATCTCAACAATTTCTTTGGAGACAAGACTGTCAGCGCGATCAAGGCGCAGCTCTGCCGCGACTTTGTTGACTGGTCGACCGGCACACCCAACGACAACAACAAGGCCGCCGGCATTGCGCCGCGCGAGAGCAAGGTGTCCGACCAGACGGCGCGGCGGCGCTTGGAGGATCTGCGCGCCGCGGTCAACGCCTATCACGCCGAGCATACGCTGAGCTTCGTGCCTAGGGTGACGTTGCCGACCACGACCGAGGGCCGGCAACGCTGGCTCACGCGTAACGAAGCCGCGCGCCTGCTAGGGGCCGCGCTCGGCTATGTCTGGGATGGAGAGAAGAAGACGTGGAAGCGTGCCAACGGCCGACTGGTCCGCCGCGAGCGTTGGATCATAAACCGCCGCCGGCCGGCCGCGCGCTTCATCCTGGTCGGCCTCTATTCGGCCAGGCGCGAGGAGACGATCCGGCGGACGCAATGGCTGGCGACTACGACGCATCCATGGATGAACTTGGACACGATGATCTATCAGGGCCGCGGCACCGAGGAGCGCAAGACCAAGAAGCGCCGGCCTCCGGCGAAGATCGCGAACCGGCTGCGGCCGCACTTGGTGCGCTGGCGCAAGATCGATGCACACCGATCGGCCGAGCTACGCGCCGCCGGCATCATGAAGACAGGCGAAGAGATCCGCTTCGTCGTCACGCGCATGAACGACGGGCGCCCGCTCGCCGGGAAGATCCGTTCAGCCTGGGAAGGCATTCTCGAGGATGCCGGGCTCGGTGAGGACGTCGTGCGGCACTCGCTGCGCCACACCGCCGCGACCTGGTTGATGCAGCAGGGCACCGACCGCTGGCAGGCCGCCGGCTGGCTCGGGATGACGCTGGAGCAGCTTGAGAACGGCTACGGGCACCATCACCCGGATTTCCAGGAAGAGGCGGCGGAGGCGTTCGGGGGAAGGCGTTAGCGTTCTACTTAACCACACGCAGCTCGCGTGAGTTCACAGGCGATGATGCAGGAGCTGCGATGCCGAACAACAGCGAGGACAATTCGCGATCAGGAATCGAAAGCTCCGCAGAGATGTGGCGCAATGTTATGCCATCGCGCCACAGCGCTGTAAGGACCTTAGCCCACACCTGGGAGCTCTCCGGCTCAATACCGTTAGGTTCAATGTGGCGCCCCAGCTTGTTCAATTCGATGTAGTAACTACGATAGTGCCAATCAGAAATAACACCGATCTTGTGCAAGGCATAGTTCAGCGCAGCGACTGAAACACGCCAACGTTTCTTTCCTACGATGAGATCATCGAGACACCGAACGCGCGGAACATGAGCCAGCAGATCGGCTGGCGGCATCAAAAAGGCGGATGCGAAGGCGTTGGCTTCATCCTCAGCACTTTTATGGCCTGATCCAGTATGTCGATGCATCACGAGATGGCCGAGCTCGTGCGCCGCATCGAAGCGGCTGTGCTCGGCCGTCTTGGCGGTGTTTAGAAACACATACGGCTTCTCGTTTCTCCAGAAAGAATAGGCATCTAGATGCCGCGTCTCTTCAGCAAGCGAGAAAACTCGAACTCCGCGCGCCTCGAGTAGATTAATCATGTTCGAGATGGGGCGCTCACCAATGCCCCAAAATGATCGAACGGCGGCAGCAGCTTCACCAGGCGAAGCGTTGTTGACCTGCGGCAGAGAGTGTGCCGGTAGTTCGAACCTGTCACAGATCCAGTCGTCCAGTTCGAATGCCAAAGCTCCCGCCGCAAGCGCAGCGTCCCGTGCGCCGGCCGTCAAAGACCGCAGCGACCTAAAACTGACGCCATCTCGGTTCGGATACTCAAGGCTTCGCTTCAGGAAAAAATCTTCAGGATACCCTGACAGTCGGCAAAGGCGATCTAGCACGGCTTGGCTGAGGTCGCTGCCGTCGTCGAAACGCTGAAGTGTCTTTCTATCGATGCCTAGGGCCTGGGCGAATCCGATTTTCGTCAGTCCGAGCCGAAGCCGAACCAACTCGACCCTTTCCGGGTTCTGCATCTTCTATTTCTTACTTACGCTTGATCTGTATATCGACAATATCGGTAGGAGAGTTGTCATCTTTGCGGCGACCGACTCCGGTGTCATCTTCACCAGACAACAAGATCAATCGCTTGCCGAACTGCGTAAAAAAGTTCCCGTTGAAGCCGACGGGCCATGAAAGCTCTGCGCCAACCGGGTTGACGTTATCAATGAAGGTGCCGAGGACCCACGTCTGATACCCGTCGTTCATTTGCGGATCGACGACTGGAACTTCCAGGCCGGGTAGCCACGCAGTTCGATTACAGAAAGAAGTATGCTTGCTCACTTCTCCTTTCGGGGAGCGATTAGACGGCCGCCCGGTCGGGCTACCAGCAAGTTCATCGAAGTTGCATGGCACTATTCGCAACTTCCGCTTCGGGTGTCGGATAGCGCACTGGTTGTTGCTATCATCCTTGAGCCATCCCCGCGGGAGGTAGTAGTCCCTGAGACCCCGGCCCAACTTGCCATAGACGAGATAGCTGCCGAAGCCCGGCGCGTCGTTCGCCGTGATAAACGATCTTTCATGCGCGGCCAGTTCGATGGCATGGATCAGCCCGGCACGATCCAAATCTAATTTTTCGAGTTCATCATCGACTTGAAACGCGTGCCACACCACGGCCTGATCGGGCATGCAATGAGTCTCCTTTTCCTGCATCAAATGATGCATGAATTTGGGACATCCAGCAACAACAAAGTGCCCCATCCCCTGGTTGAAGACGGACGAGGCGCGCTGACTGGAAAGATCGAGGCCAAAACGTTGCGCATTTCATTGCGGAAATGCCTGACCAAAAATATAAGTGCTTGAAATAATGGTCGGAGTGGCAGGATTCGAACCTGCGACCCCTGCGTCCCGAACGCAGTGCTCTACCGGGCTGAGCCACACTCCGACAAGAAGGCGGCTTATAGCGTCGGGTTTGGCGCACCGCAAGCGGCCGGCATGAGGAATTTTGTCCCTGTGAAAACGGGTCTTGAAACGCTGATTTTATCGGCCGGCGCGGCCGGTGCCGAGGCTGCGGCCCGCACGCTGGCCGCCGGCGGGCTGGTCGCATTTCCGACCGAGACCGTCTACGGGCTCGGGGCGGATGCGGCCAATGCCGCCGCGATCGCCCATCTCTACGCCGCCAAGGGGCGGCCGGCGTTCAATCCGCTGATCGCCCATGTCCCGGACATTGCCGCCGCGCGACGGATCGGCCGGTTCGACGCGCGCGCCCTGAAGCTCGCGGAAGCCTTCTGGCCGGGACCGCTGACGCTGGTGGTGCCGAAGACGGAGGGCTGCCCGGTGGCGGATCTCGCCACCGCGGGCCTCGACACGGTCGCGATTCGCATTCCCGCGCACCCGGTGGCGGAAGCGATCCTCCGCGCCTTCGGCGGCGCCGTGGTGGCGCCGTCCGCCAACATCTCCGGCCATGTCTCGCCGACGCTGGCGGCCCATGTCGAGAGCGACCTTGCAGGGCGGATCGACCTGATCGTCGACGGCGGGCCTGTTACGGTCGGAGTGGAATCGACCATTGTCGGCTGCCTCGATGCGCCGATGCTGCTGCGGCCCGGTGGGTTGTCGCGCGAGCGGATCGAGGCGGTGCTGGGCGCGCCGCTGGCGCGGCCGCCTGTGGAGGCCGAGAGCGACGATAGCCAGCCGCTGGCGCCGGGCATGCTGGCCTCGCATTACGCGCCGCGCGCCCGTGTGCGGCTCAATGCGCGTGACGTTGCACTGGATGAAGCGCTGCTGGCGTTTGGCTCTGAGCGCCTGCCTGGCGTCGATGCGGCCGTCGCTGTCATGAATTTGTCGCCCACCGGTGATCTCGATGAAGCCGCCGCCAATCTGTTCGGCTATCTTCGCAGCCTCGATGCGAGGAGCCCGCAGGGAATCGCGGTGATGGCGATTCCTGAAGACGGCCTGGGCGAAGCGATCAACGACCGGCTGCGCCGGGCTGCCGTGGCAAGATAGCGCATGATCCGGAAAAGTGCACAGCGGTTTTCCGATAAGATCATGCGCAAGAGATAAGAGTGGAAGTAGAGACGAGACAATGAATATCAATAAGCCTGCGATCCCTCCACTTGCGCCCGAGCTGATCGACCAATTCCGCAAGATCGTCGGCGAGCGCCATGCGATCACCGATGCGAATGACATCGAGCCTTACGTCACCGAGGAGCGCAATCTGTTCCACGGCCGCTCGCCGCTGGTGCTGCGTCCGGGCTCGACGGCGGAGGTTTCCGAAATCTGCAAGCTCGCCTCCGCGCATAAAATCGCGCTGGTGCCGCAGGGCGGCAACACCGGGCTCGTCGGCGGGCAGACGCCGCATAATGGCGAGGTGGTGGTGTCGCTGCGGCGGCTCGATAAGATCCGCGAAGTCGACACCGCCTCCAACACCATGACCTGCGAGGCCGGCGTGGTGCTGCAGATCGCGCAAGCGAAGGCGGCTGAGGTGGACCGGCTGTTTCCGCTCTCGCTCGGCGCGGAAGGAAGCTGCACCATCGGCGGCAATCTCTCGACCAATGCCGGCGGCACCGCCGCGCTCGCCTATGGCGTCGCGCGCGAGATGGCGCTGGGGCTCGAAGTCGTGCTCGCCGACGGGCGCGTACTCAACGTGCTGTCGAAGCTGAAGAAGGACAACACCGGCTACAATCTGCACAACCTCTTCATCGGCGCCGAAGGCACGCTCGGCATCATCACGGCGGCGACCCTAAAACTGTTTCCGAAGCCGCGGGCGATCGAGACCGCCTATGTCGGGCTGAAATCGCCGTCGGCGGCCTTGAAGCTGCTGACGATCGGGCAGAGCGAGGCCGCCAATGCGCTGACGAGCTTTGAGCTATTGTCGGAGATGGCGGTCGATTTCTCGGTGCGGCACGGCATCGACGTGCGCGATCCGCTCGCCGAGAAGCATCCCTGGTACGTGCTGATGGAATTGTCGTCCCCTGGCGACGACGCCCGTACGCCGCTGGAGACGATCCTCGCCCGCGCCATGGAGGAGGAGATCGTCGACGACGCCGTGATCGCGGCCAACCTTACCCAGCGCAACGGCTTCTGGAAGCTGCGCGAGGAGATGTCGTCGGCGCAGAAGCCGGAGGGCGGCTCGATCAAGCACGACATCTCGGTGCCGATCGCTGCGGTGCCTGAATTCATCGAGGAAGCCAACGCCGCCGTGGTGAAGCTGATCCCGGGCGCGCGGCCGGTGCCGTTCGGCCATCTCGGCGACGGCAATCTGCATTACAATGTCAGCCAACCGATCGGGGCCGACACCGCGGATTTTCTGGCGCGCTGGCACGACGTGAATGCCGTCGTGTTCGAGATCGTGCTGCGCATGGGCGGATCGATCTCGGCCGAGCACGGCATCGGCGTGCTCAAGCGCGACGAACTGCCCGACGTCAAGGACAAGACCGCGATCGAGCTGATGCGCGCGATCAAGGCGATGCTCGATCCGCTCGGCATCATGAATCCGGGGAAGGTGCTGTGAGCGCTCTTGCGATCGACGCCATCGGGGATGCCGATGTCGAAGAGGTCGTCGCGCTGTGGCAGCGCTGCGGCCTGACGCGGCCCTGGAACGACCCGCACGCCGACATCGCGCTGGCGCGGCGGCGCGATAACTCGACCGTGCTGGTCGGCCGCGATGGCGGCGCGATCGTTGCGACCGTCATGCTCGGCCATGACGGCCACCGCGGCTGGGTCTATTACGTCGCGGTCGACCCCGACGGCCGCAAGCGCGGCCATGGCCGCGTCATGATGGCCGCGGCCGAGGACTGGCTGCGCGCGGCCGGAATTTCGAAGCTGCAGCTCCTCGTCCGCCGCGAGAACGCACAGGCCAATGCGTTCTACGGCTCGCTGGGCTTCGAGCTATCAACGTCCGTGATGTTCCAGAAGTGGCTCGACGGCCGCGCGACCACGCCAAGCAACTGAGATCAAGCAAATGACAATTTCCGACCGCGTCCGCATCAAGGACGTCCGCGTGCTCTCGGACGGCTGGACCACGCTGAAGAACACCACGTTCGAGTATCGGCGCGCCAGTGGCGAGTGGCAGATGCAGCACCGCGAGACCTATGAGCGCGACAACGCCGCCGCCGTGCTGCCGTATAATCGCGCTGGGCGTACCGTGATCCTGGTGCGGCAGTTTCGCCTGCCGGCCTTCATCCGCGGCTACGACGATCTCCTGATCGAAGCCGCCGCCGGCGTGCTTGACAACGCCGAGCCCGAAGAGCGCATCCGCGCCGAGGCCGAGGAGGAGACCGGCTACCGCCTCCACCACGTCCACAAGGTGTTCGAGGCGTTCATGAGCCCCGGCGCCATCACCGAAAAACTGCATTTCTTCGTCGCCGAATACGAGCCTTCGATGCGCGTCAGCGACGGCGGCGGCCTCGAGCACGAGGGCGAGGACATCGAGGTGCTGGAGCTTTCGATCGACGAGGCGCTGGCGATGATCGCCGACGGCCGCATCATCGACGCCAAGGCGATCATGCTGCTGCAATATGTGGCGCTGCACGTGTTCAGGTGAGCTTGCTTACCCTCCCCTGGAGGGTCCGGGACGAGCGTAGCTCGCCCGTGGGTCGGCTCACATTGTTTGCAGCGAAATGTGAGACGGGGTGGGGTGACAGTCGCTCCACTGATGCGGTGCCTGCGTGGAGAGATCACCCCACCCCGCTCGCGCTGTGCGCGATCGACCTCCCCCTCCAGGGGAGGGTAAGAGGCACCGTCCGCCGCGCACCATCGTCATCTGCAATTCAGGCCTGCATCTCCCCTCCCCCCCGTTGAGCAACCCCAAAACTATCTCTAGTCTGTCGCCAACCAAGAACCAGGAGACGCGCCATGTCCACGCCGCGCGACGACGAATTCGGCTTTGCGCCCGACTACGACTCCCCCGTCCCGTACATGCAGCGCACCCGCGACTATTACGCGGCGATCGGCTACACCACCGCGTATCGCTGGGCGCATTACACCGAAGCGCCGTTCCAGCCGCTGAAGAAGCCGCTGGCAAAGTCGCGCGTGACCATCATCACGACCGCTGCGCCGTACGATCCCAGCAAGGGCGATCAGGGGCCGGGCGCGGCGTATAATGGCGGCGCAAAGTTCTACCAGGTCTATGACGGCGACACGTCGAAAGAGCACGATCTGCGCATCTCGCATATCGGCTACGACCGCAAGCACACCTCGGCGACCGACAACGGCACCTGGTTTCCGCTGCCGCAGCTCTTGAAGGCGTCCGCCGCAGGCCGCATCGGCGAGGTCGCCCCGCGCTTCTTCGGCGCGCCGACCAATCGCAGCCACCGCGTCACGCTGGACACCGACGCGCCGGACATTCTGGCGCGCTGCCTTGCGGACAAGGTTGACGTCGCGGTGCTGGTGCCGAACTGCCCGGTCTGCCACCAGACCACCGCGCTGGTGGCGCGGCACCTGGAGCAAAACGGCATCCCGACCGTGATCATGGGCTGCGCCAAGGACATCATCGAGCACGCCGCCGTGCCGCGCTTCCTGTTCTCCGACTTCCCGCTCGGCAATTCCGCCGGCAAGCCGTACGACGTCGCCTCGCAGGCGCAGACGCTCGAGCTGGCGCTCAAGCTGCTGGAGAGCGCAAGCGGTCCGCAGACCACGATGCAGTCACCACTGCGCTGGAGCGAGGACGCCTCCTGGAAGCTCGACTACAACAACGTCGCACAGCTTTCGCCGGAAGAGCTGGCGCGCCGCCGCGCCGAATTCGACAAGCAGAAGGAGATCGCGCGCGGCAATCGCGCCGCCTGACGTCCTCCGATAACGATAATCAAAAGGGGAGAGCGACGTGACGCGACCGTTCGAGAGCGTGAAGATCCTGGACTTCACCCAGGTGCTGGCCGGCCCCTATGCGAGCTACCAGCTCGCGCTGCTGGGGGCTGACGTCATCAAGGTCGAGCGGCGCGAGGGCGAGGACATGCGCCGCACGCCGCTCAGCCGCGAATGGGCCGACCGCGGCCTCGCGCCGGCGTTCCAGGCCGTCAACGGCAACAAGCGCAGCCTGACGCTCGATCTGCAGAAGCCGGAGGCGATCGCGATCGTGAAGAAGCTCGCGAGCCAGGTCGACGTCGTCATGGAGAATTTCCGTCCCGGCGTGATGGACAAGCTCGGCATCGGCTACGAGGCGCTCTCGGCGATCAATCCAAAACTGATCTATTGCGCGGTCTCGGGCTTCGGCCAGACCGGCCCGGATCGCTTGCGGCCCGGCTATGACGGCAAGATGCAGGCGCTGTCCGGCATCATGGCGATCACCGGCCATCCCGAGACGGGGCCGACGCGCGCGGGCTTCGCAGTGTGCGACGTGCTGTCGGGCGCCACGGCCGCGTTCGGCGTGTCGAGCGCGCTGTATCAGCGCGACCGCACCGGCAAGGGGCAGTTGATCGATGTCTCCATGCTGGAGGCGACGATGGCGTTTCTGTCGGGACAGATCGCGGACTGGTCGGTCGCCGGCCATCGCCAAACACTCTCGGGCAACCAAGCCGTGAGCCGCAGGACGACGGCGAATTTGTTCAAGTGTGGCGACGGCCACATTCTGCTCGCCGTCAACAACGAGAAGCAGTACCGCGCGCTGATGAGCGCGCTCGGCCGCGAGGACACGCTGTCAGATCCGCGCTTTGCCGACTGGTTTTCCCGCAACGAGAACGAACCCGCGCTGCGTGCCATCATCGAAGCGGCGCTCGCGGCCAAACCGGCGCGCGAATGGGAGACGATCCTGGAAGACGCCGGCGCGCCCTGCGCCAGCATCTGGAAGGTCGAGGAAGTGATCGACCATCCGCAAATCAAAGCGCGCGGCGCGATTCAGCAGCTGGATACGCAATACGGCCGCCTTCGCTTTGCCGGCAGCGGCTTCAAGCTCGCCCATGGCGGCGGCAGGCTGGACCGGATGGCGCCGGAGCTCGGCGCGGATACCGATGCGGTGCTGGGCGAGCTGGGGTTTGATGCGGCGGAGATCGCGGCGCTGAGGGCACGGGAGATTGTTTAAGACTCCGCTGCCGTAGGGTGGCTAGAACAACGAGCCCTGCCCGTCATCCGATGATCTGCCTACAATCTTCCGCGCCGCTTTCTTTGGTTTCGCCGCTTCTGCTTCCGCCGCCATCTCCTCCGCGCTGATCGGCAGCAGCAACTGATCGTCATCATTGGCGACGCGGTTGACGCGGGTGGAGACCGGGTGCCAGGCAAACTCGCCGATGCGTGGTGCCGTCATCAACGGCAGGATCGCATCAACCTCGTCGCCCCTGATGTCAAGCCAGCGCTCGAAATCGCGCTCGCTGATGGTGACGGGCACGCGGTCATGCAGGGCGGCGAGATCCTCGCCCGCCGCGGCCGTGACGATCGCGACCGTGTCGAGCTCCTCGCCGTTCGGCCCGGCCCAGGTCTCGAACAATGCGGCAAAGCCGAGCGGCGCACCGTCGGCGCGGTGGATGAAGAAAGGCTGCTTGCGGCCATCCTCCACCTTCCATTCATAATAGCCATCGGCCGGGATCAGGCCGCGCCGCCGGCGGATCGCGCGTTTGAAGGCGGGCTTCTCCAGCACCGTCTCGGAGCGCGCATTGATCAGGAGTGTAAAGCCCTTGGGGTCCTTGACCCAGCCCGGCAACAGGCCCCAGCGCATCAGGCGAAAATGCCGCGCGCCGTTCTCGGCCAGAACGACCGGAATCGGTTGTGTCGGGGCGACATTGTACCGGGGCGGGAAATTGGGCTGCTCGACATAGCCGAACAGTTGCCGCAAAGCCGCGGGGGCCGAAGTTATGACGAAGCGTCCACACATCCCAGGGTGTCTATATAGGGTCCGTTCAGGTCCTTTTAACCCCGAACGTTAACACTGCGGCAGATGAGCTCAACGGCCTCACAACCCGCGCGGACGCATGTACAGACGGGCCCCGAGGCCGCCGCCTGGGCCGAGCGGCTGCGCGTGGCCAATATCAACCCGCGGACCGGGCTTGCCACCGACTATCTCAACCATTTCAATGAAGCCGTGATGCTGCTGGAAATGGTCCCGGACATGCCGGAATGCGCGGAAGATTTCTTGACCTGGTCGCCGCTGTCCTATGCCGAGCATTTCACGGCATCGAACTTCAAGGCGCGGGACCTGGCCATCGAGGCCTATGAGAAGGCCAACCCCAACGTGCGCGCTCAGTTCGACCACATCACCGATACCATGACCTCGATCCTGACCGCGGTCGGCTCGGCCATGCGCGAGGTCGAGAAGGACTCGACCCGCGTCCGCCTCGCCGAGCAGGCCACGCTCTGGGTCAAGCCGCTGATCGCCGCCTGCGGCGGCATCATCAATGGCGGGGCGGAGGCCGACGTCGACACCATCATGGCGAACTGAGCCAGGTCCTTCAAGAATGAGGTCCTTTAAGAATCAGGTCCTTTAAGAAATGGCTTCGGTTATCCAGCCCACCCATCCTCAGCTCGCCGTCAGCGCCGCGATTTTCCGCGACGGCAAGGTGCTGCTGACCCGCCGCGCCCGTTCGCCCGCCAAGGGCTTCTATTCGCTGCCGGGCGGCCGGGTCGAATTCGGCGAATCGCTGCACCAGGCCCTGAGCCGCGAAGTCGACGAGGAGACCGGGCTCGACATCGCGATCGTCGGCCTCGCCGGCTGGCGCGAGGTGCTGCCGGCGACGGCTGGCGCCGGCCACTATCTGATCATGTCGTTTGCCGCCCGCTGGGTGGCCCGGGAGCCGGTCCTGAACGACGAGCTCGACGACTACCGCTGGATCGCCCCCGACGCTCTGGCGGGCCTTGGAGACCTCAAGCTGACCGGCGGGCTGGACGAGGTCATTCAGTCCGCTGCGCGGCTGATTGGAGCCTAGCTGGCGCCGCGAGCTCGACCTCTCCCGCGTGCGGGAGAGGTCGGATCGCGAAGGCGATCCGGGTGAGGGCTTTCTCCTCTTGGGGGTTCTCGCGAGCCGAACCACCCTCTCCCCAACCCTCCCCCGCGGGCGGGGGAGGGAGCGCACCGCCCGTGTGGCTCACCTTGCTTCCCCGGCCCTGACGGGGCATACACCCCGCCGATGTCGACGCGATTTCTGGCCATTTTTGCCCTGATTCTCGCCTGCGCCTCCGGACCCGCGAGGGCTCAGGACGTGGCGGCGCCGTTTGACGGCGATTTGCAGCGGCTGGCGGAGATCCTCGGCGGCCTGCACTATCTGCGCGGCATCTGCGGGTCCAACGAGGGCAACAAATGGCGCAACGAGATGCAGGCGCTGATCGATGCCGAAACTCCCTCCGGGGAGCGCCGCACCCGCATGATCGCCGGCTTCAACCGCGGCTATAACGGCTTTCAGCAGACCTACCGGAGCTGCACGCCCGCCGCCACCGTTGCGATCCGCCGCTACATCGAAGAGGGCTCGAAGATCTCGCGGGATCTCACGGCGCGCTACGCGAACTGAACTCTCTCCGTCATTCCGGGGCGCGACGAAGTCGCGAGCCCGGAATCCATCTGGCGCCAGAGTTGGTGGTGCGATGGATTCTCAGGTGCGCAATTGCGCACCGCAGTTCGCGCCACGCGCGCCCCGGAATGACGAGGCAGGTTGATGCGAGGCGCACGGAACCTTGTCATCGACTTTGTTCACAGCCGTTAACCGTTCCTAAAGATGTGGCCTAGCGGTCGTTAATGCGCGTGCTACACCTCTCGCACAGCGCATCGCCGTGGATCGCGCCCCAGCCCTGATCGAGTTTCATGAGCCAGCCGATTTCCTATGCCCCCGACCGCGCGCCGCTGCCCGATCACGAGCAGAAGCAGGCCGCACTGAGCTATCTCAACGAGGCCTGGGCCGAAGCGCGCCATGAGGGCGTCGACGGCGACTGCCTGGCGCAGGCGAGCTTGTTTGCGGCCTTCGCCGAACTCGTCGGGACCTATGGCGAGGACGCGGTCGCCAAGTTCGTCGAGGGTTTTCCGGGTCGCATCCGCAACGGCGAGTTCTCGGTCACGCTCGCAAGGCAGTAAGCTTTCCGCGAAAATGACCCCGCCACGCGGGCGGGGCCAGTCAACGGATGAATGACTTTGCGAACGGATTGGCGAAAGCCTTCGCGAAGTCTGCCGTGTTTATCGCACGGAAGCCGCTTGCCGCGGACAAGCATTAGTCTCGCGGCGGCCGGGAGATATTCCCGCGGCGATCAGGAACGTGCTCCCTCCCCTCACGGCTCGACCTTGAGAGTCGCTTTCATGTTGGGATGATAGCGGCAGTAATAGTCGATCGCTCCCGCCTTCTTCAGAACCGATGTCGCCGACTTCTTCGGCGGCAATGTCACGTCGAAATCGCCATTCTTCGCCGTGGCGGTGTGGGCGAAGACGTCCTTGTTGATCCAATTGATGGTGTCGCCGACCTTGGCCGTCACATCGGCCGGAGATATCTCGAGATTCTCCATCGTGATCTCGATGGTCGCGGCGTGCGCCGGGGTGACCATCGCCGCAAGGACAAGTGCTATGGCGATCGAAGCCAGTCGCTCCGGCATCATTGCCCTCCCCCTATTTCAGCTCGGCCGCGACGTGCTCGGCGTGCTGCTGATGTCCCTGGAAGATCTTCAGGCCTGTTTGCAGCAGGCTTTTCAGCTCGGCATTGCTGGCGGACGGAATGAGTTGGGTCTCCAGCGCGCCGTTGACCGCCTTGTGGTAGGCGACCTCGTTGGCGACATAGGCCTTGTCGAAGGCGGCGCCGTCCAGCTTGTCGAGCTCGGCCAGCTTGTCGCTCGCCTGCTTCGACAGCGCCTTGCTGGTGTCGTTGTCCTCCGGCGTGACGTTCAATTTCTTGACCAGCGCCAGCGCCTGCTTGTTGACCGCCTCGTGGTCGCGCAGCATGTCCTCGGCAAACGCCTTGACGTCCTTGCTCTTCGCCCTCTTCTGCGCCTGCTTGGCGGCGTTGATGTCGATCACGCCGGCGGTGTAGGCGATATGGGCGATCTGGGGATCGGTGGGCTTGTCGGCTGCGCTGGCGCCTTCCAGCAGCGCGGGGCTCGACAACAGAATTGCCGCGGCGACCGCCGCGCTCCATCGGGTGAACATGGCTCGATACTCCTGTGGTGCCGGACGTTCGCCGGCGCGTTGCTTCACAGGGATTGGATGGGAGTATAGCGCGAACGTTCCCGAAAAATTACGCGCCGACGCCAATCAACCTATGCCAAGGCGCCTGAGCACGGCCTCCGTCAGGCGCTCGCAGCGCTGTCCGGCGAACGGAAACGCGTCCATCACGACGGGGCCGATCTTCTTCTCGACGTTCTCGCGCAGCAGGGTGCGCGCACGGTGCAGCCGCGTCTTGACGGTCTCGGGCTTGATGCCGAGCAGCTCGGCCGTCTCCTCCATGCTCATGGCCTCCATCACCCGCGCGATGAAGACCATGCGGTAGACGTCGGGCAATTCATCGACCGCGTGTTCGACGACGCGCTGGATCTCGCATTGGGCCATGGATTTTTCCGGATCGGTTGCGGCGGACGAAAGGGGAAACTGGATGATCTGTGCTTCCAGCGTTGCCTCCGGGACCGATCCCAGCTCGACCAGCGGCTTCCGACTGCGCAAGCGTCCGAGCGCCTCGTTGATCGCAATGCGCGACAACCAGGTCGACAGCGCGGCTTCGCCCAGAAAGCCATCGAGATGCGTGAAGGCGCGGACGTAGGTTTCCTGCACCACGTCCTCGGCCTCGCTGTCGCTGCGCAGGATGCCGCGGGCGAGGCGATAGAGCCTGCGGTTGTTGGCCTGCATGATCTCGCGGAGCGCAGCCTCGTCACGGCGCCGCGCGCGCTCGATCAGCTCGGATTCCGACGTCCTGAGGCCGGCGGACAGCCCGGCTGTGGTCCCTGGCATGGCGGGTACCTCGATCTCCATTGGTTCCGGACATTGGATGCAGGCTCAGAGGAAAGGTTCCCCAGATTTCTTGCCCCGGATCTTACCCTCCCCTGAAGGGCAGGTAACCACACTTGAAGCTTCACAAGAGGTCGTCATGCCCGGGCTTGTCCCGGGCATCCACGTTCTGTGCTGCGTGGCAAGGCGTGGATGGCCGGGACAAGCCCGGCCATGACGACGTGGAGAATATCGTGGCCAAAAGAGCACTGCCCGTACGCGACAGCTCTCCTCTGAAGGGGAGCTGGGCAAACCTAATCCGTCTCGATCGGCAGCGCCGGATCCCTCGCCCATTCGCCCATCGAGGCGTCGTAGAGCGTCAGTCTGTCGTAGCCGAGCTGCGTCAGCAGGAACAGGTCGATCGTCGCCGAGATGCCGCCGCCGCAATAGAGAATCACGCTCTTGTCTCGCGTGACACCCTCCGCCGCGAATTTCGCTTCGGCGTCCGCAAGGCCGGTCAGCGTCTTGTCGGCGTTCACGAGCGTTGCGGCTGATACGTTGACGCTGCCGGGAACGCGGCCCGGCCGGCCGTAGCGGCTCGGCTCGAGGCCGCGATGAAACTGCGGCCCGAGCGCGTTGACGATGACCGTCGAGGGATCGCTGATCCGCGCCTTCACGGTGGTCTTGTCGACGAAGAAGCCCGCGCGCGGCGCGGCCTTGAAGGTCGTGGCGGGATATCCCTTCGGTGCGCCTGTTGCGACCGGCCGCGCCTCTTCCTTCCATTTGTCGAGACCGCCGTCGAGCACTTGGGCATCGACGCCGAGCGAGCGCAGCATCCACCAGAACCGCGTCGCCCACATCATCGTGCCGATGCTGTAGAGCACGATGGTCTTGCTCGCGTCGAGGCCGTGGCGGCCGAAGGCGGCTTCCAATTGGGCGACATCAGGCATCATGAAGAACTGCTGCGACGAGGTGTCGGAGAATTCGCCCTGCAGGTCGAGGAAATCAGCGCCGGGAATGTGGCCGGCGGCGAACGTCTTGTCGCCGGGGACTGCGCGATACGGTACCTCACTGCCTGATGGCACCGGCTCGTTGTAGGTCGTGCAGTCGTAGAGACGCAGGTTGGGATCGCCCAGGATGGCGGCGAGCTGCTCGGTGGTGATGAGGGCACTCTGGCTCATTGGATAGTCTCCCATCATACGCACACTATCCCCGTCACCCTGAGGTGCCGGAGCGTAGCGGAGGCCTCGAAGGGCACGGCCACCAGCAGGGCCGCTCATCCTTCGAGGCCTGCCATGCAATGCAGGAGCATTGCATGGCGCGCACCTCAGCGACTGTGTTCTTTGTCAAGCGGGTTGCCATGGTTTTCGATCCCTGAGCATGGCGTTGAGGATGGTGATGAGCTTGCGGGCCACGGCGATGAGGGCGACCATTTTCGGCTTACCGGCGCTGACGAGGTGACGATAGAAGAGCTTGAGCT
>NZ_FMAI01000002.1 GCF_900094605.1 Bradyrhizobium shewense | reverse complement strand
CTCGAAGACGACCAGCACGTTGCATCGCCAACGCGCCGCGATCTGAGTGATGGCCTGCGGCGCGTTGGCGATGCGCTCCGGCACGCCTAAACCGTCATCGAAGATATCGAGGTGTTGTTTGGAGACGTCGATTCCGACGCAACGAGCGGGTATGATCACGGTGCCTGTCCCTGTGATGCGAGGTCTGTTGGCGCAGCCTCGTGCAACTGTTCAGGTTGGTAATGGAACGGGCGGGAGACCGAGCCGGCTCACGGCGTCAAGCGCCAAGGACCCAACGGCTTCCCGCCCAACCCCATCCTGACAGACTTCCAAGACACAGGGACCCATCTCGCGACGGAGCACGGTGCGGCGTGGGCCCCGGCTCTGCAGCGTATCACGCCGCAAGAGCGGCGCGCTGCGCTGCGTCCGGGGCACAGCGGAGCTCACGTCACCGCATTCACCACCTGATATTCCGGCCGGCGCCAGACCTCGCCCGCGATCACCTCCTCGATGATCTCGGCTGCCTTCAGCACCTCGGTCTCACCAATATACAGCGGCGTAATCCCGAACCTCATGATGTCAGGCGCGCGGAAATCGCCGATGACGCCGCGGGCGATCAGCGCCTGCATGGCGGCGTAACCGCCCTCGAAGGCGAAGGAGACTTGCGAGCCGCGGTGCTCATGCGCGCGCGGGGTGACCAGCTTCAGAGACGGACAGCGGCGTTCGACTTCGGCGACCAGCAAGTCACCGAGCGCCAGCGAACGCGCACGGACCTCCGCGATATCGACGCGGTCCCAGATGTCGAGCGAGGCCTCCAGCGCCGCCATCGCCAGCACCGGGGGTGTCCCGACGCGCATGCGTTCGACGCCACCAGCGGCCGCATAGCCAAGCTCGAACGCAAACGGCTTTGCGTGCCCCATCCATCCCGACAGAGCGGCACGCGCGCTGTCGGCGTGGCGCGGGGCAACATAGAGGAAGGCCGGCGCGCCGGGACCGGCGTTGATGTATTTGTAGGTGCACCCCGCCGCGAAGTCGGCGCCGCTCCCGGCGAGATCGACCGGCAGCGCGCCGGCGGAATGCGCGAGATCCCAGACCGTGACGATGCCGAGCGCATGCGCCTTTGCGGTCAGCTTCGCCATGTCGTGACGCCGGCCGGTGCGGTAGTCGACCTCGGTGATGTAGAGCACCGCGACCTCCTCCGAGAGGGCGGCGTCGATCTCCTCCGGCGCCACCAGACGCAATTGATGGCCGCGCCCGAGCGTGGCGATCAGGCCTTCGGCCATGTAGAGGTCGGTCGGGAAATTGCCGGTGTCCGACAGCACGATCTTGCGCGACGCGTTCATGTCGAGCGCAGCAGCCAGCGCCTGGTAGACCTTGAGCGACAGCGTGTCTCCGACCATCACCGAGCCGGCTTCCGCGCCGATCAGCCGCGCGATGCGATCGCCGACATGGCGCGGCTGCGCATACCAGCCTGCACTGTTCCAGGCGCGGATCAGCTCATTGCCCCACTCGGTCGTGATGACGCGGTTGACGCGCTCGGCCACCCCCAGCGGCAGCGCGCCGAGTGAGTTGCCGTCGAGATAGATCACACCTTCAGGCAGATGGAACAGCGCTTTGGTGTCGTCATAGACGCGATATCTGGTCATAGACATTTCTTTGGGCATTTCTACAGAATGGTGCGGACGCGCCAGAGTTCGGGAAACAGCTCGACCTCCAGCATGCGTTTGAGATAGCTGACGCCACCGGTGCCGCCGGTGCCGCGCTTGAAGCCGATGACGCGCTGGACCGTCGTCACGTGGTTGAAGCGCCAGCGGCGGAAGTAATCCTCGAAATCGACCAGCTTTTCGGCGAGCTCGTAGAGCATCCAATGCGTCTCCGGCGCCTCGTAGACGACGCGCCACGCCTGCAGCACGCCTTCGTTGAAGCTGTGGGTCTCGCGGACGTCGCGCGACAGCACCGCCGCCGGCATCTTCAGCCCGTTGCGGTGGGCGAGCCTGAGCACCTCGTCGTAGAGGCTGGGCGTCGAAAGTTCAGCTTCGAGCAGCTTCGTCGTCTCGACATCGTGCTCGTGCGGCTTGAGCATGGCGTGGTTGCGGTTGCCGAGCAGGAATTCGATCAGCCGGTATTGGCGCGACTGGAAACCGGAGGACTGTCCGAGCTGCGAACGGAAACGCGTGTATTCGCTCGGCGTCATCGTGCGCAGAACGTCCCAGGCGTTGTTGAGCTGCTCGAAGATCCGCGACATCCGCGCCAGCATCTTCATGGCGGGCTGCACCTTGTCCCCGGCGATGGCACGGCGTGCGGCACTGAGTTCGTGGATGGCGAGGCGCATCCACAGCTCCGTGGTCTGATGCTGGATGATGAACAGCATCTCGTCATGCGCTTCCGACAGCGGATGTTGCGCGCCCAGGATCGCATCCAGCGCGAGGTAGTCGCCGTAGGACATGCGCCGGGCGAAATCGGTCTCGGCGCCTTCTCTCGTGGGATCGTAATCGTTGGACGTCATGGGGCAGGCCCTTTCGATCGATCTTCCCGGCTTTGCTCAGTCGAGGCCGATCAGGCGCGCGGTGATCGGCGATGACGGATCCTTCAGTCCGTCGATCACGGTAAAATGGTTCAGACCGGGATCGACGACGAGGCGCGTCGGCACGTCGAAGGCGGTCCAGACATTGGCCATCAGATCGGACTGGCGGATGAATTCCGGCCGCTCGCTGCCGCCAACCCAGGCGGTGACGGGCGAATGCCCGCGCGGCAGGTGCAGCGCCGCGCTTTCGAGCGTCGCCTCCCCCATGGTCATGCCGAGCGTCTCGTTCATCTTCGTCTTGAGCAGCGGACGCAGATCATGCAGGCCGCTGATCGAAAGCGCACCGGCGATACGGTGGTAGACGGCGGGCTCCAACCGGCTGTCGTCGCACAGCATGCGGGTGACGAGATGGCCGCCAGCGGAGTGGCCGGCGAGCCGGATCGGCCCGGAGACGAGCGAAGCCGCCTTGGCGATCGCCGCGGCGATCTCGGCGGTGATTTCGGAGATGCGTGCGGCCGGCGTCAACGTGTAGCTCGGCAACGCCACCGTCCAGCCATGCTGGCGCGCGCCTTCGGCCAGATCCGTCCAGGTCGACTTGTCGAAGCGCATCCAATAGCCGCCGTGGACGAAGACGACGAGGCCCTTGCTGTCGCTGTCGGGCAGGATCAGGTCGAGGTGCTGACGCTCACCGGCGCCATAGGCGATGTCAGGGCGAAAATTGTTCAGCCCGGTGCGGTAAGCGGCCGCCCGCTCGGCCCATTGTCCAGGCATCTTGTCCGAGCCGGGGATATGGGCCGAATTGGCGTAGGCATCATCCCAATCGCGCATCGTAACTCCCAGAGGACTCGTCCAGCGAACCGGGCGCCAGTCTGCCACTGGTACGCCCGGCAGCCTAGTCTTTCTTTTAAGCTTAAAGGATTTGATCAGTCCGTGTTTCGGGGAGCGGTTGCCCTGAGCAGACGAGCTCGTCGCTTCAAGAACGGTGCCGTAGGGTGGGCAAAGCGAAGCGTGCCCACGCACCTGGTCATGGCGGATAGGACTCGTGGGCACGGCGCTCACGCGCCTTTGCCCACCCTACGAGAGCTGCGACAGAGGCGACGCTACGCCTTCTCCACCCCGCACCATTCCGCGATGAACAGCGCCATCGCCTTGGTCGTCTTCTTCAGCGAGTCCAGGTCGACGAACTCGTTGAAACCGTGCATCTCGCCGCCGCTGGCGCCGAAGCACAGGCTGGGGATGCCGTGGTTGAGGCCGTAAAAACGTGTATCGGTGAGCGCGGTGAAGACGAGATCCTCTGGCAAGCCACCGTAGACTTTGCCGAACGCCTTGCCGAACGCGGCTTCCGGTGCCGCCGCGTCGGTCAGCTCATAGCCCTCCGACAGGAAGCCCGACCATTCAATCTCCGGCGGATTGTTGGCGAGGAAGCGGTGGTTGCGCGCGGCAGCGGCGACGCAGGCCGCAATCTCCTTCTGGTGATCGGCGATCGACCAGCCCGGCAGCACCGCGATCCGGCAATCGACGTCGCACCAGGCCGGCACGCTGGAGGCCCAATCACCGCCCTTGATGATGCCGGGGTTGAAGTTGATGGGATGGTTCAGCGTCTTGAAGTGCCTGTCAGCCTTGGCGCGCTCGTTCCATTCGATCTCAAGCTTTTGCAGCGCCTGGATCAAATGATAGGCGGCCATGATCGCGTTCGCGCCGGAGCCGGCAAAGGCGACATGGGTCGGGTGCCCCTTCACCCGTAGGCGAAACCAGATCACGCCGACCTGCGAGCGCACCATCTTGCCGCCGGTCGGCTCCGGAATGAAGCAGGCGTCCGCACGATAGCCGCGCTGCAGCGTCGAGAGCGCACCCACGCCGGTGCTCTCCTCTTCGATCACCGACTGGAAATGGATCCGCGCCGTCGGCTTGAAGCCCGCCGCCTTGATCGCATCCAGCGCATAGAGCGCGCCGATGGTGCCGGACTTCATGTCGCAGGCACCGCGGCCGAACATCTTGCCGTCCTTGACGACGGGCGAGAACGGCGGCGTGTCCCACAGTTCCAGGGGGCCTGCGGGCACCACGTCGCAGTGGCCCTGCAGGATCAGCGATTTGCCGCCATTCGTTTGCGGACGGTAGGTGCCCACCACCGAACGCGCCTTGGAAAAATCATGCTCGATCGGACCGAAACCGCGCAGGTCCTTGAGGTCGTCGACGTTGATGTGCCAGTCGTCGACCTCGTAGCCGCGCGCGCGCAGGAGGTCGCTGATCATGTCCTGGCACGGCCCCTCCGCCCCGCGGGTCGAAGGGATTGCGACAAAATCGCGTGTGGTGGCGAGCTGAGCCTCGAAGCCGGCATCGACGGCGTCAAGAATCCTCTGCTGCGTTTCGGCATTCATCAGGCAACTCCCGGCATTCCAATGGTTCCCAAGGAGCGCGCAAGCTAGCCGATTTCAGCCGTTCGGGTACTCCACAAAATAAGCATCCCGCAATGCATCTTCGAGCAGGCGGCCTTCCGAATAGCCATTCAGCGTCGCCGGCCGGCTGACGCCGTCGAGCAGGCGCAGGCACGGCTCCGGCGCGCCGAGCACGGTGCGCACCGGGATGCGCTCGGCATAGATTGGCAGCGCATAGTCCTCGTCGTCGTCGGCGACACCCTTGGCACGGACCTTGGCCGAGGCTTCCTCGATCTCCATCGCAATGAAGGAGGTCGCCTTGATCTCCTGCGTGTTGCTGGCCCGCAGGCTCGCCGTGCGGTCCGGGAAGAAGCGGTCGACCATCGCGATCACCGCGCGCTCCTTCTCCTCGGGGTCGGTGACGAGATAGGCCGTGCCGAACGCCATTACCGCACGGTAGTCTGCGGAGTGATTGAAGCCGCAGCGCGCGAGCACGAGGCTGTCAAGATGGGCGACCGTGAGACACACGCGCTCGCCCCTAGTCTGGCTGCGCAGCATCCGGCTTGCGCTCGAGCCATGCCAATAGAGCTTGGTGCCCTCGCGCCAGAAGAAGGTCGGCGTGCAATAGGGCTGGCCGTCGATCGCATAGGAGACATGGCACAGCATCGAGGAATCCAGGATGCGATGAACCGTGGCGTGGTCGTAGAAGCCGCGGTCGTGCCGGCGCTTCACCTGGTTGCGCGCCGATGTCGGATAGGAATTCGAGGTCTCGGTCTGGCTCACGGCCGCTCCTGCTCGGATTGGAAGAAATCTGGAAGCAGTTGTAGCGGCGCATTTGGTCTGCGATAGTTCCAATTCCATGCGAAATATTCCGACCAATTCTCTCCCCTCGCCGGCCAAGCCTTCCTTGCCGACAAAGACGGAGCTGCCGCTCGACCTCACCGGCCCGCACGTCACGCCAGGCGCCTCCGCCGCACACCGGCTCTATCAGGCGCTGTGCGAGATGATCGTCTCCGGCCTCGTCAAGCCCGGCGAGCCCCTGCCGCCGTCGCGAACGCTGGCCAGGCAGACCGGCTTTCGGCGCAACGCCGTCGTCATCGCCTATGAGCGCCTGATCGCCGACGGCTTCGCCGAGGCGACCGTTGGCTCCGGAACGTTCGTCGCCGCGCGCATTCCTGCGCGCACGGCCGAGCCGAACAAGGCGAAGGTCATCGTCGAAACGCCGGGGCAAGGTGCGTTCGCGCTCGGCTGCACCCATATCGACGAGCGCGCGGTGCAACGCTTGCGCGCTTTCGTCGGCCGGCGCATGCGCGCCTTCGGGGCCGAGCATTTGCATTATGGCGACCCCCGCGGCAGCCGCGATCTGCGCGCGGCGATCGCCGATCATCTGTTGTCGGCGCGCGGCCTGCGCTGCGACCCCGATCAGATCATGCTGACATCGGGCACGCTGCATGCGTTGCGCATCGTGCTGAGCGCGATCCTCAAGCCCAACGACCAGGTTTGGTGCGAAGACCCGGGTTACCCCGCCGCGCGAAAAACCATCGCGCATTGCGGCTATCGCGCCGTGCCGGTTCCGGTCGACGAGCACGGGATGCAGGTCGCCAAGGGACGCACTGCCGGCCCCAACGCGCGCGCGGCCTATGTCACGCCGTCGCACCAGTTTCCGCTGGGCGTGCAGATGTCGATGCCACGGCGGCTCGAGCTTCTGGACTGGGCCAAGCAGGCCGGCGCTTTCGTGCTGGAGGACGATTACGACAGCGAGTTTCGCTATGACGGCGCACCGCTGATGTCGCTCGCCGGCATCGATCGCCTCCAGCGCGTGATCTACCTCGGAACGTTTGCCAAGACGCTGTTTCCCGGCCTGCGCATCGGCTATTGCGCCCTGCCCGAACGCCTGATCGCGGACGTGACGGCTGCGCGCGCGGCGCTCGACCGCTTCCCCGGCACGCTGATGGAAGGTGCGGTCGCCGACATGCTCAACTCCGGCGCCTTCGCCGCCAACCTCAAGCGCGTGCGAAAACTCTATCGCGACGCCCGCGATGTGCTGGCCGAAACGCTCGAAGCCGCATCCGACGGCGCGCTCTCGGTGCCGGTGCCATCCCAAGGCCTGCATCTCGTCGCCCGGTTTGATCCCTCGGTCGATCTTTCGGTGGCTGCGCGGGCCAAGCAGGCGGCCGGCGCGGAAGGCTGGTTATTGGCCGACACCTATTCGCGCGCGCGCCCTCTGCCCGGCTTCGTGCTGGGATTTTCCGGCCACGAGGTTCCGCAGCTGATCGCCACCGCCGAACGGCTCGCGCGGGAATCGCGCGCCGCCCTGCGCACGAGGAACAGATCGGCCCGGCGGCCCTGACAAAGGTTCACTATCAGAATCGCGAGCCCGTCCTTACATTGCGGTATCAATGC
The DNA here is from genome assembly GCF_900094605.1 of Bradyrhizobium shewense. Classification (GTDB taxonomy): domain Bacteria; phylum Pseudomonadota; class Alphaproteobacteria; order Rhizobiales; family Xanthobacteraceae; genus Bradyrhizobium; species Bradyrhizobium shewense. The sequence continues at coordinate 554,650 of NZ_FMAI01000002.1, read as the reverse complement.
CGGGATCTTTCGCCATGCTTTTCCGCCGTGCAGCTTGCCTCTCGCTCCTGATCTCCGCCGCGTTCGTGACGACGGCGCACGCCGTCACGGTCGGACGCGAGCAGGACATCACAGATCTCAAGCTAGGTCAGCGCGTGCAGGTGGATGACGGAACCTGCCCCGCCGGACAAGTCAAGGAAGTGCGCGGAACGAAGATGACCGACAAGGGCGTCGTGCGCACCAGCGCTTGCGTGCCGCGCTACGGTCCGAAGACGAAATAGTTACTGCTTCGCCGGATCGAACATGCACTGCAAGGTTGGCTTGGCGATCTTGGTGAAGGTCGGACCGATCTCGCCCTGCTTGGACGTCGGCACCCAGTCGGTCTCGATCGTGGGTACGCCGGTCTCACTGATGCCGCGCAACAGCGCTTCGCGCAGATCGCGATCCTCGACTGCCGCCGCGGCGTGATCGTGTAGGCAGCCGCAGACTTCCTCGGGATGTTCCCACCGCCCCAGCATCCGCGGCGCGCATTGGCGCACGAACTCAGTGCGGGGATCCGGTAACCTGGTGGGAGCGCGCACCTGCGCCTGGGCGGCATTGATCGTCAGAACGGACACGAAGGCAGCGGCGCAAAATCGAACGATCATGACGGCCTTTATCGGCTGATTTTCTTGTTATCGATCAGAAGCGCGCGGCAACCACGATCGACTGCGGCGTCGTGGGGATGATCGGCGAGCCGCTGTACTGGAAGGTGCCGACACCGGGGAGACTGCCGTCCGGCGCGCCCGCGAACGAAGAGGCGGCAATCACGAAGCCGAAGGCAAGGATGAAGCTGAGCGCGCGCATGGTCTTGTCTCCGAATTCCGTGGCCGGCGGTGCGCCGTTCGTCGTTGTGAAGCTGATAACCATGGGCGGTTTCGCGCGTGATGCGCCAAAAGCGCAAAATGGTTTCATCTTGCGTGAGAATTGTTTCGTCCGGCCCGAGACGACGACACAATTCTCCGAAAAGACCAATCATTTCAGACGGGTCTCGCCGCAGCTCAAAGTAGCCTGCCAAGTTCCGCATGCGTGCGCGAACACACCGGACGCAGCCGCCGTCATGCTCTCGCCTCACCCGCTTCACACGCATTTTACGTTTTTCTGCTGAATGGAGCGGCAAACGAAGGCTGGGTCGAACCGAGATCACGTCGGCTGCGACCCAAGCCATCGAAGCCAGGACGCCCGGATCACCGGGCGCATTCACTTGAGGGATGGCCATTATGGCGGCGCAAGATCGCGCAATGCCGCGCGAGGCGGACCAACGGACGGACCGCGGAGATCAGCGATCGAATCGCGTCGCCTCAGCCGGCGCAATGTCGTTGCAGTCTGGCCGCGGCTTTGAAGCCGCGCCACAAGCGTTCGTGCGGCTGACCGGGTCGCACCTTGTCAAACCGCGGGCCAGCCGCGCTGAGTGAAACGCTAACGCGTCGCTGGGTGAACGCAAGCGCGTCACTGAGTGAACGCAAGCGCGTCACTGAGTGAACGCAAGCGCGTCACTGAGTGAAGAACTCGCCGCACTTCTGGACGTTTGCGTCCGCCGGTCCCCACGGCATGATCGGCACGGTCGAGGTCGAGTTCTTCGGCGAGCCCTCGATCAGCCTGTCCGAATAGACCATGTAGACCAGCACGTTGCGCTTGGAGTCGCAGCCGCGCACGATCTGCATCTTCTTGAAGAACAGCGAGCGGCGCTGGCGGAACATGTCGTCGCCCTGCTCCATCTTGTTCTTGAACTTGATCGGGCCGACCTGGCGGCAGGCCAGCGAGATGTCCGAGACCTCCTCGGCAAGGCCCAGCCAGCCCTTGAAGCCGCCCTTCTCCGGCACGGTGAAATGACAGGCGACGCCCTCGACTTCAGGATCGTCGAGACCATAGGTCGCGAGCTTGTCGTTCGGGCTCATCCATTTGAACACGGTGGAGCGGCGGAAGATCAGATCGGGCTCGTCGGCGGCCGAAGCGGACGCCGCCGGCACGACCAGGGTCAGGAGGAAGAAAGCAAGGCCTTTCAAGCGGATGCCGGAAAGACCGAGGAAACGAGATGACATGAAGTTCTCCGGTAACAAGTCGCCACAATGTAGGCATGAGGCAGCCGCTCAGGAAGACGACGGACAGCCGGGCGCGGCCGCCGTTTACCGCTCCGTGAGGCTTTTTTGCTACGAGTTGGACAAATGTAGCTGATGGCAGAACCGCCCTGCTGGTGAACGCGTATCCCCTCTGCGAGACTAACGTCTGATTTGGATTATGGATTCGAGGATGAACAGCGTGAACGGGTCGGGTTTTTCTGGCAAGCCGGCGCGGCTCTGGCAGGTCGCCATTTTGACGGCGGCGGGTGTGATCGGCGCGACCAGCCAGGCAGACGCAGCATTTTATTATTGGACGGATTATTCAGACGGGTCCTATTACGCCCGGCAGGACCGGCATCCCGAAATACCGCGCCAGAAGCCGCAGAAGCGCGGCGCTGCCGTCAAGAAGGAAGCTGTCGCCGGGAAGGAAGCCGGCACCAAGCCTCAAGGGCCGCTGGTCATCGTCGTCTCGATCGACCGGCAGAAGGTCACGGTCTACGACACCAACGGCGTGTTCGCGGAATCTCCGGTGTCGACAGGCATGAAGGGCCATTCGACGCCGATGGGTGTGTTCAGCGTCATCCAGAAGCACAAATTCCACCACTCCAACATCTATAGCGGCGCGCCGATGCCGTACATGCAGCGGATCACCTGGTCCGGTGTCGCCATGCATGCCGGCGTGCTGCCGGGCTATCCGGCCTCGCATGGCTGCATCCGCATGCCGATGGCGTTCGCGGTGAAGATGTGGAACTGGACCAGGATGGGCGCGCGCGTCATCGTCGCGCCCGGCGAGATGACGCCGCACAGCTTCTCCCATCCCCTGCTCGCCTCGTCGCGCGTGCCGCCGCAGCCTGCGGCCAGCCTGGAGCCGCAGACCAATGTCGGCGACAAGGCCGACAAGGGCGCCGCGCCGACCAAAGCCGCCGAGACCAAAACTGCCAGCGCCGACAGCGTGCTCGAGCTGCGCACCTCCGTCGGACACGTCGCGATGTCGGATGTGACCACGGGCAATGCGTCAGCCCGCGAGGAAGCCGCCGTGCCGGCCGACAAGACCAAGACGGTCGAGGCATCCGACGCGGCTAAGCCTCAATCGGAGGAAGCCGCCAAGCCGGCTAGCGACGACAAGCCCGCCACCGACAAGGTCGAAGCTGTCAAGACCGAGCCGGTCAAGACTGAAGCCGCGGACTCCGCGAAGACGCCCGATGCGCCGGCGCCTGCGCTCGCCGCCTCGCCCGACGCGAAGAAGGATGACGGCCGCGTTGCCGAACCGGCGGTGGCCGCAAAGCCGGAAGCGCCCAAGCGGGCGGGCCAGATCGCCGTCTTCATCAGCCGCAAGGATTCCAAGCTCTATGTGCGGCAGAATTTCGCGCCACTGTTCGAGGTCCCGATCTCGATTGCCACGAGCGACCGTCCGCTCGGCACGCATATCTTCACCGCCGAGCTCGACAAGACCGACTCCAATGCGCTGCGTTGGTCGGTGCTGTCGCTGCCAGTCTCCGCCCGTTCCGCGGCCCGCGAGGACGACAGCCGCCTCACGCGCCGCAAGGGTGGCGCTGCGGTGATCCCCGTCGCCGCCAAGCCTGTGACTGCCAAGCCCGTGGTCACGCCGGACAGCCCGGCCGCGGCCCTCGACCGCATCTCGATCCCCGCCGACACCATGGCGAAGATCAACGAGATGCTGACATCAGGCGGCTCGATCATCATCTCGGACCAGGGCATCAACCAGGGCGAGACCGGCGAAGGCACCGATTTCATCGTCCGCCTGTACTGACCTGTTTCACGGCGCCCCGATAACGCGGTGTTGACGAGGCAGGTCGCGGCGGCGGAGTAACATGCGGCCCGGATCATTTCGGGGGACGCCGTCATGATGAATCGCAGAACCATGCTCACCACGGCGCTTGCAGGCATGCTCGTGCCGGCAACGCGCGCGCTCGCCGATGGCGGCATGAGCCGGATCTCGGCCTATGCCTTCTCCTTCCCCGCTTTGTCCGGCGAGGACATCCGCCTTGCCGCCTTCACCGGCAAACCGCTGCTGGTGGTCAACACGGCCTCGCTCTGTGGCTACACGCAACAATATGCCGGCCTGCAGGAGATCTGGAGCGAGTTTCGCGCGCGCGGGCTCACCGTGATCGGCGTGCCCTCCAACGATTTCGGCGGCCAGGAGCCGGGCGGCACTAGCGAGATCACGGAGACCGCCCACCACCAATATGGTGTTACCTTCCCGGTTGCGGCCAAGGCGAACGTCGTCGGCGCGAAGGCGCATCCCTTCTACAAATGGGCCGCCGACGCGCGGCCGCGGGAAGTTCCGCGCTGGAACTTCCACAAATACCTGATCGGGCGCGACGGCTATATTGCCGAGGTCTTTCCGTCCGCGGTCGAACCGGCCGACACGCGGATCAAGACGGCCATTGCCAGGACGCTGGCCGACAGTTGACGCGCGGCGCCCCAATCCGGCTGGGCACAATTGTGGCGGGATGCCAAACAGCCGTTGCAATGGCGATGGCCCACCATCTAGGCTAGGATCGTTTGGGGCAGGACGGTTTTTGCCGAGGGCGAAAAGCAGCGGCGGAACAACGGGATCAATCTCGAGGACAACACCATGCGTGTGGCGGCAGGACTGATTTTGGCAAGCGCGATGTCGGTTGCAATGACCGGCGCAGCATGGTCGCAGACCCCGGCCGCAAAGCCCGCAGCTGCGACGCAAGCCGCACCCGCGGCGACGCCGGCCACAGCCGCGCCTGCTGCGGCTCCGCCGACAGCTCCCGCGGCAGCCGCCGCGCCGGCAGGCTTCGTCAATCCGCCTCCGCCCAAGCAGGCGCCGCAGCCGGCCCGCGCGGCCTGCAACACGCCGGGCGCGCTCGGTGTCGCCCGCACCGTCGAGATCGACACCACGGGCGGTCCGGGCTTCGGCTTCGAGCATTTCAAGGAGCTCGACTTCCTGCGCGACAAGGAGGTGGTGCTGACCTTCGACGACGGCCCTTGGCCCAAGAACACGCCCGCTGTGCTGAAGGCGCTCGCCGACGAATGCACCACCGGCATCTTCTTCTCGATCGGCAAGCACGCGACCTATGAGCCGGAGATCCTGAAGCAGGTCTACAACGCCGGCCACACCGTTGGCACCCACACCTGGTCGCACGCCAATCTCAACAACAAGAAGCTCACGGAAGCGCAGCGCAAGGAAGAGATCGAGAAGGGCCTGTCCGCGGTGAAGTGGGCGCTCGGCGGCATCTCGCCCTCGCCGTTCTTCCGCTTCCCGGCGCTTCAGCATCCGCCGGAGATGGTCACCTATCTCGGCAACCGCAACACTGCGATCTTCTCCTGCGATATCGACTCTTTCGACTTCAAGGCCTCCAAGCCCGAGAAGGTGGTCGAGACCGTGATGAAGAAGCTCGACACCAAGGGCAAGGGCATCATCCTGATGCACGACTTCCAGAAGCACACTGCGGAGGCCCTGCCCGAGCTGCTCAAGCGCCTGAAGGCCGGCGGCTACAAGGTGGTGGCGATGCGCGCCAAATTCCCGGCCTCGTCGCTGCCCGAATACGACCAGGAGCTGCTCAAGGACGCCAAGCTGCCGACGGTGAGCCAGCGCCCGGTCAATTCCGTGGTGACGACCGTTTCCGAATAGACGGCCATTGTCTTTCCGTATCGAAGGCTACGTCATCGTCTCTGCGGACGGCATGCTCGCCGACGCGAGCCACGTCATGCCCGACAGCCTGAAGTTCGACGGCGACAAGCTGTTCTTCGAGCAGGCGCTCGATCGCGCCGCGCTGATCGTGCACGGCCGCAACTCGCATGAGCAGCAGCCGAATTCGCCGAAGCGCAAGCGGCTGATCCTGACCCGCAAGATCAAGGCGCTCACCGTCGATCCGGAGATGCCGAACGCGACGCTGTGGAATCCGGAACAGGCGAGCTTCGAGGAGGCCTGCGCCTTTGCGGATGTCGCCTCCGGCATGGTCGCCGTCATCGGCGGCCCAGCCGTGTTCGAGATGTTCATGGGCCGCTACGATACGTTCTGGCTGTCGGAAGCCCCGCATGTGCGCCTGCCCGGCGGCGAAGGCTGTTTCGTCGGCGTACCTCAGCGCAGCCCGCAGCAGGTGCTGACGTCGCACGGGATGCAGCCGAGCGCGCCGTATTTACTCGATGCGGCGCATGAGGTGACTGTGACAGCCTGGCGCCGAACGTAGGCCCTCAGACGTCCCCGTACGCCGCTTCGGCCGGACGCGTGGTGCGGCCGTATCCCATGATCATGAACAAGGCGCCGATGATCGAAAGGTTCTTCAGCGCGTCGACCACCATCTTGGCGTTGTCGGGCGGCGCCTGGTTCCAGAAATCGTCGAACAGCACGGTCGCGACCGCGACGTAGATGATCAGCAGCATCGCGAAGAACCGCGCGCCGAAATTCAGCGCGATCATCAGCCCGGCGATGATCTCGAGCGCGCCGACCGCGATCGCCAGCAGCTGCGGCGTGGTCATGGCGGTGGCCGTCTCCACCTGCTTGGCATAAGGCGCGACGAGGTCGGGGACCACCACCTTGGTGGCGATGAAGTCGGCGGTCGCCTGGATGGCAAAGAGCTTGGTCGCGCCCGTGTAGATGAACAGCACGGCGAACAGGATTCGCCCGAAAGTCACGAACGCTGGCATGATCGGCCTCTTGGCAAGCTCAAAGCGCGGAACGCGTGAGGATTATGAAGAGTCACGCGCCGCTTTACAAACGGGGAAATGGAGAACTGAAAGTAATTCAAGGTTGGCCGTCTCTTCCCTTCTCCCCTTGTGGGAGAAGGTGGCTCGCCGCAAAGCGGCGAGACGGATGAGGGGTATCTCTCGGCGCGAAAACTCGCGAGATCCCGAGGCGCGGAAACAACCCCTCATCCGGCGCTTCGCGCCACCTTCTCCCACAAGGGGAGAAGGGATTTGCAGCGCCGATGACGCTAGAGGCTTACGTAAACAACGTCGGCTGCCGGGCCGCGCGCTCCTGCGCTTCTACGACCGCGACGGCCGTCATGTTGAGAATGCCGCGCGCCGTCACCGACGGCGTCAGGATATGCGCCGGGCGCGCCGGGCCGACCAGGATCGGGCCGACGGGGAGCGCGTCCGCCAGCGACTTGATCATCTGATAGGCGACGTTGGCGGTGTCCAGCGTCGGCATGATCAGGATGTTGGCCTCGCCCTCGAGATTGGAATGCGGCAACACCATTTTTCGCGCGGCAGCGGAGAGCGCAGTATCACCCTGCATCTCGCCGTCGGCCTCGATCTCCGGATGCTTTTCCTTGAGCAGCTGGGTCGCGCGGCGCATCTTGCGCGAGGAATCGGTGTCGTAGCTGCCGAAATCCGAGTGCGAGACGAAGGCGATCTTCGGCTTGATATTGAAGCGCTGAACGTGGACCGCGGCGAGCGAAGCGATCTCGGCGAGCTCCTCCGCGCTCGGATTGGGGCGAACCTGCGTGTCGGCGATGAAGAAGGCGCCCTTGCTGGTGATCAGGAGTGCCAGCGCCGCGTAGTCGCTGATGCCCGGGCAAAAACCGACGATCTCGCGGACATGGCGCAGATGGCTCATGTAGCGGCCCTCGACGCCGCAGAGCATGGCATCCGCCTCCCCGCGCGTGACCGCGAGCGCAGCGATCACCGTGTTATTGGTACGCACCACCGTGCGCGCCGCATCCGGCGTCACGCCGCGTCGCCCGGCGACCTCGACATAGGACTGCACATAGGAACGATAGCGCGGATCGTCCTCGGGATTGACGAGGTCGAAATCCTTGCCGGCGCGGATCGAGAGGCCGAAGCGCTTGATGCGCGCCTCCACGACCGAAGGACGGCCGACCAGGATCGGTCGCGCCAAATTCTCCTCCAGCACCACTTGCGTGGCGCGCAGCACGCGCTCGTCCTCGCCTTCGGCGTAGATCACGCGCACCGGCTGGGTCTTGGCCTTGGCGAACATCGGCTTCATGACGAGGCCGGAACGGAAGGCGAAGCGCTCGAGCAGCGCGGTGTATTCGTCGAAATTGGTGATGGGGCGCGTCGCCACGCCGGACTCCATCGCCGCCTTCGCCACCGCCGGCGCGATGCGCAGGATCAGGCGCGGGTCGAACGGGCTCGGGATCAGCGAGCCCGGGCCGAACCCTTGCGTCTCGCCGGTATCAAAACCTTGCGCGACCGCGTCCGACGGCGCCTCACGCGCGAGCTGCGCGATGGCCTCGACGGCAGCGTGCTTCATCTCCTCGTTGATGGCGCTGGCGCCGACATCGAGCGCGCCGCGGAAGATGAAAGGAAAGCAGAGGACGTTGTTGACCTGGTTCGGATAGTCGGAGCGGCCGGTGCAGATCATGGCGTCGGGACGCACCTTGCGCGCCTCCTCCGGCATGATCTCCGGGGTCGGGTTCGCGAGCGCCATGATCAGCGGCTTGTCGGCCATGGCCTTGGCCATGTCGGGCTTGAGCACGCCGGGCGCCGAGAGACCGATGAAGATGTCGGCGCCGCCGATGACATCGGCGAGCGTGCGCTTCTCGGTCTTTTGCGCATAGACCGCCTTCCAGCGGTCCATCGTGGTGTTGCGGCCCTCATGTACGAGGCCGTCGATGTCGCAGACCCAGATGTTCTTGCGCTGCGCGCCCATCGACACCAGCAGGTTCAGCGTGGCGATCGCGGCGGCCCCTGCCCCCGACGCCACGATCTTGACCTCGGACAGCTTCTTGCCGTTTAGCCTGAGGCCGTTGGTGATGGCGGCGGCGACGATGATGGCGGTCCCGTGCTGGTCGTCATGGAAGACCGGGATCTTCATGCGCTCCTTGAGCTGCGCCTCGATCTCGAAGCACTCCGGCCCACGGATGTCTTCCAGATTGATGCCGCCGAAGGTCGGCTCGAGCGCCGCGACGGTCTCCACCACGCGGTCGATGGTGTCGGCGGCGATCTCGATGTCGAACACGTCGATGCCGGCGAATTTCTTGAACAGGACGGCCTTGCCCTCCATCACCGGCTTGGAGGCCAGCGGGCCGATATTACCAAGGCCGAGCACGGCGGTACCGTTGGAGACCACGGCGACCAGATTGGCGCGGGTGGTCAGCGTGGCGGCTTCCGCCGGGTTCTTGGCGATCTCGGTGCAGGCCGCGGCGACGCCCGGCGAATAGGCCAGCGCGAGGTCGCGCTGGTTGGCAAGCGGCTTGCTTGCCTGGATCTCGAGCTTTCCAGGGCGCGGCAGACGATGGTAGGCGAGCGCCGCCTGGTGGAGATCATCAGAATAGGACGACATGCGGTGTCTCGCCTCGCGTTACCGGCCTCAAAAATGCACGATCCGAAAGCGGCTGTCCAAGCGGACCGAATTTCCGGGTCATGGAAACGGGATGAAGCACGCCGGGCGCCCCGGTGGCAACATCCGATTGCGCGCCCATCAACAGGGCGCGCGGTCAAATATTTGAAAACCATAGCTTTCCCTGGACCGCGCGGCGTTTCGCGAATATGGCAGGTTGCGCGGTGCAAAACGAGCAACTGGAGCTGGGAATGAAGCGAATCCTGATCGGCCTGATCGTGGCAGCCGTACTCGGCGCGGGCGGATGGTTCGGCTTCAATCTCTATGTCCAGCACCGGATGACCAGCGAGGTCGAGGCGGCGTTCGAGCGGCTTCGCGCCGGCGGCAGCAAAGCCAGCCACGGCAAGATCGCCTTCGAGCAGTCGAGCCGGACGCTGACGATCGAGGACATTGCAATCGATCCCGGCAACCCGTTGCAGGGGCACATCAAGATCGGCGCCTTCAAGAGCTCGGGCGTCCGCCAGATCGGCGAGACGCGCTTTGCCGCTGACGGCATCGACATCTCGGGTGTCGAGATTGCGTTGGATGAAGTCGGCCCCGGCAAGCTGAAAGTGGCCTACAAGATCCCGCAGGTGACGCTGCGCGACTATGCGGGTCCCCTCCGCGTTCAAAACGTGCCGGCATCGAGCTCCTTGGGCGACGTGTACCGGCTCGTGCTCGACCAGTTTGCGAGCGTGACAGCAACGTCCGTGATGATCCCGTCCATCAACATCAGTTTCGACGCGGGCAGCAGCAGCGGCAGCGGTGAAGCAGTCTATTCCGGCCTCGCGCTCCAAAACCTCGGCCGCGGCAAAGTGGATGCAATGAAGACGGACCGCGCCACCTTCACGATCAACGTTACGCAACCGGGCAAGGCGGACAAGCTGACGGGAGAGATCTCCGGCATCATCGTCAATGATTTCGACTCGACCCCGATCCTCGCCGCACTCGATCCGCAGACGAGCGGTGACGACAGCTACCGTCGGGTCTACCGGCAAATCTCGAGCGGCCCTTATGCGCTAAAGTCCGCGCTGGGCCTGCGTATGGATATCGACGGCTTCGCCATGGACGACATCGACGTGCAGCCGTCGAAGCTCCATTTGTTCGAGATGTTTGCCATGCTGCCGCAGGATAAGTCGGCCCCGCCAACGCCGACGCAAATGCGCGAGCTGATGGAGAAGGTCGCCGGATTCTACGACGGCATTCGTATCGGCAAGGCCGAGATCGGCAAGACCTCGATTGGCACACCGCAGGGAACAGGGAAGATCAACGCGATCCGCTACCGGCAGGGCGAATTCGCGATCGAGGGCGTCGATGCACCCTCGCCGCAGGGTCAATTCAAGATGGAGCGCTTCGCGCTCAAATCCTTCAGCATGCCCAACCTGATGAGCTGGGCCTCGGGTCTCACCAATCCCGGGCAACCGCCCTCGCCCGATCAGATGCTGGGCCTGTTCCGGGTGCTCGAAGGCGCCGAGGTCAAGGGCGTGGTTGCGCCGCATAAGAACGCACGGCAGCCCATCACCGTCGACACGATCAGCCTGAACTGGGGCCAGCTGGTGGGATCGATCCCGAGCAAGGCCAGTCTGGTCGTGAAGATGGTCACGCCGACCGATCCCGCCAATCCGGTCCTGCAGCCGCTGATCGTGGCAGGCGTGGATAAGCTCGCAATCGACCTCGATCTCGGCGCGGCCTGGACGGAAGCGTCAGGCGCATTCGCGCTGGCGCCGGCCACGCTCGATCTCGGCAACCTCGCCAAAGCGCAGGTAAGCGTGGCGCTCGCCAAGGTGCCGCGCGACCTCTTCACCACGACGGACCCGCTAGAGGCTATGGGCCAGTTGGCGCAGGTCGAGACCGGCGCAATCGAGCTGTCCTTGCGCGATCGCGGCGGTGTCGACCTTGTCGTGGCCCAGTTCGCGCGCGTGCAGAATGTCAGCCGTGATGCCGCGCGCAGCGCCCTCGTTGCGATGATCCGGGCGCAGGGTGAGAGGATCGCGGCCTCCAATCTCGATGCCAGAGTCGCGGTCGATGCACTCGCCGGCTTCGTCGAGACCTCCGGGCAAACGCTGAGCATCAAGCTGACGCCGTTCGGCAAGCTGCCGGTGCTTCAGCTAATGGACGTCCTCGAGAACGAACCGATCATCGCGCTGGCGCAGTTCAGGATCGAGGCGTCGACGGGGTTGTAGCTCTCGTGTCCCGGACGCGCTGCGGCACGCAGTGACGCGGCGCAGAGCCGGGACCGAGAAAGCCTGCTGTTCGCCGAAATGTGGGCCCCGGCTCAGCAGCGCATCACTACCGTGCTGCGCTGCGTCCGGGGCATGCACCACTCACTTCTGCGGCAGATTCACCCGCACATGCAGCTCGCGAAGCTGTTTTGTGGTCGCATCCGACGGCGCGCCCATCAGCAAATCCATCGCCTGCTGGTTCATCGGGAACAGCGAGATCTCGCGCAGATTGTTCGTGCCGCAAAGCAGCATCACGATGCGGTCGACACCGGCGGCCATGCCGCCATGCGGCGGCGCGCCGTACTGGAAGGCGCGGTACATGCCGCCGAAGCGGTCGACCACTTCCTGCTCGCCATAGCCCGCGATCTCGAACGCCTTCACCATCGCTTCCGGCACGTGGTTGCGGATGCCGCCCGAAGCGATCTCGTAGCCGTTGCAGGTGATGTCGTACTGAAACGCCTTGATGGTCAGCGGATCTTGACCCTTCAGCGCGTCCAGGCCGCCCTGCGGCATCGAGAATGGGTTGTGCGAGAAATCGACCTTCTTGTCGTCCTCATTGTACTCGTACATCGGGAAGTCGACGATCCAGGCGAGCTCGAACCGCTCCTTGTCGGTGAGGTTCAATTCCTCGCCGACCTTGTTGCGGGCCAATCCTGAGAACTTCCAGAACTTGTCGGGGTCGCCGGCGACGAAGAAGGCGGCATCGCCTTCCTTCACGCCGATCTGCGCACGGATCGCGGTGGTGCGCTCCGGCCCGATGTTGTTCGCAAGGGGACCTGCACCCTCGCCGCCCTCGCGCCACATGATGTAGCCGAGGCCGGGCTGGCCCTCGCCTTGCGCCCACGAATTCATGCGGTCGCAGAAGGCGCGCGAGCCGCCGCCCGGTGCCGGGATCGCCCAGACCTGGTTCTTGGGATCCTCGAGCATGCGCGCAAAGACCTTGAAGCCGGAGCCGCGGAAGTGCTCGGAGACGTCCTGCATCTCGATCGGGTTGCGCAGATCCGGCTTGTCGCTGCCATACTTGCGCAACGCCTCGGCGAACGGAATCCGGCGCCAGCCCTTCGTGACTGGCTTTCCTCTCGCGAACTCCTCGAACACGCCCGTGATGACCGGCTCCATCGCCGCGAACACGTCTTCCTGAGTCACAAAACTCATCTCGACGTCGAGCTGGTAGAACTCGCCCGGCAGGCGGTCGGCGCGCGGGTCCTCGTCGCGGAAGCAGGGCGCGATCTGGAAGTAGCGGTCGAAGCCCGACATCATCAGCAGCTGCTTGTACTGCTGCGGCGCCTGCGGCAACGCGTAGAACTTGCCGGGATGGATGCGCGAGGGCACCAGGAAGTCGCGCGCGCCTTCCGGCGAGGACGCGGTCAGGATCGGGGTGTTGAACTCGAAGAAGCCCTGCCCCTCCATGCGCCTGCGCATCGACTTGATGATCTCGACGCGCGTCATGATGTTCTGGTGCAGCTTTTCGCGGCGCAGGTCGAGGAAGCGGTACTTCAGGCGGATGTCTTCAGGATATTCCTGGTCGCCGAACACCGGCAGCGGCAGATCGCCGGCCGGACCCAGCACCTCGATCTCGGTGACGTAGATCTCGATCCTGCCGGTCGGCAGATCGTCATTGTCGGTGCCCTCGGGGCGGCGGCGGGCCTTGCCGTCCATCCGCACCACGAATTCCGAGCGCAGCTTCTCGGCCAGCGAGAACGCCGGCGAGTCCGGGTCGACCACGCACTGGGTCAGGCCGTAATGGTCGCGCAGGTCGATGAACAGCACGCCGCCATGGTCGCGGACGCGATGGACCCAGCCTGACAGGCGGACCGTCTCGCCGATGTTGCTCTCGCGGAGCGCGCCGCATGTATGTGACCGGTAGCGATGCATGGTCGTCCCAAAAATGATGTCGGAGGAAGCGAATCGGACCGCCTGTCACGGCCGGTCCGAGATTGCGGCAGGGTTTACCCGACGAGGCCCAAGGCGGCAACCAAGGGAACGGCCTGTTTTGAGCCAGAAGCGCCCATTTTTGCCCAATCCGGGCCCATCCCTTTGCCATCAGCCGTTCCAGCCCTATCTTGAGGGCATGACCGTGCATTTCCCCTTCCAGAACTCCTATTCGGCGCTGCCGGACAGCTTCTTTGCCCGCGTTGCGCCAACCCCTGTCGCCGCCCCCCGGCTGATCAAGCTGAACCGGCCGCTGGCGGTCCAGCTCGGGCTCGATCCCGACTTGCTGGAGACCCCTGAGGGCGCGGCGATCCTGGCGGGGAAGACGGTTCCCGCCGGCGCCGATCCCATCGCCATGGCCTATGCCGGCCACCAGTTCGGGCAGTTCGTCCCGCAGCTCGGCGACGGCCGCGCGATTCTGCTCGGCGAGGTCATCGACAGCGACGGCATCCGCCGCGACATCCAGCTCAAGGGCTCGGGCCCCACCCCGTTCTCCCGCCGCGGCGATGGCCGCGCGGCGCTCGGGCCGGTCTTGCGCGAATACATCGTCAGTGAAGCCATGCATGCGCTGGGCATCCCGACCACGCGCTCGCTTGCCGCCGTCGTTACCGGCGAGCACGTCATCCGCGAGACCGCGCTGCCCGGCGCGGTGCTGACGCGTGTTGCTTCCAGCCATATCCGCGTCGGCACCTTCCAGTTCTTCGCCGTGCGCCGTGACACCGAGGCGATCCGCCGGCTCGCCGACCACGTCATCGCCAGGCACTATCCCGAACTGGTCGGCGCCGAGCGACCCTATCACGCGCTGCTCGCCGGCGTCGTCGCGCGCCAGGCCGATCTCGTCGCGCGCTGGCTGCTGGTCGGCTTCATCCACGGCGTCATGAATACCGACAACTCTTCGATTTCGGGCGAGACCATCGATTACGGCCCCTGCGCCTTCATGGACGCCTACAACCCTTCGCAGGTGTTTTCCTCGATCGACGAGATGGGCCGCTACGCCTACGCCAACCAGCCGCGCATCGCGCTGTGGAATCTGACGCGCCTCGCCGAATGCCTGCTGCCGCTGTTCTCCGACGAGCAGGAGAAGGCGGTCGCCGAAGCCCAGGACATCCTCGGCGCCTTCTCCGACCAGTTCAGCGCCGCTTATCAGGCGGGCCTGCGCAGGAAGGTCGGCCTGTTCACGGAGCGCGACGGCGACGACGCGCTGATCCAGGACCTGCTCGACGCCATGGCCAAGAACCAGGCCGACTTCACCCTCACCTTCCGCAAGCTCGGCGATGCCGCCGTTGATGACAGCGCGGATGCGCGTGCGCAGTTCATGGAGCCCGCAACCTTCGACGAGTGGGCCGGCCGCTGGCGCGCCCGCATCGCGCTGGAGCCGCAGGGCGCGACCGAGCGACAGGTCGCCATGCACGCTGTCAATCCCATGTTCATCCCGCGCAACCACCGCGTCGAGGCCGTGATCCAGGCCGCCGTCAACGACGACAATTACGCGCCGTTCGAGGAATTGGTGAAGGTGCTGGCAGAACCGTTCGAGGACCAGCCGCATTACGCCGCCTATGCCGATCCTCCGCTGCCGGACCAGCGGGTGTTGCGGACGTTCTGCGGGACGTAGACCTGTTCTGGATTGCAAGATGACGCAGCTCTCGGCCCTGACAGATGACGAGATCGAGGCGATCAAGGCGCGCTGCGAGCAGGCGACCGCGGGTCCTTGGAAATCGTTCATCGAGAAGCGCGATAAACTAAGCGGATCGGACTTCGTCCAGACCGGAGGCGAAGACATCTACCTCACTGGCGCGACGCTCGCCGATCAGGAATTCATCGCCAACGCGCGACAGGACATTCCGAGATTGATCGCCGAGATCAAGCGCCTGCGCGCGATCGATCGTTAGCTCGATCCGCGGGACAAGAACCGAGTTTGCGCGCTTAGATTAGCTCTGCTCCGCGCAGCACCGCAACTCAAGGTAAGCCGGAACGTTGAATTACCCCTTCGGCTAATCCACCCTACGAAGCGAGCACTGTGGACGCGGCGCCCCCTGTCATCAAACTGAAACACACGCGCTCTAACCGCCTGTCAGGGTCGTCCTGCCGGAGGCGCCCATCCTTCAACCGTCCCGACAAAGCGCGCCATGCCCTTCAAGTTCATCCACATCACCGACACGCATCTGGCGAATCCCGGCTTGACGCTCTATGGCCTCGATCCGCGCGCCCGGTTGGATGCTGCGATCGCCGACATCAACACGCACCAGTCCGACGCCGCCTTCGCGGTCGTGACCGGCGACCTCACCCATTGGGGCGAGCCGGAGTCTTACGCCAATTTCGCAGACGCGATGTCGGCGCTAAAGATCCCGTACATCGCCATGGTCGGCAATCACGACCGCCGCGTCACCTGCCTCGACGCGCTGAAGGCCGCGCCGCGCGATTCAAACGGCTTCGTGCAGGGCACGCGCACCACCGAGCATGGCCTGTTCGTCTTCCTCGACACGCTGGACGAGAACAGCCACGCCGGCGAGATGTGCGCCAAGCGCTTCGACTGGCTGGCGAAGTCGCTCGCGGCTGCGCCTGCCGGCCAGCAGTTCGTCGTGTTCATGCATCACCCGCCCTTCCCGATCGGCGTCCATGCGATGGACGAGATCGGGCTGAAACAGAGCGCGGAGTTCGCCGAGGTGATCGCGCCCTATCGCGCGCGCATCCGTCACCTCTTCTTCGGCCATGTGCACCGGCCGATCTTCGGCAGCTACGGCAAGATCCCGTTCTCCACCCTGCGCGGCACCAACCACCAGGTCTGGTTCGAGCTCGACGCTGGCGCGCCGCATCTGGCCAGCCACGAGCCCCCCGCCTATGGCGTCGTGCTGATCGACGACGAGAACCTCGTCGTGCACAGCCACGACTTCCTCGACACCAGTCTGCGCTTCCCCTTTGAGCCACCGGCGGGAACGGACGGCCGCGACTATGCGCTCAATTTCCCGGCGCGGTGAGATGAGCCTCGCCGAACCCGCGGCTCTTCCGGTCGCGACCTCGGCGGCGCCGCGCCTTGACGTCCTGAAGCGCCTCGGCACGCGCTTCAAAGCTTCACTGCCCGCCTATCTCCTGTTGCTGCCCTCGCTGATCTTTCTCGCGCTGTTCACCTATGGCGCGATGGGCCGCGTGCTTATCGATGCGCTCTACCAGCGCGCCACGCCAAAGGCGCCGGTCCGCTTCGTCGGCCTTGACAACATCGCAGCGGTGCTGGCCGATCCCGCCTTCTCCGGCGCCGTCGTCAACAACCTCATCTATGCGGTCGGCACCGCAGTCCCAAGCATCGGGCTTGCACTCTTGTTCGCGCTGGCGCTATCGCGCACCAACGCCGTGAGCAGCGCGCTGCGCGCCGCGCTGTTCCTGCCGGTGCTGATCCCGATGGTCGCGGCCTCGGCGCTGTTCATGTTCATCTTCCTGCCCAATGTCGGCCTGCTCGACTACTATATCGGCCGCCTGCTTCCGGTGCTGCCGAACTGGCTGGGCGACCCCGACATCGCGCTTTACGCGATCATGGTTATCACGATCTGGAAGAACGCGGGCTATTACATGCTGTTCTTCCTCGCCGGCCTTCAAGCCGTGCCCGAAGACGTTATGGAGGCCGCACATCTCGACGGCGCCGGGCCTTACATGCGCCTGCGCCACATCATCCTGCCCGAGCTCAAGCCCACTTTCCTGTTCGTCATCGTGATCGCCACGCTCAACGCGGTGACACAGGTCGACCACGTCTTCGTCATGACCCAGGGCGGACCGTCGAACGCGACCAATCTCGTGTTGTTCTACATCTATCAGCAGGCGGTCGAGCATTACGACGTCGGCAAGGCCTCAGCCGCGACGCTGCTGACGCTCGCCGCGCTGATGGGCCTCACCGCGCTCTCCTTCCGCACCATGGCGAATCGCGAGGGCGGGCCATGAAGCTGATCGACCGCCTGTTCAGGGACGCTCCGCTCGCCACAAGGGGCGAGATCACGCCCAAGCTCGGCTTCCTGCTGACCGTGCTGCTCGCGATCGTCTGGCTCATCCCGTTCCTGTGGATGGTCGCGGCGACGCTGCGCCCGGCCTCCGACGGCATCAATGCCATGGCCGAGCTGATGCCGAGCCTGAAGCCGACGCTCGACAATGTCAGGGATGCCTGGGAGATCGGCGATTTCCCGCGCTACACGCTCAACACCACGATCATCTGCGCCGGCATTTTGCTGGTGCAGTTCGCCACGATCACGCTGGCGGGCTTTGCCTTTGCGCGCCTCGCCTTCGTCGGCAAGACGCTGATCTTCTATCTGTTCCTGATGCAGCTGATGCTGGTGCCGGTGCTGCTGATCGTACCGAACCTGTCGCTGGTGGCGCAACTCGGCCTCTACGACACGCTCACCGGCGTGATGATGCCGTTCTTCGCCTCCGCCTTCGGCACCTTCCTGATGCGCCAGGCGTTCGAAGCCATTCCGACCGAGCTGGAAGACGCAGCCCTGATCGATGGCGCCAGCCTGTTCCAGCGCATCCGTCACATCTACGTGCCGCTATCGATGCCGAGCTTCTCGGCCTTCGCCATCATCTCCGTCACCAGCCACTGGAACGACTTCCTGTGGCCGCTGATGGTGATCAACTCGCCGGACAAGCGGCCGCTCACGGTCGGGCTCTCGGTCTTCACCAAGACCGCCGAAGGCACGCAGGCCTGGGGCACCATCGCCGCCGGCACGCTGATGGTGATCGCGCCGCTGCTCGTCACCTTCCTGATCTTCCAGAAGCGCTTCATCAGCTCTTTCGTCACCTCAGGCATCAAATAGGAGATTCTTCGATGCTGTTCTCCCGCAGGCTCATGCTGGGCCTCGCCATCGCAGGTACCATGGCAGGCGCCCTCGCTTTTCCGGCTCTCGCCGGCGAAGGCCCGACCGAGATCGATCTGTTCTTCCCCGTCCCCGTCGACGGCAAGCTCGCCCGCGACATGGGCACCTTGATCAAGGAGTTCAACGAGACCCATCCGGACGTCAAGGCGACCGCGGTCTACACCGGCTCCTATGACGACACGCTGATCAAGACGCGCGCCGCAATCAAGGCCGGCAAACCGCCGTCCGCCGTGATCATGTCGGCCAACTTCCTGCTCGACATGCAGATCGAGAACGAGCTCACCAATCTCGATGCCCTGATCAAGGCCGACGGCACCACCAAAGAGCAGTTCCTCGGCCAGTTCTTCCCCGCGCTGCAGGGCAATGCGGTGATCAACCGCTCGGTCTACGGCGTCCCGTTCCACAATTCGACGCCGCTGCTCTACATCAACGCCGACAAGGCCAAGGAAGCCGGCCTCGATCCGAGCAAGCCGCCGCAGACCTGGGCCGAGCTCACCGACTGGGCCAAGAAGCTCACCAAGCGCGAGGGCGACAAGGTGACCCAATGGGGCATCGCGATCCCCTGCGCCTACGACTATTGCGGCTGGATGATGGAAACGCTCACCATGTCCAATGGCGGGCGCTACTACAACGAGGAGTTCGGCGGCGAAGTCTATTACGATACGCCCTCGATGCTGGGCGCGCTCACCTGGTGGAATGACCTTGTCTATAAGCACAAGGTCCACGCGCCCGGCGCCACACCCGGCCCTGCCGTCAGCACCTCCTTCATCTCTGGCAATGCCGCGATGATGATGCTGTCGACGGGCTCGCTCACTTATGTGCGCGACAACGCCAAATTCGCCTACAAGGTCGCCTTCATCCCGCGCAACGTCCGCAACGCCGTGCCGATCGGCGGCGCCTCGCTGATCGTTCCGGCCGGGCTCGAGGCCGACAAGCAGAAGGCCGCCTGGACGCTGATCAAGTGGATGACCTCGCCCGAGAAGAGCGGCTGGTGGAGCCGCGCCACCGGCTATTTCGCGCCTAACATGGCCGCCTACAAGACGCCTGAGATGGTGGACTTCCTCAACAAGAACCCGGACGCCAAGACCGCCGTCGAGCAGCTCGACGTCGCAAAGCCCTGGTTCGCGACCTACAAGACCGTGCCGGTGCGCAAGAATCTCGAGGACGAGGTGATGCTGGTCCTCAACGGCAAGAAGCAGCCGAAGGAAGCCCTCGCCGCCGCCCAGAAGGCCGCCGACGAGACGCTGAAGCCGTACAATGCAGAAACGTCGCTGAAGCTGCCGTAAGGCCACTTCAAACGGCAAACGTATTTCGGCGCTCCGCCATGTGGGGCGCCGAATTCGTTTGGACGGGCCGGTTCAGACCGTCACGACAATCTTGCCGAACTGCGTGTTCGACTCAAGGAAGCGATGCGCCTCGACAATATCCTCGAACTTGAACGTTCGCGCGATGATCGGCTTCAACGTGTCGTCCGCCACCCCATCGAGGATGAAAGCCTTGGCCCGCCCAAGTCGCATAGGATCGCGGACGATCTCGTGCACGAGGTAGCCGCGCAGGACCAGGCTCTTGGTCAACACGTTGAAGAGTGGGAACGGCGTCGGCTCAGGGCTCAGCCCGCCATATTCGATCAGGATGCCGCGCGGCGCCATCGCCGCAGTCAGCGGCTCGAACGCCGGACCGCCGACGGCATCAAGCACCACACGGACGCCGTTTGAACCGGCGATCTCCGCCAGCCGCGCTGCGATATCCTCCTCGTCTGAGGCCACGACGTAGGCGGCACCGGCATCGAGCAAGGCCCGCCGCTTGGCCGATGTCCGGCTCAGGGCGACCGGGACAGCCCCGATCCGGTTCGCGATCTGGATTGCGGCAAGCCCGACACTGCTCGATGCCGCCGTGATGGCGACCACGTCCCCTCGCAAGAGTCCGGCGATGTCAACCAGCGCGCCGTAGGCCGTCAGATACTGCATCCATAGCGCTGCCGCTGTCTCGAAGCTTAGATCGGGTGGATGCTTTACGACGAGTTCGGCCGGAAAAGTTGCGAGCTCCGCATAAGCCGGCCATCGCACCATGGATGTGGGCGGCACGATACTGACGGCATCGCCCGGCGCAAAGCCGGCCACGCCTTTGCCGACAGCCTCGACAAGACCCGCCGCCTCGAGACCAAGACCGGACGGAAATTGGGCGGTCTCGATATAGGACCCCGACCGCAACAGGGCTTCCGCACGGTTGAGGCCGAGCGCCCTGATCCGAATCTGAACCTCACCCTTCGCCGGCAGCGGAACGTTGACGGTCTCGATACCCAGCACTTTGGGACCGCCATGGCGGTGAAAGCGAACGACGCGGGCCATGGATACACTCCAAAACAATTGAACTGAATGGAGCTATGCCGATCCCAAGGAAGTGGATAAATCGGCAAAATATGCGAACAGTCGAAACCAGGAGTTTTCAATCATGGACCGCTTGACCAGCATGGCCGTGTTCGTCCGGGCTGTCGACCTCGGCTCGTTCGCGGCTGCGGCCGACGCCCTGGAGATGTCGGGGCCGATGGTCGGCAAGCATGTGCGCTTCCTCGAAGAGCGCCTCGGCGTCCGCCTCCTCAACCGCACCACACGACGACAGAGCCCGACCGAGGCTGGCCAGGCCTATTACGAGCGCTGCCGCGCGGTGCTCAGCGAGGCCGAAGCCGCCGACGCCGTCGTTGCCGACGAGCGTTCCGAGCCGCATGGAAAGCTGCGCGTGACCATGCCTTCCTTGCTCGGACGGCACTGCATCGCCCCGCTGTTGATGAAGCTCGCGCGAAAGTATCCGCATCTCGAGCTCGACCTCTCCTTCGGCGACCCGATCGCTGACATCATCGAGGCCGGCTACGATCTTGCGATCCGGACCGGCGATCTCGATGATCAATCCGGCCTGATCGCGCGGCGCATCGCAAGCCAGCGCATGGTGGTGTGCGGCGCTCGCACGTATTTGCGCACCAACGGCAAGCCGAAATCGATTGACGATCTCTCCGCGCATCAGGCGATCATCTATCGCCGCCGCGGGCGCGTTCGGCCGTGGCTGTTTCCGCAAGCAGACCAGCCTCCGCGCGAGATCATGCCAACCGGCAGGCTGAGGCTCGACGATCTGGAGGCCATCGCCGATGCCGCGGCGCAAGGCATGGGGCTCGCCTGGCTACCCTATTGGCTGGTTCGCGAGCGCCTCAACTCCGGCGCGCTGGTCGGTCTCCTCCGGGGCCAGTCTGAATTCCTCTATGACTGCCACGCACTGTGGCCCCGTTCACCCCGACTGCCCCCCAAGGTCCGCGCCGCCGTGGACACCCTTGCCGCAGCCTTGCCAAAGCTGATGACGGCAAGCGGGTGATTGATTATGTCGTGCGTCCCAAGGCTGACGAGCGCGGCTTCAGCAAATGGCCCGGTTCAAATCCGGGAAAGTTCAATGGGTCCGCGCGCCGGCCCAGCCCTCGCCGGGCCTAGTCCCCCCGCAGCATCGCTTCATTAACCCCTCGTCCACCATTCCGCCGCCCGCGCCGCCGGTAACCATTGCAATTAACAGACCCTCAACGCACCCCCGACAAGTCTAACGGGTCTGTCGGGGGATTTTGCCGTGGATTTGTTGGTTTTCGAGTTCCTGGGATTGGCATTGGTCGCCATGTGCGTGGTCGTGGTGGCGTTGCCCTGCGCCCGCAAATCCTCGCACCGGGTCCGCTACGAATAGGATTTTTGCCGGAAGAAGCGATTCCGGCCCAAAGCAAGGCTCGAATTCGCATCGAGCCCCTTGACATCACAGCACTTTCGGCAGAACGGCTGATATCAAGTGTCATGGGCCGTTCATGGATTTGATTACCACCACCGCTGACCTCGCGGCTGCCTGCAGCCGGCTGGCCAAGCACCCCGTCATTACCGTCGATACCGAGTTCCTGCGCGAGACCACCTACTACCCGCTGCTATGCGTGGTGCAGATGGCCAGCGCCGAGGAAGCCGTCGTCGTCGATACCCTGGCCGAGGGGATCGACCTCAAGCCGTTCTTCGAGCTGATGGCCAACGAGGCCGTGCTGAAGGTCTTCCACGCCGCCCGTCAGGACATCGAGATCATCTGGCATCAGGCCAACATCATCCCGCATCCGGTGTTCGACACCCAGGTTGCCGCGATGGTGCTGGGGTACGGCGACAGCATCGCCTACGACGCGCTGGTCGAGAAAGTCACCGGCCACCGCCCCGACAAGACCCACCGCTTTACCGACTGGTCGCGCCGGCCGCTGACCAAGGAGCAGATGCACTACGCCGTGTCCGACGTCACGCATCTGCGCGACGTATTCGCAGCGCTCGATGCCGACCTCAAGAAGCGCCGGCGCAGCGAATGGGTCTCCATCGAGATGGAGGTCCTGACCTCCCCCCGGACCTACGATTTCCACCCCGAGCGCGCCTGGGAGCGGCTCAAGACGCGGGTGCGCAAGCCGAAGGATCTCGCGGTCCTGATGGAGGTCGCCGCCTGGCGCGAGCAGGAGGCGCAGAGCCGCGACGTGCCGCGCGGCCGCGTGCTGCGCGACGAGGCCATCAGCGATATCGCGACCCACGCGCCGAACACGCTGGAAAAGCTCGCCCATCTGCGCTCGGTGCCGAAGGGCTTCGAGAAGTCCAAATGGGGCGCGGACATCGTCGCCGCGGTCGAGCGCGGGCTGGCGCGGGATTTTTCGACGCTGCCGAAGCTGGAGAAGCCGCGCAACAACAACAATGGCGCGGCGATCGTCGAGCTGTTGAAGGTGCTGCTGCGCATGACCGCGGAGCGGCATGCGGTGGCGAGCAAGGTGATCGCCACCGTCGACGATCTCGAAGAGATCGCGGCCGACGACGAAGCCGACGTCCCCGCCTTGCGCGGCTGGCGCCGCGAGCTGTTCGGCGATGCCGCCTTGAAGCTCAAGCGCGGCGAGCTGGCGCTGGCGATCGAGAAGGGCCGCGTGATTGGCGTGCAGCGGGCGTAGGCCCCAATGTCGTCCTGGCTTTCGCCAGGACGACACCTGAGGGTGTGGCCGGCTGCTCCGGCCACGCCGATCCCTCCATTACGCCGGCGTCAGCTTGGCCACTTCCGCCTTCATGTCATTCAGCACGCCCGAAATGGCGGCGACGAGGTCGTCGATCTGCGCCTTAGTGACGATCAGCGGCGGGCAGATGGCGATGGCGTCCAGCATGTTGCGCGAGATCACGCCGCGCTCCTGGAGCATGCGGCTGGCGATGCCGCCGACGGCGCCCGGCGTCGCCGCTGCGGTCTTGCGTCCCTTGTCGAGCACGAGCTCGATCGCCGCGATCATGCCGACGCCGCGAACCTCGCCTACCAGCGGATGGCTGGTGAGCTCGCGCAGTCTGCCCTGCATGTAAGCGCCGAGCTCGGCGGCATGCGCGACCAGGCCGCGCTCCTCGATGATCCTGAGGTTTTCCAGCGCAACCGCCGATCCGACGGGATGACCGCCCGCCGTGAAGCCGTGGCCGAGCACGCCGATCTTGTTGCTCTCGTCCGCGATCGGCTCGAACATGCGGTCGTTCATGATGATCGCCGAGAACGGGAAATAGCTCGAGGTGATCTGCTTGGAGACCACGAGCACGTCAGGCTTGATGCCGTAGGTCTCGCAGCCGAACATCTTGCCGGTGCGGCCGAAGCCGCAGATCACCTCGTCGGCGACCAGCAGGATGTCGTACTTGTTCAGGACCGCCTGGATCTTGTCCCAATAGGTCGCCGGCGGCACGATGACGCCGCCCGCGCCCATCACCGGCTCGCCGAAGAACGCCGCGATCGTATCTGGCCCTTCCTTCTGGATCAGCGCGTCGAGCTCCTCGGCCCGGCGCGTCGCAAACGCTTCCTCGCTCTCGCCGGGCGCGCCGTCCTTGTAGAAATGCGGCGAGCCCGTGTGCAGGATGTTCGGCAGCGGCAGGTCGAACGAGCGGTGGTTGTTCGGCAGGCCGGTGAGGCTCGCCGAGGCAATGGTGACGCCGTGATAGGCGCGCATCCGGCTGATCACCTTCTTGCGCTGGGGCTGGCCGAGCGCGTTGGAGCGATAGGCGATCAGCTTGAGGACGGTGTCGTTGGCTTCCGAGCCGGAATTGGTGAAGAACACCTTGCTCATCGGCACAGGCGCGAGCGCGACCAGCTTCTCGGCAAGGTCGATCGAGGGCCCGTGCGATTTGGCGGAGAACGTGTGATAAAACGGCAGCGCCTGCATCTGCTTGTGCGCGGCCTCGACAAGCCGCTTCTCGTTGAAGCCCAGCCCAACGCTCCACAGGCCGGCCATCGCCTCGAAATAGCGCTTGCCCGATGCATCGAAGACGTAAGGACCCTCTCCGCGCTCGATCACCAGGGGACCTGCCTGCTGATGGGTGCGCGCGTTGGTGTAGGGATGGAGCTGATAGGCTACATCCCGGGCCTCTTGCGAATTGGGCAGCATGGACATTTGCGGAGATCCTTGAAAGCGTCACGTCGCAGGCATAGCCGGCGTCATCACTCGATGATCAAGTACCTTGGCTATTGCGACAGCGCAGAACTTGCAACGCCAATTCGTCGGCAGCAAGCGCTCAGCAGCGATGCACAAAGATGCACGCGAAAAAGCTGCACGTGACATTGCCGCACGTGACAAATCCGCTCATGGCGAAGCAACACGTGGAGCAGCTCTCATGCCGCGTCGTCGTCATGCCCGTCGTCAGTGCCGGCAGCGGCTTCCCTCACCTCCACCAGCGCCATCGACAGCAGATAGACCGTCGTCGGCAAACCAAGCCCGCGCGCCCTCTCGGCCGCACGCGACAGATCGCTCGCCAGCTCCTTGAGCTCGTCTCCCCGTGACAATCTCTCACCCCATCCGCCGGTCGCGGCCGCCTACACCGCAACGGCGCCGCTGGTTCTGATCAGTTCGGCGCTGGACTGGATTGTAGCAAAATTCCCGATGACATTCACTACCGCATGCTTGTAGGCCGCGGCATCGCCCGTACCCGGCTGCCGGCAAGCCACGGCGTCAGCGACGATTTGGTAGCGATGGCTGCGGTGAAACCCTTCGGCAGCGGTGGCCAGGATGGTCTCGTCCAGGGAAAAACCGATCAGAATGCAGCGCACAGTGCGGATATTGGACATGTAGTCCACAAACCGCGACGAGCTGTAGGCCGACGGCAGCGGATGGTCGAACGTCATCTCTCCCGGCCGCGGCTTGGTCTCCGCGATCCAATCGGTCAGCCTTGATGCCGGATTGAACCACGCCGCCTGCGCGATCCGCTTCAGATGCATCACCGGCCAGAGATTGCCCCGCCACAAGGTCAGGAGTTCCAGGCAGCGCGCAGTGACGGCGTCGCCGTCGAGGACGACGTGGCGGCGCCCAGGGGTCAGATATTCGACCTGGAGATCCGCGCAGACCAGGATCGGCGGATCATCGTGGATGGAAGCCAGCATTGTCTTGCGCAGAGCTGCACCAATTTCAACGGTCGGCGAGCGCGAGGTCCCGCAGCGGTGAGGTCACCGCCCGCCCCGCCGAAGCGTCGAGCACGCCCGGCCGGTCCCAATCGCCTTCGGGTCGGATGATCACATAGGGATCGCTGTCCAGCGTGATCGCGTCCGGGCCCGGCTCGATTTCCAGCAGCATTTCCGTGTAGGAAAAATCCGAGAACGTGACCTTGCGATTGTGGCCGAGCGGCTTGGCGCCGAAATGGGCCCAGAAATCGACCAGCCTGTCCTGTGCCTGGCCGTAGATCTTGCGAAAGCCCTTGCGCTTCACATAGTCGACGCTGGCTTGCACCAGCTTGAACGAGACGCGCGAGCGCCGGTATTGGTGGCGCACCGCGAGCCGCTCCACCTTGGCGAAATCGCCGAAGAAGCGCACCCGCAGGCAGCCTGCGGGCTCGTTGCCGACGAAGCCGATGAAATGGGCCGCGACCATGTCGTTGCCGTCGAACTCCTCCTCGAACGGACAATCCTGCTCGGCGAGGTAGACCGCCGAGCGAATGGCGGTGACCAGCATGAGATCGCTTGGATCGCGCGCAAGGCGGATGGTGATGGCGCGGGAACAGGGCTTGGCGACAGGAATCCTAGTACCGTGCATCTGCAAAACTCCTTGCGTGGATGATCGCGCCTGGCATCCGCATCGGCTGCCGATGCCAGGGCCGCTCGTAGCACCAGAGGTCGGGCTGGAAGCTCGGGACCGGCGCAAAGCCGGTCGCCTTCATGATAGCGCGTCCGGCCACCGTTGACGGCTGCGCATAGCAATCGGCGCTGCGAAACCTTAGCTGTCGCAGATGTGCTGCAACCTTGCCGAGACCGGCGATACCGCGTCCCGTCGCCGCGATCGCCCAGATGTAGATGGCAGCGACCTCTTCGTTCGCGGAAGCGAGATAGCGCGTCTCGGGCGCGGTGAGGCAGATCTCGTCGAGCAGCAGCGCATCGTGCCCGCGGTCATTGAGAAACAGGAAAGCCATGCCGCCGACGAGATCGCCCTTCCGGCGGAACGTCAGGATGCTCTGGGGATCGAACGTGAAGTAATGCGCAAGCTCGGCTGTCCCGATCCGCACGCCCGGCACCAGCCGTTGCGCCATCTGCGAAAGCGCGGCAATTTCGGAAAATTGCGCGCAGCGGACATCCACATCCGGGCTCAGCGGCAAGGCATCGAAATCATGCCTTGCGGCAAACGAGCCTCTTTCCATAGCCATATCGCGCCTCTATCGTCCGGAGCTTTCGTGCCCGCTATGCCAATGAGCTTAGCGGCTGGGGATCAGGAGTATGCAGCAGTTATTGCACCGGGGTGCTGCTATGATGCAGCACCGTGAAGAAGCCCTGGGCGCGTCCTGGGACGATTTGAAACTGTTTTTAGCGTGCGCAAAATATAAAAGTTTTCGCAATGCCGCCGAGGAGCTCGGGCTCACCTCCACGACCCTGATGCGCCGGGTCGACCGGCTCGAAGAGAGCATCGGCTGCAAGCTGTTCCTGCGCGACCAGAGCGGGCTCACGCTCAGCGATGAAGGCACCGCGATGATCGCCGACGTTGCGCATATGGAGCGTCATGCCTTCAACGTCTTCCGGCGCGCCTCGCGGTCGTCGAACGACACCTCAGGCACCGTACGCGTCGCGGTGACGGAAGGCCCGGGCAATTTCTGGATCCTGCCGCGCCTGATCGACTTCCAGAAGACCTACCGCAAGATCACCGTCGATCTGCGCTGCGCGATGGAGCAGGCCGACGTCGCACGGCTTGAATCGGACATCGCGATCCAGCTCGAGCCGCCGACCAATCCGGATCTGATCGTCGCCAAGCTCGGCCGTCTGCACATCTATCCCTTCGTCTCCAAGGAGTACGAAAATCTCTACGGCGTGCCGGCGACGCTGGGCGACCTGAAGAACCACCGCATCATCAAGCAGAGCGCGCCGCAGGTCGACGACGGCGCCTACGCGCGCGTGCTCGGACTGAAGTCGCTCGAGGGCATCGTCGGGATCAAGACCAATTCCTCGGTCGGCGTGCTCTATGCGGTCGAGCGCGGCGCCGGCATCGGCTTCCTGCCGACGGTTTCGACCGCGCTCGGCGCGCCGCTGATCGCCGTCGATCTCGGCGTCAGCCACCACGCCGATCTCTGGCTCACCTATCACCGGGAATTCCGTACCTCCGAGCGCCACAAGATCGTGGTCGACTGGCTGAAGAAGATCTTCGATCCCAAGACCTACCCCTGCTTCCGCGATGAGTTCATCCATCCGAACGCGCTGGTGCCGATGATGACGGCGGCGCGCGAGGGTTTTGGATTGACGGGATATGTCGCGGCGACGCCGACCTAGGAGGCTGCGCCTACCAGCGATATTCGAAGCCGACCGTGCCCTGGTGCGAGGTCAGCTCGTTGCGGAACTTGCCGTCGTAATTGACGTAGAGCCGCGCCACGCTGGTCAGGCTCAGCGAAGCCGAGGCACCGGCATCCACGCCGTAACGGCTCTCACCGATGCCGGGAACGACGATGTTCTGAGCGCCGAGGCTGACCTGGACGGATCCCAGGTCCTGGTGGAAATTGTCGACGAACTTGCCGTAGGCTGACAGGTCCAGGATCTTCTGGTCGATGATGAAGTAGCGGCCGATCTCGGCCCCGATCATGATGCGTGCGCGTGAGAGCGCCGTCGAACCAACGTTGAGCGGGTCGAGGCCGCCGGCCTCCTGGAACGCCGCGCTGGTGGCGCGCACATATTCCAGCGCGCCCTTGGGCACGATGCGCATCTGGTCCTTGGTCCAGTAATAGCTGATCTCGGTCAGCGCGCCGTCGACCGCGGCGCGGTAGCCCGCGGTCGCAAGGCCAAGGCCGGTGTCACGGCTGGAACGGACCTTGCCGAAACCGTGCACCACGGCAAAGGCCCAGGTCCATGGCCCCTTGTCGACCGAGCCGTTGAAGCCGATTTGCGTCAGGTCGAGCGTGGCCGATTGCAGCGCCAGCGGCACGTCGATGTCGGTATGGCTCTGGTCGACTGAGAAGCCGAGATTGACGCCCGGGGCCACGCGCGCGCCAAAACCGGCGACGCCGCCAACCGTCTTGCGCCGGTCGCCGACGAAGTCGCCTTGCGCATCGGTCCGGACCGAGATGCCGTAGCCCTCGAACCAGGTGCGGTAGC
Source organism: Bradyrhizobium shewense (assembly GCF_900094605.1). Classification (GTDB taxonomy): domain Bacteria; phylum Pseudomonadota; class Alphaproteobacteria; order Rhizobiales; family Xanthobacteraceae; genus Bradyrhizobium; species Bradyrhizobium shewense. Next base: position 525,687 of record NZ_FMAI01000002.1, on the reverse strand, counting down.
GCGGATCCTCGGTGCTGGCCGACGCGCCGCCGCCGCCGGGGTTGGTGCGGAACGTCCGGTTGAAACCGTTCGATGCCTGGTTGCCGAGCCGCTCCAGGAAATTCGAGCCGAGATCGAGCGCAGCGTTGCCGGCTGACGGGGACGGGATCGGGGTGGGCGACGGCGTGGGCGTCGGGGTCGGCGTAGGCGTCGGGCTTTGCGCGAAGACTGGTGACGTGGCCGACATCATCACGACGATCGCTAACGCCGTCGCGATCGCTGCCGCGACCCTGCGGACGCGGTCCAGCCCGATCGTCTGCCGTGTCCCGGAGGGCTGCGATCTGCAGCACATGACGACAAATCCCGAAGCAAATGGCGGCGCGCAAAAATGCAACACGACGCGCAGCCGCATGCGGCGATTTGTGCTGAACTGCCACGTAGCGTCAATCGGTTGCAGTGCTGAGACAGGGGCTATTGCCCTCGATTGTGGTTCCGCGGCCACAGGTCGGAAATTGCAGAACGGCACAATCCGCCCGCCCTTGAAATTTACGCGCGGCTTGCTAACGGGCGATTTTCATGTTGCAATGTTGGACACAATCGGAATTGGCCGCTCTGCTGTGCGTTTCGCGACATTGAGATTCAAGACTCGAACAGACTCCCGGAAGCCCGTTTGTGGCGTGGCACGCGAAAAGCGGCCGCGTCTTTTTTATATCTAGTGGAGGAGACTGAGGATGCCGCAAAAGGGCACCGTCAAATGGTTCAACCCGACCAAGGGCTATGGGTTCATCAAGCCGAACGGCAGCGACAAGGACGTGTTCGTCCACATCTCCGCCGTCGAGCGTGCCGGACTCTCAACCCTCAACGAGAACCAGGTGGTTGAATACGACCTCGTGGAGAACCGCGGCAAAGCATCCGCGGAGAACCTCAAGGTCTCCTGAATTCTCTCAAAGCCAAAGCGCGAGAGATCATGACGTTGCCCCCGGCTCTGCCGGGGGATTTTGTTTTGGGACGCCCATCGCAGGAATGCGCGTCAGCTCACCACCGGCGCCACCAGGAAATTCTCCGACGCCGCACTCCCAGCCGTCTTGCAGACATCACCCTCGATCCGGACCTTGCCGGTGGCGAGCAGCCGCAGCGCTTCGGGATAGATGCGGTGCTCGACCTCGAGGATGCGCTCCGAGAGCGTATCCCCCGTGTCGTGATCGCCGACGGGAACCGCGCCCTGCATCACGATCGGGCCGGCGTCGATCTCGGGGATCACGAAGTGCACCGTCGCGCCGGATAGCTTGACGCCGGCGCGCAAGGCCTGGCCGTGCGGATCGAGGCCGGGGAAGGACGGCAGCAGCGAGGGATGGATGTTGAGCATCCGCCCGTACCAGGCTTTGGTGAACTCGGCCGTGAACAGGCGCATGAAGCCGCCCAGACAAATCAGCTCGATACCGTGCTGGTCGAGCGCCGCCTGCAGCACCTTTTCGAAGCCGGCGCGGTCCTTGCCGAACGGCTTGCTCTCGATCACCAGCGTGTTCACGCCGCTTGCCTTGGCCCGCTCAAGGCCGAGCGCATCGGCCTTGTTCGAAATGACGAGCGAGATCTCGGCCGGGAAATCCGCAGCAGTGGCGGCCCTGATCAGCGCGGACATGTTGGAGCCGCGGCCAGAGATCAGGATGGCGACGCGGCGCTTCACCACAGCGCCAGTCATCACAGCGCCATGTCGAGATGACCGTTGTAGACGACGCGGTGCTCGCCCTCGGCCGGAATCACGGTGCCGAGCTGCGCCACCGTCTCGCCGGCGTCGGTGAAGACCTGCACGACCTCGTCGACCTTGTCGGGCTCGACGATCGCGATCATGCCGATGCCGCAGTTGAAGGTGCGCAGCATCTCCAGCTCGGCGATGCCGGCCTGCGCCGCCAGCCATTTGAACACCGGCAGCACCGGCAGGCGGGCCAGGTCGATGCCTACACCCAGATCCTTCGGCAGCACGCGCGGAATGTTGTCGGTGAAGCCGCCCCCGGTGATATGGGCGAGCCCCTTCACCGCGCCCGTCTCGCGGATCGCGCGCAGGCAGGATTTGACGTAGAGCTTCGTCGGCGTCAGCAGCGCGCCGCCAAGGGTCATAACGGGAGAAAAAGGCGCCGGCGCCTCGAAGCCGAGGCCCGATTGTTCCACGATCTTACGCACCAGCGAGAAGCCGTTGGAATGCACCCCCGACGAGGCAAGGCCGATCACGGCGTCCCCCGCGGCGATATCCTTGCGCGGCAGCAGCGTGCCCCGCTCCGCGGCACCGACGGCAAAGCCGCCGAGATCGTAATCGCCATCCTTGTACAGGCCGGGCATCTCGGCGGTCTCGCCACCGATCAGGGCGCAGCCGGATTCGCGGCAGCCCTCCGCGACGCCTGCGACGATCGAGGCCGTCGCCTCCGGATCGAGCTTGCCGCACGCGAAATAGTCCAGGAAGAACAGCGGCTCGGCCCCCTGCACCACGAGGTCGTTGACGCTCATGGCGACGAGGTCGATGCCGATCCCGCCATGCAGCCCGGTCTCGATCGCGATCTTGACCTTGGTGCCGACGCCGTCGGTCGCGGCCACGAGGACCGGGTCCTTGAACCCGGCCGCCTTGAGGTCGAACAGGCCGCCGAAACCGCCGATCTCGGCGTCGGCGCCCGGCCGTGCGGTAGCGCGCACCATCGGCTTGATCAGGTCGACCAGGCGGTTGCCCGCATCGATATCGACGCCTGAATCGGCGTAAGTGAGGCCGTTTTTGCGGTCGGTCATGCCCGATTTCCAGTGGGTTCGCGGCTGGTTACGTCGAATTCCGGGGACGCGCAATGGCTCGCATGGCGCACCGCCGTATACTATGTAGAGATATCAACCGGTTCAGCCTCCCGAGAGGCCGGATTCGAGGTCAGACCGGGTGCCGGGAAGCGCTTTCGTGAGTATTCCGAATATCATTACCCTGGGCCGCATCATGCTGGTCCCGATCATCGTCTGGGCCATCGTGTCGAGCCAAATGGAGGTGGCGTTCGCCGTCTTCCTGATCGCCGGTATCAGCGACGCCGTGGACGGCTTCCTGGCCAAGCGCTTCAACATGACGAGCGAGCTCGGCGCCCTGCTCGACCCGCTCGCGGACAAGGCGCTGCTGGTCTCGATCTACATGGCGCTCGGCATCTGGGGCGCAATTCCGCGCTGGATCGTGATCCTGGTGGTCTCGCGCGACATCATGATCGTCGCCGCCGTGATCGTGTCCTGGCTGTTCGACCGGCCCGTCGAGATGAAGCCGTCGAAAGTGTCCAAGCTCAACACCGTGGCACAGGTGGCGTTCGCGGCCCTCGTGCTGGCGGCGCTTGCCTTCGGCTTCAAGCCGGCCCCTTATGATATCATCCTGATGGGTCTCGTCACGGTCTTCACGCTCTCCTCCGTGTCGCTCTATCTGGTCGAGTGGCTGCGGCACATGAGTACGATCGAGGCCAAGTAGCACGATCGAGGCCAAATGAGAGGCGATGCGGCCCCGTAAGGCCAACTCCCGCTCGATACGTCCGACCTCTTCAAATGACGCCGGCGCGCCGGCATGGAGCAAAGCAAGCGTGCCAGGCCGCGTTCACCCCCGACAATTGGCGTTTTCGCTTCCGCACGCGGAGAGCCTCAGCCGGGACAATTTCCTCGAAGGCCCCGCCAATGCGGCCGGTCTCGGCCTGATCGACAGCTGGCCGGAATGGCCGAACCGGATCATGTGGCTGGCCGGCCCGGAAGGAAGCGGCAAGAGCCATCTCGCCGCAATCTGGGCCGAGGAGGCCGGCGCCCGCTCCACCACGGCCAATGCGCTGACCGCTGCGGGCGTTCCGGGCACGCTCGCCACCGGCGCGCTGGTGGTCGAGGATCTCAAGGCCAGGGAATTTGACGAACGCGCCCTCTTCCACCTGATGAACCTCGCCCGCGAGGATGGCGCCTACGTCCTGTTCACCGGACGCGAGGTGCCGGCCTCGCTGGAGATCGAGCTTCGCGACCTGCGCTCGCGTCTGCGCGCCGTTCCGGTGGTCGCGTTGCTACCGCCCGACGACCAGCTGTTCCGCGGCCTGATCGTCAAATTCTGCGCCGACCGCCAGCTCACCGTGGACGAGAGCGTGGTCGGCTACCTCGCCACCCGCCTGGAGCGGTCCTCGGCCGCCGCCCGCCAGGCCGTGGAATTGCTCGACAGCGAAGCCCTGCGGCTTGGCCGCCCAGTCACCCGGGCCTTGGCCGCCGAGTTGTTGCGGGACGCCTAACCTGCGCCTCCAGACCACGCGAAGCCCGCTTGACGCGGCGGAGCGGCGGAACATCAATGTCATCGAAACGTCATCGCTCTAACACATGCTCCGGCCGGTTTTGCGCCGCAAGTCGCAAATTGGGGCGAACTGGATGGACCGACTTCTGATGGACTCTGCGCAAGCTGTTGAAACTAAAGAAAAAGCCCCAGAGACCGAGAGCCTGCCGGCGATCGCATCGAGTCCCGAGCGATTCATCAACCGCGAGCTCTCCTGGCTGCATTTCAACCGCCGCGTCCTGGAGGAATCGGTCAATCCCAGCCACCCCATGCTGGAGCGGGTGCGATTCCTGTCGATTTCCGCGAATAACCTCGACGAGTTCTTCATGGTCCGCGTCGCCGGCATCAAGGCCCAGGTGCGCGAGGGCATTGCCGAACGCAGCCCCGACGGCCTCACGCCATCCGAGCAGCTCGCGCTGATCAACCGCACCGTCTCCGAACTCGCCTCCGACCAGCAGGCGATCTGGCGCGATTTGCGCGGCACGCTAGCCGATGTCGGCATCGTGCTGGTCGAGGGCAAGGATGTCACCAAGGCGGAACGGACCTGGATCGAGGACTACTTCCTCAGCAACGTGTTCCCGCTGCTGACGCCGCTGGCGATCGACCCGGCCCACCCCTTCCCGTTCATCCCGAGCCTCGGCTTCACCATTGCGCTCCAGCTCACGCGCGCCGCCGACGGCAAGCAAATGAACGCGCTGATCCGCATGCCCGGCAAGATCGACCGCTTCATCCGCCTGCCGGCCGACGGCAAGGTGGTCCGGCTGATTTCGCTGGAGCAGGCGACCGCCCTGTTCATCAACCGCCTGTTCCCCGGCTACAATCTGCACGGCCAAGGCGCCTTCCGCATCATCCGCGACTCCGAGCTCGAAATCGAGGAAGAGGCGGAAGACCTCGTCCGCCTGTTCGAGACCGCGCTGAAGCGCCGCCGCCGCGGGTCGGTGATCCGGCTCGAGATCGATGCCAAGATGCCGGAGCAGCTGCGCAGCTTCGTGCAGCACGCGCTGTCGGCTGCCGATGACGAGGTGTTCCTGGTCGACGGCGTGCAGGCGATGAACGAGCTCTCGCAGCTCACCCGCCTCGACCGGCCCGATCTCGAATTCACCCCTTACGTGCCGCGCCATCCCGAGCGCGTGCGCGAGCATGGCGGCGACATCTTCGCCGCGATCCGGCAGAAGGACCTCGTGGTCCATCACCCCTACGAATCCTTCGACGTGGTGGTGCAGTTCCTGCAGCAGGCCACGCGCGACCCCGATGTCGTCGCGATCAAGCAGACGCTCTACCGCACCTCCAACAACTCGCCGATCGTGCGCGCGCTGGCGGAAGCCGCCGAGGCCGGCAAATCCGTCACGGCGTTGATCGAGCTGAAGGCGCGCTTCGACGAGGAAGCCAACATCCGCTGGGCACGCGATCTCGAACGCGCCGGCGTGCAGGTCGTCTACGGTTTCCTCGAACTGAAGACGCACGCAAAACTCTCGATGGTGGTGCGCCGCGAGGGCGGCAGCCTCACGACTTACGTCCATACCGGCACCGGCAATTATCACCCGGTCACCGCGCGCATCTACACCGACCTCTCCTACTTCACCTCGGATCCGACCATCGGCCGCGACGCCGCGCGCGTGTTCAATTTCATCACCGGCTATGCCGCGCCGAGCGATCTGGAAAAGATGGCAGTGTCGCCGCTGACCTTGCGCAAGCGCATCATCGAGCACATCCAGGGCGAGACCGCGCATGTGCGGCACGGCCGCCACGGTGCGGTCTGGATGAAGATGAATGCGCTGGTCGACCCCGACATCATCGACGCGCTCTACGAGGCCTCCCAGGCCGGCGTGCAGGTCGAGCTCGTGGTGCGCGGCATCTGTTGCCTGCGCCCGGGCATTCCCGGCCTTTCCGAGAACATCCGCGTCAAGTCGATCATCGGACGCTTCCTGGAACACGGCCGAATCTACTGCTTCGGCATGGGCCAGGGCCTGCCGAGCGCCAAAGCGGCTGTGTATATCTCCTCCGCCGACATGATGCCGCGCAACCTCGACCGCCGCGTCGAGGTGCTGTGTCCGCTGCAAAATCCCACGGTGCATCAGCAGGTTCTCGAACAGATCATGGTCGCGAATCTCAAGGACAATGAGCAGAGCTGGCAATTGTTGCCGGACGGGTCCTCAACGCGTATGAAGACCGCGAAGGGCGAGGAGCCTTTCAACGTCCACAACTACTTCATGACAAATCCGAGTCTGTCTGGCCGTGGAAAGTCGCTCAAGGAATCCTCGCCGCGTCGTCTCACGCGCCGGAACGAACGCCATCAATCCTGATCCGGGATGTTCGACGTGAAGCGGCCGCGCAAGCGCGGCTCGAGCGTCGCGGTCATCGATATCGGTTCCAACTCGGTCCGTCTCGTCGTCTACGAGGGACTGACGCGGAGCCTCATTCCGATCTTCAACGAGAAGACGTTGTGCGGCCTCGGACGCGAGGTGCAGAGCACCGGCCTGCTCGCGCCCGACGCCGTCGACAAGGCGCTGACCTCGCTGAGGCGCTTTCGCGCATTGTGCCGTGTAATGCAGGTCGGGCGCGTGTTCGCGATCGCGACCGCGGCATGCCGCGACGCCTCCAACGGCCCCGACTTCATCGCGAAGGCCGAGCGCATCTGCGCCGTGAAGATCGAGATCCTGTCGGGCCCGCGCGAGGCGCGGCTGTCGGCGCTCGGCGTGATCTCCGGCATCCATCATCCCGACGGCATCGTCGGTGACCTCGGCGGCGGCTCGCTCGAATTGATCGACGTGCGCAGGAACAGCGTGCGCAGCGGCGTGACGCTGCCGCTGGGTGGGCTCGCGCTGCAGGACCTCGCGCATAAATCGCTCAAGCGCGCCGACCGCATCGTGCGCGAGGAGCTCGACGAGGTGCCGCAGCTCACCGCGGGCCGCGGCCGCACCTTCTACGCCGTCGGCGGCACCTGGCGCGCGCTCGCGCGGATTCACATCATCCAGAGCGGCTATCCGCTCCAGGTGATGCACGGTTATTCGATTTCGGCCGCCGAGGCGCTCGACTTCTCGCGTCGTCTGCGTCGTCTTGCGGCCGCAGACATGCTCGCCGACATCGAGAGCGTTGCGGACGCGCGCCGCCCCCTCCTCACCTATGCGGCGCTGGTGCTAGAGCACATCATCCGGGTGGCGAAGCCGAAGACGATCGTGTTCTCGACCTTCGGCGTGCGCGAGGGCCTGCTGCACGAGAAGCTGTCGGAGCCGGAACGCAACAAGGACGGCCTGATCTGCGCCGCGGAAGAGCTGAACCAGTTGCTGTCGCGCTCGGCCAAGCACGCCCACGAGCTGATCGCCTGGACCGACCGCCTCGCGCGCGTGGTGAAGCTGCGCGAGAGCGAGGAGGACCGCCGCTTGCGCCACACCGCGTGCCTGCTGTCCGACATCGGCTGGCGCGTGCATCCCGATCACCGCGGCGAGCAGACGCTGAGCCTCGTCGTCAACGGCAATTTCGGCGCGATCACCCACACCGAGCGTGCCTTCGTCGGCCTGTCGGTGTTCTATCGCTATGCGGGCCTGAGCGAGGAAAACCAGCCGCCGGTCACCATGCAGGAGCTGCTGACGCCGGCGCAGCTCGAACGCGCGCGCCTCTTGGGCGCTGCGTTCCGCGTCGCGCACCTGATCTCGGCGGCTCGCCCGGGCGTGCTGCCGGCCACGCATTTCCGCAGCCAGGGCCGCAAGCTGATGCTGGTGTTCGAGCACCGCCTCGGCGACCTCGTCGCCGACCGCGTCGGCAGCCGCTTCCGCGCACTCGCCCGCCTGGTCAGCCGCGCCGGCTCGATCGTGCGGCGCTAGCGCATGATCCGGAAAAGTGCGCAGCGGTTTTCCGAAAAGATCATGCTCTAACAATAAACTAAAGCGCAACGAGACTAGTGCAAGCGACAGGCATCTGCACCGACATCTACTTCGCGACGAATCGGCTGCCATTCCAGCGCAGCTTCCGGCTGGTTCCGTTGCGGTCGAGGAGCTCGACGAAGGCCTGGTTGTTGACGGATGACAGTCGGATGTCATAGGTGCGCACCGTGAGCACGCGGCGGTATCGGCCGGCCGTCGCGACATACACTTCGTGAAGACATCCCGAGGAATTGCAAAGAACGGCTCTGCTGCGGCATTGAAAATCGTCGAAGTGAAGGGCCACGAACTCGGCGCCTGGCACGGTCAGATAGAGCGCAAAATGTTGGGCGGCCGCTATCGAGCCCCCGCACGCAGCGTTCCATTTCTGCACCTCTGCGCGGATTTCGTCCGGGAGCATGTCAATGTGCGCGGGGCTCCAAGGATCCTGCGCCGTTCCACTGTGGGAAAGCGCGGGCTGCACGAGAGCAAGCGCCGCAATGACACTGCTCAGCAGTGTGCACAAGAGTCTGCTCAATTTCACGACTTTGCTCCTGCGTAGTTCAGAACAGCATTGGCTGTTGCGCCCCGCGATAAGCAAACCACCCGGAGCCCACCTCGGCCCACAGCCGGATCGATGCCATCTCCGTCGCGCCTCATGCAAAAATATGCTGCGCAGGCCAAGCGCGCTTGATGCACATCAACCCGCCACCGTCGCGCCGGCGTTAGCGAGGTACAAATGCTGCGCTCCGGACGCCTTCCGCCATGCAACTGCCCCATGGGATTTTCCGTCTGAGCCCCGCTCGGAGCGCGACTGCCCGTGCTCTCCTGGCGCTTGTATTGAGTCTTTGGCCCTCCGCGCCGAATGCGCAGGACGAAGTGAAGCTCAGCGATGCGCAGGCGCGCAATCTCGGCGTCCGCGTCACCCATCCGGTCGCGAGCCGGACCGATCTGACGCTGCCCTATCCCGTCCAGGTCGTCATCCCGACGCAGCAATTGTGGGTCGTCAGCGCGCCGGTGGCCGGCATGGTCGCCAATCTCCTGGTTGGGCGCGGTGACCGCGCCATGGCCGGCCAGCCGCTGGTCACACTGGAGAGTCCGAGCTTCGTCTCCCAGCAACGCGACTATCTGCACGCGATCGCGCAGGAGCACCTCGCCAGCCAGCAGCTCAATCGCAACGTGGATCTGTTCGAAGGCAAGGCCGTGCCGCAACGCGTGCTCGAGGCCAGCCAGGCCGAAGCGCGCCAGGCCGCCCTCGTCGTCGCCGAACGGCGTCAGATGCTGCACCTGAGCGGGATGTCCGACGATGCAATCTCCCGGCTGGCCCAGCAAGCGGCGATCAGCGGGACGCTCACGGTCAATGCACCGCAAGCCGCGTCGGTGGTCGAGATCGCGGTGTCACCAGGGCAGCGGCTCGAACAATCCGCACCGCTCGTCAAGTTGGCGCGGCTCTCGCCGCTATGGGCGGAAATCGCGGTCCCTGCCGCCAATATTCGAGCGATCCGTACCGGCGCGAAAGTCGAGATCGAGGGCTATTCCACCCCGGGCAGGGTCGTGTTGGTCTCAGAGACCATCGATCCTGCCACCCAGACTATTCTGGTTCGCGCGGAAGTCCCCAACGACGGCGAGCTGCATCCCGGCCAGACTACCGCGGCCCGCATCGGGTTTCTCTCGACCGGCGAAAGCGCCTGGGAGATCCCTTACAGCGGGCTGGTCCGGCGGGGCGAGCAAACGTCGGTCTTCGTCGCCTTTGACGGCGGCTTCCGGCTGGTGCCGGTCAAGCTGCTTGCGGAAGATCAGGACCATGTGGTCGTAGCGGGCGCCGTCTCGGACCGGGATGAGATCGCGATCGGCGGCATCTCGGCGCTTCGCGGCATCCTCTCCGGACTGGGGCAGTAAATGCTCCGGCGCCTGGTTGCGTTCGCACTGTCGCAGCGACTGTTCGTCATGCTCGGCGTGCTGCTGGTGATCGGCGCCGGCGCTTTCCTCCTGCCCGGCCTACCGATCGATGCCTTTCCTGACGTTTCGCCGGTTCAGGTCAAGGTCATCATGAAGGCGGCGGGCCTCACTCCCGAAGAGGTCGAGCAGCGCATCACCGTTCCCGTCGAGCTCGAACTGCTCGGATTGCCGAACAAAAAGGTGCTTCGTTCGACCACGAAATACGCGCTGGCAGACATCACCGTCGATTTCGAGGACGGCACCGACATCTACTGGGCGCGCAACCAGGTCTCGGAGCGGCTGTCGAACATCTCGCGCGATTTCCCCGACGGGGTGAGCGGCGGTCTGGCGCCGATCACGAGCCCTCTCGGCGAGATGTTCATGTTCACGATCGACAGTCCCGAGCTGTCGCTCGCGGAACGCCGCACCCTGCTCGATTGGGTGATCCGCCCGGCCTTGCGGACCGTCCCCGGCGTCGCGGACGTCAATGCGCTCGGCGGCTATGTCCGCGCCTTCGAGATCGTGCCGCGCAACGATGCGCTGGCCGCGCGCGGCATCACCTACGATGTGTTTCGCCGGGCCATCGAAGCCAACAGCCGCAACGACGGCGCCGGGCGGGTGAACCAAGGCGAGGACAGCGCCCTAGTGCGGATCGAAGGCAGCATCCGCTCGATCGAGGACATCAAGGCCATCGTCGTCGACACCCGCGAAGGCGTGCCGATCCTGGTCAACGACATCGCGAGCGTCAAAGTCGGGACGCTGACCCGCTATGGCGCCGTCACGGCGGACGGCCGCGGCGAAACCGTCGAGGGACTGGTCCTCGGCTTGCGCGGCGCCAACGCGGGTCAGCTGATCCGTGACGTGCGTGCTCGGCTCGCGGAATTGCAACCCTCGCTGCCGAAGAGTGTGTCGATCAACGTGTTCTATGACCGCAGCCGCTTGGTCAACCGCGCCGTCGGCACCGTGGTGCGGGCCCTCGGCGAGGCCACCGCCCTCGTCATCGTCCTTCTGCTGCTTTTCCTCGGCAACTGGCGGGCCTCGCTGGTGATCGCGCTCAGCCTGCCGCTCGCCATCGTCATCGCCTTGATCGTCATGCGCGTGGTGGGAATGTCGGCCAATCTGATGAGCCTCGGCGGACTTGCGATCGCGATCGGCATGCTGATCGACGCGCTGGTCGTCGTGGTTGAGAACATCGTCGGCAACCTCAGCAAGCACGAGCCGGGCAAGGCCACTCCGCTGATCCACCTGGTTTACCGTTCGGTCTGCGAAGTCCTGGAGCCGGTCGCCTCGGGCGTGCTCATCATCATCATCGTGTTCGTCCCGTTGCTGACGCTGCAGGGGTTGGAGGGCAAGCTGTTCATCCCGGTCGCGCTGGCCATCATTTTCGCGCTGGCCGGCTCGCTCCTGCTGGCGCTCACCGTGATCCCGGTCGCAATCTCCTTCGTGCTCAAGTCCGCGTCACATCGCGATCCCCTGCTGGTGCGTGCGGCCCAACGGATCTACGCGCCGGCACTGGACTGGGCCCTCAACAACGAGCGCAAGGTGATGGCTGCGGCGCTGATCGGCCTCGTCGCGGCGGGCTTCGCCTATACCAAGCTCGGCAAGACCTTCATGCCGACCATGGATGAAGGCGACGTCATCGTCAGCGTGGAGACGCTTCCGTCCGTCAACCTCGACGAGTCGCTAGCGATGAATGCAAGGCTGCAGACCGCGCTTCTGGCCGTGCCTGATATTGCCGGCATCGTCGCGCGAACCGGGTCGGACGAGCTTGGCCTCGACCCCATGGGCCCCAACCAGACCGACACGTTCCTCGTGCTCAAGCCGGCCGCCGAGCGCGCGACCGACAATCGCGAGGCCCTGCTGCAGAAGCTTCGCGAGGTCCTCACCGGCTTCCCCGGCATCTCGCTCAGCTTCACCCAGCCCATCGACATGCGCGTGCAGGAGATGATCAGCGGCGTGCGCGGTGACGTCGCCGTCAAGATCTTCGGCCCCGACATCGCCAAGCTGAACGAAACCGCGGCAAAGCTGTCGGCGATCCTGTCCAGCATCGACGGTGCCGAGGACGTCTACACCACGCTGAACGAAGGCGCTCAATACTACACGGTTGCGGTCAACCGCATGGAGGCCGGCCGCCTCGGCCTGACGGTGGATTCCATCGTCAACTCGCTGCGGACGCAGATCGAGGGCCGGACCATCGGGACCGCGCTCGAGGACGGACGCCGCACGCCGATCCTCATCCGGGGCAGCGAGACGACGCGGGAAGCGCCGACGCTGCTGGCGAGCCTGCCGCTCACGCTCGCCTCCGGACGGCACGTCGCGCTGTCGCAGGTCACCCGCATCCAGCGCGTGGACGGCCCGGTGAAGATCGACCGCGAGGACGGCGCCCGCATGAGCGTGGTGCGCGCCAACATCCGCGGTCGCGACATGGTCGGCTTCGTCGAAGCGGCCCGCCGGAAGGTGGCGACCGAACTCCCGCTGCCCAACGGTTACCGGCTGACCTGGGGCGGGCAGTTCGAGAACCAGCAACGCGCCGCCGCCCGCCTATCCGTCGTGGTCCCCGTCGCGATCGGCCTGATCTTCGTGCTGCTCTTCACAACATTCGGTGCCATCCGCCAGGCCCTGCTGGTGCTCGTCAACATCCCGTTTGCCCTGATCGGGGGCGTCTTCGCGCTGGTCGTGACGGGCGAGTATCTATCGGTGCCGGCTTCGGTCGGATTCATCGCGCTGCTCGGCATCGCCGTGCTCAACGGCGTCGTGCTGGTCTCCTACTTCAATCAGCTCCGCGCCCACGGCCTTGCCGAGGATCGCATCGTCGTCGAAGGCGCCATGCGCAGGCTTCGCCCCGTGCTGATGACCGCGAGCATCACGGCGCTGGGCTTGATCCCGCTGCTGTTCGCCTCCGGCCCGGGTTCCGAAGTACAGCGACCGCTCGCAATCGTCGTAATCGGAGGACTGCTGTCCTCCACCCTGCTCACCCTGATTCTCCTGCCGATTCTGTATCGCCGCTATGGCGGATCGTCGAAGGTGGCTAAATGATCGAGCAGCCGGTCTGTCTGACGCTGATTGTGCCGCATCTCCTCCGCGAGGAGGTGTTCGACTATCTCACTGAGCAGACCGACCTAGTTTCGGGATTCACGGCATCGCACGGAGCCGGTCACGGCACTGAGATCCGTTTGCATACGGCCGCCGAACGCGTGAAGGGCCACGCCGATCAGGCCGTCGTGCAAGTGGTTCTGTCGAGCAGTGATGCCGGCCGCTTGCTCGACCGTCTGTGGGTTTCGTTCGCCGGAACCAAGCTGGTCTACTGGACGATACCCGTGACGGAACTCGGCACGATCGACTGAGCGGGCCTACTCCGCCGACGCCCTGGCGTGCCGCTCGGACGATTCCAGTGCGGCGGCAGTCAGCTTGCGGCGGCGCCAGATGGTGCCGACCACCAGCACGACGACGACGCCGAGAGCTGCGCAGAAATATTCGCCGCCGGCTCCGCCATGGCCGAATTGCGGCGGGATGCGCAAGGCGCCGAGCATGCTGTCCAGCGAGGCGCCGAACGGGCCGTCGAACAGCGTGTGCAGCTTCGGCGCGACACCGGGATCGGTCGCCATCACCTCGCCCGCGATCCAGCCGAGCAGCGCAGCACCCGCCCAGACCAGCACCGGCAGCTTTTCGAGCAGCGCCATGATCAGCGCCGCACCGGCGACGATCAGCGGCACGCTGATGGCAAGGCCGAGGATCAGGAGCGGCACGCTGCCATTGGCGGCGGCTGCGACCGCAATGACGTTGTCAAGCGACATGACGATGTCGGCGACCACGACGATCTGGATGGCCTGCCACAGATGCGAGGCAGCGTCGACGTCGTCGTCCTCGTCATGCTCCGGCACGAGGAGCTTGGCCGCGATCACGATCAGGGCGAGACCGCCGATCAGCTTGAGGTACGGCAGCTCCATCAGGGTTGCGACGATGCCGGTGAAGATGATCCGCAGCAGCACTGCGGCGCCGGCACCGAAGATCATGCCCCACAGGCGGTGTCGCGGCGAGAGGCCGCGGCAGGCGAGCGCGATCACCAGCGCGTTGTCACCGGACAAAAGGATGTTGATCCAGATGATCTTGCCGACCGCAATCCAGAAGGTCGGTTCGGCCATCTCGTTGCGAAACTGGGTGAAGAATGCCCCGATCGTCGCGGGATCGAAGATCTGCCAGAGCCAGCTCACAATACGTCCTTCCCCGTCGATTTAACTTATCAGCCGATGGATCAGCCGACGATCTCGTTGCCCGAGAAGAACTGCGCGATCTCGATCGCGGCAGTCTCCGGCGCATCCGAGCCGTGCGCGGAATTTTCGCCGATCGACTTGGCGTAGAGCTTGCGGATGGTGCCGTCGGCGGCCTTCGACGGGTCAGTCGCGCCCATCGCGTCGCGGTACTTGGCGATGGCGTTCTCGGCTTCCAGCACCTGGACGACGACCGGGCCGGAGGTCATGAACTCGACGAGCTCGCCGAAGAACGGCCGCGCCTTGTGGACGGCATAGAAGGTCTCGGCCTGTTCCTTGGTCATGCGGATGCGCTTCTGCGCGACGATGCGCAGGCCCGCCTTTTCGATCACGGCGTTGACGGCGCCGGTCAGGTTACGCGCGGTCGCGTCGGGCTTGATGATCGAGAAAGTGCGTTCGATGGCCATAATCTTGTCCTTGGGAAGAAAAGCGGTGGTTGTCGAGTTGCCGGGCTTATATCGGCGCCTTTGCCATCCGGCAAGCGATCGCCGGTATGACGTCACAGGCGCTTCGCCGCAGGACCGGACCCTGCGGTTTCAATCTGGATTACGACAATTTCACCCAGATGAACCCAATCTGAAGCCCCTGTCAGGATTCGGTTCAGCCTTGCCTGCGTAGGGTTGGCCCCATCGAAACCGAAGCCCGATCACTGGGCGGACCGTTTCGGCGGCCTTTCCATCGGACGCGATAGCCCCGCGCCGGCAGTATTGAGGAGATCACCATGTTGAGGAAACTTTCGCTTGCCGCTGTCGCTGCGGTTGCGCTGGGTGCCGCGCTGGCGCCGACCTCGGCTTCCGCCCACTGGCATGGTGGCGGCCCGGACTGGCACGGAGGTGGCGGTGGCTGGCACGGCGGCGGAGGCTGGCACCGTGTCCACGGCTGGGGCGGTCCGCGTTTCTATGCCCCCGTCTCCCACGGTTATGGCGGCTGCTATGTGCGCCGGCTGGTCCCGACCCCCTGGGGACCCCGCTGGCGGATGATCAACCGCTGCTACTGAGCCCGACAGCACCTTGACTTAAAGGCTGCCGACCCCCACGGTTGCCTTCCAAGAGAAGCCCCGGCGATCCCCCCGCCGGGGCTTCGCATTTGGGCGGATATAGCGGGATTCATACAATTTTGACGAGAATGCCGGCATTGCCCCAGAAACGGCGAAACCATTTTGGGGGCCAATGACTTGGTACCGTGTCCTTACTTTGAGCACACGGAACCTGCGCAATGGCTGGCCTTTTTGCCAATGACAGCGAACAGATCGATCGGCGGACCAGCCGCTCGATTTGCGATGCGGTGGGCGAACGGCTCCAGCAGAGCCTGCGTCCCGAACCCCAGCTCCCGACCCATCTCGAGCAGCTTATGAACGAGCTGAGGCAGCGCGACCGCGACTCGCACTGAGCGGCTGCGAAAAACGGGTTGCGTTCGACGCGCCTTGCGGTGACAAGGCCGCATGCTTGCGATCACCGATCTCTCCCTCCGCCTCGCCGGACGCCTTCTGATTGACCAGAGTTCCGTGCAGATCACGCCGGGATCGCGCGTCGGCCTGGTCGGACGCAACGGCACCGGCAAGTCGACGCTGTTCAAGGTGATCCGCGGTGAGCTCGCGGCCGAGCACGGCTCGGTGACCCTGCCTCCGCGCTGGAGCGTCGGCAGCCTCGCCCAGGAAGCCCCGAACGGACCCGAAAGCCTGATCTCCGTTGTGCTCAAGGCCGACCTCGAACGTGACGCGCTGCTCGCCGAAGCCGAGAGCGCGACCGATCCGCACCGGATCGCCGAGATCCAGACCCGGCTGGTCGACATCGATGCGCATTCGGCGCCGAGCCGTGCCGCCGCGATCCTCTCCGGTCTCGGCTTCTCCGCCGCCGATCAGCTCCGCCCCTGCGCCGAATTCTCCGGCGGCTGGCGCATGCGCGTCGCGCTCGCCGCGACGCTGTTCGCGGCGCCTGACCTGTTGCTGCTCGACGAGCCCACCAACTATCTCGACCTCGAGGGAACGTTGTGGCTGGAGGATCACCTCGCGCACTATCCGCGCACGGTGATCGTGATCAGCCACGACCGCGATCTCCTCGAAAGCTCGGTCGACCAGATCCTGCATCTGGAGCGCGGCAAGCTCACGCTCTACAAGGGCACCTACTCCTCGTTCGAGGAGCAGCGCGCCGCGCGCGAGCTGCTCGATGCCAAGCAGGTCAAGCGCCAGGAGGCCGAGCGCGCCCGCCTGCAGGCTTTCGTCGACCGCTTCAAGGCCAAGGCCTCGAAAGCCCGCCAGGCACAGTCTCGCGTGAAGATGCTGGAGCGGCTGAAGCCGATCACGGCGCTGGTCACCGAGGACGTGCGCGAGATCAGATTTCCGGCGCCGGAGAAGATTCTGTCCCCGCCGATCATCGCCCTCGACAACGCTTCCGTCGGCTACGATCCCGCGGCGTCCGTGCTCGGCCGCGTCACGCTGCGCATCGACAATGACGACCGCATCGCGCTGCTGGGTGCCAACGGCAACGGCAAGTCGACGCTGGTCAAGCTGCTCGCCGGAAGGCTCGCCCCCTTCTCGGGACGAGTGACGCGCGCGGACAAGCTGTCGATCGCCTATTTCGCGCAGCATCAGCTCGACGAGCTGAACGAGGACGCCTCGGCCTATGACCACGTCCGCAAGCTGATGGGCGATGCGCCGGAGGCCAAGGTGCGCGCCCGCGCCGGCGCGATCGGTTTTTCGGGCAAGGCGGCCGACACTAAAGTCGGAAAACTCTCCGGCGGCGAGAAGGCGCGGCTGCTGCTGGGCCTTGCGACCTTCTTCGGCCCCAACATGATCATCCTGGACGAGCCGACCAACCATCTCGACATCGACAGCCGCGCCGCGCTTGCCGAAGCCATCAACGAATTCCCCGGCGCTGTCATCATGGTCTCGCACGATCGCTATCTGATCGAGGCCTGCGCCGACCGGCTCTGGATCGTCGCCGACCGCACCGTCACCAATTACGACGGCGACCTCGACGAATATCGCCGCCTGGTGCTGTCCGCGCGCAACGGCGAGCCCGCCCCTCGCGAGCGCAGTGCGCCAAGCGAAAAGCCGCAGCGGGCTAGGTCCGACAATCGCGGCTCGCTGAAGAAGCGCATCACCGAAGCCGAAGCCGAGATCGCCCGCGTCAGCGACATCATCACCAAGATCGACACGGCCCTCGCTTTGCCCGACATTTTTACGCGCGATCCCAAGCAGGCCGCGCAGCTGTCAAAGGCGCGCGCCAATGCCGCCGATGCGCTGGCGCGCGCGGAGGAGCAGTGGCTCGAGGCAAGCGCGCAGTTCGACGAGGCTGCGGGCTGAATCCAAATCTGGAAAACAACCCCATGCACAGTAGCGGTAATTGATCACCCTGCATTAAGTAGCTGACCAAGCTACCCTTCATGGGAGTATATGCTTAGTCCGCAAACTGCCCGGCCGCCTTGATGATCGGGGCCCAGCGGTCGACTTCGCTCGTCAGCATCGCGCCCAGCGCCTCGGGCGTCGCCTTGTCCTGCGGCACGGGCTCGGTGTTGATATCGTTGAACCGGGCGATCAGCGCCGGATCCTTGAGCGCCGTCTGCAGCGCGGCCGTCAGCTTCTGCACGACCGCGGGCGGAGTGCCCTTGGGAGCATAGAGGCCATGCCAGACGCCGAGCTCGAACCCTTTGAGGCCCGCCTCATCGGCCGTCGGCAGATCGGGCAGACTCTTCAGCCGCTCCTTGGTGGTGATCGCATAGGCCTTGATCTGCTTGGCCGTGATCGGCCCGGTGGTGTTGGTCGCCTGATCGCAGGTGAGATCGATCTGCTTGCCGAGCAGATCGTTCATGATCGGACCGTTGCCCTTGTAGGGCACCGTGGTGAGCTGCTTCTGGATCGCCGTCATGAACAGCATGCCGCACAGATGCGATGCCGCACCTAATCCGGCATTGGCGTAAGTCAGCTTGTCGCCCTGCTGCTGGGCGTAGGCGACCAGTTCCTTGAGCGTGTTGGCCGGAAAATCCGGACGCGCGATGATGGTCATCGGCGCGTTGGTCACGAGGCCGATCGGCGCAAACGCCGTCTTCGTGTCATAGCTGAGATTGCGGTACAGCGTCGCGGCGGTCGAGATGCCGACATGATGGATCAGCAGCGTGTAGCCGTCAGGCTGGGCGCGCGCGGCGCGGGTCGTGCCGATGGTGCCGCCGGCGCCCGTCGCGTTCTCGACGACGATTTGCTGTCCCAGCGACTTCCCCATGCCTGCGGCCGTCAGGCGCGCGATGGTGTCGGTCGGCCCGCCCGCCGCGAACGGCACCAGTATGGTGATGGGCCTCGTCGGATAGTCCTGGGCAACGGCCGCGCCGAGCGGCAGAAGCAGAGTCGATACGAGAGCAATCGAGAACCGCATAGTCTCCTCCAGATTTTTTTGTTCACGCCATCAAAGCGCATTCCTGGCCGCGCGGCCATCAGCAAAGCGACGCATCAGCGTGTTGCGATCAAGTCATGATCACGACGCCGTTGCTCGGGTGCCGGCAAGAAGCCGGGTCGCCACCCGGGACAGCTCTCGCCCGCTCGCCGTGCGCTAAGCCTGGCTCTTTGTCTCGCTCTCGAGCTTCGTCCGCAGGTCCGCGACGATGCGATGAACGGTTTGCAGGTCCTTGACCGGAAGCCCCTCGGAAAGGCCGTTGACCCACGGCGCCTGCAAAGCCATGGCGGCATCGAAAGCGTGCCGCCCCTTGTCGGTCAGGACGACAAGCTGCGCTCGGCGGTGATGCGGATTGGCCTCGAAAGCAACGAGGCCTTCCGCGTGCAGGTCATTGACGATCCGCTGCACGTTCTGGCGATTGGCACCCAGATCGCGGGCAAGCCAAGCCACCGGCTGGGGGCGTTCCGCATGCACGATGGCGCCGAGAATCTGCCAGCGAGCGCTCGTGAGCCCGAGCCGGGCCACAAGGCGGTCCCCTGCGGTCAGGAGCAGGCTATTCAGCCGGAACAGGTCAAGCACGAGGTTCGACAGAGCATCACCGGCCGGCGTTCGCAAGGATTTCGGCATCCGTCACCATAAACTGTTATTGACATCATGATGTCAAATAACTATGTTGCGTAATAGTACCACATTGACACCATATTGCCATATCGAACGGAGCCTGCCATGGCGCACCTACGCCCTCTGGACCCTAACTTTCCCATCGAACGTCAGCTTGGCATCGACACCAGCCCCGCAGTGCTGGTGAATGTGTTCACGCTCGACAAGACCGACGAGCAGAGCTTCCTCCAGGTTTGGCAGGACGATGCAGCCTTCATGAAGCGGCAGCCGGGCTTCATTGCCACCCAGCTTCACCGCGCGATCGGCGATAGCCCGACATATCTGAACTATGCCGTCTGGGAATCGACTGCCCACTTCCGCGCTGCGTTCACACATCCTGAGTTCAGATCGAAGATCGCAGCCTATCCCTCATCCGCCGTCGCCTCTCCGCACCTGTTCGAGAAGGTCGCCGTGCCCGGCATCTGTGTGGCGTAGCTCGCTTCGAAAACGGCAGAACGCGATGACCAGGATCATCCACCCAGTCGCGGGCGCTGTCGCGCTGACGACTATCGTGACCTTCTGGCTCTCCACGGCCCTCACCGAGCTATTTGCGTCGCACGCGAGCATAGCCACGGTGAAATTGGCCATACCCTGGGGCTTCCTGTTGCTGGTTCCGGCGTTGGCGGTGACGGGAGGCTCAGGATTTTTCCTGGCAAAGGGACGACGTGGTGGCGTGATCGGCGCGAAGATCAAGCGTATGCCGTTCATCGCCTGCAACGGCATCCTGCTTCTCATTCCCGCCGCGTTGTTTCTTGCCTTCAAGGCGACGGCCGCGGAGTTCGACACCACGTTCTACGCGGTACAGACTCTCGAATTGTTGGCCGGCGCGATGAACATCGCTCTTCTCGGCCTCAATATGCGTGACGGCTTCAAGATGAAGGGCCGGTTCCGCGTTCGCCAACCCGATCGCTTCAACACCAAGCCGATGCTCTGAGGTTCGCGCGCGAAGCGGGCTTCCGATCGGGTCCGCCCACGCTCGCCCGCGTCCTTCAGAACCACGGCATCGATGCCGCTATTCGAGCAGATGGCGATTTACGGAGCAGCACGATAACGTCTGCGATGCGCGCAGCCGATCCGTTGTGGTGCAGGCGATCCCCGCCTACGTGTGCTTCTTCGGCTTCGGCTTGGTCGCCCTCGGCACCGGTTGCGGATCTGGATTGCCCTCGATTGACGACAGACGTCCAGCCGTGAACGTGTAGATGCCGGCGCGCGGCCCCGTTGCCCAGGTGACGACGGCAACGCGGCGGCCGGCGGCATCATTGGAGAGATTGACGTTCGATGGCGCGCCGATGCCGCGCACCACGTCGCATTCGGTATGGCCGAGCGCGACCGTGCCGCCCATCGGCGCCGTCGTCGATGCATTGGCATCGGCCGGCCCGGGAGGCGGCGCCATGCCGGGACAGCCGCCGTCGGCGCTGACGAGATCCTCAGCTCCGACCGCCTTGTCGGGGGTCAGCGGCGGGGATTCGATCGAGATGTTCTTGATGAAGAGACGGCTGGGCGTGTTGAACCATTGTGCGTCCTTGGACAGCAGATCGGTCCCCGAACAGCCCGCGACCAGCGGTGCTACGGCAGCCAACGCAACTATGAGCGACTTGGGAAGCTTTTGATGTCGCACGATAAACCAAATTCCCCGCGTGAAGGACCAGCCCTAAGCGATTGTCCCAACATCACTTTGCGGCACGAAGGTGACAAAAGCCAGCATCGCCCGAAAAGTGCAAATTATCATTAATTGCGAAGGACCTCTAATTCCGACGCTGCCACCGGCCCCGCTCGTCGGCCTGCCAATAGGTGACATCAAATCCCCGCTCCTTGCAATCCGTCCAGGCGCTGCGGGCAAGCGCGAGTGCATCCGGATCGTCGCCGTTGAACAGCAACACCATGCGCGCATAACCCTGCGCGTCCTGCGGCAAGGCCGCGTTGTCGACCAGGAATCGGACATGGGCGCCGTTGGGATTGCCCTCCTCGATCGCCAGCACGATCGGCTGATCGGCGGCATCGTTCACGCGCCATGTCACGTGCGGCAGGAAGGAATCGTCGCGATAGGTCCATAGATGCGCGTCGAGCGCATCGGCGCGCTCTTCCGAGGTCGACTGCACCACGACGCGCCAGCCGCGCTCCAGCGATTTCTCGAGAAGCGGCGGCAACACGTTCTCCACCGTCATGTTTTGCAGATGATAAAACAGGACTTCGGTCATCTCAGATCATTTGCGCTCGTAATGGTCGGCGACGAGACGGTCGAGCAGGCGGACGCCATAGCCGCTTGCCCAGCTCTGGTTGATGTCGGTCTTCGGCGCGCCCATGGCGGTGCCGGCGATGTCGAGATGGGCCCAGGGCGTGCCGTCGACGAAACGCTGCAGGAACTGCGCGGCGGTGATCGAGCCGCCATGGCGGCCGCCGGTGTTCTTCATGTCGGCGAACTGGGAATCGATCAGCTTGTCGTATTCGGGACCGAGCGGCATGCGCCAGACCTTGTCGCCGCTCTCGATGCCGGCCGCCAGCAGGCGTTCGGCGAGCTCGTCATTGTTGGAGAACATGCCGGCATGCTCGGTGCCGAGCGCGACCACGATCGCGCCGGTCAGCGTCGCCAGATCCACCATGAATTTCGGCTTCACCTTCTTGGCGACGTACCAAAGCACGTCGGCCAGCACGAGGCGGCCTTCCGCGTCGGTGTTGATGATCTCGATGGTCTGGCCCGACATCGAGGTGACGATGTCGCCCGGCCGCTGCGCATTGCCGTCGGGCATGTTCTCGACGAGACCGATGGCGCCGACCACGTTGACCTTGGCCTTGCGCGCGGCAAGCGCGTGCATCAGGCCGACGACGCAGGCCGCTCCCCCCATGTCACCCTTCATGTCCTCCATGCTGCCGGCCGGCTTGATCGAGATGCCGCCGGTGTCGAAGCAGACGCCCTTGCCGACGAAGCTCACCGGCGCCTCGCCCTTCTTGCCGCCGTCCCAGCGCATGATCACGGTGCGGCTCGGCCGCGCCGAGCCCTGGCCGACGCCGAGCAGCGCGCCCATGCCGAGCTTCTGCATCGCCTTGACGTCGAGCACCTCGACCTTGACGCCGAGCTTGCGGAGCTGACTGGCGCGGCGCGCGAATTCCTCGGGGAAGAGCACGTTCGGCGGCTCGTTGACGAGGTCGCGCGCGATGATCACGCCGTCGACGACGTGGCCGGCCGAGGCAAACGCCTTCTTCGCGGCAGCGGCATCGCCGACCGCAAGCGAGATGTCGGCGCGCAAGCCGCCCTCCTCGCCGTCCTTCTTTTTCGTCTTGTAGCGGTCGAACTTGTAAGCGCGTAAGCGCAGGCCCGAGGCGATCGCGACCGCCTGCTCGCTCGTCATCGCACCACTTGGCAGTTCCGCCATGATGGTCATGGCAGCCGCCCCCGCGGCAAGCTTGCCCGCCGCCACACCGCCGAATTTGAGGAAATCGTTCGCCTTCAGGCCGGCCGCCTTGCCGGCGCCGATCACGAGCAGACGGGTGGCCTTCACCCCTTCCGGCGCCAGGATGTCGAGCGCTGCCCCGCTCTTGCCCTTGAAGGCGGCGGCGGCGGCCGCACGCTTCACGAGTTCGATAGCACCGCCCAGCGCCTTGGCCGTCGCCGGACCAACCTTCAGACTGTCGTCGCAGAACACGACCATGATGCCACGGGCGGCGGCAGACAATGAGACAAAGCCGACCTTGACGGCATCGGACATGGGTAACTCCTTCAAAAATCTTGGTCTTTTTGCTGCTCACGGTCCCTGGCCAGGGCCGGACATGAACGGCGATTCACTGAGCCATCCGCACTATGGGCCAGCGCCCCGGCAGATGCCAAGCACCCCCCGTGGCCTCAAGGCCACAACGAGCGAAATATTAACCATATTATGAGGGTGCCACGGGGCAGCCATTTTGTTGACGGATCAAAGGGATGGTAGTGAGAGAGTGAGCTGGCGGAAGAGGCGCTGGCCAACCTTGGGGATCCCCTGATCGGGGATTGGTTGGGCAGCGGAGTTTCGGCCGACATTGGGGACTTGGTGGGATTCGTGCGGTAGCGCATGGGGTCGATCGATAGGTATATCTTCCGCACGACGCTGGCGTCGTTTGCGCTGATCCTGGTCAGCCTCACTGGCGTGATCTGGATTACGCAGGCGTTGCGCGGCATCGACCTGATGACGAGCCAGGGTCAGACCATCCTCACCTTCCTCGGCATCACCAGCCTCGTCGTGCCGGCCCTGGTCCTGATCATCTCGCCGATCGCGCTGATGATCGCGATCTCGCACACGCTGAACAAGCTCGCGACCGATTCCGAGATCATCGTGATGAATGCCGCCGGCCTGTCGCCGTTCCGGCTGTTCTATCCGTTCTTTTACGCCACCTGCGTGGTGGCGCTGCTGGTTGCCTTCATCGCGGCCTATCTCGCCCCCGACGGCATGCGGCGGATCAAGCAGTGGGATGCCGAGATCACCGCGGACGTGCTCACCAACATCCTGCAGCCCGGCCGCTTCGCCCAGCTCGACAAGAACCTCACGATCCGGATTCGCGAACGCCAGCCCGGCGGCATCCTTGCCGGCATCTTCATCGACGACCGCCGCGATCCGAACGAGCGCGTCTCGATCGTCGCCGAGCACGGCGAGGTCGTGAAGAACGAGACCGGCTCGTTCCTGGTGTTGGAGACCGGCAATCTCCAGCGCTTCGAGGCGGGCAAGCGCGATCCCGCGCTGGTGGCCTTCGGCCGCTACGGCTTCGACATGTCGAAGTTCTCCAACCAGGGCCGCGACGTCACCCTCGGCATCCGCGAGCGCTATCTCTGGGAGCTGCTCGCGCCGTCCGATAACGACCCCGTCTACAAGCAGATTCCCGGCCAGTTCCGCTCGGCCCTGCATGACAGTTTGCTCGCGCCGATCTATCCCTTCGCCTTCGCCGTGCTGACCTTCGCCTTCCTCGGTGCGCCCCGCACCACCCGCCAGAGCCGTAATTTCTCGATCGGCACTTCGGTCATTGCGGTGTTCGGCCTGCGCATGGCCGGCTTTGCCTGCTCGGTGATGGCGGTGAAGTCGCCGAGCCCAGTGCTGGTGCAATATGCGATGGTCATGGGCGCCATCGGCGTCGGGCTGTGGATGATCATCCGCGGCGTCGTGGTCGAGCCGCCCCCTGGCCTCATGGAGGCCATCAACAGGTCGAACGCGCGCATCGCGCAGCTGTTCGGACGGCCGGCCACCGCATGAGCATGCTCACCAACACACTCGGACGCTATTTCGCCGGCCGCTTCGTGGTCGCGGCGCTCGGCGTGTTCTTGGGCATTTTCCTGCTGCTGGTGCTGGTCGACTACATTGAGATGGTGCGCAAGACCTCGGGGCTGGCGTCCGCCTCGGCGCTCATGGTGGCCGAGACCTCGCTGTTCAGGGTGCCGCAACTGCTGGAGAAGCTGACGCCGTTCTGCATGCTGATCGGCGCCATGACCTGTTATCTCGCCCTCTCCCGCCGGCTCGAGCTCGTGGTTGCGCGCGCCGCCGGCATCTCCGCATGGCAGTTCATCTCACCGGCGCTCGGCAGCGCGCTCCTGATCGGGGTGATCGCAACCATCGCCTACAATCCGATGTCGGCGAATCTGCGTGAGCTCTCCAAGCGCATGGAAGCCGAGCTGTTCGGCTCGGCGCCCGGCGGCGGCATCCAGGACGCCTCCGGCTTCTGGCTCAATCAGGTGACCAGCGACGGCCAGACCATCATCAACGCCGCGCGCAGCGAGCAGCAGGGCGTCCGACTCACCGGCCTGA
Organism: Bradyrhizobium shewense; assembly: GCF_900094605.1. Taxonomy (GTDB): domain Bacteria; phylum Pseudomonadota; class Alphaproteobacteria; order Rhizobiales; family Xanthobacteraceae; genus Bradyrhizobium; species Bradyrhizobium shewense. The sequence goes on along the minus strand of NZ_FMAI01000002.1, from coordinate 500,541 downwards.
CGCTGTTCCGCTTTGACACAGACAGTCACTTCAAGGAGCGGATCGAGGCGCGCGAGGCGACACTGGAGTCCGGCCATTGGCTGTTCAAATCCGTTCGCCGCTTCTCGCTGGACTCCCCACCGATCGACCAGGCCACCCTGGAGATTCCAACGACGCTCACCGAGGCGCAGGTCCGCAACAGCTTTTCCACCCCCGAGACTGTGTCCTTTTGGCAACTACCGAGCTACATCCGGTCATCCGAGAGCTCGGGCTTCGCGACAGCCGGATACCGACTCCAGTATCAGAAGCTTCTGGCACAGCCGTTTTTGCTTGCCGCCATGGTGATGCTCGCGGCCTCGGTGTCGTTGCGCTTCTTCCGGATGGGTGGCGTGCAGAAGATGGTTTTGAGTGGCGTGGGCGCAGGCTTTCTGCTCTACGTTCTGTCGAAAGTGACTGAAGACTTGAGCAAGGCTGAGTTGATGCATCCGATCGCTGCGGCGTGGTTGCCCGTGGTGGTGGGCGGCCTCACCGGCTTTTTGGCCTTGTTGTACCAGGAGGACGGTTAGTGACTGCCGTCCATCGAGGACCCGTGTCTCGTTTGACGCGCCGCATCGTGATGCGCGCGAACGGGTCCGGCTTGTCTCTTCGCAGGCTCATGATGGCTGTCGCTGCCGTGGCATCGCTCGGCGCGCTGATCGACGTTGCTGCTGTAGCCCCCGCCTCGGCCCAGAGCTTCACCTACAATCCGCTGCCGCCGCGCCCGAAGCCGCCGAAGGCCGCCAACGACAACCAGATGTTGGTTCAGGCGACCGAGGTCGACTACGACTACAACAATTCGCGCGTCTCCGCGGTCGGTAACGTCCAGCTGTTCTACAACGGCACGAGCGTCGAGGCCGACAAGGTCATCTACGACCAGAAGACCAAGCGGCTGCATGCCGAAGGCAACATCCGCATGACGGATGCCGACGGCAAGATCACCTATGCCGAGATCATGGATCTCTCCGACGATTACCGCGACGGTTTCGTCGATTCGCTGCGTGTGGACACCGCCGACCAGACCCGCATGGCCGCCAGCCGTGCCGACCGCTCCAGCGGCAACTACACAGTGTTCGAGAACGGCGTCTACACGGCCTGCGCGCCGTGTAAGGACGATCCGAAGAAGCCGCCGCTGTGGCAGGTCAAGGGTGCGCGCATCATCCACGACCAGCAGGAGAAGATGCTGTATTTCGAGACGGCGCAGATCGAATTCTTCGGTGTGCCGCTCGCTTACATGCCCTATTTCTCGACGCCAGACCCGACCGTGAAGCGCAAGAGCGGCTTCCTGATGCCGGGCTATGTTTCCGGCACGTCGAACACGGGTTATGGCGTCGAGGTTCCCTATTATTGGGCGATCGCGCCCGACATGGACGCGACCATCAACCCCCGCTTCTTGTCGCGGCAAGGCGTGCTGCTGCAGGGAGAATTCCGGCAGCGCCTGATCGACGGCGCCTACCAGATCCGCGCCTATGGCATCGACCAGCTCGATCCCGGCGCGTTCTCCGGCCAGCCGGGCGACAAGCAGTTCCGCGGCGCCGTCGACACCAAGGGTCAGTTCGCGCTGAACGACAAATGGGTCTGGGGTTGGGACGGCGTCCTGATGTCCGACTACTATTTCTTCTCGGACTACCGGCTCTACCAGTACCGCGATCCGCTCGGCTCGTTCCTGCTGCTGCCGACGGAGGCGCTGTCGCAGCTCTATCTGACCGGCGTCGGCAACCGCAGCTTCTTCGACGCGCGCACGATGTACTGGCTGAGCTATTCGGGTAACCAGAGCCAGGTGCCGATCGTCTATCCGATGATCGACTACTCCAACGTGCTCAACTATCCGGTGTTCGGCGGCGAGTTCAGCTACAAGACCAATTTCGTGAACCTGTCGCGCGATCAGGCGGTGTTCGATCCGATCACCACGATCGCGAACACCAACAGCCTGTGCACGACGGCGTCGGCCGATCCGCTCGCCCGCACGCCGTCGCAGTGCCTGCTGCGCGGCTTCCCCGGCACCTACACCCGCCTTACGGCCGAGGCGCAGTGGCGCAAATCCTTCACCGATCCGCTCGGCCAGATCTGGACGCCGTTCGCCAGCCTGCGCGCCGACGCCATCAACTCCTCGGTCTCCAACCAGCCGGGCGTGTCGAACTATCTTCCCGTCGGCGACACCCAGGCGTTCCGCCTGATGCCGACCGTGGGCCTGGAATACCGCTACCCCTTCATCAACATTCAGCCCTGGGGCTCGACCACCGTCGAGCCGATCGCGCAGATCATCATCCGGCCGAACGAGACCTATGCCGGCAAGCTCCCGAACGAGGACGCCCAGAGCATGGTGTTCGACGCCTCGAACCTGTTCAGCGTCGACAAATTCTCCGGCTACGACCGCGTCGAGGGCGGCGGCCGCGCCAATGTCGGCGTGCAGTCCACCACGCAGTTCGACAAGGGCGGCGCCGTCAAGGCCCTGTTCGGCCAGTCCTACCAGCTGTTCGGCATGAACTCCTTCGCGGTCCAGGACCCCATCAATACCGGCCTCAATTCCGGCCTGGACAAGCCGCGTTCCGATTACGTCGCAAGCGCCAGCTACTCGCCCAACAGCACCTACACGTTCAGCGTCCGCTCCCGCATGGACGAGCAGACCTGGAACGTGCAGCGCTTCGAGGCGGAAGGCCGCGCCAACTTTAATCGCTGGGCGGTCAGCGTGCTGTACGGCAATTACGCGGCGCAGCCGGAGCTCGGCTATCTGACCCGCCGCGAGGGCATCCTGACCTCGGGCTCCATAAAGATCGCGACCAATTGGGTGGTGTCGGGCTCGGCGCGGTGGGACCTCGAGGCCAACAAGCTCAACCAGTATGTGCTCGGTGCCGGCTATGTCGACGATTGCTTCGTGCTGGCGGCGAACTACGTAACTTCGTATAGCTACTCGGCGGGCACCGCGCCGCCCGTCCTGAGCCATGCGTTCATGTTCCAGATCGGCCTGCGCACGCTGGCGACCTCGTCGACGACCAGCAGTTCCGCCGGCCTCCAGTGAACGGTTTGAAGTGCCGGCCGCGCTTGCCCCCATCACAGGCTCGACGCGGCTGACATGCGAGCGACAATCATGACGACCCCATTGCCCGTCTTCCGCCTTCTCCTCGCCATCGCTGCCGGACTGGTCCTGACCGGACTGCCCTCGCCGTCGCGCGCGCAGAACATCGTCGTCATGGTCAACGGCGACCCGATCACCGATTTCGACATCGAGCAGCGCTCCAAGCTCGACCAGCTGACGACGCAGAAGACCCCGAGCCGGCAGGAGGTCATCAACGAGCTGATCGACGACAAGGTGAAGACGAAGGAGGGCAAGAAGTTCGGGGTCGATCCCGGCGTCTCCGACATCAACCAGTCCTACGAAGGCATGGCGCAGCGCATGCGCATCACGCCGGACCAGCTCACCAAGTCGCTCGAATCCAAAGGCGTGCGCCCCGAGACGCTGAAGGGCCGCATGAAGGCCGAGATGGTCTGGACCAGCCTCGTGCGCGGCCGCTTCAAGGAGAAGCTGCTCGTCGGCGAGCGCGACGTCGCGCAGGCTGTCGGCGACAAGCTCCAGATCGAGGGCACCGAATACAAGATGCAGCCGATCGTGCTGATCGTGCCGCGCGGCTCGTCCGCGGCGTTCCTGGAAACACGGAAGAAGGAAGCCGAGAGCTATCGCGCGCGCGTCGGAACCTGCGAGGAAGCCAACTCGCTGTTCCGCTCGACGCCGAACGCCACCATCCGCGACAGCGTCACCAAGACCACCGCGGAGCTGCCCGAGGCGCTGCGCAAGGTGCTCGACGACACCCCGATCGGCCACCTGACCGCGCCCGAGATGACCAAGAACGGCATCGAGATGGTGGTGCTGTGCTCGCGCAAACCGACCATGATCGACACGCCGAAGAAGCGCGAGGTCCGCGAGAAGATGTATCAGGAGAAGTACGAGAAGACCCAGAAGGCCTATCTCGACGAGCTCCGCAAGGCGGCGATGATCGAATATCGCAACCGCTGATGGCCAATCGCGCAGCCAAACCGCATACCCTTCCCCTTGCCCTGACCCTGGGAGAGCCCGCCGGCATCGGCCCCGACATCACGATCGCAGCCTGGCTCCGGCGCCGTGAACTGAACCTGCCCGCCTTCTATCTGCTCGGCGACGAGGCGCTGATCGCCCGGCGCGCCAAGGCGCTCGCCGCCGCGCTGGGTGCCGATGTCAGGACCGCGGCGGTGAGCCCCGGCGAGGCCGCTTCCGCCTTCACCGATGCCCTCCCCGTGGTCGCCACCGGCGAGTGCGCGACCGCCGAGCCCGGCAAGCCCGACGCATCGAGCGCGCCGGCCGCGCTCGCCTCGATCCGGCAGGCGGTCACCGATGTCCGCGAGGGCCGCGCCGGCGCCGTCGTCACCAATCCGATCGCCAAGAGCGTGCTCTACCGCTCAGGCTTCCGTCATCCCGGCCACACCGAATTCCTCGCCGAGCTTGCCGCGGAAGGCGGCCGCGTGCCGCAGCCGGTGATGATGCTGTGGTCGCCGCGGCTTGCTGTGGTGCCCGTGACCATCCACGTCTCGATCCGCGATGCGCTGGCAGAGCTCACCAGCGAGCTGATCGTCTCGACTGTTCGCATCGTCGCAGCCGAGCTGAAATCGCGCTTTGGCATCGCGCAGCCGCGCATCGCGGTCTCCGGCCTCAATCCGCATGCCGGCGAGGACGGCTCGCTCGGCCACGAGGAGCAGACAATCATCGCCCCGGCGCTCAGGGCATTGCGTGGCGACGGTATCGAGGCCAGGGGTCCGCTGCCCGCCGACACCATGTTCCACGAGGCCGCGCGCAGCACCTATGACTGCGCAATCTGCATGTATCACGACCAGGCGCTGATCCCGATCAAGACCGTCGCCTTCGACGACGCCGTCAACGTCACGCTCGGCCTGCCCTTCATTCGCACCTCGCCCGATCACGGCACCGCCTTCGACATCGCCGGCACCGGCAAGGCCAATCCGGCCAGCCTGATCGCGGCGCTCCAGCTCGCCAGCCGCATGGCGGCTTCGCAAACCTGATGAGCGCGATCGACGACCTCCCGCCGCTCCGCGAGGTCATTCGCCAGCACGCGCTGTCGGCGCGTAAATCGCTCGGCCAGAATTTTCTACTCGACCTCAATCTCACCGCCCGCATCGCGCGCGCAGCAGTGCCACTCGAAGATTCCACGATCGTCGAGATCGGCCCCGGCCCGGGCGGGCTGACGCGCGCCCTGCTCGCGCTCGGCGCGAAGCGCGTCATCGCCATCGAGCACGACGAGCGGGCGATCCCGGCCTTGCAGGATATTTCCGCGCGCTATCCTGGCAGGCTCGAGATCGTGCATGGCGATGCCATGACCTTCGATCCCCGCCCGCTGCTCAATGGCGAACGCGCGAAGATCGTCGCCAACCTGCCCTACAACATCGCGACCCAGCTCCTGATCGGCTGGCTCACCACCGAGCCCTGGCCGCCCTGGTACGACATGATGGTGTTGATGTTCCAGCGCGAGGTCGGCGAGCGCATTGTCGCGCGCGAGGATGAGGAGGCCTATGGCCGGCTCGGCGTGCTCGCCAATTGGCGCTGCGAGACCAAGATCCTGTTCGACATCGCGCCGTCCGCCTTCGTGCCGCCGCCCAAGGTCACCTCCTCCGTCGTGCGTCTGGTGCCGCGCGCAGAGCCGCTTGCCTGCGATCGCAAGCTGCTCGAACAGGTCGCAGCCGCCGCCTTCGGCCAGCGCCGCAAGATGCTGCGCCAGAGCCTGAAATCGCTCGGCGCCGATCCGGCGCGGCTCGCCGCCGCCGCCGGCGTCGATGCGACGCGGCGCGCGGAGACCATTCCGATCTCAGGCTTTGTTGCCATGGCCTGTGAATTGGCCAATATACGAACCGAAACAGAGCGATAATTTCGGAGGAAGAAATATGGCGTTGATGCGTCGGCAGTCCCTGGTCAAGTTCGATGCGCCGCTGTGCGAGACCATCGTCGACACGCCGAAGCCGAAAGGCGCCGAAGTGCTGGTGCGCATCGAGCGCTGCGGCCTCTGCCATTCCGACCTGCACATCCAGGACGGCTATGCCGATCTCGGCGGCGGCAAGAAGCTCGACACCACGCGCGGCATGACGCTGCCCTTCACGCTCGGCCACGAGATCGCCGGCGTCGTCGACGAAGTCGGCCCTGACGTCGCCGCCGGCCTCGTCGGCGCGAAGAAGGCCGTCTTCCCCTGGATCGGCTGCGGCCAGTGCCGCGACTGCGCCAATGGCGACGAGAATCTTTGCGTGAAGCAGCGCTTCCTCGGCGTTTCCATCGACGGCGGCTTCGCCACCCACGTGCTGGTGCCCGACGCGAAATATCTGCTCGACTACGATCCCCTGCCCGTCAACCAGGCCGCGACCTTGATGTGCTCCGGCGTCACCGCCTATGGCGCGCTCAAGCGCCTGGTCGACCGCCCGCGCCAGCGCAACCTGCTGCTGATCGGTCTCGGCGGCGTCGGCATGATGGGCCTGTCCTTCGCGCAGGCGATGTTCAAGCAGCCGATCACGGTCGCCGACCTGTCGCCGGCCGCGCGCGATACCGCGCTGAACAACGGCGCGGCCAATGCCTACGACCCGTCCGAGCCCGACGTGATCAAGCGCATCCTCAAGGAGACCGAAGGCGGTTTCGACGAGATCGTCGATTTCGCCGGCAACGAGAAGTCGATGGCCTTTGCGGTCGCGGTCGCCGCGCGCGGCGGCAAGATCGTGGTCTCCGGCCTGATGGGCGGCCAGTTCACGCTGCCGATGGTGCAATGGGTCTACAAGCGCATGACCATCGAGGGTTTCATGGTCGGAACGCTCAACGAGGCCCAGGAGCTGATGGCGCTGGCGCGCGCCGGCAAGATCAAGCCGACGCCGATGCGCGAGGAGCCGATGGGCGATGTCCAGAAATGGATCGACGAGCTTCGTGCCGGCAAGGTGGTCGGCCGCATAGTGCTAAAGAACTGACCCGCGCGCGGGCCCGACGCAAGTTGGGCCCGCGTGACGGAACGCCTGCGGCCTCGCCGCGTTGGCAGCGCATGTCCATTCGCTGCACCGTCGAAAGCGCATTCTTCATCGCCTGGAGCTGCCTGGAGCAGAGCGGCGAGCTCGGCCCGCCGGACGAGAGCGCCAACGTCCTTCTCGACGCCATCGAAGGTCAGCTCAAAACCGGCGAACGCCGGCAGCTGATGCTCGCCAACAGGGCGATCGACGCCTATCGCGCGCATGCGGCACTGCGTCGATCCTCGTGGAATCGCGAAGCACGCTTCGGGTGATGATCGTCGCCGCCCCTCGGGCCGCCGGCCCAGCGGCGTTTTGGCGGATTGAGGCCGGCGGTCCTCGGGCAAAGCGCACGGAGTACGGCGCTCGGCGCCACACGCTACGCCAATCCGCAAGCCCGCTATGTTCACTCCTGAACAGACCTCGCCAGATCAACGCTGCGCGAAGAACGCGCATGCAGACTCGCCCCTCCCAACTTCCGCGAGTCCGATAAGCCCGCGCGCCAGCATCTCAACTATGCACGGCCGCTTGTGTGCACTTTGGAACCGTCGGTTCCGCTGCGGAAACGTAGGGTTCTGGCTGGCGCCGATTCCCGGCCAGCCCAGAGAAGAAACTGTGACCGGTCGGCCCCCGAACGATCTGCTCCGGCAGCTCACCCACCAGGATTTCGAACTGCTCGCGCCTCACCTCCAGCCGGTCGAACTCGCGGCGAGCCACGTCCTGCATCACGCCGGCGACGACGTTGCGGCGGTGCATTTTCCCTGCGGTCCCGCACTGGTATCGTTCGCCGTGCCGGTCGAGGACGATCGCGAGGTCGAAAGCCTGCTGGTGGGCCGTGAGGGTGCGGTGGGCATTGCCGCAGGCCGCAACCCTTCACTCGCTTATTCGCGCATTGTCGTGAAGCTGGGCGGCAGCCTCGTCCGGCTGCCGCTGCGCGCGCTCGAGCAGGCACAGCAGAGATCGGCGACGCTTCAGGAGGTGTTCTCGCGCTACGCCGACTGCCAATTCGCGCAGCTGCTGCAGACGGCGGCCTGCAATGCCGCGCATTCGATCGAGCAGCGCGCCGCCAAGTGGATCATCTCCGCGAAAGAGAGTATCGGCGGCGCCGAAATCCCCCTCACCCACGAGCAACTCGCCGGCATGCTCGGCGTCTCCCGCAGCTATGCCAGCCGCGTCATCCAGATGTTCAAGGCAAGGCGCATCCTCGCGACCCGCCGCGGCGCCATCCTGATCCTCGACGGGGCAGCGCTCGAAGCCAGAGCCTGCTGCTGCAACGATTGGGTGAGGAAGCATTTTGACGAGGTGCTGGGCGGAGCGTCACCTGCCGATGGCTAAAGCGCGATGCGATCAGGATGCATCGTCATCGCGCTTTAGGTTGTTGTTCAAGCATGATCTATTCGGAAAACCGCTGCGCACTTTTCCGGATCATGCTTTAGCATCTTTGCGGCCTCACGCCTCCGGTGGCGACTGCCGCTTCAGATGCAGATAGGCCGGGCTGAAATCGCCGAGCCGCTGCAGCTCGCGCCATTTCAGGACGATGAGGTCCCCGTCGCGCAGATCCATGGCGCCGCCTCGTCTGAGGTCAGCGAGCGTCCGGTTCACCGTCGCGATCGCCATGCCCAGCGTCTCGCCGAGTTGCACCAGGCTGATCGGCAGGCGGAAGCGATTGCCGCGGACGAGCTGCGCGGCGCGGGCGCGGTAGAACAGCTCGCAGAACAGGTGCGCCATACGCGCCTGCATCGGCCGGGCGCTGTTGTTGGTGATGGCCTCGCGAAAGATCGAGGCATCGAGCAGCGTCTCGCGCCAGACCGAGAGCGCGAAAGTGGGCCGGCGCCGGAAGGCTATGAACAATTCGCGATGCGGGATGAAGGCAACCGAGGCGTGCCCGAGTGCGGAGAGCCCATGGTCCATCTGGTCGATGAACAAGCCCTGGGAGTCCGGCAGGTCACCGGAGATATGGAACGCGAGATATTGCCGCCCCCCGCCGCCGAGCAGATGGTAACGCGCCACCATGCCGGAGACGACCAGCGCCGAATGTTCGGGCTCGTCACCCTGGCGGATGAAATCCTCGTTGGGCGCGACATCGCGCTGCGTGAAGGTGAGCGCGCGGATCTCGTCGAGATCCTCCCCGGTGAGCGCGGTGTGCTCGCTCAGGTTCCGGATCAGCACGTCGTGGGCTTTTTCCATGAGACCACCAAAAATCGCGCCGGATCTATCAAATGATACTTCTGGCCCCGGTTCAGCGGACTAGAACGCGAGACGGACGCACAGGTTGCTAATCCGTTTGCGATCGTACGGGTCGCACCCACCATCACCTCGATCACCAACCGAGCCCGGCCCTTCTCATGAGCCCTACGACGATCCTGGAGCGCATCCGCGGCCTGTTCGCATCCGATACCAGCGAACACCTCGACTGCATCAGCGATGCCTTCAAGAACGGCACGCTGCGCGAGCCGGCGCATCCGATGTCGGATCAGGAACTCGCCCACGCTATCCGCGAGTTCCGCAGCACTGAGGTCTCCGACTGGACCATCGCAAAGCTCTCGCGGCGTTTCATCGACGTGCCGCGAGACTGCTGAAGCACGCCGCGAGGCTCATGCCGCATCCGAAGTTCATCGCGCGTCTCCAGGCCATCGAAGGCCTGTCGGAGGACGAACGCCGGCAGATCGCGGGCCTGCCGTCCACGCTGCGCCCGGTCGCGGACGGCGAGATCGTGCTGCGCCAGGGCGAGACCGCCTCGCGCTGCGTCTTCGTCGTCAGCGGCTTCCTCTACCAGGCCCGCATCGTCGGCGATCGCAGCCAGATCCTCGCGTTCCACGTTCCCGGCGACATGCCCTGCCTGCACACGCTGCTGGTCTCGCCGATGGATGCGGACCTCGTCGGCCTCGGCCCGACCATCGTCGGCTACGTCGGGCACAGCCAGCTCCGCCAGCTGCTCGACGGCTCGAACCATCTGACCCGCGCGTTCTGGCGCGAGACGCTGATCGATGCGGCGATCTCGCGGCAATGGATCGCCCGCCTCGGCGCGCAGGCGGCCTTGCCGAAGGTCGCGCATCTCATCTGCGAGCTGGCGGCGCGGCTGGAGATCGTCGGCCTTGTCAAGGACGCCTGCTTCCAGATGCCGATGACGCAGCGGCACGTCGCCGATGCCTGCGGCCTGTCGATCGTGCACGTCAACCGCACCATCCAGGAACTGCGGCATCGCGGGCTGATCGCATGGGAGGGCAGCGAGATCGAGCTGCTGCAGCCTGAAGAGTTGCGCAGGTTTGCCGATTTCACGCCCGACTATCTGACCTGAGCGGTGGGTGAGCGTGGAGGATGGGTAAGCGGAACGCTCTCCCTCGCGTCACGAACGCGGCCGCGCGGTTCGCCATGACGTGAGCAGCGCACCACCGCGGCCTAGGACAGGATCCGTTTTCGGCTTGCGGACCTTGGCGATGCGTTTGACGGCATCGGGACGCTCTCGCATGTCGGTGCACTCGTCGTACGTTCCGTCCTGCGGATACGCTCCGACGACTCCAAAGTCCCGGCTGGACTCGATCAGCCGGTGTCCGGTGCCGGCGGGCAGCACCAGAACGTCGCCGGCTTTCACGCGGAGGATGCGCCCCTTGATCCCGCCGCACTCGACCCTGGCCGTGCCGCGCGCCACGCCCATCACTTCGTGGATCTGCGAATGATAATGGACGAAATCATACACGGTGTCCCGCCACGACCGGCCCCAGCCGTTTGTATCGAACAACGTGTCGATGACGACCTCGGGGGGAAAGCGCCTGGACTTCAGATTGACCGCGCCGCGATAGAGCAACACCGGAAAACGCGGATTGTTCGGCACGATGCCATCGTCGCGAAAATGGATGGCTGCCGGCTTCCGGGCCCGCACCAGCGCCCGCAGCGTTGCCGCATCGGGATGCTCCTCCACGAGCTTCTTGGCGAGATTCTTGATCTGGTCCTTGATCGGCATGGCCTGTCCTCAGCCACGATTCAACGACGGCGGAGGTGAGAAGTTTCCAGGCGAACGGGCTCGATCGGCAGCAGGCCCCACTCCGTCCTGCGGATGATCTCTCGAGCGATGCCTTGCACCTCATGAGATCACGCTACGGCGCGATGATATCCAGCCTGTCCCGCGACGGCAGCGTTGCCTTGAACGCCCGAAGCGCCGCATCGACCGCCGCCGCATCGGCCAGCGGGGTGCGATAAAAATCGACATTCTGCCGCGACAAGGTCACGCTTCTTGTCTGGAGCACGGCCACCTTCGTCCAGCTCGACGGCACGCCTTTCTCGAACCAGCCCTCATAAATCATGATGAGACCGACGTCGTAATCGTGGGCAAGGGCCGCCATCTCTGCCGGCCCATAATCTCCCGCCATTCTCGCCTTGCGCACCTGCTCCGAACCAAGGCCCCAGAGATCGAGCGTGTACTTGGTATTGCCATATGCAACCAGGCCGAGATCGTTGACCCCAACCGCATCTCTGTAGAACGATTGCGCGAAACGAGCCATTTGATATTGCTGCTCGTAGATATCGCTTGCGCCTACCGGGGTGACAACTGCCGCTGTCATGTAGGGAATCGCGGCGGTGCCGAGCCCGAAGACCACGCCAATCTTCACACGAGACCATTGCAGCCTGGAGAGCCGTGGCTTGAGTTGTGCGACGCCCCACAGCAGCGCGGTCGCCGCGAGAGCCATGATGTATACCTCGTACCGATTGAACCAACCGTATTGCCCGCACGCCAGATGAGCTCCGACGGCAACGATGACGGTCAGAAGGACGATCAGGACCTTGCGATCGGCGCGTAGCAGACTGGCGCACCAGGCAACAGCGAGACCGAGTGCGATGAGCCGCAATCCATATGACGTCATCACGCTCCGCAGCATGTTTCTGACGATAGCGGGTAGCTCGCTCGCGGGCTGATCAAGTGTCGTCAGATAGCCCTTCAACAAGACGGAGCTCGGCAGCAACGGCAGGCCACGCGAGGCCATGAGAACGACATAGCCCGATAGAGTGACGATAATCACGAGCGCAGCGCCGGCTGCGAAGCGGCGCTGGTCCAGCAGCGCGAACGCCACGATGGCGGCACCGGCGAATGCGATCCCCTCGAAGCGGATGAGCGGAAGCAGCACCAGGGCGAGGAAATGGAGCGACGTTGGTGCGAACCCGCGCGCCGCCGCCACGAGACCAGCAAAGGTCACGATTGAGGCCCAGACGTGAGCACTGTGCTCCATGCCGGTCATGGGCAGCGCGACAGCGCTGGTGCTGAAGATGAGTAGCAGCGCGATCATACAAGCGAACAGACGCTCGCCCACGCCATCGAACAGGCCACTCGCCTCCAAGAGGCGCATGATAGCCAAGATCGTCGCACCTGCGGCTGCAGCGTTGATCAACAACGGACCAAATGCACCGAGATGAAGCGCTTCGGTCAGAGCCAGAAAATATGGCCAGATGATCGATGAGCTAGGCGATGAATATTCCCCGGCGTTGACCCCATATCCGCCCGACAGGATCTGGTCGGCGACCGCAAGGTGGATATACGCATCGTCTAGCGTGAAGAAGAGCCTGAAGTCGCACAGCGCGAGGACTGCGATGATCTCCATCGCAAGCAATCCCAGCCAAACGAGCATGGCTGCAGTTGAGGGTTGAATCCAGGCATCGGCACCCAAATGTCCCGACGACTCCCTGCCTGTCTTGTCGGGGCAATCGTATTGATCGACGACAGCCATCACACTCCCCTGTCAGTCGCTCGATCACGATTGACACCTTGCCGGGGTCCATTTCCCACATCCTGCCGTTTATCTAATCCTCCCTAACAATCGGTGACTGCAAGGCTGGGAATATCAGGGTTCCCGTGGGTCGTCTTCCCGCGTCCGGTCATTTGCAGGAAGCGCAGCTGCCCGCACCGAGCCCGTTTTCCAGTCGCAGAGGTAAAGGATCGGAACCAGGGAACGCTGATCCCGACAACAGCTGAGACCACCGGCCGGCTCTCTATCTCACTGCAAACGGCGCCTGATAAGGCCGGCCGAACGGCACGCCGTTGATGACAGTCTGGATCGGCTTGAGCTGGGCCTTGCCGTCTCTCTTGTTGTTGCGGGTGTCGAGGAAGCTGATCGGCCCCTCCACCAGCTCCATGATGGCGACGTCACCGGGCGCACCGACTTGCAGGGTGCCGATTTTCGGCGCGCGATTGATGATCTTCGCCGGAGCCGTTGTGGCCATCGCGACCACCTGCTCCAGCGTGAAGCCCAGCGTCATGAACTTGCTCATCACGTTGGGCAAAAACGGGATGCCCGGCGAATTGCCGGAGAAGACGTGGATATCGGAGGAGATGGTGTCCGGAGTGCACCCACCGGGGATCGCGACTTCCGCCACGGTGAAATCGAAGCTGCCGCCGCCGTGACCGACGTCGAACATGACGCCACGCTGCTTGGCCGCCAGGGCCGCAGGCAGCAGCTTGCCCTCTTGCACGATATTCGTGAAGACGTTGGACATGTTCGGTGCGCCCGAATAGGCATGGGTCAGCACGTCGCCCGGGCGCAGCAGATCGAGAATCTGCGACATCAGCTCCTTGGATTCGACGCCACCGATATGCACCATCATCTTCGCCGGCCAGCCGCACATCTCGCAAGCCTGGATGCCGCGCTTCAGCGGCTCGAGCCCGTGCTTGTAGATCACGTTCTCCGACATCCGCACTTTGACCCCGAGCAGGAAATCAGCGTTCTCGGCGAGCGCCATCGCGCAAGCTTCGGTCTGTGCGACGTCGATATTGTACAACTCGGCGGCCGGGAACGCCGACAGGCCGTTATTGGCGATATGGACGAAGGCGTACATTCGCGCACGCGTCTGGGCCACGATGAACCGGCGCAACGCCGCCAGATTGTTGACCCCGGCGTCGCCCGCCGAGACGACGGTCGTCGTGCCCTGGAATTGTACCAGCTCGTCGGCGGGAATACCGATTGCCGAGCCGTAGGGGTAGACGTGACTATGCAGATCGATGAGACCGGGCATCACTAGCTTGCCCGACGCGTCGATACTCTTCAGCGCGCGCTCGGCGGGGATCGCCTCCTGCACCGTTTCGATCATGCCCCAGCGGATGCCGATATCGCGTCTGGCGCGCAGCGACTGGCTGGGGTCGAGCACCTCGCCGCCCCGGATCACCAGATCGTACTTGTCGTTCGGCCCCATCGCTGCCCCGGCGGGCGCGGCGAGGCCGACAACTGCGGCTGACGTCGAAAATGCCAGGAAATCGCGGCGTGACAACACGGACATGATGGTCCCCCCTTGCGCTTTTTCTTCGCGGCTACGGCCCCACTTTGGCGAGCAGATGCGCTTCCGCCGCCAACTTACGAGATCGGAATGAATGGGATTGGAATTGAAGCATCTTCACGCGGATGACCCAATCCTATGTCTGCTCACGAGCCCTGAGGAGCCGCAAATTTTCTGAAGTCGCGTGAACTTTCCTGGACGAGCGCCGACTAAGCCAGCACGTCCGCGCTGGTCCGCTCGGGTCATTCGCGGCGATGGGGCGCGTTTCCGCCATTGGAGAACGGCAAACAGAACGTTCCCGAGAGGCGTCGGGCAAAACACCCGGTCAAGCCCCTCTGGCAAAAAATATTCCACTTTACCGAATTTCGGATTTGTGGCATAGACCCACCCATCCCGGCCCTACCAAAGGGGCGCTTCGCGATCGTCACGAGATGCGGGCCGGGTGGCGGTGGACGCGGTAGCGCCGGCGCGGCTCAGCATGATGACAGGGCGGGCAACCGTGAGTCCTCAGGCGACGCGATACGACACGGCGCGGTCACAGCGGTTTCGTCGATGCCCGAGGGCGAGCACACGCAAGCCTCCGGGTATTCGGGCGGGATCGTCCGCGGACGGAGAAGTCGTGTGGTCCTGACGCCCGGGGTCTGTGCGTCAAGGCTTGCGGTGATGCGGCGGCCCGACCGGGCACGCGCATCGATCATCCGCGAGGCGACGGGGGCAATAGTGCAACGCTCCCCGAGGAGAGCACGAAGGACACCGTTAAAACCAGCCGCGCAGGGAAGGCCCGGGCGACCGGCATCACCTGTGGTCCATCCCGTGTGCATCTTCGTCGCGCACGGACTTGCGGGTGCCGCCGGCGCCCGGCCTTCCCTGCGCCCTTTGGTCTTCATGGGGCGCGAACGACAGCAAGCCTCGGGCGAAACGCGCCGCGAGAACGGGAAGGCGTGTCTGCGAGCTTAGAATTTGAGGATGGCGATGCCGCCCTTTACTCCGTCATTGCGAGGAGCCCTTGCGACGAAGCAATCCAGAGTCTTTCCGCGGTGGGATTTTGGATTGCTTCCGCCTTCGCCAAGGCTTCGGCGGACAAGTCGCTACGCTCGCAATGACGGTGGAGTCAGCGCGCCTCAACCTCGGCTCTCCTGCCCCGGACGCAGCGCAGCGTCACTTCGACGGTGCGCTGCAGAGCCGGGGCCCATGCCGCAACGGAGTCCAAGGCGCTGGGTCCCGGCTCTGCGCAGCAGCGTAAGAACGCTGCAGTGCGTCCGGGCCACGAGTGCCCCCTCCCCGCCCGGTCTGCGCCTCACGCACTTTTCGCCCCGTCACCGGCACCGTCAGCCCGAGCGGCTCGGTCAGCACGGTCGGTCAAGGCGACGGCGTGACCTTCACCGGCTCCGGCCGTCTCGGCGCCCGCAGCGGTTCCGGAACCTGGCGGCGCTCCGATGGTTGCGGCGGAACCTGGAGCTCGGCGAAGCAGTAACGCCCAAGGAAATGCCTGATCTCGCGGCGGAACGAACACGCCGCAAGCCCAATTCAAGCCACATCCTCTCCGGATTTGCGGCTCATTGCCACCCAAGTCTTTGATGACAAAGGGCTGGTTGAGAGTTGCGTCATGCGTAACCGGGAGACCAGGATGGGCAACCGCACCGCAAAATTCGTATCCGCGCTAGTCGGCAGCATCATTGCCGGCGCGCCACTGGCCGCCGTGTCGCAGAACGCGCCGGCGCCATCGAGCACAGCCAACGCGGCCGCCGACTGCCTCGCCTCGCCGAAGGGCGCCGCGCCGCAGGGGCAACACTGGTACTATCGTCTCGACCGCACGACCAAGCGGCAATGCTGGTATCTGCGCGCCGCAGGCGGCAAATCCTCCCAGACCGCGCAGGCGACGACCGACGCGCCCGAGGCGGATTCGGCCGCGCCGCAAGCGATGCAGAACGCGCGCGCCGAATACACCGCTCCGCAGACGAGTGCCGCACCAGGCATGCCGAACATGAGCGCGCCCGCGCCCGCCGCAACTAATGCGCCGCCGGTCGCCCAGCAGCCGCCAAGCGGCGCGCCTGCGACCAACGCGCAGCAGCCGGCCGTGACCGCGCGCTGGCCCGAGGCCTCCCCGACCTCCGCCGCGCCCGCACCGCCGGCCCCCGTTGCGGCCACCGCGCCGGCGGGCGCGAAGCCGGCAAAGCCTCCCGCGCCGATGGCCCTGGCCGGGGCAGACGGCACCGCCGACAAGCCGGCCGGCTCGGTGCAGATGCTGCTGCTCGTGATCGGCGGCGCGCTGGCGCTCGCCGGCATCCTCGCCAGCGTCATCTACCGCTTCGCCGGCGGACGCCTCCGCATCCAGGCCGCCGACCGCCGCGGACATTGGGACGATTGGGCGCCGCAGGACCATGACGTAAGCCGCGCGCCCTGGCTCGGTGCGGAGCCGGCCGTCACGCCGCGCGCACAGCAGGGCCCCGTCGACTTCGATGAAGTTCGGCCGCCGCAGAGCGCGCAAATCGCCGCCTTCACCAAGGAGATCGGCAGGATCGCGGCGCAATCCGCGTCCATTCGCAACAAGGCCGCCGAGCTCGACAAGGCCGACATCTTCAACGGAAAGTTCGAGATAGAGGCATCGGCGCCCCGGCTCGCGGTCAAGGACATCGGCGACGAAAAGGCCGTCGATCACCAAGAAGATGCGCAGGCCGGGGATGCCGTCGACGTCGACGTGATCACCGCGATGCTGGAACGGCTGGCGAAGCAAGGGCCGCGGCTGCCGCAGCCTAGCCCTGAAGCTGAGCTTGCAGAGCTCGTACGAAACCAACGAGGCCAATCCGCCGCTCGCGCTTGAGGCGCTCGGCCTTCAGGATCGACTGCACCTCGGCAAAGGCCTCGTCGACGTCGTGATTGATCACGATGTAGTCGTACTCGGCCCAGTGGCTCATCTCGTGGCTGGCCCGGCTCATGCGCTTGCGGATGACCTCGTCGGAATCCTGCGCGCGCGAATGCAGGCGCTTTTCGAGATCACCGGCCGAGGGCGGCAGGATGAAGACGCTGACGACGTCCTCACGGGCCTTGTGCTTCAATTGCTGCGTGCCCTGCCAGTCGATGTCGAACAACACGTCCTGCCCGGCTGACAGCGCCGCCTCGACGGGGCCACGCGGCGTGCCGTAGCTGTTGTCGAACACCGTCGCCCATTCCAGCAGCTCGTCGGCCTTCACCATCGCCTCGAACGTGGCCTTGTCGACGAACGTATAGTCCTTACCGTTGACCTCGCCCGGCCGCATCGGCCGCGTGGTCGCAGACACCGACATTTTCAAGCCGGACATGCGGTCGATCAAAAGACGCGACAGCGTCGTCTTGCCCGCGCCCGAGGGCGAGGACAGCACGAACATCAATCCGCGCCGCTCGACACCATCAGTTCCGTGACCGCCGCTCGTCATCGATCACTCCAGATTCTGGACCTGCTCGCGGAACTGCTCGACCACGTTCTTCATGGCGAGGCCCGTATTGGTCAGCTCGATATCGTTCGACTTCGAGCAGCAGGTGTTGACCTCGCGGTGAAACTCCTGCGCCAGGAAGTCGAGCTTGCGGCCGATCGGGCCGCCCTTGCCGATCAGCTCGCGCGCCTGCGCGATGTGGGAAGCGATGCGGTCGAGCTCCTCGCGGATGTCGGCCCGGGTGGCGATCAGGATCGCCTCCTGCATCAGGCGGTCGGAATCGAAACGGTCGGAGGTGTCGAGCAGGCTCGCGATCTGCTCGGCGAGCCTGGCCTTGATCGCCTCCGGCTTGCGGCCGGGCGCGGCTTCCGCCCTCTTCGCCAGTTGCTCGACCTCGTCGACCCGCTGGGTCAGGATCTGCCCGAGCGAAGTGCCCTCGCGCTTGCGCATCTCGACGAGTTCCGCGAGCGCCTTGTCGAAGGCCTCGGCGGCGGCGATACGCGCGGCTGTGTCCTCCTCCTCGTCGCCCTCGGGCTCGGCAACCTCGACGACGCCCTTGATGGCGAGCAGACCATCGATGCTCGGCGCAACCGCGTCGACCTTGCCGGCGATGACGGCGGCGGCCTTGAGCACGGCGTTGAGCACGTCCTCGTTGACGCGAACGGTGGCCGCGGCGTTGGCGCGCTTGACCGTGAGATTGGCGTAGACGGTGCCGCGCGACAGCAGCTCGCCGGCGCGTTTCTTGGCGTGGGCTTCGAGCTCGTCGAACCCTTGCGGCAGCCGCACCCTGAGGTCAAAGCCCTTGGCGTTGACCGACTTCAATTCCCATTCGAACGTGTACGGCCCGCTTGCGCCGTGGCATCTCGCAAAGCCGGTCATGGACGACAGCGCCATCAGGTCAATTTCTCCGGAAACATGGGATTCGCGAGGCATCAAGCCACGCGAATCTTAAGACTATTTTGCAGGAAAGTGGAATCCGCAAAGCCGGCAAGCAGGTCTGCAACGCGCCTAGCGCTGGACCACCGGCGGCGATGGCTGCACCGCGCCCTGCCGCGCCGGTGCTGGAGCGGCGGGGCGCGCCGCAGGCGGCTTTTTCTGTTGGTTGGGCCGGGCCGGCGTCGTCGCCGTCGGTGTATCGGCAGTTCCGGGCGCGACGGCGGCGGGCGGCGGCGCATCCTCGGCCGGCTCCACCGTGTCGTTCTGGATCTGCTTTTCCATGGCGCGGAGCTTGGCGACGTTCTTCTGATGCGCGTCGTAAGTCTCCGTGAAGGCGTGCCCGCCGGTGCCGTCGGCGACGAAGAAGAGGTCGCGGGTGCGGGCCGGATTGGCGGCGGCCTCCAGCGAGGCGCGGCCGGGGTTGGCGATCGGGCCCGGCGGCAGGCCTTCGATCACATAGGTGTTGTAGGGCGAGGGCTGCGTGATTTCGCTGCGCTTGATCGGGCGGCCCAGCGTACCCTTGCCGCCGACGAGGCCATAGATGATGGTCGGATCCGACTGCAGCTTGATCCGCTGCTTCAGCCGGTTTGTGAACACCGCGGCGACACGGCTGCGCTCGTCCGGCTTGCCCGTTTCCTTCTCGACGATCGAGGCGAGCGTCACCAGCTGCTCCGGCGACTTGACCGGAATGTCCTGATTGCGGCGCTCCCAGATCTCGGCGAGCACGCGCTTGTGCGCCTGCTGCATGCGCTGGACCACCTGATCACGCGGGGTGCCGCGCGGGAATTTGTAGGTCTCGGGCAGCAGGGTGCCCTCGCGCGGCAGCTCGCGCACGCTGCCGGTGAAGATGTCGTTGTCGGACAGGCGCGCCACGATCTGCTCGGAGGTCAGCCCCTCCGGAATCGTCACAGCGTGCTGCACCACCTTGCCCTCGACAATGGTGGCGATGACGTCGCGGAGCGATGCGTTCTTCTGGAACGCATATTCACCCGGCTTGAGGTCCGAGCTCGCCTTCAACGCGGCAACGCTGGCGATGAACACCCACGGGTTGATGTCGGTCACGCCTTCCCGGTTCAGCGTCTCGGCGATGTCGCGCTTGCCCGCACGCTGGGGGATGTTGACGATCTTGTCATCCTTGAGCGGCCCGGGCGCCTCGAGCACCTGCCGGCCGTAATAATAGACGCCGCCGGCGCCGAGCATGGCGATCAGCAGTAGGGTGATGATGGCGTTGCCGACGACCACGAAAGGATTGCGCGCACGGTCCGATCGCTTCGGCGGCGGCGGGACCTGCTCGGGCTCGAGCGCTGCCCGCGGACTCCGGGGCGAAATGGGCGGCCTTTCACTCATCGAAACAACCTGAATCCTGCCGGTTCAATCGCGGCCCGACAATCGCTTGCCCTGCCAAATGCACGCGCCCACTTCCATGACTATCGCCGAATACGGCAAAACGGTGGATTCGTCTCAAACTTAAACTAACTGGCCAGGCGCCGGACGATCACCGACGCATTGGTACCGCCAAAACCAAACGAGTTCGACAAGGCGACGTTGACCTCTCGCTTCTTCGCCTTATGCGGCACGAGATCGATCGCAGTCTCCACCGACGGATTGTCGAGGTTGATCGTCGGCGGCACGACATTATCGCGAATCGCGAGAATGGCGAAGATCGCCTCGATCGCACCGGCCGCACCGAGGAGATGACCCGTCGACGACTTGGTCGAGGACATCGCAACCTTGGACGCGGCATTGCCGAGCAGACGCTCGACGGCGCCGAGCTCGATCTCGTCGCCGAGCGGCGTCGAGGTGCCGTGCGCGTTGATGTAATTGAGATCGGAGGCGGTCAGGCCGGCGCGCTTGAGCGCGGCCGACATGCTGCGGAAGCCGCCATCGCCGTCGGGCGACGGCGAGGTAATGTGATAGGCATCACCCGAAAGACCGTAGCCGATCACCTCGGCATAGATCCTGGCGCCACGGCGCCGGGCGTGCTCGAGCTCTTCCAGCACGAGGACGCCGGCGCCCTCGCCCATCACAAAACCGTCGCGGTCCTTGTCATAGGGACGCGAGGCTTTCTCGGGTGTGTCGTTGAAACCGGTCGAGAGCGCGCGCGCGGCGTTGAAGCCGGCAATGCCGATGCGGCTGATCGGCGATTCAGCGCCGCCAGCGACCATCACGTCGGCATCGCCCAGCGCGATCAGGCGGGCGGCATCGCCGACGGCGTGTGCCCCGGTCGAGCAGGCCGTGACCACCGAATGGTTCGGTCCCTTCAGTCCATGTGCGATCGAGACGTAGCCGGAAGCCAGATTGATCAGGCGGCCCGGAATGAAGAACGGCGACACCCGGCGCGGTCCACGCTCCTTGAGCAGGATCGCGGTCTCGGCAATGCCGTTGAGGCCGCCGATGCCCGACCCGATCATGGTTCCGGTCGCGCATTTGTCCTCTTCGGTCTCGGGATGCCAGTTGGCGTCGTCGAGCGCCTGGCCGGCTGCGGCCATGCCGAAGATGATGAAGTCGTCGACCTTGCGCTGGTCCTTCGGCTCCATCCACTTATCGGGATTGAAGGTGTCGTTGGTGCCGTCGCCGCGCACGACCGTGCAGGCGTATTTGGTCTGAAGATCGGAGACATCGAAGCTCTCGATCTTGCGCGCACCGCTCTCGCCGTTGAGGATGCGCTTCCAGGTCGGCTCGA
The DNA here is from genome assembly GCF_900094605.1 of Bradyrhizobium shewense. Classification (GTDB taxonomy): domain Bacteria; phylum Pseudomonadota; class Alphaproteobacteria; order Rhizobiales; family Xanthobacteraceae; genus Bradyrhizobium; species Bradyrhizobium shewense. The sequence continues at coordinate 479,223 of NZ_FMAI01000002.1, read as the reverse complement.
CGCCGCAGCCGAGAGGCGACACCATGCCGAGACCAGTGACGACAACCCGCCTCATATCCGAAAACTCCGCATCGAAAGATTCACGGCCAATAACAAGAAACCGGCTGACCGCTGGGAAGCGGCCCGTCCGGTTTCAATGTTGTCCCCGCGAAAATGAAGAGCCTTAGCTCTTCGCGTTCTTCTCGAGAAACTTCGTGGCGTCGCCGACGGTGAGAATCGTTTCCGCAGCGTCGTCCGGAATCTCGCAACCGAATTCTTCTTCGAACGCCATCACCAGCTCGACGGTGTCCAGACTGTCGGCGCCGAGGTCGTCGATGAAGCTCGCGGCGTCGACAACCTTCTCGGGTTCAACACCAAGGTGTTCGACCACGATCTTCTTAACCCGTTCGCCAATGTCACTCATTGCATAACCTCGTGTTGTTCCCTGTAGACCCGACCCCCCGGGACGATACGAGCCGTCGTGGTCGTGTTACTTGCCTTCGCTTACGAACTTTGATTTGGCCCCATCCTAACCGATACAGGGCCCGGCGAACGACGGCCAAGGCTCCGCATCGCCAATATACAGGGTTTCAAAAACCTGCAATGGCGTTCTTTGCCCATCCGTTGAGCGTCCGGTTATCATACTTCAACTGCCTTGACTATAAGCCTCATTTCCCTCCGGAAACGGCCGTTTGCCGCATCCGCACAGCCCATGTGGGCAGTGCGGAACGAGCGCTTCAGATCATGGCCATGCCGCCGTTGACGTGAATGGTCTGGCCGGTGACGTAGGCTGCTTCGTTCGAACTCAGGTAGACGGCGGCCGCCGCGATATCCTCGGGCGTCCCCAGGCGGGCGGCCGGAACCTTGGTCAGAATCGTTTCGCGCTGCTTGTCGTTGAGCGCATCGGTCATCGGCGTCTTGATGAAGCCCGGTGCGATGCAGTTGGCGGTGACGCCGCGCTTGGCGTATTCGGCCCCGAGCGTCTTGATCATGCCGATCAGGCCCGCTTTCGACGCCGTGTAATTGCCCTGCCCTGGATTGCCGGTGACGCCGACCACCGAGGTGATGGCGATGATGCGGCCGAAGCGCTTGCGCATCATCAGCTTGGTGGCGGCGCGCGCCAGGCGGAAGGTCGCGGTCAGATTGACGTTGATGACCTCCTCCCAATCCTCGTCACGGAGCTGCACGAAGAGATTGTCGCGGGTGATGCCGGCATTGGCGATGAGGATGTCGACCTGGCCCATTGCCGCTTCCGCAGCGGGCACCAGCGCCTCGACCTCGTCGGCCTTGGAGAGATTGCAGGGCAGCACATGGGTGCGCTCGCCGAGCTTGCCGGCAAGCTCGTCCAGCACCTCCTTGCGCGTTCCTGATATCGCAACGGTCGCGCCCTGCGCGTGCAGCGCCTGCGCGATCGCGCCGCCGATACCGCCGGTCGCGCCGGTGACGAGCGCCTTTTTGCCAGTCAGATCGAACATCGAAAACTCCTCCAAAGCACGATCCGGAAAAGTGCGCAGCGGTTTTCCGAAAGATCGTGCGTAAACTGAAAAACTCAAGCGCGATGAGAAATCATCGCGCTTTAGCCCTGCTTCGCAGCGGCCAATGCATCCTTGGCGGCGGCAATGTCGTTCGGGCCACCGACTGAAACGCCGACGGCGCCGTCCGCGATGCGCTTGACGAGACCGGACAGCACCTTGCCGGCGCCGATCTCGAAGAACCGCGTGACGCCCTGCCCTGCCATATAAGCAACCGACTCGCGCCAACGCACGGTGCCGGTGACCTGCTCGACCAGGCGGCGGCGGATCTCGTCGGGATCGGTGATGGCGCTCGCCAGCACGTTCGACACCAGCGGCGAAGCCGGGGCCTTGATCGTGACCTTCGACAGCGCTTCGGCCATGGCGTCGGCAGCGGGCTGCATCAGCTTGCAATGGAACGGAGCGGACACCGGCAGCAGCATCGCGCGCTTGGCGCCCTTGGTCTTGGCGATCTCGACGGCGCGATCGACCGCGGCCTTGTCGCCCGAGACGACAACCTGCCCGCCGCCATTGTCGTTGGCGGCCTGGCAGACCTGCCCCTGCGCCGCCTCCTTGGCGACCTCGATGGCGGCCTCGTAGTCGAGACCGAGCAGCGCGGCCATCGCGCCTGCGCCGACCGGAACGGCTTTTTGCATTGCGAGACCGCGGGTGCGAAGCAGACGGGCGGTATCCGAGACCGTCAGACTGCCGGCCGCGGCCAGCGCCGAATATTCACCGAGCGAGTGGCCGGCGACGAAGGCCGCATCTCGTCCCACGGAAAATCCCGCCTCAGCCTCCAGCACGCGCAGGGTGGCGACAGACACCGCCATCAGTGCCGGCTGAGCGTTCTCGGTGAGCTGGAGGGTTTCGGCCGGACCATCCCAGATGATCGCTGTCAGCTTCTCCCCTAGCGCGGCGTCGACCTCGTCGAACACGGCGCGCGCCACCGGAAAGGCATCGGCCAGGGCCTTGCCCATGCCGACCGCCTGGGAACCCTGCCCAGGAAATGTGAATGCAGCCGTCATCGGCGCTCCCTGCTTGTCGGGCACGATCCCTGCGAGAACCGGCAGCCGATTACGCACGGCGTTAGGCCATGGTTCCGGATCGTGCTCCAAAGGGGGCCGTAGACACTGTCCGGGGCTGGACTGTCAAGCCGAGATGGGAACTTCGAGCAGCACTCAACTGGGGATGCGCCCCCTCAAAACCCACCGGCGGTCTGGTTGGCATCGACCTCCGCTCCGGCCTGCGCACGGCGCGCGCTGCTCGCCAACTGCCCCGGCCGATCCTCCCTGTCAGGCTTTGCCGTCGCCAGCCGCAACACCGCCGCGTAGTTCGGCTGCACCTCCATGCGGCCGGCGTGCCGGCTCTCGCTCAGCAGGCGATGGACCTTCGGCAGATTGTAACAGGGCACGTAGAACAGCAGATGATGCTCGAGGTGATAATTGACGTAGTACGGCGCGATGAACAGGCGCTCGAGAACATTGGCATGCGTGGTGCGGGTATTGCGCAGGGGATCGCTGCTGTCGGGGACGACGGCATGCTCTGCAATGTTACGGATGCGGGTGATGACCATCATCCAGGTCAGAAGCGGCACCAGCCAGAGCAGCGGATAGGCCCACCATACGCCGGCCGCCGCGAGCGCTGCGAACATCACGGCGTTGAGGAGGCATTGCGGGCCGAGCTTGTCCCAGAAATGCGCCAGACGCTGCCGCCACGGCCAGTCCTTCGGCCCGAGCGCATTGAGCAGCTGCGCCTTGCGCTGCTGGTAGCCGGTCTGCCCTGTGATGTCGCGAATGAACTTGCGGCGATAGCTCAGCTTCGTAATCGGAAACGGCGCCGACAGCACGAGATCGGGATCATCCTCCTGCTGCGTGCGCGCATGGTGCTGCAGGTGGTAACGCCGGTAGCTGCGCGTCTCCGCAAACAGCGGATAGGCACAGAGCCACTGGCTCAGGGCCAGATTGGTTTTCTCGTCGGCGGACAGGCAGCCGTGCGCGCCATCATGCATCAGGATCGCGAGGCCCAGCTGGCGCGAGCCGATGATTGCGACGGCGAGGATATAAGTGACCGGATTGGGCCACCAAGCGACCAATGCGATCGCGCCAATGATCAACGCCCAGGCGTGCGCGATCAGCGCAACACCTTTCCAGGTCACACGCTCTCGGACATCGGCAAGCTGGTCGTCGGTCAGGAAATCGCGGGCACGCATGCGAGGCGCGGTCATGGCCTAGCCTTCCTCGTTCGAATTGCTTGATGCCTCGCGCCCCTCGACGAGACGGAGGCGCGCCGTGTCATCGGATTTCGCCTGCTCGCCGAGCACGCGCAGCATCTCGGCGCAGAGCGCCTCGGGCGAACGGCCCATGGCGTAGCCTTCGAGAATGACGCCGATGGCGACGGCCCAGAACCGCCGCGAGCTTTCGTCCGGCGCGCGCAGCGAGCGCCAGCCGTGCCGCGCCACCTGGCTCGCATAGGCGCGCGCGCCTTCGCCGTGCAGGCGCTCGATCGTGCGCTCGACGAGCGGTGCAAGATCCTGGCGGCGCCGCGTCAATGTCAGAGCTTCGGCGAAGAAGGCCACTGAATCGCTCGCCGTCACGGTCTCCGCCAGTGCGTGCGTGTAGTCCCGTGGCGTGCGCGCCTTCAGCGCCGCCTGCTCGGTCGCACGAGCCAGATACAGCAGCTCGCGGCAGGCGCATTCGACGAACAGCGCCTCCTTGGTGCGGAAGTAGTAGGTGATCTGGCTCGGGAATGCGTCCGCGGCGGCCGCGATGTCGGTGATCGCCGTGCCCGACAGCCCCCGCTCCCGGAACAGCGGGCTTGCCGCATCCAGCAGCAGCGAGCGCATCTTGCGCCCGGCCGACCGCGTGGCCCGCGCGGCGTGCTTCGGATCACCCGCCGACGCCTCAAATGGAGCCTGGACCGATTCACCCGTCATCAGCACCTCCCGACCTCGTTATTTGTATGATATACAAACAAATAGGTCAAGCTGGTAGGGGAGGGTGTGGTTTGAAGGCCCCCCTGTCAGCTCCGTCTGGCCGAAAACGGGGCACTCCAACCTTGCCAAGTCAGCTAAAATCCGTATAAGGCGCGCATCCGCAGACCCCGGCCGGGAGCTGAACGGACGGTCTCAGCAAATCATTCGTGATTTTGGTGTGGCAGGGCCAGTCGGCCCGTCGTCCCGTGTTTCCGCCTTCTGAGCTTAATCCCAGAGTCCTTTCCGAAGGCCTCTTAAGGGCTTGACGCCGGGCGATGCGCCAACATGAGGAAAGGACCACCATGGCTCTTTATGAGCATGTTTTTCTTGCGCGTCAGGACGCGAGCACGCAGCAGGTCGAAGAACTGACTGCGCAGATGACCGGCATCGTCGAGGGTCTCGGCGGCAAGGTCACCAAGACCGAGAATTGGGGCGTACGCTCCCTCACCTACCGCATGAACAAGAACCGCAAGGCGCACTTCGTGCTGCTCAACATCGACGCGCCGTCCGCGGCGATCGCCGAGATCGAGCGCCAGGAGCGCATCAGCGAAGACGTGATCCGCTATCTCAGCGTCCGCGTCGAGGAGCTCGAGGAAGGCCCGTCCGCGATGATGCGCAAGGCCGACCGTGACCGCGAGCGTGACGACCGTGGCGGCGGCTTCCGTGGCGACCGCGAAGGCGGTGGCTTCCGTGGCGACCGCGAGGGTGGTTTCCGTGGTGGCGATCGTGACGGTGGCGGCTTCCGCGGTGATCGCGGCCCGCGCCGTCCGCGCGAAGAAGCTGAAACCACCACCACCACCACGACGGATGGGGAGTAAAAACAATGGCTGAAGCTGGTGCACGCCGCCCGTTTTTCCGTCGTCGCAAGAGCTGCCCGTTCACGGGCGCCAATGCTCCCAAGATCGACTACAAGGACTCCAAGCTGCTGATGCGTTACGTCTCCGAGCGCGGCAAGATCGTGCCGAGCCGCATCACCGCGGTGTCCGCGAAGAAGCAGCGTGAGCTCGCCCGCGCCATCAAGCGCGCGCGGTTCCTGGGCCTGTTGCCCTACGTCATTCGCTGATACGACCAATTCGACCGGCGGCGCCAAGCCGCCGGTCGCGACTTTTCTGAACTCATAAGGCTTCCGGGTCGTCCGGTCGCCGATGGTTGGGGCAAGATGCCTCTAACCGCTCGAAGGGAGCGGGACAGCTGATGATGGCCTTTGTGCTGATAGCCTTGATCGCCGGCGCTGCGTCGGCCCTGATGTTCGCCTCGATCATTTCGGGCGCGCTGATCTCGCTCGTCCTGTTCTATCTCGCACCGCTGCCGCTGATGGTCGCCGCGATCGGCTGGGGACCGCTTTGCGCGAGCCTCGGCGGCATCGCTGCTGCGATCGGCCTCGGTGCCCTGTTCGGCCTGCCCTATTGCATCGCATTCGCCGTTACCGTCGCGCTGCCGGCGTGGTGGCTCGGCCATCTCGTCCTGCTCAGCCGTCCTGTGGGAAAGGTTGCCGTGGGACATGTCGCGCCGGACGCCGCCACGCCCGCCGAGCCTGAGCTCGAATGGTATCCGGTCGGCCGCATCCTGCTGTGGCTGGCGGGCTTCGCCACGTTGACCACGATCGCTGCCCTGCTCACGCTCGGGACCGACGCCGAGACCATCATCGGCACGCTGCGGCGCGGCTTGATGCGCCTGCTCCGGGCCACCGACCCGCAAAGCTCCGGCGAAGCCGGTCAGTTCGTCGACGCGATGGTGCGGATCGCACCGGCTGGGGCCACCATCATCGCGATGATGACGCTGACCCTCAACCTCTGGCTCAGCGCCAAGATCACGGCGACGTCGGGCCGGCTGCGCCGCCCGTGGCCGGACATGAAGACGGCGGAGCTGCCGCCGATGACGCTGGTGGCGCTCTGCATCGCGCTCGCCTTCTGCTTCACCGGCGGGCTGCTCGCGATCGCCGCACAGATCGCCGCGGCCGCGCTGATGATGGGCTATGCGCTAACCGGCTTTGCCGTGCTGCATACGCTCACGCTGGCGCTGAAGAGCCGGACGTTCTGGCTCGGCTCGACCTATGCCGTCGTGGTCGTGTTCGGATGGCCCGTGATCGCGATGGTGATCCTCGGACTTGCGGATGCCGTGTTCGGCTTCCGCGAACGCTTCCTGCGCAGCCGGCAACCGCCGCCGCTGCCGACCCCTTGAGTTCAACCCGAAACCGAAACCTTAGAGAGCACTTCAAAAGGAGAACGAATATGGAAGTCATTTTGCTGGAACGCGTCAACAAGCTCGGCCAGATGGGCGAAGTCGTGAAGGTTCGCGACGGCTATGCCCGCAATTTCCTGCTCAAGCGCGGCAAGGCGCTGCGCGCCACCGCCGACAATCGCGCCAAGTACGACGGCATGAAGGCCGACCTCGAGGCCCGCAACCTCGCGTCGAAGGGCGAGGCGTCCAAGGTCGCCGAGAAGATCTCGGGCAAGAACATCATCGTGATCCGTCAGGCCTCCGAAGCCGGACAGCTGTTCGGCTCGGTCACCGTGCGCGACGTCGTCATGGCGTTCGAAGCTGACGGTGTCGCGCTCGAGCGCCCGCAGGTGCAGCTCGACGCGCCGATCAAGACCATCGGCAAGCACACCATCACCGTCGCCGTTCACCCAGAGGTCGAGGTCGAGGTTTCCGTCACGGTTGCGCGCAGCCAGGACGAGGCCGAGCGCATCAACCGCGGCGAGGACATCTCGACCCGCAACGAGGACCGCGACGCGGCTGCCGAGGCGATCGCCGCCGCCGGCGAGTTCTTCGATCCGGAAGCCGAGCACGACGAAGCCGAGCCGGCGCCGGCCGCGGAAGAGAAGTAAGCCTCGCATTCATACGCGAAGCGAAGCCCGGTCGCCTCAAGCGGCCGGGTTTTTCGTTTTTGCGGCGACGTCCTCGCTCAACATCGCGATCGAGGCCAGCGCCGTTGCCGTGTGCTTCTCGACACCGTCGCTGACGCAGAACACGTCGGCCGCGACCACCGACACCTGGCGGCCCGGCTTGATCACCCGGGCACGGCAGATCAGCTTCTCACCGACCGCGGGCGACAACAGGTTGAGCTTGTATTCCGCCGTCAGCGCCGGCTGGCCGCGCGAGGTCGCGGCTGCGATCGTCGTGGCGTTGTCGACCAGGAAGGCGGTAACCCCGCCGTGGAAGAAGCCGTGCTGCTGCAGCAGCTCCGGCCGGCGCTCCACGGCGATCGTGCAAGTGCCGCGCGATAATTCCGAAAGCTCGGCGCCGACCAGGTTCATGAAGCCTTGCTGGCCGACATTGGCGTGGATGCGTTCTGCTACAGTGGCGAATTCCGGATCTGCTGCGGCGCTCATGAGGCCTCTCCTTATGTCTTGTTGATGCGTTCGGGCGGCCGCAGCGCACGGCCGGCACAGGCGATCAGCGTGTCGGCCTCGACGCGCGGATCGGCGCGGTCGCGTCCCGACAGGAAAGCGCGGCAGAAGATCTGCGCCGGGCCGATGAGCTGGCTCACAAACATCACCGGCGTCATCGGCAAGAGCTCGCCATTTGCGACCAGCGGCGCGCGCCAGCGCTCGATGCCGTCGGCGAGCCGCGCATTCTGCGCGCGCTGGGCGTCGCGAACGTCCTCGCCCCACTCGCTTCGCGATATCTCGAACAGGTAGCGCGCCTCGCGCCGGCTGGTCACGACCCAGTCGAGATGGGCCCGGATCAGCCGTTCGATGCCCTGCTCCGCATCGGGCACGGGATCGAGCGCGGCCAGCACCGCGGCGTGATAGTGCCGCAAGACCTCCAGGAACAGCGCACCGGCGAGCTCCTTCTTCGAGCCGAAGGCGTGAAAGAAGCTGCCATTGGAGGCGCGGGCCCGGGTGCGGATCGCGGCCACCGTCGCGGCTTCGAAGCCGACGCGGTCAAACACGATCAGCCCGGCTGCCAACAGATCGTCCCGCACGCTCGCCACCATCGACTTTTCCTAGAGCAACACTCTAGAGCAATACTCTAGGCGCGGTCAACGCAATGCGGAGGCCGCGATCAACGCGGCCTCCGCAAGTCGATCAGAAAACTAGCTGGCTTAGCGCGAGATCGGCGGCGTTGGCGGACCGGAGGACTCGGCCGGCGCAGCAGGCGGAGCTGCGGCAGTCGCGGGCGGTGCCGGCTGCTGCGGCTTGGCCGCCGGTTCGGAGCTGGCGGCAGGCGCGGCCGGCTTGGGAGCAGCCTCTTCCGCCGGCTTGGGTGCGGCTGGCTCGGCAGGCTTCGCGGTGGCCGGTGCAGCCGGCGTCACTGCCGGGACCGGATCGGGCCGCAGCGCCGGAGCGTCGCTGCCGCGGGGCTCGACCTTGACGCTATCAGGCCTGGTCTCAGCGGGCTTCTCGGATGCCTTGCCGTTGTCGGGCTTGGCCTCGTCGCGGCCGGGCTCGACCTTGGCCGTGTCGGGCTTGGACTCAGGTTTGGACTCGGGCTTGGGCTCGCTCTTCTTCTCGTCAGTGGCTGGCGCCGCGGCGTCGACCTTCGGCGCCTCCTCGGTGCCGGGCTTGGCGCGGCGCTTGCTCTTGCGTCCCTCGGGCGCAGCCTGGCCCTCGGGCTTCGTGCCCTCCTCGGCCGGACGTGCGGCGCGCTTCTGGCGGGTACCTTCCGCTGCGGGTGCAGCAGCCTCGCCGTCCGGCTTGGCGGCGTCCTGGGCGCGCGGGCGGCGGCCCTGATGTTCGGGATTGGAGCTCGCGTCCTTCTCCTTGGCGCCGTCCTTCTTGCCGTCCTTGGCCTGGTAGCGTGTGTCGGTGGCGCCGTTGGAGACGAGATAGGAGGCGAGGATGCCCGCCATGTCCGAGCTCGTGGTGTAGTGCTGGCGCAGGAAGCCCGGCAGCGAGCCCGGCGCGACGGATTTCAGAAGTCCGCGCGGGCTCTTGTGGCACGCATTGCAGGTCTGCGCGAAAAGCTGGGACGGGGTTTTGCCGGCCTCGAGGTTGGTCACCTGCGCAAAAACGGTATCGGCAGCGCCGAAGCCGATCAGAAGCAATACCGTCGCGAGGCTGAGCGCTCGGCTCGACATTCCCATCATCTCCATTGAATTCCGAGAGGTGCAGCCGGCATCGGGCGCGGCGGCGGGTCACCTTTTATCCGATTGAGCCGCGAATGGAAGCAGGCACCACGCGCAAGGATGTGATTAAGCGGTTTGCGAATATCGGCTGTGAACTCAGCGCATTAGCGCAGCCCATCCTGCCTCCCTAAATTTGGATGCATGCGCATAGGAACCGCCGCGTCACCTGGGCGTCAGAAGTGAAGGCCGGGTTAGTCGCATCCCTTCGGGTTCGCTCGAGAGGAAGGTGTCGATGGACCTCTTGTTGCGTAGATTTCTGTCTCAATTCATCCGCCGCGGCACGATGACGGTGACCGGCTCGAGCGGATCGAAGTTCACCGTTGGCGACGGCACTGGCGAACCGGTCGCGGTGCGCTTCGTCACCGCGGAGGCGGAGCGGAAGATCCTCGTCAATCCCGAGCTCGGGCTTGGCGAGGCCTATATGGACCGCGAGTTCATCGTCGAGCGCGGCACCATAGCTGATGCCCTCGCGATCCTGCTCGATCAACCCGACCTATTGCCGCAGTGGGCAAAACCCTGGTGGCGCCTGCGCTATCTGACGCGGCATCTGAAGCAGTTCAATCCGCGCTCGCGCTCCCGCCACAACGTCGCGCATCACTATGATCTCGATGCCCGGCTCTATTCGCTCTTCCTGGACGCCGACAAGCAATATAGCTGCGCCTATTTCGAGACGCAGGACGCGACGCTCGACGACGCGCAGCTCGCCAAGAAACGGCACATCGCCGCAAAGCTGTTGGTCAGGCCCGGCCAGCGCGTCCTCGACATCGGCTCGGGCTGGGGCGGGCTCGGGCTCTACCTTGCCGAGATCGCCGGCGCCGACGTCACCGGCGTGACGCTGTCGAGCGAGCAGTTGCAGCTCGCCAACGCGCGCGCGGCCGAAAAGCGCCTGACCGGTTCGGCCAGATTCCTGCTCCAGGACTATCGCGACATCGAAGGCCCGTTCGACCGCGTCGTCTCGGTCGGCATGCTCGAGCATGTCGGCGCCCGCTTCTACGACACCTACTTCCAACGCTGCGCCGAGCTGTTGAGCGAGAACGGCATCATGCTGCTGCACGCGATCGGCCGTTCGCAGGGCCCGGACTCGACCAATCCCTGGATCGCCAAATACATCTTCCCCGGCGGCTACATCCCGGCGCTGTCGGAGGTGCTGCCGGCGATCGAGCGCGCCGGCCTCCTGGTCTGCGATATCGAGATCCTGCGCCTGCATTACGCGGAAACGCTGAAGGCCTGGCGGGAACGTTTCATGGCGCGGCGCGAGGAGGCCGTGCAGCTCTACGACGAGCGCTTCGCGCTGATGTGGGAATTCTATCTGGCGGCCTGCGAGATGACGTTCCGCAAGCAAGCCATGATGAACTTCCAGATCCAGCTCACCCGGCGCCAGGGCGTGGTGCCGATCACCCGCGACTACATGCCGCGTGAAGAAGCCCGGCTGCGAGCTCGCGAACGCGCGAGCAAGCCCAGACTGAAATTGGCTGGTGAATAGGTCCTAGTCTGGTGAATAGATCCTAGTGACGCAGGGTCGACATCTGGGAGGAGCGGAAACTGGCCGTTAACGCCAGTTGCGCCCTCAGCGCGACCAGGATTTCCGGGGCGACAGGCTGGCGACGTATTTCGGGCCGTTCCGCGTGCTCCATGGCCGCAATCAGCCCGGAGAGCCAAAGCCGGCTACCTGCCTCGCTCCGCCAAATCTGGTGCTGCCGTTCTGGCCGCATCGCCTGCCTCGTTCCCTGTTGACGGATCGCGGGAGACAATTCCCTCCCCCGCCTACCTGTTCCCGTCTTACCCCCGAAAGATTCCGGGGAGATGTGATCCAATTCACATAAGTCTGGTTGGGCCTGGCTTAGACCGTCGCCATGAGCAAAGAGACCCACACCTCATTCGACGTGCAGGACGACCTCCGCACCGATTACGCCCTGATCGTTACCGGCGTCGGGGCGGCTCTGGTTGCGCTGGTCTACCTCCTGCTGGTCTGAAGGCGAGCCCAAGGCCGCCAGCGTGCGTCATTTCGCGCGCTCTGGATTCGTCTGCGCGCCAATCCATTAGGTTCATGCCATAAGGTTCATGGTTTCAGGATTTTTCCATGGCGCGGTCGCGGCCGCTTCCTGGCCGGGGCGAGTTCCGCAAAAATCCGTCAAGCGCGACGCGTGCTGCGAGCGCTAATCATCCACCATTTTAACTGAGCGGTTGATAGCGGTCAGCTTTCGCTTCCGCTTTGCATCGAGGCGGCGCTTTATCCCGGCCCCGCATCCGCCCAAGAAAATTGCTAAGCACGTCCGACCATGGCCCTGACTGATTCGAACGTCCTCAAACTCGCACCCGAGCCCGGAACTCCGGCCTATCGGAGCGCGCCGCATAATATCGAAGCGGAACAGAGCCTTCTGGGCGCGATCCTGGTCAACAACGATGCGTTCTACCGTGTCTCCGACTTCCTTGAGCCGAAGCATTATTTCGAGCCGCTGCACCAGACCATCTACGAGACCGCCGCCAGCCTGATCCGGATGGGCAAGATCGCCACGCCCGTGACGCTGAAGACGTTCCTGCCCGCCGACACCGATGTCGGCGGCATGACCATCGGGCAGTATCTGGCGCGGCTCGCGGCGGAAGCGACCACCATCATCAATGCTCAGGACTACGGCCGCACCATCTATGACCTGGCGCTCCGTCGCGACCTCATCGGCATCGGCGAGGACATGGTCAATGTCGCCTATGACGCCCCGGTCGATTTCGCGCCACGGGCGCAGATCGAGGACGCCGAGCGCCGTCTCTACGAACTCGCCGAATCCGGCCGCTATGACGGCGGATTCCAGAAATTCTCGCAGGCACTGGCGGTCGCTGTCGACCTTGCTGCAAAGGCGTTCCAGCGCGACGGCAAGCTGTCCGGCATCTCGACGGGCATGCGCGACCTCGACACCAAGATGGGCGGCCTGCAGCACTCCGACCTCATCATCGTCGCGGGCCGTCCCGGCATGGGCAAGACATCGCTGGCAACCAATATCGCCTACAATGTCGCGCAAGCCTATGTGCCGGAACTGCAGGCCGACGGCACCACGAAGGCCGCCAATGGCGGCGTGATCGGCTTCTTCTCCTGCGAAATGTCGGCCGACCAGCTCGCTACCCGTATCGTGGCCGAGCGCACCGGCGTTCCCTCCTCCCACATCCGCCGCGGCGGCATCTCGGAAGCCGATTTCGAAAAGATCCGGGAGGTCTCGATCGAGCTGCAGTCGCTGCCCTTCTACGTGGACGCCACCGGCGGCCTGTCGATCGCGCAGCTGATGGCGCGCGCGCGCCGGCTGAAGCGGCAGAAGGGCCTCGACCTGCTCGTGATCGACTACATTCAGCTGCTCTCGGGCTCGGGCAAGCGGAGCGATAATCGCGTGCAGGAAATCACGGAGATCACGACCAGCCTGAAGGCGCTCGCCAAGGAACTCAACGTTCCCGTGATCGCGCTGTCGCAGCTCTCGCGTCAGGTCGAATCGCGTGACGACAAGCGGCCGCAGCTCTCCGATCTTCGTGAATCCGGCTCGATCGAGCAGGACGCCGACGTCGTGCTGTTCGTGTATCGCGAGGAATATTACCTCGCCATGAAGGAGCCGCGCCCGGGCACGCCTGAACACGAGAAGTGGCAGCTTGACATGAGTCTTGCGCACGGAAAGGCCGAGGTCATCATCGGCAAGCAGCGTCACGGCCCGACAGGCACCGTCGACCTGGCCTTCGAAGCCTCGGTCACGCGGTTTGGCGACCTCGCCCCTGACAGTCAGCTTCCGGTTCGCAGCGGCAACGACTACTGAGTTCCTTGAACAGGACCGGCCTCTTGCGTAAAACGACGCCATGACAATGGCGTCCGACCCGAAAACCATCTCACAATCCGGCCTTCTCTCCGCGGAGGCCAACCAGGCTGCCGCGCTCGCTGCCTATGGCGGCGTGCTGACCGTCGATCTCGACGCCATCATTGCCAATTGGCGCAAGCTCGAGAAGACGGCAGTGCCGGCCGAATGCTCGGCGGTGATCAAGGCCGACGCCTATGGCTGCGGCGCCGCCGAGGTCGCGCGTGCGCTGAGCAAGGCCGGCTGCAAGACCTTTTTCGTCGCCACCATCGAGGAAGCGCGCAAGGTGCGCGCGGCCGTCCCGGAGCCCACGATCTACGTGCTCGGCGGCTATTTCCAGAATACCGGCGAGCACTACGCCAAGATCAATTGCCGTCCTGTCATCGGCGACCTCAACGAGCTCGCCGAATGGGACGTGTTCTGCCGCCGCACCGGCTGGACCGGGGGTACGGCGGTTCACATCGACACCGGCATGAACCGGCTCGGCCTGACGTTATCCGAAGCGCAGGCCATCATCCCCCGCATCAATGCCGGCGATCATGGCATCACGCTGGTGATGAGCCATCTGGTCTCGGCCGAGCAGCTCAACAGCCCGGTGAACGCCAAGCAGCTGGCGGCCTTCCGCGGCATCGCCAGCGAATTCTCCGGCGTGCCGGCGGCGCTCGCCAATTCCTCCGGCATCTTCCTCGGCGCACCCTTCCAGTTCGATATGGTGCGGCCGGGCGCTGCGCTCTACGGCGTCAACCCGACGCCGGAGGCCGACAATCCGATGCAGCCGGTGGTCGACCTCAAGGCGCGCATCGTGCAGATCCGCACCATCGAACGCGGCGAGAGCGTCGGCTATGGTGGCACCTGGACCGCGCGGCGGCCGACCAAGCTCGCGATCATCGCAGTCGGTTATGCCGACGGCTATTTCCGCGCCGCCAGCTCCAATGACGGCACCCGCGGCGCCGAAGTCATCGTCGCCGGCAAGCGCTGCCCGGTCGCTGGCCGCGTCTCCATGGATCTCATCGCGATCGACATCACCGATCTGCCGCCGAACGCGGCGCGGCGCGGCCATATGGTGACGCTGCTCGGCGAGGGCATCACCGTCGACGAGCTCGCGCATCATTTCGGCACCATCGGCTATGAGGTGCTGACCAGCCTCGGCCACCGCTACGCCCGCCTCTACAAGGGCGGCAATGTGGAGGAGCCGCTGGTGAAGCCGGCGGCCGCGCAGACCGCCGAGCAGCCGCCCTCCCCGCCGCCGATCGAGCAGCCCGCGGCCCCGCCGCCGCTGCCGGGCTGAACTCTCGTGGCCCGGACGCGGCGCAGTGCGCCGTACTTTGCGGCGTAATGCGCTGCAGAGCCGGGGCCCATCTCTCAACAGCGCACCGTGTCGCCTTCCGGGTCCCGGCCCGCGCTGCGCGCGTCCGGGACACGGAAGGGATCGCTTACTTCTTCTTCCTGTTGTCCAGCGCCGCCTTGCAGGTCGCGCTGAGCTGGTCGCGCTTGTCGGTGAGGCAGGCGACGACGCGCCCTCCACCCGGCGCGATGCCGGCGCAGAATTTGTCATAGTCTGCCTTGCACGCACCGCGCGGGTCGGACGATTGTGCCGACGCGGCCCCGGAGAACGCGAGGGCGACGATGATGGCGGCAAAGTTCAACTTGGACATTGTATCTCCGGGTACGGAAGGCAGGAGCCGGTAGCTCTACATGAAGATCGCGACATTCAACATCAACAACGTCAACCGCCGCCTGCCCAATCTGTTGGCATGGCTGCGCGCCGCAAAGCCCGATGTCGTCGCGCTTCAGGAATTGAAGGCAAGTGATGGCGAATTTCCGGCGGCCGCGATCGAAAAGGCCGGCTATGGCGCGGTGTGGCGCGGACAGAAGACCTGGAACGGTGTCGCGATCCTTGCCCGCAATGCAGAGCCCATTCTGACCCGCGACCGCTTGCCTGGAAAACCCAGCGATCTCGAAGCCCGCTATCTCGAAGCCGCCGTGCGCGGCATCATCGTCACCAGCATCTACCTGCCGAACGGCAACCCGCAGCCGGGGCCGAAATTCGACTACAAGCTGGACTGGTTCGCGCGCCTCAGGCGCCACGCCAAGAGCTTCATCAAGCAGGATCTGCCCGTCGTGCTCGCCGGCGACTACAACGTCGCGCCTAAAGAGATCGACATCTATCCGACGCGCTCATGGGACAAGGATGCGCTGATCCAGCCAAAGAGCCGCGCTGCCTTTGCTTCGCTCGTCGAGCAAGGCTGGTGCGATGCGATCCGCGAGCTGCATGCGGACCAGCGCATCTACACGTTCTGGGACTACAAGCGGAACCGCTGGCCGCGCGATGCGGGGCTGCGGCTCGATCATCTCCTGCTCAGCCCTGCCCTCGCCCCGCGCCTGGCCAAGGTCGGCGTCGACAAGAAAATCCGCGGCGAGGATGGCGCCAGCGATCACGCGCCGGCATGGGTGGTGTTGAAGTAACCTCAACGAGAGGTGTCGTAGGGTGGGCAAAGCGAAGCGTGCCCACCAAACTCGTCTACGGAGACAGATGGTGGGCACGGCGCAAGTGCACCTTTGCCCACCCTACGAGATCACGCGAGTTCAGCGCCCATAATAATCCTGCACCGTGTCCCACGCCGCCTTTTGCAGAAGCCGCGTCGTCTCCGCGTCCAGTCCCATGATGTAGGAATTGTCGACAGGCGAACGGCCTGTCAACGCGGCAAACGTCACGCATGCCGCAAGATAGGTGCCCGCCGGACTCGGATGCCGCTTGTCCAGTGCATACAGATTGAGTTCCGGCTGCAGCTTGCGCACCCGCGCGAAGGCAAGACCTGCGGGAATGACCAGCGCATCGTTGGCATTGCCTGCGATCGTGTAGGCCTCGGCCAACGATTCCGTCATCTCCGGCTTGTCGGCATAGGCCCAGGACATGAACAGCACCGGCCGCATGCCGTGGACGCGAACGACCTCACTGTCCTTCTTCGCGAAACTCGCGAACGCGTCCTTCAATTGCGGATGGATCGGGCACTGGCTGCAATCCATCATCACGACGGCGTCGTACTGCCGGCCCGGCTTGTTGAAGATGACGTTGTTCTGCTCGTCGAAGGAATAAGCGCCGAGGCCGCCCGGCCGCAGCAGATTGTCCATGTCGTGCCAATCGAGGCCGGAGCCGCCGATCGTCACCATGGTATTGCGATACACCGCCTTATTGGCGGGATCCACAGCCCGCTCCATGAAGGTGAGATGCCCGGGCATGCCGTTGTTGTAGTAGAAGAAGCTGTTGCCGACGAACAGCGCTGCCTTGGGGAAGTCCGGTCCGAGCGAAGTCACCTTCGGCTTGGTCTGCGCCTGGACATTGAAGCCGGCCGCAACGGCGAGACACATCGCAAGCATCACTCGCGCAAAAAGACGCATCATGGCTTCCTCCCTTTTTCCGACCGGAACCAAATCAGCTTTTCAAAATGGCCTCAAGAGCATGAACGTGCAGCGGACATCCGCGCGCATGCATGCTCACCACAAGTTCTTGCCGTCGATCATGTTGACCGGCATCGCCTCCAGATCGAAATCGTCGAACAAGCGCGCGTTCACCGCGACCTTGGGATTGTCGAAATCAGGCTTGCCGGTCGACCAGTCCGGCGACTCCGAATAGGTGCCGCAGCCGCAGCTTGCACAAAAATGATGTTTGACGGTGCGGCTACCCCACAAATAGGTCGCAACGTTCTCAGGGGGCGACAGCAGGCGGAATTGCGCCGGCGTGTAATAGGCCCACAGCGCGCCGCGCTTGGCGCAGAGTGTGCAGGTGCAGCGCGTCACGCCAGATGGCGCCTCTGTCACCTCGAACACCGTCTCACCGCAATGACAGCTTGCCTCGATCGGCATGATCCGCTCCCCGTTTTGTCAGGAGATGGTCGTAGCCTGCGCCTGCTGCCAACATGCTGTCAGCAGCGGGGCGGATGGGCAAGAAACGTGAAAACAACCCCATGCACAGTAGCCGCCCTCCGTCGATTCAATGACTTACGGGTACCCCGAATGTCGGATTGCCCTCGCCCCGGCAAAACACCGGCACGATGTCAAATTGAGAGACGTCAATCGGCGTTGCCGGGCGCGAGAGCTGTTCAGGTCGCGCCTTCGTCGGGAATATTGAGAACAACGCCACAAGCCTTGCAATGCACGGCGTCGGCATCGTGCCTCTGGAGCCCGCAAGCGGGGCACGGAAATCGCACCTTGTGGGGACTGAGGAGCGCGCGTGCGAGATTGAAGAACAGCGTTACGCCGAAAATCATGATCACGACGGTGATCAAGCGACCGAGCGTGCCCGGCAGGGTAATGTCGCCAAAGCCGGTCGTTGTCAGCGCCGTGACGGTGAAATACAGCGCATCGGCATAGTTGTGGATCTCATTGTTGCGAAACTTCTGGGTCTCGTAGACGATCCCGGTCATGACGAATATGAAAACGGCGAGGTTCGTCACCGCGAAGATAACCTCTTCGTTGCGACGAAAGAACGGAGAATCGATGCGGAGCCTCGCCAGCATCTGGTAGTCGCGAAGCAGCCCCAGCGTTCGCAGGATCCGGAGAAAGCCGCCCGCCTCGCCGGCAAGCGGTGCCAGGAAAGATACGATCGCTACCATGTCAGCCCAGGTCGCAATCTGACGGAACTTCCGAAAGGGATGCCGGCCGACGAGGAGTCGTGCCGAGAAATCGGCAAGCAGAAGCATGCCGAACAAAACGTCGAGCGTCTCGATGATCTCACTGGGAGGCAGGAACGAGGTTGCAATGATGAACAGCACCGTCACGATATCGAAGGCGAGCAGCGCGTAGCGGAAGCGCACGCCGCCCGGCGTTGCGCCCTCGTAAAGGCGACGGACATGGCTTCTGAGAGAATTGAGAGTCACGGCACCATGATCGCGGTTTGCACGGATGATGGCAACTCGGAGAGCGCGCCGCAAGATCGAACCCAATCGCTGCTGTCTTTGGCCGAACAGGAGAAGGTTTGCGAACCACGTGTTGGGAGATGACCGAAACGAACGTCTGCCATACCGACAGTCGGGGCCAGCCGCGATGCATGATGCGGCGCGAGCACCTTCGGCAGCACTGCCGCGGAAAGCCTTAAGCCTGTCGGTGCAAGGAAGGCAGTCCGCGGCGTTCGTGAGAGGAACGTCCGCAGTGTTGAAGCCGACGCGATCGACATTTTTGCGGATGTCGGATCGGTAACTCGTCGTGTCGAGAACGAATATCTTCGTCGAAGAGGTGATGCCAGGGTCGATGTGGAGATAGTCGAGCTTTGCCGTCCAGTTTGCGGCGAGCGCCGCCTCGATGCCGCCGCCGACGACCTAGTTGCCGCGATCGTAGCGCTAGCTTCTCGCGGAGCCGAGCCGGAGGTGCGGACTGGGTGATGTCGACATCGACGCGTCCAAGCGGCGCCGCCGGTGGGCCAAGGCCGGACCTGCTGCGCGGCAAAGCGCGCGTTCCGTAGCCAATCAGATACCCGCGATTTCCGACCGGGTTGAGAGCCGAGCCTCTTGACCTCAGCCCCTTGGTCAGCATACTGGTCTGACCAAGATCAGACCAGTGGGACGGGAATGGAGCTCAAGCGGGCCACCGAAGGCGAAAAAGGGTTCGAGAAGGTGTTCGCTTTCCTGCGCGAACGCCTGCTCGCCGGCTCACTCAAGCCCGGCGACCGCCTCATCTCGGAACGCGAGTTGGCAACTCTCCTCGGCGTCAGCCGGCCGATCGTCCGCGAAGCGCTGCGGGCCCTCACCGTGCTCGGCATCGTCGAGATCCGCGACCGCATCGGCACCGTGGTGACCCGGCCGGACGTGTCGGTGCTGAACGACTTCTTCACCTTCGCGCTCGCCCAGCAGGCGGACATGCTCGACGACGTCATGCAGGCGCGGGTCGCGATCGAATGCCAGGCGATCCGCCTTGCCTGCGAGCGCGCCAACATCGCCGATTTCGAGCGTCTGCAGCGCGCGCTCGCGAAGATCGGCGAGACGATCGACGAAGCCGATGCCGGCGGCATGGCCGACTTCGACTTCCACCGTGCCATCGTCGTCGCCTCGCATTCGGAAACGCTGACGGTCCTGCATGGTTCGTTGGCCGGCCTGTTGACGCATTCGCATCGCAGCCGCCGTGAGCTGGTGCAGGCCTTCCCGTCGATGAAGACCTATCTGATCGACGATCACCGCCGCATCTTCGAGGCCGTGATTGCGCGCGACCCGGAGCGGGCGGACGCGACGCTGCGCAAGCATTTTGCCATTGGCGACGAGTACCGGCGGCGCGCCATCGTCGGCGACATCGACAAGACCAGCGCCTCGGGATGATCGCGGCAGCGCGGTCAACCAAGAAGCCAATCAAGAAACGGACTGATCACATGGGACGGAACGACAAGGGCAATGTCGGCTTCATCGGCATCGGCACGATGGGCCGAGAGATGGTGCGCAACTTGCTAATGGCCGGCCACGCAGTTCGCGTGTTCGATCTCGACGAGGCGGCACTGGCCGACAGCGCCAGGGAAGGCGCGACTCGTGCCAACAGCCCCGCCGATGCCGCGCAAGGCGCCGACATCGTCATCACCATGCTGCCCGACACGCCCCATGTCGAGGCGACCATTTACGGCGAGCACGGCCTACTCAAGTCGCCGCCATCAGGCAAGCTCGTCGTCGACATGAGCACGATTTCGCCGGTCGCCGTCCGCCGCATCCATGCCGACCTGCAAAAGATCGGCGTCGACTTCATTGACGCGCCGGTCTCGGGCGGGCCGGTTGGCGCCAAGAACGCCGCGCTCTCGATCATGGCCGGCGGCGATGCGAGCGCCTTTGCGCAGGCCGAGCCGTTCTTCCGTGCGATGGGCACCACCATCACGCATGTCGGCGCATCCGGCGCCGGCCAGACCGTCAAGCTCTGCAACCAGCTGATCTGCGGCATCAACATCCAGGCGATCTGCGAGGCGCTGGCGCTCGGCCGCGCTTCGGGCCTCGATCTCAATCTGCTGCGCCGGGTGCTGCTCGGTGGCTCCGCCGCCTCCTGGATGCTCGACAAGCTCGGCCCCCAGATGATCGCAGGCGACGACTCCGCCGGCTTCCGGATCGATCTCCAGCTCAAGGACCTGCGCCTGGTCCAGGAGCATGCGCAGGCGCTCAGCGTGCCGCTCCCCGGCACCGCCCTCGTGACCAGCCAGTATGTCGATGCGCGCGCGCATGGCGAAGGAAGCAACGGCAACCAGGCGCTGTTCCGCGTCTACGACCGCATGACCAACCAGACAACCGGCTGAACGGGCGGCGATGAGCCTTCAACTCGACTTTCCCGCAGTGCTGGAGCGTTGGCCGAGCTTTCTCGCCGGCGCCGTCCTCACGCTTGAGCTTGCCGCCTTCGCGACGGTGCTCGGCGCTCTCCTCGGCACGCTCGCGGCGGTCGGGCGCGGGACGCACAACGCGCTGATATCAGGCGCCTGCAAGGTTTATGTCGAGACCATCCGCAACACGCCGCTCTTGGTGCAGATCTTCCTGGTCTATTTCGGCCTAGCCAGTCTGGGGCTGAAATTCTCCGCTTTCACCGTGGCCGTGGCCGCGCTGACGATCAACGTCGGCGCCTACACCGCCGAGATCATGCGCGCCGGCTTCGAGGCGATCCCGCGCGGACAGATCGAGGCGGCCGAGGGCCTGGCGCTGTCGCGCCTCCAGATCTACTGGCACATCATCCTGCTGCCGGCGATCGAGAAGGTCTATCCGGCGCTGACCAGCCAGTTCGTGCTGCTGATGCTGGCCTCTTCGGTCTGCTCGCAAATCTCGGCCGAGGAGCTCACCGCCGTCGCCAACTACATCCAGTCGGATACGTATCGCGCATTCGAGACCTACATCATCGTCGCCGTGCTCTACGTCATCCTGTCGCTGGTGATGCGCGCCGGCTTCTGGGGCCTCGGCCTCGTGCTGTTTCCGCGCCGACGCCGGCTCGGCACGCCATTGTGAGATGATCATGGGCGGACATCTCAACATCAACCATCTGA
Organism: Bradyrhizobium shewense; assembly: GCF_900094605.1. Taxonomy (GTDB): domain Bacteria; phylum Pseudomonadota; class Alphaproteobacteria; order Rhizobiales; family Xanthobacteraceae; genus Bradyrhizobium; species Bradyrhizobium shewense. The sequence continues at coordinate 457,877 of NZ_FMAI01000002.1, read as the reverse complement.
TGTTCCTCGGCCAGGGCGCGCTGTGGACCATTGGCCTGTCGGTGATCGCGCTGATCGGCGGCGGCATCGTCGGTTTCGTGATCGCGCTCGCGCGGATCTCGCCGCTGAAATCGGTGCGGATTGCCAGCGCCGTCTATGTCCAGCTCATCCAGGGCACGCCGCTACTCGTCATCCTGTTCCTCGGTTATTTCGGTCTCGCCGCGATCGGCCTCAAGGTCTCGCCGCTCGCTGCTGCCGGCGCCTCGCTGACGCTGTACGTCGCCGCCTATCTCGGCGAGATCTGGCGCGGCTGCATCCAGTCCGTGCCGAAGCCGCAATGGGAGGCCGCCGAAGGCCTGGCGCTGAGCCGGACCCAGCGCATGCTGAAAGTTATCCTGCCGCAGGCCATTCGCATCGCGACGCCGCCCACCGTCGGCTTCATGGTGCAGATCGTCAAGAACACCTCGCTCGCCTCCGTCGTCGGCTTCGTCGAGCTGATGCGCTCGGGGCAGATCGTCAACAACTCGCTGTTCGAGCCGTTCGCCATCTACGCCATCATCGCCGTCATCTATTTCGCCATGTGCTATCCGCTGTCGCTGTTCAGCCAGAGGCTGGAACGACGGATGGGGCGTGGCAGATCCAACCTCGCGCCGGCCTGACATGCAACAGAACCCCTCCTCCGATTCAATCGTGTCGCTCCGCGACGTGCAAAAGAGCTTTGGCTCGCTCCGGGTCCTCGATGGCGTCAGCTTCGCAGTCGAGCGCGGCGAAGTGCTGGCGCTGATCGGCCGCTCAGGCTCCGGCAAGAGCACGGCGCTGCGCTGCATCGACCGTTTCGAGAAGGTCGACGGCGGCGAGATTGTCGTTTGCGGGCATCGGGTCGACCGTCCCGACGTCGATCTGCGCGCGCTGCGCCAGGACGTCGGCATCGTGTTCCAGAGCTATAATCTGTTTCCACACCTGACGATCGAGCAGAACATCACGCTGGCGCCCTGCGCCGTGAAGGGCCTGGCGAATTCGCAGGCCAAGGACCTCGCGCGGAAAGTGCTGGCGCAGGTCGGGCTCGAAGAGAAGCTGCACGCCTATCCCGAGCAATTGTCGGGCGGCCAGCAGCAGCGCGCCGCGATCGCGCGCTCGCTCGCCATGCAGCCGAAGGTGATGCTGTTCGACGAGGTCACCTCTGCGCTCGACCCCGAACTCACCGCCGAAGTGCTGAAGGTGATCGAGCAGCTGGCGGCGGACGGCATGACCATGGTGATGGTCACGCACGAGATGGGCTTTGCCAAAGGCATCGCCGACCGGATCGTGTTCATGCATCGCGGCAAGGTTCACGAGACCGGCCCCGCCTCGATCCTGACATCGCCGACGACGCCGGAACTCACGCAATTCGTGGGCACCGGAAATCTAAAATCATAACAGGGAGAGGAGAACTAGGGATGACCAACAAGACACTGCTGGGGACCGCCGCCGCGCTGCTCGGCCTCGTCATTTTGTCCGCCACGCCGGCATCGGCCGACCTGCTCGACGACGTGATGAAGGCCAAGAAGATTCGCATTTCAACCGACCTTGCGATTCCGCCCTCGGGCATGATGGATTCCAGCATGAAGCCGACCGGCTCCGACGTCGAGGTGGCTCAGCTGCTCGCCAAGGATTGGGGCCTCGAGCTCGAATTCATCCAGACCACCGGCGCGACCCGCATCCCCAACGTCCTGACCGGCAAGGCCGACATCATCATCTCGACCCTGTCGGTGACGCCCGAGCGCGCCAAGGTCATCGACTTCACCAAGCGGTATGCGACGCTGCAGTCCGACGTCGGTTGTCTCAAGTCGATGAACGTCAAGGACTGGCCCGACCTGAAAGGCAAGTCCATCGGCGTCTCGCGCGGGACCACGCAGGATACCACCCTGTCCAACATGAAGGACAAGGAACTGACGATCGCCCGCTATGACGACGACGCCACGGAAGTCACGGCGGCCGTCTCCGGTCAGGTCGATTGCGTCGGCACGTCGGCCACGATCATCAACCAGATCGGCGTCAAGAATCCCGCCCGCATCTTCGAATCGAAGATTCCGCTCGCAACCTTCGACCTCGCCATCGGCCTGAAGAAGGGCGAGCAGCGCCTGATGGACAAGCTCAACGGCTGGATCACCGAGAACGTCAAGAACGGCAAGCTCAACGCGATCTACAAGAAATTCCACGGGGTCGAGCTGCCGCCCGACATGCGTAGCTGAACGAAAGAGAAGCCGTGACAGCCGCTTTCCGGCTGTCACGGTCAATGCAAAATCAAGAAGGACACCACATGCGTCTCGTCATCGGATCCGACCACGCCGGCTGGCCGCTCAAGCAGACCGTTATCGACCACATCCGCAAGCTCGGCCACGACATCGTCGATGTCGGCTCCCATGACGACAAGCCGGTGGACTTCCCCGACATCGCGCGGGCCGTGGCGCAGAAGGTGACGTCGGGCGAAGCCGCACGCGGCATCATGGTGTGCGGCACCGGCGTCGGCGCCTCGATCGCGGCCAACAAGATGAAGGGCATCCGCGCCGCGGTCTGTCACGACGTTCATTCCGCCCATCAGAGCGTCGAGCACGACGACGTCAACGTCATGTGCATTGGCGCGCAGATCGTCGGCGCCTGGCTGGCCGTGGATCTCGTCTCGTCCTACCTTTCCGCGGAATTCTCGACCGACGAGGATTTTCGCCGCCGGGTCGAGAAACTGCGCGTCATGGACGAGCAAGGCTGACGGCCTCTCCGCCATGATCCTGGTGTTCGGATCGCTCAACATCGACCTCGTCGCGAAGGTCCCGATCATTCCCGGCCCCGGCCGGACGGTGCTCGCGCCGTCCTACCAGACGCATTTCGGCGGCAAGGGCGCCAACCAGGCTGTCGCCGCCGCGCGGATCGCGGGACCGGGACAAGTCCGGATGGCAGGCCGCGTCGGCCGGGACGGGTTTGGCGACAGCGCGATCGAGAACCTCAGGGGCAATGGCGTGGATACCGATCTCGTCGTCAGGGCCGACGAGCCGAGCGGCTGCGCGTTCATCACAGTCGATCAGGCCGGCGAGAATGCGATCACGGTGGCAAGTGGCGCCAACATGACCGCGACCGCCAGGGATCTCCCGGCCAGGCTCTTCGGTCCCGACACGGTTCTGGTGCTTCAGATGGAAATATCCTTTACCCGGGCGCTGGAAGCCGCACGCCGGATGAATTCGGCCTCCGGCACCGTCATCTGGAATCTCGCCCCCGTCCCCGAGCGGATGACCCGCGAGATGGTGATGGAACTTCTCGCCGTGACCGACCATCTCATGGTCAACGAGCACGAGGCGCTGGACGCGGCCGCAGCCATCGGCATCGTCGCATCCGACTACGAAACCGCAGCCGCCGAGCTCGCCATGGCCGGCGACCTCACCTGCATCGTGACCGCTGGTGCGCAAGGCGCGCTGGCCGTGACGGCCGACGGCTCCCGCTTCCGCGCAGCTGCTCCACGCATCACGCCGGTGGACACGACCGGCGCCGGCGACACCTTTGTCGGCGCGTTTGCGGCCATGCTCGGTGAAGGCGCGGCGCTGCCGCGTGCGCTCGAGGTGAGCTGCGAAGCCGCCGCATTGAAATGCCTCAAGGCCGGCGCCCAGACGGGCATGCCGGCGCGTAGCGCAATCGGCTCCCTCGCTTAGGAGGGATCGCCCGGGTTGACGGCCACGGCTAAACTTTCCCGATTCGTGGAGAGCGTTTTGGCCTTCCTCTTCGTCCTCATCGTCGGCCTCGTCGCCGGCACCATCTCAGGCATCGTGGGCACCGGCTCGTCGATCATGCTGATGCCGGTGCTGGTCTATGCCTATGGGCCGAAGGAAGCGGTGCCGATCATGGCGGTGGCCTCCGTGATGGCGAACTTTTCGCGGATCCTGGCCTGGTGGCGAGAGGTCGACTGGCGGGCCTGCGCGGCCTATTCGGTCACGGGCATTCCGGCGGCCGTGCTCGGCGCACGGACGCTGCTGGCGCTGCCCTCGCATGCGGTGGATCTCGCCATCGGCATCTTCCTGATCGCGATGGTGCCGGTGCGGCACTGGCTGGCGCGGCACGACCTCAAGGCCAATCTCTGGCATCTCGCCGTCGGCGGCGCCGTGATCGGCTATCTCACCGGCATCGTGGTCTCGACCGGCCCGCTCAGCGTGCCGCTGTTCCTGTTCTACGGACTCAGCAAGGGCGCCTTCCTCGCCACCGAGGCGGCCTCCTCGCTCGGCCTCTACTTCGCGAAATCCGTGACCTTCGAGCGTTTCGGCGCGCTGACCGGCGATGTCTTCATGAAGGGTCTGATCGCGGGCGCCTCGCTGATGTCGGGCGCCTTCATCGCAAAACGCTTCGTGCTGCACCTGAAGCCGGACGTGTTCCGCCTGCTGATGGACGCGATCATGGTCGCGGCCGGGCTCTCCATGCTATGGAACGCGACGCAATCTCCCTGAGCACGATTGACGCCCCATGGCCAAGAACACGCTTTCCTTCGTCTGCCAGAACTGCGGCGCGGCCTATAACCGCTGGCAGGGCAAGTGCGAGTCCTGCGGCGAGTGGAATACGCTCGCCGAGGAGGACACCAGCGGCAGCGTGCCGGTGTCGATCCGCTCCAAGCGCAAGGGACGGACGTTTGCGCTGGAGAGCCTGTCGGGGAAAACCCAGGATGCTCCTCGCCTCTCCTCTGGGATGACAGAACTCGACCGCGTCACCGGCGGCGGCTTCGTCCGCGGCTCGGTGCTGCTGGTGGGCGGCGACCCCGGCATCGGCAAATCGACGCTGCTCACGCAGGCCACCAGCATGATGGCACGCGCCGGCCACCGCATCGTCTACATCTCCGGCGAAGAGGCGGTCGCGCAGGTGCGGCTGCGCGCCGAACGGCTCGGGCTGTCGGATGCGCCGGTGCAGCTCGCCGCCGAGACCTCGGTCGAGGACATTGTCTCGACGCTGTCCGAGGGCGCGGTCCCGCGGCTGATCGTGATCGATTCGATCCAGACGATGTGGACCGACACGGTGGAATCCGCGCCGGGCACGGTGACCCAGGTGCGCGCCTCGGCGCAGGCGCTGATACGCTTTGCGAAGAAAACCGGTGCGGCCATCATCCTGGTCGGCCATGTCACCAAGGACGGCCAGATCGCCGGCCCCCGCGTGGTCGAGCACATGGTCGACGCCGTGCTGTCGTTCGAGGGCGAAGGCTCGCAGCAGTTCCGCATCCTGCGCGCCGTGAAGAACCGTTTCGGCCCGACCGACGAGATCGGCGTGTTCGAGATGACCGGCCTTGGCCTGCGTGAGGTCACCAACCCCTCGGAGCTGTTCCTGTCCGAGCGTGATCTCGGCACGCCCGGCACCGCAGTGTTCGCGGGCATCGAGGGCACGCGGCCCGTCCTGGTCGAATTGCAGGCACTGGTGGCGCCGACCTCGCTCGGCACCCCGCGACGGGCCGTGGTGGGCTGGGATCAGAGTCGGCTCTCGATGGTGCTGGCGGTGCTGGAGGCCCATTGCGGGGTCAAGCTGTCGGGCCACGACGTCTATCTGAACGTAGCGGGAGGCCTGCGCATCCACGAGCCCGCGGCCGACATGGCCGCCGCGGCCGCGCTGGTGTCCTCCCTGGTTAATGCGCAGTTACCCACCGATGCGGTCTATTTCGGCGAGATTTCACTCTCTGGCGTGATCCGGCCGGTGGCGCAGACCCCGGCCCGGCTCAAGGAGGCGGTCAAGCTGGGCTTCAAGCGCGCCGTGCTGCCCGAATCGGCCCGAGGCGGGGATGCCGGCGGTGACGCCGGACTGTCCCTGAACGCGGTCAACAGCCTGACGACATTGGTCGCAGAGATTGCCGCCAAGGGCTCCCGCCGGGGCGAATCGAACGCGCCGGCAGAGAAAAATGCCACACCGGCAAGATTCCGCCGTGGAGAGGGTTAGGTGGAGGTGACGTCGGAGGCCCCCACCGCTATACAGCCGTCACAAAAGCAGCATGGGATTGCGTGGTTGCGGCCTTGCCGGGAACGCCGTCTGCCCCTCTTTTAGGGCAGCGGCCAAACACCGATTCGCTAGAGCACCTTCGACGTACGAGCGGACCAGACCAGCCGATGCCAGTAACACTCCTCGACCTGATCCTGCTCGGTGTGATGCTGATCTCGGGCCTGCTTGCCATGGTCCGCGGCTTCATGCGCGAAATCCTGTCGATCGCGGCCTGGGGCGCCGCGGCGATCGTGACGCTGTACTCCTTCTCGAAGCTGCTGCCGACCGCCAAGACCTATTTCAACAACGACACCGTCGCGAGCGTGGTCGTCGTCGCCGGCGTATTCGTGGGCACCCTGGTCGTGGTTTCCGTGATCACGGTCCGGATCTCCGACATGATCCTGGATTCCAGGATCGGCGCGCTGGACCGCACCCTCGGCTTCCTGTTTGGCCTGGCTCGCGGGCTTTTGATCGTCGTGGTCGCCTTCCTGTTCTTCACCTGGCTGGTTCCGGACAAGCAGCGCCCGGACTGGGTGACGGGGGCCAAATCCCGCGTCGTGCTCCAGGGAACCGGGGATTGGCTGATGGCCCTCTTGCCTGACGACCCCGAGAACACCATCTTGAAGAGATTCAAGAAAAACAAACCAGATGATGATCAAGCTGAATCCGAGCAGCAGCCTTCGGGCAGTGGCGACGGTTACAGTAAACCTGCTCGTGACAGTTTGAAGAAACTGATCGAGAAACCTGCGGCGCGTTGATTGCCCTTAAAGAGAGGCGCGGACGAGATGCGACACCCTGACCAGGACGCCCAACTTGATCTCGATCCAAACGCCGGTCCAGGCCCGGCCGCGCTAGAGGTTCAGGACGACCTGGAAGGAGATACGCTGCGCGAGGAATGCGGCGTCTTCGGCATCTATGGCCACCCGGACGCCGCCGCCATCACCGCGCTCGGCCTTCACGCCCTTCAGCACCGCGGCCAGGAAGCCGCCGGCATCGTCTCCTACGACGGCAGCCGCTTCCACAGTGAACGCCGCCTCGGGCTCGTCGGCGATACCTTCTCCCGCCGCGAGGTGATTGATCGCCTGCCCGGCAATATGGCCGTCGGCCATGTCCGCTACTCCACCACCGGCGCCACCATCCTGCGCAACGTGCAGCCGCTGTTCGCCGAGCTCAATGCCGGCGGCCTTGCGGTCGCCCATAACGGCAACCTCACCAACGGCCTGACGCTGCGCCGCGAGCTGGTGCGCCACGGCGCTATGATGCAGTCGACCACCGACACCGAGGTGATCCTGCATCTGGTCGCGCGCTCCGGGCGCGCCCGCTTCATCGAGCGCTATATCGACGCGCTGCGCGAGATCGAAGGCGCCTATGCGCTGGTCTCGCTCACCAACAAGAAGCTGGTCGGCGCGCGCGATCCCCGCGGCATCCGCCCGCTGGTCCTCGGCGAGCTCGACGGCTGCCCGATCCTGACCTCGGAGACTTGCGCGCTCGACATCATCGGCGCGCGCTTCATCCGCGACATCGAGCCGGGTGAAGTCATCGTGTTCGACGAGAACGGCCAGGACATCCACAAGCCGTTCCCGCCGATGGCGCCGCGTCCCTGCATCTTCGAATACATCTATTTCGCCCGTCCGGATTCCATTGTGCACGGCCGCTCGGTCTACGAGGTGCGCAAGGCCTTCGGTGCGCAGCTCGCGCGCGAGAGCCACGTGCCGATCGACGTCGTCGTGCCGGTGCCGGATTCCGGCGTGCCCGCCGCGGTCGGCTACAGCCAGCATTCCGGCGTGCCGTTCGAGCTCGGCATCATCCGCAACCACTATGTCGGCCGCACCTTCATCCAGCCGACGCAGGCGATCCGCGAATCCGGCGTACGCATGAAGCATTCGGCCAACCGCGCCGCGATCGAAGGCAAGCGCATCATCCTGATCGACGACTCGCTGGTGCGCGGCACCACCTCGAAGAAGATCGTGCGCATGATGCGCGATGCCGGCGCCAAGGAAGTGCACTTCCGTCTCGCCTCACCGCCGATCCTCTATCCCGATTATTACGGCATCGATCTGCCGGATCGCGGCGGTCTTCTCGCGGCGACGCATTCGCTGGAGGAGATGCGCGAGATCATCGGCGCCGACTCGCTCGCCTTCCTGTCGATTGACGGCATGTACCGTGCCATGGGCGAGCCCGGCCGCGACCCCGCCAATCCGAAATTCTCGGATCATTGCTTTACCGGGGCCTATCCGACCCACCTCACCGACCAGACCCAGACCGAGCAGCAGCCGCGACAGCTGTCTCTGCTGGCGGAGGCGAGCTGACGGCGCAGCCGTCATCCCGGGGCGGTCCGTAAGAACCGAACTGTGGTGCGCAATTGCGCACCTGAGGATCTCGAGATTCCGGGTTCGATGCTTCGCATCGCCCCGGAATGACAGCTGCGGATGGGGGCTTGTCCCGGCCAACCACGCCTGTAAAACCCCGCCATGACAAAACCCCTCGCTGATCGCATCGCTCTCGTCACCGGCGCCTCGCGCGGCATCGGCTATGCCACCGCGATCGCGCTCGCCAAAGCCGGCGCGCATATCGTGGCGGTGGCGCGCACGCAGGGCGGGCTGGAAGAGCTCGACGACGAGATCCGGAAAGTCGGCGGCAGCGCCACGCTGGTACCGCTCAACCTCACCGATTCCGACGGCATCGCGCGGCTCGGCGCCGGCCTGCACGAGCGCTACGGCAAGCTCGACATCCTCGTCGGCAATGCCGGCGTGCTCGGCCCCTCCTCGCCGATTGGCCATATCGAGCTGAAGACCTTCACCGACGTGATGGCCGTCAACGTCTCCGCGAACTTCCAGCTGATCCGCTGCATGGAGCCACTGCTGAAGCAGTCCGATGCCGGCCGCGCCGTGTTCATCACCTCGGGCGCCGCCAACAAGGCGACCGCCTATGTCAGCCCCTACGCGGCGTCCAAGGCCGCACTGGAAACACTGGCCCGCGCATGGGCGCAAGAGACCGCGAACACGAAGCTGCGCGTCAATCTGTTCAACCCCGGCCCGGTCCGCACCCGCATGCGCGCGACCCTGATGCCGGGCGAAGACCCGGCGACGCTCGACACGCCCGAGCAGGTCGCCGAATTCATCGTGCCGATGTGCGCGCCTGACTGGACCGAGACCGGCAAGTTCTACGACTACAAGACCCGCAGCCTGATGAGCTTCCGCTCCCCGGCCTGATTGACTCGACTGCCTTCCCGCGATTGACTGCCCGCGCGCAAGCGGCAGCAAGCCGCACGCCAAGAAAGGGAGGTTGCCATGGCGCCATGGCACGATCGCGCAGGCTCTTCGTCTGCGCTCGCACGTCGCGCTCTCTCCATTCTGATCGCAGCCGTCACGTTCGCGTTTCCGGTTGCGTCGAACGCCGGCGACGTGCCGACTTTTGCGGTCGATGCCTCCTGGCCAAAGCAGCTGCCCAACAAGTGGATCCTCGGCCAGGTCGGCGGCATCACGGTCGACTGGCAGGGCCATATCTGGGTGATCCATCGCCCGCGCTCGCTCACCGACGACGAGAAAGGCGCAAGCCTCAATCCGCCGCGCTCGAAATGCTGCGTGTCGGCGCCGCCCGTGCTCGAATTCGACGTCGACGGCAATCTGCTGCGGTCCTGGGGCGGTCCGGGCCAGGGCTATGAATGGGTCGGCCGCGAGCACGGCATCGAGGTCGACGAGCGCGGCTTCGTCTGGGTCGGCGGCAATGCCGACAACGACAACGCCATCTTGAAGTTCACGCTCGACGGCAAGTTCGTCGACCAGATCGGCAAGTTCGCCCCGAGCCTCGGCAGCAACGACACGACGCAGCTTGGCAAGCCCGCCGAGACCGCGCTCGACAAGGAGGCCAACGAAATTTATGTCGCCGACGGCTATGGCAACCGCCGCGTCATCGTGTTCGATGCGACGACGCTGGCCTACAAGCGGCACTGGGGCGCCTACGGCAACAAGCCCGACGACGCCAAGCAGGCGCCCTACGATCCCAAGGCGCCAGTCTCGCAGCAATTCGGCAACCCGGTCCATTGCGTGAAGCTCGCCAATGACGGCCTCGTCTATGTCTGCGACCGCATCAACAACCGTATCCAGGTGTTCAAGAAGGACGGCAGCTTCGTGAAGGAGTTCTTCTTCGAGAAGAACACGCTCGGCAACGGCGCGGTGTGGGACATTGCGATCTGGCCCGATCCGAAGCAAACCTATTTGCTCAGCGCCGACGGCGAGAACAACGAGATCCGGGTCATCAAGCGCGAGGACGGCAGCGTGGTCGGCAGCTTCGGGCACAACGGCCGCAACGCCGGTCAATTCCACTGGGTGCATGCCATGGCGATCGACGCGAGGGGTAACGTCTATACCGCCGAGGTCGATACCGGAAAGCGCATCCAGAAATTCAAGCTGACATCGGACGCGCTCAAATAGCGTCTCAACGCATTTTTCCCAAAAGTTAACCGACGGATGACGCTACGACGCAGCGTCATCCGGCTTTAGGCGCATTGCCGCCGGCCCTGGGACAGGCTAGAGCCAATCGGCTGGAACAAGGCTCCGCAAGAGAGCCGTCCGCATATTTGACAATGGAGGAAACCTTTTATGACGACGACGTTCGCGCGCCGCTCCGCGGCCCTTCTGGCCTGTGCCGCCTTCGGTTTTTCAACATCCGCCTACGCGCAGGACAAGACCGTCAAGATCGGCGTGCTCAACGACATGTCGAGCCTCTATGCCGACATCGGCGGCCCCAACTCCGTGGTTGCGATCAAGATGGCGGTCGAGGATTCCGGCCTGCTCAAGAAGGGCTGGAAGATCGACGTCATCAGCGGCGATCACCAGAACAAGCCCGACGTCGGCGTCAACATCGCCCGGCAGTGGATCGACAACGAGAAGGTCGACGCGATCGCCGATACGCCGAACTCCGGTGTCGCGCTGGCGGTCAGCAACCTCGTCAAGGAAAAGAATGCGGTGCTGCTGAATTCCGGCGCCGCCTCCGCCGACCTCACCGGCAAGGCCTGCACGCCGAACACGATCTCCTACACCTATGACACCTACATGCTGGCCAACGGCACCGGCAAGGCGCTGACCAAGGCCGGCGGCGACAGCTGGTTCTTCCTGACTGCGGATTATGCCTTCGGCCACGCGCTCGAACGCGACACCACGGCGGTCGTGACCGCGAACGGCGGCAAGGTGCTCGGCAGCGTCAAGCATCCGATCAATACCGCGGACTTCTCATCCTTCCTGTTGCAGGCGCAATCCTCCAAGTCCAAGGTGGTGGGCCTTGCCAATGCCGGCGGCGACACCACGAACTCGATCAAGCAGGCGGCCGAATTCGGCATCGTCTCCGCCGGCCAGAAGCTCGCGGCCCTGCTGTTGTTCATCAACGACGTGCATTCGCTGGGCCTGAAGACCGCCCAGGGCCTGACCTTCACCGAATCGTTCTACTGGGACCTGAACGACAAGACCCGCGAATGGTCCAAGCGCTTCTCGGCCCTCGCCAGCAAGAACGCGATGCCGTCGATGACGCAGGCGGGCAATTACGCGATGGTGCTGCACTATCTGAAGGCGATGGACGCGCTCGGCGGCAATCCGCATGACGGCGCCAAGGTCGTCGCCAAGATGAAGGAGCTGCCGACCGACGATCCGCTGTTCGGCAACGGCCCGCTGCGCCAGGACGGCCGCCGCCTCATCCCGGCCTACCTGTTCGAGGTGAAGAAGCCCGAGGAGTCGAAGGGGCCGTGGGACTATTACAAGCAGATCGCCACGATCGCGGCAGAAGACGCAGCCAAGCCGCTCAAGGACAGCGATTGTCCGCTGGTGAAAAAGTAAGCGCGTAGCGGTCATCCCGGGGCGATGCGAAGCATCGAACCCGGGATCTCGCGCGGCATTCTCCACTGCCGAAGGGTGGGCAAAGCGACTTGTCCGACGTAGCTCGAAGAGCGAAGGCGGAAGCGTGCCCACGACTTCTTGCTGTCATGAACAGATGGTGGGCACGGCGCTGCGCGCCTTTGCCCACCCTACGAGACCGTCTTGGTTGCTACGAGACCGTCTTCACCCCACCCAGCGTCCGCACCGCGATCGCTACGCAGACCACCATCAGCGCGGCCGCGAGCAGGAACGGTGCGCCGGGCAGATGCAGCGGCGCGCCGGCGCTGATGAAATAGGAAAAGGTCAGCGTGAACAGGAACGGACCGACGAGCTGCGACACGCTCTGCACGCTCGCGGTCGCGCCCTGGAGCTGGCCCTGCTGATCGGCTGAGACCAGCCGCGTCATCAACGCTTGCGAGGCGGCACCCGAGATGCCCCACAGCGCCAGAATGGGAATCCCGAGCCAGGACAGCGGCCCGGTCGGCGCAGCGCCCAGGACCACGAAGCCGAGCGCGCCACAACACAGGCCCAGCAACAGCGCGTTCCGCTCGCCGAGCACGCGCACGATCGGGCCGATCGCAAGCCCCTGCACCACCATGGCGCAGATGCCGACCATCGCCAGCGTCAATCCCACGGTCTTGGAATCCCAGCCGTAGCGATAGGTCGCATAGAGCACGAAGGTCGAGGGCAACACGACATGCGCGACCTGCGCGATGAAATTGACGACGGACAACGCAGCGAGCACTGCATTGGAGCGCAACAGGCGGAGCGCACCGACCGGACTGGCGCTCCGCCAGCGGAACGGCGCGCGCCTGTCGGGCGCGAGCGATTCCGGCAGGACGAACAGACCGTAAAGCGCATTGGCGAAGCTGAGGGCCGCCGACGCCCAGAACGGCAGGCGCGGATCGATATCGCCGAGCAGGCCGCCGAGCGCCGGCCCCAGGATGAAGCCGGCGCCGAAGGCCGCGCCAATCCGGCCGAAGACCGCCGCGCGCCGCTCCGGCGGCGTGATGTCGGCGATATAGGCGAAGGCCGTCGAGATACTGGCCGAGGTGATCCCCGAAATCACGCGGCCGACGAACAACCACACCAGGGACGGCGCCAGCGCCATCAGCACGTAGTCGGCCGCGAGCCCGAAATTCGACAGCAGCACCACCGGCCGCCGCCCGAAACGATCCGATAGCGCGCCGAGCAACGGCGAGAACACGAACTGCATCAGCGCCCAGGCCGTGCCGAACAGGCCGAAGATGCGGGCGGCGTGCGCGGTGTCGTTATCGACGAAGCTCTCGATCAGCTTCGGCAGGATCGGCATGATGACGCCGAGCGCGAGCATGTCCAACAGGATGGTGACGAAGATGAAGGCGACCGCGCCGCGCCTCGCGGGCACGGCGCCTTGCGCCGCCACCTCGCCGGCGCCGTCACTCACGACGGCCGCTTGCGCTTGTGCGCGAAGGGATTGGCCTTCTCGCGCAAGGTGATGCGCACCGGCGTGCCCGGCAGTTCGAAAGTCTCGCGCATGGAATTGATGAGGTAGCGCAAATAAGACTGCGGCACCGCATCAGCGCGCGAGCAGAACAGCACGAAGCTCGGCGGGCGCGCCTTGGTCTGCGTAATGTAATTGAGCTTGAGCCGGCGGCCGGACACGGCCGGCGGCGGATTGGCCTGAACCGCCTGCTCGAACCAGCGGTTCAATGCCGAAGTTGACACGCGCCGGTTCCAAAGCGCGTAGGCGTCCTGGATCGCCTGCATCAGCCGATCGATGCCCTCGCCCATCAGGCCCGAGACCGCGACGATCGGCACGCCCTTGATCTGCGGCAGCAAATGGTCGGCATCGCGACGCAGACCCGAGATCGCACCGCCCCCCTTGCTCTCCATCAGGTCCCATTTGTTGACGGCGAGCACCACCGCGCGGCCCTCGCGCTCGATCAGATCGGCGATGCGCAAATCCTGCTCCTCGAAGCGGTTCTGCGAATCCATCATCATCACGACGACTTCGGCAAAACGGACCGCGCGCAGGGCGTCGGCGACCGAGAGCTTTTCCAGCTTCTCCTCGATGCGGGAGCGCCGGCGGAGACCTGCTGTGTCGAACACGCGAAACTCGCGGCCCTTCCAGTTGATCTCGACCGCGATGGAATCGCGCGTGGTACCGGCCTCCGGGCTCGTCAGCAGGCGTTCCTCGCCGAGCAGATGGTTGATCAGCGTCGACTTGCCGGCATTGGGCCGGCCGACGATGGCGACCCGGATCGGGCGCGTCGCGGCCTCTTCCTCGGTGAGCGGCTCGTCGTCCTCGGTCTCGTCGTCGTCGACGGGCTCCGGCATCAGCTTGGCGAGCTCATCGTAGAGCTCGCCCATGCCCTCGCCATGCTCGGCCGAGATCTGGATGGGATCGCCGAGGCCGAGCGCAAAGGATTCCATCGCGCCGGCATCGCCGTGCTTGCCCTCGCTCTTGTTGGCGACCAGCAGCACGGGCTTGTTGGCCTTGCGGGCGAAATCGGCGAAGGCGCGGTCGGTGGGCGTGAGGCCGACGCGGGCATCGATGACGAAGAACAGCGCGTCGGCCTGCGCGATCGCGGTCTCGGTCTGCTCCTGCATGCGCGCGGTCAGCGAACCCTTGGCGCCCTCGTCGAGGCCGGCAGTGTCGATGATGGTGAATTCGAGATCGCCGAGTCTCGCCTCACCCTCTCGGCGGTCGCGGGTGACGCCCGGCAGGTCGTCGACGAGCGCGAGCTTCTGTCCGACCAGGCGGTTGAACAGCGTCGATTTGCCGACATTGGGCCGGCCGATGATGGCGATCGTGAAGGACATCGGTCATTCGTGCGCTGCCGGGGCTGCGCCTGTCAATCAAAGGAAAAAATTAGCGCGAAAAGCTGCCGCTCGGCAGCGGCGCCGGGAAGCCGCCCTGCGTCTGCTGCTGCGTGGTCTGGGTTGGTTGCGCCTGCTGGACCGGCTGATCCGGCGGCGGCGCAGTGGTGCGCTTGCGGACGATCTTGTGCTTGGGCGGCGGAGCGGCTGTGGCCGGCGCCGCCTCCGGCTGGGCCTCGCCGTCGACTTCGCCAGCGGGCGCTTCAGTCGGCGCTGCGGCTGCGGCGGCCGGCTGCCTGGTGTGCTTCGCCTTGGCACCCTTCGCCGGCTTGGCCTCGGGCGGCGGCTCGGCGGGCAGAGCCGCGACGGCAGGCGCGTTCGGATCGGGCTGCTGCTGAGCGCCCTTGTACATATCCTTCGGGACGCCCTGCTCAAGGCCCGGCACGCCCTCCGGGAAGACCGGCTTGCGGTCGCCCGGCAGCTTCTTCTTGGTGTCGAGGAAGTCGAGCATGTCGCTTGGATCGAAGCTGGAGCAGCCGCCCAGGACGCCCGTGAAGGCGATCAGGACGGCGGCTGCGATCAAGCGTGGCGTGCGGCGCATATCGTGTCTCGTCTAGGTCAGGGAGCCGTCGTCAGCTCTTCTTGCTCAGCTCTTTTTTGCTCAGCTCTTGGCGACGGGCGGCAGCAGGGCCTGGAGCGCCTCGGCGCGCGAGCGCAGGCCGGGCGGCGTTTCGCCGTCTTCGCCGATCGCGTCGAGCCATTTGCGGGCCGCGGTCATGTCGTTGTTGCGCCAAGCCGACAGCGCCAGCATCTCGCGGGCGGTGTGGCGGAAGGTCGATTTGGGCGCGGCGGAAGACTCCAGCCGCTGCTGCATGTCGGCATAGCTGGCGCTGTCGAGCAGCAGACCGGCGGCGCGGATCTTGGCTAGATCCTGCCATTCACCACCGACGCTGCGGTCGGCAGCGATGTCGTCATACATCTTGGCTGCAGCCTTGGCGTCGCGGGGCGCCGCCTCGGCTGCGGCGCGCAGCCGCGCCAGGGTGCGATAACCCGAGGGCGCCTTGGCGGCGAGCTCGGTGAAGGCGGCCTCGGCCTCGGCATGCTTGTCCTGGTCGGACAGCTCGGCGGCCTTCTCGAAGGCGGCGCCGGCCTCGGCGGCCTTCTTGGACTCCAGATATTGATAACCGCGCCAGCCACCGACGCCGGCAACGACCAGCACCATCAGGGCGATGAAGTAGATCGAATATCTATCCCACAGCTTCTTAAGCTGTTCGCGACGTACTTCCTCGTCGACTTCGTTAAATAATTCAGACACTTATGCTAATCCCATGCCCGTCCGGGTACGCGCGCCGAAGCGTTCGCGTCAGGAATCCCGTCCCCCACGTGGCGGCGAGGTACCCTAACGATATGGCGGTGGCAAGGCAAAGCGAGCCCAATCAAGGCGTTAACCACCCGGGACAGCCCGGATTGCGCCTGCCCGGCTCAAGCGCCCAGGAGCTCCCTGAGCTGCCGCTTCAGCACCTTGCCGTTGGCGTTGCGCGGCAGCGGGTCTGGTGTGATCGCCATGGTCTCGGGAACCTTGTAGTCGGACAAGCGCTCGGCGCACCAGACGCGCAAGGCCTCGCCGGCGACCGGCGCACGCGTCACCACCACGGCGTGGACGCGCTCGCCCAGCACCGGGCAGGCCTTGGCGATGATCGCGCTCTCGATCACCGCGGGATGGCCGGCCAGCACGGATTCGACCTCGGCCGAATAGATCTTCAGGCCGCCGCGATTGATCATGTCCTTCTGCCGGTCGAACACGCGGACGAAGCCTTCCGCATCGACCGAGCCGAGATCGCCGGAGTGCCAGAATCCGCTGGTGAAGCTTTCGGCGGTGGCTTTGGGGTTATTCCAATAGCCCTTGATGACGGAGGCGCTCTGAATCCAGAGCTCGCCGATCTCGCCATGGGGCAGCTCGCGCCCGTCCGGGTCCATCGCAACGATGCGCGCGCCCGGACACGGCAGGCCGACGCTGTCGATATGGCTCTCGGTCAGCTCGCCCGGCATGATCGTCGAGGGCGACGTCGTCTCGGTTGCGCCGTAGCAGTTCATCAGCTTCAGGCCGGGAATTGTCGCCTTGAGCTTCTCGATGGTCGCGACCGGCATCGGCGCCCCGCCAAAGCCGCCGATGCGCCAGCTCGACAGGTCGTAGCTGTCGAAATCAGGCTGCAGCAGGCAGAGATTGTACATCGCCGGCACCATCACCGTGTAGGTGACGCGCTCGCGCGCGGCGAGCTTGAGGTAATCGGCCGCCTTGAACTCGGGCATGATGATCAGCGCGCCACTGCTGCGGATCATCGTCGTGATGTTGGCGACGACGCCCGTGACATGGCCGAGCGGCACCGCCGCGATCGAGCGGTCCGCTTCCGTCAGTTGCAGGCAGGACACGAACACCATCGAGGAATGGACGATGTTGCAATGGGCCAGCATCGCGCCCTTCGGCTTGCCTGTCGTGCCCGAGGTGTAGAGGATCATCGCGGTATCCTCTTCGCTCACCTCGATCGGCGCAGGCGCCGGCGGGTTCTCGGCGAGCGCGGCGAAGCGGGAGCGAGCCGGATCGTCGTCAACGGCGATGCGGTGGATCACATCGGGCACCACCTGCGCATCGGGCAGCCGCTCTGCAAGCCCTGCTTCGTGGATCAGGATCTTGGCGCCGCAATCGGCGAGGACATAAGCGATCTCCGGCTTCTGCTGGCGCGTGCTGAGCAGCACGGTGACCAGCCCCTCATGCGCGGCGGCAAACAGCAGCAGCGGAAATTCGATGCGGTTGCCGAGCAGGATCGCGACGCGGTCGCCGCGCTGCAGGCCGAGCTTGCGGAAGCCCGTGGCGATCCGCGCGGCCTGCTCCACGGCCTGCCGCCAGCTCAGCCGGACATTGCCTGCGATCAGCGCCTCGCCATCGGCATTGCGGGCGCGGGCTTGCGCGATCATCTCCCACACGCTCGCCGGCCGATCCGAAAATGCCGGCACCACGCGGTCGCCGAAGCGCGCCTCGAACCGCATCGGCGGGATCTGAGATTGCGACCAATCCATCGAAGGGCCCTCGGCTTGTTGCTCTTATTGGCTTCCGCGCATGGACATCGGGTTTCGTCTTGTGCTGACCGGCTAGACCCCGATCACGGGAACACCGATCACGACCGGATGGAACGCGAAGGCCAGCGCGACATAGGCGACGACGCCGACGACGACCGCAATCAGATCGTTGCTGACGCCGCCCACCGGGATCGGCGGGCCGCCGGCGTCGGTGCGATGCTTAAGCGAAATGCGGTCATACACCGCCCAGCCCAGGAACGAGCCGAACAGGATGATGGAGCCGAGATCGCCATTGGCCAAAAGATGCGCCGCCGCCCACAGCTTGATACCGGCCAGCATCGGGTGCTTCAGCGTCGCGTAGATGCGGCCGCGCAGGTAAGAGGCGACCACCAGGATGACCGCGGGCAGCATCAGCGCGAGCGTGATGTGCTTCATCGCCTTCGGCGGATACCAGATGTCGATCCAGCCGGAGCTGCGGTAATGGGCAAAGCCCCAGATGATCAACGCGAGGCCTGCGAGCGAGACCACGGCATAGAGGATCTTGTAGGTCCCCTCGCCCAGCGTCGCGATCGCCTGCGCGCGCGCCTCACGTTTGGTGGTGAACACATGGGTCGCAAAAAACAGCGCAAGCCCCAGGATCATGACCAGCAGACCCACGACATCCTCCCCGCAAAGCAGCCCCGCCAATGGCGTATCATCGATTGGCCGCAGGTCGCAACTCTCACCCCTCATGGTGAGGAGCGCGCCCTTGCGCGCGTCTCGAACCATGCAGGCCCGGCTGCGGCAATAGCGGGGGCCTTTCATCCTTCGAGACGCGCGTGAACGCGCTCCTCAGGATGAGGGGATAGAGCTATTTTCCCAGCTCGCGATTGTCGACATAGCGGATCGCGATCGGCCGCCCGGCCAGCGCGCCGCCGAGTCCGCCGGTGAATTTCAGCGGCAGGCAAGCCTTCAGCGATGAATTGATCGCATCCAGATAGGTCGTCCGGGTATCGGCGGGAACGCCAGGGGTTGCGAAGGTCAAGCGCGGCGGGCCGATCAGGCCGCCGGCCCTGTTGAAGCTGAAGCGCACCGACATCTGCATGCCTGCTCGCGGATTGTCCGATGGCGGCGACCAGCAGCTGCGCAGCTCGGCGAAGAGGTCGCCGATCGTGTCGAGATCGTGATCGGGCTTTTGATATTTGGCGCGGTCGGCCTCGGACGGCACAGTCTCGATCGTGAGCTGGAGGTTCTGGCCGTAAGGATAGTCGATCTCGGGAATGCAGGGACCGGGCTCGAGCGGGCTGCAATAGGACGGCGTGCAGGGCTGGCCGTCGAGCACGCTGCAGGGCTCGTGCGCGAACGGGATCGGATTGATCTGGCGGCGCTGCGCGTCGGCGGCAACGGTCGAGATCATTAGCAGGAGAAAAACAAGGATGCCGCGCCACATGGAGTGCACTCGCAAGGCCACGAGTTGAAGGTGGCATTGGCTCGAACAACGTCAAGCCTATCGCCGTTCACGTGCTCGCGTTCAGGGCACACTGTCGTCGCCCGGCTCGATCGGGCGACCCAGTACTCCGTGACGGCGGTTATGGAATCCAGAGGCTGCGGCGTACTGGATTCCCCGCCTTCGCGGGGAATGACAGCGGAGGGCGCCTACAAAGCTGGCGGAGCGCCCACCCTACCCCTTCTTCTTGACGTCCTTGACGTTGGTGAATTCGATGCCCTCGGCGCGTTCTTTTGTGTAGCCGAGATAGAACTCGTTCCGCGCCAGATACACGGGATCGCCGTCGACGTCGTCGGCGATGCTGGAGGTATTGGCGGCGATGAACGTGTCGAGCTTCTTGCGGTCCTCCGAGGAGACCCAGCGCGCGAGCTGGAATTCGCTGACCTCGAACTCGACCGGCAGCGAATACTCCGCCTCCAGCCGCGCCTTCAGCACGTCGAGCTGAAGCGCGCCGACGACACCGACCAGCGCCGGCGCACCGTCGCGCGGCCGGAACACCTGCACCACGCCCTCTTCCGACATCTGCTGAAGCGCTTCCTTCAGCTTCTTCGCCTTCATCGCATCGGTGAGACGGACGCGGCGAACGATTTCCGGCGCGAAGCTCGGCACGCCGACGAAGTTGAAATCCTCGCCGTCGGTCAGCGTGTCGCCGATGCGCAGCGTGCCGTGATTGGGAATGCCGACGACGTCGCCGGCGAAGGCTTCGTCCGCGACCGAGCGGTCCTGCGCGAAGAAGAATTGCGGGCTCGACAGCGGCATGCTCTTGCCGGTGCGAACCAGCTTGGCCTTCATGCCGCGGCTGAGCTTGCCCGAGCAGAGGCGCGCAAAGGCGATGCGGTCGCGGTGGTTCGGATCCATGTTGGCCTGGATCTTGAACACGAAGGCGCTCATGCGCGGATCGGTGGCCTCGACCCTGCGCTGGTCGCTGTCCTGCGCGCGCGGCTCGGGCGCGAACTTGCCGAGACCTTCCAAGAGGTCGCCGACGCCGAAATTGCGCAGCGCGCTGCCGAAATAGACCGGCGTCAAATGGCCCTCGCGGAACGCGTCGAGCTCGAACGGTTTTGACGCTTCGGTGACGAGCTCGAGTTCGTCCTTCACGGCGGAGACGTCGAGATTGGCATTCAGCTTGGCGAGCTCGGCGATCTCGATCTGCTGCGCTGCGCCGGTCTTGGCGCCGCCGCCTTCGAGCAGGCGCACGCCGCCATTGGCGACGTCGTAGGTGCCGAGGAAGTCGCGGCCGCGTCCGACCGGCCAGGTCATCGGCGTGGTGTCGAGCGCCAGCGTCTTCTCGATCTCGTCGAGCAGCTCGAACACGTCGCGGCTCTCGCGGTCCATCTTGTTGATGAAGGTGATGATCGGGATATCCCGAAGACGGCACACCTCGAACAGCTTTCGGGTGCGCGCCTCGATGCCCTTGGCGGCGTCGATCACCATCACGGCGGAATCGACCGCCGTGAGCGTGCGATAGGTGTCCTCCGAAAAGTCCTCGTGGCCCGGCGTGTCCAGCAGGTTGAACACGAGCCCTTCGAACTCGAAGGTCATCACCGAGGTCACGACCGAGATGCCGCGCTCGCGCTCGATCTTCATCCAGTCCGATCGCGTGTTGCGCCGCTCGCCCTTGGCCTTGACCTGGCCGGCGAGGTTGATGGCGCCGCCGAACAGCAGCAGCTTTTCGGTCAGCGTGGTTTTGCCGGCGTCGGGATGGGAGATGATCGCAAACGTGCGCCGCCGCGCCACTTCAGCGGCAAGCGGGGAACGGGCCGGCGATTCGGCTGTGGTGGTGGCGATGTCGGACATGGCGGGAGCGTGTGGCAGGGAAAACGGGCCTGATCAAGCCTCATTTGGTGATTGCGGAGCCTTCCGGCCAGCCCCATATCGGCCTTGGCCATACTGGCCTTGGGGGGAGGACGACCTCCCCGGCCCATCAGCACATCAGCCGCGGGGACGCCCCTGCCTTGAATGGAGGGTCGTCATGGCCTGGAGCATCCTGTTCGTCGCGGGCCTTCTCGAGATCACCTGGGCGATCGGCCTGAAATACACCGAGGGCTTTAGCAGGCTTGTTCCGTCCGTCGTCACGCTCGCGGCCATGGCCGGCAGTGTCGTCCTGCTCGGATTCGCCCTCAAATCCCTACCCGTTGGAACCGCCTATGCGGTCTGGACCGGCATCGGCGCGGTCGGCACCGCAACGCTGGGCATCATCCTGTTCGGCGAGCCGGCCACGGCCCTCCGCCTTGCCAGCATCGGGCTCATCGTCGCCGGCATCATCGGGCTGAAGCTGGTTACTTGACGAAGATCTTGACCGCCCACCAGGTCAGCGCCGCCACGATGGCCGAGGCCGGGATCGTGATGACCCAGGCATAGACGATCGAGCTTGCAACGTTCCAGCGCACCGCCGAGACGCGGCGGGCGGCGCCGACGCCGACGATGGCGCCGGTGATGGTGTGCGTGGTGGAGACGGGAACCCCGAGATAGGTCGCCATGAACAAAGTCACGGCCCCGCCGGTCTCGGCGCAAAAGCCCTGCATCGGGGTCAATTTGGTGATGCGCAGGCCCATGGTGCGGACGATGCGCCAGCCGCCCATCAGGGTGCCCAGCGCCATCGCCGCCTGGCAGGACAGCACCACCCAGAACGGCACCGAGAAGTCGCTGCCCAGATGGCCCTGCGAATAGAGCAGCACCGCGATGATGCCCATGGTCTTCTGCGCGTCGTTGCCGCCATGGCCGAGCGAATAGAGCGAGGCGGAGGCGAATTGCAGGATACGGAAGGCGCGGTCGACCGCGAACGGCGTCGAGCGCACCGAGGCCCAGGACACGATCGCCACCAGCATCATCGCCAGCAGGAAGCCGATCAGCGGCGACAGCACGATCGCCAGCACCGTCTTGGTCAATCCGCTCCACACCGCAGCCGAGATTCCGGCCTTGGCCATGCCGCCGCCGACGAGCCCGCCGATCAGCGCATGCGAGGACGAGGACGGGATGCCGAGCGCCCAGGTCACGAGGTTCCAGACGATGGCGCCGACCAGGGCCGCGAAGATCACCTGGGCGTCGACGATCGAGGGATCGATGATGCCGGTGCCGATGGTCTGGGCGACGTGCAGGCCGAACACCATGAAGGCGACGAAATTGAAGAACGCGGCCCAGAACACCGCGAATTGCGGCCGCAGCACGCGGGTCGAGACGATGGTCGCGATCGAATTGGCGGCATCGTGCAGGCCGTTCAGGAAATCGAACAGCAGCGCGACGGCGATCAAGCCGACCAGGACGGGAAGACCCAACGCGGCATCCACAGCGGCCTGCCCTAAACTTGCTCGATGACGATGCTGTTGATCTCGTTCGCGACGTCGTCGAAGCGATCCGCCACCTTCTCGAGGTGGTCGTAGATCTCGACGCCGACGATGAAGTCCATCGCATTGCCGTCGCGATGCTTGAGGAACAGCTCCTTCAGACCGATGTCGTGGAGATCGTCGACGCGGCCCTCGAGCTTGCCGAGCTCCTCCGTGATCGCGGTCAGCATGGCGACGTTCGGGCCGATCGACTGCATGAGCGGCAGCGCGCGGCCGACCAGATTGGCGCATTCGATCAGAAGCCCGCCGATCTCGCGCATGGACGGCTCGAAGGTGCGGACCTCGAACAGCATCACCGCCTTGGCCGTCTGCTGCATCTGGTCGATGGCGTCATCCATCGACGTGATCAGGTTCTTGATGTCGCCGCGGTCGAACGGGGTAATGAAGGTGCGGCGCACCGCCGTCAGCACCTCTCGGGTGATGTTGTCGGCATCATTCTCGAACTGGTTGACGCGCTGGCAATAGACCGGCGTCTCCTCGCCCCCGTTCAGCATGCCCTGGAGCGCGATGGAGCCCTGGATCACCGTCTGGGCATGCCGGTCGAACAGGTCAAAGAACCGTTCTTCCTTGGGCAGGAAAGCACGAAACCATCGCATCATGGGGGTAGGCTACCGGTTGGAAATGGCCCGGCCCTGTCGGGCCGTCATGAAACTGTCATAGACCATTTTCGATCCGCGCGCGTGTCATCTCACGCCCGCGGAGCCGGATCATCCACCGCTTTCAGACGGCCGGTAAACCGTTTTTGAATCAGCTACTTAGAGCGATCGCCGGAAGTAATGCGCGATTTCGCCGATGACGCCGCGGCGGAAGGTGAGCACGCAGACCACGAAGATCGAGCCCTGGATCACGGTCACCCACTGGCCGAAGCCGGCGAGATATTGCTGCATGGCGATGATCGCGAAGGCACCGACCACGGGGCCGAAGATGGTTCCGAGGCCGCCAACCAGCGTCATCAGCACGACCTCGCCCGACATCGACCAATGCACGTCGGTGAGCGAGGCGTTCTGCGCCACGAACACCTTCAGCGCACCGGCAAAACCGGCCAGCGTTCCCGACAGCACGAAGGCCAGGAATTTGTACTGGTCGGTGCGGTAGCCCAGCGAAATCGCGCGCTGCTCGTTCTCCCGGATCGACTTCAGCACCTCGCCGAACGGCGAGTTGATGATGCGGTAGATCAACAGGAAGCCGGCGAGAAACCCGACCAGCACGACGTAATAGAGCACCGTCGGCTTGGACAGATCGAAGACGCCGAACATGCGTCCCTGCGGGATGCCCTGGATGCCGTCCTCACCGTGGGTGAACGGGGCCTGGAGGTAGATGAAGTACAGCAGCTGCGACAGCGCCAGCGTGATCATCGAGAAATAGATGCCCTGGCGGCGGATCGAGATGTAGCCGGTGATCAGCGAGAGCACGAAAGCCGCGGCGATGCCGACGAGGATGCCGAGTTCGGGCGGCAACGCCCATACTTTCAGCGCGTGCGCGCAGCAATAGCCGGCGGTCCCCAGGAACATGGCGTGGCCGAACGACAACAGGCCGCCATAGCCGATCAGCAGATTGAAGGCGCAGGCGAGCAGCGCAAAGCACAGCGCCTGCATCACGAAGAACGGGTAGACGCCCGTGAATGGCACCGACGCCAGCAGCAGCGCCATCAGCACGAAAGCGATCATCTCGTCGCGCATCGCGCGAGGGGTCACCGGCAGCGTGTCGTCCGTCAGGGTTGTCATATCAGGCCGCCCTTCCCGTCAATCCCGTTGGCTTCACCAAGAGCACCAGCACCATCAGCACGAACACGACGGTGTTGGAGGCCTCGGGATAGAAATACTTGGTCAGACCCTCGATCACACCGAGCGCGAAGCCGGTGATGATGGAGCCCATGATCGAACCCATGCCGCCGATCACGACCACCGCGAACACGACGATGATGAGGTCGGCGCCCATCAGCGGCCGCACCTGGTTGATCGGCGCCGAGAGCACGCCCGCGAGCGCGGCAAGGCCGACGCCGAGACCATAGGTCAGCGTGATCATGCGCGGCACGTTGATGCCGAAGGCGCGCACCAGCGTCGGGTTCTCGGTGGCGGCGCGCAGGTAAGCGCCGAGCTGGGTCTTCTCAATCAGGAACCAGGTCGCCAGACACACGACCAGCGAGAACACGACCACCCAGCCGCGATAGATCGGCAAGAACATGAAGCCCAGATTCATGCCGCCCTTGAGCTGGTCCGGAATGGCGTAAGGCAGGCCGGAGGAGCCGAAATAGTTCTGGAACACGCCCTGCACGATCAGCGCGATGCCGAAGGTCAGGAGCAGGCCGTAGAGATGGTCGAGCCCGGTCAGCCATTGCAGCATGGTCCTTTCCAGGATCATGCCGAAGATGCCGACGATCACGGGTGCGATCAGCAGCGCCCACCAGTAGTTGATGCCGCCGAGGCTCAGCAGGAAATAGGCAACGAAGGCGCCCATCATGTAGAGCGCACCATGGGCGAAATTGATGATGTTGAGCATGCCGAAAATCACGGCAAGCCCGAGACTGAGCAGCGCGTAGAACGAGCCGTTGATCAGTCCCACCAGTAGCTGAGCGTAGAGAGCCTGCATCGGGATTAGTTTCCGCCAACAAAATGAAAGCCCGCCGGCGGCACGACCGCCCCGGCGGGCAAGAGAGTTACTTCTTCACCAGCGGACAGGCGCTCTCGGAGAGCGGCCGGAACGCCTGGTCCGCAGGGACGGTGCCCACCAGCTTGTAGTAGTCCCACGGCCCCTTCGATTCCGAGGGCTTCTTGACCTCGAACAGGTAGGCCGGGTGAATCTTGCGGCCGTCGACCCGGATACTGCCCTGACCGAACAGCGGATCGTCGGTCGGCATCGACTTCATCTTCTCGACCGCCTTGGCGCCATCATGCGGATTGCCGCCCATCGCCTCCAATGCCTTGAAGTAATGGATCAGTCCCGAATAGACACCAGCCTGCACCATCGAAGGCATCGCCTTGTTCTTCATACGCTCCGAAAAGCGCTTGGAGAAGGCGCGCGTTCCGTCGTTGAGATCCCAATAGAAGGTCTCGGTGAAATTGAGCCCTTGCGCCACGTTCAGGCCGAGCGAGTGAACGTCGGTGATGAACAACAGCAGCCCGGCAAGCTTCTGCCCGCCGGCAACGATGCCGAACTCGGCCGCCTGCTTGATCGAATTGGTGGTGTCGCCGCCGGCATTCGCAAGACCGACGATCTTCGCCTTCGATGCCTGCGCCTGCAAAAGGAACGAGGAGAAGTCCGAGGAGTTGAGCGGGTGCTTGACGCTGCCGAGCACCTTGCCGCCCGCCTTTTGCACCACCGCCGTGGTGTCGCGCTCCAGCGCCGCACCGAACGCGTAGTCGGCCGTCAGGAAGAACCAGGAATCGCCGCCCGCCTTCACCAGCGCCTGACCGGTGCTGTTGGCCAGCATGAAGGTGTCATAGACCCAATGGATGGTGTTCGGCGAACATTGAGCGTTCGTCAGATCCGAGGTCGCCGCACCCGTGTCGATCAGGATCGAATTCTTCTCCTTGACGACATTGTTGACCGCGAGCGCGACGCCGGAGTTCAGCACATCCATGAAGATGTCGACCTTCTCGACGTCGGCCCATTGGCGCGCGATGGTGGTGGCGATATCGGGCTTGTTCTGATGATCGGCGGAGATCACGTCGATCTTCCAACCCTTGGCGGCAAGCCCGGAATCCTCGACCGCCATCTGCGCGGCCAGCGTGGAGCCCGCCCCACCGAGGTCGGAATAGAGACCGGAATTATCGGTCAGCACGCCGATCTTGACCGTCTTGTCCTGTGCCGAGGCGCCGCTTGCGACGAATCCCAAAGCCACGCCGAGAAGAAGTGCAGAAAAACGCTGTTTCATATTCCCTCCGGGAAATCCACTATTGAACGCCTTGGGGCGTCAGACGCCCAAATAGGTGTGGAGCTTGTCCATGTTGGCGGCAAGATCCGCATTGGCAAATCCGTCAATGATCTTGCCGTGCTCGACCACGTAGTAGCGGTCGGCGACGGTGGATGCGAAGCGGAAATTCTGCTCGACCAGGAGGATCGTGAATCCCTCCTTCTTGAGCCGCGCAATGGTGTGGCCGATCTGCTGGATGATGACCGGCGCCAAGCCCTCGGTCGGCTCGTCCAGCATCAGGAAGCTCGCACCGGTGCGCAGGATGCGCGCGATCGCGAGCATCTGCTGCTCGCCACCGGACAGCTTGGTGCCCTGGCTGTTGAGCCGCTCCTTCAGGTTCGGGAACAGATCGAAGATCTGATCGAGCGGCAGCCCGCCTTCGCGGACCACCGGCGGCAGCATCAAATTCTCGCGCACGTCGAGACTGGAGAATATGCCCCGCTCTTCCGGGCAGAATGCGATGCCCATGCGCGCGATCTTGTCGGAGGTCGCGCGGATGATCTCCTGGTTGTTGAACTTCACCGAGCCGGTACGCTTGCCGATGATGCCCATGATCGACTTCAGCGTGGTCGTCTTGCCGGCGCCGTTACGCCCGAGCAGGGTGACGACCTCGCCCGCGTTCACGTCGAAGTTGATCCCGTGCAGGATGTGAGACTCGCCGTACCAGGCTTCCAGGTTGCGGATTTGAAGGATGTTTCCGCCGGTCGCAACCTTGGCCGGAGCCTCGGCGATCGCAGTGTCAGGCATGACCGGCTCCCAGATAGGCTTCCTTGACGCGCTCGTCCTTGGTGAGCTCCGAGTAATGGCCCTGCGCGAGCACCTGGCCGCGCGTCAGCACGGTGATGATGTCGGACAGGTTGGCCACGACGCTTAGGTTATGCTCCACCATCAGGATGGTGTATTTCGCCGAGATGCGCTTGATCAGCGCCGCGATCTTGTCGATGTCCTCGTGGCCCATGCCCGCCATCGGCTCGTCCAGCAGCATCATCTCCGGGTCGAGCGCGAGCGTGGTTGCGATCTCCAGTGCACGCTTGCGTCCATAGGGCATCTCGACCGCGGGCGTGTTGGCAAACTCGTTCAGCCCGACATCGTTCAACAATTCGCGCGCGCGATCGTTGAAGCGGTTGAGCACCGACTTGGAGCGCCAGAAATCGAACGAAGAGCCGTGCTGGCGCTGAAGCGCGACACGGACGTTTTCCAGCGCCGTGAGATGCGGAAACACCGCCGAAATCTGGAACGACCGAACCAGCCCCATGCGGGCCACGTCGGCCGGCGCCATCGCGGTGATGTCCTGCCCCTTGTAGAGGATTTTTCCGGCGGACGGTTTCAGGAACTTGGTCAGAAGATTGAAGCAGGTCGTCTTGCCGGCTCCGTTCGGGCCGATCAACGCATGAATGCTCCCACGGCGAACCTTGAGCGCAACGTCGCGGACGGCGAAGAAGCCCGCGAACTCCTTGGTCAAGCCTTCCGTTTCGAGAATAAACTCATCGGCCAAACAGATTTCCCCCTGCCCGCGCGAGCCGCGTGGCTATCCTTGTTGCTTCGGCTTTCCGGGGGCCTTGGAGCCTATCCTTGGAGCCCATCCGGAACGCCGCCTCCGGGCGCGGAATATGCCGGAGGTGACGGGGGTTAGGCAAGGCGGAAAGCTGAGCAGATCAGGTCTCCGGCTGGGATACAAATGCTCCCTTAGTCGGAGATGTTTTGATGTCGTGCCTGCCCGGCCTCCCGGTTCGCAAGGCACCGGTCATCAAGCCGTCGTTAACGGTCTTTCGTCCGGCGCGCCAGCCTTCATAGAAAATTTTCCCGCAGGCGGCATCATGTGCGGGTTTTGACGTTCCAGGATTATCGTTTTGGATTTCGCAAGCGCCGCTCCTTCCGTCGTCAAGTCGATCAGGCAGCGTGATCTCCTGAACACGTGGCTGCGACTTTATGCGAGCCAGCAGATCGCGCCGGCGGTCTGGGAATATCAGCCTGCGCGGCTGGAGGAAGAGCTGTCCGATCTCATCTATTATACGGTGGACACTTCGACGCCGGCGCCGCGCCTCACCATCCAGAGCGAAGGCACTCGCATCTCCCGTGCCTATGGACATACCGGCAAAGGCGTTCTGCTCGACGATTATCTCGGGCCACGGCTCGCCCCCTTCGTGATGCCAGTTTACTATGAATGCGTGGCCCGCGGGCTGCCCGTCTACAGCGTTGCTGACGTCGACGACATCTACGGGCGCATCGTCGCGTATGAACGGCTGCTGCTGCCTTTCCAGACCGGCGGCCAAGTCTGCCACGTCATCGCCTCGGTCAAGACCTTCTGCGAGGACGGCGGCTTCGAGATCAAGAATCTGATGCGCGGAAATGACGCGCTGCCGCGCCCGAAACTGCGCGCCGTGATCGATCGCGATCTCTTCCATCGCGCGCCTGGCCGCATCGCGACGGCCGACGTGGTCGAATTCGCGGACCAGCCGGCTCCCGGTGTCACCAACGAGATCATCGAGCTAAACTAGTCTCTAACGCGTCTTGGCCCCGACTTCCTTGGCATAGATGTCCGGCTTGAAGCCGACCAACAGCTTGCCGCCGATTTCCAGCACCGGCCGCTTGATCATCGATGGTTGCGCTAGCATCAGCGCCAGCGCCTTGTTCTCGGTGACGCCTTCCTTGTCGGCATCGGGCAGCTTCTTGAAGGTCGTGCCGGCGCGATTGAGCAGCGTCTCCCATCCGACCTTGTCGCTCCACTGCTTGAGCTTGTCCTTCTCGACGCCCGCCGCCTTGTAGTCATGGAATTCATACGCGACGCCATGAGAGTCGAGCCAGGCGCGCGCCTTCTTCATGGTGTCGCAGTTCTTGATGCCGTAGATGGTGTTGGGCAAGATGTTCCTCGCGCATGGCGTATCGTGATGTTCGCAGCGTTGTACGAAACTCCGCTTCGCGCGACAATATTGCGAACGAGGCCAAACTCGCCGAACGGACATCCCATGCACGTCACCCACGATCCCGCAGCTGCTGCCACGCCGACCATCGACTTCAACAGCTTCCTCGCGGTCGATATCCGCGTCGGCACCGTCGTCGACGCAAAACCGTTTCCGGAGGCGCGCAAGCCGGCCTTTCGGCTGTGGATCGACTTCGGCCCGGTGATCGGCGTGCGCAAGAGCTCGGCCCAGATTACCGAAAACCATCCGCTCGAGACTTTGGTGGGACAACAGGTCGCGGCCGTCGTCAATTTCCCGCCGCGCCAGATCGGACCCGTCATCTCGGAGGTGCTGACGCTCGGCTTCCCCGATGCCGACGGCAAGGTCGTGCTGGTGCAGCCGAGCAGGCCAGTGCCGAACGGCGGACGACTGTTCTAGTCGCGCGCGATCGAGTGCAGCGTCGCCTCTGTCGACGCATTCGCAACGACATCATCCTTCTCCTGCCAGGCCCCCAGACCAGCCAGACTTGACCAAAATCCTCTTCTGCGTTAAAAATGACTGATTGATCGTTTTTTTATTACGATCCACTTATACTTTACCCGATTGGGATCAACGGTAAAACGATCGACCTGTCAGTTATTTAAGGACGGCGAGATGCCCAAGATCAGCGACAAGCAGCGCGAAAGTCGGCGGCAGCAAATTCTCGAAGCTGCCCTCGCCTGCTTTTCCGAAGACGGTTTTCACCAGACCGGCATGGCCGACATCGTGAAACGCTCCGGACTGAGCCACGGCGCGGTTTATCTCTACTTCCAGAGCAAGGACGATCTGATCGAGGCACTCGCCGACGACCGGCATCGGCGCGAAGCCGTGCTCAATTCGGTCGCGCAGGGATCCGGCGATCCGATCGAAGGGCTTCACGCGCTGATCCGCGTCTACGCGCAATGGCTGACCGACCCTGCCGGCGAACCGCGCCGCCGTGTCGGCATCCACGGCTGGGCCGAAGCCCTGCGCAACCGCCGCGTCCGCACCAGCGTCGTCGAGGGCATCGACATGCCGCGCGCGCTGATCGTGGCGCTGGTCGAGCGCGGCCAGCATGACGGCCTGATCAGGCGCGACCTCGGTGCCGAAGCGATCGCACGCGTGCTGATCGCGATCTTCCAGGGCTTTGTGCTGCAAAAATGCTGGGGCGAGGATTTCGACGTCGAGGCCTGCATGGCGGCGGTGGCCGGGGTGATCGACGGCTTTCGCACGACCAGGCCTGACATCAAGCGGCGAACCAGGACGTAAGCGATGTCAGGGATCCAAGACCTGCTTGCTGGCGCCGGCGTCGGTCTGGTCAGCGGATTGACGTCGGGTTTGATGGGAACGAGCCCGGGTGGCGGGCTCGTGATCTTCAGCGTGTTGCTGCTTGGGGCCGAACAACACGTCGCGCAGGGCACCTCGCTAATCACACAGATCCCGCCGATGGGCCTCGCCGGCGCCCGCCGCTATTGGCGGAGCGGCAATCGCAGCCCCTTGCCGTGGATCGTGTGGATCGGCATCGGATTTCTCGTCGGCGGTGCCGGCGGAGGCTACGCCGCGGCGGCGGTTTCCGACCAGGTCTTGCAATGGACTTATGTCGTCTATCTCGTCGCGCTGATCGTCCTGCTGATCCTGCGTCGCGATCGCAAGGACGGCGGCCGTGAGGCCGGCGACCAGGACCAACTGCCCCGGCTACCCCTGCTGCTCATCGGCCTGCTCGCCGGGTTTTCCTCCGGCTTCATGGGCATCGGCGGCGGCCTGGCGATCACGGTCGGCCTTGCGGCGGGCCTGCGCGTGCCGCAGCATCAGGCGCAGCTCGTCAGCCTCGTATTCTCGGTCATCCCGACCAATCTTCCGGCGGCCTGGATCTACTGGAGCAAGGGCCTGATGGTCGGTTGGCCGGCCATCACAGGCATTCTGGCCGGCCTCTGGATCGGCACGGATCTCGGCGCACGCCTGGCCAATGGCGTCAGCAAATCGGTGCTGCGCCGGGTCATGATCGCCTTCGTCTCGCTGATGGCGCTCTACATGACCCACAAGGCGCTGACCTGATCTTACAGCCGCTGCGGAATCTTCAGCCCGCGCTGCACCGCTGGACGCGCAAGGCCCCGTTCGAGCCAGGCGCCGACGGATTTGAACTGGGTGAATTCGACGAGATCGCCGGCACCGTAGAAGCCGATGAGATTGCGCACCCAGCCGAGCATGGAAATGTCGGCGATGGTGTAGTCGTCATCCATGAACCATTGCCGTCCCGAAAGATGCGTCTCCATCACGCCGAGCAGACGCTTGGCTTCGGCGACGTAGCGGTCGCGCGGACGCTTGTCCTCAAAATCCTTGCCGTCGAATTTGTGGAAGAAGCCGACCTGACCGAACATCGGCCCGATGCCGCCCATCTGGAAGTGCACCCACTGGATGGTCTGGTAGCGGCGGGCGGCATCCTGGGACAACAGCTTGCCGGTCTTCTCCGCGAGGTATTGCAGGATCGCCCCGGACTCGAACAGCGCCAGCGGCCTGCCGCCGGGACCGTTTGGATCGAGGATCGCCGGGATCTTGCCGTTCGGATTGAGCGAAAGGAATTCAGCCGTCTTCTGATCGTCCTTGCCGAAATCGACGAGATGGACCTCGTAGGGAAGTCCGATCTCCTCCAGCATGATCGAGACCTTGACGCCGTTCGGCGTCGGCAGCGAATAGAGCTGGAGGAGTTCGGGATGTTTGGCCGGCCAGCGTTTGGTGATGGGAAAGGCGGACAGATCAGACATCAACACTCCGGCTGCGTTCGTAAGACGCGCCTAATCTAGGCGAGCCGGCGAACGATGCAAGGCCGAGCAGCCGCCAGCTTAACGCCTGCGTCGCCAGCCAGTCACAACGGCCTGAAGCGACTAGGGCGGCAGCGTCGCGACCTTGACGACCGGAGTCATGGTTTCATGCTGCAGTCGATACTGGATGAACCATTGACCCGTGATCAGCAGCGCAGCCGTGAAGGCAATCGCGAGGGTCGCGGTCGCCCATTGGCAGACGTCGTGCATGGCATTTGTCCCTCAGCTCCTGTGGCTTAAACGTCCGCTGACATGCCGTGTTCCGACTTGGCAGGAAAATTTTGCCGGTTTTTCCCGTTTTCCCAGACGAGACGTTGCTTTGTTTCGAGGGACCATCGAGCAACTTGCGCGTTGTGGCGGGATGAATATTGAGAAGCGCGCCCTGCTCGATCACGCTCAGCGCTGTCGCCGCGTCGCGGACGATCTCACCCATCGCGAATCCGCGCGACGGCTCCGAGAGATGGCCGATGTGTACGAAGCGCGAGCAGCAAGGCTGGACGATGAGGGTGGCTCCTCCTTGCCGGTACAAACGATCGGCAGAGTTGACCTGGTCAGTAGTTAATCTCCATTCGCAGTCCGCGCGGATCGATCTCCTCGCCGCCGACACGCCGCGTGCTGTCACGCGCCGCCACCGCGCAGGCACAGGCGTCGATCAGATCGTCGCGGCCGATGCCGGTGCCGTGGCGAAGCGTCAACCATCTTTCGACCTTGTTGAAACCCCGAGCTCTCAGCAGCGCGACGCGCTGCTCGCGGCCTTGCGCCGACGTCTTCGGTTCAAGCCGCACTCGTCCTGCGAGATTCCAGAACACCAATTCCGGATGCGCTTCGCCGATCGTCGCCTGCCGCGCCGGAGTCATGATCTCGTCGACGTCCCTGATCTTGTCCCTGATATTCCAGAGCTGCGCCGACACACCCCTGCCCTTGCCTTCATGCGCCCAGTAGTAACGGTTGGCCTCGGCCATGTCGGTAAACGTCCAGAGATCGCGGCGCGCACCGAGAAACACGGCGGGGCCAATCAGCTCGCGCGCACGCAGGTCGCACATGCGATAACCGGCCGGATTCAATCCGATCGGCATGTCGATCATCGCGCGCACATGCGGTAACGCGAGCAAACGCGTCAGGCCCGGCGAATAGTCAAAACCATGATCGCCGCGCTCGTCGATCCAGGCCGCGACCCAGCCGAAACGAAATCCGTCGAGGCCGAGATAGTTATTCACGCGCACGACCCCGCCGCTGCCGACGTTCGTTCATCCCAAGCTGTCACCTCGATGTTGCTCGAACAGCGGTCATGTCTCATCTCGTTAGATATTCGCGCATCAGCGCGCGGGCGCGGTGCAGCCGGGCCTTTACGGTCTGCCTGGATGCACCGAGCGCGACGGCGATTTCCTCGATGGTCATTTCCTTGACGTCGCGCATCAACGCAACGTCGCGATAGTGCGGCGGCAGCGCCTCGAAAGCTGCGGCGACGTCGAGCCGCAGATCGTTTTCAGGACGCGTCAGCAGCAGCGCTTCGGCCGCATCGTCATCGATCGCCGGCGCGAGGCCTGCCTTGCGCGCCAGCCGCGGGCATTCGCGGCGGACGACGCTGAACAGCCAGGCCGAAAACGCCAGCAGCGATCGGATCGTGCCGACATGGCGGAACAGTATCCACAGCGCCTCCTGCGTCGCATCCTCGGCATCCGCCGAGCTGCGGCAGGTCGCGCGCGCGTAGCGGCGGATGTCCGGCTGCGCCGTCTCGAGCAGCGAGGCGATCGCGTGGGGATCGCCGAGCCGGGCGGCTTCGAACAGGTTCGGCGAGATCGCCGCCGCACTCACGAGACGCCCCCTCGCCCGATCCCCGCCATCGCGCACATCGGGCAATAGCCGACGAGGCCGGTCAGCGCGAAGCCGGCGCCGCCGAGCGCGACCAGCCATGCCGTCGCTCCCGCAAGATAAACGAATGCCGCGACCACCACCGCCACCCCTGCGGCAATCCGCACCGCCTGGTGCAGGCCGCCGATGTTCTTCCTGTAAAATGCCATTGCATCCTCCGAGATGAGCCGAGGCTGAATGCCTCGACCATCAAGAGGGCGCGCCGGCCGGAAAGGATTCGCGGGGCTCGTAATTTTTTTCGCGGTCAGCCGCCGACGGCCTGATAGGCCAGGCGCTTGAACTCGAAGAAGAACGGATTCCAGAAGCCCATGTAACGCTGGGTCATCAGGACGCCCGCGGTGTTGGCCTGCGGGCAGATCCACCAATGCGTGCCGGCAAGGCCGCCCCACTGGAATTCCCCGGTGGAGTTCGGCGGATCAAACGGCGTCGGCGCGAAGGTGACGGCGCCGCCGAGGCCAAAACCCTTGCCGGGGATCGGGCCGAGATTGGCGAAGCGGATGGTCTGCCCTGCCGGGAGCTGGTTCGTCATCATCTGCCGCAACGTCTCCGGCTTCAGCAGCGCATCCGAACCGGGCAGCAGCGCGCGGACCAGTGCGAGCATGTCGGGCAAGGTCGAGACCAGACCGCCGCCGCCCGAGAGCCGCGGAAACGGCCGTCGATAGGCTTGCGGAAACGGCAGATTGTCGGCGCGCGTGAGCCCGGGCTTCATGGGGTCGAGCACATCAGCGCCATTGTAAAGCGCAACCAGCCTGTCCTGCTGCGCTTCCGGAACATGGAAGCCGGTGTCGGTCATGCCGAGCGGGTCGAAGATGCGCGCCTTCAGAAAAGCGTCGAGCGGCTTGCCGGAGACGACCTCCACGATACGGCCGAGCACGTCGGTGGCCACCGAATATTCCCAGGACGTCCCCGGGTGATAGGACAGCGGCAGGCTGGCGAGTTGGTCGATCATGTCGGCGAGTGGCGTCAGCGGATTGAGTACGCGCGCCTCGTTGTAGGCTTTGAACAGCACCGTGCCCGGATCGAAGATGCCGTAGCTGAGGCCGGAGGTGTGGGTCAGGAGCTGGCGGATCGTGATCGGGTTCTTCGCCGGCTCGACATCGGCAAGGCTCGAAGCGTCCGGCTTCAGCACCTTGCGACCGGCGAGCTGCGGCAGGAATTTCTCGATCGGGTCATCGAGGCCGATGCGGCCTTCCTCGACCAGCAGCATGATCGCGCAAGTGACGAAGATCTTGGTGTTGGAGAAGGCGCGGAAGATATGGTCGGGACGAAGCGCGGTCTTGGCTTCGCGGTCGGCAAAGCCGACGCATTGCTGGTCGACCACCTCGCCCCCGCGCAGCACGGCCCAGGATGCGCCCGGAATGATTTCCTGATCGACATAGCGCTGCATCGCCGTCCGTGCGGCGGAAAATTCCGTAACCTTGGCGTCCATGAGTCTCCCCCAATTGTGGTTTGGACGGATATAGCGCGCTTTCGCGGGAAATGAAGGCCGCAGCGCCTATTGCTGCTTCATGAACGCGGTGACGTGCAGGCAGCGACGGATGCGCATGCCCTGCCGCTGGTACAGCGCGATCGCCGACACGTTGCTGGAAAACACGTGCAGGAACGGAATTTCCCCGCGCGCCTCGATCCCGCGGGCGACGGCCGCAAGCAACGCCTGCGCATAGCCGCGGCCGCGATAGTCGGGATGCACGCACACGGCCGTCATCTCCACGAACTTACCCGGCTTCATGCGCTCGCCCGTCATCGCGACCAATTGGTCCCCGGCGCGGATGCCGAGGAACGTGCCGAGCTCATGGGTCCGCCGCGCGAACGGACCGGGCTTCGTCAGCTCCGTCAGCGCCATCATCGCCGGAACGTCGTCGGCACCCAGTGTGACGATCTCGGCATCGCGGAGCGGACTGTCGGCGGGCGAGCCAATCATCTGCTCGCAGGGCCCGGCGATCACGACCTTGAAACCGGCGGGTACTTCGACCGGATCCGGCGTGAATAATGCGGCGACCTGCGACCCCGACAGGAGTTCACCGAGCGCGGCAAAGCTTGCCGCGGACATGTCGACCATGTCGGCAAACGGCGTCATGTCGACGGGATAGCGCAGCGCTCGCGGGCCGCCTTCGGCCAGATGCTTGTGGCTGGTCGTCAGCGCGCTCCAGATCGGACGATCCAGCAGCGCCTCATCGCTGTCGGACACCGGCCTAGTCCTTGTCGAAGCTGACGATCACCGCAGCATTGGCGATGAGGATGGGATCGTTGGCCACTTCGGTCGCCGAGGGAATCTCCAGCCCGCCCTTGACCGCGGTGACGGTGACGGTGCCGTAAGGAAGCTCCTTGGCCACCGCCTCCTTGTCGACGGCTTCCGGATTGGGCACCGCGATCGTGACGTCGACGAACATGTCGTTCGCAGTCTTGCCGATCATCCGGAAGAAGCCGAGGCTCGAATGCCTGATGGCATCCGACACCGCGCGCTTGGCCGCCTTGGTGGCGTCCCTGCCGTGGACATCAACGCCCATACCCATCTCGGTGACGCAGCGAACACGAGTCATGTTCATTCCCATTAGTGCTGGAGTTCAGAAGGGCCGACCTTCCGCGATCTACGCCTCCGGCACAAGCGCCTTTTCGCGCAGGAAATATGCGTTGCGGTCCTCCTCCTGCGCGTTCACGACCGCGCGAATTCGCAGCAAATCCTTGCGCGCAACCAGGCCCACCACGCGATGACTGGCGCGGTCGACTACCGGCAGGCGCCCGAGATCGGAGGCGACCATGAGATCGGCGACCCGCCCCAGCACGTCGTCAGGATATGCTATCACGGCCGAGCTGTCCGAGACGACGTCGTCGAGCGTTGCCGCCTGGTGATCGCCCTCGGTGCGCCAGCGCAGCACATCGGCGCGCGTGACCATGCCGGCCAGCCGTCCATCGGCAGTGACGACGGGATAGGATTTGTGACGGCGCTGGTCCGAGGTGAAGAAAGTGACCGCTTCGTCAATGGGCATGTCGACCGGCAGCGTGTCGACATCAGTGACCATGACATCGGCGGCGCGGAGCAGCTCGAACGGATCGATCGCGTATTCGCGCGTGATATGCTGGCCGCGGCGCGCGATCTTCTCGGTCAGGATCGAGCGCTTCAGGAGCAGCACCGTGACGGCATGCGCTGCGCCGGTCGCCGCCAGCAGCGGCAGCAGCATATCGATATTGCCTGTCAGCTCGATGGCGAACATCACGCCTGTCAGCGGCGAGCGCATCGTGCCGCCCATCATCGCGGCCATGCCAACCAGCGCCCAGAATGACGCGCCACCGGGCAGCGCCAGCCCCTCCATCCAGCCGGCCGTGCCGCCGAGGATCAGCAGCGGCGCCAGCACGCCGCCCGACGTGCCTGAGCCGAGCGCAA
Organism: Bradyrhizobium shewense; assembly: GCF_900094605.1. GTDB lineage: Bacteria > Pseudomonadota > Alphaproteobacteria > Rhizobiales > Xanthobacteraceae > Bradyrhizobium > Bradyrhizobium shewense. The sequence continues at coordinate 420,453 of NZ_FMAI01000002.1, read as the reverse complement.
TCACCCAGACCGCGGACTTCACCAGCAGCAGCCGGATCGCTTCGTCGCGCGCCATGTGGCCGGACAAGAGATCGGCGATGACGTCGTAGCCGACGCCAAGCGCGCGCGGATCGACGAGGCCGCCGAGGCCGACGATCAGACCGCCAAGCATCGGCCACCACATCCAGTGCACCGGCAGGCGGTCGAACAGGTCTTCGATCGCGTAGAGCAGCCGCGTCATCAGCCCGGATTGCAGGCCGGCGACGATGCCGACGCCGATTGCCGCCGCCAGCCCCCACCACGGCAGATCCGGCCGCTCGGCAAACGGAAACAAGGGTCCGGTCCCGAACAGCAGCGGGCGCCAGGCCGCCGAGATCACCGCGCCGGTCACCACGGGGAGGAAGCTGCGCGGTTTCCATTCGAACAGCAGCAGTTCGACCGCGAGCAGGACGGCCGCGATCGGCGTGCCGAAGATCGCGGTCATGCCGGCGGCAGCACCCGCAACCAGCAGCGTCTTGCGCTCGGCGGCGGTGAGGTGAAAGCACTGGGCGAAGATCGACCCGATCGCGCCGCCGGTCATGATGATCGGCCCCTCGGCGCCGAACGGTCCGCCGCTGCCGATCGACACCGCCGAGGACAGCGGCTTCAGGACCGCGACCTTCGGCTGCATCCGGCTGCCGCCGATCAGGATCGCCTCGATCGCTTCGGGGATGCCGTGTCCCCGGATCTTCTCCGAGCCGTAGCGCGCCAGCAGCCCGATGACGAGACCACCGAGCGCCGGCGCCAGCACCATCCAGATCCCGGGACGGGCATTCGCCAGCGAAACGTTCTCGGTGCTGAAATGACCGAACCAGACCAGATTGGTGACGAGCGCGATGAGCTTCAGCAGCACCCATGCGGCGCCCGCCCCGAGGCTTCCGACCAGCAGGGCCATGCCGATCAGGATCAATACGCGGCGGTCGGCGGTGAAGTCTCCGGGCTTGCCGCGAGGACGCGGGAGGCCGCCGGTGATGTCCAGGGTCTGGCGCATGGATAGCTCTTGTCGGGAGATTTTGCCGGGAGGGTTCTTGGCGCCTGCCAATATATCGTGTCACGATATATATCAAGGAATGGCTGGTATGAACCTCCGGGCAAATGCCGGCCGGAGCGCTACCTCTCCCGCGCCCGCAGCTCGTCCACGAGCACCCGCACGTTCTCCGAATAATCGATCGGGATCACGATCAGATGCACGCCGCCCTCTTTGAAGGCGGCATCCAGCGTCGGGCCAAAGCTGTCGATGCTCTCGATCCGATGCCCCTTCGCCCCATAGGCCTTCGCGTAGAGGACAAAATCGGGATTGCCAAAGGTCATGCCGTAGTCGGCGAAGTGATCGACGGCCTGCTTCCAGCGGATCATGCCGTAGGCCTTGTCCTCCAGCACCAGCACGACCAGATTGAGCTTGAGGCGGACGGCGGTCTCCATCTCCTGGCTGTTCATCATGAAGCCGCCGTCGCCGGCGACCGCGAGCACACGGCGATCCGGATAGAGCATCGCGGCCATCATCGCCGACGGAAGTCCGGCGCCCATCGTCGCCAGCGCATTGTCGAGCAGCAGCGTGTTGGCGACGCGGGTCCGGTAGTTGCGCGCGAACCAGATCTTGTACATGCCGTTGTCGAGCGCGACGATGCCGTTCTCCGGGATCACCTGGCGGATGTCGTGCACGATCCGCTGCGGCGTCGGCGGCCAGCGCGCCTCGGTGGCGCGGTCGGCGATGTGGCCGAGAATCTTCTCGCGCAACGGCAGCAGGGCCGCAGCCTGCGGCAGCTTGCCTTCGAGCCGGTCGGCGAGCAACTCGAGGCTCGGGCCGACGTCGCCAATGACCTCCGCGTCGGGAAAATAGACCAGCTCGACGCTGGCAGATGTGTAGCTGACGTGAATGACCTTCGGCCCTGACGGCCCCATGATGAAAGGCGGCTTCTCCACGGGGTCGTGGCCAATCGCGATGATCAGGTCGGCGGCATCGATCGCGTCATGAACGTAGTCGCGTTCGGACAGCGCGGCCGTCCCCATGTAGAGATTGGTGCCGCCAGGCACGGTGCCCTTCCCCATCTGCGTGGTGAAGAACGGAATGCCGGTCCGCCGCACGAAGCTGGCGATACCGTGGGTCGCGCGCGGCCGGCTGGTCGCGGCGCCCATCATGACCAGCGGATGTCGCGCCGACAGGATCATCTCGGCGGCGCGGTCGAGCGCGGCGCGATGGGCGACCGGGATTTCGATCGGATGGACCGGGATCACGGGAACATCAGGCACTTCGTCACCCGCGATGTCCTCGGGCAATTCGAGATGCACCGGCCCTGGCCGCTCTTCCATCGCCACGCGGAATGCGTCGCGCACCACGGTCGGAATGCTGGAGGCGCTGACGATCTGCCGCGACAGTTTCGTCAGCGGCTTCATGGTCGCGACCACGTCCACGATCTGGAAGCGCGCCTGACGGCTGCTCATGATCGGCTTCTGGCCGGTGATCAGGATCATCGGCATCGCGCCGAGATGCGCATAGGCCGCGCCCGTTGACAGATTGAGCGCGCCGGGGCCGAGCGTCGAGAGGCAAACGCCGGGCTTGCCGGTCAACCGCCCATGCGTGGCGGCCATGAAGGCGGCGGACTGCTCGTGACGGGTCAGGACCAGCTCGATCTTGGAGGTGCGGAGCGATTCCACGAGATCGAGATTCTCTTCGCCGGGAACGCCGAAGATGCGGTCGACACCTTCATTCTCAAGCGCCGCGACAAACAGGTCCGATCCCTTCACCTTGCGCTCCTGTCCGCTCATGTCGCCTCCGCTTGTGCTCGCTCCCGTGTTCGGGGAACAATGACATGGTAGCGGTCCGTGGCATATGCACAACTCACAAAGAGGCGCGCAATTGCATCAACTCTCGTTGCGAGCGTAACGAAAGAGGATGTACGGCCGAGATGCAGCCGGGCTGTCGCCCTTCGAGGCTCTCCACGCGACGCGTTGCGTCGCACGGTTCGCACCTCAGGGTGACGGGCATGAATGGGCGCTCGCGGCAAGGCGTTGGATGCTCAATTCTGCAGACACACCGCGGCAATCTCGCGGCGGGATCTTGCCCGAGCTTCTCTTCATCTCGACACCCTCTGTCAGAGGGCGCAGGGAAGACCGGGTGCCGGCTGGCACCCGCGGTCCACTGTGCGAATCCTGCGTGACAAGAAGCTGCACAGCGGCATACAGGTGTAGCCAGGACAACCCGGCCTTCCCTGCGCAGTGGTTTTACGGCTTATGTCGTGTTCTCCCCGGGGAGCGATGCACTATTGCCCCCGTCGCCTTGCAGATCGCTGATGCGCGCACCCGGTCGGGCACCACACATCACCGCAAGACTTGACGCACAGACCCCGGGCGTCAGGACGACACGGTTTTGCCGTACGCATGTCACACCGGTCGTGTGCGCGATAGGCTGTCGCTCACGGTTGCCCGCCCTGCGATGCCTCTCGCGCCGATGTGACGAACGTCCACCGCAGCTCACCCCACGTTTCGTGACGATCGCGATACGCCCCTCTGACCGGGGTGAGGTGGCGGGACAATGCGACAAAGCCGAAATTCTGTAAAGGCGAATATTTCTGTCTGGGCGTATTGCCCCACGGCTTGCGTGTTTTGCGCGTCGGGCAACACAACAGCTTGTAGGTGCAAGAGGTGGATGAGCCAAGCGTCATCCACCCTCTCTGCCGCCACAGAGAAAGGTGGATCACGCCCAGCGCCTGCGCTTGCAGCTTCTGCGCTAAGCTTTCGTCGCGGTCGGCGGCTAGACGTTGCAAGTCGCGCGCAGCATGCTATCGCTCGCGTCATGACGCCGAGAAATTTTGAAGCACGTTGCCTGCGCCTGCCAGCCGCCACCAAGGTGGTGCAGTGGGAGGGCACCTCCGTGTTCAAGGTCGGCGGCAAGATGTTCGCACTCGGCGGCGGCTTTGCCGCAGGCTCCGGCAGCTACATGTTCAAGGTCTCGGACATGGCCTATGCGATGCTGATCGAGCATGCCGTGGCGCGGCCGGCGCCATACCTTGCGCGCGCCAAATGGGTGCAGCTCGTCAGCAACAATTCGCTGCCGGATGCCGAGCTTGCCGGCTATCTCGCCCAGGCTCATGCGCTGATCGTGGCGAAGCTGACGCGGAAGGCCCGCAAGGAACTGGGCCTCGGTTAAGCCAATCGAATTGACCTTCGCACGATATCTGACTAAAGTCAGACATCATGCTCGACCCCGTTTCTCGCGTTCGCCGCTTCAATCGTGCCGTCACCTCCGCCGTCGGTGCGCTCGATACCTCGTTTCTTGGGCGCGGCCGCCCGCTCGGCGCGGCGCGTGTGCTCAATGCGATTGGGCACGGGCGTTCGGACGTGGCCGATATCCGCGACTATCTCGGCCTGGATTCCGGTCTGATGAGCCGGCTGCTGCGCAGCCTGGAAGAGGACGGTCTGGTCGAGACCGCGGCGCATGAGGACGATGCCCGCCGCCGGGTCGCGACATTGACGCGTGCAGGCCGACGCGAGTTCGCGGCCTACGAGGCGCTGTCGAACACGCAGGCCGAGGGCTTGCTCGCGCGGCATTCGCAAGCTGACGCCCTGCTGGCGGCGATGGACCTGATCGCGTCCGCATTGACGCGCGAGCGTGTTGCGCTGGAGGAGATGGATCCGCGGAGCGAGCAAGCGCGCTACTGCCTCGGCGAGTATTATGCCGAGCTTGGCCGCCGCTTCAGGCAGGGCTTCGACGTCTCGCTGTCGCGCGACCCTGACGCCAAGGACATGCGCCGCCCGCGCGGCAGCTTCATCGTCGCGATGTCGGACACACTGCCGATCGGCTGCGTGGGCCTGAAGGGAACCGATCACGGTTACGCCGAGATCAAGCGGCTGTGGGTGGCGCCCGCCGCGCGCGGATTGCGGCTCGGCCGGCGCCTGATGGACGCGACCGAGGGGGCCGCGCGCGAGCTCGGCATCACGCTGCTGCGGCTCGACACCAACAGCGCGCTGCCCGAGGCCGGCCAGCTCTACCGCAGCACGGGCTGGCGCGAGATCCCACCCTACAATGACGATCCCTACCCGGACCTGTTTTTCGAGAAGCGCATCTGATGCGGATGGGTATCGTCACCTCGTCCGCGTCGGGCGCACGACGATCTCGTTGACGTCGACGTCATCGGGCTGCTCGATGGCGAAGCGCACCGCGCGGGCGATGGCGTCTGGCTGAAGCGCAATCGCCCGATAAATCTTCATCGCCTCGGCGGCCACGGGATCGGTGATGGTGCCCGCGAGCTCGCTTTCGACCACGCCGGGATGGATGCAGGTGACGCGGATATTGTCGTGCTCCTGGCGCAGGCCATCCGAGATCGCCCGCACCGCATATTTCGTGGCGCAGTAGACGGCTGCCGTCGGCGACACGCTCAGCGCACCGATCGAGGCGATGTTGACGATTTGGCCGGAGCCGCGCGCCACCATCTCCGGCAGCACGGCGGCGATGCCGTAGAGCACGCCCTTGATGTTGACGTCGACCATCCGGTCCCACTCCTCGACCTTGAGCGAGGCCATCAGCGACAGCGGCATCACGCCGGCATTGTTGACGATGACGTCGACGCGGCCCCACAGGCCGCGAGCGGCGTCCGCAAAGGCGCCAACGCTGGCGCGGTCGGTGACGTCGAGCGGATGCGCGAGCGTCGTTCCGCCCCGCCCGTTCAACTCAGTCGCAAGCGCGTTCAGACGGTCGGTGCGCCGCGCGCCGAGCAGAACCTTCGCGCCGGATGCGGCCAGCTCGCGGGCAATGCCTGCGCCGATACCGCTGGAGGCGCCGGTGATGAGAATGACTTTGTCGATTGGCATGAGGTTCTTCCCGTTGCTTTCGGAGTGATTGCGGGAAGATGGACCGGCGCCATCGCTGTGATAAGACGACGATCCCTAACCACACTGACAAGCTACGCTAACCGATGGAACCAGATCTCAACGCCCTCGCCGTCTTTGCGCTGGTCGCCGAAGAGCGGAATTTCCGCGCCGCCGCCGACCGTCTCGGCGTAACCCGCTCGGCGGTGAGCCAGACGATCCGGCGGCTGGAGGAAACGCTCGGCATCGCGCTGGTCCAGCGCACCACGCGCAGCGTCAGCCTGACCGAGGCCGGCGAGCGGCTGCATGCGGAGGTCGCGCCTGCAATCGCGGACATGCGCGCCGCGCTCGACGGCACCGAGGCGCTGCGCGGGCGGCCGCGCGGACTGCTACGCCTCGCCGTCTCCTCGATCGCCGAGCATTTTCTCTCGGGGCGCTTTCTTGCGGACTTCGCCGACGCGAACCCGGAGGTGCAGCTCGACATCACCGTGACGGATGCGGAATTCGACATCGTCGCCGCCGGCTATGACGCCGGCGTCCGCCTTGGCGAGGTCATCGAGCAGGACATGATTGCGGTGCCGATCGCCGGCGAGGAACGCCAGCTCGCCGTCTGCGCGCCGGATTTCCGCGCCCGCTTCGGCGTGCCCTCGCATCCGTCCGAGCTTGCGTCCTTTCGCTGTATCGGCTGGCGTCCGGCGCCGAACGTTGTCCCCTATCGCTGGGAGTTTGCCGACGGCGGCAAGGAGTTCAGCGTCGCGGTCGCGCCCGAGATCACGACCAACGACATGGCGCTGATGATCAAGCTGGCGGTGGCGGGCGCCGGCATCACCTTCGGCATGGAGGCGAGCTTTCGCCCCGCGATCGCGCGCGGCGAACTGGTGGCGATCCTGGAGGACTATTGCCCCTGCTTCGCCGGATTCTATCTCTACTACCCGAGCCGCCGCAACGTCGCACCGAAGCTGCGCGCGCTGATCGAGCATCTGCGGCGGCGCGCGTGAACCGGAAGGAGCCCGTATGGAGAAAGAAGAGCTCGCCGGCATCTACCGTGCCTACATCGCCTGCCTGAACCGGCAGGATTGGCCGGCGCTCGGCCAGTTCGTGCATGATGAGGTCGCCCACAATGCGCGGCCGCTCGGGCTCTCCGGCTACCGCGCGATGCTGGAGCAGGATTTTCGGGAGATACCCGACCTGCAATTCCACATCGAGATGCTCATCATCGATCCACCCCGCATCGCGGCACGCCTGAAGTTCGATTGCACGCCGGTCGGGACGTTCCTTGGGCTTGCCGTCAACGGAAGGCGCGTGTCGTTTTGCGAGAACGTGTTCTACGAATTCGGCAACGACAAAATCCGGCAGGTCTGGTCGGTGATCGACAAGACCGCGATCGAGGCGCAGCTCTGACCTTGCGCCTCGATGTCGAACCTACGCCGCCGCCGGCGCCACCTCGCCTTGCGGCTTCGCGAACGGCCTGAAATTCATCGCCATCAGGAAGGCACCCAGGCCCATCGCCCAGGAAGCAATGTAGAGCCAGGCGTAGCTGGAGAAGGCGTCGTAGATCAGGCCACCGGCGAGCGGGCCCGTCGCCATGCCGAGGCTGCCGGCCATCGCGGTGCCGCCGATCACCGTGCCCATCATCCGCAGCGGAAAGTTTTCGCGGATCAGCACGGCGTAGAGCGGCATGGTGCCGGCATAGATGAAGCCGAACACGGCGCCGACGGCGTAGAAGGTCGCGAGCTGATGGGCGAAGACGTAGGCGAGCGCGCCGAACGCCTGGAGCAGCAGCCCAGAGACCAGCACGCGCTTAGCCCCGAAACGGTCGCCCATCAGGCCGAAGGCGATGCGCCCGCCGAGACCGGCAAAACCCTCGATGCTGTAGATCGTCACTGCCGCGACCAGCGGGATGCCGCAGCTCACGGCATAGCTGACGGTGTGGATGATCGGACCGGAATGCGTGGCGCAGCAGAAGAAGTTGGTCGCGAGCAGGATGAGGAATTGCGGCGAGCGCAGCGCCTCGCCCATCGACATCTCGCTCTGCGCGGCCCGCTCGCCCGTTGGTGCGACCACGGCCTGCGCTAGCGCCGGCGGGCGGCGCACCAGGAACGAGACCGGAATCATGATGGCGCCGACGACGAGCGCGATGATCTGCATCGAGGTGCGCCAGTCATGGTTCGAGACGAGCCAGGCCGCGAGCGGCGCCATCGTCATCGGCGCCACGCCCATGCCGGCCGACACCAGCGACACGGCAAGGCTGCGATGGGTATCGAACCAGCCGGTCACGGTCGCCATCATCGGTGCGAAGATCGCCGCGCAGGAGGCGCCGACCAGAAGGCCGAACACGAACTGGAACACGATCAGGGAGGTCGCATGGCTCGCCGCGAACAGGCTGAGCGCCAGCACCGTCGATCCCGTCAGCACCACCGGCAGCGGCCCGAACCGGTCGGACAGCGTGCCCCAGACCATGCTGGTGAAGGCCATGGCCAAAAAGCCGATCGTCATCGCGCTGGAAATGCCGGTCACGGACCAGCCGGTGTCCTTGGCGATCGGCTGCAGGAACACCGGCAGCGAAAACATGCCGCCGATCGCGACGCAGCCGAGCAGTCCGCCGGCGGCGACGATCACCCAGCGATAGTTGGAGGAAGTCATTTCGGTCTCCCGTCAGGTCTGTCTGGGTGGAAGACGAATGGGAACAGCGCCGGCCGACAATGGAACGTCATTTTTGCCGCACGCTTTTGTGAGCTGCCAACACAAAACTGAAAAACAACCCCATGCACAGTAGCCGGGCGCTGTCGGATCAATGACTTACGAGGTAGATGATGTGCGGAAAGACGACGCGATTTGACTCGTCGGGCAAAACACCGGCACCATATCGTCATCCCGCTCTTCCAGATCCCGCCTACCCCCGCGATCGTGACGTCCGCGATCCCAAGCTCGCCGCGCGATTGCGGCGAGGTCCGTGGCCGTATTCGCTCTCCATCGCGGCACGCCTCCCATCCCACACCGCAAACTCCAGGGACGCATCCATGCCAAAGATCGACATCGCTGCCGTGCCAGCGCGCAAAGGCTCCGGTTATCCGGCGCCCTTCAATGCGCCTTGCACTGATCGCATCCGCCAGCGGCTCGGCGACGCCGGGGGCCTGAGGGATTTCGGGGTCAATCTGATGCGCCTGCCACCGGGCGGCTGGTCGAGCCAGCGGCACTGGCATTCGCACGAGGACGAGCTCGTCTATGTGCTCGAAGGCGAAGTGACGCTGATCGAGGACCACGCGGAAACCGTGCTGCGAGCGGGCGACTGCGCCGCCTTCCCGAAGGCCAGCGGCAACGGCCATCACATGGTCAACCGGTCGGATGCAACGGCCGTCTATCTCGAGATCGGCTCGCGCTCACCCGATGACCTCATCACCTGCTCCGATGTCGACATGATGAGCCCGGCATCCGACGGCCGATTCCTGCACAAGGACGGCACGCCCTATCCGGCGTGACGTCTCACAGCGCCGCACCACGGCGCCACGTGCTGACGGTGAGCCAGACCGCCGAGACCAGGAAGTACAGCGCGCCGACCGCAGCGTAGCCCGCGACGTTCGCGATCGACGGGATTGCAGGCATCGCGGCCTGAACGATGAAGAAGCCGCCCGCCAGCGCCGACTGGCCACCGCTGAGCACCATGGCCCATTGGGCGCCGTAGCTCTTCCAGCGCCGGACCGCCGTGCCGAGCTGGAGCAATCCGGAAAGGATCGCCCACGCGCCGAAGATCCCGAGCACCCAGTTCATGCTCACCCGCAAGGCCAGGATGACCGCGATGGTGGTCGCGAGGCTGACCAGCACGTTCAGGGCCTGGGTGCGGTTTTGGTTCAATCCGCCGCTGCAGAACGCGTCGAGATAATTGGCCGCGGCGTCCCATGCCGGATAGGCGACGAGCAACGTTCCCGCGATTGCCGCAGACGACGGCGCGACGGCAAAGGCGGCAATGACCCAGGCAACGGAAAACGCAGCGCGAAGGAAATAGTATTGCTTCAGCCATTGCGCACGGTCGGACGTATCCGAAGCCATCCCAAGATCTCTCATTTTCTCTTCCTTACCTACTAGTTGGTAGATTTCGTATGAGACGAGATCGCCTCGCCATTCAGATCGATTGCAGCAGTGCGGATTGCGTCAGTGCCTGGGGGAAAGCCGATCCAGCAGCGGCCGGGCGATGATCCCGAACATTTTCGGATCGCCATAGGCCCGCGCCGACAGCATCGCGCCGTGAACTGTGGCCATGAATCCTTCGGCCTCGACCCGAGCCGTGCCGGAGAGCTGGAGCCGCCCCTGCCGCTTGCCGCGCTCCATCACCGATGTCAGCCACGACGCCAGCGAGCGGAAGTGAGCCCGGACCTCGAGCGCGACCTCCTCTGGCAGGATCGGAAGCTCGCTGGCGAGCAGCGCGCAAACGCAGAACGGAGCCGTCGCGTCCTTGATGCACGTTTCCCAATACGCGACATAGCTCTTGAGCTGCTCGCCGGGGTCCGGGACGTTGCGGTCCATGGCCGCCAGCCCCGCCTGGGCTTCCTCGCGATATCGCGACACGAGGGTACGGACCAGATCGACCTTGCTGGCGAAATGGTGGTGGATGCTCGGTTTGCGGATGCCGACGATCTCGGCCACATCCGCGTAGCTGAAGCCGTTGTAGCCGCCCGTAATGATCAGCGTGCGAGCGCAGGCCAGAATGTCGTCGGCGGTCGAGGAAATCTTGGTCATGGTGGGTTAGCTACCTTCCAGTTGGTAGGCCGTCAAGAACGGCGTGCTTCAACCCTCCGTGAGTGGTAGGAGCCGTGCATGACCATCCGTCCCATCGTCCGTTACCCCGATCGCCGGCTCGCGATGCCTGCACGACCGGTCACCGCATTCGACGACGGTTTGCGCGAGCTCGCGCAGGACCTGCTCGACACCATGCGCGCCGCGCCCGGCATCGGCATCACCGCGCCGCATATCGGCGTGCCCTTGCGCGTCGTCGTGCTCGAGCTCGACGCCAAGGACGGCCCCCTCACCTACGTCAATCCGGTTATTGAATGGACGTCACCCGAGATGATCCTGCACCGCGAGGGCAGCGTCTCGATGCCCGGCGTCAACGACGAGGTGCAGCGCCACGCCCGGGTGCGGATCAGCTACCACGATCTCGACGGCGAATTGCAGAGCGAGGAGTCGGACGGCCTGCGCGCCGTGTGCCATCAGCACGAGATCGACCAGCTCGACGGCATGTTCTGGATCCAGCGGCTGTCACGGCTGAAGCGCGAGCGGCTGGTGAAGAAGTTCGAGAAGATGTCGCGGGGCTCGTAGGGACTAGCGGAAACGCAATCCACCCGCCCCACTCCGCCCCGGCGCGAGGGGCAAGAGCTGCTTGATGACGCCAGCGGCCTTTGCTTTCGCGCGGCCGCTGGCGAGACCTTCGCACCCTCGCTCAGATCATCCTGCGTTGCCGGGAACAGGCGTGTTGAGCAGCTGCTGCTCCCACAGGTACGCAATGCCGCTACCGCCGGCATGCTGCGTGATCACCTCTGTCAGCGCCACAGCTTGATCGGTCCGAGCCCAATCGCGCTGCCATTCGGCCGCCAGCGCCAGCCAGGTCATCATATTCGCCCCCGCCGCAACCATCCGCTGGATTGCGACCTCGTGGGCTTCCACTGACACGGCGCCAGAGGCATCGGTGATCACCGTTACATCCCAGCCTTCGCCGAGGGCCTGAATCGCCGGCATCGCAACGCAGATTTCGGTCCACAGGCCGGCGATGATGAGCTGCTTGCGGCCCGTGGCCTTGACTGCGTCCACCACCTTTCGGTCCTGCCAGGTGTTGATGAACGTCCGGTCGATCACGTCCTGGCCAGGAAAGACATCCGTGATCTGAGGGAACAGGAGACCACCCCGCTCAGCGACCACCGTGGTCAGGATCGTTGGGACGCCGAAGGCCTTCGCGGCCTTGGCCAGACCTGTCGTATTGTTGATCACCATCTGCGGTTCGTGGCTGTTCACGTTCGCGAGCTGGTAAGGCTGGTGGTCGATCAGAACGAGTACCGAGTCTTCGGGACGAAGAAGCGAAGCAAGGCCGTTACGAAAGTTCATCGTTGCATCCTCTATTGCCGTTGTGAGCGGCACTGGTTTTTTAAAGACGTACGCCAGCAGCGACGTAGCCAATGCCGAGATTGGTGTTCCCGAATGCGATGCGGTAGTGTCGCATTGCGGCACGCTGTGTCGCGAAATGAGGAACGCTGAATTGGATATCGAAGAGATACAGACGTTCGTCGAAGTCGCTGATACCGGGGGAATTTCATCCGCCGCGCTTCGGCTGGGCGTCGCCAAATCGATCGTCAGTCGTCGGCTCCTCCGGCTTGAAGAGGAACTTGGCGTCCAACTCCTTGCACGAACGACCCGCGGGGCTGCGCTCACGGAAGCCGGCGTTACCTTCCGCGACTATGCAGCCAGAGTCAGCGCCGAGATCGATGCAGCGAGGGAGGCGATCCTACCCGCTGGAGAGCTGCGCGGCCGCCTGCGAGTTGCGGTGCCGTTTTCCTTCGGCCCGACCCACTTCGCTCCCATCCTGGCGGAAATGGCCCGACGCCATCCCCAGCTCCAGATCCACACCTGCTACAGTGATCGCTTCGTCGATCTCGTCACGGAGGGTTACGATTGTGCGATACGGGTTGGTTATCTTCAGGACTCCAATTTGATCGCAAGGCGCGTCGGCGCCGTCTATGGAAAGCTTGTCGCGAGCCCGGACTACATCAAGGCCCATGGGGTGCCTGAATCGCCGGAGGAACTCCTCGCCCACGAGGCCCTCATGCAGAGTACCGAAGCGTGGCAGCTCATGGATGGCGACAAGATCGTCACGGTTCGTCCGCAGGGGCGCTTCAAGGCCGACAACGGCACAGCTCTGGTCTTGGCCGCAACGGCAGGACTCGGAATCGCCTATCTTCCCGACAGCCTCACCCGCGAATATGTCGCCTCCGGAGCGCTTGTGCCGGTCATGACACGATATCCCCCGCCTCCGGGCGGGTGCATATGTGATCCGCCCGCCGGGGCAGCATCCCGCACGGAAGATACGCGTGCTCACCGAATTGCTGATTGAGTATTGCGAGCCCGCTCCGCCCCCTGCGGCTGTCGCGGCACGATAGGGGTCTGGCAGCGCTATTTCAGCGGCAAGAACAAATCCGCGACCGTTTCATGCTCGGGCACTTCCGGGAAGAAGCTCAGCCGCTGGCAATAGATCGGGAAGTCGCGTGCCTCCTCGCCGCTGGCCGGAAGCCAATCGCGATAGAGATAGAGCGCGGCGGGCTCCAGATTGTCGGTGTAGCCGACGATTCGCAGCACGGCGCAGCGTCCGCCGGGGATCTCGCCGGCCTTGATCTCTTCGCCATTCGCCTCGATCGGCTGCTCGGTGCCGACACAAAGGTCCGTGCTATAGTCAGCCGACGACGCAGGACGCCGCTCGGAACGCCAGACATTGAAAGTCGGACTTGTCCGGGGATGCAGGCCGGCTTTCTTGCGCCAGGCGATGAAGCGCTGGATGGTGGCGCCAAGCGTCGCCGGGTCGCCCCGATGCTCCATGATCGCCACCCGCGTGGTGGGCACCTCGCGTATCGTCACATCGTCACTGCTAAACGTCTTCATGAGCGTGTTCCTCGCATTGTCTAGAGGCCCGAAGGCCGCAAGCCACGGCTCCCAGTCGGGAGACTTCCGGAACGACGACGGCGATTGCCCGAACCGTTGCCGAAAGGCGCGGGCGAAGGCGTCTGGCGTATCGTAACCGGCATCCATCGCAATATCAGTGACGCTTTGCGCTTTACCGTAGGCCAGCTGATGCGAAGCGCGCTTCATGCGGGCCAACTGGACATAGCGATGCACTGACAACCCGAAGGTCGCGGTGAATTGCCGGTGGAAATGAAATTTCGAGAACGCGGCAACTGCGCTTAACCCGTCCAGGTCCAGATCATCGTCGAGATGCCGGTCGATATGATCCAGCACCCGTCGCATCCGGTCCTGATAGTTTTGCAACGCCGCCTTCATCTTCGCTCCTTCCGTGGCGGCTCCATCTAGTCGCAGACGGACGTGACGCGCTCGACCGATCTTGCGGTTTTGGCACACCGTCGTCGCCCGGCTCGACCGGGCGACCCAGTACGCCGCGGCCTCTCGGTTCAGCCACGATCGTCTCTGGAATACTGGATCGCCCGATTGAATCGGGCGATGACAGCGAGTGTGTGGCGCAGCCTACCCGCCCGCCATCAGCGCCTTCGCCAGCGCCATATAAGCCGGCAGCGTCACGGGATCGTTGGCGGCGTTGCCCGCGACGGGGTGCGATGCGTAGCGCGCGATCACCATCTCGGCCTTGGGATCGACATAGATGCCCTGGCCGTAAACGCCGCGCGCCATGTAGGCGCCGTGGGCGTTGTGGCTGACCCACCATTGGTTGCGATAGGAGGCGCCGGGCAAGGTGGTGTAGCCGGCAGGCTTGAATTTTTCGGGATCGCCGCCGCGCGCGATGTCCTCGACCACGGATGAAGGCACGACCTGCCGGCCGTTGAAGCGGCCGTGATTGCGCATGGTCTCGCCGAAGCGGGCAAGATCGCGCAGTGTCGTGGAAAGCCCGCCACCGCCGCTTTCGGTGCCGATGCGGTCGACGTGATAATACGCATCTTCCTCCGCACCCATGGGAATCCAGATGCGCTCGGACAGAAGATCGGACAGCGTCATGCCGCTGGCGCGCCTGATGATCCAGGCTAGCACGTCGGTGTTGACGGTCTTGTACGCAAAGACCTTGCCGTGCTCGCCCTGCTTCTTCTGCGCCACGAGGAAATCGAAGATGGTGGTCGGGCCGTCGTAATCAGGCTCGATCGGCGCCATGCCGTTGGCGCGCCGCAAGCCCCACACGGCGGAATTCTTGTCGGTGTAGACTTCGGTGTATGCGAGCCCCGTGGTCATATCCATGACCTCGTGCACGCGCGCGTCGCCGAACGCGCTGGCCTTCAGCTCCGGCACGTAGTCCGTGACCTGCGCCTGCGGATCGATCCTGCCCTCGGCGACCAGGATGCCGGCGAGCACGCCGGTGAAGGACTTCGTCACCGACATCCCGATATGCGGCTTGTGCGGCTTCAACGCGCCGAAATAGCGCTCATAGATCAGCTTGCCCCGATGCAGCACCGCGATGCCGTCCGCATAGGTCTCCTCCAGCATCTTTGCGAAGGTCATGGGCCGGCCGTCCATCGTGGTCGATGCGACCGCGCCGATGTCGTGGTCCTCGCGCGGCAGCGGCGAGGCCGGCCCTGCCCCGCGCCAGACGTTCACGGTCGGCACCAACTGCCGGACATTGCTCCACGCCCAGCGCAGCTCGGGAAAGCT
The DNA here is from genome assembly GCF_900094605.1 of Bradyrhizobium shewense. GTDB lineage: Bacteria > Pseudomonadota > Alphaproteobacteria > Rhizobiales > Xanthobacteraceae > Bradyrhizobium > Bradyrhizobium shewense. The sequence continues at coordinate 405,267 of NZ_FMAI01000002.1, read as the reverse complement.
GCGGAACGAGCCGTTCTGGAAGGTGATGGTGCGATCCGGCGCCGGCGGAAAGCCCTTCATCCAGCCGACGGTCTCGGGGTCGGTCTCGGCGGCGGTTGCGGGCTGTTGGCTGGGGGCGATCGCAGTGGACATGCAGGCTTGCTCCGGAGAGGACGATGCGGATGTCGTATCACGGCCGAACGTGACGGACATCCGACGTTTGCGCCGGGTCCCTGCGCGCCGATCAGATCGGCGGCAGCGCCAGCCGGCTCACCACCGCGCTGTCGCACTCCCCAGCACGGTCCGTCCCTGCGTGAACGCGCAGGTCCCACCATTGCAGATCGGAACGCGCTCATCCGACAGATTGCGCGCATTCAGAGCCAAGCGCGTGCCGCGATAGTCGTAATGCACGCCCGCATCAAACGCCGTGACGGCGGGATTCCTGATCGTATTGACTTCGTCCGCCCAGGTCTGCCCTATCCATCGCGCACCCGCACCGACGCCAAAGCCTGCAAGCAGGCCATTCTGCCTGGTGTAATCGAGGAAGATCGCCGCCTGCTGCAACGGCACGCCGATCGGCACCTTGCCGAGATCAAGGCCATTGCTGCGCGTCACGGTGGCATCGGTATAGCTATAGGACGCGACACCTTTGAGACCCTCGGCCAGCGACAGCACGGCCTCGAGCTCGGCGCCGCGCGAACGAACCTGACCGGTCTGCACCGAAAAAGTCGGAAAGGCCGGATCGATGGTCAACACGTTGTCCTTGGTGAGGTTGAACCAGGTCGCGGTGAAGTAACTGTTCCAGCCTAGCGGCTGATACTTGATACCAGCTTCAAACGATTCACCCGTCGTTGGCGCGAATGGTGTGCCGCCGCGCTGGGGTGCCGTCGTGCCGGTCAGCGGCAGAAACGATGTCGCATAGTTCACATAGGGGGCAAGCCCCGACTCGAACAGATACAACAATCCGGCGCGGCCGGTGAACTTGCTCGGCTCGCTGTTGCTCGTCACACCCGTCAGGTCGTTGCGGTTCGAGAGCTCGGCAAAATCCTGCCGGCCGCCGATGGTCAGCCGCCAGCCACCCCACGCCATCTGGTCTTGTGCGTAAAGCCCGACCTGGCCGAGCGTTTGGCTGTTGGTGCTCATGAGCCCCAGGGGCATCGTCGGCGCCGAACTGCCGTAAACCGGATTGGTCAGATCGAGCGACGGCGCCAGGCCGGCATAATAGTCCAGCGTCGTGCCTTGCCGGAAATAATCAACACCCGCGAGGACCGTATGCTTGATCGGACCGGTGGCCAGCTTGGCCTCGATCTGGTTGTCGACGTTGAACGTGTTCAGCCGCTCCCGGAAGATCGCCGCGTAGCGGTTGAGCGTGCGGCCATCCGGCGACAGACTGAGCGCATCGACCATGTTGCCCTCGAACGACACATGTCCGAGCCGGACATGCTGCCGGAACGCCAATGCCTCGTTGAAGCGATGCTCGAGCCTGTAACCGACCGAGGCCTGCCACTGCGTGAGCGCGTCGAATGCGGGGTCGCCGAGACGAATATTGGTGACCACGCCCGTCACCGGGTTGCGCAGGTAATACGGCCACATCGACGTCTTGCTGCGCTCGTACTCGGCCAGCACGGTCAGCGTCGTATCCTCGCTCAGCTTGGCGGTCACGCTCGGGGCGAAAAACACGCGGTCGTCCCACGTCCCGGGAATCTGCGTGCCGCTGTCGCGCACCAGCCCGGTGAAGCGATAGAGCAGCTTGTCGTTATCAAGGCTCGGTCCGCTGAAGTCGAAACGTCCCTGATAGCGATCGAAATTGCCGATATCGAGGCCAACCTCGTTGAGCCGCTTGTCGAGCGGCATCTTGCTCACATAGTTCACCATGCCGCCGGCTTCATTGGCGCCGTACAGCACCGACGACGGACCGCGCATCACCTCGATGCGCTCGGCGCCATAGGGCTCGTTGCGGAAATAGGCGAACGAGCCGTTGCCCTGTCGCAAGCCGTCCCGATAGTTGCCGTACTGGTTAGCCGCAAATCCCCGGATCAGAAACTGATCATAACGCGGGTCGAAGCCGTATGGCTGCGTCTGCACACCGGCGGTGTAGGCCAACGCCTCGCCGACGGTTCGCGCTCCGGTGTCGCGGATCTGGTCCTGCGTCACGACCGAGACGGACTGCGGCGTCTCGATCAGCGGCGTATTCGTCTTGGTGCCGGTGGCGCTGCGCGTTGCGACGAAGCCCTGGACCGGACCGATCGCACTCTGAAGAGTCGTGGCCGACACCGGAGCTGCTGCAGCAATCTGCGCCTCCCTGCGCGGATTCGGGCGCCGCACCGATCGTCGCATCTCGCTTGCGGCACCGGGCCGCGCGGACTGCGCGCGGCGGGCTTGCTGCGGCTTTGGAGCATCGACCGTCACTGGTGGTAGCTGAGATTGAGCGTAACTCTTGCCGTCAAGTCCTGCATCCAACACGAACAAACTGCAGGTCGCGAGAAAACCATGCCTCACGGCATTCAAACTCAGCATTCCAATCCCCGGTGAGCAAAAACTCAGACGCGGACTTATGGGCACACGGAGACGAGGAAGCGAAATTGAATGGGTCTAAAGAATGTCGTCTCGTCGCGACTGTGGCATTGTTGCGACTCCGATCCTGTACGCGCGGCTGCGACAATCTGCACATCGCGCCTCTGATGGACGGCGCTGCGAGCGCTGCGTCAAACCGTCCAGCAGCGATGTTGAACAAACACCGGCTTCAGGCGTCTACCGTCCCACCCTGTCAACTCAGGCGCAGAACGGAAGGATCCCATGAAGGTTCGCAAGTTTGCCGTGGCGGATGCGTCGTTCGAACGCTCGCCCGGGCAGGACGGAGACATCTTTGCAGGCAACGTGATCGACCAGCGCCACGGCGGCCCGATCACCATCGGATTCGGCCGCTACGCGCCGAACCAGAACCTCGATGAAAAGCTCGCCGTGGACGACGTCATGCTCGTGCTGGAGGGCAAGCTGTCGGTGTCGAGTGCAGCCGGCACCGTCACCGCCGGCCCCGGCGAGATCATCTACATGCCCAAGGGCGAGAAGGTTACCATCCGCTCGCACGAGCAAGGCGCCGTCACGGCCTATGTCACCTACCCACATTGGCAGGAGGCGCATGAGTGAGGCGCTTCGGGTTCGGCACAGCTCTCAAGCCCTCTTGCCGCTCCGCTTGGTCAGCGGTGCATTGCGCCGCTCCCGCTTGCCGCGCGCGATCTCCGTCGCCAGCGCGTCCAGCTTCGGCTCCCAGAAAGTCCTGAACCGACCGACCCACGCATCCACCGCCTGAAGTCCGACCACGTCGACCGAGTAGAGGCGTCTTTGCGCTTCCGCCCGAACAATCGCAAAGCCGCTCTCGCGCAGCACCTTCAGATGTTGCGACACGGCGGCTTGCGTGATGCCGAATTCGGCGCCGATCGCCTCCACGACCTCCCCGGAGGCCATCTCTCCCGGAGCGAGCAATTCGAGGATGCGTCGGCGCACGGGATCGGCGAGAACTTCGAAGACGTGCATCAGCTTCCTGTGCCGGGGTGCGCTATGTCAGGCGGCATCTCGCCGCGATAGAAGGCAATGGTCCGGTCCGAGCGCTGCTTCGCCGAGGCCGCATCCACCCCGCTCGCGACATGCGCTGCGCGCCAATACTCACCGCTCCCGGTCATGAATTCCTTGCCCTCGGGCGAGCCCATCCACGCCTCGGCCGTCTCGTGGTCGACCGATGCCCCTGTCGCAACGTATCGCTCGAGCCCGGCAATGGCGAGGTCCCAACCGATGCCGACCGCACCCGGACCGAACTGATTCCAATGATCCTCGATGATCGCGCTGTGCTCAAGCGTCAAGCGCGCCTGGCTCCGTTCTGCCGCCAGCGTGACGTCGATCCAGCTCACCGCGCCTGCAAATTCCCACGTCGCCGCAAAATGAGTTGGCGGCGCGCAGGCCGTGATGGTGCCGCCCGCGTTGCCCTTGAGCTGATACCTTCCGCCGAGCTGGAGATCTCCCTCCACCGGCAGAAACCAGCGCGGGATGCGTTCCCTGCTCGTCACCGCATCCCAGAGGTCGTCGACGCTGGTGTCGTAGAGCCGCGTCAAGGTGACCGCACTGGCGGCCTTCCCGTCCTTCTCGAAATTGCGCACCGAACGCGTGACAAGTCCCAACACCCTGGCAACGTCGATCTCCATCGCGGTCCTCCTTCTGGTTTCGGAGAGGAATATCGGCAGAGGCTTATATAAGTCAATACTTATATTGTAGATGCGACCCTCGCCGTGGCACGATGGGTTCCGCTGCACACTTTGAGCGCGCGAGCGCGCGCCGAACTTCGCGCGCTTCATCCTCGACCTCGCGGACTTCAACCGGGGTTGCTGCGCCCGCCGCCGGCAGACCGCCCTTGCGCTGGCGTTACCTCAGTACCGATGCTACGAGGCTGCACGCACAGGATGAATCACGGATGACTTCTCAAGGAAGTCCATTCTCAACGGAATCCAGGAATGAATGTAACTGTCTCGATTGTCGTCGTGGCCGCCGAGCTTCTCGTCAGCGCGCTAAGTGCCTTCATCTCAATTGCCGCGCTTGGCTTTGCAGGAGAGGCCACCCGATCCAAGGACCTGACGGCCTTCGGCTGGATCCTCGGGGCTCTCTACATCATCGTCGCCCTGACGCCCCTCGTCGCAACCGCATGGGTGGCCTACAGGCGGTTCGTTTCAGACAAGGCATTTCCGGTGCTCGAAATCGTCTCGTCGCCGTATCTGGTCCCGGTGGTGCTGTTGGTCGGTGCAGCGATCTTCTGCGTCGGGCTGCTGGCGCTTCAAAACGGCGCGGGGTTGGCGCCGCGATAATTTCGCGAGGGTGATGGGTTTCGCTGCGCTCTACCCATCCTACGGGCTCCGCATCATACCAATTCTCGGCAATGTTCTCATTGCTTGAAACAATGCTCGCGGTGCCACTTTAGAAAATGCGGATGAGGCCGATCCGACGGCCTTCTTGGCTCAAGTGCACGACCGGACTTGTTGATGATCGATCGGACTCCTTCCAGGTCGTTTGTCTGGCGCGAGATCAGTATTTCCAGATCATCGGCCAAGCTGATCAAACCACGGTCGAACATCCAATGTGCGGTACCGGACAGAGCGATCCCATTGCTCACGATGTCGGGCCCATGTGCCTCGACTGGCCGTATGTGAGCAGCCGCGACTTCCGCACGCCCCATTCCGTTAATGAGCTTCAGCCCCGTAATGGCGCAACGCTCATCATAGGCGCGGAGCACGATGCGGCGAAAAACGCGATCGCGCAAAATTCTCGACACTGTCAGGCTAACACGGTCACGCTGCTGCTCGAAGTGGAACGGTACCTGCTCCTCATTAAGATCGAGTGGCCGAACGTCATCATCGCGCCGCGGCAGCAGCGGCGCATTCTCGGCCAAACCAAGTTCGCATATTCTGTTGAAATCGTCGGGAGCGATCGGCCGGACTGCCGACTGGGCACGCCCTGAAATTCGTCCCTGCTCATTCAGGACGCCGCGCTCCACGGGACCAGTCGGTCCGTTGAAGGGCACCGGATTGGCAAAATCGAGATAACTTCCGGGCTCAATCAGAGCGAGATACATCCCTGAAGCACCGGAGTCGGGAATGATCTGTTGAACCCGAGCGATTGCAAAATAACCGCGTGTCTCGGCGACTTTGCTCGGCTCGTAGTAGATTATCCAATCACCGACGCAGGCTTCAACGCGGCGAAGATACTGACTGGGAAATTGATATTGTTCAGCAGGGCTGTCATCGTAGATCGAGTCCGATCGGTGGATGAATATCCCAAATCCCATGATTTAACCGGTGCCGCCTCTGCGAGGCGTTAGAGATCGAATGGGCAACTCCCCCTACTCCCACTCAATTGTTTAGGAAGATGCCTCCGCGTTGATTTCCAAGCACAAATCCTTAGAGCTGACGGTCTAATTCCGACGGTATACCCGCCCCATTTTTTTGGCCTTGAATTCACAGGAAAATTTCTGTGGCTCTGAGGAATGGTGCTTTCACCAAGTATCGGAATCAATCGAGGCACTAGACGGACTCTAGCTCGGAATGGCCTCCTCCTGAGCTTTCCGCGAGTTTCAGCAAATACCGTCACCGCTCTGCAGGGCAGACCCTTAAGGTCGCGTTTGCGCCGACAGCGGTAACAACTGGGCTCTCCACCCTTTGGAGTGGGTGTCGAGCGGAATGCAGGGCTGCGCGGACGGCCGCGCTTAACGGCTCGGCCCAGCCGGCAAATAGAACTTCCGTCGTCGGCAGCGAATGGAACTTTGTTCCCCCTTAAAGGCTCGTCACAGCGGAACCGGGAACTCTGCGCTGTGGGTTGGGCGGACTGGGGGCTGCGGCCCATGAGGAAGGCGCCATTGCGGCAAAGGCGTCGTGTCAAGCTGTCCGCAAATTGGGGCGAGGGAAAAAGCTTTGAAGCTACCGCCCGAACCGGAGCGAGAAAGCCTCTTGGTGAAGGTGCGGCAAGCCGAAACTGCGTAGCACACGCACGCCGCTCTCGCTCAGACGACAAAGAAGTCCGCCTAGCGGTCTTTCCCATCCTTCTGGACCCAGTTGGCGCGACGACGCGCAGCAACTTCATTCCTTGGATGACGCCAGAACTCGTCGATAGTCACCCTAGGCACCGAAGTGTGACTGGCATCGAAGTCGCAGCCGCCTTCGGTGCCGGTTGAGGCAATTCCTCAGCGACCCTTTCTCGATTGATCCGGGGCAACGATCCCTCTCGAGACCATGGGTATCCTTCTACGAATAGCTCATCAGGGATGGACGGACTTGGCATAGTTCACGAGTCAGATCATGGAGCTAACCAAATAGTTCAAGAAGCGCGATGCTAGAGACCAACTGACAATTTGGCACAACTAAAAGGAAGGATCGAACAATGAAAAGACTGGCGCTTGTTATTTCCCTCGTGCTTGGCGCGACATCTCCATTTGCCTCCGCCCATGCAGGCACGGGAACGGCAACGACTTTGATGACCAAAGAGCTACCCGACTTTCCAGGGAAGGAAGGTATGGTCGAACTTGTCGACTTCGCCCCCGGCGAGGTCTCGCAACCGCACCGGCATAATGCGGATCTCTTCGTCTACGTTTTGGAGGGGAGCATTGTCACGCAGGTCGGAGGTGAAGCCTCCAAGACCGTCAATGCCGGCGAGGTCTTTTATGAAGGGCCCACGGACGTACACGTTGTGAGCCGCAACGCCAGCGCGACAAAGCCTGCGAAACTCATTGTCTTCTATCTGAAAGATAGAGGCGTGCCGCCGACCGTACTTGTCGGCCATCAAGATAAATAGCGCCGTTTGACGGACTGGAAGGACCGAGCGTGCGGAGTCCTAACGACTTCATCTGAGGGATTGTGAGGTATCGAATGAACCATACAGGGCACTGCCTTTGCGGCGCCGTTGAGCTGCGGACCACGGGAGCACCTGAGGCCATGGGATACTGTCATTGCACCACCTGCCGTACCTGGGCCAGCGGGCCGGTCGTTGCCTTCACTATCTGGAAGGCGGAGGCCGTCACGATCACAGCTGGTGAGGAGCATGTCCAAACTTTTGAGAAAACCGAACGCAGCAAGCGTAAGTTTTGCAGACTGTGCGGGAGCCAATTGATGATTGCTATTCCGACGTTGGATCGGGTAAACGTATTCGCAACGACGCTTCCGACGCTCGTGTTCAAGCCATCGCTGCACGTAAATTACGCTGAGACGGTTCTGCCCATGCGAGACGGCTTGCCGAAATTGAAGGATTTTCCGGGCGAAGTGGGGGGATCGGGCGATTCTTTGCCCGAATAGGGCTGGCGCGTACATGTGACCAGGGGCACCATGAGAGCCCAGCTGTCAGCGACTTCAGCCGCGATGACCAAGCGCACACCGGGCGCATCAGAAGGCGTAGGTTCAAAGATCGAACTCGGACATCAACGGTGACAGAAGGCTCGCCACGCTGCTGAACAACCCATCTCCCATCGCAGCGACCTTCAACGCTTGCGTACTTCGTCCTGAGTGAAACACCCCTCAGCGTACTTTTAGGCTGTAGAGATGAAGCGGCTTTCGGCAGCCTCTGAGAAGATGTTCTCCTTCAGTTGTGAAGGCGTTGGCGACGTCGACGCTGCCTTCCGCAATCAGCGATTGAATGAAATCTCCGGTGACCAGTACTGTCGCGTTGAGTGTTCGGCAGTAAGCTTCCACACGACTTGCGATGTTTACGGTATCGCCAACCACTGTGAACTCAAGCCGCTTATCGGTGCCGATGTCGCCCTGCACAACCTCCCCCCAGTGAATGCCGACGGCAATGCGAATGAGCTTGCCTGGGTCGTTGGGATGTCGGGCATTCCATTGGGCGAGGCAATCACGGATTCGCATGGCACAAAGCGCCGCGTTTGTTGCGTCCCGGTCACTGGCAAGTGGTAGGCCGAACACGGCCATGAGACCGTCCCCAAGGAACTTGTCTATCGAACCACCGTGCGCAAATACGGCTTCGCCGAGCATTGCCAGCAACTCGCGCAAAAATCCGATCACTTCGTCAGGTGTCTTTTCAGACGTGAAGGCGGTGAATCCAACAACATCGGCGAACAAGACCGCTGCTTTCTCGCGACGAGCTGCGGAAAAGGGCACATCGATCTGAACGAGCCGTTTCACGATTTCCGGCGAGAAAAAACGCGCCAAGTTCCTACGCTCTCGTTTGACCTCAGCAAGACTCGCATTTGCTGACCGATTTTTCAGCACCAGCGCGGTCGTTATTGCGATTGTCGCGAAGCTGACAATAGACCTCAAGGGAGCCGCGCCGACAAAGGTGATTCCGTGCGTTAGAAGATAGCTGAGGGCGGTTAGCGCGACGCATGAAATTCCACTGAAAATGATGCCCGTGCACTCAAGATCGTGCGCGCCAATCAGAATTGCGGCCACGTACAGGGAGGCCACAGTAAAGTGAAGAGATGAAAGCGTATCGACAAGGAAGATGCATATCGCCAGGACAATTGCGAGGAAGGGGTGTGAGCGCGCTTGGTGGAACATGTTAGTCGCTTTGACACCTGATGCCGCGAGATTATGAGGACCTTCCCGCAAAGGATCGGGATGATGATGGCCCATCGCATCAGCCGTTAGGAGCGACGCTTCGAACAAGCCCACAGCAACCGTCGCAGTCCGACGCCTGCCTCAACCTTGATCGCCAACGATACGTATTCGCGACTTGCATCCAAGGGCCATGAAATTGCTTTGCGACTGGTCCAACAGTCTGTCCTTGACGGCCCCGTTCTGTGAGAAGCCAGACAACTCCGAGCCGCTCCGGCACATCGGGACATCTGCTCAGCGAGATCGTACCTTTAAGCCTCAGTTCGCTGAGACAAGTTTTAGCCCAATCACGCCTCCCACAATGAAGACGATGCAAAGCACGCGCGCGAGCGAGGCTGAATCGCCCAGCAATACCATACCGAAAATAGCGGTACCTGCCGCGCCGATACCGGTCCAGACGGCGTAGCCCGTTCCCACGGGAAGCGTGCGGAGCGCGAGGGATAGAAGAAGGACGCTCGACAAGCCAGCGGCGGCGGCAAACAGCGACGGCGTTAGCCGCGTGAAACCCACTGACCACTTCATGCTCAAGGCAAATCCGATTTCAAGAAGACCGGCGGAGACCAGGATGGTCCATGTCATATGCGTTAGATCCATTTGTTATTTGCCGAGCTTCGACCGCATTCGCGGAAACGCGAGATCAACCAGTTGCTGGTCAAGGTCACTTTCTCCGAGGGGTGCTCCAGCTTCAGACCTTCAGTGTCTCGCCTCTTCGCCACTTCAAAAAGGACCATGACGGAGGTCTATAGATGGGCCATGATTTTGCACCGGCCGGTTCTCAAGCTTGAGTTACATCGAATCCAAGATGCGCCGTCCGAGATTCTCGGCCGTGCGCTGCGAATCGATATTTGTGAAGTTCAAGAGAAGGCCGGATACCCCGTATCGGCCCCTGGTCCAGTCGGTGAGGGCTTCCGCGTACAAGCCCCCTGCCCGCATGCTTGCGACAAGCCGGCGGTCTGAACGGTCGCCTCGCAGACGCAAGATGAGGTGCATACCGCCCGGTTGTCGGTCTATTCGCACGTGCTTTCCCAGCACGCTTTCCAAACCTGCGGCAGTCGCCTCGCGGCGCACGGCGTAGAGCTTCCGCATACGCTGGATATGGCGCGCAAAATGGCCCCCTGAAAGGAATGCAGCAACGATGGTTTGAGTAAGTCCAGGACTGCCCGCGGAAAGACTTTCGATGACTTGCGTAAACCTCTCGACTTGCACCAACGGCACCACGAGATAGGCCAGCCTTATGCCCGGAAAGAGCACCTTGCTAAACGTGCCGGCATAAAGAACTCGCCCATCCCGATCGAGGCTCTTCAGCGCAGGAAGCGGGCGGCTGACATACCGATATTCACCATCGTAGTCGTCTTCAACGATCCATGCCTTGCTTCGCGCGGCCCAGTCCAACAATGCTAGGCGCCGAGGCAACGACAACGACATGCAAAGCGGGCTCTGGTGTGCAGGCGTGACGACCGCCGCGCGAGCGCGGGGCGCCAGTTTGGTTGCATCGGAAACAATTATGCCCTCCTCATCGACCGGAACCGACACGCCTTCGATATTCATGTACTTGAGTATTTTGCGCGTGGGCGGATATCCCGGATCTTCAAGCCAGACGCCATCACCCGCCTTCAGCAAGGCATAACCGATCAATTCCACGCTTTGGCGGTACCCTGAGGTAAGGAACACCTGGGAGGGAGAACAGCTAATCCGGCGTGCAATCTGCAGATACTTGACGATTTCCATGCGCAGCGAAGCCAAGCCGCACACAGGAGGATGGATCATGTCAGATGGCTGCATGGCCCGCACACTGCGCGCGCCGAGACGCGCCCAGATCTTTCGCGGAAAGGCATCTAGGGCAGGCAAACCCATTTGGAACGGCAGGATCGATTCTGGGCGAAAGCTGACGGCGTCCACGCGGGGAGCCGGTAGCGCTGCTGATCTGGCAATGGGCCCTTGCGGGTCAAGGACCGGGCTGACAATAGTGCCTGCCTGTCTGCGCGCCTCGATATACCCCTCGGCGGCCAACAGAGAATAGGCCGCTTCGATCGTCCCCCTGGCCAGCCCCAACTCGTTAGCCAGCGCCCGTGCCGAGGGAATGCGGTCTCCTGGTTTCAGCACACCATTGGTTATAGCGTCCCGAATGCGATCGTAAATCTGTTGGTAAAGCGGCGCGGCGGCAGCTGGATCAAGAGGCTGAATTTGCAACTTCGCCGCGGGCATCACCCGATCCGATCTGTGAGCGACCAAACGCCCTCGGTGTGTTCCATTAAAGCTATGAGCCGCCAGCCCGCCGCGGGCGCACGAAGAGTAATCAAATTGCGCAACTCGCGCGCACAAGTACCCGGCTTCGCTCCTGCTAATGGGGCTGCATACGCTGCAGCCCGCGCTGATAGGTCGGCGCCAATAGGCGTGGCATACAGCCGGGATGCGCATTCTCGTATGGCAGCTGAAACTTCGAAGAAGCCATCATCCATGGATCAGTGTATCCGGTGGACATATCTACGATTCCTATCAACGAACCGCGGTGCAAGCCTATCTCGACCCTCTGAAGCGCAACCGTCGCTAATGCTCGGCCACATTAGCGATCCGTATCTTCATATTGCTTGACTAACCGCACCGGCTCGTTTCGAAGTCAGTTCGCTGTCGCTTTCGCCTTGCGAACCACAACGCTGTCGCCTTTCCGAGTAATCTCGACCGCATCCGATTGTCGCGGTGTTGAGAGAACCACGCGCTGGCCAGGTGCGAGTACAGAAATGACACGAATCGGCGTTCCCGCCACGCCCTGCGCAAGAGTGGCAACGACGCGAAACCCATCGCGCTCGACAGTGTAGTAAGCGATCCCAGATATGCCTCCAAGATCGATGCTCGTGCCTCCGAGTGGACGAAGGCCTTCTGCATTGGCAGCCGTCATCGACGCGATACCGAACGCAACAGAGAATATGTTGTTGCGGATTGACATACCGACTTCTCCTTTCATGTCTGAGACGTTTTGCCGCTATAGAGGACGGCCACGCTCCCGATCACGGAAAGACGTCGCCGCTGCAATGCGGCCGTACCGGCAAATGGCGAAAGTACTCTTCCAGCGCCTGATCTGTCTTGATCCTCGCCTCAACGACAGCGTCCCGGCCGAAGGCAGTACCCTCGATGGAGAAGACGGTCAGATCATTCAGTCCGATAACGCCCAGGATGGCTCTTAGATACGGAGTAAGAAAATCCGGCTGACGCGCGCGCTCACCGGAGTATCTCCCGCCCGAAGACACGGCGACAAAGACTGGGCGGTCGCGTAACCTGCCCACATAGCCCTCCTTGGTCGAATCGAACGTTCGGCGGACGCGAACGACGTGATCAATCCACGCCTTTAGTGCAGACGGCACCGTGAAGTTATGCATAGGGGTCCCGATGACAACGTAGTCGGAGCGCTCCAGCTCCTGAATAAGTTCTTCGGATCGGGACATGGAGCCCATTGGGAATGCTTCCCCGAATGACGGCTCGGTTGCACCAAGCGCGGATGCGTAGCTCGCATCTATATGCGCGAGCGCTCCGCCACCGATTACTCGATTTGTGAGCACCGCAGATGGCTCTTTCGCGCGCAACAATTCGATAATCTTACGAGATATCCTGTAACTCTCGGAGAACTGCCCACGAGGACTACAACAAACATGCAGGATTTTCATCATCCACCTACTCTCGTTTCCTTCTCATGCCGGCCATCATCTCTGCAGCGCCGCCTTAATGGCGAAGGCTCTGGCCTTACGAAGCTGACGGAAGCGCGTCCCGTCCAACCCTCGCAGTCGACAAGCAACGCTGAACCTGATTGACTGCGGCTCCTCGACGCGACTGCCGTGCCTGGCATGGACTCTTGCCTCTGAGCTGGAGACGAATCTATTGCACCATGGTGTCGTCGATACCTTGTGATCAATCGGTACGCCGTCCTGCCCGCGACCGCCAAGACAGCGGTCAATCATGCCTTTGTGTCGAGGCTTTCATCGCTGAGCCTTCCGCTCACCACGAGGCACCTTTCATTATAGCGGCCTGCCGACAATCGATTCCGCCCACGATGTTCGGGCGCTTTTGTCACGAGCGAACGCTCGTTGCGGAAGTCTGAATGAGACCGCGGCACATCTAAGTCCACAGATGCAATCCCCGCGACACCTTGGTGCAATGGTTTCATTTTCAGATCTACGCAACCAGATGTGTGCAGCTGAGATGCTGTATCCGACACACAACGTTTCGCCCCTCATCGGAATGTACAACCCCTCTCAACGGGAGCACTCGATGGTTCATGGTGAATTTGACTACGTTATAGTGCGTGCCGGTTCTGCCGGATGCGTATTGTGACCTGTTCCCCAATTCGCCCCGTTTATAAGTAGACTCCGTTCTGGGTTTGGCCCCGTTGGGGAGGGTTGCAAACTCGGTTGGTGTGAGCCCCTTGAGACACGCTTATCTGTCACCTCCATCTAAGGGCCGAGTGTCGATGCGATCTAAGAGTTCGGATGTCGGCTCGGCATTTGAGCTCCCGTTTGTTCATAACGCTTGGTCGCCGTTGTCTGCCTGTCCGCGAGCATAGGACGATCATTGAAGAAGGAGCCGTCGGTTGTTCCGACGGCTCCAGTTTTCCCTGGCAGCGGGAGGAGGTGCCAGGACTTGGTCGATGCCCTACTCGTCGCGCCGGCCGACGGCCGATGCCGCATTCGCGACTTTGAGCGAGGCCGCGGGCGGCGTGCGGAATGCGATCGACAGGCGATTGAACACATTCATCAAGCTGACCGCATAGGTTAGGTCTGCGAGCTCCGTCCCGTTGAACTCGGCGACAGCAGATTCATAGTCAGCGGCAGGAACGTTGGTCTCGGCTACGCGAGTTACGGTCTCCGCCCAGGCGAGTGCAGCGCGTTCGCGGACGCTGAATAGCGCGCCCGCATCTCGCCAGACCGGTACAAGCACGAGCTTTTCGACCGCGACTCCGAACTTGAGCAGATCGCGTGAATGCATATCAATGCAATACGCGCAACCGTTTATCTGCGATGCCCGCAAATAGACGAGATAGATCAATTCTTTCGCGAGACTGCTCTCCTGAAGGAGCGCGTAAACCTCTGCGAACGCCTTGTAACCCGCCGGCGACGCCTTGATGTAGTCAATACGGCCGTTCATGGAAGATCCTTTCCTGTTGGTGAGGGCTCTTAGAGACAACGATCGGTATGCGCCGCCGATTGCTTCATTTCTGACCTGGCTTGGCAGCAACGACGTCGACAAGTCGCGACTTGGCTTCGATCGGAAACGTCAGGGTCGATGTGGCGCCTTCCAATCCAAATTCATGGCTGATCGTGCCGCCCAGTTCCTTTGCTAGAGCAGCTACGATTTTCAGCCCTTGGCCGATCCCGTATGGGCTCTGGGCTGAGCCGTTGTCTTTAACGCAACATTCAACCAGCAAGCCCGAGGTACGCAGGGTGACCTCAATGGTCCCGCCGCGATTTCCGAAGGCGTGACGTGCGCTGTTTGTGATCAGTTCCGAAAGGATGAGACCAAGCTTCCAACACCGCTCTGAACGCAACTTGAATGGTCGCAAGATGAGTATCAGCTCAATTCCTTGAGGATCAAGCCGAGCGCACGAGAGCGAATTACAGAGCGCGGCAGCGTATTCAGATGCGTCAATTTCGGTGCAATGTACCGGCATCTGTAACGCCCGATGCGCCACCGCATAGCAATGTAACGTATTGCTCACCTTGGCGAGGGCAGACTTAACTTCGTGAGATGTAGAGCGGCGCGCGATCGATACAGCGAGTCCAATCACTGACGTGAGCTCATTTTTAACACGATGGGAAAGCTCTTGGATGAGCAAATGGTCGACCGATGTTGGCTCGAGGCGCGAATCGACGACGTTCTGTGCGTTGCTGCTGGAGTGGTTCGTTTGCATGTGTTCGGCCTCCATCCCTTTAGTCCTGTGTGAAACGAATGTTCAGACGTCCTCTCGGATTAAATCCGCAGCCTTTTCGGCAATCATGATTGTGGGAGCGTTGGTGTTGCCGCCGACGATGGTTGGCATCACGGACGCGTCAACCACGCGCAACGCGTCAACGCCGCGTACACGCAGCCGGGCGTCCACCACCGCCATCGGATCGTCATCCGGGCCCATCTTGCAGGTGCCAACCGGGTGATACTGCGTATCGGCTCGACTGCGAATATCGCTCTCAAGACCGGCAACATCGTCGGCTCGCGTCGGGTACAGCATTTCCCCGCGGAGTTGATGGAATGGGCGGGATTCGATAATTCCTTGCTGGATCTGGGCTCCCTTGACCAGCAGCCTTAGATCGCGCTCGTCGGAAAGGAAGTTGGGATCGATCCGGGGCGGATCGCGCGGGTCGTTGCTGGTAAGTCCTACGACACCTCGACTATGGGGTCGCAAGACATCAACGTGGCAGGATATGCCATGGCCAAGGTGGAGCTTGCGTGCGTGATCGTCGACGATTGCAATGACAAAGATCAATTGCAAATCGGGGGCCGGGACTTCTGGCGATGATCGAATGAACGCGCCCGCCGTGCCATAGGTCGTTGTCACTAAGCCGGTACGGCTGCAATTCCACTCAAGGATTGCACGCAGCATTCTCCCTGCGCCTCTGAACGAAATGCCAACCGTCCCGACGTTGTCCAGCACGCGCCACGACTGGATGTAATCGATATGATCTTGTAAATTCGCACCAACACCGGGTAGGTCGTTCAGGATCGGAATGCCAAGCTGCGTCAGCGCCTCGCCAGGTCCTATTCCGGAGAGTTGCAGAAGTTGCGGCGAACCAAAGGCGCCGCCGGAAAGTATCACTTCTCGCCGGGCGTGCGCCTCCTTCACCTCCCCGCCCTGGTAATATGACACGCCGTACGCTCGACGATCCCTCATCAGTATCTTGGCAGAGATGGCGTGTGTCAAAACTGCGAGGTTCTTGCGCGACGGGTTCGGAGCGAGGTAGGCCTTCGCCGTGCTGCACCGCTCGCCATCCTTATGGGTGACCTGATACGCGAAGGCACCTTCTTGCTCCGCTCCATTGTAATCGGGATTTGACCGGATTTGCCGCAGCGCCGCGGCCTCAAGGAACAGCTTGGTGAGCGGGCTCTCGTATCGCTGATAGGTAACGTTCAGAGGTCCGCCCTGACCGTGGTAATCATCCTTGAACTCTTCATTGTGTTCAGCCCGCTTGAACAGCGGCAACACGTCGTCATAGGACCAGCCAGGATTGCCGAGCGCGGCCCAGTGGTCGTAATCCCATTTGTTTCCGCGCACATAGAACATCGCATTGATCGAACTTGAGCCTCCAAGCACCTTGCCACGCGGTTGATATCCACGGCGGCCGTTCAGGCCAGGCTGCGGTACAGTCTGGAACGCGTAGTTGTTGAGCTTTGTCGGTACCATTGCGACGAAGGCAGCGGGGGCCTGTATCAGAACGCTCGTGTCTCGGCCGCCAGCTTCGAGCAGACAGACCGAGACGCTCGGATCCTCCGTGAGGCGCGAGGCGAGCACGCATCCCGCAGAACCTGCCCCGACGATGACGTAGTCGAATTCACGTTTGTCCATGACGCACTCCGGCAGAGAGCTTTACTTCGGCGCCGATTGCGAAAAACAAGGAAGCGACGTTTCATCGGCTGACGTTCGATCTAACGGGTATCGGCAATGAATCCATTGCACGAAGGTGTCGCCAGCCGTCTGACGTTTAAGTCGACAAGTCGCGCGATCGTCAGTCGTCGGCCCATGCACGAGCCTTCGCCGATGCCAGTAAATGCCGAAGATCGCGGACAAAATCGATTGTCGATCGAGCAGGCCAGGGAGTAGGCTTCTGGTCAAAGCCGGAGCGGCGATCCTTGAACCGACACCAAGGTATCATCGACCCCGCGTGGCTCCCCGGCGCATTATTCTTTCACGGTGACCGTCAGGAACGAGCCCCATGGAGAACGACCTCAGTCCTGTACTCGATGCGCTTCCAGGATTGGTTTGGACGGCGTTACCTGACGGAAATGTAGATCACGTCAGCCGTCGCTGGTGTGAGTACACCGGTCTTGATGCTGGCCAGCTAGTGGGGGCCGGTTGGCGGCGTGCCGTCCATCCGGAAGATCTACCCGGTCTGCTAGAGCGCTGGCGGTCGATTCTGATAGCCGGCGCGGAAAGCGCAATGGAAGCGCGCCTGCGTCGCCGCGATGGAGAATACCACTGGTTCACTATCCGAGTTCGACCATTAGTCGACGGGCCCCAAAAAATCGTCAAATGGATTGGACTGAATATTGATATCGAGGACCGAGGGAGGCTTGGTCGGGCGAGCGAGAGCCTTTATCGCTCCATTTCCGACACCATTCCTGCGATGGTATTCTTCATGACGCCGACGGGGGAACTCGAGAGCGTCAATCAGCATGTCCTCGACTATGTCGGGACGACGCTCGAGGATCTAAAGGGCTGGAGGACAGGAAGTCTGGTTCACCCCGACGATCTCCCTTCGGTAAGAGTGGCTTGGGACCGATCGATAGCCACGGGGGAGCCGTACGATGTCGAGCAGCGTATGCGACGCGCTGACGGCGTTTATCGATGGTTTCACGTGCGTGGGATGCCCCGCAGAGACGCGCGCGGACAAATCGTACGATGGTACATGATCGAGAGCGATATCGATGACCGGAGACGTGCTGAGTCGCTACTCTTGTGCGAAAAGCAACTGCTGGAAATGGCGGCCGCCGGCAGTTCAATGTCGGACATTCTCGTGGCACTGTGCCGCCTCGTTGAGACTACGAGCGAGGGCTGCTATTGCAGCGTGGTGCTGGTCGACCCAACCGGCACGCGGCTTGAACACGGCGCCGCGCCTAGCCTTCCGGCCACCTTCATCAACTCAATCATTGGCCGCCCGGTGAATGTCGATTCAGGCCCCTGCGCGATGGCCGCGCATCTGAACGAGCAGGTGATCGCCGCCGATCTCATGCTGGAAACACGATGGGCGGCCCATGCCTGGTGCCCAATGGCGATGGCGCATGGGCTCCAAGCGTGCTGGTCAACACCGATCACGTCGACGATGGGCAAGGTCGTCGGCGCGTTCGCGATCTACTACGACAAGCCTCGCACGCCCACCCGAGAACAACAGGATCTCATCGCTCAATTTTCGCACGTCGCCAGCATAGCTATCGAACGCGCCCTGAGCGACACCGCGTTGAAGCAAAGTGAAGCGCGCAAGGCCGCGATCTTGGACGCGGCGCTGGATTGCATCATCACGATGGATCACGAAGGGCGCGTAATCGAGTTCAACCCGGCTGCGGAACGCACCTTCGGCTATCCCCGTGGCGAGATTGTCGGTAGGGAGTTGGCGGACGCCATCATCCCCCCGGCTCTGCGGAAGAAGCATCGGCAAGGCATGGCTCGATATCTGCGAACGGGTGAAACACGATTGATCGGCAAACGGGTTGAGATGACGGCCGTACGTGCGGACGGCAGCGAATTCCCCGTCGAGCTCGCGATCTCTCGTATTCCTCTGGAAGGACCACCATCGTTTACTTGCTACCTGCGCGACATAACGGAACGCAGGCGGTCGGAGGAGGCATTGCAACGAAGTGGAGCGTTTCTCACCGAAGCCCAGCACCTAAGCAAGACCGGCAGCTTCTCATGGTGCGTCGCGACCGGAGAGATCATTTGGTCAGAGCAGGTCTATCGCATTTTCGAGTTTGACCAAGCGATCCCGGTGACGCTTGAGCTCATCGGATCGCGAGTTCACCCCGACGACATCTCGCTGATGAAGGACATGATCGCCCGGGTGAGCGCGGAGGCAGAGGATTTCGAGTACGAGCACCGGCTGCTTATGCCCGATCAATCGGTCAAATATCTTCATCTGGTCGCGCATGCGACCCGGAACCGTAGAGGTCAGCTCGAATACATCGGCGCCGTACAGGACGTCACCAAGCGCCGGGTCTCGGAAGAGGCACTTGAGGATGTCAGATCAGAGCTTGCCCGGGTATCGAGAATCGCGAGCCTTGGAGCGTTGACGGCCTCGATCGCCCATGAAGTCAACCAGCCCTTGTCGGGCATTCTCACCAATGCCAGCACCTGTCTGCGGATGCTGGCCGCGGATCCACCCAATGTTGACGGAGCACGCGAGACCGCGCGGCGCACCATACGGGACGGGAACCGTGCTTCCGACGTGATCGTTCGACTACGGGCGCTCTTCGGCAAACGCCGGTTTTCGATGGAGCGAGTTCACCTCAATGAAGCGACGCAAGAGGTCATCGCGCTGCTGCTGAACGAGCTCAAGAGGGATCGGATCAATATCGAGATGGATTTTGACGATGACCTTCCGACCGTCATGGGCGATCGCGTCCAGCTTCAGCAGGTTATCCTGAACCTGGTTCGCAATGCGTCGGATGCGATGGGCGGTATCGACAATCGCCCCAAGCGGCTCATCGTCAAAACCGAACGCGATACGGATGAGAGCGTGCGCCTTACCGTGAAAGACGAAGGAGTTGGCTTCGCCCCGCATGACCTGCACAGGATCTTTGATGCTTTCTTCACGACAAAGGAAGCCGGCATGGGGATCGGCTTGTGGGTCAGCCGGTCCATTATCGAAAATCATCATGGTCGGCTGTGGGCGCAACCAAATGATACCCATGGCGCTTCTGTTTCCTTTTCCATCCCACTTGGGCTTGCGAGTGCAGAGAACCACGATCTAAGCGTTAATTGGGGCCCTGCCACGCGGGACCAAGTGATGAGGAGCCTTTAATGACGAGCCGTTTGCTCGTTTCGATTGTCGATGACGACGAATCGGTACGTGAATCGCTACCAGACCTGCTGAGGGAATTCGGTTTCGCTGCTGAAGCGTTTTCGTCAGCCGAGGAGTTTCTTGCTTCCGACCATATCGATCTCACGAGCTGCTTGATTTTGGACATGGCCATGCCGGGAATGTCAGGACCGGACCTACAGCGAGAACTCCGGTTACGCCGGCAAGACGTTCCGATCGTCTTCATTACTGGTCACGGTGACGAGACGGTCCGGCCACGCGCAATGGCAGAAGGCGCGGTGGAATGTCTGCTCAAGCCGTTCAGTGACGCCTCGCTGCGCGATGCCATCGATCTTGCGCTTCGTGTGGGCAGAATGCCGCGTAGTACCATCGAATGCGGGAAGGTACGGTAAATTAACAGAGCGCTTGTCCTGGATGTCATTCATGTCGCACACCCTGCCGATCGTGTTTGTTGTCGACGACGATATTTCAGTGCGCGAGTCATTGGAATTGATGATCAGTTCGGCCGGTTGGCGACCGGAGACCTTCTCATCAGCTCAGGGGTTCCTTTCTCATCCACGAGTGCAGGCTCCCAGCTGTCTTATCCTTGATGTGAATTTGCCCGATCTGAATGGTCTCGAACTTCAAGTTCGCCTGGCAGGTGATCGCACGGACATGCCAATCATTTTTATTACCGGATACGGGGACGTGCCGACGTCCGTGCGGGCAATGAAAGCGGGTGCGGTCGAATTCTTGACCAAGCCATTCTCCGACGATGCTCTGCTCGAGGCCATTCGCAACGCCATTGAGCATAGCCGCGCCTTACTTGATCGGGAAGTTGAAATTCAGGTCATCGCCGACCGATACCGGATGCTCAGTCGGCGCGAACGAGAGGTCATGTCGTTGGTGACGACTGGCCGGCTGAATAAGCAGGTTGCCTTCGATCTTGGTATCAGCGAAATTACGGTGAAGGCGCATCGAGGTCGGGTCATGAGGAAGATGCAGGCTTGCTCCCTTGTTGATCTAGCAACGATGGCCGCCAAGCTCCGTCTTAGTCAGGACAGGTCTACTTAGTACGGATCTGTGCTTTTCAACAGCGACGAGACCCTTCTTCAAAGTTCTTCGGTTGCCTCTGGGTCTGTGGCCGCTTCCCAAAAGGCGAGAGCCGACGGCCGTTTGTGACCCGACCCCCCGTGGCCGGCGGTACGTGACCTTGCCTAGTCAGCGGCTACGAGAGCACTTTTCTCCATCGTGCGCTCGGCTTCACCCACAAGAATCGCCTGAGGCGTATCTGCTCGCAGGTGGACCAGTCCCGTTCCGATGGACACGTTGCGTCGCCGTCCTCAATGGGACAGGCGTGGGAAGCGCGGGACGGACGTCAGCGCCACGGGCCTGCGAAATTCCTTACCCAGCGTAGTATGATCGGCTAGAGCGGCTTTGAACTCGCCTGTCCTGCAGACATTTCGCTAGCGGACGCGGAAGCCCGGATAGCGGAAACCAACTCGGCGGTCGTCAGGATCTCGTGAGCAAAGGTCGGACCGTCGATGTCCAGCATAGCATGCAGGGCTTCATGTGAGCGCGCTGCCGTCCCATCACGTACCAACGTAACGTGGAAGCCGAGTTCCATTCCAATGCGGGCCGTCGCTTCGACGCAGGTGTTCGCCAACAAGCCCGTGCAGATGATCTTCTCCTTGCCGTATCGCTTGAGCTGGTGTTCTAGATCCGTGTTGGGAAAGCCGCTCGACGCCCAGTGCTCGGTTGCAACTATATCGCCCACCTCGACCTGGAAGTCTTTGTGAAACGTCCCGCCCCAACTATTCTTCGCAAAGGCTTGCCGTTCCGCCGCGCCGAGCTGATAGGGCGAGGGATACTTCCAATCCACGTAGTCTCCGGGTTCCCAGCGATGATGTGGAACGTGATAGATCGCGATACCTGCCTCACGGGCGGCTCGAACGATCGTGCGAAGGTTTTCCAGCAGGTTGGCCTTCTCGGCGCCTTCCTTAACCCACGGCCAGAGCTTTCCGCCGACGCTCAGGAAGTCGTTGTAGAAGTCGATGCACAGCAGCGCGGTGATCGCGGGTTCGTAAGTAGCCATCGATTTGCTTCCTTGTCTGCACTCAGCGCCAGTATTCGGCCCAGGCTTGCTACCGCCTTCGGATATGCAATCGATTCACGCCGGGCACGACGATCCGTCACTTCGGGGCGGAAGGCCAATCATCGGCGGTCTCAAGAGCAACTGACGACATCTGCGCCTGAACCTCGTGGACGTGCGCAGCCGGTGCGCGATTGATCAGAAGGCTGAGCAATTCCGGGCGACTATAGTGACCACGCGAATCCATCAGGCGCTTGCGCTTGTCGATCAATGAAAAGTCGAGGTCGGCAATCACCGCCGCCTCATCGCAGCGCAACGGCTGTCCCAGGAATTGTCCCTGTGGCGTGACGATTGCCGTGAAGCAACCGCCGGAAATCGGAGCGATCGGGCAACCGGTGTCTTGCATGACCCGGGCTTGCTGATCTGCGTCGAGCCAGGCGCACGCATTGACGACGAAGCAAGCAGACTCAAGTGCGTGCTGCCTGATGTTGATTTCGGTCTGTTCGGCGAAAAGGTCGCCGCCGAATGAGCCTGGATACATCGCTGCATGAATCTGCTCGCCGTCCGCCATCAGCGCATATCGAGCCAATGGATTGTAGTGCTCCCAGCATGCCAGCTGCCCCACTCGTCCCACCGCGCTGTCGACGGCCCTGAGTCCCGAAGCGTCGCCCTGCCCCCAGATCATACGTTCATGATGGGTCGGCGATATCTTGCGACGACGCTGGATAAGGGTGCCATCCGCATCAAAAAGCAGCTGAGTGTTGTATAGCGTTCCACCATCGCGTTCGTTGATGCCGATGGACACCACGATATTGGCTTGCCGGCAAGCCTCACCGATCGCTACGGTCGTGGGTGACGGCACCGTCACAGACTGCTCGAACAGAACGAGGTTCTGACCGATTGCTTCAAATGGACGCTGTACGAACGAGAAATAAGGATAGTAGGGCAGAATGGTTTCAGGAAAGGTCGCGAACTGCACGCCCTCTCGACCGAGCTTGACGATCTTCTGGACAATCTTCGCCGTCGTGTCTTCACGACTGTAGAGAACCGGGCTGATCTGTACAGCTGCTGCTTTGATGATGGTCATGGCTATATCCTCTAAGTGACCGACGTTTATGTGTAGCTAGGAGGATCCGCCGCTTGGCTCAATTGCACCATGGTGTCGCCGGCCATTCTGCGCGGGCACCTCGCGCATGAGCGCCGAGGCAACGAGGCGGCGGCGCGCCCCATCGAAGAGGGCCCAGTGAAACCAAGAAAGCGCCAACAGTCGCGATGACTCGATCCCAAGGTATCGGCGACACCTTGGTCTGATTGAGGCGGAGCATGTGTGCGACCAATTTTGGCTGATGAGTTGTGGCCGCTCGATAAGCACCCGCGGGATCGGAACGACTAACGCGTCGTCCGGATGGTCGCGCGCCGGTGCGATGCGTTGAAGCGCGCAATTCTCCACATACCGCGGTTCAGACCGCGGTCGATATTGCGATTGGACCGGGAGAGAACGATGAATGAATTCAAACTGCTGATCGACGGCAAGTTGGTGGCTGGTGCAGCAACGCTCGACATCATCAACCCGGCCAACGAGGAACTGCTTGCGGTTGCTCCACGGGCTGATATCGCGCAGCTCGAAGAAGCGATTGCTGCTGCGAAAGAGGCGTTCCCCGCATGGTCAGCCAAGCCGGTTCGAGAGCGCGGCGCTCTTCTTGGGAGAGTGGCAGATGCGCTCGAAGCGCGAAAAGACGAGTTCACACGATTGCTGACCTTGGAGCAGGGCAAGCCACTCTCCGAAGCGGCATGGGAGATCACGTTCTCCACAGACATCATTCGCTATCACGCGGAGCTCGATCTGCCGGATGAAGTGTTGAAGGACAATGCGACGCAGAAGGTCGTGCGTCAGCGCATGCCGCTTGGTGTGGTCGCAGCGATCGTGCCATGGAACTTCCCCGTTATTCTGCTGGTGCTCAAACTGGCGCCGGCGCTGCTCGCCGGGAACACGGTGGTCGCGAAGCCGGCGCCGACCACGCCACTTACGACGCTTCTATTCGGCGAAATCTGCAAGCAGATTCTGCCGGCGGGTACCCTCAACATCATCGTGGATGACAATGATCTAGGTGGGGCGTTATCGAGTCACCCCGATGTGGCGAAAGTTGCCTTCACTGGCTCGACCACGACCGGGAAGAAGGTAATGAGCGGCGCAACAAGCACCCTGAAGCGGTTGACCTTGGAGCTGGGTGGCAACGACGCCGCGATCGTGCTTGATGACGTCGACCCGGTCGAAGTAGCTCCCAAATTGTTTGTCGCCGCCATGATGAACGCCGGGCAGCTCTGCCTCGGAGCTAAGCGCATCTACGTTCATGATTCACAGTATGATCGGATCTGCGAGGAACTCGCTCGCCTCGCGCGCGAATGGGTAGTCGATGACGGATTGAAGCAGGGGACGCAGATGGGCCCGCTGCAGAACAAGGCGCAGTTCGAGAAGGTGAAGGGCTTCCTGGAGGATGCCGAACGGAACGGCAAGATCGTTGCGGGCGGCGAAGTACTCGGACGCAAGGGCTATTTCATTCAACCGACCATCGTCCGGGACATCGCGGACGATGCGCGACTGGTCACCGAAGAGCAGTTCGGCCCGGTCGTCCCGGTGCTGCGCTACTCTGCAGTTGATGACGCGATTGCTCGTGCCAACAACTCAGAGTATGGGCTCGCCGGAACGGTTTGGGGCAAGGATCTCGATCGGGCGTTCTACGTAGCAGCTAAAATCGAAACCGGGACTGTCTGGATCAACAAGTTTCTCGACGTGTCGCCCGATATTCCCTTTGGTGGCGCCAAGCAATCAGGCGTCGGCGAAGAATTGGGACGAGAAGGCCTCGAGGCGTACACTCAAGCCAAGATCATCAATATGGCGAAGTAGCGCTCGGGAATCCGCCTGACATGCGAAGAGTTGTGCGCGTCTCAAATGCGGAATGTCTGGCATCGCGGGAACTTATTCTGACCCATGGGGGAAATTCACCCCGGATCATAGGAATGGAGCGATTGCGTTCTCATCGCTGGATGCATCGGAGAGAAAGCGCACAGCGGGTAGTCGCTGTTAAGACGCATTTTGGTTCAGGAGTAAAAATGATGGGTTATAGGATATTCCTCGCGGGTGCATCAGGGGCCATCGGTAGGCGCCTGACGCCGCTCCTGCGCAGCGCGGGCCATTACGTTTGCGGTAGCACCAGGTCAGAAGCGAATGTCAACACACTGCGGTCGCTCGGGGCGGATCCGATCGTGGTCGACGTCTTCGACGCATCAGCTCTATCACGTGTCGTTGCATCGGCACGCCCGGATGTCGTGATCCATCAGCTCACCGATCTCCCGAAGGACCTCAATCCACGTGAGATGGGAGCAGCGATCGTTCGTACCGCCCGCATCCGTAGTGAAGGTACGCGCAATCTCGTCAGGGCGGCGATCGCGGGTGGCGCCCGCCGGATGGTGGCACAAAGCATCGCGTGGGCCTACGCGCCTGGGCTCCAGCCGCACGCGGAGACGGACGCGCTCGATGCTGGGGCCGACGGAGAGAGCGGTATCAACCTGCAAGGGGTGATTGCCCTGGAGGATCTCATCTTGAAATCGCCGCCGCTCGAGGGAGTCGTCCTTCGCTATGGCCAGCTTTATGGTCCCGGAACCGCTTCGGACCGACCGTCGAATTCTGCGCCGGTTCATGTAGATGCAGCGGCCTATGCCGTTCTGCTCGCCATCGACCGCGGCGACTCGGGCATCTATAACATTGCGCAATCCAACAAATACGCGTCAACCGAGAAGGCACGCGTGCAGCTAGGTTGGACTCCTGATTTTCGTCTTCCGGCTTGACGATTTCGAGCGCGGTTCAGCTAACCAATCGGTGTTGTTTAAGTGCTCTGTCGTTTTCCAGCGTATCCATTTAAGGCATTGGTCCCGAGCCGACCTCACGAGTTTTGTCACTGAGGACCGCTTATGGCCCTTCTGAGACATGCGGGGGCCGGCCAAGCGTCCGGTCTGCGCCAAGAGCGGCCTTCCCTTGACCTGAGTAGTGGGCTCAACAAGCTCCGGCCGTTTTGCATACGGAGATGCGCTATTCACCGACGCGATTTATTTCGGAAACAGCTTGTCTCGAATGTATCGCGAGGTTGGCGTCAGCTTGAGCCCGCGCGGCTTTCGCCAAGCCGCCCTATCGATCTCCCTCTTGTCGCCGATCTTCAATGGACCTGAAACTTTCTTGGTCAGGAAGATCGCGTCGCTCATCCTTCGGCCGGATCGACTGTTCTTGCCGTTGACCTCCTTCCACAGCCTCAAGTCGCCCAGTCTTAGTTTGGGCAGCTCCTCCGTGATCTCGCGCTGGAGACACTTTCGCTCGCTCTCGCCGGCCCGCTTCCGACCGCCCGGAAACATCCAGCGCTTGTCGCGCCGCCGTCTGACCAGGAGCACCCTGCCCTTCCTCGCCACAACAAGCTTTGATGACTTAGCCATCCGCTATCACGCAAGTTCAATCGCAACAGGTTGATGATCGGAAGCATCGGTTGCCTCATTGACCGCGATGCTGCGCACGCGACTGACCAGATCCTCCGTGACGAAGATGAAGTCGCGACAATCCTGCCCGTCGGCCCATTGCACGCGATCGTAGATGCCGCATGTCGGCGCTCGCGGGCGATCAAGACGATTGGCGGTCCACGCATCCCGATAATTCAAGCCGGGCCGGCCGGCGCGGTCGATCAGGGCATGCTGGGGATCGGCGACGTCGAAATTGAAATCGCCGCACATCAGGCTCGCCGCAGCGACGGTCTGGCTTCCATATGGCTCATCGTGCCGGGAGCTGGCCTGCCTAGGGCTCCCCGATGCATCCTGCTGCAGGTCGAGCAGCCGCGTGATCTGCGCCTGACGCTGATCGGCCGAATGAAACTCGAGATGCGTGTTGACGATGCGGATCGCGCCAAACGAGGCTTGAACCGTCACCTCAAGAGCGTGACGGCGCATGCTGCGCACCCCACCCGCGCCCGGAAACGGCAACAAATGATTGGCGATCTGCAACACCGGCAATCGAGACAGCGTCATGTTGCCGAAGCAATGGAGGCTGCCCGCGCGATCCATCGTCTCGATCGCCGGCCGGAATATCGCGGAGTAACCGGGCAGCAGGGCTGCGAGCTGAGCGCTCTGATCCGCGCCATCGCCAAATCTCGAGAAATTGGCGCTCACCTCCTGGAAGCAGAACACGTCCGCATCGAGCGTCTGCCTGGCGACGGCAACGATTCTGGACAGATCGGTGACGCCGTCGCATCCCTTGCCGCACTGTATGTTCCAGGTAAGAAGTCGCATTAGCGGATACCTGCGCGCATAAATGACTGAACGAACTGACGCTGAAACAGCAGGAATGCGATCAGCAGCGGCGCCATCGTCATCACCGTCGCCGCCGTGATCACCGACCAATCCACGCCGGTTTCAGGTGCGCCGAACACGGCGAGCCCAACCGTGAGCGGCCGCGCTTCCACTGAATTCGTGACGATCAGCGGCCACAGGAAGTTGTTCCAGTGATAACTGACGGAGACGAGACCGAAGGCGACGTAGGTGGGCCGGGCCAAGGGCACATAGACCCGCCAAAGGATGACCAGCGGGCCTGCTCCCTCGACCCGGGCCGCTTCGACCAGCTCCTGAGGCACGCTCTTGAAAGTCTGCCGCAACAGGAAGATACCAAAGGCGCTCGCCAGATAAGGCAGCGCGATGGCAGGAATCGTATCGAGCAAGCCAAGCTTGGCGATCGCGCGGTAGTTCTCGACGATGAGAACGTCGGGCATGATCATGAGCTGGAGCAGCACGAGGGCAAACGCAATGCCGCTGCCCCGGAATCTGAAGCGCGCAAAAGCATAGGCGGCCAGCGTAGACAGGATCAGCTGGCCGACCAGAATGAACGTCACCAGCACAACCGTGTTGAGGTAGTACCGGCCGAACGGCGCCTGCTTCCAGGCCCGGGCAAAATTCTCCAGCGTCCAGGGCGCGGACAGGCTGAACGACGTGGCATAGGCCGCCGGATGCAGCGCGCTCCAGAAGGCATAGGCCAAGGGGGCGAGCCAGATCAAAGCCAGGAGCCACGCTGCGACGGCCTCGACGGGGTGTGTCCGGCCTCTCATTGGTAGTGGATCCTGCGATCGAGATAGCCGAACTTGAGCAGCGCAATCGCGCTCAGCAGCGTGAGAAGCACGACTGTCAGCGTTGCCGCGTAGGAGGAGTCCTGAAACGTGAAGGCAACCTCGTAAATGTAATAGAGCAGCAGCGTGCTGGCGTTGTTCGGACCGCCCTTTGTCATGATGACCAGATGGTCCACCAGCTTGAACGAGTTGATGACGGCGTTGATGGCCACGAACAGCGTGGTCGGCATCAACAGCGGGAACGTGATGCGGCGGAACGTGTACCACCGGCTCGCGCCCTCGATGGAAGCGGCTTCATCGAGGTCCGGCGAGAGCTGTTGCAGCGCCGCCAGATAGAAAATCATGAAGAAACCGGCTTCCTTCCAGATCACCATCACGATCAGGCAGCCCATCACCGTCGAGGGATCGCCGAGCCAGTTCCAGCCGCCGAGGCCGAACAGCCCGCGCAGCTGATCGAGCGCGCCGTAATCCGGCGTGTAGAAGAACAGCCAGATGTTGGCGACGGCGATCATCGGCAGCACCGTCGGCGTGAAGTACGCCAGCCGCAGAAAGCCGCGGCCGCGCATGTTGCGATTGACCCAGACCGCCATGATCAGGGCGAGCGCGATCGACGTCGGGATCGTGCCGAGTGCGAACCAGAAATTGTTGACCAGCGCCTTCCAGAAGATCGGATCGGCCGCCATGGCACCGTAGCTGTCCGTCCCGACGAAGACCTCGCTGCCGTTCCGCTTAGTGATGAACAGCGAATGCCGAATCGTCGCCAGGATCGGCCAGTGCGTGAAGGCAACCAGCAGGACCGCCGCCGGCAACAGCAGCAGCCACGCATTCACGGCATTCCACCACGCCTGCGACCGGGCGCGGCGTTCGGGGATTGGCGATGAGGCGGCGAGATCGGTCATCCTGGAGCCGGCGGGACCCCGCCACGTCCCTTACCTTGCGATTACTTGGCGGCGCGCAGCACGCGGTCGGACTGCGCCTGCGCGGCGGCCAGCGCTTCCTGCGGCTTCTGCGAGCCCGTGACCGCGGCCTGCACGGCATCATTCACGAACTTGTAGATGCGGCCGTTTTCGTGGACGGACAGCTCCGGCACGGCATGCTCGAGCTGATCGCGCGCGACGGTCGCCTGCGGGAAGCCCTTGGCGTAGTCTTCCATCGCCTTGGTCTTGTAGGCGGCCGGCGACACCGCGACGTAGCCGGTCTTCATGCTCCATTCCGCCGCACGCTCGGGCGCCGTCATCCACTGGATGAACTTGACGGCGGCCTTCTGCTGCTCGGCCGAAGCGTTCTTGAAGATGTAGAAGCTGCCGCCGCCGGTCGGCGATCCCCGCCGCTCCCTGGCCGGCAGCATGGCCACGCCGAACCGGAATTTTGCGGCGTCCTTGACGGCCGTGAGGTTACCCGTCGTGTGCCACATCATCGCCGTCTTGCCTTCGAGGAAGTCGGTGCGGAGCGTCGCCCAGTCGATGCTGCCGGTCGGCATGATGTTGTGCTTGCGCGAGAGGTCGACCCAGTAGTCGAGCGCGCCGACCGTCTTCGGCGCGGTCAGATAGACCTCCGTTCCGGCCTCGTTCATCATCTTCTGGCCGTTCTCGATGGCGAGCGCCTGCAGCATCCAGTAGCCGTAGCCGGTCGTCGGGATCTCGACGCCCCAACGTGTCGTGTTGGCGCCCTCCTTCTTGACCAGCTTCTTCGACATCTCGACCATTTCGTCCCAGGACGCCGGCGCCTTCTCGGGATCGAGGCCGGCTTCCTTGAAGGCGTCCTTGTTCCAGTACAGCACGATGGTCGAACGCTGGAACGGGATGCTCCAGGTCTTGCCGTCGACCTGGCCGTTGGCCATGAACGCGGGATAGAATTCCTTGAACCAGGCCTTGTCGCTGACGAGGTCATCAAACGGAACGATGGCGCTCTCGTCCATCAGCGTGAAGACGTCGGTCGACAGCAGGACCGACAGTTGCGGCGGCTGTCCGCCCTTCATGGCGGTCATCGCCTTGGTCATCGTGTCCGTGTAGTTGCCGGCATAGACTGCCGTTACCTTGACGTCCGGATTGTCCTTCTCGAAACGTGAGACCATGTCGTCGATGATCTTGGTGACGGGACCGCCGACCGCGACCGGATAGTACATGGTCAGATCCACCGCGGCAGCGGGACGTGCCCCCATCGAGAGCACGGCAAGTGCGGCGGCTATCAACATCGTACGTCGCGCAAACATCTCTCTCTCCCTCTGTAATCCGCCGAGCGCCTGAAACCACCGCTGCTATCCAGCGGAGGTCGCCAGCCGGCCCTCCCTGGCTGAAGTCTCCAATCGGCATTCCGTCGCCGGATCGAAGCGATGCTCGTGACCGGCCTCCCAGGCCAGGCGAACATCCTCGCCGGGCTGAACCTTGCTGAACCCGTCGAGCCGCACCGAGATCGGCTGGCCGTCGATGTCGCACAACACGATGCTGTCGGCCCCGAGATGCTCGACGGCCTTGACCCGCGCCGCATGATCGCCACCGGTCACGACGCGAATGTGCTCCGGCCGGATGCCGATCAGATGATCGCCCTGACGCACCAGGTTCATCGGCGGTGTGCCGATGAAACGCGCCGTAAACGCCGTCGCCGGCCTGTTGTAGAGCTCTTCCGGCGAGCCGTTCTGCTCGATACGGCCATCGCGCATCAGGACGACGCGGTCCGCCATCGTCATGGCTTCGGTCTGATCGTGGGTCACGTAGACCATCGTCATGCCAAGGCGCTGCTGCAACGCGCGGATTTCCGTTCGCATCTCGTGCCGCAGCTTGGCGTCTAGGTTGGACAGCGGCTCGTCCATGAGACAGACCCGCGCCTCGGCGATGATGGCGCGTCCCAGCGCGACGCGCTGGCGCTGCCCTCCCGACAATTGCGACGGCTTGCGATCGAGCAGATGCGCGAGACCAACGATGTCGGCGACGCGACGAAGCCGGGCGTCGCGTTCGGCGCGCGACACCCGCCGCACGCGCAGGCCGAAAATGATGTTCTCGGCCACGCTCAAATGCGGGAACAGCGCATAGGATTGGAAGACCATGGAGATCTTCCGCTCCGCCGGCGACAGGCGGGTCACGTCCACGCCGCCGATAGTGATCGTGCCGGCATCGGCCTCCTCGAGACCGGCGATCAGCCGCAACGTGGTCGACTTGCCGCAGCCGGACGGCCCCAACAGCACCAGCAGCGAGCCCTCGTCCGCCGTCAGACTGATGTCATCGACGGCGCGCATCGCGCCCCACGACTTGGAGACATGATTCAGCGTAATCGCCGACATGGCCGGTTCGCTCTCAGCATGATGCAGCTACGCTGATGGCGGCTCGCTCCAACGGAGCAGCACAGTGCCGGTCAAAGACCAGTACATGCGTCCTCCCTCGAGCCACGCTCATTCATCGGCGTAGCGACTATTATGTTCATATGAACATGGCGTGACACCATATGAAACACAAAATTGCGTCCTGGCCGTTCAAATGATACTTTTGTCGTGAACGGAGGTCTCATGGCCAGGAGCGCCACGACACGTCAGGTCCACATACTGGAGATCGTGCGCGAGCAAGGCTTCGCTTCCATCGAGCAGCTTGCGGCGCGTTTCGAGGTGACCCAGCAGACCATCCGCCGCCTTGTGAATGCGCTCTGCGACCAGGGATTGCTTCGGCGCGTGCATGGTGGAGTCAGCCTCCCCGTCCAGAATCAGAACCTCGCCTACAGCAGCAGACACAGGCTGAACGCCGAAGCCAAGCGGCGGATCGCGCATGCGACCGCCAAACTCATTCCCGACGGGACGTCGCTGATGATCGGGCTCGGCACGACGCCTGAATATGTCGCACAGGCACTTTCCCGTCGACGGGGTCTGCGGGTGATCACCAACAGCCTGAACGTGGCCGCAGCCTTCTCGCATAATCCGGACGTGGAGATCACCATCGCCGGCGGCACGCTGCGGCCGCTCGACCGCGACATCATTGGCGAGGCCGCCGTGCATTTCTTCTCGGGATTTCGCGCCGACTTCGGAATCTTCGGCGTCGGCGGCGTCGATGCGGACGGCTCGCTACTCGACTTCCATGTCGATGAAGTCAAGGCACGCCAATCCATCGCCGCCAATTCACGAACGTCCGTGCTCGTGGCGGACATCACCAAATTCGGGCGCAATGCAACGGTTCGCGGCGGCCACCTCGACGAGTGCCACCATCTCGTTATCGACGACCGATTGCCGGCAGCGTTCGAGCTGAGCGCTCAGCGATATAGCGGCCAGATCCATACGGCCGGCGACGCTCGAGCAGATTTCGAACTCCTCGGCGACATATAGCCGTCAACTGCATCTCATCGCTGCTCGCCCCGATCGCGCCTCCAGGAGGCGAGGTCCGGGGTCGTTCCACGCTCCGCGCCCAAACGGCCGGAGGACACCCAATTTGTCGCGGTTGACTTGTTATAACTTTTGGCCAAATGTCCTAACTAACCGGAAGTATAAATCCGGATTTTCGGGAGGACCGCATGCCGTCATTCACGCCGACGCGACGAACGCTACTCAAGACCGGAACCGCCGCCGCCGCTTTCGCGACCCTTGGCCCGGCCTTTCTCCGGCAAGCTGCCGCGCAGGACGCCGACCTCGCGCCCTACAAATCCGCTCAGATCGACTGGCAGCAGGTTTCCGGCGAGAGCATCACGGTCGCCGTGATCCCGGCGAGCTATTTCGAAAACCTCATTGCACTGGCGCCGCAGTTCAAGGCGCTCACCGGCATCGACGTCCGCTTCGAGAAGATTCCGCCGGCGCAGATCCGGCAGAAGAGCGTCATCGACCTGACCTCGAAGACCGGGACCTACGCAACCCATGCCGCGGACCCCATGTATTACGCGCTCTATGCCGCGAACAAATGGGTCGAGCCGCTCGACACTTACCTCGCCGACAAGTCGCTGACCGACCCGGCCTGGTTCAAGTTCGACGACATCATCCCGGCATGGCGCAGCGCCAACGGCATCGACGGCAAGCTCTACGGCATGCCCTATGACGGTGAAGTCACCATTCAGGTCTATCGCAAGGATCTCTATGACGCGAAAGGCCTGAAGCCGGCCGACACGCTAGAGGCCTACATGTCCAATGCCGCGGCGTTGAACACACCGAACGATCGCGTCTGGGGCGCAGCGCTGCGCGGCGTCGCCGGTGCCGGCCAGAACATGTACATCTATCCGTCGATCTTCCGCGAGTTCGGCGGCGACTGGATGAAGGGCGGCAAGCTCACCGTCAATGGCCCCGAGGCCGAGGCGGCGCTCGCCTGGTACGTCGACATCATGAAGAAATACGCGCCGACCGCGGCGGCGAACTGGAACTGGCCCGACATCGCCGATGCCTTCTCGCAAGGCACCGTCGCCAGCTACATCGACGCGCATTCGTCGGCTTCGGTCATCAACAACCCTGAGAAGTCCAAGGTGATCGGCAAGGTCGCCTATGCCCGCTGGCCCAAGGGGCCCTCGGGCAAGCGCACCACGTCGATCTGGAACTGGGGCTTTCCGATCAATTCCGCGCTGCCGGAGAAGAAGCGGAAAGCGACCTGGCTGTTCATCCAGTGGGCCGCGAGCGCCGAGACCCAGGCGCGCACCGCGCACAAGTTCGCCGGTCCCACCAAGCGCTCGGGCGTCAACCGCACCTCGGTCTGGAAGGACCCCGACTACATCAAGCTGATGAATGGGTTTGGCGAGAACTTCGTCGAGGCCACGATGAGTGCCCTGCAGGAGGACACCGACGTCGACTGGCGTCCGCGCGTGCCGCAATGGCCGGCGATTGGCGACACCATGGCGACCGCGATCCAGTCGGCCCTCTCCGGCCAGGCCACGATCAAGGCCGCACTGGACGATGCGCAGCGCCGCATCGAACCGATGATGCGCGGCTGAACCATGGCGACGACAGCGGTGACATCGGCCGGGATCGCGAGCGAGGCGCCTCGCAGCGATTTCGGCCGCGTCCTGGCGCAGCGCGAACGCCGGTTTGCAGCGGCCCTGCTTGCACCGGCGTTTCTTGCGCTGCTCGCCACGACAACGTTTCCGCTGCTCTTCCTGGTCTATACCAGCGCATTCCGGATGGACCTGGCGATGCCGTTCACCAACGGCTTCGTCGGATTCGAGAACTACCAGGTGCTCCTCTCCGACGAGCGCTTCTGGACCTCGCTGCTGGTGAGCCTCGTCTATACCGGCTCGACCGTCGCGCTGCAGGTCATCATTGGCCTCGCGCTCGCCTTGCTGGTCATGGACATGAAGCGCGGCCAGGGCTGGTTCAGGGTCATCGCCATCCTACCTGTGGTCCTTTCCCCGGCTGTGGTCGGCATGATCTGGCGTACCTTCATGCTGGCACCGGAATTCGGCATCGTCGACTTCCTCGCGATAAATGCAGGGCTCGGCAGCAAGAACTGGCTCGGCGATCCCACGCTTGCGATGGTCTCGGTGATCGCGATCCACACCTGGCAGTGGACGCCGTTCGCGTTCATGGTGCTGCTGGCCTCGCTGGCCTCCTTGCCCGAGGACATCTACGAGGCCGCGCGGCTCGACCGCGCCTCGGCCTGGCAGCGCTTCCGCCGCATTACCCTGCCCCTGCTGCGCCCGGCGATCGTGATGGTCGTCATCATGCGGACGATGGTGGCGCTGACCGCGTTCGCGGCGATCTTCACCGTCACTGCCGGCGGCCCCGGCACCGCGACCGAGATCCTCAATCTCTATGCCTACCGGAAATCCTTCACCGAGCTGTCGATCGGCTACGGCTCGGCGCTCGCCGCCGCGCTCCTGGTCGTGACCATCATCATCTCCGGCATCCTGTTTGCGATGCGGAGGGCGAAATGACCGCAAAGCGCCTCCGCATCATCGCCCTGCTCGCGATTTCCACGGTCTTCCTGCTCGCCTGGGCGTTCCCGATCGTCTGGAGCGTGCTGAATTCGCTCAAGACCGATTCCGACGTGCTGGCCTATCCGCCCAAGCTGGTGTTCACGCCGACGTGGGAAGCCTATCGCGACGTGTTGTTCGGCTCGGGATCGATCCTGCCGAACCTGCTCTCCAGCGTCATCATCTCCGTCGGCACCACCGTGGTCACCATGCTGATGGCGGTGCCCGCGGCCTATGCGCTGGCGCGCCTGCGCTTTCGCGGCAAGAAGTTTGCGGGCTTCTACGTGCTGGCCACGCAGATGCTGCCGCCGGTCGGCATCATCATCCCGTACTTCCTGGTGCTGCGGAACATCGGCTGGATCGACACCTATCAGGGCATCATCCTGATCTACCTGTCGTTCTCCCTGCCCTTCGCGATCTGGCTGCTGGTCTCCTATTTCGAGGACATTCCTTTCGAGATGGAGGAAGCCGCCTATCTCGACGGCGCCAGCCGATTGAAGACGCTGTGGCGGATCATCATTCCGCAAGTCCGTGGTGGCATCGCCGTGACAATCGTGTTCGTGTTCCTCAATGCGTGGAACGAATTCCTGTTCGCCGTCGTGCTCAGCGGCAACACGGTGCGTCCGGTCACGGTCGCCATGTTCAATTTCGTCTCCGTCGAGCAGACGCTGTGGGCCAAGCTCGCCGCGGTCTCGGTTCTCGCCATGCTTCCCGTCGTCGTCCTCGGCGTGGTCGCGCAGAAGCATATCGTGAAGGGCCTGACGGTCGGTGCAGTCAAGGGCGGAGGACGCCGATGAGCGGCCAGGGTCAGGTCAGTTTTCGCAAC
This sequence comes from Bradyrhizobium shewense, assembly GCF_900094605.1. Lineage (GTDB taxonomy): Bacteria > Pseudomonadota > Alphaproteobacteria > Rhizobiales > Xanthobacteraceae > Bradyrhizobium > Bradyrhizobium shewense. The sequence goes on along the minus strand of NZ_FMAI01000002.1, from coordinate 369,553 downwards.
ATCGTCAAGATGCACGGCGAGTTCGCCGCTCTGAAGGGCGTCAATTTCGACATCAAGCCGGGCGAGTTCTTCGCGCTGCTCGGCCCGTCCGGCTCGGGCAAGAGCACGACGCTGCGCATCCTCGCAGGCCTCGATGCGCCGACCGCCGGCCGTGTTCTGATCGACGACAAGGACGTCACCTCGACCGATGCGCGGGACCGCGACATCGCCATGGTATTCCAGAGCTACGCGCTCTACCCGCACATGACGGTGGCCGAGAACATCGCCTTCCCGCTGGAGATGGCCAAACTGCCGAAGGCCGAGATCACGCCCGCCGTGAAGGATGCGGCGCGCAAGGTGAAGATCGACCATTTGCTCGATCGCAAGCCGGGCCAGCTCTCGGGCGGCCAGCAGCAGCGCTGCGCGCTGGCCCGCGCCATCGTGCGCAAGGCGCGCCTGTTTCTGCTCGACGAGCCGCTCTCGAACCTCGATGCAAAGCTGCGGCTGGAAACCCGCGCCGAGTTGAAGAAGCTGCAGCGCTCGCTCGGCGTCACCGCGGTCTACGTCACCCACGACCAGGAAGAGGCCATGACGCTTGCGGACCGCATGGCGGTGTTCATGTCGGGCGAGATCCAGCAGGTCGGTACGCCCGGAGAGGTCTTCGCCCGTCCGAACTCGATCGACATTGCCGGCTTCATCGGCAATCCCCCGATGAACCTCGTTCCCGCCCGCTACGTGGACGGCGACGTCATCATCGCGGGCCATCGCCTCAAGACGACGGCCACGATCCCAGGTGAGCGCGATGTGGTGGTCGGGCTCCGGCCCGGCGCCCTGCGCATGGCGGAGGGGGGCCTCGGTGCCCGCGTCGATCTGATCGAGGATCTCGGCGATACCGCCGTGCTCGATCTCGACTGCGCCGGCACCATGATCCGCATGCGCGTCGCCGACGGCAACATTCCCGGCGAGGGCGACACGATCTCGATCACGGCCCGACCGCAAGACATTCATCTGTTCGATCCAGCAACACGCATGCGACTCTGACACCATGGCTATTCAAACACGCAAGAAGAAGCCCGCGCCGCTCGGCAGCGATGTCGTTGCGGAGGGATCGACGCCCCTGCATATCCAGATCCGTGAATCCATTCGCAGCCAGGTGCGCGACGGCAAGTTGATCGACGAGACCGGCCGCCTGATGACCGAGGCCGAGCTCGGCCGCCATTTTGGCGTCAGCCGCATCACCATCCGCAACGCCATAGCCCCCCTCGTGAACGAAGGCATGTTCGACCGCTCGCGCGGCCGCGGCACCTTCCTGCGCTCGAACCAGCCCGAGAACTGGGTCGGCCACCTCATGGGCTTTTCGGAAACCATCCGCGACGCCGGCTACCAGGCCGGCGCCACGATCCTGCAGCAGGGCATGACCAACCGGCAGGACGCCGCCGTTCGCGAGCAGCTGCGCGAGCGCGCCGTCTGGCAGCTCCGGCGCTTGCGGCTCGCGGACGACACGCCGATCGCCATCGAGCACGCCTTTTATCCCCCGGATATCGGTCTCGAGCTCGAGAAGCGCGACCTGATCTCGATCATCATGTACCGCGTCTTCGAGGACGAGCTTGGCCTCGCCATCAAGGACGCCGAGCAGACCATCAGCGCCGACCTCGCCGACGCCGGTAGCGCCAAGCTGCTGGGGGTGAAGGTTGGATCGCCCCTGCTCTCCATCGAGCGCGTCACCTTCGGCAAGGACGGACGGGCGCTCGAGCTGCTGCGGGCCGTGTACTTGCCGAAATATTTCCGCCTCAGCATCAGCCTGACGCGCCGCCACTAGCAACGCCACACGTCAATATGAGGATACAAACATGCCGAATGGCGCAAAGACCCCCGATAGCCCCAACATCCTGCTCATCCTCAACGACGACATGGGCTTTTCGGACATCGGCTGTTACGGCGGCGAGATCCAGACGCCGAACCTCGATCGGCTCGCGGCCAATGGCTTGCGCTATTCGCAGTTCTACAACACCGCACGCTGCAGCCCCTCACGAGCCTCGCTGCTCACCGGCCTTCATCCGCACCAGACCGGCATCGGCATCCTCACCTACAGCAACGGCCCCGAAGGCTACGCCGGCAATCTGAACAAGAGCTGCGTGACGATCGCCGAAGCCCTGAAGAGCAGGAACTACACGTCCTACCTCAGCGGCAAATGGCACATTGCCAGCAGCCTGACCGAGCCGACCGATGCATGGCCGATGCAGCGCGGCTTCGACCACTTCTACGGCACCATCATCGGCGCCGGCAGCTTCTACCATCCCAACACGCTCACCCGCGGCAACGACAATATCGAGCACGAGGCGGAGAAGGAGCCGTCGTTCTTCTACACCGACGCGATCAGCGATCAGGCCGCGGCCTTCATCCGCCAGCACAAGGCGGAAAAGCCCGACGCCCCGTTCTTCCAGTATGTCGCCTACACGGCGCCGCACTGGCCGCTCCACGCCCATGACGAGGATATTGCAAAGTACAAGGGCCGCTTCGATGCGGGCTGGGACAGGCTGCGCGAGGAGCGCCTCAAGCGCCTCGTCGACGACGGCATCATCCATCCCAACTGGCGTCTGACCGATCGCGATCCGACCCAGCCGCCGTGGACCGACGCGGAGCAGCGCGAATGGACGCTGCGCTGCATGGAGGTCTACGCGGCCCAGATCGACCGCATGGACCAGGGCATCGGCCGCATCCTGAGGGCGCTGGACGAGACCGGCCAGATGGACAACACGCTGATCATCTTCCTCTCCGACAACGGCGCCTGCGCCGAGGACATTCCGGAAGGCGTCACGGCAAAGGAGCTGGTCGACCAGCTCATGATCGCACAGGCGAAGACGCGCGACGGCAGACCGGTGCGCTTCGGCAATGACTCGACCCTGATGCCCGGCACCGAGGATACCTACCAGAGCTACGGCACTGCCTGGGCCAACCTCTCCAACACGCCGTTCCGTCTCTACAAGCACTGGATTCACGAAGGCGGCATCGCAACCCCGTTCATCGTGCACTGGCCGCGGGGTATCTCCGAGAAAGGCGGTCTGCGGCACAATCCAAGCCAGCTCACGGACGTGATGGCGACCATCCTCGACGTCGCCGGTGCCACCTATCCCAAGGAGTACAACGGCAACGCCATTCTGCCCTGCGAGGGCGAGAGCCTGGTGCCGTCCTTTGCGTCGGCCTATGGCAACCGTGGCCCGCTGTTCTGGGAGCACGAGGGCAATGCGGCCGTGCGCGTCGGCAAGTGGAAGCTGGTCCGGAAATATCCCGGCCCGTGGGAGCTCTACGACATGGAGACCGATCGCACCGAGATGAACGATCTGGCCGCACAGTACCCTGATCGCGTCAAGGAGATGACGGCGCAGTATCAGCAATGGGCCAATCGCTGCGGCGTGATCCCGCGCGAGAAGATCCTCGAGCTGATGAAAGCGGAAGGCGGCACCGCCTTCTGGGAGGAAGAGAAGCAGAAATAGGACATGACCGGGGATCGCTCACACTGTTGCACCCAGCACGCCGCCGGCAGCGGGCCGGCGACGGGCGAGGATGCGCAAGCGGCGATCACTCCCAGTTCAACTCCGATCCTGCGCCGCTGGAGCTCGCTGATCGGCGGAACCTTCCACATGGGATCCGCCGGTATCGGCTTTGTCGAGGACGGCGAAGGCCCCGTACGGCTGGTGACGTTGTCGCGGTTTGCCATTGCCTGCCACGCCGTGAGCAATCTGCAATTCGGCGACTTCGTCCGGGCCACAGGCTACACGACGGATGCCGAACGCTACGGCTGGAGCTTTGTCTTCGACGGGCTGTTGCCGGAAGAGACACGTGCGGCCCGCACGACGCGCGTTCAGGAAACGCCATGGTGGGTCCCGGTGACGCGCGCCTATTGGGCGCAGCCGGAAGGACCTGCGAGCAGCATCCTGGACAGGCTCGATCATCCCGTCGTCCACGTCTCCTGGAACGACGCACAGGCCTATTGCCGATGGTCCGGCACGCGCATGCCGACCGAGGCGGAATGGGAGATGGCTGCGCGCGGCGGGCTGGACCGGGCCACCTACCCTTGGGGCGACGAGCTGAAGCCCGGGGGCGAGCATCGCTGCAATATCTGGCAGGGCAATTTTCCCGACCTCAACACCTTGGATGATGGCTATTTTGGTACGGCGCCGGTTCACAGTTTCGTGCCCAACGGATATGGCCTGCACAATGTCGCCGGAAACGTCTGGGAATGGTGCGAGGACTATTTTTCGCCGAGCTATCACCGCCTCACGCCATCGCGAGATCCCTTGAACCGCGAGCCTGCTCCCAACCGCTCGATGCGCGGAGGATCCTTCCTCTGCCACGAATCCTACTGCAATCGCTACCGCGTCGCGGCGCGAAGCTCCAACACGCCCGACTCCGCGTCCAGCAATATCGGCTTCCGCGTCGTGCGCGCCGAACCGCCGCGGGATCCGGCCTAGGATGGCGCCGGCATCACATCCTGCGAAGCCGGGCGCGGCTCCCGGCACCCGCCTGCTGCCGTTGTTCCTGCGCAACTTCGTGCGTAATCGCGAGACCGGCCTTGTGCTGGTCGCGATCGCCGTCGGACTGCTCAGTGGCGTGCTGGTGGCTGCGATCTCGAGCCTCAGCCAGGTTTCTCACGCCCTGCTGTTCGACATTCCTTTCGATGCACATCTCAGCGCCACCGGCGTGATCTCCTGGCAGCGCACGCTGCTCGTGCCGATGATCGGCGGCCTGGTGCTCGCGCTAATCGGACTATATTTCGCCCGGCGCGTGAAGGGACAGCAGCTCGCCGACGCAATCGAGGCCAATGCGCTCTATGGCGGCCGCGTGTCCTTTCGCGGCAGCCTGCTGATCTCGATCCAGACGCTGCTGTCCAACGGGTTCGGCGGATCAGTCGGTCTGGAGGCCGGCTATACCCAGATTTGCTCGATGTTCGGCTCCCACGTCGGCCAGCGCCTGGCTGCCCGTCGCAACGACATGCGGCTGCTGGTGGCCTGCGGCGCCGCGGGGGCGATCAGCGCCGCGTTTTCCGCACCACTCGCGGGCGCCTTCTACGCCTTCGAGGTCGTGCTCGGCGCCTATACGTCCGCCGGTCTTGTGCCGGTCATCGCCAGCGCCGTCACCGCATGGCTCGTCGCGAGGCAAATGACGCACCAGTCCTTTCTGATGGTGCCCGGCTTCCCCTCGCCGGTCTCCGTCGAGATGATCGGGCAAACTGTGCTGATCGGCATCATCTGCGCCTTCGTCAGCATCCTCGTGATGCTCGCCGTCGCATTCTCCGAGCGCTGCTTTCAGCGCATCACGGTGTTCAAGGGCTTCCTGCGCCCAATTCTCGGCGGCCTCCTCCTCGGCGGCCTCGCCTTGCTGACGCCCACTGTGCTCGGCGCCGGTCACGGCGCGATGCAGATCCTGCTGGTCAGCAATCCGACCTGGCTTCTGCTCACGACCACGATCGTGTTCAAGATCCTGGCCTCCGCCATTTCGCTCGGCTCCGGCTTCCGCGGCGGCCTGTTCTTCGCCTCGCTGTTGCTGGGCGCGCTGATCGGGCAGCTCTACAGCATCGTGCTGACGGGCCCTCTTCCCACGCTGGCGCTTCAACCCGGCACGGCCGCCATCGCGGCGCTCGCAGCACTCGGGACGGGCGTCCTTGGCGCGCCGTTCAGCATGGTGTGTCTTGCGCTCGAGATCACCGGCGATTTCTCCGTCACCGTTGGAGCGGTGGTCGCGTCGTCGGTCTGTGCCCTGATCGTGCGCGAGCTGTTCGGCTATAGCTTCGCCACATGGCGCTTCCATCTGCGCGGCGAGGTGATCCGCGGCCCGCAAGACATCGGCTGGGTCCGGCAGATGAGCGCGGCTTCGCTGATGCGCACCGACTTCGAGAACGCACTGACGACGATGCCGATCGGCGAGGCGCAAAAGCTGTTCTCGCCGGCACAGGTTCGCCAGATCGTGCTCCGCGATCCCAGCGGCATCTATGCGGGCATCGTGCCCGCCGCGGCGCTGCATTCCGTCGCCAACCAGGACGACGAGCAGCTGGGGTCACTGGCCCAGCAACAGGATGAGTGCCTGCTCCCGACCACGCCGGTGCGCGAGATCCTGAAGGCCTTTGAAAGCAGCGAGGCCGATGTGCTCGCGGTCGTCGATCGCACCGATCATCGCGCGACGATCGGCACCTTAAGCGAAGCCCACGTCCTGCGCACCTACGGGGAGGAGCTCGAGCGCCGGAACCAGGAACTGTTCTCGCGTTGAGAGGGCTAGGGCCGCAGATCCATGTCGATCCGCACGAAGTCGCCGCGATAGGTGACTTCGCCGAGATAGATTACGGTCCGGTCCGCGGTCGTGAAGATGCGGCGGACTTCTGCTACCGGCGAATTCAGCGGCACGCGCAGCAGCCGCGCGGCTTCGATGTCCGCGGCACCTATCGCCAGGGTCTGGCGCGCGCTGGCGATGGCGGGATCCCTGAGATCGTTCAGGATCGGAATCACGGTCTCGTTGCGAAAACGCTTCGGTGACCTGCGGAAGATCTTCTCGTCCAGATAGATGGAAATGACGCAATACGGCTGCTTCTCCCGCGAATGCAGCCGGCGCATGAAGACGTACTTTTCGGCCGGCTTGCCATCCCCGGGAAGCAGCGGAGCATTGGTGCGGCTCTCCGAGATATTGATGATCTCGGGCGAAGTGTCGCGATACATGTCGGCGAGATCGGAGAGCGTGGTCTCGACCTTGAGCCAGCGATCCTGCCGCACGGCCCCCGTGACGAAGGTGCCGCGGCCCTGCTGCGCCTCGATGACGCCGTCGCGGGCGAGCAGCTCCACCGCCTGCCTGATCGTGACGCGCGACACGCCAAACTCGGCCGCCAGCTCCTCATTGGCCGGCAGGCGAAAGCCCTGGGTCCAGACGCCGCGCGCGATGCGCTGCCGGAAGATGTCGGCGATCTGCGCGTATTTGGGGACGTGACTGTCGGAACTCAATCCCATCTCATCCTCCCGAATTCAGGCCGCACCGTCACGCCGTGACCAGCGCGGCGCCCCGTTCGCCGATCATCAGGCTGGTCGCATTGGTGTTGGCCGAGGTAATCTGCGGCATCACCGAGGCATCGATCACACGCAGCCGCTCGACGCCGCGCACACGCAGTTGCGGATCGAGCACGGCCTGCGCGTCACTGCCCATGCGACAGGTCCCGACACAGTGAAACACCGTGCCTCCCGTGTTGCGCGCAAAGTCCCACAGCCCGGCATCATCCCTGGCCACCTCGCCCGGCACCATCTCGACATCCCAGAGCGGGCGAAACGCCTTCTGCTGATAGATCTCGCGCAGAATCTTCAGACCCGCAACAATGGTCTTGCGGTCGATCTCTTCGGCAAAATAATTCGGCGCGATACGCGGCTGCTCGAACGGATCGGTCGAACTGATCGCGAGCTGCCCGCGCGACTTTCCGTGGCATTGCCAGACCGAAGCGGTGAAACCGGAATAGCTGTGCAGGGGTTCGCCAGGCTTGTCGACCGAGAGCGGCATCACATTGAACTGCACGTCGGGCCGGCCGCCGACGGCGTATTCCGTGCAGGCCGCGCCGCCCACCTGCCCCGCCCCGACCGTCAACGGGCCGCTGCCTGCCAGCATCCATTGCAGCCCCATCTTCGTCAGCTCGACGGGATTGCGGATCTGATCGTTGAGCGAAATCCGCTCCTTCAACCGAACGATCAGCCGGGCCTGATAATGGTCCTGGAGATTGGCGCCGACCTGCGGAGACTCGGCGACGACGGGAATGCCGAGCTTGCGCAGCAGATCGGCTGGACCAACGCCGGAGAGCTGGAGGATCTGCGGCGACTGCAGCGCGCCGCCGGACAGGATGATCTCACGATCAGCCGTCGCGCTGTGAACCTGCCCCTTGCTGATCCACTCTACGCCGGTCGCGACGCTACCATTGAAAACGACCCTGCTGACCTGTGCATAGGTGATGATGGTCAGGTTGGGACGGCCGGCGACGGGGCGCAGAAACGCAGAGGCAGAACTGGTCCGCCAGTGCCGCCCGATGCCGAGCTGGTAGGTGCCAACGCCCAGCGTCGCGGCACCGTTGAAGTCGGGATTGCGCGGCAAGCCGAACTCTACACCCGCCTCGACCCAGGCCTTCGATGCCGGATTGTCGTTGCGAAGGTCCGAGACTTCGAACTCCCCGAGCCCGCCATGAAACTGGCTCTCGCCGCCGCGATAGCGTTCGTAGCGCCGAAAATACGGCAGGAGCTCGCGATAGCTCCAGCCCTCGGCGCCAAGGCGTTCCCAATCGTCGAAGTCTTCGTGCTGGCCTCGGATGAAGATCAGCCCATTGATCGACGAGGAACCGCCGAGCACGCGGCCCCGCGGCCAGACGATGGCACGACCGCCGCTTCCCTCCGAGGGCTCGGTCTCGAACAGGCGCGAGAATCGCTCGTTGTAGATGGTCCGGTAGTAGCCGACCGGAAGCTTCAGCCAGAAATTCCGATCCGATCCGCCGGCCTCCAGCAACAGCACGCGGCAGGACGGATCGGTCGACAGCCGGTTGGCAACGATGCAGCCGGCCGAGCCCGCGCCAACGATGATGTAGTCGTAGCCGCGTGCTGGCATCAGATCGTCCGGTATTGTTCGATGGCGGCAAGATCGGGCGTGATGCCGAGACCTGCCTCGTCGCCGAGCGTGATCATGCCGTCGTGGACATCGAGCACGGGACCGCAGAAGCGGTCGCGCAGCGGGTTTTCGTTGCTGTCGACTTCGAGCAGCCCGCCGCCGCCGACGCCGGCGAGAAGATGCGCGGATGCCAGAAGGCCGATGCCGGCGCCGAGATAGTGCGGGCAGAACATCTTTCCCGACGCAAGGATATCGCGCGCGATCCCAGCGCACGCCGACAGCCCGCCCCATTTGGCGATGTCCGGCTGGACGACACCGAGCACCGGCTCACGCAGCACCTCGGCAAAGCCGGCATGGCTCGCGATGTTCTCGCCGCCCGCGAGCGGAAAGCGGATGGCCTCGCGCAATTGCGCCCATTCCCGCCGGGGACGATCGGCGCGGATCGGCTCCTCGAGCCAGGCGAGACCGAAGTGCTCCAGTTGCGGCGCGAGCTCCAATGCCTGCGCAATGGTCCAGCCCTGATTGACGTCGGCGGCCAGCAGACCTTCGCCCACAAGACGGCGCAGCGCGGCGAGATTGGCGCGGTCGGTTACCGGATTGAAGCCGATCTTCAGCTTCAACGCGCGGTAACCGCGGCCGAGCGCAGCTTCAGCCGTCCGCTCGGAGCCGACCGGGTTGATGCCGCTGGCGTAGACCTTGATCGTGCGCACCGCCCCGCCGAACAGCTTCCACAGCGCAACCTTCTGACGGCGCGCGTGGAGATCCCAGACGGCGAGATCGATGCCGGCGATCGCCTGCGCAAACGGGCCGGTCTCGCCGGATTGCAGCGCAAGCACCGAGGTTCCCTTCGTCAGATGCTCGAACGCGGCGGACGGCTCGGAGGCGGTGAATCCGACCAGAGCCGGCGCAAGCACCTCGTTGACGAGCCGAACACGATGCTCGGCGCCCGGTGCGGGGAAATTGCACCACGCTTCACCCCAGCCGATATTGCCGTCGCCGTCCTCGACGCGGACGAAGACGGCCGGCCGATCCTTCATCCGTCCGAAGGACGTGATCACCGGCGTGGTCAGCGGGTAGCGATAGCCAAAGGCCTGGACGCTTCGGATGATGAAAGGTGGCGATGTCATGGGGGAAAGCCTGCGACGCCAACAAGTAAAGGCGCCACTTGTATGGTCATCCTATTTATAATATGACCGTTGAAAACATCAACCGCAATCTGGGTGGACGCGTCGAATGAACGGAGCTGGCCTGAGACGCCTCGGTCTCGGATTGATACCGTGGATCGGTGCAATCCTGCTCTGGTACACCGTGCGCTGGAGCGGCTTCGTCAACGTCTCGCTGATCCCCGCGCCGCACCAGGTCGCCGCAAAGTTCTTCGAGCTTCTCACCAGAGAAGGCCTGCTGATCGACGTCTTCGCCTCGACGCGGCGCGTCTTTCTCGGCGTCGCGCTCGGCATCCTGGTGGCCGTGCCGGTTGGATTTCTGCTCGGGTGGTATCGCCCGGCCCGCACCTTCGCCGACCCCATGATCAACTTCTTCCGCGCGCTGCCGCCGATCGCACTGATCCCGCTGGTGATCGTCTATTTCGGCGTCGACGAGCTTGCTAAGCTCGTTATTCTGTTCTACGCCTCGTTCTTCTCCGGCGTAATCGTGATGTATGAGGGCGTGTCGCAGATCACGCCGCTCTACATCCGCGTGGCGCAGACGCTCGGAGCCAACCAGGCCGAGATCTTCCGCAAGGTCATCATTCCCCTCACGGTCCCACACATCCTCACAGCGCTGCGCGTGGCGTTGGGCGTGGCCTGGGCGACGCTGGTCGCATCCGAGCTGATCGCGGCGCAACGCGGGCTTGGCGCGATGATTCAGAATGCCTCAACGTACTTCCTGCTCGACGTGATCTATGTCGGCATCATCTGCATCGGCCTGATCGCGCTGATCATGGATCTGATCCTGCGCAAGGTCACGGCGCGGCTTCTGGTCTGGCAGGATCGAGCTATCGCATGAGCACGCGTGCGCAGTTCGACAAGGTTTCGCTGTCCTTCGAGACGCCGAAGGGCCGCCTCAACGTTGTCGAGGACGTCAGCTACGACATCAACGACGGCGACTTCATCGCGGTGATCGGGCCGTCCGGCTGCGGCAAGACCACGATGATGAGCATGCTCGCCGGCTTCCAGAAGCCGACGACCGGCAAGGTCCTGTTCGACGGCCGTCCCGTCGCCGGTCCCGGCCCCGAGCGCGGCGTCATCTTCCAGGAGTATGGCGTCTTCCCCTGGCTGACGGTGAAGCAGAACATCGCCTTCGGCCTGACGCTCAACGCCAACCACGTCCCGACCGCCGAGCGCGACGCGATCTGCGAGCACTATCTCGGCCTGATGGGCCTGTCCGACTTCGCCAATTCCTGGCCGAAGCATCTGTCCGGCGGCATGCGACAACGCCTCGCGATCGCGCGTGCCTATGCGGTGAAGCCCCAGTTTCTCCTGATGGACGAGCCGTTCGGGGCGCTCGACGCCCAGACTCGCTCCAACATGCAGAACCTGCTGCTCAAAGTGCTGGAGACCGAAGGCAAGACCGTCATGCTGATCACCCATTCCGTCGAGGAGGCGATCTACCTCGCATCCCGCATCGTGGTGGTAACGGCGCGGCCGGCGCGGATCAAGGAGATCATCGACGTTCCCTTCGCTTACCCGCGCGACGAGTCGATCCAGGAGCGGCCAGAATTCGCGGAACTGCGAAGCCATATCAGGCAACTGGTGATGGACGAATATCGCGCCCAGCAGGCGCAGATGCGTCCGGTCTCATTCTCGGAATAACAAGCATAACGGAGGACACATCATGGATCGGCGGCAATTTCTGACCACGACGGCGGGCCTTGCGCTCGGCACCTTCACGGCCTCGGCACCGGCGATCGCGCAAGCGAAAACAAAAGTCCGCGTCGGCTATCTCCACACCGTCGCCGTCGACGGCCAGATCTGGACCGGCATGGACCGCGGCTCCTTCGAAAAGCAGGGCCTCGATCTCGAGCTGCGGCAGTTCAACACCGGCCTGGAGATCTTCCAGGCGCTAATCGGCGGCAGCCTCGACGTGCTGGCGACCGGCGCTGTCCTCTCGAACTTCCCGGCGCGCGGCCAAGGCAAGGTATTTCTCATCAACGACATCGAGGTCGCAACCGCGCAGCTGTGGGTCCGCGGCGATCAGGGCATCAAGTCATTCGCGGACCTCAAGGGCAAGCGCATCGCGACCGCGACGGGCACGACCGCGCACGTCTTCCTTGATACGGCACTCCGGGCCAACAAGGTCGATCCCAAGGAGGTCGAGCTCGTCAACCAGACCATGCCGGCGGCCGTGACCGCCTTCATCTCCGGCGCCGTGCCTGCCGTGGCGCTCTGGGTGCCCTTCAACGTCACCGTCCGCGACAAGGTGCCGGGCGCGACCATGCTCGCCGATGCGTCAGCCTATTATCCCAAGGCGGCCATCATCGGCGGCTGGGCTGCGGCGAACGACTATTATGAACCCAACAAGGAAACCCTGGCCAAACTGATCCGCGGCTGGGCCGATGCCAACGACTACATCGTCGCCAACAGCAACGAGGCGATGGAGAAGCTGCAGAAGGGTCATTACAGCCAGACGCCGCTGTCCGACATCAACGAATCCTTCAAGGCCCAGAAGATGTTCACGTCCAAGGACTGGAAGCGCATGTACTCGGACGGGACCGTCACCAATTGGCTGCAGCAGTCGACAGACTTTTTCATGGCTAATGCGGGCATCAAGGACTTCACGCCGGCGAGCAAATATTTCGATCCGAGCCTCTATTTAAAGACGATAGCCTAATGCCAAGGGAACTTTGTGTTCGCGCCGGACAATGATGTGCGGCGCGCACATTTTTTTGGTCGTGTTCCGCACCCGTCGAACGATACTGTCCCTTGTGCACGCTTAACTGCGCTGCCGCACTCTGTTCTTTAGATGGCCGTGGAAAGCCGATCTCCGTTGGGCTAACCCAATCCAAGCATTCTGGTCAGAGCAACTGGAATGCGAGAGACACACCCAAGACTACGCTGGACTACCCGACAGTGACCTGCACCACTACTCCCACTCACTCATTTAGGACGACATTACGGCGTTGATTTGCAAGCACAAACTTTCAAGGCTGGCAGACAGATCCCGACGGTATGCCCGCTCTAACTTTTGATGCTGAATTCCGGGAAAATTCGTTCTGGTCCGAAGAATGGCGACTTCGGCAAGTATCGGAATCAATCGCCTGAGTGGCCGCAAGTGCCTAGCCGGGACGGCTACGGCTCGTACTCGCACTGCATAGCTTCCAGTACCCTCAACGATCAGGAAAGCGCGGGTTCAGTTTGTACGATGATCGCTCGCACCGTTCACTCGACTCTGTCGCCGACATACATGTCCGCTTTGCGCAGACGCTGCCGTCCCGCCGTTTTGACACGACCAAGACCCAAACCGGAAGTTTGCCGGGCTCCGAGCACCGTTGCTTATTTGACCGCTTCAAGGGGGCGGTATTCCGCACCGGACCATGCGTCGGGTGATAAAAGGCGTCTACACGTTGATCTCGCCGGCGGCCCGCACAATCGCTGCAATGGCTGCCTTGGCTGCCGGCGACGAGGTTCTCCCTCGTAAACGCACGATGCCCGTGCTCGACGGCGGCGACAGCCAGCCCTGCACGACAAGCCGAACGAGCGCCCCGGATTCCAGCTCCTCCCATACCGCCGCGTCCGTCGCAGCCAGAACGGTATCCGTGGTGAGCGCGACGGTCTTGAGCAAGCCGTAATTGTCGCACTCGAGCGCAATGGTGGCCTGCTGGCCCTCAGGCAGACCCAGCAGGGCGGCCAGTTCAACCGCTGCGCGGCTCAGCAGCGTAGGTGCCGCAAGACCGTACGCCCAGACTTCCTGCGGCGTATGCTCACGCCCAGCCAGCGGATGGCCTGCCCGCACATACAGGTTGCCCGGTTGCCCGCCGATCAGCTGGATGTCCAGCGCGGCCTCCCTGGGCATGTCGCTCACATCGGCGGCAAAGAACTCGATGTTCTCGGTACGCAGGCTCTCCAGCAATTGCACCGAGTTGCCGACCTCCATGCGCAGCGCCACCTGCGGGTGCTGGCGGCGCAGCGCCACGAGCGCGCGTGGCATCAGGGTGGCCGTCAACAGCGGCCCGACACCGAAGGCCACGTCGCCGAGCTGGCTGTCGCGGTAAAGATCCACGTCGCGCTGCAGGCAACGTGCCTCGAACAGCAGCTTGCGCGCCCGCTCGATGACGAATTCGCCCGCCGGGGTGGGGCGGACATCACCAACGTCGCGGTCGAACAGGCGAATACCCAGGTCGCTCTCGATCGCCTGGATACTGCGGCTGAAGGCCGGCTGGCTTCGGTGGACGGCTTCGGCGGCGCGGGCGAAGTGCAGGGTGTCGGCAAGGGCGACGACGTGGCTCAGACGGTGCAAATCCATGTGTTGCGCTCCATGCATCAAGACGATGAGAACTATGCATTGGACGCATGTTGATTGCACTCCTAAAAATCGTCTCACGATAAAAACACGTGAGCGAGAGGAGACACCCACATGAGCTCGCAACTGCAATACCTGCTAATCGGCGCCTGCATTCTGGGCTTTGCCGCCATGGAGTTTATCACTCGGCGGTATCAGACCACCGTACGAGACCACGCGACAGCCAACGACACCTGGCTGGAAGTGCTGATGTTCGTCAGCCTGATCGCCATCACCCAGCCGATCGCACTCCTGGGCAGCAACGCGCTGTGCAACTGGCTCATCCCCGCTCAGCACAACGCCTGGGCCAATTTGCCGTGGTGGGCCATGGCCGGCCTGCTGCTGATCGGCGATGACCTCACGCAGTATCTCTGGCACCGCGCCTCGCACTCGCCGCTGTTATGGCCGCTGCACCGCGCGCATCACAGCGCGGCCTACATGAGCGTGCGCATTACCTACCGCAACAACTTCTTCTACTACCTGATGATGCCGGGCCTGTGGATCGGCGGCGTGGCGGTGTATCTCGGTTTCGGTCCGGTCTATGCGGCGTACCTGGTGATCAAGCTGGCGGTCATCCTGGGCGCGCACTGCGCCTGGGCGTGGGACGCGCCGTTGTACCGCATCCGCGCGCTGCATCCGCTGATGTGGGTGCTGGAGCGCACCATCTCCACGCCGGCCACGCACCAGGCGCACCACGCTCTCACCAACGAAGATGGCATCGGCCACTACAAGGGCAACTTCGGCAACCTGCTGTTCTTCTGGGACGTGCTGTTCGGCACCGCGCATATCACGCGCAAATATCCGGCCAAGGTCGGCCTGCAGGACGACATCCTGTTTGGCCCGGAGCGCTGGACGACGCAGATGTTCTACCCGCTGGTCCATTCCAAGCGCGAGCATTCGGCGCTGCGCCCCGGCGGCTATGGCTTCACCGAAGCCGACCTAAAGACCGAAGCTAAACGGGAGGCAGCCTGAACGACCGAGCCAGGTTCGACTTGCCCCCGTGGGTAGCGCATTCGAGGCACTGCAGCAGGCGTTCGCGGTGCCTCGGAAGGAGCCGAAATGCGACACATCTGGCCCGCGAGCGGCCTCTTGACTACGCCGAGGTGACCCGAATGGAAACTATCATGCTTGCGGCTGGGTGGAGCGCCGCGTTGGTATTGGTTGGGAGAAGGCGATGATTGTCTGTTCTTGCAACGTGTTCAGCGACCATCAGGTGCGGTCAGTGGTCGCAAAAGAGGAGCGACGGCCTCGTATGAGCGAGGTGTATGCCTGCCTCGGATGCAGCGCCCAGTGCGGCCGCTGCACTCACGCCATCAAGCGGATCATGGATGAAAGACCCCGCTCCGTTCATGCGGACGCAAGCGTGCACTAACCTGGAGTTGATACATCATGAACGTGCCTGTCAATTTCCGCTCGATCGCCATTGCCACTGAATTTCAGTCCTGCTTTGACAAGCAGCGTGCGGCCTATCTGGCGGCGCCGGAGCCGTCCTACGCTCAGCGCAAGGCCGATTTGAAAGCGCTCGCTCAGCTCCTGAAGGACAACAAGGACGAGTTGGTCGCGGCGATCAACGCCGACTACGGCAACCGGTCTGAATTCGAGACCCTGTTCGCCGAATACTTCGTCGTCCTCGAAACGATCGCCGATGCCGCCAAAAATTTGAAGAAGTGGATGAAGCCGCAGCGCAGACACGTCGATTTCATGACCTATCCGCTCGCGCGCAATCGTGTCATCCCGCAGCCGCTCGGCGTCGTCGGGGTCATCGTTCCCTGGAATTTTCCGCTCAATCTCAGCTTCTGTCCGCTCGCAGCGATTCTGGCGGCCGGCAATCGGGCGATGGTCAAGATGTCGGAAAACTCAAAGGCGCTCGCCCAGGTTCTGATGCGCGTTTCGCCGAAGTATTTTCCGATCGAGAAGCTTGCCTTTTTCGAGGATGGCGGCGGACGAGGACCGGGATTCTCATCATTGCCCTTCGACCATCTACTGTTCACGGGATCCGGTGCTACCGGTCGCTCGGTCATGGCCAACGCGGCCCGCAACCTCACCCCTGTCACGCTTGAACTGGGCGGCAAGGCACCTGCGATTGTTGGGCCTGACTTCCCGGTCAAAACAGCGGCGGAGCGCATTCTCTGGGTGAAGATGTTCAATGCCGGTCAGATCTGTACGAATGTCGACTACATGTTTCTGCCCAAGGGAAGTGAGGACGAGTTCGTCCGCCATTGCCGTCGACTGTTTGCCGACCGCTTCCCTGATATCAACGGCCAGGACTACACGTCGATCATCGATGAACGGTCTTTCGCGCGGCTGCAGGCGACGCTGGAGGATGCCCGCACAAAGGGCGCAGTCCTGATAAATCTTGCGGAACAGCAGGAGCCAGACGCGAAGCGTCGCAAATTTGCGCCGCATCTCGTGTTAAATCCGACCGAAGACATGATTGTCATGCAGCGCGAGATCTTTGGTCCGATCTTGCCGATCAAGACCTATGCAGATCGGCAGGAGGTCGCCGATTATATCAATAGTCACGACCGCCCGTTGGCAATCTATCCATTCACTCACAATGCCGAGCTGCGCGACTTCTACATCTCGCGGGTCATGTCGGGTGGCGTATCGGTCAATGAAGCTCTGCTGCACGTCGGCCAGCACGACCTGCCATTCGGTGGGGTCGGGGCGAGCGGCATGGGCCATTACCACGCGCGCGAGGGGTTCAACACCTTTTCAAAATTGCGCCCGGTCTTCTACCAAGGCCCTCTCTCGCCGATCCAAATGCTATTTCAGCCGCCCTACTCCGGCCGCCCAATAAGCATCTTGCGGACGATGATCAAGTGGAAGACGTGATGTGCGCACTTGTTCCTCCTAACCAATTGGCTGCGGCCCGGCTTCATTCTCATTCGCGCGGAGACCATCATGAAGGGTAAAGTCGTTGTTATCACCGGCGCGCTGGGCGCGCTTGGCAAGGTGGTCGCCGAGGAAGCACATTCGCGGGGCGCGCGCGTCGCGGGCATCGATCATGCGGCGCCGCAGTTCGCGGCAACCGCCGGGCGGATCGAACTCGGCGGCGTTGACTTGACCGACGCCGCCCAGGCGAAAAAGGCGGTCGATGCCGCGGCGGCGCATTTCGGCGCAATCGATGCGCTGATCAATATTGCCGGCGGGTTTACCTTCGAGACCATTGCCGACGGCGATCCCAAAGCCTGGCAGCGCATGTACGCTCTCAATGTCGAGACGGCGCTGAACGCTACCCGCGCCGCGATCCCGCATCTTCTCAATTCGCACGCAGCCCGCATCGTCAATATCGGCGCGATGAGCGCACTGCAGGCGGGCTCCGGCATGGGTCCTTATGCGGCGTCGAAGGCCGGCGTGCACAAGCTGACAGAGTCACTCGCTGCCGAATTGAAAGGCAAGATCACAGTGAACGCAGTGCTGCCCTCGATCATCGATACCGCGGCAAACCGCGCCAGCATGCCGAAGGCCGATCCCGCCAAATGGGTCGCGCCGGAGGAACTCGCCGATGTTATCCTTTTCCTGGCAAGCGACGCCGCCAGTGCCGTCACCGGCGCGCTACTGCCGGTCAACGGACGGGTTTGACGCGTGACAAAAAGTCATTGAAACGTAACGGGGAGCCACGCGAATCCTGGACGCCGCGGTTTGCGGTCATTAGTTCATTCAAGAGGCGAGCGACCGATCCTCGGCAGGTCCAGGTCGCGCCGCTTTGCACGCTGTAGTACGCCGCAATACTCCACCGACAACACTGGACTGGAAGGGGCCACTAAGGTCGGGTTAAGTCGACGCGAACGACGCCGGTCAAACACCAGGACAGGACGGAGTGAGAAGAGCCATACGAAAACCCGCGCCAATCCGCGCAGCGGCCGCCGGCCGCCCTACTCCCACTCAATCATTTCGAACGACGTTGCGTCGTTGATTTGTAAGCACAAATTTCTAAATCTGACCGACAATTGCCGACGGTATACCCGCCGCGAATTTTTGGTCTTGAATTCACAAAAAAATTTGAGCCGTTCTCGCTCTCGGCGATTTCGCCACCTATCGGAGTCAATCGACTGATCAGCGCTGCCGGCGTGGTCAAGATTGCCGTTACGGCCTTGGTTGGGCGTATGTTCAAATACCGTCAGAGATCAGGAGCGCGCTGGTCCGGTGTTTCGATGGCCCTCACGTGCCGTTGCGGCCATAGCGCGACTGGAACGCAACCAGTTGGTGTGGGCTAACCGAGGTGCTTCCGAATCGATCCTCAGCATGAGCAAATCAGGGTTTCGTGGCCGTCCCTCGTTATGGCCCTCCACGAAATCATTTTCGCTAGGCCGCGAAGTCGGCCTGAAACAAACGACGCCCACCCTACTTAATTACAGCGCATGTCCCAAAACGGGAACGATCCTCTATGACCAGCCCAACATGGACTCGCAAGGCACGCAAGCTCGTTATCGTAAATTTTCTGATCGGCGCGGCCGCGCTGTTCGGATTGGCCGCGCACGAGCCAGTCTCAAGTGCTGCCCTCGGTAGTGAATGGCAATGCAGCAGAGCAGCATTTGTCCTAACGACGTGTCATCACGTGGCTGACGAAGTTATGACGCAAAAAACGGCCGCCCTAGACTAGCGAGCAAGCCATCTGCCCGAACGCGCGTTGTCAAAATTCGGCACCGCGACTGAATAGGACGAGCGCGGGACCGAACACCTGCGCCCTTCGTCGATCTAACGCCTCAGCCGTCGGCGGTGCGTCATCAGCCGCTGCCGGTCGCGCTTCCTGTGTGCTCGGCGCGTCAGTCCTATTGATGGAAGGCGGCCCCTCACCGGGAGGCCTTCCGATCGCCCGGCACAAGGCGCTTGGAACAAAGCCCCGAAGCCTTGATTGCCGGTCCATGAAATGGCTCGTCGGCATATTTGCGGCCGCCATGGTCTGCGTTGTGGTCTATGCTGGCTCGGCCTTCGTTTCCCTGTTGGGTCTCGTTTCGGCCGTCCGAAGCGGAGACGCCGGCCAGGTGATGGCCAAGACCGATTTGCCGCGGGTCCGCCACTCCCTCGTCGACCAGGTTATGTCGGCCTACCTTGATCGGCTCGGTCAAAAGAGGCTGGTGCGCCCATTTGAGCGAATGGCGATCAACGCGTTCGGTGCAGCTATCGCCGATGATCTCGCGATCAAGTTCATGACCCCGGAAAACCTGTCGGTCCTTCTGAAAAGCGGCACCGTTCGCAACGCAACAGAGAACATCACTTTTGGAACGATGTCGTCATTAGCCGAGCTCGATATTTCGAACATCTTCGTTTTCGCCGGGCGGATCACGCTGGTGAAGCCCGTCGAGTTCGCGTTGCGGCTTGGTGCGGGTCAGGACGCGGGCACCGTCAGCATGCACTTTGAAGGAACGACATGGAAGCTCTCGGGCATCGGGCTACCACCGAAGGTCCTGGCAAGCATGGTGGACCGGCTGCCGACGCGTTGACATGGCGCCGCTCTCAGAGGTCCGCTCTACGCCCTACTACCCGCCGACCGGACCCGAAAGCGTCTGCAGCGCCCCCTCGATAGCCGCAATATCCTGCTCCACCTGCGCAATCGACGACCGGCAATCGAAGCCTGTCCTGGCCTTCCGGTCCACGGCCAACCGCTGACGGTACATCCTCAGATCCTCGAGCGACTGGCGGTCCTTCAGCCTCGCGTAGCCGTCCACAATCAATTCGATCGCACTCCACACGACGCTACCCACACTGAAATCGGCAGTGCAGTGAGGCAAGCTTAACGCCGGATGGCCGGCCTGAGCAAATCCTGCAGTTGTCAGCGACCTTGCGGCCGCTCCGGGCTCAATACCCTATCGCGCGCGGCGGGCTGAAGGAGCATGAAATCTGATGCCGACGGCGAGGATCTGCTGGCGCGCGCTAGTGCTCCGGTGGCCCACGCTTTTGCCGCGACTTCGCCTCCAACTTGTCGAGCTGCTCCTCCACGTACTGCACCACCATGCGCCGCGCGTCCTGATCGGATATTTTCTGAAAAGCTTTGATCAGACGCAGCATTTGCAGATCTTCCACGCTGTTCGACATGGCAAAAACCTCATCGGAAAAACGGCAAGCTGAAACGAGGAAAATTATGCAGCGGTTCTCCTGGAATAGGAACATGGAATTCAGGCCAGAGTTAAAGGTCGCTGGCTCGCCGCCCGAGCTGGCGGAGCGGCCCCGGCCTACCCAAAAAGCCCCCCTGAAGCCGGGGCCGTCTTTCCGCACTGGGGCCGCGCAAGCTCAAGACAGACCGATGACCGTCTTCGTGTACGTGAATACCGCCAAACCGGTGAGTGACGTCTAGCATCTCAGGATCTTCGCGACCAAAGATGCTGCCAGGAACTGGCTTGATGAGAACGAACCCGAGGGAGGACGAGGTCATGCGCCTCCCCGCTTGATCGGCGTGTCAAACGCGGGCCAACACGAACTGCGCCTCAAGGCCGCAAAGAATCAGCTCCAGCGCAACGTGTTTTCAAGGCTGCTCGCGCGCTACACGGCTATCGCGGTCGAACTGGAAGAGGCGCGAAAGCAAAGATGTCTCCTCCAAACACTTTCCGAGATCGCACCAAGCAAGCGGCGCACGATGACTCCTCTACCGGCGGATGATGTGTTTCTCACGGTCGCACTCATGGCCATGAACTCCTTGGTCGAGATCGGCCTTTTCATCCTGATCGGAATGTTTTGTTTTGAACGCAACAGCGATTGGCCGTGATCTAGCCCTCGGCGAGCCTGATCCTTGAGGCGGTCAAGATTGTTTTGTCGCCGTGAAAACCGGGGTCGGTCCAGATTCGCACATTGGGGGAGTTCGCCAATACCGAAGCTAAACCTCGAAAACTACGCCGCGGGGCTCGAAATACGATGTCCCTGCGGCGCCCTGTTGCTGGCCCCTGAAATCCTCCAGCGGCTTCAGTATATCAGCGACCGCGCAGCGCGTTTGTGAACTGGTTCACAATTGACGGCCGTAACACTACGGCGTCCCCTCTGCGCACCAAGCCCAAAGTCAAATGCGCCGCCCTGCCCAAGACGCGGTGAGATCACACACTAACAACCTCGTACCGCGCTATCTCTGCGCCAGCGCCGTCGACAACCACTACAACGGTGCCACTAACGAAATCATACTCCGGATCGCTGCCGATATCGCGTGCGACACGGGCGCCATACTGTCCCGCAAGATCGGCCGAACCAAACATCTCCCCGCATCGTCCGCCTATAATTGCCCATTGTGAATGATCGGAAAATAGTTGCGCTGCACAGCATGGCCCTCGTCTATTTAGGCCATCATGCGCCGTCTCGGGACGGGCCGAACCTGTCAAAAATGACAGGGACAGCGACGCCACACTCACCGCCGCCAGCGTTGGCTGATTCAAGGCCGAAAGGGCTCGCCTAAAGTCCATGCCCAAATTGGATTGCCCGCTCCCTTCCCGTGCCTTAGAGTTGCAACGGGCTTGGGGATTTAAATGGGGCTATTTAAACGGAAAGAGAGTTGGGAACGCACATTCCGACTCAGAAGTCACCATGGCATCTCAAAGGGCTTCCTTGCCGTTCTTTTTTGGCTTTGGGGCGTCGTCGGGTTGCTCTTCAATGCCGGCACGCTATTCGGGCTCATCGGCAGTATAGGAGTTGGGACGTCGGCCTCTATCTGACGCAACCTGCCTCGTCTGGATTGGCGGCATGGTGTTGTTGGCATCGGCGCCCTACTCGCTCATACTGACTTTGACGGTGAGCGGCCGATGGCGGAAGACTACGGCGATGTTCGGGTGACACGGTAGATGACCACTTTGAGTGATTTCCAAATCGATCTAGCAAGCAGCACAGCTTGCGCCGAGTGTTCCGCTCATGTGCCACTGGAGTGTAACGCGTGCCCGGACTGCTCCACGCCCGCACCACATCGTCTAAATCTCTATCAGTCTTTTGCTGAGCTGGAGCGAATGAGCATTAAGGACGCCCGCTTTAGCGGACCCGTGTTGGGGCGCTGCAAGAACCTTGGGCGCTTAGGAAACTTTATCTTTGCGCTCGTGATTTCTCTGCGCTCACGCCGCACGCGAGCCTGCTCGCGCAACATCTTAGTGGCGTCTACGCGCTCCCGGCATGAAGCTGCCATTCAAGCAGCGCGTAGGCGTCTGCCGGGACGATGCGTTACGGGTATGAGGGCTCCGAACTCTCGCGTCTCCTACGTCCTCACGGGCGAACGCTAATGACTCCCGCGCGTCGCGCGGTCGAGTTGAGGGTACCGACGGCCTCTTTGAAGGACGAAATCTCGCCGATGTCCGTCCGCAGTCGTCCGTCTCGCACCCGCTGGATGATCTCACTGAGCTGGGCCCGATCAACCTCGACGACGAAGTCGATTGTCAGCTCCTCGGCGGGGCGAATATCCGTTGGCCCGACAACGGTTATCAGCGTGCCCCCTAGCCCGGACCAGCGCTGCGGACCGCTTCTGGATATCGCCGCCGATCACGTCGAACACCAGATCGATGCCACCGACGTCTTCCAAACGTCGTTCTCGATGTCGATGAATTCATTTTCTCCGAAGTCGAGCGCCTTCTGACGATCGGCGGCTCGTCCAGTGCCAATGACATAGGCTCCTGCCTCCCGTGCAAGCTGCGTCACGATCGAGCCGACCGCGCCAGCCGCGCCATGCGCAAGTACGCTCTGCCCCGCTTGGAGTCGGCCGCGCTGGAACAGACCCTGCCATGGGTCAGGCCCGAGATCGGCAGGCTCGCGCGCACCGTGAAATCGACATGGCCTGGCAACGGCGCGAGGTTTCGTGCTTCCATGGCGACGTACTCGGCGAGCGTGCCGTCACGATGCCAATCCGACAGGCCAAACACCCTCTGCCCGATTGACAGCTCTGTAGTGCCGTAGCCAAGAGCGGTAACGACACCAGCCAGTTCGTGGCCGAGAATCGATGGCGTCCGGTCATGGAAGGCTCAATCGGCCCAGGTCGAGGGCCACTCCAGTTCGGTGTTTTACGAAGCCCGCCGCATGTAACTCAACGACGAGGTCGTTTATCGCGGCCTGCGGGCTCGGGGCGCTCCATCAGCTTCATCCCGGCCGGACCCGCGTTCTGGTCTGTTACAACGATTGCTTTCATGGAATTGTCTCCTCGGAGATTTGTTGGTTCGGGCTAAAACTGCAGGCGTTGAAGGTCTTTTCGATCTTTCACGCACTCGTTATCGGCTCGACGTCTTCCGCGGCGACCTCGATGTCGAATTGCTGTGCGGCAATGGCGGGCGCTTCAACGTGAGAAGCTCCATCACATCATGCAGATCATCCGCCGACGAGATGGCAACTGTCAGCCACTTTCCGTCTGTATATGTCTTCGCATCATCGTAGAGTTTGACCAATTGCGGGCGCCAGACGTAGCGCCGCTCCTCAAACTTCTCCCGCTCCGCGCCACCCATGACCACCAAAGTCGAAAACCGCTCGTATTCCGGCACCAGGGTGACGAAGGCCCTGGTCTTCTTGTAGCGCAAGGACCAACCGCGGTTCTTGCCACCGTAGAGCCAGTCGGGCGCGAAAACGCCAGGGTAGAATTCGCCGATCCAGTTCCGCAGTTCGGCCCAATGCCCGGACACCTCTGGCCCGATCCATTCGCGCACGGCACCATCATCGGGCGGCGCTGATTTGTCGGTGATCTTGTCGCCGATCTGGGGAAGCGTTGCGCCATCGGCGGCTATTACTCTCGTATCTGCACGTAACATTATCAAATACCTCGTGTTCATAGAGCGGCTGG
Source organism: Bradyrhizobium shewense (assembly GCF_900094605.1). Classification (GTDB taxonomy): domain Bacteria; phylum Pseudomonadota; class Alphaproteobacteria; order Rhizobiales; family Xanthobacteraceae; genus Bradyrhizobium; species Bradyrhizobium shewense. Next base: position 345,735 of record NZ_FMAI01000002.1, on the reverse strand, counting down.
AGCCGGTAGATTATGATGCGGGGTCACCACGATCGTCCTGTGTGCCCATGAGGATTTCCTGGCGCGACGACGCTCCCCCATGACCGTCAGATCGATCGCCGCCGGTGTCGATAGCGCGACCGCATAATCTGCCACGGCGTGAGGCAAGGGGTCGGTCTCCAAATCACGCCGGCGGATGCTTGCCCCGGGCGCAACCTTGAGAAGCATTTCGACGATCGCTGCCGAAAGCTGGCGGCTATGCGACTCCTGACGCGGGCTGCAATCGATATGGAGGATGTTCATGCGATCGATCCCAATTGTTTCGTGAGGTTGCGACGGGACCGAGCTCAGATCGAGCCGGCCGGCGCGACGGCCGGAAAGTCCTTGTCGTGATCGAAGACGTTGTTGAAGAAATTCGTCAGCGAGTACATGGCCACCAATGCGACGATCTCGATGATGTTCGCGTCGGTGTAGCCGGCATCGCGGACGGATTTCAGATCAGCGTCGCCGACGTGCCCGCGCGTCTCGATGACTTTGCGTGCAAACTGGACAGCGGCGTCCCGCTTCGGGTCCATGGCATGACCCTTTCGAGCGAGGATGATGTCATCTGCCGGCAGCTTGGCCATATGCTCGGCCGTGAAGCTGTGAACCGTCAGACAGTAGTTGCAACCGTTCACTTCGGACACCGCAAGGCCGATACTGTCTCGTGTCTTCACGTCGAGCGCTTTGCTGAGGGATCCGAGCAGGGTGGCCCACGAATTGAACGCGATCGGACTCTGCGCGAAGGCCGCCATCATATTCGGGGTGAACCCGATGTTCTTGGTGAACGCATCGAGGGTCGGTTTCGATTCGGCCGGCACGTGTTCCGGCTTCAGAGCAGCAGTTCGTACCATCGTAATCTCCATAAACTACTGAATTGATTTGGAATTATGCGAAGTCCAGCACATCGGCCACCGGCATGCGCGGCTTCTGCGGCCAGTTGCCAGCGCGCTCCGGCCCGACCGTCAGCAGCATCACCGGGATCTCGTCGTCGGCCAGGCCGAACTCGCGATGGACGGCTTCGGCGTCGAAACCGATCATCGGTGTCGAGCCCCACGCCAGCGACCGGGCCGTATAGATCATCGCCGCAGCCCCAAAGGTCGCAGTGCGCACCGCCTCGTCGCGCTGGCGTTGCGGCTGGTCGTCGTAAAGCCCCCGTGCCGGGAGTTCCCAGTCCGGCACCAGGTGCGCTGGCATGATGCCGGCTTCCACCACCGGTGCCAGTCGCTCGGGCACGGTGCTGGCATCGGCGAGTTGGCCGATGATGATGAAGGTAACGGCGGCGTCCGTGATCGCGGGCTGGTTCCAGGCGATTGGACGCAACCGGGCCTTGGCCTCAGGTGTACGGATGGCGATAAAGCGCCAGTTCTGCAGGTGGAAGGATGTCGGCGCCGAAGTGCCGATCCGCACCAGGTGCCGAATCTGGTCGTCGCTCAGGACGGCGGTGGGGTCGTAATACTTGGCGGCACTGCGGCTCAGAATAGTTTCGATGACGGCGTTCGTCGGACCCGGACGCGCGGTTAGATGGGAGGATTGGGCGGCGAGAGCTTCTCCGCTCTTTTCGGCCTGTGTGCAGGTGCCCGCGATGACACCGACTGCAGGATCGGCGGTGACTGTGGGTAGGCAATTCATTGGGTGGCTCCTTCATCAAGTGATTACGGAGCCAAGTTACGGCTAGCGGCGCAAACTTCGAGACCGGATCAGCTCAATATGATGCTCGAAAGGATCAATTCGACATTCATAGGTCTTGGGCCTCGCCCGCTTGCTCGCCGTTGTAAGCCAGTCGGCGCCATTCCCCTGGCGTCATCCCCATCCTTTCGGCAAACACCCGCCGGAATGCAGACACGGATTGGTACCCGACCGTCTCAGCCACAGCCTCGGTGCTGATCGCCGGCTTTCTCAATTCGTTGGCTGCCAGGCTCATGCGCAGATCGGTCAACAGGTCGAGGGCGGAGCGACCCAACCTGTCCTGGAAGTGCCTCATGAACGTAGCGCGCGACATCCCACACAAATCCGCCAGATCAGGGAGTTTCCAGGACCGCGTCGGCTCGGCGAACATCGCCGCAATTGCTGGAGCAAGTCGCGGATGACCAGCCAGAGCCAACAAGCCTGCGGGCGCGCTATCGCTTGCGCTTGCCGCGCGCAATACCAAGGTGAACAGGGCGGACGACAGTGCGTTGAGAATGGCTCGTCCTCCCGCTTTGTCACCGGAGGACTCCATTCGCATCAGCCTTACCAGGCTGGCCAGCTGGTTGGAGGCAGAGCCTATTTCATCTTCTCCATGCCCGTTCATGGCCCGTGTCACAAGATTGGCGGGCATATAGCTGCGGATCAGCCGGTCATGTGGTGGCGCAATAAAAAATCGACCACACAACAGATCGAGTTGCTCGCCGTCGCCATCGTTCTCGCTCAGCGTCCATCCCGCAGATCCCCGGTATTGCCGGGTATGGATAGGCGTTTGCCCGCTACCATCGTGCAGCACATGCGCCGCACCGTGAGGCAGCAAGACGACGTCTCCACCCACCAGCTCTCGTGCCGTTCGCGTCTCTGGATCCTCGATAATGGCGCGGCCCTTGACGATCACGTGGTACGGGATTTCGTTTGCCGCGGCTTGGCTCCAGACAACACGCCACGGAGCACCGTAGGCACAGCGGACCTCAAGCTGGCCGGTTATGGTGACGATTTGCAGGAGATGGCTTAGCCAGTCGACTTGGGACATAAGAACTCGGGAGATTGAACGTCTCGAGCACTTTATCACGGTCGAACGTCGTTTGACCGAAGTCATCGAATTGTTTCGTAGCACCCTGAACAGGCGTCCAATCACCCGTCAGAAGAACGTATACATTTTCCTGAGGGCATCGCAGCCTGCTGATTGAGCGTTGTCCCAGTTTACGTGCCACGCCCACAACTGCGTCTTCGCGTGCCACGCCCACAACTGCGTCTTCGCCGGTCCGTCCGACCCAAACCTTTCGAACGATCTGTCCTAATTGCACGCCAACGTACGCTGCAGTTCTTCGGCAACTCAATCGCTCTTTACATTCCGGAAAAGCCGCTTCCACCGCGGGCAGACCGTCGGTCAGCACCGCGTTGAGGATATCGGCTATCTGCCGATTGCCGTCATCGGTGCTGGCGAGCTTGCGCCGAATCCGCTCGATCGCGGCCGGCAGCACCCAGTCCTTGAAGGGAGCACCGTTGCGCAAGGCGCCTGGTTTGCGGGCGAGCACCGGCACATAATGCATGGGTCGTAGACGATATCGCATTAAAGGATCGTGAGTGCTCGGCAACGATGCGTCCATCCTGGCGGATCACGATGCGATCGGCATAGGCTTGAACCTCGTCGCCATCGATGTCGATCGCTTTATCGAGCGGTCGCTGAAAGTGGACCAACAGCCCGGTGATGTGTGCGACGCGTGGGCTCTTTTCCACCAGTCGCTGGACCGCAAGCGCAAGCGCCGAAATGAAATTACCATTCACCATCGATTCGATAGACGATCATTATTGCCGCTCGCCGCGCGGCGTGATGCCGTCGCGACCTGCGCAACTTGCCTTGTTTATGAATGGAAGTGAGGACTGTCGCAGCACAATTCCCCGCAGTTATGAAAACTATTCGTACCGGATATTGGAAACTTTCGTCCCGCGCTGCGACCAATGACAACCGCTGTCGCAAATTTCATCGAATAACGTCCAGGGCGACCGTTTCAGCCAACACGAGCAGGAGGCCCCTGATGTCAGACTCCTATCCGCTCTCTACTGAACCCGAAGGCATTGTCGCGCCGCTGCTTGAGCAATTTCATTCCGGTAAGGTCAGCGCGACAATGGCCTTGTACCACCCAGAGGCCGTATTCATCGCGAATGACCGGCGAACCATCACTGATCACACCGAAATTGCCGCCCGACTCGAGCGCGATCTCAGGCTCGGTCTACCGCCGAAGACGAAGGCGCGACATGTGTCGTTGCCGGCGATATCGCCCGGATCGTGCTGGACTGGTCAATTGATGGCACAGGTCACGACGGCAAGAGGTGCACCTTGGGGCCCGGCGAGCGATATCGTGCGCGCGGCGCAGATGGACGATGGCGTTACTGGATCGACAATAATCAAGGGACACTAGTTTGAAAGTCCGCCTGACATATGCGCGGCACGGCAGCTCTCAGCCATGGAGCCGCTCTTCGGCCTGGCGTCGACGATGAAAGCCCCTTGGTGAAACTACCTAGTCGGAGATTTTGGGCCTGTGCGCCCGAATTCTCTCGGAGACGCCGGATGAGCGGCCCGATGCAGAACGTGGCACCAGTGATCAACCAGGCTCATCGGGGCGGAACGCTCCGGCTGGCATTCTTGTCTGCAGTAGTCTCCCTAGTGGTCTCGTTTGCCGCGGCCGCCGCTCCGATTCCCCTTTACAACGTGTACCGGGCGGAGGACGGGTTCACTAACGCCGGCATCTCGATGGCCGTCGTTGCCTACGCCATCGGCACCATCGCCGCACTGTTGGTGCTGGGACGATTGTCCAATCATCTGGGCCGCCGGCTCACTGCGATCACGAGCCTCAGCATGCTACTGCTGGCCTGTCTGCTGTTGCTGAATGTGCACGACATCCACACCCTGCTGGCCGGTCGGCTCCTCGTGGGCGTCGGTACCGGGTTGGCCAGCTGCAGCCTGACCTCCTACATCGTCGACGCCGCACCCAGCAGACCAGAATGGTTGGCGTCCGTCGCCTCTAGCCAGGGACCGATGCTCGGCCTGACTGTCGGCGCCATCGCCTCTGGCGCCCTGGTCCAGTTCGGTCCCTGGCCACGCGATCTCATCTACCTGGTTTGCGTCGGCTTCCTACTATTGTCTGCAGCACTCATTGCCATCAGCCCGGAAACAGCAACTCCGACGCCAGGCGCTTGGCGATCCCTGTTACCCCGTGTCAGCGTACCCGCCCGGGTCAGGCATCTGCTTCCTGTCGCGGCGGCGGTGTTCCTGGCCACATGGGCAAGCGCGGGCTTCTACCAAGCATTCGTGCCCGCGTTAGTCGAAGATCAACTCCACACCAGCAGCCCGCTCATACTCGGAGCGGTGTTCGCGGCCTATATGACCCTCAGCGTTCTCGGCGCTCCCATCGGCAGCCGCTTCACATCCGCGGTAGCCCAACGCGTCGGTATGATCACCTTCCTGGCCGGAATGATCGGCCTCAGCACGGCGATCGCCGCCAGCACACTGGTTTTGTTCATTATCGCAACCATCGTCGCCGGAGCCGGCCAAGGAATCGCCATTAGCGCCGCCACCCACGGCCTGCTGCATGGCAGCACCCCAGCCGAACGGGCACCGATCTTCAGCGCGATCTACCTCATCTGTTACGGCGGCGCCGCCTTCCCCAGCCTCATCTCCGGCCAACCTTCCAACGCGTTCTCGCTACCGCAGATCGCGCTCGGATACAGCGGACTTGCCCTCGTCGCAACCCTGTTCACTGTCCTCGGCGCACGCAATATGCATACCGACACGACGGGGAACAGCACCTGCGACAGCTTGAACGCTGCCGGTTCACCAACACGGCGAGCAGTGTCATGAGAATGGTCGCTGGCTTTGCCGTCCGGGTCGATCAAGAAGGTTGCGTCGGGGGATGGGCCGCAATCGACCAGCAATTCGGCCGCGCCCGGTGTAGCGGCCGGGTGTAGCGCCGAGCGCAAGCGCAGGTTATCGCCGGAACAGATCTAGCAAAGAGACAAATGACCGAAGAGAAATTATCATGAAGGCGATAGTTGTGACGGATCAGGCTGCGGGAACGGCCGGGATGAAGCTGGTGGAGCAGCCCGCGCCGCATGCGGCGATAAACGAGGTCATCGTTCAGGTTCATGCGTCGGGATTCACCTCGGGCGAGCTGACATGGCCCTCGACCTGGACCGATCGCCTCGACCGTGACCGGACGCCGACAATTCCCGGCCAGGAGCTGGCGGGTGTGGTCACCGCTCTCGGCTATGGCACGACGGGGCTGTCGCTGGGACAACGGGTGTTCGGTCTCTCGGACTCGTATCGCGGCGGCACCTTGGCGGAGTATGTGGCAGTGGAGGCACGCAACCTCGCGCCGCTTCCGGGCAACGTCGACTTCACGGTGGGTGCGGCCGTGGCGATGCCGGGCCTCACCGCGTGGCAGGGACTGTTCGTGCACGGCCGCCTTCGGGCGGGGCAGAGCGTCCTCGTGCACGGCGCGGCCGGCGCAGTCGGTTCGATGGCGACGCAGCTCGCACGTGAGGCCGGCGCCAACGTCATCGGCACTGGTCGCGCTGCCGACCGTCAGAAGGCGCGTGAGTTCGGCGCGCAGGAGTTCGTCGATCTCGAGAACGACAGTCTCGAATCCGTCGGCCGAGTCCACCTAGTTTTCGATGTCATCGGCGGCGATGTCGGGAAGCGGTCGGCAGGCCTGATTCAAGCTGGAGGAACGCTGGTAACCATCGCCGGGCCGACCGAGGCGCGGCCTGCCGACGGCCTAGCGATCGACTTCGTTCTCGTGTCCGATCGCGCCCAACTATGTGAGATCATCCAGCGGGTGCGGGACGGACGACTGCATACAAACATCGGCAACATCGCGTCCCTCAACAATGCCGTCGCCGCTTTCAATCCGACCAAGCGGATCAGCGGGAAGACGATCATCCGAGTTCGTCCGTGAGGAAACAGAGAAGGCGAGCGGTTCCCTCTCCCATATGGATTGTCGGTGCCTTGCACTTGGGCCCTCTACGCGCCGCGCCGGGCTGTGCCCATTCATCCCACCGTCTCCGAGCTGATCCCAACGGTCGTGCTAGGCGCCAAGGAATCCACTCGATGGGCACGCAAGAGCAAAGCGGTTATCAAATGTTTCCGGTGCTGGATGCGGCACGAGTCGAGACGGCACTACGCTTCGCAAGCGGGCTGGAGCGGCGGCGCGGTTATCGGTTCAAGGGCCGTGCGTTGATACTGCCTCCGGACGATGGCGACTCTTTGATGATCGCCAACTTGGTTCGGCGAGAATGGCCCGGCGTATCCTGTCGATCACGTTGTCAGAATCGAAACCACTTCTATCATCCCATTGATGTCTCCAGCCCACATCTTTGCTCCACCCTCTTCGAAGTCAGGACGAAATCAGGAGCACCTACAAAAGTACGGTGTGAAACCTCTCGGGACATAGCTGCACCGCCAGAACGAAGACCGACCGACACCCAGAGCGAGAAAGCCCATGAAGATCCGAACCATCATCGCCGCCAACTGCGCCGCCCTCGCCCTCTCGATGGCCAGCCCCATCTCCGCCCATGATAGCGGAGCGCAAACCGTCGCGAAGAACTTCGAGGCGGCCATTCCCAATATCCCTGGCAAGTCGCTGATCGCCGTGGAAGTCGATTACGCACCCGGCGCGGCCTCCGCGCCCCACGCCCACGCGAAGTCGGCTTTCATCTACGCCTACGTGATTTCGGGCGCGATCGAGTCGAAGGTAAATGACGGCGAGACGCGCATCTATCGGGCGGGTGAGAGCTGGTCCGAACCGCCGGGTGCGACCCATTCGATCAGCCGCAACGCGAGCAAGACCGAACCGGCGAAACTGCTCGCTGTCTTCATCCTCGACACCGATGATAAAGCGCTGACCACTCCCATCAAATAACGAAACGCACTCGGCAGCGCCACCGTGCAAGATCGCCCCGGAGATGGCCGGAAGGCCCCGGGCCGCGCGGAGCCACGTAGGATTCGGCGGGGCCGATGTATGCAGCGCCTGCCATCAGGCAGCGCCATGCCGCAAGGGCGCCAGGTCGGATGCTGATTTATCCAATCGCGAGCTGCCGTGCGCCCAGGCAGGACTGCATCGAGACATCGGCAAAGTCCGATGTGATGACGGTCTGCTCGTCGCAATCTGCCGGAAAGACACACTGCAGAGCACGGCGATGATCGCGATCATGATAGGCCTCCTCGTCGCGATGGCCGTCTGGGCCGATGCGCATAGGACTCGCGGATGCATTGTCCCGCTGCTCCCGAACCGGATCAGTCGGCGGAAAGGCATTTAGGTCCGTTGACGCCGACTTCGACACTTCGCGCGGGTAGAAAGGAGAGGGTATAAAAACCCGGTGACGGGGTCGGTGGTTGTAACGCAACGGTCGTCAGATCGGTCGAGTTAGTACGCTCGGGAGGACGCACGTCTGCTCTACATCTAGGCCAATCGGTCCGATTGCGCGGTGGAAAGCAGCGCCACGAGACCACGCGAACGGCGTTCCTTCTAACGTGGCCTCCGCCGCAAGCCCGGGCGACGCACACCGCTTCGTTGCCTGCGCAGACACCGGTATGTCGCCGTGGCTCGTGACGAAGATGATCGGTTTGCCCCAGCGAACTCGCGCTGGAAGACGCGGCAACCCTCTTAAGATGTTTTTCGCGATGTGCTATTCGCGCGGCCCGACGCTGGGGTTTCAGCCGAAGTTCGATCTCGTCCGCCCGATAGTCGCTGAGGGAAGCTGCCCATCAGCTCATGTATGCCAATCGTATTCAGCGCTCGGCAGCTCGGGCCAATGCTTTGGCGGCATCGTCGAGCGAAGCCTTCTCGCCTTGCCGCTGGTAATGGTCGGCAAGGACCTTAAGCTGAACCGCAATTGCTTGGTCAGTCATGGTTTCGGCAGTGCGAAGCAAAGTCTGCGCTGTCTTCAAATATTCCTTCCCTCGTTGTGATATCTGGACCGTCATGACGCCCTCGCCCGGTCGTGGTCGAAAGGGATTAGGAACCACCAGTTGTGGTCACTTTCGCGGCGGGCTTTGAAGCGATCGACGCACTTCCTGGAGCAAAGCGGCGTTCGCCACGAATAATGCCGGACAAGACCAAACTTGCCCTCACAGACCGCGCATCGCCTAGCCTTGTCAGACCCAAGACGTTCCAAGCGGTACGGCATTGTTCTCTCCTCTTGGCCCGTGCGCATTTCGGATGCACTAAGAGTAAGAGGATTGTCACCAACGGCTCAATTGAGCGCAGGTTGAGCTCGAGCACTCCAAAGTGGGCGGTACGACGATACGAAAGCTTAGGGCGCTCGGACGAGACGTGCAATGAGCCGGCTTGAACTGCCCCGAGGCGACGGCTCGCTCTCGCAGTACTAAAAGCCGCGTCGCCCTGCTCCACACGAGGTGCCGCAAGAGCTATCCGCCGGGGTACGGATCGCGACCGACGCATGGCTTTTCCAAGCCTTGCGACGCGACGGGACATAGAGTGATCGCGAAGTGCTCTTTCTTGTCCCCTACACCGTCCGACATCCTGAGTACCTCTACGACGGCTGATCGCAGACGGGCCGGACGCACGCGCGCACAGCGCTCTTGGTGACGATATCGACGATATCTCACGCCTATCGAAAGCATGTCCAAATGGAATTTCTAATTTCGTCCGCTGTATCTGATCTTTGGATCTGCTGGGCGGGCCGAGCACACTCGGCCGCCTCTAGAAGGATCGAAACTATTGCGCGGACCCGCCGTGATGCGCGCGGGCAAAGGAGACCGATGAAATTACCGGGGATTGTCGGCCTGGCTGTCGCTGTCTCTCTGCTCGCCGTCGCCCTAGCGGCGCTCGCGTAGATGAGCCTAGCGGCTCCGGCCGGCCCGAGCGCGAACCTGCGTCAGGCAGACTGCTCCGCATAAAGCGGCCCACGTTTCTGCCGTACAGGGGCCTCTCAGATGGATGATCACGCGATTACCCTGCGATCAAAAGATGGACCGCAACTCGGATGACCAATGACCAAAGCGACAAAACCTTCCACCGCCAACGACCTCAACGATTACGTTGCTCGGCCGCGCCACCTCTGAACCCGAGCTAAGAAGGGATGTTCGCAATGAAAGGCGCAGGAAAGATTGGAGCGTTTGTCGCGGTGCTCGTACTTGCCGGAGCAACCGCGAATCCCGGGTACGCACAGGACGCCGAGCACGGCAGAACCGTCTTCAAGCCTTGCGCAGCATGCCATGCAACGGATCATGACAATCGCGTCGGGCCGGGCCTGGAAGGAATCATCGGCAGAAAAGCAGGTACGGTTCCCGGCTTCCGCTACAGCGACGCTATCAAGAATTCCGGCATCGTCTGGGATGCAAAGATCCTCGATGCGTATTTGGAATCGCCACAGAAGGTGGTTCCCGGAAACAGGATGCCCTACGCAGGGCTGAAGGACTCGACGGACCGGGCGGACCTCGTTGCCTATCTTGCTACGTTGAAGTAGCGGCTCGTTGAGCGAGGCGTCAGCAATGCGCCTGCGTGGACTATGAGAGCATTTCGACGCCCCTTACAGAATGGATTGAATGCCTGACTTGAGCGACACAGACAAATTTCAGGATTCCCCAGGTGTGTCGAAACCGACCGCGGAGGTTTCAGCGCCTTCCTCGGAAAGGAGTACGATATCGATTTGTTCGAAATTGGTGGTGGGTCAGGAGGCATCCGCGCTGCGCGCGTCGCGTCGGGACATGGCGCGAGAGTAATGCTCGCCGAGGAGTACCGGCTGGGAGGAACGTGCGTCATCCGCGGCTGCGTGCCGAAGAAGCTGTTCGTCTACGCGAGCCGTTTCAGCGACACTTTCGACGAAGCCGCGGAATTCGGCTGGCGCCTGTCGCTCCCGCATTTCGACTGGCCGTCATTGGTCGCCGCTAAGGATCGCGAGATTGCACGCCTGGAAGGGCTGTATGGAGCCGGTCAAGAAAGTGCGGGCGTCGAAGTCGTGAGGTCTCGTGCTGTGCTCGAGGACGCGCATACGGTGCGCCTCCTCAAAAGCGGCCGTCGCGTACGGGCACGCACGATCCTGATAGCGACAGGCCCACGGCCCGAATTGCCTCGCTTCGACGGCATCGAGCTCGGCATCACCTCGGATGCCGTCTTCGACTTGAAGACATTCCCGAGGAAGCTTGTGATCGGCGGCGCCGGATACATCGCAATGGCTTTCGCTGGCCCTCTTTGCCGCGTTGGGAAGCGACGTCACTGTCGTCTGCCGCGGAAGCAATGTCTTGCGCGGCTTTGACGAGGACGTGCGCCAGGCGATCGCCGGGTTTCTTACACAAACCGTGGCATTAAGCTGATGTTTAGCGACAGCATCCGCCGCCTCGAACGACGGGACAGGGACGGCCGCGACGGCGACCATGCAGGAAGGATCGACGTTACGACTGAACAGGGCGGAAGGCTGATGGCCGACCAGGTGCTGCTCGCCTTCGGCCGCACGCCGAATACGACCTCGCTCGGGCTCGACCGCGCCGGGGTCAAGACTGGGGCAGACGGCGCTATCATTGTCGACGCGAGCTCCCGCACGAATGTCTCGAGCATCTACGCCGTGGGTGACGTGTCGAACCAGTTCAACCTGACCCCCGTCGCGATCCGCGAGGGCCACGCGTTCGCCGACAGCGTGTTCGGCAAGAAAGCGTGGCAGGTCGACTACTCCAATGTGCCGACGGCGGTCTTCTCTAGCCCGGAGATCGGCTCCGTTGGCCTGACGGAGCTGGAAGCGAGGGCGCAGTACCCTGCCGTCGACGTCTACCAGGTTCGCTTCCGGCCATTGAAGGCCGCCGTGACGGGCGATTGCGAGACCGCGCTTTTGAAGGTCATTGTGGATTGCGCAACGGACCGGATCCTCAGGGTCCATATCTTCGCCGAAGAGGCCAGCGAGATGATCCAGGTGCTCGCCATCGCCATCGGCAGCGGAGCCACCATGAAAGACTTCGTGTCGGTCATGGCCGTGCACCCGACGATCTCTGAGGAGATCGTCGCAATGCAGACTCCGACGGTGCGGTACGATCGGCGCGACGCGTCGACACCGCTCGTCCCAAGCGCCGCCGTTTGACGCGACCGGCGCGTATTCGGAATGCTCCCTCGGAAAGCTGCGGACCAAACGCCACTGCACGCCAGAGAGGAGTGCGCTCGCAGTGATGCGCAGGATGCCTGAACTACCCGCTCGTCGGCTCGCCGCGTGCCGCCCTTACGTGCGAACAGTCCGCAGTCCTGAAGGTGAGCGCGATGATCCCTTCTATTTCCACACGACGCCCAATCAAGCCAAAGATTTCAAGAACAACATCGACCCATGCGCCATCCATTCCCATGTCCGCTGATGCAACGTTGGCGTCGCCGAACTGTCGCGCTCTTCTCGGGCGATGCGAGCCGCATCGCTGTTCGTCGCTGATTGCGCGGGCATTCAAGGCCGTGCGTTACCCGGTCCTATCCAAGATCACGTAGATGAAGCATCAGTCCACATCCCACGGGGCCGCCGCGATCGGTCACTCATCACTCTACGCGGCGCGCGACCTTTGATTTATTATCCTACTTCAGCAGCGCCATCCGGCTGATCGATCGATGTCGCTCGGTCGAGGTACGACGTGCCCGCGCATGTCCTAGACTTAGGTATGCTCTTCTCAGCTGAAGTACGATATGGAGCACCTTCTGTGCAATGGTGTGGGCAATCTCTTTATGATTAGCGTTGGGGTACAACCGCGCCGATTTGTCGAACCGCAAAGACGACAGCAAGAGCTCACCGATGAGAATCATAGTTGATACCGCGTTGCCGGGTTTTGCTCGCAAGGCGGCTGAGTCAGCCTCCGACGTCGCCGACGTCATTCACAATCTGATCATGGACGTGCGCGACTGTTACCGGCCCGGGCTGCACTACATGCGCGGCCCCGGTCTTAAATGGCGCAACAAGCATCAGACCTGGCTACTTGATTCTGAAGCCGTACCGCCGCCCGAGCAGCACCAGCCGCCGACGGTGTACATACGCCCCTGCGACGCGGCTAATCCGGCTCGATAGCCCGGCCAAGGTTCCGACATGTTCGTCATACGGGGTTTCCTGTTTGCCGTCTCGCTCTCGATCAATCTGGCGACAATGTCGAGGGCCGAATCCTCGGAATGCGCCCGCAGCTGCGATGTAGCCTCTGCTCGCACTGGTTGGGCGGCAACCCGAGGCTGGATGCTGCACGGCGTTGCCGCCCTTTCCATCGCGTTGCTCGGCACCGCGGCGATGCTGGGTGGTTCGGCGCGCGCGGGCGCCGCCCTCGAATTACGCAAATTGCCAATGAAGTTTAGCTGGATCGCTTGCCAGCCGAATTGCCGAGGTTGGGTCAGCGCGGTCGGCATCGTGACGGCCGATACTCCGAGGGATTTCGATGAATTCGCGCGCGGTCGACAGCTTGGCGGCGCGACAATCGTGCTGGATTCCAGCGGCGGTTCGGTCAATGAAGCGATCGCGCTCGGACGGCGCTGGCGCGATCTCGGGGCGCTGACCACCGTCGGCGTGAGCGTTCAGACCAACACTGTGCAGAGCGCTCCTTCCGACATGGCGCCCGTGGCCTATTGCGACTCGATGTGCGTGTTCCTGCTGCTCTCGGGCAAGACGCGTTACGTGCCCGAGACTGCCCATGTTCGGGTGCATCAGATCTGGATCGGTGACCGCGCCAATGATGCCAAAGCCGCGACCTACAGCGCGGATGATCTGATGATCGTGGAACGCGATGTCGGTCGTCTCGCGAAATACACCTTCGACATGGGTGGCGCGGGTGATTTGTTGTCGCTATCGCTGAACGTGCCGCCCTGGGAAGATCTGCGTGAACTGTCGCAGGAAGAGTTGCGACTGACCGGGCTCGTCACGACCCATATGGTTGATCAGCCGGGCAACAAGGCAGCGGTGGTCGAGCTGACGCCGAAGACGGTGCGGGGGCGCTTCGTAAGCAGCGCGGTTGCGACCGAGACAAATCCACAGCCAGCAATATCAACCAAATCGGCTGAAGCTATGGGGCACGCGGGCGGCGTGAGCGCGGTGGCCCCGCTTGGGCAAGAGTAGCGGGTATCCCCTCTGAGGACCTATTGATGGTTTCCCCTATAGCCAACCGACGCGAACGGCATATTCATGGCCGATTTCCGAAATGTGTCATGCTCGTTTCAAAAGCGGCTCCCGGGATGTCCGCCCTTACCCTCATCATCAACGGGTCTCCCCCGATTACTCGAACAACTTTCCGACTAGCCGTGCCCACTACCCCGGCGAATCAAGCGGGTGCACATTTCGATTGCTTCGCCTCGCACGAGCGGAGAGCACTGGAAAGGCCACGCACGCTTCCGTCAACAGCCCCGAAAAGATCGGCTTCCGCCGTCCCGTCGCCACGATCGCACCGCGCACAGCGTCATCCTCCCAAAGGTTCATGTTGCGGCGGTCGATCGCGACCACTTCGGGAATCACAGCGTGACTCGCGGGCATCAGGGGACCGCTGTAGACCTTGGTGGCGGACGTGGACGCCACGATCGGCATGCCGAAAACGGTGGCAGTGCGCGCTAGGTTATTCAGAAGCATTTGGCGATCGATCGATCCCACGCCGAAAGCAAGTCCGGCTTGCTGATCGACCAGCACCAAAGTGCAATCCTTCCGCTCCATCCGGATGTCGGCTATCGCCCTCTCGGTTTCAGGTCCCTGTGTCATGTTTCGTTAACTCCGGACACTGGCGAGTTATCACCGCGGCTTTGCTTCTGCTCCCGACAGCATAGCTTTAAAGGTGATTTCGATGAGCTGTTCAGGAAAGGCCAGTCTCGGCACACCGATCAGATTACTGGCGCACTGAGGTCGTGCCGTGCCGTAAGCCTCCTTGCGCACCTTGCCCGCGGCGGCGAATGCGGCGTCGACATCGACGACATACAGCGTCTCCTCGACGACGTTGTCCAGCGTCGCTCCGAAACGCGCCAAAAGCTTGACGGCATTGGCGTAAGTCGCCCGCATCTGCTGTTCCATCATCGAGAACTCGGCCGGCTTGCCGGTTTCATCGAGAGAAGCAGGCGCTATTAGGTTCCCCTTCTCGTCGTGGCTGAGCTGGCCGGAGACATGGATCGTGTTACCAAACTTGATCGCCTGTGCGTATCCGTAGGCATCTTCCCACGGCACACCGAAATAGACGGCCTCCTTACCATTTACTGCGGCGGCGTTTATGACCTTACGTTGCATATCGAGCCTCCTGTCTTCTCAATCCGGCATCGCGTGTCGGTGGCGGCACTCAAAGTTTCGTTTCGACGATGCTTTGGAGAATGACCTTGCCACGCCGGCGAGAGAAATTACCTCTCGCAATAGAGTCGATAGACCATCGTTATTGCCGTCGCGCCGCGGCACGAATAGCGAGGAATGCCACCAACCGCGCATTCAGAGATTTCCCGTTGCCCCAGCGCTGAAAAAGGCAAACCGAGCCAAACGAGAGTTGAGCGAGGCGTCCCACTTGCACCAATACGTTGAACGAACGTTACGGCTCGTGGACGCGTGCATCGCCCCAGCCGCGCAGATGCGACGTGGTTGGTCGCGACACCTGTATTCGAAGCTGTCGCGGAAACTGTCCGCTACCTTCAGGAGCGGATCTTCGTCAGAGCGAACTGAGGTCTCGGTTGGGAGCCAAAAGGCAACCTAAGTCGTCCGGATCAGCTCGGATCGAGTGGCGGGTCGGACGGCTTGGCTGTGCCACCAGCAGACCTGAGGGTGCAAGAACAGCTTGATCGTGGAGCACGCCAATCCACCTTGAAGCGGCATCATGGTCAAGGACGGGGGTGCGTTGCCACCCGCGATCTGGGTTTGTCCCAGGCCGGCAACGGGACTCTCTGCGGGTGCGTCTGGTGGCATTCCTCGCTACAGGGTCACGCGGCGCAGCGGCAATAACGATCGTCTATCGACTCTATGGCGAGAGGTGATTTCCGTCGCCGGCGTGGCAAGGCCATTTTGCAAAGCATCGTCGGGCGCGCTTCGGGGCAACGCTGGACAACGTCGTCGACGGGACGGAGAGTCGGATGATGTCAAACAACGCTGCGGCCATTCCGCTTCGGACAGCCGCTCCGGATGACCCCGTTCTGGCGCGGGTGTTAGCCGCTTACGTAGCATCGGCGACAATCTGGCTCGTATTGACCACGGCCGTGGGACTTTTAGTCAGCTTCAAATTCGCCTATCCGGATTTCGCGACCACGCCGGCGCTGTCGTTCGGACGGCTGCGCGCGATCCACACCAACGGAACGTTTTATGCCTGGGCGAGCCAGGCTCTGATCGGACTTGCGCTGTTCATCGCCGCGCGCAGTTCGGGCGCGCGGCTCTACAGCGAGCGCCTCGCATGGATCAGTCTTGCGCTCCTTAATCTCGCCGCGGTGCTGGGCACGGTTACACTCGATTTCGGTTTCAACTACGGTCAGGAGTATCGCGAATGGCTGTGGTGGATTCGCGTAATCCTCGGACTTGGTTTGATCACCGCGGTCTGGAATATGATCGCCACTGTCGAGCTCCGGGATGGCGAGGATATCTATATTTCTAACTGGTACACTATCGGGGGCACGCTGTGGACGATTGTCATGGTCGTGGTGTCGATGCTGCCCTGGTACCAGTTCGGACTGGGTCAGGTCGCTGTACAGGCCTTCTTCATGCATAACGCCGTCGGACTATGGTTCACGCCCCTATCGCTCGGTGTGTCCTACTATGCGCTGCCGAAGCTCCTGAACCGTCCGATCTATTCGTATTCTCTTGGCGTCTTTGCATTCTGGACCAATCTCATCTTCTATCCGATCGTCGGCGCTCATCATTTTGAATTCAGTCCATTACCGTGGTGGCTGCAGACTACGGCCATCGTTTTCAGTGTGGCCATGCTGGTTCCGGTGCTGAGCGGCACCGCGAACTTCCTTCTCACCTTCCGGGGGACCCACGAATGGATATATCGCTCGCCCGCGGTGTTCATCCTGGTCGGCGTCTACGGCTATCTTCTGGGTTCGGCGCAAGGCACATTCGAGGCATTCCGCTCGCTGCAGCAGCTCTGGCATCTGACCAATTACACCGTAGGGCACTCGCACCTGACGATGTATGGCTTTGTCACCTTCGCGATCTGGGGCGGAGTCTATGCACTGTTGCCGCGCGCCACCGGCAAGTATCCCTACAACCTGGCCATGGGCATCCATTTCTGGCTGTCTGCCGTCGGTGTTGTCATCTACGTTGCGGCGCTGTCGGCCGCCGGCACCATTCAGGGGCTCGATTGGTTTCGAGGACTAACCTTCATCCAGTCGGTCGAAGATGCCGCGCCATACTGGTTGTGGCGCTCCGTCGGCGGCTCGCTGATGTTCGCCGGCCATCTCGTTTTCGCTTTCAACGTCTGGACAATGACCTACGGTAGGTCCTACGCCGCGCTTGCCGCAGCCAAGACGGTGCCGGCATGAACAGGTCACTGGCGATTTCTGGCAGTTCAACGCTGATCTACACTGGATTGGCAATTCTTATGGGCGTGCTGCCGGGCATCTGGCTATCGAGGGTACCTCCGACGCCGGGCCTTAAGCCACTGACCCCGCTTGAGGCGCGAGGCCGGGATGTCTATGTCTCCGAAGGCTGCTTCTATTGCCATACCCAGCAAGTACGCCCGCTCTCCGGAGATAAGCCCTTTGGCCGTCCTTCTGCGCCGGGCGATTATGCCTATCAGACCACGGAATTGCTGGGTTCGGAGCGCAACGGTCCCGACCTGAGCAATATCGGCACGCGGCAATCGAGCAGCATATGGCAGTACATCCATCTCTATCAGCCGCGCGCAGTGGTGCCGCAATCGATCATGCCGGCCTTTCCCTGGTTGTTCAGGGTTGTGGACAAATTACCTCCCGATGAGAAAGCGGTGCCATTGCCGCCCCAGTTCGCGCCAGGCGGTACCGTCATCCCCAACGACGACGGCAAGGCGCTGGCGGCCTATCTGTTGTCACTGAAGCAGCCCGCGCTCGTTTCGACGCAGCCCGGCGCCGCGCCTTTGGGTCCATCGAGCAGGCCCCTGGGGTTTGATGCCACCAAGGGTGCAGCATTGTTCGCCGATAACTGCGCATCCTGCCACGGCGCGGAAGGCAAGGGTGTGCCGGGAACGTTTCCGCCGCTCGCCGGAGATCCGGTGGTTAACGCCGCCAATCCCACGGCACACATTGGCGCTGTGCTGCACGGACTTAGCGGAAACGTGATCAACGGCCACAAATATGAAGCGCCGATGCCAGCGTTCGCGGATCAATTGTCGGATCAGCAGATCGCCGATATCATCGACCACGAGCGCTCCTCGTGGGGCAATCGTGGTGCCTTGATCAGCGCGGCTGATGTCGTCGCGGCGCGCGCCAACGAACCACTGCAGAACCGGGCAACGCCGCCGGAACAGGTCTCGCCGGTAGCGGCCCCGGCACCGACGTTCGATGCCGCGGAAGGATCGAAGCTGTTCGCCGACAACTGCGCCGCCTGTCACGGTGCCGAGGGCAAAGGCGTGCCTGGCACATTTCCGCCACTTGCGGGCGATGAGGTCGTTAATGCCACTGACCCTACCGAACACATCAGCGCCATGCTGCGCGGTCTTAGTGGCAAGGCGATCAATGGCCAGAAGTACGAAGTAGAGATGCCGCCGTTCGCTGACAGACTCTCTGATCAGCAGATCACCGATATCATCAATCATGAGCGCACCTCATGGGGTAACCACGGGCCCTTGGTGACGCCCGCCGACATCACGAAGCTCCGCGCCAAGAAATAGGAGGCGACGATGACCGATACGATTGCCGCTTGGATCCTGTCGGCGCTTGGCTACCTCTGCACTGCGCCTGCGACCGCTAATGGCGCTGGCGATCATGGTCTTGCCGGACCACTACTCGGCAACGTGCTGGTGGCGGGCGCGGCTGGGCTCGTGACCCTCAGCTGCATCGTGGCGGCGCTGCGGATGCTCGTCGCCCCCGGCGAACGGGATCCCAATCATCCAAAATACCGCGTTTTGGACGCCGACCGTTAGAGGAATGCAACACGTGCCCGATCCGCGCATCCGCATCTATCTAGACGACACGCCCGATCCGGTCACCGATCAGCGGCCGCCGGCCGAGATAGCGCTCGACACCAAGAGCCTTGCCGACGGCGAGCACGGCCTGCGCATCGAAGCCCAAGACGCCACCGGCCAGGTCGGGGTCCGACGCCTTCGATTCCAAGTCCGCAATGGCCCCGGGATCACGGTCACCGGGCTTGGTGATGGTGCCGTCGTTCACGGTACGGTGCGCCTCATGGTCAACGCGTTTGGAGCGGAAGAGCCGTTCGAGCCGCACCGGGCGGAATCGCCCTCGCCGATGCCGGTTTGGGTGTGGGTGCTGAGCCTACTGATCGTTGCTTGGACCGCCTGGTATGTCGCAACCCTTTGGAACGTTCCGGCGGATTACGCGAAGACACCAACCTATTCCTCGTCAATGAATCCATTCAAATAGCGCGCCCCGAGATCAAACGAGCTCAACGAGGAGCTGCGGCTGCTGATCCATCCGGCTATCCGCAGGTTAAGACGAATACACGCGTTCATGATACATTGCGTGGAGGCGAAGAAACGCGATCTGATCGAGGGGCTTTATCTCTTGACGACGGAGGCTTCCCCTTGGGGTTAGCGTGATGCAGCACATGATATTTCGATCGCCGTTCTACTACCTTCATCGTTCCGCTATGAACACCGGGGATGGCAGCCTGCGTGCGCGTTTCAGCTCGACCCCTTGGAGTTGAACGGATGTATGGACGCATTCGGCGCACTCGCATCCGAAGCGCAAACTCCACTCTCGTCGAAACCGGCACTCTTCTCGACTTTGTCCAGCGCTGCTTTTCGCTTTCGGGCGAGTGTCGATTGATGAAATACGCTCCGAATGAAGATGCCCGTGCAAAGACCACCACACCAGAGTTATGCCGTGCGGCAAAACGTGCAGGCGCCGATTTTATAGCTACTTGCGCAGCGCGAGAACTCGGCGAACTCTTCAAGAAGCAAGAGGTTTGATCGTGGAAATTCGACTCGGTACCAGGCGAAGTGATTTGGCCAGTTGGCAAGCCAGCCACGTCGCCGATCTTATTCGTGGCGTCGAGCCGGCCGCTGAGGTACGCTTGGTCACGTAAGTTCGGCTGGTGATAAAGATCGACGGTCGCCCTTTCAGCAATTTGGCGGCATCGGAGCATTCACGAAGGAGAGCGAAGACACGCTTCTGCGCAACGAAGTTGACCTGGTCGTTCATTCGCTCAAGGATCTTCCAACCAAATTGCAGTCCGGCTTGGTATTGGCGGCCGTTCCCAAGCGAGAGGATCCTCGCGACGCCATTTGTGGTGTTACGCTAGATCAGCTACGACCGGGGCTGCGCGTCGGCACTGGATCAATTCGCCGCAAAGCTCAACTTCTCGCTCTATGCAGTGGTCTGGACATTCGACCCATCCGAGGGAACGTTTCTCCAAGGCTGCGTAAGGCAAAGAACCGAGAGGGAATAGACGCAACTCTATTGGCAGCGGCCGGGTTGTCCCGACTAGGATTGCTACATGAGGCCTCACAGATTTTAGACGCCCATGTTTTCCCGTATGCAGTCGGTCAAGGTGCTCTCGCGGCCGAAGCTCGCGAAGAGGATACGGCACTCATAGCGCTGCTTCAAAAGATTGAAGACCGGCAATCGCGCTCCGAAGTGGATGCAGAGCGCGCACTGATGAGAAGTCTCGATGCGGGTTGCAGCCTGCCCGTCGGGGTCTCTGCCACATGGCTCGCCGGGACATTAACACTTCGAGGACAGGTGACTCATCCGGATGGCCAAACGAAGATTGTCGATGAAAGTGTGGGTCTGGCCGATCAAGCCGACGCAATAGGCAGAAGTCTCGGGCATAAACTCCTCCAGCAAGGAGCGGAGGAGATATTGAAAGCGGCAGTCCATACAGCGGAAGAGCAAAGGCCAATCTGAATTCGCTAGCTGGCATGACGACTTATGTTCTTGGGAAGCCACGCCCATCTGGGGACTTACACCTCGGCGCAACCAAACTGACGAAACTGAATATCACGATGGGGCGACCGCCTTCTCCGAACTTACCTGTTCGAGGCCGCGACATCCTGCTTTATCGAACGCAGAAATGGTCCTCCCGCAAGGCCTGGGGAATTAAGCTCGCCAAGAGGATTGGCATGAGGAAGGCGAAGCTCGCTATCGCGGCGCAAGATCGCCGTTGTTCTGCACGGCATCTGGGTCGACGGCACATCGTTCGACTTTGGCCAGGCGAAGGAAGCCTGACCCGATTTTGTAAAGTTCCTGGTACGGTCTGCCGGACTGGCGATGTCCCGCTGGGACCGTGTTGTGGCGACCTCGTTCAATTCGGCTGCTGGCGGCTTGACTGTACTCCGCTGCAGACGTTGAGGTCGTCCGACCCGGACAGCATCATGAGGCGCTGCGCGACCTCGGAAACGACCATGACCCGAGCGAAGACATCAACCAGCCCGTACGATCCAATGCCTGGCCAGCAGAGCATGTATCAGCCGCGCCCGCGCCGTCTCCGCAACCCCGACCAGCTCCGACGGCGCGGACGCTACCATCGTGCCATGGGCGAGTTCAAATGTAAGGTTGACAACAAACCGCAATTAACGGGCTGAATGACACGTGAGCAACTTGACTCATGTCAACGATTGAAAAAAAGGTTCGAGGCCCATTCTGCGTCTTAAACGTCAGACGCGCCCCTTCTTCCAGATTGATAAAGTTGGTGAGACGAGCATCCGCTGGAAAACTGGCGTCTGGTCGCCGAGAGTCTAGCTGCCGGTGGAGACAGCTGGACGGCACCGATACTCGCGGCCCTCTTCGCCCGCGACAGTGTCTTGCAGAGGAGACCAGATGACTTCGCGTGTCGTTTTCGCAGAAGCCTGTTTTCTCTTGCTCTAAGGACGCAATTTTGTCGCGATGAAAGTGACCCCAAAGGCCGCTCCCAACCGTTGCTCGCCAAAGTCATCCGCGACGGAGGCTGTGGCGCCTTGCGGTCGATGGTGCCTACATGCGATGGATACTTCAGCTCGACCCTAGCGGTTCCGAGACCTGTTGGCTCCAAGGAATGAGGCTGTGATGGCCCGGCAGATATGGTGTGCCAGCGGCAATCTCGAATCAACGGTTTTACAGAAGCACAACGCCGAGCACATACATGCCGACTAGCAGCGTGAGACTGCTAACCGTAATCGTGAGATAGATCTGATGCATTGCGACCTCTCGGAAACGGCGCCATTCAGGGCTTGTGATTCAAGAGAGCCTCTTCTTACCGGGTCGGTGTTATTCGGCCCATCCATAATCATGGGACCCTTCTTTGATCGGAAGGGAGCTGAGAAAAGGCCGACGGGCGCTACGCCGCCGACCTCTTCTTGCAACTGCCGGCTCGCGGGACCGGTTCCGCTGCGACTTTCGGCACTCAGCCGTTTGACTCACTGCTATCTCAGAACGATTACTTAGGCCATGGCACCCTTGTATCGCGTTATCGTGCTGAGGGAGGATCGCATTCCACAATCGGAATGGTCTGATCATACGTTGGTCTATTTCTAGCCCTCGACGAGCAGTAAACCCTCATTGTCTTCGGTTTAAGTCGCCTTTTTGAATAAATCTGGGGTTGCTGATCCTGTCAGCAATTGGATCCAATTAAATGCTATGCGCGT
Source organism: Bradyrhizobium shewense (assembly GCF_900094605.1). Taxonomy (GTDB): domain Bacteria; phylum Pseudomonadota; class Alphaproteobacteria; order Rhizobiales; family Xanthobacteraceae; genus Bradyrhizobium; species Bradyrhizobium shewense. The sequence goes on along the minus strand of NZ_FMAI01000002.1, from coordinate 323,345 downwards.
GCACCGAGATGCTGTGCTCGGGGAGCAGGAGTTCGCGCGTTTTCCTGAATTCCTCAGGATCCCCACCACCGGCACAATGTGCATGTAGGCTGTCATTAGCGGCGGGGGCATTCAGTAAGGGCCTTTGCCCCGAGGCGCAGTCCTAATGGCGGTCGCGCGCTCATTGCGAGGCCTTGAGGTGCCTGATCGCCGCTGTGGCAGCGGCGCGGGCTGCCGGCGGCAATGCGGTCGTGAACATGAATCCCGGAGCGTAAAAGCGCACAGGATCGATGACGTCGGCGCTCGCCGGGATGTAACTGCCGAGCGCCTTCGCCAGTGTACCCTCGACCACGCGCCGCGTGTGAGGCGCTCTCACGCGCGTCGATGCGGGCGCCAGCAAGGCCGTACATGCCTGCCGAATGAACCTAATCGATCTCATTGCGCTATTGCCCCGCGAGATCGCAGATGCGGTTCACTGAAGAGATGTCGCTGTCCCCGAGTAGAGAGCCTCCAACAAGATCAGCTTCGGCCACTCGGGGGCCTCCCGCCATCTTCGATGTGGCCGACGTCGTTGTGCCGCTAGGTCTTGTTTTTCACTCCGGCATGCCGCACGCCCCCGATGATCGAATTATTGTCTAGGGGTCCGAGAGCATCACACAGTCATTTTGGAAGCGCGGGCCTTGGTTCTGGTCGGCCATGATCGCTCAAAGATTTCTTCCTGCAATGTTGCCAGTCCATCTCCTGTGTGCAGCCAACCGGTTTCTGCCGATAAGGTGCGCGCTTTCATTGATCTTGCGTCGACGAGGCTGACGAGAGTCTTCGCGGGTCTCCAGCCGCCTGGCTTCTAGGCGGCGTATGTGCGCTTTGGCCCAAAGGATCGCCCGGAGCGTGGCGACGTCAATTCGGCTTTCCGAGCACGGAAGCGAAGGGCACAACGAAGAGCTCATCGCCCCGGTCGTCGCTGACATGCAGGACCCAGTCACGCCAATCCTCAAGGCTGCGCTCGCTGGTTAAAGATTGCACGACACGGGTCGCGTGATCGCGCGCCTCAGCAAGATCGTCCACCACGGCGCCGCGGCGATCGACGAAAACCTTCTTCGTGTTCGAGCAGTGAAAATATACCTGGGTCATGTTCGACCTCCTTCACATGCGACGGTTCGCCGCGATACCTCAGCGTGTTGGTGTTCTCGACGGCCGGCGGATACGACGGATGGAATCGGTGGTGTCTCGAGGATTTGGCCGGCAGCGACTGCTACTCTCGTACCAATAGGTAGAATCATCCAAAAATCTCCACGATCCCGCATAAGCACCCGCGGATTACTACACCTGCATGCCGGTGCTCTGCGGCGCCTCTTCGATAAGCTCTTGGCGCGGAGCTCCCCAGAGCAGGGCAGTCCCAACAACGGCCGAAAGAATTGACGCGGCGAACACGGCAATCTTGGCGGCCGAGAAGTCCGTGTCGCCTGGAAACGCCTGCCCGGCGATGAACAGCGACATCGTGAAGCCGATACCAGCGAGGCATCCCGCCCCGGCCAACTGTCGCCACGTGTACTCTGCCGGCTTGACGGCCATGTCAGCGCGCACGGCCGCAGCGGCCGCGAGGAAGATGCCGACCGGCTTTCCTATGGTGAGGCCCGCAATGATCGCGGCCATGAGCCAGCCGTGCCCAACGAAGACGCCGGGGTCGATCGTCACGCCCGCATTAGCCAATGCGAAGATCGGAAGGACAGCGTAGCTCGACCGCGCGCCGGCGCGCCGTAGCAGCCGGTCGGCGGGCGATTCAAGTCTGTCATGGATCGCGTCGAGCGCGTGCAGCGCCGGGGTGGAGGGGCCATGCCTGAGAACTTCGCCCTCGTGCCGGGCCTCGGAGGCGATGATGGTGCTGGCCTGCGTCATCAGGGCAGTCAGATCGGCCGGCGGGCGAGTCGGAATGAACAACGCCAGTATCACGCCAGCCAGCGTCGCGTGTAGGCCGCCCGTGTAGACGAACGCCCACAACGCGGTGCCCAACAGGAGGTAAGGCGAGAGAAGGTAGACCCTCGATCGGCTCAGTAGCGCCAACGCAACCACAACCGCCGCGGCCGCGGCAAGGTAGGCCGGATGGATCTCGCCAGAGTAGAACACTGCAACGACGACGATCGCACCGATGTCGTCGACGATGGCCGCCGCGGTGAGGAAGATACGCAGCTCGACGGGGACGCGGTCCCCCATCAAGGCGATCAAGGCAATCGCGAACGCAGTGTCTGTCGCCATTGGAACGCCCCACCCGTGCGACCACCGCCCCGCCGGGATAACCAACGCATACAGAAACGCGGGCGCGACCATGCCGCCGAGCGCGGCCGCGATCGGAAGCACAGCGGAGCGGCTGCTTGCGAGGTGGCCGACCGTCATCTCCCGCTTCACTTCCAATCCCACAACGAGAAAGAACACCGTCAGCAAGCCGTCGTTGACCCAATGGAGGATGGACATCCGAAAGGCTGCGTTGCCCGAGCTCACGCCCAGCTCCTGGCGCCAGAGCGCCTCGAACGTCGGCCTGATCGGCGAGTTCGTCACGACGATCGCCGCCACGGTCGCGAGGACCAGCAAAATGCCGGCGGACGGACCCCAGCTCGCGAACTCCAAGGCTGTCGTACGGACGCGGTGGCCGAGCGTGCCGAGCATTGCATCAACAAGAGAACTCTCGTCCCAGGGCCCGTCATAGCGCCGCCGGTTGATGTAGAAGGTCGGCGTGAATCTCACGCCGCTTGCGCGAGCGCTTGCGACGTCCGCCTCCACCCTCGCCCTCGCGCGCCGTACGGCGTCGCTGTTGCCAAGCGCGAAGTCGGCGTTCACACCGAGGTCGGCGGCCACCGCGACGAGGTCGTCCTCTGTGAGCTGCGTCGACCTCGTCATCAGCTTGATATGCGCGGACCAGAACGCCTCGGGCGTCTGAGCAAGCTCAGCGAGCTCGGCGGCCCGAAAGGAAATGCTGTTGTCCGCGAGCGGCCTGTGGCGGAAGGCATAGCAGACGCGGTCGCCAAGTTGGTCGCGTGCTTGCGCGATGCGCTCGTTGGCAGCCCTGCAGTGCGGGCAGGCGTAGCTGCCGTACTCGACGAGCGAGATCTCAGCATCGGCGGCGCCGAGCACGTGGTCCGTCTTTTGGTCGACCGGACGGTCGAGGCGGCCGGGCGGGATCATGAGCTGCTGCATCGCTTAACCAGTCCAGGTGTTCGCGCCGCTACGACGTTGGCGCAGCCGTCGCCGGTTTGATGACGTGGAATACGCCGCCGTCGGGTGACGGCGCGTACGCTATTTCCGTACCGACGGTACTGCCGGGGAGCCCAGCTGCGTGCGCGCGCGGGAGGAAGAGGCGCACCAGCGTGCCTGAACCCCGCTTGCTCTCTATACTGATGGCGCCGCCGCAGCCTTCGGCGAAGCGCTGGACCTGGGGGAGCCCGAGACCGGTGCCGCTGTCCGCGGGTTTTGTCGAGAAGTACGGGGTGAAGGCCTGCGAAAGGACCTCCTCGGGCATGCCCTCCCCGTCGTCGGCGACGATAATCTCGACGAATGCCCGGGCCGCGCCAGACGAAGGTTCGACGTTCCGCGCCGCCACGGTGATCACGCCGAAGTCCGACATAGCATCGGCCGAGTTTCGACAGAGATTCAGCAGCGCAAAGTACAGCTCTTCCGGATCAGCGTTGAAGTCCCATAAATCAGGGGCGATCTCGGTGCGGATCGTAATGTCCGGACGCAACGCCCGGTCAAGGGTGACCGCTATCGCTGCGAAGCGAGTGCCTGAGACAAACCCGTCGATCGACTTGGGGTGCGGTCGCGCAGCGTCGAGGAGCTGCCGGGAAAGCAACGCACCTCGCGTGATCGCCTCCTGCATTTTGTCGAGGATGGCCTTTCGGTGCGCAGCATCGCTCTGGCACTCGAGCAGCTGCAGTCCGCTACCGATAACGGCGAGAAGGTTATTGATGTCGTGGACGAACTGCGCCACGTCCGCTATCGCCCTCACCCTCGCCCGCCCGCCAGCCGCGAGCGCGCCTCCGGTGTCGGATCGCGGACGGGTGTGGCACATCCCCGAGACCTTGCCGTCGGACCCGACGAGCGGGATCTCCACGTACCTGGACGCGATGAGCCCGCTACCGTCATCGCGTACGTCACGCACGCTTGCGTTGATCGCACGCTGCATTCCAAGCGCAAGCCCGGCGCGGTCCCCGAGCACGACGACATCCTCCAGGGGCGGGCTTTCGACCGCGCCGGGGAATGATACACCCATTGTCTCTTTGATCTGCATGTCAGACCTTCTGGCTGCGACTGTTTAACGGAACGCAGATTTTAGCCCTTACGCGAGGGCGGGGGACGATGGCTCGAAGGTTGAATCCATGCCGGTCAAAAGGAAAATCACCTCTTGCCATGGAGTCGATAGCCGACCGTTATTGGAATGGATGAGAGGCGCTTGGCGCCGCGGCGGGAGCTTGGCACTTCCCTCCGCACCGCCTCGCCGTACCAGGACTCTCGGCGACCGCGAAAAGGTGTTTCACGTGCCTATCCGGATAGGCCGTAGTAAATGCGGCTGACGAGACGATCATAGCTTTACCGGCCCGTTCCACGGCAATAACACTGGTTCCGCAAGCGCGATCGCGAGGCCGAAGCGCCAGCGTACACACCCGCCGCAATCAGAATTGCGAGTATAGCCATGACCCAGAGAATCGCAGGACGGGCTGCCCTTGAACTCGCACTCCCCTACTGGATCGATGTTCCGGGAAAGGAACGCTCGCCTCTCACTCTGAACTCGGCGGGCGGCACAGGCTTCTCTTTTCTTCCGGCTTTTGTGCGGTGGCTATCACTCGCACCGATTTCCAACTCTCCAGTCACTGGTTCAAAATCCCCGCACCCAGGACCTCGAAATCGCCCCAGCCCGGAACGCATTCGAGGGCGCCTACGCGCGACAAGTTGTCCTTCGACCAGTAGCGCTACGGCCCCCGGATTCCCGTGGCCCGCGAGGGCCGTTCGTCGCGCGGAGTCCATCCCACCACCGACCAGTCAACTGAAGCAACTGTTCGCAGCCCACCTGGAAGCAAAGCAGGCGCAGAAGTCGAACTTAGGACTGGCAGAAAGGACTATCGGAGCAAACTTCAGTGCTCTTCGGTCTTGAGCTCACCGACATGATTCTGGGTGTAAAGCTCGATCCCGATCCGGTTGATCAAATCAAGCTTCGTCTCGAGGAAATCGATGTGGTGTTCCTCGTCCATCATCAGGTTCTCGAACAAGTCGCGGGTGACATAATCCTTGACGGAATGACAATGCGTCGCCGCCTCTTGGTACAGCGCACGCGCGCTCATCTCGGCGGCGAGGTCGCTTCGATGATTTCCTTGACGTTCTGGCCGATTCGCAAAGGGTCGAGTATCTGCATGGTGCGGGCGCAGCGGCCGCATTCGGCGCTACAGCCGAGGCAATCATAGATCTGCTTGGCATTGCGCTGCGCGTTGTCGGCCGTGTTGACCGCGTGGCGAACATCGTGGTCGCTGAGGACATTACAGGAACAGATGATCATGATACGCGAAAACGACCTCCAGTGATGCGGCGTGTCGATATGGGACGGCGCTACAGCGCGTTGGAGGTTCCAAACAACGCAGACGATTGAGTGGCGCACTCCATGGGAGGTCAGCCTTGAGGTTTGATCTTTATAGCTCAGCAGAAATCTGCTTGATCACTCGCGGCGGCCGCTAGGTGCAGAGCCGGCGGAGCACACGGGAGCGTGCCGCTCCGTGTCGGCCACAGGTTAACGCTCTCGGTTAGCGTTGATGACACAGCTGGAATCTGTTGACCGTGGGTAGCAGCCACCACTGCGTTTCGGGTGTTGTTGAAGACCTCCTCGAACCCTTTCGAAGATTCCATAACCTTAAGAAGCGCGGTCATCAGCCGGCTATGTAGTTCATCCGGGTCTTCGACGACTTGGCCAGGCGCCGCTGAGCTCAGGATGAGCGCGTTCTCATTCGTTTGAATAGGTGCAAGTCCGTGTGAGTAAGTCCTGAAGCGTCGCTCGTAGGGATTGCGGCGTGAGGCCTCAATGACCACGAGCCTGACGCGTGCTCCGGAAGCCTTGAGTTGCAAAAGGAGACGGTCAATGCTTACGCCTTGTCGACGGACATCTTCTTCACTCCAGATCTTCGCATCGACCGGAATCAAATAATTCTGTCCGTCAGATTGGACACCGTAACCTCCGAAATACACCAAAACAATTGAGTTCAAATGTACTCTTGCGATTAGATGATCGATTGCGCGGGTAATGTCGGGGCGCGCCCCATTGTCAACGGCGTCGACCAGAAAACCGTCGTTGCGAAGAGCATTTGCCAAACCTTCCGCATCGCGTGCCATTTGGGGAAGAGGAGAGTCCGCATCGGGATAGATTGAATTGCCGATCACCAGAGCTAGCCGATTAGTATCCAGGGGTGCGGAGTCACCCGCCCAGATTGGCGCGCTCATGGGCCGGGGCTTCTCCAACCGCATTGTTCTGTCGAGGCCGGTTGAGAACAAGCCGAGCAGGACTGCAGCGCCGACTAGTATTCTGGCAACTGTCATTTCATTATGGTCTCCAGTTCACCGAGATGGCGGCCTATCCGGGGCAGCATTTGCGCGCGGTCGCACCCGGTCGCGCGCCCGCCGTTGCGTCCGTCAATTGCGGTGCGCCGTCCAGTAGCCTGAGCATCGCGCCGTTCCTGAATGGCCGCTCCAAGTTCCCCGACCGGACGTTGCGAACAATTTGCCCGCACCCGCGGCATATTTGTCTTGGACCGTCACCGAAGCGCGAACCGCGCCGGACCTTGCGACGTAACCTCGAAATTTTACGAGATTGGGATGCGTGACATTTCCGTTGGTCACATCGACAGTAAAGGTGTAACTGGAATCGCAGATTCCCCTTTGCGTCACGAAGATGAGGTCCCAAGAGCCGTCGTAGGCCGAGCGCCCGTATGCTGCCGGTGCAAATGCAATGAAGCAGCTTGTTGCCACGATCAGAAGCGAACGCTTTGTCATGATAGTTCTCTTATCTGGTTAGGAAGAGTGTTCGGGCGGTCCAGTAGCGGTCGGCATTCGCCCGGACCGGCGCGGTCGCCGATCAAACATATGGGGCTTTCGCGTGGAGAGCGCTTGTCAGCTATGACGCCATGCTTAGCCACCCATCCTGCAGGTCGGCGTTCGCCGTACTCCGTTTTGTGCTGCATTGAAGATTAGGTACCGGTTCGTCGACCGTCCAATCACCTCCAGCTATTGAAACGATGCCACGAGGATCGACACTGGGGGTGTTTCAATCTGCCGGGGCCGGTTCACTTGCCCCAGGAGACGGGTCTGACATTGCTGGGACAGGAGTTTGAATCGGTGCCCTCGCCTCGATAGCCAGCGGCTGCGGCGAAGGCGTGTACGAGGGCTGCAGTGCGGCGTCACCGGGCGGAACTTTTGCGACGGAAAGCGGACCAGCCTATTCGCGCGAGTGCTCGCGGGGCGGAGGCGTCATCAGCTGCAACCCCTTTTCCGGCCGTGCGCCCCTGGCGAAATGCCAGCCGAGAAGGTTGTCGCGTTTTTTCTCGGGTATGCCCCCGACTCACCGCGGGTGTAGGCAAGGCTGCGTGGTTTCGTGCGACGCATGTGTCACTGCCCGCCGAGCCGGCGCGGGGCTCAATTCGCCCCGCTATGCCCGGAAGGATCATCGCCGAGCCGGACCAGTGCCATCAACGCGGTAACTGATGCGAGCGCCGCCGCGGTCCACATCAGGTGCCGGTACGCCTCAACAACAGTAACGGACGCAAGGGCTGACGCGCAGTACAGGCGGCGGCAAAGATGGTGCCGCGGTCATGCTGATGGGCTACCCAACGGGCTGCGTCTCAAGATCAACGCGCTCGCGGAATTTAGAGAGTTGAAGGACGACGCCGATCTGGCGCGGCGCCTCGCGTCGCTTGGCTACAACGCAAGGTCGAGCACGCGGTCCAGCTCCCGCTTGAATTGCCCGCAACACATCACGCCGTGCTCCCGCGAGCCCGAGTTGGCGCTAGCGCTCGATCCGGTCAGGTACCGCATCTTAGACCTGCAAGGCGAGATGAGGGCGTTCAGAGCCGCCAGTTCCAACCCGGTCGGCGAGCAGCCGAGGACGAGGTCTGGGACTGTGACATTAGTGCGCCGATCGGTGCTCAGCCGATGACCTGCTGTTATCGATTGCATGATCAAGAAACATGGTCGCCGCGGCGCGACCCGTTCTAGTCTTCGAAGCAGTCCAGTAGCCATCACTGGCTGAGACGATCGGCGTCAGTGACGGCCTGCATCGTCACCAATCCGAACAATCGGATTCCATCTGCAGCAGGAGAATCAATTGCCCCGTATTGCCATTCCAAAGCGCGAGGACGCCCCCGCGGAGTCCAAGCCGATCCTCGACAACGTCGATAAGACGCTGGGCTTCGTGCCCAACCTGCATCGCCTCATGTCAATCAGCCCGAACGCGATCTCAGGCTGGGCTACCCTGATGGGATCGCTGGCGAAGACGCTGGACGTCAAGACGAGAGACGGAATCGCGCTGGCCGTGTCGGAGGCGGACGGGTGCGACTACTGCCTGGCCGCGCACAGCTTCACCGCGGGCAACCTGGCCAAAATCCCGGCGGATGAAATCGAGCTGAACAGGAAGGGCCGCTCGACCGATCCCAAACGCCAGGCTGCGGTCGCCTTCGCGAAAGCGCTCATCGAGACGCGCGGCAAAGTTTCCGACGCCCAGTTTGCGGCGGTCAGGAATGCGGGCTGGACAGACGCCAACATCGTCGAGATGATCGCGCTGACTGCCCAGTTCCTGTTGACCAACTTCATGAACAACGCGGTGCAGACCCCGATCGATTTTCCCGACGTCACTCCCACGAAGGCGGTCTAACGCGAGGTGCCCCTCCTTTGGAGAGGGGGCCGGAGAATCCAATATCTTGACGGTCCCCGCGGCATGGTGTCAAGCGCACGGCACGAGGGTGCTGGTCGACCGCATCTGATCGCATGGGCTCAGAAAGAAGCAAGCCAGCGTCGAGCCCCCGAGCGCCGGCCTCAGGACCGGGTTTAGCGATGGCCCGAACCGCTGGCGCGAGTATCACAAGCGATATTCGAGGAGCTCCGCGCTAATCAGGTCGCAGTCGAGCACGTGACAGATCTTGCATCGACGAGCAAAGTCACGCTGCTCTTTCGGCGCGGCCCGCGACACCGAACGCAACAACGCCGCGGCGCTCGCAGACTACCTCGCGGCACCATAGTCGGGGTGGAGTTTCGGGATCGGAAGCTCGCTCAAGTCGTCATAGTTTGCCGCCGGCCCGACGCTGACGTGGTCGTTCGTGCGGATGTTTGCGCTGAGGCCGAACGTCCGCCCGACGGGACACATGTCCCAGTTGGGCGCGGCTCGCCGTCGCGAAGGTTTCCCTCAAGACTGATGGAGCGCTCGAAACACTCGCGGCCGCGGTCCCCTGCGTGGTGGTACGACACGGCTACATCGCCGTGGGAAAGCGGGATTCTTCGCCTTCGCACCTGCAGCCGTATGGTCATCGCCGTGCACGCGGCGAGCGAACCGCTTAGCAACTCGTAGGCGTTCGCCCCCGCGGTGCCGCCCCCGCCGTCGGGGCGCCGATCGAGAACACCGATGAGCCGGCACGGCCGTCAAGCGTGCCAGCGCCGTCGAGGTCTCCGGCCACCTCAGTTTGTGGGCGGAGTGCTCTATCGTCGTTCGAATTCGTCGTCGTGCTTTCCTTTCATATTTTGAGGAGGGGGTCTTGGCTGGCCCGTCAGAGCGGATCACGGCAGTCGATCGGTTTACACGGCCTTTGCGAGCGCCTCCGCGCGCATCCGCGTCACGCTCACCGATGGGGATGAGCACGTAAGCGTTGATCGCCCACTGGACGACAGAAGGACGCTTCGAGGGATTGCCCCAATCCGGCGCAACTAGACCGCTATGATATTCGAGCGGAACACATGAGGAGCGAGACGAGCGACGCCGTTAGCAGAACCGAAATTCCGCGATGGTTCGGCCACTGCGCTCGTCATTTCGGCGGGTCTCCTTGATCGTGTTCGTAGCTGTCACCTCGCGAGAGCGACCCTGGCTCCTCCACGCCTCCCGACTGCGCCAACGCTCGGTCTAATTCGCAGCAGGCCGGCCGTCACGACGGAGCGATCTCAGGCGTGGAGGGTCTCACCGCCCTGGGCCGCTGCATAGTACTGAGGTGCCTCGCGACGGTCGTATTTCCCATAATCGCGTACGATCCGCACTCTCCGGACCCTTGCCTTCTCATTCGGCGCGGAAGCGTCCTCATAGGCCCGTGCTGCAGCGGCGTCCTTCCAGGATATGAGCAGCATCAGGTCGCCGGGCGTAAGTACGGCCTCGAAGATGTCCCAAGACGTAGTGTCGGGGGCCCACGGGTTCAGGCCGACCCACTCTGCGCAATCGTATGGGTTGTCAGTTTGCTTCCACTCTCCGGGGCGAGTCGCGTTGATAAGCGTGACGGTCGTTCCCTCCCCGACTTCGGTCTCATCGAGCCTCTGCTCAGTGACCGCGTAGCCAGCCGGCACCTGATTGTCGGCAGTGATCTGGCCCACGCGCAGGTGATAGTCCGCGAGGATTTCCTCGCGGCCCTTCTGCTGAACCTCATGATGACGCCTGCGGGAGCGCCAGCGGACAAGCGACTTCTCGTCGCGCCAGTTCGAAAGCGACAGGATCCAGCCCTCGCGAGTGAGGCTCTTGTATCGGATGTTGTCGACGAAGCCCTCGACCTGCTCCAGCTCGGGGCGCAGCCTCTTGGCGTTATCGAAATAGTCATCCCAGCTCTCTTTGTTGGGGAGGACCTCAAAAATCGCTGAAAACATACTCGTATCCCGCTCCTAGAGTGCTGCGATGCAGTCGATTCTCGATGTCGAACTGCCCGGTCGATCGAATAGCTAAGCACGGCAGCGTAGCCCTTGGCCCCAATCAGCCGCAGCATGAAAAGCCAGTCCCGGGGATCGATCCGCGGCGTGCGTCCGGCCGCAAGCACCGGCAACTTGTCGCCGAGGTGCTGTCCCGGGAAATCCGGTCCGATAGTCTGATCCGGATTGGCGGTCACCGTTAAAGCATGCAATTCCGCGCGGCGAATGGAAAATGACATCACGCCATGAAGTCGATAGTCGCTGGTTATGACGGCCCTCCGCCTTCCGCATCGGACTCGCGTGCAACCGACGCCGGCTCCTCCAGCAGCTCGGTCAGTTATCCTGACTGCCTCCGAGCAGCGCAGCGGCTCCTGAGAAGGAAGTCGGTAAATGCCCTTGCGGCATTATGATCTTACCGCGGCCTCGTCGAGCTCCGCTAGGATCGCCTCAATGCGCATCAGGTGCTTCGCGCCCGCCTCGGTCAGCGTCACCGCTCGCGTAGTGCGGCTGAAGAGTGTCGCGTCGACCTCCTCCTCGAGCGCGGCGATCAGCCCGGATGCAGAGGCGACAGGCGCACTCCGGCCAGCACTGGACATGTTGCTGGCGCGCGCGGCATTGGGCGAACAGTCTGAGTGATGAGAGTCGATCGTTTATCGCTCGGTGCGCTCGCGGCGAGCTACACGGAATCAGGGACCAGCGCGAAGGCTGTCAGGATCGAATGGAGCGCGGCGGTGACCGCCACCACACCGCAGATGGGAGCGATCCTAAGCCCCCTTCCCCGGCTGTCGCGAAAAACGTCGACTGTGGTCTCGAGTGTGGCTTTCCAAGCGTTCACAGTCTCCTCGGCGGCTCCATGCCCTCCGCTGCCCGGGGAGATATCCGAGAACAAGATGCAACGACCTTCTCGGCCGGCATATCTCAGGACGCAAAAAGTCCCCACCGGTAAAAGGCTGAAGCTACGACGTCGCCGCCGGCGAGCGCTCGCGCGAACAGGCTGGTTTCGCTTACCGCTGCAAGACTTCCGCCCGGTGACACGGTAACGCGGCCTCTGGTACACGCCTTCGCCGTAGCCGTTGACTATGGCGGCGAGCGCCGATTCAAAGTTCTGTTCCAACAATGTCAGACCCCTCTCCTGGGAAAGTGAACCGGCCCCGGCAGATTGAAACACCTCCAGTGTCGGTCCTATGGCATCGTTTCGATAGCTGGAGGTGATTGGACGGTCAACGACCCGCTACGTATCTTCAATGCAGCACAAAGCGGAGTACGGCGAATGCCGACCTACAGGAAAACTCCCCAAGCGGTCTCGAAGTTGACTCCCGAGCAGTACCGCGACACGCAGACTGATCCGACCGAGCGCTCCCTTCTCCAACGAATACTGGGACAACAGGGTGTCTGGTCTCTACGTCGACGTTTGCAGCGAGCCGCTCTTCGCATCCTTCGACAAGTTCGACAGCGGAACGGGCTGGCCGAGTTTCACGGAAAACGCGTGCGGCCGTCCCCGCCTGAAGTGAACGTCACGCCTTCGAAGTCGTCTTGTGCCCATTGCGTGCGCCGTTTCTTGGTCGACGCGAAAGCTGATCGCAAGCAGCAGTCCTGACTTCACTCTACCGGAACGTCGGCTTCTTCCGCTCGCTTCTGCACAATCCGATGGGTCGTTCTTGCGTAGAGACGAGTGATTGAATGGTTGAAACACCCAAGACTGACTCCACCCTGACGCCCCCAATCCAAAGAAGCCGGTCTTGGCAAAGCCGGATGAAGCGGATCCTCGTGTCGAGTGTTACCCCCAAAGAGAACTACGGTCCTCACATTTCGGCTTGTTACCTGATCGTCAGGTGCATGCTGGCTATCGGCCTAATGTTGACGATGAACCTGCCATCTTCCTACGGTCATGATGCAATGCACCCGGAGCTGAACCCGTGGTTTGCCAAGCTCCGTAGTAAATCTGGTCCCTGCTGTGATGGCTCCGACGCCCTACATCTGCGGGATGTCGAATGGACCACTCAAAACAAGAAGGAAAGCCATTACAGGGTTATGGTGCCGAAGACCGCCGACCTCTATAGATCCGCCTCCAACGGTCAGGACATGAAAAAAAGCGATACCGAATGGGTTGATGTTCCCGACGATGCCCTCGTTACCGACCCGAACTTGGACCATAGCACGCTGGTATGGGTGTGGTATAGCTCCGGTTTTCAGCTGACCAACCAACCGCACATTCGTTGCTTCATGCCGGGAGCGCTGACATGATCAGCGCTGTTTATGATTGCGCCGCGGTCGAAAAGAAAATGCGGCATCTCGAGGCCGCAATCGTCCTCGAGAACGTTGGCATACACGGACCGAGGTCCGCTCCAAGCACGGAGAGAACCACCTCGGCTATGTCTCACCCGATGGGGCCTTGCAACAAGGGCGGGCTGGAATACTGCGCGAACTCGGCCTCCCTTCGCGTAATCCACCGCGACCAATTGGGGAATGAGCGATACGGCGAGTACGCGAAGTTCTTTGCAAAGCAGGAGGCCTGACGATGGCAGGGACTACAGAACGCGCAATCCTGGCAGGGGGTTGCTTCTGGGGAATGCAGCAGCTGATTCGGCGCCTGCCCGGTGTGTTCTCAACGCGGGTCGGCTACTCGGGCGGCGACGTCGAGAACGCCACGTATCGCCACCACGGCACACACGCGGAAGCGATCGAGATCACGTTCGACTCGAGTCAGACGAGCTTCCGCGACCTGCTTGAGTTCTTCTTCCAGATCCACGACCCGACGACTCTCAACCGGCAGGGAAACGATCAGGGCGCAAGCTACAGGTCGGCGATTTTCTACACAAGCGAGGATCAGCGCCGTGTCGCACAGGACACCATCGCCGATGTCGAGGCCTCAGGGCTATGGCCAGGCAAGGTCGTGACTGAGCTTTCGCCCGCTGCCGATTTCTGGGACGCCGAGCCAGAGCACCAGGATTACCTGGAACGCTATCCGAACGGCTACACTTGCCACTTCGTGCGTCCACAATGGAAGTTGCCGCGGAGGAACGCCGCCTGACGACGATCGCGTTGTCGGTGGCCTGTGGCGCGCGCAGCGACGTGGCGTGTGTGGCGTTTGCCAGCCGCCCTCGCCGCTCCCGCAAAGTCGCTCACAACGCGACAAGGTGCTGAGGGTTTGGACGGCCGGACAGGGCTTCAGATTCTCGACCTTAGATCGTTCCTCGACGTATGGCGTGCGCGATGCATGCGCGTTGGACAGCCGAATTCATCGTGAGGACTTGCAATGGCTCCTGCGCACCTTTTACAGTCGGCGCTCGCGCTCAGGCGACCTTAAGCGGTTCTAGCGCTAGGTCTGACGCACAAGCGAGCAGGACGGCGAATCTCTTTCCTGACGCCGGCGACCGATGAGAGCCCTGCGAACAGGAACCTCACACAGACGACCTGCTTTTGTGGCGATCGTTCTAGCTGATCTGAAGGGCTATGGGCCATTCGATGAGCGGTTCACATTCCCGTTCAATTCCTACTACGAGACACTCGGGGCGCGGCGGCAGCGTCCTCGGCGCAGAATGATCATGCGGGCCGCATTGGACGAAATCTAGCATGCCGGGCGCATGTCGACCAGGCAGTCGCCAGCTTGGTTGATCTGCGCCCGGGAGCTCGCTGAGCTGATCGAGCTCGGATGTCACATAAGCAGCCCAAGGCCGGTCGCGGCTGCTCCAGTGGGAGACCCGCGACGGCCAGCACGGGACGACGACGCTGAAGTCCCCAGCTGGTCGACCGCCAGTCGTGCATGTCAGCTACTCGGAGGCTCATGTGTTCGCCAGGTGCTGTGGAAAGCGGTGCAGAGCCAGAGCGCAAAGACTCGAGGTGGACGGCAACCTAGGCCCAAATCCGCGTCCCCACCGAAAGCTGGGGTGCAGCAGATGTTCGGCGCTGAGAGTGGATGCCCGACACGTTCTCGCCTTACCCGCGCTTCGGCGCGCTTGGCGAGTAAAATCAACTGGTTTTGCGGGGCGGCTCTTGCGCGACGTCGCCGGGCCATGACCGCGCGAAAGGCATAGAAAAGCGCGAGGCGGCAACAAGAAAGCGGTTCGCGCCACATGGCGCACGCAAGGGTTTGGGCCGACATCGAGAGGAAAGCCTTGACCTCGAAGCTGGATCAACTACGTGCAATGTCGACGGTGGTCGCCGGCAAGGGCGATCTTGGCCCGGTGGCGCGTCTCAAGTCGGTAGACTGCACGACGAATCCCACGATTGTCCTGAAATGTGTCGACACTCCCGAATACCGGGATGCTGTCGACCCAGCGTTTGCATGGGGACGAGGGCAGAGCGGCGACGCTAGACGCGTCGCCGCCTCAGGGACTCGCAGTTATGTGGGCAGGAGATTATTCGTTGGTGAAGCCTACGACCGGACAATTCACCAGATTCCCCGTCGTCTTCACCGGCCCCCCCGCAGGACTCACCAGTAAGCCTGACGCACTTTTGGCTTCGAGAACGTCGCCGTCAGTGATCAGTTTCCGTTGATCCTTCGAGATAGCCTCCTTGGTCCACTCGGCGAGTCGTACGTCCCACATCGGAGAGTATCCGGCGCTGATCTCCGTGAAGTGCGCGAGGATGTCGAGCGAGGGGCCCTCTCCGTTGATGGCACTGTCGAGCCCCTGGCGATTCGGATCATTCCCACCCATTTTGCCGTTCACAATCGTATAGATCACCTCAATCGCGCCGCTTTGAAGGATGTCGCTTTCCGCAGGCGCAAAGGTGGACGACTCGAGGGTCGCCGACTCTTCGGAGTTTGCGTCAAAACTAAGATAACGCAGGTGTTTGCCGTTTGCGAAGCCAAACCGGAGTTTCAAGTCGACGGTGCCTTTATCGGGACAGATGCTCGCAACGGAGTCCGTCACGACCGAGTAATCAGGACTGCCGTTGCAAAATGTGATTTTATCGGGCCCGACATTGAACGCGATGACCGGAGCATTGAAGACAATGTCCTTACTGTTCGTCACCCGAACCAATGGGCTGTAGTGCGCATCTCCGACAGACCCGGCTCGGGCCATTTTAGGAGGAAAAAAATTGGGCGCCTCGCCTCCCACTAAGCTCTGGGACGGTGAGAAATCGACCCGGCCCGATTTGAACGTGAAGTTACCCGAGTCGTCCATTTCCGCAACCCGTGTGCTCGTCAAGTCTTTGGCCTTGGCGAGACTCGGCGCCCATGTGAGCCCCAGCTTTTTCGAAGTAGCAAAGTCACTTACGTCGGTAAGAACGAACCAAACAGTTTCTCCCGAGGTAAGACGGCCGCGATGGAGCGGCAGCGTCACGACCTCACGTACGAGATCCACTTGGCCCGACGTGAGGAATTGCTTTGTGATCTTTTTGTCGGTAACCGGACCGGCTGCTAGAGTCCCCTGGGGTGCCGAAAACGACGCCAGAAAGATCATCGTCGATCCAAGAATATATCTGCCGCACTCTTTGCTCGGCTTCATGACTCTACCTTTTTCCTGCATCCACTCTGGCTTTACCCACGCAACATTCAAGCGAGCGTTGGCTAACAATCCGTCACTTCTTCAGTCCGGGATAGCCTTGCACATAGATCCAATCAGTCGCCTTGGCAGGGATGTGGCAGCCTAGGCAATCTGAGCGAAAGTTAGTTGAGGTCGTTTTCACCGGGTCACCCGCGTCGAACCAGGACCAACCCCAACCATTGCCCCACAACTTATTATCGGGGTGGCTGTTCTTACTGTCCTTCACCATCATGAACCACCCTTTGAGGATTTCTTGATGGCTGACCGTCCCAGTCGTCATATCCGAAGTGGCCGCGCCATAAACTTCCTTCACCAGGATCGAACGTTCGGGGAATTTGCCCGTCGCGCGATAGGCCGCCGCAGTTCCTGGCGAAGCGTAGACGACGTGCATCTCCTTAGCACCGTTGTCACCTGCGACAGACCAGCTCCCGAGGAATTCGTAGGTGGTTCGGTAGTTCTTCGGGATATGCATGTTGCCTGCCGCATCAACAAGTTGTTCCTGCGCAGGAGCGGGCTGGCTAACTGCGGGCTGCGAGACTAGGCACCCGACGGTCACGACCATGACGGACGCCGCGGCCGCATTTCTGAGGAATTTCATCACAGTTCTCCCTACTTCTTTATGGTCTGGCCGGGCGGCACCGGCACCTGATCGAGCAACGCGTAGAACTGCGTCCATACGTCATCGCGTTTCGCACTTGCGATGTGGCAATAGGCGCATTCCTCGATCGGCCGGACTTTGGCGGTGGCCGCCTTGGGTTCAAAGTGGTTGAAGTTGTAATAGCCCCAGCCGTCGGTTTCCTTATATCTCTTGGTGTCCTTGACAGTCACATCCGCACCGTTGAAGGCGCCCGGGAAGAATCCCTTCCCCGATGGCGCGGTTCTCGAACCATCCGGATGAGTGGCGGGCTGCATGAGCTGAAGTTCTTTCACGAAGATTGTTCCTTCGGGGAAGACGCCCGTTTTCTTGTAGATATCGTAAGAACCAGGCTCGATATATACGTTATGAAATTCAGGGAAGTTTGCTTGAGGCGGGTTTAAAAAATTGGGCGTTAGTGGCGAACCAACATAAACCCATTCGTGAAAGTTCTTTGGCAGAACAAGGTCGCCGTCTTTCGTGTATTCAGGGAGATAGCGGCCGGTGGCGTGCCAATCGTCGGGCGGCGGAAGCTGTGGTTGCTGTGCGAACACGGCGGTTGCCATAGCGCCAGCGCCAAGGATGGCGGAAAGTGCTAATACTGTGCGTCTCATGATCTCTCTCCTCTGACCAGCTGTATCTCACCGAATGAGGTAGTGATGGCATTCGTGCGCAGGTGGTCTCATCAACTACGCACAAGTCAGATTAGACGTGGGTGCCTGTGTGCGAAAGCAACGAAGGGGCATGCAATTGATACCCGGCGGGAATGACATCCTCTGGCCCCTCTCAACGTACCCCGCATTGACTAGGGCTTGGCGGCATCAGCTTTCCGGCCGGGTCGTCACGGACAGGCAACACCGCTGTCAAAGCCGTTTTCCGATCGAATCTGCTTCGTGCCTCGCTCACTAGCTGCTTCCATTGCCGCCTTAAATCCTTCGCTTCTGCAACGGGCCTCGATCACTCAATTCCATTTTTGCGTTGTCCGCTCGCCGGGGTGCCGTTTTTGCACGGGATCGGAGAAGGCCGCCACTGGCCAATCTAATCCGCGCCATTGTCACGTCACCGCGAAGCGCACGGCCTAACGTGATCCATCGTTGCGGCAAAGGCGCTTCACTTCGAGAAGCGCTGGTGCTGCGACCTGCCCGAACTGTTGCGCGCCTCCCGTCAGATTGCTGCAGCGTGGAAGGGGGCCTCCTTCAGTAAGTATGCGATGCATGATCACCGCCAATCGGCAGGCGAGCCCAAAGTTGGCCTTGGACATGCCGGAGCGTTTGGCGATCCGAATCGCCCATCTCTTCCGCGGTGATTTGCGAACAGCCCTTGAGCGGCTTGGTCAGTATGATATGGGCGGAATCGTAGAGCGCCGTGCGCGCGAACCATCGCCGATCTTGCTAATCCGGCAGGTGTAGTCGATCTCGCCCGACTGATGCTTCTTCGGCGTCCAGGACGGACCGCGATGGCGTTTGCATCTCGGCGCCGTGCGCATTTTCGAAGTGTTCGAAACCTGGGCCGTGACAAGAAGGACTCGCTCGAACGAATTTGAAGCGATCCGCTTCGCCGCGGCGGTCCGCGCGACGCTTGATCCCCTCAATCTCGGGCAGCGGTTCGCCCTCTTGTCTCAGGATCTGTTTATCCTCTCCCGAAGCATAGCCGAGAACATTTGCTTTGTCCGGCCGGAGACCTCGCTCGACGCAGGTCGGCAGGTCGCGACCGAAGCGACGGCTGATTGCTTTACAGCGCACCGCCACGAGAAGAATACGGCACATGGTTGGCAAGCGCGGAGTGACCTCTCAGTCGGCCAACGCCAGCGCCTCGCTATTACGCGCAATCGAAGGACACAACGGCGCTGATGTTGGGTAAGGCGACGTCCGCGCTCCACGCCGAGAGCGAACGGCTGGGGCGGCAGACGCTCGATCGCATGACGGACCAACGCACAACAATCGTGATTGCTCATCGGCTCGCCACCGCGCAAAGGCGGACCGTATTTCTTAAAAAACGGCCACGGCGTCGCCGGGTTGCATTCGGACCTCACGCAAGACACCTCGATGCCTCGTTTGCAGCCCTGCAATTCAGGCGCCATCATGGAGATGGCCTCGCTGAGTGCACCGGAACGGGCCTGGGTTTTCGGAAGGAACCCAGACAAGGCCATATTTGAGCTGGCTCAGGCGGCGCCCGACCATAACCGAACGTCATGCAAATTATAGCCAAGACGAGTGCGAATGCGTGATGAGCTACGGTCAAGCGACGGTCAGGAGAGATTGAGATGGACGATCTGGACGTGTCAGCGAGGTGGCAAGCAAGGCAACAGCCGCACAAAAACGTCGGTAACGAACGTTCGTGTGTGGACATGGTGCCGGAGCAAAGAGCATCGACGTCACCCAACGGGATGTTCTCTACGGACGATCACAATTGTGCGGCCGAAGCGTACGAACGTCATTTCCACGGCTGTCTGGAGCGCCTGCACGGGGAGCAGCGTTATCGCGTCTTCACCGACATCGAACGCATCTCCGGCCGCTTCCCAGCCGCCAAATGGCGCCGGTCTGACGGAACCGTTACGGAGATCACGGTTTGGTGCTCGAATGACTATCTCGGCATGGGACAGCATCCGGAGGTCGTGAGCGCACTGAGCGCTACGGCACACCGCTGCGGCGCCGGAGCGGGTGGAACGCGCAACATCGCCGGAAACAATTCGCCCTTGGTTGATTTAGAGGGCGAGCTGGCCGATCTGCACGGCAAGGAAGCGAGCCTCGTCTTCACCTCCGGCTACATATCGAACCAGGCCAGCATCTCGACGATCGGTAAGCTGATCCCAGACTGCGTGGTCTTATCTGATGCATTCAACCACAATTCGATTATCGAAGGCATCCGCCAATCAAATTGCGAAAAGCGGATTTTCCGCCACAACGATCTCGGTCACCTTGAGTCGTTGCTGCACGAGGCAGGAGACCGCCCCAAGCTTGTCGTGTTCGAGTCCGTGTACTCGATGGATGGCGATGTGGCGCCGATCGGCGCCATCTGCGACCTTGCGGACCGATATGGCGCGATGACCTACCTCGATGAGGTGCACGCGGTTGGCCTCTACGGCGCTCACGGTGGCGGGATCAGCGAGCGTGATGGCGTGATGCACCGCGTGACCGTGATCGAGGGTACCCTCGCCAAGGGTTTCGGCTGCATTGGCGGCTATATCTCGGCGTCGCGATCGATCTGCGACGCGGTGCGCAGCTTCGCGCCCGGTTTCATCTTCACGACGGCACTCCCTCCACCGATTGCCGCCGCAGCCCGTGCGTCCGTTCGTTACCTCAAGCACTCGTCTGCCGAGCGCGAAGCACACCAACGGCAAGCCGCCGCAACGAAGCGGGCGCTCAAAGCGGCCGGGCTTCCGGTCTTCCCGACCGACACCCACATCGTGCCTGTGATTGTCGGCGATGCGGAATTGTGCAAGGCGGCAGCCGATCGTCTTCTAGAGCGGCACGCCATTTATATCCAGCCGATCAACTATCCAACCGTTCCCCGCGGGACCGAGCGTCTGCGCATCACGCCGTCGCCATATCACAGGGATAGCCACATAGTGGAACTCGCAGCTGCGCTCGCTGAGACTTGGGACACCCTCTCTCTTGCCTGAGAGCCGTGCTTGGGAGCGCCCCCTTCGCAACCGCCTCCCCCCAGATTGTGCATCGAAGGGGCATTGGCTACCCGGCGGGCGCGGACCACGCCGGGAAGGCCTCGCGTCTCCCAAGTTGCGGCCGAGGCAGCCAAGTTGGGACGACGGACCAACCAAAGAAAGCCGTTTGAGGGGAGACCCGCCCCTTTTCGACACGCTTTCGATTAAAAGAGGTGACGCGACCCAATCCAGTCCTTCTATCACGCAGCTAGGTTGCATGGGTCATCGCGTGGCAGATCTTGCTGCCGAGAATCACAATCGGGCTCACATTCTCCTAGTGGGCAGCCCCAAAGAACTGAACTTCCTCATCCTCTCGGGCGGTTCTCCCCAACGACGCCGCCGTTCGCTCGAACACGCCGATCCAGAATCGTTCATTTCGATAAGCCCTCCAACCCGACGTTCGAAAACGATCCGAGCGAGACAACGGCCAACCGGAAATGAGAATGGATATCACGCAGCGGTGTCATCTCCTGATCGAGGATCTGTCCGTCGCGCGCGGCGAGCGCGTGGTGTTCGGCGGAGTGTATTTGCAACTGGGCTCGGGCGAACTCGCCGAAGTGACGGGTCCCAATGGCGTGGGCAAATCCACCCTTTTGCGCGCGATCGCCGGTTTCTTGCCATTTGGATCCGGCCGCATGTCACTGGTGGAGTCCGAAGCCATGGATTCAGCGCCCTTGGCAGAGCGCCTCCACTACGTGGGTCATCTCGACGGGCTGAAATCGGCGTTGACCGCCCGCGAAAACCTCGAGATCGGTCTGGGAATTTTGGGGCGAGGTCGGCTAACCCCGTTAGAGGCGCTGGACCGTCTGGAGTTAGCCCATGTTCTCGATCTGCCTGTTGGCTATCTTTCCGCGGGGCAGCGTCGCCGTGTCGCATTGGCCCGGCTCCTGATTGCCGATCGCCCTCTATGGCTGCTCGACGAGCCGCTAACCGCGCTCGACCGGCACGCACGCGCCTTGCTCAAGACTATTGTCGCCGGCCATCTCGGAAGCGGAGGATTGATGCTCGCCGCAACCCACGAACCACTCGGTCTGCAGGGGACTATCCAAGTCAGGCTCGGAGCAAGGTGAGTGTCGTCCCGTTGAGGGGCGGTTGGCATCATCGTAGCCGTCTGTCTGAAGGTCGGGAGAGAAGAGGTCACGCCGCTCTTCCGATATCCCCGGAGCGATCTCGACCCAATGGCGACGCCGGATGGCGGCCATGATCCGTATTCTCCTCGTCGTTTTTCTTCGCGACGTCATGCTGGCGCGTCGCATCGGCGGAGGCGGGGTTCTCGGCCTGGTCTTCTTCCTCAGTCTCGTGACGGTTGTGCCTTTCGCGATCGGACCTGACCTGCGCTTGCTGTCACGCATCGGTCCAGCCATTCTGTGGATCGCGGCGCTCCTCGCGAGTCTATTGGGCCTTGACCGTCTGTTCCAGGCGGATCACGAGGACGGTTCGCTGGACCAGATGTTGCTGTCGCCGACGCCGCTAGAACTCATTGTTCTGGTGAAGTGCATGGCCCACTGGTTTGTCACGGGGCTACCGCTCGTTCTGCTCTCGCCATTGTTTGGCCTGATGTTGGACTTGGATGGCTCGGCGCTCTGGGCGGTGGCAGCGACCTTGTTGGTGGGTACGCCAGCTTTCACCTTCCTGGGAGCGATCGGTGCAGCCCTTACCGTCACGCTGCGGCGCGGCGGTCTTCTGCTTTCGATCCTCGTCGTACCGCTAGCCGTACCAGTGCTGATCTTCGGTGTCTCCGCGGCGCAGAGTGGCACAGTGCCCTTTCTGACACCCTTCCTGGTCCTCTGCGCGCTCGGACTTGCATCCGTCGCCCTCGCCCCAATCGCCGCAGCCGCAGCACTTCGCGGAGCGGCAGAATGACAGGCGCATGGAGCGGAAAACGTTTGGTTCGGAGCTCGCCGTCCTGGAACGACTCCGCACGCCTCCGAAGCCAAGACGGTTTGATCATCAGGCAATGCCTATAGCGGAGTATCGGCGTCTAACAAAGCCGCGAGCCGATCCCGCTCGGCTTGGCTTAAGGGCGCCGCCGGCGTGGGCTGCAGGCGTCGCAATCCGAACAGGAGAGCGATCCCGCCCGCTGCGAGCACCAAAGCCGGCATTCCCCAGAGGAAGGCGGTTTCCAAGTCGAGCGGTGGTTTCAGCAGGATAAAGTCCCCATAACGCGTTACCAGAAAGGCGCGGACCTGTTCGTCGCTCTCGCCGAGGTTAAGGCGTTCGCGCACCAGCAGCCGGAGATCCCGCGCGAGCTCTGCGTTCGAATCGTCGATCGACTGGTTTTGGCAGACCAGGCAGCGCAGTCCGGCGGAAATAGCGCGCGCGCGCGCCTCAAGCTTCGGGTTGGGCAGGACCTCGTCTGGCTGCACCGCCCTTGCCAAGCTGGGCGCGAGGCTCGCGAGTACGATCAAAAGCAGAAGAATGCGACGAAGCGAAGTCATTCGGCGGGCTGCGGCGCTGCGGGGTTTGCGGCGGCGCGGACGCGAACCGCGCGGCGCGCGAAGCCGATTCTGAGGCGTCTATCAGACAACGATACGATCCCTCCGAATGCCATGATGACGCCGCCTATCCAGATGGCCGTCACAAGCGGCTTCCAGAACATGCGCGCATTGATCGAACCATCCGCGTGCTGGTCCCCAAGCGAAATGTAGATCTGGCCAAAACCCAGCGTCACGATGCCAGCCTCGCTGACGGTAGTTTGTCGTACGGGAAAACTGCGCTTGGCGGGCTCGACGGTGGCCACGGCCGCGCCGCCCCGGCTGATGACTGTATAGGCCAAGACTTCGGAGTAGTTCGGGCCCTGTCGCGATTGAATATTTTCGATAGTGGCTTGATAGGGCCCGAGATCGATCCCCTGGCCTAGCTTGACGGTCGCGATCCGCTCCACGCCCCAACCGGTCGCCGCCAAGCCCATAAGTGCCACGCCAAGGCCAGCGTGAGCGATGGCCGCACCCCAGGCGGAGCGCGGTAGCCCGACCGCGCGGGCCAGCATCACCCGAATGGGCTGCCCACGTGTCCAGATTCGCGACATCACATCGACGAACGAACCTACGATGAGGTAGACGGCAAGGCCGAGTCCGAACACGGTGAGGACGGGGCCGCCTCGGATGATAGCAACCAGCGCAAGGGCGACCACGAGGCCCCCCAAGGCTGCGACCGTCGCCCGCTGGGCCGCGCCGAGCAGGTCGCCACGCTTCCAGGCGAGCGACTGACCGAGCGGCATCAGCAGAACGATCAAGGCTACCAGCGGACCGAGCGTCAAATTGAAAAACGGTGCGCCGACCGAGATCTTGTCCCCGGTCAGAGCCTCAAGCGCGAGCGGATAGAGCGTGCCGGTCAGGACCGTAGCGCAGCAGGCAGTGAGCAGCAGGTTGTTGACTGCGAGCGCGCTCTCGCGTGACACGGGCGCGAACATGCTGCGCTGGCTTAGCGAAGGCGCGCGCCAAGCATAAAGCGCGAGGGAACCGCCGATGAACACGGTCAGGATGGCCAGGATGAAGACGCCACGCGTCGGGTCGCTGGCAAAGGAATGAACGGAGGTCAACACCCCTGAACGCACCAGGAATGTGCCGAGCAGCGATAGTGAGAATGTAAGTATCGCCAGGAACAGTGTCCAGATCTTGAGGGCTTCGCGTTTCTCCATGACGGCGGCCGAATGCAGGAGCGCGGTACCCGCAAGCCAGGGCATGAGCGACGCGTTTTCGACCGGATCCCAAAACCAGAACCCGCCCCAGCCTAGGGTGTAATAGGCCCAGTACGAACCCATGGCTATGCCAAGCGTTAGAAAGATCCAGGCAATCAGTATCCAAGGCCGAACGTAGCGGGCCCAGGCCGCGTCTAGTCGGCCGCTGATCAGCGCCGCCACCGCGAACGAGAACACGATCGAGGAGCCGACATAACCGAGGTAAAGGAGCGGTGGGTGTATCGCGAGGCCCGCGTCTTGAAGCAGCGGATTGAGATCCTGGCCTTCGAAGGGCGCCGGAAACCGTCGCACGAAGGGATCGGAGGTGAACAGGATGAAGCAGAGGAAGGCAAAGGAGATCCAGCCTTGGACCGCTAGCGTATTGGCGCGCAATTCCTTTGCCATGCCGCGACCGAGAATCGCAACTGCCGCACCGAAGGCCGCGAGGATCAGAACCCAAAGCAGCATCGATCCTTCGTGATTGCCCCAGACGCCGGCGATCTTGTATACAAGTGGTTTGGTGGTGAGCGAGTTCTCGGCGACTGTCACGAGACTGAAGTCGGACGCCACATGAGCGTAAGTCAGGGCCGCGAAGGCATAGCCCAACAACAGGAACTGGGTGATTGCAGCCGGCACCGCAATGGAAGTCAGTGCAGAATCGCCACTGCGGCTCCCCCAGAGCGGCAGAACTGACTGAAGCAGCGCGACGGCGAGAGCCAGAGCGAGCGCGTAATGTCCGGTTTCGACGATCATCCTTCGGTCCCATTGGCTGTGACGTTCGTGGAAGGCGGCGCTATTGGGCCCTCGCGGATTTTTCGTTCTGCCCAATGCCTTGTTGCTTGAGTTTGTCGGCTACGTCCTTGGGCATGTATCGCTCGTCGTGTTTGGCGAGCACGGTATCGGCATGAAAGACGCCTGGTCCCTCCACAGTGCCCTCGGCCACGATGCCCTGTCCTTCACGAAAGAGATCCGGCAGCAATCCAGTGTAGCTGACCTTGATGTCATACTTCAGGTCGGTCACCGCGAAGACGACAGTCGACGATCCACCATAGGTAAGTGAGCCACGTTTCACCAGGCCGCCGATGCGCAGACGGGTACCTCGCGGCGGCCCCTTTTCGGCCATCTCGGTCGGCCCGTAAAAGAAGACGATACTGTCGCGCAACGCAAACAGGATGAGCCCTATCGCGATGGCCAATGTGAAGCCTGCTGCGCTGATGATAGCGAGGCGCCTGCCCTTTCTGGTCAAAGTCTACCCCCTCAAACCAAGCTGACTGACGAGTTCATTGATGCGCGCTGGCGCTTGCGCATCGCCTGCTAACTGGGCGCGTGCACTTGCGACGGCCGCCTCGGCCTTCTGGCGTTCACCTAACACGACGTAGGACCTGATCAGTTGCAGCCATCCCTGAAGGTCATGGCCATTCTTCGAGAGCTTCTCGGCGAGCCCTCCCACCATCCCGCGGATCGCGTCTGCTCGCTGCTCCGGAGGAAGCGCTGCGATGTCAGTCCGGGTTTGGCCGGCTTGGCGGCCTCCTGCGTTCGATTGAGTCGCGTCAGAAAGCTTATCCAGGTGTTGGCGGACGGCATCCATCCATGGAGCGCCGGCTGGCGTATCGGCCTGCAACGCTTCCCAAAGTTGTCTCGCCCGATCTTTGTCGCCATCTTGCTCAACTGCGACCGCTTGGAAGAATCGGGCTACAGGCTGTTTGGGATCGTCCACGAGCGCTTGGTCAATGGCACCGCGTGCTTCTGCAGTGACAACGCCGTCGGCAGCCATCGTCAGGGCCTGCCCAAGAGACGCACGCTCCTCCGCATTCTCGCCGAGCAGCCGCAGCGACGCCCTATACGCACGCGCCGCATCCTGAAACCTCCCCATGCGCAGGTAAATTGGTGCGACAACCTGGAACCCACGGCCATCATTGGGGTGGGCCTTGAGACGCGTTTCGACTTCGGGAATCGCGGCAGCGAGAGTGAAGTTCTCACCAGTGCGCCTCGATGCGATCGGCATATCAGGCTGGTTGGGAGCGCCGACCTTGAGGTAAGATGCGAGCGCGACGAGCGGCAGCACTAGGACGATCGCCAAGACCGCTGCAGCGCATCTCGGCTGCCACCGCCGCCACGCACGCGGCCGGCTCTCTGACGCGGAGTCGAGTGCGGCGAGCAGCCGGCGTTCGATCTCGGCACGCGTCGCCATGGCATCCTCGGGCGCTACGAGTCCGCAGCGGACGTCATCATCCGCCTCGACCAGAAGGCCGCGATAAAAGGCCACGTCGCAATCTTGAGCGCCAAAGCTCTCGCGTCGCTCAGAGAGCGACCGGGCCAGCGCGAGCGCGATCGCGAAGGTCATCATTGCAAAGACGGCCCAGAGCACGTTCAAGGCCTCCGTCCGTTTTCGCCAATACGTAGCGCACCAGGTTTTCGGACATCCGCCGCCCTTGAAAATCGGACCGCTTCTATGTGCGCCGCTCCCATGGTCCGATCGGTCACTCCTGAATAATGTAAGTGGACTTGCAAGGCAGTCGTCATGGACGCTCTGCCTTGGCAACCGCGGCCATCAAAGCAGTTCGGCTTGCGTCCGAGATGCCGCCGACCAGCTTGTAGGCGATTGTGCCATCGCCCTTGACCACATAGGTCTCAGGGACACCATAGACGCCGAAATCGATCCCCGTTCGGCCGGACCGGTCAGTGCCGACCTGTGCGAACGGGTTTCCGTTGGCGGCGAGATAGGCTAGCGCGTTCTTGGGATCGTCTTTGTAGACGATGCCGGTAAGCTTCACCCCCTGTCGCTGCAGCATCGGGTCGCTCGCCAACGCCAACAGAGCCCCTTGTTCCTGCCGGCACTCGACACACCATGATGCGAACACGTTCACGATTGTCACGTGCCCCTTCCGCAGATCGGCTCTCGACAAGCCAGGTGGACCAGACGTGGAAAGCCCCTCGAGTGGCTCCAGCGCAAACTGCGGTGCCGGCTTGCCGATCACAGCGGAGGGCACGAGCGACGGGTCTCCGGCGCCGAGCCGCACCAGGAGTAATGCCGCAATTCCGAAGAAGACTAGAAGCGGGATAATCACCCACAGGCGGGCTGGTGCGCGTCGGGGGGCCGTGGCGCTCGCTGCGAGGTGAATCGAAGATGGGATGTTGCTCATACGCGGCCGCGCGGATCGGAGTGACCAAGTAGCAGGCGACGCAAGGTACGGCGCTGAACGCGATAATCGATGAGGACCGCCGCGATCATCCCGGCTAGTACGGTGCCCGTCACCAGAAAGGTCGCTGTGATGAATCCGCCATGCTGCATCATGATCTGCTCAGGACGTCATTTCGACAGGCAGCATGCAAGCCATCGCAGGTTCGCCCTCAGCCGCCATCGTGATCGCAAACCGCCGGACTCGGCGTCGCATGATCTCGTTACGGACCGCCATCACGTGGAGAGCCACGAACAACAGCGTGTATGCGAGCGCCATAACGATTAGCGGCCATAACATCGCGCCGGCAATCGCCGAGCCCTCCATCCGAAATACCGACGCCGGCTGGTGGAGAGTGTTCCACCAATCAACCGAGAACTTCACGATCGGGATGTTGATGAACCCCACCAAGGTCATGATCGACACCGCTCGTGCCGCCCTGTTCGGGTCCTCGATCGTCTGCCAGAGCGCGATCAGACCGAGATAGATCAGAAACAGAACCAACACGGAGGTGAGCCGGGCGTCCCAAACCCAATATGCGCCCCACATCGGTTTACCCCAGAGGGAGCCTGTGGCGAGGCAAATGAAGGTGAAAGCCGCGCCAAGCGGCGCAGCCGCCTTTTGTGATGCATCGGAAAGTGGATGACGCCACACTAAGGATCCGAGCGCAGACACCGCCATGAACGTGTAGGCAAGCATCGCTGTCCACGCGGCGGGGACGTGGATGTACATGATACGCACCGTCTCGCCTTGCTGGTAGTCGGGTGGCGCGGCGAATGTTCCAAGCAGACCAAGTACGAAGGCGAACGCCGTCGAAGCCCAAAGCCAAGGCAGCAGCTTTGCGGCGATACGCACGAAATTGCCAGGATTGCTGTACGCGGTGAAGTTCAGCTTCAAATCTCGGATCTCCTCGAAGTCAAACTGCAGGCCGGGATTTGCTCGCTCCCGACTGCGGCTCGCGACGAAAGTCCCCGCCATTGGGGCGCCTGCAAGACGAGGAGTATCGCATCACACCGGAGACGAATTCACAAATTACCGTCAGTTATTGATTTGATGCCCAGCAGGCGCCCGGAGATTCGAGATCCCCATCGCGTGGTGACGCCCATGATCAAACAATCATCGTAACCGGTGCTCTCGACAACAGC
Source organism: Bradyrhizobium shewense (assembly GCF_900094605.1). Lineage (GTDB taxonomy): Bacteria > Pseudomonadota > Alphaproteobacteria > Rhizobiales > Xanthobacteraceae > Bradyrhizobium > Bradyrhizobium shewense. Next base: position 294,683 of record NZ_FMAI01000002.1, on the reverse strand, counting down.
TCGCTTGCAATCTGCCGGAAGGCGATGGCGTCGCAAGGCTTTCTTCCTTGGATCGAGGCGAGCAGTTTCGCGTCGTCCACGCTGATCTGCAGTCTTTCTGCGCTGACCGCAACAAAGTACAATCCCGTAGTCCACCGACATAATGCATATCCAACGTGAATTTCTAGTTTGTCGGCTGCGTCCGATCCTGAGCTCCATTGGGCCGGCCGAGCACGCCCGGCCGCCTCGACAGGGATCGGAGTTATTGCGCCGAGCCACCGTGCCGCGCGCGGGCAGCAAAGGAGCCATCGTGAAATTACCTGTCGGTCTGGCTATCGCCATGTTGCTGGTCGCCGCCCGGTGGGGGCGCTCGTGCAGATCAGTGGAGCGGCTACGTTTTCCATACTGGAGTCCGAAATCCTCGCTTGCAGACAGCACAGCAATTCGAGAGAGCGATAGGAAACATTGGGAGGCGCGCGCCATTGGGTCGTCCTGCGACGTCGAGGTAGCGGTAATGCCGCGCTCGATGCTCGACGAGAAGTGACGGCGTGCATCTCGCGGAAGTGCTCCGCTTTAAAGGGCGAGCGCCATCTTCGTATAGGTCCGTTACTCTGTTTGGATGCCCCAGCCGTACCTACGTTCAATTGAGCCGCCAATCACTATCGTCGTATCTATAACGCGTGCGTTAGCGCTCCCACGCTATCGCTGCCCACCTTGGGCGTTTCCTCCCTAGACTTGGGCCGCTTGTGGCAACGCAGGCGGCCTTTTTTCGCGTGCACCCACATGGAATTGAACCGACGTCGGGTCGACCTATACCTCGGTACTGTCACTTCATACCCGCGCACAGTGGCAACAACTGCGCGCTCGGTGCTATCCAATGAAGCGGAGTGAAAAGCAACGAAACCAGCTCGCGAGCAGGCCGTTACAAACACAATCTTGGCGACTTAGCGCTCGACCGGTGTTTCCCATGATCGAGCCGCGTGTTGCCGCTCCAGTAACTACTGTTTACTTCCACGGTTAGCTGCGGAGAGCCCCCCATGATAAGCATCGCCCATCTCTTAATCCGTTTCCGGCAAGGGAGCCGACCCGCGTTCAATACTCAGGTTGCGGCTATGACCGAAAATCGGGATCGATCCAGCATGGCCGAGTTTGTCCGCATCCTGCAGGTTTACGATCAAGACCAGTACGGCAGGAGTTAGAGGGCGACCGCGTCTCAAGCAGCGAAAGGAAGCGCGGGACACGGGAACGTCCACACATACTTCAAATCAGTCATTTCGGTTTCGCAATGCAGGTGCCATCGGTTGCTAATCGGCCAACCGCTTTCGAGGCCATGACCGAATTCGTGACAAAGGATCGCGCGCCTAAATCAAGACAAGTCGCGCAGGCGGCTAACGATGTTGTGACCGCGACAGCTCGGCGACGCATTTCGGTTGCCCCGGCAGAAACTCGCGAGGCGAGCTGCTGACGGTGCCGTCACCGCCGGATAAGGGAAATCGACGCGATCGCATCGCGGCGGCGTTGGCTGCTGCGGCTGCCGCCACCACCTCGCCGTCTCTTTAATCGGAGTTCTGTCGATTACCCTCAGATTCTCCCGGAAGGTATCCATGCACTTGGCGAAAGGCACGGAGAAAGCTACTGTAGCTCCTGTAACCGACCGCCCGCGCGATCTGCTCAACCGAAAGTGTCCTCGCGGCGAGCATATCGGCTGCACGCTTCATCCGTATTTGCCGGAGCGCTACCATTGGGGAACATCCTATCGTGCGCACAAAGCGCGCCATGAATGCGGATCGGCTCAAGCCGGCCTTCTGCGCCAAGGCCATGACGGAGTGATCGGCCGACGGCCGCGCCAGCATATCAGCGAACGCAAGAGCGATTTGACGGTCACTCAAGATAGAAAAGCGTTCGAGCCAAACGCTGGTCGAATTCAGACTGCGACGGAGGAGCGTGACGAGCACCTGCTTGAGGATGGCGGTCGTCATCGCCTGCATTCCAACTTGCCGGCCGCTGATTTCTGCCAACGCGGCCTGCAACTTTGATCCCAGTTCATCGGCGGGTTCGAAGCGCTCGACAATCGGCGTGGATAGGCCTGCAAAGAGGTCGATCGACGAGCCGTAGGTAGCGCGAAAGTACCCGCAGATCAGCATGACCATCGGGTCGACGTCCCCGGCGACGAATCGCTGGATTCGCTGGCCGAAGCGCGGATCCCATTGCGCTTCGACCACATTCACTGTCTTGGCCGCTGTGCGGTCATCGACCTCGATGTGAAACGGCTTCTTGGCCGGTGTGATGACAAGGGTGTGAGGTACCAGAGGAAATGCGGAGAAGCCACCCACGACCATTCGTCCGGTCCCGGAAAGATTGTAGTGGATCGCCGGCGCTTCCGCGCTTCCGAATGACAGGCGCCAACCTGGGCTGACCAAACACTCGATGAGCCCAATGACGTCGACATCCAAAGTTGCCATCAGCACATCGAGATGGGATCGAAGCAATGCAAGATTTGGACGATCGGACATGTGTTTCGGACCCCCGGATTGGGCTGATGTCCTAGTCTTGGGACAGGACAATTGCAAATCTTGGTACTGTATTATGGCTAGGACGATGCGCATCTGCTCGAAATGACCAGCAGCCTGGGCGGAAGTTGGGAACCTCTTTGACGAGCGTGAGCGTGCCGCGCTTCCCGCGGCCCTCATTTCAACTGTCCAGAACTGACGCCTTAGGAGCTCCCCAAATGAGCAAAAGCACTTGATGGACAGATGGCCGAGGCGATCCCAATGCAAACCCTGACATTAAACTGGTCTCGCGTACGATGTACTACGCAACCGCGACCTCAATAGGAAACAGCTTCTGTGCGAACGCTTTCAGCAAGACGCGGGCCGGCAAGTCCGAGCCGGCGCACAATTCCTGTTTCTTCGGAAGCTCCGCGACCGACCGCCTGATCATCGCCCCTGCCTACTATGGCAACGAACCGAACGGCCCAAACCGCGGCAAATCTTTCGAGTATGACTATGCAGCTGCAGCTTTATCAGGTGCGATATTTCTTAGCCCTAGCAAGGACGCTAAATTTTACGCGAGCTGCGGAGCAATGCAATGTGACGCAGCCGGCGCTGACAAAGGCGGTGCAAAAGCTGGAGCAAGAACTTGGTGGCGCGCTGATTCACCGTGAACGTCACCTCACCCAGCTCACCGAACTGGGCAAGATGATTTTGCCGACGCTGGAGAAAATATTTGCCGCCGCAGAGGCCGTACGGCTCCAGGCACGAGGCTATCAAAAGAAGACAATCGCCCCGCTCAAGATCGGGCTGGTGCCGTCAGTCTCCGCCGCACTCATTACGGAATTGCTCTTGGAGCTCGCCAGGATCATCCCTGATCTTCGAGTCGATCTGCGCGAGGCCGATGCCAACGGGCTCGTTGCGATGCTTTTGGATGGCGAGATCAACGCCGCACTTGTCGGTGACGCCATCGAGCTACCTGAGCGTATCGACCGCTGGCGCCTGTTCGAGGAGCGCTGCGTGCTCATCTTGTCTCGGAAACATCCGATGGCCGGGCAAACCGTTATCCTGCTCCAAGACTTGCATGAGTTGGTATTTCTCGAAAGGGTCGGATGCGACGTCGCAGACCGATTCAAGCAGGCTTGTTTTGCCGACCATCCAGGCCCTAAGGTTGTGCACAGGAGCGATCAGGAAAGGCATCTTCAGCAAATGGCATTCGCCGGTTTTGGGGCCATCCTGGCGCCAGAGCACGCTCCCAGACTGCCGTCGCTCGCCGCTATCCCAATTGAGGGCGACCCCGTCCGGCGCGAGGTCCAGCTTTTGGCCGTGGCGGGGAGGCAGTATTCGCCGGCGCTTGACGCCTTCATCAAGGTTGCTCGTGTTCGCGACTGGACGAGTGCGCTGGACAAATTCCGCTGCGCATCTGCCCCTGCCTCGAACAAGGACAATGTTCGCAAGGCTGATGCACAAGGTGCAGGCTCCTTGATCAAAATCACGGGCCCCGGTCCCGCCTCTTCATGCCCGAGCTTGTCACCGGCATCCAGCCGTCGTTGCTGAAGTGACGCGAAGTCGTGGATGGCCAGGATAAGCCGGGCCGTGATGCAGTTGCAGTCGCCCCTGCGTAGCCTCTTGAATTGACTCGTCTTATTCCGGTCAGGCTCGAAGGGCGAGGCTTAGGCCCCTCCAATTTCGGACAGGGCAGCAAGCACGGTTTCGGTCTTCGCTCCCGTGATGGAGTCCGGGCCGACACACGCTCGACGTATGAATCCTCGTTGGTCGAGTACATAGGTGGCCGGCATCGGCAACAACCAAAAGGAGAAGCCATGGGGAGCGCAGAGATCAAGTCCCCGCCGCAAAAGATGACTCTTTATGTCCGCCGGCACCACGGACAACAGGCCGAACGAAAGGCTCACCCCGAGATCTAGGTCGGAGAGGATTTCCAGATCCAGTCGGCGATCGCGTTTGAAATTGCGTAGCAAGTCTCCAGTGTCGGGCGTTATGGCAATTGCTCTGGCGCCAGCAGCGCGGATACTCGGGATGGCCCCGTGAAGAGCGCGTAGACCAGCTGCGCACAATGGGGACCAAGTCCCGTAAACGAAGGTGACGATCAACGGTGCAGTTTGTCGCAATTCCAAGGATGAAACGAGCTTTCCATTTACCTCGGGGAGAAGGAAATCGGGGGCAAGTGCGTTGACCTTCAGGGCGCCGTCAGGAACGCCCGCCTGTCGCAGCCATGATGAAAGCATCCGGTCGGTTCGGATGTCCAGCGTGCGAGAGCCACTCAAGGTCTCCGCGGAGGGGTCCATCGGCGTACTGACAGGGCGTCCCTTCGAAACTTCGTCGCCCATTCTGGTTCTCCCCGGTACCCCCCTCGGCACCTGTCCGCGTATGTTTCTTGCATGGTGACCGTGCGTTTTGGAAAACGAAAATTCAACTTTGGAATGGTAATCGTTGACGAATAATCATTTGGAATAGTCGGCGGCCCCAATATCGCGATGTGCGGGGGGAAAACGAAGCACTAGGCGCCGCTTCCGTCGAGGACGGTCACGACAGAACGACTCTTATAGTCAATGCGCCGGGGCTCCTGCATACCGAGCGATACGATGAGGAGGCAGAAGCCAAGCATGGAGCTGGACGAGCTGGTTGCGCCATGACTATCCTTCGAGGCTGGTCGCTGCACAACGCGCCAGCGCCAATATTGCAGGCCGAGTAACAGGCAGTGGAAGAACAATCGTTGTGGGGCGGGACCGGCGGCCAGCCTTCTGGACTTAGATGGCAACCGGGAGACCGACCTAACCAAATTCGGTTCGCGTGCGCGGCGCTTCAGAACTGCGAAGTGACGCTCCGAGCCAAATAGGTCGTAACCGGCATATCCAAAAGTCGCAGCCCTGCTCCGCCAAAAGTCTAGTCCCGTTTTGCCCTTCCTGTCAGACGTGCAAACGCGAGTGCAATTGAGGACTTGCGTGTCGCAGGGCAGGCTCGCCTCGCCTCGCTTGTAGCAGCTTTCGGAAGGAAGCTGCCGCTCGGCCTGACGCGGCGCCCTGCTCCCAAAGCACGGGTACCGCGATTGCGGAACGGAATGGATGAATGCGATCCTGAATGGAGCTCGATTTCCATGCGTCCAGCCGATGATGACCAGTTGACAGCACGACTCAAATTCAAGCGAACGGGAGAAGCGATGGCGGAAGGCCGCCCGCCACTTTCGCCCACCACGCCGCGAGCCGAGCTCCAGCAAGCCCGTTTACGCGAGACTCTATCGAAGCCACGCGACTGGCGGTTCGGCCCTGAAGATCGGCAACAACTTTCAAAACCACGAATGTTGCTGCCGATAACTCGATCTCCGATCCTTGGCGGCGACCGTGATTTCATTTTCGATCCAAGTCGCCAAGTGGTTGATCCGGTGCCGGCGGACGCGATCCATCCCGTCGTTGAAATTTCTCCTTCCGAGGCTGTGGCACGGCTCACCGTAACAGGGCACGGCATGGCGGCCGAATCTGTGCGATCCACCAGCCGAGGTAAAATCCAACATCATTATCGGGCTCCAATGCATATGCTCGTGATGTACGAGAAGGGGGAGCGCCGCGATGGAGAGACATTTGTGGAAGGTTTGCCGAGATCGGCGCTCCGGAACCTCGAGCGGAAGCTGACATTCGTCCCGGCTGGACGCGAGTTTCACGATTGGCACGAGCTGCGCGGGTCGCAGATGCGGCTCATGTACTTTTACTTCGAACCTGAGAGGCTGACGGCCCTTTCTAAGCGTGGCATCTCCGACCTCCCGGACTCTCCACGCCTACTATTCGAAGACGAAACGCTATGGAACACCGCGCTCAAGCTGAAGACGTTAGTCGAGAGCTCGGCAGCCGACCCGGTCTACTTCGGCAGTCTCGGTACTCTGCTCATGCATGAAGTCGTGCGTTTCACTTGCGGGATGCCCAGCATTCAACCTCAACTCCAAGGTGGCCTTGCACAATGGCAGCAACGACTCGTCACCACCTACATCCAGGAACATCTCAATGAGCGGATACCGATCGGCACGTTGGCGCAGCTCGTTCGTCTGAGCCCGTATCATTTCTGCCGGGTATTCAAACAATCTCTCGGAATGCCGCCACATCGGTACCAGACCAAACGTCGCGTTGAGCAGGCCAAGTTACTGCTGGCACACCGCGCAGGTTCTATGACGGAAATCGGTCGGGCGGTCGGCTTCAGCAGTCGTAACGCGTTCGCCACGGCGTTTCGGAAGGCGGCGGGAATTGCTCCCGTGGATTACCGCCGAAGCGTGGCACCTCCTATAACGTACGAATGACTTGCGCCGCCGCGATGAACTTTTCTATCGGAAAGCAAAGGCGTCTCGGCCTCACGTTGCATGAGGACGATCGGGCTTTCGGTGCCCGCCAGGAAAGCAGATCACGAGCCTGAAGCTGCATCTGTCAGCGGTGGCAAAGAGAATGCAGAAAGCCCGCCGCGGGAATTCAGCAAAGCGAGACCGAAAGCTGAAGCGGCGCAGGGGAGCGGCCCCGCCCGGAGCAATCCTAGGGCGTTTCGCAAATCTGTAGCTGCTGATGCAGGTTGATTGTCCTCAGCACCCTGCTGTAAGCCCGCCCGATGAAATGTCAGGTCACCTTCACGCGCGAACGACCGCGTTCCGGGGCGGAACTCAGGCGGGGTCATTTGTTGAATGGCCTTCGTGAAGGTGATATTTTTACGCCGACTTGTCGAATGTCGTGGGAGTATCTCGTGGCGCAGCATTCTATTCAAAAGCGTGCGGTAGCCGAGGAGCCAACTATCGTCGTCGTTGATGATGACAAGGACTTCCGCGTCTCACTCGGAGATCTGTTCAACTCGGTCGGCTTCAAGGTCAAGTTGTTTGGGTCGGCCGCGGAGCTGCTCGAAGGCGAATTATTACCCGACGCGGTGAGCTGTCTCGTACTTGACGTCAGATTGCCGGGCCTGGGCGGTCTTGATGTCCAAACCGAGCTGTCGAAAGTGAACGCTTCCATTCCTATCATCTTCATGACCGGCCACGGCGACATTCCGATGTCGGTCAAGGCGATGAAGGCGGGCGCTGTGGATTTTCTGACCAAGCCGTTCCGCGATCAAGACATGCTGGATGCAGTGACGATCGCGCTAGAGCGCGATCGGACGCGGCGGAAAGCCGATCAGCGGCTCACGGAATTGAAGTCGCGTCTCGAGCGCTTGAGCGCGCGCGAGCGAGAGGTTCTGGCTCTCGTGACCACTGGCTTAAAGAACAAGCAGATCGCTTTCAAGCTAGGGGTAGCTGAGATCACTGTGAAGGCGCACCGCGGTCATGTGATGCAGAAGATGGGCGCGCTATCGCTAGCCGAGCTTGTCAAAATGGCGGAGACGCTCGGTGTAAAGTCGCCGCGGTCTTAATCGCTTCCTGATGGCACGTGGATCCATCAGCGAGGAGTGTTGTTGTTTGCGCAAATCAACTCATGGCTCTAATCGGTTGCCGGCAGGGCCTGCTGCAGCGGTGAGCGCAACCTCCGGGCACCAGCGCACTCGTTCGGACGTGGCCCGAACTGGGTTGAACTATTCAGACGTTCTGCATCGATTATTCCAAAGTATAGCATCGATTGTTCCAAAGCGTCGCATCGCCCGTCCGCTGTACAATCGCCAGTTCAGACCCTTGTCGTTACGGTCCGATGATATCCGCGCAGTGCGCTTCTTGAGATGGACACGGAACGCGAGATGTGCCGGGCCACCTCCCCAGCAATCAAGGTGGGGATATGTCTAGCGAGATTCAAATTACGATCATCGATGATGATGAGCAATCTCGCGCGGCCTTAGCGGGTCTCCTGCAGGCGTTGGGTTTCACGATTGAGGCCTTCCCGTCCGCAGTCGATTTTCTGGCGTCTCCCAACTTCCGGCATACCTCCTGTTTGATCGTTGATGTCCACATGCCGCGCATGACTGGGACTGAGTTGCATAGCCGCTTGGTAGGATCCGGCTATGACATACCAACCGTTCTGATCACCGCTTACCCCGATGATAGCGCGCGAGCTCGGGCTCTGGATCAGGGCGTCGTTGGGTACCTGACCAAACCCATCGACGAGAAGGTTCTGCTCGGATGCGTCGAATCGGCTCTGCAGCGCGCGAAATCAGATGAAAACCCGTCATAAGCTCTCGATCGGCTGCAGCCCAGGAAGCGTCTCCCTTCAGCCCGAAAATCGTTGTTCTTTGAACGCGTCCCCGTAAATGTGAAATCCGTTAAATTCCCACAAGCCCGGCGATTCGCGATCCAAGAACTGGATCCCGCGCACCCACTTCACGCTCTTATACCCATAGAGGTTTGGCACCACGAGCCGGAGCGGGTAACCATGCTCAGCCGTAAGGGGTTCGCCGTCATGCCGCAGGGCGAAAATCGTCGTCGGGAGCAGAAAATCCGAGATTGGCAGGTTTGCCGTGTAGTTGTTCTCGCCATGGACCATCACGTGCCGCGCCTCTGGCCGCAACGTCACTCGCTTCATCAATTCTGTGGCGAGAATCCCTCCCCAACGGTTGTCGAACCGGCTCCAGCGCGAGACAGAGTGCAAGTCCCCAAATACTTCGCTCTGCGGGAGTTTGGAGAGCTCTTCCCACGAAAGCCTCAGCTGCTCCTCTACCAGGCCGAATACGCGAAAATCCCACGTCGTGGGACTAAAGAGCGGCACCGAGCCCACATGCAGCACCGGCCACTTGAGCGTCAGCGACTGTCCTGGGGGCAGCCGCCCAGCGTCACGCATCTCACGCTCCCGTTCGCGTCGCTCGTTTGATTGCACGAATAGCTCCACTTCAAAAGCATAGCGCGGCCTGGTTGGCGCGCGTAGCGATTTTCGGGCCTGAAAAGCGGTCAGCCGGGTTGCGGCGGACATCACCAAACATAGCGCTTCTGGTTCCCCCCACGCTCGGAGAAGCGACCTATCAAGATGCTAGTCCAGCTCGAAGCGGCCTAGGGGGCCTTACTGCTCTCCCTCACCGATCTTGGAGTTAGAACCACTTGCAGACTCGGAGAGTAAGCCAGGAACAGTCTTGCTGGTGTTGTGACGGAAAATATTAACGGCTCCGATCACTTCGTCCTCGTTGTCACGAATTGGAAAGACATTAACGAGCGCAAGAAGACGATAACCGTTGGGCTGCTCGCAAATCACATCGGCGTTCCGAACGGTGGCGCCGTTGTTGACCACCACGGAAGGTGGCGCAAGTTCGTGCGGCATCACTTCTCCTGAGGGGTAACGAAGAAGGTGTGACCCGCAAAACTTTTCCGACGTTCCCAAGGACGGCGTGCGTCCCCAGCCCGCGATTGCAGCCTTGTTGCACTTGACGACGGTGGCATCCTTTTCAAGAACGTATATCCCTACTGGGATAGAATCCATTGCCGCCTGGTCTGCAAGAATTCCTTTTGCGACGAGGTGGCCGTCGACGAGTTCTCCTCGGAAGTCGATTTCATCGAAGTCACCATCCAAAATCATCGTGCTTGTTGCCAAGCCATCATCTGTCACGGTGGTTGCCATTTTCAACCTCCTTTGTTTAACTCGCACAGCTTAACTCGCGCAGCCGGCTTTCGTTACCTACCATTTTGTAGTCGCAAACAAACACTGAAAGGGAAGTCCTTTCGTATCGTTTAGGCAAACTACGATCGAGTTCAGAACCTGCGCCTCTTCGCTTATACGCCATAAGCAAAATGCCGGCCTCAGTTCATCCACAGCTGGCGCGGACCTATTGGGCGTGGCAGCGGACTCATTGGGAGCGGGATGCGAAGCCGAGGCAATCCGGGCAAAATGTGTCGCCACATGGAGGAGCCATCCAAGTCTTGTGACGGGGTCGGCGAGGAACGCACCGCAATCACATCAATGGGTTGGCTGGGATGGTCAGAGAGTTACTTCGCCAGATTGCCGCGACCCTTCTGTTTCCTTGTGACGCGCTTCGCCGTGCGGCTCGTGCGAGGCAGCCCATCGTAGGGGCCTCCAGCGACGGGGTCCAAGGGGTTTTCGTCTTCCGTCTTGAGCCGATCCGCAATTCGTACCAAATCCGCCGGCGAGCGCGCGCCCATTTTCTGCATGATTTGGCTACGATGAACGCGGACAGTCACTTCGCTGACGCCAAGTTGGCCGGCAATCTGCTTGCTTACGCGTCCCCTTGCAAGCAAGGTCATGATTTCCTTTTCGCGATCGGTCAAGCCGGCAAATCGCTCGTGGATTTGCGCCAAATCGCGTCGTTGCGCGGCGCGCGCTCGGTTGCGTTCGATCCCTTGGCGTACCGCATCGAGTAGCTCTTGCTCCCGGAACGGTTTTGACAAGAACTCTATTGCGCCTGCTTTCATGGCCCGCACCGACATCGGGATATCGCCATGGCCGGTAATGAATACAATCGGCGTATCGACGTGAGCCGCAACTAGCTGTTCTTGCAGCTCGAAGCCGCTTGCTCCTGGAAGTCTCACATCCAGAACGATACAGTTCGGTAATACCGGAGGGTTGGCGCCCAAAAACGCCTCAACTGACCTGAAGAGCGCGACCTTCAAGGAGATCGTTTCCAGAAGCGCACCCAAACTTTCGCGGACGGATTCGTCATCGTCTATGACGGCAACGATCGGCTGGTCACTGTCATTCATGGTCCATCTGCAATGGCAAGCTGAATTGGAAAACTGCTCCAAATGGAGCACCTGGAGTCGCCGAAATCTGTCCGTCGTGGGCTTCGATTATCGAACGACAAATTGCCAAACCCATACCCGTTCCATTGTGTTTTGTCGTGAAGAACGCATCGAAGAGTCGATCGACCACGGTCGAATCGAGTCCAACGCCAGTATCGTGGAATGAGATCTCAACCATTCTGTCATCCAGCACCCGAGACCTTATCGAAAGGGTCCTTGGACGATCCTCCACAAGCATCATTGATTCGATACTGTTCAATACGAGATTCAGAATGACTTGCTCCAATTGGATACGGTCGCCGTTTATCCGCGCAACCGACTCGTGCAGATCCGCAAGCGTCGCAATGCGATGCTTGCGGAATTCCTCTTGCGTTAGCTTCATGACATCACGAATCGCGTCGATAATATCGAGCGGGGCCTTTTCAACCGGGGTTTTGTTCATCAACGCCTTAATGCGGGCGATTATCTCGCTCGCGCGTCGCGCGTCGTTGGCCAACCGCTGGGCAGCCGTCCTCGCTTTGGTGAGATCCGGCTCCTCCGTGCTCAACCAGTGGAGGCACGTATCGCTATTGGCCGCAATGGCCGTCAGAGGTTGGTTGATCTCGTGAGCGATGGACGCAGACAGCTGTCCCATCGCGGTAAGACGGGTTACCCGGGTCAGCTCTTCCCGCGCTCCGCGTAGCGCCTCCTCTACTCGTCTCTTATCCGTCAAGTCGCGCACAAAGGCGGTGAAGTGCCAGGATTCCAGCTGAATAGCAGTGACAGTCAGCTCGACGGGAAATTCATGTCCAGCCCTGTGGAGCGCCATTATGTCGATGCGTCTGTTTAGTATCGGGCCTTCGCCGGTTGCGAGAAAATGCTCACACCCTCGCGAATGAGCCTCGCGATACTGCATGGGGATGATCGTATCAACGATTCGCTTGCCGACCGCTTCCTCGCAGGACCATCCAAATATGTCCTCGGCGCTTTTGCTCCAGCCGGTAATTGTATCACGCGTGTCAATCGTGATGACAGCGTCGAGGGAGGAATCCAAGATCAACCGCGTTTGGTCCTCGGCCAGACGGAGGTGTTCCTCCGCTCTTTTGCGTGCTGTGACATCCGTCGTGATGTGGGCGGTTGCATAGATCCGACCGTCCCGATCGACGATTGGGAACTTCTGAACTGCGCCCCAGCGTAGACCTATATCGGTTGTAGCAAGCTCCTCGATCATCACCTCGCCCGACCGAGGCACTTCTCGATCGTTCGTTCGAAGTGCGCCCGCTTCGCGTAATTTAGATAGGTCATCCTCGGTTTTACCAATAATCTGATTGCGGGTGACACCGGTGATCCTTTCAAATTCACTGTTGACCAGCAAAAAGCGACCATCAGGGTCCTTAAGAAAGATCGGGTTGGGACTACCATCGATGATTGCGAGAAGGTGTCTCTCCCTATCCACCAGCGAGTCCCTCTCCGACCTCAACTCCTGGATATCGGAACTAGAGCCGACGAACCGGAGGACCTTGCCCCGGGCGTCTCGCACCGGGACCGCGCGGTCAAAGTGCCACCGATACGAACCGTCTGCATGGCGAAACGGTGCCTCAAACGTCCAGCCTCCGCCAGATCGGACACCGTCCCAAAATATACGGGACACACGTTCCTTATGGTCGGGATGCAAAGCGGAAAGAAAGGGCGGAAGATCGCTGGGAGTCTGTCTCCACGTTTTGAGCGGCGCCGTGCAGTAATCTGCCGATAGGCCGGTCGCATCCAGATAGAATTGATTCACAAAGTCACAACTGCCATGCCGCGTAACTGTCCACGCGACCGCGGGCAATTTATGCAGGACCTCGAGCTGCAACAGCGATCGGTCCAGAACTTGTTTATACTGGTCTATTTCGTACGAAAGGGCTTCCGAAGCGGTTCTAACCTCGCCCATGCGACGGCGTTGGGCTCGTCGTTGAGCCATAATGTTTTTCTTTACGCTGCGGATCCGCTCGGGCGTTAAGCTGCCTTGGTCCCAAGGCTCCCCTTGACCCTGCCCAATTCCGCTCAGTTTAGAGGAACCTACGTGGCGATCATCGACCGCAATCTTATTCTTGGAAGGTCGCGCCCTTTGGCGCGTTGCTTTTGAGCGTCCGATTACCGTCCGCGTTTTCTTCTTCGACTTGGACTTCAAACGAGTCATTTGTCCAGTATCCGCGCAGGCTATACCGTCACGCTTGCACTCAAATTACATACCAATCTCTTTTCGGCGCGTCGGCTCTGCCCCGTGCGATGTACCATGAACCTAGCACGAGGAGCAGGCGCAAATCCCGCTCAGGTCCGAAGGGCCTTGTTGCGGGCGTCGCCCTTGAACGGCAGCGATTGATCATGACAGACCGCCCAACAGGATGAATTGAAGCGCCCGATCCAACTTGCCGAAAGCCTACATCTGACCACTGGAAAGTCGATACTGGCTGCGCCATTGCTGGCCTGTTCCTTTTCATGGAACCGCTCGGCGGATACTTCGTGAATCTGACAAAAAATGACCAGCAAGTCGCACGTGGGATGCCAGACCCCATTGGAACTGGTAGCTGCCGGCACGGCGGCGACCCTGCGGGCACAGAATGCGGACGCACCCCGTAAGCGCAGATGCTTCCACAGATCGCCGCGCAGTTCGTTAGAAAGTTCCAGTTCGTTAGAAAGATGGAACTAACTCTACTGCCGGCTTGGCCATTGATATTTCGTTCCTGTTGACATCTTTCTAGCGTCCTGTCCCAAATGAATATTCCGAGGTCGTGATGCCGTGGCGACAAGAATGTCACATATCCCGGGGCTCTGGGGGTACGTGCTGGTGCCCCTGCGGGAAAGCGTGGACTTTACCCTTTACCGCGGCCGAAAGCACGACGACCACTCGCCAGTCCTAGCGATCGCACTCTTTGAACAGCCGTCGCCTCAGAGTGTCAGGCGGCTCATGCACGAATACTCCTTCGCAGCCGAACTCGATCCCGCGTGGGCTGCCAAGCCTCTGGCGATTACTCGTCACGAAGGGCGGACGATCCTCTTACTTAAGGACCCTGGCGGTCAGCCGTTGGATCGGATTCTTGAGCGTGACCAGGGGCAACCGCTCGACCTGACTCGCTTCCTTAGCACCGCCAGTGGGTTGGCAAGAACACTCGGTCGAGTCCACCAGCAGGGCCTCATACATAAGGATATTAAGCCCGCGAATGTCCTCGTCGACGACAGCGGCAACGCGTGGCTCACAGGATTCGGGATTGCGTCCCATCTTTCGCGCGAGCGCCAGTCGCCCGAACTTCCCGAGTTCATCGCGGGAACGCTCGCCTACATGGCACCCGAGCAGACGGGACGAATGAACCGTTCGATCGATTCTCGGAGCGACCTTTACTCGCTTGGAGTCACGTTTTACGAAATGCTGACCGGGGGTCTTCCATTCACGGCCTCCGACCCGATGGAATGGGTGCATTGTCACATCGCAAAACAACCAGCCGCACCCAGTGAGCGGGTGGGAACCGTGCCGGCGTCGGTCTCCGCGATTACGATGAAATTGCTCTCCAAGACGGCGGAGGAGAGGTATCAGACAGCGGTGGGAGTTGAGAGCGATCTTCGGCGCTGCCTGTCCCAATGGGAGTCCCAGGGGTGCATCGATGACTTCACTCCTGGCGCTCGCGACACCCCGGATCGCCTCATGATCCCCGAGAAGCTGTACGGGCGGGACCGCGAGGTTGACACTCTGCTCACTGCCTTCGACCGCATCGTTGGCGGTGGCCGAGCGGAGCTGGTGTTGGTCTCCGGATACTCCGGCATCGGCAAATCCGCAGTCGTCAATGAGCTCCACAAACCACTCGTGCCGCAACGCGGCTTGTTTGCGTCAGGCAAATCCGACCAGTACAGGCGCGACATTCCGCATGCCTCGCTGGCCCAGGCGTTTCAGAGCCTCATCCGGCGGCTCCTCAGCCAGAACGAGGAAGACCTGCGCAAATGGCGGGACGCACTTCGTGAGGCGCTGGATCCGTACGGACTGCTCCTCGTCGATCTCGTCCCAGAATTGAGGCATGTCATTGGCGAGCAGCCGCCATTGCCCGAGTTGCCGCCCCAGGAAGCGCAGAGACGTTTTCAGATAGTATTTCGACGGTTCATCGGCGTATTTGCGCGACCCGAACATCCGCTCGCGCTCTTCCTCGATGACATGCAATGGCTGGATGTCGCCACACTCGAACTCCTCGAAGATCTGTTGACCCGCAACGATTTGCGGCACTTACTGCTCATTGGTGCGTATCGGGACAACGAGGTCAACGCCACCCACCCGCTGGTACGTAAGCTAGAAGCGATCCGCCAGACCGGAGCGGTAGTGCAGGACATCGTTCTCGCACCACTCAGTCGCGACGATCTAGGGAAACTGCTTGTGGACTCCCTTCACTGCCCACTGGAGCGCACCGTCCCACTGGCAGACTTGATTCACGAAAAGACCACGGGCAACCCGTTCTTCGCAATCCAATTCATTTTTACTCTGGCGGACGATCGCCTGCTGACATTCGATTACCGCGCGCGGCGTTGGGTATGGGACCTGCACCGCATTCGTGCCAAGGGCTTCACGGACAACGTTGTAGACCTGATGGTCGAGAAGCTGAAGCGCCTTCCGCCAGAAACCCAGAAAGCACTCCAGCAATTCGCCTGCATGGGCGACAGTGCAGAGTTCGAGATGCTGCGGATTGGGTATCAGGGCTCAGTCAAGGACATGCACGAACATCTCCGGGAAGCCGTGCGATCGGGCCTCATCGTCCGTTCGGACAATTCGTACGGCTTCCTGCACGACCGTGTGCGGGAAGCCGCCTACTCGCTTATCCCGGAGGAGTTGCGCCCCGAGGCTCACCTGCGCATCGGAATACTCCTCGCCGAGCACACGCCCGCTGAAAAACGTGAGGAGGCGATATTTGAGATCGTCAATCAACTCAATCGGGGCTCCCATCTCATCACCTCTGTCGAGGATCGCGAGCGCGTCGCAGAACTGAATCTGATCGCAGGCCGGCGCGCGAAACTCTCGACAGCATACGACTCGGCGCTCAAGTATCTCAGGGCCGGCAGAACCCTTCTTGCAGACGAGACTTGGGAACGTAATCACCAGCTCATCTTTTCGATCGAGTATTTGACAGCCGAGTGCGAGCTGCTGACCGTCACGGTTGGCCTCGCCGCCGGGGATCCACTCGCGGAAGTGCAAAAGGAATGCGAGAACGGCCTGGCATTTGCTAGGCGGGTGCGTTTCGGCCTGGTCATCGAGCGCTGCGGAGCACAACTCGGTTTGATCCTCACCTTGCGCGGGCTGACTGCGACGTTCGGGTGCCTGGATCATGAGGGATACAGCGAACTCGATACCGAACGCCGCTTGGCCAAGAGCCCCGATCTGGTGCTCGCCGAGTTCTATTACTGGACGCGAAAGCTGCAGGCGCATTTTTTCGCCGGAGATCTAGCGTCGGCGATTGAAGCCTCGGTGCACGCGGAACCGCTGCTCTGGACGTCGGCGGCAATGTTCGAGTCGGCAGAGTATCGACTCTATGGCGCACTGGCGCATGCGGCGGCCTGGAATCAGGCCACACCGGAGCAGAGACCGAGGCATTTCGATTCTGTGCTGGATCACCACCGTGAGCTCCAAGCCTGGACGGAGGTCAACCCCGAAACCTTCGAAAACCGTGCTGCCCTAGTCGGCGCCGAGATCGCCCGCATTGAGGGCCGGGTACTGAACGCTCAGGAGCTGTACGACAAGGCTATCCGCGAGGCTCACAAACACGGGTTTGTGCACAACCAGGCAATTGCCAACGAGATTGCTGGTCGTTTTTACGCAGAGCGCGGGCACGAGAAGATCGCGGCGACCTATTTGCAGGCCGCGCGGGCCTGCTACCAGCGCTGGGGAGCCGACGGAAAGGTCCACCAACTCGAGGAGCTTTATCCGCACCTCAAAGAGGACAAGTCGATCCCGGATTCCAAGGGGACGACAGTGACAACCATCGAGCAGCTCGATTTGGCTACCGTAATCAAGGTCTCGGAAGCAGTGTCAGGGGAGATCGTCTTCGAGAAATTAATCAACACGCTCATGAGTTCGGCAATCGAACACGCAGGCGCCGATCGAGGTCTCTTAATTCTTCCGCGAGGCGACAATTATCAAATTGAAGCAGAGGCCATAACCAGCAGTGATGACGTGAACGTGGTCCTGAAACAGGCACGCGTCACGGCCGCAGATCTACCAAAGTCTGTGTTTCACTATGTGCTTCGGACAAAAGAAAGCGTTCTCCTGGACGATGCGTCCAGTCAGAACTCGTTTTCAGCGGACGGATACATCCGAGACCACCGCTCCCGGTCAGTGCTCTGCCTACCTATACTTAAGCAGACCAGATTGATTGGGATGCTTTACTTGGAGAACAACGTTACGACTGCCGCGTTTACTCCTGCTCGAATGGCGGTGCTCACACTGCTCGCCTCCCAAGCCGCTATCTCAATAGAGAACGCGAGCCTGTACCGCGAGCTAGCCGAGCGGGAGGCCAGGATCCGACGGCTAGTGGATGCCAACATCATCGGCATCTTCGTCTGGGATCTTGACAGCCGAATCATCGATGCCAACGAAGCTTTTCTACGCATCGTCGGATACGACCGCGACGATCTTGCCTCCGGACGACTGCGCTGGCGGGATCTGACGCCCACCGAATGGCGCGACGCCGACGAGCGACGAGTGGCGGAGCTGGAGGCGACCGGAACGGCGCAACCCTACGAGAAGGAGTACTTCCGGAAAAGCGGCAGCCGCGTGCCGGTGCTGGTCGGGGCAGCGAGGTTCGGCGGGCGACACGACCAAGGCGTGGCCTTCGTGGTAGACTTAACCGAGCGCAAGCGAGCGGAGGAGGAAATTCGCGAAAGCGAACGGCGTTACAGCGAGGTGCAGATGGAGCTCGTGCACGCGAATCGAGTCGCAACAATGGGGCAGCTCTCGGCTTCGATTGCCCATGAGGTCAACCAGCCGATCGGGGCGACGCTCAACAATGCCTCTGCGGCGTTGCACTGGCTGAGCAAAGAACCGGCAGATCTGGAGAAAGCTCGGCAAGCTCTCAACCGGATCTTTGCAAACGGCAAGCGCGTCAGCGACGTCGTCGGTCGGATGCGCGCACTTTTCAAAAAGTCACCTCTTCGGAAAGAAGATGTGGACATCAACGGTGCAATCCTCGAGGTCATTGCCCTAACCCGCGGCGAAGTCGTGAAGAATGGCATTTCGGTGCAGTCACACCTCGTGGACGACTTGCCGCTCATTCAAGGAGATCGGGTCCAGTTGCAACAAGTGATCATGAATCTGATCATCAACGCCGTCGAAGCGTTGAACTCTGTCGGCGACGGGGCGCGAGAATTGGTGATCACCACTGGTAACGGAGAGCCGGGTGGCGTGCTCGTCGTAGTGCGGGATTCGGGTCCGGGTTTAAGTTCACCGGATCTCGAGCGTATCTTTGACGCCTTCAACACGACAAAGCCCGGCGGCTTGGGGATGGGTCTCTCGATCTGCCGCACCATCATCGAAGCACACGGGGGACGACTGTGGGCCACCGCCGCCCAACCACGGGGCGCGTCTTTTCAATTCACGCTGCCCGCAAAGTGAATAGAACATTTTGCCGGGCCAAGGCGGACCGGATGGCTACCGGCGTTACGAATCTTGATATGAGTCTTAGGTCTGTCCTGGTGGGCGCAGATGGCTCCACGGCAGCGGATTCATGCGTGGTCATATTGTGGTGCATTAAGATTGCCAATACGCCAGGCACGGTCGGCTCGCCACAAAGGACAGCGCCTTGTATTCCTAAAGGAAGAACATCTGGGGTTGGTCTCCACTGGATTCCGCCGGCACCGCCAGCGCGCTATTCATCGTCTAGACATCGTCATGCTCGTGGCTTGTTCCTTGGAACCGCTCATGGCCATCTCTTTCAATGTTCGGCGCAGCTTACAGGAACGAAGAGTCCGAGCGCTCGGATCGCGGCGACTTCGGGTTGGTCATGGCGTTGAAGCTAGCTAACTCAATCGGCCACCGAGAGCGTCTCAGGAATTGCAGCGGCGTGATCGAAGATGCCAAAATGACGCGTTCCCCCTCACCGCGGCGTGCCCCGCGGTCCAAGTGGGACTTCAGTTGCGGTAGCAACCGCGATGGCGCACGAGGATTGACGCGCGGCGCAGCCTGAGCCTGACCACCGTCACCGTCACCGTCCCCGACCTCGTCGTACGGTGATTGCTTTCGTTACGGCCGGTCAACACCGGCAGAAGGTCAACTTGGCGAGCGAAGAGTGCAAACTACGCTCCTTGATACCAATATGAGTGTCGTATCGCACCGCAGTGAAACCCGTCCTAAAGGGGCACTCGCGCGGTCCGAATTAGCGCAACCGATCGTCACCTTTAAACCACGGCGAATTCTTCGAGCCAAGTTGGGTCGATCCCGCGGTCCGGACCACTGAGGTGTTGGGCACGCGACAGACGCAAGCGCCCAGAAATACTCACTCAACAAACCGCAAGAATGAGAACGCCGTAACAAGAACTGCGCTTAACGCAGCGATCAAGCCGCTCTATCTTTAGTCCGCAAGAGCATCAGGCTCAGCAGCGTCACGGAGAACAATGATGCCCGCCATATTCGCAGCGCCTAATGGCGCTGATGTAACCGCAGCTTGGCGTCGCCTGAAGTAAGAAGTCTAGCCGGGAATAGCACTATGGAGACCACCAACGTCACGGCCATCGCGACAGGAGGGATATCGGGGATGGTCGCTCTTGCAAACGGCTGGCAGATGAACACGACCGCACCGCGCAACGGGCGCAAAGCCGATGCCCTGGTCGATGCGACTGGAGATATGTGCGTCCGGTGTCTGACCACATACCCGTTCTTGGGAACCGAGCGGTGGCATCTGATCCGGGTCAGGGTTCAAAGGAGCTGCATGTTGTCTACGCTTCGCCCGCACTGTCGCTGCCTATCGCAAGGACGGAATGTTCTCTGATGGCATTGAGCCTCCACCACATTCACTGTCTTCCGCTGTCCAGTCATCGATCTGGATGTGAAACGGCTTCCTGGTCGATGTGATGACAAGTGTTGAGGAATGCGATTCGTCCGGTCCCGGAGACATTGTAGTGGATAGCACGCGCGTGCACGCTCCCGAGCGACATGCGCAAACATGAACTGACCAAACACGCGATGACTCCAATGACGTCGAAATTAAAGGTCGCCACCAGCACATCGAGATCGGAGCGAGGCAATGCTAGGTTTGTACGATCGGACGCGTGTTTCGGACCCGCAGATTGAGTTCATGTCCTGGTCCGCGACGTTAATACAAAACAGTGTCGGTGAATCGTTCCGAAAAACGCCGCGGGTCAACAATGCCGAGCCGGCGCACAATACCTGTTTCCTGGGAGGCTCCGCGACAAACCGCTTGACCATCGCCCCTGCCCGCCATGGCAACGAACTGAAATGGTCCGAACCACGGCAAATCGTTCGAGTATGAGTATGCAGCTGCAGTTTCATCAGGTGCGATATTTCCTAGCCTTAGCAAGGACGCTCAATTTTACTCGGGCCGCGGAGCAATGCAACGTAACCCAGCCAGCGCTGACAAAGGCGGTACACAAGCTGGAGCAAGAACTCGGTGGCGCGTTGATTCACCGTGAACGTCACCTCACCCAGCTCACCGAGCTGGGCAAGATGATTTTGCCCACGCTGGAGGAAATCTTTGCCGCCACGGAGTCGGTACGGCTTCAGGCGCGAGGCTATAAAAAGAAGACAATCGCTCCGCTCAGGATCGGGCTGGTGCCGTCAGTCTCCGCCACACTCATTACGGAATTGCTCTTGGAGCTCGCCAGGATCATCCCTGGTCTTCGAGCCGATCTGCGCGAGGCCGATGCCAACGGACTCGTTGCGATGCTTTTGGATGGCAAGATCAATGCCGCACTCGTCGGCGACGCCGTTGAGCTACCTGAGCGCATCAACCGCTGGCCGCTCTTCGAGGAGCGGTACGTGCTCGTCTTGTCTCGGAAACATCCGATGGCGAGGCAAACCGTTATCCCGCTCCAAGACTTGCATGAGGTGGTATTTCTCGAAAGGGTCGGATGCGAGGTCGCAGGCCGATTCAAGCAGGCTTGTTTTTCCGACCATCCAGGTCCTAAAGTTGTGCACAGGAGCGATCAGGAAAGGCATCTTCAGCAAATGGCATCCGCCGGTTTAGGGGCCATCCTGGCGCCAGACCATGCTCCCACGTTGCCGTCGCTCGCCGCTATCCCAATTGAGGGCGACCCCGTCCGGCGCGAGGTGCAGCTTTTGGCCGTGGCCGGGAGGCAGTATTCGCCGGCGCTTGACGCCTTTATCAAGGTTGCTCGTCTTCGCGACTGGACGAGTGCGCTGGACAAAACTGGGGGCGCAGCAGCCGCGGCCTCGGACGCGGCATGATCACGCGGCCGGCGACGAGGTCCGGCACATGAGCGAGCATCTCGGCGAAAACCTCTTTCCGACGCGAGCTCAACGGTGCAGTCGATGCCCGATGCGAGCCCTCAGAAGTCGTACCTCCTACACGCGAACTATTTTTGGCGGCGATGATCGCCCGTCTGAAGGGCTACGAACCGTTGCATGAGCGGTTCACGTTCCTGTCCAATTCCTGCTCCAACGCGGAGGTGTCGCAAGAGCTGTCCGGTCTGGGACACGGATCGCAATTTGGCGCATAGCGTCCTCGAAGCATTGCGACGCGATAATCGTGATCGCGAAGTGCCTCCTCAAGTCTTCCGACCCGAGTACGGCGCGGCCCCGATAGCTGACCGCAGATCGAGGGGGCGCACGCGCACAGCACTTTTAGGCAACGATACCCCAGGCTTATCGAATGCATGCCCAGACGGAATTTCTAAATTCCGCCGGCCGCGTCCAATCCTGAGGTCCACAGGGTCGGCCGAACACGCGGCGGCCTCAACATTGAGTAAAGCCATTGCGCCGAGCCAACGTGCCACGCGCGGGCAACAAAGGAGCCCCCCATGAAATCACGGAAGACCGTCGCAGTTTCGCTGGTCACGTCCACAGTGGCGGCGCTCGCGTAAATAAGCGAAGCGGCTCCGGCCGGTCAGACCGCAAACGTGGTGGACGCCGACTTGTCCCTGGTCAAAGGCGCCGCCCTACACCAACCAGTTCTGGAAGCGAGGTCATACTGTTCTTGCCTTCGCTTTCGAAAACGACCCACGCCCTCCGCATTAGACGCCGAACGGGCCCGATCGCCGCGCGACATTTTCAGCAAAGGGGCGCGAAAACACTCTCGCATCTCAACCTATCCATTCACCCATAGGAAACACATGACCAACGGAACCACGATGACCAACACCGTCATAGAGTGTATCTTGAGCCGCAGCGCCGCCAAATACTACGACCCTGCCGCCCGCTTGAGCGACGACCAAATCCACGAGCTCGTGCGAATCGGGACCACTGCGCCGACATCTTTCCACTTGCAGAATTGGCGGTTCATCGCCGTACGCTCGCCTGAAGCCAAGGCTCGGCTGCGTCCGATCGCTTGGGATCAGCCCGCGATCACCGAAGCCGCCGTTACTTTCATCGTTTGCGGCCAGTTGGCCGATCCTAGCGTAGTACCTGAGCGTTTGGCACCGCTGGTGGAAGCGGGCATCATGCCGGCAACGATGGTGCCGGAATGGGAAATCCCCGCGCGCGATCTGTACATGGAGTACCCGCAGCGCCAGCGCGACGAGGCAGTACGCACCGGCACGTTCGGCGCGGCGGCGATGATCTATGCGGCCCGCTCACTGGGCTTGGGCTCGACGCCGATGATCGGTTTCGATGCCGAAGCGGTGCACCGCGAGTTCGGATTGGCCGACGACGAAGTGCCGGTCATGCTGTTGTCCGTGGGGCCGGAGCGCCCGGGAAACTGGAGGCAGAAGCCGCGCCGTCCGGTCGCCGATGTGCTGGATCTCGTATAAGCTTAGTAAAGCCCACGCGCCTTGCCGCCGAACGAGATCTGCTTTGGATTTGGACGTGGACGTTTCGATGATCGACGATCGCAAGGCCCGTGCGCACGCCTGGTTTGAGGCCTTGCGCGACGACATCTGCGCGAGCTTCGAACGACTGGAAGATGACGCGCCGCAAAGCCTCTATCCCGGCGACGCCGGCCGCTTCGTGCGCACGCCCTGGCAGCGCACCGACCACTCTGGCACGCCCGGCGGCGGCGGTGTGATGTCGATGATGTATGGCCGCCTGTTCGAGAAAGTCGGCGTGCACTACTCGACCGTGCATGGCGAGTTCGCGCCCGAGTTTCGCGCGCAGATTCCAGGCGCAGCCGAAGACCCGCGGTTCTGGGCCTCCGGCATCTCGCTGATCGCGCACCTGCGCAATCCGCACGTGCCGGCCGTTCACATGAATACGCGTTTTGTGGTCACGACCAAAGCCTGGTTCGGCGGCGGCGCCGATCTCACACCGGTGCTCGACCGCCGGCGCATGCAGGAGGATGCCGACACGATCGCCTTTCACGCCGCGATGAAGGACGCATGTAGCGGGCCTAACGGTGTTGCCGATTACGACAAGTACAAAAAATGGTGCGACGAGTATTTCTATCTGCCGCACCGGGAAGAGGCGCGCGGCACCGGCGGCATCTTCTACGACTGGCATAACAGCGGCGACTGGGATGCCGACCTCGCCTTCACCCAGGACGTCGGCCGTGTCTTCCTGAAAATCTACCCTGAGATCGTGCGACGCAATTTCGCGACGGCATGGACGGCTGACGATCGCGAGGAGCAATTGATCCGGCGTGGCCGCTATGTCGAGTTCAACCTGCTCTACGACCGCGGCACCATTTTCGGGCTCAAGACCGGCGGCAATGTGGAGTCCATCCTGTCGTCGCTGCCCCCCGAAGTGAAATGGCCATGACTGCGATGAAGCCCGCCTCACGGCCACTGCCCCGCGCCATGCTGATCGACATGGACGACACCGTTCTCTCGGCCTATGGCCGGCCCGAGATCGCCTAGAACACGATCGCCAAAGAGTTCGCAGCAGAGCTGGCGCAGCTGCAGCCGCAGCAGGTCGCAACCGCGGTGCTGGCTTTCGCGCGCAACTTCTGGGCCAATGCGGAAACCGCATGGCGGCTGAAGCTCGCTGAAGCCCGGCACCCGATTGCACTCGCGGCAGCCGGCCACTGCGCCCTGCCCGACGATCTCGCCGTTCGCATCGCCAACCGCTTCACCACCGATCGCGAGGAGGAGATGTTTCGTCTTCCCGGGCGCGCATGATGCGATCGACAAACTGAAAACGCTCGGCATCAAGCTCGCGCTGGTGACCAACGGCGCCGCCGACACGCAGCGCGCCAGGGTCGAGCGTTTGGATACTTAGCACCACACCAGGATTCCGCGATTATCTCCGCGGCCGAGCATCAAAACAATGTGTATCTCCAGAGATCGAATGGCGAAATCAAAGAGAGACTTCCTCTGTGGAGATCGTTTCCAAGCCAAGGGTGACGAGCGGTCGATCATCATTATGACGGGCGGCTCTTTCGCGTGAGAAGCAGATGTTTGTTCCGCACTGTTGATTTTTGCACGCCGAGTCGATGGCATCGATTCCATAGCCGATGGTCATTGGACCATCGATTTTCACCGTTCCATTTTCGCTCATCTGCACAGGAATTTTGAAAATGGCGACATCCCACACATCGAGAGGTAGATGATGAAGGCGATCGTGGTAACGGAACAGGCTGCGGGAACGGCCGGGATGAAGCTGGCGGCGCGGCCCGAGCCGCAGGCAGCGATAAACGACGTCGTCGTTCAGGTTCATGCGTCGGGATTCACTTGGGATGAGCTGACGTGGCCCCCGACCTGGACCGATCGCCTCGGTCGTGACCGAACACCGTCTATCCCTGGGCACGAGCTCGCCGGAGTGGTCACTGCGCTCGGCTATGGCACGACAGGGCTGTCGGTCGGACAGCGGGTGTTCGGCCTTACGGACTGGACTCGTGACGGCACCCTGGCCGAGTATGTGGCGGTCGAGGCGCGCAACCTCGCGCCGCTGCCGGGCGACGTCGACTTCACGCTGGGCGCGAGCCTGCCGATGCCAGGCCTGACTGCTTGGCAAGGACTGTTCGAGCACGGCCGTCTCCGGGCGGGGCAGAGCGTCATCGCGCACGGCGCGGCCGGCGTGGTCGGTTCGATGGTAACCCAACTCGCGCGCGAGGCCGGCGCCTACGTCATCGGCACAGGACGCACCTCCGACCGTCAGGCGGTGCTCGACTTCGGCGCACAAGAGTTCATTGACCTCGAGAACGACGCCTTGAAAGACGTCGGCACAGTCGATCTGGTTTTCGACGTCTTCGGTGGCGACATCGGTAAGCGCTCCGCAGCCCTGATTCGAGCCGGAGGAATGCTGGTGACCATCGCCGGCCCGTCCGAGGCACGGCCCGCCAACGGCTTGGCGGTCGATTTCGTCGTTGAGTCCGACCGTGCCCAACTGACTGAGATCGTCCAGCGGGTGCGGGACGGACGACTGCGGACGAACATCGGCACCGTCTCGCCCCTTGACGATGCCGTCGCCGCCTTCAACCGGACCGAGCGACGCAAGGGAAAGACCATCATCCGCGTTCGTCCGTGAGCGACACGCGCCTTCGATGCAACATTTCCACCAAAGAGACAAATGACCGAGGAGAAATTATCGTGAAGGCGATCGTTGTGACGGACCAGGCTGCCGGAACGGCCGGGATGAAGCTGGTGGAGCGGCCCGAGCCGCAGGCGGCGATAAACGACGTCGTCGTTCAGGTTCATACGTCGGGATTCGTTCCGACTGAGCTGACGTGGCCCTCGACCTGGACCGATCGCCGCGGTCGTGACCGAACACCGTCAATCCCTGGGCACGAGCTGGCCGGAGTGGTCACCGCTCTCGGCTACGGCACGACGGGACTGTCGGTAGGACAGCGAGTGTTCGGCCTCGCCGACTGGCATCGCGACGGCACCCTGGCGGAGTATGTAGCCATCGAGGCACGCAACCTCGCGCCGCTCCTGGGCGACGTCGATTTCACGGTGGGCGCGAGCCTGCCAATCTCGGGCCTCACCGCGTGGCAGGGACTGTTCGATCACGGCCGACTTCGGGCGGGGCAGAGCGTCCTCGCGCACGGCGCGGCAGGCGCAGTCGGTTCGATGGTGATGCAGCTCGCACGTGAGGCCGGCGCCTACGTCATCGGCACCGGACGCGCCGCCGACCGTCAGAAGGCGTTCGACTTCGGCGCGCAGGAGTTCGTCGACCTCGATAACGACGCCTTGGAAGATGTCGGCGGAGTCGATCTGGTGTTTGATGTCATCGGCGGCGACATCCAGATGCGGTCCGCAAGCCTTATTCGAGCCGGAGGAACGCTGGTGTCCGTCGTCGGAACGGCCGAGGCGCGGCCCTCTGACGGCTTGGCGGTCGACTTCGTTGTCGAGTCCGATCGTGCCCAACTGAGTGAGATCGTCCAGCGGGTGCGGGATGGACGACTGCGGACGAACATTGGCAAGGTCTCGGCCCTCGACGATGCCGTGGCCACCTTCAACGCGACCGAGCGACGCGCTGGGAAGACGGTCATCCGCGTTCGTCCGTGAGCGAGACGCGCCCATTCGTCCGTGCAGCCAGACGATTGCAGTCCAGGTCGGCTGGCCGCGTCCTATCAGCCCCGGCCACCAAGACGGATGCATGGCTTTCACATTAAAGATCAACGGCACACCTCATGAAGTCGACGTCGACAGCGACACCCCGCTTTTGTGGGTGTTGCGCGACGTGCTCGGCATGACCGCGACCAAGTTCGGTTGCGGCCAGGCGCTGTGCGGCGCCTTGCACCGTACATCTCGACGGCCAGCCGGTCCGCTCCTGCCGGACTCCGGTCGACAACGTCGGCGATAGTGCGACACCACGATCGAGGCGATCGGCCAGGCGCCCCAGGGCGCGGCCTTGCAGGAGGCGTGGGTGGAGCTGGAGGTGGTGCAGTGCGGCTACTGCCAATCCGGCCAGATCATGTCGGCGGCGGCGCTGAAGGACACTCCGAAGCCGACGGATGATGACATCGACGCCGCCATGTCGGGCAATGTCTGCCGATGTGGCACGTATCAACGCATCCGTGCCGCGATCAAGCACGCTGCGGGAGTTTGAGATCATGGATCGGCCTATTCTGAGAGAGCAGATTGCCGATGAAAACAGCGATGTCGAGGCGCGCCTTTCTTCAGGGCACAGGTTTGCTGCTTGGTTTTGCGTGAACGGCGCAAGCACGGAGTCCGTCTTCGCGGCGCCTGATTCAAGGCCTAGTTGAAAATGAGGTCGTGCGGGTAGTTTGTGCCGAATGGATTTATACGATCAATGATCGAGGGCCGCTCTTCAAGAGCGGATCGAAGACGAACAGGCCCGAACATGGGCCAAAGCCGACATCATTGCCGGCCGGGAGAAACGCAGATACACGCAGAAGACCGCGATCATCATGAAGCCGGTATTGATGCGCGGACCTCGTGATCAATCTCGGCAGCCCCAGCCACTGCTTCCGAAGTGTGAGTTTGGAAGCAAGATGGTGTCTTGGGTTTGGTGGCGAGCACCGTGTTGTACGGATTGCCAAACACAAACATCTTCGACGTGCGCCAAATGATTCGCTCCAGTTCCACGAATGTGCGCATCTTTAGTCGGTACTTCCACAACAGCATGTGTTGAATGAAGTTCCAGGTTACTCCCCAGGCCAAGAATGGTAGTCGCCGATAGTGGATTGGACTGAAGCCAAGTCGGCGCATCTTGTAGACGAGAAGGTTGGCCCCGACAAAATTGTAGCGCCAATTGTCGAAGAAGGCGGTGACACTCAGGTAATCCTTGGTGCGGCGACAATGATCCAGCGACCCCGGCGAATGGATCAGCAACCGTCCTCCCGGCTTGAGCATCCGCCAGCACCTAGCTAGCCACGCGTCCAGGTCTTTGGTGTAGCCAATCGACTCGAGCGCATAGATGGCATCAAAGTGTTCATTCGGGAGATCAAGGCTGTCGAAGTCGATGACTATTACCTGTCCACGCCCCCCAAGTCTCGCAAATTTCCGCCGGCAGATCTCCGCCTGCACAGATGAATTGGTCACGCACACAATTTCGATATTGCTCCGTCTGGCGAGGTATTCGGCTGCCGCGCCGGAGCCGCATCCGAGATCCAGGAATCTCATCCCGTCTCTCGGCTTCAACAGCGTATACTCGGCCTCGTAAGGGTGCGAAAATGCCAATCGGGGAAACACACACGTGCTGTAGTTCGATTGTTCGTCTCGATACGTGCCGAACACGTCATCATATGTGCGCTTTTCATCATCATGTTTGAGAAAGTCGCTCGGCTTTGGTGTCCACTCAATCAGTTGGCGCTGCTCGAATTTATTCAGCTGATGGCCGATCTTGCTCGCGTCCTTCGGTCGGGTCACCAAAAGAAAAAGTACGTAATGAAACAAGTTATATGCCACAAACGACGCCACGATGACGCCCGCTACCAACTGAGATATTAAGACGATGTTCAAGGTTGCTCCTGTGGTAACTGAAAAACGTCTACGAACGCGGGTTGCAAAAATCAGATCACGGCAGTGCCGCATCCTGTTAGAGGCCAAACTCCGGGTTCGGTCATTCGCGACACTTTGACCGTGCGCCGCCCCTCGCGCGGTTCTCCGGCAGCTGGTCGAAGGCGATTTGGAGCCAGGCCACCCAATTGCGATCACTCTGAGTTCTGAAACGATCGACGCACTTCTTGGAGCAAAGCGGGGTTCGCCACGAGTAGTGCCGGACGAGACCAAACTTGCCATCACAAACTGCACATCGCGCGGCTCTGCCAGATCTAAGACTTTGGGAGCAGTTGGGCATGTGGCTTCCTTTAGGTGCTTTCGATCAAGTGAATAAAGCGGGCGGTGAAGCTTGGGGGACTTCACCGCCCTTAGACCTTCCGACGTGGGGGGCGTATTCCGCCGGAAGGTAACCTAAGGGAGCGAGCCTTGAGCCCCGCACCCTTTATCGTACGTCGAGCGTCCTTTCTTCACCGTCGCACTTCATGAGCCTTTGCGCTTTTCCAACGCATGCAGCCTAAGACGATCGCGATCAGCGGTTCAATTGAACGTAGGTAATCGTCGGGCATCCAAAGTGGTCGTGGAATGATACGAAGGTCCATGGCGCTCGCCCTTAAAGCCAACCACTTCCGCAATGGGTCAATCGCGCCCGTCTGCACCTGATCACGGGACTTCCGGTCCACCCCCCGGCTACGGACATGTCGCAGCACCGCCCCAACTAACGCGAAGGGCCAAGAGGCGCCGTAACGCGTCCGGGTCAGCTCGGATCGAGTGGCGAGCCGGGCTTGGCTTCGTGCCACCACCAGACCTGGGTGTGCAAGAACAGCTTTATCGTTACCCACGCAACCTGCCCCATCTGCAAAATGGTGATGTCTTTCCCTCTCTTACCTCGGTCCGGCATCCGGTCGGCGACGTGGCGCACGACAAATCCACCGCAGAAGCGGCGTCATGGTCAAGGATTGCGGGGGCGTTGGCACGCGCAACCTCGATTGGTCCAAGGGCGGCAACGGGAGTCTCTGCAGATGCGGCTGCCGCTACGGCACACGCGGCGCGGCGGCAATAACGATCGTCTATCGACTCTATGGCGAGAGGTGATTTCCCTCGCCGGAGTTGCAAGGTCATTCTCCAAAGCATCGTCGCACCGAAACTTTCACTGTCGCCACCGAGACGAAATGCCTGATTGAGAAGCCAGGGAGGCTCGACATGCAATGTGGGAGATGGCTGGGTTGGTCCCGGGTTGACGTGGCGACTTTTGAAGACGACGTCGACCGACTGCCCGTCATGCCACCTCCCGGCTGACGCCTCGGATTGAATCTACGTCGGGGGTGCACCAATTTAGGAGAATTATATGGCTCGCCAGCGATCGTCGAATCTCATCCGTATCGCGCTCGCGCTGCTTCTCTTCGGGGCTCTCCGAGTAGACGCGCGAGCTTCGGACCTCGTAGGTCATGTCTACATGCAGACCAATGAGACCCAGAACCGCATTATGCACTTCGGTCGCAATGAGGATGGGCAACTCGAATTACGCGAGGGTATCCCTACCGGGGGCGCTGGCTCGGGCGTCTTCAAGCCGATCAGCGGTCAGGAAAGCGCGCCCAACGCATTTGAGGGCGCTGGTAGTGTGATCCTAGCCGAATCCAACACCCTGCTGTTCACGACGAACGGCGGCGACAACAGTGTGACGAGCTTCCGAGTGACTCCAGACGGCAATCTGACTATGATCGATCGGCAATCGACGGGCGAGCCCGTAACCGGGCGCACCGGAACGGCCAAGTCGCTCGTCTATCGCCCCCAAAGCCGAACACTATATGTACTCCATGCCTTCGGCCCCAACCACCTCCGCTCCTACACAGTCGCTAAGAACGGGAAGCTGAAGCTGCGCCCGGAGCGTCATTCGGTAAACACCGCGAAAAAAACCGATCGGGTGTCGACACAAGCGGTTCTGTCGCCCGACGGCCGCTTCCTGCTGGTTGACATCCTCTTCGACGCTCGTCCAGCAGCCAATCCGGACGGGTCACCAAATCTGGTCGTGGCGAACGCCTCCGACCCAGACGGGCTCGTGATATTCCCGGTGCGCGACGACGGCACGCTCGACGAGGCTTCGTTTGCAGATGCCGGCGGCGGGGGGCCATTCTACATAGCCTTCCTCAAGCGGAGTCGCGATATCTTCCTAAACGGTGTCGCGGTAGGGGACGGCGTGCTAGTGAGCCGCATTGATGGCAAGGGTCGCGTAACCAATGGTCCGTTGACCCCGATCGACACCTCGCTCGGGAAGCCGTCTGAGCTCTGCTGGCTGCAGGTGACCTCTGACAACTCGCTCGTGCTTGCGACCAACTTCGGCTACGGAACAGTCTCGACCTACCGGCTCGTAGAAGGCCAATTGAGCCTTCTGCAGGACCCGGCCAACAACGCGATACCGGGTGACGGTACCTTCCGCGCCGTGAACGGGCTCGTCAGCAGCGGACCTAGTGACAGCTGGCTGACTCCCGACGATCAGTACTTTTACCAGGTCTTTGGAAATGCCTCGGTGCTTGTCAGCTACCGCCTCGACAAGACGAGCGGCCGACTGACGGAGATTGGTCGAAATCCGATTCCCTACAACAGCCCCCAAGGTCTTGCGGGATTCTAGGTGTCTACCGGCGGAGCGCGATCGACCAGGCAAGATCCAGCTCACCGCCGCATTTGGTCCAGCGCGGTCGCTCAATTGAACGTAGATAATGCGCCGGCGATCCAAGGGGCCAGGGAATGATACGAAGGCTTAGGGAGCGCGCCCCCTAAAGCCGAGCTCTGGACAACCGACGTGCCTCGAGCCCACGGTCACTTGTCGGACATCTGTCCCCGTTCCTCTAAGTCCGACGTCATTTTTGTTCATCCCTCAGCAGTGAACACTCGCCGAACGAGGGAACAAATTTATTGCTCTTTTTTCGGTAATCTCTTTCCAATCCCCTGCCCGGCCGCGCAAAGGAAATCCGATGTTTTCCGGATGCGAGCTGAAAGAGACGATTAAAAAAGCGAGGCTACGGTGACAGACTAGCCGCTCTCGTGGACGGGATCTATCCGCGAAACCATTCGGCTCAATTTAAGGCTGGCAGCAGTGCTTGGTCGGGTGCAAGCTATGCCGGATTTTCCCATGAAGAACTACTGTCGAGACCGCCAGACAGACGATCGAGCGGCTAAGGCAATATCTCCGCGCGGAGCGTCACGGCGATTGGATGAACTGATGCGGAGCGATCATGAAATTGGGGCCAGCTAGAGAACGGCAAGCAGCGCGCAGTGCGGCGGGAAATAGGACGAAAATGGAGAAGCGATGAACGACTCTGCCTTCGTTTTCGTGAACGGTCTTGGAGAAAATGTGAGTTTATGCGCTCATCAAAACAATAAATATCGATGCCTGGCCGCAAGGCAATACGCGAAGCAAGTGTTCAAACCTGTCTTGGAAGATTCTTTGTTATGATCTTATAGGTTTAGAATGGAAGCATTCGTCCGCCCGCAGAATCACAGAAGAGTTCTTCAGAAACGCTTTGACTGTTTGACCCTGGTTCCCGCAGCGGCGGCGATTTGTTATCCATTTCTGCTCAATGCGTTTCATGCCATCGTCGGCACGCAGGCCAGAAGCCGGCCACCGCTCGCAACCGCAACCTTCATCCTGGTCATCGCGTTCGTCGTGCCGTTTCTTGGTATCGCTCTGGCTTGTCGTCCCAAGTCCAATCACGGTTCAAGACGCCTCGCCTATGCCAGTGTGGTGTCGCCGACGCTCTATGTCTTTCTCGGCGTTGTCCAGGCCTTGATTAAAAGCCCTGTTCCCGACGAGGTCGTCTGGTGCGCGATTTGGCTTGCAATCGCGATCTGGTCTCAGTCTGCCCGAGATCCAGTTGCCGCAGCTGTACCTGCAGTCGGCGGTTGGCGGTTTGTCCACGGGGTGACGGCCGCGGTCCTGTGCTTATATGTGGTGTTTCATCTCACCAATCATCTGTTTGGGTTGGTAGGGCAGGATGCGCATGCGGCCGTTATGAAGATCGGACGCGTGGTTTATCGCTCTGTGGTGGGTGAACCGTTGTTGGTGGCGGCCATGCTTTTCCAGATCAAAACGGGCCTCGTTCTGGCATGGCGCTGGAGCGGCGCAGTGCGTGATTTCCAGCGGACATATCAGGTCGCTTCGGGAGCCTATCTCTCGCTGTTCATTCTCGGCCACATGAATTCCGTCTTCGTCTACGCGCGACGCTTCCTGGGCATACCGACAGATTGGAATTTCGCGATCGGAGCTCCGACTGGGCTCATTCATGATGCATGGAATATCCGTCTTCTGCCCCACTACGCGCTCGGCGCCTTCTTCGTCCTGAGCCACCTTGCTTCAGGGCTGAGAGTGGTGCTGATCGCACACGGCGTCGATCAACGTAATGCCGATCGGCTTTGGGGTGTCTGCGTCGCGATGAGCGCCATCGTCGCGGCCGCTATCATTGCCGGAATGTGCGGCGTCAGGATCGGTGCATTGGATTCGTGACTTGCGAGATCGCGGTCACACACGACCTGCGCGCGCGGGAATCCCGAACCTGGATGGCGCGCGGTCTGAGAAGTGTTCGTGGTGGTTTTCCTGTCGGACACTCTTGGAATCGTGCGTCGCGTCTTGTGGCGCAGCCAAGTGATGACAGCGTCACATGACCGACGAAGAAGAGTTAGCCATCAAAATCGTCGTGTCGGCGGCACCGGCCTGATTGCCTCAAAGAGCGTCGCCATTCTGCGTCATTGCGGCCACGAGATGATTGCTACCCACCGAGTCGGCGTCAATACGATTACCGCAGATGGACCGAAAGAAGCCCCGGTCGAGCCCCCCGTGGTGATTGACCTCTCCCATTGGCCGTCCTTGGCTCAAGGCGGTGTCGGAATTCTTCGTGATATCTTCATTGCGGCCTGACTATCAGTGTCCATGAACCGGGTGCCGTTTCGGTCAAAGATGCTGACGGGTACCTTTGCCTGTGGCAAAGGTCGAAAGCAACGTCCCTCACTATTTCAGTGCGATGAGGAAATTCCCCGAAAGTGAGTTTCTGAAATCGGATTACAATAATGTAGTGCAAGCAGCCTTTCCCAATGTCGAAAAAGATTTGAGTAGATGTCGGTTGACGAACGTATCGCGTCTATCATCTCTGCTCCGGCCACCGTTTTCAGTGTTGAAGGGTATCAGGCCGCACCAGCGTCATTTCGGCGGATTGCCACCCGGCTTGCCCCATTGAATCGCAATCTGATCATTCGCCGAAGCGGTGATTAGCCGCCTCGTCGTTGACCCGCTTGGAGGGAGCGTCTTTGCAAACCACGCGGGCGCGCGCGACGGTGCGCGAATCGATGGTCTCCGACAGCCGCTTCAGGTTGGGGCAACCCCCAAGGGGTCGTCGGCGCCCTTCCTCACGCTGAAGGGCGCGGTCGAGAGAGCCCAGCGGGGTCCTGCCAAGGTACGGATCGCGATTGGCACATGGCGAGGACGCCAGCACCTCGCCGAAGATTGCGTGGCAATGTCTGCGACATGTGCTCGCTGCTGCAGACGAACGTAGCTTTCGGCAGGACGCCGCCAAAGTCGGCGTTTGGAAATAGACGATCAACCGTGGCATCCGAGAGTCGGAAAAGGAAAGTCGGGGTTGTTTTTGTGAGTGAGGCTCATCTACGCAGGTTAAAAATCCGTACAAGGATTTGCAAGCCTTGCCGGGATAACCCTCAACAGCGGCACAAAAGCGGAAATCGCGGGAGGTCGCCGAAGGGCCGAGAGCGACGTAACGCGTCCAGGTCAGCTCGGATCGAGTGGCGCGTCGGGGGACTTGGCTTCGGGCATGCAAGTACAGCTTGATTGTTACCCGGGTCACGCAATGTGTGGAGTTTAGAAATGGGCCCAAGGGCGGCAATGGAAGTTTTTTGCAGATGCGACCGCTGGCATTCCTCACTGCAGCATCATGCGGCGCGGCGGCAATAATGATCGTCTATCGACTCTATGGCGACAGGTGATTTCCCTCGCCGGCCTTTACAAGGTCATTCTCGTCGGGTGGTTTAAAACGAACAGGAGCTACCATGAAGATTCAAGCCCGCGGCCTCGCGATTGCGCTCGCAATTGCCGTTCCTATCGCAGTGACCGCCACGGCCAAATCGTCTGCTGCGCCGAACAATGGCACGTCGATCAAGGTGGCGGCGCCAGCCGTGACGACGGACGTCCGCTATCAGGTGCGGCGGGGTCATCCCTACCCTTCGTACTCGGGCTATTCCACCTATGAGTCGAACTGGGGCTATCCCGCCTATAGTTCGTATTGGGGCGATCCAACCTACAATTCATATTATGGAGCTTACGACTACGGATATTACAGGTCAGGTTGCGCGCCCGGACCGCGCGTCGGGGCCTTTGCGACAGCGCCCTGGTCCGACTTGCCGACGTGTCCGCCGTATCGGTAAAATCCTCTGCACTCCCGACGGCTGGCGCGGGCATGTAATGAAGTCGGCGCCGACCTCCAGGCGATCCGCGATCAGATCACCGCCTCGACGACACCCAATGGATTGACAATGATATTGGAGCTATCCGACCTATTCCCGGCTGCTCTTACGGTCGGTGGTGGCTAGGGCTGGTCGTGATCGCCAAAGCTTGGTAGCGTGCGGCTCCCTCAAGCCGCCGCTAGCCACATGTATTTGAAAGAGTTTAGCGTCCCTCGGTCATGCGTACCTCGCTTCCGGGTCTTGGCTGTGTGCAAACCGGTCGGTCAACACGCTGCCGAGGTCGCGGATTATGGCAGGCCACCCGATGTTCTCGCGTCAGATCGTCTGCCGGCCAAAGTGGGGATTGCGACGCGAGATTGCGCTTCTGGAGGCACTTTCCGACCTCAGGCGGCGCGAGCGTGATGCAGCGTTCTTGGATGGCGTACATTAGTTCGCGCCGGTAGTCAGGGCCCGTGCGATGCTGTTCACGACCCCCACATCAAAGTCTCGCGGCGGCTGCGAACATCGCGATAGACGGACGTTCCGCCCAACTCCAGTTCGAGCGCCTCCCGCGGGTGAGCGGGCTTCGATGAAGTTGAGCATGTCTGCCAAGGAAATATCGAATGTGGTTTAATTCGATGATTTCTAAGCCCCTCCCGAGCCGGCCGCTTTCGTCCCGGCCGGCGTCGCGGTTACGGCTATAAAGGCGCCGGCGATTGAGGTCGCGGCGGCTACGGCGAGACCGACCTCGTAGCCGGACTCGAAAGACGCGGCACCGGCGGCAAGTGCCCCACCGGCAAGCTGCGCAACCCGGCTCGCCGCATTGTTGATGCCGGAGGCGAGCCCTTCGTCCGTCTGGTCAACACTCGATATCACTGACGCGGTGAGCGGTGCCACGAGCACCGCGAAGGACACGCCAAGCAGCGTCATCGGTACGATCACGCCGAGGGTCAAACATTCTTTCTGACCGAGCGCCAACCAGACATAGGCGAGCGCGGCACCTGCCGGTCCCGCGATGAGCATGGTCCGCGTGCCAATCTTGTCGGCCAACCCGCCGAAGACTTCTGACAAGAGCCCCACGCCGAGCGTGAAGGGCAGGAATGCCAGCCCGGCATCGGTCGACGACAGGGCGCGGCGGTCGACGAGGTCAAAAGGTAGAAGGAAGAGCACGATCGAAATCCCCGTATAGGTCATCAGGGTCGCGACGTTCAGCCCGAGGAAGGCGAGGTTTTCCATGATGCGGGGTGGCGTCATCGGATGTTCGCTTCTGCGCTCCCAGAACGCGTAGACGGCGAATCCGACAATGCCGAACCCCACGACTATCGTGAGCACCGTGCCGGGTTGGGCTGGTGCGTTCGCGGTGGCCCAAGCTTCACTTGGTCCGATCTGGCTCAGCGCCCAGGTTAGCGTCCCGAGCGCTAAACCGAGGATCGCGGCGCCAATCCCGTCGAACCGGCGCTGGATGAGGTCATCTTTGGGCGCGAACACCAGCAGAACTGCCACTGCTACGAGCGCGAGCGGTGGGTTGATCCAGAACACGGATGACCAGCCAAAGGTCTCGGATAGCCAGCCGCCTAGGACAGGACCTCCGGCGGTCGTGAGAGCCGATGCCGCTGCCCATACGCCGATCGCCCGGTTCCGCTCCGCGCGCAGATAGGTTGCCCCGAACAGGGCGAGACTGGCAGGTGTGACGATCGCTGCGGCCGCTCCCTGCACGACCCTGGCAGTGATCAGCCAGGCGACGAAGGCGCCAACGTGCAAGCTCCGGATGCCATTCCCAAGATCCTTGGCAAGTCGCTGATCGCCTTGGAAGTCGATTACGTCCGGCGCGGCCTCCGTGCCCCACGCCAAGTCGGCTTTCATCTACGCTATGTGATTTCTGGCGCGATCGAGTCGAAGGTGAATGACGGATACGCGCCTCTATCGTGCAGCGAGAGCTGGTACGAACCGCCGGGCGTTATCCATTCCATCAGCCGCAACGCGAGCAAAACCGAGCCGGCAAAGCCGCTCGCCGTCTTCGTCCTCGACACCAATGACAACACTCTGACCATGCCCACCAAATACGCCTTAGACTCATTGAGATGAACGAGGGGCCCTCAAGGAGGTAATGATGGGGAAGAACATCATTAAAGAGACAATGCTTCACTTGAGGGTCCGCATTTGGTGAATCGCCGACATCCGTCCTGAAACGTCTTCGCATGCGCCATGCTACTGCCCTGCTGGTCGCCTCGAGCAAGTTACATTTCACGGCGGATATGAGAGTCGCAGCAGTTTTTCACTCGAACGTCCGGAAGAACTACGGGATCGCCCCTCAAACTTGGTCAGAAGCAAAACGCGTCTTCGTTGCGTATCAGATCGAAGAGGACGGCGCCCGGAGTAATTTGGCCATGAAGAACCATGCGATTTTGGATGAACTGTGAACACGAGGTTAGAACAAGCTTGCTCAAAATCGATGGGATGGAAGGCCCGCGCTCCGCCGGTGCTAGGTTGGCATCCGTTAGGAGTGGCAAACCGGGGAGCGTTCGAATGGAAGAGATTTCTACTCGAGCGCTTGCTCTGACCTCCAGAGTGGGGCGTCTTGGGGTCTGAACGCTTTAGGCACGACCGCTGGGGATAATGAAAACGATAACGATCCGACATTTCTAACGTCGCGCAGACGGGAATACCCTCCTCATACACCTCATCGATACTTGGTGGCAGCATACAAGCCCCTGCTCTCGATGTCCCAAGAACTCGATCTAACAGCCCAACATGCAGGAGCTACGCCATGTCCTTTCGCTTCATCACAAAATCTATCAACACCTACCTAGTCGACTATCCTGTTGCCGTCGTTTTGATTGTTGCGGCATTTCTGCTGAAGCTAGGCAAGAGCAATCCTGTCGCGCTGTGGCTTTCGGTAGTGAGTCGCGTCTCACTGCTGCTGTCGGCATTCACGGACCACCCGACGGTGCTCGTCCGAGTCATCCGTGACTGGCTACATCTCTGTTTGGACCGCGCATTGGATGTGGTCTCCATCACTGTCCCCTCCGCTTTGCATTTCACTGGGCTTGACGCCGGGTATTCCTGCGCTTTCGCCGCTGCAGTCTTGCTTGCGACCTCAGCTCTCAACGCGTCCGAGGTGAGCGCCGCCCAGCGAGCGAACCTCGACACGCGGACTCCCATGCGAGGGTCGACTCGATATTAGCGGGTGGAAAGGAGCAAACGCATGACCGACGAAGTTCGATTCTCGATGCTGCGACGCAAACTAGTTGCAGGCCTCGGATGGCGCAATCGCCCGCAAGCGCTCAAGAAGGCAAGTGTGGCGCTTTGGTGCCGTGGATCCTCGTGAGCTCAATGATTCGCTGCTCATCCGGCACTTGGCGCCGCTGTTCGAGCGGCTATTCGGCGGCGGAAGTTGGTGAACGAATGGTATACGCAGCTGATCCCCTACTCGGAAGCAATAATCCTGGCAGGGGCCCTACACACATAAATCTTTGATTTATCGCAGACCGTGCTGACGCGAGTTCCAAAAGGGCGGGCGCGGCGGCTACATCTGCGTCTTGGCCGGGAGTGAGATCAAATGCGCGGGGTTTGCAATCAGGATCGCTCACGAAAATTTTCGTGGCATGCCCGCCCCGCGAGCGGCCGATCGCCTGTTCATGCTCCCCGCTTTTCCGCCGCTTGCCGAGCGATGCGCCTTGATCGAGGTAGATTCGATGGACAAAATTGCGCTGTCGTTGCCGCAGCGGGCGAGCGCTTCGAAGATCGCCTGCCATGCCCTGCAATGTCTCGGTCTACCACCCGAGATCGGCGAGGAGATCGTCGCAGTGGAGACTCCGACGGTGCGGTACGGCGCGACACGCGGCGCCGGCATAACGCAGGGCGACCAATCTGTGGGTTGTCCCGGCGAGTGGCATGGAAACCATAACGACCGGGCATTTCTAAAGGTTGGCGTGCCGGCATAACCTTCTGTGTGTCTAACGGGGTTGACCCGTGACGGTTGTGCAAAGTGCTTGCCGGCATAGGGCGCCATGATCATCCATCATGGATGGATGCACTCTCCGCATCGCAAGGACCCGCTCGATCAACGAAGCACGTAGGAGTCACTGATGTCGTTCCGCTTCATCACCAAGTCTATCCACGCCTACCTGATCGATTATCCCGCCGCGATCGTCCTAGTCGCAGCGCCATTCGTGCTGAAGCTCGGTCAGAGCGGACCGGTCGCAATGTGGCTTTCGGTTCTTGTCGGTGTCGCCGCGCTGCTCTTGGCCGCTGCGACCGACCATCCCACCGGTCTCGTCCGCATCATCCCCTACTGGCTGCACCTTCGCGTCGATCGCGCCGTCGGGTTGGTGTTTGTCATCGCGCCCTTTGCTTTCAAATTCGATTGGCTCGATGCCTCGTATTACTGGATCCTCGCTGCCGTTGTCCTGCTCACGACATCAGTGTTTAACGCCCCTGAAGAGCCAGTCGTGAGACGTCCGGGATTGGACACGCGCACAGCGGGTTCGGCATGACGCCCCCATGACCGCGCACCAAACCTCGCGCGGCATTTGAGTGCAAGTAGCGGGGTGCTGCGTCAGCGCCGGCTTGATAAGCCGTCGAGCTCTTCCACCCTGTGAAAGGCAGGCATGGACGAAACCCCTGTAGGCCCAAGGCGTCGTCCGGAAAGGCTCAGCCGGCTCAAGCATGGCCCGTCGTCCTCGTGGGTCGGCGCGCTTTTCCCCGAGAAGATGGTCGCGGCTCTCCTTGGGAATCAGTCTTACGTTGGAGGCTATGCATCTTCGTTTGGAATTTGACTTCGCGCTCGTCGAAACGACCGATCAATCGCCATAAATCGCGCCAGCATCGGAGCAACGAGCGAGTTCAGATCAATTGTATGACGACCCTCGCAGGTTAGCAGTTCGGCATAGGCTCTTAGATCAGGGTGAACGGCAGCCGGCAGTTTTGCCTTCATTGTGACCGGCTTATCTCCCCTATGGCGCCTATGTTCAGCTTGCTTCTCCGTCACCCCTAGGGCTCGATCACCAGATCGCGATTGACGAAACGTTCACTCGGAAGTCTGGCCTGATTGTCAATGTGTGCGGGTCCTCCGAACGACCTGCGGTCGGGTCTGGTTTAGCGAATTGGCCGCAGCCGATTGAAGCGCCTGGACGACGGCGTGTTGTTACCGTGCCGCGTCCGGACCAGCAGCACGCGAGAGTCTCCGAATGCGACCGTCGTAGGTTCCGATCAAACGCGTTCCCTGTGGATCTCGCTTGCCTCGGCCGGTAGGGCGAATGTTCTCTGCAACTGCCGTGCTTTGACAGTGTAGATCCAGGCGCTCGGACTAATTGTTCATGCGCCCGGAGCCATCGATTGAAAGACTTCGTCGCGCAGATAGAAGTAGTGGAAGAGAGCCGCGGCTGTATGCACGCCGGCAATCCAGAGGATGGCGTTGCCGAGGATGGTGTGTATTTCCATGATCAGCTGCCCCAGTCCATGCGCCTTCGTGATCTGGGGGGCGATGTCGAATCCGGGAAGGGTGACGGGAATTCCCTCGAGCCAAGTACCAAGCACCGCCGTTGCTGGAATCGCGATGAGGAGCGCATAAAGCGCGAAGTGAACGAGCCTCGCGGCCGCAGCCATCCATGGCAGCATCGGCTGCTTCACGGGCGTGCTGTCGATCAGCCGCCATAGCAGCCGCATCACGACAACAATGAACACGAGCATCCCAAGCGCCTCGTGGATCCTGCGGAGCCCGTCCGCGGCGGCGGAATAGAGCGAATAGCCGTCGCCGTTGCTCAGCACATAGGCGGCGAGTACCTGGACGACGGTCAGCCAATGGAGGACCTTGGCGCCGGAGCCGTAGCGAGAGGAAGTGCTGCGCAAACCGATTACCTAGCTCCGATCTTGAGCCCGCCGCAGCGGTTGATGAACTTTGGTGGCGTGTCGCCAGAGATTTGAGCGATAATGAGCTGGCCGGTTTCTCCGGCGATCAACTTTACCTTATGAAGAACCATTGCCCAAGGGTCCTCAATCGGGCGCCGAGCGTCCGGCGCTATTCCACCCAGACTGCAAGAGCCAGATGATCATCGCCACGGCCGCGGAGATTGGGTAGAAGATCGTAAACCGCAACTGCCGGTTAGCTTGGTTCCGCCGCCGCGCTCTCTCACAACTAAAGCGATAAGCGCGCAGCGCACGTCGTGTCGGATCCCGCATTGGCGGAAATCATATTCGCGGGATTCTTGGCGGACTATCAGCGAAAGCCGCTTTCCACTCTAAGCTCCCCTGCCATCCTGTCTGCCGATTACGCAGCGCCATGCCGCCAAACGCTCGGCCGGATGCTGGTTCATCCATTCGGCGAGCTGCGGCGCGCCCATCAGGCAGGACTGCATCGAGAGCTCGGCGAAGTCCGAGGTGGTGACAATCTGCTCGTGGCAATTTGCTGGAGAGGAAAGACTGCAGAGCACGGCGATGATCTTGATCATGACAACTGGGCCTCGTCGCCGCGATGGGCATTGGCGCCGCCCACCGTGTGACTTATCGGTGTCTTGTCCTGCTGCTTCGGCGGGAAGATGCGGTCATATAGCTCGCGAGCTTCTTGAATTACGCGAACTCGTCCGCGCTCAGGCTTTTGAACAAATCGAATGACGTCGTCCATATTTGCTCCGAAAATTGTCTAGCGAGCCAGCTTCGCTATGAGATGATGATACTCATTCCATTCAGATCTCGTATCTGAGCACCATCTTTGAAGCCCGTGCGTGCGGTAACGAAGGAATAAACATGCTCGTGGCCGGGGGCCGCGCGCCGGGCGTTTGAAACGTCGGCCGATTTCTTCCGAACATTGGGCGATGAAGCAGCCCGTCAGGTCATATACGCCAATCACCTTCAGGACTTGGCAGCCGATCGAGCCAATGCCTTGGTTGAATCGAGACGCGAAACCTTCTCAGCTTGCCTCGGGTAGTCGTCGGCAAGGGCCTTGAGCCGACGCGCAATCACTGAGTCAATCATCGTTTGAGCCGTGCGGAGCAAAGTCCGCACTGTTTCCAAATATGCCTTGCCGCGTTGCGCAATCTGGACCGTCATGATGCCCTCGCGCGTTTCTCAGGCAGTTGGTTGATAGCGATCGGGAGCCAGTTCACCCAATTTCGGTCACTTTCCCGGCGAGCTCTGAAGCGATCGACGCACTTCTTCGAACAAAGTCCGGTTCGCCACGAATAGTGCCGGACGAGACCAAACTTACCATCACAAACTGCGCATCGCGCGGCTCTACCAGACCTAGGACTTTCGGAGCAATGGGGCATCGCAGTCTCCTTCTGGTTTTATTGCAGTTGTTCGTCGATCGTCTCTTTTCCTCATCGCACTTCATAAACCGTGCGCTTGTCCAACAGATGCAGCCTAAGACGATCGCGACGAGCAGCTCAATCGGACATAGGTAATCGTCGGGGACCCAAAGGGGTCACGGAACGATACGAAGGTTTATGGTGTTCGCCGTTAAGCAGCGCCCTGGATTTTCGCCGCAGAACAAGACCTGAGGAGCCCGCCTCAAGCGGGCATTTTGAAGGATGCGCCGCAAGCAAGAATCTCTCTTCACCCCCGCACGCGCTTCAGCATCTGCTCGACATGGGCGATCGGCGTCTCCGGCTGGATGCCGTGGCCGAGATTGAAGATCAGCCGCCCTTGCCCAAAGTTCGCCAGCACATTGTCGACGGCGCGATCGAGCGCGGCGCCGCCTGTGATCAGCACCAACGGATCGAGATTGTCCTGCACGGCAACGCGCGTCTGCACTCGCTCGCGGATGAAGGCCGGCTCCGCGGTCCAGTCGATGCTGACCGCGTTGACGCCGGTCGTCTCGACGTAGCCGGGCAATTGCGCGCCGGCACCGCGGGGGAAGCCGATGATCTTCGCATCCGGCACCTTGGCGCGCACGCCTTCGACGATGCGGCGCGTCGGCTCGACCGACCAGCACGCGAACTCGGTCGGCGGCAGCACGCCGGCCCAGGTGTCGAAGATCTGCAACGCGTCAGCGCCGGCGGCGAGCTGCGCCAGCAGATACTGAATCGAATTCTCGACCAGGATATCGATGATTTTCGCGAACGCCTCCGGATGCCGATAAGCCATCATCCGCGCCGGCGCCTGGTCCGGCGTGCCTTGGCCCGCCACCATGTAGGTCGCGACCGTCCACGGCGCGCCACAGAAGCCGATCAGCGCCACCTTGGGATCGAGTGCGGCGCGCACGATGCGCAGCGCCTCGAACACCGGCGCGAGCTTGCCGAAATCGGCCTGCGGGGCGAGCGCAGCGACCTTGGCGGGATCATCCGGCGGCTCGAGTCGCGGACCCTCGCCGACCTCGAACCGCACGGACCGGCCGAGCGCATAGGGGATCACCAGAATGTCCGAGAAGATGATCGCCGCATCGAAGCCGAACCGCCGGATCGGTTGCAACGTGACTTCAGCGGCAAGCTCCGGATTGAAACAGAGATCGAGGAAGCCGCCGGCCTTGGCCCGGACATCGCGATATTCCGGCAAATAGCGACCGGCCTGCCGCATCATCCAGATCGGCGGGATCGCCTGCCGCTGGCCGGAGAGCTCGTCGAAGAAAGGTTTTGTCGCAGACTGGGGCACGCCGGAGAAACCGAAGATCGACGCCGAGATCGAGGAGCTGACCGAGGACCAGGCGATAACCGAACAGACGCCATCGAATTGCGGCCGCTGGCTTACGACAGGCGCGCCGCGGGGTGGCGCTAGTTGGCCTGAAGCCGGGAGACGGTTTAGGTCACCTGGCCGGCGCGTGAAATCAATCATCCCCCGCGGTCGCACGCGGCTTGTCGCCGGGCCCGAGCGGGCGCACGGTCGCGGACGCCGCACCCCGCAGTCCCCGCCCTAGGGGAACGTCAGGCCGAAAGCGGCCGGATCGAGCTGCTCGCCTTTCCGGGGGACCAAGAAGCGCTCCAGCCCACCCGGCACGAAGCTGAGCAGCAGGGTTGCCTGATCACCGACCACCTCGATTGTATGCGGCAGACCGCGGGGAAGAGCCGCGTAGGCGCCCGGCCCCACCTCGACGCGGGCATCGCCGACCCGCGCGATTAGCTGCCCCTGCACAACGTAGAGCAGCTCGTCCTCGCGCGAATGGGTGTGCAGCGGCGGCTCCTCCCCTGCCCGCACCGTCCACAGGACAGTGCCATATTCGCCTCCGGTCTGGCTGCTCTCCACTTTCATCTCGACGCTTGAGCCTCCGCTCGAGCTCACCGTCTCGCCGCCCTGGGGCGGCGTGAGAACCGGCTGCTTCACTGACATTTGTAGCCTCCTGATTGTGGACCCTTGTTCGGGTGTCGGAGTGGCGGCGAAAGGTTGCCGCTCACGCTCGTCAGCATGGGATTGCGCGCGGCGAATGGAAAATGACGTCATGCCATGAAGTCGATAGCCGCGCGTTATGATGGCCGTAGGCACGCGAACATCTCTTCGCGGTCGCGGATGTGTTCTTGAAAGATCTGGACGTTTTTACATAAGATGTTTCCGAGGGGGCAGGCAGACTCCCCGTGAGACCTAAGGTCCAAGCTCTGCGCAGCACGCAATCGTGGAGCTTGCGCATGACCGAACGTCAAACCCCGTCCCTACATTCCGTCGCCATTCTCTCGCGGGGCGACGCCGCCATGCGCCGGGATGCGACCCCGCAGAACGGCCGC
This sequence comes from Bradyrhizobium shewense, assembly GCF_900094605.1. GTDB lineage: Bacteria > Pseudomonadota > Alphaproteobacteria > Rhizobiales > Xanthobacteraceae > Bradyrhizobium > Bradyrhizobium shewense. Next base: position 249,960 of record NZ_FMAI01000002.1, on the reverse strand, counting down.
TTCGTGGAGGTCTTCGAAGCGCTCGCCGCCGTCGGCATCAAGGCCTACCCCGCGATCTACGATGAAAGTTTCGCCGGAGAGATCCGAAAGCAGTTGCTCGCGGTGGACGGCGTACTCGTCTGGGTCAACCCAATTCGAGACGGCCGAAACCGCGCCGGTCTCGACGCCTTGCTGCGCGAGATCGCTGCCCGGGGCGTGTGGGTCAGCGCTCATCCAGACGTCATCCTCAAGGTCGGCACGAAGGAGGTGCTATATCGTACCCGCACGATGGGCTGGGGAAGCGATACTGCACTATATCAAACCGCGGAGGCCATGCGCGCTGAGTTGCCCGCGCGGCTTGCCGGCGGTCCACGCGTGATCAAGCGCAACCGGGGCAACGGCGGCCAAGGCGTCTGGAAGGTCGAGCAGCTGCCGGGTTCTCCCAGGTTGAGGTGCTGGACGCGACCAAGGAGGCCTCCGAGGAACTGGCGCTGGACGATTTCCTTCGCCGCTGCGCGGAGTATTTCGAGAACGGCAGCGTCATCGACCAGCTATACCAGCCTCGCCTGAGCGAAGGCGTCGTCCGCTGCTACATGGCAGGCGATCGCTGTGCCGGCTTCGGCGATCACAAGGTCAAGGCTCTCGTCGACTCGCCGGCCGCGCGCTCAGAGGCCGGACCGCGGCTCTACACGTCCAACGCCGACCCGCGCTTCCAGCGGCTGCGCCGGCTGATGGAAGATGAGTGGACGCCGCAGCTAACCTCGTTGCTGGGTATTGCCCGAGGTGACCTCCCAGCCATCTGGGATGCGGACTTCATGCTCGGTCCGGTCCAGACCGACGGGAGCGACAGCTACGTGCTCGGCGAGATCAATGTCAGCTCGGTGCACCCCTACCCGGGCGAGGCACCGGCGGAGATCGCCCGACGGGTTGCCGATCGGTTGCAAATTAAGCTTTGACGCATGCTGACGGTCAGCGGGCTCAAGCGCTTGCACATTTCCGCGTCATTCGCCTTGAAGGACGGCGAATACGTCGCCCTGCAAGGACCGTCCGGGGTCGGGAAGACTTTGCTGCTTCGCTCCATAGCGGACCTCGATCCGAACGAAGGAACGGTCAAGCTCGACGGAACGCTGAGAGAGGCGATGCCCGCCCTCGCCTGGCGAAAGCGAGTGACCTACCTTGCCGCCGAGCCTGGATGGTGGTCCGACATCGTGCAAGAGCACTTCACGGGCTGGGATGACGCCCTACCGCTCGTCACGGGCCTGGGGTTGCCGGACGATTGCGGATCTTGGCCGATCCAAAGACTTTCGACCGGCGAGAGACAATGTTTGGGGCTTGTGCGGGTGCTCTTGCTGCGGTCACGGGTGCTTCTGCTGGACGAGCCAACGTCGGCGCTCGACCCGGCATCTGCCGCGGCGGTGGAATCCTTGATCGCCGAACGCATTTCGAATGGAACGAGCGTCATCTGGAGCACCCACGACAACGCTCAAGCCCGCCGCGTCGGCTCAAGGATACTCACGATGGGGCCCGATGGTGGCATTGAGGAAAACCGGCCGTGAGCTACATTCAGCTTTCGTATGGCGATCTGGCCCAACCCGCGCTCCTTGTCGTCATGGACGGCGTTCTCTCGCTTGCTCTCGGCCTCAAGCTTGAAAAACAACTAGCCATCGCAACCGTGCGGATGGTGGTTCAGCTCGTCCTCGTTGGATACGTGTTGACGTTCCTGTTTGCTGCGGTGTCGCCCCTTTGGACAGCGCTTGCAGCCATCATCATGGTTCTGTTCGCATCTCGAGAAATCGTCGCGCGCCAGAAGCGGCGCCTTCCGGGCGTTTGGAAGTACGGGCTGGGAGCCGGATGCACGCTGCTCGCAGCCGGCACCGTCACGATGCTCGCGCTCCTGACAGAGCTACGCCCCGATCCCTGGTATCATCCGCGCTATGCGCTGCCTTTGCTGGGCATGATCCTGGGCAACACCATGACCGGAATAAGCCTCGGCCTGGACGTGCTGACAAGCAGTCTGGTGCGTGAACGAGCCGCCGTGGAAGCTTGTCTTGCGCTCGGCGGCACCCGACACTAAGCCCTGCTGCCGATCATACGGGACGCCTTGCGAAGCGGCTTCATGCCGATCATGAACAGCATGGCGGCGATCGGCCTGGTTTCCTTGCCGGGGATGATGACTGGCCAGATCCTCGCGGGCTCGAACCGGTCGATGCGGCAAAATATCAACTGCTGATCATGTTTCTGATCGCTGGTGGGACCGGGCTGGGAACACTAGCCGCCGTCCTGGGTGGCGCGCGCCTGCTGACCGATCATCGACACCGGCTACGTCTCGACCGCATTTTGACCGAAGAGTAGGAATGCTGCTATCGCCTGTCGAACCAAACGGCAGATTGAGGGAGATCTATTGAGACAGCCGCCACCACCGACCTCCTCAACGGATCTGCCAATTCCGCTTGTCGCTCTTCTGCGACACTCGCATCTAGCCGAACGTCCGCCTTGCGGCAAAACCTGTCGGTGCTCGAAGTTAAGTTCTGAATGCCCGGCCCTTTAGTACGATCAAGTGCGATGCAATACTCTGTTAGTGAAAACGCTATGGATTGCTTACTATCATCCGGATAGGCCAAGCTTGTCGCTTAGGTCAGTACCTGAGTGCGAAGCCAGCAAGAGCAACTTTCGCCAGACTACGCTAAAGGACGCAATGCCGGCCGTACTCACTACTCCCACTCGATCGTCCCGGGCGGCTTGCTCGTCACGTCGTACACCACCCGGTTCACGCCCTTCACCTCGTTGATGATGCGCGTGGCGGTCTCGCCCAAAAACTTCATGTCGAACTGGTAGAAGTCCGCGGTCATGCCGTCGGTTGAGGTGACGGCGCGGAGGCCAACCACATAGTCATAGGTGCGGCCGTCGCCCATGACGCCCACCGTCTTCACCGGAAGCAGCACGGCAAAGGCCTGCCAGATTTCGTCGTAGAGGCCGTGCTTGCGGATCTGGTCGATGTAGACGGCATCGGCCTTGCGCAGGATGTCAAGCTTGTCGCGGGTGATGTCGCCGGGGCAGCGGATGGCGAGGCCCGGGCCCGGGAACGGGTGGCGGCCGACGAAGATTTCGGGCAGGCCGAGCTCGCGGCCGAGCTTGCGCACCTCGTCCTTGAACAGCTCGCGCAGCGGCTCGACGAGCTTCATGTTCATGCGCTCGGGGAGGCCGCCGACATTGTGGTGCGACTTGATGGTGACTGAAGGTCCGCCGGTGAAGGAGACGCTCTCGATCACGTCAGGATAGAGCGTGCCCTGCGCCAGGAAGTCGGCGCCGCCGATCTTCTTGGCTTCCTGCTCGAACACCTCGATGAAGAGGCGGCCGATAGTCTTGCGCTTGGTTTCGGGATCGGTGACGCCTTCGAGCTCGCCCAAAAACTGCTTCGAGGCATCCACGTGCACGAGCGGGATGTTGTAGTGGTGGCGGAACAGGTCGACCACGGTCTTGGCTTCGTCGAGGCGGAGCAGGCCGTGATCGACGAAGACGCAGGTGAGCTGGTCGCCGATCGCTTCGTGGATCAGCACGGCCGCGACGGCGGAATCGACGCCTCCGGAGAGGCCGCAGATCACCTTGCCCTTGCCGACCTGCGCGCGGATCTTGGCGATCTCCTCCTCGCGGAAGGCGCGCATGGTCCAGTCGCCGGAAAGGCCTGCAATCTTGCGGACGAAGTTGCGGATGAGTTTTGCGCCGTCGGGCGTGTGCACCACTTCAGGGTGGAACATCAGGCCGTAATATTTGCGCTTCTCGTCCTGGATGATCGCGAACGGCGCGTTCGGCGAGGTGCCGGCGACGGAGAAGCCCGGCGGCATCTTGGTGATGCGGTCGCCATGGCTCATCCAGACCTGGTTCTTGCCGCCTGATGACCAGACGTCCTCGAACAGCTTGCTCGGCGCCTTCACCTCGACATCGGCGCGGCCGAATTCGCGGTGATGGCCGCCCTCGACCTCGCCGCCGAGCTGGGCCGCCATGGTCATCTGGCCGTAGCAGATGCCCATCACGGGCACGCCGGAATCGAAGATCGCTTGCGGGGCGCGGGGCGAGCCGGCCTCGTGGACCGACTCGGGACCGCCCGAGAGGATCACCGCCTTCGGCTTCATCTCATTGAAGGCGGCTTCGGCCTTGTTGAACGGGACGATCTCGCAATAGACGCCGTCCTCGCGCACGCGACGCGCGATCAGCTGCGTCACCTGGCTGCCGAAGTCGACGATGAGAATCTTGTCGTGCGCCGAGGCCACCGAGGGCGTCGACGCGGAGCGGTCGTTCTGTGCTGCTGTCATGGCCAGCAGATACGCGACGCGGCCTTTTCCCGCAACCGCGCGGGCCGCGCGCCCACATTCTTCTTTGGGCATGGACAAGGCAGATATAGGTAAGTATCATTGACCTAATTTGATCCACTCTTCAAACAGCGACCGATCAGGGAGAACGCCATGTCACAGCATCATCAGCCGTCAACGCTTGCCGCCCTCGGCCGGACCTGGGTCGAGGCCTGGAACACTGGCGATCTAGAGCGCGTGCTCGCGCTCTATGACGAGGCCGCCGTGATGACCTCGGACCGCATTCCGGCGCTGGGGTTCGATGCCAGCGGCACCGTGCGCGGCAAAGAGGCTTTGCGGACGTATTGGGGCAAGGCGCTGGGGTTGCTGCCTGAGCTGCACTTTTCGCTGATCGAATTGTTCGTCAGCCCCGATAGCGTCGTGGTGTTCTACGCGAACGAGCGCGGGAAGAAGATCTGCGAATATCTGCGGGTGAATGATGCGGGGCTGATCGTGCAGGGCTCGGCGAACCATTTGGTGGGGTGACGGCTGCGCGCGTAGCCTTCGGGGCAGCGAGTTTCTTGGGTGCGGACGCTGCGCGCCTCACTCACCGCTGTCATTCCCCGCGAAAGCGGGGAATCCAGTACGCCGCGGCTCCTCCGCATCACCGCGCTGCCTCTGGAATACGGGATCGCCCGATCAAGTCGGGGGACGACACGGAAGGCGAGGCGCGGATGTGCCTCAAACCCGTCATTGCGAGGAGCTCTTGCGACGAAGCAATCCAGACTGTCGCCGCAGATGCATTTCTGGATTGCTTCGCTTCGCTCGCAATGACGGAGACCGGGGCGACAGCGTACGCTAACAGAGGCGCTGCCGGCTCTGAGATAGGATTTCCCCATGAAACTCCCCGCCTCCCCTTTACCGTCACCGACTGGAGCAAGGTCGAGGCCACCACGCATCCCGGTGAGACCGGCCAAGCCAGGTGGCGCACGCTCAACATCGGCGACCTCCGGGTGCGGATCGTCGAGTATTCGCCGGGCTATTTGGCCGACCATTGGTGCGATCGCGGCCACGTGCTCTACGTGCTCAAGGGCGAGCTCGACAGCGAGCTGCGCGACGGGCGCAAATTCAAGCTCACGGCAGGGATGAGCTACCAGGTCTCGGACTACGGCGACGCCGCGCACCGGTCCTCGACCACGACCGGAGCGACCCTTTTCATCGTGGACTGACATCCGCCGGGCGGTTAATTTGCACCGCAAAATAGCAAAGTCGTGCGACGTGCCGGGTCACGGGTGGTGCCTTGAACTGGCCCCAAATTCTCGCTATATTGTGATCATCGATACTTGGCCGAACGACTGGGCCGCTTCGCTTCGTTGCTGACGGGCGCGCACGCTTCAGATGAATTCTCCAAACATCGACTCATCAGGGACTATGGGCGCAATGCTGCGTACCGGTCCGCGTGCGTACTCAATCTAACTAACTAAAGGAAATTCCCATGGCTATGGGCACCGTGAAGTGGTTCAACACCCAAAAGGGTTATGGTTTCATCCAGCCGGATGACGGCCAGAAGGACGTGTTCGTGCACATCAGCGCCGTCGAGCGCGCTGGCCTCTCTTCCCTCAACGAGGGTCAGAAGGTCTCGTTCGACATCGTCGCCGATCGTCGCAGCGGCAAGTCCTCGGCTGACAATCTCCGCGTCGGCTAACGCCCGCGCACCGTTCTGACCACGGACGTACCGGCAGAACGTCAAGTTAGAAAACCCCGCGACCGGGATCCGGTCTGCGGGGTTTTCGTTTTGGGGAACTGTGGCGCGGCAGCTGCGGTGCCGTAGGGCGGATTAGCCCCGCGGATTGCGCAAAGCGCAAACCGCGAGGCGTAATCCGCCAACGCCTGCGTCCCCGGGTACGGAAGTGGTGGTTTACGCCGCCGGCCTGCGCTGCGCGCAAGCCGCCGGCTAATCCACCCTACGAGACCTTTTTCAGGATTGAGACGAAAAACCCGTCCGTCCCCGTCCGCCGCGGCGTCATCAGCCAGCCCTCGGGCGATTGCAGCGCGGCCTCGCCAAACGCCTCCGCCTTGTCCCACAGCACGCTCGCGGTCTGCTCGGGCGGGACGGCCGCGAACTCGCCATGGCGCGCGACGAACGCCCTCACCTGCTCGCCGTTCTCTTCCGACAGCACCGAGCAGGTGATGTAGGCGATGCGGCCGCCCGGCTTCACCAGCGGCACCGCGCGCTCCAGCACCTCGGCCTGGTCGCGCAGGCGAATCTCCAGCGCGCCCGGCCGCATCCGCCATTTGGCGTCGGGGTTGCGGCGCCAGGTTCCGGTTCCCGTGCAGGGCGCATCGATCACGACGAGGTCGGCAGAGGCGCGGATGTCGGCCAACGGATCGGCCTCGCCCTTGGGCGTGCGGACATCGGCATTATGGACGCCGGCGCGCGACAGCCGTTCGTGGATTGGCGCGAGCTGGCGCTTGTCGCTGTCGGTCGCAATCAGCCGGCCCTTGCCCTGCATCAGGGCGGCGAGCGCCAGCGTCTTGCCGCCGGCGCCGGCGCAGAGGTCGATCACCTGCTCGCCGGGTTTTGCCGCGGTGAATTGGGCCGCCAGCTGCGATCCCTCATCCTGCACTTCAATGGCGCCCTTGATGAAATCCTCTTCGGCCTGGATCCCGGGGTTGCGCGCATCGGCCGAAAGCGCGATGCGCAGGCCCGTTGCCGACCAAGGCGTCGGTTTCGCATGAAGATGAGCAAGCGACTGCAGCGCCTTGTCGCGATTGGATTTTAGCGTGTTGACCCGCAGGTCGAGCGGCGCCCGGCTCGCCATCGCGGCCGCCTCCGCGGCGCTGTCCTCGCCGAACACTTTTGCCAGGTGCGGATCCAGCCATTCGGGATAGTCGCCGGCGATCGCAGCCGGCGCGTCCTTCAGGGACCGCGAGGCGAGCGCGGCCTGCTCAGCCTCGGTCAGCGGCGCCGGCGCAAATCGGCTGCCGTCGAACAAGGCGCCCATGGTGGCCGTGTCCATGTCGCGCTCGAGCCGGAGCATGCCGATCAACCTGGCACGCGCGGTGTCGGACTCCATCAGGAACGCGCTCGAGGCGTAGCGGCGCAGTACGTCCCAGACCAGGCCGGCAATGGCGGCGCGGTCGCCCGAGCCGGCAAAGCGGTGCGCAGTGCCCCACTCCTTCAGCGCCTTGGCCGCAGGCAAGCGGTCTTTCTCGATGGTGTCGATCAGTTCGATGGCTGCGGACAGCCGGGCAGCGGGGGTCATTTGAATCTTTCAGATGAAATCGGACTCGCAAGAGTCAGATCAACAAGAGCATTTTCAGCGCGAAGTAGATCCACATCGCCAGCAGCACGAGGACGCCGGCGAGCCAGACCGTGGAGCGCCGGCCGAGATCGTTCGAGGAGACGAACACGCCGGCATGGACAAAGCGCGTTACCACAAACACCCAGGACATCAGCACGATGAAGAGATCGGCATGGCGCAAGGGCAGCGCCAGCGCGATCAGGACGTAGAGCAGGACCGGCAGCTCGAACTGGTTGCGGTAGCAATTGGCGATCTGCGTGGCGCCCTTCGGCCAGTTCGGCTCGCCGAGCGCAATGTCGCGGACGCTGGTCTCGCCGGAGACCAGCGTCTTGCGGCGCGCGAAAACCATGCCGATCAGCAGCGCGAAGGTGAGGCCGACCTGGACGAAGACCGGCAGCAAGACCATTTGAACGGACATCGGAACTTTCCCATCCGGCGGACGGCGCCGGACCGTCCATTAGCCGCCGCTCCTCGTCCTGACAATCAACCAGTTGAACCGGCGTTCCCGCTCTTGCGACCAACCACCGATAGTTAAAGCGATTTCGGCCCCTTTTCGGGGCCCAAGGCGAGATAGAGGCGAGATGGCGCCATGACCACCCTGTCCAGCCTTTGGAGCGAATCCGCCGACGGCCGGCTCGGTGTCCTGATGTCGGCCCTCTCAGGTATCGCGATGGCGCTCGCGGTCGCGCTGGCGATGACGGTTTACCTTCGCCTGAGCTACCGAACCTGGCGCGACGTCGTCAGGCATGGTCTCGCCGCTCTGGCCGCGACGGCCCTGCTCGCCTTTGCCGCCTACGACATGCGCCACGCCGCGCTCGCCTATCTCGGTCTCAATCCGTCCAAGCCCGCCGTCGAGTTCGAGATCCGCATGCCCCGGGCGATGCTGACGGCGGTGACCGACAGCCAGATCGAACTGCATACCGACCGCAACCAGACGCTGGCGCTGGTCGACGGCGTGCGCGACCTCTCGGATGGCCGCGCGCTGCTGCGCGGCGCGGTCGCGCTCAACCATCGGACCGCGGACCGCGTGTTGGTCGTGAACCTGCCCGGCAAGGGCACTTTCGAGTTCCGCCTCCGTCTGCCCGCCGAGCCGCATCGCTCCGAGCAGTTCGGCCTCTGGCACCTCGCCGACCGCATCGCCTCGCCGCTCGCCGACACCGTCGCGCCGCAGGACGCCTACATGATCCGGTACCGCGTGCTTTAAACTTTGTTCGTTGCGATCCATGCCCGCGCCGTCATCGTTCCGACGCGCGAGCACGGGTACGATGATCGCATGTCCGAATTTCGCCTGACGCAGATTTCCGACACCCATCTCGGCCGGCGCTTCCCCGGCCTGATCGCCAACTTCCAGGCGATCAGCGAGCATATCGACGGCAACCGGCCCGATCTCGTGATCAACACCGGCGATGTCGCCTTCGACGGGCCAACCGGCCGCGACGATGTCGTCTTCGCAAAAGACCTGCACGACGCCCTGCCCGTCGCCTGCCGTTATCTCCCCGGCAATCACGACATCGGCGATAATCCGACCGCGGTCGGCCCGGCGCCGAAGCCGCCGGTCACGGAAGCGCATCGCCGGCAGTTCTGCGACCTCATCGGCGAAGACCATTGGTCGTTCGAGGCCGCAGGCTGGCGCTTCATTGGCCTCAACTCGCTGGTGCTGAACTCGGGGCTCGCCTTCGAGGCCGAGCAGTTCGACTGGCTGTCGCAACAGATCGCGCGCACGAACGGCAGGCCGGTCGCGCTGTTCCTGCACAAGCCGCTATTTCTCAATCTACCCGACGATCCCGAGACACCGGAAACCTCGATCCGCTATGTGCCGCAGCCGGCGCGGGCACGGCTGATCGAGATGCTCGGGACGATCGACCTGCGCCTCATTGCCAGCGGCCACGTGCACCAGCGGCGCGACTTCACCTGGCGCCACACCCGCCACGTCTGGGCGCCGTCGGCCGGCTTCGTCATCAACGATCAACGCCAGGACCGGATCGCGATCAAGGAAGTCGGGCTGGTCGAGTATCGCTTCCGACCCGACAGTTTCGAGGTCCGCCACGTCAGGGCCGCAGGCCAGGTCGATGTCGACATCGAGGAGTTGCTCGTCCAGATGGGCGGCGAGCATTAAGGCGCGCCGATCGGCTCAGGCGACGCTCTTGAGGTCCTGCTGGATCGCGGCGAGCAGGGATTGCAGCGCCTCGCTGTTCACCGGCTTGGCCGCGAGATCATTGGCAGGCGGCTGCCTGGCAAGCTGCGCGGCCTTGACCGGGCGCTTCGGGAATGGCGGGGGCGGTATCGGCATCGAGGGGCGAGCAAGATCGCCCTCCTCGACATGGACGAACTTGCCATGGATGACGTCGTCATGGCGGCCCATGACGAACATGGCCAGCCAATAGCCGGCGGCCAGCAGGATAACGCAGAAAACACTGATCTCTAACATCGCAGCACCTAAAATATGCCCGATGATTCAATGCCTTCGCGATCCCGTCAATGAACAGCCGGTCACACCTGCGGCTTTTGCGGGCAGGTGTGACCATTTGGTGACTCTTTCTTAACTATCCCCAGGAGGCCTGTGGCTCTGTAGCCACGTGAGTCCCAGTCCCTGTCGCCTAAAGCGCGATGAATGAGATCGTCATCGCGCTTTAGGTTGTTGTTTGGGCATGATCTTTCCGGAAAACCGCTTCGCACTTTTCCGGATCATGCCTAGGCCTTGTCCGGCCCGACCCGGACCAGCTGCTTGCCGAAATTGGCGCCCTTCAAGAGGCCCATGAAGGCGCCGGGCGCGCTGTCCAGGCCCTCGGTGACGAACTCCTTGTACTTGACCTTGCCGTCGCGGACCCAGGTGGACATGTCGCGCAGGAAGTCGCCATGGCGGGAGGCGAAGTCGGAGACAATGAAGCCGCGGAAGGTCAGCCGCTTGGTCAGCGTCGCGCGCATCATGCTGGCGGCCCATTTCGGCGGCTTGGCTTCGGTGTCGTTGTAGTGCGCGATCAGGCCACAGACCGGCACGCGCGCGAACGGATTGAGCAACGGGAACACCGCCTCGAACACAGCGCCGCCGACATTCTCGAAATAGACGTCGATACCCCCAGGGCAGGCATCCTTCAGTTTTGCGCCGAGATCGGCATCGCGATGATCGATGCAGGCATCGAAGCCGAGTTCCTTCACCACGTAGTCGCACTTGTCCTTGCCACCGGCGATGCCGACTGCGCGTGCGCCCTTGGATCTTCGCGATCTGACCGACGGCCGAGCCGACCGCGCCGGAGGCGCCGGCGACCACGACGGTCTCGCCTGCTTGCGGCTTGCCGATGTCGAGCAGGCCCGTGTAGGCGGTCATGCCGGGCATGCCGAGCACGCCGATCGAGGTCGAGATCGGACCGAGCTTGGGATCGACCTTGATCAGGCCCTTGCCGTTCGAGGTCGCGTGAGACTGCCAACCGGTTCGTGCACGGACGATGTCGCCCTTGGCGAAATCAGGATTGTTGGAGGCCGCAACCTCGCTGACCGCCTCGCCCTCCATCACGCCGCCGACCGGCACCGGCGCAGCATAGGACGGACCATCACTCATGCGCCCGCGCATATAGGGATCGAGCGAGAGCCAGATCGTGCGCAGCAAGACTTCACCCGCCGCAGGCGTCGGGACCGCGAATTCCTCCAGGCGAAAATCAGATGATTTGGGTTCGCCGACGGGACGCGCGGCGAGAACGATGCGCTTGGCTTGGGACATGATGGCTTCCTCCGATTGTCTTTCGAGGTGAACGGAAGCGGAGGGAGCTAGCTGCGTCAATACAAAAGCGGCGGAGCGGTCAGATGCAGAGGCGCGCACAGCGCTCATGTCCCGGACGCGCTGCAGCGCGCAGCGTTGCTGCGCAGAGCCGGGACCCAGAAAGCAACACGGCAAAATGCGGATGCATGGGCCCCGGCTCTGCAGCGCATCACCGAAGAGGTGCTGCGCTGCGTCCGGGGCACGAGAGCGGAGTTGAAGGCGAGACCGGCGACTAGCCCCCGCCCGGATAGTTCGGGCTCTCGCGCGTGATGGTGACGTCGTGGACGTGGCTTTCGCGCAGGCCGGCGCCGGTGATGCGGACGAACTGGGCCTTGTCGTGCAACTCCTTCATGTCGCGTGCGCCGACATAGCCCATCGCGGCGCGCAGGCCGCCGGCGAGCTGGTGCATGACGTTGCCGACCGGGCCCTTGTAAGGCACCTGGCCCTCGATGCCCTCAGGCACGAGCTTGAGCGTGTCCTTGATGTCCTGCTGGAAGTAGCGATCGGCAGAGCCGCGCGCCATCGCGCCGACCGAGCCCATGCCGCGATAGGCCTTGTAGGAACGGCCCTGCCACAAAAACACTTCGCCCGGCGTCTCGTCGGTGCCGGCGAGCAGCGAGCCGACCATGGCGATGTCGGCGCCGGCGGCGAGCGCCTTGGCGAGGTCGCCGGAGAACTTGATGCCGCCGTCGGCGATGACGGGGATGTCGGCCTTCTTCGCCGCTTCCACCGCATCCATGATCGCGGTGAGCTGGGGAACGCCGACGCCGGCGACGATGCGCGTGGTGCAGATCGAGCCCGGACCGATGCCGACCTTGATGCAGTCGGCGCCAGCATCGATCAGGGCCTGCGTGCCCTCGGTGGTAGCAACGTTGCCGGCAACGACCTGCACGGAGTTGGAGAGGCGCTTGATGCGGTTCACGGCATGCAGCACGTGGCGGGAATGACCGTGCGCGGTGTCGACGACGACGAGGTCGACGCCGGCATCGATCAGCCGCTCGGTGCGCTCGAAGCCGGTGTCGCCGACAGTGGTGGCGGCGGCGACGCGCAGGCGCCCCTGCGCGTCCTTGCAGGCGAGCGGATGGGCGACCGCCTTCTCCATGTCCTTGACGGTGATGAGGCCGACGCAGCGATACTGCTCGTCGACCACGAGCAGCTTCTCGATGCGATGCTGGTGCAGCATCCGCCTCGCTTCGTCCTGGCTGACGTTCTCGCGCACCGTGACGAGGCCCTCATGCGTCATCAGCTCGGAGACTTTTTGCCGGCGGTCGGTGGCAAAGCGTACGTCGCGGTTGGTGAGGATGCCGACCAGCTTGCCCGGCGTATTCTTGCCGGCGCCGGTGACGACGGGAATGCCGGAGATGCCGTGATCGCTCATCAACTTGAGCGCGTCCTCGAGCGAGGCATCGGGGCTGATGGTAAGCGGGTTCACCACCATGCCCGACTCGTAGCGCTTGACCTGCCGGACCTGCGCGGCCTGCCCTTCGGGGTCGAAATTGCGGTGGATGACGCCGAGGCCGCCGGCCTGCGCCATGGCGATCGCCATGCGGGCCTCGGTGACGGTGTCCATGGCCGAGGCCATGATCGGGATGTTGAGCGGAATGGCGCGGGTGACGCGCGAGCGGATGTCGACTTCGCCCGGCATGACATCCGACAGGCCCGGCTTCAGCAGCACGTCGTCGAACGTAAAGGCTTCGCGGATGCCCTGAAGTTGCACCGTGGCCATTTGCCAACTCCTTCCTGCGGCCTTGCCGCAAATGCTAATGGATGAGCGCCGCCCTCGGCGTACCTTGCGGCATCGCCTTGAGAATCGGAGCCCATCGGTGGGGTTGACGCGGGTCGATAGCACGGCCGCGTGACGAATCAAAGCAATTCGGACGGCTGGCCAGCCATGCACAGGCTTTTTTGGCGGATTCAGCCGAGCGGCACCCCCACCCACCCAATGTCATTCCGGGTTCGCGCCAAGGGGCGCGCCCCGGAATGACGAGGGAGCGAGAAGTTGCGAACCCCGATTGACGGACGGGAGGGTCACACCGTTGTTACGGGGGACTTAGGTGCTATGCGTCGATCCGCAATGGTCGGGGACCAGTGGCGGTGATAAGCCGCGACTCCACGCCTCTTCCGATTTTCATTACCAATCCGTCATGGTCGACAAGCAACGCATCATTCCGCTGATCGTGGCCACTGCTCTCTTCATGGAGAACATGGACTCGACGGTGATCGCCACTTCGCTGCCGGCGATCGCGGCCGACATCGGCACCAGCCCGCTGACGCTGAAGCTCGCGATCACGTCCTACCTGCTGTCGCTCGCTGTGTTCATCCCGGCGAGCGGCTGGACCGCCGACCGGTTCGGCGCGCGGATGGTGTTTGCGATCGCGGTCGGCGTGTTCATGGTCGGATCGGTCGGCTGCGCGCTCTCCTCTTCGGTCACCGATTTCGTGTTCGCGCGCATCCTGCAAGGCATGGGCGGGGCGATGATGACGCCGGTCGGGCGCCTCGTGCTGCTGCGCTCGGTCGACAAGAGCGCGCTGGTCAACGCCATGGCCTGGGTGACGGTCCCTGCCCTGATCGGCCCCGTGATCGGCCCGCCGCTCGGCGGCTTCATCACCACTTACGCGTCGTGGCACTGGATCTTCCTGATCAACATCCCGATCGGGCTGCTCGGCATCTTCATGGCGCTGCGCTTCATCGACCCGATCAAGAGCGAGGAGCGCGAGCCGTTCGATCTCTACGGCATGGTGCTGGCGGGCATCGGCCTCGCCGGCATCGCCTTCGGCCTGTCGGTTGCCGGTCTCAACCTGCTGCCATGGAGCACCGTCGCCGCATTGATCGCGGGCGGCGCGATCTCGATGACGCTCTACGTCATTCACGCCCGGCGCACCGGCTCGCCGGTGCTCGACTTTTCGCTCCTGAAGCTGCCGACGCTGCGCGCGGCCGTGTTCGGCGGCTTCCTGTTCCGGCTCGGCATCGGCGCGCTGCCGTTCCTGCTGCCGCTCTTGATGCAGATCGGCTTCGGGCTGTCGCCGTTCCATTCGGGTCTCGTCACCTTCGCCTCCTCGCTCGGCGCGATGGGCATGAAGACGCTGGCCGCGCGCATCATCCGCACCTTCGGCTTCCGCAATCTGATGACGGTAAACGCGATCGTCAGCGCGTTCTTCCTCGCCGTCTGCGCGCTGTTCACGGTGACGACGCCGCTGCTCATCATCATGGTCATCCTGGTGGTCGGCGGCTTCTTCCGCTCGCTCGAATTCACCGCGATCAACACGGTCGCCTATGCCGACGTCGAGACCGCGCAGATGAGCCGCGCCACCACCCTCGTCAGCGTCAACCAGCAGCTCGCCGTCTCCGCCGGCGTCGCCGTCGGCGCGGCCTGCGTGGAAACGACGATGTGGTTCAACCATGTCAGCGAGATCGACGCCACCGTGTTCGCCCCCGCCTTCCTCGTGGTCGCGCTGACCTCAGCGGCATCGAGCTGGTTCTTCTGGCAGATGCCCATCGACGCCGGCCACGAAATCTCCGGTCGCAAGGCCGTGGAGATCGCCAGCCGCAAGGGCGCCGGCAAGGGTGCAGAGAAGGCGGCGGTCAAGACCGCGACGGAGGACACCCAGGACGTGCGGGATCAAAGGTTGGGGTGAGTTGGGCGAGCGGGCGCCTCACACTCGGTGTCGTCCCTGCGAACGCAGGGACCCATAACCCCAGGGCGCAGTTGTCGCGCGGGAGAGGTAACTCCGAGTCCCCGTAGTCACATCCGCCTGTGGCTATGGGTCCCGGATCTGCGCTGCGCTTGTCCGGGACGACAGTGGAGATTGGCTCAGGCAGTCCCGCCCCGAAATCCCGTCGCCAGCACGTAGCGCTCCGACGAATCCTGCCGGCTCGCCGCGGGCTTCACATGACGCACCGTCGCGAAATCGCGCTTGAGCTGGGCGAGCAGATCGGCATCGGCGCCGCTCTGGAACGTCTTGGCCAGGAACGCGCCGCCGGGCTTGAGCACGTCGCACGCAAAGGCAGCGGCGGTCTCGACCAGGCCGACGATACGGAGCTGGTCGGTCTTGCGGTGACCTGTGGTGTTGGCGGCCATGTCGGACATCACGAAATCGGCGCCGCCCCCCAGCATCGCGGTGAGCTTGTCCGGCGCATCATTGGCCATGAAGTCGAGCTGCGCGAAGTCGACGCCGGGAATTTCCGGCATTTCCAGCAGGTCGATGGCAACGACCTTGCCCTTGCCTTCCACCGAGCCGACGCGCTTGGCCGCGATCTGGCTCCAGCCGCCGGGCGCCGCGCCGAGGTCGACCACGGCCATGCCGGGCTTCAAAAGCCGGAATTTGTCGTCGATCTCGAGCAGCTTGAACGCGGCGCGCGAGCGATAGCCCGCGGCCTTGGCCTTGACGACGTAGGGATCGTTGAGCTGCCGCTCCAGCCACAGCTTCGACGACAATTTGCGCTTGCCGCCGGTCTTGACCTGGACATGCAAGCGGCCGGTGGTGTCCTTGGCCATCTCACCAGCTCCTGAGCGCGCCGTCCTCGCGCATCATCTCGACCAGCATGCCCTCGCGCAGGCCACGGTCGGCGACGCGCAGGCGCGGCAGCGGGAAGGCGCGGCGGATCGCATCGAGGATGGCGCAGCCGGCGAGCACGAGATCGGCGCGCTCGACGCTGATGCAGCTGTTGCCGGCGCGCTCCTCGTAGCTCATGCCGAGCAGCTTGTTGATGGTCGCGGTGATGTCGGAATCGTTCATCCAGATGCTGTCGATGCGGCGGCGGTCATAGCGCGCGAGGTTGAGATGGATGCCGGCGAGCGTCGTCACCGTGCCTGAGGTGCCGAGCAGGTGCATGTCGGCGAGATCGCCGCCGTGGACTTCGGCGAACGGCGCGACGTGGTTCGCGACCTCCTGCTCCATCGCGGCGTAGATCTCCGGCGTCACGTCGCGGCCGCCGAACTGCTCGGCGAGCGTGACCACACCGTAGGGGATCGACATCCAGGCCTTGATCCGCGGCTCCGGATTTTGCGGATCGCGCTCGATCCGCACCAGCTCGGTCGAGCCGCCGCCGATGTCGAACAGGATCGCGCCGCGGCCCCTGGGGTCGACCAGCGGCGAGCAGCCGAGCACGGCGAGCGCGGCCTCGGTCTCGCGGTCGATCACTTCGAGCTCGATGCCGGTCTCGGCCGCGACGCGGCTGCGGAACCCCTCCGCATTCGAAGCCGCGCGGCAGGCTTCGGTCGCGATTAGCCGCAACCGGCGCGCTTTGCGCAAATTGATCTTGTCACGGCAGATGCTGAGCGCGGCGATGGCACGCTCGATCGCGGCCTCGCTGATGCAGCCGGTCGACGAGACCCCCTCCCCGAGCCGGATGATGCGCGAGAAGGAATCGACGACGCGAAAGCCGTCCTGGGTCGGACAGGCGATCAGCAGCCTGCAATTGTTGGTGCCGAGGTCCAGCGCCGCATAGACGCCGGTTCCCGACGCCCGCGCGCCGACAGCCGATTCGGTGGCCAACGCCACCGCCGCCATCGACCCCTCCAGCTCACCGTGCGGCACATGGCCGTCGCGGAGCCGCGTGTGGTCATTCATACAAACTGTCTTTCCGCGGCCGGTCGGGCCGGTCTGGAATTGATTTTTCGCCTGAAACATTAGCAGCGCAGCCGGCCTGCGCAACAACGCATCACATGGGACCATGCCCATTCGTGCGTTGTCGTGAACGGGGTGGTGGGTTATCTCAATGGAGTCCGGTGCCCCGCTGCCGCGAAAATGCGCAAATGCCGGCTTTTCAGGTCAATTCCATGCAAGAACACACCAAATCGTCCACGCTCGAAAACGCTATTGCACTGCAAAAATATGGCGTCGGGCAGCCCGTCCGCCGCAAGGAGGACGACACGCTGGTGCGCGGCAAGGGCCGCTACACCGACGATTTCAACCTGCCCGGCCAGGCCTATGCCGTGGTCATCCGTTCCACCCACGCCCATGGACTCATCCGCGGCATCGGCATCGATGCCGCCAAGGCGATGCCGGGCGTGCTCGGCGTGTGGACCGGCAGGGATCTCGATGCCGCCGGCTATGGCCCCTTCACCTGCGGCCTGCCGCTGAAGAGCCGTGACGGCTCGCCTTTGCTCCAGACCAACCGCCAGCCGCTGGCGACCGACAAGGTCCGCTTCGTCGGTGATCCCGTCGCCTTCGTCGTGGCGGAGACGCTGGCGCAGGCGCGCGATGCAGCCGAAGCGGTCGAGCTCGACATCGAGCCTCTGCCGGCTGTGACCGATCCTGAAGAAGCGGCCAAGCCCGGCGCGCCGCAGCTCTATGAGCACATTCCTGATAACGTCGCGCTCGACTACCATTATGGCGACATGGACAAGGTCAACGCGGCCTTCGCCAGCGCCGCCCATGTCACCAGGATGGACATCGAGAACACCCGTGTCGCCGTGGTCTCGATGGAGCCGCGCGTCGGCCTTGCCTCCTACGACAAGAAGTCCGAGCGCTACACGCTTCAGGTGCCGACGCAGGGCGTCGCCGGCAACCGCGCCAACCTCGCCAAGAACCTGAAAGTGCCGAACGAGAAGGTGCGCATCCTCACCGCCAATGTCGGCGGCTCCTTCGGCATGAAGAACATCAACTATCCCGAGTACATGTGCATTTTGTACGCGGCGAAGGAACTGGGACGGCCGGTGAAGTGGCTCGACGAGCGCTCGACCGCCTTCCTCTCCGACAGCCACGGCCGCGCGCAAAAGATCCATGCCGAGCTGGCGCTCGACGCCGAGGGGCATTTCCTCGCGGCCAAGCTGTCCGGCTACGGCAATCTCGGCGCCTATATCACCGGCGTCGCGCCGGGGCCGCTCTCGCTCAACACCGGCAAGAATTTTTCCAGCGTCTACCGCACGCCGTTGATGGCGGTCGACATCAAGGTGGTGCTGACCAACACCACGCTGATGGGCGCCTATCGCGGCGCCGGCCGGCCCGAGGCGAACTATTACATGGAGCGGCTGATCGATCGCGCCGCCGACGAGATGGGCATCAACCGGCTGACCCTGCGCAAGCGCAACTTCATCAAGCCGAACCAGATCCCGTTCGCGGCGTCCTCCGGCGTCACCTATGACAGCGGCGACTTCCAGGCCGTGTTCAACAAGGCGCTCGAAATCTCCGACCACGAGAATTTCGCCAAGCGCAAGAAAGAGAGCAAGAAGGCCGGCAAGCTGCGCGGCATCGCGGTCGGCTCCTATCTCGAGGTCACGGCGCCGCCGAGCCCCGAGCTCGGCAAGATCGTGTTCGACGCCGACGGCAGCGTGCAGCTGATCACCGGCACGCTCGATTACGGCCAGGGCCACGCCACCCCATTCGCGCAGGTGCTGAGCGAGCAGCTCGGTGTTCCCTTCGAGAGCGTCAAGCTGGTGCAGGGCGACAGCGACATCGTCCACACCGGCAACGGCACCGGCGGCTCGCGCTCGATCACGGCAACCGGCCAGGCCATCGTGGGGGCTGCCAAGCTCGTCATCGAGAAAGGCAAGCGTGCAGCGGCGCATATGCTGGAGGCGTCCGAAGCCGACATCGAATTCGAAGGCGGCAGCTTCACGATCGCCGGCACCGATCGCAGCATCGACATCATGGAGCTCGCCAAGAAGCTGCACGACGGCAAGACGCCGGAGGGCGTGCCCGATAGCCTCGACGTCGATCACACCAGCGAACCGATCGCCTCGGCGTTCCCGAACGGCTGCCACGTCGCCGAGGTCGAGATTGATCCGGAGACCGGCGTGGTGCAGATCGTGCGCTACAGCGCGGTCAACGATTTCGGCACGGTGATCAACCCGCTGCTGGTCGCAGGCCAGCTCCATGGCGGCGTGGTCCAGGGCATCGGCCAGGCGCTGATGGAGCACATCCGCTACGACGAGAGCGGCCAGCCGATCACGGGCTCGCTGATGGACTACGCCCTGCCCCGCGCCGAGGATGTTCCCAACATGACGGTCGGCGATCACCCGGTGCCCGCCACGACCAATCCGCTCGGCAGCAAGGGCTGCGGCGAGGCCGGCTGCGCCGGCAGCCTGTCGACGGTGGTGAACGCCGTGCTCGATGCGCTCTCGGACCACGGCATCAAGCAGATCGACATGCCGCTGACGCCGGAGCGGGTTTGGCGGGCTATTCAGGATGCGAAGGCGAAAGCTGCGTAAGGGCGTAAGAGCCTACGCTCTCTCCGCCGTCATGGCCGGGCTTGCCCCGGCCATCCACGCGTAAGGGGTTTACACTATCGCCATACCCACAGCTGTCATCGCCCGACTTGATCGGGCGATCCAGTACTCCGAGATAGTCGTGATTCCCGGATAAGCCGCGGGATACTGGATTCCCCGCTTTCGCGGGGAACAACACCGTTTGAAAATCGTCCGGTCATTCCGGGGCGGTCAGCAGGACCGAACCCGGAATCTCGAGATTCCGGGTTCGATGCTTCGTATCGCCCCGGAATGACGGTTGTCTTTTAAGTCGCCGCCTGCTCGCGCGGCTGGTAGATCGCAATGTGCTGGCAATGCGCCAGCGGTGTCGTGCCGTTGGCGACGACGAGCGCGTCGAGCTCGACGAAGCGGTGGCCTTTCTTCTCGTAATTGGCAGTCACCTTGGCCCGCGCGGTGATCTCGTCGCCGGTGCGTACCGCCGACAGCAATTGCATGCGGCTGCCGACGTGGATCCACGGGCCAAGAATGGTGTTGTCGACCAGCACGCGGTTCATGACCCGCTGGATCAGGCCGGGATGGCCGAGCCCTTCGCGCGCAAAGATCGGATCGGTTTCCCTGATGTCGGCGAGATAGTCAGCCGCATCCTGCCCGGCCCAGCGGCGGGGCGTGGTGCCCAGCCATTTGCCCGTCTCGAACGTCGCGGGACTAACCGGCGTGCGCTCGGCCACCACAGGCACCGCGATATAGTCGCTCAACGACACCGCCGGCGCGGCCGCCGGCAACGAGGCCGTGCCTGTCGCACAGAGCTCGGTGCGGCTGAACACCTCGATCGTCAGCAAGCCGTTGTGCTCGGTCGCATCGACATCGGCAGGCTCGCCATCATAGACCGGCTTGATGAAGCGGGCCTCGATGAGCCCTCGTGCCAGAAAATCGCGGCCCCAGCGTGCCAGGGGCACGTGCATCATGTAGGCGAAGACATCGACGCCCGGGACCAGCCCGCCGGAAAACCCGAAGCGGCGCGCCACCGTGTCGTCATGCATCTTGTTTTCGGATTGCTTGGCGGTGTTGTAGGCCTCGACGCGCCAGGTTTCGAGCCGGTTCGGCATGGGGTCATCTTCCCTGTTCTTGTTGTTTCGGGCAGATCGTAGGCCCCGGGGAACACCGGTCAATCCCCTCGCCTTTGCGGCCCGAATGGGGTACCACGCGGCGAATGACTGACACCCTCACCCGCATCTATGTCGACGCCGACGCCTGCCCGGTAAAGGACGAGATCTATCGCGTCGCGCTCCGGCACGGCGTGCCCGTGAGCGTGGTCGCCGGCAATTTCATTCGCGTGCCGCACGATCCGCTGATCGAGCGCATCGCCGCAGGTAGCGGTATGGACGCCGCCGACGACTGGATCGTCGAACGCGTCAAGGCCGGCGACGTCGTCGTGACATCGGACATTCCGCTTGCGAGCCGCTGCGTCAAGGCCGGCGCCGACGTGATCGCCCCGAACGGCAAGCCGTTCACGGAGGAGTCGATCGGGATGACGCTGGCGGTGCGCAATCTGATGACGGATCTGCGCTCGGCTGGCGAGGTCACCGGCGGCCCGCGATCATTCGCACCGCGCGACCGTTCCGCCTTCCTCTCGGCGCTCGACCAGACGCTGCGCCGGATCCAGCGCCGCCGCGCCGATCAGGCCGCAACACATCAAGGCTGATCATGGCGCCGCCGCTGATCCAACTCAAAGACATCAAGCTGACCTTTGGCGGCACGCCGCTGTTGTCAGGCGTCGAGCTCAACGTCGCGCCATCCGAGCGCGTCTGCCTGATCGGCCGCAACGGCTCGGGCAAGTCGACGCTGCTGAAGATCGCGGCCGGCCTCGTCGAGCCCGACGGCGGGACGCGCTTCGTGCAGCCGGGCGCGACCGTGCGTTACCTGCCGCAGGAGCCCGACTTCGGCGAGCACAAGACCACGCTTGCCTATGTCGAGTCCGGTCTCGCCCCCGGCGACGACCAGCACCAGGCGCGCTACCTGCTGGAGCAGCTTGGCCTGACCGGTGACGAGAACCCGCACAATCTCTCCGGCGGCGAGGCCCGCCGCGCGGCGCTGGCGTATGTGCTGGCGCCCTCGCCCGACATTTTGCTGCTGGACGAGCCGACCAACCATCTCGATCTCGCCACCATCGAGTGGCTGGAACAGGAGCTCGACAGCCGCCGCAGCGCGCTGGTGATCATCAGCCATGACCGCCGCTTCCTCACCAATCTCTCGCGCTCCACCGCGTGGCTCGACCGCGGCAAGATCAAGCAGATCGACCGCGGCTTTGCTTCGTTCGAGAGCTGGCGCGACGAGGTGCTGGCGGAGGAAGAGCGCGACCAGCACAAGCTCGACCGCAAGATCGTCGACGAGGAGCACTGGCTGCGCCACGGCGTCTCCGGCCGGCGCAAGCGCAACGTCAAGCGCCTCGGCAATCTGCATGCGCTGCGCGACCAGCGTCGCAACTATCGCGGCACCGCCGGCACCGCCAGTCTCGCGGCGGCCGAAGCGGAGCAATCCGGCAAGCTGGTGATCGAGGCGAAGGGCGTCGCCAAGGCCTATGGCGAGCGCATGATCGTCGAGAATTTCTCGACGCGCATCCAGCGCGGCGACCGGCTCGGCATCATCGGCCCGAATGGCGCCGGCAAGACCACGCTGGTCAATCTGCTCACCGGCGGCGGGCAACCTGATTCCGGCACGATACGTCTCGGCGCCAATCTGGAGGTAGCAACGCTCGATCAGCACCGCGAAAGCCTCGATCCCAAATCGACGCTGGCCGAAGCGCTCACCGGCGGTCGTGGCGACCAGATCATGGTCGGCGGCAAGCCGAAGCACGTCGTCGGCTACATGAAGGACTTTTTGTTCGCGCAGGAGCAGCGCGGCACGCCGGTGGAAGTGCTCTCGGGCGGCGAGCGCGGCCGGCTGATGCTGGCCCGCGCGCTGGCAAAGCCGTCGAACCTGCTGGTGCTGGACGAGCCGACCAACGACCTCGATCTCGAAACGCTCGACGTCCTGGAAGACATGCTCGGCGATTACGAGGGCACGGTCATTCTGATCAGCCATGACCGCGACTTCCTCGACCGCGTCGTCACCTCCGTGATCGCGCCCGAGGGCAACGGCAAGTGGACCGAATATGCCGGCGGCTACAGCGACATGCTGACCCAGCGCGGTGCCGACCTGAAGCGTGAAACGGCGAAGACCCAAGCCCCTGCCGAGAAGAAAGAGGAGCGATCGGCGCCGGCTGCCACATCCGCGCCGAAGCGCAAGCTCAGCTTCAACGAGAAGCATGCGCTGGAAACGCTGCCGAAGAAGATGGAGACGTTGCAGGCCGACATCGCCAAGCTGCAGCGCGTGCTCGACGATCCGAACCTCTACGCCAAGGATCGCCAGAAATTCGACGACACATCCTTCGCCATCGCCAAGGCGCACGAAGAGCTATCGGCGTCCGAAGAGCGCTGGCTCGAACTGGAAATGCTCCGCGAAGAGATTGAACAGGCTTAGTTTCGTAGGATGGGTAGAGCGCAGCGAAACCCATCGCACAAAGGGATTAGGTTATGATGGGTTTCGCTTCGCTCTACCCATCCTACGGATCCGGAAATAGAGAGATCTCATGACAACTCCCCTCGCCGCAAAAATCGCCCGCGAATACGGCACGCCCTGCGCCGTCATCGACATGGACAAGGTCGAACGCAACATCGCGCGGATCCAGAAAGCCTGCGATGAGGCCGGTGTCGCCAACCGTCCGCACATCAAGACGCACAAGAATCCGACCATCGCCAAGATGCAGGTCGCGGCCGGCGCCAAGGGCATCACCTGCCAGAAGCTCGGCGAAGCCGAGATCATGGCCAATGCCGGCATCGACGACATCCTGATCAGCTACAACCTCCTCGGCGAAGAGAAGATGGCGCGCCTCGGCGCGCTCCAGGCCAAGGCCAACATGACGGTGGCCGCCGACAATTCCACTGTCGTCACCGGCCTGCCCAAGGCCGCCGCGGCGTCGGGCCGTCCGCTCTCGGTCGTGGTCGAATGCGATACGGGGCGCAAGCGCGCCGGTGTCGAGACGCCGGCGGAAGCCATTGCGCTGGCGCGCGAGATCGCCGCATCCAAGGGGCTGCAGTTCGCCGGCTTCATGATGTATCCGACCGAGACCGGCTGGGCGGACGCGCAGAAATTCTACGACGAGGCGCTGGCCGGCGTGCGGGCGCACGGGCTGGACGCAAAAATCGTCTCGACTGGCGGCACGCCGAACCTGAAGAACATCGGCAAGCTCAAGGGCGGCACCGAGCATCGTTTCGGCACCTACATCTATAACGACCGCATGCAGGTGGCGGCTGGCTCCGCCACTTGGGATGACTGCGCGCTCCACATCTATTCGACGGTGGTGAGTCGCGCCGCGCCCGAGCGCGGCATCCTCGATGCCGGCTCGAAGACGCTGACCACTGATACCGGCGGTCTCGACGGCCATGGCCTGATCCTGGAGCACCCCGAAGCCAAGATCGCAAAATTCGCCGAGGAGCACGGCTTCCTCGATCTCTCCCGCAGCAACACTCGGCCCAATGTCGGCGACGTCGTCCGCATCGTGCCGAACCATGTCTGCGTCGTCGTCAACATGATGGACGAGGTCGTGATGGTCCGCGGCGAGGAGATCATCGGTACGCTCCCGGTCGCGGCGCGAGGGAAGCTGCGCTAACCGATCAACGCCTTCAGCTCCCGATCCAGTCCGTCGCGAAACAACTTGATCGGACGCGCCAATCGGCCGGCGGGCGGGCGATGCACGATCCATGCGCGCACGGCCGGGTTGAAGCCACGCACCGCGACCGGCTTGAGCTTGTCGCGGAATGCGCTCCGCTTCAGCGCAATCGGCGTCACCAGACCGACGCCGAGGCCGCGCGCGACCAGCGACAGACGAAGCTCGCTGTCGAGCGCCTCCACCGCAATGTTGAAGGGCAGATGCTCGGCATCGAAGCGACGCTTCAGCGCGTCACGAAATCCGCAACCATCCTGGTTGATCACCCACGACATTTGCGACAATCGCTCCAGATCGACGATACGGGACATCTTCACGTCGCGTGCGACGACGAAAATGACCGGCTCCGCACCGAGATCGTCGGCGAGAAGCTCCGCAGGGGGCACAGCGCCATCAGGCAAGCAAATCGCTGCAGCATCGAGTTCGTTGCGACAGACCCGCTCGACCTGATGCGGCGACCAGCCGGAAACGACCCGCACGGCCAGAGCCGGAAATTCGGCCCGCACGGCGTCGAGCGGCGCGGTGAGCCCCGCCTCCGAGAGAAACGGCGTGAGGCCCAGCCTGAACTCACCGCGCACCACCCCATCATTCGCGACGCCCGATTTGAGATCATCCAGCATTCTGAGCAGGCGTCGTCCCTGCTCATAGGCCTCGTGGCCCGCAGCCGTCGGCTTTAGCGGCTTGGAGAGCCGGTCGAGAAGCTGCGCACCCAGCATCTCCTCGAGATTCTGGATGCGCCGAGTTACGCCGGGCTGAGTAAGATTGAGGCGCGCAGAAGCCGCGACGATCGATCCGGTCTCGACCACCGCAACGAAGGCGACGAGGTCATGGGTATTCATAACATACTCGCATATTCTTTATAGACTTATTTGAATTGTAGCATATTAGCCCACCCGCTTAAAGGGACCCGCACCATTGTAGCGAGGGCCGATGACCATCTCCGAAACCACCAGGTTTGCATCTCCCAAACAACTCGCCGAGCGCCCCCTGATCTGGCTCGGCGCGATCACCACTGGCGTCGTCGTCACCAATTTGTTTGCACCGCAAATTCTGGTTGGCCTGATCGGCGGCTCCCTGGGCATGGCGCCTTGGCAGGCCGGCCTCGTCAGTACGTTGACGCTGCTCGGCTATGCACTCGGTCTCCTGCTCCTCGTCCCGCTCGTCGATCTCGTCGAGAACAGGCGCCTCATCCTGCGGACGCTCGGCTGCGCCATCCTTGCCGCACTTGCGACAGCACTGGCGCCGACGCCGTTGCTTCTGCTGCTTGCCACGTTCGTTCTCGGTGCCTCCTGCGCGGCGATCCAGATGGTGGTCCCGCTGGTCGCGTCCATGGTGGCGCCGGAGCGTCGTGGCCAGGTCATCGGCGAGGTCATGAGCGGATTGATGATCGGCATCCTGTTGTCGCGGCCAGCGGCAAGCCTGATTGCCGATCTCTGGAGCTGGCGCACCTACTACGTTGTCTCGGCAGGTCTTATGGCGCTCCTCGCCGGCGCGCTCGGCCGCTATCTGCCAGCACTTCAGCCCACTGCGCGCGCGAGCTACCGCGAATTGCTCCGCTCCTTCCCAAGGTTGTTGCGGGAAGAGCCCGTACTCCGCGTACGAGCCTGGACCGCAGCGCTGGTCATGGCGTCCTTCACCGCCTTCTGGGCCGCGGTGGCGCTGCGGCTGCCGGACGCGCCGTTCGCCCTGGACATCAAGGGAATTGCCGCTTTCGCTTTGATCGGCGTGGCCGGCGCTGCGGCAACGCCACTGGCCGGCCGCTGGGGCGATAAGGGCTGGGCCCGCCCCATGTTCGTCGCAGCCCATACCCTCATCATCGGCTCGCTCGCGCTCTGTGCCTGGGCCGGCGTGCTGGAATCCCGCAACGCCGCTCTGCTGGTGTTGAGCCTGGGCACGATCCTGCTCGACATCGGTATCACCACCGACCAGACGCTTGGCCGCCGCGCCATCAATCTGCTGCGCCCCGAGGCGCGCGGCCGCATCAACGGCCTGTTCGTCGCACTGTTCTTCATCGGCGGCGGCGTGGGTGCAGCGGCCGCATCCGTTGCCTGGAGTTACGGCGGCTGGACGCTGGTCTGCGCGGTCGCGGCGAGCTTCGGCGCGCTCGGACTCGTTACCGATCTCGCGACCCGGACCGGAACGTCATGATCCCCGAAATCAGGACGACGATTGCGCGAGCCACTGCAACACGCCCCGTGCCGCGGCCGCGCCCGTCGCAAAAGACGCCTGCAGCAGATATCCGCCCGTGGGCGCCTCCCAGTCCAGCATCTCGCCCGCGGCAAACACGCCGGGCAGTTTGCGCAGCATGAAGTGGTCGTCGAGCTCGTCGAAGGTGATACCGCCCGCAGTCGAGATCGCGCGATCGATCGGGGCAACGCCGGTGAGCCGCACCGGAATGGCGTTGATCAGATGCGCAAGCTCGGCCGGCGAGAGCGCGGCCAGTGGTCGGCTGGACACGATGGCGGCCTCCTGCATCAGGCCGATGCCGACCGGCGACACTTGCGCCGCCTTGCGCAGGAAGTTCGCGAGCGATTGCTTGCCGCGTGTCCCTGATAGCCGCGCGGTCAGAGCGGCGGCCTCGAGGTCGGGCCGCAATGCGATCGAAAGCGTCGCCTGCCCGACACTGAGCACCGCCTCGCGCAGTTCCGCCGACAGTGCGTAGATCGCGCCGCCTTCGATGCCGCTACGCGTGATCGTGGCTTCGCCCCGCACCGTATGCGCGCCGATCGTCAGCGCCACGCCCTTGAGCGGCTGGCCCTCAAAACGATCGCGGAACACATTTGACCAGGCGACTGTGAAGCCGGAATTGGCTGGCCGCAGCTTTGAGATGGCAACGCCTTTTGCGGCAAGGAGCTCGACCCAGCCGCCATCCGATCCGAGCCGCGGCCAGCTGGCGCCGCCAAGCGCGAGGACCGTGGCGCTGGCAGTGACGGCCGCTGCGCCATCGGGCGCTCGAAACACCAGGCGCTCCTCACCGTCCCAGCCGGTCCAGCGATGGCGAAAGGCAAACCGCACGCCGCTGGCATCGAGCCGCCGCAGCCAGGCGCGCAGCAACGGCGAGGCCTTGAACGCTTTCGGAAACACCCGCCCGCTGGTGCCGACGAAGGTCGGCTCGCCCAGGGCTTCGCTCCACGCGCGCAGCGCCTCGGGCGAAAACGCCTCGATCGCGGCTTGCAGCCTCGGGGCTGCCTCGCGATAGCGCGCCATGAACTGCGGCAGCGGCTCGCTGTGGGTGAGGTTGAGCCCGCCGCGGCCGGCCATCAGGAATTTTCGACCCGCGGACGGCATCGCGTCGTACACGGTGACGCGGGCACCGCCCTGCGCCAACACTTCCGCCGCCATCAGCCCGGCGGGACCGGCCCCGATGACGGCGGTGTCAGTCAGAGCTTGATCCCCGCCCGCGCCGCGGCCTGCGCCACGTATTTCTGCGTCTGCTCGAACGCCCCGGTCAGCGCCTTGGCTTTCGACATGTCGCTGATCTCCGCGAAATGCGCGGCGACCGCGTCCGGCGTCCATTCGGACTCCGGCAGGTTGATGCCTTCGCTCTCCACGATCTTGATCACCGCGAAGGAGCCCGCGCCGGCGCCCATGATGGTGCGGGTCGGCGCGTCCTCGCTCAGCATGTACTCGACCGCCGGCGTGATTGCGTTCGGCTTCATCAGCTGCAGCGCCTGCGGAGGCAACAGCTCTTCCGTCATGCGGGTCGCGGCCGTCGGCGAGATGATGTTGACGCGGATGTCAGACTTGCGGCCTTCCTCGGCGAGCACGTTCATCAGACCGACCATGCCCGACTTCGCCGCGCCATAATTGGCTTGGCCGAAATTGCCGTAGAGGCCGGAGGACGACGTCGTCAGCACGATGCGGCCATAGTTGCGGTCGCGCATGCCGGCCCAGGCCGCCTTGCAGCAATAGAAGGTGCCGACGAGATGCACGTCGAGCACCTTCTGGAAGTCGGCCGCTTCCATCTTGCCGAACGACTTGTCGCGCAGGATTCCGGCATTGGCGCACAAGAGATCAACGCTGCCCCACTCCTTGGTGGCGCGCTCGACCATGGCGGTGACCTGTTCGAAATTCGAGACGTCGGCGCCATCCGCCATCGCGGTGCCACCGGCTTTGCGGATTTCCTCGACCACGGTCTCGGCCGGCGACAGCGAGCCACCGGTGCCGTCACGCGCGCCGCCGAAATCGTTGACGACGACCTTGGCGCCGCGGCTAGCCAATCCCAGCGCATGCGCGCGCCCCAGACCATTGCCCGCGCCGGTGACGATGGCGACGCGTCCGTCGAACCTGATTGCCATGATGTAGTTCCTGCTTCTTCTTCCTTCTCCCCTTGTGGGAGAAGGTGGCGCGAAGCGCCGGATGAGGGGTTTGCTTCTACAGGCGAGCCCGCGGAGAGATACCCCTCACCCGGCTTCGCTCTGCGAAGCCACCCTCTCCCACAAGGGGAGAGGGTGAAATCGCGCGTTGCGTCGCTTTTGAGCAGCGATGGGTTGCCGGGTCAAGCCCGGCAACGACGCCTCGGGCCTAGGCGAAATAGATCAACCCCAGCCATTCCGCGACCAGCGCGGGCTTGTCCTCGCCTTCGATCTCAACGGTGACGTTGGTGCGGGACTGCAATTCATTAGGCTTGCGGAGCTTGGCTTCGGCCAGCACGAAACGGCCGCGAACGCGCTTGCCCGAGCGGACCGGCGAGATGAAGCGCAGCTTGTCGAAGCCGTAGTTCACGCCCATCGTGGTCCCCGCGATCACGGGCATCACCTCATAGGACATGATCGACAGCAGCGACATCGTGAGGAAGCCGTGCGCGATGGTGGTGCCGAAGGCGGTTTCCTTCTTGGCACGTTCAGGGTCGACGTGGATGAACTGGTGATCCTCGATCACGTCGGCATAGGTGTCGATGCGCGGCTGATCGATCAAGTGCCACGACGACACGCCGATCTCCTTGCCGACCATGGCCTGATAGGCTTCCAAGGAAATCGGCGGCTTCTTCCAGACTTCGTTCACTTAGGTCTCACTCCGTGTTTTCGGCAGTTCCGGAAAATCCTCCTCACGGAATTCCCGGCCGCGCAGCGGATCGTTGCGATCATCGTCGCGCTCCAGCCTGCGTAGCTGCACCCGGCGGATTTTTCCAGAGATCGTCTTCGGCAGCTCGGTGACGATTTCAAGGCGGCGGATGCGCTTGAAGGGCGCAAGGCGCGTGTGCAGGTGCTGGAAGATCGACAGCGCGGTCTCAGGCGTCCGCTCCGCGCCCGAGGTCAGCAGCACGAACGCCTTGGGGATCGCGAGCCGGATCGGATCCGGGCTCGGCACCACCGCGGCTTCTGCGACCAGCTCATGCTCGAGCAACACGCTCTCCAGCTCGAACGGGCTGATACGGTAATCCGACGACTTGAACACGTCGTCGGAGCGGCCGACAAAGGTAAGATAGCCCTCGTCGTCTTCGAACACGACATCGCCGCTGCGATAGAGCTCGCCTTCGGCACCGGAGAGCTTGCCGTCGTCGCTCTGATAACCCTGCATCAGGCCGGCGGGCCTCTCGGTGCCGAGCACCAGCGTGACCTCGCCTTCCTTCGCCTTGTTGCCGTCGGCATCGCTGATCTGCACGCGATAGCCCGGCAGCGGCCGGCCCATCGAGCCGATCTTGATCTTCTGGCCCGGCGAGTTGCCGGCAAGCGCCGTGGTTTCGGTCTGGCCATATCCGTCACGGATGGTGAGGCCCCAGGCCGCCCGCACCTGGTCGATCACTTCAGGGTTGAGCGGCTCGCCGGCGCCGCAGACCTCGCGCAAGTTCACCTTGAAGGACGCCAGGTCCTCCTGGATGAACAGCCGCCACACCGTCGGCGGCGCGCACAGCGTGGTGACGCCGCAGCGGCCGATGGTGGCAAGCAGGCCCTTGGCATCGAAGCGCGGCTGGTTGACCACGAACACGGTGGCGCCCGCGTTCCACGGCGCGAAGAAGCAGCTCCAGGCATGCTTGGCCCAGCCGGGCGAGGAGATGTTGAGATGGACGTCGCCGGGCTTCAGCCCGATCCAGTACATGGTCGACAGATGCCCGACCGGATAGCTGCGCTGGCTGTGCCGGACAAGTTTTGGTTTTGCAGTGGTCCCCGAGGTAAAGTAGAGCAGCATCGGGTCGTCGGCATTAGTCGGGCCGTCGGCGCTAAAACTCCCCGGCGCCTTTGCGGCCTCATCATATGAGAGCCATCCGTCGTGAGCCGTGCCGACCACGATGCGAACGATGTTCTCCGCACCAAGACTTTCGAATTTAAGACTTGCGAATTTCCCGACCTGATCCTCGGCGGCCACCACCGCCCTCGCCTTGCCGCGATCGAGGCGATCGCGGAGCTCCTCCGCGGTTAGCAGCGTGGTCGCGGGGATCACGACGACGCCGAGCTTCATCGCCGCCAGCATCGTCTCCCACAGCGGAACCACGTTGCCGAGCAGCAGCAGAAGATGATCGCCGCGCTTCAGGCCCTGCGCGCGGAGAAAATTCGCGACCTGGTTCGAGCGCTTCGAGAGCGCCGCGAAGGACAGTTTTGTCTGCCGGTCCTGCGCGGCATCGACGATCCAGAGCGCGGGCCGGTCCTTGGCTTCGGCGTCCTTCGCGAGCTCGTCGAACCAGTCGAGCGCCCAGTTGAAGGGAACCGGATCCGGCCAGCGGAAGCCTTTGACCGCTGTCTCGTAATCCGTGCGGTGCTTGAGCAGAAACGCGCGCGCGTCCTGAAATGTCGTCATGGTTCGGGCCCGTCGAATTGATGTTCGAGCGTAGCCCGGATGGAGCGAAGCGCAATCCGGGGCCGGCTACGCCATTGGAAGCAGCTGTCCCGGATTTCGCTTCGCTCCATCCGGGCTACGAAGCCTCGCTATTTTCCAGCGAGGCTGCGAACGTGCTTGATAATTCCGGAAAAATCCACCCCACCTTGCCCGGCTGCGTCGAAAGACTGATAGATCTCCTGCGCATGCTTGCCGAGCGGGGTGGCCGCGCCCGCAGCCTTCGCGGCGTCCTGCGCCAGCGTCAGATCCTTCACCATCAGGGCCGAGGCAAAGCCCGGCTTGTAGTCGTTGTTCGCGGGCGAGGTCGGCACCGGGCCCGGCACGGGGCAATAGGTCGTCAGCGACCAGCACTGGCCCGACGAGGTCGAGGCGACGTCGAACAGCGCCTGATGCGAGAGCCCGAGCTTCTCGCCGAGTGCAAACGCCTCGCTCACTGCGATCATGGAGATGCCGAGGATCATGTTGTTGCAGATCTTGGCCGCCTGCCCTGCGCCGGCCCCGCCGCAGTGCACGATCTTCTTGCCCATGTTCTCCAGCACCGGCTTTGCCGCCGCGAATGCGTTCTCCTCGCCGCCGCACATGAAGGTGAGCGTCGCGCCCTTGGCGCCGCCGGTGCCGCCGGAGACTGGCGCGTCCACCGAGAGCACGCCGTGCTTGCCGGCGAGCGCATGCGCCTGCCGCGCACTCTCGACGTCGATGGTGGAGCTATCGATGACCAGCGCACCCTTGGTCATCGCGGGAAGGATTTCGTTCCAGACGCCGAGCACATGCTTGCCGGCCGGCAGCATGGTGACGACGACATCGGCGCCCTTCACCGCGCCCGCGGCGCTGTCGGCGATGCCGGCGCCGTCGGCCTTGGCCTGATTGCGCGAGGCTTCGACGAGATCGAACGCCACCACCTTGTGGCCCGCCTTGACCAGATTGGCCGCCATCGGGCCGCCCATGTTGCCGAGACCGATGAATGCGATCGTGGCCATTGTCGTTTCCTCCGCTTCAATCGTTGATTAGTTGAACTTCAGCTCGTCGGCACCAATCTCGGCGAGATACGGCGCAAGCATTTGCGGCGTCACGTCCTCAATCCGCGGCGGCGACCAGGTCGGGTTGCGGTCCTTGTCGATCACGGCAGCGCGAACCCCCTCGCGAAAATCATCGCTGCGAAACACCTCCAGTGCGGCGCGGTATTCGCGCACCAGGGATTCCTCCAGGCTCGACGCGGTGCGCGCCAGCCGCAGCAGCTTGAGCGTCACCACCATGCCGCGCGGGGATTTTTCGTTGAGCGTCTTCAGCGTCGCCAGCGCGAACTCGGAGCCATCGCGTTTCAGAGCGGCAAGGATATCTTCCATCCGGTCGAAGCTGAACAATGCGTCGATAGCAGGCTCTTTTGCGGCCACCGGCCCCGCGGTATCGCCGGTCGTAAAACTGTTGATGAGCTTGGTAACCTCAGCCGCGGTCACTCCCTGACGAACCCTTGTCAGTGCCTCGCGCAGCTCCGGCCATTTGGCCGCTGGCACCACGGCGTCGGCGAATTTGGCGTGGATCGCGTCGGGCCCGTTCATGGTCTGGCCGGTCAGGCCGAAGTAGGTGCCGATTTCGCCCGGCGAGCGCGACAACAGATAGGTGCCGCCGACATCGGGAAAGAAGCCGAGCCCAACCTCGGGCATCGCGAGCTTGGTGCGATCGGTGACGATGCGATGGCTGGCATGCGCGGAGAGCCCGACACCGCCGCCCATCACGATGCCGTCCATGTAGGCGATATAGGGCTTTGGGAATCTCTTGATCCGGGCGTTGAGGATGTACTCCTCGCGCCAGAGGATCTTGCCGAGGTCGCCGTTGACCTTCGAGCTCTCCCAGAGCGTGCGGATGTCGCCGCCGGCACAGAGGCCGCGCTCGCCGGAGCCTTCCAGCACGATCACCGCGACGGCCGGATCGGCCTCGAAGCGGTCGAGCGCCTTGTCGATGTCGCGAAACATCTCCAACGTGACGGCGTTGATGGCCTTGGGACGATTGAGCCTGATCACGCCGGCCGCGCCCTCGACGCGGGCGACCAGATCGCCCTCTTCCACTGAACTCATCGCGCGCCCTCGATCAGTTTGCGCGCCACGATGAGCCGCATGATTTCATTGGTGCCTTCGAGGATCTGATGCACACGCAGATCGCGCACGATCTTCTCGATCCCATATTCGCTCAAGTACCCGTAGCCGCCGTGAAGCTGCAGCGCATGGTTGGCGACCTCGAAGCCGACATCGGTGCCGAAGCGCTTTGCCATCGCACATAGCATGGTGGCATCGGGGTCCTTGCGGTCCAGCGCCGCGGCGGCACGCCACAGAAAGGTGCGCGCGGCCTCGAGCTCGATCGCCATGTCGGCGAGACGGAATTGCAGCGCCTGGAATTCGTCGAGACGCTTTCCGAAGGCCTTGCGCTCCTTCATGTAGCCACGCGCCTTGTCGAGCGCGGTCTGCGCGCCGCCGAGCGAGCACGCCGTGATGTTGAGGCGGCCGCCATCGAGGCCCGCCATCGCGATCTTGAAGCCGATGCCCTCCTCGCCGAGGCGATTGGCCACCGGCACACGCGCGTTCTCGAACATCACGGCACGGGTCGGCTGCGCGTTCCAGCCCATTTTGCGCTCATTGGCGCCGAAGGAGACGCCCGGCGTCTTGCCGTCGATGACGAGGGTCGAGATGCCGCCCGGGCCATCGCCGCCGGTGCGCACCATCGCGACCAGCAGATCAGTACCGCCGGCGCCGGAGATGAACTGCTTCTGGCCGTTGAGAACGTAATGATCGCCATCGCGCACCGCGCGGGTGCGGAGCGCCGCGGCATCCGAGCCCGCGCCCGGCTCGGTCAGGCAGTAGCTGGCGATCAGCTCCATGGTGCAGAGCTTCGGCAGCCATGTGTGGCGCTGGGTGTCGCTGCCATAGGCATCGATCATCCAGGACGCCATGTTGTGGATGGAGATGAAGGCCGAGGTGGTCGGGCAGCCCGTCGCCAGCGCCTCGAAGATCAGCGCCGCGTCGAACCGCGTCATGGCGGAGCCGCCGACATCCTCGCGGATGTAGATGCCGCCCATGCCGAGCGTGGCGGCCTCGCGCATCACATCGACGGGGAAATGCTTCTCCTCGTCCCAGCGCAGCGCGTGCGGCGCGATCTTTTCCGCCGCAAACGCCAACGCCATGTCGCGAACCGCGATCTGATCCTCGTTCAGAGCGAACTGCATATGAGCCTCGCTCTCAAGGGGATCACTTCATCAGCGGGATCGAGAACTCCGCACCTTCCTTGACGCCGGACGGCCAGCGCGAGGTCACCGTCTTCGTCTTGGTGTAGAAGCGGACCGAATCCGGACCGTGCTGGTTGAGGTCGCCAAAACCCGACTTCTTCCAGCCGCCGAAGGTGTAATAGGCGATCGGCACCGGGATCGGCACGTTGATGCCGACCATGCCGACATTGACCTTGGCCGCGAAGTCACGGGCGGCGTCGCCATCGCGGGTGAAGATCGCAACGCCGTTGCCGTAGTCATGCTCCGACGGCAGCGCCAGCGCTTCCTTGTAGTCGTGCGCGCGCACGACCGAGAGCACGGGGCCGAAGATCTCTTCCTTGTAGATCCGCATGTCCTTGGTGACGTTGTCGAACAGCGAACCACCGAGATAGAAACCCTTCTCGTAGCCCTGCATCTTGAAGCCGCGGCCGTCGACGGCGAGCGTCGCACCTTCCTTGAGGCCGATGTCGATATAGCCCTTGACCTTCTCGACCGCCTCGCGGGTCACCAGAGGGCCGTAATCGGCCGACGGATCGATCGAGGTGCCGATCTTGAGGCTCTCGACACGCGGAATCAACTTTTCCATCAGCCGGTCGGCCGTGGCCTTGCCGACGGGCACTGCAACCGAGACGGCCATGCAGCGCTCGCCGGCCGAGCCGTAGCCCGCGCCAATCAGCGCGTCGACCGCCTGGTCCATGTCGGCATCGGGCATGATGATGGCGTGGTTCTTGGCACCGCCAAAGCACTGGCAGCGCTTGCCGGTCAGGGCGGCGCGCTCGTAGATGTACTGGGCGATCGGGGTGGAACCGACGAAGCCGACGGCCTTGATATCGGGATCGTCGAGGATGGCGTCGACCGCTTCCTTGTCGCCGTTGACGACGTTGAGGATGCCGGCCGGCAGGCCCGCCTCGATCATCAGCTCGGCGAGCAGCATCGGCACGCCGGGATCGCGCTCGGACGGCTTCAGGATGAAGGCGTTGCCACAGGCGATCGCGGGCGCGAACTTCCACATCGGGATCATCGCCGGGAAATTGAACGGCGTGATGCCGGCGACGACGCCGAGCGCCTGACGCATGGAATAGATGTCGATGCCGGGGCCGGCGCCTTCGGTGTATTCGCCCTTCATCAGATGCGGGATGCCGCAGGCGAACTCGGCGACCTCGAGGCCGCGCTGGATGTCGCCCTTGGCGTCCGGCACGGTCTTGCCGTGCTCGCGCGCGAGCAGCTCGGCGAGCTTGTCGTAGTCGCGCTGAACCAGCTCGACGAATTTCATCATGACGCGGGCGCGGCGCTGCGGGTTGGTCGCGGCCCATTCCGGCTGCGCGGCGCGGGCATTCTCGACGGCGGCTCGGACCTCGGCCTTGGACGCCAGCGCCACCTTGGCCTGGACGTCACCGGTCATCGGCTCGAAAACGTCGGCGGTGCGGCCAGACGTGCCCTTTACTTCCTTGCCACCGATGAAATGTCCGACTGAACGCATGAATGATCTCCTTGAGGCCGAGCTTGAACGCTTTGACAAATCCTATCGACCTGCATTTTATAGGATTCAAGTCTGAGATAATGCACCATAGATGTGCGAAAATGCTGGATCAAGGCGCTATCGATTGGGACGACTTTCGCTTCGTGCTGGCCATCGTGCGGGGCGGCTCGGTCTCGGCTGCGGCAAAACAGCTCGGGGTCGACCATGCCACGGTGATCCGCCGCGTCGACCGGCTGGAAAAGCACCTCTCGGCAAAGCTGTTCGACCGGCGCAAGACCGGCTACCTCCTCACCGAGGCCGGCCAGCGCGTCGCCGACAGCGCGGAAGCGATGGAATCGACCATCGTCGCCAACCAGGAGCAGGTCGGCGGCTCCGTGGCGCGGCTGACGGGGACGGTGCGGATCGGCGCGCCCGACGGGTTCGGCACGGCCTTCCTGGCACCGCGGCTGGCCCCCTTCGCCGACCGGTATCCCGATCTCGATCTGCAACTTGTGGCCACCGCGCGGCTGTTCAGTCTCTCCAAGCGCGAGGCCGATATCGCCATCAGCCTGACCATGCCGAAGGAAGGTCGCATCGTCGGCCGCAAGCTGCTCGACTACCGCCTCGGCCTCTACGCGGCCCCCACCTATCTGGACCGCTTCCCGAACATCATCTCGCGGCAGGATCTGCCGCAACACCGCTTCGTCGGCTACATCGAAGAGCTCTTGTTCAC
The DNA here is from genome assembly GCF_900094605.1 of Bradyrhizobium shewense. Lineage (GTDB taxonomy): Bacteria > Pseudomonadota > Alphaproteobacteria > Rhizobiales > Xanthobacteraceae > Bradyrhizobium > Bradyrhizobium shewense. The sequence continues at coordinate 213,503 of NZ_FMAI01000002.1, read as the reverse complement.
GCCGGAACTCGATTATCTGCCGCAGGTGTCGCCGCGGATTTCGGCGCGCTTCCGCAGCGCCAATCTGATCGCGCAGCTCAACGCCACGCTCTCTGGCTTCGGCATCGCAGTGCTGCCGCACTTCATGGCGAGCGATTATCCGCAACTCGTGCCGGTGCTGCCCGAGGAGATCTCGATCACGCGGACGTTCTGGATGCTGATGCACGCCGACAGCAAGGATCTGGCGCGGATCAGGGCGGTGGCGGACTACATCGGCGAGATCGTGGAGCGCGAGCGGGCGTTGTTTGCGGGGCGGTAGCACCGGTCCTGTAGGGTGGGCAAAGGCGCAAAGCGCCGTGCCCACCATCTCTCTCCGATAGCGACGAAGTCGTGGGCACGCTTAGTTCTTCGCCTTCCTCACCGCCGGCGCCTTCGGCTCGCGCTTCGTGCCCTCCAGCGCACTGTCCCGGCCCACCTTCAACACCTCGTCGGACAGCTCGCTCGACCCGGCAATGCGCGCCAGCAGCATGGTGCCGGCCATCGTCGCCAGCGTCGCAACCGCCTGCTTGCGTGCGGCCTTGCGCGGCATGTTCGGAATATTGTCCGCCAGCACCTCGATCATCTCGTCGAGCTTGCCGGCAAAGGCCTTTCGCGCCTTCGGGCTCTCGCGGGCGATCTCGGCACCGAGAGCGGGAATCGAGCAGCCATGGCCGGGATTGTCGCGATGCAACGCCGACAGGTAGGCCTCCGCGATCATCGCCAGCCGCTTGTCGGGCGAAACCTCGTCGGTGATCTTGCGCCAGTGCTCCATCGAGCGGTCCATCGCGTAACCGAACGCCTCGATCACCAGCGCCTCGCGGGAATCGAAATGCGCGTAGAAGCCGCCATGGGTCAGGCCCGCCTCCTTCATGAGGTCGGCCACGCCGATGCCATGGGCGCCCTTTTCGCGCAGCCGCACAGAGGCCCTCTTCACGATCCGGTCGTGGGTTTCCTGCTTGTGTTCCCGGGAGTAGCGCATGCGGTTCTCATTGAATGTCGATGGTCATCTCATAACATGCAAATGACGAAAAGGGTGCATTAATTCATGTTAAGTTGCTTCCGATCATGGAAAACGTTGCAGTTGCGTGCACCGCAAGGGCGCCCTTGCCGTCCCGGACGAAGCCTTCGGTGTAGCTGGTCTGCCGTCCCAACTTGATCACCTTGCCTTCGGCCGAGATCAGGCCTGAGCGAACCGAGAGCGGACGCAGGAAGGTCATTTTCAGGTCGAGCGTCACGGAGCTCTGCCCCGCTTCCAACCGGGTCGAGATCGCGCATCCCATCGCGGTATCGAGCAGCGCAGCTGCGGTCGCGCCGTGGATGAGGCCGATGGTGTTTTCGAGATCCTCGCGCGGCTCCAGTTCCATGACGATCCGACCCGGCTCGACCACCCCCACCGTGAAGCCGATCAGTTTTGCAAAAGGCGGCGGCGGCAGCCGGCCATCGCGAATGCCCAGCATGGCGTCCATGCCCGACAGGCCCATCGCTACTTTCGCGACCGGCGCCGGCACCTGCCAGTCCACCACGCGCTCGCGACGCTGCTCGGGCGAAAACAGGTCGAATTGGTCGGGTTCAGTCATGGGATCCCTTTTGTATGTTACTCGTCATACTATGCCACGGACTTCGCCCTTGCAACTCGCCCCCCGCCCCGCTTGACAATAAGGACGTTTCGGCCCGGAAGTGGCACCGACCCGCGCGCCTCGCGCCGGTCCACGAAACCTTCGAGATCCCACGATGGAAATGCTCAACCCCCACTGCGGCGTGACGCGCGATGCGCGCGGCGTCGTTCATGTCGCGATCTGCAACGCCGGCCCGCTCAATATTCTCGGCTCGCCGGTGACCGACGCCGTGCGCGAAGGCCTGCAGCAGCTTGCATCCGACCGAAGCATCCGCGTCGTGGTGTTGCGCGGCCAGAGCGAGAAGAGCATGATCGGGGGCGCCGACATCAAGGAGATGGCCAAGCTCGACCAACGATCGGCCGAAGCCTTCATCAGCCGTCTGCGCGATCTCTGCGAGGCCGTGCGCTCCTTCCCTGCCCCGGTGATCGCGCGCATGCCCGGCTGGTGCCTTGGCGGCGGCCTCGAAGTGGCGGCCGCCTGCGATTTCCGGATTGCCGCGCATGATGCGCATTTCGGAATGCCGGAGGTGCGCGTCGGCATCCCCTCGGTGATCCACGCAGCGCTCTTGCCTCGCCTGATCGGCTGGGCCCGCGCGCGCTGGCTGGTGATGACGGCGGAGAACATCGACGCAGCCACCGCGCTCGCCTGGGGACTGGTCGACAAGGTCGCGGCGGCGGATGGCCTGGACGCCGAAGTCGAGCACCTCGTCGCAGCGCTGCTCGAATGCGGCCCGGAGGCGCTGCGATCACAAAAGGCGCTGCTGCGGCAATGGGAGGAACTGCCGCTGACGGAGTCGGTGAATTTGAGCGTGAAAGTGTTCGGCGAGTCGTTCCTGACGGACGAGCCGACGCGGCTGATGCAGGCGTTCGTCAACAGGAAGCGATAGGCGAGCGCCACCTCTCCCCAACCGCACGACCAAATCTCATCCGAGCCCAGACATTTTCTCATCCCTGGCGCGGTTGCATTTTTTGCACCGCATCATATGATGATCATAATCTTACACATCATCGCCAGGGAGTCCCATCATGGCCGAAGCCGCCGATCCCGTCGTCATCGTCTCCGCCGCCCGCACCCCGCTCGGCCGCTTCATGGGCGAGCTCTCGCCGCTCCCCGCGCACAAGCTCGGGTCACACGTGATCGGCGCGGCGCTGGAGCGCGCAAGACTTGCACGCGAGAAAGTCGACGAGGTCTTCATGGGCTGTGTGCTGCCGGCGGGACAGGGCCAGGCGCCGGCGCGGCAGGCGGCGCGCGCGGCCGGGCTGCCCGACGCTACCGGCGCGACCACGGTCAACAAGGTCTGCGGTTCCGGCATGAAGGCGACCATGCTGGCGCACGATATCATTCGCGCCGGCTCGGCCGAGATCGTCGTCTCCGGCGGCATGGAGAGCATGAGCAATGCGCCCTATCTGCTCGCCAAGGCGCGCGGCGGCTATCGCGTCGGCCACGACCGTATCATCGACCACATGATGATGGATGGCCTTGAGGACGCCTACGAGACCGGCCGCTCCATGGGCGATTTCGGCGAAGCGACCGCAGAGGCCTATCAGTTCACCCGCAAGGACCAGGACGCCTATGCCATGGAGACGCTCAGCCGAGCCCGCAAGGCGGTCGAGGGCGGCGCGTTCAAGGCCGAGATTGCGCCGATCACGCTCGCGGAAAAGGCCGGTCCCCGCATCGTCGCCAATGACGAGCATCCGCTGAAAGTCGATCCGGCGAAGATCCCGGGCCTGAAGCCGGCGTTCCGCGCCAACGGCACCATCACGCCGGCCGCCTCCTCCGCCAATGCCGACGGCGCGGCGGCGCTGGTGCTGACGAAACGCTCGCTCGCCGATCGCAGCGGATTGCCTGTTCTCGCGGAGATCAGGGGCCACGCCACCCACAGCCAGGAGCCGCAATGGTTCACCACGGCGCCGATCCCGGCGATCCGCAAGCTGCTCGACAAGGTCGGTTGGGCTGCCTCCGACGTCGACCTGTTCGAGATCAACGAGGCCTTCGCCGTGGTCGCGATGGCGGCGCAGCGTGACCTCGGCATTCCCCGCGACAAGCTGAACGTCAATGGCGGCGCCTGCGCGCTCGGCCACCCCATCGGGGCCACCGGGGCGCGACTGATCGTGACACTGCTGCATGCGCTCGAGGCGAACAATCTCAAGCGCGGTATCGCCGCGCTCTGCATCGGCGGCGGCGAAGCCACGGCGATCGCGGTGGAGCGGCTGGTGCGCTGAGCGCTGGTGTCCGAAATAGAGGGAAGTCTGTCATTTCAGACTTCCCTTCCCCGTGCCAGACTGGAACCATGACGCGAGTCTCACCGGGCTCGCCAATCCACATTGAGGCCCAATGATCTCGAACTGGCTCGCGGCAGCATTGTCCCGCCGCAACATTCATTACGGCTGGGTGATGGTCGGCGTGACCTTCCTTGCCGCGCTGATCAGCGCCGGCACGGTCGGCGCGCCCGGCGTGTTCATCGTTCCGCTTCAGAAGGAGTTCGGCTGGAGCACGGCGGAGATCTCCTCCGCGCTGTCGATCCGGTTCATCCTGTTCGGACTGATGGCGCCATTCGCGGCCGCCCTGCTCAACCGCTACGGTTTGCGCAACGTCACGCTGGCGGCACAGCTGATCGTCGTCTCGGCGCTCGTGCTCTCCCTCGGCATGACAGAGGTCTGGCAGCTCGTCGCACTGTGGGGCGTGGTGATCGGCATCGGCACCGGCATGACCGCGCTGGTGCTCGGCGCAACCATCGCCACGCGCTGGTTCGCAGACAGGCGCGGCCTCGTCGTCGGCATCATGACTGCGAGCGTCGCTACCGGTCAGCTCGTGTTCCTGCCGTTGCTCGCAAGCCTCACCGAACGCTATGGCTGGCGGCTCGCGCTCGGATTCGTCTGCATCATGCTCGGCGTCTCTGCGCTGGCCGTCCTGCTCGCGATGCGCGACCGTCCGAGCGATCTCGGCCTGCGCCCGTACGGCGACGAAGGCACCGAGCCCCTGCCCGCCCCGCCCGTGACCCACGGGTCGATCACGGGCGTGGCGCTCGGTACGCTGCGCGATGCCTCGAAGTCGACGGCATTCTGGATCCTGTTTGCGACCTTCTTCGTCTGCGGCGCTTCCACCAACGGCCTTGTCCAGGTTCACCTGATCCCGATGTGCCTCGATTTCGGTATCCCGCAGGTGCAGGCGGCGAGCTTGCTCGCAGCTATGGGCATCTTCGACTTCTTCGGCACCATCATGTCGGGCTGGCTGTCGGACCGCTACGACAACCGCTACCTGCTGTTCTGGTACTATGGCCTGCGCGGGCTCTCGCTGATCTTCCTGCCGTTCAGCGATTTCTCGTTCTACGGCCTGTCGATCTTCGCGATGTTCTACGGGCTCGACTGGATCGCAACCGTGCCGCCGACGGTGCGCCTCACCGCGCAAAAGTTCGGGCCCGAGCGCGCCAATCTGGTGTTCGGCTGGATCTTTGCGGGCCACCAGCTCGGCGCCGGTACCGCGGCGTTCGGTGCGGGCCTGTCACGGACGGTCTATGAGAGCTACCTGCCCGCGTTCTTCATCGCCGGCGCACTCTGCGTGTTCGCCTCGTTGATCGTGCTGGCGCTGTCGCGGCAGCCGAAACTGCAGCCGGCGGCGGCCTCGGCCTAGTACCGGAGCGTAGAGGTGACGCCGAACACTGCGGCGTCACCGATCCGCGAAACACCGCTCGGGTCGTTCGGATTTGCAACGCCGCCCGAGGGGCGGAACACATATTGAAAGTAAGGCGCGATCAGCCAGCCCGGCTTGATGTGCGCCTCGTAGATCATCTCGATCAGCGTCTCGTTGCTGCGCACCGGGCTCCGGATGCCGGTGAAGGCCTGCGTGTCGACGTCGAGATTGCGCGCGGGGTTCGAGATCCGCATGTAGGCCATCGCCACGCCGAAGCGGTCGAGCGGGCGGCCCGGCGTGAAGCCGACGAAGCCGATGCCGCCGTCCATATAGAGGTCGATCAGATTGCGATCCGGCGGGCTGTAGGCGATGCGGCCGAACGTGGTGATGCCGGGGAGCGAGGCCGACGTACTGTTCTCGGTGACCTCAGGCGGGCGATACAGCACCTGCTCGATCACGGCGAAGATGCCGTAATTGCCTTTGAGCTTTGCGGGAATGCCGCTGCCGCCGGAATCGGCGATCGACATCCCTTCTGCCGTAAAACGCTGGCTGTCGAACGAGCCGTAATGCTTCCACCCACCCGGCGTGAAATTGCCGGCGAGCGGGCGGCCGCCGATATCGATGTCGTAGTTGAAGCGGACCTGCGCGATCACCCACGGCGGATCGTTGATGCGGAATGCCAGACCATGATGGTCGCGCAGCTGCGGATCGACACCGCCGGGCCCGGACGGATCGCCGTTGAACACCGCACCATACGCGATGATCTTGTCGGTCAGCGCCGCCTTGATGCGAATGCCGGGCACCGCGATCGGCGGCGCCGGTCCGCCGGCCGGAAGGTTGGACGCCTTGATCGCGGGCCAGCCGAAGGTGCCGTTGATGAAGAGATCGTCGGTCTGGCTGTCGAAGAACTCGACATCGGCGGCCTGCTGGCCGGCCCGGATGTTCAGGCGATCATTGAAAAAGCTCTGCTCGAAATAGGCATTGTAGAGCCGCTGATCCGGCAGCGCCTCGATCTCGCTGATGGTGGCGAGGTTCTGGACGTAGTTGCGGGAGAGGCCCTGGCCGTAGATGACGAAAGCATTGGCGTAAAAGCGGCCGCCGGTCCAGCCAACCAGTCTGTCGAGATCAGCATCGACCGACAGATCGAGCCGGCCGAAATGGATGGCGCCGCGTTTCACGCCGCCGGCGGCGTTGGCGATATTGTCTGCGATATAGGTGGCGCCGAAATTCAGGCCCTTGCCGGCAAGGCCGTCATGCCATTCGTTGAACCATTTGGGAAACAGCCATGCGGCCGCGCTCTCGTCCTTGGCACCGGCGAGCGCGCTCGTCGCCGTGCAGGCCAGCGCAAGGGCGGCCGCCACGGATATTTGGGTCCCCCAACTCACGATCGACACACGCTACTTGAAGATGCCGGTGCGCCGCATGAAGAAATAGGCCGCAGCCACCGAGGAGGCCATCAGCACCGCGGCCCAGAGGAATCCGCTCTCGACCTCGGTCAGCGGCAGGCCTTTTGTGTTCATACCAAAAATGCCGGTGATCAGCGTCGGCGGCAGCAACAGCGAGGTCACGATCGAGAGGGTGTGGAGATGGCGGTTGCTCTCCTCCTCGTTCTTGAACCGCAGTTCCTCCTCGAGCAGGCGGCTGCGCTCGCGCAGCTCGACGATGTCGTGATCGAGGCCATCGAGCCGCTGCGCGAGCTTGCCGGCCTGGATCCGCAACGCCGGCGACAAATGATCGGTGTTCTTCTGATCGAGACGGTGAAACAGCGTGCGCAATCCGGTGAGCTGCCGATGCAGCCGCACGCAGGTACGGCGGAGACGGCCGAGATTGCGGCGCATCTCGGGCTTGGCGTCATCGGCCAGGATGCGCTCCTCGATGTCGTCGATCTCCTCGCCGAGCTTGTCGGCCATCCGGTCAAGCGTGTCGGCGACCTCGTCGACGATCTTTTCGAGCAGATGGGCGACGTTGTCGACGCGGTAGCCGCCTTCGAGCACCCGCCGCGTGGCGTCCGCCGAGCACAGCGCCTGGTGGCGGCCGGAGACCAGCAGCCGCTCGGTCATGGCGAAGCGCAGGAACGCGGTCTCCTCCGTCGCGCTGTCGATCTCGCGCACGAGATCGGAGAACACGCCGTAGACGCAGTGGTCGATGACGTGAAGCTGCTGGAACGTGTCGCTCGACAGCAGCAGCTCGCGCGCCAGCGGCGGCAGCTGCGACGCCGCGATCCAGGGCCGTGCCCGCGCGTCAGTCAGGGTGAAATGCAGCCAGAGCCGGCCGTCATGGCTGAACTCGATCGGCCGGTCGACCGGCAGCGCCTCGGCACTGCCGTCGCTGTGCAGGCGGAAGGCCCAGACCAGGCCGGGAATGGCGGGTTCGCCGTCCGATAGTGCGCTGACAAGCTTTGCCGGCTCAGCCATGGCCAACCCCAACCGTCAACAACTGCCCCATTCCGGAAGATGGCTGACGGCATCTTCCGGACCCCACGCGGGTACTCAATTACGCCAGTGTTACAGTTTGATGATGCCGCCCTATTCCGCCGCGAGCCCCGTCGCGGCCGCCTCGGCTTGCCTGATGTAGTCGTGCACGACGCGGCCGAACGGCAGCGTCAGGTCGGCGATGTAATGATGCGCGCCGAGGCAGCGGCGGACCGGGAAATCCGCGACCGGCGCGTTGACATGCGGCACCAGATGCAGCCGGCCCGGCCCCATCCAGGAGCCCTTCGGCACGATGTCGACGAGGTTGATCGCGACCAGTTGGCAGACCTCGAGACGGCCGTCGACGCCCGGGATCATCTTCAGATTGATCTGCGTCTTCGACAGCGTGGCGCGGGTGAGATCGCCATTGCCGGCCATGCTCTCGTGCTTGTAGCCCATGGTACCCATGGCGACGAGCTGGCCGGCATATTCCAGCGTGCCCGTCAGCGTGTCCTTGACGATCTCAAGCTTGGGGTGGGCGTATTTCTTGGGAAAGCCCCAGATCTCGCGACCGGCGGCGATCGGCGGATCGTCGAGATACATCTGCGAGACGAAGTTGACGTCCTCGCCGTTGAGGCGCGCGGGGATGACGAGGCCGGATTCGGTGTAGCTGCCGAAGCCGGAGGAGTCAGGCATTTTGATCCATTCGTAATGCACGATCGGCTGGTCGATCGGCTGCAGCGGCTCGGGCAAACCGGCGCGGATCAGCTCCGGGTCGGTCTCGTAGGTGATGACGAGGAATTCGCGGTTGACGAACCGATACAGCCCCGCCGGATAGCTCGGCCCTGCCGCGGGCATGGACGGAAGTCTCAGCACGTCTTCGCTTCGCATCGCTGGTCTCCTGTGAATCCTGATCGGCGGCAATTGCTAGCGATCCTCATTGACTGCGATGTGAAGCTTTTCCGTCAGGCACACGACCCCCTACCATTGCAGCGTGGTCGATCTGCGTTGCCGGCGATGCAACGGTGCCGCCTCTGTCATCACGCCGTCACCGCGGGACGCAATCGTCTAGCGCAAGCAGGAGGCATCGCCATGGACGCCCGCACGTCGCAACCGACCTATCAGACACATCAGGCGCCCTCGCGGGGCTGGCGGCCCGAGCGCTGCGATCGCGTCGCGCTGGTGCTGCAAGGCGGCGGCGCGCTCGGCGCCTACCAGGCCGGCGTCTATCAGGCGCTGCACGAGGCCGGCATCGAGCCCGACTGGGTCTGCGGTGTCTCGATCGGCGCGATCAACTCCGCCATCATCGCCGGCCAACAAGCCGGAGAAGCGGATCGAGGCGCTGCGCATCTTCTGGGAGCGCATCACCAACCGCAAGATCTGGCACTACACGCCCGACGGCGACATCTTCCGCCAGTGGCGCAATCTCACCAGCGCGTGGATGACCTCGGCGATGGGCCAGCCCGGCTTCTTCACCCCGCACCAAATGAACCCCTGGTTCAGCCCGGTCGGCGCGCGCACCGCGACCAGTTACTACGACACGATGCCGCTGAAGGAGAGCCTGCTCGAGCTGGTCGACTTCGATCTCATCAACGAGAAGAAGGTCCGCTTCGCGGTCGGCGCGGTCAACGTGCTCTCGGGCAATTTCATCTATTTCGACAATTCCCATGACGAGATCGAGCCGGAGCACATCATGGCCTCCGGCGCCCTGCCCCCGGCGCTGCCGATGGTGCGGATCGGCACCGATCATTTCTGGGACGGCGGCATCGTCTCCAACACGCCGTTGCAGCACCTGCTCGACCAGGAGGATGCGCTCAACTCGCTGGTGTTCCAGGTCGACCTTTTCAGCGCGCGCGGCGTGCTGCCGCGCTCGATCCAAGACGTGATGGCCCGCCACAAGGACATCATGTATTCCTCGCGCACGCGCCACAACACCGACGTCTATCGCCGCACCCACAATCTCAAGGTCCTGCTCCACAAGGCGCTGGCGAAGCTGCCGGACGAGCAGCTGTCCGACGAGGAGCGCAAGCTGAAGGCGAGCCTGTGCCACATGCCGGAGATCGCGATCCTGCATCTGATCTACCAGCAGAAGGCCTATGAGGGCGACGCCAAGGACCACGAATTCTCGGGCACCTCGATGCGCGAGCACTGGACCAGCGGCTATGAGGACACCAAGCGCACGCTGAAGCGCCGCGACTGGATCAAGATGCCGGAGGAAGGCATGGGCCTCGTGGTCCACGACGTGCACCGGGAGACGGAGAGCGCGTAAGAGGCCGAAGCTCTCGTGTCCCAGACGCGCTGCGTCAGGGGCACGAGAGCTCGCTCGTAGGATGGGTAGAGCGAAGCGAAACCCATCAACGCTTCTTCAACGTCGAACCATGATGGGTTTCGCAAGGGCTCTACCCATCCTACGACCTCGCAGACACGGCTTCGCATTCTCGCGGTTCATTTCGCCCGAGCTTTGCTCTCTTCGTTGCCCTTCTTGTTCAGAAAGGGCGCAGGGAAGGCCGGATGCCGGCTGGCACCCGCGGTCCCGTGTGCGAACAAGACGCGCACGGGGTGGACAACAGGTTCAGCCGGGCGACCGGCCTTCCCTGCGCGAATGGCTTTACGGCTTATGTCGCGCTCTCCCCGGGGAGCGATGCACTATTGCCCCCGTCGCCTTGCGGATGACTGATGTGCAGACCCGGTTGGGCCGCAACATCACCGCAACACTTGACGCACAGACCCCGGGCGTCAGGACCACACGATTTTGCCGTCCGCGCACGTCCCCGTTCCTGTCCCCGATGGCTTGCGTGCGCTCACCATCGAGGCCGAACCGAGGACGCCGTCAGCGCCGTGTCGTATCGCGCGTGCCGCTGCTCACGGGGATCCCGCCCTGCAGCCTGCCCATCGCGCCGACGCCGTCGCGGCCACCGCCTCCCGGCCCGTCTCGTGACGATCGCGAAACGCCCCTTATGGCGGGCGGGATGGGCCATGGATACGCCATATCCGAAATTCGGTAAACAAGAATGTTTTTGCGCGGAGGGATTGACAGGGTGTTTTGCCCGACGGGCGGCGGGCGAGTGTCACCGTGACTGAATATTCGATGCAATAGTGCGGCGCGCCTGAAACTCCAGCTTGTCGGGAGCCGGCTTAGCCCCAGGAATTGCGGTGACAGTGCACTCAACTCTCACGTGACGATGAGCTGACGCCATGGAGGCGGCTTCGGGCCGCGCCCGCCAGGGACGAAGAGCGCGCCTGGTCAAGCGTTCGAGCCGCGACATGGAGTACTCGTCAGGTCAATTGCCCGTCAATTTCTACTGCGAAGCTTCGTCAATGGTGCTGACGGTAATTCTCCGGAATTGCCGTTGCGTCTGCCCCGGTCTGGGATGGGCCATTCTATGCATCCACGTCGAGACAAGACGACTGCCCCTTTGTTTGTATCGTACATTAAGTCTGGAGATGATCATGCGCAACATTGCATCGGCGATTGCAATCGTGATCTCGTTGAGCGCGCCGGCTTTGGCTCAGAAGGCCGAGATCGAAGCAAACAATGCGAAATGGATCGAGATGTTCAACAAGGGAGATTTTTCCGGGATTGCGTCCCTCTACAGCGCCGATGCGACCGCGCTCCCGCCCGGCTCCGCGATGGTGCAGGGCCGACCAGCCATCGAGGTCATGTGGAAAAGTATGGCTGAACAAGTGACCGATCCGAAGCTCACAACGGTGGATGTCAAGCCACTCGGTTCTTCCGCGGCCCGTGAGATCGGCACGTTCGTCCTGAAGACCAAGGGATCGACACCGCAGGACGTGACCGGAAAGTATGTCGTCGTCTGGGAAAAGGTCGGAGACGACTGGAAGCTCGCCACCGACATCTGGAACGACGGCAAGTAGCCGTCTTACGTCCAAACAAGCGCTTGCGCAGAAAGCAGGAGGGATCAAACCGACGCGCGTGTTCATTCGCCGTTGTCATTCGATACGCAGGCGCTATCGTGCGCATGCGGCGCAGCCGCAACATTCATCCGATAATTCTAGTCATGGGAGAATCGCATGAAATTCATAACCACCTGGAGCGTACCTCAAGGCACCTTCAATGCAGCCGTCGCCCGCTTTCTCGAGACCGGTGGCGCACCACCCGAGGGCGTCAAGATGCTGGGTCGCTGGCATGGCATGAATGGACAGGGATTTGCGATCTCTGAATCGAGTGATCCAAAAGCCATGTATCGTTGGCTCGCGCAATGGTCTGACCTGCTCCCGTTGACCGTCACGCCCTGCCTTGAGGACGGAGACGCGGGCGAGGTGATGGCGTCGCTCCCCAAGCGTTGATCATAAATACTCACGTCGCTGCCGCCGCTGAAACCGGCGGTGGTGACGTGCTCGACCGTGGTGACGTCGCCGCTAAAGCGCGATGCGATCAGGGTGAATCGTCATCGCGCTTTAGGTTGTTGTTTAAGCATAATCTTTTCGGAAAACCGCTGCGCACTTTTCCGGATCATGCTTTAGCGCTCAGACAGGGGCCGAATCTCCCATTGCTCGAGGCGGTCGATTGGCGCGCGGCCTTTCGTGCTGGCCCAGCCAAATCATGGGGAGAACCAGCGCGCCAGCGAGAGCGCTGCTTTCATCATTGGCCATCCGCCCCGTCGTCGTCTTCAACCTGCAGAATGGTCTCCGACAGCAGGGCGGCCGCCTTTTGAAGCGGCGCGATGAACCGGTCCAGTTCGACGAAGCTCACGCGCGCCACCGGCACCGAGACGCCCAGGCAAGCGATCAATTCTCGATCGGGTGACAGAATGGGGACGGCGCACCCAACAACGCCCTTGACGTATTCTTCGTTTGTCTTGGCCCAGCCCTTCTGCCGCGTGTCCTCGAGGACCTTCATCAGTCCGTGGACATCGACGATCGTCGTTTCCGTGTATCTGGTCAGAGGGAGTGCGCGGCACAAATTCGCCCTCGTCCGCTCAGGCAGTCTGCTCATGTAGATCTTTCCGGTCGACGTGCAGTGTAGCGGCGCCGCTTCTCCCGGATTGAACTGAAGACCTTGCGGCTCCGAAACGCGAACGCTGTCGACATAGGCAACGACGTTGTCGCGGACGACGCCGATTTCGCACTGTTCGCCGATCTCTCCCGCAACCGCCCGAAGCACCGCGTGCCGTCGCGCGGTGCGGAAGGCCGCTCCGATGACGGCCGCGGACAGTGTGACGAGCTGGTTTCCGACAACGTAACGCTTGGTCCCCAACGCCTTCTGAAGCAGTCCGCGGTCCTCGAGATTTCCGATCAGCCTGTGCGCCGTCGGCAACGGCAGCGAGAGAGCCTTTGCGATCTCTGCCGCCGAGACGGCTTTGCGTTGGTCGGCAACGTGCCGAACGATCGCGAAGGCACGATCCAATGGCCCGTCCTTCTGAATGCGCTTCGTCATTGTCCCCACCCGGCCAAATTTGCTTGCGAGATCAAGATCAACGCCTCATATTATCATTTTTCGGAATAGAATATATTGAAAATCGAAAAATTTGTTTGTCGAAATTCTCAAAGCTCATATTCTCAGCGCTGCCGGTGATTGACCAGAAATTGTGCAACGCAGTCTCGCCGGTCCCAGAGTTTCGCTCCGCCGCTTGGCCGAGAGCCAAGTCGCTGGCGGCGCGCCAACAGGAGATGTGCATGTCTCGTCACTACGACGTGGACGCCGTGAGGAAGGAATTCCCCGCTGTCGAACGAATGGTCTATCTGGACTCCGGGTTTCAAACCCCGCTTGCGCGCCCGGTGAAGGCCGCGATCGAGCTCTTCCTTCGCGAGGGCTTCGAGACGGCCGGACCGAAGAGCGTCTGGCTCGACCGGGTGGAGCAGACCCGGGCCAAGGTCGCTCGCTTTCTCGGCGTGACGGCGGATGAAATCGCCTTCACGAAAAACACGTCGGAAAGCATGAACGTCGCGGCAAACGCACTGCCGCTCCGGGCCGGCGACAATGTCCTGATGATCCACGGCGATCATCCGAACAACGCCTACGCATTCCTCCATCTGCAACGGAAGGGCGTCGAGGTCCGCTTCATCCCGATGACTGACGTCGTCGATGCCGACAGCTTTGCGCCTTTCATCGACGAGAAAACGCGTGCGATCTCTATGTCGCACGTGACCTTCCACGCCGGTCACCGCTTTGACATCGAGAGCGTCGGCGCGATGTGCACCAGGAAGAAGCTCTACTTCGTGGTGGACGTGATGCAGGCAATCGGCGTGGTGCCGGTCAACGCGACGGCGATTGGCGCAAGCTTCATCGGCTCCGGCAGCCACAAGGGATTGCTGGTTCCGCAAGGGCTCGGGCTTCTCTATTGGGACAAGACGCTCAAAGAGATGGAGCCGGCCTATCTGGCGGCCGCGAGCCTCGCCGAGATCCCCGATGATCTCATCGCGCGTGCCGACAGAATGGCGCCCTCGCCCGCCGCCAGGCGCTTTGAGCTCGGCAACTTCAATCTGCCCGCGGTCCATGCACTGGGTGCTTCGCTCGACATGATCGAGCAGATCGGGGTGCAGAACATCCAGAACCACTGCTTCGACCTCGGCGATCACCTGATCGCGCGCCTGGACGAGCTGGGCGTCCGCCTCGTTGGCCCGCGCGAGCGCAAGCATCGCGCTCCGCATATCTACGTCATCGCCCTGCCGGCATCGGATTGGCTTGGCCATTTCGAGGAGAACGGTGTGCGCGTGTCACCCGAACGGGATGGCATTCGCGTCTCGCTCGGCATGTTCAACACCGCCACCGACATCGATCGCCTGATCGACGTCATCCGCCGGCGAGGGCTCGGACGCCCTTCCGCCGCAGCTTGACTTCGACAACCGATGGGAAGGGAAAAACCATGAAGAAGCTTGTTCAGATGCTCGGACTTCTCTCGGGACTGCTGGCCATACTGCTTGCCGTCAGCCCGAGTCCCTCCGCGGCAGCCGACAGCCCGACGCTCGATAAGATCAAATCCAGCGGCGCAATCACGATCGGCCACCGTGAGGCTTCAATACCGTTCTCGTACCTCGGGCCCGATCAGAAGCCCATCGGCTTCTCGCTCGATCTCTGCGCGGCGATCGTCGATCGCATCAGGGAGGAGCTGAAGTTGCCCAACCTCAAAGTCAGCTACACGCCAGTGAACTCCTCGAACCGGATTCCGCTGATCCAGAGCGGGACCGTCGACATCGAGTGCGGCGGCACCGCGAACGACAAGAAGCGGCAGGAACAGGTCTCGTTTTCGGTCGCGACGTTCGTCAGCCAACCGCGATGGCTCGTCAAGGCCACCAGCGGCGTGAAGACCGCCGGCGACCTAAAAGGCAAGACGATTGTCGTCACCCAAGGCTCCAATGCAGTCGGTTTCGCGCAGAGCGTCAACGCCAAGGAGCAACTCGGCCTCAACATCGTCCAGGCCAAGGACCATGCGGAATCCTTCCTGATGTTGAACACCGGCCGTGCGGCCGCCTTCATGGAGGACGATATCCTCCTTGCCGGGCTCAAGGCTGCCGCGCCAAATCCGGACGCGCTCCTGTTCCTTCCCGAGGGATACGCAAAGATCTACTATGGATTGATGTTCACGAAGGGTGATGCCGGGTTCAAGGGCCTCGTCGACGACGTCCTCTCCAAGCAAATGGCATCCGGCCAGTTCGAGAAGACCTACGCGAAATGGTTCACCAAGCCGATTCCGCCCAAGAGTGAGAACCTCGCATTCCCGCTCACGGACGAGTTGATGGCACGGATCGCGCATCCCAGCGATGCTGTCGACTGATTGATGGAGCTGACCGTCTCGCACGGAAATCCTCGTTCGCACCTGCAACCTGAGGGCTCGCGATGTTCGGAGTGCTTTTTGAACAGACGGCGGACGGCCAGCGCTATATCGACTGGCTTCTGTCGGGTCTCGGTTGGACGTTGGCCCTGGCCTTCTTCGGTTGGTGGATCGCCTTCGGCATCGGTGTGGTCGTCGGCGTGGGCCGCACGGTGCAGAATCGCTTCATCTCCGTCCCGGCCCGGCTCTATGTCGAGATATTCCGGAACGTCCCCGTCCTGGTGCAGATGTTCCTCTGGTACTTCGTCTTCCCAGAGGTCGTGCCCAGCGCGCTGGGCGATGCCATCAAGCAGATCCCGCCACCCTGGGCGTCGTTTTTCCCGGCGCTCCTCTGCCTGGGACTCTACACGGCGTCCCGAATAGCCGAGCAGGTCCGGGCGGGCATCGAAGCGCTCCCAAGGGGACAGTTCGAAGCGGCCAACGCTCTCGGCCTCAATGGCTACCTCACTTATCGATACGTCATCGTGCCGCAGGCCTTGCGCCTCATCGTGCCGAGCCTCACCAGCGAGGTGATGGGGATCTACAAGAACACCTCCGTCGCCCTCACGATCGGCTTGATGGAGCTGACCGCCCAGGCACGCCAGATCAGCGAGGCCACGTTCCAGACATTTACGGCATTTGGCGCCGCGACGATCATCTATCTTTGTCTGGCGCTGGTTGCCTATCAGGCCATGACCCTCATCGACAAAGCCGTCCGCATTCCGGGCAGCGCTCCCGTCAAGCCGACGACTGACGAGGATCTGGCCTCTGAGATGCGGCAAGGCGGCGCCCTGCCCGCCACCATGGAGGTCGTGAAATGAACACCCTCGATTTCTCGATTGTAACGCAATCGTGGCCCTATCTCTGGTCGGGCCTGCTCTTCTCGCTTGCGCTCACGGCCGCCGCATTCGTAATCGGCATGGTTCTCGGAACCTGCCTGGCGCTCGTTCAGCATTTCGAGATTCCGGTGTTCGCCCAGATCATCCGCGGCTACGTTGCGGTCATCCGATCGATTCCGCTGATCCTCGTCCTGTTCTGGTTCTTCTTCCTGGTGCCGATCGTGCTTGGGCATCTCAGCGGCAACGGCCGCCCGATTCCGATCGGTGCAACCTATACGGCCTTCATCACCTTCGGCTTGTTCGAGGCCGCCTACTACTCCGAGATCATCCGTGTCGGGCTGCGAGCGGTGAACAAGGGCCAGTTCGAGGCCTGCCAGGCGCTCGCGCTGTCCACCTACGACACCTACCGCCATATCGTCCTCCCGCAGGTCTTGCGCGTGGCCAGTCCGATCATCCTCAGCCAGACGATCATCCTCTTTCAGGACACCTCGCTCGTTTACGTCCTTTCGCTGACGGATCTTCTGGGTGCCGCTTCCAAGCTTGCGCAGCTCAACGGCCGCCTCGTCGAAATGTACCTCGTCGTCGCAGTGGCCTATCTCGCCATCAGCTCGGCAGCTTCCCAGTGTGTCGCTGTCCTTCGCAAACGATACGCGCTCGCCACATCGCGATAGCGCCTCTAGTCCGGGAGACGAACATGCATCGAGAGACCTCCAGCAATGCCGCGCAGCCCGGTCCAATTGTCGTCGTCGAGAGCTTGGTGAAGCGGTTCGGCGCATTCACCGCGCTGAACGACGTCAATCTCAGGGTCGGCATAGGCGAGAAGATCGTGCTGTGCGGACCTTCGGGCTCCGGCAAGTCGACGCTGATCCGCTGCATCAACCATATCGAGAAGCACGACGGAGGCCGGATCATCGTCGACGGCGTCGAACTGAGCAATCGCCTCGCCGACATCAACAGCGTGCGCAGCGAAACCGGGATGGTGTTTCAGAGTTTCAACCTGTTTCCGCACCTCACGGTCGCCGAGAACTGCATGCTGGCCCCGATGAAGGTTCGCGGCATTTCGCAAGCAGAAGCACGCGATCGCGCACTGGGCTTGCTGCGGAAGGTTCGCATTCAGGATCAGGCGGACAAATATCCTGCGCAATTGTCAGGCGGCCAGCAGCAACGCGTTGCCATCGCCCGAGCGCTGTGCATGCAGCCCAAGATCATGCTGTTCGACGAACCGACATCCGCGCTCGATCCCGAGATGGTCAAGGAAGTGCTGGACACCATGGTCGAGTTGGCGCGGGACGGAATGACCATGGTCTGCGTGACACACGAGATGGGCTTCGCCCGCGAGGTTGCCGACCGGGTCGTCTTCATGGATCGCGGAAGCATCGTTGAGGAGGCAGATCCGGAAACATTCTTTCGGGCTCCCCGCACGGAGCGTGCGAAGGGTTTTCTGAACCAGATCATCCACTAAAACGCGATGAGATTAGGATGAATCGACATCGCGCTTTAGTTTATTGTTTGAGCATGATCTTTTCGGAAAACCGCTGCGCACTTTTCCGGATCATGCTCTAGGGTCCAGCTGTCTCCCCGGGGCGATCGCATTTGGCACTTTGCGCGACCTGAGCGCGCGCCTCGTCCTTCGAGACGACCGCTTCGCGGTCTCCTCAGGATGAGGCTAAGCGGCATCGGTGGCCGTCAAGACTGCTGCCACACACTCCGTCCTCATCTTGAGGGCCCGCCAACGGCGGGCGTCTCGAAGGATGGCCACAGAGAAATCGCCAAATGCGCTTGCCCTGCCCGCCAGAGGGAGAGAGCCGCGGCAGATCGGAGCGAAATCCCGCCTCACCCCGGACCGGGCATATTGCCTGCGAACTGCGGATAACACTCGCGCAGTTCCTCGCGAATTCGGCCTCGGATCAAGGCCAACGTCGCCTCGTCCGGCAGCGGCGTCGTGACCTCGCATTGCTCGTTCTCGTACGAGAATCCTGTCGTGCCTCGAATGTCGCGCCAACCATATCCCGGATGGCTGCTCTCGAGGCGAAAGCGTCCCGCCTCTCGGTCGAAGGAAAACAACGCCGCATTGGTCAGCAGGGCATGAGGGCCGCCTCGCCGATAGACCGTCTCGTCGGTGACTCCAGGCGCGGACACGAAGTCCACACGTTCCACCAGGGATCGCAGGCTGTGCTCTTCGCGGAACAGAATGACCCGCGGCACCAGGAAATACAGATAGGCGGAGCCGAACGAGCCGGGCCATCTGACCGGATTGTTCGGATAGTCGCCGGTACCAACAAGATTGACGTTGCCCTGGCCGTCGATCTGGCCGCCGCCGAGAAAGAAGGCGTCGAGACGTCCCTGCGCGGCGCAATCGAACAGCTCCTCGGCACCGCCGGTGAAGGAATTGTGCTTGACCGACCCGAGGATCGAGACCTGCACGTGCTCCAATCCGTCACGCTGGTTGAGCGCGCGCAACAGCATCGCTCCCGCCGCCGGCATCGGCGACGATTGACCGACCGCAACATGCCGCACGCCTTTCAGCAGCCGCGAGATCGTATAGATCATCAACTCACGGCTGGTGCACGCCTCGCTCATGCCGCGCTCCCCAGGCCCCGAACGTAGGCCTGGAATCCCTCCGGCGAGCGCGCCGCTCGCGCGTATTTCTCGATTTCCTGCCCGTCCCTCGGATATTCGGCGTAGAGCCCGGTCGGCCATCCACCCTTCTCGAGCTGTGCCACCGCGCTCACATAGATCGCGGGCAGCACGCCGGCGGCCATTTTCTCGTCGTCGAGCAGCGATACTTCGGAGATGCGCTCGACGGTGACGAAAGCCTTCTTCGACGCGTGGGCCAGCAACATCGTTTCGCGCCGGCGCCCGAGCCTGACGTTGCCGAACCGATCCGCTTCAGGCGCATGAAACAAGGCGATGTCGGGCTGGATCGCCGAGACCACGACGATCTTCTCAGCGTCATCGAACGGATTGGACGTCACCTTCCAATCGTCGCGCTTCTCCAGGACGTCGCTGCCGATGATGCCGCGGATCGGCATGAACGGCACGCCCTTCTCCGCGGCCGTTAACCCTGCGAACACCGCCGGACAGGTGGCATCACGGAGGCGGATCGATCCGTCGCGCACGGCCCGGCTGAAACAGGGCGCGCCGCCCGCTTCGCCGAGACTGACGGCGCTCGTCTCCAGCGTCGCCACGGCACCGGCGCCGATCAGCATATCGACTTGCATGCCGCCAATCGGCGCGCAGACCACATGGAGATCGCGAATGCCGCGATCGATCAGCATCCGAACCAATCCCGGGGCCGCGGCGTAGTCATCCGGCGCCAGGCCGAGCTTGCACCCCGACGGTATCATCTCCGCCATCTCTCGCGGCGTTACGAAGTCTGTCATCTCTTCTCTCCCTCGGCTCCCGATCAACACGCCGCGTCGCGCACGATAGCGCCCTAGTCCTTTGCCGCAAGGTCCCTTGAGACGACGTAGCCCTCGCGCGTCTGCGGCAGCTTCCAGCCCAGGATCTTGCTGGCAACCAATGTGCGCAGCACCTGGGCCGTGCCGCCGCCGATCGTGAACATGCGGACGTCGCGCGCCATCCGTTCGAGTGGAAAGTCGCGCGAATAGCCGCGGGCTCCGAACACCTGCAGGGCGTCGTTGACGATCTTGATGGCGGCTTCCGAGGCGAAGATCTTCGCCTGAGCGGCAAGCATGGGATCGGGGAATGCGCTGCCGCCCGGCCCGCGTGAAGCCGCCGCCGCGTGCAGCATCAGGCGCGATGCGGTCAGCTGCGTCTGCATGTCGGCGAGCATCCAGTGCAGCCCCTGAAATTCGCCGATCGGCCGGCCGAACTGCTCGCGCGTCTTGGCCCATGCGACGGCGTGCTCCAGCGCGCCGGCCGCAATGCCCATGGCGACCGTGCCGGCGCCGACACGCTGACTGTTGTAGGCATTGATGAGGTCCGCAAAGCCGCGCTTGAAGCCTGACGGCGGCAGCAGCACCATGTCCGGCGTGATCTCGAGGTCCTCGAAGACGAGCTCGCCCTCGGGCATGCCGCACAGCCCCATCGTCGTCTCGCGCTTGCTGACGTGGAGCCCTTCCGCCTCGCCGCGCACCGCCAGGAAGCCGCCGACGCCCAGCTCCTCTCCGCTCTCGTCGAACACGCGCGCAAAGATCAAATGGAGGCGGGATACCCCGGCGCCGGTGATCCAGTGCTTCTTGCCGTTGAGCACATAGCGGTTGCCACGCTTGTCGGCTCGCGTCGTCATTCCGCTTGCGTCACTGCCCGCGTCGGGCTCCGTGATGCAGATGGCCGGCTTGTCGCCTCCGAGGACGAGATCGGCGGCGCGCTTTTTCTGCGCGTCGGTGCCATAGGCCATCACGGTCGAGATGGCGCCCATGTTGGCCTCGACCACGATGCGCGCGGACACGGTACAGGACCGGGCGACCTCCTCAATGACCAGCACCGTATCGAGGAAGCTCCGCCCCTGGCCGCCATATTCGACCGGAATGGTCATTCCCATGAAGCGCTCGGCCTTCAGCGCCTCGACCACGTCCCATGGATATTCACGCGACCGGTCGATGTCGCCGGCACGTTTGCGGATCCTCTCGTTGGAGAGCGCAGCAGCCCTCTCCTTCAGCGCCAGCTGCTGGGATGAGAGCTCCATGTCCGTTCTCCATGTCCGCGGACGAGCGTGCTTGCCGAACAGGTCCGTCAATCCCGGTCAGCCGCGTCCCATGCTATAGAATTCCGGGTTCGGACGCATGCTGGTGACGTTGGCAAGCCGGTTGGAGAGGCCGAAGAAGGCCGAGATCGCGGCAATGTCCCAGATGTCGTCTTCCGTGAACCCGTGCGATTTCAGCGTGGCGAAATCGGATTCGGACACCTTGTAGGCCTCGGTCGAAACGCGCACGGCGAAATCGAGCATCGCCTTCTGCCGGTCGGTGATATCAGCCTTGCGGTAATTGACCGCGACCTGATCGGCGATCAGCGGATCCTTGGCGCGGATGCGCAGGATCGCGCCATGGGCGATGACGCAATACTGGCATTGATTGAGGTTGCTGGTCGCAACCACGATCATTTCCCGCTCGGCCTTGGTGAGGTTGCCGGGCTTGTCCATGAGCGCGTCGTGATAGGCAAAGAACGCGCGAAACTCGTCCGGCCGGTGCGCCAGCACGAGAAAGACGTTCGGAATGAATCCGGACTTCTCCTGGACGGCGACGATGCGGGCGCGGATGTCCTCTGGCATGTCGGCCAGATCAGGGACAGGGAAGCGGCTGATGGCAAGTGCCTGGGTCATGGCCTGGTTATCCTCGGTACTCGTCGATGGAAATCGGTGCGATCACGCGCT
The DNA here is from genome assembly GCF_900094605.1 of Bradyrhizobium shewense. Lineage (GTDB taxonomy): Bacteria > Pseudomonadota > Alphaproteobacteria > Rhizobiales > Xanthobacteraceae > Bradyrhizobium > Bradyrhizobium shewense. Next base: position 191,882 of record NZ_FMAI01000002.1, on the reverse strand, counting down.
CCTTCGCCTGGATCATGGCGAGAAATCCTCGCGCGAAGACGTCGAGCGCGTCGGGGCGTCTTTCCAGCTTCGCCCGGAGCACCGCGCCCTCCCAGCCGATCCAGAAGAAATGCGCGAGGCTGTCGCAATCGACGCCTTTGGGGATGTCACCCGCCTGCTGCGCCGCGCGGAGGCAGCGTGAGGTCCGCGCCTCCCAGTCCCTGAAGACGGCGGCGAGGCGCTTTCGGAACGGCTCCGGCAGCGCTCCCATCTCTTGCCCGAGATTGCCGACGAGACAGCCACGTCGATAGCCGTAGCGCGCCATGCCCGACCGCGCGTCCGCGATGAAATCGCGCAGGCGGTCCAGCGGAGCCCGCTCTATGTCGTCGAACCATCGATCCAGCTTGCGGGCGAAATAGGCGGCGTAGGCATCGATCAGCTCGAGGCCGAAAGCCTCCTTGCTGCCGAAGTAGTGATAGAACGATCCCTTCGGCACGTCCGCGGAGTCCAGGATCTCCTCGACGCCGACGGCGCTGAATCCCTTCTCGGTCAGAATCGCAACGCCCGTGCGCAACAGACGCGCGCGCGGCGCGTTCGGCTGCGACTGGTCCTTGGGAGGACGGCCCCGTCGGCGCGGCTCTGAAACCGAGGCTGCTCTGTTCATCAGAATTTATTAGACCGATCGTCTTGCCAAATCAACCCTCTCCCTCCAGGGCTCAGATCTTTCGCGGACCGCATGCGTCACCGGCTCCAGATTCGAGACATCTTGCCGTTAGACTCCCCGCGTCAAACGTGGACAATACCTGGGCACGTCACGTGCGCAGTGCACACCAAGATGCGCCAGGGGAAACGAAAATGCCGGCTGCCTTCCCGTCGTCCGAACCCACCATTCCGACCGCTCCCTTGACTGCCGAGATGCGCGGTGCGTTGCGCGCGATCGTGGGTGAGAAGGGCCTCATCGAGGACGCGCACGGCAAGCAACCGTTCGTGACGGATTGGCGGGGATTGCTGGTTGGCGGTGCCGGCGCCGTTGTTCGTCCTGGCAGCACCGAGGAAGTCTCGAAAGTGGTCCGGCTTTGCCATGAGCATGGCGTCGCCATCGTGCCGCAGGGTGGCAATACCGGCCTGATGGGTGGGGCGACGCCCTGGCCTGCACACACCGGCATCGTGTTGTCGCTCGGCCGCATGAACCGCGTGCTGGACGTCGATCCCGTCGGCTACGCCATGACGGTCGAGGCCGGCTGCGTGCTGCAGACGCTTCAGGAGACGGCAAGCCGGCACGACAGGTTCCTGCCGCTCAGCCTCGGCGCCCAGGGCTCGTGCATGATCGGCGGCAATCTGTCGACCAACGCCGGCGGCGTGCAGGTGCTGCGCTATGGCAATGCCCGCAATCTCGTGCTGGGGCTCGAGGTCGTGCTGGCGAGCGGCGAGGTCTGGGACGGATTGCGCGCGCTCAAGAAGGACAACACCGGCTATGACCTCAAGCACCTCTTCATGGGCGCCGAAGGCACGCTGGGCATCATCACCAAAGCCGTGCTCAAGCTGTGGCCGGCGCCGAAGGACGTCTCTACGTCGTGGCTGGCGATCCGCGATCCACGCGCGGCCCTGGAGATCCTGTCGGAAGCGCACGCGGCATCCGGAGACAATGTCGGCTCTTGCGAGCTGATGAGCCGCGCCGCCGTTGACATGGTGCTGCGCCATATTCCCGGCACCCAGGATCCTCTCAAGGCCGACACGCCATGGTATCTGCTGCTGGAATGGTCGTCCTCGCGGGCGCGCCAGGACGGCGCGGAAGGCATATCCGAGAAGATGGAGCAGTTTCTCGCCGATCAACTCGAGGCCGGCCGCGTGCTCGATGCGGTGATCGCCCACACGGTCAGTCAATCGCGCAACATGTGGCGCATCCGCGAAAGTGTCGCCGAGGCCTCCCGGGCCGAAGGTCCGGGGCTCAGCTTCGATGTGTCGGTGGCCATCTCCAGGATTCCGGAGTTCATCGCCAAGGGCAGCAAGGCCGTGCTCGACATTCTCCCGACCATCAGACCCTATCCTTTGGGGCACATCGGTGATGGCAATCTGCATTTTTCGTTCATGGGGCCGACCGGCATGGATCAGCAGACGCTGATCCAATACAAGGGCGCCATCACGCGGGCCGTGAACGATCTCGTCACCTCGATGGGCGGCTCGATCTCGGCAGAGCACGGCATCGGCATCGACAAGCTCGACGAGCTCAGCCATTACCGCTCGAAGACCGAGCTCGACATCATGCGAACCATCAAGCGCGCGCTCGATCCGCAGAACATCATGAATCCCGGCAAGGTGCTGCGGCTGTGACCGACGCAGCGCCCCGCCCCAACGATTGGTCGAGCGTTGGGCAGGTCGCAACGATGTTGCGACCCGTCCGCGATCTTGTCGAGAGTGGTGTGCGCCGTCCTCAAGCCGCCGAACCGCCGCGCGGATTGACGATCGCATACCCTCGCAATGAACGTGCGTGGATTCGCGTGGTGTGTCCGCCCGAGTTGGCGTCATAGGCCATCCAGACATCGCCTCCGAGGTGCTGCTCCAGAACGAAAACGTGTCCTCGTCGCGCAGCAACCATTCCCGGTGCCGGTGATGTCCGCGGAAAGCGCAGCCAATTGGCCGCAAGATTCAATTCCGGCACGATACGACCGAACACGCGCAGAGCCGCGCCGCAGCCGCAGAAGGACGAAGGGCAACCTGCCGGACGACCACCGACGACGCGAGCCCCGGAAACACCGGAGACGTTCGCCGGCGTGGCGGCGCCCCCAGCATCAGTCACTGTCAGCTGCGTCGAGCGGTACGCTTGTAGTGACGACCTGGAATTCAGTGAGGATCTGGAAGTAAGTGAAGACTTGAAGGTCCGCTCGCGTTGCATCTGCGAATACGAGAAGTCGCAGGGCATGGTGACATTGCATTCGGAAGCATGATGAATGCGATAAGGCCGAGCTTCAGAAGCGACAGAATTTAAGACAACGAAGAGATACGCAGAAATTACTAGCCTGTACATTGCAGGACTCCAAAATAGAGTGGTCCTGCCCCAGGCAACGAGAAACCAATAACAGTTTGGCTGAAATGGGCCTAAAGAGCGGCTGAAAATGGCTGCATCTGCGCGACGCTGTCTGCAATCATCATAGCCTACAAATAGCGACCGAAATGATTAACTCGCAGAGAACGAATGAACGCTCAGCGCGTCCAACGCACCGCATGCAATCAAGTCCGGTTCGTATTCGTCGTGGATTCTGCAGCAAGCTCTCCTCGTCGCTGCGCTGCCCTGATCGGCACAACGCCGCTATTCACTGCATCATCGCGGCTGCGATCTTCTCCGCCGACATCAACACGGGAAAGTTGGTGTTGGCGCATGGCACCACCGGAAAGATCGAGGCGTCGACGACGCGCAGGCCCTGGATGCCTTTGACGCGGCCCTGGTTGTCGACCACCGCCATCGGATCGTCGGCGCGGCCCATGCGGCATGAGCAGGAGGCGTGCCAGACGCCGATGGTCGCCTTGCGCACGAAGGCTTCCAGCGCCTCGTCGTCGTTCATCACCTGATCGAAGGTGAAACCTTCGACCACGAAATTGTCGATCATGTAGTGACGCAGCGCCGCCGGCCCGTCCATCAGCGTCGCGGCGATCTTGGTCAAGATCCTGTTCCTGTTATTGACGACGCCGATCTTGCGGACCTTGTCGGTGTAAGCAGCCGGGAACGGCTTGTCCGTCACCGCCTTGACCACGTCGCTCATCTGCACCGCCGCCATCTTGCGGAAGCCGCTCATCAGGCGATCGAGATCGCGCCGGTCGGACAAGAGATTGAACTCGACGATCGGCTCCGCCGACGGATCGCGCGAGGCCAACTTGACCTGTCCGGTCTCGGAATAGGTCTTGTTGACGAAGGTCAGCAGCGAGCCAATCTGCTCTCCGACCGCATGCCAGGCCGACTTGGAGAGCAGGACGACGAACATGTCGCCCTTCGGCACGCCTGTGAGACCGGAGGAATAGCGAAGGCCGAGCTGCATGTGGCGCCTGGTGTGCTCGTTCATGCGCGCGCCGCGGCGGACGAAGGACGACAGCGAGATCGAGGGATGATCCATCAGGCGCTGGCCGACGCCCGGCAGTCCCATCAGCACGGGAATCCCCATATCCTTGAGATGGCCGACCGGGCCGATGCCGGCGCGCAACAGATGCGCCGGCGAATGGATGGCGCCGCTGGACAGAATGATCTCGCGTCCGCGGAATTCCTGCTCGCGTCCGTCAACCATCGCTTTGACGCCGACGCAGCGCGTGCCCTCGAACAGCAGCTCGCGCACTTGCGTGTTGGTGGAGATGGTGAGATTGGCGCGCTGGCGGGCGTCGCGATCGAGATAGCCCATCGCGGCGGAGACGCGCTGCTCGGCCTGGTTCGAATGCGTCACCGGGAAGAAGCCATCGACAAACTCGCCGTTCTGGTCCGGCAGGAACCGGTGGCCGGCCTGCTGGAAGGCCTCGGCGAAGGCCTGCGAATGCCGCGTCCAGTGCTCGCGCGGGATGCGGCGGACCGGGATCCGGCCATCCTTGCCATGGTACGGTCCGTCAAAATCGAGATCGCGCTCGACCTTCTTGAAGAAGGGCAGCACGTCGTTCCACGTCCACCCTTCGGCGCCGCGCGCGTCCCATTCGTCGTAATCGGTGGGAGCGCCGCGGTTGGCCATCTGGCCGTTGATCGACGAGCCGCCACCGAGCACGCGCGCCTGCTCGTATTTGCGCAAGGGAGGCCGGCCCACGTGCGGGTTGTTGTGGCTGACGACCTGCGTCGTGACCTTGAGCTCGGTCCAGTGGAAGCGCGGATCGAAATAGGCCGTGCCCGGATAGCTGTCCCTGATCTCGGCCGGCTCGTTACCGGGAGGGGTATCCTGGCCGGCTTCGCACAGCAGGACCTTGTTGGCACTCTTCGCGGAGAGCCGGTGGGCCAGCACGGACCCCGCCGAGCCGCCGCCCACGATAATGAAGTCATACACGATTGGCGTTTCCTATTGTTCTTGTTGGCGGAGCTTAGCGCGTTATTGTTTTGCTGTGGAAGAGCCTTGGATTGCGTCGGCGCCAGCTTCTCGTGTCCCGGACGCGCCGCAGCGCGTAGCGTTGCGGTGCTGAGCCGGGACCCAGGAAGCTCCGGATTCCCTGTGGCATGGGCCCCGGCTCTGCAGCGCACCGCTGAAGAAGCGCTGCGCTGCGTCCGGGGCACGAGCGTCACGGCTTGGCACAAGGAGGCCTAAGGCCTGATCGAAAAATTCTCCGGCGGTCCCGCTTTTCGCAGCGGCTCGGCGAGGCGCGCGAACTCGCACAGCAGCGACCTCGTCTTCCGGGGATCGATGATCTCCTCGACCCAGAATTTTTCGGCCGAGCGGAACGGCGAGCGCAGCTTGTTGAGACGCGCCTCGATCTCCTTGAGCTTCTCCGCCTTGTCCTCGGCCGCATCGATGTCGGCGCGGTAGGCGGCCTCGATGCCGCCTTCGAGCGGCAGCGAGCCCCAATAGGCCGACGGCCAGGCGTAGCGGATCGAGAAGCGGTCGGCCGGCTGGTGCACGACACCCGCAACACCAAACGCGTTGCGCAAGATCACGGTGCACCAGGGCACGGTGGTCTGGTTCACCGCGGCCATGGCGCGAACGCCGTGGCGGATGGTCGCCGCCTTCTCGGCATCGAGGCCGATCATGAAGCCCGGGCAGTCCATGAGATAGACGACCGGCAGATGAAAAGTTTCGGCGAAGTCGACCCAGCGCACCACCTTCTGGCAGGCATCCGCCGTCCAGGAGCCGCCATAATGAAAGCTGTCGCTGGCGAGCAGCAGCACCGCCCTGCCCTCGAGTCGCGCGAGACCGACGATGATGGGCTTGCCGAAATTCTTGCCGACCTCGAAGAACGAGCCCTTGTCGACGACGGACTCGATAATGGGCCGCATCTTGTAGACCTGCTTGCGGTTACGCGGCACCGCGTTCATCAGCGCCTCTTCGCTGCGCTCGGGGTTGTCGGTGCAGGGCAAGGTCGGCGATAGCTCATAGACCGACGACGGCAGATAAGAGAGGAAACGCCGCGCGCAGGCGAACGCCTCTTCTTCCGTGTCGACGGCATGATCGACAGCGCCGGCGCGGGTCTGGATGTCGGCACCGCCGAGCTCCTCCTTCGACAGGTCCTGCCCCAGCGCCTTCACTACCGGCGGCCCCGCGACGAACATCGCGGACTTCCTGGTCATGATCGAATAGTGGCTGGCGGCAAGCCGCGCGGCACCGAGGCCTGCGACCGAGCCGAGGCCGAGTGCGACCACGGGAACGCGCGACAGGTTCTCCGTCGTGAAGCGATACCAGCGTGTGCCGCCGATGCCTCCAGGCAGGTTCGCCGCGCCCTTGGTCTCGATGGTCTTGACCGAGCCGCCGCCGCCGGAGCCCTCGATGATGCGGACGATCGGCAGGCGGAAATCATGCGCCATCTCCTCCGCCATCAGCGGTTTTGCGGAAATGGACGCATCAGCCGAGCCGCCCCGTACCGTAAAGTCGTCGCCGACCACGACCACGGTGCGGCCGTCGACGCGCGCGCGGCCAAACACGCAGTTCGCCGGCGTCAATTTCTGCAGCTCGCCGCTGGTATCGTACTCACCGATGCCGGAGACGGCACCGATCTCGTGGAAGCTGCCTTTGTCGATCAGCTTGTCGATACGCTCCCGAACAGTCAGCCGGCCCTGGTCATGCTGTCGCTTGACCTTGTCAACGCCGCCCATCTCCCGCGCGAAGGCTTCGCGCCGGGCGAGCTCGTCGAGTTCCGGCTTCCAGTTCATTCACTCCCTCCGAATTGATCGGCTTGTTATTGTTGTGCACGGCCATTGCGACCGGTTTACGCGGGATGCGGTTGTTGAAGGCGTCGCCTTCCGCGCCCTCCATCAGGCTGCCGAGCGACCGGCCGAGCTCGAGCATCAGGGGTGCGACTTCGGCATGCAGCCGCTGCTCGTCATACATCGTGGACAGAAGGCCGATCGTGATGACGACGTAGGTCTGGTATTGCGGCGACCAGATCGGCACCGCGAGCCCGTTGATGTGCGGGCTCCACAAGCCACAGGCCACGACATAGCCGCGCTCACGCAACATCTGCCGATTGGCTTCAATGCGGGGTTTCAGGATCTTCGCAGCCTCGGGCGCTTCCCGTTCCACGTCCGCGATGAAGGCATCGCCGATCTCCGGCGCCAGCGCCGCGGTGTAGGCCGCGCCCGCGGCGGTCGAGGCCATCGAGATGCGGCTGCCGGTGCCCTCGTGCAGGCCGAGGGCGGTCGCCGAGCGCGCGAACTGGAGATAGACCAGATGGAAGCGATCGGGCACGACGAGGCCGACGGTGCCCGGCAGTTGCTCGGCGACTTCCTGAAGCCGTTGCCGGATCATGCTGCGCAACTGCGCGCCCTTCATCATCGAGGCGCTCATCGCCACCGCGCTCGGGCCGATGCGATATTTCTGATCGCGCGGCAGGTAGACCAGCTGGCCCATCCGCGTCAGCGTGTGCGTGAGCCGCGACACCGTCGAGCGCGGCAGGCCGCAGCGATTTGAAATCTCGAGATTGCCGAGCCTTGCCTCGTGGCCCTCGAAGCATCGCAACACGTCGAACGCGCGCGAGACCACCTGGATGACATCACTCTCACCGGCATCGCCAGCGAGCACACCTTGCCTACTCAACCGCTCGGATCGTCGTCCCATGTTCCCTACCGTTTGTTCCGCTGTGCGGAATTAAATTCCACTTGCAGACGACGCTACCTCAGGCATTTTGCGACGACAACAAAAAGGGATGGCATGCCAGAAATTAAGATCGTCACGGAGGTCGCCGGGCGCGTCTGCGCAACTCCCGTGCAAGTTGGAGGAACCATTGCGGATGGCGATGAAATTGTAATCGTCGAAGCCATGAAGATGGAAATACCGGTGCTCTCGCCTGCAAGCGGCACGATCACATCGCTTCTGGTGAAACTCGACGACGTCGTTGCCGAGGGACAGGCGGTCGCGATTGTCGCGTGCTGACGGCGTTATCCGTCGCCTCCGCGGCAATCTGTCAGTCTCGTTCCCGCATGCGCGGTACGGCGTTGCCATCGCCTGATGCGGGTGACATGATCCGTCGCAAACAAAACTCTGTTTCAAACAAAGAACGAAAATCTTCGCGGCAAACGCGAAAGATCATTGGAGGGAAACATGCTTCGTGGGCTGCTCGTGCTCGCGCCTGCCTTGGTGGCGGGCATCTCTTTTGCGTCTACACGCTACTCGTTCGCCGAAGACATCAAGCTGCCGGCGACGTTGACGTTCACCGCCTATGACACCGGAACCGCCGGCTTCAACATCGCGGTCGGCGTCGGCAAGATGATGAAGGACAAATACGGCACCGATGTGCGCGTGCTGCCCGCAGGCAACGACGTTGCCCGTCTCGCGCCGCTGCGCGCCAAGCGCGCGGCATCTTCGGCGATGGGATCCGGCACCTACTTCGCGCAGGAAGGCATGTTCGAGTTCGGCGCGAAGGAATGGGGCCCGCAGCCGCTTCAGATCCTGCTCTCGAGCGTCGACTGCAATTGCGGATCGCTCGGCGTCGCCGCCGACACCGGTGTGAAGGAGCTGAAGGACCTCAAGGGCAAGCGTGTCGGCTTCGTGGTCGGCTCACCCGCGCTGAACCAGAACTCGCTCGCCGTGCTCGCCTTCGCCGGGCTGACGCAGAAGGACGTCAAGGCCGTCGAATTCGCAAGCTACGGCGCGATGTGGAAAGGGCTGATCAACAACGACGTCGACGCCGCTTTCGGCACCACCATCACCGGCCCCGCCAAGGAAGCCGAGACCTCGCCGCGCGGCTTGATCTGGCCGCCGCTGCCCGCCAAGGACAAGGAAGGCTGGGCGCGAATGCAGAAGGTTGGATCGTTCTTCTTCCCGCAGACTGCGACCTGCGGGGCCGGCATCTCGCCGGACAAGCCGGTCGAGCTCGGCAACTACCCCTACCCGATCTTCGTCGCCTATGCCTCGCAGCCGGCAGACCAGGTCTATGCGATCACCAAGGCGATGATCACAAATTACGACGCCTACAAGGATTCGGCGCCCGGTGCAGGTGGCCTCGCGGCCGACCGCCAGACCAAGAACTGGGTGGTGCCGGTGCATCCCGGCTCGGTGAAGGCGCTGAAGGAAGCCGGGCAATGGAGCGATGCGCAGGAGGCGCACAACAACAAGCTGATCAAGCGGCAGGAGGTGCTGGCAGCCGCGTGGGCCGATTACGGCAAGTCCAACCCGCCGTCGGACGACAAGGCGTTTCTCGACGGCTGGATGAAGGCCCGCGCAACAGCGCTTGCGAAAGCCGACATGCCGAACGGGTTCGAGGATTAGAGTGTGATGTTGTTGGGCTTGATGGCCGCCGCGCGAGAAGTGCGTCGACCTCTCCCGCAAGCGGGAGAGGTTGAGGAGCCCGCGGCTTGATCGATTCAACCAACGGCCATTAGTTAGTTACCAGCCCACGCGGGATCGCTTATGTCTTCTTCCACCTCCACTGCCCCGCAAGACGAGACCAAGCGGGTCGTTTTCGACGATCCACATGGCGCGGCCGGCAACATGCAGGAGGCCGAAGTCACGCGCGTGCGCACCTTGCGCGGCGCCTGGCGCTGGACGCTGGTCGCAGCGACCGCGGCCACGATCCTGCTCTGCATCAACCAGCAATTTTCGCTGCGCTTCTTCATCGGCTACACCCAGCTCAACACGGAGTATTTCTATCTCCTGATCGCGTTGATGCTGCCCTTCACCTTCCTGATCTTTCCGGGCACCGAGCGCGCCCCGCTCGACCGGATTCCCTGGTACGACCTCGTCTTGTTCGCCGCGACTTTCGCCGCAGCGCTGCTGCTGATGTCGAACGTGCGCAAGGCGGCGGAGGCCGGCTGGGAGTTCGGCGGCGCGCCGAACAACGTGATCGCCGCGGGGCTCGTGATGTGGGCGATGCTGATGGAGGCGCTGCGCCGCACCGGCGGCTGGAGCCTGCTGTTGAGCGTGCTCCCCTTCACCGTCTATCCGCTGTTCGCCGAATCCAGCTGGCTCGGCCCGTTCCGCGGCACGCAATCGACGCTGGAGCAGGCGACCGCCTATCACGTGCTGTCGGGCGAGAGCCTGCTCGGCATTCCGATCCAGGCCTTCGCCGACACCGTGATCGGCTTCCTCGTGTTCGGCACCGCGCTGATGATGACCGGCGCCGGCAAATTCTTCATCAACCTCTCTTTCGCGATGTGCGGCACGTTCCGCGGCGGCGCGGCCAAGGTCTGCATCTTCGCGAGCGGCCTGCTCGGCATGATGTCAGGCTCGATCATCTCCAACGTGCTGACCGCCGGCACCATGACCATCCCCGTGATGAAGAAGAGCGGCTTTCGCGCCTCCTATGCCGGCGCGATCGAGGCCTGCGCCTCGACCGGCGCGGTGCTGGCGCCGCCGGTGATGGGTGCGACCGCCTTCGTGATCGCGCAGTTCCTCAATGTCAGCTACGCCGAGGTCGCGGTCGCGGCGATCATCCCGGCCGCGCTCTATTATGTCGGCCTGTTCATGCAGGTCGATTCCTACGCCGCGCGCCACGGGCTGAAGGGGATTCCGCGCGCCGAGCTGCCGCGGATCATGGATACGATCAAGGACGGCTGGTACTACGTCTTCGTCATCGCCCTGCTGATCGTGATGCTGCTCTACTTCAAGCGCGAAAGCCATGCGCCGTTCTACGCGACCGCGCTGCTGCTGGTGCTCAACCAGTTCTTCTCCAAGGACACGCGCTGGACCCTTGCGACGATCGGCAAATTCCTCGAGGTCAACGGCCGCACCTTCGTCGAGCTCGTCGGCATCCTCGCCGGCTGCGGACTTCTGATCGGCGCGTTCTCGATGACCGGTGTGGTGTCGAGCCTTGCCAACGATCTCTTGCATATTGCCGGCGACAATCCCTTCCTGCTGCTCGGCATGTGCGCGCTCACCAGCCTGATCCTCGGCCTCGGGCTGACGACGACGGCCTGCTACATCTTCCTCGCCATCCTGGTCGCGCCCGCGCTGGAGAAGCTCGGGCTGAACAAGATGGCCGTGCACATGTTCATCTTCTATTGGGGCATGCTGTCGTCGATCACCCCGCCGGTCGCGATCGCCTCCTTCGCGGCCGCAGGCATTGCCGGCTCGCCGGCGATGAAGACGGGCTGGGAATCGATGTGGGTCGGCAGCATCATCTATTTCATCCCGTTCTTCTTCGTGCTCAATCCGGCGCTGGTGCTGCAAGGGCCGAGCCCGTATCTCGCCGGTCTCGGCCTGATGGGACTTGCCGCGTTCGGCACGCTGTTCATCTGCGGCGGCATCCAGGGCTACCAGCCCTTCGTCGGCGACCTCCGCCGCGCAGGCGGGCTGGAATGGCCGATCCGCGTGCTGCTGGTGATCGGCGGCTTCGTGGTGGCGACACCGGGTGGCGGGATCATGCCGCTGTCGCAGATGCAGGTGACGCTGCTGGGCCTTGCGATCCTCGCGCCCACGGTTCTGCTCGCCCTGCTGCTGGTCCGGCGGCAGACCGTGGTTCCGAACGGGTTGCGCGTGCCCTGATTGCGTTGCACAAGAGAGGCGATGACCCCGCTCTCGCCTCTCACCGCCGCCTGGACCCGCTCGAAGCCGCCCTTGCTGCGGTTTCTGGATAATTGCCTCAACGAATTCTCCGCCGAAACGTCAGGCAGTGTCGCAGACTACATCCCCGAACTGAGCAAGGCTGATCCTGCCTATTTTGGCATCAGCCTTGCGACACTGGATGGCCATGTCTACGAGGTCGGCGACTCCAGGGTGCCCTTCACCATCCAGTCGATGTCAAAGCCGTTCGTGTTCGCGCTGGCGCTGGACCTTCTGGGCGCAGGCCGGGTCGAGAGCGCGATCGGCGTCGAACCATCAGGAGATCCCTTCAACTCGATCCGGCTGAATTCCGAGAACCACCCGTTCAACCCGATGGTCAATGCCGGGGCGATCGCCTGCACCGGGCTGATTTACGACAGCAAGGGCGCAGATGCCTTCGAGCAGATTCGCCTCGCGCTGAGCCGCTTCGCAGGCCGCGATCTCGCCGTGGACGAGGCCGTCTACGGCTCGGAGAGCCAGACCGGCGACCGCAACCGCGCGATCGGTTATCTGCTCAAGACCAACGCCGTGATCTCCGACAATGTCGCAGGCGTCCTCGACGTCTATTTCCGGCAATGCGCCGTGCTGGTCACCGCGCGCGACATCGCGGTGATGGCGGCGACCCTCGCCAATCGCGGCGTCAATCCGGTCACGGGCGAGCAGGTGCTGACGCCTTACGCGATCTCGCGCACGCTGTCGGTGATGACGTCCTCGGGCATGTACGACTATGCCGGCGAATGGATCTACCGGATCGGCATTCCCGCCAAGAGCGGCGTCGGCGGCGGCATCCTTGCCGCCCTCCCCGCCCGCCTCGGGCTCGGCAGCTATTCGCCGAAGCTCGACAAGCATGGCAACAGCGTGCGCGGCATCAAGGTCTGCGAGGCGCTGTCTTCGCATTACGATCTGCACATGCTCAACCGCAGCGACGACGCCCGCAACGCCGTCATCGCCGACTACGACATCGGCAAGAGCCCGTCACGCCGCGTGCGCCGGCCGCAGGAGCGGGAGATTCTCGCCGCGCATGAGCAGGAGGTGCGGGTCATCGAGCTGGTCGGCACGCTGTCGCTGTCTGCGGTCGACTACGTCTCCCGGCGGCTCGCGGGGCGGCCCCGTCCGCAATTCGTGATCTTCGATCTGCACCGCGTCACCTCCACCACGCGCGCCGGGGCGCGGCTGGTCGCCGAAGCGTTCGAGGAGCTCGCGGCGCTGAACGTGACCGTCGTGCTGTCCGGCGTCAGGCGCGCATCGAAGGAGTGGGACACGTTGCGGGAATGGACGGCCGAGCTGAAGAATGTCCGCGACTTCTACCTGCTCGACACCGCGATCGAATGGGCCGAAGACCAGATCGTCTACCGCTACGGCGGCTCGATCGACTTCCACGAGACCACCGAGCTTGCCGAGCAGCCGCTGCTCGAGGGCCTCGGCGAGGACGAGCTGGCGGATCTCGCCTCGATCTGCACCATCCGCACCTATCAATCCGGCGCGAAGATTCTCACCACGGGCGATCGCGCCGATTCCCTGTTCTTCCTGCGCAGCGGCGCCGTGCACGTCACGCTGCCCGACGGCGTGCGGCTCGCGACGCTGACCGCGGGCATGGCGTTCGGCGAGATGGCGCTGCTGGAGTCCACGCGCTCGGCCGACGTCTTCGCCGACATGGCGGCGACCGCCTATGAGACTCCGCTGCAGGCGTTCGAACGCTTCCGCCAGCAGCACCCGCACGCCAGCGAGCGCATCATGCGCAACCTCGCCCAGCTCCTCGCCGACCGCCTGATCGTGGCGAACGCGAAGGTCGATATCCTGACGTCGACGTGAGTGATCCAAGTCCTGATGGGATGAGCCGCGCTTGGCGTCCCGATGGAGGTGCGCTCCCTCCCCCTCAGTCCGTCGCTCCCTACCGGCTCGCCGCCTCGCCCAGCCGCCGCTTGATCTTTGCCGCGCTCTTTTCGAGCAGCTCGGACGGTTTCTGGCCGGTCGTCGCGCAGAGGCAGGCCCAATAATAGATGACGTCGCCGAGCTCATCGACGAGGCCAGCCTTGTCGAGCCAGTCATCGCGCAACAGCTTCTTGATGTGCTCGGCCACCTCGCCGGCCTCGCCCGCGAGGCCGAGACCGAGATAGGACAGCCGCTCGTTGGACGGATGTTCATCGACTTTCGCAACGCTCGCGGCCCAGGCCGCATATTCATCGATCGTCATTGGCATCCCTCGCCGCGGTGCTTCGATCAGCCCACCACCTCGGTAACGGGCTGGAGATCGATCTCGAACGTCTCCAGGAATTTTGACGTCATGATATAGAAGCCGACCGAGAGCTGCAGTTCGACCAGCGCAGCCGGCGTCAGCTTCGCTGCGATCGCCTTGAAGGTCGCATCTGTCGGCTTCTTGAGCTTCACGATCTCGTCGGTGAAGGCGAGCGCGGCGCGCTGCACCTCGTTGAAGCACGTTGCCGCCTGCCAGTTTTCGAGCGCCTCGTTCTGCGCGTCGGTGACGCCGACATTCTTGCCGATCCGCTTGTGCGCGACGATCTCGTACGGGGCCTCGCACAAGATCCCGGTGCGGGTGATCGCAAGCTCGCGCACGACCGGATCGAGCTCGCCCTTGTGACGGATGGCGCCCCCCAAGCGGCAGTACTGCTCGAAATAGCTTGGCGAGTGCGCCATCATGCGGAAGATGTTGGCGTTGCGGTTCTTGTCGAGAATTTCGCGGGTGCGGTCGGATGCCTTGGACGGGTCGCTGTAGTTGATGCGGGCCATGATTTTCCTGAAGTTTTCCCTGAGTTTTTGATGCTTTTTGTCGTCGTCCGCGCAAATTCGCAAAGACTCTATTCGCGCGAGGACGCAGGAGCAACATTATCGAGTCAAATTGCCGCCGCATTGCTGATCGACCCTGACACAGTCGATATTCGCCGCGTGGGGACAAATCACGGTGAGTACTCGCAAATGGGGTGTTCCGAGTAAAACAATTGGCCATTGGGTGCGCTAGCCGCACAACGATGAGTCACGCCCAAGTCTAGGGAGAAAAAGGCATGAAGGAAGCCACCAAGGGGGCGGCCTCGGGAGCGCTCGCGCATATGCTGGCGGTGACGGCGATGCTCGTCATCGCCAGCATCTTGTTCTACGGGCGTTAGTTGGAGTTCTAGAGTTTTCGTCATTCCGGGGTGGCCCTCGCACAGGCCAGGCCCAGAATACCCGTTCCAGGCTCGGTCCTAGGACCGCCCCCGAATGACGAATCCCGTTACGTGTCCTTCGTGAAGAACGGCACGAGCTTCCCGGCAAACGGCTTGAAGCTTACGACGACCGAATCGCCGATGGCGAGTCCGTTGTCGCCATGCGCCATCATGCGAAAACCCTCGGCGCAATCGACCAGCAAAATGTTGTAAGGCACGTGCGCGCGCGTCTCGGGCGTGGCGGCGCGACAGACCAGCGAGGTGGCGTAGACCCTGCCTTTGCCGCTGGCGCGCTGCTCGCGCGGATCCGATTCGCCACAAGCCGCGCAGAAGGCGCAGTGGAAATACTGCACATGCCCGCATGAGTTGCAGGTCTGGTAAGTGACGGCCGCTTCGCCCTTGGTCCAGTCCGCCAGACGCCCGCTCATCGCACCCGCTCCAGGAACATGCTCACATGCGACGACAGCACGCCGCCGTCGCCGTGCAGCAACGCAATCGAGGCGTCGCGCACCTGGCGGCTAGCCGCCCGCCCCGTCATCTGCAAATGCGCCTCGACCAGATGCGCCATCGCGCCGCCGACGCCGCAATGGCCATAGCTGAGCAGGCCGCCATGGGTGTTGAGCGGCATCGCGCCGTCGCGGCTGAAATGGCCCGATCGCACGCGGGCTGCGGCCTCGCCGCGGCCGGCAAGGCCGAGGTCTTCCAGCAGCATCGCGAGCGTGATGGTAAAGCTGTCGTAGATCGCGGCGTAGCGCACGTCGGAGATCGCAAGGCCCGTGGCCTTCTTGGCGCGGGCGATGGAGATCTCGGCGCCGAGCTCACTGAGCGCGGGCGCGGCCGTGACATGCTGATGGGTATGCGCTTGCGCGCAGCCGCGGATGCGCACGCCCGCCTCCCCGGTCCGCTCGCGGCTGACGACGAAGGCCGCGCCGCCGTCGGACACTGGGCAGCAGTCGAGCAGCTTGAGCGGCATCGCCACCGGCTTCGAGGCCATGACATCGGCAACAGTGATCGGGTCGTGGAATTGCGCGCCGGGATGGGTGCAGGCGTGCGCGCGCATCAGCACGGCGAATTCGGCGAGATCCTCTTCCGTCACGCCATATTCGTGCATGTACCTGTTGGCGACGAGGCCGTAATAGGCGGGGATCGTCGGCCCCAGCGGCACCTCGTAATCGGGATGGCCGACCTGCGCCAGCGCCTGGATCGAGGCATCACGGCTCTGCCCGGTGAGGCGGTTCTCGCCGGCGACGACGAGCACATTGCGCGCGACGCCCGAGGTGACGAGGTGATGCGCCAGCATCGTCATCGCCAGCCCCGTGGCGCCGCCGACCTGCACGGCGTGAGCGTAACTCGGGCGGATTCCAAAGTGCTCTGCGAACACGGTCGCCAGCATGATGTGCGGCGAGACGGTGGAATAGCCGCAAAGAATGCCGTCGATGTCCGAGCGCTTCAGCCCGGCATCGTCGAGCGCGGCTTGCGCCGCCTGGCTCATCAGGTCGAGCGAGGACGAGCCTTCATGCTTGCCGAAAGGCGTGAGGCCGACGCCGGTGATGAAGCTCATGGTGCCTCTCCCTACTCCGGCGGCGAGCGCGTGACGCCGTCGCGCACCATGGCGGCGATCTCGTCGGCGGAGTATCCGATCTCGCGAAGAATCTCTGCGCCGTGCTCGTTGAGACGCGGTGCCAGCTGCACCGGATCGGCCTCCGTCTCGGACCAGGTCGCCGTCACCTTCATGCTGCGGATCGGACCCTCGGTCGGATGGTCCACGACCGGGAAGAAATTCGTCGCCTCCAGATGCTCGTCGTGCAGGATCGAGGCGAGGTCGTGCATCGGCATGACGGGGACGTCGGCCTTGGTGAGCAGGTCGATCCATTCGGCGGTGGGGCGCGTCTCGAAGATGCGCGCGAGCTCGGCATAGACGACGTCGATATTGGCGGCGCGCCCCGCGAAAGTCGCAAATCTGGGATCGGCGCGCAAATCATCGCGCGCCGTCGCCATGAAGAAGTTTTCCCACTGCTTGTCGTTGTAGACGATGACGCTGAGATAGCCGTCCGAGGTCTTATAGGGCCTGCGGTCGCGCGAGAGGTGGCGGGCATAGCCGCCCTTGTCGAGCGGCGGCTCATAGGTGAGCCCGCCCATGTGATCGCCCATGACGAAGCCGGCCATGGTCTCGAACATCGGGATGTCGACCCGCTGGCCGCGGCCGGTGCGGTCGCGGTGCACGAGGCTGGCGCAGATCGCGCCGACGGCGGTGAGGCCAACGATGCGGTCGACCAGCGCGTTCGGCACGTAGCGCGGCACACCGTCGCCGGTCTGCGCCATCAGCGCCGGCAGCGCGGTGGCGCCCTGGATCAGATCGTCATAGGCGGGCTTTGCGGCATACGGGCCATCCTGGCCAAAGCCGAACACGCCGGCATAGACGAGGCGCGGATTGATTTTCGAGACGACGTCGTAGCCGAGCTGAAGCCGCGCCATCGCCTGCGGGCGGACGTTGTAAACCAATACGTCGGCGTCCTTCAGAAGCCGCAGCACGGCCTCGCGGCCGGCGGGCTTCTTGAGATCGAGGCAGATCGAGCGCTTGCTGCGGTTGGTGTTGAGAAACACCGGCCCCATGCCGGCGTGGCGCATCGGGCCGATCAGGCGGGTGACGTCACCGTCCAGCGATTCCACCTTGATGACGTCGGCGCCGTAATCGCCGAGCATCTGGGTCGCATAAGGCCCCATCAGCACGGTGGTCATGTCGATGACCTTGATGCCCTTCAGCGGCCCCATCATTCGCTCCCGATTGCGCGGGGGCCAAGGCGCGGCCCCGCGATTTCGGTCCAGCTAAAGGCAGCGGGGCCGCGCGCACAAGGGCGGCCGGCGTATGGCCGCATGCGCCGCGCGGTGATACCGGCCGCTATTTCTTCTGGCGGGATTCGCGGATCTTGAGGAGCCGGTCGAGCTCTTCGTTCTGCTGGCTGATCCGGTCGGCGATGCGCGACTCGTTCTGCTCGCCTGAGGCGGCCGCGGCCTGCTCGATGAGCTGCCTTATATTGTCCTCGAGGATCGCAATCCGACCGTTGAGTGCGTCCATCGACAGCGAGTCTTCGTAGTCAGTGCTCATGATGCTTTTCCGCCAATCAATCAGGAGCCATAGGGTGGGCCAAGCGAAGCGGGCCCACCATGATCTAACGCAAGGAAGATGGTGGGCACGGCGCCTTCGCGCCTTCGCCCACCATACGAGAGCCTACTTCAGCGGCTCCAGCACCGAGACGTAATTGGCGACAGCAGCGCCGCCCATGTTGAAGATGCCGCCGAGCTTGGCGTTCTTGAGCTGCATGCCCTCGGGCGCCTGGCCTGCGAGCTGCATAGCGGTCATCACGTGCATGGAGACGCCGGTGGCGCCGATCGGATGGCCCTTGGCCTTCAGGCCGCCGGACGGATTGACCGGCAGCTTGCCGTCCTTGAGCGTCCAGCCTTCCTTGATGGCGCGGGCGCCCTGGCCCCTCGGCGTCAGGCCCATCGCTTCGTATTCGATCAGCTCGGCCACCGTGAAGCAGTCATGGGTCTCGACGAAGGAGAGATCGGACAGCGTCACCCCGGCCTTTTCCAGCGCGCGCTGCCAGGCAACGGTGCAGCCCTCGAACTGGAGGATGTCGCGCTTGGACATCGGCAGGAAGTCCTGGGCGTGCGCGGTGGCGCGGAAGCCGATCGACTTGGTCATGCCCTTGGCGGTCTCGGCGTCGGCCAGCACCAGCGCGGCGGCGCCGTCGGAGACCAGCGAGCAATCGGTGCGCTTCAGGGGGCCGGCGACGTACGGGTTCTTCTCGCTCTCGGCGCGGCAGAAGTCGAAACCGAAATCCTTGCGCATCTGGGCGAAGGGATTGGCGACGCCGTTCTTGTGGTTCTTGGCCGCGATCAGCGCCAGCGCGTCCGACTGGTCACCGTATTTCTGGAAATAGGAGCTGGCGATCTTGCCGAACACACCGGCGAAGCCGCCGACGGTGTCGCCGTCCTCGGGCAGGTAGGACGCCTTCAGCAGGTTCTTTCCGATCTCGGCGCCCGGGGTACGCGTCATCTGCTCGACGCCGACGACCAGGACGATCTTGGCGGCGCCTGCGGCGATCGCGCGCAGGCCCTGGTGCACGGCGGCAGAACCGGTGGCGCAGGCGTTCTCGACCCGGGTGGCCGGCTTGAAGCGCAGCTTCGGGTCGGCCTGGAGCACCAGCGAGGCGGTAAAATCCTGCGCCGAGAAGCCGGCGTTGAAATGGCCGAGCACGATCTCGTCGACATCGCCGGCCGAAATGCCGGCATCGGCCATCGCCTCATTGGCGACGCGGGTGACGAGGCTTTCGACGGTTTCAGTGTCGAACTTGCCGAACGGCGTATGCGCCCATCCGACGATGCTGGCGGTCATGGTCATGTCTCCCTGGGGTCTCTTCCTGAGCTAAGTCTTAGCGCAGGGATGGCAAGACTTCACGCGGGTTTCAGGGCCTTGAGGGTGCGCTGGCAGATGGCAGTTATGCCGGCCCAGTTCCCGGCCCTGATCTCGGCCGTCGGGCACAGCCAGGAACCGCCGACCGCGACCACATTGGGCTCGGCGAGCCAGCTCGCCGCGTTGGCCTCACCGATGCCGCCGGTCGGGCAGAACCGCACGTTCGGGAACGGACCGCCGAGCGAACGCAGGCCCTTGATGCCGCCGGCCTGTTCGGCCGGGAAGAATTTTGCGACGTCGAGGCCGTGCGACAGCGCCAGCATCAGCTCGGACGCCGTGGCGATGCCCGGCGCGAACGGCAGGGAGCTGTGGGCGGCGGCCTTGAGGAGATCGGGGGTCAGGCCGGGGCTGATGCCGAAGGCGACGCCGAGCTTCTCGACACGGGTGAAGTCGGCCGGATTGAGGATCGTGCCGATGCCGACGACCGCCTCCGGGACTTCGGCCATCATCGCCCTCGCCGCCTCGATCGCAACCGGGGTGCGCATGGTCACCTCCAGCGTGCGGACGCCGCCGGCAACCAGCGCGCGCGCCAGCGGCACGGCATCCTGGATACGCTCGATGGTGAGGACGGGAATGACGGTCGCCGCCTTGAACAGCGCGGCGAGGTGGTTCTGTTGGGCAGTCGTGGTCATAGGGTCTCGATCTTTACTTGGTCGCCTGGCGAGAGGTCGCCGGCCGGTGTCGTTTCTTCGGCGGCATGGCATAACCCGGAATAATGGCGCCGGAATAGCAGATCACGAGGCTGGCGAGGCGATGCCCGGCCTGGGCGGCCTCGACCGGATCGGAACCGGCGAGCCGGGCCGCGATATAGGCCGCGGCAAAGCTGTCGCCGGCCGCCGTGGTGTCGACGACGGGCTTGGTCATCGGTTCGGCCCGGACCTCATGGGTAGCCCCGGGGAAACGCAGCAGACTGACGGGCTCGGCAAGCCGGAACACCAGCTCGGGCGTCGGGATGCGCGCCATCAGCTGGTCGTTGCTCTCCCCGGGATAGAGCGCGAGCAGATCCTCGGTGGAGGTCAGCACGATGTCGGCGGCGGCGAAAGCAGCCGCAAACACCTCGCGCGCGACATCGCGGTCCGGCCATCCCCGCGCGCGAAAATTGGTGTCGAACACGAAGCGGGTGCCGAGCAGGCGCGCGCGCTTGATCGCCGCGAACAGCCGCTCGCGCCCGGGCGCATCGTAGATCGAGAGCGTGATCGCGGAGAGATAGACGATGTCGTAGCTCATCAGCGAGTTGAGCAGCTCGTCGGTCTCCGGCAGGTTCATCAGCTGGCGCGCCGCCGCGCTGTCGCGCCAGTGGAAGAACTGGCGCTCGCCCTTCGCATCCAGCTGGATCATGTAGAGGCCAGGCAGCTTGCCGGCCAACCGCACGACGCGCCTTGTGCCGACGTTCTCCGCGTTCCAGGCCGCGATCATCTCATCGCTGAGGCCGTCATCGCCGAGCGCGGTGAGATAATCGACCTTGACCTCGAGCCGCGCCAGATAGACCGCGGTGTTGAGGGTGTCACCGCCGAAGCCGCGCGAATATAGCCCGCCGCCCTGCCCTTGCCCGGCAGACGCGTTTCCTTGCGCCTGTCTGAGCTCGACCATGCATTCGCCGATGCAAGCAACGCTCGCCATCACCAGGGCCCGCTCAGTCAGAGATCATGCGACGAAGTTGCCGCCTAGCTCGTCTTCGATGTGAATGCGGATGATGTCGTCGAAGGTCTCCTCGGCGGTGGTGAAGCCGAGCTCGAGCGACCGCTTCGCATTGAAATTACGCGGCCAGCCGCCGACGATGCCGACGATGAAGGGATCAGGCTCACGTTTGATACGCGCCGCGACCTTTTCGCCCGCAACCCGCTTCAAGGCGGCGATCTGCTCGCCGACCGTCGCCGACAGACCCGGCATGGTCAGATTGCGTCGCGGGCCGACCGTGGCGAGATCCATGGTGCCGGCATGGAGCAGGAAGCCGACGGCCGAGCGCGGCGTGGCGTGCCAGTGTCGGACGTCCTCGGACACCGGGAGGATCACGTCCTTGCCGGCCAGCGGCTCGCGCAGGATACTGGAGAAGAAGCCCGATGCCGCCTTGTTGGGCAGGCCGGGCCGGATGCAGATGGTCGGCAGGCGGATGCCGATGCCGTCGAGGAAGCCGCGGCGCGAATAGTCGGCGAGCAAGAGTTCGCCGATCGCCTTCTGGGTGCCGTAGCTGAGCAGCGGGGTGTGGAAGAACTCGTCGCCGATCGCATCCGGGAACGGCGCGCCGAACACCGCGATCGAGGACGTGAAGACCACGCGGGGCTTGTAGCCGCCGCCGACGAGCCTGACAGCGTCGAGCAGCATCCGCGTGCCGTCGAGATTGATGCGGTAACCCTTGTCGAAATCGAGCTCGGCTTCGCCGGAGACGATCGCGGCGAGATGGAAGATCACGTCCGGGCGGCCGGCGATCAGCTTTTCGGCCGCGCCCGGCACGGCGAAATCGCCCGACACGGTCTCGACGGGGAAACCAGCCTTCTCCGGCTTCTTCGGCTCGACCACGTCATGCATGGTCAGCTTGGTGATGTCGCTCTTGCCGAGCCGGCCGTCACGCAACAGCCGTTCGCACAATTTGCGGCCGACCATGCCGGCGGCGCCGAGAACCAGAATGTGCAAGAGCTTAACTCCTTGATTATTGGCCGGAGCGCGCAGCCTCCGGCGCGCTCCCGTGGCAGACCCCGCGACTATTCCTTCACGGCGCCGGTCATCGCGGACACATAATGCTCCACGAAGAAGGCGTAAAGGATGACGAGCGGCAGCGAGCCGGCCAAGGCTCCGGCCATCAGCGAACCCCAGCGGTAGATGTCACCGTCCACGAACTCGTTGACGATCGCGACCGGCACCGTCTTGTTGCTGGTCGACTGCAGGAAGGTCAACGCGTAGATGAACTCGTTCCAGCACAGCGTGAAGCAGAAGATGAAGGCCGAGATCAGGCCGGGGATTGCGAGCGGCAGAACGATCTTGACCAGGATCTGCCAGCGGCTCGCCCCGTCGATCAGCGCGCATTCCTCGAGCTCGAACGGGATGGTCTTGAAATAACCCATCAAGAGCCAGGTCGAGAACGGGATCAGGATGGTCGGATAGGTCAGGATCAACGCCAGCGGCGAGTCGAACAGCCCGTACTGGAACACGACCGTGGCGAGCGGGATGAACAGGATCGACGGCGGCACCAGATAAGCGAGGAAGATCAGCCCGCCGACGAGATTGGCGCCCTTGTAGCGCAAGCGCACGATGGCGTAGGCAGCTAACACCGACGCGATGATCGAAAGCACCGTCGCACAGACGGCCACGTACATCGTGTTCCAGAGCCAGTACGGGTAGTAGCTCTCGAACAGCAGCTTGTGGAAATGCTTGAAGGTCGGATTCCAGGTCCAGAACGGGTTGTACCTGTCGAGATCGAGCAATTGCTCGTCCGGCTTCACCGAGGTCAGCGCCATCCAGTAGAACGGAAACAGCAGAACAATGACGATGATCGCGAGCGGCAGGTACAGCGTCACCATCCGGCGCGGCACCGACTGCAGATAGCTCATGCCCTCGCTGTGATCGTCCTTCGCCACCGTCGGAGAAGATCCCGATAGCACGGCCTTGAGATCAACGGACCTGGTGGGAAGATCAGTCATTGTTCTCTCCCTGCTGCCACTTGCGACGCTGCAGGCCGAACCAGGACACCATGATGGCAGCGAGCAGGAACGGAATCATGGCACTGGATATCGCCGCGCCCTCCCCGAGCTGCCCAGCGATGATCGCGCGCTGGTAAGACAGCGTCGCCATCAGATGGGTGGCGTTGACGGGGCCGCCGCGGGTCATCGCCCAGATCAGCTGGAAGTCGGTGAAGGTGAACAGCACCGAGAAGGTCATCACGACGGCGATGATCGGCGTCAGCAGCGGATAGGTGATGAAGCGGAAATTCTGCCAGCGCGTGGCGCCGTCGAGCGTTGCCGCTTCATAGAGCGAGGGCGACACCGTCTGCAGGCCCGCCAGCAGCGTGATCGCCACGAACGGCACGCCGCGCCAGATATTGGCGAAGATCACGCAAATCCGCGCCCACGTCGTGTCGCCGAGGAAGTTGATGTTTTGGTTGATGATGCCGAGATGCCTCAGCGACCAGGAGATGATGGAGAATTGCGAATCGAAGATCCACCAGAACGCCAGCGCCGAGAGCACCGTCGGCACGATGAAGGGGATCAGGACCATCGCGCGCAACATCGCCTTGAACGGCATGTTCTCGTTCAGCAGCAGCGCGAGATAAAGCCCGATCGCGAATTTGAGGGCGCTGGCGACGAAGGTGTAGAGCAGCGTGTTGAACACCGACAGCCAGAAGATGGAATCGTCCCACAGCCACTCATAGTTCTCGGTGGCGACGAAATGCCCGACCCTGCCGATGCGGGTATCGGTGAAGGACAACCAGATGCCTAGGCCCAGCGGATAAGCCAGGAAAAAGATCAGGAACGCCATGGCCGGCACCATGAACCAGAAGCCGAGCCAGTTGCGATTGTGTTTGAGCTGGGTCCAGGCGCTGTCCTCGCTCATATGAGGCTTGGCCCGGGGAATTGCGACATCAGCCATGCCCGATATCCCTGATCGAAATGTTGACGAGCGGGCGGCCGAATGGCCGCCCGCTCAGTGACCCTCAGCGATAGATGCGCTTCAGCTGGCGCTCGGCTTCCGCCATCGCGCCCTTCGCATCCTTGGTGCCGGTGCAGTAGTTGGCGAACATGTCAACGACGATGAAGTCGGCGATTGCCGTCGCCGCCTTTTCGCCGACGGTGCCGATACCGGCCGCCGGGAGAGTGCGCTTGGACGCCTGCGAGAACACGGCATTCTTGGGATCCGCCGTCCAGATCGGCGCCGATTCATAGCCGTTCAAGGTCTGCGTCAGATAGCCCTGCGCGCCGTCCAGCCACTTCTCGTAATTCTCCTTCTCCAGCATGAAGGCGACGAAAGCCTTTGACGCGTTCGGGTATTTGGTGAAGTTGAAGGCGAGGATCGGCAGCGCAAGCTGCAGCTCGGTCGGCTTGCCGACCGGTCCGACCGGCCAGAGCGCGTGATAGGTGTCCGCGGCGAGCTCCTTCTTGCTCGCATCGGTCTTGGCGGCGACGTAGATCGAGATGCCGTTCGCCGTGCAATAGAGCTCGCCGGCGAGGAACGCCTTGTTGTTGGAGGAATCGTTCCAGGACGCGGTGCCCGGGATGAAGCTGTCGTACAGCGCCTTGCAATATTCCAGCGCCTTCGCCGTCTCCGGCGAATTGATGATGATCTTGTCGTTCTGGTCGACCGTGTAGGCGCCGTGGCCCCACAGCACCCAGTGCAGCCACGAATTGCCGTCGCCCGAGGCGTGCCCGAGAGCGAAGCCGGCCGGCGTGTTGTTCGCCTTCAGCGCCTTGCACATCTCGAGGAAGCTCGGGAAGTCCTTCGGGAACTCCTTGAACCCCGCCTTGTCGAGCGCCGACTTGCGGTACGTCATGTAACCGCCGTTGGTCGCGACGGGAATGCCGAGCCAATCGTTGCCTTGCTTGCAGGTCTTGGCGGCCGCATCGGTCCAGCCGCCGTATTTCTTGCCGAGATAATCGGCGACGTCGTTCATCTTCAGCACTTTGGTGGGGAACAGCTGCGGCAACGTGTGCAGGCCCCAGGCAAGATCGAGTCCGGAGCCGGTATTGGCCGCAACAGAGGCCTTCGGCTGCACGTCCTCGAAGGATTCGCTGAACACGTTCATCTCGGTGCCGGTGGCAGCCTTGAACGCCGCGACCATTGCGTTGAACGCATCGTCCTCAGCCGGCACGAAGCGCTTCCACCGCATCACGGTCAGCTTGGCACCGGGCTCCGCCTTCCAGGGCGCGCTCTGCGCCCAGGCCTTGGCGAAATCGAACAGTGCCGGCCCGGTGAGCATGCCGGTCGCAGCCAGTGCCGTTCCGCCTTGAAGCAGAGTCCGGCGGGTAAAGTCTTGCATGTCGTCCTCCCTGTGATGCTTTTTATTGTCTTAACTTAAACTCACGCTACGCGTTCAGGCGCTTTCCCGTAGCCTCGTCGAACAGATGCACCAGTGACGGGTCGGGCTTCAGCCGGACCTTGTCGCCCGGGTTGAACTGGTGGCGTTCGCGGAAGACCGCGACGACCTGCTCGCCGCCGATCTTGGCGAACACCTGCGTCTCCGAGCCGGTTGGCTCGACCACGATGATCTCGGCTTCGGCGCCGTCGTCGGCAATGGTGAAATGCTCGGGCCGCACGCCGTAGACCGCGGGACGGCCGTCGGACGCCGCGGGCGCGGTCTTGAGCGGCAGCTTGACGCCGTTCGGTCCCTCGAAGGTCGCAACGCCGTTGACGCGCACATGCCCCTTCAGGAAGTTCATCGCGGGCGAGCCGATGAAGCCGGCGACGAACTGGTTGTCGGGCTTGTCATAGAGCTCGAGCGGCGTGCCCATCTGCTCGACGATGCCGTCATGCATGACGACGATCTTGTCGGCCATGGTCATGGCTTCGATCTGATCGTGGGTGACGTAGACGGTCGTCGTCTTCAGCCGCTGGTGCAGCTCCTTGATCTCGGTGCGCATGGCGACGCGCAGCTTGGCGTCGAGGTTGGACAAGGGCTCGTCGAACAGGAAGACTTGCGGGTCGCGCACGATGGCGCGGCCCATCGCGACGCGCTGGCGCTGGCCGCCGGAGAGCTGGCGCGGATAGCGATCGAGCAGCGGCGACAGCGCGAGGATCTCGGCGGCGCGCTTGACGCGCTTGTTGATCTCGTCGGCACCCGCATTCCGCAGCTTCAGCGAGAAGCCCATGTTGTCGGCGACCGTCATGTGCGGATAGAGCGCGTAGTTCTGGAAGACCATCGCAATGTCCCGCTCCTTGGGCTGGACATTGTTGACGACGCGGTCGCCGATCGAGATCGTGCCGGAGGTGATGTTCTCGAGACCGGCGAGCATGCGCAGAAGCGTCGACTTGCCGCAGCCGGAGGGGCCGACCAGAACGACGAACTGGCCGTCCTCGATCGGTACAGTCACGCCGTGCAGGACTTCAAAATTGCCGAACGATTTCCGCACGTCGCGGATTTGCACAGACGACATCTAGCTCCCTCCTCGAAAGTCCACGGCGCCTCTAGCGCCGCGACCGTCTTGTTTTTTCAGACTTCACCGAACTCGGCCCGATCTTAGCGGGCAACATTGTCGGCAGTTTGTGCGGTTTTGGCAATTTGTCTTTGGTTAGTCGTTGCTGGTAGCGCTGTCAACGTTCCTTTGTTTGCGGGACTGACTGTGTTAAGAGCAGCAAATGGGTCGAAAACGCACCAAGTCAGGCAAGATCCGGCTGGCGGAAGTCGCCGAGCTTGCCGGCGTCAGCCCGATTACGGCGTCCCGCTTCTTCCGTAATCCGGAGGCCCTGTCGATCGGCAAGCGGACGCGGGTCGAGAGCGCCGCCAAGGAGCTCGGCTATGTGCCGAACCTTGCGGCCCGCGCGCTGGCCTCGCAACGCACCGAGGTCATCGGTGTCTTGATCCCCTCCCTCACCAACAACGTGTTCTCGGACGTGCTGCGCGGCATCTACGACGCGTCCGAAGGCAGCCGTTACTCGATCCAGTTGTCCAACACGCGCTACAGCATCCTCCAGGAAGAAAAGCTGCTGCGACTATTTCTCGCGCAGAAGCCGGCCGGGCTGATCGTCACCGGCATCGACCAGACCACGGAATCGCGCGCCATGCTGGAGGCCGCCGATTGCCCGATCGTGCAGATCATGGAGATCGGCCCCGATCCGGTCGACATGATGATCGGCTTTTCGCACTATGATGCAGCCCGCGCAGCGGTTGCGCACCTGTTCGAGCAGGGCCGCCGCAAGATCGGCTTCGTCGGTGCGCGCATGGACCCGCGGGTGCAGCGGCGGCTGGACGGATATGTCTCGGCGATGAAGGATGCCGCACTGTTCGAGCAGCGCCTCGTCGTCACCACGGCGACACCGACCTCGGTGACGCTGGGCGGCGCCCTGTTCACCGATCTCCTGGCGCGCGAGCCCAATCTCGATGCGGTGTTCTGCGCCAATGACGACCTTGCGCTCGGCGTGCTGTTCGAATGCCGGCGCCGGGAGATCGCTGTCCCCGAGCAGATCGCGATCGTCGGCTTCAACGACCTCGAATTCATGGCGTCCGCCGTCCCCACCCTCACCAGCGTGCGCACCAACCGCTACGAGATGGGCAAAACGGCCGCCACCATGCTGATCGAGGCGATCGACGGACGGCGCCCGGAGCAGCCGGTGCTCGATCTCGGCTTCAGGGTGATCGAGCGGCAAAGCTCATCGCCGCGCCATTCGGACAGCAGGCCGACCGTTTCAAGCGCAGGCGCGGCGAACAAAATGGTAGCGTTACCAAGTAGCCATGACTAGTATCGCATTTGTGAGGAAACGACCCGCCAGCGGGCCAGCGATCCGTCATTGGCGTCATTGGGCATCGCACAAGCCGACACCCCAAGACTGATGTAAATGGACGGACGCCAGTGCGTTTGCATTGCAGGAGAAACCAATGACAAAAAAGCCAACCAATGGGCATGCGCCCGCCGGCAACGGCTCCCGCCGCCACCTTCGCTCGCAGGAATGGTTCAACAACCCGCATAATCCGGGCATGACGGCGCTCTACATGGAGCGCTACCTCAATTACGGCCTCACCCGTGCCGAGCTGCAGTCCGGCAAGCCGATCATCGGCATCGCCCAGACCGGCAACGACCTCTCTCCCTGCAACCGCCACCATATCGAGCTTGCCCATCGCGTCCGCGAGGGCATCCGCGAGGCCGGCGGCATTGCGATGGAATTCCCGACCCATCCAATCCAGGAGACCGGCAAGCGCCCGACCGCCGCGCTCGACCGCAACCTCGCTTATCTCGGCCTGGTCGAGATCCTCTACGGCTATCCGCTCGACGGCGTCGTGCTCACCACCGGCTGCGACAAGACCACGCCGGCCTGCATGATGGCGGCGGCGACCGTCAACCTGCCCGCGATCGTGCTGTCGGGCGGCCCGATGCTGAACGGCTGGCACGCCGGCGAGCGCACCGGGTCCGGCACCAT
Source organism: Bradyrhizobium shewense (assembly GCF_900094605.1). Taxonomy (GTDB): domain Bacteria; phylum Pseudomonadota; class Alphaproteobacteria; order Rhizobiales; family Xanthobacteraceae; genus Bradyrhizobium; species Bradyrhizobium shewense. Next base: position 163,563 of record NZ_FMAI01000002.1, on the reverse strand, counting down.
CGTCTGGAAGTCGCGCGAGCGGCTCGCCGCGGGCGAGATCGACTATGAAGAGTTCATGGAGATCGTGGCCTCGTCGGCGCCGTCGGTCGGCCATTGCAACACCATGGGCACCGCCTCGACCATGAACGGTCTTGCCGAGGCGCTCGGCTTCTCGCTGCCGGGCTGCGCGGCGATCCCCGCCCCCTACCGCGAGCGCGGCCAGATCGCCTACGAGACCGGCAAGCGCGCCGTCGAGATGGTCTGGGAAGACCTCAAGCCCTCGGACATCCTGACCCGCAAGGCGTTCGAGAACTGCATCGTGATCAATTCGGCGATCGGCGGCTCCACCAACGCGCCGATCCACATCAACGCGCTGGCCCGCCACATCGGCGTCGAGCTCACCATCGAGGACTGGCAGAAGGTCGGCCACGACGTGCCGCTCTTGGTCAACATGCAGCCGGCCGGCTTCTATCTCGGCGAGGAATTCCACCGCGCCGGCGGCGTGCCTGCGGTGGTGCGCGAGTTGATGAAGCACAAGCGCATCCATGAGGACGCCGTCACCGTCAACGGCCGCGGCATCGGCGAGAACTGCAAGGACGCGCCTGTCCCCGACAACGACGTGATCTGGGCTTACGACAAGCCGCTGGTGAAGGATGCCGGCTTCCTGGTGCTGAAGGGCAATCTGTTCGATTCCGCGATCATGAAGACCTCAGTGATCTCCAAGGAATTCCGCGACCGCTATCTCAGCAATCCGAAAGACCCCAACGCCTTCGAGGGCCGCGCCATCGTGTTCGAGGGGCCGGAGGATTATCACGAGCGGATCGACGATGCCTCGCTCGACATCGACGAGCGCTGCGTGCTGTTCATCCGCGGCACCGGGCCGATCGGCTATCCTGGTGGCGCCGAGGTCGTGAACATGCAGCCGCCGGCAGCGCTGATCAAACGTGGCATCCTGTCCCTGCCCTGCATCGGCGACGGCCGCCAGTCCGGCACCTCGGGCTCGCCCTCGATCCTGAACGCTTCGCCGGAAGCTGCCGCCAATGGCGGACTTGCGGTCCTCAAGACCGGCGACAAGGTCCGCGTCGATCTCAACAAGGGCAGCGCCAACATCCTGATCTCGGATGAGGAGCTGAAGAAGCGTCACGCCGAGCTCAAGGCCAGTGGCGGCTTCAAGCATCCGCAGAACCAGACGCCGTGGCAGGAGATCTATCGCAACACCGTCGGCCAGCAATCGACCGGCGCCTGCATGGAGCTCGCCACACGCTACCAGAACGTCGCCGGCACGTTTGGTGTGGCGCGGGATAATCACTGACCAAGATTGTCATTCTGGGATGCGCCGCAAGGCGCAGGCCCGGAATCCATACTCCCGATCGTGGTTATGGATTCCGGGCTCGCGGCTGCACCGCGCCCCGGAATGACGGCACCAATTCAAGGAGAAAACAACATGGCAGACCGCCTCAAGGGCAAACGCGCCGTCGTCACGGCTGCGGCCGCCGGCATCGGGCGCGCATGCGCCCTCGCATTCGCGCGTGAAGGCGCAACCGTCATCGCCACCGACATCAACGAGGCCGGTATCGCTGATCTGACCAAGGAAGGCATCGCCGAGGTCGCAAAGCTCGACGTGCGCAACACCGCCGACGTCAACGCCTTTGCCAAGCGTATCGGCAAGATCGACATCCTGCTCAATGCGGCCGGCTTCGTGCACCACGGCACCATCCTGGAGTGCTCGGAAGAGGATTTTGATTTCTCGTTCGACCTCAACGTCAAGTCGATGCACCGGACCATCAGGGCTTTCCTGCCCGAGATGATCGTGGGCGGCGGCGGCAGCATCGTCAACATCTCGTCCTGCGCAGCGCTGCGGCCGCCGGCGAACCGCTACGTCTACAGCTCGTCGAAGGCGGCAGTGTCGCTGCTGTCGCGTGCGGTCGCGCTCGATTTCATCACCAAGGGCATCCGCTGCAACTCGATCTGCCCCGGCACCGTCGAGACGCCCTCGATGCTCGACCGCGCCGCCGCACAGGGACCGCAAGGCAAGGAGATGTTCATCTCCCGCCAGAAGATGGGCCGGCTCGGCACCGCCGACGAGATCGCATCGATGGCGGTCTATCTCGGCAGTGACGAGAGCGCCTTCACCACCGGCGTCGACCTCGTCGTCGACGGCGGCTACATGCTCTGATCAACTCCTCATCCCGAGGCGGCGCGACAGCGCCGTCTCGAGGGATGGGCCACGGGCTCCATGGTTCGAGACGCGCGCCAACTGCGCGCTCCTCACCATGAGGGATAGATAAGGGGATTTCTCATGAACAAGATCGACCTCAACGGCCGCGTCGCCATCGTCACCGGCGGCGCGCAGGGCTTTGGCCGCGCCATCACCGAGCGCCTCACCGCCTCCGGCGCCAAGGTCGGGATCTGGGATTTTGACGCCGCGCTGGCCGACAAGACGGCGAAAGAGATCGGCGGCGAGACCAAGGTCTTCAAGGTCGACGTCACCGACACCGCAGCCGTCGAGCAGGCGCGCGATGCGACGCTCGCCGCGTTCGGCAAGATCGACATCCTCGTCAACAATGCCGGCATCGCCGGCGTCAACAAGCCGGTCTGGGAAACGGACCTCGAGGAATGGCGCAAGGTGCTGCGCATCAACCTCGACGGTCCCTTCATCGTCTGCAAGGCCATCGTGCCCGCGATGCTCAAGCAGAAATACGGGCGCATCGTGAACATCGCCTCGATCGCCGGCAAGGAAGGCAACCCGAACGCCTCGCACTATTCGGCGTCCAAGGCCGGCCTGATCGCGCTGACAAAGTCGCTCGGCAAGGAGCTCGCCGCGCATGATATCCTCGTCAATGCGGTGACGCCGGCCGCGGCCAAGACCGCGATCTTCGACCAGATGACGCAGCAGCATATCGACTTCATGCTGTCGAAGATTCCAAAGGCGCGCTTCGTGCTGGTCGAAGAGCTCGCCGCGATGGTGGCCTGGCTCGCGTCCGAAGATTGTGCCTTCTCCACCGGCGCCGTGTTCGACATCTCGGGCGGGCGCGCAACCTATTGAGGACATCATGACCCGGGAAGGTGGATGCCTGTGCGGCGCGGTGCGGTTCAAGGCGGAGGGCGAGCCGCTCAACGTTCGCGTCTGCCATTGCCGCCTGTGTCAGAAGGCGATGGGCTCGCCCTTCTTCGCCCGCGCGCAGTTCGACCAGCGCGCGCTGAGCGTCGAAGGCGAGACGGAGCGCTATGCGTCGTCGGAGAACATCGACCGCGTGTTCTGCAAGCGCTGCGGCACCCGCCTGTTCGCGTGGCGGCGTAATGGTACGCTGGCGGGCGTGTCCCTCTCCGTTTTCGACGACCGCAATGCCTTTGCGCCGACCGAGCACTTCTGGGTCTCGGAAAAGCCCGCCTGGCTGAAGCTCGACGACGGCCTGCCACAACATCCGGGGACGATTCCGGCGTAATTGCACGATGGCACGACGGCGTGCTGCCGGCGGACCCTTTGCAGCGTGGCATTTCGGGACCGCTCCCCCTATGTTGAGCCGAAGCGTTGCTGTACCGCCGGTTGGCCGGGACGGCTGCAAGGCCGCAGGCAAACCGGGACGGACGAGCCGTGAACATTTCCTTTTATGATCTGTCGGTATGGGTGCTTCCCCTCGTGCTCGCCATCACCTTCCACGAGGCTGCGCACGCTTTCGTCGCGGACCGGCTCGGGGACGACACGGCCTCGCAGCTCGGCCGCGTCAGCTTCAACCCGCTCCGCCACATTGACCCGTTCGGCACCGTGATCCTACCGGCGATGCTGCTGTTCGCGCACTCGCCGTTCCTGTTCGGCTACGCCAAGCCGGTGCCGGTCAACTTCCGCAAGCTGAACAACCCCAAACTGGACATGGTCTGGGTGGCATTGGCCGGGCCGGTCACCAACATCCTGCTGGCGCTTGCAGTGGCCCTCGCCTTCCACGCCCTGCCCCTTGTCCCCGCAAGCTCCGCGAAATGGGTCGCCGACAACCTCAAGAATGCGCTCATCATCAACGCCATCCTCGCGGTCTTCAACATGATGCCGATCCCGCCGCTCGATGGCGGGCGCGTCGCGGTCGGGCTGTTGCCCCGCGCCCTCGCCATGCCGCTGGCCCGGCTCGAGCCGTTCGGGATGCTGATCCTGATCGGCCTGTTGATCTTGCTGCCCCTTGCAGGTTCCCAGTTCGGTCTAAATCTTGATGTTATTTCAGTAATACTGCGAACGTTGACCGGTTATGTGATTCAGGCTGTTCTCTTCCTGACCGGCAATGCGTAGTTGAACAGCCACCCGAACTTTAAGCCGAAGGGCCAGAGGCCGACTTGGTCAAAGCTGCCGATATGCTGATCGCGCGACGCGCGGACACCCGCGCCCGCGCCGATTTTGCCACCTGGAAGATGATGGCCAAGCTCAACGGGGCGTCCGCGCTGCCGCCGGAAGCCCAGGAGTTTCTGGCGAGCTACCAGAACCTGCTGGCGCAGATGAGCGAGGGCGAGGCCACCGAGGCGACCATCGGCGCAATCTACAAGGCCTATTATGCCGAGATGGGCGGTGCGGGGGCGGCACCCGACGTCCGCCCTCGCCCGCCTGAAGCAGCGGCGGACAATGTTACCGCTTTCCGCCGTCCGGCGCCGAAGCCAAAGACGACCAGCTTTTTCGGGGCTGGTGCGGCAGCTGGAACCCAGAAACGGCCGCTCCCGGTGGCGCTGATCTTCGCCTGCCTAGTCGTCGTCTATGTCGGCATCCGGCTCTACTGGCGCTGAGCGGTCTTCTTCTTTTTCGCGTCGGCCGGCGTGAAGATGATATCGACGGTCCGCTCGAACCGGTCCTCGGTCAGCCCGGCAGGCGGCTGCGGGATCGGATCCGACTTGCGGACGATCGAGATCGCGGCCGCGTCGTAGGCTGAATCCCCTGATGACTCCACCACATCCACCGACAGCACGTTGCCCTTCCGGTTGATCGCGAAGCTCACCTTGACCTTCTGGTTATTGGGCTGCTTGCCTTCCGGATTGATCTTGTGCAGCGACAAATGCGCACTGATCTTGCGGTTCCAGTCGGCGGTCAGCTTCAGGATGTCCTTGCCGATGCCGATGACGGGCGCCAGCGCCTTCTCGGCCTCGCGCGCGTCCTCCTCGAGCGTCTGCCGTGCCGTCGCAACCGATTTCGGCGAGGCTTCGGCGGCCGGCGTTTCGATCGCTTGAATTTTCGGATCGTCTTCGGTCGGCTTCTTCGCGTTGTTCTCGGTCACGACGCGGTCGGGATCCTCGACCTGCTGCGACTGGTCCTTTGGAAGCTCCGTCTCCTTGGTCTCGGCCTTCTGCTCGGGAAGCGCCTGCTGCTCCTGCATCGCTTCGCTGTCGGGCCCGGGCGGCAGATCGGTTTCGGGCGCCTTGGGCGATGCCATCTCCACGGCGAATTCCGCACCGTTCGCACCCAGGCCGTCGCCGTCGTCGTCAGCGCGCAAATGAGCCAGCGCGAGCGCAGCACCACCCAAATGGAGCACGAGCGCGGCCACCGCCGCCAGGATCCAGAGCTTCCGGGATGGTCTGTGTTCGTCCGACATAGCGGGCCTCTAAGGCTGAGCGGCGCCTGCCGCAGGCGCTCCCGGCGCGCCTTCCAGCGCCACCAGCTTCACCCGCGTATAGCCGCCTGAGCGCAGGAGCTCCATGACGCCCATCAACTCCCCGTACGGCACCGAACGATCGGCGCGCAGGAAGACGTACTTGTCCTTGCTCATGTCGGACAGTCCGTCGAGCGTCCCGATCAGCTCGGCCCGGTGAACCGGGTTCTCCCCGAGGGCAAGCGTCAGATCGGGCTTGATGCTGAGATAGGTCGGCTTATCCGGCTTCTTCTGCGGCGTCGCGCTCGACGTCGGCAGATCGATCGGCAGGTCGACCGTGGAGAGCGGAGCTGCGACCATGAAGATGATGAGCAGCACGAGGATGACGTCGATGAACGGCGTGACGTTGATGTCATGCGTTTCCGAGAAATCGTCGTCGTCATCATTGTCTGCGAGCGAAACGCCCATGGCTCACTCCGCTGCGCGCGAATGCACGCTGCCGTGGCTGCGGTCGAGATCACGCGAGAGCAGCCGCCCCGCGGCACCCGAGGCACGGCTGACGAGCTCGAGATAGCTCTTCGTCACGCGCGAGAAGTGGTTGTAGATGATGACGGCCGGGATCGCGGCGACGAGGCCGATCGCGGTGGCGAGCAGCGCTTCGGCGATGCCGGGCGCGACAACGGCGAGGTTCGTGGTCTGAGACTTCGAGATGCCGATGAAGCTGTTCATGATGCCCCAGACCGTGCCGAACAGGCCGACGAAGGGCGAGGTCGAGCCGATGGTCGCGAGCACGCCCATGCCGATGCGGATGCGCCGCGCCTCGGCGCGCACGATCTCGGAAAAGCTGGAGGCGGCGCGCTCCTTGATGCCCGCGTCGCTGGACAGGCCGGCCGACATCCGCGCCTCGCGCAGGGCCGCAGTCAGGAACGACGGCAGGATGCCCTCCTTGGCTCCGAGCGCCATCTGCGCTTCGGCGAGGGAGCGCGTCTCCGCAACCTTCTTCAGCGCCGAACGAAGCTTGGAGGATGCGACCGACAGCTCGATCGACTTGGCGATGAAGACGGTCCAGGTCATCAGCGACGCGAAGGCGAGCCCGATCATCACCGCCTTCACGATGACGTCCGCCGACATGAACATCACCCAGGGCGACAATTCCTTCATCGCCGGCGCGATGCCAGCCGACGCATCAGGCTTGGCGGTGGTCGAAACGGCGGCCGCTGAGGGCGCCGTCGGAGCAACCGGGGTGGCTGCCGTCGAAGCCGAAGGCGCCGGGACCGCAGGCGTGGTGCCCGCGGGCGCCGCCGGAGCGACCGGGGCCGGCTGAGCCGTCGACTGCGCCGGTGTCGAGGGGGGTTGCGTCTGGGCCGAAACGGGGGATGCGAGCCAGGCGGCCGTCAGCATCAAAGCTGCGGCAAGGCTTGCTTGGAAGGTCATGGTCTTCATACTTCGGCCCAGTAGCGAATGAGGTTGTGATAGATACCCGTCAATTTGACCGTTTCGGGATCGTCACGCCCGAGCCGGTCCACCAGCGCCTGAATCGCGGTGTCGAGGTCGAAGATCATGCTCCGGGCTTGATCGTCCCGTATCATGCTCTGAAGCCAGAAGAAAGACGCAACCCGTGTTCCCCTCGTCACCGGCGTGACGAGGTGGAGGCTGGTCGAGGGATAGAGCACGCAGTCGCCGGCTGGCAACTTGACTTCGTGCGAGCCGTAAGTGTCCTCGATCACAAGTTCGCCACCGTCGTACTCTTCCGGCTCGGCGAGGAACAGCGTCACCGAAAGGTCCGTGCGGATGCGAAGGCCGGTCAGACGGTCGCCGCGGATCGCATTGTCGACATGCAGGCCGAAATGGTGGCCGCTATCCGCCGCATAGCGGTTGAACAGCGGCGGGAAGATCTGGAGCGGAATTGCCGCCGCGATGAAGCGCGGGTTCGATGTCAGCGCCGAGATGATGCGGTTGCCGAGTTTTCGCGCGACTTCGCTATCGGGCGGCAATTGCTCGTTGCGCTTGACCATCGCCGATTGCGCGCCGGCGGTGGACCGGCCGTCCTCCCATGCGCTGGCGTCCATGATGCGGCGGAAATCCGCCACATCATCTTTGCTCAGGACGCCAGGCAGACACGTCAACATGATCAGAACTTCGCCGTCGTCACGAGGTAGAACGCCCTGCCCGGCGCGACTGCGACGAACGGCACGGCGCTGCGATAGAACGAGTCGTAATACAGCTTGTTGGTCAGGTTCTGGGCGTAGAACTTCATGGTCCAGTTCTTGTCGATCTTCTTCTCGACGAACGCATCGAAGCGCCAATAGCTCGGCAACTCGTTGGTGTTGGCCGCGAACGTGCCGCCATAGACCTTCGAGCGATACACCGCCTGTCCGCCAAGCTCCCAGCCATCGTCGAACTTGTATTTGGTCAGCATGCTGAACGACTGGTGCGCGATGTTGGCAAGCTGCAGGCCAATGTTCGAGGCAACGCCGCTCTGTGTGACCTTGGACTGCATCAGCACCAGGCCGCCGAAGATGCTCCAGCGATCGGTGATCTTACCCTCGGCTTCGATGTCGATGCCCTGGATCCTGTAGGCAGCGCCCGAGGTAAGCAGGCCGCTGACGGTCTCGCGCGCGTTGTCCTTGGTGGTCTGGAACAGCGCGCCGGTCACCAGCAGATGGCGATCAGCAAGCTCCCATTTGGTACCGACCTCGATCGCCTTGTTGCGCTCGGGTCCGAGCAGGATGGTCGAGTTGGCTGGAACGCCGCCGTAGTCGGTGGCGGTCGCATCAAGCTCCGAGCCGAACGGATTGGCAGAGGTCGCGTAGGCTGCATAGACGCTGCCGATCGACATCGGCTTGTAGACCGCGCCAACGTTGTAATTGACGAGATCGTTGTTCTGCTTGAGGTAGGCCGAGTTCGTCGACGCGCTCTGGCTGTAGCCGTCGTAGCGCACACCGCCGTTGAGGATGATCGTGTCCTGCCAGTTCGCGGTGTCCATGACATACACGCTGCTGGTGTTGACGCCATAGCGCGTCGGATTTCCGACCAGCCCCGGAATGCCGAAGGGAATGTTGGTATATTGCGGGGAGTAGAGATTGACCCCCGTCACGGCTCCGGTGCTCGTGAAGGGACTTCCGGCCAGCTCCGACGCGAGGCCTGCGTAGCGGTCGATCGAGATGTTCTCGTTCGAATATTCGACGCCGAACACCGCGGTGTGCTTGACCCCGCCGGTGTCGAGCTTGAACGTAGCCTCGTTCTGATTGGTCCACACGTCCACGTTCTGGTACCGGCTCTGCGCGCTCGCCGTCGTGGTCCAGAGCATCGGATTGGGGCTGGTCGTAATCGGGTTCTGCGGCAGCGTGCCGATATAGTTGAGCACGGAATGCTCGCCGCGCACCTTGCTGGTCAGGGTGATGGCTTCGTTGACCTTGTACTCGATCGTGCCGGTGCCGAAATCCTGCCGCGCAGTCTGGAAGTCGCGGTTGAGGAAGCCGTACCAGTTGCCGCGCGGAATGCCGGCCGAGGTCACCGGCACATTGCCCTGCCTGTAATAGGGCACGCCGAAATCCGGCAGACCGCTGAGGTCGGTGTGGACGTAGTTCGTGGTGATCTTGATGTCGTTGGTCGGGGTGTACTTGGTTGAAATGAAGGTGCCCCAGCGATTGTCTGTCACATAATCGCGGCCGGCGACGTTGGCATCCTGGAATAGGCCCCCGGTGCGCACCGAGAAGGTCGGATCGATGACCTGGTTGACGTCGAGCGTGACGCGCTTGGTCATGTCGGTACCGAACTCGGAGTCCATGCGCTTGAAGTTGACGTCGCCAGCCTGCTTGGTGACGATATTGATGGCACCGCCTGCAGTGCCGCGTCCCGCGTAGGAGGATGCCGGTCCGCGCAGAATCTCGATCTGTTCAGTGAAGAAGTTCTCGCGGATGGAAACGGCGGGATCGCGGATGCCGTCGATGAACACGTCGTTGCGCGCATCGAAGCCGCGGATGAAGAAACGGTCGCCGAACGCGTTGCCGCCCTCGCCCGAGCCCAACGTCACGCCCGCGGTCGAGCGCCCGATCTCCTTCAGCGTCGTCGCGTTCTTGTCCTCGAGCACTTCCTTGCTGAGCACCGTGATCGACTTGGGCGTGTTCAGCATCTTCTCGGGAAACTTGCCGCTGGCCTGGACGTGGTCGACCTTGTAGGGCGCGGCCGGATCGGCATAGGGATTGCCGTCGGGAGCGCCTGACGGCGTGGTCGGCGCCGTCTGCTGTGCCGCCTGCTCGCGCTGCGCGGCGCGGCGAATCGCATTGCGGGCGCGGACTTGCTCCGGCGAGGGCTTCGACGACGTTGGACGCGGACGTTCGACGGGAGCATCGACCGTCACCGGCGGCAGGTTCGACTGCTGCGCCTGCGCGCCACTCGACACCGACGCCACCGCGATCAAGCTCGCAACTGCCGAGACCTTCTTGCCGGAAACGCCTGCGAACTTTTCATCCACCAGACCGAATGCTGCGACCGAACGCAACGACTTCGGTGCGACCACCTGCCCCATTACCAAACGCCCCATCTTCCTGTTCGCTCATTCACTTCGACGAACGGTGGGTTGTTGGTATCGGCCGCAAAATAGCGGGTCAATGCGAGCGCCTCGCAAGAACCCTTGAATCAGTCCAGTTCAAAACAATTCTAAACTACAGTTTGAAATCGTTCTAAACTGATATTGGACTCGTTCTAAAAGACAACGCGCCGATGCTGAGCAATCGGCGGTCTCGCTCACAGCATCAATCGCTGCTCGGCGGCTTCATCAGCGAAAACAATTCGTCGACGGTTTTCAGCGCAACAGCGCGCACGCGATCGGTGCTGTCCATGCCGGCGATGTTGACGCCGTTCACGACGGCTTTGATCTCGTCCCGGAAGTCGGTGAGGAAGCGCAAGGGATCGCGCTGCTCATTGGCGACACGCGCGATCAATCCCGTGATCAGAATCTGGCACGCGATCAGCTTGCCGTTCAGCTCGTCCATCCTGCGCTCCCTTTGTGGCGGCGCCGATATGGACGATGCCGAAATTCCTGACAACCGAAACGGCTTCCGCCCGACTTAGAACCATTCTTGTTACCGATAACGACTGGCGGCTCGGCCCGCACCATTCGGCCCGAGCACACCGTCGGGAGTGCTGCTTGAGGTTTGCTCGCCGATCGCGCCTGCCGGGAAAATGCAGCACTGCACACCGCCGCGCCAGACCACTGCCCAGACGGTGCAAAGCTTTCCAATTGTTTAGGATTCTCAACTGATAGTGCTGTTTACACTGGAACTTGGCGTGTATTATACAAACGCTATGGAACCCTACGATTGCCCCATAATTCGTAGCTGAGGGCACAAGAGCCGACACGAGACGATATGAAAAAGTCCCGGCCGATCCTCTGGATTCTGATCATCGCGGCCGTGGCCTCTGCGGGTTACTATGGTTGGCAGAAATTCGGCGCCCCCCAGGCTGGAAAAACCCAGACCGCCCAGAAGGGTCCACCCCGCCCGCCCGCCGTCCCCGTCAGCGTTGCCCCGGTTCAGAAGGTCGATTTCCCGGTCTATCTGACCGGTCTCGGCACGGTTCAGGGGTTCAACACCGTGCAAGTCCGCACCCGCGTGGATGGCCAGATCGACAAGCTCGCCTTCCGCGAAGGCCAGATCGTCCAGCAGGGCGAGCTTCTGGTCTCGATCGACCCCCGTCCCTATCAAGCCACGCTCGACCAGGCCAAGGCCAAGAAGGCGCAGGACGAGGCTAGTCTCGCCAACGCCAATCTCGAACTTCAGCGCGCCATGAAGCTCGGCGAATTCGCCACCGCCCAGCGGGTCGACACCCAGCGCTCGACCGTCGCCCAGCTCACCGCCCAGATCGCCGCCGACGAAGCCGCGATCGCCAACGCCCAGACCCAGCTCGACTACACCCAGGTCAAGGCGCCGATCACCGGCGTCGCCGGCCTGCGCCAGGTCGACATCGGCAACATCGTCAACGCCTCGACACAGACGGGCATCGTCACGATCTCGCAGGTCGAGCCGATCTCCGTGATCTTCACCGCGCCGGAAGACCAGCTGCCCTATATCACCGAAGGCCAGAAGAGCGGCGCGCTCAAGGTGATCGCCTTCACCACCGACGGCAAGAAGACGCTGGCCGAGGGCAAGCTTGCGGTCATCAACAATCAGGTCGACACCAGCAGCGGAACGATCCGGCTCAAGGCGGTGTTCGACAACAAGGACCACACGCTGTGGCCGGGCCAGTCGGTCTCGACGCGGCTTCTGGTGCGGACGCTGAAGGATGCGACCGTGGTTCCGGATGACGCGGTCCAGCATTCGACCAACGGCCTCTACGCCTATACCGTCAATCAGGACAACAAGGCCGAGGTGCACAAGGTCAAGGTCAGCTACGCCATCGATGGACATTCGGTCATCGAAGAGGGGCTCAGTCCCGGTCAGCAGGTGATCACCGGCGGCCAGTTCAAGGTGCAGCCCGGAAGCCTCGTCTCGACGACGGTGGCGAGTTCGAACCCGGCCCAGAACAAGGTACGACAGGAATGACCGAGGGCGGGATTTCGGCACCTTTCATCCGTTATCCCATCGGCACCTCGCTGCTGATGGCCGGCATCCTCTTCGTCGGTCTCGTCGCCTATCCCCTGCTCCCGGTCGCACCGCTGCCGCAGGTCGACTTCCCGACCATCCAGATCACCGCCAATTTGCCGGGCGGCAGCCCCGAGACGATGGCTTCGTCGGTGGCGCAGCCGCTGGAGCGGCAGTTTGCGCAGATTCCCGGCATCGCCCAGATGACCTCGACGAGCTATCTCGGCACCGCGTCGATCACCATCCAGTTCGATCTCAACCGCAGCATCGATGGCGCTGCCAATGACGTGCAGGGTGCCATCAACGCCGCCAGCGGCCAGCTGCCGAAGAACCTGCCGTCGCCGCCGACGTACCGCAAGGTCAACCCGGCTGATGCGCCGATCCTGCTGCTGTCTGCGACATCGGAGACGTTGCCTCTGACCAGCGTCAGCGACGCGGTCGACGCCCAGCTCGCCCAGCAGATCAGCCAGCTCTCCGGCGTCGCCCAGGTCTTCATCGGCGGCCAGCAGAAACCCTCCATCCGCGTCCAGGTCGATCCGGCGAAGCTAGTCGCCAAGGGCCTGTCGATGGAGGACGTACGCAGCCAGATCGCGATCACCACGGTCGATAGCCCGAAGGGCAATATCGACGGCGAGAAGCGCGCCTACACGATCTACGCCAACGACCAGCTCACGCACGCGAAGGACTGGAACGACGTCATCATCGCCTATCGCAACGGCGCTCCGTTGCGAATCCGCGACATCGGCCAGGCGGTCAGCGCCGCTGAAGACGCCAAGCAGGCGGCCTGGGCCAACGGCAAGCGCGGCGTGTTCCTGGTGATATTCAAGCAGCCGGGCGCCAACGTCATCGAGACCGTCGATCGGATCAAGGCGACCCTGCCCCGCCTCGTGGCGGCGATCCCGCCCGCCATCAAGATCGAGCTCATCAGCGACCGTACCACGACCATCCGCGCCGCGGTCGAGGACGTCCAGTTCACGTTGCTGCTGACCATCGCGCTCGTGGTCATGGTCATCTTCATCTTCCTGCGCAGCTTCTGGGCCACCGTCATTCCCGCCATCACGGTTCCGCTGGCGCTGCTCGGCGCCTGCGCGCTGATGTGGGTCGTCGGCTATTCCCTCGACAATCTATCGCTGATGGCGCTCACCATCGCGGTCGGATTCGTCGTCGACGATGCCATCGTGATGCTCGAGAACATCACGCGCTACATCGAGGAAGGCGAATCGCCGATGGCGGCCGCCTTCCGCGGCTCGAAGGAAATCGGCTTCACCATCGTGTCGATCAGCATCTCGCTGGTCGCAGTGCTGATCCCGCTGCTCTTGATGGGCGGCATCATCGGGCGCCTGTTCCGCGAATTCGCCGTCGTGCTGGCGATGACCATCTTCGTCTCGATGTTCGTGTCGCTGACCCTGACGCCGATGATGGCCTCGCGCTTCCTGCGCGCCCATGGCGAGGTGCGCCACGGCCGCTTCTATCAATGGAGCGAGCGCGCCTTCGACACGATGCTGCGCGGCTACGAATACGTTCTCGATCACGCCCTGGCCTGGCGCCGGACCACGCTCGCGATCTTTTTCGCCACGCTCGGCCTGTCGATCTATTTGTTCGTGCTGATCCCGAAAGGCTTCTTCCCGCAGCAGGATGTCGGCCTGATCACGGCGACTTCGGAAGCCTCGCAGGACATTTCGTTCAAGGAGATGACCCGGCGTCAGGAACAGCTCGGCAAGATCATCCTCGCCGATCCCGATGTTGCCAGCGTCGCCATGTCGATCGGCGGCAGCGGCCGCGCCGGCAACAACGGCAACATATTCATCACGCTGAAGGCTCGCGACAAGCGCGATGCCTCGGCTCAGCAGATCATCGCGCGACTGCGTCCCCAGTTCGACAAGGTCGAGGGCGCCCGCGTCTACATGCAGGCAGCCCAGGACGTGCGGCTCGGCGGACGACCGACGCGAACGCAGTTCGAATTCACGCTGCAGGACGCCGATCTCGCCGAGCTCAACGAGTGGGCGCCGAAAATCCTCGCCAAGATGCAGACGCTGCCGGAGCTGCGCGACGTCGCGACCGACCAGCAGACCCAGGGCACCACGGTTCAGCTCAAGATCAACCGCGACACCGCCGCGCGGTATGGCATCCAGCCGCAGCTGATCGACGACACGCTGTATGACGCCTTCGGACAGCGGCAGGTCACGCAGTATTTCACCCAGCTCAACACCTACAAGGTGATCCTGGAGATCCTGCCGGAGATGCAGGGCAATCTCGACAGCCTGAACAAGCTCTATCTGAAGTCACCGCTGACGGGCGATCAGGTCCCGCTATCGACCTTCGCGACCTGGACCACCGATCCGGTCCGTCCGCTTTCGATCAGCCACCAGGGCCAGTTCCCGGCGATCACCATCAGCTTCAACCTCGGCCAGGGCGTCGCGCTCGGCCAGGCGACGGAAGCCGTGCAGAAGGCGATGGCCGAGCTCGGCGCGCCGCCGACGCTGAACTCGAGCTTCCAGGGCACGGCGCAAGCGTTCCAGCAATCGCTCGGCACCGTGCCGCTGCTGATCCTCGCCGCGCTCGTCGTGGTCTACCTGATCCTCGGCATTCTCTACGAGAGCTACATCCATCCGATCACGATTCTGTCGACGCTGCCGTCGGCCGGCGTCGGCGCGCTCGCGATCCTGATGGCGGCCGGCTTCGACTTCAGCCTCATTGCCTTGATCGGAATCATTCTCCTGATCGGCATCGTGAAGAAGAACGGCATCATGATGGTCGACTTCGCCATCGCCGCCGAGCGCGACGAGCACAAGACGCCGGCGGAATCGATCCGCCAAGCCGCCCTGCTCCGCTTCCGCCCGATCATGATGACGACGATGGCCGCGCTGCTCGGCGGCGTGCCGCTGATGCTCGGTCACGGCACCGGCGCCGAGATCCGCCAGCCGCTCGGCTACGCCATGGTCGGCGGCCTGATCGTCAGCCAGGCGCTGACGCTGTTCACCACGCCGGTGGTCTATCTCTATCTCGACGAGCTCAACAACTGGTTCTCGGGCTGGGGCCGTTCGGGTGACGGCGAAGGCGGCGAGGCGGTCGAGCACGGCACCGTTAAGGAAGCTGCCGAGTAGCGGCTTGCACGGTGCTTCCGGCGACGCTACAGCGAGGCCCCCGGTTCACGCCAACGCGGTTTCGCCATGCTCATGCAATCCAGACTTGTCGCCCTCGCCGCAGCTGTCCTGTTGCCCTTGGGCGCCGCGCATGCCCAGCAGGGCGCCAAGAAGAACGCGCCCGCCCCTGCGGCACAGCCGGCACCGGCTCCGACGCAGCCACAGGCTGACGGGGCGCCGGCGCAACAGCCCGGCTGGATCGTGCGTTGCACCAGCGCCAGCCGTGACGCGCCGCTCGAATGTGCGATGGAGCAGAACGCGGTGCTGACCAAGACCGGCCAGACCATCGTCCTGATCAACATCCGCATCGCGCCCGACACCCGCACGCCGGTGGCGCTGCTGCAATTGCCGCTCGGCCTCAACCTTCCCATCGGCGCCAAGCTCCAGGTCGACGAGGGCAAGACAGTCGACCTCCAGATCCAGACCTGCGAGAACCGCGGCTGCTACGCCTCGGCGCCGATCGCACCGGACCTGCTTGCCGCGTTACGGTCGGGCAAGCAGCTCAAGGTCTCCTTCCAGAACATGGCCAAGGAGACGATCGCGATCCCGATGCCGCTGGGCGATTTCGCTTCCGCCTACGACAAGATCAAGTAACGCACTTCCCCGTTACTGCCGCGCCATCTGCGCATTGCCCACGGCATCGTCGTCGAGCCGCTGGTCATTGTGCATGGTGACGGTGACGCGCAGCAGCCGCCCGGCGAATTCGAACGGCGCCTCGTAATGCGACACGGGGGTGCGAGATCAGCACGCCGTCCGTACCCGCCTCGCCTCAACGATCCCGGCCCTGTCGTCGAAGGAGATGGAGGCGCGGCTCGCCGGTTGCCTGTTGCTGCTGCTGGCCGAAGTCGACCGCGCACCTCCGAGATGGGCTTTCTCCCCCGCCCGTCAGCCGACGATGTCGCTCGCCCGGAGCAGCGTCGTGAAGCCGCCATAGATCATGCGCTTGCCGTCGAACGGCATGCCCTCCATCTTCAGCCGCGGGTCCTCCATCACCTTCTTGTTGACGGCATCGCGGGTCTCCCGGTCGCGGTAGACGATCCAGGCAAACACCACGACCTCGTCCTCCTTCGCCATCACCGCGCGCGGAAACGAGGTGAGCTCGCCATAGGGGACATCGTCAGCGACGCATTCGACATAATCGAGCGCGCCGTGCTCCATCCACAGCGCGCAGGCGGTCGTCGACAGCGTCTTGTAGGCCTCGATCTTGTCCTTCGGCACAGCCAGAACGAAACCATCGACATAGGGCATCAGGGATCTCCTTGAGTTGTGTGACCCAAGGACGATGCAGAGCACGGCGATCCGACCGGGGAAATACGATTTCAGATGAGGCAAACGGTCGCGACCGGCGGCGCGGCCCATGGACCGTCACTGTCACCGAGGGACCTCGAGATCTGGACCTTTGGGCGTGCCTGAACTGGCTGGGGAACCTGGATTCGAACCAAGACAAACAGAGTCAGAGTCTGTTGTGCTACCGTTACACCATTCCCCACCGAAGCGCTTGAAATCGCTAAACTTTCTTCGGAAGTTCTGCGAGGGCGGGCTGAAATTTTTGCAAATCAGCGGCTCGCAGGCCGCTCATATAGCCGCGCTGACCTTCGCGGTCCAGCCCTTCTGTGAACATCGTCGGCTTGTTCTGGCTGCGTTCGCACCGACAGGACGGACTGTCTCAAGCCTCCCCGAAGGAATCGTGCGGCCCTTTGCGGTTGTAGAACAGCGATCGGCGCGCCCGATCAATCCATCGCTGGACCGTGAACTCGAAGGCGAGCGCAATGACCGTGGATGCGAGCAGGATGCCCAAGGTCTGAAACAGAATTCGCCCATGGCTCACAATGTGCGGATTGGTCAGCGTGATCGGATCAAAGAACTGCAGATTGATCGCGATCTGGATGAAGAGAAAATGCGAGAGATAGACTCCATAGGAGGCGTCGCCCAATGCGGTCGACAGCGGTCCGTTGATCCTTGAGAAGAGCGTCGGAATCACGATGCAGGTTGCGATAACCAGCGGTACGCCCTGAACGATGCCCCCGTGATAGTCGACGTCGGCATAGACGTCGCCGAGGAGATAGAGGCAGTACAGAGCCGCGAGCCAGTAGCCCGCACGCGTCGACCATGTCAGGCGATCTCGCAACGAGAAGAGCACAACGCCGGTGCCGAAATAGCCGATCTGGCTGTAAAACGGGAAGTAAGCCCATTTCCATTCGTAGACGTGCAGAATGGTCATCTTGATCGCGAAGGCAGCGGCCACCAACCCGGCGAGCCATTTTCTGTTGAGGAGAAGCAAGGCAGGCAGCAGCGCGTAGAAGACGATCTCCGCGCTGATCGACCATGCCTGCGGAACCAGGAGATACGTGGTGCTGTGCATGGCCGAATAGAGATCGAGACCGAGCAGCGACAGGTTGATTACATAGGGCCGCTCATCCGTTCTGAGGGAATTGAAGATGCCGCTCTCGTTCGCCGGGTTCCACAGATGTAGCGCGAACGTAGCTGCCAGGACAGCGAGGTAGAACGGATAAAGCCTCGCGAAGCGGCTGGCGAAGAATGCAGCCGGCCGTCCCGGATAGTGCCGCTCATAGGCGGCGGCCATGTAGAATCCACTGATGATGTAGAAGACTTCTACAGCGGCCAGGCCTCCGATTGTCTGGTGAATGACGCCAAATTGGCAATGAAATCCAACGACGATCGCCGCCAGCAGAAAACGAACAGTCCCCATCAGCCCCGCACCCGTTGGCTGATGCGAACTTAAACCGGCGACCGGCACTGAACAAGCGGCCGCCGCTCTCGGCATGCGGCGGCCGGCTTATCTCATCGCGTGCCGCCCTACTCCAGCTCGATGTTGGCGGCCTCGATCACCTTCTTCCAGCGCGCCGTCTCAGCGTTGATGTAGGCCGCGAACGGTTCGGAATCCACGGCGACCGCGGTGGCACCGAGCTCGGCCATCTTCTGCACCGTCTCCGGTTGCTGCATGAAGGCGCGGATCTCGACCGAGAGCTTTTCGACGATCGGCTTGGGCGTGCCCGCGGGCACAATGAAACCGTGCCAGGCCACGGCCTCGAAGCCGGGCAGGAATTCGGCAACGGCCGGAGCTTCGGGATCGAAGGCGGCGCGCTTCGGCGTTGCCGTCGCGAGCAGCGCGAGCTGGCCGGTCTTCACCTGCGGCAGCAGCAGCGGAACGTTGTCGAAGGCGAGATCGATCTGGCCGCTGAGCAGGTCCGTCAGCATCTGGCTGGAGCCCTTGTAGGGCACGTGCACCATCTTGGTGCCGGTCATCTGCTGGAACAGCTCGCTGGCAAGATGCTGCGAGGTGCCGACACCGGCCGAGCCGAACGAGACCTTGTCCGGATTCGCCTTCAGATAGGCAATCAGCTCCGGCACGGTACGCGCCTTGATCTTGTTGGGATTGACGACGAGGACGTTGGGCACGACGCTGATCTGGGCGACCGGCACCAGGTCCTTGTCCGGCTGGTAGCTGAGCTTCGGCCCGTAGAGCGACGGGTTGATCGCAAGCGCGGAGGTGCTGGCAAGGCCGAGCGTGATGCCATCCGGCGCCGATTTCGCCACCCGCGTCACGCCGAGGATCGAGCCGGCACCACCGACATTCTCGACCACGAAGGGCTTGCCGAACTTCGCCTGCAAATGGTTGGAGACCATGCGCGCGAAGATGTCCGCGGTGCCGCCGGCGGCGAAGGGAACGACCACCGTCACCTGCTTGGACGGATAGCCGTCCTGCGCCTTTGCGGGTGAGGCCGCCAGCACCAAGGCTGAGGCAAGAACAAGCCACATCGATCTCATAGAAGTTTCCTCTGTTTTCCGTGTTGTTGATTGGTTGCCGCGCGCGAGCGGCGGAGACGGTTAGAACGCGACCTCGTACATGTTCAGGATCGCATCCCGGCCGAGGTCGCGCGGATTGTTGTCGAGCAGGCGGCGAATGGCGTGCGCCTCGTCGGCCATCACGCCGAGGTCGTCCCGGGGCACGCCGAGCGCGGACAGCCGCATCTCGATGCCGAGGTTCTTGCAGAACCCGTAGGTGGCGTCGAAAGCGAGCTTTGGATCGGCCTTCTCCGGCAGTCCGAGTGCCTGGAGCACCGCGATCGTCTTCGCTTCAACCGCCGGCATGTTGAAGGCCAGCGTGTGCGGGATGATCACCGCACAGGCGAGGCCATGCGCCACATGGTGACGCGTGCCGAGCGGATACGCCACCGCGTGGCCGGCGGTCGTGTTCACCGGTCCCAGGCAATAGCCGCCATAGAGCGAGGCCAGCGACAGACCCGCGCGCGCCTCGCGATCGCCACCATCGGCCACCGCGCGCTTGAGATAACGTCCGACCAGCCGCGCGCCTTCGAGCGCATAGAGGTCGATCGTCGGATGCGCCTTGCGGCTGGTATAGGCCTCGACGCAATGCGCCAGCGCATCGACTCCGGTTGCCGCAGTGACCTCCTTCGGCACCGTCATCGTCAGATCCGGATCGACGATGGCGATGTCGGCCAGCATGAAGCGGCTCTGCACTGCCTGCTTGTTCTGGCTGACGGGATCGGTCACGAGCGCGCGGGTGCCAGCCTCGCTGCCGGTGCCCGACGTCGTCGGAATCTGCATCAGCGCGACGCTGCGGCCGGCCACCTTCTCCGGCCCGACGATGTCGGCAAAGGGCACGTCGCTCGTGCACATCACCGCGACCAGCTTGGCGAGATCCATCGCGCTGCCGCCGCCGAAGCCGACGACGAGGTCGGGCTTGACGTCCTTCGCCATCGTCACGGCTTTCTCGAGATTGGGCAGGTCCGGCTCGGGCTTGACCTCACCGAACACCTTCACCGCACCCGGCAGCGCCAGCATGTCGAGGCGGCGTGCGTTGAACGGATCAGAGATCACCAGCGGCCGCCTGGCACCGATCCGCTCGGCGAAGCGCGCTGCCGCGCCGACCGTGCCGTTGCCGAACTCGAGGATGGTGGGACGCTGGATTTCGATGGGCGTGAAGGCGTTGGTCATCGTGCAGTCGATCTCGTCACTTGGATACGGGGGAAGCGCCACCGGCGAGCCGCTCGGCATAGTCGATGGCCTCGATCAGGCTGTGCTCGTTGGCGATGCCCTTGCCCGCAATGTCGAAGGCGGTGCCGTGGTCGACGGAGGTGCGGATGATCGGCAGGCCCAGCGTGATGTTGACGCCGGACAATTCCTGCCAGCGGCCGGTCGCGGGATCGACCTGGAAGCCGAGCAGCTTGACGGGGATGTGGCCCTGGTCGTGATACATCGCGACCGCGGCGTCGTACTGGCCGGCGCGCAGCTTGACGAAGATGGTATCGCCGGGCACGGGCCCGACGACGTCGAGACCGTCGGCGACGGCTTTTGCAATCGTCGGCGCGGACACGTCGATGTCCTGCCGGCCGAACAGGCCGCCCTCGCCGGCGTGTGGATTGAGCGCGGCAACCGCGATCTTCGGCTTGGCAATGCCGAGCCGCAGCAGGGCCTCGTTGGTGAGGTCGATGACCATGCGCAGCCGCTCCGGCGTCAGACGCTTCGGCACGTCCTCGAGCGCCACATGGGTCGAGACATGGCTGACGCGCATGTTGCCATGGGCGAGCAGCATCACCGAGCCGCGCACGCCGGTGAGATGCGCCAGCATCTCAGTGTGGCCGGGAAAGTGATAGCCGGCCTTGTTGAGCGCCTCCTTGTTGAGCGGCGCCGTGACGATCGCCGCGGTCCGGCCCGCCTGCGTCAGGCGCACGCCATGCTCGATCGCCTTGTAGGCAAAGCGGCCGCCATCGGCGCTGAGCACGCCGGGCTTGATCGGGTCGCCCTCGATGTCGGCCTGGAGGAAGCAGAGATTCGGCCAGTCGCGATCCTCGGCGCGCACTTCGGGAATCGCAATGCCGGCACCAAGCGCGGCTTTCGCACCATCGAGCGCCGCGCCGCTGCCGATGATCAGGATCCTCAGATCGCCTTTCGCGATCCGGTCCTTCAGCCCGACGCAGGCCTTGACGATGATCTCCGGCCCGATCCCGGCGGGATCGCCCATGGTGATGGCTAGATGACGAGAGGTCATGTCGGACTCCCCTTGCTAAGCAAATGATTATCCCGAAGCAGGTCGCGCCACAGCTCGCTGGGGCCGAATGCGCCGGACTTCGAGATGACATCGACGCCGGCCCAACTGCCGCCTTGCAAGATCGAGCGCGGCAATCCCGGCACGATCCGTCCTGTCACCTCGAGCGCATGCGCGCCAAGGGCAACGCATGCGGCCTTCAGTGTTTCCCCACCAGCAACAACCAGCGTGCCCGGCGGTTCGAGTGCCGCGATCAGCCCCGCCATCTCGTGCGCGATCCGCCGCGCCGCCTCGGCTCGCACCAAGCCGTCGGCGAGGGCGAATTTCACCAGCGCCACACCCTCGTCGGCCAGCTTGCGCCGAACGCCCGCGTCGCCCTCCCCCTCGGCCAGCGCAATGGTGGCGTTACCACATGCCGCCAGCTGGGATGCGGTGGCGGCCTGGTTGGAGCCAAACAGCCCCAGCACCGGCCGCTTCAGTTGCGAGGACGCAGCGGAGCCTTGACCACGGGCAAGCGCACCGGCCAGTCCGCCGCTGCCACACCACAACACGGGCCCCGGCATGCGCCGCGCCATTTCGACGACGCGACCGAGGTCGAGGTCGCTCTCGGCATCGAACACCTGAACGCCGCCTTGCGCGAGCGTGTCGGGCGTGCCCTGTCGGGCCTCGATGCCGTCTTGCCGCAATTGATCCAGCAAATTGTCGCCGACCCTGTGCCAATCGCCATGCACGGTGCGGGCGAATTGTTGGCCACCGACGGTGCGACGTCCCTGATAATCGAACGCCGGCGCGACCACGCAGGAGGCCCAATGGCCGCAGCGCAGGCAGGCGCCAAGCTCGGCCGCCCACGCGCCCCGAAGGAGGCTATCGACCTTCTTGTAGGCGATCGTCCCGCCCTGAAGCTGCGGCGCCAGTCGCGCGACGATTTCGACGCTCTCGGCCTTTGACCGCTCGCGGGTGCCGCTATCGATCGCCAGGCTTCCGGAGCCCAGCGGCGCAAACGCGTCCGACCAGACGACATCGAACGGTCCGCACAGGCCGACGAACTCCGCCGCGGTGTCGAGCGCACCGGTGAGATCGTCGGCAAGCAGGCGGACCCTCGTCATGCTTATGCCGCTCCCGCACCAAAGATCTTGCCGGGATTCATCAAGCCCTTCGGATCGAGCAATTTCTTGATATCGCGCATCAGCTCGATGTCGAGAGGATCGGCAACACGGGCAAGCCGGCCACGATTGGTGATGCCGATGCCGTGCTCGGCACTGATCGCTCCGCCCTGCGCCGCCGTCTCGTCGTCGACAATCTCGTTGATCTCGGCCACAAGCGCAGCCGTCGCCGCCGGGTCCTGGCAACGCGCGCGGTCGATCAAGGCAATGACGTGGATGTTGCCGTCGCCGATGTGGCCATGCATCACGACCCGCGCGTGCGGTACCGCGGCGTTGATCCGGGTCTCGACATTGGCGACAAAGGCGGCCTGACGCTCAAGTGGAACGACACTGTCGTGCGAGACGACATAGCCGCTGCGCTTGTTACCTTCGGACACGCTGTGCCGGACAGCCCAGATCGCCTTCGCCTGCGCGAGGTTGGAGGCCAGGATCACGTCTTCGGCAAGGTGGACCTCCATCGCATCCGCCAGCACCGTGGCGAGCGGCTCATCGAGGTCGACGCCGGCGAGCGTGTCGGTCAATTCGACGATCAGATACCACGGCGTCGTCAGCTCGAAGGGGATCGTGACATGTGGCACGGTCTCTGCGATCGCCTCGATCTGCGCGCGCGACATGATCTCGAGGCTGCCGAGCCGGTCGCCGACCGCGCCGCGCAGGCGCTGCATGATCTCGAGCGCCTGCTCCACGCCCTGCAATTTCAGCAGCGCCAGCGCCGAGCTGCGCGGCAGCGCGAACAGCTTCAACACCGCCGCGGTGACGATGCCGAGCGTCCCCTCCGCCCCGATGAACAGCTGCTTGAGCGCGTAGCCGGTATTGTCCTTGCGCAGTGCGCGCAGGCCGTTGAAGATTCGCCCGTCGGGCAGCACGACCTCCAGCCCGAGCACGAGATCGCGCGTCGGGCCATAGCGCAGCACCGCCGTGCCCCCCGCATTGGTCGAGATGTTGCCGCCGATCTGGCAGGAGCCTTCGGCGCCGAGACTCAAGGGAAAATAGCGATCGACGTCGCGCGCCGCGTTTTGCACCTCAGCGAGGATGCAGCCGGCCTCGACCGTGATCGTGTTGGCGAGCGGGCTGACGTCACGCACGGCCCGCATCCGGTCGAGCCGGATCACCACATTGCCGGCCCGATCGTCCGGCGTTGCCGCCCCGCACATGCCGGTGTTGCCGCCCTGCGGCACGATCGCGAGCTGCCGTGCCGCACAGAATTTGACGACGGCGGCGACCTCGGCGGTGGAGCCGGGCTTCACCACCGCAACCGCGCGGCCGTGATAACGCCCGCGCCAGTCCACCACATAAGGCTCCTGGTCTGACCCGGAAGCGATGATTTGCTTGTCGCCGACGATCGCGGCAAGCCCGGAGAGCGCGTCCTGGAAGGAGTCTGACATCGGATCGCCTCGTCGTCGCGCCGCCTACAAAGCGGCTGCGAATGCCGCAGCATTCGCGAGCAGCTCTTTCACCTGCTCTGGCGGCAAGGACTCCAGCGGCGGCCGCAGGCGCTGCCATCCGGCGTGGCCAGTGCGCTCTGCCACCAATGTCTTCAGCGAGGCCATCTGCGCGAAGCGCGAGACCAGTTCGCGCGCTTTCACGATGCGCGCCTGCGCCGTCTTGAGCGCCGCGTCGTCGTCGCTATCGCGAAAATGCTTGTAGACATAGGCAAGGTCCCGCGCGACCAGATTGGAGGTCGCCGTGATGCAGCCGGCGCCGCCCTTGCGCAGCAGCGGCAGCAGCAGTGGATCGGCTCCGACCAGGACCGAAAAGCCGGGGAAGCGCTCGACCATCGCGGTCATGTTCGCGAAGTCGCCGGAGGAATCCTTGATACCCACGAACGTTGCCGGATAAGCCGTTCGCAGCCGCTCGATCAGGGCATGTGAGATCGGCTGCGCCGACATCTGCGGGATGTGATAGAGCACGACCTTGAGCTTGGCATCGCCAATGCGCTGCACGATCTCGCTGTAGGACGCGTAAACGCCGTCGTCCGTGACACCCTTATAATAAAACGGCGGCAGCATCACGACGGTGTCGACGCCGACTGAAAGCGCGTGGCGCGTCAGGGCGATGGTCTCGCTGAGCGCGGCAACGCCGGTGCCCGGCAGAAGACGTTGCGGCGCGATGCCGGCAGCCACCACCGCCTCGAGCAGCGCCATGCGCTCCGCCGCGGAGAAGGAGTTCGCCTCGCCCGTCGTGCCAAGCAGCGCGATGCCGTCGCAGCCCTCATCGAGGAGATAGCGGCAATGCGCGATGAAGCGCGCATGATCGGGGGCGAGCTCGGCGTCAAGCGGAGTCAGCGCGGCGGAAAACACGCCATGAGGGTGCAGCGATGGTGTCGACAAACTTCCTCCGATCGTCAAATCAGTTGTTCGGATTGCGAACATTTGTTATTGGCTTGACCAGTCGTAAAATCAGCTTGCCGCCGCGTCAAGGGCGGTGGCTGTCATGGCAAGGCATTCGGGCATGGCCAAGGTCGAAAAGAAGGCCACGAAGCGCAAATCGGAATCGCCCCCGAAAAACCCTAAGAATCACGTCGCGTCCGTCGGCAAGGCCTTTGCCGTGCTCAAGAGCTTCAGCAGCGAAGCCTTCGAGCTCACCCTGAGTGAGATTGCCGCACGGGCCGATCTCGATCGCGGAACGGCGTTCCGGCTGATCCAGACCCTGACCGAGCTCGACTATCTCCAGGCGGTGCCGCAGAGCCGCCGGTTCCGCCTCGGCGTTGCCTGCCTCGATCTCGGCTACACCGTGCTGTCGCACGGATCGCTGAGGCCGATGGTCGAGCCGTTGCTGCGAGATCTCGTGCCCGATGTCGGCGATGCGGCTTCGCTCGGCATCCTCGACGGCGGTGACGTGGTCTATCTCGCGCGCGTCGGCGCGGGCCTCGACCGCCACAAGATGGATCGCCGGCCGGGCACGCGCATTCCCGCCTATAGCGCCGCACTCGGTCATGTCATGCTGGCGCATCTGGCGCGGGACGAGCAGATCGAGCGACTGGAATCGCGCCCTCGGGTCAAACTGTCGGAACGGACGCTGACCGATCTCGATGCCCTGCTCGCCCGGCTCGATCAGGTGAAGAAGAAAGGCCACGCCGTCTCCGACGGCGAGAACGCCTACGGCCTGCGCACGCTGGCAACGCCGATCTTCGACGCCCAGGGCCTCGTGATCGGGGGATTGAGCATCAC
This sequence comes from Bradyrhizobium shewense, assembly GCF_900094605.1. Taxonomy (GTDB): domain Bacteria; phylum Pseudomonadota; class Alphaproteobacteria; order Rhizobiales; family Xanthobacteraceae; genus Bradyrhizobium; species Bradyrhizobium shewense. The sequence continues at coordinate 137,935 of NZ_FMAI01000002.1, read as the reverse complement.
GGTCGATGCCATGCGCATGGACATGGCGACCTTCCGCGACCAGGCGCTGCCGCGGTTGATGGAGCTGACCAGCCAGGTACAGGATCTCGCGATCAAGTCGGGATTGACGAGCTGAGCGATCTCTTCGCGGACGTGTCCCGTGCGACCTCACAGCTGACGATCTGCATTCGAAGATCATTGTGAAAAAGCTTTCGCGACCTATATCCTCGAGACTTCCTTCCGAAACCCGATCTCCCCTTGCGAAGAGCCGTGCTCATTTTCTTCCTGCTCCTGTTCGTGCCGATCGGCCTATCGGCCGCGCGGTACTATTGGCTTGGAGATGGCCGCGGCAATTGGCAGACGGCTGACCGTTCCAGCGCAGGCCTGCTGCCGCCGGCTTCTTCCCATCCCGATGCCCTGATCCGGGTTTATGCGGCGCGAACGGTCCGGTGGCGAAGCATCTTCGCCGTCCACACGTGGATCGTCGTCAAGGAAAAGGGTGCGACCAGCTACAGCCGATACGACTACACCGCGTGGGGTGAGCCGATCCGGAGCAACGGCTTCGCTCCCGATGGAAGGTGGTTTGGCGCCCTGCCGGAAACCGTCGTCGCCGTAGATGGGCCACGGGCCGAGCTCCTCATTCCCAGGATTCGGACTGTGATCGAGACCTACAAGTTTCGAACCTACGGCGACTACAGCGCCTGGCCGGGACCGAATTCAAATACCTTCGTTCAAGCCGCGCTTGATGCCGTGCCGGAACTTCGCGCGGTTCTGCCGCCGACCGCGATCGGCAAGGATTATCCCTATTCCGGGGAATGGATTGGGCTGACCGCCTCGCGCACCGGCTTCTATGCCTCGCTCTTCGGCTATCTCGGCCTGACCCTCGGCTGGGTCGAAGGCCTCGAGATCAACTTCTTCGGCGCCGTGCTCGGCCTCGACATCCGCCGGCCCGCCGTCAAGCTGCCCGGCATCGGCCGCCTCGGTGTTGCCGCCGGTCTGTAGAGCCGGACGAGGCGGCGATTGGCGATGTCTCGTCGCGACGGCTAGATCACGATGTGATCGAAGTCGGCGGCGATCCGGCTGTTCGGAAAGATCCGTGCCGCCTCGGCGAAAATCTCTTCGTCCTCATAGCGTCCCGACATATGGGTCAGCACGAGCTGCTTCACATTGCTCGCTGCCGCAAACGACGCCGCTTCTGCCGCGGTGAGATGCCCGTAGTCCCGCGCGGTCGACGCGTCACGATCTAGGAACGTTGCCTCGATCACCAGCATGTCGGCATCAACGACGTGTTGCGCCAGCCCCTCGGTGGTTTCGGTGTCGCCGATCACGACGAGTTTCCTGCCGCCGCTCGGCGGCCCCAGGACGTCTTCCGGATCGATCGTTTGATCGCCCTCGATTACGACTGCCCGGCCTGCGGCCAGCTCGCCGCGCAAGGGACCGTCGGGAACGCCAAGCGCCGCCAGCCGATCCGGCTGAAGGTGGCGGCGAGCGGGGCTTTGGAAGACGAATCCAAAACTGTCAGTGTCGCGATGGCGAACCGGAAAGCAGTCGATGGTGAAGTCACCGGCGTCGACGAACCGTCCTGCAGCCAAGGGAGAGAATTCCACCGGAAGCGGCGCCCTGCCCGCGCCCCACAAGCCGGCCAGCATCTGGATGACCGTCTCCAGCGTCGATGGGCCACCATGAACCATCATCACCTCGGCGCTCTGCCGCAAGCGCAGCGTCGAGAACAGGCCGGGGATGCCGAGCACATGATCGAGATGCGCATGCGTCAGCAGAATGCGGTCGAGCCGCCGAAAACCTGCGCCACTGCGCAGCAACTGGCGCTGCGTGCCCTCGCCGCAATCGACCAGCATGCGCTGTCCGGCGACCTCGATCAGCAGGGCCGGATGGTTGCGTTCCGCGGAAGGAACGCTCGCCGAGGTGCCGAGGAATGTCAGGGCAAACATGGTCGTCGATGTCCAGCGACCGCCCCTCTCCGCGATGGCACGGTGGACGGTCTCACCGTCCCCAATGCCACGCGAGCAACAGCGCGTACAGCCCCATCGACGCGGCGTAAAGCGCGGCAAGAAGTGCATAGCCCGCGATCTGGCGACTGATCGCCGCCTTCGGCGTGACCCACCAGTCGAGTGCCCGAAAGGCGGCGGGCACGAGCCACCAGCCGAGCAACTGGGTGCTGACGAGATTGCCGACGAACAGCGACAGCCAGACCGGTACGCCATGGCTGTCGATCAGCGGCCGGCTGACGAAAGTGCCCCACAGATAGACCACGGGGTAGAGCACCAGGAGGACGATGAGATTGCTCTTCCAGATCAGGGCCGGGCCCTGCTCGGGAGCCCCAGTCTTGCCGGCCGGGAACCAGAAATTGAAGCCGTAGCTCGCGCGCTTCACGTTCATGCCGGCGTTGAAGCGCTCGCCCTCCTTCAGCAGGGTCTGACGGACGGGCGAGCCCAGCCATGCATTGAGGTTTGCATCGCTGTCGAACGACAGGATGACGATCCATTCGTCGCGCAAGCCTGGAATCGGCCGCTCGATCTTGTGACGCAAAAATCCCTTAAACTCGGCCTCGGCGGCCTGGATGCGCTGCTGCCATTTCAGAAACGCGTCCTCGAGTCCATCCGGGACCTTGAAGGAGATGACGGCCGACACCGCGCTGTCACGCTGGACGCCGGTGTCGGGCAGGATATGGACATCCTCCGAACCGACGAAGAAGCGCTGCACCTCTCCGATCAGCTTCGCCCGCACCTCGCTCTGAAGCCAAGCGCGCGCCGCGGCCGGACTGGCGAAACGCAAAATCGTCACCCAATCGACATGCGCCGGCGGCTGCGGCGGCACCACCTCCTGCCCCAGGAAACCGGGCCAGGCCTTGAGCGCCTCGCCCACCTCGCCGTTCCACCGCGCGAACGCGGCAAAGCCATCATCAGTGATGCGGCGCTGGATGACGAGGGCGACCGGCTTGCCGGCCGTGTCAGGAGATGTGCTCATCGCGGCGGCTTCAGCCTTTCTTATAGAGGCGCTTGCCCATCACCCAGGTCTCGTCGACGCAGCGATCGTCGCCGACCATCATGACGGCGAACAGCATGCTCGCGGCCTCGTCCATCGAGCGCGGGCCGGCGCCCTCGGCGATCAGCGACTGGTGCCATGCTTGCGCGATCTGCCCGCCATTCGGATCGAGCGCGACGAAATCGGCTTCCTTGCCGGGCTCGAAATTGCCGAGCTTGTCGTCGATGTAGAGGCCCTCGGCACCGCCAAGCGTGATCGACCAGAAGCCGCGATAGGGCGAGAGCTTGTTGCGCTCGGCCTCGGCGAGGTCCTTCCGCGTGGGATCGATGCTGCCGTCGAGCAGCGTGTTGTTGCACATGCCGACCTTGTAGGCGTCGTCGAGCACGGAAATCATCGAGAAGCGGTTGCCGCCACCGACATCGGTGCCGAACGACATCTTCACCCGATGCTCCGGATCGGTGGCGCGGCCGAGGCGGAACAGCCCACTGCCGAGGAACAGGTTCGAGCATGGGCAGAACACCACCGCGGCGCCCTTCTTCGACATGCGCCGAAACTCGTTGTTGGAGAGATAGACGCCGTGGCCACCGGAGAATTTCGGCCCGACCAGGTCGAACTTCTCGTAGACGCCGAGATAGTCCTGGCAGTCCGGATGCTCGACAAGGACGCCGCTGCATTCGGCCGGATTCTCGGAGATATGGGTGTTGACCCAGCAATCCGGATGCTCGTGCTTGAGGCGCTGACACGCCTTCAGCAGCTCCGGCGAGGCGCCGAAGGCGAAGCGCGGCGTGATGGCATAGAGGTTGCGGCCCTTGTTGTGATACTCTGCGATCAGCCGCTTGCTATCGCGATAGAAATTCTCCGGGGTATCGATGAAATCGGCCGGCGCGTTGCGATCGATGCCGGTGAGGCCCGCGATGACGCGCATGTTGCGGCGGGCCGCTTCCTCGAACAGTTCCTCGGTTGAAACGGGCGAGGAGCTCGTGAAGGCCTGGCAGGTGGTGGTGCCGGACGCCAGCAGCGCGTCGAGGAAACGCTTGACGCCCTCGCGCGCGTAGTTGCGATCCCGGTACTTCAGCTCTTCCGGATAGACCCACTTCTGGAGCCACGGCAGGAGCTGCTCGCCATAGGCCCCGAGCACGCGGGTCTGCGGCAGATGGATGTGGCCGTCGATGAATCCGGGGACGATGATGCGGTCCTTGATGTGGGTGATCTCAACGCCCGGATGGCTGGCGGCGATCTTCTCGTAAGGACCGAATGCCTTGATGACACCGTCCGTGACGATCATGAGGCCGTCCTGGTGAAAACGCGCGGCGGCCTGCTCGTTGCCGACATGCTTCCAGGGATCGTCGACGAAGTCGAAGAACGTGCCGCGAATACCGACCGTGGTCATGATTGGGTCCCTTCCTTAAGACTGTTTGGCTGGCGCACTGACGGCAAGGAGATCGCGAGCAGCGTGCCCGCGATGGCGCAGAGGCCGAGATAGAGCCATCCGATCGGCGCCTGGGTTGCTTCAGGCAACACCGCCGCGATCGCCATGGCGGCGCTCACAGCGAGATAGCAGAGCGCGCTGATGAGGCCGCCGATCAGGCCGTGGTCGCGTTCGAACAGGCCGAGCGCCATGCCGTACATCATCGGGCACAGCACGCCGCAGCCGCCGAGCACCAGCGCACCGCCGATCGTGATCGACGCGAAATCGAGACCGACGACCATGCCTGTTACGGTCAGCACCGCGGAGCCTGCGAGAAACAGCGCGAAGGCGCCGAAGCCCAGCATGCGGGCCGGCATGAAGCGCGCGAAATGCGCGCAACCGAGCTCGCCGGCGAGATTGACCCCGCCAAGGCCGAGCGCGACGAGACCGTAGATCGCCGCGGAATAGCCGAGGCCGGTCTGGTAGAAGAACGGCGCGACGACGCCGAACGCCAGCTGCGCGCTCGCCGCCGCGGCAAACACCAGCACGAAAGCCAGGAAACCCGGACGAACAATCGCCTCGCGCAAGATGCCAGCGGTACGGCGCGGATCGAACGGCGCGCGCCGCTCTGCCGGCAACGTTTCGGGCAGGAACAGCGTGACGACGGCAGCGACGATGGCCGCGGCAATCGCAATGATGACGAAGACGCCGCGCCAGGACGTCAGCTCGACGATGAAGCCGCCGGCCGCGGGCGCAAGCACCGGCGCGAGCCCCCAGGCCGCGCCAAGCAGGCCGGAGATCGCGGTGAGTTCACGACCGCGATAGCAATCGGCCGCAACCGCATAGGCCACGACGAGGCAGGTGCAGCCGCCGATCCCTTGCAGGAAGCGCAGCGCAAGCAGCAGCGAGGCGCTGGTGGCGAGCGCGCAGGCGATGCTCATCGCGAAGAGAACCGACAGGCCTGCGAGCAGGACGTTGCGGCGGCCCAGCGTGTCGGAGGCGATGCCGACCGGCACCAGCGCCAGACTCATGCCGAGCATGTAGGCGGTGACGGTGTTCTGCATCGAGGCCGCGTCAGTGGCGAGATCCACCACCATCTGCGGCAGACCGGGCGTATAGGCGTCGAGGGGAATCTGGCTGAACGGCACGACGCACAGCAAGATCGGCACGATCCCCCGCTTTGCGCGATCGGCGTCCGACGCAACTGCAGTCATGGCTCACGCCCCCTCGATGCCCGCAGGTCCCGTCTTTTCGTACGCGCAATAAGGCGCGACGATGCAGGTTGCGGATATTGACGCGCGGGAAGCGTGCCAGAACTATGTGTAAAAACCCTTAGGAGGGCTCGGATCGGGACGGATTCTGGCGGCTGATGCTCAGGTCCCTGGGGTCGCTCAAGCTAAAAATGCGAAAACAACCCCATACACAGCACAAATCATTGAAGAATTTCCCACCGCATGGGGCGAGCCCATCCGGCAGGCATTAATAGCCCGGAAGGCATGGCAATTCGATCGCAAGCCGGGCGCCCAAGCGCGGATCACCGCAAGAAGCGCTCGAGAGTGCCGAGAAATTGCTGCGGTGATTGCAGCTGTGGCACGTGCGCGCATCCTGGAATGATCTTGAGTTCGGCGCGCGGCAGGCCCGCCGCCAGCTCACGCGACATCGGCGGCGGCGTCGCTTCGTCATGCTCGCCGACCATGACGAGCACCGGTACCTGCACGCCGGCGAGTTCGGCGCGAAGATCGAGGCCAGCCAATGCATCGCACGCGGCACAAAACACATCCGGGTCCGTCCGCAGAAATGCTTCACGACGTCCGCGCATCAGCTCCGGATGCTGCGCCTGAAAGTCGGGCGCGAACAGGCGGCGCATCGCAACATCGGTGATTGCCTCCAGACCCTTCTCGCGCGAGATCTTCGCCATGTTGCGGAACGCCTCGCGGCCGGGCTCGGAAAAAGCTGCGCCGCAATCGGCGAGAACAAGCCGGTCGGCAATTCCCGGATGGCGAATTGCCATCTGCAAGGCGACGAAGCCGCCATAGCCATTGCCGAGCACGATCGACGGCGCACCGCCCGCAGCGTCCTGCACCGCCTCGGCCATTCGGTCCGCGACAGCAGCAAGTCCGCCCTCGACCGCGCGTGAGCGGCCGAACCCCGGCATCTCCGGAGCGATGGTCCGAAACGATGTCTCGAGCTTCGGCACGATCGCATCGAAGCTGGCGCGATCCGACAGCAGCGAATGGAAGAGAAACAGCGGCGGTCCCTCGCCCGTCTGCGCGGCGTTGACGGTCCCGTTGGCAAGAAGCCTGTCCATGTCCGGTCTTTCCCAAGCTGCATCAATCAGATCACGCGGACTCGCGCATTCTGGAAGTCCCGATTGATAAATCAACTGACAGGGAATTCAAGCATTTGGCTCTTGACGTGAAATATCACGACTGAGATATTAGACAGCAAGAGAGGGCCGGTCACATGCTTTTGCGCGAGAATATCTACGATCTTCTCAGAGGTGATATTTTAGCCTGCCGCTTCGCTCCAGGCGATGAAATGCGAGAACAGGACCTGGCCGAACGCTATTCGGTGAGCCGCCAGCCGGTCCGGGACGCGCTTTTGCGGCTCCAGCGCGAACACCTCGTCACTGTCCAGCCGCGCCAGGGCTATCGGGTCACGCCGATCTCGCTCTCGGATGCCCGCGATCTCCTGCGCTTCCGCCTTGCGCTGGAGCCGGCCTGCGTTCTCGAGGCGATCGAGGGCGCGCCCGACAGCGTCTTGAAGTCGCTCGACGAATTCCGCCGCTTCTCGGGCAGCCACGAGGACTTCATCACCTACAACCGCGGTTTCCACACCGCGTTGGCGCATGCCTCCGGCAACCGCCGCATGGCGACCGCGCTGTGCGACCTGATCGGCCAGGCCGACCGGCTGGTCCGCGTCAGCATCTCCAATCTGAAGGGCCACGACCCCGCCAAGCTCGTCGCCGAGCACGTCGCCCTGATCGACGCCATGCAGAGCCGCGAAACGCGAACCGCGGCCCGCATCATCAAGGCCCATATCGGGGCCACCGAAAAACGTGTGCTGCCGGCGCTCAAGCGCAACGCCGTCATCGTCGAAGAGAGGTCATTATGAACGTTCCCTCCAAACCGGCGTCAATCGACGTCGAAACCCATGGCAATTTCATCGATGGACGTGAGGTCGAAGCCGGAGCCGGCGCGATGCTTGATGTCCGCAACCCGGCAACCGGGGACGTGATTGCCCGCATTCCCAATTCGACGGCCGAAGACATCGACCGTGCCATGAAGAGCGCGCGTGCTGCGTTCGAAGGCAAAGCCTGGGGCGGCATGGACACACGCGCGCGCGCCAGGCTGGTCAACAGGCTGGCCGACGCCTTCGAAGCCAATCTCGACAGCCTGTACCGGCTGGAAACCCTCAACAATGGCCGCCCGGTCAACGAGACCCGCGCCCAGCTCTCCCGCCTGCCCGATTTCTTCCGCTATTTCGCGGGCGTTGCGCTGTCACGCCGCGATTCCGTGATCCCCGTCGAGGGCGCCTATCTGAACTACACGCTCCGCACGCCCATCGGCATCGTCGCCAATTGCACGCCGTTCAATCACCCGCTGATGATCCTGTGCAAGTCGCTCGCCGTGGTGCTGGCGACCGGATGCGTCACCGTGGTCAAGCCGTCCGAATACACGCCGCTTACGACCCTGAAGCTGGCGCAGATCTTCACCGAAGCGGGCCTGCCGCCCGGCGTCTTCAATATCGTGCTGGGGCTGGGCCCCAGCGCCGGCAAGATGCTGGCCGAACATGGTGACATCAACAAGCTGGTCCTGACCGGCGGCACCGAGGCGGGCCGCATTGCCGGCAGCGCGGCCGCAAAGGTGTTTGCGCACCAGACAATGGAGCTCGGTGGCAAGACGCCGGTGATGGTGTTCGACGATTTCGACGTCGACCGAGCCGTCAACTACGCTGCCTTTGGCGCGTTCATCGGCGCGGGACAGACCTGCGTCTGCGCCTCGCGCCACATCGTCCAGGCGTCGATCTACGACGAATTCGTCGAGAAGCTGCAGGCCAAGACCCGCACGATCCGCGTCGGCGATCCCTTCGATGCAACGACTCAGATGGGTCCCGTGATCTCGGCCAAGCAGCGCGACCGCGTGCTCGCCTATGCGGGCCATGGCCACGCCGACGGCGCGCGTCTCGTCGCCGGCGGCGTCGCTGCGAAGGTGCCGGGGCACGACAACGGCTATTTCGTCGAGCCGACGGTCTTCGCCGACGTCAGATCCGACATGCGTATCTTCCAGGAAGAAGTGTTCGGTCCCTTCACCTCGGTGACGCCGTTCAGGGACGAGGCCGATGCGCTGCGGCTCGCCAACGATTCGCCGTTCGGCCTCGCCGCGGCCATCCGCACCCGCGACGTCGCCCGTGCGCATCGCGTCGCAGCTTCCGTCAAGGCCGGCATCGTCTGGATCAACGACCACCATCGTCTCGACCCGGCCTCGCCATGGGGCGGCGTCGACGATTCCGGCATCGGCCGCGAATGCGGCACCGAAAGCTTCAACGACCACTTTAACACCAAGAGCGTGATGGTCGCGACGCACGAGCAGCCGTTCGACTGGTATCGCGACACGGCCAATCAGAAGCGGCTGAACTGACCACACGAGAGGCGGCATCGCCCATAGAAGGCGGGCCGGATCAACCAGAATAACAGTCAAGGGAGCGTCAATGTCGACATCGGTGAACGCAGGCAGCCGTCTTGATCGGCTGCCGATCGGTCCATTCCATCGCCGCATCATGCTGCTGATCGGCATCGGCATGTTCTTCGACGGTTTCGACATTTACATTGCCGGAACAGTGCTCAGCGTGACGCTGAAATCAGGCTTTTCGACGCTCGCCCAGAACGCGGCCTTCATCTCCGCGACCTTCGTCGGCATGATGCTTGGGTCGTTCGGCACCGGCTTTCTCGGCGACCGCTACGGACGCCGCTTCACCTATCAATTCAATCTACTTCTTTTCGGCATCGCGTCCCTAGCCGCAGCATTCTCGCCGAACATGGCCTTTCTCATCGCCTGCCGCTTCGTGATGGGCGTCGGCCTCGGGGCGGAGAACGTCGTCGGCTATTCGACGATGACGGAGTTCGTGCCGGCCCGCACCCGCGGCAAATGGCTCGGTCTCACCGCCGTCTGCGTCGTGACCGGCCTGCCCGCGGCTCTTTTGATCGCGTCCGTGCTGGTGCCGCAATTCGGCTGGCGCTCGATGTTCGTGCTCGGCGGCGTCGGCGCCCTCGTCGTCTGGTACATGCGCAAATCGCTGCCGGAATCGCCGCGCTGGCTGGAAGCCGTGGGACGCACAGCTGAGGCGGAAGCTTTGATGCAGGCAATCGAGAAGGAAGCGGCGCAGGGGCAGCCCTTGCCTCCTCCCGCGCCCACGACACCCGTGCCGGTCGCCCCCGATCTCGGCACGTTGTTCACTGCGCCCTTGCTGTCGCGGATGATCGTCGGCGCCATCTGCCTGATCACGATCAACACCCTGCTCTATGGCTTCGTGACGTGGCTGCCTGTGTTCTTCGTCAAGCAGGGCTTGTCGGTCGCGACATCGTTCGGCTATTCGCTGCTGATGGCGCTCGGCGCGCCGGTCGGCTCGGCCATCGGCGCGTTGACCGCCGACCGCTGGGGTCGCAAGCCCACCATCATCGGCGCATCGCTGATCTCGGTGGCGCTGGGCATCCTCTATCCCACGATCTCCGATCCGATCCTGCTGCCGGCCGTGGGCTTCGCACTGACGGTACCGATCTACGTCCTGGTCGCGCTCCTGTTCGGTATCTACATCCCCGAGCTGTTTCCGACCGAGGTCCGGCTGCGCGCCTCAGGCATCGTCAATACGCTGGGTCGCGGCGCCACGATCGTCACGCCCTTCCTAGTCGTGTCGCTGTTCGAGTCGCGCGGCGTGGCCGGCGTGATGGCGCTGATGATCAGCCTGCTCGTGGTGCAGATCATCACGGTCTGGGCTCTCGGCATCGAGCCGCGGCATCGCAGTCTCGAAGAGCTGAAGGCGGAGGAGACGGCCGCGCCGGTGCTCAAGGAAGCGTCCTGATCTAACTCCCGGCGGTCTGACGGCGCACCGCCCCCAACTCGATGTCGTCATGCCCGGGCTTGTCCCGGGCATCCACGTTCTCCATGCTGCGTGAGAGGCGTGGATGGCCGGGACAAGCCCGGCCATGACGCTGTGGAGACCGCCGGCGTCCCTGGCGGCCCAACCGCCGGGCAGATCTGGTTCCCGTTGCGCCGCCTCCTCATCGCGCACTCGAAATTGCATGCTTGATCTCGGACCGGTTCGCCGAGACGATGAGAGACATTGGAGTTCGTGATGACCGCAGATGCTGCTGACCTGAACTACGGCTCGATCAGAGCACTGGCGAGCGCCCTGCACGCGCGCAAGATATCTGCGTTGGAATTGCTCGAACATACGATCGCACGCATCGAGGCACTCGACGGTCGGATCAACGCGGTCATCGTGCGCGATTTCGACCGCGCGAGAGCGGCCGCGCGCGCCGCCGATGCCGCGCTTGGCCGCGGCGAGCGGCAGCCGTTGCTCGGCATCCCCGTCACCTTGAAAGAACCATTCAACGTCGCCGGCCTGCCGACGACTTGGGGCTTTCCTCATTTCAGGGATTTCCAGCCGGCAGAGGATGCCCTCGTCGTCTCGCGGTTGAAGGCGGCCGGCGCTGTCGTCATCGGCAAGACCAACATCCCCATCGGCCTCAGGGATTTCCAGAGCTACAATGAGATCCATGGGACGACTAACAACCCGTGGGACCTCGGCCGGTCGCCCGGCGGTTCCTCGGGCGGATCGGGAGCGGCACTGGCTGCTGGCTTCGGTCCACTCTCGATCGGCTCGGATATCGGCGGCTCGATCCGGGTCCCCTCGCATTTCTGCGGCGTGTTCGGACACAAGCCGAGCCTCGGCCTGGTCCCGCTACGCGGATACGGCCTGCCGCCGGCACCGCCCGTCCCCGGCCAGGGCGATCTCGCGGTCGTTGGGCCGATGGCGCGCACAGCTTCGGACCTTGCACTGGCGCTCGACGTGATCGCCGGCCCGGACGAGACGCGCGACGGCGTCGGCTACCGCCTCGCGCTGCCGGCCCCGCGCCACGACCGGCTCGGGGATTTCAGGATCCTTGTGATCGATACACATCCGTTGATGCCGACGGGTGACGCCGTGCGTTCAGCCATCGGGCGATTGGCCGAACGGCTCGGCAGATCGGGCGCGCGGGTGGCGCGCTCGAGCACGTCGCTGCCCGATCTCGCCGAGTCTGCGCGGCTCTACATGAAACTGCTCAACGCTGCGCGAAGCCCGCGCCTGACACCGGCTGCCCTTGCAGACGCGCAAGGACTTGCCGCAACACTCGCGCCCGACGACCGCAGCCTGCAGGCCGAGCGCGCCCGCGGCTGGGGCATGATCCATCGAGAATGGCTCGCGACCGATGCAGCGCGCCTGCAGCTGCAGCAACGGTGGCAGGAGCTCTTCCGCGAGTTCGACGCGGTGATCTATCCGGCAGCGGCGGTGCCGGCCTTTCCGCATGACCATTCCGAGCCGTTCGACGCGCGGCAGCTCGACATCGATGGAAAGCTCTACAACTACTCCGATGCGTGCTTCATCTGGGCGGACCCGGCCTCGACCTGCGGTCTGCCGGCGACCGCCGTTCCGATCGAGCGCACGTCGTCGGGCCTGCCAGTCGGCGTCCAGATCATCGGGCCCTATCTGGAGGATCGTACGGCGATGGCGCTCGCCGGACTGATCGAGCGCGAGTTCGGCGGCTTCGTGCCGCCGCCAACACTGTCTGCATGATCTGCGGGATGACCGCCGGCGGCGCTTACGGCCATCACGTTCGGTCCGCCGACTGCGCCTCGACTGCCTGCACGGCGACATCAGCCACCTGCCGCAGCGCTTCGCGATCTGCGCCCGAGGATGCCATCACGCCCATGCCGACCGCGACGGCCGAGACGTAGCGCGCGAGCGCGGCGGGGTCGGCGCTCTCCTTGAGATCGCCATCGGCCTTGGCACGAACAAAACGATCGCGGAGCTGGTCCTCGTTCTGGGCGCGGCGGGCGGCGAGCTCGAACGGGACGTTTTCGGAGCCGGTGCCGCAGGCGATGCCGCCCTGCACGAGCAGGCAGCCGGGCGGATTGGCGGGATCGGTCTGCTTCTCGGCGATGCCCATCAGCATCCGTTCGGCGACGTCACGGGCGGTGGATGCGGCCACCACCTCGTCCATCCAGACGCCGCGCAGCTTGGTGTAGCGATCGAGCGCAGCCTTCAGCAGGCCTTCTTTATTGCCGAAACAGGCATAGAGGCTGGGCGGATTGATGCCCATGGCCTCGGTCAGCTGGGCGATGGTGGCGCCCTCATAGCCATGGCGCCAAAACACTTCCATCGCCTGGTCCAACGCCGTTTCGGCGTTGAATTCGCGGGGGCGTCCCATGCGCATGTGCCTGTCTCCTCGGAATCGGCGGCTCGTATCAGCTTAACGCCGGCTCATATCTATTTGTTCTGGCTTTCTTTTTCTTGTGTCTTCCAATCATCGCGGTATCGGCGTACATTTTTCTTAGTGAATGGTACATAAGTATCTTGCACTGCGAGATCCAGCTCCACATCTGTAGTGAACACTACATATCTGGAGCGCGCAAATGCCCCCCTCCCAAAATACCTCCCGTGCCGGCCGCCTTCGCCGCCTTCTTGGCGGCGTCGCCATCGTCGGCGCCCTTGCTGTGGCCGGTACGATTGCGACCGGCCACTATCTTCGTTCCGCCCAGGCAACCGCAACGGCCGCCGCGGCTGAACAGGCGGTGTCCGTCACGGTTGCCATGATCGAGCCGCGGCAGACCGCGCTGTGGGACGATTTCTCCGGCCGGCTGGAAGCCATCAACCGCGTCGAGCTTCGCCCGCGCGTTGCCGGTGCGATCCTTTCCACCAACTTCACCGAAGGCACGCTGGTGAAGGCTGGCGACGTGCTGTTCAAGATCGATCCGGCGCCTTACGCCGCCGAGGTCGACAAGGCCAACGCCCAGCTCGAGGCAGCAAAGGCGCGCGTGGTGTTCACCACCAGCGAGGTCGAACGCGGCGCACAGCTGGTCGGCAATGCCGTCGTGACGCGCCGCGACTTCGACCAGCGCGAGAACGCCAACCGCGAAGCGATCGCCAGCGTGAAGGCGGCCGAGGCAACGCTCCTGACTGCAAAGCTCAATCTCGACTACACCGAGGTGCGCGCGCCCGTGGACGGCCGCGTCGGCAAGATCGAGATCACCGTCGGCAATCTCGTGGCCGCGGGCACCGCCTCCCCGGTGCTGACCTCGCTGGTCTCGATCAATCCGATCTATGCATCCTTCGATGCGGACGAAGAGGTCGTGCTGCGTGCGCTGAACTCGATCGCGGACGCCAAGGGCGGACGCGGCAAGCTCGACCAGATCCCCGTGGAGATGGCGACCTCCGGCGGCCTCTCGGCGAAAGGCCACATCCAGCTCATCGACAACCAGGTCAACGGCCAGAGCGGCACCATCCGGGTGCGCGCGGTGTTCCGGAACGAGGACGGGCGTCTGATCCCCGGCCAGTTCGCCCGCGTGCGCATGGGCCAGCCGAAGCAGCAGACGCTGGTGATGATCGATGAGCGCGCGATCGGGACCGATCAGGACAAGAAGTTCGTGATGGCGGTCGGCGACGACAGCCGCGCGGTCTACCGTCCGATCACGCTCGGCAGCGCCGTCGACGGGCTTCGCATCGTCACCTCGGGCCTGAAGTCCGGCGATCGTATCGTCGTCAACGGCCTGCAGCGCGTGCGTCCCGGCGTCCTCCTCAAGACGGAGGTCGCAGCGATGGGCGCGCGTGGGCAGCAAGCTTCGAACCACAGCAACCAGGACGTCGTGCAACGCTAGTGTTCTCTGTCATTCCGGGGCGCGCGTAGCGCGAACCCGGAATCCAGCAGTTTGGAAACTCCGATCCATCTCACCTCCGATTCCGGGTTCGCGCGCTGAGCGCGCGCCCCGGAATGACGGGGTGAGTTGGCGGAGACACGCAGGATATTGCCCAGGGGCAAAGCCATGAATCTCTCAAAATTCTTCATCGATCGTCCGATTTTTGCCGGCGTGCTGTCGGTCCTGATTTTCCTTGCCGGCCTGATCTCGCTGTTCGCGATGCCGATCTCGGAATATCCGGACGTGGTGCCGCCGTCGGTCCTGGTGCGCGCCACCTATCCCGGCGCCAATCCCAAGGTGATCGCGGAGACGGTCGCGACCCCGATCGAGGAGCAGATCAACGGCGTCGAGAACATGCTCTACATGTCGAGCCAGGCGACCACCGACGGCGCGATGACGCTGACGGTGACGTTCCGGCTCGGCACCGACCCCGACAAGGCGACGCAGCTGGTGCAGAACCGTGTGCAACAGGCCGAGCCGCGCCTGCCCGCAGTGGTGCGCCAGCTCGGCATCATCACCAAGAAGTCGTCGCCCGACCTCACCATGGTCGTGCATCTGTTGTCGCCCAACGGCCGCTACGACATGACGTATTTGCGCAACTACGCGGTGCTCAACGTCAAGGACCGGCTGGCGCGGATCGACGGCGTCGGCGACGTCCAGCTCTACGGCGCCGGTGACTATTCGATGCGGGTCTGGGTCGATCCGCAGAAGGCGGCCGAGCACGGCCTGACCGCGAGCGACATCGTCAAATCGATCCAGGCGCAGAACGTCGAAGCCGCCGCCGGCGTCGTCGGCTCCTCCCCGAACGTGCAGGGCATCGACCTGCAGCTGTCCGTCAATGCGGAAGGCCGGCTTTCCAGCGAAGAGCAGTTCGGCGACATCGTGGTCAAGACCGGCACGCGCGGCGAGGTCGTGCGGCTGCGCGACGTCGCGCGGATCGAGCTCGGCGCATCGCAATATGGCCTGCGCTCGCTGCTCGACAACAAGCAGGCGGTGGCGATCCCGATCTTCCAGGCGCCGGGTTCCAACGCGCTGCAGATCTCAGATAACGTCCGCGCCACCATGGCCGAGATCAAGAAGAACATGCCGGAAGGCGTGTCCTATCAGATCGTCTACGACCCCACCCAGTTCGTGCGCTCGTCGATCGAGGCCGTCATCCACACGCTGCTGGAAGCGATCGCGCTGGTGGTGCTGGTGGTGATCCTGTTCCTCCAGACCTGGCGGGCCTCGATCATCCCGCTGCTGGCCGTGCCGGTGTCGATCGTCGGCACATTCGCGGTGATGCACGTGTTCGGCTTCTCCATCAACGCGCTCAGCCTGTTCGGCCTCGTGCTCGCGATCGGCATCGTCGTCGACGACGCCATCGTCGTGGTCGAGAATGTCGAGCGCAACATCGAGGCCGGGCTGTCGCCGCGCGACGCCACCTATCAGGCCATGCGCGAGGTCTCGGGCCCGATCATCGCCATCGCCATGGTGCTGATCGCTGTGTTCGTGCCGCTGGCCTTCATCTCCGGCCTCACCGGGCAGTTCTACAAGCAGTTCGCACTGACGATCGCGATCTCGACCGTGATCTCCGCGGTCAACTCGCTGACGCTGTCGCCGGCACTGTCGGCGCTGCTGCTCAAGGGGCACAACGAGCCGAAGGACCGGCTGACGCTCATCATGGAAAAGAGCCTTGGCTGGTTCTTCCGCGGCTTCAACAAGGCCTTCACGCGCTCCTCGGACAATTACAGCGGGACCGTCACCAAAGTGATCTCGGGCAAGGCCGCTGTGATGGGGCTCTACGTGGTCCTGGTCGGCCTCACCGCCCTCTTGTTCCAGCAAGTGCCGAGCGGCTTCGTGCCCGGACAGGACAAGCAATATCTCGTCGGTTTTGCCCGCCTGCCCGACGGCGCGACGCTCGACCGCACCGAAGAGGTGATCCGCAAGATGAGCGACGTCGCGCTGACCCAGCCTGGTGTGGAGAGCTCCGTGGCCTTCCCCGGCCTGTCGATCTCCGGATTCACCAACTCCTCCAATGCCGGCATCGTGTTCTCGACGCTCAAGCCATTCGACGAGCGCAAGGGCCCGGCCCTGAGCGGGAATGCCATCGCGGCCGACCTGAACAAGAAGTACGCCGGCATCCAGGAGGCCTTCATCGCCATGTTCCCCCCGCCGCCGGTCAACGGCCTCGGCACCATCGGCGGCTTCAAGCTCCAGATCGAGGACCGCGCCGGTCTCGGCTATGAGGCGCTGAACGAAGCGACCAACGCGTTCATGGCCGCGATGCAGAAGGCGCCGGAGATCGCGGGTGTGTTCTCGAGCTTCCAGGTCAACGTGCCCCAGCTCTTCGCCGACATCGACCGCACCAAGGCGCTGCAGCTTGGCGTGCCCGTGACTGAAGTCTTCAACACGCTCCAGATCTACCTGGGCTCCTACTACGTCAATGACTTCAACAAGTTCGGCCGCACCTATTCGGTCTATGTGCAGGCCGACGCGCCGTTCCGTGCACGCGCCGACGACATCAGGCAGTTGAAGGTGCGCTCGTCCTCGGGCGACATGGTGCCGTTGTCGGCGCTGCTCAATATCCGCCAGAGCGCGGGACCGGAGCGCGCGATCCGCTACAACGGGTTCCTGTCGTCCGACATCAACGCCGCCGCCGCGCCCGGCTTCTCGTCGGGCCAGGCGCAGGAGGCGGCAACCCGGATCGCGGCGGAGACGTTGCCGCCCGGCTTTGCCTTCGAGTGGACCGACCTGACCTATCAGGAGTTCATCGCCGGCAATTCCGGCCTCTGGGTGTTTCCGCTGGCGATCCTGCTGGTGTTCCTGGTGCTGGCCGCGCTCTACGAGAGCCTGACCCTGCCGCTTTCGATCATCATGATCGTGCCGATGGGCCTGCTTGCCGCCATGTTCGGCGTCTGGATATCCAAGGGCGACAACAACGTCTTCACCCAGATCGGCCTGATCGTTCTCGTGGGACTCTCGGCCAAGAACGCGATCCTGATCGTCGAGTTCGCGCGTGAGCTCGAATTCGCCGGGCGCACGCCGATCCGCGCCGCGATCGAGGCGAGCCGCTTAAGGCTTCGCCCGATCCTGATGACGTCGATGGCCTTCATCATGGGCGTGCTGCCGCTGGTGCTCTCGACCGGCGCGGGCTCGGAGATGCGGCGAGCCATGGGCGTTGCCGTGTTCTCCGGCATGATCGGCGTCACTGTGTTCGGCCTGTTCCTGACGCCGGTGTTCTATGTGCTGCTGCGGACCGTGACCGGTAACAAGCCGCTGGTGCATCACGGCAGCGACATCAGCGCGGCACCGGTCCAAGGACTTCACGAAGTCCAAGGACACTAGATCAGGGAAATCCCCGACACGAGCAACAGAACGAGCACGGTCTTGCGAAAGACCGTCTCGTTGACCCGGTGGAATGCGATCACGCCAAGCGCCGAGCCGGCGAACAGCGCCGGCAGGCTGACGGCAAGGTCGACGAAGACCTTTGACGACAGGTCCTGATGCCCGACCAGCAGCGCGATGGCAAACAGCTGCATTGCCGCGATGAAGGGCTGCACCAGGCCGCGCTGCTCGCTCTTGGGCATGCCGCGCATGTCGCACCAGATCGTCGGGATTGCGCCCGGAATCGCGGTGAGCCCGCCGACGAGCCCTCCTCCGAACCCGATCAGCGCGACCCAGTGCCGGCCGACCGCCTCGCCGGCGGTCACCAGCGTCGGGCGCAGCAGCATATACGCGGCATAGAGCGCGACGATGATGCCGAAGCCGCGCCTGAGCAGATGCGTATCCGCGCTCTGCAACAGCGACACCGCGATGGGAACGCCGCTCAATCCGCCGACGATCAGCAGCAGACTGCCCTCCCAACGGATACTGCGCCGGAGCGCCCACAGATTGGTCGCCTGCACGCCGATGCTGCAAGCCATCATCAGCGGCACGGCTTCGAGCGGCTGAAACACCCGCAGCAGGATCGTGCCCGCGACGGCCGAAAACGCGAAGCCCGAGAGTCCCGAAACGAAGGCGCCGGCGAATACGGCAACGCTAAGCAGAATCAGAGTCGTGACATCAGGCACGGACCGTCCTCCGGTCAATCATAGGGGATCTGCGGAACGGCAACATCCGGGGTGTCTGTGCAGGCCGCCGGTTCGCGCGGAAACGACATTTGCATCGCATGGGCGTGGGATCGTTCCAGAAGCGCCAGCCCGACCAGCTGAAGAGCGACGAGCGCCCCGGTCAGCGCAATCGCGACGATGTTGAAATTACGCGCGCTCGTAGGCGGGCTCGCCGGCGGCGCGCTCGCGCGCATCAGATCCGTGGGCATTTCCTGAAACATCCTCTTGCTTGCTGACCGGAATGATTTCGTTCAAGGGCAATGTCGCCGGGCTGGGCCAGCAAGTGGTGATAGCGTTGCAATGCGCGTTGCGCGTCGATCTTGCGCTGCTCGCGGAACACGGCGCCGATGCGAGCGACGATGTCGCGGAACTTGTCGGCCATGGCAAGTGACGTCCTTCGCATGACGACCTCCTCTCAACCTGTGCGAGAGAATGATGAGATTCACCCCAGTCTGATGTGAGTTGCTTCACAAAGAAGTCTGATACGTCGAACAAGAAATCGTGTGACGCGTCTGTAGAAGAAAACGCAAAAACTCGCGTCATTCGATCGAATGACACGCGATAACTTTCTAATGATGTCTCTGTTTGAACCTGCCGGCGTGCTGCAGCGAAGAACGACGCGAGGCGCGTGCGCGTCAGTGCAGAAGCGGATTGGAGAATCCTGCCGCAAGCTTGACCAGATCGGCCTGACGGGACACGCCGGTCTTGGCGAAGACGCGGTGCAGATGCGTCTTCACCGTCGTCTCGGCGATCCCCAATGCGGCCGCGGTCTCCGGCACTCCGCCGACCTCGACGATCGATTGCAGAACCCTCAGTTCCGCAGGCGTCAACTCGAACATACGGTCGATCAGGCCGCCACATGAGCGGCTGTCGAGTTCCGCCTTCCAGATCAGCAAGGCCCCAACGGCCGACGTGCGCTCGGTCGCACCATCGCGCAGCAGCGAGGGCAGCGCAATCACGTGCGCGACGTAGTGCGAACCGTCGTGCGACGTCAAAGGGATCTTTCGACCGTCGGCCGCAGCCAGAGCCACCTCTCCCGGATCGCGGAAGATATTACGCAGGGCCAGATTGGCCTCGGAGGATCTCGTCACCAGCCGGCCCGAGATCGAGCGCAGGACATCGTCCGCGGCCAGGATCGTCTCGGCCGCCGGGTTGCTATGGACGATCTGGCAGGCTGCATCGAGCAGGATGACGCCGGCATTCAGGCGGTCCACGACGTCGGCCAGTGCGGTCGCGCGTTGCTGCTTCCGCTCGATCGCGCGGTTGATCATCAGCGCCCGGCTCGCATGGGGAACCAGGAACTGCATTCGCGCGCGCTGCTCGGCATCGAGCATCTCCCTGCCCGGGATGACGGTCAGCAACATCGGGCACGGCGACTTCGACTGTTCCAGCACCACGTTGGCGACGTCGATGCAGCCCTGCGGGCGCAGCCATTCCTGATAGAAGCGCCCGCGGCGGTACTCGTCGAAATTCACGAGGTCCGGAATGCTGCGCACCTCGCCGTACCCAGGAAGCCGGGCGAGCGGATCGTACCGGGAGTAGGTTTCGGAATAGAGCTGGATGTAGTGCGGATCGACTCCGCAATAATAATGGGTCGCCCCGGACTTGCTGACCGTATCCTTCGAGATCAGGCCGCAGGCCTGGCTGCCGATGAACGCATTGAGCATGACGACGACGTCGCTCCACAGCTCAGGGTGGAGTCCGGCATCATATATGCTCTCGATCAGCTCGGAATGTCTCGGAGATCGGGGCATCGGAAGAGCCAATGGTCAAAGTCGGAGATTTGCGGAATGTTCTCCGCGCCTCGCGGCTCCTGTGAGTCTGTCGCGGGAGAAAAAGGTTCAACGCCGACGGCGATCTTCAGTGGACAAGCGGATTGGCAAATCCCGCCGCGAGCTTGACGAGATCGGCCTGCCGGGACACGCCGGTCTTGGCGAAGACGCGATGCAGATGCGTTTTCACGGTCGTCTCCGCGATACCGAGTGTAGCCGCCGTCTCCGGGACGCCGCCGACCTCGACGATCGACAGGAACACGCGGAGCTCCGCTGGCGTCAGCTCGAACGTTCGCGCGATCAATTCGCCACAGGATTGTCCACCGAGCGACACCTTGCGCACAAGCAGCGCACCGGCGGCATCGACCACGCGCTCGCTGCCGTTGCGCAGCAAGGACGACAACGGCAGCATGTGAGCGACGTAGCGCTCGCCGGTGGCGGACAACAGCGGAATCGCACCGCCGCCTGCGGCCAGCACTGCACCGTCGCGATGGTCCGCAAACGCCTTGCGCAGGCTCCGATTGGCCTCAGCGTTGCTGGTCACGAGTTGCCCGGCAACGGACCGCACCACGTCATCGGCCGCGAGCAGGAGCTGACCGGCCGAATTCGCATGCACCAGGCGGCAGAGGCCGTCGAGCAGGAAGATCCCGACCGTCAAACTGTCGAGCACGTCCGCCAGTGCCGTCGCCAGCGTCAGTTGCGCGGTCATGGCGCGGTTGATCAGCAGCGCGCGGCTTGCGTGCGGCACCAGCAGCGAAAGGCGCTGCTTCATGCGCCGATCGACCATGCGGCGGCCCGACAGCACGGTCATCATCACCGGGCGGCTCGCATTCGACATCTCGAGCACGACATTGGCCGCATCGCTGCAGCCCTGCGGCTGCATCCATTCCTGGTAGAAGCGCCCGCGCCGGTACTCATCGAAATTGACGAGATCCGGAATGCTTACAATCCGGCCGTGTGGCGGCAGGACCGTCAGCGGATCGAACTTCGAATGGGTCTCGGCATAGAGCTGGATGTAGTGCGGGTCCGCTCCGCAATAGTAATGCGTGACACCGGATTTGCTGATCGAATCCTTCGAGAACAGCCCGCAGGCCTGGCCGCCGACGAAATCCCGGATGCCGGCCACCGCGTTATTCCATAGCGAGGGATCGAGCCCGGCATCGTAGATGGACTCGACGAGATCGGGCAGCTTTTGCGATCCGTGCATGGCTCAAAATGGCACTGAATGATCAATGCCGGGGAGCATAACACAACCATAGCATGCGACATCCTCCGATCGGAGGAGGCGCCGGCCGGGCGGATGGAGCCCGGCCGGCGGCATCGTGTTCGAGCCGCCAGGGCTGGTGCCGGCTCAGAACGCGACGCGAACGCCACCCTTGGCCGTGCCGGTGCGGCTCTGGTCGGACATCATCATGCCCTCGACCGCGCCAAACACGGACAAATTGGCCCCGCTGCGGTAGTCGAAGCCGAGGCCGGCCACCGCGCCGACGGTGCTGCGGCTGCCCGGCGTCACGAAGGACAGATTCTGTCCGAGCAGCACGGTGTTGATGGTGGTGTCGCCGACGCGCTGGAGGGCGATGACGCCGCCATGGACGTTGGCCTTGAGCTCGCCGCCGGCAAGGCTCGTCACCCGCGAGAGATCGACCTCGCCGCGCTCCTCAAAATCCTGCAGCGTGCGGCCGCCGACCGACAGCCCTTGCGCCGAACCGGTCTCGCTGTAGCCGTCGAACCGGCCCGCGACATAACGCAGCCGCGCGGTCGGCGTCAGCACGTAGCCGTTGCCGATATTGAGCTTGTAGCGGTAAGCAACCTCTGGACTCACGTACCATCCGCTGTAGTTCGCGGTTGCCGTCTCCATGCCGCCGACCGCAGCATTGTTCAGCACCAGGCGGCGCGACCTGTTGTCGGCGTTGCCGCCCTGGATCGTGACGTCGAAGAATTGCGACGCCCATTCGAACCGGCTGTAGACGCCGGCGAATGCGTAATTGGTGTCCACCGACTGCGAATTGAGATCGACCGAGAGGCCGCCCTGCCCGCCACCGAGGAAGGCGCCGACCAGCCAGTTCGGCTGCACCTTGCGGTCGATGCCGATGGCCCCGCCCCACGCCGTCGAGGTCGCGCGCAGCGTGGATGCGGTCTCGTCCTGGATGCGTTGGCCGCCAAAGCTGTTGGCCCAGACCGTGATCGGCGCGGGATCAGACCAGAGGCTGCGAGGCGCCTTTGTGAAGGGACCGGTCTCCGGCGCATAGGCCATTGCCATCATGTTGCTGCCGGCCGGCCCAGCGCCCCCGCTCAGGCGTCCCTGCACCAGGGAAGAGACACCACCGGTGAAATCCATCAGCGTGCGGTCGGTCTGTGCCAGCGCGGTGGGATCGAGCGTTGCGAGCGTGCCGCCGGCAAAGACCTTCGGGCCATCGAAGCCCCCGCTGGTGGTGTTGATGGTGCCATTGAAGTTGACGAAGGTCGGGAGCTGGATGCTCGTCAGCGACGCCACCCGGCTGCTCAGCGGAATGAAGTTGACGTTGACGACGTCATTGCCGAAGCCGAAATCGACCACGCCATTGATCTTCGAGCCCGGCAGCAGCGTCAGCGTGTCGGCCTTGCTCGATAATTTAATCGCCGTCCCGCTGGTGCCGGTGATCGTACCGGAATTCGTGATGTTCGACCCGTCGCTGGAAGAAATGCCAGTTCTGGCGATAATGGTGCCGGAATTGATGACGTTGGCTTGGGTCGCCGAGATTCCGGTGCCACTGAGGGTCGAGGCCTGGAGAAAGCCGGTGTTCGTCACATTGGCCACGTTGGCGCTGACGGCTGCGCTGTCCGCAATGATGGATCCGGAATTGTTGACGTTGCCGACGAGCGCGTTGACGCCGCGATCTGCCGTGACTTTTCCGATATTGTCCAGGTTCACGGTGCTGGCGCTCATGCCGGAGCCGAGTATCGACGCAATCAGCCCTGTGTTGGTCACATTGACGCTCGTACCAAAGATCGCGCTCGATACGCTCGATATCGTGCCGCTGTTCGTCACGCTTGCAGTGAGGTCCGCGCGAATGGCGTTGCTAGTACTGCCGTCGGCACCAATGGCGCCGGAGCCGAAATTGGACACGTCAACGTTCTTGCCGGATACGCCGAACGCGTGACCGGCGATGTTGCCTGCGTTTGCCACCGTCGCCACACCGGAGGCCTCGATCGCGCCTCCGGTCGCTGCAAATTGCGAGATGATACCGGAGGCATCATTGGTGATGTTGAGGGTCATACCCTTGATGCCGCGGGCATCTCCCGAGATCGTTCCGGTGTTCGAGACCACGTTGACCGTGGCGCCATTGATCCCGATCGTATCGGGCCCGACGCCGGCGATCGTGCCAGAATTTCGCACGGTGGCCGTCGTGGCTTCGACCCCGCTCCCCCTTCCCCCGGCTTCGCTCGCAATCATGCCCGCATTGTCGAGCGTGAGTGTCGACGCCAGAACCGCATGAAAGCCGGTGATCGTGGCACCGCTGAGATTCGACACCGTCAAACCGAGGCCGCTGAGACCCGACGCTAGCGCGCCATCAATGATGCCGGCATTGATGATGACGTTGCCATCGCCGCTCTGGATGCCGAAGGCGCTTCCGTGCACCTTGGCCCCGGCCTCGATCCGATAGATATTGTTGTCGTCCTGGCTTGTCCCATATCCGTTGTTGGGGGCCTGCTGAGCGTTGACATCACCCGAGCAAACGATGGTCGCATTGCTGACCGGTGCCGCCGGCGTGCACGCAGCCTCGGCTTGATCGACGGCCAACAGCGGCGCAGCGAACACCAGAAGGCGCATCGATCGCCACACCAAATGCCGCTGCGCGAAGTCACCAAGAGCCGTCACATTCATCGTCTTCGTTCCCCAGAAAACCTCGCGCTTGATGGCAGCGCGCGCATGGTGATGCCGGACTCCTCCATTGGAAGGCGCTCGGCAGCGAATCCTGGATTCGCTGAACGCTAAGGTAGAAGGACGCCAATGGTCCGACTTGGACGGAAACGACCGCGCTTCAGCCGAGAACGAACCGAAGGCGCTTCGTTCCGCACTGGTGCAGAGTTGCTACACCGAAGCGGCACTCACGCCTGGTCCCAGCCCTGCTTCTCGGCGCACTCCGACCAGACCGGTGCGCGATAGATTTCGCGGCCGCTGTTGTCTCTGACGCGGATCCAGGCGTCGCAATCGCGCAGATCATCACGCCAGAGGAACAGATGGTTTGCCATCTCGTTGGCCACCACGAATGTCGCTTCCGCACATTCGAACACCATGCCGCCCGGGTCGATCTTCACGATATTGCCGACCAGGAGGTCGAAAAAGAAACGGCGCATTCAATACTCCGGCTGCGGATGCCGCACGCAACGCTTGGGTCATGGCTTCGCAATCAGGGATCACGCCGGATCCCTGTCTGCTGGCTGAAATCGGCAGTTGGCAGAAATTCAGTGGCGCACGGTCACGGCATCTCGCCGCTCCTGATGTCGCTCGGCGTCGCGTTATAGGTCCGCCGGAAGCAGCGGTTGAAATAAGAGAGATCGCCGAAGCCGACATCGTAGGCGATCGAGCTCACCGTTCGCCCGGCGTATCCGGGCTCCCGCAGCATGCGATGCGCGCGCTTGACGCGTTGCTCGATCAGGAATGACGAGAACGTCTTGCCGTCGGCCTCGAACAGGCGCTGGAGATAGCGCGGCGTCACGCCGAGCTCCTGGGCAACCGAGGCCACCGACAGTTCCTGCCGCCAGCAATTGTTGGCGATGGAGACTTTCGCCTTCTGGAGCCGCGCCGCCTTGACGCCACGCCGGCCGGCCAGCTCCCGCGCTTCACCGGTAGCACCGAGGACGAGCGCCAGCAGATCGTGGAGATGCCCGACCCCGAGCTGCCGCAGCACGGGCGTCGCGAACGCCTTCTCCCGCACCAGCGTTACCGCGTAGTCGACCAGCAGCCTCAGTCCGGCGGAGCTTTCCAGCATGACGCGCATCACGGCATCGTCGACGTCCACGATCATCGGCGCCAGCACGCGCCTCGGCACGCGTAGCGAGAAGCAGCTTCCCAGCGACAGCCGCTCGAACGTCGTGACGTCCTCCGCGCTCGTCAGCACCGCCTCTCCTGCATGAAGCCTCAGATCGTGCCCCCGCTCGGATATGCCGAGAACGCCGGACCTGTTCACGATCAGGGCGAGGCTGTCGTCGCCATCGGCCACCAGTTGCTTGGTGCGAATGACCCGCGCTCCGCACAGGCCCCCGATCAACAACTGGGCTTCCGGCAAGACATGAGAGGTGAAGCTCGCCGCGGCCGGCTTTCCATCCCTTGCCTCGACCTCCGCCTTCAACACCCCGCGGCAATAGAAATCGCGAAGCAACGGGATGCGCTCGTTTTCGGGAATTTCGTTCGTTGAAACATTGAGAACGGAAAAATCAACCATGCTGCTCACTGCAATCTCTCCAGCCGACGAGCAGACCCGGCCACGCGCTGTCGTTTCCTCCACACGCGCGTTCGATGCCGTTGTGGCAAGCTTCGCGGCGCTCGCTGCTCTTCAATTATCAGAAGCGCGATATACGAAAGTCTCGAATGACTCGCGTCCTGCATTCGGATGACCCGCGAGCGCGGATCATCACAATGGATTGAGACTGCGGCACGTAGCACGAGGCATGCGCAATGAATCACGCGACGCTGTCATCGCCGTTCGTTCGCCGCGCGAACGGCACGGCAAAGCCGGCGGCGATCTTCACCAGATCAGCCTGCCTGCCGGCGCCCGTCTTCTCGAACAGGCGACCGAGATGCGTCTTCACCGTCGTCTCGGCGATACCGAGTTTTGCGGCGATGTCGGGAACACCGCCGATCTCGATAATCGCCATCAACACGCGCAATTCAGACGGCGTCAGCCTGAAGGCTGCTGCGATCGCGTCGGCTGCGAGCAGCGGCAGCATGGAAGCTCTTTGAACGAAGAGCATCGTGGCCGCAATGTCCCGCGGCAGGCTGCGATCCCGCTTCAGCGGAAAAGCATGGAGCAGATAATGCTGCCCATCGGCCGACGTCGCAAGTTCGATCTGACGACGAGCGGCGGAATGTGTGCCTTCATCGAATTCGCACAGGCCGCGGAATATTTTGTCAGTCTGGGTGTTGCGGGCCACGATCCGGTCACCAACGATCGCAAGCAGATTGGCATCGGCGAACAACTGGCGGCATGCCGCGTTGGCATGAACGACGCGGCCATCCGCGTCGAGCAGGCAGATCGCCGTGTTCAATCCGTCGAGGACGTCGGCAAGGTCGTCCACCGTATGCGAGCGCGCCCTGATCTGCCGGCCCATGATCTGCGACCGATGGATGTGCGGAGCGAGCAGCCGCATGCGCTCGCGCATCGCCTCGTCGACGGTTCCGCGGGAGCGATGGCGCAACACCTGCAGGATCGTGGTGCGCGCGGCCGTCTTCTCGAGCGCGACGGTCGCAAGGTCTATGGCCCCCTGCGGTTCCACCCACTCGCGATGGAAGCTCGTCTCGAGAAAATCAGCATGGGACATGATGTCGGTCACGCCGATCGTCTGTTCGGGCGCGAGGGTGAGATGACGGTCGAGCAGAGGATCGAGCTCCACATACCGGTCGCGATAAAGCTGTCGGAAGCGGGCGTCGGTTCCAAAATGCTGGTGAATCTCGATCGAAAGCCGTGCCGAATCCCTGGACAGGATCATCGCGGCGCAACCACCGACGAATTGCGAAACCTGTTCCAACGCGCCGCTGCGCAAGGCGGGATCAACCGCCGCGTCGTAGATCTCGCCGATGAGAGACGAGAACCGGTTTGCCTGATGGCTCGTCATCGGACGGACGACGCGATCTGCGTGCGGCCCGTCCGAGACGGAGAGCTCGCGATCCGGGAACAGACGGAGAAGACGGGCCGGTCAATTGCCGCCTTCGACAAGGAAAAAACGTTGCAGCCAGATGCTGGAATATCGAACATCGTCCTTGCGTAACGTCAACCGCAGGGTGCGGCTTGGACTGTTTCGCCAAAGACTAGGATAAATGCGAACAGCGCGCGGACTGTGTGCGATGAGTCACGCGCCGGTTCGCTGCCACCCGCTTCATTGCCGACGTCCTGCCGGCAGCGGCAACCTATTTCCGATTCTCCTCGCAAAACTTCAACGCCGCTAGCGCTTCGCCGGCACGCGGTACCTGCATCTCGATACTGTCGTCGTCATCGTCCTCGAAATCGAGCGTCAGGCGCCTCGCCTTCGACAGGCGGTCCATCATCGACTGGTCGTACTCGAAGATGCCGCGCACGGTGGTCTTGTCCATGACCTCCCACTTCGCCTTCTTCATGATGTCCGCATCGTCAGTGCCGACATCGGCCCGAAGGATCTCGCCGACCTTCTCCCATTCCCAGCCATCGTAGATCATCACGATCACGATCGCCTTCTCGGAATAGGTGATCACGATGACGTAGTCGCGGTTCTCGTCATCCTTGTCCTTGTAGCCACGGCTCGCATTGCAATGCGTGTCCTGCGTGCGCTTTTCGATGGTCCAGTCGGCGACCTTGGATTGTTGCGCAAGCGCCGGCCCGGCGCTTAAGGCACCCGTCGCGATCAGCAAAGCGGCAAGAAGGAATCGTTTCATGTCAGCCTCCAGCGCGTTCCCCGGGCCGAGATGACCACCTCCGCGGGAGGGCCGCAAGGGCTTGCCCCGGCAGAACGGCGGCGCCTGTGCCTATCCCTGCCGCGGCACGATCGCGATGGGGGTGAAGGTGTAAACCTCCTCGCCGCTCTGGTTGAACATGGTCCATTTCACCAGCGCGATACCCTGCGGCTTCGACTTCGAGGGCGTCAGGCTCATGACCTCCCCGACCAGATGTAGGCGGTCATTGGGCCGTACCGGCATCGTCCAGCGCAGGCCGTCGACGCCGGCGCCGATCAGCGGATGCGGGCCGAACGGGCGGGTCTGGATCGCGAGGTTCATGGCAATCGCCGCGGTGTGCCATCCCGATGCCGCAAGGCCCTTGAACAGGGTCGCCTTGGCCGCCTCGTGGTCGAGATGCATCGGCTGCGGATCGAACTCGGCCGCGAAGCGCTTGATGTCGGCCTCGGTGACCTCGACCTCGGGGGACCTAAACCGCATTCCGATCGCCAGATCGTCGAACCATTCGACCTGCGCCATGATTTTGCCTCGCAATGTCGTGCGCCGCCCCGCCGAAGAGGCGGCCAAAGGGCTCCAGCAATAGCGGGACCGCAGCGCACAAAACCAGCCCCGAGGTTCCCCGCGAAACCCCTTTCCCGAGGCGACGAAACATCGCTGAAACAGATGGCCGCTTAAGTCGTTGTCAAAATAAATACAGGGACGGCTACCATGCAATTCCTTCTCGACCTGATCTACGACTATTCCTGCTGCCGCAACCTCGTTGCCCATTCACTACGGGAGGACGAGCTATGATCGAGCCGATCTCGGGCCTGCTCGCCCTTTGCAGCGCCGGTGTCTTCGCGGCGCACGCGCTGGACGCCTACCGCACCACACATCACTGACCGCTTCGCCGTTTCAGCCGCTAGAAAGGCCGCCGGTAGAAGTGCTCCGAATGCGTTGCCGGCGGAAACCGGTTAGCGAGAGAGAGCGCGCCTGTCTCGTCGGTCTCGAGCGCGATCTTTTGCGCCAGCATGACGTCGCCCGGCACCAGGAAGCCTGACGGGACGAAGCACCATCCCATCGTGGCGCGGCCTTCGCCGTCGATTTCGTGGACATTGGCGGCGGTGCCGTAGTGAATGCGGTAGGTCCTGCCGGTGTCGCATCCGATGACGTCGAAATACCGGTGCTCTTCGAATTGGGCGCGCTGTGCGGGCGAGAGCCAATCGAAGAGCAGCCGGCGGCCACGGGCGTCCGGCGTGTTCTCGCCGAAGAAGCGCCGATAAAGTTCACGCAGCGCATGCAGACGCGCACGCGCCGGCGCGCGGAGCCAAACCGCCGTAATCATGAGCAGCTCAGATCAACCGCCGACCAGGCGGGGATAGAACAGCGTTTCCTGCGCGGTCGGGTCGAACGATCTGATCCGAGTGACTTCGCCGGGTCCGTTGCGAAGGGCCGCGGTGAAGCCGGCTCCGGTCAGCTCCCGAAAGCGCCGTTCGGCTCGCGCCAGCGCTTCGGCATTGCCAGGATCAAACTCGTGGCGCGTATCGCCAGTCTGGTCCATCACGATCTGGGTTGCCATGTTGAGTCTCCTCATGCCCAGCCCTGAATCTGATCAAAGCAAACCTCGTGCCCTCGGTTCCTGATGGCAACAACTTTCTCATGCCGGACCATCACGCCTTGCTGAGCAGGAGCGTTTTCGAGCGAAGTGGACGGGTTTTCGTCAGCGCGAGGCCGCCGCTCCGCCGCCCTCGTCGATCTGCCGGCCCATCAGCGCGATCGCCTTCTGATAAACACCGGCCGCATTCCAGGCCTCGATGGCGGCGAAATTCGGCTCGCCCGGCTGGTAACCGGCTCCTGCTTTCCAGCCATGACCTTTGAGGAAATTCGCCGTCGAGTTCAGCGCGTTGGCGGCCACCTCGAGGTTGCCGGTGCCATAGGCCAGGATGTTCTTGGGCATGAACTGGGTCTGGCCGACCTCGCCATGCATGGAGCCGCGGGTCGCCCCCGACAGCGTGCCGCGGTCGACCAGCTTCAAGGCCGCGTAGAGCTGGTCGGTGAAGAATTCAGGACGGCGGCAGTCATAGGCCAGGGTTGCGATCGACGACAGCATATTCTGGTTGCCGCGCTGGCTGCCGAAACCGGTCTCCATGCCCCAGATCGCGATCAGCGGGCCGGGCGGGACGCCATAGCGCTGCTGGATGGAGGCGAACAAGGCAGCCTGCGACTGCTTGAGCTGGCGCCCCTTGGCGACGATAGTGGTGGCGCCGCGCTTGGCGAGAAACTGGTCGAGCGTCAGCGAAAAGCTGCGCTGGCCGCGGTCGGCCGCGATGGTTGCACCGGCGTAGTTGGTCTGCATCAGCGCCGAGAGCGCGGTCTGGCCGATACCCTTGCCCTGCGCCTCTGCGCTGAACTCTCGTTTCCAGGCCTCGAACCCGCCCGGCCCGTTGCCGCAGGTGGCGGCCTCGGCGCGGGGCGCCAGAGAGAGCACCAGCGCTGTGGCGCCGATCATGGCCGTCGCAACGGTCCTGCCCTTGGTCATTCCTCTTATCCTCTCCTCAAATACGCGACCGGCTCGCGCGAGCGCATGATCCTACGTCGGCTTTGATCGCTCAAGCCCTGCGGAGCGCAACGGGCGCCTTGACACCGGGCGATTTACCGCCCTTCGCCACGGCCAAGCAGGAAGTCCACCATGATCCCCTGGTGCTGCTCGTACATGTCCGTGCCCGTCCCCGTCACGCAGCCGCCCTTTCGGGCCGCCGCGATGAAGGGCGAGATTTCGGGCTTGGTGATGACACAACCGCAATAGGCCGAGGGCGCAAGCCGAGCGACATCGACCGGCAGCGGATCGCCTTCTTTCATCCCTGCCGGTGTCGCATTGGCGACAAATTCAAAACCGGTGGGATCCGTGCTGCCGGCCCGCACTGTCGACTTGCCGAGCCCGCTGAGTTGGCCGATCAACGCGTCGCGGCGCTCAGTCGCGCTATCGTGAATAGCGAGCTCGCTCACGCCGGCCTCCACCAGCGCGAGCGCGATGGCCGAGCCCGCGCCGCCAGCGCCGAGGAGCAGCGCCCGCAGGCCCGCAGGGTTGACCCCTTTCGCCCGCGCGGCACCGACGAAGCCAAGGCCGTCGACCATGTCGCCATGCCATGCGCCATCGGCGCGTCGGCGCATGAGGTTGACGCTGCGCAGGAAGTGAGAGCGCTCCGTCGCACTCGTGCAAGCCTGGTAGCAGGCGAATTTGTGCGGGATGGTCACGACGAGGCCGTCGAGATTCTTCAGGCGCGGTGCCAATGAGAGGAAATCCGGCAGATCCGCGACCTGAACCGGAACGAGAATGCCCTCATGGCCGCGGGCCGCGAAGGCTGCGGTCACGCCTGCGGGCGAGCGCACCTGGGCGATGGGATCGCCGACGATGACATAGAGGCGCGTGGCGCCGGTGGGTGGCGGGATCATGCCGCTCAAGCCGACAACGGAGAGCCGCCTGCCTCCGCCGCGGTCCCATAGCTCAACTCCAGTCCGTCCAGATTGCCTTCCTTCCGCCATTTGTCGAGCAGCCGCAGGAACGCCACCGGTCCGCGCCAATATTGGCTGTTTCTTGCCGCGATCGGATCGAACACGCCCTCGTTGTTGTAGTAACCCGGCGTGCATTCGGCGAGATAGGTCTGGCGGCCGAGCGCGGCCTTGACGACCTCCTCGACCCAGGCGTTTTCCGCGGCCAGCGTCGGCTCCAGCGTTCGGGCTTTGCGCTTGCGCGCTTCGGCGATCACATAGGCGATGTGCTGCGACTGCTCGTCGATGATGTGCGGGAAGTTGGCGCTCTGGCCGGCCTGCACCGTGACGATCAGGAAGCAGTTTGGAAAGCCGCGGCTGTAGAAGCCATGCATCGTCTTGACGCCGCCCTGCCAGCGCTCGGTCAGGCTCATGCCGTCGCGGCCATGGACCTCGAAGCCCATGCGGCGGGCGTAATCGGTGCCGACCTCGAAGCCGCTGGCATAGATCAGGCAGTCGAGCTCGTAAGCCTTGCCGCCAGCCATGACGGCGTTCTCGGTGATGCGCTCGACGCCCTGCCCTTTGGTGTCGACGAGATGCACGTTGGGACGATTGAAGACATCGAGATATTCGTCGTGGAAGCACGGCCGCTTGCAGAACGCCTTGTACCAGGGCTTGAGGCCGTCCGCGGTCGCCGAGTCCTTGACCACCGCATCGACGCGGGCGCGGATCTCCTCCATCTTGCGGTAGTCGGCCTGCTCGATGACCTTCAGCGCCTCCTCCATCGAGGTCACCGGCTGCGGCTGACGGCGCGGCGCCAGCAGGATCTCGCCGAGCAGGCCGGTCCAGCCGTCCTGCACCAGATCCCGTTCTACCGGCTCGCCGGAGATCACGGCGGTGAAATTGTCCATGCGCTCGCGCTGCCAGCCGGGCTTGAGGCTCTGCGCCCAGTCTTGATCCGTCGACCGGTCGTCGCGCACGCCGATCGCTGACGGCGTGCGCTGGAAGACATAGAGCTCCTTCGCAGCGCGGCCGAGATGCGGCACACACTGCACGGCGGTGGCGCCGGTGCCGATGATTCCAACGCGCTTGTCGGCAAGTCCGGTCAGACCACCATCCGCATTGCCACCGGTGTAGCCATAGTCCCATCGACTGGTGTGGAAGCTGTGTCCCCTAAAGGTATCGATGCCGGGAATGCCCGGCAGCTTCGGTCGGCTGAGCGGACCTCCGGCGAGAATGACGAAGCGTGCACGGATGCGATCGCCCCGGTCGGTCTCGACCAGCCAACGCGCCTCCTGCTCCTGCCATGCCATCCGCGAGATGACGGTCTGAAACAGCGCGCGATCGTAGAGGCCGAAATGACGGCCGATCCGGCGGGAGTGCTCGTAGATCTCCGGCGCCCGCGCGTATTTGCGCACCGGCATGTAGCCGGTCTCTTCCAGGAGCGGCAGGTAGATGTAGCTCTCGGTATCGCAGGCCGCGCCGGGATAGCGATTCCAGTACCAGGTGCCGCCGAAGTCCGCAGCCTTTTCCACGATGCGGAAATCATCGATGCCGGCCTCGCGCAAACGCGCGGCACAGAGAAGTCCACCAAAGCCGCCACCGACGACGAGCACTTCAGTCTTTTCACTGACAGGTGCGCGCGCAAATCCGGGATCGGCCCAGGGGTCGTCGAGGTAGTGGCCGAATTCCCCTGTTACCTCGACATACTGGGCCTTGCCCTCGGCACGCAAACGGCGGTCGCGCTCGTCGCGGTAGCGCGCGCGGAGGGCTGCAATATCGACGGTAGGTTCGCCGGCTGCACCGGTCTTGTGTCTTTCCGCTGACATGCATTTCCTCCACGGAGAACGCTGCTTCGCCGGCAGCTCGGATCAGTTAGCCCTGAAAAAGTGACGCATGCAATCGCGTCCCTTGTTTTTTGCGTGAACGCCGCGTGACGTTCCGCTAACCTCACGCGCAAATCACAAGCGCAACGCCACGCAACGACGTGGCCGTGGAGGAGACCATGCAGGGATTGATGATGGACATGCCGCTTCTGATCAGCGGCCTGATCCAGTATGCCGCGGACTATCACGGCGAAGCCGAGGTCGTCGCGCGCGAGATCGAGGGCGACATTCATCGCTACACTTATGCCGACGCCCACCCGCGCATCAAGCGCATGGCGCTGGCGCTGAAGCGGCTCGGCATGAATCCCGGCGATCGCGTCGGCACGCTGGCCTGGAACACGCATCGTCATTTCGAGATGTTCTATGCCGCGCCGGGCATGGGCTATGTGCTGCACACCGTCAACCCGCGGCTGTTTCCCGAGCAGCTCGTCTACATCATCAACCACGCCGAAGACCGCCTGCTGTTCATCGACCGCGCCACGCTGCCGATCGTCGAGGCGATTGCGCCGCAGCTCAAGACGATCGAAGCCTATGTCGTGATGTCGTCGCGCGAACGGATGCCCGAGACCAAGCTCGCCAACGTGCATTGCTACGAGGAGCTTCTGGAAGAAGAGAACGACGCCGGCTTCGTCTGGCCGGAGTTCGACGAAAAGTCCGCCTCTACCATCTGCTACACGTCGGGCACGACCGGCAATCCCAAGGGCGTGATCTATTCGCACCGCGCCGCGATCCTGCAGACCATGACCTGCTGCAATTTCGACTTCCTGCCGGGACATGTCGAAGGCGTGCGCGAAGTGATGATGCCGATGGCGCCGCTCTTCCACGGCAATGGCTGGAACATGCCGTTCACCGCCCCCTTTACCGGCTCGAAGCTGGTGCTGCCGGGCCGCAACTACGAGCCCGACAAGCTCTACGAATTGCTCGAAGGCGAGAAGGTGACGCTGTCGGCGGGCGTGCCGAGCTTCTGGCTGATCCTGCTCGACTGGCTGGGCCGCACCGGCAACAAATTCTCCACCCTACGCGCAACGCTGTCATCGGGCTCGGCGCCGCCGCGCGCGATGGTCGAGAAACTGAAGCGTGACTACAGTATCGACTACATCCAGGCCTGGGGCATGACCGAGGCGCTCGGCTGCTCGATGCCGGGCTTAAGGCCCGGCTCGGAGCATCTCGGCGACAAGGAGAGGTTCGACCGGCGCCAGGTCTCGGGCCGCGCCTGCTTCGGCACGAGCTTGCGCATCGTCGACGACAGCGGCGTCGAGCTGCCACGCGACGGCAAGTCCGTCGGCCATTTGCGCGCCCGTGGCCCCTGGGTCGCCTCCGGATACATGAAGTTAGAGGAAGGTCTCGACCGCGACGGCTGGCTGATTACCGGCGACATGGCCGTGATCGACCCACAGGGCCACGTCACGCTGACCGACCGCTCCAAGGACGTGATCAAGTCCGGCGGCGAATGGATCTCCTCGATCCAGCTCGAGGACGTCGCCTTGTCGCATCCCGATGTGCTTCAGGCAGCCGTGGTCGCGATCAACCATGAGAAATGGCAGGAGCGTCCCCTGCTCCTCGTCGTCCGCAAGAAGGGCGCGACGGTCGACGGCAAGACGCTGCTCGACCACATGCGCCCGAAGGTCGCGAGCTGGTGGATGCCGGACGCCGTCGAATTCCTGGACGAATTCCCGATGACGGGGACCGGCAAGGTGTTGAAATCGGCTCTGCGCGAGAAGTTCAGGGAGTATCGCGTCGCGTGAACGTCACGCGAGCGCGCTGAAGTCGGCACCGCCGATGGATCAAGGAGACCACAGATGCTTTACCCGATGTCGCCAAAAGTCGTCGAGCTCAAGCGCAAGCTCGAGAGCTTCATGGACCGGCACATCTATCCGAACGAGGAGCGCTTCTATCGCGAGGCGGAAGAGCTGGGACCCTGGAAGGTCTATCCCGTCGTCGAGGAGTTGAAGCCGCTCGCGCGTGCGGAAGGTCTCTGGAATCTGTTCCTGCCGGAGTCCGGCCATGGCGCAGGCCTGACCAATCTCGAATATGCCCCGCTCTGCGAGGTGATGGGCCGCTCGCATCTGGCCCCGGAGGTGTTCAATTGCTCGGCGCCCGATACCGGCAACATGGAGGTGCTGGAGCGCTACGGCTCGGAGAAGGACAAGGAGCGCTGGCTGAAGCCGCTGCTTGCAGGCGAAATCCGCTCCTGCTTCGCCATGACGGAGCCTGCGGTCGCCTCATCCGATGCGACCAACATCGAAAGCTCGATCGTGCGCGATGGCGACCATTACGTCATCAACGGCCGCAAATGGTACACGACCAATGCGACCGACCCACGCTGCAAGATCTGCATCTTCATGGGCAAGACAGATCCTGACAATCCGGACCGCCACAAGCAGCAATCGATGATCCTGGTACCGATGGAGACTGCAGGCATCGAGGTGAAACGCCCCCTGCCCGTGTTCGGCTTCTACGGCGTGCCTGACCGGGCGTCCGAAGTCGTCTTCACCAATGTGCGGGTCCCCAAGGAGAACATGCTGCTCGGCGAAGGCCGCGGCTTCGAAATCGCGCAGGGCCGGCTCGGCCCGGGCCGCATCCACCATTGCATGCGGCTGATCGGCCTTGCCGAGCGTACGCTGGAGAAGATGTGCCGCCGCGTGCGCAGCCGCGTCGCCTTCGGCAAGCCGGTCTCCGAGCAGACCGTGACGCAAGAGCGCATCGCGGAATCCCGCATCATGATCGAGCAGGCCCGCCTCCTCACGCTGAATGCGGCCTACGCGATGGACACGGTCGGCAACAAGGTCGCGAAGGCCGAGATCGCGATGATCAAGGTCGCCGTGCCCAACATGGCCTGCCAGATCATCGACTGGGCGATCCAGGCCCATGGCGGTGGCGGCACCTCGAACGATTTCGGACTGACCCAGGCCTATGCGACCGCGCGATTGCTACGACTTGCCGATGGCCCCGACGAAGTTCACAGGAATCAGATCGCACGGTTCGAGCTGAAGAAATATTCGAACGCTTGAAAGAAGGCGGCTAGCTCACCGAGTGACGCACTCTTTCTTCCTTCTCCCCTTGTGGGAGAAGGTGGCGCGAAGCGCCGGATGAGGGGTACCTATCCGCACACACGAATCTGGAGATTACATACCCCTCACCCAAGTGAGCTTTTGTCTACGAGCGGAGCTGCCCTCTCCCACAAGGGGAGAGGGCACAATAATGCGCAACGTCTCAGCCTCAGTTCACCACGTAGACATCAGGATCAGCGCTCCAGCTCGGCTTCTTGAAGGCGTTGCGCAGGGCGGGCGACATCGGGACGTTGTAGTTGAGGCCGTTCGGCGGCGTCGGGGACTGCAGCCATTTCTTGTAGAGCACCTCGATCTCCGGGCTTGCATAGAGCTCCGCAGTCGCGCGGTCGGCGAGCGCCTTGAACGGCGCATCCTCCCGCCGCAGCATGATGCCGTAAGGCTCCGGCTTGGAGAACGCCTCCTCGCTGATCATGAAGGCTTGGGGCTCCTTCGAGCGCGCGATCGCGACCGCGAGCTGCACGTCGTCGAGTGCGTAGGCCTGGGCGCGGTCAGTTTCCAGCAACAGGAACGCCTCGGCCTGGTCCTTGGCCGGCATTACATTGATGCCGAGATTGCGCTCGGTGTTGACCTTGGCGAGCTGGGTCAGGTTGACCGAGCCCGCCACCGCAGTGACCGCCTTGCCCTTGAGATCGTCGATGGTGTTGATCTTTGCGGCTTTCTTCGCCGCGAACCGCGTCGCGCTGAGGAAGTGCGTGTTGGTGAAGGCGACCTGCTTCTGGCGATCGGCGTTGTTGGTGGTCGCCGAGCAATGCAGGTCGAGGGTCCCGTTGACCATCAGCGGAATGCGGTTCGACGACGTCACGGCGAGCGTGTCGACGGCGATGTCGGGCATGCCCAGCTGCTTCTTCACGGCATCGACGATCCTAAGGCAGATGTCCATGGCAAAGCCGACCGGCTTCTGATTGCCATCGAGATAGCTGAACGGGACCGAGGCCTCCTGATAGCCCAGGGTGATCTTTTTGGTCTCCCTGACCTTCTGGAGCGTGCCCGACAAATCTTCGGCTGAAGCTGCGCCGGCAAGACATGTCAGGGCCAGGATAACGGTGGGTAGACGCATCGGCTGCTCCTAAAGGGGGCTCGCGCCTCCAAGCCGGGCGCAATCGCGGGACTTGATAGCGCAGGCGCAGGCCAGCCGCCAGACGGGCTCGCGCCTATCAGCTATCGCAGCTTTCGATATGACGAGCGGCCGTTCGGCTCCGCCCGTGCCGAGACGGACCTTACGCGTCGATGCCGCGCTGGACCAGGATGCGCTCGGCGCTGTCGTTCCAGACATCCATCTTGGTGATCTTGCCATTGCGCACCACGAAGCGGTCGACGTAACGGTTGCCCTCGAACGGGGTCCCATCTTTCCATTCGCCGTAGAGCGTACCGACGCTGTAAACCACGGTCTCGCCGTCGCCGGGGCAGACGTCGAACCGGTCCATCTTCTTCTTGACCCAGCGGTAGCGCTTGGCGTTGAAGCCGGTCGGGCCGCGCGGATGATCGAACTCGCGCCCGCCGGTGAACGTGATCACGGTGCCCGGCGCCATATAGGCCGCCGCAGCGTCGGGATCGGGGATCATCGATGCCGTGAGATAGGCCTCCACGATCGCGGCGTCGGACAAATGAGCAGTTTCAGCTCTGGCGGCAACGGACATGGCAGGCTCTCCCGGGTTCGCGGAATATTACCGCCACTGTCGCGGAATCCATGCATATATTTTGAACATTCGCCTCGCTACACTGCCGACAATCTGGAGCCGCCGATCCCCGCCGATTGCTCTAAGTTCCGTCCGCAAGAGCCATGATCACCCAGCCCGCCTTCGACCTGATCTTCCGTAACGCGTTGTTGCGATCATCCGCCGCGCCTGTCGACATCGGCATGAAGGGCGGCCGGATCGCCGCGATCGAGCCGAAGCTCGCCTGCGAAGCCGTCGAGGTCGATATCGGCGGGCACCTCGCCCTACCCGGCTTCGTCGACACCCACATCCATCTCGACAAGGCCTGCCTGCTCGACCGCTGCGGCCACGATCACGACGGTCTCGGTGACGCCATTCGGGCCGTGTCGGCCATGAAACGTGACTTCACCGTCGAGGATGTCTACGCGCGCGGCGCCAAGGTGCTCGAACGTGCGATCGTGAACGGCACGACGCGCATGCGCACGCATGTGGAAATTGATCCGCGGATTGGCCTGCGTAGCTTCGAGGCGGTGAAGGCGCTGAAACGCGACTATGTGTGGGCGCTCGATCTGTCACTCTGCGTCTTCCCGCAGGAGGGCCTGACCAACGATCCCGGCAGCGACGAGTTGCTGGTCGAGGCGCTGCGCAACGGCGGCGAGACGATCGGCGGCTGTCCCTATACCGACACCGATCCGACCGCGCATCTCGCGCGCATCTTCGACCTCGCTCAGGAATTCGACGTCGACGTCGACCTCCATCTGGATTTCGATCTCGATCCCTCCTGGTGGCATCTTGACGAGGTCTGCCGCCAGACCGAGCGGCGCAACTATCACGGCCGCGTCGCGATCGGCCATGCGACAAAGCTCTCGGCCCTGCCGCCGGAGCGGATGAAGGCTGCCACCGCGCAACTAGCGAAAGCCGGCGTCGCCGTCACCGTGCTGCCCGCGACAGATCTCTATCTGATGGGGCGCGAAGCCACCCACAATGCGCCACGCGGGCTGACCCTCGCCCACAAGCTCGCAGGCGACGGCGTGGTTTGCTCGGTCGCCACCAACAATGTGCTCAATCCCTTCACGCCGTTCGGCGACGCCTCGCTGCTGCGGATGGCGAACTTCTACGCCAATGTCGCGCACGCCTCGGTGAGGGATTTCGACACCTGCCTCGATCTCGTGACCGAGCTGCCGGCGCGGCTGATGAACCTCGACGATTACGGCATCAAGATCGGCAATCCCGCCGACCTCATCGTGCTTGATACGCAAGACAGCCGCTTCGCCATCGCCGAGCTGCCCGACGTCATGATGGGCTTCAAGGAGGGCCGACAGACGTTTGCACGGCAGCGGCCCGCTCTGTTCCGGCCGGGGGCCTGAACGCGTTTCCGGTCGAATCTCCAACGGTAAAATCGTCGGGAACACGGCTGATCGTCGGACCGTTTCGTACCGAATCACGGCCGATCCGTCCCCAGATCCGAGCCCGGTAGAATCCCGGACCGTAGCTGTGCGCATTGCACAACAGGCCGCCCGGATCATACTAAGGGGACGCACTGAACGACCTGTTCAGTGGGGAAGTATGTATATGTTCAGCGCATTCAGCAGCATCGATTATCGCTCCATTCAGGCCAACACGCCGGCGGAAACCGCCGTCAAGCGACTGAATGGAATCGGCGAAGTCCTATCTGGCCTCGATATCTCGGCGATCCACACGCAGGACGACATGACCCGCGCGCTCTGGACGCTGGATACCGCCGACAAGTGCATCCGCATGATTCTCACCGAGTTCCGCACCGCGCCCGCCAAGGAGCAAGTCGTCCGCGAGGCCAAGCGCCTGGTCGACCTGATCGAGCTCGCCCGTGACGAAATCTCGAACTATCGCGACAGCGGCAGGGTTTTGAGCTCAACCTACGCGTTCGGCGTCAGCGTTTGATCTTGCTCAGGATTCGATCTGCCTCGGTACGCCAGTCAGCGCTGCGCGCGAACTCCTTGGTGCCCCTGGCGCCGAACAGCCCTTCATCGGCGAGATCAGCGACCCAGGCCTGACGCTCGGCTGTGCCCTGCGCGGACCACGGCGTCAGCCCCGCCTCGCGCACGGTCTCGGCGACCTCACGCACCTCCTCGGCACGCCGGCGGCCGTGCTCAATGACGCGCTGGAAGAAATAGGCGCCCTGCTTCTCCCAGTTGATGCCGGGGAACGTCTCCGCGAGCGAGGCCAGCACCGCATCCTCGACGCCATAGGCGCGCGCTGTCGTAAAACTCTCGATGACCATGGCCTCCAGGCCCTTGATCATGATGCTGCGGCACATCTTCACCGCCGAGGACACGCCGAGCTTGTCGCTCGCGACCTTGGCCGCAAAGCCGATCGCGTTCAGAAGCGGCTCGATCTCCCTCGCGCCCGGACCGCCGAGCAGCAACGGCACCTTGATGCGATAGGGTGGTACCGAGGTCATCACGGCACCTTCGACATAGCGGCCGGCGGCGCCGTCGATCAGCGCAGCGGCGCGCTGCTTGGCGCCGGGCGAGGCCGAGTTGAAATCAAGGAACCATGTGCCCTGGTTGATCGCAGCGGCGCAGGCCTTTGCGACAGGCACCGCCTGGCTCGCGGTGACGGCAGAGATGATGAGATCGGATTTCGCGGTCAACTCAGCATGAGATGCTGCCAGCGTCACACCGTGCTTCGCCGCATGTTCCTTCAGCGGCGCGCCCTGCTCGCCTCCGAGCTTGATGTCATAGGCCGAGACCTTGATATCCTGCTGGCGCAAATCCTCGGCCAAGATCCTGCCGACTTCGCCATAGCCGACCAGCCCGATCTGCCATCGTTTCGGATCCACCATCAGTTCAATCCTCGTGTGGTCTCGTCGAACAGCTCCTCGACCGCATAGCGACGCGGGATCAGTGCCTGCTGGAATGCGTAGTCGACGATCAGCTCCAGCGGTTTCCGGTTGGCCTCGATCCCGAACGGAACAAGGTCGGGCGCTGCCGCGGGCCCCATCTGGTCCTTGTTGCGCTTGAGAAGATCATAAATGCCTGTGACCACGTCAGGGCGCGATTTCGCGAGTTGCTCGGTCACGACCACCAGATGATTGACCGGCACGACGCCGCGCCGCGCGTACCATCTGGCGGCCTCCGCGGCTGGATCAGGAAATAGCGGCCTCAGCTTGGGATTATCAGAGGTCTCGCCGAGGACTGCGTCGAGCTCACCGTCAAGCAGCATCTGCAGGATCTTCTTCTCCTTCGGGGCGCGCTCGGTGGTGTCGACATATTCGGCGACGTGCGGATCCTCGAACGTGATCCAGCGGATCTTGTCGAGATTGACGCCATAGTCGTTGGCGAGGATGCCCCTGATCCAGGCACCGGTCGTCGTCGTGAACGAGCGGATGCCGACGCGCTTGCCTTCGAGATCGGACGGCCCCAGCATTCCCAATGCGGGATTGTACAGAGCATAGGAATGCTGGAAGCGCCCGAGCATGGTCGCCGGCAGCAGCACCAGCGGCTTGCCATGCGCCTTCGCCATCAAATAGGTCACGATCGCCATCTCGCAGACGTCGAACGCCTGTTCCCGCACCATCGGCTTGAACGCGGTGTTGGTCGGCGTGTACGCGACGAAGTCGAAATTGAAAAGATCGGAGCGGAGTTCGCCGCTCTTCACTGCCTGGACGTGGGGGTGACTACCGAGCACGGCCTTCAGCTTGAGACGTTCCATCCACCCGCTCCCGCCGTTGCTCTAGACGTCCTCGGGATTGTCGACATAGACGAGCCCGGCCTTCGCCAGCGCCTCGCGCATGCTGTAAATGTCGAGACCCAGCTCGCCCGAGGCAAGGCGCTTGCGCTTGCCGCCTTCGTCCGCGTTGCGCTTCCTCGCCTTCTCGGCGACCTCGGCGGCGTAGCGCTTCGGGACTACCACGACGCCATCGTCATCGGCCACGACGATATCGCCGGGATCGACATTGACGCCGGCACAGACCACGGGAATGTTGACCGAGCCGAGCGTCGCCTTGACTGTGCCCTTGGCCGAGACCGCGCGCGACCACACCGGAAACTTCATCTCTTGCAGCGCTTTGACGTCGCGGCAGCCTGCATCGATGATCAGCCCCTGCACGCCGCGTGCCTGCAGCGAGGTCGCGAGCAGCTCCCCGAACATGCCGTCGGTATTGTCGGTGGTGCAGCCGACAACAAGGATGTCGCCCTTTTTGCACTGCTCGACGGCAACATGGATCATCCAGTTGTCGCCGGGCTGCGCCAGCACGGTGACCGCGGGGCCGGCAATCGCCGCCCCCGGCCAGACCGGCCGCAAATAAGGCTTCATCAGGCCGAAGCGCCCGTAAGCCTCGTGCACGGTCGAGACACCGTACTCCGCCATGCCGGCAGGATCGGCTCGCTCAATGTTGCGAACGACGACCGGCTTCATGCCAGCTCCTCCGCAACCGTCGGGAACAGGCGCTGATAGGCCTCGCCATAAGTCATGGGCACGCCGGTGTTGCGGCTGCCCTGAATGCCGCGGTTGAGCGCGACGCGCTCGTAATAGCCCCAGAGATGTTTTTGTGCGGCGAGGATCTGGAATGCCTCGTACTTCTCCTTCCAGACCTCGTCGATCTTGAGGAGCAGATCCGGCTTGTAATTGCACTGCTCTGGCTGATGCGGCTCGAACAGGAACACCGGCGGCGCCGAATATTTGTACTGCGCGCCGGGCTTGTGACCCATCGCCTGCGCGACGACGCGGGTCTCCTGCGCGAAATGCGCCGCGTTGGGATGGTCGAAATTATAGGGGTCTTCCAGCGCGTGGGTCAGCACGAAGCTGGGATTGAGCTCGCGGTAGATGTCGACCATGCGGTCGAAATGCGCCTCGGTGAGCTTGAGAGGATAATCGCCGCAATCGAAGAACTCGATCTCGGCACCGAGCAGCTTTGCCGCCCGCTCCGCCTCGTCCTTGCGGCCGGCTTTGACCGATTCCAGCGTCGCGCCCTTCTCTTTCCAGGCGAATTGGCTTTCGCCGCGCTCGCCAAAGGACATGCAGACGATCTTCATGCGATAGCCCTTCTTCGCATGCAGCGCGATCGCGCCGCCGGCGCGCCAGACGAAATCGCCGGGATGGGCGGTGACGACGAGACCTGTCTTCATGGGAGAAACTCCCCTCTCTTGTTCGTAACCATCATAGGCCGCCAGCGTTACGCTGGAAGCCAATTCATCAGATTGCGGCGGCCGCTTGTTCCTCGCCGTCGAGCACGCGCCTCAGGCGCTCGCCGTCGAGCGCGCCTTCCCATTTGGCAATCGCGATGGTCGCGACTGCGTTTCCGATCAGATTGGTCGGCGTCAGCCCCTGCGACATCAGGCGGTGGATGCCGAGCACCAGTGCCACGCTCGTCACCGGGATGGTGCCGGTCGCCGACAGCGTTGCCGCCAGCACGACGAAGGCGGCGCCCGCGATCCCCGCCGCGCCCTTGGAGGTCACGAGCAGGATCAAGAGCAGTTCGATCTGCTCGGCCAGCCCGAACGGCGTGTTGGTCGCCTGCGCCAGGAACACCGAGGCGGCGGCAAGGTAAAGGCAGGTACCGTCGAGATTGAAGGAGTAGCCGGTCGGGATCACGAGGCCGACCACGCTCTTCTCGCAGCCGGCCTTCTCCAGCTTGGTCAGCATCCGCGGCAGCACCGTCTCCGACGACGTCGTGGCGACGCAGATCAACAGTTCTTCCCAGATGTAACGGATCAGCTTGAGCAGTGAGAAGCCGCAGAGCCGCGCCACCGGGCCGAGCGCCACGACGATGAAGACCATACAGGTGAGATAGAAGCCTCCGAGCAGCTTGCCGAGCGAGGCCAGCGATCCCACGCCGAACTTGCCGACCGTAAAGGCGATGGCACCGAACGCACCGATCGGCGCCGCCCACATCACGAAACCGACGACGGCGAACACCATTTTGGCGGCGATGTCGATCAGATGGACCAGCGGCGCGGCCCGTTCGCCGAGCTGCACCAGCGCAAAGCCGCAAAGGACGGAGATGAACAGCACCTGGAGGATGTTGCCTTCGGCAAAGGCGCCGATGAACGTCGCGGGCACGATGTTCATCAGGAACGGCACGAAGCCGATGACGCTGGTCTGCTTGACATAAGGCTCGATCGCGCTGGCATTGATGCTGGCGGGATCGATGTTCATGCCGACGCCGGGCTTGAGCAGGTTGATCGCGATGAGACCGATGATCAGCGCGATCGTGGTCATGATCTCGAAATAGACGATCGCCTTCACCGCGACGCGCCCGACCCGCGCCATGTCGGCCATGTGGGCGATGCCGTGCACGACGGTGCAGAAGATGATCGGCGCGATCAGCATCCGGATCGCCTTGATGAAGGCATCCCCCAGCGGCTGCATCTTGGCGCCCGCCTCGGGGCTGACGATCCCAAGCGCGATGCCGGCGGCCATGGCGATGAGCACCTGGATCCAGAGCTCCCTCCACCAGGGCCGCCCCCGCGGCTTGTCGATTGCAAGCACCGTCATCGGTCGAACTCGAACAGGCGCGCCGGATTGTCGACCAGGATCTTCTGTTGGAACTCGGGCTCGGGCGCGAACAGCGGAATCAGGTCGACGAGGTCGCCGTCATTCGGCATCATCTTGACGTTGGGATGCGGCCAGTCGGTGCCCCAAATGACGCGATCCGGCGCGGTCTCGACGATCTTTCGCGCGAACGGCACCGCATCGGTAAAGGGCGGACCGCTAGAGGACACCCGCTCCGAGCCGCAGATCTTGACCCAGCATTTCTCGTCGCGCTGCATCAGCTCGATCAGGATCCGGAACGGCAGCTGGTCGAGCCCTTCGGAGGCCTTCACCCGTCCCATGTGGTCGATGGTGTAGCTGAGCGGCAGCTTTGCCAGCATGTCGGCATAATCAGGCAGGTCGATCGCATCGAAATGCAGGTCGATGTGCCAGCCGAGCGGCGCGACCATGGCGATGACGCGATCGAACACGCCCTTGTCAGGGACGCCGCCGAGATGGCGAACGAAATTGAAGCGGCAGCCGCGAAAACCGCCCTCGTGCAGCGCAC
This sequence comes from Bradyrhizobium shewense, assembly GCF_900094605.1. GTDB lineage: Bacteria > Pseudomonadota > Alphaproteobacteria > Rhizobiales > Xanthobacteraceae > Bradyrhizobium > Bradyrhizobium shewense. The sequence goes on along the minus strand of NZ_FMAI01000002.1, from coordinate 93,001 downwards.
GAAGCCCGCGCTCGGTGATGGTGTCGTCGATATTGGCGACGGCACGGTAGGCGCCGTTACTCTGCGCGATGGCATCGAGCGCCACACTGTTGTCGGTACCGTGCACGCTGGCATTGACGATGACGGCGCGCTCGACACCGAGCTTGGCATGCAGGATGCGAAAATCCTCCAGCGGCGCGTCCGGCGGCGTGTAGGATCGGTCCGGCGCGTAAGGGTATTTCGCACCGGGCCCGAAGATGTGGCAATGCGCGTCGCAGGACAGCTTCGGCAGCTTGAACTTCGGCGTGCGCGTGTTCGGATCGGGCGGCGGAATGGTGGGCGTGTACATCATCGTCATCACTTCAACCGTCGGGCGAGACGGCTTCTTTCAAGCCTTGCTGCTGACGACCGGCCGCCGCCGCGCCGGCGCGGCATGATCGAGCGGCGGCGCCTGGAAGGAGGCAACCGTGGCCTGCACCAGCTGCTCGATAGCGCTGGCGGCATCGCCGCCATCGGCTTCGCCGCGGGACAGGCGCGAGACGCGATCGGGTGTCACCAGCGAGTAATAGAGTGCACCGAGCAGGAAGTGACTGCGCCAGACGATGTCGGTGCGCGGAATGTGCGGCAGGCTCTCGTGGATCGCGTCGATGAAGGCGTGGCTGGTGTCGTCAAATGTCTGCGCGATGATTTTTCGCGCGACCTCGTTGCCCTCGGCCGACATCACTGCGCGCAGCCGCGTGAAGCGCGCACCGCCGCCGGCAAGATCGCTGCCCGAGGTGAAAGCCGGCACGACATAGGCCCGCACCACCGCCTCCAGCCGATCCTGGAGATCGCGCACCCGCCTGGCGGCGGCGAGCAGCTCCGAACGGCGCAAATTCATGGGACCACAATGCCGCCGGTAGATCTCCAGCAGTAAGCCGTCCTTGGTCTTGAAATGATAGGTGACGCTGCCGGGATTGGCTCCGGCAGCCTGCGCGATGTCGCGCACCGAGACGGCGTTGAAGCCGTTGGTGGCGAACAGCTCCTCGGCCGCAGCGAGGATCGCCTCGCGCATGTTCGGCTTGCGGGCCGTTTCCTTGCTGGTGGGCTTGCGTACCATGGGATTTGTACTATCGTACAAAACATCAGGTCTCGTCAACAAAAACCATGGGCGGTATCTGGACGGCTCGAAGACCGATGCAAGGATGCGTGCGCCCGCAAGGAGTGCTGGGAAAATGCCGGGTTTGAACAAGACAATCGGCGGATTGATGCTGGGCGCCGGTTTGCTGCTCGCGGGCAGCGTGGCGCAGGCCGCCGACAATTATCCGAGCAAGCCGGTTCACATCCTCGTGCCTTACGCGGCCGGTGGCGCGGTCGACGTGCTCGCGCGCACGCTGAGCCAGGCGCTGGCCAAGACCTGGGGGCAGCAGCCGGTGGTCGACAATCGTCCAGGCGCCGGCGGTATCGTCGCCTCGCAGGCGCTGACACAGGCCGCGCCCGACGGCTACACGCTGATCCTGGTCGCGAGCGGCCATCCGCTCAACCAGTTCATCTATCCGAGCGTGCCCTACGACACGTTCAGGGATTTTACCGCAATCACCGAAGTCGCCTCCTCACCGCTCGCGATCGTCGTCGCCAAGGACAGCCCCTACAAGACGCTCGGCGATCTCCTGACTGCTGCGAAGAAAGAGCCCGACAAGCTCTCCTACGGCATGTCCGGCAACGGCACCTCGGCGCATCTGGCCGGCGAACTGTTGAAGCACATGTCCGGCAGCAAGATTGTCGCGATCCCCTACAAGGGCGGCGCGCCGGCGCTGACGGCTGTGATCGCAGGCGAGATTCCGCTCAGCATCAATCCGCTCGCGGAAGCGATCGGTCAGCTCGAAGGCGGTCCGGTGCGCGCACTCGCCGTGACCTCGGCCGAACGCTCCAAGGCGCTACCCAACGTTCCGACCGTCGCCGAGTCCGGCGTATCCGGCTATGACGTCTCGGTCTGGTGGGGCGTGCTTGGTCCGGCAAAAATGCCGCCGGAGATCGTGGCGAAGCTCGAAACCGATCTGAAGGCAGCGCTGCAGGACCCGAACGTGCTGTCGACGCTCGGCAAGATCGGTGCCGCTCCGGTCGGCTCCTCCGCCAAGGAGTTTGACGCCTACATGCACGCCGAGGCAACCAAATGGGAGCCGGTGCTGAAGGCGGCCAACATCCGCGCGCAGTGAGGCGCGCATGAGGATATCGTTCGGAATTGTTGCGTGTTCCTTCTGCTCACAGGCATGGCGAACATTGCGCAAGCGGCGGACGCGCGCGTGCAGGCGGCCGTTGTCGGCACCGCATGGCCCCGCGGCTACTCAATTGCGCGCGCTCGCCCGCATCTTCTCCGGCCGCGCGACGGGCCGCAGAAAATCGGCGTCATCGTCGGCCGACGGGATCAGGATCGCCCGCTCGCGCGGTAGCGCCTCCGGCATCTCGTCGCGGATGAAGGCGACGAGCTTTTCCCTGATCTCGCAGCGCAGGTCCCAGGATTGCGGCGCGTTTCGCGCGCTGACCAGCGCGCGGAGCTCGATGGTCCGCGAGTCCGCGTCGATCACCTGGAGATTGACCACCGCGCCATCCCAGAGCTTGGACTGCTTCACGGCGTCCTCCAGCCAACGCCGGATGCGCGGCACGTCGGCGCGATAATCGACGTGCAGCGCGATCACGCCGATCAGGGATGCGGTGTCGCGGGTCCAGTTCTGGAACGGCTTCTCGATGAAATAGGACAGCGGCACCACCATGCGGCGCCAATCCCACAGCCGGATCACGACATAGGTCGAGGCGATGTCCTCGACCCAGCCCCATTCGTTCTCGATGATCACGGCATCCTCGATGCGGATCGGCTGGGTGATCGCGATCTGCAGGCCCGCGATCAGGTTGCTGAGCAGCGGCCGCGCGGCAAGGCCGACGATGATGCCGGCTGCGCCGGCGGAGGCGAACAGGCTGACGCCGTATTGCCTCACCGAATCGAACGTCATCAGCGCGGTGGACACCGTGATGACGACGATGATGGTGTCGGTGACGCGCTTGAACACGCGAACTTGCGTGACGTGCTTGCGCGCGACGAAATTCTCGGTGACATCGCGGAAATTCTGCAGATAGCGCGCCGCGCTCATGTCCACGACCCGGATCGAGATCCAGCCGATCAGGGCAATGACGGCCACGACGAACAAGCGCATCAGCGGCGTGCGGATCATGTCGTCGAGCGGGGCAAGCGGCAGGACCAATGCGACGGCCGCCAGGCAAAGCGCCAGTTGGGCCGGGCCAGCCGTGCGGTCGATGAACACGCTCAGGAGCGGAAGGCGGGTTCCGAAGGCGCGCGCGAGCAGCCATACGGCGACCCGATAGACGAACAGCGCAAGCAAGATCGCGCCGACAACCAGGCCGAGGCCGACAAACCACGACGGTATCCAGCCGAACATCCTGTCGATGTCGGCCATCAGGGCCTGCAAATTCATCGATTGTCCCCGTCATTGCATTCGCGTAGCCCGCTCAACGCCTCCCGGCCGGCTTGGCTCCCCTCTCTCGTGCAACGCAGCATTCCGCAGATGCAACCGTCGCCCAATTGCGCTAGCTTTAGGACTCATGACCAGACGTACCGGCAGCGCCGATCTTCCCTTGCACACCGGACGGGTTCCGCCGTGGCTTGCGAGCCGGATGGCTTCGCTCGGATCGATCGTCACGCAGGCGATCGTGCATCATTACGGCCGGGACGCGTTCCTCCAGCGGCTGTCCCATCCGTTCTGGTTCCAGTCGTTCGGCGCCGTGATGGGAATGGACTGGCACTCCTCCGGCATCACGACATCAGTGATCGGCGCGCTGAAGCGCGGGCTCGGGCCGCTCCAGGATGAGCTCGGCATTTATGTCTGCGGCGGCCGCGGCCAGCATTCGCGCAAGACGCCGGACGAGCTGATGCAGCTGGGCGATCGCGTCGGCTTCGACAGCGCAAGGCTCACCCGCGCCAGCCGCCTGGTGGCGAAGGTCGACAGCGCGGCCGTGCAAGACGGCTTCGACCTCTATCTCCACGGCTTCTTCGTGACCGCCGACGGCAAATGGACGGTGGTGCAGCAGGGCATGAACGGCGACAAGCGCCAGGCCCGCCGCTATCACTGGCATTCCGAGACGCTGAAGAGCTTCGTCGATACGCCGCACAGCGCAATCGACGGCCCGCAGCAGGGCGAGATCGTCAATCTCACCGACCACCGCGCCGATATCTCGCGCAACGCACAGCTCGAGCTCCTCAGCGATCTCGGCCCCGATCGCATCCTCACTGAATTCGAGCGGCTCACCGGCACTGCGCCCGAGCCTGCGCAGGCCATGCTGCCGCATCTGATCATGCCCGCGCATCACGATGTCCGGCCAAAGGATGTGTTCGCGCGGCGCCTGCACGGCACCCTCGCCGCAGCCGCCGAACGCGGCCCGGTCGATTTCCCGGAGCTGCTGCTGACGCCCGGCGTCGGCGCGCGCACCGTGCGCTCGCTGGCCATGGTCGCCGAGGTCGTGCACGGCGCGCCCTATCGCTTCACGGATCCCGCGCGCTTCTCGCTCGCCCATGGCGGCAAGGACCGGCATCCCTACCCTGTCCCGATCAAGGTCTATGACGAGACCATCCGTGTCCTCAAGGATGCGATCCAGAGCGCGAAGCTCGGACGTGACGAAGAGATGCAGGCGATCCGGCGCCTCGACGACCAGGCACGGCGGCTGGAACGCACCGCGCACGGCCCGTCGGTCGAGACCTATATCGCCGGCGAGCGCGCGGCGTCACCCGATCTCGACGGCCGCTCCGTGTTCGGCTGGGAGCGCGACCTCGTGCCGACAAAAAAGCGGACCGGCTGAACACCGGTCCGCGAGTTCAGCGGGAGGAATGTCCCTGTCAGGTCTCGTCAGTCTCCGGCGTCTCGTCGAGCCGGTTGGCTGCATGATCCTGATACTGATCGGTCTGAATGGACTTGCCGTCCATGCCGCGAATGTCCGAATGCTGGGCCTTGTCGCGGTTGGACAGGACCATGTTATCGCCGATCTTGTCCTTGGGCACTTCGGTCAATGCACCGGTGCCGTCGCCCTTGCCATGCATGCCGGATCTGAAGTGCGTCTTGCTGCCGTGCCCACTTGGCATCAGTCTCTCCTCTTGGCTCGGTACGTCCGTTGTACCGGTATTGGTCGCGGCGGCTGCTGTGGTCTATCTGCCGCCGCCCTTGCCGGCCGCATCGTGGCGGTGATGGGAATCCTGCTCGCCTCCGCCACCGGAAACGCGGCTATGGCTTCGCTGCTCATCGTCCGCAGGCGGCTTCTTCACCTCCAGCGGCGCCTTCGCGTTCTCATGCGATGCGCCGGGGCCACCCTGGCGAATGCTGTTGGGTGTCTTGGTGGATGTCGACATGAATGTCGCCTCCTCAACGGTCTTGCTGGTATCCCTGATTGGTCGTGTTCTGCTTGATGTTGCCTTGTTGCCCCTGTTGGTCCGGATTTTCCGCGCGCTGCTGGCCGCGCGGAGTCTGATCGGCCGACGTTTGCTTGGTGTCGCCAGTTCCCTTCCGGCTCTGATTGGCCGGCGGAACATTCGGCATTTTGCTGGTCATGATCCAACCTCTTTGAAAGATGGGAATCCTGGACACGGAACTGTTCCTTCGCATGCCCTCAGGTCCCGGTGGACAACAGCAAGCGCCGCAGGCCGTTCCGAGCAGATCATGGTCAGCGACGATTTGCCGAAGGAGAGAGCTTCACTCCGCCCGCACGGGAGAACGATCAGCCACCGCCGGCGTCGCAGCGGCAAATGTTCCGTGGACCTCGGCCGTGACGGGAAGCTTCGCAATCATGCGAATCCCCGGCCGCTTGCGCCAATGGATCTGCGAGGGATCGACGGCCAGACCAAGTTTCGGCCAGCGCACGAACAGCGCTTCCAGCGCGCAGGCCGCCTCGATCCGCGCAAGCTGATGGCCGAGGCAGAAATGGATTCCTGTCCCGAACGAGAGGTGACGGTTCGGCTTGCGCTCGAGATCGAGGCTTTCGGGACGATCATGCATCGCCGGATCCATGTTTGCGGCAGCGAGCATCACCATGACACGGTCGCCCTTCTTCAAACGCACGCCTTCGACCTCGACGTCCCGCCGCACATAGCGCGGCTTGGAGAACTGCACCGGTGACACGAAGCGAAGAAACTCCTCCACCGCAAGCCCGACGCGGCTCCTATCCTGCTCCAGCCAGTCGCGGAGCCCAGGACTTCTGAGCAGCTCGTAGGCCGAACCGCTGATGAGATGCGTGGTCGTCTCGGAGCCGGCTGCAAGCAGCAGAAACACCATCGAGACCATTTCATCCGGCGTGATCTGGGCACCCTCGCGCTCGACCTGGACCAGTTCGGCGATCAGGCCTTCACCGCCCTGCACGCGCGCGGCCTGCAATTGCTGCTCCAGGTAGCCCCGCATCTTTCGGAACGCCCACAGCAAGCGGAAGAAGCTGACGACATTGGTCAGCGAGGACATCGCGTTGCCCCAGGCGATGAATTTGGGCCGGTCGGCCAGAGGCAATCCCAGAAGCTCGGAGATCACTGCGAGCGGCAGGATGCGCGCGTAGCGCTGGACCAGATCGGCTGGCCGTCCCTCCGCGAACAGCTCGTCGGCCAGGCCGTCGGCAATGGCACGGATGCGCGGCTCCATCGCGACGATGGCACGACGGCGAAAGGCCTCGTCCACGATGCTGCGGAGCCTGGTGTGATCCGGCTCGTCCATCGTCAGCATGTTGTTGGCGATGGTTCTGACGAAGCTCGGCATCCACCAGCGCAGACCCGCGACGTCGCCATCCTCCTTGCGCAGCGTGAAGGTAGCGCCGTCCTTCAGCACCTGTGCCGTCGCGTCATGGGTCGTGGTGATCCAGACATCGCCGACCAGAGGAAATCGCGTCGCGACGAGAGGACCGGACATGCGCAACGCCGCGATCGCCTTGGACGGATCGCGAAAGAAGGCCTCGCTGGCGAAATCGAGGCGCGTTGTCATGGATTCACCGGAGTGATTGCTGGCGTCTCACCCAAATGGTATGGGCGGGCCAACGCGCAAGGGTCGGAACTGGCGCGAGGAGACGACGATTTATCCACGCCCCGGCGAGCGCTGGCCGGTCTTGCGCTGCTGCTGGTTGGTATAGGCGTCCCAATGGCTCCAGCTGCCATTGCTGAGGCTCTGCATGTCGGTGCCGAGCGGACGGCGCGTGCGCTTGTCGTGATCGGCGATCACGCGCTCGGACTGGGCGATCTTGCGCTTGAGTTCCGCGATCGCCTTCTGGGTCTGGCCGTTCCGCTTCGAGGAGGCGATCTCGCCCATCGTGAAGCGCGCGGTCTCCAGCGCCTTCAACTCGGCGCGGTTCTTCTTCAACTGGACCCGGTGCCAGGCGATGTTGCTGTCGCTGTCCGCAACCATGTGGGAACTCCGCTGATTCGTTCCCACAGTGTATCAAGCGCCGAATCGGCGCCGCAACGGGCCCCACGCGGCGAAAATGCGGTCTTCTCAAGCTAGAATTGCGCGTTAGCGCTCGGCAAAGGCCTTTTCGACCACGAATTGGGCCGGCTCGCCGTGATTGCCCTCGACAAAGCCGCGCTCTCCCAGGAGCACGCGGGTATCAGCGACCAGTGCCGGGCTGCCGCAAATCATGACGCGGTCGTGGGCGGCCTCCAGCACCGGCAGGCCAATATCGGCGAACAGCTTGCCTGTGGTGATGAGGTCGGTGATGCGGCCGCGGTTGCGGAAGGGATCGCGCGTCACGGTCGGATAGTAGATCAGCTGATTCTGAATGTACTCGCCGATCAGCTCGTCCTTCGGCAGCGTCTCGGTGATCATCTCGCCATAGGCGAGCTCCTTGACGTGCCGGCAGCCGTGCAGCAGCACGACCTTCTCGAACCGCTCGTAGGTTTCGGGGTCCTTGATCACGCTCAGGAACGGCGCAAGGCCCGTGCCGGTGCCGATGAGGTAGAGGTTGCGCCCCTCCTCCAGATTGTCGATCACCAGCGTGCCGGTGGCCTTGCGGCTGACGATGATCTCGTCGCCTTCCCTCAAATGCTGGAGCCGCGAGGTCAACGGACCGTCCGGCACCTTGATCGAGAAGAACTCCAGCGTGTCCTCGTAATTGGCGCTGGCGACGCTATAGGCTCGCAGCAGCGGCTTCTCGCCGACCTTGAGCCCGATCATGGTGAATTCGCCGTTGCGGAAGCGGAAGGTCGGGCTGCGCGTGGTCTTGAAGGAGAACAGCGTGTCGGTCCAGTGGTGGACGCTCAAAACGCTTTCCTGATTGAAATTGCTCATCTCACCTTCCCTGTCGCTTCCAATGCGGTTCCGAGGCGGGCAGCTATGCGTCGTTTGTACACGATCATTCGTACACTAATGAATAATCCTGCTTGATCCCGCGGTCAAGGCTGCCCAAGATCGAAAGCGTTGCAGTTAGGAATAAGGAGCCCCTTCCATGGCGCATGACGCACCCCAGGCCACCGGACCCTCGAAGCTCGTGATCCGGAATATCGGCCTGATCCTGTCCGGCGCCCTGGAAAAGCCGATCCTGGATGGCGACACGATCGTCGCCGAGAACGGCAAGATCACCGCGATCGGCCGCTTCAAGGACGTCGACATCGAAGGCGCGACCACGATCGTCGAGGCCAACGGGACCACGGTCGCGCCGGGCCTGATCGACAGCCACGTCCACCCCGTTGCGGGCGACTGGACGCCGCGCCAGAACCAGATCGGGTGGATCGACAGCAACCTCCACGGCGGCGTTACCACCATGATTTCCGCCGGCGAAGTGCACATGCCCGGCCGCCCCCGCGACGTCGTCGGGCTGAAGGCAATGGCGATCTTTGCGCAGCGCGCATTCTGGAATTTGCGGCCGGGCGGCGTGAAGGTTCACGCCGGTGCGCCCGTGATCGAATGCGAGATGGTCGAGGAGGACTTCAAGGAATTGGCCGCGGCCGGCGTCAAGCTGCTCGGCGAAGTCGGCCTTGGCGGCGTCAAGGACGGCCCGACCGCACGCAAGATGGTTGGCTGGGCGCGCAAATACGGCATCCAGAGCACCATCCACACCGGCGGCCCCTCGATCCCCGGCTCCGGCCTGATCGACAAGGACGTGGTGCTGGAGGCCGACACCGACGTGGTCGGCCACATCAATGGCGGCCACACCGCCCTGCCCGACGACCAGATCCGCTGCATCTGTGAGGGCTGCAAGCGCGGCCTCGAGCTCGTGCACAACGGCAATGAGCGCTCCGCCCTGTTCACGCTGCGCACCGCGCGGGAGATGGGCGATCTGCACCGGGTCATCCTCGGCACCGACGCGCCCGCCGGGTCCGGCGTACAGCCGCTCGGCATCTTGCGCATGGTCTCGATGCTGTCCTCGCTCGGCGAGCTGCCGGCCGAGATCGCGTTTTGTCTCGCCACCGGCAACACCGCCCGGATGCGCGAACTCGATTGCGGCCTCATTGAAGTGGGGCGATCCGCTGACTTCGTCATCATGGACAAAGCCCAGCACTCGCCCGGCAAGAACATCCTGGAGAGCGTCCAGCTCGGCGACCTCCCGGGCATCGGCATGACGATCATCGACGGCATCGTGCGGACGCAACGCAGCCGGAACACGCCGCCGGCCGGCCGGGTGCCGGAGGTGGTGGCGAAGTGACGGCACTTGCCGTCATTCCCGGCCGAAGCGGAAGCATCCAAACGTCTACCTAGAATTTTAATTGATCATCACATATCCTGGAAGAATCCCGCTGGATATTTGAGCCACTCATGAACCCCGTCATACGAGCCCAACTACGCGAATTCGCGAAAGCCAATTCTATTACCCTCGACCCAGAAGAGAAACAGTTCGAGATCTACGCGATCTTCTCGATCTTGAGCGGCCTGCTTGGGGAGTCCATCGATTCTTACGACGTTCATCTTGATGGCGACGAATTCGGCGTTGACGGAATAGCTGTCGTTATTCAGGGCGAGCTAGTGCGCGATCGGCAAGAAGCCGATGAGAAGCTGGCCGCCGTCAACAACCCATCTGTCGAATTCATCTTTTTTCAAGCCAAGACCAGCACCGGCTACGACTATGGCGACATCTCGAAATTTTTCGATGCTGTGACTGGCTTCTTTAACGGAGAGTTGAAGGGAGAGAGCGGAGCCGTTGACGAGCTCATCGGGGCAATGGAGGCCGTCTACGAGAAGGTGGGAAAGCGAAATCCGAGGATAAGCTGCTATTACGTAGCAACGGGAAACTATGAAGAGCCGTCCCGAATTGAAAAATTGAAATCAAGCTTTCTCGTCGACCTGGAAGAGATGAATATCTTCGACGACGGCAACACTACCGTCAAGATCGTTGGCGCCCGCGAACTTCAACAATGGTATCGCGCCGCGACGAGTTCCGTTGAGGTGAAGATCGATTTTCCTCGAAACGTCGTGATGCCAAGCAACCGCCACGTAGAGGAAGCCTATATTGGATACTTGGACGCCAGGAATCTTATCAATCTCTACGCAATGAAAGATGCTGATGGGAAGATCATTGGCGTGAACCGCGCCGTCTTCTTCGACAACATCCGCGACTACGATTCTAAATCCAAGATCAATATCGCAATCAAAGAAAGCGTCCGCTCGGGAGAGCGAACAACGTATTTGGTATGAAGAAAGCAAAATTGGTGGCAACTGCCGATGCCATCATCAAACTTTGCAAAGATGAAGAGGGACTAAAAACCTCGGTGATCAACGTCGTATCCATTATCGAAGCTCGTTTGAAGGAAATGGGGATCGCGACTCAGGAACGGGTTCGGGACACGATTCGCTCCGAGGCATTTTCGACGACCTTTAAGGAACGATTGCTGGCTACGGATATCCAGAGCAAATAGGAACTTGCGTATAGCCGATCCGCCGACTTCGTCATCATGGACAAGGCCCAGCACTCGCCCGGCAAGAACATCCTGGAGAGCGTCCAGCTCGGCGACCTCCCGGGCGTCGGCATGACGATCATCGACGGCATCGTGCGGACGCAACGCAGCCGGAACACGCCGCCCGCGGGGAAGGTGCCGGAGGTGGTGGCGAAGTGACGCAGCTGGAGCGGCACACCGCTCCACACCTCCCTCGATGGCGTTGAACAAGTCTGCGACCTGCTGCGTCTAACGCAGGCAGCCCTCGGTGGCGGCAGTTCATTGCTGGACCATCGAGGGAAACATGAAGAACTCATCGCGAATAGCCGTCGGCGTTGCTGGCGCGGTGGCGGGCTATGTCGCGATCTTTGTGCTGTTTTCCCTGTTCGATTTCGGCAACCGCACGGACCCGATCACCTCGGGTCTGTTGGGACTGTTCGTCTACTCCCCCATCGGCGCGATTGCCGGCGCGGTGTTTGCCAACTGGCTGGTGACGCGTTCAGGCGAGGACGCAGGCAATGGCAGCGTCGCGCGCAACAGCCTGAGGTCTCTCGGAATCGTCGTCCTGCTCTGCGTCGCCGGGATCGGCATCTACATCGCCTACGCCTATGCGACGGCGACGCCTTGGCTCAACCGGAACGGCGGCAATCCTCTGCTCGTATTTGAGGTCCGTCTTCCGGCCGGGGTCGCGGTGCCGGCATCAGCCCAGGGCATCACCATCGAATTGCAGACCGACCTCAACACGATGCCGGGCGAAGTGACGCCGGTCGCCTTCTATCGTGACGGCGACCAGCCCGTCATCGCAGGCGAAGTCGAGCTCGCGTTTCGAACCTCACACCGGCAGCTCGCCGTCAATATCGAGGGCCAACCGAGCCGAGTCTATCCGATCGACTTGACGGCCCGGGCGCCGCATACGCCGGAGTTCGGGACCTGGCGGCGGCTCGCCGACGGAAGCGAAATCCGCTACCGCGCCAAATGGCCGGGCAAGACGTAAGCATTCGAGATCAGCGCTTCTTCGCGATCTCACATCGTACATAGGTCTGGCGCTTGGCCTGTCCGACCGGTCCGTTGTCCATCACCAGCTTGCCGTCCACTGCGATGGAGACCCGGGGATTGGAGCGAAACTTCTCGCCCTCGCCTTCGCAAGCGAGCTTCATTTTCCAGCCGAGCTTTCCGTCGGCGGTGATCTCGCTGGCGCGGCACCGCGTCTCGTACCAATACAGCCGATTGCCGCCCTCGATGCTCATGCGGTTGGGGCTATCGTCATCGCGGCAGTCTTTTTTGGTGGACGCCCAGAAGCCCTCGTAGGGCTGCGCGGCAAAGGCAGGCGCGCTGCCCGCCAGCGCCGCACCAAGAGTGAGAACCATCGTTAACTTCGCCGCGACTCTCATAACCAATACCTCGACAAGTCCCTCATCGAGGTTAGTCACCCGTGCCCGCACCTTGTTCAACTGCCGTAGGGTGGGCAAAGCGACTTGTCTGCCATAGCTCGAAGAGCGACGGCGGAAGCGTGCCCACCATTGAGAAGTGGTGGGCACGGCGCTTCGCGCCTTTGCCCACCCTACGAGACCGTCTACGGCACCCTCACCGCAGCTTGTTCAACAGCGCCATCAGCATCTCGCGCTCCCTGGGCTCGAGCGGTGCCAGCGTCTCACGGGTGATGGCGAGCGCATTCGGCGCGACCTTCTCCGAAAGCTGCTGACCGGCGCGCGTCAGGCTCACAAGGAGCCGCCGACCGTCCTCGGGATCCTGACTTGTTTCGGTCAACCCGCGCGCCGTGAGCCGATCGATCACGCCCTTGATGGTCGCGACGTCCATCGCCGTCAGCCGGCCGAGCTGGTTCTGCGAGCACGGCCCGGTCTCGGCGAGTTTCGACAATGCCGCCCACTGCGTCGGCGTCAGATTGGTGCCGATATCGCGGGAGAAGATGGAGCTGTGGCGCTGCCAGACCTGGCGCAGGATGAAACCGACCTGCTCGTCGAGCACGTAAGGCGGTTTTGCCGGTTTGACGCCCTTTTTCACCGCGACACTTCTCGCCATCCGCCCCCCGCCTCTCACAACGACAGATGCGCGTCGCGGATATCCGGACGCGCATCGAGCTCGGCCATGGTGCCGCCGAAGCAGATGCGGCCGCGCTCGATGATGTAGGCGCGATCGGAAATCAGCCGCGCGAAATGCAGATTCTGCTCGGAGACGACGATGCTGACGCCCTCCTTCTTCATGGTCAGGATGGCGTCGACCATCTGCTCCACGATCTTCGGCGACAGGCCCTCCGAGGGCTCGTCCAGCAGCACCAGCGACGGATTGCCCATCAGCGTGCGAGCGATGGTCAGCATCTGCTGCTCGCCGCCGCTCATGCGGCCGCCCGGGCGGTTCTTCATCTCGCCGAGATTTGGAAACAGCGTGAACAGCTTTTCGCGCGTCCAGTATGGCGCGTTTGGACGCTTGGGCTGCTTGCCGACTTCGAGATTTTCCTCCACCGTCAGGTCGGTGAATATCCGGCGCTCCTCCGGCACATAGCCGAGCCCCTCGCGCACGATCTCGTGGGTCGGCTTGGCCGAGACATCCTTGCCCTCGAACATGATGCGGCCGGAACGCTGCGCGACGAGGCCGACGATCGAGCGGAACGTCGTCGACTTGCCGGCGCCGTTGCGTCCGAGCAGCGCAACGACCTCGCCCTCGCCGACTTCGAAGCCGATGTCGAACAGGATATGCGCCGGGCCATAATGGCTGTTGAGGCCCTCGACGGTGAGCTTCATATTGATGCTCCCTCGCGGTGGCGGGCATCGTAGACCAGGCCCTCGCCGAGATAGACCGCCTGCACCTGCGGATTGCCGCGCACCTCGGCTGGCGTGCCCTCCGCAATCAGCGTCCCTCGATTCAGCACGATGATGCGGTCGGCGTGCTCGAACACCACGTCCATGTCGTGCTCGGTGAAGAGCACGCCGATCGACTTCTCCCGTGCGATCTGCGCGGTCAGCCGCATCAGATCGACCCGCTCGCGCGGCGCCATGCCGGCGGTGGGCTCGTCCATCAACAGCAGCTTGGGCTGGTTGGCGAGCGCAACCGCAAGCTCGAGCCGCTTGAGATCGCCATAGGCAAGCTCGCCGCAGGGCCGATCGGCATAGCCGCCCATGCCGACCAGTTCGAGCAGACGGCCAGCCTCGCCGCGGTCGAACTTCGGCGCCGAGCCGAACAGATTGAACAGCTGCTTCCCGTGCGAGATCAGCGCGACCTGCACGTTCTCGCGCACGGTCATGGTGGCGAAGGTCGCGGTGATCTGGAAGGTGCGCCCGCCCCCGAGACGCCAGATCTCGCGCGGCTTCCTGCCCGTGATCTCTTCATCGAGCAGGCGAACATGGCCGGTGTCAGGTTTGTTCTGGCCGTTGAGCATGTCGAAGCAGGTGCTTTTTCCCGCGCCGTTCGGCCCGATCAGCGCCAAAATCTCGCCGGCGCGCAGCGAGAACGACACGCCACGCACGGCGTGAATGCCGCCATAGGATTTGGTCAGACCTTCGACCGCAAGAAGTGGGGGTGCAACACTCATTCGGCAGACTCGATCGGCTTGGCGAGCAAAGGTGATCCCGGCGGCGATGCCTTCCTGCGACGCTGCGCCAGCATCTCCAGCATGCCGACGATGCCCTTGGGGAAGACGACGACGATCAACACGATGAAGCCGCCGAGCACGAGCTTCGACAAATCGGTCTGGCTGACCAGCCAGATGTTAAGGGCCTTGTAGACGATCGCGCCGATCACCGCGCCGGACACCGTCTCGACACCGCCGAGCAGCACCATCACCAGCGCATCGACCGAGAGCGAGATGCCGAGATTGTCCGGGAAGACGCTGCCCTTGAGGTAAGCGAACAGCGCGCCGCCGATGCCGGCGGTCGTCCCTGCGATCACGAAGGCGGTCCACTGGATGCGCTTGGCATTGATGCCGATCGCTTCGGTGCGCAGGAGCGAGTCGCGCGTCGCCCTCAGCGCGTAACCGAATGGCGAGAACACCATCGCCCGCAGTGCGACGGTCACCAGCGCCGCAACGCCGAGCGCCAACCAGTAGAAGTGCGACGGGCTCGCTGCCCATCTTTCCGGCCAGACGCCCAATATGCCGTTGTCGCCGCCGGTGACGCTCACCCATTGGAACGCGATCGACCAGACGATCTGTGCGAAAGCGAGCGTCAGCATCGCGAAGTAGACGCCTGAGAGCTGCACGGCAAAGAAGCCGAACACGGCGGCGCCCATGCAGCCGAGCAGCGGCCCGAGCAGCAGGCACACGATCATCGGCAGCCCCGCCATCTTGGCGAGGAAGGCGACGCCGTAGGCACCGAGGCCGAAATAAGCAGCATGGCCGAAGGACGCGAGCCCGCCGACCGACATCAGGAAGTGCAGGCTGACTGCGAAGATGACGAAGATCGCGATCTCCGAGCCGACGGTCAGCGCGTAATTGCCGGCGAACAGCGGCAGCGTCGCTGCGACCACGAGCGCTGCAAGCGCCATCAGCCGTTCGTTCGACGTCAGCGGCCGCCACGGATTAACGGTGAGCCCCGGCGTCTTGCGTGCGGGCGCCTCCGGTTTGCCGAACAGACCCCACGGCCGGACGATCAGCACCACCGCCATCACCAGGAAGACCAGGATGATGGAAATCTTGGGGAAGATCAGGATGCCGAAGGCATTGAGCTCGGAGACCAGCACCGCCGCGACGAACGCGCCGACGATGCTGCCGAGGCCGCCGATCACGACCACGACGAAGACCTCGACGATGATGCGCAGATCCATCGCGTGATGCACGGCATCCCGCGGGATCTGAAGCGCGCCGCCCAGCGCGGCCAGGAAGACGCCGACCGCGAACACCGACGTAAACAGCCATTTCTGATTGACGCCGAGCGCTGCGACCATGTCACGGTCCTGCGTCGCCGCGCGCACCAGGACGCCCCAGCGCGTGCGCTGAAATAGCAGCCAGAGAATGCCGAGCACGACGGGACTGAGCACGATCAGGAACAGATCGTAGCTCGGGATGTTCTGGCCAAAGAAATCGATGGCGCCCCTGAAGCCGGGCGCACGGCGGCCGACGAGATCGTCGGGTCCCCAGATCAGCACCACGAGATCCTCGACCATCAAGGTCAGGCCGAAAGTCGCGAGCAGCTGGAACAGCTCCGGCGCGTGATAGATGCGGCGAAGCAGCACCATCTCGACCAGCACGCCGATCAGCGCCACGGCAATCGCGGCCAGCACGATACTGCCCCAGAAGCCGAACGCGCCCGACAGGCGCTCCGTCAGCGTGAAGGCAATGTAGGCGCCGATCATGTAGAAGGCGCCATGCGCGAAATTCACGATCCGCGTCACGCCGAAGATGATCGACAGGCCCGAGGCCACCAGGAACAGCGACGCCGCGCTGGCGAGACCGGTCAGAAACTGTACGACGTAAAAGGCCATCGGCGGTCCGGGTTGGTGTTGGGTCTCATCCCTCCCCACGCGGAAAGGGCGAGCTTCGTAGGGTGGGTTAGCCCAGCGACTGCGCGAAGCGCAGTTGCCTCGGCGTAACCCACCTCTTCTCGTTCTGCAGATGCAGACCGTGGTGGGTTACGCCTTCGGCTAACCCACCCTACGGCGGCAGCGGGGATCAATCCTTCGGACGCAGCTTCTCGACTTCGGCATCGCTGGGCAGATAGTCCGAGCCCTTCTTGTAGGACGAATCCACCATCACGCCCTTGCCGTCCTTCAGCGCGGTCTTGCCGACAAAGGCACCGAGCGTCGACTGATGGTCGATCTTGCGGAAGGTGATCTCGCCGAATGGCGAGGGCATCGACAGTCCCTCCGCCGCGGTGATCAGCTTCTCCGGATCGGTCGAGCCCGCCTTCGCCAGGATCGCGGCGGCCGCCTTGATGGTCTGGTAGCCGACGATCGAGCCGAGGCGCGGATAGTCGTTGTACTTGGCCTGGTACGCCTTCAGGAACGCGTCATGCTCGGGCGTCTTGATCGAGTACCAGGGGTAACCGGTGACGATCCAGCCCTCGGGCGTCTCATCCTTGAGCGGATCGAGATATTCCGGCTCGCCGGTCAGGAACGAGACGACCTCGCGCCCCTTGAACAGGCCGCGGGTGTTGCCTTCGCGCACCAGCTTGACGAGGTCGGCACCGAAGGTGACGTTGAGGATCGCTTCCGGATTGGCGGCGGCAACCGCCTGCACCACCGGGCCCGCGTCGATCTTGCCCTGCGGCGGCCACTGCTCGTCGACCCACTGGATGTCCGGACGCTTCTCCGACATCAGCTTCTTGAACACGGCAACTGCGGACTGACCGTATTCGTAGTTCGGCGCGATCGTCGCCCAGCGCTTGGCGGGCAGCTTTGCGGCTGCTTCCACCAGCATCGCCGCCTGCATGTAGTTGGAAGGACGCAGGCGGAAGGTGTACTTGTTGCCCTTCGACCAGGTGACGGCGTCCGTCAGCGGCTCGGCCGCGAGGAAAAACACCTTCTTCTGGTTGGCGAAGTCGCTGACGGCAAGGCCGATGTTCGACAGGAACGTACCCGTCAGCATCGCGACGCCCTCGCTCGACACCAGCTCGTTGGCTGCGGTCTGCGCGTCCGCCGGCTTGCCGCCGTCGTCCTTCGAGATCACAACGAGCTTCTTGCCGTTGATGCCGCCGGCCGCGTTGATCTCTTCGACCGCGAGCTGCCAGCCCTTGCGATAGGGCTCGGTGAAAGCCGGCAGCAGCGAATAGCTGTTGATCTCGCCGATCTTGATGTCCTGCGCCAAGGCCGAATGAGCCATGCCGCCCGCCAGAAGCGCAAAGGCCGCGCCGACGATGTAATTTCTTGCTCGCATCCCAACCTCCAGTTTTTGAGTTCTATGTCTCGATCACGATCTTGCCGGAGAGGCTGTGCCCGCATCTCCGGATCATGCCCTATCTCAGACCGTCCTCGCCCTTTACTTCCGCAACCGTGAGCCCGCCGACGCGCGGCAAAGGACGGCCGCTATCGGTGACGGCGACCGCGACCATGATCTCGTTGGCACGCGGCGCGTCGTTGATCTGCACTTCCATGCCGTCGAAATGGCTGCGCACGAAGGCGGCGTCCTTGTGCCCAAGCGGGATGTCGAGCGTCGTGCCCGGACCGCTGCGCTTCTTCGACGACGGGATCAGGGCCGCGCCCTTGCTCAGCACCTTGCGCACCGGCGCGCCCATCTTGGGGTGGAGGATCGCGGCGGCATGCTCCAGTTCGCCGTTCTCGCCGACAGCGGCAGCCTTGCCGTAGCTCTGCGCCTTCGCGCCATCGATGCCGAGCGCCGCCACGGCGCGCTTCGACAAGAGCTCGCCGAGCTCCTCGCCGATCGCGATCAGCGGGGAGAGATCCTCGACATATTGTCCGGCAAAGGGATTTTCGATGACGGCGATCGCAGCCGCGCGCCGGGTCGGCGGCGAGACCTGGCGGCCCATCTCCATCTGCGTCTCTTCGACGACGGTGACGATCTTGCGGATGATCGCGCTCATGTTTCGCTTCCCTGTTCAGGCACAGACCGCGTTCTCCAGCGCAAGCGGGCGCGTTCGTTGCTCTTCTATATCCTTAGGTCCGATGACAA
Organism: Bradyrhizobium shewense; assembly: GCF_900094605.1. Classification (GTDB taxonomy): domain Bacteria; phylum Pseudomonadota; class Alphaproteobacteria; order Rhizobiales; family Xanthobacteraceae; genus Bradyrhizobium; species Bradyrhizobium shewense. The sequence goes on along the minus strand of NZ_FMAI01000002.1, from coordinate 74,573 downwards.
GCATATCACCACAAAGCCGCACCACGGCACCCTCGATCAATCCGCGATCGAACAATTGGCGTGCACATTCCGCGCCAGATTCGAGCGCCGTCGCGATCTCGTCCTGCGACAACTCGCCGACGTCGCGGGTGACGAGGCGCGAGCCGAGATCGCTGTCGGGCTGAAGCTCGTTTGCGGGCGTCCGGATGATGGCGGGATGCCCGGGCAGATCGACGGCGTTGGCTATGACCGTGGCAGCCGCATCGGCCTGCGACGCCGTTGCCGCCAGCACCGTCACCGCGTCGGCAATGCCGAGCGAAAAGCTGCGGCCGTGGCGTCCGCTGGTCGCGATGCCGCGCACGGGGTCATCCGCAGCCACCCTCATCGTTCGCATCACGCCAGCGCGATCGGGTCGGTCCATCAGGCCGATCGAAAAATGCTCGCCCTTGCCGAGATGGAGCGCGATGTCGCCACCGTTATTGACATAGGCCTGATCGAGCATCGCAGCGCCCAGCATGGCGCCCAAAATTTCCTCCGCCACGCTACCGGCAACAGCCGCCATCTGCGTGATGAAGCAGTTGGCGGCGTAAGGCGCGACCGCGGCGTGCATCCGGCGCGCCACCACGCCCGTCAACGCAGTCCGCTTCCCGGCGGCCGTCCGCAGCTCCGGCAGCTCCGCGCAGAGTTCGTCGAGCAGTCCGGTGAAGCGGCGCGCGGCCGCCTCATAGGCCGCACGCACATCGTCCGTGCGCCCCCTCGCCTCAATGACCAGATCAATCGGTCCATCCTGCAAATGCAGCCGCCGGCCATCAGACAGCAATGCGATTTGCGGGAGCCTTGTCATGCCCGAGGCCCTGGGATCGGGTTCTGCCAGGGCAGCTGGCGGACATCGTCGCCGTTCTGGACCTCTGAGAGCGGCTTCACGTAATCCATGTGCCCGCCGAGCGCGGCATAGTCGGACAGCTTCATCGTGAACTCGATCGGCGCAACCAGCGCCGGCGTCGGCACGTAGCCGAACGCGCCCGCCGGCATCTGCGTCACGTCGACCATGTAGGTGATGCCGCCGCCAGGCCAGACATAGACCGGCGCGCCGCCACTGGTGACGCGCGTCAGCGCATCCTTCACCGAGCGCGTCAGCCGCACCGGATTGTCAGTGACACCGGCGCGCAGCGAGCCGCCGGCACCGGCCATGAACAGCACCGTGCACAGCGCCGGCTCGCAATTCTCCTGGATGCGCTCGACCGAGAATTTCAGGTCGTCAGGCATCTCGGTCTCAACCGGCTTCAGGCCCTCGTCGAGCACATAGTAAGACGAATGCTCGCCGGTCGTGGAGACCATCAGCATCGAGAGACCCGGTTTTGCTTCCTTGGCGTCGAACGGCCCGAGGATCGCGAGCGGATCAGAGATGTTGGTCCCGCCCCACCCCGTGCCGGGATCGGCGACCTGGAAATAGCGGCCGGGCGTCGAGCGGCGGCCCTTCATCTTGATGCCGGTGTCGGCGATGTCGAGCAGCTTGCCGGCCTGATGCTCCGAGAGCACGCCAGTGATGTGGTCGTCGACCACGACGACCTCGTCGACCTTGCCGTGCCATTGCTTGGCGAACATGCCGATCGTCGCCGAGCCGCAGCCGACGCGCATGCGCTCTTCTTTCATGCCGTTGACGATCGGCGGTTGGCCGGCCTGCACCACGACGCTCGCGCCGCCGTCGATGGTCAGCTCCACCGCCTTGCAATTGGCGAGGTCCATCAGCGTGTCGCAGGTGATGCGGCCCTCCTTCTTGGAGCCGCCGGTGAGATGATGCACGCCGCCCAGCGACAGCATCTGCGAGCCGTATTCGCTGGTGGTGACGTGGCCGACCGCCTCGCCCTGCGCGCGCACGGTCGCGGTCTCCGGCCCGAGATAGCGATCGGTGTCGATCTTCACCTTGATGCCGCAATAGGAGAAGATGCCCTCGGTGACCACAGTCACCATGTCGACGCCGTCGACCTCCGCAGAGACGATGAACGGCGCCGGCTTGTAGTCGGGATAGGTCGTGCCCGCACCGATCGCAGTCACAAAGGTGGAAGGTTCATGGACGATCTTGCCGTCCCAATCTTCGGTGCGGCTGAACGGGACCAGCTTGCCGCCATGCGAGACCGTGCGCTCCAGGATCACATGCGGATCGACGCGGACGAGCTTGCCGTCGTGGTTGGCGTAGCGATCGCAGGCGCCCGCCGCCCCCGGCTTGATGTAGCACATCACCGGACAGGCATCGCAGCGGATCTTGTCGATAGCAGTGCTCGTCGTTTCCATCACCATGTCAGAGCCAGCGAGACCGCGGTTATCATTCGTATACGAACGATGGTGCGCGCGCCCCGGATAGCTGTCAAGCGGCGGTGCAGCGCAAAAGATGCGGCTGCTGCATAAAACTTCATTTGCCTATCCGTTCTGTCCACAAAGAAGGCAGTCGCGCTGCAGTGCGGCATGCATGGCTTGCACGTTTGTGTACAAACGGTATCGTCGCGATGGAGATTTTCGCCATGACTTGGCCGAGCGCTTGGAAACGAGGATGACGCAGACACCGATCCGCCTCACCGTGAACGGGAGGATCCACGAGGTCGCTGCAGCGCCGGAGACGCCGCTGCTCTACGTGCTGCGCAACGACCTCGCGCTCAACGGACCGAAATATGGTTGCGGCCTCGGCGAATGCGGCACCTGTGCTGTCCTGATCGATGGGGCCGCGGCCCGCGCCTGCGTGATTCCCATCAGCGGCTGCGCCGGCCGCGACATCGTGACGCTCGAAGGGCTCGGCACGCGCGACAAGCCTGACGTGGTGCAGCAGGCCTTCATCGACGAACAGGCCGCGCAATGCGGCTATTGCCTCAACGGCATGATCATGACCACCAAGGCGCTGCTCGCGATCAACCCGCGGCCGACCGAACAGGAGGCGCTGGCGGCGCTGCGCTACAATCTCTGCCGCTGCGGCACACATGTCGAAATCCTGCGCGCCGTGATGCGCGCTTCCGGCCAGCTCACCGAGGCCGTTGATTGATGGCCTCCCCTGCCCCTGATGGAGCTGAGCGCCAATCCGGCTCGCTCGTCGTTGCCCGCACCGTGGACGAGCTCACATCCGAGACGTTCATCCGCATCACTGCGGATGGCTCGGTCAGCGCCTATAACGGCCATGTCGATCTCGGCACCGGCATCCGTACCGCGCTCGGCCAGATCGTCGCCGAGGAGCTGGATGTGTCCTTTGCGCGCGTCGTCGTGGTGCTCGGCGACACTGCGGTGGTGCCGAACCAGGGCGCGACGATCGCGAGCGAGACCATCCAGATCACCGCTGTTCCCCTGCGCAAGGCCGCGGCGCAAGCGCGCCACTTCCTGATCGCGCGCGCGGCCGAGCGGCTGGAACTGTCGGCGGCCGATCTCAGGATCGAGGACGGCCTCGTGCGCGGGCACGACAATCGCAGCGTCAGCTACGGCGAATTGATCGGCGACGAGACGATCCGCCTGGAGCTGGCCGACGACGTCACCGTCAAGGCGGTCGGCGATTATGCCATCGTCGGCCAGTCGATGCCGCGCGTCGACCTGCCCGCCAAGGCCACGGGCGAATTGACCTTCGTCCACGATATCCGTGTCCCCGGCATGCTGCACGGCCGCGTGGTGCGCCCGCCCTATGCCGGCGTCGATGCCGGTCCGTTCGTCGGCACCAGTTTGATCGCGGTCGACGAATCCTCGGTGCGCGACATTCCCGGGCTTGTCGCCGTGGTGCGCATCGGCGACTTCGTCGGAATCGTCGCCGAGCGTGAGGAAAATGCGAACCGTGCGGCCGAGCAGCTTGCAGTCAGCTGGAAGCCGACGCCGGCGTTGACCGATCTTTCCAACGTCGAGACCGCGCTGCGCGCCAATCCATCGAGGCCGCGCACGCTGATCGACAAGGGCGACGTCGATGCGGCGATATCAGGCGCAGCCAAGCCGATGCAGCGCACTTACGTGTGGCCGTATCAGATGCACGCCTCGATCGGCCCGTCCTGCGCCGTCGCGGATTTTCAGGACGGCAATATCCGGGTCTGGTCGGGCACGCAAAATCCGCACGTGCTGCGCAGCGACCTCGCATTGTTGGTCGAGCGTCCCGAGAGCGAGGTCGAGGTGATCCGGCTGGAAGCCGCCGGCTGCTACGGGCGCAACTGCGCCGACGATGTCACGGCGGATGCAGTGCTGCTGTCGCGCGCCGTCGGCCGGCCCGTCCGCGTACAGCTGACACGCGAGCAGGAGCACGCCTGGGAGCCCAAGGGCACCGCGCAGCTCATCGACGTCAATGGCGGTCTGGATGCGAACGGCGGTATCGCAGCGTATGATCTCGCCACGCGTTATCCCTCGAACGCTGCGCCGACGCTGGCGCTGCTGCTCACCGGTCGCATTCCATCCGAGCCTGCCGTGCTGCAGATGGGCGACCGCACGGCGATCCCGCCCTACGATTACGACCACATGCGCGTCGTCGCCCATGACATGCCGCCGATCGTCCGCGCCTCCTGGTTCCGCGGTGTCTCCGCGCTGCCGAACACCTTTGCGCACGAGTCCTACATCGACGAAGCCGCGACCGAGGTCGGCGTCGATCCGATCGAATACCGCCTGCGCTACCTCAAGGACCAGCGCGCCGTCGATCTCGTCAATGCCGTGGCCGAGCGCGCGGGCTGGACGCCGCGGCCGGTGCGCGAAAAGAAGGACGGCGAGATCGTGCACGGGCGCGGCTTTGCCTATGCGCTCTACGTCCACAGCAAGTTTCCCGGCTACGGCGCGGCGTGGTCGGCCTGGATTGCCGACGTCGCGGTGAACAAATCGACCGGCGATGTCAGCGTGACGCGCGTGGTTGCGGGACAGGATTCCGGATTGATGATCAATCCGGACGGCGTCCGCCACCAGATCCACGGCAACGTCATCCAGTCCACCAGCCGCGCGCTGATGGAGGAAGTCTCGTTCGAGCGCGGCGCGGTGGCGGCGCGCGAATGGGGCGCCTATCCGATCATCCCTTTCCACGACGTGCCCAAGATCGACGTGCTGATGCTGCCGCGTCAGGACCAGCCACCGCTCGGCGTCGGCGAATCCGCGTCGGTCCCGAGCGCGGCGGCGATAGCGAATGCGATCTTCGATGCCACCGGCGTGCGCTTTCGCGAGCCGCCCTTTACGCCCGAACGCATCCTGAGGGGATTGCACGGTGAAACACCGCCCGTGCCGCAGGCCCTGCCCGCGCCCGCCGCGCCGCCGCCGCCGTCGCGCATCTGGCAGAATCCCTTCGCCAAACGCGCCAGCCTCTTCGCGGCGATTGCCGCCGTCTGCACTGCCGCGATCGGCATCGGCGCGGCGCTGCTGCCGGGGCGCGCGATTGCGCCGATCGCGCGACCCGACGCATCGGTCTATTCAGCCGCGACGATCGCACGGGGAGAGCAGCTTGCTGCGCTCGGCAATTGCGCGGAGTGCCACACCAATATCGGCGGCGTACTCAATGCCGGCGGCCGCGTATTGGAGACGCCATTCGGCACGATCTATTCAACCAACATCACCTCCGACGTCGAGACCGGCATCGGCGCCTGGTCCTATCCCGCCTTCGAGCGCGCAATGCGCGACGGCTTGCATCGCGACGGCCGGCAGCTCTATCCTGCATTTCCCTACACACACTTCTCCAAGACAAGCGAAGCCGACCTTCAGGCGCTCTATGCCTATCTGATGGCGCAGCCTGCAGTGCGCGCGACGGCGCCGGCGAACACGCTCGCCTTCCCGTTCAATCTGCGCCCGTTGCTAGCGGGATGGAATGCGCTCTTCCACCAGGCAAAGGAATTCAAGCCCGACCCCACCAAGTCCGAGGCCTGGAATCGCGGCGCCTATCTCGTCGAGGGCCTCGGCCATTGCAGCGGCTGCCACTCGCCGCGCAACGCGCTCGGCGCCGAGCAGCGCGGGGCCTATCTAGCCGGCGGCTTCGCCGAGGGCTGGGAGGCACCGCCGCTGACCTCGCTCTCTCACGCCCCGATCCCGTGGAGCGAGGACGAGCTGTTCGCCTACTTGCGCACCGGCCATTCGCGCTATCACGGCGTCGCCGCCGGCCCGATGGCGCCTGTTGTCAGGGATCTCAAGGCCTTGCCCGATCAGGACATCCGCGCGATGGCGGTCTATCTCAACTCGTTCAACGACACTGCGGCCGATGCGCCTGCGCTCGCGGTAAAACTCGAGGGCGCAACGCAAGTCACCGTCGCCTCGTCCACCGGCGCGCGGCTCTATCAGGGCGCCTGCGCCGTCTGCCACGAGGTCGGCGGCCTGCCGCTGTTCGGCAGCCGTCCCTCGCTCGCGCTCAACAGCAATCTGCACAGCGCGACATCGGACAATCTCGTGCAGGTGATCCTGCACGGTATCGCTGAGCCGGTGTCGAGCGACCTCGGCTACATGCCCGCATTCAGGAACAGCATGAGCGAGGCGCAGGTGGAGGAACTCGTCAGCTTCCTGCGCGGCCAGTTCGCGCCGGACAAGCCGGCGTGGACCGGCGTGCGCGAGACGATTGCGCGGGTGCGCAATTCAATCCACTAAGCGTGCTTCTTCACTTCCACCGGCGGCGTGCCGTGGGTGTGGAAGGACTCGATCGTCTTCAGCCCCCACGCCTGGCCCTTCTTGCGCTCCTCCTCGGTCCACACGATCGGCTTCCAGTCCGGCGCGAGGATCAGGCGGGCGCCGGCATTGGCGACTTCGACGCGGTTGCCGCCGGGCTCGTAGACGTAGAGGAAGAAGGTCTGCTGGATCGCGTGCTTGTGCGGGCCGGTCTCGATGTGGATGCCGTTCTCCAGGAAGATGTCGGCAGCGCGCAGAATTTCCTCGCGGCTGTCGAGCGCGTAGGTGACGTGGTGGAAGCGACCCGGCACGCCTGAATGGTCGAGCGAATAGGCGAAATCGTAGCTCTTGTTCGACATCGTCAGCCACATCGCTGCTTCCCGGCCGTCGTTGAGCACGATCTGCTCGGTGAGGCGGCAGCCGAGGTAATTCTCGAAGAACTCACGGTTGGCCTTGATGTCGACGGCGAGGCAGTTGAGATGATCGAGGCGGCGGACATTGACGCCGCGCGCGGGAAACCGCTGCGCCTGGTTCTTCAGCGCCGGCTTCAGCTCGGGCGGCGCCTGATACCATTCGGTCTCGTAATAGAGCTCGACGATGTGGCCGTCAGGGTCGCGGCAGCGGAAGGTCGGCCCCTGCCCCATGTCGCCGTCGATCCAGCCGATGTCGAAGCCGGAGCCTTTTAGCGCGGCGACGCGGCGGTCGAGCGCCTGCTGGCTGCGCGCGCGCAGCGCCATGTGCTCCATGCCCGAAGTCTTGGACGCCGTGAGCTTGAGCGAATAGCGCTCGTAATCGTCCCAGCCGCGTAAGTAAACCGACTCGCCCTTCTGGCCGCTGACAGTCATGCCCATGACGTCGACGAAGAATTTCAGGCTCTCATCCGGCTTGGGCGTCAGCAGCTCCATATGGCCGAGATGAGCGAGATCGAGGATCGGTTCGGGCTGCATGCTTTCCTCCAGGGCACAGCTGGCGATCCGCCGACCGGATCGCGTCATCGGGCGCAAGGCTGCAACGCGCTCAGCGCCCGGAGACGGTCACGATGCCCGCCAGCCTATTTGTACTAATGTACAAATGATTAGGTCCCGTCAACAAATCAAACACCCCCTGGTGGAAGGAAGACGTCCCCCGAACGGTGGAACTGACTGGCCGGATGGTAAAGTGTTCCTTAATTGCCTATCGGCGCCAATGGCGCGAAATTGCGCCAATTTCCCGCCGTTTCCGCCAGTAGGTATGCAATCGGAACAAACCTCGCGGCCGAATTGTCGCGGATTTAACGAAGTGCCCGCGCCTGGCGCTTAACCGTTTGTGCAGCCGCGGCCGCGCATAGTCCGGGCAAATCCCTCGCTCTCGCCAGGTTCATTCATCGTGACATCCTTTGGACGCGTGATTTCGGTTCGCGGATCGCTGGCCCGGGTCGGGCTGCTGGCAGAAAGCCAGATGCCGATCTCGGAAGTTCGGGCGACCGTAGGCCGCTTCGTCAGTATTCGCAGCGCCAGCTCGGTCATCGTTGCGATGATCACCGAGGTGTCCTGCGAGAACCTGTCGAGCAGCGACAGTTATATCGCGGTTGCCTCGGTCGACCTGCTCGGCGAGATCCTCAACGCCAGCGACAAGCCGAAATTCCAGCGCGGCGTCACCAACTATCCGACCATCGGCGATTCCGTCGATCTGATTACCAGCCAGGAGTTGCGCACGATCTACGCGCCGACCGGCTCGGACCAGATCAATGTCGGCTTCCTCCAGCAGGATCGCTCGGTCGTCGCCTATGTCGATGTCGAGGAAATGCTGTCCAAGCATTTTGCAGTGCTGGGATCGACCGGCGTCGGCAAATCCACCGGCGTGTCGCTGCTGCTCAACGAGATCCTGAAGGCGCGCCCGAACCTGCGCATCTTCCTGCTGGACGTGCACAACGAATATGGCCGTTGCTTCGGCGACCGCGCGCTGGTGCTCAACCCTCGAAACCTGAAGCTGCCGTTCTGGCTGTTCAATTTCGAGGAAATCGTCGACGTGCTGTTCGGCGGCCGCGCCGGCGTGCCCGAGGAGCTCGACATCCTGGCCGAGGTGATCCCGCTCGCCAAGGGGGTGTACACCCAATACCAGAACGCCGACCGCATCGGCCTCAAGCGCATCGATCCCAAGCAGATCGGCTACACCGTCGACACCCCGGTGCCGTACCGCCTGGTCGACCTGATGTCGCTGATCGACGAGCGCATGGGCAAGCTCGAGAACCGCTCCTCGCGCATCATCTATCACAAGCTGATCTCGCGCATCGAAGCGGTGCGCAACGACCCCCGCTACGCCTTCATGTTCGACAACGCCAATGTCGGCGGCGACACCATGGCCGAGGTCATCAGCCATCTGTTCCGCCTGCCGGCGAACGGCAAGCCGATGACGGTGATGCAGCTCGCCGGCTTCCCGGCCGAGGTCATCGATTCCGTCGTCTCGGTGCTGTGCCGCATGGCCTTCGATTTCGGCCTGTGGAGCGACGGCGTCTCGCCGCTGCTGTTCGTCTGCGAGGAAGCGCATCGCTACGCCTCCGCCGACCGCAACATCGGCTTCGGCCCGACCCGCAAGGCGGTGTCGCGCATCGCCAAGGAAGGCCGCAAATACGGCGTCTATCTCGGCCTCATCACCCAGCGTCCGGCCGAGCTCGACGCCACCATCATCTCCCAGTGCAATACGCTGTTCACGATGCGACTTGCCAACGAGCGCGACCAGGCGCTGCTGCGCGCCGCGGTGTCGGACGCCGCCGCAAACCTGCTCTCCTTCGTGCCTTCGCTCGGCACGCGTGAAGTGCTGGCCTTCGGCGAAGGCGTCGCACTGCCGACCCGGTTGCGCTTCAAGGAGGTGCCGCCGCACCAATTGCCGCGCGGCGAGGCTACCATCAGCAGCGTTCCTTCGGTCACCTCCGGCCACGACATGCACTTCGTCAGCGCCGTGCTCGAACGCTGGCGCGGCGCCACCTCGCAGCGCGACGTGCCGAACGACCCTGTGTTCTCGGCTCCGCCCGCCAAGACGCTCTCCAACGTCGAGGCCCCGATGCTGCAGCCCTCGATGGGGCTCGATCCGGACCGCTTCTCGCTCCTGAAGAAGCCGCTGCGGTAAAGACTCTCGTGTCCCCGCTGCAGCGTGAAAACGCTGCTGTCAGAGCCCGATCGGCATCCATAGACCTCAGCGCGGTTGATCCGCGCGACGCCAGCAGAAGATGGCCAGAACGACCGGCAGCGACAATGCCAGCCACGAAAGAGCGTCCCAGACACCGTCTCCGACGAGCGCAAGGCCGAGCCCTGCGCCGCAGATGACGCCGACAAGGACAGGCCAGCGGAAGACATCCCATGCGCTTCTGTGGACCCGAGGCTGGTTCCGGGAGGGAATGGCCATAGGACTAGACGCCGACTGCCGCGGACCGGCCCGCGTCGAGCCGCTTGCGGCGGACCGAGGATTTCCGCCGCGCGATCCAGAGATAGATCCCGCTGACGAGGACGATGATCGTGATGAAGTCCAGCAGCGCCCAAATGATTTTCAGCGGAAGCCCGCCATAGTCCCCGAAATGCAGCGGGCGCGAGACCTGAAGCGTCTTCAGATACCAGGGCACCTCGGGGGCCACGATCGTCTTGCCGTCATTGGCGTCGACGAGCATCGGCTGGAGCATGCGCGCCGTGAAGGGCGTCGCGCCCTTGGTCCAGATGACCAAGTGCTGCGGGCTGCCGAAGCGTGCCGATGTCGGCATCGTCACCGAGGTGACCAGACGATCCGGAAATCTCGCGCGGACGAGCTCGACGGCAGTCTGAACCGACGGGATCGGAGCCACGGGCTTGCCTAGATGAGGCGCCAGCAAGACCGGGATCAACTGCGCGCGCCACAGGTCGAACAGCGGCGTCGCCAGCGTGTTGATCATGCCGGTGAGACCCACCACCGTCGCCCAGGTCACGGTAACGATGCCGAAGAGATTATGGGTGTCGAGCCATTCGGCGCGAGGCGATGATCGCCGTCGGATCGTGCCGAAATCGAGCCGGCGCATGAACGGCCAATAGACGATCACGCCGGAGATGATCGACGCGGCGAACACGAGACCCATCGCGCCGAGAAACAATTCGCCCGGCAGGCCTGCAAACATGTCCTTGTGAATTCGCAACACGAAATCCATGACGCTCTGATGTGGAGCCTCCTCCCCGAGCATTTCGGCCGTCCGCGCATCGAACGTTAGACGATGGAAGTTACCCGGCGCCGGGACAGCGGTCGGAGACACCGCGACCGTCACCAGCGGCTCCGTCTGCTTGAGATTGAGAAGCAGGACGTAGTGCCCCGGAAAGCGCGCTTGAGCCGCAGCGATCATCCGGTCGAGCGAGAGACGCGGCGTTCCCTCCGGCATGGCGGGCGCCGCGATCTCATCCTCGAGCAGATCGTCGATCTCGTCGTGGAAGACCAGCGGAAGCCCGGTCACGCACAGCATCAGCAGAAACAGCATGCACACCAGCGACGTCCAGGTGTGAATGCGCGACCATAGCCGGATCGTGCGTGCCTGAACCATGATCTCTACCAGCGATAGCTGACGGTGCCCGTGATGGTGCGCGGGCTGGTGTATTGGCAGCCGCCGTTCGCCGTGCAGGCAAGCGTGACGCGATCGGCGATGTTCTTCACGTTGAGCGCCAGGTTGACGCCCTTCGGCTGGCGATAATGCAGGCCGGCATCGAACACGACGTAGCCCTCGTTGACGATGGTGTTGGTGATATCGGCGAAGGTCGGCCCGTTGTAGCGGACGCCGCCGCCAAGACCCCAGCCATCCCATGTGCCGCCCTGGATAGTGTAGTCGAGATAGGCCGACGCCATCTGGCGGGCGACCAGCGTCGGCACCTTGCCGAGGTCGGTGCCAGTGCTCTGCGTCACCTTCACATCCTGGTTGGTGTAGGTCGCCACCAGGTTCAGCCCGGGCATGATCTGCGCCAGCGTCTCGAACTCGAAGCCGCGCGAATTCACTTCGCCGAGTTGGACCGAGAAGCCGAGATGCGATGGATCGCTCGTGAGCGAGTTTTGCCGCGTCAAGTCATACAGCGCCACCGTCATCAACAAGGTCCGCGACGGTTGATATTTGACGCCGATCTCATGCTGCTGCGCCCTCGTCGGCTTGAACGGGCTGCCCGCAAAGTCCGTGCCCGGCGTCGGCAGAAACGATTCCGAATAGCTGTAGTAAGGCGCCACTCCGGAATCGAACACGTAGGAGACGGCTCCTCGCTTGGTGAAGGCCGTGTCCTTGGTGTCGGTGGTCTTGTTGGTCGCCAAGGCGTAGGTGTTCTGTTCCGAGGCGTCGTAACGTCCGCCCAACGTGAAGATCCAGTTCTGGATCTTCATCTGGTCCTGCGCATAGACGCCGACTTGGTCGATCGTCTGGTTCGCCGAGGGGGCGGTGAGCGCAGTCGGAACCGCGATGGTTTGGTCATAGACGGGATTGATCTTGCTCAGCGGCGGTGCAGCTCCGAAATAGGTCCGGTCCGTCATGTTGAACGTCAGATAGTCGACGCCGGAGACCACCGTATGTTGGAGCGGCCCGGTGCTGAACTTGCTGATCAGGTGGTTGTCGGTCGACAGGGTGTCGATCTGCTCCCGGATACGCATCGAACGTCGCGGAAAAACCGTGGTCGTATCGAGCGGAGTTCCGATGAACGTCAGATACCGATAATCGAGCTCGGTGTGGCCATAACGAGCCCTGGATTCGAAGATCAGGTTGTTGTTGAAGCGGTGCTCGAGCTGGTAGCCGACACGCTCCTGCTCCTGGTCGAATTTGTTGTAGCTGGGGTCGCCGAGAAACACCGGCAATGCCGTGATGCCGGTGACCTTCCCGCCCGTCACATGGACCATCGACAGCGGAAAGGCATTTCCAGTCACATCGTGCGTGTAGTCGGCGAGAATGGTCAGCGTCGTATCGTTGGTCGGCTTCCAGGTCACGGCCGGGGCGATATAGGTCCGGTTGTCCTTCACGAAATTCGAGAAGTTCGCGATCTGCGCATCGGAATCCCTGAACACGCCGGTCAGCCGATAGAGCAGCGTACCGTCCTTGGTCGCGGGACCGCCGAAATCGAAAGCGCCCTGGAAGCGGTCGTAATTGCCGAACTGGCCGACGATCTCGCCGAAGGCCCGTTCGGGCGGCCGCTTGCTGATGACGTCAACGAGGCCGCCCGGCGCGCCCTGCCCGTACATGACCGAGCTCGGTCCCTTGATGACGTCGATGCGTTCGAAGCCATAGGGCTCGTTGCGGAACAGCGACAAGAAGTTGGGATCGCCGACCTCACGAAGCCCGTCGCGATAGGCACCGTAGCCATTGTTGTCGAAGCCGCGGATGAAGACGTTGTCGAAGCGCGGGTCTTTGCCGCCCGGCTGGATGGCGAGACCTGCGACATACTGCAATCCTTCGACAAGCGTCGTGGCCGAGCGCGCATCGAGCTGATCGCGGCTGACCACCGAAACGGATTGAGGTGTCTCAAGAATAGGTGTGTCGGACTTCATCGCAGCCGAGCTGACGACGGGCACAAACCCCTTCACCGGATCCGTACCGCGTTCCACCGCAGCGGAGGCCGGCTGAGAACCGGCCTCGGCAGCCTGTCCTGCCACGCGCGATCGCGCACGTCGGACACTCGCAGATCGCGAGCTGCGCGATGTCGTGACCTGACGCTTGTTCGCGCGGCCTTGCTCGACCACGACGGGCGGAAGATCCGATGCTCCACTCACGCCCTGGGCTTGCGCGTTGCCGCCAAAGGCGATGGCCGGAGGAAGCACGAGAAGACCGCACAACGTCGACACGCATCCGCGCTTCGTTGCGCGTGCGTCAAACACAAATTCCAGCATTCCCAGTCCCCGAATTTACGGGGACGACCATGCAAAGACTCCGAACGCACAATCAAAGTCTTTCGGACATTCACGTCGTAGAATCTATGTAGACTAGACCTGTTCTAATGAAACGACGTCAGCATCTCGCAGGCGTCTTCCGTTGGCTGCACGAATTCCCGACGCTGAACGATTCCCGCCGCGCGCCGCGATGAGCGATCGACCTGCCGCGTCACCATTTAGAATCGCAGTCGCCGCGCCCAAACCGGCTTCAGCAGTTCGAGCACCGTGAGTACCAGCAATCCCGCGCCGAGCGTGACCATGAGATCGTCGAGGTGCAGGGGGCCGAAACGAAACAGGCTGGACGCTGGCGGCCAGAACAGGGCCGCGGCCAGAACGAGCGCGATCGACAGGAATATCCAGAGCAAAGCCGGATTCGGACGGAAGAACGCTGACAAGAACGACGCGCTGAAGGACCGGTTGACCAGCACCAGCGCGACGACGCAGACGACCAGCGCGATGAAAGCCAGCGTGCGCGCCTCGTCGGGTGGAATACCGGAACGAAGCGCAACGACGAAAATCACGGCGATCAAGGCAAATGCCATGACGCCTTGAAGGATGCTCCAGCCGACCAAAGCCCACGAGAACAATTCCGCATCGGCGCGCCGCGGCGGGCGCGTCATGACATCGCGCTCCTCCCGCTCGGCTTCGAACACGAGCGAGCAGACCGGGTCGATGATCAGCTCCAGAAACGCAATGTGAACGGGTCCGAGAATCAGAGGCAGCCCGAAGACCAGCGGAAGCAGGGCAAGCCCCGCGATCGGAACGTGGACGGCGAAAATGAAGGCCATCGCCTTGCGGAGATTGTCGTAGATTCGGCGCCCCAGCCGGATGGATGCGACGATGGAGCCGAAATCGTCGTCGAGCAGGACGATCGAGGATGCCTCGCGGGCGACATCGGTGCCGCGGCCCCCCATCGCGATCCCGATATGGGCCGCCTTCAGGGACGGCGCGTCGTTGACGCCGTCGCCGGTCATCGCGACGATCTCGCCGCTGCGCTTCATCGCCTGAACGATCCGCAGCTTCTGCTCCGGCAGGACCCGCGCAAACACGTTCACGTTCCTGACGAGGGCCTCCAGCCCGCTCTCGTCCGCGAGCCTGATCTGCTCACCGGTCGCGACCTCGTTGACGTCGAGCCCGGCCTGCCTGGCGATCGCCATGGCGGTCGCCGGATAGTCGCCCGTAATCATGACGACGCGGATGCCGGCCGAACGACATTCGGCCACCGCCTCGGGGACGTGCGGACGAAGCGGATCGGCCAACCCGACCAGACCGAGGAAGCGAAACGAAAAACCTTCCTGCGAGCTCGGCAGGGCCTCGCCGTCGCAGGTCGCGGCGGCCACGCCCAGCACGCGAAGACCATCCTTCGCCATCGCCGCGACCGCATCGCGCATCGCGTCCTGGTCCGCACCCTCCAACTTGCAGAGGCGCGCAATCGCTTCGGGAGCACCTTTGGCCGAGGCGAACACTCCCTGGGACGATTGCCAAACCTGGGTCATCGCCAGCAGCTCGGGGCGCAGGCCGTAGGTGCGGATCAAGGTCCGAGCGCCCGGGGGTTCATCATCCTCCGGCAGGCTCGCCTGCGCGAACGCATGCAGGGCCTTCTCCATCGGATCGAATGGTTCGGGCGAGCTCGCTAGAGCACTGCAACGCGCCAGCTCGAAAAACTCCGCTCCCAGGGGCGCCGGCTGCGAAGACACGGGGCGCACGCTCGTCCCATCGCGTAGCCTCAGCTCCGCAACCGACATCCGGTTCTGTGTCAGCGTGCCGGTCTTGTCGGTGCACAGCACCGTGGCGGAGCCGAGCACCTCGATCGCGGCCGCGCGCCGCGTCAGCACCCGCGCCTTCGAGATCCGCCAGGCGCCCATGGCCATGAACACCGTGAGGACAACGGCAAACTCCTCAGGCAGCATGGACATGCCGATCGCGATGCCTCCGAGCATCGCCTGCAGCCAATCCCCGCGCAACATTCCGTAAAGCAGGACGGCGGCCAGGCTGATCGCCGCGCCGCCGAGAAAGCAAAGCCGTACGAGCCGTGCGGTCTGCTGCTGCAGCCGCGGCGGCTCCGGCTTCAAACCATGCAGCGACAGCCCGATCTTCCCGATCTCGCTGCGAGGGCCGGTGGCCTCGACCTCGGCGAGGCCCTCGCCTCGCACGACCAGCGAGCCCGAATACACGAAGGGCAGGTCATCGCCGCCCGGGCGATGCTCAGCCAAGGCGGCCTTTTCAGTCAAGGAAGCTTTGGCGACCGGCGTCTTGAGGGCCTGCTTGCGAACCGGGACCGATTCTCCGGTCAGCAGGGACTCATCGACCGCCAGATCACGCGCGCTGACGAGTACCGCATCCGCTGGAATCCGATCGCCCTCGGCCAGGACGAGGAGATCGCCGCGAACGACGTCCCGGCCCGCGATGCGCCGGCGCTCCCCGTCCCTGACCACGAGCGCTCGCGGACTGGTCAGCTCTCGCAACGCCTCCAGCACGCGCTCGGTGCGGGTTTCCTGCACGATCGTAATCACGACGGAGATGGCGCCGAATGCCAGGAGGAGCAGCGCCTCGCGGAGGTCGCCGAGCAGCAGGTAGACCAGCCCGCCACACAGAAGGAGGGCGAGCATCGGCTCGCGCAACACCTCCAGCACGATGCGCAGCGGCGTGCGCCGTTCGGGCCGTGGCAGTTCGTTGTAACCTTCCTGTTGCAGCCGCAGCCGGGCCTCGGTTTCGCTGAGCCCGGCCGAACCGCCGCTTTCTGTCCTGCTCACGTCTTCCGCCGCATGCTCCAGAGACTTCCAGCCCCCACGACGGCTGTCACGAGCAGGACGGCGACAAAGGTCTGGATGACGGTGAAGTTCAGGGCATCGCGCGCGACGAACAGCGCGGTGACCGCGCCGGCGACGATAAAGACGATGCGAAAGATGATGCTCACGGCCGTGCCTCCAGTCTTGCATGACTTGGAGCCCGGGCCCGCGACGTCGGGGCACAACGCTGCTTCTGCAACCATGCAGGCAGACTCTAACCGGTCAAAGCGAGGCAGACTTGCGGCAGGTCAAGCCTGATCCGGCCATCGCCGCGTGCGGCCGGTCGACGGGTGCGACCTGATGTCCACGTCGAAGCGATCAGCTGCTAACGCTTCGCCATCAACTCGAGCGCCGGAGCAAAGCGCTCCGCGAACGTCAACGACTTGGCGTGGTGAACTGCGGCAAACGATGCCGAAATCCCTGCCGAAGCGACCGCGAGCAAGGCAATTGCGAAAACCAGACGGCGCATGTTCGCCTCCTGTGTGAGCTCGTCTACCCCATAGAAATGGGACTGCTCTGTTTCAGGACGGTTTCATGGGCGCGGAAATTGATTTCACTCAAGCGCCTGTGATGGGATCCGGCTTATCTGGACGCATTCCGTAACCAACTAACAATGGTCGACGTATTTTGCAGCGGAGCGCGGCCGTGTTGGGAATTCTACATCCGCCGACACGATCCTGAGCACTGCGGCGACCAGCAGCATTCGCTGGAATGGGAGTCATCAAGGACTATTCAAATGAAGATCGTGATCCAGAAGCTCAATGGCCTGTGGCACCTCATCGTCGGGTCGAGCCAGATCCGAACGCCGTTCCTGGACACCCAGGACCGCGCGCTGGTGGTCACTTACGCCCGCCGCGCCTATCCCGGCGCCAGGATCTTCCAGCGCGACTGATGTGAAGCATCACCGCACGCGATTTCCGACGCCCCTAATCATCGTCCTCCGGACCGCACCAGCCGGGCAGATAGATCGCATCCTTGCTCTTGGCTGCGGACATCGCCTTCTCGATCGCCTTGTCGAAATCGGCCTCCACCGTCTTGCGCGAGACTTTTCGGCGCAGGAAATCGGCCCACAGGAATTCGGAGAACGGCGTGGTGTCCTTGGCGAATCCGCCCAGGCGGCGCAATTCGCCGGCAAGGCTGCGGAACGGATCGTCCTTGAGATCGGCAACCGATTTGGGCAGGTCGCGGAACTGTCGCCGTTCGCCCTTGGCGTCGTAAGGATAGACCCAACGCTTGTTGTCCATCACGCCCCAGAAGGCCTCGCGCTCGACCATGCGGAGGTCGCCGACGATGGTCACCAGCACCTCCTTGACGCCTTCGTCGTGCAGCGCCCGGCCGAGATGATGATGGTCGATCACATAGTACCGGGCGTCGGGGCCGTAGACGACGGGGATCATGTGCTTGCCGAGAAGATCGGCCTGCTTCTTCTTGTCATGCTCGCGCCAGCGCTTCCGCTTCTCCTTGACCTCGCGCATGCCGACCGTCATCTGCGTCGGCCGGAGCGACAGGATCGGGACCGGGTGCACTCTCGGCTCACGCGCGTTGGTCGTGGTCATGGTCGAAGGCCCCTCGCATGGATGCAACTGACGGTTCAGGTTCCACGACTATGGCATGGGCCATGCGGCGGCAAAACGTGTTCGGAAGGACGCGGAGATCACAAGCCGATGCAAAAGGGGAACGAAGGTGTGAAGTCCTTGGCCCTTGCTACCTCTGTTGTTGCAACGCAACCCTTGCATCCCTGCCGCCGACACGACGGCCGGTTCCGCGGTCGCGTCCCACACTCCATGCACAAATAGTGCGAGCGTACAAATGCACGCGGGCATTGCGAAGATTTTCTGCAACACGTTCATCACGTGTGCTATCTAAAATCGCTGCTTCGGAGTGATCCCCGCCCCATGACTACCCAGCGGCCCATAAGCTCTGACGACGAGCACCGGGTGCTCCAGTTCAGGCCGCGCACCTCGCCTTCCCCGACGGTCCACCGAGGTAGCGGCACCGTGCAGCCGTTGCGAGTCGCCCCCGAACCGCTCGACCTGTCGCGCTACGAGAAGCCCCGCGCCGAGCCGGACGATTTCCGCCATCGTATGCTCGCCAACATCGCGGCGCTGGCCTTCACCATCGCGCTGACCGCAATCGGAATTTGGCTCGCGGTGAGCATCGCCGACCTCCGCCGGACCCAGGATTGCGTGCTGATGGGCCGTCGCGACTGCGTCAAGATCACGACGCCGCACATCTAGGCCCGTCTCGCCCCGGCCTCGGCGAGCAGGGGACTTCAGCCGGGGCATCCCCAGCCCTGTCTCGCCGCCTGCCCGGCTCCATTGAACTCAGGGCGGCGCTCCGATATACGGGCTTTCGACCCGGCCAGAGGGGGGTTTGAGGGCGTCATAAGGGGCGCGATGCCCACCCACCGTGCCACTCTGGACAATCTGACAAATATCAGCAATATATCAAAGGCTTAGTGATGTCTTCCACATTCGATCAGGTCGCCACGATCATCGCTGAAACCTGCGACATCCCGCGCGACACGATCACGCCGGATAGTCATGCCATTGACGATCTCGGCATCGACAGCCTCGATTTCCTTGATATCGCGTTTGCGATCGACAAGCAGTTCGGCATCAAGCTCCCGCTGGAAAAGTGGACCCAGGAGGTCAACGACGGCAAGGCGACCACCGAGCAGTATTTCGTGCTGAAGAATCTGTGCGCCCGCATCGACGAACTGGTTGCGGCCAAGGGCGCGAGCGCCTAAGCGCGCGGTCATGCAACTCGAATACTTCCACATGATCGATCGCATCGTCGACCTCAAGGTCGACGAGAAGACGATCGTCGTCGAAGCGCAGGTCCCGCAGGAGAGCACCATCTTCGAGGGGCACTTCCCGGGTTACCCCTTGATGCCCGGCGTGCTCCTGATCGAATCGATGGCGCAGGCCTCGGGCTGGCTTCAGCTCGGCGTGTTCAAGTTTGAACGCATGCCGATCCTTGCCGCCGTGAAGGAGGCCAAGGTCCGCGGCTCGGTCTTCCCCGGCGATCTCATGAGCATCGAAGCGAGCCTCACCCATGAAGGCTCCGGCTATGCCATGACCGAAGCCAAGATCAGGGTCGGCGGCAAGCTGCGCGCGAATTCGGCGCTGACCTTCACGCTGATCCCCTTCCCCAATGCGGATATGCGCGGCTACATGGCGAAAGTCGCCGAGCGCGTCGGCTTTCCGCAACAGGCCGTATCGCCATGACTGACACTGCTTCGAAGCCCGGCCAGACCGAAGTCTGGATCACCGGCATTGGACTCGCGACCTCGCTCGGCGAGGGCCTGGACGCCAACTGGGGCGCGCTTCAGGAGAAGCGCATCAATGTCGACGAGAAGGGCTTTGCGCCCTACGTCGTGCATCCCTTGACGCCTGTTAGCTTCGACAGCCAGATCCCGAAGAAGGGCGACCAGCGCCAGATGGAAGCCTGGCAGCGCATCGGCACCTATGCCGCCGGCCTTGCGCTCGATTCCGCCGGGATCAAGGGCAACAAGGACATCCTGTCGAAGATCGACATGGTGGTGGCAGCAGGCGGCGGCGAGCGCGATCTCAACGTCGACACCGGCGTCTTGACGGCCGAGGCCAAGGGCGCGAACGCGCCCGGCTTCCTCAACGAGCGCTTGATGAGCGATCTCAGGCCGACGCTGTTCCTGGCGCAGCTCTCCAACCTGCTCGCCGGCAACATCGCCATCGTGCACGGACTTGGCGGCACCTCGCGCACCTTCATGGGCGAAGAGGTTGCCGGCGCCGATGCCGCCCGCATTGCGCTTGCGCGCATCGCCTCGGGCGAGAGCGACATCGCGCTGGTCGGCGGCTCGCACAATGGCGAGCGCAAGGACTTGCTCGTCCTCTACGAATTCGGCGATTTCAACCTCAAGGACAAGTTCACTCCTGTCTGGGCGCGCAAGGACCACGCCGGCTTCGCACTCGGCTCGGCCGGCGCCTTCCTGGTGCTGGAGTCGAAAGCGCATGCGCAAGCGCGCGGGGCAAAGCCGTTCGCAAGACTGTCGAGCGTCGTCGCCGACCTCGCCCGGCGCAAGCAGCCCGGCGACATGGCCGCGACGCTGGAGCAGCTGTGGGCCAAGCTGCCCAGGTGCGAAGGCAAGGGCGCGATCATCTCGGGCGCGACCGGTGCAGAGCCCGCCACAAGCGAAGAGCGCGACTTCCTGAAGGGCCATGCCGACTTCCCGGTGCGTTCGACCGGCACGATGTTCGGCCACACGATGGAGACGCAATTCCCGCTCGGCATCGCGCTCGCCGCGCTCTCGATCTCGCGCGGTGCGCTGTTCCCGCCGAACGATTCCACGGGCACCGAGATTGAAATGCAGGGAGCGCCCACCCAGATTGTGGTGGTGGGGGCCGGACACTGGCGCGGCGAAGGCATGGCGCTGGTCGAGGCAGTTAGCTAAAACGCGTCGCGCTTTAGCGAGTTAATGTTTGGAGCATGATCTTTCCGGAAAACCGCGTCACACTTTTCCGGATCATGCTCTAGGTCTATCGGGGGATCAACATGACTGCACCACGCGACAAACTCGGGCGTCCCGTCGTCGTCGTCACCGGCATGGGCATCATGACCTCGCTCGGTGCCGGCAAGGCCGACAATTGGGCCAAGCTCGTCGCCGGCGAATCCGGCATCCGCACCATCACGCGCTTTCCGGTCGACGGCCTGAAGACCACGATGGCCGGCACCGTCGATTTCGTCAGCGTCGATCCGTTCTCCTCCACCGCCCTGTCCGAGCGGATGGCTGAGCTCGTGACGGAGGAAGCGCTCGAGCAGGCCGGCATCGGCGCCAAGGCCGATTTCCCGGGACCCCTGTTCCTCGCGGTTGCGCCGGTCGAAGTCGAATGGCCGCAGCGCCGCGAGCTCGGCCGCGCCGTCGGTGCGCTCGACTTCAACTATGACGATCTCTTGCGCATCTCCGGCGGCGGCAAGTACAGCGCCTATCATCACCGCTTCATGTTCGGCTCGGTGGCCGCGCATCTCGCCGAGACCTTTGGCACCAAGGGCTCGCCGATCTCGCTGTCGACGGCCTGCGCGTCCGGAGCCACCTCGATCCAGCTCGGCGTCGAGGCGATCCGCCGCGGCGAGACCGATGCTGCGCTGTGCGTCGCGACCGACGGCACCGTGAACCCCGAGGCCCTCGTGCGCTTCTCGCTGCTCTCGGCGCTGTCGACCCAGAACGATCCGCCGCAAGCGGCCTCCCGCCCCTTCTCCAAGAACCGCGACGGCTTCGTCATGGCCGAAGGCGCCGGCGCGCTCGTGCTGGAAAGCTACGAGGCCGCCACCGCGCGCGGCGCAAAGATCCTCGGCGTGATCGCCGGCTGCGGCGAGCTCACCGATTCCTTCCATCGCACCCGCTCTTCGCCCGATGGCAAGCCGATCATCGGCTGCATGAACAAGACGCTGGCCGATGCCGGCATGACGCCGGACCAGATCGACCACATCAACGCGCACGGCACGGCGACGCCCGAGAACGACAAGATGGAGTTCAACACGACATCGGCCGTGTTCGGCGAGCTCGCGCAGAAGATTCCGGTGACCTCCAACAAGTCGATGGTCGGCCACACCATCTCGGCGGCAGGCGCGGTCGAGGCGATCTTCTCGCTGCTCACGCTCGAGCATCAGCGCATCCCGCCGACGATCAATTACGAGACGCCGGATCCCACGATCCTGTTCAACGTCGTCGGCAACAAGGCACGCGACGCCCGCGTCACCGCGGTGATGTCGAACTCGTTCGGCTTCGGCGGCCAGAACGCCTCGCTGATCCTGACCCGCGAACCGGCCTGACCGGACGCATGGCGCTGCTTCCTGCGAGGACGAAGGCCCGCGCGCGGGAGGCTGCGAAATCGATCGGCGGCAGCCTGATCGGCGCCGCTACCGTGGGCATGCTGCGCACCACGCGCTATTTCGATCCGGCCAAGACCTCGGACTTTTTCGCGCGCGTGGTGAAGCTGATCGGCCCGCGCCTGCGCGAGCACCGCATCGGCCGCGCCAACCTCACCGCAGCGTTTCCGGAGAAGTCGCCCGAAGAGATCGAACAGATCCTGATGGGCGTCTGGGACAATCTCGGCCGCGTCGGCGCCGAATTCGCCCATATGGATCAGGTCTGGGATTACGAGCGCGACGATCCCGAAAACAGCCGCATCGAACTCCCGGCGCGCAGCATCGAGCTGTTCGACCAGATCCGCGACGACGGCAAGCCGGCGCTGATCTTCGCCGCGCATCTGGCCAATTGGGAATTGCCGGCGCTCGCCGCCGTCTCGCATGGCCTCGATGCCGCGATCCTCTACCGCCGGCCCAACATTGCCTCTGCCGACCGCATCATCCAGGAGATGCGCCAGGTCAACATGGGCACGTTGATCCCGGCCGGGCGGGACGCGCCGCTGCGCCTCGCGCAGGCGCTGAAGGACGGCAAGCATGTCGCCATGCTGATCGACCAGTATCTGACCGGCGGCGTCGAGGTCACCTTCTTCGGCCGCAAGACCCGCGCCAACCCGATGCTGGCCCGCCTGCTGCGCCAGGTCGAATGCCCGATCCACGGCGTCCGCATCATCCGCCTGCCGGGCGGCCGCTTCACCGCCGAGATCACCGAGGAGATCCAGCCGGTGCGCGATGCCGACGGCAAGATCGACATCCAGGGCACCACCCAGGCGATCACCAGCGTGGTGGAGAGCTGGGTGCGCGAGCATCCCGAGCAGTGGCTCTGGCTGCATCGCAGGTGGCGGTAGTTACGCCGTCATTGCGAAGAGCGGAGCGACGAATGCCCCTCACCGCCCCGTCTTCACCTTGGTCCAGAGCCGGTTGATGATGCGCTGGGTCGCCGGCTCGCGCGCCGTGATGACGAACAGTTTTGAAAGCGTCGCCTCGTCCGGATAGATGTTCTTGTCACCAAGGATCTTTGGATCGACCAGCTTCTGGCTGGCGAGGTTGCCGCTCGCGTAGGACAGGAAGTCCGAGTTCTTGGCGGCGACGTCGGGGCGGTAGAGATAGTTGATCAGCTCGTAGGCTTCCCTCACGTTCTTGGCGTCCGCGGGGATCGCAAGATTGTCGAAGAACATCTGCGCGCCCTCCTTCGGAATGGCGTAGCCGATCTCGACGCCGCTGCTGTTGTCTTTCTTGGCCTCCGCCGCACGGGCGCGGGCCTGCATGATGTCGCCGGACCAGCCGACCACGAAGCAGATCTCGCCGGTCGCGAGCGCGCTGAGATATTCGGAGGAGTGGAATTTGCGCACGGAGGGGCGGACTTTCGCGACGACATCGGCGGCCTTCTCGAGGTCAGCCTGCTTGGTCGAGTTCGGATCGAGCCCCAGATAGTTCAGCGCCGCCGGAAAGATGTCGTCGGCGGAGTCGAGCATGTGGACGCCGCAATCTCTAAATTTGGCCAGGTTCTCCGGCTTGAAGACGATCTCCCAGCTGTCGATCTTGGCATCCGCCCCGAGGATCTGCTTCACCTTGGCGACGTTGTAGCCGATGCCCGTCGTGCCCCACATATAGTTGGCGGCGTAGTTGTTGCCGGGATCGTAGGTCGCAAGGTTCTTGGTCACCATCGGCCAGGCATTTTCCAGATTCGGCAGCTTCGACTTGTCGAGCTTCTGGAAGATGTTGGCCTTGATCTGGCGCTGCAGGAAATAGGCCGTGGGCACCACGACGTCGTAGCCGGACTTGCCGGCCATCAGGCGCGTCTCCAGCGTCTCGTTGGCATCGAAGGTGTCGTAGACCACCTTGATGCCGGTCTCCTTGGTGAAGGCCTCGAGGACGTCTGGCGCCATATAGTTGGACCAGTTGTAGAAATTGACGACCCGCTCCTCGGCCCTGACAGGGGCGGAAAGCAAATTCAGCGCGGCGGCGATCGCAAGGCCAAGGCCAAATCCGCAGCGGCCGACATCCGTCATCTCTACCTCTTGCGTCCGCGCACCGCGTCCGACAGCCGCTCCAGCGCGGTGTCGAGCGTCTCGTCCTTCTTGGCGAAGCAGAAGCGCACCACCGAGGTCACCGGGTCCTGCTCGTAGAAGGCCGACACCGGGATCGCCGCGACCTTGTAGTCCTTCACGATCCGCCAGCAGAACTCGGTATCGCTTTCGTTGAGCCCGAGCGGCGACAGGTCGACGGTGAGGAAGTAGGTGCCTTGCGACTTCAGCACGGGGAAGCCGAGGCTCTCCAGCCCCTTGGTCAGGCGATCCCTGCTCCGCATCAGGTCCTTGCGCATCGACAGGAAATACTCGTCGGGCTTGCCGAGGCCGTAGGCGACGGCGGCCTGCAGGTTCGGCGCCGTGGTGAAGGTCAGGAACTGGTGCACCTTGGCGGCGACGCGCAGGAGCGGCGGCGCGGCGCAGACGAAGCCGATCTTCCAGCCCGTCAGCGAGAAGATCTTGCCGGCCGAGCCGACCTTGATGGTGCGCTCGCGCATGCCGGGAATCGTGATCAGCGGGATGTGCTTGTGCTCGTCGAAGGTGACGTGCTCCCAGACCTCGTCACAGATCGCGATGACGTCGAACTCCTGGCAGTAGCGCGCCAAGAGTTCGAGATCCTCGCGCGGGAAAACCACCGCGCTAGGATTCAAGGGGTTGTTGAACAGCACCGCCTTGGTCTTTGAATTGAAGACGCTTTTCAGCATGTCCTCATTCAAGCGCCAGTGCGGCGGCTCCAGCCGCACGAGGCGCGGAATGCCGCCGGCCTGGCGGATGATCGGCAGATAGGAATCATAGACCGGCTGGAAGCAGACCACCTCGTCGCCGGGCTGGACCACCGCGAGGATCGCGGAGGTCAGCGCCTCGGTACCGCCGGAGGTCACCATCACCTCGCTCATCGGATCGAGCTTGAGGCCGTGCCAATGGCCGTAATGGGTCGCGATCGCCTGGCGCAGCTCCGGCAGGCCCATCATCGAGGGGTATTGGTTGTAGCCGTTCAGCGAGGCCTCGGCCGCGGCGCGGCGGATGTCCTCCGGACCCGGATCGTCGGGAAAGCCCTGGCCGAGATTGATGGCGGCATTGTCGCGCGCGGCCTGCGACATCGCCTCGAAGATGGTAACGGGAAGGTCGGCGAAGACCTTGTTCAGCGAGGAGCTCTTGGACGTCATCGCGGGGTCAGCCACCGACCTTGCTGGGAAGCCCCGCCGCCTTCCAGCCGAGCATGCCGCCGGCCAGATGCTTGTCGTAAGGCAGGCCCGCCGCCTGCGCCGCGAGCGAGGCCGTCACCGAGCGTTTGCCCGAGCGGCAGGCGAACACGACGTCCTTGCCTTGGGGATCGGGGATCGCCTTGGGATCGAAGGTCGAGAGCGGCACCACGACGCCGTAGGGATAGGCCTCGGCTTCGACCTCGTTCGGCTCGCGCACGTCGACGAGGAGATAGCGGCCCTCCGCGACACCCTTGGAGACCTCGTCCGGGGTCAGATCCTGCACCTGGTTTGCCACATCATCCTCCAACGTCGCACGTGCCAGCCGGACCTATCCCGGCCGGCGGCAACCTCGCCTCTCGGCTCACGAAAATCAAGCGCTACAAAGGCTTGAGCCGCGCGGCGCAAGTTAAAGCTAAATCGCAGCGACTTGAAGTGCGGGTTTGGCTGGCCGCCTAGATCGTCACCTGCGTTCCGACCTCGACCACGCGGCCAGAGGGGATCTGGAAATAGTCGGTGGCATCGTTGGCGGAGCGGCTGAGCGAGATGAACAGCCGGTCCTGCCAGCGCGGCATGCCGGAATGGACGGCGGGCTTGAGCGCTCTGCGCGACAGGAAGAACGAGGTCGACATGATGTCGAACTGCCAGCCGAGCTTGCGGGCGATCGCCAGCGCCTTCGGCACGTTGGGCGATTCCATGAAGCCGAACTTCAGCGTCACCTTGGAGAAGGTCGGGCTGATCTGCTCCAGCTTGACGCGCTCGGCTGGATCGATCCGTGGGGTCTGCGCCGTCTCGATGGTGAGAATGACATTCTTCTCATGCAGGACTTTGTAGTGCTTCAGACTATGCATCAGCGCGGTCGGCGCGCTGAGCGGGTCCGAGGTCAGGAACACGGCCGTGCCGGGCACCCGCTGCGGCGGTCGCTTCTCCAGCATCGCCACCAGATCGGCGAGCGGGAACTCGAGCTTGCGCGACTTCTCAAACAGCAGCCGGCTGCCGCGCCGCCACGTGTACATCAGGATGATCATGACCGCGCCGAGCGCCAGCGGCACCCAGCCGCCCTCGAACACCTTGAGCAGGTTGGCGGCCAGGAATGTGAGGTCGAGGAACAGGAATGGCGCAATCAGCGCCCCGGCCGCGAGCGGCGACCAGCGCCAGACCTTCCAGATCACGACGAAGCCCATCATCGCCGTGACCACCATGGTCCCGGTGACGGAGATGCCGTAGGCGGACGCGAGCGCACTGGAGGAGCGGAACAAAAGCACCAGCAGCACCACCGCGACGAGCAGCAGCTGGTTGATGCGCGGGATGAAGATCTGGCCGGAATGGGCTTCCGACGTATGACGAATTTCGAAGCGGGGCAGCAGGCCGAGCTGAATTGCCTGGCGCGTCAGCGAATAGGCGCCGGTAATGACCGCTTGGCTGGCGATGACGGTCGCCATGGTGGCGAGCACGACCATGCAGCCGCGGAAGAAGCCTTGCGGGAAGAGCTGGAAGAAGGGGCTGACGATGGCGCCGGGATCGCCGAGCACGAGCGCGCCCTGCCCGAGATAGTTCAGCGCCAGCGACGGCAGCACGATGAATAGCCACGCGGTCTGGATCGGCCGTTTGCCGAAATGGCCGAGATCGGCATAGAGCGCCTCGGCCCCGGTGACCGCGAGGAACACCGCGCCCAGCGTGACGAAGCCGATGATGCCGTGATGGAACATGAAAGAGACCGCATAGAGCGGGTTCAGCGCATACAGCACTTGCGGCTGCTGGATGATCGGATGGATCGCCGCCGCCGCGAGGACCGCAAACCAGACGCACATGATCGGGCCGAAGAAGGCGGCGACGCGGGCGGTTCCGCGCGACTGCACGGCGAACAGGCAGACCAGGATCACCACGGTCAGCGGCACGATATAGGGCTCGAACCGCAACGTGACGTCCTTCATGCCCTCGATCGCCGACAGCACCGACAGCGCAGGCGTGATCACGGCATCGCCGTAGAACAGCGCGCCGGAAATGATGCCGAGCAGGACGACGGTCGCCCCGCCGGTGCCGACCGCGCGCTGGGCCAGCGCCATCAGCGCCAGCGTGCCGCCCTCGCCATTGTTGTCGGCCCGGAGCAGGATCACGACGTATTTGAGCGTCACCACGACGATGAGTGCCCACAGGATCAGCGAGACCACGCCGAGCACCGCCGCCGGGGTCGGCAGCCCCTCTGCGCCAGAGGCGGCCATCACCGCTTCGCGGAACGCGTAGAGCGGGCTGGTGCCGATATCGCCGTAGACGACGCCGATGCTGCCGAGGGTCAGCGCACCGAAACGGGCGGTGGTATGGGCCTCGCCATGCCCATTGGCCGCCGCCGTTTCCGGGGCGGAAATCACTACATCGCTTGTCATGGGAGAGCCCAGTGGCCTCTAAAATGCTTCACTGCACAACGGCGGAAGAGCGCGCGGCTTATAGTCCTGCGCTGCCGGCATAGCCTAGCCCGATTTCGGGGCTTAGCCATGCAGATTCGCATGGCTATGGCAGATGGGTTCTAGATGGTGACTTGGGTTCCGACTTCAACCACCCGTCCCGTGGGGATCTGGAAATAATCCGTGGCGTCGTTGGCGGACCGGCTGAGCGCAATGAACAAATGGTCCTGCCACAGCGGCATGCCCGACTGCGCCGAAGCCTTCAGCGACCTCCGGGACACGAAGAACGACGTCGACATGATGTCGAACTGCCAGCCCTGCTTGCGCGCGATCGCGAGCGCCTTGGGCACGTTCGGCTGCTCCATGTAGCCGAAGCGCAGGCGGACTTTCGAAAACTTCTCGCTGATCTTCTCCATGCGGAAACGTTCCGCCAGGTCGACCCGGGGCGTATGCGCGGTCTCGATGGTCAGGATCACGTTGTGCTCGTGCAGCACCTTGTTGTGCTTGAGATTGTGCAGCAGCGCGGTCGGCACAAAGGAGGGATCGCTGGTCAGGAACACCGCGGTGCCCTTGACGATGTGCGGGGGCCGCTTCTCCAGGCTGCGGATCAGATCGTCCAGCGGCACCTCGATCCGGCGCGTCTTCTGGATCAGGATTCCGGAGCCCTTCCGCCAGGTCCAGATCGTTCCCGCCATGGCCACGCCGAACAGCAGCGGCACCCAGGCGCCCTCAAGCAGCTTCAAGAGATTGGCGCTGAAGAAGCTCAGATCGACGACGACGAAGGGCATGATCACGGCCGCAGCCGTGGCAGCGCGCCAGTTCCACAATTTCCAGATCACGATGAAGCCCATGATGCCGTCGGCGACCATGGTGGTGGAGACCGCGATGCCGTAGGCCGAGGCCAGATTGCTGGGGGTGTGGAACAACAGCACCAGCAGCATCACGCCGATCAGCAGCAGCCGGTTCACCCGCGGCAGGTAGATCTGCCCGGCGTGAGTCTCGGAGGTGTAGCGGACCTCGAAGCGCGGCAAGAGGCCGAGCTGTACCGCCTGATAGACCAGCGAATAGGCGCCGGTGATCACCGCCTGGCTCGCGATCACGGTCGCGGCGGTCGCAAGCCCGACCAGCGGCAGCACCAGGCTCTCGGGCACCATGCGATAGAACGAGTGTTCGATCGCGCTGGGATCAGACAGCACCAGCGCGCCCTGCCCGAAATAGTTGATCAAGAGCGCGGGCAGCACGAAGAACATCCAGGCCGACTGGATTGGCTTGCGCCCGAAATGGCCGAGATCGGCATAGAGCGCCTCGCCCCCGGTCACCGCCAGGAACACGGCGCCGAGGGTAACAAGACCAATCGTGCCGTGCGACAGCACGAACTGCACGGCGTAATAGGGATTGATCGCCGCCATTACGGACGGATCGTCGGCGATGTGGACGGCTCCCATCACGGCGATGACGGTGAACCAGATCACCATCACCGGCCCGAAGGCCGAGGCCACCAGCGCCGTGCCCTTGCTCTGGACCGCGAACAGCAGCGCCAGGATGAAGACGGTCAGCGGCACGACGTAATGCTCGAGCGCGGGGGTTGCGAGCTTCAGGCCTTCGACCGCCGATAGCACCGAGATCGCCGGCGTGATCATGGAATCGCCGATGAACATGGAGGCACCGACCACGCCGAGTGCGAGCAGGAACCAGCTCCGCCGCCCGAGCGCGCGCTGGCCGAGCGCCATCAGCGAGAGCGTGCCGCCCTCCCCGTTGTTGTCGGCGCGCAGCAGCAGCAGGACGTATTTGGCGGTGACGACGATCAGCAGCGCCCACAGAATCAGCGACAGCACGCCGAGCACCATGACTCGTGAGACCGGCTCGCCATGGGCCGCGCCCTTGACAGCCTCGTGGAATGCGTAGAGCGGCGAAGTGCCGATATCGCCGAAGACGACGCCGATGCTCCCGAGCGTAAGGGACCAAAAGCCCGAGGTGACCGGCCCGTCCTGGGTCTCGGCCTGTGTGATGCTCGCCGTCATGAGGGTGGAAAACGCTTCTTCCCTGGAATTGATCCGGCGCCTTTTGACGCTTCCTGCGCGCCTGTCAATCGGCGCACCACCATAGCAGGCGCCGAGCTGGATGCTGTGACGCCGCAGCCACGCTCATCGCCAGCGCGACGACATGCCTCAGGTAAGATGGTAGCGCAAGAGGGTTAGGGCTTGAGATTCGGCGGCAGCGGCGGATCTTCGCGCATCAGGGTGATGGTCACCCGCCGGTTGGCCGCGAGCGAAGGATCGTCCGGAAACAGCGGCTGGGTGTCCGCCTTGCCGGAGACGGCGAAGATGTGCGACGGCGGCAGGCCCTCGCGTTCGAGGATCTGGCGCACGGCATTGGCACGGTCGGCCGACAGATCGAAGGCGCCGTAGTCGCTGCGGGTCGGCACGAAGCCGGCCGCAGTGTGGCCGGCGATGGAGACGCGCAGCGGCGTGGCCTTGAGCGGGATCGCGAGCTTCTCGACCAGGCGGCGGGTGCGATCATAGGGCACCTTGGAGCCGTCGGCGAACATCGAGCGGCCGTCCTGGTCGACGATCTCCAGATTGAGACCCTGCTTGGTCTCCTCGAACATGATGTGCTTGGACATCTCGGTCAGCTCCGGCATGTCCTGCAACGCCTGGCGCAGCGAGGCTGCGGCGAGCGCGAAATTGCGGTCGACCTTGATCTTCGCGCCCGACGTGCGGTCGCGATCCTCCTGGTCCGGCGTCGGCGTGTTGGAGGCATCCTCGGGCTGGATATGGTCGACGTTCTTCAGCCGCGGGCGGGTCGGCAAACCGTCGGACTCGACGATGCCGGCATACCGCGCCTCGCTCTGCACGCCGAAGGCGTCGCGCATCGATCCCGCGACGATCTTCAGCTTGTTGGCGTCCTGCGTCGAGAACGCCACGAGCATCACGAAGAAGCTCATCATCAGGCCCATGAGGTCGGCGAAGGTCACGAACCAGCCGTGACCGCCTCCATGGGCATCGCCGCGTTTCTTCTTGGCCATGTCTCAAATCCCGGCGGGCGTGCTTACGCCGGCACCGGCTCGCCCTCGGCGTTGCGATGCTTCTCCGGCAGGTAGGCCAGCAGCATTTCGCGCACCAGGGTCGGGCTCTTGGAGTCGCGGATCATCAGGATGCCGTCGATGATCAGCGTGCGGTTGGTCTCCTCGTCCAGCAGCTTGCCGTGCAGCTTGTCGGCGATCGGCAGACAGAACAGGTTCGCGACCAGCGCGCCGTAGAGCGTGGCGAGCAGTGCGGTCGCCATGAACGGGCCGAGCTTGGAAGGGTCGGTCATGTTGGCGAACATCTGCACCATGCCGATCAGGGTGCCGATCATGCCGAAGGCCGGAGCGCAATCGCCGATGGCGCGATAGATCTTGCTACCCTCGTCGAGGTGCATGAGGAAGTTGTCGCGGTCACGCTCGAGATTGTCGCGGATGAAGTCGAGGTCGTAGCCGTCGGCGACGTAGCGGATGCCCTTGGCGAGGAAGGGCTCGTCGGTCTCGACCTTTTCCAGACCCACCGGGCCCTGCTTGCGGGCGATCTCGGCGATGCGGGCGAGCTCGTCGACGAGGTCGTGTGCCGACAGGCGGCTCATGGTGAAGGCGAACTTGGCGCCGAGCGGAAGGCCGTGCAGGAGTGCCGAGAGCGGAAAGCGGATCATGGTGGCGGAGATCGAGCCGCCGAAGATGATGATCATGGCATGTTCGGAGATGAACATGTGAAGGTCGCCGCCCATGAAGATCATCATCGTGATGACGATGATGCCCGCAATGAGCCCGACGCTCGTCATGATATCCATGGGATACTCCAACGCGTACGCAACAACGGCCGTCCTGGCCGCTGGCGCGGCCCAACCCCGAACCGCATCGGAAACCCTAGAGTGCCGCCCTTAAAGCCGCGTAAAGGTTAAGTTGAGCCGGCACGCCAGACCGGCGCAGCGCATCGGGATGAGGCCGGCTTTGCCGATGGCCGACACGAATTTCAACACTTTGCTAACCATGATTGCGGCGCGCTAGCGTGCCAGGCCCGTCAGCTTCAGGCTCAGTTCGCGCAGGCGCTTGCGGGCAACTGCATCGTAGGCCTGCGGATTGGCACGTGCCTCGTTCATGCCGTTGAAGAACAGCCCGCTCTTGCCTGCGACATCATCGCCCTCGACGAGGCGCAGGATCGCCGCGCCGCCCTGCTCCACCGTCGAGATCGGCGTGACGCCGCCGGCACGCACCATCGTGGTGTTCATGTAGGTCGCAGGATGCAGCGAGTTGACCGTGATACCGGCCCCTCTCAGTTCGTCCGCGAAATCGATGGTGAACATGATCTGGGAGAGCTTGCTCTGTGCATAGGCACGCGAGCCGCTGTAGCCCTGCGTGATCATGACGTCGTCGAAGTCGATCGGATGCTGACCGAGGGAGGCGACGTTGACGATCCGCGACGGCGCCGCAGCCTTGAGCAGCGGCAGCAACAGATGGGCCAGCAGGAAACCCGAGAGATAGTTCACGGCAAAGCGCAGCTCGTGACCGTCGGCGCTAACTTGCCGCTGCGGGCCGTCGTTCTGCGAACCGATGCCGGCGTTGCTGACGAAGACGTCGAGACGCTGGTGATCGCGGATGACCGCTTCGGCGAGCGCACGCGTACCCGACATCGACGACAGATCGGCCTGGTAGAAGGTCGGCGCGGCACCGCCGGCCTTCGCGATCTCGTCGCTCAACACCTTCGCACGCGCCGCATCGCGGCCATGGATCAAGACCCTTGCACCGTCTTCGGCCAGTCGGCGCGCAACGTAGCGGCCGACGCCGTCGGTCGAGCCGGTTACCAGGATCGTCTTGCCATTCATCTTCATCGTGCGTCCTCCGGCTGCGGCCCTGCGCCACGGGGGCGGCACGAGGGATGAGTGCTATTCTACGGCCCTGCAGCATGCTCCATCGCGGGAGCCGTTTTGCAATGTTGACGCTGTTCAGTCTTCTCACCGCGCTGCCTGCGGTGTTGGCGCTCCACCTGCTCGAGCCGGAACTCGTTCTGCCCGCCTTCAGCCTCGTGCTCTTTGCCGAGGCCGCCTTCGCGGTGATCGCAGCGCGCTTGATCCACCTTCCGGACAATGCGGAGGACATCACGCTGTGGGACCTTGCAGGCGGCTTCACCCTGATCGGGTGCGCCGCTGCAGTGTTCGGCGAGCCGGATCAGGCCGCCCTGTTTCTGACGGAACAGGGCGGCCCACGGCCGGTGTCGCAGCCTTAGGCCGCCCCATCAACCCTCAGTGAATCTCCGCCGAACGCTTCAGCGCGGCCTTCAGTTTCTCGAGCGAGAAGCCGGGGCTGCGGGCGATCTCCAAGATCGGCGTCTCGCGGCGGCCGCAGAGTTCGGCAGCCTCCGGCAGCTTGGCGGCGATGTCGAGCGGGATCACGATGGCACCGTGCTGGTCGGCGTGGATCAGGTCGTCGGACTTCACGGTCATGCCGGCAACGCGAACCTCGCCGCCAAAGCTTTCCGCATGCACCCAGGCATGCGACGGGCCGATCGAGCCGGCCAGCGCCTGGAAGCCCGGCGCCCATTGCGGGATGTCGCGGATCGAGCCGTCGGTGATGACGCCGAGACAGCCGAGCGCCTTGTGCACGTTGCTTTGCACCTCGCCCCAGAACGCGCCGTAGCCGACGTCGGGACCATCGATGTCCTGGATCACCGAGATGCGCGGACCATGGCCGGTGCCGACATATTCGTAATACTCGATGCGGCGCCTGGACTGCTCTTCGGCCGGAAGCGAGGATTTCAGCACCGAGCGGATCGCGACCGTGCGGGCATAGCCGACGATCGGCGGCAGGTCGGGAAACGGGCAGACCAGTTGCTTGGTGGTGTAGCCGATCAGCCGGCGCTCGGGCGCCACGATCTCCATGGCATTGCAGATCGTCGGCGTGTCGTAGCGGCCCAGCGCTTCGAGGACGGAAGCGGGCAGCGGCCCGGTCGCTTTATCAGTCACGGCGTTCTCTCCCAGATTGGCGGTCGCTGTTGGCGCGATGCCGCCGGCACAGGGCGATATAGCCGAGATCAGGTCTCAACCCAACTCGGGGGGCCTCATGGCAGATATCCGCGCGTGGCCGCTCAGTGCAGCCGTCCGGGCCGGTCGTCGTCGTCGTTGGGCGGCTCCGACAAATTCGCCAGGGTCGGCGCCGACGGCGGTGAGGTGACCTCGCCTCCCGACGGCGCGGAGGCCTCCATCGCGCGGGCCTGGTCGCGATAGGATTTGTAGCCGAGCGGCAAAGCGAGAAGATACAGCACCGTGCCAATCGATAGCACGTGCCAGGGATAGGCGATCAGCAGTGCGATGAAGACGATCACCGCGACGAACGCCGGCAGTACCAGCTCCGGCGGCACGCGCATGCGCTTGGTCTTGCCGGAGAACACCGGCAGGCGCGACACCATCAGGAAGGCGATCAGCAGCGTATAGGCTGCCGTCATCGCGGCGGGCCAGCGGCCGAGATCGAGGAACGCAACATAGATCGGCAGCAGCACGGTGATCGCGCCGGCCGGCGCCGGCACGCCGGTGAAGAAATTGGCAGCGAAGGCCGGCTTGTTCGGATCGTCCATGGTGGCATTGAAGCGCGCCAGGCGCAGGCCGCCGGAAATCGCGAACACCATGGCGGCAATCCAGCCGGCATTGCCGAGCTCGTGCAGCTGCCAGAAATACAGCATCAGCCCGGGCGCGACGCCGAAATTGACGAAATCGGCGAGGCTGTCGAGCTCGGCGCCGAACTTGGATTGCCCCTTGATCATGCGCGCGATGCGGCCGTCGATGCCGTCGAGGGCGGCCGCGAACACGATGGCGTAGACGGCGAGCGACATCCGCCCTTCGATCGACAGCCGGATCGAGGTCAGGCCGGCGCAGATCGCCAGCAGCGTGATGACGTTGGGCACCAGCATCCGCACCGGAATCGGGCGGAACCGCCGGCGGCGCGTATCGGGGTATTTGAAGTCATAGGGCGTCATCGCGGGTCCTCACCTCAAGGCGAGATATAGCAAGCCGCGTCTCCCTCCGCCATTGCGGCGGAAGGCCCCCACAGACCGACTTATTGGTTAATTGGCGCGGTAGGCGCGGCTGGGGTCGTCTCCGGAAAGATCGGCCAAAATCGTCTCGCCGGCGATCGCGGTCTGCCCTTCCGAGACCAGCGCTTTGCACCCCACAGGCAGATAGACATCGAGCCGGGAGCCGAAGCGGATCAGGCCGAAACGCTCGCCGGCGCCGATCGCCTGGCCCTCCCTGACGAAGCAGACGATGCGCTTGGCAACGAGCCCTGCGATCTGCACCACGCCGATCCGCGCTGTCGCCGTCGAGATGACCAGCGAGTTGCGCTCATTGTCCTCGCTGGCCTTGTCGAGCTCGGCATTGATGAAAAGGCCGGGGCGGTAGGCGATGCGGTCCACCCTGCCCGCTACGGGAGCGCGGTTCACGTGGCAGTTGAACACGCTCATGAACACCGAGATGCGCGGCAGCGGCCGGTCGCCGAGCCCGAGCTCGGCCGGCGGCAGCGCCATGGTGATCATCGAGACGCGGCCGTCAGCCGGCGACACCACAAGCCCCTCGCGCACCGGCGTCACACGGACGGGGTCGCGGAAGAACAGCGCGCACCACACGGTCAGGATCGTGCCGATCCACCCCAAAGGCGACCACAGCCAGAACAGGACGAGGCTTGCCAGCGCAAAGCCGCCGATGAAGGGATAGCCCTCCTTGTGGATCGGCGGGATCTGACGCTGGATCGAATCGAGAATGGACATCGGTATCTGCCGCTCGGGGTTAATGGCACGGGTCGTCGCGCGGGCCTGTTTAGGCCAGAGTTGGGACCGGAGACAAGGTCACTCCGCTGCCGCAGACGCCGTCAGGGCGTCATCGACCGGCGGCGGCTCCCGGTTGGGGGCCTCGCTGGTATCGGCCATCTTGGCCAGTTTCTCGCGTGCCGCCTCGGCCTCACGCTGCCTGTTCCACATGCTGGCATAGAGACCGTTATGCGCGAGCAGCTGGGCGTGGGTCCCCCGCTCGGCAATGCGGCCCTGGTCCAGCACGATGATCTCGTCGGCCCCGACGATGGTCGAAAGCCGGTGCGCGATCACCAGCGAGGTGCGGTTCTTCGCCACGCGGTCGAGCGCGCCCTGGATCTCGTGCTCGGTATGGGTATCGAGCGCCGAGGTCGCCTCGTCCAGCACCAGGATCGGCGGCGCCTTCAGGACGGTGCGCGCGATCGCGACGCGCTGCTTCTCACCGCCGGACAGTTTGAGCCCGCGCTCGCCGACCTGGGTCTCGTAGCCCATGGGCGACATGCGGATGAAATGGTCGATCTGCGCCAGCTGCGCCGCCTCTTCGACTTCAGCGTCATCGGCGTCCCAGCGACCGTAGCGGATGTTGTAGCGGATGGTGTCGTTGAACAGCACGGTGTCCTGGGGCACCATGCCGATCGAGGCACGAAGCGAATCCTGCGTCACCGCGCGGATGTCCTGGCCGTCGATCAGGATCTTGCCGCCGGAGACGTCATAGAGGCGAAACAGAAGGCGCGAGATGGTCGACTTGCCCGCGCCCGACGGACCGACGATGGCAACGGTCTTGCCGGCCGGCACCTCGAAGCTGATGCCCTTGAGGATCGGGCGGGTCGGCTCATAGGCAAAGCGCACGTCCTCGAAGCGCACGGTGCCGGCGGAGATGACCAGCGGCGTTGCATCGGGCGCGTCCTTGATCTCGGCCTCGCGGCCGATCACGCCGAACATCTTCTCGATGTCGATGATCGCCTGCTTGATCTCGCGATAGACCATGCCCATGAAGTTCAGCGGCTGGTAGAGCTGGATCATCATGGCGTTGACCAGCACGAAGTCGCCGACCGTGTTGGTGCCGTTGCGCACGCCGATCGCGCACATCAGCATGGTCGCGGTCAGCCCCAGCGTGAAGATCACGGCCTGGCCGGTGTTGAGCACCGCGAGCGAGGTGTAGGTGTGGACGCTCGCCTCCTCGTAGCGCGCGACCGACTTGTCGTAGCGCTGCGCCTCGCGGGCCTCGGCGCCAAAATACTTCACGGTCTCGTAGTTGAGCAGCGAGTCGATCGCCTTGGTGTTCGCCTCCGTGTCGGAATCGTTCATCCTGCGGCGGATGCCGATGCGCCACTCGGTCGCGATGTAGGTGTAGTACATGTAGAGCGTGACCGTG
Organism: Bradyrhizobium shewense; assembly: GCF_900094605.1. Lineage (GTDB taxonomy): Bacteria > Pseudomonadota > Alphaproteobacteria > Rhizobiales > Xanthobacteraceae > Bradyrhizobium > Bradyrhizobium shewense. Next base: position 37,614 of record NZ_FMAI01000002.1, on the reverse strand, counting down.
ATCAGGGTGGCGACCACGTAGCGCCAGTCGAACTGCCAGAGCAGCACGGCCATCAGCAGCGTGACCTCGACGATGGTCGGGATCAGCTGCAGGATCACCATGCGCACGATGACCTCGATGCCCTCGCGGCCGCGCTCGAGCACGCGCGTCAGACCGCCGGTCTTGCGCTCGAGGTGGAAACGCAACGACAGCTCGTGCATGTGGACGAAGGTGATGGTGGCGAGCTTGCGCACCGCATGCATGGCCACGCGCGCGAAGATGCCGTCGCGCCATTGCGTCAGCAGCGCCATCAAAATGCGCATCGCACCGTAGCTCACGGTCAGCAACAGCGGCGAGGCGATCACCCAGAGGTGCCAATTGTCCGCCTGCACCGGCGCCGTGTTGGCGCCGGTCAGCGCGTCCGTCGCCCATTTAAAGCTGAACGGCACCGTCAGCGTGATCAGCTTGGCAGCGAGGAGCAGCACAAGCGACCAGACCACACGCATCTTCAGGTCAAAGCGGTCGCCCGGCCAGATATAGGGCCACAGATGCGCCAGCGTGCCCATCAGCGTCGCCCGCTCCGGTGCGCCGCCGGGAGGAGGATCGGGAACGTCGGCGCCGTCGAACGATTGAGGTTGGTCCATCAAAAAGCCTGAAAGCCCGCCGGATGCGGGCGTCGCTGCGATTAACGATTTTCGCCCGTCATATAGAGCCTTCCCGATGTCAGCGCACCCCGCCAGATGGCGAATCTTTGATTGTTTGCCGTCATTTACCAGTAGATTTCCGGGAGTATCGAATCACCGATTGGGCTTGACGCCTCTTCGCTGCAATGCATCATGGCACCAATGAGCACTATCAAAACCGTCTGTGTCTATTGCGGCTCCGGCCCCGGAACCAATCCCCGCTTCACCGAAGGCGCCAAAGCGTTCGGCAAGGCGCTCGCCGAGAACAACGTCCGGCTCGTCTATGGCGGCGGCTCGCTCGGCCTGATGGGCTCGGTCGCGACCTCCGTGCTCGATCACGGCGGCTCCGTCACCGGCATCATCCCGGAATTCCTGCGGATGCGCGAGAACGCGCTGACACGCGTGCAGGAGATGATCGTCACCCCCGACATGCACGAGCGCAAGCGCTTGATGTTCGAGCGCTCCGACGCCTTCGTGGCGCTGCCCGGCGGTATCGGCACGCTGGAAGAGCTGGTCGAGCAATTGACCTGGAAACAGCTCGGCCGTCACGCCAAGCCGGTGCTGCTCGCCAACATCGACAATTTCTGGGAGCCGCTGTTCTCGCTGCTGTCGCACATGCGGCAGACCGAGTTCATCCGCGCCGGCCTTTCGGTCGACATCCTCAAGGCCGATCGGGTCGAGGACATCTTGCCGAAGCTGAAGGCGGCCGCAGCCCAGATCGACGAGGCCGAGAAGAAGCTCGCCCCGGAAGTCGCTCGCAAGCTCTGACGTCCTACTCGCTCGGAAACGTCACCGCCTCGATCCGGTTACCATCGGGGTCGGTGACGAAGGCCGCGTAGTAGCGCACGCGATCATGCGGCCGGATGCCGGGCGCACCGTCCGAGGCGCCGCCGGCCGACAGCGCTGCGGCGTGAAACGCATCGACCTCGCTTGTCGTCTTCGCCCGCAGGCAGATATGAACGCCGCTTTCGGGCGGCACGCGCGGCATGGCCTCGCGTAGATTGATCCAGAATTCCGGATAGGCCTTGCCGAAACCGACCGTGCGCGGCCGCGTGACGAGGCGCGAAAGGCCGAGGGCGGCGAGCGTTGCCTCGTAGAATTTCGCGGCACGGTCGAGATCGCTGACGCCGACGGAGATGTGGTCGATCATTGGTCGCGCTACCCTCTCCCACCGTCACTCCGGGGCACGCGGAGCGTGAACCCGGAATCTCGAGATTCCGGGTTCGATGCTCCGCATCGCCCCGGAATGACGAGACAAAACCCTACGCCGGCGCGCCCGACTTCACGAGCTTGTAGATCACCGAATCCATCAGCGCCTGGAACGAGGCGTCGATAATGTTGGGGGAGACGCCGACGGTGGTCCAGCTGTCGCCGTTCTCGTCCTCGCTCTCGATCAGGACGCGCGTGACCGCGCCGGTGCCGCCGTTAAGGATACGCACGCGGTAGTCGATCAGCGTCAAGCCCTCGATGTATTTCTGGTACTTGCCGAGGTCCTTGCGCAGGGCAACGTCGAGCGCGTTGACGGGACCGTTGCCTTCGGCAGCCGAGATCAGGTGCTCGCCGGCGACGTCGACCTTCACCACGGCCAAAGCGACGGTGACACGTTCGCCGTGCGAATTGTAGCGCTGCTCGACATTGACGTCGAACTGCTCGACCTCGAAATAATGCGGTACCTTACCGAGCGTGCGGCGCGCCAGCAGTTCGAACGAGGCGTTGGCGGATTCATAGGCGTAGCCGGCCGCCTCGCGCTCCTTCAATTCCTCGACGAGGCGCGTCAGCTTCGGATCACTCTTCTCGTAGGGAATGCCGGCGCGGTCGAGCTCGGCGATGACGTTGGAACGTCCGGCCTGGTCCGAGACCAGGACCTTGCGGTGGTTGCCGACCGTCTCCGGCAGCACGTGCTCGTAGGTCTGCGGGTCCTTCAGCACCGCGGAAGCATGAATGCCGGTCTTGGTGACGAAGGCACTCTCGCCGACATAGGCCGCATGCCGGTTCGGCACCCGGTTGAGCATGTCGTCGAGCGTGCGCGAGACCTTGACAAGCGTCGCCAGCTTCTCGGCCGTGACGCCGATCTCGAGGGCGTCCGAAAACTCCGGCTTCAGCTTCAGCGTCGGGATCAGTGAGCAGAGATTGGCGTTGCCGCAGCGCTCGCCAAGACCATTCAGCGTGCCCTGGATCTGCCGCGCGCCGGCACGCACCGCAGCGAGCGAATTGGCCACCGCCTGCTCGGTGTCGTTATGGGCGTGGATGCCGACATGGTCGCCGGGGATGTGTTTCGTCACTTCAGTGACGATGGCCTCGACCTCGTGCGGCATGGTGCCGCCATTGGTGTCGCACAGCACCACCCAGCGCGCGCCGGCCTCGAAGGCGGCCTTGGCGCAGGCGAGCGCGAAGCTCGCATCTTCCTTGTAGCCGTCGAAGAAATGCTCGCAGTCGAGCATGACCTCGCGACCGGCGGCCTTCGCGGCCGCGACGCTGTCGCGGATCGAGGCGAGGTTTTCCTCCTTCGTCGTCTCCAGCGCGACGCGCACCTGATAGGCGGATGCCTTGGCGACGAAGCAGATCGCGTCGGCCTTCGCTGCCAAAAGCCCGGCCACGCCGGGATCGTTCGAGACCGAGCGCCCCGCCCGCCGCGTCATGCCGAACGCCGTGAAGCGTGCATGGGCGAGCTTGGGCTTGCTGCCGAAGAACTCGGTGTCGAGCGGATTGGCACCGGGATAGCCGCCTTCGACATAGTCGATGCCGAGGTCATCGAGCATCGCGGCGATGACCTGCTTGTCGGTCAGCGTGAAATCGACGCCGTTGGTCTGCGCGCCGTCGCGCAGCGTGGTGTCGAACAGATAAAGGCGCTCCTTGCTCATTGCCCCGCTCCGAGCGTCTTCTTCATGGTGGTGTTGGCGAGCCACTCGTCGTTGATGGTGATGCTGTTACGCTGCATGGCGACGTAGCCGCGCTTGGCGAAAAAACCCTGTGCGGTGTCGCTGGCATCGACCGAGAGGTTTTGCGCGCCGCGGCCGCCGGCAAGCTTTTCCAAAGCGTCGACCAGCAGGGTTGCGATGCCCTGCCCGCTGACGGCCGGATGCACGTAGAGCATGCGGATGTGGTCGGTGCCGCGCAGCGAGGCAAAGCCAACCGGCGAACCATCGAGCGTCGCGATCAGCGTCAGGTCGGACGCGAGGTGCTTGCCGAACTCTTCGCTGTCCGCCGCCTCCATCCAGGCCTGCTGCTGCGCCTCACTATAGTCGTCGCCAGTCAGCTCCTCGATGCTGGCGGCGAAGATCGCGGCAAGAACCGGCACGTCATCAGGCAGGAACGGCCGTAAGCCGGGCTTTGGCAAAGTCTGTCCCATCGTCCTCACCACATCCCATAAAGCTTGAGCACCAGCGCCACGGCACCCGCGAGCAGCGCGATCTTCAACGCGATGTAATAAATCCAGTGCCGCGGGAAAGGCGTGTCAGGCCGTTTCATCGCGAAAACTCCCAGGTGGTGCCGTCCTTGGAGTCCTTGATCGCGATGCCCATTGCAGCGAGCAGATCGCGAATGCGGTCGGATTCCCTAAAGTCCTTGCGGCTACGGGCCGCCGTCCGCTCCGCAATCAGGCGCTCGACCTCCTTGGCATCGACGCCGCTCGCCTGCTGCTTGCGGCCTTCCCACTGCGCCGCGCTCTCGGAGAAGAAGCCGAGCAGGCGCAACGAGCCCGCCAGGGCACCCACATCACCTCCACGAAGGCTGTGCAGCGCCGCGATCGCCAGCGGCGTGTTGAGATCGTCGAGCAGCGGCTCGACCACGGACGCAGCAGGCTCGCCGGGCGCGACGTCGGCCGCGACACGATACCAGTCGTCGAGCGTCTTGGCGCTCTCCTCCAGCGACTTCATCGTCCAGTCGATCGGCGAACGGTAGTGCGTCTTGAGCATGTTCAGGCGCAGCACCTCGCCGGGCCAATCCGCGAGCAGCTCATGGATGGTGACGAAGTTGCCGAGGCTCTTCGACATCTTCTCGCTTTCGACTTGCAGGAAGCCGTTGTGCATCCAATAGTTCGCCATGCGCTCTCGGTGGAAGGCGCAGCAGGTCTGCGCGACCTCGTTCTCGTGATGCGGAAACACGAGATCGATGCCGCCGCCATGAATGTCGAAATGCTCGCCGAGATGCTTCCAGGCCATGGCCGAGCACTCGATGTGCCAGCCCGGACGCCCCTCGGCCTTGATGCCAGCCGGCGACGGCCAGGACGGCTCGCCCGGCTTGGACGGCTTCCACAGCACGAAATCGGTGGCATCGCGCTTGTAAGGCGCGACATCGACGCGGGCGCCGGCGATCATCTCGTCGAGCGATCGCTTCGACAGCGCACCGTAGGGGGGCAGCGAGGAATTTGCTGCGTTCATCGCCTGCGGCGAGAACAGAACATGGTCCTCGGCGGCATAGGCAAAGCCGCCCTTGATCAGCCGCTCGATGATCTCGCGCATCTCGGCGATATGCTCGGTCGCGCGCGGCTCAACGCTCGGCCGAAGCGCGCCGAGCGCGTCGACGTCGGCGTGAAACTGCTTGCCGGTCTGCTCGGTGACCTTGCGAATGGCCTCGTTCAGCGGCAGACCCGGGAAATCGCGCGCGGCCCGGTCGTTGATCTTGTCGTCGACGTCGGTGATGTTGCGGACATATTTGACGTGCGCCTCGCCATAGAGGTGGCGCAGCAGCCGAAACAGCACGTCGAACACGATCACCGGCCGCGCATTACCGATATGGGCGAAGTCGTAGACGGTCGGCCCGCAGACATACATGCGGACGTTCTCTGCATCGAGCGGCGCGAAGGTGCGTTTTTCCTTCGTCAGCGTATCGTAAAGGCGCAATTCCATATGGATACCCGTCGGCTGTTGGCCGGGCGTCCAGGGCTCTCAATGTTTTTGAGAAAAGACGGCTCCAGCCAGCGAATCGCTAGCTCGTAATCTCGCGGCAAATGGCGCAAATGGCGAGGAGACCGTTCATGCGGCCACATATGGGCTATGAGGCGGCCCCGCGTCAAGGGAGCCGCGGAAATGCCGTTTTATGTCCGCAAAGCGCGCAGCCGCCGGGATGGTTCGTGATCCTTAACTATTTGAGCCCATTCTGGAACCAGATTGTTCCCCTTTTTGCCTCCCGGTATTTTCATGCGATCCTTGCTCGCGCTCGTTTTCAGCGCCTCGATCCTCGCGGCATCCGGCGCCGGCGCCGAGACCCGCGTCTTCATCATCGCCAACCAGGCTGACGGCTACGGCGTCGATCAGTGCCTGGCCAAGGGCGACAAATGCGGCGCCTCCGTCGCCCGCACCTACTGCCAGTCACGAGATTTTGCCCAGGCATCAAGCTATCGCCGGGTCGACCCCGACGAAATTACCGGCTCTGTCCCCAAATCCGGCGCAAACTGCTCCCATGGCCATTGCGACGAATATGTCGCAATCACTTGCCAGCGCTGAATTCGCTCGGAGCTGGCGCAGCTTAGGCCCGGTCCATTGGCCCCCAAAACGACGTGACGATGCCGCAGGAAGCGGCTATTGGGAGGGCGCGCTTCGGCGCCCAATTGCTTCGGCGTCCAAGTCGCTTCAGTCCAAGTCACATTGGGCCATGACCTCGCTAGAATGGCGGATATGCCTGAATTCCTATCCCTCTCTCGTGCTCGCTTGCTTCTTGCCTGCACCGTGCTCTTGAGCACGGCCGTGCTCGCCACCGGCGCTTTCGCGCAGGCCGGTCCGCCCGGACCGCCGCCTCAGCCCGGCCAGAACGGACTTGGGCCCAATCCGATGTGCGTGCGGTTGGAAGGCCAGCTCGCGGCGCTGGACCGCGGCGGCGGTGGTGACCCCGCACGCGAAGACCAGATCCGCCGTTACCAGGATTCCCAGGCCAAGCAGCAGGCCGAGCTCGACCGCGTCACCATGCAGGCCAAGCGCATGGGCTGCGATTCCTCCGGCTTCTTCTCGCTGTTCAACGGCCAGTCGGCCCAATGCGGACCGGTCAACACCCAGATCCAGCAGATGCGCGCCAATCTGGACCAGATCACCGGCAATCTCGAGCGTTTGCGCGGCGGTGGCGGCGGCTTCAGCGCGGAACGCGACAGTCAGCGCCGCTCGGTGCTGGTTGCGCTGGCGCAGAACAATTGCGGCCCGCAATATGCCAACGCCGTGCAGTCGCAAGGCGGCGGCAACTTCCTCAGCAATCTGTTCGGCGGCAACAACGCGGGCAATCCGCAGGGCGTGCCGCCGTCCGATCTCGGCCCGCAATCCGGCACCTACCGCACCGTGTGCGTGCGCACCTGCGACGGCGCCTATTTCCCGGTCTCGTTTGCGACGGTGCCGGCGCGCTTCCCCGACGACGAGAAGACCTGCAAGGCGCTCTGCCCGGCCGCGGAAGCCGTGCTCTACACCCATCGCAATCCCGGCGAGGACATGAACTCCGCGGTCTCGGTCAGCGGCCAGCCCTACACGGCGCTTCCGACCGCTTTCAAATTCCGCAGCGAGTTCAACCCGTCCTGCTCCTGCAAAGCCGCTGGACAGACCTGGGCGGACGCATTGAAATCGGCCGACGACAAGGCGGCAGCCGAGCAGCAGGGCGACATCATCGTCACCGAGGAGAGCGCCAAGAAGATGCAGCAGCAGCGGCTCAACAAGGGCACGCCTGCGAACGCCAAGAAGGGCGCAGCTCCCGCGCCGACGACGGCGAATGCACCGGCCGCTACGCCGCCGGCGGATACCGCCCCCCCTGCGAGCTCCGAGAACAAGCCGATCCGCTCGGTCGGGCCGACCTTCCTGCCGCAGCAGCAGAAGTAAATCACCTTTTGCTCAACTGTCATGCCCCGCGACCCGGCTACGCCAAGGCTTCGCCGGGGTTTGAGGTCTTGGCTCGCCGAAGCTTCAGCGTAGGCGGCAAGCGGGGCATCCAGTACTCCGTGTCGACAGTTGGCGCGCACCGCAGCGCCGCGGAGTACTGGATCATCCGCTTTCGCGGATGATGACAGCTAATCAATGGGGCGCAATCGCCCGTCTCACTCACCCTCGCGGCTCCACGGGAAGAGGTTGGCCGGAAAGTCCGCGGCGTAGCGCCTTCCCTTCGGGGGCGGCGGCGGCGCGTCCGGTGGATTCGGATTCGGCTCGACCACCCGCCGATAGAGGTGCCAGGTGGCATGGCCAAGCACCGGCAGAACGACAGCGAGACCGACGAATAGCGGTACCGAGCCGATCACGAGCAGCGCCGCGACGATGAGGCCCCATCCGGCCATCCCAACCGGGTTCGCCGCTACTGCTCGGAGCGAGGTACGGATCGCGTCGATCGCAGTCGCATGCCGGTCGAGCATCAACGGAAACGACACGACGCTGACACACAAAGCCACAACCGCAAACAGGAAGCCGACACCGCAACCGACGATGATGAGCGACCAGCCTTCCGGTGTCGTCAGCACGCGCGTTGCGAAGTCGGGAATGCTCGCGGCCGCCGCATGACCGAAGATTGAGACATAGATTGCGTTCGCGACACCGATCCAGGCCCCGAACAGGACCAGCAGGAGCACACCGAGTTCGACCATGGCCCCGAACGACGGTGCGCGCAGCACCTTGACCGCATCCCATGCATCGACCTCCTCGCCGCGCTCACGACGCCGGCTGAGTTCGTAGAGACCGATCGCGGCAAACGGGCCAATCAAGGCAAAGCCGGCGGCCAGTGGAAATAGTAGCGGCAGCACCGAATAGCCGAGAACCATCCTGAACAGGACGAGACCGAGAACGGGATAAATCACGCACACGACGATCGCGTGACTCGGCATCGCCTGGAAATCCTCCCAACCCAGGCGCAGGGCCTCGGTCAGATCGGACAGGCTGATCTTGCGAATGGGATAGGAGGCCGCTTCGCCGAATACGTGCCGCCTGATGATGTCGTGGGAGTACAGAGTGGCCATGGACGGACCCTCCCGTGCTGAAAATCGCGGTTTCGATAACACGCGCTTTCCAGCCACGCGTGTCCGCCTGACGAGCAGGAAACGCGATGGGGCGAGTACGGCAACCCAGGTTCAGCGAGCGAGCCTGGCCGGACGGAACCCGTCGCGACCTGCCTCGCAAAGTTTAGCGCTTGCGGCGCAAGGCTGCACTCACGGTTGAGTGAATTGTGCACTGGCACGGATTTGTGCGTTGCATCACCCAGACCCAATATGCGCGCCTGATGCTTGTCGGCTTGCCAGCACGGCCATAACACCACGTCGGGGCACCTACATTGCGCTATTGACGCCGGGTTAGGCTGGTATCATTTTAGACGCAGACGCCCTTAGAGTTGATGGGTCGCGAACATTCTCTTGATTTCGCGGCTAGTGGAATGGGCGAGGCAAGAGGCCGGCGATGGCATAAGTGCCAACCGAGAAAGGCCAGCCATCGCGACAGACATGAGCTCCGCCCTGGATTCGTATCCGTAGCCTTTGATGGCAAGGATGGATCAGGATGGCTGTCGCACTGATACTGCTTCTGGTCGCGATAGGCTCGGTGCTGTTTCACATCTACAGCCCCTGGTGGTGGACGCCGATCGCCACGAACTGGGCCTATATCGATCACACCATCAACATCACGTTCTGGATCACGGGCTTTGTTTTCGTCGCCGTCATCGCCTTCATGGCCTATTGCGTCTTCCGCTTTCACCATAAGGAGGGAAGACGGGCCGACTACAATCCTGAAAACAAAAAGCTCGAATGGTGGCTGAGCGTCGGGACCGGAATCGGCGTCGCGGCCATGCTGGCGCCTGGCCTCGTGGTCTGGCACCAGTTCGTGACCGTGCCTGCGGATGCTACCGAGGTCGAGGTCATGGGCCAGCAATGGCAATGGAGCTTCCGCCTTCCGGGCAAGGACGGGCGGTTGGGCACATCCGATGTCCGCAACATCGCTTCCGACAATCCGATGGGACTCAATCGCGACGATCCGCATGCGCAGGACGACGTCGTGATCGAGAACGGCGACCTGCACCTTCAACTGGGAAAGCCGGTCAAGGTTCTGCTTCGCTCGGTTGATGTCCTGCACGATTTCTACGTGCCCGAATTCCGGGCCAAGATGGACATGGTTCCAGGCATGGTGACTTATTTCTGGATCACGCCGATCCGAACCGGAACGTTCGACGTTCTCTGTGCGGAGCTTTGTGGCGCGGCTCACTATCAGATGCGGGCCAAGGTCATCATCGACGAAGAGCGTGAATATCACGCTTGGCTGGAGCAACAGAAGACGTTTGCAGAATTGTCGCCGGCAAACACCGTCGTGAAGGCGAGATTTCAATCCGGCGGCAAGTAGCAAGGCGCCGCCGCGAATATGAATCGGGTGCGTGAGACCAACTCGTCGCCCCCGATGGAAACGACCGAGGAGGTTTTCTATGGTCGATATTCCATATGAAGGGATCGCTGGCACGCCGCCTGCCGAAGTACCTGACGTCGAGCTCTATCATCCGAGGAGTTGGTGGACACGGTATGTCTTCTCGCAGGACGCCAAGGTGATCGCCATTCAGTACTCGCTGACGGCCTCGGCCATCGGGCTGGTGGCCCTGGTGCTGTCGTGGCTGATGCGACTGCAGCTGGGATTCCCCGGCACGTTCTCTTTCATCGATGCCAACCAGTACCTCCAGTTCATCACCATGCACGGCATGATCATGGTGATCTACCTGCTCACCGCGTTGTTCCTCGGCGGCTTCGGCAACTACCTGATCCCGCTGATGGTTGGCGCCCGGGACATGGTCTTCCCTTATGTGAACATGCTGAGCTACTGGGTCTATCTGCTCGCAGTGCTGGTGCTGGCCTCGACATTCTTCGTGCCCGGCGGCCCCACCGGCGCCGGCTGGACGCTGTACCCGCCGCAAGCAATCCTCTCCGGAACGCCCGGGCAGGATTGGGGCATCATTCTCATGATGTCGTCCCTGATCCTGTTCATCATCGGCTTCACGATGGGCGGACTGAATTATGTGGTCACGGTGCTCCAGGCACGCACCCGCGGCATGACCTTGATGCGCCTGCCCCTGACGGTGTGGGGGATTTTCACGGCGACGGTCATGGCGCTCTTGGCATTCCCTGCGCTCTTCGTTGCCTCGGTCATGCTGCTGCTCGACCGTCTGCTGGGCACCAGCTTCTTCATGCCGTCCCTGGTCGAGATGGGCCAGCAGTCGAAATATGGTGGCGGCAGCCCGCTGCTCTTCCAGCACCTGTTCTGGTTCTTCGGCCACCCCGAGGTCTACATCGTCGCCCTGCCCGCCTTCGGCATCGTCTCCGATCTGATCAGCACGCATGCGCGCAAGAACATCTTCGGCTATCGCATGATGGTCTGGGCGATCGTGGCCATCGGCGCGCTCAGCTTTGTCGTATGGGCGCACCACATGTATGTGAGCGGCATGTTCCCGCAATTCGGGTACTTCTTCGCCACCACGACGCTCATCATCGCCATCCCCACCGCGATCAAGGTCTACAACTGGGTGCTGACCCTGTGGCGCGGCGACATTCATCTCAGGGTGCCGATGCTGTTCGCCCTCGGCTTCATCATCACCTTCGTGAACGGCGGGCTCACCGGCCTCTTCCTCGGCAACGTCGTCGTGGACGTGCCCCTCTCCGATACCATGTTCGTAGTCGCGCATTTCCACATGGTGATGGGCGTGGCGCCGATCATGGTCGTGCTGGGTGCGATCTATCACTGGTACCCCAAGGTCACCGGGCGAATGTACAATGACGCACTCGGCAAGTTTCACTTCTGGGTCACTTTCCTCGGCGCCTACCTGATCTTCTTCCCCATGCACTATCTTGGACTGCTCGGGGTTCCGCGCCGGTATTTCGAACTCGGAGATACGTCGTTCATCCCGTCCTCGGCCCATTCACTGAACGCCTTCATCTCCGTGGTGGCGTTGACCGTCGGCTTCAGCCAGATGGTGTTCCTGTTCAATCTTGCCTGGAGCCTGTTCAAAGGTGAGGCCTCAGGCGGCAATCCGTGGCGGGCGACGACGCTGGAATGGCAGACGCCGGAGACGCCTCCCGGGCACGGCAACTGGGGCAAGGAGCTGCCGGTCGTCTACCGCTGGGCCTATGACTACAGCGTACCCGGCGCCGAGGAGGACTTCATTCCGCAGAACCAGCCGCCGCGCGGGACGCACGTCGTTCAAGGAGCTGCTTCGTGAGTGCCGTCATCCTGTTCGTGGCTGTGATCGCGGTCGTCGCCGGATGGTGGCTGTCGCAGCAGCGGCTGACGGCCAGGCCCTGGCTGGAGGAAGGTCCGGCCGGTGACTTCCCCGGCGGCGACGCCATGACCTGGCCGGCAGCGAAGATCGGACTTGGCGTGTTTCTCGCCGTCGCGAGCGCATTGTTCATCCTCTTCATCAGCGCCTACTCGATGCGCATGGACGTGGCGGACTGGCGGACGCTGCCCGTGCCGCGGCTGCTGTGGTTCAACACGGGCGTCCTGATCCTGAGCAGCGTGGCGCTGCAATGGTCCTACGTGGCCGCGCGCCGAGACGACGCTGAAGGTGTCATGATCGGCCTGCTCGCAGGCGGCGCAGCTGCCGTGATCTTCCTCGGCGGACAGCTTCTGGCCTGGCAACAGCTCGGCGCGGCCGGATATTTCGTGGCGTCCAATCCGGCGAACTCCTTCTTCTACTTATTGACCGCAGTGCACGGGCTGCATCTGACGGGCGGTCTGGTCGCTTTGGGCCGAACCTCGACCAAGATGTGGCGTGGCGCCGGGATCGCCGACATGCGCTTGAGCGTGGAGCTGTGCACCATCTACTGGCACTTCCTGCTGCTGGTCTGGCTTGTGCTGCTCGGGCTTCTCACGGGCTGGACCGACGATTTCGTCAACATCTGTCGCCGATTGCTGAGCTAGGGAGGCGAGACCAGATGGCAGAGACCGTGCTGACAAATCCGGGCCATTCGACTGCGCGGCTTGAAGGCTGGCGCGGCATCGCCGCCGACTGGGCGTCCGATCAGCGCGCCTTCAAGAACGTGTCCTGGGGCAAGGCCATGATGTGGATCTTCCTCCTCAGCGACACCTTCATCTTCAGCTGCTTCCTGCTCTCCTACATGACGGCGCGCATGTCGACGACCGTGCCGTGGCCCAATCCCAGCGAAGTCTTCGCCCTCAACATCGCCGGCAATCACATTCCGCTGATCCTGATCGCCATCATGACCTTTGTCCTGATCAGCAGCAGCGGGACGATGGCGATGGCCGTCAATTTCGGCTACCGCCGCGATCGCGTCAGAACCGCAGCCTTGATGCTGGCCACGGCGGCGTTCGGCGCAACCTTCGTCGGCATGCAGGCCTTCGAATGGACCAAGCTGATCATGGAGGGCGTCCGGCCCTGGGGCAATCCGTGGGGCGCACCGCAGTTTGGTGCGAGCTTCTTCATGATCACCGGATTCCACGGCACCCACGTGACCATCGGCGTGATCTTCCTGATCGCCATTGCGCGGAAGGTCTTGCGCGGAGACTTCGACGTCGAGAGGCGTGGCTTCTTCACGAGCCGCAAGGGGTATTACGAGATCGTCGAGATCATGGGCCTGTACTGGCACTTCGTCGATCTCGTGTGGGTATTCATCTTTGCATTCTTCTATCTTTGGTGAGGTCGGCGCATGACAAACGCGGCGGTACACATGGAAGGACAGCTCCACGCTCCCGCGCATGGCGCAGTCGCAACGGGAGCCGTTCACGCCAGCGGTCAACAGCACCCGATCAAGCTCTACCTCGTGGTCTGGGGCTGGTTGTTCGTCCTCAGCACGTGCTCCTACCTCGTCGACTATTTTGGCCTGCATGGCTACCTGAGGTGGTCGCTGATCCTGCTGTTCATGATGTTGAAGGCAGGCCTGATCGTCGCAGTCTTCATGCACATGGCCTGGGAGCGACTGGCACTGGCCTATGCCATCCTGCTGCCGCCGATCGCGGTATTGGTATTTGTGTCGATCATGGTGCTCGAATCCGAATACACGCACTTCCTGCGGGTGCTGTTTTTCGCAACCCCGTCATAGCGGCAATCTGAGTTCTCACCGCCATTACCTTGCGAGGCGGGCATCTGGTTACGCCAGTTCGCTGCGAAGCCTGCGATCGATTGCGCGCAGCAGTTCGCCAACCCGCCCTCCACCGGACGGTGCGAGCGGGTAGCGGCGCAGAACCTCGACGAGCCCAGGCGTCGCGCGCCGGACGGCGCGCTCAACATAGTCGGCACCAACATCTGCAGCATCGCCCGCTGCAAGTTCAGTGGCCCGGGCTGCATGGGCGGGCGCGCCGAGAATATGCCTGACCTGAGTCGATCGAGCCAAGGGATGGAGATAGGCCGCGGATGAGGCACACATCGCCGCGCGCGCAGCTTGGCTGGCTGCTGCATTTTCGGCTTCCTTTGCTGCCTTCAGCGCGGCCCAGGCAGCATCGCGCAAGGCCTTCACCCGCTTGCCTCCTCTTGCGAACGTCCGGGCGGTTTCGAGCGCATCGCGCGGACGGGAATCTGCGGGATACGATTGCTCGAATATCTCCAGCACGTCCGCGGCATTATCCGCCGCGTAGGCAGCGACCTCACGGAGATCCTCAATATCTAGGATGAACTCGTCTGCCATGCCTCACCTGCTCGACACCAGCGCGGCCATCCCTATTGACGCGCTATGGCCGAAGTCGGTCGTCTCAATATCCGCCGCGGAGTACTGGATCATCCGCCTTCGCGGATGATGACAGCGAACCATGGGGCGCTATTGCCCTCACACCGAAAGCTTCACCCCTCGAACGCGTCGATCGACGCCTTGCTGCCGCGCGAGACCAGCGTCTCGTCCCCGGCGGGCAGCCCCTCGCCCTTGTCGCGAAAGCGGTTGGTGATGGGATAGCGGCGGTCGCGGCCGAAATTCCTGGGCGTCACCTTCACGCCGGGCGCGGCCTGCCGGCGCTTGTATTCGGCGACGTTGAGCAGATGGTCGATGCGGGTGACCGTTTCGCGATCGAAACCGGCGGCGATGATCTGATCCAGCGGCTGCTCACGCTCGACAAGACGCTCCAGGATGGCATCGAGCACCTCATAGGGCGGCAGCGAATCCTGGTCGGTCTGGTTCTCGCGCAGCTCCGCGCTCGGCGGCCGTGTGATGATGTCGGGCGGGATCACCTCGCCCGCCGGCCCGAGCGCGCCATCGGGCTTCCAGCCGTTGCGCAGGCTCGCCAGCCGAAACACCTGCGTTTTGTAGATGTCCTTGATCGGGTTGAAGCCGCCGTTCATGTCGCCATAGAGCGTGGCGTAGCCGACCGACATTTCCGACTTGTTGCCTGTCGTCACCACCATCAACCCGGTCTTGTTGGAGATCGCCATCAAGAGCGTGCCGCGGCTGCGGGCCTGGAGGTTCTCCTCGGTGATATCAGGCGGCAGATTCTTGAAGAGGCCCGAGAGGATGGTCTCGAAGCCGGTCACAGCCTCCGCGATCGGCAGCACCTCATAGCGGATGCCGAGATGGCCGGCGAGCTCGCCCGCATCGGCGATGGAGTGTGCTGCGGTGTAGCGATACGGCAGCATTACGCCGTGCACCTGATCGGCGCCGAGCGCATCGACCGCGATCGCCGCGCAGAGGGCCGAGTCGATGCCGCCGGAAATGCCGAGCAGCACGCCGGGAAAACCGTTCTTGGTGACGTAGTCGCGCAGGCCCAGCACGCAGGCGGCGTAATCGGCCTTGTCGCCCTCGGGTTGCCCGGCGATCGGGCCCGTGCAGCGCCAGTCGTCGCCATTTCTCGCAAAGCGCAGCGTGACGATGCTCTCCTCGAACGCCGGCAATTGCGCAGCAAGCGAAAGATCGCTGTTGAGCGCGAAGGACGCGCCGTCGAACACCAGTTCGTCCTGGCCGCACACCTGGTTGAGATAGACCAGCGGCAGCGCGCTTTCGGTCACGCGCGCCACCGCGACCGACAGGCGCACGTCGCTCTTGTCGCGGGCGTAAGGCGAGCCGTTCGGCACCAGGATGATCTCGGCGCCGGTCTCGGCCAGCGTCTCGACCACGTTCTCGTAGTCCTCGGATTCCTCCAGCCAGATGTCCTCGCAGATCGGCACGCCGATGCGCACGCCGCGCACGGTCACAGGGCCAGCGGCAGGGCCGCGCGAAAACAACCGCTTCTCGTCGAACACGCCGTAGTTCGGCAGATTGCATTTGAAACGCAAACCAGCGATGCGCCCGCCGTCGAGCAGCGCGCAGGCATTGTAGAGCTTGCCGTCCTCGACCCAGGGCGTGCCGATCAGCATGGCCGGCCCGCCATCGGCGGTCTCTCGGGCCAGTGCCTCGATCGCGGCGCGGCAGGCCGCCTGGAAGGCCGGCTTCTGCACGAGGTCTTCCGGCGGATAGCCGGCGATGAACAATTCCGGAAACAGCACGAGATCGGCGCCGTCGGCGATGGCTCTCGCGCGCGCATCGCGCGCCTTCGCGGCGTTACCCTCGATGTCGCCCAGGGTCGGATTGAGCTGGGCGAGCGTGACCGCGAATGCTTTGAGACGTTCGGTCATGGCCGCCGCGCTCCGATCAGATAAATCCCAGTCGCTCGATGATGGCGATGATCCAGAACGCGCCGGCCATCAGCAGCGCGACGCCGACGGCGGCCGAGCCCATGTCCTTGACCCGCCCGATCTGCTTGTCGTGATCCATCGTCAGCCGATCGGCAAGCTTTTCGATCGCGGTGTTGAGCAACTCCACGGTCAGCACGAACGCAACCGAACAGACCAGCTCGACCGCGCGCATCGCGGTCGCGCCGATCAACCAGGCCAGCGGCAGCGAGGCGAGGAGCGCAAAAATCTCCTCGCGGACGGCCTGCTCCGATCGGAACGCAAAGGCCAGACCGTTACGGGAATTGATCGTGGCCTTCCAGATCCGCAGCAAGATCCTAGAGCCCCGCTGCGGCCGGCATCGGCGTGGCCTTGCCGGCGCGTTCCTGCTTGAGGAGCTCGGCGATCAGGAAAGCCATGTCGATGGATTGCTCGGCATTGAGGCGGGGATCGCAGACCGTGTGGTAGCGGTCGTTGAGGTCCTCGTCCGTGATCGCCCGGGCGCCGCCGATACACTCGGTAACGTCCTGCCCGGTCATCTCCAGATGCACGCCGCCGGCATGGGTGCCTTCGGCGGCATGGATCGTGAAGAAAGACTTCACCTCAGACAGAACCCGGTCGAACGGGCGCGTCTTGTAGCCTGAGGTCGAGGTGATGGTGTTGCCGTGCATGGGGTCGCACGACCAGACCACCACTTTGCCCTCGCGCTTCACGGCGCGGATCATGTTCGGCAGGTGCTCGCCGACCTTGTCCGAGCCGAAGCGGCCGATCAGCGTCAACCGGCCCGGCTCGTTGTCGGGGTTGAGCACGTCGATCAGCTTCAAGAGCTCGTCGGATTTGAGCGACGGGCCGCATTTCAGCCCGATCGGGTTCTTGATGCCGCGGAAATATTCGATATGGCCGTGATCGAGCTGGCGGGTGCGGTCGCCGATCCAGATCATGTGGCCCGAGGTCGCGTACCAGTCGCCAGTGGTGGAATCGACGCGGGTCATCGCCTGCTCGTAGCCGAGCAGCAGCGCCTCGTGGCTGGTGTAGAAATCGGTGGCGCGCAGCTCGGGATGGGCTTCGAGATCGAGGCCGCAGGCGCGCATGAAGTTGAGCGCGTCCGAGATGCGATCGGCCAGCTCCTTGTAGCGGCGGGACTGCGGTGAATCCTTGAGGAAGCCCAGCATCCACTGATGCACGCTGCCGAGATTGGCGTAGCCGCCGGTGGCGAAGGCGCGGAGCAGGTTCAGCGTCGCCGCCGACTGGCGATAGGCCATCAGCTGGCGCTGCGGATCCGGCACGCGCGCTTCCTTGGTGAAGGCGATGTCGTTGACGATGTCGCCGCGGTAGCTCGGCAGCTCGATACCATTGAGCTTCTCGGTCGGCGACGACCGCGGCTTTGCAAACTGGCCGGCGACGCGGCCGACCTTCACCACCGGGACGGCGCCGGCGTAGGTCAGCACCACCGCCATCTGCAGCAGCACGCGGAAGAAATCGCGGATGTTGTTGGCGCCGTGCTCGGCAAAGCTCTCGGCGCAGTCGCCGCCCTGCAGCAGGAAGGCCTCGCCGGCCGCAACGCGCCCCAGCGCCTTCTTCAGGTTGCGCGCCTCGCCCGCGAACACCAGCGGCGGAAAGGTCGCAAGCTGCGCCTCCACGTCGGCCAGGGCCTTGGCGTCGGGATAGTCGGGCACCTGTAGCACCGGCTTGCTGCGCCAGGACTCGGGCGTCCACCGCTCGGACATCGCAATCTCTCCGTGAAGCAAAAAGCACAACCTGATCTGTAGGTTGCGAGGGCCGCCTTATACACAGGCTGGCCCCGCCCCGCCAGTTGTAAATCCATTTGGTCCTGCAAACCCTTGCGGGGAAAGCCAAATTCGCATTTGCTGGGAGGGCGAGGCAACTGGCAGGATACCTTGCGCCCATGGACGCGGCACTGGACGACGTTTTCATCGACGAGATCAACTTCCCGGCGACCGACGGGTATGCCCTGGCCGGCACCCTGTTCCTGCCGCGCGGCACCAAACGGCATGCCGTCCTGATCAATTCGGCGACCGCCGTGCCGCGCAAGATCTACCGGGGCTTTGCCTCCTATCTCGCCCATCGCGGCCGCGCGGTGCTCACTTACGACTATCGCGGCATCGGCGATTCCCGGCTGCCGGCGATGGTCGGCTACAACCAGCCGAAATCGCTGGTCGGCTTCAAGGCCTCGATGTCGGACTGGGCCGCGCTCGACGTCACCGCCGCGGTCAGCTGGATGCGGGAGCGGTACAACACCCTGCCGCTGGCCTATGTCGGCCATTCCTTCGGCGGTCAGGCGCTGGGGCTGATCGCCAACAACAGCGAAATCTCGCGCGCCGCCTTCGTGGCCTCGCAGGCCGCGACGTGGCGGCTGATGACCTCGCCGGAGAAATACCGCGTCTTCGCCTTCATGAACCTCATTGGCGTCCCGCTCGCCCATACGCTCGGCTATGCCCCCGGCTGGGCCGGCGTCGGCGAGGATTTGCCCAAGGGCGTCTTCCTGCAATGGGCCGAGTGGGTCTCGAGCCCCCGTTATCTCTTCGATTCCAAGCTGCCGGCGCTGGAGAATTTTGCGAAGTTCAAGGGCGAACTGCGGGCGCTGTGCTTCTCGGACGATCCCTGGGCGACGCGGCCGGCGGTCGAGCTGCTCGCGAGCGGGTTCACCGCGATCAAGCCGGAGGTGCTCAACATCAAGCCGTCCGATGTCGGCGCCAAAGCAATAGGCCATTTCGGCTTCTTCCGCCCCGAGCACCGCGACACGCTGTGGCGAGGCGTCGCCGAATGGATTCAGGGGGACTGAGACACAGCTTCGCGTCCTCGCGGCTTTTCTCGCCCGAGCTTTGCACGATCGCTTCACCCTCTTTTGAATGAGGGCGCAGGGAAGGCCGGGAGCCGGTTGGCTCCCATCGACCGCCATGCCAGAGCAGATTGCGTGTGCTTCATGCATAGCGGGTAACAGGGCAACCGGAGCATCCCGGCCTTCCCTGCGCAGTGGTTTGACGGCTTATGTCGTGCTCTCCCCGGGGAGCGATGCACTATTGCCCCCGTCGACTTGCGGATGGCTGATGCGCGTGCCCGGTTGGACCGCCACATCACCGCAAGACTTGACGCACAGACCCCGGGTGTCAGGACCACACGATTTTGCCGTACGCGGATCACACCGGTCGTGTGCGCCAGGTGTTTCGCTCACGGTTGCCCGCCCTGCGAAATCCTTCGCGCCGATGTCATCTGCGTCCACCGCCACCCGGCCCGCGTTCGTGACGATCGCGATACGCCCCTCTTCGTTGGGCCGGGATGCAGCGACACATACGCGATTTCCGAATTTCGGTAAAGTGGAATATTTTTGGTGGCGGGCGTTGCCCCACCGCTCGCGTGTTTTGCCCGTCGGGCAACACAAGGCCTTGTAGATATCGTTTACGGCCGCAGCCCGGGCGTTCCCGTGGAAACGCTGAAAGGCGTGCGATTCCCGACGCGCAGCCGCGTCTTCACCGACGAGGAAGCCGCCAAGCTGAAGGCCGCGGGACCGCCGGCGTGCGCATTGAACCAGGGCGTATACCCATAAATGTCGGTTCACCATCGTAACGCGGAAGTCAACCACCTTGAGCGTGATCTGCGGCTTGTGACCCACTGCTGCCGTCAGCCATTTACTTGCGCGCAAGAAAAACGTTAGAGGGTTCGACCTCGATCAGGAAAGCGTCGTTGGCGAGGCTCGGCACCCCGATCCAGGTTGCGCAGGGCGGGTTCTCGCCGAACGCCGCCCTGAGAACGCTGGTGATCGCTCCACTTTCATGCATGTGACTTAGCCTGATGTAGAGTCGGAGTGAGCCGACGTCATCGAGCGTCGCGCCAACCGATGCCAATGCGAGAGCTAGGTTTTCTAGGCTCTTTTCAAGTTGACGCCCGATGTCACCGGCACCGACGATGTTTCGATCGGCATCCCAAGCTACCTGGCCGGACACATTTACCACGTCACCGAACGGCGTCCGAATGACTGTAACCTGAGCAAAACCATACGGCCGGCTATGAAAAAGTCCTGCAGCAACATGGACGGATCGGTTCATTGGGGCTCTTTGCTTTTTGCCGCGGTCAACGGCGCAACTACGACGAATAGAGCATACGAAGGCGACAAGCGACACTTCGGCTCCTGACCCATCGGCGACCTCGGAGGCCATCCGCTCTTCGGCCGATGCTGGCGGTAAACCGGACGTCAGGCGGACAGCGGATTAAAGAGCACAGGCCCTACCGGATGATCGTCGTCAGGGACGAGTAGCGCCTGTTGGGCTTGGCCTCGCCCGGCGCGAACTGCGCGAACGCGTCGCTGACGCGGACCGCCGGCGGCGTGTCGCTCGCAAACCGAAACTCCTTCGGCCGCGGCGCGTAGAAGCTGGCGCGGTAATAGGCGTCGTCGAAGCGCGCCTCACCGACCCCGAACAATGCGTCGCAGACGAGCAGGAGCGCGTAGACTCCCGCGACCGATGCGCCGATCTCCCTCAGAATTGACATGCCGATAGCCCTGCCTTTTGCGAGCAGGATGCAGGTCGGTTCCAAAGGTCTGGTTTAAGGCACCACGCTTCTTGTCCGCAGGGTTTGCCGCGGCTGAGCGGATTGCGGACAATTTTATCGATCTCAAAAAAGAGCCCGCCGGATCGGACGATCAGGCGGGCTCAGGATTGGCCGCTCGGGAGGATTCGGACGGCCAGGTTGATCAGCCGTGGCCGGCCTCCTTGCGATGGCCGTTATCGCTGAGGCGGTCGACCCAGGCGATGCCGATCGCCGAGACGATGAAGGTCATGTGGATCAACACCTGCCACATCACGCCGGTCTCGGTGAAATTGCTGCGCGTGGTGCCGAGATTGCCGGCCTCGATGAAGGTCCTGAGCAACGAGATCGAGGAGATGCCGATGATCGCCATCGCGAGCTTGATCTTGAGCACGCTGGCATTGACATGGCTCAGCCATTCCGGCTCGTCGGGATGACCGGTCAGATTCAGGCGGGAAACGAAGGTCTCGTAGCCACCGACGATCACCATGATCAGAAGGTTCGAGATCATGACGACGTCGATCAGCCCGAGCACGACCAGCATGATCTGCTGCTCGCTGGCGTCGAACGAGTGCGCGACCAGATGCCAGAGCTCCTTCAGGAACAGCAGCACATAGACGGCCTGCGCGACGATCAGGCCGACATAGAGCGGCACTTGCAGCCAACGCGAGCCAAAGATGAGCTGCGCAAACAGGCCTAGGCGCGGCGGCTCGACCTGCGCCGAAGGTGCTTTGGGTTCGGACGTCATGAATTACTCCGGATTGCGGAAAGAGTTGTCGCCTCAGAGACTCGCGATGACAGGCGCGAGCTCGAGCGAGCCCCGATAGATCATCTCGAAGGCGACGTAAATGATGATGGCGAGGCCGATATAGGCGACCCAGCGATGCTTCTGGAGCACGCGGCCAAGCAGGTCGGCGGCAACGCCCATCATCGCGACCGACAGCAACAGCCCGAAGACAAGAATGTAGGGATGCTCGCGCGCGGCGCCGGCGACCGCGAGCACGTTGTCGAGCGACATCGAGACGTCGGCGGCAACGATCTGCACCGCAGCCTGACCGAAGGTCTTTCGCTGCACGGTCGCACCATCCGCGCCGCCATGGCTGAACGCCAGATGCCTCGCATGCGCCTGCTCGCGCAGCTCGCGCCACATCTTCCAGCAAACCCAGAGCAGCAATACGCCGCCGGCAAGCAACAGGCCGATGACCTGCAGCAGCTGGGTCGCGACGCCGGCGAAGACGATGCGCAGTACCGTGGCGGCGGCGATACCGACGATGATGGCGCGGCGGCGCTGTTCGGCCGGAAGTCCCGCTGCGGCGAGGCCGATGACGACGGCATTGTCGCCGGCGAGAACGAGGTCGATCAGGACGACTTGAAGGAGGGCAGTGAGCGCTTCGGGTGTGATGAATTCAATCATGTTTGATCATTTTTTGGCGCAGCCGGATCGAGCCAATGCGGCTTCTTCCGCTCGACCCAATCCAGGACCTTCGACCGTGAGGAGCGCAACGCAGGCACGTCCTCGGCAAGCAGCGCGAGACCGAGCGGCAGCATCCAGACGCCGAGGATCGGAAGAAAGGAAAGCACGCCGCCCACAATGAGGAGCGCGCCCGATGGAATTCGGACCCAGCGGTTCGACGGCTTGAGCAGATAGGTGACCGTGTCACCCATACGGGGCGGCAGCCGATCGACGAGCTTTTCGAGGCGCGGGTCGCCGCCGGCCATTTCGCTGGCGGGACCTGCGGCTTCACTCGTACGCTCGTTCGATGCTGCGTTCATGCTTACTCCTCTGTGGCCATCTGCCGTTCGGTGCGCCCTTGACCCGACGTGACCGGCTTCGCGCGCGGCAGCACCAGCGTCAGCAAGCGCAACAATTTGATCGCCTGCACTTCATGGGGATGGACGTCCTCATCCGCCGCCGCCACGCGCTCCGACAGCTCAATCAAATGGGACGACAGCGGCAGGTTCGAAACCGGCCGCAGCGTGTCGATCACGACATTGGCAAAATCCGGCTCCTCGAGCCGTTCGGCGAGTTCATCGAACATCGCATAGAGCCGTTCTTCGGAAATGTGCGGCGCCAGCTTGCGATCCCTGATGAAACGGATCACCTCGTCGCGCTCGACCGGCGAAACCCGCCGGTCGGCAACCGCGACCAGCGCGCCCACGATCACCAGCGCGACCGCGGCCTGCTCGTTCAGGCTGGACGGTTCCGTGATCTCGATCTCGATCGGATTTGAGGATTTGGCGTCAGACATCGTTGCTCCCTTAACTTGCGAAATGACCGCACGGAGCTGCGATGGGGACGAATGGTCGGAGAGAACATACAGAGGCCCGACGATCGGCCGATCCATCGCATTCGCGCGGGACAGGTCATCCGACATCACGAGGTTTGCCGACATCGTCGGCGTCCTCGCCAGAGGGGCCCGGATTCTTGTTCGTGTCAGAGATAAAGGTGGGTCCGTCGGAATCAAGGCGAGATGACTGCGACCAGCCGCCGCATCGGTTCCATGGTCGTGCATTGTTGTCCGGGACGCGTACAACGCTTCAGGCGTTGCTGCGCGGAGCCAGGCCCCGGGAACAACGTTGCATAGGCCCCGGCCCTGCTGCGCACCGCTAAGTCGGCGCTGTGCTGTGTCCGAGGCAAGAGGCCACCATTTCGTCGCGCACCTGCATCAACGCGTCTCACTCCACCGGCTCGACCAGATGCGCACGGGATGGCGCGGGATCGAAGCGGTCGCCGAAATATTGCGTCTCGTGCGTCACCAGCCGTCATGAAATTCCATGATGCTCACGACATAAGACGGCACCCCGTCATAGCTCAGCACGAATTCACTGACCCAGAGATCGCCGCCGCCAACGATCCGCCGAACCGTGAAGCGCTTCTGGTTCGGCTGCACGAACCTGCTCTCCTGAATGTTCCTGCGACCGCGGATGCGCTCGCCTGACTGCGGATAGTCGAGCACTGCGTCCTCGCGATAGATATCACGCTCGACCTCGAAATCATTGGCATCCGAGGCGTCCCAATGTCGCTGAAGCGCGGCCAATACGGCTTGATCGTTCATCTCGGCCTCCAATGTCGACTTACCGCATCGTAACACTGAACTCGGCTCTGGTGATCGCTGCTTGGCGCCGGGAACCACGAGGCCGGCACGTCGGTTAGTGCAGCTCACGACCCATCCGCCGCCTCACAGGAACTCCCATGTGCCGCTGGATCGCATACCGTGGCGAGACCACCTCGTTTGAGCCTTACGTCACCGAGCCCGAACATTCGCTGGTCGCGCAGAGCATCCGCTCGCTGCAATCCACGGCGGGCTCGAATGGCGACGGCTTTGGTCTCGGCTGGTACGGCGAGCATCCGGAGCCCGGCCTTTATCGCGAGACCCGCCCAGCCTGGTCGGACGAAAACCTGCGCTATCTCTGCCGGCATCTGCGCTCGCACTTGTTCTTTGCCCATGTGCGCGCCGCCACCGGCACGGCGGTGACGCGACAGAATTGCCATCCCTTTGCCTGCGGCCACTGGATGTTCATGCACAACGGATTCGTCGGGAGCTGGAATCGGCTGCGGCGCAAGGTCGAGGCGCTGATCCCCGATGCTTATTATCCGTCGCGGCTGGGCACGACCGACTCGGAGGCCGTGTTCCTGGCGATGATGGGTGCCGGGCTCGACAGCGATCCGCTTCAAGCGACGCGGCGCGTGCTGCACGCCCTCGTCGGCCTCGTCAATGAGGGGCAGCTGCGCGAACGACTGCGCTTCACCAGTGCGATCGCCAACGGCCGGGATCTCTATGCATTTCGCGTTGCGGTCAACGACGCCGCAAACACGCTCTATTACCGGGAGGACGGCGGCCAGGTCATCGTCGTGTCCGAACCGTTCGACAAGGAATCGGACTGGACCGAAGTGCCGCCAAATCACGCGCTGATCGCGCGCGCGTCCGAAAACGTGAAGATTGTTCCGTTCGACGTTGCAAGTTCCGGTAGGTGTGACGCGGAACCCGCCCCCGTCAGACGGATTATCGCCCGCAGGTAAGCCTTTGCCGGGTGGCCCAATGACATCTACTTCGGACGTTTTGAAACTGCTGCGCCTCGATTCCTCTCGAGACAAGCAGCATCTCGTGATTCGCTCCGCTGGCGGCGGCGGCAAGGCGGCTGAATATTCCTTCGGGATCGAGGAGGAATACTTCCTGGCCGATCGGCGCACGTTCGACGTTGCGATCGAAACGCCCAACGAGCTGTTCGAATCGGCGAATTGGTCGACCGGCGGTCAGGCCATGCGGGAGATGCTGCAATCCCAGCTCGAGGTCGCCACCAACGTTCACGTCGACGTCAACGATGCCCGCGAAGAGCTTCGCTTCCTGCGGCGCGAAGTCGCCAACGTCGCCGCGCAATATGGTTTCGTGATCATGGCGTGCGGCACGCACCCGACCGCGGTCTGGCGCATGTCGCAGCCGAGCCCGAAACCGCGCTATGAGGAGATGATCGAGGATCTGCGCAGCATCGGCCATCGCAACATGATGTGCGGCATGCATGTGCACGTCCAGCTGCCCGATCCCGAGAAGCGCATGGCGGTGATGCGGGCAATGCTGCCGCATCTGCCGCTGTTCATCGCGCTGTCCGCCTCCTCCCCGTTCTGGAATTCGCACAAGACCGGGCTGAAGGGCTACCGTCTCGCCGCCTATTCAGAGCTGCCGCGCACCGGCCTGCCCGAACTGTTCGAGAGCCGGCAGGACTACGACGACTATGTCGGCGCCTTGCAGCGCTCCGGCGTGATTCCCGACGAGAGCCACATCTGGTGGGCGATGCGCCCGTCAATGCGGCACCCGACCCTCGAGCTTCGGGCGCCCGACACCTGCACCTTCGTCGACGATGCCGTCGCCATCGCCTCGCTCTATCGCTGCCTGACGCGCCACCTCTATCTGCGGCCGGATCTGTCCAAAGGGGTCACCGCCGTCGAACGCGCAATCGCGGTGGAGAATAAATGGCGCGCCCAGCGCTACGGCACCGATTGCATCTTCGCCTCCAGAGACGGACCGGTCACGATCTCGGAGATGCTCACCCGAATCATCGACAACACCGCCGGGGACGCCGACGCGCTGGGCTGCGCCGCCGAGATCGAGCATTGCCGCGTCATCATAGACCGCGGCAGTTCTGCCGAATTCCAGCTTCGCGCCTATCGCGACAACGGCGACGACATCGCAGCCGTGTCACGATGGATCGCTACATCGACGATCTCAGGGACGAGCGCGCCGATCGGGCGCAGTGCTCCAGCGCCGTCATAGCGCCCACGCAAGCTTCGCGGACGAGAACGTCATTTCTGAATTTGCTACGCCGTGGGGGAATGCATGACTGACATCGCCTGGTGCGCCGGTTGCGGCCACAGCCTGGTCCCGATCCTGTCCGAGAACGGCCGCGCGCGGCCAAGCTGCTTCTGGTGCGAGGGCGTCGACGCGCGGACCACGGAGATGGCAAAGTGGGCTGACAGCCCGGCCGGCAAGCCGGATCGGGCCGCGCCTCACGCTTTTGGTTGAGCCGCCCTCCGCGTCAAGCCCGCGCCACCACGCGCGGACGGAACACGGAATCCACGGTCGGGGAAAGAGCCGCGACCGGCTTTCGCGTCGGCCGGCGCCGCGGGATGAAGAAATTGTTCACGACGATCGGCTCGTGATCACCGAGCGCGATCCGCTCCTTCGCGAGCAGGCTCATGACCGAGCGCATCTTGATGACTTCCTGCGCCACGAAGCTGCAGTCCTCGTCGCGGTTGATCTGCTCATGCATGATCGCTTCGGCTTCGCGCATGCTGACGCGGAGCGCTCTGATGGTTCTGCGAATTTCGCTGATACGGTTGTCCATGGGTGCCTCCATCTCGGTCGCAGCATAAGAACAAAACATGAACAATCTGTCAATCGCCGCCCGGCCCGGTCGCGACGTTTTCGCTAAATCCTGAAGGCGCGATCGGACCGATCCGGCACCGCCGCCGCTGCACGCGCACTCGCGGCTTGCCGACAAATTAGACAGCTCCCCTCACTGCGCGGGAAGCGCGCATCCCCAGCACGCGTCCGACCATCAGAACAGGCCGTCGATCTAACCTCCCGTGCAACCACCGGATTTTTCCCGAACGGGCATGCCGGCATCGCGGCGCCAGGCCCGCTTGCTGCTTCGCAAACCAACTGGCCCAAAATTCGCAGTGACGTTGCAAGCGAAGCAACGGCGCAGAGCGGAGAACGTCATGAACGTGCATGCTGCGGGCGATCTCAAGACCACCGGCCTCACCCATCCGAATGGCGCGCCGCTCCGCCTCAACACGCAGGACTTCGTCGCAATCGATCGCGACCGGAATGCGAAGTTCGAGGCAACGTATCGCCCGCAAGCGCTCTACAATCGCGCCGACGAAGGCTTTCGCGCCAACAACGAAACCTTCCTGCTCCACGAAGTCGCGACCAATCTGCCGATCTACCGTCCCGACACCGGTCCCACCGACTTCCATCTGCATCTTCCACCCGGCGGCTTTCAGCTCGTGCTGGTCACTTCGGGGGCTTTCACCTTCGACTATGACGGGCGCTTCTACAATGTCGGCCCGGGCGCGGTGATGCTGCAAAGCGCGATCGTGCATCGCCAGCTGTTCTACACCTGGTCGGGTTTGCCAACCGAAGAGAATTTGAAGACGCCGCAGACGGTGGTGCCGGATCCGGTCTCGATGGGCTATTCGGGCAAATTCCTCGAAGCCTTCATCACCGATCCCACCACCTTTCCGAATCCCACCATTGTCGGTCCCGATCAGATCAACGAAGCCGAAACGCCGCGCGTGGCCTGGAGCCATCCGCTGCACGATCGCCCGGCCAATGCCGGCTTCTGGCTTCAGGATCCCCTGGCGCTGGATGCACTGTTCAAGCCGCTTGGCGACGGCTCGATCAAATCGGCGCTGCCGGTTTACGTGCGCGATATCGGCATCGAGGCGCCGAGCGGCCAGCTCGTCACCGGCCATATCATCGCAACCGATCCGCGCGGCCGGTTGCTTCTGCCGAAGAGTCCGTCGGCATCCGCGAACGCCGCCTCGTTCGCCAAGGGCGAGGTCGTGATCTATCGCGTCATTCGTGGCACGGCCGAATTTAGGAACAAGGCGGGTGAGGCCTTCGAGCTCGCGGCCGGCGACGTCGTGACCGCAGGCAAGCGCTCGATCAGCCTTGTCGCGGTCGGCGAGAACACGCAGGTGCTCCGGCTCGGCCTTCTCAAGGGCATCGACGGCCTTCGCGGCTGGACGCCGACGCAGCGCGACGAGATCGACGGTCTCGCCGGCCAGATCATCACGCAAAAGGACGTTCGTCCGCTGCGCACCGAAGGCAAGCCGGTCGGATATCTCTACGCTTAGGAGACGCCCTACTCCGCGGCCTGGCGCACGTGGCGCGCGGTCGGGGTGCGCATGGTGACGAGCTCTTCGGCCGCGGTCGGATGCAGCGCGATCGTCGCGTCGAAATCAGCCTTGGTCGCCTTCATCTTCACCGCGATGGCAACGGCTTGCGTGATCTCGGCAGCGGCATCGCCGACGATGTGGCAGCCGAGCACGCGATCGGTCGAGCCGTCGACCACGAGCTTCATCAGCACGCGGGTGTCGCGGCCCGACATCGTCGCCTTGATCGGGCGGAACGAGGTCTTGTAGATGTCGACGTGACTGAACTGCGCGCGCGCTTCAGTCTCGGTGAGACCAACGGTGCCGACCTCCGGCTGCGAGAACACGGCGGTCGGGATATTGGCGTGGTCGACCTTCACCTCGCGCTTGCCGAACACGGTGTCGGCGAAGGCGTGGCCTTCGCGGATTGCGACCGGCGTCAGGTTGAAGCGATGGGTGACGTCGCCGATCGCATAGATGCTGTCGACCGAGCTCCTGGAGAAATGATCGACCGCGATACCGCCATTGTTCGGGTTGATGGCAACGCCGGCGTTCTCGAGCCCAAGATTGGCGACGGCCGGATGACGGCCGATCGCGAACATCACCTGCTCCGAAGCGATGCTCGATCCGTTCGACAGATGCGTGGTGAATTCATCGCCGTGGCGATCGACCTTGCTCACCGTGCAGCCGGTGAGAATGGTGATGCCCTGCTTCTCCATCTCGGCACGAACGTGGGTGCGAACATCCTCGTCAAAACCGCGGAGGATGTTGTCGCCGCGATAGATCACGGTGACGTCGGAGCCGAAGCCGGCGAAGATGCCGGCGAATTCCAGCGCGATGTAGCCGCCGCCCTGGATCACGATCCGCTTCGGCAGCTTCTTCAGGTGGAACGCTTCGTTGGAGGAGATCACGTGCTCGATGCCGGGAATCGAGGCGCCGTGGTTGGGCGCGCCGCCGGTAGCGATCAGGATGTACCTTGCGGTGATCTTGCGGTCGTTCTCGAGCAGGCGGACCGTGTGCTTGTCCTCGATCACCGCCCGGCTCTTGACGATTTGCGCGCCTGACTTCTCGACATTGGCGGTGTAGGCCGCCTCCAGCCGCGCGATTTCCTTGTCCTTGTTGGCGATCAGCGTCGGCCAGTCGAAGCTGGCGGACGGAACGGTCCAGCCGTAACCTGCGGCGTCCTCGAGCTCGTGACGAAAATGCGAGCCGATCACGAACAGCTTCTTCGGCACGCAGCCGCGGATCACGCAGGTCCCGCCCATGCGGTACTCTTCCGCAATCGTCACGCGGGCGCCGTAACCGGCCGCGATGCGGGCGGCACGCACGCCGCCCGAGCCGCCACCGATGACGAAGAGGTCGACGTCGAATTCAGCCATTGTCCACTCCGACCCCTGTCAGGAAGTCCTGATCAGATAGTGTCTGTCAGATCTCCTTGCCACGCTTGCGCATCTCGGCGCGGAAGGCTCCCATCACGGTCTCGGCGAAGTTCTGGGCCCAGGAGTTCATGAAGGCCATGGACAGGCCGATGGCGCGCGGCTCGGCATCGATCAGCTTCTTGCCCAGCGGCGACTTGTAGAAGGTGACGAGATCCTTCAGCTCCTGCTCGGTGAACTCGCTGGCATAGATCTGCGCCATGCCTTCGCCGATCTCGTTCTGGCGGCCTTGCAGCTGCTGGGCGACGATCGGGGCGACCTCGTTGAGATCCTTCTGGTAGTTGAGGTTCTGCTGGGTCAGCGCGATCTTGGTCTTCTCGACGAGACCAGGCACGGCGCCCGCGTACATCGCGGTGGCGTTCTTGATCTGCAGGATCTCCCTCGCCGCCGCGATCGCCGCAGGCGAGGCTTTGGGCTGGGCGGGCGCAGCGCCAGCCTTGGGCGCGGCCTGCTGCGCAGCGGCCGGGACGACCGAGAGGGCCAGTCCCACAGCGAGGGTCGCAGCCGGCAAAAATTTCAAAACGCACTTCATTCCTAGTCTCCTTTCGGCTTACGCCGTTCAATCACGCGAATTCCCTCGCCGCCCGCCAGAACAGCCGAGCTGGCCAAGCCAATGAACAACCCGTGCTCGACCACGCCGGGGATCGCGCTCAACGCGCTGGCGAGGCGGGCAGGATCCCCGATCTGTCCGAGCTGGGCATCGACGATCCAGTGGCCGCCGTCGGTGACGAAAACGTGGCCGTCCTTGTCCCCGCCCTTGGCCTTGCGGACCGCCATTTGCCCGGAAACGCCGCATTCGGCAAATGCCTTCTCGATCGCCCGTCGCGTCGCGCCGAGCCCGAACGGGATGACCTCGATCGGCAGCGGAAATTTGCCGAGCGTGGGCACCCATTTGGTGTCATCTGCAATCACGATCATGCGATCCGACGCGGCCGCCACGATCTTCTCACGCAGCAGCGCACCGCCGCCGCCCTTGATCAGGTTGAGTTCGGCATCGATCTCGTCGGCGCCGTCGATGGTGATGTCGAGATGGTCGATCTCGTCGAGCGTGGTCAGCGGCACGCCGCACCGCGTCGCATCGAGGCGCGTCGCCTCGGAGGTCGGCACGCCGATCACCTTGAGCCCGGCGGCGACGCGCTCGCCGAGCAGCTCGACGAAATGCTTGGCGGTCGAGCCGGTGCCGAGCCCGAGCTGCATGCCGTCCCGCACCTCCTCGAGCGCGCGCGCCGCGGCCTGTCGCTTCAACTGGTCCATATTCACGTTTGCGCCCGCCTCTGAAGTCTCGAACATGCCGCCGATCGTGGCCGCTTTCGGCGGCCTGTGTAGCCTCGTTTTCCGCCGGAGAACAGGGTCTGGGGAACAGGCTATAAGCTGATCTTATGGCGCCACCCCTTGCACTGACCTGACCGGGCCGGTAGCGCTTGGACCATGACCTCCCCTCACACCATCGTCTTCGATCTCGACGGCACGCTTGTGGATACGGCGCCCGACCTGATCACCGCGCTGAACCACGTGCTCGACCGCGAAGGGCTGCCGCCCGTGCCGATGGCCTCGGCCCGCAACATGATCGGCGCCGGCGCCCGCAAGCTGATCGAGCGGGGGCTGGAGGCCGAGGGCCGCACGGTCACCCCCGCCGACATGGACCGGATGACCGCGGATTTCATCGCCTATTACGCCGATCATATCGCCGTCGAATCCCGGCCCTTCGAGGGGCTCGAGGCCGCGCTGGACCATTTTTCCGCGCAAGGCCATCGCCTCGCCGTCTGCACCAACAAGCTGGAATGGCTGTCGAAGCGGCTTCTGGACCAGCTCGACCTCAGTCGCCGCTTCGCGGCGATCTGCGGCGCGGACACCTTTGGCGTCCAGAAGCCCGACCCGACTATCTTTCGTGAAACGGTGGCGCGCGCCGGCGGAGCGGTCAAAGCCAGCATCATGGTCGGCGATGCCGGAACCGATGTCGGGGTGGCCCGCCGGGCCGGAGTGCCGGTGATCGGGGTCAGTTTTGGCTACACCGACGTGCCGATCGCCGAGCTGAAGCCGGACCGGCTGATCCATCACATGCGTGACCTGCCGGCCGCCGCCAGCAGCCTAATGACGGCATAGCTCTATCAAACTATTGATATAGCTTCGTTATTCCGCGAATACCCCCTTAACCATTCATTATCTATGCGCAGCCCGCCGGTTGCCTGCCCCGGACGACGCTCCTAAGGTCCGCGCGGGGGTATGTGGCGGTTCGTCGCAGTTGAAGTGGATGGGTCATGCGTCGTGTCATCGCGGTTGCGTTAGCCGGAGCGAGTCTATTGGGAGCGGCAAGTCTTGGTGGCTGCTCCTCGATGTCCTGGGACATGTTCAAATCGGCTCCGCCGACCGTCCAGGTCCGAATCGAATCCAACCCGCCAGGTGCCGACGCCACGACCTCGCTCGGGCCGGGCTGCAAGACACTCTGCTCCGTCTCGGTTCCCGCACCCGAGGCCCCGTTTACGGTCGCTTTCGCGCTGCCCAAGTACCAGCCGGCGAGCGTCCCGGTGAACGTGATCAAGAATCCCGGGGATTTCACCACCCCGGCCGCGGTGGCCACCGACCCCAATCCGGTGTTCGCGGAACTCCAGCCGGCCACTCCGCCGAAACCGATCCGCAAGCCGCACCGGCCCAGGAAGCCCAAACCGGCCGCCGCTGCGCCTGCCGCGGCACCGACTGAGGCCGCAACGGCCGCGGGCTCACCATTCCCCGATCCGAATGCCGGCAGGCGCTGATCTACGTATACCACCCGATTGTCCTCGCCGCGTCCGATGCTTAGATTGGGTGCCGAGCACCGCTGAAGCCAAGGTGCGCCCGTCGCCGCCAGTGACAAGGCCTCTCGCATGAACGGATCCGCCGCGCTGTCCACCCCGATGACCGATCCGTTCGGGCGGACCATCAGCTATTTGCGCGTTTCGGTCACCGACCGCTGCGACCTCCGCTGCTTCTACTGCATGTCGGAAGACATGACGTTCCTGCCCAAAGCGAACCTGTTGACGCTGGAGGAGCTCGACCGGCTCTGCTCGGCCTTCATCGCCAAGGGCGTCAAGAAGCTGCGGCTCACCGGTGGCGAGCCGCTGGTCCGGCGCAACGTGATGACGCTGGTCCGCTCGCTGTCGCGGCATCTGTCGAGCGGCGCCCTGAACGAGCTGACGCTGACCACCAACGGCACCCAGCTTGCGAAACACGCAAGCGAGCTCGCCGATTGTGGCGTGCGCCGCATCAACGTCTCGCTCGATACGCTCGATCCCAAGAAGTTTCGCGAGATCACCCGCTGGGGCGAGATCGACAAGGTGCTGGAAGGCATCGAGGCCGCGCGCGCCGCAGGACTTGCCGTGAAGATCAACGCGGTGGCGCTGAAGAACCTCAACGAGGACGAGCTTCCCGACCTGATGCGCTGGGCCCACGGCAAGGGCATGGGCCTGACGCTGATCGAGGTCATGCCGATGGGCGAGATCGGCTCGGGCCGCATCGACCAGTATCTGCCGCTCTCGCTGGTGCGCGCGCGCCTCGCCCAGCAATTCACGCTGACGGATTTAGCGGAGAGCACCGGAGGTCCGGCCCGCTATGTCAGCGTCAGCGAGACCGGCGGCAAGCTCGGCTTCATCACGCCGATGACCCATAATTTCTGCGAATCCTGCAACCGGGTTCGCATTACCTGTACGGGAACGCTGCACACCTGCCTCGGCCACGAGGATGCCTCCGATCTGCGCAAACCTCTGCGTGCATCCGATGACGACATGCTGCTTGCAGATGCGATCGACCGCGCCATCGGCCTGAAACCCAAGGGCCACGATTTCATCATCGACCGCCGCCACGACCGTCCCAGCGTCTCCAGGCACATGAGCGTCACCGGCGGCTGACACCCTCGGCTGCGGCCTTATTCCCCTTAACTATCAACAAACTTCCAATTGACGGGCGGCACGCCCGCTGGTTTGGTGCGGCAGCCTCATGCCTGCGCGGCGAGATAAGCCACGCGCCCGCTTCGGCGCAGTCAAGACGGCCGGGGCACACCATCGGGGAGGACCTATCGTTGCAAGCGCTCCTGAAGCTGAGCCAAGGGATTGACGCGTTCACACGCTGGACGGGCAAACGCCTGGCGTGGCTGATCGTGGCCGCCGTCATCATCTCGGCGGTCAATGCGATCATCCGCAAGACGTTCGACACCTCCTCCAATTCGTGGCTCGAGTTGCAATGGGTGCTGTTCAGCATCGTGTTTCTGCTGTGCTCGCCCTGGACGCTGCTCGACAACGAGCATATCCGCATCGACATCGTGAACAACACGCTGCCGAAGACGGTCCGTAACCTCATCGATGTGATCGGTCACCTGTTCTTCCTCATTCCGCTGTGCATCGTCATGATCATCACCGGCGTGCCGTTCTTCCAGCGCTCGTTCCATATCAACGAGCAATCCGGCAACGCCGGCGGTCTGCCGCAATGGCCCGCCAAATCCCTGATCATGATCGGGTTCGCCTTCCTGCTCGTTCAAGGCATCTCCGAGCTGATCAAGCGAATTGCCGTCATGCGCGGAATGATTCCGGACCCGCATGAATCCCAGGTGTCGGCGCTGGAGGCGGAAGTCGAGCATCTCGTCGAAGCGATCGAGAAGAAGTAGCCGTTGGCGACGGTTTAGGGGGAATCATGACCGCGTTTATCATCGCCAATATGGCGCCCATCATGTTCGCGTCGCTGGTCGTCATGCTGCTGCTTGGCTATCCCGCGGCATTCTCGCTCGGCGCCGTGGGCCTGTTCTACGCCATCGTCGGCATCCAGCTCGGCGAGTTCCGGCCGGACTTCCTCCAGGCTCTTCCGGAGCGCGTCTACGGCGTGATGAACAACGACACGCTGCTCGCCATTCCCTTCTTCACCTTCATGGGGCTTGTGCTGGAACGATCGGGCATGGCCGAGGATCTGCTCGACACCATCGGCCAATTGTTCGGGACCATCCGCGGCGGCCTTGCCTATGCCGTGATCTTCGTCGGCGCGCTGCTCGCCGCAACGACGGGCGTGGTCGCCGCCTCCGTCATCTCGATGGGCCTGATCTCGCTGCCGATCATGCTGCGCTATGGCTATGACCGCCGCGTGGCCGCCGGCGTCATCGCCGCGTCCGGCACGCTCGCGCAGATCATTCCGCCCTCGCTCGTTCTGATCGTGATGGCCGACCAGCTCGGCAAGTCCGTCGGCGACATGTACGAAGGCGCCTTCATCCCCGGTCTCGTGCTCGCCGGCCTTTACGCCGGTTACGCCTTCCTCGTCAGCATGTTCTTCCCGAAGGCCACCCCGGGCCTGCCGAAGGAAGCCATCGGCTTCCGCGAGGAGAGTGGCAGCCGCGGCCTGGTCTCGCTCGGTATGCTGTTCCTCGCGAGCTGCGTGTTTGGTTGGTTCATGATGCGCAATTCGACCGTGCATGGTGCCGATTACGTCGTGCTCAGCATGTTCTGCGGCATCATCTTCGCCTTCGCCGTCGCCGTGGTGAACTGGGTCATCGACAAGCTCACCGGCTTCCGTTTCCTCTCGAAGATGGCGCAGCAGACCACCTTCGTCATGGTGCCCCCGCTGTTCCTGATCTTCCTGGTGCTGGGTACGATCTTCATCGGCATCGCGACCCCGACCGAAGGCGGCGCGATGGGTGCCGCCGGCGCCCTCATCCTCGGTGCCGCGAAGCGGCGGCTGAGCTGGGACCTGATCCGGCAAGCCACGGAATCGACCGCCAAGCTGTCCGCTTTCGTCGTGTTCATCCTGGTCGGCGCCCGCGTGTTCTCGCTCACCTTCTACGGCGTCAACGGCCACGTCTGGGTCGAGCACCTGCTCACCTCCCTGCCCGGCGGCCAGGTCGGCTTCCTGATCTTCGTCAACGTCTTCGTGTTCGTGCTGGCGTTCTTCCTCGACTTCTTCGAGCTGGCCTTCATCGTGATCCCGTTGCTCGGGCCTGCCGCCGAGCATCTCGGCATCGACCTGATCTGGTTCGGCGTCATCCTCGGCGTCAACATGCAGACGTCGTTCATGCATCCGCCGTTCGGCTTCGCCTTGTTCTATCTCCGCTCGGTCGCGCCGAAGGAGCGCTACACCGATCGGCTCACCGGCAAGCGGATGGAACCGGTCACCACAGGCCAGATTTATTGGGGCGCGGTGCCATTCGTCGTCATCCAGATGATCATGGTCGGTCTGGTGATCGCGTTCCCGTCGATGGTCATGCATTACAAGGGCGTGCAGACCAACATCGATCCCAACACGATCAAGATCGAGGTGCCGCAGATCGAGCTGCCGCCGCTGGATCTCGGACCGCCATCGAAGTAGCGGCGGACGCCCCTCGCCGTCGTGCTCCGCTCAAGCGGCGCATGACGCGCGACGGCGCGTGACAAGCACCGGAAACGGAGGCATACCGGGCCATCCTCAGCCCTAAGGATGGCCGCTCATGCCTCGATTTCGCCCTGCTCCATTCGTTGCCCCGTTGATCGCCTCACTCTGGCTGACCTGTGCCGCAACGATGGTGCGGGCCGAGCCGGTCGCCGATGTTCACGCGCTGGCGCAGAAAGAGCAGCAGCCGCTGCTCGATACGCTGCGTGATCTCGTCTCCATCGAATCCGGCAGCAAGGACATCGAAGGCCTGAACCAGATCGCCGAGCGCGTTGCCGGTCAGCTCAAGCAGCTCGGCGGCACGGTGGAGATCCTGCAACCCACCGACATCTATCGCCTCGACGACACGCCCGAGAAGATCGGGCCGGCCGTGCACGCCGTGTTCAAGGGCACGGGAACTAAAAAGATCATGCTGATCGCCCATATGGACACGGTGTACCTGAAGGGCATGCTGAAGGATCAGCCGTTCCGCATCGACGGCGACAAGGCCTATGGCCTCGGCATTGCCGACGACAAGCAGGGCGTCGCGCTCATTCTCCACACCGTGGCCTTGCTGCAGAAGCTGGCCTTCAGGGATTACGGCACGCTCACGGTGCTCACGAACGGCGACGAGGAGATCTCCTCCCCCGGCTGGCGCAGCACCATCACCAAATTCGCCTCTGATCAGGACGCGGTGTTCTCGTTCGAAGGCGGCGGCACCGACGGCACGCTGCGCCTGGCCACCAGCGGCATCGGCTCGGCCTATCTCACGGTGCAGGGCAAGTCCTCCCATGCGGGCGCACGGCCGGAAGGCGGCGTGAATGCGCTGTACGAGCTCTCGCACCAGGTTCTGCAGATGAAGGACCTGTCCAAGCCGGAGCAGGGCCTGAAGCTGAACTGGACGGTCTCCAAATCAGGCACCAACCGCAACGTGATCCCTGCCGACGCCACCGCCCAGGCCGATGCGCGCGCGCTCAAGGTGTCCGACTTCGACGAGTTGGAGAAGGCGCTGCAGGACAAGATCAAGAATCGCCTGCTGCAGGACTCCAAGGTCAATTTGAAGTTCGAGGTGCGTCGCCCGCCGTTAGAGGCCAACGAGGCCTCACGCCGCGTGGCGGCCTACGGCAAGACGATCTATCAGGAGCTCGGAATGTCCCTCAAGGTCGACGAGAAGGCGACCGGGGGCGGCACAGACGCAGCGTTTGCCGCGCTGAAGACCAGTGGAGCCGTAGTGGAGGGCATGGGCCTGTCGGGCTTCGGTGCGCACTCCAACGACGCCGAATATGTGCAGGTGGGCAGCATCGTGCCGCGGTTGTATCTGGCCACACGCATGATCATGGATCTGTCCACGGGTAAACTGAAATAGGGGCGGCGCTTTTCTTCCTTCTCCCCTTGTGGGCCTGTTGCGTTATCGGCTTTTGAAGTTGAGGACGGCAGGAGAAGGGCCGTGGTTACGGCAATTGCCAGCCAAGTCTGTAGTGGTCGCCCTCGGCGGGCGGCTCAGGCCGCGATCGTGGCCCACCGCCTCATGTTGAAGGCGATCGAGGCGAGCAGGACCTGCCCGCTTGCCTTCATCAGACCAACGTAGCGGATGCAAGTCAGTCGCATGCGGCGTTTGAGAGTGGCGAAGGTGGTCTCAACCTGGGCTCGTCGGCGCGCGATGAGGCGGTTGTAGTGTTTGAGCCTTGGCGGCAGTTCCGGATGATGTCTGTTGGGACGGAACGCGATGCGGGGCTTTTTG
>NZ_FMAI01000014.1 GCF_900094605.1 Bradyrhizobium shewense | reverse complement strand
GCCGTTGCGGCCGCCTATAAGGTCATTACCGAAGGCATCCTTTTCGAGTGGATCACGCATCGGAAGCCGGAGTTGAGCGATCTTTACCTGATCCATCAGCAGGGCTGGGAAGGCGCCGCTGAGCACATCAGCCAGCCCGCTCGCATCGCTTGGAAATCCATGTGCGCCACCAGCGAAGGCAAGGAGAAGGGCGGAAGGTGGTGCAAACGCGCTATCTGGGGCAATGCACTTCCAGCGTTCAAGCGTACTTGGAAATCGGTGGACAACGTGACTTCAGAGGCGTTCGTCGGTATGTGGCGCGGCCGGGTCGCCGAATTTTACACGAAATATGTGGCGACTGCCGCTGCGGCGGCAAGCCAATAAGTTCGTTTTCGGCAGGCCCTGCCACGCTTGCAGGCTAGACCAAGTCCGCTCATGGCCCTTAGCGGACTTGATTGATGCCATGGCTGACTTCCGCTTTGCCGGAGATGGCCGACATTATCGCCAAGCAAAGACTGCTTCCGTCAGTCCTTCGTCAGCCGGGAAGGCGAGGATCATAGATGCACTGTCACATCCACTGTTGAGCAGGCGAACTTGTCGGACACCTTACGACCGCGCACGAACGAAAAGTGCACGTATCTGGTGCGGTTTCTGGTGCGGCGGCTGCGTCGCGGGCAATGAGAACGAAGTAAGTTGTTGATCATGTTGGTGCGCCCGGCAGGACTTGGTCAGCTTCGTTGTTCTTCCTGCGGTCTTGCTCGATCCCAGTCGCCTTCGCTCCGTTTCGCTCACGCGTTTCTGGTGCGAAACTGGTGCGGTGCTCCGGAATTCCTGTGGGCCATAAGCCGGTCATCGGCATCCTTTGGTGGTGCAAAGCGGACCTTCGAACACGCAAGTTGCAGAGGGGTCCAAGAGCGCCACTGCGCGCTTAATGGGCGTTTAACGCTTTTGCGCAACAGATGGATCACCAGCGCGGAATTAGTCCTAGTTACGAGTGCGAGCCGAGCTCCCAGGAAGGGGAATCGGATGGGACTGCTTTTTGTTGGAGTGCTGGCAGGAGTCCTGATCGGCTTTGGCTGGTTCGCGCCTTCCCGAGGGTATTTCCTTGGGTGTGCGTCACGACCCTGTTTCGACCGGGTTGCGGTCGCCCGACCCGCGCAGCCAGCGCCGACGGCATTGGCGCCGGATCCCGTGATCGTCAAATCCAATTCTGCAACTCCGGGAACGTCCGGCAAGAAATCATCACCAAAGAAGAGCGGATCGGTCGACCTCGCCAAAGCGGCGTCACCGCGGACGAGGATCAGCCTCCCGGCATCCGAAAGGCCCGCGGAAGTATCAGATTCTGTCCTAGAAAAGGCGAAGGTCACCATCGCTACGAAGATGGAGGATCCAGGATCGGCCGAATTCACCGAAATGAAGCGCACGATGCGAAAGAACACGCTTGGACGCCCCGTGGATACGATTTGCGGGCGTGTGAAGGGAAGAAGCGCACCACGCGGCGAGACCGGAGAGAGACCGTTTCTTTATCTCGTGAAGGAGGATGAAGCATATGTCGTCGACGGCAAGTCGGGGTCGGCGGCGTCAACGGCGTATCGAAATATCTGCAATTAGGGAAATGCGTCGACTGCGTCACCGCGCGGTACGCGCCCAAATGATTTGAGCGGAAAGAATTTCCACCCAGGCGTCAGGTAACCCGGCAGTGCACAGGGCACTGGCGGCGGGACGGCGCCGCTCTCGTGATGATCATTCAGGATGAATGCAGCAGCAGGGGAGACGCAATACGGAATGGGAATTTGGCGGAAGCTCTTTTCATCTCGAGGAAATCATGGACGACATAACCAACTCCTCAAAGCGGCTCGATGGATCGCTTCACTTTCCGGTTCTGGTAATCGTCGAACCGCTCCTGTTGCCTCGCACATGTATTCTGAGCGTCCTCAGGCGGGAATTGGCGGAATTCGAGATCCTCGACATGGCAACGGTCGAAAGCCTGGACTCCACGTCAACCCGCGATGTTCGTCTGGTGGTGCTGAGTATCGCAGACAAGCCCATCGACGATCCCTCGGTTAAGGGCAGTCTCGCCTTCGTCGCGCAGTGTTGTCCCAACGCCGCCGTTGCAATCCTGTCGAACCATGACGACGAGCCGACCGTGCAGGCCGCGATGCAGCGGGGCGTGCGCGGATTTCTTTCTACCTCGTTGCCGATCGAGATCGCCATAGCTGGCCTGCGCCTTGTCCTTGTCGGCGGCGTCTACAGGCCGTTGCCCGTCGCCGGCATGAACAGGATACCGGATTTCGAGGCGCCAGATGCACGCGGGCTTGCGCGCGCATATCTTGTGAACGAGGGAGCCGGAGTGGCTATCGAAAGGAGCGTGACGGATCTCACGCCTCGTGAGCAACAGGTTCTGGCGGAATTGGAGCTCGGCCTGCCCAATAAGCTGATCGCCGCCAAATTGAACCTCTCGGAAAGCACAGTCAAAATGCACATCCAGCATATCATGCGGAAATGTGCTGCGCACAATCGGACGGAAGCCGTGCTCCGCTGGCGCGGCCGGCTGCCGGCGCAGGGGCGCGACCACGACCCCGGCGCAGGTCCGATGCAGGAGACTTAGTCCTCTCTGAATGCACCACGGAAGCTGTCGAGCAGGGGCCTGAGCGCGTAGAGAGCCACGGTACCGCGCCCTGTCGTGATGAACACTTGAACCGGCATGCCGGGGACGATCTGGATGTCGTTTGCGACGATCTGCGCGTCGTCGATTCGGATTTTGGTCGCGTAGTATGGCTGGTCGGTACGCTTGTCGAGGAGCCGGTCTGCGGATACGTGCACGACAGTTCCCTTCAGGCGAGGCACGCGACGCTGATTGTACGGTACGAGGTGAACCTCGGCATTGAGGCCGGGATGAACCACATCGATATCCTCGGGCCTCAGGCGCGCGGTCACGATGAGACGGTCTTGCCGGGGCACCAGGTCCATGAGCGGAGCGCCCGCTCCGATGACGCCACCGGCTGTATGAATCCGCAAATCGTTTATCACGCCGTCCTCTGGCGCCTTGATCTCTGTTCGCGATAGCTGGTCCCTGGCCGCAAGCAACCGCTCGCGGAGCTGGAATATCTGGTTCTGTGCTTCACGAAGCGACTGTGCGATCTCGTTCTGCCTCTCGCTCTCGAGCTTGAACAAGGTGGCCTGCTGTTCGCTGATGACTTGCGCGGCGCGGGAAATCTGCGCGGCGATCTCGCCGCGGCGGCCCTCAACGTCGGCCAGCTCCCGCTGCAGGTTCAGAAGCCGCGGCCTCCGTTCGAGCCCCTTGTTGACGAGGGTCGCGACCATATCCAGCTCCTCCCGAACGATGTCGACCCGCTGCCCGGTGGCGGTTTCCTGAGCCTTGAGACCTTCGATCTCCTTCTCGACTTGACGCCTTCGTTCGCGAATGACCGCAAGCTGCGACTCGTGAACCTGCAGGCGTGCCTGGAAAATGAACTGCTGCGCCGACACCGCAGCGGCGGCCACCCCGCTCTGCTTGCTGTCCTGTTCCAGCGCGTCCGGGATTGCGATCCTTTCGAATCTCTGCTGCTCGGCTTGAAGCCGTGCGGCACGAGCAGCTGCGTCCCAAAATTGGCC
Organism: Bradyrhizobium shewense; assembly: GCF_900094605.1. Lineage (GTDB taxonomy): Bacteria > Pseudomonadota > Alphaproteobacteria > Rhizobiales > Xanthobacteraceae > Bradyrhizobium > Bradyrhizobium shewense. Next base: position 227,882 of record NZ_FMAI01000014.1, on the reverse strand, counting down.
TTGAAGGCTTTGCATCTCCGAGCTCGCCCGGGTGTCCTCCAGCGCGACCAGCGTTTGGCCGGTTCGCACGATATCGCCATCCGAAACCAGGATCTTGCTGACGATGCCGCCTTCCAGATGCTGGATCGTCTTCCGGCTCGATTCCGATTCCACGACGCCGGCGGCGATCGCGGCGCTCTCGAGAGGCGCGAGGCTCGCCCATGTACCAAGCCCCAGCATGAAGCAGAGCACCAGCAGATTGCCCGCGACGGTGATAGCGCGAAGCCTTCCGCGTGGCGAGGTCGGCGTAGGCGTCGAGCACCATGGAAATTCCAGAGGCTCGAAATCGTCGATTGCGGTTACCACGACGCCAGATCGTCGGGCGGGCGGGGGGCACACCAGCGCTCGCATGAGCCGGTCCCTGATCATGGGAAGTCTCGAGACGGCAGGATGCTTCCAGATGGTGAGAGAATTCCAGATCATGGCGTAACCTGCGAAGTAACCTGGGGTCGGCTCAGGTGCCGTTCAAAGATGTCCTCGCTGTCGCCGAACGCGGCGACCGCACCGTCTTCCATGATGGCAATCTTGTCCGTGGCGGCGAGGAGACCCATCCTGTGAGTGACGACGACGAGGATGACGCCCGCGAGCTTCATGCGCTCGATGGCATCCAGGAGCATTCGCTCGCCCCCGTAGTCGAGGCTGGCGTTGGGTTCGTCGAGAACGATGAGGCGTGGACTGCCGAAAAATGCGCGGGCAAGACCGAGGCGCTGCCGATACCCGCGTGAGAAGATTGTTTCACTGTGAACCACCGTGTCGTAACCCTGCGGCAGGCGCATGATCGCCCCATGGATTCCGGCGAGCTTGGCCGCTTCGACGACCTTCCTCCGGTCGGCATCTTCAAGGCGTGCGATGATGTCGTTGATGGTGTCGCCGATCAGATTGATGTCCTGGGGGAGATATCCGAGGCCGTCGCCGTTTCGGCCCTCGCGAAGCAGCGAGACGTCGGTATTGTCGAGGAGGACACGGCCATGCGCCGGCATCGACAGCCCGACGATCACCTGGCCGAGCAAGGACTTGCCCGACCCGGACGGACCGATAATGCCAAGGCATTCTCCGGGCATGAGGCTGAAGGAGACGCCGTTCAGCAGAAGATGGTCGGTCCCCGCAAGCCACACGCCCACATTGTCGACGACGAGGCCGCTTCGCGCCTGCGGCGGGAAAACCCTCGCGCTCTCCTGCCGGGCGACCGGGAATGCGGCGAGAAGTGCTCCGAGCCGCTGACAGGCGCTCACGGCCGTCACGAGTGATTTCCAGCCTGCGACCGCACTTTCGACCGGCGCGAGCGCCCGGCTGAACATCAGCGTAGAAGCAAAGATGATTGCCGGACTTTTCCCGTGATCGAGGACGAGCCACGCGGCAGCCCCCATGATTAAGACCTGCGACAGCGCGCGAACCGGCTTGGCGGCCAGTGAGACGATCTCGCCTCGCCGGAGTGCCACATCGTGCTCTCTGCGCGCGTGCTGCGCGTCACGGTGGATCATGCGCGCAGCGCTATCGAACATTCCCATGGCGCGGATCATGTGGATGTTGCCCGCGGCAGTCTGAAGGCGACCGTAGCTTCTGGAGAGCGCGGCGCTGGACCTGAGCAAAGCGTCTTCCGTGACTAGCTCTCCGGCGACCGTGAGTGCGAACAGGAAGGCGACGCAACAGGTGCCCACCACGCCAAGCAGGGGATGGATCAGAACGAGGACAAGGAGGAACAAGGGCGCCCAGAGCGCGTCGAACAGCATCGTACATGAGCCGGACTCGACGAACTGGCGCAGCACGGTGAGATCCCGATATGCGCCCGACGCTTGCGTCCAATCGCTGCGAAACGCCGATTCGAGGCCGGCCGAAAGCACGCAGGGACGAAGGCGATCGTCGAGCCAGCCGCCGAGGCGTCCAAGGACGGCGCGCCGCAATGCATCGAACACGCCGCCGACGACTACTGTGATCGCGACTATGAGCGTGAGCAGGAGCAACGTGTCGCCGCTCCGGCTCGACAACACCCGGTCGTAGATCTGAAGAAGATAGATGGAGGGCGCAAACAGTAGAAGATTGTAACTGCAGCTATATGCGAATACGAGACCTAGCGGTCTCACGCAGGACCGGAGGGCTGTGTGCAGTGGCGTCCGGATCTGCGGCAGGATCGGCAACCGAATGGGCGGCATCAGCATGATCGTCACCGCCTGAAATCGCGGTCCGGCGCACTTGACTGATGGTCAACGCAATCCGGCAACGGCATCGGTGGATCTTTGGCGTGAAATCCGGGACCGGCGGCTGAGGCAGCCGGTCCCGCCAGTCGGACGAGCGGCTCGTCAGAGCGTGTCGAGATGGAAGGTCACTCCGCCGCCCCATGCGAAGTTGCCGTCTCCGCCATCGCCGCCGATGCCGGCGACGACTTCCTGGTGCTGGTCCACCGCGAGCTTGTTGATCTGGGTAGCATCGGTATTGGCGTAGACCTTGGAGGTATCGTAGCCGCTGTAGGACTTCTGGCTGCCGTTCGACTCGGCGTCTCCGCCATGAGCCTTGGAGAACACCGAGGCCTTGGCGTTGGCGCCGCCGGCATCCCAATCCGCCGTCTGTTTGACGTGATCGCCGGTGCTCACGTGCACGTCGGCGCCTTCCGCCTTGTTGGTCGGATCGTAGTTGACAGTCGGCTTGCTGATGATGGCTCCCTTGAAAGTACCGTCGCCGCCATTTCCGGCACTTTGACCACCGGTATCGATCGATTTGACTTTGATCGTATCCGAGATGTTGATTGCCTTTGGCATCATTTGAGGCCTCCGTCGTTTTGTTGGCTGTCGTGCAACATCCATCCCGATCAGACGGACGCGCACGGCAAGTCTGATCCGCCCGTGCGCGAGAGCGATAGATGTCAAATCGAACACCATCCGGTTTGATGGGCCTACGTACGAAGGTACGACATTGCGGGGGGGCGCCTCTGCGTGGACCTTGCATGCGAAGAGCGGCGACGGCGCGTGCCGCGATGCGATCGGCCATGCGAGCGATGCGATGTTTCGTTATGCCACCAGGTGAAGATCCGACAAGAGATGCGCGGCATCGCCACCCAGCGCGAGGTTGCCGTAGCCGCCGTCCCCGCCAACGCCGGCGATCTGGGTCGCACTCTGGTCGATGTGCACGTTGTTGACCTGATCGGCCACGGCCGTCGAATGTGGACCTGCGATTGCTATGTTGATGGGTGCATAGATCGCGACACTGACGTCGATCAGGCTGCCCGCAAAATAACCGTTGCCGCCATTGCCTGCGCTGTTCGAACCGGTCGCGATCGTATCGGACCCGCCCCACAGATTATGGGAGATAAGGTTTGCATGGCCGCCAGCTGCGGCGTTGTCGTTGCCGCCGTGCCCGCCAATGCCAGCGATCTGAACCGCGGATTGATCCACGGAGACATCATTTATCTGGACCGCGTAAGCGCTGGAGCCATAGCCCGCGATTGCGATGTTGATCGGGTTGTACACTACAAACGAGGTATGGACGAGTTCCCCGTGGAACGTGCCGTCACCGCCATTGCCGGCCTGGCTTCCGCCCGTTTGAACGTCAAAGACGCTCGATCCCCAACTGGGGTCGAGCGTGATGACGCTGCCGCCGGCGGCCACATTGCCATGTCCGCAACTTCCGCCGACGCCCGCGATCTGCGTGGCCGATTGGTCGATGTCCACCGTGTTCGACTGACTCGCATGTGCAGTGCCGCCCGAGCTCGCCAACGCAATATTGATCGGATGATAGATCACCACGGGAGCGTCCACGATCGCACCCGAGAAATGGCCGCTGCCGCCGTTTCCGGCGCTGTTGTCGCCGCTCGCGATCACGCCGGAGCCTGAAAACGTACTGATGCTCCCACCCGCTGCAATGTTGTTATTGCCGCCATGGCCGCCGACGCCGGCCATTTGAAAAGCGGATTGATCGACATTCAAATTGTTGGGCTGGTTGGCCAGGGCGACCGAGCCGTATCCCACGCTGATCGAAATGTTGATCGGTTCGTAGATCAACAGGGACGCGTGAATGATACTTCCGTAAAAGAAGCCATCTCCGCCGTTCCCGGCCGTGTTGGCTCCGCTCTCGACTGTCGCAATGCCCATCTCGGGATGGGATGCGCCGGAAGCGGGCGTGATGGACGAAACATCCAGGCCCGCCGCAGCGTGATTGCCGGCGTGGCCGCCTGTGTCGATCCCCGATGCGGGATGTTTGGATTGTGTCGGGTCGGAGTCATGATGCTGGGTATTCGCGCTCATGGGGTGCGCTTCAGGACCTGCAAATTGACCTGAAAATCGACCTGCAGACGGGTCGGGACCATGGACCAGGATGCCACCGCCGACCGCGTCGGTCAGGAAAGGGGCGCTCGGTGCCGGACTCGCTTCGTCGTCGCCATCGTACCCATCGTGCCGATGAGAGGCGTGGTGCAGCCGGATCCCATCCGACATCCGCGAAAAATCCATCCTAGCCTCCCTCATCGCAATCGCTCCACGCAATCGGACGGGTTCTGCATAGAATGTCATCCCGGGAAGGTCGAAAGCCCAGTCGTCAGTTCGGATATAGCGCTTCGTCTGGCAGCCGTAACATCGGCTACATCCGTTCGGGTAGGGTCACAGCCCTTGCAACTTTGCGTTCGCCGATGCTTGAAAGTGCGACCTTGAGGGGACAATCGAGCTGACGGCCAGGAGGTCCCCTGCATCTCGCCTGCGGCCAAAATGAATCCACCGCGTTGCCGGATTTAAGTCGCATTGCGACCCAGGTAACGGCCAAAACTCCCGTCCGGGCAGGGGGCGCAACACCGGGGTTTTTCATGTCCGGTCATTTGCGAATTTGTTACGTCGCTTTTGCACTTCTTGCGGGTCTGTCGACATCATCCGCGTTTTCGGCCTCCCTTTCCGAACTCTTCAATGCCGGTCCCGCCACAGCCCCTGCGCGCGCTTCCGCGGAAGCGGAGTGCTTGACGCGGCCCGGCAAGTCGACCGCTGATGGCCAGCACTGGGTCTATCGGGTGGAAGGCCAGCGCAGATGCTGGTTCCAGGTCGCCGAAGGAACAGAGACGGTGAAGAAGCTGGTTCAGCAACGCGCCATCAAACATCGTGTCGCCAAATATGGTGTCCCCATGTCCGAAGAGAACCAGACCGCGCTGCGCAAGCGGAAGGTGGTGGTGGATGCGCGCGCGGAGCTGCCGCGCTCCGCACCTGCGGATACGCCCCCGCCGGGCCCGTCCTTGCCCGCGCAGGTGGTTGATGCTAGTCCCGTCCTCGCCGCCGGGATCGCAAACCGCGCGTCGCGGGCTCCCCTTCCCAAAGGCGACCGGCTCAAGGCTGACGAGATCACGCCGCGACAGGTCGACGTTGAGGCACTCCTGGCGGCGACGCCGGCCGCCAGTCACGTCGTTGCCGCCGCAGTGATGCCGCTCGCACTTTCCACCGCCGAGGCGGGCGATGACGGGTGGGTCTGGACCTGGCTTGGCATGCTGCTGATTGCTTTAGGGCTTGTCTCCGTCCTGAGCGCTGGTCGAATCATCCGGTGGGAAGTGTTGCTGCACCAGCTGAGGTCATCTTTCGCTGGCCAGAAGCTGCTGCTGGTCAAGACGGGACTACGCGGGGAGGCGAGGCAAAGCGGCCATTCGGCCTGAGCTGCTGTTTCGGACCGGCCCGGCGTCACTGATATTCATGGTGGGCCCGGCAGGACTCGAACCTGCAACCAGACCGTTATGAGCGGTCCGCTCGTTGGAGCGGACTGGGATTCCTCGATTGAAGTCGAGCAAACAGCTTGAGTTCAATGCACTGACAAGGTTTGGTCGAAAATTGAGTCAGTTCTTCAACTTATAAGGTTTCTAACAAAACCTTATCAGTGCTGCGTTGGTCGAATCGGAGTGTCGGCGAATACATGTCCCGACTGATGGAGGATCACCGCTCCTCCAGACCGACCGACCGACCAGCTCTCTGAAGAATCTGCGATTTCCACAACTCGGCTAATTGCACACGTGACGAGCTACGGTGACAAGCTACGAGCTTCCTGCATCTTTGACCTTTGCAGGACGAGACCGACTGGGAGGGGGCATGGTCCCACGACGGATTTTCGATAACGTCAGTTGTCGAAGCTTAAGAATCGCTTAGGCGAACTCCTTGATGAGCGAGAGTGAGACCATTCGTTCGTCAGGGTACCACCTGTGTCTTACCGGAGACGATGGTGCACGCACCGCCGGAAATCTGAAGCGCGTCCAGGCCGGGCGGCTCGCCGAAGAGGCCCGAAACTTCAAAGAAGCGGCAGGGAAGGCCCCGCCGGTGGCTTTTGATCGAGGCGCGACCGTTGTGCTCTCAGGCGGTTGATTTCTCGGGTTCAGGTCGGGCGAGTTGCTCTCCCGCTACCAAATTCTACGATTTTGCTCGCCTTCGATCTTCTGCGATCCATTGCGCGCGATGGTAGCGGCTCGTCAACGCGAGCGGGTGAATCCACCCATAAATTCAGGGGATTGGGACAAGCTTGGCTTGCTCGCGATCCAGGTGGCGCGAGACAGCTCCAGCACAGGATTGACATATTGAGCAGTGATTGGAGCGCCAGCTGTTGGTGCAAGGCGGTCATCCGCGGTGCGGGCAAACCGGCAAGAACAGAAATCGTTGTTTTGCCCCGAACTGCCCTTGTCAGTTCCCGCAAAACTCGTCTTGATGTCCGCAGTAGCAATCGGGTGTGCCGGCAACTTGCGAAAGATATCGAGTTCGGCTCCCCGTATCAGCTGCCAGCAGAGATAGAGTTACGAACCTTTTTGTCGGCAATACGAATTGACGCCGTTGGACTGGACGCGGAATCGGGATTGGGAACGAACGATGCGGCAGACAATTTTGTCTATTGCGCTGGAGGTCATTCCTGAAAGTGCCGAAAAGCTCTCGCTCATCATTGAAAAGCTGAAACGGGATGAGGAGAATCCCGGCCAGGGCATGGCCCAGTCCTACGAGGGCCTGAAAGCCGGCGTGCCGCTGCTTCATTTCATGTCGATGTCGGTGTTTTTCAGCGCCGACTATGACCCGGTTTTTTTCATCGAGGCGAATTTCGACGGCGAGCCCGGCCCCTTCTGGGCTCAAATCGAAGCAAGGCTGGGGCCGTATCTCCGGCCGATGCTGCGCTGTTGCAAGCGCCCCGGTGACAGCGACGGCCCGCTCTACGACGCCGTGACGGCCGATCAGTCGCGATATCCGATCGCCCCGTACCTCGAACGGCGGACGCTGACGCCGAGCGCTTTCCATCAGGGCAATCGGGGACTGGCGAGAGACCGGATATTGCAGGAAGGCGAACTCTTCCTGGCGACCCAGGCTGAGTTTGCAGCGACTGATGCGGCATCGGCCAGCCCGTATCGCGGGGTCTCCGCGCAGCAAATCCACCAGAAACTGCGCGCGGCGATGCTGCCGCAATTTTCTTGGCTCGGTACGTCCGCTCCGGTGAGGGTTTCCTGGGCCGGGCGGATCAAGGATATGGCGCGGCTGCTTGTCTTCGTCCTTGTGGCGCTGTTTTGTCTTTCGATTCCGGGAATGGCGTTCGCGCTGATCACACCGCCGCTCCGCTTTTATGGCTTGCTCGCAGTCGCGATCGCTGTCGTGGGTGTCTGGCTCTGGCGCATCAGAGAGCCGCTGACGGGCAAGGGCGCGCCGGCCCCGTCGGGCGGGCTGACACCCAAAAGTCTCTCGACCCAGAACAAGGTCACATCGCTGGCCCATCCGGCTGGCTTGGCCTTCTGGGTCCTGGTGATGCTGGGGCTGTATCTTGTTGTCGCAACCTGCACCTCGGCGCTGGTTGCCGTTCCAGTCACGGGCCTCCACTTCAGCGCGCTTTGGTGGCCAACCTTCGGAATCGTCAAGCTTGGTCTCGTCAGCGTCGGCTTTACGATATTGGCGATCGTGCTTTGGCTGCGTCTGCTCGAACGGCGCGACTCGTCCCAGGACGCGCCTCCGGTCGATCAGCGCGAATTGCGGAAGATGACGCATCGCGAGGACTGGATTCCGCAAAATCACATGGGAAGCATTGTCCTGGTCAAACCCGGCGTGCTGCGCATGGCGCTGTTTCGGGCGGGGCATCTGGGCCTCGGCCTGATCATCAGGGTGGTGGCGACCGACGGCTATCTCGGCAGCATGCGCACCATTCACTTCGCCCATTGGGCGTTCCTGAACAACGGCAGCCGCCTGGTGTTCTTCAGCAATTTTGATCACGGCTGGGACAGCTATCTCGACGATTTCATCGAGAAAGCGCATGGGGGCCTGACCCTGTCGTGGGGCAGTGGGGTGGGCTTCCCGCCAACCCGCTTCCTGGTGCTCGATGGCGCCAGCCATGGGCGTCAGTTCAAGGCCTGGGCGCGGCACTCGATGGCGGTCAGCCGATTCTGGTTCAGCGCCTACAAGGACCTCACGGTCGATCAGATCGAGCGCAACACCCGCATTGCCGACGGCTTGCGGCAAACCTCGTTGAAACCAGAAGAGGCAATGGCATGGGCGCTGGATCTGTGACGAACTCCGGCAACAGGGCGCCAAACTGGAAGCTCGCATCTCCGCACGACGTGCAGACCCAGGGCATCATTGTCAGCGGCTTCGGTTCGCTGCCTGCTGCGCAGGCGCTGTTTCTGGAGTTCGACCCGAAACCAGCTACCGGCGGCGCGGATCAGGGGCCGGCCGGCTCCTGGCTACAGACATTGATGCGGGTCGCGCCGATCACCGATGCGGATGGAGCCGACGAGCGCGCGGCATGCATCGCATTCACCTGGACCGGCTTGCAGAACCTGGGACTTTCGGAGGCGGGGCTTACGAGTTTCTCGGCACCGTTCAGCGAGGGTATGTACCAGGAAGATAGGTTGCGCCGCCTGGGCGACAGGATCAACGACGCCTGGCAGACGACCGTCATCGACGGCGGGCCGGTGTGGAGCGCCAACATTCCAGCGCGGAAGAACCTGATGGGGCAACCGAAGGGAAGTCCGCTCGGCAATGTCGGCGGCAGCCCCGAAGGCGACGAGCGCCAGGTCAAAACCGCAACCACGGTGCACGCGTTGTTGCTGCTCTACGATACCGATGAGGCCGCCGTTACCGCGTGGGCCGGCACGGTCGAGCAGGCGCTGGCTCCCTGGAACGTCAGGATCGTGCACCGGCTGTCGCTCGACCTCCGCTTGGATCAGAACAATGTCGGCCGGGAGCATTTCGGTTTCGCGGATGGAATATCCCAGCCGCTGCCTTACGAAAATGTCGGCTCCGGCGACGCAACGGTTCTGCTTGATGGCCGGCCCGCGCCGCAGAACTACTGGAACGGCGTCCCGCTCGGCGACATCCTGATCGGTCACAACGACCTGCACAACGAGAGGAGCCCCGGGCCGGTCATACAAGACAGCGAAGACGGCAAGGCGCGCGCCGCGGGCCTCACGGCTGCGGGCGTGCCGGAGGGACTGTTGAATTTCGGCCTCAACGGCAGCTACATGGTGGTCCGCGAGCTTCGACAAAACGTCGCGGCGTTCTGGAAATCGCTCAAGGATGAGGCCGAAAGGCTGTCGCTGCAAGACCCGTCCGCAAAGCCTGTCTCCGATCTGTGGCTCGCCGAGCGGGTGATCGGCCGAAGCATCGATGGTCATCTGCTTTGTCCTGACGGCAAGGTCCTGCCGCCGGACCAGTTCAATTTCCCGCGAAACGATTTTCTGTTCAAGAAAACCGATCCGCAGGGGTTTGGCTGCCCGGTCGGCTCGCACGTCCGCCGGGCCAACCCACGTGACAGCCTGGCCAAGGATATGGCGTCGGCTCAGACCCTGCTCGATGCCGCCAACAATCACCGGATACTTCGGCGCGCCCGCAAGTACGGCAGCACGATCCAGCAGCGCGACCAGGACGACAATGTCGAGCGCGGGCTGCTCTTCATGTGCCTCAACACCGACATCGCCAGGCAATTCGAATTCATCCAGCAGCGGTGGCTGCTCAATCACAACTTCGCGACACTCTTCAACGAAACCGATCCGTTGATCGGACCAAAGGGCCCTTTCACCGTCAATGAACAGCCATTGCGGAAGATCGTGGACGTCGAAACCTTCATCCAATGCGCCGGGGGCGATTATTTCTTTCTGCCCAGCATTCCGGCACTCAACTATCTGGCGACGATATGAAAACGACGGCCTCCCCGGACGTTCTGCGTCCCGCCGCGACAGGATTGAAGGCCACGATCATGGCCTGGATCGCGGAGCAGTTGCCGCTTGTGTTCCGGATCCTGCGCACCGTTCGTCCTATCCTGCGGATCGGCAATAATTTCGTCGTCACGCGCTATGACGACGTGCGCGAAACATTCCTCAACGATGCCGCGTTCCGCGTCCCCTATGCCGGGAAGCTCGACGTCATCATGGGGCACCAGCCGTTCTTTCTGAGCATGGACGATACGCCGGAATATCGCCGGGACACCGGCGCGATGCGAAAGGTCGTGCAGGCTGCCGACATTCCGCAGCGTCTCGCTCCCGAGGTGGAGCGGCTCGGCGAAATGATCGTCACCGAATCGAACGGGAGTCTCGAAGTCGTCGACGCGCTGGTCCGGCGTATCACATTCGAGCTGTACGCCGGCTATTTCGGCGTGACGGATCCGCCCGGCGGAGACCTGCGCGTCTCGGCGACCCGGCTGTTCGAATTCCAGTTCGCCGATGGCGGCAACGATCCTTCTCTGCGAACAGAGGTCGACGTGATGGCGCCGGCGTTGCGCGACCATATCCAGAATCTGATGGACGCGCGGCGAACGTCCGGGCTCAGTCAGGACGACGTGCTCGGTCGCTGCCTGGTCATGCAGGCACAAGGCGTCCCCGGTTTCAGCGATGACCAGATCCGCAGTTCGCTGATGGGTTTCATCGTGGGAGGCCCGCCGCAGCCGCCGATGGTCGTGCCTCAGGCGCTGGAGCAATTGCTGCGCCGTCCGGACGCATTGGAGGGAGCACAACAGGCGGCGCGCGCCGGCGACGACAAGCTGCTGGCAGGCTACGTTTTCGAGGCGATGCGCTTCGACCCGCTTGCACCATTCCTGACCCGCACGTCCGTTAAGGTCGCATCCATCGCGAAGGGGACTTCGCGCTCGACCGATGTGCCCGAAGGCGCAAGTCTGTACGTGGCGTTCAGTTCAGCCATGATGGATGAGCGGCGGCTGACCGATCCGCTGACGTTCAACCCGCGACGGCTGCCCCATGAGTACGTCCATTTTGGCTATGGGCTGCATCAATGTTTCGGGATTCACATGAACAATGCGCTGCTGCCGCTGATGCTGAAAGCGCTCCTGAAACGGAAAAATCTGCGTCGGGCCGAGGGCTCCAGGGGAAAGCTGCGCAAGCGCGGCGCATTCTCCGAGACGCTGTACGTCAACTACGATTGATCAGGGCAGACTGGCGATCCCGCATCATCGCGATGGTTCCGCGATGATGACCGGCTTGCTCATCTCGGCCTGCTCCAGCCAGAACGGCATGTCCAGCTCGCGATACATCGTCGCCGCGATGGTGAGGTGATCCCGGATCTGATCCGGTGTGTCGGCGCGCAGATAAAGCTTGCCGAGACCGAAGTGGCAGTGGGCGATGAGGGGCAGCATCCCGAGCCGCTCGGCGAGCGCCAGCGCCCGGCGATAGTGAGTCTCGCCGCGCTCGGCATCGAATTGATCGGGGGCGGCTGCGACATCGCCGAGCAGGTGCAGCGCATGGGCCTCGAACCCCGGTTGGGACGCACAGAATTCCAGCGCCCGATCGCCGAGACGCCTCGCCTGGTCGAGCCTGCCGAGCAGCAGGCAAGCGCGCCCCAGCGAGGCGAAGAACCAGGGGATGGACGCGAGGAGTCCGATCGTTGCCTGACGTTCGAGCAGCGGCTCGCCTTCGCTGATCCGGTCCAGCGCCTCGCTTGCGTCGCCGAGTTGCGCCAGGGGCCAGGCGGAGGAGGCTATCCCCCAGGGAAGGTGGAGAAGGGAGTTTACGGTGCGGGCCACCACGACCCAGCGTTCAATCCGGGAGCGCGCCTCGACCCAGTCGCCCCTGGCGAGATGCAGCGAGCTCGCGGAGAACAGGGCCATGCTGATGGTAAAGGCATGCTGAGTCGGTTCGGCGAGGCGGATCATCTCGGCTTCGTACTTGGTCGCTTCGGCGAATCGCCCGAGCTCGGCGAGGCTTTGGATCAGGCAGCCCCGATCCCAAACCGAGGGCGGCCCGCCAAGTCCGAAAGTCTCGTGGAGCCAATCGGCAGGCAGCGCGGCGAGGTTGCCGGTGGCCAGTTCAATCACCCGATCATACTCACCCCTCGCATGGTGCACCTGCACGAGAAGGCTCGTGGCGACGATCCGAAGTCTCAAATCATCGAGGCGGCCGGCGGCCTCCAATGCGCGTGAACCAGCCGCGAGTGCCTCGTTCAATTCGCCACGCAACGAGTGGGCGACCGTCATGAATCCGTAGACCCGGCCACGCCGGCGGTCATCATTCAGCTGCTCGGCGAGGGCTTCGGCTTCGCGCAGGCACTCCAGCATCCGCGAGCCTCTGCCCAGTTCGAGCAGCACCGGACGCAATTCGAGACGGAGATCGCAGCCCTGCTCGAGCATGGACTGGGTTTCCGGCTGCGTCTTGAGCAGATGCAGTGCCTGGTCGAAGAACGCGACGGCCTCGCGTCCGGCCGACCGAGCGCTGGCCAGCTGACCCGCCTTGCGCCAATAGCCGATCGCCTCACTCGCAAACCCGGCCTCGGTGAAATGATGGGCGACGAGCTCGGGCAGGCGTTCGACCGTCGCCGCGAACCGCGCGACCAGCACATGGGCGATGTCCGCATGCAACTGCCGCCGCCGACTCCTGAGCATCGTGGCGTAGGCGGCGTCCTGAACCAGCGCGTGCTTGAATGAATAAGTCGCCTCCGCTGGCGTTCCGCGCCGCGAGATCAGGCCGGAGGCCGTCAGCCGCTCCAACGCCGCGTCGAGGTCTCCCGGGGGTAGCGGCGCCACCGCGCCAATCAATTCACGCGAGAATTCCCGGCCAATGGCCGCACCGATCTGCGCGACATCCTTCACCGAGGCAAGCCGATCGAGACGAGCCACCAGCGAAGCCTGCAGCGATGTCGGAATCGCGAGCGGCGGCAGCGGTCCGTCGAGCAGGTAGCCGTCCGTTGTCTCACGCAACACCCCGCTTTCGAGCAGCGTGCTGGTCAGCTCCTCGATGAACAGCGGCACACCATCGGTGTGCGAAACGACCTGCTCGACGATTGCGCCGGGCAGCTCCTTGTCCCCGGTAATGCTCCGAACGATGCTGGCGCTGTCGCGACGGAGGAGGCGGCTCAAGGGCCGCATCGTCACGTGCGGCTGGCCGACCCAGGTCGGCTGGAACTCCGGCCGGAACGTCACGACCAGCAGAACCGCCAAATTGGCGGCGCGCGCAACCAATCGGTCAAGCAGGTCGAGCGATGTCGGATCGATCCAGTGGACGTCCTCGATCACGATCAGGGCGGGGCTCCGGGTGGTCACAACGTCGAGCTGGTCGAGTAGCGCCGTGAGCGTCATCTCGCGCTTCTGTTGCGGGCTGACCGTCACCGCCGGGTAGCGCCCGTCCGCCGACACCGCCAACAGCTCCGCAATGAGCGCAACGTCGCGGGGGAGATCTTTCGCAGTCGGCTTGAGCAAGGCCTCCAATTTGTCGAGCTTCGCTCCGGGGGCGCTGCTCGGCTCAAATCCCGCCGCCTGCTCGAGCTGCGCGATGAACGGGTAGAGCGGGCTCTGCGTATGGTGGGGCGAGCAGAAATAGCGCAGACAAGCTCGCGGCCCGCCCTCGCGCGGGGCCTGCAGGCTTTGGGCGATACGCGACTTGCCGATGCCGGGCTCGCCGGAGAGCAGCACAACCCGCCCCTCACCGAGCTTGGCTTGATCCCAACGGCGCAGCAGCAGCTCGATCTCCTCTTGCCGGCCCACGAGCGGGGACAGCGCGCCGGTGCGCCGCGCCTCGAACCGGCTCACACCCGCCGTTTCGCCACGCACCTGCCAAGCCTCCACCGGGAGCGGAAGGCCCTTCATCTCGATAGCGTCGAGCGCGTAGCAGTCGAACATCCGCCCCACCAGCCGCCGCGTGCCGGCGGCGATCACCACCTCGCCGGGCGATGCCAGGGCCTGCAGCTGCACCGCCACGTTGGGTGCCTCTCCGATCGCAACAAGCTGTCGTGTGTCGCCGAGCGCCGGCCGCTCGCCAACGACAACGAGTCCGGTGGCAATGCCGACGCTCGCCTGAACAGTCACACCGGACGCCGCTTTCAGCATGGCGACCGCGTCGAGGATGGCCGCGCCCGCCCGCACGGCCTGCTCAGCATCATGTTCTCGGGCTGCGGGGTAGCCGAAATAGAGGTGCGCCCCATCGCCCAGATACTGGGCGACAAATCCGTCAAATCGCGACGCCGCATCGGCGATCGCTTTGTGGAAGGCCGCAATGAGTTCGTGCATCTCCTCGGGGTCAAGGCGCGCGGAAAGCGGCACCGATCCGACGATATTGCAGACCACGATCGTCAGCTGTCGTCGTTCGGGGCTCCCGGAGCGGGCTGCCACCGCTGACGATGCCGGATCGCCGACCACGGCGGGGCTCTCGGCGTTCTCTTCTTTGTGGTCTCGCCCTGTATAGCCAACGGGCAGCGCCACGACCGACGGCTGGTCGGGTTGCGGCGGCGCGGGCCTGGCGACCTTGACGGAGGACGGTCTGCCCGGCGGCTCCGTGGTGCGAAGCTCGGCGATCAGCGACATGGTTGCGGCATCGGGCCCCGTGTCGAGTTCGTGCTTCAGCATCGCAACGAGGACCTGGTAGTGCTTGAGCGCTTCGGCTTTGCGTCCCGTGGCGGCCAGCGCCTGTACGATCAGCCGATGGGCGTCCTCACGCATGTTGTTGAGCGCGATGGCACGCTGGCCGGCCTTCAGCGCATGTTCGGGCCGGCCGGCGGCCAGCTCCCGTTCGCCGAGCCCGACCAGGGCGCCAAGGGCGAGATCCAGCAACCTCTCGCGTTCACCCGTGAGCCATTCGTTCCAGCCCTCTTCGCTGACGCTCACATCGTCGATCAGCCGGCCTCGGTAGAGATCCGTTGCTGCGTTCAACGCATCGCGACTGCCCTCACGGATCAGGTCCTCGAACCGGCTGACATCGCATGCAACGGCCGCCGAATTGAGCGATACGAATTCGCCGTCGCTCTCCAGAGCGTCCTCGCCGAGCACTTTGCGCAGCCGGAAGAGGGCTTGGCGCAGGTTCTGCTTGGCCTGGGCGTCGAAGTGTGAACCCCACAACAGGGCCGCCAACCTCTCACGCGGCTGCGGCTGCGGCGCGGTGCAGGCGAGATAGGCCACCAGGCCCGCAAGTTTCTTGCTCGGCAGGTCGACAAGGCCGTCCGGTCCGGTCAGCTCGAAGCCTCCCAGCAACGAAAGACCAAACTTCGGCTTCGGCGCGCTGTCCATTGGCGCACGTGGGATTTGCACGGTGATGGTACTCCGGGAGGGCTATTTTACACATTATCACGGTCCACCTAGCAAAAATTACGCTGCGATCACGCCCGAGTAACGCCGGCGACGACGGCGACAGGCTCAATTGCGGCGTCACGCAACGATGTGCCGGCACATCAAGGTTGCAGAAAATCGGAGCACCACCATGCGCGCCTATGCACAGCTTGAATCAGCCGACGATCGTCTGGGCCTCGGTGCAATCTTCAGCCTGCCTGCCACCTGGTGGCAGCGAGCCTGTTTCAGGGCAGAGTTGCGCGCGGATCTCAGAGACAACCCCGATTTTCTTCGTGATATCGGGATCGGCTTGTACGAGGCGCAAGCCGAAGCGTTGCGGTTCTTCTGGGAACCTTTGCGACTGGAGCAGACCGTCCGAGATCCTAATCCGATTGCTGCGTCGGACGTGCGCTCGACCAAACGCGTGAGTCTCGATGTCTCCGCGAGACACCATACGATCAAAGATCTTCGGGTGGAGCATTCCACGACATGACGTCCGTCTTTTCAATGGCGGCTGATCGACGACCTGGCGCTCCTCATGCGTGCTTTTTTTCAATAGTTCATTTCAGCGTCTGACCAGCATCGGCAACGGCTTCGACAGGCTTCAAGGGGCTGATCGCGAATACGACTGCTTCGCGCTGCGCGGAGCATTTGAGAGGCCCACCAGGGCAAATCCGCAACCAGGCGAGGGGCGCGCATGCAGATTGTTGGCAAGTTATTGTCCGCGTTGGGCGGACAAGGACCGACGCTTTTGGTGATCTCGCTTGGTGCAGGGCTGTTGATCCATCCCCTCGCTGATTTCGGCTACGAACTTTTGCCTTTTTCAGCATTCCTCCTGACACTTGGCTCGTTCCTCACCGCCGGTCTCGCTCCGCCTGAAACCGGGATTCGCCTTCCTCTGATGGCCCTCGTGCTTGCCTGGGTTGGCCTGGTGCTCCCTGTGGCTGCCGCCATCCTTCTGTCCTTTCTTCCGCTTGATCCTTCGCTGCGGGCCGGTGTCCTGCTCTCGCTGCTGGCGCCGCCGGTCGGAAGCGCCGCCGCGATTG
This sequence comes from Bradyrhizobium shewense, assembly GCF_900094605.1. Taxonomy (GTDB): domain Bacteria; phylum Pseudomonadota; class Alphaproteobacteria; order Rhizobiales; family Xanthobacteraceae; genus Bradyrhizobium; species Bradyrhizobium shewense. The sequence goes on along the minus strand of NZ_FMAI01000014.1, from coordinate 211,353 downwards.
CGGGGATGCTCGGTCTGCGGCCGCGTCTGGCGTTACTCGTGTCCATCGCGCTGACCCTGCTCGCGCCGATTTCGATCCCGTGTTTTGCCGCCGCGCTCGGACTAGGAATTGAATTCAACATGGCCGCGCTGGCGATCCGGTTGTTCAGTATCATCGGCGCCGCAGGCCTGGTCGCCTTTCTGGCGGTCCGGTTTCACCGCAAGCTACTCTCCGTCTTGCCCGATCAAGGCGCTGCCACCGGGGTTGCCGTCATCGGACTCATCATCGTCGGGCTGGCGACCTCGCAGGGCATTCGGACTCACTGGATGAGTAATGCCTTGCGCTTCGATGCGATGTTCGCTGCGGCAGTGGTCACCAACTTCGGGCTGTGCGGGCTCGCGACTTTGACATTCGCAAGACTGGGATCGCAAACCGCCGGGACAATCGGCCTCGTGAGCGGAAACCGTAATGTCATCCTGGTGTGGGCAGCGGCAGGCTTTGGTCTGCCACCTCTTGCGGAGGGTTACGTTGCCGCGAGCGTCATCCCGGTCCTGGTGCTCCCTATCCTGATCAAGCTTTGGCTCAGACGGTCTTCTTTCAGCCGCTTCATCCCGCAAAACCTACGGCCCAGAGAAACAGCTGGGTGAGACACCTGAGTCGTGCCGCTTAAGTCGGCGACAGCTACCCCATCTCGGACTCGACCTGCTCCAGCCAGAACGGCAAGTCCATTGCGCGGTACAGCGTGGTCGCGGTGGCGAAGTGTTTCCTGGCCTGCTCACGCGTGCCCTTGCGCCGGTAGAGCTTGCCGAGGCCGAACTGGCAGTGGGCGACGAGCGGGCGCATGCCGCGCGGTTCGGCAAGTGCCAGCGCTTGGCGAAAATGCCTCTCGCCGCGCTCGGCATGAAACCGGTCAGGGTGAATCGCGACCTCGCCGAGCAGGTGCAGCGCATGAGCCGCGAATCCGGGTTGGTGCGGCGAGGACTCCAGTGCGCAATCCCCGAGACGCTGCGCGTCGTCGAGACGACCGAGCGACAGCGCGGCTCGACCCAGCCAAGGATAGAGCCATCCGAGATTGCCGACGTATCCGGCCGCGACCTGACGCTCGATAAGTTGCTCACCTTCCCGAAGCATGCTCAGTGCCCCGCTCGCATCGCCGAGCTGCGCCAGGGTCCAGGCGGAGAAGACGACCGATAAGGGAAGCAGGAGGGGGAGGTCTCCCGTCCTGATCGCCGCAATCGCGTGCTCGAGCGCCGGGCGTGCCTGCGCCCACTCGCCTTGTAGCACGTGAACCGTGCCATCGCTGAGGTGAGCCCAGCCGGCAGCGTATGCACCCAGCGGCGATGCCACGAGCCGGATCGCCTCGGCCGCAGGTTCGGTCGCTTCTTCGAACCGGCCAAGTTCCGCAAGGCTCAGGATCAAATAGCCTCGGTCGTAAACCGACGGCGGAGCCGCGATTCCGAAATTATCCATACCCCAACCGGCGGGCAGAACGGAAAGATTGTCGGTGGTCAGATCCACGACCCGCGCATGCTCGCCCCGGAAGAAATGCACTTGCGCGACAAAGCTCGTGGCAAGGATGCGAAGCCTCAGGTCCCCGAGGCGCCCGGCGATCTCAAGCGCGCGAGTGCCGCACGTAAGCCCGTCGTCCAGCTCGCCGAGCCCACCGTGCATGCCGGTCATGACCGCGCAGAATCGGCCGCGCCGGCGATCGTCGTCCATCCGCTCGGCGAGAGCCTCGGCCTCGCGCAGACGCAGCAGCGACCGCCGGAATTCACCAAGCTGGACCACCACCTGTCGCAACTCGAGGCGGATATCGAAGCCTTGCTCCAGCGTTGACGGGCTCTCGGGCAGGGTCGTGAGAACTCCGAGCGCCTGCTCGAAGAATTCGACGGCCTCGCGGAGCGCCCATCGCACATGCGCAAGCCGGGCCGCCTTGCGCCAATACTCGATCGCCTCACTCGCAAAGCCGGCCTCGGTGAAATGGTGGGCGACAACCTCGGGCAGGGTTTCGGTCATGACCGGGAACTGCTTGACCAGCACATTGGCGATGTTTGCATGCAGCTGCCGCCGCCGGCTCTTGAGCATCGTGGCGTAGGCGGCGTCCTGCACGAGCGCGTGCTTGAAGGCATAAGTCGCGATCGGCGGCGTTCCGCGCCGCGAGACGAGGCCGGAGACCGTCAGCCGTCGCAGCGCCTCGTCGAGGTCTTCCGGACTCAAAGATGCCACCGCGGTGATCAGTTCATGAGAGAACTCGCGTCCGATTGCGGCGCCGATCTGCGCCACGCCCTTGACCGAGGTGAGGCGATCGAGGCGCGCCACCAGAGAGGCCCGCAGCGTCGATGGTATTGCAAGAGGCGGCAGCGGTCGGTCGAGCGCGTAGCCGTCCGTGGTGTCACGCAACAATCCGCTCTCCAGCAGAGCGCTCATCAGCTCCTCGATGAACAGGGGCACGCCGTCGGCGCGTGCAAGCACCTGCTCGACGACAGCCTCGGGCAGTGCCTTGCCCTTGGTGATACCCTCAATGATGCCGGCGCTGTCGCGACGGCCGAGGCGGCTCAAGGGCAGCATCGTCACATGCGGCTGGTCGACCCAGGTCGGCTGGAATTCCGGCCGGAACGTGACCACCAACAGCACCGGCATGGTAGCCGCGCGGGCAATCAGTCGATCGAGCAGATCGAGCGACGTCGGATCAATCCAGTGGATGTCCTCGAACAGGATCAGGATGGGGCTTCGTGTCGCGGCACCGTCGAGCTGGTCGAGAAGCGCCGTGAAAGTCATCTCTCGCTTCTTCTGCGGGCTGACTTCCAACGCCGGATACCGCTCGTCGGCCGGAAGCGCCAACAGCTCGGCAATGAGCGCCACATCGCGTGGTACATTTTTAGCGGTTAGCTTGAGCAAGGCCTCCAGCTTGTCGAACTTAGCGCTGTCGCTGTTCCCCGGTTCGAAGCCCGCGGCTCGCTCGAGCTGCGCAGTGAGCGGGTAGAGCGGGCTATGCGTGTAGTGCGGCGAGCAGAAAAAGCGAAGGCGCGCAAATGGCTCGCCGTCGCGCGTGGGCAGCAGGCTTTCGGCAATTCGCGACTTGCCGATGCCGGGCTCGCCCGAAAGCAGCACGACCCGACCCTCACCGAGTTGAGCCTGAGCCCAACGGCGCAACAGCAGCTCGATCTCCTCCTGCCGGCCCATCAGGGGGGACATCACCGTTCCCCGGCGGGCGTCGAACCGGCTGGCTGCGACATTCTCGCCGTCAACCTTCCACGCCGCCAGCCCATTGCCCCCGATGGCACCGAATGCGCTGCAATCGAACATCCGCCCGACCAGACGTCGCGTGCTGTCTGCAATCAAGACCTCACCGGATGAAGCCGCCGCCTGCAGCCGCGCCGCCAGGTTCGGTGCATCGCCGATCGCAACATGCTGTCGCTTGTCGCCGGCCGTGGCTTTTTCGCCAACAACGACGAGCCCGGAGGCTATTCCGGCGCTGGCCTGAAGCGTCACGCCGAAAGAGCTTTTCAATGTGACGGCCGCATCGAGGAGGGCACGGCCGGCGCGCACGGCTTGTTCGGCGTCATGCTCATGCGCGGCGGGATAACCGAAATACACCAGCGCGCCGTCACCCTGGTAATGCGCCACGAAGCCGCCGAACTGGGCCACCAGCTCGGCGGCCATCTTGTGGAAGACGGCGATCAGATCGTGGACGTCTTCCGCATCGAGCCGATCCGAAAGCGAATCAACCAGTTTGCAGACCAGAATCGTCAGCTGGCGCTGCTCGAGATCACCTGGGCTTACCGCCATTGCAGGAGATGCATCGTCGCGCGCGACCAGAGTTGCCATCGCAATCGATGGCTGGGGGGGTCGCTGCCGCAGCGGGCTGACGGTATCGTCCGTGGGACGATGCGATTGCGCAGGCTGCTGTGCGCTGCGAAGTTCGGCGGCGAGCAGCCTGGTTGCCGCATCCGGCTCCGTGCCGAGCTCTCGTTGCAAAAGCGCGACGACATCCTGATAGTATTTCAGCGCTTCAGCTTTGCGTCCGGTTGCCGATAGAGCTTGCACGATCAGCCGGTGTGCATCCTCGCGCATGTTGTTGAGGGCGTTGGCACGTTGGCCAGCCTTCAAAGCGTGGTCGTTGCGCCCGGCAGCCAGCTCTTTTTCGCCGAGCTCAACCATCGCGCTCAGAGCCAATTCCTGAAATCGGTCGCGTTCGAAAGCCAGCCAATCGCTCCAGCCTTCTTCGCTGACACCGACGTCGTCGATCAGGCGACCTCGATAGAGATCCGCAGCCGCGCTCAACGCATCACGGCCGCCCTCCCGGACCAGGGCCTCGAACTGTCCGGCATCACACCAGACCACCGCAGCATTCAGCGATACGAACTCGCCACCGCTCTCGAGAGCATCGGGACCGAGAATCTGGCGGAGCTTGAAAAGTGCCTGGCGGAGGTTCTGCCTGGCCTGCACGTCGAAGCGCGAGCCCCATAGCAGCGTCGCAAGCCTCTCACGGGGCTGAGCCACAGGCGCTGTGCAGCCCAGATAGGCCAGCAGGCCCGCCAGTTTCTTGTTCGGCAAGCTGACGACGCCGTTCGGGCCGTTCAGCACGAAGCGCCCCAAAACAGAAAGGTTAAATTTTGGGCGCAACGGCGGGGCTATCATTTCACTTCCAAATCTTGGGCAGAGATACCCCCTAAATATACATCCGACGTAAATTGGCGACGTCGCAATCACTTTTAACGCAGCGATAACGGAGAACTAACGCTCAGGAAGACGTCCGGGGCGCAAATCATATTGCGACGAGACGCCGACAGGCATCGGCGCAGGGCAATTTCACCGGAGAGGCCGTTGTGCGCCTGCATCACCTTTTAGCGGCCGTCATTTTTCTGGCCATGGCCATGACCGGCGTCGATGTCGCGCTGAGTTCTTTGGCCGCTCCGATGGCCAGCCCGGCCTCGCACTCCGCGCCTCCCGTCGCACCCCTCCTGTTCGGAGGCGACTAATCGAACTCCAATTTCAAACTAGCCATCAGCCTGGAGGCCCCATTGACCGACATCGCGCAACTACAATTGCAATCAAATGACGTTCTCTCACGCAAGGAGAAGCGCCGAATTGTAACGGCATGGAGGATCGGGGTGGTGGCGTTCTACGGTTCGTTGCTGGCTTTGGTAATTGCATTCGCTGCAACGACCGAACGACCCCAAGTCGACCAGGCCTATCTGTTGTCCGATGATTTCATTTCACATTACGTTTCGCCGCGTCCCTAGCGAACAATGAACATCGACGTGACACACGCCAGCAAGCGCGGCGGCAGGTTCGATAGTGTCGGGCAGGCGAACTGTCACCGCGCCTACCCAGGCAATCTCGTGAAACTTCAGGAGAGGGTCATGAATACCGATTTTCCTGTGCTGTCCCCGACGCCTGTGAGCGCATCCACGATCCTCGCTGCACTTCACGAATCCCGTCGCCGCGAGGCAATCAAAGTCATCCATCGCTACCGGAACCTTGTCCCCGATCGAGTCGAAACCAGTCTTAGTGAGCCTATTTCATCGCCAGACATGGAAACGCACGATCGTCGGATAGCAAACAGTGAAAGAGAGAAAAACATGAGGCGATTGAGCGGAACACACTTGATGATTCTGGCCCTTATCGGCTTCGGCATCGCGCACGTGATTGGCGGCGTTCTGATCGCGCGTGCAGCGGCGGATCACGGTAGCCGCACTGTAGACATCGCAGCCTGGGGCGACTGACTGGCGCAGGCGAAGACGGTGTCGGGTACTGCGCGAACACGAGCGCAAATTGCGCATGAGGTTACACATTGAACAATTTGATCGCCGCCTACATCGCATGGATCGTCGTCCAGACGGGCCTGGCGGCTCCCGATCACCCATCGATCCACTTCGCGACGCCAACGGAGATGGCGGTGCGATATGGCGCTTCGGTCAACGGCGTGCTGGAGCTGCAAGCGCTCTACAATATCGAGGAGGGCGCGATTTACCTGCCGCGAGAATGGCAGCCGGATAATCTGCGGCAGAAGAGCGCCCTGCTGCATGAACTGGTGCACCATGTGCAGCGGTTCAACAAGATAGACCTCCCCTGTGCCGCCGCCTACGAACGCCCGGCTTACGATCTCCAAATCAAATGGCTGCGCGAACAAGGGGTGGACGATCCCTACGACCTGATCAAGACGAACGAGCTGAGCATCTACATGGTGAGCGTCTGTCAGGATGGATCATAGCGGTGGCCATCTCACTTCGCCGATCCCTGATTGCCGCGAAACCCGATTGGTTTCGCCCGGCTTGTGAGCTCGATGCGCTACCAGCGCCGCCAGGCGCACGGGAGTTTCATTCGCCTCTGTTCGACTGCGCGGAGTTTTGGCTGTCTTGTTCTGTCGCATTTCTGCGTCGCATTGTCCGCGCGAGCCGTCTCCGCTCTCGGGCTGCAGCGGCATGCTTCATCGTGCCGCTGACTTTTGCCGCCGCCATTGTTCTTGAGGATGCCGCACGCGCGGATGGAGGGGCCGGCAGTCAGGGCTCACCCTCCGGCGGCGTCGGGGGACTGGATAATCCGACCGGAGCGGGTGGCACTGGCGGGAATGCCACGAACAACTCTGGCGGTGGTGGCGGCGGCGCTGGCGTCACCGGCGGACTGGGCGGTGCGGGCAACACCAACGGCGGCAATGGCGGACAAGGCGGCGCACACGGCTATTTTGATGTGGGCGCCGGGCTCCCGGCGAGCGCGTCCACAGGCAGCAATGGAGCCGACGGATTCGACGGCGCGCCAGGTGGTGGTGGTGGTGGCGGCGGTGGCGCGGGCGGCTACGGAGCCGTGATCACCACTTCCGGCGTACTCGGCACTCTCAACGTCAACGTCATCGGTGGCGCCGGCGGCAACGGCGGCATGGGAACAAACGTATTTCGCGGCGGCGAAGCCGGCACCGGCGGCATCGGCCTCGATGTCACCAGTGGCGCGTCGACCACACTGGCCATCGGCAGCGGTATAACGGTGCAGGGCGGCGATGGCGGCATCGGCGGCGTCGGCGGTTCGTTCGGCAGCGGTAATGGCGGTGCCGGCGGTGCAGGCATCACGGGCGCCGGGTTGACGATCATCAACGCCGGAACGATCAGAAAGGGCGCCGGCGGCGCGGGCGGACTCAGCGGTGGGGGTGCTGCGGGTCTCGTGGGCGCCGATGGTAACGCCATCACCTTCACGGGCGGCACGAACATTCTGGAAATCCGGTTCGGCTCGTCAATCACAGGCAAGGTGGTCGCGTTCAGTTCTGCCGATACGTTCAGGCTTGGCGGGTCGACCAATGCATCGTTCGATGTGTCGGGCCTCGGCGCCCAGTACCAGGGCTTCGGAATATTCGCCAAGACCGGCACCAGTACCTGGACCCTCACGGGCACGCCGGGCACAGCCACGCCGTGGACCATCTCGGCCGGTACATTGGCGGCCGGCGCTGGAACCAATGTGTTTGGATCGACCAGTGCGATCACGGTCAATTCGCCGGGCACGCTGGATCTGGCGGGATTTAACCAGACCATCGGCTCGTTGACAGGCAATACGGGTGCCACGGTCACCAATAGCGCCGCTGCGGCTGCGACGCTTACCACGAACGGTGCCGGCAACGCGTCAACGAGCTATGCAGGCAACATCACCGACACCGCCGTGACGGGAGGCGCTGCAGCAGCCGGCGCCCTGCATCTGGTCAAGAACGGCACCGGCACGCTGACGCTGTCGGGGGCGACGGGTTCGCTGACCTATCATGGCGACACCACAGTCAACGTCGGCACGCTGCACATCACCAACAGCACCTTCACCAATCAGCAGGGATCGAATCTGACGGTCAACAATGCAGGTACGTATCAGATCGATCATCTTCTGACCAACTCCGGCGTCATCCTGGTCAATGTCGGCGGCGTCCTGAACGCCATCGCGGGCGGCATCACCAACAATGCGACCGGCACCATCACCAACAACGGCCAAATCAACGACGCGTTGAACAACGCAGGCACAGTCACCAACAATCTCAGCTACAATGCCGATGTCGCGACAAACACCGGCACGATTACGAACGCCTCGACCGGCACCTGGACGGGCAACGTCATCAGCAATGCCGGCAATGCGACCGGCATTGCCAACAACGGCATCTGGATCGGCAACGTCGTTTCCAGCACCGGCACAATCAACAACAGCCTGACCTGGACCGGCACGATCAGCAACAATGCCGGCGGCACCTTCAACAACAACGCGCCCGGCACGGTCTCCGGTCTCGTGACCAACGCGGGCACCGGCACCAACAGCGGCGCGCTGAATGGGGGCCTGTTGAACACGGTTGGCACGTTTGCAAACACCGGCACGATCGGCGGCGTGGCGGTGTCGGGCGGCACGGTCACCAACAGCAACATCGTCTCGGCCGGCGTTAGCGTAAGTGGCGCCGGCATCTACACGCAGACCAAGGGCACCACCAGCGGTGGCCTTGCCAGCACTGCCACCGTCAACGCCAATGGAGGCGCGATCAATGGCGGTATAGCCGTCAACAACGGTACATTCAATGTCGGTGGCAACGTCACGACCGACAACTCGTTCGTGACCGGCGGCGTCGCCCAATTGAACGTCACCGGCGGCAATTTCACCGGCATTACGACGCTGACCAACAATTCAAACAATGCGAACGGCATCGTGGTTGCCGCGACCCGGACGCTGAGCGCGACCTCGCTGGTCAATGCGGCGGGCGCGACCATCAGCAATCTCGGAACCATCACCACCAATTCGACCGTGAACGACGGCACGATCACGGGCGCCTATGCGATGGCGGGCGGTACCCTGAGCGGTGTCGGCAACACGGCGAACCTCGCCGTCAACGGTGGGATTTTTGCGCCGGGCAACGGCGCCGCGGGCTCCTCGATGACCGTCACGGGAAGTCTCGTTCTCCAGGCGGCGGCGACCTATCTGGTGCAAATCGACCCGGGCGCGGCGTCATTCGCGAACATCACGGGAACGGCGACGCTCAATGGCGCCACTGTCAACGCCGTGTTCGCCAACGGCAGCTATGTCGCGAAGCAGTACACGATCCTGACCGCCGGCCATGTCAACGGTCCGTTCAGCGGGCCGGTCAACACCAACCTGCCGGACGGTTTCAAGACGGCATTGAGCTATGACGCGACGCATGCCTATCTCGATCTGTCGCTGGTCTTTGCGTCGAATTTCGGCGGCCTGAACGGCAATCAACAGGCGGTCGGCAACACCCTGATCAATTTCTTCAACAGCACCGGTCGCATCCCCCTGGTGTTCGGCGCGCTGACGCCGGCGGGGCTGACGCAAATCTCCGGCGAAACCGCTACCGGATCGCAGCAGACCACCTTCAACGCCATGAACCAGTTCATGGGCGTGATGACCGATCCGTTCGTTGCAGGGCGGGGCGAGCCGATCAGCGGTGGCGGCAGCCCGAACGCCTACGCGGAAGAGAGCCTCCCTGATGCGGCACGCGGCGCGACACGTTCGAAGGGCGCGCGCGACGCCTATGCGGCGATCTACGCCAAGGCGCCGCCGATCGCGACCGTCTTCGAGCAGCGCTGGAGCGTCTGGGCCGTGGGCTTTGGCGGATCGCAGACCACCGCGGGCGATACGATTGCCGGATCGAACAGCACGCGCAGCAACCTCGCGGCCGGCGCTGTCGGCGCCGACTACCGCATCTCTGCGAATACGCTGGCGGGCTTTGCGCTGGCCGGCGGCGGGACCAGTTTCAGCGTCAACGGATCTGGCTCCGGCAGATCCGACCTTTTCCAGGCCGGTGCGTTCGTCCGGCATAACGCCGGTCCGGCCTATATCACCGGCGCGCTGGCGTATGGATGGCAGGACATCACCACCGATCGCACGGTTACCGTCGCCGGTGTCGATCGGCTCCGTGCGCAGTTCCGCGCCAATGCGTGGTCGGGCCGCCTCGAGGGCGGCTATCGGTTTGTAAGCCAGGGTTTCGGCTGGACCCCCTACGCCGCCGGACAGTTCATCGCATTTGAGCTGCCGGCCTATGCCGAACAGGCGATCGTCGGCAGCAACGTGTTTGCGCTCGCCTATAACGCGAAGAGCGTGACCGACAGCCGCGGCGAAGTCGGCCTGCGCACCGACAAATCATTCGGGGTGCAGAGCGGCATCTTCACGTTGCGCGGTCGCGCCGCCTGGGCACATGATTTCAATCCGGACCGATCGATCGGCGCCACGTTCCAGACGCTGCCGGGCGCGAGCTTCATCGTAAACGGTGCACGGCAGGCCGGGGACGCCGCGCTGGTGACGGGGTCGGCCGGCATGACATGGCTCAACGGCTGGTCGGCCGCGGCGACGTTCGAGGGCGAGTTCTCGAATGTCACGCGCTCCTACGCCGGCAAGGGCGTGGTCCGGTATGCGTGGTGAGGCGCGGAATTCCTTTGTCGGCGCGACGTCGTCAGTTCGAATGAGCGATCTGTGCGTGTCACGACGAACCGACATCAACGGGTTTCAAGGTCCAACTTATCGGCAGATGGCAAGATGAGCACAATAGAACGCTACGCTCGCGACCGATCGGGGGTAGCCAAGTTGCAGGGGAACAAAATGAGCGACGCAGCAATCTTTCTTGGATGGAGCCGGCCGATACAGAATCGCGAAACTGATGCGCTCGAACTGCTGGAGCGGCTGGCCATCTGGCTCAAGGAGCTAAGGACTTCCGGACAGATTACCTCATACGTCCGCACGTTGCTTGAGCCGCACGGCGGCGGCCTGGCAGGCTTTGTCTTGATCGAGGGCGATGTGCCGAAGCTTCAAGCGCTCAAACAGACCGAGGCATGGAACGACGGGGTGAGCCGGCTGTCCCTGGTTCTCGAGGGAGTCATGGTGAACCACGCCATCGTCGGTGCCGGCGTGGAACGGGAGGATGCTCGCCTCAAGAGGTTGGCGAAACAGCGCTGACCGCTTCATGACATCGCTATTGCCGGGTGCAAGTAGCTTCCAGCAAAGAGGCGCGGAGACCGCATGAAAGTTCGCGAGGTCATGACCAATCGGATTCCCCGCATTCGCATGGACTCCAATTTGCAGCAGGCGGCTGAGATTGTTGCTCTCTCCGGCGCGAGCGATCTGATGGTCGTCAACGAGCAGGGGGAGTTGATGGGTGTCATTTCGGCGGGTGACATCCTTCGCGCCTGTTTGCCGAAGATTGACGACATTCTGGCCGAGGGCGGCTCGCTGGAGCAGGCCCTCGCGCTGGTCCTGAAGATGGGGCGCGGACTGTCGCGGCAACCAATGGCACCGCTGATGATCACCGAGCCGATCATCGTGGACCCCGACGATCACGTCGCGAAGGTGGCTGTTACGCTGGTGCAAACCAACATTCACTCGCTGCCCGTGGTGCGGGACGGTCGACTGCTCGGCCTGGTGACGCGAGCCACAATCCTGGAGACGGTGGTGGGGCGACTGCACAGCGTGTCGCTCGACGTCGGGAACTCGCTCGTATGAGCGTTCCGGCCAGACTGGTCCTGCGGCAGGCGGAAGTCACCAACGCTGCCTTGGGTCACGTCAATCTCGGGGCGCTGTCGGAGTCACATGGCTTCGTCAGCATCACTCCGCCTGTCCTGGATTTGCCGGCGCCATTCAATGCGTGGACCGATGCGGCGGCGTCGCTGCCGACCCTATGCGATGGCATGATCGTGCGACGAACGTTGGACAGATTGCCGCTTCTGGATGCGTCGCCCGGCGTCTTGCCCGACCGGTATCTGTTGCGCGCCTCGTCCGTGGTCGGTTTGCTCGCTCAAGCCTATTACAATATCGAAGTGCCGGCGCCCGCGCAGCTCCCTGACGCGCTCGCGCAGCCCTGGAGCACGATCGCCTGGCGCCTAGACAAGCCGCGTTGGACCATGTCGACCACCGACTACATGTTCCACAACTGGCGGCTGATCGATCCCTCCGCGCCCGCGCCGATGCGGGTCGAGAACATGAAACTGCTGACCTCGATCTGGAACAATCCCGGCGTCGAGGTCTTCATGCTTGTCGTGCTGGAGATGCTGGCCCAGAGCACGCCGCTGGTCGGCGCCGTGGTGCGCGCGCAAGAGGCGGTGGCTGGAGGAAACAGCAGCGCGCTCAAGACCGAACTCGCCCTGATGAGCGACACGCTCAATCATCTTACCTTTGCGTCGTTGCTCAAGGCGAACCCCAACCGGCACTGCGGCGACTTCCATGTCGATCCGGTGGTGTGGACCAAGATGTTCGCCACGCTTCCATTGCCGCTCAGGGCCGGCGTGCACAATGCGACCGGCGTCGAGACGCCGTTTTTCCATGTGATGGACGAATTCCTCGAGCGGCATGACTACAAGACCCAGTTGGGCGGCGAGGCGCTGATGCTTCGCAACGCGTTTCCGTTGCACTGGAAACAGTTCATCGTCGCGGTGCGCCAGGTCTCGGTGGCCGATTACGTCAGGGAGAGCGGCGACCGCGAATTGCAGGGATTGTTCAACGAGACCCGCGACGCATATCAGGGGGGCCACGGCCTGCTGGCGCGGCACCGGACCAAGGCCTTCACATTCATGGATGCCGCCTTCAAGACCGGCCGTAGCTCGACGGTCACGGGCTTTTCGGGGATGTTCAAGGACCGCGCCTGGGACGTCGTGGACACTTCGTTCGAAAATTCGCGGATCGAGCGGGCTCGGCAATATCCATCCCACGCGTCCTTCGCGCGCATCAAATCGGTATCGAACGTCGGTATCGAGCCCGCGATAATGCGTCGTATCGTTTTCGACGTCAAGGGCATGGGGATGCGCTACGAGCCGGGCGATCGTCTCGCGGTCCTGCCCGAAAATCCGGCGGATCTGGTGCAGCGAACGCTGGCGGCGCTCAATGCCGACGGTCATGAGCCCGTCACTCTCACGCAAAGCTGGCGCGCCGCAGCGGCAAGGCCTGAGTGGCATGATGGGTCCCACACCGTGCGTTTGTCGGAATTGCTGACTTTCGGACAGGTACGTCCCGTGACGCGAGAGGTCGCAAGACGGCTTTATGCCTTGACGCACAGCGAGCATCTGCGTCGTCTGATAGACGACCGCATGGAAGACCAATGGGAGCTGTGGGAACTGTTGGAAAAGCTCAAGACCGGAGGATTCGAGGCCGAGCGTTTGCTTGCTGCGCTTCCGGGAGAGCCGCACCACATTTGTCAAATCGTCCCGCCGATGGCGCCGCGGCTGTATTCGATATCGTCGGCGCCGGTCGACAGGACCGCGCCGGTCGAGGAGATCGAGCTCACCGTCGGCCATCTAACCTATCAGAGCGAGACGTCGCGAACGAGCCCCGGCGGTCAGCGCCGCGGAACGGCATCCAGCTTCCTGTGCGATGCTCAAGGCGATCAGAGTCGTGGCGTCGTCGTGCGTGTCATGCACCCGCCCCGTTTCTCGCTGCCGCGCGATCCATCGACGCCAATCGTGATGTTTGCGGCCGGCACCGGCATCGCGCCGTTCCGCGGCTTCCTGCAAGCGCGCGCACGGTCTGCATCGGGCCGCAACATCCTGATTTTGTCGGTGCGCGACGTGGAGTCGATTCCTTATCGCGACGAACTCGAATTGCTTCAGGCCGCGGGAGAATTGGAGCTGATGGTCGCGGTGTCGCGGCAACCGGTGCGTCCCGTATTTGACCCCGAAACCGGGATGTTACGGATGGCGCCGGGCAAAGCCTGCCGGGTCGACGAGCTCATTCGCGAGCCGGCGGTCGCAAGCCGATTGGTGGAGCTGCTTCGTGACCGGGAGGAGGGCGGAGAAGGCGCATCGATTTACGTCTGCGGTCGCGCAACGTTCGCCGGGGCTGTGCTCGAGGGCCTGGTGGAATTGCTCGGGCGGGGCAACTCGCCGGAAGCGGCGATCGAGGACGGCTATCAGGCCGTCTATCGGATGATCGGCGCCGATCGCTACATGCAGGACGTGTTCTCGACCTATACCGGCAGCACAGCCTCGCTGAGCCGGCGCATCGAAATATCCCAGCTGATGCTGCAGAACACGCCGCAAGTCGGTCTTTGGCAGGCGATCGGAGGGCGTGTCTACGATCTGACGCGTTTTGCACATATGCATCCCGGCGGCGCCAAGCTGATCCAATCCTATGCCGGCCTCGACGCCACCAACGCCTACCGGAAGATCGAGCACCATCGAAATCCGGAGATCGATTCGATGCTGGCGATGTTCGAGATCGGGGTGATGCGCCGATTAGACTTCGGCATGGAATGGACCGTGACGGTGGGCGACGACGGCATGCAATTCGTGCCGCTGTCGGTGTTGTTCCGCAAATGGGTGCGGTTCGTCTATCTGTTCGTCGAGATCGAGAATGCATATCGGGTGGAAGTATCGCTCAAGGACGAAGTTCTGGTACAACGCGAGTCGGGCGACGACCCGCTGAATTCGTCGTACAAGCTGCAGTTCCAGATTCAGGCGCACCACCGCTTCCTGCACATGACGCTCGAATATTTGTCGGAAGAACTCGGCAAACTCTGGCGGCACACAGCAAGCGCCTGCGACCCGCGCGCCGACATCCAGTGGCTGGAGCGTGAGCTGACGAAGCTTCGGGACAACCCAAACACCAGGCAAGCCCTGGCCTGGACCGAGGAGCTGCAACGACGCAACTCCGGACTCGCCGGTGCCGCGCTGGAGCGTTGGCACCAACATCTATTGAGCCTCCAGGCGGCGGACACGGCCTTGATGGCGAACATCAAGGCGGCCCTGAGCCGTGGGCTCCGTGCCTTCGAGACACATGAGCGCAACGCGTTGCGCGCAGGGGCGGCGACCATCATCGGCACCTTGCGCTCATTGCAGTCCACGATGCACGATTACTATACGCGGCTCTCACACGATCGGATCAGAAATCCGATTGAAAGAGATTGAGTACAAGTCAAGCGACGTAGGAATGTCCAGGTAGCCGCCAGAGAGACCGCGAAGTTGCCTTTCACGTGAAAATTCGTTCGGTCTAGCTTCACCTGCTCAGGGTTGAAAAGCGCTTCCTCAAGAAACTCATTTAACGCTTCTTCCATGATAAGGTGGCCCTCAAGGACACGCGAGCCTCGGCCGGGACCCGCTCTTTTATTTCCACTTCGTTGAGCTTCATCCTTCTCTCCCCGCCAACGGCCAGAGAGTCTATTACCACAGGTAGAGGTTTACATCGGCGGCACCAGCTGCGGTTCTGCGTCGTCGACACGCTGCAGCGCCGACAGCGAGATGCTCAGAAGCCGGACCTGCTTTGGGCGAAGCGGGCCGCCGCCATCCATCCAGCGGGCTTCTGACAATCTCAGGAGGCTGCTGCAGAGGGCCGTTTTGCCCGGACTGATAAGGTTTGGTCGCAAAGCTTATCAGTCGCACGAAAACCTTATCAGTCAGCGGCAGGGCTCTGAGGTCCGTGCAACGTTGAGGTCCGCTTCTCGCTGCGAAGCAGACGAGGGGAGGGAAATGCCGATGGTCCCCTTTTGACCCGGAGCTGACCTCAGGCACTAGCTCACGAATGATCAGGTCAGAAGACCGAATTTCCCGCAATTCGACAACGGCACTGCCCCGTTCGTCCCGATGATGTCATCAGATTTTGAATTTAGGTTCGGCCGTCCCTTAAAATTGGTGGTCGTGCAACCTTCTGCACGGATTGAGATCCATGCCCAATAGAGAGCTCCCACCGCCAATCGTCGAAATACCTCGAGTATTTACAACAACACCAATGGACATCGCGATGATCGCTAATTCTCGGGAGGCTATACAGCGGTCGCTCCGTATCCTTGATGAGAGCAGACGGCTCGCGAGCTATCCCGTTATGCACGACCGCGACCGTCGTTCGAGCAATACGCCTCTGATGCGGTGGGGCGCAGAGGGTCCTAAGAAATAGCCCTTGCAAAGGCTCCAGAGGACGCCCACCATCCTCTCATCATCGGACCGAGGCTCTGCAAAGGCGCCGGTGGCTGAGAGACCGATTTGCGCTCCCGCCTGACGGGAGAAAAGCAATGGATCGGTCCCGCCAACTCCAACATCTAGAGGAAGCAGAGCGCCATCTATTGAGCGGCGAGCAGAATATTACCGACCAAGAAGAGCGTATCGAAGTGCTCGAACGGCACGGGCATGAAACGAACTTAGCTCGCGCGGTGCTGGAAACGTTTCTATCCACACAAATGCAATTCGTTGCGCACCGTGATCAGATCCTTCGAGAATTGGACGGCACAACCTAGGCGGCTAGCGTCCGCTAATGGGACCCATAGGCGACGCAGGCGCGGGCTCTCTGGTGGCCGGTGCAGCCTCAATGGCCGAGTTGAATTCGGCAGGTGGCCTAAACGCTTAGGGAACTTATTAACCTATGATACATTGCTGCCTGATCGATGAAGCCTGATCGATGAAGGCAACAGCTATGTGCGCAAGGTGCGCTCAGCTGGTCGAGAAGCTCCAGCAGTACCGAAGGATTGCGGACCGGGTAGGCGACAAGCTCACCACCGCAGCCCTCGATAATCTGGCTGAGCAATACGCGGCCCAAAAATTGGCGATGCACCCGAAGGCTGAGGAGCGACCTAACGGTTCTTAGATGGGAAGGCGGAACAGTTGGACTGAATGTACATTAATCGACATGAACGGACCAATTCAGGGGATTGGCGTCATGGGTATCGAGCGCATGCACCCGCCGCGCTACTGGCAGATGCGAGCGGAGGAGTTTCGAACCAAGGCGGACAATTGCGAGCATCCTGAGACGAGGAAAAGCTTACGCAATGTCGCCAAGACCTACGAGGAACTCGCCCGCCGGGCCGAGCAAATTCGCACGGTCCAAGACGCAGCAGAGTAGCCGGTTAGGAACAGCGACGACTAACCTGTGTTAAATCGGCAATGCCAAGATACTTTTTCAACATTCATAGCGCAGAGCCGAGCACCGATGACACAGGAGAGGATTTGCCCGACGACGAAGCGGCGTGGCATGACGCCACGGTCTTTGCTGCTGAAGTCTTGAAGGACATCGACGGGAGATTTCGCCCCGGGCAAGAATGGTCGCTAGAGGTGACCGACGAGGCCGGCAAGCTGATATTCTGCATCAACATTCGCGGCGCTCCGCGGGCTGAACGGGCAGACCGACAGAAGGAGGAAGGCCGATTCACATAGCCTAATGCGCGGCGGCCCCTGGCGATGGATCGCATCGAACAGGCCTTTGTCGCGACCGCGATTACGGGTTTTCTCGTGATGGTGGCGGCATTTACCTGGATGATGATGAGCTGACGCGGACAGGCTTGCCGTCTTGCGCGTCGCGCTACCTTACGCCGCGGTTGTGTTGTGCCTGGCGGTGACCGCCTGGCTCGCCTTCGCGCATCTGTTTTGATCGTCGATCGTCTGCGAACCAGCAAATCAGCGGTCGCACCCAGTGGCGCGGTGCGGCGGGGTGCGGCGTTCTGCCCCAGCTCGTCGCGTAGGCGCAGTTCGAGATGGCCACTCCTGCGCAGCAGCGCCATGGCCTCGCGAACCAGCTCGTACGAATGGCTGAGCAGTTTGCTTGTCGATGTTGGCATGGGGTGCGTAGATCATCGAACGGCACTCTCGTTTGCAAGAAACGGTGGCGGTGACGCTGCGTCGCATCTTCCCGGTTGACCACCGACGAGGCTTGCAAGGTTCTGCGCCATGGCCACGATGTCGATCGGCTTCTCCCAGATCGGCACGTCCTGGAATTCCGGCTCGATGCTGATCCTGTCGTAGCCCGTGGTGAACACGAAGGGCACGTGGCGTGCCCTGAGCTCCCGGGCGATCGGAAAGATCGGCTTGGCGCGGATGTTCACGTCCAGCACCGCGGCGTCGAGAACGCCGCCGTTGTGCAGCATCTCGACCGCATCCTCGATGTGGCCGACCGGACCGGCGATCTCCGCGCCGAGCGTGCGCATCGCGTTGCCGATGTCATCGGCGAGAAAATATTCGTCCTCGACCACGAGGATACGGCGACCCATCAGCGGCGCGCGTTGACGTGACAGTGTGGGCGAGACGGACATGATCCCTCCGGCGCTCCCTCCTCACCATTTTGGAACATAAGGCCAGAGGGCGCCTTGGTGCAAACGATACAACCGAAGGCGGGTTCCATGAGCAACCGCGATATCATCGTTATCGGAGGCTCGGCCGGTGCCACCCAACCCTTGAAGCAGATTCTGGGCCGTCTGCCCGCGGATCTGCCGGCCGCCATCTTCGTCGTCCTGCACATTCCGGCGCAGGGGATCGGCATCCTCTCGACCGTTGCCAGCAGTGCCGGACCGCTTCCAGTACGCCAAGCCGAGAACGGCATGAAGATCGAGCCCGGCCAAGTCTATCTGGGTGTGCCGGACCATCATCTCCTGCTTGCCGAGGATCGCATTTTCCTGGGGCGCGGGCCACGTGAGAACATGGCCCGGCCGGCGATCGACGCCCTGTTCCGATCGGCGGCTCTCCATCACGGGCCTCGCGTGATCGGCGTGCTCCTGAGCGGCCTATTGTCCGACGGCGCGGCGGGCCTCAACGCCATCAAACGCTGCGGCGGAATGGCGGTGGTCCAGGACCCCGCGGACGCCATTTCCGACGAAATGCCCAAGCGCGCCATGGAGGCAACCACCATCGATCTCTGCGTGCCCGGCGCTGGTATGGGTGACGTCTTGTCCGATCTCGTCAGGGAGAAGGCCGGAGCGGCTTTGCCGATTCCGCCCGAGATCAGGCTCGAGGTCGAGATCGCAGCCGGCGACCGGATCGGCACCGATAATCTCTCTGTGATGGCCGACCCCGTTGCGCTGACTTGCCCGGCCTGCGGCGGCGTCATGTCCGAGGTCAAAGAATCGCGTCCGCTGCGTTTCCGCTGCCAGGTGGGCCACGCCTATACGGCCGATGCGCTCGCCAAGGAGCAGGAGGGGCGGGTGGATGAGGCCTTGCGGGTCGCGCTGCGCATCATCGAGGAGCGGGCGGAACTGGTGCACCGTATGGCCTCCGATGGCCGCCGCAGCGGCCGGCTTGCGGTCGCCGAGATGTACGAGGCGCGCGCGGCCGAGTACCGGGAATATGCCGACATGATCCGGCGCGTCGTGCTACAGTCGCTCGATCCTCCGGTTCGCAAGCGGGAGGCTTGAAGGCGCGCCACCATGGCCATCTCCCTCGCCGAACGGACCGCTCAGCTCGACGCTGAGCAGAATCTCCTGGTGAAGGCCGATCGGGATATCGAGGAGGGTTGGCAGCGCATCCGCGATCAGGAGGATCGGGTGCGCGAGCTTATGGCCGGCGGCCACGATGTGCGCCAGGCCGAGCGGTTCGTTGAGCTGCTTAAGCAGACCCTGATCGAATGGGAGCGCCACCGCACCTTGATCGAACAGCGCGTCAGGTATCTCCGGCAGGAGGTGGGGTTGGGCTAGCCGAAGAGCGCCCGATCATCGACCTGCGAAACTCCGCGCTCAGCTTGAACAGGAATTCGAGCTGCTGCTTTGCCGTGCGGCGCCAGCGCTCATTTTCGTCAACCAGCCGGCACGCGGTTGCGGTGGCGTCCTCGGCACGCCTGATCAGGGCCGCGAGCTCTTCCGATATTTGCATCGCCGGTTCCTGCGCCCGGTACGAAGTATGGACCTTTTCGCCGGCACGGACATCGCTCGGACCGAAAAGACAGGCCTTTTGGGACATTTCTGCCTTTACCCTGTTGGGGTAATATCGATTTCTGCTATTTCCGGGGACTGGGCGCCCGTCGGTCCCAGCCAGTGAACGAAAGCTACCAGAGCCATGAATGAAGTCGGCGGCCAGCCGGTCGATGGAGAGCGCCAGATCAAAGCCCCGCTGATTATCGGCGTGGGGGCTTCCCCTGGTGCACTGGACAGCATCGAGCGCTTCTTCGCCAAACTGACCGTCGGGGTGGATCAGGCCATCGTGCTGGCGCTTCAGCATCACGAGGCCTTCGACGGGCCGCGGCTGCACGAGGCCGTGCGAAATTCCAACGGCGGCAAGATCGCAGAGATTGTCGATGGCCATGCGGTTGAGGGCGGCACCATCTATCTGTGCCCGCCGGCGATGATCACCACCATTCAGGGCGACCGATTCGCGATCCGCAAGGCCGAGCAGGCCCCGGGCGAGCGCGCCACGATCGACAGCTTCCTGGTGTCGCTCGCGGAGGAGCGCGCCGAGCAATCCATCGGCGTCCTGCTCGCCGGCACCGGCGGTGACGGCACGCTCGGCACCGCGACGCTGAAAGATCATGGTGGTCTGGCCATCGCCGAAAGGGTCGGGAGCCAGAAAGAAGCCGAGCATCTGATCGACGGCAACACGCCTGCGTCCATCGCCGACTACGTGCTGCCGCCGGAGGAGATCCCCGAGCACATCCAAGTCTACGCCCGCCATCTCAGGCGCCTGGAGGAGAAGCAAGGCTTCGACGAGGTTCTGGCCGCGGCCGCGGCCTCGCTGTCGCGCATCGCCGACATCCTGCGCAACAAGACCGGCAATGACTTCCACGGCTACAAGCAGAATACCTTCCTGCGCCGCGTGCAGCGGCGCATGCAGGTGGTTCAGATCGACGACATTCCCGCTTATGTCGATTTCCTGCGCAACGACAAGGACGAAGCGCAGCATCTCTTCAACGATCTCCTGATCGGCGTCACCGAGTTCTTTCGCGACAAGCGCGAATTCGAGGTGCTGGAAAGCCAGATCGTCCCGAAGATATTCGACGGCAAGAGCGCGGGCCAGCAGGTGCGGGTCTGGGTGCTCGGCTGCGCCACCGGCGAGGAGGCCTATTCGATCGGCATTCTCCTGCGCGAGCACATGGCGCGGATGGATTCGGCCCCGCAGGTTCAGATCTTCGCCACCGACATCGACGGACGGGCGCTCGCGGCCGCCCGCGTCGGGCGCTATCGCACCAATATCGAGGCCGACATGACCAGCGAGCGCCTGGCGCGCTGGTTCGTGCGCGAGGGCGACACTTACTGCGTGGTCAAGGAGCTGCGCGAAATGTGCATCTTCTCGCAGCACAACGTCATCAAGGACGCGCCGTTTTCCAAGCTCGATCTCGTCTCCTGCCGCAATCTGCTGATCTACCTCAATGGTGAATTGCAGAACCGGGTGATCCCGCTATTCCATTTCGCGCTGCTGCCGGAGCGATATCTGTTTCTCGGAAATTCCGAGAACGTGACGCGGCATCCGAAACTGTTCGCGCCGATCGACCGCCGCGCCCGCATCTTCAAGAAGCTGGAGTCCGGAACGCGGCTTCCCCCGGAATTTCCGATCACGACCGCAGCGGGCAGGGTGCCGGTCGAGGTGCCGACGGTGCGCTCCTTCGGTCCCGACGTCGGGCTGGAACGTCGCGCGCAGCGCATCGCGGAGCGCTACGCACCCGCCTATGTCATCACCGACGACAATTTCCAGATCCTGCACTTCTCCGGGCGGACCGGCCGCTACATCGAGCCGACGGCCGGAGCCGCCACGCTCGACCTGCTTCAGCTCGTGCACCGCGATCTCCGGCTTGAATTGCGCACCGCGCTCAGCCGTGCCGCGGAAGCCAGCGAGCCGGCTCATGCCGAGCAGGTGCAGCTCGGGGTCAACGGCCACCGCGTCCTCGTCGACATCACCGTCGAGCCGATCCAGGAGGGCGCAGGCGGTCATCGCAACTTCGTTGTGCTGTTCAAGGACGGTCCGGTCCGCACCATCGAGGCCGACCAGAGCAATCCCAATTCCCTGGTGCGCACCGAACATGTCGAGCGTCTCGAAAGCGAGTTGCGCGCCACGCGCGAGCACCTCCAGGCCACCATCGAGGAGCTCGAGAGCACCAACGAGGAGCTGAAATCCTCCAACGAGGAATATCAGTCGCTGAACGAGGAGCTGCAATCGGCCAACGAGGAGCTCGAAACCTCGCGTGAAGAATTGCAGTCGGTCAACGAGGAGCTGACCACCGTCAACGGCGAGCTGGCGCATCGCGTCCAGGAATTGACGCGCGCCACCAGCGATCTCAAGAACTTCCTCGAGAGTACGCAGATCGCGACCGTCTTTCTCGATAATGATCTGCGCGTGATGAACTTCACGCCGGCGATTACCCAGATTCTGCATCTGGTCGAAACCGATACCGGCCGCCCCATTGCTCACATCAAGGCCCGCGTTCCCATCGAAGAGCTCTATGAGGACGTCCGCCGCGTGCTGCGCACACTCGCGAGCGTCGAGCGCGAGTTGAGCGCGCCTGACAGCGGCACACGCTATATCGTGCGCATCCTGCCCTATCGCAGCATCGACAATTTCATCGCCGGCGTCGTCATCACCTTCATCGACGTCACTGCGATCACCCGCGCCGAGGAGCGGCAGCGCCTGCTGCTGGCCGAGCTTCAGCATCGCGTCCGCAACACGCTCGGTGTGGTGCGGTCGATCGCCCGCCGCTCGGCGGAATCGAGCAAAACCGTCGAGGAATACGCCGCCCATCTCGACGGACGGCTGAACGCGTTTGCCCGCACCCAGGCGCTGGTGACACGCGATCCGGAAGGCGGTGTCGACCTCGAATATCTAGTGGTCGAGGAGCTCACGGCCTACAACGCCCGCGAAGGCGAGGAGGTGCGGGTCTCCGGCTCCAAGGTGCGCTTCCAGCCCAAGGCCGCGGAAACATTTGCGCTCGCGATCCACGAACTCGCGACCAACGCGCTGAAATACGGCGCCTTGAGCCAGCCGAGCGGGCGTATTGAAATCAGCTGGCGTCTCGACGAAAGCACGGAGCCCGCGGAGCTGGTGTTCGAATGGCGCGAGCGCGGCGGGCCACAGGCCAAGCCGCCGCCGCGAAAGGGCTTCGGCACGGAGCTTCTGGAGCGCACGCTGGCGTTCGAGTTCAAGGGGCAGACCTCCCTGGCATTCGACCCCGCGGGGCTGCTATGCACGATCGTTATTCCGCTGAGCAAGCGCACGTTCCACACACCGGCAGTGGCTGGCTGATGCCCTTGTCGACCTCCGATCGCAGCCTGGTGGAGCCGGTCATTCGCCGGATGAACGCGCTCAGGCCGTTGTCTGCGGAGGCGCGTGCGTCGCTGGAATATGCGATGCTCGACGGTCTCCAGCGTGCCGGGGCGAGCGAAGACTTGATCTCAGAGGGCGATCCCGTCGATAGCGTCCGGGTTGTGCTATCGGGCTGGCTTTGCCGCTATAAGACGCTCGAGGACGGCCGGCGCCAGATCGTCAATTTCATCTTTCCCGGCGAGAGCTGCGACTCGCACGCGTTCTTGCTCCCCGTGATGGATCATTCCATCGCGACGATGACGCCGGTGGTCTACGCCGAGATCAAGCGCGCGCGTTTCGAGAGTCTGACGAGGGGCGATCGATCGCTCGCCGAGGCGCTCTGGTGCGAGACCCTCGTCAACAACGCCGTCCAGCGCGAATGGGCCATCAACCTTGGTCGCCGCACGGCCCTAGAGCGCGTGGCGCATCTGTTTTGCGAGATATTCGAGCGGCTTCGTCCCGTCGGGTTGGTCGACGGCAATTCCTGCGTCATGCCAGTCACGCAGATGGACCTTGCGGACGCTACCGGCCTGTCGGTGGTGCACCTTAACCGGACCGTGCAGGAGCTGCGTGCGTCCGGCCTGATCGTGCTGCGCGATCGGACCCTGACCGTTAATGATCCCGACGCGCTCAAGGCAGCGGCCTTGTTCTCGCCGAGCTATTTGCAACTCTATCGGTTCAGCTGATAAGGGCGGCACGGCAGGTTTGACCGAGACCCTGGGCGCGCGCGGGATTGCCCGGCTCGGGCCCTTGAAACGCGTTGCATTCGGCTCGCTTGCGATACTCGTCCGCCATTTCCAGCAATGCAGTTCGCGTTGCGGGTGAGGAGCTGAGGGCGGCCTGGATCTCGCACGCTTTCTGCAGTCGGCGATTGTTTGTCCATTCGCGGCAATTCAGGCGGTCACACGATGTTCCTAAATTAGTAAATTTAGTCACCGACTAACTTAACCTAGGTTATGCCGCGACCATGGATGCGCCTGGCCTGCAACCGCTGCGCTTCTGGAACGTCCTAGAACCATCGCTACGTGCGATGGCCTCAATTGGTGCGAACGCAACGAAGCGCTCCGACCCAGTGATCAGGGAGAACGCTCCATGTTGACGCGGAGTCGAATGAAGCAAACGGACCCGCTGGAGATACGTCTGACCGCCGAAGCGGAGCGGCTGCGCGAAGAAGCCAAGTCGCTTCTGCCCGTGCACTGAATTCGCTTTTGCGTTCAGGAGACCGACCTGATTAGACGGTTAGTTGCCGGATTGACTTTCTCGATCGCGGCACCTAGTGCCCATCCGGCAGGACGTCCGTCGGCCAATGTGCCAGGACGGCTATTCTGGTCGCGGCGAGCACTCCACCGACCGCATAGATGTACGTTCTTCTCCTGGGTTTGGCCCAAGCCAAGGCTCCGACAACGGCTCCAAGATGCACGCTGTGACCGGAGAGAAACGAATTGTGCGGCTTACCAGAGATGCCGACGCCTCGTCGATCGCGACCCACCCCGCAACGGTCAGGCTGTTGCCGGTCGACCATGCTCTTGATGACTTTCGGAACTGCGATCGCTGCCGCCACTGTCACTGGCTGTCGTGCGCCGACGCCGTCCACCGACCCGTGAAGCGAGCCAGATGGCTGCCGTGGCGGGGCCAAGCACGTGACCATCAGCCACCCACGTTGCCGTTCGGAGGCATTTCTGGATGATGGGGTTTGTCTTTGTTGCGGCTTGGACTGCGATGAAACGATCCACCTCGGTTGGCGGAATGGTTGCTTTGCTGATCATCTTCCATGAGTGGTGGAATATGTCGGTCGTTGACTCTAGTATCCCAGCCACCCCGCGCCCCGTATCATTTGATGTGGGCGGCCAGAAATACTTGGCGCGTGATTAACTTATGTTCCTGCAGCTTGCATCTGGCCGGAGATATAACTCCCGAACGTTCAAAGGGAGGTCACCGTTGATCAAGCGCAGGAGACGATTCAAGCAAACAGACTCTCTCGAAGCGCGGCTGGCGCAGTTCGCGATGAACTTACGACAACAGGCAGACCACCAGCCTCCAGGAGAGGAACGCAACTCGTTGCTGAAGCGCGCCTACAATGCAGATCGAGCGATCGACCTCGAGCAGCATCTACGCGAGCAAGGTTAGCCCTCACGCGGCTTCGGCACAGAGGCTCAATCACTGAAGTGAACGGGTCTTTGCGGGCTTACCTGGGAAGTGAGGACATTGGTTACGGCACGTGGGGGCGGATGTACCCCTCGTGGCAGGAAAGGCTCTCGGTCCAAGACCGGGAGCCTTTTTTTAATGAAGCGTAGGAACGGCCGTACGCGCCAAGATCTTGGCGGCACAACGGAGATTCGAAGATGCGGAAAGCTTGTTCCAAGTTGAGCGACAACCAAAGGGACGTCGCCATGTACATCGGATTTCTACGCTCTTCGCTGCCGGTCATGCCGGTGCTAAGCTCTTGGCATTTCTAATCGAGCGGCCCAAGCGGTTTGATCCGTCAGAGGTGGATTTAGCGAGCCCCAATAGTTCGCAGGCGCAGAGTGTGTGCCACTGGGCCAACACGTCGGATTAGTGAGCCTGGCCCACGGTTGTGTCCGTTTGTTTGTGATGAGCCGTGTGCTTGTCGTCATCCCCAGCGAATCGAGCGAACATCACTGCTAAAGCAAATAAGAATGCGATTATAGCTAAGCGTTGCATGCACTCTAAACGCGGCCAGGCGCCGATAGCAAGACAGAAGGCGTGTTCCTGAGTCAGTGGAGCAACATAGTCGAGCCTGTCGAAATACGGGATCGCCTGGAGATACGTCTTGGCTTCGATCAGCTTCTCGGTGCCCCGATGCAACAGGCCGATATGCGGATCGACCCGCGTGACCACCTCGCCATCAAGTTCGAGCACGAGCCGGAGCACGCCGTGAGCGGCGGGATGCTGTGGGCCAAAATTGATGGTGAAGTTTCTGAGGCTCGGAGACTGTTCGGCCATCACGCTTTCTGTCCACGACATTGCAAACCTTCACCCTAGCCGCGATCGGGGTCCCCCGAAGCTGATCGACGACATTGAGGCCTGGTGCGATCCGTTCCTGCGTATGGTGGACGATCTGGATCGGCTGCTTTCGCCGAACCCGAATCTTCAGGGGCCGCAACGTGGATATCGGCAGGGTCACCCTCGAGCAAGCCTGGCCTGGGGCTTCTCGGGCGTTATGGTGCGCGGGTCCGGTGCGGCCTGGGACCTGCGGAAGGCGCAGCCCTATGACTGCTATGCGGAAATGGACTTCGATATCCCGGTTGGCAAGAACGGAGACTGCTACGACCGGTATCTCATTCGAATGGAGGAGATGCGGCAGTCAGTCCGCATCATGAAGCAGTGCATCGAGAAGCTGAGGTCTCCGGACGGAAGAGGCCCGGTTCTCGTACAAGACAACAAGGTCACGCCGCCTCGTCGCGGCGAGATGAAGCGCTCCATGGAAGCGCTCATTCATCATTTCAAGCTGTACACGGAAGGATTTCACGTTCCTGCCGGCGAGATCTACGTAGCCGTCGAAGCGCCCAAAGGCGAGTTTGGAGTGTTCCTGGTCTCGGATGGCACCAACAAGACCTACAAATGCAAGATCAGGTCGCCGGGGTTTGCCCACCTCCAGGCGATGGACTTTCTCTGCAAGGGGCACTTGCTCGCCGATGTCTCGGCGATTCTAGGCTCATTGGACATCGTGTTTGGCGAGGTGGATCGTTAAGAGGTCGTGTTTGCATTGGACGCGACGTCTTGAGCCAGTGCCTGGTCGAATAGATCTCGCTTTGACCTTCACTTGAACGCGATATCACCCGGAGGCAGTTTCGATCCAAAGGCCGCCAGTGTTGCGAAAGGCTGTTGATCCCTGGCTTTCTTAGGCTCGTCATTCCTCGCGGCGAAATTGCCGGTCTCCGTCGAAGTCCTTAGCCATTTCGTCACGTCGCCGATCGCTTCCCGCGGCGAGCGGCCGAACTTCCTCAAGCCGCGGAAATATTCGAGCTGAAGATGCGCCGAGGTACCGCGCTTGGGGATGGTCTTGAGATGCTGGATGTCGTCTTCGACCCCGAGATGTTCGATGTCGGGCGCTAGCAGGGCGATCACCGCGTCTAGCCAGCTTCTGAACGAGACCGGCTCCAACGACACCAAATCGATGTAGGTGCCATCGGTTCCGTAGCGCTGGGCGCGCCAGCGGTTTTCTTCAATCAGCGCGCGATGCACTGCCGAATGGTTGGCATTCAGATCGGGATGATGCACGACGTGCCTCACCAGAGCACGAAACAGCGCCGCGACGCATCGGCCGAATTGGTCAGCGGCGGGGTCGCGACCTCGATCTGCGATTGCAGGATTTCGGTGGTCAGTCGCTCGCCAAGGCGCTTCTGAGCCGCCGTCATATAGGCCTTCGGCAGCTCGGACCGCGGCGCTGCGGATTGGCGGTTGACCAGGAAGTATTCCTCCTCGATACCGAAGCGGTAGCGGTGCATGGCCCTAAGCTGTCCTTTTCGCCTTTGCATGCAAGCGAACCGCATCTCCGAAGGCGGAGCGGATGCGCGCCGATGCATGATCTGTGCTTGCCCAATAGTCCGGGTGAAACAGCGTGCCGAGCGCAAAGGCGCCGGCGCCCGCGACGATGACGGCCTCTATCGAGCCATCCTCCGCCACGGCTTCCGCGATGAGCCCCGGTGCGAGATCTTTGATTAGGAAGCTGTGCAGCGAATTCACTGTGACGGCGTCTGCGCCGCAGATCTGTTGCAGGACACCTCCTTTGCGCAGCGTCACCTTTTGCCGGAGCCGGTAGCGCGCATCTTCATTGTCCGCGTCGAGCGTGCCGTGGCGCTGGTCTTCGGGCAGGCCATCCGGCTCCTTCGCCAGCGTGCCGCCAAAAGCGACGTTCAGCTCCTGGATGCCGCGGCAGACAAAGAGTGCGGGGATTCCGCGCGCCAGCGCGCGCGGGATCAGATGGAGCGCGACTTCGTCGCGGAATTCATCGAACGGGTCGTCGCGAGAGTCGTCGACCATTTGGCCATAACGCGAGGGATGAACATTGGTCTGCCCGCCGCCGATGAAAAGACCGTCAAGGCCATCGAGATAGGCGTCGATGTCGGCTTGGCGCGCCGCCGGAAGGATCCGCGGCACGGCACCGGCGACCAGGCCGATGGCGTTCACGCAAATCATCGCAACCGACGAGAGCTGCTCGCCGCGTGCGACCATCGTCTCGGAGAGAATGCCCACCTGCGGCGCGCGGGTACGCGCTTGCCACTGCCCGCGCGAGGCGCTGTGCTGCCACTGCTGGAGGCCGTAGGCCACCGCATCCGCGGCGCTGCCGAATTGATGAATCGCTGCCTTGAGCTCCCTGACGTTCGTTCCCAAGCGAAGCGCCCATTGACTACAGGCGGCGGGGTCGTGCGGATCGATTGTGGGATGCGGCTCGTGCAAATGTCTCGCCTGCCTCAATTCGTGTGTCTGTGCCTGGTAAAACAGCGATTGTGCAGAATGGTTGCTCTGCTTAGATCTGTTGACCCTGTGGCGCCGTTAACTTTTGTTATGAACGCGGATCTTCGGGCGAGAGCCGAAGTACGCAACGAGCATCTAAAACCGGGCGAGGTCGCCAGAGCAAACTGAGTAAGCAACTGGGCAAGCCCAAGATGGGTCGACATTCCTCGCCGCGTGCCTCTGCCCATTCAACGATCGTCCGAGATTAACCTTTGTTGTGGGCGCCTCGTGCCCAATTGCATATCCTCATCAAATCAAGAAGAGAAACGCGATGGGATTGAAGCGCAGGCGGATCAAGCAAACAAACTCTCTCCAAGACCGCTTGGCTCAATCCGAGGAGCACATGAGGAAGCGAGCTCACGCCGAGCCGATCGACGCTGAGAAGAACGAGCTTCTCAAGAAGGTCCGCAACGCAGAGCAAACCGTGGACATAGAACGGCAGCTCCGGCAACCGCACTCGGGCGGATGTACCCCAGCGAGCCAGAAGGCCTCCGGTCCGACCCCGGAGGCCTTCTGCCAGTGTTCAAGTTGAAAGCAGATCAGCGATCCGCTATTCATTTTGCCGCTGGCGTAGATGTGCGAGCGGTCGAACGGCACGCCCTCGCAATTGGCTGGGAATGCCGACAGGCTGGTCGAGAGCAAATGCCGATGCAACATTCCCTCGATGACATGCCGCGGCGCATCGAGGGGGCGAAGATCGCCGGCATTCATGAAATGGTGCTGAGGCTGCCCAGTGGCCCCGAAGTCGCTTTCGAGTCTGCCCCGCTGCCGCACGACTTCGCTGGCCATTGCGCTTAGAGTAAAGAACTGATTGACGATCGAAACGAACAGAAGAACCACGAATCCAAGCACCGACGAGAATCGCGAGTTCGTCCACGCTTCGACGCCTCAGGTGGTCACCGACTTTAGCTGGGATACCACGACGAGTAGCAATTGGTATGCCCAGCAATTGACCTTGAATTTCGACGAACGTCTTATGTATGCGCGTGAGGAATCCAGGTTAGCAGTTTCGATGTCGGTCTTGATCTTGTCGTAGGAAAAGCTCGATAACGAAGAGCGATAGCGAACCACAGCACTGTTTTCATTTGAAAACGGCCGTTAAACTATTGAACTTATTAGAAGGCATTTTGAGCCCCTTTTCCAAACCCGCGAAATCAAGCAGGTGTTGATTCCGCCATTCGGAGGCTCGATCCGTCCCGCGCCCAGCCAGCCCTGAGGTCGCGGCTCTATCTTGTAGCTCCACCTCGCCGAGGTCTTGCACGCCGGGCGTCGGCCAGGCGGTCGTCAATTGCGCGGCGTCGGGGCAGCCAAGCTATAGGAACCGCCCGCGGGTGCGCCGGTTTCCACGTGATGAGGAAACACTTAGCGCCCCGTCCAAAAGCTGCACCCGGGCTGACGCCGGCTCTCGAGCGGAATATCCACGCTCTAGTCGAGCGAAGGAAGCGCGAGCAATCCGACGCGTCTATTCAGCAAAAGGTCGCCGATGCGATAACTTCGTTTACCGGCAGCATGCAGTTTGTTTACCTGCACTTATTCGCTTTTGGATTTTGGATAGCCGCAAATCTCGGATGGCTTCCAGGAATTGTGCCATGGGACCAGAGCTTTGTAGTGCTCGCTATGATTGCCTCTGTAGAGGCAATCTTTCTTTCGACCTTTGTTCTGATCTCTCAAAATCGTATGGCGGCCGAAGCGGATAGAAGGGCGGAGTTGGATCTGCAGATCAGTCTCCTCACCGAACATGAGATCACGAAGGTGGTCGCGCTCCTGAATGAAATGGCCCGCAAAATGGAGATAGATTCCCGGCAGAACGAAGAGCTTCAGGAAGCCGCCTCAGATATCGCGCCAGAGCGCGTTCTCGACAAGATCGAAGAGAGCAAGCACTAAGCGGGCGCAACGGCGCTCCTGCCGCAAGACGCCAGAGCCGGAATGAGCGCTTCTGGCTCTCAGCTGGCTATTCGGGACTGAGCAGGCTGCGCGCCGGACCTCTCTTTCGCTGCGCGAGAGCTGGCACGAGCGTCGGTGGCTCGCCCGCGATGCGCATTGCGAAATAGGCGATCGTGGCTTGAAGACCATCCTTCAGTGCCACCCGCGGGCGCCATCCCAACAGCCGCATAGCGGTGTCAATGACGGGCTTGCGGCGCTTTGGATCGTCTTTTGGCAGCGGCTCGAAGCGGAGCGGCGAGGCCGAGTCCGTATACGTCAGAACCTCTCGGGCTATAGCTTCGATAGTCACCTCGTGCGGATTGCCGAGGTTGCAGGGACCGGTCACCGATGAGGAGCTTTCCATCAGCAACTGGAGGCCTCGCACGAGATCATCGACGAAGCAGAAGCTTCTGGTCTGCGTACCGCCGCCATAGATCGTAATCGGCTCCCCGCGCAGGGCCTGCACGATGAAGTTGGAGACGACACGGCCATCGTTCTCCAGCATGCGTGGGCCGTAGGTGTTGAAGATGCGCGCCACCTTGATCTCGGTCCCCCGCGTGCGGTTGTAGTCGAACATCAGTGTTTCGGCGGCGCGCTTGCCCTCGTCGTAGCAGGCTCGTGGCCCGATTGGGTTGACGTTACCGAGATAGGATTCCGGCTGTGGGTGCACCTCCGGATCACCGTAGACTTCGCTCGTGGAAGCTTGCAGGACGCGGGCACCCTTCCGGTGCGCGAGCTCGAGCAGGTTGATGGTACCGAGCACGCATGTCTTCATCGTGCCGACCGGATCCTTCTGATAATGCCGGGGCGAAGCTGGGCAGGCGAGGCTGTAAATGCGGTCAATTTCCCCGTCGATCTCGATCTCCTCCTGCACGTCATGCTCGATGAACCGGAAGTTCGGATGGTTCAGCAGTGGCCTGATGTTGTCGATGCTCCCCGTGAAGAGATTGTCGAGGCAGATCACGGCGTTGCCATGTTGCAAAAGCGAATCGCAGAGATGAGAGCCGATGAAGCCGGCACCGCCAGCAATGAGCACGGTCGGCGAGCGGCGGAGCGTAGGGATGCGGGTCTGGAGTTTCATTGCAGGCTCTCTTCGGCGACTTGAACGGTACGGCTGGCGGCAGGCCGCGAGGATTTGCGACGGCGGTGCGCGGCTGCTTCGGCGTAGTAACCCTCCAGCTGGCAGGCCCGGTGATCGGCGGTGTGACCGGTCAGAACGCGTCGGCGTGCGCATTCCGCAATGGTCCGCCGACGCTCCTCGGGCATGTCGCGCAGGATCTCGATGACGTCGCGCGGGCTTGAGGCCAGCAGGATTTCCCGCGACGGTGCGAAGATGGTTTCGATGCCCGGCCATTGGTCAGAGATCACGGGCGTGCCGCAGGCAGCGGCTTCGAACAGGCGAACGCTCGGCGAGAAGCCCAACGCACGCATGTCGGCGCGGGTCGCGTTGAGGGTGAAGCGCTGTTCCGCATAGAACTCCGGGTGCTGTTTTGGCGCGAGGTGCTCGATCCGCACGACATTGTCGGGCCAGACGATATCAGCGGGATATTGCGCCCCTGCGACCGCGAACTGCTCTGGCGGCAGCGTGCGCGCCGGGGACAGGAGCAGCTGTTCGAGGACGGGCTGCCGGTCCTCACTATAGGTGCCGAGATAGCCGAGGGCCCATCTAACCTCCGCCTGCTGCGGAGCGTAAGCCTCGGTGTCGGCGCTGCAATAGAGAACTCGGGCCATCGGGCTGCCATACCGCTCCTCGATCATGCTGGGCACGGGCCCGCCGGCGAATGACAGATAGAGGTCGAAGCGTGGGATCATTGCGGCTGACAGGTAGTTCAGGCCTTCGTCGAGCCTCGCGAGCGTTACGGGCGTGTCGATGTCATAGAACGCGGTGATTCCCCGCGCCTGACTCGTGATCCACTCGGAAATGGCAATGCCGTCGGGCACATAGGAACCGATGATGACGAGGTCGGCGTCCCGGATCAGCTTGCCGAAGCGGCGAGGCACGTCCTTCAGCGACTGGTAAAGCTCGACCGTCCACGACGACGGCTTGGTCAGATCGCGATGCTCACGATACCAGTGGACGTCGCGCTCGAGGAACGTGACATGGTGACCTCGTCGCGCCAGGGCCTCGATCAGGGCGCGATAGGTCGTGGCGTGACCATTGCCCCACGACGAGGTGACCGAAAGACCGACGACGACGATACTGAGGTTCATTCTGCTGCCTCGATGCGCGAGCTGCTTCCGAAAAAGAGTTGGTTGAACTGGCGGGCGCGATGCCGATAGGTGTGTTGGCTCAGGACGCGTGCGCGGGCACGGTTGGCGATCGCGGCGGCGCGATCGGCGCTGAGCGCGCCGAGATGGCCCGCCACCTCAGCTCCGCTCGCAGCCACCAGCACCTCGCGATCCGGCTCGAGAAAATGGTCGATACCCGGCCATTGATCGGTGATCAGGCAGGCGCCGGCCCCGATCGCCTCGAACACCCGCGTCGGCGGCGAGAAGCCGCAGCGCGCCATGCTGTCGCGATTGACGTTGAGGGTGGCAAGTCCGGAGCCGAAGAAGGCGTTGTGCTCGCCGGTGCCGACATGGCCGATCTTGCGGATATTGCTTGCCGTGTCCTTTGTCTCCCAGCCGGAGCCGCCGAGCAGGAACGACTTGTCCGGCAGCTCGAGTGCGACGTCGAGAAAGAAGTGTTCGACCCGCTGTTCGCGATCAGGCAGGCGGTTTGCCAGCAGGCTGAGATCGCAGGCGAAGTCCGGTCTTGGCGGGAATGGAAAATGCGTCTCAGGATCGAGGGCGTTGTAGATCGGCAAGCAGTCCCGCGCGCCCATGGCGCGGTAAGCCGAGACGACGCCGTCGCCGCCGCCGTAGGTCAGGACCGTGTCGTAGGAGGGGATCGCACCGCGCAGATGATGGCTCGGATCGTTCGCCATCGCTTCGAGAGTGGCGGGGGCATCGACATCCCAGTAGATCCGTAGGGTTCGGGAGGGCAGGGCGGCGACGGCGATCTCTAGCTCCTGATCGAAGACGCCGACGCCGCTGGCCTTGATCAGCATGTCGGCCGATCGCGCCGCCGCATCGAGCGAGCCGCGCCAACCATCGGACGTTGCGGGGTACACGACGACCCTAGCCCAATCGGGATCGGCGATGTCGCGATGGGCCTGCCGCTCGAACGCGTCGGGTTCGAAGAAGGTGATGTCGTGTCCGAGTGCCGCAATCTGCTTGAGCATGCCGCGATAATAGGTGGCGGCACCGTTCCAGTAGGAGGAGACGAGGCTGGATCCGAAGAAGCAGATCTTCATGCGGAGGCTCCAATGTATCGCAAAGGCCGGGACGAATCGGCGGAGGTGCGAATGGCCTCCACAATGCCCACGAGCTGTTGTGCGCGATGACGGCAAGTATGGCGCTCCCGGATCGTCCGCAGCCCGGCGGCCAACATGGCGGCGGACATCTCCCGATCATCGAGCACAGAACGGAGTGCGCGCTTCATCTCTTCGCCACTGGCGGCCTGGAGATAGGCGCCATCAGGAAACAGGCCTTCCACGTCGGACCAGGGGGCCGAGATCAGGGGAATGCCGCAGGCGAGCGCCTCGAACACCCGAATGGTGGGGATGCCCGGAAGCGAGCGCACATAGGGCCCGCGAGGAACGTGAACGGTCGCGCGCGCTCCCGCGAAGGCGACCGACGCCCAGTGCGCCAGCAGCCAGCCTCCATAGCGGATGCCCGCGGCCTGGATGGTCTGGAGAGCGGCATCAGAGTAGCGAACGCCGTAGACGCTCGCGCTCAGCTTCAGTTCAGCAACGGGCTCGACCAGAAACTCGTTGAGTTCGGTGCTGCGTTCGCCGTCGCCCCAATTGCCGATCCAGACCAGATCGTCGTTGCGCTCGATATGCGGCAAGGGATGATACATGGTGGTGTCGGCTGCCTCGTGCCAGGTATAGGCACGATCTGCCCAGCCGAGATTCATGTAGATCTGACGAAGCACCTCGCCGAAGGCGAGCACGCCGTCGAACGCGTCGAGGTCGAACTGCGCGAGCTCGTCCGGCGCGGTGACCGCCCGATGATGGGTGTCGTGGAACAGCAGCGTGAAGGGGGCGCCGTGCGCGCGCCTATATCCGATCTGCCCGATCACGTCGGGCGAATTCCATTCGTGCACGACGACGAGATCGGCACCATCCAGAGCCTCATCGAAATCGAGTGAAGCATCGTAGCGACGAATGGAGATGCCGGGGAAGAGCCGGCCGATGTCTTGCAGGGCCTGACTGCCGCTTTCGCGGATGGCATTCAACCGGCTCCAGCCATCGACCGGCTCGAACACCACGACCTCGTGGCCGAGTGCATGCAGCTCGCGGGCATAGCCGCGCAGGAAATGGGCGTTGCCGTTGTTCCAGCAGGAGGTGAATGCGTGGTAGAACAGAACGCATTTCATGCGCGCACCTCGATCTGACCGGCTTGCGTTGACCTGCGATCGGAGGCGTGCAGCCCCTCGTAGAGCTTGAGATAGGCGCTGGTCGTGCGCGCCAGGGAATAGGTCAGGGAATGTTCATACGCAGCGCGTTGCAGGCGCGTCCTTTCGAGATCATCGGCGCAGAGTTTGACGAGGATTCGGTGCAAGGCCTGACTGTCGCCGGCATCGAAGAACAGCGCTGCTCCACTCCACAATTCCCGGAACGTTGGAATATCCGACAGCACGAGCGCGCAGCCGGCGGCGGCCGCCTCCAGAACCGAGAGGCCGAACGGCTCGTACAGCGCTGGGCTGACGAAGATTGCGGAGTGTCGGAGATGTTCGCGCAGGGCGCTGTGCGGCAATGGACCAAGCCAGGCGATGCCGAGGGGATCTATCTCCGCCGGGCCCGCGGCCTCGACCGGCCAATCCAGTCCTTGCGCAGCCTGAGCCAAGACTTCGATATTCTTGGCACGATCCCACAGGCGGCCGGCCGCGAAGATCAGCTCCCGCTTTCGGCTTGGCGCGGCGCCAGCCGCAATCCCATTCCAGATCACGGCGCCGGGAGAGCGCGGGTGATAGATCTCAACGATGTCATCGTGAAAGGATTGGCTCGGGCAAACCCATGCCTGCGTACTGTTGAGCGCAGCGGCCACCCGGTCCGTGTAACGCGCCCATCGGGGCTCGCCGAGCCATGCCGAATCCTGGCAGGCCAGCGCCCATGAGTTGACGCAGGAATGCGCGACGAGAACGGTCGGCGCATGCCACGGCAGGGTTGCCTCCCGAAAACTGTTGAGGTGGGCGACGTCAGGCCTGAGCCTCGCTTCGAGGCCGGCGAGGACACGTTCGGCCTTGGGAAAGTCGCGTCCTTCCGGATCTTGCCACTCCAAAGCGAGGTCGGTTTCGACGAGGCGGACTCGAGAGTCGCGCAGCATCTCGCGCTGGTCGGCGCGCGCGGGCGGGCCCATGGTTGCCAAGGTAACTTCGGCGCCCGAGGCGGCAAGGCTCGCGGCGAGGGCGCAGGAATAGGTCCATACGCCCCCGACGGTGTCGGTCGTCATCAGGATTTTGATGTCCGCATCTCGGCTCATGGCGCCACCGGATGTTCGAGGGCATCGAGGGGCATCGGCCGATCGTTCTGCACGTCGCTGAACTGGTCGTACATTCCGAGATAATGCCGGTGCGCGCGCTCCCAGGCGAAATCGTCGGCTTCGCCCCACAGCTTTTGATAGTCCGGCGAGCCCGGATAGGGATAAAGCGGGACCGGGTCGTTGGCCCAGATGCCGGCATCCTGCATCTTGCTGCGCCAACGCTGCACGACGGGATCGTCGTCCTCGGGCACCTCGATCAGATTGGCCTGTACGAAGGGGACGTGGCGCCGGGCCTCGACCAGCCGGTCGGCAAGCTGATCGGTGGTCATCTTGCAATTCTTGGCGAGCGCCGCCCGTCCCTCGACCGTGAGGCTCTCGATTCCAGCCTCGATCGAAACGCAGCCGGCGCGGCCAAGCAGCGCGAGCATGTCTGGCTTCCAGAGATCGATCCGCGTCTGCACGCCGAATTTGAGGCCGCGCGTGCTCAGCCCTTCCAGCAGTTCCGCATTCGGAAGGAATATCTCGTCGATGAAGTAGATATATTCGACGCCTTGGCCGCGCAGGCTGTCGATCTCATCAAGGATGATCGCGGGAGGGCGCTTGCGGTAGGCGTTGCGGAAATTCTTCTTGGCGCAGAACGTACAGTTGTAGGGGCATCCCCGCGAAGCCTCGACCTCCGCGCCGGGGCCGACCGGCTCGGCGTCGAAACGGTGATGGTGGTGATGATGACGCCGGATCATCTCGTCCGGCCAAGCGAGCGCCGGCTGATCCCTGAACTCGACAGCTTGAGGACCGCCATTGACGCGGATTGAGCCACCGTCGGCAAAGCACAGACCGGGAAAGTCTCGCTCGCCGTTTGCGAGCCTCAACAAGGATCCTTCGCATTCGCCCATTACGACCAGGTCGACGCCGAGCTTCCTGAGCGCCGCCCGTGGGGTCGTTGAGCCGTGCGGACCTACTGCGGCCAGGACTGGCGCGAGATCCCGCGCCGCCGATGCGAGCTCCTGCGGAACGCGCAGCTCCGGTGGCGCGCAACGCCAGAACAGATAGGTCGGCGCCGTCGTGATGACGATCATGTCGGGCTCGAACGCAAGCAGTTCGGCCTCGATGTCCCGGAACGACAGATCGAACATGTGCGCATCGAGCAACAGCGTCCGGTGCCCGGCCGCTCTCAGATAATGCTCGGAGATGCCGAGCTCGAGCGGAAGGTGGGGGGACCGGCACCCGAAATAGATGCTGCCGCCAAAATCCCAATTCGGATTGATCAGGGCGACGCGCCTCATGCCAGGGCCTCGCGGTTACCTTGAGCTGCTCCAAAACGACTGTCGAGCCAGGCGTGGAGCGAGCGGAGGCCCTCCGTCAGCGAAACCCGCGGTGCCCAACCGAGTGCGGTTGACAAAGCACGGGTGTCGGTGACGTACCAGGGCTGATCGCCCGGACGCCAATCGGCAAAGCTGTAAGCGATTTCACGGCCGGTCAGTTCCGTGATATGGTCGATGAGCTCGCGAAGGCTGACCGCGTTGGCGGGCCCACCGCCGAGATTGAATACGCGTCCCCGCGCGAGCGCGATGCGATCGAGCACCGCGAGCCAGGCCGCGGCGGCATCCGACACGTGCAAGGCGTCGCGAACCTGATAGCCATCACCATAGATCGTCAACGGCTTGCCGCGGATCGCGCTCAGCAGGAAGTGCGCGATCCAGCCCTGATCCTCAGTGCCGAACTGGCGGGGGCCGTAGATGCAGCTCATGCGCATCACCACGGTCTGGAGCCCGTAGACTCGCGCATAGTCATGGACGTACTGATCGGCGGTTCCCTTGGAGCAGCCATAGGGGCTGTAGAAGTCGAGCGGCGCGTTCTCGGAGATGCCGTCCTCCAGCAGGGCGCTAGTGGGCGTGTAACGACGGCCGGTGAGGGCGATCTCACTGTCCTCGATCAGGCGGCCATAGACCTTGTTGGTGGACGCGAATACGATCGGCGCGGTGCTGTTGTGAAGCCGAACCGCTTCGAGCACGTTCAGGGTGCCGCGTGCGTTGATCTCGAAATCGGCAGCGGGATCGCTCACGCTGTCCGTGACGGCGACCTGAGCTGCCAAATGCAGCACGGCGCGGGCATCGCGTACGGCGTCGATCACCGGGATCAGCTCGCGGACGTCGGCCACTGCGATGGTGATGAGGTCGCCGTGCCTGGATTTCAGCCATTGCGCGTTCTCGCGCACGCCCGCGCGAGCTAGATTGTCCAGCACCAATACACGCTCGCCGCGCTCCGCCAGCCGGTCGGCAAGATTACAGCCGATGAAGCCGCAGCCTCCGGTGATTAGCACGGGCCTGCTGTCTTGCTCATTCATCACGCAACCAACCCTCGTTGTAGCAGCTCCTGCGTCGCCCGTTCCGCCTGGTCGTCGGCAACCTGGTCTGCGAGATAATCCGCGAGTTCCTCCAGGCCGTCCCTGAACGCCACGTGCGGCTCGAAGCCGAGAAGGTCGCGCGATTTGCCGATGTCTGCGAAGCAGTGCCTGATGTCGCCGGCGCGGTATTTGAGCGTGATCTCGGGGGCGATGTCGCTGCGCCCCATGACCTGGGCGAGATCATCGGCTACCGACAGGATGCTCCTGCTTTGGCCCGAGCCGACGTTAAAGACATCATGCGCATGTTCGGCTTCCAACGCGATGCGGCAGGCACGGGCGACATCATGCACGTGAACGAAATCGCGACGTTGCTCGCCATCCTCGAACACTAGCGGAGGGCGCCCGTTGAGGAGCCGCGCGGCGAAGATGGCGAGCACGCCGGTATAGGGATTCGACAACGCCTGACGGGGGCCGAACACATTGAAGAAGCGCAGCGCGACGGTCGGAATACCGTAAGCCTTGCCGGTGATCAGGCACATGCGTTCCTGTGCATACTTGTTCAGCGCATAGACGGAGCTGAGTGAAGGCAACTTGGTCTCCGGCGTAGGCACGGGCTCGAGCGGATGCCCGGCTGTGTCGCGCAACCCCCATTCCCCTCGGCGGAGCTGTTCGATTGATCGTTCGTCGCAGGCAACGACGCTTTGATCGGGCCTTCGATAGAGGCCTTCGCCATAGATGCTCATGGACGAGGCGACGACCAGCCGCTCGACGGGGCGCTTCGACAAGGCTTGGAGCAGTACGGCGGTGCCCAGCTCATTCGTCCGCACATAGGGCTCAATGTCGTACATGCTCTGGCCGACGCCGACGGCGGAAGCAAGATGCAAGACCATGTCGGCGCCGCGCAGCGCGTGGTCCACGGACACGCTGTCAGTGATGTCACCAACAATGAGCTCGGCATCTTCGGCGAGATAGGAGGGACGCTGGCGGTTACTGCCGTGAACCTGAGGCGAAAGGTTGTCGAGCAGACGGACTTCGTAGCCCGCCGCCAGCAGAATGTCCGTCGCATGAGAGCCGATGAAACCCGCGCCCCCCGTAATCAATACCCGCGTCATTCACCGCTCCGTGCAACCTTGAGACCGATCCGCTCAGATCGGTCGATGATGTCTGGTGAAGCGCACCTTGCTGACTGGTCGGATGACCCGCGCGCCGGTCACGTATGGACTCAGAAGCAATGCAAGGAATGTTCGTTCCTCGGAATTGTACAAACGAATATTTCTATAACCTGGATCAATAACCCAAGTGAATCGGTGTGCTGACGACGTCTAGAAATGCACCCCGTGAAGCGGCTGGGGCAGGTCAAGATGCCTTGCCGCGGTGGCGCCGATATCGGCAAAGCCGGCGCGGCGGCCGACGGGAGAAGAAGATTGCGTCGTCCAGGCCAGGATTGGCACCTGCTCGCGGGTGTGATCGGTGCCGCTCCAGGTGGGATCGCAGCCGTGATCGGCGGTGATGATGAGAAGATCATCGCTGCGCAATCGGGACAATAGTTCGGGCAGGCGATCGTCGAAGGCTTCCAGTGCCGTGGCATAGCCGGTAACGTCTCGGCGGTGGCCGTAGAGCGTGTCGAAGTCGATGAAGTTGGCGAACAGCAATCCGCCATCCGCAAGGCTCGCCAATCCCCTCAGTGTGGCATCGAAGAGCGCCATGTTGCCATCGCCGCGCAAGTTTCGCCTTGTCGCGCGATGAGCAAAGATGTCGTCGATCTTGCCGATGGTCACGATGTCACGGCCGGCGCTCGCGGCGTGGTCGAGGATGGTGTTTTCAGGGGGCAGCACGGAAAAATCGCGCCGGTGCGCCGTCCGCTTGAAGTCGCTCGCGCTTGTGCCGACGACAATGACGCGGCCGATGTTGAGGGGATTGATCAGTCGTCTTGCGATTGCGCAAATCTCGTACAGACGTTCGAGCCCGAAAGTCTGCTCATGCGCTGCGATCTGGAACACGCTGTCGGCTGAGGTGTAGCAGATCGGCATTCCCGTTCGCATGTGGCGCTCGCCGAACTCGGCGATGATCTCTGTACCGGACGCGTGGCAATCTCCATGGATCCCGGGTAGCCCGGCCTGATCGCACAATGCGTTCGTCAGATCCGCGGGAAAGCAGGGCTTGGTTCGGGGGAAATAGCCCCATTCGAACGGGACCGGCACTCCGGAGATCTCCCAATGGCCCGACGGTGTATCCTTGCCCTTCGAGATTTCGCTTGCGCAGCCAAATTGCCGGTGCTCGACCCGACCGTCCAGGCCCGGCGGCACGCGACCGTTAGCGAGGCTGCAGGCTTGGCCAAGGCCCAGCGCGACGAGATTGGGCAGATAGAGCGGACCCTCGCGGGCGTTGCTGTCGGCCCGCCCGGCCGCGCAGGCGTCCGCGATGTGACCGACGGTGTCGGCGCCATCGTCGCCATAGCGAGCGGCATCCGGCGCACCGCTGATGCCGACGGAGTCCATGACCAGGATCAGGGCACGCATGTTGGCTCTCTGATGGGAGGATCGGCCGATGCTGGCGAGGCGGCAAGACCGGTCTTCGAGCAGTAACGATCGACCATCGATGCGCAGAAATCGGCGAATTCATTGACATCGAGCGGCGGGCTGGTGTGATGCGGCTCGATGCCTCGATGCTCGGGCGTGAAGCAGAACGTGACGGTGACCTGAAATTCCGCCAGCGTCTCCATCTGGCGGTCGAACCAATCTAGCGCATTCGGACGGAAACTGTCAGCCCATGACAGGCCAGTCCTGAGATGGGTCACGCCGAGACGGCGCATCCATTGCACGGCATTGTCGAGGCGATGATCCTCAAAGTGAAACCACTGGCACAGCCCCATGGCCGGGGCATAGGCGCCGAACAGATTGGCGGCCGCCTTCGGCGTGCCATCCTCGCGCAGCAGGCCCATGTGGAAATGCCTGTAATAGGACGAGCCCTCAGCTTCCTTGTGCCGCGTCGTGGCTTCCCATGCGGAGGGAAGGTCATAAAGGCTGTACCAGTGAATACGCGGCGCGCGGCCGATCAGGAGCTCGGCGGTGCGCGACAGGCCCCAGGCCTGCACCTCTTCGGCGCCGAACGAGGAGACGCCGACCTCGGTGACCCAGACGGGAAGCGCGGTGACCGCCTTGATCTCCTCGATCTTGGCCGGCCACTCGCCGATCCGCCACAGGTTCCAGTCGAGCGGAAAGCCGTGTACGGCGACCGCATGGAAATGGTCGAGAACGTCGCGGCTCTGCATTTTGCGCATGAAGGAGGGGTCGATCGGCGAGATGCCGCCAAGCACGATGGGCAGTGCGGGCCGAGTACTGCGGATCGCCTTGCCGGCCGCAATGGCGAGGTCCGCGAACATGGACCAATCCGGATCGATCTGAAGATCCCAATGTGATTTGTTGTTCGGCTCGTTCCAGATCTTGGCGGCCTCGATCATCAGCTAGTACTCCGGGATGGATAGACGGGACCGTCGATTTGAGGCCGATCGGTTCGCCTGCAGAGGTAGACTTCCTCCTCCGGATGGGCGGTGATCGCGAAGCCGGCGCTGCGCAGCATGGCCTCAACGCAGGCCCGGTTCGGCACCCACCAATTGGTGGGATCGTCGGCATATTTGTGCTCGATGAAGTGCAGCTTGGGATAGCCGGCGGAATCGAACTGGTCGGTGGTCCAGAAATCGTAATTCTTGTCGATCGTATCGACATGGCTGGTGCCGCGCTGCATCGACTGGAACAGCAGGAGATCCGTGGCGACGTGCTCATGGATGAGATCCAGCGCCAGCAGCGGATGACGCAGATGATAGAGCACGCCCATGAAGATCACGAGATCGAACTTCTCGCGGAGCTGTCCGACGTCGTAGGTCGACATCTGGCGGAATTCGATCCTGAGGCCGTTCACCTCGGCGGCGAAGCGCGCCTGAGCGAGGTACTCCTCGTCGGTATCGAGGCCAAGCACGCGCTCGGCGCCCCGCCGCTTCATCTCCATGGCGTAGAAGCCGGCGTTGCAGCCGATGTCGAGTACGCTCTTGCCGTCGAGCCGGTCCGGTATGATTCCCGCGAAGCGGCGCCATTTCACGTTGGGATAGTCGCCCAGGAAGTGTGTGGGGGCGGTCGGCACACCGTTGAGGTCGAGATTGTGAAACCACGGCCCGAGCGCGTCGATGCGCCTGCGAATTTCCTCGCGCGTGAGTAGCGCTCTCGTCATGCAGTCGCTCCATTCTCCATTGCAGCGATCGGTCGAGTTCCATCCGCGACGCCAGCCCGCAATCTCGATCGACTGTCGGCGCCTGTGCTCTCCGCAAGGACCGCCATTGCCGTGCGATAGCCGCCGACGGTCCCGACATCGACATAGGACTCGCCTGCCTTGATCCCGATGCCACTGCCGCCGGCCTGGAGATAAGCATTGACCAACGTGCCGAAATATTCGTCCAGCTTGTCCCGGTCGATCCAGAGTGCATGCAGTTCGCGGAAGCCGTGGGCGGACATCCTGAACGCGCCCCAGATCCATCGCGATGTCGGGTTCGGCTGCTTGACCTGGATCTCCCGCACGCTGTCGCCGTCGAGCACGACGGCGTCGAAGAATTCCGGACGCTCGACAGGAAAGAGCAGGAAGGAGAGGTCGGCGCCGGGAAGCGCCTGCAAGGCGGCTTTCGGAAACCAGACGGTATCGGGCAGGCCGACGACGACGTCTTCATCATGGCCAACGACGGTGCCGGCCCTGAAGACGGCGTCGCACAGGCCGGAGGCGTCGGGCTGGACGACATAGGCGAGCTGGGCGCTGCCGTAGTGATCGCCAAAATATTCGAGAATGTCGGACTTGCCCGGCGAGATCACGAAGCAGATCTTGTCCGCGCCGCCGAGGATCAGGCGCTCCAGCAGATACTCGGAGACCGCGCAGGGCCGCTCGGTGCCATCGTCGCACCGGCTGCCGACGGGCAGCAACTCCTTGGAGAAAGCCAGCGGCTGGATACGACTGCCGCGGCCCGCGGCCGGAACGATGCCCCACATGTCAGGCCTCCTCGGATTGCTGGTAACGCGCGCCGCTGGATACCGCCTGCTCGAGCAGCGCCACCAGCTCGCGCGCCCGTTTGTCGGATGTGTGCTGATCCATCGTCCGCTCATAGGCGCGCCTGGCGATGGACTGGAGGTCGGTGCTCGACAGCGCCAACGCTGCCAAAGTGTCCTGTGCATCGCGGGCGATCAGGATCTCCCTGCCGGGCGTGAAGAACTCTACGATGCCTGGCCAATCATCGCTCAGGAGCGGGACGCCGCAGGCCGCCGCCTCGAACAGACGGCCGGAGGGGCACCAGCCCATCTCCGCCATGGCTTTGCGCGTGACGTTGAGGGTCATGCGTGAGGACGCAAAGAAAGGCGCATGCTCCGATGGCGGCAGATGCCGCACGAAGTAGATGTTGGGCGACCACGGAAAGTCGTCAGGATATTGTGCTCCACCGATCAGGAAACGCAGGTCTTGCCGCGCTCGCGCCGGTTCGACGAATAGCGCCTCGAGCCCGTGTTGGCGGTCTTCGGAGTAGGTGCCGAGATAGGACAGATCCGCGCGATAGTGCGGCTCGGACGGCACTGGGCGGTGAATATCGCTATCGACGTGGCCGTACAGGGGACGTATGTCGCGGGCCCCAAGCCGGTCGCGAAACTCCTGGACGACGCGCGGTCCGCCGGTGAAGCTGAGGACAAGCGCGAAGTCGCGTAGACCTCGCGGACCCATGTAGGGAACGGATTCTCCCGCCATGAGCCGCGCCAGCGTGATCGGGGTATCCAGATCATAGAAGACGGGTAAGGCGCGCCCTTCGGACATGATCAGGTCGGTCGCCGCAATTGCGTCGGGACAGTAGGACGTCACGATCGCAACATCGGCATCCGCGACGTCATTGCGGGCGAGGGAGCGGGTCTCCTCCCAATTCGAAAAAAGCCGCAGCTGCCCACCAGGCAATTCATTGAAGTCCCGGGCATCGGCATAATAGGGCACGTCGCGCTCGTAGAAGACGACGATGTGGCCGAGACGCGTCAGATGCTTGCAGAGGCCGCGCCAGAGTGTGGCGTGGCCGTTGCCCCAGGAGGACGAGATCGTCAGTCCAAAAATGACGATCTTCACGCCGGCACCCGCTGGTTGATCCCGGTAATCCTGAACCCGCCCTTGTCAGCGCTGAGAGTGCTGATGCTGGATGGATCGATCTCAATCGATAGGAAGTCGTCAAGACGCCTGCGTGCGTAATGCAGCAGCGCCGCACGGATCGGCTCGGCATGACTGACGGCGATGACGGCGCCAGTCGAATTGTCGTTGCGCAGTTGCTCCAAATGGCCGACGACGCGATTCTGGAGCGACCGCATGCTCTCGCCTCCGGGTGGGCGGGTGCTGCCGCGCCGCTTGTTCCAGCGTGACCATCGCGGATCCCTGCCGAGTTCCTCGAACGATCGTCCGGTCCATTCGCCATAGTCGAGCTCGTCGAGCGCGGGAACGATCTCGATCGCCGATCCGAAGTGGGCCGCAAGAATGGAGGCCGATTGCATGCAGCGCCGCTGCGGGCTCGACTGGATCAAGGCAGACTGCGGACTGACGTTGGTCGCACAACGCGCGACTTCCTCGCAACCGATGTCATCAAGTGTGACGCCGTTCATCCGGCCGCACAACGTGTGGCCGAGCAGGGCGTGGTGACCATGGCGG
Source organism: Bradyrhizobium shewense (assembly GCF_900094605.1). Taxonomy (GTDB): domain Bacteria; phylum Pseudomonadota; class Alphaproteobacteria; order Rhizobiales; family Xanthobacteraceae; genus Bradyrhizobium; species Bradyrhizobium shewense. Next base: position 166,476 of record NZ_FMAI01000014.1, on the reverse strand, counting down.
ACAAGATGGATGATCCCGACCATTAGCTGTACGCCTTGCCGTCGATGAAGGCGCGCGTCCGCCGTCCAGCCTCTTCGTCGGTGAACTGCTGCGGCGGCGATTTCATGAAATAGCTCGAAGGGCCTGTCAGGGCGCCGCCCTGGCCCCGGTCCATGGCGAGTTTTGCGCAGCGGACCGCGTCGATCACGACGCCCGCCGAGTTCGGTGAGTCCCACACTTCGAGCTTGACCTCGGCGCTCAGCGGCACGCCGCCGAACGTCGTGCCTTCGAGCCGGATGAAGGCGAGCTTGCGATCGGTCAGCCAGGGTACGTGGTCGCTCGGCCCGACGTGAATGTTGTCGGGATCCATCGGGACGTCGAACTGGCTGGTGACCGCCTGGGTCTTGGATATCTTCTTCGAAGTCAGCCGCTGGCGTTCCAGCATATTCTTGAAATCGGTGTTGCCGCCGACATTAAGCTGATATGTGCGGTCTAGCCGCACGCCGCGGTCGCGAAACAGATTGGCAAGCACGCGGTGCAGGATAGTCGCGCCGACCTGGCTCTTGATGTCGTCGCCGATGATCGGAAGGCCGGCATCGTCGAACCGCCGCCGCCAGTCCGGATTTGAGGCGATGAAGACAGGGATGCAATTGACGTAACCGCAGCCGGCTTCGATCGCGCGTGCCGCATACCATTCGCTTGCGCGTTGTGAGCCGACGGGCAGGTAGGACACCAAAACGTCGGTGCGCGACATCGCCAGGACTTCCGAAACATCGGCCTCCGGCACGTCAGCGACCGGAACGTCATCTTCGAGATAATGACCGATGCCGTCCATCACCGGGCCACGTTGAACAACCACGCCAGTCTGATCGACATCAGCGAAGCGATGCGTGTTGTTTGGCTTGGCAAAGATGGCATCGGCGACGTCGCGCCCGACCTTGCTGGCGTTGACGTCGAAGGCCGATGCGATCTGGATATCGTTGATGTGGTACCCGCCGAGGTCGACGTTCATGAGGCCGGGCACAGGCTCGTTCGAATTGGCGTTCCGATAGTAGGTGAGACCCTGGACGAAGGAGCTTGCGCAGTTGCCGACGCCGACGATACCGACGCGTACGCGCCGCCTGTCCTGAAGACGGGAGTGCATGAACGAAAACCTCCGGAAAAACGCGTGGTGTCAGCGTAAGTAGGTCGGCGAACGTGCCGGAAGGTATGTTCGTTCCTGCGTCCAAGACGCTATGCCTGCTCGCGGATCGATTCCGGGCAAGAAAATGCACCGGGCTTAACCTGGGATAGAATCCGGGGCTGCATGAAAGGAACGAAGAGCATCTTGGATGAAGATGAAGAAGATGATGCCGGTCGTCTCGCATCACCGTGTCGCGCCGTAAAGAACAAATCTTGCCGACCCGCGTTTCACGGCAGATGGTTCGATGCGATCCCGTGACATTGCCGGACCTACCAACACGCGAGGTGCCGCATGACGTCCAAAACCCAGAGCAGCGAAGCCCAGCAGACCACCGACCACGCTGCGATCCGCAAATGGGTGGATGAGCGCGGTGGTCAGCCGGCGACGGTCAAGGCAACCGAGGAGGACGGGCATGCCGGCATCCTGCGTATCGATTTCGATCCGCCGGATGAGGGACTCGACCGTATCGGCTGGGACGAATTCTTCGAGAAATTCGATCAGGCTGATGTTGCCTTGCTGCACCAGGACCGGACCAGAGACGGCAAGCTGAGCCGTTTCCACAAATTCGTCCGCCGCTAGCCGTATCGCGGGCGATGGCGAACGATTGGGTGGAGGCGATGCGCGCGGGCGATTTCGCGCGCGCCTGGGCCATCAACGACCGCGATCTGGCAGTGCTGGCATATCCGCCAAAGCACACCGGCCCGCGTCATCTCCAGCGGATCTGGCGTGGAGAGCCGCTCACGGACAGGCACGTGCTGGTGCGCTGCTACCACGGGCTCGGCGACACCCTCCAGTTTCTGCGCTTCATGCAGCCTCTCCGCGACTTGGCGCGCAGCGTCACGGTCTGGTGTCAGGCCGGACTCTTGCCGCTGGTGGAGCGCACGACAGGCGTCGATCGCGCACTTGTACTCCATGAGGGGACGCCCGAAACAGATTTCGAGGTGGATATAGAGATTATGGAGGTACCGCACGCTCTCAAGGTCGGGCGAGAGCAAGTCGCGATGCCCGCGCCATATTTGACCCTGCCGGCGAGGAGCACGCCTGTTTCAGTCGACGGCGAAGTTCTGGCCGTCGGCCTGGTCTGGGAAGTTGGCCAATGGGACAAGCGACGGGCGATTCCGCCCGCAATGCTGCGACATCTCGCTGTCCCTAGCGTAGCGCTTCACTCGCTTCAGAGGGATGCGCCGGCTGAAGATCTCATCCGGATCGGCGCGTGCGACATCAGTACGCCGGACATCCCGACCCTCGGCCATCTTCTGTGCCAGCTCGATCTGGCCATTTGCGTGGATACCATGGTCGCACATCTCGCGGGCGCACTCGGATGCGAGGCCTGGGTGCTGCTGCACGCCGACTGTGACTGGCGGTGGCCATCCTCAGGGTGCCGCTCACTTTGGTATCCGAGCTTGCGGTTGTTTCGTCAAAAGGCGGCTGGCGACTGGGGCGCTGTCATCTCTGAGGTGGCCGAAGCATTGCGGGCGCGTGCGAATTGCAAGCAAAGGGTCGCATAAATACCGTTAGGCCGGCACGACGGCCGCTTTAGCCGATTCCAATTGGGCTGGCCGCGCGCTTTGATCGCGCGGCCGGACGCCAAGATAGTTGGGCTCGAAGCCTGCCAGCCGAACCAGCCCGGGCCAGTCCGAGATCACCAGAGTCTTGCCCTGCCATTGCAACAGGTTGCCCTGCCGTAGCTCCTGGATGGTGCGGTTGGCGTGGACGGGAGAGATGCTGCAGGCCGCGGCGAGGTCGGATTGGGTGAAGGGCGAAGACAACCGCAAATCCTTGGCGAGCCCGACATTTTGCAGTCGCGTGGTGATCTCGCAGAGCAGGTGGGCCACTCGTGTCAATGCATCCCGGCTGCCGAGGTTGATGGTCCAGTTGCGCTGTATGGCGTGGTCACGAAGCAGCATCAGCAGCAGGGTACGAGACAACGCAGGCGAGCGAGCTGATAGCTCGCGGAAGAAGCGATGTGGCACGAGCGCGACAACGGCGGGGCCGAGCGCAATGAGGTTGCCGTTGATGCGGGGCCGGTAGAGTGTCTGGAGGTCAGCGATGTCGCCGGGCACAGAGATCGATGTTATCTGCCCGTTTGCTCGCTGGGCATCCTGCCAGGACAGATAACCCTGGAGCAGCACGCAGCATTGATGGCTGTCGTCGCCGTGGCGCAAGATCGCCTGATGTGAATTGAGGTGCGCGATCGTGCTCGGCATCTCTGCCAGCAGATCGAGATCGTCGGCGGTCACGTCACCGAGACTCGCCAGGTGATCGGCGAGCCTGGAAAAAGCAAATCCAGTCTGCATTGGTCTTCCGATCGCCCGCGCCTCCACCAACTCTGATTCAAATGGAAAAGGGCAGGCAATAACCTGTGATACGGTCTATAGATCCATGCGTATGCATCGGCGGATACAAGTCGACCTTCGACGATCTTCAATGTTCCTACGGAAAGGAGATCACACTAGGAAGCCGCTGCAAACCGCGCGAAAATTTATCTACGGGTCGCTCGATCTTTAACAATGTTGAATCTCCCGCCGTCCCCGTTGCCTTAGTCTTGGGTCTTTCAGCTGGAGGCGGCTTCGATGTTCGACACCGATACGACGGCGCTTTTGCGCGCCGTGCTCGAGGAAGTTTGCAAAACCATCTTCCGTCGCGAGATTGGTGCCCGGACTCACGTGGCCTCGAAGCTTCTGGAAGCGGCGACAAGAGGACAGACCTCTCTTGACGACCTCAGGCAGGCCGGTTCCAGGGCTTTGTCCGAAGCCTCCGTCGCGCGGAGGTAAAGGTGAGAGGAACGAGCGTCCTATCCGGGGATTTGAGCAAGGTCTCCACCGGAAGACGCTCATGCACGAAGTTGATGCCGCCCCACTGACTGTTACCCTGACGAGGGCTACGGACGACATCTGGATCGCCGACGATGCACCCATCAGTGCAGCGGGCTTGCGCCTGCCTGTTCGCATGACGGTCATCCGGTTGTCGAACGGCGACCTTATCCTGCACTCGCCGGTGCGATATTCGCGAGCTCTGCGCGATGAGCTGGAACGTCTGGGTTCGATCGAATATTTGATGGCGCCGAACGTTGCGCATTGGACGTTTTTGCCTGCTTGGCAGAGAGAGTTGCCGCAAGCACGGACCTTCGCGGCGCGCGGAATTTCGGCGCGGAAGCAGGCACGCGAGGTCGGCCTTCGCATTGATCGCGAGCTCGGCGAGACCACCCCTGAAGAGTGGGCGGTCGAGCTTGAGACCGTCTCGTTGCAGGCCCCGATGTTTTCCGAGGTGGAGATATTCGACAAACGGAGCCGCACATTGGTCCTGACGGATCTCGTGCAAAATCTTGATCCTCATCATCTTCCTCGCTCGAATCAGGCCGCCGCAAGCCTGCTTGGCATCGCCAAGCCGGACGGGATTGCACCGATCTATTTGCGGATGTTGTTGCGCCTGGGCGGCCGTTCCGTCCAAGCCGCTGCAGAGCGGCTCGTGGGCCTTGCGCCCGAGCGGATCATTTTTGCCCACGGCGACTGGTTCGAAACCGGCGGCACACAGTGTCTCCGCCGGTCACTGCGATGGCTGCTTCCTAGGAGCACTTCGCGATCGCCAACCCGGTCAATGGCAGGCACGCGCGTGGTCATTACGGGGGCATCCAGCGGAATAGGCCGGGCTGCGGCGCTGGCATTTGCGCGGGAAGGGGCGAGCGTTGCGCTCGCCGCGCGGCGCGGCGAGGTCCTGAGTGGCCTAGCGGCGGAGTGCGAGGCGCTGGGAGGCCGCGCCCTGGAAGTCCCGACCGACGTCAGCGATGCCGAGGCGGTGCAGCGACTGGCCAGGCAGGCGGAGGACGCCTTCGGCGGGATCGACGTCTGGATCAACAATGCCGGCACGGGTGTGTTCGGCGCCTACCAGGACGCCGATCTTGCACTTCATCGCCGGACAGTTGAGGTCAATCTGCTGGGAGCGATGCACGGCGCCTTCGCAGTCCTTCCGATCTTCCTGCGCCAGAAGCGAGGCGTCCTGATCAACAATATCTCGCTTGGAGGATGGGCGCCGACACCGTTCGCTGCGGCCTATACCGCAAGCAAGTTCGGCCTGCGGGGATTCACGGCAAGCCTGCGGCAGGAGCTCGGGGCACATCCTCACATCCATGTCTGCGGTGTGTTCCCGGCGATGGTGGATACGCCGGGATTCGTCCACGGCGCCAACATGTCCGGGAAGAGGCTCGATCCGGGCCCATTGTTGTACCAGTCCGAAGACGTTGCCCAGACCTTTTTGAACCTGGTTCGCGCGCCGCGCGATGAAATGGCCGTCGGGTGGCCGGCCCGTGCCGGTCAGATGGCCTACGCCGTGGCGCCGAAGCTGACCGAGGATTTGCTCGGAGGCGCGTTCCGGTTTCTCTTGTCGCGCGCGCGCCGGGCTCCGATTAGCGAGGGAAGCATGATCGAGGCGTCTCCGCCGGGCACGTCGGTCGACGGGGGTTGGCTGGCGCGGAAGCAGCTTCCGCCGGCTGGGGTCATCAGCACAGGGCTAGTTGTGCTTGGAATAGCAGCGTGTGCGGCCATCGTAGCCTTGGCAGTTGCTCGTCCGCGCCGGCAGAGCGGGATAAGACGTCGCCGAGCATCCACGCATCGTACCGACGGGCATCATGGCAGCGCGTAGGCCCGCACGTAGGCGCCGAGCTTGGTGCCGAACGAGCCGTGCCCGCCATCGACCGTCATGACATATTGCTTGCCGCCTGCCTCATACGTCATCGGCGTCGATTGGCCGCCCGTCGCCGGCTTTTGCCGGGATAAAGATCGCGGGCGTGGTGCCGCCCATTCGAACGGAGATCGACCCGGCTCGGCTGCGAGGGCATGTCCATGTCCCAGACATCGTGATGCACGTTCTGGAATGACCAGCGCAGCTTCCCGGTCGTGATGTCGAGTGCGATCAGCGCTGAATCGTAGTGCTCCTTGTCAGGCGAACGGCCACCGCCCCAGATATCTGGAGAGCTCGAGCCGGGCGGGACATAGACGAGCCCGAGATTTTCATCGACCGCCGAGATGCCGTCGGCGTCACACCATTTCACGGCGAGCTCACCGTTCGGATCGGGATTGCTGGCGTCGAAGGCCCAGATCAGCCGCCCCGAATAGATGTCGAAGCCGCGGATCACGCCTGACGGGACCTTGTCGGAATAATTACCGATGACGGCACCACCGACGATCAGCACCTTGTCGGTCACGACGGGCGGCGAGGTACCCTCGTAGAAGCCGAGCGTCTGGACCTCGCTACCTTCCTTGAGGTCGATCTGCCCATGATCGCCGAAGCTGGCACAAGGCGAGCCACTTTGGGCATCCAGCGCAAACATCCGGCCGTCATTGGTCGGCACGAAGATGCGTTCCGGACAATCGCCTGGCGCCGTCGCGCAGTCGGCCGTCACGGCGCCCGGCTTCGTGGCGTGATAGGACACGCCGCGGCAGGTCATGTGCTGGAAGGCCTTGTTGTGCTGGACCTGTGGATCGAACTTCCAGCGCAACTGGCCGGTCGCCGCATCGAGCGCGAACACGATCTGGTGCGGCGAGCAGGTGTAGAGCAGATCACCGATCTTGAGCGGCGTTGCCTCGTTGGTGATCTCGTCGGGATCATCAGGACCCTTGTGATCGCCCGTGCGGAACTCCCAGGCGAGGCTTGAGATGCTTTACATTGGCTATAGTTATCTGGCGAGCGCGGAATAGCGCGCGGTGAAACCGCTGCCGCCATAACCCGTCCAGTCCCCGCCGGCGATGGGCGGGGCTGCTTCGGAGGAGGCAACGGCGCCGGCGTCCGCGATGGTGCCGGCAAGGTCGTGACGATCGCGCGCCAGGGAGAAAGCGAGCACGTCGGCGGCCACGATCAGCACCAGGCCGAGCGCCCATCGCGCGGTCCGCATCTGCGGTATCAGGCGGCCCGCGATGAACGGCAACAGCAGCCAGACGCCCAATGGTGCAAGCACGTCGCCGCGAAGCGCGAGCGACCAGAAATCCAGCCCGGCTTCCCAGACCGCCCACGCCAAGGTGCCGAGCAGCAGCGCGGCATAGACCCAGAGCGCCCCGGCGCGCGAGCAGCCAGCTCGTGAGGAGGAGCGTGATGCCGGCAACGAGATAGTAGACGGAGCCGCCAAGCGTCGCGAGCCAAGCGCCGCCGCCGATGAGTGCCAATCCGATGATCGCCACAACCACAACAGTGGTGGCCAGTATCGGCGTCGCGAAACAATCTTGCCGAACGGTGGATGGAATTCATGTGGTTTACTTCAGCGTATAGAGAAACGCGGCAATGTCGCGTGCGTCCTTCTGCGGGATGCCCATTCTGGGCATGGCGTTGCCCGGCAAAGCCCGCTGCGGATCTTCGATCCAGTCGGCCATGTTGTCCGGCGAATTCTGGATGTAGCCGGCGATGTAGGTCCGCGTGCCGATCCGCTGCAGCGGCGGGCCGACATTGCCGTCGGCACCTGCGATGCCGGGAATGTCGTGGCAGCTGCCGCAGTGATATTGTTTGACGAGCTCGGTGCCACGGCGCGCATCGCCCATGAAATTGTCGGGGCCGGCGGCCTTGCCTGCCTCGCAGGCCGCAGCGGTCACGGCCAGCAGCGAAGCGATAAGTAATCGTGTCGTCGGACTCACCATCGGCTGCTCCCTTTTCCAATCAGGGTTTTTGGCCGAAATTGAAGGTCTTCGTGGCGGACCACGGATCCGTCGTCGAGACTTGCTCGCTCGGGACTTGCTCGACCTCAGGCGACAGCGGATTGGCCGAGAAGGTCCGACCCCATTGCCGGCTGGGCTCGTTGCTGATCTTGCCGATATAGGTGACGAGATCCCAGATCACGCTGTCCGGCAGCACCCCGCCCCAGGCCGGCATGCCATTGGGGCGCCCCTGATAGATCGACAGGTAGATGTTCTCGGGCTGCGAGCCGTAGGTGAAGAGGTTGTTGCTCAGAGCCGGGCCCATGCCGCCGCCGCCATTCGGCGCGTGGCAGCCGACGCAATTGAAATTGACGAAATAGGTCATCCCGCGTTGCTCGGCATTGGGGTCACCCTGCACCGGGTTCTTGATCATAGGCGGATCCGGCTGCGCACCCGGCAAAAGAGTGGTCACGGGTACCTGCATGAACACGCCCGGTCGGCCATTGCCGACGCTGCCGCCGAAATTCGGGCGCGGCGCCAACGTCGGCGTCTGCGCCTCCTGAGATTGTGGCAGGGTTTGCTGAGCGAGAGCTGGGCCGTTCAGGACGGCCGCAAGCAGGAGGGACAGGGCGCTCGTGCGCGGCGCAGACATCATTGACGTCCTCCGGAGGCTGCGACCGGCACGTCGATCAAAGGCACGCCGTAGCTCCGTAACAGTGCGGCAATCTCGGACCGATGCTCGTCGATGTAAGCATTCAGTTGATCGCGGAGCGCGCGGTCTCCTTTGCGTACCCCCATCGAGATGGCGAACTCAAACTGCTGAGGCGCAAAACGCTCGCCGTCCTGGATCGGCGTAACCGTCAGCGGCACCCTGGAGTGCCCGGAAAAGTATCCGGCGAGCGGACCCCAGGCCGCGGCGACGTCGATCTCGCCGCGCGCGACCGCCTCGATCAGGCGTGCAGGCGGATTAGCCTGACGATAATCTCCATAGATCGAATAGCCGCGAACATTGTCGACGATGCCCAGCTCGCCGAGCGCCTGCGCCGGCGGTGGATTGTTGCCGTCATCGCCTACGAGATGAACGCCGATCACCAGACGATGCAGGCGCGGGTCGAGCAGCGAAGACAGATCGAGATGCGCGTCCTGGCGGCTGACGAAGACGTAGGTGGAGCGATAATAGGGTTTTGTGGTCTCCACGAGCTCGCAGCCGGAAGGCACGCCTATCACGACGTCGCATTTTTCCGTCTTGAGCGTGTTGCGGATGAAGCCGCGACGCTGTGCCCACCAGGTGAAGGACACCGAGCGTCCCAGCGCCTCGGCCACCATGGAGGCAAGCTTGTTCTCGAAGCCGGCTTCCGTGTTGTTGGAAAATGGCAGATTGTTTGGATCGGCGCAGACACGAAGCGTGCCATTCGGCGCGGCGAATGCGGGGGACGCGATCCCGGTCAGGCCGGCAAGCGCAAATGCAAGAGTAAGGGCGGCGCAATCACTGCGGAGGTGCATGGCTGTTGTCCTGACCATTGGCGCCGCCGAGCTTGAACACCAGGAGCTCGCTGCCGCCCGTGGTGTAGAACGGAAGATCCTGCATCGCACCGGTGAAGCCGAGCGCACCATTGCGTACGCGCTGATCGACCTCTGCATTCGCCACCACGCCAGGCCAGCCGCCGACACCTGAGAGGATTGCGATGTATTGCTGCCCATCCGAGCCGCGATAGGAGATTGGTTGACCGACGAACCCGGAGCCTGCGCGGAACTGCCAGAGCACGTTGCCCTTTTTGGCGTCCACTGCCTTAAACAGGCGGTCCATCGTTCCGTAGAAGGCGACGTCGCCTGCAGTCACCAGCGCGCCACTCCAGACCGGCAGCTTTTCGTGAATTTCCCAGACCTTCTTGCGCGCGACCGGATCCCACGCCATGAACTCGCCGCGATGGCCGCCCGGGCCGGCATACATGTCGACATCGGCACCGACATAGGGCGTGCCGGCGATATAACCGACCTGCGACGCCTTGAAGTTCATGCAGAGATGCTGATGTGGAACGTACAGAAGCTTGGTGCGCGGTGACCACGCTGACGGCTGCCAATCCTTGGCGCCCGGCGCGCTCGGGCAGATGTTCTCGACCGTCTTGCCGACCAGGGGAGTCTTCTCCTCATTCGGGATGATCTTGCCGGTCTTGAGGTCAACGCCCTTGTAGGCGTTCACGAATTCATAGGCGTCCGCCGAGATCACTTCGCCGGTGGCGCGGTCCATGACGTACATGTAGCCGTTGCGGCCAGGATGAATCAGCACCTTGCGCGGCTGACCATTCAGCTCGAGGTCGACCAATACGTTCTCGTTGATCTCGTCATGGTCGAACAGATCGTGCGGGTTGACCTGATACGCCCATTTGGCATGGCCACTGTCGGGATCGCGCGCGAAAATGGTCGTGCTCCAGAGATTGTCGCCGCTACGTTGGTTCGCATTCCATGGACTGGGATTTGCGGTGCCGTAGTAGATCAGGTTGAGGTCGGGATCGTAGGAGATCCAGCCCCACATAGTGCCGCCGCCCACCTGCCAGCGGTCGGCAGGCCAGCTATTGACGCCGAGATCTTTGCCCTTAAGGTTGTCGTAGAACGGCTTGAAGTCGTCGCCGATCAAGACGTCCTTGTCGGGACCCGTGGCGTAGGCGCGCCAGGCGATGGCTCCGGTGTTCTCGTCGAGCGCGGTAACCCAGCCGCGCACGCCCATCTCTCCGCCGCTGTTGCCGATGAGAACCTTGCCCTTGACGATGACGGGCGCCATCGTGATGGTCTCGCCCTTGTTGATCTCGCCGAGCTTCGTGTGCCAAAGCTCCTTCCCCGTTTTGGCATCGAGTGCGACGGAATGATTGTCGAGCGTATTGAGGAAGATCTTGCCGTTGTCGAAGGCAAGGCCGCGATTCACGACGTCGCAACAGGCAACGCCCGCCGCGGCAGGCTCCGGCTTCGGCGCATAAGACCATTTCAACTCGCCCGTTGTTGCGTCCAGCGCGAACACACGGTTCGGGTAGGGGCCGGCATAGGGGCCGACTACATACATGGTCCCGTCGACCACAAGGGGGGCGGCCTCCTGACCGCGATCCGCTCCGATCGAGAACGTCCAAGCGAGCTGCAGGCGTGAGGCATTGCCTGCGTTGATCTGTTCGAGCTCGCTGTAACGGGTGTTGGCGTAGTCGCGCGCAGCCATCGGCCATTGATCGGGATCCTTCATGCGACTGGCCAGATCGGTCTGGGCAAAGCTAGGCGATAACAATGCGAGGCCTGCGCAGAGCGTACTCAGTACTCCCCACAGCAATCGCCTGAGGCCGAAACCTAACATAAGTGAAGATCTCCACGGCATCGACGAGGCCTTGCCGCGTTGCAGGCCGGTTTGCGAACGTACAAACGTTTGGCTTCCGCTTGGTTCCTAAGCTCTGCGGAGTGTCGCTATCTCACGACATTTCCCGAGACGCCGGCACCGAGATCGACGGCGATCTGGTCTTCCTTGCCGTTGCACTTGGGATGACCGAAGCCCGACGGGCTTTTGCCGTCGGGCCCGATGTCGTAGATGATCGCGTCCTTCATGTTGGGGCTGACGCCGGCCGGCACGTGATCGAGGCCGAGGAAGTGGCGCACGCGCCAGGCGACATTGTGATCCGCACAAGAGCTGTCGCCGCTGACGCCGAGCGCGCCGGCAATGCCGTTGCCGTCATAGAGTGCGAGCCCGCCGCCGAACGCGATCACGCCGCCAACGGGCTTGCCGACCATCGGATCTTTTGCCGTGCCGAACTCCTCTGGCGTGCCCGCATAGATAACTTCCGGAGACGGCGGATTGCTGAGCGCCGCGCCGAACAGGAAGCCGCCGGGTTGGGCGCCCGCGTAGAGATTGGCAGTGGCCATCGCCTTGTTTTTCAGGCTGAACGCATTTGCCGTGTTGGCCTTTTCGGCGGCGATGGCGCGGCTGCCGAGCCATTGGTCGTCGACCTTGCTGCCGCTGTAGGCGACGGCGCAAACCACTCCCTGCCGGTTCACCACGGCAGCCCACTCGTTGTTGTCGAGGCCGCCATTGCTGGGGCCGCCGCTGGGCTTGACGCTTTTCTTCAGGATGTCCGCGAGCTGATCATGGTCGACCGGACATGACATTCCCGGGCGCGGCTGATCTTGCGCTGTCGCGCCTTGCAGCATCGCAAGAGCGGCCGCGATGATAACAGTCGCTCGGACGGTTGGTTTGCCCATATGGCCTCCACGGGATAGTCGAGAGTCAGCTGGCGAACGTTGCATTACAGCTGCGGTTCCTATGTTCGCCCTGAGTCCATGATTCAGCCGGCATGCCGAGCCGCTGGAATGTGGCAGTGCGCAGGAATCGTGATGAGCCACCGGTAGGCGAAGAACAGCGCTGCGCCGGTGTAGAGCATACCCATGGGCACCCACATCAAAATGCCCGCGAGCTGCTGATCTTCCAGGGGAGACAAACCGAATTCGCTGGCGAGTGCGCCCTGTCCCAGAACCCATATGCGTGTCGACAGCGTCAGCAATGCTCCGAGCACGCCGGAATGCAGGACGGTGACGAACAGGCAAGCGATCGCGATCCCGTCCCGCAGCCGCAGGCTGCGGCCGACGCCGCGGCCATGGAAAAGCACCCACCAGAACAACAGCGCGGTCGCAAAGAAGCTGATGTGCTGCAGGCGGTGGAGGGCGGTGTTTTCGAGTGCCCACGCATAGAGTGGCGGCGCATGCCATGCCCAGAGCGCCAAACCATGCAGGGCGGTCGCGCTGACAGGATGGCTGATGACAGCCCATGGCCGCGCCACAGTCGACCAATTCAAGAGACGGCCCGCAGTGGGACGCAGCGAGGCGGGCAGGCTCCACATCATCGGCCCGTTGATCCGGGCGTAGGCTATCAGCGGCGCGCCGATCACCATGAGCAGCTCGTGCTCAATCATGTGCGCCGTGAACAGGCGCTCGCCGAGCCAATGCAGCGGCGACGTCAGCGCGAGCGCGACCACCAGCCATCCAGTCCAGAATGCGCCGACCTGACGGAAGCTGACACCGCGGCCGCCGCCGGCATGGCGCCACAGCCGCTGCGTGCCGACATAGAAGCCGATGCCGACGACATAAAGCGGCGCCAGTAGCCAGGGATCGGAGCTCCAGAGCGAGCCCGTGTCGACGTCCGCGATGCCGTGCGCCATTGCAGGTGTTGCCATGAGGCCAAGCAGGAACGCCACCAGGCTCAGCGCAGGCATGGGCTGATCATGAGCGATGCCGCAAGCTGGTTCACGATCACCAGCGCAAACAGCACGCCGGAGCCGACACCGAGCCACGCCATGAACGTCCGGGGACCGCCGCCTTGGGCATCGGTCCGCTCAGCCCCCGCGCCGCGCCGGACCGCGCTTGCCGATATCACTGTGCCCGCGAGGGCGACAACGACCAGGACCGTGCTCATGATCGTGCCGGTCAGCGTCGTCGTCTCGCACGAGAAATGGGCGAGCGCATAGACGCCTTGCAGGTTGATGCCCCAGGCTAGTGGCCCGAGGGCGACGCCGGCCCAGTAAAGCAGTCTGGTATGTCTTTCGGCGGCGGTCATAGGCGCGGCACCCAGTCGAGCAGGACGTAGAGTGGCAACCAGGCCAGCACGACAAAATTCCAGTAGAACACATTATCGGTGACATCGCTGAACCGGCGCGGCTTGGCGTGCCGGGTGAACATCAGCACTGCCAGCACGAGCGTGTCGCCGACGTCGGTGGCAAGATGGGTCGTGTGCAGTCCCAGGATCAACCAGACGATCGATCCGTAGGCCGAGTTGTCCCAGCGCGTGTTGAGATGAGCGAATTCGAAGCCGCGCAGGACGAGCAGGGCAATTCCGATCAGCGCCATCACGATGAGGCCTAGGCGTACTCTCGCAAGGTCCTGCCGATGAGCGACGCGATTGGTCATCTCGTTCGGAATGACGCTCAGGAGATAGATGATGGTCTCGGCCGTGCCGGGCCAGAGATCGGGAGGCGCAGCGCCAATCGGCCAGTTCGGATTGACGGCATAGAGATAGAGGTAGGCGCCGATCGCGATGGCAAATCCCATCCCCTCCAGCGCCATGAAGCCGATGGCGCCCCACCAGGGGCCGCTGCGCGGACCGTAGCCATAGGTAGGCAGCTCGGCGACATTGCGGACGATTGTTTGTCTCACTCTTCGTCCTCCTTGCTGCCGGCCGGCCAGAACCAGCCGATCAAGGCGACAGCCATCGGCGGCGTGCCCCACAGCACTGCCCAAGGCGTAAAGATCGAGCCGATGAAGAACACCGTTGTCGCGATGGCCGTCAGCAGCGGCCAGATGCTCGGCTCGGGAGACGCCTCCCGGATCTGCGGCTCCGCTTCGGCCAGCGATGTCAGGAGCACCTCTCGCCGCTCGACGCTGAGGCCCGCGACGACAGGCAGGCTCGCGTTGTCGAGCCAGAGCGGATCGCGGTGCTTGACCACGGGAATGCGGTCGAAATTCTGCGGAGGCGGCGGTGAGGACGTCGCCCATTCCAGGGTGGAGGCATCCCAGGGATTATCGCCCGCCAGCGTGCCGCTGCGCAGACTTTGGATCACATTGACGAGCAGCAGCGCAAAGCTGAACGCAAAAATGGCAGCTCCGCCGCTGGACAGCAGGTTGAGGTGCGCCCAATCCATGTCGGCGGTGTAGGTGTAGACGCGGCGCGGCATCCCGATCAGCCCGAGAATGTGCATCGGGAAGAACGCGACATTGAAGCCGACAAAGGCGAGCCAGAAGTTCCAGCGGCCGAGCCTCTCGCTCAGCATCCGGCCGGTGATCTTGGGAAACCAATAGTAGACCGCGCCAATGAGCGGGAATACGGCGCCGCCGATCAGGACGTAATGGAAGTGGGCGACGACGAAATAGGTGTCATGCACCTGGGTGTCGATTGGGACCGACGCGACCATCACGCCGGACAGTCCGCCAAGCACGAAAATGACGATGAAGCCGATCACGAACAGGAGCGGGGTGCGGTAGACCGGGCGGCCATCCCAGAGCGTCGCCAGCCAACAAAATATCTGTAGTCCGCTTGGCACCGCGATCAGCATGCTGGACGCCGTGAACAGGCCGGCGCCGAGCTGGGGCAGACCGGTTACGAACATGTGGTGGACCCACAGGCCGAACGACAAAAAGCCCGTCGCGATCAGCGAAAGGATGATGACCGGGTAGCCCACCACCGGCCGGCGCGCGAATGTGGCGAGGATCGCCGAGACCATGCCCGTGCCAGGAATGAAGATGATGTAGACCTCGGGGTGGCCGAAGAACCAGAACAGATGCTGCCAGAGCAGGGGATGCCCGCCCGAGGAAGAATCGTAAAAGCGCGTGTTGACGAGGCGGTCCAGGATCAGCGACGTCGATGCGACCATGATCGACGGCATCGCGAACATTACGAGGAACGCCGTGACCAGCATCGCCCAGACGAAGAGGGGGATACGGTCGAGCGTCATGCCGGGCGCACGCTGCTTGAACACGGTCACGACGATCTCGACGGAAACCGCGAGCGCGGCGACCTCGGTGAAGGTGATCATCTGCGCCCAGACGTCCGGGCGCTTCGTCGGCGTGTACTGCAGCGATGCCAGCGGAACATAGGCAAACCAGCCGACATCAGGGCCGACGTTCACCGCAAAGGAGATCCAGAGGAAGCAGCCTCCGAACAGGAACATCCAGTAGCTGAAGGCATTCAGGCGCGGGAAAGCAAGGTTTCGCGTTCCGACCATCAGCGGGACGAGATAGACGGCGAAGGCCTCCATGACAGGCACGGCGAACAGGAACATCATCGTCGAGCCGTGCATCGTGAAGAGCTGGTTGTACTTGTCCGCCGACAGGAACGTGTTCTCAGAGCGGGCGAGCTGAACGCGCATGAGCACCGCAAGAAGTCCTCCGAGCAGCAGGAACGCGAATGCCGTGACGATGTAGCGGCGCCCCACGATCTTGTGGTCCACCGACATCAGTGCGCCGAGAAAGCCGGAAGGCGTGCGCCAGATGCCCTCGACCCGCGTCGAAAGCTGGAGGCCATTCAGCGCGTCGTCACGCAGCTCGTGTTGCTCCGCCACCATGCTCACTTGAGCTGCTCCAGATAATGAACGATCGCGATGAGATCGTCCGATTGCAGCGGCATCCTCGGCATATTGTTTCCGGGCTTGATGTGCTGGGGATCGGCAATCCAGGCGGCGAGGGTTGCCGATGACATCGGCAGCGTTCCGGCTGCAACCGTTGTTCGGCTCCCGACGTGGGTGAGGTCGGGGCCAAGCTGCCCGCCGGCGAGCGTCCCGCGGATGGTATGGCAGAGCGCACAGCCTCTTCCGCGGAACAGCTGCTCGCCCTGCTTGCCGAGCGGGTTGGTCGGGCTGCTCACGCTCTGGTTTTCGTGATCGCGCCAGCGGCCGAATTCGTCCGGCGACAGCGCGAGCACGGCGAAGGCCATGTGCGCGTGCTGAAGGCCGCAGAATTCGGCGCACTGGCCGCGATAGACGCCGGCATTTTTTGCCGTGAATTGCAGCTCATTTTTCTGCCCGGTGATGAGGTCCATCTTCCCCGTCAGGCTCGGCACCCAGAAGCTGTGGATCACGTCGGCGGATTCCAGCTCGACTCTCACCGGCTGGCCCGTCGGAATGCGGATCTCGTTGGCGGTCACGAAGCTCTTGTCGGGACTGTCGTCCTCGTAGCGAACCTCCCACCACCATTGATGGCCGATGATCTTGAGCGTGAGGGCGCGCTCGTCCTTGGCAAAGACGGTACGTTGACCGGCATAACTAAGGATGGACAGTCCAAGCACGATGACAAGGGTAGCGGCCCCCAAGGCAAAGACGACGCGACCGGTCGCTTGCTCAAAGGGCGCATCCAGTGCGAGGGGTTGGTCAGCCGTGCGCTTCCGGCGCAGCATGCTCACGCAAAGCACGATCACCACGGCGATCCAAACGACGGCCGCCACGATTAGGAAGATGAAGAGGGTACGGAGGATCTCGTCAGACTGAAGTCCCTGCGGGTCGAGCGCGGACTGCCGGCCGGCGCAAGCGGCCAGCGGCAATGTGGCAAATGGCACCAGAGCCGTTCGCATCGGGACAGGCATCGATGTTCGCCGTGCTCTCCTGTTGCAGGGCGAACCGGTCAATCCTATGAAGGTTCCTATTGCAGTGAGGCGGCCGGTCCCACAAGTCAGAAGGGCCAGCCCTTGGCTGCGATGAAGATTGCCACGTCAGCCACGGCCATCAGGAGCAAGACAAGGACTATGGCAATCATCGCTCCGGGCTGGGCGATCGCGCGAAGGTCTTCGAACATATATCATCCTCCATGTTCGATCACCTTGCCATCCGCTTTTGTGGATCATCGCGGCGTTGCGTCGCTTCGGTGTTCCGGTCAAGCTGGGCGTTCGCTACGACGCAAACTGCAAGCATGCTGCCGTGGTTCCTAAGCGCGGGAACGCGGCGGGACGTCAGGAGAGCGCTGTGATCAGAATTGGGGTGATCTCGGACACGCACGGGCTCCTACGGCCAGAAGTGGCGCGTTGCCTTGACGGAGTCGCACATATCATTCATGCCGGCGATATCGGTGCCGAGCAGGTGCTCGAAGGGCTTCGCAGGATTGCGCCTGTCACTGCGATTCGGGGGAATGTCGATACCGGCGATTGGGCGCGGGACTATCGGGATACGGAGACTGTGCGCCTCGGCCAGTACGACTTCTACATCCTGCATGATCTGAACGAGCTCGGGAGCAAACCTGCGCCTGAGGGCGCCGCTGCCGTGATTTGCGGTCATTCGCACCGGGCGAGCGTCAGGACGGTCGACGGGGTTCTTTATCTCAATCCCGGGAGCGCCGGGCCGCGACGCTTCAAGCTCCCGATCACGCTTGCGACGCTCGATCTCGACGAGAGCGGCGAGCTTCGACCGATCGTGCACACGCTCCGTGAGCCCTAGCGGCGACATCGGGCGCTTGGACCAGGAGGTCTGACTTCGGGTCAGGAACGCTTGCGGTCGCCTTCCGTTACCGGCGCAAACTCCGGAGCCGCTCCCGGGCCGATCTGGCCCCCTCATTCCGTCGACCGTGCCGGAGGACTCCGTCAAAAATTTCGGCAAGCAGGTGCCGATGCAGCGCGCCGGGAAGCCCTCCAAGCTTGCGGTAGGGGTATTTTGCCCGACGAGCCCAAGCTGGATTCGAAAAACAGAAGGACGTCGCGGTCGACCGCTAATCCATTGATTCATTGTCCCCGGGTACTGTGCATGGGGTTGTTTTCGCGCTTCTATTGTTGCAAGCCGATCGATAGGAACCGCACGGGCAGCGAACGGTTGCTTCGAACCTGCCACACGAGGTTTCCCATGGACCTGAAAGACGCTTCCGCAATGACCGAAGCATCCGGCCTTTCTGATGATCTCAGCGTTGGAAACGCCTCGGTAGCAACCGGCGCCCGGAGAGCGGAAACACCGCGGCATGGACCACCTGCGAAGGCAGCCACAGCGCTCATCGCCAAGCAACTGCGGGACATCGCCACGGCCGCACCTCTCCGGTCCCTGGCCGCGGCATTCGTGATCGGCGTCATGGTCGCGCGCCGACGCTAGCAATCCGATGCATCGTCGACTGCATCCTGTCGCCCGCCGGGCGGCCAACCGATGCGTCTTCGATCGGTAGATCGTTGTGCCGCGACCGAACAAGCCCAGTTAGGAACATCTCTCCCGGCGATATGTTTTCGAGGCAGTCACGGGAGAACAGCATGGATCAAAACGACGACACCATCGTTCGGTCACGGCAGAACAGCGCAGTTGGCTGGATGGCCGGCGCAATCTTCGTCATAGCGGTCGTCGCGGCCGCCTTCTTCTACAATGGACGCGATGTCGGTCATCAGACCACCACCGCGACTCCGGACAACGCCCCGAGCGTCACGACGGGCTCGACCTCATCCAGCAAGTGAGCGCGCGCTCCGCCGTTTCGAGACCCGAACTGAAAGATGAGGAAGAATTCCTCGGGACAACGCCAGCAAGGGCGGCTTCCGCTATCAGTGAGAACGCTGTCACGATCTCGGCTGCAATGGGGGCCGCTCC
Organism: Bradyrhizobium shewense; assembly: GCF_900094605.1. Classification (GTDB taxonomy): domain Bacteria; phylum Pseudomonadota; class Alphaproteobacteria; order Rhizobiales; family Xanthobacteraceae; genus Bradyrhizobium; species Bradyrhizobium shewense. The sequence continues at coordinate 147,643 of NZ_FMAI01000014.1, read as the reverse complement.
TGATAGCACAGGGTTGTGGATCGTCGTCCTGTACGGGGGAGCGCCAATACTGTTATCGATTCACATAAGCCGCGCTCGCCTCGTTGATTCAGCGAAGGAACCGCGCGGACTTGTCGTGCTTATCAGCGGAGGAGGGATTCGCCCCCGAGTGAAAAAAATAGCTTCGGCAGCAGATGGCCCAGCGCGTCGCTGCCGGCTGGCTGTTGAGGAGGCCGCGGCTAGCCGACACCCACCTCACGATCCCCTACAGGAATGAAGGAGGCCCGTCGTGACCCAACCGACCGAAAAGGAAATCGACAAGCGCGCCTATGAAATATGGGAGCGGAGCGGCAAACCCGAAGGTAGGGAGGAAAAATTCTGGCAGTTGCCGGAGCAAGAGTTGCGAAACGAGAACAAGTCATCTCCCCTCCGCACTCCGGACAGCGTGTAAAACAGCGAAGAAGCGCTTATCGGATGTCTCATTCCGCAGCAGCCGAAACCATATTGCTGTACTTCGTGATGCCCCTTTGGTTATTGGCCGGCTTTGCTGATTACCTTTGCCATCGCGCTTCTAGGATTGAGATAACGAGCGGCTATAAGGAATCTCTGCTTCACCTGTTGATGTTGATCGAGCTGGCGATACCGCTGCTGGCGGCGATTTTTTTGGAGATTAACGCTCTTATTATCACGACTATGATTGCGGGCTTTGTTGCGCATCAGCTGACAGCCCTCTGGGACACAACATTCGCTAGCCATAAGCGGCTCATCACGCCCATCGAACAGCAGGTCCATAGTTTTCTTGAACTGATGCCCCTCATGGCGATGGTCATTGTGATTATCTTGAACTGGCCGCAATTCCTCAGCCTCTGGGGGATGGGGTCTGAGCCCGCACGTTACGAACTCGTCCTGAAGCGAGAGCCATTACCCTGGACCTACGTGGCTGCATTCTTATTCGCGGTCCTGCTGTTTGAAATCCTTCCCTATATGGAGGAATTCGTTCGAGGTTTGCGGTCGCGGAAGAGGGCGTTAGGTCCGAACGCGGAGGACCATCAATGAAGGTTGCCGTCATCGGAGGGACAGGACTGTTGGGATCTGCGATCGTCGCTGACCTGTCCTGGCACGGCCATTCAGTTGTTTCCATGAGTAGAAGCGCCGGCCTAAGCAGCCCGGGCGCCATCTCAGTTGACCTTAACGAGGCGACGTCACCGTCTTATTGGCTGCCGCATCTCGACGGCGTAGAGGCCGTAGTGAATTGCGCCGGGGTACTCCAAGATAGCCCAAAGGATTCCACGTCAATGGTCCATCATCGGGGCATTGCGACCCTTTTTGCCGCCTGTGAGCAACTCAAAATCCGCCGCGTCATCCATTTCTCCGCAATCGGGGTAGACCGGCAAACTCCCAGCGCATTTTCAGAAACGAAATTATCTGGCGACAAGGCTCTGATGGGGCGTGACCTCGACTGGATCATCTTGCGGCCGTCCGTCGTGATCGGTCGGGGGGCCTATGGGGCCAGCGCGCTCATGCGAGGCTTGGCGGCCCTGCCGGCTCTGCCGGTGATGCCGAACACGGGACAGCTCCAGATCGTCCTGCTCGAGGACGTCGTGCATACCGTGAGGCGTTTTCTAGAACCCGGCGCGCCCGCACGGACAATTGTCGAACTGGCCGGCCCGCATCGCCTTTCGTTCCTCGAAGTCATTGCACTGATCCGCCGTTGGTACCGTTGGCCTCCGGCGCGCGAAATCCGCTTGCCCAACTTTGCTTCGAGCGTGATGTACAAATTCGGTGACATGATTTCGCTGCTGGGCTGGCGGCCTCCCGTACGAAGCACTGCCGAGCGGGAGATCAGGCGGGGCGCGGTCGGCGATCTTGAAGACATGCGGCGGCTTGGGCTGCATCCAAGAGGCCTGCCGGAGTTCTTCGCCTCCGAACCAGCTTCAGTGCAGGAACGCTGGTTTGCGCGGATGTATTTGCTTAAGTCCGCGATATTTATTGTGTTGTCTCTATTCTGGATCTCAACCGCCTTTGTCTCGCTCGGGCCGGGCTGGGGGTACGGTATGGATCTCATGGGCGAGGGCGGCGTCGAAGGAGCGAGTGCGGCGCTCACGGTGGTCGCCGGCGCATTATCCGACCTGGTGATTGGACTCGCGATTGCCTATCGTCCAACCAGCCGGTACGGGCTCTATGCGGCCATCGCGATCTCCGTCGCTTACGCGATCATCGGGACCATACTTGTGCCTCGCCTATGGGCCGACCCTCTAGGGCCGATGCTGAAAATTTGGCCGATTATCGTCCTGCATTTCGTAGCGCTTGCTGTTGTTGATGATCGATAATGCTGTACTTCGTTCTCAAGTACTTACATGTCGTCGGCGCCGCTGTCTTGCTTGGCACAGGATCCGGCATTGCGTTTTTCATGCTTGCAGCTCACCTCGGCGGAAAGCCCTCCGTCATCGCAGGCGTCGCCCGAATTGTTGTGATTGCGGATTTTATCTTCACAGCCACTGCCGTCGTTGCACAGCCCGTGACAGGCTCGCTGCTTGTGCTGCACGTTGGTTACTCCTTCTGGGAAGGATGGATCGTTTGGTCGATCGTGCTGTATCTCATCACGGGGGTACTATGGCTGCCCGTTGTTTGGATGCAAATGCGCCTTAGGGACATTGCCTCAATCGCAGCGGCAAAAGGCTCGCCTTTGCCGCCTGAATATCACCGAATTTTTTGGCTGTGGTTCGCCTTCGGCATTCCAGCGTTCACTGCCGTGGCCGCTATACTCTGGCTGATGATAGCCAAACCCCAACCTGCGGTTTTTTGAAAGATGGGAGGAATTGCCGAGCTAGACTCAGGAACGGGTTTTCCTATGCCAACTTGCTGCAGCCGCCCGGACAACGCGCAGATTGGTGACGAGTACCGCGGTACGCATGGGCATTGAGAACCTGCCGGCTCAGAAGGCAGGTTTTCTTTTCCGATGGGAGCCCAGGTTCACGACTGGCAGCCATCATGTTACGATCCAAGAGCGATAAGAGCATCGGCATCTCTCGGCGATGTTTTTGCCGGTAGCTCCGCATTTTTTTGCAGATGATTGAAGCGGGCGTGAGACCCCGATCAGGGCCCCATGCCATCTCATTTTCAGACATGGAGAGTGGGAATGATTAGGCTGATTTTAGTTGCCGTTGCTTTTGCACTGGCCGCCGGCACTGTGCAGGCTCAGCAGGGCATGTCTCGTAAAGGGTTCGTCCGCAGTTTAGATAGCTGCAGGCAACTTGCTGCCGAGCGCGGGTTCTCGAGTGCGGGCGGAATAATGAAGGGTCAAGGTCGCGCAAAGCGAGAGTTTGTCATCAACTGCATGCGCGGAAAGCAAACCTGAACGGAGGCATTGAGAACCCGCAGGCAGTCGATAGCGGAGTTTTATGATCCTAAGGATCGATTTGGGGGGATCTCGGTTAGGCGAGCATGGACATCCAGACGATGACGCCGGCGGTATTGGTCGGCCTTCCTGGCCTACTCTCTGCTTGCGTGAGCACTGACCAGGTCACTTCAGGTTCGGCAGTTCGATCAGGGGCGCCATGGGCACGAGACCTCAATGAACGAAACAGCGATCTCGGGTATTAAAAGCGGACCTGAATGCTGCGCGTGCGAAAGCTCCGCGTTAGATCTGAGGTTCGCCCAGCAGAGACAGCGGATGTCGGTTCACGCTGACGGGCCTTCGCTCGTGCTTCTCGTTCCGGACCTGAGGAGCTTTGGCACGGGGGGCATCTGCGGCCGCGGAGTATCGATCGGCTGGTCTGTGGGGAATCAACTTCCTCTATCTTCCTCCCGCTGACGAGGACGCCAATGCAGCCGATCGCTACTAGGAGGGCGCCTGCGATCATCAGCCAGTGCGGCAACTTCAAGCTTGCGAAAAGGGATAGCCACACAGTCTCTACTCAGTTGGCCCACCTGTTAAAGATGGCCGTCTTCGGCTTCCTTGAGCCTCGATCAACTCAGCGTTTCCGCTGTTAATCATTGTGAATTGCCTCCTGATGCCCGCAAGAAATACTGATCAGGTATGCAGGCGGGATTATTGATTACGGGGTGTATCGGCGTCTTGGCGGTGTGCGCCACGTTCGCGGTGATAAAATATCTCGATCTGCGGTCTGAGCGTAGGCGCTACTAGCCTGTATAGCTTCCTACGTGGTGCTGTCTTAAAGCCACTTCATGGGGAGGCCAAGCACGTAGCCGCGCCTTCGAACTCGTCTTCGGTCCTCTGGAGCTTTTCGCAGATGATTGCGACGGGGGCAGTTCATCTTCGTGTTTCTTTCAACTCTGAGATCGGCCGGAACTGCGCCTTAGAACTTTGCCTTCTAATTAAAGTTCGCGGTCTATAGCAGAATGGCTCCGGTTCTTCACCTTAATCCAGTGCTTCTGCCGACCGCCTCGGCCCGGCCGATCTCGGTGCTTCGAACCCAGGCCCTCCAGGCCCATCCGGCAAGCCGCGCGAAATAGGTCCGGCCCGATCTCGCCTCGCTCAAACGGCTCCACGCTGATCCCGTCCGGTCGGCACGCTAAGAGTTGCTGCAAGTTTCCGCATGTGGAGGGGCAGGGGCCGCAAAATGCACCAGCCCGACTTTGTCGTTGATAGACAAGTGCTCTTCAAACGCGCCCGACATGCGATCAATCTTGTAAAAATATACCATCTTCATCTTTTGAATTGCACGCGAACACGTACCTGATATGCGCATATCGTCGCTGTTAGCTAAGAACTCATAGCAGGGAGCCTTCGTGGTTCGCACCTGCACATTTTGCGGTTGTCCCACGGGCAACATGTACGTTGGTTTCAGGGAAAACTCGCCTGTCGTTCCGCTTTCTGGCTTTGATCATCTATCGTGTACTCGTACTTACAGACGGCAGATATCTCTTGCGCGTAAGCGGCGGGAGCGATCGACAAAGCAACGATAACGAATAAAGGCCGCATGATTTAGTGTGGCTCGCCTGTGCTGTTTTTGGGGCGACCACCGGCAAGTTCGCGCGTGCGGGAATAAAAGTCTTCACGCTCGACCGCATGCGTTCCTGATGCGACCTGAAGTTCTGAACGCGCTTAGCGATGTGCTCCCGCTCAGAGGTGTCCCGGCTCAAGGGGGACACAGCGGGCTAGGGTGGTTTCATCGGGGCCGTTTTGGGCGGCACGAACGTCGCCTTTGGGCGGTGTACGGCCGGTTGCGGGTTCGCGTTTGCTGTGCGCTCGACAAGCGCGGCAGTCTCGCGCACGAACGCGTCTAGCTCCTTTTTCCATTCCATTGTTTTGCTCCCCCTACACTGTGGAGCGGCGGGGACGGACGGTCAAACAGTCTTGTGAACAACCCTCCTTACACGGTTATCTGGAGACGCAAGGAAGCGAGTCAGCCGCGCATTGAGCGCGCCCAGGATCGCTCCTAAGCCTCCTAAGGTCACCTACGATGCCAAGGAGGCGATCCGAGAGATCAGGACGAGCCTGATTAGCATCGCCAACAAGCTTCAATGGCTAAGCGAGCCTGCTCTGAAAGGCGCCGCGTTCGAGGCGCGCGAGAACGCCAAGATCGAAGCGGATGGGCCGCTGTGGCTCGGGATTGCCGCGGCGGCTGATCGCCGTCTGACGACGGACCGTCCCGGGTGGATGGCACGTCTAGATCGCGCCACAGACCGAAATCCCAATCCTGCTGGCCCGAGAGTCGTTCCTCTGTGCCAGATCTCCCGAGCGGGCCGGGAGGCCGCCCGCTGAATCGGTCTTACTTCGGCATCTCGGCGTGGATGTGGAGGACGTAGAGAGTGTTCTGGAACTCGTCCACTACCTCCATCCGCCATCCACGGTCCGGCGTTAGCTTCCCATCGAGGCTTTGGAGTATCTGCCCACCCGTCACCGTGGCTTCATGCCAAGCGGCGTGCTTGTCGGGCAGCTCCTCGCCCTCAAGGTCAGGTTCGTGGCGTTCGTGGGTCACATGGAAGAAATAGCGCGGCATGCGTCAGTAATGCTGACACGCGGGCGCCTCCAGCCGACCAGTCTACTTGTAGTGCATGCGAACAAACCGGGGGGATGCGCAACCAATGAACCAGGACACCTTATGTCGCCGGACTTCCCCAGGCTGCATGTTCAGGGCTGCGGCGTCATCGGGGCCGGCCCCCAGCTCCACAAGGCTAGCCGTCCACCCCTCAGGGACGGCATCGAGTACCGCGTCGATTGCGTTGTCCCGAGCGGTTGCCGCAAGCCATATCTGGCGCTTGCCACTATCTGTGATCACCCGAACAATATGAACCCGCTGCATCCTTCGCCGCTTTAATGCTCATGAGGGGTCTCTCGCTGCGCTTTCTCCGCCATGGCCATCCACTCTTCGCTCAGCTTCAGCCACGCCTCCTTGTCGGCAACACGCGTTGCATTCTGCGCCTCCTCGAGACAGGCATTTGCTTGGCGGAGGTATCTGTCAGCATCGTTGTCGTCCATGAGCACCAAATGCGTCCCGGGGGGCGAAGGTGCCAAAAAAAATACCGCGGGCGCTGCTCTGGAGCGGCGCGCGCGGCTGCGCCGCGAGGAACGTGAATTCCCCGTCACAATTGCTCCACCACAGCCGAAGAACAGGTGACCTCTCTTGGCTGACGCCTCAGCCGTTTAGACAGCTGGGGCTTTTTCGTCCCGCGGCGCTCAGCCGGAGCGCCGCGTCGAAATCTCCTCCGTCACATATCGTGATTGAACATATTAACTATTTAATATATTTAATTGTGGATTAAATATTATATAAGCCGCGGAACTCTCGGAGGGTGGAAATGTCAGAACAAGAAGATGACGATCGGCGGGAATTTCTGAAGACCTGCGGCAAATTCGCCGTTGTAACTCCGCCTACCATCACAGCATTGCTGTCGACGTCCCTGACTAGCACAGCCATCGCGCATTCCGGCGGCGGCTTGAAGCATGACCCTCGTGGCAACAATGGTTACGGCAATGGCGGGGATGATGGCAGCCCCAACGGCAAACCCGACAAGAACCGGTGACCTGAGGAAGGGCCAGGACGCTTGGCATACTGCCTAGTTTTCCCGGTGCCATTTCCCCAGGACACCCCGGCAGGCCCCAGCTCCGGCACCCTGCCCCACGGAGCTGGGGCCATTTTTGTAAGGCCCTGAGCCGTATTTTCGCACGCAATCGTGATCGGCACCTTCCGCGCGAGCTTGGGTGCATTGCCATTTTCCCGATGCGCTTGAATGAAGCTGATACACTCCCAAGCTGCACGGCATATTGGGAGCAACTTCATTGATTGACGAAATTCCATCGCCCAGCCGATTCTTCGTTCGAATCGGAGGCAAGGGATGGATGGTCTACGATCGCGAACGCAAAGGCCCAGCACTGATCGGGACCGCCTGGGCCGCCGGTTTGACCAAGGAGCAAGCTGAACAAGCGCTACGTTCGCTTACTGCTTCGCCCGCCGACAAGCCGCCCCTTTGAAATTCAGAGGCCCGCCGACGTGAACCGGTAGCAATAATGTACAGTTGGTCCAAGTGTTTATTGCGAATCCGGCCACGGTCGGGAAAAATAAGCAGCGCGCGCCTATTTTCGAGGCTGCGCCGAACGGCCTCAGCATCCGAGCCAGCCCCGGAACTGCTCGAGGCCGTTTGCTATTTCCTGTCACAAACCTGTGGCACGGTCATTGCTAAGCTTAGCCAACTGGGATTTCAGCGCTCAGTTGGAGAATAAATGCTGCCGGGACATTCATTTCGAGCCCGGCAGCGTCCTACTTCGAGACGCGCGGGACAATTGCCAGCGTAAACTAATGAACGGCCTCGGCTCGGCGGGAGCTGAGGCCGTTGGGTCTGCTCCGGCTTGAGGGGGCTGTTGGGACACCGGAGCGAGATCCAGCTCATCAAATTCCCGCTTGTTCCCAACTCGTAAAGTCAGCGGGAAATCTTATCTTCGGCCTATGCGCATGGCGTACGAACTCTGCCTGGCCACAGCCGCCGGGCAAGTCCCGACGGGGCCGGACTGGATTCATGAGGTGAAGCACGACGGCTACCGGATGCTAGTTATCCGGGAGAACGAACGCGTGCGCCTCCTCTCCCGAAACGGCACCGACTGGACGAAGCGTTATCCTTGGATTGCTGAGGCGGCGCTGAAGAACCGGCAAAAGCGCTTTGTGATCGATGGAGAGGCTGTGATCCTGGGGGTGGACGGCGTCTCCGACTCACGGCCGCAAGCATGATCACGAAGTTCAGCTTTACGCCTTCGACATTCTTGCGATGGGCGGTGACGACGTGCGCGCTCTGCCTCTGCATCTCCGTAAGACAAACCTCGAGCAGCTACTGGCTCGCCGGCCGGACGGGATCATCATGGCGCCTTTCGTAGGCGAGATCGTGCCCGATCTATTTCGAGCCGCCTGCTTCAAGGGCCTGCGCGAGGATCTGCAAACATCGCCCCGCTCACCCCCGCCGAGCAGATCGAGCAGACCTATGTAGAGGGGTCATCGGGCACTCGCCGGGCCCGGTTGATCGGTTCCGATCGCTCTAGCGCATCGACCACGGCCACGCCGATGATGTTTGCGGTTTTTTGACTTGCGGCAGCGCGGGGGTTGGCGCCGGCTTTTGCGTCTGGGCGACATTGGCCGACTGCCGCGTCCGCGGCAGTGGTATTTTGGACGTCGCCTTTGGCTCTTCGGGGCTCATTTTTGGCTCTTCATGCATCACATTTGGCTCTGAGGCGTTGGCGATGACGCGGGCGAGTTGTTCCTGGCTTGCGTTGAGCCGCTCGGTGAGCGTTTGGCTGTCGCGCGCCATCTGAATCTGGGTCGCCTTGATCTGGTCGATGGTAGTGTTGTTACGCGCCATTTCTTCCCGGCTCGCCTTGCTTTGGCTCACGAGATTCTCATTATCGCGCACCAATTGTTCTTGTCTCACCTCGAGCTGCTCGACCGTTTGCCTCAAGGCAGCGAAATCGCGTGCAAGCGGTTGGAGCTGCCGCGCAAGTTCGGAAGACAGGGCAACTGCAGTCGGCGCGGCGGCGTGCGGCGCGGCCTGTGTCAAAGGTGCCGGGTCTGATGGGGTCACCATCGCCTTATCAACGGCAGGTGACCACCGCCAGGCAGCGACACCAATGGATGCTGTCAATAGAGAACCGAAAACCACGTAGCGCCAACCCGCCGAGCGATGAATCGTTGCTGGCGTGGCGCGAGACGTCTTCCCCCTGATCGGCGGGGCCAGAGGACCGACTTCCTCTTCGCGCGCTGGGTTGACCAGTTTAAAAAGCTGCTCCTCCAAGCTTTTCGTGATCTGCTCTTCCGCGAGCTTGTCGCCCAGCTTGGAATCCATTTGGCGCTCCACATCAAAAGCAATGGCACCCGCCTGAGAGCGATCCGCATCTGCGCTACGGCGAGCTAACAATCCAACAAGACGGTTTCTGAGCCTGCGAAGCTTTCCCAAAGGTGAGCATGGAGCTGCACGTCAGGTCGTCTCTTTTTACTAACTCACCCAGAACTGAACTGGCGTTTTTAACGCAGTCGAGGAGGCGGAAGTATGTTCAGAACTCAGGGAACGACAAGGACGGATGTGGCGTGCTTTTTGCGATGATAGCCAGGAGGCGCGACCGGTGGGTCCTCCAGGGCGAGAAGGTTCCGCACCCGCACCCGCGCCCGCGGCTGCGCCGCGACAGTCCGCACGATCGGCGCGGCACGGCCAGGCTAGCACAGAGGCCCGCCGGCGTGACCGGCGGGCCTGTTCGCTCAATTGCACGCCCCCCATCCATCCCCAAAGAAGCTACTTCGCCGGTGCAGGATCCTCCTTCACGCCGCGGGCAACAATGCGCAGTGCGCCGTCAGGAAGCGGCCGTTGTAGCTTTAGCGCCTCATCAGCAGGCGCGTTCATCCAGATCTCCACCTCATCAGCGGTCGTCAGGATCACGGGCATAGCCTTCGGATGGACGGCGCCGACTTCGGCATTGGGCTCCGTCGTCAGGAATGCGTAGAGGTCGTTGGTGGTCTCGCCCTCCTTGACTTTCCGCACGGACGTCCAATTGGTCCAAATGCCGGCAAAGCATAGGAGGGGGCGGGCCTCGTCTAGCGCGAACCAGATGTCGCCGCCTTCGGCTTTGTTGAACTCACTGAACGAACTGAATGGCACCACGCAGCGGTTCTCGACGCCGAGCCAACGCGTCCAGTGGTTGCTCTTCACGTTGCGGATGTTGGTGGTTCCGAAGTCCGGCTCCATCCGGAGCAATTCCTTGAAGTCTACGGTCTTGCCCTTGGCTTGCAGCTTCTCGGCTCTCTTCTTGGTGGCGTCCATGAGCGCTTTAGAGGACGACGGCATGCCCCAGCGAGCAAGCGCAAGCTCGCGACCGTCGGCACCTGTCCGGACGATCGGAGCCTTGTAGTCAGGAAAGACGCCTGACATCGGCGACAGATTGCCCACGTATTGATTGACGACGCGGAACAGCGAGCTGATCGCGGCTTGGTTGGTGGTGATGCTGTAAAGATTGCACATTCTTCAAAAGGCCACTCGAGTGCTGCTAAGACGGATGGCTTTGAGATTGGCGCGTTAGGCGCCGATACTCGATCCCTGCGCGTGAAGCTTCGTACGGTCGCCGGTCATTTCTTCCACATAGTCATCGATGGCCCTCATGAGCTTATCGCGGTCGGCGCGGACGTCCTCCCTGCCGAACACAAGATAGTGGCGCAGCCGGCCGAGCTCGGCGAGGTCTCCCACGGTGACATACGAAGCGAAGGAGGCAATCCGCGAGATCAGAACCAGCCTGATTGCGATCTCCAACAAGCTTCAATGGCTAAGCGAACCTGCTCTGAAAGGCGCCGCATTCGAGGCGCGCGAAAACGCCAAGATCGAAGCGGATGGGCCGCTGTGGCTCGGGATTGCCGCGGTGGCTGATCGCTATCACGAGATCCAGGTTCGCCGACGCACGGGACGGGGCGTCTGGTACGCGCTTGTGGAGATACTGCGATGGGATGCACTTCAACGAACTGGAGAAGTGATCGCAAGCTTCGGTGAGCGCTGCGATTCCAAAGCGAAAGCAGAGGAGGCGGCTCGGAGACTTATGACCGAGAATGCCAACTGCTTTACGGCGGAGACGTCGGTGCATACCGAGGTGTTATGCGAGCTGGAGTGGGATGAGGAAGCGGGAGCTAAGCTTCTCTGACCCCAGAACGCTGCAAGAACAAATTCCCCCGCTTTTCCCCGAGTGTTGCTGCTTAGTTCTGCTGTTTCGTGCCTGCAACTGCCGAATAGGCCCGCGGACGAAATTACAAAAAAGGCCGGAATAACAGAGATTTTGGTGGTGGGCGCACAAGGGATCGAACCTTGGACCTCTCCCGTGTGAAGAGAGCGCTCCTCGGATGCGCAGCATCAGGATCGCCGGGCTTAGATTAAGGCTCGCATCAGGCGAGCTGACCACCGTTGATCACCGAAACCTCTTGAACGGATGGCGATTAAGGTGGTCAATCTCGCGCAAATTTCTTTGTTTTTATTGATCTTTTCGTTTGCTACTTACGTTCGGGACGCAGGGCTCGCGGGTTGCGCGTGCGATTTACAATGCACGTGTAACCTATTGATCTATATAGGCCGATTGAATGATCATTTTACAGCTAAGTACCTGTTTGTGTTCGTAGAACATGAGACTCTTAATCAGCGGGTCCCAGGTTCGAGCCCTGGTGCGCCCACCACCCTTAAGAGATTGGCCCGCAAGGGCTTTTTTAAATTCTTCGACAGAACAATGCACGTCTCGTGCGACGTTCTTTGTGTGGGGTGGACACGGCGTGCACGCACGATCTAGCCGGCTTAACCTCTTCCGCGTCAGCCGCGCTTTCGCTGAGAGGGTGGCTTAAACTCCACGACCTCGTGCTGGCCGCACGGATTAGGTGGCTCATTTTTCTTCACGATTAGCTCAAGCTCGAGAGCCTCGAAGGCGAGCTCATCCGCCAAGCGCTTAAACAGCTCGCGCTTTTCTATGTCCGTCGCCCGCTGACTCATCAGCGCAAACTCTCTGGCGTCAGCGCGGACCTTTTCCAAACGTCGTCGGAGGTCCTTCATGTGTGCCGGCTCAGCTTTTAAACTTATCCTCGGCCCGAATGATCAGTTTGCTTGTTCGGATCCACCGGGAGTCAACTGCCGAAACTCGATATTGGTTCTATGTGGATCGCCAAATTCGCCGCTCATCGTGCTGCGAAATTTAGCCATGCTCCATGACCCGGTTTCAGGGATTGCGGGCTGAGGACGGCCGTCCTGGCTGATGAGCCATCCCTGTCTGGCTCTCGCCGGATGATGCATAGAATTACCATACCTGCAGGGGCACGAATGTTCGAAAGCGCACAGACGCGAGTGTTGCGCCGGACTAGGCTGCGAGCGATCCTAGACGCTCGTGAAGCGCTCGGGGCCCAACGGCCTCGGGGGATGTCAATGTGCCGGCTGCGCTGAGGCGGCTCCGTCCGCGAACCCAGTGTTGCCGGTTGCGCGCCGGGTATGAGGCAGGAGTAAGCTCGGCATATTCTAGATCAAACGATGGTCGTTCCTCGTGCGTACTTTCCTTCTCATTGTGGGAATATGGCTGCTGGTGAACGTTCTGTTCGTTGTAGTTGTCCTGCCCTCGCGCAGACCGGCACCTATTGGGCGAGCAGGAACCCCATCTCCGGTGACGATCAACACGACGGCCGGTCGCTCGGTCGATCACGACCCACCACTCCTGCGGCGCGGAATGACGCCGGTTGCAATCAGAGTTCTTCTCGTCGCCCTCCTCCTTCCAGTCCTTCGAGCGTGGAATGCGGTGAGGCGGCGCTTCAGAGGGCTCCACGACTAGACGCGGGCCATCGCGAGCCTGAGATTCCCGTCGATGTCTTCACTGCGCCGCGGGCCCCCGAGCGATTCAACTAGACCATCAGCCGGATCGCAAGTGCGCTCGCTATGGCCATCCTCCAAGCATGGTTATGACCCCGCGTTTAAACGATGATGTGAAAAGCTCAGAGCCCCAAGAGGTAGCAGCCGGCGCCAGCATTCCCATCCCAAATGCCGCAATCGGCGCTCAATTTGTCTGCCGCTTTTGAGCTCAAGCCTGATCGATCAGGAAATCGTCCAAATCTCGGCCGCTTCGAAGCTGCGGACGCAGCCATCGCGGCTGCCTGCCGCGACCCGACCATGTCTCCGCTGGGTTCTTCGGATTGCGATATTTGGGACGGACGGGCGGGTATGGACGGCGGCGCTTACGATTGAGCCGTGTGGCCTCGTTGGCCAGTTCAATCCTGTGGAGCCTTTCCTCCAACTGTGCTTTTTGCACCGCCATTTTCTGAGCGAGTTTGGCGGCGACCTCTTGGTGAAGTATCCAGAGCTCGTCAACGGAGAGTGAATTAAAATGCGCGGTGTTCATGGCTCCATCCGAATCTTGGGCAGAAGGCCCAGGCAGACAAGTCGGGAATCCGGGAGCAGACAAGCCGTCAGTTAAATATTGATCGTGCAATCCACATTTAAATTCGAGAGGTGGCAGGGAGAAAGGCGCGACAGTGGTAATATCGTGGCGGAGTATTTAATTCGCTGCGAGGGTAGCCACGTCTCGTGACAGCCACAAACTCACCCCTCGGCGAGTTGCGCTTTCGTGTTCGACGAGCGCAGCGATGGTGATCGACCTGGGGGCGCAGCGCGGATCGTGGGCGGGAGCGAGGGCCGGCGCAACTCAGATGGATCGATGAAATCGATCGCGCTGCCTCGTGTTGCACCCCTGGAGTGCTGCGCCGGCATATTAATTAGGTGGTCAAGAGTACAATTAATTCATCGCGTCGCCCGATTTAAGCCGCATGGGGGCCGTTGTCGCCGCTAAGGCTCAAGCGGGGGTAGGGCGCACCCGGGAGTTTTCGATGTCCGGTCAATTGCGATTGTACTTCGCCAGTTTGGTCTTTGTCGGAGGTTTTTCGGCGGCGCCCGCGTCTTCCAATCCTGTTGCCGACTTCTTCAATACTGCTACGTCCCAACCCACGGTAACCTCTCCGCCGCAAGCCGAATGCATGACGCGTCCCGGTACCTCGACCAGTGGCGGACAGCATTGGGTCTACCGAATGGACGGTCGCCGCAAATGCTGGTTCCTGGCCGAGGGCATCGCGACGGTGAAGAAGCCCATTCGGGCTCGCGTGGCCAAAGACCGCAGCGCCAGTTTGGACGAAAACGGGACCACGCAGACCAGGCGGAGCGCGGTCGTTGATGCGCGCGCGGAGTTGCTGCGCTCCGCACCGCCCGAGCGATCTCAGGCGCCTGTACCCGAAATGCAGGTAGCAGATGCCGCTTCCGATCTCGGCACGGGTCCTACCCTGATGTCGGCGGCCCCCATCGTAGATCTTCCCAGCAATCAGCTCACGCCCGAACACTCCGTGCCGGGCCAAGTCGACGCTGGGCAGTTCCTCGCCGCCGCGCCCGCCGACCCACCTCAAGATATGCCGCTGGGGGCGCGCACCGCAGTGGCGCACGGCGAAGCGCGCAGCTGGACGGCCTGGTTCGGTGTGCTGCTGATGACACTTGGTGGCCTCTCGCTCTTAAGCTCGAGCCGCACGCTTCGGCACGCAGTGAGATTACGCCACTGAGGTAGCGACATACAAAGTACTGCCGCCGCGCGACCGAGGGGATTGAACGAGCAGGTATAGCCGAACTGCCACATGTATAAAGGTTCCGTGCGTCGTCACTTAGTTTGGCGCTGCCTTAGACCGACATTCGAGTACGATGACGCTCGTCTTTGGATCGGACTGCATCATGCGGTACAAGGTGTTCGTGGTGGACGGCAGCCGGCAAGTGATCTGCGCTGCAAAGCTCGACTGCATTGACGAGCAGGCGGCGAGACGCCGAGCCGAGCAAATGCATGACGAGCACGACGTTGAGCTTTGGGAAGGCGATCGACTCGTTGCGGTGTTCCGAAGTGCAACGTCGAATGAAAGTCGGAGCTAACGCGCGATCCTGAATAGGTGGCCGGTCTCGCCGCCGAGTTTAGTTCAAGCATTGTGAGGCACCCCGGCCTGGCTGGTTGGCGACATGTCGCAGCTACGTCATCGCCGAGGCTCGCTACTGCGGGGATGAGGGCGCCCAGTCCTCTTTCAAAGTGGTGGCAGATGCGAGGAGCGCGGGCATCCGCGAATTGAATCGCGCGAGTGAGCCAATGCGGGTCAACCTTCGGACCCGGCGGGTCTCTAAACGGCTCTTGCTCTGCCGCTCGCTTTGGTACGCCGTCTTCTGCCGATTGTTTTTGCTTCTACATGTCGGAGCTTACTTCGAAGCTTCTCCACCTCTCTAAGCTCCTCCAGAAGCGCCTGGTGCCGTTCGCTCAGAACAGCACTAGAAAAAATCTGACGCGTACTCGACATCGCATGCCTCGGAAAATGACTTGAAGTAAGAAGTCGACGAAAAGCGAAAGACAAAGAACCCTCGACCTAAGCTCAATGCGCTAAAGCCGCAGCCGCCAGATGCTCCCAGTACTCTGCCTCTGCAAGCAGTTTCCAGCTTCTCTCGGGTTGGAGTGCGGCAGTCTGTCGGCAAAGTAGTGCCATTGCGCGAAAGCGGCGGGCAGCTTCCATTTCAACCTCCCATGTTTTCTTTTCCCCAACATATTTTTCAATTTTGCGATGGAGTCATCATGATTATACACAATAATCAAATATATCATTTAATGACGGTCGATTTGGTTGCGTTCGCGCGTCAACCGGGAGCTGGTTTCGGTTTAAGCTTCACATGGATTTCGAATGCGGCTTGCCGGGGCCCTGTTGCGCGTTAAAGCGAACGAGAAACCTGCGCGGGACAGCAACAGGAGATGCGAAGCTTCGTGCGAGAGCATCGAGGACTCTTCTCGCCGCCCCCCAGGACACATGCGCCGGCTACCGAGCCATATAACCCAGCCATCGGATTGCATCAGCGCTCTGGCTACGCGTCTCGCTCTTAGAGCGCACCACCATTGGATCCCGCGATGGTCTCACGCTTTGGAACGGCGCCCGGGCGACAAGGACGGCTACACTGACCCGATGGGATGACCAGTAACACATTGAAGGCCACGTCCATCGCTTCACGGCGGGTGGGCCTGGATCGTCGGGTGCGCAAATTAATAATCACAGGTTGGCGCAAAGTATTGTTGGACCGGTGCTTTCATGCCTCGTCTTCGTAGATTGGGCCGAGTTTCGGCTCCAATTGCTCCCTGCGAACTGCCGATCCACGCGAAGCAAATATCATCTCGCGAACCAAGTTCATCTGGGAGAAAAGCCGTAAAATTCCGGTGTCGCCTCGCAAGGAGGGACGCATGGGCCTCTTTGTTATTGATTTCGATGTATTAATTATTAAATATAGCGCTTAAATAAATAAATGGACTGATGCTTTAATTTAAAATAGTTTTTATTTAATCAGGAGCAAATGACCGTGGCGCTTCTTGATCACGGTCGTCGCTTCTCGAGCCGCGAATATTGCAAGATCAATAATTGCCAAACGTGGGCGGCTAAGCGCCGGCCACGATGGGCAGGGGGATACCGCTCTAGATCTTTTCGAGTAACTTGGCAGCAGCTGATTGATTGTCGCTGGTGGCGGACCTGTCGCCGTCCGAGCGAGCGCTACCAAATTGCGTGAATTGATTTGCGGCGACGCTCTCTGCTCTGCATTGGCAGACGAGGGTTGCGAATGGCGTGCACGCATTTTTTAGCAATGTTCGGCTGGGCTCGGGCAAGTTCGAATTCTTCTCCGTCAATTTTCGATCTTCCGATCCAGCCAAGTTTGCGGTTTGCAAACATGGCGGCTGTCAGGCGCGCGACCGTGCACACGACATCCGCTCGCGAGCTCGGATCGACTCTAGCCCCAAACGGGCTTGAGCGGCACGTGTTCTGTTTGCACATTTTCGAAGCGCTGAGCATGACGGCAGGCATGCTGAGCAGCTCAGCATTTTTCTTCAGCAGCATAGGCAAGGCAACGGCCGAACATCCCCGCGCCATTGTGCAATTTGTGCCGGTCCGTGAATGCGGACGGCGTATCACCCAGAGGATTTAAGCTATGGCGACGCAGACAACGGGCGGCGGCAGCACGGTTTCGTTCGGCAATACTCCGCAAGCCAACACGGACATTTTCTCGTTTACGGAAGACGCCAGCAACATTCTCATCTTGAATGTGCTGGCAAATGACCTTGGGGGCGCGGCCAAGACGCTGTTCTCCCTGGACAATGGAACGAGCGCCTCCGCGTCCACCAAGACCTACGCACCTGCGGATCTGCTGGTCAAAGATGTGGCGTACAGCAGCGATGCCGCCGGAATGGCCGCAACCGGTGACCGCAGCGCCCTCGGTGCACGCATCTGGATTGAAGCGGACGGCACCGTTCATTACGACAAGGGCGACATCAACGCTCAGCTTCAGGCGCTGGCGACCGGTCAAACGCTGACTGACACATTCACCTACGCTATCCAGCTGGGTAATGGCACGCTCAGTTGGGCGACCGTGACACTCCAGTTCAATGGCGCAAACGACTCGGTCATCATCACATCGAGTCCGCAGAGCGGCTCGGTGGTAGAAGACGCGAACACCACGCCGGATCTCTCGGATTCGCAGAGCGCGGCCGGCACCATCAGTTTCAACGATGCCGATCTCGGCGACACGCATTCGGCCTCGTTCGCGGCAGCCTCTTCCAACACCACTTCGCTCGGCGCCTTCTCGCTCGATCCTGTCAACGAGACGGCCAATGCCGCCAACGGCTCGGTGCAATGGCTCTACAATCTGAACAACGCGGCCGCGCAATACCTCGCTGCGGGCCAGACGATCACCGAGAGCTTCGTGGTGACGATCAATGACGGCCACGGCTCGACAGCTACCCAGACGGTGACGGTCACGATCACAGGCACAAACGATTCGGCTACGGTCTCTTCCGAGGCGAAGTCCGTCACCGAGGGCAATGCCGCCGCCGCACTCAACACAAGCGGCCAACTCACCATCATCGACCCGGATACTGGCCAGGCCCATGTCGTGGCGCAATCGAACGTCCACGGGACCTATGGCGACTTCACGATCGATGCCAACGGCGCCTGGAGCTATACCGGCAACGGCGCGCACAACGAGCTCACCGCCGGCCAGCAGGTCCAGGATCAGTTCACGGTGACCAGCCAGGACGGCACCGCGAGTGGCACGGTGACGGTGACCATCACAGGTACCAATGATGCGGCCACGGTCTCATCGGACTCGAAGTCCGTCACCGAGGCCGACACCGCCGCGGCGCTGAACACCAGCGGCCAGCTCAGCATCACCGACCCGGATACGGGCGAAGCCCACGTCGTGGCGCAATCGAACGTCCACGGGACCTATGGCGACTTCAGCATCGATGCCGGCGGCGCCTGGAGCTACACCGGCAACGGCGCCCACGACGAGCTCACCGCCGGCCAGCAGGTCCAGGACCAGTTTACGGTCACCAGCCAGGATGGCACCGCTTCCGGCATCGTGACCGTCACTATCACCGGCAGCAACGATGCGGCGACAGTCTCTTCGGACTCGAGGTCCGTCACCGAGGGCGACATCGCGGCGGCGCTCAACACGAGCGGCCAGCTCAGCATCACCGACCCGGATACGGGCGAAGCCCATGTCGTGGCGCAATCGAACGCCCACGGCACCTATGGCGACTTCAGCATCGACGCCAGCGGCGCCTGGAGCTACACCGGCAACGGTGCCCACAACGAGCTCACCGCCGGCCAGCAGGTCCAGGATCAGTTCACGGTCACCAGCCAGGACGGGACGGCGAGCGGCATCGTGACGGTGACCATCACCGGCAGCAATGATGCGGCCACGGTCTCATCGGACTCGAAGTCCGTCAGCGAGGGTGATGCCGCCGCCGCGCTCAACACCAGCGGCCAGCTCACCATCACCGACCCGGATACGGGCGAAGCCCACGCCGTGGCGCAATCGAACGTGCACGGGACCTACGGCGACTTCACGATCGATGCCGACGGCGCCTGGAGCTACACCGGCAACGGCGCGCACAACGAGCTCACTGCGGGCCAGCAGGTTCAGGACCAGTTCACGGTGACCAGCCAGGACGGCACGGCCACCGGCACCGTGACGGTGACCATCACCGGCACCAATGACGCGGCCACGGTCTCATCGGACTCGAAGTCCGTCAGCGAGGGCGATGCCGCCGCCGCGCTCAATACCAGCGGCCAGCTCAGCATCACCGACCCGGATACGGGCGAAGCCCACGCCGTGGCGCAATCGAACGTCCACGGCACCTATGGCGACTTCAGCATCGATGCCAACGGCGCCTGGAGCTATACCGGCAACGGCGCCCACAATGAGCTCACCGCCGGGCAGCAGGTCCAGGACCAGTTCACCGTCACCAGCCAGGACGGCACCGCGACCGGCACGGTGACGGTGACCATTACCGGCACGAATGATGCGGCCACGGTCTCATCGGACTCGAAGTCCGTCACCGAGGGCGATGCCGCCGCCGCGCTCAACACCAGCGGCCAGCTCACGATCGTGGATCCCGACAGCGGCCAAGCCCATGTCGTGGCGCAATCGAACGTCCACGGGACCTACGGCGACTTCACGATCGATGCCAACGGCGCCTGGAGCTATACCGGCAACGGCGCGCATGACGAGCTCACCGCCGGGCAGCAGGTCCAGGACCAGTTCACGGTGACCAGCCAGGACGGCACCGCCACCGGCACGGTGACGGTAACCATCACCGGCACCAACGACGCGGCCACGGTCTCGTCGGACTCGAAGTCCGTCACCGAGGGTGACACCGCGGCGGCGCTGAACACCAGCGGCCAGCTGACGATCGTGGATCCCGACAGCGGCGAAGCCCATGCCGTCGCGCAATCGAACGTCCACGGCACCTATGGCGACTTCAGCATCGACGCCAACGGCGCCTGGAGCTACACCGGCAATGGCGCCCACGACGAGCTCACCGCCGGGCAGCAGGTGCAAGACCAGTTCACGGTGACCAGCCAGGACGGGACGGCGAGCGGCATCGTGACGGTGACCATCACCGGCAGCAATGATGCGGCCACGGTCTCATCGGACTCGAAGTCCGTTACCGAGGGCGACACGGCCGCCGCGCTGAACACCAGCGGCCAGCTCAGCATCACCGACCCGGATACGGGCGAAGCCCATGTCGTGGCGCAGAGCAATGTGCATGGCAGCTACGGCGACTTCACGATCGATGCCAACGGCGCCTGGAGCTATACCGGCAACGGTGCCCACAATGAGCTCACCGCGGGCCAGCAGGTCCAGGACCAGTTCACGGTGGCCAGCCAGGACGGCACCGCGAGCGGCATCGTGACGGTGACCATCACCGGCTCGAACGACGCGGCGACAGTCTCATCGGATTCGAAGTCCGTCACTGAGGCCGACACCGCGGCGGCATTCAACACCTCAGGCCAGCTCACCATCACCGATCCCGACACGGGCGAAGCCCATGTCGTGGCGCAGAGCAATGCGCACGGCAGCTACGGCGATTTCAGCATCGATGCCAACGGCGCCTGGAGCTACGCCGGCAACGGCGCCCACAACGAGCTCACCGCCGGTCAGCAGGTTCAGGACCAGTTCACGGTGACCAGCCAGGACGGGACCGCGAGCGGCATCGTGACGGTCACTATCACCGGCAGCAACGATGCGGCGACAGTCTCATCGGACTCGAAGTCCGTCACCGAGGGCGACACCGCGGCGGCGCTGAACACCAGCGGCCAGCTCAGCATCACCGACCCGGATACGGGCGAAGCCCATGTCGTAGCCCAGACCAATGCTCACGGGACCTACGGCGACTTCACGATCGATGCCGACGGCGCCTGGAGCTACACCGGCAACGGCGCCCACAACGAGCTCACCGCCGGACAGCAGGTCCAGGACCAGTTCACGGTGACCAGCCAGGACGGGACCGCGAGCGGCATCGTGACGGTGACCATCACCGGCAGCAACGACGCGGCCACGGTCTCATCGGACTCGAAGTCCGTCACCGAGGGCGACACCGCGGCGGCGCTCAGCACCTCGGGCCAGCTGACGATCGTGGATCCCGACAGCGGCGAAGCCCATGCCGTCGCGCAATCGAACGTCCACGGCACCTATGGCGACTTCAGCATCGACGCCAACGGCGCCTGGAGCTACACCGGCAACGGCGCCCACAATGAGCTCACCGCGGGGCAGCAGGTCCAGGACCAGTTCACGGTGACCAGCCAGGACGGCACCGCGAGTGGCACCGTGACGGTCACCATCACCGGCACGAATGACGCGGCCACGGTCTCGTCGGACTCGAAGTCCGTCACTGAGGGCAATGCCGCCTCCGCGCTCAATACCAGCGGCCAGCTGACAATTGTGGATCCCGACAGCGGCGAAGCCCACGCCGTGGCGCAATCGAACGTCCACGGCACCTATGGCGACTTCACGATCGATGCCAACGGCGCCTGGAGCTACGCCGGCAACGGCGCCCACAATGAGCTCACCGCCGGCCAGCAGGTCCAGGACCAGTTCACGGTGACCAGCCAGGACGGCACCGCGAGCGGCATTGTGACGGTGACCATCACCGGCACCAATGACGCGGCCACGGTCTCGTCGGACTCGAAGTCCGTCAGCGAGGGCGACACCGCGGCGGCGCTGAACACCAGCGGCCAGCTCACGATTGTGGATCCCGACAGCGGCGAAGCCCATGTCGTCGCGCAATCAAACGTCCACGGGACCTATGGCGACTTCAGCATCGATGCCAACGGCGCCTGGAGCTACACCGGCAATGGCGCGCATGACGAGCTCACTGCGGGCCAGCAGGTCCAGGACCAGTTCACGGTGACCAGCCAGGACGGGACGGCGAGCGGCATCGTGACGGTGACCATCACCGGCAGCAATGACGCGGCCACGGTCTCGTCGGACTCGAAGTCCGTCAGCGAGGGCGATGCCGCCGCCGCGCTCAATACCAGCGGCCAGCTCAGCATCACCGACCCGGATACGGGCGAAGCCCATGTCGTGGCGCAATCGAACGTGCACGGGACCTATGGCGACTTCAGCATCGATGCCAACGGCGCCTGGAGCTATACCGGCAACGGCGCCCACAACGAGCTCACTGCGGGCCAGCAGGTTCAGGACCAGTTCACGGTGACCAGCCAGGACGGGACGGCGAGCGGCATCGTGACGGTGACCATCACCGGCACGAATGACGCGGCCACGGTCTCGTCGGACTCGAAGTCCGTCACCGAGGGCGACACCGCGGCGGCGCTCAATACCAGCGGCCAGCTCAGCATCACCGACCCGGATACGGGCGAAGCCCACGTCGTCGCGCAATCGAACGTCCACGGCACCTATGGCGACTTCAGCATCGACGCCAACGGCGCCTGGAGCTACACCGGCAACGGCGCCCACGATGAGCTCACTGCGGGCCAGCAGGTCCAGGACCAGTTCACGGTGACCAGCCAGGACGGCACCGCTTCCGGCATCGTGACGGTGACCATCACCGGCAGCAATGATGCGGCCACGGTCTCATCGGACTCGAAGTCCGTCACCGAGGGCGATGCCGCGGCGGCGCTCAATACCAGCGGCGTATTGACGATTGTGGATCCCGACGCGGGCGAAGCCCATGTCGTGGCGCAAAGCAATGTGCACGGGACCTACGGCGACTTCAGCATCGACGCCAACGGCGCCTGGAGCTACGCCGGCAACGGCGCCCACAACGAGCTCACCGCCGGCCAGCAGGTCCAGGATCAGTTCACGGTGACCAGCCAGGACGGCACGGCCACCGGCATCGTGACGGTGACCATCACCGGCACCAATGACGCGGCCACGGTCTCGTCGGACTCGAAGTCCGTCAGCGAGGGCGACACCGCGGCGGCGCTCAACACCAGCGGCCAGCTCAGCATCACCGACCCGGATACGGGCGAAGCCCACGTCGTGGCGCAATCGAACGTCCACGGCACCTATGGCGACTTCAGCATCGATGCCAACGGCGCCTGGAGCTACACCGGCAACGGCGCCCACAACGAGCTCACCGCGGGGCAGCAGGTCCAGGATCAGTTCACGGTGACCAGCCAGGACGGCACCGCGAGCGGCATCGTCACGGTGACCATCACCGGCAGCAATGATGCGCCGGTGCTGAACGCCAATGGCGGTTCAATGTCCTATACCGAGGGTCAGGCGGCGACCGCGATCGATACGGCGCTGTTGGTGTCGGACCTTGACAGCACGAATCTGACCGGCGCGACGGTGTCGATCACAGGCAACTTCGTGTCCGGCCAGGATGTGCTCGGTTTTACCAATCAGAACGGCATCACCGGCAGCTATAACGCCAGCACTGGGGTGCTGACACTGACGGGTTCGTCGAGCGTGGCGAACTACCAGGCAGCCCTGCGCTCGGTGACGTATTTGAACTCGGGTGACAATCCGTCGGGCGCGACCCGCACCATCAGCTACCAGGTTGACGACGGCCACCCGGCCAGCCACGCCAGCAATATCGTGAGCTCGACAGTCGCGGTCATCCCGGTCAACGACGCGCCGGTGAATACGGTTCCGGGAGCCCAGACGACAAACGTCAACACGACAAAGGCGATCACGGGACTCAGCATCTCCGATGCCGACTCGGACGGCGCCAGCGAAACGGTCACGTTGTCGGTAACCAACGGCACCTTGAGCGTTTCAGGCGGTACCGCGGGGATCAGCGGTAGCGGAACGTCGACGGTGACGCTGACCGGAACAGTCAGCGCCATCAATTCTACCCTGGCCTCGACGGTCAACTACGTTCCAACATCGAATTTTGCCGGAGCTAGCACTCTGACCATGACGACAAGCGACAATGGCCACACCGGAGCGGGTGGGGCGTTGACCGATGTCGATACGGTGACCATTTCGGTCACGAGCCCCAGTCCCTTCGCTCTCACGACCGGCACCGATACAGTCTTCTATGTATCGGGCACCAATACTGTGACCGGCTCGCAATCTCCACTAACGCTCAACAACGGTGACATGCTGACTGGGGGAAGCGGCACGGACACTCTCGCCGTCAGTGGTGGTGGTCTGGGGCCATTCACCTTCGGCGATGGTGCAGGAAGCATTGGCCTGACAAACTTCGAAACAATCAGTTTAAGTGACAGCAACAACGGAAATCACGCTGACCTCCTGACATTCCTTTCGACATTCCAAAATGGAGGAACGCTCACGATCGACGGATCCGGCATCACGGGTAACGGCGACCTGGTCGTAGACGCCAGCGCAGTCACGTCTGGATCGTTTGTCATCATGGGCAGTTCAGGAAACGGCGGTGATGATACCCTCAAGGGCGGTTCAAGTAACGACACGATCAACGGTGGCGCAGGCATTGGCGCGGACAGGATCGTGGGTGGTGGTGGCGCAGATACGCTGACTGGTGGTGGCGGGAACGATACGTTCGCCTATCTCGCTGTCACCGACGCGGGTGACCACATCACCGACTTCAACACCTCAGGCGATAAGCTGGAATTTACGGTAACCGCCGGGCGGTTCGTCATTGGCGATGTCGATACAACCGTTGAAAACGTCAGAACGGGCAACAACGCTGCGTTAAATCTCGCCAACACGGAGGTCGGCATCAAAACAGACGCATCCGTGACGACAGCGACAGTTCAATCAACGATCAATAGTTACTCCAACATCACCACAGGAGCCCTGTTCGTATTCCACAATTCGACAGTCGGTCACGCGCAGGTTTACTACGATCCCAATCCGAGCATCGCAGGCGGCGCAACACTCGTCGCCGATTTGGACAACCTGACCACTCTGGCGAGCATAACTGGTAGTTTCAGCGCGGCGGACTTTGCGTTTGGAACGGCGCTTGCTCCTGCGGGCGTGTCGGGGCAGCCCATCAATCTCGGTCTGACGGAATCGCCCGCCAATCAGGGTCAAATCGCCACCGTCACTGTCGCCAGCATGCCCGCCGGCTGGACACTAAATGGTGGGACGCTGCTCCCCGATGGCAACTGGACGATCGAGACGACCGATGTCAGGTCGCTAATGGTGACATCGCCAGTCAGTTTCGCCGGTGCTTTGCACCTCGACGTGGCCGTGACCTGGATGCAGCCGGATGGCTCGGCCGTAATCGAGACATTCGCCGACAATGTTGAAGCTTTTGCACCGGGCTCCGCCATCATCGCCATTTCCGGCGACGACTATCTCACAGCGTCAAGTGGCAGCGATCTGCTTGTATTCTCACAGCCGATCGGCCACGACGTCATCTATAATTTCGAGACCGCGCATGATCAGATCGACCTGATTGGCTACGCCAGCTTCAAGACGTTCGCCGACGTCCAGACGCATCTGGCTACCGACAATGACGGTAATGCCGTCATTACGCTGGCCGACGGTCAAACGATCACTTTGGATGGCGTCGATGTCGCCTCGCTCGCAGCGGACGACTTCGTGTTCGACTTTAAGCCCATGGTCGACAATGCCGGCACAATGACGATCGGCAACGGCGCATTGCTGCCGCTGTCCGGTAACATCCACAATACGGGCACGATCTCGTTGAACTCGACGGGCGGCGAGACCGACCTTCAACTTGTCGGGCACGGCATTCTGCTTGATGGTGGCGGTCAGGTGCTGTTGTCCGACAATAGCGAAAACACTGTCAGTGGAGGTGTTTCCGACGTCACGCTGACCAACGTCGACAACACCATTTCGGGAGCCGGACAGCTTGGCGAGGGGACACTGATCCTTGTCAACCAAGGTACAATCAACGCGACGGGCACCAACGCGCTCGAGATCGACACCGGCAGCAACACCGTCGTCAATTCCGGAACGATTGCGGCCAGCGGCGGCGGCGGCCTGGTCATCGACAGCGACGTGGATAATTCAGGGCTGCTGTGGGCGCATGGAGCCAACATCACTCTCAATGGTAATGTAAGCGGCAGCGGCACCGCACTGATGGATGGCGTGGCTACGATCGAGTTCGGAGCGGCTTCATCTGCGCATGTTGCGCTTGATGCCGCAGCCACCGGGACAATCGTGCTCCATGATTCCTTCGACTTCAGCGGAGTCGTGTCCGGGTTTGACGGAAATGACCACCTGGATCTCCTCGACGTCGCATTCGGGGACGGCACGACCGCTAGTTATGTCGCAAATCAGGCCGGCACTGGAGGAATTCTTTCGGTGACTGACGGAGTTCATACCGCCAATATCAGCCTGTTGGGCCAGTACGATCCCGCGAGCTTCCAGACTGAGGCAGACAAGAACATGGGAACGCTTATCAGCTACCACGAGTATCTCGTCTGACGCGCTGCGAGGAGATGGCGAAAGGTGCTGACTGCAAAGTCGGTACTTGGTTTGCATGGGATTCGGGCGCGCTCCACCGGACCGATGGTGGAATTGGCTGTATCCGCGTTGACCTCAACGCGCCTTGCTGACTGCGCTGCTGCATCCCGCCGCTTCTGAATAGCTGGCATCTCGTTGGGCTTGACCGAATCCCGCTCGAGTAGCGATTTACTGGAGGCTGTTCCAGTTCATCGAGCCTTGCTTGAAAACGGCGCAGATATCGATGCGCGAACCCGAATTGATGACTGGGTCACGCCAGTGCAACTGGCGGAATCTTGCGGCTGAAAGGCAGCGATCAGCATCTTTGGGGAGCACCTGAATCGTCGTGACAGGTGTATCGCTTCGCGCCTCAGCACTTCGCGAAATCTGCTACATGCGCATCGGCCTGGTCGCGGCATTCGCTCGATTGTGTGAGTGGATTTAATGGGTTGGCGCAGCACCACGGTTCATTGCCAAAACATAATGTTTCCGATTTACCAAATAATAAAATTATCCCGCTGGCGACCCGTACTATTCCGGTGACTCCCTCCGACACTCAGCCGGCGCTTTGCCCAGAACTCGATTGCAGCGGTCGGCTATTGCTTTGAGTTCATTGGGATTCATTCCATTTGTTTCCGTCTTTGATCTCCGCGAGGAGCTCATTTCTCGTTCAAATCGGTTATTCAATGCATTATATATTAAATGTTGACGATAATAAACGTTTAATAGATAGTTTATCGCTGGCGGGGCCGGACTTAAATCCGCGGCCGCTGGAAGTTGCCGAGGTGTCTGCAAATTCATCTTAAAAGAAGGGATTCTTCCTATGTTGCATCATTTCATCGAGACCAAGGAAGCGTTGAAGCGTCTGCGAACGGACCAGGACGGCGTGGTGTCGTTCGAGTACATCATCGTCGCGGTTTGCATCGTTGGCGCAGTGGGTGCTGTGTTCGGTGGTGGAGCCGGTGGGCAGATCGGGGCGGCGCTAACGACCGGGATCACCGCAATCACCACCGCTTTCGCTACTGCCATCGCTGGTTGATTCAGCCATTTTGGCGCCAGAGGGGGGCAATCCAAGCTGCCCCCCTCCTGCGGGAGTGCTCCCGCTAGTTTGCCTTCCACCTTTTTTGAAACGTGCATTTTCATGAGTTGGATTGCTCCCACAGCCTCGATCCTGGAAGTCCTGTTGTTGCTCTATGTCGCAACGATGGACGTTGCGACGCGCTTGATCCGAAACGAATTTTGTCTTGCGCTGGCACTCCTCGGGATCGCCGGTCAATTGCCCAGCCCGATTCAAGTCGCTGTGTCGCTGATCACAGCCGCGATCCTCTTCCTGCTACTTTTTGTCCTGTACGCGCGCGGAGGAATTGGTGGCGGCGATGTCAAGCTGCTGGTTGCCCTGGCGGTTGGTCTCCCGCCGAGCGGCGTGTTGCAGTTGCTGACCGTCACCGTGCTGGCGGGCGGCGTTCTTGCCTTGGTGCATCTGATGATGCGTCAGCTGCCATATCCCAGGTTGGCACCCGCCGGATCGTCGCTCGCACGCCGGATCTACGCGATCGAGCGTTGGCGCCATTTGCGACACGCCCCGCTGCCTTACGGAGCCGCTATCGCCTGCGGCGGTATCTGGACCATTTTGAGCAAAGGATCATGAAATGTCATCCGCGCTGCGTCTGTCGATCATCGTGGTGCTTTTGCTTGCAACCACAGCGTTCGGACTGATCGCCTACAGCATGAACCTGCCGAAGGCGCAGCCTCCGGTCCCAGTACAGGTGACAGAGGCGCCCCTCGCGCCGGCGGCGCCGGCGACCGCCGGATACTTTGTCGCGGCACGGCCTTTGCCGAGGGGGACGTTGGCCCGCGAAGAGGATTTCGCCGTCCGCTCGGTGCCACCGGAGCGCGTTCCCCAAGGGGCTATCCTTGAAAACCCCGAGTCCAAGGCCGGACTTCCCGGTTCACTCATCCGCAACTTCGTCGAAGCGGGCAGTCCCGTTACATTGCAGGACGTCCTGCGTCCGCGAGATCGGGGTTTCCTCGCCAGTGTCCTGGCGCCAGACAGCCGTGCCATCAGCATCAAGGTTGACGAGGAGGCCGGTGTCTCGGGCCTCATCAGGCCAGGCGATCACGTCGACGTCGTGTTGACCCAGGTCTTCGAGAAAGTCGATACCGCGCGCCGTGCCCTGAGCGAAACCGTTCTGCGTAATGTTCGAGTCATCGCGATTGATCAGGAGATCGTGCAGGGCGCGCGCCCCATCAGCGGGATGGCAGGTAAGCAAACGCAGACCGTATCACTGGAGCTTACGCCGGTGCAGGTCAAGAAAGTCACCGTCGCCAAGCAGCTCGGGACGCTCTCCATGGCCGTACGCGCAGCAGTCGATCAGTGGGACAAGGCAGACACCGGCGCGATGTCGAGCTGTGATGTGTCGCCTGAACTGGCCCGCCAGTATGCAATTTCCGCACAGAGAACGGCGGTGGTCGTTCATTCAGGCGGTGAGGTCAAGCAATACACGGTCAGGAAGCAAGAGGAAGACGCTCTCGTCAGCTGCGACGGCACATCGGAAGCTGTACGCCCGACTGCAACAGCGGCGGGTTACGATAACAGGTTGTCGGAGAAACGGTGATGAACATTGCCATAGCCACCCCGGCTGAAGAATCGACGTCGATCGTCACGCGTAACCGCATCATCGGTTTCGTAAATGATGAGCTCAGCGCCGCGGCGTTGCGCAAGGGGCTCGAGGGCGCCAATCTCTCGATCAGGCGCGGCACGATCCGCAACGCCATACGGATGCTTGAAACCGACACGGATCTGTTCGCACTGGTGGTAGACATCAGTGGCATCGATGATCCCTTTACTGAGCTGGAAAGGCTGGCCGGCGTCTGTCCACCCGATGTCCGCGTAGCCGTGATCGGCGACAACAGGGAGATCACCTTTTACCGTGAGCTCCTGGAGCTCGGCTTGACCGAGTATCTGCCGCGGCCGCTCACGCGCGATCTGGTGCTGGACAAGCTGCGCCCCAAGCTTCTCGGCGACGTCGCAGCCAACCAGATCGATCGTGGCGGGCACGTGGTCTCGATCTGCGGGGCGCAGGGCGGCGCCGGCGCCACGAGCATCGCGATCAATCTGGCGCTGCAACTCGCCGAGACAACCAAGGCCAAGGTGGCCCTGCTTGATCTTCATCTGCAGGGCGGCGAGGCGGCCGTGATGCTGGGTGTTCGTCCCGGGCCGGGGCTGCGTATCGCTCTGGAAAATCCGACGCGGGCGGACACACTCTTCCTCGAGCGCGCGGCAATCGAAGTCAACGAAAGGGTTTGCCTGGTCTCGGCCGACGAGGACCTCGATGCGCAGCTCGAAATTACGGAAGCTGGCGTACGACACGTGCTGGGTCTGCTGCGTCAACGGTTCAACTACATCGTCGTCGATGTACCCGTCCCGTTTCCGCCGTCGATCTATCCCGTGATTGCGCTTTCCCGTCATGTGATGGTGCTGCTCGAATCCGAGGTGACCGGACTTCGCAATGCCCATGCGCTACGCACCGCCGTGATCAACATCGCGGGCAAGGACCGGGTCTTTACCTTGCTCAACCGGGCCGGTCGTCCCGGGGGCCTTCCGAGGGCGGCGGTTGTCAAGGCGTTGGGTGCAGAGCCCGACATCGTCGTTCCCGATCTCGGCAAGGGCATGACCGAGGCGCTCAATCTCGGAATTCCAGCTCTGAAGCACGTCAGGAAATTGCGGCGTCACCTGGCACCGATCGTACGGGAGATCAGCGGTGTCGCTGCCGAGCGGGTTAGCTGGTGGAGGAGGGTGCTCACAGCACATCTGCGATGAAGAAGTTTGGTAGGCGCGAAGACGACGCACCAGCTCACGTATTGGCGGCAGGCGTCCCTGCATCTGCGATAGGCTTGCCGTTGCCGTCGGCCGGCGCGACTGCAGCCGCACCGAACGTGCCGTCACCTGCGCCAAGGCGCGACGAACCTGCGATCCACCAACCCATCATTCCACCTTCGCTGCGTGAACGGGTGATTGAGCAGATCGAACCCGCGGTGGCCGCAACCGTCTCGCGGGAGGTTCTCCGGCGGCAGATTGAAGAGATCATCCATCACATTGCCAACCAGGAACGGCTCGAGCTGTCGGGCCGCGAGCAGCTGCAGCTCGCGGACGAAATTGCCGACGACATGACGGGCTACGGGCCGCTCCGTCCGCTGCTGCTGGACCAGTCGATCAGCGATATCATGGTGAACGGCCCAAGCAATATCTACGTGGAGCGAAGCGGCAGGCTGGAACGAGTTGCGGTGCGTTTCCGCGACAATGATCACATCGCCTCCGTCGCTCAGAAGATTGCCGCGCAGGTCGGTCGGCGCGTCGACGAATCCAGTCCGATGGTGGATTGTCGCCTGCTGGATGGCAGCCGGGTCAACATCATCCTCCCGCCGCTGGCGATCCATAGTCCGTGCATTTCTATCCGGAAATTTCCAAGCCGTCGTTTGGACATCGCCGGATTGATCGAAAACGGCTCGATGACCCCGGCCATCGGACAATTGCTGGAGATCGCCGCCCGCTCGCGGCTCAATGTTCTGGTCTCCGGCGGCACCGGATCCGGCAAGACGACGCTCCTGAACGCGATGAGTCAGTTCATCGATCACACCGAACGTATTGTCACGATCGAGGACGCGGCGGAGCTGCAGCTTCAGCAGCCCCACGTGATCAGCCTGGAGACCCGGCCTCCCAGCCTCGAAGGCACAGGGCAGGTGACACAACGCGATCTGCTGGTGAATGCCCTGCGCATGCGTCCCGACCGGATCGTCGTCGGCGAGGTGCGCAGTTCCGAAGCATTCGACATGCTGCAGGCGATGAACACCGGCCATGATGGTTCGATCTCCACGGTACACGCGAATAGTACCCGGGATGCCCTGACCCGCATCGAAAACATGGTGCAGATGGGACAGGTCAATCTACCGTCGCGCGCCATTCGAAGTCAGATCGTCGCTGCGCTGGATCTCATTGTGCAGGTCGAACGCATGCGGGACGGACAGCGCCGCATCGTTCAGATCAGCGAGGTGATCGGCCTTGAAGGGGAGGTGATCACCACCAATGACATCGCAGCCTTCGAGTATCAGGAGGAGGATGTGAACGGGCGGATATCGGGCAGCTATAAGTCCAACCTTGCAACTCCGAAGTTCAAGAGCCGGCTTGTCTATTTCGGGCTAGATGGTGCTTGGGCCGAGGCCATGAGGCAAATATGACGCTGGAGTCCGTGATCGTCACTGTTCTGGCGCTCGCGATGTGCGCAGCAACCATTTCGTTGTGGCTCGACGCTCGGGAAAGACGCATCAATCGCCGGTTGGCGGTTGCTCTGCCAACGTCGCATCCGGCCAATCTCCCATCCATTCGCCGCTTGGAGAGCGGGTCTCAGGATCAGTTTCTCAATCGGCTGTCAAACTACAATCCCGATATACCTTACGTGTTGCATCCCGCCTACGTGCTGCTTGCCGGTGCATTCGGAGCAGCGGCGATCCTTTATGCGAACAGCCAGCTGGGATATTCCATTGTCTACGCGTCCATTGTCGCGGCAATCGCGGCCCTCATTGTGATACGAGGCCTGTTCGGATGGCAGCAACGTCGCTTCGCTCTTCAGCTTTTTCGACAGCTGCCTGATGCGATCCAGCTGGTGACAAGTACAGTGCGATCGGGTCTGCCTGTGCACGAGGCATTTCGTGCCCTCGCGCGCGATATGCCGCAGCCAACCGCCGGGCAGTTTGCCATCGTATGCAGCGAAGTGAATCTGGGAAGACCTGCAGAGGAAGCGGTCCAAGCTGTCTATCGGCGAACGCAGGTGGCGGAGTATGCGATCTTTGCGGTGACACTTGCCGTCCAGTTGAAGTCCGGTGGCAGCCTGGCCGAGACTTTGCAGAACTTGGGAGACACTGTCAGGCAACGTGTTGCGCTGGCTGCCCGCGCCAAGGCGCTGGCAGGGGAGGTGATCTTTTCCTCACGAGCGCTGACAATCTCGCCCTTGATTGCAGGTGGGGTCCTATACGCAGCCAATCCGCAAACGGTTGATCTGTTGTTCACCGATCCGGTTGGAAACAAGCTGCTGGCTTACGCAGTCATTTCGGTGCTTGTCGGAGCCCTGGTGATAAGTTGGATGGTCAGAAGGGAAACAGAACTATGACTTCTGGTCTCAGTCTGGTGGCCCTGGCAGTCGTGGCTGCGACTGCGTCCTGCATGTTGATTATCCGCGAAATACACATTCGTACATTGGACGCCCGGGTATCAAACGCCGTGATGGGTGTTGCTGGCCGGTCTGCGCCCTTCCAGGATGTGACCGGTTGGTTTTCGTCACTCGGCATGCGGTATCGTCGCTTCTATGCCGAGGAAAATCTGGATCAGCTACGAACCATCCTTCAATCGTCAGGTTTCAACCATCATCGAGCCTTGCCGACCTGGATCGGTGTCAAGGCCGTCAGCATGGCGCTATGCCCGATCATCGCCGGAGGTGCCGCTCAGCTTTTCGGGAAGCCGCTGCTTGATGTGCTGGTCTTCACACTTATTGGCGTGGCGATCGGGATTCTAGCGCCGCGATTGATACTGGCGGTGCTGAAGCGGCGGTTTGATGCCGCCATTCGACTGGGCACGCCGGACATGATCGATTTGCTGGTTGTGTGCAGCGAATCGGGAATGGGACTGGAAAGCGGGCTGGCACGTGTCGCGCAAGAAATGCAGGAGACCAATCCCGCTATAGCCCGGGTCATGAGCGGCCTTCTTGATGATCTCCGGATCCTGCCAAGCCGCAGCGACGCATTCGAGAAACTGGGGGCTACATCGGATGGGCTTCGCCGATTCGGAATCATGGTCGGCCAAAGCCTGCAATACGGAACGCCGGTGGGCCAGGCTCTGCGGAGTGTCGCCGTCGACCTCCGGCGCGAACGTATTACCAAGCTTGAAGAAAGAGCACACAAGTTGGGCGCCAAGCTGACCATTCCGATGGTGTTGTTCCTGCTTCCAGCCATGTTCGTCATTTTGGGAGGAAGTCCCATTCTGCACCTCGTGCGTTCGTTCGCCAGCTTCGGTAAGTAGCCATGAGCACGATTGCCATTTCGAAAACGTCCTCTTACGACCGGACAATGCAGCTGCTCGGCGGCATGTGGTTCATGTTGCTGGCGCTTGGCGTCGCCATCAAGATCGGATCATCGGCTCATGATCCCTGGCCGTCGCTCCTGTCGAGTGTCTGCCTCGCTGTCTTCTACGTGCTTCTGGCGCTGTTGGTCATCACGCGGCCGCCGGCGAAGGCGCAAGCGAACGGCCGTCTCCCAAGGATAGCGGCGTTCGTCGGCACCTATATGCCGTGGACGATCGCCTTCTTCGGCGAAACCGACAAGGCGTTACCAAACCTGGCGTCCACCGCGTGCGTGTTGATCGGCATGATCATGATGCTGGTCACCATCCGACATCTTGGCAGGTCGTTCAGTCTGGTGCCACAGGCGCGCAACGTGGTGCAAACGGGTCCGTATCGATGGATCAAGCACCCGCTCTACCTTGCGGAAGAAATCGCCGTGTTGGGTGTGGTGCTGAGAAGCCCGACGCCGCTGACAGCGGCCTTGCTCGTCTTGCATATCGGCGTTCAGGTTTGCCGAATTTATTACGAAGAGGACCTGCTTCGTCGCAACTGCCCGGAATATTCCGATTACGAAGCATCGCGCTGGAGAGTGATCCCTTACGTTTGGTGAGTGCTGTTCCGGTCGACGACCGGAAGAGTGAGTATCGGTCGAGGTCAACTCATGAGCCACAAGAAGTCGTTCATCGTGGATCAACGCGGGGCCGTCGCGTTTGAGACATTGATCGTCTACCCGGTTTTGGTGGCGTTCCTGCTCATGCCGCTCGCCGACCTGGCTGCCGCGGGCTTCCAGTTTATCTCCGCATGGAGCGCATTGCGCTCCTTCGGGCAGTATGTGCAGTACGCTAATCCGCTCGCCCCTGACGGCACGGTGAGCTGGAAGACAGGGCTACAGACGACAGTCGCCGGTCATGCGATCAGCAACCTTCAGGTTTTGTGCGGAGACGCAGGGGCCACCTGTTCGCCAGGCAATCTAGCTTCTCCCAAGTACATTACATTCTCGACAACCATCACTTTGGCTCCAATTGTGTGGAGAGGGGTGCTGTGTCCCACCACTTGTACCTACACGCTGCCTTATTCAGAACGCTTCCAGTAAGGGGGCTTCCATGCGTAGTCTGCTCCGTTCCCAACGAGGCTCTGTCG
Organism: Bradyrhizobium shewense; assembly: GCF_900094605.1. Taxonomy (GTDB): domain Bacteria; phylum Pseudomonadota; class Alphaproteobacteria; order Rhizobiales; family Xanthobacteraceae; genus Bradyrhizobium; species Bradyrhizobium shewense. Next base: position 113,219 of record NZ_FMAI01000014.1, on the reverse strand, counting down.
CATTCGCAACGGTCATCGCTCTGGTGCCGCTCATCGGAGTAGTCGCACTCGGGGCCGAGGCGGGATCGTGGTACGTCACCCGCCAGCACGCGCAGAACGCCGCCGACTCGGCCGCCTATTCGGGCGCCTTGCGGCTCGCATGCGAGATTGCTGGTGCGACCTGCGATACCCAATCAGTGGATTATCGCGGCAAGGAATTCGCGGCACAGAATGGGTTTTGCAACTCGAGTCCCAACGATGCTACCGGCTATCCGGGCAGAAACTGTCCGACAAGCCTACCGACCAGAGTCTCGCGAGCCGTGCAGATCGATATCGGCACCTACAATGCGGGCACGTTCACAACGCCACCTGCGGGCACCGGCAATGCCGTTCGCGCCAGGGTCAGCCAGCAACAACCGGCGTACTTGGCGGCAGTGCTGGGTTTGACCACTGTCAACATCCCCGCCCAAGCCATTGCACTGGTGCAGCTGCCCAGCAAGGTGTGCGCCCTAGCGCTTGGACCTGATCCGAACGGTGGAGGCGCGCTTAAACTCGCTGGTGGTCTCAGCAATAACGGAACGGGTTGCCCACTGATGTCTGACTACAGTGTGCAACTCGGCAGCACTCCAACTTTTAACGGTTCGGGATGGGCCCTGTTCGGTGCAACTGGCTGTAAGCCGGCTGGCACCTGCGCAAGCACCAGCGTAACGCACAACTATTTTATGCCTCCTGCGCTGGATCCACTTCTGGGACTGCAGAGTGCTACGTTCAATACGAGGACTGGCACTACCTCGGCCAACAGTACAAAGGTGACATGCCCGGTCACCAATCCAATCACCGGATTACCATATCCCAATGGCAGCAAGTGTTATAACCTTCCGCCCAACGACAGCAGCGGCGCGTATACCGGGAATTTTAACTGGGGCAACCAAGACTACGTGACGTTTACTGGGTCAGGAACCTATTTTTTTTATAATGCATCCATAAATATGACGGGCGCGACCGTCACGGGAACAGCGGTGAACATTGTGTTGCTCGGAAATTCGAGCCTCACGATCAACGGCGGGACCATCAAACTCTCCGCTCTTGCCAGTAACCCGACATACCCTGCGCTGAGTGGGGTCCTGATTGACGATCAATCGACCGGTAGCGTCAACATCAGCGGCAACGGCGGGATTAAGCTTGCGGGCTCGATGTACTTTCCCAAGGCAGATGTCTCGTTCAGCGGAACGACTCAACCTGAGAATACTACCTGCTCGCAAGTGATCGCCAAGACCTTGAGCATGAGCGGTAGCCCCTACTTGAGCACGGATGGATGTGCTCCAACCACCATTATTTACACCCAAGTTGTCGCTTTGGTGCAATGATGAGAAAGCTCGACAATCGCGGTATGGCGCCGTTTGAATTCATCATGGTGTCCGTGGCGTTTTTCACATTGATGTTCGCCATCTTCGATCTTGGGCGCTATGCCATCACGATGCAATCCTTGCGGACGCTCGCGAGTGCTGGCGCCCGTGCGGTCATGATCAGCTGCTATACGCCTGCCTTGCTTCAAAGCCCGCCGCAGTCGCCGGCCGGCTGCATCGGGGATCCCCTGTCCACCGCTGCCAAGCAGAACGCGGCCCCCTTCCTGTTTTTCGGAGGTCTGACGCCAACGCTGACCGTGGGGGCCAACAGCAACAGCTTGAGCGTTACAGCTTCCCAGGCAAACTTTACGATGCTGATGCCCATATGGGGCGCAGCTCTCAATGCGCCGAGCGCCTCCAACCAGATTCCCTTCTAGCACCGATATGGCAGTACGCCTGACATTTTTCGCTCGACAGTTCGTCGTGGCCGCGACGTGCGGGCCAAACGCGCGGGTGCGGAATTACTCGGCCAGGCGAATCGCCAACCCTGCCACCGACTGTCGTTCGATCTCAAAGCCACGACCGGAGCGCGCGCCAAGAGCGGTTGTGCTGCGGGATAGTTCCCCACAACCAGTGAGAATGATGCGCGCTGGCAACATCGAAGGGTTTTCTTTCTGCTTGCGGCGGTGCGGTAAGTATCTCGTCTTGCAAGCTGCCTGCATGAGGGAGGATGATCTTGGAAACACGAAGTAACGAATTGTAGTGGGACAGATTGTAAGCTCTGCGACGTGGTGCGCAGAGGGGAAATGTTGAGGACGTCGGGCACGTAGATTTGCGGGGATCTCCGTGGATCGCAGTGGGGGAACTCGGATGAGTGGCGATCGCGTTTCGGGTAACAGGGTCGGGAGGCTTCTCGCCTTCGGCGTGATGGGTCTGGGCGCGGCGCTCGCCTCCTCTGGGGTCACCGACCGCGCGGCGGCTGCAGACCGGCGGGGCTCCTCCGGCGGCGTCATCGTCAGCGAGATGAATGACGTCCAGCGGGTCAAGCTCGTCGTCAACAAGTCACGCACCTTCAAGGTCGACACGGCCTTTGCGACGATCGTGGCGGGTTCGTCTGACATCGTCGACGTGAAGTCGCTGAGCGATCATCTCATCTACGTGCAGGGCAAGCAGACCGGCACCACCAACGTCATCCTGTTCGACAGCTCGATGAAGCAGATCGGGATCCTCGACGTCGAGGTCGTGATCGATACCGGCAATCTGCAGCAGAACATCCGGACCAGCACCGGCGGGCAGGGTATCCGCGTATCGGCTTCCGAGGGCCAGGTGGTGCTCAGCGGGGTCGCCGCCGACGCAGTTACGGCCGAGCGTGCCATGGCGATCGCCACCAGCACGGTCGCGAAAGGGGGCGTCGTCGTTAACGCGATGAGCGTCGCGGCGCCGCAACAGGTGATGCTCGAGGTGCGCTTTCTAGAGGTGAGTCGGGAGGCTGGACGCAACTTGGGCGTCAATCTGTATGCGGCGAATGCCAATGGTACCAACGTCGGCAATACCGGTCTTGGTTCAACCACGGCCGTCGGGCGGGCACCTATCGGTGGCATCAATAGTCTCACTAGGGTACCCACCACCGGCGGCACCAGCAACCTTAGTGCCAGCAGCACTCCTGTTGGCGCCAATCCTGCTGGCAGCCTTCCGATACTCGGAACTCTCGGGACTCTCGCCGGTACTGCAGGAGGCATTGCGCCAGCGCCGTTCGGAAGCTTGTTGACCAGCATTATCAGGACCAGCAGCGGGGGCTCGGTGGACCTGTTGATCTCGGCGCTGGAAACCAAAGGATTGGCACGCCGGCTGGCGGAACCAAATCTGACCACGCTGTCCGGCGATGCTGCCCGCTTTCTCGCCGGCGGCGAGTTTCCAGTGCCGATACCGACCCAGACGCAGAACGGCTTTCCCACCATCACAATTGACTACAAGAAGTTCGGTGTTGAACTCGCCTTCGTCCCCACTGTGCTCTCGCGCGGTGTGATCAATCTTCGCGTCGAGCCGTCGGTCAGCGAACTTGATTTCGCCAACGCGGTGACGATCCAGGGGACGACCGTTCCTGCGCTGACCCGCCGCGACGCGCGAACCACGGTTGAGTTGCGCGATGGCCAGAGCTTTGCCATCGCTGGCCTGTTGCAGACCCGCAATCGCCAGGACGTCTCGCAGTTGCCTTGGATCGGCTCGGTGCCGGTGATTGGAAGCCTGTTCAGCAGCAAATCGTATCAGCAGGAAGAAACCGATCTGGTGATCATCGTGACCCCGCGCCTGGTCGCACCGGCGGCACCCGGTCAGCAACTGGCATCGCCACTCGACTCCCGCCTGCCGGCCAACGATGTCGATTTCTTCCTCAATGGTCAGATGGAAGTCCGCAAGCGGTACAATGACTACGTCAATTCCGGAGGCGAGGTGAAGGGACCGTATGGCCACATCATCGCGCCTGAAGTCAGGACCCCCGTCGTCGTCCCGGCCGCGAGTGCCGATCAGACGGTCGTCAAAACTCTAAACTAGAGGACGCGCGAGATGACGATCAGGTATCTGGCCCTGTTTGCGCCCTTCCTCCTCGGGGGATGTTACGGCGTCGCCGGTCATGACGAGGTGGACCGCTACTTTCAGCGTTCCGAAAGCATCACGATGACCGCCGGCGATGCCAAGCAGGTCAACGCCGTGACCCATACAATCCATCCATGGCCGCGATACGTCGGTGATCGCCGGATTGCATACGATGCTCGACGTGTGGGCTCGGCCGTGACGCGTTACGGCAACCAGCAACAGCCGGTGGATCAGCTTCCCGACATGGGCGATCCGACGAAAATCATGGGCCAGCGACCTCCGGTCACGCAGAATGTCAACGTAACTGGATTGGGTGCGGGAGCATCGGCGGGAGTATCGGTGCCGGTCGGCGGGGCAGGGGGCAGGTAGCGGCTTCTGGTAATTGAGTTGAGTGACGGGACATTTGAGTGCGGTGCAGTGCGTCCGCTGGGCCGGGCGGGGGACAAAATTATGCGACGTGCCATTCTACTGCTGACCTGTTGCTGGCTGGCGCCAGGCCTTGCGGCATGTGACTATACCACGAGGGAGGCTGCCATCGTGGCTCCCGTCGAGCCACCGGGTGGGGACCCGGTGCAGGAGCCGACCGACGTCAAGTACTACCCGTCGGACGAGCCTGTGCGGCTGGGCCTGGAGCATTACAATCGCGGCAGTTACGGGATCTCACAGCGCTACTTCAAGGACGCCGTCGAGAAATCACCCAAGGACGTCACGGCCTGGATTGGTCTCGCAGCGAGCTACGACAAGCTGCGTCGTTTCGACCTAGCCGATCAGGCCTATGCCCAAGCGATCCGGCTGGGAGGCGAAACCGTTCAGATCCTGAATGACCAGGGGTATTCGTACATGCTGCGCGGCAATCTGAGTGCGGCGCGACGGAAGTTCGAGAAGGCCTATTCGCTCGATCCGGGTAATCCGGTCATCGCCAATAACCTCGAGCTTCTCAATGGCAGCCGGCGGTTCATTGAAAGACCACCAAACAACCAGCCATAAGCATCGACCGACTACTGCCGTCACGGCCAGTTCTCGTCAATTTGGCCCAATCACAGCATCAGCGTGACGGCTGCCGCTGCGGACGACGACAACAACGCCATTGCGAATGGTAAATCGCGCGCCGAGCAGTTTCCGCACCTTCTCCGTGATCGGAGAAGGAAAGGGAACGGTTTCTCCCGCGACGGGATCGCCGACCTTTATCGTCTCAGTCGCGGGGCCAGCAACTGGTGCAGGCTTGATATAGTCCCGGATAAGCTGAATCTCTTCACGTGACAGGATGAGCGGAGCTTGGTCAGGATGGGTCTCCGACGGCGGCTTGGGTGTTCCACTGCTTGCCTTTTCACGTATCTCATTGGTGCTTGCGATCTGATCGAGCCTGGCTACGCGTAGCTTGAGCGCGATGATGTCTCGTTGCAGTGTTGCGACCTCCAATTTGCGCGCGTTGAGCTGCATGAAGACAATGATCGCGCAAACGCAGCTCACGACGAAGCCGACGCTCAGCAGTGCGATCAACCACCGCTCGAAGTTTCCCATCGACCCTCCGGTCGTCCGGGGGAGTTGATCGCGCTGGAGATGGCGCCGCCAGATGCGACGTCCTCGGTCGATCCAATTGGTAGAGCCCGTTACGCCGGTCGCCGCCTGGCCCGAGCCAAAATGCGCGGGCGACGAGGCGGCTTCCTCGCGGGCCGGATCAACGAACGACGCCGTGTCCACTTGCTCAAGCTCTAGATTCTCGGGGACGCGATCCGCCGTCGTCAGATGAGCGGCAGGGTGGAAGGGATCCATCTGCTTATCGAGCCGGCCCATCTCCGCTCTCCATGCCGCCATCTATCAACTTCAGCAGTTCCGCCGACGCGCTAGAATAGGGTAGCCGAGGATTCGATCAATCGAAACGGAAAAGGCTCTAAGCCGCGGCGTGAGCCGCTCTAAGGGTAGCTTCAAGAGATAGGGGCCAACTAGATGCCAAGGTCAATGGCTTGGCCGGCAGAACCGTGTGAGCCGCGGACTTTTTCAAACGATCCTACTTACGAACAGCACCGCCGAAGCTGTCTAGACTGCATTGCGGTCGGGCGAACTCGGCTGACGGCTTGACTTGAAGGCTGCCTTTGCACGCTCACGCAGGCGCTGGAAAACGACGTAGAGCATCGGCACAATGAAAATTCCGATCGAGCTTGCGGCCAGCATGCCGGCGAAGACGGCCGTGCCGACGGCGCGCCGGCTGAGAGCGGCGGCGCCGGTCGCGATCACGAGCGGCAAGAGGCCCAGGATGAAGGCAGCCGAGGTCATCATGACGGCGCGAAAGCGCATATGTGCGCCTTGGATCGCGGCCTCGTCGAGCGGCACGCCGGCCTCGCGTTGCCCCTTGGCGAACTCGACGATCAGGATGCCGTTCTTGGCGGCAAGCGCGATCAGGACGACGAGGCCGATCTGACCGTAGAGGTCGAGATTGAGGCCAGCGATCTTGATGCCGAGATAGGATCCGAGCACGCCGACGACAACCGAGAGCAGCACGGGGATCGGGATCACGGTGCTTTCATAGAGCGCGACCAGGAACAGATAAGCGAAGAGGACGGCGAGCATAAGCACGATGCCGGTCTGGCCGGCCGCCTGCTGTTCCTGGTAGGCGGTGCCGGTCCACGCGAAACCGTAACCCGACGGCAGAACATCCTCCGAGATCTGCGTCATGGCGGCGATCGCGGCCCCGGAGGAGGTGCCCGATGCCGGGCTGCCGTTGACGGTCACCGAACGATAGTTGTTGTAGCGGGTGATGACCTGCGGACCGGTCACGATCTTGAGGCCGGCGAGGGACCGTAACGGCACCATCTCACCCGAGCTGTTACGCACATGGATGCGCCAGACATCGGACGTATCGGCGCGATCGAATGCTTCACCTTGCAGATTGACCTGCCAGGTGCGACCGAACAGGTTGAAGTTGTTGACGTAGATGCCGCCGAGCGTGGCCTGGAGCGCCGTAAAAATGTCGTTGACGGTGACGCCCAGCGCCTGGGCCTTGCGGCGGTCAATATCGAGATAGAGCGATGGATTGGTCGCCGTGAATGTCGAGAACACACGCGCGAGCCGAGGATCGGAATTGGCCGCGCCGATCAACGCGTTCGTGACGCTGGAGATCGCGGCCGGAGCCTGACCTTCCAGGGCCTGCAATTGGTATTCGAAGCCACCGCCGGTGGAGAGCCCGATGATCGGCGGCAGGTTGAACGGCAGCACGTTGGCTTGCCGGATCTGCGCGCCGGCGGCGAAGGTCTTGGCGATCAGCGCCTGGGCGGAATCCGTCGCCGTCTTGCGGTCCGCGAACGGCTTCAGTCGCACCACCACGAGCGCACTGTTCGGCTCGGAGGCTCCGTCGAGCAGGGAAAAGCCGATCACCGCGAGGACGTGGTCGACGGCCGGCATCTGTTTCAAGATGTCCTCGATCTGCCGGGTGGTCTCGCTGGTCCGCGCTACCGATGCGCCGTCCGGCAGCTGAACCGAGGTGAAGAAGGCGCCCTGATCCTCCTCGGGCAGGAAGCCCGTCGGGGTCACCAGCGACAGGCCGAAGATTCCTGCGGCAAAGGCCGCCACCAGCATGAGCGACAAGGCTGCCATGCGCACCAGCCGGCGGACCGCGCCGCTGTAGCGATCGCGCACCCAATCGATGCCGGTAAGCATGCGGCCGATGATGCCGCTGCGCTGTCCCGTGTGACGCAGCAGCAGCGCGCAGAGGGCCGGCGACAGCGTCAGGGCATTCAATGCCGAGATCATCATGGCGGCGCTGATCGTCACCGCGAATTGGCGGAACAGCGTGCCCGAGATGCCGGGAATGAAAGCGATCGGCACGAACACCGAGAGCAGCACCAGCGTGATCGCGACGATCGGCGCGGTGATCTGGCTCATGGCTTTCTTGCTGGCCTCGGCCGGAGACAGATCAGGCTCCTCCGCCATGACACGCTCGACATTCTCGACCACGACAATGGCGTCGTCGACCACGATGCCGATCGCGAGCACCATTGCGAGCAGGGATACGGTGTTGGCGGAATAGCCGAGCGCGAGCAGAACGGCGAAGGTGCCTATGAGGCTTACCGGGACTGCGACGGCCGGAATCGCGGTGGCCCGCATGTTTCCGAGAAACAGATAGACCACGATCACAACCAGCACGAAGGCCTCGCCCAATGTCCACAGCACCTCCGTGATCGTGTCCCGGACGAAGGTGGTGGAGTCGTACTGCACGAGATAACCGAGCCCTGCCGGAAACCGGCCGGACAGCCGCTGCATCGTGTCAGCGACCGCGCGCGCGGTGGTCACTGCGTTGGCGCCGGGGGCGAGGTAGATCGCAATCGGAACGGCAGCTCGCCCGTCGATCCGGGCTTCGCTGTCGAGATTTTGCGCGCCCAGCTCGACGCGGGCGACGTCCCTGACCAGCAGCGAGGATCCGTCCCGATCGGCGCGCAGCACGATGTTGGCGAATTGATCGACGGTCGCGAGGCGGCCCATCGTCTGCACGTTGAACTGGAACTGCTGATCGTCGCTGATCGGCCGCGCGCCAATGCGGCCGACGGGAGCCTGGACGCTCTGTGCGCGAATGGCGGCAACCACGTCCGAGGGGGTCAGGTTGAGGCTGGTGAGGCGCTGCGTATCGAACCAGATCCGCATCGAATAATTCATCCTGGCGAACAGATTGGCCTGGCCGACGCCCGGCGTGCTCGCAATCGCGTCCAGCACGTTGATGATGGCGTAATTGGTGATGAAGAGCGGGTCCTGCTGACCATCTGCGCTGTAGAGCACCAGGAACTGCAGGATCGAAGAGGATCGTTTCTGGACGGTCACGCCCTGCTGTTGCACTTCCGTGGGCAATTGCGACAATGCGCTCTGAACGCGATTATTGACGTTGACCGTGTTGATGTCGGGATTGGTGCCGAGCGCGAACGAAACCGTCAGCGTGTAGCTGCCGTCGTTGCCGCTGGTCGATTTCATATAGAGCGCGCGGTCGACGCCGACCACCTGCGCCTCCAACGGCTGTGCGACGCTGCTCTCCACGACCTCGGCGGAGGCGCCGGGAAAGTTCGCGGCTACGGTGACCTGCGGCGGCACGATATCGGGAAACTGCGCCACCGGGATCTGCGTGAGCGCCAGTGCGCCGGCGATGGTGATGACAAAGGCGATCACCATCGAAAGACGCGGTCGGTCGACGAAGACGCTCGATATCATTGGCTGCCGCCCTTGGGGGTTCGGGGCAGGGGAGCGCGCCCCCCTTGCGGAGCCGCCTCGCCGGTTGAATCCTTCATGCTCGACAAGATCAGCGGACTTGCCGGCTCTGGAGAGATGGTTTGTCCGGCGCGAACGCGCTGCAAACCTTCCGCGATCACCTTTTCACCGGCCGTCAATCCGCTGATGACGGCAGCGATCGTGGGAGTCGATTGCCCGAGCTGAATGCGCCGCTGCTCCGCCTTGTCGTTCGCGCCGACGACGAGAACGTAGTCGCCGCGCTGGTCGGACAGCACCGCCGAGCGCGGGATCGCCAGCACCTCGATAGGCTGGACTCCTTCGAGGACGACGGTGACGAATTCGCCGTTGGTGAGCTCGTGGACGGTAACGCCTGCCGCCGAGGGAGCGCGCAGGATCGGGTTGGCGATCTCTCCGCGCACCGTGATCGTGTCGGTGTTCTGGGCGATGGTGTTGTCGACGAAATTTAGCTTGCCGGATTGCCCATACATGCGCCCGTCGGGCAGCCGCAACCGGATCGTCACCGCTTCGAGGCCGCCTTGGGGGCCGTAGCGTTCGCGCAGCTCGAGCCCCTGGCGGAGCGGCACCGGGAACGTGACATACATTGGATCCTGGCTGACGATCGTGGTCAGCACGCCTGAACTCGGACCGACGATGTTGCCTTCCGTCACGGCCGTGCGTCCGATCTTGCCGTCGATCGGCGCGCTGATGATGGTGTAGTCGAGGTTGATCTGCGAGGCCTGGACCTGCGCCTGTGCAGCTTTGACTTGCGCCTCGAGGCTGCGCTGGCTCGCGAGCGCGGCATCGTAGGTCGATTGCTGCCCGGCCGGTCCGCCAAGCAGGGTGCGGGCGCGCTCGGCGGTCAATTTGGCATTCTCGAGCGTCGCTTCGAGCTGTGCTACCTGCGCCTGCTTGGCGGCGACATCGGCCTCGAACGGGCCGCGTTCGAGCCGGTAAAGCTGCTCGCCTTTCCTGATTTCCGCGCCCTCGGTGAACAGCCGCTGCTCCAGAAAAGCGGTGAGGCGGGCGGCAATGTTGACCTGGTTGATGGCCTCGATCCGGCCGAGAAACTCACTGCTCTCGGCGATCGGCCGCTGCGCCGCTTCGACGACGCCGACGGCAGGCGCGGGCGGGGCTGGCTGCGGCCGCGCGGGTTCGCCGGCCAACAATGTCACGAGGCTCGCCGCCAGCAGTCCGAGCCGGACGTTAGCAAGGTTCATCGTCCGCTCCTTGTCCAGGCTCGGAACTGCCGGCGTCGGACCTCCGCCGTTCGACGGGCTGTGCTAGTCCCGCGCGGTTCGGTTGCTGCGCGCCGGCTCGTCGTAGCCCTTGCGATGGCTGTAGAACATCAGCGCGATCAGGCCGCAGCCGAGCACCAGAACGAGGATCGCAGCCGCCGCCAGCACGATGTTCCCGTAGGGCGGCATCGAGGGCGTTGCCCTCCAGACTGACAGGCAGAACCAGCTCGCGCCGAGGAAAAGCACTGCCAGCACGGCGATGAGGAGCCATTGGTTCTTGTTGCGTACCATTTCCTCGCCCCCTTCGGACTACCAGCGCCAACCGCAATGACGGCGCCCACGATGCCACCAGCAAACCCAGCGGCGGCGCCGGCGCGGTCGCGGGCCCCAGCCAGGACGAGACGGGCCCCAGCCGGGTCGCGGCGGAGGTCCCCATTGCACCGGGATGGCGCGATCCTCCGGTGCCCGACCGGCCCGAGAGAGATCGGGATCGACCGGCATTGCGTTCGCAACACCGATGAGGTGCGCGCCGGACGCTCCGATCGCGGTGGCGGCAATAGCGTTCATCGCAAGGCTGAGGAAGACGCGGCGACTGGGAGCATCCATGGTTGTTCTCTCCTCTGTTATCCGGTCGTTCGCACCGATTGCAGCGCATAGAGCAGCCATGCCAGGCCATGGGCAATCAGGTCGACGCCCAACAGGAAGCCGAGAGCCCAAGCGCTGATGGTGGGGAAGCCGAACAGGACCAGCACGCCGGCGATCACCGCGAAGACGCCCGAGATCAGCATCATCCATCCGTTCTGCCGCCAATAGGCAAAGCTCAGCACGCATCGAATGACACCCGAAGCGAACAGCACCGCGCCGAGGAAATAGGTCAGGATCAGCGCGCCCGAGACCGGCTGGGTGAGCAGCACGACACCGAAGGCGAGGTAGAGCGCGCCGAGCACGACTTGCCAAAGGAACCCGCCCCATCCCTTGGTCCAGAAGGCGTGGGCAATCTCGAATGCGCCGGCGGCGATCGCGGTGAGCCCGATGAGCTTGACACTGACGACGGTGGCGAAGGCAAGGTCGCCCAGCGCGAAAAGGCCGGCGGCGATCAGGACGACGCCGAGGAGCGCACAAACCCACAGCGGCGGAGCAACCACGGCATCGAGACTCCCGCGACTGTCATACACTGTCATGCGATCCTCCTGGGCGGTTACGGCCCGATCGAGCATGCATCGGATCCTAACTTCGAACACCCGACGCCGACATCGGACGAAACCCTGAGCGGCAGGCCGGGAATGTTCTCATCCTCTCCCTGCGCGGACCGGCATCAAGAGCAGACCGAACCGCGGGAGCAAGACGGCGGGATCAGAGCCCGCCTCGCGGTCCCAATGTCAGATGAGTCACGCCAGCCGCGAGATTGAGCCCGATCGAGCGTTCGACCGAGATCGGCTGCAGCATCACGCTCCTCCGCGAGCCGCCGACCAGGACGTTGGCGCCGAGGCCGGGACCGAATGCAAAATTTCCGCTCGCGCCGACGTAACTGCCGCGCAACGTGCCGGGGCCTATCCGCGAGTTCCTGGCGAAGACGGCCCAGGATAGCGCGCCGGCGCTGGTCACGCCGATATCAACGCCGACGCGCCGTATCCGTCCTTCGTAGACGTACTGCCGGGGCGGGCGCAGCGCGTTGAACACGCAACGCAGCGCCTGCGTCGATCCAAGCACCAGTCCGACGCGTGGCTCCGAGAAGCACAGGAGCCTGCCGACCCTGAATCTCTCGGCTTGCGCGGGCGAGGTGACGGCGCAAAGAACGACGGATGCGCCGATGGCGGCAAGATATCGCAACGCTTGCATTCAATCCTCCCGTTGGCTCGTGATGTCCCTGGCGGCGCTCTGCGCGGGGCTGCCGTCCTGGCGCCACCAGAACGAGATGGCGAGGCCAATCAGCAGCACCGCCCCGAGCAGGAAGAAGAAGATGGATTGCTTCAGCCATGATATCGCCGGAACGGCGGCGCCCATTGCAAGGCCAAGGAAGGCGATCTGCAACGACAGCAGGCTCAAGCCCGCAAGGAACGTGCCGAGCGCGAGCAACGTCAGCAGGACGAGCCCCGTTGCAGGGGTCGGAAGCAACTGCTGCACGCCGGAGACCAGCATGATGTTCATCGTGATCAGGACTGCGATCCAGTGCAGGGCCTGCGTCCAGATCAACCGGATCTGGCCCTCCTTGCCCTCGATCTCCGGCCACTTGGTGACAACGCAGACCACGCCGATGGCGAGCGCCAGAAACTCCCAATAGCCGGTCAACGGCTGGTGCGAGACGTTGGTGTAGGCAACGCCGACGATGGCGAGCAGCAGCGCGACGATGTAGGGGAGTTGCTGCCACAGGAAACGCGCCGTCGTCGAACGCGCCGGGGCATCACTCGGCTGCGCTTCAAACTCGCTCATGGCTGCTCGCTCGCAATTGATGGCGGCTTGGGATCGCCGCCCAAATAGTCCTCGACATAGAACCTGACGATCGCAACCCGACCGATCGCAACCAGCGGCATCGCGACTGCGACGCCCATGACGCCGAACTGAGCGCCGAGAAGGACGATCGCAACCAGTGTCCACGCCGGCGGGGTCTCGACTGCCTGGCGCTGGATCAGTGGGCCGATCACGTAGCCTTCGATCGACTGGATGATAGTGTACACGGCGACCGCCCAGATCAGGAGCGATGCGCCGAGCGGCATCGCGACGAGCGCGATCGGGATCGCGGCAACGATCGGCCCGAGATAGGGAATGAAGTTCGACAGACCTGCCTGAAGTCCAAGCACGAAGGGACCGGGCAGCCCGATGAGATAGAGCGCGAGCCACACGCACAACGTCATCAGCATGATGCGGATCAATTGTCCGACGAACCACAGCCGCATGACGTTGCCCATCTCGTCCATCACGGCGCGCGCACGGGCGCGATGGGAATGCCTGACCAGCGCGATCACGCTTTCGCGGTGGCCGGTGGGATCGAAAGCGAACAGAATGCCGAGGAACAGGATCACCAGCACGGCGGTCAGAAGGCTCGATGCTCCGCCGAGCAGAAACTGAGCGTGGCTGAAGAACCGGCCCTGATCGGCGAACAGCCATTGTGCAAAGTCGCGGCCCCATTCCGGGCCGAGCAGGTCCACGCCATACGACAGCAGGTGCCCCTGGAGCAGATCAACCTGCGCATCCATCACTTTCAGAAGCAGGCGCGTCTGTTCCGGCAGCTTGCGCGCGCCCCAGGCGAGGCCGAAACAAGAGAGCGCGGACAGAAGCAAGACAACGAGCGTCAACCGCCAGGCTCGTTTGAGTGGAAGGACCGGCGCCAAAGCTCGCGCCAATGCGTCCAGAAAGGCGGCGAACAACACCCCGGCAAAGACAATCAGAAGGCTGGAGACCATTTGCCAGATCAGGAATAAAGCGACGCCGGCGGCGAGCAGGGTGAGACCGACGGCCAGCAGACTTGGCCTTCCGGCCTCTCCGGGCTCGTCGACAGCGATCTCGTGCCGAGGGAGCTCTCGGTGCTTTTCGGAGCGCATGCCGGAATCGCCGTCAGGTTGATCCATTGAAGGGGCCCCTACGATGTCTCAGGTGCGGAGGCGGCGGCTGCCATAATGCGGGTGTCTGCCGCCGCGATGACGCCAGTACCGGTGCTTTGTCGGATTGGTGTTGGTGTTCGGCGGCGCCTCCTTTTTGGATGTGGCGGTGCCGGTCTCCTTTGCCATCGCCGCGCTGTCGTCCTTCGATTGCGCGAGCGTGACGGTGGGCGGCGCCGCGACGGCCAGCAACCCGGCAAGGAGCAAGCTGCAACGCGTGATCGTCATGTTCATGTTCGCCTCCCTACAATCAAAGACGCTGGGTCAGATCGAAAGGGCACCGACGGCGAGCCCATAGACTCCGCCGCCCGCCGCGATTGCGACCGCCGCAAACAAGATGGCTTCGGTTCTCGTGAATGTGCTTTCCTTGCGCTCGCGTTTGGCCATCAGGAACAGCAAGGTTCCGGGCGCGTAGAGGATCGAGGACAGCAGGAGAAACTTCGGTCCGCCGGCGTAGATCATCGCGGCGGCGTAGAGCGTCGCAACGGCGGCGCGGATCCAATCGGTCGTGCGAGCGCGCTCGCCGGCGTAATAGGTCTCGCCGGTCGATGCGAGCTTGAGGCCATAGGCCGCGACGAGAACGTAGGGAATCAGCGTCATCGCACTCGTCATCTTCAGTGCGAGCGTGAAGGCATATTCGGCGAACCAGCTGACGAGCAGGAATGCCTGGATCACACAGTTGGTCAGCCAGAGCGCACCGACAGGCACCTTGTTCGCATTCTCGCGCGCGAGAAAGGACGGCATCGTGTGGTGCATCGCCGCCGAATGCAGGATCTCCGCGGCGAGCAGCGACCAGGACAGATAGTTGCCGAGGATCGAGATCAACAGGGCCAGGCTGATGAACACGCTGCCCCAGCGCCCGACCATTGTTTCCATCACGCCAGCCATCGACGGCGTCGAAAGATCCGCCAGCTCGTTCCGCGGCAACACGCCGTAGGACAGCAGTGTCACCAGGACGAGCAGGCAGAGAACGCTCAGAAAGCCCACCACCGTCGCAATGCCGATGTCGGCGCGATTCCTGGCGTAGCGCGAATAGACGCTCGCGCCTTCGACGCCGACGAACACGAATACGGTGAGCAGCATCGTAGAGCGCACCTGGCTCAGCACCTGTCTGATACTCGGCGGCTCTGTTCCCCAGAAATTCTGCACCAACAGCTCGCGATCGAGGACGAACGCCGCCACGACGATGAACAGGAGTATCGGAACGATCTTTGCGAAGGTTGCAATCGTGTTGAGCCTGGCCGCGCCCCTGATGCCCCGCAGCACGACAAAGTGCACACTCCACAAAAGCAGTGTCGCCGATGCAATGGCCGTCGGCGTCGTACCGTCGCCAAAGATCGGAAAGAACTGCCCGAGTGTGGCCTTGATCAGAATGAGGCAGGCGACGTCGGCAAGACAGCAGCCGATCCAGTAGCCGGCCGCGGACGCGAATCCGATGTAGTCGCCGAATCCGGCTTTGGCGTAGGCGTAAATGCCGGCATCCAGCTCCGGTTTGCGCTGCGACAGCGACTGGAAAACGAGCGCCAGCATGAGCATGCCCGTCCCTGCGATGATCCATGCGATGATCGCACCGAAGGCGCCAGTGGCACGTCCGAACGCCGCCGGCAGGGCGAAGATGCCGGATCCCACCATCGATCCGATCACAAGCGCAATCAACGCGTTGCGGGAAAGCTCTTGATTGGCCTCGTTCGACGAAGACGCCATGACGGAGAATGGTCTCCCAATCCGCAGCGCGGTGCTGGTCGCATCTGCCGACCGGCCCCTGCGGACGACCTTAGAAGTGTCTGCCGCATGCGCACATCAGGGATTCTCTGTAGGTGGTGAGGGCAGAAAAATCAGCCGCCGCCCGGGGCTCCGCATGCCGTCTGCGGCGGGCTGGCCACAAGCACGACGCTGCCGCGGCAGAATTCACCGGCCTTGGCGAGCTCAGCGGCGAGGCGTCTGGCGTGCAGGATGGCTGCATCGTGATCTCGGCAGTCCTGTCCGATCCCGTCGGGAAAGAGGCCGTATCTGTCGGCGATGTGAAAGAAGAAGCGCATGGCATTGAGTTAGATCGCGACCCACCCGGCTTCCAAGTGACAAAGCTGTAAGGAGCGTACGCCAAAGGGCTTAGACGTAGTTCCAAGCTCTCGTATCGGTAATGTGCAGCATCCCTGCGATGCCCCCAGTTGCGACAAAGAAGGGTAATTTCCACGGGCGGCATTCGGGTGATTGTCCGATGCTGTTCCGGAAGCCCGAGGATTAATGTCGCCTCCCTCGGCGAAGTTCAGAGGAGGCGGATGTGTCAAATTTCGATCAAAATCTGACTGCGGCGGAGACGGCTGGCGGCGCATTTGCGGTGGACGCTGGCCTGCATCAATACATGCTGCGCATCTACGCTCACATGGCCGCAGGCGTCGGCTTGACCGCCGTCGTGGCCTGGCTGACTTATCAGCTCACAGGCCCGGCGCTGCTGCAGAGCCCATTGATGTGGGTCTTCATTCTGGCGCCGCTGGGGCTGGTTTTCTTCATCGGCTCGCGCATCAATACGCTGTCCGTGTCAACGGCACGGCTGCTGTTCTTCCTCTACGCCGCCTTGGTCGGCGTATCGCTCTCGACGTTATTCCACATCTACACGAACTCGTCGATTGCCCGGGTCTTCTTCATCGCCGCCGCGAGTTTCGGAGCGCTCAGCGCCTTCGGGTATACGACGCGACGCGATCTCTCCGGGCTCGGCACGTTCCTGTTCATGGGGTTGATCGGCGTCATCATCGCAAGCCTGATCAATATCTTTCTGTCCTCGACCGCGCTCGACTGGCTGATCTCGATCGTTGGCGTCGGCGTATTTGCCGGGCTTACGGCCTACGACACGCAGCGGATCAAGGCGATGTACGACAGCGCGGATGACCATACCTCTGCGGGTCGCAAGTCGGTTATCGCGGCGCTGTCGCTCTATCTGAATTTCATCAACCTCTTCATGATGCTGCTGCGGCTTGCGGGCGGCCGGCGCTGAGACAGGCTGAGACAGGAAGGAACGGCGGCTTCAGGCCGCCGGCCGCTCCACGGCACTCGTCAGCGCATCGCGGAGGAGCTTCTCCTTCGTCTCGTCGAGTGACGTCTTGAGCACAACGCCGCCGGCGCTCTTGATCTCATTGATCACCTTGTCCGCCGTCATGTGCTTGATCAGGACGAACAAGGCTGCGTTGCCAGGCTGGAGGCTGGTCGACAGGCTCTTCATGAAGGCGTCGTCGATGCCGAAGTCCGAGAGCGCGCCGCCGAGCGCGCCGGACGCGGCGCCCACCGCGACTCCGAGGATTGGGTTCAGGAACAGGACGCCGATGAGAAGGCCCCAGAAGCTTCCCGTCATTGCGCCCATGGCAGTGGTATTGACGAGTTGATTGAGCTTGATGCCACCCGCGTCCGTCTTCACGGCAATCACGGCGTCGCTGATTGTGATCAGATATTCCTTCTGCAGCTTGAATAGCTGCTGGCGGACTTCTTCTGCCTTTGCTTCCGACGGATACACGATCGCGACAAGATCGGACATTGACACCTCCCGTTGATCCAAATGCGAACCGGAGCAGTCGATGCTACCGTGCAAGGAGACCCGCCGCGATTGGAGGAAACCCCGGGCGTTGGCGGAAGAATGTCCCGATGGGGCAGGCACAGTTGCGGCATTCATGCCGAATCCGGGTGGCGTACGACAACCAACAGCACGTCATTTACGCCGCCCGGCCGATATCGGACTGAGCGCTGCCGTCAGCGGCGGCGATTTTGCACGCAGGTGCCCTGCCGTCCGCTGACCGATGCGCGGCATTGGGAGCGGGTCTCATACATGCAGTTGAGCATTCCCTTGATCTTCGAGCACCATGCCAGATCCTGCGCTTGTACGGGCGTCGTTGAACCCATCGCGCTGAGCGCAATGAAGATGGCCGCGGACAGCAAAGCCAGCTTTCTCATGTCGATCCTCCTATCGTCGTGTGAATCATTCGGAGCCTGAGCGGCCGGTTCCCTTGCCACCTGCTGCTTTGGCGAACGCGCCGCGGCGGGAGCAGGCGCAGCCTTAATGCACCGCTTGCGGCGTCCCCGGTATCGGGTGATTGCCTGACGTTGCCCTGGGAATCTTCTGACTGCTGCTGGAAGGTTCTACGGACCACGATTGCATCGGTGATGGCTCAGTAGATTTACCGATGGAAGGGAGATGATCTATCGCCAAGATCGTCAGTGGAGCAGTTGACCGATGATCATGTCATGCCGATGCGGCCGCTGAATATCGCGCTTGTCGCAGCGGTCGCCACGCTGCTGGTAGCCGCCTGTGAAAGGGACCCGGTGGAGGACACGCCCCCGGCGCCACGTCCGGTTCGCACGACCACGGTCGAGAAGCGCGAGCAGCTGACGCCGTTCACGTTTACCGGGCGTATCGAGGCGGAGGACGAGGTCAGCATTGCATTTCGAATCGGCGGGCGGCTGCTTTCGAACAACACCCGGCTTGGTGATCGCGTCCAGGCCGGCCAGCTTCTGGCGCAACTGGAATCGCAGAACGAAGCGAACGCGCTACGCCAGGCGCAGGCGGCGCTTGCTGCTGCGCAAGGCCAGCTCACTCAGGCCCGCAATCATTTCGAGCGTCAGCAGACGCTGCTAGCGCAGGGCTGGACCACCCGCGCCAACTTCGAAGCCGCGACGCAGGCGCAGCAGACCGCCCAATCGCAGCTCGATATGGCCGAAGCCCAGTTGAACGCCGCCCACGATCAAGTCGGCTTTACCGAGCTGCGCGCCGATGCGCCGGGCAAGGTCACCGAAACCGGCCCCGCCGCCGGCGAGGTTGTCCAGGCCGGACAGACGATCGCGAAGATCGCTCGCCAGGACGGTCGCGATGCGGTCTTCGATGTGCCCGCCCAACTGGTGAGAGCGGCGCCTGCCAATCTGCAGGTAACGGTCGCGCTCACGGACGATCCGGCAGTGACGGCGCAAGGGCGCGTCCGGCAGGTCGCCGCCCAGGCCAACCCGGTCACGCGGACCTTCGAGGTCAAGGTGGGCCTTACCGATCCGCCGGCTGCGATGCGGCTCGGGGCGACCGTGGTCGGGCGCGCCGAGGCGAACTCCGGCCCGATGATCGGCATTCCCGCAACCGCGCTGACCAGGATGAATCAACAGCCGGCCGTCTGGGTCTTTGATCCCTCGGCCAATACGGTCTCAGTGCGGAACGTCGACGTGCTGCGGTTCGACCAGGCGCAGGTGATCGTCGCGCAAGGGCTTGATGCCGGCGAGATCGTCGTCACTGCGGGCGTTCAGGCACTTCATCAAGGCCAGAAGGTGCGCGTGCTCGGATCGGGGCGATGAGCGGATTCAACCTTTCGGAATGGGCACTGGGGCGACGCTCGCTGGTCGTCTACCTCATGCTGATAGCGGTGGCCGCCGGCGTCCTGTCATATTTCCGGCTGGGCCGGAACGAGGATCCGGCTTTCACGATCCGGACCATGGTCGTTCATGCCGTCTGGCCGGGGGCGACGGCCGACGAGACGATGAAGCAGCTGACCGAGCGCCTCGAGCGCCAATTGCAGGAGACCCCGCATCTGGATTTCCTGCGCAGCTTCACCCGGCCAGGCCTCACGACCATCTTCGTGAACCTCAAGGGAAGCGCCAATGCGCGGGATGTCTCCGATACCTGGTACCACGTACGGAAGACGATCGGCGACATTCGCCATACGCTGCCTGCCGGTGTCGTCGGGCCGTTCTTCGACGACGATTTCGGCGACACCTTTGGCATCGTCTACGGCTTTACCAGCGATGGCTTCGCGCAACGCGAGCTGCGTGACCGGGTCGAGGCGATCCGTTCGCAGCTCCTGGCTGTACCGGATGTCGCGAAGATCGAGCTGCTGGGCGCAGGGGAGGAAGTGATCTTCGTCGAGTTCTCCAAGCAGGAGCTTGCAAATCTCGGCGTCGATCGCACGGCTCTGATTGCGGCGTTGCGGGCGCAGAACATCGTGATGCCGGCGGGAACGATTCAGACCGGCACCGAGCGGATATCGCTGCGGGTGTCGGGCAGCTTCCTGTCCGAGCAGGACATCGCCGATATCAACTTCGCCGCAGGCGGTCGCATGCTGCGCCTGAGTGACCTTGCGATGGTGCGGCGGGGCTACGTCGATCCACCCCAGCCGCTGTTCCGAATCAATGGCCGTCCGGCGATCGGGCTTGCCATTGCCATGCGCGACGGCGGCGACATTCTCGCACTCGGCAGGAACGTCAAGGCGGCGATGGCGCGGATCACCGCTGATCTGCCGATCGGGATCGAGCCTAGCCTGGTGGCCGACCAGGCCGTCGTCGTGGGCAAGGCGGTCGGCGAGTTCATGACCTCGTTGTTGCAGGCGATCGCCATCATTCTGGTCGTGAGCTTCAGCAGCCTCGGCGTTCGTCCGGGCCTGATCATCGCGCTGGCGATCCCGCTCACGCTCGCGGTCGTGTTTCCGGTCATGGCGGTCCTTCAGATCGACATGCAGCGCATATCGCTCGGCGCCCTGATCATTGCGCTTGCCCTGCTGGTCGATGATGCCATGACGACGACGGATGCCACGCTCGTTCGCCTGGCGTTGGGGGACAGCAAGGTCGAGGCCGCCAGCTACGCGTTCCGGACCCACGCGCTTGCCATGCTTGCGGGGACGCTCGTGACAATCGCGGGCTTCATTCCGGTCGGTTTTGCTGCCAGCGCCGCGAGCGAATACACGTTCTCGCTGTTCGCTGTGGTCGCGATCGCGCTATTGGCGTCCTGGTTCGTCGCGGTGATCTTCGCGCCACTGCTCGGCGTTGCCGTCCTTGTCCCGCCCAAGCAGAAGGGCGCTGCGGCTCCCGGACGGGTGTTCCGGCTGTATCGACGATTCCTGATATCGGCGATCCGCGCCAAGTGGGTGACCCTCGGTGGGACGGCCGCGCTGTTCGCCGCCTCCGTGCTCGCGCTGCCGCTCATTCCGCAACAATTCTTTCCGTCCTCCGATCGGCCGGAACTGCTGGTCGATCTCAGCCTGCCGCAAAATGCATCGATTTTTGCCAGCGAAACCGCGGCAAAGCGTCTGGACAAGATGCTCACGGGCGATCCCGATGTCGCGCATTGGAGCACCTATGTCGGGCGCGGTGCGATCCGGTTCTATCTGCCGCTCAGCGTCGAATTGCCGAACGACTTCTTTACGCAGGCCGTCGTCGTCGCCAGAGACATTGGGGCGCGTGTGCGGCTGCATGGCAAGCTGGAACGATTCCTCGCCGATGAGTTTCCGAACGCGATCTCGTCGGTGTCTCCACTCGGCCTCGGTCCCCCGGTCGGATGGCCACTGCAGTATCGCGTCAGCGGTCCGGACGTCGAGCGGGTGCGCGACATCGCGCTCGAGGTCGCACGGATCGTCGGGGCCGATCCGGCCGCCAAGAGCGTGAATTTCGACTGGATGGAGCCCGATCGCCAGGTGCGGATTCGCGTCAACCAGGACGAGGCCCGCCTGCTCGGCCTCAGTTCGCAGACGATTTCCACCGTTCTGAACACCGTGATATCCGGCACGCCGGTC
Organism: Bradyrhizobium shewense; assembly: GCF_900094605.1. Lineage (GTDB taxonomy): Bacteria > Pseudomonadota > Alphaproteobacteria > Rhizobiales > Xanthobacteraceae > Bradyrhizobium > Bradyrhizobium shewense. The sequence continues at coordinate 91,737 of NZ_FMAI01000014.1, read as the reverse complement.
ACGCAGGTGCGGGACGATATCTACCTGGTCGATGTGGTGGTCCGCGCAACCGATGAACAGCGCGTCTCGCTGGCGAGCTTACGCACGTTGCAGATGCCGATCGCGGGCGGGCGAACCGTTCCATTGAGCCAGTTTGCATCGTTCGAGTATGATCAGGAGTTTCCGCTGATCTGGCGACGAGATCGCGTGCCCACGCTCACGGTTCGGGCCGCCATTGCCGACCGTGTGCTGCCGGAGACGGTCGTCAACAGGCAGGCCGCGGCCATGGCAAAGCTGAAGACGGCGCTGCCGGCTTCAAACCGCGTCGTGGTCGGTGGCACGGTGGAGGAAAGCCGGAATTCGCAGGCGTCGGTCATGGCGGTGGTGCCTGTGATGCTGTTCGTCATGTTCACGGTCCTGATGGCCCAGTTGCAGAGCTTTCCGCGATTGTTGATGGTCGTCAGCGTTGCACCGCTCGGTCTGATCGGCGTCGTCGCAGCGCTGCTGTTGTCGGGCCGGCCGTTGGGCTTCGTCGCCATTCTCGGTGTGCTTGCGCTGCTCGGCATGATCAGCAAGAACGCGGTCATCCTGATCGGCCAGATCGAGGCGGAGCGTTCACTGGGGAAGGCGCCCTGGCAGGCCGCGGTGGATGCCAGCAGTTCCCGCTTTCGTCCAATCATGCTGACGGCCGTCTCCACCGTTCTCGGCATGATCCCGATTGCTCCAACGGTGTTCTGGGGGCCGATGGCCTTTGCGATCATGGGCGGCCTGCTGGTTGCGACCGGTCTGACCCTGGTCTTCCTGCCGACACTGTATGTGGCCTGGTTTGGCGGAAAGGAGCCGGCCGACGCTTCCGGCTCTTCGTTCGCGGCCTGAGAGCGTGTGGGCAGTGAGGGTAATCCCGGACCTCGACTAGGTGATCACCTGATTGGCCATGCGCGCTCCACGGCGCATCGTCCGGGTTCCAACGAGCGTAGCGGCCGCAGCGCCGACCATCACTCGCGGTTCGAGGCCTTCACATGAGCGCGACGCCGTCGATCCAGAAGCTTTCGCTGTTTGCTCTGACGGCCATGGTGGTCGGCTCCATGGTCGGTTCCGGCATCTTCTCACTGCCGCGCACATTCGGCATCGCAACCGGTCCATTCGGCGCCATCTTGGCCTGGTGCATCGCCGGCGGTGGCATGTACACGCTGGCGCGCGTGTTTCAGTCGTTGGCGGAGCGAAAGCCTGAACTCGATGCTGGTGTCTACGCCTACGCGAAAGCAGGTTTCGGCGATTATCCCGGCTTCCTGTCGGCGCTTGGCTATTGGATGGGAAGCTGCATTGGCAACGTGTCGTATTGGGTCCTGATCAAGTCGACCTTGGGCGCGTTCTTTCCTGTGTTTGGTGACGGCAATACCGTCATCGCGATCATCGTTGCCTCGATCGGGATCTGGCTTTTCCACTTCATGATCCTGCGTGGCGTGCAACAGGCCGCCGCGATCAACACCATCGTGACCATCGCCAAGATCGTGCCGATCGTGGTCTTTATCGTCATCCTGATCTTCGCCTTCAAGGCCGACCAGTTTAGCGACAATTTCTGGGGCGGCGAGGGCATGCCGGACAAGGGGCTCTTCGAGCAGATCCGCGCGACCATGCTGGTCACGGTGTTCGTGTTCCTCGGGATCGAGGGCGCCAGCGTTTATTCCCGCTATGCCAAGGAGCGATCCCATGTCGGCGCGGCGACGATCATCGGCTTTGTGATGGTGACCAGCCTGATGGTGCTCGTCACCATGCTGCCCTACGCCGTGCTGCCGCGCGCCGACATCGCCGAGATGCGACAGCCGTCCATGGCGGCGGTGCTGGAGGCCGTCGTGGGGCATTGGGGCGCGGTCTTCGTCAGCATCGGACTTCTAGTTTCGGTGCTCGGGGCTTATCTCGCCTGGAGCTTGATCTGCACGGAAGTTCTTTCGGCCGCGGGCCGCACCAGGGATATGCCGGCCCTGTTCGGCACCGAGAACGAGAACAAGGTCCCGGCGGCGGCGCTGTGGCTGACCAACATCGTCGTCCAGCTCTTCGTCATCAGCACCTACTGGTCGCGGGACGCCTTCTCGCTGATGCTCAATCTGACGAGCGTCATGAATTTGATCCCGTTTTTCCTGGTCGCTGCCTACGGGCTCCTGCTGGTCAAGCGCGGCGAGACCTATGAGAAGCGCCCGGACCAGCGTCGAAGCGGGCTGGTCTTTACCGGAATTGCGCTGATCTACACGCTCTTCCTGATCTATGCGGCCGGAATGAAATATCTGCTGCTGTCGGCCATCCTCTACGCGCCCGGCACGGCACTGTATTTGTGGGCACGCCTCGAGCAAAAGGCGAGAGTCTTCACCTTCGTCGAGTGGATCATCTTCATTGTCGTTGCGATCGGCGCGGTCATCGGCATTCATGGCCTGGCCACCGGCTACATCACGATCTGAGCGGAGCAGTTCCGGAGATAGGCCTCATGACAAAGCAGACATCGGATGCAGGGATTTCCTTCGGTGTTCATTCGGAAGTCGGCCAGCTGCGCAAGGTGCTGGTCTGTTCGCCGGGGCGGGCTCATCAACGTCTGACGCCGACGAACTGCGACACCTTGCTGTTCGACGACGTCCTATGGGTCGACAATGCCAAGCGCGATCATTTCGATTTCGTGCAGAAGATGCGTGACCGCGGTATCGAAGTCGTCGAGATGCACAATCTCCTCGCCGACACGGTCGCCATTCCGGAGGCGAGGACGTGGATTCTCGACAACCAGGTGATCCCCAATCAGGTTGGCCTCGGCCTGATCGACGAGCTGCGCGGCTATCTGGAAAGCCTCAAGCCGCGCGAGCTGGCGGAGACGCTGATCGGCGGATTGTCGACCCAGGACTTTCCAGAAGCCCGCGGCGGCGAGACGCTCAGGCTCATCCGGGAAGCGGCCGGCATGACCGAGTATCTTCTGCCGCCCCTTCCCAACACCCTGTACACGCGCGATACGACCTGCTGGATCTACGGAGGGGTTACGCTGAATTCGCTGTTCTGGCCGGCGCGCCACGAAGAGCCTATCCTCGCCGCCGCCATCTATAAATTCCATCCGGATTTCGCCGGCAAGGTCAACGTCTGGTGGGGCGATCCGACACAGGATCACGGCCTTGCGACGCTTGAGGGCGGCGACGTGATGCCAATCGGAAAGGGTAACGTGCTGATCGGATTGAGCGAGCGCACCTCGCGGCAGGCCATCAGCCAGCTCGCTGCCGCCCTGTTCAAGAAGAAGGCGGCCGAGCGCGTGATCGTGGCTGCCATGCCCAAGCTTCGAGCGGCGATGCATCTGGATACGGTCTTCACATTCGCCGATCGCGATTGCGTGCTGCTTTATCCGGACATCGTCAACAATATCGCGGCATTTTCCTACCGTCCGGCCGACAGCTCCGCAGGCATCGAGCTGCGGAAGGATGAAAAGCCCTTCGTCGAGGTCGTGGCAGAGGCGCTTGGGCTGAAGAAGCTGCGCGTGGTGGAGACGGGCGGAAATGCCTATATGCGCGAGCGCACCCAGTGGGATAGCGGTGCCAATCTCGTCTGCGCATCCCCTGGCGTCGTGTTCGCCTATGACCGCAACACCTACACCAACACGCTGCTGCGCAAGGAAGGCATCGAGGTCATTACCATCGTTGGTGCGGAACTCGGACGTGGTCGCGGCGGCGGTCATTGCATGACCTGTCCGATCATCAGGGACGCGGTCGATTACTAGGCCCGCATCAGCGGCCTCTTACGAAACGATGATCGATTTGATCAACCCGTGATTTAGTCGAAGAACATTAACACGCCACAATCGTGTCACAGCCTGACGCGAATCCCGATGCACGCGACAGCCATCGAGGGACGCCATGCGAAGGTCCAGGAGTCTTCTGCCGATCTTTGGTCTGCTCGGCGCAAGCACGGCAGGCGCAGCCGACCTTGATGTCACCGAGTTCAAGACGATCGCGGCCCCTGTACCTTACACCTCCACACCCACCTGGAGCGTCGTCGGTTCCATCGCGCCCACCTTCACCGACAACGCCCTGTTTAGCCGGGACAACCGCAAGTCGGACGTTTACTACGTGCCCGACGTGAGCGTCCGGCTGGACGGGAACCTCAGCAATGACCTGTCGTACCGCCTCTATGCGCGGGCGCAATATGAAGCGTTTTCGCGGGAGAAGGACGGCAATTTTGCCGTCGCGCGGATGGGCGGGCGCCTGACCCAAAACTGGGACGGCTGGCGTTTCTCCGCCATTTACGAGCATCGCTACGATTTTGACGGTATCTACCGCGACCTGGCCTTCACCTCGGACGATGTCATGGGCTCGGTTGCCCGCGACTTCCGCTTCAACAACGCGACGTTTTCGCCATTGCTGCTCCTGACCTATCGATTTTCCGACCTGGCGGAGGCGCGCCGCTGGCGCTTCGACGCCGTGCTCGGTATCGAGGTCAAGCTCGATTCCAAATGGTCGATTGTCAGCACGCCACTGTTCGAGGCTTACTGGTTCACCGACGGGCTCAATCGCGGACGACACGATCAGCTCTATTCGGCAGACGTCGGTCTGAAGTATAATTTTGCGAGCAATGTGTCGCTCACGACGACCGTGCTGTACGAGGCGCGAACGTCGAACGTGCCGCTGCGGCGATATAGGGACGTTCGCATCGGCCCTCGTCTGGACTTCGCATTCTGAGAGGTATCCGATCGATGCACGCAAGAGGCTTGTCGCTGTTGATCGGCATTGTCGTGGGCATCGCGGCGGCATCCGTTGCCGCCGCCGATCCGCGCGACGCCGTCGATCGAAGCCAGCGGCTTGATACCGATGCGCTTCGGGACGATGCTGCGACAAACCGTCTGACGCCGCCATCGCATCCCCTGCAGATTGCACCGCCTCCGACGACTCCGAAAGCAGGGACGGAACGCAGGAGGAAGTCGGGCGCAAATGGTGGCGGCAGCCGCTAGCGCCTCGCTACGTTGGTAGGCATAGCCGCCTATCGGCGCGGGAGTTCGCTGTCTCGGAACTCCGCCGCTCGGAATCCCGCATTTTTAATCTCTGTTGCGCTAAATTCGAGCGCTTCCGCAGGGCACGAACCGCTTTGTCGCGCAGCGCAGACGCCGCGTCGCGGATTCAAGATTTTAATCCCATGGAAATGCTACCTCTTGTTGTGGGTCAATTCCAGGGTGTATAGTCGGATCGGCTCCAAGGCGCGTCCGCGAGCCGGCGAGGGGAGAAGTCCCCGAACAGGCGAGCGGACACAGGCGATGCTGTTGTCAGCGTCGCGATGTCGCCGGAGAAGAGTGAGTGCGTATCGTGAAGGTACATGTCGCCCCCGCCAGCGAGTCGCATCGAACCGGCCTCGGGAACTGGCTGCGGACAGGTTCGGAACAATCGATCGAAGCGCTCTATTGGACGTTTTCGGCTGATCTCCTATTCGTCGTGCGTCCGTCTCCTGAAGGGCGCTTCGTCTATGAGGCGATCAATCCGGAGTTTGGGTCCCGGCTCGGTCTCTCGCCGGAAGACGTCTACGACATGGATGTGTTCGATTGCATGAACGCAGACGACGCTAGAATCGTCTGCCAGGCGCTGGGGGCGTGCGTTGCGGAAGGAGCGGAGATCAGGATCCGGCAGCGTCTCGCGTTCGGCGGCACGCCCCGGAACGTCGAAACGGTAGTAACTCCGGTCGTTCAATCTTCGTGTGGTGGTGCGGTTCGCTTGATCGGCAGCCACCGCGCCCTGCGCAGCCGCGCGTTCGAGAGCGGTGTCGGACAGGGCAACGGGCTCGACGTGAATCTCGGCCTGGTATCGATCCAGGAAGGCATCCAGCAGCGGATAGCGTCCGATCTCCACGATTCGACCTGCCAGCACCTGATTGCCGCGAGTCTCGGTCTCATGCGGATCCGAAGCAGCATCGGCGAACCGGACTTGGCCGAGCGGCTCTGCGACGAAATCGATGCATCGATCGATGAAGCCCTCCGGGAAATCCGCGCCTTTGCCTATCTGCTGCATCCCCGGAACCTCGCCGGTGAGGGCCTGAAGGCTGCGATCGAGCGGTACGCTGAGGGATTTGCGGCGCGCACGTCGTTGCGCGCGAGTGTCAACATCGTGCCGGATGTGGATCGGTTGCCTTACGAGACGAAACGAACGTTGCTGCGGGTCGTCCAGGAAGCGCTGACGAACGTCTTCCGTCATGCGAACGCGACCGAGGTGGCCATCGTCATCGACACCGCGGACGGCCGGTTTCACCTGACGCTCAGCGACAATGGACGTGGGCTCCCGCCGGGTTTCGGCAGGAGCGCGGTCTCTGTTGGTGTCGGAATTCCGGCGATGCAAGCGCGGCTGCACGAGATCGGAGGTACGCTCGACATCCAATCCAGTCGCGCGCCCCGGCATGCCGGCACGGTGCTGTGTGCAGTATTTCCCTATGCTCCCCCGGCGAACAGGGCCAATCGCCGCGGGGCCACGACAAATGCAAGGGTCCGCGCAGGCGCACAATCAGCGAAAAAACACTAACCGCGGGGCGGCGGGCCGGGGTCACGGCCCATCGCCGATGCGGATTCGGAGTGCTCTGCCATGAAGCGAATTCTCATCGCGGACGATCATGAGGCGGTACGGTCGGGCTTGCGGGCGGTGCTCGAGCAACGGGTGGATTGGGAGGTGGTCGCCGAGGTGAATGACGGCGGCATGGCGGTAGCAGCCGCGATCGAAAGCCGGCCCCATGTCGCCATCGTCGACTTCTCGATGCCCCGCATGACCGGCGTCGAGGTGGCGCGGCGGATCAGAGAGTATCCGCTGCAGACTGAGGTGCTGATTTTCACGGTGCACAATTCGGGCTTGCTTGCCCAGCAAGCATTCGAGGCGGGGGCGCGTGCATTCCTGGTGAAGTCCGACGCCAACAAGCTGCTTGTCGCAGCTGTCGAAGCCTTGTTGCTGCACCGGCCATTCTGGCCCCGGAAGACCGAACTCGACCATGCGCCGCGGACCAACGGCGAGCGGCATCACGAACTCACGGCCCGCGAGCAACTGGTCGTCAAGCTGGTCGCGGAAGGATACAGCAACAAGGGCATCAGTGCGATCCTCGACCTCAGCGTCAAGACCACCGAGGCCCATCGGGCAGCAGCGATGCGCAAGCTGGAGGTGAACTCGACGGCGGGGCTGGTCCGGTACGCCGTTCGGACCGGGCTGGTCGAGGCTTGAAACGGCGATATTCGCGAGCAATACGGGCGTCGGTACCTTCGCCGGGAGATATCAGGGTTTTGTGGGATAACGATTCCAGCCACGCTCCCTATGATCGTTCGACTGTGCTGCCGGTTTGCTGCCGGTATCGGCCCGGAAGCGCAAGGGTCGGCCAACGGGAACGACGCGGTGAAACGCATCTTGATTGCGGATGATCATGAAGTTGTGCGTTCCGGGCTGCGTGCAATCATCGAAGCGCATTCCAGCTGGATCGTGAGCGGCGTGGCGACCGATGGCGAGCAGGCGGTCGCGCTGGCGCTCGAGACCAGGCCGGACATCGTGATCGTCGACTACTCCATGCCGGTCATGAACGGGTTGGAGGTCAGTCGCCGCCTCAAGGCGCTCCACCTTGGCGCGCAGGTCCTGATCCTGACGATGCACGAGAGCGAAGAGCTTCTGACCGAAGCCATTCTGGCCGGGGTGCGCGGCTTTCTGTTCAAGTCAGACGCACGCAAGCACCTCATTTCCGCCATCGAGGCCCTGCTCGACGGCAGGCCCTACTTCACCAGCATCCTGCTGGAGAGGCTGCTGCACGACTACCAGGGCAACAAGGAGAATCGGGCCGACATGCTGCTGACGTCACGCGAGCAGAGCGTGGTCCAGCTGATCGCGGAGGGGCATACCAACAGGTCGATCAGCTCCATCCTGAAACTGAGTGTGAAGACCGTCGAGACCCATCGCGCCTCGGCCATGCGCAAGCTCCGGATGTCGTCCACCGCTGAGCTCGTCCGCTATGCGATCCGCAAGAAGTTGGTCTTGCCCTGAACAGATGCTGATGTCGGCAGTCGCGAAAGGCGCCGGAGTTTGCGCCTCGACAAAGTGGTGGTGACTGCAACCGCTTACCTTTTCGGGTGCTGACACGGGGTTTCGTGTTGCGCGCGATGGGAAGCAAGCCGTGATTGGAACCAGCCTCTGTAAATGGGTCATCAGCTACTTCGCGGTCGCTATCGTATGGCTGCTGCTCGCGGAAGTGCTTGTTGTCGCCGGGTTCGGCTTTCCGAACCACGACATTGGCGGCCCGGACACGCTCGTCATCGTGCACATGGTTAGCATCGGCTGGTTGAGCACGGTCCTGTGTGGCGCGCTGTTCCAGTTCGTGCCGGTGCTGGTCGCAAGGCCGCTCTATGCTGAGCGCTGGACGCTGCCGGCTCTGGCGCTGCTGACGTTTGGGCTGACCATCCTGCTCGCGGGCTTCCTGACGCTTGGCGGGCACTTCGACGGGCCGCCCCGGCTGCTTCCGGTCGGCGCGAGCCTGCTGATTGCCGGTTTCGCGTTGGTCGTTGCCAATCTCGGCATGACACTCTGGTCGGCCCGCCCGCTGCCGAGGCCTGCGCGGTTCGTCGCAGCCGGGCTTGCCTGCATCTGTGTCACGGCGGCATTCGGCGGCATGTTCTCTCTGGTGCTGTCCGGAGCCGCTATCGGCGCGCAATGGCCGGACCTGCTGGTGTCGGGCGTTCCGATCCACGCGATTGCCGGGCTTGGCGGATGGCTGACCTTCACGGCCATGGGCGTCAGCTATCGCCTGCTGGCGATGTTCATGCTCGCGCCCGACGGCGATGCGCGGCTGGGCCGGCTGGCCTGGCTTGCCGGCGTTGCCGCGCTGGCCGTCGGAGCTGTCGGCGGCGTGCTCGCACTCTGGCGCGCGACCGGCGTGAATTTGGCGCTTCTGCTGGCAGGAGCCGCGGCGCTGCTGTCGCTAATCGCCTACGGCCGCGACGTGCTCGGCCTCTACAGAGCCCGCAAGCGTCGCGCGCTCGAGCTCAATACGCGCATGAGCCTCGTTGCGCTGGCAAGCCTGGTTGCGGTCGCAATCCTCAGCGCCGCGTTTGTTGCGACCGGTTCTCTCCCGTCGCATGTCGGAGCGCTCGCCTTTCTCGTCGCATTCGGCTGGCTCACTGGCCTGGTGCTCGCCAATCTCTACAAGATCGTCCCGTTCCTGACCTGGCTCGAGACCTACGGTCCGGTGATGGGCAGAGTGCCGACGCCCCGCGTGCAGGATCTCGTTGACGAGCGCCGCACGTTGAAATGGTTCGTGCTGTTCTTTGCCGGAAGCTGGGCGGCAACCTTGATGCTCCTGGTCGACGCGGCGCTCGGTTTCCGCGTCGCCGTCGCGGTCGTGACGCTTGCGACGCTCGGCCTGGGCGAGGAGCTCATCAGGGCAAGACGGCTTGCGGACGTGGCGGAGCCGCTGCGCCTGCCGACGGGAGCAGTCGTGCCCCATCTGTTGGTCTTGCGAAACTGAAAGGAGACTGCAATGACCCAATTCATCGACGTCGATGTCCGGCCGATCCTGCGTGCAGGCGGCGAGCCGTTCTCGATCATCATGGCCGCACTCGAGCGGCTCGAGCCCGGGGAGGGGCTGCGGCTCTATGCCCCCTTCAAACCGGTGCCCCTGTTCGACGTCATGGCGAGCAAGGGCTTTGCGCATCGGGAGGCCGAACTCGAAGGCGGCGAATGGGAGATCCGATTCATGCCGGACGACGGCTCGTTCGGAGCGGCTGAACCGGCGCCCGCGGCGTTGAGCGGTGGCGATTGGCCGGAGCCCGTGGTTCATCTCGACAACCGCGACCTCGATCCGCCGGAGCCGATGGTGCGGATTCTGGCTGCAATGGAGCGGCTCGCCCCCGGACAGACGCTGTGCGCCTTGCTCAGTCGTGAACCGGTGTTCCTGTTTCGGGAGCTGACTAAGCGCGGCCATCAGTGGCGCGGCGGCTTCACGCCGCAGAAGGACACATATCAACTGACAGTGAGGGTTTGCGCATGACGATCAACGACGACGATCTCGTGGCTCAGATAAGGCAGGCGCTGAAGGTCGTGATCGATCCGGAGCTCGGGCACAACATCGTCGATCTCGGCTTCGTCTATGATGTGTCGATCGACGACGGCGCGGCGCACATCACCATGACGGCGACGACACCAGGTTGTCCCGCCGCGTCCTTTCTCAAGGAGGGCGTCGCCAACAGCGCGTGCCTGGTCCCTGGCGTGGAATCGGTCGACGTCACCATGACGTTCGAGCCGCCCTGGCAGCCCTGGATGATCTCGCCGGGCGTCAAGGCGTCGCTCGGTTTTGCCGAGGTGAACTGATCCGGCGCGGCGGCTTTGCCCGGAGCCGTCCGCTGTCTACACGCCGTCGGCGCCCGGGCCGGACCAGATCCTTGCCGGTATTCGAAGCTTTGCAAGGTCGAGCAGGTTGATCGCCCGGGCGGCGATCTGGTCGATCACCTCATCCAGCGACTGTGGTTTCAGATAGAAGGCCGGCATCGGCGGCGCGATGATCGCGCCGATCTCGGTCGCCTGCAGCATCGCGCGCAAATGGCCGAGATGCAGCGGGCTCTCGCGGACCAGCAACACCAGCCGGCGCCGTTCCTTGAGCTGCACGTCGGCCGCACGCGTCAGAAGGTTGTCGAGCTGCCCCCAGGCGATGGCCGAGAGCGTGCGGATCGAGCACGGCGCCACAATCATGCCCGCGATCGGATACGAGCCGCTGGCGATCGCGGCGCCGATGTTGGAATGAAGATGGTGGCGGAAGGCGAGGGCGCGCAGCCGCGCCAGCGCATCGCGCCCCACTTCTTCGTTCAGCGTATGCTCTGCCGCGGGCGAGACCACGAGGTGCACCGCGTAGTGTGGATCATCGGCCAGCAGCTCGACGATGCGCATGCCGATCGCGGCGCCTGAGGCGCCGCTGATGCCGACGATAATGCCTTGCCGCCCGCTCATGTGAGGACCGGAGCACGTGCGGGCGCGCCGGACAGGTCGAGGTTCGCCCACATCGCATCGACACGCGTGACCACGGCGGGATCCATGGCCAGCGGAACGCCCCAGTCCCGATCCGTCTCGGGGGGAATCTTGGTGGTGGCGTCGATGCCGAGCTTGCCGCCGAGCCCGGATTTCGGCGAGGCGAAGTCGAGATAGTCGATCGGCGTGTCGGTGAGCGTTACGAGATCGCGCGAGGAATCGCTGCGCGTCGAGACCGCCCACATCACGGCGCGCCAGTCGCGGATGTCGATGTCGTCGTCGACCACGATCAGGAGCTTCGTGTAGCTGAACTGCGGCAGCATCGACCACAGGCCCAGCATCAGCCGCCGTGCCTGGCCGGGATAGCGTTTCTTGATCGCCGCAATCGCGATGCGGTAGGAGCAGGCCTCCGGCGGCAGCCAGCAGTCGGTCACCTCGGGGAATTGCTGACGGATCAGCGGCACGAACAGCTGGTTGAGCGCCTCGCCGATCCGCGACGGCTCGTCCGGCGGCCGGCCCGTGAAGGTCGAGAGGTAGACGGGCTGACGTCGGCTGGTGATCGCCGTCACGCGCATCACGGGGAACTGTTCGACGGAATTATAGTACCCGGTGTGATCGCCATAGGGCCCCTCCGGCGCGGTTTCGGTCGCGGAAACAAAACCCTCGATGACGATTTCGGCCTCGGCTGGGATCGCGAGCGGGACCGTGAGGCATGGCGCGAGGTCGGGCCGTTCGCCGCGCAGGATGCCGGAGAAGCGCAGCTCGGACAGCGTCTCGGGCAGCGGCAGCACTGCGGCAAGGATCGTGGCGGGATCGGCGCCGATGACGATCGCGACCGGCATGTCGCGCCCGATCGCCTTCCATTGCTGGTGATGCCGGGCGCCGCCGCGATGCGCGAGCCAGCGGATGATGGCGCGGTCGCGGCCGAGCACCTGCATGCGGTAGACGCCGACATTCTCCTCCTGGTCGGCCGTCGCGGATTCCGTCGGCACGGTGATCACGAGTGGCCAGGTGATCAGCGGCGCCGGCTCGCCGGGCCAGCAGATCTGGACCGGCAATCTTGCAAGATCGACGTCGGGTCCCATCGCGACGCAGTCCTGCACCGGGGCCGCCGCGCGCGTGCGCGGGCGCGTCGACAGCGCGGCGCGCGCGAGCGGGATCTTGTCGAGGGCATCCCTGATGCCGTGCGGCGGTCGCGGTGCGCGAAGCTCGGCCATCAGCTCGCCGAGCTCTCCGAGACGGTCGGGCGTGATGCCCATTCCCCACGCGATCCGCTCGACCGTTCCAAGCAAATTGGTGAGGAGCGGCATCTCCGACGGGCTGCCGTCGGCCTTGACGGGCTGCTCGAACAATAATGCCGGTCCATGCGCGCCGAGCACACGCCGATGGATCTCGGTGATCTCATGGACGACGGAGACCTTCTCGCGAATGCGTCGCAACTGTCCCCGGCCTTCGATGAAGCGCAGGAAGTCGGACAAGTCGCGAAAGCGCGGCACATCACGTTGCAACTGGACAAGCTCCCAAAAAATGAGAGCTAGCCGGGTTGTTTTCGGTCTTCATTGTTCCGGGTCAAATACAGCGGCGTGCAATCCGTCCAGATGTGTGGCCATGAATGATCCGTCCGCCGCATCGCCCGGCCCGTTGCCGACGATTCCGCCGCTTGTCGCATTGGCCATGCGTCCCCTGCCTCTGCTGCCGCTGCAGCTCGTTCTCGCCGGCGTCCTGCGGCGGATCCATCGGCGCAATCCTGCAATATTCGACCGGCTCGGTGATCACGCGCGCGCGCGGTTCGGTATCAAGCCGATCGATCTGCCGTTCGCCTTCGTGGTCGAAGCCAGGCCGCCGCGCCTGTCCGTCGTGCGTGACTTGCCGCGCGGCCTGGATGCGCGGATATCGGCTTCGCTCGCCAATCTGCTGGCGCTGCTCGAAGGCAGGGTCGATGGCGATGCCCTGATGTTCTCGCGTGAGCTCGTGGTCGAGGGCGATGTCGAGGCGGTGCTGGCACTGCGCAATGCGATCGACGACGCCCAGCTCGATCTCGCCGCCGAGGCGTCCTCTCTGTTTGGCCCACTGGGCGCGCCGGCGAGGCGCGCCTTCGAGGCCGCCCGTGGCCGCGTGATCGGTTCCTCGGGCCAAGGCGGGCAATCGAGATGATGGAGCTGATCTGTCCTGCCGGTACGCCGGCAGCGCTGAAGAGCGCGATCGATGCCGGCGCCGATGCAATCTATTGCGGCTTCAACGACGAGACCAATGCGCGCAATTTTCCGGGGCTGAATTTCAGTCGCGACGAAATGCGCAAGAGCATCGCACTGGCGCATGGCCGCGGCGCAAGGGTCCTGGTGGCCATCAACACCTTCCCGCGTGCCTCTGCCGTCGATATCTGGCATCGCGCGGTAGACGATGCGGCGAGCGCGGGGGCCGATGCGCTGATCCTCGCCGATATCGGATTGATGGATTACACGGCGAGGCGCCATCCGAACCAGCGCTTGCACGTCTCGGTGCAGGCCGCGGCCGCCAATCCCGATGCCATCGCCTTTTACGCTGAGAATTTCGGAGCGCGCCGCGTCGTGCTGCCGCGCGTCCTGAGTGTGCCTGAAATCGCCGAGATCACCCGGGAGTCGACCTGCGAGACCGAGGTCTTCGTGTTCGGCGGCCTCTGCGTCATGGCCGAAGGGCGCTGCTCGCTGTCGTCCTATGCGACCGGCAAGTCGCCGAACATGCAGGGCGTCTGCTCGCCGCCGAGCCATGTGACTTACGAACAGACTATGGATGGGACGAAGTCCAGTCTCGGCGGCTTCACCATCAACCGGTTCGCCGTGAGCGAGCCCGCCGGCTATCCGACGCTGTGCAAAGGGCGCTTCTCGACCTCCCAGGGCGCCGGCTATATTTTCGAGGACCCGGTCAGCCTGGACGCCACGGCGCTGCTTAAAGGCATGCGCGATGCCGGCGTGACCGCGCTCAAGATCGAGGGCCGCCAGCGCGGCCGTGCCTATGTCGAGAGCGTGGTGCGCCATTTTCGCCATGCGCTCGCCGCGCTCGAGAGCGGCAGTGAGGCGGACATCGCAAGCCTGAAGCCGTTCACCGAAGGGCAGGCCTCCACGCTCGGCGCCTATCGCAAGACCTGGCGCTAATCTTGTTGACTATGTGAGGTCCGGAAGATGCAACTCAGCCTCGGTCCAGTTCTGTACAATTGGGCGCCGGAACGCTGGCGCGACTTCTATTTCCGGATCGCCGACGAAGCACCGGTTGACGTCGTGTCCGTCGGCGAGATCGTCTGCTCGAAGCGCTCGCCGTTTTTGGCAGACCACATCCCGGCCGTGGTCGAGCGGCTGCAGAACGCAGGCAAGCAGGTGCTGCTGGGCTCGCTGATCCTGGTCTCGCTGCGGCGCGAGCGCCGTCAGACCGACGAGCTCGCGGCGGCAGAAGGCGTGCTGGTCGAGGTCAATGACCTGACCTGTCTCAGGGCGCTCGCAGGCCGGCCGCACGCCATCGGTCCCTTCGTCAACATCTACAACGAAGCGAGCGCGGCCTTTCACGCCGCGCGCGGGGCGAGGCGCATCTGCCTGCCGCCGGAATTGCCGCTGGCCTCGGTGGCGACGATCGCGAAGGCTGTTCCCGACATTACGACCGAGGTGTTTGCGTTCGGCAGGGTGCCGCTGGCCATCTCCGCGCGTTGCTATCATGCGCGCCTTCACAAGCTCGCCAAGGACAATTGCCGCTTCGTCTGTGAAAAGGACCCGGATGGACTCCTCTTGAACACGCTGGAGCAGCAGGACTTCCTGACCATCAACGGCGTGCAGACGCTGTCGCACACCTGCGCCAATCTGCTGGGCGAGGCCGGCTTACTGCACGAGAGCAACGTCGGATCACTGCGCCTGTCGCCGCAGGATTGCGACATGGTCGTCGTCGCCAAGGCCTTTCGCGACGTGCTGGACGGTCGTGACGATGCCGATGGCGGCAACCGCCGGCTTGCTGCGGCCTATCCTGGTGTGCCCTTCTCGAATGGCTTCCTGTGGGCGGAGCCCGGGCACGTCTATCGTCAGGCGCGGTCAGGGGATGCGCAAGGCTCAGCGCAAATCGGGACTCTCTAGCGAGTCCGGCGTCGCGGGTGCTCAGAAATTCGCGGCCATTGCGGCCAGACGTCGATGCGCCCTATCCCGCGCAGCGTCGATCGGCTGCCGCGGCCCAGTGGTTGGCCCGATCGGCACGAAACGGACATTGTCGATACCGATGAAGCGCAGGATGTCGCGCAGGTAGGGCGTTGCCATGTCGATGCGGCCGCGGTTCATGCCGGTGGCAAAGTCGCTGCCGCTGGCGAGAATCACCAGCGTCGGCCGATCCTTGAGCAGCGGGAGATAACCCTGTGACGGGTCGAACCGGAACGTCAGTCCGGGCTGCACGATGACGTCGAGCCACTGCTTGAGCTTGTAGGGAATGCTGAAGTTCCACATCGGCGTCGAGATCAGCACGCGATCGGCCAACGAAAACCGCAGCGCCATGCGTTCGGCCTCGGCAAAGCTGTCGCGTTGCGTGTCGTTGAAGGCTTGCCCGTTCATCCGTGCATATTTGGCCTCGGCGATGGGTCCTGAGAATTCCGGCATCCGCTCCCGCCAGAGGTCCACGACATCGAGGTCCCAGTCCGGCCGGACCTGACGAAAGCTGTCAAGAAAGACGCGCGCGCCGGCACTCGACTCGGAGTCAGGGCGCGGCGAGCAGGAGAGGTGCAAAATCTTTGCCACCGCTCATCCCAGCGCTTTGATAACGGCATCTGCCCTCGTGACGATCGCGACGTTCTGCATGGCGAAATTGATCGACGCATTGTGCCAGTCGGCATTCATGGTCGAGCAGCAATCTTCGGGGACGATCATGAAGTAGCCCTTGTCTGCCCCGGTGCGGGCGGTGTGCTCGACCGACATGTTGGTCCAGGCGCCGGTGTTGATGATCATGTCGCGCCCGGTCGCCTTGAGGATTGTCTCCAGCCGCGTGCCCTCCCACGCGCTCATCCGCATCTTCTCGACGACGAAATCGCCGGGCCGGGGCTTGAGGCCGGAGACAGGTGCCGCTCCCCAGCTTCCGCGCACCATCGCCTTGCTGTCGACGAGACCTTCGAACAGCGGTGCGTTCAGCGTAACACCGGGTGCGCCCGGCTCGACGACGAACCAGACGTGGATGATGGCGACGCCGCGGGCCCGCGCGGTCTCCGCGAGGCGGCGGACATTCTCGACGACATGCTGCTGCTTCGCATGCCCGGGAGCGCCTGACTCGGCGAAAGCGCCGCCGTCCATGATGACGTCGTTCTGGAGGTCCTGGATGATCATGGCACAACGCTGCGGATCAAGTCGCATGTCGCCGTCAGCGAGGATAGGCGCCGCCGGCGAGGCGGTTGCCGTCTGGCCGCCGCCGCTTCGCCGGCCGCTCATGTAAGGCTCATGCCGCGGGCCGACCTTGGTCGGAATAGCGTAGACCGAATGCGTCGAGGTCAGATACAGCGTGCGGAAATCCGGCCCGCCCCAGGCGAGGTTGGCGACCATCTCGGGCACGCGGACCTTGCCGAGCAACTCGCCGCGCGGCGAATAGACCCAGACGCCGCCGGGCGCGGTGACCCAGACATTGCCGTGCTGATCGCACTTCATGCCGTCGGGCAGGCCGGCTTCGAGCTCGGAGCGGATGCCGCTTGCGAACACCCGCGCATTCGACAGCGAGCCGTCGGCGTTGACGTCGAAGACGCGGATCAGCGCCTGCACGGTGTCGTTGACATAGAGCAGCTTCTCGTCCGGCGAGAAGCACAGGCCGTTCGGCTGGTCGAACAGATTGCGCTCGACCACGAGCTTCGGCTCACCGCCGGGCACGAGGCGATAGACGCCCTGGAAGCCGAGCTGGCGCGGGCGCTCCACGCCATAGACCGGCATGCGGCCGTACCAGGGGTCGGAGAAATAGATCGCGCCGGAGGAGTGCACGCAGACGTCGTTCGGGCTGTTCAGCTCCTGGCCCTGGAAGTGCGAAGCCAGCACCTCGCGCCGCCCGTCCGGCCGTTCGCGGATCAGCGACGAGGTCGCGTGCTCGCAGACGATCAGATTGAGCTCGGCATCATAGGTCATGCCGTTGCACTTGTTGGAGGGACGCTTGACCTCGGCCACGCCGCGCCGCGCATCCCAGCGCCGGCGCACGTCACCCGGCATGTCCGAGAACAGCAGATAGTGATCGACCGGATGCCAGATCGGCCCCTCCGTGAAGTCAAAGCCGGTGCCGACCTGCGCGACCGGCGCATAGGGGTCGATCAAAGTTTCGAATTCGCTTCGCAAGGTGACGTGCGTCATCGGTCGATCCCCAAGATCATCTCAAGCCGGGAACCAGTTGCGTGCGGGCAAGGACTGCACGATCGGGCCGGGGACCTGATCGTGCAGTCGCCCGACGACGTTGCCGCCTTCGATCTTGGCGGGGCGGTCGTGCACCGGCAGCAAATAGCGCGAATTGCTCAGGAGCTTCTTGATCGAGGCCTTCTCGGCGCGCTTGCTGGTGCCGTGGTTGCCCGTCGTGCGCGGCTCCCAATCGTGGATCTCGTTGAAGGGCGTCACGATCTGGTCGTTGAAATCGTAGATCACGTCGCCGCAGATGGTTGCAATTCCGTCGGCCGTCTCAACGATGACGTTCATCGAGCCCTCCGTATGCGCATTGGCGGCGTCGCAATAGACGCCGGGCATCAGCTCGATCGGGCCGGTAATCTCGAGGTCGAGGAAGCGCAGCGCGCTCTTGGTGTGCAGCCGGTCGATCAGGTGCTTGATGTCGGGCGCCGGATATTGCGGATGCATCAGTCCGGAGACGGAATATTCGAGCTCCTTGCGGTTGAGCACGACGGTCGTGTTCATCGGGAACAGATCGTCCTTGCCGGCATGGTCGATGTGCAGATGGGTGTGGCAGACGAAGCGGACGTCGCCCATGCGCACGCCGTGGCGCGCGAGCTGGTTCTCGATCATGTTCTCGTGGTACTGCAGCCCGCGCATGCCCAGCGTCTCCATGATCTGGTTGGAGCGGTAGCCGGTGTCGACCACGACCGGATATTTCCCCCCGAGAATCAGGAAACCGAGGGTGAGGACGCGGCGGGTGCGGCCGCAGTCGCGGCCGAGAACCAGAAAGCTCGATTCCAGTTCGATATCGCCATAGTCCAGGATCTTGATCTCCAGCGCCATTCGTTGCCCTCCCTCATTGTTTCTTGTCTGTCAAAGCCGGTAGACGCGCGTCGCCGTCGTCTTGAAGATAGCGTCCTGCTGCTCCGCGCTGAACGGCGCGGCGGCGGTGCGAAAGGCGCCGACGAGCTCGCGATAGCTGGTCCACAATTTCTCGATGGGGAAATTGGAGCCGAACAGGCAGCGCTCGGCGCCGAAGATCGCGACGGTGTCGGTGAGCACGGCGGCGATGTGCGCGGGATCGTTGCGATGGATGAAGGTGCCAAGCCCGGAGAGCTTTGAGACCACGTTCGGACAGGCCGCGAGCCGGGCCATGCCGCCGCGCCAGGCGGCGCGGCCGGCGGGCGAGAGATCCTCCAGCATGCCGGCATGCTGGAGGATGAAGGTCACGTCGGGGCAGGCTTCGGCCAGCGCTGCGGCGTTCGGCATCTGCGGGGTGAACACCTGCAGGTCGAAGCTCCAGCCATAGTCGGCGAGGCGCGCGACGTTGCGGCTGATTATCGGATCGGCGCAGAGATCCGGGCGGGCGGCAAAGCGATAGAGCGGGTTCTCGTGCCAGTGCAGCTGCATGCGCACGCCGCGCACCAGCTTGTAGCGCTTCAGGCGGTCGAACTGCGGGCGGACGTCGTCGACGGCAAAATTGGCATAGGGGACGATCGCGTGCGGCCAGCCGTGTTCGTCCGCAGTCTGCTGCACCCACGCGGCCTCGTCCTCGAAGCGGTCGTTGGCCCAGTTGGTTTGCACATAGACCGAACGCGTGACGCCGGTACCCTTGAGGTCGTCGAGATATTCCTGGATCGGGTAGTCGCGCCGGATCGGCTCGTAAGGTCCGAAGATGCGCGACTGCATGGGGCCGATCAGCCAGGGCAGGTCGGCTTGCCGCCAGATGTGATGATGGCCGTCGACAATATCGCTCACGCCGCTCTCCTTCGTCCCAACGCCAGAATATGCGCGACGATCGACGCGCTCGAACCGCCATCCACGAGGTCGTCGACGAAGCGCTCGATGGCGACGAGCGCCTCGGTCTGCGGGCGGAAGCCGGGGCTTGTCGCCAGCGGCGTCAGCCAGCTCAAGCGCCAGGCTCGCCGCGACAATTTCGCGACGGCGTCGCGAAGTGCGTCGGTCTCGCCGCGCTCGAGTCCGTCGGAGACGATCACCACCGCGGCGCCGCGGGCATAGCCGCCGAACCGGGGCACCGCGAGAAAGGCCTGGAGCGCGTCGCCGATGCGGGTGCCGCCGTCCCAGTCGCCGACCAGGTGCGCGGCGGCGTTCATGGCCTGCTCGCGTCGCTTCAGCCGCAACGGGCGGGTGACGCGGGTCAGCCGTGTGCCGAAGGTGAAGACCTCGACGCCGGGCGCGGCCTGCACCAACGCATGCGCGAGCTTCATGTTCTCCTCGGTGCGGTTCTTCATCGAGCCGGAGACGTCGATCAGAAGTAGCATCTTGCGCGGACGCTGGCGCCGCTTCATGTGACCGAGCCGCAGGATCTCGCCGTCGCTGCGGACGCTGTCGCGCAAGGTGCGGCGGAGATCGGCAAACGGCCCGCGGCGGGCGCGCATGCGGCGATGGCCGCGTCGTCGCGGCAGGCGCCGCGGTGCCTCCCGCGTCAGGCGGCGCAATGCGTCCGTGCTCGAGGTCGCCCCAAAGCGGCGCTCGACCAGGGCCTCGCTTCGGGTCGCGGTGAGGCCGGACTCGTTGGCTTCGTCGGAGAGCAGGGGAGCCTCGTCGCTGCGGCCCTCCTCCTGGAGGCGAACCGTCTCGTCGTCCTCGCCTTCGTCGTCCCGTGCGATGGCTTCGCTGCCGCGGAAGTGGAGATCGAACAGCCGGTCGAAGGTCGCGCGCCGTTCGGGCGGCGGAGCCAGCGTCGCGAGGGCGGCTTGCCTGACATGCTCGATGTCGCGCGGGCCGAGCAGCTCGATCGCGGCGAGGAACGTGGTGGTTTGCTCGGGCGCCACGGCAAAGCCGTTCGCGCGCAGCAGCGGGACGAAGGCGACGAAGATGCGCGCGGCGCGCGGGAGCTGCGGTTCGGCGCTCATGCGGTCGCCTCCGCGAGCATGGCGTCGAGCCGCGGCGAGATGAAATGCAGGTCCTCTTCGTCCTTCAGCGCCACGCCGATCGAGCGCTTGAATGCATCCGGCCAGCGGGCCCCGCCCTTGTGCAGCAGGGTCGCGGCCTCGGCCCAGTCGACGGCCTCGGCAATGCCGGGCGCCTTGCTGAGAGGTTCGCGCCGCAATTTCTCCACGGCTGCGACGACCGCGCGGGCGGTGGCCTCGGCGACGCTGGAGGCGCGCATCATGATGATCCGCGCCTCGCGCTCAGCGGTCGGATAGTCGATCCAGTGATAGACGCAGCGGCGGCGCAAGGCTTCGTGCAAATCGCGCGTCCGGTTCGACGTCAGCACGACCACGGGGCGCTCCGCCGCGCGAACCGTGCCGCGCTCGGGAATCGAGATCTGGAAGTCGGAGAGGAATTCGAGCAGGAACGCCTCGAACTCCTGGTCGGCGCGGTCGATTTCGTCGATCAGGAGCACGGTGGAATCGGGCGCGCGGAGCGCGGCGAGCATCGGCCGCTCGATCAGGAAGGTCTCGCCATAGATGTCGATGCTCTCGTCGCCGGCCTGGCGGATCGCCAGCATCTGGCGCGGGTAGTTCCACTCATAGAGCGCGGCAGAAGCGTCGATGCCCTCGTAGCATTGCAGGCGGATCAGGCGCCGGCCGAGCACGGCGGCGATCGCCTTGGCGGCTTCCGTCTTGCCGACGCCGGGCGCGCCTTCCAGCAGCAGCGGCTTGCCGAGCGCGAGGCCGAGATAGGCCGCGGTCGCAAGGCCTTCGTCGGCGAGGTAATAGGCTGCCCGAAGCGCTCTCTCCAGCGCCTCGGGGCTGTCGATGCCGACGATGTTGCTGCGAACCGTCACGACCGATCCTCTAGCGCCGCGCCTGCGGCCGCGCGCCGCCCTGGGCCTTGATCGCGCGCAGCACCTTTTCGGGCGTGATCGGCAGGTCGTCGATGCGCACGCCGACGGCGTTGAAGATCGCATTCGCAACGGCCGGCAGCACCGGATTGGCGCACATCTCGCCGGGGCCCTTGGCCCCGAACGGACCATCGGGAGCGGGGCGTTCCAGCACGGCGATATCGTGGGGGCAGATGTCGCCGGGGCCGGGCATCAGATATTCGACGAAGTCGCGCGGGCCGTGAACGGGATCGGGATAATAGGGCTCCGGGGTCTCGTAGAGTGCGTGGCTGACGCCCATCCAGGCGCCGCCGACCAGTTGCTGCTCGACCAGACGCGGGTTCAGCGCGCGGCCGAGCTCATAGGCGGAATCCATCCGGACCATCGCGACATCGCCGGTCTCGTCGTCGACCTCGACCTCGGCGACGAGGCAGGCATGGGCGTAACAGGTTGCCGGCGACATCTCGCCGGTTTCAGGGTCGACGTTCGACAGCGGCACCAGAAAGATGCCGCGGCCCGAAATGGTCTTGCCCTGCTTGAACTGCGCGGCAATCGCGACATCCTTGGTCGAGATCGACCGATGCGGCGCGCCCTTGACGTGGATATTGCCGCGGCCGTCGGTTTCGAGATCGGCGGCATTGACCTCGAGCTCCTCGGCCGCCGCCTCCATCATCACCCCGCGCGCTTCGCGAGCGGCAGCCATCACGGCGTTGCCAACCCGGTGGGTGCCGCGCGAGGCGAACGAGCCCATGCAGTGCGGGCCGGTGTCGGAATCGGCGGTGTCGACATAGACGTCCTCGACCGGCACGCCCAGCGTCTCGGCGCAGATCTGCCGCGTCACCGACTTCATGCCCTGGCCGAGGTCGATCGACGACAGCGCCACCGTGAACTTGCCGCTGGGATTGGAGTGAACCAGGGCCTGGCTCGGGTCGCCGCCAAGGTTCATGCCGATGGGATAGTTGATCGACGCCATGCCGCGTCCGCGATGCCTGGTCATGTCAGCGTCTCCTGGTGCCAAACACGGACGAGAACCGGGTCGCGCCGTGGGATGGTGCGGACGGGCGCGGCGGGGGAGGCGGCGGCGTCGTTGGCGGCGGAGGCGGCTCGCGCGGCGGTTCCCGCGTCGCGGTCACCGGCGCACGGTCATAGCTCGTGCGCTGCTGTGCAGGCGCAGCCGGACGCGCGCGCGACTCCGTTGGCGTCGGCGGGATCGCGGCGCGGCTGCCGCCGCCGTCCTTGCGCGAGGAGGCGCGCCTGAACTCGTCGCGGATCGGCCATTTGGCCTTTTCAGCCGCGACCTGCACGCATTCGATCAGCGCGGTGTTCTTGGCCTCGCGCCGGTGCGCCTTCATGTCGCCGTCGCGATAGGCGTTGAGGATGCGGAACTCCATCGGATCCATGCCGACGAGGTTTGCGAGCTTGTCCATCTGGCATTCGATTGCAAAGTCCATCGCGGTGACGCCGAAGCCGCGCATGGCGGTCGCAGGCGTGCGATTGGTGAAGACGCAGTAGACGTCGCCATAGACGTTCGGGATGGTGTAGGGCCCCGGCAGATGGGCGGCGCATTTCACGGCGGCATAGCTCGACAGCCGCGTATAGGCGCCGCTGTCGAAATAGGCGCGGATCTTGCGCGCGACGATGCGGCCGTCGCGCATCACGCCGTCCTTGATGTAGATGCGCTCGGCGCCGCGCGGCGGGCCGTACTGCATCTCCTCCTCGCGCCCGAACACGTAGCGGACGGGCCGCCCTGTCAGCATGGCGCCGAGGATGGCGAGCGGCTCGGTCAGGGTGTCCACCTTGCCGCCGAAGCCGCCACCAACGGTGCCGCCGATGAAGTGGAACGTGTTGGAGGGCACGTCCAGAATCTTGGCGCAGGTGTCCACCGAGAAGAACAGCGCCTGGGTCGAGGTGTAGACGACGTAGCGGCCATTGGTGTCGGGCGCCGCAATCGCGCCGTTGGTCTCAGTCGGGGCGTGCTCGATCGGCGACATCTGGTAGCGCTGCTCCAGCACGTGGTCGGCGCTCGCGAGCGCGGCGTCGGCATCGCCGAAGCGTAGGCGCTGGTGATCGTAGACGTCGTGATAGATGAAGGCGTTCTTCGGATAGGTCTCATTGACCACGGGCGCGCCGGGCTTCAGCGCATCCTCGACGTCGAACACAGCCGGGAGTGGCTCATAGTCGACCTTGACCTTCGCGATGGCCTCGAACGCCTCACGCTCGCTGTCGGCGACAATGGCGAGGATCGGCTCACCCTTGTAGCGGACCTTGTCGACCGCCAGCGACGGCTCGTCATCCTTGCCGAAGTTGATCAGGCTGAGAAGCGTGTTGAGATTGACCGGCACATCGGTGCCGCGGATGATGCGGCGAACGCCGGCCGAACGTTCGGCCTCGGTGGTATCGATGCGACGGATCCTTGCATGGGCCTGTGTCGAGCGTACGACCTTCAGGTGCAGCATGCCTTGCAGCTTGTGATCGTTGAAGTAGTTCGACGTGCCCGTGACATGGCCGAGCATGTCCTGACGCTGGGTGCCCTTGCCGATTTCCTTGAGGTTATCGTCGCGCTCGTCGGCGAAGATGTCCTTGCGCAGTTCCAGCATGATCTACCTCAGGCGCTGACACGGCCGCTCGCGGCGGCAAGGATGGCATTGATGATCGGCTCATAGCCGGTGCAGCGGCAGATGTTGCCCGAGATGGCCTCAATGACCTCGTCGCGGCTCGGCGAGGGATTGCGGTCGAGTAGCGCCTTGGCGGCCATCAGCATACCCGGCGTGCAATAGCCGCACTGGGCCGCGAAATGGTCGGCGAAGGCGCGCTGCAGCGGGTGCAGGTTCGGGCCCTGCTTCATGCCGTCGAGCGTCTCGATCGAACGGCCGGCCACCGTCTCCGCCAGCGTCAGGCAGGAGAGATGAAGCTCGCCATCGATGAGCACGCTGCAGGTGCCGCAGCCGCCCTGGCCGCAGCCGAATTTCGGCGTCATGTCGCCGATCAGCTCGCGCAGCGCGACCAGAAGATTGGTGCCGCCGTCGACGAAGATCGCGACGTCGCGACCGTTGTGACGAAATTGCAGGGGTATCTTGGACATGGGCTCTAATCCTGGCCTGACAGCAGGCGGCGCAGATGGACGCCGACGATCTCACGGCGATACCAGGCGCTGCCGAGCGCGTTGTCGGATGGCGATGTCCCCTCAGTCGCCGCGGATGCGGCGGCCGCGATGGTCGCGGCATCCAGCGATCGGCCCTCCAGCGCGCGCTCGGCGGCGCGGGCGCGGATCTGGGTCGGCGCCATCGATCCCAGCGCGATCCGGGCGCCCGCAATCCGTCCGCCGCTGACCGGCAGATGCGCCGCAAGCGTGATGACCGAGCCGCCCTTCGGCTTGATGCGTGCGATCTTGCGATAGCGGAACGCTTCGCTGCTCGCCGGCCGTGTGCAGGAGACCGACAGCACCAGGGTTCCGGCCTGCCGTTCGCGCGCCTGCAAGAACTCTTCGATTGGGGTGTCGCGTGAACCAAAACCGCCGGCGACGGCGACGGTAGCATCGAGCGCCAGTAGCGCGACGGTGAAATCGCCATAGGGACTGGGCGCGAAGAGATTACCGCCGACCGTGCCCATGTTGCGCACGGCGGGACCGCCGATCGAACGGGCGGGCGCGTGCAGGAAGGCGAGGTCCCGCTCCGCAAGGATGCGCGCGAAGGTGACGCCGGCGCCGAGCGTGATGCGCGGCCCCGAGGCGTCGATCCGGGTCAGCGCCTGGTCCTGGGCGCGGACCACCGTCGAGATCGCGACATCGCCCTCGTTCAATGCCCGCATCACCAGCGTGCCGCCGCCGAGATAGCGCGCGGTGCGGTCCGAGGACAATGCCCCCGCCGCCTCGCTGGCGCTTGCAAACGTCTTCACTGTCACGGCCATGACTATGCGGCCTCCCTCAGATGCCGGCGGATTGCGTCGAACCCGGCCTGGTAAATGTCTTCTGCGACCATGTGGGTGATGCGGTCGCGATCCTCCGGCTTCGTGGTGAAGCGGGATTCCCAGTGCCAAAAGGTGCGGTCGCCGTCGGTGACCGGCAGCAGCCGGACATGGGCGACGTAGTTGAACATCGGCACCGGCGTATCGAGCAGGCAATAGCTGAAGGACTGTTCCAGGTCCGACAGCGCCAGCAATTGCTCGCGCAGCTCGGAGCCGTCGTTGAGCTTGAACCGCCTGATGCAGCCGATCTTGTCGGAGGACTGCGCGCGCTCGATCGAGGAGGTCGCAACAACCGGATGCCAACGATCGTGCCCGTTGAAATCGCGCAGCACGGTCCACACCGCATCGGTCGGTGCGTCCAGGATCGTGCTCTTGACGATATGCGGCACGGTCAGCCTCCGAACACGCGCTTGAGCGCATCGAACCCGCCCTGGAACACGCCGCCGCCGATATTGTTCACGAGCTCGGCCTCACGCTCCGGCGCGCAGTCGAATTCGGCGGTCCATTCCATGAAGGTCTGGTCGCCGTCGGTGACGGGGGTCAGCCGCAGGGTCGCGACGTAGTTCTCGACACCCATCGGAGATTCCAGGATCGAATAGGTG
The DNA here is from genome assembly GCF_900094605.1 of Bradyrhizobium shewense. Taxonomy (GTDB): domain Bacteria; phylum Pseudomonadota; class Alphaproteobacteria; order Rhizobiales; family Xanthobacteraceae; genus Bradyrhizobium; species Bradyrhizobium shewense. The sequence goes on along the minus strand of NZ_FMAI01000014.1, from coordinate 66,083 downwards.
CAGAACATGTCGTAGTCGGAGAGGCCGAGCAGCTTCTCGCGGATGCGGTCGCCGTTGCGCAGTCGAAAATCCCGCACACAACCGATCTTGTCCGAGGGCTCGCCGCCCTCGATACGGCTTTCGGCGATGGCCGGATGCCAGTTCGGCAAGCCGTTGAAATCGCGCACCCGCGCCCAGACGCGGTCGTTGCGGGCATTGACGACGGTAGAGACGTAGACGCGAGCCATGGTGCGACCTCAGCTCTTCTTCCTTGGCCCGCGCTCGGCCGGCGGCTCGCCACCTTCGGCCGAGGGGGCCGGCGACGCCGCCGGCTTGTCGCCGCCACCTCCGCCTCCGCCGCTCTTGCGCGCTGACTCCTTGATCCCCTGCATGTCACGGGCTTCGCGGATCAGGCCCGGCATTTTGGAGAGACTGCCGCCTTCGACGCCGATGTCCGACAGGATCGAGTCGATCAGCGGCGCCTGGACGCGATAGCGCAGGGCGGAGTCGATGACTTCGTCGGTGGCGCTGCGGCCGCCATTGCCGCCGTGGCCGTTGCCGTTGAGGCCATCGACCTGGAGAATGCGGATGCCCTCGATCTTCTCCATCGGCTTGACACTCTCGCGGACGATGCCCTCGATTCGGTCGAGCAGCTTGCGGCGGAACAGCGAGTAGCGCGCCTGATCGGTCAGCACGTTCTCGGCCTCGTTCAGCATCCGCTGCGCTTCCGCCTCGACGGCGGCGCGCACGCGCTCGGCTTCCGCGGCGATCCGGGTCTCCTCGGCCTGTTTCTCGGCGATCAGCACCTCGACCGTCTTGCGCCGCTTGGCGATCTCGCTCTCGCGCGCGGTGATGACGCGCTCGGTGGCTTCGGTCGCGCGCATCCGCGCTTCCTCGGCCGACGCCTTGGCGGCGGACTCCTCCAGAGATTTCAGATGGATGGCGATGGCCTTCTCCATCAGGACGGTCTCGACCTCCTTCTCGCGGTTGACCTCGAGCTTGCGCAGCTCGCGCTCGCGGCCGACGCGGGCTTCGTCGAGGCCGCGGTCGGATGCGATGCGCGCGCGCTCGACCTCCTCGCGAGAGGCGATCTCGGCCTCCTGTAGCGACTGGACGCGGGCGACCTCGAGCTGCTCGATCGAGCGGCGGCGCTCGATGCGGGCGGCTTCCAGCGCCTGCTCGCGCGAGACGTCGGTGGTCTCGACCTCCTTGCGCGCGACGATCTCGGCCTGCCGGACCTGGCGGTCGGCATCGATCCGCTCGGACTTCTTGGTCGACAGCGCGATGACGCGGTCCTCGTCGGCGATCTCGATCGCCTTCTTCTGCTCGATGTTGAGCACCTCGCGCTTCTTGGAGGAATTGATGCGCTCGGCCTCGAGCGCCAAATCGACCGTGATGCGCTGGCGCTCGATGGCGTCGCGCCGCTTCAGCTCGGCCGCTTCCAGCACGCCGGTGCGCTCGATTTCGAGCGAACGGGTGTCGCGCTCGGCCTGGATGCGCTCGGCCGCGACCGCCTTCTCCTGGGCTATGCGGGCCGCCTCGATCGCCTCGCGCGAGGCGATGTCGGCCTCCTCGACGGCGCGGTTGCGGGCGATCTCCAGCGAGCGCACGCGCTCCTCCTGAGCGATCCGGCTGGCCTCCGTGGTCTCGCGCGCGGCGATGCCGGCGACGTCCAGCGCCTGGTTGCGCTCGATCTCCAGCTGCCGCGTGTTCTGCTCGGCGGCGATCCGTTCGGCGGCGAGCGTTCGCTCGCGGGCGATGCGGGCGGCCTCGACCGCGCGCTGCGCCTCAATCTCGGCCTCCTGGATGGTGCGCACCTGCTGGATCTCCAGCGCGCGGGTGCGTTCATCTGAGGAGATGCGCTCGACATTGACGATCAGCGTCTGGGCAATGCGGGCCTTTTCGGTCGCCTCGCGCGCGGCGATCTCGGCCTCGTCGACGGCGCGCGTGCGCTCGATCTCGCGGCGGCGCGTTTCCTCCTCGTTGGCGATGCGGGCGTCGGTGACGACGCGGTCCTGCTGGATCCGCGCCTTCTCGATCGCTTCGCGCGCCGCGATCTCGGCTTCCTCGACGGTCCGCATCCGCTCGATCTCGCGCTGGCGCACGTCGCGTTCGGATGCGATCCGCGTGGTGTCGATCGAGCGCTGGTTGGCGATCCTCGTCTTCTCGATCTCCTCGCGCGCCAGCAGCTCCTTTTCCTCAATGGTGCGGGTCCGTTCGATCTCCTTCTGGCGGGTCTCGCGCTCGGAGGCGATGCGGGCCTCCGCGATCGCTTGGTCGTTGGCGATGCGGGCGCGCTCGATGGCTTCGCGCGCGGAGATCTGCGCCTGCTCGGCCTCGGTCTCGCGCAGCGCCCGTTCGCGGGCGACTTCCGTGCGCTGAAGCGCACGGCGCATCTCGATGTCGCGTTCCTGTTCCAGCCGCGCGGTCTCGCTCTCGCGCTCGATCTCCAGCGCCTGCCGCTCGGCCTCCAGATTGCGAGCACGGATCTTGATCATCGAGTCCTGCTCGATGTCATTGCGCAGCTTCCGCTTGGCCTCGATGTCCTGCATCAGCTGGGTCAGGCCTTCGGCGTCGAACCGGTTCGAGGGGTTGAAGAATTCGAGATCGGTCTGGTCGAGATCGGTGATGGCGACCGATTCAAGCTCGAGGCCGTTCTGGGCAAGGGCTTCCGCCGCATTGGTCTTGACCCGCACAACATAGTCACCGCGCCGCTCGTGCATCTCCTCCATGGTCATCTCGGAGGCGACCGAACGGATCGCGGAGATGAACTTGCCGGCGAGCAGCGCATGCAGCTGCCCCGGCTCCATGGTGCGGCGCCCGAGCGTCGCCGCCGCGATCGAGACGGCTTCGCGGGTCGGCTGCACCCGGACATAGAAATCGGCCTCGATGTCGACGCGCATGCGGTCGCGGGTGATCACGGCATCCTGCCTGGAGCGGACGATGCCCATCGGCAGCACGTTCATGTTGACGGGCGTGTAATCGTGGATGAACGGCAGCACGAAGGCGCCGCCATTGATCACCACGCGTTCGCCGAGAAAACCGGTCCGGACGAACGAGGTCTCCTTGGAGGAGCGATGGTAGAGCCAGTTCACGATATAGACGCCGACCACGATCACGACGATCGCGACGATCAGCCAGAGGATCAATTCACCGACCAACATCCCCGACATCTTTTCCTCCCTCGAACCTTCGGGCGTTAACGCGCGCCGATCGCCTTGAATTGACGTACCTGCTCCGTCAGCGCCCGCTCCACGGGCAGCCGCTCCATCGAGGAGGCTCCGTAGAAGCCATGGCAGTGGCGGGTGTTCTTCATGATGAAATCGGCATCGGCGGGATCCGCGATCGGGCCGCCATGCGCCAGCACCAGGATATCAGGATTGACGCTGAGCGCGGCGGAGGCCCAGGTGTCGATCTGCGCCGGACAGTCCTTCAGCTTCAATGCGGTCTGCGCGCCGATCGACCCGCCGGTCGTCAGCCCCATGTGGCAGACGACGATGTCGGCGCCGGCGATCGCCATCGCGGCGGCCTCTTTCTCGCTGAACACGTAGGGCGTCGTCAGCATGTCCTTGTCGTGCGCCTTGGCGATCATGTCGATCTCGAGCGCGTAGGACATCCCGGTCTCTTCGAGATTGGCGCGGAAGGTGCCGTCGATCAGGCCGACGGTCGGAAAGTTCTGCACGCCTGCGAAGCCAAGCGCCTTCAGCTGGTCGAGAAACGCGTCCATGTCGCGGAACGGATCGGTGCCGTTGACGCCCGCGAGCACCGGCGTCCTCGTGACCACGGGCAGCACTTCGCCGGCCATCTCCAGCACGATGGCGTTGGCATCGCCGTAAGCCATCAGGCCCGCGAGCGAACCGCGTCCAGCCATGCGGTAGCGTCCGGAATTGTAGATCACGATGAGATCGACGCCGCCGGCCTCCTCGCATTTGGCTGACAGGCCGGTGCCGGCGCCGCCGCCGACGATCGGCTCGCCGCGCTTCGCCATCTCGCGGAACCGCCTCAGAAGTGCTGCGCGTTCAAACCTTGGCATCGCTCACCTCGCTAGTCTCCGCCGCGTGCCGGTGCGGCCGAACAGGGTTCGGAACGCACCGACGATGGCGGCGGCGAAGTCGGGATCGTTGATGTTCTTGGGCGTGCGGATGAGCTGGCGATTGCCGGTCTGCCGCACGGTGCGCTCCAGCGTGCGGAACAGCGCGGCGTCCGTGTCCGGATCCCAGAACGGCTGGCCCCGCGCATCGAGTGCGGAGACGCCGCCCTCGGGCAGGAAGAAGCGCACCGGGCCGTCCATCTGATTGAGGCGCTCGCCGATCCAGTGGCCGATGCGCTCGTTCTCTTCCACGCTCGTCCGCATCAACGTCACTTGCGGATTGTGGACGTGGAATTTGCGGCCGCGGTAGCGCTCGGGAATCGTGTCGGGTGCGCCGAAATTGACCATGTCGAGTGCGCCGACCGAGCCGACATAGGGGATACGCGTGCGGATGATCGCACCGAAGCGGTCCTCGGTTGCGGGAAACACGCCGCCCATCAGGAGATCGCAGACCTCCGTCGTGGTGAGGTCGATGACGCCGGCGAGCTGGCCGGACTCGACGAGTTTCTCCATGGAACGGCCGCCGACGCCGGTGGCATGGAAGACCAGGCACTCAAAATCGTCGCGCAGCTCGGCAGCGATCTTCTGCACCGCCGGCGTCGTCACGCCGAACATGGTGATGCCGACCGACGGCAGGCCGCCGGCCTCCCGCGCCGTCGCGGCGCGCGCGTCCAGCCGCGCCTTGACCATGCCGGCGAGCGCATGGGCGCCGTTGGCCAGCACCGCGCGCGAGATCGAGTTCAGCCCCTGCACGTCGGTGACCGAGTGCATCATGGTGATGTCGGCCGGGCCAACATAGGGCCCGACATCGCCGGAGGCGACGGAGGAGATGATCAGCTTCGGCACCCCGACCGGGAGCGCGCGCATGCCGGGGGCAACCAGCGACGCCGCGCCCGAGCCGCCGGCCGAGATCACGCCGGCGACATTGCCCTGGCGCCGCAGCCAACTGGCGAACGCGTCGGCCATCGCGGTCACGGCCGCGCCGCGGTCGGGGCCGAATACCGCGGCACCGCCGCGGCCGTGGTTGAGGGCGATCTCCTGCGCGGAGACGTCGCAGCTGGAATGCTTGCCACTGGTCGAGACGTCGACCAGCCGCGTGCGCAGGCCGGCTTCGGCGATGATGTCGCGGATGAAGCGCAGCTCGAGGCCCTTGGTGTCGAGCGTGCCGACGACCAGCACGACGGGCGGGCCGGCGGTCTGCGCCGCCATCGGCTCGCGCTTGCGCCGCGCCGTCTCGTCGAGCCGCGCGACTTGCGTCGAGAGCGTGCGGGCTGCGGCCTCGATGCGGGCGATCGGCACCGGCTGCGACCATCGCGTCGGCAGCGTTGGGTTGGAGACGTAGATGCGGATCGGCCCGTCGCGGCGCGGCGCCGGCACCGGTTTTGTGTCCGGGCCGGATGCGGGGATCTCGAGATCCGGCTCGAGCTCAGCGTGAAGCCCGACGCCGAGCAGGCGTTGCTGGAGCTCGCGGTCGGCGGCGAGCCGCGCGGAATCGATGATGCGATTGATGCGGCCATTGACCATGATCGCGACGTTGCGCGAGACCGCGGTGGCGACGCCGATATTCTGCTCGATCACGAGCACGGACATGTCGCCGTCCTCACCGAGCCGCAGCAGCATCTCTTCGACCTGCGCCACGATGACGGGCGCGAGTCCCTCGGTCGGCTCGTCCATGATCAACAGATGCGGATTGGTGAGCAGCGCGCGCGAGATCGCCAGCATCTGCTGCTCGCCGCCCGAGAGCTGGCCGCCGCCGTGATCTTTGCGCTCGGCGAGGCGCGGGAAGGTGTCGTAGATGCGCTCGACCGTCCAGGCGCCGGAGCGCAGGCCGCCGGCCAGCCGCAAATGCTCGTCGACGCTGAGCGAGCGCCACAGACGGCGGCCCTGCGGCACGTAGCCGACGCCGAGCCGGGCGATCTGGGCGGAGGGCCGCCGCGTGATGTCCTCGCCGCTGACACGGATCGACCCGCCGCTGACGCCGACCAGCCCCATGATCGCCTTGCACAGCGTGGTCTTGCCCATGCCGTTGCGGCCGACGACGGAGAACACGCCGCTCTCCAGCGTGAGGTCGACGCCTTGCAGGGCGTGCGAGTGCCCGTAATAGACGTCGAGCCCGCGGACCTCGAGCGCGGCGGCAGGGCGGCGGGCCTCATTCATGGCCGCCTCCGAGATAAAGCTCCTGCACCTCGGGGTCGGACTGGATCTCTTCCGGCAGGCCCTCCTTGAAGATGCGGCCGTTGTGCATCATCGTGACGCTCTCGACGACGCGCAAGGCAACGTCCATGTCGTGCTCGATGATGATGTAGCCGATATGCGCCGGCAGCGAGGTCAGGATCTCGATCAGCTCGGCCCGTTCGGTCGGGGAAAGGCCCGCGGCCGGCTCGTCGAACAGGACGAAGCGCGGGGCGCCGGCGAGCGCAAGCGCGATCTCGAGCTGGCGCTGCTGGCCGTGCGCGAGCTCCGCCACGCGCTGGTCCTTCACGACGGCCAGATGCACGGCCTGGACGAGATTGTCGGCCGCGTGCATCAGGGCATCGTTCTGTCCCGGCCGCAGCAACGAGAACCGCCCGCGCGAGACGCCGCGGCAGGCGAGATAGACATTGTCCTGCACGGTGAGGCCGGGAAACAGCGCCGAGATCTGGTAGGTCCGGCGCAGCCCGCGGCGGATGCGTTCATAGGGCGGGAAATGCGTGACGTCCTCGCCGAAGAAGCGGATGGTGCCGGAGGAGGGCGCGAAGTCGCCGGTGATGCAGTTGAACAACGTGGTCTTGCCGGCGCCGTTGGAGCCGAGCACGGCGCGGCGTTCGCCGGGGCGTACGGTGATGGTGACGTCGGTCAGCGCCGCGAGCGCACCGAACAACCGCGTCACGCCGCGCAGCTCCAGTGCGGCGCCGGCGCCGACGGCCGAGAGGCGTTGGGCGACGCTATCCATGGCCGCGTCCTCCGCCCGGTCGATTTGCAGCCGGTCGCCGGCTCTGGCGCCAGCGCTGCCACAGGCCGATGACGCCGTCCGAGGACCAGAACACGATGGCGAGGAATCCGAGCCCGATCAGCAGCCGGAAGCGGTTGCCGTCGAGGCCGAGCCTGACCAGGAAGTCGAGCGCGAAGGTGCGCAGCAGCACGAAGATCAACGCGCCGATGAAGGGACCGATCGGACGCGTGATGCCGCCGACGACGGCGATGATCAGCACGTCGATGCAGGCGCCGACGCTGACCGAGCCCGGCGAGATCTGGCGGTAGTTCCAGACCTGGAGCACGCCGGCGAGGGCGGCCACGAAGGAGGCGAAGGCATAGGCGGCGACGCGGTGCGCATTGACGTTGAAGCCGAGCGCCGCCATGCGCCTGGGATTGTCGCGGACGCCCTGAAGGGCGAGGCCGAACGGGGCGCGCGAGAGATATTCGACGGCGAAATAGCAGAGCGCGGCGACCGCGAGCACGACGTAATAGAAGGGAATGTCGGCGCGCCAGTTCACGCCCCAGAAGTGCGGCGTCGCCACGGTGTTGATGCCGGTATGGCCGTTGAAGATCGCCCAGTTCTGATTGGTGAAATAATAGAAGGCAGCGCCAATCGCGAGCGTGATCATGATGGTGTAGATGCCTTCGGTGCGCACCGCGAGCGCGCCGCCGAGCGTGCCGAAGGCGGTCGCCAGCGCCAGCGCCATGGGGACCGCGAGCCACCACGGCCAGCCCAGGCTGATATTGGCGTTGCCGCTGACGCCGAACACGGCGACCATGTAGGCCGAGAAGCCCGCGATGGTGAGCTGCATCAGGCTGACCATGCCGCCATAGCCCGCGAGGAACATCAGGCTGAGCGCCATGATGCCGAGGATCAGCGTGGTCGCGAAGATCTCGATCAAGAAGAAGCCGCTCGCGATCAGCGGCATGATCAGGAGAATGACTGCGACGATCCAGGCGGCGGGATTGTTGATCTCCGGCCATGTCCGCGCCGGGCGCTGCGCAACATCGGCGGGACGAACGGCAACGCGGGCATCGTGGGCGAGCGACATGTCAGCGCCTCGCCAACAGGCCTTGCGGCCGGATCGCCAGCACCAGCACCATGATCAGGAAGGTCACGACGATGGCATAGGTCGGGATGTAAACAGAGCCGAGCTGCTCGGCGAGGCCGATGATCAGCGCGCCGAGCGCCGCGCCGGGGATCGAGCCCATGCCGCCCACGATCACGACGACGAGGGAGGCGAGCAGGAAGCGGATGTCCTCGCCCGGGGAAAGTGACTGGAAGGTGCCGCCGACAACGCCGGCGATGCCCGCAAGGCCTGCGCCCAATGCGAACACCGCCACGAAGACGAGCTGGATGCGCACCCCGGTCGCGGCGAGGATATCGCGGTCGTCGACGCCGGCGCGGATGATCATGCCGGCGCGGGTGCGATTGAGCGCGAGCCACATCGCCACGCCGATCACGACGGAGGCGGCGAAGATCACCAGCCGCACCAGGGGATACCGGAGATAGACCGGCTCGCCCGAGGATTTGATCGCCGTGACCAGCGGCAGCTCGATGGGGCCGATCAGCCAGTTCGGCGTCTGGATCTGGTAGAAGTCGCCGCCGCAGGCCCACAGCATGAGATCGGCGAACACGATCGAAAGCCCGATCGTCACCATGGTCTGCCTGAGGTCCTGTCCCTCCATCCGGCGGAACACGATCAGCTGGAGCAGGACGCCGACCAGGGCGGTGAGGATGAAGGCGACAATGAAGCTGAGCAGCCAGGAGCCGGTCGCCGTGCTGATGGCGTAGCCGACATAGCCGCCGAACAGATAGAGCGAGCCGTGCGCGAGGTTGACGTTGCGCATCAGGCCGAAGATCAGCGTGAAGCCGCTGGCGACGAGGAAGTAGAGTCCGCCGAGAGTGATGCCGTTGAAGACCGCGTTGAGGAAGACGCGCTTGCGGCCGATGGCCTCTTCCAGGCCCGGCGGCCAGACCGCGAAGACCAGCCACAGCCCGACGGCGATGGCAATGATCGAGATCAGCGCCCAGGCCGGATGGCGTTCGACGAAGCGGCTCATGTGCGCAGCCCGCCGATCCAGGCCCCGCGCCGGAGGTCCACCGAATGCAGGTCAGACAGGCTTGCAGCGGCTGCTAGCCTCACCATGAACGCGCGCTCCCGTCGGTCGCGACCCTCTTTCGGGATCGCGTTGCCCGCATCCTAGCGAGGCTGCGGGGGCGACGTTTGATCGTGAGTATCTTTTCGTGGCCCGCGCTCAGGCGCGCAAAATCTTGGCCGCGCGACGATAATCGGTCGGGGCCATCCCCACATTGGCGGCGAAGAAGCGGGTGAAGCCGCTCTGCGAGGAGAAGCCGAGATCGAAGCCGATATCGGCGATCGGCGTCTCGCTTGCCACCAGCGCTTCGAGCGCATGTTCCATGATCAGCGTGTTGAGATAGAGGTTCGGCGTCACGCCGGTCTGGACGCGGAACAGCCGGTAGAAATGCGGTCGCGACAGTCCTGATTCCCGCGCGATCGTGTCGAGCTCGATCTCGGCGCCGGGGCTCTCCGACATCATCTTGATGCATTTGCGCACGCGGAAATCGGTGACGGAGCCGTTTGCGCGTGGATCGCGCGCGATCTCGGCCTGCTGCCAGCTTTCGTCGTAGCAGATGTCGATCAGCCGCCGCAGCTCGGAATCCAGGCTGGACAGAGATGGTGCGCCGCACACGAGCGCGGCGGTCCGCCTGATGTGCTTGTCCAGCGCCGGCGTGCGCCGGAACTGGGTGCGGCCGAAACGCATCCGATGGGTGCCGGATGCATCGGGGGCAAACCATTCGGCATTGACGTAGAGCACGAAGAAGATCGCGCCGCCGTCGAGATCGGCGGGCAGGAAATTATGCGGCTCCCAGGGATTGACCGCGACGACGGACGTCTCGTTGAGATCGTGGTGACCGTCGGAGACGTCGATGCATGCGGGCATGCCGCCAACATGGAAGATCAGATGACCTTCACGATGGGCGTGGATATTGAAAGGGCGGTTCAACTGATAAACCGTCGCCCGGCCGAACCGGCCGTGGAAGACGGCGAGCGCACGGCTCATGCCTTCCCCTCCCGAATGTTCTTGTCTTTTCGCTCAGCGTTCAACAACGCCGACGAGATTGCAAGAGCGGAGAGCGACCGCGTCAGCAAGTCGCTCCCCGGGTTGCGCATCGCGGAGGTGATGCGTCAGTACTTCTTACATTCCGGCACGGTGCGGCTCGGCAGCCCGATCTTGGAGAATACGGCCGGGTCATAGCCGAGCGTCTGATTCACGTTCGGGATCACCTTCACGACCTTGCTGAACAGCGCGCCCTTGCCGTCGTCGACGACCTCGGTGACGAAGTTGGTGCCGATCGCCTGGCGATTGGAGTCGAGCTTGATCTTGCCGTTCGGCGCATCGATCTCGATCTTGGCGAGGGCTTCCTTGTACTTGGCCTGGTTGTTGGAGAGGTCGCCATTGACCTGACGCAGCGCCAGGATCAGCGCCATGGTCGAGTCATAATAGTTGGTGGCCAGCAGCGATGGGCTCGGGAAGCGCTTGTTCGGCGGGAAGGCGTCCTGATAGGCCTTCACGAATTTCTGCCAGCCCGGGTCCTCCCACGTGTCGGCCTGGCCGCTCGCCGCGATGGTGCCGACCAGGGCGTTCTTGGCGTTGCCCTTGGACGACAGGATGGTCTGGTCGATCATGATGGAACCGCCCATCAGATGCGCCTTGCCGCCGGCCTGCTGGTACTGGTTGAGGAAGTTGACGGCGTCGGCGCCGCCGAGGCCGAGATAGATCGCGTCGACATCGTCGGGCAGTGCGGCGATTACCGAGGCGAAATCCTTGGTGCCGAGCGGCACCCATTGCCGGTTGGTGACCTGTCCGCCGGCGCCGCAGAACTCGAGCACGAGGCCGAACACCTGCGTGTAGATGAAGGAATAGTCCTCGCCCACGGTCGCGATCTTGCGATACTTCTTTTCCTCAAAGGCGTATTTGCCGAGGCCGACCTGCCACTGCGCGCCGTCCATGTTGTAGCGGAAGAAGTTCGGGGCGGGATCGACATAGGTCGTTTCCTGCGCGCCGGAGGCCGCGTTGATGAAGGTCAGCTCGGGATGGGTTTTTGCAAAGTTCTTCACCGCGATGCCCTCGTCGCCAGAGAGCGGCGAGAGCAGGATCTGCACCTTGTCCTGCTCGATCAGCTTGCGCACGGCGCGCACCGCGCTGTCCGGCGTTGCATCGGTCGATGCGACGATGAATTCGAGCTCCTTGTCGCCGACCTTCTTGCCCAGGACGTTGAGGGCCGTCTGGTGGCCGCGCATGCCGTCCTCGCCGAGCACCGTGTAGGTGCCTTCGAGGGTTGCGGTCACGCCCACCTTGATCTTTTCCTGGGCGATCGCTGCGGTTGAAAGAAAAAAGCTGCTCAGCGCGAGCAGTCCCACACTGCATTTCGACATTGTGCTCCTCCCTGTGTGTCGTCTTTTGTCGCCGCGTGGCTCTCGAAAAGCCCGCGGCTTTGATGGGAAAGCTAACCGAAGTCGGATGCGGTGCATGCGTCGGCGCCTCCTTTGGTTTGACGGGCAGTCTCATTTTTGAATGGTGCGGCGCAAATGGTTCCGCGGTGCAACAGGCGGTCACAGGAACGCTTCCGGCGGGGCTCCGTTAGCGGAGCAAATTGCTGGAGCTGTCCATGATCGAATACCCCAAGCCGCCTTATCCTTCGCAACAGCAGCCGATGCCTGGTTCGACGCGTGCGATGAATCCACGTCCCGATCATGGCGAGGAGAGTTATAAGGGCGCCGGGCGTCTGGCCGGAAAGAAGGCGCTCATCACCGGTGGTGACAGCGGCATCGGCCGCGCGGTCGCGATCGCCTATGCGCGAGAAGGCGCCGACATCGTCATCTCCTATTTGAACGAGGACGAGGATGCAGCCGACGTCAAGGCGCTGGTGGAGCAGGCCGGACGCAAGGTCGTCCTGATTCCCGGCGACATCCGCAATCCCGAGCACTGCCGGTCCGTCGTGCGTCGCACCGTCGAGGAGCTCGGCGGGATCGATATCCTCGTCAACAATGCCGCCCACCAGGCCACGTTCAAGGACATCGCCGACATCAGCGACGAGGAGTGGCAGCGCACGTTCGAGACCAACATCCACGCCATGTTTTATCTGGCCAAGGCCGCCGTCCCTCATATGAAGCCGGGAGCTGCGATCATCAACACGGCGTCGGTGAACTCCGACATGCCGAACCCGACCTTGCTGGCTTACGCCACGACCAAGGGCGCCATCCAGAATTTCACGGGTGGACTGGCCCAGATGCTGGCCGAGAAGGGCATTCGGGTCAACGCCGTGGCTCCGGGTCCGATCTGGACGCCGCTGATCCCGTCGACGATGTCGGAGGAAAGGGTCGAGAATTTCGGCAAGCAGGTCCCGATGCAGCGCGCCGGCCAGCCGGCCGAACTTGCAACGGCCTATGTCATGCTGGCCGATCCGCTCTCGAGCTATACCTCGGGGGCGACGTTGGCCGTCACCGGTGGAAAGCCGTTCATCTGATTGAAGGCGCCTCGTCGCGTTGTGAGCACGTGAACCGTGGCGGCGCCGGAGGCCGGGCTGCCACGTCCTGGTCAGCAGATCGATCAGGCGGCGTTGGACGCCTTGGCGTTGACGCCCTTGCGGAGCGCCACCGTGTTCAGCTTGGTATTGGCCGCCTTCTCTTCGTTCAAATTGGTCGTGAGGAAGCGCACGATGTCGTCGTGGCCGAGCTCTTCCGCCCAGGCGATCAGCGTGCCGTAGCGGCACATCTCGTAGTGCTCGACGGCCTGCGCGTTGGCCACGATCGCGGCATCGAGCACGGCCTTGTCCTCGATCTCGCCGGCGGTCGCGTCGGCTTCCTCGATGAGGCCGTCGATGGCCGGACACTGCGTGCCGCAGGGCTCCTTGCCGAGCTTGGCGAACACCTTGCCGAGCCGTGCCACCTGCTTGTTGGTCTCGTCCAGATGAGCCTTCAGGCCGGCGGCGAGATCCCTGTTGGTCGCCTTGTCGATCATCTTGGGCAGCGCCTTCAGGATCTGCTGCTCCGCGTAATAGATGTCCTGCAGCCCGTGCAGCAGCAGGTCTTCCATCGATTTGATGTCCTTGGTGAAGAATCCCATAAAAAGACCACTCCTTTCACAATGATGACACTGGAACGCTGCGCGGCCGCAGCTGTTCCATTCCCGTGTGCAGATCAGGAGAGCCGAATGAGCGATGGAGTTGATCATCTTGCAGGCCTGCTCGGACACGCGGCGATGGACGTGTGGGGCGACATGCCTCGCGACATCCAGGAAGCGCTGTTCGAGTCCGCCATGAAGGGACGCGAGACCGAGCGCGAGGAGCTCGCACGGCTGCTGCACGAGCGGCACCCGCGTACGCTTCATCCGGCCCGGCCAGGATGATGCAGCCGGTGGAACGATCGTACGCGCCGCTGATTGGTAAATTGAGCGACGCGCCGCCAAATGGTTCGCATGAGGCCGCGGGAGGCGCTGCGCTCGAACGTTGGAAAATTTGTGAGTCGATCGCCGTGACTGAGGTGAACATCGGAAAATGGTACGACCCAATCTCGGAACGGTGGATCGTGCCGCGTGAAGCGCGCGCCATCGCCGGCTATGGTCAGTCCGGCGCCGGGAAGGTGACGGAGAGCCACGAGAGACGCGAGGCGCAGCGGATCTGGCAGCTGTTGGTGGATTGCTGCGCAGGCGAGTGATGCCGCCTCGGGCGGCTTTGGCCGAAGCCAAACTGTCGTGGTCCCCCTTCAAGCGCCCGTCGAATAGTTGTGATCACATAGATCCGGGGGGCTCCGCGGCACCTTTGAGACCGCTGAGGCTTTCGTTCCTCGCGGTGCGGCCGCCAGCTCCGGGCTTGGGCGAACGCCTCCTGCAACGACCTCTGGTGTCACGCGGGGCAGCCCAGCGTTTCCGTCAACGCTGATCTCGACGACCTCAGGATCGGATCGGTATATTACCACCCGATTAGCAGGCCGACGCCGGAACAAGGATCAGATGATGGACGATACGATTGGCTTCCCCGATCCCGGTCTCGACCTGTCGGATGGCTTCAAGCCGCACACCTCGCATTGGGGCGTGTTTTCCGCGCGTCAGGGCGCGGCCGGGCTGGAGGTCAGGGCCTATGCGGGCGACCCCGATCCGAACGGCATCATCGACAATTTCCCCGGCGCGTTGCGCCATCAGGCACGCATCGCCCAGCCGGCGATCCGCCGCGGCTGGCTCGAGCGCGGGCCGGGCCCGGACGATCGCCGCGGCCGTGACGAATTCGTCTCCGTGAGCTGGGAGAAGGCGCTTGACCTCCTCGGCGACGAGCTGTCGCGCATCCGCGATACCCGCGGGCCTGGCGCCGTGTTCGGCGGTTCCTATGGCTGGTCGAGCGCCGGCCGCTTTCATCACGCCCAGAGCCAGGTCCATCGCTTCCTCAACATCGCGATGGGCGGCTATGTGCGCTCGGTCAACTCCTATTCCTCCGGCGCGTCCTCGGTGCTGCTGCCGCAAATCCTCGCCGGCTATGAGGACATCACCAAGCGCAACGTCACCTGGGAGCAGATCGCCGATCACACCGACATCGTGCTGGCCTTCGGCGGCATGGCGCTGAAGAACTCCATGGTGGCCGGCGGCTCGATCAGCAAGCATGTCGAGCGCGGCGCCATGGCAGCGGCCCGCAAGCGCGGCTGCGAGTTCATCCTGGTCAGCCCGCTTCGCGAAGACCTGCCCGTCGAGGCCGGTGCGGAGTGGATGACCTGCGTGCCGAGCACCGACACCGCCTTGATGCTCGGCCTCGTCCACACGCTGGTCAGTGAAGGCCTGCACGACCAGGCCTTCCTCGATCGCTACACCGAGGGATGGCCGGTCTTCCTGCGCTACCTCACCGGCGAGAGCGACGGGCAGGCAAAGCATGCCGAATGGGCTGCCGCGATCTCAGGCGTCGAGGCGCAGACGATCCGCAAGCTGGCGCGCCGGCTCGCCGGAAAGCGCGCACTGATCACCGTCTCGCATTCGCTGCAGCGCGCCGAGCATGGCGAGCAGCCGGTGTGGATGGGCATGGTGCTGGCGGCGGCGCTCGGCCAGATCGGCCTTCCCGGCGGCGGCTATGCCTATTCGCTCGGGGCGATCGGCTATTACGGCCGCCGCGTCAACGACGTGCCGGGGCCGACGTTGGGCCAGGGCCGCAACGGCGTCGCCGATTTCATTCCGGTGGCGCGCATCGCCGACATGCTGCTCAACCCAGGCAGCACCTATCGCTACAATGGCGAGACGCGGACCTATCCTGACATCCGCATGGTCTACTGGGCCGGCGGCAATCCCTTCCATCACCACCAGGATATCAACCGCCTGCGCAAGGCTTTTGCGAAACTCGACACGTTCGTCGTGCATGAGCTTGCCTGGACCGCCACCGCCCGTCATGCCGATATCGTGCTGCCGTCGACGATGACGCTCGAGCGCGAGGACATCGGCTATTCCAGCAACGACCCCCTCATGGTGGCCATGCACCAGATCGCCGAGCCGTTCGGGCTTTCGCGCGACGACTACGACATCTTTGCCGATCTCGCCGACCGGTTGGGGGCCCGCGAACCCTTCACCGAGGGCCGTACCTCGCGGCAATGGCTCGAGCATCTCTACGAGCCGACCCGCGCCTCGCTCGCCAAGCGCGGCCTGGAAGCCCCTCACTTCGACGAGTTCTGGGCGCGCGGCAGCCTGGTCGTGCCGCAGCAGCCCGATGATGGCGGCCGGTTGCGCCGCTTCCGTGAGGATCCCGTCAATCACGCGCTGCCGACGCCGAGCGGGCGCATCGAGATTTTCTCGCAGAAGATCGCCGGCCATGGTGATGCGGATTGTCCGGGACATCCGGTCTGGCTCGACAAGACCGACATGCCCAAGCCCGGGGCGCCGTGCTTCCTCGTCGCCAACCAGCCGGTGACGCGCCTGCACAGCCAGCTCGATTTCGGCGGGCATTCGCTTGGCTCGAAACATCGCGGCCGTGAGGTCGCGCGGATGAACCCGCGCGATGCTGATGCACGCGGCATCAAGGACGGCGACATCATCCGCCTGTTCAACGATCGCGGTGCGTGCCTCGCCGCAGTCCACGTCACCGACGGCATCGCACCCGGCGTGGTGCAGCTTCCGACCGGCGCCTGGTACGATCCGATGGACCCCGAAGACGAGGCACCGCTCTGCGTTCACGGCAATCCGAACGTGCTCACCCGCGACATCGGGACCTCGTCGTTCGCGCAAGGCTGCACTGGGCAGCTGACGGTGGTCGAGGTGGAGAAGTTCACCGGCAATCTGCCGCCGATCCGCGCGTTCGATCCGGTGTAGCCCTCGCGTGCCCTGACGCAGCACTACGCCGCGGCGCTGGCGATCCAACCGATCTGCGGGGAAGGACGCCGCCGCGGCGGCGCTTCGACCTCGAGCCGCTCACCCCTGCTGGCGAGGCGCCAGCGTGCCGGTGACTCGCCGCTGATGCGCTTGAACACGGTCGAGAAATGCGCCTGCGTGCTGAAGCCCACGGCAAGCGCGATCTCCGCCAATGGCCGCTCGGTGCTTGCAAGCAGCGTCTTCGCCTGCTCGGTCCGGTGATTGAGCAGATATTCGCGGGGACGGTAACCGGTCGCGGCGCGGAATTGTGCCGCAAAGTGCATCCGGGACAGGCCGGCGACATTGGCAAGCTCGGAGAGGCTGATGCCGCGGTGGAAATGATCGGCGATATATTGCTCGACACGCCGCAGCCGCCATTTCGGCAAGGCGTTGACCCTGACGCGCGGCAACTCCATCCGAGTGAGATGCATCGCCAGGGTCCGGCCGATGCACTGCGTGAAACGCCGGTCTTTGGCATCATTCTGCTCGATCAGCGCCTTGGCAAGCTCGGCTGCGAGCGGATCGCGGAGCAGCACGAGATCATTGAGCCCGTCAGTCGCAACGACATGGGCCGGAAGATGATCCGTGGAGATGTGGACGTGCAGGAAGGCGCATGGCGACTGGAATTGCACGCCGAGAGATTTCGACGGAGCGGTGACATAGAGCGTCCCCGCAGGCATGGTGCCGTCGAAAATGATCTGGCGATCCCGTGTCAGCTTCGCGCGCGTGGTCTTCAGGGCGATGCCGATGAAATAGCGATCGTCCGGCGTCGTCGTCTCGTGCGACGAGCTGCTCCGCGTGTCCTCCCATCGCGAGATCGTGATATCCTCGATCGCGCCGTCCGGAGTGCGATCGATCTGACGCCATTGGCTCTCCCGGGCGATCACCTGCGTCGGGCGAAGAACCTCGTGATCCCGCGAGCCGGCCGGAAAATCGATCCAGGCATGGGCCGCGTGCAAATTGTTCGACATCGCTCGTCCTCTCCTGGCTTTGCCGCGGTTTGCAACGACCGGCAAACGCGCAAACCCAATACTTTCCATGCTCGGAGGATAGGCGTGAGCTGGCCAGGACGCCCGTTAGTGGTGATTAGGATCTGTTAGATTTTGTGCGTGTGCACCAGGTGCGACAGCCCGCCGCAGACCTTGATTATGTTCAATTTGTCAGAGATTTGCCCGGCTGCCCCTGTTTGAGGGGACCTCAAGGAGGATCGCGTGGCGATCGACGTGCCGGTGTGAGATCCGCGCAGGGCCTTCGCTGGACCTCGCATCGGTGCCGGGTATAGTCCCCGCGCGTTTCGAGGAAGCAGTCGTCAAGATGAGCAAGATGTGACCGACCTCACGGCAGGACATGGCCCCCGCAGCGGCGGCGCCGGAACGATCCTTGACCTCGATGCCGTCTCGTTCGGGCCGTTTTTGCTGCGCTCGCGGCTGCTGGAGAAGGACGGGGTGCCGGTCAAGCTCGGCAGCCGCGCGATGGATATTTTGCGCCTGCTCGTCAGCCGTGCCGGCGAGGTGGTCCCAAAGAACGAGATTCTCAGCTACGCGTGGTCCGGACTCTCCGTCGAGGAGATCAGCCTGCGGGTTCATGTCGCGGAGCTGCGCAAGGTGCTCGGCGACGGCAAGGACGGCATACGCTATATCACCAACATCCCGAGCCGGGGTTATTGCTTCGTCGCGCCGGTGCAGCGTGGCGGACGCGACGAGCCGCCTGCGCTCACGGCGCGGCCGGCCGAAAAGGCGACGCAGTCTCTGCCGCATCGCCTGGATCGGATGGTCGGGCGGGACGAAATCGTGGCCGAGCTGGCGCCGCGCTTGCTCCGCGATCGTTTCGTCACGCTGCGCGGGCCAGGCGGCATCGGCAAGACCACCATTGCGGTCGCGCTCGCGCATGACCTGTGCGACAGGTTCGAGGGCAACGTCCACTTCCTCGAATTCGGTCCGCTCAAGGATGCCGCGTTGGTAGCGAGCACGGTTGCCGCCGCGCTGGGCCTCGTCGTGCATCACAACGATCCGAGTGACAGCATCGTCAATTTCCTGCGCGGGCGCCGGCTGCTTCTCGTTCTCGACAGCTGTGAGCACGTCATCGACGCGGTCGCACGTCTCGCGGAAGACATTCACCGCGAGGCGCCCGGCGTCGCCATCCTCGCCACCAGCCGCGAGTCGCTGCTGGTGGCTGGCGAGCAGATTTTCGAACTTGCTCCGCTGCCCGGCCCGCCGCAAGGCACACGCCTCAGCGCCGGCGAGGTGCTGAATTATCCGGCGGCGCGCCTGTTCGTCGACCGCGCCAATGCGGCGGGGCATCGCGACGATCTCACCGACGAGGATGCGGAAGTCCTGGTGCAGATCTGCGGCAAGCTCGATGGCATCGCGCTCGCGATCGAACTTGCTGCCGCGCGCGTTGGCCTCTACGGGCTGCGCGAGATGGCGGCGCTGCTCGACAGCCGCCTGCAGCTCGAATGGCGCGGGCGGCGAACGGCGCCCCCGCGGCAGCAGACGCTCGGTGCCACGCTCGACTGGAGTTTCGGCCTGATCGGCGAGAATGAGCGCATCGTGTTCCAGCGGCTCGCGGTCTTCGCAGGTCACTTCACCCTGAGGGGCGCGATAGCGGTGGCTGCCGAGGAGGCAACGCCGGAGGAACGCGTCATCGACGCGCTGGAGCAACTCGTGGCCAAGTCTCTGGTGTCCTCGCAGCCGGACGGCGCATCGCGGCGCTATCGCCTGCTGGATGCCACGCGTGCCTATGCCATGCAGAAGCTGGCGGATTGCGGCGAGGCCGACGTCATCGCGCGCCGTCACGCTTGTTATGTTCAACGCACGCTTGAAGCCGGGCTGACGGCGCAGGGCGGCAGCGGCCAGGTGTCCCGCTCGCAGGAGCGGGTGGGCCTGCTCGCCGATGCCCGCGCGGCGCTGGCCTGGAGCTACGCCAATGATGACGGCGCTGATTTGCGCGTGCCGCTTGCCGGCAGTTGCACAGGGCTGTTCGTCGAACTCAATCTGCTGAACGAGGCGCGCATCTGGTCCGATCGCGCACTCGCGATGCTCGACGACGCCGATCGTGGCGGCCGATGGGAGCTCGAGCTTCAGTCGACGCTCGGTCACGCCTTCATGTTCACCGAGCGCAACAGCGAGCAGGCGGAAGCGGCGCTCAGGCGCGGGCTGGAGATCGCGCAAGCGCTCGGCGATCACGCCAACACGTTCAGGCTGCTGTCGCGACTGAACATGTTCTACCGCCGGACCGGTGGCTACCGCCATCTGGTGCCGACTGCGCGTCACGCCGAGCGGATAGCGCGCCTGATCGGCGATACGGCGGGCATTGCCGGCAGCAAGGCGCTTCTCGGCGTGTCCTATCACCTTGCCGGCGACCAGGCCGAGGCGCAAGCTCATCTCGACGAGGGCATGCGCGACGACGCCGCGCTGCGGGGCACGCAACCCGGACATTTCGCCTATTCGCGTACGCCGCAAATTCCGCTCGCGCGCGTGTTGTGGCTGCGGGGCTATCCCGATCGCGCGCTCGAATGTGTCCTCCCGCTCGTCGGCGCGTCAGCGCCGCGCGACGTGGTCATGCATTGTATCGCGCTGTGCTGGTCCGCCTCGGTGTTCGGTTGGGTCGGCGACTGGTCCGCCGTCGAGACCATGAGCACTCGCCTGGCGACGCATGCGAGCATGCACGGGCTCGTCCCCTACGAAGCCGTTGCGACCGGGTTTCGGGCGCAGACCATGATCGCCCACGGCGAGGCCATTGGCGGCATCGACTTGTTGCGGAGCGCGCTTCCGCGTCTGCACGCGGATCGCTACGAGCTCTATATGTCGGCGTTCGCCGCGGATCTGTCTTCCGGGCTGGTCTCGTTGGGGCGCTTGGCGGAAGGCGCTCAAGTCCTTCACGAAACCATTGACCGCGTCGAGCAGGAAGGCGGCGCCTTCGACATGCCGGAGCTGCTGCGTCTGCGCGGAGAGCTCGAGGTGCAGAGCGGAAACCTCGACGCGGCCGAGGCAAGTCTCGTCGCATCGGCAGAGCTCGCCGAGCAACAGGGCGCGCTGTCCTGGCGGCTCCGCACCGAGATGTCGCTGGCGCGGCTGCGCGAGCGGCAGGGTGTACGAGATCCGCGCGAACAGCTCGCCAAGACGTACGCGCGGTTCACCGAAGGGTTTGAGACCGCCGATCTCAAGGACGCTCGGCTCATGCTGAATCCGCCTTCCGCCTGATCAAGCCGAACAGCGACGGCGCCTCCGCAGCGATCCGTCGCGCGGTTGCTGTCAGCCCTTGTGCCCGTCCAGTCGCGCAAGGAAGCCGCGAACGAGCGCAGCGATTTCGTCGGTGGCTTCATCCAGCGCGAAGTGGCCCGCTTCCAGGATGTGAACCTCCGCATCCGGAACGTCGTCGCGATAGGCCGACGCGCCGGCGACCGCGAAGGACGAATCGTATTTGCCCCAGACCACCAGCGTCGGCGGCCGGGTCTTGCGCAACCATTCCTGCCATTTCGGATAAGAGGCGACGTTGGTCCGGTAATCCAGGAACAGCGTGGTCTGGATCTCGGCCTGTCCCGGACGCGTCAGGAAGGCGTATTCGTCGGTCCAGGTATCGGGGTCGTAACGTTCGAGGTGCGGGCTGGAGCCGAGATGCCGCTGGCGCGTCGCCGCCAGCGAGGTGAAATTGGCCTTGAGCGCCTCGAGCTCGTGGGCCGGATCGGCCCAATATCTGCGACGCGCCTCCCAGAGCGGGCTCAAGCCCTGCTCGTGCGACACGGCATTCTGGATGATGATCCCGCGGACACGTTCAGGATGCGCCAGCGCCATGCGGAAGCCGACCGGGCCGCCATAGTCCTACATGAACAGGACGTAGTTGCTGAGACCGAGCTTGGTCGTGAGCTCCCCGATCACGCCGGCGATGTTGTCGAACGTATGGGTGAAATCGGACGGCGGCGGCGCGCTGCTGTTGCCGAAGCCGGGATAGTCCGGTGCGATCACGTGATATTTGTCGGCGAGCAGCGGCAGCAAGGGCTCCCACATCCGCGACGAGGACGGAAAGCCGTGCAGCAGCAGCACGGACGGGGCGTCGGGGGAGCCGGCCTCGCGATAGAAGGTCTTGAGACCGCCGATATCGATGGTGTGATAGCTGATCGAGCGACGGCTGGATCGCAATTCCTGTGCCGAGGCTTGCACGACGGCGCAGGCCATTGCGGCGGAGAGGGCGAGTGCGGCTGGAATGCTCATGTCATTGCTCTTGCACGTAGCGTGAGGATTTGTGGAAAGTGCTGCGGCGTCGGGAGGCACCATCGCAGGCGTCTCCCGAGCCATGGCCGCAGCTGTGATTTACGAAGCCTTCGCCATCGGCTTGCCCGCGAGAGCAGCCAGCAGCGCCTGCGCGGCCGGACCCGACGAATGCGGGTTCTGGCCCGTGATCAGCAGGCCGTCGCTGACGACGTGAGGCGTCCAGTTGGCCTTCTTCGAGAAGGTGGCGCCGAGGCGGAGCATCTCGTCCTCGACCAGGAACGGCACCACCTTGGTGAGGCCGACTGCCTCCTCCTCGCCGTTGGTGAAGCCGGTCACCTCCTTGCCCTGCACCAGCGGCTTGCCGTCCGGCGTCTTGACGTGGCGCAGCGCGGCGGGGGAATGACAGACGATCCCAACATGCTTGCCGGCGGCAAAGAAGGACTCGATGAGCTTGATGGAGTTCGGGTCTTCGGCGAGGTCCCACATCGGACCGTGGCCGCCGGGATAGAACAGCGTGTCGAAATCCTCCTGCCTGATGCTGTCGAGGCGAAGGGTCCTGTCGAGCTGCGCCTCCGCGGCCGCGTCCTGCTCGAAGCGCACCGTCAGGTCGGTGCGGAATTCGGGCTCGTTGCTCTTGGGATCGAGCGGCGGGCGGCCGCCCTTGGGCGAGACCAGCGTGACCTCCGCACCGGAATCCCTGAAGATGTAGTAGGGAGCTGCAAGCTCTTCGAGCCAGAAGCCCGTCTTGCGTCCGGTGTTGCCGAGCTGATCGTGGGACGTGAGAACCATCAGTACCTTCATGACTGTCTCCCTGAGTGCGTTCGCTATGCTGACGCATTCCACACGCGTGGTTGCGTCGCCTGGGTTTCGTTCGAGCACGTCGTTCGTTGCTCGCAAACCCAATCTGCGCTCAAGGCGGGCTGTTGGCTCGTTATGTATTGTTAGACGTTGAGAGAGCCGCGATACCAGGCGTGTCACCGCTATTCGAAGACGGCGTCGAAGATTTCGACGTCCATCAGCACCGGCTTGGCAATCACGGTTCCATCGGGCCGCAATGTCTGCGCGCGCCGAAGTGTCGGCACCACGATGCCGCCGAAGCTGTCATGAGCCCAGGAGGAGTGTGCGACCTTCATCCCGAAGAGATCGTGATCTGTCCGCCGCTGCAGGGCGCTCTCGTCGAAATAGAAGATCTGCTCGGGCGCGAGCGTCATCAGGTGAGCCGGGAATTGTGCCCGCAGCCGCCGCCAGGTTTCGGCATTCTCCTGCCAGGGCGACAGCTCCTCGATCACGACATCGGGGTGGGCAAGCAGGAATGGAATGGTCAGATAACTCCAGATCGCGACGCCGCAGAAGAAGACGAGATGCAGCTCGTCCGCAAGCGCCGGTGGATCGACCTCGGAAAATGCAAGGCTGGGGTCACGCCAGGACCGCAGGACCTCACCATCCAGGCTCTCGATCGTGATCGCATCCGGTTGAAAGGAGCCGGAGTGCTCACCCCCGGTGATGCCGGTGAAGCGCACCGATTGCGTCCGGGTCGAGCCTTCCGCGGTCACGTCCTTGAATTCCCGGGCATGGCCGGCGCTGGAGAACAGCGTCCCGCCAACGGAAAGGTGGAGCGTGAACCGGTTCAAGCTGTTCCAGCGGGCCATTCCGCCGCTGGCATCGATTACGTCGTCAAGAAGCGCCATGTCCCGCCACATCCACCGTGCAGTGTCTCCACCATGGCGGGGCGCATGCGGCTTGGCGTGTTAGAAGTTGTTAGGAGTTGCGAGCGGGCAGCATGGCAGTATCTCGTTGAAGATACTCTCAATTCAGGGTGCCCAGCAGCTCCCTGGCAGCGATCAGATCGCGGGTCTGGAAGCCCTCCTGGTAGCGCGCAACGAGGGGGTTGAGCAAAGCGCGGACGTCAGCGGCCTTGCCGGCCTGCTCCCAGATGCGGCCAAGGCTGATCGCCCCGCGAAGCTCCCAGCCGACCGCGGATTGACGCCGCGACAGATCGAGCGATCTGCGCAAGGTGCTCTCCGCCTCCACAGCGTTGCCCGACCCGGCGAGGATGTCACCCTTGATTCTGAGCATCTCCGGCATGTCGAAGGATTCGCCATGATCGGGAATCTGGGCGATCGCCTCGTTGATCGTCTGCAAGGCCTCGTCGGGCTGGTTCTGGGAGGCGAGACCCTCCGCGAGCGCCGTCGCAAACACCGTCGTCATGATGCGGTGCCGTGTCGCGTACAACGTAGCCTGACTGCGGCGGAGGTGCTCGATACCCCCCGCGACGTCGCCACGGCGCAACAGCAACTCGCCCTTCTGGCCGATGCCGACCGCGTGATAGGGGCCGAGGAAGTGCCGCGCTGAATGGTCGATCAGCCGCTCGATCAGGATTTCGGCACTGGCCCAGTCGCCGACCCAGAGGAACACGTAGATCGTCCAGATCAGGGAGATGCCGAGGGTGAGCGGCTGCTCGAGCAGCTCGGCCTCGCGAACCGTGTATCTGGCCACCTCGACCGCTCGCTCGGGCCGGCCTGTGAGCCAGAGCCCGCGCGCCAGCGCAACCAGCGCCACGATGCGGTCGTCATAGCCGAGATGCCCGATATTCAGTCGTTGCGAGCCGGGATTGTGCACCATCGCGCTTTCGCAGAACCGAACCGCCTTGTCCTGGTTGCCGATCAAATGATGCGCGACGCCGAGCATCCAATCGACGTTCAGCGTGGCGGCGGAATCATTCAGTTTGCGCGCAACGCCCTCGCCCTGCTCGCCGGTGTCGAGCGCGCCGTGAAAATCTCCGACCCTGGTCAGGTAGATGTGCAATCCGCGCAACAGCCAGAGCTGCCAGTGCAGGTCCTCGAGCTGCCGGGCGAGCTCGAGACTGCGCGTGAAGGCCGACCGGACCGCTTCCGTGTTGCCTTGCGTGAACATCACGGAAACGCCGAGCGCGGCCTGCAGGGTCATCTCCTGCCGGCTGTCCACGGCGTTCGTGTCGAGGGACGCCAGCGCCTGCTGGGTCCATCGGTAGCATTCCGTCAGCAATGTCAGTTCGAGGAAGAATTGCGCCGCCGAGGCCGCCAGATCTACGCCGATCGTCCGGTCGCCGCCGTCCGAAAAGCTGAAGGTCAGCGCAGCCCTGACATTGGGCAAATGGTCGGCATAGGGAAGGAAGCCGCCCGCGCTCTGCATGCCCGTGGATTTGAGGGCAATGTCGCGCAGGAAATCGCGGAAATATTCGGCGTGGGCGCGCGCGACGCGGTCCGCTTCGCCATTCTCGACGAGCTTGTCCGCCATGAAGGCGCGGGTGGTGTCGAGCAGGCGATAGCGCAGTCGCCGCTCCGCCGGCGAGGTCGCGATCAGGGATTTGGAGAGCAGGTTGGAAATGGCTTCCACACCTTCGCCCTCGCTGATGCCCTGGCAGGACGCGACCGCAAGCGCGGCTTCCAGCGTGAACGGCCCGACGAACACCGACAAGCCGCGCAGGGTCGCGCTCTCGGCCGGCGGCAGCAAATCGTAGCTCCAGGCGAGCGCGGCGCTCAGGGTCTGGTGCCGCGGAATCGCGGTGCGCCGTCCCCGCCACAGCAGCGAGAAGCGGCTGTCCAGCAGTGATGCGGTCCCGGCAATGCCATAGGCGTTGACACGTCCGGCCGCGAGCTCGATCGCCAGGGCAATGCCGTCCAGCCGCCGGCAGATCTCTGCAACGAGCGGCGCATCCTCCTCGGTGAGCTCGAACTCGCTCAGGCTCTCGGCAATGCGTTCTACGAAGAGCTGGCTTGCGGGATAGGCAAGGATGTCGGCGATGCCGAGGCCTTCGCGCTGCGGCGGGCAATCCAGCGGAAACAGCCGGTGGACGCGCTCACCTTCGGTGCGAAAGGATTCGCGGCTGGTGGCCAGAATATGCAGCTTCGGCGCCTCGCGGACCATGCGCTCGGCCAGAGGGGCGAGCTCGTCGAGGATATGCTCGCAACTGTCGAACACCAGCAGCATGCGCCGGCTGCGCAGGACCGTCAGCAGGCTCGGCACGGGATCGTCGGCATTGACGGTCAGGCCCAGCGCGGCCGCGATCGTGCCGGGAGCGAGCCGGACATCCGTCAGCGCGCCGAAATCGACGAAACATACCTGGTCATCGAAGGCCGCGAGCTCGCGATGCGCGACGGCAAGTGCGACCGACGTCTTGCCGATTCCGCCCGGGCCGACGATTGTGACGAAGCGATGCTGGGCAAGCTCGGCCGAGATCTTCTCGACCGCATCGTCACGCCCGATCATCTTCGCGAGTGGCGCGGGCAGCGAGCGGGGCGAAGCGGCGGGCAGGCTGGTCCGGCTCTCCGAAGGCGCAGCCCGGAGCAGCGGGGCCGCGAAGCAATAGCCGCGCCCGGGGACGTTGATCACGTAGCGGGAGCCTTCGCCGGCATCGTTCAAGGCCTTGTCGTTCAAAGCCTTGCGCAACGTCGTGATGTGGAAACGCAGGCTGCCTTCGTCGACATTCACGTCGGCCCAGATGCGCTTGATCAGCTCCCGCTTGTCGACGACCTCACCCGCACGCTCGGCGAGAAAAATGAGGATGTCGAGCGCACGGCCGCCGAGGTGAAGCGGAGCGCCGTCCTTCTCGAGCAGCCGCGACTTCGTGAACAAGCGAAATGGCCCGAAGGCAATGACCGAATCTTGCTCGTTAGTGTCCGGCACGGGCCAATTATTCCAGTGACAATGCTGAAGTGCAGTCTTGGTCTAACAGAACGAGACGTCCAGTACACTGGCCGAAAGTGGCGAAATCGCGTGGCGATCATCGCAATCGCCGATCACGCGAGGAGCGTCGCAAATCTAACTTAAACGCGAGTGGTCTGAGCGATCGGGACATCTCGGCAATGCGCCGGCCGCGATGGCGGATCTGGATCTCACTCGTCGCGCGACGGTGATCATAACAGAATCTTGCAACGTCTAACGAGCAACGGGCGCAAACAGCATCCAGTATGCCCTTCGAGTTAGACGCAATTTTCAACGGGAGGCTATGATGTCCGCGATCGGCGCTCGGCCGAACGACCATGTCGTTCGATCTCAATTTGTACCTGGTCTCGATGATCAGTCGCGTGATTGGGAGCTCGTGCTGCGGGAATCCCACCATCGCATGAAGAACACGCTGACCCTGCTGGGTGCGTCAGTCCGTCGCGATTTCACGCGCGCGGGCAGAGGCGTTATGTCGCTGGCGGTGGACCGGCTCGAGCGGCGCATCGTCGCCTTCGGCAGGCTCTATCAACTTCTGTCCGATCATGACGATCTGCCGTTCGTCTCCGCAGCGGCATTCTTCGAAAGCCTGTGCGAGGCGATCTCCGAGGCTGTGCTGGAACCGGCAGGTATCCGCTGCGAGGCTGCGATCGAAAGCGGCACATTGCCGGCGGCGCAGTGTCATCGGCTCGCGCTGATGCTGACGGAGCTGGTCACGAATGCGGCAAAGCATGCTTTCCCGAACAAGAATGGTGCGCTGATCCGCATCGGCATGGCCCGGCGCGACGGCGCCTGGCTCTGCACGGTGGCCGACAACGGCATCGGCGCGACCGGTCCGCTCCAGGGCACCGGCAGCCGGATTCTCGAAGGGCTCGCACGCAGCATCCATGCGCGGCTGCAGGGCGAGGCGGGGGAGGGCGGCACGCGGGTCACCATCGTGATGCCGATCGCTGCGGCGTGACCCTCCCTCACAACGGCTAGCGGACCCTAACACGCCATAACGGGCAAAGGTCTGTTGTTTGCGCGATAGTCCTGACGTTGAGAGCGGGTGTCGATCCCGGACCCGCGGCTTGAAACAAGGAGTTGGACATGGCTGTGATCGAGATGAATCGCGAAGCTGAAACCAAGCCCTCGAAATCTCGCGGAGTTGATTTGAAGCTCGAGGTCCTCGTGATTCCGGTGTCCGATGTCGACCGCGCCAAGGCGTTCTACACGCGTCTCGGCTGGCGACTGGACGCCGATTTCACGTCAGGCGACGACTGGCGCGTGATCCAGTTCACGCCGCCGGGCTCGGCCTGTTCGGTGATCTTCGGCACGAACGTCACGGCCGCAGCGCCCGGCTCGGCGCGAGGCCTGTATCTGGTCGTCTCCGATCTCGAGGCGGCACGACAGGTCCTGCTCGACCGCGGTGTCGAAGTCAGCGAGGCATTTCACGGTGCCGGCGACGTTCATGCCGGGCCTGACGAGCCCTATCTGTTCGGCAGCGTTCGAGTCAGCGGTGCTGACCCGAAGCGCGGCAGCTATGCTTCATTCGCCGCGTTCAGCGATCCCGACGGCAATGGCTGGCTGTTCCAGGAAGTCACGACACGATTGCCCGGACGCATCGCAGGCGACGGCACGACATTCGCCTCAGCGACCGATCTGGCCGCAGCGCTGCGTCGCGCGGCGCTGGCCCATGGCGAGCATGAGGCGCGGACTGGCGGACACGACGACAACTGGCGGGACTGGTACGCCGACTACATCGTCCGCGAGCAGGCCGGCCAGCCGCTGCCGTCTTGAGTTGCAACGAAAGGCATCTTCCGATCCTGGCCGACACGGCGCGCGATGACTTGGTCGTCGCGCGCGGTGTCGTATTGCGCGGATGTCATCGCTCTCTTGCAGCGACCGGACTCGCAACGGCTAACGCAGGCTAACACTCCATAACGAGCAAATTGCCGGGGCCTGCGCCAATCTCTCTGCACACCAACCGACGCGTTGATTTTGAACTCGGTCAACGTCGCCGACCAAAGCAAGGGAGATCCAACGTGACCGCGCACGCACGAACTGAGAGCCTCAATCCCGACCGCCGTCAATTGCTGAGCCAGGCCGCGATGACCGCGGTTGCCGCCAGCGTATCGAGCCTGTTGCCGCTGCATCCGGCCAAGGCTACCGCAGGCGGCGCCATCCGCCCCTTCCAGATCAGCGTGCCCGAGCAGGATCTGCTCGACCTGCGCCGGCGCCTGGCTGCAACGCGCTGGCCGGATCGCGAGATCGTCACCGATCAATCGCAGGGCGTGCAGCTGACGACGTTGCAACAGCTCGTGCGCTACTGGCAGAGCGACTACGACTGGCGCAAGGTGGAAGCGCGATTGAACGCCTTGCCGCAATTCGTCACCGAAATCGACGGCGTCGACATTCACTTCATTCACGTCCGCTCGCGGCACGAGAATGCACTGCCGATGATCGTCACGCATGGCTGGCCCGGTTCGATCATCGAGCAGATGAAGATCGTCGGTCCGCTCACCGATCCGACCGCGCACGGCGCCAGGGCCGCGGACGCGTTCGACCTTGTGATTCCCTCGCTCCCCGGCCACGGCTTCTCGGGCAAGCCGACGGTGCTCGGCTGGGACCCCCAGCGCATCGCGCGGGCCTGGATCGTGCTGATGAAGCGGCTCGGCTACAACCGCTATGTCGCGCAAGGCGGCGATTGGGGCAATGCCGTGACGGAGCAGATGGCGCTGATCGCGCCGCCGGAATTGCTCGGCATCCACACCAACATGCCCGCGGCCGTCCCCGACGACATCGCCAAGGCGCTTCAACCCGGCGGAACGCGCCCGGCGAACCTCCCGGCGGACGAGCGCCTTGCCTACGACCAGCTCGATGATTTCTACAAGCACGGTCTCGGCTACGCGATCGAGATGTCGAACCGGCCGCAGACGCTCAATGGCCTCGTGGATTCGCCCGCGGGCCTCGCGTCCTGGATGCTCGATCACGATGCGCGCAGCGCCGCGATGATCGCGCGCGTGTTCGATGGCCGGACGGAAGGGCTGTCGCGCGACGATGTGGTCGACAACATCACGCTCTATTGGCTCACCAACACCGCGGTGTCGTCGGCGCGGCTGTACTGGGAGAACAAGCTGGTGTTCTTCGCGCCCAAGCACATCAAGATCCCGGTCGCCGTCAGCGTCTTTCCGGACGAGATCTACGCCGCGCCGCGGAGCTGGGCCGAGAAGGCCTATCCCAAGCTGATCCACTACAACCGTCTCGACGAGGGCGGACACTTCGCGGCCTGGGAGCAGCCGGCGCTGTTCTCCGCGGAAGTGCGCACCGCGTTCCGTCCGCTGCGGCAATCGATCTGAGATGCGAACCCATACATCAGGAGTGCAAGCAATGAACCGTCCCGAACCCACCTTCACGACCGAGCAGATCCACCTCGAGCGCCGCCTGCCGTCCTACTGGCGTGTCACCTTCGACATGCCGCCGGTGAATATTTTCGGCCCGAAGCAGTTGCCGGTGCTGGGCGACATCGTCACCAGGATCGAGACGGATCCGGACGTGAAGGTCGTGGTGTTCGACAGTGCCGTCGAAGGCTTCTTCATCACCCATTACGACTTCCTCGCGCCGCTGGAGGACTCGCTTCGTGTCCCGCGCGGACCGACCGGCCTCGAGGCGCTGCCCGACATGCTGGTGCGCCTCAGCCGCGCGCCGGTCGTCTCCATTGCCGCGATCCGGGGCCGCGCGACCGGCGTCGGCAGCGAGCTCGCGCTCGCGAGCGACATGCGCTTTGCCAGCCGCGAGAAGGCGATCCTGTCGCAATGGGAGGTCGGCGCGGGCCTCGTGCCCGGTGGCGGGCCGATGGCGCGGCTGCCGCGCCTGATGGGCCGCGGCCGTGCGCTCGAAGTGCTGCTCGGCGCCGACGACATCCATGGCGATCTCGCCGAACGCTACGGTTACGTCAACCGGTCGTTGCCGGATGCCGAGCTCGATGGTTTCGTCGAGGCACTCGCGATGCGCATCGCCTCGTTCGACAAGGAGGCGATCGCCCAGACCAAGCGTCTTGTCGATGTCGCAAGCCTGCCGCCGGACGCCGAAATCAAGCCGGAGTGGGACGCGTTCCTGGCCTCGCTCGGTCGCCCCGCGAGCCAGACCAGGATCAAGGCGCTGATGGCGCGCGGTTTCCACCGCTCCGGGGACGTCGAGAACCGGCTCGGCTTCCACGTTGGACAGATCGGCAGCTAACGGAACCGTTGCGACGCTCGGCCGGTTGGAGCGGCGGCAGGCGGTCACGCCGATGCCGCCTTCCACCGGTACAGAGCGCTGGTGCGCAAAAACAATCGAGGAGAATTGAGATGATCCGCAAGGCAAAAGCAGTTTGGAAGGGCACGGGCCGCGACGGCAACGGTCAGCTCTCGAGCGAATCCGGCGTGCTCAGTGAAACGCCCTATTCATTCAAGACGCGCTTCGAGAACGAGAAGGGCACCAATCCCGAGGAGTTGATCGCTGCGGCCCATGCCGGCTGTTTTACGATGGCGCTGGCCTTTGGTCTTCAGATGGCAGGTTTCACGCCGGACGAGCTTTCGACCGAAGCCGCCGTGACCCTGGAGCCCGAAGGCAAGGGCTTCAAGATCAGCAAGTCCGCGTTGACCTTGCGCGCCAAGGTGCCGAACCTCGACGACGCCGGTTTTGCCAAGATCGCCGGCGAGGCCGAGAAGAACTGCCCGGTGTCGAAGGTGCTCAACGCCGCGATCACGCTTGACGCCAAGCTGGGCTGAATGAACGCTGGGAGTGCTGCCATGTCTCGCCAAAATCCGTCTCGCCAAAATCCGTTTCGCCAACATCAGCCGGATGAGGACAGGTTCCGGGCGATCCTGCCCGAGGATATCGCATGGCAGCCCTTCCCGGCATTCCCGCCGGGCGCGCGGTTGGCCGTCATGGTGGGACATCCCGCCGAGCCCGGGCCTTACGTGGTCCGGGTCAAGGTGCCCGGCGGCACCAGGCTGATGCCGCACAAGCATCCGGAGGACCGCATCTACACGGTCATGTCGGGCGTGTTCTACATCGGGCTTGGCGAGAGTTTTGATGGCGATAAAGTCAGAGCCTATCCGCCGGGCAGTGTTATCGTGCTGCCTGGCGAGACCTGGCATTTCCATTGGGCGAAGTCCGGCGAGTACGTTACGCAGGTGAGCGCGATCGGGCCGCTGGGCCTCGAATACCACGACGACAAGGATGACCCGCGCTTGCGTGCAGTTGCAGAGCAAAGGTAAGCATCTCGACGAAACCAAGGAGCATCAAATGACGACGGAACGCGCAGTTTTGGCCGGAGGCTGCTTCTGGGGCATGCAGGATCTGATCCGCAAGCAACCAGGCGTGATTTCGACACGCGTCGGCTACACCGGCGGCAAGGTGAAAAACGCGACCTACCGCAACCACGAAGGCCACGCCGAGGCGATCGAGATCATGTTCGATCCCGCCAAGACCAGCTACCGGACCATGCTCGAGTTCTTCTTCCAGATCCACGATCCCACCACGCTCGATCGCCAGGGCAATGATCGGGGCACCAGCTATCGCTCCGCGATCTTCTATGCGAGCGATGAGCAGAAGCAGATCGCCGAAGACACCATTGCCGACGTCGAGGCGTCGGGCCTGTGGCCCGGCAAGGTGGTGACCGAGGTCGCGCCCGCAGGAGAGTTCTGGGAGGCCGAGCCCGAGCATCAGGACTATCTCGAACGTTATCCCGACGGCTACACCTGCCACTTCATCCGGCCCGGCTGGAAGCTGCCGCGCCGCGCCGCTGCCGTCGGAGGCTAGATCAAGACGCCGCGCCGTCAGGCCCGCGATCGCGCGATCAGATCGCGGGCCATGCGCATGTCGGCGATATCGGAGCCTTCGGTAAACGTCCCGCAGACGTTGTCGAGAAGCGCCCGAGCTTCCGCGCCCCGGCCGGCTCCGATCATGGCGCGCGCGAGGCTGGTCGCGCAGCGGAGCTCCCAGAAGCGCGCGCCCTGCTCGACGGCAATGTCGATGGCCTCGCGAAAGTGCGCCTCGGCCTGCTCCGAATGCCGCGCGCTTCTGAGCATCAATTCTCCCTTGATGCGGAGCAGCTCCGGCAGATACCAGCGCTCCTGCCGGTCGTTGCAACGGGTCAGGACGTCTTCGATCACGTCGAGGCCACGGTCGACCTGGTCGGCTTCGAGGAAGCACGCGGCGAGCTCGCCGAGCAGCGGGAGAAAGCGCGGCAGGAAGCGCGCATCGCCGGCGCGGTTGAGCTCTTCGCGCAGGAGCGGCAGGCCGGTGGCGATGTCGCCGCGCCTGGCCACGACCGCGGCGTTGAAGGCGCGTGCCCATAGGCCCCACAACCGGATTCCGTGGCGCTCGGTGTGTTCGAGCAGCTCGGCGCCGTGGCGCTCGGCGGCATCGAAATCGCCGGACCAGAACGCGATCGGGCAGACGGCCTGTCCCAGCACGCTGCAGAAGGTCAGCGCATGGCCGTTGGCGCGGCCTTCCTCGATGTTCTTGGCGGCGAGCGCCTGGGCTTGGTCGGCGAGGCCCTGAAGCCACAGGATGCGGGCCCGGAAATATTGCGTCGATATCCTGAGATCGAGCGGGAAGATTTTTGGCTTCTCCACCAGCACATGCAGCGAGGCGTTCACCCGATCGATACGCTGCCGCGCGTCGTCCTGGTCCCCGAGATAATGCAACGCGACAGCCATCAGGCGGTCGCCCAGCATAAGATCGGTGCTGTCGGGCGAATTCGCAGCCGCGTT
This sequence comes from Bradyrhizobium shewense, assembly GCF_900094605.1. Lineage (GTDB taxonomy): Bacteria > Pseudomonadota > Alphaproteobacteria > Rhizobiales > Xanthobacteraceae > Bradyrhizobium > Bradyrhizobium shewense. The sequence continues at coordinate 33,003 of NZ_FMAI01000014.1, read as the reverse complement.
CGCAAAGCGCTCGGCGAGCCCGCGGGCCTTGCCGAATTGCCCGTTGTTGAACTGGTCGATGCACAGGCCCCAGAGCGCCCGCAGCCGGAAGTCCTTGTCGTCGAGGCTCTCAGCCAGCTCGAGCGTCGTCTCGAGGATCGGGCGCGCCTCGCGCGCGCGGCCCTCGCCATACATCAGCGACCAACCGAGTGCCGACAGGAGCTGCATGCGGATGCGGTCGTTGTCGCCGTCGTCTCCAAGCGCCGCCAGTGCCGTTCTGCTGCGCTCGCGGCATTCGGCGAACAGCGACAGACGCACCCACAGGGTGACCGCTGCCGCCGTCAGCGCAATGCCGAGCCTGGTGTCGCCGTCGGGCGCGAAGGCCCAGTCCAGCGCCGCGCGCACATTGTCGAGCTCCCCACCATAGGTGCCGAGCCATTCGGGCAGCGGCGTCGACGTGTCCGCCCCCGCGCGCTCGAAGCAATCGCGAAAGTGCTCCGCATGGCGCCGCGCGAACTGCCTGGCTTCGCCGAGCTCGTTCAGTTTCCCGAGCGCGTAGGTGCGCGTGGTGTCGAGCAGGCGATAGCGTAGCGCCCGCGAGCCGGATGGCGAGATCAGCGATTTGGTGACCAGGCTGTCGATCGCCTCCAGCGTCTCCGAGGTGCTGAGGCCGTCGCCGGACGCGACCGCGGCGGCCGCCTCCGGCGCGAACGGCCCTGCGAACACCGACAATCGTCGCAAGGTGGCGCTTTCCGCCGGAGGCAGCAGGTCGTAGCTCCAGTCGAGGGCGGCGGCGAGCGTCTGGTGCCGCGGGACGGCGGTGCGCCGTCCGCGCCATTGCAGCGAGAAGCGGCTGTCGAGCAGGGAGGCGGTGCCTGCGATGCCATACGCATTGACGCGGCCCGCCGCGAGTTCGATCGCCAGCGCAATGCCATCGAGGCGCCGGCAGATGCTGGCGACAAGCGGCGCCTCTTCCGCGCTGAGCTGGAACGGCCCGGAGCTCTGTGCGATGCGCTCGACGAAGAGCTGGGCCGCCGGGTAGGCGAGAACCGCGGCGACGTCGAGGCCCTCGCGCTCGGGCGGACAATCCAGCGGAAACAGCCGGAAGATCCGCTCGCCTTCGCTCCGGAACGACTCGCGGCTGGTGGCGAGAACCCGAAGCTGCGGCGCTTCGCGAACGATGCGCTCAACGAGAGGCGCCAGGGTATCCAGCACATGCTCGCAACTGTCGAAGATCAGCAGGGCCGGTCCGGTCTTCAGAAATGTCAGAATGGCCGGCGTCGGATCCTCCGCGCTGACGGTCAGTCCGAGGACGGAGGCGATGCTGGTTGGGACATGGCTCGCATCCCGCAGCGGACCGAAATCGACGAAGAAGACGCGGCCGTCGAAATCCGCCGAGCGCCGATGCCCGACCGTGACGGCGACGGCGGTCTTGCCGATGCCGCCGGGACCGACCAGGGTCATGAAGCGATAGAGCGTCAGGCCGTTCGAAATCTTCTCGATGACCTCCTCGCGTCCGACCATCTTCGCAAGCTGGGCGGGCAGGGAGCGGGGAGGAATGATTTCGGCGGCGGCTGGCGCGACCTGCGAGGGCGCTTGAACGAACGGGGCGACAAAGCAATAGCCACGGCCGGGTACATTGAGGACATAACGGGCCGATTTGCCGGTATCGCCGAGCACCTTGCGCAACGCTGCGACATGGAAGCGCAGACTGCCCTCGTCGACATTCACCTCGGCCCAGATGCGCTTGACCAGCTCTCTCTTGTCGATGACTTCTCCGGGGCGCTCGGCAAGCAGGATGAGAATATCGAGCGCGCGGCCGCCGACATGAAGCGGCTCCCCTTCCTTCTCCAGGAGCCGGGACTTGGGAAACAGCCGAAATGGCCCGAATGAAATGGCCGAGTCTTGGTTGTTATTGTGAGCTGGCACGTGCCATTGCCCCCGCAACGGGAGTCAAAAGGTATTTTGTTCTGGTCTAGCAGAACGAGGCGTCCAGTAAACTGGCCGAAAGCAGCATGGCTGGCAGACCTGCGCAGATGGCTTGGGTCGGCTTCGGCTCCGCCTCAATCATGCTGGAAATGGAAGGGGTTAGGTCGCCGTGGTCTTACCCGGGTCCTTTGTGACGATGTGTGCCGTCAGCGTGACCAGACCCATCAGCGCAGCCAGCAACCAGAACGCCATGGGCAATCCGCCAAAACGTGCGACGAAGCCGACGCCGGCGGGGCCGATGAGGATTCCTGCGTAGCCCGCGGTCGTGATCGCCGCGACCGCAAGCCCCGTGGGCATCACCGTCTGCCGCGCCGCCCGGCGGAACAGCACCGGCACGAGATTCGACGCGCCGAGCCCGATCAGCAGGAATCCGCCGATGGCGACCGCTGCAATGGGCGCCGTGAGCAGGACCACGAAACCGGCGATCGCGATGAGGCTGCCCCAAAGCAACGTCGTGCGGTCGCCGATCCGCGCGACGACGGCGTCGCCGCCGAGCCGGCCCGCAGTCATCGCGATCGAGAACACGATATAGCCGGCGCCGCCTTGCGCCTCGGTGACGAGACCTGCGCCGATGACGAGCAGGGCGCCCCAATCGAGCATCGCACCTTCGACCAGGAAGGTGATGGCGCCGAGCAGCGCGAGCAGCAGCACCGATCCGTGCGGCAGCACGAACAGCGGGCCCTCCTGCACCTGCACCGAGCGAAGCAGGCGCGGCGAGGTCGCGACCATCGCGATCAGCATCATGACGGAGCAGATCAGCGTGCAGGCGAGCGTTCCGAATTGCAGCGAGAGCAGCGCCGTCATCAGCGCGGATCCGGCGAAACCCCCGATGCTGAACAGGGCGTGGAAGCCGGACATCAGCGGGCGGTGCGCGGCGCGCTCCACCTCCACGGCGTGGATGTTCATGGCAACGTCGATCGAGCCGAGCGCGGCGCCGAATGCGAAAAGCGCCAGAGCCAGCGTTGCGGGCGTAGCCGCAATCGCGAGCAGGGGCAGGACCAGCGCCAGCCCGAACCCGCCCGCAATGATGATCGGCCTGCTGCCGTAGCGCGCGCTCACGATTCCGGTCACCAGCATCGCGATGACCGAGCCGATGCCGAGGCTGAGCAGCAGCAGTCCGAGCACGCCGTCATCGACGCCGAGCCGCGTCTTCGCGAACGGCACCAGCGGCGCCCAGCACGAGATGCCGAAACCCGCGACGAGAAAGGCAAGCCGGGTCGCAAGGCGGGTCGAAGGCCGGTCGGCGGAAGACATGGAAACTCCGGGAGAGCAGGCAGGACGATCGACAAGCCCGACGATTGTCGCGACTTTATGTCTGTAGCGCGCATGAGGTGCCGCGGCCGCAGAGGCGCTTCGGTCGTTGCGTTCAATCATTGGAACCGGTGCAGATTCGCAACGCGCGCGGCCGTCTCCATACCGTCACCCTGAGGTGCTCGCCCCTTCGGCGAGCCTCGAAGGGCGACGGCCCGGCTGTGGCCGTTCATCCTTCGAGGCTCCCGGCGCGATGCTGCGCGCATCGCGCCACTCGCACCTCAGGATGACGGAGCGGGGGAGGGCCTGTGTCGCCCGCTGTCAATCCACCTTGCTTAAAATATTCCACTTTACCGAAATTCGGTTTCGGCGTATGTATCGCGCATCCCGGCTCACCAAGAGGGGCGATCATGTGTCGTCACTATCGCGAACCGGGCTTGCGGTGGACGCGGCAGCGTCGGCATGAGAGGTGCGGGCAGGGCGGGTAGTCCCTGTGAGTCCGTAACCGCGTGCGGACGAGCGGCGCTGCTAGGCTTCGTCTCGTCTGTAAGTTTCCGGCTTCGTCGACAGGGCTGGGAATACTGCGGCGAAATGGCGGGCCGTGCGTACGGCAAAACCGTGTGGTCCTGGCCGTCGTTGCTACGGTCAAGCATCTGCGGAGATGCGAGCGAACCCAACCGGGCAGACTGCATCATCCAATTCGCGGGGCGAGGGAGGCCAGAAGGAATGGTCGGCTCCCGGGAGATCACGGCATAAGCCGTCCGACCACCGCGCAGGGAAGGCCGAGTGATCGGCACCACCTGTATGCTGCTGTGCGGTTCTTCCTGCGTGTGCATTTCGCGCAGCGGACCGCGGGTGCGAGCCGGCACCCGGCCTTCCCTGCGCCCTCTTGGCTATGAGGGTAGCGAGATGAAGCAAAGCTCGGGCGAAATGCGCCGCGAGGACGCGAAGGCATGTCTGCGGCACACACACACACACGCTGTCATCGCCCGCGAAGGCGGGCGATCCAGTATTCCAGAGGCAGTTGTGACGGAATCGAGAAGCCGCGGCGTACTGGATTCCCCGCTTTCGCGGGGAATGACGGCGTCGCTTGGAGAACCAAGCCGTCACCTCATACTCCGTCATTGCGAGGAGCGCTTGCGACGAAGCAATCCAGAATCTCTCAGTGGAGAGACTCTGGATTGCTTCGCTTCGCTCGCAATGACGGTGGAGAGGGCGGGCGTCATAACTCCGCTCTCGTGCCCCGACGCAGCGCCTTCCTGGCTCGTTCTAACCCGCAAGGATCCGCCGGCAGGCGTCAACGTATACCTCCGCGCCGGTGACGATGTCGGCGTCGGCGGTGTTTTCGGTCCAGTGATGGCTGATGCCGCCGATCGACGGCACGAACAGCATGGCCGCGGGCATGACGGTTGCCAGCATCTGCGCGTCGTGGCCGGCGCCGCTGGGCATGCGGATGGATCGTCCACCGGCCAGCGCCTTGCTCGCGGCTTCGATTGCGTCCTGAAAGCCGGGATTCATCATGGCGGGCGCGCCGGTGCGGATTTTCTCGACGGTGACGCTGCAGGGACCGTTCGCGCTGGCCTCGTCCGCCATGGTCCGCAGCAACTGCTCCAGCCGCGCAATGACGGCCGGATCGTCGTCGCGGATCTGGAATAGCATCTCGGCGCCGCCCGGAATGATGCTTGGCGCGCCGGGATCGAGCGTGATGCGCCCGGTGGTCCAGACCGTGCGCGGACCGCAGGTATCAGGAAAACGCTGGTCGATCGCGACGCAGAATTTGGCCAGCGCCAGCCCCGCATCCTTGCGCACGGCCATGCGCGTAGTGCCGGCGTGATTCTGCTCGCCGGTGAAATTGATACGGTACTGCCAGATGCCGACGATGGAGGTGACGACGCCGATCGCAAGCTTGCCGCTTTCGAGCGTGTCGCCCTGTTCGATATGCGCCTCAAGATATCCGACGTGGCGGCCCGGCTCGACGCCGACGCGTGGACGGCCCGCAAGCCCCATCTCGGCGAGCGCATCGCGCATGGTGCGGCCGCTGGTGCGGTCGCGCGCGGCGTCGATCTCGGCTTCGGCCACCTGGCCGACATAGGAGCGCGAGCCGAGGAAGCTGCCGAAATGACCTTCCTCGTCGCACCAGGCGGCAACTTCGACCGCGCCTTTGACGGTCGGATCGGCATTGAGCACGCGCGCCGCCTCGAGCGCATAGACGATGCCGAGCGGGCCATCGAGCCAGCCGGCGTAGTTCTGGCTCTCCAGATGCGAGCCCGCCAGAAGTTTCAGTCCTGGCGTTGCGCTGGTGCCGAAGACGTTGCCGATCCCGTCGATCGAAGCGGCGAGGCCGGCGCCGGGCAGCTTGCGCACCAGCCAGTCGAGCGAGAGCTTGTGCGGCTCGGAGAAGGTCGGCTTGTGCACGCCGGTCTTGTAGGCGCCGATGGCGCGGAGCGCATTGAGATCGGCGAGGACGCGTGCGCCGTCGGCGGAAGGACGATTGTCAGGCATGCTCAGTAACCTTCAGCGCCTCGGTGCGGATCTCCTCGACCAGTCGTTCCTTGAGCTGGACGAATTCCGGCGTGGTCTTGATCTTGTAGGAGCGCGGATGCGGGAGGTCCACTGTGATCTCGGCCTTGATGCGGCCGGGGCGCGCGCTCATGACGATGACGCGGCTGCCGAGGAAGATGGCTTCCTCGATGTCGTGGGTCACGAACAGCACGGTTTTCTGGTCGCGCTCCCAGATCCCGAGCAACATCTCCTGCATCAATGCGCGGGTCTGGTTGTCCAGCGCGCCGAACGGCTCGTCGAGCAGCAGGATTTTTGGATCATTGGCGAGCGCACGCGCAATCGCGGTGCGCTGCTGCATGCCGCCGGAGAGCTGCTTCGGCCAATGATTCTCGAAGCCGGACAGGCCGACCTGGCGGATGAAGGCGTCGGCGATCTTGTTGCGCTCCGCCTCGGACACGCCGCGCTCGCGCAGGCCGAAGGCGATGTTCTCGCGCACGGTGAGCCAGGGAAACAGCGTGTAGGACTGGAACACCATGCCGCGATCCGCGCCGGGGCCGGTGACCTCGCGCCCGTCGAGCGTGACCCGCCCGCTGGTCGGACGATCGAGCCCCGCAACGATGCGCAGCAGCGTGGACTTGCCGCAGCCGGAGGGGCCGAGGATGGTGACGAAGTCGTTGTTGCCGATCACGAGATCGGTCGGCTCCAGCGCCTTGGTCGGTGCGTTGCCGTGGCGAGCGGGGAAGGTGCGCGAGACCTGCTCGACCTTGAGGATCGTCATGCGAGCCTCCACGGAAACAGCCAGGCGTTGAACGCCTTGAACATGAAGTCGGAGAGGAGGCCGATCAGCCCGATCACGATGATGCCGAAGATGATCTGTCCGGTGTTGAGCAGCGCCTGGCTGTCGGTGATCATGTGACCGATGCCCGAGGACGAGCCGATCAGCTCGGCAACGATGACATAGGTCCAGGCCCAGCCCAGCACCAGCCGCAGGATTTCCGCGATCTCGGGTGCGGAGGAGGGCAGCAGCACGCGGCGGATGATGCCGCGGTCCTTGGCGCCGAGTGTATAGGCTGCCTCGACCAGATCGCGCCGCGTTGCGCCGACGGTCACGGCGATCATCAGGATGACCTGGAATACCGAGCCGATGAAGATGACGAGCAGCTTCTGCAGCTCGCCGATGCCGGCCCACAGGATCAGCAGCGGAATGAAGGCGGACGCGGGCAGATAGCGCGCGAAGGAGACGAACGGCTCGAGGAACGCCTCGACCGGCTTGTAGGCGCCCATGAGCACGCCGAGCGGCACTGCGATGATCGCCGCCAGCGCAAAGCCGCCGACGACGCGCCAGATGGTCATGCCGATGTCGTAGATGAAGCCCTGCTTGGCGAGGAGGTCATAACCTTCCTGCACCATGGTGAGCGGGTTGGCGAGAAAGGTCTTCGACACATAGCCGCCAAAGGTCGCCCACGACCAGAGGGCAACGAACACCACGAAGAACGCAAGGCCGTAGGCCACGCGCTGCTTCGATGTAACAGGGTCCAGGGGACGCATCAAACTGTCTATCCGGGCGATGAAGAGAAATGCCGGCCCCGCCGCAAGACGGGACCGGCAGCGCTAGAAGAAGCTACTTGATGAAGCTGGCGTCGAAGAGATCCTCGACCTTCGGCGCGGCCTTGATGATGCCGATCTCGAGCAGCAGGTCGGCAGCCTCCTTGTTGAAGGTCAGGAAGTCGCCGGCGAAGAACTTCTGGTTCGCGGCCTTGTCCTGCCAGCGCAGATATTTCGCCGAGTTGCCGAATTGCTCGCCGCTTTGCTTCACGTCCGCGCCCATGATCTCGTAGGCCTTGGCCTGGTCCTTGGCGATCATGTCGAGCGCCTCGAAATAGCTGTCGGCAAGCGCCTTGGCGGCCTTCGGGTTCTCCGTCAGGAATTTCGGCGTGCAGCCGAAGGTGTCCATGACCATCGGATAATCGAGCGTCGTGGCGATGATCTTGCCCTTGTCGGGGGCGGCGCGCACCGTCGACAGATACGGCTCATAGGTCATCGCCGCATCGTTCTGGCCGGAGACGAAGGCCTGCGCAGCCGCGGCCGGCTCGAGGTTGACGACGGTGACGTCCTTCACCGTGAGACCGTTCTTCTTGAGCATCCAGGCCAGCGCGAAATAAGGCGAGGTGCCGGGCGCGGAGGCGGCGACGGTCTTGCCCTTCAGGTCCTTGATCGCGGCGACATCGTTGCGCACGGCCATGCCGTCGGCGCCAAAGCTCTTGTCGAGCTGGAAGATCTGCTTGGTCGCAACGCCATTGGCGTTCCAGGAGATCCAGGTCTCGACCGTGGTCGCCGCGCACTGGATGTCGCCGGACGCGATCGCGAGGTGGCGGTCCTTCTGCGGAATCTTCTTGATGGTGACGTCGAGGCCGTTCTTCTTGAAGATGCCAGCCTCCTTCGCCAGCGTCAGCGGCGCGAAGCCGGTCCATCCGGAGATGCCGATTCCGACCTTGACGTCGTCGGCGAGCACGGGAGTGGCGGCCGAAAGAGCAATGATTGTCGCAAATATCGTCGAACTACGCATGATTGTCGTCCTCTTGCCGATCGATGGATTGACGTCCTGTTGATCATTGTCGGTCCGGATGGACCGTTGCCCGAAGCGCTGCACGATTTGTGCCGACATATCCTCTCAGCCTCCCTTGAATCGCGCGACAAGGCGGTGAGAGTCACCGGGATAGAGCAGGCGCACGGCGGTGATGGTGCGTGCGCTGCGCCAGGTGTAGCGGTCGATCACGAGGCAGGGCGCGCCGACGGCGATCGCGAGCGCATCCGCCGTGCGATCGTCGGCGACGATGGCGCTGATGGTGTGCTCGGCCTCCGTCCACGGGACATGATGAAGCAGCCACGACCCCGGCGGTTCGCGCGCGAAATCCGCGGTTGCGGCCTCCGGCACCGAGGACAGGTCAATCAGCCTGTCCTCGACCGCAAAAGGCACTTTGTCGGCGCTGTGCCGGCAGCTGATCGCGACCACCTTGCCGGCCTTTTTCACGCCGAGACGGTCACGGTCGGCGGCAGTCGCAGCCCGCAGCTTGCGACCGATCAACTCGTAGCCGTAGCCGCGCCCCAGTGCGGTGATCTCGGCGCGGATGTCGGCGATCTTGAGCACCGCCGACTGATGCTGCGGCCGGCGCACAAAAGAACCGGCCCGCCGCCGCCGCTCGATCAAATCGGCCTGCGCGAGCTCCGACAGCGCCTTGTTCACCGTCATGCGCGAGCAGCCGTAACGGGCCACCAGCTCGTGCTCGAACGGAATGCGATGCCCGGGCGGCCATTCGCCGGTCAGGATGCGCGTCTCGATGTCGGCGCGGATGCGCTTATAGAGCGTCGGCTTGTCGGCGGCATCGGTCGCGAGACTCATGCGACGAGCCTCCGCACCGCAGCGTTGAAGCGCTCGCGCGCCGCCTGACGCAACTTGTGCCGGCCGCCTTCGACGACCTTGTGGCCGCCGGCCCAGACGCAATCGATCGCGCCACTGCTCGCGGCAAAGATCCAACCGTCGATGGCTGCGTCGCCGGCGCGCCCCGATAGCGAAGGATGTGCCGTGTCGAGCGTGACGATGTCGGCGCGCGCGCCCGCGGCGAGGCCGACTGTCGGCTGCGCCAGCGCTTGCGCGCCGCCTGCAAGAGCATGGTCGAATAATGTGCGACCGGTGGAACGGCCCGCGCCGCTGGAGAGCACGTTGCGCTCGCGATGCTTCAGCCGCTGGCCATATTCGAGCTGGCGCAATTCGTCGGCGACGCCGACGAGCACATTTGAATCTGTGCCGACACCAAACGCGCCGCCCGCAGCGAGAAATTCGCGCGCCGGGAAGGTGCCATCGCCGAGACTCGCTTCGGTGACAGGGCAGAGGCCTGCTACCGCGCCGGTCTTCGCGAACGCGGCGACTTCCTCATCCGTCGTGTGGGTCGCGTGGATAAGGCACCACCGCCGATCGACGGGAACGTGCTCCAGCAGCCATTGCACCGGGCGCCGTCCCGACCAGGCGAGGCAGTCCTCGACTTCCTTCACCTGCTCGGCGGCGTGGATATGCACCGGCCCGCCGTCGGCAAGCGGAATGACCGCCGCGAGCTCGTCAGGCGTCACCGCGCGCAGGCTGTGCGGCGCGATGCCGATATTGGCGTCGGGCAATGCGCTGATCGCCTTACGCGACGCAGCTATCAATGCCGCGAACTGATCGACCGAGCAGATGAAGCGGCGTTGGCCGTCATGAGGCGCCGCGCCGCCGAAGGAGCCGCGCGCATAGAAACTCGGCAGCAGCGTCAGGGCAATGCCGGAGGCTTCGGCAGCCTGCGCGATGCGCGCGGCCGTCTCGGCGGGATCGGAATAGTGCGAGCCGTCGCGATCATGATGCAGATAATGGAATTCGCCGACGCGGGTAAATCCCTGCTCAAGCATCTCGACATAGAGAAGTGTCGCGACGGCGGCAACGTCATCCGGCGTCATTGCGAGGGCGAAGCGATACATCGTCTCGCGCCAGGTCCAGAACGTGTCGGTGGAATTGCCGCGCAGCTCGGCGAGGCCCGCCATGCCGCGCTGGAACGCGTGGCTGTGCAGGCTCGCCAATCCTGGAAGCGCAATTCCGTGGCGCTCGTCGCCGGCGGCCGGCTGCACACCCGCGGACACCGCCGCGATCGCGCCGGCGGTGATCACCACCTGCACGTCATTGGCCCAGCCCGAGGGCAGAAGCGCGGAGGCGAAATGCAGTCGGGTCATGATTACACGCCGGCTGGACAGAACGGTCCCACGATTATATGTCTAGACATATAAGTCAAGCATCCCACGCGAAGGGACCGTTGCATGGCAGAGCGCTTCGACCGGATCTGGCACAATGCCCGGCTTGCCACGATGCGGGCCGACCGGCCCGATCTTGGCGAGATCGAGCGGGGCCTGATCGCCGCGCGCGGCGGCCGTATCGTTTATGCCGGTGCGCAGGCCGATTTTTCGGCGGATGCCGATGCGGCCGAACGGATCGACTGCGGCGGACGCTGGATCACGCCCGGCCTCGTCGACTGCCACACCCATCTCGTCTATGGCGGCAACCGCGCCCACGAGTTCGAGCTGCGCCTGAAAGGCGCGAGCTACGAGGAGATCGCGCGCGCCGGCGGCGGGATCGTCTCGACGGTGGCCGCGACCCGCAAGGCGAGCGAGGCAGATCTCGTCGCAAGCGCGCTGCCGCGGCTCGACGCGCTGATCGGCGAGGGCGCAACCACGGTCGAGATCAAGTCGGGCTATGGTCTCGACACCGAAACGGAGATGCGACAGCTCGCGGCCGCGCGCAGCATCAGCCGCCAGCGGCCGGTTGCGATCCGCACCTCCTTCCTCGGGGCGCACGCCCTGCCGGTGGAGGCGGAGGGTGACAAGAATCGCTATATCGATCTCGTCTGCAAGGAGATGCTGCCGGCCGTTGCGAAGGCCGGTCTTGCCGATGCCGTCGATGCCTTCATGGAGGGCATCGCGTTTTCGGCGGAGCAGACCGCGCGGGTGTTCGAGACGGCGAGAGGGCTTGGGCTGCCGGTCAAGCTTCATGCCGACCAGCTCTCGAACCTTGGCGGTGCTGCGCTCGCTGCAAGATTCTCGGCGCTGTCGGCCGATCATCTCGAGCATACTGACGAAGCCGGCGCCGCCGCGATGGCGAAGACGGGAACGGTGGCCGTGCTGCTGCCCGGCGCGTTCTACTTCATCCGCGAGACGCAGAAGCCGCCTGTCGAGGCGTTCCGCACCCACGCCGTTCCCATGGCGCTTGCGACCGACTGCAATCCCGGCAGCTCCCCGCTGACCTCGCTTCTGCTCACGATGAACATGGGCGCGACCCTGTTCCGGATGACCGTCGCCGAATGCCTCGCCGGAATCACCCGCGAGGGCGCGCGGGCGCTGGGGGTGCTCGATGAAACCGGCACGCTGGAAGCCGGGAAATGGTGCGACCTCGCGATCTGGGACATCGAGCGTCCCGCCGAGCTTGTCTACCGCATCGGCTTCAATCCGCTGCATCGCCGGGTGTGGAGGGGCCAGTGACGGAGCAGGGCACCGCGATCGTCGTCAGGCCGGGAGCGGTCAGTCTCGACGATCTCGCGCGCGTGCTGGAAGGCGCATCCGTCGTGCTCGATCCCTCGTTCTGGCCGCGCGTCGAGGCGGCAGCCGAAATCGTTGCAAGGGCCGCGCAAGCCGACGCTCCCGTCTATGGCATCAACACCGGCTTCGGAAAGCTGGCCTCGAAGCGCATTCCGCCCGATCAGACCGCGCTGCTCCAGCGCAATCTGATCGTGTCGCATTGCTGCGGCGTCGGCCCAGCCACGCCCGAGCCTATCGTGCGGCTGATGATGGCGCTGAAGATCGTCTCGCTTGGGCGCGGCGCTTCCGGCGTGCGCCGCGCGGTGGTCGAGCAGTTGCAGGCCATGCTGGCACGGGGCGTCACTCCGCTGGTGCCGCAGCAGGGCTCGGTCGGCGCCTCCGGCGATCTTGCGCCGCTCGCGCATATGACGGCGGTGATGATCGGCGAAGGGCAGGCGATCGTCGGCGGGAAAGCCGTGCCCGGCGGTGAAGCGCTGACAGCTGCCGGTCTTGCGCCATTGACGCTGGGCCCCAAGGAGGGGCTTGCGCTGATCAACGGTACGCAATTCTCGACCGCCTACGCCATTGCCGGCGTGTTGCGCGCGTTTCGCCTGGCCCGTGCGGCGCTCGTGACCGGTGCGCTGTCGGTCGACGCCGCGATGGCCTCGACGGCGCCGTTCCGTCCCGAAATCCAGGCACTGCGTGGTCATCCCGGGCAGATCGCCGCAGCCGCGACGCTTATCGCGCTGTTGGATGGCAGCGACATCCGCCTGTCCCATCTCGAAGGCGACGAGCGCGTGCAGGACCCATATTGTCTGCGCTGCCAGCCGCAGGTCGCGGGCGCAGCGCTCGACCTGATCACGCAGGCCGCGCGCACATTGATCGTCGAAGCCAACGCCGTCACCGACAATCCGCTGGTGCTGGTCGAGACCGGCGAGATCGTCTCGGGCGGCAACTTCCACGCCGAGCCCGTGGCCTTTGCTGCCGACGCGCTCGCGCTGGCGCTGTCGGAAATCGGCGCGATCAGCGAGCGGCGCATTGCGACGCTGGTCGATCCGGCGCTGAATTTCGGCCTGCCGCCGTTCCTCACCCCCGATCCCGGTATCAATTCCGGCTTCATGATCGCCGAGGTGACGGCCGCCGCGCTCTATGCCGAGAACAAGCAGCGCGCGGCAGCCTGCTCGATCGATTCGACGCCGACCAGCGCCAACCAGGAGGACCATGTCTCGATGGCCGCACACGCCGCGCGCCGCCTGTGCGACATGGCCGACAACCTCGCCGCCATCCTCGGCATCGAGCTCCTGGTCGCCGCCCAGGGCATCACGCTGCGTGCGCCGCATGCGACCAGTGCGTCGCTGGCCGCCGTCATCGCCGCACTGCGTGAGCAGGTGCCGGCGCTCGGTGCGGACCGCTACATGGCCGGCGATCTGGCCAAGGCTGCTGCGCTGATCGAGGCGGATGCGTTGCCGGCCATCGCGATCACTGCGCTTCCATCCGATCCGTTTCCGAGACTTGATTAAGAGGTCCGCATGAACCGCCGACTGGACAATGACCGCACCATCCGCGCGCCCCGCGGCAGCGACATCAGCGCCAAGAGCTGGCTGACGGAAGCGCCGCTGCGCATGCTGATGAACAACCTCGACCCTGACGTCGCGGAGCGCCCGAGCGAGCTCGTGGTCTATGGCGGCATCGGCCGCGCCGCGCGCGACTGGGAGAGCTTTGACCGGATCGTTGCGGCCTTGCGCAGGCTCGAAGGCGACCAGACGCTGCTGGTCCAGTCCGGCAAGCCGGTCGGCGTGTTCCGCACCCATGCGGATGCACCGCGCGTGCTGATCGCGAACTCCAACATCGTGCCGCACTGGGCGACGCTCGATCATTTCAACGAGCTCGATCGCCAGGGCCTGATGATGTACGGCCAGATGACGGCCGGCTCCTGGATCTACATCGGTAGCCAGGGCATCGTGCAGGGCACGTACGAGACCTTCGTCGAGGTCGGCCGCCGCCATTATGGCGGCAGCCTTGCCGGCAAATGGATTCTCACCGCCGGCTTGGGTGGCATGGGCGGTGCGCAGCCGCTGGCCGCGACCATGGCCGGCGCTTCAATGCTCGCGGTCGAATGCCAGCCGAGCCGCATCGAGATGCGGCTGCGTACCGGCTATCTCGATCGACAGGCCGCAACGCTCGACGAAGCGCTGGCGATCATGGAAGATGCCGCCAAGACGAAGAAGGCGATCTCGGTCGGCCTGCTCGGCAATGCCGCCGAGATTTTCCCGGAGCTCGTGCGCCGTGGCGTCAAGCCGGACGTCGTCACCGACCAGACCAGCGCGCACGATCCAGTCAACGGCTACTTGCCGAAGGGCTGGACGCTCGCTGATTGGGAAGCCAAGCGCGGCTCCGATCCGAAGGGGGTGGAGCGCGCGTCGAAGACGTCGATGGTCGAGCACGTCCAGGCCATGCTGGATTTCCATGCCCAGGGCATTCCAACGCTCGATTACGGCAACAACATCCGCCAGATGGCGCAGGACATGGGCCTGAAGAACGCCTTCGATTTCCCCGGCTTCGTGCCCGCCTATATCCGTCCTTTGTTCTGCCGCGGCGTCGGGCCGTTCCGCTGGGCCGCGCTCTCGGGCGATCCGGAGGACATCTTCAAGACCGACGCGAAGGTCAAGGAGCTGATGCCTGATGACAAGCATCTGCACAATTGGCTCGACATGGCGAAGGCGCGCATCAAGTTCCAGGGCCTGCCGGCGCGGATCTGCTGGGTTGGCCTCGGCGATCGCGATCGACTCGGCCTTGCCTTCAACGAGATGGTGGCGCGCGGCGAGCTCAAGGCGCCGATCGTGATCGGCCGCGATCATCTCGACAGCGGCTCGGTGGCGAGCCCCAATCGCGAGACTGAAGCGATGAAGGACGGATCTGATGCGGTGTCCGACTGGCCATTGCTGAACGCGCTGCTCAATTGCGCCAGCGGCGCGACCTGGGTGTCCCTGCATCATGGCGGCGGCGTCGGCATCGGCTATTCCCAGCACGCCGGCATGGTGATCGTCGCTGACGGCACGCCGGAAGCGGCCAAGCGGATCGAGCGTGTGCTCTGGAACGACCCGGCCACCGGTGTCATGCGCCATGCCGACGCGGGCTACGAGACCGCGATCGACTGCGCCCGCGACAAGGGCCTCGATCTGCCGAGCCTTTCGAAGTAGCTAGCCGCGGGCTCGATCAACCTCTCCCGCTTGCGGGGGAGGTCGGCGCGGAGCGCCGGGTGCGAGCTCTCTCCAATCAGGGAGTCTCTTGCGGAGGCACGCCCATCCCAGCCCTCCCCCGCAAGCGGGAGAGGGAGCGCACCTCCTTCGGGGCAGCGTCGCCGATTCAGCCGCTCACCAGCAGCTTCGGCATCGTCGTCTTCGCGCCGTCCATGAAGGTCTGGACGGCGTCGCGGACGATGGCGTCGAGATCGGGCGGGATCGGCGTCTCGTAGATGAATTTTCGGATGGCGAGATAGAAGATGTGGCCGTGCAGGCCCCCCAAGATGATCCTGCTGGATGAACCCTCGGAGGGCATCATGCCCGTCCTCGTCGAGGAGATGGGCGTGCTGTTCCGCCGCCTGCGTGACGAGGGCAAGACATTGCTGCTGGTGGAGCAGAACGTCGAATGGGCTCTTCGATTGGCCGACCGCGCCGTGATCATCGACCAGGGCGAGGTCGTGCATCAAAGCAGCGCGGTGGCGCTGCTCGCGGACAAGGACATCCAGGAACGCTACTGCGCGGTCTGACGTCTGGGCCCTCTAGGCGACGACCTTGGCGCCGTCGAGGCGCCGGCGTTCGTTCGCCAGATAGTCGCCGATCGCATCGGCCGACATCGGTTTTGCGAAATAGTAGCCCTGGATGAAGTCGCAGCCGAGCCGGCGCAAGGTGTCGAGCTGGGCGCGGGTCTCGACGCCCTCGGCGACGCAGGCGATCTCCATGTCGTCGCAGAGGCCCGTCAGCGACTTGATGATCTTGTAACTGACCGGATTCTCGTTGATGTCGGCGACGAAGCTGCGATCGACCTTGATCTTGTCGAGCGGCAGCCGGTGCACGTGGCTCAGCGAGGAATAGCCGGTGCCGAAATCGTCCAGCGAAATGCCGCAGCCCATCGCCTTCAGCGTCGCGATCGACTGCTGCGCGCGCACGAAATCGAAGGTGACGGCGGTCTCGGTGATCTCGAAGTCGATCCGACGTGGCGACAGGCCGCTTTTCTCGATGATGGAGATCAGCGGCAGGATGCCTTCGGCGGCACAAACGTCGTGCGCAGACAGGTTGAACGACAGGCGGATGTCGTCGGGCCAGGTTTTGGCGGTCGCGAGCGCGCGCGCCAGCAGCGTCTGCGTCAGTGGCCGGATCAGGCCGATGCGCTCGGCCGCCGGAATGAAGTCGGCGGGGGAAACCCAGCCGAGACGGGGACTGTGCCAGCGCGCCAGCGTCTCGAAGCCCGCAGTGTGCTCGCTCATGGCATCGACGATCGGCTGGAACACCAGCTCCATCTCGGCGCCGAAATCGGAGGTGCGCAACAGGTTCTCGATCACGCCGCGGCTCCGGATCTCGGCCTCGAGCTCACCCGAGAAGATCACGGTGCGCCCGCGCAGTTGGCGCTTGGCGTGATAGAGCGAATAGTCGGCGCATTCATAGAGAGCTTCCGACGTTGTCGCGGAGTCCGGAAACAGCGCAAACCCGATCGAGCAGGACAGGCCGGTGTGGGCGGTGTCGAGCTGGTACGGCAGCTTGACCTGCCCGCCGATACGTTCGCCGAGCCGTGCCAGATCGGCATCATCGGGGTCACCACACACGACGAGGCCGAACTCGTCGCCGCCAAGCCGGGCGAATTCCACGCGTTGCGGGCCAAAGCCCTCGCAGACCTCGCGGATGCGGCGGCCCGCCTCGATCAGGACGCGGTCGCCGACGCTGTGGCCGTAATTGTCGTTGATCGGCTTGAAGCCGTCGAGGTCGATGATGCCAACCGCGACGCGAACGTTCCTGCGCTCGGCGTCGGCAAAGGCGCTCGACAGCTCGGCGAAGAAGCGGCGGCGGTTCGGCAGCTCGGTGAGGGAATCCAGATTGGCGAGGCGGAAGTTCTCGTCCGAGAGTGCCTGGGTCGCCGCCTGCTGTGCCAGCAGCGATTTGCGGCTGGCGACGAGGTCGGCGAAGTCGCGGTAGTAGATGGTCAGCACCGTCACCATCGCGCCGGTGACCAGCAAATTGTTGACGGCCATCGCCTCCAGCGTCGGCTCGCCCGTGGCGAAGTAAAACACGACGTAGGGCACGTCGACGACGAGAGTCACGATCAGCGCGGCCGAACGCAGATGCATCAGCGAGAAGATGCAGCCGATCACGGTCACCGCCATGTAGAAGGCCACCTGGCTCTTGGCAAAGGGATCGCCATAGGGATAGAGGGCGAACGACCAGACGGTGAAGCCCGCCGCGATCGGTGCCGCGATCCAGTTGGTGATACGCAGATTGCGCAGGATGTCGGCGTCGCTGCGGACGACGTGGCGCTGCCGCAGCCACCAGAAGGTCCGATAGCCCGCCACCGCGATCAATACGCCGGGCACGATCATGCTGAGCGAGGCCGGCGCCAGCGGCACATAGGTATATGCGACCGCGATCGTGTTGGTGATCAGGATGAAGTAGAGCAGCGGGATCTGCTTGGAGAAGGCGTCGAACTGCGCGCGCGTCAGCTCGGGATTGTCGGCCGGCACGCGAAACAGCCGCATTGCGGCGGCGAAGTGAGACTTCAAATCGGCAACAGGCATTGAAATACGAGCCCCGGATCCTGAAAACGCCGGCGATCTTGCATAGCGTGGGTAAAGGGCGGGTTAGATCGGGCCTTGCGCGAAAGACCAGCACAGGTTGCACGCTACCGCAGGAGTTTCCGGCTGAGTGCCAGGGCAAGGCTGTGTTAACGATACGGGGCCGCGGCAGCAGGCGTATCGCGGCGAAGTCCTGCAAAAGCAGCCGTTGCGTTCTGCTAACCATGCGTTTCGGCGCAACGTCTTGCCGCACCTCTCCCCGGCGGGCCCCAGCGGGGGAGAGGTCAAAGATAGCGTGCGATGGCCGCTACTTCTTCTCCAGCGCCGCGGTCTGCTTGGCGAGCTGCTTGTCGAAATCTTCCGACAGGCCGGTCGCGTAGGTCGCAAGCTCACCCTGTTTGACGAACGGATTCGGCGCGCCGTCCTTCATCTGCGCACGCTTGGCCTGCATGCCATAGACCTCCGGGTGCGGCCCGAGCAGCACGTCGACCTTCATCGCCTTCACTTTGGCGTAGGTCGCGCGGTAGTCGTCGACGATGCCGGGATAGGTCGGCTGTCCCACCAGCCGGTTCAGCGCCACGGTGCCGCTGCAGAAGAACAGCACCTCGCGGTTCTGATTGCCGTCCTTGACGGTCATCTCCCAGCTCGTGCAGCCGGGCGAGTGGCCGGGCGTCGCATGCGCTGTCAGCGTGGTGTCGCCGAGCGTAACCTTGTCGCCTTCCTTCACGACACGGTCGACCTTCACCGGCGGGAAAGCGAGGTCTTCGTTCTTCTCGTCGCCGGGATAGTAGCCGCCTTCGAGCAGCGGCTTGTCGCGCTCGCCGGCCACGATCTGCGCACCGGTCTCCTTCTTGATCTCGGCAAAACCGCCGGTGTGATCGAGATGTGCGTGCGAGTTGAGGACGATCTTGATGTCCGAGACCTGGAAGCCGAGCTTGGCGATATTGTCCTTGATCATGCCGGTCGACTGGGGCATCGCCGTGTCCATCAGGATCAGGCCCTGCGATGTCTTGATGACATAGACGGCGATGCCCTCGGTCCCGACATAATAGATGTTGCCGATAAGCTGGAACGGCTCGAACGTCGCCGTCCATTTCTGCATGACTGTTGCCAGGAAATCCTTGAGGGTCTGCGCCTGCGCGCCGGTCGCGAGGAATGCCAACGCACACAGCGCGGCCGTGAGTTTTCTCATAGTTTGCTCCCGAAGTGTTCTTGTCGTTTTGATCGGGCGGACGTCGCGGCTCGACCGCGCGCAGGTTACGTTGCAGCCGGCGTTGCGGGCAACTGCTTCGTATGAGGAAAATTTATCTGCCGCGCGGGAGCTTAGCGTCCGATCGTGACGCCGGCGGTCGAGCGCATGGCATCCCGGAGGCTCCTCGCGTTCATGTCGTCGAGGACTTCTCGCGTCAGGACGGTGGTCTGGCCGGGCGTGTTGAGGATGGTCTCGCCGCGCGAGGAGGAGAGCCGGTCCGTCTTGTAGGGCGCGGCTGGATCGGTGGCGGGCGTGTGGTGAGGCCGTTTGCTGGACGCCGCAAAGGCTCCTTGCGAGACGCAGACGGCGGCGATCACGATCAGTCGCAACAGCTTTGCAGGCATGCGATCTCCCATGTTCGGGAAACCTCAGCCTAGCACAAACGTGACGGCGCTTGCAGCGGAAAGGATCAGGCCAGAGCGGCCTGGCGTTCCCGCAACGGTTCGCGAACCCGATCGAGCTTTCCTGGCTCGGCGAGCCGGGTGAAGCTGCGATGGCTCGCCTGCGCGGGGGCCTCGACGATGACGCCCTCGCAGACGATCTGTCCGCCGAGCATCTTGAATTCCAGCTTGTCGTAGCGCGGCATCGTTTCGCCGGGCGCAGGCGGCAGCAGCCCGACGCTGCCCTGGATGTTCAGCGTGGCTTCGCCGGTGCCGTGAAGGCGGGGATTCCACATCCTGATTCCGCTTTCCGCCCAGCGCTGCCGGATCAGCGCGGTGCGATCGGCAGGTTCCGCTGCTTTCGCGCGAAGTTTCGGCGCACTGCGAATCTCCTCAGCGGGAGCCGCGAGAGCCGGAGCCGGCTCCTCATGGGTGACAACGATGGCGTCGGTGGAAGAGTCCTCCGCGGCGACGGGGGCAGGGTCGCTTGCAGCGATCGGCTCGATCGCCGCCGCGCAGTCGCAGGTGGGATCGCTGTCGATGCTCTCTTCAGCGACAGGTTCCGCCGGGACGTCGCGCTCGGCAAGCGTGACATGGGTGTCGTCTACAACGGGCCCGACATCGGCGACCGTAACAATGGAGGGATCGTCGGCAATGACGAGAGCGGGAGCCTCAACCGAAGCGACCTCAATCGAAGCGACCTCTAGATTGGACGAGGTCTCCTCCACGACATCAGGCTCAACGTCGGCTGCGAGCTCGGGAGATGGATCGCTGCTGATGACGGGCTCAGCGGCTTTGGCCGGCTCGTCCGCGACGTCGATGGCCGCGACCGTTTCCGTGGCGACGGGCTCGAGCTCCGTCGAGAGCTCCACAGGCGGATCATTGTCGATGACGGGCTCAGGAACATCGACTGGTTTGGGACCATCGACCGTTTCGCTGGTGACTTCGTCCGAGGCCAAGACATCTGCCACGAAGACCGGCTCGACATCTGACGGCGCCTGCTGCAGCGAATCGTCGCTGCCGGCGATATCGGCTGCTGCTTCCGCGATGACAGGGTGGGCGGTGCCGCCCTCGGCGACCGCGGCGTCGTTGCGCAGCGGATCAGTGCTGATGCCAGTGTCGAGAGCCGGAAGAGCTTCAGCGCTGTCGGTAACGATGACAGGCTGTTCCGCGACGACCGCCGCGCCATCGATGCTGCCGCCATGCGGCAAGGGCCGAAGCCGGGTGAACGCCCATTTCACCGCGGGGATGCGGCGCAGCAACGATATCAGTCTCGAAAGCACTGGGAGTTGTCCAAGAGGTACTCGGCGTGAGGCAATCGCTGATTCGCCAGCAATGTGAAAAACTGCCCCGGCCGTCACACCCCTGTCAATGTAGACGGGACCAATTGCAGAACATCCACGCATCCGGCGCGCGCGCCGCTGCATGATGTGTCAGGCCGCCTATGTCATCGGCGACGACAAGCTTTGGCTGGCCAGGGACATCGGATGGATGAAGGAACCGGAGCCGCAGGGGATCCGCAGCGTGATGAGATATTGCCCCGGCCGTTGATGGCGAACATCGCCGAACTGCGCAGCCTGCGACTCTCAGCACTCACCACACCAGACGGAAACCGCCGGTGCCCCTATAGCTGTGGTTGTCCGCGGGAGCATCGAGGCTTGCGCGATAGGTGATCTCGCCGAACACGGCATAGCGGCCGTTGGCCCAGCTATAGGTGCCGCCGCCGCCGATGCTGCCCCACAGCCGGTCATGGCCGCTGGCGAATCCGGTGCCGGCGACATCGATCCTGGTGCCTTCGAGAAATTCGTAGTGCAGATTGCCGATGGCATAGAGGTCGGAGCGGACGATGCCCGTGCCGTCATTCCAGGTGCGCTGATGATTGAGCGACAGTCCGAGACGGCCGAGCAGGCTGTCGGCGTTGCCGAGCGAGACCAGTGCGCCGAAGCGGTCGGTGAAGGCATCGAAGTCGACCTTCGAATAGGCAAGCTGCGCCTGCGGCGCCAGCCAGAGGCCGTTGCCAATTGCGATCCGCCTGCCGCCCTCGATGCTGAACGCGTAGCCGAGGCCCTCATTGCCGTGGATCAACGAGCCGGCCAGCGCAGATGACAGGTCGCTGCGATAGAACATGGTCTGCGCCTGGCCGTCGACATAGAAGCCGTCATGGCCGTACCAGGTCGCGGTGGCGCCGACGCCGGTTCCTTGCGCGCGGATACGGCCGTTGCCGAACAGCGAATTGACGAAGGCCGTGGTCAGGCCGTATTGCGCCGTCAGGCTGACGATCAGCCGGCCGCGCGCGTTGTCGAGCGCAGCGCCGTCGAGTCCGACTTGCACCTTCATCTCGTCGGAATCATAGGTGGAGCCGGTGGTGTTGGAAGGCCGCAACGCGCTCTGGCCGCCCTCGATCCGGCCCCAGAAGGCCGATTGCGTCCACGAGCCATCAGACGTCTGCGCGGTATCGACACCGGCGCGCGCCATCGCTTCGCTGCCGCCCCAATAGCGGTTGCCGGCGCGCTGCTGCAGGCTCGCCGCCTGGTTCATCCCGAGCAGCACCTGTGCGTAGTTCTCGTAGAGGGGAACGCCGGCCTGATAGAGCGGCCCGGCCGGCGCCGATGGCGGCGGATTGATCAGGCTGGACCGCAGATACCAGTCGCCGTCTGCGGGCGTGCTGATCCCGTTCTTCTGCAGCGTGTAGGCATAGGCGCCGCCGACCACGGCCTGCTGGCCGCCAATGACGTAATTGCCCTGCAGCGCGAAGGTGCCGTTCGAGGCGCCGGCGACGTCGATCACCTTGATGCCTTCGCTGGTCTGCGCGCCGAGGCCGCCGCGATTGAGCACGCGCACCGTCGTCGCCCCAGCCGTGCTGCCGGTGACCACGAGGCGGTCTGTCGACGACGCGTCGCCTCCCAGCACGCTTTCAATCTCCAGCCCGCCGCCGTTGCCGGTGTAATTGCCCGCGATCGTCAGGGTGCCGATGGAATTGCCGGGCGCGATCAGGCCGGCATTGGTGGTTGTGCCGACCGTGCCGATGCCCTGCAGCCGTCCGCCAGACAACACGCTGAGCGTGCCGCCGAGATTGCCGTTCACCGACAATGTGCCGCCCTGCACCGTGGTCGGGCCGGTGAAACCTGCATTGTTGCCCGTGAGCGTCTCACTGCCGCTGACGAGCGTCAGCCCGCTGCCGCCCGTAAACGTTCCGGCGAAAGTGTCATTTGCGTTGGTCAGCGTCAGCGACTTCGCGCCCATTGCGACGGTGCCGCTTCCCGCGAGGCTTTGAATATCCGTCCCCGTTGCGGCGATGCCGGAAATATCGAAAGTGCCATTTGCGGCCACGTGGCTTGACGACGCGACGGCGCCAATGCCCGTCAGCGCCAGCGTACTGCCGGCGTTGATCAATGTTTGGCCGGCATAGGTGTTGTTCGCGGCGAGATTGAAGATGCCGCCGCCGGTCACGGTCAAACCACCAACGCCGCTGAAGGCAGACGCCCCAACGGTTCCGATCGTAAGGCCCGCCGTATCGACCGTCAGTCCGCCCGCGGCGATATTGAGTTGTCCTGCCGAAAATCCGGTGAGGAAGCTGGCAGTGCTGGTCGGCTGGGCGCGCAGAGTGGCATTATCGAAATTGGCTTGTATGGTTCCAAGGCCCGCTTGCAGTGACAGTGCCTGAAGCGTGCCGCCACCGCTGATGTTGAGCGTGCCCGAACTGCTGGCACCCACGCCCAACCGAACCGATCGAGCGCTGACGAAGCCGCCATTGTCAATGTTGAGTGTGCCTGACCCACCGTTACCAATTCTAAATTGGGTGTTGACAGAGTTCAATTGCGATCCGGCTCCGGTGACCGTCACGACGCCAATATTACCTGCATTGTTCCCAATGGTCGTTGCACTGGCGTTGACCGTGCTGGTCAGTGTGCTGCCGTTCTGAATGATCAGAATGCCCACTCCGGCTACACTACTGACGTTTAGGCTCCCAGAGGCACTGGACGCTGGACCGCTGACGCCAAGGACCGCCGGAACCGAGTTCAAAATGTTGGCGACGCCTGCGGGCACCGCTCCGCCCACCCAGTTGGCTCCATTCGTCCAGTCGTTGCTTGTTGTTCCGGTCCAGGCCGCCGCCTGCGCCGCCGCTGATCGCGGCAACAGCGCCGATAGCGCGACCGCAGAAGCGCACATCAGCAGCAGAGGGCGCAGGCGCACGCGCGTGAGGGGCAGCGGTGCACTCCGGCGAGGGCTTGAACTTGGTTTGTCGTTCGCTTGTCGTGAAAACGTCGCAGCCCCGATGCATTGGCGCATGGCGCACAGCCCTTGTTGTTGGTCTTGGTGCTGCGCCGGATGGCGGATTGCCAAACATCATCGACAGCGGATCGTGATTGTTACGGTATGTGGCTGCCTGTGATCGGGTCAATGCAGATGATTGCGCGCAATCGGGAAAAATGAGCAGTGTGTTTCCGATGCAACGTCAGGTCGACGGAATTAATGCCGCGGTAACTACACCACGCGTGTCGAACGTAAATTGATGGCGTGCGCGGCAAGACGGCGACCAGCATCTTGTGCGAGCAACATGACGGAGCGAGCCCGAGACTCGCTGCGTCATATGCCGCGACTGATTCGCGAGCCTCGGCGGAACCCTTCAAGTACGACCCGCGCCGAGCTCTCCGTTTTTGTCTATCGCCCGCCGGAGCCGGAACCTGAACCTGAGCCCGCGCTGCCTCCGGCCTGACTGCCCATGTTGTTCGTGTTGGTGCCGCCGGCCGATGGTTGCTGCGCGCCCTTGCTGTCGCTCGCCTCGTTCTGCATGTTCGACGACTTGCCGGTCGTCATTCCCTTGGTCGCCGGGCCGCGCGAGGAGGGGCCGACGTCGCCCTGACTGGAGGCGCCGGGAGCCGGTTGTGTCTGCGCGAAGGCGCTACCGGTCGCCAGCGCCATGATGCATGCGGATGCCAGAATGATCTTTTTCATGGGATTCTCCTTGACATGACATCTCCGGACAATCCGCCTGCGGCATCGACGTTCCTGCCGATTTGATGCCATCGCTTCAACTCTCTGCGGCCGAATGTCGGGGTTCCCGTCGCCATCGCCATCGGCTATTCAGGACCGTCATTGTTTGTTGGGGGACGACGCATGAGGAAGATTGTCGCCATCGGAGCGGCTTTGCTCTGGTCCACCATCGCGTTCGCGCAGGAGCGCACCATCACGGTTGCCTCGACCACGTCGACGGAACAATCAGGCCTGTTCGGCCATCTGCTGCCGCTGTTCGAGAAGGCCGAGGGCATCAGCGTGAAGGTCGTTGCCGTCGGCACCGGACAGGCGCTGGATATCGGGCGGCGCGGCGATGCCGACGTGGTGTTCGTCCATGACCGGGTTGCCGAAGACAAGTTCATGTCCGAAGGGCAGGGCGTGAAGCGCTTCGACGTCATGTACAACGACTTCGTCGTCGTCGGGCCCAAAAGCGATCCCGCGAAGATCGCCGGCGGCAAGGATGTCACCGATGCGCTGCGCAAGATTGCTGCGGCGAAGGCGCCGTTCATCTCCCGCGGCGACAAGTCCGGCACGCACGCGGCCGAGCTCCGGCTGTGGAAGGAGGCGGGCGTCGACATCAGTGCCGGCAAGGACAGCTGGTATCGTGAGATCGGTCAGGGCATGGGCCCGGCGCTGAACATGGCGTCGTCGTCGAACGCTTATGTTCTGTCGGACCGCGGCACCTGGCTGTCGTTCAAGAATCGCGGCGAGCTCGCCATCCTCACCGAAGGCGACAAGCGGCTGTTCAACCAGTACGGCGTCATGCTGGTCGATCCGGCCAAGCATGCGAACGTGAAGGCGAAGGATGGGCAAGCCTTCATTGACTGGCTGGTCTCGCCGAAGGGGCAGGACGCGATCGCCGGCTACAAGGTGGGCGGCGAGCAGCTATTTTTCCCTAACGCGTCCCACTAGCAGGAAGGCGACGGTCGACACCGCGACGCTGAGCGCGAGCAGGATCAGTCCGAGTCCGAGTGCCAGCGGCAGATCGCCCTTGCTGGTCTCCAGCGCGATCGCGGTCGTCATCGTGCGCGTGAAGCCGCGGATGTTGCCGCCGACGATGATGATGGCACCGACCTCGGCGATGGCGCGCCCGAAGGCCGCGAGAAAGGCCGTCAGCATCGAGGTCCGGCCGAGCGCGAACAGCAGCGCCATGCAGCGGAAGACCGACAGCCCATCGATCCGTGCCAGATCGCCATATTCCGCCCACAGCAGGCTCGCCGGCCGGTGCACGAGCGCGACCACGATCGGGGTGGCGAGCAGCGTCTGCGCGATCACCATGGCGGCCGGCGTGAACAACAGTCCGGCCACCCCGAGCGGGCCGGAGCGCGACAGCAGAAGATAGAGCGCGAGCCCGACCACGACCGGCGGAAGGCCGAGCAGCGCATTGGTCAGCACGATGACGACCTGACGTCCGCGGAAACGCGTGATCGCAAGCAAGGCCCCGATCGGCGCACCGATCAGCAGGGCAAGGACGCTCGCGGTCAGGCTGACGCGCACCGACAATGCGACGATGCCGAGCAGCTCGGCGTCGGCTTCGCCGATCAGCGAGAGCGCCGCGCCAACGGATCGTGCGAAATCGTTCATCCGGCCTGACGCTGTTGCGCCGGCAGCAGATCGAGCACCAGTTCGGAGGGACGGCAGAGCCTGACGCCCTTCGGCGTCACCACGATCGGCCTGTTGATCAGGATCGGGTGCGCCATCATCGCATCGAGCAGCTGTTCGTCGGTCAGCGCGGGGTTGGCGAGCCCGAGCTCCGCATAGGGGGCAGCCTTTTCGCGGACCGCCTCACGCACCGAAATTCCCATGCGTGCGATGAGCTGCTGCAGCAGGGCTCGCGATGGCGGCGTCTTCAGATACTCGACCACATGCGGCTCGATGCCGGCGTTCCGGATCGTCGCGAGCGTCGTGCGCGACGTGCCGCATTCGGGATTGTGGTAGATGATCACGTCCATTGCAGATGCCCTTGTGCTCAGCAGCAGGCCTTTGAGGCCGCCGGCGCCGCTTGCGGCGCGCAGCAAGCCGACTGGGTCTCTTGTTTCTCATGCGCGACCCGCGCCTGGTTCTCGCCGGTGCCGTCGCCGTAATCGGTGCTCTCGCCCGTGGTGTGGAAGGTTTCCCAGGCGATCCCGGCGGGATCGTCGATCCAGGACTTTTCCGACTTTGCGTAGCAGCAGGTGGTCTGCCCCTGCTCGACAACGTTGCCGCCGGCCTTGCGCAGCCGGGCATAGACCTCCTGGAGCTCCTCGCCGGTCTCGACCTGGATGCCGAGATGATCGAGCCCGGCCGCGCGTCCGCGCGTCGAGATCGCAAAATTCACCCGCGGGTCGTCCAGCATCCATTTGGCATAGTCGGACTTCACCACCGAGGGCTCGCTCGCAAACAAGGCGGAGTAGAACCCGATGGACCGGGAGAGATCCTCGACGGACACGTGAACGTGCAGGCGCTTCATGGTCTGTCCTTTCAGGCTGGCACCCTGTTGCGCTTTCGCGCGGCCCTCGGAGCGCGTGACGCTCCGCCTCAGCAACCAAACGATTGTGGAAATAACAGGCAGCTGTCAATCGAGATAGGGGGCAATCCGTCCCAATCTCGATCCGACGGCGGGCGTTTTGAGGTTCAGCGTTTGGCGGCAGCCGATGCCGAGATCCTGGGCGCAGCGTCGATGCTCTGGTGCCAATAGCGCTCGATCTGGTCGATCAAGGCAGGCGGCAGCGGGACGTAGTTGAGCGTCTGGGCCTCGGACTTTCCGTTTTCCAGCGACCAGCGGACGAAGTCGATGGCGGCTGCCGATCGTTCCGGTGATTTCGGCGCCTTCGGCATCAGCACGAACGTCGTCGCCGTGATCGGGTAGGCATCTTCGCCGGGTGCGTTGGTGAGCACGAGATGGAAATCCTTCTCGGCTTTCCAGTCCGCGCTTGATGCGGCCGCCTGGAAAGATGCGGCGTCAGGCACGACGTAATTGCCGGCGCTGTTCTGCACGATACCGAAGGAAATCCGGGCGAGCCGTTGCAGCGCGTAAGTGTATTCGAGATAGCCGATCGCGCCGGGAACGAGGCTGACGAGCGAGGCGACACCATCATTGCCCCGGCCGCCGAGGCCAAGCGGCCATTCGACGGAGGTGCCTTCGCCCACGCTGGCTTTCCACTGCGGGCTGACCTTCGCGAGGTAGTTCGACCAGTTGAACGTCGTGCCGGAGCCGTCGATGCGATGGACCACCGTGATCGCAGCGTTCGGCAATCTGACGTCGGGGTTGATCGCGGCGATCGCGGGATCGTTCCAGGATTTGAGCTTGCCGAGATAGATGTCGGCGAGCACCTGCCCGGTGAAGCGGATCTGGCCGGGCTTGACGCCGTCGATATTGACCACGGGGACGACGCCTCCGATCACGATCGGGAATTGCATCAGGCCGAGCCTGTCCAACTCCCGGGGGGCGAGCGGCATGTCGCTGGCGCCGAAGTCGACGGCTTCCTTTTTGATCAGGCCAAGGCCGATGCCCGAGCCGACGGCTTGATAGCTGACGACGTTTCCGGTCTTGGCCTTATATGCGTCGGTCCATTTCGCCATCACGGGGGAAACGAAGGTTGAGCCGGCGCCTTTGGTTTCGGCTCCCAAGCCCGGCGTTGCGACGAGCAGAGCGGCGAGGATGATGGGAAGTGCAATATGTGTCTTCATTTGCGCGACGCTAACAGGTGGGGCACGAAGCCGATGTGGTCGATCTCACAATTGCGTCGCGAGGCATTCGCGGTGGCCATTGCGCGCCGACTACACCATGCCGTCAGCTCCGCCGCGTCGTCCGATTGAGGGAGATCGCTGGCCCGGCCGGGCAGGGACGCAATTTGGGGCAAATTGCGCGCCATGCGGCCAAATCGGGCCGTTTCGCGCCCGCCAGCAGCTTTATTCCCGCCGTGGATGCTTTAAGGAGAGTGCGGATCAGGTCGCAGTCGCCCCGTGGCGGTGCTAGACCCTGGTGCAGGAAATAATGGGTCGGGCCGGGATGGCTCGCCCGCAAGGATGAAGGATATGAGGCAATGATCCAGACCGTTGGCATCATCGGGGCAGGGACCATGGGGAATGGTATCGCGCAGATCTGCGCGGCGGCCGGGCTCTCGGTCGTGATGGTCGACATTTCCGATGCGGCGGTGAACCGCGGGTTGTCGACCGTCGGCGGCAGCCTCGAGCGTCTGGTCAAGAAGGAGAAGATGTCGGCGGCCGGTCGCGAGGCGGCGCTCAAGCGCATCACCGGCACCACCGACCGGGCGAAGCTTGCCGATTGCGATCTCGTCATCGAGGCCGCAACCGAGAACGAGGAGCTCAAGGTCAAGATCCTGAAGGATCTCTGCGCGACGTTGTCGCCGCGCACGCTGCTTGCGACCAACACCTCGTCGATCTCGATCACGAAGCTCGCTGCGGCGACCGATCGTCCCGACCGCTTCATCGGCATGCACTTCTTCAACCCGGTGCCGGTGATGGCGCTGCTGGAGCTGATCCGCGGCCTGCAGACCTCCGACGACACCCACGCCAAGGCCCTCGATTTCGCCAAGCGCGTCGGCAAGGTGGCGATCACCGCCAAGAACAGCCCGGGCTTTGCCGTCAACCGCATCCTGTGCCCGATGATCAACGAGGCGATCTTCGCGCTCCAGGAGGGAATCGCGACGGCGGAAGAGATCGACGCCGGCATGAAGCTCGGTTGCAACCATCCGATCGGGCCGCTGGCTCTGGCCGATCTCGTCGGGCTCGACACCATGCTTTCGGTGATGGAGGTCTTTTACAAGGGCTTCAACGATCCTAAATACAGGCCAGCGCCGCTGCTCAAAGAGATGGTCGATGCAGGCCATCTCGGCCGCAAGACCGGGCAGGGCTTCTACATCTATAGCGCCTGATCCTCGCAATTTGCGCTGCGACAAAGACGGATGTCGCGAATTGCGCCAGCATGGATGCGGGCGTTCCCTTCTCCCCTTGTGGGAGAAGGTGGCGCGAAGCGCCGGATGAGGGGTTGTTGCCGCAGACTCACTCGCTGAGGAGCACGCGGAGGCAGACCCCCTCACCCGGCTCGCCGCTGTGCGGCGAGCCCCTCTCCCACAGGGGGAGAGGGAAAGACGAAACGGACGAAGCAAAGATGTCGGATCGACTGAAGGCCGAGCGCGAGGCGGCGGCCGCACGGCGGAACCTGTTGACCCAGGATGCGATCGAGCGCACCGGGATTACCGAAGAGATGATCGGGGAACTCGTCACCCGCTTCTACAGACGCGTGCGCGAAGATGCACGGCTGGGGCCGGTGTTCGGGATCGTGCAGAATTGGGACGAGCATCTCGCCAAGCTCAGGGATTTCTGGTCCTCGGTCGTGCTGATGAGCGGCCGCTATCACGGCTCGCCGATGCGGGCTCATTTGCCGCTGAGCCTGGTGGGCGATCATTTCGACCGCTGGCTCGATCTGTTCGAGCAGACCGCGCGCGAGGTCTGCCCGCCGCCGGCGGCTGCACTGTTCATCGACAAGGCGCGCCGCATCGCCGACAGTTTTGAGATGGCATCAGCCACCGTCGCCGGTTCTATCGCCGCGCCGCGCCACGTGCTCAGGTCCTGACGACGACCGGTTGCCTGCAAACATAGCGCGCTGCACCAATTCCAACATCATCGGTCTGATCTGCAAAATCATCATGCCGCTCGCGCGGCGTGACGTTGAAATTGTGAAAACGCGCTTGAATTCGTTCATCGTCGTTCAATCAACGCGAGCAAAGCCATATTGATGCACTGCGGTGCCAACTCTTCGCCTTGTTTTCGGCAGAGTTCCAGCGCCTGCTTGTGAACATGTCCCGCGCATCGTTCACAACCAATTCATCACCGTCCGAGAGTCCTGGGGAGCCCGAAGCCGGCGCCTGTGCCGAGCAGACGCGGCGAACGGTCCTGCTTGGCGCGCTCGCCACCACCGCCTGCCTCGGTTGCTCCGCGTCTGCGCGCGCGGGCGAGGATCCGCCCGGGTCCGACGAACGGCCGCAGAAAGGCGATGTGCTCGTCTTCTCCGAAGGCGACAAGGAGGGAAAGCTCATCACCGCAGCCGACCTGCCGGCCGGCGGTCCGCCGGTGCATGCCTGGCCGAAGGATCCCAAGACATCGGTGGTGCGCAGCGCCACCCGGCTCAACGAGATCCTGATCATCAAGCTCGATCCCGCCGAGCTCGACGAGAAGACGGCCGCGCGCGCCGTCGACGGCATCATCGCCTATTCGGCGATCTGCTCGCATGCCGGCTGTCCCGTGTCCGCCTGGGTGAAGAGCGATGTCGGCGACAAGGAGGTGTTCAAGTGCATGTGTCACAACTCCGAATACGATCCTCGTGCGGGCGCACAGGTTGTGTTCGGCCCGGCGCCGCGACGGCTCGCGGCGCTGCCGGTGACGCTCGCTGACGGCTCGCTCAGCGTCGCCGGCAATTTCATCGGAAAGGTAGGTGGCGCGCAGCCAGGATGATGGAGGTGCGGGCCCGCGCCCGCGTCACGAGAGGCCGTATCCGCCGACGGGCGGACGGCGGGACGAACGACAAGAATTCAACACAAGAATTCAAACGGATGAAAAGGGGAACGTCCATGACCAGGAAGCAATGGTACCTGTCCGGCTTCGTCGCCTTCACTTGCCTCGCCTCGACCGCCGCCGTGTCAGGTCCGATCGAGAATTACGCACCGGTCACCGCACAGCGGCTGGAGAATCCGGAGCCAAACAACTGGATGCTCTATCGGCGCACCTATGACGGGCACGGCTATAGCCCGCTCGATCAGATCAACACCTCCAACGTGAAGAATCTCACGCCGGTCTGGACCTTTGCCACCGGCGTTGTCGAAGGTCACGAGGCGCCGCCGATCGTCAACAACGGCGTGATGTTCGTGGCGACCCCGATGGGGCAGGTGATCGCGCTCAACGCCAAGACCGGCGACGAATACTGGCGCTACAAGCGGCAGCTCCCCGACGATCTGTTCCAGCTGCACCCGACCAGCCGCGGCGTCGGCCTCTGGGAGGACAAGCTCTACCTCGCCACCACGGACGACCATGTCGTCGCGCTCGATGCCAAGACCGGCAAGGTGGTGTGGGACACCAAGGTGCAGGACTACAAGAAGGGCCAGTATATGACCCTGATGCCGCTGATCGTCGACGGCAAGGTCATTGTCGGCGGCTCCGGCGGCGAGTTCGGCGTGCGCGGCTATATCGCGGCCTATGATGCCAAGGACGGCAAGGAGCTGTGGCGGACCTTCACCATCCCGGGCGAAGGCGAGCCGGGCCATGACACCTGGCAGGGCGACGACTGGAAGAACGGCGGCGGCTCGGCCTGGATGACCGGCAATTACGACAAGGAGACCAAGACGATCTATTGGGGCGTCGGCAACGCCGCGCCATGGCCCGGCGAGACCCATCCCGGCGACAATCTCTACACCTCCTCGGTACTTGCGCTCGATCCGAGCACGGGCAAGATCAAGACCTATCACCAGTATCACCAGAACGATTCCTGGGACTGGGACGAGGTCGATGCGCCGATGCTGATCGACCTGCAACGCGATGGCCGCAACATCAAGAGCCTGGTCCATCCGGGCCGCGACGCGATCTTCTGGGTGCTCGAGCGCACGCCGACCAAGATCAACTACGTCGCCGGCTGGCCGTTCGTATCGACCGACGTCTGGAAGGGCATCGAGCCCGAGAGCGGCAAGCCGATCGTCGACCCCGCGCACAAGCCGGTGATCGGCAAGCGCGTCGAGTTCTGTCCGTCGCTGTGGGGCGGCAAGGATTGGCCGTCGGCGGCCTACAGCCAGAAGACCGGCCTCGTCTACGTGCCCGCCAACGAGAACTTCTGCGGCGGGTTCACCGGCGAGAAGGTCGCCCTCAAGCCGGGCGAGCTCTGGCTCGGCACCAAGCCGGAAGACATCGGCCTGAAGACGAAGCCGGGCGCGGATCATTTCGGCGAGCTGCAGGCCTGGGATCCCACCACGGGCAAGAAGGTGTGGCAACACAACTTCCCGAAGTCGCAGCTGTTCGGCTCGGTGACCGCGACCGCGGGTGATCTCATCTTCGTCGGCGGCACCAATGACCGCAACTTCCGCGCCTTCAACGCCAAGACCGGCGAGCTCCTGTGGGAGCAGAAGACCAACTCCGGCATCATGGGCATGCCGGTGTCCTATGAAATCGACGGCACCCAATACATCGCGATCCAGTCGGGATGGGGTGTCGACGCGCAGCGCATCCAGGACGCGCTGGTGACCAACAACATCGGCATCGAAGCCAACGTGCCGCAAGGCGGCGTCATCTGGGTGTTCGCGCTGAAGAAGTAGCTCCGCGGCGGATCGAAAGAAGCGGAGCAGCAGGGGGGTGGCGAATGCGGCGGACGGCAACGTCCGCCGCATTTTTGCGATGGAAGGCGTTGAACGCGCTTTGTCCAGCGGATGGATAGGTAACAAAACAGACCGGATGGATGGGTAACAGTTGTTCATGATTTGGTCGGCTGCGGCGCGGCGCTGGCGCTGCGCCGTAGCTTGCGCGTTTTCTGGTCGATGATGCCGATCGGTACGTTGAAGAAGCGCACTTGCCAGGTTCCGTCTTCGGTCTCCTCGACGGCAACGGCTTCACCAACGAGAGCGCTGCAAATGTGAATGAGCTCGCCTCGCCATTTGATCTCGCCGTTGGAGCGAACCTGGCGCACCGCGGCTTCGGCCGGGTAATCAGGCTCGGGAAGCCGCCTCGGCATCGCACGCGGCGAGGGCTGATAGACGCTGGCAGGTGGGCGTTGGCCAAGC
>NZ_FMAI01000033.1 GCF_900094605.1 Bradyrhizobium shewense | reverse complement strand
CCCAGCGCCTCCTCCAGTTCGCGCTCCGAAAGACCGTAGAGCGACTGCAGCAGCACCGCGCGAAACAGCACAAGCACCGGATAGCCTGGACGACCGGGGCTCCCTTCATCCCGCAAATGGCCGATCAGCTTCTCGAACCGGTACCACTTGACCAGGCCAGCCAACCGATCCAGCGCCGCATTGGCGCCGGCGCCCTTCGGCATCAGCGCTTCCACAAAGCTCGGCTGTCCTGTCCGCTTCACCGCCATCGATACCTCCAAGGCTTTGCCCTAGGGAATCACAACTGGCGGATTACGCAACAGGCCCACAAGGGGAGAAGGAAGGCACTGCACTACGGCTGTTCTATGCCGAGCGCTTTCCCGGCTTCTTCGCCGGCTTCTTCTTGCTTGTATTCAGCTCCACCGCCGCGCGGATCAGCGCCTTCAACGCCTTCTCGTTGATCTTCTCGCCCTCGCGAATGTCGATCGCGCGCCGGACATTGCCCTCGAGGCTGGAATTGAACAGGCCGGCCGGGTCGTCCAGCGCGGCGCCCTTGGCAAAGGTCATCTTCACCACTTCCTTGTAGGTCTCGCCGGTGCAGATGATGCCGTCGTGCTCCCAGACGGGAACGCCGCGCCATTTCCATTCCTCGACGACTTCAGGATCGGCCTGCTTGATCAGGCCGCGGACCCGCGTCAGCATTTCGCCGCGCCAGTCGCCGAGCTCCTTGATCCTGCCGTCGATCAGCTTGGAGGGCGACGGCCCAGTCGCATCTTTCGTGCTGGTCTTCTTCGCCGCTACTGCCTTCTTCATCGTCTCGCCTCGCATCACGCGTTGCCGCGGCGGCCGAGATAGGGCAGCGCGAACAGATAGAGCCCGGTCGCCAGCAGCGGGATCAGCGGGACCAGCGCCAGGAAGCCGATCCAGACGGCCTGGAGCTGCATGGTCATGGCGACGATGTTGGCGATGACGGCGAGCGTGAAAGCCATCGACAGCCAGCGATGGATCTGACGAATCCGCATGTCCGTACTCACCGGGGTCTCCTTCTAGAAAATGATTGGAATGGATACGGCCGGCCGGAGCTAGTCACCCCGCGCCAGCACCTCGTCCAGCTTGGCAAGGAACTGCTTCCAGCCGGCATGCGCGCCGCCGTAAGCCTGCTTCTGCGTCGGGCTGAAGCCCGCCTGCTCGACGCGTAAGTGAGTGCCCGCGCCGGTCGGAGTCAGCGTGAAGGTGACGACGCTCTTGAGGTCGAACGCGGCGTCCTCATGCGAGAAATTCCAGGTGTAGGCGAGCCTCTTCTGCGGCTCGATGGTGAGCACCTCGCAGTCCAGCACGCCGCCCCATTCGCCGCGAAGATTGAAGCGATGACCGACTGACGGCTTGAAGTCGTTCTTCATCAGCCATTCCTCGATCAGATGCGGCTGCGTCAGCGCGCGCCAGAGCCGCTCGGCCGGGAAGGCGAATTCGCGCTCGATCACGACGGAGCGCGTTTCGCTTGAGGCTTCGGTCATTGGTCCATCCTCTTCAGGAGATCGTCGAGTGCATCGAGCCGCCTCTGCCAGAATCCGGTCATCTGGCTGGTCCAGTCGAGCAGCGGATCGAGCGCGCCGGGCTGCGCGCTATAATGGGTCTGGCGCCCCTCATGGCGGTCACGCACCAGGCCGGCCAGCTTCAACGCGCCGAGATGTTTTGAGACCGCCGGCTGGGAAACGCCAGATCTCACGGTCAGTGCCCCGACGGTCTGCTCTCCCTCGCGGCAGAGCCGCTCGAAGATCGCCCGCCTCGTGGGGTCGGCGAGCGTCCTGAACAGGAGATCGGGGGCGAGGGACATGAAGATCCATAACCAGGAAGTTATGAGTTAATTCATAACCGTGGAGTTATGGATAAGTCAAGCGGGATGAAGATGAGTTGGGAAGGGGCGCTGCGAGCTCCGCCTTACCTCTCCCGCTTGCGGGAGATGTCGGCGCGTCCGGGCGATGCGAAGCATCGTCCCGCGCGCCGGGTGAGGGCTTTTTCCTCTCGGGGATTGTCCCTCTGCGGAGACACCCTCTCCCCAACCCTCCCCGCAGGCGGGGGATGGAGTGCACTTGTCGTGTGCCAAGCAGCAGCCCTACGGCCGCAGATACAGATATCCCTGCGACTGCAGCTCAGCCAGACGAACCA
The DNA here is from genome assembly GCF_900094605.1 of Bradyrhizobium shewense. GTDB lineage: Bacteria > Pseudomonadota > Alphaproteobacteria > Rhizobiales > Xanthobacteraceae > Bradyrhizobium > Bradyrhizobium shewense. The sequence goes on along the minus strand of NZ_FMAI01000033.1, from coordinate 68,454 downwards.
CGCCGCCCTTTTCCGCGCTGACGAAGCCCGGCAGCAGCTCGGTCAGCGTCACGTTCTGCGCCTTCATCGTGTTGCCGCACGCCGCGAGCTCGACGCCGTCCTTGGAGAATTCGCCGACGCGTTTGCTGATGTCGGGGTTGGCCTGCGCCGAGTGGAATGCCTTCAGCGCCGGCCCGTGGATCACCAGCGCGATCGTGACGTGATCAGGACCGCCGACGCCGTCGATGTGGTTCTGGATGTTGCCGAGCACGAAATTGACCTTCTCGGCATCGCTGAGATGGTAGACCACTTTCAGTCTGTTGCCCGTGCCCGCTTCCGTCGCGGCTTTCGCGCTGGAGGCACCGAATGCCGCGCCCAGGGCCGAGATTGCGCTCCACAAGATGTTCCGGCGGTTCATGGCGATCTCCCTCGACTGGACTGAATTCGCCGGAGACATATCATCATTTGTGGCGGAGCGCGGCGAGTTCCTTGCGGTCGGTCACCAGCGAAGCGCACTCGCTGTTGTCGGTGCGGTCGAGGCGGAAAATCCTGTCGTCGGCACCGCCGACCAGCGACTGCTCGGCCTCGTCATCCGGCTTGTTGTTCTGCCAGACGCGGACCCGTTCGAGCCGCACGATCGTCGATTTGTCGTCTTTGGACAGTGCAACGCCGATGCCACCGCCCTCGCAATCGACACCGCAACCGAGGCGAACCTCGTTGCCGTCTTTGGTGAATACGGCGTGGTTACAAGAACCGCTGGAGTCGAAATCGCCGGAGCGATGGCGGTACCTGAAGCCGAGGCGGAAGGAATTGTGCAACTCCTTGTCTTCCTTGTCCAGTTCGGCCGAGATCAGCAGCTTCATCGAAGCGACCTTCTGCTTCGGATGCCGCGCCAGGTGCTCCGCATCGTAGCGGCGGACGAAGCAGGCATAGGCCTTGTTGCCGGGGGTGCCCGCATACATCCGCGTGTTGAAGGTCTCGGCCTCGGCCTTGCTGGCTTCGCGGATGTCGTCAGCCTCATCCGCGTGGGCCGCGCTGATGAGTGCGGCAACGGCGAGGGCAGCCAGGAGAGAAAGCTTCATGATGGCCTCGAGCGCAGGAGTTGAGCTGTAGGCGTTAGACGCGGCCCAGGTGCGACGCGTTCAACCCTCGCAAGTCGCACATGATCATCGCAGCGCGGAGCGGGATGGATAGTTCCAGGCACGGCGTTAGTCACCGGGAGGGCGAGGAAGGTTCAACCGATGCGACGCCTTCGCCTTCCGGAACTCGATCCCTGCGAGTCCTTCGACATTGCTCCATTTCATCAATGTGATAGCCTTCACAGACGATCGCCTTTAGCGGTCGTAAGCTGGGGCTGCCTTTGTAGGTTTGTGGAGTCCCCCGCAATGGGCGAAATTCGCAACTTCAGATCCGGAAATCAGGACGGGCCGCCTCCACACGGCCCCATGCCTCGTCGCCTCGCGGCGATCATTGTCGGCGACATCGCTTCCTACAGTCGCATCATGCAGGCCGACGAGGAGGGCACGCATGTCCGCGTCAAGCGGATCGAGCGGGATATCATCCAGCCCAGCATCGTCGAGCACCATGGCACGCTGGTGAAGACGACGGGCGACGGCTTCATCGCCATCTTCGATAGCCCAGTCGAGGCCGTTCGATGCAGCATCGTCATCCAGCAGAACCTCATCGGCCGCAACGCCCCGCTTCCCAAGCATTCACGGCTCGAATACCGGATTGGCGTCAATCTCGGCGACGTCATCGTGGAGCCGGACGATGTCTACGGCGACGGCGTCAACATCGCCACACGCATCGAAGGCATCGCGGAGCCCGGTCAGGTCTATATCTCGGGTGCGATCTACGAGCAGATCAAGCACAAGGTCGTATGCGGCTATGAATCGCTCGGGGACCGCAAGGTCAAGAACATCACCGATCCAGTGCGGGTCTATCGCGTGCTGCCGGACGCAGACGCAGTCGGCAGGACGCGCGGCCGGCGCGAGAGCATCCTGCTCTTTCTTCTGATCATGGCATTGCTGGTGATTGCCGGTTACGTGCTTTGGTACGTGCTGGTGCAGCACCGCAGCCAGGTGGGGCAACAGGCTGCCGCTCCTCCGATCGCGGCGCCGTCAGCTTCGCCGATGCCGCAATCCGTTCCGTCGTTACCGAGCCCGGCGGTACCGGCGCCTCAAGCTGCACCTGCGGCTTCTCCGTTGCCCACAACGACGCCATCGCCCGCAGCATCGCCTTCACCATCTCCGGCATCCGCTCCATCGGTGACGGCGGTCCGAGAACCCGAGATGATCCCCATTCGCGGTGGCAGCTTTGCGATGGGAAGCAATGACGATCCGACCGAACGTCCTGTCCACCAGGTCACGGTCAAGCCGTTCTCGATCGGCAAATATCCGGTGACCGTGCAGGAATGGAACGAATGCGCGGCCGCAAAGGCGTGCAGCTTCACCGCTGCCGGCAAAGACGATGCGCCGATCAGCAATGTGAGCTGGACCGACGCGCAGCAATATGCGGCGTATCTGGCGCAGGCGACGAAGAAGCCCTACCGGCTTCCGAGCGAAGCCGAATGGGAATACGCGGCGCGCGGCGGCACGCAGAGCAAATATTGGTGGGGCGACAAGCTCCAGCCAGGCATGGCCGGATGCAAGGATTGCGGTGACCTCGCGGCCGAGCAGCCGGCGAAGGTCGGCAGCTTCAAGCCGAATCCTTTCGGCCTCCACGACATGGGTGGCGGTATCGATCAGTGGGTCGAGGACTGCTGGCACAGGACCTATCAGGGCGCGCCCACTGACGGCTCGGCATGGAGTGGCGGGGACTGCAGCTCCCACGTTCTGCGCTCTGGCTCGTGGAAGAACGATGCGAGATATGTGAGGCCGTCCAATCGCGATGGCTACGATACCAATGTTCGTTATCCCACGCATGGATTCCGCGTCGCGCTCGGTCCGTAAGTGCTGGAGTGGATTTGATGAAGATCATTCATTGTGTCGCATTGGCGACGGCGATCGCAGTGCACCCGGGCGCAGCCTACTCGCAGGGAAAGACGGCGCCAAAGGACGCAAAACTCTATTTCATCACGCCGCACGATGGGCAGAAGGTTCGCGGTGGATTCTGGGTCCGGTTCGGGCTGCGCAACATGGGCGTGACGCATGCCGGCGACGATTACCAGAATGCCGGTCATCATCATCTGCTGGTCGACGTCAACGATCCCATCGATCCCAAGGAGCCGATCCCGCAGGACAAGTCGCACCTGCATTTCGGCGCAGGGCAGACCGAGACCATGCTGGACCTTGCGCCGGGGACTCACACCCTGCAGCTGGTGCTCGGCGACGCCAAGCACTATCCGTTCGAACCGCCGGTCGTGTCGGAGAAGATCACGATACGCGTCAGGTCGCCGGCTTCGGCGCGGAGCAAATGATCACCGCAGGCTGGCGTTGATCTTGTCCAGCACCGCCGAGCCCGGGCACAACGTGTCCGCTTCCAGCGTGTTGAGCGGCGTCTCGACCGTGTTGAGATGCTCGTGCAGATCTTCCGCGTCGGGGTCGACGTAAAGGAGACCGGTGACGATCTGTCCCTTGGCGGCGTGCCGCGCGAGGAAGGTCTGGGCGCCCAGCCGGTCATGCGGATCGTAGTCGGCGTCGATCTTGCGCAGCGCGATCTTGCTGCCGTCATGCTGCTCGACCATTTGCACCGTGCCCGGCGCGTAGTCCACCGCGATCGGATCGCGGCCGACCAGAACGTCGAGGCGGTTCACGGCGTCGTTGTGCTCGCGGACGTAGTCGAAGCTCTTGGTCGAGCCGGCGTGGTTGTTGAAGGCGATGCAGGGGCTGATGACGTCGATGAAGGACGCGCCCTTGTGGCGGATCGCGGCCGCGATCAGCGGCACCAGCTGGGTCTTGTCGCCGGAGAAGCTGCGCGCGACGAAGGTGGCGCCCAGCTGCAACGCGATCGCAACGAGGTCGATGGCGTTGTCGGTGTTGGTGACGCCCTTCTTGGACTTCGAGCCGCGGTCGGCGGTGGCCGAGAACTGGCCCTTGGTCAGGCCGTAGACGCCGTTGTTCTCGACGATGTAGGTCATGTTGACGCCGCGCCGGATCGAGTGCGCGAACTGGCCGAACCCGATCGAGGCGGAATCGCCGTCGCCGGAGACGCCGAGATAGATCAAATCGCGGTTGGCGAGGTTGGCGCCGGTCAGCACGCTGGGCATGCGGCCGTGCACGGAATTGAAGCCGTGCGAATTGCCGAGGAAATAGTCCGGCGTCTTCGACGAGCAGCCGATGCCGGAGATCTTCGCCACCCGGTGCGGCTCGATCGAGAGCTCGTAGCAGGCCTCGATGATCGAAGCCGTGATCGAGTCGTGACCGCAGCCGGCGCACAGCGTCGAGATCTTGCCCTCGTAGTCGCGATGCGTGTAGCCGAGGTCGTTCTTCTTGAGGCCGGGATGATGGAATTTCGGCTTTGCGATGTAGGTCATGACACGGCCTTGCGGAGCGGGGTCACCTTGAGGTGATCCTGGTGGTCGCCAATGGCTTTTGCGATGAAACGGGCGGTGATCGGCGAGCCGTCGTAGTGCACGATCGGCACGAGGCGCACCGGGTCGATGCCGTTCTCGTTGACGATCAGCTGGCGGAGCTGGCCGTCGCGGTTCTGCTCGACGACGTAGACGAAATCGTGCTCGGCGAGGAAGCTCGCCACGCTCGAATGGAACGGGAAGGCGCGGATACGCAGGCGGTCGAGCTGATGCCCGCGCGCTTCCAAAAGGCCGATCGCCTCATCCATTGCCGGCGAGGTCGAGCCGAAATAGATCACGCCGTATTTGGTCGGCCGTTCCGCATTGGCCTGCAGCGGTCGCGGCACCAGGTCCTGCGCGGTCTCGAACTTGCGCATCAGGCGCTGCATGTTGTCGGCGTAGACCGAGCCTTCCTCGGAGTAGCGCGCATAGCGGTCCCGCGAAGTGCCGCGGGTAAAATAGGAGCCCTTGGTCGGGTGCGTGCCGGGATAGGTGCGGTAGGGAATGCCGTCGCCGTCGACGTCGAGATAGCGGCCGAAGTCGCGGCCTTCGTCCAGCATCTCTGATGTCATCACCTTGCCGCGGTCATACTGCTTGGCATCGTCCCACTTCAGCGGACGGCAGAGCCGGTGATTCATGCCGATGTCGAGGTCGAGCATCAGGAAGATCGTGGTCTGGATACGCTCGGCGAGATCGAACGCTGCGGCCGCGAATTCGAAGGCCTCGGCGGGATCCTCGGGGAACAGCAGCACATGCTTGGTGTCGCCGTGCGAAGCATAGGCGCAGGCGATGATGTCGCATTGCTGGGTGCGGGTCGGCATGCCCGTCGAGGGGCCGGCGCGCTGGATGTTCATGATCACGGCTGGGATCTCGGCGAAGTATGAGAGGCCGATGAACTCGGTCATCAGGGAGATGCCGGGGCCCGACGTCGCGGTGAAGGCGCGGGCGCCGTTCCAGGACGCGCCGATGACAATGCCGATCGAGGCCAGCTCGTCCTCACCCTGGACGATGGCGTATTTCGCCTTGCCGGTCTCAGGATCGTGCCGGTACTTCTTGCAATGGGCGGTGAAGGCCTCCGCCACCGACGAGGACGGCGTGATCGGATACCAGGCGCATACCGTGGCGCCGCCATAGACGGCGCCGAGCGCGGCGGCGCTGTTGCCTTCGATGAAGATACGGTCGCCGACCTTGTCCGACTTTTTCACCCTGAGGCCAATCGGGCATTTCAGATTCTGCAGCGCCCAGTCGCGACCCAGATGTAGCGCGTGGACATTGGAGGAGAGCAGCTTCTCCTTGCCCTTGTATTGCTCACCGATCAGCTGCTCGATCAGCTTCGGGTCCATGTCGAGCAGTGCTGAGAGCGCGCCGAGATAGATGATGTTCTTGAACAGCTGGCGCTGGCGCGGATCGGTGTAGGTCGAGTTGGTGATCGCGGTGAGCGGCACGCCGATCACGGTGATGTCGTCGCGGAATTTGGTCGACGGCATCGGCTTGGTGGAGTCGTAGAACAGATAGCCGCCGGGCTCGATGCCGGCGACGTCCTTGTCCCAGGTCTGCGGGTTCATCGCCACCATCATGTCGACGCCGCCCCGGGCGCCGAGATGGCCGTCCTCGGTCACCCGCACCTCGTACCAGGTCGGCAGGCCCTGGATGTTGGAAGGGAAGATGTTGCGTGGGGACACCGGAACGCCGTGGCGCAGGATCGCGCGCGCGAACATCTCGTTGGCGCTGGCCGAGCCCGAGCCGTTGACGTTGGCGAAGCGGACGACGAAGTCGTTTACGCTGCTGATCGGCTTTTTGTCGGGCATGTCGAACCTGCGTGAGTCATCTCGATGAAATATTTCTGCATGTCCCAGGCGCCGGTGGGACAACGCTCGGCGCACAGCCCGCAATGCAGGCAGACATCCTCGTCCTTCACCATCACGCGGCCGGTCTTGAGATCCGAGGAGACGTAGAGGTCCTGGTCCGGATGCGGCGAGGGCGCCTTCAGGCGCTGGCGCAGATCGCTTTCTTCTCCGTTGCCGGTGAAGGTGATGCAATCCATTGGGCAAATGTCGGCGCAGGCATCGCATTCGATGCAAAGCGAGGTCGAGAACACGGTCTGGACGTCGCAGTTCAGGCAGCGCTCGGCTTCGCCCAGCGCCAGCTTGACGTCGTAGCCGAGCTCGACCTCGGCACGGATGTCCTTCAGCGCAATCACCTTGTCGCGATGCGGCACCTTGTAGCGCTTGTCGATCGAGATGTCGTTGTCATAGCTCCATTCGTGGATACCCATCTTCTGCGATGAGACATGCACATCGGGCAGCGGGCGCTCGGTGATGTCATCGCCGGAGAGCATCTTGTGAATCGACAGCGCGGCGTCATGGCCGTGCGCGACCGCCCAGATGATGTTTTTGGGGCCGAACGCGGCGTCGCCACCGAAAAACACTTTCGGATTGGTCGAGACGAAGGTCTTGGGATCGACCTTCGGCATGTGCCATTTGTCGAACTCGATGCCGCAATCCTGCTCGATCCAGGGAAAGGCGTTCTCCTGGCCGACCGCGACCAGCACGTCGTCGCAGGGAATGGTCTGTTCGGGATCGCCCGACGGCACGAGATTACGGCGGCCTTTGGCGTCATATTCGGCTTTGACGTGCTGGAAGGTGACGCCGATGAGCTTGCCGGCGACGTGCTTGAATGCCACCGGCACCATGTAGTTGAGGATCGGAATATCCTCGTGGAGCGCGTCCTCCTTCTCCCACGGCGAGGCCTTCATCTCCTCGAAGCCGGAGCGCACGATCACCGTGACTTTCTCGCCGCCGAGGCGGCGCGCGGTGCGGCAGCAATCCATCGCGGTGTTGCCGCCGCCGAGCACGATCACGCGCTTGCCGATTTTGTCGATATGGCCGAACGAGACCGAGGCTAGCCACTCGATGCCGATATGGATATTGCCAGCCGCGTCCTTGCGGCCGGGAATGTCGAGCTCGCGGCCGCGCGGCGCGCCGGAGCCGACGAAGATCGCGTCGTATTTCTCCGCGAGCAGCGACTTCATGCTCTCGATGCGGTGGCCGCCTTTGAATTCGACGCCAAGACCCAGGATGTAGCCGGTCTCCTCGTCGATCACCGAATTGGGCAGGCGGAATTTCGGGATCTGCGTGCGCATCATGCCGCCGGCTTCCGGATCGGCATCGAATACGGTGCAGTGATAGCCGAGCGGCGCGAGATCGCGCGCCACCGTCAGCGAGGCCGGACCGCCGCCGACGAAGGCAACGCGTTTGCCGTTCTTCGGTGAGGGGCGCGGCAGGCGCTGCTTGATGTCGTCCTTGAAATCGGCGGCGACGCGCTTGAGCCGGCAGATCGCGACAGGCGTCTCTTCGACGCGTCCGCGGCGGCACGCCGGCTCGCAGGGGCGATCGCAGGTGCGTCCCAGAATTCCGGGAAACACGTTCGATTTCCAATTGATCATGTAGGCGTCGCTATAGCGGCCTTGTGCGATCAGTCGGATGTATTCGGGAACCGGGGTGTGCGCAGGACAGGCCCATTGGCAATCGACCACTTTGTGAAAGTAGTCGGGGGCCGCGATATCGGTCGGTTTCATTCCTACCCTGTCCGCGCAGGCTCAAAGACCCGGCGGCCTCTTCTGAGCTTGGCGAACGCTTAACGCGCTGCGATCTGGTTTCTGAATGACGTCATTGGGTTAGCTTATTAGAACCTTTCCGAAGTACAACGGCAAAGTTCGGCGCGTCCCCGCTTTCATGGGAGCTACGCGCGCACAGCATTAACGGCCGCGCGCGATGCGCGTGCGGTGCAATATGTTGCGATGCAGATATGTTCAGCCGCGCGCGATATCGCTCTTCGCGAGGTCCCACATCAGGCTGTAAGTCCCGACCGAGACGGGCAGCGGGAAGGGCGATGCAGCAGGGCCGGTGAAGCGCTCGGCGATCACGGCCGAGACCGCGCCGACATGCGTGCCGTCGATCAGCAGGAACCAGTCGCGTGCGCCTTCGTTGCGCACCGCCGGAATGTCCGCGGTCGCGCCCGAGAGCTCCGGCTCGCTCTCCAGCAGATGCATCGAGATGATGCCTTCGCGGTCTTGCGGCGCCAGCTTTTCTTGCAGCGCATCACGCCATGCGCCGGCATTGTCAGCTGAGGGCCGCAGCCGCACGAGGCCGAGCGCAGCGCCGCGGCCGGTGCCGTTGCTGATGGTGATGCGAGCGACGACACGGAGCATGTCCTTGAAATGCGCCATGCTTCGCCGCGACCATTCTGTCTGGTTGGCGAGCCGCGCCCGATAGGCGGGACTGTCGAGCACGTCGAGCGTCGCGGTCGAATACAGCGAGAGATATTTCGGATTGGCGGCATGCGCGACATAGCGCCGCGCTTCCAGGAAACCGTCGATCGCGACGCGCTCTTCCAGATGTTCGCGATCGTACCAGCGGTTGAAATCGGCCTCATTGGCTGCGTCGATATGCATCGACGTCAGCAGCATGCCCTTTCCGGCGAGCGGCATTTTCTTGTTGTCCTTTTTCGCGCATTAGCGCGCGGCCTTCGACGCAAGGTCGGCAATCGACTTCATGACCGCATCCCTCACGCCGGCATCATAGAGCGAATGTCCGGCTTCTTCCACGAGGCGAATCTCGGAACCCGGCCACACTTTCGCGAGCGCGTGTGATGTCTCAGGAGGGCACAACAGGTCGTAGCGGCCCTGCACGACAATGCCGGGAATCCCGGCGAGCCGGTCCGCGTTCCGCAGCAGCTCGTCTTGGTTCATGAAGGAGTTGTTGATGAAATAATGTGCCTCCATGAACGGCGTCGCCGGCAGCGTGCGCCACACGTTCAGCGACGTCAGGTCCAGCCGCGTCTTGGCCGCCTTGTGCTCCGACAGGGCGCGCTCGGTGTCGTGCCAGGCGCGGGCCGCAGGTCCGTGAATGGCCGGATCGGCATCGAGGATGCGGCGATAATAGGCTTCCACCGGATGCGCGCGTTCCCCAGGCGGCAGCACGCTCAGAAAATCCTCGTAGAGCGCGGGATAGAATTGCGGCAGGCGCACCGTGAAGGCCGTCTCGACCTCGGCCCGCGTGCCGAGGAACGTCGCGCGGAGTGCAATGCCGGAGACGCGCTCCGGATGGGCCTGCGCGTACGCCAGCGCCAGCGTCGCGCCCCAGGAGCCGCCGACCACCATCCAGCGTTCGAAGCCGAACTTGTCGCGGATCATCTCCATGTCCGCGATCAGATGCGCCGTGGTGTTGTGCTCGCGCGATCCCTTCGGCCGGCTGCGGCCGCAGCCGCGCTGGTCGAACAGCACGGCGCAGAAACGGTCGGGATCGAACAGCCGGCGATGATCGGGCTGGCAGCCGCTGCCGGGCCCGCCGTGCAGGTAGACCGCGGGAATGCCGTCGCTGCGACCGACGCTCTCGACATAGAGCTCATGGCCGTCGCCGACGTCGAGCATGTCGGAGGTCAGCGGCGCAAAGGGATCGGCGCGCCTCGCGGCTGTGCCTGCGTCGGCGTCAGGCCCCATTCTCGGATTCCAGGGTGCCGCCGGCGAAATTGCGGTAGAGGAAGCGATTGGTCTCGCCCTCGGCCTCACGCTCGGCCTGCTTGAAGATGGTCTCGTGCAGCGGCGACAGCGCGCAGGCGGGATCGGTGTTGGCGGCGTCCCCGGTCAGCGCGAAGGCCTGGCAGCGGCAGCCCCCGAAATCGATCTCGCGGAATTCGCAAGACTTGCACGGCTCCTTCATCCAGCCGGTGCCGCGATAGCGGTTGAAGGCCTCGGAGTTCTGCCAGATCCAGGCGATCGAATGGTTGGAGCGGACGGATTCGAAGTCGAGCCCGGTGATGCTCTCGGCGGCGTGGCAGGGCAGCACCTTGCCGGCGGGCGAGATGTTGAAGAACTGCCGGCCCCAGCCGCCCATACACTTCTTCGGCCGCAGCGCGTAGTAGTCCGGCACGACGTAGTCGATGGCGAGCGTGCCCTTCAGCCGCTCGCGCGCCTCCTCGACGATGCGTGTACACTCATCTAACTGCGCCACCGTCGGCATCAGCGCGGCGCGGTTCTTCAACGCCCAGCCGTAATACTGCACATTGGCGACCTCGAGCCGGTCGGCGTCGAGATCGACGGACATCTGGATGATGTCAGGCAGCTGATGCAGGTTCTGCCGGTGCATCACCGCGTTCACGGTGAGCGGCAGATCGAGCTCGCGCGTCCACTTTGCGACCTCGAGCTTCTTGCGGTGCCCGTTCTTGTAGCCGGCGACGCGATCGGCGAGGCCTTCTTCAACGCCCTGGAAACTGATCTGCACGTGGCAGAGCCCGGCATCGGCGAGATCGCTGAGCTTCTCGCGCGTCAGCAGCACGGCCGAGGTGATCAGGTTGGTGTAGAGGCCGACGTCGCTGGCATGCTTGACGAGGTCGACGAGGTCTTTCCGCGCCGTCGGCTCACCGCCGGAGAAATGCACCTGGAGCACGCCGATCTCGGCAAGCTCGCTCAAGACCTTCTTCCATTCCTCGGTGGTCAGCTCCTTGCCGGAGCGATCGAGCTCGACCGGGTTGGAGCAGTAGGGGCATTGCAGCGGACAGCGATGGGTGATCTCGAGCAGCACGGCAAGCGGAATGCCGAATGTTTCCGCCGTCGAGCGCTGCTTCTCCAGCACCGCGAGGCTGTCGCTGGCATCAGGGGGGATCATGGGGTTGCCGAGCACATCGCTCATGACGTCTTCTCCCGGGCCTCCGTGAGAAAGCCCTTGTCGGCGAGATCCTGCAGCATGACGATGACGTCAGCCAGGATCGCCTCGCGTGGAGCTGCGTACTTTGCCGCCAGCTGATCGGAGACATCGCCGACGCTGCGCTCGCCGTTGCAGAGCTGCAGGACCTCGACTGCGATCTCGTCCGGGGCCAGCACGCGTTCTGGCGCCAGGATCACCCAGACCTTCCGCGTCTCGTCATATTTCAGCTTGGCATGCCGCGGCAGCACGGGGCGGCTTGTCTCGCTGACGCTGATGTTCCGCGGCCCGGCCATTGCTCTTGTCCCTCAACTCGCTTTGGGCACGAACGCGCCCGGCGGAATATGGCCCTCGACATAGGCGTGCTGGAGCGCGTCGAGTTGCACCCATAGCACGTTGGTCTTGAAGATCAGCGCGTTGCACACTTGCGCGCGCTGCTCCGGCGTCGTGGCATGCGCCTTGACATAGTCGAGCGCAAAGCCGGCATCGCGCGGCGCCTGCGCCAGGCGGCGCTTGAAGTAGCTCATGATGTCAGGATTGACGAAATCATAGTGCTCCAGCATGCCGGAGATGCGTTCTTCATGCAGATTTGGCGCGAACAGCTCGGTGAGCGAGGAGGCGATCGCCTCCAGCGGGCTCTTCTCGCGGCAGTAGTGGACGTAGGCCTCCACCGCGAAGCGCGTCGCCGGCAGGATGCCTTCGGTCGATTCCACGTAGGCCGTGTCGAGCCCGAGGCCTTCGGTCAGCTTCAGCCAGCGCTCGATGCCGCCCTCGGAGCCGACGTCACCGTCATGATCCTCGATGCGGTGGCGCCATTCCAGGCGCGTGGCGCGGTCGCGGAAACGCGAGATCACCACCGCGTCCTTGATCGGGATCGTGCTCTGGTAATAGTAGCGGTTCAGCGCCCAGGCCTGCACCTGGCCCTTGTTCAGCTTGCCGCCGTGCAGCAGCTTATGGAACGGATGCAGGCTGTGATAGCGCGTCGCCCCGATATGGCGCAGCGTCGCCTCGAGCTCCTCGGCCGAGTTGAGCCTCAGATCCTTGCCGATCGAGAGCGCAGTCATTCCAGTCATTGACGCCGCATTCACAGCACGATCTCCGTTCCATCCGCCGGTATCTGCCAGCCCGCCGCCTCGACGGCCTTGCGCTCGGATGAGGTAGGTAGCAGCGCCGGGTTCGAGTTATTGATATGCAGAAATATCTTCCTGTCGATAGCGAGGTCGGCCAGCCGCGCGATGGCGCCGTCCTCGCCGGACATGGCGACGTGTCCCATGCTCTTGCCGGTCTTGTGGCCGAGCCCGCATTTGATCATCTCGTCGTCCTGCCAGACCGTGCCGTCGAAGAACACCAAAGCGGCGCCGTCGATCTCGGCCTTGAGCGCGTCGGTCACCTCCGCGCAGGCCGCGATGAAGTAGAAACACTTGCCCGTCGCCTTGTCGGTGATCTTCAGGCCCAGCGTATCGCCGTCGCCGCTCGCGCCGCCCGGATGCGCCTTGCCTTCCAGATACCAGGCCGATTTGCCGGGGACTGCGAAAGCCAGCACTTCCAGCCCCGATCGCGCGCCGTCCGGTAGCCGCGGCTCGAACGGCTCGCTGATGTCGATCGGCTGGCGCCGCACGTTCTTTTCGTTCAGCACGTTGAAGATGCTGTTGCTCTTCAGGATCGCCAGCACCTTCTCGTGCGCATAGACCGTGAAGGGCGAGCCCTCGCGCATCGAGAGCAGGCCTGCCACCGCATCCACCTCGCTGTTGGTCAGGATGACGCCCGCGATCGGCGTATGGCGCAGCGCGCCCGCTTTGGGGTGCAGCTGCGGCGTGGCATTCAATTGCTGGCGCAGGTCGGGGGAGGCGTTGATCAGGAACCAGTGCTCGCCGTCGCCGCTGAAGGCGACCGAGGCCTGGGTTCGATAAAGCTCATGGCCACTCGTACGGGCCGCCCGGCAGCCCTCGCAGCCGCAATTCCATTGCGGCACTCCGCCGCCGGCTGCGGCGCCCAGGACGACGACGCGAAGCATGATCCGTCTCCTGGAAGCAACGTCACGAGGTGGATCTCAGGCCGACACGATTTCCCTCATTCGGAAACCGGTCGTGACCGAAAGACCCACCTGCGCTGAACGCAGATCACCAACCGCTTACTTGCGGGTGGCGCTCACATACATGTTGATTTCCATGCCGCAGGGCACTTCGACGATCTTCGGGGCTTTCCAAGCCATTTTGGCACTCCATTTTCGCGAATTCGGACGTATCGCCCACCCGTTAAATTAGTGCGCGCTGAGAAGTTCGCCAGTGAAATTTTCCCGAGAAGCCCATGTTGCGCCGCGAAAAAATCCCTCGGGAACACTCACTTCTGAGGCGCTGCCTTGCGTTCGGCGCATTCGGTCGCGAACCCTGTCCTGATAAAGCAGTTGTGAGTGCAGTGCAGCTTTCAATCCGGTACAGGCGACCCAACTGGATCTCGATGATGCCCAGATACTACTTCAACACCCGTATCGGCGACGAACTGATCGTGGATCCCGAAGGCGAGGACCTGCGCAACCCCGACCGCGCCTGGGAGGTCGCCCGCCAGATGATCCTGGAGGTGGTGAAATCCGAGGGCACCCAGCGCGCCCTGCTGGATGCCGTGATCGAGGTGACCGACGCCGAAGGCGAGATCGTGCTGGAGTTTCCCTTCACCGAGGCGCTGCTGGACATCCCGGACGCTTCCGCGACGCGGCATTAGCCACTCTTTCCCCGTCATTGCGAGCGCAGCGAAGCAATCCAGAGACTCTCCGCGGAGGCAGTCTGGATTGCTTCGTCGCAAAGCTCCTCGCAAAGACGACGGAGAATGAGGCACCACCCGGCGCCCCGGCGCCTTCGCCCCTGCGAAATCCGCATGGCTTTGCCGCGTTCCCGGCGCTAAAAGACGCCGGTTACACGGAGCAAGCCATGCAAGATCTCTGGCGCCTGTCGGCTGCCGACCTCGCCACCCTCGTCAAGTCCAAAAAGGTGTCTGCCAGGGAGGCGGCCAAGGCCGGCCTCGCCCGCCTGGATGCCGTCAATCCCCAGCTCAACGCGGTGATCGACCACCGGCCGGACGACGTGCTCAAGCAGGCCGACGCCGTCGATGCCACCATCGCGCGGGGCGAGGACCCCGGCGTGCTCGCCGGCGTGCCCGTCACCATCAAGGCCAATGTCGACCAGGAGGGCTTTGCCACCACCAACGGCCTGAAGCTCCAGCGCGATTTGATCGCGCGCGAGGACAATCCGGTGGTCGCCAATTTCCGGAAATCGGGCGCCATCCTGCTCGGCCGCACCAATTGCCCGGCCTTCTCCTATCGCTGGTTCACCACCAACCTCGTCCATGGCGACACCAAGAACCCGCGTGACGCCTCTCTGACCCCGGGCGGCTCGTCCGGCGGCGCCGGTTCGGCGGTCGCGGCCGGCATTGGCCACATCGCCCACGGCACCGACATTGCCGGCTCGATCCGCTACCCCGCCTATGCCTGCGGTGTGCACGGCCTGCGCCCGACGCTGGGCCGCATCCCCGCCTTCAATCCGGCACTGCCGGAGCGCCCGATCGGGCCGCAGATCATGGCGGTCTCGGGTCCGCTGGCGCGCACCGTCAACGACCTCAGGATTTCACTGGCCGCGATGTCGGCCCGCGACATCCGCGATCCCTGGTTCGCACCAGTGCCGCTGGAAGGCCCTGCGCGGGACAAGCGCGCGGCGCTTTGTCTCAATCCGGACGGCCTTGCTACCACGCCCGAAGTGAATGCGGCGGTGATCGATGCGGGCAAGCGGCTCGAGCGTGCCGGCTGGACGGTCGAGACGATCGAAAACACGCCGTCGATGCGCGAGGCGGTCGAGTGGCAGATCAAGCTCTGGCTCGGCGACGGCTATGAAGCCCAGCTGGAGATGGCCGAGCGCGAGGGCGATCCCGGTGCGCTGGCGTGCCTGCGCGGCAATCGCGGCAGGGTCACGCCGATGGACCAGGCGAATTACGCCAAGGCGCTGACCCGAAGAGCCACGCTGACCCGCGACTGGATGCTGTTCTTCGAAAAATACGCGGTGCTGCTGACGCCGGTGTCCGGCGAGCTGCCGTTCCCCGATCATCTCGATCGCAAGGACGATGAGTCCTTCAAGCGGGTCTGGGAAGCGCAGCTGCCGCAGATCGCCATTCCCTTCATGGGTCTGCCGGGCCTCGTGGTCTCCACCGGTCTGGTCGGCAAGGCGCCGGTCGGCGTGCACATCGTCTCCGGCCGCTATCGCGAGGATCTGTGCCTGCTCGCCGGCGAAGCGATCGAGGCTGGCGGCGTGCCGCCGTCGCCGATCGATCCCGTGGGTTAGCGATGTCCGCGATTTACGGTTTCAAGGCCAACTCGCTTGCGGGTGAGGAGGTTGCGCTCCGCCGCTTCGAGGGGCAGGTGCTCCTGATCGTCAACACCGCGAGCAAATGCGGCTTCACGCCGCAATATCGCGGTCTGGAGGATCTGCATCGCGATCTCTCGCCGCGCGGCTTCTCGGTGCTCGGCTTCCCCTGCAACCAGTTCGGCGCGCAGGAGCCGGGACAGGCGAGCGAGATCCAGGCGTTCTGCTCGACCAATTACGACGTCACCTTTCCCCTGTTCGAGAAGATCGACGTCAACGGCGCCCATGCGCACCCTCTGTATGAGTACCTGAAACACCAGCAATCGGGCCTGTTAGGGGCCTCCATCAAATGGAATTTCACCAAATTCCTGGTGGACCGTGAGGGCCGCGTGATCGCGCGCTACGCGCCGACCGCACGGCCCGAAGGATTGCGGAATCAAATCGAGACCCTGTTGTGAGCGAGACAATCATGAGCGACGAATTTCCGGACCGCCTGTCGGTCGATCCGAACAGCCCCTATTACAACGCAGACATCCTGGGGCGCGACGTCGGCATCCGCTTCAAGGGCGTCGAGAAGACCAATGTCGAGGAATACTGCATTAGCGAAGGCTGGGTTCGCGTCACCGCCGGCAATGCCAAGGACCGCCACGGCAACCCGCTGACCATCAAGGTGCACGGGCCCGTAGAGCCGTATTTCAGGGATAAGAAATAGTTGAGCCGTCATGCCCGGGCTTGTCCCGGGCATCCACGTTCTTCGTGCGGCAAGACGTGGATGGCCGGGTCAAGCCCGGCCATGACGAGACGAGAGAGTCCGCGAGAAAGCCAAGCCCCATGTCCGTCCGCATCGTCGACGTCCGCGAGATCACCAAGCCGATCTCATCGCCGATCCGCAACGCCTATATCGACTTCACCAAGATGACGACGAGCCTCGTCGCCGTCGTCACCGACGTGGTGCGCGACGGCAAGCGCGTGATCGGCTACGGCTTCAACTCCAACGGCCGTTACGGGCAGGGCGGCCTGATCCGCGAGCGTTTTGCCTCGCGCATCACCGAGGCCGATCCGAAGTCGCTGCTGAATGCGGCCGGCGACAATCTCGACCCCGACAAGGTCTGGGGCGCGATGATGACCAACGAGAAGCCCGGCGGCCACGGCGAGCGTTCGGTCGCAGTCGGCACCATCGACATGGCGGTGTGGGATGCGGTGGCGAAGATCGCGGGCAAGCCGCTGTTTCGCCTGCTCGCCGAACGCCACGGCGTCAAAGCCAATCCGCGCGTGTTCGTCTACGCCGCCGGCGGCTATTACTATCCCGGTAAGGACCTCTCGATGCTGCGCGGTGAGATGCGCGGCTATCTCGATCGCGGCTACAACGTCGTGAAGATGAAGATCGGCGGCGCTGATATCGACGAGGACCGCACCCGCATCGAGGCAGTGCTGAAGGAGATCGGCAAGGACGCGCAGCTCGCCGTCGACGCCAACGGCCGCTTCAACCTCGAGACCGGCATCGCCTATGCCAAGATGCTGCGCGACTATCCCTTGTTCTGGTACGAGGAAGTCGGCGATCCCCTCGACTACGCGCTGCAGGCCGCGCTCGCCGAATTCTATCCGGGCCCGATGGCCACAGGCGAGAATCTCTTCAGCCACCAGGACGCCCGCAATCTGATCCGCTACGGCGGCATGCGCCCCGATCGCGACTGGCTGCAATTCGACTGCGCGCTGTCCTACGGCCTCTGCGAATACCAGCGCACGCTGGAAGTGCTGAAGACCCACGGCTGGTCCCCCAGCCGCTGCATCCCGCACGGCGGCCACCAGATGTCGCTCAACATCGCCGCCGGCTTAGGCCTCGGCGGCAACGAGAGCTATCCCGACCTGTTCCAGCCCTACGGCGGCTTCCCGGATGGTGTGCGCGTCGAGAACGGCCACATCACCATGCCGGACCTTCCGGGCATCGGCTTCGAAGGCAAGTCCGATCTCTACAAGGAAATGAGGGCGCTGGCGGAGTAACGGGCGACGGCGTCTCCAACAACTCGCTGTCGTCCCTGCGAAAGCAGGGACCCATAACCCCAGGGAGAGGTTATGGAGCGAGCTGGTAACTCCGAGTCTTCGCCAAACCCAATCCTGTGGTTATGGGTCCCGGATCTGCGCTTCGCTTGTCCGGGACGACGACTGAGTGTGTTGCTGGGCCCTTGAGCCCCGCGACTCCGCCACGCCCTCCGCTGTCATGCTCCGGCTTGATCGGGGCATCCAGTACGCCGCGGCGGATGCGGCGAGAGCGAACTCTCCAATGTCGGCCTCTGGAACACTGGATCGTCCGCCTGCGCGGACGATGACAGCGAGTGTGTGGCCTACGACAACCGCATATCCAGCAGCCGCCTTCCTTCGCCCTTCAGCAGCTTCTTCACAGCGCTGGACGCCACGACCTCGCCGTCATTGGCATAGGCTTCGTGGTTCTTCTCGATGTCGTCGAGACGGTAGAGGTAGTTGACCATCACGCCGGCGGATTCCCGCACGCCCTTCGGCGAGAGGTCCCCCAGCCAGTTGATGCGCTCCAGCCTGGCGCCGTTGCCGAGATGGAAGCGGGCGACGGAATCGATAAGCTTGCCCTTCGGCGTGCGCGCCTTGAGGAAGTAGTGCGCCGCGAGCGGCTCGATCACGGCGCGGAGCTGTGCCGTCGTCTCGGGGCTCTCGAACCATTTGGGATCGTCGAGGCGCTTCAGCACCTCGCGGTCCTCGTCCGACAGCGGCAGGTCCTTGTCCTGCTTCAGCCATGGCATGAAACCCGGCACCGGCGACAGCGTCACGAAAGTGTCGAGCTTGGGCGTTTCGCGGCGCAGCTCTTCGACGACCTGCTTGATCAGGAAGCTGCCGAAGGAGATGCCGCCGAGACCGCGCTGGGTGTTGGAGATCGAATAGAACACGGCGGTGCGCGCGCGCTCGATCGGCAGATACTGGCGGTCGACCGCGAGCAGCGGCGCAATCGCGCCCGGGATCGTCTCGGTCAGCGCCACCTCGACGAAAATCAAGGGCTCGTCGACCATCGCGGGATGGAAGAAGGCGTAGCAGCGGCGGTCGACCGGATCGATGCGGCGGCGCAGATCGTCCCAGTCGGAGATCTCGTGCACGGCCTCGTAGCGGATGATCTTTTCGAGGATGTTGGCCGGGGTCGACCAGTCAATCCTGCGCAGCACGAGAAACCCCCTGTTGAACCATGAAGAGAGAAGATGCGAGACGTCGCGATCGAGCGCGGCGAGATCGGAGTGGCCGTTCATCATGCCGAGCAGATCGGCGCGCATGTTGACGAGATCGCCGGTGCCGCCGGGCGCGCGGTTGAGGCGGCGGATCAGCTCCTGCCGCCGCGGCTCCGAGGCGAAATGCAGCGAGCTCGCGTCCTCGTCGCTCGGCGCGGCGCGCCATTTCTCGATCGCCTTGGACAGGCGCTCCCGGTCCGGGCCGAAATCGCGCACCAGTCCGTCGAAGAAGGCGCGGCGTCCCGCCGCATCCAGCTCCCGGTAGATGTCGAGCACCTCACGCGCGATGGCGATGCCCGATGCCTCGCCCCGGCCCGACAGCAGCGCGTCGCAGAGATCGATCAGGCCGTCGGCATCCCGTCTGGTGTCGGCGGAATCCCCCCGACGAAGCAGCGTGCGGCCGCGCTCGGAGATCGTGGCGAGCAGATCGGAGAAGAAGGCGTTGGCCATCGGGACTTTCGTGTCGGGTTTGTGCGTTGCGGAAGCTTACACGGGATTTGGGCAGAAACCGATCACAATCAAGCGGAGGAATGCGGCAACTTTAGTTGGGCCGTGCGTCTGGAAATAAGGGATGGCGGGTGGAGGTGGGAGCCGACACAACGCGCCGTCATGCCCCGGCTTGACCGGGGCATCCAGTACGCCGCAGCTTCTCGATTCTAGCCGCGCCGGCTCGGCGTACTGGGTCGCCCGGTCAAGCCGGGCGACGACACCGAGTGTGTGGCAAACTCCGTCGGCGTCCGCCCCGTCACCTGGCGGAACGCGGCCGAGAACGCGGGCACGCTGGCATAGCCGAGCTGGGTGGCAAGCTGCTTCACCGACACGCTGGCATCCGTCGAGAGCCGCTGGATCGCCGCGGCGATCCGCGCGCGCTGGCACCAGCTCTTGAAGCTCAGCTGCGTTTCCATCGAGAACAGCCGCGACAGCGTCCGCGCGGAAGTTCCGACCTCGCGCGCGAGCGTGTCGATGTCGTGCAGGCCGGTGGGGTCGTCCAGCACAATCAGGGCGGCGCGGCGGCAGCGCACTTCGCGCGGCAGTGGCACGAAAGTCGCGGAATCCTCAGCCTGGTGCAATTCCAGCATCACGAGGCGAACCAGCAGCTCGGTACGCTCCTCCGTGTTGCGCGCGTCGAACAGCGCCAGGATCGCCTGATTGAGCAGCGGCGACACCCGCACCACGAATTCCCGGGTCAGGCCGTCATAGCGCTGCTCGCGCTTCAGCCAGGACAGGTCGAAATACAGCGTGCGCATCTCGATGTCGGCGAGCAGATCGATGGCATGCTCGAGCCCGGCCGGGACCCAGACGGCGCGGTCCGGCGGCACCAGCCATCGCCCCCCGGGCGTCGTCACCTGCATCGTGCCCTTGGCCGCATAGATCAGCTGCGCCTCGCGGTGCAAATGCGGATCGATCCGCATGCCCTTGGGATAGTCGCGCGCGACCAGGTGCACCCCCGCGGGCGAGCGGTGGTTGCTCCGGACCTCCCTCAGGATTGGCGTTTCCAAGATTGGCGTTTCCAAGACAGTCATTGGCAGCATCCCGTCATGGGGAGGACATATAACTCATTTCGGAGCAGGAGAGGATTCGTATGAACAGCCCCAGCCGGGTCATCAGTTTCGTCAACGCAGGCCATTTCATCGACCATTATGCGATGCTGATCTTCGCCGCCGCCGTCATCATCATGGGGCCGGCGCTCGGCATGGCCTATTCGGAACTTTTGCCCTACGCGACACCCGGCTTTGTGGCTTTCGGCGCCGGCTCGCTGCTCACCGGATGGCTCGGCGACCGCTGGAGCCGCCGCCACATGATGCTGATCTTCTTCGTCGGCATCGGAGCGTCCATGATCGCAGTCGGCTTCGTGCAGACCCCGGCGCAGCTCGGCGCGGCGCTGCTGGCGATCGGCATCTTTGCCTCGATCTACCATCCCGTCGGCACCGCCATGATTGTGTCCTATGCCGATCGGCTCGGCCGCGAGATGGGCATCAACGGCGTCTGGGGCAATCTCGGCGTTGCCTCCTCCGCGCTGGTGACAGGCGTGATCGGCCAATATCTCGGCTGGCGTTTCGCCTTCATCGTTCCCGGCATTGTCACGATCCTGATCGGCGTCGCCTTTGCGATGATGGTCGTGCACGAGGACCGCAAGGGCTCGAAGCAGGCGGCGGCGCAGGCGCGGGTGGCAAAACAGGACATGTGGCGCGTGGTGCTGTCGCTGCTGATCGTCGTGATCGCGATCTCCACGACCTTCAACGCCGTCACCGTCGCGCTGCCAAAACTGTTCGCGGAGCGTCTCGCCGATTTGACGAAGAGCCCGGCGCTGCTCGGCGTCATCGCGGCCTGCGTCTACGTGTTCGGCGCGATGACGCAATACACGATCGGCCGGTTGCTCGACCGCTACTCGCTGAAGACGGTGGCGTTGCCGCTGTCCTTCATGCTGGCGCCGTTCCTCTATCTCGCCGCCAGCCTGAACAATCTGCCGCTGATCCTGGTCTCGATCGGCATCGTCATGGGTGCGTTCGGACAGGTCACGGTGAACGATGCCATGGTCGGCAAGTACACCAGCGAGGAATGGCGCTCGCGCGCCTACGCGGTTCGCTATTTCATCGGCTTCACCGCAGCCGGCGCCTCGGTCGGCCTGGTCGCCTGGCTCTACGAGCAGGGCGGCTTCGTCACCATGCTGCACGCCTTCGCCGCGCTCTGCCTGCTGGCGATCGCAGCGGCGATCATCCTGCCCCGCGAGATCAGGACGCCGCAGCCGGTGTGACGTCTCGTGTCCCGGACAAGCCGCAACGCGTGAGCGTTGCGGCGCCGAGCCGGGACCCAGGACTGCGAGTCCCGTTCGCCAAGGCTTCGGCGGACAAGTCGCTGCGCTCGCAATGACGGCGAATATCCCGCCCCGTGAACCGGGAACCCGCTCCACCTCCGGCGGGTTCTATCCCCGTGGCCCCGACCTCGGGGCGGGCAAAGGGGGAAGACACCAGCATGCCATGGCGCCTGCTCCGACCGGTCGGCCTCGTCCCCGCGGCGCTTGTCCTCACCACCATTGCGGCCGGTGCCGAGGGCGGCAAAGCGGCCGGCCCATCCGAATTCCTGTTGGTGGCGCAGATCGTGCTGTTGATCGCGGTCGGTCGCGGTCTCGGCGAGATCATGCAGCGCGTCGGCCAGCCCTCGGTGATCGGCGAGTTGCTCGCCGGCATCATCCTGGGACCGTCGCTGTTCGGCTGGATCTGGCCCGAAGCGCAGCACGCGATCTTCCCGAAGGCACCCGAGCAGAAGGCGATGCTCGACGGCATTGCCCAGTTCGGCATCCTGCTCCTGCTGCTGCTCACCGGCATGGAGACCGACCTTAAGCTGGTCAGGAAGGTGGGCAGGGCCGCGATCGCGATCTCGATCGCCGGCATCCTCGTGCCCTTCGCCTGCGGCTTTGCGCTCGGCGAGTTCCTGCCCGATGCGCTGCTGCCCAATCCGCAACAGCGCCTGGTCGCTTCGCTGTTCATGGGCACGGCGCTGTCGATCTCCTCGGTGAAGATCGTCGCGGTGGTCGTGCGCGAGATGAATTTCATGCGCCGCAATGTCGGTCAGATCATCGTCGCGACCGCCGTGATCGACGACACCATCGGCTGGATCATCATCGCCGTCATCTTCAGCCTGGCCTCGCACGGTACGCTGGATATCGCCTCGGTGGCGAAGGCCGTGCTGGGCACGCTCGCCTTCCTCGCCGTCAGCTTCACCATAGGGCGCCGCCTGGTGTTCCAGCTGATCCGCTGGGCCAACG
Source organism: Bradyrhizobium shewense (assembly GCF_900094605.1). GTDB lineage: Bacteria > Pseudomonadota > Alphaproteobacteria > Rhizobiales > Xanthobacteraceae > Bradyrhizobium > Bradyrhizobium shewense. The sequence continues at coordinate 45,907 of NZ_FMAI01000033.1, read as the reverse complement.
ACAATCTCGTCAGCGCGGCCGCGGTGATCACGGTGATCTTGCTGTTGATGAGCGTGATGGCGCTGATCACGCATCTGATCGGCGTGCACACCGTGTTAGGTGCCTTCGTCGCCGGCATCCTGGTCGGGGAATCCCCGATCCTGACGCGGCAGATCGACGAACGCCTGCGCGGGTTGATCTCCAGCTTCTTCATGCCGGTGTTCTTCGGCCTCGCCGGCCTCAGCGCCGATCTCTCGGTGCTGCGCGATCCCAATCTGCTGATGCTCACCGGCCTCCTGGTCGTGATCGCCAGCGTCGGCAAGTTCGGCGGCGCCTTCGTCGGCGGCACATTGGGCGGCCTGAACAATCGGGAGTCGCTGGCGCTGGCAAGCGGCATGAATGCCCGCGGCTCGACCGAGGTGATCATCGCGACCATTGGCCTGTCCATCGGCGTGCTGAGCCAGAACCTGTTCACGATGATCGTGACCATGGCGATCGTGACCACGATGGCGATGCCGCCGATGCTGCGCGCGGCGCTGGCAAGGTTGCCGATGAACAAGGACGAGAAGGAGCGGCTGGAGCGGGAGGAGTTCGAGAAGCGCGGTTTCCTCGCCAATCTCGAGCGCCCGTTGCTGGCGGTGGACGAAAGCGTCAACGCCACCTTTGCCGCCCACATCGCCGGCCTGATCGCCGGCATGCGCGGGCTGCCGATCACCGTGCTGCATATCGGCAAGAGCGCCAAGGAGCAGGAGAAGGGCCGCGACCAGGAGGAGAGCCACGAAGCGGTGGTGAAGAAGGCGGCCGAAGTCGTGTCCGCCCATGGCGACGGCGGGGCCGGCAACGTCGATGTCGTCACCCGCGCGAGGCAAGCGGAGCTCGGCGAGACCATCGCCGACGAGGCGCGCAAGGGTTTTGATCTTCTCGTCGTCGGCGTCGACAAGGTCGTGACGGCCAAGGACCGTTTCGACCGGAGGATCGACGACATCGCCGCGAAGTTCGAAGGACCGCTCGCGATCGTCGTGGCCAAGGGCAAGCACCTGAAGCAGCCGGCGCCCGAGGCGCTCAACATCCTCGTTCCCGTCTCCGGCAGCGGCATCTCCAAGCGCGGCGCCGAGGTGGCGGTCGCGCTCGCGCAAGGAGGATCAGGCTCGCTGCGGGTGATCTATGTCGCGACGACGCGTGACAAGGGCGCGCAGCGCGGCGCCTCCCGTGGCCTCGGCCAGGAAGCGGGCATCCTCAAGGACGCCAGCGATCTCGCCGCCCGCTACGACGTTGACATCACCACCACGCTGCGGGTGAACCGGGCTCCGGAGGCCGCGATCCTGCGCGAGATCGACACCACCGACGCCGATCTCGTCGTCATGGGCGTCGACCGCATCCAGGCCGACCACCTCTCCTTCGGCGGCGTCGCCGACGCCGTGCTGCGGCAGTCGAAGGTGTCGGTGCTGTTGGTGTCGAGCGGCGAGGCAAGGCAGGCTCCGGCGGAGAAGGCGTGAACTACGGTGCATTCCCTCTCCGCCGTCATTGCGAGCGCAACGAAGCGACGCAGCAATCCAGACTCTCTCCCCGGAAAGGCTCTGGATTGCTTCGCTGCGCTCGCAATGACGATTGTGGTTGGCAGCCGTTGCCTACTTCACTGCCACAGTCTCCACCTTCGGCGCCTTCTTGCTCGCCCGCCAGTTCTCGAAGCGCTGCACCACCACGAAGAAGGCCGGCACGAACAGCACGGCGAGGCAGGTCGAGGCCAGCATGCCCGAGAACACCGTGATGCCGATCGACTTGCGCGCACTTGCGCCGGCGCCGGTCGCGAGCACCAAGGGCACGACGCCGAGGATGAAGGCGAACGAGGTCATCAGGATCGGTCGGAAGCGGGCGCGCGCCGCCTCGATCGCAGCCTCCAGCACTGGCTTGCCGTCGCGGCCGTGCAGCTCGAGCCCGACCTCGACGATCAGGATCGCGTTCTTGGCCGACAGCGCGATCAGCAGGATCAGGCCGATCTGGCAATAGAGGTTGTTGTCGATCTTGAGCCCGGAGAGGATCAGCATCGGCCCGAGTAGCGACAGCGGCACCGCGAGGATCACCGAGATCGGCGCGTACCAGCTCTCATATTGGCCGGCGAGCACGAGATAGACCAGCAGCATGGCAAGGCCGAACACCCAGTAGATCTGGTTCGAGACCGCCTTCTCCTGATAGGACATCGCGGTCCACTCATAGCCGGTGCCCGGCGGCAGCGTCTTGTCGGCGATCTCCTCCATCAGCTTCAGCGACTGACCCGATGAGTAGCCCTGCGCCGGCAGGCCGATCACGGTCGAGGATGGATAGAGATTGTAGAGGCTGATCAGCGACGGTCCGGTGGCCGGCGTGATCTTGGCGACGGTGCCGATCGGGATCATGTCGCCGTTCGAGTTGCGCACCTGCATGTTGGCGATGTCGCGCTCGGTGACGCGGAAGGCCGGATCGGCCTGGGTATAGACCTGGAACACGCGGCCGAACTTGTTGAACTGGTTGACATAGGACGAGCCGAGATAGGTCGACAGCGCCGAGAACACCTGGTCCGTCGTGACGTGCAGTGTCTGGGTCTTGACCCGGTCGATCTCGATGTTGAATTGCGGCACCGACGAGCGGAACGAGGACTGCACGCGCTGCAGCGCGCTCTGGCTCTGCCCATTGCTGACCATCGCGCCGGTGATCGCCTGCAGCTTGGCGAAATCGCTGTTGCCGTCGCGCAGCTCGACCTGCATCGAGAAGCCGGCGGCGTTGCCGATGCCCTGGATCGGCGGCGGCGGCAGCACGAGCGTGCGCGCCTCCATGATGGTGGCGAGCTTGTCGTTGAGCCCGTACACCAGTGAGCGCAGATCCTCGCCGGGCCCTTTGCGCGCGTCCCAATCCTTCAGGATGATGTAGGCGACGCCGGCATTGGCAAGGCTGGCGCTGTTGTCGAGCGCGGAGATGCCGGCGATGGTGATGACCTGCGCCACGCCGGGCGTCTCCTTGATCAGCCCGCTCGCTTTGTCGAGCACGGCTTGGGTCCGCTCCAGCGCGGCGCCGTCGGGCAGCTGCACGGCGGCGATCAGATAGCCCTGGTCCTCGATCGGCAGGAAGCCGGTCGGCACCCGCGACAGGCCGTAGCCGCTGGCTCCGATGACCAGCAGCGCGAACGCGACCGAGACGGTGGCGTGCCGGCACAGGAAGGTGATCAGCCTTGTGTAGCCGCGCTCAACGCGGTCATAGACCGCGTTGAAACCTCTGTAGAAGAAATTGCGCTGCTCCGGCGGCACCGTCGGCCGCAGCCACAGCGCGCATTGCGTCGGCTTCAGCGTCGCCGCGTTGATGGCGGAGAGCAGCGCAGTCGCCGCGATCACCAGCGCGAATTGCGAATAGATGCGCCCGGTGAGCCCCGCGAGGAACGAGGCCGGCAAAAACACCGAGATCAGCACCAGCGTGATGCCGACGATCGGCGCGAACAGCTGGTCCATCGCCTTGATCGCGGCGTCGTGGCCGTTCATGCCCTGCTCGATGTTGTGGGCGGCGCCTTCCACCACGACGATGGCGTCGTCGACCACGATGCCGATCGCGAGCACGATCGCGAACAGCGTCGACATGTTGATGGTGAAGCCGAGCGCCGCCATCGCCGCGAAGGCGCCGATGATGGTGACCGGCACGGTCGTCGCAGGCACCAGCATCGCACGCCAGTCCTGCAGGAACACCAGGATCACGACCAGCACCAGCAGGCCGGCCTCGATCAGCGTCATGTAGACCTCGTGCACCGAGGCCTCGACGAATTTGGTGGTGTCGAACGGCGTGTCGTATTTGATGCCTTCCGGGAATCGCTTGGCGAGGTCCGCCATCTTCTTCTCGACGGCCTGCTCGACCTGGAGCGCGTTGGCGCCGGGCGACTGGAATACGCCGATGCCGGTGGCGGGCTGCTTGTTGAGCGAAAAGATCTGGCTGTAGGTCTGCGCCCCCAGCTCGACCCAGCCGACGTCGCGCACGCGCGTGACGTCGCCGCTGGTCCCCGACTTGACGATGATGTTCTCGAACTGGCTGGTGTCGTCGAGCCGTCCGTTGACGTTGAGCGTGTACTGGAACGCCTGGCCCGGCGGCGTCGGCGGCGCGCCGACCTGGCCGGCGGAGACCTGCTGGCTCTGTTGCTGGATCGCGTTGATGACGTCCTGCGGCACGAGGCCAAGGACCTGCAGCTTGTTGGGATCGAGCCAGACCCGCATCGAATACTGGCCGGCGCCGAACACGGTGACGTTGCCCACGCCGGGCAGGCGCGAGAGCTCGTCGCGGATGTTGATGGTGGCGTAATTGCTCAGGTAAAGGCTGTCGTACCTGGAGTCCGGCGAGGTCAGCGTCACGAACAGCAGGATCGAGGTCGATCGCTTCTGCACGGTGACGCCCTGGTTCTGTACCGACTGCGGCAGCTGCGACAATGCGCTGGAGACGCGATTCTGCACCAGCACCTGCGCGAAGTTCAGGTCGGTGCCGATCTTGAAGGTGACGGTCAGCGTGTAGCTGCCGTCGGAGCCGCTATAGGACTGCATGTAGAGCATGTCCTCGACGCCGTTGACCTGCTGCTCGATCGGCAAGGCAACGGTGTCGATCACGGTCTTGGCGCTGGCGCCGGGATAGCGCGTGGTGACCTGCACCGTCGGCGGCACCACGTCGGGGTATTGCGCGATCGCCAGGTTGAACAGCGCGACGCCGCCGATCAAGATCATCAACAGCGCGATGACGTTCGACAGGACCGGCCGCTCGATGAAGAATTTTGAGATCATGGCTGGCGCTCCTACTTGGCAGACGCCTGCGGTTGCTCGATCTTCGTTGTTTGCGGATCGATCTTCTGGCCCGGGATCACCCGCAGCAGCCCCGCGATGACGACGCGGTCGTCCGGCTTCAAGCCGCTTTCGATGACGCGCAGCCCGTTGTCGACCGGGCCGATCTGCACCTTGCGCTGCTCGACGACGTTGTCGCCGTTGACCACCAGCAGATAGCGACCGCCCTGATCGCTGCCCAGCGCCGTGTCGGGGACGAGTAGGGCGCTCTTCTCCTGGTCGAAGGGCACGCGGACGCGCACGAAATAACCGGGCAGCAGCGCCCGCTTGTCGTTGGGTATGACGCCGCGTACCGCGAGCGTGCCTGTCGACGTATTGAGGGTCGGCGAGACGTAGTCGAGGTGGCCTTCATGCGGATAGCCGGCCTCGGTCTGCAGGCCCACCTGGACCGGCAACTGTTTGAGGTCGGCGACGGTCAGCCCGCGGCGGGCCGCTTCGGCGCGGATGCGCAGCACGTCCTGCTCGTTGACCGTGAAGTTCACCCAGATCGGATCCATCGCGACGATGGAGGCGAGCTGGGTCGGCGAGGAGACGCCGACGAGCTCGCCGACCGAGACCAGGTGGGCGCTGACGATGCCGTCGAACGGCGCTGTCACCCTGGTGTAGCCGTAATTGACCTCGGCCAGCCTCGTATTGACCTGGGCCTGCTGGAGGTTGGCCTGAGCGTTGTCGCGGGTCGATGTCGAGGTGTCCAGGGTGGATTGCGAGACCGCCTGGCGCTGCACGAGCTCGACCTGCCGCTTGAAATCGGCTTCGGCCTGCTTGACCGTGGCTTGCGCGCCGACCTCGGCCGCCTGCGCTTGCTCGACCTTGAGCTTGTAGGTCTCGGGCTCGATCGTGAACAGCTGGGTGCCCTGCTTGACGAAGGTGCCGTCCTGATAGTCGATCGATTGCAGGAAGCCCTGCACCCGCGCCACGAGATCGACGCTCTTGATCGGCGCGGTGTTGCCGGTGGCCTCGATGTAGCGCGTCACCGGACGCTGCACCGGCGTTGCCACGTCCACCTTGGGCGGCGGCGGTGCCACGAACGTGTTCTTGTCCTCGCAACCCACCAGTGCGACCACGGCCGCAGCGGCGGCCAGTGTCCGCCCGGCCTGTCTCCACGCTTCATTGCGCCGTGCAGCAGATGCGGGATTGGATGAGGTCATTCGGTAGCCCCCGAGTATCGTCTGTCGGTGCGGCAGGCTATCAATAAATGTCCGGCCGTGGAACACCATAGCCATGGCAGTCGCCGGCCTTGCGCTGCACAGGGCGGTGTGGCCTTTGACAGATTTGTCATGACAAACCGCTTTTCACCGAGCGCACGATCGACCAGAATTGTGTCAAAGACCGTGTGACGCTGGGCGAGCCAGCCGGGTAGAAGCCAAGAAGAAAAGGTGAGGAGAACATGATATGTCCACGTCCCTGCGCTCGGGCCTTGCCGGCCTCGTTCTCGCAGCGATGGTCGCGATGCCGGCGCTAGCAGACGGTCTGAAGGACGAGATCACACCGACCGGCAAGCTGCGGGTCGCGATCGCAATCAGCCCCGCAGGCGGCGCATTCTGGTCGACCAAGACCGAAGGCGGCTATGCCGGCGTTCCCGTCGACCTCGGCAAGGCGATGGCCGCCCAGCTCGGCGTCCCCGTCGAATATGTCGTGCACCAGAACTCCGGGCAGATCACCGATGCGGCGTCAAAAGGTACGTGGGATGTCACCTGGCTCCCTAGGGATCCCGAGCGCGAGACCAAGATGTTGTTCGGTCCGATCTACGAGGTCGCGGACGCCACCTATATCGTCAAGCCCGGCTCCGCCGTCACAAACTTTGCCACGCTCGACCAACCAGGCATCAAGGTCGCCGCCGTCAACGCCACCACCACCATGCGCGGCGCGATCGCGCATCTGAAGCATGCGAAGGTCACCGGCTATCAGACCTATGACGAGATCTTCGGCCTGCTCAGGAGCGGCGAGATCGACGCCTTCGCGCTGTCCCGCGATCAGCTCAACAAGATGGCGCAGAAGATTTCGGGGACGAAGGTGCTGGACGAGACGTTCAAGAAGACGGTGACCGCCGTCGCCGTGCCGCTCGGCCATCAGCAGGCGCTGGCCTTCGTCACCAAATTCATGACCGAGGCCACGACCAACGGCACGCTGCGCAAGGCCTATGACGACAACGGCCTGAAGGATTCGCAGATCCGGACGGAATAATGCGCGCGGCTCCATGACAAGAGAGATTCAGATTCGCGCCTTCTCACCGCCCGATGCAGTTCCTGTGCGGGAGCTGTTCATCCGGGTAAATCGCCTGTTGGCGCCAGCGCGCTTGGAGGAGGCGTTTGAAAGATACATTAGCCGCTCGCTCGCAGAGGAGATAGATAGGCTCTCCGATTATTATTCGAGCCGGAATGGCGGTTTTTGGGTCGCTGTTGATGGCGACGGGCATGTTTGGACTAGAGGCCCTTGGCGAGCATGCGATGGAGTTACGGCGCATGTACGTTGCTCCCGCCGCGCGGCGCCGCGGTATCGCGCGAAAGATGCTGGCGTTTGCCGAGCAGGAGTGCCGTCGCCGCGTTCGTCTGCAATTGCAGCTGAGTACGTCTGAGCTCCAGGAGGATGCGCTGGCGCTGTATCGTAATGCGGGATACGAGAACGTGCGCGAAGAGATCGCCGATGCCTCCAGCAACAAGACACTGGGCGGCGGCGTTCGCCGCTACCATTTCACCAAGCGACTTTGAGGCGGATTTCTTCGCCTTCCCGAAGACGCTGACAGACAGCTACAGGCCGGAGACTTAGGTCACTCTTTCCGCGTGCCACGCGGCGAGCACGTCCTTCTCTTCATCGCCAGTAAGCCCGACGACCGGGCCGCCACTGACGTGAAGCCAATGCAGCGTGTCGCGCGCGGTGTTTCCCGGTGGTCGCGAGGTCAGTCCGGCCTCGCGCGCCGGCGAGGTGTCGCGTGTCAGGAAGCCCGCGAAGTCGGGCAAAGGCAACCATATCGGCAATGACCGCGGACCAGCCCAACGCCGAACGTCGTGTGCCTCGAGAAACGCCCGATCGACCCAGGTGAATGTGCAGGATGCGTTCAGCGCCGATGCGCATTCGGCCATGAATTCGCCGCGCGAGCGCACTGGTCCAATCCCGTCATAGATGCCGGTGAGGCGAACTTCCGCCGCATGCACGATCCATTGCGCGAGGTCGCGGACATCGATGAACTGGACGGCATCATCAGGCGACCCCGGCGCCAGCACCTCGCCGCCACGCGCGAGCCGCGCCGGCCAATAGGCGAAGCGCCCGGTCGGGTCCTCCGGCCCCGCGATCAGGCCGGCACGGCAGATGAAGGCATCGCCGCCGACCGCCTGTTCGCAGGCGACCTTGGCCGCGCCGTAAATGGCATCGGTGCTGTGCTCCAAATCCTCGGCCGCAGGCTCGCGCAATGGCGCCGTGTCGGCGCGTTGTCCCGGTATGCGATTGTCCGCATACACACTGATCGTGGAGACGAAGGTCCAATGCACATTTGGTCGCTTCAGCGCTGCGACCGCGCGGCGAACCTGGCCGGGATGACGCGAGACGTCGACGACAGCGTCGAACGTCGCGCCGGTCAGTGGCGCAAGACCATCAGCAACGTCGCGATCGATCCGCACAAAGCGCGCGCCCGGTGCGATCGGCCCCGCAAGACCGCGGGCCGCGCAGGTCACGTCGTGGCCGGCAGCACAGGCATGGGCCGCAATCGCTCGCCCGAGAAACTGGCTGCCGCCGAGGATTAAAATGCGCATGCGATCGCCCTTCTGCCGATCTGACGCCGGGAGCCTACGACGTCCGGTAGCATTTGCAACCGATCGTCAGCGCGGCTTGATCTCCGCGTATTTCGCCATCGCCTTCTCGAACTTGCGGTTGAACAGCCACATCGCGGCGAGGATCTCGCGGAAGCTCGCCGAGGTGCGCGCCCGGTCGGCCTGTCCGAAAGCAAAGATGCTGTTGTTGCGCAGATGCTTCATAATCGTCGGGCTCGACACCCTGTAGTTCAGGAGGTCGCCCGACTTCAGCGCCGATCTCGTCGGGGTGGGCACGATCTGGATCAGCTCGAACAGCTTCATCTGGTCGATCGGGTCGGGCAGCGTCTTCACGATTTGTGGGATCTCACGGAACACATCCGCATGTGCGTTCATCAGGCCGTCGCGCACGTTGGTCCAGTGATTGAAGCGGTGATCGGTGCCGTGGCCCCGCGCCTCTTCCTTGTCGTCGCGCGCGCTTAAGGCGGGATCGATCGCCGCGATTTCGCCCTTGATGGTCTCCCACTTCCTGCGGCCGTTGCGGTCCTCGGACGGGCCCGTCTGGAAGCTGCCCATATAGGTATTCGAGCGTCCGTTGCGGACGTTCTGCTTGCCGTTGGTCTCGGCAAAGAACAGCCCAAGACTGATGCGCCCGGCGGCGTCCGCGTGGGCGGGCGCAAGCCCCTTGGCGCGCGCGATCACTGTCGCGAGATCGACGACGTCCTTGAACGGCGTCGGCGAGTTCTGCGCATCAGCGGGCGGCGCCTCCATGACGTCGAACAGTTTTGAATATTCGTCGATCAGCGGCTCGATCTCGGCATCGAAATAGGCCGGAGGAATCTCGAACTTGTTGGGCCGGCCGATCCGTGACGGCATGGCGTCGGTGAGATCCTTGTAAGAACTGATCACGGCGACGCGGGCGAGGTAGAGCGCCTGTCCCGGCAGGTTGGGCAGCGGCTGCTTCGCCTCGATCTGGCGCCGCCGCTCGGCGAGAATCGATTTGAACTCGGCGAGCGCCTTGTCATAGGTGGCGACCGCCTCGGATTGCCGAGGCGTGAGCGCGCGCTGTTGTCCGACGGCGGGCGCCGCGACGAAGAAGGCAACAGCCGCAAGGGCGGCAAGACGTCTGGATCCCATGGCCGGTTCCTGTCGATTCGATGGCCAGGGAGATCGTAAGCATTGGAGGGATGGGCTGGCGAGATGCAAATCCCGCTCAGCCGGAATTCTTATGCCGCCCGGTAGTCCGGCGCCGTCGCCAGGAATTTCGCATAGGCATCCGCATCCGGCGGCTGGAAATGTCCGGCGACCCCGACACGCTTCTGGTTCTTCGCGCCGATGTCGGCCATCAGCTCGTCGAAATGGCGGTAGTGATAGGGCGCGACGCAGAGGCCGCCATAGACGCCCGCGGCCGGCCGCTCGACGCGTTTGAAGTGCAGCATCATCTCGATGTTGTCGTGCATCGCCTGCGCCGTCGGCTGGTTGGCGAGCTGGCCGTCGGCATAGCGTACCAGCCAGTTCGCGGCGAGGTCGGCGCAGAGCACGGTGCAGAACGACGAGTTGAAGCCGACGAAGCCGAGTTCGGGTAGGTCAGGGTTGGCGATCAGGCGGTAGAGCCGGTATTGCCCGTCGGCATCGACCAGCTTCTGCTTGTAAGCCGCGGGCAGGAACGGCACGCCGAGCTTGTAGCCGATCGCGAGCACCGCGACGTCGGCACTGATGCGCTCGCCGCCGCTCATCACGATGCTGTCGCCGTTATAATGGTCGAACGTGCCGAACACCGCCTTGATGCGGCCGTCGGCGACCATCGGATAGAAGCCCGGCGTTGCGATCGGCACCGAGCAATTGACGCCGTCCTCGATCCGCTCCTTCGGCACCATCTTGCAGCGGCCGAGCTTGAGCTGCGCCTTGAGCAGACTCTCCAGCCCGCGCCAGTTCGCCCAGACCAGCGGCGCGGCGATGCGGTGCGCGAGCCGCGTCATCGCGCCGATGCCCCAGCCCGGAAACATCTCCTCCTGCGCGCGGATGTAGAGGATGCGCTTGAAGTTCACGAGCCCGCCGATGAAATAGGGAATGCGCCAGACCGGCTCGCGCATCACGATGGTGACCTCCCGCGCGCCCGATTTCACGGCGTTCACCGCGATGTCGGTCGCCGATTTCGAGCCGCCGAGCACGACGATTCGGCGTCCTTTCGCCAGCGTGGGATCGCCGTATTTCGACGAATGCAGGATCTGCCCGCCCTGCGCCAGGAAGCCGTCCTCGCCCGGGCAATGCAGCTCGCGCGGCTCGTTGAACTGGCCGGTGCAGACCGCGACGAAATCGAAATCCTCGTTCGTGGTCGCGCCGGGCTTGTCCTTCAGCGCGAGCGTCCAGCCGGGCTTGCCGTCGGTGCGGCGCGCCATGCCGGCGACCTCGGTGCCGAGGCGCAGCATGCGGTCGAGACCGAAACTCTTGGCGTAGTCGGCAAGATAAGCATGCACCTGCGGCCCGGTCGGCCATTCCGGATAGGCGTCCGGCATGGCGCGGTCGGTGTAGCGATAGAGCTCCTTCGGGCTCTGCGTCTGCACGTCCGGGTAGGAGCGCGCCGGCTCCCAGACGCCGCCGAGATCGGCGCTGCGCTCGACGATGGTGACGCGGTGGCCGCGGCTGGCGAACGCCTTGCCGGCAGCAAGGCCGGAGACGCCGGCGCCGATTACGCAGACATGCTTGGGGCTGACCATGGGTTTGCTCGCAATCAATGTGTTTTCCGCGCGCAAGCGGCCTCGTTCGGCCGCAAGGCGCGGCCGGCGGACCTGCAAGCAGGTGAAAGTGGACGGGGAGGCGGGTTGCCTAGTCGTTAGCCTCGGGCGGCAGGAAGTCGACCTCATGCAGCGCCGAGATGCGCACAACTTCGGCAGGGTCGGTCAGATTGTGCAGCTGGTTGAACAGCGCCTCCAGCTTCTGCATCGGCGAGACCCAGAACAGCGCGCGGCACGGCTTGTCGGACTTGTTGAAATAGCCGTGCGGGATGCCGCGCGGCATGCGCACGAGGTCGCCGGCATGGGCCTTGACCCATTTGCCGTCGAGCTTGAGGTCGAGCGTGCCCTCCTGCACCAGGATGAACTCGTCCTGGGTCGGATGGATGTGCACCGGTACGAACTGGCCAGGATCGCTGTTGGTCTCGAACGCGAAGGTGGAGTCGGTGACGGCCTTGGGGAAGTAGACCTGGCCCAGAATGTTCCAGCTCTTGCCGCCGTAGCCCGTGCCAGCGGTGGTAATGCCCTTTTCGAGTGCAGTCTTTTCAGGTGCAGTCATGGCGCGCTCCCAATGGATTCCGGCGAGGATGGAGCTTCAGTCAACAATGGGTCGCCTGTCTATCCGCTAAACGAATCCGCGAAGCGCCTGTTGCCGTGCAGCATGACGATTTTTGCCGACGCCGCCCTTTTCGCGTCCGGGGAACTATTATAGGCTTAAAGCAATTCCCTGACGCGAAGCGTGGTCGACCATGTCCGCAGCCGTGCTGGAAATGAGCGCAAGGATGCCCGCGGCCGATCGGCTCGCGGACTTCGCCCGCGTCACCACCGACGATGTCGACGAAGCGGCCGAGCAGATCGGGCGCATCTTCTGCCCGCACGATCTCAAGCCGGCACAGGCGCGCGCCACCGGCTTCTCCGCCCGGCACAATTGCGCCGCCTTCGACGGCTTTTCCATCAATTACGTCGCCTATGGCGGATCGGTCGGCATCGATCCCGGCTGCCTCGAGCGCTTCTTCCTGGTGCAGGTCCCGCTCACGGGCGCGGCCTACATTCGCGCCGGCACGACCGAGCTCGACGCCGCGCCGGAGCGGGCGGCGTCGCTGCTGTCGCCGACGATCCCGACCCGGATGATGTGGCGCGACTGCGCGCAGGCGATCCTGCTGTTTGACCGCCGCATGGTCGAGCAGCGCGCCGCGGCGCTGTCGGGCGGGGCGTCAGGCACGGTCGAGTTCGATCCCGTGATCGATTTGGAGGCGCCGTCCGGGCGGGCTTTGCGAGGCAGCCTTGCCGAGCTGATGAAGCTTGCCGAGCGTCTCGGTCCCTCCGGCAGGCTGTCGGCGGTCGCAATGGCCGATTGGCGCGAGCTGCTGCTGGATCATCTGCTCAACGGCCAACGCCATGGCCTGTCGGATGCGATTCAGAACTTCTCCGGCCGGGCCGAGCGTCTGCCGCGCGCGCTCCGCGCTGCGCGCGACCACCTGGCGGACAATGCCGGCGAGCCGCTCGACCTCGTGCAGCTCGCCTGCGCCTCCGGCATCGGCATCCGCGCGCTCCAGCTCGGCTTCCGCCGTCACTTCGGCCTGTCGATCTCGCGGATGCTGCTCGACATGCGCCTCGCCGGTCTGCACGCCCGCCTGGCGCAGGCCGCGCCCGATGCCTCCATCACCGACATCGCCTTCGATCTCGGCTTCACCCATCTCAGCCGCATGGCCGGCGCCTATCGCGAGAAATTCGGCGAGACGCCGTCGGCGACGCTGCGGCGAAGGATGAGCTAGCGCGAGAGAGCTATTTCCGCGACCGCGGCGTGCCGTTGTCGTCGGTCGCCTGCGTGCGCAGGAACGCCTGGACGTCGGCCTGCACCGAATAGGGCGTCGGGATCGCGTCGCCGACGGAATCGACGGCAGTGTCGAGGCAGCGACGCAGCATGCGGGCGAGCTCGGCCTTGCGGTAGGGCTTTCTCAGCAGCGGGGCGCCCATCGTCGCGCGTCCCTGCGCATGCAGCGAATCGTAGGCGTAGCCCGACGTGAACAGAACCCGCAGGGAAGGGCGCGCCGCCACCATCTGCTCGGCGAGCTCGCGTCCGTTCATGCCGCCAGCCATCACGATGTCGGTGAAGAGCAGGTCGAACGGCTTGCCTTCGGCCGCAATCGCGAGCGCCTCGGTCGCATTGGCGGCCGGGATGACCTTGTAGCCGAGGCCTTCGAGCTGGACCGTGACGTATTGGCGGACGTCGCGGTCGTCTTCGACGCAGAGGACGGTTTCCTTGCCCCCCACGATCTTGCGGTCGTCATAGCCGGTCGGGCGCAGCGCGCTCGCCTCCGCCTTCGGCAAATAGAGCGTGAAGATCGTGCCGCGGCCTTCTTCGGAGGCGACCTTGATGCCGCCGCCGGACTGCTTGACGAAACCGAACACCATGCTCAGGCCGAGCCCCGTGCCCTTGCCGACCTCCTTGGTGGAGAAGAACGGATCGAAGATCCGCTCCAGGATGGCCTGGGGAATGCCGGTGCCGGTGTCAGCAATCTCGATCTCGACATAGTCGCCCGCATAGCCGGCGCCGACCGCGACCGCCTCGCGCACGCCGAACACGACGTTGCGCGTCGTCAGCGTCAGCCTGCCGCCGTCCAGCATGGCATCGCGCGCGTTGATCGCGAGGTTGAGCAGGGCCGAGCTCAGCTGGCCGCGGTCGGCGTAGGCGAGCCAGACGTTGCGGTCGAGCCTGGTCACGATCTCGATCTTCTTGTCGAAGGTCGCCAGCAGCAGCTTTGCGAGCTCTTCCAGCAGCTCGTTGACGTCTATCTCGGCCGGCTGCAGCGCCTGCTTGCGGGCAAAGGACAACAGGCTCGAGGTCAGCGCGGCGCCGCGGTCGGCGGCCTCGCTGATCAGCTTGGTGATGGTCGCAAGCGGCGGGTTGTCCCTGACGGCGTCGGCCAGGATCTCGATCGTGCCTGTGATCACCGTGAGCATGTTGTTGAATTCATGCGCGATGCCGCCGGTGAGCTGCCCGACCGCCTCCATCTTCTGGGACTGGACCAGTTGCTCCTCGGCCGCACGCTTCTGGGTGATGTCCCGGACGAAGGTGTTGATGAGGGTGCGCCCTGCGAGCCGCATGACCGTGCTGGAGGCCTCGGCCAGGATCCGGTCACCGTTCCGGTGGATCAGGGTGAGCTCGAAGCGCAGGCCGGCCGGCGCATCCGACAATTCCGGAACGAGCCGCGCCATCCGCTGCCTGAAGGCGGCGCGCAGCGGCTCGGCGACGATGAGATCGACGACGTCGGCGCCGAGCGCCTCCTGGCGCGTCCATCCGGTCAGGGCCTCGGCCTGAAAGCTCCACTTCAGCACGGCGCCGCTGTCGTCGATCTGGATGAAGGCATCGAGCGCGGTCTTGATGACGGCTTGCATCATCTGCGCGCTGTCGCTGCGTGCTCGCGCGTCTTCCGCCGATCGTCCGGCGGCGCGCTTGTCCTCCGAGGTCTCGATCGCGCGCGTGCAGAGGTGCACGAGCAGCGCGGCAACGGCGGCGCTTGCGATTAGGGCTGCGATCTGGGCCATGCCGAACCCGGGTCCGGCCACGGCATAGGAGGCGAGGAGGGCCGCCGCGGTCACCACGACCTGTGCGGCCATCGCGAGTGTCAGAAGCCCCCTGAGTTTCATGGTCTCCCACCAAAGAAGACTACCGCATCGGCCGCCCGGTCCCGGGTGCCGCTTTGATGTGAGCTACAGACTCCGCGCGGCGGCGTCGAGGGGCAATTTGCGGTGGTATTAGCCTTTCTTCGGCCTCAACCTGCGGGCGAATCGGTCTGGCGCGAAGGGCGCGCATACAAGCAATGCGATTGACAGCTGTACTGAGGCGTGATCGTTCGAACTGAACTCCAGGAGTGCCCCATGTCCCCGCCACTCAACCGTATCAACAGCGACGAACGCCTGCCGCAGCAGGTCGATGTCGTCGTCATCGGCGGCGGCGTCATCGGTGTCTCCGCGGCCTATCATCTGGCGAAGAAGGGCCTTTCGGTCGCGCTGGTCGAGAAGGGCCATGTCGGCGGCGAACAGTCGAGCCGCAATTGGGGCTGGTGCCGCCAGCAGGGCCGCGCGCGTGAGGAGATCCCGCTCGCCCGCGAGGCGCTGCTTCTGTGGGAGGACATGCAGAACGACGCCGGCGTCGATGCAGGCTTCCGCCGCACCGGCGTGTTGTTCCTGACCAAGAGCAAGGACGAGCTTGCGAGCTGGGAGCGCTGGGCCGCGGTCGCGCGCGAGATGCAGGTCCACTCGACCGTCCTGACGCCGGCCGAGGTCGCCGAGCGCATGCCGGGCAATACCGACACCTGGGTCGGCGGGCTGCATACGCCGAGCGACGGCCGCGCCGAACCGTCGATGGCCGTGCCTGCGCTCGCCACCGCCGCGCGAAAACACGGCGTCACCATCCATCAGGACTGCGCCGCGCGCGGGCTGGAGACTTCAGCCGGTCGCGTCAGCGCCGTCGTCACCGAGAAGGGCACCATCCGCACCCAGTCCGTGCTGCTGTCGGGCGGCGCGTGGTCGTCGCTGTTCTGTCGCCGTCACGGCATCGAGCTGCCGATCGGTCTCGTCAATGCGACGGCCTGCCGGACCACGCCGGGACCGGAGATCACCTCGGGCGCGCTGGGCACCGATCTCTACTGCGTCCGCCGCCGCCTTGACGGCGGCTTTACGCTGGCGTTGCGCAACCGCGGCACGGTGGAGCTGTCGCCCGATTTGTTCCGCTATGCGCGCACGTTCTGGCCGACCTATCTGCATCGCAAGAATGGACTGAAGCTGTCGTTGGGCAAGTCCTTCTTCGACCAGATCGTGCGCGGCACCAGCTGGAGCTTTGACAAGCCGTCGCCATTCGAGACCGAGCGCGTGCGCGATCCAGAGCCTGACATGTCACTGGTCAATGCGGCGCTGGCCTCGCTGATCAAGGCCAACCCTGAACTCAAGGACATCGAGATCGCGGAAGCCTGGGGCGGCACGATCGACTGCACGCCGGACACGATTCCCGTGATCTCGCCGGTCGACGCGCTGCCGGGCTTCTTCCTCGCCACCGGATTTTCCGGCCACGGCTTTGGCATCGGCCCCGCCGCCGGCAAGCTCGCCGCCGACATCGTGACCGGCACCACGCCGCTGGTCGATCCCGCCGCCTACAGCCACAAGCGCATGATCGACGGCCGCCGGCTCGCGCCGGTCAGTCCGTTCTGAGGGCTCGCATGACGGTTCTCTACAAGGCCAACATGGTTCGCGGTGCCGAATGGGCGCGCTTCTTCGCGGAGCGCGCGCCCGACATCCCGTTCCGGCTCTGGCCTGACATCGGCGACCCCGCTGATATCCGCTATCTCGTGGCGTGGGTGCCGCCCGACGACATCGCGACGAGGTTCCCCAATCTCGAGCTGGTCTTCTCGGTCGGCGCGGGAGTGGATCAGTTCGACGCCACAAAGGTCCCGGCGAACATTCCCCTGGTCCGCATGCTGGAGCCCGGCATCGCCGAGACCATGGTGGAGTATGTCACCATGGCCGTGCTCGGTCTGCATCGCGACCTCCTGAACTTCATCGATCAGCAGAAGCAGCAGGTCTGGCGCGAGATCCGGATCACGCCGGCGAAACGGCGGCGTGTCGGCGTGATGGGGCTTGGCCAGCTCGGCCAGGCCGTGCTCGAACGCCTCAAGGTGTTCGGCTTTCCGCTGTCGGGGTGGAATCGCTCGGCGCGGGGGATCGAGGGCGTGACCTGTTACGCAGGTGCAGACGCGCTTCCGGCGTTTCTTTCGCAGGCCGACATTCTCGTCTGCCTGCTGCCGTTGACCGACGAGACGCGCGGCATCCTCAACGCCGATTTGTTCGCGCGCCTGCCGCGCGGCGCGTCCCTCGTCAATGTCGGACGCGGCCCGCATCTCGTTGAAGCCGACTTCCTCGCGGCCCTCGACAGCGGTGCGCTATCAGGCGCGGTGCTCGATGTCACCGAGCCCGAGCCGCTGCCTGAGGGACATCCGTTCTGGCGCCATCCCCGCATCCTGCTGACGCCGCACAATGCCAGCATGACGACGCCGGACACGGCCGTCGACTTCGTGCTCGATGTCATCGACCGTCACCGCCGCGGCGAGGAGTTGCCGGGGCGTGTCGATCGCAGCCGCGGTTACTGAGGGCGTGATGGTGTTGAGAACATCGGTGTAGCCACGAGCTCCTCTTACCTCTCCCGCATGCGGGAGAGGTCGGCGCGCAGCGTCGGGTGAGGGTTCTCTCCTCTTGGGGGGGCGGGGGAGGGTTGGCGCGACGATGAGGACTTGTCCTCCTGAAATCGTGACTGGATGGAGCGAGAGGGAACTGCGGCATGTGAACCGCCTCATATTCCATCACTCTCTTTTCGAGCTATCACTCCTGCAAGAAATTGCCGCACCCGGAGCCAACTGACAGACACGGGTGAGATGCAAATGCCTGCGAAGCCGCGTGCTCGCAGCTTTGGATTGGCTCTCGTTTTGGTCACGAGCAAGCCAACCCCCATCACTCAGCACAGATCTTTCAGAAATTGGAATCGAGGACATCGCGAAACGCGTCCACGCAGCTCCTATTCGGGGTCGGCCGGTAGGCTGCTACTTAGTAAGGAGTACCCAATGAAGACAAGCAACGCAGCACCCAGCGCATTTTCCCTGACAAGGTACGCCGGCCATCTTCGGATCGCCCGTTCCAGTCTGATCAAGTCGGCCCATCTTCTTGAAAGAATTGGGCTTGCAGCCGTCGGGGCCTCCTGCGGCCTCTATGTGGGTGCGGCCCTGTTGCGTCAGAAGGGCGGACTTTTTGAAAGCGGCTGGATCGTGCTGCTGACGGTGCTCTACGGAGCTCTCAGCTATTATGTCGGAATTGATTTGTCTCGCACGATCGCTCGGAGGTCGATTTCGAGTACCTCCGAAGAATACGATGGCTCCGAGATGGTTGAGATCATGAGTGCGGCCGGAACGTTCGGCGCAGCGATTGCAGCAGCTCTGTCCGTCAGCATCCTTGTCCTTGATCAAACCCTCCCCAATGGCTTGGTGGCCTTTGTCGCCGGCTGCTGGGTGGTTGGCTCTTCGCTTCAAGTCGCGGCGGGAACGATGGCGCGAAACTACGAAGTGCCCGACAACAAGGACTAAAGACAAATGTGCTCACGGAAAAACGTCTGCTTGGCGTCGTGACGTGAGCACAAGCCCGGTACCGGGATTAGGCGTCAGGCCTGAAGGCGAGTGACTGACGACTCATCGCAACTTCTGTCGTCCAATGCGGCGTGCAGACGATTTTTGGTAGCGCAGCCGCTCGCATCAAACAATGTCCCAGCGTGGAAGCGGTATCGGTACTGAGCAACCTAAGTTATCGCGCAACAAACAAGACGTGCCATCATGGTGGCATTGGGATATTGTCCCTGCGCGCCGTGGTCCAAAATTCTGCTAACCGCCAACCACACGATCGGTGGAGCCAATGCAGATTGCGGAGTGGCTCGAGAAGCTGGGGCTTGGGCAATACGCAGAGCGTTTTGCCCAAAATGGGATCGACATGGGCGTCCTTCCCGAGCTGATGGTCGAGGACTTCGACAAGCTCGGAGTCCTGCTCGGGCATCGCCGCAAAATGCTGCGTGCGATTGCCGACCTTGATCCCGCCGCATTGATCGCATCGCCGGCTCCTCCTCACGACGCCGAGCGGCGCCACCTCACCGTCATGTTTTGCGATCTGGTCGGCTCGACAGCGCTCTCGGCGCGTCTCGATCCCGAGGATCTGTGGGAAGTGATCCGGGCGTACCGCGCCGCCTGCGGGCGCGTCATTGCCGCTTATGACGGCAGGATAGCCAGGTTCGTTGGTGACGGAATACTCGTCTATTTCGGGTATCCGCGCGCCCACGAAGATGATGCGGAGCGGGCAGTGCGAGCGGGCCTCGATATTATCGCTGCGATTCGCCAGCTCAAGACGGGCGCCGGCGAACGGGTTGAACTGCGGATCGCAATCGCGACCGGGCTTGTGGTGGTCGGCGACCTCATCAGCGGAGATGCGTCAGAGGAGCACGCAACCGTCGGCGATACACCGAACCTCGCTGCCCGGCTCCAGAGCCTGGCGGAACCGGGGGCGGTCGTCGTTGCTTCGTCGACGCGGCGGCTGCTTGGCGATTCTTCACGTTTCGCAATCTCGGCCGCCGCGAGGTCAAGGGGATAGCCGAACCGATCGCGGTCTGGGCGGTGGAAGGAGCGACCTCATCGGAAAGTCGCTTCGAGGCGGTCCGCGCCGCGCGCTCGATCGGCTTTGTCGGCCGCAAGGACGAGATCGAGTTCATTCTCTCGCGCCAGCGGGAGGCATGGCAGGGCCAGGGCCAGATCGTATTGATTTCCGGCGAAGCGGGCATCGGCAAGTCGCGCATCGTGGCAATGCTGTCCGAGAGCCCCTCGTTGGGGACACACCGTCGCGTGCGATATCAGTGTTCGCCTTACCACACCAACAGCGCACTTCATCCCTTTGTCGCGCAGCTCGAGCGCGCCGCCGGAATTCGCTCGCACGACACGCCAGAACAAAAGCTCGACAAGCTCGAGGCGATGCTGGCAATAGGAACCCGGCAAGTCGCCCGGGCCACGCCGCTCATTGCGGCTCTGCTCTCGATTCCGATCGGCGACCATTGCCCGCCACTCGGCTTGAGCCCGGCCCAGCAGAGGCGACAGACATTTGCCGCCCTTCTCGATCAGCTCGAGGGATTGGCGCGAGACCAGCCTCTGCTGATCATCTGCGAGGATATGCATTGGGCCGATGCGACGACACTTGAACTGTTCGATCTCGCGGTCGATCGGATCAGGGGCCTGCAGATACTCGTGCTCTTGACGTCCCGGCCGGAGTTCGAGCCCTCCTGGTCGGGCCTTGCCAATGTCAGTCTGTTGCGGCTCGACCGGCTCGATCGGCAGGACACGCGCGCGCTGGTCGAGCAGGTGGTCGTCGGTCGCGAGCTGCCACGCGAAATGATGAAGCAAATCATCGACAAGACCGATGGCATACCGCTATTCGTCGAAGAGTTGACCAAGATGGTGCTGGAGTCCGGGCTGCTCGTCGAAGATGCCGGGCGCTACCGCCTGAATAGTCCGCTCCCGCCGCTTGCTATCCCCGCGACGCTGCAGGATTCGCTGATGGCGCGGCTCGACCGGCTCGCTCCGGTCAAGGAGGTGGCGCAGATAGGCGCCGCCATTGGCCGTGACTTCTCGTACGCACTGCTGAAAACCGTGGCGGGACGCGACGATCTGACGCTGAACGCTGCGTTGGGACAACTTGAAGAGGCCGAACTGCTGTTGCGTCGTGGCACGCCGCCCGAAGCAAATTACAGTTTCAAGCACGCCCTTGTTCAGGAGGCGGCCTACGAGAGTCTGCTCAAGAGCAAACGGCAGCTGCTTCATACCCGCATTGGCGATGTCCTGCGCGAGAAGTTTCCAGCCGTCGCCGAGACCGAACCGGAAGTTCTGGCGCACCACTTCACTGAGGCGGGGCTGAGCGAGGTGGCCCTCGAATGGTGGCGTAAGGCGGGCCAGCAGGCGTTGAAACGCTCGGCCTATTCCGAGGCGATCGCGCATCTCGGCAAGGCCATTGCGACCGCCGATCAGTTGCCTGATGATTCCCGCCGGATCATGAGCAGGCTGCATCTCCAAATCGCATATGGCCGTGCCTTGCGGGGCAGCCTCGGCCACAGCGCTCCAGAGACGGTCGCGGCATGGACGCGTGCGCGCCAGTTCGCAGCCGACATCGATGATCCCGTTGAACTTGCGCCGGTGCAGTCGGGGCTCTTCAATGCCTGCCTGACCCACGGCGAACTCGCTCCGATGCGGGAGCTGGCGGACGCCATCAGGAGCGCCGCTGACCGACGACCGGACTCGCCGGTGGCCGCCGTCGTCGCCCATTGGACGGGCGGCGTCACCTGCTGGTTCGAGGGCGATTACTTGAATGCGAGAACGCATCTCGAGCGGGCGCTGGGGATCTATGGTGCCGAACCGGATCCCGCGACCTTCAGGGCGTCTGCGCTGGATCTGCCGTTCGTGATCATGAGATTTCTTGCCCTGGTGCTCTGGCCGCTCGGTAGCACCGCTCGTGCGCGCAAGCTGGCCGCGGAAGCGGTGGGTGCTCCGGGCGAAAAACGGGCGTTGTCCCAGGCCAATGCACTGGTTCATCGCGCTGTGTTCGACGGGGTATGCGGGGGCATGTTGCAGCAAACAGAGACGATCCTGGCGCTCGGTCTCGCGCGCGACCACACGATGCCGCTGTACGTGGCCGCGGGCACCTACCTGAATGGCCTCGCCAAGTGGCGTGCCGGCGACCGAATGGCCGGACTGGCGGACATGCGTCACGGCTGGGCCTTCCTGCACGAGAACGACTGCTACCTCTGCGAACCGTTCTGGGGGATGCATGTCGCCCTGGCGAATGCAGAGGTGGGCGAAGTCGGGACCGGGCTGGAAATCCTGGACGAATCGATCGCCGGGACGGGACAATCTGGCCAGCATTGGCTCGATGCTGAGCTGCATCGTGTCCGCGGTAAACTTGTATCGCGCCATGATCCTTCGGACGAATCCAGTGCCGAAGAAGCCTTCAAGCGAGCGCTGGACATCGCGCGACACCAGCAGACCAGGACTTTCGAGCTGCGCGGCGCCCTTGAACTTGCACGCCTGTACAAGACAAATGGCCGAGCTGGTGCGGTCTCTGAAGTGCTCACTCCTGTGCTCGCTGAATTCGATGCGGAGCGAAATCTTCCCGAAGTCCTGGCAGCGAGAGAGCTGCTTGGGAATAGGCGTTAGCCGCGCCGTCATTCGATCGGCGCAAGCGCCGCGCCGGCTTCAGCCGGAATGGGGCGATATCTCGATCCTTTATTCGGCAGCCGTAGTTATCCGGTTTTGACACGGCTTAACCTGTTGTGGTGAATCCTAGGTATGCTTCTCGTGGTTGCGAAGGCGAGTCTGCCGCGGCGGCGAATCCTGATTTCGGCTGGCGGCAATGTTGTTGGATTGCTCCTTGCCTCAAGGCGCAGACTTCATCCCAACGCCCGGCGATTGGCTTGCCTTCGCTGCGGCAGGCGCAGCGACCAAAGCCCATTGGAGATCCAGTCGTGGTTCGTTTGCACGTCGAACGTTTCATTCGCAGCCGGGTTGTTCGTCGAGCCCTGGCGCTAGGGATCATCGCGCTGAGCGGATGGGCCCTGTTGCCGTATGTGACCTACCGAATCGCTCCCTCCGCCTTTGTCAATGCCGAGCTCATGCGGGTGACTGCACCGTTCGCGGGTCAGCTCTCGCCTGATCTTCCACGCAAGGGCGAATATTTCCAGCAGAGTCGGGTGGTGCCGATGGTCGGGGCGCGTTCGCCGGATCGCCGACACCTCATGGACCTCGATCAGCAGCTTGCCGTGTCCACCAAACGCGCCGAGCTCGCACGTCGGCAACTCGAGGAAATCGCCGGGCTCGATGGCAAGCTCCGCGAGCGCAGCGAGGACTATCGTTTGGGGATGGTCGCGCGCCTGAGCCACGAAATCGGCGAAACGGAGGTTGAAAAAGGCGGCTGTCTCGCCGAGGCGCGGCAGCGGAACGATGTCGCGGGCCGGATGGAGAGGCTCGTGAAGCTCGGCATCAGTTCGCAGATCCGCTCCGGCGAGGCCCAAGCCTCGCAGGAGGCAACCGCAACGCGGTGCCGGATGGCCGATGAACGCCTGCAGCGCCTCAAGACCGAGTTGGGGGCGGCCGAGAAAGGTCTTTATCTTCGTGGCGATGCCAATGACGTGCCCTACTCGCAGCAGCAACGCGAGCGACTGGTTCTCCGCCGCCAGGAGCTCGAGACGGACGAGTTGCAAAACAGCTCACGTTCTGCGCAACTGGCCGCGGAAATCGTCGAGGAGCGCGCTCGGCTTGATCGTCTCGATCACTACGATCTGTCGTTGCCTGCCGCCCATGTCGTCTGGTCGGTCGCGGCCAGCCCGGGCTCGATGGTCACGGAAGGGCAATCGGTCCTCGATTTTGCAGACTGCCAACGCCGATTCATTGTCGTTGAACTGCCCGAGCGCGATTTCGAGAAGATCAAGGCCGGAGATGCGGCTACCGTCCGCCTGATTGGGAGCGGCGAATGGAAGACCGGCCTGGTCCGGCAAGTCCGCGGATCGGCTGCTTACGCCGACGATCGACTGCTTGCGGCTCGGGTGCCGCGGCCTGATCCGGGCAACATTACCGTTGAGATATCGCTTCCCCCCAACGAAACGTGGGCCGAGCGCAATGGCTCCTGCGATATCGGACGACTGGCCGAAGTGCGCTTCGAGCGCAGAGCCGACGGCTTGCTACGATTGGTCAGCTCGAAGTTGAAATGGCTGACGGCGCGCCTGGAGCTCGACCAGTCGTCCCTGTGAGCGAGGTGTTCCATGCAGGCCATGACTCTGTCTCTCTCTCAGCTGTTCGCGCCGATGGTGGGGATTTTTGCGGCGATGTACCTGTTGGCGCCGACCTTTCCAGTCGCGCGCCCTTGGGCACGTGTCGCGGTCTTTGTCGCGGTTTGGCTTGTCGTGGCTCGCTATCTCGAATGGCGCATTTTTACCACGGTGCTGCCTGCAACCGGGACTTGGTATCAGGTTTACTGGATCTGGTTCTGTCTCTTCGTTGAGCTACTGACCTTCACGGATCAGTTTATTCTTTATCTGATTTTCCTTCGCAGGACCGATCGCCGCAGCGAGGCAGATCAGCACGAGCGTCGGCTTCGCAGCCTGCCGCATGATGAGCTGCCATCGGTCGACGTCCTTATTCCAACCTTTGACGAGCCGTTCGAGGTGTTGGAAAAGACGATCACCGGCGCGTTGTGTCTGGACTATCCAAACTTCCAGGTCTGGGTTCTGGATGATGGTCGCCGGCCTTGGCTCAAGAAACTCTGCGAGGAAAAGGGTGCCGGGTATCTCACGCGCGCCGACAATTTGAATGCCAAGGCCGGCAATATCAATCATGCGCTGACGCAGACGAGCGGCGAGTTCTTTGCGATTTTTGACGCGGACTTCGTGCCGCAGTGCAAATTCCTGATGCGCACGATCGGCTTCTTCGCGGATCCAAAGATCGGAATCGTTCAGATCCCGCACACCTTTTACAACGAGGATCCGATGCAGGCGAATCTCGGCCTGCACAGGGGATTGCCGGACGAACAACGGTTCTTCTTCGATTCCATCATGCCCGCGCGCGACGGCTGGGATGGTGCCTTTTGTTGTGGTTCCAACTCCGTCACGCGTCGTGCAGCACTTCGCGTGGTTGGGGATGCCTTGCCAACCCAGTCCATTACCGAAGACATTCTGCTGACGCTGGTCCTGCTGCGCAAAGGGTACATCACCCGTTATCTCAACGAGCCCATGGCGATTGGATTGGCGCCGGAAAGCCTTGACGCGTTTTTCGTGCAACGGCAACGCTGGGCGCGTGGTGCGATCCAGACTCTGTATCTCTCCGCCGGCCCGCTCGGCCCCGGACTGGGCTTGATGCATCGGCTCCTGTTCTTTCCGACTCACTGGCTCTCATTGGGCTTGCGGGCGCTCATGGTCGTGGTGGTTCCGATCGTGTTCATGTGGACCGGTTTAGCGCCTGTCGTCGACGTCACCCCCGAGTCGGTCTTCTTTTACTTGTTCCCCGCGATCCTGGCGCTCAACGGCGGCATCTCTTGGTTTGCGCCGCACGTGCACTTTCCGCTCGCCGCTCAGGTGTCGGCGACGATCCAGAGCTTCAAGATTCTGCCGACGGTGCTCGGGACTCTCGTCAAGCCGACGGGACATGCGTTCAAGGTGACGCCCAAGGGAGCTGCCGCGCGGTGCGCAAGCTACGCCGCGGAGATATTCTGGCCGTCGGCGGCGCTGATGGCGTTGACGGTTATCGGCCTGGTTCTGAACACCATCCCGGAATGGCGGATGATCGATCATCCGGCCGCTTTACCGATGGTCGCCTTCTGGTCGGTGGTGAACGTCGTCGTGCTCTTCTTCGTCTGCATGACCTCGCTGCAGGCTCGGATGGGACGCGCCGAGGAGCGTTTCGACGTCGATGAATCGGTCTTGATCGAGACTGGGGCCGGCGAACGGCTTTCTGGGCGCGTGAGCAACATCTCCCTCTCTGGCGCTGGCGTTCTGCTCGGCTCCGGCATTGACTGTCCCGGCGCTGGAGAACCGCTGCGCGTGCACATCATGCAGGTGGGCTGGATCGACGCGATGATTGTACAGCAACGAGGCCGGCTGGTCGGGATGCAGTTCCATTTGCCGCAATCGCTTGAACGAGACCTGCTGATTCGCAAGCTCTTTACCGTCGCCCGTTTGAAGGGGAACGGTGTCGTCGCATGCTCCGTGAACAGGGCGATGCTCAAGAACATCTGGTTAATGGCCATGCCGTCGCCTCAAATTGTTACAACTGGCGCGAAGCCCGCATCGCTTTCGCCGCCGATGCGTTTGCCGGCAGAGAGCCTGGTCATTCGGCCTCAACCGCGGATCGACGATCTGGCACATCTTGCCGGAGTCCGAAACCTGCATCCCGCCAGTTTCACTGAGCCTCACTTTGGCCGAGTGGCCGGCACGTTGAGCGAGGCCGTCAAGTCGGGCTGATTGCGGTGGTGTCCTTCTCGCCCGACCGGTCGATGGATTAGCCGCTCATCGATGCCGCCAGTCTTTCGGAGCCCTGCCAGAAACTCAACCGGAACGAGCAACTATCCCTTAGCCCAAGGCGTTTACAGGGTTGGGGTGGAGGGAACATCTCTTGATCGATCACCGGAGTGATGTTCGCCAGGGGCGTCTGACGTTCTGGGTCTCGGCATTCGTGGCGGTCGCCTGTATGGCGATTGTCGCGCTCAGCGGCTGGCGGGAATGGTCCTCGCGACTGGCGGTGCTGAAGGGTTCCGAAACGGACATGGCCAATCTGGCCCGGTCGCTGACGCAACACGCGGACGACACGTTCGAACTCGCGGATACCGTTCTGAATGTGCTGGTTGGTCAACTCGAACTGGAGGGAGCCGGGCCAACGGCAATCGCCAAGATTCAGACCTTTTTGACCCGACGCAAAGCCGCGAACCGGATCCGCGCCGTATTTATCTACGACGAGACCGGCCGCTGGCTCGCAACCAGCGAGCCAGTGGATTTCGCCCGTCTCAACAACAGCGACCGAGATTATTTCCAGCATCATCGTGCCGTGGCGGACCGGGGGACCTTCATTGGGAATCCGGTGAAGAGTAGATCGGGCGGTCAATGGATCATCACCGCGTCAAGGCGCTTCAATCATCCTGACGGCAGTTTTGCCGGAGTTGCCCTTACGACGATCGATGTCGACTATTTTCTAAAGTTTTATCGCGGGTTCGACGTTGGCCAGAACGGTTCAATCGCTCTAGCGACCGCGGGAGGCATTGTCCTCGCGCGTACCCCGGACAACGGATACACGGGCCGCGATCTGTCGAGTGCTCCGCTTTTCAAGACTATTCGCGAGCGGCCGGCTGCGGGCGTCTACTACTTCACGTCGCCTCTCGACGGCGTTCGGCGTCTGAGCTTCTATCAACTCAGCAGCCGCTACTCCGTTCTCCTCGTTGCTACGGAATCGGAAGATGACGTCTTGGCCCCCTGGCGCAGAGCCGCGCTGACGCGCATTGCCGCAGTCCTGGCGCTGACAGGTGGGCTCGGTGTTGCCGGGCTGATTCTGGTGCGCCAGTTGCACCTGCGGCAGAAGATGGCCGCTGCCCTGGTCGCCAAGGAGGCGGATTTTCGCCTCCTTGCAGAGCAGTCGGGAGACATGGTCATGCGCGTCGCAGTCGATGGACGGATCCTCTATGCGTCGCCGTCCACCGCTCGAATCCTTGGCTGGGCTCCGAACGAATTGGTGGATACATCAGCCCTCGCCGGCATCAATCCCGCGGATCTGGCCCGAGTTGAGCAAACGCTCTCCGCATTGATGAACGGCGAAGCCGAGGAGGCGAGAATCACATATCGCACCCGTCATCGTGAGAAGGAAGAGATCTGGGTCGAAACTGCACTGCGCGTCACGAGGAGTGCGCAGAGTGGACACATCAACGGCGTGGTGGCGATCTCGCGCGACATGACCGAACGCAAGGATCTGGAGGATAGGCTGGCGGCTCTCGCCCGTTCGGACGGACTGACGGCCTTGGCAAACCGCAGACACTTCGACGAGCGGCTGGAGGCGGAATGGGACCGGGCCAGGCGGGAAGGAACGCCTCTGTCACTGCTGCTGATGGACGTCGATCATTTCAAGAGCTTCAACGACCGGTACGGGCATCAAGCGGGCGATTCATGTCTCCGCTCAATCGCGGCGGTCCTGGCGCAGCAGGCCAGACGGCCGGCAGACGTGGCGGCCCGGTACGGTGGTGAGGAATTCGCCTTGCTGCTACCGAATACCGACGCAGGAGGTTGCGAGCAGGTCGGCGAGCGAGTCCGGCAGGCGATTGAGGACCTCGGCATCCTGCACGCGCTCAACCCGTCATCCAGGCAGGTCACCCTCAGTATTGGTGGCGCCACACATAATTCGTTCGGCGACAAGGCGGATTGCACGTCGCTGATAGCGGCTGCGGATAAGGCGCTTTACGCCGCCAAGGAGGGCGGACGCAACCGCCTGGTGATGTCAGGGCAAGTCGTCGCGTGGCCCGGCTCGATACGGGCTTGAAGAGCCAATTCCAGCGCGCCGCGACGTGGTGTCACGAATTCACGTGCACGAAATCCCGCAGCAGCGGATAGATCTCGTTGTTCCAGCGCCGGCCTGAGAATACGCCGTAATGGCCGACGCCGGCCTGCATGTGGTGGACGCGCCGATAGGCGCGCACGCCGGTGCAGAGATCCTGCGCGGCTAGCGTCTGGCCGATCGAGCAGATGTCGTCCTTCTCGCCTTCGACCGTCATCAGCCCCATGCGGCTGACGGCCTTGATGTTCACGGGGCGGCCCCGATGCATCAATTTGCCTTGCGGCAACAGATGCTCCTGGAATACGTCGCGCACGGTTTCGATGTAGAACTCGGCCGGCAGGTCCATCACGGCGAAATATTCGTCGTAGAAGGTCTTGATGGTCGCGGCCTTGTCCTTCTCGCCCTTGGCGATGTGGTTGGCGAGATCCATGTGCTGCTTGATGTGGCGCTCGAGGTTCATCGAGACGAAGGCGGTGAGCTGCACGAAGCCGGGATAGACTTTCCGCAAGGCGCCGCGGCACTGCATTGGCACGTAGTTGATCAGGTTCCGCTCGAACCATTCGATCGGCTTGCTCTTGGCGAAGTCGTTGACCCTGGTCGGCTGGATGCGGGTGTCGATCGGCCCCGCCATCAGCGTCAGCGTCGCCGGGCGCGAGGGATGGTTGTCCTCGCACATGATCGCGGCGGCGGCGAGCGCCGACACCGACGGCTGGCAGATCGCCACCATGTGCGGGCGCGGGCCGAGCTGTCCGAGGAAATCGATCAGATGCTCGGTGTAGTCGTCGAGCCCGAAGCGGCCCTCGCCGCGCGGAATGTCGCGCGGATTGTGCCAGTCGGTGATGTAGACGTCGTGGTCCTGCAGCAGCGTCTGAACGGTGCCGCGCAGCAGCGTTGCGAAATGGCCGGACATCGGCGCCACCAGCAGCATGCGCGGCTGCTCCGTCACGCCGTCCTTCCTGAAGTGCAGCAGCGAGCCGAACGGTGTCGCGTAGGCGATCTCCTCGGTGACGGCGACTTCGCGATTGCCGACCATGACGCTGTCGATGCCGTAGGCCGGGCGATGATAGGTGAGGGTGGAGCGCGAGATCAGCTCCAGCGCCGCCGACAGCCGGCCGACGACCTGGTCCGACATGCCCTGCGGCACCAGATTGAGGAATCTGAGCGCGGACGAAGCCCCCGCGCGCCACGGCGCCGCCAGGTCCATCTGGTTCTGAAAAGCCTGATAATACATCGACATCATACTGAAGTGCCCACCTGTCCCCCCGTCTTGATGCAATATCGAAGCCAGATGGGGGCCGGACCGCCGGGAAAATTGGCACGTCGCTTGCTGCTCTTTGGGCGGGAAGGACGGGGCACGCACGCGCGGCAGTGCGCTCCCAGGCGTGAGGGAAGGGGCCATATGGCAAAGGCGACACTGACCATCAGCAGCAAGAACTACTCGTCCTGGTCGCTGCGCGGCTGGCTGCTGACGAAATTCTCCGGGCTCGATTTCGAGGAAATCGTCACCGCGCCGGACGATCCGTCGGCGCGCGCCGAAATCCTCTTGCTGTCGTCGTCGATCCTGGTGCCGTGTCTGCGGCACGACGGTGCGGTGGTGTGGGATACGCTGGCGATCGCCGAATACCTCAACGAGGCGATGCCGTCAGCCTGCCTGCTGCCTGATGATCGCGTGCAGCGCGCGCATTGCCGCTCAATCTGCGGCGAAATCCATTCCGGCTTCACCACCTTGCGCGCCTCGCTGCCGGTGAATCTGAAAGGACATTTCCCCGGCTTCAAGATCTGGTCGCGCGCGCAGGCCGACATCGACCGGGTCTGGTCGATCTGGCGCGACTGCCTGGAGAAATCCGGCGGTCCGTTCCTGTTCGGCGAGCGGCGCACCATGGCGGATGCGATGTACGCGCCCGTGGTGACGCGCTTCGTCACCTACGACGTCAAGCTCGAGCCGCAGCTGAAGGCCTACGCCGACACCATCATGGCGATGGATGAGATGAAGGAATGGATCGCGGCGGCGAGGGAGGAGCCGGCCGAGATCGAGGAGCTCGAGGTCGAATATTAGGCAGGCCTTGCCTGGCCCTGCCTGTTTCGGGGGCGGGGACCAGCCAAGGCGGCCCGCGAGCTATGCCCTTGTTGCGATTAACCTTTGTCGCCCGTGCCAGTCCCGGGCGGTCCGCCGCGCTGCGCAGATATTGTACGCGCCGGCCAAGCCGCATCGACATCTAGCCGTGAACAGCTGCGTACGCGGTCGTTCGGCTGATTCGGACGTGATTCGTTCGGGCCGCGTTCCGAAGGTTAAGACGGAGCGCGGCCCCGTTGCATTTTGGAACAAATATGGGCGTCAGGCGGCCCCGCGCTGCCTCACGCGCGGCAGGCGCCAGCCTATGACGGTCGCTTCGACCGCGATGCCGGCTTCGTTGTTCTGCCAGCGGCCCTCGACATAACGGCAGGCGAACGGCAGCTGGTACGTCCCGCTGTGATCCTCGCACAGCACTTCGAGCGCAAGGCCCGGCGGTGGTTCTCCGGCGCCGTCGAATTCCGCCAGTCGTCTATCGCGCGTTGCCATTCCAAAAATCTCCCCTAAACAAAGCCGCGGAACAGCGCCCACTTCTTCCGCGTGCGGATCATCGTTCCCCGTCCAAGGGAACGATGCAAGCTCAACGCGAGAATGCGGTGCGAGTGTGGTAGCCTTGAGTGGCTGTGCGCAAACAGCGCACATTGCCGTGATCGATTGGACGAGGAACCCTTCATGCTGCTTCGAAACGCCGGCGTTTGTTTCGCGATATTGCTGCTCGCAACGCTGGCGAATGCGCCGATGCACGCGCAGGACGTGCCCGGCATCGAGATCTGCACGGTCGAAAAGACCATGGAGCGGCGCACCAGCTGCCTGCAGAGCAATGTCGACTTCCTGCAGAAGACGATCACCAAGCTCACGCTCGATCACCAGCAGAAGCTGGATGCAGCAAACCGCCAGATCGATGCGTTGAAGACGAACCTCGCGGGCTTGCAGAAGACGCTCGGCGATCTCCAGGCCGCCCAGGTGAAGACGGCCGAGGATCTGAAGAAGAAGCAGGACGCGCCGCCGGCGAAAGACGCGAAATAAGCGCGCCGATCACGTCACGCGATATCGCTCCATCACGTCCCGATCAGGCTCATAGCCGAGCCCCGCGCCCGAGGGCACCGCGACATGGCCGGTGGCATCGCTGTCCGCCCGGCCGGCCCAGAGGCAGGCCTCGCGCTTGAGATAAAACATCTCGACGAGCCCGTCCTCGCGTGTCGCCAGAAGGTGCAGTGTCGCGAGCAGGCCCGGACCGAAATACGGGGAGTGCGGAACGATCTTGACGCCGAGCTGATCGGCGAGCGCTGAGATCTTCAGAAACTCCGTGATGCCGCCGACCTTGGTCACCGACGGCTGGGCGTGGCTCACCGCGCCCGCCTGCATCATCTGGCGGAACTGATATTCCGTGCAGGCATTCTCGCCGGCGGCAATCCCGAGCCCGCCCTTGCTGCGGACCTCGGCGAGCGCGGCGAAGTCTTCCGGCGGCCACACCGGCTCCTCCAGAAACATTGGCCGCGCGTCCCGGCAGGTCGTTGCGAACGCGATCGCCTGCTCGGCCGTCAGCGGGCAGTTCATGTCGACCATCAGGGGAATGGCTGGCCCGATCGCCTCCCGCGCGGCGAACACCGCCGGCGCCGTGGTCTCGTGCAGCTTGATTGCGCCATAGCCGAGCGCGAGCGCCTTCCTGCATTCGGCCGCGATGTTGTCGGGCGAGCCGATCCGCAGCAGGCTCGCATAGGCGGGAATGGCCGTGCGCCTGGTCTCGCCGAGCAGGCGATGCAGGGGCACGCCCTCGACCTTGGCAGCAAGATCCCAGAGCGCGATGTCGAGCCCTGAGATCGCGAACATGGTGATGCCGTAGCGGCCGAACAGATGCAGATTGCGCTGGATCTGCTCCATCACGGCGGGGATGCCGGCCGCATCGGGCACTTTCAGCCCGCGGGCCTGCGGTGCGATCATTTCCTCGACGGCGCTGCGCGTGGTGCGCGGGCAGACATAGGCGAACGCGTCGCCCCAACCGGTCAGTCCGGCATCGGTGGTGACCTCGATCAGCACCATGTCGAGGGCGGTGATCGCGGATGCGCCCTGGCGAAAGCTCGCAATGCCGGCGTCATAGGGGATGCGGATTTGGTGCGCCCGCACATCGGTGATTTCCATGACGCGGGTTCCTCTTTCTCGTGAGCGGTTTCGAAACAGTCTAGCCGCGAACGCCAGGGCGTTGCCAGTGGCCATTCCCGGACTATCCTCACGCGAGGACAGCAATGCCGATCAAGCGAAGCCGGCGCTGACGGCGCATCATCGTCACGCTTCGAACGAGGGTTGAGCCGCCATGAACCCTGCCCAGCGCGCGCTCTGGTATATCGAGAGCCATCTGGCCGAGCCGATGACGCTCGACGAGATCGCTGCGATCTCGGGCGTGTCGCGGTTCCACATCGTGCGCGCGTTTGCCGCAGCCACCGGCCTTCCGGTGATGCGCTACGTCCGCGCGCGGCGGCTGACGGAAGCGGCGCGTCTTCTCGCGAACGGCGCGCCGAACATCCTCGGTGTCGCGCTGGAGGCCGATTACGGCTCGCACGAAGCTTTCACCCGCGCGTTCCGCGACCAATTCGGCACCACGCCCGAAGCGGTCAGGGCGGCAATGTGCGCCAATGACCTCAAGCTTCAGGAGCCGATCCTCATGGACTCCACCATGCTCGACCATCTCGCCCCGCCGCGCTTCGAGACCGCGCGGGCGTTGCTCGTCGCCGGTCCCGGTGAGCGCATCTCCTGCGACAACGGCGCCGTCATCCCCGGCCTGTGGCACCGCTTTCATCAGGAGGTCGCCGATATTCCATCGAGGGTCGGACAGATCGCCTACGGCGTCTGCTGCAACGGCGACGATTCCGGCAATTTCGACTACATCGCAGGCGTCGAGGTCGCCGAGTTCTCGGATCTGCCGCGACGCTTCGCCCGCATCCGCATTCCCGAGCAGCGCTATGCGGTGTTCGCGCATACCGAGCACGTCGCCTCGATCCGCCGCACCGTCAACACGATCTGGAATCGATGGCTGCCCGCCTCGGGTTTGACGGCCGCGGACGCGCCGAGCTTCGAGCGCTACGACGAGGCGTTCGATCCCGCAACCGGCAATGGCGGCTTCGAGATCTGGCTGCCGGTGAAGCGTTAAGGCTTCCGCAACGCTGGCATACCATCCCGCTTGCTTGGCAAGCCGAGGCGACTTTGTCATAACCGCAGGCAAATCTTGCGTGTGGGGCCCGTGCCGGACATCCCGTGCAAGCCATAACAAGCAGCCGGGAGGGTCCCACAATGTCTGACGTCCGCGTTCTCGCCACCGACCTCGAATTTCCCGAAGGGCCGGTCGTGATGCCGGACGGCTCGGTGGTGCTGGTGGAGATCCGCGGCCAGCGCCTGACCCGCGTTTATCCCGACGGCCGCAAGGAGATCGTCGCGAAGATTCCGGGCGGCCCGAACGGCGCCGCGCTCGGTCCCGACGGCAAGATCTACATCTGCAACAATGGCGGCTTCTCCTGGATCCCGACCCGCAACATGATCATGCCGGGCCCGCAGCCCGACGATTATCTCGGCGGCTCGATCCAGCGCGTCGATCTGCAATCCGGCAAGGTCGAGACCATCGTCACCAAATGCGGCGAGCACGATCTGCGCGGGCCGAACGATCTGGTGTTCGACAAGCAGGGCGGCCTCTGGTTCTCCGATCTCGGCAAGCGCCGCGCGCGCGAGATGGACGTCGGCGGTATGTACTACCTCAAGCCCGGCATGACGGAGCTCGTCGAGATCGTGCACGGCATATTGCCGGCGAACGGCATCGGGCTGTCGCCGGATGAGAATACCGTCTACATCGCGGAGACGCCGACCGGGCGGCTGTGGGCCTACGAGCTCTCCGCGCCCGGCACCCTCAAGCCGCGCGACGTGATCTATCGCGGCGAGCGGGGCAAGCCGATCTGCGGCCTCGGCGGCTACCAGATGTTCGACTCGCTCGCGGTGGAAGCCGGCGGCAATGTCTGCGTCGCCACCCTCGTCTCCGGCTGCATCTCGGTGATCGCACCGGACGGCACGCTGGTCGAGCAGATCCCGACCGGCGACCGCGTCACCACCAACATCGCCTTCGGCGGCCCCGGGCTGAAGACGGCCTACATCACGCTGTCAGGCAAGGGCGAGCTGGTCGCCATGGACTGGCCGCGTGGCGGATTGCCGTTGAATTTTTTGAACAAGTGAGCCAAGCCGTCATTGTGCGGGAGGCGAGGTAACTCTCAGACCCTCACCCTGAGGAGCGCGCCCTTCGCGCGCGTCTCGAAGGGCGAGGCCACCAGCCGGGCCTTCATCCTTCGAGACGCGAGTTCCGCGCTCCTCAGGATGGGGATCTGGCAGTCCGGTTGCTTCGCCGCACAATGACAACGGAGAAAGTCTAAAATGCCCTGGCCCGATCCCATCACCCTGCGTGGACAGCACGCCCGTCTCGAGCCGCTGTCGCATCAGCATCTCGATGGGCTGGTGACGGCCGTGAAGGACGGTGAGCTGTCAAAACTCTGGTACACCGCGATCCCGCTGCCGGAGAACATGGCCAAGGAGATCGACCGGCGCCTGGGGCTGCAGGCCGCGGGCTCGATGCTGCCGTTCACCGTGTTCGATGCCGGCGGCAACATCGTCGGCATGACGACCTACATGAACATCGATGCCGCCAACCGCCGCGTCGAGATCGGCTCGACCTGGTACGGCAAGAGCGCGCAGCGCGGCGCGCTCAACACGCAGTGCAAATTGCTGCTGCTGCGCCACGCCTTCGAGACGCTGAACTGCATTGCGGTCGAATTCCGCACCCACTTCTTCAATCACCAGAGCCGCCGCGCCATCGAGCGCCTGGGCGCCAAGCAGGATGGCGTCCTGCGCAGCCACCAGGTCGCGCCGAACGGCACGCTGCGCGACACCGTGGTCTACAGCATCACCGCAGCCGAATGGCCGACGGTGCAAACGCATCTGGAATTTCAACTCAACGACAAGCCGCGCTAGGAGCGGCCGAGGCACCATGGACAGATTTGATTATGTGATCGTCGGCGCGGGCTCTGCCGGTTGCGTGCTCACCAGCCGGCTGAGCGAAGACCCCAACACCAGCGTCTGCGTGCTGGAAGCCGGCCCGTCCGACTGGCATCCCTACATCCATCTGCCGGCGGGCTTCATCAAGACCTTCCACATGAAGAGCATCAACTGGGCCTACCAGCAGGAGCCGGGGCCCTGGACCGGCGGGCGCAGCATCTACGCGCCGCGCGGCAAGACGCTCGGCGGCTCGTCCTCGATCAACGGCCACATCTACAATCGCGGCCAGCGGATGGATTTCGACACCTGGGCGCAGATGGGCAATCGCGGCTGGGGCTATGCCGACGTGCTGCCCTACTTCCGCCGGCTGGAGAAGCGCGTGGGCGAGGGCGAGGACACCTATCGCGGCCGCGACGGCAGCCTCACCGTCACCACGATGGAGTGGCGCGACCCGCTCTGCGAAGCCTTCATGGAAGGCGCTGTCTCGCTCGGCATTCCCCGCAACCCAGATTACAACGGCGCCAAGCAAGAGGGCGTCTCCTACTGCCAGCGCACCATCGACAGGGGCTTGCGCGTCTCCGGCGCGACCGCGTTCCTCAAGCCGGCGATGAAGCGGCCGAACGTGCATGTGCACACCCATGCGCACGCGACCGAGATCATCTTCGAGGGCAAGCGCGCCGTCGGCGTGCGCTACACCAAGGGCGGCCGCGGCGGCACGCCGATCGAGGTGCGCGCCAACAAGGAGGTGATCCTCTCCGGCGGCACCTATAATTCGCCACAGCTGCTTCAGCTTTCCGGCGTGGGTTCGCCCGATCTGCTGCAGCAGCACGGCATCGCCGTGCGCCACGCGCTGCCCGTCGGTGAGGGCCTGCAGGACCATTACGCCCCGCGCACCGTGGCGCGCGTGAAGGACATCAAGACCATCAACGAGCTCCGCCGCGGCTTCTCGCTGTGGATCGAGGCGCTGAAATGGGCGACCGCGCGCCGCGGCCTGCTCTCGCTGTCGCCGACCATGGTCTATTGCTTCTGGCATTCAGGCGAGAGCGCCGACAGTTCCGACCTGCAGCTCACCTTCACGCCGGCGTCCTACAAGGAGGGCGTGCAGGGCCAGCTCGAGGACGAGCCCGGCATGACGGTGGCGTCCTGGCAGCAACGCCCGGAGAGCCGCGGCTATGTCCGCATCCGCTCCAACGATCCGTTCGCGCCGCCGATTATCCAGACCAATTATCTCGACGCCGAGCTCGACCGCCGCGTCATCGTCGGCGGCATGAAGCTCGCGCGGCGCCTTTTGAAGTCCGCGCCGCTGTCGCCCTATTACGCCTACGAGGATTTCCCCGGTCCCAACATCAACACCGATGACGAATTCCTCGCCGCCGCCACCGAGCGCGGCACCACCACCTTCCACCCCGGCTGCACCTGCCGCATGGGCCCGGCGGATTCGACCTGGGCGGTGGTCGACGACCAACTCCGCGTCCATGGGCTGGAAGGACTGCGCGTGATCGATGCCTCCGTCATGCCGCGCATGATCTCGGCGAATTTGAACGCGTCGACCATGATGATCGCCGACCGCGCCTCCGACCTGATCCGCGGCAAGGCGCCGATGGAAGCCGCAAGTATTCCCGACGCGGCGGTGGCGTAGGGCGAAGTTCGTAGGATGGGTAGAGCGCAGCGAAACCCATCATCGTGCCGCAATTTCTAAAGGCGCGATGGGTTTCGCTGTGCTCTACCCATCCTATGAGATTTGTGTTTTTAGTTGAGTGTTTTCCTCGATCATTCTCCGAGGTTGTGCTATCATGCAGTATGACCTCCTATCGGCGCAACTTCGTCCCGGGCGGAAGTTTCTTCTTCACCGTCAACCTGCTCGACCGTGGGCAATCGCTCTTGACGGCGAATATCGGCCTGTTGCGCGCAGCATTTCGTGAAACGCGTCAACGGCATCCTTTCACGATCGATGCGATCGTCGTGCTGCCGGAGCATCTTCACGCCGTCTGGACAATGCCGAACGGAGATGCCGATTTCGCCATGCGCTGGAGGCAGATTAAGTCAGCCTTCTCCCGGAAGCTCTCGCCCGACGAGCTAGTCTCACCGAGCCGTGCTGGTAAAGCGGAGCGCGGCGTCTGGCAGCGCCGCTATTGGGAGCACACCATCCGCGACGAAGAGGATTACGCGCGGCATATCGACTATGTGCACATCAATCCCGTGAAGCACGGCTTGGTCGATCGCGTCTGCGACTGGGCGCCATCGTCGTTCCATCGCCACGTGGCGCTCGGTAACTATCCGCCAGATTGGGCTGGCGATCTGTCGCAATGCGACGACGGTGCAAAGTTCGGAGAGCGCAGTTGAAGTAGCCGTAGGATGGGTAGAGCGCAGCGAAACCCATCGCGCCTCAGCCAGCGCGGCAAGATGATGGGTTTCGCTACGCTCTACCCATCCTACGAAGCTAGCTTGTCCCACGAGGTGGCTGTGTCGCAGCCCGTCAACCCCTCCTCGCAAAAATATTCCACTTTACCGAAATTCGGAATTGCGGCATAGATCGAAGCAGCCCAGCCCGACGAAGAGGGGCGGTTCGCGAGTCGTTCGAAACGCGGGCCGGGTTGCGGTGGACGCGGCAGCGTCGTGCGCGAGAGGCGCGGGCAGGGCGGGTAGTCCCTGTGAGCCCGAGGCTTCGTGCGGACGAGCGGCGCTGAGCGCGTACGGCAAAACCGTGTGGTCCTTGCTGCAAGCACTATTTTAGGCCTGTTGAAATCGCCGGAAGTGACGGAAAATAAAGGAATATTTCGGCTGCCGCCTGGCTAGCGAACGGCCCGCCTGAACCGGCCGGGCCCTAATAGGCCCTAGTTTCAAATGGCGCAGGCGCAGGCCCGGCCCCGGTGCCCTTCGCTCTACGACCCGGCCTGAGCGCTGGCGCGACCGTTGGGCCGGCGTCCTGTAGCTTCGCTCGGACGGCTCCCCTGGCCTTCGGGACGGCCTTGCCGTGCTGTCCCTTGGTGCTTGCTATGGTCAGATTTTGGATCAAAGGCTGCCTTCGAGCGACCGGCCGGGACATTTGCGCTAAGGGCCATTTCCGGACTCATGCGCCGCAACAAACGAGAGTCATATTCGATCACCTCATCTGCGCGGCCGAGCGGCGGCAACGGAATGGAGAGATCGCGCGGCACTTTTGCCGCGCATCGGCATGGTGGTGAGCCCGAAACTGCAAAGCGTGCGCATCGCTGACGAACTGTCATTCCGAAGCATGGAAATTCGCTGATGTTCCGCTATTTTGTATTCAGCTGCAATTCTGCAGCGGTGATCTCGAAACGAGGTTCGCCCATGACCTCCGTGTCCTGGATCAGGCGGCTCGGCGCGCCGCTCGTCGCTTTTGTTTTGATCATCGGGCCGTCTTTTTCGCCGGTACATGCTGTTGAGGATGCTGGAAAGGTCGGCGTGGTGTCCTTTGGCCTGTTCGGCGATCAAGGCGTGTTTAGATCCGAGGCGACTGGCGCAGCTCAGATCGTAGCCGGCCGTTTCGAGACTGGCCCGATCAACGTGCAGTACAATTCCAAGAAAGGCGGAAGCGCAACGATCGAAGCTCTTGCCCGGTCGTTGCAAGTGACAGCCAACCGCTTGGATGCCGAGAAAGATGTTCTCTTTTTGATTCTTACCTCGCATGGCTCTCCGGACGGCCTTGCAATCAAGGCGGGGCGGGTCACACAAACGCTCACGCCAGCTCGTCTCGCCGACATGCTGGCGAAGACGGGTGTGCGACACAAAGTGGTGGTCATCTCGGCATGTTATTCCGGGGTCTTCATCCCGCGTCTAGCGAATGCCAATGTGCTGGTCATCACCGCGGCCGATGCCAGCCATCCATCTTTCGGCTGTGAGGACAAGGCCAAGTGGACCTATTTCGGCGACGCTTTTTTCAACGTCGCGCTGCGGCAGGCCGTCAGCCTAAAGGAGGCGTTTCTCGATGCGCGCTCACTCATCCGGGAGCGAGAATTGCGGGAGCATTTCGAGCCGTCGAACCCCCTCATGGCAGGCGGTGCAAACGTGCTGCCATTGCTTGTCGGACGCCCTTGAATGACCGGCCGCGAGTGCGGCTGCAGCGGAGGGAAGCTCACTGCGGTACGGTCATGAGTTCGAGCACATGGCCGTCAGGATCGCCAAAATAGACGCCGCGACCGCCGTTCCAGTCGTTGAGCTTACCATCGTCGAGACTCAATGGTGTGCTGCCATAGGCGAGCTTCGCCTCGCGAATGCGGCCGAACATGGCATCGAACTCGGCATCGCTTACGTGGAAGGCGTAGTGGTGGCTCTCGAACTCCTCGTCGTCGTCGAAAAGGAGCGTGAGCGTGTCGTTGATACATACCGGCGCGAAATGTCCACCTTTCGGATCGGCCTGGGGGCCAAAAATGCGCGCAAAAAAACTGCGCCGCTGCGCGCTTGTCGCGGGCGGGGACGATGATGTGGTTGAGGGTGATGGTCATCGGAAGACACCTCGCCAACGATGATATACTCAAGACAAACCATAGATAGGTTTTGCAGGTCGTGGCGTGAAGGGAGCTTTATCGGACTGCGGGATGCCTAAAGACTGGATTGGGTCACAAGCCGCCGATGGCGGCCGATCTTCGCGACTTCCGCTCTACCCCCAACAACGGACGTGCCGACGGCTGCCGAGACCTTCGGCTAAGGGCCAATAGGCGACGTCACTCGACAACTTGATTGGCGCGGACGAGCAGCATCGCCGGCAGTGCGAGCCCGAGCGACTTCGCAGTCTTGAGATTGATACTCAGCTCGAATTTGGTCGGTCGGTAGAAGGGGATATCTCCGGGACTGGTGCCTTTAAGAACCTTGTCGATGAGGTTGGCGAGGCGCCGAAAGGTCTCTGGTAGATCAATCGAATAAGCCATCAGTCCACCCAGTCGCACGTACTCGCCGTAAGCGTACATTGTGGGAATGCGGCCCGCCGCCGCTAATTCAACAATAGCCGCGCCAGTGGCGAGATGCTCGGCCTCATCTGACACCATGAGCGCATCTGCTCCTTCCATTGAGCTGAAGACTCGCTGGTACTCTGTCAGGTAAAAGCCGCTGTCCAGAAGGGCTGCCTTCAGCGAAACACCCGCTCGTTTCGCTGCCTCGCGCGCTGCCGCACCTCTCATGTCTTCCCAGTACGATCGCGACACAAGGTAACTGAGGGTGGACAGTCCCGGCATCGCCTCGACCAGTAGCTCGATACGCTTTCCAATGAGCTCCAATTCCGTCCCGATGGTGACGCCTGTGATGTTGCCGGCCGGCCGCGCGATGCTGGCCACAAGTCCCAAGGCAACCGGGTCGTTGACTATTGTCACAATCGGAATTGTCGTCGTCGCCATTTTAAAATCCAGCGATAGACGCGCGGCCACTGCTAAAATCAAGTCGGGATGTGTGCTGATCACATCTCGAACCAATTCGGAATAGCGTTCTGGCCGACCTTCTCCCGAGTAGCGATCAATCACGAGGTTTTGGCCCTTGACGTAGCCAAAGCGGCTCAGCTCCTCGAAAAAGGCGCGGTATTGCGGTGGACCGCTCAGGCCCATTTCACTGACTTTGAGAGCCGGGCTAACGAATGCGATCCGCTTTACTCTCGCCCGTTGCTGCGCTTGCGCCGCGAGTGGCGTCGCCGCCATGCTCACGAAAAGCGTAATGAACTCACGCCGTCGCATGTGCCCCCCTGACGGGAAAACCTGATCGACCACTCAAATTAGCACCTTACGACGGGAGCGGAGCAAGAAAGGTGGAGACCCTCAGCACTCGTGAGCCGATGTCAGCTCTGGGTCACAAGCGGCCCTCAACGGCCATCACCGTGAAGGTCCGCTACGGGGCCACGAGCCGACATTGTGCCGGTCAGGTTTTGAGCATTCATCGTTCATCCGTGCTAAGATCAAAGGGTTATTAAGCTGCCGCGCTCCTCCCCCGGCAGCGGTGCAGGGCACATTATGGCCGAGAGCCCCAAGCCCGATTCAAAAGCCGCCACGCAATATTTGACGTGGGCGTTGGAAGAGATTGAGAAGACTGGTCACCCAATAGCTGCTCTCCACGTTCAGATTGCCTTGAACGACCTGCGCAGCCCTAACTCGGCAGATCAGAATGCTGGACGCGACGCTGCTTCTCACGCTGCCCGAGAAGCAAGGCGACTTCGCGCCAAAGCCGAGGAAGCCGAACAGTTAGCCGAACTGGCAGTGACGGCATCGAGACGTGAAGCTATTATGAGTATGGTGGAGAGCTACCGGCGTACAGCAGACCAGCTGGATCAAGCCTCGCCGGCTCGCGACGTTGGAACGAAGAAAAAATAGCCGAGACGTCTGATATGGATCACCAGCGGCCCCTCGAAGTGGGCACGGCCCGCGTCCGGTCTGCCGCGGATAGCCAACACACAATGGCCTCGGCCTTGTTCGGCTAAGGGCCAGGTCGGAATTGCTCGGCACGAATATCAAAGGGTCTGTCAACTGAGACAGTCTTACTTCCTCTCGAGCAAATTGGCTAAGTCCAACTCGAAAATCTGCTGTGTTTGCTCGAACAGTTTAAGGAGGTCGATTGAGGTTTGCATTCCGTGGCGGGCAACAATCGCTCGCTGACGCTCAATGATCAGCCTGCCACTCTCAACGTGGCGCTGTGCTTGGGCGATCTTCTCGTCCAGCGTCATTGCCGGTTCCTGCCTGGAACCAGCGTGCGCTCAGAAATGAAAGTATGCCAGTTACAAATTCATTTCTCTTCGTCGCCGGGCAAGGGCACCGGCTCGTGGGTCTGGCTGCCCAAAAATGTGTCCGGGGGCGGATGAGCTTTCAGGACCCTAAGTGATTCAGCGATGACCCGGCGGGCTTCCTCTATGGCTCTCTTGTCGGTCAGGCCGTCCGGCCGGAAAATGAAAATTCCCTCAGGTGTCATGTTGCCTCATAACGTTATTGAGGTCTGGC
Source organism: Bradyrhizobium shewense (assembly GCF_900094605.1). GTDB lineage: Bacteria > Pseudomonadota > Alphaproteobacteria > Rhizobiales > Xanthobacteraceae > Bradyrhizobium > Bradyrhizobium shewense. The sequence goes on along the minus strand of NZ_FMAI01000033.1, from coordinate 3,941 downwards.
TCAACGCCTGAAATACGACGAGGCCGTTAACGGCTGCTCTACTGCGTCTTGGACGGTGCGGATTTGGGCAGCGCGGCGGGCGAGTTCCTCGTAGGTCTTGGCGACGTTGCGCAAGCTTTTCCTTGTCTCAGGATACTCGCAATTGTCCGCCTTGGTTCGAAACTTCTCCGCTCGCATCTGCCAGTAGCGCGGCGGGTGCATACGCTTGATACCCATGACGCCAATCCCCAGAATTGGTCCGTTCATGTCGATTAATGTACATTCGGTCCAAATGTTCCGCCTACCTAAGAACGGTTATGTCGCTTCCTTGGCCCTCGGGTGCATCGCCAATTTTTGGGCCGCGTATTGCTCGGCCAGATTATCGAGGGCTGCGGTGGTAAGCTTGTCGCTTACCCGGTCAGAAATTCTGCGGTAGTGCTGGAGCTTCTCGTCCAGCTGAACGCACCTTGCGCACATAGCTGTTGCCTTCGTCGATTAGGCAGCAATGTATCATAAGTTAATAAGTTCCCTAAGCGATTTAGGCCGCCGCAGAATTCAACTCGGCCATTGAGGCTACACCGGCAACCAGAGAGCCCGCGCCTGCGTCGGCGATGGGTCACAAGCGGCCCTCAACAGCCATCACCGTGAAGGTTCGGTACGGGCCAAGAGCAGCCGTTCACCCGCCTCCGCTCTTCCACAGCCTTCAAGGCGACGCCCACCATCCGTCAGGAAATGGCTCCAGCAAAGTCCAACAGGCCTGGTTGTCGTTCGCAGGTTGTGGGAATCGCTCCTTCATTCTTCTTCTGCGGAGCTTGCAAAAAGGCCCCAACTCCAGGGCGGCGGAGCTGGGGCCTCTTAAGCTGCCTCCGGGGCAAAGGGCAGCCGAGTAGCAGGGAAAGATGGGTGCAGAGCTGGCAATCGTCGAAGCGTTCCGCGCGTCTGTTTGGGTCTGTGGCCTCATCGGCCTCCGTCGTCCTTGCCGTTGGGGCTGCTGTCGCCGCCGCCGTTGCCCCAGCCATTGTTGCCGTGGTGATGATGGTGAACCGCTCCGGCGCCAGACTTGGCAATTGCACTGGACGTGAGGGAGGTCGAGAGCAGTAGCGTGATCGCTGGAGGTGTCACGGCGGCGAACTTTCCGCAGGTCTTCAGAAATTCACGGACGGCGGTCATCGTCCTGGTCAGGTATGGGGGCTCTCCGGGGGAGGCGAAAATATCAAAATACATTAAATAGAATTAAATAAATTAAACTTGTTAATTCGTCAAACCGTAGGTTTTCGGCTCGTTGTTCGCTCTTCGGTACTCCCTCGGGGTAACGGTTCGCTCCTCTCAGGGCTGCAACCGCCGGCCTCAATTCATCTTCTGGCGGAGCTCCCTGATGATCGCGCGGAGGTCGGCAGCATACTCTTCGATGAGACGGCGAAGGTCATTCTGCTGCACCTCATTGTTCGCGCGGTGCGCCCAATCCGGCTCGCCCGTTTGGGCTGCCTGGTCGAGCGCGACGCCTTCAAGATGCCGAAGTTTGCTCTCCATGGCGCAAACTTAGCCAGCCAAGCCGTTCGGGCATTTAATTATGTGAAGCTGCCGTCCTCTCCTCGTAGGGATGTGGGCCATCCCTCTTAGCTCAGCTTCGTCGACTGATCTCATAGATGATGAGATCCCGATGTGCGATGTGCGAAGCCAAGGCGGTTTGGTAGGTGGCTAGCAGTTCTAGCGCAAGCTGTGTCTCATGACCGGCGCGATCCATGACAGCGATGCGCTCTTCCTGATCCGCGATATGGCGCTCGCCTTCGGCTACGTGCCGTTCGGCCTCCCGCAAATGGCGCAGCTGCATCCCGAGGTCCATTCCAGACCGCTACACCGGTTTGCGCAACCTGTCTTGACGTGGATCAAGCTCACTCCTCGTCCTGCGGGAAGGGTTCTTGGGTCTTTCGGCCAAGGAACGTGTCCGGTTCTGGACACTGGCGAAGCACCTGTTGCGCTTCTTATTATGGGCCGCCCTGGTTTGTTCGACTGCGAGGCGATCCCGCCATACTGACGCCCGATAGATCATTGGATAAAGGTCGGGATGTGAGGACATGTCCGAGACTGCCATGCTCCACTCCGGGCGAAATATCTTCCGATCAACGCAAATACGACGTTGAGAGTTCCCCGTCGGGTTCCATGGCCCCTCAGGGTCACAAACAAGGGATGTCAACTCCCTCAGGGACCGCATTCGCCGAACGACGGAATTTCCGCAATGGGTCAAAAGGCGAAGACTCGGGTTGACCAAACAGGTCCGCTGCCGCGCCGAGCGGGCCTTCCGGCCAGACGCGACGCAACTTCGCAGATGCGCCCGCAGCTATCGTCAGCTACTTGACTTTACCTTTGCAATCGCTCCGCTTCACTTCTGCAACCGCTCCGCTTCCGCGACGCTCTCCAGCTGCGCCGCCGTCCGGAGATAAGTGCGAGCGATGATGGTCAGTGTTTGGCGACGGGCCGCCGTTACCGCGAGTTCAGCCAGTTGTTCTGCCTCGGCAGCCTTGTCGCGGTATCGCTTTGCTTCAGCAATGCATTGATCCGATCGTTCTGCCGAAGCAAGTTCGCCGGTTATTAGGCATACACGACCCCGGCCTTCGGAGGTGGTAATTGCGCTGCTAGTAAGTGAGGTCGAAAGCAAGGCTGTGATCTTCGGAGGTGTTACGTAGGCGAACCTGCCGCAGGATCTTAAAAACTCGTGCCGATCGTCTTCTTCTGGAGAGGACATTGCGGCTCCTATGATTTTTTTGAAATATTTATTAGTTGATTAGAGAGTTAAGCAGTTCAAACAAGAAATGTAACTATATCCTGTGTCGTATCGGAGACCCGCCGCTGCGGGCATTGAAATCTTGACGAGGTCCGGTGCGGGTCAAAATCGGTCCTGTCATCGCTCGAATTGGACGCAAGTACGTCTCCAATGATCTCGAAGCGGACGCGGGATTGGAAGGGCTCCGGGCTGAAAATGACCAGCCTCACTAGCTGAGGAGGTCAACATGACCGATAGCCCAAGCACTATCCTGCCGTCTCGAAACACGCTCCTTGGAACAAGGGGAAGATGGTCGGCGCAAAGCCGCCGCTCCCTCCGAAGCACGTCTGGTCAATCCGAACCAAGCTCCAGGTCGAAGGCCGAATGCGCGATCTGGCGCTATTCAACGTGGCCATCGACAGCAAGCTGCGCGGCTGATTTGAACTGACGGAATCAGCCCGGCAGGCAATCGATGATTACATGCGGGTTACTGGCAAGAAGTCAGGAGAATACCTGTTCACTGGCCGGCGGCGGACTGGACATATGACGACCCGCCAGTATGCCCGACTACTATCTCACCGGATCGCCGACATCGGACTGGACCCGCACCTGTTCGGGACGCATTCCCTTCGTCGGACGAAGGCGACCTTGATCTATCGCCGAACCGGCAACCTACGAGCCGTACAGCTCCTTCTGGGGCACACGAAGATCGAGAGTACCGTTCGATATCTCGGCATCGAGGTCGACGACGCCCTCGCGATAGCAGAACAAGTTGACGTCTGACTTCGGGGGCAGAGCAGACGTGCTCTGCGCTGCCCTCACAGACGGCTCCGGGCCACAAGCAGACTCAGCAACGAGGCCTCCATTTGCAAGATTATGCGTTGGCGTCGGCCGCCACGAGTGATGATGGGCGATTGAGGCGGATCGCAATCTGCTTCGCGGGGCGCTTCAAGGTCTCCGACGGCGACTCTCCGAACGCGGCGCGATAGGCCACCGCAAAGCGGCCAAGCTCGCAAAAGCCATGGTCGGTAGCTATCCGAGTGACGGTTGACGTCGATGGAACCGCGCTCAGCAACGCGCGATGCACGAGGTGCATTCGACGGAGCGTGAGAAAACGGATCGGTCCCATGCCCAGATGCTCTTCGCAGGAGGCGCGAAGCGTTCGCTCCGCGACACCGATAGCTGCACAGATTTCGGTGAG
>NZ_FMAI01000010.1:0-287500 GCF_900094605.1 Bradyrhizobium shewense | reverse complement strand
TTTCCTCCAGGTACTTAGATGTTTCAGTTCCCTGGGTTTGCTTGAAACCTCCTATGTATTCAGAAGTCTCATACCTTCTCTTGATAACCGGAAATCCAAAACCTCTTCGATCGAAATCTAAAGGCCTGGCTTCTCACATTATCTGATCGAACCCCACACCGTTGTCTTTCGACAAAGGTCTTGGAGTTCCGGCTATCGAAGGTGGGTTTCCCCATTCGGAAATCCATGGATCAAAGCTTCTTCGCAGCTCCCCACGGCTTATCGCAGCGTAGCACGTCCTTCATCGCCTCTCAGCGCCAAGGCATCCACCGAACACCCTTAAGGCACTTGATTGCTCTCATTATCAATGTCCACACACTCGGCAGAATGTTGTCTGCAGAATTACCTTGCGGCACGCGCCCTTGATGAACGCTATCTGCAGCCGGACAATGATTAGAAAGACCAGCTTGCTTCGTAAGATCGTTCCGATAGCGAGGCGGTCAAGCTTCGCTAAAAGGATCATTTACAACTCGCTTGTCTCTCCAGAGCAGCCTTGTGAGCTACCCTTGAAAGACGCACGAGCGCCGAAATGATCCGGAGATAATGAAGTCTCGCGTAGCAATTGCTTGCTGCACGATCCAACTCGGATCGATCTCCTCTTTACGATGTCAGAAATCACGCAACTTGCTGTCTATCCAGACTAGCAAGATGCGAAGTGATGTTTCGCGGACGATTTAGGTGCACGATCAGTCGATGATCAAACCATCTGGTGGAGCCAGACGGGATCGAACCGACGACCTCATGCTTGCAAAGCACGCGCTCTCCCAGCTGAGCTATGGCCCCGTAACCAGAAGACGAATGCTCACTCGATGAAAGTGGTGGGCCTGGGAAGACTTGAACTTCCGACCTCACGCTTATCAAGCGCGCGCTCTAACCAACTGAGCTACAAGCCCCTAACGCATATCCAGTCAAGGACCAGGGATCCTGCAAGCTTGCAGCCCCAGCGCGTGTTCGTCCGCGAAGAAAGAGAAACGAAGACGGCGAAATCCCGCCAATGCAGCTCAACAATCCTGACGATTGTTGGCCACTGATGTTTCTAAAACGATCCGATAGTGAGCCGAAGCTCGCTGAAGGATCATCCTTAGAAAGGAGGTGATCCAGCCGCAGGTTCCCCTACGGCTACCTTGTTACGACTTCACCCCAGTCGCTGACCCTACCGTGGCCGGCTGCCTCCCTTGCGGGTTAGCGCACCGTCTTCAGGTAAAACCAACTCCCATGGTGTGACGGGCGGTGTGTACAAGGCCCGGGAACGTATTCACCGTGGCGTGCTGATCCACGATTACTAGCGATTCCAACTTCATGGGCTCGAGTTGCAGAGCCCAATCCGAACTGAGACGGCTTTTTGAGATTTGCGAAGGGTCGCCCCTTAGCATCCCATTGTCACCGCCATTGTAGCACGTGTGTAGCCCAGCCCGTAAGGGCCATGAGGACTTGACGTCATCCCCACCTTCCTCGCGGCTTATCACCGGCAGTCTCCTTAGAGTGCTCAACTAAATGGTAGCAACTAAGGACGGGGGTTGCGCTCGTTGCGGGACTTAACCCAACATCTCACGACACGAGCTGACGACAGCCATGCAGCACCTGTGTTCCAGGCTCCGAAGAGAAGGTCACATCTCTGCGACCGGTCCTGGACATGTCAAGGGCTGGTAAGGTTCTGCGCGTTGCGTCGAATTAAACCACATGCTCCACCGCTTGTGCGGGCCCCCGTCAATTCCTTTGAGTTTTAATCTTGCGACCGTACTCCCCAGGCGGAATGCTTAAAGCGTTAGCTGCGCCACTAGTGAGTAAACCCACTAACGGCTGGCATTCATCGTTTACGGCGTGGACTACCAGGGTATCTAATCCTGTTTGCTCCCCACGCTTTCGTGCCTCAGCGTCAGTATCGGGCCAGTGAGCCGCCTTCGCCACTGGTGTTCTTGCGAATATCTACGAATTTCACCTCTACACTCGCAGTTCCACTCACCTCTCCCGAACTCAAGATCTTCAGTATCAAAGGCAGTTCTGGAGTTGAGCTCCAGGATTTCACCCCTGACTTAAAGACCCGCCTACGCACCCTTTACGCCCAGTGATTCCGAGCAACGCTAGCCCCCTTCGTATTACCGCGGCTGCTGGCACGAAGTTAGCCGGGGCTTATTCTTGCGGTACCGTCATTATCTTCCCGCACAAAAGAGCTTTACAACCCTAGGGCCTTCATCACTCACGCGGCATGGCTGGATCAGGGTTGCCCCCATTGTCCAATATTCCCCACTGCTGCCTCCCGTAGGAGTTTGGGCCGTGTCTCAGTCCCAATGTGGCTGATCATCCTCTCAGACCAGCTACTGATCGTCGCCTTGGTGAGCCATTACCTCACCAACTAGCTAATCAGACGCGGGCCGATCTTTCGGCGATAAATCTTTCCCCGTAAGGGCTTATCCGGTATTAGCACAAGTTTCCCTGTGTTGTTCCGAACCAAAAGGTACGTTCCCACGCGTTACTCACCCGTCTGCCGCTGACGTATTGCTACGCCCGCTCGACTTGCATGTGTTAAGCCTGCCGCCAGCGTTCGCTCTGAGCCAGGATCAAACTCTCAAGTTGGACTTGAACTTTGAACCGGCTGATCACAACGTTTGACGAGGTCCCACCATTATCGACCGAAGTCGATGTGCTGCCTGCGATTCACATCGCGGGCAACGATGGTGTTTCCTTTGAAACGTGTACCGCCGAAGTCTTTCGTCCGGTCCCGACCAGAAAAGCCGAAGCTTTTCAGGAGCGAGACCCGCAAGGACTCCGCCGTCCACGTTTCTCTTTCTTCATCTTCACTTGTCAAACAGCCCGAGACCGTGGAGGTCTCAACCTTCCTGAGAGGAAGGGTTCCGACACCCTTACCGACGATGGATGAACTCCAATCGACTTACGTCGACTGTTGTGTCACTCAACAAGGTGAGGAGCATCAGTGGCGCGTTCGCTCGCCTTGGTCAGTGACCCGGCGGCGCCGCGCTCAGTGGTCGGGTTATAGGCCCCCGCACTCGGGATTGTCAACGCCCATTGTCAACAAATCGTCGCACGGTGGATTGTCGCGAAAAACAACGTGTTTCCAGATGGTTATAAGGACCGCGGATGCGTCGATCCGATCGGGACGGTGAAAAAACTTGAAAAAAGTTTGGGCTCCAGGGGGCTCCGGAGCCGACCTGGGAGGGGTTGTGGGTGGGGACTGGGAAGCGACCTGGCAAGGCACCTGGCAAGCCACTTGGGAAGCCACATGGGAACGGCTTGGCGAGTCGATTAGCGCGCGGGTCGGGATCGACACAGGGTACTTGGGGAGGGCTTGAGGGGCGGCTTACCGTAATACCTTCGCGGTGGGAAGCGGCTTGCAGCACCCTCTCGGGAGGCCCCCGCCCTCCGGCCGTTCAGGAAACTTTTTCGATGACAGGCGCCGTACTTGAGCCACAATCCCGCGGCGTTCTGATAAGAGACAAGCTTGAATCGCAGGGATGCCAGTGGGGGCTGCCGGCGGTTTTCATGGGGTCAGAGGAAGGCGATCTTGCAGATGACGCGGCCTTCCTCCGACATTCGAGAGACATCGAGAGAGCTTCACCCGTCCAGCTGTTCGTAATTTCGGCCGGCCCCATCCGAGGGGCCTTCTGAGCACGGGCGCCTGCGCGGCTTGCCTTTTCCGGCGATCCCCCTTCAAGAGGGCGACCAGGACAAGGTTCGAAAGCGGGTATCTTGGGTCGTTGATTGGGGGACTTGCGTTGAACCACAGGACTTCACGCGGCGCTTACGGGCGTGAGACCGGGATCATCGATCTCGGCCACGAGCCGCCGCTGTCCGTCGATGGTTCTGAAGCCGCCGTAATCGACCGCCGCCGCGTCTCTGTGCAATGGTTCAGCGGGACAATTTTGACCGGACTCTGCGGCGCAGCCCTGATCGGCGGCGCCGTTTTCGCATCGCTCGACGGCGAGATGACCTTCGCCAAGGTGCCGGAGCGGGTCGAGGGCGCGCTGCGCGGTGCATTCGGAGCCGCCGATCGCGCCGCCACGCTGCACAAGAGCGACCGCCTGCCGCCGCCGAGCGAATCCACGGCGTCCCGCAACATCATGCGCGTCTCCACGGTGGCCCGCGTCGGCAACCGCGACGTGATGCGGGTGCGCCCGTTCGTCCGGATCGCCGGCAATCTGTCGATGACGACGAGCGACCTGTCGGCGAAGATCCCGCCGTTCAACGCCCAGCGCCTGCTCACCGACGTCGGCTCCGATCCGAAGACCGCATCCGACGATCCCAACAATCCCGAAGCGGTCGAGCCCGACGCCGAGGTGTCCTTCGTCACCAAGGACCTGTCGCCGGTGCTGCCGAAAGCCAAGATTTCCGCGGTCGTGGCGCTCGACGACATCCTGATGCGGGTGCGCGATGCCGCCAACTGGCGCGGCAATGGCGGGGTGCGCTACGCCTCGCTCGCCAATGCCGCAGCCGACGTCTCCGGCGCGACCGGCCCATCGGACATCAGAAGCGCCTACGCCGCCGAAGCCTCGCCGTCCGATCCCTATGCCGGCTTCGAGACGCGCGTGGTGCCGGAAAACGTCACGCTACTGCCCAAGACCAAGGAGCAGATCACCGGCGGCAATCCCAACGGCGAACGCGTCCATCTGGTCAAGAAGGGCGACAGCGTCGCCTCGGTGCTGCGCGATCTCGGCGCAAACGCCGACGAGATCAAGGCGATCACCGCAACGCTCGGCCCCCGCGGCCGCGACGGCGGCCTCAAGGACGGCGAGAAGCTCCGCATCCTGATGGCGCCGGCGAGTCCTGGCGCCCGCCTCCAGCCCTATCGCGTCGTCGTCGCCAACGAGACCATGGTCGAGGCGATCGCGGCGCTGTCCGATCTCGGCAAATACGTCGCGGTCGACGTCTCCAGCATGAACACCGTCGCCGATGCTGCGGCCAGCGCCAGCAGCGACGACGACGATGATGACGACGGCTCCGGCGTGCGGCTCTACCAGAGCATCTACGAGACCGCGATGCGCAACAAAGTGCCGATGCCGGTCATCGACGACATGATCAAGATCTACTCCTACGACGTCGATTTCCAGCGCAAGGTGCAGCCGGGCGATTCCTTCGACGTGTTCTACGCCGGCGAGGACGAGGGCGTGACGTCGACGGAGAAGAACGACGTGCTGTTCGCCTCTCTCACGGTCGGCGGCGAGACCAAGAAATACTACCGCTACCAGAGCCCCGACGACGGCGTGGTCGACTACTATGACGAGACCGGCAAGAGCGCGAAGAAATTCCTGGTCAGAAAGCCCGTCAACAACGCCATCATGCGCTCCGGCTTCGGCGGCCGCCGCCACCCGATCCTGGGCTATGTGAAGATGCACACCGGCGTCGACTGGGCCACCGCCTACGGCACGCCGATTTTCGCCTCCGGCAACGGCGTGATCGAGAAGGCCGGCCCCGAAGGCGGCTACGGCAAATATATCCGCATCAAGCACAACAACGGCTACGAGACGGCCTATGGCCACATGTCCGCTTTCGCCAAGGGCATGGAGATCGGCAAGAAGGTGCGACAGGGCCAGGTGATCGGCTTCGTCGGCTCATCCGGCCTGTCGACCGGGCCGCACGTCCATTACGAGATCCTGGTCAACGGCCGCTTCGTCGATCCGATGCGCGTGAAGCTGCCGCGCGGCCGTTCGCTCGAGGGCCCGATGCTCGCAGGCTTCGAGAAGGAGCGCGACCGGCTCGACGGCATGATGAGCGGCCGCGGCGGCGCCATCGCCCGCATGTCGGATGCGACCGGCGGCCCGTTGCAGGTCAGCAACCGCTAATTGCAACCGGCCGACATCGGCCGGACATCTCCAGAGACGATCCGAATTCGACGTTCTCGCGCGAGGCCCCGCTTGGCGGCGTCTCAACGTCAAGTTTCGTTTGCCAAAGCGGCACCAGGGGCGAATACTTTCCAAAAAACGGGAGGTCTCGCCATGAAGAACAGGCTCGCCTGCGCAGCATTCGTCGCTGCCCTTTTCGCCACCACGAGCGCATCGGCCGAGACTTGGGAGGTCACCAAGCTGGTCCAGGGCTCGGCATTCCATGGCGTGCATGGGCTCGGCATCGACAAGGCCGGCCATCTGTTCGCCGGCAGCGTCGCCGGCGCGGCGCTGTACGAGGTCGACCTATCAGGCGGTACCGCCAAGGTTGCAATCCCCTCGCCGATCGGAATGGCCGACGACATCGCGTTCGCGCCCGACGGCACCATGGCCTGGACCGGATTCCTCACCGGCGATCTCTATGCGCGCAAGGGCGACGGCCCGATCAAGAAGCTCGCCAGCGGCCTTCCCGGCATCAACTCGCTGGCTTTCCGCAAGGATGGCAGGCTCTACGCCACCACTGTCTTCCTCGGCGACACGCTCTACGAGATCGACATCGAGGGCGTCAAACCGCCGCGCCAGATCATGGAGAAGATGGGCGGCCTCAACGGCTTCGAGTTCGGTCCCGACGACAAGCTCTATGGTCCGCTCTGGTTCAAGGGCCAGGTCGCAAAAGTCGACGTCGACAAGGCCGAGCTGACGGTCGTCGCCGACGGCTTCAAGGTCCCGGCCGCAGTGAACTTCGATTCCAAGGGCAATCTCTTTGTGGTCGACACCGCACTCGGCCAGCTCGTCCGGGTCGATCCCAAATCGGGCGCCAAGACCATGGTCGCGCAATTGAAGCCGTCGCTGGACAATCTCGCCATCGACGACAAGGACCGCATCTACGTCTCCAACATGGCCGACAACGGCATTCAGGAGGTCGATCCCGCGACCGGCCAGGCCAAGCAGATCATCATCGGCAAGCTCGCTTTGCCCGGCGGCATCGGCGTCACCTCGGAGAACGGCAAGGATACGATCCACCTCGCCGACGTGTTCGCCTATCGCACGGTGGACGGCGCAACCGGCGAGGTCACCGAAAAGGCGCGCATGCACGCCGCAGGCACCACGCTGGAATATCCGATGAGCGCGACGGCGCGAGGCAACGACGTGGTGCTGTCGAGCTGGTTCACGGGCACGGTGCAGGTGATCGACGCCAAGACCGGCGCGACGCGCGACATGCTGCATGGCTTCAAGGCGCCGCACGATGCGATCGTGCTCGCCGATGGCGGCATTTTGGTCGCCGAGCTCGGCACCAAGTCGCTGGTCAAGGTGAGCGGCGAGCACGGCAAGGACCGCACCACGCTGATCGGCGACCTCGAGGGCCCGGTCGGGCTCGTTCGTGGCAAGACCGACGAGGTCTACGTCACCGAGGCCTTTGCAGGCACCGTGTCCCGGATCGACAGCAACGGCGAAAAGACCGTGGTCGCCAAGGAGCTGAAAATGCCCGAAGGCATCGCACTCGGCAGCGACGGCACGCTGATCGTCGCGGAGGTCGGCGCCAAGCGACTGATCGCGATCGTGCCGGAAAGCGACAAAATCACCGAGATCGCGGCCAATCTCCCGATCGGCCTCGCGGGCGCACCCGGCGGCCTGCCGACCAACATTCCGACAGGCGTGGCGGTCGGGGCGAACGGGGTGATCTATTTCTCGTCCGACATCGAGAACGCGATCTACAAGGTGACGAGAAAATAGCGATCGGCCGGCGGGCAAGCCGGGCAAGAACAATTCGCCCCGGAGAGGTTGACCTCTCCGGGGCGATAATGTTTATCGGCGACCGCCCGCGTTCAGTTCAGCTTCCGCTTCGCCACCGGCGCCTCGAACTGGGTGATCTCGGCGGTCTGCGGCGCCTTGCCGTTGAAGGTCAGGACGTTGCCTTCGGACGAGATCGCGACACTGTCACCGTCCCTGATGTCGCCGGCCAGGATCATCTCGGCGAGCGGGTCCTGGACGTGACGCTGGATCACACGCTTCAGCGGCCTTGCGCCGTAGGCGGGGTCCCAGCCCTTGGCGGCGAGCCAGTCGCGGCCGGCAGCATCGAGCGTCAGCACGATCTTGCGATCGGTCAGAAGCTTCTGCAGCCGCGCGAACTGGATCTCGACGATCCGGCCCATCTCGCTCCGCTGCAAGCGGTGGAACAGGATGATCTCGTCGACGCGGTTGAGGAATTCGGGGCGGAAATGCCCGCGCACCATTGCCATCACCTGCTCGCGCACGGCCGAGGTATCCTCGCCCTCCGGCTGGTTCACCAGGAATTCCGAACCGAGGTTCGAGGTCATGATGATCAGCGTGTTGCGGAAGTCGACGGTGCGGCCCTGGCCGTCGGTCAGGCGGCCGTCGTCGAGCACCTGCAACAGGACGTTGAAGACGTCGGGATGCGCCTTCTCGATCTCGTCGAACAGCACCACCTGATAGGGCCGGCGCCGCACCGCTTCGGTGAGCGCGCCACCTTCGTCATAACCGACATAGCCCGGAGGCGCACCGATCAGCCGCGAGACCGAGTGCTTCTCCATGTATTCGGACATGTCGAGGCGGACCATCGCGGTCTCGTCGTTGAACAGATACTCCGCGAGCGCCTTGGTCAGCTCGGTCTTGCCGACGCCGGTGGGCCCTAAGAACATGAACGAGCCCGTGGGGCGGTTCGGGTCCTGCAGGCCCGCGCGCGAGCGACGCACGGCGGTTGCGACCGCGCGCACGGCCTCGGCCTGGCCGACGACGCGGGTGCCGAGCTGCTCCTCCATCTTCAGGAGCTTTTCCTTCTCGCCCTCCAGCATCTTGTCGACGGGCACGCCGGTCCAGCGCGAGACCACCTGGGCAATGTGGTTGGCGGTGACCGCCTCCTCCATCATCTCGCCGGAGCCTTCACGCGCCTCGATATCCGCAAGCTGCTTCTCGAGCTGCGGGATCCGGCCATAGGCCAGCTCGCCGGCCTTCTGGAATTCGCCGCGACGCTGGGCGTCGGCGAGATCGACACGCAGGGCGTCCAGCTCCGATTTCAGCTTCTGGGCGTTGGAGAGCTTGTTCTTCTCCGCGCTCCAGCGTGCCGTCAGCGCCGCGGACTTCTCCTCGAGCTCGGCGAGCTCCTTTTGGAGCGCCTCAAGACGGGACTTGGAGCCGGGATCGCTTTCCTTCTTGAGAGCTTCCTGCTCGATCTTGAGCCGGATGATCTCGCGGTCGAGCGAATCCAGCTCTTCCGGCTTGGAATCGACCTGCATCTTCAGCCGCGCAGCCGCCTCGTCCATGAGGTCGATCGCCTTGTCGGGCAGGAAACGGTCGGTGATGTAACGGTTGGACAGCGTCGTCGCGGCCACGAGTGCGGAATCGGTGATCCGCACGCCATGGTGCTGCTCGTACTTGTCCTTCAGGCCACGCAGGATCGAGATGGTATCTTCAACCGAGGGCTCGCTGACGAAGATCGGCTGGAAGCGCCGCGCCAGCGCGGCGTCCTTCTCGACGTGCTTCTGGTACTCGTCGAGCGTGGTCGCGCCGATGCAGTGCAGCTCGCCGCGGGCGAGCGCGGGCTTGAGCAGGTTCGAGGCGTCCATCGCGCCGTCGCCTTTGCCGGCGCCGATCAGCGTGTGCATCTCGTCGATGAAGAGGACGAAATTTCCCTCGCTCGCGGTCACCTCCTGGAGTACGGCCTTCAGCCGCTCCTCGAACTCACCGCGGTATTTTGCACCCGCGATCAGCGCGCCGAGGTCGAGCGAGAGCAGCTTCTTGTCCTTCAGGCTCTCCGGCACGTCGCCGTTGACGATGCGCAGCGCCAACCCTTCTGCGATGGCGGTCTTGCCGACTCCGGGCTCGCCGATCAGGACGGGATTGTTCTTGGTCCGGCGCGAAAGCACCTGGATGGTGCGGCGGATCTCCTCGTCGCGGCCGATGACCGGATCGAGCTTGCCGTCGCGCGCGGCCTGGGTCAGGTCGCGGGCATATTTCTTCAGCGCGTCGTACGCGTTCTCGGCAGTGGCCGAGTCGGCCGTGCGGCCCTTGCGCAGGGCCTCGATCGCCGCATTGAGGTTTTGCGGGGTGACGCCGCCCTTGGCGAGGATGGTGCCGGCCTCGCTGGTCTTTTCCAGCGTCAGGCCGAGCAACAGCCGCTCGACGGTGACGAAGCTATCGCCAGCCTTCTCGCCGGCCTTTTCGGCGGCATCAAAAGTGCGGGCGAGCTCGGGCGCCAGATAGATCTGGCCGGCGCCGCCGCCACTGACCTTCGGCACCTTGCCGAGGGCATCCTCGGTCGCCTTCAGGATTGCACGGGAATTTCCGCCGGCGCGGTCGATCAGGCCGGAAGCGAGGCCCTCATTATCGTCCAAGAGGACCTTGAGCACGTGCAGGGTGGAAAACTGCTGGTGCCCCTCGCGCATCGCGAGCGACTGCGCTGACTGGACGAAGCCCCTGGAGCGTTCGGTGTATTTGTCGATATTCATCTTTTCTGTCCCTCGGCCTGCCCCTGGAGCCCTCTAAGGCACTCCAAACGGCATCTTCATTGGGTTTCCGATTACCGCATTGACGTTTCTCAACCGGTAACGGTCGTGTTTTTGCCGACGTTGCCGCCGGCCTGAGGCAGATGTGGGAAGCAGGTTGCGGATGCGAAAGAGGCCAGTTCACAATTTCGTGCGCTGATCCGCCGGCTTGGCGGGGCCGGGTCGAATCCCTTAAGTAGCGGCATGACAGCCAGCCAGACCGCCGAGATCACCGGCCTTTACCGCTACCCGATCAAGGGCCTGACACCGGAGCTCCTGCACCGCGCCCCCTTGCGGACGGGCCAGACCCTGCCCGCCGACCGCCGCTACGCCATCGAGAACGGTCCGAGCGGCTTTGATCCCGAACGGCCCGAGTGGAGGCCGAAAATCCAGTTTCTGATGCTCGCGCGCAATGAGCGCCTTGCCGAGCTCGACAGCCGGTTCGACGACGCCACCAATGTCTTGACCATCCGCAGGGACGGCCAGACCGTCGCCAGCGGCGACCTCGAGAGCGCCGCCGGGCGCGCCGCCATCGAGAGGTACTTCGCGGAGAACTTTCAGCCGGAGCTAAAGGGCCCGCCGAAGCTGCTGTCCGGCCGCGACCACAGCTTCTCCGACCTCGCCCGCAAGGTCGTCTCCATCATCAATCTCGGCAGCGTCCGCGCCATCGAGACAATGCTGGGCGGCACCGCCGTGAATCCCCTGCGTTTCCGCGCCAATCTTTATGTAAAGGGCTGGCCGGCCTGGTCGGAGCTCGATCTCGTCGGCCAGACGCTGGCGATCGGCGCGGCGCGCCTGAAAGTGGTCAAGCGCATCGTCCGCTGCCCGGCCACCAATGTCGACCCGGTGACGGCCAAGCGCGATCTCGAGATACCGCCGACGCTCTCGCGCAATCTCGGCCACATGGACTGCGGCATCTATGCCGAGGTGATCGAAGGTGGCGAGATCGGCGTCGGCGATGCGATCGCGTTGGAAGAGCCGAAGCTGGTGTGAGCTTCGTAGGGTGGGTTAGCCGAAGGCGTAACCCACCACTGTCTGTCACCGCAGAAACAGAAGAGGTGGGTTACGCCAGCGGACCGCGCTTCGCGTGACCGCTAGCTAACCCACCCTACGCACCTCACCTCAGTTCGGCATCACATAGGCATAGATCCGCCCGCGCGAGACCGGCGCTTCGCGGACGCGGTTGCCGTTGTTGCCGGAGATCATGATCGGATTGCCCTGCGCGTCGATGCCGGTGATGATGCCGACATGACCGCCGCGGCGGCCGCGCGACATCACCGCGATGGCGCCGACCTGCGGGCCGGAGACACGGGTGCCGTAACGCGCGAACGAGCTCGCCATGTCGGAGCCCGAGCCCTTATGGCCAGTGTGCTCCAGCACCAAGTTCATGAAACGCGCGCACCACAGGCTGCCGCGCCCGGTCGGATTTCCGCCGACATAGCGGCGCGCCTCGGATACGAGGTTTGATCCGCCGCCGAAGCCGCCGCTATTGGCCGTTGCGGTGTTAACCATGGCGTTGTGGGCCATGCCGCCGCTATTGGCGTTCGGATCATAGCTCGCCTGAGTGTCGGCGAATCCGCTCGCCCGCAACTGCGCCGCGCTGCGCTCGAAGCGCGAGCTGCGTGCATGGTGGCGGTAGTGATGATGTCTGGCGTGGTGCACGTGTGCGTGCCGCTCTGCGCTATGACGATGATGCGGCCGCGCTGAGGCCGGAGAAACGAACGCGGCAACCGCCGCGAAGAAGATCGCCAGCGCGACAACACAACGCGACAGGCGAGACGCAAACAACTCAAACATTCTTCATCCTTCGTTGACACCCCACTTCCCAATCGGCCCGTGCAACGGCCGACATCGGTCTGGCCGTTAAGCCGCCCGATGTGGCGAGAAAAAGACTGCCGCGCCGGTGAATGGCTGCGATGATTTTGTGCCGATACTGGCTTGAGGCTGCCGCATTGCCGACAACAGCATTAACTGCAATCCTGCAAGGGCGGCTTAAAGAGAGGGAAACGGTTAATGCCCCACGCCACGACCAGGGACGACGTCCGCATCTATTTCGAAGAAGCGGGTCAGGGAACGCCGATCATTTTTCTGCACGAGTTCGCGGCCGACCACACCAATTGGGAGCCGCAGATGCGCTACTTCTCGCGCGGCCACCGCTGCATCACCTATTCGGCCCGCGGCTACACGCCGTCGGACGTGCCTGAAGGCGAGGTTTACAGCTACACGCATTTCTATAGCGATGCGATCGCGGTGCTCGATCATCTCAGGATTGAGCGCGCGCATCTGGTCGGCCTGTCGATGGGCGCCTACTCCTCGCTCCAGATCGGGCTCAACGCGCCGCAGCGCGCGCTGTCGATGACGCTGGCCGGCGTCGGCTCCGGTTCGGAGATCGAGAATTTGGAGGCCTGGCGCAAGCAGTGCCGCGCCAATGCCGAGCAGTTCGAGACGCTGGGCTCCGTCGAGGTCGCAAAGGTCACGCGCGAGGCGCCGAGCCGGATTCCCTTCCTGGTGAAGGATCCCCGCGGCCACGCCGATTTCTACGCCGCGCTGGCGCGCCACGATTCCAGGGGATCGGCAAACACGATGCGCGGCTTCCAGGGCGGCCGCCCCTCGATCTACACAATGACGGATGCGATCAAGCGCGCATCGACGCCGGCGCTGATCATCTGCGGCGACGAGGACGATCTATGCTTCGGACCGAGCCTGTTCCTGAAGAAGCATCTGCCCGCGGCGGGGCTCGCGATGTTTCCGAAGTCCGGCCACGTGCTCAATCTCGAAGAGCCCGCGCTGTTCAACGAGACGGTGGCGCGGTTCGTGGCGCTGGTTGAGGCCGGCCGCTGGCCAGCGCGCGATCCCAGATCGCTGGCGGCGCATTAGAGCGAAGGCGTCGCCAAACGCTCCGTTTTGTAGCCCGGATGGAGCGCAAGCGTAATCCGGGATTCTCGAGCGCGGCACGACCTGCCCCGGATTGCGCTCCGCTCCATCCGGGCTACGGGAAACTACTTCCCGCCGCCGCGGCTGAGCAGAAACACCGCCTGCTCGCCGAACATGTTCCACACCCACCAGGGCAGGTTCAGCGGCACCGGGCGGCCGTAGAGATCGAGCGCAACCGATCGCTCCATCTTGACGTTGATCTCGTCGCAGAGCTGCACGAAATCCTTGATGGTGCAGAAATGGATGTTGGCGGTGTCGTACCAGGTCGCCGGCAAATTCTCGGTGCGCGGCATGTGGCCGCCGACCAGGAGCTGGAGCCGCATCTTCCAGAAACCGAAATTCGGGAACGAGACGATGGCGCGTCGGCCGATGCGCAGTAGATTCTCCAGCACCACGCGCGGCTGCCGCGTCGCCTGCAGCGTCTGCGACAGGATCACGTAGTCGAAGGCGTCATCCGGATAATTGACGAGATCGGTGTCGGCATCACCCTGCACCACCGCAAGGCCCTTGGCGACGCAGCGGTTGACGCCCTCGCGCGACAGCTCGATGCCGCGGCCGTCGATGCCGCGGGTCTCCAGCAGCTGAAGCAGGTCGCCCTCGCCGCAGCCGACGTCGAGCACTTTCGAGCCCGGCTTGACCATCTCGGCGACCAGCAGATGATCGGCGCGAAACTGGCCGGACGATCCGGTCGCGACGCCGTTCAACGGCAGCACTTCCTGTACAGACATGACTAGCCGTCCCTGGTGAGCCCGCGCGCCTTGCCCGCCGATTGCAGGAAGGCGCGGGAGATGTCGAAGAATTCGGGCACGTCGAGCAGGAAGGCGTCGTGGCCGCGATCGGTCTCGATCTCGGCGAACGACACCCGCGCGCTCGAGGCATTCAGCGCGTGCACCAGCGCGCGCGATTCCGAGGTCGGAAACAGCCAGTCGCTGGTGAAGGAGACCACGCAGAAGCGGGTCGCAATTCCCGCGAACGCCTTTGCCAGCACGCCGCCATGGTCGGCGGCGATGTCGAAATAATCCATCGCGCGCGTCAGATAGAGATAGGAATTGGCATCGAAACGCTCGACGAAGGACGAGCCCTGGTAGCGTAGATAGGACTCGACCTGGAACTCGGCGTCGAACGAGAAGGTCGGCAGCTCGCGGTCCTGCATACGCCGGCCGAACTTGCGATGCAACGCCGCGTCCGAGAGATAGGTGATGTGCGCCGCCATCCGCGCCACCGCGAGCCCGCGATGCGGATGGATGCCGTGATCGGCATAGCCGCCGCCGTGCCAGTCTGGATCGGCCATCACGGCCTGGCGGCCGAGTTCGTGGAAGGCGATGTTCTGCGCCGAGTGCCGCGTCGAGCAGGCAATCGCCAGCGCGGAGAACACGCGGCCCGGATAGGCGGCAGTCCATTGCAGCACCTGCATGCCGCCCATCGAGCCGCCGACCACCGCAAACAGCGTGTCGACGCCGAGCCGGTCGACCAGCATCGCCTGCGCACGCACCATGTCGGGAATGGTGATGACGGGGAAATCGAGGCCCCAGACCTTGCCGGTGGCAGGATTGATCGACGCCGGCCCGGTCGAGCCCATGCAGCCGCCGATCACGTTGGAGCAGATGATGAAGTAGTGCTTGGGATCGATGGGGCGGCCGGGGCCGACCAGCGTTTCCCACCAACCGGGCTTGCCGGTGACGGGATGCACATTGGCGACATGCTGATCGCCGGTCAGCGCATGGCAGATCAGCACCGCGTTGGAGCGATCGGCGTTGAGCTCGCCATAGGTCTGGTAGGCGATCTGGAACGGGGTGAGATCGACGCCGCAATCGAGCCGCAGCGGCTGCTCGGCGCCGAAATGCGCGATCTGCGAGCTTGGATGATCCACCTCGTGCGACCGTTCGTCGGCGCTGATCGCAGGACTCGGTATCGACTTGACGCCACCCATCTGACCATCGACCTCGTTTGCGATCAAACGCGTGATCGCCACTTGCATCAGGCCATGAAAAACCCGGCCTGAACGATAGGTTCGGCCGGGATCGGAAGCGTCCCCGGCCTGTTTAGCGAGTTTTTTAACGTGGCTGCAAGCCGGCCGGCTCAAATGACCACGGAACGGGCAAAAGCTACCGTCTTGGGCGGTTTTCGTCAAGTCGCGGCCCGGATCGGCCCAATTCGTCTCTCTCGCGTCGTCCGAAAAGGACGTGATTTCTCTTTGCTTTCGCCGTCCCGACTGCCTAATCAGGACATCCCCCATCGAAACCATCGACAGCCAGACATGTCCCAACGTCCGCCCGCGCCACCATCGCTCCAGGAACTGCGCAAGGAGATCGACGCGATCGACGAGGGCATGCATCGCCTGCTGATGCAGCGCGGCGACATCATCGACCGCCTGATCCAGGTGAAGCAGACCCAGGAGGTCGGCTCGGCGTTCCGCCCCGCGCGCGAGGCCGCCATGATGCGCGAGATCGTGCAGCGCCATCGCGGCATCCTGCCGCTCGACACGGTCGAGAGCATCTGGCGCGTCATCATCTCGACGTTCACCTATGTGCAGGCGCCGTTCTCGGTGCATGCCGACATCTCGGCGAGCGAGCCGGCGATGCGCGATTCCGCGCGCTTCCATTTCGGCTTCACGGTGCCTTACGTCGCGCATTTCAGCGCGCAGGCCGCGGTCGAGGCGGTGGCGAAATCCAAGGGCGATCTGGCGCTGGTGTCGGCGACGTCGAGCCGCACGCCATGGTGGCTCTTGCTCGAAACGGAAGGCGCGCCGAAGATCATCGCGCGGATGCCCTTCGTCGAGCGCGACGATCATCCGGCGGCACTGCCGGTGTTCGCAATTTCGCGCGTCGCCGACAGCGCCCTGGTGACGGAGGTCGAGACCTTCAGCGTCCGCGTCTCCGGCTGGAACGCCGAGGTCGCGCGCGCCCTGTCGCCGCTCGCCGAGATCGTGGCGGTGCCTGATACCGCCTTCGACGGCGCGGCGCTGCTTGTCTCGGTCACGAGTGCGACCAGCATCGACAAGATCAGGGCTGCCCTGATCGAGGCGGGGGCCTCGGTGCGCTCCACGGCCCTCGTCGGCAGCCACGCAACGCGCTATACGGTGCCCCCGACCGGGGCGAAATCGTAAATCGCACGCCGCGCCCCGCCATTCTCGGAGTTCAAGATGTCCCGCCCCGTGCCGAATCCCGGCATTCTCGATATTGCGCCCTACACGCCCGGCAAGAGCCCGGTGGCGGAGCCGGGCCGCAAGGTGTTCAAGCTGTCGGCCAACGAGACGCCGTTCGGGCCCTCGCCCAAGGCAATCGAAGCCTTCAAGCACGTGGCGGACCACCTGGAAGACTATCCGGAAGGAACCTCGCGCGTGCTGCGCGAGGCGATCGGCCGCTCGTTCGGGCTCGACCCCAACCGCATCATCTGCGGCGCCGGCTCGGACGAGATCCTCAATCTGCTGGCGCACACCTATCTCAGCCAGGGCGACGAGGCGATCTCCACCACGCACGGCTTCCTGGTCTACCCGATCGCGACCATGGCGGTGGGCGCCAAGAACGTCGTCGCTCAGGAGACCAACCTCACCTGCGACGTCGACGCCATCCTCAAGGCGGTGACGCCGAAGACAAAGCTGGTCTGGCTCGCCAATCCCAACAATCCGACCGGCACCTATGTGCCGTTCGACGAGGTCAAGCGCCTGCGCGCCGGCCTGCCCTCGCACGTGCTGCTGGTGCTCGATGCCGCCTATTGCGACTACGTCTCGCGCAACGACTACGAGATGGGGATCGAGCTGGTCGCCACCACCGAGAATACGGTGGTGACGCACACCTTCTCCAAGATCCACGGCCTCGCCGCGCTGCGCATCGGCTGGATGTTTGGCCCCGAGCACATCATCGACGCGGTCAACCGCATCCGCGGCCCGTTCAACGTGTCGACGCCGGCAATGTATGCCGCGGTCGCCGCGATCGAGGACACCGCGCACCAGGCGATGTCGAAGCAGTTCACCGAGACCTGGCGCAACTGGCTGACCGAGGAGATCGGCAAGCTCGGACTGAAGGTAACGCCGAGCGTCGCCAATTTCGTGCTGATCCACTTCCCGACCGACAAGGGCAAGACCGCTGACGATGCCGACGCCTTCCTGACCAAGCGCGGCCTGGTGCTGCGCGGCTTAAAGAATTACGGCCTGCCGCATTCGCTGCGCATGACCATCGGCACCGAGGAGGCCAACCGCCTCGTGGTCGACGGCTTGCGCGACTTCATGGCCGGCAAATGAGCAGCGCACCGCACTTCCAGCGCGTTGCGCTGATCGGCTTCGGCCTGATCGGCGGCTCGATCGCGCGCGCTGCGAAGCTCCAGGGCCTTGCGGGCGAGATCGTCACCACCGCGCGCTCGGAGAAGACCCGCGCGCGGGTGATGGAGCTCGGTATCGTCGACCAGGTCGTGGCGACCAATGCGGAAGCGGTGAAGGATGCCGATCTGGTCATCCTCTGCATTCCCGTCGGCGCCTGCGGCGAGGTCGCGCAGGAGATCGCCGCGCATCTGAAGCCCGGCGCAATCATCTCCGACGTCGGCTCGGTCAAGGGCGCCATCGTCAGGGACATGGCGCCGCATCTGCCGAAGACCATTCATTTCGTGCCGGCGCACCCCGTGGCGGGCACCGAGCATTCGGGGCCGGATTCAGGTTTCGCCGAGCTCTTCATCAATCGCTGGTGCATTCTCACCCCGCCGGAAGGTGTCGATGCGGCCGCCACCGATCGCCTGCGCGCCTTCTGGGCGGCGATGGGCGCCAAGGTCGAGGTGATGACGCCGGATCATCACGATCTCGTGCTCGCGATCACCAGCCATCTGCCGCATCTGATCGCCTACACCATCGTCGGCACCGCCGACGAGCTGGCGCAGGTCACGGAGTCCGAGGTGATCAAGTTCTCCGCCGGCGGTTTCCGCGATTTCACCCGCATCGCGGCGTCCGATCCGACGATGTGGCGCGACGTCTTCCTCGCCAACAAGGAAGCCGTGCTGGAGATGCTCGGCACCTTCACCGAGGATCTCGCAAAACTCACCCGCGCGATCCGGCGCGGCGACGGCGAAGCGCTGTTCGACCATTTCACCCGCACCCGCGCCATCCGCCGCGGCATCGTCGAGATCGGCCAGGATTCGGCGGCCGCGGATTTCGGTCGGCAGCATGGTGCGCTGAAGAAGCCGTGAGTTCGTAGCCCGGATGGAGCGCAAGCGTAATCCGGGATTCTTGATCGCGGCTGGCACCGTCCCGGATTGCGCTTCGCTCCATCCGGGCTACGGCAGCTACGCCACCTAATACAGCGGCGGAATCTGGCCGACCTTGACCGGGCCGAGCAGCACGGCGCCGTCGACGAATTTCAGCGGGAAGCTTCTCGCCTTCTTGCCTTCCAGCGTGCTCTCGGTGCCGATCGAATTGATGCCGGCGGCAACGCCGGCATTGGCGTTCTGCTTGATCACCTTGCCGAGACCGGGAACGGCGCGGTCGAGCGCGCCGAACAGATTGTTGAGGTCCTGCGACTTCATGCCGGGTGCGACGCGGTCGAGCGTAGCCTGCGGCACGCCCTCCTCCAGCATCTTCTTGATGCCGAGCGCCGGGATCACGCGCTCGAGGCCCGTCACCGTCATCTGCAATTCGCCGTCGAGCCGGCCGTTGGCCGAAAGCGCGAGCGTGCCGGCCGCAACCGCGATCATCTCACCCTGCTGGATCCGCGACTGCACGATCTCGATATGACCGCCGGCGGCCTGGATCTCGCGGAAGCGCTGCGGCCAGGGCTTTGGCGTCAAGTCGGACAGGCCCGTGATCTTGGCGCGCGTGTCCGCCTCAAACGGCTCGGCGAGCAGGGGGTGAACGCCCTGGATGCTGCCCTGCGCGACATGGAGCACGGTCTCGATCACGGGATGATCGGCCGGCGAGCCGTCCGCGAGGCGCCCGTGCAGCTCGACCTGCTTGGCGCGCGCGAGCGGCACCTGCATGCTGCCGTCGAGACGATTGATGTTGGGATCGTCGAACACGATGGAGGCGCGGTCCGGCACCGAGGGCAGGCCGACCACGCTGCTGCGGCCCTTGCTCCAGTTCACCACGAAGGTGTTTTGCGTGACGCCGTCGGTCAGCGTCGCCGGCGCGGAGAATTCCGCGATGACGAGCTTGGGATCGTACACCTGGGCAACGACCAGGATGTTGTCGAGCTTGGCCGTGAACGGCGTCTTGCTCGCATTCTGCGAAACCAGGGCGACGCTGGCGCCGGAGCACTGGACCTCGAAGCGGAACGGGAAGCCGGCGATCGAGCGCTTGGCGCAATCATAGATGCGGCCGGATTTGGCCTCCTGCGCCCGCCAGGCGTCTGCGGCCACTTCGGCCTGCGAGGCCGCGTAGAACCAGAAGCAGCTCCAGGCGACGGCGAGGATCAGGACGAGGAGGGGGGCAATGAAAAGGCCCCAACGGGAGCGGCGGCCTGCGGCAACGGTCATATTGGACATGCGGCGACCCTTTGGCCCCAGATTTTGGCAAATGTAAGCGAGGCCAGCCCCCGACGAAAGGCGGAGAATTCGCTTCTTTTGGGGGCGCGGTTCTGGTAGCCGTGCCCGAAATGTCCGAAATCACCCTCCCCTCCGTCACGACAGCCACGGGCGACCTCTGGGTGTTCGGCTACGGCTCGCTGATGTGGCGACCGGGCTTCGATTTCGAGGAGCGCGTCCCGGCGCGGCTGGTCGGCGAGCACCGGGCGCTCTGCGTCTATTCCTTCGTCCATCGCGGCACACCGGAGAAGCCGGGCCTGGTGCTCGGGCTCGACCGCGGCGGCGCCTGCCGCGGTATCGCCTTTCGCGTCGCTGAAAAGAACCGCACCGAGGTCGTCGCCTATTTGCGGGCGCGCGAGCAGGTCACTTCGGTCTATCGCGAGGTGATGCGCTCGGTGTGGCTGGAGAACGATGCGCGCCAGCGCGTCTCCGCGCTCGCCTATGTCGTCGACCGCGGCCATGTGCAATATGCCGGCCGCCTCTCGCTCGCCGAGCAGCATCGCCATGTCATCCAGGGCCACGGACAGTCCGGCGCCAATCGCGACTATGTCACCGCGACGGTGAAGGCGATCGAAGCCGAAGGCTTTCGCGACACCCAGCTGCATCAGCTTGCGACCATGCTGCATGGGGAGGCGCATTCCCTCCACGCGCCGGCTCCCGACGATCGAGAGAGCCGCTAGTTCTCCGACGGCGCGTAACTCGGCGAGGCGCCGATCAATTGCTCCTGCTCCTTGCGGCCGGCTTCGACGAGGCGGCTCGTTGCCTCTTCGATGGCCGTTTGCACACGGGAGAGAAACTCATCCTTCGGCAGGCCTGACGGCAACGGATCGAGGAATTCCACCACGAGCGTGCCGGGATAGCGCATGAAGGTGCGGCGCGGCCAGAACAGGCCGGAGTTGAGCGCGATCGGAAGACACGGCACGCCGCAGGACGAATAGATCTGCGCAAAGCCGGTCTTGTAGTCGGGCGGCGCGCCCGGCGCGCGGCGCGTGCCTTCCGGAAAGATGACGAGCTGCCTGCCCGAGCGCACCGCCTCGCGCGCCCGCCGCGTCATGTCCAAGAGCGCCTTCACGCCGGCCTTGCGGTCGATCGCGATCATCCCGGTCTTGACCAGAAACTGGCCGAACACCGGTATCTGCATGAGCTGACGCTTGAGGATGAAGATCGGACGATTGAAGAAACCGGGCAG
This sequence comes from Bradyrhizobium shewense, assembly GCF_900094605.1. GTDB lineage: Bacteria > Pseudomonadota > Alphaproteobacteria > Rhizobiales > Xanthobacteraceae > Bradyrhizobium > Bradyrhizobium shewense. The sequence goes on along the minus strand of NZ_FMAI01000010.1, from coordinate 266,501 downwards.
AACGAACGTCTCCCAGAACGACTGATGCTTCGCCACGATCACCAGCGGCCCCTGCGGGATGTTCTCGACACCGCGGAATTCGACCTTGATGTTGCAGACCACGCGCATCAGGACCAGCGTCGCCTTGGCCCACCATTGCGCGACCGTCAACATGGCGCGCGGCGGCAATGCGAAGGTCGGCAGCGCCACGATCGCGAGGCAGACTAGCACGGCGTAGAACAGCACGTTGAACACGAGCGAGCGCAGGAAAATCAGGAACATCGACGATCCGATTAATTTGCCTGTCAATTGGCTTGGGCGGTGGCGGGCCGCTTTGGCTGATGACCTGCAGGCTGCTCCGACATCTCGGGCGAAAGGTCAATCCCGAAATCCTCCAGCCGCACCCTGAGCTCTGCCGCGACGTACTTGACATATTCCGACAGCAGCAGCCGCAAGGTGGACGCCGATGTCCACCACGGCTCCTCGCGCCATTTGTCGCCGACCACCGCGAACGGGATCAGCGTCGTCTGCGGCATCGCATGCGAGAATTCCACCAGGGCACGCGGCATGTGATAATTCGAGGTGACCACGATCAGCGACTTGAATCGGCGCCCCTCGGCCCAGCGCCGCGCCTCTGCCGCATTGCCGCGGGTCGAAAGCGCGGTACGGTCGAGATCGACGCAACAGGTCATGAAGGACTGGTTCTCCGGCAAGGTCCGGGAGATGTCGTTCGCCGTCGACGTCGGGTGCACGCCGGAGATCAGGAGCCGCCTGCCATAGCCGGCGGCGAGCAGCTCCATCGCGTCCGACACCCGCGAGGAGCCGCCGGTCAGGACCACGATGCCGTCTGCCTTGCGGCTTGGGGCGATCTCGGCGCCGCGCAATTGCGACAGGAACGCGATGAAGCCCGCCGCCGCGCCGACGAAGGCGAGCGCAATCGTCGACACCACGGCCGCGCGCAGCCAGCCGCGCGGCAGGTTCGGCGATCGATCGTCGGTCGGCGAGGTCATATGATGTCGGTGATCCCTTCCCTGGCTGATTTTAAAAGGTTTTGAGGCGAAGTGGAGTCCTGGGATGTGAGAACACTCGGGCTGCGAGCTCGTCACCCTCTCCCCTTGTGGGAGAGGGTGGCTTCGCGGCAGCGAAGCCGGGTGAGGGGTATCTCTCCGCGAGCTCACCTCTCGCGATTCGAGTGCGCTGAGAGATACCGCTCATCCGGCGCTTCGCGCCACCTTCTCCCACAAGGGGAGAAGGAAAAAGACCTCAATCCACATCGTTCAACGTCGCAAACAGGGTCTGGCGTGAGGCCACCGCGGTGATGGCGCCGATCAGCACGGCCTGGGCCGCGAGCACGATGTAGCCGGACGGCCGCAGCGAGAAGGTGCCGAGCAGCGCGGCGAACTGGTCGCCGACGGGGGTACCGGAAAACCAGCCGGCGATCGACTCGGAGAAGCCGAACACCAGCATGGCGGCGCCGCCGCCGATCACGCCGCCCTCGAGGCCGAGCCTCAGGAAATGACGCAGGAAGTGATTGGCGATGTAGCGGTCGCCGGCGCCGACGAAATGCAGCACCTCGACGATCGGACGGTTCGCCGCCATGGCGCCACGGGTCGCGAACGAGACCGAGATGATGGTGGCGATGATGACCAGCGCGAGGATGCCGAGGCCGGCGAGCACGGTGGCGTTGGTCATCGAGCGCATCCGCTCGATCCAGGCGCGGTGATCATCGACGCTGGCACTTGGCGCGACCTGGGTCACGCGCGCGCGCAAGACGCCGAGATCGAGCAGCGTGCCGGGTTGCACACGCGCGATGATCATGCGCGGCACCGGCAGGTCGTCCATCGACAGCCCGGTGCCGAGCCAGGGCTCGAGCAGCTTGCCGCTCTCCTCCCGGGTGAACGGCTTGACCTCGACGACGCCGGCTTGCGCGCGCATCGCCTCCGTCACCGCCGCGGTGTCGCGTTCGAGATCGCGGCCGGCCTGCGGGCGGACCTGGATGGTGATTTCGCTGGCGACGTCCGACTGCCATTCCGCGGCGGAGGCGCTAACCAATAGCACCGTGCCCGTGGTCATCGACGCCAGGAAGGTCATGATGGCGACGACGGCGACCAGCGCGCGGCCCTGGATCGAGGCCCGCGGCACGATCGGCGACATGTTGCGCGCGTTGGCCGGAAGCTGCGGACGCTCCTGTCCGAGGTCGACCAACACGCCGCGCTCGTCGGTCCTACTCATAGACGTGCAACCGCCCCTGATGCAGCACCAGCCGCCGGGCCTCGTACTGGTCCATCAGGCCGATGTCGTGGGTGGCGATGATGACGGCGGTGCCCGATTTGTTGAGCTCGATGAAAAGCCGCAGCAGGCGGCGTCCGAGCGTCGGGTCGACGCTGCCGGTCGGCTCGTCCGCGAGCAGCAGTTGCGGCCGCGAGATCACGGCGCGCGCGATCGCCGCGCGCTGCTTCTCTCCGCCCGACAGGATCGGCGGCAGCGCGTCCATGCGGTCGCCGAGCCCAACCCAGCGCAGCAGGTCGATCACCTCCTTGCGGTAGCTCGACTCGCTGCGGCCCATGACGCGAAACGGCAGCGCCACGTTCTCATAGGTCGTCATGTGATCGAGCAGGCGGAAATCCTGGAGCACGATGCCGATGCGCTTGCGCAAATCGGCGATCTCGTCCTTGCCGAGACGCGAGATGTCGTGGCCGAACAGATTGACGAGTCCCCGCGTCGGCCGGTGCGACAGGAACAACAGGCGCAGCAGCGAGGTCTTGCCGGCACCCGAGGGGCCGGTGAGGAACTGGAACGAATGCGCCGGGATCTGGAAGCTGAGGTCGCGCAGGATCTCCGGCCCCAGACCGTAACGCAATCCGACATTTTCGAACCGAACCAAGCTCAGCTCCGTTCGAGAGGGGGGCGCGGGTCGCACTGCTGCGCTCCGCCATACGCGACCAACGGGTTTTGCCGCCGTTATGGTTTCCGGTTCGTTAACGGTCGCGCTGTAGCATACATCGTAGCATCCTTGCCGCGCGGCTCTCCCCGACGCGGTCATCGTCAAGGCTCGTCCATGCATATCGTCTGCCCCCATTGTATGACATCCTACGCCATCAAGCTCGCGAGCCTTGGGGCGAACGGACGGGCGGTCCGCTGTTCCCGCTGCAAGGAGACCTGGATCGCCCATGCCGAGGATGCCATCGAGGAGGCATCCGTCCCGGCCATGGCCGCGGCCAGCCAGGCCGACGACCAGGCCGACCTCGCCGAGCAATGGAACTCTTATGCCAAGGACGACGGCACCACGGACGCGCCTGTCGTCGACAGTCCCTCGATCGCCAGCGACTGGCCTGACGAAGAGGCTTCCAAGGAAACCGAGGACGAGTGGTCCGCGGCGGCCCGGGAAGCTGAGGAAGAGGTCGTCGGCGCGCAGCACCAGTCCTGGTTCCGCGGTCTGTTCCCTCGCCGCGGCGCGCGGGTGAGCCGTCCGGTCGCCACCGCGTCGCCCAAAAAATCTCATTTCGGCCTGCCGACCGCCTGCGCTGCCATGGGCGCGCTGGTGCTGGCGCTGGTGATCTGGCGCGGCGACATGGTGCGGCTGCTGCCGCAGACCGCCGCTTTCTACAAGATGGTCGGGCTCGAGGTGAACCTGCGGGGCCTCGCCTTCAAGGACGTGAAGCTGTCCAGCGAGACCGTGGACGGTAAGCAGGTGCTGGTGATCGAGGGTGTGATCGTCGGCGAGGGAAAGAAGCCGCTCGACATTCCGCGGCTGCGCTTTGCCGTGCGCGACGGGCAAGGCGCGGAGATCTACGCCTGGAATACGGTGCTGGAGCAGACCGTGCTGCGGCCCGGCGAGCGCGCCTTCTTCCGCTCCCGCCTGGCCTCGCCGCCGCCCGAAGGCCGCAATATCGACGTTCGCTTCTTCAACCGGCGCGACATTGCCGGCGGCAGCGTATAATCGCGCCGCCCGGTACCAAGGTTGGTCCGAAAGTTGATCCCATGCCGAAGATCTTGATCGCCGATGACGAAGATTCGATGCGCACGCTGGTGGCGCGCGCCATCGCCATGGACGGCCACGAGACCGTCACCGCGCAGGACGGCGCCGAGGCACTGGAGATCCTGACCCGCGAGGACGGCGCCTTCGACCTGCTGCTCACCGACATCCAGATGCCCGTGATGGACGGCATCGCGCTGGCGCTCTCCGCCGCGCGCGATTTTCCCGATTTGACCATCTTGCTGATGACCGGCTTTGCCGACCAGCGCGAGCGCGCCTCGAACCTCAATGCGCTGGTGCACGACGTCGTGACAAAACCGTTCTCGGTCGCCGACATCCGCACCGCCGTGGCGGATGCGTTGGCGGCGAAGAAGGGGTGACGCGAAGCTGCCGTCCTACACTCCGCTGTCATGCCCAGGCTTGACCGGGCATCCAGTACACCGCGGCGGATGCGGTGAGAGCGTGACCTCCAACGCAGGCCTCTGGAATACTGGATCGCCCGGTCTTCGCCGGGCGATGACACTGAGTGGTGTCAAAAATCCTTCAGCAGCCGCTCGATGTAATCGAGCTCGATCTGCGGACGCGAGCTGTCGCCGAGGCGGCGGCGGAGCTCTTCGAGGATGCGGCGGACGCGCTGGGCGTCGATCTCGCCCGGGATCTTGACGGTGTAGTCGTCGCTGAGATCGCGGCCGTGAAGCGGGCGCCCGAGCGGATCGGTCTGATTGCCGCCGCTCTGCTGACGGCCGGCCCGATTGCCGGGACCATCGCCCTGCCCGTCGCCATCGCCCTGCTGCATCGCCTCGGCCATCTTCTGCGCGCCCTTGCGCATCGCGTCGAGGGCCTTGCCCTGCGAGTCCACGGCGCCGTCGGCATTGCCTTCGCCGAGCTTCGAGCCGGCATCGCCCATGGCACCGTCGGCGGCATCGAGGCTGCCGTCATCATCGCCCTGATCGCCGTCCTGATCGCCGCTCTGGCCCGGGTCGCCCTGCTGGCCTTTCTGACCCTGCTGACCCTTCTGGCCTTTCTGTCCCTTCTGCGCGAGGCCGCGCTTGGCGAGCTCGTCCTGCAGCTTCTTCAGGCGGTCGCGCAGCGACTGCTGATCCTGCTGCAGGTCCGACATCGACTGGTCGCCCTGCTGCTTGCCACGCGAACGGTCCCGCCGGGAATCCTGGCCCTGCTTGAAAGTCTTGTCGCGCAATTGCTGCTGCTTGCGGATCATGTCGCTGAGCTCGTTGAGCGCCTGCTCCATCTCGCTCTCACCGGATTGCCCGGGCTGCGCCATCTGGAGATTTTCCATGATCTGCGCGAGCTGCTCGAGCATGCGCTGGGCCGCCTCTTTATTGCCCTCGCGCGCCGCCTTCTCGATCTGCCGCAGCAGGTCATCCAGATCGCGCTGCGTGATGACGGAACGATCGCGATTGGAAGACTGGCTTCTTTCCGTGGCGCGCTTGTACTCCTCGAGCTTCTGAATGGCGTCGGACTGGTTGCTCAGGCTCTTCCCGGATTCCTTCTGCCTGAGGCTGTCGCCGGATTCCTGCATCGCCTTTTCCGCGCTGTCGAGCAGCGCATCGGGATCCTGATCCAGCTGAGCCGCGGCCGGCGAGACGCCGCCCAACAGCATGGCGAGGCAGGCGATCGACATCGCCTTCAAGACTGGCACGGGTGCTAGCTTCCGCATTTCCGGTCCCGCGTAAACTGGTTGGTCCTGTCGTCCCCCGCCTTGTTGGCACGGTTGTTCGCCGATTTGCGATAGGCCTGAAGCTGCTCGCGCAAGACGTCCTGCTGCTGCGCCAGCTCTGCGAGCTGCTCGGGCGTCGCATGCTGGGTCTTTTGTCGCAGCTCGACTGCCTTGTCGAGGATGAGCTGGACCTCCGCGGGGAACGGCTGCCGGGCGCCGAGCGGATTCTGCTCGGCGCGGCGGGCGAGATCGCGCACCTTGCCGGCCATGGCCTCACGAAGCTTCTGCGTCAGGACCCTGAGCTCGTCCTCGCTGGCGCCGCGTTCCAGCGCCGCCTTGAGCGCATCCTGCGCCGAGCGCAGCGCGGCGTTGACGCTGCCGGCGACGCCGTCATCCTCGATGGTCGTCGCGAAGGCCCACATGCTCGCCACCACGTTGCGCAGCGCATCGTCGGTGCGGGCGGCCTCGAGCTGGCTCGCCAGACTCCGGAGGCCGAGATAACAGCCGGCATCCGGCGTAAACAATTCGGGTGCGATCATCAGCGCGTCGAGCGCGGTGTAGACGTCGGAATTCCTGTTGGCGTCGAGCGCGAGGATGCGGCGCTGCTCGATCAGCGCGCGCGCGAGCGAGTTGGTGAACAGGCGCTCGGGCAGGCGCATGTTGAAGGGTTCGCTCCTGGCCTCGTTGCCGGCCTCGTCCTTGGCGGTGAGCGTCAGCGTGACGTCGGCGCCGGCATAGGGGTCCTCGCTGAGATCCTTCACGGTCTGGCCGACGCCGTTGCGGGTGCGCGCGTTCGGCAGCACGAGCGGGAATTGCGGCGGCTGGAACAGCGGACGCGCCGCGGCCTTGCCGTCGGAATCCTTGCTGCCATCCTTGCTACCATCCTTGGCGTCGGCGGGGCGCAGGGCAATGTGCGCATCCGCGCCGGTCACGCCGTAATCGTCCTCGATCTTGTAGGAGAGCTGGAGCCCGCCGCGCGCCTGGCGCTCGGGATCCTTGGCGAGCGCGATCGTCGGCGCGCGGTCCGGCGTTGCCGCAAACGCCCATTGCGGCTGGCCGGAGGGCGCGCGGACATGCGCGGTACCATCTGCGGTGATGGTGAAATGCTTCTCGTTGGTGCCCTTGGGCGCGGCTTCTGTGGGAGCAACCTCCTTGAGGCCGCCGGAGACCACGACATCGAGGCTGCCGCCGGAGGAGCGCACGATCAGGGTCGAGCCTGCGGGAACGGCAAGCGGGCCGGCGGCAGGCAGCGCCGCGGCCTCCTTGTTGGCGGCCGACAGGATGACCGGCGGCTTGCCGGTGTAGAGCGGCGGAGTGACCCAGGCATCGACGCGAACATTCGCCGGCGCCAGCACGCCGTTCCAGTCGAAGGCGGCCCCGAGCCGCATCGCGCGCTCGTCGCCGGCGGCGAAGAAGGTCGCGACCAGCATCACCATAACCAGCGCGCGCAGCGCCCAGGGATCATGCAGCGCGAGCCGCGGATGCGGCAGGCCGGCGCGGATGCGCTTGAGCGAGGCCAGCGTACGCTCGCGCTGCGCCTGCCACAGCGCCTGTGCGACCGGGTCCTGCGAGGACAGCGTGTCCGTCAGCGTCGTGGCCGGGCGGTGACGGATGCCGGAGCCACGATCGAGCCGGCTGAGCGCCTCCTCGCGGCTCGGCCAGCGGAAGCGAATCAAGGGAAACAGGACGGCAATCGCGATGCCGGCGAAAACGACGAGACCGATGGCACGGGCAACGAACGGCAGCGCCAGCCAGAGGCCGGCCCAGGACACCACCAGGAACAGGCCGACGACGGTCAGAAGCCGCGCCAAATTCGGCCAGGCACGCTCCCACGCGATGGCATAAATGGCCCGATCGAGGGCCTGCGCCAGCTTCAGCCGCGACAGAGCATCGCTGTTGCGGATCGGGTCTGACGGGTCGGGGGTGACGCCGTTCAATCAACTCTCCAGGTTGCCCGGTAGAGAAGCCTATCACAACGGCAGCACTGAGGCATCCGTTCCGGTACGGGAGACGCCCCTTTTCCCGCATAACACGAGGACGTGACTGGCCCGCGGCAACCCCGTAATTTCCGCGCCGCCCCGAGGGAGATGAGAGGAAACGCCATGGACAAGAAGATGCACGACAAGGGCCTGGAAGTCCGCAAAGCGGTGCTGGGCGAGGCCTATGTCAACAACGCCCTGAAGAACGTCGACGATTTCAACCGCCCGTTCCAGGAGATGCTGAACGAATATTGCTGGGGCACGGTGTGGGGCCGCGAGGAGCTGCCGCGCAAGACCCGCAGCATGCTCAACATCGCCATGATCGCGATCCTCAACCGCCAGCACGAATTTCGCGCGCATCTGAAGGGCGCGCTCACCAATGGCGTCAGCCGCGAGGAGATCCGCGAGATCCTGATGCAGGTCGCGATCTATGGCGGCATGCCCGCCGCAGTCGACAGCTTCCGCATCGCGCGCGAGGTGTTTGCGGAGATCGACGGCAAGGCGTGAGATGTCGTCAAAATCTCCGCTGTCGTCCCGGGGCGCGCGTAGCACGAACCCGGGACCCATAACCACAGGCAGCTGTGGTTAGCGGGACTCGGAGTGACCGCTTCCGCGCAACGACTCCTCCCTGGGGTTATGGGTCCCGGGCTCATCGCTTCGCGATGCCCCGGGACGACGAGCGGAGAATGATCGCCGCTTCACGTTCAACCACCAACGAATAACAACCACAAGGAAACACCATGGACATCGGATTCATCGGGCTCGGAAACATGGGTTTCCCGATGGCGCGGCGGCTGATCGAGGCGGAACACAAGCTCGTCGTGTTCGACACGCGCAAGGAGGTCACGGACAAGCTCGTAGCACTCGGCGCTAAGCCAGCGACATCGCCGAAGGACGTCGCCGATCAGGTCGAGACCGTGATGGCAAGCCTGCCCTCGCTGCAAGCCTCGCTCGAAGTCGCAACGGGAGCGAACGGCGTCATCGAGGGCAGCCGCGCAAAGCGCTTCATCGACCTCTCCACCGTCGGCTCGGCGATGGCCGTGAAGATTCACGACCTGCTCGCCAAGCGCAACATCGTGCAGATCGACTGCCCCGTCTCCGGCGGCGTCGGCGGCGCCGAGAAGGGCACGCTGGCGGTAATGGTCTCCGGACCGAGAGCGGAATTCGAGCTGCTCAAGCCCGCGCTCGACGTGATCGGAAAAGTGTTCTTCATCGGCGAGAAGCCCGGCGCGGCGCAGACCATGAAGCTCGCCAACAATTTCCTGTCGGCCACCGCGATCGTGGCGACGTCGGAAGCGGTCGTGATGGGCGTGAAAGCCGGGCTTGATCCCGCCGTCATGATCGACGTCATCAATGCCGGATCCGGCATGAACACCGCGAGCCGCGACAAGTTTCCACGCTCGGTGCTGCCGCGCAGCTTCGATTTCGGCTTCGCCACGGGACTGATGGTGAAGGACGTGCGGCTTGCGCTGGAGGAGATGAAGCAGCTCGGCCTGTCGATGGAGGTCGCGGACGCAGTCGGGCGGTTGTGGGAGACCGTGATCAGCGCAGAAGGCGCCGAGTCCGATTTCACCGCGGCGATTAAGCCGATCGAGAAGAAGGCGGGGGTGGTGGTCGGCGAAGCCAAGGGCCGATTGGCGGGGAAGTAGCGATCCCGCACTCCGTTCGTCGTCCCGGGGCGCGCGCAGCGCGAACCCGGGACCCAAAACCCCAGGGAGAAGTTTGGCGAAGACTCGGAGTAACCAGCTTCGTGTCATAACCACTTCCTGTGGTTATGGGTCCCCGCGTACGCGGGGACGACACGTGTGAAGCGCGCTTGTGCCGCCCCTTACCGCCTCACAGCCACGGCGCCGGCGTGTCCATCGCGATCAGCTGCTCGACCTCGATGCGCGGGCGGACCACGGCGTACTGATCGTCCTTCACTAGCACCTCCGGCACCAGCGGGCGCGTGTTGTAGGTGCCGGCCTGCACCGCGCCATAGGCGCCCGCGGTCATGATGGCGATGAGATCGCCGGGCGCCGGCGTCGGCAGCGTGCGGTCGAGCGCGAGATAGTCGCCGGTCTCGCAGACCGGGCCGACGACGTCGGCCATGATGGTGGCGGCGCCCTTGGCAGGCTGCGTCACCGGCAGGATGTCGTGATGCGCCTCGTACAGCGTCGGGCGGATGAGGTCGTTCATGGCGGCGTCGATGATGACGAAATTCTTGCCGTCGCCGTGTTTCACATAGATCACCTTGGCGACGAGGATGCCGGCATTGCCGACGATCATGCGGCCCGGCTCGAACATCAGCGTGCAGCCGAGATTGTGGCTGACGCGCTTGACCATGGCGGCATAGGCCGCCGGTGCCGGCGGCGCCTCGCGGTCCATGTAATAGGGAATGCCGAGGCCGCCGCCGAAATCGACATGGGAGATGTTGTGGCCGTCGGCGCGCAGCGTCTGCACGAACTCGGAGAGGATGCGGAAGGCGGTCTCCATGCCGGAGAGGTCGGTGATCTGGCTGCCGATATGCACGTCGGTGCCCGTTACCTCGATGCCCGGGAGTTTCGCAGCGCGGGCATAGACCTCTCGCGCATGCACGATCGGGATGCCGAACTTGTTCTCGGACTTGCCGGTGGAAATCTTGGCGTGGGTGCCGGCGTCGACATCGGGATTGACGCGGAGCGAGATGCGCGCGGTCTTGCCCGTCTCGGTCGCAAGCCGCGACAGCAGCTCGAGCTCGGGCTCGGATTCGACGTTGAGACAGAGGATGTCGGCGGCGAGCGCGGCGCGCAGCTCTTGTTCAGTCTTGCCGACACCGGAGAACAGGATCTTGTTCGGCGGAATGCCGGCGGCCAGCGCGCGCTTCAATTCACCACCGGAGACCACGTCGGCGCCGGCGCCCAGCTTGGCCAGCGTGCGCAACACCGACTGGTTGGAGTTCGCCTTCATGGCGTAGCAGACCAGCACCTTCTCGCCGGCGAAGGCCTCGGTGAAGACGCGATAGTGCCGCTCGAGCGTCGCGGTCGAATAGCAATAGAACGGCGTGCCGACGGTTGCGGCCAGCTCGGACAGGTTCACCGCCTCGGCGTGCAGCACGCCGTTGCGATAGTCGAAATGGTTCATGACGCAGGCTCGGTTGTCCCGGCTTATTTCTTGCCGGGAGGTTCGTCCAGGAGCGGATCGAGAATGAACGGTTTCTTCCTGCCCTTGGCCGCCGCGGGCGCGGCATCCGCACCGTAGGTGGGATTGAACACGCTCGGCGTCCTCTGGGCCTCAGTCTCGGTGTCGGTTGGCGCAGCACCGTTGGCCGTGGGCGCGTTGGCGGTCGGCGGCAAATCCAGCGGACCCTTGCGGCCGCAGCCGGCAAGCGCAAGCGCCGTCAGGCTCAAGACAATGATGGCCCACCCCGAGCCGGCCGGGCGAAACTTTGACGTCACGACGAAATCCCCACTACGCGGGGCGCACCATACAGAGATTGGCGCGCTCTGGCGAGAGCCGGATGACCATGAAACATAAGCGAAATTTTGCCCCTCAGCCCAATTTTCGCTCTTTTTCCAGCCGCTTCGCCCAGGCCTTGGCCTGCGACGCTACGTTCTTCGGCGCGGTGCCGCCGAAGCTGGTGCGGCTCTTCACCGACGATTCGACCGAGAGCACGCCGAGCACGTCCTTGGTGATTTTTGGCTCGATCGCCTGCATCTCCTTGAGCGGCAGCTCGTGCAGCGCGACGCCGCCCTCGGCGGCCTTGGCGACGATGCGGCCGGTGACGTGATGGGCGTCGCGGAACGGCATTTTCAGCGTCCGCACCAGCCAGTCGGCAAGGTCGGTCGCAGTGGAATAGCCCTCGCCTGCAGCAAGCTTCATCTTGGCTTCATCAGGCACGAGGTCGCGGACCATGCCGGTCATGGCGCGGATCGCCAGCGACAGCGCGGCAAAGCCTTCCATGGCGCCCTGCTTGTCCTCCTGCATGTCCTTTTGATAGGCGAGCGGCAGGCCCTTCATCACGATCAACAGACCATTGAGCGCGCCGATGACGCGGCCGGTCTTGGCACGCACCAACTCGGCGGCATCCGGATTGCGCTTCTGCGGCATGATGGAGGAGCCGGTGGTGAACTTGTCGCTGAGCCGGATCATGCCGACCAGCGGCGAGGTCCAGATCACGATCTCCTCGGCAAAGCGCGACATGTGCACGGCGCAGATCGAGGCGGCCGACAGCGTCTCCAGCACGAAGTCGCGGTCGGAGACGGCATCGAGCGAATTCGCCATGGGACGGTCGAAGAGGAGCGCCTTCGCGGTGGCGTGGCGGTCGATCGGGAACGAGGTGCCGGCGAGCGCGGCGGCGCCGAGCGGGGATTCATTCAGCCGCTTGCGCGCATCCTGGAAGCGGCCACGATCGCGCGCGGCCATCTCGACATAGGCGAGCAGATGATGGCCGAAGGTCACGGGCTGCGCGGTCTGCAGATGGGTGAAGCCGGGCATCACGGTTGCGGCATGCTCCAGCGCGCGATTGACCAGCGCGGCCTGGAACGCGGCGAGCGCGGCGTCGGTCTCGTCGAGAACATCACGGACATAGAGACGGAAATCGGTCGCGACCTGGTCGTTGCGCGAGCGCGCGGTGTGCAGGCGGCCGGCGGCGGGGCCGATCAGCTCGGACAAGCGGCTCTCGACATTCATATGGATGTCCTCGAGCGCGCGCTTGAACTCGAAGTCGCCCTTGCCGATCTCTGACAAAATCGTGTCTAGACCCTTGCCGATATTTTTCGCATCAGAGCCCGTGATGATGCCCTTCGCGGCAAGCATCGCAGCGTGGGCCTTGGACGCGGCAATGTCCTGGGCGAAGAGGTGACGATCGACGTCGATGGAGACGTTGATCTCTTCCATGATCTCGTCGGGACGTTCCGAGAACCGGCCGCCCCACATCTTGTTGCTCATGATCCCCTGCTCACGCCTTGATTTGCCGCACGTTTGCTGGCCGCCGCCAGCCGTATTAAGAGGCCCCTGATAGCCATATCTGCGACCGGATGACAAACGATATGCTCGACAAGACGCCCTCCGCCACGCGCCGGGTCCCCCTCGTCATCGCCACCGTGGCGGTCGGAGGGCTGGCCGGCTTCGCCGCGCTGTACGGACTGGGCCTGAGCCGGGCCCCATCAGGCGATCCGGCCTGCCGGTCGGCCGTGGCTACGGCGCAAAAAATAGCTCCACTGGCCCATGGCGAGCTGGCGGCGCTGACCATGGCGAGCGCGCCTCTCAAGCTGCCTGACCTCACCTTCGAGGGCGCCGACGGCAAGCCGAAAAAGCTGTCCGATTTCCGCGGCAAGACGCTGCTGGTGAACCTCTGGGCCACCTGGTGCGTGCCGTGCCGGAAGGAAATGCCGGCGCTGGACGAGCTCCAGGGCAAGCTGTCGGGCCCGAATTTCGAGGTGGTGGCGATCAATATCGACACCCGCGACCCCGAGAAGCCGAAAACCTTCCTGAAGGAGGCCAATCTGACCAGACTCGGCTATTTCAGCGACCAAAAAGCCAAGGTTTTTCAGGATCTTAAAGCCATAGGCCGGGCGCTGGGCATGCCGACCTCGGTGCTGGTCGATCCGCAAGGCTGCGAGATTGCGACGATCGCGGGGCCGGCGGAATGGGCGAGCGAGGACGCACTCAAGCTGATCCGGGCGGCGACGGGCAAGGCCGCCGCGGCGCTCTAGGGATTTTTAGGCGGTGACGTTGAGATTGCCGCCGACGCCGGCGCCGACATTGGCCAGCGAAGGCTGCCCGGCACCCATCAGCGTCAGGACGGTGGATTTTTCCATATCCATGTTCTGCTTGGTCAGCGTCGCCGAGATATTCGACTGCAGCGCGCCTTGCTGAGCGGCCAGCATGGTGCTGACCATTGCCATCATGTCCATTACGCGAACCCTCTTACCGGCTGCAGCCTAGGCGCGAGGGGTTAATAGGACATGAATCGACACACGGCCGAGGGGCCGTAGGGTGGGCAAAGCGAAGCGTGCCCACGCAATTTTTGCGACCGAGAGAGATGGTGGGCACGGCGCAAGTGCGCCTTTGCCCCACCCTACGGCACCGCCGCCTTATCGCGTCGGAACCGGCTTGGCACCGCGATAATCGTAGAAGCCGCGCTGGGTCTTGCGGCCGAGCCAGCCGGCCTCGACATATTTCACCAGCAGCGGGCACGGACGGTACTTGGAATCGGCCAGCCCTTCATGCAGCACCTGCATGATGGAGAGGCAGGTATCGAGGCCGATGAAATCAGCCAGCTCCAGCGGGCCCATCGGATGGTGGGCGCCGAGCTTCATGGCCGCGTCGATCGCCTCGACATTGCCGACGCCTTCATACAGCGTGTAGATCGCCTCGTTGATCATCGGCAGCAGGATGCGGTTGACGATGAAGGCCGGGAAATCCTCGGAGACCGCGACCTGCTTGCCGAGCTTGGCAACGAATTCCTTGGACGCCTCGAAGGTCTGGTCGTCGGTGGCGATGCCGCGGATCAGCTCCACCAGCTCCATCAGCGGCACCGGATTCATGAAGTGAATGCCGATGAAGCGCTCGGGCCGGTCGGTGGCGGCGGCAAGCCGGGTGATCGAGATCGAGGACGTATCGGAGGCGACGATTGCCTCGGGCTTCAACACGGCGCAGAGCTCGTGGAATATCTTGCGCTTGACCTCTTCCTTCTCGACCGCGGTCTCGATCACGAGGTCGCAATCGGCGAGGTCGTCCAGCTTCTCGGCGGACGTGATGCGCGCCATCGCCTTGGCCTTGTCGTCCTCGGAGACGGCCTTCTTGGAGACCTGGCGCGCCAGATTACCGTTGATGGTGGCCATGCCCGACTTGAGGCGATCAACCGAAACGTCGTTGAGCACCACGTCGAAGCCGGCCAGCGCCGCAACATGCGCGATGCCATTGCCCATCTGACCCGCGCCGATCACGCCGACCTTCTTGATCACTGCCGCCATCTTGTCATCCACCGGAACGGCGCGCGACGAGCGCACCTGCCTATCCCCCGAGCCGGGAGGTCTGATTTGATCAGAAGCTTGATTTAATCAGAACCCGGGCTCGAAACCTAGATTGGATCGCTTCCCCGGCGTGCCCCACGCCAAAGAAAACGCTTCAGAAATGAAACACCGGCCGGAGTTTATGCCTCCGGCCGGTGTTTTTGGCGTCTTTTATTTGCCGAGCTTGCCGAGTTCGGCCGTCAGCTCCGGAACCGCCTGGTAGAGATCGGCGACTAGGCCGTAATCCGCAACCTGGAAGATCGGCGCGTCCTCATCCTTGTTGATCGCGACGATTACCTTGGAGTCCTTCATGCCGGCCAAATGCTGGATGGCGCCGGAAATGCCGACGGCGACATAGAGCTCGGGGGCCACGACCTTGCCGGTCTGGCCGACCTGCCAGTCGTTCGGCGCATAGCCGGCGTCGACCGCCGCACGCGAGGCACCGACACCGGCGCCGAGCTTGTCGGCGAGCGGCTCGATGTATTTGGCAAAATTCTCGCGGCTCTGCATGGCGCGGCCACCGGAGACGATGATCTTGGCCGAGGTCAGCTCGGGACGGTCGCTCTTGGCGACCTCCTCGCCGATGAAGGACGACAGGGCCGGATCGGCCGCCGCCGCGACGGTCTCGACCGCCGCGCTGCCGCCCTCGCCGGCTGCGGCGAAGGTGGAGGTGCGGACCGTGATGACCTTCTTGGCGTCCTTGGACTTCACCGTCTGGATCGCGTTGCCGGCATAGATCGGGCGCTCATAGGTGTCGGGGGCGACCACCTTGATGATCTCCGAGACCTGCATGACGTCGAGCAGGGCGGCGACGCGCGGCATCACGTTCTTGAAGCGCGAGGTCGCGGGCGCGACGATCGCATCATAGCCGGACGCCAGCGAAACGATCAGCGCGGCCAGCGGCTCGGCGAGATCGTGGGCGTAGAGCTCGCCGTCGGCGAGCAGCACCTTCTTGACGCCGACAAGCTTGGCAGCGGCATCCGCCGCGGCCTTGGCGTTCTGGCCGGCAACGAGGACCTCGACGTCCGCGCCGAGCGCGGCGGCAGCGGTCAGGGCCTTGTTGGTCGCATCCTTGAGCGACGCATTGTCGTGTTCGGCAATCAGCAGCGTCGTCATCAGAGCACCCCGGCTTCGTTCTTGAGTTTCGACACCAGCTCGGCGACGTCCTTGACCTTGACGCCCGCCTTGCGGCCGGCCGGCTCCGTCGTCTTGACGACCTCGAGACGCGGAGCAACGTCGACGCCGTAGTCGGCGACGGTCTTGTCCGCGATCGGCTTCTTCTTGGCCTTCATGATGTTCGGCAGCGAGGCATAGCGCGGCTCGTTGAGACGCAGATCGGTGGTGACGATCGTCGGTCCCTTCAGCTTCACGGTCTGGAGACCACCATCGACTTCGCGGGTGACCTTGAAGTCAGAACCTTCGACCTCGAGCTTCGAAGCGAAGGTCGCCTGCGACCAGCCGAGCAGCGCAGCCAGCATCTGGCCGGTCTGGTTGCTGTCGTCGTCGATCGCCTGCTTGCCGAGAATGATCAGGCCGGGCTGCTCTTCGTCAGCAACCTTCTTCAGGATCTTGGCGACCGCGAGCGGCTCGACGGTGCCCTCGGCCTTCACCAGGATGCCGCGATCGGCGCCCATGGCAAGACCCGTGCGGATCGTCTCCGACGCCTGGGCCGGTCCAATGGAGACCACCACGACTTCGGTCGCCTTGCCGGCTTCCTTCAGGCGCAGCGCTTCTTCGACTGCGATTTCGTCGAACGGGTTCATCGACATCTTGACGTTGGCGAGTTCAACGCCCGATCCATCGCCCTTGACGCGGACCTTGACGTTGTAATCGACCACCCGCTTTACCGGCACTAAGACCTTCATCGATCCTCTTTCACTCAATTTGGGAGGGGGGTTATCAACTGGCGCGGAACCTAAAGGCCTGATCTGCCCCGGTCAACGCGCGAACGAGCCTAATTTTAGCCCTCTGAAATGCGAGAGCTCGATGGGTCAGCGGTTCTGGCCCGGAACCCAGAGCACGTCGCCGGCGCCATTCCCATTGGCGGCCCGGCTGGCCACGAACAGGAAGTCCGAGAGGCGGTTCATATATTGAATGCCAGCTGCGCTGACCTGCTCCCCGGGTCGGGCCGCCAGTTCCACGATCACCCGTTCCGCCCTGCGGCATATCGTGCGCGCCACATGGAGATGGGCAGCAGTCGGCGTGCCGCCGGGAAGCACGAAGGAGGTCAGCGGCGCGAGCTTGTCGTTGAGCGCATCGATGTCGCGCTCGAGCCGTTCGACCTGGCTCGCCACCATCCGCAGGCGCTCGGCTTTGCCGTCACGTTCCGGAACCGCAAGGTCGGCGCCGAGATCGAACAGATCGTTCTGGATGCGGCCCAGCATCGCGTCGAGCTCGGGGGCATCCTGGGTATGGAGCCGCACCACGCCGATCGCGGCATTGGTTTCGTCGACCGTGCCATAGGCCTCGATGCGCAGATCGTATTTTGGGCGGCGCTCGCCCGAGCCGAGGGCCGTCGTGCCGTCGTCACCGGTCTTCGTGTAGATGCGATTCAGTACGACCATGATTACCGCCCCATCGCCCAGACCGCGAGCATTGCGATGACGATCGCCACGAACTGAAGCAGCACGCGCCAGCGCATCAGCTTCTGCGAAATGTTGGGCGAGCCGCCGCGCATCATGTTGATGAGCCCAAGCAGCAGCACCAACGCCACGGCGCCGGCTGCCGCCGGCAGGATGAAAGTCGTCAGGAGAGATGCCATTGGGGGGTGATAACACCGTGCGCGCCGGTCCGCCATGGTGCCGCAGCAGCCTCCGGCGTCGTTCCGGGCGATGCGAAGCGTCGAGCCCGGAATCCATCGGGCCACCCCTACTGCGGCGAAATGGATTCCGGGCTCGCGCTGCGCGCGCCCCGGAATGAGAGCGAAGCGCTTCGCGAACTGGCTTTTGGGGCAAGAATATCAGATGGTAGCGCGATGATTTCCGATTTGCGCCCATTGCCTATTCTCCTGACCTCTCCCTACGTGCGGGGAGAGCGAGCAGCGGTGTAGGTGCCACGTGAAAGCCATCCGCTACATTTACTGCGTCTTGGAGGATGCGTTCTACACGTTCCTGGCCGACGACGGCTGGGCGATCGCGAGCCACATCGCGCTGTCGACGCTGATGGCGTTGTTCCCGTTCCTGATCGTGCTGACCTCGCTCGCGGGCTTCTTCGGCTCCAAGGAACTCGCCGACCAGGCCGCCAGCCTGATGCTGCAGATCTGGCCCAAGCAGGTCGCCGATTCGATCTCGGGCGAGGTGCACGACGTGCTGACCACGACCCGCACCGGCATTCTGACGATCGGCGCGGCGCTGTCGGTCTATTTCGCCTCCAACGGCGTCGAGGCCCTCCGGGTCGCACTCAATCGCGCCTATGCGGTGGTGGAGATGCGGCGCTGGTACTGGCTGCGTCTGGAATCGATTGTCTACACGCTGATTGCGGCCTTCACCGCGCTCGCCATGGCGTTCCTGATCGTGCTCGGTCCGCTCTTGATCGAGGCGGCGCGACGCCATATCCCGCTGTTCGTCGAGTCCAACGAAAGCATCCTCACCTGGCTGCGCTACGGCATCACGATCGGTGCGCTGGTGGTGGCGCTGATCATCCTGCACGTCTGGCTGCCGGCGGGACGGCGCGGCTTCCTCCAGATCCTGCCCGGCATCGTCTTCACCATCGTGGCCTCGCTGATATCAGGCATCGTGTTCGGACAATATCTGGCGCGCTTCGCCAACAATTACGTGACCATGTATGCGGGGCTCGCCTCGGTGATCATCGCGCTGGTGTTCCTGTATTTCATCGCCGCGATCTTCGTTTACGGCGGCGAGCTCAATGCCGCGATCATCAAGTCGCGGCTTCCTCACGGCGTGTCGCTTCAAGCAGCGCAGTCGCTAGCGCCCGCGGAGACACAGGCTTGACCAGGAAGGCGTCGGCGCCGGCCTCGCGCGAGGCCGCCTCGTCCTCGCCGCGGCCGGACACCCCGATGATCGGGATCTGAGCCAGCGGCGCCTCCATAGTGCGGATCCGCCTGATGGCCTCGACGCCGTCGATGCCCGGCAGCACCATATCCATCAGCACCGCATCGAACGCCCCTTGCGCCAGCCGGCCGACGGCGTCCTCGCCGCGCCCGATGAACTCGGCATGATGGCCGAGCTCGGTCAGAATCGTGTTGAGCACGACGCGGCCGAACGGATTGTCCTCGACGCTGAGGACGCGCAGCGCCGCGACCGCATCTGCCTCGGCTTCACCCTTCGCCTTGCGGGATTTGCGCGGTCCCGCCGCATCGAGCGACACCGTCAGCGTGAAGGTAGCACCACCGCCGCGGCGCGGTGCGACGGTGATGTCGCCGCCCATCGCGCGCGCCAATTGCTTGACCGAGGACAGACCCAAGCCGGCGCCGCCGAAGCGCGAGGCGATGGTGACATTGGCCTGAGTGAACGGGCGGAACAGCCGCTTGATCTCGGCCATGGTGAGACCGATGCCGCTGTCGGACACTGCGAAGGCGACGCCGACCCTGCCCTTCTCTTTTGGCTTGCCTTTCGTTTTGCCTTTGGCAGGACGCCAGGGCGCGACCTCGAGTGCCACGCCGCCCTGGTCGGTGAACTTCACGGCATTGTCGATCAGGTTCTCGAGCGCGGCGCGCAGGCGGACGGGATCGCCGACCACGAGGCCGGGGAGCTTGTCGGAGATCTCGACCTGGGCCTGGAGACCTTTGGCCGCGGCACGGCCGGCCAGTGAATCGCCGGCGCTGCGGGCGAGCGTGCGGAGATCGAACAGGTCCTGCCGCAGCGTACTTCCGGCCTTGCTGGCCCCCTTGCCGGTTCTGGCGGCATCCACGAACAGCGTAGCAAGGCTCGCCAGATGCTCGGCACCGGCCTTGATGGTGTCGGCCCAGCGCCGTTCCCGCTCGCCGAGATCGGAGGTCGCGAGCAGGTCGCTGATCGCCAGAATGCCGGTCAGGGGGGTGCGGACCTCATGGGCAAAGGCGGCGAGCGCGGCCTGGACCACGTCCGGCGCGACCGCCTTGGTGCTGCGCTTGGGCAACCCGCCGGTCGTCCCGGACCGCTTCCGAGGCGGTCGCCTGGACGTCCGCGTGGTGCGCGCTGGGCGCTTTTTCGCCGCCATAGATCCCCTTCGAAGTGTCCCCTTCGAACCCCGGGCTGTCGGCCAAGCATGGCACGGCGGAACCCCCGGAGTCACGGCGGCGTTTCGCTAACCCCCAGAGAAACTTAACCTAATCCCACCAGCTGACGGATGTCGGCAGGCGCCATGCCGGCCGCGCGCAAGGCGCGCAGACCGGTCGAGCCGCTCGATTTCGACAGCTTCCGCCCCTCGCTGTCGCAAATCAGCCGGTGATGGCGGTAGGCGGGTTCGGGCAGGCCGAGCAGGACCTGGAGCAGGCGGTGGACGGCGGTGGCGTGAAACAGGTCCTGGCCCCGCACGATCTCGCTGACGCCCTGGAGCGCGTCATCGACGACGACGGACAGGTGGTAGCTGGTCGGCGTCTCCTTGCGCGCCAGGATGACGTCACCCCAGGCCTCGGGCCGCGCCGGGACCGTGCTGCGCTCGCCATCAGGCCCCTCGCCCAGCTCATTCCAGGTCAGGCCGGCAACGCGCCGGCAGGCCGCCATCATGTCGAGCCGCAACGCGTAAGGCGCGCCGCTGTCGATCAGGCGCACCCGCGCGTCGGCAGGCAGCGATTTGGACTCGCCGGGATAAAGCGGTGCGCCGTCGGGATCACGCGGCCACGGGCCGTCGGCCTCACGCGCGGAGACGAGCTTTGCGATCTCGGCGCGGCTTTCGAAGGCGGGATAGATGAGCCCAAGCGCCGACAGCGTGTCCAGCGCCGCGCGATAATCAGCGAGATGCTCCGACTGCCGCCGGACCGGCATCTCCCAATCAAATCCGAGCCAGGCCAGATCCTCATAGATCGCCGCCTCGAATTCCGGCCGGCAGCGCGTCGTGTCGATGTCCTCGATCCGCAGCAACAACCGACCGCCCGACTCGCGCGCGCGGTCGAAATTAAGGAGCGCCGAATAGGCGTGGCCGAGATGGAGGTGGCCGTTCGGGCTCGGGGCGAATCGGAAAACGGGTGGCGCCATCATATCGAACTCGTCATGGCCGGGCTCGACCCGGCCATCCATCTTCCAAGGACTCTGTTACGATATGAGATGGATGCGCGGGTCAAGCCCGCGCATGACGTCGAAGAGAGCTTGCCGATCGCATGACCATCCACCTCGAAACCCAATCCGATCTCGAAGAGGCCGTCCAAGCGCTGATCAAGCGCGATCCCCGCCTCAAACCCGTGTTCGAGATCGCGGGCATGCCAGCCTTGCGGCGGCGCGAGCCGGGCTTTGCGGGGCTTGCCCACATCGTCTGCGGCCAGCAGCTCTCGACCGCGAGCGCCGCGGCGATCTGGGGACGGCTGTCGGCGGCCTTCGATCCGTTCGACCATGACGCGGTGCGCCGCGCCCGCGCTGACCGGCTGGGGCGGCTCGGCCTGTCGGCCGCCAAGATCAAGACGCTGAAGCATCTCGCGCGCGAGATCGGCGCGCAGCGGCTGAACCTCGACGTGCTCGCCGAGGAGGATGCCGACGCCGCGCATCACACACTGATCGCGCTGCCCGGCATCGGCCCCTGGACCGCGGACGTCTATCTGTTGTTCTGCCTCGGCCATGGCGATGCCTGGCCCGCCGGCGACCTCGCCGTGCAGGAGGCTATCCGCGTCGGGCTCGGCCTTCAGGCAAGGCCGACGGAAAAGCAGATGGCGCCGCTCGCCGAACCCTGGCGTCCCCTGCGCGGCGCGGCGGCGCATCTGTGGTGGAGCTATTATCGCGCGGTGAAGAAGCGCGAGGGCGTGCTCGCCGGCTCGGGCTAAAGCGCGATGCGATCAGGATGAAACGTCATCGCGCTTTAGGTTGTTGTTTAAGCATGATCTTTTCGGAAAACCGCTGCGCACTTTTCCGGATCATGCTTTAGCCCCGCAGCCTCGCGCGGTCGGCCCGGGCGCATTCGGCGACGAAATCCACGACGGCGCGCACCGCCGGGAGTTCGACGAGGTCGGGATGGGCCAGCAGCCACAGGTCCGCCACGCTGGCGAGCTTTTGCGGGGCGACGCGCACGAGGTCGGGATAGCTTTCCGCGACGAAACAGGAGAGCGCCGAGATCCCAATCCCGGCGCGGACCGCCGCCAGCATGTCGCCCTGGGAAGAGCAGCGCATCACCACCCTGGCCTGCCGCGTGACGACGTCGCTCCAGCGCGCAAGCTGTGCATTGGACGCCTGGTCGGCGAAGCCGACGACGCTATGCTCCTTCCACTCGCCGCGCCGTTCAGGCAAGGACCGCCCCGCGGCATAATCGCGCGAGGCATAGAATCCGGTCCCAAGGCGGCCGATCTTGCGGCCGACCAGGTTTTCCTCGCCGCTGTCGAAAGGCCGCAGCACCACGTCCGCCTCACGCCGGCGCACGCTCGCGGGAAACGGGTGGGTGATGATCTCGAGCTGGACATGATCGTGCGCACGCAGGAAGGCGGGCAGGCGCGGCATCAGCCAATGCGAGGCCAGCGTCGCGCCGATCGAAAGCTTGACGATGCCGCGGGCCTTATGTCCTCCGGCCGCAACCGCGGTCTCGGCCCGCAGCGCCGCCGCCGCCATGGCCTCGGCGTGCTCGCGCAATGTCCGTCCATCCGCCGTCAGCGCCAGGCCGTCGGCGGCGCGCGCCACCAGTCGGGTGCCGAGCTGAGCTTCCAGCGCCGCGATCTTGCGGCTGACGGTCGGATGGCTGGTGTGCAGCCGGCGGGCGGCGGCGGTGAAGCTTCCGGTGTCGGCGACCGCGACGAAGGTCTTGCAAAGATCCCAGTCCAATCGGCACCCCCCGTTCATATCTGAATGGCTATCCGTTCATTATTGAACGACCGGAGCGCGCCGTCCAACCTTATAGTGGGTTCAAATCCGCAACACGGGCGGCAATCGCCCGCGCGACAATCAACAGGGAAACGCCTCGTCATCCGCCCGCCGGCGGGGCCGCGTTTTCAGGGAGGACATGATGGCGCTGCCCGCTCTCTTGAAGGATTCGCTCACGCTGCCCGTGGTGGGCTCGCCACTCTTCATCGTCTCCGGACCTGAGCTGGTGATCGCCCAGTGCAAGGCGGGCGTCGTCGGCTCGTTTCCGGCGCTCAATGCCCGTCCGGTCGAGAAGCTGGACGAGTGGCTGAGCCGCATCTAGGACGAGCTCGGGCAATACAAATCGCTCAATCCGGGCAAGAAGGTCGCGCCCTACGCGGTCAACCAGATCTGCCACGCCTCCAACGACCGCCTGATGAAGGATATGGAGACCTGCGTGAAACATCGCGTCCCCATCATCATCACCTCGCTGCGGCCGCCAGCGGAGATCGTCGAGGCCGCGCATTCCTATGGCGGGCTGGTGTTCCACGACGTCATCAACGTCAAGCATGCGCGGAAAGCGGCCGAGCACGGCGTCGACGGCCTGATCCTGGTCTGCGCGGGCGCCGGCGGGCATGCCGGAACGCTCTCGCCCTTCGCGCTGGTGCGCGAGGTCAAGCAATGGTTCAAGGGCACGATCCTGCTGTCGGGCGCGATCAGCGACGGCTTCGGCATCGCCTCCGCGCTGACACTGGGCGCCGACCTCGCTTATATGGGCACGCGTTTCATCGCGACCAAGGAAGCCAACGCCGACGAAGCCTACAAGTCCGCGCTGACGCAGCATGCCGCGCACGACATCGTCTACACCAACCTGTTCACCGGCGTGCACGGCAACTATCTCGGCCCCTCCATCGCCGCCGCAGGACTCGATCCGGACAATCTGCCGGTGGCCGACAAGACGAAGATGAATTTCGGCTCAGGCGGCAACACCAAATCAAAGGCCTGGCGCGACATCTGGGGTTCGGGCCAGGGCATCGGCCAGATCACCGACGCGCCTGCCGTCGCCGACCTGGTCGACCGGATGAAAGCGGAGTTCGATCGGGCCCGGCAGGATTTCCTGCGCGCCAGCGCCTGACGTCTCGGACTGACAAGAAAAAACGGGAGGACATTATGAAGCTCGCAGCCGCATTGATCGGCATGTCGTTGCTGACGCTCGGCGCCGGCAGCGCCCACGCCGAAGGCAGCGCCGAGATCCGCATCGGGCAGACCCTGCCCTATAGCGGCCCGGCCTCCGGCTTCGGCGCGATCGGGCGGACGCAGGAGGCGTTCTTCGACAAGATCAATGCCGAAGGCGGCATCAACGGCCGCAAGGTCAAGTTCATCACGCTGGACGACGCCTATTCGCCGCCGAAGACGGTCGAGCAGACCCGCAAGCTGGTCGAGCAAGACGAGGTGCTGATGATGTTCGGCTCGCTCGGCACCGCCACCAACAGCGCCGTGCAGCGTTATCTCAACGCCAAGAAGGTGCCGCAGCTGTTCGTGCTCTCGGGCGCCACCAAATGGGCCGAGCCGCAGAAGAATCCGTGGACGATGCCGGGGATGGCGGCCTACGAATCCGAGGGCGTGGTCTATGCCAAATACATTCTGCAGACCAAGCCCGACGCCAGGATCGCGATCCTGGCGCAGAACGACGATTTCGGTCGCGACTATGTCGCAGGCTTCAAGCGCGCGCTCGGGGCCAAGGCGGCCGGCATGATCATCGCCGAGCAGACCTACGAGACCAGCGCGCCGACGATCAGCTCGCAGCTCTCGACCCTGAAGGCCTCGGGCGCCAACGTGCTGTTCGGCGTCGTGCTCGGAAAGTTCACCTCGCAGATGGTCAAGGGCGTGGCCGAGATCGGCTGGAAGCCCGAGCTGTTCTTCGTGCCGACCTCGGCTTCGTCGATTTCGTTCCTGGAGCCGGCCGGGCTCGACAACGCCGTCGGCCTGATCTCGTCGAGCAACCAGAAGGACACGATGGACCCGCAATGGGCCGACGATCCCGGCGTGAAGGAGTATTTTGCCTTCATGAAGCAATACATGCCGAACGCCGACCTTTCCAATTCCAACTACGCGGCCGGCTACCACTATGCGACGCTGCTGATGACGGTGCTGAAGGCGTGCAAAGATGATGTCAGCCGCGACAACATCATGCGCCAGGCGGCCTCGCTGAAAGAGGTGAAGCTGCCGCTGCTGCTGCCGGGAATATCGGTTACGACCGGCGCCGACGATTATCTGCCGTTCCAGCAGCTTCAGCTCCGCCGCTTCAACGGCAAGAGCTGGGTCGGCTTCGGCGACGTGCTGGACGATCGCTAGGCTCGCGCGGGAAAGGACACGCCATGATCATCAGCGGCGAGCGCCGGATCAGCTATGACGAGATCCAGTCACGCATCAGGCGGGCGGCGAGCGGATTCCGCGCCCTGGGCCTGGCCGAGGCCGCGCCGGTTGCGATGATGCTGCGCAACGATTTCGCCCTGTTCGAGGTGGTTGCGGCCTCCGCCGCACTCGGTAGCCCGGTGGTGCCGATCAACTGGCATCTGAAGGCCGAGGAGGTCCGCTACATCCTGACCGACAGCGGCGCGAAGATACTGGTCTGCCACGCCGACCTGCTGCCGCAGATTCGCGACGGCGTGGCGCCGGATGTCCGCCTCCTCGTGGTCGCGACGCCGCCCGAGCTGGCGGCGACCTTCGCCATTGCCCCGGAGCTGACCGCGGTCCCGGCCGGACTGACCGATTGGGAGCGCTGGCGCGACGGCCATCCTGAAGCCCAGGAACCGCCGCGCCGAGCCGCGGCAATGATCTACACGTCGGGCACGACCGGCATGCCGAAAGGCGTGCGGCGCATGCCGATGCAGCCCGAGCAGGCGGCCGCTTCCGAACGCGTCGGCGCGATCGCCTATGGCATCAAGCCGCGGGACAACCAAATCGTGCTGATCAACGGGCCGATGTATCACTCGGCGCCGCATTCGTACGGCATGATGGCGTTCCGCAACGGCTGTACCGTCATCCTCCAGCCGCGGTTCGACGCGGAGGAGCTGCTGGCCCTGATCGAGCGTCACCGCGTGACGCACATCCACATGGTCCCGACGATGTTCGTGCGGCTGCTGCGGCTGCCCGAGGCGGTCAGGCGGCGCTACGACCTCTCGTCGCTGCGCTTCGTCGTGCACGGGGCTGCACCCTGCCCACCCGAGGTGAAGAAGGCGATGATCGATTGGTGGGGGCCGGTCATCAACGAGTATTTCGGCTCGACCGAGACCGGGATCCCGGTATGGCACTCTGCCGAGGAGGCGCTGAAGAAGCCCGGCACCGTCGGCCGCGCCATCGAAGGCGGCATCGTCAGGATCTTCCGCGACGACGGCAGCCCGTGCGACGCCAACGAGGTCGGTGAAATCTACATGCGTCAGACGGCGGTGCCCGATTTCGATTATCACGGCAAGGCACAGGCGCGCGCCGAGGCGGGGCGCGACGGCCTCGTCAGCGTCGGCGACGTCGGCTATCTCGACGAAGACAGCTATCTGTTTCTGTGTGACCGCAAGCGCGACATGGTGATATCAGGCGGCGTCAACATCTATCCCGCCGAGATCGAGAACGCGCTGATCGGCATGCCCGGCGTGCGCGATTGCGCCGTGTTCGGCATTCCCGACCCGGAATATGGCGAGCGGCTATGTGCCTGCATCGAGCCCGACACCGGCGAGCAGCTCTCGGCCGCCGCAGTGCAGGCTTTTCTGCGCGAGCGGCTGGCGAACTTCAAGGTACCGAAGGAGATCCGGTTCCTGGATGCGCTGCCCCGGGAGGCGACCGGAAAGATCTTCAAGCGCAAGCTGCGCGATCCCTATTGGACCGGCCGCGGTCCGGGCGGCGCTTAGACCTTCTCCGGCCGGCGTCCGCGCGAGTGGAATGCCAGGCCATATTCCGCCCGAGCAGGGCTGCATGCCTGCCTCGCTCGGGTCCGCAGCTTTTGGCGGGCGAGGAAACCGTATAGCGTTCGATCTCAGAGGAAACGCCGCGAAAGACGGCCAAGAGGTCGCGCATGCTCGACAAGACCAAGGATCTATCCGCGTGCGCCCAGGCCTGGCTCGATGAATTCGAGCGCGCGCTGGGCAGGCCCGATCCCGCCACGCTGGACCGCCTCTTCCTCGCCGACAGCTTCTGGCGCGACGTGTTGGCGCTGAGCTGGAACCTGCAGACGATCGCCGGCCGCGAGATGATTGTGCAAGCGCTCGACGCGCTCGCGCCCGAGGCGGCACCAGTCAATTTTAGGATCGCGCCGAACCGTGCGCCGCCGCGCTGGGTGACGCGTGCCGGCACCAACACCATCGAAACGATCTTCACGTTCGAAACCGCGACCGGCCGTGGCAGCGGTATCCTGCGGCTGATTCCCGACACCGCCGACGGCGACCGCCCGAAGGCCTGGACGCTGCTCACCGCGCTCGACGAGCTCAAGGGATTCGAGGAGCAGCTCGGCACGTCGCGGCCGCGCGGCCAGGCCTATTCCCGCGATTTCCGCGGGCCGAACTGGCTCGATTTGCGCAGCGCCTCGCGCGACTATGCCGATCGCGATCCGGCCGTGCTGGTGGTCGGCGGCGGCCAGGCCGGGCTCGCGATCGCAGCCCGGCTGAAGCAGCTCAAGGTCGATGCGCTGATCGTCGATCGCGAGATGCGGATCGGCAACAATTGGCGCAAGCGTTATCACGCGCTCACCTTGCACAACCAGGTGCAGGTCAATCACCTCCCCTACATGCCGTTCCCGCCGAACTGGCCGGTCTATATCCCCAAGGACAAGCTCGCCAATTGGTTCGAGGCTTACGTCGACGCCATGGAGCTGAACTTCTGGACCGGCACCGAATTCGCAGGCGGCGCCTATGACGAGGCGAACGGGCGCTGGACGGTCACCCTGCGGCGCGTCGACGGCAGCACGCGCACCATGCATCCGCGCCATGTCATCATGGCGACCGGCGTCAGCGGCATCGCCAATATTCCTGATATTCCGACGCTCGACAATTTCAGGGGTACGCTGCTTCATTCGAGCCGCTATGGGGATGGCGAGAGCTGGACCGGCAAGCGCGCGATCGTCATCGGCACCGGCAACAGCGGTCACGACATCGCGCAGGATCTTCATTCCAGCGGCGCCGAGGTGACGCTGGTACAGCGCGCAGCCACGCTGGTCACCAATATCGAGCCGTCGGCGCAGCTCGCTTATGCGACCTACAACGAAGGCACGCTCGAGGATAATGATTTGATCGCGGCCTCGATGCCGACGCCGCTGGCGAAGAAGACGCATGTGATGCTGACCGAGCAATCGAAGCAGCTCGACAAGGAGCTGCTCGACGGCCTCTCCCGCGTCGGCTTCAAGCTCGACTTCGGCGAGGCCGGCACCGGTTGGCAGTTCAAATACCTCACCCGCGGCGGCGGCTATTATTTCAACGTCGGCTGCTCCAACCTGATCGTCGAGGGCAAGATCAGGCTCAGGCAGTTTGCCGACATTGAGGGCTTCGTCACCGAGGGCGCACGGATGAAGGACGGCACCCTCCTTCCCGCCGATCTCATCGTCTTGTCGACCGGCTACAAGCCGCAGGAATATCTGGTGCGAAAGCTGTTCGGCGAGGCCATCGCCGACCGCGTCGGCCCGATCTGGGGCTTTGGCGACGGTTTTGAGCTGCGCAACATGTATGCGCGCACCAGGCAGCCCGGGCTCTGGTTCATCGCCGGCAGCCTCGCGCAGTGCCGGATCAACTCGAAATATCTCGCGCTGCAGATCAAGGCGATCGAGGAAGGGATTTTGGGGCGTGAGGTGGGCACTGCTTGAGCCCCTCGTCATTGCGCGGATGCAACGAGCACGACAGGAACAACTGAAGGAAGGGAACCCATGCCAGCCATTCTCGGCAGCGGCGAGCACCGCTACCGCGTCGTCGACAATTTCGCGAAACTGCCCGACGGCTGGCAGCTCACCGACGTCGCCTCCGTCGCGGTCGACAGCAAGGACCGTGTCTACGTCTTCAACCGCGGTGCTCACCCGATGGTGGTGCTCGACCGCGACGGCAGTTTCCTGCGCAGTTGGGGCGAAGGGCTGTTCTCGCGCGCGCACGGCCTGCACATCGACGCCGACGACAATCTCTACTGCACCGATGACGGCGACCACACCGTGCGCAAATGCACCACGGACGGCAAGGTGCTGCTGACGATCGGCATCCCCGAGAAGCCGGCGCCGTTCATGAGCGGCGATCCCTTCCACCGCTGCACCCACACCGCGCTGTCGCCGAAGGGCGAGATCTACGTCTCCGACGGCTATGGCAATGCGCGCGTGCACAAATTCACGCCGGACGGCAAGCTGCTCAAGAGCTGGGGCGAGCCCGGCACCGATCCCGGCCAGTTCAACATCGTGCACAATATTGCCACCGATGCAGATGGCTGGGTCTATGTCGCCGACCGCGAGAACCACCGCGTGCAGGTGTTCAATGGCGAGGGCAAATACGAGACGCAGTGGAACAACCTACATCGGCCCTGCGCGCTGTGCTGTTGCGGTGGGACCAAGAGCCCGACTTTCGTGATCGGCGAGCTCGGCCCGGGCTTTGCCATCAACCGCAATGTGCGCAATCTCGGCCCGCGGCTGTCGATCGTGGACGCCAAGGGCAAGCGCATCGCACGCCTCGGCGGCGAGGAAGGGCCGGGTGTTGCGAGCGGAAAGTTCCTGGCGCCCCACGGCATCGCGCTGGATTCCAGGGGCGACATCTATGTCGGCGAGGTCGGCGTCACCAACTGGGACACCAGCTTTCCCGACGAGGAGATGCCGGCCGCAGTGCGCGCGACGCGGTGCTTGCAGAAGCTGGAACGGGTACGGGAGTAGCTGCCGCGGCAGGCCGCGACGCACTGGTCACGGCAGTTCCGCGCCAGCCGCGCACCTCCCCCAAATCGCGGCTTTTTGAGCGCTTTCGCCACCCCGGCGCCGCATTGCTTGCACCTGAATAAGTCGCTCAGCGGGCTTCACAATCCCGTCACGCTGCATGTAGTATGTCAGTACATGCTGCTTCGCAGCGTATATTGGAGGCCGGGAGCGTTACTTGAACGCACATGTCTCGCAAGGCAGTTGGCCGGTGTTGGTGCTGAATGCGGACTTCCGGCCGCTGAGTTACTACCCGCTGTCTCTTTGGTCGTGGCAAGACGCGATCAAGGCGGTGTTCCTCGATCGCGTCAACATCGTCGCACATTACGATCAGGCGGTTCATAGCCCCACGCTGCAAATGCAGCTGCCGAGCGTCGTCTCGCTCAAATCCTTCGTCAAGCCGACCACCCATCCGGCCTTCACCCGGTTCAACGTCTTCCTCCGCGACCGCTTCGCCTGCCAATATTGCGGCTCGCCCGAAGATCTCACCTTCGATCACATCATCCCGCGCAGCAAAGGCGGCCAGACCACCTGGGAGAACGTGGTCGCGGCGTGCTCGCCGTGTAACCTGCGCAAAGGCAATCTCACGCCGGTGCAAGCCAAGATGTTTCCGCGCCAGCACGCCTTCGCCCCGACCGTGCACCAGCTTCACCGCAACGGCCGCCTGTTCCCGCCGAACTATCTGCACGATAGTTGGCTCGACTATCTGTACTGGGATACGGAGCTGGATCCGTAGGGTGCAGTCTCACCCCCCGATCGCGTTCCGTGCCACCACATCCCGATAGAACGCCGCGCTCAGCTTCGGCACCCTGGGTCTCGAAATCGACCCGGTAGAGGCCGAAGCGCTTGCCGTAGCCGAAGATCCACTCGAAATTGTCCATCAGGCTCCAGAGGAAGTAGCCGCGGATCGGCACGCCCTCGGCGGTCCCGCGCTGCATCTGGGACAGGTAATTGCGCAGGAACATGATGCGGTCGAGGTCGTAGACCTGGCCGTCGGCAGAGACTTTGTCCTCGGACGAGGTGCCGTTCTCGCTGATGTAGATATTCTCGATGTTCCACATCTTTGCCGCAAGGCGCGGCGCCCAGTAGATCACTTCGGGGCCGACCCGCAGCCATTCCGAATTCATGTGCGGGAACGAGGTGGGGAACGGCAGCACGTGGAAGCCGGGCGCGCTGTCGGAAGCCGTGACGTAATATTGCGGCGCGTAGATATTGAGGCCGACGAAATCGTTCGGCGCGCCGATGATCTTCAATTCCTCGGCAGTGAATTTCGGCGCGTCCGCGCCGGCATAGGCCAGGAAACCGTCGGTATATATGCCCTCCAGCACCACGCCGAGAAAGCCGGCATTAAGCTCGCGCGTCGCGATCTCGGCGGCGCGGATGTTTTCCGGCGTCACGATCGCCGGCACGCAGGCGGCGATGTTTTCGGCCGCGCCGACGCGGGTGCCGGCGCGGCCGGCGGCGCGGATCGCCTGCACGGCAAGCCCGTGCGCCAGCGCGACGTGGTGGCGAGCCTGGTTGAGTTGCGCGGTCGGCAACTTGAGACCGGGCGCATCGATGCCCCAGCCATAGCCGAAATTCACGAAACGCCCGACCTCGTTCACGGTGAAGATATTCTTCACCCGATCGGTCAGACGCGCGGCGACATGCGCAGCGTAGTCAGCAAAAGCCTTCGACGTGTCGCTCGACGACCAGCCCCCGACGCGGTCCTGGAGTGCCTGCGGCAAGTCCCAATGGTAGAGCGTCGCGTAAGGCTCGATGCCGTTCGCGAGCAGTTCGTCGACGAGGCGGTCGTAGAAATCGAGCCCCTTGGGATTGGGCTGGCCCGTCCCATCCGGAAACACGCGCGGCCATGCGATCGAGAAACGGTAGGCCTTGACGCCGAGCGCCCTGATCAGCGCGACGTCCTCCTTGTAGCGATGATAGTGCTCGTTGGCCCGGTCGCCGGTCGAGCCGTCCTCGATGTTGCCGGGGATGTGGCTGAAGATGTCCCAGATCGACTTGCCGCGACCGTCCTCGCCGACCGCGCCTTCGATCTGGTAGGACGAGGTCGCCGTTCCCCACAGAAAATCCTTCGGGAACGGCGCCGGCACGTGGCGGTCGGTCGAAGCGGACTTTTCATTCTCCGCGGCCCGGACACCTGCGGCTACGCCCAGCGCGGCGAGGCCCGTGAGCTTGGCAAAACGGCGCCGCGAGACATCGGCTGACATCGCTATCTCCGTGCCAGCTCCAGATCGATCTGATAGGCCGAAATCCGGTCGATCTCGAATGCGACGCTCGACGGCGATTCCGCGTCGACGGGACCGACGCCGAGAAAGAACTTCGACCCGATCGCCAGATTGACGATCATGTACATGGGATCGTCGAAGCCGATCGGCACCTTGATGTCGGAGACCGGCCTGCGGTCGATGAAATAGACCAGCCGATCCTCCTGCCACAGCACACCGTAATTGTGGAATACGCTCGAGGCGTCGCCGACCGCGAAATCGAAGCCGCAGGACTGGATCTTCTGGGTCGAGGGAATCCGCCAATGGGTCGTCATCACGAGATCGCCTGGCCGTTCGCCGCGGCCTTCCAGCACGTCGACCTCCGGCGGCCAGCCGCCATCGTCCGCCAGCATCCAGAACGCCGGCCACACCGCATGGCCGACCGGCACCTTGGCCCGAATTTCGAAATATCCGTGCTTCTGGGCGAACGTGCCCTGGGTCGTCAGGATGCCCGAGATGTACTCGTTGTTGAACAGCAGCTGTTTCAATTCCGGCGGCGTTCGGCTGGCGATGATCGACAGCACGCCGTCCTTCACCCTGAATGGATCGAGCCCGAGCGGCGCGGCCGCGCGGCCGGCATAGCGCGGATCGACGTAGATCTGCTGCTCGCCATTGGCGCTGGTCTTGCGCTTGAAGTCGGAGCCGTCGCCGCCCCAATAGCGGGCCTCCGGCCAAGCCGCGCCGCCGGCATAATGCGGGACCCAGCGTCCGTTCGACAGCGGATGCTCGTCAAAATCCTCGCTGAAGGTCCGGCGCAGCGGCAGGAACACCAGCGAGGCTGGATTGACCGTGTCCAGGCGGCGACACTCGATGGTGGAAGGATCGGTCGTCACCTGCAGGGCCATGCTCGCCGGCGCGCGATCGAGCTCATCCTGCGCAATACAAGGCGCAGGCAGCACGCCGAGGCCGATCGCAACCAGAGTGCCCCTCGTCCAACGGCCGATCATCACCGCACTCGAAGATGCCACGACATGCGCAGAGGTTAGCTCATCCGTCT
The DNA here is from genome assembly GCF_900094605.1 of Bradyrhizobium shewense. GTDB lineage: Bacteria > Pseudomonadota > Alphaproteobacteria > Rhizobiales > Xanthobacteraceae > Bradyrhizobium > Bradyrhizobium shewense. Next base: position 233,816 of record NZ_FMAI01000010.1, on the reverse strand, counting down.
TCGCGCGGGCAACCGCGGCATCCGATGCCGGCGGGCGATTTGAAAACCATTCTTCTCGCCTCCGCTCCGGGGCCATCGGGCACTGGGAACCCCAAGCGCCCACGCCCGTTCAGAGTCAACGCCATGCGCTCGCATGCACGTTCCATCGAGCGCGTTTGTCCGCTGCAAGATGAAACAAGGGAAGACCCATGGCCGCAACCGAGAGTGATCATGTCTACAAGATCCTGGACCTCGTCGGATCGTCCGAAACCTCGATCGAGGACGCGATCAAGAACGCGATCAGCCGCGCGTCCAAGACCATCCGCGAGATGAAATGGTTCGAGGTGGTGCAGACGCGCGGCCACATCGAGAACGGCGCCGTGCGCCACTATCAGGTGACGCTGCGCGTCGGCTTCACCCTGGAGGGATGAGACGGCAGGCGGCAGAACGGAATTGTCGCACTGCGGTAGCGTGGCTCCGCCGACCGGCCCTGAGGGTGTCGGCAATCCTTCCGGTTGATTACGGACCCCGCACAATCATTGCAGATTTTGCAAGAGGCCGTTAAGACGAAAGTGAGAGGTTTGCCCCGATTTGGAGCAAGCCTGATGGTCACGAGCCGCGAATTCGGCAAGACGCGCCTTCCGCTCTGGGCGGCGGGCTTCGTTGGGCTGATCTGCGTGACGATCCTGGGCCTCAGCGCCTGGCGCGAATGGGAAGCTCGCAATGTCGACCTCAGGAACGCCGAGATCGACGTCACCAACCTCGCACATTCACTGATCCAGCACGCGGACGATACGTTCGAGCTGGTCGATACGCTCCTGGTTGGACTGGTCCACCGGCTCGAACTCGACGGGACCGGCCCCGACACGATCACGAAGCTCCAGGCCTATCTGCCGACGCGCAAATCATCGGACCGCATCCGCGGCATCTTCGTCTATGACGCGACGGGCCGGTGGCTTGCCACGACCGAGCGCCTCGACTTTTCCAAGCTCAACAACAGCGACCGGGAATATTTCCAGCGCCATCGCGACTCCACGGAGACGGGCACGCTGATCGGACCGCCCATCAAGAGCCGCTCCGGGGGCCAGTGGATCATCACGGCGTCCCGGCGGATCAACGATCCCGACGGCGGCTTCGCCGGCGTTGCCCTGCTCACGATCGACGTCAGCTATTTCGTCAAATTCTACGAGCGGTTCGACCTAGGGCCGAACGGCTCGGCATCGCTGCTCAACAATGGCGGCATCATGCTGGCACGCAGCCGAGACGAGAGCGGCGCCTTCATCGGACGCGACCTGTCCAATGCGCCCTTGTTCAAAGGCTGGAAAAGCCGCCCCGCCGAAGCGGTCTATTATTTCAAGTCGCCGCTCGATGGCGTGCAGCGCCTGAGCTACTACCAGCGCAGCACCCGCTATCCCCTGATGGTGCTGGCGAGTAAGTCCCAGGACGACGTGCTGGCTCCCTGGCGACGCGCCGCCGCCACGCGCATAACTTTCGTCGTCGGCCTCGTCCTGCTGATCGCGGTGATCGGCTCCTACCTGGTCCGTCAGCTCTGGCAGCGACAGCGCATGGCGCAGGCCCTGGTCGCCAAGGAGGCAAATTTCCGGCTGCTGGCCGAGCAATCCAGTGACATGGTAACCCGGATCGGGCTGGATAACCGGCTGCTCTATGTCTCTCCGTCATGCGTGCGCATCACCGGCTGGACCGCCGAGGAACTGCTGAACACGTCGGCCCTGGCCGGCATTCACGCCGACGACATGGAACGGGTCGCTCAGGCCATCACCGCGCTGAAGAGCGGAGAGGCCGAGGAAGCGCGGTTCGTCTATCGCCAGCGTCATCGCGAAAAAGGGGAGATCTGGGCGGAGGCGGCGCTGCACGTGACGGTGGCATCAGACAGCGGCGCGATCGACGGCGTCGTCGCGGTCGTGCGCGACATAACCGAGCAGAAGGATCTTCAGGACAAGCTCGCTTCGCTTGCGAGGACCGACGGTCTCACCGGCCTTGCCAACCGGCGCGCATTCGACGAACGCCTTGCCGACGAATGGGCGCGCGCCCGGCGCGACGGCACGCAGCTTTCGCTCTTGCTGATCGACGTCGATCATTTCAAGAAATTCAACGACCATTACGGACATCTGGCGGGCGACGGGTGCCTGCGCGCGCTGGGCCGGATCCTGTCCACCCAGGCCAGGCGTCCCGCCGACCTCGCGGCGCGCTACGGCGGCGAGGAATTCGCCGTGTTGTTGCCGAACACAGGTCCGGATGGCTGCGTGGAGGTCGCGGAAGCGGTTCGCCAGGCGCTGCACGATCTTGCCATGCTGCATGCGCAGAATCCGCCCTCCCGGCTGGTCACGGTAAGCGTCGGCGCCGCAACCGGACTTCCGTCTCTGACCTCCACGGACTTCAGCACGCTGGTCGCCGCGGCCGACCGTGCGCTCTATGCCGCGAAGGACAGCGGCCGCGATCGGCTGGTGATGTCCGGACAGGTCGTGCCTTGGCCCGCGAAGACCGCGTGACGGAATCCACCTCGACCTCGCTTGCGCACCGATTTCCGAATGGCTACATCCAGACCCGACATTGGCTTGCCGCCGATCTCGAGAAATCAGTTGCATGCGGTCTTCCGCATCGCGAGGGGATGTGGACGGGACTGCGTTGAACGGAAGCACGGCGGCGGACAATCCCGGGCGCGGTCCGGAGGCGCTCGCGCAGTTGCGGGCCATGACGGTCGACATTTGTGAGGTCATTCCGCGCACCGCGGAGGACGACTTCCATGTCACTACGGTGACGAGGATGACCCGCAACGCCCTGCTGATCGACACGCGTGCCACCGACCAGGACTATGACCGCACGCCCGCGCACGTCGCCCGCGGCGTCATGGATCATTTTCAGATCACCCTCTGCGTCGAGGGCGAGATGCAGTTCAGCTCGGGCCGGCGCGAGGTCACGCTGCGGCCCGGCGACATCGTTCTCATCGACATGGCGCAGCCAAACCGGACCGCGCTGCGCGCCGCGGGCGGCCGCACCCATCTGATGTCGATCGTGCTGCAACGCGCGATTTTGGCGCCTCGGCTTGCCCATCCGGATGCGGCGACGGCAACCCTGCTGCCGTCGGATCACCCTCATGCACGCCTGCTCGCCAGCCACTACGCCGCGCTTGCCCTGCCGTCCGAGCCCGGGACGGACACCGCGATCGGCCATGCCGAAGCCACCGTCGAGGCGATCGCCGATCTCGTGGCGGCCGCCGCCGGCGGGACGGCCGAGATCGTCGCGGGCCTTGAGCGCGCCGAGCGGCACCTCTACCTCACGATGATCAAGCGCCGCATCGCGAACAATCTCGAAACCGATGCGCTCACCAGCGAAGAGCTCTGCCGCCACTTCCATATCTCGCGCGCGACCCTCTACCGGCTGTTCGAGGCCGAGGGCGGGCTTGCGCATTATGTGCGGGAGCAGCGGCTCAATCTCGCGTTTCGGCGCTTGATATCGCCATCCGCGCAGGACGGCCGTCTGATCGATCTCGCCGTCGACATGCGCTTCAGCAGCGATTCCACCTTCATCCGCGCGTTCCGTCGCAAGTTCGGCCTGACGCCGGGCGAATTGAGGGAATTGGCCGACACGTGGCTGCGCGAGACCGGAGCGGTGCCGGCCGTCGACACGGTGCTGCATCAACTGGCGCGGCGGCGCGCATCGCAGCCCTAGCCAGCACCTGATTTGTCGCCCGCGTTCCGGCGGGATATGACTCACGCCAGGGCCGGATGTTCGGCCAATGCGCGAGCGTCGCCGTGACTGATGCCATCAAGCTCGTCCTCTTCGACATGGACAATGTCCTCTGCGACTACGACAGGGCGACGCGCGTCGCCTATCTGGCGGAGCTCGCGGGGACGACCAGCGCGTTCATCCATGAGGCGATCTGGGACAGCGGATTCGAGCTGCTCGGCGATTCCGGCGCGCTCGAGGCCGCCGACTATCTGCGAGGTTTTGGCGAACGCATCGGCTATCCCCTCTCTCTCGATGAGTGGGTGGAGGCCCGGCGTCGATCAATGCAGGCCGATCGCGCGATGCTGAACATTGCCGGAAGCCTACGAAAGACCGTCGATATCGCGGTGCTGACCAACAATACCACGCTGGTTGCCGACCACATCGACACGCTGCTGCCGGAATTGCGCCCGCTGTTCGACGCCCGGATCTACACCTCGGCGCAATTCAAGACGGCCAAGCCGGACCCGCACTGCTATCGCCTCTGCCTCTCGGAGCTCGGCGTGAGGCCGCAGACCGCCCTGTTCGTCGACGATCTCGCAGCCAACGTCGCCGGCGCGCGTGAGGCGGGCCTGTTCGCGCATCAGCACAACTCCGTGGAGACCTTCAGGCAGGCGCTGTCGGAGTACGGCGTGCCTCTCGACTAAGATGGAAGTGCGTTGGGTGGGCAAAGGCGCGACAGCGCCGTGCCCACGTCTTCAGAATCGTGGGCACGCTTCGCTTTGCCCACCCTACAGGTTCTGAACTCGCTTTCGGAGCCTCAAGCCAGATGACACGCCACGAAATGCCCGCCCGCACCTTCCTTCAGCACGGGCGCGCTTTCCGCGCAGCGCGGCTGGGCGATCGGGCAGCGGGTGTGGAAGTGACAGCCCGACGGCGGCTTCATCGGGCTCGGCACGTCGCCCTTGAGGCAGATGCGCTCGCGCTTGAGTTTTGGATCGGGCACCGGCACCGCCGACAGCAACGCCCTGGTGTAGGGGTGCTGCGGGTTGCGATAGAGATCGCTCGCTTTCGCCAGCTCGACGATCCGGCCGAGATACATCACCGCGACGCGGTCGGAAATGTGCTCGACCACCGAGAGGTCGTGCGCCACGAAGAGATAGGTGAGGTTCAGCTCGGCCTGGAGGTCTTCCAGCAGATTGATGACCTGGGCCTGGATCGACACGTCGAGCGCCGATACCGGCTCGTCGCAGACGATCAGCTTCGGCTCGACCGCCAGCGCGCGCGCGATCACGATGCGCTGGCGCTGGCCGCCGGAGAACTCGTGCGGATAGCGCCGCATATGCTCGGCCTTGAGCCCGACCTTGACCAGCAGGCCCGCGACGCGCTCCTCGCGCTCTTTGGCGGAAGTCGCAAGGTTATGGATGGTGAAGGCCTCGCCGAGGATCGCGCCGACCGTCATGCGCGGATTGAGCGAGGCAAACGGATCCTGGAACACCAGCTGCATGTTGCGCCGCATCGCGCGCAGATCGTTGCCGCCGAGGCTGCGCACGTCCTGGCCGTCGAAAGTGACCTCGCCGTCGGTCGGCTCGATCAGGCGCAGCACGCAGCGCCCCGTCGTCGACTTGCCGCAGCCGGATTCGCCGACAAGACCGAGCGTCTCGCCGCGATTGACCGAGAACGACACGCCGTCGACCGCATAGACGGTGCCAACCTGGCGCGACAGCAGGCCGCCGAACACGGGGAAGTGCTTCTTCAGGTTGGAGACTTGCAGCAAGGGTTCGCTCATGCCGCGCCTCCCAGGTTTGTATCGCCGAGATGACAGGCCATGCGATGGCCAGGTGCGATCTCGCGCAGCAGCGGCTCCTTCTCGGTGCAGACGTTCATGGCGAACTTGCAGCGCGGCGCAAAGCGGCAGCCGACCGGCGGATTGATCAGGATCGGCACCGAGCCGCCGATCGCCTCGAGCCGCGTCTTGTGCTCGCTGTCGAGGTCGATGCGCGGGATCGAGCGAATCAACCCTTGCGTATAGGGATGGCCGGGATTGCCGAAGAGATCATCGACCGGCGCTTCTTCGACCACCTTGCCGGCATACATCACGACGACGCGCTGCGCGGTTTCGGCGACGACGCCCATGGCATGGGTGATCAGCATCACCGCCATGCCGAAGCGCTCCTTCATGTCCTGGAGCAGGTCCAGGATCTGGGCCTGGATGGTCACGTCGAGCGCAGTGGTGGGCTCGTCGGCGATGATCAGCTTCGGCTTGCAGGCGAGCGCCATCGCGATCATCACGCGCTGGCGCATGCCGCCGGAGAACTGGTGCGGATAATTGTGCACGCGGCCTTCGGCGTTGGGGATCTGCACCAGCTTCAGCATCTCGATGGTGCGATCGAGCGCCTGCTTCCTGGTCACGGCCTCGTGGCGGCGCAGGCTCTCGGCGATCTGCTCGCCGACGGTGAGCACCGGGTTGAGCGAGGTCATCGGCTCCTGGAAGATGAAGCCGATCTCCTTGGCCCTGATCTCGTCGAGCTCGTTGCTGGTCAGCGGCACGAGGTCGCGACCCTCGAAGATGATCTGACCCGCCGCGATGCGGCCCGGCGGCATCGCGATCAGCTTCAGGATCGACATCGCGGTGACGGTCTTGCCGCAGCCGGATTCGCCGACCACGCAGAGCGTCTCGCCCCGGTTGATGGAGATGTCGACGCCGTCGACGGCCTGGAGGATGCCGTCGTCCGTGGGGAAGTGGGTCTTCAGTCCCTTGATCTCGAGCAGCGGCGCCATCAGATCACCCGTCGCGCATCGAGCGCGTCACGCAGGCCGTCGCCGATGAAGTTGATGGCGACCACCGCGATGAAGATCGCGCCGCCCGGAAACAGCGCCCAGTGCGGGCCGATGTCGAGAAAGTCCTTTGCGTCATACAGCAGCCGGCCCCAGGTCGGCGTGTCGGGCGGGAAGCCGAGGCCGAGGAAGGACAGCGTCGATTCCGCGATGATGGCGGCGGCGACGTCGATGGTGCCGGCGATGATCACCGGACCGAGCGCATTGGGCAGGATGTGACGTACCACCTGCCGCACCGGGCTCGCCCCGAGCGCTCGCGCGGCCTCGACGAATTCCTTCTCGCGGATCGACAGGAACTGGGCGCGCACGAGCCGCGCCACCGGCATCCAGCGGAGGCCGCCGATCACGAGCACAATCAGGATGAAGATGCCGCCCTCCGGACCGAACGCGGCCTTCAGACCGTCGCGGAAGAGGTAGATCAGCAGCAGCAGCAGCGGCAATTGCGGCAGCGACAGGAACAGATCGGTAAGCCACATCAACCCGTGACCGAGCGCACCGCGCGACATGCCGGCGAGCGCGCCGATCAGCACACCGACGAAGACCGAGACCAGCATCGCGGCGAGGCCGACCGCGAGCGAGATGCGCCCGCCATAGATCATGCGGGCGAGGATGTCCTGTCCGAGATCGTCGGTGCCGAAGGGATGCGCCGGCGAGGGCCCCTGCATGCCTGCGACGATGTCGATGTCGTCGATCTTGACCCGCCAGATGAAGGGGCCGAGCACGACTGCCAGGATCAGAACGAGCAGCAGGAACGCGCTGACCACGGCAAGCTTGTGGCGGCTATAGCGCCGCCACGTCTCGCGCCAGGGCGAGTAGACGCGCCGCTCAGCGGAGGGAGATGCGAGGGTCAAGCCAGCCATAAAGCACGTCCGCGATGAGATTGAACAGCACGACGAGACACGCAAAGACGAAGGTGACGGCCATCACCACCGGCGTGTCGTTCGAAAGGATGGAGGAGATCAGCAGCGAGCCGATGCCGGGAATGCGGAAGATCTGCTCGGTGACGATGGCGCCGCCGAACACCGCGGGCATCTGCAGCGCGATCAACGTCACGACCGGAATCATGGCGTTGCGCATGACATGCTTGACGATGACCTTGGCCTGCCCGAGCCCCTTGGCGCGGGCGGTGGTGACGTAGTCGAGCCGGATCACGTCCAGCATCGCCGAGCGCACGAAACGCGTCATCGACGCCGCCTGGAACAGGCCGAGCACCGCCACCGGCATGATCGCCTGACGGATCATCTCCAGCACCCAGTGGATGCCGGTGCCCTTGATGTCGGTGGTGTAGACGAACGGCAGCCAGTCCAGCGTGACCGAGAAGATCAGGATGAACAGGATGCCGGTGAAGAACGTCGGCAGCGAGAAGCCGACGAAGGCGAGCGTGTTGGCGATCTGGTCGAACAGCGAATACGGCTTCGTGGCGGCATAGACGCCGACCGGAATCGCGATCAGCAGCGCCAGGATCTGCGCCGAGCCGATCACGTAGAGCGTGGCCGGCAGGCGCTGCAGGATGAGCGTGTCGACGTTCATCCGGCTGACGAAGGAGAAGCCCCAGTCGCCGTGCAGCATGGCGTTGAGCCAGTGCAGGTAACGAAGGTGGATCGGATCGTCGAGGCCGAACTTGGCCCGGAGCGCCGCCTGCACCTCGGGCGGCACGTTCGGGTTGGTCGCCAGCTCGGAGAACGGATCGCCGGGCGCGAGCGCGAGCACGACGAACAGCACGACCGAGATTCCGAGCAGGCTCGGAATCGCGATCATCAGGCGACGCAGGACGTATTGGCTCATGAGGGAAGGCCCCGTCTAGAGTTGGGGGATCATTCCTCGCGGTACCAGTCGAACAGATTGTCGGTTTCGTTGGCCCAGCCGGACACGACCGGGCGCAGATTGTTGGCCGCTGCCTCGACCTTGAGGCGATGCTGCACCGGGATGAACACGGTGTCCTGGTACATCAGGTCGTTGGCCTTGATGTAGAGCGCAGCGCGCTTGACCGGATCCATCTCGCCGTCCGCAGCCTGGATGGTTGCGTCGTACTCCTTGTTGACCCAGCGCGGGAAGTTGGTGCCCTGCCACTTGTTCTCCTTGGTGGCGACGAGGGTCGAGAGATAGCGGCGCATGTGCTGCGACGGATCGGGCTGGCTCAGCGGAATCTGGAACATCTCCATGTCGGCGTAGAACTTGGAATAGGTATCGGGATTGCCGACGTCGGACGAGAAGAACACGGAGGCGACGACCGATTTCAGCTCGACGTCGATGCCCGCCTTCTGGCAGGCCTGCTTGACGATCGCCTGGGTCTTCTGGCGCGGACCGTTGATCGCGGTCTGGTACAGCAGCTTCAGCTTCTTGCCGTCCTTCTCGCGGATGCCGTCGGCGCCCGGCTTCCAGCCGGCCTCGTCGAGGATCTTCGAGGCCTTCTCGATGCTGAACTCCCACGTGGTGTTCTTGGAGACGAACTTTTCGGGACCGTTGAGGAAGTTGGCCGTGGTGCGGCCGGCGCGACCGTAGATCGCCTTCTTGACCGACTCGCGATCGATCAGCAGCGACAGCGCCTTGCGCACCGCCGGATCCGAGAACAGCGGGTGCTTGGTCTTGATCGAAGAGCGTTCACCATCGACCTCGGTGTTGGGATCGGTGAAGTTCAGTGCGATGAACTCGGTGTCGCCACCGACAGCATAGACAGTCTTGCCCTTGCCGCCCTTCTCCAGACGCAACAGCACGTCGTCCTCGACCTGGATGTTCCAGCCGAAATCGTACTCGCCGGTCTGGATCACCGCGCGCGCGGCCGAGACGGCGTCACCGCCGCCCTTCATCTCGACGCTGTCGAAATAGGGGCGGTTCGGCATGTGGTAATCGGGGTTGAGCACGCCGCGGACGAGATCGCCCGGCTTGAACTCGACGAACTTGTAGGGGCCGGTGCCGACCGGCGAGAGGTTGGTCGGCGCCTCCCGCGATTTGGACCCCATGTAGTCCTTGAACAGATGTTTCGGGATGATGGTGTTGGGCGCCCCGACGAAGGCGTCGGCCCAGAACGGCGTCGGCTTGTTGAAGAGGATGCGGACCGTGAGGTTATCTACCTTCTCGACGGTGATGTCGCGGAGCGTCGCGATCGTCAGGGCGGAGGTCGCCGGATCCTTGGCGTATTCCCAATTGAACACGACGTCGTCGGCCGTGAACGGCGTGCCGTCGTGCCATTTCACGCCGGGCTTGAGCTTCCAGGTCACCGACTTGCCGTCGGCGGCCAGGCCGCCGTTCTGGATCGAGGGAATTTCGGCGGCGAGAACCAGCTTCATGTTGCCGTCGGGATCCCAACAGGCGAGCGGCTCATAGAACAAGCGCGCACCGTCCTGGTCCTTGGTGCCGGTGGCGAAATGCGGATTGAGCAAGGTCGGGCCCTGCCACCACAGCAGCTTCAGCGCACCACCGCCACCACGCTTGGTCGGCTTGTAGGTCGAGGCACCCTCGGCCATGGCGACGCCGCCGAGCGCGAGGATCTGGTTGGCCAGCGGGGCGGTGAGACCGACCGCGGCCATGCGCGTGATGAAAGCGCGGCGATCCATCCGCCCATCCTTCACCTCGCCGATCATCGAACGCAGTTCCTTATCCAGCATGGTTGTCCCCCGTCTGGTTCCCATCGTGATGAGGACGGCCGTGAAAGCTGGCCGCCCAATTGGCTGGCAGTAGATGGCACACCGAATGGGGGGCGCGTCAACTGGGACCGTGTGTATGCAAACGGTCTTCTGGCTGTCTGTTGGGCAAAACTGTGTTCTGCAGCCCATCCGTTCGGCAATCCAGCATCAAAACATGCTGGATTGCACGCTGCACTGCGGAAAATTTGTTCGCAGCATCAGACGAAGTATGGAGGCGAAATTCTATGCGACGGACATGTCCAGCGGCGGCTCGACGTGATCCGGCAGCGGGCAGACATACGGCGTCTTGGCCGTCCGCTTCTTCAGGTCGGCCTTGGCCGACTTGATCAGTTCCGGATCGGTCAGCGCCTTGATGCCGAGACCGGCCATCGCCTTGGCGGCTTGCACCATGGCCTTGTGGGCATGCGGGCTCTTGCCCTGCGCCACCACCTGCCAGGTGTGGAACGGCGTTCCGATTGCAACCGTGGGGGCGTGAACCTGCGCGGTCGGCACCACCCAGCTGACGTCGCCGACGTCGGTCGAGCCGACCAGCGGGTTGCGCTTGGCATCGAGCGGCACCAGGAAGTCGGCCAGCGGCCGATCGGTCTGCTCCATGCCGATCGCGTAATAGACCGACGCGATATCCTTGTCGCTCAAGGTCGCGCGGATCTGGCTGGCAAAACCCTTGTCGGCATCGTCGAAATGCGGCGGTCCGAGCTCTTCCATGACCCGGTGCAGCGCCTGCTCCAGCGGCGTGTTCGGCAGGATGTTGGAGACCGCGGAGATGATCTTCATCTCGACCTTGGTCTCGGTCATCAGCGCCGCGCCCTCGGCGATCTTGCTCACACGTCCGACCAGCTCGTTCATGCCGGGAAGGTCACGGGCGCGGATCGAATAGCGCACCCGCGCATGGGCCTGGACCACGTTCGGCGCAATGCCGCCGGTGTCGAGCAGCGCGTAATGCACCCGCGCATCGCTCGGCATGTGCTCGCGCATGTAGTTCACGCCGACATTCATCAACTCCACCGCATCGAGCGCGGAGCGGCCGAGATGCGGCGAGGCCGCGGCATGCGAGGTGCGACCGGTGAAGATGAAATCCGCGCGCGTGTTGGCGAGCGACGGCGTCACCGCGACCTCCCAGAAGCTGTGCGGATGCCAGGTGATGGCGATGTCGGCGTCCGCGAACGCGCCGGAGCGCACCATGAACGCCTTTGCGGCGCCGCCTTCTTCGGCCGGGCAGCCATAATAGCGCACGCGACCAGGCACCTTGTTTTCGGCAAGCCAGTCCTTCACCGCGGTCGCGGCGAGCAGCGCGGCGGAACCGAGCAGATTGTGACCACAGCCATGGCCGTGCCCGCCGGCTTCGATCGGACGATGCTCGGCGACACCCGCTTCCTGGCTGAGACCGGGAAGGGCGTCATATTCGCCCATGAATGCGATGACCGGACCGCCCTCGCCCCACTCGCCCATCACCGCGGTCGGAATGCCGGCGACGTTCTCGGTGATGCGGAAACCCTGATGACGCAGCTCGGCAAGATGCTCGGCGGCGGACCGCGCCTCAGTGTAGCACACCTCGGGCATGCCCCAGACCTTGTCGCTGAGGTCGATGAAACGCCCCTTGATCGTGTCGACGCCACGCCAGATATCGCTGCGGTTGTCCATGCTTCGATCCGTGATCCCTTGGTCAAACGAAGCGGTAATGGTTAGCAGCTTCATGGTACGGCGCCTAGCACCTCGCCGGACACCAGCCATGCGGCGCATGCCGGATTGAGGGGCGCGTCCCGTTCGTGCACGAGGTGTTTCCATGCCTTTCAAAGATTTCACGCGGCGTTCTCACGAATAGTTGGGAACGAGGCTTTCAAGACGGCCTGCCCCGGCCTAAATTATGCGTGCTTCGCGCGTCGCTCTGCAGCAATCTCGGAGCGATGCACTCAGCCAGGAGAACTCCATGCCCGCTTTGACCGAATGGAGAGTGCCGCCGGCCAATCAGCCGCGTGCGAGCGACTACGGTTTCGATCTTGACCGCGCGCTCGCATCCGTCGTCGGCCTGCACGCCATCGTCCCGCCGGACGCCTTCAGCGCCGAGACGCTGGGCACCGAACGCGCCGGCAACGGCGTCGTGATCGATCACGGACTGGTGCTCACCATCGGCTATCTCATCACCGAGGCGGAATCGGTGTGGCTGCACCTCGGCGATGGGCGGGTGGTCGAAGGCCACGCGCTCGGTTTCGATTCCGAAACCGGCTTCGGCCTGGTGCAAGCCCTCGGTGAGCTCGACGTCGAACCGTTGCCGCTCGGCAGTTCGGCGGAAACCGCGATCGGCGACCGCGTCGTGGTCGGCGGCGCCGGCGGTCGCACGCGCTCGGTCGCGAGCCAGATCGTGGCCAAGCAGGAATTCGCCGGCTATTGGGAATATCTGCTGGACGAAGCCGTCTTCACCTATCCCGCGCATCCGAACTGGGGCGGCACGGCGCTGCTCAACGAGCGCGGCGAGCTGATCGGCATCGGCTCGCTTCAGCTGGAGCGCGAGCGCGACGGCAAGGCCGAGCACGTCAACATGGTCGTGCCGATCGACCTCTTGAAGCCGATCCTGGACGATCTGCGCAAGTTCGGTCGCGTCAACAAGCCGGCGCGACCCTGGCTCGGGCTCTACTCGACCGAGATCGACAACCGCGTGGTCGTGATCGGGATCTCCCCCAACGGTCCTGCCGCGCGCGCCGAACTCAAGACCGACGATATCATCCTCGCCGTGAACGGGGACAAGGTCACGAGCCAGACCGCCTTCTACAAGAAGATGTGGGCGCTCGGCGCCGCCGGCGTCGACGTGCCGCTGACCGTGTACCACCAAGGCGTCACCTTCGACGTCACGGTGACCTCCACCGATCGCTTCAAGCTCTTGAAGGCACCGAAGCTGCATTGATCCCACGCTGAAGGAAGCCGCGATGAGCGAGGCCGTGATCGACGACATCGTGGCCGTGCTGCCGCCGCTGCTCAATGCGCTGGAAGCGCTCGGCTTCTTCCAACGCCATCTGCATCCGCCGGCGTTCGCTACCGTGATGAACGCGATCGGCGCACCGGATGAGGCGCTGCAAACGGCACACGCGGCTATTGGAGAGTGGCCGGAGCAATTCGCGGGCCTCCGCGAGCGGCTCGATCGCGCCTGCGGCGAGACGCTCGCCGCCTTTGCCGGGATCCGCGAGGTCGAGCGCGGCAATGGCGATCTCGTCGCTGTCTTCCGCGCGCTGCGCCACGTGCCGCGCGCGCAGGAGGCGCTTTATCCCCTGGCGATGCAATTTCCTCCCGTAAGCAGCTTCTTCCTCAACACCGCCAATCGCGAAAATGCGGATCTGTTGTCGCGGCTCGAAGTCGGCGCGAGCGAAAATACCGGCATCTTCCACGATCACAACGAACCCGGCAGCCGCGGCGGCTTCTCGGTCTATGTGCCTGAGTACTATACGCCCGAGCGCGCCATGCCGCTGGTGATGGCGCTGCATGGCGGCAGCGGCAACGGACGCGGTTTCCTGTGGAGCTGGTTGCGCGACGCCCGCAGCCTTGGCGCGATCTTGGTGGCGCCAACCGCGACCGGTCCAACCTGGGCGCTGATGGGCGATGATGCCGATACGCCCAATCTCATGCGCATCCTCGAAACCGTGCGCAGCCGCTGGAGCATCGACACCTCGCGCATGCTGCTGACCGGCATGAGCGACGGCGGCACCTTCAGCTACGTTACTGGCCTCGACGGCGCCTCGCCCTTCACCCATCTGGCGCCGGTCTCCGCAACCTTCCATCCGCTGATGGCGGAGATGGCGGACGCCGCGCGCTTGCAAGGTCTGCCCATCTTCATCACCCACGGCAAGCTCGACTGGATGTTTCCGGTGCAGACCGCGCGCCAGACCCAGGCCGCGCTCGCAGCGGCTGGCGCTGATGTCACCTATCGCGAGATCGACGACCTCAGCCACACCTATCCGCGCGAGATCAACGCGGAGCTGGCGCAGTGGCTGAATGCGGGGTGAACAACCCGTCCTTATCCGCGCCGCACTGCCGCGGAACCATCACTGCGTGCCGACGTTATTGCCGGCCCACCGGAGGTTCGCAAATGCAGACTTTTTTCGGAATGATCCTTGGCGCGCTGCTGCTTGCCGGCGGCGTGTATGTCTATGACTCCATGCAGACGTCGTCCGTCGCCAATGGCGAGGTCGCGACCACCAATCGCACCATCGTGAATTGGGACGTCGCGAAGGCGGATTGGGACGCGCTGCGCGACCGCGCGCACAAGGACTGGGTCCGGATCTCGTCGAAGTAACGACGCCGTATCATGAACGAGGCGCCGTCGCGAGCTCCGCGGCGGCGCCTTTGCGTTGGCTACGACCGATGCGCCTCAGTTCATCTTGGCCTTGCGGGCATCGGCGATGACCTGCTCGAACTCGGTCATGCTGAGCACGCCGGGGACGCGGTACTTGCCGACGATGAAAGACGGGGTTCCGCTGAAACCGAAGGCTTCGGCCTGCTCGTTGTTGCGCTTGAGCAGGGCGTCGATATCGCTGCCATGGCCGGCGAGATCGCGCTTCAGGCGATCCATGTCGACGCCGGCGGCGGCGAGCAGCTCGTTGATGCGCGGCTCGGTCAGGCGCGAGCTGACGCCCATCAAGGCGTCATGGGCCTGATGGTATTTGTCCTGGAATTTTGCCGCGAGAGCGGTCCGCGCCGCGGTGACGGAGACCGGCCCGAGGATCGGCCAATCCTTCATCACCAGCCGCACCTTGCCGTCGTCCTGGACGACCTGGCGCAGCTCGGGCTCGAGCTTGCGGCAATAGGGGCAATTGTAGTCGGACCATTCGACGATGGTGACGTTGCCGTTGGGATTGCCGGCGACGGGCGTGTCGGGATCGCGCAGCACCTTGGCTTCGGTCAGCACCTCGTTGTCGTCGGTCGCCGCGCGCGCCGAGGCGCCCGTCAGTGCGAGGGCGCCCGCCCCGATCAACGTCAACGCCGCGCGCCGCGTCGGCGCAAGGCCCTTAGTCTCAAATCCAGCCATATCTCGTCCCGTTTTGGTCCCATCTCCCTGAATACGGTCGGGACCGGGAATTGTTACTCGTCATATAGAGTGTCGCGGCGGCGATGTCATCGCACCAGCAGCGTGACCGCCAGGGGGACCAGGAACGAGGTCACCAAGGCGTTGAAACTCATGGCGATGCCGGAGAAGACGCCGGCAATCTCGTCGACCTGGAACGCGCGCGCGGTGCCGATGCCATGCGCGGCAAGGCCGGCGGCGAAGCCGCGCGCCCGGTAATCGGTGATGCCGGTGCGGTTCATCAGCGGCGTCACGATGATCGCGCCCATGATGCCGGTGAGGATCACCGCCACCGCCGCCAGCGAGGGATCGGCGTGCAGGGATTCGGCGATGCCCATGGCGACGCCGGCGGTGACCGATTTCGGCGCCAGCGACAGCACCACGTCGCGCGGCAGGCCGGCAAGCTCGGCCAGCAGCACCACCGACACCACCGCCGTGACCGATCCCGCGAGCAGCGCCACCAGCATCGGCACGATGGATGACACGACGCGCCTGCGGTTCTCATAGAGCGGCACCGCGAGCGCGACGGTGGCAGGCCCCAGCAGGAAGTGCACGAACTGCGCGCCCGCGAAATAGCTCGTATAGGACGTGCCGGTTGCGAGCAGGAACGCGCCGATGATCCACATCGCGTGCAGCACGGGATTGGCGAGCGGATGGCGCCGCGTCGCCAGCGACACCGCATCCGTCGCCGCATAGACCAGCAGCGTCACGGTCAGCCACAGCAGCGGCGACTGCGAGAGATAGACCCAGAGCGAGAACGGATTGTCGTTCATCGTGCGTCCTGCTGCTTCAACAGGCGGCTGACGAGGCGGAAGGTCAGCACCGTCGCGAGCAGCGTGACGACCACGGAGAGCGCAAGCACGAGGACGATGGCGATGCCATGGGAGGCGAGCAGGTCGAGCTTCTGCACGACGCCGACGGCGGCCGGCACGAACAACAGCGACAGATGTGCCAGCAGGCCCTTGCTTGCGGTTTCCACGCCGTCGTTGCGCAGCGGCCCGTATGCAAGCATCGCGAAGCGATCCCGCGCAAGCAGCAGGACGAGGAGCAGCAGCAGGCCGAGCACAGGTCCCGGCAAGGGCAGCCCGAGGCCGCGCACGACGGCTTCGCCGATCAATTGGCACAGCAGGATGAGGCCGAGACTCGCAAGCATGACCAGCGCATCAAGGGATGCGCCGGCAGGCTTGTCAATCGCAGCTATGCACGAGACGGGCGCGGCTCGTGCGAAGCAGCAATGCGCGGCACCATCGCCATCAACGTCCCGGTCATCGTGGCGATCAGCGTGGTGTTGCCCTCGTGCTCGGCAAACGCCTTGGCCTCGCAGAAGGTCAACGTGCGGCCGGGCTTGACCACCTCCGCCCTAAACACGAACCGTTCGCCGCGAGCGGGTGCCAGCAGGGTCGTCTTGAACTCGACGGTAAGGATGTCGGCCTCGCGCGGCATCAGGGTAAAGGCGGCAACGCCGCAGGCATTGTCGAGGCCTGCCGTGATGATGCCGGCATGGACAAAACCGTTCTGCTGCGTGAGATCAGGCGAATGCAGCATCGCCAGCTCGGCCTCGCCCGGTGCAAGGCGGACGATCACGATGCCGAGCGTGTGCATCGCCGGCTGGCCGTCGAACATTGCGATCGCCGCCGCGCGATAGCCCGGGTTCTTCGGCTCGAACGCGGCCATGGTTCAGGCCTCGGCCGGATCGGCGAGATGGTGCAAAGCGATCTCCCGGATGGCATCCGCGAACGGTGCCGATTTGCGCTGGCTCCGATCCATGTGCACGCCGGTGATCTCGCAAGTTGCGGCGATCTCGCCGGTCTCGGCATTCGTCATGTCGTGCCGGAAGCGGATCGACTTGTCGCGGACCTCGAGCAGATGGCTGCGGATCTCGACGATGTCGCCGGCGAGCAGCTCGCGCCTGTAGGCGATGTTCTGCTGCACGGCGGCCATGCCGCGGCCGGAGGAGCGCAAATAGCTCGGCGTCAGGCCGAGGCGGGCGAACAGGTTCCAGTTGGCTTCGTCGAATTTGCCGACATACCACATGATGTTCATGTGGCCGACATGATCGCATTGCCACGGATAGACCGTGCCGCGATAGGTCGCCTCCTGCTCCATCGCCATTTTTCGCCCTCGTTGTTTATTGATCTTGATACGGTAGCGTATCAGGCACGAGACGCGTTAGCAATACGGCACCGTATCAAGAGTTCGGGAGGCTTCTTTCATGAGCGACGGCAAGGGCGATGTCTGGGTCGAGGCGGGGTTTGCCGAGCTCGCCCGCTCGGGGGTCGAGGGTGTCAGGGTCGAGGTGCTCGCCAAGAATCTCGGCGTCACCAAGGGCGGCTTCTACCGCCGCTTCGCCGACCGCGCCGCGCTGCTCGAAGCCATGCTGCAGCGCTGGCGCCAGGGGCGGGCCGCGTCGATCGCGCAGCAGACGCGCCTCGATGGCCAACAACCCCGCGAACGGCTGAAGGCGGTGATCCAGCTCTATTCCGAGCGGCTCAATCCGGAAGCCATGGCGATCGAGCTCGCGATCCGGCAATGGGCCCGCTCCGACGAGAACGCCGCGGCCGCCGTGGCGAGCGTGGACGCAGCGCGGCTCAAGCACGTGGCCGAGCTCTATCGCGCGACCGGGCTTGCGCCCGAGGAGGCCGAGGCGCAGGCCTTCCTGTTCTATTGCTTTATCTTCGGCCAGAGCCTGTTGTTCGTCGAGCGCGGCCCGCGCAAGCGATCGCAACTGGTGGCGAAGTCGGCCGAAAAACTGCTGGATTAGGCAAAAAGGCCGGAGCGTTGCTCCGGCCTTCGCATCAGCTCGAAGCTCAGGCGGCGCCCTTCAGCTTCTTGTTGCATTCGCTGTAGTAGCCGCCGCCCTTCTGGATCCACTTCATGCCGCCGTTGCCGTTGGTGGTCTTGTTGGCGTTGTACTGGTCGACGCAGGTGTGCAAGCGCCCCTTGCCCGGGGTCTCCTTGGCATATTTCGGATCGATCGCGTTCGGATAGATCGCAGGTCCCGCCGGCAGGGTCGGCGCGGCGGCCGGGGCCGCCTCCTTCTTGGCCTGCTTCGGCTCGGCGGGAGCAGCGGGCGCAGCCGCGGTCGGTGCAGGAGCAGCCGGTGCCGCAGCAGCCGGCGTTGCATCCGCGCCGCACTGGGCCTTGCGGAAGTCATTCCACTTCATGGTGCCGAGCGAGCCGTCCTTCTTGGCCGCCTGGTATTTGGCGCTGCACTCCTGCGACGTCAGCGCCTGCGCTGGCGCCGATACCGCCAACGCAGCAAATCCCGACAACGCAATCGCGCAAAGCATTTTTGATTGAATGGTCATCCTTAGGTCTCCTCCTTGGTCTTCCCCCGAGGGGAAGTGAAACAAGACTTGCTATCCTAGCGTGCCGGCCATTTGCGACAAGGAAGCGATGGCTCCCGGCCGCCAAAATATAGTAACGGCGCCGTTCAGATTATTCATGTCGCGTTCAGCAATGCGAGCCGACGTTCGCAGTCCTTCGCAATTCTCGCAAGATGAGTGTAACACCATGACCCTCGCCTCTCGCCTCGCCGCCGTCGCCCTCGCCTCCCTGCTCGCCGGCGGCACCGCCTTCGCGCAGACGGCTGCACCGGCCACCAAGACCGAACCTGCCGCTACCGCCGACAAGAAAGCCCCGAAGGAGCGCTCGGCCGAGTCGCTCGAATGCTCCAAGCAGGCCGACGCCAAGGGCCTGCACGGCAAGGAGCGCAAGAAATTCCGCTCCGAATGCATCAAGACCGCCAAGGCGGGCACCGCCGCGCCGGCTGCGGACAAGAAGTAGCCTCCGACACGATCTTCGGCGAGCTTCCAGCGAGAGGCGCGCGCATTGCGGCATGACGAGCCTGCAATTGTGCGCCTCTCGCTGATTTGCGATAAGGTGGCGTGAAGCAAATCGCCGCCTCCCTGTCGTTTGAATGGCCGAGCCGTGCCAAGATCTTGAGCACGGCGGAGACGCTCGTCATCGGCACCGCCGGCGGCCTTGTGTTTCTCCTCGCCGGCCTTCCCGGCGGGCTGATCTCCGGCTCGATGATCGCGGTCGGAATCGCCGCGATTGCCGGGCGCCAGCTCGCGCTGCCGCCGCTCCTGACCCAGACCGTGCTGGTGCTGCTCGGCATTTCGCTGGGCTCGGTGGTCTCGCGCCATCTGCTTCAGCAGGTCGGCGCATATCCCCTCACCATCGGGCTGCTAGCGCTCGCGACCTTCTGCTCGACCTTCGGCTCGAGCTATTACCTCCAGCGCATCCATGGCTGGGACCGCACCTCGGCCTTCCTGGCCGGCAGCCCCGGCGCGCTGTCGCAGATCACGATCCTGGCGGTCGAGCGCGGCGCCGACCTGCCGGGCATCGCGGTGGTGCAGACCATGCGCGTCATCATCCTCACCGCGGCCCTGCCGATGGTGCTCGCGTTTGCGGGCGTCGCCCCCTCTGCCGCGCCATCACTGGCGACGACGATCGCCTCGCCGCTCGATCTCGTCGAGCTGGTCGCGGCCTCGCTGGCCATGGCGCTGGTCCTGCGCCTGATCAGGTTTCCGGCGAGCTGGATGTTCGGCGCCATGATCGCCTCGAGCGTGCTGCATGGCGCCGGCTGGGTCGAGGGCGGCCTGCCGGACTGGGTGCGCGGCGTGGCGCTGGTCGGCATCGGCGCACTGATCGGCAGCCGTTTCGCGCGGATGCGGATCAAGACGCTGGCCGGCCACCTCAACGCGGCGCTGGGCTCGTTCACGGTCGCAATCGCCGTCTCCGCCATTTTCGTCGGCATCGTCGCGCTGACCACCCAGGTCAGATTCTCCGACGCCGTCGTCGCCTTCGCGCCGGGCGCGATGGATGCCATGCTGGCGCTGGCGCTGACCTTGCACATCGACCCGATCTTCGTCGGGGCCCACCACCTGTCGCGTTTCGTGTTCGTGACGATCGCAACGCCGGGCATCGTGCATCTGTTCGGACGCACGCAGGACGATGTGGATGATTAGTAGAGCGCGGTGCGCCTCGCGAACTCCGCTCTCGTAGGGTGGGCAAAGGCGCATAGGGCCGTGCCCACGTTCTCATTCGACCTTATCACTACGAGATGGTGGGCACGCCCTACGGCAGCTTGCCTAGCCTCTCGCCGTCTTCGCAAATCCCCGCGCGGCAATCGCGGCCATGAGCAGCGAGATCAGGACGTTGTAGCCGGCGAGCGAGAGGCCGAGGAAGCGCCACTGCACCTCGTCGCAGCGCACCACCTTCACGGTGTCGAGCTTTGAAAAGAGATCGCCGGCATTGCCGAGATTGACGACGGGACCGGAGCAATCGGTCGGCCCTTTCCAAAAACCCCATTCGACGCCGGAGTGGTAGGTGCCGAGACCGGCATTGGCGAGCGTTGCCAGCGCGAGGATCGCCAGCCCCGCCAGCAGCAGCGGCCGCGGCGCGCCGCTCCGTGCCGCCAGCGCCGTGAGAACGCCGACCGGGATCGCCAGATAGTAAGCGTAGCGCTGCTCCAGGCAGAGCGGACAGGGCAGGATCTCCAGCACGAGCTGGAAGAACCAGGCGCCCGCGATGGTCGCGGCCGCAATCAGCGTGACGAGCAGCGAGGCCGTCAGCGCAGCGCCGCTGGCAGCCGGCTTGAACGCAGGTATGGCGGCACTCTGGGTCGTCACGGCAGCCTCTTTCCGATAGGTCGCGCTCCTAAGCCTCTAGCCCCGGTCCATGCGGCTGTCGAGAACGGCTGACATCACTTTGGCGCGGGTTGACCCCGCTTTGTCCATGGCTATAGTCCGCCGGCTTCGCGACGCTCCCTGCAAGGGCCGACCGAGGGCCCCTGTGGCGGAACTGGTAGACGCGCTCGACTCAAAATCGAGTTCCGCAAGGAGTGCTGGTTCGATTCCGGCCAGGGGCACCAGCCTTCGCTGCTTCGCAGCTACGGCTCGGCAAACCGGGCGCAGCCATATCCATGCGAAGCGGCGAAGGCTGTCGCGCCGAAGCCTGGGCGAAGGCGGACTGGCTCAACACACTCGCTCCCCACCCTAGCCATCCCCGCATCTCCACTGTATAAACCGGTAGCTTCTTCCGTCACTCGAAGGAGCTCATATGAACGACCTGCACGCGTGGCTTTCGCAGCAACACCACGGTTTGCGGACCTTCCAGACCTTTCAGCAAAAGCTCGAGACGCTCGGCCGGCACGATCCCGCCCAGCGCGGCCTGTGCCGCCTGCTCAGCGGTGTCGTCGGCAGCTATGTCGAGGCCTTTGACGAGGCGCCGCTGCCGGTCGACATTGCCGAGGACGCCTATCGGCGTCTGCTGACGCTGGTCGAAAGCCTCGATCTGCACGGAAACGCCGCTCGCCGGCTCGCCGACATCAACCGCGTGGCGACCTGCGAGTTGTGGCGGTGATCGGCAGGACCAGCGGGCCCACTTCAATTTTCAAATAGCAGGACACGCCTCTTCGGCCTCGCGACGCATGACGCCCGAGTCCTGTGCTTCTCTTGAGCCCCTTCCTTGGAAAGGGCGCAGGGAAGGCCGGGCGCCGGCTGGCACCCGCGGTCCGCTGCGCGCAAATTGCGAAGACAAATGCACAGCGGCATACAGGGCAGCCCAGGACATCCCGGCCTTTCCCTGCGCAATGGTTTTACGGCTTATGGCGCGCTCTCCCCGGGGAGCGATGCACTATTGCCCCCGTCGCCTTGCGGATGGCTGATGCGCACGCCCGGTCGGGCAGCTCACATCACCGCAAGCCTTGACGCACAGACCCCGGGCGTCAGGACGACACGCTTTTGCCGTACGCGGACCGCACCGGTCGTGTGCGCGCTGTTCAACCTCTCACGGGCCAAACCCGCCCTGCGATTGCTGGCGCGCCGATGCACTCCACGTCCACCGCCACCCGGCCCACGTATCGTGACGATCGCGAAACGCCCCTTATCCAAGGGCCGGGATATCGCAAGGCTACGATATTTCCGAATTTCGGTCAACCAGAATCTTTTGGGCCGGCTCTTGAGGTTTGGGCTATGATTTTCCTGCGGCCATCCTTCGAGACGCCCAGCAGGCCATAAGCGGCTGCCCTGCCCCGTTCCACTTCGCCGCGCCAGTCCCTATATCCTGTGGCAGCAGATGTGATGCAGCGGACAGTTTGATGGCCAGGACACGCAAGACGGATGCCGACGACCTCCCCCGCTATTTCGTCTGGGTCCGGGGCCTCGAAGGCCCCGAGCCGCAGAAATGGATGGCGATGGATTTCGGCGTCGGCGACTGGAAGCGGCCACTGGTGCTGGCCTATCTGGAGTTGCCGGCGGACGAGCGGGATCTGTCGCTGTCGATGCTGGCGCGGCGGTACCCGCCGCCGCGGGTGGATCTCTCGTAACGGCGTCAGCACATCCAGCACAGTCTGTCGCCACGCAACGACCCGCTGGAAGCAGCGACGCCGCATGATCCCGCTTGCTACCTCAACGGGACTGTGCGCAGAATGCACCTGTATTTTCATGATTCAGATATTTCAACCATTGATTGATTCCGGGAAATGATGCCCGGTTTGGCCTGACGCTTTCCTTGTCGAATTGCCGGAGGGGCCCATGACGCATCATGATGTCGGGGGGAACGCCAATTCTCCGAGGCCAGAACGCGCGCCCAGCGATCAAGACAGGAATGCCGGCGCGGGCGCGGGCCTGCCAAGGCGCAAGCTGGTGCTGTTCGCCGACGGCACCGGCAATGCGTTCACCACGCAGGAATCGAGCGTCTGGCGTCTCTATGAAGCCCTGGACCATACCCAGCCTGATCAGATCGCGCATTACATCAAGGGTGTCGGCACTGCCGGCTGGGCACCGCTTGCCGCGCTCGACGGCGCCACCGGCATTGGCGTTCCCGGCAACGTCCGCAAGCTCTATCGCTTCCTGTGCTGGAACTGGCGTCCCGGCGACGACATCTACATCTTCGGCTTCAGCCGCGGCGCCTTTACCGCGCGCACGCTGGCGGCGCTGATCGCGAGCCAGGGCCTGGTGCCGGCGGAGATCGACGACACCCCGGTGTCGCATGCCGAGATGGGGCGTAACGTCAAAGCCGCCTGGCGCGAGTACCGGCGCGAGACCGTGCCCTGGACCAAGAGCCTGCCGACGATCTGGGTCACGCGCTGGATCCGCGACTTCCTGCTGTTCGTCTATCACTGGCTTTGCGGGCACCGTAGCTATGCCGAGGTGCGGGGCAAAATGAACGGGCGCAGCGAGGTCGAGATCGCATTCCTCGGCCTGTTCGACACCGTCGAGGCGTTCGGCGTTCCGGTCGAGGAGCTCCGCCTCGCCATCGACTGGGCGATCTGGCCGATCTCGTTCCGCAATCACCGGCTGTCGCACAAGGTCAGGCACGCCTGTCATGCGCTCGCGCTCGACGACGAACGCACCACCTTCCATCCGCTGCGGATCGACCAGAGCCATCTGGCGCAGGGGCAGATCGTCAAGGAAGTGTGGTTCACGGGCGTCCATTCCGATATCGGCGGCGGCTATCCGGAATCCACGCTGTCCTTCGTGCCGCTGGTCTGGATGGTCGAGCAGCTCGGCGACCGGTTGCGCTTCCAGGACGGCGAGATCGAGCATTTCAGGGAATATCAATCGGCGCTCGGGCCGCGGCATGATTCCCGCAGCGGCGCAGCAGTGCTGTACCGCTACGGGCCGCGTCCGATCCTCGGCGGCGACGTGAATGGCGGGCTACCGGTGGTGCACTTCGCCGTCATCGAGCGCATGCTGCTCGGCTGCGACGATTACGCGCCGATCATGCTTCCGGCGAATTGCCTGGTGCTGCTGCCGGACGGAACGAGGTTGCCGCTGCGCTCTGAGGGAGAGACCAAGGATCTCGACGAGCAGCATGCGCGCGAGGCTCTGAAAGCGGCCTATCTGGCAAAGGCGACGGGCCCTCGACGCGAGGAGGAGGCGAAAGCCTTTACCGCGATGAGCACGCCCGACGCCACCATGTCGAGCCTCACGCGCGACACCGTGTGGTGGCGGCGCGTCGCCTATTTCTCGCTATTGTTCATGGCCGGCGTGATCGCCGCCTGGCCGTGGATCGCGCACGCGCTGGTGCAGTGGTCCGAAGACCGCGCCCTGGAGGGCACTGGCGCACTGTCCTTCATCACCAATATCGACTGGGTGATGGGCGCAGTGGTGGCGCCGCTGACCAATCTGCTGCGAGACGTGCTGCCGTCCTATGCGGCCCCCTGGCTCAACATTGCGACCTACTATCCCTTCCTGACCTCGATCGTGGTGATCGTCACCTGGTGGATCTGGCACAAGAACGGAACGTTGCGTGACGACATCGAGGAGCGGGCGCGTCTTGCCTGGAACACGTCGCGCCGCAGGGCGAGCATGGAGCACATCGACAAGCCGGGGCCGTTGATGCGGCTCGGACACTGGATGCGCCTGAATGCCGGCCCGGCGCAGCGCATCATCACCAGGGGACTGGTGCCGGCGGTCTTCCTGATCGCGATCTTCGGCTCGGCCGCGCTGATCGTGTCGGGCAGCCTGTTCACCGGTCGTCTCGCGCTCGGCTCGGTCTGCTCGCCGCCTACGGTCAAGGGCTCTGCCGCGTTGCAGACCGGCACGCCGGTGACGGACGAGCCGGTCGACGCGCGCGCGTTGTTCGACACCCGGGACTTTTGCTGGTGGAGCGGGCTTGCCGTCGAGAAGGGCCGCAAATACCGCGTCTTTCTCGAGATCAAAGAGCCATGGTTCGACCGTACCATCATGAGCGGCGTGAACGGATTTGCAACCTACGAGCCGCACCACTACGTGGCGCTGCCGGAGCGTCGTCTGTTCGCGGCGGACTGGTTCCAGCCCGCGGTGCGCGTCGGCAGCAAAGGCATCAACGACCTGCCGCTCAAGGCAGTCAATGTGATGCCGGCCGACGAATTTCCCCGCCGCATGAAGCCCACCCTGCCCGCGGAGGACGACCTCAGCAGGAGCCGCAACAGGTATCCCGTGCGGCTCGACGACACGCCCGAGTTCAAGGGCAGGCTCGACGGCCTCGGCAAATTCGAACCGATTCCGCCAGCCATGCTCGCCGAGGCAAGCCAGATCTGGACCAAGCAGCTGTTGACCGGCCGCGTCGTCGCCGAATTCGTGGCACCCGAGTCCGGCGAGCTGTTCTTCTACGTCAATGACGCCGTCCAGATATTCCCGCGGCTGCTTCCGGAGTCGTGGATCCCGTCCTGGCTCGATGCGATCCAGGGGCCGCACGATCTGTTCTACCGAAACAATAGCGGCACTGCGAAGATCAAGGTCCAGCGCCCGCCGGCCCCACCGATGCCGCCGGACAAGCCGGCATTACCGCTGGCGAGCAACTGAGGCCTCGGAGCTCTCCGGCGCCGCGACTTGGACACGGGGCATCCCCGCCCCCATGATTATGGGTGTCGCTGCCCGCGTCCGGCGGCTAAACTTGCCTTGCGCCGCGGGGGACACGCGGGTCGCGGGACCATGATCATGACTGAACAGGGCGAGACGGGTGAAGCCATCACCATCCTCCTCGTCGAGGACGACGCGCCGACCTGCTGGCGGCTGCAGGATGCGCTGGTCAAGGCTGGCTACGAGGTGCGCAGCGCCGGCACGCTCGGCGAAGCCCGTTCCGTCCTTGCCGGCGGCGCGCCCCGCGTGCTGCTGACCGATCTGCGCCTGCCCGACGGCCACGGCATCGAGCTGATCCGCGAGATGAGGCAGCGCTTCCCCGACACCGAGATCATGGTGATCTCGGCCCTCGGCGACGAGGAAAGCGTGATCTCGGCGATCACGGTCGGCGCCACCGGCTATCTGCTCAAGGACGCCTTCCCCACCGACATCGCCACCACGGTGCGCGATCTGGTCGCCGGCCATTCGCCGATCTCGGCCTCGATCGCGCGCTTCATCGTGCGCAGAACCCAAGGTGCCGCGCCAAATTCGGCGGAGCCGCCGCCCGGCCCGGCGCTCAACACGGCCAGGCTGACGCCGCGCGAGATCGACATCCTCTGGGGCATCGCAAAAGGCTTCAGTTATGCCGAGATCGCCAGCCATCTCGGCCTGTCCAAGCAGACCGTGCCCGGCCATATCAAGAACATCTATCGCAAGCTCGAGGTGCACACGCGCAGCGAAGCGGTGTTCGAAGCGGTGCAGCAGGGCCTGATCAAGCTGTGAGCGAGATCGCGGCCAAAGCACCTATAAAGGCAGCTACGAAGGCACCCACGCGGCCGCGGCGCCGGCTGATCGCCTCGCGCCTCGTGCCCTATCTGCTGCTGCAGGCGCTGATCGTGATCGCCACCATTCTCGGGCTGCGGCTGCTGCAGCCGAACGACCCCGACGATTTTGCCCTGAGCGGATTTTCGCTGCGGCAGGACGGCGTGACGCTGCCCGTGACGCTGCCGCATTTCACGGCTTCGCGCTATTCCCTGGACGACCCGCCGCTCTACACCGGCAGCTTCACGTTCAGGCGCGGCGAAGCGGCGGCAGGATGGTCGGTCTATCTGCCGCGCTTCAGCAACGCGGTGGAGGTCGCCGTCGACGGCGTCGTCGTGCTCGATTCCCGGCGCGACGCCAATGCCAACCGGCCCGACCGCAACACGCCGCAGATCGCAGCAATCCCCGCCTCGCTGCTGCGCGAGGGCGCCAACGAGATCACGGTGCGCCTGTTCGTGTGGGGCCCGTTGAAGGGTTTTCTCGACACTGTCTATGTCGGGCCGGATGCCGCCTTGCGGCCAGCCTATGAGACGCGGACGCTGCTGTTTGTCACCCTCCCCGTGGTGTTTTCGGCCTGGCAGTCGATCCTCGCCGTCATCCTCGCGATCATGTGGCTGATGCGGCGCCGCGAGCCGGTCTACGGCGTGCTGGCGGCTGCGATGGTGCTCGGCGTGGTGCAGGCGTACGTACCGCCGCCGGTTCCGCCGGCCGCCACGTCGCGGCTTGCCGCGGTGTTGCTGGCGTCCGCGCCGATCGAGAGTGCGTTGGTCGTCATGTTCGGCGTGCTGTTCTTCGGCTGGCGCTGGCCGCGCTACGGCATGCTGCTGTTCGTGCCAGGCCTCGTCGTGTTCGTGGTCGGGCTGATCGGGGGCCCGCCGCTGCCGCGCATCCTCTTTCTGGTGCTCGGCATCCCCACCGTCGGGCTTTGCCTGTTTCTGATGGCCTGGGTGACCGCGACTGCGGTCGTCCGGCGGCAGGATGCGGCGAGCTTCACGATCGGCTGCGCCGTCACCATCGTGCTGGTCTGCTGGGTCCAGGACATGCTCACGGTGCTCGAGATCGTGAGCAACGATCGCATCTTCGTCTCGCGCCTGTCCTATTCGGCGATGCTGGTCGCGATCGGGGCCGGGTTGACCTGGCGCTTCGCCCGCGCGCTCAACCAGGTCGACAGCTTCGCCGGCCAGCTGGTGACGCGCGTGCGCGAGGCCGAGGAGCGGCTGAAGGCGAGCTTCGTCCGCGAGGAGGAGCGCGCGCGCGCCGCCGCGCTCGCCAATGAGCGCACGCGTTTGATGCGTGACCTGCACGACGGCCTCGGCGGCCAGCTCGTCAGCATCGTCGCGCTCTCCGAGCGCGGCCATGAGGGCGCGACCATCACCGACGCCGCCCGTGCCGCGCTGAAGGATCTGCGTCTCGTCATCGATTCTATGGACGACATCGGCGGCGACCTGATGCTCGCCCTCGGCTCCTGGCGCGAGCGCGCGAGCGCGCAATTGCGGCCGCACGACATCACGCTCGACTGGCGCGTGGCGACCCCGCAGGGCCTGCCGCTGCACCCTGAACTCAGGCCATGGCACGTCATCCAGATCGTGCGCATCCTCGACGAGGCCGTGACCAATGCGGTCAAGCACGCACAGGCACACCGCATCGCGGTCACCATCGAGACGCTCGATGCAAGCGAGGGGCCGTACGGCCTGATCAGCGTGACCGACGACGGCCATGGCTTTGCGCTGGCCGGCCAGGGAGAGGCCGCCCGTGCAGGCCAGACCGCGCGCGGCTTGCGCAACATGGGAAATCGCGCCGCGCGCTGCGGTGCGGTGCTCGACCTGAGTTCCGATGCTTCCGGCACGCGGGTGCGGCTGCAATTGCCGCAGCGTTTTCCCGACAGCGACGCGGCTGCGGGCTGAAAAGCCCCCCTCTCCGAACGTGTGGGACGCGCGGAGAGAGGGAACGGGCCGGGTGATTTGCCGGCGGAGGACGGGGGGTTCGTCCGCAGGGCGCCCCGGGCCCGAGGCGATGCAATCAATTCAATCGAATGGAAATATCAGCGCACGCCGACGCGATTGACCGGGCCGCCGCGATTCATCGGCGTTCCTGCGCGTACGCCGATACCGGGCGCGCCGACGCCGGGCGTTGCGACCGCGGCCCTTGCGACCGGCGCTCCCGGCGCGACCACCACGGCCGCCGTCGGCCGCACCACGCAGCCCTTGGGCACTCCGACCGTCTTGCAATAGACCACCGCCTGTGCCGGGCTCGTGCCCAGCGACACCATCGCCGCGCCGGCCAGCGCCATGACCGTCAGCCCCGCACTCAGCGCTCCAGCTCTCTTCGACATCCTTTGCTCTCCTGCTTCCCGTTCGGCGTCCCGATGCAATCACCGGGTTTCGCAGCCGAGGTGCAGCCTGAATGACAAAAGACGGCGCGCGGATACATGCCATGAAGATGGGGGTCGCTGCGGCCGGGACACCGGGCCGACGCCATGAACATGGCATGGACCCATGCGCGGCCTTCGCGAGATGGTCCGGCCCGATTGATCCCGGTCGGGACCAACGTCGATTCCAAAGAGGTGCTTTATGAAGATTTCAGCTGTTGCCGCGCTGCTGCTCGCCGCTTCCGCCCTGCCCGCTGCTGCGCAATCCGGTCCATCGGTCCAGGAGCAAATGGCCTGCCGTGGCGATGCCAGCAAATTCTGCGCCGAACATATCGGCAAGCCCCCGCAGATGAATGCCTGCCTGCGCGAGAACAAGTCGAAGCTCTCGGACAGCTGCCGCAAAGTCGTTGAATCGCGCGGCGGCTGACCCGTTGCCTTTCTCGCGAAGAAGAGAGGAGCGGCGTGCTGCCGCCCTCTCGAAACCCGGCGCCGCTACTCCTGCATCATCTCGCCGCTGCCGCCGAACTCGGCCGGAAAATCCTTCAGCTTGGGCAGGCCGTCGCGCATCGGCAGCACGGTCTCGGCATAGTTGACGTGAACGCCGGGCGCGAAGGCGAGCGTCGGGATGGTGGCGGTGAAGACGTCGACCAGGCCGAGCGGCGGATGGTTGGTCATGAGATGGCCGCCGCACTTCTTGCAATATTTGCGCTCGCTGAGCGGCGTCTTGGCAAAGGTCTCGACATTCTGGGCGCCTCCGGCGACGCGCACGGCCTCGGGCTTCCACAGGCTGAAGGCGTTGACCGGGCCGCCCGACCAGGAGCGGCAGGAACGGCAATGGCAATAGCCCATCGCCTCCGGTGCGCCCGTGACCTCGATCGTGACCGCGCCACAGAAGCAGTTTCCGACATGTTTCATTGGGTCGTCTCCGTTTGATGAAGAGGAAGAAATCCTCTCCCCGCTCCTCGTCCACAATATGTCGGGACCGATGGGAATGCGGGGAGAGGTGTCGGGGTGAAGGGGACATCACCCCGGGGGACGTTGAGGGGACGGGTATGTGAGATGCTCTCATACCTCAGCCGGCGCGGCCAAGCGTCCTCCGTTCGGCGGACGCGCGCGATGCCGCGACGAGGCTAGAATGACCGGCGCCAGGGAATAAGCATCGACACCCGTTGTTTGTACTGCCGGTACTCGTCGCCGAAGAGAGCGACGAGGTCGTGCTCCTCCAGCGCGATGCCGACGAAGATGTAGAGCGTGGTGACGACCGCAAACAGCAGATGCCCCGCGGTCATGGTCGGCGCCGCCCAGAACGCAATGATGAAACCGAGATAGATCGGATGGCGGACGAAATTGTAGAGCAGCGGCGTCCTGAAGCGCGGCGGCGTCATCTCCTTGCCGACCAGATGGTTGGTCACCTGATGCAATCCGAACAATTCGAAATGATTGATCAGGTAGGTGCTGGTGAACACCAGGATCCACCCCGCGAACGACAGCGTGACCAACGTCACGGCGAGATCCGGGTTCTCGACATTCCATACGATCGCAGGCAACGGACGCCACTGCCAGAACAGGAGCAGCAATGACAGACTCGCGAACAGCACATATGTCGAGCGCTCGACCGGCTTGGGGACGAACTGCGTCCACCACGCCTTGAACTGCTTGCGCGCCATCACGCTGTGCTGAAGGGCGAACAGCGACATCAGGAGGAGATTGACGATGACGGCTTCGGCCATCGGCGTGTCGGTTCCGGTATCGATGGTCTTGGGCACCACCAGCCCCATGACGAAGCCGATGGCGTAGAGAATGGTGACGAAAAACACGAGATATGCCGCAATTCCGTACAGAAAGGCGATGAACCTGAAAATGCGTGAGCCCGCAACCTCCGGGCTGATGGAATGAACCTGGTGATCAAGTTGGGTCATAGAACGCTCCGTTGTGCCGAGGCATCGGCACTGTTTGGTCTTCGCACCATGCCGGATCGGACGCCCCCAGACTTTCGCGGACGGTTGATTTTCGCCTGAGACGACTTTGATTTTTGCTTGAGACGACAGAAACGTGCGATTTCGCTTTGAAAACAACGTGCTCGACGGCGACCTGCGGGAACTGACCTGTGGCGGGACCGCCGTGCCGTTGCAGCCGCAGGTGTTCGATCTCTTGCTCTATCTCGTCGCGCAACGCGCGCGTGTGGTCAGCAAGGATGACCTGATCAGCCAGATCTGGAGCGATCGGATCATCTCGGATTCGGCGCTGAACAGCCGCATCAACGCCGCGCGCAAGGCGATCAGTGACGACGGCGCGACGCAGCGGCTGATCAAGACCATTCCGCGCAAGGGCTTTCGTTTCGTCGGCGAGGTCCGGGAAGATTTGGCAGCGTCGATCGTGCCGGCCGAAGCCAGGCCCGCCCCCTCGCGCGTGGGGGACCGCCCGGCGATCGCGGTGCTCGCCTTCGAGAACATGAGCGGCGATCCCGCGCAGGACTATTTCGGCGACGGCATCAGCGAGGACATCCTCACGGCGCTGTCGAAGCAGCGCTGGTTCATGGTGATCGCCCGCAACTCATCCTTCACCTACAAGGGGCGCGCGGTCCACCTCCGACAGATCGCGGAGGAGCTCAGCGTCCGCTACGTCGTCGAAGGCAGCGTGCGCAAGGCGGGCAATCGGCTGCGCATCACCGCGCAGCTCAACGATGCCACGTCAGGCAGCCATCTGTGGGCCGAGCGCTACGACCGCGAGCTGGTCGACGTCTTCGCCGTCCAGGACGAGATCACCAACGCGATCGCGGCGGCGATCGAGCCGCAGATTCACGCGGCCGAAAGTTTTCGCGCCCACCGCAAGGGACCTGCGAGCCTGGACGCTTGGGATTTCCTGATGCGGGCGTTGTCGCATTATTGGCGCGTGACCCGGCGCGATCACGAGACCGCACGGGCGCTGCTCGAACGCGCGATCGGGATCGATCCGAATTACGGCCAGGCGCTGTCGGTGCTGGCGGCGAATTACATGTTGGGCGTGCATCTCGGCTGGGCCGAGCTGGCCACCGTGGCGCCGGTGGCGGAAGCCGCCGCGCTGGCCGCGGTGCGCTGCGACCATGAGGATGCCTGGGCGCATGTCGCGCTCGGCAGCGTCTGCTTCTCGACACGCAGGCTCGCGGACGCGCTGTCCGAGTTCGAGCAGGCGCTCGCGCTCAATCCGAACTTCTCGCTGGCGCAGGGTTATTACGCGCTGGCGCTGTCCTATGCCGGACGTCCCAAGGATTCGTTCGAGGCTGCCCAAAGGGCGATCCGGCTGTCACCGCGCGATCCGTCGCTGGCGATCTATCACGGCATCGCGGGCTATGCGCGCTTCACCGAACACCGTTATGACGAGGCCATCGCGCTGGCGCGCGAGGCGATCCGCCATCGCGGCGATCTCACCGGCGCCTACCGCGTGCTCGCGGTCTCCGCCGGCATGACCGGTGACGGAACGCTTGCGGAGACGGCGCTGGGCGAGCTCCGCCGCACCCAGCCCGACATCTCGCTGCACTGGATCGCGACGCAACTGCCGTGGGCCAATGACGGGGATCGCGAGCACTATCTGGAAGGATTTCGGCGCGCAGGGCTGCGCTAGGCGGCTTCTCTTACCCCGGCGCTACGCGCGCTTGCGGCGCAAATGGACGATGACGTCGAGCCGCGCGATCTCGTGGCCGGGAAGCGCCTCCGGAATCTTGGTGAAGGCGAGGCCTTCGGCAACGTCGACCAGCACATCCTCGCCCTCGAGATAGAAGTGTGGATGCACCGATGTGTCGGTGTCGAAGAACGACTTGATGCCGTCGGCCGCGATCCGGCGCAAGAGGCCGGCCTCGGTGAACTGGTTCAGCGTGTTATAGACGGTCGCAAGCGACAGATAGGCGCTCGCCGCCATCGCTTCTTCGTAAAGCCTCTCCGCAGTGACGTGCCGGTGGCCGCGCAAGAACAGCAATTGGCCGAGCGCCAGGCGCTGGCGCGTCGGTCGCAGACCGGCATCGCAGAGCAATTGCAGACAGTGCTGCACGCCTGCATCGGGCGGCAGTTCGAGGCCGGCGACATCAGGACCGCTATCGTCAACCGCAGGGATATTCGTGGCCTGGAAGTCCATCGATCGTCTCACGCGTCTCACGACTCAGAACGCACAGCGCCGCGTCGCCAGTTGCTATTCGATCGTAAAAGCGGCCGCCTGGCTTTGATCCGGATCAAATCCAGAGCGGGGCCGCCTCTGACCTATCGCAGGGCGATCCACTTTATTCCTGGCCGGTTGGGCGGCGACGGGCTCTCAGCGCATCATGACCGCCTGATGCTTTTGGTCGCAGGCGCAGGCTTGTGCAACGCCTTCGCAGACTCTCGACACGAGTAAGGCCGCCTGATCGCCCGCAGCGGGCCGATCTGCCGTGCGCGAAGGTATGCGGAAAACAGGACGCGCTGTACATTTTTTGTGCGAGCACTGTCGCGACTTTCATCTTGCGGCGCCGAACGGGACTATGTGAGCCTCGATATCGGATGGGGACTGGGATGGACCGGCCGTAGCTTTGCGCGCCATGGCGTGCGAAGCGTTGACGGCCGGTCTCGCTTGAGAAAGATACGACATGCCGAAACGAGTGTTGCTTGGTCTCCTCCTGGCTTGCGGCCTCACGGCCCCGACACTGGCGCAAGAGCCGAAGACCGGAGGTGTGATCAATGCGGTGATCCAGCCCGAGCCGCCCGGCCTGATGCTGGCGATGGTCCAGAACGGCCCGGTGCAGATGGTCTCGGGCAACATCTTCGAGGGCCTGCTGCGCTACAGCCCGAAGCTCGAACCGCAGCCCGAGCTCGCCGAGAGCTGGAGCGTCAGCGAGGACGCCAAGACCTACACGTTCAAGCTCCGGAAGGGCGTGACCTGGCACGACGGCAAGCCTTTCACCGCCGCCGACGTCTTGTTCTCGGTCGAGATGCTGAAGCAGACCCACGCGCGCGCCCGCAACAACCTCGCGCAGGTCGACAAGGTCGAGGCGCCCGACGATTACACTGTCGTCTTCACGCTGAAGCAGCCGTTCGGCCCGTTCCTCGGCATCTTCGAGGTCGGCTCGATGCCGATGGTGCCCAAGCATCTCTATGAAGGCACCGACTGGAAGACCAATCCCTACAACAACGCCCCTGTCGGCACCGGCCCCTTCATGTTCAGGGAATGGCAGAAGGGCTCGTTCATCCGCCTGGTCAAGAATCCGAACTATCACGAGAAGGGCAAACCCTATCTGGACGAGATCTACTGGCAGATCATTCCCGACGCCGCGGCGCGCTCGGTGGCGTATGAGACCGGCAAGGTCGACGTGCTGCCCGGCGGCTCGGTGGAGAATTTCGACGTGCCGCGGCTGTCCAAGCTGAAGGACACCTGCGTCACCGGCGCCGGCTGGGAGTTCTTCTCGCCGCTGGCCTGGCTGTGGCTGAACAACCGCCAGGGTCCGCTCGCGGACAAGCGGGTGCGGCAGGCGATCATGTATGCGATCGACCGCGACTTCGCCAAGGACGTGATCTGGAACGGGCTCGGCAAGGTCGCGACCGGCCCGTCCGCCTCAACCATCAAATACTACACCGACGACGTGAAGAAATATCCGTACGATCCGGCCAAGGCCAAGGCGCTCTTGAAGGAAGCCGGCTACAAGGGCGAGAAGATCCGCCTGTTGCCGCTCGCCTATGGCGAGACCTGGCAGCGCTGGGGTGAAGCCGTGAAGCAGAACCTCCAGGACGTCGGCATGAATATCGAGACCATCGCCACCGACGTCGCCGGCGGCAACCAGAAGATCGGCGACTGGGACTACGACATCGCTTTCACCTATCTCTACCAGTATGGCGATCCCGCGCTCGGCGTCGGCCGCAACTACATCTCCAGCGCCATCGCCAAGGGCCAGATGTTCAACAACGTCGAGGGCTATTCCAATCCCGAGATCGACAAGCTGTTCGCCGACGGCGCGGTCGCGACCCCCGACTCCAAGCGCAAGGAGATCTACGAGAAGGCGCAGAAGATCCTGGTCGAGGACGTGCCGGTGGCCTGGATGCTCGAGCTGCAATTCCCGACCATCATGCGGTGCAAGGTCAAGAACCTGATCACCACGGGAATCGGGGTCAATGACGGCTTCAAGGACGCATGGCTCGACAAGTGACGGGCGCTTCGCGTCTGATCTCTCGTGCTGTAGCTTTCGCCGAATGATTGCCGTCCGAGCCACGGAAAAGGTGCACCTCTCCCGCTTGCGGGGGAGGTCGACGCGCGCCGGGCGATGCGAAGCATCGTCCCACGTGCGGCGGGTGGGGGCTCTCTCCGCTCGAGGACCTTCTCTGCGGAAACACCCCCACCCCTACCCTCCCCCGCAAGCGGGAGAGGGAGCGCACCGTCGCTGCGGCGACCCTCTCGTCAAACAAGCGTCGCTCTAAGTATGCTCTCCTTTATCGCTCAGCGTGTCCTGAAGGGCGTGATCGTCCTGCTTGCGATCGTCGTCCTCAATTTCTTCCTGATCCGGCTTGCGCCCGGCGACCCCGCGGTGGTGATGGCGGGCGAGGCCGGGGCCAGTGATCAGATCTTCGTCAATCAGCTCAGGGAGAAGTTCGGCCTCGACAAGCCGTTGCCGGAACAACTCTTCATCTATGTCAAAGGCGTCGTCACCCTCGACCTCGGCTTCTCCTTCCGCCAGCAGGCGCCGGTCGCAAAGCTGATCGGCGAACGGCTGCCTGCGACGCTGCTGTTGACGCTGACCGCATTCGCGATCTCGCTCGCGCTCGGCATTCTCTTCGGTACCTTCGCCGCGCGCTTTGCCGGGACCTTCCTCGATACCGCCATCACCGTCTTCGCACTGATCTTCTACGCCATGCCGATCTTCTGGGTGGCGTTGATGGGCATCCTGCTGTTCTCGGTCACCATGGATTGGCTGCCGAGTTTTGGTTACGAGACGGTCGGCGCCAATCTGACCGGCTTCTCCCACGCGGTCGACGTCGCAAAACACCTGATCATGCCGGCGATGACGCTCGGCCTGTTCTTCATGGCGACCTATACCCGCATGACGCGCGCCTCGATGCTGGAGGTGAAACGGCTCGACTTCGTCAAGACCGCGCGCGCCAAGGGCCTCTCGGACGCCGTGATCCAGCGCCGCCACGTGCTGCGCAACGCGTTGCTGCCGGTCGTGACGCTGGCCGGCGTGCATTCCGGCACGCTGATCGGCGGCGCCGTCATCACCGAGACCGTGTTCGCCTGGCCCGGCATCGGGCGCCTGATGTACGACGCGCTGTTGCAGCGGGACTACAATCTGCTGCTCGGCGTCTTCGTGATCTGCTCCGCCATGGTCCTGATCTTCAACCTCATCACCGACCTGGTCTATCGCCTGGTCGATCCGCGCATCGAATTCGCCTCATGAAACAGTTCTGGAAATCGATGCTGCGCAGCCCGAGCGGCGTCATCGGGCTCATCATCCTGGTTCTCGCGATCTCGGTCGCATTGTTCGGACCGATGCTGTTCCCGAACTCGCCATGGCGGATGGTGCAGCGGCCGTTCCTGCCGCCGTTTACGCTCTCCGCCGTGCCGCTCGGCACCGACGCGCTCGGCCGCGACGTGTTCGCCGGTATGATTTTTGGCGCGCGCGTCTCGCTGCTTGTCGGCCTCGTCTCCACGCTGGTCGCGCTGATCGTCGGCGTTCCCATCGGCGCCATGGCCGGCTATTTCGGCGGTAGGGTCGATGACGCCCTGATGCGCTTCACCGAGTTCTTCCAGACCATTCCGAGCTTCGCGCTCGCGATCGTGCTGGTCGCGATCCTGCAGCCCTCGATCTACTCGATCGTGACCTCGATCGCGCTGGTGAGCTGGCCGCCGGTCGCCCGCCTCGTGCGCGGCGAGGTGCTGTCGCTGCGCACGCGCGAATATGTCCAGGCGGCCGTGGTCACCGGCCAAAGCAACACCTGGATCATTATGCGCGAAATCCTGCCGAACGCACTGTCGCCCGTGATCGTGCTGGCCTCGCTGATGGTGGCGACCGCGATCCTCTTGGAATCCTCGCTGTCGTTCCTCGGCCTCGGCGACCCCAATCTGATCTCCTGGGGCTACATGGTCGGCGCCGGCCGCACCGTGATCCGCCAGGCCTGGTGGATCACCGTGTTTCCCGGTGTCGCCATCCTGATCTCGGTGCTCGGGCTCAATTTGATCGGCGAAGGCCTCAACGACGCGCTCAATCCGCGCCTGTCGCGGGAGGGACGCTGACAATGACCGCACCGCCCGCCGTCTCCATCAAGAATTTGCGGATCGCCCTGCCCAAAGGCGCCGAGCGTCCTTTCGCCGTCGACGGCGTCTCGCTCGATCTTCGACCCGGCAGAATCGTCTGCGTCGTCGGCGAATCCGGCTCCGGCAAGTCGATGTGCGCACATGCGCTGATGGGCCTGTTGCCTGATACGGTCTCGGTGGCCTCCGGCGAGATCCAGTTCGAAGGCCGCGACCTGCTCAAGCTCGACGACGACGGCTGGCGCGATCTGCGCGGCCGGCGCCTTGCGATGATCTTTCAGGAGCCGATGACCGCGCTCAATCCCTTGATGCGGATCGGCGACCAGATGGCCGAGATGTTCGAGGCCCACGGCCTGCTGACGCCGAAGGAGCGGCGCGCCAAGGCCTTGTCGCTAGCGCGCGAAGTCGGCCTGCCCGACCCCGAGCGTATCGTCCGTGCCTATCCGCACCAGCTCTCCGGCGGCCAGCGCCAGCGCGCCATGATCGCGATGGCGCTCGCGCTCGAGCCGGCCGTGCTGGTCGCGGACGAGCCGACCACCGCGCTCGACGTCACCACGCAGGCGCAGATCCTCAAGCTGATCCGTAACCTCCAGCGCAATCGCAACATGGCGGTGATGTTCATCACCCACGATTTCGGCGTGGTCGCCGACATCGCCGACCAGGTCGTCGTGCTCCGTCACGGCAAGGTGGTGGAGGAAGGCCCGGCCGCGACCGTCTTCAACGCGCCGCAGCACGACTACACCAAGGCGCTGCTCGCCGCCGTACCCTCGATGGACCCGCCGGCGCGCGAGCCGCTCGACGATCAGGCCAGGGCGGTCGAGGTGATCGGGCTGGACAAGACCTATGTCACCTCGGGCGGCTGGTTTCGCGAAGACCGCCGCGTCGATGCCGCGCGCGCGGTCAATTTCAACATCCTCAGGGGCGAGACGCTCGGCCTCGTCGGCGAATCCGGCTCCGGCAAATCGTCGGTGGCGCGCCTGGTGATGCGGCTGATCGAGGCCGACCGCGGCACGGTGCGGATCGGCGAGACCGATCTCACCCAGCTCTCAGGCAAGGCGCTGCGCGCCGAGCGCCATCGCATCCAGATGATCTTTCAGGATCCGTTCGCCTCGCTCAATCCGCGCCGCAAGATCAGCCACATCATCGCCGACGGCCCGATCGCGGCCGGCCTTGATCCGAAAGCGGCGTTCGACCGCGCCCGCGATCTCCTCAAGATGGTGGGCCTGGATGCCGGCGCGCTCGAGCGCTATCCGCATGAATTCTCCGGCGGCCAGCGCCAGCGCATCGGCATTGCGCGCGCTCTGGCGCTCGAGCCCGAGATCATCGTCGCGGATGAGGCCGTCTCCGCGCTCGACGTCTCCGTGCAGGCGCAAGTCTTGCGGCTGCTCGAAGACCTCAAGACACGCCTCGGCCTCTCGATGCTGTTCATCACCCACGATCTACGCGTCGCCGCCCAGATCTGCGACCGCATCGCGGTGATGCAGCGCGGCGCCATCGTCGAGCTGAAGCCGACCGCGCAGCTGTTCGCTGCGCCGGAGCATGCCTATACGCGCGAGCTGCTGGCAGCCGTGCCGGGACGGAAAGAGCGCGCGCCGGCGGCGTGACGGATCGATCGCATCGAGTCGCCGAATTCCCGGATGGTTCCAAAAACTTGCACACGGCCCGAGATGAAACATATTCGGTCCATGAGAATTTTCTTGACGAAAATATCCTTGCCGATGAGCGCAAGGAGCAAGTCGACACCAGCATTCGCTCGCGCGGCTCCCGAAGCCCCGCAACGGATGTGAGCTGGTGAGCGGTCTCTCAACCCGGCGCATCAAAGGCACGGGAGACGTTGGGATTCCGGAGTGCGCTCACGCGCTTTTTACTCCTTCGTGATCGGCGACACCGCTTCAAAGCCGAAGACGGCGTCATAGATGACGATGAAATGATAGGCGTCATCTGATGACGGGATCTGCCAACTGATATTCGGAGCCAACATGGGCGAAGTCATTCGATTTGTCTCAAAGTCCGAGCGCGAGCGAGCACGTCTCATTCAGGAGGCGCGCGCCATCTACGACAGTATCTTCCCGCCGACCGACCCGGCCAGCGAAGGCCAGGATAAGGCCGCGATGGGCCGTACCTATATCGGCCGCGACGGGGGTAACCTGTCGTGATCAAGATCATCGCCGTGCTTTGCAGCCTTGCCTCCCCGACCAATTGTCACGAGCAGGTCGTCACCACCTCGGATTTCGCGCAGGTTTCGGTGCAGTCCTGCCTGATGGGCGCGCCGCAGCTCGCCGACTGGATGACCCAGCATCCAGCGGAGCGACTGGCTGCGTGGCGCTGCGTGATCGGTCAACAGGCCGGCCGGGGCATCTAGCGTCTGAAGGCCGCGTTCGATCGGCGCGCCGCGCCCGGCCATGACGGCCTCGACTGAAGGGAACGCTTGACCCAGGGACCACGGCTCGACCAAAGCCGTGACGACACTCCATTGCCGGGGTAACCTCTCGTTGCAGCCATTGGCAGCAAGGGGGGAATCCGGATGGAAGTCGCGAGCCTCGTTCTTCCCGTATTCGCGATCATCGTCACCGGCTGGCTGGCCGGCGAGCTCGGCTATCTCTCCCGCTCGCTCTCCGACGCGCTGGTGCATTTCGCCTACAACCTGGCAATGCCTGCGCTATTGATCGTCACCATCGCGCAGGAGCCCGCGCGTAATCTGCTGGAATGGCGTTTCCTGCTCGCGTTCGGCGGCGGCTCCCTCGTCTGCTTTGCGCTGGTCTTCCTGGTGATCCGCGCCGGCGGAAAGCATGATCTCGCCAGCAGCACGATTCATGGCATGGCGGCGGCGATGACCAATACCGGCTTCGTGGCGCTGCCGATCCTGCACGCGATCTACGGCCAGCCCGCCGTCCTGCCTGCTGCGGTCGCGACGGTATTCGTCGCGGCCGTGATGTTTCCGATCACGGTCATCCTGCTGGAAAGGGACGCGCGCGGATCGGCCGCGCAGTCCGCGGGCCTCGCGAAGCAGATCCTGCTCAATCCGATGGTGCTATCGACGCTTTGCGGTCTCGTCTGGGCGATTACGGGCCTGCCGATTCCGGCGCCGGTTGCCGCCTATCTCAACATGATCGCCGCCGCGCTCACGCCCTGCGCACTGTTTGCCATCGGGCTCGGCCTGTCGGTCGAGGGCCTGCGCTCCAACCTGAAGGCAACGTTCGCGCTCGCGGTCGTCAAGCTCGTGATCATGCCGCTGATCGTCTACGGACTTTGTGTGATCACCGGCCTCAACGCGCTCTACACCGTCGCCGCCGTGATATGCGCCGCCGTGCCCACGGCGAAGACGGTGTACGTGCTGGCGCACGAACACAAGGTCGAGGAGAAACTGGTCGCGGCCACGGTCTCGGTCACGACGATGCTGTCGGTAGCGACATTGCTGGTCGCGCTATACCTTCTCTCGGGTCTGGCGACCGGCACGCGCTAACCCGCACGGCCGCACTTATCTCGTGGTGTTGCTCCAGGTGGGCGCCGAATTGGTCACGCCGACCGAGGGCCAATTGTAAGATCCGACCGACGGTGCCGTGACCGTTCCGACCGTCTGGCCGGACGAGCCGTAGGACGCCCTCGGCTGCGCTGCCGGCGCTCCGGCGCCGCCATAGGTCGGGGCTACCACGCCCGTGCTGTAGTGTCGGCTCGACCGCGCCTTCTTCGCTTCCGCCGCAAAGGGCGCGGCAAGCAGCCCGGTCGTGATGAGCGCGGCAATGGCGAGTTTAATGCTTGTCATGGCTGATCCCTCGATCGCTAGGGGCCCCTTGTGCCATGTGTTCATTGAGCGGACGATGTCCATAGGCACAAGTTCATAACTCCGTGTGCTGGCGAATGTGCCGAAGCAATGCGTTCGTCACCTCCGCTTCGGACGGATCATGCCCGCCTTCGGATGGACCCGAATCAGCGCTAGGGCATTGCCCTCAGCGACTTCGCGTATTGAGGCGACATGACAGGGCCCGAACTGAAGCAACTCCGCGCCGACCTCTCCGATGTCCTCGATCGGAAGCTCACGGCGGCCGATATGGCGAAGCTCTGCGGATTGCCGGAGAAAGGCGGCGGCGACACCATCCGACGCTGGGAGGTGAGCGGCCCGACGCCGGAGGCGACCAAGGTGCTGCGCGTGCTTGCGATGGCGAGCGAGCGCTATCCCATCCTGGAGAAGTTCGACATCTTCGATCGGCATGACGTGCGCGAGGAAGACCGCCCCGCAAAGCGCGCGGCGTTCCGCGAGCAGATGCGCAACGAGGCGCGACGGCGTCTTGGTTAACGAAGGACGCCCAGAGGTTACCGAAGGGCTGCGAAATTAAGCCTTCCTTCACCACTTCTTAAGCCAGCGTTAAGCACGAAAATCATTTGCAGCCCAATAAGTTAGGTTGGGTCGCGCTGTGCCATGCATGTGACAGCATTTTCGTCAAAAGGAAGCTATCTGCAAAACCAACGCGGCGCGGAAAGCGCGCCTGCCGGGGACCTTAAGTGTCGGAGTTCAAGACGATGAAGAAGATTCTGTTTGCGACCGTTGCGCTGCTCGTGGTGGGCGCTGCTGCACCGGCCGTCGGTGCCGATCTCGGCAACCGCAACTATTACAAGTCGCCCGCGCCAGCCTATGCCGCGCCGATCTACAACTGGACCGGTTTCTACATCGGCGGCCATGTCGGCGGCGCGTTCTCCAGCGACAACAATTTCAACGGCCTTTCCACCGGCAACAACGGCAACGGCCGCTTCCTCGGCGGCGTGCAGGTCGGTGGGGACTGGCAGTTCCACCCGAACTTCGTGGTCGGCGTCGAAGGCCAGTATTCCTGGCTCTCCGGCAGCGTCGGTGCCGTGTTTCCGGGCGGCATCGCCTACACCAACGACCAGCGTGGCCTCGGCTCGATCACCGGCCGCGTCGGCTACACCTGGGGCCCCGGCCTCCTCTATGTGAAGGGCGGCTACGCCTATTCGGACAACAACGAGAAGGTGACCGTCGGCGGCGTGCCGACCGCGTTCGTCATCACCGGCGATCACCGCAACGGCTACACAGTCGGCGCCGGCCTCGAATACATGTTCGCCCCGAACTGGTCGGCCAAGGCCGAGTACCAGTACTACAATTTCGGCGACTCGAGCTTCACCGGCGGCCCGCTCGCGGGCACCGGCAGCTTCACCACCGACGACCACACCATCAAGGCGGGCGTCAACTACCGCTTCAACTGGGCAAGCCCGGCCGTCGCGCGCTACTAATCGGTTACCACAACCTTACCATGACGGAAGGGCCGGCGATTTCGCCGGCCCTTCTTTTTTCGCTGTGCGGAACAGGCGCAACCGTTTGCGGAGATTGCGAATTTTTAACCCGCCGTGCGGATACTGCCGACCACAAAGATAAGCAAGAGCTGGGGGAATTTTCGATGGCGATCCGTCTGGGGCTTGGCCGTTTGGGCCGTTTTCTGCCTCGCTTCAAACTGCCGACCTGGGGCGTGCGCGGCAGCCTGTTCGCGGCCTTTGCAGTGGTCGCCGGCATGGGCCTCGTGATCGCAGCCGGCGCCGGCCTGGCGCTGCAGAATCTCGGCGGACGGATGACCGAGCTGAGCAGGCGGGACATTCCGCGCCTCACCGCCAGCCTGCAATTGTCGGCATTGAGCGCGAGCCTTGCGGCACAGGGACCAGCCCTGCTCGCGGCTCAAAGCGAGGAAGCTCTGAACGAGCGCACCAAGAAGCTCAAGGAGCTGCAGGAGCAGACGCAGCAGAAGCTCACCGAGATCATCGGGCTCGGCGGCGACAAGGCCGTCGTCTCTGGACTCAGCGAGACGATGAAGAGCATCAACGAGGCGGCGCAGAGCCTCGCCAAGGCCGCCCGCGAGCGGCTCGATATCGCCGCCCTCCATGACAAGCAATATGATGCGCTGCGCAGCGCGCAGGGCGCCTTCGTCGGCGCGGCCAGTCCGGCGATGCTCGACGCGCAGACCCGGGTCAACGCCATTCTTGGCTCGGCCGACCTGTCCGCCGCAGATGCCAACGATGCCGCGCAGACCGTCGGCCAGCTCGGCAACGTCGTCGCCAGCGGCAATCTCGCAGCCGCCAACATGAGTGCGGCACTGTCGGCGAACACGAGCGACAAGCTCGACGACATCCAGAAGGAATTCAAGACGGCACAGGGACGCCTGCGGTCGAACCTCGATCTGTTGCCGGACAATCAGGGCAACAAGATGCTGCGCGAGACGGCGGAGAAGCTGCTCGCGCTCGGCACCGGCAAGACCGGCGTGTTCAATCTGCGTGAGAAGGAGCTCGACTCGGTCGATTACGGCCAGACCATCCTGGACGAGACGCGCAAGCTCAATGTCGGCCTCGGCATCAGCGTGCAACAGCTCGTCGACGGCGTGCAGAAAGAGACCAACGCCTCGACCTCGCAGGCGCAGCAGGAGACCTCGCTCGCGACCACCGTGATGCTGGCGCTCGGCTGCTTGATGCTGGTCGGCTCGGCGCTGTTCGTGTGGCTCTATGTCGGCCGCAACATCCTGCGCCGCATCCGTGAGCTTCAGCGCGCCATGCAGCTGCTGTCGGCCGGCGACCTCGACACCGAGATCGTCCGCTCCCGGCAGAACGACGAGATCGGCGTGATGAAGGAAACGCTGACCGTATTCCGCGACAGCATGATCGAAGCCCGGGCGCTCGCCGGCGAGCAGGACAAGGACCGTATCGCCAAGGCCGAGCGGGCCGCGCGCATGGAAGCGAAGATCGCCGAATTCGAAAGCACCGTGCGCTCCGCGCTCGACAATCTGGCGCAGTCGGCCAATTCGATGCAATCGACCGCGCAGAGCATGTCGACCACAGCCGACCAGTCCAACGCGCTGGTCAACGCGGTCGCCTCCGCCGCCGAGGAGACCTCGGTCAACGTGCAGACCGTGTCGTCAGGCACCGAGCAGCTGTCGTCCTCGATCGAGGAGATCAGCAAGCAGGTCGTGACCTCGGCCGCGATCGCCAAGAAGGCGGTCGACGAGGCCGGCGCCACCGACACCACGGTGCAGAGCCTTGCCGACAGCGCGAGCCGCATCAGCGTCGTCGTCGACCTGATCCAGACCATTGCCTCGCAGACCAATCTGCTCGCGCTCAACGCCACCATCGAGGCGGCGCGTGCGGGCGAGGCCGGCCGCGGCTTTGCGGTGGTTGCCTCCGAGGTGAAGAGCCTCGCGAGCCAGACCGCCAAGGCCACGGAGGAAATCCGCACCCAGATCGCCAGCATGCAGGAGATCACGACATCGGCGGTCGGCGCCATCCAGGGCATCGGCCGGATCATCGGCGAGATCGACAATGTGACCACGACGATCGCGGCCGCAGTCGAGGAGCAGGGCGCCGCCACCCGCGAGATCGCGCGCAACATCCAGCATGCCGCCGGCGGCACCAGCGAAGTCTCCAGCAACATCGTCGGCGTCTCCACCGCCTCGGCCGAAGCCGGCGCCGCGGCAAACGAAGTGCTGGGCGCCTCCGACGCGCTCCGCCGCGAAGCCGACATGCTGCGCGGAGAGATCGACGCGTTCCTCAACAACATGCGGGCGGCCTGATTTGTCATTCCGGGGCGCCTCGAAGAGGCGAACCCGGAATCTCGGACCACAATCTCGGGATTCTCAGGTGCGCAACCGCGCACCTGAGTTCGCGCTTTCGCGCGCCCCGGAATGACTGCCCTTTTTGGCGCTTCAACCGA
This sequence comes from Bradyrhizobium shewense, assembly GCF_900094605.1. Lineage (GTDB taxonomy): Bacteria > Pseudomonadota > Alphaproteobacteria > Rhizobiales > Xanthobacteraceae > Bradyrhizobium > Bradyrhizobium shewense. The sequence continues at coordinate 189,157 of NZ_FMAI01000010.1, read as the reverse complement.
GACGCGGAAAAACGCCGCCCGGTATGACCGCCATGCGGATACCACGGACGGTCCTTTTTCGGCTGGCGTCCCGCCGTATGTGCGGGTACCGATAATGCATGAACGCAAAAACCGACACCGCACAGTCCTCAGCCGAGGCCCTGCGCTACCCCTGGGAACAGCACCCCGGCCACGACGAGGTCGTGGAGGTCAGGCCCGGCGTGTTGTGGGCGCGGCTGAAGCTGCCGTTCCGCCTCAACCACGTGAACATCTACCTGCTCGCCGACGGCGACGGTTATGCGATGGTGGATACCGGCTTCGGCAACGAGGAGACGATTGAGGCCTGGACCAAGCTGTTCGACGGACCGCTGAAGGGCGTCCACATCACGCGTCTGATCGTCACCCACTCCCACCCCGACCATGTCGGACTCGCGGGCTGGGTCGTGGAGCAGTTCAACTGCCCGCTGGTGATGTCGCAGGTCGAATATCTGCAATCGGTCTATCACCAGAACCGCGGCACCGCGGAGCGGCAGGAGGCGCAGCGGCTGTTCTTCCGTCGCCATGGCATGGACGAGTCGCTCACCGAGAAGCTGCTCGGCCGCGGCCAGGATTATCTCAAGCGCGTTTCGGTGCTGCCGCCCTCCTACCGCCGCATCTCCCATGGCGAGGACGTCGTGATCGGCACGCGCCGCTTCAAGGTGATCACCGGCGGCGGCCACGCGCTCGACCAGGTGATGCTGTATTGCGCCGACGACAAGCTGTTCCTCTCCGCCGACCAGGTGCTGAGCAAGATCTCGCCCAATGTCAGCGTCTGGGCGGTCGAGCCCGACCAGAATTCGCTCGGTGAATATCTGGCCTCGCTCGCCAGCCTCACCACGACGCTGCCCTATGACGTCCTGGTGTTGCCCGGCCACGGCGTGCCATTCTACGGACTGAAGACCCGCATCAAGCAGCTCGCCGACCACCATGAAGAGCGCTGCCGCCTGATCGCGGAAGCCTGCCGCGAGGTGCCGCAGACCTCGCGCGCCTTGGTGCCTGTCGTGTTCAACAAGCATGTGCTCGACGAGCACCAGATGGGCTTTGCCGCCGGCGAGCTCGTCGCCCACGTCAACTACATGATCGTCGAGGGCCGGCTGACGGCCGAGACGAAGGACGGCGTGCTGCAGTTCAGGACGACGTGAGTCACTTCGTCATGGCTGGGCTTGTGGCGGCATCTCACTTCATATTCGCGATCGCGTGCAGCGCCGCGATGTAGCCGAACGGGCCGAGCCCGCAGATCACACCGGTCGCCACGAACGAGATCTTGGAGTGGCGGTGATATTCGTCGCGGGCGTGGATGTTGGAGATGTGGACTTCCAGCACCGGCCCTTCGAACGTCTTGATCGCGTCCATGATCGCGACCGATGTGAAGGAAAAGCCGGCCGGATTGATGATGATTGCATCCGCGTCCTGCCGCGCCGACTGGATCAAGTCGACCAGCACGCCTTCGTGGTTGGATTGGTGGAAGGCGAGCTTGAGCCCGAGCGTTGCGGCAGCCGCCTCGCAGCTCGCGTTGACCTCTGCGAGCGTCGTCGTGCCGTAGATGTGCGGCTCGCGAATGCCGAGCATATTGAGGTTGGGACCGTTCAGAATCATGACTCGCTTCATCGGGCGTCCTTTCGCATGAGCTGCTGGCGAGCCGATCCGCGCCTCGCCAAGGCAAAGGCTACGACATCGGCGCGACCGGCTCAGCAATCATGGACGGAGCGCGCCCCATGGACAAAATGTCCAAGCCGGCCGCAACGGTCCCTGGCTTTCCCAAGTCCCTCGGTCCCCGCGGGCGGACCAGTGTTAGGCGTTTGATCCACATCAACTATCGCCGGCGAGACGCCGCTATCAATGGACCCGCGCGCCTCGTCACAAATGTGTGCGGGCGCATGGACATTGGAGCTGGAAAAGCTCTAAAAATGAGCGGCCGCCGTGGCCGGGTTCCGTTGCAGGTTTTGCCGATGGATTACAACCAGTTCTTCGATACCGCCCTCGATCGTCTCCATTCCGAGCGGCGCTACCGCGTGTTCGCGGACCTGGAGCGCACGGCCGGCCGATTCCCGCACGCGGTCTGGCACTCGCCCAAGGGCAAGCGTGACGTCGTGATCTGGTGCTCCAACGATTACCTCGGCATGGGCCAGCATCCGAAAGTGGTCGGCGCCATGGTCGAGACCGCGACGCGCGTCGGCACCGGTGCCGGCGGCACCCGCAACATCGCCGGCACGCATCATCCACTGGTCCAGCTCGAGGCCGAGCTCGCCGATCTCCACGGCAAGGAAGCCGCGCTGCTGTTCACCTCGGGCTATGTCTCGAACCAGACCGGCATTCCGACCATCGCAAAACTCATTCCGAACTGCCTGATCCTGTCGGACGAGCTCAACCACAATTCGATGATCGAGGGCATCCGCCAGTCCGGCTGCGAGCGGGTCGTGTTCCGCCACAACGATCTTGCGCATCTCGAGGAGCTGTTGAAGGCAGCCGGCCCTGGTCGGCCAAAGCTGATTGTCTGCGAGAGCCTCTATTCCATGGACGGCGACGTCGCCCCGCTCGCCAAGATCTGCGATCTCGCCGAGAAGTACGATGCGATGACCTATGTCGACGAAGTCCACGCGGTCGGCATGTACGGCCCGCGCGGCGGCGGCATCGCCGAGCGTGACGGCGTCATGCATCGCATCGACATCCTCGAAGGCACGCTGGCGAAAGCGTTCGGTTGCCTCGGCGGCTACATCGCCGCCAACGGCCAGATCATCGACGCCGTGCGCTCCTATGCCCCGGGCTTCATCTTCACCACCGCGCTGCCGCCGGCGATCTGCTCGGCCGCGACCGCCGCGATCAAGCACCTGAAGACCTCGAACTGGGAGCGCGAGCGCCACCAGGACCGTGCCGCCCGCGTCAAGGCGATCCTCAACGCCGCCGGCCTGCCGGTGATGTCGAGCGACACCCACATCGTGCCGCTGTTCGTCGGCGATCCCGAGAAGTGCAAGCAGGCGTCCGACCTGCTGCTCGAGGAGCACGGCATCTACATCCAGCCGATCAACTATCCGACGGTCGCCAAGGGCAGCGAGCGGCTGCGCATCACGCCCTCGCCCTATCACGACGACGGCCTGATCGATCAACTCGCCGAGGCCCTGCTGCAAGTGTGGGACCGCCTCGGCCTGCCGCTGCGCGAGAAGTCGCTCGCGGCGGAATAGGCTTTCGCCTTCTTCGGTCCAACTTTCACCGTCCCCGTGGCTACCCCTCTCCCCAACCCTCCCCCACAAGGGGGGAGGGAGCGAGACAGGTGTGCCCGCCTCACGTGATGTGCCACCCGACCCTGTCTCGTCTTCGTCGCGACAATCGACACTCTCTCCGTTCCCTCCCCCCTTGTGGGGGAGGGTCAGGGAGGGGGGTGCCGCACGGGGACTCTCTCGGCGGCCCTCCAGCAATGCGCTTAACGACAACCCCAGTTCCCACCGCCGCGCGGCATTTCGCTGTCGCCTCCCTCCGTCCAGCGCGCTAGAATTACTGGGAAAATGAGCTCGGGCGCGGCCAGCGCCCTGGGAGAAGCGCGCTCGCCATGCTGCACGATTGGGGCGTGATCGCCGCCGCCTTCGGCTATATCGGCTTCCTGTTCCTGGTGGCGAGCCACGGCGACCGCCGTTCGCCGGCCGGGCGCGGCCGTGCCTCCGGGCTGATCTATCCGCTCTCGCTGGCGATCTACTGCACCTCCTGGACCTTCTTCGGCTCGGTCGGCTTCGCCACCCGCGCCTCGACCGACTTCCTCGCCATCTATGTCGGCCCGATCCTGATGATCGGGTTAGGGGCCGGCGTGTTGCGCCGCGTGATCCAGCTGGCGAAAACCCACAACATCACCTCGATCGCCGACTTCATCGGAGCCCGTTACGGCAAGAGCCAGGCGGTGGCGGCAACCGTCGCCCTGATCGCGATCATCGGCTCGGTGCCCTACATCGCGCTCCAGCTCAAGGCGGTCGCCTCCTCGCTCGAAACGATCCTGAGCGAAGACCAGGCCTTCTCCCACATCCCGATCGTCGGCGACGTCGCGCTGATGGTGACGCTGGCGATGGCGGCCTTCGCGGTGCTGTTCGGTACGCGGCAGACCGACGCGACCGAGCACCAGCACGGCCTGATGCTGGCGGTCGCGACCGAATCCATCATCAAGCTGGTCGCCTTCCTCGCCGCCGGCATCTTCGTCACCTTCTGGATGTTCTCGCCGCACGAACTGATCGAGCGCGCCATGAAGACGCCGGAGGCGGTGCGCGCCATCAACTATTCGCCGTCGATCGGCAACTTCCTCACCATGACGCTCCTGTCGCTCTGCGCGATCATGCTGCTGCCGCGCCAGTTCCACGTCAGCGTGGTCGAGAACTCCTCGGATGCCGAAGTCGGCCGCGCGCGCTGGTTGTTCCCGCTCTACCTCGTCGCCATCAATCTGTTCGTGATCCCGATCGCGCTCGCCGGCCTCGTCACCTTCCCGTTCGGCGCGGCCGACCCTGACATGTACGTGCTGGCGCTGCCGATGGAGGGCGGTGCGGGGCTTCTCAGCGTCGCCATTTTCGTCGGCGGCCTGTCGGCGGCGACCGCGATGGTGATCGTCGAATGCGTCGCACTCTCCATCATGGTCTCGAACGACCTCGTGGTGCCGCTGGTGCTGCAACGACGGCCGGAAGGACGCGCCGGCGGCGCGGATTTCAGCGACTTCCTGCTGCGCTCGCGGCGGCTCGCGATCTTCGCCATCATGGTGATGGCTTATTTCTACTATCGCGCGCTCGGCAATACCCAGCTCGTGGCGATCGGCCTGCTCTCCTTTGCCGCCATCGCGCAGCTTGCGCCGAGCTTCTTCGGCGGGCTGCTGTGGCGGCGCGCGACCGCGCGCGGCGCCATCGGCGGCATGCTGGTCGGCTTCGCGGTGTGGCTCTACACGCTGTTCATCCCGAGCTTCATGGATACCTCGACATCAGGCATCCTGCTGCTGCAGCATGGCCCGTTCGGCATCGAGGCGCTGCGGCCGCAGGCCCTGTTCGGCGCCGATCTGCCTCCGCTGATGCACGGCGTGATCTGGTCGCTGGCGCTCAACATCCTGACCTATGTGCTGCTGTCGCTGGCGCGAAGGCCCTCGTCCATCGAGCTGCTGCAGGCCGATTTGTTCGTGCCCAATACGCTTGCGCCGATCTCACCGAGTTTCCGCCGCTGGCGCACCACCGTCACCGTGCAGGACATCCAGACCACGGTGGCGCAATATCTCGGACCCGACCGCGCCCGGCATTCCTTCGAGGCATTCTCCGCACGGCGCAACGTGCGGCTGGAGGCTGGAGCGCCCGCCGATTTCGAGCTGTTGCAGCACGCCGAGCATTTGATCGCCTCCTCGATCGGCGCGGCCTCCTCGCGTCTCGTGATGTCGCTGCTGCTGCGCAAGCGCACGGTCTCGGCCAAGGCCGCACTCAAGCTGCTCGACGACTCGCACGCGGCCCTGCATTTCAACCGCGAGATCCTGCAGACCGCACTCAACCACGTGCGCCAGGGCATCGCCGTGTTCGATGCCGATCTGCAGCTGATCTGCTCCAACCGGCAGTTCGGCGATCTCCTCAATGTGCCCCCGCATATCGTCCAGTTCGGCGAGCCGCTGCGCGAGATCCTGGAATTCATCGCCGTGAGCGATCCGGACGACCCGGTCGAGCGCGAGGCCATGCTGGAGCGGCGCCTCGCCGCCTACACCACCGACAGCGAGCCATATCTCGAACGCCTGCCGGAACGCCACATGGTGATCGAGGTGCTCACCAACCGCATGCCCGGCGGCGGCTTCGTCATCACCTTCACCGATGTCACGCCGACCTTCGAAGCGGCGGAAGCACTGGAGCGCGCCAACGCGACACTGGAAAAGCGCGTCCGCGACCGCACTGAGGAATTGACGCGGCTGAACTCCGAGCTGGCGCTGGCCAAGAGCGCCGCGGAAGACGCCAGCATCTCCAAGACGCGCTTCCTCGCCGCCGCCAGTCACGACATTCTCCAGCCGCTGAACGCGGCGCGGCTCTATGTCACGAGCCTGGTCGAGCGCCAGCACAGCGGCGAGGAGACGCGGCTGGTCGAGAACATCGACGAATCCCTGCAGGCGATCGAGGAGATCCTCGGGGCGCTGCTGGACATCTCGCGGCTGGACGCCGGCGCGATGACGACCTCGATCTCGAGCTTCAAGATGGCCGATCTGATGCGCTCGCTGGAGATCGAGTTCGCGCCGATCGCGCGCGCCAAGAACCTGGAGCTCGCCTTCGTGCCGTGCTCGCTGCCGGTCGAATCGGACCGACTCCTGCTGCGGCGCCTGCTGCAGAACCTGATCTCGAACGCGATCAAATACACCCCGCGCGGACGCGTGCTGGTCGGCTGTCGCCGGCAAGGCCCTTCGCTCAAGATCTGCGTCTACGACACCGGCGTCGGCATCCCGCCGGTCAAGCGCGGTGAGATCTTCAAGGAATTTCACCGCCTCGAGCAGGGCGCGCGAATCGCGCGCGGGCTGGGGCTCGGCCTGTCGATCGTCGAACGCCTCGCGCGGGTGCTCAAGCACGGCATCGCCATCGACGGCAATGTCAGCGGCGGCTCGGTATTCTCTGTGACCGTGCCGACGGCAAAGGCGATCACCCACACCGCCGCCGTGACCAGCGCGACGCCGCTGGCGCGCACGCCGATTTCAGGCGCCCTGATCGTCTGTATCGAGAATGATGCGGCGATCCTCGACGGCATGCGCACGCTGCTGAAGGCCTGGGACGCCGAAGTGATCGCGGTCGCCGATCCCGAAGGCGCGATCGCCGCCATCGAGACGGCTGGACGGCGCGTCACCGGCCTCCTGGTCGACTATCATCTCGACCGCGGCAACGGCATCGCCGCCATCCGCGACATCCGCCGTCGCTTCGGCGACGCCATTCCCGCGATCCTGATCACTGCCGACCGCAGCCCCGCCGTGCAGGTGGCTGCGCGCGACGAGAAGGTCGCGGTGCTCAACAAGCCGGTCAAGCCGGCCTCGCTCCGCGCCCTGCTCGGCCAGTGGCGCACGCAGCAGATGGTGGCGGCGGAGTAGGACGCGCCGGTCAATAGTCGGTCGAGACACTGAGCGCTCGCCACTTCTCCAGTTCTTCGAGTCGGAGCCGATCCGTCGCAGCGATGGCGTTCACGGCATCGCTGCCGAGAGCGATGCGCAGTGGTGGGCGTTTCATATCTGCGAGCTTCAGCACCACGGCGGCGGCCTTAGCGGGGTCGCCGGGCTGGCGGCCATCGTAATCGCGCTGCATCCTGACCGCAGCGCCGACGACGGCGTCGTACTCCGGGCGTCCTTCGTCCGTCGCATGCGCGGCCTGGGCAAAGCCCGTCCTGAATCCGCCGGGCTCGACGATCGTCACACGCACGCCGATCAGCGCCATCTCACGCGCCAGCGATTCCGAAAAACCTTCGATCCCCCATTTCGCGGCCGAATAGGCCGCGCGTGCCGGCGCACCGATGCGGCCGCCGACGGACGAGACCTGCACGATGTGCCCATGGCCCTGCCGGCGCAGCACGGGGATCGCCGCCTTGGTGACGATGATGGTGCCGATCAGGTTGGCCTCGATCTGCTGACGGAACGAATCCAGGCTGGTGTCCTCGACCGATCCGAGGTCGCCGTAACCGGCATTGTTCACCACCACATCGACGCCGCCGAACGTCTTCACGGCAAGTCCGATGGCCGCGTGCGCTGCCGCCTCGTCGGTCACGTCCAGCGATGCAAGCTGAAGCGTTTCGCCGAAGCGCGCAAGCGACGGTTCGAGCGGCTTGGGGTTCCGGGCCGAAGCAAGCACGCGATCTCCCGCCGTGAGTGCTGCTTCCACGATGGCGCGACCAAGACCGCGCGAGGCGCCGCTGACGAACCATGTCTTCGACATCTCGATCTCCAGATGACCTTAAGGCGCCAGCCGCGTGAAGACGTAATCGCGGCTCTTGGCGCGAGCTTCGTGACAGCCCCAGCAGGTGCGGTGCTGGGCCTCGTCGACCGGCTTGCCGTTGATAAAACGGCCGAAACCCCAGCCGCCTGTCGCGGCATATTTCTTGGAATCCTTGACCATCACCTGGACCGTGGTGGCGGCACCGGGAATGGTCGCGGACGCGAACTCCGGCGACTGTTTGCGCTTCCAGGCGCGCTTGACCAGAATGGTGCCGTCGGGGAACGGCAGCTTGCCGGCTTGATACGCGTCGATTGCAGTCTGGTTGCCGACCACAGCGCGAAGCTCGTCGAGCGGCGCCGCCTCTTCGGCCGGCGCGATCAGCTCCCACTGCTTGTAGCCCGGCGGAATCGTGACGCCGAAGATCGGCGAGGCGTTCGCCGTATCGCGTGCCGCCGGCCCCTCCGCCGAAGCGATCGTGACGAGATACGGCACGCATGTCAGGAGCACGACGAGGAGGACCACGGCGAGCACGATCATCGCGGTGTAAGGAGATTTTTTCTTTTCAGGTTCGGCTGGCGTCATGACGATTCATCAAGCTGGGTTCAATGGGCGATCCTCGGTCCAGCCCGGCTGGACCGAGGTGCTGATAGATGCTCAGGCGCCGTCGGCGTCGATGACGGCCTTGGCAAAGGCCTGTGGCGCTTCCTGCGGCAAATTGTGGCCGATGCCGCCGGTGATCAGGCGAAACTCGTATCGGCCCGAGAACTTCTTGGCATGGGCGCTGGGGTCGGGATGCGGCGCGCCGTTGGCGTCGCCCTCCATCGTGATCGTCGGCACGTCGATGACGGGAGCCGCCGCCAGCTTCTTTTCGAGATGCTCGTATTTCGCCTCGCCCTGGGCGAGCCCGAGCCGCCAGCGATAATTATGGATCGTGATCGCGACATGATCTTTGTTGTCCAGCGCCGCCGCACTTCGGTTGAAGGTGGCGTCGTCGAACTTCCATTGCGGTGAGGCGAGCTTCCAGATCAGCCTGGCGAAATCATGGGTGTACTTCTCGTATCCGGCACGGCCGCGCTCGGTCGCGAAATAGAACTGATACCACCATTGCAGCTCGGCGGACGGCGGCAACGGCGCGTTGCCGGCGGCCTGGCTGGAGATCAGATAACCGCTGACCGACACCAGCGCGCGGCAGCGCTCCGGCCACAGCGCGGCGATGATGTCGGCGGTGCGCGCGCCCCAATCGAAGCCGGCGACGACCGCCTTCTTGATATCGAGCTTGTCCATCAGTGCGATGACGTCGGCCGCCATCGCGACAGGCTCGCCGTTGCGCGGCGTCTCGCTGGAAAGGAAATGCGTCGTGCCGTAGCCGCGCAAGTGAGGGATGATCACGCGATAACCGGCCTTGGCCAGGATCGGCGCGACGTCGACAAAGGCGTGAATGTCGTAGGGCCAACCGTGCAGCAGGATCGCCACGGGACCGTTCGAAGGACCCGCCTCGGCATAGCCGACATCGAGGACGCCGGCATCGATCTGCTTGATCGTGCCGAAGGAAGCAGTCGATGCGGACGATTTCGGCGCTTCGGTCTCAGCGCGCGCGAGGTCGATCACGCCGAGGCCGACGGCGACGCTTCCGGCGGCGACGCCAAAGAACTGGCGGCGATGCTGGTCGATGATCTGCTTCATGGTGGTGCTACCTTTTTTGATGGTTGGTGATGGTGCGTCAGATCAGCGCGACCGTGACGTCGACGTTGCCGCGAACGGCCTTGGAATAGGGGCAGGTCTGATGCGCGTCATCGATGATGCCGCGCGCGGTCTCGGGGTCGAGGCCCGGCAGGCTGACATTGAGGCGCGCCCGGAGCGAATAGGCGCCCTCGTCGAGCACGAGATCGATTTCCGCATCGATCGCGCATTTCCTGGGAAGCTCGATCTTCTGCTTGCGCGCCGCGATCTCCATCGCGCCTTCGAAGCAGGCCGACCAGCCGGCGGCGAACAATTGCTCGGGATTGGTGCCGATGCCTGCGGCGCCCGGCGGCGACAGCTTGACGTCGAGGCGGCCGTCGGAGCTGCGCGATATGCCGTCGCCTCGCCCGCCGCTCGTGTGGGTCTTGGCCGTGTAGAGTATTTTTGCCGCCTGCGTCATGGAGCTGTCCTTTCCGTTGCGCAACTGACTAGCAGTGGCCGGTGCAGGACACCCGTTGGGAGTTGTGAGAAGTTGTGAGGTCAGACCTCGCGCGCTTAACAAGGCCTGCACCCGCGGTCTGATGCCGATGCAGCGGCGGCCTTGCCGGATCGCGATCATCTGGCTATCGGGTCCTGTCGAAGGGACCCAAGATTTGCCATGACAGAGCCGGCCGGCACCGCAACGGGAACTTTATCGTTCGGGCCATTCTCCGTGACGCCGCATGAACGGCTCGTGATGCGCGACGGCGTCGCGTTGCCGCTCGGCGCGAAAGCGTTCGACACGCTGATGGCGCTGATGTCGCGACCGAACCAGGTCGTCGGCAAATGGGACCTGATGGCGCTGGTGTGGCCCGGCATCACCGTCGAGGAGGCCAATCTGCGCTTTCACGTCGCAGCGCTGCGCAAGGCGCTCGGCGACGGCAAGGACGGCGCCCGCTACATCACGACGCTCTCCGGCCGCGGCTATTGCTTCGTGGCACCGATTTCGCAACTCGCAGCGCCGATTTCGCAAACAGGCATTGCGGCAGCCCAGCACCCCGCGCCGCGGCTGGAATTGCCGCCGGTAAAACTGCCGAACCGGTTGCAGCGGATGGTCGGGCGCGACGATGAGATCGCCGCCGTCTCCGACAAGCTCATCGCCTCGCGCTTTGTCACGATCGTCGGTCCCGGCGGCGTCGGCAAGACGGCGGTCGCAGTGGCGATCGCCCACGACCTGCTCGAGACTTTCTCCGACGCAGCGCACTTTGTTGATCTCGCCGCGCTCAGCGATCCCGATCTCGTGATCACCTCGATCCTGCTGATGCTGGGCTTGCCGGCCGAGACCGACGATCCCCTGCCCGCGCTGCTCGCGCATGTCAGGGACAAGCGGATGCTGCTGGTTCTCGACAATTGCGAACATGTCATCGCGACCGCCGCACCGCTGGCGGCCGACATCTTCCAGGCGGCGCCGCATGTCCATATCCTCGCGACCAGCCGCGAAGCGCTGCGCGTCGAGGGCGAGCAGGTCTATCGATTGGCGCCGCTTGCCGTTCCGCCCGACGGCTCCGGACTGACGGTCGCCGCAGCGCAGACCTATCCGGCGCTGCAACTATTCCTCGAACGTGCCACGGCCAGCGGCGCGCAGATCAGTCTCGATGACGCCAATGCCGCGATCATCGCGAGGATCTGCCGCAAGCTCGACGGCATGGCGCTGGCGATCGAGCTCGCCGCCGGCCGGGTCGAAGCCTACGGCCTGGAGCAGACGGCCGCGTTGCTCGACGAGCGCCTCAATCTGCTCTGGCAGGGCCAGCGAACGGCGCCGCCCCGGCAGAAGACGCTGCAGGCCACGCTCGACTGGAGCTACGGACTGCTGTCGGATCTCGAACGCCTCGTACTGAGCAGGCTTGCGGTCTTCGCCGGGCATTTCACCATCGACGCGGCGCTCGAGGTCGTGCCGGACGAGCGCGTTGACCAGGCCCGCCTGTTCGACGCCGTCGACAGTCTCGTGGCCAAATCGATGGTCGCGCCGCGCCCCATCGGCGCCATGATGCGCTACCGCCTGCTCGACACGACGCGCGCCTATCTGCTCGAGATCGAGCCCGACGACGCGGCTCTCGCTGCCCGCCACGCGACTTACTACCGGCGATGGCTGGAACAGGCCGGCATGACATGGGCCGCCGTGCCGAGCGCGGACGAACGAGCTGCTCACTTCTCCGCACTTCACAATGTGCGCGCCGCGCTCGACTGGTGCTTCGGGGCGGGCGGTGATCTCGGCATCGGCATTGCGCTCGCCGCCGCCGCGGCGCCGATCTTCCTGGCGATGTCCTTGTTGATCGAATGCCGGCGCTGGTCGGAACGGGCGCTGCTGGCAATGGATTCCTCCTCGCGCGGCAGCGCCGAGGAAATGCACATCCAGGCCGCCCTCGGACTGACCCTGATGTTCACCCGGGGCGGCAGCGAAGCGGCGCGCAGCGCCCTGAGCCGGAGCCTTGCGATCGCCGAAGCGCGCGGCGACGAGATCAACCAGCTCCAGCTGCTCGGCCGGATGCATATCTTTCACGAGCGGATGGGAGAGTTCGACGCCGCGCTCGGCTATGCGCAGCAGAGCCTCGGGGTTGCGAGGTCGCTGGGCGATCCCGCCTCGATCGCCCTCGCCCATTCCCTCCTCGGCGTCTCCTTGCATCTGGCAGGCGAGCATCGCGACGCGCTGAAGATGCTGGAGGTGGCCTGGCAGGGACCGGGCACGGAGCGAATCAGCACCGTCCACGGCTTCGATCATCGCAACCGGGCTGGCATCACGCTTGCTCGCGAGCTCTGGCTGCAGGGCCGGCCCGCGGATGCGCTGCAACTGGCGCGACAGACGGTCACCGAGGCCGCGCAGATGGATCACCCGATCACGCTCTGCATTGCGCTGATCTGGACGGTCGCGATTGATCTCTGGAGCGGAGACCTTGACGGTGCGGACGCGAATATCGACCGCTTCATCGCGCATGCGACGTCGCGCTCGATGGGGCCTTATCTCGCCGTCGGCCGCGGCGTCAAAGGCGAGCTGGCGATCCGGCGCGGCGATGCGGCCGGTGGCGTCGAGACGATCAGGACTTGTCTGCGCGAGCTCCACGATGCCGGCTACGAGCTGCTGACCACGACGTTCAACATCGCGCTGGTTCAGGGATTGTTGGCGCTCGGCCAGATCGAGCAGAGCGCACAGCTGATCGACGACGCGATCCGACTCGTCGAGCAGAGCGGCGATCACCTCTACATGCCCGAGCTGTTGCGCATGAAAGGCACGGTCCTGTCGCACCTGCCGGAGCCGCAGATCGAGGAAGCCGAGGCCTGCCTGATGCAGGCGCTGGAACTCAGCCGCGCGAAGGGCGCCAAAGCGTGGGAACTGCGCGCAGCAATCGATCTGGCGCAGCTCCTTGCCCACCGGCGCCGCGGCAAGGAAGCCACGCGATTACTTCAATCGGCACGCGAAGGTTTCGCTGCAGGTTCCGAGACTGAAGATATCAGGGCCGCCGATGCGCTCCTGAAGACGCTGTAGCGGGCTCACCCCGTCGGCGTGCCCTGCTTCCACTGGCCGCCGGCGATCTTGGCGGCCGCGATCACCGCCTGGGTGCGGCTTTCGACGCCGAGCTTTTGCAGGATCGCCGAGACATGTGCCTTGATGGTGGCCTCGGAGACCCCGAGCTCATAGGCGATCTGCTTGTTGAGGAGGCCCTCCGACAGCATCATCAGGACCCGGACCTGCTGCGGCGTCAGTGTCACCAGGCGGTCGCGCAGGCGCGTCATGTCGGGATCGGCCGCAGCCGACAAATCGGTGTCGGCGGGAACCCAGACGTCACCCTCCATCACCTTGAGGATGGCGTCGCGCAGGGTCTCGACGCCGAATCGCTTGGGAATGAAGCCGGAGGCGCCGAAATCGAGCGAGCGGCGGATCGTGGCGCTGTCGTCGGACGCCGAGACGATCACCACCGGAATCGCCGGATATTGCGCACGCAGATAGATCAGGCCGGAAAAGCCTGAGATCCCGGGCATCGAGAGGTCGAGCAGGATCAGGTCGACATCCGAGGTCTGTTCCAGGAGCTTGGTCAGATCCTCGAACGATCCGGCCTCGTCGATCCTGGCCGAGGTCAGGACGCCGGCCACCGCCTGTCGCAGCGCGTCGCGGAAAAGAGGATGGTCATCGGCGATGACGAGATGGGTCGAGGGAGCGTTCATCGTTCTCTTGCTGTCGTTCGCGGGCCGGCGGACAGATCCCGGATGTATCAATTCTTCCCCGAGCGGCCGTGGCATGCAAGTGCACATTATCCCTTTGCTGCAAAGGGGTTAATCCGGAAGCCTACGTGGCGGCGCGCCGGTGCCCGATACCGGGCGTCAGCTACGCGTCAGTGCGCAAGGCCGAAAGTCGTATTGGGGCGGGTTTCACGCCGATGTTACCTTGCGGGCAAGACCTGGGTTGATCCGGCATGTCCGGACGTCTGGGGCGCGAGGAAACGCAATTCGGGGAGCGACTCAATATGTCGACAATGGCCGTATCTCAAGCAGGCGCGGGAGGGATGACGAAGGACGAACGGTTCGTCATTCTCGCCTCATCGCTCGGTACCGTCTTCGAGTGGTACGATTTCTACCTCTACGGTTCGCTGGCCGGCATCATCGGCGCGCAGTTCTTCTCGGCCTATCCGCCGGCAACCCGCGACATCTTCGCGCTGCTGGCATTCGCAGCCGGCTTCCTGGTGCGTCCGTTCGGCGCGATCGTGTTCGGCCGCGTCGGCGATATCGTCGGCCGCAAATACACCTTCCTCGTCACCATCCTGATCATGGGTCTGTCGACCTTCATCGTCGGCCTGCTGCCGAACGCGGCGACCATCGGCATCGCGGCTCCGATCATCCTGATCGCGCTGCGCCTCGCCCAGGGCCTGGCGCTCGGCGGTGAGTATGGCGGCGCGGCGACCTACGTCGCGGAACATGCTCCGAACGGCAAGCGCGGCTACTACACCTCCTTCATTCAGACCACCGCGACGCTCGGCCTGTTCCTGTCGCTGCTGGTGATCCTGTTCACCCGTAGCGCCCTCGGCGAGACCGACTTCGCGGCGTGGGGCTGGCGCATCCCGTTCCTGGTCTCGGTGCTGCTGCTCGGCATCTCGGTCTGGATCCGGCTTCGCCTCAATGAATCCCCGATCTTCCAGAAGATGAAGGACGAGGGGAAGAGCTCGAAGGCGCCGCTGACCGAAGCCTTCGGCAACTGGCAGAACGGCAAGCTCGTGCTGCTCGCGCTGCTCGGCGGCGTGATGGGCCAGGGCGTCGTCTGGTACACCGGCCAGTTCTACGCGCTGTTCTTCCTGCAATCGATCCTGAAGGTCGACGGTTACACCGCCAACCTGCTGATCGCCTGGTCGCTGCTGCTCGGCACCGGCTTCTTCATCGTGTTCGGCATCCTGTCCGACAAGATCGGCCGCAAGCCGATCATCCTCGGCGGCTGTCTGATCGCGGCGCTGACCTTCTTCCCGATCTTCAAGATGATCACCACCAACGCCAACCCGGCGCTGGAAAAGGCGATCGAATCGGTCAAGGTCGACGTGGTGGCGGATCCCGCGGGTTGCGGCGACCTGTTCAACCCGGTCGGCACCCGTGTCTTCACCTCACCTTGCGACACCGCACGCGCTTATCTGTCGCAATCGTCGGTCAAGTACTCGACCACGCCGGGCGCGGCCGGCTCGGGCGTCAAGGTGGTGGTCAACGGCAAGGACGTCGCCTACGCCAACGCCAAGGACGGCAACCCGGCGGTTCTCGCCGCGGTGCAGGCAGCCGGCTATCCGAAGGCCGGCGACACCGGCATCGTGAAGATGGCGCATCCGTTCGACATCTTCCGTCCGCAGGTAGCCGCGGTTGTCGGGCTGCTGTTCATCCTGGTGCTCTTCGTCACCATGGTGTACGGCCCGATCGCCGCAATGCTGGTCGAACTGTTCCCGACCCGCATCCGCTACACCTCGATGTCGCTGCCCTACCACATCGGTAACGGCTGGTTCGGCGGCCTGTTGCCCGCGACCGCCTTCGCCATCGTGGCCTCGACCGGCGATATCTATGCCGGCCTCTGGTATCCGGTCATCTTCGCATCGATTACCGTCGTGATCGGGTTCTTCTTCCTGCCCGAGACCAAGGACGTCGACATCAAGGCGACCTGATCGAAAGCACCGATAAGCACAATGAGCCGGCCGCGGAGCGATCCGCGGCCGGTTTTGTTTTGAGCGCTAAAATTGCTTTACTGATTACTGCCGACGAATTGCAGCACCACCTCGCGCTGGTGCGGGCGCTTGCGGTGCTCGATCAAGTAGATCGCCTGCCAGGTGCCGAGGGCAAGCCTGCCGCTCAAGACCGGGACCTGAAGCGAGGCCCCGGTCAGCATCGTCTTGATATGTGCCGGCATGTCGTCGGGTCCTTCGGTGTCGTGGGTCCACCCGGCATTCTCCGGCGCCAGCCGGGACAGTGCCGTGGTGAGATCGACGAGCACGGACGGATCGGCATTCTCCTGGATCGTCAGCGAGGCCGAGGTATGGCGGATGAACAGCGTCAGCGCGCCGTCGCGCGCGTGAACCTCGGCGATGAATTTTGCAGCCTCGCTGGTCAGATCGGTGAAGCCGTGGCCCGATGTCTGCACGGTCAGCAATGACGATGCGATGGTGTCGGCTTGCACCGACGATGGCGCCGAGCGGGTGACTGATCTGGCTGGTGTCATGGAATTCTCTCAACTTGCAAAGCTGCCGTAGGGTGGGCAAAGGCGCGAAGCGCCGTGCCCACGTCTTCCTTCACCGGTCGTAAAGATATCGTGGGCACGGCGTAAGAACGCCTTTGCCCACCCTACGGCACTACGGCACTACGGCACCTCAACGCATGGATGGCGCGAAGGGGTCCTCAAATCTTCCCCGACACGTCCTTCTGGACGCGGTTGGCGATGTCGATCAGCCGCCGCCAGGCCTTTTCCAGAAACGACATCACGCGGTCGACGTCCTGGTCGCTCGGCAGCGGGATCTCGATCTTGCGCTCGCCCTCGGCGCCCTTGGGCTCCGCTTTCTTCAGCGGGTCGGATTTCGGCAGCGCCTCGTCGATCTTGCCGGACACCGTCGGTCCGGCCGCGAGCTGTCCCTTCAGCCGCTCGACCTCGGCCTGGAGCCGGCCGATCTCGGCATCGAGCGCGGTCCGTTCGTCGGGCACCGCGTAGCAGGCCCAGCCGGCGCCGTTCTTGGTGCAGGTCGATACCGTGCCGGTGCGCGTGTCGAGCCGCAGCACGCCCTCGGGGATGGGCGTCATGCTGTAGCGGCCGTTCTCGCTGTCGGGCGTGGATTGCGCGGCCTCGAGGTCGCCGCCGATCGCCACCGCGGCGGCGAACGCCGCCAGCGCAAGCCATGATGTTGTGGATGACGTCACTGGTCTCATCGCGCTCTCCGCCACGACGTGCAGGTGGCCCTCTCGCAAATTCTACACCCCGGTGAGGCGATCCGCCGCCCAAAACACGCCCCCGTATCAACGATCGCGGCGGCGTCTTCGATCCCGGCAGCGTGGCGAAAGGGCGGCCGCCTTCGCCGATCCTGAGGCCTGCTGCTGCGGTGCGGCGTCACGCTGTGTGCAGCGCTGCCGTGCGCGCCAATATCATCAAGTAAATCAGCTACATAACCGAAAGCGACGCAATCGTGACTTGGCTTGACTTGATTATGGGCCATCAGTATGGTCCGCGCGGCTTTTGAGGGTGGCGGGCGCAATTTCCATTCAGCCGCAGCGTTTCGGGTCTTCGTTGCATGACACAGGGCACGGGACACGGCGAGAATGGGGATCGCGATAGATCGTCCGAGGAAGCTGCGCTTTCCGAACGGCTCGGAAAACTTGATCAGCGGTTGTCCGAACTCCGGGACCGACGAATCAAGACCGAGCAACCCGCAGGTGACGGTGAAGACAGAGCGGCCAGAGCTTCGGCGATGGCGCTTGGTTTCCGGTTATCCTCCGAGTTGGTCGCCGGGGTCGTTGTCGGAGCGGGGATTGGCTGGGGTTTCGACCGCTTGCTGTCGACGTCGCCTTTCGGATTTATCGTGTTCCTGTTGCTTGGCTTCGTCGCCGGCGTGGTGAATGTGGTGAGAACGGCGGGTGCGGGTCAAAACAGGCGCGGTGGGTCTTAGCCGATCCGCACCAGGAGAGGAATGATCGTGCCGGCCTTGCCGGTACGGGCCGGCCCGGCCGGCAGACCGAGACCCGCCGGCATTGCCCGGCAGACCAAGAGATGCCGCGCTGATGAAAATCGACCCGATCCACCAGTTCAACATCGAGCCTCTCTTCACCCTGGGCCATATCGGCAATCACACGATCGCCTTCACCAATTCGTCGCTCTACATGCTGGTGGCGGTGGCGGTGATCTCGATCCTGATGCTCGCCAGCGGCACGCAGCTGGTTCCGGGGCGTCTGCAGTCGGTTGCCGAAATCTCCTACGAATTCGTCGCCTCGACCATCCGTTCGACGGCCGGCGCGGAAGGGATGAAGTTCTTCCCGCTGATTTTCTCGCTGTTCATGTTCATCTGCGTCTCGAACCTGGTCGGCATCATCCCCTACACCTTCACGATCTCGAGCCATCTGATCGTGACGGCGGCGCTCGCGCTTCTGGTCTTCTTCACCGTCCTGATCTACGGCGTCGCCAAGAACGGTCTGAAATTCTTCTCGATCTTCGTGCCCCACGGCGTCCCCGGCTACATCCTGCCGCTGGTGATGTTCATCGAGATCCTGTCGTTCTTTCTGCGGCCGGTCTCCCACAGCGTCCGTCTGTTCGCCAACATGCTGGCCGGCCACATCGCGCTGAAGGTGTTCGCGGGCTTCGTCGCCATGCTCGGCTTCTCGCTCGGGGCACTGGGCTGGGTCGGCGGCGTGCTGCCGCTGGCTCTCACGGTCGCGCTGTACGCGCTCGAGATTCTGGTCGCGTTCCTGCAAGCCTATGTGTTTGCGATCCTGACCTGCATCTACCTCAACGACGCCATTCATCCGGGACACTGAGCGGTCCGGGGAATTTCCACCCACAACCCAATCTTTCTTCCAAGGAGTCTAAAATGGATCCGGCAGCAGCAAAACTTATCGGCGCGGGCATCGCATGCATCGGCATGGGCGGCGCGGGCGTCGGCGTCGGCGTGATCTTCGGCAACTACCTCGCCGCAGCCGTTCGCAACCCTTCGGCCGCTCAGGGCCAGTTCGGCAACCTGATCTTCGGCTTCGCCGTGACCGAAGCGCTCGGCATTTTCTCGCTGCTGATCGCGCTGCTGCTGCTGTTCGTTCCGCTCTGAGGACGACGTTTTTCGCGCCGTTCCATTCCATTGGGACGGCGCGTGTGACAGCAACAGGAGAACTCCGTGGCTGAAAGTCATGGCGGCGCAAAAGGTCCGGCGGCGGGCGCTCACACCGGGGCTGACGGTAGTCACCACGGTGGCGGTTTTCCGCCGTTCGAGAGCAGCAACTACGCTTCACAACTGGTGTCGCTCGCGATCTTCTTCGTCCTGCTTTACGTGATCGTGTCCAAGCTTGCTCTGCCGAAGGTCGGCGGTGCGATCGAGGCGCGTCAGAACAAGATCGAGGGTGACCTCGCCGAGGCGCAGAAGCTGAAGGACCAGTCCGACGCGGCGCTGAAGGCCTATGAAACCGAGCTCGCTTCGGCGCGCACGCGGGCACAGGCGATCGGCAACGAATCCCGCGACAAGGCGAATGCGCAGGCGGAAGCCGAGCGCAAGACGCTGGAAGAACAATTGGCGGCCAAGCTCGCCGGGGCGGAGAAGACCATCGCCTCGACCCGCGCCACCGCCATGAGCAACGTCCGCGGCATCGCGGCCGATGCGGCAGGTCAGATCGTGCAGCAGCTCACCGGCGTCGTTCCCGACGCCGCGTCGGTCAATGCCGCGGTCGATGCGTCCCTGAAAGGTTAGTCGAGATGTTCTTCGATCCTGAAACCTGGGTCGCCATCGCCTTCGTGATCCTGATGGTCGTGTTCGCCTATCTCGGGGTCTTCAAGTCGGCGATGACGGCGCTGGATCATCGTGCCGCCCGCATCAAGGCCGAACTCGACGACGCGACGCGCCTCAAGCAGGAAGCGGCCAAGGTGCTTGCCGACTACAAGGCGCGCAGCGCCACGGCCGAGCGCGAAGCTGCCGACATCATCGCCAACGCCAAGGCCGAAGCCGAGCGCATCGCGGCCGACGCCAAGGCGAAGATGGAAGACTTCGTCGCCCGCCGGACCAAGACCGCGGAGAGCAAGATCGCGCTCGCCGAGGCTCAGGCGCTCGCCGATGTCCGCGCCGCAGCCGCGGAAGCCGCCGTCCAGGCCGCCTCCACGATCCTGTCGCAGTCGGTCAAGGGCTCGGTCGCCGACGATCTGCTCGCCAAGGGCATCACCGAGGTTCGCCAGAAGCTGAACTGAGGGTTTTGCCTTCACCAATCAAAAGCCGGCGCGATGAGCGCCGGCTTTTTTGTTTTCGAAAGACTCTCGTGTCCCGGACGCGGCGCGTCATGAATTGACGCGACGCAGAGCCGGGACCCAGTGTGCCGCGGCATGGGCCCCGGCTCTGCAGCGCACCGCTGAAGAAGCGCTGCGCTGCGTCCGGGGCACGAGCCCCCTACTTCTTCTTCCGCGCCTTCGGCTCGGGCGAGAGCGCCTGCGGGTCGAAGCCGACATAGAAGACATAGGAATCGGCGGACGCGGCCGAGGGCGTGGGATAAGCCAAATCCTCGACGATGAAGGTGAAGGGCACGCTGCCGCCTTCCGACATCTCGACCGTGGTCCGGTAAGCCTTCGAGGCGATCACTTTCTCGCCGACGCCGCCCTGCACCACCGCGACACGCAAGGGGACCTCGACGGTGGCGGGCGCGCCGGCGGGACCGGCGATCACGCGGCCCTGGATTCCGATCCGGGCCGTGATGCCGACACTGCTGCGGGAACATTCGCGCGCCATCTTGGTGATCGAGGCCTGGAAGCGGATCTCGTTGCCGACGGCCGGCTTGCCGGCCGCCCCCACCGCGTAGGTCGATGCGCCCGCGCGCACCGTCACCTGCGGGCAATCGAGGTCGTCTTCCGCCGGCTGGCCAGGCGCAGGCGCGGGCTTGGGCGGGGCCGGCTCATCCGACTTGCCACCGAACAGGCTCTTGAAGCGGTCGGTCAAGGACTGGGCGGCCACCGGCGAAACCGCCGCGAACGACATCGACAATGCCAGCGCGATCGCCGGCATCCGCCGCAGCACATTCCGCGATGACCGAAGCTGCTTCACCATCAAAGCCCGTACTCCAATGACAATTGTCCGGCCGATCGCCGGCCGGGGCATGCGGGTTATATCGCCAAAATCGGCGAACCCAAGGCAGCAAAAAGGGGGACTTGGCCAGGGACTTGGCCAGGGGACTTGACCAGGGGACTTGACCCAATGAAGCGAGCCGCTCAGCCGCGGAAATCCTCATGCAGCAGGCCGAACAGCAAATGGTCCTGCCAGACCCCGTTGATGCAGAGATAGCGGCGCGCCAGGCCCTCGCGGGAGAAACCGCACTTCTCCAGCACCCGGATCGACGGCGCATTGGTGGGGATGCAGGCGGCCTCGACCCGGTGCAGATTGAGCTCGCCGAACAGCGTCGGCAGGAGCACCCGCAGTGCAGCCGTCATGTAGCCGCGATGGGCATGGGGTTGGCCGACCCAATAGCCGATGGTGCCGGCCTGCACGATGCCGCGCCGGACATTGGCCAGCGTGATGCCGCCGACCATGGCGCCATCGAGCTCCCGGAAGATCAGAAAGGGATAGGAACGGTCGGCGGCAATGTCCTCGGAATAGCGGCGCAGGCGGCGGCGGAAGCCGGAGCGGGTGAGATCGTCAGACGGCCAGATCGGCTCCCAGGGCGTCAGGTAATCGCGGCTGGTTTCGCGCAAATGCGCCCATTGCAGGAAGTCCGACATCTGCGGCGCACGCAGTAACAGCCCGTTACCGCGCGGCGCGAGGGCGGCGGGTCCACTGGACGGCAGGCGAAAGAGGGCCATGGTGATGCTTCCCGGGGCAGCTCAGCCCGCGCGCGGCTCCTAATGCAGCCGCGCCTTGGCACGTGCCCGCGTCAATCCTTCCGCAAAAGACACCGCCGTGTCCAGACCCCTGCCACTGCCTAATGCGACAACGGCAGGCCGGCTCCGCGACAGCAGCGCACGCGCCGCGTCCCGGGTCGATTCGACGCTGACGGCGTCGATCCGGGCCACCAGCTCCTCGACCGTCTGCGGCCGGCCATAGGCCAGCACGTGGCGCGCCAGTTGCTCGGCGCGCGAAGAGCAGCTCTCCAGCGCCATCAGGAGGCCCGCCTTCATCTGCGCCTTGGCCCGCGCGATCTCGGCCTCGGTCAGCGTCTCGACCGAATCGTTCATGATGTCGACCACGACCTCCATCATCTCCGGCGCGTCGGCCGGATCGGTGCCGGTGTAGAGGCCGAAGAAGCCGGTGTCGGTATAGGGCGCGTGGAACGAATAGATCGAGTAGCAGAGACCGCGCTTCTCGCGCACCTCCTGGAACAGGCGCGACGACATTCCGCCGCCGAGGATGTTGGTGAAGACCTGGAGCGAGAACAGCGACGGATCGCTCTGCGGCACGCCTTCCAGCGCCAGCGTCAGATGCGCCTGCTCCAGCTCGCGATGCACCACCTTGGTACCACCCTTGCCGAACATGGCCGCCTGCGGTTTGGGACCCGGCGTCCCCTCAAAACTTGCGAAGCGCTTCTCGACCTCAGCGACCACTTGCTTGTGATCGACCGCACCGGCCGCAGCCACCACCATGTCGGGCCCGCGATAATGCGTCGAGAGATAGTCGCGCAGCGAATCGCGATTGAAGGCGCGCAGCGTCTTCGCCGTGCCGAGCAGCGAGCGGCCCATCGGCTGGTCGGGGTAGCAGAGCTCGTTGAGATGCTCGAACACGACGTCATCGGGCGTATCCTGCGCGGCACCGATCTCCTGCACGATGACGTTCTTCTCGCGCTCCAGCTCGTCGGGCTCGAAGGCGGGATTGGCGAGGATGTCGGCAAGCACGTCGAGCGCGAGCGGCACGTCGGCCTTGAGCACCCGCGCGTAATAGGACGTGGTCTCGGTCGAGGTGCCGGCATTGAGGTCGCCGCCGACCGCCTCGATCTCCTCGACGATCTCGCGCGAGGAGCGTTTCGTCGTGCCCTTGAACGCCATGTGCTCGAGCAGATGCGAGATGCCGTGCTCGTTCGGCTTCTCGTCGCGTCCGCCGACGCCGGCCCAGACGCCGAGCGCCGCGGTCTCGAGATGGGGCATCTTGTCGGTGACGACGGTCAGGCCGGAGGCAAGCTTGGAAATCTCGACGCTCATCCGGCAACTCCCTGCTTTGCGGCGCGGCTGACCGACAGCACGAACCGCTCGACCTCGGCCTGATCGTTCTTCATCACCTTCATGTGTTCGGATTTGGTCATCAATCCGTCGAGCCAGGCCGGCAGTTGCGGCCGCTGGCCGCAGGCAGCTTCGACAGCGTCGGGGAATTTGGCCGGATGGGCGGTGGAGAGCACGATGCTCGGCACCCTCGTGTCGGTGGTGTCGCGATCGGCGACGGCGAGCGCCACCGCCGTATGGGGATCGACCAGCTCGCCTGCCTCGCGCCAGCCGGCGCGGATCGCAGCCGCGGTCTCGGTCTCGTCGGCGCGCCCGGCGTCGAACTCCTCGCGGATCGCGGCCAGCGTCGCATCGGGCAGCACGAAACGTCCCGACTGCTTCAGCGAATCCATCAGGCGGCGCACGCCCGCCGCATCGCGCTTACCGGCTTCGAACAGCAGCCGTTCGAAATTGGACGAGATCTGGATGTCCATCGACGGCGACGCCGTCGCGTGCACCTCGCGCACCTCGTAGATCCCGGTCTTCAGCGTGCGCGCCAGGATGTCGTTGACGTTGGCGGCGATGCGCAGGGTCCGCACCGGCAGTCCCATCCGCTTGGCGACGTAGCCGGCGAAGATGTCGCCGAAATTGCCGGTCGGCACGACGAAGTCCACCGCGCGCGCCGGCGCGCCGACCGCAACGGCGGAGGTGAAATAGTAGACGACCTGGGCGACGATGCGCGCCCAGTTGATCGAATTGACGCCGGAGAGCGAGGTCGCATCGCGGAAGCGATGGTTGTTGAACATCCCCTTCACGAGCGCCTGGCAGTCGTCGAAATTGCCCTCGATGGCCAGCGCATGGACATTGGCCGCGCCTGTGGACGTCATCATCCGCCGCTGCACCTCGGAGATGCGGCCGTGCGGGAACAGCACGATGAGATCCACGTTCTCGAGGCCGGCGAAGGCTTCGACCGCAGCGCCGCCGGTGTCGCCTGAGGTGGCGACCACGATGGTCGTGCGCTGGCCGCGTTTGGCGAGCACGTGGTCCATCAGCCGCGAGATCAGCTGCATCGCCACGTCCTTGAAGGCGAGCGTCGGACCGTGGAACAGCTCCAGCACGAATTGGTGCGGCGACATCTGGCGCAGCGGCACCACCGCCGGATGGCGGAAGGTCGCGTAGGCCTCGTTCGCCATGCGGCCAAGCTCGGCGTCCGAAATCTCGCCGCCGACGAAGGGACGGATCACGTCGACCGCGACCTCCCAATAGGGGCGGCCGAAGAAGCCGGCGATGGTCTCGGCAGAGAGCTGCGGCCAGATCGTCGGCACATACAGGCCGCCGTCGCGCGCAAGCCCGGTCAGCATCACGTCGCAGAAGCCGAGTTCGGGGGCCTCGCCCCGGGTCGAGATATAACGAGTCAAACTGCCCTCCAAAGGCCGACCGGGCCTGCGCCCGCTCGTTAAGCCTTTGATTTTACGAAATTACTTGTTAACAGCCAGAGGCTTTGGGCCACCATAAAGTGTTTTGCGGCATCAGGAAACCGCTTCCCGCCGGCACCCCTGCCCAGCAAAAAGGGCTGCGGCGGTGCCGCAGCCCTCTCTTGGAAGGTCTGTCGTTGATATGTGCAGACCGGTTTGCCTCTGGGGTCGCCGTCCCCGCTGAAACTTGTCCGGCAACCTTTCGCCGTCAGTCACGAAATCGTCAAGGGCGAAAACGACGAGCGCGGGAAGATGTTCCTATTTTTCCCGACATGCCCAAGCTTATGCGGGCGCGTTCCAGCGAACCGGTGCCAAGGATTGCCATTTTATCCCGGCAATTGCGGGGGCTTCGGAACGAATGTCACCTCGACCCATTGTGTCCGCGGATGGGTGTCGGCGGTGTCCATGCATTGCCCGGCTGCACGCCGACACCAATCCGTCTCGCCGAACCGGCTGCATCCTGGAGCAGCCGGTTCGGTGCCGTCGGTGCCGGGCCGCCAGCGCCCGGGCCGTCAATTCAGCTCGATTTCAACCGCGATTCTGATCAGGTCGGAATGGTTCTTGGCTCCTAGCTTCTGCTTGAGCAGGGACGTGGTGTTGGCGACGGTCTTGTAGGAGATGCCGAGCGCCTCGGCGACTTCCACGATCTTGTCGCCGCGTCCGAGCAGGCGGAGAATTTCGAGCTCCCGCGGCGTCATCTGCGAGGCCGGGTTGGCCTTGATCGCCGCGCCGGAAAACGTCACGGCTTCCGCGAGTTGCGGTGAGATATAATTGTCGCCCGCGACCACCTTGCGCACCGCTTTCAGCAGGATCCTGGGATCATCGCCCTTGGAGACATAGCCCTGCGCCCCAAGCTCGACCGCCCGCACCACGAAGGCCGGATCGTCGTTCATGCTGAACATGATGATCTTGGCGTCGGGGTCGTCCTTGCGGATGCGTCGCATCAGCTCGAAGCCGGAGACATCGGGCAGGCTGATGTCGATCACGGTAACGTCGGGCCGCTTGCTGACATAGGCGCGATGGCCGGATTTGGCGTCGGTTGCCTCGTCGATACGGATCGAATGGTCCGAAGCGAACAGGGTGCGGCAACCGGACAGCACCACGGGGTGGTCATCGACAATCAGGATCCTGGTCGCCGGCTTGGCGGTATCTTGCATCGCGCACTCTCTTGTTTTTCGACTCTTAGACCGGCGGGAACAAATGGAAAGAGTAAATCCCGCCGATGCGCGTTAGAATTGACCTAATGTGGCAACGACTCTCGTTCAGAACGCAACTGTTCCTTCCGCTCGGCGCGAGCTTTCTCGCAGCGCTGATCCTGGGCGGCGTGCTGCTCCAGATCTTCGCAGCCGGTCAGCTGGCCGACGAGAACGAGCCCGCTCGACGTTCGACCCGGACTATCGCGACCGCACTCAACAACACTCTGCGCGCGTCGGACGACCCCGGGAAGACGCTCGACGCCTTTGTCCAATCCTTGACCACCTCCTCGGACATCCAGTTCCGTTCCGCGGAAGGCCCTCCTGCGGAGTCGCCAAAGGACGGCCGGCACAACCTGCAGGGGGTTCCGCAGTGGTTTGTCAACCTGCTCATGGTACCGGACATGGACGCTGCGACCCCGGTGCTGATCGATGGCAGGCGTGTCGGCGATATCGTGTTCCTGCCGGACCTGTCGGCCGACCTGTTCGAGAAGTGGATCGGCTTCCTGGCGCTGACCGGCCTCGTCGCCATGCTGACCGTGCTCACCGGAATCATCGCTTACGTCTTCGCGGGATCGGCACTGCGTCCCCTGCAGCATCTCGGTGAAGGCCTCACACGGATGCGGCGCGGCGACTACGCAAAGCCGATCCCGGTCGGAGGGCCGCCGGAGATCCGGCAGAGCTGTGCGGAAGCAAATGCACTGGCCGCGACGCTGGTGCAATTGAGCCAGGACAATCGCGATCTGATGCACCGCCTGGTGTCGCTCCAGGACGACGAACGGCGCGATCTCGCGCGCGAATTGCACGACGAGCTCGGACCGCTGCTGTTCAGCATCCGCGCCGGCACGATCGCGCTGGTCGACGCCTCGCGGCAGGTGGGAAATCTCGGCAAGTCAGCCCAGGATGTGCTGCAATCGGTCGAGGCGCTCCAGCAGACCAACCGCCGCATCCTTGATCGGTTGCGGCCGCTCTACATTCAGGAGCTTGGCCTTTCGACCAGCGTGCAGACGCTGCTCCAGAACTTTCGCAAGCAGGCACCGCACATCGTCCTGACGGACACGATCGATCCGGGTCTCGACGGCATCGCCGGGCCGCTGGCCCAGACCGTCTATCGGGTGATCCAGGAGGCGCTGACCAACGTGCTGCGCCACGCCAAGGCCAGCAACGCCCATGTCCAGGCAACCGTCACCGGCGAGGCGCTCGTCGTCGAGATCTCCGACGACGGCGGCGGCTTTCCCGAGGGCAACGTTTTCGGCCGCGGCCTGACCGGCATGCATGAGCGCGTGCGCGCGCTCAGCGGATCGCTGTCACTGTTGCGCGTGGATGGGCGAACCCATGTACGCTGCCGCCTTCCGGCCAAACCGGCACGCGAGGCGCCGGTCCAGCCCATTGGATGAGGATGTCTTGTCGAAAAACCGCCGCACACCTTGCGCTAACGCGGCCCTTCGGGTCCGGAGCACGCCCTAACAGGCGCAGCCATGATGCGCGTTCTGTTGCGCCGGCTCGCACAGCGTGCTGTGGATCTTGCCTTCGGGGCTGAAGCGAAACGAGGCGTGAATGCGTAGCGCGCCGGCGACGGAATATTCGAGATCGACGCCATGGGGCGCGGGATGGATCTCCTCCAGCCCGAAACCTGCCAACGAGAAGGCACTAAGTCGCGGCTGCCAATAGGCCTCGAGCTCGCTGCGGCCGCGATAGCGCTGCGCACCGTTGCACGTGCATTCGACCTGGGCGTCGTCCGCATAGAGGTCGAGCAACGTCGGTAGGTCGCCCTTCCGGCAGGCGTCCACCCAATCGACGACAATTCCCATCTGGTCGAAATCGCTCACGCCGCAATCCTGTCTGCCGCGGAAACTCACCGGCGGCTTAGAACCACACTCGTGAATGTGCGCTGAATAATAAACCCCGGGCGATACCGGGTTCCCTCGCGGTATCTACGGTAGAGCTCAGCTCTGCCGCCGGCCTCTTGCCCACACGGCGAAGGCGATCAGCACGGCGCCGGCGAGCAGGAACCAGGTGACGGCGTATTGCAGGTGATCGTCCTTTAGATGCACGTCGAGCGGCCCCGGGCGCGGGATGCCGTTCTCGGGCACCGGTTGCTCGAGGTCGACATAGAACGGCGCAACCGCGCCCCAGCCGAGCGCACTTGCGATGGCCGGATGATCGCGCACGAACCAGAGCCGCTTGCCGCGGTTCTCCGCCGGCGTCAGCCAACCGGACGGCTCGGGAAAGCGCAGATAACCGGTGAGCGCGACCGGCTGCCCGGTAACGAGCTTCTTCACCGCGCGATCCTCGACGCTGCGATCCTGCATGGTGTTCTCGACGAAGCCCGCATCGATCACGACCGTCTCGCCGCTGGGAAGCCGCGCCGGCAGGAACGCCCAGGTGCCGGGGCCGGAGGCGTCCTTGCGCACCGCCGAGCCCGAGGAATAGACCATCGCATCCGGCAGGGCTGCGTAGGTCGCGGTGAAGCTGACGCGGCGGAATTCGTCGCGCGCGGGATTGAGTGCAGCCCATTGCGAAGGCGGCGGCAGCGCGATGGGCGCCTCTGCAAGGCGCTCGGTGAGCGCCGCGACCAGCGCGTGCTTGGCGGTCCGGCGCTGCAATTGCCAGACACCGAGCGCGATGAAGACGGCCGTCAGGAACAGCGTGAACAGCGCGAAGCCGGCCACGCGAGGCTTGCGCGCAGGCTGGTTCATTTCGCGCGGTCGACCAACCGGCCCGGCGCCGCCTTGTGGTGGAATTGCAGCGCGATCAGCAGCGACTTCATCGCACGCAGCGGCAACAGCGTGGTGACCAGGATCAGCGGCAACCACAGCGCCGCATGCAGCCAGTACGGCGGCTGGTACTTGACCTCGACGATGAGCGCAGCCGCTACCACGATCCCACCGGCCAGCATGATGATGAAGATCGCCGGCCCGTCGCCGGTATCGATGAAGGCATAGTCGAGACCGCAGCGGTCGCAGGCGGGTGCGAGCGTCAGGAAGCCTGCATAGAGCTTGCCCTGGCCGCAGCGCGGGCATCGGCAGGCAAGACCGCGCAGCGCGCTTTGCAGGACGGTGGTTTCAGGCACGGACGGGCCGGTGGTGTCGTTCATGATCGCAGACTCTATCACAGTTTTCGCGGGAGCTTCCGGCGGCCCAAAAGCGAAAGGGCGGCCCAGCGGCCGCCCTTTCTGATCTCGTTGTCGCGGCTCAGTGCGCGCCGTGGGCCATGGTCTCGGCCCCGTGTCCCCAGACGTAGATGCAGAGGAACAGGAACAGCCAGACCACGTCGACGAAGTGCCAGTACCAGGCGGCGAACTCGAAACCAAGATGCTGCTTCGGCGTGAAGTGGCCGGCATAGGCGCGGAACAGGCACACCAGCAGGAAGATGGTGCCGACCAGCACGTGGAAGCCGTGGAAGCCGGTCGCCATGAAGAAGGTCGCGCCATAGACGTTGCCGCCGAACGAGAACGCCGCATGGCTGTACTCATAGGCCTGCACGCAGGTGAAGAGCGCGCCGAGCACGACGGTGAGGATCAGGCCGTATTTCAGGCCCTGGCGGTCGTTCTCGAGCAGCGCGTGGTGCGCCCAGGTCACGGTGGTGCCTGACGTGAGCAGGATCAGCGTGTTCAGGAGCGGCAGGTGCCAGGGATCGAAGGTCTCGATGCCATGCGGCGGCCAAGTGCCGGGGACGGCGCAGGCGCCGGCCTGGGTGCCGAGGCCGCAGCCGAACACGGCATCGCGGGTGGCGTGAACGGCGTCGGCCGGAAACAGCGCGGCGTTGAAATAGGCCCAGAACCAGGCGACGAAGAACATCACCTCGGAGGCGATGAACAGGATCATGCCGTAGCGGTGATGCAGCTGCACGACGCGGGTGTGGTCGCCCTTGTACTGGGCTTCCTTGATCACGTCGCCCCACCAGCTCGCCATGGTGTAGAGCACGCCCACGGTGCCGACGCCGAACACGATCGGCGCGGCCGCGAACATGTGATGCATCCAGGTGATCGCGCCGACCGCCATGATGAAGGCCGAGAGCGAACCGACGGCCGGCCAGGGCGAGGGATCGACCAGGTGATAGTCGTGATGCTTGGTGTGCGCCGTAGCCATTTCGGTCTCTCTCCTCAATCCCGTGCCTGTCGGGCACTTATCCCCTTGTTTCCAACCGCCTGAGCGTGAGCCCGGCGATCAAAGATTTCCCTTGCGCTTGTCGCCTTCGCCCGATGCCAGCGGCTTCACCACGGGATCCTTCACCGGATAGAAGGTGTAGGACAGCGTGATCGTGTTCAGCCCGTCGTTCTCGTGATCGTCGGCGATCGACGGATCGACGTAGAACACGACCGGCATCTCGCGCTTCTCGCCGGGCGCCATGGTCTGCTCGGTGAAGCAGAAGCAGTTGATCTTCTGGAAATAGGAGCCGACCGTCAGCGGCGCGACATTGTAGGCAGCCTGCGCGGCAGTGGTGCGCGCAGCCTGGTTGGTCACGGTGTAGAAGACGGTCACGACCTGGCCGATATTGACCTCGATCTCGCTCTGCTCCGGCTCGAACTTCCAGGGCAGGCCCGGGGCGACGTTGGAATCGAAGCGCACCGAGATTTTCCGCGCGATCGGGCCGGTGGCCGGCGCGGAGGTCGCGACCTGGGTCGTGCCGTTGAAGCCGGTGGCGCGGCAGAACCAGTTGTAGAACGGCACCGCCGCGTAGGAGGCACCGACCATCAGCGCGACCACGCCGCCGCAGATGGAAGCAACCACCACGTCGCGACCCAGCCCGCGGCCCTTGGTCGGCTCACGATTGGCCGGCTTGGCGCTGACATCCTGCGATATGGTCGGCTCGTGATCCATGTTTCCTACATCGGCCGCACGAGGACTGCCGGCCCCTTGACCATGGTGACGGCGAAGAACAGCACCACGAGCACGCCGAGCGCGAGCGCGATCGCAATCGAACGGTGACGACGGCTCTTCTTCTGCGCCTCGGTGAGGACGATTCCATCTGGCTCGGGTTTGTCGATCATCCCTGCGATCATGCGCCCCCTACAAGCGGAGCAAGTGCCCGGAACACGACTTCGGCCAGCAGGGTCGCGAACAGCACGAACAGATAGAGGATCGAGAAGGCGAACAGCTTGCGGGTCGCGCGCAGCGACGCAGCTCGCTCGCGGCGCAGATAGACGTTGATCGCGAGCACCAGCATGCCGGCGCCGAGGATCAGCGAGACGATGCCGTAGACGGCGTCGAAATAACCGAGCGCCCAGGGCGCGGCGGCGACCGCGATCAGCACGATGGTGTAGAGCAGGATCTGGAGCCGCGTCGCGTCGGGACCGGCGACGTTGGGAAGCATTGGAATGCCGGCGCGCGCATAATCGTCGGAGCGGAACAGCGCCAGCGCCCAGAAGTGCGGCGGGGTCCAGAAGAAGATGATGGCGAACAGCAGCAGCGGCTCGACGTCGACTGTGCCCGTGACCGCGGCCCAGGCCACCACCGGCGGCAGCGCACCGGCGGCACCGCCGATCACAATGTTCTGCGCGGTCCAGCGCTTCAGCCACATCGTGTAGATCACGACGTAGAAGAAGATGGTGAAGGCGAGCAGCGCACCCGCGATCCAGTTGACGAGGATGCCGAGCGTCATCACCGAGAAGAAGGACAGCGTCAGGCCGAACGCCATGGCTTCAGGGCGGGTGATGCGGCCGCGCGGAATCGGCCGGTTCGCCGTGCGCGACATCTTGGAGTCGATATCGCCTTCCAGCGCCATGTTGAGCGCGCCGGAGGCACCGGCGCCGACGGCGATGCAGAGCAGCGAGGTGATCGCCAGCACCCAGTGGAAATGCCCGGGCGCCATCGCCATCCCGACCAGCGCGGTGAAGATCACCAGCGACATCACCCGCGGCTTCAGAAGCGCGATGTAGTCGCCCACCTCGGCTTCGGAGATGCGGGGATTGATGTCGATGGCGTTGTGGTCGAGGACGGACACTTAATTCAACTCGCTTCGTTATAGAGCCGCGGCGCCCGTCACGGGCGCCGCGGGAGATCGATCACTGCACGCGGGGCAGCACTTCGAACTGGTGGAAGGGCGGCGGCGAGGGCAAGGTCCACTCCAGCGTGGTCGCACCTGCACCCCACGGATTGTCGCCGGCCGGCACCTTCTTCATGAAGGCGTCGAGCACACAGTAGAGGAAGATCAGCACGCCGAAGCCGGAGATGTAGGAGCCGACCGACGAGACCAGGTTCCAGCCCGCGAACGCGTCGGGATAGTCGACATAGCGGCGCGGCATGCCCGACAGGCCGAGGAAGTGCTGCGGGAAGAACACCAGATTGACGCCGATGAAGGTGACCCAGAAGTGCGCCTTCGCGAGCGTCTCGTTGTACATGTAGCCCGACATCTTCGGGAACCAGTAGTACCAGCCGGCGAAGATTCCGAACACCGCGCCCAGCGACAGCACGTAGTGGAAGTGCGCGACGACGTAGTAGGTCTCCTGCAGCACGCGGTCGACGCCCGCGTTCGCCAGCACGACGCCGGTGACGCCGCCGACCGTGAACAGGAAGATGAAGCCCACCGCCCAGATCATCGGGGCCCGGAATTCGATCGAGCCGCCCCACATCGTGGCGATCCACGAGAAGATCTTCACGCCGGTCGGAACCGCGATGACCATGGTCGCCGCGACGAAATAGGCCTGCGTCGCCGAGGACATGCCGACCGTGTACATGTGGTGCGCCCACACCACGAAGCCGATGCCGCCGATCGCGACCATGGCGTAGGCCATGCCGAGATAGCCGAACACGGGTTTGCGCGAGAAGGTCGAGATGATCTGGCTGACCATGCCGAAAGCCGGCAGGATCAGGATGTACACCTCGGGGTGGCCGAAGAACCAGAACAGATGCTGGAACAGCACGGGGTCGCCGCCGCCTTCGGGGTTGAAGAACGTCGTGTGGAAGTTGCGGTCGGTGAGCAGCATGGTGATCGCACCGGCGAGCACCGGCAGCGACAACAGCAGCAGGAACACCGTCACCAGGATCGACCACACGAACAGCGGCATCTTGTGCAGGGTCATGCCCGGCGCGCGCATGTTGAAGATCGTGGTGATGAAGTTGATGGCGCCGAGGATCGACGAGGCACCCGCCAGATGCAGCGACAGGATCGCGAAGTCGACGGCCGGGCCCGGATGGCCCGAGCTCGACAGCGGCACGTACATGGTCCAGCCGGCGCCGACGCCGTTGGCACCCGGCTCGCCCTCGACGAAGGTCGACATCAGCAGCAGGGCGAAGGAAGCCGGCAGCAGCCAGAACGAGATGTTGTTCATGCGCGGGAACGCCATGTCGGGCGCGCCGATCATCAGCGGCACGAACCAGTTGCCGAAGCCGCCGATCATCGCGGGCATGACCATGAAGAAGATCATGATCAGGCCGTGAGAGGTCACGAACACGTTATAGGTGTGCGTCTCGTGGAAGATCTGCACGCCCGGGTACATCAGCTCGGCACGGATCGCGATCGACATCGCGGCGCCGATGACGCCGGCGATGACCGCGAAGATCAGGTACATCGTGCCGATGTCCTTGTGGTTGGTCGAATAGACGTAGCGGCGCCATCCGGTCGGATGGGCATGCTCGTCATGTCCGTGGTCTTGGGCGTGATCGCCGTGTGCCGCTGCGCTCGTTGCCATTTTCAAATCCTGCCTTGCGTCCCAATCGGACCTCTGGAGGTCCCGCCCTTATGTCGCGTTCAGTCCCTCACGCCGTCACCCGACGCTTACTGCGTCGGGCCGGCCGCGGAGGCGTAGGTGTTGGTGCCGCCGCTCGCAAATTTCTTCTTTGCCGTCTCGACCCAGGAGGCGAACTCCTGGTCATTCACGACGCGAATCGCGATCGGCATGAAGGCGTGGTCCTTGCCGCAGAGCTCCGAGCACTGGCCGTAGAACATGCCGGTCTTGGTCGCCTTGAACCAGGTCTCGTTCAGCCGGCCCGGAATGGCGTCGATCTTGACGCCGAAAGCCGGCAGCGCGAAGGCGTGGATGACGTCGGCGCCGGTGACCTGGACACGAATCACCTTGTTGACGGGCACCACCATCTCGTTGTCGACGCCGAGCAGGCGGGGCTGCTTGTCCTGCGCCATCAGCGAATCGAACTCGAACTTGCCGTTGTCGGGATAGGCATAGGACCAGTACCACTGCTTGCCGGTCGCCTTGATGGTGATATCCGCCTTCGGCACGTCGAGCTCGAGGAACAGCAGCCGGAACGAGGGCACCGAGATGCCGACCAGGATCAGCACCGGAACCAGCGTCCAGGCCACCTCGATCAACGTGTTGTGGGTGGTCCGCGACGGCACCGGATTGGCCCGCGCGTTGAACTTGACGACCACGACCACGAGCAGCGCCAGGACGAACAGCGTGATCAGGGTGATCAGCACGAACAGGAAGTTGTGGAACCAGACGATGTTGTCCATCACCGGGGAGCCGGACTCCTGAAGCGTCCATTCCCAGGGCTTCGGCTGCCCGAGCTCGGCAAATGCAACACCGCCCGTCGCCAGCGTCAGACCCGCCACGGCCAATCCCAGCAAGTGCCGGCCCACCGGGCCCATCGACATCCTCATGCCGTTCGCGCTCCCCTTACGAAATCACCCCAAGTGCGCTCCCCTGTTTGTGAGAAACGCTTATTCGATCCGCCCGCCTGACAAACCGCCGCGCAAGAATACCTCTAAGAGGAATTGGGGCCAGATCGCTAGAACGCCGAAATCAAGCCTCTCAAACCATAATTTTTGATCTATCGCAATGCAGTCTTGAGCCCCGTCTGCCAGCGATCACCCGCAAGATATTTCCTAGTAAGATCAGACAAAAATACCGTTTGCCGGGATGCTGCCGCTTGACAGCGGAATTGCCCGCGGTAGGCACTGGCAGATGGCCGCGCAGGAACCTGATTCGTGCGGGCGGCGGCGGCGCGAGGCGGCGTGGAATTTGCTTGGGAATCGCCTTCAAGACGCCGTCATTCCCGTATCAGTCCGCCAGATTAGTCCGCCAAGCGCGAGCGACCCAGGCGAGCAGAGGGACCGACCCGATGGGGCTTTCGAAATCGATGGCAGGGCTGGCTATGGCAAGGCTGGCTAGAAGGCAGATGACCCGCCTCCCGGCGCTGGCCAGCCTGTTGGCTGCGCTCGTCCTTCTGGCACTCCCCGGCCTCGCCCATGCGCAGGGCGCAGTCCGCTCCGTTCATGGCGACTGGCAGATCCGCTGCGACACCCCGCCGGGCGCGCAGACCGAGCAATGCGCCCTGATCCAGAGCGTGGTAGCCGAAGACCGCTCCAATGCCGGCCTGACCGTGATCGTGCTCAAGACCGCCGACCAGAAGAGCCGCCTGATGCGGGTGGTCGCGCCCCTCGGGGTCCTCCTGCCCTCCGGTCTCGGCCTCAAGCTCGACAACCAGGACGTCGGCCGCGCCGGCTTCGTGCGCTGCCTGCCCAATGGCTGCGTCGCCGAGGTCGTCATGGACGACAAGCTGCTCGGCCAGCTCCGCACCGCCAAGACCGCCACCTTCATCATCTTCGAGACCCCGGAAGAAGGCATCGGCTTCCCGCTCAGCCTGAACGGGCTCGGCGAGGGCTACGACAAGCTGCCGTAGGGGCAGGTCTCCGGTCGCACATTCTCATCCCGTCATCCTGGAGGCGCGAGGCTTTCGGAGCGAAGCATCGCAAGGTCAGCCTCGACGGATGAACGGCCGAGATGCAGCCGGGCCGTCACCCTTCGAGGGCCGCAGAAGAAGCGGCCGCCTCAGGGTGACGGTCGCACAATCGCTCGCGGCCACGTGTTCGATGAGCGTCCCCTCCCATCCTATCGTTTCCGTAATGTGACGCCCCGCCCCCTCGCGGAACCGGTCCGAAACCATTATCTTGCCCCACATCTTCCGATAATGGACGGACGCATGACCAACCCAGCCACGACCTCCCTGCTCGACCGCGCCAATCTCGATCGCGACCAGGTTCGCCACGAGGTCGCGCGCGGGCTTTCCGGTGCCGACGACGGTGAGCTGTTCCTGGAGTACAGCCAGACCGAAGCGCTGATGTTCGACAACGGGCGACTGAAGCAGGCGACCTACGACACCTCGCAAGGTTTTGGCTTACGCGCGGTCAAGGATGATGCCGTGGGCTACGCCCACTCCTCCGACGTCTCGCTGCCGGCGCTGATCCGTGCCGCCGACGCGGTCGCGGCCGTGCGCGGCGGCTATTCCGGCAGCTTCGCCGCG
Source organism: Bradyrhizobium shewense (assembly GCF_900094605.1). Lineage (GTDB taxonomy): Bacteria > Pseudomonadota > Alphaproteobacteria > Rhizobiales > Xanthobacteraceae > Bradyrhizobium > Bradyrhizobium shewense. The sequence continues at coordinate 153,364 of NZ_FMAI01000010.1, read as the reverse complement.
CCGCCGGCGCATACCAATGTGCGCCTTTACGGCGATGACAACCCGCTGGATGCCCCGGGCTTCGAGACAAAAGTAAAACTGCTCGCCGAGATCGACGCTTATCTGCGCGACAAGGATCCGCGCGTGCGGCAGGTCAGCGTCAGCCTGGGTGCGACCTGGCAGGTCGTCGAGATCCTGCGGCCCGACGGCGAGAGCTATCGCGACATCCGCCCGCTCGTGCGCGTGAACATTTCCGTGGTCGCCGGCCAGGGCGACCGCCAGGAGAGCGGCAGCAAGGGTTATGGCGGCCGCGCCGGCTATGCTGAATTCATCGAGAGCAAGAACTGGCGCGATGCCGCCGACGGCGCGTTGCGCGAGGCCTTGGTCAATCTGGAATCGATCCCCGCCCCCGCCGGCGAGATGGACGTCGTGCTCGGGGCCGGCTGGCCCGGCGTGATGCTGCATGAAGCGGTCGGCCACGGCCTCGAAGGCGACTTCAACCGCAAGAAGACGTCGGCATTTGCCGGCCTGATGGGCCAGCAGGTCGCGGCGAAGGGCGTCACCGTGGTCGACGACGGCACCATGGCCTCGCGCCGCGGCTCGCTGTCGATCGACGACGAGGGCACGCCGACCAATCGCACCGTGCTGATCGAGGACGGCGTCCTGGTCGGCTACATGCAGGACCGCCAGAACGCGCGGCTGATGAACATGAAGCCGACCGGCAACGGCCGTCGCCAGGGCTATGCACACGTGCCGATGCCGCGCATGACCAACACCTACATGCTCGCGGGCGACCGCGATCCGGCCGATATCCTCGCATCGGTGAAGAACGGCGTCTTCGCTGCGAATTTCGGCGGCGGCCAGGTGGACATCACCTCGGGCAAGTACGTTTTCCAGTGCACCGAGGCCTACAAGATCGAGAACGGCAAGCTGGGCGCGCCGCTGAAGGGCGCCATGCTGATCGGCAACGGGCCGACCGACCTGCATCGCATCCGCATGATCGGCAACGACCTTGCGCTCGATACCGGCATCGGCACCTGCGGCAAGAATGGACAGGGCGTGCCTGTCGGCGTCGGCCAGCCGTCGCTGCTGATGGAGCGCATCACGGTGGGTGGAACGGGCGCATGAGCGTGGAAGAAAAGGTCACCGTCACCCCCAAGCGGAAGAGCAGCGGCTGGGGCGGGCAGATCGTTCAGCTCGCCGGCATCGTCGCCGCCGTCTTCATCGCCAAGGGCGCGCTTGCCGAGCCGTTCTACGTGCCGTCAGGCTCGATGGAGCCGACGCTGCTGATCGGCGATGCGCTGCTCGCCTCGAAATTCCCCTATGGCTACGGCACCTCGTCGCTGCCGATCCAGATCAGCCTGCCCGAGAGCGGCCGCGTCTTCGCGGAGACGCCGAAGCAGGGCGACGTCGTCGTGTTTCGCTGGCCCGGCGATCGCTCACAGGCCTGGGTCAAGCGCGTCGTCGGTCTGCCCGGCGATCGCATCCAGATGCGGCAGGGCCAGCTCTTCATCAACGATCGCCCCGCCGAGCTCAAGCCGGACGGCGTTGGCGCTGCCGAGGACGACAATGGCGGCAGCGAGCCCGCCTATCGCTATGTCGAGACGCTGCCGAACGGCGTTTCGCACCTGATCTTCAAGATGCGCGACAACGGTCCGCTCGACAACTCACCGGAAGTGACGGTACCGGCCGGCCACCTCTTCGTGCTCGGCGACAACCGCGACAATTCTGCCGACAGCCGCGTGCCACTGCGGTCCGGCGGCGTCGGCCTGTTGCCGATCGACAATCTGATCGGCCGTGCCGATGCGGTGCTCGGCTCCTGGGATCTCGGCATACGCGGCCAGCCGGTTTACACTTGGCTCTCCGGCTTCCGGCTCGGCCGGTTCTTCACCGCCGTGCATTGAGCCTCCTCATCGCGCGATGAACCGTGACGAATTCCTCGCGCTCGCGCTGAGAAATCCCGTCAACGTCGCGATCATCGACGAGCTGGCGCGGCTCGATCTGCCGGATGCATGGTTGGTCTCGGGATGCCTAGTGCAGACCGTATGGAACGTGCTTACCGGCCGCGCCGTCGATCACGGCATCGCCGACTACGACGCGTTCTATTTCGATCCCGATACATCGTGGGAGGCGGAGGATTCGGTAATCCGCAAGCTGCACGAGCAGCTCGCGCATCTCGGCGTCAAGGTCGAGATCCGCAACCAGGCGCGCGTGCATCTGTGGTATCCCGACAAGCACGGCCTGCCCTATCCGCCCCTGAGAAGCTCGAGGGAAGGCATCGACCGCTTTCTCACGCAGAACACGCAGGTCGGGGTCATGCGCACAGGCGATGGCTACGAGGTCTACGCGCCGCACGGGTTTGACGACGTCGCTGGGTTGATCGTGCGGCCCAATCCAGGCCCGAATTTTTCCGCGGCGAATTACGCGTTGAAAGCCGCGCGCTGGAAGGCGCTATGGCCCGAACTCACGGTGATCGCGGCGGAGTGAGCTCTCGTAGGGTGGGCAAAGCGGAGCGTGCCCACGCGCCTGTCGCCGTATCTCAGAGATCGTGGGCACGGCGCAAGGGCGCCTTTGCCCACCCTACGGCACCTGCGTCCGGGGCACGAGCACCAACACTACCGCACTACGCCCGATGTGAATCCCGCCTTCCGTCGCGGCGGCTTGATTTCCTTTTTCAGGAAGCAGCGCGCCTCGCGCCCGGTGTAGCCGGGGCGGGCATAGGTGAAGGCGCGGCATTTGTTGTCGGCGGTGCAGGCGGCCTTGCAGGCCTCTTCGCCCTCGCCGTCCTTGAGCTCGAAATTGCGCAGATCACCACCGGGGCGGTCGATCGAGGTCTCCACGCCCTCGACCCGCGGCTCGATCACGCCGGCGCCGCGCACACCCGAGATGCAGCAACTTCCAGGCACCCGCGCCGGCACGGTGTTCTTCAGCCAGCACACCGCCGCGCCGCCTTCGACGTCGGGATAGCTGAAGCTCCACGAGCGGCAGCGGCGGTCGCGCTCGCACAGCAGCGCGCAATCCTCAGGATCGCCCGAGGCGACCGGTGTGCTGAAATAGTCGCCGCCGGGCCGGTCGAACGCAGTCTGGGCGCGCGCCGGCACGCTCGCGCATGCGAGCGAAAGCAGCGCGGCGCATGCCACGACGCTTGCCAGGACTTTTGCCAAGACCTTTGCCATGACGGCGCCGGACAGGCGGCCCTTCCCCATCGGAACAGCTTTCGAGTTATTGACGACGCTCAGGTTTTTCAGCCGGTCATTTGATCGCCGCAAACCTGTATGGGCGATGAACGGCTGAATCCCCGACCGAGGCTGACCGGCTTAAAGCGCGATGCGATTAGGATGAATCGTCATCGCGCTTTAGGTCGTTGTTTAAGCATGATCTTTTCGGAAAACCGCTGCGCACTTTTCCGGATCAGGCTTTAGAACGCGTATTCCGCGTAGGCCGGTTCCACCGAGCCCTTCCAGGGACCGTTGAACTTGTCCAACATTTCCTCGGCCGGCGTCCGGCCGGAATCGATGATGCGGTCGAGCGGCTCCAGATGCCGCGTTTCGTCGCGGCCGAGCTGGTCGATGCGGCCGCGCCGGCGCAGGCCGGCATGGGCCAGAACCAGGCATTCCTTGGCGATCTCGAACAGGTAACGGTTCTTGATCCGCGCCTTGAAGCCGAAGCGCGTCACGTCGTCGCGCAGGGCCTGACGCTCGGGCGCGCTCCAGTGCTTGACGATCTCCCAGGCCGCATCGAGCGCGACGTCGTCGTAGAGCAGCCCGACCCAGAACGCCGGCAGCGCCGGCAACCGGCCCCACGGGCCGCCGTCGGAGCCGCGCATCTCGAGATAGCGCTTGAGCCGCACTTCCGGGAAGATCGTCGAGAGATGGTTGGCCCAATCCGACAGCGTCGGACGCTCGCCGGGTAGGTTGTTGTTGCGGCCGTCGAAGAACGCGCGGAACGAGGAGCCCGACACGTCGATGTATTCCTCGCCGCGCTTGACGAAATACATGGGCACGTCGAGCGCGTAGTCGACATAGCGCTCGAACCCCATGCCGTCCTCGAATGCCCACGGCATCATGCCCGACCGCGCATTGTCGGTGTCGCGCCAGATCTCGGAGCGGAAGGACAGGAAACCGTTCGGCTTGCCTTCGGTGAACGGCGAATTGGCGAACAAGGCGGTTGCGACCGGCTGCAGCGCGAGCGAAACGCGCAGCTTCTTGACCATGTCGGCTTCGGAGGAGAAGTCGAGATTGGTCTGCACCGTGCAGGTCCGGTACATCATGTCGAGGCCGTATTGGCCGACCTTCGGCATGTAGTTGGTCATGATCTTGTAGCGGCCCTTGGGCATCACCGGGATATCGGCGCGCGACCAGGACGGCGTCATGCCGAGACCGAGGAAGCCGATGCCTAGCGGCGTTGCGATCTCGCGCACCTGTGCAAGATGCGCCATCAGCTCGCTCTGGGTCTGGTGCACGTTCTCGACCGGCGCGCCGGAGAGCTCGAACTGTCCGCCGGGCTCGAGCGAGATCGCACCGCCGCCGGTGACGTCGTAGAGGCCGATGATGTTGCCCTTCTCCATGATCGGCTCCCAGCCGAGCAGGAGCTTCATGCCTTCGAGCAACGCACCGATGCCGCGCGCGCCCTCGTAAGGCACCGGACGGTGGCCCTCGAGCGTGAACGGCGTCTTCTCGTGCTCAGTGCCCATGCGGAATTCGGACGGGTCCTTGCAGCCTTCCTCGAACCACGAAACGAGCTCGTCGCGCGATTGCAGCGGCGTCATATCGATCTGGTCTCGCGCCATATCAAACTCTAATCAAAAGGCGCTTCGATCGAACGCGCGCGGGTGACGGGATGGTCCGCGAACCCACCGGGCGCACGGACGAGCTGGTGTGCCGCGCGATCATCGCGACGGCGAGGTTTCGTTGACGTTGGCGACGGGCGGCAGTTTCATCTCGCCGCACGAGCAGCCCAGTCGGTCGAGCAGACCGCTGAGCTTGACGGCATCTGCGTCGGATAGTTTTGAACCGACATATTTCTCGATCGCAGCCGAATAGGCGCTCCACATCCGCTTCTGCAGCTCGCGGCCGGCTTCGGTGATCTCGACGAACTGGCCGCGCTTGTCGATCTTGCATTCGCGCCGCGAAGCGAGGCCCTCGTCGACCAGGCGGTCGATCAGGCGCGAGGTGGAATATTGCGGGATCAGCATCTGCCGTTCGAGTTCCACCGGCCTTAGCTCGCCCGAGGGAGCCCGCGACAATTCGAGCAACGCGTCATACCATGCCAGCGGCGGGAAGCCGGCCTTCTTCAGATCCTGCTCGACGCAATCGAGCACGCGGCTCTGCACCCGCATCAGGCGGATCCAGGCGGAAGTCGCCTCGGTCGATGGTTTGCGTTTCATGGTCCCGCTCAAGCTCGTCGCCCGTCTCTTACCCCATTTGATGCAGCTGCATCAATATTGACTGTTACAAGCAGCTGCATGTAGTTGTTCTTTCCGCCGAACCAAGCGTCAAGAGGAGGAAATTCCATGAAACTGTACTATTCGCCCGGTGCCTGCTCGCTGTCCCCCCACATCGCGCTCCTGGAAGCCGGCCTGCCCTACGAGCTGGTCAAGGTCGATATCCGGGCCAAGAAGCTCGAAAATGGTGAGGATTATCTGAAGCTGAACCCCAAGGGCCAGGTCCCTGCGCTGGGCCTCGACAGCGGTGAGATCGTGACCGAAGGCCCGGTGATTGTCCAGATGATCGCCGATCAGGCATCAAGCAAGGCGCTGGCGCCCGCCCACGGCAGTTCCGAGCGCTACAAGCTGCTGGAGTGGCTGAATTTCCTCACCTCGGAGGTGCACAAGAGCTTTGGTCCGCTGTTCGCGCCGGCCCTGAACGACGAGGCCAAGGCTTTCTTCAAAGATCGCGTCATGGGCAAGCTGAAATACATCGACAGTCAGCTCGCCGGCCGCGACTACCTCATGGGCAAGCAGTTCACGGTCGCCGACGGCTATCTGTTCACGATGCTGACCTGGGCCGACCGGATGAAGTTCGACCTCTCGGCGATGCCGAACCTTGCCGCCTACAAGGCCCGCGTCGAGGCGCGGCCGCAAGTGCAGGAAGCGCTGAAGAAGGAAGGCCTCGCGCAGGCGAAGTAAGACCAGCGCACGACAGTCGGGACAACGAAGAGCCGGATCGACGATCCGGCTCTTTTGCTTGAACCAGTTGCGGAAGCCCGGACGTTCGCGAGGTCCTGGGCATCAATTTTACGAGCATTGTCGGAGTTAACAATAACTCCGCCTTGTGTGTGCGGCAGAGATCACCATCGTTGTGACAGCAATCCAGTTGGCTCAACTTCAGCCATGTACCGCGATGCGGCCTGAACTGGGAAGCTCTCGTGACAACCGTACTCCTCCTCTTGCTCGCGAGCACGATCACCGGCTTGGCGGCGGGACTGTTCTTCCGAGTCTGGAGTCTGTTGCTGGTCTCGCCGGCGACCGCGATCCTCGTCGCAACGGTCCTTCAGACCTCGGGCTTCGGATTTTGGACGGGCATTCCCATCGTCGTCGGCTGCCTGATTGCCGGCCAGGTCGCCTATTTGGCGGCGACGCACTTTGTGCACAGAGGCGAGCTCTCAATGGAGGACGACGTCGACGGCGACCCAGGCAAGCACGGCCATCGCCATGTCGATGAAGAGAACGAGTAGGGCCAGGCCGACCCAGGAGGGAATTTTTCTGCGCCGCCTGAAGAGCTTGCGCCGCGGCCACGGCTGCCCCAGCCGCAAGAGGGGGGTGTATCTTGCGGCAACGCCGGCTGCGCTGACTTGAGACACCGTGGGGATCATTGCGGGACACCTTCAATGCTAACGAGCCATCCGATGGATCGTCAGCAAGTGCGGTGCCAGGGCGGAGCGAGCGCGGCTGGGCGGGGTTTGGAGCCGCGCATTCTCGCCATCCGTCGACAGCAAATAGAAAGGCCGGATCGACGATCCGGCCTTTCTTGTTTCTGCGCAGCCCGGATGGAGCGCAAGCGTAATCCGGGGTGCTCTCGCGAGTTGAAAAACTGTTCCCGGATTTCGCTGCGCTTCATCCGGGCTACAAGAGCGCCTTAAGCCGCCACCTTCTTTGGCGCGAAGCGGCCGTAGAAGGTTTCGCCCTTCGCCGCCATCTCTTCGAGCAGCTTCGGCGGCGTGAAGCGCGAGCCGTACTTCGCTTCCAGCTTGTGGCAAACCTCGACGAACTTTTTCGTGCCCATGAAGTCGATATAGGACAGCGTGCCGCCGGTGAACGGCGCGAAGCCGAAGCCGAGGATGGAGCCGACATCGGCTTCGCGCGGATCGGTGATGACGTGATCCTCGACCGTGCGCGCGGCTTCCACCGCCTGCACCACCAGGAACCGCTGCTTCAGCTCCTCGATATCGAGCGTGTCAGGATCGAGCTGCTTCGGCTGCAGCGCCGACAGCCCCGGCCACAGGCTCTTCTGGCCCTTGCCCTTTTCAGGGTAGTCGTAGAAGCCCTTGCTGTTCTTGCGGCCGAGCCGGCCCTGCTTCTCGACCAACTCCACCATCAGCTTCTTCTGATCGGGATTGATGGCGTTGGGGCCTAGATCGGCCTCCGTCGCCTTCATGATCTTGAGGCCGAGGTCGAGCGCGACTTCGTCGGAGAGCGAGAGCGGGCCGACCGGCATGCCGGCCATCTTGGCGCAATTCTCGATCATCGCCGGCGGCACGCCCTCGAGGAACATCTCGTTGCCTTCGGCGACGTAGCGGCCGACGCAGCGATTGGCGAAGAAGCCTCTGGAGTCGTTGACGACGATCGGCGTCTTGCCGATCTGCCGGACGTAATCGAGCGCGGTCGCCAGCGCGACGTCGCCGGTGTTCTTGCCCTTGATGATCTCGACCAGCATCATCTTCTCGACCGGCGAGAAGAAGTGGATGCCGACGAACTTGCCCTGGTCCTTGAACGATTCAGCCAGCGAGGTGATCGGCAGCGTCGAGGTGTTCGACGCGAAGATCACGTCGGGCTTCATATGCTCCTGCGCCTTGGCGAAGGTATCGGCCTTGACCTTGCGGTCCTCGAACACGGCCTCGATGACGAGGTCGACGTCCTTCAGCGCCGCATAGTCAGCGGTCGGCGTGATGCGCGCGAGCAGCGCTTCGGCATCGCCGGGCTTGGCGCGGCCCTTCTTGATCTGCTCTTCGATCACCTTCTGCGCATGGGCCTTGCCCTTGTCGGCGCTCTCCTGGTCGCGGTCGATCAGGACGACGTCGAGACCGGCACGGGCCGAGACATAGCCGACGCTCGCGCCCATGAAGCCGGCGCCGATCACGGCGATCCTCTTCACCTTGGTTGCGGGCACGTCCTTCGGACGGCGCGCGCCCTTGTTGAGCTCCTGCATCGACAGGAACAGGCTGCGGATCATCGCGGCCGCTTCCTTCGAACGCAGCACCGAGGTGAAGTAGCGTGACTCCACCCGTAGCGCGGCGTCGATCGGCAACTGCAGGCCCTCATAGACGCAGCTCATGATGGCGCGCGCAGCCGGATAATTATCGTAGGTCTCGCGGCGATAGATCGCGTTGCCGGCCGGGAACATCATCATGCCGGCCTTGGAGAACACCGGGCCGCCGGGCAGCTTGAAGCCCTTCTCGTCCCAGGGCGCGATCGCCTTGCCGCCGCCCTTGATCCAGTCCTTCGCGGCCTTGATGAGATCGGCGGTCGGCACGATGGCGTGGATCAGGTTCAGCGCCTTCGCCTTCTCGATCGTGACCGGATCGCCCTTGAGCAGGATCGTCATCGCGTCCTGCGGCGGCACCAGGCGCGGCACGCGCTGCGTACCGCCGGCACCCGGGAACAGGCCGACCTTGACCTCGGGCAGGCCGAGGCGGGTCTTGGGATTCTCCGCGGCGACGCGATAGTGGCAGCACAGCGTGATCTCGAAACCGCCGCCAAGCGCGAGCCCGTTGATCGCGGCCGCCCACGGCTTGCCCGATGTTTCGATCGAGCGCAGCACCAGCGAGAAGCGTCGGCTCTGGTCGAACAGCATCTGGTTCGCCGCGGTCTCGCCCTGCTCCTTGAAGACCTTCGCGTAGGCCTGGTTCATGCCCTCGAGCATCGACAGGTCGGCGCCGGCGCAGAACGCTTCCTTGGCGGAGGTAATGACGACGCCCTTCACCGCGGCATCCGCGGTGGTCGCCTTGACGATCGCGTCGAGCTCGTTGGTCGAGGTCTCGTCGAGCACGTTCATCGAACGGCCCGGGATGTCCCAGGTAACGAGCGCGATGCCGTCGGCGTCGGTCTCAACCTTGAAATTCTTGTACGACATGTTGGTTGCTCCCTACCCTTAGACGCGCTCGATGATGGTCGCGGTGCCCATGCCGCCGCCGATGCACAGCGTGACCAGGGCAGTCGACTTGTTGGTGCGCTCGAGCTCGTCGAGCACGGTGCCGAGGATCATCGCACCGGTCGCGCCGAGCGGATGGCCGAGCGCGATGGCGCCGCCGTTGACGTTGATCTTGGCGTTGTCGATGTCGAAGGCCTGGATGTAGCGCAGCACGACCGAGGCGAAGGCTTCGTTGAGCTCGAACAAATCGATGTCCGACTTCTTCATGCCCGAACGCGCGAACAGCTTTTCGGTGACGTCGACCGGACCGGTCAGCATCATCGCCGGCTCCGAGCCGACATTGGCAAACGCGCGGATCTTTGCGCGCGGCTTCAGGCCGTACTTGGCACCTGCCTCCTTGCTGCCGAGCAGCACGGCGCCGGCGCCGTCAACGATGCCCGACGAGTTGCCGGCGTGGTGCACGTAATTGACGCGCTCGATCTCGGGGTGCGACTGCAGCGCGACACCGTCGAAGCCGCCCATCTGCGCCATCATCGTGAACGACGGCTGCAGCTGCGCCAGCGACTGCATCGTCGTCGAGGGGCGCATATGCTCGTCCTTGGCCAGGATGGTGAGGCCGTTGATGTCCTTCACCGGAACGATCGACTTGTCGAAGCGGCCTTCCTCCCAGGACTTCGCCGCACGCTGCTGGCTCTGCACCGCATAGGCATCGACGTCGTCGCGCGAGAAGCCGTATTTGGTCGCGATCAGATCGGCCGAGACGCCCTGCGGCATGAAGTAAGCGGGGACCGCCATCGAGGGATCCATCGGCCAGGCGCCGCCGGAGGCGCCGATGCCGACGCGGCTCATCGATTCGGCGCCGCCGCCGATCACCAGCTCATGCTGGCCGCTCATCACCTGCGCGGCGGCGAAGTTCACGGCATCGAGGCCGGAGGCACAGAAGCGGCTGATCTGCACGCCGGGCACGGCTTCGCCGAGACCTGCTTTCAGCGCCGCGAAACGCGCGATGTCGCTGCCGGCTTCGCCGACCGGATCGACCACGCCGAGGATGACGTCATCGACGGAATCCTCAGGCAGATTGTTGCGGTCCTTCAGCGCCTTCAGCGGCACGGTCGCGAGCGCGAGCGCCGTCACTTCGTGCAACGAACCGTCAGCCTTGCCGCGGCCGCGGGGGGTGCGGACGTGATCGTAGATATAGGCATCTGCCATGGGAGCCTCCTGATTGTAGTTATGTTGGTGGCGACCGCGGCGCGGTCGCAATCATTGGTGAAGCGGGAAGCCTCAGAACGCTTCCGCCGGCAATTCCATGATAGTGGCGCAGCCGGCCTGGATGCGCGCGAGATTGGCGGCGGTCTCCGGCAGCATCCGCTCCATGAAGAAACGGCCGGTGACGAGCTTGGTGGAGAGATAGGGCGTCGCCCCGCTCTCGGCAATCTTGGCATTCGTCACCTTCGCCATCTTCGCCCACATGTAGCCCAGCGCGACGAAGCCGAACAGATGCAGGTAATCGGTTGCGGCGGCGCCGGCATTGTCAGGCTTGGCCATTGCGTTCTGCATCAGCCAGGTCGTGGCCTGCTGGAGATGGCCGAGCGAGGCCGAGAGCGGCGCGATGAAGGGCTTGAGGGCCTCGTCGCCGCCGTTCTCCTTGGCGAAGGCCATGACCTCGCCGAAGAAGGCCATGATGGCGCGGCCGCCGTCGCGCGGCAGCTTGCGGCCGACGAGGTCGAGCGCCTGGATGCCGTTGGCGCCTTCATAGATCATGGCGATGCGCGCATCGCGGACGAACTGCTCCATGCCCTGCTCGGCGATGTAGCCGTGGCCGCCATACATCTGCTGCGCCTGCACCGCATTGGCAAAGCCGTAATCGGTGAGGAAGCCCTTCAACACCGGCGTCATCAGGCCCATGTGATCGTCGGCGGCCTGGCGGTCTTTCGGGTCTTCGGAGCGATGGGCGACGTCGCTCTTCAGCGCAGTCCACATCACGAAGGCGCGCGCGGCCTCGTTGAAGGCGCGGATCGAGAGCAGCGTGCGGCGCACGTCGGGATGCACGATGATCGGATCGGCCTGCTTGTCCGGCGCCTTCACGCCGGTGAGCGAGCGACCCTGGATGCGCTCGCGCGCATAGGCGACCGCGTTCTGATAGGCGACCTCGGATTGCGCGAGGCCCTGCACGGCGACGCCGAGCCTCGCCTCGTTCATCATCACGAACATGCCCTGCATGCCCTTGTTCTCTTCGCCGATCAGCCAGCCGGTGGCGCTGTCGTAGTTCATCACGCAGGTCGAATTGCCGTGGATGCCCATCTTGTGCTCGATCGAGCCGCAGACGACGCCGTTGCGGGCACCGACTGAGCCATCCGGATTCACAAGGAACTTGGGCACCACGAACAGCGACACGCCCTTGATGCCGGCCGGTGCACCCTCGATGCGGGCGAGCACGAGGTGGATGATGTTCGGGGCGAGGTCGTGCTCGCCGGCCGAGATGAAGATCTTGGTGCCCGTGATCTTGAAGCTTCCGTCGGCCTGGCGCACCGCCTTGGTGCGGAGCATGCCGAGGTCGGTGCCGCAATGCGGCTCGGTCAGGTTCATGGTGCCGGTCCATTCGCCCGCGACCATCTTCGGCACGTAGGTCTTCTTCTGCTCGGGCGAGCCATGAACGATCAGCGCCGCGGTCGCGCCCATGGTGAGGCCGCCATACATCGAGAACGCCATGTTGGCGGAGATCTGGAATTCGTTGACCGCCTGGCTCAGCGTCACCGGCAGGCCCTGGCCGCCGAACTCGGTCGGCGCCGACAGACCAAGCCAGCCGCCTTTGGCGACCTGCTTGAAGGCATCCTTGAAGCCCTTCGGCGTGGTGACGCTGCCGTCATCAGTGCGCTTGCAGCCTTCGAGATCGCCCACACGATTGAGCGGCTGCAGCACCTCTTCGGCGAGCTTGGCGGCTTCACCGAGAATGGCTTCGCGCACGTCGCTCGACGCATCGGAGAAGCCGGCGAGGTTGTCGTAGCGGTCGATCTGGAAGACGTCGTTGAGCAGGAAGTTCACGTCTTCGACGGGGGCTTTGTAGATCGGCATGGGGTTCTCCCGGCAATGGGCCTTGGTGATGTCTGTGATTCCAGCGGCGCAGCCTTGCCCGCGAGCTTAGCGGGTTCTGCAACCTCAGGGCAGGGTCATGATTGGGCGGCCAGCTGCTCCGCCATCAGGCGGTGCAGCATGTTGATCGCCTTGAGCGGACGCACCATCACCTTGAAATGCGTGATGCGTCCCTCGGCATCGAAGCTGATGATGTCGACGCCGTTGATCTCGATACCGTCGATCATGGTCTTGAATTCGAGCACGGCGCCGCGCTCGCTCGTCCACTCACCGACATAGGTGAAGCCGGGGCCGCCAAGCACCTTCTCGGCGCTGGAAAGGTATTTGAATGTGATGTCGCGCCCGCGCTGCGGCGAATGCACGACGGGACTTTCGAAGACGGCGTCGGGATGAAGCAAGTCCCAGAGCGCGGTGCGGTCGTGGGACTTCATGTAGCCGTACCAGGAGTCGAGGCCGGTCATTCTCGGATGCCTCCCTAAAGGCCTTGGCAAAAATCGCGAAAACAACCCCATGCACAGTAGCGTGCTGATTGATTCCGCTGGGTTTTTCGGGTCGGATCTTCAGCCCGTCCATGAGCGCCTCATATGCACATTGACGCATATGCGCCGATGCGCATAAAGTCAAGCGAGTTGGTCGAGGTCGAAGAAGGAGACCGGTCATGGCACTGGGCGACGCAATCCTCGCATGCCTGACGGAACGCCCCATGACGGGCTACGAGCTCGCCAAGACATTCGACTCCTCGATCGGCTTCTTCTGGAAGGCCGACCACCAGCAAATCTACCGCGAGCTCTCCAAGCTGCGCGACCGCGGCCACATCCAGGGCCGCGAGGTCGTGCAATCGGGCAAGCCCAACAAGCTGGTTTATACGCTCACTCCGGAGGGGCGAACAGCGCTGCGGCACTGGGCCGCGCGACCAAGCACGCCAGCCTCGACCAAAGACGATCTCCTGGTCCGCCTCCATGCGCTCGACAGCATCGACATCGAGCCGCTGCGCACCGACCTGATGGCCCGCCTGGAGCACCATCGCGACCGCCACGCCAATTACGAACGCATCCTGAAGAAGCGCTTTCCCGAGGGAACGGCGGAAGGCCGGCTCGATCTCGGCAATCTGCTCCTGCTCCGGCTCGGCGCCCGTCACGAACAGATGGTCGCCGACTTCTGCGAAGAGGCGCTCGATGCGCTGTCGGCGATGACCGGCAAGGCCACGGTGGTGCCGCTGGACGAGGGCAAGCGCGAGGGGAAGGGTTAGGGGCTACGTAGCGGCTCCGTATCGTCATGGCCGGGCTTGTCCCGGCCATCCACGATCTTGCTTGCGCGACCGAAGAACGTGGATGCCCGGGACAAGCCCGGGCATGACGGCTTCGGCATCTGCCCCGGTTCCCGCCGGCCAACTTTAAGACACCCGCTCGGCATTCCTTAACCCGTTATTTACCGTAACAGGAAAAAGTCGGTTTTCGAGGCAGACGACCCGCGCCAAATCCGATTGTCTTTGCAACCGGCACGCGAGGGAAGGCTGGAGGCGCCGGGTGGGGCGCCGGAGTCGGAACCGGACAGAGTCATGAATTCGCGCGTATCGTGGAGTGTTGACGGCATCGATCCGTCCGTCAGGGAGCGGGCCGAAGCTGCTGCGCGTCGCGCCGGCATGTCACTCAACGATTGGCTGAACTCCACCCTCGGCGAGACTGCTCCCCCGAACTTTCGCGAACCTTACGACCAGCGTCCGCAAGCCCCGCACGTTCAAACCCGGGGACCGAGCCAGGAAAGCCGCGAAGTCGCCGACATCCACCAGCGGCTCGACGCGATCACCCAGCAGATCGAACGGATCTCCAAGCCCGCGCAGCGCCAAGATCCTTCGCGACAGGATTCGTCACGACAGGATTCGTCGCGACAGGACCCTTCGCGGCCAGACGTCGCGCGCGAGCAAGGCGTCGCGCGCCAGCTCAACGATGCGATCTCGCGGCTCGATGCGCGGCTGTCGCAAATTTCCCGGCCGCAGCAGCCTCAACCGCAGCAGCCTCCGGCTCCGCGCCCGGCGCCGGCCGAGACGCGCCAGCGCCAGGCCGATGCGGTCGAGCGCGCGGCGGCGCAGGTCTATCGCAACTCCCCGCCCCTGAGCCCCGCTTCGTTCGACGTCGCCGTCGCCGAGATCACCGCGCGTCAGAGCGAGCTCGACGGCTTCACGCCGCGGCAGATGCCGCCGCGCGCCGCGCCCTCGATCGCGCCCAATGCTGCTCCCTGGGCCGCTCCTTACGCACCTCCGATGGCGCCACCCGCGGCTGCCTATGCTCCGCCGCCACCGCAGCCGGGGCCGGATTTTTCCGCGCTTGAGCGCCATCTGCTCAAGATCACGAGCCAGATCGAGTCGCTGCAGCGCCCCGACAATACCGAGCAGGCGATCAACGCCTTCCGCAGCGAGCTTGCCGAGATCCGCGCCGCCATCACCGAGGCGATGCCGCGACGCGCGATCGAATCGATCGAGAACGAGATCCGCTCGCTGCACCGCCGGATCGACGAGACGCGTTCCAACGGCACCGACGGCCAAGTCCTGTCGGGCATCGAGCACGCGCTGTCCGACATCAAGCAGGTGCTGCGCACGCTGACGCCGGCCGAGCAGCTCACCGGTTATGACGAGGCGATCCGTAATCTCGGCGCCAAGCTCGATCTGATCCTGCGCGCCAATGACGATCCCTCGACGGTGCGCCAGCTCGAAGGCGCGATCACCGCGCTGCGCGGCATCGTCTCCAACGTCGCCTCCAACGAAGCGCTGGCACGCCTGTCCGAAGACGTGCAGCTGCTGTCGTCCAAGGTCGACCAGGTCACCCGCGCCTCCGGCCAGGGCGACAGCTTTGCGGTGCTGGAGCAGCGCATTGCGGCGCTCACCGCGGCGCTGGAAACGCGCGAGCGGCCTCAGCCGGCGGAGAGCACCGAGCACCTGGAATCCGCGATCCGCGCGCTGTCGGACCGCTTCGACCGCATGCAGGTCGGCAACGATTCGGCCTCGACCTTTGCGCATCTCGAACAGCGCGTCTCGTATTTGCTGGAGCGGATCGAAGCCGCCGCCGATCCGCGCAACGGCAATTTGAGCCGCGTCGAGGACGGGCTGCACGACATCCTGCGCCACCTCGAGCGGCAGCAGGCGACCTATTCCGCGCTGGCCGAGAGCCGCAGCTCCGCAGCCCCGGCCGATTCCGGAATGGTCGATCTGGTCAAGCGCGAGCTGTCCGACATCCGCTTCAGCCAGGCCGAGACCAACCGCAGCACGCAGGACTCGCTCGACGCCGTCCATAGCGCGCTCGGCCATGTCGTCGATCGCCTCTCCATGATCGAGGGCGATCTGCGCGCGGTGCGCACCGCGCCGCCGGCCCCCGCGCCAATGCCCATGCCGATGGCGGCTCCCATGGAGCCCGCGCCGCCGATGGCGCGTGAGCCGCGGCCGCAAGCCCAGCAGCAGCCGAAATACGATCCGAAGCCGGAGCTGCCCAACCCCGCCGCGCAGCAGCAGGCCCACGCGCAGCAACAGTCCCAAGGCGCCTTCGCGCAAGCCGCTTTCTCCGCCGCGCCGCGTGAATTCCATGCCGCTGCCCCTGCGGCGCCGCCGCCGGTGCCATCGGCACCACCGGTGCAGCCGCGCGCGATCAGCGAGATCCTGGAGCCGCACACGGTCCCCGCGCGCACCGCGCTCGCGCCGGAATTACCGCCGGATCATCCGCTCGAGCCGGGCACACGGCCGGGTGGACGCCTCGCCACGCCATCGGAGCGCATCGCCGCCTCCGAGAGCGCGATCAGCGACATTCCCGCTGCGCCGAAAGAGCCGGTGTCGTCGTCGAGCTTCATCGCGGCCGCCCGCCGCGCCGCCCAGGCCGCCGCCGCGCAGCCGGAGAAGCCGGCGCGCGGTGCCAAGGGTGGTGCGAAGGCCGGCGCCGATCGCGGCAAGGACAAGGGCAAGGACGGCAGCTCGACCATCACCTCGAAGATCCGCTCGCTGCTGGTCGGCGCGAGCGTGGTCGTGATCGTGCTCGGCACCTTCAAGATGGCGATGAACCTGCTCGAGGGCAGCACGCCGCCCGCGCCGCAGGCCATGGACAATACGTTGAGCCAGCCCGCGCCGCAGGCCCCACCGCCACCGCCGGTGATCGAGAACAAGCCCGCCACGCCCGAGCAGGTCACGCCATCGATGACCTCGCCGACGCCGATTGGACGGCAGTCCCAGAACAACGCCGCGCCGGCTCCCGCCGCCAATTCGGGCAACTCGGCCTCGGTCGAAATTCCTCCGGCGCCCGCCGCATCTGTGCCGCCGCCTGCCGCGAGCAGCGACGTCACCGGCGCGCTGTCCGGCACCAGCCGCGCCAAGCTCGGCATGATCCAGGTGCCGCCGAGCGAAAAGCTGCCTGACGGCATCGGCGGCCCGGTGCTGCGGACCGCCGCGATGAAGGGCGATGCGACCGCGGCCTACGAGATCGGCTTGCGCTTTGCCGAAGGCAAGGGTGTTGCCACGAATTACGACGAAGCGGCCAAATGGTACGACCGCGCGGCGCAGGCCGGCGTGGTGCCCGCGACCTTCCGCCTCGGCACGCTCTACGAAAAGGGGCTTGGCGTGAAGAAGGACGCCGACATCGCCCGCCGCTACTACACCCAGGCCGCCGAGCGCGGCAACGCCAAGGCGATGCACAATCTCGCGGTGCTCGACGCCGACGGCGGCGGACGCGGCGCCAACTACAAGAGCGCGGCGCAGTGGTTCCGCAAGGCCGCCGATCGCGGCGTTGCCGACAGCCAGTTCAACCTTGGCATTCTCTATGCCCGCGGCATCGGCGTCGAACAGAACCTCGCCGAATCCTACAAATGGTTCAGCCTCGCTGCTGCCCAGGGTGATGCGGACGCCTCCGGCAAGCGCGACGACGTCGCCAAGCGCCTCGACCCGCAATCGCTCGCGGCCGCCAAGCTCGCGATCCAGACCTTCAGCGCCGAGCCGCAGCCCGACGACGCCGTCAACGTCATGGCGCCCGCCGGCGGCTGGGACAGCGCGCCGCAGGCGAATGCAAAGCCGGCGCCGAAGCAAGTCGCAACCAAGCGCTCGGCCTCGGCGGCGCATTAAGCTGCTTACTGCGCTCTCTCATCTTGTCGTCGCCCGGCTTGACCGGGCGACCCAGTATTCCAGAGACAGGCATTAAGGAGCTCGCTGTCACAACAACGGGCGCGGCGTACTGGATGCCCCGGTCAAGCCGGGGCATGACAGCGGAGAAGGTGCCGGAAGCCGTGGCGCGCGGTGTGCAGCCAACTGATCCCACTTAACGTATTCACCACGCCCGAAATTCCGGGTCCCTCCCAACCCCAAATTCCGCTATTGAGGGGCGCGGCAATCGTTCCGACCGTCCGGCGGGCATTCCGCGCAATCGACCCGTCTCGCCGGCGTATGGTTCTTCGATGCAGCTCTATCTTCCGATCGCCGATCTTCCCGTCAACGTCT
Organism: Bradyrhizobium shewense; assembly: GCF_900094605.1. GTDB lineage: Bacteria > Pseudomonadota > Alphaproteobacteria > Rhizobiales > Xanthobacteraceae > Bradyrhizobium > Bradyrhizobium shewense. Next base: position 135,523 of record NZ_FMAI01000010.1, on the reverse strand, counting down.
TCCTGGTGCTCGCCATGGGCGCCGCGGTCGGCTTCGTCTCGGGGATGTTCGGAATCGGCGGCGGCTTCCTGATGACGCCGCTGCTGATCTTCATCGGCATCACGCCGGCGGTCGCGGTCGCCTCGGTCACGAGCCACATCGCGGCCTCCTCCTTTTCCGGCGCGCTGTCTTATTGGCGGCGGCGTGCGATCGATCCGGCGCTGGCGAGCGTCCTGCTCTGCGGCGGCGTGACCGGCACGGCGCTCGGCGTGTGGACCTTCACGCAGCTTCGCGCGCTCGGCCAGCTCGATCTGATGATCGCGCTCTCTTATGTGGTGCTGCTCAGCACCGTCGGCAGCCTGATGTTCTCGGAAGGGCTGCGCGCGCTGATGAGGACCCGGCGCGGCGCGCTGCCGCCACGACGCACGCACAACTGGATCCACGGCCTGCCGCTGAAGATGCGCTTCAAGCGCTCGAAGATCTATCTCTCGGTCATCCCCGTGGTGATCGTCGGCATCATGATCGGCTTCATCGGCGCCATCATGGGCATCGGCGGCGGCTTCATCCTGGTGCCGATCATGATCTATCTGCTCAGGGTGCCGACCTCGACGGTGATCGGGACCTCCATGGTCCTGACGCTCGTCACGATGCTGTTCGCGACCATGCTGCATGCGGTGACCAATCACCTCGTCGACGCCGTGCTGGCACTGATCCTGATGGTCGGCGGCGTCACCGGCGCGCAGTTCGGCGTCCGTGCCGGGCAGAAGATCCGCGGCGAGCAGCTGCGGCTGCTGCTCGGCCTCCTGATCCTCTCGGTCGGAATCCGCTTCGCGATCGAGCTGGTGATCCGGCCGGAGGATCTCTTCACCATCCGCGAACTGGGAGTGAGCGGATGATGCGCGCAGCTCTCGCACTCCTGCTCGTCCTGCTGCTCGGCTCCGCCGCGCGCGCCGAGCGGCTGATCGTCTCGGTCTCCAACCACCGCGTCACGGTGACACCGAACTATTCCGGCGAGGAGCTGGTGCTGTTCGGCTCGGTGGAGAAGGACGCGACGTCGCCCGCCGATCGCACCGCCTATGATCTCGTCGTCACCGTGATGGGCCCGCGCGCCGACATGGTGACGCGGCGGAAAGAACGCACCTTCGGCATCTGGATCAACACCGACTACCGGCAGTTCCTGCAGGTGCCGAGCTATCTGGCGCTGTTCGCCAACCGGTCCTTCGACGCGATCACCTCGCCCGAGATCGCGCGGCGGCAGCAGATCGGGCTGAACAACGTGCTGCTGACGCAGCGGGTCGGCGGCGATTATGCCGACGTGGTGCCGAACGACGCTTTTCGGTCCGCGTTTATTCGCTTGCGCACCCAGCGCGGGCTCTATCGCGAAGATCCGAGCGCCGTCACGTTCCTGACGCCCACCCTGTTCCGCACCGGCATTCCGCTGCCGGCGGAGGTGCCGATCGGCACCTACGAGGTCGAGATCAGACTGTTTGCGAACGGCGCGTTCATCGGCAAGACCGAGACCGCGTTCGAGATCGTCAAGGTCGGCTTCGAGCAATTCGTCGCCACCACCGCCCGGCAGAACGGGCTGATCTATGGCCTCGTCACCGCCGCGATGGCCCTGATGACGGGATGGATGGCGTCGATCGTGTTCCGGAAGGATTGAGAGGCGCTGCGGGCCACTCACTCGCCGTCATGCCCGGGCTTGTCCAGGGGCATCCACGTTCTTACGCGCGACGACAAAGACGTGGATGGCCGGGTCAAGCCCGGCCATGACGAAATCGAGAGGTATGCGGCAGCTACGGCGCCTGGATCACCGTCGGTACGCCCGGCTCCAGCAGCCGCAGCCGCATTCCGAAACCAAGCACGTCGAACGTCTTGCGCAGATCCTCGCTGTTCTGGCGGAAATGCGCCCAGCCTTCGGTATGCACGGGCACGATCGTCGCATCGGGGAAGGCGCGCGCCGTCTCGATGGTGTCGTTGGTGTCCATGGTGAGGTGGAACGGCCCGCGCGTCTGCGCGGCGCCCGCGAAGGGCAGCACCACGCCGCATTTGAAGCGGCGCGCGACTTCGGCGACGCCGTCGAACCAGGTGGTGTCCCCGCTGATATAGACCGTGCTGGTGTCCTTCCGGCTCGACGCCACCACGAAGCCGATGACGTCGCCCGACAGCGGCTCGATGCCAGCCGGGCCATGGCGCGCCGGCGTCGCGGTGATGGTCAGGGTGTTGCCGTCGCTATCCTTCAGATGCGTCGTGCTCCAGGGCGCAAGGCCCTCGACATGACCACCGAGGCGCTTCGCGCCCGCCTCCGTCGTCAGCACGCGCTTGACCTTATGGAGATAGTCGCGGCCGGAATGATCGAGATTGTCCGAATGCTGGTCGTGGCTGAGCAGCACGGCATCGACCGGGCCGATCGCGTCGGCTTTCAACGCGGGACCGATGGTTTTCTCCAGCGTCACATGCGGCAGCTGGTAGGCGCCGGGCGCATCGAAGGTCGGGTCGGTGAGCAGGCGGAAGCCGTCGATCTCGATCAGCGCGGTCGGGCCGCCGATCAGGGTGATGGAAATGGGCACGAGAGAACTCTCCTCTTACGAGACAGGCTTTGCAGGCCGCGTCACCAGATAGATGCCGAGCGCGACCGGGATGATCCCGAGCAAATCGCGCGCCTCGACGTGCTCGCCGAGCACGAGATACGCGAACAGCATGCCGAGCGGCGGCATCAGGAAATGATAGGCGCTGGCGGCGGTGGCGCCGCATACTTTCAGGAGGTGAAACCAGAGCCAGTAGGCAAGGATCGAGCCCCCGAGCACGAGGAAGGCGAAGGCGCCGAGCAGGCCCGGCGTATAGTCGATCGCGTGGATGTCGGCGAAACTGAACGCGATCGGCGTCAGTGCGAGACCGGCGGCAAGGTTCTGCACGCCATTGCCGATCCACAAGGAGCCCTTCGGCGCGAGCAGCTTGAACAGGATGGTGCCAGCGACGAGCGAGGCGAGCGAAGCCAGCGTGAAGACGATGCCGTGCAGCGAATCCGTGCCGACCGATAGGCGATGCCAGACGATCAGGGTCACGCCGGTGATGCCGAGCAGCAGGCCGCCCGCCTTGCGCCACGTCATGCCTTCGCCGAGCAGCAGGGTCGCGAGCGCCGCGGTGAAGACCGGATTGGCCGATACGATCAGGCCGCCGAGGCCGGCGGAGACCGATTGCAGGCCGGTGTAGCCGAGCCCGAGATAGAGCGCGTTGTTGGCAATCCCAAGTACGGCGAAGATCGCCGCATCGCGCCAGGTTAACGACCAGCTGTCGCCGCGGATCAGCGTGGCGCCCAGGATCAAAATGCCGGCGAGCGAGAAGCGCGCGGCGAGCAGGATCAGCGGCGGGCAATGGGTGACGCCGATCTTGCCGGCGACGAAGGCGTAGCTCCAGAGCAGGCAGAACAGGCCGATAGCGAGCGGCAGCGTGTTGAAGCGGCTGCGGGGGGCTGAAATCGAGGGCGCGAGCGACATGGGGGCATTCTCCTGAGCCTCGATCTAGGGACCGCGCTTGTCATTTGGAAATTAAATGATTAACTTGTGGTCAGTGGATTTTCGAATGGAGGCGGCCATGCTCGATCTCGAGCTGCTGCGCAGCTTCGTCTCGGTGGTCGAGGCCGGCGGCTTCACCCGCGCCGGCGAACGCGTCCACCGCACGCAGTCGACCGTCAGCCAGCAGATCAAGCGGCTGGAGGACGATATCGGCCAGGTGCTGTTGCATCGCGACGGCAAGACCGTGCGCCCGACCGAGGCCGGCGAACGGCTGCTCTCTTATGCGCGGCGCTTGCTCTCGCTCGCCGAGGAGGCGCGCGACGTGCTGCGCCAGCCGGATGGCGAAGGCGCGATCCGGCTCGGCATCCCCGAAGATTTCGCGGCGTACCGGCTGACCAAATTACTGGGCGCGTTCGCGCGCTCGCATCCGGGCCTGCGGCTCGACGTGCGCGCCGACCAGAGCAAGCACCTGGCGCGCGATCTCGAGCGCGGCGAGCTCGACGTTGCGCTGTTCAAGCGTGCGGCCGGCGAGAAGGGCGCCATCGCGGTGTGGCCGGAGCGCGTGCACTGGGTCACCAGCAAGAGCCATCCGGTCGACGTTCACGCCGCGTCCGTGCCGCTGATCGGCTTCCCGACCGGCTGCCTCTACCGGGCCGGTGCCATCCACGCGCTGGAAAGCGTCGGCCGCGCCTGGCACATGGCCTATTCCTCGTCGAGCCTCTCCGGCATCCAGGCCGCGGTCGCCGCCGGCATGGGCCTCAGCATCTTGTCGGAGATGTCGATCCAGTCCGACCACCGCGTGCTGACGGCGAAAGATGGTTTTGCGCCGATCAACAAGACCGAGGTCGCACTGATGGCCTCGCCCGATGCGAGCCCGGCAACGCTCCGGCTCGCGGATCGTCTCGCCGAGTTTTGCGATGCGGTGCAGGCGAAGGCGGCTTGAGCCCGCAGACTATCCGGCGACCTCTCAATTCGCCGCGGACATCAGCCTGTTGCCGCACGCATTCGCATAAAACTTGCCGCCGCATTGGCGCTTGATGGCGGCACAGCGGGCCGCGGGCGAGGCATTCTGCGGGACGGTGAAGCCGCAGCTGAGGCCGTCGGCGCTGCGACCGGGCTTGCCGGCGGCAAACGCGGCACTGAGGGTGCCGATGCAGACGACGAGCAGGGCCGCCGCGGCGATTTCGATCAGCAGTCGCGTCAGCAGTCTCATGGGAATGTTCCTCCACACTGATGGCTGAATTGACCCGCAATCTAGCACCGAATCCCGGGTTTCTCCGTGCTCGCCCGGGTTCCCAAACCGGCCCGTTCCTTGCATAAATTCGCGCCAGCGCAGTGCACGGCCGCTCCAGTGGCAGTTCCGGTGCAGGGGCAAGACGCGTAGGGTTAGTGGTGTGTTCGACCAGGAAGTGACGGCTTTGCAAGATCAATCGTTCCAGCCAAGTTTTCCCGCCCCCGGCCAGCCGATCGACGAGCTCGCGCTGGCTGAGATCAAGGGCGCGATCCTGGCGAAGCTGCGCCTTGCCATCGGCAAGGATGCGGGCATGGCGACCAGGCACGACTGGTACCAGGCCGCGGCGCTGGCGCTGCGCGACCGTGTCGTGCATCGCTGGCTCACGGCCGAGAAGCACAGCTACGACGCGGGCCGCAAGCGCGTCTATTATCTCTCGCTCGAATTCCTGATCGGCCGTCTCTTCACCGATGCGCTCAACAATATGGGCCTGCTCAAGATCTTCGAGGTCGCGCTCGGCGATCTCGGTGTCTCGCTGCCTGAGCTGCGCAAATGCGAGCCGGACGCCGCGCTGGGCAATGGCGGCCTCGGGCGGCTCGCCGCCTGCTTCATGGAGAGCATGGCGACGCTGTCGATCCCCGCGATCGGCTACGGCATCCGCTACGACTACGGCCTGTTCCGCCAGATCATCAACCAGGGCTGGCAGCAGGAATATCCCGACGAGTGGCTGAGCTTCGGCAATCCCTGGGAATTGCAGCGCCCCGAGGTGATCTACGACATCTTTTTCGGCGGCGGCGTCGAGCATGTCGACGACAAGGGCCGCGACCGCGCGATCTGGCATCCGGGCGAGACCGTGCAGGCGATCGCCTATGACACGCCGATCGTCGGCTGGCGGGGCCAGCACGTCAACGCGCTCCGCCTGTGGTCGGCGCGTTCGCCCGATCCGCTGAAGCTCGACGCCTTCAACAAGGGCGACTATGTCAGCGCCACCGCCGAGCAGTCGCGCGCGGAAGCGATCTGCAAATTCCTCTATCCGAACGACGAGAGCCCGGCAGGCCGCGAGCTGCGCCTGCGCCAGGAATATTTCTTCGTCTCGGCCTCGCTCCAGGATCTCGTCAAGCGGCACCTTGCGTCCGACGGACAGCTGCGCAGCCTGTCGAGCAAGGTCGCGGTGCAACTCAACGACACCCATCCGAGCCTCGCCGTCACCGAGCTGATGCGGATCCTCGTCGATTTGCACAATTTCCGCTGGGACGAGGCCTGGAAGATCACGGTCGCCACCCTCTCCTACACCAACCACACGCTGCTGCCCGAGGCGCTGGAGACCTGGCCGGTCGAGCTGTTCGAGCGGCTGCTGCCGCGGCATCTCGAAATCATCTACCGCATCAACGTGCAGCATCTGGCGCTCGCCGAAGCGCGCTGCCCTGGCGACATCGACTTCCGTGCCTCGGTCTCGCTGATCGACGAAAAGAGCGGGCGCCGCGTGCGCATGGGCCAGCTCGCCTTCGTCGGCTCGCACCGGATCAACGGCGTCTCAGGCATGCATTCGGACCTGATGCGTGAGACCGTGTTCCACGACCTCAACCATCTCTATCCCGGCCGCATCACCAACAAGACCAACGGCATCACCTTCCGCCGCTGGCTGATGCTGGCGAACCCGAAGCTGACCGACCTGTTGCGCGAGACCTGCGGCGAGGCGGTGCTCGACGATCCCACCCAGCTTTCGCTGATCGAAGCGCGCGCCAGCGACGTCGAGTTCCAAAAGAAGTTCCGCAGCGTCAAGCTTCACAACAAGACGGCGCTCGCACGCCTGATCGGCGAACGGCTCGGCATCAAGGTCGACCCGACCGCGCTGTTCGACGTGCAGATCAAGCGCATCCACGAATACAAGCGCCAGCTCCTCAACGTCATCGAGACTGTCGCGCTGTACCAGGCGATCAAGGACGATCCCACCGGCAATTGGGTGCCGCGGGTGAAGATCTTCGCGGGCAAGGCTGCCGCGAGCTACCGCTACGCAAAACTGATCATCAAGCTGATCAACGACGTCGCGGAGGTCGTGAACAACGATCCCACGATCGGCGGCAAGCTCAAGGTGGTGTTCCTGCCCGATTACAATGTCAGCCTCGCCGAAGTGATCATTCCCGCGGCCGACCTGTCCGAGCAGATCTCGACCGCGGGCATGGAAGCGTCCGGCACCGGCAACATGAAGCTGGCGCTCAACGGCGCCATCACCATCGGCACGCTCGACGGCGCCAATATCGAGATCCGCGACCATGTCGGGCCTGAGAACATCGCGATCTTCGGCATGGAGGCCGGCGACGTGATGATCCGGCGCAAGCAGGGGCTGGACGCCTCCGACCTGATCCGCAATTCGCCGAAGCTGCAGCGCGCCATCAATGCGATCGGCACCGGCGAGTTCTCGCCGGGCGATCCCGGCCGCTTTGAATCGATCGCGCACGCGCTGCGCCATCTCGACCATTACATGGTCAGCGCCGATTTCGATTCCTATTACGAGGCGCAGCGCAGCGTCGATGCGCGCTGGCTGGTCTCGCCGGCCTGGACGCGCGCCTCCATCCTCAACGTCGCGCGCATGGCGTGGTTCTCCTCGGACCGCACCATCCGCGAATACGCCGAGGAGATCTGGAACGTGCCGGTGAATCCGACCACGCCGCTGCTGCCGAATCTGCGCGACGCCGCGGGCTGATTTTTCCGCGGCGTGGAAGCGTTACCCGACAGGTAATTGCACAGCCACGCGATGGCTGTGATATGACGACCGTCATTCCGGGGCGGCTCGCAGAGCCGAACCCGAAATCTCGAGCTTCCGGGTTCGATGCTCGGTCCCGCGCTACGCGGTCCCGTCGCATCGCCCCGGAATGACAGACGGAAACGAAAATGCACGCCAAGCTTCCCCACCCCTTCGACGACGCCACCCGCGTCACTGCCGGCGACTCGAGCTGGCAGGGGCACACCAGCGACGATTACTGGGCCTTTGTCGGCCCGTTCGGCGGCGCCACCGCCGCGACCATTTTGCGCGCGCTGATCGACCACCCGGAACGCGCCGGCGATCCGCTCGCCCTCACGGTCAATTATTGCGCGCCGATCGCCAAGGGGCCGTTCGATCTCGACGTGCGGCTGGTGAAGGGCAACCGCTCCAGCCAGCACTGGAGCGTCGAGCTCAGCCAAGGCGGCGGCGAGGTCGCAACGCTCGCCACCGCGGTGTTCGCCGAGCGGCGGCCGTCCTGGGAGCACCGGGTGGCGCAATATCCCGATGCAAAGCCGTTCGAAGCGACGCTGCCGTTCCCGAAGATCGCGGCGTCCTGGGCGAACCAATACGAGTTTCGCTTCGTCGAGGGCGAGATGCGGATCGGCCCGCCGCGCGCCGAGCCCGCCGGCACCTATTCGAAGCTCTGGATCAGCGATCGCGAGCCACGCAAGCTCGACATGCTGTCGCTGATGTCGATGTCGGACGCCTTCTTCGGCCGCATCTTCCACGCGCGGCGCGAGCTGGTGCCGTTCGGCACGGTGTCGCTGACGACCTATTTCCACACCGACGGCGACGAGCTCGCGGCTGAGGACATCACGCGCGTGCTGGCCACCGCCGATTCGAAGATCATGCACAGGAGCTACGCCGACCAGAACGCCGAGCTGTGGTCGCCGAACGGTCGGCTGCTCGCGACCTCGACACAGATCGCGTATTTCAAGGCGTGAGCTTTCTCCACCCCTCGTCCCGTTCTTGCCGGGCTTCCTAACCCGCCATTCGCTGCCTCAGGCTCTGATAAAACGCCGTCTCGAAATTCATGTAACCGATGAACGACGTTGGATCGCCGAACGGAAGAATCTGCGTGGCCCAGAACCCGCCGAACCCGTTCTGCCGGTCGATCCAATAGAACAGATTGGCAAGGCCCGCCCAGCCGAGGGCGCCGGCGGGACGCCCGGTGGGTGCTTCCTGGTCGTTGATCATGAACGAGAGCGCCCAGGACTTTGATTGGCCCGGGAAGAACTCGGCATCATTGCACAGCGCTGGGATGACGCCGGTGATCGGTGTCACCTTCTTGTCTCCGAGATGATTCTTCTCCGCCATGCGCACGGTCTCCGCCTTCAACACGCGGCCATGCTCGCCGGCACCGTCATTCAACCACATCCGGATGAAACGCATGTAGTCGCCGACCGTGCCGTAAAGGCCGTGGCCACCCATATGCACTTCAGGCTTGGCGGGGAGCTCGAAATCCATCGGCGTCAACGAGCCGTCGGCGCCGCGCGCGTGGATCCCCGCCAGTTTGCTGCGCATGGCGTCGGTCAGCTCGAAGGTCATGCTCTTGATTCCGAGCGGCTCGAAGATGCGCGTATTGAAAACCTCTCCAAGCCGGCGCCCGGCGATGGCCTCGACGATTTGGCCGCACCAGTCGAGATTGGTGCCGTAATCCCAGCGCTCGCCCGGATCGAACAGCAGCGGCGTCATCAGGCAGGCTTTGGAAGCGGTGATGACGCTGGGCTGCCCCTTCTCCTCGGCCAGGCGGTTATAGGTGTGGTTGATGAAATCGTAGCCAAGGCCGGCGGTGTGCGTCATCAGCATCCGCGTGGTGATGTCCCGCTTGGGCGCCCGCAGCATTGGCTCACCCGCGGCATCAAAGCCCTCGATGACCTGGAGCTTGCCGATGTCCGGCGCGTAGCGCTTAGCCGGTGCGTCGAGATCGAGCTTGCCCTCTTCGACGAGTTGCAGCACGGCCGTGCCGGTGACCGCCTTGGTCGTGGAGAAGATGGCGAAGATGCTGTCGGTCGTCATCTCGGCTGGCTGGTCGACACGCCTTTTCCCCGCAGCACCTTCGTAGATGTTGCGATAACGGTCCGTCACCATCGCGACGACGCCGGGCACGCGCGGCGTGGATGTAACGACACCGTCGAGAACGGCGTCTGCAGCAGCACCGAAATTCGTGCTCATGGTTGTCCTCCCGTTTGGATTGGATGAATTCCGTCGACGCAGCGCTTCTCGAGCACTCAGTTCATGGTGAAGCCCTGGTAGCCGCTGGCAGCGACCTCGTTGCATTTCTGCCGATAGGCGCCGACGCCCCCGCAATAGGACAGAACGCGGCGCGGCTTGCCTTCGACGTTCGAGCCCAGGTACCAGGAATTGGTCTTCGCGATTAGCGTCGCATTGGCGATCTCATCGTGATGCGCCACCCATCCGTCTTCGGCATCCTTGGTCGGCTCAACCACCTTCAGGTTCTTCGTACGCACGAACCTGATGCAATCGTCGATCCATTCGACCTGCTGCTGGAGACAGGTGGTCATGTTGCAGAGCGCAGCCGACGGAGCCAGCGGCACAGCAGTCGTGAACAGGTTCGGATAGCCGTGAACCTGCAGGCCCATCGTGGTGCGGATATCCTTGCTCCAATCCTCCTTCAGCGACCGCCCATCGCGGCCCCTGATATCGATGCGCGTCAACGCGCCGGTTCCGGCGTCGAATCCAGTCGCCAGAACGATGACGTCGAGCTCGTGGATCGTCCCGTCCGCGGTCTGGATACCCGTGGGTGTCACGCGTTCGATCGGATTGGCCTTGACGCTGACGATCTCGACATTGGGGCGATGGAAGGCCTCGAGGAAGTTCTGCTCCAGTGGCACCCGATGCGTCCCGAAACCGTAGTCGGCCGGAATCAAGGCATCGCACAGCTTTGGATCCTTCAGTCGCTCGCGCATCTTCTCGCGCACGAAGCCCGAGATTTCGGCGTTGACCTCGGGGTCGAAGAACAACTCGGCGAAGGACGATATCCACAGCTTCAGGGAGCCGTCGTTCCAGCAATCCTCGATCACCTCCCGGCGCCGCTCCGGCGTCAGGCCGGCCCAGGCGTGCTCGAAATCGTATTCGAATCCGGTGAAGGTATGCGGCAGGCGCTCCGTGAGGTGCTGGAATTTCGACTTGTAGGCCTCCGCATCTTCCTCGCTGTACTTGGGATTCTTCATCGGAATCATGTATTGCGGCGTGCGAACAAAGACTTTCAGATGACCGACCTCGCCAGCGATCGTCTGGATGACCTGGATGCCGGTTGCGCCGTTGCCGATAACGCCGACGCGCTTGCCGCCGAATTCGACCGGCTCCTTGGGCCAGCGCGCCGTGTGGAACAGCTGCCCCTTGAACGTCTCCTGTCCCGGAAACGATACGTGCGGGGCGGAGAGCATGCCGCAACAGGTGATCAGAAACTGGGTGTCGATCACGTCACCTTTGTCGGTCGTGACCAGCCAGCGCTGTGTGGCTTCGTTGAAATGGGCGCTTTTGACGATCGTCCCGAACTGGATGTCCTTGCGCAGATCGAGGCGGTCGGCGATGTAGTTGAGCCAGCGCTCGATTTCCGGCTGGCCTGGGAATTTCTCGCTCCAGCTCCATCCCTTGTAGAGCTCCTCGGAGAACAGATACTGGTAGATGTGGCTCTCTGAATCGAAGCGGGCGCCGGGATAGCGATTCCAATACCAGGTGCCGCCCACGCCTGCGCCCGCGTCAATCGCCCTGACCTTCAATCCCTGTTCGCGCAAACGGTAGAGCTGATAGAGCCCGGCGACGCCGGCTCCAACAACCACCGCGTCGAATTTCGCCGTTACATGCGCGCCATTGCTTCCATTGGGTTTGGTCGCCGTTTCTGCCATTTTTCCCTCCTAGGTCTTCCCAGAGCGCGCGGCCTTCCCCACCCGTCGTCTGATCGGATGGTCGTGCATCGCGTCATTTGTCGGTCCCGCGAGTGCCTGCGGCTTTTCACCGTTCTTCCGCACTTGCCCGGGACGCGAGGGAGGCTATGAGGCGGGCTGCGTTCCCGGCTTGAACAAAACCGACAATCCTTTGAATGAAGCCGGAGGCCGGCGCCGACCTCGCCCGAGCTCGCTTGGCAAATGGCAAATCCGGCCTATGCTGCTGCCTTGCCGATCGGCCAATGAGAACAACAAGCAGTCGACCATGCCAAAACTCCAGGGAGGAGGCTCGCGCGATGGGGCAGTTCATCACGGTCGAGGAGCTGCCACGCTATGCTCCCGGCGAAATGATGTTGGACAGTTCAGCGGTGGGAAAAGCCGATTTTCGGCTGCGCGTGTTCCGCTATGCGCCATCCGACATCTGGGTGCCGCCGTCCGATAACTTTCTGATCGTGATCTATCGCGAAGGCACCACGGCGATGAAACGCCGCGTGACCGGATCCTGGAAGCAGGATCAAGTCGGCCGCGGCGTCACGACGCTGCTGACGCGCGCGGAAGCTTCGAACTGGCGATGGTGCCATGACATCGAAGTCAGTCATCTCTACATCTCGCCTAGTCTCATGGCGAAGACCGCAAGCGAGGCTTTTGACCGGGATACCGAAAGCGTCGAGCTCCATGATCTGCTCAGGATCGAGGATCCGGTCCTGACCTGGATTGCTGACCAGATGGTGCAGGAGGTTTCCACAGGAGGTCCGGGCGGCCGGCTCTGCTACGATGCCATGGCACTTCAGGCGAGCGTCCACATCCTGCGAAAATACGCCTCAGTGCAATTCAAGATGCCCTGTGCGCAAGGGCGCTTCAGGCCGGCGCATGCGCGAATGATCGAGGATTATATCGAGCAGAACATTTCCCGGAACATCACGCTCGACGAACTGGCCAACATCTGCAACTGCACGCCGGTGCAGTTCGCCCGCAAATTCCAGGCACACTATGGCATGCGGCCGCACAGCTATGTCCTCACCCGCAAGGTGGAGCGCGCCTGCGAACATCTGCGCAAGGACCGCCTTGCACTGAAGGAGATCGCCCTGTTGAGCGGTTTCTCCGACCAGAGCCATCTCAACCGGATCTTTCGCAGGCATATGAGCGCGACGCCCGCAGAATATCGCAAGCAATGCACGGGCTAGGCTGCCTGACGATGCTCAGGCCGCAAAAGAAAGGGCGGCTGATCAAGCCGCCCTTCCTCGTCAATCACGTCCTGCGAAAACTTACTCAGCCGCGAGCTTCACGTCCGGCGCGGCGGCGCGCACCTCGGCGTCCACCTGGGCTTCGAACTTGGCGAAGTTCTTCTGGAACATGCCGACCAGCGCGCGGGCGGTCTTGTCGAACTCGTCCTTGTCCTTCCAGGTGTTGACCGGGTTGAGGATCTCGGCCGGCACGCCGGGCAGCGCGGTCGGGACCGCGAAGCCGAAATATTTGTCGGTGCGGAATTCGACGTTGCGAAGCGAGCCGTCGAGCGCGGCGGTGAGCAGCGCACGCGTCACCTTGATAGGCATGCGCGAGCCGACACCGTACTTGCCGCCGGTCCAGCCCGTGTTGACCAGCCAGCAATCGACATTGTGCTGGGCGATGAGGTCGCGCAGCATGTTGCCGTAGACGCTGGGGTCGAGCGGCAGGAAGGGCGAGCCGAAGCAGGTCGAGAACTCAGGCTGCGGCTCGTTGCCGAGACCGCGCTCGGTGCCGGCGACCTTCGCGGTGTAGCCGGACAGGAAGTGATACATCGCCTGCGCCGGCGAGAGCTTGGCGATCGGCGGCAGCACGCCGAAGGCGTCGGCGGCGAGCATCACCACGTTCTTCGGCTGCGGCGCGCGGCCGGTGCGCGAGGCGTTCGGGATGAAGTCGAGCGGATAGGCCGACCGCGTGTTCTCGGTCTTGGAGCCGTCGTCGAAATCCACCACGCGGGTGTCTTCGTCGAGCACGCAGTTCTCGAGCACCGCGCCGAAGCGGGTCGAGGCCGCGAAGATCTCGGGCTCGGCTTCCTGCGACAGCTTGATGCACTTGGCGTAGCAGCCGCCTTCGAAGTTGAAGACGCCGTTCGGGCCCCAGCCGTGCTCGTCGTCGCCGATCAGCGTGCGGTTCGGATCGGCCGACAGCGTGGTCTTGCCGGTGCCGGACAGGCCGAAGAAGATCGCCGCGTCGCCCTTGGCGCCGACATTGGCCGAGCAATGCATCGGCATCACGCCGCGCTCGGGCAGATAATAGTTCAGCGTGGTGAAGACCGACTTCTTCATCTCGCCGGCATAATAAGACCCGCCGATCAGGACGATCTTGCGGGCGAAATCGATCGCGACGACGTTCTCCGACTTGCAGCCGTGACGTTTGGGATCGGCGCGGAAGCTCGGCATGTCGATGATGGTGAGCTCCGGCACGAAGGTCGGCAGCTCGATCGCCTCGGGGCGAATCAGCAGCGTGCGGATGAACAGCGAGTGCCAGGCGAGCTCGGTGAAGACGCGCGTCTTGATCCGGTAGGCCGGGTCGGCGCCGCCATAGAGATCCTGCGCGAACAGCTTCTTGCCTTCGGCGTGCTTGAGGAAGTCCTGATAGAGCGTCTCGAACTGTTCTGCGGTAATGGACTGGTTGCCGGCCCACCACATCTTCTTGTCGGTGGTGGCGTCACGCACCGTGAACTTGTCCTTCGGGCTGCGCCCGGTGAACTCGCCGGTGTCGGCGCAAAGTGCGCCGTCAGCGGACAGCACCGCCTCACCCGCAGTGAGCGAGTATTGATAGAGTTGCGGCGCACCGAGGTTCCAGTGAACCTGCTCGAGATTCTTTAAACCAAACTTGTCGGCGCCGAAGGCACCGTTGCGCACGCCCGTCTCTTGCACGAAAAATCCTCCTAGAACCCGCGACATTCAGCGCGACCAGAACTTCAGCACCATCGCGGTCACCGTGATTTATAGGCCAACCGGCCTCGGCTGGGCGACCTAATAATGATGAACGCTGGCGTTGCCAAGCTGATCCCGCAGGATTTGGTTTATTCAAGGACCGCGCCAAACGTCGCGCATGTCAGCTCTGAGCAGCTGCATCAAAAAATCACGAATGATCGCGCAACCAAATGCGGAATTCGGCGTTGATCATGGTTTTTGCGACGCACAATTCCGGCTGCCGGCTTATCGTACCTCGCCTTCGCCAATGAGCGCGAACGGTCCCCACATCGCCGGGTAGGCGTTGCGCGGTGACGAGGTGTCGTCGACAAACGTCAACATCGCGCGGCGCAAGGCTTCGGCGCGACCGATTTTCGGTTCGTTCTTGAGCAGTTCGAACGTCGATGTGGTGAGGCGGGTGGCAGCTTCCGAATCCACGGCCCAATGCGAGACCAGCAGCGCGCGGGCACCGGCATAGAAGAAGGAGCGCGCCAATCCCGACAGCGCTTCGGCCCCGGGCTTGTCGCCGGCGATGGTGTTGCAGGCGGACAGAACCACCCAATCGGCGTTGAGCTTGAGCTGGGCCACTTCGCTCGCGGTCAGAAGACCGTCGTCGAGCTCCGACGGCTGATCGGGAATGGACAATGCAAGCGAGGGCTCGCCCAGTCCCTTGACGTCGCCGGCAACGAGGCCGTGGGTGGCAAAATAGATGATGCCGTATTGAGCAAGCGCTGCACGCTTCAGCGTCGTTTCGCTGGCATCGCGTCCGAGATGGATGTCGGCATCAGTGGCGCCGACGTCCCTTGCCACCGCGTTCAGCTCATCGGCGGTATCGGGCAGTTGCGGCAGCGCCTGCGCAAGCCGCGCGCGATCGACGCCGGCGCCGCGCCAGAAATCGGTATAGGCAACCGTCGCAATGCTGCGCGCCGCGACCTTGCCGCCTGCGGCGCGACGGTCGGCGGGCCCTTCGGCTGCGGGGTTGAAAACGGGATCGCCGAAGCCGGTCATCGGCTTTGCGCCCTGATCCCTGCGCGCGAAGGCACGCAGCGATTTCAGGCTGATCACCGACGGCAGCACCGAGACGGCCTGCCGCCGCAGCAGCCAGGCGGCGTCGCGATAACCTTCGAGCCTGTCCGGGATCGCAGCCTGCGGCTTCTCCGTCACCAGCAGATGAAACGGCAATGCGGTCAGCGCCGCCGATGGCACGACCAGGAGATTGCGCTTGTCCTTCGTCAACGCCTCGACCGGGCCGAGCAGTGCGACATAGAGCTCGTTCGCGAGCGCAAGATCGAACAGCCCCGATTTGCCGGAGGCATCGCGCGCCTTGCCGACATCCAGCCCCCTGCGGAACGCCGACACCTTCCGCGCCATCGCGTCCGCGCCGAGCGAGATCTCCTTCCAGTCGGCGCCATCGCGCGTGATCGCGATGACATAGCTCCGCTTGTCGACGACGGAATAGATCACCATCGCCTCATCGGCCGACAGCAGCGGCTGGATGTCCTTGACCGCCAGCGGCAGCGGGTTCGAGAGCGAGGCGTAGTCGGGAAACTCGAGCGTGAGCGTCTTCTGCAGGCCCGCGCGTTCGCTTGCAATCGCAGCGATCCGCGCGCGGCTGCGCTGCTCGGCCGCGACGTCCCGCTGCGCCGATTGCTTCGACACGGCGGTGATGATCGCCTTGTCGAGCGCCTCGGCCTCGGCCGCGAGATCCTGATCCCGACGCACCAGCTCGGCGAGCCGATCGCTCCCGGCGGCCAATCGCACCGCGAGCTTGTTCACGGCAGAGGCGGCGGAAGATTGTGTGCCGCGCTGAATCGCGCCGAGCGCGTCATCCAGCGCCCTGTCGCTCGCCAGCAAAGTTTGCTGACGTGCAGCGAAAAGCACCGGCAGCACGACGCGCAGCTGCGCGCGGTTGGCGGCAAGCGTCTTCTGCGCAAACGGCAAGGCCTCGGCAGTGCGGCCCGACACCTGAAGGAAATAGGCGAGATTGCTGGTCGAGGTCACGACATCGGGATGATCCGCCGCGAGTGCACGCTCACGGATGGCAAGCGCGCGGCGATAGAGCGGCTCGGCCTCGGCATAGCGCTGCTGGTGCTCGTACAGCCCGGCGAGATTGTTGAGCGAGCGCGCCACGTCGGGATGATCCGCCCCCAGCATCTTTTCGCGGATCGCGAGCGAGCGCTTGATCGGCGCTTCGGCGTCGGCATCGCGGTTGAGGTCGCGATCGACCTGGCCGAGATTGTTCAGGACGGTGGCAACCGCGGGATGCTCGGGCCCGGCGGCCTTCTGATAGATCGCGAGGGCACGCTGAAACAGCGGCTCGGCGTCGGCAAAATGCTCCTGCTTCACGTAGAGCGTGGCGAGATTGTTGAGGGCCTGGCCGACATCGGGATGCTCGCGCGACAGCGCCTTTTCGCGAACGGCCAGCGCACGCTTGAACAGCGGTTCGGCTTCGGTGAAGCGGCTCTGCCGCTGATAGAGCGCCGCAAGATTGTTCAGGAGCGGCCCAATCTCGACGCTGCCCTGACCGGTCCCTTTCTCCATCAGCGCTATGGCGCGTTTGTAGAGCGGCTCGGCCTGATCGTCGTGGCCCTGGTCGGCGTAAATCTGCCCGAGATTGTTGAGCGCCGCGGCGAGGTCGCGGTTGTTGCTGGTCTTCTCGAGCGAGGCCACCATGGCCTGCGCCAGCGGCAGCGCCTCCGCATATTTGCCGGCGCTCCGGAGCGCATTGATGCGCCCGCTCTGCGCCGACAAATCGCTCTTCTGGGCAAGACCGGGCGTGGCAAGCGACGTGGTGATCGCCAGCGCCAGACCCGCAGCCAATGCCAAACGACGACGCGTCATGAACCCTCGCTGCGAGCCTTAAGACCTGATCGTCTTGGGTCGCAGCGATGGGTCGCGGCGTTCAAATTGTTGCGTTCTAGTCCACCTTCGTGCGCGCTTCGCCAGCGAGGCGGACCAGCATCTTGCGCAGCGACGTGCCGTCCGTCACCCGCTCCGGGAAGTCCAGCCGCAGCGCGGTCTGGCCGTCCTGCATGTCGAGACCTTCCGGATCGCAGCCGGTGCAGCGCCAGTCCCCCGCGGCAGCGCCAAGGAGCTTTGTCGCATAGAGGCCCATGGCGTCGCGATGATCGGCGTTCATATGCGCGACCGCCCCCTCCTCCGCCGCCAGCAGATCTTCGGCGCCGGTAAGGTCCGTGAGGAACTGGGCGGGCTTGAGATCGACGATCCGGCCGAAACCGGCGACCAGATGGGTTCCCGTGGGGCGGATCCGGAAGAAAGAGAAATCCTTAAAGGAAACAAAGCCTTCCGCCGACGGATGCGCATTGAGATACCGTCGCTGGAGCAAGTCCTTCTCGGCATCAGCCTGCTCCGCCCGGCCGGACAGCATGATCCGGGCGCCTTCCAGCGGATCGCCCGCCGCCCGCTCGTCCAGCATCAGCGAGACCCTGCTGTCGGCGAGAAGGTTCCTTGTATGCACGGCGAGGCCCGAGATCAGCAGGATCGGGGAACCGTCGGGATGGCTGGCCAGATTGACCAGGGAACAATAGGGGTCCCCGCTGCCGGCCATGAGAGTGGCCAGCGCCCCCTGCCGCGATCGCCGCAGCAGGGATTTGGCGAGCTTTGCCGGGTCGAAATCAGGGGTCGGTTGCATCGGCTTTCTCGGCTCAGGTGGTTGCAAGGGGGGCCTTTTTTCGGGTAAACGGGGGCCTGGTTATGGGTCGAACTGCGGCGAATCTGCCGTGTTTCGTGGAACTTGGTCACACTTCAGCCCAGCTTGCATTGCTCGGTGACAAGGTTCGAACGCCGACATCGGCACCCATGTATGCGGCGCATCAGTGGATTGCTCGCCGTTTCAAGCCACGACCCAAACGGAAAGCAGAAAGCAGAGGCTCATGCCCACAATCGCTTTGGTCGACGACGACCGCAACATTCTCACATCCGTCTCGATCGCGCTGGAAGCCGAAGGCTATCGCATCATGACCTACACCGACGGCGCTTCCGCGCTTGACGGTTTCCGCACCACCCAGCCCGATCTCGCCATCCTCGACATCAAGATGCCGCGCATGGACGGCATGGAGACGCTGCGCCGGCTCAGGCAGAAGTCCGACCTGCCGGTGATCTTCCTGACCTCCAAGGACGAGGAGATCGACGAGCTGTTTGGCCTCAAGATGGGCGCCGACGATTTCATCCGCAAACCGTTCTCGCAGCGCCTCCTGGTCGAGCGCGTCAAGGCGGTGCTGCGCCGCTCGGCGCCGAAGGACCCGACCGTCGCGCCGAAGGAGAACGACGCCAAGGCGCTCGACCGCGGCCTGCTGCGCATGGATCCGGAACGGCATACCTGCACCTGGAAGAACGAGCCGGTAACGCTGACCGTCACCGAATTCCTGATCCTGCAGGCGCTCGCGACCCGGCCCGGCGTGGTGAAGAGCCGCAACGCGCTGATGGACGCCGCCTATGACGACCAGGTCTATGTCGACGACCGCACCATCGATAGCCACATCAAGCGGCTGCGCAAGAAGTTCAAGGTGGTCGACAACGAGTTCGAGATGATCGAGACGCTCTACGGCGTCGGCTACCGCTTCAAGGAAGCCTGAGGCGCGAGCCGCCTTCACGAAAGACTGAGAGCATCGCCGGTTCTGATTTCATCGGGACCGGGATGGCTCTAGGATGCGGGGACCATTGCCACGAGCTGTCCTAACGCGGGCGTAAGCATTGCTTGACCGAACGCAGCCTGACGAGAACCAGAGCGCCGGGGAGATCATATCCGACGGCGTTCCGGAGCAATTTGCCGAAGACAAGCCGCAGGGCTTCCGACCGCTGAACTGGCTCAAGCGCGCCGGGCAATTCTTCTTCGCGCTGTCCTTCTCCAGCCTGACCCGCCGCATCGTCTCGCTCAACCTCGCCGGCCTCGTCGCGCTGGTGGCGAGCATCCTGTATCTGTCGCAATTCCGCGCCGGCCTGATCGACGCGCGGGCGCAGAGCCTCCTGGTGCAGGCCGAGATCATCGCCGGCGCGATCGCGGCCTCCGCCACCGTGCAGACCAACGCCATCACCATCGATCCCGACCGGCTGCTCGACCTCAAGCCGGGCGAGACCTATGGCGGTTCGGACGAGTACTCGCCGCTGGACTTCCCGATCAATCCGGAGCGCGTGGCGCCGGTGCTGCGCACGCTGATCTCGCCGACCAAGACGCGCGCCCGCATCTACGATCCGAACGGCAGCCTGTTGCTCGACAGCCGCAACCTCGAAAACGTGCTGCGCCTCGACCTGCCGCCGCCGGCGGAGAAGCCCGGCTTCGTCGAGCGCGGCATGGTCGCGGTGCGCACCTGGCTGAACCGCGGTGACCTGCCGCTTTATCGCGAGCTCGGCCCCGAGAACGGCAACGGCTATGCCGAGGTGGGCGATGCGCTCCAGGGCCAGAAGCGATCGATGGTGCGGGTCAATGCCCGCGGCGAGGTGATCGTCTCGGTCGCGGTTCCCGTGCTGCGCTCGCGCGCGATCCACGGCGCGCTGATGCTGTCGACCCAAGGTGACGACATCGACCAGATGGTCACCGCCGAACGCCTCGCCATCTTGAAAGTCGGCGGCGTCGCGGCCGCCGTCATGATCATGCTGTCGCTGCTGCTTGCGAGCACGATCGCCGGGCCCGTGCGCCGGCTTGCCGACAGCGCCGAGCGCGTCCGCCGCCGCATCAAGGCCCGCATCGAGATCCCCGATTTCACCCGCCGCCGCGACGAGATCGGCCATCTCTCCGGCGCCCTGCGCGACATGACGAGCGCGCTCTACAGCCGCATCGAGGCGATCGAGATGTTCGCCGCCGACGTCGCCCACGAATTGAAGAACCCGCTGACCTCGCTGCGCTCGGCGGTCGAGACGCTGCCGCTGGCGCGCAACGAGAACAGCCGTGCGCGCCTGCTCGAGGTGATCGAGCACGACGTCAAGCGGCTCGACCGCCTCATCTCCGACATCTCCGACGCCAGCCGCCTCGATGCCGAATTGCAGCGCCAGGATGCGATCCCGGTCGATTTGCGCCGCCTGCTGACGACGCTGGTGTCCGTCGCCAACGAAACCAAGCTCGGCCACGACGTCGCGGTCGAGACGCGCTTCGAGGGCCGCAGCCCGACCGACACCTTCGCCGTGAGCGGCCACGATTCACGGCTCGGGCAAGTGGTATCCAACCTGCTGTCCAACGCGCAGTCGTTCTCCGAACCCGGCAGCAAGGTGCGCCTCACCTGCCGCCGCGCGCGCGGGGAGATCGAGATCGTTGTCGACGACGACGGCCCCGGCATTCGCGACGACGCGCTGGAACGCATCTTCGAGCGCTTCTACACCGACCGTCCGCATCAGGGTTTTGGCCAGAACTCCGGCCTCGGCCTGTCGATCTCCAAGCAGATCATCGACGCCCATGGCGGGCGCATCTGGGCCGAGAACCGCGCAGGCCCGCCGGATGACGAGGGCGTGCCGACAGTCGCAGGCGCGCGCTTCGTGGTGAGGTTGCCGGCGCTATGAACGACGGCGGGCCCAGCGTTCACGCCTCCGCAGTCAAGGTCGGACAACGGGCGGTGCTGATCCGCGGTCCCTCGGGCTCGGGCAAGTCGCGCCTTGCCTTTGATTTGATCATGGCCGGACGCTCGGGCGTGATCGAAAGGGCCGTTCTGGTCGGGGATGACCGTGTCCATCTGGCGACAGTCGGCGATGAAATTGAAGTCCGCCCCGCGCCGCTATTGGCTGGCCTGATCGAGATCCGGGGCCTCGGGATCCGCCACTGCGACTTCGTGGAGCATGCGACCGTCGGTCTCGTGGTCGATCTGGATGCCGCGGACGCCGAGCGCATGCCTGCGGCGGATTCGCTGAAAACCATCATTTCCGGTGTCGAAATACCGCGAATCCCTGTTGGCCGCGGATATTCACCCCTCCCATTGGTTGTCGCGGCCTTGACCACTACCAAGAGTTCATCTTCCGTTAACCCCTCAGGCGATTGTTTGAAGGGAAATGGTAACCATATGAACCCCACTATCGCGACCGAATAGACCGGCGCAGCTCCCCTCATCCATCCGTCTAGATTCAGGGAGATACGCAACATCCCCTCTTGCGCAGGGGCTCTGGATGGTCAAAGTGGCGCGTTCGTGCGGTGCACCAAAAGCGCCCGCGAGGAGTTTTCCGATGATTGGTCTAGTACTTGTGACCCACGGGCGCCTTGCCGACGAATTCAAGGCAGCGCTTGAACATGTCATGGGCCCACAAAAGCAAATCGAAGCGATCACGATCGGTGCCGAAGATGATTCCGATCTCTGCCGAAGTGACATCATCGAGGCGGTTAACCGCGTCGATTCCGGCGACGGCGTTGCGATCCTCACCGACATGTTCGGCGGCACGCCGTCGAACCTTGCAATATCCTGCATGAGCCGGCCCAAGGTCGAAGTGCTCGCGGGCATCAACCTGCCCATGCTGGTCAAGCTCGCCAAGGTGCGCGAGGAGCGTCCGCTGCCCGACGCGATCGCGATGGCCCAGGAAGCAGGCCGCAAATACGTCACCATCGCCAGCCGCGTGCTCGCCGGCAAATGAGCGACGAGGCGCCACAAGCGGGGACAGGCGTGCCCGCGGGCGCGATCTCCAAAGACCTCCTGATCATCAACAAACGCGGCCTGCACGCCCGCGCCTCCGCGAAATTCGTCCAGGCCGTCGAGCGCTTCGATGCGCAGGTCTGGGTGACGCGCGGCGGCGAGACGGTCGGCGGCACCTCGATCATGGGCCTGATGATGCTTGCCGCAGGACCGGGCACGACGATCACCGTCGCCGCCGCCGGCACGGATGCGGAAGCTGCGCTCGCGGCGATCGCCGAGCTCGTTGAAAGCAAGTTCAACGAGGAAGGGATCTGAGCCGCGCGCTCGGTTGCCGTAGTGCCGTAGGGTGGGCAAAGGCGCGGAAGCGCCGTGCCCACGAACTCATCAGACGTGGGCACGCTGCGCTTTGCCCACTCTACGGCACCTCTCACTTCGCCGGCGGCGCGATGTAGACGTTCCAGCTCATCGCGGGGCCGGCCTTGCCGTGGGTGAAGCGGCGCGTGGTCATCACCACGCGCTCGGCGTTCGGCGCGACCTCCGAAACCCACTTCTCGAACTTGGGCAGGCGTTCGTCGGTCGCATCGACCACGCCGATAAAGCCGTATCGCTTGACGTCGTCGAGCGAGGTCAGTCCGGAGGCCCAGGCTTCGTTCGGCGTGAACGGGCTGGGGTGATCGGGGCTGTAGAACACGATCGGCTGGATCGTCTCCATCGTTCCCGCAACGACTGCCCAGCGCGAGGCGAAGCGCGCGTGCCAGGCCTGGGTCAGCTCGCGCGCGAGCTCGGAGCGCGCGCCATAGGTCGCCGTGTTGCCGGCATTGGCCGTCATCTCGCGCGCGGCGATCCAGGGTGAGGCGGCGAGCGTGGCAACGCTGAGCACGAGCCAGATCGCGGCGATGTTGAACAGGCTCGCGCCCTGCACCCGCAGCGCCGGAATCGCGACCAGCGCGAGCGGCACCAGGAAGAACAGCGAGATGCCCCAATCGGTCTTCAGGTAGACGCCGAAGACCAGCGCGCCGAGCGGCGGGCCGAATGCGACGATGATCTGGATCATCCACACGTTCAGCGCCTGCGAGACATTGACGCCGGAATTGGCGCCGCGCGCCCAGGCGCGCGTGACGATGCGCAAGGGCGCGCGCAGCAGCAATGTGAACGACGGCGGCACCAGCGCCATCGCGAGCCCGGCCAGTGCCACCGGCAATGCCAGCAGTCCGAGATTATGCAGCATGTAGCCGGTGACGAGCTGGTGCACCTGGCCGCTGTCCGCGAGGCTGTAAGTGTCGCCGGCATAGGTCAGCGGCACGAAATGCGCCTCGGCCAGCCAGACCACGTGCGGGATCATCGCCACGACCATCGTCACAATCGCGACCCACGGCGCCGGCGAACCCAAAAATCTCATCCGCTCCGGATGGATCAGCGCGGCAAGCCCGATGGCGCCGATCATGGTCAGCACCCAATATTTGGTCATCAGCGCCAGCGCGCCGGCAAGGCCGAGTAGGACGCCGGACTGCCAGCTCCGCTTCTCGAACGCGTTGAGATAAGCGAGCACCAGCAGCGGCAGCGTGACGAGCTGGAGCAGGTCCGGGTTGTACTTGAACCCCTTGAAATTGAAGATCGGGTAGAGCGCGACCATCACCACGACCAGAAACGCGCGCCGCGCGTCCACCACGCGCAAGGCAACCAGCCAGCAGATCACCATGCCGGCGCTGACCGTCGCCATCGCCAGCGCATAGGTCGCCCAGTCCGCCGCCGGGAACAGCTTGAACCAGAGCCCGGCGACCCAGCCCGACAGCGGCGGATGCTTGCCATAGCCCCACAGGAATTTCTGGCCCCAGCCATAGGCTTCTGCGACGTCCATGTGAACGTCCTGCGCAGCCTTGAGATTGATCAGGATGAAGGTCCAGAGCACCGCATGGAGGATGGCGAGCTGGATCACCAGCCACAATCTCGCCTCGGGACGGACCGCGCAGGCAACCAGCCAGGCCTGGAAGCGGCCAAAGCTCAGGCGGGCCTTCGTGCGTACTCCAGGGGTGGGAAGAGACGTGGTCGACATGGGCGCTTGCCTAGCGCGTTTTGGCCCATCGTGGAATCAGCTTGGCGTGAACAAAGGCCCTGAAATTACAGCAATATGGTTGCCGCACGGGGATGTGAGTGGTATCCCGCGCCCATGACGACCGTCCCCATTTCCAACATCCGCAATTTCTCCATCGTCGCCCATATCGACCATGGCAAATCGACGCTGGCCGACCGCCTGATCCAGATGACCGGCGGCCTCTCCGACCGCGAAATGGCGGGCAAGGAGCAGGTGCTCGATTCCATGGACATCGAGCGCGAGCGCGGCATCACCATCAAGGCGCAGACGGTGCGCCTGTCGTACCGCGCCAAGGACGGCAAGGATTACATCTTCAACCTGATGGACACGCCCGGCCATGTCGACTTCGCCTACGAAGTCTCGCGGTCGCTGGCGGCCTGCGAGGGTTCCCTGCTGGTGGTCGACGCCAGCCAGGGCGTCGAGGCGCAGACGCTCGCCAACGTCTACCAGGCGCTCGACAACAATCACGAGATCGTCCCGGTCCTGAACAAGGTCGATCTTCCCGCGGCCGAGCCCGAGAAGATCAAGCAGCAGATCGAGGATGTCATCGGCATCGATGCCTCCGACGCGGTGATGATCTCGGCCAAGACGGGCCTTGGCGTGCCCGACGTGCTGGAAGCCATCGTTACGCGCCTGCCGCCGCCGAAGGGCGACCGCAATGCGACCTTGAAGGCGCTGCTGGTCGACAGCTGGTACGACGTCTATCTCGGCGTCGTCGTTCTCATCCGTGTCGTCGACGGCGTCATGAAGAAGGGCAGCCGCGTGCGCATGATGGGCACGGGCGCCGCCTATGACGTCGAGCGCGTCGGCTTCTTCACGCCGAAGATGCAGCAGGTCGACGAGCTCGGCCCCGGCGAGATCGGCTTCATCACCGCCGCGATCAAGGAAGTCGCCGACACCCGCGTCGGCGACACCATCACCGACGACAGGAAGCCGGTCACCGAAATGCTGCCCGGCTTCAAGCCGGCCATCCCAGTGGTGTTCTGCGGCCTGTTCCCGGTCGACGCCGACGATTTCGAAACGCTGCGCGGCGCCATGGGCAAGCTGCGCCTCAACGACGCCAGCTTCTCGTTCGAGATGGAAACGTCAGCCGCACTCGGCTTCGGCTTCCGCTGCGGCTTCCTCGGCCTGTTGCATCTGGAAATCATCCAGGAGCGGCTGTCGCGCGAGTTCGATCTCAATCTGATCGCGACCGCGCCGAGCGTCATCTACAAGATGAAGCTGACCGACGGCACCGAGATCGAGATCCACAATCCCGTCGACATGCCCGACGTGGTCAAGATCGCCGAGATCCAGGAGCCCTGGATCGAGGCCACGATCATGACGCCCGACGAATATCTCGGCAGCGTGCTGAAACTGTGCCAGGACCGCCGCGGCTCGCAGAAGGAGCTGACCTATGTCGGCTCCCGCGCCATGGTGAAGTACGATTTGCCGCTCAACGAAGTCGTGTTCGACTTCTACGACCGCCTCAAGTCGGTTTCCAAGGGCTACGCCTCATTCGACTATCATCTCACCGACTACAAGCCGGCCGACCTCGTCAAGATGCAGATCCTCGTCAACAACGAGCCGGTCGACGCGCTCTCGATGCTGGTTCACCGCACCCGCGCGGAGGGGCGCGGCCGTGCCATGGTCGAGAAGATGAAGGAGCTGATCCCGCCGCACATGTTCCAGATCCCGATCCAGGCCGCGATCGGCGGCAAGGTGATCGCCCGCGAGACGGTCCGCGCCCTGCGCAAGGACGTCACCGCAAAATGCTACGGCGGCGACATCACGCGCAAGCGCAAGCTTCTGGAGAAGCAGAAGGAAGGCAAGAAGAAGATGCGGCAGTTCGGCAAGGTCGACATCCCGCAGGAAGCTTTCATTGCCGCGCTGAAGGTGGATAGCTGAGGCGGGCTGGCTTTTACAGTTACATCAGCCGCCGTCATGCCCGGGCTCGTCCCGGGCATTTGCGTTCGGGGACCCGGCAAAACAAAAATATCGAAAACAACCCCATGCACAGTAGACGAGGGCTTGTTTGGATTGGAGTTTTCGATTTTTTAGAAATCAAATAGACCCATCGGGCAAAACAGCGGCATGATGGCATTGCGCAATTGCGCATCTGAGAATCCCTCGCACAGTAGGTAACGCAGAGAGATGGATTCCGGGTTCGCGCCAAGTGGCGCGCCCCGGAATGACGACGGTTACGAAAACGCGTAGCCGCCAGCCTTGCCCTCCGCCGTCTGATAAGCCACCATCCCTCCCGCGCATCACCAACAAGACCAACAGCGCTGAGGAAACCCATGAGCAAGCCGTCACGCTTCGACTATGGCTGGGTCGTTGTCGCCGCGGGTGCGCTGATGACTTGCGTCGGGTTCGGCACGATGCTGTCGCTGGCGGTGTTTTTGCAGCCGATTTCGGAAGCGATGGGCTGGTCGCGCGCCGGGGTGTCGGCGGCGGCGACGCTGGATTTCCTCTTCATGGGATTTGCCGCGTTCCTGTGGGGCACGCTGTCGGACCGGTTCGGCACCCGCATCGTGGTGCTCGCGGGCAGCGTTCTGCTGGGGCTCGGCCTCGTCACTGCGAGCCAGGCGACAAGCCTGTGGCAATTCCAGCTTTGCTTCGGCGTGCTGATCGGCATTGCGGCCGGCAGCTTCTACGCGCCGATGATGGCGCTCGCGAGCGCGTGGATCGAGACCAACCGCAGCCTTGCGGTGGCGCTGGTCTCCGCCGGCATGGGCGTGTCGCCGGTGACGATCGCGCCGACCGCGAGCTGGCTGATCACCGCCTATGACTGGCGCACCGCGATGCTGGTGATCGGCATCGCTTCGTGGGCGTTGCTGATCCCGGCCTGCTTCCTAGTGCGTCCGGCGCCGGCAACGTCGGGCGCCGCCGGTGCAGACTCAGCGCCGGACGTCGAGCTGACCGCGGCGCAGGCGCTGCGCACGCCGCAATTCATCGCGCTCGCTGCGGCGCATTTCGCCTGCTGCGCGGCGCATTCCGGCCCGATCTTCCACATGGTGTCCTATGCGATGGTGTGCGGCATCGCTCCGCTCACGGCGGTGACGGTCTACAGCGTGGCCGGCGTCTCAGGCCTCGGCGGCCGCCTGCTGCTGGGCGCCCTCGCCGATCGCATCGGCGCGAAGCCCGTGCTGGTCGGCGGCCTCCTTGTGCAGGCGATGTGCATCGCGACCTATCTCGCAGTGGCGCAGCTCGGCGAATTCTACGCGTTGTCGGTGGTGTTCGGCCTCGCCTATGGCGGGGTGATGCCGCTCTATGCGGTGCTGGTCCGCGAATTCTTCGGCGCGCGCATCATGGGCACCGTGTTCGGCGCGGTGTCGGCCTTCGCCAGCCTCGGCATGGCGCTCGGGCCGTGGGCCGGCGGACTCGTGTTCGACAATTTCCAGCGCTACACATGGCTGCATGTCGGCTCCTTCGCGATCGGGCTGGCCGCCGTCGCGGTGGCGCTGAGCTTCCCGACGAAACGCAGGCCATCGCTCGACCTGGGCCGCGCTGCGGCGTGAGGAGGCAACGTGCAACGGCCAACCGTTGATCACGCGCTCACCACGTGATCAACGGCGAACGATGCAGCCAGGTGTCGGCCTGCATTTGGTCCAGCACGAATGCTGCAACATCTTCTCGCGAGATGGCTCCGCCATTGAAGCCGCCGAGATCGGTGAGCGCCCGGATCGCGCCGCGGCCGGACTTGTCGTTCAGGACGGCGGGGCGAACGAGAATCCAGTCGAGCCCGCTGTTTCTGACGATCGCTTCCTGCCGGTTCTTGTCGGCATAAACCTTGCGTAGAAGCAGCGGGAAAATCACGCGGTCAAAGACGAAGCCGCCATGGCCGGCACTGTCTCCCGCGCCGATCCCCGTGATGCAGACCAGCCGGAAGACTTGCTCGGCCTTCATCGCGTTCACGAGCGCGCGCGTCGCCGTCGAGAGCAGCGTCACTTCGCGGAATAGGCTCGCTGGGGTGCCGAGCGCGCTGACGACGACGTCCTGGCCAGAGACGGCCTCACGCAATGCTTTCTCGTCGCGAGCGTCTCCAACGACGACTCTTGCGCCGCTCAGGTCGCCCGCCTTCCCGGGTGACCGCACCAGCGCGGTCACTTGATGTCCTCGCGCCAGAGCCTGGCTGACGATCCGGCGCCCGGTAGGGCCGGTTGCTCCAAGAACCAGCACCTTCAATGGGGCCATGGCATTATCATCCGCAGAACTGATCATGATGGAATTCCTTGTCGTCGTGGTTGGAGCGCGCTCGTGCCTCAGGCCGAGGCCGCGCTCCCGGACGCGAAGTCGCGATAGGAGCGCAAGGGGCGGCCCAGAAGCGCCGTCAAGCGTTCGACGTCGCCCGCGTCGGGGATCATTCCATCGGTGAGGAAGCGTTCGCTCATCAGCCGCATGTCGAACGCCATCCAGCCCGGCATGAACTGCCTGAGATTCTTCTCGAAGCTGGCCGTATCGTCGCCGCCATAGGCGATCGTGCGCCCCAGCACGTCCGACCAGATGCCGGCGACATCTGCGCCGGTCAGCGTGTGGGGACCGACGAGATTGATGCGGTCCAGCGGCAGCGGTCCTGCGGCCTGCTCGCGGTGAACCAGCTCGAGGGCTGCGATCTCGCCGATGTCGCGCACGTCGATCATGGCGAGGCCTTTGCTGCCGATCGGCATCGGGTAGACGCCGTATCCGGTCACCACGTCCTTGATCGTGAGATCGTTCTGCATGAAGTAGGCAGGGCGCAGGATGGTGGCATTGAAGCCCATCTGCTCGATCATCCGCTCGACGCCGAACTTGCCCGCGAAGTGCGGCACGTTCACGTAGAGGTCGCTGTGGATCACCGAGAGATAGACGACCCGTTCAACGCCGGCCTCGCGGGCCAGGTTAAGCGTGATCAGCGCCTGCGTGAATTCATCCGGCACGACTGCGTTGAGCAGGAATAAGGTGGAGACACCTGCGAGAGCGTCGCGAAGCGCATCGACGTCGAGCAGATCGCCTTGCGCGACCGTGACGCCTGCTGGGAAGCTGGCTTTCGCGGGATCGCGGACGAGCGCGCGCACGTCGGCGCCGCGCTTGACGAGCTGTTCGACGACCTGGCGGCCGACGGCGCCTGTGGCGCCGGTAACGAGGATGGTCATGGGGATCACTCCGGGTTTGGGGTTGGAAGACACCCGGAAACTAGCGATCCAAATTCGAACCAATAGACGCTATATCTGGACAGACTGTCTTACTGGTGGAACGAATGGACCTGCTCGCACTTGCCGATTTCAACCTGGTGGCCCGGCACGGAGGGTTCGGACGGGCCGCCCGGGCTGCCGGGCGCCCAAAAGCAACGCTTTCCCGCCGGGTGGCGGAACTGGAGAGCAGCCTCGATCTGCGCCTTTTCGAGCGCGGAGCACGCTTGCTGAAGCTCACCGAGGAAGGCCGGGCGCTGTACGAGCGGACGGCGGCATTGCTCGCCGAGCTTGACGAGACGGCAACCGCGATTGCTTCAGGTGGAGACAAGCCGCGGGGCAGTTTGCGGATCAGCGCGCCATTGCTCATCTCGCAAACCGCCATGGGCAAGCTCGCCGCCGGGTTCGCGCTCAGATATCCGGAGGTCCGGCTCGAGATCACGACGGAAGACCGGGCCGTCGACATGGTGGAGGAAGGTTATGACCTCGTGATCCGGGTCAATCCGAATCCGGATGAGAACCTCGTCGGACGAGTTTTCCTGCGCGATCGGCTGGTGGTCGTCGCAAGCCCGAAACTTGCTCTACCCGCGGGCGATATCACTGTTCCCGTGGTTGTGCGCGGGGCGAGCGACCAGACCGCGATCTGGGAGATGACGGCACCGGCTGGACCACCGCGAGTTAAAGTTGATCCGGTCCTTCGCTTGTCGTCGCTTGTCATGGTTCGCGATGCAGTGCGGGCAGGTGTGGGCGCCGGTCGATTGCCGGTGTCGCTCGTGAGTCAAGATCTCGCGGCCGGCACGCTGGTGCATTGGGGCGACGTCGATGGACCGGAGATCGCCTTATGGGCACTCTACCCATCGCGACGACTGCTGAGCGCTCGTGTATCGGCCTTCCTCGATTATCTCAAAGATGCCTTTCCCACGGGAACGCCGGACGAACTGGCCGCCTATGTCGATGGGTGAGACTTGCAGGTTCTCTGAATGCGGCCGTCGAAGCGAAGTGAACCGCCGCTCCGAACCTTGATCCTCCCCGCCAAATAGACCACCATCGCGCATCTCACCGCTCACGGCAGAATGGGCGAGGAAACGCGCATGAACGCAACTCCCGGAGTTGGTCTGGTCGAACGTGCCCGAGCGCTCGCCCCGCTGATTGCGGGCGAAGCGGACGAGATCGAGCGGACGCGACGGCTGACGCCGGCCGTCGTCTCCGCGCTGATCGAGAACGGCCTTTATCGCGCGCTGCTGCCGCAGAGCCTCGGCGGGGCTGAAGCTCCCATCGAAACCTTCATGCAGATGCAGGAAGAGATCGCGAAGGCCGATGCGTCCACGGCCTGGTGTCTCGGCCAGTGCAGCGTCTGCGCGATGATCGCGGCTTCGCTCGATCGCGATACCGCGCAGGAGATCTTCAACACCGCGCCCGGCATCCTTGCCTGGGGCGCGATCGCGCACGAGGCGCGCGCGGTCGCGGGTGGCTATCGCGTCACGGCGCGGTGGGATTTTGCCTCGGGCTCGCGGCAGGCGACCTGGCTGGGCGCGCATGTGCGCATCCTCGGGACTGACGGCACGCCGCGCAGGAACGCCGATGGCTCGCCGGAAGTGCGGACCATTCTGTTTCCTGCCGCAAGCGCGACGTTGCACGACGTGTGGCAGGCGATCGGGCTCGCCGGCACCGGCACCGATTCCTACGGGGTGAGCGACCTCTTCATCCCCGAGCGCTTCACGGCGTTCCGCGACGTGCCGTCCGGCTTGCGCGAGACGGGGCCGCTCTACAGGATCGGCACCGGCTCCGCCTTCAGCCTCGGCTTTGCCGCGGTGTCGCTAGGCGTGGCACGCGCGACGCTGGATGCGGCGATTGCACTTGCGCGCGAAAAGCGCCCCTCGCTGGCGGCCGGCGCGATGCGCGACAACGGGGCGGTGCAGGGCCTGATCGGCCGCACCGAAGGCGATTTGCGCGCCGCGCGCGCCTATCTTTATTCCACCGCGGCTGCGATGTGGCACGAGCTGTCCGCGACGGGTGAGTTCAGCGCCGCGCATCGCAGCGCGGTGCGACTGGCCGCGACCTGGACCATCCATCAATCGACAAAGGTGGTCGACACCGCCTATCACATGGCCGGCGCGACCGCGGTGTTCCGCAGCAACCCGTTCGAGCGCCGGTTTCGCGACATGCACACGATCGCCCAGCAGATCCAGGCGCGGGATACGCACTATGAGGATGTGGGGAAGGCGATTTTGGCGGCCAGCGCCTATGCCAAGCGGTGAATTCGTCTACGCCTTGCGAGCGCCGGGCAGCCGACCTCGCCAGCCCATGCCGATCACCAGGGCAATCGTCAGAAGGAAAGCCGCGGCGGCGGCGAGGTCGACGATGCGGTCGCCTCCTGAGCAAATGTCCTGGTTGAGGCACGCGCGGGACAGGACGCCGCTTCGGACCAAGGCTGCGACCACGCCGAAATAGAGGAAGACGCTGAGCGCAAGATAGACGACAGTCACGAGCGTACGCCGCAGCCGCGAGGGCATCGTCGGATCATCCTCACGCCGCTCCGTGATGAACTGGCCGGGCTTCGCCCTGGCGGGATCGCGGATCTGCACGGTCGAATGCGCGAGTAGATCGTGAACCGCCTGGTTGCGGCGCGTGGCAGCCAGGATCACGAACGAATACCAGCCCAGGATGCCCTTCACGGCAGAGCGTGCGAACGCCTTGGCGAAGCTCAAATTGCCGCCGCGATCGTCGATGACGCGCAAATTCGTCCAGATATGCCCGAGCGTTCCGCCGGCGCGCCAGACGAGCACCGGCTCGTAGAGCAGCAGGATAACGACGACTGCAACGCCGAGAATCCGGCTGAGCCCATCGCTCGCGACATTGCTCGCGATCGCCAGGGCGCCGAACAGCAGGGCCATCGCCAGCATCCAGTCGAGCAGAACGGCCTTGAACCGCCGCGAGAAGCGGGCATAGCGCGGTCCGGCCAGCGGAGGAGCATCGGAGGTCATGAGAGAAGCCGCATCGGTTCATTCGATCCCTGAGACGCCGCCAACCTGCGGCAGGTTCGACCATCCGCCAGCAATCGCATATGACGCGCATGCTTTGGGACGCGCAAGTTTCTGCATGACGGCCTCCTGTGCCGCTCACGCCACCAGCGCGGCGTCCTCGCTGTCGATACCGCGCTGCGCGGCCAGCAGGCTGATGATCTCGGCGTTGGGGCGGGCCTTGCTGAACAGGAAGCCCTGGCCTTCGTCGCAGCCCTCGGTGCGCAGGCAGCTGAGCTCGGCTTCGGTCTCGACGCCCTCGGCGGTGATGATGACCCCCAGGCCTTTGCCGAGGCTGACGATGGAGCGGATGATCGCCTGGGCCTCGCGGTTGGCCCCGAGATCCCGCACGAAGGACTGGTCGATCTTGATCTTGTCGAACGGGAAGCTGCGCAAATAGCTGAGGCTGGAATAGCCGGTGCCGAAATCGTCCATCGAGATGCGCACCCCGAGCGCGCGCAGCGCATGCAGCGTCGCCAGCACCTGCGCGCTCTTCTCCAGCAGCAGCGTCTCGGTGATCTCGAGCTCGAGCCGCCGCGGCGGCAGGCCGGAATGCTTCAGCGCGTCCGTCACGATCGAAAGCAGATTGCCGCTGCGGAACTGCAGCGGCGACAGGTTGACCGCAACGCGGACGTCGTCCGGCCAGGTCGCGGCGTCCAGGCACGCCCGGCGCAGCATCAACCCGCCGAGCGGATTGATCAGGCCGGTGTCCTCGGCGACCGGAATGAACTCGGCCGGCGAGATCATGCCGCGCTCGGCATGCGGCCAGCGCACCAGTGCCTCGAAGCCGGTGATGCGGCCGCTCTGGAGGTCGATCAGCGGCTGGTAATAAGGGCGCAGCACGTCGTTCTGGATCGCGTCGCGCAGCTCGACCTCGATCTTGCGGCGGCTCTGCGCCCTGGCGTCGAGCGCGGCCTCGAAG
The DNA here is from genome assembly GCF_900094605.1 of Bradyrhizobium shewense. GTDB lineage: Bacteria > Pseudomonadota > Alphaproteobacteria > Rhizobiales > Xanthobacteraceae > Bradyrhizobium > Bradyrhizobium shewense. The sequence goes on along the minus strand of NZ_FMAI01000010.1, from coordinate 102,453 downwards.
AAGGCGAAGCTGCCGCGCGCGTCCAGCTTGGCGCGCGACAGCGCCATGTCGGCGCTCTTGAGCAGCTTTTCGGAATCATCGCCATCGCCGGGCGCCATCGCGATGCCGATCGAGGCGCCGATCACCACGGAATGGCCGTCGAGCAGATAGGGATCGGCGATCGCCGCAAGCAGACGTTTTGCCAGCATCACCGCGTCCTCGGGACGCGTCAGGCCGCTCTGCACGATCGCGAATTCGTCGGAATTGAGCCGCGCCAGCGCGTCTTCCTCGCGCAAGGTCGAGCGCAGCCGCTTGGCGACGCCGCGCAGCAGCTTGTCGCCGACCGCATGTCCCAGCGTGTCGTTGACCGACTTGAAACTGTCGAGCCCCAGCATCAGCAGCGCGACCTTGTCGGTGCTGCGCCGCGTATGCAGCAGCATCTCGTCGACCTGCTGGCGCAGCAGGCTGCGGTTGGGCAGGCCGGTCAACCCGTCGTGCTGGGCCATGAAGGCGAGCCGCGCCTCGGCGCGCTTGCGTTCGGTGATGTCCATCAGCGCGAGCAGCACCGCCGGCCGCTCGGCATAGGTCAATTCGCGGGAATAGATCGCAAGGTCGATCAGCGCGCCGTCGGCCTTGACGTGCTTCCAGGTGCGGCCGGCCTGCTCCGCGCCGGTCGGATCAGCGGTCCAGGGCGGCTCGCTGTCGAAGGCCTGCAGCGAGCGGATCTTCAACCGCTCGAACTCGGCGCGGCTGTAGCCGTAATGCGCGACCGCGGCGTCGTTGACGCCGAGGATGTGCTCGTCGTCCAGCGCGCAGACGATCATGGGAACGGGATTGCCGTCGAACAGCAGGCGGAACGAGGCCTCGCGCTGCTTCAACTCGGTGATGTCGACGCGCAGGCCGACGACGCCGCCATCGTCGGTCAGGCGCTCGTCGATCAGGATGACGCGGCCGTCCGACAGCTTCTGCTCGTGGCGTGCGCCGGGCTGATAGAGCCTTTGCAGCCGCTCGGCGATCCACTCGTCCTCATGGCCGATGGCCTCCGGATAGTCGCCGCGGGCGACGCCGATGCGCAACGTGTCTTCGAGACGCGCGCCCTCTTCGAACAGATCGGCGGTCTTGCTGTAAATCTCGGCGTATTTCTTGTTCCAGAGGACGTAGCGGCCTTCGGCGTCGAGAAATACGATGCCCTGCGGCAGGATGTCGACGGCCTGGCGCAGGCGCTCATGGGATTTGCGCGCGTCCGCGATCGCGGCTTCCGCCTCGGCACGGCTGCGCAGGACTTCATCGCGTTCCGAAAGACCTCGCGGCGCGCGCGCGAAGCGCGGCTTGCGCGGCGATTGACCAGCCCGGGCAAGCACGCTTTGCTTTCGTTTTCTTGTTTTTCGAGACCCCAAACCCAACTTCACTCGTCCCAGTCGCGCCCAACGGCGCAAGTTTTGGGGCAAGTGTCTGAAAAAAAAGTAATCTTGGGTGGCCCGGCCGGCCGGGGCCGCGCCTTGCGGCAACTGTAAACCGGATCGATTTGCCTGTTTGAGAGGCGCAGCAGCGTCACAGGGCACGGCAAACCTGTTGCCTCGCCGCTAGCGGAGAAAGACGTGACGCAAATATGCGCGCTATTCATGATTCAATTCCGAAAACGCATCAGCTTGCATGCAGGACGAAAACGGCTCTCACTCCGCGCAAGAATTTTGGTCAATGCAGGATACGGTTATCGCAGTGTTAAGAATCCGGCTGGCCCCATGAAAAAACCACGACTTTTGGACGACCCTGTTGGATATGGGGATCGACATGCCGGGCGCGCCTTCGCACTGGGGCAACGGCCGTCAAGACGCTGTGAGATCGTCCGCCGCAGCACAGCCCGATTCTTAACCCCGACGCCGTGTTGGGCTATAAGGGCTGCGCATGAGTCCCCGCCGCCTCGCCCCTCTCCTGCTTTTAGCGACGTTCCTGACCGCCGGCGGCGCGCTGGCCCAGGACAAGGGTAGCGTGAACCCGAAGCCGCTGCCGCCGCTGGCCAATCCCAACGACCCCGATCTCGCCGCCAAGGAGCTGTTCGCGCGCAAGCTGCTGCCGTCGAAGGGGGCGGCCCATGTCATCGGCTCCTACACCAAGGGCTGCATCGGCGGCGCCGAGCAGATGCCGCTCAACGGCGACAATTGGCAGGTGATGCGGCTGTCGCGCAACCGCAGCTACGGCCACCCCGAGATGATCGCGCTGATCAAGCGGCTCGCGGCCAAAGCGCGCAAGGACGCGGGATGGCCGGGCATCCTGGTCGGCGACATCGCCCAACCGCGCGGCGGGCCGGCGCTGTCGGGTCATGCCAGCCACCAGATCGGCCTCGATGCCGACATCTGGCTGACGCCGATGCCGGACCGCCGCCTCTCGCGCGAGGAGCGCGAGGACATGTCGGCGGTGATGATGGTGCGCCACGACCGGCTCGACATCGATCCAAAAGTGTTCACACCTGGCCATGTGCTGGTGCTGCGCGACGCGGCCCGGGAGCCGGCGGTGCAGCGCATCTTCGTCAACGCCGCGATCAAGAAGGCGCTGTGCCGCGAGGCCAAGGGCGACCGCGCCTGGCTGTCGAAGATCCGGCCCTGGTGGGGCCACGACTACCACTTCCACATCCGCATGCACTGCCCGCCAGGCGCCGGCGAATGCGAGGGCCAGCCGTCGCAGTCCGAGGACGAAGGCTGCAAGCCCGCCGATCTCGCCTATTGGTTCTCCGACGCGGTGCTGCACCCCAAGCCGCCGCCGGAGCCGCCGAAGCCGAAACCGCCGATGACGCTGGCGCAGATGCCGGCGGCATGCAAAGCGGTGCTGCATGGGGCGGATGCAAAGCCGTAGTGTGTGTGGGCCGCGCTGCCGCCCCACCCAATGCTGTCGTCCCGGGGCGCGAAGCGAGCCCGGGACCCATAACCACAGGGAGTGGTTATGGTGCGAGGTGGCCACTCCGAATCTTCGCCAAACACAATCCTGTGGCTATGGATCCCGGGCTCGCGCTGCGCGCGCCCCGGGATGACGAACTCGTTGGTTGGTTCGTACCACGTGAATGCGCTACAATGGCGCTGCCGCTCAGCCGTAAGCCGCGGCCCCCCGGGACGCGCATCCCGTCATTCGAACAAGCCTGACCGCAAGCCTCGCACCGCTCGCGCGGCCAACGATGGGATTTCACATGCGCGTTCTCGCCGTCCTCGCTGCGCTCTCGTTCGGCGCGACCTCCGCTCTCGCCGCTGAAGAACCGAGCGGCTGCGACAAGTTCAAATGGCCGATCGAGCGCGAGCGCGCCGCGCTCACCGCGCCGGACCGCACAACGCTCGCATCGGGTAGCGAGCAGGCGAGCTTGCCCTCCTCGGCCATCACGCTGGGACTGGTTGCCCCAAGCGAGGCAAAACTGCCGACGCCGCCGGAGCGCGCGCCCAAGGACGGCAGCTTTGCCGGCTTCACCAGCGTCAAGTCCGCCACGGCCGGGCTCTACACGATCAGCCTGTCCGCCGGCGCCTGGATCGACGTGGTCCAGGATGGGCATGTTCTCAAGCCCGTGGCCTTCAGCGGTGCGACCGATTGCGGCGGCATCCGCAAGTCCGTGAAATACGAGCTTTCGGCGCAGCCTTTCGTACTTCAGCTCAGCGGCGCCAAGGAGAATTCGGTCGGGATCGCGATCCTGCCGGCGCAATAGGCCCGCCCGGCCGGACAAGCGGCCACCCTTTGACCTCGGGCGCCAGCCTGCTATCTTCGCAATTGCGATATCCCTGCCGGCCGTAAGCCGCAGCCGGGCCCCGTGGAGCAGCGCTTCCACCCGTCGCGACCTGACCCACCAACGCCAGACCTGTGCGTGCATCTTGCGCGCGCGGACTCGCACGGAGCGCTCCCCATGTTACGCATTTCAGGCCTTTTCACCGCCCTCGTGATCCTCGCAAGCGCGAGCCTTTCGCCGGCCGCCGCCGAGGACAAGACCATCACCGTGTTCGCCGCGGCGTCGATGAAGAACGCCCTCGACGAGATCGACGCCGCCTACACCGCCAAGACCGGCGTCAAGTTCTCGGTCAGCTATGCCGCGAGCTCGGTGCTGGCGAGGCAGATCGAGCAAGGCGCGCCGGCCGACGTGTTCGTCTCCGCCGACACCGACTGGATGGATTACGCGATCTCCAAGAAGACCATCAACGAGCCTTCCAGAGTCAATCTGCTCGGCAACAGCATCGTGCTGATCGCGACGAAAGATTCCAAGATCGACAACGTCACAATCGCGCAAGGCTTCGACCTCGCCAAGCTCGCCGGCGACGGCAGGATCGCGACCGGCGACGTCAAGTCCGTACCCGTCGGCAAATACGCCAAGGCCGCGCTTGAGAAGCTCGGCGCCTGGCAGGCCGCCGAGCCGAAATTCGCGATGGCCGAGAGCGTGCGCGCCGCGCTGACGCTGGTGGCGCGCGGCGAGTCCAACCTCGGCATCGTCTATGCCACCGACGCCAAGGCCGAGCCAGGCGTCAAGATCGTCGGCACCTTCCCGGCGGGCTCGCATCCCGCGATCATCTATCCGGTCGCCGCGACCACGACGGCGAAGGACGGGACCAGCGACTATCTCGCCTTCCTGCGCTCCTCCGCCGCCAAGACCATTTTGGAAAAATACGGCTTCAAGTTCCTGGTCAGCCCGACAATCTGATAATCACCATTTGATGTTCGACATCTCTCCCGCCGAATGGACCGCGATCCTGCTCTCGCTCAGGGTCGCGATCATCGCAACGCTGGTGGCGACGCCATTCGGCATCGCGCTGGCGTGGCTGCTGGCGCGGCGCGATTTCTGGGGCAAGTCGATGCTCGACGCCGTCGTGCATCTGCCGCTGGTGCTGCCACCTGTCGTCACCGGCTATCTGCTCTTGCTGACGTTCGGCCGCCGCGGCCTCGTCGGCGGATTCCTCGCCGACCATCTCGGCATCGTCTTCTCGTTCCGCTGGACCGGCGCCGCGCTGGCCTGCGGCGTGATGTCGTTTCCGCTGCTGGTGCGGCCGATGCGGCTGTCGATCGAGGCGATCGACCGCCGGCTCGAGCAGGCCGCCGAGACGCTCGGCGCCGCGCCATGGAAAGTATTCTTCACGGTGACGCTGCCCTTGGCGCTGCCCGGCGTGCTGGCCGGCATGGTGCTCGGCTTTGCCAAGGCGATCGGCGAATTCGGCGCCACCATCACCTTCGTCTCCAACATTCCCGGCGAGACCCAGACGATCTCGTCCGCGATCTACTCGCTGATCCAGACGCCGGACGGCGACGCCGCGGCCGGCCGGCTCGTAATCGTCTCGATCGTGCTGGCGCTGGGCGCGCTGATCGCCGCCGAATGGTTCGCCCGCCGCGCCACTGCGCGCCTGCACGGGAATTGACCATGCTGCGCGTCGATGTCGAAAAACAACTCGGTGAATTCTCGCTCGCCGCATCGTTCACCGGCGAGGGCCGCGTCATCGGCCTGTTCGGCGCCTCGGGCGCCGGCAAGACGTCACTGGTCAACATGATCGCGGGGCTGCTGCGGCCGGACCGCGGCACCATCGTGCTCGACGGCGAGACCGTCGACGACACCGCGGCCGGCATCCATATCCCGACCTGGCGCCGCCGTATCGGCTATGTGTTCCAGGATGCGCGGCTGTTCCCGCATCTCAACGTCGCGCAGAATCTCGACTATGGACGGCAGATGAACCGCCTGGCGCCGGATCCGGCGCAGCACAAGCGCGTCATCGACCTGCTCGATATCGGCACCCTGCTCGGCCGCCGCCCTGGAAAGCTCTCCGGCGGCGAGCGCCAGCGCGTCGCGCTCGGACGCGCGCTGCTGGCAAAACCGCGCCTGCTGCTGCTCGACGAGCCGCTCGGCGCGCTCGACGAAGGCCGCAAGCTCGAGATCCTGCCCTATCTGGTGCGGCTGCGCGACGAGGCCAACGTGCCGATGGTCTATGTCAGCCACGACGCCGCCGAGCTGCGCCAGCTCGCGACGCAGATCGTGATGCTGAAGCAGGGGCGGGTGACGAGTTTTGGCGGAGTGAAGGTGCTGGCGTGAGACCGTAGCCCGGATGGAGCGCAGCGCAATCCGGGACTCTTCCGTACCGATACAGCGGCCCCGGATTACGCTGTGCTCCATCCGAGCTACGAACTGTTGTTCGAAAAGCGAAGGTCGAGCCTCGCCGTCATTGCGGAGTTTCTCTCGTGCCCGGACGCGACGCAGCACGTAGTGATGCGGCGCAGAGCCGGGGCCCACATCCACCATGGGTCCCGGCTCTGCGCAGCAACGCTTACGCGTTGCAGCGCGTCCGGGACACGAGAGCCTCGCTAAACCCCCGCCACCGAGGTCCACACATCCGCGAGCTTCTTCCTCAGCGTCTGCGCGCGCGTCAGCGGCGGCGGCGTCTCGTCTTCTTCCGGCAGGCGCAGGCCGACGACATTGACGCGGCCGCCGGAGATGCTGCGCGCGACCAGCACGATCTCGTCCAGCGGCAACTCGGCGCCCTCCTTCGGGGCGCGGTCGAGATGGACGTCGAAATAATCGGCCAGCGTCAGCTTGCTCTCGTCCTCGCCGACCTTGACGCCGTAGATCTCCGCAAGTTCGGCGAGCGTGTGCTCGCCGGAGACCATGAAGTCGCCGAGCAGATGCGGGTCCGGCGCCGAGCTCGGCTGCATGTCGACGAAGAAGCGGTCCAGCGACTCGGCCTTTTCCGGCGGCGCCAGCAGGTAGATGTAGTCGCCGGGCGCAATCGGATCGGCTTCCGACGGCGTCAAAATGTTCTCGTTGCGGATCACCAACGTCGGCTTGGACCAGGACGGGATCAGGCCGCGACGGAAATACAGGCTCTTGGGCCGCACCGGATAGCCGACCAGCTGCTGCTCGAGCTGCCCGGGTAGATCCAGCTCTACACGGCGCGGACCGCGCTCGGCGCGCGGCAGAGCGACATGCAGCTTGCGCGCGGCGGGTGCCAGCGTCCAGCCTTGCAAGAGCAGCGAGATGATGACGACGACGAAGGCGACGTCGAAATAGAGATAGGCCTTGGACAAGCCGACCAGCATCGGGATCGAGGCCAGGAAGATCGCGACGGCACCGCGCAGGCCGGTCCAGGCGATGAAGATCTTTTCGCGCCAGTTGAAGCGGAATGGCGCCAGGCACACGAACACCGCGATTGGCCGCGCCACCAGCATCAGCACGAAGGAGACCCCGACCGCCGGCAAGACGCTGGCCCCTAACCGGCTTGGCGAGACCAGCAGGCCCAGCAGCACGAACATCACGATCTGCGCCAGCCAGGTCGCGGCATCGAGGAAAGCCACTACCGAATTGTGCGCGCGGGTCGGCCGGTTGCCGATGATGATGCCGGCCAGATAGACCGCGAGGAAGCCGGAGGCGTGCATGATCTGCGAGCCGCCAAAGATCACGAGGGCCGCAGTCGTCACGAACGGCGCGTGCAGGCCCTGCGGCAGCGCGACCTTGTTGAGCGCGATGACGACGAGCCGTCCGCCGAAGACGCCGACCACGGCGCCCAGCACCGCCTCCTGGATGAACTCCATCGCCACATGGCTTGCGGAGCTCGATCCCAGCGAGATGTATTCGACCAGCATCAAAGTGAGGAAGATCGCGAAAGGATCGTTGGTGCCGGATTCGGCCTCCAGCGTCGCGCCGACGCGCGGGCGCAGGCGCAGGCCCTGGGTATGCACCAGCAGGAAGACGGCGGCGGCGTCGGTCGAGGCGACCACCGCGCCGACCAGCAGCGACTCCGTCCAGTTGAGGTCGAGCGCGTATTTGGCGAACGGCGCCGTGATCAGCGCGGTCAAGAGCACGCCGACGGTCGCGAGCACCACGGACGGGGCGAGCACGGTGCGGATGCTGGCAAAGCGCGTCTTCAAGCCGCCGTCGAACAGAATCAAGGCCAGCGCGACAGAGCCCACCAGATAGGTGGTGCGGACGTCGTCGAACTGGAGCTGGCCGGGGCCGGAATCGCCCGCGAGCATGCCGATCAAAAGGAAGACGAGCAGCAAGGGCGCGCCGAAGCGCAGCGCAAGCAGGCTCGACAGGATACCGGCCATCACGAGGACGGCGCCGAGCAATATGGCGATGCTGACGGAGTCGAGGGAAGCCATCCACCTTCCGGGTAAAAACAGCTGGAAGGGCATCCATATCGTCGCGGCCCCGGCACGCCAACCCATTTCTCCCGCTCGCGGCAATCTGCCCGCGTTTTGCGGCCTTAACGCGCTTCACTTAGCGGTGTATCGATGGCCCGGCCGCGCCCTTTGTGGGATTCTGTGGCTCCCTCGAATCAATTCCTCCCCGCTTGCCGACGAGACCGATGGACATGGACCTCAAGGACTTCATGGAGTTCGTGCAGACCACCGCGCGCAGCGTCGGGGCGGAAATCTCCTCGCCCTGGTTCTACCTGCAATTCGGTCTCATCCTGGCCGCGGCCGGCATCGCCTATGCCGCGGAGACCGGCGTGCGCAACCGGGTCGACATGACCGCGCTGACGATGCGCTGGCCGCTGCCGCTCCGGCACTTCGCCCGGGTGATGGTCTCCAGCGCCTCGACGGCGGTCTTCACCCTGCTCGTGATCATCTCGCGCGTGGTGATGTACCACGCGACCTGGCCGAGCCGCTCCTATCTGCTGATGGTCGCCGCCAAGCTCGGCTTCGCCTGGCTCGTGATCCGGCTGGTGACCTCGGTGCTGCGCAATGCCTTCATCGTCCGCCTGGTATCGATCACGGCGTGGCTTCTCGCCGCGCTCTCGATCCTCGGCCAGCTCGATACGACGGTCGACCTGCTCGATTCCTACGCGATCGTGCTCGGTGGTCTCAGGCTGACCCCGCTGCTGGTCCTCAAGGCCGGCGCGCTCCTGCTGATCGCGCTGTGGCTCACCAACATCGCGAGCAATTTCGCCGAGAGCCGGATCAACGCAACCACCGACCTGACGCCGTCGGTGCAGGTGCTGCTGGTCAAGATCATCCGCATCGGGCTTCTTGCCATCGCAATCGTCATTGCGCTCGGCGCGGTCGGCATCGACCTGTCGGCGCTCGCGGTGTTCTCCGGCGCGGTCGGCGTCGGCATCGGTATCGGCCTGCAGAAGATCGTCGCCAACTTCATCTCGGGCATCATCCTGCTCGCCGACAAATCGGTGAAGCCCGGCGACCTCGTCACCATCGGCGACAATACCGGCCGCATCAGCGCGATGAAGACGCGTTATATTTCCGTCGCCGCCGGCGACGGCCGCGAGTTCCTGGTGCCGAACGAGGATCTGGTGACGCAGAAGGTCGTCAACTGGACCTATACCGACAAGAACACGCTGGTGAAGATCGCCTTCGGCACCAACTACGACGCCGACCCCCGCCTGGTCACCAAGCTCGCCGCCGAGACCGCAGCGGCCCATCCGCGCGCCACCAAGGGCAAGCCGCCGAACGCCATCCTGACCGAGTTCGCCGAAGCCGGGATGAAGTTCTCGCTGACCTTCTGGATCGCGGACCCCGACGGCATGGACAACGTCAAGAGTGACGTGATGCTGTCGCTGTGGGACGCTTTCAAGCGCGAGGGCATCCGGGTTCCCTACCCCGTCCGCGAAATCCGGGTCCGCGGCGGCGCGCTGCCGGTGGAAACCTCCGTAGAAGTCCCGAATTAGGCCCGCTTTCGGGCGCAAGAGGCGGCAAGATCCTTATTTTGACGCGTTTTCTTCACACGAACCGGTAGCCACTTCGCTCGAAAACGCTCTGCCTTGGCTTGCACGAAGGCCCGCAATCATTAAATTGGGGCCTGAAATCAAGACTTTCCGCCGATATCGAGCCCACCTCAGAAGATTGCGCCCGCATGAGCTACGTCGAAGCCTCCGATACCTCCCTGCGCAAGACCGGACAGATCAAGCTGCATGGGCCGAGTGCCTTTGCCGGCATGCGCAAGGCGGGCGCGCTGGTGGCGAAGTGCCTCGACGAGCTCACCGACATCGTCGGGCCCGGCGTGCCGACCGAGCGCATCGACGAATTCGTCCGCGACTTCGCCTTCAGCAACAATGCCTATCCGGCGACGCTGATGTATCGCGGCTATCGCTACTCGACCTGCACCTCGCTCAACCACGTCGTCTGTCACGGCATGCCCGGTGACCGTCCGCTAAAGGAAGGCGACATCGTCAACATCGACGTCACCTTCATCGTCGACGGCTGGTACGGCGATTCCAGCCGGATGTATGCGGTCGGCCCGATCGCCCGCAAGGCCGAGCGGCTGATCGAGGTGACGTATGAAGCGATGATGCGCGGCATCGCCGCGGTGAAGCCCGGCGCCACCACCGGCGACATCGGCCACGCCATCCAGAGCTTCGTCGAGCCGCAGGGCATGAGCGTGGTGCGCGATTTCTGCGGCCATGGCCTCGGGCGCATGTTCCACGACGAGCCGAACATCATTCATATCGGCCGGCCCGGCGAAGGCGTGCAGCTCAAGCCTGGCATGTTCTTCACCATCGAGCCGATGATCAATCTCGGCAAGCCGCATGTGAAGATCCTCTCCGACGGCTGGACCGCCGTCACCCGCGACCGTTCGCTGTCGGCGCAGTTCGAGCACTCCGTCGGCGTCACCGCTGATGGCGTCGAGATTTTTACGCTGTCGGAGCGGCACGGCGAGAAGCAGATCGGGTAAGGCTTCAAAGGCTCGCCGGCCGGACGTGAACCGCATTTGTCCCCGCAATTGACGGTTGCAAAAACGCGGTTCCGCGGCAATGCTGGCGGCCGATGCCCGCCAAGCCGGACCACGACAAGAGCAAGCCTGAGGACCCGCCGCACTATCACGGCCATCGCGAGCGGCTGCGCGAGCGCTTCTACAGCGCCGGCGCGGATGCGCTGAGCGATTATGAACTCCTGGAGATGGCGCTGTTTCCGGCGCTGCCGCGGCGCGACACCAAGCCGCTCGCGAAAACGCTGATCAAGATTTTCGGCTCGTTCGCCGAGGTCGTGCACGCGCCGGTGGCGCGCTTGCGCGAGGTTGACGGCATCGGCGAGGCCGCGATCAACCAGCTCAAGCTGATTGCGGCCGCCGCGAGCCGCGTGACCAAAGGCGAGGTCAACAGCCGCAACGCGCTGTCGTCCTGGAACGAGGTGATCGACTATTGCCGCTCCAGCATGGCGTTTGCCGAGAAGGAGCAGTTTCGCCTGCTGTTTCTCGACAAGCGCAACCAGCTGATCGCCGACGAGGTGCAGCAGACCGGCACCGTCGACCACACCCCGGTCTATCCGCGCGAAGTGATCAAGCGCGCGCTGGAATTATCGGCGACCGCCTTGATCCTCGTGCACAATCATCCCTCAGGCGATCCCTCGCCCTCGCAGGCGGATATCCAGATGACGAAGGCGATCATCGACATCGCAAAACCGCTCGGCATCGCCGTGCACGACCACATCATCGTCGGCAAGAGCGGCCACGCCAGCCTGCGCGGGATGCGGTTGATTTGACACTTCCAGGGAAGTCAGTCTCGACGAAGTAACTGGACCTGGCGAGTTGACGTCATTCAGCGGCCAGATGCTCTGAGGCAAGCTTCCGCTTCATGCGCGCGATCGCCTTGGGTCCACCGCCGGCGAGTTCTTTGGCGATGACCCCCAACCGAGGATCGGCGGGACGATAGCGGTTGCCCCAATCGCCGAGACTCACCAGCACGGGCAGCAGATCAATTCCGGCCTGCGTCAGCTGGTACACCGTCTTGAGCTTGTGATTGGGATCGTCGTGACGAGTGACGATCCCTTCGTCCAGAAGGGTCTGCAGCCGTTCTGCGAGGGTGCGCGATGAAATGCCCTCATCAGAGTGCAGGAACTCCCTGAAGTGCTTTTTTCCCGCAAACACCATGTCGCGAATGATCAACAACGTCCATCGATCGCCGACGATCTCCAGCGAAAGATTGACCGGACAGCCCGACTTCTCTTTGCCCGCCATTACGATTCCATTTTTAAAGCGATTTACTATTGACACCAATAGCATCCGCGCCAATGATTGCAAATGTAAATCGCTGATCGAAGTGAGGAAGCCATGACCCGTTTGGAGCGATCGACTGGAGGTCAGCGAACGATTGTGGTGGTTGGCGTCACCAGTGAGGTCGAGATCCTCGGCCGCGCTCTCGGCAGGCAGGTTGCCTATCAAGCAGCGCCCTATTCGAACGTTCGCGCGGGCATGATCGAAAACGACATATCGGCGAGTTTTGCCGACGCGCTGATCGAGACTGCCAGAAGCTTCAACAATGGCGAGCGCTGGGCAATGGAGGCGCCGGGTCCACGGAACACAGCCCTGACGTCACTGGAGCGCTGGGCCGAACGCGCCTTCGGTGCAGCCGGTCCCGCCTGAGACAGCAATTTCAAGGGAGTTCGGAGATGAGGAAACTCGTTCTTCAAATGCAGATGTCGGTCGACGGCTTTGTCGGCGCGGACCGTGCCCGCGATTGGCAAGTTTGGGGCTGGGGCGACCACAACCCCTGGGATGAAGTGCTCAAGCGTGATTTCAATGGTCACTTTGAGTCAATCGACAGCATCCTGCTGAGCCGTAAGATGGTTGAAGAGGGGTACCTCGACCATTGGGGCAACGCCGCCAAGAAATTCGCGCAAGATCCCTTCTACGCATTTGCACGGCGCATCGTCGACATCCAGAAGGTGGTTCCAAGCGACAGATTGCAGAAATCCCGCTGGGAGCGCACGATCGTATGCAGCGGAAATCTCCCGCGCGAGGTCAGTGCTCTGAAAGCGCAGCAAGGCGGCAATATAGCCGTCTTCGGGGGCGCAAGTTTCGCCTCAGCACTGATCGCCGCCGGGCTGGTGGACGAATTCCAGTTTTACGTCAATCCGGCAGCACTGGGCAGCGGACGACGCATCTTCGATCAGAGCGGCTTCCACAAGCTCCGTCTCCTCGGCTGTCAGGCCTATGATTGCGGGATTGTGGTCAGCCGCTATGCGCCGATGGCCCAGACCTGACACAATGCGTGTTGGAAGCGGCGGAGCACGGTGACAAGCATCGAAGCCTAGCTGAAGCAGGTTGGAGCAATACGGTCGACGGTTCGCACACCGTCAGTAGCAATACCGCGGATCGACCGGGACGTAGCGGCCGTCCGGGCGCGGCATGTAGCAGCCGCGCTGATAGGCGTAGTAACCGGAGCGGCGGCGCTCGCCTTCGGAGGCGATCGCGGCGCCCGTGCCGGCACCGACGACGGCGCCGATGGCAGCACCGCGGCCTCCGCCGAGCGCGCCACCGAGGATCGCCCCGCCGACGCCGCCGATGATCGCGCCGCCGATCGCATCCTGGGCCGCGGCCTCATGCACCGGCACCGCCATCGCAACCGTCAGACACACCGCCATTCCAACAGCTCGAAGCATCCCGAATCCTCCCGGTTGACGCCGCCAGTCATAGCGCTCGGGACGGCGCCGGGCCAGACCAATTGTCGCAGCCAGCGCGGGGCCTCAGGGCCGAAGCTTACGGTTCGACCCAGCGCTGCACGGCCTCGACGGTATCGGCGGGCGTGGTGTTGAAGCAGATCGCAGCGTCCGGCGCCAGGCGATGGACGAGGTTGAGCACCTTCTCGAACAGCACGAGGCGCTCCTTCGGCTCGCGCAGGCCGGCGCCGATCACGACGCAGTCGAAGCGCTCGTCGCGCAGCGCCGCCGTGACGCCGGCTTCCGCGGTGACGTCGAGATCGATCAGGCAGCTCGTGACCTCGAAGCCGAGATCGCGCAGGCGCAACAGCTGCGCCTCGATGTAGGTTCGCACGAGCTCCGGCGTGAGCTGCGGGAATGCGCTGTAGTCGGCACTGCCGGGTTCGATGCCGATCGCGAGGACGCGCTTGGCCATGCCGGATCTCCCAACGAAATCACCTCTTCCGTCAACGAGATGCCCGGTCTGCAGGTTCCGCCTTCGCGTGGCGCCATTCGGCGGCAACGAATGTCGGGCCGCCTATTGCCGCAGCATGATCAGGGGATCGGCGGTATCGGGGACGCGCCGCCACTGTGCGTTGTCGTCGGCTTCGAACTGCCAGACGTTGCCCGATTTCGACATCAGGATGATCTGGCCGCGCTCCAGCCGCCATTGCGTCGGGTTGAACTGCGCGATGGCCGCGTCGCATTTCGGCTTGAGGAAGACCTGGAAATTGTCCTGGCCGGCTTCCGTGTTGGTCAGCGTCAGCCCGCAGACCGGCTGGCCGTTGCCGCGCACCATCGCCCAGTCGCCGATCATCTGGTCCATCGACTTGGCCATCGAGCGTGCGGCGGCGAGATCCTGCAGGATGTAGACGCCCTCGCCCTGACGCAGGCCTTCGAAGATGCCGGCCTCGACCTCGGTGAAGTCGATCACGGCTTCACCGGTCGCATCCTGCAGACGGACGATGTCGAGGCCCCTGACGCTCCAGGCGACGATGTCCTTGGTGAAGGGCAGCGCCGCCTTGCAGGCCGGCTCCAGCTCGAGCTTGAAGCCCTGTCCTGCGACGTCGCCCTTCATCGTGACGACGCAGGTCTTGCTGCGCTCGGTGGTCGATAGCTCCCACTGCCCGAGCATCTCTTTCTTCAGGGTCGTCGTATCCTGCGCATGCGCGCTGCCGATCGCGGCCAAGGAGGCCGCGACGGCGAATGCAACGACCCGAAGACTTCGCATCAGCGCCCCTTGAACGGCGTTTCGGCAACCGGCGTCAACGGCGCCTTGCCTGAGAACCAGGACTTGAGGTTGTCGACCACGAGCTGATCCATCGCGTTGCGCGTCACCACCGAGGCCGAGCCGATATGCGGCAGCAGCACGACGTTCTGCATGGTCTTGAGCTCGTCCGGCACGGTCGGCTCGGCCGCGAACACGTCGAGGCCGGCGGCCAGGATGGTGCCGGACTTGAGCGCCTGGACCAAAGCCGGTTCGTCGACCACCGAGCCGCGCGCGACGTTGACCAGCACGCCGCGCGGGCCGAGCGCCTTGAGCACCTCGGCATTGATCATCTTGTTGGTCGAGGCGCCGCCGGGCACGATCACCATCAGCGTATCCACCGCCTTCGCCATCTCGATCAGATCGGGATAGTGCTTGTAGGAGACGTCCTTGGACGGATTGCGCGAGTGGTAGACCACCGGCACCAGCGAGGCATCGAGGCGGCGCGCGATGGCCTGGCCGATCCGGCCCATGCCGACGATGCCGACCTTGCGGTCGCGCAGCGAGCCGACACTGAGCGGATAGTTCTGCGTCTGCCAGAGCCCGGAGCGCACGTAGCGGTCGGCCTTGATGAACTCGCGCAAGGTTGAGATCAGCAGGCCCATCGCGACGTCGGCGACCTCCTCGGTCAGCACGTCGGGCGTGTTGGTGACGATGATGCCGTGCTCGGCCGCGTATTTGGCATCGACGTGGTCGTAGCCGACGCCGAAGCTTGCCACCATCTCGATCTTGGGCAGCTGCGACAGCGAACCCTTGTCGGCACGGACGGTGTGATAGGTCACCGCCACGCCGCGGATCTTCTCGCGGATCGCCGGCGTCAGCCGTTCGAGGTCGCCGTGCGTCTCGGCCTTGTGCACGATGAAATGGTCGGAAAACCCGTTCTCGAGGATCGGCCGCACCGGCCCATAAATCAGAAGGTCGATCTTTTCGGACGAAATCGAACCGGCAGCCATCAGTTTTCCTTTCCAAGCGCGCTCTCATGCCAGCGCCGTAAAACGAGGTGGGAAACTACCGCCAGCACCCCATAGATGACAATCCCGGCCAGCGACAACAAAAGCAGCGCTGCGAACATGCGGGGTATGTTCAATCGATAGCCCGACTCGGCGATCCTGTAGGCGAGCCCGGAGCCCGCACCGGCCGTTCCGGCCGCAATCTCGGCCACGACCGCGCCGATCAGCGACAGGCCGCCTGCGATGCGCAGGCCCCCGAGAATATAGGGTAACGCCGCGGGCAGCTTGAGAAAGCGCAGCGTCTGCGGCTTTGAGGCGCCATAGAGCTGGAACAGGCCGGCAAGGTTGCGATCGACCGAATTCAGCCCGAGCGTGGTGTTGGACAGCACAGGGAAGAAGGCGACAATGAAGGCGCAGACGACAACTGCGGTCTGCTGCTCCAGGTAGATCAGCAGCAATGGCGCGATCGCGATCACCGGGGTGACCTGGAGGACGATGGCATAGGGGAACAGCGAATATTCCACCCATTTCGACTGGTTGAACAACAGCGCCAGCGCGATGCCGCCGATGCTGGCCGCGGCAAAACCTTCGAGCGTGGTCAGCAGCGTGGTGGCAAGCGATTGTGACAGCACCGCCCAGTCCTTGATCAGCGTCAGGACGATGACGGAAGGCGCCGGCAGCACGTAAGGCGGGATGTCCTTGATGCGGACCATGAGTTCCCAGGCGAGGATGCCGGCCGCGAACACGATGACGGGAAGCACGAAGCGCATCGCTCGTTGCGCGCCTCGCGGTTTTGCGGTGACGGCCGCCTGCGCGCTCATAGCGTCGACTGCCCCGAATAAGACGGGGCCAGCGCGGCCGACACCTTCCGGCAATAATCGGAATAGGCGGCGGAGGTGCGAAACGTCTCGCTGCGCGGCTCGACCGTCTCGATGCGGATGTCGGCCTGGATGCGGCCGGGCCGTGCCGTCATCACCACCACGCGCTGCGACAGATAGACGGATTCGAACACCGAATGGGTGACGAAGATGACGGTCTTGCCGAGGCTGCGCCACAGCGCGAGCAGATCATTGTTGAGGCGGAAGCGCGTGATCTCGTCGAGCGCGGCGAACGGCTCGTCCATCAGAAGGATATCCGGATCGGTGACGAGCGCGCGCGCCAGCGACACCCGCATCTTCATGCCGCCAGAGAGCTCGCGCGGAAAGGCATCGGCGAAATCGGCGAGCCCGACGCTGGCCAGCGCCGCGTCGGCACGCCCGCGCGCCTCCGCCTTCGGCACGCCGGCGAGCTTGAGCGGCAGCCTCACATTCTCGCGCACGCTGGTCCAGGGCATCAAGGTCGGCTCCTGAAACACGAAGCCGATACCGTGACCCGGCTGCACCACGCCCTCGTGATGGGCCACCCGCACGATGCCTGACGACGGCGCGCTGAGCTCCGCGATCAACCGCAGCACCGTCGACTTGCCGCAACCGGACGGGCCCAGCAGCGAGATGAACTCTCCCTTGCGGACAGTGAGGTCGAACGGGCCGAGCGCCATGACGCCGTTGTCATAGGTCTTCGTCACGCCGCGCAGGCTGACGGCGAGATGCGTCAGGCCGGCGTCGGCCGCGGACGAGGTTTTGCCTGATGACATCGAGCTTGCGCTACGGCTTGCCCGGGCGCAGCTCGACGCCGACGCCCTTGTTGACGAAGCGCAGCGTGTAGGATTTGCGGAAGTCGAGTTCGGGCTTCACGACGCCGGCCTTGACCATCTTGTTGAAGAAGGAGGTGTAGCGCTCGTCGCTCATCGCGCCGATGCCGTTCTTCAAACTGTCGCCGGAATCGACGATGCCATGCTCCTTCATCTTGGCGACGGAATAGGCCAGCAGGTCGTCGGTCATTTCCGGATTGAGCTTCTTGATCATGGCGTTGCCCGCGGAATTGTCGCGGTAGATGTAATTGTACCAGCCGATCATGGAGGCATCGACGAAACGCTGCACCAGGTCGGGCTTCTTCTCGACCACGTCGCGGCGCGTCTCGATCAGGGTCGAATAGGTGTTGAAGCCGTAATCGGCCAGCAGCAGCACGTTGGGCTTGAAGCCGGCGGCCTTCTCCACCGCGAACGGCTCGGAGGTGACGTAGCCCTGCATCGCGCTCTTGGGATTGGCGATGAAGGGTTGCGGATTGAAATTATAGGGCCGCACGTTCTTCTCGTTGAAGCCGTATTCGGACTTCAGCCACTGGAAATAGCTGCCCATGCCCTCCTTGGAGACGAACAGCATCAGCGGCTTGAGGTCCTCGATCTTGCTGACCTTGGCATCCGGCTGCGTCAACATCACCTGCGGATCCTTCTGGAAGATCGCGGCGATGGTCACGACGGGAACGTTGTTGGCGACCGCGTCGAACGACATCAGCGTGTTCGCGGCCATGAAGAAATCGATCTTGCCGGCGATCAGCAGCATCCGGTTGTTCTCGTTCGGACCGCCGGGAACGATGGTGACGTCGAGGCCGTATTTCTTGTAGGTGCCGTCAGCGACCGCCTGGAAGAAGCCGCCGTGCTCGGCCTCGGCGACCCAGTTGGTGCCGAAGGTGACCTTGTCGAGCGTCTCGGCATGCGCCTCGGCGCTGCAGACGAAAGCAGCCATCAGGCCCGCAATGAACGCTCGCCGCAGATGAGAGGGGGTCATAATGGCACTCCGTCGATCGCTTCCAGCATAATCGCGTCTAGCTCGTGGCAGGCCAACGCGATAAAACCGCATGACGTCAGGGGACACGAGCCGGCCGGGCCCGCGTCCCCTGATAACCCAAATTACGTGACAAATTCGGGCAATGAAACCTCCAAAGAAAACTCAATGATGCCATCCCGCGACTGGACCGAAATCCGCTGGGCCGATGCGCCCCCCGCGGAGACGTCGCGATGGATCGCGGTGCTGCCGCTGGCGGCGACCGAGCAGCACGGCCCGCATCTGCCGCTCACCACCGACGTGCTGATCGCGGACGCGTACCTTACGCGCGTGCGCGAGCTTCTGCCCGACAACGTTTCGGCCAGTTTTCTTCCCGTCGAACCGGTCGGGATTTCCACCGAGCATATCGACTATCCGGGCACGCAGACGCTGCCGACTGAAACCGCGCTGAAGCGATGGACCGGGATCGGCGAGGAGGTCGCGTGGCGCGGCGTGAAGAAGCTCGTCATCATCACCAGTCATGGTGGCAACAGCGCGGCCATGATGCTGGTGGCGCAGGATCTGCGCGCGCATCAAAAACTGTTCGTGGTGACGACGTCATGGTCGCGGCTATCAGGCGCCGACACATTGTTCCCGGCCGACGAGGTGCGCCACGGCATTCATGGCGGCGCGGTCGAGACCTCGATCATGCTGGCGCGCTATCCCGATCAGGTGCGTAAGCATGCCATCGCGGATTTTCCCGCAAGCAGCATCGCGATAGAGCAGCAGTATCGCTGGCTGTCGACGCAGCGGCCCGCGCCGTTCGCCTGGCAGGCGCAGGATCTCAACGCCAGCGGCGCCGTCGGCAATGCGACATTGGCCGTGGCGGCCAAGGGCGAGCAGCTCATCGATCAAGGCGCCCGTGCTTTTTGCGAGCTCCTGAGCGAGGTCGATAACTTCGACGTGAACAGGCTCGCCAAGGGGCCTCTCGGCTAACCAGCATCCTCTTGGAATCATTCACGAAAACTCCTCGCTCCGGGAGCGGATTTGCCGCATTCGAACGGGACGCGGGGAGCCTCCGTCAAACTGGGCACGCGGGCCACAACGGACCGCCTCAACCCCGGATGGAGTTTCACATGTCGATCAAGACCAAGATTGCAGCTCTCGCTCTCGCGACCCTCGCCGTCACCGGCAGCATCGTGTCCACCACCTCCTCGGCCGAAGCCAAGCAGCCCGGTTGGGTCTGGAGTGTCGGTGCCGGCATCGCCACCGCCGCCGTCGTCGGCTCCGCGATCGCCGCCAACAACGATCCCTATTACTACGGCTATCACCGCTGCGGCTGGGTCGCCCAGTACAACGCTTTCGGCCAGTACGTTGGCCGCGTTCGTAGCTGCTACTGATCTGAGTATCTGAGGCCGATCTTACGTGGATCCTGCGTCCGACACGGGCGCCTCATCCACCCCGTGTCGTGCCCCCGACCCCGCCCGGCTGTCCCCCCGGGCGGGGTCATTCTTTTTGGGCCGGGAATTTGTTGCCGTCCCGTCACACAGCGGTGCGAACCATCCCGTGCGCCAATCTTCACCAGTTGCTATTGCGAATTAATCGCAATAAGGTTCGCGACAAGCTCAGGAACTTGGGACGAAATCGCGTCGAATCGAGATCATCTCGATGACGCGAGCAACCAAGACCTGATGACAGGGCCGCCGCGAATCGGCAGGGATATCGCGGCGGGTGGGACACATTCGCGTTTTGGGGGCGTGCGTTTTGACGTTGAGAAATCACCGTTACAGGTACTTGCGGACGGCCGCGGCGATTGCCTCGGGTGTGCTGGCTTTTCCCGCCGCGGGCCGCGCGGCCGATCTGCCGCTGAAGGCGCCGGCGCTGAGAGCGGTCTATGACTGGACCGGCCTCTATATCGGCGCGCATGCCGGCTATGGCCGCGGCTCGTCGCAGTTCGCGCTGAACGACGGCACAGGGATCAACGACAGCGGCGTCTTCAGCGGCATGATCGGCGGCGTGCAGGCCGGCTACAATTACCGCCTCAACTCCGGCTGGCTGGTCGGCGTCGAAGGCGATTTCACGTTCCCCAACTACATCACCTCGAATTCGATCGTCTCCTTCCTGACGACACCCGCCAACACTGTCACGCAGCAATGGGACTACACCGCCAGCCTGCGCGGCCGCGTCGGCTACACCAGCGGTCCGTGGCTCGTCTACGCCACCGGCGGCTTTGCCTGGATGGGCGAGCGCTATTTCGACACGCCGGCCTCCGGCGCCGAAGTCCCGAAAATCCTGAACACGCGGCCCGGCTGGATCGCGGGTGCCGGCGTCGAATACGGCTTCGCGCCGCATTGGAGCGCACGGCTCGAATATCTCTACAGCCGCTTCGACGGCGCCAATGTCGCCTTCTCCACGGGGGCCCAATACAGCTCTTCGTCGCTCGACTTCCAGCAGGTCAGGCTCGGCCTCAACCGCAAGGTCGATTGGCCGGGCATGCCGAGCTACAACCCGAAGAGCTCGCTCATCGACACCGAATCGGATCGCTGGGAGATTCACGGCCAGAGCACCTATCTCCCGCAAGGCTATCCGTCGTTCCCCGCGCTCTACAGCGGAACGAACTCTCTCTCGCCATCGGCGCAGGCCAAGGCGACCTGGAGCAACAGCCTGTTCCTGAACGCGCGGCTGTGGGACGGCGGCGAGGTCTATTACAATCCCGAGCTGCTCCAGGGATTTGGCCTGAACGACACGGTCGGTGCGGCCGGCTTCCCGAACGGCGAAGCGCAGAAGTCGAACTTCCCCTATCCGCATTACAACACTTCGCGCCTGTTCGTGCGCCAGACCTTCGGCTTCGGCGGCGAGCAAGAGGAGCTTGCGAGCGGGCAGCTGCAGCTGGGACAAAAGGTCGACGTGTCCCGTCTCACGGTGCAGGCCGGCAAGTTCGCAGTCGTCGACGTGTTCGACGGCAATGCCTACGCCAAGGACACCCGCAGGGATTTCATGAACTGGTCGATCTGGGCCCCCGGCGCCTTCGACTATTCCGCCGACAAGGTCGGCCTTACCTACGGCGTCACCGCCGAGCTCAATCAGAAGCAATGGGCGCTGCGCGGCGGCTATTTCCTGATGGTCGCAGAGCCCAACTCAAATCATTTCGACACCAAGGTCGGAGAGCGCGGCCAGTACGTGTTCGAGCTCGAGACACGCTTCTCGTTGTTCGGCCAACCCGGCAAGCTCAGGACCATGGGCTGGCTCGACAGCGCCAACATGGGAAGCTTCCGCGAGACGTTGAACAATCCCGCGCTCAATCTCGACATTGCGCAGACCCGGCGCGGCCGCATCAAGGTCGGCTATGTCGTCAACCTCGAGCAGGCGATCACCGAGGATGTCGGACTGTTCGGCCGCTGGAGCTGGAACGACGGCAAGAGCGAAACGCTCGCCTTCACCGACATCAACCGCAGCCTGTCGGCTGGTCTTTCGATCAAGGGCACGAAATGGGGCCGGCCTGACGACGTGATCGGCGTCGGCGGCGCGATCAACGCGATTTCGCACGACTACCGGGACTTCCTCGCCGCCGGCGGCCTCGGCGTGCTGGTCGGCGACGGTGCGCTCAACTACCGCAAGGAGCGCATCCTCGAAACCTATTACGCCTATGCGCTGAACAAGAATCTCACCCTCACCGCCGACTACCAGCTCATCGTCAACCCCGCCTACAACGCCGATCGCGGACCGGTGTCGGTCATTTCCGGGCGGCTGCACGGGGAGTTCTAAGCGGGGCTCAGAACAGTAGCGCGATGCCTGAGACGAGCAGCAGCGCGAGCACGATCCTGCGGAACGTGGTCTCGTCGATCCGGCCGAACAGCTTGAGCCCGAGCCACGTGCCGCCAAACAGGAACGGCAGGCCGAGCGCGAACAGCTTTGCCGTCTCAAACGTGAGCGCTCCCTTGGCGCCCAGCAGCAGCGCCGCCACGGCGAACACCGCGACCGCGACCGGCTGGAACGTCGCGCGTTGGATGTCCTTGGGTAGGCCGCGCTGGTGATGATGATGCCGGCAAGCCCGGTCAGCCCGCCGAGCAGGCCGTTGACGAAACCGATCGTTATATCGGTGGCCGGCGGCACATTGGTCGCGACCTTGAGCTGCGGCCGGAGCAACGCATAAAGGCTGTAGCCGATCAGGATCGCTCCGACCGCGATGCGGACGCTCCTCGGGTCCGCCCAGGTCAGAAGCGACACGCCGGCCGGCACGCCAAAGACGGCGCCGGCCATGAACGGCCACAGCCGACGCCAGTCGAGTGCCGCGCGCAGCTTCCAGACCGAGTAACCCTGCACCAGAAGGCCGAAGCCGACGATGAGGCTCGCGCTCTGAAGCGGCGTCAGCACGTAGAGCCACAGCGACGCCGCCACCAGGCCGAAGGCAAAGCCGGAGAGGCCGGCGACGAACGCGCCGGCAAAGGTGGCCAACAGGAAAAGCGGAAGCTCGATTGCGATCCCGTCCATTGCTCGCTCCATGAATCAGCGAGCAGCGCTTGCGTGGGATCACCACTTCACGGGGAAGCTGCGACGCCCCCGGCATGAGAAACCTAGGGGAAGCGAGGTGTTTCCACAATCAACTTCTTACGCCGCGCGGATCGCGTCCAGGAACTTGCCGACCTCGACCTTGAGACGGCTGCTCTCGCCGGACAGCGATCTGGCGGAGGCGAGAACGTTGGAGGAGGCCGATCCGGTCTGGCTCGCGCCGCGCTGCACGTCGACGATGCTGGCGGAGACCTGCTGGGTGCCGCGGGCCGCCTGCTGCACGTTGCGGGAAATCTCCCGCGTCGCTGCGCCCTGCTCCTCCACCGCCGCGGCGATTGCGGATGCAATCTCGGACATGCGGGAGATGGTGTCACTGATCGACCTGATGGCGCCGACGGAGTCCTCTGTCGCGGTCTGGATTCCCGTGATCTGCTGGCTGATCTCGCCGGTGGCCTTGGCGGTCTGCTCGGCCAGCGCCTTGACCTCGGAGGCGACCACCGCAAAGCCGCGGCCGGCCTCGCCGGCACGCGCCGCCTCGATGGTGGCGTTGAGAGCCAGAAGATTGGTCTGGCCTGCGATCTGGCTGATGAGCTCGACGACGTCGCCGATCCGCCCCGCGGCCTTGGCGAGCTCGCCGACATAATCGTTGGTCCGGCCCGCCTGCTGGACCGCTTCGCCGGCGATGCGCGCGGAATCCTGCACCTGCCGGCTGATCTCGTCGACCGACGAGGCCATCTCCTCGGCCGCCGCGGCAACGGTCTGCACGTTGGTGGAGGCCTGTTCGGAAGCGGCCGCGACGGTCGCGGTGACCTTTTCCGATTGATCGGCCGTGCTTGTCAGCGTTCCCGCGGACACTTCCAGCTCCGAGGAAGCCGACGACACCGTGTTGATCACGTCGCCAATCATGGCTTCGAAATCGCGCGCGATCTGGTCCATACGCTGGCTGCGCCGCAGCTTCGCGTCGGCCTCGACCGCGGCCGCCTCGTCGGCGGCCTTCTTGGCGAGCAGTGAATCCTTGAAGTGCTGCAGCGAGCCCGCCACCTGGCCGATCTCGTCATTGCGGCCCGTCGCGGGAATCTCGACGTCGTGCTGTCCGGCAGCGAGCGTTGCGATCACGTCCGCGAGCCGGCTGAGCGGCGTCACCACGCGCCTGCGCAGCATCATGGTCACGCCACCGAGAGTCCCGAGCAGCGCCAGCACCACCACGCCTGCGAGCGCGAGCATCGCCAGTGCGCCATCGCGCGAGGCCGAGGCACGCTCGGAAGCTTCGGCCAATGCGGCATCGCGCACGCCGTAGAACATCTGGATGGCCGGCACGATGACCTTCGCCAGTTCGTCGGCGTTGCTGCTGTACTTGCCGTCACTCCGGGCTGCGGGAATCTCCTTGTCGACGGCAGCCGCAGCTTTTCCAAAATACGATTCCGTTGCCGCCTTCAGCGCGGTCGCGATGCGGGAGGGATTTCCGAGTTGGTCGATGCCTGCCTCGATGCGCTCGCGGTCGGCCTCCACGCGGCCCTGCATGCGATCCATCAGCGACAATTCGGTCGCCGTGAGCGGGCGGCTCGCGGACAGCGCCGGGGACAGCGTGGCGGCTCGGCTGCCGGCCGCGACACGCAGGTCCTGGGCCGTCCGCGCCAGGCTCAACAGCGCCGCGAGCGAGGAATCGGCGTTGATGACTTTCGCTTCGAGCCGGTTCATGACCGGTTCGATGTTGCCGATGACCTCGGCGACACCGGGTAGAAAGCCCTTGATCACAGCACCATCGCGCGCCGCCAGGGGGAC
Source organism: Bradyrhizobium shewense (assembly GCF_900094605.1). Taxonomy (GTDB): domain Bacteria; phylum Pseudomonadota; class Alphaproteobacteria; order Rhizobiales; family Xanthobacteraceae; genus Bradyrhizobium; species Bradyrhizobium shewense. Next base: position 77,956 of record NZ_FMAI01000010.1, on the reverse strand, counting down.
GCTCATCGCGCGATCTGCCGCCGCGGTGACCTCCTTCAGCCGCCGAGCGGCACGGTCGAGATTCTCGACAATCGCTCCGCCGTCATCCAGCATCAGGATGGCGCGCCTTGCAGCCTCGAAGCCGGCCTCGGCGGCTTTCGCGGCCTTCCCGGCCGCTTCGATCTGGGCTGGCGTCGCCGCCGCTTCCTGGAAGATCGGACCGATATAGGGGGCGCGAAGCCCGGCGACGTGCTGGCTGACCATCAGGGTCGCACCAAAGGCATCGACAGTCTTGATCGCGTCGGAGCGGTTCGTGAAGATGCGCGTCTGGGGTATCAGCACCTCGGCGCCGAGGATGACTGCAAATACCGTCACCGTCAGCATCGACAGCGCGAAAAGCTTCCCGATCCGCATCCCTGGGTCCCCCGAATACATTTCTGCAATGTCGAAAACCTAGCCGGCCGGCCACTAAGAGCCCGTTAAGCAACGGCAGCCCCGTAGTTCCACGGGAGCTCGCGCAAGCGTGTCGAAGCCAGCGCCCACACGGTTCCCTCGGGGCGCCCAAATGCGGCAAAATTGCCGGCATTTCTTCGCCGAATACCTATATCAAGGCGTGTGCCGTCCTATTCGGCCACACCCCCTTACCTCGGAACGTCAATGCTCTCGGTCGAACTCGTCATCGTCGTCGTCCTGATCGTCATCAACGGCCTCTTGTCCATGTCAGAGCTGGCCGTGGTCTCGTCCCGCCCGGCCCGGTTGTCGATGCTCGCCGCCAAGGGCGTGCGCGGCGCCGAGCGGGCGCTGACGCTGGCAGCCAATCCCGGCAAGTTCCTCTCGACGGTGCAGATCGGCATCACGCTGGTCGGCGTGCTCTCCGGCGCGTTCTCCGGCGCGACGCTCGGACAGCGGCTGACGCAATGGCTCCTCGAGCTCGGTCTATCCGCGGGAATTGCCGACATCGTCGGCGTCGGCATCGTCGTGACGCTGATCACCTACGCCACCCTGATCGTCGGTGAGCTGGTGCCGAAACAGGTGGCGCTGCGCGACCCCGAAAGCATCGCGGTCAGGGTCGCGCCCGCGATGCACGTGCTTGCGAAGGTCTCGCTGCCGCTGGTCTTTCTGCTCGATCTCTCGGGCAGGCTGATCCTCACGCTGCTCGGCCGCGGCGGCAAGGCCGAGGAGAAGGTCTCGGAGGACGAGATCCACCACCTCGTCAGCGAGGCCGAGAGCGCGGGCGTGCTCGAGCCCGGTGAGAAGGAGATGATCGCGGGCGTGATGCGGCTCGGCGACCGGCCGGTCGGTGCGGTGATGACGCCGCGCACGGAAGTCGACGAGATCGACCTCAACGACGATCCGGCGGTCATCCGGGAAATCATCGCCAAGAGCCCGCATTCGCGCTTTCCCGTCTCCGACGGCGACCGCGACAAGCCGATCGGCGTGCTCCAGGCCAAGGACCTGCTGATCGCCTATATGAACGAACGCACGCCGGACCTGCGCGCGCTGGTGCGCGAGGCGCCCGGCATCCCGGCGTCGGCAGACGCGCGCGACGTGCTGACCATCCTGAAAGCTGCGCCGGTCCACGTCGGTTTCGTCTACGACGAATATGGCGGCTTCGAAGGCATGGTGACGGCCGCCGACATCCTCGAATCGATCGTCGGCGCCTTCCATTCGGAGGCCGGACCGCCGGAGCCCGCCTTTGTCAGGCGCGCCGACGATTCACTGCTGATCTCGGGCTGGATGCCGGTGGACGAATTCGGCGAATTGCTCGGCGTCGAATTGCCGCCGCACCGCTACAACACGGTGGCGGGCCTGGTGCTGCAACAGTTCAACGTGCTGCCCGACACCGGCGATGCCTTCGACTTCGGCGGCTGGCACATCGAGGTGGTCGATCTCGACGGGCGTCGGATCGACAAGATCCTGGCGAGCCGGTTGAGTGAGGTCGAGACGGGGTGAATTGAGCGATAGCGCCAACTCGCCCTCACCCTCACCCGAACCTCACGCCGATCCGCTTCTCCTTGCGCCAGATCACGGTGCAGGCGAGATGCTTTCCGTCGGCCTGGACGAACAGGGTGAAATGATCGGGGATGCCGACCGGGCTGGTGACGTCGAGCGCGGCGCCGGTGTCGGACAGGTTGCGGACGATGCAGTCGATCGCGCCGCCGCCGAACTCGATCGTTCCGGCCTTCAGCACGCGATGTCTCGCCTTGTCGCGCCGTTCGTCCATGGGTACAATTTACACCCAAAGTTGAACAAAATCCTAAATGCCAGCTCCGCTCGCGGCGAATGTGCGCGGGCCGGGCAGGTCTCGCCACGGGCCAAGCGATGCCTTACAGCGCCGGCTGGAACGTTTCCGCCTGCGCCATCCGCCAGGCGTCGCGGAAGCGTGGGTCTTCGGTGCCCTCGAGCAGCTCGCCAGGACGCAGCGCCGGATAGAGCTGCGCAAAGGATCTCACGTCGGTGGTCGAGGTGCGCTGGGTGAAGTGAATCGGGCGCAACTGCTGCGGATGCTCGAGGCCTGCCGCGGCGATCAGCTCGGTCAGCGAATGCAGCGTCGCGTGGTGATAATTGTGCACGCGGTCGATCTTGAGCGGCACGTAAAGCGCACGCGCGCGCGTCGGGTCCTGCGTCGCCACCCCGGTCGGGCAGCGGTCGGTGTGGCAGCTCAGCGACTGGATGCAGCCGAGCGAGAACATGAAGCCGCGCGCCGAATTACAATAGTCGGCGCCGATCGCCATCGCGCGCGCCATGTCGAAGGCGGTGGCGATCTTGCCGGACGCACCGATCTTGATGCGGTCGCGCGCATTGATGCCGATCAGCGCGTTGTGGACGAAATTGACGCCCTCGCGCATCGGCATGCCCAGATGATCCATGAATTCCAGCGGCGCCGCACCGGTGCCGCCTTCGTTGCCGTCGACGACGATGAAATCAGGATAGATACCGGTCTGAAGCATCGCCTTGCAGATCGCCAGGAACTCCCAGGGATGGCCGATGCACAGCTTGAAGCCGGCCGGCTTGCCGCCCGACAGGCGGCGCATCTCGGCGATGAACTGCATCATGCCGGCCGGGGTGGAGAAGGCGCGATGCGAAGCCGGCGAGATGCAGTCCTCGCCGATCGCGACGCCGCGGATCTTGGAGATCTCCTCCGAGACCTTTGCCGCCGGCAGCACGCCGCCGTGGCCGGGCTTGGCGCCCTGGCTGACCTTGAGCTCGACCAATTTGATCTGGTCGTCGCAGGCGACGCGCGCGAACGCTTCGGGATCGAAGCTGCCGTCGAGATGACGGCAGCCGAAATAGCCGGAGCCGATCTCCCAGATGATGTCGCCGCCCATCTCGCGGTGGTAGGGGCTGACGCCGCCCTCGCCGGTGTCGTGCGCGAAGCCGCCCTTCCTGGCGCCGGCATTGAGCGCGCGCACTGCGTTGGGGCTGAGCGCGCCAAAGCTCATCGCGGAAATGTTGAACACCGAGGCCGAATAGGGCTTCTTGCAGTCAGGCCCGCCGATGCTGATGCGGAATTTCTCCGCCGCATGCGCCTTCGGCGACACCGAGTGATGCATCCACTCGTAGCCCTGGCGGTAGACGTCCTCCTGGGTGCCGAACGGACGCTTGTCGAGCTCCATCTTGGCGCGCTGATAGACCACCGCGCGGGTGTCGCGCGAGAACGGCATGCCGTCCTTCTCGCTCTCGAAGAAATACTGCCGCATCTCCGGGCGTATCTCTTCGAGCAGGAAGCGGATATGCGCCGAAATCGGATAGTTGCGCAGCACCGCGTGGCTCTTCTGCAGGAGATCGCGGACGCCGAGCAGCGTCAGCGCGCCGAAGATCAGGATCGGCAGCAGCAGGACGTCGAAGATCTTGCGGTCGGCGATACCGATACCGATCAGGAGCGCGGTGACGACTGCGCAGATCGTCAGCACGATGAAGCGCGGCGAGAATGGCAGCAGCAGGGTCTCCATGATCCCCTCCTCCGCCAGCGGCAGGCGTTTGTGGGATGAGTGTTGGGAGGAGTCCTGCGTCTTGGTGTTGTCGGCCACGATTCCCATCCTCTCGCCAGCATGAGGCGGTACGATACGCCCTTGCCTGTCATACGGATATGACGCGGCCCTTGTTTCAGGCTAGCGAATTCGGCCGAGATAAATCAATCAGCCCGATGGGCGGGTTTTGCAGTGCAGCAGAATGGGTGGTGGCGGGAAGCGGCGGACGCTGGGCCCTTAATGGCCGGGCGTGGGGTCACACTGGATTCCCCAAGCTCAGCTGTCGTCCCGGGCAAGCGTAAGCGCAGACCCGGGATCCATAACCACAGGATGTCGTGGCGAGAGAAAGCTGTCCACTCCGAATCTTCGCATAACCACGGCCTGTGGCTATGGGTCCCGGATCGGCGCGCGCTTGTGGCGCGCTTGTCCGGGACGACGAGTGAGCGTGAGGCGAAGCCGTCCCACGCTAGCGGGACAACGGCAATCAGCGCTCGACGAATGCCTTCTCGATGACGAAATGGCCGGGCTTGTTGCCGCTTCCTTCGATGAAGTCGCGGCCTTCGAACATCACCTTCAGCTCTTCGAGCATCCCCGGGCTGCCGCACATCATGATGCGGTCGGTGGCGATGTCGAGGGGCGATTGCCCGATATCGTTGAATATCTGCTCGGAGTTGATGAGGTCGGTGATACGGCCGCGGTTCCTGAACGGCTCGCGGGTCACGGTCGGGTAGTAGATCAGCTTGTCCGCGAGCAGCTCGCCGAACAGCTCGTCTTCGCGCAAGGAAGCAACCAGCTTCTCGCCATAGGCGAGCTCGGAGACCTGACGGCAGCCGTGCACCAGCACGATGGACTCGAACTGGTCGTATACCTCGGGGTCCTTGATCAGGCTCGCGAACGGCGCGAGGCCCGTTCCGGTCGAGAGCAGCATCAGCCGCTTGCCGGGAAGGAGGTTATCGGTGATCAGCGTGCCGGTCGCCTTGCGGCCGACCAGGATGGTGTCGCCTTCCTTGATCTTCTGCAGACGCGAGGTCAGCGGGCCGTCCTGAACCTTGATCGAGAAGAACTCGAGCTCTTCCTCGTGGTTGGCGCTCGCCATGCTGTAGGCGCGCAGCAGCGGACGGCCGTCGATCTCAAGGCCGATCATCGCGAACTGGCCGTTCTGGAAGCGGAAGCCGGTATCGCGCGTGGCGCGGAAGCTGAACAGCGTGTCAGTCCAGTGCTGGACGGAAAGAACCTTCTCTCGGTAAAACGCGCTCATGATTTTCGATATTCCGAATAATTGCGGTTTTAGGGCAAAAGGGTTGCCCGGCCCTGAAACGGGGCGGACACCATTGCCATGGCGGAGGATTTCGCGTGTGTGATCTACGCCATTGAGACCAATAATCAACCTCGTTCCGGATGCAATTGATGCCGGTCAAACCGGCATTTGCGGCGGAATTGGCCATATTGTTAATGAATCTGCTGCCGGGCGCGCGCCGCGGGCAATTTCTTTTCCCTGCAGCGTTCGAATGCAGCACTTAATTTCCATCGCGCTCGCGAGAATTTCATTAAGAATAGCTCTGACTTTCACCCCGGTTCGGCGCCGTTTCCCGCATTTTTGCGGCTTTTGGCGCCAGGAACGTCTGAAACGCGACAGAAACACATGGCGGCAAGCGACGAGCGAATCTTCGTCCAGGCGATCAGGCGCTATTGCGCGGAGCATGGCATCGCGGTCGATGTCCGCGCCGATGGCTGGCTGATCGCGATGCGCCGGGGTGATGAGCGGCGCTTCGCCTTCGGCTACGACATCGGTCTCAACAGCGCCATCGCCCATCGCCTCGCCAACGACAAATCGGCGACATCAGAGGCGCTGGCGCTGGAGGGCGTGCCGTGCGTTCCGCATCACCTCTTCCTCAACCCAAAGCTGGGCGTGCACGTCGCCGGTGCCGATTGGCGCCAGCGGATGCTCGCGCTGCTGGCTCAGAATCCGCAAGGCGTGGTGGTGAAGCCGAACGAGGGGACATCGGGGCGCTCGGTGTTCAAGGTGACGACGACGGCCGAACTCGACCGCGCGGCCGGCGAGGTTCTTTCGATGAGCGCCGGGCTCGTGATCTCGCCCTATGTCGCGATCGAGGACGAGGTCCGCGTGGTGCTGCTCGATGAGGCGCCCCTCGTCGTCTACAGCAAGCAGCGCGGCACGGATTGGCGACACAATCTCGATGCCGGCGCAAAGCCGGTGTTGCTGGGGGATGGCGAGGTTCGAACGGCCTGCGTGAAGCTGGCAATCGATGCCGCGAGCGCGATCGGCATCGCCTTTGCGTCGATCGACGTGGTCCGTGTCGAGGGCGAATGGAAAGTGCTCGAGATCAATTCCGGCGTGATGATGGAAGCGCTCGGCAAGCTGCATCCGGAGCTGGTGCAAGCGGCGTATGACGCGGCGCTGGACCGGGTGTTTGGGGGAAAAGCGCACTAGTCGGGCCGGAAGTTCCCACCCTCCCCTGGAGGGGGAGGGTCGCTGTGCATGGAGCGAAGCGGAATGCGCAGCGGGGTGGGGTGATCTCTCCACATGAACACTGCCCGTGTGGAGAGATCACCCCACCCCGCTCGCGCTGCGCGCGATCGACCCTCCCCCTTCAGGGGAGGGTAAGAAAGACCGCCGCGCTAATTATTCGCGCTCGCTGAATCGTCCATCGCCTTGAACGCCTCCTCCAGCTGCAGCGAGATCGGCACGTTCAGACGTTCGCCGGTGGGAAGCCTTGCGGTGAACCATTTGTTGTAGAGCGGGACGAGATCGCGGTTGGAGCCGAGCTTGCGGAAGGCGCGCTCGACCACAGCCGAGAGCTGCGGCTCGCCCTTCCTGAACATGATGCCGTAGGGGTCATAGGACAAATAGTCCCCGACCACGCGAAAATATTCCTGCGCCTTGTGGCGCGCGATCAAGCCGTGGAGCAGGATGTCGTCGGTCGCGAATGCATCAGCCTTGCCGTCGTTCACCATCTGGAACGACTGCTCGTGATCCGGCGCGGTCACGATGTTGAGGCCGAGCGAGAGCTTCTTGTCGACGGCGTGTATCGCCTGCTCGTTCGTCGTACCCTTGGTCACCACGATGGTCCTGCCCTTCAGGTCCGCGACACCGGAAATTCCCGCTCCCTTCGGCACCATCAGCTTGGTGCCGGCGACGAATATCAGCGGCGAGAAGGCGACGCGCTTGCCGCGCTCGGCATTGGCGGTGGTCGAGCCGCATTCCAGGTCGATCTTGTTCTGGAGCACGGCATCGATGCGGTCGTCCGAGGTGACCTTGACGTAGTCGATTCTGAGATTGGGATCGTCGACCTCGACGCCGATCTCCTCGACGATGGCCTCGCAGAGCTCGAGGCTATAGCCGATTGGACGGCCCGACTGGTCGAGGAAGGAGAACGGCGGCGAGCTCTCGCGATAGCCGAGCCGCACGGTGTGCGCCTTCTTGATGGCCGATAGCGCCGGGCTGAGCCCTTCGCCGCCGGTCTGCGCGGATGTCGAGGTCGCGAACCAGGAGGTCGCGAGCAACGATGCCGCGAGCAACAAGCCGCCTGAGGTCAGTGACCTCGCCAGTGTCTGGCCCATGGTTCGCTCCTATCCATGGCCGGCCATCGCGGGCACTTCGCCCGGTACCATGTCCCCGGGCACGACGTCGCCGGGTCCGAGCTCGTGCTCGGGCCCGAGCTCGCCTTCCCATTTGGCCACGACCGAGGTCGCGAGCGTGTTGCCGATCACGTTGGTGGCGCTGCGACCCATGTCGAGGAAGGTGTCGATGCCCATGATCATCAAGAGGCCCGCCTCGGGGATGTTGAACTGCGCCAGCGTCGAGGCGATCACGACGAGCGAGGCGCGCGGCACGCCGGCGACGCCTTTCGAGGTGATCATCAGCGTCGCCAGCATCGCAAGCTGGGTGCCGAGCGGCATGTCGATGTGATAGCTCTGCGCGATGAAGACGGCCGCGAAGGTACAGTACATCATCGTGCCGTCGAGATTGAAGGAATAGCCGAGCGGCAACACGAAGCTCGAGATCCGCGACGAGGCGCCGAAGCGGTTGAGCGCCTCGAGCGTCTTCGGATAGGCCGCCTCCGAGCTCGCGGTCGAGAAAGCGATCATCAGCGGCTCGCGGACCAGCTTCAAGAGATGGCCGTAGCGCGGCCCGATGACGATGAAGCCGACGATGACCAGGATGGTCCACAGGATCGCCAGCGAGAGATAGAAGCCGCCCATGAACACGACGAGCTTCCACAGCACCAGCAGGCCGTTCTTCGCCACCGTCGCGGTGATCGCGGCCCACACCGCGAGCGGCGCGAACAGCATCACGTAGCTCGTGACCTTGAGCATGATGTGGCCGACGTCGTCGATCATCGCGAGGATCGGCTTCGAACGTTCGGGCATGGAGCCCATCGCCACCGAGAAGAACACCGCGAAGATCACGATCTGCAGGATCTCGTTCTGCGCCATCGCGTCCGCGATCGAGGTCGGGATCAGATGGGTGAGGAATTTCTCGATCGAGAATGCCGACACCGGCAGGCCGGTCGATTGCCCCGCCTGGGGCAGCGTGCCCGGGAAGTTCGCACCGGGCTGCAGCAGGTTCACCATCACGAGGCCGAGCAGCAGCGAGACGAAGGAGGCGCTGATGAACCAGCCCATGGTCTTGGCGAAGATGCGGCCGAGCTTGGAGCCCGAGCCCATATGGGCGATGCCGCCGACCAGGGTCGCGAACACCAGCGGCGCGATGATCATCTTGATCAGGCGCAGGAACATCATGGCGATCAGGTTGATGGAGGACGCCCAGTCGGCGCGGGTGTCGGGCAGGAAGTTGTAGATTGCCGACCCCATGATGATGCCGAGCACCATCGCGGCCAGAATGTATTGCGTAAACCTGTTCGACATCGCTTACCCCCACGTACACCGGCGCTTCATGATGTCGCAGTTATCACAACGACGCAACACGCTTTGCGTGTGATCGCGTTTTCAGGATGTTCCCGTTGTGAAATGGAACGCCGCGATCTAGCCTTCATGCAGCGCACAACGCATGCGGCCTGCACGTTTTGTTTGCGGCGGCTGCATCAATAATCGTCAAGACAATCAAAGAGGGAAACGCCATGAGCGGCAACATCAATCATCAGATTCTGCTGGTCGAAAAACCCAGCGGCAAGCTCGGTCCCGAACATTTCAAGATGGTGGAAAGCACAGTGCCGGAGCCGAAGGACGGCGAAGTCCTGCTGCGTGTGCGATACATTTCGCTCGACGCCGCCAACCGCGCCTGGATGCACGGCGCGACCTATCGCTCTGCCGTCGAAGCCAACAGCGTGATGGCTGGCGGCGCCATTGCGGAGGTCGTCAGCTCGAAGGCCGAGGGGCTTGCGGCAGGCGACATCGTGTTCGGTGACACCGGCTGGCAGGAATTTGCTGCGGTGCCGGCAAAGCATCTCACCAAGATGCCGAAGCTCGAGCCGATGACGCACCTGCTCAGCGTGTTCGGCATCGCCGGACTCACCGCCTATTTCGGCCTGCTGGAGATCGGCAAGCCCAAAGAGGGCGAGACCGTCGTGGTCTCCGCGGCCGCGGGCTCGGTCGGCTCGATCGTCGGGCAGATCGCCAAGATCAAAGGATGCCGCGTGATCGGCATCGCCGGCGGCGCGGACAAGTGCAGCTGGCTGACCTCCGAGCTCGGCTTCGATGCCGCCGTGGACTACAAGGACGGCGCGGTCTTCAAGGCGCTACGTGCAGCTGCACCCAAGGGCATCGACGTCTATTTCGACAATGTCGGCGGCGACATTCTGGAAGCCTGCCTGCCGCAGATGAACAATTACGGCCGCATCGCCTGCTGCGGCGCGATCTCGCAGTATGACGGCGCGCCCTCCGCGCACGGCCCGCGCGGCGTGCCGGGCCTGATCGTGGTGAAGCGGCTGGTCATGCAGGGCTTCATCGTGATGGATTACATGAAGGAGAGCCAGCGCGCGCTCGCCCAGCTCCAGGGCTGGGTCAAATCCGGCAAGCTGAAGGTGCAGGAGGACATCATCGATGGCCTCAAGAACACACCGAAGGCGCTGATCGGATTGCTCGCGGGCGAGAACCGCGGCAAGCGCATGGTCAGGCTCTGACGGCCTGTTGTTTGAAGGCGATCTCCGCGCAAACGCGTTCCGCGTTTGTCGCGAGGGAAAGCCGCTGCTCACTTTGCGCGAGCGCAGCCCTTCGGGTCAGCCGCCCTGATTAGTTCGCAATTGCGCAGGTATTATCTACTTGCGGTAGAGGTCAAAGCGGCCAATGATATCGCACGCGGGGCATTACCCGCGGCGGTTGCGATTGCATCATATTTTGGGATCGTCGGCACTGCCGACGAGGCAGGGAAGCGTTCAGATGTTCAATACGTTGAAGCATGCATCAACGCGCGCGGCGTTGCTCGCGGCAGCGCTCTTCGCAACTGCAACAGCCGCGTTCGCGCAAGCACCGACCGAGGCCCAGAAGAGCGCCATCCGGTCCGCGTGCCGCTCGGACTTCATGGCGCATTGCGCGAGCGTGACGCCCGGCGGCGTGGAAGCGTATCAATGCCTGGCGAAGAACATGTCCAGCCTGTCGGCGGGATGCCAGACCGCGGTTCGCGCCGTCGAACCGGCGAAAACCGAAGCTGCGCCCGCCGCGCCGAAGAGCGAGACCGCGCCCAAGGCGGAAACGGCGCCAGCCGCACCAAAGGCAGATGCCGCCCCCGCGGCCAAGCCCGCTGCCGTACCGGCGCCGAAGGCCGCTGCCGCCAAGCAGCCGAGCAGCGCGCAGGTCGCGGCGGTCAAGAGTGCGTGCCGCGCAGATTATCCCAAGGTGTGCGCCAGCGTGCCGCCGGGCGGCGCGGCGGCACTCGAATGCCTGGAAAAGAACAAGGCCAGGGTTTCACCGGCCTGCGAGAAGGCCGTGAGCGCTGCAGCAGCGGGGGGCGGCGCGGCAGCAACGGCGGCACCCGCGGGTGCGGCTCCCGCAGCAGCAGCCCCCGCGGCGGGAGCCGCGCCGGCGGCAGCGCCAGCCGTGATCGTGTTGCGCCCCTTGCTGCCGCGCGAAGAGCTGTTCATCCTGAGGTCGGCCTGCGGCGCCGACATCCGCACGCTCTGCGCCGGCGTCGCGCCCGGAGGCGGCCGCATCATTCAATGCATTTCCAACAGGGCTGCCTCGCTGTCGCCGGCGTGCAAGGACGTGCTCGCCCCATTCGCGGCGAGGTAACACGGCGCAGGCGCCAAAGCCGCAACGACGAACGGCGTGCGCATGAATTTCCGCACGCCTGCAACGACAAATCTTTTGCAGATATCAGATTTCGATCACGACAAGACCGGGAGGACAACATGCGTTCATTGCTGCTCGTTGCTTCTGCGCTCCTCGCCTTCGGAGCGACGATGACGTTCGAGGCCACCGACGCGAATGCGGTGGTGTGCGCCCGTGGCGTCTATCGCGCCGGTTGCGCCGGGCCGAACGCCGCCGTCGTGGTCCGGAAGCCGGTTCCAGCCGTGCGCTGCACCAGGGTGCTGGTGAACGGGGTCTACGTAAAGCGCTGCGTCTGACGGTGCGGATGGCCAAGCCGGCGCGGTTTGGCTATGATTCGGACCTGACGGTTTCGGACACGCGTAAAAATTGTGTCCGAAGATGCGCTTTGACGCGCCTACGCTGGCCGATAATTCCGCTGGCGCGGGACGCCGGAGCACATTAGTCTACCCCTAGATAGTAAGTATACTGTCAATTAGGGAGGCAGACGTTGCGGATCGCCGTGATTGGCGGAGGGCCCGGTGGGCTCTACTTCGCCTATCTCTGGAAGAAGCGTCACCCCGAGGATCAGGTCGACCTGTTCGAACAGAACCCGGCCGACGCGACCTGGGGCTTTGGCGTCGTGTTCTCCGACCAGGCGCTGGAGTTCCTGCGTGCCGACGACCCCGAGACGGTCGATGCGATCGCGCCGCACATGGAGAGCTGGCAGAACATCACGCTGAACCTCGGCAGCGACAGCGTCGCCATCGACGGGGTCGGCTTCTCCTCGATCGGGCGGCTCGAGCTGCTGCGGTTCCTGCAGCAGCGCGCGCTGGACGTTGGCGTCACGCCGCGTTTCGACACCCAGATTCATGCCATCGACCAGCTCAACGGCCATGATTTGATCGTCGCCGCCGACGGCTTGAACTCGCAGGTGCGCCGCGCCTTCGAAGGTGATTTCGGCACCTCGCTGTCTTACTCCTCCAACAAGTTCGTCTGGTACGGCACCTCGAAGCGCTTCGACACGCTGTCGCAGACCTTCGTGAAGACCGATCGCGGCGCCTTCAATGCCCATCACTACCGCTACTCGCCGGCCATGAGCACCTTCCTGGTCGAATGCGACCACGCGACCTGGCAGGCTTATGGTTTCGCCTACAAGGACGTCGAGCAGTCCAAGGGCGTTTGCGAAGAGGTGTTCGCGGACACGCTTGGCGGCCATTGCCTCGTCTCCAACAAATCGGTCTGGCGCAACTTTCCCTGGGTCTGGAACGAGCACTGGTCGTTCAAGAACATGGTGCTGATTGGCGATGCCCTGCATTCGGCGCACTTCTCGATCGGCTCGGGCACGCGGCTTGCGATCGAGGACGCCATTGCGCTGGTCAAGGCGCTGGAATCGGATGCGCATCTTGCCACCGCCCTGCACCGCTATCAGGCCGCGCGAAAGCCGGTGGTGCAGAAGCTCGTCAATGCCGCGCGCACCAGCGCCTTCTGGTACGAGCATTTCGCCCAGCACATGCAGCAGGACCTGATGGACTTTGCCTATAGTTACATCACCCGCTCCGGCCGCATCGACGATGCGCGCCTGCGCCATATGTCGCCGGCCTTCATGGCGCGTTACGAGGCTGCCAAGAACGGTGGAGACGAGGCATGAGCAACGAGATCTTCGACCAGGTGCCCGCCGACAGCGAGGGGGCGCGCGAGATCGACTTTGCCGTTCCGGAACTTTATAACGCCAGCCGCGTGCTGTTCGACAACCTCACCAAAGGCCATGGCGACAGGGTCGCGCTCATGGGTCCGGCAGGCACGCGGACCTATGCCGAGCTCTGCGATGAGGTTTGCCGCTGGGGCAACGGTTTTGCATCGCTCGGCCTGAAGCGCGGCGACCGCGTGCTGCTGTTTCTCGACGACACGCCCGCCTACCCGGCCGCGTTCTTCGGTGCGGTGCGGGCCGGCTTCGTGCCGCTCCTGATCAACACGCTGACGCCGCCGGATTTGCTGCAATTCTACCTCGCCGATTCCGGCGCCAGCGTTGCGGTCGCGGATGCCGAATTCGCGCCACGCTTCAATGCCGAGGCCTGCAAGGACACGCTCCTGCGCACGCTGATCGTCGCCAATGGCGAGGCGGGCGATCACACCGCGCCGGGCGCGCTCGCCGCGACAGATTGGCTCAAGCAATTCCCAGCCGAGCTGGCGGAAGCGGAGACGCATCGCAACGAGATGGCGTTCTGGATGTACTCGTCCGGCTCGACCGGCCGGCCCAAGGGCATCGTGCATCTCCAGCACGACATGGCCTATAGCGAGCTCGCCTTTGCGCAGAACGTCTTGAAGCTGACGCCCGACGACATCTGCTTCTCGGTGCCGAAGATCTTCTTCGCCTACGGCTTCGGCAATTCCGTCACCTTCCCGTTCTCGGCGGGCGCGGCAACGCTGCTGCTGCCGGGCCAGCCGAAGCCGGCCACGATCTTCGCGGCGATCGAGCAGTACAACCCGACGGTCTTCTTTGGCCTGCCGACGCTCTATACGTCCCTGACCAAAGCCGAAGGCGCGGAAAAGACCAACTTCTCGTCGCTGCGCATGTCGCTTTCGGCTGCGGAGGTGCTGTCGGCGGAGGTCTTCAACGGCTGGAAGACGCTCACGGGCCTGGAGATCGTCGAGGGTCTCGGCTCGACCGAGGTGCTGCATATCTATCTCTCCAACCGCCCCGAGCAGAAGAAGCTCGGTGCCGCGGGCCTACGCGTACCCGGCTACGAGGTCGCGCTGCGCGACAAGGATGGACGCGACGTCGCCGACAACGAGGAAGGCATCTTGTGGGTGCGCGGCGATTCCAACACGCCGCTGTACTGGAACCGGCCAGACAAATCCCCGGAGACCATCCGCGACGGCGGCTGGATCTACACCGGCGACCGCTTCGTGCGCGATGCCGACGGCTTCCACTTCTTCCGCGGCCGCGCCGACGATCTCATCAAGATCTCGGGACAGTGGGTATACCCGCTCGAGGTCGAGCTGTGCCTCGCGGACCATCCCGATATCCGCGAATGCGCGGTGTTCGCCGCCGAACTGCCGGACCGGCGCATGACGCTGAAGGCGGTGGTGGTGATGAACAGCCGCGCAGCCAACCCCGGCGAGACGACGCGGCGGCTGCAGGATTACGTCAAGGGCAAGCTGCTTCCTTACAAATATCCGCGCGAGGTGATCTTCACCGACGAGCTGCCGAAGACGGGGACGGGGAAGATCGACCGGCAGGCGTTGCTGCGGATGTGAAGCGAGGCGTCGCCACACTCACTCTCGCTGTCGTTCCTGCGAACGCAGGGACCCATAACCACAGGGAGTGGTTATAGGGCGAGAAGGGTAACCACGAGTCTTCGCCAAACTTCGCCCTGTGGTTATGGGTCCCGGATCTGCGCTTCGCTTGTCCGGGACGACGACGGAGAATGAGGCGCGAGCATCGCCCCCTTCCCCCTCACCCTGCCTTCCCCAGATGCTCCAGCGCATCCTCGGCCCGCAGCGGCACGCGTGAGGCCTCGTTGTTGAGATCGACGAGCTGCACCAAGAGCCCCATCAGCGTCTTGCGATCGGCGGGCTTCAGCGGCTCCAGCATCCTCGCCTGGGCGCGCTCGACGGCGGGAATGATCTCGCGCAGGATCGCGGCGCCGGATTTGGTCAGATGGAGCAGCTTGATCCGCTTGTCCTCGGGGGCCGGCTTGCGCTCGACATAGTCCTTGGCCTGGAGACGCTCGATCACGCTGCCAAGGGTGGAGCGGTCGAAGGCGATCACTGCCGACAGCCGCGTCGCGTCGATGCCGGGATGGGTGTGGATCGCGATCAACGCCGCATATTGCACCGGGGTCAGATCGAACGCCTTGCACTCCTCCATGAAGATCGAGACCGCGATCTGCTGCATGCGCCGGAACAGATAGCCCGGCGCGGCATAGACCGCGTCGATCGTGATCGGCGGAGGCGGCTTACTCGGCATCGGGCTGCTTCTCCGGTGCGGCATTGGCAAACGCGGCGAGCGCCTTTGCGGCCGCCTCTGCCGCGAGCAGACGCGGATAGGCCGACACGTCGACGCCGAAACGGCGGGCATTGGCGAGCTGCGGCACCAGGCAGAGATCGGCGAGCGTCGGCGCATCGCCGAAGCAGAACGGCCCGGGCTCGTCCTTGATCAACGTCTCGCAGGCCGACAGCCCTTCGCGGTTGACCCACGCCGCCCAGTCCTGGACCTTCTCCTCAGGCAGACCGAGCTCGCGCAGCCGCGCCAGCACTTTCAGGTTCTGCACCGGATGGGTGTCGCAGGCGATCGCCAGCGCGAACGCCCTCACCTTGGCGCGGCGCAGCGGATCCTTCGGCAGCAGCGGCGGGTTGGGATGGGTCTCGTCGAGCCATTCGATGATGGCGACCGATTGGGTCAGCACCGCGCCGCCGTCCTCCAGCGCCGGCACCAGGCCTTGCGGGTTGATGGCGAGATAGGCGGGCGCGCATTGCTCGCCCTTGCGCAAATGATGCGGCAGATGCTGGGCTCCAAGGCCCTTGAGGTTCAGCGCGATCCGCACCCGATAGGCGGCGCTGGAGCGGAAATAGCCGTGCAGCTTCATCGGAACCCTCCCGTTTTCTCGTTGCTTGTACGTCGTTCGTCACGTTGACGCTAGCCAGATTGGCAGTATACTGTCAATTTAGAAACGAGCAGGAGGCGCGCCATGGAAGCGGTGACCAAGACGCCGGAACGCGAAGCGTTCTACAAGAAGATCGACGGCGAGAATCTCACCGCGCTTTGGACGGTGATGAGCGACCTGATCACGCCGGAGCCGAAGAGCGCCTGCCGGCCGCACCTCTGGAAATTCGAAATCATCCGCGACTACATGACGGAGGCCGGCAAGCTGATCACCGCGAAGGAAGCCGAGCGGCGCGTGCTGGTGCTGGAGAATCCCGGCCTGCGCGGCCAGTCCAAGATCACGACCTCGCTCTATGCCGGCGTGCAGATGGTGGTGCCCGGCGACGTCGCGCCAGCGCACCGGCATAGCCAGTCGGCGCTGCGCTTCGTGCTCGAAGGCAAGGGTGCGCATACCGCCGTTGACGGCGAGCGCACCGCGATGGAGCCCGGCGACTTCATCATCACGCCGTCGATGACCTGGCACGATCATTCCAACGAGACCGATCAGCCGATGTTCTGGCTGGATGGCCTCGACATTCCGCTGGTGCAGTTCTTCGATTGCTCTTTCGCGGAAGGATCGAAAGAAGACCAGCAGAAGATTACGAGACCGGCCGGCGACAGCTTTGCCCGCTACGGCCACAACCTGCTGCCGGTCGACGTCAAGCGGAGCTCGAAGACCTCGCCGATCTTCAGCTATCCCTATGCCTACACGCGCGAGGCGCTGGAGAAAGCCAGGACGAGCCAGGAGTGGGACGCATGTCACGGACTCAAGCTGAAATTCAGCAACCCCGAGACCGGCGATTTCGCCATGCCGACCATCGGAACCTTCATCCAGCTGCTGCCCAAGGGTTTTAACACCGCGCGCTATCGCGCGACCGATGCGACGGTGTTCTGCCCGATCGAAGGCCGCGGCCGCAGCCGGATCGGCGATGCCGTTTTCGAATGGGGTCCGCGCGATCTGTTCGTGGTGCCGAGCTGGCAATGGATCACGCACGAAGCGGATGAGGATGCCGTGCTGTTCAGCTTCTCGG
Organism: Bradyrhizobium shewense; assembly: GCF_900094605.1. Taxonomy (GTDB): domain Bacteria; phylum Pseudomonadota; class Alphaproteobacteria; order Rhizobiales; family Xanthobacteraceae; genus Bradyrhizobium; species Bradyrhizobium shewense. Next base: position 61,103 of record NZ_FMAI01000010.1, on the reverse strand, counting down.
ATCGTCCCGTGCAGCAGAAGCTGGATCTGTTCCGCGAAGATCGCGGGAATGCGTGAGGGTCTCGTAGGGTGGATTAGCCGTAGGCGAAATCCACCAACGGTATCCGCGCGGAAACGAGTCTCGTAGGGTGGGCAAAGGCGCACTTGCGCCGTGCCCACGCGCCTTCGCGACTCATCAAGAGATCGTGGGCACGCTTCCGCCTTCGCTCTTCGAGCTACGGCGGACAAGTCGCTTTGCCCACCCTACGGCAGCTCACCCTCGGCGTCGTCCCGGACAAGCGAAGCGCAGATCCGGGACCCATAGCCACAGGGAGAAGTTTGACGAAGATTCGTCGTTGCCTTCGGTACGAAGATCGGCTCTTCCTCGATGGATCACGCGGTATGGGTCCCCGCGTTCGCGGGGACGACAGTGGAATCTACCGCCAGTGCAGCAGCCTTATCTCCAGCCAGCCGATCACCTTCCCTACCGCCAGCCCGAACACCGAGAGGATCACCACACCCGCGAGCAGCTGATCGGTCTGCATCAGATTGCCGGCCTGGAGCACGAAGGCGCCGATGCCGTATTGGGCGCCGATCATCTCGGCGCTGACGACGAGCAACAGCGCCACTGATGCGGTGATGCGGAAGCCGGCGAGGATCGCAGGCAGCGCGCCGGGCCAGACCACCTTGCGCACGATGGTCGCGAAGGGAACGTTGAAGCTCTGCGCCATGCGGATGAGGTTGCGCGGTACCGCATCGACGCCGCTATAGACCGAGATCGCCGTGGAGAAGAACACGCCCAGTGCAATGGTCGCGATCTTCGGCTCTTCGCCGATGCCGAGCCAGAGGATCAACAGCGGCAGCAGCGCGATCTTCGGGATCGGGAACAGCGCCGAGATGAAGGTGATGCCGACGCTGCGCGCCAGCCGCGACAGGCCGATGGCAAAGCCGACGGCGACGCCGGCCGCCGTCCCCAGCAGCCAGCCGACGCCGATGCGCAGCAGCGAGGCGGAAAGGTGCTGCCAGAGCGCGCCTGAGATCGCGAGCTGATAGATCGCGCGGACAATTGCAGCGGGCGTCGGCAGAAACAGTGCATTGACGAGGCCGGTGCTGCCCGCCGCCTGCCAGATCGCGATGACGAAAGCGAGCGCGATCCAGCCGCCGAAACGGCTGCTGGCGGGGACAAAACCCGCGCCGCGGAAGCGGACGCGCCGCGTCGCGCTATCCTTCGCAGTGTCAGTCGCCGCGCGATCAAGCATGCTGGACCTCGCGCTCGGCATCGATGGCTTCGTTGCGGATCAACGACCAGATCTGGTTCTGCAACGCCAGCAGTTTTTCGCGCGCCGCCGCGTCGCCGCGTTCGGTGCGCGTCATCGGCACGGTCACGACCTCGCGGATGCGGCCGGGCCGCCGCGACAGCACCACGATGCGGTCGGCGAGCCGGGCGGCCTCTTCGAGATTATGGGTGACATAGACCGCGCCCATGCCGCCATCGGCGAGCAGGCGGACGAAATCCTCCATCAGGAGTTCGCGGGTCTGCGAATCCAGTGCCGACAGCGGCTCGTCCATCAGCAGGATCGCAGGCTTCACCGCCAGCGCGCGCGAAATGCCGACACGCTGGCGCATGCCGCCGGAGAGCTGCTTTGGGTAGGTTGTGCGGAAGTCGGTCAGGCCCGTGCGGCGCAAGGCGTCGTCGACCAGCGCGCGGCGCTGCGGGGCCGAGAGCTGGGTGTGCAGCAAAGGGAATTCGACATTCTCCTCCACGCTCGCCCAGGGCAGCAGCGCGAAATCCTGGAACACGAAGGTCAGCGGATTGAGGCTGTCCGCCGGCGGCGCGCCGCGCAGCTCGGGCGCGCCGGAGGTCGGCTGCAACAGCCCGCCGAGGATGGACAGCAGCGTGCTCTTGCCGCAGCCGGAGGGCCCGACGATCGCCACCACCTCGCCGGCGCTGACCGTGAAGGAGATGTCGTCGAGCACGGCGAGGTCGCCGAAGCGATGGGAGATGTGGTTGGCGATCAGGTCCATTCTGTCTCGTCTATCCCGTTCTCCGTCGTTCCGGGATGATCCGAAGGATCAGACCGGGAACCTCGAGATTCCGGGTTCTCGCTTCGCGAGCCCCGGAATGACGGAAACATCAATCCGCCTTCACATAATCCTTGGCGATGATCGCATTCGCGTCAAAGCCCTTGTCGGCGAAGCCCTGCTCCTGCAGCCATTTGATCTGGTTGTCGACGTTCTTCACGTCCAGCTTGCCGTCGGGATCGATATAGGCGCAATTGCCGACCACCTGCTCGACCGGGAGATTGGTGTACTTTGCGATGATCTCCAGCAGCGGCTTGGTCTTGTCGTTGATCGGGGCGACGCCGTCCTTCATCGCGGCGAGGATGACGTCGTGATATTCGCGGTCGGCCTTGGCGAGTGCGCCGAGCAGCTTTGTCACCAGCGCCTTGTTGGTCAGCGTCTTCGGCGAGGCGAACACCGCACCCAGCTGCCAGGGCGTCTCGTCGCCGACCCACCCTAAGAACTTCGCGCCGCCTTCGTCCGTGAGCTTTCGTGCGGTCGAGATCGGCAGCAGCGCCGCATCGACGGTCTCGCCCTTCAGCGCGGCGGCGGCGTTCGACAGCGATTGCAGCGGCACGATCTTCACGTCCGCAAGCTTGAAGCCGTATTTGTCGGCGAGCAGGCCGAGCGAATAGTGGAACGAGGAGCCGACCTGCGTCATCGCCACGCGTTTGCCCGCGAGGTCCTTCGGCGTCTTCAATCCAGCCGCGTAAGCGTTGTTGCTGGCGAAATAGCCGATCAGGGGATAGCCGGCCTTCTCGCGGCTCATGCCGCCGATCACCTTCAGCACGCCCTTGCCGGCGAGATTGTAGAGACCGGCGGTGAAGGCGGTGATGCCGAAATCGACGTCGCCCGAGGTCGTCGCGACCGCGATCGGTTGCGCCGCGTCGAAGAATTTCAGCTCGACCTCCAGGCCGGCCTCGCGAAAATAGCCCTTGTCCTGCGCGATGAAAACAGGCGCGGAGGACGACAGACGGAGCACGCCGATCCTGGCCTTCAGCGCATCCTCGGCGTGGGCTGTGCCCATTGCCATGATCGCCAAAAGACTGGCTGCCGCGAGCCGCGCAATTCCGATCATCCCGTTTCCTCCGCCGTTGTTTATCTTGCAGTCCGTTACAGGCCCTCGGGCACGGGCTGATCCCGTCCGATGAAGGCGCCCTGTTGTTTCAACGTTTCCTGCAACTTTTCAATGGGGATTTCGCGCGGGATCCGGTTTCCGGAGAGCGCCAGCGCGGCGGCGGAACCAGCCGCCTCGCCCATCACGAAACAGGCACCGGAGACCCGCGCCGCGGACTGGCCCTCATGGGTCATGGAGGCACAGCGGCCGGCGACCAGGAGATTATCGACACCTTCAGGCACCAACATCCGGTAGGGCAGCTCGTTATAGCCGCGCGATTCCGGGATCGGCGGGAAGGTGAAGACGACGTCGCCGGGCACATGAGCCTCGATCGGCCAGCCATTGACGCCGATGGAATCCTCGAAGGAGGCGCAGCCGAGCACGTCCTCGCCGCTGAGCTGGTAGCCGCCCTTGATGCGACGGGTCTCGCGGATGCCGAGCTGCGGCGGCAAATCGACGATGTAGGATTTTTCAAAGCCCGGCACGGTGCTCAGGAATTCGAAGGCGGCGAGCGCCTGCTTGCGGCCCTCGATCTCGCCGCGGGTGAGATCGTCGGGCTCGACGCCGTTGATGGCGTGGCCATCCTCGCGCGCCACTTGCGTAAAGTTCACCCGCCATTCGATCCCGGATTTCTGCGGCCGCACGATGGCACTTTTTCGCGGGAATGTGTGGGTGCCGGCGGCGAGCGCCTTCTCCATCAATTGCGGAATGGTGCGCCAGGCATCGCCGGCCTTGTCAGGATCGATGCCGTTGAGACGGAGCATCATCGAGGGGTACATCGGATGGCCATGCTCATCGCCAAGCTCGAACGGCGCGCCGGCCCAGACGGCGAGGTCACCGTCGCCGGAGCAGTCGATGAAAATCTCTGATCGCACCGCCTGCCGTCCGGCCTTGGTCTCGACCATCAGCGCGTCGATGCGGCGATCGTCATCCATCACGACGCCGGCGCCGAGCGCGTGGAAGAGGATGTGCACCTTGTGGCTTGCGAGAAGTTGATCGGCCGCGATCTTGTAGGCCGCCGTGTCATAGGCCTGCGCAAAAACCTTACCGAGGATCAGATGCGGGGTGTTGAGGCCGTTCAGCCGATCGATCCGCGCCAGCAGCTCGGACGCCATGCCCTGCACGAGGCGATGGGCCTGGCCGTAGACATTGCCATGCAGACCGCAAAAATTTGTGACACCGGCAGCGGTGCCCATGCCGCCGAGAAAGCCATAGCGCTCGATCAGAAGCGTCTTCCGCCCGGCGCGCGCGGCTGAGGCTGCGGCGACGATGCCGGCCGGACCGCCACCGAGCACGACGACTTCATATTCGCCATAAAGCGGCACCTGTCGTGCCGGTTCTTCGATCGTCGTGGCCCGCATGGCGCGTCCCTTCCCAAATTCCTTTGCTTGGGAGCGACTATGAATTAGCGCGCACCTAGGTACAATCCATCAAAATACGCGATCAGCTTTCGCGAATCGAGAAAGGTCGACATGGACATCCTCGTGAACCTCCAGGCCTTCCTCGCCACTGCCGATGCGGCCGGCTTCTCGGCCGCCGCGCGAAAGCTCGGTGTCTCGACTTCGGTGGTGGCAAAACGCGTCACGCAGCTCGAGGCGCGGATCGGCACGGCGCTGTTTCACCGCTCGACCCGGCAATTGCGGCTGACCGAGGCCGGACAGCGCTATGTGCATCGCGCCCGCGGCGTGGTGACCGATGCGACCGATCTGCTTTCACGCATGGGCGAGAAGGGCCACGATCTCGTCGATCATCTGCGCGTCAAGGCACCGACCTCGCTGACCGTCGCCCGGCTCGCCGACGCCTTCAGCGCGTTCCAGACCCAGAACCCGAAGCTGAAGCTTGATATCGTGCTGATCGATCGCCCGGTCGATCCCGTCACCGAAGGCTTCGACATCGCCATCGGAGCCTTCCCGCATTCGTTCGGCGGCGTGGTCGACGAACCGCTCTGCGCGCTGAAGCGGCTGCTTTGCGCCTCGCCCGCCTACTTGAAGAAGCACGGCATGCCAAAGCACCCGCGCGATCTCGTGGAGCATCGCTGCCTCAGCTTTCTGCCGACCGGCCCGGAATGGATCTTCGACGGACCGCGCGGCCGCATCAGCATCCAGGTCAGCCCGCTGCTCTCCTCCAACGAGGGACACGTGCTGGCGCGCAGCGCGATGGCCGGCAACGGCATCGCGCTGCTCTCGCATTATCTCGTGGCCGATGCCTTGCGCGACGGTACGCTCAAGCCGGTGCTGCGCGACTTTCCGATTCCGGAGCTGTGGGTAAAAGCCGCGATCCCAGAACGACGGCGCAACGCCGCCGCGGTACAGGCGCTGCTCACGCTACTGAAAACGTCGCTGGCGCCGTCGCTGTGAGTAACGTCGAATGTGGGTGGTCGTAGCCCGCATCGAGCGCAGCGGAATGCGGGAACGCCTGCCCCGGATTGCGCTTCGCTCCATCCGGGCTACACACGTGCCACAAGACAGTTGCTTGCAAATGACGGACCTGACAGAAGGGCCGCCATGGATACGATCGCTTTGAAATTCACTCTCCCCGCCCTGCTCGCCTTCGCGCGCTCGGCGCCTCCCGCCGCAGCCATTGAGCAGAACTGCCGCTTCATTCAAACCAAACCCGAGCGCGAAGCCTGCTACAAGCAGCAGGAGGACGAACTCGCCGCAAAGCGCAAGCCCGTTGCGCCTGCCAATGACGGCCAGACACTCGAAACGCTGCGCCAGATGCGGCAGGACGACGACGCCGTCTATCGCAGCATCAACAACATCTGCCGCGGCTGCTGACGCTCAACCTTTCCCACCACCCCAATTCCCTGCCCGCTTCTCGGCGAACGAGGCCAGCCCTTCTGCAGCCTCCGCGCTCTGGCGCTTGAGTGAATGCAGGTGCACGAGCCGCGCATACGCCGCATCGTCCACCGCCATGCCGCCGAACGAGCTCTCCAGCGCGAGCTTCTTGGTCTCGGCCATCGCCTCCGGCCCGTTGGCGAGCAATTGCTCGACCACCTTGGCTCCGGCGGCTTCGAGTTCGGCGAGCGGCACCACCTCATGCACGAGGCCGATGCGGCGAGCGTCCTCGGCGCCGAAACGTTCGCCGGTCAGCGCGTAACGCCGCACTTGCCGGACGCCGATGGCGTCGCAGAGCTGCGGGATGATGATCGCGGCGGTCAGGCCCCAGCGCACCTCGGTGATGGAGAACAGGGCGTTGTCCGCGGCGATCACGACGTCGCAGCCTGCGATCACGCCGGTGCCGCCACCGAAGCAACCGCCCTGCACCAGAGCCACGGTCGGGATCGGCAGCGTGTTGAGCCGCTGCACGGCTTCGAAGGTCGCGCGCGAGGCCGCCTCGTTCGCCTCTGCCGATTGCGGCCGCACGCCGTTGATCCATTTCAGGTCGGCGCCGGCCTGGAAATGCTTGCCGTTACCCCTCAGCACGACGACGCGAAGATTCGACTTTTTGCCGAGATCGTCCATCGCCGCGAGCACGCCCGCGATCAGCGCGCCGTCATAGGCGTTGTTGACTTCCGGCCGGTTCAACGTGACGGTCGCAACCCCACGCTCATCGAGGGTCCACAGGACGGGGTTGGCGGTCATCGGCGATCCTCCGGTTGTTTGCCGCGCACTATGGCCGAGGCCGCGCGCCTTGATCCATATCTTTCCGGCGTAGGGCAGCCGCGTCCATCGCATGGCGGCTTGTGTCATGCTGCCGCCTGATGGCACCAAGGGATCAGGGACGGGATCAACATGCGCATCTGCATTTTCGGCGCGGGCGCCGTCGGCAGCCACATTGCGGTACGGCTGGCGCGCGCCGGCCATGAGGTCTCTTGCGTGATGCGGGGCGCGCATCTGGAGGCGGTGCGCGCGGGCGGACTTAAGCTGCGGGTCGGCGATTCCGAGGTCTCCGCCAAGGTGAACGCATCAGGGGATCCGGCCCAGCTCGGCCCGCAGGACGTCGTGATCTCCACGCTGAAGGCGACCGCGCTGACGGGGCTGATCTCCAGCATCAAGCCGCTGCTGCAAGACGACACCGCCATCGTGTTCGCGCAGAACGGCATTCCCTGGTGGTACGGTATCGGCCTGCCGCCGCGGCATCCGACACCGCCGGACATTTCCTTCCTCGACCCCGGCGGACGCCTGCGCGCCTGCATCCCGAAGGAGCGGATCATCGGCGGCGTCGTCTTCTCCTCCAACGAGGTGACGGCGCCGGGCGTGGTGCACAACCTCACCCCGGACCGCAACCGCCTGCTGATCGGCGAATGCGACGACCGCAATTGCGAGCGCATCACGAAGCTTCGCAACGTGTTCAACGACGCGCGGCTGGAATCACCGCCGGTCGCGGAAATCCGCGAGGCGATCTGGTCAAAACTGCTGACCAACATGTCGCTGTCGGTGCTGTGCCTGCTCACCGGCCAGACCGCACGCGGCGTGCGCGACGACGCCGCCTTTGCGGAGGTCATCCCGCGCATGCTGAACGAGGCCAACGACATCGCGCAGCATTTCATCCCCGAGGTCAAGCGCGTGACGCGGAGCGGACCCGCCCCCAATCACAAGCCATCGCTGCTGCAGGATTACGAGCTTGGCCGCGCCATGGAGATCGACGTGCTGGTGAAGGCGCCCGCCGCCTTCGCGCGCACCGCCGGCCTGTCGACACCGACGCTCGACCTGATCGCCGCGCTCGCGATCCAGAAGGCGCGTGACAAGGGGCTTTATGCGGCGTGAGCCTTGAGGCGTGATGGGAGTCTCACTCGCGCCTCGATCGAGATGCGTTCCCTCCCCCTTGTGGGGGAGGGCTAGGGAGAGGGGTAGCCCAGCAAAAGGTGTCCATTGTTGTCGTCGAAGACGGGCGCACGATGGAGAGAGTCCCCGTGTGGCACCCCCCTCCCTGCCCCTCCCCCACAAGGGGGAAGGGAACGGAGAGAGTACTGCTGTTAGCCAAACTCCATTCGATTCAGGCCGTCACGCTCTAAGCGAGTTTGTCGATCCAGGCCGCGAGCGTGTCGAGCACCTCTGTGAGCGCCCCTTCATTCGTCCGGCCGGACTTTTTCAGCACCGCAAAGGAGTGATCGCCGCCTTCGACCTCGTGGAGCGTCGCCTTCGCGCCGAGCTTCTCGACGACAGGTTTCAGGTAGCTCAGATCGGCAAGCCCGTCGCGCGTGCCTTGCAGGAACAGCATGGGGATGGCGATGCCCGCGAGATGCTCGGCCCGTTCGGCCGACGGCTTCTTGGCCGCGTGCAGGGGAAAACCGAGGAAGGCAAGCCCCTCCACACCAGGCAGCGGCGCCTTGGACTGCGCCTGCGATGTCATGCGCCCACCGAACGACTTTCCGCCGGCGACGAGCTTCGACCCGAGACAAAGCCGCGCCGCCTCCGCGACGGCCGCGCGGATGGCGGCGTGCGCGACTGCCGGCTGGTCCGGACGCCCCAGCTTCTTCTCCATGTACAGGAAATTGAAGCGGAACGTCGCGATGCCGCGGCCCGCGAGACCCTCCGCGACCTTCTCCATGAAGGAATGACGCATGTCGGCGCCTGCGCCATGCGCCATCACGTAACAGGCGCTCGCATGGTCCGGCTGCGTCAAGATCGCTGAGACAGCGCCGATGTCCTCGATGGCGAGCTTGAGCTCTTGAGTTTTGACAGCCACAATCGATCATCCCGACAGACGCGTTTCCGGCCGCCTTGGTAGCGTCACCGGCGCAGCCTGAAAACACAATAATTGCCGCCGCAGACTAGCCTACCAAGCCGGAACTGCGCATCAACCGAGGTAACCATGTCCTACCGCTCCTCCTGGATGACCGAAGAGCTCGACGTCTTCCGCGACCAGTTCCGGAAATACCTCGCCAAGGACCTGGCGCCGCATGCCGAGAAATGGCGCGAGCAGAAGATGGTCGACCGCTTCGCCTGGCGCGGGCTCGGCGAGATGGGCGCGCTGCTGGCGAGCGTGCCGGAGGAATATGGCGGGCTGGGCGCCACTTTCGCCTATGACGCCGCCGTGCTGGACGATCTCGAAAGCACGGTGCCGGAGATGACGACCGGCGTCTCCGTGCACAGCGCCATCGTCGCGCATTACATCCTCAATTACGGCTCGGAAGAGCAGAAGAAGCGCTGGCTGCCCAAAATGGCCTCGGGCGAGATGGTCGGCGCCATCGCCATGACCGAGCCCGGCACCGGCTCGGATCTGCAGGCCGTCAAGACCACGGCGAAGAAGCAGGGCAATTCCTACGTCATCAACGGCCAGAAGACGTTCATCACCAACGGCCAGGCCGCTGATCTCGTCATCGTGGTCGCGCGCACCGGCGACGTCGGCGCCAGGGGCATTTCGCTGATCGTGGTCGAGACCGCAGGCGCAGACGGCTACAAGCGCGGGCGCAACCTCGACAAGATCGGCCTGCACGCCTCCGACACCTCGGAGCTGTTCTTCGACAACGTCACCGTGCCGCCCGAGAACCTGCTCGGCAAGGAGGAAGGCCAGGGTTTTGTCCAGCTGATGCAGCAATTGCCGCAGGAGCGCCTTGCGCTCGCGGTCGGCGCCGTCGCCTCGATGGAGCGCGCGGTCAAGCTCACCACCGACTACACCAAGGAGCGGAAGGCGTTCGGCAAGCCGCTGATGGATTTCCAGAACACCGCCTTCAAGCTCGCCGAGCGCAAGACCGAAGCGATGATCGCGCGCGTCTTCGTCGACTGGTGCATCGAGCGCCTGGTCGCCGGGGATCTCGACACCGTCACGGCGTCGATGGCGAAATACTGGTGCTCGGAGAAGCAGGTCGAGACCGCCGACGAATGTCTCCAGCTGTTCGGCGGCTACGGCTACATGCAGGAATATCCGATCTCGCGCATCTTCATCGATTCCCGTATCCAGAAGATCTATGGCGGCACCAACGAGATCATGAAGCTGCTGATCGCGAGGTCGCTGTAGCCCGATTCATTGCGCACGCCAGTCACGCGGCCGGCAGCCGAAGCGTTGCTTGAAGCGCCGCGTGAAGTGCGACAGGTCCGAGAAGCCCCAGTCGAACGCGATGGCGCCGATCGCACGATCCGCCATCGCAGCATCCCTGAGATCCCTGGCCGCGCCGTCGAGCCGATGGTCGATGACGTATTCGGTGAAGCTGGAGCCCGATCGCGCCAGCAGTTTATGCACGTAGCGCTCGCTGATGCCCACGGCATCGGCGACATCGGCAACCGCAAGCCCGGGCTCGCGGAGCCGCCGGTGAATGGCACGTTTCAAGGCCAGCGTGGTGGTATCGGCGAGATTTTCCGACTCGGCAGCACCTGCCCGGCTGCGACGTGACAGGCTCACGGCGACCAGCTCGATCAACGCCCGAAACAGCAGCACGCCCTCGTCCTCGGTCATGCGCAGCGCGCCGTCGCTGAGCGTGCGCGCCGTCTCGACGATGAGATGGCCGACGAAGGGATCATCGGACACGCGCACCGCAGCGACATCGAACGAAGCGGGCAGCCGTTCGCGCAACGCCTCTGCCGGCACCCAGAACGAGGCGACGCGCAATTGCGGACCACGATCGTGCAGAAGCGCAAACTGCCGATCGCTGTCGAAGATGCCGACCTGTCCGGGCGACAGGCTGATCTCGCGGTCCCCCTGCTGGATGCGACAGCGGCCGGCCAGCTTCAGATTGAGATAGAAGCAGCTGCGGTCGGACGCCGCGATGTCGGCTGCGGAACGGCGCACCACGTGTTCGGGAAAGCTGACGCGGTTGATTGCGGCGTCGCCGAGACGGACGTGCTCGACGCTGGCGGGAAAGCCGGCTGCCGCGGCCGGCTCCGGCGTCAGATTCATGAAGGCCTGGCAGATCGCCTCGCGATAATAGGCGAATTGCTCCGCCGGCCGGACGCCCGCGGTGTCCCAGGCCGATTGGCGTGACGGAACGGCGCCCTCGATCTGCTGCATCGGTTCACTCCGAGACCAATCCGGTTCACTCCCAGCCAAGCAACGAATTTCGTTACCGGTCCAGATTTGCCGCGCGGCCACATTGCCCCGCCAAGACCATCATGCGCCGATCTAACCACATCCTCGGGAGGAGCCACAACATGTCCACCTACGTTCTCGTCCACGGCGCCTGGCACACCGGCACCGAGTTCGAGCCTGTCGCCGCAGCCATCCGCGCGGCGGGCCATCAGGTCTATACCCCCACCATCAAGGGCAACCGTCCGGGCGATGCCAAGACGACCGGGCTGAAGGAAGCGATCCAGTCGATCGCTGACTATCTTGCCGAGAACAATCTGAAGGACGTCATCCTGCTCGGCCATTCCTATGGCGGCATGGTCATCACCGGCGTCGCCGACCTGGCACCGGAACGCATCCGCCGCCTGGTCTATTGGAATGCCTTCGTGCCCAACGACGGCGAATGTCTCAACGACATGGTGCCGCCGCATTATATCGGGCTATTCGACGCGATCGCGGCCGAGCGCGGCGACGGCTCGGTGGTCCTGCCTTTCCCGGTCTGGCGCGAGGCCTTCATCAACGATGCGGATCTCGAGCTGGCGCAGAAGGCCTACGACGTGCTCAACCCGCATCCCCTGGCGACCTTCACCGACAAGATCGCGCTCAAGACCAATCCAGCCGAGATGCCGCTGGCCAAATCCTACATCAACTGCACCGAAGACATCGCGATGCCGCACAGCCATCCCTGGCACCCGCGGCTGTCGGAGAAGCTCGGCCTGTTCCGCCTGGTGCAAGTGCCGGGAAGCCACGAGCTGTGCTTCTCCGATCCGGCGCGGCTCGCCAAAGCGATCATGGAAGCGGGACGCGACTGACAGGTGAATCCCGTGGCGACGCTCACAAGTGAGCGCCGCCTCAGTTCGGATGCCACCAGCGACCGCCGATGACGACGCCTTCGGACACGATCTTGCGGTCGCCGATCAGGTGCTCGCCGACGACGTCCTCGTAGTCGAACTGGCCTTGCTTGACCGTAACAAGCGTGGCGTCGCCGACGCAGCCGGGTTTGAGGCTGCCGAGTTCATGGCGCCGCAGCGCCATCGCGGCATTCACCGTCGAGGCCGCGATCACATCCGACAGCTCCATGCCCATGCACAGGAATTTCGACATCGTCGTGACCTGGTCGAAGGCGGGGCCGTCGATGCAGAGCTGGTGGATGTCGGAGGAGATGGTGTCCGGATAGAAGCCGTTGGCGAGCATCGCACGCGCGGTCTTGAACGCGAACGAACCCTTGCCGTGGCCGATGTCGAACAGCACGCCGCGCTCGCGCGCGTCCAGCACCGCCTTCTTCACCGTGCCTTGCGCGGTCGCCGGCGTGTTCGGGAAAGGGCGGAACGCATGGGTGAGCACGTCGCCGGGCCGCAGGCGCGCCAGCACCTCCTCATAGCTCGGCGGCGGATGGTCGATATGCGCCATCAGGGGCATGCCGACCTCGTTGGCAACCTCGAGCGCGATGTCGAGCGGTACTGCCCCAGACGTGCCCGAGGAGTGCAAGCCGACGCGCACCTTGATGCCGACGATAAGATCGCGGTTGGCATCGGCCACCTTGGCCGCCTCGATCGGATTCATCAGCCGCAACTCCTCGCTCTCGCCGACCATGATCCGGTGCGAGAAGCCGAAGATGCCGGCATGGGAAACGTGCAAATAAGCGAGGATCCGAACCTGGCTCGGCTCGATCACATGCTTGCGGAAGCCGGCGAAATTGCCGGGCCCCGCACTGCCGGTGTCGACCGCCGTGGTGACGCCGGAGAGCCGGCAGAATTCCTCGGCATCGATGCCGAGCGAGGTGCCGCCCCAATAGACATGGGTGTGCAGATCGATCAGCCCGGGCGTCACGATATAACGCGAGACGTCGCGCACCTCGGTGCCCGGATCCGCCTTGAGCCCGCTGCCGACCGCCGCCACCTTGCCGCCGGCAAAGGCGACATCCGTCACGGCATCGAGCTTCTGGGAGGGGTCAACGACCCTTCCGCCGCGAAGGATCAGGTCAAAAGGCATCATGGTCTCCGGGGGTAGCAGGACAGGAATGGACCGGGCTGGAAGGGTGCCCTTCCAGCCCGGCCGCTTCTGTTAGCAATTTTCACACCAGCCGAGCAAATCAGCGGGCGTCCTGTCCGTTCGGCTTGACGGGCCAGCGGATTGCGTGACGGCTTACTCCGTGAACGTATTCGCGACTCTGCGGGAGCGAAGGACGTACGATATCCAAATCGCGGCACTGATCGCACCGACGACCATTCGTGCGACTTGAAGGGGTTCGATAGTGAAAAAATCACCGAACGGACGGTTCAAGCCGATGGAAAAGATCGATGCGGCCCAAACCAGATCGATCAACGGCATCAGTACCGCACAGATCATCTGCACGATGAAGAACGCTGGAAATCTGCGGGAATGCATGAACAGGAGCACCGCCGTCCAGATTGCGAGACCGATCAGCGCGGCGTTCATCGCTATCTCGCCCCAAAATACGATTGAGAATTGCACCCAGGTCTCGCTGGAGATCGACTGCACATATTGCGCGGTATTGACGACCAAGCGCACGATGCCGATCATTTGGCCGAAGGCCAGAAGGCCGAGCCAGCCGCTGATGCCGGTCATCTCTGGCTGGACGTCGTTAAATGAAGCGGCGTCTTCTGCGGGAACGGCCGGCTCGCGAATGACCTCAACCGGCGGGGATGCCGGGCTTGGCGGCGGCGATTGAAGGAGCTGCTGCGTGATCTCGTGCACCTCCCCGGCCGGCTTCCAATTCTCGAAGCCGTGTCGCCGGACCAGCACACGCCGAGGATCGGCGATACCAGCGAGGAGCGGAAGGAGTTCAGAAATCGAGAACGGGCCGCGCCGCTGCCCGCCCTCCGCGTAGTACCATGAATCCGCCATCCAAAGGTCCCTGCACCCGCCGTATTTTAGCCAGCTGTCGGCACACGTCACGATAGAAATCTATTGATGGGGATACCGGCACTGCGCGCGTGGTGACGCGCAAACTCTCGAAAAATGGCGATCCCGGGAAGACTCGAACTTCCGACCTACGGTTTAGGAAACCGTCGCTCTATCCGGCTGAGCTACGGGACCGCGGAACCCGTGGGTACGGGTTCGATCCCGTCATAGCAGAGCAAAATGCGGTTCGCCAGCCGTCAGGGGCCAGACCATCGTCAACCTGAACGGGGCGGCTATGCTTCCAGGGCCCTCCCAACGGAGCAGCTCATATGATCGACAGCATCAGCGCCATCACGCTCGGTACCCATGACATGGCGCGCGCCGTGCACTTCTACCGCTCGCTGGGGTTCGAGCTCTTGTATGGTGGCGAAGCCGCCGCATTCACGAGCTTTCGCGCCGGCAGCGGCTATCTCAACCTGACTGCGCAGCCGGAGGACAAGCGCTGGTCCTGGTGGGGCCGCGTCATCTTCTACGTGGCCGATGTCGACGAGACCTACGCGCAGGCGCGCGCTGCCGGGTGGCAGCCGTCGACCACGCCGCGCGATGCCGAATGGGGCGAGCGCTACTTCCATCTCACCGACCCCGACGGCCATGAGCTCAGTTTCGCACGGCCGCTACGGGGGGCATGAAGCGGCGGCCCTATGCCCTGATATTGTTGTCCTTCACTACCTTGCCCCAATAGGCGACCTGCTTGTCGAAGAAGCTCTTGAAGGCGGCACCGTCCTGGAGCAGCAGCGTCATGTGCTGGGTGTCCTTGAGCTGGGCGGCGGTGGCGGGCTCGCTGAGGATCTCCTTGGACGCCGTCGCGAAGGCTGCGACGATATCGGGCGGCGTGCCTGCGGGCGCGAAGATGCCCCACCAGGCCAGCGTCTCGAAATCGGGAAAGCCCGCCTCGATCGCGGTCTGCGTATCCCCCAGGGCCGGCAGCCGCTCGCGGCCGAGCTGCAGGATCGGACGCAGCATGTTGGTGCCGAGTTGGGCGGCGACCAGCGCGGCCGATCCCGCGATGAGATCGACATGGCCGCCGAGCACGTCGTTCATGGCCGGGCCGCCGCCGCGATAGGGCACGTGCATGATCTCGACCCCGGCCTTGCTGCCGAGCACGGTCATCGCGAGATGGCCGAGCGTGCCGATGCCGACGGAGGCGTATTTCACCGCGCCCGGCGTCGCCTTGCAGGCCGCCACCACGTCGGCAAAGCTCTTGTAGGGGCGGCCGGCGCCGGCAGCGATCACGTAGGGCGCGGTGCCGATCAGCAGGACCGGCATCAGCTCGCGCTCGACATCCACCGGCGGCTTGTCGAGAATCGACGGAATCACAGCGTGGGAATCGAAGGTGACCAGGAACGAGGTGCCGTCCGCCGGGCTCTTGGCGACTTGCGCCGCGCCGAGCGCGCCGGCCGCGCCGGACTTGTTCTCGACCACGACGATGCGACCGAGCTTGGTTTGCAGGCTGGCCTGCAACAGCCGCGCCATCGCATCGGTCGAGCCGCCCGGCGGAAACGGCACGACCAGCGTGATCTTGCCAGCCTGCGCCGCTGCCGGTGCCATTGCGAGAATGGCCGGTGCAGCCAGCAGCGTACGTCGTGTGATCGTCATGGTCCCCTCCCTTTTGTTTTCAGCGCCTGGCTTTTTGCTCTTTGGCGCTAAGTCGTGCCGAAGCCCGACCCCGATTTCTTGTATTCTGGCCGAGGCGGACTGAAGATGTCCAGCACCCTGGCGCCGTCGGGGCCGGCGCGCATGGTGTGCGGCACATTGCCCGGGGTGCGCCAGAAATCGCCCTTCTTCACGGCAATCTCCTCATCGCCCTGGACGCGGATGGCGGAGCCGTCGAGCAGCACGCCCCATTGCTCCTCGGGATGATGGTGCAGCGTGCCCTGCGCATGCGGGGCCAGCGTCACCACCGACAGCATCGCCTGCTCGCCGGAGAAGATGCGCGTGGTCACCCCCGCTGCGAGCTCGCGGAACAGCCCGTCGCTGGTGTCGTCTATGTGATGGAATTCGTCCTTCTGGCTCACGTCATTTTCCCTTCTACGTTTCATCTTGCTGCCGACTGACGTACGGCGGCCACGAGCCGATCTTTGAACTCGCCCCTTAAGGTCACAAACAAACTCGACCATTTCCGGCTCTTGAACTCGCAGCCGCCTCGTGGACAATATTCTTCGTTGTGATAGTCCCCGAAAACGACGCCAAGCAAAGTCATTCGACGGCCCCACTGGCGAAAGAGGGCGCTCCCTGATGCCCCGAACTCGAACTCGCAGTTCGTTTCAAATGTCTGCCAATCCCTCACGTCGCGGATTTGACACTCCTGGATCGTCTTGTTGAACGGCCCGTCCTTGTCCCTCTTTCCTGTGGCTTCGATATCATAACCGACAACTGCCAGAACACGCTCCAGCTCCACGAGAGTTTCGGGCTGCTCATAAATTTCGTACGGCGTCACATCTGCGGGAAATCTAAGTCTTGCGACGGCCCAATCGACGCTGCCCTGCCTCGGTGCAGCATCGACGCAGGTGCCCATCCATAGAGCTGCCGACAAGGGAATGATCCGCTTCTCTGCTCCCAAATAGTATTCGAATATGCACTTCTCTGGTGACGTATGAGGCTTGCAAGCGTCCCGAAACGCGTGAGCCACCGTCGTGATCACGTCGCGCGCTCCGGTGACTTGAGCGCTGCTGGCTCCGCCGGGACATCGCAAGACTCCACTTGCCGCGAAGCGCTTTCCCACCTCACCTTGGGACAGCCCCGTTACTTTTGCATAAATCTCCTCCGTCATCCGCCGTTCTGCATCCGTCAAAGCGACAGTGCCGATCGCCGGCGTGGGATGAGTGTTGGTGGCCTCGCGCATTTTCGCCGAGCTGACCTCGTTGCTTCCGGACATCCACAGAAGGAGGAAGCTGGGCAGGACGATCGCGTAATTCCTCATCATGTAAAGTAACCTCAGCACCAAAAAGCATGAGAGAACTTTGGCCGAAACAAGGGTCGTGAATCACTTTCGAAAATAGCAAATGGCTGACGTCGGCTTTCGATCAGTTCAGCCATTGCCTTGACTTAAGCCCCGCCTGATCAAGTCTTGCCATACGAGCCCTGATAGCGGCCCTCGCGGATCGCCTTCATGGTCTCCTCCTCGCGCGCGACCTGGGCGCGGACGGCTTCGAGCAGCGGCGCGGCGCCCGCGGCGGGAAACGACACCACGCCATCCTCGTCGCCGACCACGATGTCGCCGGGCGAGATCACGCTGCCACCGATCGTGACAGGCACGTTGATCTCGCCGGGGCCGTTCTTGTAGGGACCGCGATGGATCACCGCGCGGGCGTAGCAGGGGAAGTCGTCGGCCGCGAAGGCCGCGACATCGCGGATCGCGCCGTCGATCACATAGCCCTCGGCTTTGCGCCACTGCGCGATGTTCTTCATGATCTCACCGACCAGCGCGCGGGTCTCGTCACCACCGCCATCGACCACGATGACGTCGCCGGGGCCGACCAGCTCGAGCGCGCGGTGGATGGCGAGATTGTCGCCGGGGCGGGTGCGCACCGTGAAGGCGGTGCCCACCAGCTTAGCCCCGCGATGATAGGGTTTTAGCCCGACCGCGCCGGGCAGCCGCGCGAGATTGTCTGAGATGACCGAGGTCGGCGCACCGCGAAAGCCCTCGATGATCTCGGCCGGCGGTTTCGGCACGCTGTTGGCTGCGATGGTAATGGTCATGTCCTGGATTCCTTCCGTCAATCAATCGGCGTGCGCCCGCACCTTTGCCGGCCAAATCCGGAAGGCGCGCCCTTCCTTCATCCACGTTGCGCACTCGTGGCGCAACAGCGTGCGGCGGATTTTTCCGGAATCATCGCGCGGCGGGGCGCCGACAATCTCGAACTTTTCGGATGCTTGTAGCGGCTGAGCCTGTCCTTCAAGAACTCCGCCATGCCGTCTGCGATCGCCTGGCCGTCGGCGTCGCCCTCCGGCTCGATGATGGCGTGCACGCGCTGACCCAATTCCGGATCGGGCAACCCCACCACGACGCAGGAGCGCACGCCCGGACACTCGGAGACGGCGGCCTCGACCTCGGCCGGATAGACGTTGGCGCCGCCGCGCAGCACCATGTCGGCGAGGCGGTCGCCGAGATAGAGATAGCCTTCCGCATCCAGCCTGCCGATATCGCCGAGCGATTCCCAGCCATCGCTGCGGCGCTTCGGCTCAGCGGCGGCGCGGCGACCGTGTCGGTCACGGCCGGCTGATGATCGAGGATCACCTTCGGCCGGCCGGTCGAGCCGCCCGAGGTCATGGCCTTCCAGTAGCGCGCCACCGGCGGCGTCAGCGCCTGGTCCGAAAATCCTTCCGGCACGAAATCCGCCGGGAGGCGGTTCGGCGCGTTCCAGTCGGCCTCGCCGCCGACCACCAGCGCCGGCCTGAGAATGTCGAGCACGGCCGCGGCCTCGCCGCGCGGCAGTCGCCACGACAGCGAGGTCGGCGTCGCACCACACTTCCACACAGGGGCAGCAGCATCGGGCGTTTCCATTTCGTTTTCTTGGCGTCTTTCTTGGCGCCGCCTCAGGTGAGGCGCTCGCAAGGCGACGTGTAGCAGCCCGCCGGGGCGGCGCTGTGACTCATGCGCCACGTCAAGCACAAAATGTCAGCATCCCAGCCATGAAATTCCCGAGTTCCATGGGTGACAAGCCGGCGATAAAGAGGCAAAAATCTGGCTCGACTCAGTTCGGGTTGAGTTTTGCAAGGAATGCTCTCGTAGAATGTCGTCCGTGATAGCATTGCGTCGTGCGGCGCTGGTTCTTGTTGCCGCGGCAGGATTTTTCCTGCTGACGCACGCGCATGCCCAGGCGCAATGGTGGAAACGCACGCCGGTCGATTTCGAGGAATGCGCCGACGCCGCCGAGAAGGCTGCGACCAAGTCCGAGAAGACATCCGCACTCGCCGACTGCAACGCCAAGTTCGCCGGCCGCCGCAAGCCAGGCGGCGGCTACTCCTATTACGACTTCCTGCAGGATCGCACCTTCGACATCGCCGGCCCCAATCCGACGCCGGAGGAGCAGAAGAAGATCGACGCAGCCTATACGACCTATCTCGCCAAAGAGCGCCGCAGCAACGAAGCGGCCGAGGCCGCCGCCCGTCAACAGCGCGAGCAGCAGGAATTGCAGGCGCGGCAACTCCAGCAGGTCGCGCTGCGAACCGACGTCGCGCGCGTGCCCGTGCCGGTCGAGCGGCCGAAGGTGCAGCAGAGCGTCGGTCAGCGCTCGAAGGGCGCGTGCACCAAAGGCTCATTCTCCTGCGAATGGCCGCGGCTGTCGGAGAGCTTGAACGATTTGAAGAAGCTGTTCAATCCGACCCCGAGCAAGCCGGCGAAGAAGGGCTGAGCTGCTCCCTCGATAACTCTCCGCTGTCGTCCCGGACAAGCGTAAGCGCAGATCCGGGACCCATAACCACAGGGAGTGGTTGTAGGGCGGGCTGGTAACTCCGAGTCTTCGCCAACCAAATCCTGTGGCTATGGGTCCCGGATCAGCGCTCCGCTTCGCTGCGCTTGTCCGGGACGACGACTGAGGATGTCGCACCACCTACGCACACACAACGTGTCAGTTCGGTTGCTTCTTCTTGCCGCGCTTCGATTTGACCGTTGGCGCATCCACCGGCGCAGTCGTCGGCGAACTGCCCAACTGCGACCTGCTCTCCTGCAACCGCCTATCATAGCCGGGCGAGTTCACGACCGTCGGCGGTCTCGCAAGAGCGAGCGTCGATGCGCCGCAAAGCGCGGCAAGCGCGAACCCGATCATCAAGCTACGTTTCATCGGTCCCTCCTTGCATTCAAACCACCGCGCGAATCTGCTGCGGCGTCAGCCGCGGCGGACCGTTGCCGGCTGCCTCCGTCTCCTTGATCAGCGCAACAATGCGGCGCATCAGCGGCACCTCGACATGGTTTTGCTCGGCGAGCGCGATGACGGCGCCCTGGAGATAGTCGATCTCGGTCTTGCGTCCCTGCTTCAAATCCTGCCACATCGAGGAGCGCGCCTCGGGATCGATCTTCATGGTCCGCCCCAGGATCGCGTTGAAGATCATATCGGGCAGCCGCAGCAAGGCCGGCGTCCAGTTCATCGGGATTGGCGTCGCCGAGACCGGCGCGATGCCGGCGGCCTTCAGCGCGGCCAGCCCCTCGGCCATCTGGTCCGCGAACAGCCTGCGCCAGTCGCGGTTCGCCAGTTGCGCGGCGAGCGGCATGTCGGACAATGCACTGAGCGCGTTGTTCAGATTGATGATCAGCTTGCCCCATTGCACGCCGGTGATGTCACCGCTCGCGCGCACCGTGAGGCCGGGCACCGAGAGCGCCGCGGCCGTCTTCCCAGCGTCCTCTCCGACATGGATATCGCCGGAGGTCGAGCGGTGGAAACGGCCCTCGCCCATCGCGATCACGTTGAACGGCACCATGCCCGCGAGCACGCGGCGCCCACCGAGACGCTCGCGCAGCACCGCGATATTGCCGATGCCGTTCTGCAGCGAAACGATGACGGCATCCTCAGGCGCATGCTGCGCGATCTGATCCGCGACATCGGCGGTGTCGGCGCTCTTCACCGTGACCAGCACGATGCCGGCGCTGTGGAAGATAGCGGGGTCCTCCGACAGCGCGAGCTGCCCTGCGCCGAGCTTCGTCTCGGAGCCGTCGAAATCCGTCAGTCGCAGGCCGAACCGCTCGATCTCGGTCTTCACCCGCGGCCGCACCAGCAGCGCAACACGGCGGCCCGAGGCCGCCAGCATGCCGCCGACGAAACAGCCGATGGCGCCCGCGCCGGCCACCACGATCGGTCGATCCGTCATCACCTCGCCTTGCTCCCTGAACGACCCGCCCTCGATAGCAGAGGCGAGGGCGGCTGCCCATCGCGGCGCATCCGCCTTGTAACCGTCATGAGAGCCCCATATGTTTTCGGCCCGGGGGCAGCCAGCGGCGAGCGCTCGCCGAACGAGACGCCAAAGGAGAGCACCATGGGTCTACTCGACGTCCTCAACGGCATGCAGAACGGCCCGCGCGGCCCCTCTACACCCAGCTCCGAGAATTCCTCCGGCGGCATGTCGCCGATGACCATGGCGCTGCTCGGCCTGCTCGCCTGGAAGGCGTTCAAGCACATGACCGCAAACCAGTCCGGTACGGCGCCGCAGCCGTCGCCGACGCCGGCCCCTCCGCCGGTGAACGCGGACAGCGGCGGTCTTGGCGGTCTCGGAGGCCTGCTCAAAGGCGGCCTCGGCGGCCTGCTTGCGGGCGGCGCGGCCGGCACCGTGCTCAGCGGCGGCCTCGGCGATCTCCTCAACCAGCTCCAGCAGGGTGGCCACGGCGACACCGCGAATTCCTGGGTCGGCAAGGGCCAGAACAAGCCGATCGCGCCGGGCGATCTCGCGAACGCACTCGGCGCCGACCAGATCGAAAGCCTGTCCGCCCAGAGCGGCCTGTCGCGCGACGAGTTGCTCAACGGCCTCAGCCAGTATCTGCCGCGGGTGATCGACCATCTGACGCCGGACGGACGGCTGCCGACCGAGAATGAGCTCTCCGGCAAACTTTAATCGGACGTTGATCGACGCGCTTTCGGGAAGGGGAGCAGACTCATGAGCATGGGCGGCCTGTTGTGGATCATCGTCGTCGGCTTCGTCGCTGGCCTCATCGCGCGCTGGCTGGCGCCGGGACCGAACAACCCGAGCGGCTTCATACTCACCACCATCCTCGGCATCGCCGGCGCGTTTCTCGCGACCTTCATCGGCCAGGCGATCGGCCATTACAGCCCCGACCAGGGTGCCGGCTTCATCATGGCCACGCTCGGCGCGGTGGTGGTGCTGTTCATCTGGCACCGGCTGGTCGCGAGCGGCGTGATCAAGGGGTAGACCCCTGTCGCGTTGTGGCGCGACCTATCACCCAACTCGGTGTCGTCCCGGACAAGCGCGCCCTAAGCGCGCGCCGATCCGGGACCCATAACCACAGGGAGTGGTTTGGCGAAGACTCGGAGTGACCGGAGTCCCGCCAAACTTCTCCCTGTGGCTATGGATGCCCGCGTTCGCGGGGATGACAGCGGAGATTGGAACGCGATTTCAGGTAATCAAATGCATCCCCGCATCCATGCGCACGACCTCGCCGGTCATGTTGCTGGAGGCCGGCATCGCCAGGAAGCAGACGAGCTGCGCGATGTCCTCGGCGGTCGACGCGACCCTGAGCGGCACCTTCGCCACCACGCTGTCGCGCACCTGCTTGGCGCCGGCTTCGCCGCGGCCCTTGGTGAACCAGGGCGTGTCGATATAGCCGGGGCATACCGTGTTGACGCGGATCAGCGGCGCCAGCGCGCGCGACAGCGACAGCGTCATGGTGTTGAGCGCGCCCTTGCTCGCGGCGTAGGCGATCGACGAGCCGACGCCGCTGATGCCGGCGACCGAGGACACGTTGACCACGGCGGAGGGCCGCTCCGAGGCCTTGGCGCCGGCTTCGAGCAGGCTGCGCGCGGCACGCACCATCTGGAACGGGCCGATGGTGTTGACACCATACACGCGCTGGAAATCTTCAGCCGACAATCCGTCGAGATCGGCATGGGCGACATGCTTGGTGGTGCCGGCATTGTTGACGAGGATGTCGAGCTGGCCCCATCCGCTGGCTGCCGCAACGATCTTGCGGCAATCGTCGTCCTTTGAAACGTCGCCCTGCGCGACCAGGACTTCCGGAGAGCCCGCCTTGCGGCAGACGTCCGCGGTGGCCTCGGCTTCTTTCTGGCTAGAGGAATAGTTGATGACGAGCCGCGCCCCGCTTCGCGCGAGGATTTCCGCGGTTGCTGCGCCAAGTCCGGATGCGGACCCCGTCACGATTGCGCACAGACTGTCTTTGGCCATCCGGATTTCCTTCCCCTGTATCTGATGCGAGCCTTTAGTCGCTGGCCTTGTTTAGCGAGTTTGCCGCGCCCTGCAAATCAAGCAAACTCCGCTAAGCGGAATTAGCCTCCTATTGATCCTTGCCCCCATGCCCGCGCTGCAGGTTGACCTGCGATCAACGCTTGTCAGGGCCATGGCTTTTTCGGATCATCGGGCGCAAGAAGACCTGCGCGGTTCGCTCTACGAGGCGGGACGCGCCAACGGCAAAACACGGGGAACGCTGTGGCGGAGAGTGATAACATCGTCGTCGAGACTGCGGAGAAGATCTTCGCCGATCTCGCCGATCCGCAAACCATCAACAACGACAAGAAGGATTCCTGGCAGGCGCCGCTGTGGCGGGCGCTGAGCGAAGCCGGCCTGCCATTGTCCTGGGTGCCCGATGATCTCGGCGGCTCCGGCGCGAGCCTCGCCGACGGCTTTGCGCTGCTGAACGCCGCCGGCCGTTTCGCCGTCGCGGTTCCGCTGGCCGAAACCATGCTGGCCGGCTGGCTGCTGGCGCAGGCGAAGATCGCATCGCCCGAGGGCGAGATGACGGTGCTGCCGGCCTCGCCGAAGGACCGCATCACCCTCGATGCTGATGGCTCGCTTTCCGGCCGCGCCCGCGGTGTGCCCTTTGCCAAGGCGGCAAAGCACTTTGCGGTGCTGGCGCACGGCAAGGACGGCGTCTCGATCGCGCTGGTCGATGCCGGCAAGGTCCGGATCGAGTCCGGCCTCAATGTCGGCTACGACCACAGCGACACCGTGACGCTCGACAAGATCCAGCCCGTCACCCTCAAGGCCGCGCCGAAGGGCTTTGACCAGACCACGATGATGCTGATGGGCGGCGTCGCGCGCAGCCTGCAGATCGCCGGTGCGCTGGAATCGATGCTCGACATCTCCGTGCGCTATTCCAACGAGCGCGTCGCCTTCGAGAAGAAGATCTCGAAATTCCAGGCCGTGCAGCACAATCTGGCGCGTCTCGCCGGCGAATCCGCCGCGGCTCTTGCGGCTGCGACCTCGGCCGCCGACGCCATCGCGAATGCGACGCGCTTCGACGACGAGGTCTATCTCGAAGCTGCCTCGGCAAAGATCCGCTGCGCGGAAGCCGCGGAAAAGGGCGGCGCCATCGCGCATCAGGTGCACGGCGCCATCGGCTTCACCCTCGAGCACATCCTGCACCGCTACTCGCTGCGATCGCTGGCCTGGCGCGACGATTTCGGCTCGGAGAGCCACTGGGCCGTCGAGCTCGGCAAGCTGGTCGCAAGCCGCGGCGCCGACGAATTGTGGCCGCTCGTGGCGTCGCGCTGATCCGGGAGAGAAACACATGACCGCTGCCCTCCGTTTCGATCCGATCCGCCTGCCCGAGAAGTGCGAGCAGCTGCGCAAGGAAGTGCGCGCCTTCCTCGCCGAAGAGATCGCCGCCGGCACCTTCGATCCGCACAAGCCCAATCGCGAGGACACCGACGCGCCCGAATTTTCCCGACGGGTCGGCGCCAAGGGCTGGCTGGGGATGACCTGGCCGAAGAAATATGGCGGCCAGGAGCGCTCCTTCCTAGAACGCTACGTCGTGACCGAGGAGATGCGCGTCGCCAACGCGCCGACGCGGCGCTTCTTCGTGGCCGACCGCCAGAGCGGACCAGTGCTGCTGAAATACGCGCCTGAGCACATCAAGATGGACATCCTGCCGCGGATCTGTCGCGGCGAGATCTGCTTTGCGATCGGCATGAGCGAGCCGAATTCCGGCTCCGACCTGTTCGCGGCAAAGACGCGCGCGACCAAGACCGATGGCGGCTATCTGATCAACGGCACCAAGATCTGGACCTCGTCGGCGCATATCGCCGACTACATGATCGCGATCTTCCGAACCTCGCAGCCGACCAAGGAAAACCGCCGTCACGGCCTGACGCAATTCCTGGTGAAGATGAAGCAGCCGGGCATCAAGGTGAACCCGATCGGCCAGATCACCGGCCAGTACGAGTTCAACGAAGTCGTCTTCACCGACTTCTTCGTGCCCGATGATCACGTGCTCGGCGAGGTCGACGGCGCCTGGAAGCAGGCGACGAGCGAGCTCGCCTATGAGCGTTCGGGCCCCGAGCGCTTTCTTGAGACTTATTACGTGCTGACCGAGCTGGTCCGCGCGGTCGGCCCGAACCCGGATACGCGCAGCGCCGAAGGCATCGGCCGTCTCGTCGCGCAGCTCCACACCATGCGGCGCATGTCGGTCTCGGTCGCCGGCATGCTGCAGGCCGGCAAGGAGCCGGTGGTCGAGGCGTCCATCGTCAAGGACATCGGCACGGTCTGGGAGCAGCAGCTTCCTCACCGCGTGCGCGACCTTGCTGCTTTCGTCGAGGAGACCGCGACCAACCGCGAGACGCTGGAGCGTCAGCTCGACTTCGCCATCAAGACCGCGCCGAAGCTC
The DNA here is from genome assembly GCF_900094605.1 of Bradyrhizobium shewense. Lineage (GTDB taxonomy): Bacteria > Pseudomonadota > Alphaproteobacteria > Rhizobiales > Xanthobacteraceae > Bradyrhizobium > Bradyrhizobium shewense. The sequence continues at coordinate 35,794 of NZ_FMAI01000010.1, read as the reverse complement.
ACCATCCAGGGCGGCACCACCGAGGTGCTGCGCGGCATCATCGCCCGCGGTTTGGGCCTGCGCTAATCATCAAGGGATCATCATGACCACATACAAAGACATCGGCGTCGAGAAGGTCGGGCACGTCGGCACCATCGAGATCCGCCGCCCGCCGCTGAACTTCTTCGACATCTCGCTGATCAACCAGATCGCGGATGCACTCGACGAGTTCGACCGCGACATCGAGATCCGCGCCTCGGTTCTCTCGGCTCAGGGCAAGGCGTTCTGCGCCGGCGCGAACTTTGGTGATCCGGCGCGGCAGGCGCAGGAGGCGCGCGAGGCCGAGAAGAAGGGCGACCCCGCCGACAATCTCGGCCCGATCAACCATCTCTACATCCAGGCCGTGCGAATCTTCCGCGCCAAGAAGCCGATCGTCGCCGCCGTGCAGGGCGCCGCCATCGGCGGCGGATTGGGCCTCGCGGTCTCCGCTGATTTCCGCGTCACCTGCCCGGAAGCGCGCTTCTCCGCGAATTTTACGAAACTCGGCTTCCATCCCGGCTTCGGCCTGACGACGACGCTGCCTGAGCTGATCGGCAAGAACAACGCCGAGCTGATGTTCTACACCAGCCGCCGCGTCACCGGCGAGGAAGCCGTGAAGTGGGGTCTCGCCAACGAGCTGGTGCCGCAGGATCAGGTCAAGGCCGCCGCGATGAAGCTCGCCGGCGAGATCGCCGAATGCTCGCCGCTCGGCCTGCTCTCCACCCGCGCCACGATGCGCGCAGGATTGGCCGATCGCGTCATGGCCGCGACCAATCACGAGCTCGCCGAGCAGACCCGGCTGCGCGCGACGGAGGACTTCAAAGAAGGCGTGAAGGCCACGGAAGAGCGGCGCGCGGCGAATTTTAAGGGGCGGTGATCACGGCGGCGCTAGCCGTATCACTCCACCGCGACCACAACCTCCCCTGTCATCCCCGCGAACGCGGGGATCCATAACCACAGGGAGAAGTTGTGGCGCAACCTGGTCACTCCGCGTCTTCGCCAAACCGCTCCCTGTGGCTATGGGTCCCGGATCTGCGCGCGCTTAGGGCGCGCTTGTCCGGGACGACAGCGGCCGTTTTAGCGGCTTACTTTTTTCCCACCACCAGCGCATCGACGATCGTCACGCCCTGCCCCTCGGCGTGCACCAGCACCGGGTTGAGCTCGATCTCCGCGATCTCCGCTGCGTGCCGCGCGGCGAGCGCGGAGATATCGGCGATCAACTGCGCCAAAGCCACGACGTCCGCCTTCGCCGCTCCACGAAATCCATTCAGCAAGGGTGCAGCCTTCAAGCTAGCCAGCATCGCGCCCGCCTCCTCCGTGCTCACCGGCACGGGGCGGTAGACGACGTCGCGGAACAGCTCGGTGGTAATACCGCCGAGACCGACCATCACCATGGGACCGAACGTCTCGTCGGTCATCGTGCCGACGATGATCTCGATACCGCGCTTCGCCATCGGGCCGACCAGCACGCCTTGAATGGTCGCCCCAGGCCGGTGCTTGCGCGCATTGTCCAGCAGCGCCTCGAATGCCAGAAACACCTCGCCCTTGGTGGTGATGTTGACGCGCACGCCGCCAACTTCGCTCTTATGCGCGATATCAGGCGACTGGATCTTCATCGCCAGGGGAAAGCCGACGCGGGCGACCGCTTCGTCGAGCTCTCTCTTGTCTCTCACCAGCACCTCATCCGGCAGTGCAATGCCGGCGGCGCGGAGCAACGACTTGCTGTCGGCCTCGGACAGGACCGCCGATTTCAGACGTACAGAAAGGTCGCGTGCCGTCAGCCGCGTCGCATCCGCAGGTGACGGCAGCTTGAAACTGGCGTAGTCGACGAGCCGACGCATCGCGACGCCGACATGGATGAGGCCCGAGAGCACGACGACGCCGGATTTGGCGAGCTCACGGCGGGCGAAGTCGGACGGCACCGTGTAGGAATAGAACACCACCGGCTTGTGCTGTGCCGATAGCACCGGCGTCAGCTCCTCTTCCTTGAAGGGCTTGCGCACCTCGCTCGACAGCGACAGCACGACCAAGATCGCATCAACCTCGTCCGAGGCGGTGAGGACGTCGACGCTCTTCTGCAAGCCGCCGGAGGTGACGCCTTGCGCGGTGACGTCGATCGGGTTGCGCGCCGTGCCATAGGACGGCATCAACTGCTTGATCCCCGCCTGGACCTTTTCGGACAGCTCCGGCACCTGCAAGCCTTGCAGCGCCACCGTATCAGCGCCCCAGATGCCGGCACCGCCCGAAACGGTGACGACGGCAACGCGATCGCCCTTCGGCAGCGGATTGCTGGCGAGCACCGCCGCGGTCGTCAGCGCTTCGTCCAGATCGTTGGAGACGATGAAGCCGTATTTGGCGAACACCGCGTCATAGGCCGCCGACCAGCCGGCCATGCTCGCGGTGTGCGAGGCCGCCGCGCGCTGGCCTGCGCCGGAGCGTCCGACCTTTGTCACGATCACCGGCTTCTTCATCTCCGCAGCGCGCCGGGCGGCGACCAGAAATTTGTCGACGTCGCGGATGCCTTCGATGAACAGCAGGATCACCTCGGTCGAGGAATCCTGCACCATGTAATCCAGGAACTCGCCGGCGCCGAGATCGGATTCATTACCGGTGCTGACGACATAGCTGACAGCGATTCCGAGGGCCCGCGCGCGATGATAATAGGCAAAGCCGATGCCGCCGCTTTGCGCGACGATGCCGATCCGTTTGGTCGTCGCGACGAGCGGCACCACACCTGGCTTGACGTCAACGGCGGGACTGAACGTCGCCGCCACGCGCTGCACCTGGCTGAAGAAGCCCTCGGCGTTCGGCCCGGATATCCGCATGCCGGTGCGCGTCGCCAGCGCTGCGATCGCATCCTGCATCGCCGCGCTGTCGCCTCCCTCCTCGGCGAAGCCGGAGGAGATGATTACTGCATTCTTGACGCCGGCGGCGGCGCATTGCTCGAGCGCGGACAGGACGGCACGGGCCGGGATGATGATGACGGCGAGGTCGATGGTCGCGCCGGGGTCACCGATCGATCTGTAACAGGCGAGCCCGTCGATATCCGCGTAGTTCGGGTTCACCGGATAGATCGTCCCGGAATACTCGTTCTTGCGCAGCATGGACAAGAGCCGCCCCGGGATCTTCTCGTGATCGCGCGAGGCGCCGATCAGCGCGATGCTGGCGGGCGCAAAGAAGCTGTCGAGCGGATGCGGCATGGGTGGGCGTTTCCATATTGCGCTTCATAAACCCGCCGCAAGCTCTCACCCCGTCATCCTGAGGTGCGAGCCGCGCGGTGCGCAGCACCGTGCAGAGAGCCTCGAAGGATGAACGGCCCCGCCGGTGGCCCTCGCCCTTCGAGGCTCGCCGAAAAGGCGAGCACCTCAGGGTGACGGATAACGGTCGAGGGATCAACTGACGCGGAACGTCACCCCGCCCAGCAAGAACTCATTGTCCGCCACTGCAACCCCCCGCGCCTTCGCGGCATGCAGCACGCTCGCCCGATCCGCGACCCGAAACTCCAGCGCGCTCATGATCTCGATGGCGCCTTTCACGAAGCGGAAGGTCGCATTGGGCAGTTTCAGCTCGGCACCTTCAGGCGCAATGCCGATGATCTTGCCCCAGTGCTCCGCGAGACCTTGCGGATCAGGGCTCTGCATCTCCACGCCGGTCAGCGCCAGCGTCACATCCTTGCGGATAAACTTTTGCCAGTCCGGTCCCGCCGGCGGATAAGCCCCCAAGATGTCATCGCTGCCTTCGGTGTGGTTGAACTCGATAAAGGCGGCGCGGCAGTCGCGGGGGTGAAGTTGGACGCCGTGATAGGGCGCGTGGTCGATCATGTTGGCGGTGCGCACGCCCATCGCGTTGGCGTTGCGGCCACGCTCGTCGGGATCATTGCAGCAGAAGATCGCCATGTAGCCGCCGCGGCCGCCGGTCTTCTCGATGAAGCGGCCGGCCGTGGTACCGCCCTTGAAGGGTGCCACCACCTCCAGCATGATCGTGTCGACTGGGAGCAGCGCATTCTCCAGGCCGTATTTCGCGACATTGCCGTCGCGGTAGCACACGGCGAGGCCCATGATCTCCGCGATGTCGGAGATGACGGGCGCGAGCTGCGGCGCAACCAGGCAGATCTGCCGCAGCCGCATATAGGGCGCCATGGTCAGGCGCCCCTGAAGGTCGGCTTGCGCTTCTCGACGAAGGCCTTTGCGGCTTCCTTGTGGTCCTCGGTGTCGCCGCAGCGGGTGTGGTGGATCGCCTCGCCGTCGAAGCAATCCTCCAGCGCCAGATGCTCGGCATTGTTGATGTTGCGCTTGATGAAGCCGAGCGCGATCGACGGCCCTTGCGCCAGTGACAGTGCCAGCTCGTGGGCCGCGGCGTCGATCTCGGCATCGGGCACGACCTTGGTCACCATGCCGATCGCATGCGCTTCCTTCGCGGTGAGCACCGGCGACATCAGATAGAGTTCGCGCGCCCGCGCGCTGCCGAGCAGCTGGGTGAGAAAATAGGTACCGCCGTAATCGCCGGAGAAGCCGACCTTGGCGAAGGCCGTGGTGATCTTGCAGGATTCCGAGGCGATACGGAGGTCGCAGGAGAGCGCCATCGACAGGCCCGCGCCGGCTGCGGCGCCGTCGAGCTGCGCCACCACAGGCTTCGGCATCTGGTGCAGGATGCGCGAGACCTCCATGCCGCGGCGCAAATTCGCAAGCTTCTGCTCGAACGGCAGCGGCGCGCGGCCCGCGGCCATCGACTTGACGTCGCCGCCGACGCAGAACGAGCCGCCGGCCCCCTTGAACAGCACCGCGCGCACCTCGGGATCATCGGCTGCGCGTCGCGCTGCCTCGACCAGCCCGGCCACCATCTCGGGGTTGAGCGCGTTCTTCCGCTCGGGCCGGTTCATGGTGATGGTGAGCAGCCCGCCTTCGAGCTTTTGCAGGACCATGTCGTTGCTCATAGGGCGTCTCCCTTGTTGTTGTTTTGCTCCGTCGTTCCGGGGCTCGCGAAGCGAGAACTCTGGTGCGCGATTGCGCACCGTAGGTCGCTTCGCGCCCCGGGATGACGTCGTGACTTACGTCACGCCGTCACTTCTTCACCAGCGGGCAGCGCGACTGCTCCAGCGACTGGAACGCCTCGCTGCCGGGTACGGTGGCGAGCAGCTTGTAGTCGTCCCAGCGGACCTTCGATTCCGACGGCTTCTTCACCTCGAACAGGTACATGTCGTGGATCATGCGGCCGTCCTCGCGGATCTTGCCACCCTTGGCGAAGAAGTCGTTGATCGGCGTCTCCTTCATCACCTTCATGACAGTCGCTGCATCGGTCGTGCCGGCCGCCTTCACCGCCTTCAGGTAATGCGTGACGGAGGAGTAGACGCCGGCCTGCGCCGAGGTCGGCGGCCGCTTCACGCGCTCCTGAAAGCGCTTCGAGAATGCGCGCGTGTCGTCGTTGAGGTCCCAGTAGAAGGCTTCGGCCAGCAGCAAGCCCTGCGCGGTCTCCAGGCCGATCGAGTCGATGTCGGTGACGAAGGCAAGCAGCGGCGAGACCTTCTGGCCGCCCTTGGTGATGCCGAACTCGGCCGCCTGCTTGATCGCGTTGACGGTGTCGCCGCCGGCATTCGCGAGCCCGATCACCTTGGCCTTGGAGGCTTGGGCCTGGAGCAGGAACGAGGAGAAATCCGACGTGTTGAGTGGATGGCGCACGCTGCCGAGCACCTTGCCGCCGGTCTTGGTGACGACGGCACTGGTGTCCTTCTCCAGGTCCTGGCCGAAGGCGTAATCGGCGGTGAGGAAGTACCAGCTGTCGAGGCCAGACTTCACGGCCGCAAGGCCGGTCACGTTAGCCTGGCCGTAGGTGTCGAACACGTAGTGGATGGTATAGGGACCGCAGGCCTCGTTGGTGAGACGGATCGAGCCCGGGCCGTTGAAGATGATGATCTTGTTGCGCGCTTTGGCGATCTCGCCGGCCGCAAGCGCGGTGGCGGAGGCCGCGACGTCGTAGATCATCTCGACGCCCTGATTGTCGAGCATGTCGCGGGCGATGTTGGCGGAAAGATCGGCCTTGTTCTGATGGTCGGCCGCCAGCACCTGGATCTTGCGCCCCAGCACCTCGCCGCCGAAATCCTCGACGGCCATCTTGGCCGCGGTCTCGCTGCCGGGTCCGGTGATGTCGGCATAGAGACTCGACATGTCGAGGATGCCGCCGATCTTGAGAGGTGCCTTGTCCTGGGCCTGCGCGGCGGCGCTCGCACTGAGGGCAAACGCGGCGGCAAAAATGCCCGACAAAATTGTCTTCATGGAAAACGATCTCCCTTATCGCGCCGTACTCTGATGGCGGCTTGGTTATTGCTCTTGGCGAAAGCTGTTGCCGCAATCATGCCGCATGCGCAAGTGCCCAGCAAGCGCAGGTGCGAAGAGGCCGCATGCTGCGGCGCGCGATTTCCGCAAAGCGGAATGGTTAGAAGGCGCAAGCGCGACGGCGGAAACAAAACAATGGCGATGCGAGGCAATAGCGACGCATCACGCGAACTGCCGTAGGGTGGGCAAAGGCGCGCTCTTCGCGCCGTGCCCACGAGTCGGCGCGACGAGCAAAAGACGTGGGCACGCTTCGCTTTGCCCACCCTACGAGAGCCTTCGCGGTTCGCCACGTTTGCGTTACAACTCGCACACAACGCGCAACCTCTCCGGGCAACGTGATGCGACTGCTTCATCTCACCGTCGCAATTCTTCTCATCGCGGGTCGCACCGCGTTCGCGACGCCGTGCCAATTCGAAGCACAAGGCGAAGGCCGTGTCGCTGCGGTCGTCGATGCGCGCAGCGTTCGTCTCGACGATGGCCGCGAGATCCGCCTCGCAGGGATCGAGACGACGGCGACCACGAAGCAGGCACTGACATCACTGCTCGCCGGCCGCGACGTGACACTCCGCGGTAGCAACGACACGCCCGACCGCTATGGCCGGCAAAGCGCGCTGGTCTTCATTGGCGAGAGCGACACCTCCGTGCAGGCCATGCTGCTCGCCCACGGCGACGCCATGGTCTCCGCCGAGATCACGGACAAGGACTGCGCGGCAGCCCTGATGACGTCGGAGGCCGAGGCGCGGCGCCAAAAAAAGGGCAGCTGGGCTGACCTGTCGGCCATAAAAAACGCGGAAAGTTCGGACGATATTTTGGCGGGGATCGGGCGCTTTGTGGTGGTCGAGGGTAAAGTCCTGTCGGTCCGGCAAGCTGGGGCAATGACCTACCTCAACTTCGGACGGAACTGGACACGTGGCTTTGCCGTGACTATTTCAAAGCGCACGCTGCCGGCGTTCGAAGGCGCTGGAATTACCCTTAAGTCCTTGGAAAGTAAGCGTATTCGAGTCCGGGGCTGGGTCGAGGGAAGTACGGGGCCGCGTATCGATGTGCGTCTCTTGGGACAGGTTGAATTGCTGGGCGCAAACGAGCCTACTGGGGTAAAGCCATAACGGCCGGGCACGGGTTAGACGACGTGAATGGGGTGCTAGAACGGCACGGACTGGGCGATTGCCGCCGCCTGCGGGCTGCGCCGGCCGCGCTTTGCCTCATGCTGGGTACGGCCCTCGCCGGCTGTGGCGACATGGGCCGGTTCCAGGCTGCCGCGACCCCGCCGACCGTTGCGATGCCCAAGCCGAAGCCGGCCGTCGCGCAGACCCCCGCCACCGAAAAGGAGCACGAGCGCATCCTGGCGAGCTACGGCGGCACCTATGACGATCCCAGGCTCGAATCACTCGTCAGCAAGACCGTCGACCGGCTGGTCGCGGCGTCCGACCGTCCCGACCAAGGCTACAAGGTCACCATCCTCAATTCCGGCGCGGTGAACGCCTTCGCGCTGCCGAACGGCCAGCTCTATGTCACCCGCGGACTTCTTGCGCTCGCGAGCGACACCTCGGAATTGTCCTCCGTGCTCAGCCACGAGATGGCGCATGTGCTGTCCAAGCACGCCGCGATGCGCGAGGACCAGGCGCGCCAGGCCGCGATCGTTACCCGCGTCGTCACCGACATGAGCAACGATCCTGACCTCACCGCGCTCGCGCTGGCCAAGACCAAGCTCACCATGGCGAGCTTTTCGCGCAAGCAGGAGTTCGAGGCCGACGGCATCGGCGTCAGCATTTCCGCCAAGGCGCATTTCGATCCTTACGGTGCGGCACGCTTCCTTTCGGCGATGGAGCGCAATGCCGAGCTGAAGGCCGGCAAGAGCTCGCTCGATCCGCGGGCGCAAGACTTCACCTCGTCGCATCCGGCGACCCCGGAGCGCGTGCAGAACGCGCAGACCATTGCGCGGCAATATACTGCGCCTGAAGGCGCCGAGCGCGACCGCGAGACCTATCTCGCTGCGATCGACAACCTCGTCTACGGCGAAGACCCCAGCGAGGGTTGTGTCCGCGGCCGCCGCTTCCTGCATCCGAAGCTCGGCTTCACCTTCCAGGCGCCGGACAATTTCACGCTCGACAACACCGCCCAGGCCGTGATCGGCGTGCGCGAGGGCGGCGCACAGGCGATGCGTTTCGACGTGGTGCGCGTGCCGGCCGAGCAGTCGCTCGGCGACTACCTCAACTCCGGCTGGATGGAGGGCGTCGAGAAGGCGTCCACCGAAGACATCACCATCAACGGCTTCCCGGCTGCGTCCGCCGCCGCCAAGGGCGACCAGTGGCAGTTCAAGGTCTACGCGCTGCGCTTCGGCAGTGACGTCTATCGCTTCATCTTCGCGGCCCGGCAGAAGTCGACCGAGAGCGAGCGCAACGCGCGGGAGACCGTCAATTCATTCCGCCGCCTGACGCTGGACGAGATCCAGGCCGCCCGCCCGCTCCGCATCAAGGTCATCACCGTGCAGCCCGGCGACACCGTGGAGTCGCTCTCCCACCGCATGGCCGGCGTCGATCATCCCGCCGAGCGTTTTCGCGTCCTCAACGGGCTCGATCGCACCGCGCAGGTGAAGGTGCGCGATCGCGTGAAAATCGTGGCGGATTAGAGAAACGGGTGGTGCCGTAGGGTGGGCAAAGCGAAGCGTGCCCACGCATCTTTTGCGATTGAGAGAGATGGTGGGCACGGCGCGATGCGCCTTTGCCCACCCTACGACAGCTGTTGTGTGGCTGCCGCGTAAGCCTCAGCGCCCCGCGTCCATGTCGCCCGCCTCGCGCTGGCCGCTGAGCCAGAGCGCCAGCAGCGTCCAGAACGCGCCGGACAACAGATACGCACCCGAGGCGATGACGCCGAGATTGGTGGCGAGCAGCAATGCGACCAGCGGAGCGAAGCCGGCGCCAAACAGCCAGGCCATGTCCGAGGTCAGCGCGGAAGCCGTGTAGCGATAGGCCTGCTTGAAGTTCGAGGCGATCGCGCCGGAGGACTGGCCGAACGACAGGCCGAGCAGGATGAAGCCGATCACCATGTAGATGGTCTCGCCGAACGCGCCGGCATCGAGCAGCTGCGGGGCAAAGCCGCTGTAGATCGCGATCGCGATCGCCGATCCCATCAGCAGCGACTTGCGGCCGACGCGGTCGGCGATGACGCCGGACAGCACGATCGCGCCGACGCCGAACACGGCGGCGACGATCTCGATGATCAGGAAGCGCACCGGGCTTTCGCGGGTGAACAGGAACACCCAGGACAACGGAAACACCGTGACCATGTGGAACAGCGCAAAGCTCGCCAGCGGCGCGAACGCTCCCAACATGATGTTCTGGCCTTCGCTCGCGACAGTGTCGGAGATCCGCGCGGGCTGCAATTCGCGGGTCTCGAACAGCGAGGAGTATTCCTCCGTCGTCACCATGCGCAGGCGCGCGAACAGCGCCACGACGTTGATGGCAAAGGCGACGAAGAACGGATAGCGCCAGCCCCAGTCGAAGAAATCGTCGGCCGAGAGGTTGCCGGCGAAATAGGCGAACAGCGCGCTCGCCACGATCAGCCCGAGCGGCGCGCCGAGCTGCGGCACCATCGCGTACCAGCCGCGCTTGGAGGGCGGCGCGTTCAGCGCCAGCAGCGAAGCCATGCCGTCCCAGGCGCCGCCCCAGGCCAGACCCTGCGCGATGCGCGCCAGCGCCAACAGCCAGATCGCGGCAACGCCGATGTCGTGATAGCCGGGCAGGAACGCCAGCGCGACCGTGGCGGTGCCGAGCAGGAACAGCGCCGAGATCAGCTTGGCGGTCTTGCCGTAGGCACGGTCGACCGTCATGAAGATGACGGTGCCGATCGGACGCGCCATGAAGGCCAGCGCGAAGATCATGAAAGAATAGAGGGTGCCGGTCAGCTCGCTCGCGAACGGGAACACCAGGCGCGGGAACACGATCACCGAGGCGATCGCGAAGACGAAGAAGTCGAAGAATTCCGAGGTGCGGCCGATGATGACGCCGATGGCGATCTCGCCGGGACTGGCCTGGTCGTGGCCGTGCTCGCCCGTGTGGAGGTCTGCCATTGCGGGGGTCTGTGCCGTCGCCATTCGTGCGCCCTTAACGTCCTGAAAACCAAAGCCGACCGCCCGGCGGGCGCCGGGCAATCTGGCCTTCTCTGACCCAACATTCCGCACTGCAACATTGGACAAATTGTCCAATGTCCGGATTGTTGCGCCGCAGCTACCCGTTGGCCCCGCAAAAGAAACTCATTCTCAAAGGCTCGGCCCGTGTCTCGTCTCAAGATCCTGGCGCTACTACCTCTGGCTGCTGCGCTGAGCGGCTGCGACTACGTCGTGCTGGCGCCAGCCGGCGATATCGCTGCCCAGCAGCGCGACCTCGTCATCATCTCCACCGTCCTGATGCTCCTGATCGTCGTCCCCGTGATGGCGCTGACGGTGCTGTTCGCCTGGCGCTATCGCCAGTCCAACACGGCCGCTCGCTACGAGCCGGAATGGGACCACTCGACCAAGCTCGAGCTGGTGATCTGGTCGGCACCGCTACTGATCATCGTCTGCCTGGGCGCGCTGACCTGGATGGGCACGCATCTGCTCGACCCCTATCGCACGCTCGGCCGCATCCATGCCGACCGCGCCGTGGACCAGTCCAAGGCTCCGCTCGAGGTCGACGTCGTCGCACTCGACTGGAAGTGGCTCTTCATCTACCCGGATTACGGCATCGCCACCGTCAACGAGCTCGCCGCACCGGTCGACCGTCCGATCAAATTCCGCATCACCGCGTCCTCGGTGATGAACTCGTTCTACATCCCCGCGCTTGCCGGCCAGATCTACGCGATGCCGGGCATGGAGACCAAGCTCCACGCGGTGGTGAACCACGCCGGCACGTATAAGGGCTTCTCGGCGAACTACAGCGGCGCCGGCTTCTCCGGCATGCACTTCAACTTTAGGGGACTCGACGACAAGGGTTTTGACGCCTGGATCGCCAGCGCCAAATCCGCTGGCGGCTCGCTCGGCCGCGCCGAATATCTCCAGCTCGAAAAGCCCAGCCAGAACGAGCCGGTGCGCCGCTACGGCACGATCGACTCCGATCTCTACCGTCTGATCCTCAACATGTGCGTCGAGACCGGCAAGATGTGCCAGAGCGAGATGATGGCGATCGACGCCAAGGGCGGCAACGGCCATCAGGGCCTGAACAACATCCTGCCGCTCACTTACGACAAATACGCCCGCCGCGGCACCCCGCTCGGGCCGGAGCCGACCTTCGTGGCCGGCACCTGCACGCCCGATGCGCCGCAGGGCAAGACCACGGCGTCGATCACGGCTCCCGTCGACACGGCGCCGCTGCTCGGCGCCGGCCTGAAGCGGCCGAGCTTCGCGCCGCTCAAGTCCTCGTCCTTCTTCCTCGGACTGCGTCCGAAGTCAGACTCCTAAAGAGATCCCCGCATGTCTCCTGATCTTCTCAAGCTCATCTTCGGCCGGCTCGGCTTCGAATCGCTGCCGCTGCACGAGCCGATCGTCGTCGGCACTTTCGCGGTGGTCGCGCTCGGCGGCGCCGCGCTGCTCGGCGGCCTCACCTATTTTCGCCTCTGGGGTTATCTGTGGCGAGAATGGTTCACCACCGTGGACCACAAGCGCATCGGCATCATGTACATGATCCTCGGCATCGTGATGCTGCTGCGCGGCTTCGCCGATGCGCTGATGATGCGCGGCCAGCAGATGCTCGCCTTTGGCGGCTCCGAAGGCTATCTCAACGCCCATCACTACGACCAGGTCTTCACCGCCCATGGCGTGATCATGATCTTCTTCGTGGCGATGCCGCTGGTCACCGGCCTGATGAACTATGTCGTGCCGCTCCAGATCGGCGCGCGCGACGTGTCGTTCCCGTTCCTGAACAATTTCAGCTTCTGGATGACGGTCGGCGGCGCAGTGCTGGTGATGGCTTCGCTGTTCATCGGCGAATTCGCCCGCACCGGCTGGCTGGCTTATCCGCCGCTGTCGAACATCGGCTACAGTCCCGATGTCGGCGTCGACTATTACATCTGGGCGCTGCAGGTCGCCGGCGTCGGCACGACGTTGTCAGGCATCAACCTGATCTGCACCATCGTCAAGCTGCGGTGTCCCGGCATGACCATGATGAAGATGCCGGTCTTCACCTGGACTTCGCTCTGCACCAACGTCCTGATCGTCGCCTCTTTCCCGGTTCTGACCGTCGTGCTCGCGCTGCTCTCGCTCGACCGCTACGTCGGCACCAACTTCTTCACGAACGATTTCGGCGGCAGCCCGATGATGTACGTGAACCTGATCTGGATCTGGGGTCATCCCGAAGTCTACATCCTGGTTCTCCCGGCGTTCGGCATCTTCTCGGAAGTGACCTCGACCTTCTCCGGCAAGCGGCTGTTCGGCTACACTTCGATGGTCTACGCCACGGTCGTCATCACCATCCTGTCGTACCTGGTCTGGCTGCATCACTTCTTCACGATGGGCTCGGGCGCCAGCGTCAACTCGTTCTTCGGCATCACCACGATGATCATCTCGATCCCGACGGGCGCGAAGATGTTCAACTGGCTGTTCACGATGTATCGCGGCCGTATCCGCTACGAGCTGCCGATGATGTGGACGATCGCCTTCATGCTGACCTTCGTGGTCGGCGGCATGACCGGCGTGCTGCTGGCGGTGCCGCCGGCCGACTTCGTCCTGCACAACAGCCTGTTCCTGATCGCGCACTTCCACAACGTCATCATCGGCGGCGTGGTGTTCGGTGCCTTCGCCGGCATCTCCTACTGGTTCCCGAAAGCGTTCGGCTTCAAGCTCGATCCGTTCTGGGGCAAGCTGTCGTTCTGGTTCTGGGTCACCGGCTTCTACCTCGCGTTCATGCCGCTCTATGTGCTCGGCTTGATGGGCGTGACCCGCCGCCTGCGCGTGTTCGACGATCCGTCCTTGCAGATCTGGTTCGTCATCGCCGCGATCGGGGCCTTCCTCGTCCTCCTCGGCATCCTCTGCATGCTGATGCAGTTCGCCGTCAGCTTCCTCAGGCGCGAGCAGCTCAAGGACGTCACCGGCGATCCCTGGGACGCGCGCACGCTGGAATGGGCGACCTCCTCGCCCCCGCCGGACTACAACTTCGCCTTCACCCCCGTCGTTCACGACAATGACGCGTGGTGGGACATGAAGAAGCGCGGCTACCAGCGTCCGCTCACCGGGTTCAGGCCGATCCACATGCCCAGCAGCACCGGCACCGGCATCATCCTCGCCGGCCTCGCCACCGCAATGGGTTTTGGTTTGATCTGGTACATCTGGTGGCTGGCCGCCGCGAGCTTCGCCGCGATGCTGGTCGTCGGCATCGGTCACACCTTCAACTATCACCGCGACTTCGACATTCCGGCTGAAGACGTCATCCGGACCGAGGACGCGCGCACCAAACTGCTCGCCGGAGCCAGGTAAATGACTGTCGCTGTCAATCCCTCCCAAACCGGCGAGCCGGTCTTCTATCTCGCCGAAGAGCATCCGCATCCGGAAGGCTGGAGCACTTCGCTCGGCTTCTGGATCTATCTGATGAGCGACTGTCTCATCTTTGCGATCCTGTTCGCCACCTTCGGCGTGCTCGGCGGCAATTACGCCGCAGGCCCCGCGCCGAAGGACTTGTTCGACCTGAACCTGGTCGCGGTGAACACCTCGATGCTGCTGCTGTCGTCGATCACGTATGGTTTTGCCATGCTGACCATGCAGCAGAACAAGGTCGCGCAGACGCAAGTCTGGCTGGCGATCACCGGCCTGTTCGGCCTCGCCTTCATCGGCATCGAGCTCACCGAGTTCGCTCACATGATCCATGAAGGCGCCACGCCCCAGCGCAGCGCCTTCCTGTCGGCGTTCTTCACCTTGGTCGGCACCCACGGCCTCCACGTTTCCTGCGGCCTGATCTGGCTGGTGACGCTGATGGTGCAGGTCCAGAAGTTCGGCCTGATCGAAGCCAACCGCCGCCGCCTGATGTGCCTGTCGATGTTCTGGCACTTCCTCGACGTGGTCTGGATCGGCGTCTTCACCTTCGTCTATCTCCTGGGAGTTCTGCGATGAACACCGATACCCATGCCACGCACGCGGACGATCATCACCACGAAGGCGGCCACGCCCACGGCTCGTTCTCGACCTATATGCTCGGTTTCGTGCTCTCGGTCGTGCTGACCGCGATCCCGTTCTGGCTGGTGATGAGCGGCGCACTGCCGAGCAAGCAGATCACCGCGCTGGTCATCATGGCCTTCGCGGTCGTGCAGATCGTCGTGCACATGATCTACTTCCTGCACATGAACACGACGTCCGAGAACGGCTGGAGCATGATGGCGCTGATCTTCACCATCGTGATGGTGGTGATCGCGCTGTCGGGTTCGCTGTGGGTGATGAGCCACCTCAACAGCAACATGATGCCGATGCACCAGATGAGCGGAATGAAGTGAGCGAGGTCAGGACCGTGACAAGCAAGGCGAGCGGCGCGCACGGCAAGGCTGCGCATCCCTCCCTGTGGCTCACGGTCCTCTCGCTGACGGCCTTTGTTCTTCTGATCGCACTCGGCGTCTGGCAAATCGAGCGCCGCGCCTGGAAGCTGGCGCTGATCGACCGCGTCGAGCAGCGCGTCCATGCCCCGGCCCAGCCAATCCCCTCGCCCGCTTCATGGCCCGCCGTCTCCGCCGCAAACGACGAATACAGGCATGTCAGCTTCACCGGCCGCTTCCTGCATGACCGCGAGACGCTGGTCCAGGCCGTCACCGAGGAAGGCCCGGGCTATTGGGTGCTGACACCGCTCCAGCGCAACGACGGCACACAGGTCCTGGTCAACCGCGGCTTCGTGCCGTCCGAGCGGCGCGATGCATCGACGCGCCGGGACGGCAATCCGGACGGCCAGGTCGAGATCACCGGCCTGCTCCGCATCACCGAGCCGAAAGGCGGATTCCTCCGGAACAACGTGCCCCAGCACAACCGCTGGTATTCGCGCGATGTCGCCGCGATTGCGACGGCCCGTGGTCTGCACGATGTCGCACCGTTCTTCGTCGATGCCGATGCCGGATCACAATCCGGCAGCGGGCCGATCGGCGGATTGACCGTGGTCAGCTTTCCCAATAACCACCTGATCTACGCGCTGACGTGGTTCGCCCTGGCTTTCATGCTGGCGGGTAAACTCTTCGTCACATTCGGCGGCGGGCTGTTCCGCCGCAAACGCTTCGTCCACGAACCGGCCGGCGGCTTCGATGCCGTCGCCCGCAGGACGGGATCAGATGCTGGAACGATCGTCGAGCCGACCTGACGACGGGAAGACGCTTTCCCAGACACTTGCGCATGGCGGGCTGGCCGTCACGCTGCAATCGCAGGCCGACGCGCGCAGCGAGCTGATCGGCACGACACCGACCGACGACGAGACCAACCGCAAGAACATGGCGCTGCTGATCCAGCTGCGCTGGACCGCGGTGGTCGGCCAGATCGTGACCATCGGCGGCGTGCATTTTGGGCTCGGCATTCCCCTGCCGCTGGAGCGGATGGGCGCGGTGATCGGCGCGCTGGTGCTCCTCAACGTCTCCAGCCTCGTCTGGGTGCGCCACCGCGCCGCGATCACCAACAACGAGCTGCTGGTCGCCTTGATGCTGGACGTCGCCGCGCTGACCGCGCAGCTCTACCTCTCTGGCGGCGCCACCAATCCCTTCACCTCGCTGTTCCTGCTCCAGGTGACGCTCGGCGCGGTGCTGCTCGATGCCCGCTCGACCTGGTCGCTGGTCGCGCTGACCTGCGCGAGTTTTGTCTGGCTGACGCTGGCATACCGCCCGCTGGATCTGCCGCCCAACCCATTGAGCGAGACTTACACGCTCACGGTCGCCGGCATGCTGCTGGGCTTCGTTCTCAACGCCGTGCTGCTGGTCGTGTTCGTCACTCGCATCAACAGGAATTTGCGTGAGCGCGACGCGAATCTGGCCGCGCTCCGCCAGCATGCCGCCGAGCAGGATCACATCGTCCGCATGGGCCTGCTCGCCTCCGGCGCGGCCCATGAGCTCGGCACGCCGCTCGCCTCGCTCTCGGTGATCCTCAGCGATTGGCGCCGCATGCCCGATCTTGCCGCCGATCAGGAACTCGCCGAGGACCTCGCGGAGATGGAGACCTCGCTGCAGCGCTGCAAGTCGATCGTGACGGGGATCCTGGTCTCGGCAGGCGAAGCACGCGGCGAAGGCTCATCGCCGACGACGGTGACGGCCTTCGTGACCGCCCTGGTCGACGAGTGGCGCGACGCGCGCTCGGCGCGGACGCTCTACTTCGTCAACACCTTCGGCGCGGACGTCGCTATCGTCTCCGACATCGCGCTGAAGCAGGTCATCTTCAACGTGCTCGACAACGCCTACGAGGTCTCGCGGGAATGGGTCGAACTCGTCGCCGAGCGCGAGGGCGACAATCTCGTGCTGTCGATCAGCGATCGCGGCCCGGGCTTTGCGCCGGAGATGCTGGCGCAGCTCGGAAAGCCCTATCACTCGAGCAAGGGCCGCGCTGGCGGCGGGCTCGGGCTGTTCCTGGTGGTGAACGTCGTACGCAAGCTCGGAGGCAGCGTGACCGCCGAGAACCACAGGAAGCGCGGCGCCACCGTCCGCCTCACGCTGCCGCTCGCAACGCTCGCGATCGGAGGGAATTTTGACGCCTGACCGTTCGCTCATCGTCGTCGAGGACGATGCCGGCTTTGCGCGCACGCTGAAACGCTCGTTCGAGCGCCGCGGCTATGATGTCGTGCTCGCTGCCTCGATCGAGGACGTGCGGAACGTGCTGGAGGAGCGCTCCTTCGGCCACGCCGTCGTCGACCTCAAGCTCGGCGGCGCCTCGGGCCTTGCCTGCGTCGAGCTCCTGCACACGCATGATCCTGATATGCTGATCGTGGTGCTGACCGGCTTTGCCAGCATCTCGACCGCCGTCGAGGCGATCAAGCTGGGCGCCTGCCACTATCTCGCAAAGCCCTCGAACACGGATGATATCGAAGCCGCCTTCAACAAGGCCGAAGGGAACGCCGAGGTCGCACTCGATGCACGGCCGACCTCGATCAAGACGCTGGAATGGGAGCGCATCCACCAGACCCTGATCGAGACCGATTTCAATATCTCGGAGGCGGCACGAAGGCTCGGCATGCACCGGCGCACGCTAGCGCGGAAGCTGGAGAAGCGGCCGGTGAAGTAAGCCGCCACGCGTCGTTTGACGAAGACTCTCTCCTCTCGTCGTCCCGGCGAACGCCGGGACCATACCGCGGAATCTATCGTTGCGATCGGTAGGCGTACCGAACGACTAGTCTTCGTCAAACTTCTCCCTGGGGGTATGGGTCCCGGCGTTCGCCGGGACGACACCGAGTTTGTCGAGAGAGCTCTTGCACAAAGCTTCCGTCATTGTCTTGGAAAACATTCCCCAAACAAAAAGCCCGGCGCGAGGCCGGGCTTTTGATTGCTTGCGCAGAACGAAGCTGCTTACGCGGCCTCGTCGGCGACGGTGGTGTCGTCGCCATCGGTGTCGTCGGTATCGCCCTCGGCATCCGCCTCGCCTTCGGCGGCTTCGGACTTGGCACCGGTGCGGCGCGGGCTCTTGGCGAGCTGGGCCTCGATCTCCTTGACCGCTTCGGTCTCGGTCGAGTGCTGCACCACCGCGATCTCGCGGGACAGACGATCGAGCGCCGCTTCATAGAGCTGGCGTTCGCTGTAGGACTGCTCCGGCTGCGACTCCGAGCGATAGAGGTCGCGCACGACTTCCGCGATCGCGACGATGTCGCCCGAATTGATCTTCGCTTCGTATTCCTGGGCGCGGCGCGACCACATGGTGCGCTTGACGCGGGCGCGGCCCTTGAGCGTCTCCAGCGCCTTCTTCACCAGCGCCGGCTCGGACAGCTTGCGCATGCCGACATTGGCGACCTTGGCGGTCGGCACGCGCAGCGTCATCTTGTCCTTGATGAAGTTGATGACGAACAGCTCGAGCTTCGCGCCGGCGATCTCCTGCTCCTCGATGGCCAGGATCTGGCCGACGCCGTGAGCGGGATAGACGACGAATTCATTGGCCTTGAAGCCCTGACGCTGGGTCACGACCTTCTTTTCCTCGACCTTCGGCGCAGCGGCCGCCGGCTTCACAGCGGGCTTGGCGGCAGCGACGGGAGCCTTGGCAGGAGCAGCAACGGGAGCCTTCGACGCGGCGGGCTTGGCAGCGGGAGCCTTGGCGGCAACGGGCTTGACAGCAGGCTTGGCAACGGTCGCTTTCGCGGCCGGTTTGGCAGTCTTGTTAGGCATTGCGCTTCTTTTGTTCTTCGAGGACTTTGCAGTCGGCGCCTTCGTCGCGGTCCGACCTTTGGATGCGCTACGGCTGGCCGCGGCGACTTTTTTGGCCTCCTTATGGGAAGCCCTCGCTGAAGTACTCTTTTTACGCGTTTTCTGTGACACAGCCTGCGCGCGGAAACTGCCACGCCCCTGTTCGACATTTGGTTTCACGGGAACCCAGCGGGGCCAACGGGGCTGACAGGGTTCGGCTTAATGTGCCCAATATAGCACATTTCCCGCAAAAATCAATGATTTAGGGGTCTTGAGGGCTGGTTTTCGACGAAAGCGCCGCTATTAGGGTTAAGTTTGAGCCCGATTCAGTCGCCGGAGCCGGGGTTCGGAGAAAAATATTTCTCGAACTTGCCTTCCATGCCGTCGAATTCCTTGGCGTCGGCAGGTGATTCTTTCTTCTGGGTGATGTTCGGCCAGCTCTTGGCGTAGTCGGCGTTGACCGAAAGCCACTTTTCCAGGCCCGGTTCCGTATCCGGCTTGATGGCGTCGGCGGGGCATTCCGGCTCGCACACGCCGCAATCGATGCACTCGTCCGGGTGGATGACGAGCATGTTGTCACCCTCGTAGAAGCAGTCGACCGGGCAGACCTCGACGCAGTCGGTGTACTTGCACTTGATGCAGTTTTCAGTGACGACGTAAGTCATCCAACGCTCCGAAAAGCTCTTTTAAAAGTCGCGGCTTGCGTAGCGCGGATGGCCCTGCGCTGCAAGGTCGGGAAGGCCCGATCATGACGGCTTTGTGTGTTTGATCGACCAAGAACTGAATTCGAAACGCAATTAATTGCGTTTCGCTTCGCTTAGCTCCTCAAAGAGCACCCGCGCCGCGGCAGCATCGCCACGGCGCTCGCTGAAGCCGGTGACCTTCAACACCCGCACGGTGCGATCGAGCGCGACGGTGATGACGTCGCCGATCTTGATCGCATGCCCAGGCGACTTTTCGCGCTCACCATTGACGCGAACGTGGCCCGACCCGACGAGCTCGGCCGCGGAGGTGCGCGCCTTCACCACCCGCGCATGCCACAGCCATTTGTCGAGGCGCTGCCGCTCGGTCGTCGTGGGATTACTCCTTACGGCCGGACAGCTGCTCTTTCAGCGCGGCGAGCTTGGCGAAGGGCGAGTTCGGATCGGCCGGACGATCGCGCTCGCGCGGATTTGCGCTCGAGGCGTAGGGACGCAGCGACGGACCGCCCTGGCGGTCGCGGCCCTTGTCGCGGTCGCGGCCACGGTTGTCACGGCCCTTGTCGCGATCTCCGCCGAACTTGCCCTTGTCGCGATCGCGGCCCTTGTTGTCGCGATCCTTGCCCTCGAAGCGGCGGTTCCTGTCGTCGCGCCCCTCGGGGCGCGGCGCGCCTTCGCCACCTTCGCGCGGCTTGCGGAAGTCTCTGCCGCCGTCCCTGCGATGGCCGCCATGACGCTGGCCCGGCTTCGCGCCGTCGGCTGCTTCGCCGGGCGCGGCGCTCGCTGCACCTGCCTCGGCGCCTCCTTGCGGACGCGGCTGATGGTGGTGACGCTGGTGGCGATGGCGCTCGTGGCGCGGCTTGCGGTCCTCGTGACGGCCGCCGGGACGCCAGACCTCGATCAGCTCGGGCTCGGCGGGCGTCGCCGCAGCTTCAGGCGCGGCGGCGACGGGTGACGCGGCGGCCTCGGTTGCGGCCGTCTCGGCCGGAGCGGCTTCGAGGCCGGCAGCCTCGGTGGGCGCAGCGGGCTCTTCCGCCGGCGGCGCAATGCCGGGGGCGTCTTCGGGCGTGACGGGGGCCTCGGGAGAGGCTTCCAGCACGGGCTCGGCTTCCTGAGCCGGCTCGTCCTGCAGCTCCATGCCGGGCGCATCTTCGACGGTGACCGGCTCGGCGACCGCTTCGGTGGAGGCTTCCGCTGGCAGGCCGGCAACGGCCTCCGCCGCGATCTCGGTCGAGATCTCTGTCGCGGACTCGGCGCTGCCTTCAGCCGGCGGCGTCTCGGCCGCGACCGTTTCAGTCAAGACCTGCTCGGTCACGACGGGCTTTGCCGGCAGCGGCGGACGCTTCTCCATGCGATAGCCGAGCGCGCGCAGGACCGAGGCAAAATCCTCGCCGGCAGATCCGGTGAGCGAGGTCATCGACTGCGTCACCACAAAACCGCGGCCGTCGAAGGCGCCGGCCGGCTTTTCGCCGGACGCGTTCTCGCGCCAGGCCAGCGCCGGGCGGATCAGATCGGCAAGACGCTCCAGAATGTCGACGCGCACGGCACGCTCGCCGGCCTGCTTGTAGCCGAGCACGCGATAGGCATCGCGCGGCAGCGCCTTGTCGACCGGGAACGAGGTGCGGCCGGAAGATGCCAGATGCTGCGCGCCCGAGAGCGAGGACAGATCGACATTGTCCTGCTTGAGCGCCCACAACAGCGCGGCGAGCGCGCGCGCGGCGGGCTTCAAAAGGCCGGGGAAATAGATGTGATAGGCGCCGAAACGGACGCCGTATTTGCGCAAGACCGCGCGCGAGGGCTGGTCGAGATCCTTCAGCTCGTTCGCGATCTTGGGGCGCTCCAGCACGCCGAGCGCCTCGACGAGCTGATAGGCGATGCCGCGGGCGATGCCGGTGACGTCCTCGGCCTTGGACAGCTCGAACATCGGCCCGAGCAGCTTCTCGACATGGGTCTTGAGCCAGAGCTCGAGCCGGGCCTGCACCTTCTCGCGGGGGCCGCCGGTCAGGCGCTCGTCGGAGATGATGCGGATGCGCGGATGCAGCGCGTCCTCTGCGGCAGACAGCCGCGCCACGGCGTCGCCGGTCCAGCGGATGATGCCTTCCGAGGTCAGCACGAACTGATCGTCCGGCGCGTTGCCGAGCTTTTCGGCGCGCGTGTTGATCTCGCCGGCGAGCACTGCTTGCGCTGCAGCCTGCAAGGCTTTCGCATCCGAACCAGCTTCCGCCGCATCCGGTGCAAAGGTGAAGCCGTCGAGGCGGCCGATGACATGGCCTTCGACGATGACTTCGCCGGTCTTGCCGATTTCAGTATTCAAGCTCGTGTTCTCCCGCAGGCGGCGCATCAATACACTGGTCCGGCGATCAACGAAACGCTCAGTCAAGCGTTCATGGAGCGCATCCGATAATTTATTTTCGACCTCGCGGGCGATCCCCTGCCAGCGTTCGGGGTCTTTCAGCCAGTCCGGGCGGTTGGCGACGAAGGTCCAGGTGCGAATCTGCGCGATCCGGGCCGACAGCGTGTCGATGTCGCCGTCGACGCGGTCGGCCTGGGTGATCTGGGCCTCGAACCAGGCGTCGGGGATGCAGCCCTTCCGCATCAGGAAGCCGTACAGCGTGGTCACCAGCTCGGCATGGGCGGCCGGCGATAATTTTCGGTAATCCGGGACCTGGCAGGCCTCCCACAGCCGCTCCACCGCCGCCTTGCCATGCGCGATATCGCGCACCTCGACGTCGCGGGCGGCATGGTCGAGCACGCGCATGTCCTCGGCGACCGGGGCGCGCGTCAGCGCCTCGTGGCCGGGGGCGAGGTTCAGGGACACCTGCAGCGCGCCGAGCGAGGAGAAATCCAGCCTGGTGTTGCGCCATTGCAGCATCTTCACGGGATCGAAGGTGTGGTTCTGCAGCGCATTGACGAGCTCGGGCTCGAACGGCGCGCAGCGGCCGGTGGTGCCGAAAGTGCCGTTGCGCGTGGCACGGCCGGCGCGGCCGGCGATCTGCGCGAATTCGGCCGGCGTCAGCCTACGGAACTGGTAGCCGTCGAACTTGCGGTCGGAGGCAAACGCGACGTGGTCGACGTCGAGATTGAGGCCCATGCCGACGGCGTCGGTGGCGACGAGATAATCGACATCGCCGTTCTGGAACATCGCCACCTGCGCATTGCGCGTGCGGGGCGAGAGCGAGCCCAGCACCACGGCGGCGCCGCCATGCTGGCGGCGGATCAGCTCGGCGATGGCGTAGACCTCGTCGGCCGAGAACGCGACGATGGCGGTGCGGCGCGGCTGGCGCGTGATCTTGCGATCGCCGGCGAATTCCAGCTGCGACAGGCGCGGCCGCGTGATCATGGACACGCCAGGCAAGAGCCGCTCGATGATCGGGCGCATCGTCGCGGCGCCCAAGAGCAGCGTCTCGTCGCGGCCGCGGCGGTTGAGCAGCCGATCGGTGAAGACGTGGCCGCGTTCGAGATCGCTGGCGATCTGGACCTCGTCGACAGCGAGGAAGGAGACATCGAGGTCGCGCGGCATCGCCTCGACGGTGGACACCCAATAGCGCGGATTCCTAGGCTTGATCTTCTCCTCGCCGGTGACGAGCGCGACCGCCTCGGCGCCGACCCGGCCAGCGATCTTGTTGTAGACCTCGCGCGCGAGCAGGCGCAGCGGCAGGCCGATCATGCCGGACGGGTGCGCCAGCATCCGCTCGATGGCGAGATGGGTCTTGCCGGTATTGGTCGGCCCGAGCACCGCAGTGACGCCGGCGCCTGCCACGCGATCGGAAGGCGCGCGCTCGGAAGCGAAAGGGGAGGAGGAAAAGGGCATCTGGGGGATTAGGTAGTGGCGATTTGGGCGAATGTCAGTGCTGTCTGGGGCGGTGCGGCGGCTCCGCGGTGTCAGCTATGTCTCCGAACGCTGCGCTGCCGCCGCCTCCATTGCTGTCATCGGCCGGCCTTGCGCGCAATTGCGCGCTGGGACCGGGCGATCCAGTACGCCGCGGCGGTGTGGCGAAGCCGAGAGGCCGCGGCGTACTGGATGCCCCGGTCAAGCCGGAGCATGACAGCGGAGTGTGTGGGAGCACCCAACAATATCCCGCGCAACTGTCTCACTTTGCGACGCTTTTCCCGTTGGTCTTAAGCTTCGGAACGACTCTAGAACGAATCGCGGCCGAATCGCTGACTCCCTCTGGAGTCATGTTCCGTTCACGCAACATGTCGCGGGAGTCTTGTTGGCTGCAACTAGATGGAGTTTTCGGCCGCCGTACAAGTGACGTTTCGATGGCGCAAACCCTTAAGTTGGGGACGGCGCGGAGTCGAATCAGAATCGGGGAGGAGTCAAATGGATTCCGGGACCTTGCTCCCCGTCATGCCCGGGCTTGTCCCGGGCATCCACGTTCTGGTGGCGCGCGAAGGTCGTGGATGGCAGGGACAAGCCCGGCCATGACGGGAACGGCGGGGACCAACCTCATTTTCGCGAAAACAACCCCATGCACAGTAGGGAAGTGGTTGAAATTGCTGGATCTCTCTTACCCTCCCCTGGAGGGGTCCGGGACGAGCGTAGCTCGCCCGTGGGTCGGCTCACATGGAGCGCAGCGGAATGTGAGACGGCGTGGGGTGATCTCTCCGCAGGGGCAGTCTTCGTGTGGAGAGATCACCCCACCCCGCTCGCGCTGCGCGCGATCGACCCTCCCCCTCCAGGGGAGGGTAAACGGGACCACCGCAGCCGCTTACTGCGTCTTCGCCACCCTTGGCGGCTGGGCCGTGGTGATGAAGCTGGTGGCTTCCAGCATGGCCGGGCCCAGGGGCGTCGGCACTTTCAGCCAGAACGGGACCAGGACGCGGGTGCCGGCGACGGGGGCGAACGCGATCTCGATGTTGCGCTGGGCGGCGAGGTATTTGATCACGGGGCGGTCGGGGATGTAGCCCGCGACAGGCACGAAATAGAGCGAACAGACCACCACCGGGCCGTGATAGCCCTTCTCCGCCTTCACATTCTCCATGCGCTTGAAATCGAGCTTCAGATCGTAGCGCATGCGGCCGTCGAACACCGGCGCCGAGTTGTGGCAGGCGTCCGGCGAGACGGGATCGCCATTGCCGGGCACGCGCAGCAGCGAAGCCGTCATGGGGTCCCAGACGCCGCGGCGATGCGCGTCGGTGACGACGATACGATCCGGATCGACCGGCGGCTCCGGCAGAATGGCAAAATCCTTCACATTGCCCTTGTCGAGCGTGATGCGGATCTCTTCAGTCTTCTTCGAGGTGGTGGTGGAGGCCTGGTAGCCGGTCGCAACCAGCGCGCCGTTGACGATGCGCCCCTGGCTAGCGCCGGTGCCGGACCCGCCGGTGAACGATTTCAGCAGCCCCGAGGTGCCGCCCGCGGCGGCCGCCGAGAACACGTCGTCCTGAATGTCGATGTTCCATGCGCCCTTGCCGACGGGAATGCCGGCCAGCGAGGCCTCATACTGCGCCTCGAGCTTGCCCTGCGCCGCTGCCGGCACAGCGCCCCACGCCACCACCAGGCCGCAAAGCGCCGCCAGCCAGCCGGCAAAACGCGGGCGGACCGAGCGCTGTTCTGGCGCAAAAGGGGACGTTGTGAGCACGAAACAATCCAATCGGGGCGCGACGGTTGTTACTTAAGCCAAAAACCGCGGCAAACAATGTGTCCGGGCATCTCGAGCCGGGAACTCCACCGGAGTCTTCGGTCGCGAATACGCCCTTTATGTGATGGTAAGGCGCGACAAACATTGCCGTTTTGGTGATCGGGGGGGCGTCAGGAGCGCTCACCTACCTCCACCCACTCCGCTGTCATGCCGCGGCTTGACCGGGGCATCCAGTACGCCGCAGCCCCCCTGGTCAGCCGCGCGGCCGCGGAGTACTGGATCGCCCGCCCCAGTGCGCAAGTGCGCACAAGGCGGGCGATGACGTAGAGGGTGGGGCATGCTGCGGGGCACGAATCCCCGCCCAAATCCTTGACTACCCGCCCCTTCCCCCCTATACGTCCGCCCGCTCCCTGCAAGGACAAAAGAATTAGCCCCCGTGGCGCCCAGAATGGCGGCCGCATTCGTTGGGGGATCGAACTTAAGGATTATGCCATGTCTCGCCGCTGCGAACTGACGGCCAAGGGCCCCCTCGTCGGCCACAAGGTCAGCCACTCCAACATCAAGACCAAGCGCCGCTTCCTGCCGAACCTGGTCAACGTGACCTTCATCAGCGAAGCCCTGGAGCGCAACGTGCGCCTGCGCGTCTCCACCAACGCGGTCAAGAGCGTCGACCACAATGGCGGCCTCGACGCCTTCCTGCTCAAGGCCAAGGCCGACTTGCTGTCGCCGCGCGCCCTCGAGCTGAAGCGCGCAATCCAGAAGAAGGTCGGCCCGACGGCTGCACCGGCCAAGAAGGCCAGCTAAGTTTTTTAGGTTTGGGCGGGGGCTAAGTTGCGTCGCGTGGCGTAGGCTTAGCCAGTAGAGTTTGCGTTGCGGCCGGATCGAAAGATCCGGCCGTTTTTGTTTTTGAATTCGGCGACATTATGCCTCCGCCGACCTTGCCCAGAATCCTTTGCCCGCTATGATCGTGAAAAACGACATTTCAACTACGGGGGTAGTAGGTGGGGCTCAGTGTCAGCCAGCTGCGGGCGATCGCGCAGCAGCGCGATCGATATCAAACGCAGCTGAATCGGCTGAAAGCTCTCGGCAAGCAGACGTCGTGCATCGAAGCGGCAGTCTCAAGCGCTTGCGATACTCTTGAGAGCGGCACCACGTCATTTGTCATCTACGGAGAGCCCCAAAGCGGCAAGACAGAAATGATGATCTGTCTCACCGCCAAAATGTTAGATGACGGACATCGGGTCGTCGTCCACCTGTTAAATGACAGCGTTCAGCTACTCCAACAAAACTTGGATCGTTTCCAGCGATCGAAACTATCGCCGGCTGCTCGCAACTTCTCAGATGTAATTGATCCCGAATACTCACTATCCGCCGGATACCACGTCATCTTCTGCAAGAAGAATGCGAGCGACTTAACAAAACTAAATCAGAAATTGGAGCGGATCACCGACAAGGTCATCATCGACGATGAAGCGGACTTCGCGACGCCGAACGCTCTAATAAACAAGGGCGACGTCACTAAGATAAACGCGCTCATTAAGAAGCTGATCAGCCACGACGGCATCTACATCGGCGTGACCGCAATTCTCGCTGGTTTGGATGGGATATACGGTCGGTGAATTGGGCAACATTCGCACCGAAAGCGTAGGCACAGAATGCGGCGATCAAGATGCTCGCGATGATGAAGGCATCCGAGAGATTATTTCAGAATTGCGCCTAACACCTAAGCTTTCCACTCGTCATGAAGCGGTGCTCGCGCACTATATCGATGATATGATGCAAGCCGTGGGTGAGGCGGCGCGTGTTCTTTCGCCGGGCGGGAAGGCCGTATACGTTGTCGGCGAGAATACTGTCCGCGGCACGTTCATTCAGAATGCCAAAATTGTCGCCGCAGTGGCAGAGAGGTCGGGGCTCAACACTGACCGAAGACGTGCACGAACCCTTCCGGCTAACCGACGCTATCTTCCCCCTCCTCCGGCTAAGCACCTCACTGCCGAATCGTTGGATACGAGGATGCGGCGCGAGGTGATTCTTTCATTCTCAAAGCCAAGCTAGAACTTCTGACCTCTGAACGCTCGCATTTCCCTATAATCGCCACGGTGGCATTGTCGGGAGCGGTATACCGTGGAGCACGAACCCAAAACCGACCACCAGACGGAGCCGAAAAACCTCGTCATCTGCTGTGACGGCACCGGCAACGAGATCTCCGAGAACATCTCCAACGTCCTGAAGCTGTATCGCTGCCTGCGCAAGACGGACAAGACGCAGCCGCGGCAGATGGTGCTCTGCGATCCCGGGGGTCGCTCGGTGGCGGGCACCCGTAAACACCCCCCGCGCCCGTTAACCGTTCATTAACCAACGCACCCTAGCCTGCTGTAATCGTCCAGCCATCATTAGCTCGAAATGCCTTCCCGGTTCGCTCCAGGAGAAGCGCCGATGTGCGTTGCGTTGTTGACCTATGCCGATCTCAGTGCCCGCCTCAATATCTCGCGCGAGGCCGCGCGGTCGCTGGCGCGACGACGCCGGCTGCCGCGCTCGCGTTCGGATGACGGCAAGGCCCTGGTGAGCGTTGATCTCGCCGAGCTCCGGTACACGCCCCGCCCGCGACGTGCCCGCCCCGCAGACCCCATCGCCGCCTCCATGGCAAGGATCGAGGCAATCAAGACCGAGTCCTTCAAGGCGGAGATCGCGCGGCTCGAAGACGTCGCAACCGCCTACAGGGCCGTGTTCGAGCGCGAGCGGGAGCGCGCCGATCGCCTCGCCGTCGAGCTGCAGCAGGCCACCGCCGAGACCATGGCAGCCAATGCGTGGGCGACACGACTGGAAGACGAAGTGACGGCGCTGCGGAGCGATCGCCGGGACGGCTCGATCGCGGGACACGCTGCGCGTCGATTGGGACATCTGGCCGCCGCCATCGTCAAAGCAGACCGCGCGGCTAGCAGGTAGCACTCGAAGACTTTCTCCATCCCCGGCTTGCCGGACCAATCGCGAGGGAAAAATGGCTGGCAATATCGATATTCATGAAATGAAGGCCCGCATCGTCGTGTTCGGTGTCGGCGGCGCAGGCGGCAATGCCGTCAACAACATGATCACGGCCGGGCTGCAAGGGGTCGAGTTCGTGGTCGCCAACACCGACGCGCAGGCGCTGGCCATGTCGAAGGCGAAGCACCTCATCCAGCTCGGCACACATGTCACCGCAGGCCTCGGCGCCGGCTCGCAGCCCGAACTGGGCCGCGCCGCAGCCGAGGAGGCCATCGATGCGATCCGCAATCAGTTGACCGGCGCGCACATGGTGTTCGTAACCGCCGGCATGGGCGGCGGCACCGGCACTGGGGCTGCACCCGTCGTCGCCAGGACCGCGCGCGAGCTCGGCATTCTCACGATCGGCGTGGTCACCAAGCCGTTCTACTTCGAGGGCCAGCGCCGCATGCGCTTTGCCGAGGCCGGCATCGAGGAGCTGCTGAAGACGGTCGACACCCTCTTGATCATCCCGAACCAGAACCTGTTCCGGGTGGCGAGCGACAAGACCACATTCGCCGATGCCTTCGCCCTTGCCGACCAGGTGCTTTATTCGGGCGTGGCCTGCATCAGCGACCTCATCGTCAAGGAAGGCCTGATCAATCTCGATTTTGCCGACGTCCTCTCCGTCATGAAGGAGAAGGGCAAGGCCATGATGGGACGGGGCGAGGCCTCCGGCGAGAAGCGCGTGCTCGCCGCCGCCGTCGCCGCGATCTCCAATCCGTTGATCGAGAACCCCTCGATCAAGCGCGCCAGTGGCCTCATCATCTCCATCACCGGCGGCAAGGATCTCATGCTGTACGAGGTCGACGAAGCAGCCAGCCGCATTCGCGACGAGGCCGACCCGGACGCCAACATCATCGTCGGCGCGTCCTTTGACGAAAGCCTCGAAGGCATCGTCCGCGTCTCGGTGGTGGCGACCGGTATCGACAATCTCGACCCGGCGCAGGCGCTGCCGGTGGAAACCGCCCTCACGCAGCTCGCCGGCAGGCTGCGCAACGACAGCCGCCGCATCGCCGATCGCATCGAGCGCAGCGCACCCATTCCGCAAGCGGGCAGCCCGCCGCTCCGCCCGCAGCCGCACCACCCCGTGGGGCCACCGGCACGGCCGGGTCTGGACCATGCGCGCCACGCGGCCGACCGGCCGCTCGATCCTTACGGCCGCACCGCTGCGCGCAATGCGCCCGACGAGGCCGTTCTCGATATCCCGGCCTTCCTGCGCCGCGCCGCCAACTGAGGGGTGGCGAGAGCCGCGGTTGCTTGCGTGGCGACTACGGTGTCCAACAACAGGTCGTCATCCCGGGGGCGCGATGAAATTGCTAGCTAGGATGCGCAATGCGCATCGTAGCTCGCGCCAAGAGGCGCGCCCCGGAATGACGGAGTAAAACAGCAACTTTCCACCCTCTCCCCTTGTGGGAGAGGGTGGCTTCGCGATAGCGAAGCCGGGTGAGGGGTTCTCTCCGCGCGCGAAGCTATTGCAGTGAGTTCGTGGAGAGATACCCCTCATCCGGCGCTTCGCGCCACCTTCTCCCGCAAGGGGGAGAAGGGAAAGCGGTCAGCTGCCGATGCTTCAAGCTGCCGTGCTGCGCGGGCTCTCCGCGGTTTCCTTCTTGTCCGGCTCCTTGTCGCGCGACAGCCAGGCCGGAAAGCGAAGCAGGCGTTCGTTGGTGTCTTTCGGCAGCTCGACGGGCGGCGCTTCAACGGCCGAACTCGGCAAGTCCAGCGCTGCCTGTCCGGATCGCACCGCATCCGCACGCTGATCCAGTTCGCGCAGAAGGGGATCGAGCACGCTGTCGATCTCGGTCGCCACCGACACCAGGAAACTATTGAGCTCGCGCGCCTCGGGCACGACGGCCGCAGCCGATTCGATCGCGCTGGAGAGACCGTCGACGACGGGCGCAAACGCGCCGGCGGCTTGCTTCACTCGCGTCTTGATCATTTCGATCTCGCTCAGGACGCGCTCACGCTCCCGCCTTTTCTTCTCTTCCGAAAGGCGGGCTTCGATTTCGGCGATCTGGGCCGTCAGGGTCGTGGCTTCGGATGCGAGCGCATCGCGTCGTCCGCGCGCGCGATCGAGATCGCGGCTGAGATTGTCCACTAAGTCGTCCTTTCCGAACATGGCTTTGCTCCGTAGGACAGGCGCTTTGCCCTGTAGGACGGCCTTGGCGCGAACCGCTAGCCTGGCCACCGACCGGATGGCCGGATCGGCCGAAACAGGCATCAACTTGGGTCGCGTCACATGGGCCGACATGGTGATCCCCCCATGTCAACATTAGGCAACCGCATGGTTAACAAGTGGTTAATATCAACAGATGAAGGGGCCATGGGGCTCGGTACCTGCGAGGCTCCCCCTACCCCCGAAAATCGATGCTCCGCAGCACGATCCCCGGCGGTGTGCCCTCGAACTCGGTTGCCTGATACTTCCGTCCCACGCAGGCCTCGATGCGCTCGCGCAGGCGCATGAACTGGGCTTCGCGCTCGGCGGGTCTGGCGCGCGGGCCGCGCTCGAGGTCGTCCATCGCGGAGGTCGAGATCGCGCAGGCGATCTCGGTGGCGCCGTCCTGCATCGAGAACTGGACGATGCCGCGGTCCTGTTCGTGGCCGATGAAGCGGCCGCTGGTGAGCGTCATGGGGTTACTCCTGTACTGCGCGCCCCGGCCTGGTGCGTCATTGCGCACGGGGAGCCGGGACCTATGACCCGGACGGCTTGATTCAAGCACGCTGTGGCACGAGCATCTGCAACAACTCAATTCCGTGGCCATGGATCCCGGACCTGCGCTTCGCTTGTCCGGGACAACATTTGTGCAGCGGCTGGCCTCAGCGCCTTTTAGAACGGCCGCCGAAGGCGGCCTACGCCTCTCCGCTGAGCCGGACGAAATCGTCGAACAGCGCGGCCACCAGCGCGCGGTGGCGGGTGTCTTCCACGGGCAGGCTCGCGGCATAGAGGTTGAGCAGATGGCGCGCCTTCACCGCGGCCTCTGGCCACGACACAGCCGGCACCGTCAGCATGCGGTTTTCCAGTTCGGCCTCGCGCTCGCGCAGATCCCTGACCTGGGATTCGACCTCGGCCAGCGCGCGGCGCAGATCTGTCGCCTTCTGCGCGGCCATGCCGCGGTGCTTGTCGAGATCGACCGGGATGTCAGTCATGAATGGCGCTTGCCTCGATGCGTTGGGGCGTCGGCGGGATCTATCTGGCCGACGCGGAACGGATTCCTGGATGTCATGATGTCGTGCCGCGAGCGGATGGTCATGCACGCCTGCTTTTCGCGAACTGTGCCCCCAAGCCGACACCGCAGTGCGAAGCATGCGCCGGTTGCAGGACGATAGCCAGCACATTCGTCGCCATGCCGCCGGCGCCAACGCCGCAGGCCGGCGCCGGTGCGTTAGTCCTCGCAATCGCCCTGCCGCAGGCGTAGGGTTGCTGCATTATCGCGCATCGACCGATGATTGACGGTGACGTTGCGCGGCTCGGCCGAACCGGATGAAGTCAACCCATCACAGGAGACGGAAATCATGGCCAAGGGACAGCAACGCAGCAATCGCGAAATCAAGAAGCCGAAGAAGGACAAAGCCAAGGCCATCGCCGCGGCACCGAGCCGCAAGGACGCGGCGTGGCAGCCTGAGATCGGCGGCCAGGGGAAGAAGAAGTAGGGCGCAGGACAATAGCGCTGGCCGCGCCGACGGATCCGTCATGGCCGGGCTTGTCTCGGCCATCCACGTTCTCGTCACGGGCAAGCCAGGACGTGGATGCCCGGGACAAGCCCGGGCATGACGAGTTTGTGGCGCAATCACGCGTCCACCCCTCGTCGTCTCTTCTCCGTCGCGCTTTTCCGCTATACTCGCCTCGGTAGTATCACCCGGAGGCGCACCTCGTGGAGCACGCCCACACCACCGCTCCCAAACCCGAGCCGAAAAACCTCGTCATCTGCTGTGACGGCACCGGCAACGAGATTTCGGAGAACATCTCCAACGTCCTGAAGCTCTATCGCTGCCTGCGCAAGACCGACAGGACACAGCCGCGGCAGATGGTGTTTTACGATCCCGGCGTCGGCACGGTGACGGAGCCGACGACGTGGCACCGGCTCAAGGCCAATATCAATCTGGTGCTGGGGCTCGCCACCGGCTACGGGCTCGATGACAACGTGCTGTCGGCCTATTGCTTCCTGGTCGAGCATTACGCGCCGGGCGACCGCATCTTCCTGTTCGGCTTTTCGCGCGGGGCCTACACGGTTCGCGTGCTGGCGGGGCTGATCCACAAGGTCGGGCTGATCAGGCCTGAGCAGGCGAACCTCGCAGGCTCCGGCCTCGTCGCCTACAAGCAATATTCCGGCACCGGGCGCGGCAACGACGTCGAGGATCTCTCGGACGTCGCCTTCGACGACCAGGGGCCGCTGCCGAAGGACCAATTCGATCTCGCCGCGCAGTTCGCGCGCATCACCTCGACGCGCTGGCCGACCATCCACTTCATCGGCGTGTGGGACACCGTGGCGAGCGTGATCGTGCCGCGCGCCGACCGGCTGTTCTGGCCGAGCCTGGAGGAGCTCGCCTTCACGCTGCGCAACCCCAGCGTCAAGATCTTCCGGCAGGCGATCGCGATCGACGAGCGGCGCTGCATGTTCCGCCTCAAGAAGTACTGCGAGCCGCAGGAGTTCTGGAGCAACCGCTACGTGCCCGACGAGAAGAAGGTGCCGCAGGATATCTTGCAGGTGTGGTTCGCCGGCGTGCACAGCGACGTCGGCGGCGGCTATCCGGAGGCGGAAAGCGGGGACTCGAAATATCCGCTGATCTGGATGATCGCGGAGGCGGAGAAGGCGGGGCTGAACTTCAACCCGGCGACCATCAAGCAGCTCGCCTGGGGCATCCAGCGCAAGAACTCGCCGTTCCAATACGTCGAGCCGGCCTACACCGGGAAGACGGGCGTGCTGCACGATTCGATGACGGCGGGCTGGCGGCTGCTGGAATATCTGCCGAAGAGCGCAAAGTACAAGGAGTGGCCGGAGCGCAAGGTGTTTCTCGGCTTCTACATCCCCGATTGCGAGCCGCGCCCCATCCCCGAAGGCGCGCATGTGCATGAGAGCGTGTTGAAGCGGATGGCGGTGGAGCCGGATTACCGGCCGGTGAATTTTCCGAAGGACTACGTGACGGTGCCGATGCCGGTGGGGCCGGGCGAGCAAGGGGATCCGGGCACGCTGCCACCCTCCCCTGGAGGGGGAGGGTCGGCTCACATGGAGCGCAGCGAAATGTGAGACGGGGTGGGGTGACAGTCTCTCCGCGGCCGCACTGCCCGTGCGGAGAGATCACCCCACCCCGCTACCGCCGCTTTCTTCCTTCGCCGCTACTTTTCATTAAAATTCTCGCGCCTGCCTTAGCCGGATCGCATCAACTCATCCGCATCATCCTGCACGATATCCGCCGCTAGACCTGCGGAATTGGAGGAGAGTGCCAATGTATCCGCGTAAATATGCCCGCGTGAAGCCTGCAGGGCTGGTGTCGCGCCAGGCCAAGATCATCACCGACCCGCGCGCGCCTGTGATCAACTGCACGCTGATCGACTATTCGCCCGGCGGCGCCTGCGTCGATCTCGGCGGCCAGGTGAACATTCCCGACAGATTCGAGCTGCTGCACGTCAACACCAAGAAGCGCTGCCGCATCGCCTGGAAGCGCGGCACGCGCGTGGGCGTGGTGTTTTAAGTCTTTCTTACCCTCCCCTGGAGGGGGAGGGTAAGAGGAAGCTACTTCCGCATCCTCGCTTTCGCGCCGCCGACGATCTGCATGGCGACGCCGGCGATCCAGCCGAGCAGGGCGAGCCAGGTCCAGGCCAGGTGCGGATCGAGGCGGAGCACGATGACGGCGACGGAGGCGAGCGCGGTGAGCGTGGCGCAGAGCGTGCCGGCGGCGCTGAGGAATTCGGCGGCGTCGATCGCGCTATGCGCCTCGTCGAACGGCAATTGCGGCGTGTCGATGCCGAGATAGAAGCCGACGAAGCCCAGCACCATCATCACCATCAGAAAGCCCTGCGTGGTGAGCGCTGATATCGCCGATCCCACATAGGCACCGACGAACAGCCCGCACGCCGCGCCGGCCATCGCAAGCCCCACGCGCTCGAACACATGAGCCGTTTTGCGAACACGAAACCGCATGGCAGGCCTCCGCGAGGAGTTGGGTCGCGCAAGGTTAGGCCAGTTTTGCGGGGGGTGGAAGCTGGGGGGATTTACGGATGCGGGGGGGTAAGTCCACACCCTCTCCCCGTTCTTACGGGGCCGCGACGAGCTTCGCTCGCGCTGAGAGGGTTGGGGTGAGGGCCTCTCTCCGCACGTGAGACGATAGCCGCACCTGTACCCCCTCACCCGAATTCGATCTGCGATCGAATTCGACCTCTCCCCGCAAGCGGGGAGAGGTAAAGAAGCTACCTCGCCCCAAACGTGGTCTTGCCGAACAGCGCCTTCTGCGTCGAGGGCTGCGAGCGCCAGTATTGTGGCGGGGCTTCGACCTCGCCGCCGACATCGGCAGCGGCGTGCCAGGCCCAGCGCGGGTCGTAGAGCATGCCGCGGGCGAGCGCGATCATGTCGGCCTTGCCGGATGCGACGATCTCCTCGGCCTGCTTGCCGTCGGTGATCAGGCCGACGGCGATCGTCGGCAATCCGGTCTCGCGCTTGATGGCCTCCGCGAACTGCACCTGGTAGCCGGGGCCGAGCGGGATCTTCTGCAGCGGCGAGACGCCGCCGGAGGAGGCATCGATCCAGTCGACGCCGCGCGCCTTCAGCGCGTTGGCGAACTCGATCGTCTGCGTCAGATCCCAGCCGCCCTCGACCCAGTCGGTCGACGACACCCGCATGCCGACCGGCTTGTCGTGCGGGAAGACCGCGCGCACTGCGTCGTAGATCTCGAGCGGGAAGCGCATACGGTTCTGCAAAGACCCACCATATTTGTCGGTGCGCTTGTTGGAGATCGGCGACAGGAATTGATGCAAGAGATAGCCGTGGGCGCCGTGCAGCTCGATGGCGTCGATGCCGATGCGCTCCGCGCGCTTGGCGCTGTCGACGAAGGCGTCGCGGATGCGCTTGAGGCCCGCCGCATCCAGCGCCAGCGGGGCGGCCTCGCCATCCTTGTGCGGCAGCGCCGATGGCGCCACCGTCTGCCAGCCGCCCTGCTCCACCGGGATCAGCTGGCCGCCGTCCCAGGGCCGCGCGCTACTGGCTTTGCGGCCGGCATGGGCGAGCTGCATCGCGATCGCGGTCGAGGAATGCTTGCGCACCGAGGTCAGCACCTGCTTCAGCGCGGCCTCGGCGGCATCGCTGTAGAGCCCGAGGCAGCCCGGCGTGATGCGGCCGATCGCCTCGACATGGGTCGCCTCGATGCAGAACATCGCCGCGCCCGACAGGCTGAGATTGTTGATGTGGGTGAAGTGCCAGTCGGTGGCGACGCCGTCGTCGGCCGAATATTGGCACATCGGCGACACCACGATGCGGTTCTTCAACGTCAGGCCGCGCAGCTTGATCGGGGAAAACAGGACGCTCATGCGGGGGAGTTCCCGGGGGATGAGAGGGGCAGTTGAGAGAGTGTAGTATGCGGACAGGCGATTGCTAGGCGCGCTGGGGAATGGCGGCTCGCCTCGGCGTGCATTCCCGCAATGATCCAGCGGAAGACGCCACACATTCCGCCGTCGTCCCTGCGAAAGCAGGGACCCATAACCCCAGGAAGAAGTTTGGCGAAGATTCGGAGTGGGAGCTCGCACCACAACTACTCCCTGGGGTTATGGGTCCCTGTGTCTTGGAAGTCTGTCAGGATGGGGTTGGGCGGGAAGCCGTTGGGTCCTTGGCGCTTGACGCCGTGAGCCGGCTCGGTC
>NZ_FMAI01000016.1 GCF_900094605.1 Bradyrhizobium shewense | reverse complement strand
CATTGAGAGGCATCGCCTTGGGACGACGCAACTGGACCTTCGCCGGCAGCCAGCGCGGGGCCGACCGTGCCGCCATCATGCTGACGATGATCACGACGTGTCGTCTCAATGACGTCGATCCAAAGGCCTGGCTAGCCGATGTCCTCGCCCGTATCGCCGATCTTCCTACATCACGGCTACACGAACTGCTGCCCTGGGAATGGAAGCTCCTGCGCCAAGGCGACAAGCCCGCCGGTCAGCAGGCTGCCTGACCTCACCCAAGCAATCATAGAGCTCACTGTGCCCGCGCGCATGCGTCAATCAGGCGGTCTTCGTCGTATGCTTACTAATCACATCCGAAATAAATAAGAGCGAACGTACCCAAGGTTGAGAGTATCCTACATCTCGCTTGCAAGGTAGGCAAATCATTGAAGATTGCGGGGGTGTCAGGATCCGCCCGACGTGCTGCCAAAGCCCCTGACGGAGGGTTCGAGGGCGTCCCTTGGGCGTAGTAGCGGCGCTCCTGCCTAACTCTTCAAGGCGCTCCTTCAGAGAGACGACCTTATGGTGGCGATGGCCGGTTTGGCATCATCACCGAAGGTTTCCCTAGCGGCGTGTCGTGAATGGAGGCCATGAGGGTTGCCCTCAAGGATAGTGATGGTGGAGGCGGTGTGCCTACCGTGCTCTTCCCTCTTAGTCTCCACGAGGGAAGGCTCGGGTGATGACGGTCTGACTGGCACCATCCCCATAGAGGAACAACTTGAAGGCAGCTCCCCCAAGACGACCCGATAAGTTCTTGCCCCCAAGTCCTTTAGCAGAGGCGTAAGCCCGAGATGCCTATTTTTCGAGGCCAAAATCGATCTTCACGAACGCGCGGGGCTGGGCTGTGCTGCAGCAAAAGGCGTATTCCAGCGCGGCCCTGGCAGCGGCGGCGTCCGGTCTAGAAACGAGCACGGCGTCATGAAGGGGCAAAGCCGGTATGCCGCTCTCAAAGAGGTGCGTCACCACGGCAATCAGCAACTGGCTTTCAGCGAACATCAGTTCGAAACCGATGCCGGTTTCAAACAGACGGGCAATCGGCTGATGCTTTTGTCTCAGAAAGGCCAGCGCTTCCTTGAGGTTCAACCGGGGAAGTAACGGACTGCAATCGCGTGGCCAGCGCTTTAGGGGGCCCCGCGTGAAGAGCAGCGCGTTGAGGAGCAACTTCCAGCCATCACGTTCGGTGCGATCTCCCGTCACGTCGTAAAGGTCTCCGACAGGCTGCGGCGCTCTGGCGCGGGCATAGGCGAGACGCGGAAAGAGTTGCTCGTAATCGACATCGGCCACGGGCTTGCCGTGGATGCGAATTTGCCGGAATCGATCTTTGCGGGGCATCGTCATCCAAAAGCCGCCGGAAAGCCTGCCGCCCTGTTGCCAGCTCTTGTTATTAAACGTCCTGCGGAGCGTCCGCCGATAGGGGGCGATGATCTCGCCCTCCTTGCCGAGACGGGCAGCCGCGCAAGGGCCTGTCAATTCGATATCGGCATCGAGGAGCCAACCATTGATACGTTGGACTTGCCTGCGAAGTGTCCTCGTTTTCCGGCTCTCTGAGTAGTTTATTAGGGTCGCGTTGCCGTCATCGTCCCTGCCAGACTTGAGGACGAGGATTTCCGGTTCCTGCACGCGACGGAAGGAGGCCGGGCGTCACCCCCGGAAAGCGCTTTCTGAGATCGGTGACCGTCTTGAAGAGAGACGAAGCTTTCGCCGCTTTTGAGAACCGATAGCCTGTCGTGACGCGTTTGAGGAGCCTCAGTCGCTCTAACAGGTCGAGCAGGTTAAGGAAGTGCTGGCCGTAGACTGGATTCCGGTAGCGGTTTGCACCCCACATCATGTTGTTGTCGAGCGGAACGGCGAGCGCTGCGGCTTCGCGAAGGAGACCTTGCATGAGCAGATTGCAAGCAACGGCCTCAACAGCGATGGTGAACTTGTGTCGGTCTTCATCCTTGCGGGCACGAGAGCGAAGGCCGAGCTTGTTCTCCTGTGCGATTAGATATTGCGTGAAGCGGCCGATGGCTTCCCTCAGCTCCGGGGTTCTCGCCCGCAGCTGCGGATCGAACCGCATGTGCTGGGTACTCAGTGCCGTGGCTCCAAAAATCTGTGCTCAAAGTGATCGGCTTGATGCCCCAACATGTGCGTACCGTTATCCGGCCACCAGGTATGGCGTGCGAGAGTTCGTGACCGCAAATTATCCTAGGCCTGCAGTTCGCAGCGTGGGATGGCGTCCGTATCGCTTGACCTTCAGGGCGAGGACGGCGGAAAGGTGTGTTTCCACCACCCACTCGCAGGGTTGCTCGACAGCCTCTCCGATCAGTCGCAATACCGGCCCAGAAGACCTAGGAAAGGCGTGGAGTTCGGTTTGGCGCTGTCTGCCCTGATGGTCTACGAATGGCCAGCGCTTATGAGTGCCGCTCGCTAGTCGATGTAGACTCTTGGCGATCTGAACCGTGCGAAACTCCTTGGTGCGGTGTGAGTCGGGGTCCTCCTCGATCAGCGCGGTGACGGCCAGCACGATGGCGACGAACCGCTCAGGTTTGATGCCTGCGACACGAAGCCGTGCCAGTGCGATGCGGGCCCGTCTTGTAGCCGACATGCCCCTGAGCCTCGTGGCGATCTCCGTAGGGCCCGCCTCTTCAAGGAGCAGCGCGACGGCATTAAGGGCCGCCTTGATGAACCGATCGGATTCGGATCGGAGCCGAACATACGAGGTCGCGGCAGTAAGGTAAGGCCTTAGTTCGGCTGCGCTGTATGTTCCATGCCAGTGCGATCCGTGCCGGGCTTTATGGTCGATATGTTTCCGGCAATGGAAAGCGGCGAGTCCTTTGCCCGCCGCCCGCATCGTGGAGTTGCGGCATCCCGGGATCGAGCAACGATATGCAAAGGCAATGTTGGATATCCGCGCCCCGAAACGTCCCGAGTGTAGACGCCGGCGCATGTCAGGTCCTTGCCCTACAAGCCTTCCGCGCCTCGCTGTTCAAATGACTTCGGACGTGTGAACAGTATTCTTTGTCCCATCGTCGGGCACAAACGTCCAAATCATTGTCGTCTACCAGCTCCAAGTAGCGCTCCCAAATATCTGGGTTGGCAATCGGCTCGTTTTGACTGTTACGCCATCCCCGAGCTTTCCAATCACGAGCATGCATGACGCCGTCGCAAATATAGGTGCCGGGCGCGTAGACAAGACAGAAGGACTTAGCCCCTACAGTTTCCAATGAGCCAACAAACGCAGCGGCTAAGCCGCGCTTTTCATCGCTCACTCCGGTACGGCTCTGCTTGGGATCGGGCTCGTCGACTATTGTTCCATCCATAGTCCGAGTTTGCCAGACACAGGCGGATGGGCCCGGCGAATGACCTTCCTGTTGCAGGTCAGACGATCCTAGAAAAATCACATAATCCGATCTGATGAGGGTCGGCTCATTCCTCGGCAAAGGAAACGAGTGTCTTCGCGATGCAGTGCTCATGATAACCTCCTGAAGACGTTGTCGGCGTTGGCCAAGTGTCCCACTTCATGGAGTATTCAGCGAGCAACGCAAGACGCAATTGAGTGGCGATGCTTGTCGGTTTGCTCTCTTTTGTCACCCGATTGTTCGGCGGATGACGTTCAAGCGTCCTATTCTCCTGCATTATTTGCCCGACCACTTCTTTGCTCGGGAGGAAGCTTGTGCGCCAACATCGCGCCACGGGTTATCGCCAGAGTCTCCCGTCCAATGCTCGTGTGCTTCAATATATGCTTTCAAGTCGAACATGAGTCGCGCATTTGACCAGTCCCAGAGTTGGGTCAGCGCTGCTCGCTCGTTAGCAGCGGCCTTCCGGTATTGATCGCCCCGCCGAGAGAGAAAGCGCTGGGCTCGCTTGGTATTGATTGCTTCAATCGTTGCCGGAATTCGATTGGAATGGCACCACTCAATTAGGCTGTTAGCTATCTTGCGGTATCGCGCACGCGTGGCCATCGAGTATGCCTTTGATCGCAGCCAGCCTTCCATTTCGGCTGAAACCGCCGTTGTTCTACCTACGACAAAGTTGAAGAAGCGCACGGCGCGAGCGTGACCTATCCTCTCTTGAAGGTCGTAAGCCCGGTCGACAAGGGCGTCAAACTCGGATTGCCGTTGTTCCAGTCCAAGCGACTGAAGTCCATTTGCATTGATGGACGCCCCGGTCGCCGCTCCATTCAAGCCCAAGGAAAGGACCTTTGTTGCTAGCGCGGATCGCCAGCGTTGAGACTCTGACAGGAGCCCTGCTGGAAGCTGGTGACGACGGGCTATCCTTCGGAAACGACTTTGCATTCGATCAACGAAGGCTAGAGCCGCCGCTCTTGCCTCCTCAGGGTCGTCGGTGCGGAGGTTCTCATAGACAAACCGCTTAAACCGCGTTTCGGATTGATCGATCGGGAAATGGAAGCGCAACTTCTCAGGGATGCGGAGTTTTGCCCTGTAACTGTTGCCGTGCCACTCCGTGTACGGCGGCGGTTTTCCTGTTCTGCGTTTAGGAGGCATCAGTCTAGTTCTTCGGTAATGGCGCAAATGGGCATGCCGGGGAGTCAAGGTGACGCAGTTGCCAATAACAGCCCTTGAGCTAGAATTACAGAACTGCCTAACGTCCGTTGGACGGATTTGTATGGGGACAGGCGTGAAGATCGTGGCTTACCGAAGAGTGTCGCGACAAAAGCAAGCCAAGAGCGGGCTGGGGCTGGAAGCGCAAGAGGCCGACATCCAAAGGTTTGCCAGGGAGCGGGGTGCTCGGATCATTGGGGAATAGGCAATCCTAACGGCGCCACGGCCCTTAGGCAGGCCAGGAAGGGCAATTTTGCAGCGGTGGCGAAAGTGCGGGCCAACGCGGACCAACGTGCAAGAGATCTTGCCGCAGTCATCAAAGATATCCGAGCTGCCGGTGCGGCAACATTGTCGGTGATTGCCAATGAACTGAATAGTCGAGAGATGATGACTCCGCGCGGTGGAAGGTGGCATGCTTCGTCGGTAGCGAATTTATTGCGCAGGCTGGATACATGGCCAGGACGTTCGAATTCGGGGGATCGGGAAGAATCACAACACGCAAGCTAAGTGGCGAATGCCCCGAACCATGTTTTGCGAACTTTGATCCGGGGTATGGGGGGAAACGCCGTTGTTGCCTTCCCCATGTCATGTCTCGAATTTTTTACCCCTGTAAATCGCGTCCGGAAGGGGCGGGTCCAGTCTCCGCTCGGCAGGGTTAGGCTCGCATTTGTGTTGCGATCTCTGCAAGATTACCGGCTTGAAATGAGCTAAAGCCCGTTGAAACTCTCGCGGGCTCAATCGCTCTCTTGTCGGTCGGCGAAACGTGCGTTAGGTAAGCTGATCTTTAGGAGTGAGATGTATTTCTCAGCTGCCGCAACCGCGTTCGCTGAAACGACATTTTTTGGAAGCTCCGCCGCGTTGCAGCATTTAAGGGAATAAAGTGGCTAAAAAGGCTGAGCTTCGGCACGTTCCTGCAATCAAAGTGCGGCAATGGCTGCGTGGCTGGGAAAAAATTGAGTTTGATGCTGGTGAACATCGTAGACGGCCTCCGCCGCAATTTTTCCTTTTCTCACTGCCAGCTCGTGAGCTCCGTAGTCTTTCCGGAATAGCTAGGCGGAAATCGGACGGGGTAACTCCTCGAGCGGCTGATCTCGGTATTCAGCGTCAGCATGAACCGGAGCGTTCGGAAGAGATCGCCAAGTTTGTGGAGTACGGTTTTCCGTGGTCTACCCTGAGCGAAGCAAAACGTAGATCGGCCGAATTCAACGACCTCCGGAAGCCGGGCTGGCTACCAACAGCAATCGTCATCAACATTCTCGGAGCCGACGATGTTCGCGTGGCCGGGAAGGTCGCGCCAAAAGATCTGGTGAGTGTCGCTTCCGAAGGCACCATTTGTCGCGTGGATCTTCCCTATGAAGAATGGACCGACAGTTGGCGCCCGTCGGGCACTCCCCCCTTCGAAATCATCGATGGCCAGCATAGGCTGTGGGCGTTTGATAATGCAGACGCGGACTTTGAGCTGCCCGTCGTCGCCTTTCATGGGCTCGATATAAGTTGGCAAGCCTATCTGTTCTGGACGATCAACATAAAGCCGAAGCGGATCAATCCGAGTTTAGCTTTCGATCTCTATCCATTGTTGAGAGCTGAAGATTGGCTCGACCGCGCAGAAGGGCATCCGGTCTATCGAGAAACACGTTCACAAGAACTCACCGAGGCTCTCTGGTCCCACAAAGACAGCCCTTGGTACGATCGCATCAATATGCTGGGCGAAAAGTCTAATCCTTGGGTCTCGCAATCTGCGTGGATCAAATCACTGGTAGCAACCTTCATTCGGCCATGGGGCGGTAAGTCGTCTCGATTGGGCGGTCTCTTTGGTTCGAGAATGGAAGAAGGGCAGGAAGTCTTAGGGTGGAGTCGCGCGCAACAGGCTGCCTTTCTAATCTTTGCTTGGCAGCAGTTTAAGGCTGCGGTGAAGAAATCTGAAGGAGCGTGGGCAAAGAATCTTCGGGTGGAGGCGATCAAGTCAAAGGAGCCGGTGCCAAACGATGACCCTGCCTTCTACAGTCGATACTCGCTAATCGTTACGGATCAAGGCGTTCGAGGATTTCTGCATGTGCTCAATGATCTCTGTTTCATCAGAGCGTCAAAACTAGATCTGCGTTCCTGGCAAGTCGCCCGCCAGGCCGGTGCGAACGACACAGATGCTGTAACTCTGGCTATGACTTCTTTGCGCAAGCATCGCGTTGCTAGCTTTGTGTCTGAGATCGCGGAGGCACTAGCCGAATTTGATTGGAGGGCAAGTTCGACGCCCGAACTTCCGGAGAAGCTGCGCCGCGAGAAACTCGTTTTTAGAGGCAGTAGCGGATACAAAGAGATCCGAACGCAGCTACTAGAAACACTGCGAACCGGTGACGGAGACGTCGCAGAAACGGCTAAGCGGCTTTAACTCATGGCAATCTTGAATCGTGACCAGAGAACGATTAATCGCTTGAATCGCCGCCATGTTGAGCAAACGTTATCTGGCCTCAAATCGGTCTTGGGCTCTTCTCGGTGGACAACCGCGGCAAACAGATACTCGACAGATACGGCAACAAAGCTCGAAGCAGAGATAGAGGCGGGTGGCGTTCCCGATCGCCGAGACGTCTCGCAATACATCGCCGCGAGCTGTCTGCTTCATTCAGCGGACGGTTGGAGCTACTTGGGCAAAGCTTTGGCTGCGCTGTTGCGAGGAGATCCCCATAGAGCGAGGCACCTCGCGTATTATGCTGAGCTCCGCGCCTCAACGTCTCTCTTAGCCACCGAGGGAATAGGTGTTTTTAATAAGTATCATTTTGCCCTAACGGCTCGCAATGTGGCCACGAAGCTAATCACAACAAGAGGAACGCATCGATTCTCCTGGGAATGTTTGGAGTACTGGTCGGGCCGGGCTTCATCTGGCCAGCTATTTGCTCAAATGATTCGTCCCTATGGAATTTCTCTTGAGGCCTGGTTCGCTTCTGCCGGCGGGGCTTCTGCGGTAGCGCCCCAGGCTCAAGCATGGTTTAGACAGTGGGGTTTCGACCTTCAGAACTTTCCGGATGATCGTAACGCGCGCAATGTGTCCAGCTACCAACC
This sequence comes from Bradyrhizobium shewense, assembly GCF_900094605.1. Lineage (GTDB taxonomy): Bacteria > Pseudomonadota > Alphaproteobacteria > Rhizobiales > Xanthobacteraceae > Bradyrhizobium > Bradyrhizobium shewense. Next base: position 197,686 of record NZ_FMAI01000016.1, on the reverse strand, counting down.
GGATGGGATTCCCGAAGCGTGGTACATCGATGGGAGGGATGCATTAGAATTCGCGCGAGACCTGTGGGCTTCCTTGGAGCCGTCGCCGCTTTCAGGATTCGAAGCTATTGATCGAAATATACTTCGGATCAGCATCGAAAAACTATTTGTCGCGCGTACAGGAAGGGTCGCATGCGCTTATCCCGCGGAGTTCCGAAAGTTTGCGGAGCCAATAGTGAAGAATCAGAGCTTATCGCCCGACGCGGAGGCTCAGTGGCTTCGCTATATTATGCGAAGTACGTCGCCTCACGACGCGACTATCTTCTCTCGTTCGCAGCAGCAAGCTGCCAGTCTCGATGTCGGTGCCCAAGCAGTAATATCGAGGGCTGCGTTGCTGTTGCGCGTTGCTTCCGGCTCAACCGCAATGCTGCTTCAAGCAGCGGGGTATAACGCAGCCTCTATAGCATTTTGGGCAGAAGGTTTGGGGCGAGGCCGCGGACTTTGGGAAGGAGAGAACTCCGGCGACCCCCTTGATTTGTGGGCAGACGTGACCCCGCTTCTGGAAGACGTTGAATTGTTTCAGCAAAAATATTCGGCAAACGAGCAGTCGTTCTTCCGGATGGGTGTCGAACTTCCACAAGCGCTCAACGGCTTGGGTAGTTGCGAGCGCGTTGCGATCTGGAGCATGACACCCTAATGATTAGTTTTCTGAGTTGTTGACATGAAGTACATGGGTTCCAAGAGGGCGATGCTGCTCAACGGCTTGGGCGAATTGCTTGAGAAGGAGATTGTCAACACAACGCGCTTTGTGGATTTGTTCACGGGGTCCGGGGCTGTCGCCAGGCACGTAGCGCAACGCTATGACGTCCCGGTGTTAGCAGCAGATCTTCAGACTTACAGCGTCGCCTTGGCTGGTTCAGTAATTAAGCGGCAAAGAAAATTGGACGGTGCAAAGATTTGGTCTCTATGGGAGGCCTCGGCGATGGAATTCTTGAAAAAGCACGGCCGGATACCGGCGACACCGAAGAGATTGACGAAAATCTCCGTCGAATCACAACGGAGTTGGTGCGAGAAACAAACTAGGTTGCCGATAACCGCAGCGTATGGAGGGCATTACTTCAGCGCCCATCAATCTGCTTGGTTAGACGCGTTGCGGGCAACTTTGCCGAATAACAATTTCGCGAAGCAGGCAGCGTTGGCAGCACTTATTCAAGCCGCCAGTCATTGTGCCGCGAGCCCCGGGCATACCGCTCAACCATTTCAACCCACGCCTACTGCAAAGAAGTTTCTTCTCGAAGCCTGGCACAAAGATGTGGCGAGACAGGTTGAACGCAATTTGCTGGTGCTTGCTGACATGGTCGCGAAAAGGAAAGGCGTTGCCACTAAGATTGATGCCAATTTGCTGGCCGAGAAGTTGAGCCAGGGCGACCTAGTATTCATCGATCCACCTTATTCGGGTGTGCACTATAGTAGATTCTATCACGTGCTAGAATCTGTAGCTTCCGGCCGCCCTGGGAAAGTGTCGGGTGTTGGCAGATACCCCCAAGTACGAAGACGCCCGCGCTCGCGGTATAGCGTTCAAACAGAATCAATTGCGGCGTTTGATGATCTTCTAAGGTCGATCTCCAACTGTGGAGCGAGAGTTATTGTTACTTTTCCTAACCACAAATGTTCGAACGGGCTTTCAGGTTATCTCGTTCAGAAGATAGCGGCGAAGCATTTTGATGTTGTTCGGAAGTCGGTAGCTAGTCGCTTTAGCAGCATGGGGGGGACGAGCGATAATCGGGGCGATCAAGCAGGTAGAGAAGCAAGACGAAACGCGCGTGAGCTAATCCTGACGTTGACGCCACGATTGCGTGAAACAACATTGCCAGCTTGAGGCAGGTTTTGCTCAGGTAGCGGTAATTGGAGGAGTTGTGACGGATCCAATACTTATTTTCCGCATTGGATACATGAAGAGCTATAGCGGCCCGGACGTAATTACGGGGGGCGGTGAACATATTGCGAAGTTCAAGTCCGGAGGCGAAATGTGGAATTTCGCGCCCGATGCGGGAAAATGTTATGGTTATGTGATGACTGGAAAGTTCTCGGGATTAGATCTTAGAAAGGTCAGGTCCTCGGGACGTCCATGGCTAAGCAACGCTGAGTTGGCGGGTGTCGATATAGTGTTTATTGCCCGACGCCCGGACCACGGGCAAGTCGTTGTTGGTTGGTATCGAAACGCGACGGTGTTTCATAAGTCATACAGAAAGCGGCCAAATCCGAAACCGAAGCCTCATTGGGATAAACTGGACTATCTTTGCGAAGTTGATTGTGAAAATGCGGTCCTGCTTCCTGAATCTGAGCGAACAGAAAATGTGCCCTACGCTCCTGTTCACGGGCGCGGATTGCCGGGGCATTCGCATGTTTGGTATGGCGGATCGGCGGAAGGAAAAAAACTAACTGACCGTCTGCGTCGGTACATGAACCGAAAACAGCCGGGGACTATTTTGCGGTCAGCGAATCCGCCTCCACTGAACGGCGAAAAGCGCCTCAATAAGAAACTCATCTTAGCGGTCGAGAATGCTTCGATGCTTGCCACTACGAAGCACTTCGAGCAAGCGGGTTATTCTGTTCGCGAAGTCCACCGTGATTGTTGCGGGTGGGACCTAACTGCGGAGCGGTCGGGGAATATTTTGCGACTCGAGGTTAAGGGCCATATTGGAGATGTAGTTCGGTTTGAGCTCACTCCAAATGAGTATGCAAAGATGGCTCTGCTTAACAAGGACTATCGCGTTTGTGTCGTCCGAAAAGCTTTAGTATCCGACACTGTTGAGGTATTCGCGCCAAGGAGAACCCCGGATGGCTTGTGGGAGCTGTGGGACAAGTCAAACGGCACCGTCTTAAAGTTGGGAGAATTTATTGCAGCTCGGGCAAGCGAAATAGCTTAGCAGGCAGAGAAGCTCATCAACCATGAAGTACTTTCTTGACTTGTTCACACCGGAAACCTGGGCAGCCTTTAGAGCCAATGGTGCGAGTGTCAGTGGTTTCCGCGAGCGACAACGTAGCGTGGCCGAGAGAATTGAGCCCGGAGACAAGTTCCTATGTTACATTGTGAGATTGTCGCGATGGGCTGGGGTGTTGGAAGTCAAGTCTCCAGTGTTTACCGATACAACGCCGATATTTGGCGATCCGGATCCGTTTGTCGTCCGGTTCAGTGTTGAAGCGCGGGTGGTTTTGGACCTCGAGTATTCTATCCCTATTCTAGAGCCGGGTGTCTGGTCTCGACTTTCGCTCACAAAGGACATTGAGAGAGGTGCTGTTGGTTGGGCGCAACATGCTAGCCTGAGAGCGTCGCTGAAGCAGATCAATGACGCTGATGGTAAAACTGTGGAGGAGCTTCTATACACGCAAGAAAAAGCTCGGACGCTTTATTCATTTAGTCCGCAAGATAGGCAACGGTTGGGCCAGAAAGCTTCAATAAGGACGGAGAATCGGGCTGTCTATGTTGAAGTGCCGAACGACGTTGATGAAAAGCCAGCGGCCGATAGCAGCACGAGTGGCGATGAGGTACGAGAGTCCCATAAAGTGCAGGCGACGCTAGCTCGCGTTGGAGCAGAGATGGGATTTCGAATCTGGATTCCGAGATCCGATCGACAAAAGATCTTGGGACAGATTCCTGCAAGCTTGCATGCGTCATTTCTGACGCTTCTGCCCTTGAATTATGACGAGACAACGCTGAAGACGATTGAGCAGATCGATGTTATCTGGCTCAAGGGCCGATCGATGGCGCGGGCTTTCGAGGTGGAGCACACGACAGCAATCTACTCGGGTCTATTGCGCATGGCGGATCTTTTGGCATTGCAGCCAAATATGGACATTCGCCTTCACATCGTCGCGCCCGACGACAAGCGGGAGAGGGTGCTTCGTGAAATTAAGCGTCCAGTTTTCTCCCTCCTAGATCGGGGTCCGTTGTACGAAAGCTGTTCGTACTTGTCATATGATGGGTTGGAGGAGATTTCGTCTATCGAACATCTCAGCCATATGAGCGATTCAATAATCGAAGAGTTCGAGGAATTTGCACAGGATGAATAGGGAGTTCGTCAGTTCGGGCATTTGGTTGAAAACGTTCGCAGCCAATTGTCAGGCACGGCGCCCTGGTACTTCTCCAAGAGCACTCGACGGGTCGCCGCAGCTCTGCTACACAGCGGGTGCCGGTGGGCCGGAAAGATGAGTTTTTTCAATGGTTTTAGCGTCCGATTGGTGTTTCCCCTAGGGAGCGCCAGCCCAGCCTCTTGGCATCTGATACTACTCAGGTTTGTACCGATTTCCCCAAGCTCGCGCTTGAGGTTTGGGGAGTTCTGTTCCGCTTATGATCATCTAGCTTGATGATCGCGCGCCGACCGCCGCGCCGCCGATCGGCCTCGCGGGTATAACGTTCGGCCTCAGCCAGCGTGAGGTGACCTAGCGCGGCCATGATTTCATGCGCTGTCGCACCAGCATCGGCTAGCAGGCGGCCGAAGGTCTTTCGCAGACCGTGCGGGCGGCAACCGATCCCATTTCCTGACTCCCTGATCGCATCGCGCATGAAGCCACTGTAGCCGTCAACTGTGAACGGCTTGCCGTATTCAGTGGGCAACACCACGAAATGCGTTCGAGGCAGCGCGTCAAGCGCATCGCGAAGCGATTGCGCCTTCTGTACCGCGACCGGAACGCCGGTCTTGCGGCGGCTGTATTCGAAAGTCTCGGCGTCGGCCTGCGTCCAGGTCGTGAGGTGCGTATCGGCGCGCGCGGTGCCGACGTTGAGCATCAACTCATAGGCCGCGCGCTGCTTGGTGCCGACCGACCACCGCGCCTCATACTTCTGCATCTCCTCATCGGTCCAGGCGCGTATCTCTTTCGATTTGCCGCGCTTAATGCCTTCGGAAGGATCGACCGCGATCCACTTCAACCCCTTCGCGTGCCGGATCAGGATGCGGAGTTTCTTGATGGTGTCGATCTTCGCGCCTGGCCGATTGTGCAGCGGTCGCAGAATGTGTTCCTCAATTCGCTCTTTTGTCATACCGATGACCGATCGGTGACCGTGCTCGCGGCGCAAGAGATCGAGGCGACCCATGTAACCGCTCTTGCTGCTCTTGCCAAGCACCAGAAAAGCATCGCTTCTAAGGTACGAGGTAATCAGTGCGCCGAGCGACTTAGGAACGTCGGTGGTCGGTTTCGGCCGTGTCTCGATTTCACTGTTGATCGCAGCTGTATAAGCCCGCCTGAATTCGTCGCTGTCGGGATTGCTTGGGAGTCTGATGCGCGGCCCTTTGCCGAGCCGATAGGACAGGTAAACGTTGCCCTTGACGACATTGCGCTCCACGTTCGGCGGCAGCCATTTACGCATATTCATTCCCAACCAAAATCGTCTCTAACGGTGGCTTGAACCACAGTTAGTGGCAGCCGTTCGCCGCCTTTTCGTGGAAGGTTGTCAATTGCCAAGTCCAATTCCCGAACATCCCAAGCTTTACGGCTTGTTGTCAACTGCTTGGCGGGTGGCATGATGCCCTCCGATACCAACCGGTCAAATAACATTGGCGAGCAACACACATAGGCGGCCGCACTCTCGCGCCCGATCAAGCGAGGCGCCAGTGTTGGGGGAAGCGCGATTTGCTTGGTCATCAGCAGCGAATGTCTTCGTGACGAAGTTTGCCGTTTAGGAACTTCCGCATCACCCACTCGCGAAGCTCGCAACGATGTAGCACGAATCGGGTTGTATCTGCGGTGTTCAACTGAAATAGCTCGAGCGTGTCGGCCCGATCCGCGCCAGCCAAGGTAGCTGTGCGCGCTACCTGTTTAATAAAGACACGCCTCATTGGCCTGCTTCCGCTTCGATAGACAGGCCGCGCATGTGTTGTCTGCGCACGTCGTTTTGCCTGCTTCCCACCGCAGAAGGATTGGCTACGAAATCCAATGTCGAGGACTTGACCCGCCACTTCGACATCTGTCGGATGAGATGCTCGCGGCGCTCTTCGACCGAGATTTCGCTGGCTGTTCGGTCGAATCCGCTTTCAGCGCGCACGGCAAATGAGGCGGCACCAGAGTCCAGGCATAGAACCGATCGTTCTTTGGCACGGCTGAGGGCAACGTAAACGTCTCTCCTGTCGAACGAGGCGTCGGCGACGATGGTTGCGGTATGGCTGGTGAGCCCCTGTGAGGACCAGATGGTCGAGGCATAGTCGGTCGCAAGGCGAACGCGCCCCTCATTGTCGACGACGTCACGCGATGAGAACAGGAGTTCGTGGCCGTTGATGTCAGCAACGATGAGTGCGTGGCCTTCATCCTCGGCGATAATATCTTTGACGATGCCGGTCGTGCCATTGATGATGGCCACATCGTCAATCTGACAACGGATGCCCAAGCGAATGCGGTCGCCCTTAGCGAGTGTCAGGCGATAGCGACGGCCTGACGGCGTGACAGCATTGAGAGAGACATCTTCGCCCGTTAGAACGCCATCCATCCGCAATCGCCGTCGAACCTCGGCATCAAGCGCGAGGCGAGTCGCGTTGGACTTGCAGATCAACAGGTGCGACTGGTCCGGTGCGGCACCCCCTTGGACGAACAGATTGTCAACGGCTGTCTTGACGGTCGCGGCTTGTCCGTCCGCCTCGACAATCTGGCCGCGGCGCGCCATGGTTTCCATGGCACTGGCGACATCACCTTTCGCCAATTGCTCGACCATGACGCGCAGCTCAGGATCGCGCTGTCGAACAATCTTCGAGATCTCCGCCGCCTCGATGGTGCGAGCGACCAAATCGATTCCGCTGCCTGCAGGGACCGCAAGCGTCTGCGCACGATCCCCCAGGAATAGCACGGAAGCGTTGGTACGCTCCACCTCTGACGCCTGACCAAGGATACTGGCGCGAAGACTGCTTCAAATAGGAAAACAGACGCGCTGGCTTTCATGAACTCAGCAATCAGCAGACAGCCGTGACAGGCAGCGCCATGGGTGGCGCGGTCGGTAGACCTTGAGCCTGACAAGGGCTGCGTCTGGAAAGCGGACGCGATCGACATGCGGACCATGCTCGGCGATCGAGAGCGTTTTGGTTCCGGTGCCGGTCAGGCGGCTGATGCGGCCGGTCAAACCGAACTCGACGGCGTCGATGACGCCGCTTTTGCCGGACCCGTTCGGGCCGGAGATAGAAAATGTCTTTTGATCGAAGGCGATGTCGAGGTTGCGAATGCCGCGCATCTCCTCGATATGCGCGTGTTCAAGGCGAATCACGTGATGTCGTTTCCGGCCGGCGCAGAAAACACCTTCACCAGCTCATCCACCTTGATCTTCTTGCCGGAGGCAAAAAGCTCTTCGAGCTGCGCGATCTTTTCGGCATCCACGTCCTTCGATTGACGCAGCCTCTCAAAGTATTTGGATGCGATGATGGCTTGCAGCGTCGGCACCTCGACATTCCTTTCAGCTCGGTAAACGGCGGTCGGTCTATTTACTGAGAGGTTCGCCGAACTGCCAGCGGAATTGCTGCGCAACAGTGACGACATACATGGGCACTGCTGGCGCGATCTTAGCCTAAGATAACCGTGGTGGCCGTGTTGCGGGAGATGTGAGGCTTGTGAAGGGCGCCAAGTCAGATTTGAATTCCTGACATAACAAGAAGGGCGGTCATCTTTCTGCGTATTGTGCAACAATCAGGTACCATCATCCAATTGACCCCCATCCTCTTCCCTGAACGGGGTCATCGCACGCGTGGTCATGACGCCGATCCGCTCCGGCAGCTCATAGGCCCGGATATCGCCAAGATCGCCATTCAGGGGCAGCTTGAATATCAGCTCCGCAATCCAGGCCGTAAATCGATCAAAGCCACGATCAAGAGCCAAGGACTTGCTCCAGGCCTCGGCTGCAGCGCGATCTTCAGGGCTTGGTGTCTCGCCGCGCGCCAAGCTCTCAAGAGCTTGTTCCCGACTATCGAGTGACATCCCCGTCACTGTTTGCGCCGCAATCGCAGCCGTTCGGACCAGGAGTTCGCGATTATGGTGGTTCGACGCGCGAAGATGTCTAAGAAGATCCTCGCGCATGGGCCGGGCCCAGACGCCGATGGCGATCAGCAACGGACCGGCGATGATCGGCTCTTCTGATTTCGCGATTCGCGCCATGTCCGGCGTCACTATGTCAGACCGTCCATGCGTGGCTCGGTCGCACATCGCCCATGCTGCCGCCTGCGCGCGCGGTCGATGGGAGGTGGATGAAATCGGATCTGGCGAAAGCTCCTGTTGAAGTCGTGCAGCCTGAACTGTGCCAGCAGCTCACATTCGTCGTCCCACAGCCATCACTTCTTGCTCTCTTTGGGCGGATTTAACGTCAGAAAGAGCGGATAGGTCTGAGAAACCTCGGTGAGGACGATTGCGGATAATAGGGCCGGAACCGTTGAACCCCCGGCGCTCTCGGCGATTTCTCGGGCTCGCTTCAGATCACCCAGTTTGACCATGCGCTCAGTAATGCTTGTCATGCGGCTGTAGTAGGTTTCCGAACGAAGGCGTTCCGTCTCCAACAGAGCTTTTTCGAGGACGTCTTTTGCCTTCGCGATTTCCCCAACTTTAGCAAGCTCACCGGAGAGGTCGATGAGTGGCTCAATGCGTATGCTTGAATCGAAACTGTTCACCTGATCAAGCGCTAACATTAAAAGGGTTGGATCTCGGAAAGCCGATCCAACCGCTTGCATCGCGCCAGAAATATACAAGAATTCGGGTTGCCATCCGTGGCCTTGATAGTTCACGTTTATGTATTTTATCGAGTCGGTCAGAAGGCGCTGGGCCATCTTAGTATCGCCAGCGCCGATAGCAATTTTCCATCGTTCCCAAGGACGCTCCTTCCAGCGTACTCGGCCAGCTAGTTCCTGCGCCCGCTCTAACAGTCGCGCATTTTTCTTGATGTTGGCGGATATCGCCATCATCACGGCGATGTCCTGAAGTGCTTCCCCTCGCGTTTCCTTATCACCGATTTGTTCGGCATAATCTTGGGACCCCGTAATCAGGACATCATCGCCAACTGCGAGGCCATAGCTGGCAATCGCTTTGGCGACCTGGTGCATCGCGTCGTCCCGGTCCTCATCAGACAGCTTGGCAGCTTTGGCCTTAGCATTCTCCAGCATCGCTTGATCTTTTGCCGCAAGCCCAAGCTGTGTCAGCAGAAGAATGATCTGCCCGAGCGCCTCCGAACGCTCTTTTGGCTTCAACGACGAAGCCATAGTCCAGTCTCGTATCAACAGATCATTAGCTAACTTTGTCTTCTCAGCCTTCGCTGCATCTTGAGCCATTGCTCTCAACGCCGCAGAAGCTTCTGTGTAGCGAAGCGGGGCGATCAGCTTTTGTCCCTCCGCAAGCAGATCCGTATCGTTGCTTGAGAGGCCCAGTTTGAATATCGCGCGAGCGACCTGCCACGGCACCTCCGTCGGCCCATCCGCGAACGATTTGGCACGTTGCAGAAGTGCTTTGTCTCCCGTCACAACAACGGCATGCGCTAAAGCGATCGAAAAATCTTTCCGCCAATCGCCTTCGTTGAGACTGTCGGCAAGCGTTAGAGCTTGATCGGAATAACTCTTCTTGCCCGTTGCCGTTGCGGCCATTTGCATGGAGATGGCTATCTTGCTCAAGGTGGCAGTGCGAATCTCGTCGTCCTCAATACCCCTGGCTATCCCTAAGCCAGTTTGAATAAGGGACTCATTACCGCTAGCTAGTCCAGCATTTGCTGAAGTCGTTGCGGTGTCACTAAGAGCGTTGGGTAGGTCGTCGGGATCATCAGCGTCGACTTTGCCCGCCACCTCCTGCGCGGCGGAGCTATAACCCCCTGCGGCCAACGCAACAGCCGAGTTTGACGTGGGATAGATCCTAGCTAACCGGCTTAGCTCCCATCGCAAATAGCTGCGCTGAACAGGATTAAGGGTCCATGCTCCATAGCCCACGACCGCGACAAGTAGCACAGCCGCTAACATCGCCCCACGAAACCGCCAGCGGACTCGTGACCGGCGCAAAAACTCCTCTTTGTCCTGCCGATTTTCTCCCCAGATGAGATATGGCCGCTGGCGTTCGACCCTTACGTCTTCAAAGAACGTCAGAAGGAAGCGAGACTTACGGTTGTTGCCGACCCAGGCGCGCGTGCGTCTCTCTAGGAGATCATTGGCTCGACTTGCGTCATCGAATAATGTTCCGGCCAATTTTCGAATCGCGGGAATGAGCCGCTCATGCGCGAGCTGATACCCCGCAGTGCCGCTGCTTCGTTGTCCCGCGGCCACGACCAACCGGACATTTCTGCTCTTGAGCCATCGCAGCGCATCATGCACGCGATTGGGTGTGACATCTCCGCCCAACCGCTCTGCTATCTTATCCGCCGAAAGTATTCCAGCGCGGCGGTTGCGATCGAAGTCGCAGAGCGCGGCGAGGACACGTACGACGATACCCTCCAATCCTTGATATCTTGCTGCTTCGACCTGCGATCCAAGCCACTCTTCCAAGACGCCATCAATACCGCCTTGCTGCGTGCTGAATCCTTCTTCCGTAAACTGTCGGCGACCAGTTGCGAGGACAAGAACCACGATTCCGAGGTTGACTGGAGAGACAAGCCCGTCCTCCGCGTCCAGGAATTCCTTGTCGACGATCTTGGCGGCGAAAACAGGATCGAAGTCGATGCCAGCTTTTTGGCAAAGGATCTTTAAGACTTCTACAGCTTGCGCGGGCGAGAATTTTGATAGCTTGAAATAGTTTTGATTGCTCAGCTGATAGTTGACCGTCTCCTGTATTTCCAGCATTTGCCACGCATCCTCTGCTCGGATCGCGATCAGGATGCGGACGCCCGAGTCTCGGCGGTACCATGCATTAATAGCTTCGACGAGCGGCCGACGATCATCCGCCGTGGCTTGATGCAGGAAAAACTGCTCGAACTGATCCAGTAGCAAAAATCCTGAGGGAGCTGTCTGGCCCTGCGACGCGAACCCGCGCTTGATTGAGATCATCGGATCCTCGTCGGACAGCTCAACATAGGTTGCGGCCATCTTGTTTTCTTCCATGTATGGAAGAAGCCCGGCGCGCAGGAAGGACGTCTTGCCGGTGCCCGATGCCCCGACAAGAATTCCGAAGCGATAATCTGGATCACGAAGGGACGCGATGATGCGCTGCAGCTCTATAGCGCGTCCCAGCTGCGCGAATAGCTCGCCATTTTCCTTGTTGAAGGGAAGCAGGCCGCGCACCACTCCGTCGTTCACTATAGGTGAAGGAGGAAGTTCGCGTGGCGGAATGGTTCGCACACCAACGATGAAGCAGAGAGCGAACAGCAGTACATTCGCAATCGCCCAAGCCAAGGTGTACCAAGACGGAAGTGTCTCAATAAGGAGCGAAGCGACTTGGCCCGCAACCTTCGGGTTCCCTAGCAGGACGCATAGAACAAACAGAAGAATTAGCCGGCGAAACCAAGTACCCCGCCAAACATCTCGAATGAGCCACACGAACGACGCTTCGGTCTTCCCAACCGTCCCCGAAATGTCATTTAGATTGATTGCACCCACATGCCTCTCCGCAACTGTTCCGAGACGGCTCGAAGTCCGGGATCGCATTTCCTTTTCGCTTGCTGCACTTTCGTGTCTTGTGCGGGTAGGGGACGTTGCTTCTCCCTCTCCGGCGCCAGGTTCAAGACCAATTTAATGGGACGCCCAGCTCCATCGAGTTTACAAACTTTATGCCTGCACGCAACAATTGCATCGATACGTCGAGGTGCGGCGCCTCGCGCCCGCGAGCAGTGCAACACTTGATCTTCTTGAGCACCGCAAATCCACGAGCTAGGGCAGTCGCGAGAAACAGTCGCGCGCGGACTAGGCTTAGGTCCGTCCGGCGGAAATCGAGCTAGTAGGAAAATGCCGAGAATGGTCGCTTGTTGAAGCCGCTAGTCCAGTGCCAGCCAGCCTATATGGGGAGATGCATTTTCGAAATCCGGGCTGGCGCTGAGATGAGCCGGTGTGCAGAGCGTACCCATCCGGACCGTCGTGCCAGAAAATGAGAAGTTGAACGCGTCCTGGTAGAGGGTTGAGCAAACCAGCGCTCCAGTCCGGATCCTTTGGCGCTGCCCATTTTGCCAGAAGCCCCGACCTGATTGGGCTGCGCTCATGAAGCTCAGCAGCTCGAACCAGCTGTAGCTCTTTCCCATGTGGTTGAGGGCACCGATAACGATCTTGATTCGTTGCCTATCCGAGCTGACTTTCGGTCTGCGAACGCGGATCGCATGCTTCCCGTCACAATAGTTAAAAAGCGAGCGCATGACGACTCCGCCCCTCGTCAAGCTCTCTTTGAACGTGGACTCGCAGATATACTCGCCGTCGCCGAGGTACACTGCCGCATGTGTCCATTGAGCGTGTCGCTGCGGAAATCCGCCTTTCAGCTGCGCGTTCTCGATGCTCTTCGAGACTCTATCTGGGGAGATGCTGCGCACGAGAACCAGATCGCCCGGAAGCAAATTCTTGGTCTCGATGATTCGACCCCATTCGCGAGCTGCTGCGGGAAGCTCCTGCTCCACAGCGACTGAGCCCTCGGACCCTTGGTCCGGAGTCAACCCGCCACTCATGGTGGCTTAGAACACGAACGACGATAGTCCGCGTCTCGGTTGCGCTTCCGCTAGGTCTAGGACGACCTGGGTCTCGTCGCGCGAGTTCTGCACGGTCACGGTCGTGCCGACCTTCAAACCCAAGGCTCGGAACGGTTCGCCTCGGTATCTCCGGGTCTTACCGTCCTTCTCTCGGATCAGGAGGGTGTTCAACTTCACGGCGAACACACGATCCGACGCTTCAACATAGAAGAGCCGGCCCGGCACGACGCGGGCAACTCGGCCCTTGAGCTTAAAATCGTGTTCGAGAGCGGCGGTAGCCATCGGCAACTCCAGCCTAAAAAGTGCTTCGCGCTTGCGGCAGAAATGGCACGAAAATGAGACGCTCAATTGACATACCACTACCTTCAAGCTAGGGCAACTACCTCAACGCGAAGTTAAGGTTTTGGTTTCGAATTAAGCGAGTAAGCCATAGTGCAACGCTTCAGGGGGCTTCCAGCGAGCGATCAAATCCGAGCCATTGATAGCTTCGCTCAGGCGTCTCGGGTAGGGCCGCCACGAGAGTGGTTAAGGCGCGGATTGGCCGAGATCCTCAAAACTTACGGCGAGGACGCGCAGGGCCGCAAGCGAACTGGTAGCCTGCTCCGGGACATCCACAATGTGCTCCAATGGTGCTGCAAATCTGGTGTAGCCCGGCCTGCAATCAACCAGTCGACGTTCTCACGTTTCCTTGACGGACGAACCACCTCCTCCAGCCGTTTGCCGCTGGGGCACCTCACGCTGTTTCTCCTAGCTGCGCAGAGCGGGCCCGTTGCTTCGCAGGTGCAACAGAAAATCACACGTCATTTGGCTGCTCATCCGGCGCAAGTAGACTTCTTTTCGCGATTACTCGATCGAGAGCAGACGTCTCTCCCGTCACGCGAAGGAGCACACTCTCTTGCTCCCGAGCTGCGCATTTTCGACGCACTTCTGGGTCACTCGGCGGAAAGCCGCCAACTTCTGGCTCACGACTTTTTACGCAGTCCCGCACCGTGGCCTCGAGAGGACGAAGCCTATTACGCCGTTTATAGGCATTCGACGGATAACGGGGCGATCGTGAAAACGTTCTTGGTTGTCCAGACGCCGCATTGGTCGGGGACGCGAAATTGGGGCTTTCACCACTTTCTTCAAGGTGGGCCGAAGTTTCACGGTGAGATATCGCGGATCAGCGAAGGTGTCGTTTTCGCATTTCCGCCGTCCTATCTCCTTCTCGGATTCAGCTACAACATTGACGTGCTGCATTTCCGTACGCTCTCACCAGCGGACAGAGAACCTTTCAGGCGCGATATCCGCGGTCTCGAACTGATTGCCATCGAGGAAGCCGATGTGAAAAATGCGAAGCGCCTCTTCTCGGGTGTGATGCAAACGCAGGCCGCGTCGGGACAGCCCGTCGTCGCAAGAGCCGCTTTTCTTTATTTAGGGTCGTCTTCGGCCAATTCGAGGCAACTCACCCATCTTGCCGTAAAACCCACAGAGATCCACGACCGAGACCTGGAAGACGACGTGGCGGAATTGGTGCGTAGCCTCCGGAAGGACGGTCCGCTTTCCAGGTTCTCTTCTGGACCTGCCTGGCGCTGAAGCATCCTCTAAGCACAAGCAGGTCAAAACCATCGCGGCAAGGATACGGATGATGATCGACAACCTGCCTGCTTGGGAGACATCTGGCAGAAACCGCGATCGATCTCGTCGGGCGCGCGCGCGCGGTGCGATAGAGACCTATTCTCGTCAGGGCAGGCCGCGTCCCTAGGCAGTACATGGAGCGGGGGATATGATTTCGATAACACAGTTGGCGAAGGAAATGGCCGGAATCAACGCCAGACGCGGCGCAACCGGTCTTCCATTGCTTGACATGCCTTCCGAAGGTGGCTTGGCGAACGGCGCGAGCGGGCTCGCTCTTTCCGGCGGCGGCATAAGATCCGCGGCGACATGCTTGGGAGCCGTACAGGCGCTCCAGGCGTCCGGTAAGCTAAAGCATCTTGACTATCTCTCCACGGTGTCGGGCGGTGGCTATCTCGGGTGCTGTTTAGCGGCCAACATGAGCGAGGAACGCGGTTTTCCGTTCCTGAACGAGGCCAACGATCTGAACGACCTTCAGGATTCTGTAGCCGTAAGATACATCAGAGATCACACCAATTACCTCATGCCGGCCGGCTTCTCGGATTTCCTTGCTTCGCTGGGGGTGATCCTGAGGGGACTCGCAACTAGCGCCGTGCTGGTTATGGGCCCGCTGCTTGTTCTCGCAGGATTAACAGCGTGCGTGCTGAAAAATGCCCCAGCGGCAGCTGCCGTGGGCTTCGGGTTAACTTTCGCCATGATCGTTGTTTTCGCAGGATACCTGCTGGCTCTTGCGATCCACCGATCTCGACTGGAGGTGAGGGGGAAATCGGCCTACGAATTCCGGAGCGCCGCTTCGCATGTGACCGTTCTAGCTATTTGCGTGGTGGGCGTTGCACTTACGATCGAATTGCAGCCGCTCGCGATCGATGCCCTTCGGACTCCTTTGGAGCAGCAAGGACTATTAAGTTGGATGATTATAGGGGTCATAGGAGCTTCGAAATATCTGGCGCCGTTCGCGGGAGCAGTAGCTGCTTTCGGAAGTTGGTTCGTCGAGGTTGCGCGGGCGACCGAGCGGAGTCGCTCTAAGTCATCCATGCTGCGATCGATCGCCAGTCGTTCGGCGGTATGGATGGCGGCCGTTGTGGTCCCGTTGCTGCTTTGGAGGATTTATCTCATTCTCGCGAGCGCAGCGATACCCGATGGGGCGGGCTACTCGTTTGCAGTCGAAATGATACGTCCTTGCGGCGACTACCTGACGGTAATCTACCTCATAAGCGGAGCAATCCTGATCGGGTTGAGCTGGTTCTTCGAACCGAATGCCAATTCCCTTCATCGGCTTTATCGGGACCGTTTGGGAGACGCTTTCCTGTTCTTGGCGCCGACAGGAAACGAGGAGCAGGTAAATTCAGTTGATCGGATGAAGCTCAGTGCCATTAACGTCGTGAATTCACCCTATCTACTGATCAACACCGCATTGAACATACAGCGCTCCGAATACGCCAACAAACGTGGGCGGGATGCAGACTTTTTCATCTTCTCGCGGGATTTCATCGGCAGTCGTGCCACCGGGTATGTTCCGACCAAAACAATGGAAGAAGCCGTTCCGATCCTGGACCTGGCCACGGCAATGGCGGTGTCAGGAGCGGCGGCCTCCTCCAACATGGGGGCGAGCGCTCTCAAGCCGATGTCGTTCACTCTCGCTCTGCTCAATGTGCGACTAGGCTATTGGATGACAAACCCGAGCACGTTCGCGGACAAAAGGATCGACTTCGCCGGACGCGAGATCGGAAGTAGTCTTCGCCTCTATCTCAGGAGTGTATTCTATCTCTGGTCCGAAATGTTCTCCACTCTCGACGAAACCAACGACGCCGTCTATCTCACCGACGGCGGGCATATCGAGAACCTGGGAATCTACGAGTTGCTGCGCCGTCGGTGTCGTTTGATCGTGGCGGTCGATGCCGAGGCCGATCCGGAGCTGCGCTTTCCTTCACTGATGGCCTTGCAGCGCTACGCGAGACTGGACTTGGGAGTACGGATCGAATTGCCGTGGCAGAGTATCCGCGAACGCTATCTCACCTGCTGCAGGGATCTCTCGGAATCAGATGGGAAAGGAGGCTTAATCTCTGGCTCGAACGGATGCCATGCTGCGGTGGGTTCGATAATCTACCCTGAGGGACCTCCGGGCACGATCATCTATGTGAAATCTACGCTAACCGGCGACGAAAACGACATCGTTCTGGACTACAAGCGTAGATATCCGTCGTTCCCGCACGAAACCACGATGGATCAGTTCTTCGGGGAGGAGCAGTTCGAGGCGTACCGGGCACTTGGTTTTCACGCGATGCATCGGCTGCTTGAAGGCGACGACCGTTCGGCGGGTCTGGAGGATGGAATTGGCACCAAACAGGAAAGAGCGGCAAGAATCTCGGCGCTCTTTCAAGCGCCGGTTCCAGCAGCGCTTCCGTCACCAGAGACGACTGTGAAAACCTCGGCTCCATGATTTTGCGAGGCAAGCGTAGTGGCACTCTGCAAATCTTACACCGCTTTTGTATCTGATCCGGCGATACGCTCGGTCACGAGGATGCAGGCTTGTCTATGAGCGAGCGATAGAAATGCGCCAGCGGAAAGACCATTCTGGTCCGCTGCAGCAGATCGAGCAGGCCACATTCGGGTTTGAGGGCGGCCTGGTCTGGCAGCTTTGCCGCAGCCTCGCGAATCGCGTCAGTACAAGCAGCTAGCTTTTGCTCAAATATAGTTTCAAAACGCCCGTCGATTTCGATGAGATAGGGATGGCCCGCCAAAAGAGCGTTCAGTTCGAACAGTGTTTTTTCGTCCACTAGGGGTAAGCAGCTCTCATTGTCGACGGTCTTCCGCGAACCGTTTCCAGTATCTGGAAATCGACTGATCACTCTTTCAATATCCGCAAGGAAAAATGATACGCGGAGCGATTGAATGCATAGCTGTACCTTCGTCAGGTTTGAGCTTTCAGCTTCCACTCCTTCCAATTGTTCGAGATATGCATCAGCCGCTGACGGTTGACGCCTCAGCACATCGGTCAGCCACTCAAGAATCGGCGGCATCCCGCGCATATCGATGCTCATCCCTGCCAAATTCAGAATATCTCGCACCCCGCGGCTGTCCTTCGCATCCAAGATGTTTCGTATGATTATGGCATAGTATTTTCTTAGCTCGTGAAGCATTGTGCTCACTTGCTCGGCGACGCCGAGGTGGACAGTTTCCGTCTCGATCATCGTTGTTGCGCTTTTCTTGAGTAACTCCTGCGAGCGGAAGTGATACGTCTCTGGCGCCTCAAGCTGCTCTCGTATCTTGGCTATCTCTGGATTCTCCTTGAGGAATTCCTCGAAAGCGACTGACTCCTTTTCAGTGGAAAGTTGGGCAGATTGAGAAACGGCCTTTGGCGCAAGATAGAGGTCCCGCAATTTTCTAACGGTCCAACCCGCGCGATGAAAAATTTCCGGAAGATCGATAGGAAGCGTTTTTTCGGGGCGGCCCCTAAAGTTATCTGGGTCGCTTCGACTCATTAAGGTCATGACAAATTCGGAACAGAAAAAACTCCGACGATCTGGGGAGGATGCCTTGGAGCGAAGAAAGAGCCAGTTGTATCGTCTGCCCGAGAAATAACGGGCCGCCAGTGTCAGCTCAAGATTGTGCGATTGGCTCTTTCCGAGGGAGATATAGTTCGGGTCATCTTCATAGCTGTTCCTGACCAGATCACTCGCGGCCTTGACTTCTGAGAAAGTTGTCGGCACAGGACGGCGGTAAACGACCGAGTCCTCATAAGAAACATCCTCGAGCCATTCCTCGAGTGAACGGCTTGCGAGTGTCTTCAGAACGTCGGCATCCATGACGGTCCAAGGTCCGGTGCAGATCGCCGCATGACTATATGGCGAAGGGCGTAAGCGTCCTCGTGCAAGGGCCTGGGCAAGCCTAATGAAGAAATCGATGAAACCGTGTCCACGCGTTAGAATGATATCGCCTGGCAACAACATGTCCGGCATTGCAGGATGTTCGATCATATTGCGAACCCTCCTCACAGCCTCGTCTTAGATCAATTTGTTGGTCGATAAGCCCGACAGCGCCACGTGATATCGGCGTGCGCGACCGCCGTAAGATAAGTGCAATTTTGCTAATCGACCTCAGCGCATCGGCGGTATCAGATCGAATTTGCTCAACAACTTGAAGAAGGTTGTCGACTGTACGGTAGCAGACCACTCAAGCATACTCAGCCGATCTCGAGCCAGTCGAATTCAATGGTGCGCATATGCTCCTGATCGGCTGCCAAGAAAGCAGGGATACACAATCCATTGGTCAAATCTGTAATCGTCACTCTGGTAACCCAAGCATGTGCGGTCGAATAGAGACTGGAGCACACGTATCGATCTGCGGAGATCTTTCTCGTCTGATCGGTTACCAGGAAGTCTTTGCCGCCGACTAATCTTTCGGCGGCCAGCTTGACGATGAATTGCCAGTCGTAAGCCATTCCAATTCTTGTTGCTGCGGCCGTTGCGATCGCCCACCCTTTCTCCTTGTCTAAGGCCCATTTGGATCGGCGAAGCAAAATCTCGTGCTCGGTGAAGTAGTCCCAGATGTGGGACACCATGACGCTAAATATCCGCTGTGGAGGATCGATCTGTGCCTCGCACAACATCAAACCATCACCAAGATAGATAGCTACATGCGTCCACTTGGCGTAATCTGCGCCATATCCAGTTGTTTGGACTGCCTCAATCACCCTCGAGATCGGATCTGGAGTCTTCGACTTCACGAGGATGACATCGCCAGGATGCCATTTCTCGAAGTCCGGCCATTTTCCATTGGCTCGAACATGTTCGGGAATCGCCGTTCTAGGCGTAACTTTCCTCTTCGAAATATGTCCGCCGGCCAAAGTCGTGCTCATCGCCCCAATTCCTGATCACATCGCAGCTGCGGGTGGGTGAGTTGCCGTAGATGCAATGACGACGTGCGATACCAATCGTGTTTCGATGTCCCAGACGATTTCTGCCAATGGCGCGCCGACCACGACGCCGATGTCCTGCAGGTGCTCGCCGCTATAGTTCTGAATTACATCGGGCATGAAAACCAGACCGAACGGACCGCTCTCGTCGACTTCAGCAAACACCATAAGATCCGCCACTACTCGCGTCACGTGACCTGGTGTCTTCCGAATAGTAGCCGGCTTGTATACCGGATGTTGCATTATGACCGTCGTTTGGTGCGCCGGCGACATTTGCTGCCCGTGCGTCAGAGGCTTTTGTTGCATCCAAGTCTCCCTGTCGATCTCGCAGATTGTAGCCTATCATGCCTGCACGCGGGAGAGCGGCAATTTCTTAGTTGGGATGTGCTCCCCCATTGGGCGATGCGCGACGCGCGGTTCACGTCCAGGCCATCATCGTGGCCATCGACCAGTACGCCGAGGCGGCAACAGGAAACCTTTGCATATTGCGGCGGCCATTGATGCGAGTGAGCATGATCGCAGTCATGCGGTTTCCTCCTCTTTTTGTTGGTGAGTTTGCAAGGCACGCGAGACGGTCGAGGCATGACAGCCGAGCAGCGTGCCAATCACCCACAGTCCCCGCCCCTCGGTTTGCAGATCCCGCGCATGTGCGATCTGCTGTTCGTTGAGTTTGAACTTCGGCTCGAATTTCCGTCCTTGCACTTTTGCGCGGAGCCGCCCATCAGCGGTTCACGCAAGAATGAACGAGCGCTCCAACTGGGCGAACGCCGACAGCATCGTCAGCATCGGGGACGCCTGCGGCGTATTGGTGTTGGCCCATGGCTCGGTCAGGGACTCGAACGTGGCTCCGTTCGCCTCGATCTCGTGAACGATGTTGAGGAGGTCGCGCGATGACCGCGCCAGGCGGTCGATCCTGACCACGGCAAACACGTCACCATGGTCAAGCGCGGCGATGGCACGCGCCAGTTGTGGCCGATCAGCCCGCGCCCCACTGATCTTTTCACTGAAGACCTTGACGACGCCGGTAGCTTTAAGGGCGTCGACCTGCCCGACATGATCCTGCTCGGGGGTAGACACGCGGGCGTAGCCGTATTTCAACACTGCCAATGTGCAACAGACTTATGCAAAGGTCAAAGCCGTTGCGAAGACTGATGTCTACCAGTGTTGCACTTATTTTGATTTATGCAACGCCGGTCTTCACATGACCAGCGCGGCCAGGTCTTCGAAGCGACTGATTTCGTTTTACGTGATCGACCGTTAGATACTTCCGCGAATGTTGTACTTTTGCAGGTTTCTGCGCTTGGCGAACGATATTACAGTACTTCTGGTTGGAAGGGGCGATATTGCGGCGTACTCAAGGAAAAGCTTTTGCGGCATTATAGTCCAGATTTCCGAGCCATCTTTTACACGGCGCCTCACTACGTTCTCTGCGAGCCGGCAATTATAGAAACGACGCTCGGTGAGATCGACAACCCTACCGTCAGATCGCAATCTACTTTGTATCTGCCCCCTTCGCAGCGTGCTCCATTACATCTCTCAGCCATAAGGAAGATCGACTACCACTATCTACTGGATAGCGTTGATCTAACGCCTCTCGAACCTGAAACCAAGATGCAGGAGAAACATGATGCGGCAATTCAACGAGGGAGTTAAGCTTCGATATATTGAAGAATGTGATGCCGAACAGATCGCAAAATGGTTGTCAACGCCGAATGGATCAGGGACGTCACGTGCTCTTGCCGCTCACAAACTGAAGAGTGCTGAGCACTGGCGGGACGCAGCACGTTCAAAGTATAAGAAGATGATTCACCTTGTTTTGCGACCTGATGGAAGCGCAATTGGTATTTCATTTTTCCACAATATAGATGTGAAATCAAAGTCACTTCACCTTGGTCTCGCTGTTCTTGATGCGACAGCAAGAGGTAAAGGCTATGGCTTCTCAGCAAAGCTACTACAGTTGCATACGGTTTTTGATGAACTCAAAATGGAAACGGTAGTCGAGCGGCTGTCAGCGACGGAAGTTAAATTGGCCGACTATATGGTGCGCGAATTGGGGTGCAGGCGTCGAGGTTCTGTAGGCGATATGATCGAGCTTGAAATCGATAGAGCGAGTTGGGAGGAGAGCAAGGCGCGGCGACGAGCGTCTAAGCATTAGGCGTGCTCTGAGCGTTTCAGAGCGGTCCGCCATCGTGCGAAAATAGCCGAGACACGGTTGCGCATAATTTCCACCTGTCGCGGCGATACTTGGATCGTCACGGCAACGGCAGCGGCACGCGCCAGACCTCTTGCAGGAAGAAGCTGCACATCCATGCGGCGCCGTGGCCGATCCTGAGCGCGTCACCGCCCTTGCCGACATACTGGGCCACCACCTTGTTGGTGGCGGGATCGATCTGGGTTAGCGGAATATTGATCATGGTCACCCAGACGAAGCCTTCTCCGACCGAAATATCGCCGCCCTGGCCGGGCACGCCCGCGTCAATGGTGGCGACCACCTGGTTCGTCGCGATGTCGATGCGCGAAACCGTTCCGTCACCCTGATTGAGCACCCATACATCCGTGGTCGTGCAGGCCATGAAACGCGGCCCCGGGCCGACCGAGATTTCGACGACGACGTTCAATGCGCCTGGATCGACGCGCGACACCAGATTGCGCTCGGTCGACGAGACCCAGACCGCGCCTGCGCCCACCACGGGCACGAACGAGCCTTCGGCAAGCTTGACCGATCCGGCAATCCTGTTGAGCGCGGGATCAATCCGATGCAGGCTGCCGTGGCGGTCGGCAACCATCCAGACGGCTCCTTCACCCGCGGCAATTCCTCCTTCGCTGTCACCGACCGTCGTGGGGATGTGAAGTTCGAGCGCGGCGGATTGCTCGCTGACGCGATCAAGCCGCCTGTCCGTGCAACTCGGCGACCACACGGCACCGAAGCCGACGGCGAGGCCGGAGCAGGGACGTCGCCCGACCGGAACAGTCTTCGCGACGGCGTTGATGGCGGGATCAATTCGCGCCAGGCTGTTCGTGTCGGCGTTGGAGATCCAGACCGCGTCGGCGCCGATCGCGACCCAGTCCGGGCTGCCGGGAATGCTGATCTTCGCTGCGATCGGCAACTTGGCGATCGGACGCTGCACCGCTGCTAGGTTTGACATGGCAATGCGCCTTTCAAGATGGAATTTCCGATTCCTGCCGGAATTCGGCTCGGTCAAGCGAGCCGCAACCGGGGCGACGTGCGTATATCGTCAGTACCGATGGGCTCTAGGGCGCGAGATCGCCTGTCTCCAGGTAGAATTCGCGCCGTACCGTCAGCACGGCGCTCCCGGCCGACGGAGCGTCAAGCTGCGTTGCGTTGACCTGATCGCCTTCGCGGAGCGGCGCGTTAATCGCGCGGTCGATGCCGTCGATCTTGAGCGCAACCCCGACACCCCGCGAGTCCGTCAGCCAGTCGGCACGCGGTGCCGCGATCTCGACGGCCGTGATCTGATCGAAGTCAGGCGGCCTCGTGATCACGTGCGCTAGAAATGGTTCGGACGGACTGCCGAAGATGACGTAGCGACGTTCGGTCAGCGGTGGATCCGATGCGATCAGCCGGCGGCTGTACAGTATGCGCTCGACCCTGGCCTCGACGTCATCGCCGGTGATGGCAATTCCCCCGCGCTCGAAATGGCCGCGAAAGATGGCTCCGACCATGGTTGGCGACGCCGGATTAGGTTTCAGGAGATCGGACAGAACGAATGGCTTGGGCACCCACGTATAGATCGGGGCCAGCGTCGCGTGACGATCGTCGACGTATTTTTGTCGAGGGTCAAAGCCGGGCGCCGACAAGCTGGTCTCGATGATGATTTGATAATCGTGCGGAGCATGAAACATCGGCAGATGTGACATCAGCACGCGGACCTCGCCCACGATCAGCATGCCGTGAACGGCAGGCTGTTCGGCATTCGGCTCGTGATGGTGCTCATGCGGCATCGTCATTGCGGATCATCGATGATGAAATCGTCATGAACGTCCTGGTGCGGATTGCCGGCCATGGCCACGCACGCCTTGTGCAGCTCCTGGATATGCACCGCCGTGAGCGGCAGCACGTGCCCCTGCGGCTGGAACGTCGTCCCGATCGGGTAAAGCTGCTGCGGCACGTTCTTCATCTCGACATGAGCACCGAGCACGGCGGAAATCTCGTGCTTATCCCCGAACTGTGCCAGCCGCGCGGCGCTCGCACGATAGGCATTCCAGTCGGCGATCGTCAGCAGACCCGGGTACAGCGTGTCGCCGGTCAGCAGCCATTTGTTGCGCGGATCATATACGGCGATGTGTGCGGCCTCGTGACCGGGAATCGGGAACACCGTCAGGCGCCGGTTGCCCAGGTCGAGCGTGGCTTCGCCATCCGGCCAGTTCGGCAATCCGAAGAAGCTCTTCACACCAGCCAGCACCGTGGTGACGACGGTGGTCCGCGGACGCCCGCTGAACTCGCCGTCCCATGCTGCATGGTCGTTATGGCTGTGGGTATGGGCGACAATCAGGTCGACGTCGACCCCACCGCCGAGCTTGCGCTGCGCGACGATGGCGTCAACCGTCTGGAGCACAGGAAGCGTTTTGCCGTGATTGAATGGGGTGACCGGGTTCGGCGGCCCACCTGTGTCGAGCATGATGGCCTTGTTGTCGCCGAACAGCAAATAGATGAAGTTGCCCTCGTAGCTGAAGCACTTGCTGACGCGCAAAACGAAGGTATCGGCGTCGTATTGGTACACTTGAATGAGCGGATCGGTGGAGTGCGTGCAATCGGCAGCTCCATGGATCCAGGTGACGTCCGCGAGCGGTAATGTCATGTCCGGGTCCTCGTGCCTGTCTTGCCTCGCCGGCCCGTTTTGCGTTTTTTCGGCGCGGCGCGCTTTGCACCCTTGCGGGCCTTCGCCGGTTTTTTGGCCGCCGTCTTCGCTGCCGTCGTTTTCTTCGTCGGCTTTTTCTTCGGTGGTTTCGGAGCCGGTGCGGCTGGCTCGGGCGCAGGGACAGGCGGGGCTGGAGCCGGCCCGGCTGCGGCCACCGCCGGCAATGGCGGTGTTGCTTCCGACAACGCGCCGGTCAAAGCCGAGATCGAGGGCGTGAAGAAGTAGCCGCCCCCGGTCATGAGCACCCAGGGATTCTGCGGCAACGTTAGTTGCTGGTCATGGTCGACGTTGCCGTCGATCGGCACGCGCACGAAGCGGCCGGCCGCGTTCTGGCCGATCAGCGGGTCATGACCGCTCGGCGGATTGCCGACATGCGGAGAGTTCGCTTGGTTGGCCCACGTTTGGGTCACAAAATCGAATTGATCGGTAATGGCCGCCTGATAAGCCATGAACAACAGGCCGCGGTCGACGCCATCATCATCGAATAGCTTCGTTCGATCTTTGGGCGGTCCGTACGGAATGCCGCGGCGTAGCATCAGCCGACGTGGGGTATCGCCCGCTCCGCTAGGATTGGCCGGATCGTCGCGCGGATTCACCTTTCGGATATGGCCCACGAACGGGCAGATTCTGCCGTCGGGATCAGGCAGCGGCGCGGGAAACCGGCTGGAGGCCGTCGTGCCGTCCTTCAGCTTCACCACGGGAGTCGGATTCGTGAAGGCAAAATTGTTGTTGCTCAGATCGTCATCGGCCAGATCGTCGTCGTCGGCAGTCGGCGCCCGCATGAGCGGTGCGCCCGACGGCCAGCGGCCGACCAGCTGCGACGCAAAAAACTCCTTCGTTATCGGTTTACCCGATTGAGCAGCGAGCGCGGTTGCACTGGTCTGACAAAATTTCCAGAACTCGTGCACGAACTGCTGCAGCCGGCGATAGACGAGATACGATCCGTTTCTTTGCCACGGCAGTTTGAACTGCGCGCGTTGTCGTGGCTTGAGCGGATCCCTCGGATCCTCGCGGTTGTATCCGATCAGAAATTGACCCGGCCACACCAGCCGCCGGCCAGGCTCGGCGAATAGATCGAATTGGGGATCGCTCGGCGCCAATCGTCGCGCATCGAAGAAATCGGTGGGGTCTGACGATCTCAACCCTCGGATCGCCGGCTGCGAAACACCGTCTTTGAACCCGAACTGCTCGTGACCGGTGAGCGGTGGCGGCAGCGTCGCGCCGGGCTGCGCAGGTCCCGACATGCGCAATGCCGGAACCCCACCACCGCCGGATTCGCCGATTTCCTTGACTAGGCGCGTCATCTCCGCATCGAGGTCGCTCTGCTTGTCCGCCGCCAGCACGATCAGGATGTGAGGCACGGACTGCGCGGTTCCTCCGAACTTCCAGTTCGCGGGGGAGGGATCCTGCAGGACGTCGTTGAACATGCCCGCAACGAACTTGTCTTCGAAACTGTTCGCGACATCATCGTTGGGGCGCAGCATCGCGAGGCCGGCGGAGGAAAAGCTGATGCTCTTCCACACGATGGTTGGCAAGCCGGATTCGCTTCCGCGTCGCGCGCGCATCGCCTTGTACAAGCGGTTGAAGCGCAACACATCGGTGGCGCGGGCCACCTCATTGGCCTGCGCCTTCAACCAAGCCTTGCAGCCGGTGACGTCTTCGATCGACAGCCCGACAATGAGGCTGTGGTCCTTCTTGAAGCCGGGAATGATCCCGCCCTGGATATCATCCAGCTCCAGCACCTCGTCGGCGACCATGACGGATCAGCTCCTGCGCGAGGAACGACTAACCATCGAGGAGGGGCCGAACCCAACTGCATGCGCCGCGAGTACGGGACCGGGACACGGGAAGCTCGGGTTGTGAAAGACTCCGGGCTTGCCGACGATGCCAGTCAATTTGACCATCATCCCCGGGCCTGCCTTCACGATCTGGCCGCCAAACTCGATCTTCTTGCCGCCGATCTCGAGATCTCCGACAGCCGGCTGTCCTGCCGGCGCTGCGAATACGGCACGCACGATATGATCCTGGTCGCCGCGCGCCAGTGTCCAGTAGTCCGGACCGACCACGCCGCCATCCGGCTTTTTGATGCCGAGGTCGTTGGTGGGATGTGGGAGCCCGTCGATGTAGAGGCCGACCGGATCCTGGAGCGTGAGCGAGCAGCCCTGCCGCGCCACGCCATTCACGACTTCGCCAATGTGCGGGTCGCTATGCCGGTCGGGATCGCCGAAGCGGGAGCAGTTGATCAACTCGCCGGGGTCCGTGACTGGATCGTGGCCGCCGTGCTGGCGGATAATCGTGGCTTGCGCTGCGATGTTGATCTCCGCAGTGAGCGTATTGTTTGGCTGGATCAGGTGGACCGCGTGCGCCATGTTGAACTTGTTGCGAGGCTGATAGGCTCCGCCTGCTGTGAAAAGCTCCGATTGTGGGACCGGTTGCCCAACGATGTCTGAGTAGAGCTTGGTCAGCAACGCCTTGTCGCTGGCCACATGACTCCAATATTCGGGGCCCTCGCAGGTGAACATTATCTTGGTGATCTTGCCGCCTTGTTTGATCACGGCCCATTCGAGATATTCGTCCTGGTTGTTCCGCATTTCCGCCTGGCGATACATCTCCTGTGGATTGTCGCCGTATTGGAGCTCGATGATTTGCGGAAAGCCCTGCCAGTTGATTGGCGCCGGGTTGCCTGACACGTCGAGCTTGGACGGGTTATAGAATTGCGGTTGCAGGCCGTGATTGGTCGTGAGCCTTACAACTTCCGTGTCTATGAACCCGGAGATCTTCGTCGACCAGCTCGCGGCCATCGGCGCGCTCAGATCCTTCAGATTGCCGGGCGCGGAAAATTGCGGAATCTTGGCCATTATCGAATACTCCCAAAAAGTGCATTACTAAAATATGCCAACTTTAAGCAGAGCTGCGTCGGACTGCAAGAGAGAACCGCACGCTGCGCGATCCCAAGTTCGGAGTTTGACGAAAGGGTTGCGGTGCAGGGTAGGCGATGAACGCAGCGGGCTTCCCGCGGCTGCGCTTGAATTCGCGCCTCGCAGGCAGCACTGTGAACCGAGCATCGTGACTGGGCGCATGACGCTTGCGGCGCAAAATAATCGCCTGTTCAGCTGCACAACCGAGTTCGACGGTTATCCCTCAACACAACTGACCGCCGAGAACCTTCCGGCGTTGGTCGAGTGCGTCCTGACCTTGGAGTCCTACAGGACGGGACCCACCGCGCCGTATCCGAAAGTGCCATTTACGGAGTTCAGTGCGATATCTGTTGGTTCCGATGCCGTCGCAGCTAAAGTCCGTTGGGCGGCGAGTGGAGGAGCGGTGATTAAGAAGGATGGGGGCACCGACGCGTGCGTCGATGTCGCCTATCCGGTGACGGGGACGTGACGATCGCGAGGCTGAACCCCGCGGGAATTGGATGAGGCCTTCCTGCGAGTGGCGGAGTTTGCCGCTGTCTAGGCCGGTTCTTCAGAGCCGCCAAAACCGATACAGACGTTCAGAACGGTGCCAAGTCAGCTTCAATCCGCCGACGGGAAAAGGGCAGGTATCGCTGATCGAGTCCAGCACCTTGGCGAACGCGGCAGCAGCCATTTCGATGAACATGCCGGCCGGCGGATCCGTCCGAGCGATCTGGAATGCGCTCCCGCGGGCATGCGGATCGGCGCGGTTCTGCATCCAGCCGCGCTGCTAGCATTCGCGAATGGCGCCGGCGACGCTGAGCACTGAAATCGCCCAGCTACGTCACGACACGTGGTCGAGCAGCCCGAACATGGGGGAAGCGCAACGCGGGTGCTTCTCAGCGCTTCTGCGTCTTATAGGCGCTGTCTTGATGAACTGACACAACGCCCTTCACTTTACGGAGTTCGTCAAGGCCATCCGGGTTGACGCTACCGTTGACAATCATGAACCGCTTATGGCTTTCGACATCGTCGAGCCCGCTGACCTTGAGGGCGTCGACGATCTCGTCCATTCGATTCTGCTCCGACTTCTCTATTCGGATCGTGACGTCAACTTTTTCGACCATGCATACATCGCCTAGATTTGCGGCTCACGAAGGTGGCGCCTGGGCAAATCCTTTACCAATGTCACGCGGCGGAAACCGCAGCGGCCTGGAGATCTGGAGCAGGCGCGCCCATAACGCCCAGCCTCGAAATGCATTATTGGACTGCGCGATTAAAGCTGCAATCCCACTTACGTGGGGTGTCGCCATGCTGGTTCCATCCCAGCGATCATACTTATTTCCAGGTAAGCTCGAAAGTATGGCAACACCAGGTGCGGCAATGTCCACCTCCTGGCTGGGGTTCATTCCTCCGCACGAGAACGATGCAATGCGGAAGGCATTATCCACGGCCGCCACCGCCATAATTGTGGACGCATTCGCCGGCGAACCGAGTGGGGCAATCCGCTGCGGACGTGCGCTTTCGTTGCCGGCGGCAGCGATCACCAGTGTCCCTGCGTCCAGACAGACCTGTCCGATCTGCTCGTAATCGTCGCTTGGTTGGTCTCCAAGTCGCGTCGCGGCGCCGAGCGACATCGAAATGATTTGGCAGTTCTGATCCAGCGCCCAATCCATGCCAGCGATGATCGAGCGATCGGTGCCGAAGCCGTCATCACCTAGGACTTTCCCAGCGTAGATTTCCGCCTCGTAGGCGATGCCGTAGCGCGGGCCCGTGGCCGGACGCATCGGACCGCAAGCGGTACCGATGCAGTGTGTGCCATGGCCGACCATATCATCGTCGCTGCTACGGCTCGCAAACAGCTTCTTGGTGACGGCACGACCGACGAAATCCTGGTGAGTGTGATCAAAGCCGGTGTCGAGGACCGCGACCCTGATGCCGGCGCCCGTCAGACTGCTGCCGATGACCCTGGTCGCTTGCAGTCCCCACGTGGCCGTTGTCTCGTCAACGCGCGGCACGGCAGCCCGCTCTCCCTCCACCACGTCGCTGCTGCCCAGCAGGCGATCAACCAATTCATTAATGCCGTCGCGGTAGCCCCGGAGGTAATCCTGATCCAATGTGGCGACGCCAGCGAATGACGCTTGCGCAATCTCGGCGCGTTGCATTCCGGCCGCACCAAGAGCGCGATACGTCCGCTCGGGCCGAACGCCGCTTACGGTTTTCTGCTGCATGGCCTTTTCCACCATGGGCCTCAACCGTTCGTCGTCCCGTCTGACGATGGCGATTCCGAAGCGCTCAAAGTACTGTACATCAGCGCCATCGAAATCATTTGGCACTGCTTTAGCTGAGCGGAAATCCTTCGATGATGCCACGCGAAAACCACTTCCTTCGAGTTGTCTGACACCCGCGCGAGCCGCCTGCGGCGTAAAGCGCACCACAGTGCCGAGGCGTGGCGTACCTTCAGCCTGCTCACTGGCAGTTCGGCGTGTCGATCGCTTAGCCATAAATCCCTCCTAATGTGAATGGACTTCGTCTTATCGGTCTAAATCGAAGGCTAAAGAGTAGTGGCTCTACCTAGTGAAGGATCGGAGACATTGCTCCAAAGCCTTGGCGCTCTCCGGTCGACTTTCATGCAATTCTTGAGACACAAGACCTTGTTTTCATCGCTTGCGACAATAAACATTTCCGCTGATATGGCGGCTGCAGCCGATGCATCGCACATATCCGAATATCCGATGATTGTTGTATTCGGCTCACCTGCAGCTGTGTTGCAGGTCATCGTGAGGAGCAATCCGATAACTCGGAGGTGCTTCATAGCCGTTCCTCTCTGGCCCGCAGAAAAGGTACGCTATTTCGTTAGCCGGAAGTTTCGAGATGCAATTTACAATATTGGGCGAAGCCTTGGGGCTTCCGCGCTGCACAATTTGAATGAAGTATAGCAGTATAATACACGCTAAAGCGATATGCAACTGTCTCCTGAGTGATCTGCTGCGGCTGGGATGGATAACCTTTCGGAAGGCAAGGTGCTCGCTTCACTTCGTCGAGCTTGCTCTGCTTGTTACTTTTCTGGAAACCGGGTCTGGTCAGCGCGATCCCGGCATCGATCGGCGAGGGGGAGCCTACGGATGCTGCCTGGCGCGCGGCGCTTGACGAGCAGATCGCGGACGTTGCGCGGTGAGTTGCAGTTCTCAGACGGCGCGCACGAGGACGTGCTTGCTCCATAGCCATGACGCGATCCTGTCGCCGGTAGCCGACGGAACGTGGTCTCGCCACAAGTTCGGAATGTCGCAATAGGCGAACCGCTGCGGCAGAGCTGAAAGCAAGCGAGCCAGATCGACACCCTCGACGTACGCAACGTCACCGTCGATATTGGGGTGCCTGACGACCTGCCGGACCTGCACGAAGACGCCATCGATCACAGGCGCTGCGCCGAGCGAGACATGGTGCGACACGGCGACCTGGTCGGATGCTGCGCGCGGCGGCGATTCCACGGATGTATCGGCGCCGCCTTCGGCCATTGCTGCGGAGGCATCGCCGGCACGCGCGCGCCAGAATGCGTTCGGATAAATGGCCGCGACCCGCGCATATTCCTGCCTCGTCCTGCCTGTGTAACGACCGATCCGTTCGCCGGTGCGCATGAAGAAGAACCGCCGGGCTGCTTCGGTGTTTTCCGACTTGCGCAGGATGGTGTTGACGACAATTGAGCCTTGCAGGCCCGACTGCAACGCCAGATGGACGCCTTGTGATGACAGCGGGTCGACGCTGAAACACGCATCCCCGAGCCGGATGTAACGATCGCCGACGGGATCCTCGGCGTGGTGACTGGTGGCATCGCAGACTTGCGGAGCGGAACTTTGTTCCCCCAATTGCTCCGGCCGCAAGGCGCGGAATTGCCGAAGCACGCTGGCGTACTGCGCTTGCATGCCGTCTGCCTTGTCTGCTCTGAGGCTGCGCGGATCGCAGAAGACAGATACCACCGCCTGATTGTGCGCCGTCCGGGCGTACCAGAGCCAGGCATCCCTCCCGGCTTCGATCAATCCGTCGAACGCGATAATCCCTGTAAGCGCCCAGTTCGCATGGATCGATACCAGCGGCGGACCGTCCTTGATGCGAGCGCCTGATATGGCCGGGCGCCGTCCGGCTGCATCGACGATGAATTGCGCCTTCAGGCGCTGTTGTCGTTCGTTCGCAGCGATCGTTACGCCCCAGCCAAAATCCTCCAGCCTCTTCACCTCCTGGACCTGGGCCGGCTGATAGATCCTCACGCCCACCGAACGTGATCGGCCCAACATGAGTTCGTCGAGCACGGCGCGATCCACATGGTATCCCTGTTGCGGAACGAGTCTTGCCTCTGGGTCTCCCCACCTCACGGCCGTGAGATGGCGCCGCCAGAATTGCGCGCTCTCGAACTCGCGGGAAAGGCCGAGGTAATCGATGAGTGCGACCGTTTCATCCGATATGCAAATGCCGACATGGCTGCGCGGAAAGTGAAGGCGCTCGATCAGCCCGACGTCGAGGCCCATTTGCGCGAGCCGGATGGCGGCCGAGGCTCCCGCCGGCCCCGCGCCCAGGATCACGACATCATGCTCGGCGGCAAATTCCATGCTTCGTCCGCAGCAAGAGAAATCAATGGACCGTCAGGATACGCTCCAAGCTGTCTGGATTCGACCGCAACAGTTCGGTGTAAAGGACGAGGCAGTAATTCAACCACCCGCGAATGTAGTCGCAGGCCGGGCGCCCGCGCTTGATCGACTCGTAGTGGCAGCTTCCGGAGCAGAGGTAGCGCGCCCAGCACGTGCTGCAGGGAGATTGCTTCTGAAGGTGGCGGCTATCGAGCCAGTTGGACTGCCTGCTCTGATCCACGCCGGTGAATACATCGCCCATCAGGCCATCTTCGTCATTGACGAAGCGGTGGCAGGCATACAGTCCGCCTTCCGCCGACACGCCCATATATCCGCGGCCGGCGCCGCAGGGATACTGTTCCCGCTGCTGGAAATGGATGCGCTGAAGGGTCGTGGTGACGTTCGAGAACGGTAGGATGCGGCCCTGTCGCAAGCTCTCACGAAAAATGTCGCCACACCTGATCAATTGCTCGAGCAGCCGATCGAGGTCAGCCGCGTCCATCTCGTCCTTGCCGCTGGGCGCGCTGACCATGGGCGAAAACATGATGGCGTCGAAACCCATATCCAGCAGGCCCGACATAATCTCGGGGAGGTCCAGGTTCTTCGGCGTCACGGTGACGCGCGCCAAGACGCGATAGCGCCGCCGCTCCGCGACAAACAGGGCTTTCACGTTCCTTGCCACTTGCTCGAAACTGCCCTTGCCCGAGCGGAACGGCCGCAGGCTGTCATGCGTTGCCTCCAAGCCGTCCAGGCTGACCGTCAGCGTAAAGCCGTATTCCTCGAAAAGCGCGATGTCCTCGTGGTTCAGCAAGGTGGCATTGGTCGTCATGGTGAAGCCGATGCGGACGCCGCGCGCGGCGGCAGCGGAAGCGGCATAACGGGTCGACGCGTGCAGCGTATTCCGGTTGACCAGCGGCTCTCCGCCCATGAACGCCAGGGTCAGGCTTTCGCCTGAAGCGGCCTCTCCAACCAGCCGGTCGATCGCGGCCCTCGCCACATCGGGGGGCATGCTACCTGCCGTCCCACCGAATGTTCCCTGCTGAGCATAGCAATAGGTGCAGCCGAGGTTGCACGTCTGCGCAACCGCGAGCGATATTGCCTTAACCGGCACGCTTGCCGGCGCGGCGGCCGGCATCGCCGCCGGGGTCACGATACCGAACGCGAGAGCCGTCAACTCGGCGCGACCGGGATCGCCCAGACGCAACGTTGCGTCCAGGACGTTGGCATGCCTCGCGGGCAGCGGATGGATATTTCCGCTCTCGACATCGAGGGCGAAGTGCCCCGCCTCGCTCTCGAAGAGATGGAGCTTTGCCGAGCGCGGCCGCGTGTGAGCGTGGCGATCGATCTCCTCGACGGGACTGGCGGTCGCCATCACGATGTCTCCGGCGGCAGCTTCTCGGCCTCCACCGGGAACGGCGCCACCGGCACGTCGCCGGCGGTGTCATTGGCGTCTCGCTCAGTGCCGTGCAGGAAGTTGATGTCACCCTCGACGTCGCGGGCGATTTCCATCATGTCGATATTCGCGTTGAGCCAGTCGGGGTCGTTGATGCGCGGGCCGGCGGCGGCAAATTGCTTTCGCGCGAGAACCCGCGTGTTCGGCGCGGCGGTGAATGACATATCACTGGGATAGGTCGACGTCCAGTAGTTCAGGCAGGCGCTCAGATCGGTCTGCCAGGCCGAGCAGAGTCCCGCGGTCAACTGGCCCGGCTTTGCGGTCGCATAGCTCGGCCGGATCTCGTTGGCATCAATGTGTGCTTGTCCCCGCGTAAAGAACGCGTTGGCCGGATTGGGCAACGCCGGTCCGCCGTCGAGGCAGATTTCCATGCCCGGGTTGTAATCGGCATTCATGGTTTTCATCATCGCGATGTCCATGGCGTAGCCGGTGCCGGTAAGGCTGGCGTTCTGTGGTATGTTCAGAAGCGTCCTCGTCTCCTTCACGAAATCCTTGTTCTGGAAATTGTCGATCTGGCCCGGGCCCACATCGGGTGAGTGATCCTGCGGCGCGACGATGACGCAAGCGGGCACGATCGGAATGTCGTCGGCGCCGGCCAGGCTGACATTGATCGAGCCATCGGATGTGGTGTCTAGGATGCCATTGTCCTTCCTGTGGTTGCCGTAGGGTGGAATAGAGGTGTTGTCAGTCTTGCGATATGCCCCTCCCATCGGCGGGATGAACAGGCCATCGCCCGTGATGTCGCCGAGCCAGACCTTGCCCCCCGGGCGCCAGGGATTGTCGCCCTCGAGCCGCTTGCTTTCACCTGCGGTGGCGGAAGCCTCCGCCTCGACCGCGGGCGTTGCTCCTTGGGACCAAACGTTGAGCTTCCGATTGGCTACATTCGCGGTCCAGGTCGCGCGCAGCCCGAGCCTGGTCATGACATCGCCCGTCAATTCCCCGATCTCGCGGCCCTGGTCGTCGTACGCGAAAATCCTGAACCTCACCGCCTGCCGCATGATCCAGTGTTTGCCGTCACGCAGCGACATGTATGTTACGCTTTGCGGGTCGGTCTGCCGCTTTTTCTCGTGATCGAAGAATTCGTAATAATCCGTGTTGCTGGCGAGCCGGGCACAGCCGATGGCCGGATGAATCTTGAAGGCTGCGACACCTGTCAGATCGTCTGGGAATGCCATGGATTCATACCTCCGGTTTGGGGACGCGTAGTTATGGATGCCGTCAGGAGATCGGCGGCGGCTTGGGAAACTCGAATGGGATGCCGGCCTTTACACCTTTCTGCTGGGCGCTTTGAATGATGGCCGAGGCCACATTGGGCATGGTCTGCATGGTTGCCATCGCGTCGTCATAGGCCGCCTTTGCCTGGGCTTGCTGATCGGGAGCCGGGCAGTTGAAAGCCTGCTGCAACGCGTTGATCATGCTGGCGTAGTAACCGTTGAAACGCGTCATCTGCCGACTGACGGTCGGATAAGCGTCAAAGTCCGCGGTTTTGGCGTTGGTGCGGAATTCGTGCACGCCGGCCTCGTCAAACGGCAGATCGCCGCCCGAAAAGGAATATCCGAGTGTCTTGACCCGTTCGTCCTTGACGAGAAAACGCTGCTTGATGATCGACTCGAACCGGTAGAAGTGTGCGGGAATGCCCTCGGCGGTGAGCGGGTTGAAGGGGGCCGTGCCCTCCCCCTGACCGACGACCCAGCGCAGATGCCGGACGGCGGATGCCTTGCCCGTGATCCTGAAGTTGATGTCGTTCTTCAGCGGGTAGGTGTCGGTGTCCTGGTTGCTGAGATAAGCGATCGGCCTGAAATTCGGAACGACCTCCCTTTGCTTGTACGCGTCGCGCGTGGCGTTATCGAACAAGCCGGGAATGGTGTCGCGATCGATGATCTCGATGATGCCCTCATAGAATTGCCCGATCGTTCTGGGCCGACCTGCGACGAGCGCCGTCGGATAATGGACTGGATCCTCCGGCGTTTCGATTTGCATGAAAAGATCTTTGACCAGATCGAGCGAAAAGGAACGGAGATCGAGTTTGAGCGGCGGGTCAAGAATGGTCAGCTGGCAGGGATAGTCGGGCACCGCGGCCACGATGTCGGGTGCGATGCCGATGGCGTTCATGAGATTGGCCACCGCGGTCATATGAAGCATCTCTTCAATGGCCGCCCGAAGGATCAACTCGGAGACCTTGGTATTTGCCGTCGTTAGGCTGAAAACCGCCGACAGATAGGTCGGGATGGTCGCAATTTCCAGCTGTAAGGCGTGCTGCAGCAGCCCGCCGAGTTCCTGGCGCGCGGCGTCGCCCTGGATAGCCGACGTCTGAATGCTGCGGAGGCGCGCATCGAGATGGCGATTGATGGTCAGCGGAGAATAATTTATCGCCATAATAACTCACCATCACTCTAATATCCGGGAATGATAGTGGGGGGCGCCGAAGATCGCAACCAAAGGTTGGTTCGGGCGACTGCAACTTAAGCGCGAGCAAGAGCAGGCTCGCGCGGGCGCCAAAAAGCTGGTTCGTCGAACAATTGCCGATACCCGACGTCAACGGGGCCGATCGAGGCGTGGAAGCGGATCCGGGCAGGTCGCGAGCAAATAGTAGTGGCATAATGCCGCGGCCCGGATTCCCGTATCGTTCAGGAACGTGATGGCGCGCCGACACGATTCGAACGTGTCACCCTTGCCTTCAGAGGGCAGTGCCTACGCATCATGCGGGCTCAATCACCTTAAATGGCTACCTCAAGCGAATGTCGTTATCGGTAATCGCCCCTGGCGCGAAGGTCAGGTCGTTGTTTTAACAGGACAATCAGTCAACGAATAAGGAGATCGGAGGTCCAAGACCTTTGCTATGCGCCGATCCGATCGATCCACTTGCGAAGCAATGACACCGGGAATCCCTCGCCGTAGCCTTCGGCGACCGTCTTCTTTTCGTGTCCAAGCAGCGCCCACCGAAAGTCTTGCGGGCAGCCAGCGGCGCGCAGGCGATCCTGGGCCCGATGACGCAGGGAATGGACCACCTTATCGGGGTGATCGATGCCGCAATTGTCCAGAAATCTGTTCAGTCGCTTTGGCGAGCACAACTCCCGTTAGGCAAACACCCACCCCGGCGTGAGGTCGGATGAATAGGCCAGCAGCGCAGCCCGGCAAGGGCATCCACGCGACGAGAGCACGCGGACCCACCTATGCCTGGCCGCTCTACCTGCCGGCCAAAAATTCTCCCGACGGCCGCGATGAGCGTGGGCCGCAGCAACGGGAGACAAAGATGCTCGACTACACGTCGCGCCCTCAACGTCTGCATGAGCTGGATTACTTGCCCCGACCCGGAACTGATCTGGAATCCCGATGGCCCCGGCCATCTCCTGCAAATTCGCTCGGGCTAAATACACATTTCCGAACACAAGACTCAACAATTGCATATCCGCAACCGACGGCCGCAAGTGGCGTTTAGGATGCCGGAGTCGTGGATCATGTTCAGTCGCAGACCTCGCCAGGCGAGGCGTAAAGTCGAAACAGAGGCTTGGTTGAGCATCTCGTACGTACCCCAAGTGCACGAAACTGACTGCGGGAAAGGCCCAGCCTGATTGATGCAGCCTTCGCGAAGCGGAAGCGGCATCCGGCTATCGCCTCCGATCGGCCATGTTACGTTCGCGAGTGTGTACCGACACCAGCCTCGTGTGCAGCGCTTCGAGAATATGGGCCGTGAAAATACCGGTGCTCAGTATTGTCAGAAACGCTACCAACATTTTGACAGAGCCTTTTATCTGATCAGCTTCAGCCGCACGAGGGGGCGGCTGCGATGGTGCTTCGAGCCATGTGGCACCTGGAGGGCTGGGTGACCACATGTCCATTTTGGGCTTCAGCCGGAAGGCTGCGTGATCCGGAGCCGAGCACCTCGACGGTCGCAGTGGCCCCCGCAACGAGTTCGTTTCGCTCGGTGCCGTCGAGCGCGATCCGGACCGGGACGCGTTGCGCCAGACGCACCCAGTTGAAGGTCGGGTTGACGTTGGCGAGCAGGGTCGAGCCGTTGCTGCGATCGCGATCTTCGATACCGGCTGCAACGCTCTCGACCTTGCCCAGCAACGCACGGCCGCTTCCCATCAGACGCACGTTGACGGGATCGCCGACATGGATGCGCTGCAGCTTGGTTTCTTCGAAGTAGCCCTGGACGTGCAGCGTGTCACTATCGAGCAGCGCCATCACGCCCTTTCCGGGGGTGAGATAGGCGCCCGGACGCAGCTCGTTGTTGGTGACAATGCCGCTGACCGAGGCCCGCACCTCGCTGCGTTCGATGTTGAGCTTCGCAAGGGCAACATCCGCGACGGCCTGGTCATAGGCCGCCTGGGCCGAGCCTTGGATCGCGACGACCTGGTCCATCCGCTGCGTGGAAACCACGACGCCGGGCGTCAGCGCACTATAGCGCTTCAGATCGGCATCGGCATTGTCGAGCATAGCGCGCTTGCCTTCCTGTACCGCCTCTGCCTGCTTGAGCGCGATCTCATAGCGCGCCCGGTCGATCCGGAAGAGCACGTCGCCCTTTTCTACTTGCTGATTGTCCCGAACCAGAACCTCGCTCACAAAGCCGGAAACATCCGGAGCCACGGGCACCACGTCGGCTCGCACATGTCCGTCACGGGTCCAGGGTGCATCAAAGTAGTAATCCCACAGCTTGTAACCGGCCCAAAGTGCGACCAGCACAACGGCACCGGTCAGTGCGAAGCGACGCAGCGGGTTCAGAACGGCTTTCATGGCACCAACTCCTTGGAGATGAGGTTCGGCACAGGCGTGGCTGCAACGCGATCTTGATTGACCCGGCGGCTTCTGGCGGCCTCGAAGCCGTGCATTCCGGTCTGCCATTGCAGGCCAACAATTGTCCCCTTCACGGGCTGCAGGAGAAAGAGAGCCGAAAGCCCGGTGACGGGGAGCCAGATCAGCAGTTGAAGCCAGGCCGGAGGTGAATAGGTCATCTCGACGGCAAGAAGCCCTGACACGACGAGGTGGCCGACGATCGCGATCACAAGATAGGCTGGAAGGTCGTCGGCGCGTTGCGGCGTGTAATCTTCACCGCAAACTTCGCAGTTGTCGGCCACCTTGAGAAAGGCGCCAAACAAGCGGCCTTGACCGCAGTTCGGGCACTTCATCGTGAACCCGCGCCATAGGGCTTTCTGGAGTGAAACGGGTGCTGTCATGAGAATAACTCCGTGGAGCCTAAGACCAGGCCGGTGACCAGGCAGATGAAAAGCGCGAAATCGAAGAGCGCGGGATGCCAGATCCATCGATAGAGGCCGATACGCGCAATCTGCTTGCTGACGAGGCGCGCAAGCGCGTAGGCAACCACACTCCAGAGCAGGAGCGTCGGAACGAGTACGCCGAATAGGTCAAGTTGGTAATTCATGCGGCGATCGTCCCAGGTTCGGTTTGCTGCGGTTGATAGGCCGGCGACTCCGGAAAGAGCCCGGAACGAACGCCGGTGAGACCGACCAGCACATGATCGCGAGCTTCGCTCGTGGGTTCCTGCAACGTCAATGCGATTGCGCCGTCGAGCTGTCCCACCAGGTCATGGGAGAGCGGTCCCGCCGTGTGGGTCCTGCAAATCGGAGCAAGACGAGCGAAGAACGCTTCGGTTGCCGCTCTTGCGCAGCGTGACAGCCCCAGGCTGGAGCGCCTCACGCCGAGAATGTTGAGCGCCGTCCGAAGTTGGCGAAGATTGGCGGCGCCGCTCCTTGCATCGGCCGGAACGATGGTGATGCGCGCAGCAAGCAGGGCCAAGCGATGCTGCATGAGACTGGCAAGCGCAAAGGGATCTTGATCCGAGGTGCGCTCGGCGACTGATGCAAGCGTGGTCCAATTGCTTTGTAGCAATCGCTTTGCGATCCAGTCGGCTCCGGCCATGCGAACGACGCCGCAGGTCACGCCGGTCAGCGCTACACCCAGCATCAGCGCAACGCTGGAGTTGGCATAAGTGATAAAATCGGCCGAATAGGTCTCGGTCAATGCTAGTTGCACCGAGAGATAGATGGCAAGTATGGCGCCAAGGCGTGCGGTCGTGGGCCGCGCAGCCATCCAGCCGAACAGCACGAATGGCGGCATCAGTGCGACGATGAGCACCTCGAGAGTCGTAATCCGCGGCAACACGCCAAACAGGTAGATGCCATGGACGGCGATCACGACGAGGAATAGTCCGTAGAAGTTGCGAAACGCCGGAAGCGGATCGTCCGCTCCCGCGAGAAAGCTGCCGACGACAGCTGCGAAAAGCGGTGCGGCGACCCCGTCCGACCAGCCGGTCGCAATGGAGAAGCAACTGCAGCACAGCACCGCAAGGGCTACGGACCCGGCCGCCTGGAGCGCGGACCAGTAGTCGCGATGCGGGACGGCAACAGCCGCGGCGCCATGAGAGAAGACGAGAGGAAGCGATTCGAGATTGCGCCCCTCGGAGATGGCCTCGCGCAGAAGTTGACAATCCTGCATAACGTCGATGAGGTTGCGGAGCCGCGCAACGAGACCAAAGATCGTGATCTCGATCCAGTCAGCATCCACGCTCGGTGCCGGTCGTACGTCATCGAGTGCTGCGCGCAACGCGCTTGCTTCCTGTCCATCGCGCCCGCCCGCTTCGAGCCATGCCGCTATCCTTGTGCACATGCGGGCGACCCGCGCAGTCGCCTCTTCATGCGAGCTGAAAGGCAGCTTGCGATCTTCGATCGATCCGAGCAGGGGCAGCAGCGACAGCATGTGCTGCCGGAGGAATTGCAGCCCTCGCCCGATATTCGTGGAAGTGGCTGCCTCATAGCCGAGATGGCGTCCTAGCTGGTCGATTTCGGAGGCCGCTGCGGCGAGGCGTATGCGTTCGCTGTCACGCTCCCGATCGCTGCCGCGGCCCGTCAGGACGTCTGCAGCGAGCCGGCGCGCGCCGGCGAGCCATGCATCGGTTTGTGCGGTGACTGCAGAGGCGACGCTGCGCGGCAGCACGAGCATCGCGACGACGCTCGCGCAGACGATTCCGAGGGTGATCTCCTGCACGCGGGAAACCACGATGTCGAAGGCCGACTGCGGCGTCGAGACGATGGGAAACCCGAGCAGCGCCACGGTGTAGCCGGCCAGCATGAATACGTAGCTGCGGGGGGTACCGTCGATCAGCGAGAGATACAGGCAGATGCCAACCCACAGCGCAATGCAGAGGCTGAGCAGTTCCGGCGCATTGACTAGGTTCGGGACGAGCACGATGGTCCCCGCCGCGCCAATCAGCGTGCCCAAAATGCGGTAGACGGCCTTGGAGGTGGTCGCTCCCGTAAATAGGTTCGAGGTGATGTAGACTGACGCCATGGCCCAATAAGGACGCGGCATGTCCAGCAGCAACGCGACCGAAAACGCCAGCATCGCCGCTGCAAAAGTCCGCAGCGCAAAGATGAGGGCGGCGTGTCGGTCCCGGAATGAGGCAGCTTGGGTCATGGCGTCGGCGTACCGTTGCGTCAGCAGTGAGCGGTATTTCTATGTGCGATGCATGACTTCGCGTCAGCCAGCGACGCTGTTGCAAATACGTTCGAAACGCATTCCTGCAGTGCTGGGCGTTCCGCTCCGCAGTCAGCTGGAGGAGCCGACGTCTGCATCACGCCGATGACGTCCGGTTTCAGAAACGCGACGAACATCACGAGGCACAGGATTTTGCCAGCGAACACGGCGAGGCACAAAGCGTCATTCATGTCGGTTCTCGATCAATGGATCTTGGCTGTACTCGTCATAAGGGTTCTGGGCTGCTGCGGCTTTGCACGGATTGCCGATGTATTTTCATTTCTTGCTGTCGGAGTAGCGGCCGCAGCTTCTTCCACCGCAGCGAACGCATCGCGTGGGCTGCGCCGAGAGGTCTGGGGAAAGACTTCGGGGACGAGGTCCGGCGCGAGGCCAGACTCAGCAATGTGTGTCACTGGCGCGTGAGCGGTGTCGAACACTACCCGCTCCGGCCATTTTTGGTCCGAAGTGATGCGCAGGTTGGCCCGTTCGCTCGGAGCGACCGCGGAATGTGAATAGGCAGGAGGCGCTGGGAGCAGCCAGTCGGCCGCAAACAGCAACACGAGGAGGGCGCCTCCCACCCACACGAAGTATTGACGTATCGGCACGTCGAGCAGCCTTTCAATGAATGACTTAACCCGGCGAAGATAGCCGGATGACGGCCCGCGGGCTTTGCATCGCGTGCTCTCGTCTTGTCATTTGTTGCTGCCGGCTGGCTCGCAAACGATACGCAGGCTCAGGCAAAAACCGAAAGCGAATGCCTGACGTCCCTCAGAAAGGATTTGGATGCTTGTGATCCCGCCGTCTGACGATATTGACCTGGCGCCTGCCCGGTCGCCTGCTTGAAGGCTCGCGTGAAATTGGCTTGGCTGGAAAAGTTGAGCGTCAACGCGATGTCTACCAAGGGCCGGTCGCCACGTATCAACAGGGCTTTCGCCCGCTTCAGGCGCTTGGCACTGACGTAGCGATGGGGAGATTCTCCGACGGCTTGTCGAAAGGCTCGCGCAAAATGGTATCTGCTTAGACACGCGATCCTCGCCATACATTCAAGGCTGAGGTCACCCTCCAGGTTCGCATCAATGTAGTCCAGCACACGAAAGAGTCTGCGCTGATCGAGCCCATGGTGAGCACGACGAGGAAAAAGTTGAGTGCGCGATGCGCTGGTCCGCTTTTGAAGCAACCTCGCCGCCAGACTGGATGCGAGGGATTCGACGAATAGACTACCGGCGGAAGTTTCAATCTTTAGCTCGGAGGCGACGGCAAATCCGATCTCGGCCAGCAGCGGATCTTCGAAAGCCGTTTCGTAATTTAGAGCGTAGATTACCGATTCACCGGTCTCGGTATCGAAATTGCTCGACGAGAAGTGGCTTAGCGGAAGATAGATGTGCAAGAATTCGGGCAGATCTTCAGCGAAATCGACCGCACCCTCCTGCAAGCCGGGCGGAGAGAGCCAAACCGTACCTCGCTCGGCGACTATCTGACTTTCGATGCCCGGGGCCCGCCGCGTAAGAATCGTTTGATTGCTCCGGGTGGCGACGCAAATCCGGATATCGGATGGTGGACTCCTCCACGGGCCAACCCCTCTTCTAGCAGTGCACAATTCGGCCGACAGGCCGGACCAGCCCCGATCCGTCGAAGACAGCAGCAGCTTGCCCGGACAGTCTCGATCCCAAACGCCACGGTGCGGCCACTGCTCATAGCGGCCTGCGGCCGCCGGCTGCTCTGATTGCATCTCCATGTGGCGCTCCAGGATGCATTCATCATTGTTGCGAAGCTAACTTGGCACAGGTGGCGCAATTTGCTCGTTATCGGTTGTTAGAGGCTGTTAGTGTTTGCGAGTCCCATACCAAGCCGCGGGAACAGCCGGCTCACATGAGGTAGCCGGAAACTCCATCCCATAACAATTTCAGCGCCGTCACGACCAACAATCCGTAGCAGACCCGATAGATCTGGCGCTGGTCCAAGCCTCCGTGAAGCCGCCAACCCGCCCACACGCCAGCGGGAATGGCGAGCAGGCAAATCGCCATCAACGTCCAGACGTTTCCCGTCGGCTTCACCAGCAAGAGCCATGGGACGGCCTTGGTCGCGTTGCCGACAGTGAAGAACAGACTGGTCGTTCCTGCGTAGACCTCCTTGCTGAGGCCGAGGGGCAACAGATACATTGCGAGCGGCGGTCCGCCCGAGTGCGCGACCATGGTCGTCACGCCCGAGGCGAGGCCGGCCGTGATGGCTTTCGGCGTCGAACGCGGACGCGTTATCACCTCCGCGCCTGCAGCAAGCCACAGTGCCACGAAGATCAAGGTGGTCGCGGCCATCGCGATCGCGATGGCGCGGTGGTCAAGAAAGCGGAACAGCAGATAGCCCAGTCCGATCCCGGTCACGAGACCCGGCAACAGCAGCAGAAGATCTTGCTTCGACCAGGTCGAAGGCTTCCAGTAGCGAAGGGCGAACAAGTCCATCGCGATGAATAATGGCGCGAGAAGGCCGCCGGCGGTGACCGGATCCATCACGAGCGACAATAGCGGAATGCCCACAATCGAGAATCCGCCGCCGAACGCGCCCTTCATGAAGCAGATCAGGAACACGCCGGCAAAGGTGACCAGGATCGTGGCGACGGTCAGCTCCATGTCGGTGACTCCAGGGTTGGAGCGCGCCGGCGCTCGCGCGAAATCGCTACCGCCGCGGCGGTCACCATCTCTTCGTCCGCTTGAGCAGAGAAAGTGATGAGACCGTCGACGGCGGCCTCGATCTGAAAACGGCGGATGCCGATGTCCCGCAGTGCGCGGTCGTCGTGAAGATAGGCAATGGCGGTCCGTCGGCCGAGAAAGCCCTCGAACCTCTCGCAAGCGCCGGTAAGCAGCCGAGAGGCGATCCCGCCCCCTTTGATGGCAGCAGGCAGGATGATGGTCGAGACTACCGCAGGCATTTTGGTCTCCAATGTTCCGAGTTAGGATCTCAATGCTCCGAGCGGCGGACATTCATGGCTGGCGCTGTCACACGCCCGTGAAACGGCTTTGAACGCTGGCTTCTCGATATGTTCCCGGGTCGACAGAATGATCCGAGACATGTGTCGGTGCAATCAAAACATTGCACCGAGTACAATGTCGAGAGTTTCGCCGGTCCGTCGCTGGATGTCCGAACAGGAACGACTGGTCGGCTGCGCAATGCCGGGCTAACACTCAGTCATCCGCCGAATTTGGGATCATCCACGCCGCAACCGTCTGCCAGACGCCGTCGTTCGACTTGCGCTGATACGTGACGAAGTCGGCGTCGTCGCTGTACTGGATTTCGTACCGATAGGATTCGAGATGCCTTGTCATTGAACTCTCCTTGTCAGTGTTGAGGACGGCGTTTCTCACGCCATCATCCAAGGAGATCGATTGGAGAGCCCGCCTGAGAAAGGGCCGTACGCGGAAAGGGTCCTTCCAGGCAGCGGAAGGTTCGCTCGATATGGGCCAGCGGTCCTCCCAAGCGAAGCCGTCTTCCGAAGTCCGGGGCGATATGGCAAAATCGGAAGGTATCCTCCCGAATTA
The DNA here is from genome assembly GCF_900094605.1 of Bradyrhizobium shewense. Lineage (GTDB taxonomy): Bacteria > Pseudomonadota > Alphaproteobacteria > Rhizobiales > Xanthobacteraceae > Bradyrhizobium > Bradyrhizobium shewense. The sequence goes on along the minus strand of NZ_FMAI01000016.1, from coordinate 153,704 downwards.
TGGAAGGGGATCCGATGGATCGCCTGGAAGCGATGTCGACCTTTCTGACCGTGGTCGAGCAGGGCAGCTTGTCCGCGGCGGCGCGGCAATTGAAAACGCCACTCACAACAGTCAGTCGCAACGTATCCGAGCTCGAGGCTCACCTGCGGACGAAGCTCTTCAACCGATCAAGCCGGCAGCTGGTGCTGACGGATGCAGGCACGTCCTACGTTGCGGCTTGCAAGCGCATTCTCAACGATGTGAGCGAAGCGGAGCGTACCGCCTCCGGCGAGTACACCACACCGACGGGCGAGCTGGCCGTGACCACTCCGCTGGGCCTTGGGCGCATCATTCTGATGCCGATCGTCGCGGACTTCCTCAAGGCCTATCCGGACATCAAGGTGAGGATGATCCCAACCGATCAGAAGCTGAGCCTGGCCCAGGAACAAATCGATGTCGCGGTGCGCATCGGCGAGTTGCCGGACTCGAGCCTGGTCGCGCTGCGGCTCGGCAGGACGCGCCGGGTGGTGTGCGCCAGTCCGGCCTACCTGGCGGCGCGCGGAACGCCGCGCACGCCGGAAGATTTGGCCGGACACGATTGCATCAGCTATCCCGGCTTCTCGCCCCCCGATCTCTGGACATTCGTCAAAGGCAAGGCGACCATCGCAGCGCCGGTGCATACGCGGCTCATTGTCGGCAGCGCGGAAGCGGCTTGTACGGCAGCCCGCGCTGGCGTGGGAGTTTCCATCGCATTCGCCTACCAAGTTGAAGCTGGTCCGGAAGCGGGAGGATTGACGACCGTGCTGGATGAATTCCAGCCACCGTCAATGCCGGTCAATCTGGTCTATACCGCCAATCGGTTTCTGCCGATCAAGGTCAGAGCGTTCCTGGACTTTGCAGCCCCGCGGCTGAAGCGAGTTTTCGCGGAGTAAACCGAGGCGGTGCACACTCCGCTGTCGAGCTTCCAAAATCCGGAAGGATGACTCCCGGTTTCCCCGCCTGTTGACCCGGGCCTTTGGCCCCACCTCCAGTCATGACCTGCCGGAAACGGCGTTACCAACTGGAGGCGAATATGGGTGAAGTCATTCAATTTATCCCGAAGGCCGAGCGCGAACGGCTCCGTCTGATACGAGAAGCCCGCGCGATCTACGACAGCGTCTTCCCGCCGGCCGATCCGGCCAACGGGCAGCCCGACAGCACACCGATCGTCATCAACGGAACCTGGATTCATCGGGGCGGCGAACCGTTGTCGTGATCAACGACTTCGCCGTGCTCGATCGTCAACCATTAGGAGAAATCGTCATGTCAATCCGCAACACGCTCTTCGCCGCCGCATTGGGTATCGTTTCTCTGACGGCCGCCCACGCAGAAGGACTGCGTCCCATTGAGGCCAAGAGCATCGACCTCGGCGGGATATCGGGGGTCGCCTACTACACTGTCGAGCGCGATGGATTTCGCGTAGTCGCCACGCTGGCGCAAGGCCAGACAGGAACACCGTTCCGCGTCGTATCTCTTCTCACACCTGGTCAGCGCCTGCTTCTCTCGACACCGCAGCCAGCGGGCGTGATCGAGATCAGCCGGGAAGGTGACAGCGTGCTCGTTCGCAAACCGGGCACAGCCTCGAACTGAACTTCGATTTGAACGGCTGCGCTCACCAAGCGGAGCGCAGCCAGGGAAACTGCACATGTCCACCATCCATCTTCATCGGACGACCACGGCGACGCCCGAACAGTACGTGGCCGGCCTCACCGATTTCGGGCCTGGCCGCTCGAAGCTGTTTGGCAACAGCAGCGATGCGTATCTCAAGGTGCATCGTAGAAGCGGCTCGCATGCCGACGTCACGGAAGGCTCGGGCGGGATCTGGGAGCGCCTGCACTATGACTGGTCCGGTCCCAACCGCGTCGTCCTCACCACGACCGACTCCAACGTGTGGGGTGGTGCGTCGGGTCACGTCTACACCTTCACGCGCCGGCCCGTCGGCACGACAGACATCGATGTGGTCGTCATACGCGACGGCAAGAACCTGATGGGGCGGCTGCTCGGCCTCGTACTCGGAACGATCGGCAGGCGGGTTCTGGACAAGGCGTTTGAAGACTCCGTCAGGGCCATCGAAGCCCGGAACAAGGCTGGGCTTGCGAATGCAGGCCGCTCCAGCATCGCAGCCTGAGGAGGCCGACATGACCATGGTCCAAGCGAGCCGCGAGTCTGCAAGACAAATCCCAGCAGGTCAGCTCTATCTCGATGACCTTCACGTCGGACAACGCTTCACCACCCGAACGCACAGACTGGACGAAGCACAGATCAAGGCATTCGCCCTTCAGTTCGATCCGCAACCCTTTCATACGGACGAGCACGCTGCTGAGCGGACACTCTTCAAGGGTTTGGCGGCGAGCGGTTGGCACACCGCCGCAATCACAATGCGCCTGAATGTCGAGAGTGGTCCGCCACTCGCCGGCGGTTTCGTCGGCGCCGGCGGCGAGGTGAGTTGGCGGCACCGGCCCGTCCGGGCGACGTGCTCCATGTTGAGAGCGAAGTAGTTGAAGTCACGCCATCACGCTCGCGAGCCGATCGCGGAACGATAGTCCTCCTGAGCCGGACGATAAACCAACGCGGCGACGTCGTTCTGGTTCAGAAGGCTAAGCTTGTTGTTCTGCGCAAAGTCGCGGCGTGAGCGAAGGTCCGCCTGCAAAGCTAACATCAGGAATAAAAATGTCGCCTATCGGACGGCGTGGAGTCCTAGAGGACGAGCAATGTTAAGGTCAACCTTACAGGAGCGCGTCGTGGAAATTCGACACGAGCAACAGGCTGCAGCGGGCTGCAATGAGCCGTGGCCGTACTACGAGTTTTGGGGGAAGCATGGTCCGGTGAATGTGCTGCAAACCTCGACCGATCGCGGCTGGTCCGGCCTGTCGGCTCAATTGTGTAGTGTCAACAAGGCGGTGATCCCATGGACCACCCCACAATCCGATATCAGGATGTGCGTCGATGTCCGCGGCAATAAATCCTTCATCGCGCGGCGGGCCCCGGGCATCGAGAGTCGGATCACGGTGCGGCGAGGCACAGTATGGCTCTCTCCTCCCGGTTTGCAGGATGGTTCCGTTGATATCACCCAAGATATGAGTGGGGTCTTGCATGTCTATCTTCCGATCAGCCATTTCTCACCGAGCAATGTCGATATCGATCAATCCGCAATCGGCGCGTTAGGTTACGAAAGTGCTTTCGAGGATCCGTTGCTGGCCGAGATGGGATATGCCATCGCATCTGAGCTTGAGACCGAAACCTCCGCCGGCCGTCTCCTTATTGAATGCCTTGCCTCCAGTCTGGCGGCGAGGTTGGTTCAAAATTGCATCGCGTCACCGGCTCGCCAGTCCGCGTTCCCTGGCGCAAGTGGAGCGCTGGATCGACGCAGACTTCAGCGGGTTCTGGATTACATTGAAACGAACCTGGAAGGCGATCTCACTCTTGATCTCATGGCATCCATTGCTTGCCTGAGCCGGTATCACTTTGCCCGTGCCTTCAAGCAAGCCGTCGGACAATCTCCTCATCGCTACGTTAGCGCCAGACGCCTTGACCGCGCGAAAGCCTTGTTGATGCAAGGTGATCGATCGTTGGTGGATATTGCGCTGGCGCTCAGCTTTTCGGACCAAGCCAGTTTCACACGCGCATTCAGGCAAGCAACAGGCCAGGCGCCCGGCCAATATCGCCGCGACTTCGGATCGCGACGCCACGATTCGTCGCCGGCTGATATCGGGCCGGCTCTTCCGATGCTGGCGTGAATCTGCAGGTCGCAACCGCCTCGCTCCCAGTCTGATGGCCCGTACGGCTACCCTCAACGGCAACTAACAGAGGCTCGCAATTCCGAAGCGGCGGTCTGAGAAACTCAATACGCGTGGCCATTACCTCCCATCTGCATCTGTCACCCTGGCCAGCAACAAATGACAATGCGACAGCATGCGATGCAAAGAATTCGGCCGGTCCGTTCACTATGTTCGATAGCGATGAAGCAAGGCACTAGAACCGTCGCTCTTGCGGTCCAGCGAACATCGCGGCTCGCCCAGCGCCGATTTCGAGCGGCAAGACGACTGAGGAGTTTCGTGATGAGCATCAGAGATACAGGCGCACTATCAGGTTTTACTCGCAAGACGGCTGAGTCAGCATCCAACTTCGTCAACGTCGTTCAAAACCTGATCATGGACGTGCGCGACAGCTACCGGCCCGAACTGCATTACATGCGCGGCCCCGGTCCAAAATGGCGGGCCAAGCATCAACCCAGGCAAGGCGCCAGTCCTGAAGCCGTACCGTCAGCCGGGCACCATCAGCTGTCGCCGGTGTATGTCCACCGCCGCGGCACGGCCGACCCCATCCGATAGCTGGCCGAGGTTATGCAATCATGTTCGTGATTCCAGTGTACTTGCTGGCCGTTTCGCTCTTGATCAACCTGGCGACAATCTCGAGGGTCAAGTCCTCGGAGCGGATTCGCATCTCGGATCGCGGTCGTTGGGCGGAAACCCGAGGATGGATGCTGCTCGTTGGCGCCGGCCTTTGCATCGCATTGATGGCTGTGCTGAGCGGTTCGGTGCATGCCGATGTCGTCCTCGAAGAACGCAAACTGCCGATGAAGTTCACTTGGGTCGATTGCCAGCCGAATTGCCGGGGTTGGGTCAGAGCGGCCGGTATCGTGACCGCCGACAGTCCAAGGGAGTTCGATGAATTCGCCCGTGGGCGCCAGCTCGGTGGCGCGACCATCGTGCTGGATTCCAGCGGCGGTTCGGTCAACGACGCGATCGCGCTTGGGAGGCGTTTCCGCGAGCTCGGGGCACTGACCACCGTCGGCGTCAGCGTGCAGACCAACACCGCGCAGAACGCCCCTGCCAATATGGCACCCGTCGCCTATTGCGAATCGATGTGCGTGTTCCTTCTGCTGTCGGGCAAGACGCGTTACGTGCCCGAGACCGCCCATGTCCGGGTGCATCAGATCTGGCTCGGCGACCGTGCCAATGACGCGAAGGCCGCAACCTACAGCGCAGATGATCTGATGATCGTGGAACGCGATATCGGGCGGCTCGCCAAATACACCTTTGACATGGGTGGCGCAGGCGATCTGTTGTCGCTGTCGCTGAACGTGCCGCCGTGGGAAGATCTGCATGAACTGTCTCGGGACGAATTGCGACTGAGCAATCTCGTAACCACCGATATGGTTGCTCAGGCGGGCAGCTCCGATGCTGCGGCAGTCGAGCTGACGCCAAAATCGGTGCAAGGTCGCTCGGTAAGCCGCGCGATTGCGACCTCTCCGGAGCCGGCAAGACCCGTCATGTCGGCTGAAGCTACGAGCCGCACGGGCGGCGCGAGAACGGCGACGACGCCGCTTGGGCAAGAGTAGGTATTAGGTAGCCTATCTGCGAGTTGCGAAGAGTCTTGGCCGCCGGCGCCTTCACCGCGCCAAAGCCCTGTTGATGCAAGGTGATCGATCGTTGGTCGATATTGCGCTGGCCCTCAGCTTTTCCGGCCAAGCCGGTTTTACATGCGCATTCAGGCAAGCAACGGGTCAGGCGCCCGTCAGTGTCGCCAGATATTTGGCTTAGCAGGACGTCACTGAGACGAACTCTTGTGTTGTGGCCTCGACCGATCTGAGCACCTCGATCGTGTCACGCGTTCAGCCATGTCACACCCTTTCAGCATAATCAGAAGTTCCTGAGATGACGTGCCGGTCATTGCCGGTCATCCCCACCTTTGCATTGGCCGCAGATCGCCCGCAACAAATGACAAAACGAGAGCAAGCCGTGCAAAGCCTTCGCCTGCTCGCTTCAATTATCTTCGATGCGTTGGAACGAGACGCCTGCCGCAGTCGCAGGCCCCACATCGAGATGGAGATCGAAATGGCCACTGCTGCTGCAACGAAGTCTTTGGCACAGAAACAGCTTCCGGTGCCGAACGCTGACTTCTTCCAATTCGCTGAAATGCTCTCCGAGGAGGAACGGGCGGTCGTCAAGAAGGTGCGCGACTACATGCAGACAAAGGTCGCACCCGTCATCAACAAGTGCTGGGTCGAGGACTCGTTTCCGTCCGAATTGCTGCCCTCCTACAAGGAGCTGAACATCGCTGGTCTCGGCATCAATGGTTATGGTTGTCCGGGCGGAAGTCCTGTCCTGTTCGCTCTCGTCGCCCTGGAGATCGCGCGGACCGACGTTTCGTTCTGTACCTTCCATGGTGTCCACACCGGTCTCGCGATGAATTCCATCTATCTCGCGGGCACCGAGGAGCAGAAGCAGAAGTGGCTGCCGCCAATGGCGCGAATGGAGAAGGTCGGCTGCTTCGCGCTGACCGAGCCGCTGGTGGGCTCTGGGACCGGTGCAGGTCTCACCACGACGGCGAAGCGAGAAGGCGACACCTGGATCCTCAACGGCCAGAAGCGCTGGATTGGCAATGCGCCGTGGTGCGACATCTCGATCGTCTGGGCACGTGACGTTGCCGACGACCAGGTGAAGGGCTTCATCGTCGAGAACAAGACGACGCCCGGCTTCAGCGTCGAGAAGATACAGAACAAGATCGCGCTGAAGGTCGTGCAGAACGGTCAAATCACGATGACCGACTGCCGCGTGCCTGATGCGAATCGCCTCCAGGGAGGCAAGGGAACGTTTCGCGACCCGGCGCTGGTGCTGCGCGGCACCCGACATGGCGTCGGCTGGGAAATCACTGGCGCGCAGATGGGCGCCTACGAAAATGCCCTCAAGTATGCCCAGGAGCGTTTGCAGTTTGGCAAGCCGATTGGCTCCTTCCAGCTTGTTCAGGATCTTCTGGCCAAGATGCTGGCCAACATCGTGGCCTGCCAGTGCATGCTGTTCCGCTCGGTGCATCTGGAGACCGAAGGCAAGCTGACCGATGCGCAGGCGGCGATCGTCAAGGCATTCTGCACGAGCAAGGCGCGGGAAACGGTCGCCTGGGCCCGCGAGGTGCTGGGCGGCAACGGCATCCTCGTTGACTACAACGTGGCGCGTTTCTTTGCCGATACGGAAGCGATCTACTCCTACGAAGGCACCTACCAGATGCAGAACCTGATCGTCGGCAAGGCGATCACCGGCTTTAGCGCCTTCGTTTGATGTCGCGAATGGGCCGGCACTCGGCTGCCGGCCTCAACCTCAGCCAGGACCAATCAACATGTCAACATCAGCAATGACGCCGTCACTGGCGGCTTCCTCCGATGCTTCACCCGCGCGAGGATTGACGCTTGCGAATGTCCTCTACGAGAAGCGTGGCGCGATCGCTTACGTGACGGTCAACCGCCCGAAGGTCCTCAACGCCTTGAATCTTCCGACTTGGCTGGACCTGCGGACCGCATTCGAGGCGGCGCAAGATGACGCCGAAGTGCGCGGCGTCATCCTTACGGGTGCGGGCGACAAGGCTTTTATTGCCGGCGCTGACATCAGCGCCCTCGCGCAAGCCACCGCGATCGACGCCGAGCGGTCCAGCCGCCTTGGACAGCAGGTCCTCGATCTTATCGAGAACCTCGGCAAGCCGGTGGTCGCTGCGATCAACGGCTTTGCGCTCGGTGGCGGTTGCGAGACCGCGATGGCCTGCACTATCCGCATCGCCGTGGAGCCCGCGAAGTTCGGCCAACCGGAGGTCAAGCTCGGGTTGATTCCAGGCGGCGGCGGCACGCAGCGACTGCCCCGGCTCATCGGCAAGGGCCGAGCGCTTCAGCTCATCCTGTCGGGTGGAACCATCAGCGCGCAGGAGGCGCACCGTATCGGGCTCGTCAACGAGGTGGTCGCAGCGTCCGGTCTGATTCCGCGTGCTGAAGCGATCCTGAACGAGATCGCCATCAACGCACCGCTCGCGGTCAAGTTCGCGTTGGAGGCCACCAACAGGGGAATGGAAATCAGCCAAAGCGAAGGCCTCGCCCTCGAAGCTTCCTATTTCGGGCTGTGCGCGGGCACGGAAGACAAGAAGGAAGGCACGTCGGCCTTCCTCGAGAAACGCGCACCGCAGTTTCACGGTCGCTGAGATTGCAAACCAGTAAACCAACTCGATTTCAGGAGCCACCAATGGCAAACGACAACATCTTTTCCGGCTTGAAGGTCGTTGACTTCTCGAGTTTCGTCGCCGCACCAGGCGCGGCAGTGATCCTCTCCGACTTCGGCGCCGATGTCATCAAGGTCGAGCCGCCGCATGGCGATCCCTGGCGCAACGGGCATAAGGTGCCATTCCAGCCGAATGCCCACGATCCCTATCAGTGGCATCTCGCCAACCGCAACAAGCGTAGCATCGCGCTGGATCTGAAGTCAGAGAGCGCGCAGCAGATTATCTTCGAGCTCGCCAACTGGGCCGACGTGTTCATCGTCAACACGCCACATCATGCACGGAAGAAGCTGAAGCTCGAATATGACGACGTCGCGGGATGGAATCCGCGCCTGATCTATGCCGATCTCACAGGTTTCGGCGAGCACGGGCCGGACGCCGAACTGCCCGGTTTCGACATCACCTCCTACTGGGCGCGCAGCGGTCTTTTGTCGATGACGCGCGATGCCGGCGCGCCGCCGACCTGGCCGGTGGGAGGCAGCGGCGATAATGCCACGGCCGTCGGTCTCTACGCGGCGATCGTCACCGCCCTGTACCGGCGCGAGCGCACCGGCAAAGGCTCCTATGTCACGACGTCGCTGCTAGCCCAGGGCGTGTGGTCTGCGAGCGTTTCCATTCAGGCAGCTCTCGCCGGCGCCAAGTTTCCGCCGATGCACGACCGCACGCATCCGGCCAACGCCGCGGCGAATGTCTATCGTTCCTCCGACGGCACGTGGTTCGTTCTGATCGTGACACCCGACAAGTTCGTTGCCGTGGCGAATGCCATCGGTCGTCCGGACCTGCTAACGGATCCGCACTTCGCCGATCCCAAGCAACTCGTCGAGAACATGTCGAAGCTTACCGAAATCTTTGACGAGGTCTTCGGCGCCCAGCCCATGGCGCATTGGCATTCGGTGTTTGCCGGCGTGAACGTCACCTTTGGCGAGGTGCGCGGGCCGCAGGAGGTCATCAACGACCCGCAACTCGCGGCCAACGATATCGTCGTTCCGCTTAATGGCGCCGGCGGCAAGCTGACGTCGACGATCTCGAGCCCGATCACGGTCTACGGCGTGGACAAGACGGTGGCGCAGCGCGCCCCCGATCTCGGCGAGCACACCGAGCAGATCCTCGGCGAACTCGGCTTCGACGCCAGGAGCATCGACAACCTGCGCGAAAATGGCGCCGTCGCGAAAGCGGCGCCATCGCGCAAGCAGGAACACACGGCCTGATCGCGCAAAACCATCGAATAAGGAAGCACGCAATGAGCGACATCATCACCGAGCGTTCCGACGGCATCCTGCGCGTCGAGTTCAATCGTCCCGAGCGGAAGAACGCGATGACCAACGGCATGTACATTGAGCTGGCGCAAATTCTCAACGAGGCCGGCGAAGACGAGCACGTTCGCGTCGTGCGCTGGCACGCCGCCGGCGACACCTTCTCCGCCGGCAACGATGTCAAGGATTTCCTCAAGCCCGCGGCATCAGGCGAAGCCCCGCAGGCCCGCCTAATGGATGCGTTCATCAGGTTCGAAAAGCCGATCGTCGTTGCGGTGCAGGGCGCGGCTGTTGGCGGCGGCACCACCATGCTGACACACTGCGATTTCGTCTACGCCGGCGAGAGCGCGAAATTCAAGCTGCCGTTCATCGACCTGGCGCTCGTGCCCGAGTTCGGATCAAGCTATGCGATACCAGCCCGCATCGGGCATCTGCGGGCGGCAGAATTGTTCCTGCTCGGCGAGACCTTCAGCGCTGCGCGCGCAGCAGAGCTCGGTCTCGTGACCCGCGTGGTCCCCGACGACCGGCTATTCGTGACAGCGGTGGAAACGGCGAACAAGCTCGCGGCAAAGCCGAGCGGCGCATTGCGAGCCGCCAAGCGGCTCCTCAAGCGAGGTTTCGTCGATCAAGTCAAGTCGGCCATCAAGGTAGAAAGTCAGGAGTTCAGCGAGCGGCTCCACTCCGCCGAGGCCAAGGAAGCGTTCTCGGCATTCCTCGAGATGCGCCCGCCCAATTTCACCCGCACGGCGGCTCCGATTGCGGCCGAATAGGCCGCTATCCCGCTGGCATTATCACCACAGACTTTGACGCTGAAGGATAGATTATGACCGTACTCCATGCCACGCAGACAAAGGCCGCATCGAGCGCGACTCGTTCCGGCCGGTTGTTCCTTCTTGACCTGAGCGGCGGCCGCGTGCTGGCGATGAACCCGGACGGCTCGCAGCCCCGTGTCATCGCGGTCGACTGTCCCCATCCCGACGGTATCGTCGTCGACGTGGCAGCGGGTCACGTCTACTGGACCAACATGGGTGTCGTTCCCAGCCGCAACGACGGCTCCATCGAACGCGCCGACCTCGATGGCGGCAATCGCACCTTTATCGTTCCACCTGGCGGCACGTTCACACCGAAACAGCTCCATCTCGATAAGGCGAACGGCAAACTCTACTGGTCCGATCGCGAAGGGATGCGAGTCATGCGCGCCAATCTCGACGGTTCGCAGATCGAAGCCCTGGTCCAGACCGGGGAGAGCGAAGATGATCGCCACGACCAGAGCAGGTGGTGTGTGGGCATCGCCATCGATCACAAGCGGAAACAGATCTACTGGACGCAGAAGGGGGCCGACAACGCCGAAGTCGGTCGCATCTTGCGGGCCGGGATCGATATCCCGAAAGGCGAGACGGCGGCTGAACGCAGCGACATCGAGGTCTTCTTCAACGGCCTTCCCGAGCCGATCGATCTCGAAATCGATCTCGAACATCGTCTCCTTTACTGGACCGACCGCGGCAATCCCCCGCGCGGCAATACGGTGAATCGCGCGGCCATCGACGCGAAGCCGGCGCAAGACGTGCCGCAGATTGTGGTCTCGGACCTGATGGAAGGTATTGGCATCGCGCTCGATGTTCCGGGGGACCGCATGTTCGTGACTGATTTCGCCGGTTCGCTTTACACGGCGAAGCTCGACGGCACGGACAAGCAAATGCTGCTCGCCGCCCAGGGCAATCTCACCGGCGTCGCCTACGTCGAAATCTAGAAAACATATCGGAGCAACGACATGACCATCACCAAACCCATTCGCCGCGTCGCAATCATCGGCACCGGCGTGATCGGCGCAAGCTGGGCCGCGCAGTACCTCGCCAAGGGACTTGACGTCGTGGCAACCGATGTCGCGCCGGACGCCGAGGCGTCGCTGCGCAAGTTCGTGAAGTCGGCCTGGCCAGCGCTCGAACGGCTGGGTCTTGCACCCGGCGCATCGCAGTCGCGTCTCACCTTCACCCGCGATCTGCCGACCGCACTGGCGGGTGCGGACCTGGTCCAGGAAAACGGGCCCGAGCGAGTCGACTTCAAGAAGAAGCTCTATCGTGAGCTGGACGAGCTGCTGCCGGCCGACGTGATCATCGCATCAAGCTCGTCAGGTCTCACCATGAGCGAAATCCAGTCCGATTGCCGCCTGCATCCTGAGCGCTGCGTCATCGGTCATCCGTTCAATCCGCCGCATTTGATCCCGCTGGTCGAGATCGTCGGCGGCACAAAGACCTCGGAAGAGACGATCCGGCGCTCGGTGGAATTCTATACATCGATCGGAAAGCAGACGGTGCGGCTCAACAAGGAATTGCCCGGGCACGTCGCCAATAGGCTCCAGGCCGCGCTTGCCCGCGAGGTCTACTATCTCGTCGACGAAGGCGTCGTCAGTGTCGCAGATGTCGACACGGCGCTTTGCTGGGGACCTGGCCTGCGCTGGGGCATCATGGGCCAGGTCATGCTGAATCATCTCGGCGGGGGTCCGGGCGGCATCGAGCATATGTTGAAGCAGTTCACTGGACCGATCACGGCCTGGTGGAAGGTACTGGGATCGCCGACCCTGACGGCCGAGTTGCAGAAGAAGCTGATCGACGGCGCTCATGCCGAGGCCGGAACGCGCAGCGTCGAGGAGCTCGAAGCCGAGCGAGACGAGATTTTGCTCGGCCTGCTCGAATTGCGCACAAAGCGCTCTGGGAAGGCCGAGCCGAGCGATAGACCAGTCCGCGTCCTCAGGGAATCGCCCGACTTGTTTGGTGCATCGCCGATTTGACCGCATCAAGCGCAGCCAACAGGAAATGTTCGGCCTGAGGAAATTCACCATGAACAGCATCGCGGTATTGGCATCGCGCCTTCGGCTGACCTCGCGGTCCGGCCGGCTGGAGCGACCGCGCCAATGAACATGATGGCTGATGGCGAGATGATGACCCTGCACATGTAGCGCTGACCAGCGGGGACACCACCCTGTGTGGGCAGTTGAAGCAGATGGAGACTTTTGTGTCACCGAAAAACCGACATTCAGGCCGCGCAGCGGCAGTCACCGGTGCCGGGGGAGGGCTCGGCCGCGATATCGCGCTCGGCCTCGCAGCCAAAGGCTACGTCGTTTTCGGAACGGCCATGTCGGGCGTGGAAATCCAGGATCTCGAAGACGCTTCAGGTGGGCGTCGGCATCGCGGGTAGTCGACGGGCGGAATACGGGACGAAGAAATTCGCACGTCGGGCGCGCCTTATTCAGGTGACCCTGCAGGTCTTGACTGCCGTTCTACGGTTGGCCAAGGCTGTGCTTGAGATCCTGGATAAGGTCGCCAACTGCGATGCTCGAAAACTTCAAGGAACGCTATACGTCTCGCGGTAAACACATTTTCGTTCCGAACGCGGAATGCGATCGACGAGGGGATACGCTCCTCAAATTTGCCGCTGAAATCGAGTTGCCTCACTATTTCTTCCACTACCGCAGCGGCGGACATGTGGCGGCGCTCCACGAGCACCGAACCAATCGATATTTCTTCCGCGTCGACCTCAAAAACTTCTTCTATTCGATCTCTCGAGGGTGGCGCACATGCTGCGTCAACTGGGCTTTCACTCAGCGCGCGATTATGCGGCGTGGTCGACCGTACGCAATCCGTATGAGGGCGGGCCGAAATACGTTCTGCCGATCGGGTTCAAGCAGTCCCCGCTCCTAGCTAGTCTGGCGATCCTCTCGATTTCGGAGGCCTGGACCGGCGGCTATGCCGTACGTAGATTTCTGCTCACGGTCGAATTCGTTTCAACACCACGCCCGCGCCGATCGGCCTCTGAGGCCGAAAAGCAAATCCGAATAGCCGCTTCATTTCAAGCTGGATCGGCTGATTATGCCCTGTATCGTGTTCGCCTGAGAGAAACTTATTCCCATATCCAGCGCGAGCTTGAAAAATTGTTCGATGGCTTCGTGCTTGGGAATGCGGTGCCGTCGGCAAATTGCGATCGCCTTCTTCGCAAGATCGATCCCATCGCTCCCGCTGACCCACTCGGGGTTGTCGACTTCCCGTTCGAATTCGGAAATTGCCCCGGTCGGTAATTCGCATCCGTGCAGAAAATATCTAAGATACGGCTTGAAGTGAGGGGTGCTCGAAGATCTCTTCACCTCTGGTGCCGTTTCTTTCGAAAAGGCTTTGCCGAGACCCCTTCAGGCGACCTGTCTTGTACTTGGGATCCGTGAAAAAACTGACACGATGCTGAGGTATCGCCGCACGATCGATGAGAGATTTCATCACCGCCAAAATCGGTGCGCGATTGCTTTGGTAGACTGCGTGTGGATCGATCGCAACGGGCAAGTCATCCCGAAGATCAATCTTACTCAGAAGCTCTTGTTCTTCGGGTGTTAAAGCAATGTGGTACCTGTTCATGCGAGCTGTTTTGGGGCACGCCCAACTCTCCGTTCGACTAAGGCGAATGGCGGGGATCGATATGCGCTTATCCTACTTTCCAGTCAGGTTCGCCTGCGGCTTCCAACATTGGGACCTCTAGACTGGGAATCTCCGGCATCGCCTTGCCGGCAATCGCTTGCAGGTCACCAACCATGCCGACGGTCGATTCGATCACGGCCAATATTTGCGTTTCGCGCTTGGCCCACTGCCTTCCCAAGAATCTGCGCTCCTTATCCAAATCCTCGCGCATATCGTTAAACTTCTCGACCACGGCATCCACCCGTTGGCGGAATTTTGTGCCGGTCAGGTATTGGTAGACCTGCTCCATCTTGGTCTGCTGTCCCTGTTGAACCATGCGCGAACTGTTGACGTCGATAAGACCCTGGCGGAGAGCCACTGCAACCGGGAGCGCACATCGCGGATGAGCAACCCAGATGCCGTCGATGAGATCGAAATGCTCTACATGCTTCGGTAGAGCCAGTGAGACGATAAGCGCCACGTCCGCGCCACAGCGGCGTTGATCATCGCGAAGTTTTGCAAGCCAGCCGTCGCTCCAGGCCTTAGTCCGCTTCGACTCCCATAGGATGATGCCGGCGGGCTGACTGATCGAGCCGTTCACCTGCTGCATCACGTCGGCACCGAGCTCACCTTTGCCGACAGGCTCAATCAGATCTGTGGGAAACCTTCCCCGGAGCAACTCCTCCAGCTCAAGTTCGAGAACCTCACCTTGCGACTGTTGCGAACCTTGCTCGGCCTTGCGCTTCAACTCTTCGATCGTGCGGGCCATGGATTCGATTGTTTGGTCCTTTTCCGCAACGCGCAAGCGCGCGACTTCGTCGGCATCCAGCCTTGCCTTAGTCTGGATTTCCCCGATGGATGCGTGCACGCGTTTTTCTATGGTTAAGTCGAGCTCCCGCTTTTCCTCTTCGAGCGCTCGTTGCTGTCGCATCAACTCGGCTTGTTGCTTCTGGGCCTCGGCCAGCTTGAGGTTGTTGTTGGCCAAGCTGGCCCTTAGCTCTGCAGCCTCCGCTTCCTTCGCTTGTAGCTCAGCGGCAGCCGCCTCGCGCGCCTTCCTTCCCTCGCTAGCGGCAAGTTGCGCCCTCTCTATCGCCAATCGTTGTGCGACCCGGTCTTCAAGCTGCTCGCGTTCCCTCGTAAGTTGCTCGCGTTCCAGCCGCAGCGCCTCGACTTTTCGAGCCAACGCGGCGTCCTTGCTCGCCAGCTGTTCCTGAAAGCGCTGACGCGTTTCCGCGAGCAGCGGAGCAGCCAATGATTCCGTCAGGTGGATCTCGTGATTGCAGTTGGGGCATTGCAGGGTCGGTTCAGTTGAAGCGCCGGGTGCGATTGCTTTAAAGTTCATGAACTTCCCCATTCCGACCGGTCCGGATTGTAAATCAATCCAAGTGCGATTGGGCCGTCTGCGGCGGCGATGTCTACATGCTGTTCGCCGGTCGCCGCCCTTTTCCACGCAATCCGCACTTTTGAACCGGGCAGAAGTCGCCCGCTCTTTGGCAAAGAACTGGCTTTGCCGTATTGAGCGAGGTTGAAAGGGCAGTCCTCGATGTTCCTGTTATGTACTCGCGAGGCCGCCGTCAATTGGTTTCCCATCTGATGCATGTCGGGATCGGATCAGCGGGCCCATGTTGAGACGCAAGGTGCACACGGTTAATTCTCAGCCTGGGAAATCTTGGCGTGTTAAGGCGCCAATATGTGGCTTTGCGGTAGCTTAAGGCGCCAAGTAGTTGACATCGCAGGGTGGGGGTGGTATATTTCTCGGTGCCATAAGGCGCCAATAAGCCTTTTAAGGGAGCCTTAAGACGCCATGCCTCCTCGCAGTCAGTTTATCAGCGCACCACCCTCTGCCGTTCAGGAAGCGATCAAGCGCTTGGGCAACAACCTCCGGACCGCGCGCCTGCGCCGCAACCTGAGCCATACAGAGCTGGCAACTAAGCTGGGCGTAGATCGGCACGTCATCGCCGATGCTGAGAACGGGAAATTGAGCACCAGTGCCGGCGTGTATCTCGGAATGCTGTGGGCAATGAATCTTCTCCCGTCTCTTGCCGACGTTGCCAACCCGAAGAACGATGAGGAGGGGCTCGCTCTAAGCGGCCTCGATGAGCGCGAGCGTGCGCGACAGGGGGGGGGACCAAGCAATGCCTTCTGAGGAATGTTTCGTCTATATCACGCTGCCAGGCCAGACAGAACGGGTTACGGCCGGGCGGTATCAGCTCGACACGACACGCCAAGGTGCCGCCGTTGGACAATTCGTCTATGGCCGCAGCTACCTCGAGCGAAAGGATCGCGTCGAGTTCGATCCGGTCGAGCTCAAGATTCAAGTTCCGCCATTCCGGACAACGAAGCTGCGGGGCAATTTTGGCGCGTTGCGCGACAGCTCTCCGGACGCCTGGGGACGCAAGCTGATCGAAACTCGTCTGGGCAATCCGTCGCCGAGCGAAATTCAATATCTGCTCAATTCACCCGACGATCGCGCCGGCGCCTTGGGCTTTGGTCTCAACGTGCAACCGCCGGCACCTGTTCGTACGTTCAACAAGACGCTGGACTTGGCGCGTTTAATCGAAGTAGCCGACCAGATCGTTGCCGCCGAGAAGGATCCAGCAGCAGCAGCACCAGCAGGTGCTGACGCTGAACAGGCAGAGGCGTTGATGCGCGCGGGCACTTCGATGGGGGGCGCGCGGCCGAAGGCTACTGTCGAGGACGAGGGTGCGCTTTGGCTCGCGAAATTCCCCCACCGCGACGATCGATGGAATAACCCTCGGGTCGAGCACGCCATGCTGACCCTTGCTCGCGGGTGCGGGATCTCGTGCGCAGAGAGCCAGATGACCACGATCGGCGATAAAGATGTCGTCCTGATTAAACGGTTCGATCGGAATAAGGCGGAGAAGGGTTACCACCGCAGCAGGATGGTGAGCGCCTTGACGCTGCTCGATGCCGATGACACGCCTGATACTGTCGATAAGCGTCAAAAATGGTCATATCTCCTGCTGGCTGACGAAATTCGGCGAGCCGCATCCGGAAGTCAGTCGAAAGATCTGCCAGAGCTGTTTCGGCGGGTGTGCTTTAACGCTCTCATCTCCAATACCGACGATCATCCACGTAACCATGCCATCTTGGCAAAGGACCAAGCGTGGTCTCTGTCACCGGCATACGACCTCACCCCGAACCCGATGATTGCCTTGGAGCGCCGGGACCTGGCGATGGCGTTTGGCAACTGGGGGCGTTACGCCAACCGGCTCAATTTGCTCTCGCAGAGCGAACGTTTCCTCTTATCAAAAGAAGAGGCAACGGCCATCGTCGACGGCATGAAAGCGACCATTGGGGAGTCCTGGTATAGGGTCTGCCGACAGGTTGGCGTCAGCGAGCGTGACTGCGAATTGATCCGTAGCGCGTTCGTTTACGAAGGCTTCGGTTACGATTTGGCGGATCCGACGATCGCAACCGACGACGCCGAAGAGCTGCCAACGACCCGTCCGCGTTAAAGCGAACGGGAAATCTGCCGAAGCGCGATGATCGCGCGCTCATCAGGCGGCCGCCATGGATGCCAATCGAGCGCTTCTTGGGCAGGACCGGCATTAATGTCATGACCCGCGTCAGGGCCCTCATCGTCGCGGCGATCGGCGTGAATTTCATCACGACGGGCATCAGGAGCGAATTGCCAGGATTGGCAGGCCAATAAGATGGGTGTTCCCATTTGGCCCGAGCCCTCGCTGACATTTTCAGAATTTAGCCAGTACGAGAAGCAAGCGGTCCTGCTTGCCGCCCGTGAGGCGCAATGGATTATTACGATAGCTCAATAACTTACACCCGCGCCGGCTGACGAGCCACTGACTAGCACTCACCTCTTGAAAGTGCCAGTGATCGTCCCAAATCAAAGCCTCGAGGGGCGACCATGATCCTTCCTCGCCCCGTCAACAAAATAGGGGTTGCAAACATGATCATGGGATTTGCTGATCCGTTAAACACACTGCTCGACCTACAACGCTCCCTTGAATCGACTTTGGCCAGCGACTGGCTGCAAGATCTCACCACCACTTGCGGGTTTCCCACCGATCAACGTTTTCCAGCAGGGCGACGACATCCTGGCGATTATCGAATTGCCGGGTGTTAGCAGAAGCGACCTGCAGATCCAGGCCAAGGAGAACTCGATCCGCATCTTCGGAAAGAAGGCGGTCGGCTATCCCGATGAGACGAGCCTGCCCTGACAGTCTCAGAATCTAATTGTTTGGGATTTCGAGTTCTCCGCGAAGCGGCTGCTGCTCCTATGGCTGCTTGGCACCTACCCAACTTTACCCAGTCGCGCTCGTATCCGGGCTTATGGGCCATTTTACTTCGATCTAGACCTCCAAACGTCCAGAAACGTCTAGGAGGAAGATCGTGTCTCACCATTGCGCGGGCGACCAGAGGTCGGTCGGGGATGGTCACGCCTCCGATCTTGCGGGCAAGGTCGCGATTATCGCAACCTTGGACACAAAGGGCCGCGAAAGCGCTTATCTCGCGCGCGTCATCGAACAGTGGGGCCGCAAGACTCTTACGATTGATGTAGGCACATCAAACTGGAGGTACAGAAGCGAGGCGGATCGCAGCGATGAACGGGTGGCTGCACCCGCTGAGCTCTTACGGGAAATAGCCGCAAGCGCGCGTGAAGAAGTCAAGGAGCTCCTGCGATCAGGTGCGATCGACGCCGCCGTCGGCGTGGCGGGCGGCAAAGGTAGCGCAGTCTTCGGTGAAGTTGTATCGGATTTGCCGTATGGATTCCCAAAGCTGCTGGTGAGCAGCGCGAGGCCAGCCCTCCTGGCCGAACTCGCCCTCCACCATGACATCATCCTCTATCCGACCCTGGTCGATCTGTTCGGAATCAACGCGTTCACCGAACGCGTTCTGGACAATGCAGGGCGCGCCATTGCGGCGATGCGCTATGTGCCTGCTCGAGAGCGGCGGAAGAGAAAGACTGTTGCGATCACGGCCTTTGGGGTCACGACGCCGGCGGCAAATCGCTGTGTAGCGCGGCTGGCAGAGGCAGGCGTCGACGCGATTGTCTTTCCGGCCAATGGCGCTGGGGGCCGCAAGATGGAGCAGCTCGTGTCCGCCGGTGAGTTCGATGCGGTGATCGATTTGACCACAACCGAGCTCGCGGACGAGCTGGTCGGCGGCACGGCCAGTGCAGGTCCGGATCGGCTCAAAGCAGCTTCTCACCGCATGATTCCTCAGCTTATCGCGCCGGGAGCTGTCGACATGGTGAACTTTGGCCCTCCCTCGAGCGTGCCTGCCGAGTTCAAGGGGCGCCAATTCTATTCGCATACCCCCTTCACGACGCTCATGCGCACGACCGCCTCGGAGAACGAGCGCATAGGCACGCTCACAGCAGAGCGCCTCTCGCAAGCAAAGGCGCCCGCTCTCGTGTTGTGGCCGGCCAAGGGGGTGTCTGACTATGACCGGGACGGTGGAATCTTTCGAAATCCTGAAGCCGATAGAGCCTGGTTCGACGCTGTCAGGCAAAACCTACCGCCCTCGATCATCGCCCGCGAGCTGGATTGTCACATCAACGATCCGGAATTTGCGGACGCGGCCGCATCGTGGATCGTTGAACGACTGACACCAGGAGGGTCATCCCGTGCGGATGTTTGATCGGCCCGAAATACTCGCAAAGATCACAGCTCAAGTTGCGGCGGGAAAGGCAGTGCTTGCCGCGGCGAGCAGTTGCGGGCTCGTCGCAAAATGCGCAGCTCTGGGCGGGGCTGACATGCTCGTGGTCTACAGTACTGGGTTATCGCGGTTGATGGGGCTGCCGACGAGCCGGATCGGCGATTCCAATGCGCGGACGCTTGAGCTGGCGGCGGAGATCCGCAATGTCGTCTCCTCCGTTCCTGTTATAGGCGGTGTCGAGGCCTGGGATCCCCTCCGGCTCGACCTCGATGATCTTCTGGACAAGTTCTGGGCTGCCGGCTTCTCCGGCGTGATCAACTACCCGACCATTTCAACGATGGGTGAGAAATGGCGTGAGCGTCGAGGCCGCGTCGGGCTCGGCTTTGAGCGTGAACTTGAGATGATCGCGGTGGCCCGTAAGAAGAACATCTTCTCGCTCGCGTATGTGGCAAGCCCGCACGACGCCAAAGCGATGGCAACCGCTGGAGCCGACTGCATCGTCCCACATGTCGGCGCAACGCGCGGCGGGCTTGTGGGGCATGAGGAGGGACAGTCGATTGAAGAGGCCATCAGGCGCATCAACGACATCAATGCTGCAGCTCAAGCGGTCCGCCCGGACGTCACGCTTCTCTGCCATGGCGGGGCAATCGCTGAGCCCCAGGATACCTCGGAAGTCTACCGATCGACCGGATGTGTCGGCTTCGTTGGCGCCTCCTCCATCGAACGGATCCCGATCGAGCGGGCGGTGAAGGCTGCAGCCGAAGAATTCAAGGCCGTTCCCCTCCCGCGAGAGCGTCAGCATTCACTGCAGAATCTGCACCGAGGCACGAATGAATAGCCCAATCACCGAATTGAAACCCAATGCCGCTTCCTTCTCCAAAGCGAGCAAGCCAACGGACGATTTGGAGACGGACCTGCTCGTGATCGGAAGCGGCGCGGCTGGACTGTCCGCAGCGCTCTATGCGGCAAAGGCCGGACTTCGCGTGACGGTGTGCGAGAAGTCTGACCGGCTCGGTGGCACGACCGCCCTGTCGAACGGCATGATCTGGGTTCCATGCTCAATGCAGGCCCGAGCCGCAAAAATCGATGACTCGATTGCGAATGCGAAGATCTATCTGCAACACGAACTTGGCAACTACTATCGCCCCGAGTTCGTGGACGCTTATCTTGAAGACGGCCCAACGGCGCTCGCCAGCTTGGAGAATGGGAGTGAAGTGAAGTTCACACTGGCCTCCGCTCCGGATTATCATTCCGGCCAAATCGGCGGGGTCGACAAGGGGCGGGCGCTGAGCCCAGCACCTTACGACGGACGGCTTCTCGGCAAGGATTTCGACCTGATAGGTGATCCGATTCGCGTCGTGCTCGGCGGCATGATGATTTCGTCCGGCGAGGTCAGAAGCTTCCTCAACCCCTTCCAGTCGGCTGCCTCGCTCAAACACGTCCTGCGCCGGGTCAGCCGCTACGCAGGCGACCGGCTGCGCTACAGGAGGGGCACTGAACTCAGTGGCGGGAATGCGCTGATTGCGCGGTTATTGGTAAGCCTTCGTAGATATGGCGTTGAAATCCGGCCACGCTGCCCGGCGGTAGATCTGACGAGGGAGGGAGGGAGAGTTACTGGCGCACTCCTCAAGCGGGATGGCACGGATCTCCGCGTCCGCGCCTCGCATGGAGTGATCCTGGCAACCGGTGGCTTTGCGCGGAACGGAAAATTGCGAGCCCAGCTCAGCGGAGCCCACCAGCACAATGATACGCTCGCCCACAGCGATGTCACCGGCGATGGTATTGCGCTCGCAGGCAAGCTCGGAGCTGCGATCGATAATGACGTGGCATCGAGCGGCTTCTGGACGCCCGTCTCGATACTCAGGAACGGCCGCTCCTCGCAAGTGGTCCCGTACGGCTGGCTCGATCGTGGCCGTCCAGGCGTCATCGCCGTGGGGCCAAATGCCAAGCGCTTCGTCAATGAATCCAATTCGTATCATGATATCTGCCTTGCCATGTTCAACAACGGTTATCCGGCGGACAAGCGATTCTATTTCATTTGCGACAAGGAATTCGTCCGCCTCAGGGGCATGGGACACCTGCTCCCCTGGCCATGGACATTGAGTATCAAGAAGTATGCCCGGTTGGGCTACATCGAGATTGGTCGGACTATTGCGGAGCTTGCAGCGGAATTGGGGCTCGACCCCAACGAGCTCCAAAAGACCGTTGAAGAACACAATGCCCACGCAGCTGAAGGACGCGATCCGCTCTTCAACCGGGGTGAATCGGCTTTCAACCGCACGCTGGGAGATCCGGCGGTCGGAAAGAAAAACCCGAACCTTGGGGCTATCAAGAGCGGCCCATTCATCGCGCTCCCAATTGTCCCGGCAACCCTTGGGACGGCGACCGGCCTCTCAACAGATGCAGAAGGACAGGTCTTGAACGGAAATGGCGCGCCGATCGCTGGACTTTATGCCTGCGGCAATGACATGACCTCGCCAATGCGTGGAATCTATCCTGGGGCAGGCATTACGATCGGGCCGGCGATTGTGTTCGCCTACCGCGCGATCGACAGCATCGTGCGGTCGGCGCGACAGGGGCAGCCCGCGGCGGCATCCGGAGTGTAAGCCGAGTGGTCTCTCCTGTTCGCCCCGCGACGACGGACCAGCGGCAAAGCAAGGGTGCGCATGGCCAACCAGCACCGCTATAAACACGTTATGAGCCCTGCCGGGCTTCATGCAACTATGACCTCATGATCTGGAGGGGCACGATGCGCCGCTCACGCCGCGTCAAGATCGTCGCAACCGTCGGCCCACATCAAAGCTCACCGGGCGGCAGTTGCGAGCCCCCGGTGATGCTGAACTGGTCGGTGAAGGAGTTCGCCGACCGAAGCGGGTTGTCATGCGCCGTCATCAGGCGGCTAGAAGAGTATAATGACACGCCTCCGGCGTCCGACAAGTTGCTTCAGACCTTGTAAAACACGTTTGCGGGGCGAGTTGAATCTACATTTCCACTGGTTGGCAAGGCAGGTGTTCGGCCGCAATGAGCTTTTCAGTACTGAACAAACAGCCTGCGGCATAGTCAAGTGGTGCGTCATTTCACTTGATTTCTTCGTTCGACATCGTTCGCCGCGGAACGCGTTTGCGCCCCCTGCGACTCGGTTAGGACATGCGGGTAGCTCTCCTATCGTTTTGGTTGAATTGAAGTTGGCCTGGCGAGAACGTTCGCGGCCCGCCGGCGGCTCTCTTTACGCGGGCGCAATGTCGGTTGCCCGGCGAACATTACCCAACATTACTCACATCTCCCCACGTTTCTCTAGGCAATCTCGCGCAGCATGTTGTGAATGAAGCGCCGACAGGCGGGCCGCCCAAGAAGCCCACCATCGCCTGCAACTCACATTGCCGGGATGACCTTCTAGGAGCGCTCTCGTGCCAGCAGCCCTTCGCTTTCCAACGAGTAGCTCACCCCTTCAAACGATCGGGGTGAAGTAGATGTGCTCGCAATCTCAAGAAATGTGAGGCAGCGGTGGATACGCTACTGATCGCCATGTTCGAAATCTTGAGCTTCGGCGCCATCGTTGTGCTGGTCGTGCTCGGCCTCGGGATCATTGCCAGCATGATGGGCATCTTCAACTTCGCCCAGGGCGAGTTCGTCCTGCTCGGCGCCTACGTCACTTATCTCGTGCACAGCGTCGGTTTGCCGGTCCCGCTCGGCATGCTTGCCGCGCCGGTCGCGGTGGGCGCGCTTGGTTTCGTGCTGGAAAAACTCGTGGTGCGACGGTTCTACCTCGCTCCAATCGTCGCCATGCTTGGCACCTATGCGCTCGGGCTGATCATTCGGGAAGCCGTGCGCGGTCTGACGGGCGGACTCTATGTCTCGGTCCCGGAGCCAATCAGTGGCTCTATCACGATCGGTAGTCTGCATTTCGCCACCTGGCGCGGCGTCATCGTCATCATCACTTTGCTGGTGATCGCCGCGAGCCATGCACTGCTCGCCTACACCTCGTTCGGGCTGCGAGTCCGCGCCTCGCTGGAGAACCCACAGCTAGCGCGTGCCTCGGGCATCTCCACGGGCATGATCTACAGCCTCACCTTTGCGTTTGGTGCGGCGCTCGCGGGCCTCGCCGGCGCGCTGATCGTGCCGGTCTTTTCACTGTTCGCCGATCTCGGCATCCGCTTTCTTATCCAGGGTTTTGTTGCCGTGATGGTCGGCGGCGTCGGGTCCTTCGCGGGCCCGGTCGCTGGCGCCAGCGTCATCGGCACGTTCAGTGCCTGGCTGCCTTGGCTGATGTCACCGGTCATCGCCGACGTTCTGGTGTTCGTGCTCGCCATCATTTTTATCAAGTTCCGGCCGCAAGGCCTAGTTTCGGGAAGAGGGGTCAACCGATGATCAACGCCAGCCGTCAACTGAGCCGCCGCCGCTTTCTCGGCAATTTTGCCCTCGCGTCCGCCGCCATCGCGGCGGGCCCGGGCAGCTGGGTGATCCGCCCCGACTGGGCAAATGCTGCGGAAGGCCCGATCAGGCTTGGCATTGCGACCGATCTTACGGGGTCACTCGGCTTTGCCGGCAACACCGACGCCAATGTCGCTCGCATGCTGGTCAAGGAGATCAACGACTCCGGCGGCCTGTTGGGACGGCCGATCGAACTCCTGATTGAGGATACGGCCTCAGACGAATCCGTCGCCGTGGGAAATGTGCGAAAGCTGATCCAGCGAGACAAGGTCGACTTGGTGCTCGGCGGTATCTCGAGCTCGATGCGCAATGCAATCAAGGACGTCATTATCTCGCGCGGCAAGACCCTCTATATCTATCCGGAAGGTTACGAAGGTAAAGAGTGCACGCCCTATCTGTTCTGCACGGGGCCGGTACCGGCTCAGAATTGCGACCAGTTCATTCCCTGGTTGATCAAAAATGGTGGCAAACGCTTCGCGCTGCCTGGCTCCAATTATGTTTGGCCGCAAACGATCAACGCCTATGCGCGCAAGGTGATCGAGAGCAGCGGTGGCGAAGTCGTCTTTGAAGAATACTACCCGCTTGATCAGATCGACTTTTCCTCTACGGTTAACCGCATCATATCCAACAAAGTAGACGTGGTTTTCAACGCCATTGTCCCGCCCGGCGTTAGCCCGTTCTTCAAACAGCTCTACCAAGCCGGATTCTCCAAAAACGGCGGGCGGCTGGGCTGCGTCTATTACGACGAAAACTTTCTAGAAATGAACCAGGCTCACGAGATTGAAGGGCTTGCGAGCAGCCTCGACTACTACAAGGTGCTCGCGGCGGAGGATCCAGTGAGCGCCAGGATTCACTCGGCTTACGACAAACAATTCCCTGCCAAGTTCCGGTTCTCGGCAGGCAGCGCCGCGACCGGCACCTATCGAGGACTGAAGCTGTGGGAGGCTGCGGTGAAGGAAGCCGGTACAATTGACCGCGACGCGGTAGCCGCCGCCCTCGACCACGCGAAGATTGCGAAAGGGCCGGGCGGGCCCGCCGAGATGGCGCCCGGCAAGCGCCACTGCAGGATGAACATGTACATTGGAGTGGCGAAGGGCGGCCAATACGAGATTGTCGCGCGTAGCGGCGGCCTGGTCGATCCGAAGGAGTGCTGATGTCATCGACCGGCACTGGCATACAGCCCCCGCCACGCGTGATTGAAGCTGCTCGTTCGCCCCTCATGGCATCTGCCTTCGCAGGGCGAACGAAGGTGCTTCCGATTCTCGAACTAGCATTGCTGATTGCCGCTTCGATCGCACCTCTCGTCCTGCGGGATTACATCACTGTCTATGCGACACGAGTGCTCATTCTGTGCCTCTTCGCGTTGTCGTTCGACTTGGTCTGGGGCTATGCGGGTATCTTGAGCTTGGGTCAGTCGCTGTTCTTCGGCATGGCCGGCTACGGTGTGGCGCTGCTTTCACGCGATTTCGGGGTTGGATCGATCTTTGCCGTTCTTCCGGCCGGAACCCTGATAGGCTTTGTGGCGGCATTGTTGCTGGCAGGCTTCCTGCTGCTCGGCCGTCACCCCTCCAGTGTGGTCTTCGTCTCGCTTGGTACTATGACCGGAGCTTACGCAGCTGACCGCCTGGCGAGAGGTTCACACTATCTTGGCGGTCAGAACGGTATCCCTTCGATCCAACCGATGACAATCGGCTCGCACGAACTGAGCGAGGGACCGGGTTTCTACTACCTGGTGCTCGCCATTCTTGTTTTGATCTACCTCTTGTCGCGCTTTCTGTTGCGATCCCAGTTCGGACTGGCACTGGCGGGATTGCGAGAGAACGAACAGCGCATCGCCTTCCTCGGGTACAAAGTGCAACATTTGAAGGCGATCATATTCGCAATCAGCGGCGCGATTGCAGGTACTGCCGGCAGCCTTTATGCGTTTCACGAGGGCTTCGTCTGGACGAACATGCTGGGCGTGGTCATGTCGACCCAGGTCGTGCTCTACGTCCTGTTCGGCGGCTCCGGGACATTGATCGGTGCGGTCATCGGCACCGCGATTGTCGAGGGACTCAGCTTCTGGCTCTCCGACAACTATCGCGATATCTGGCCGATTATTCTCGGCGTTCTGCTGTTGCTCGTCATTCTGTTCAGGCCCCTCGGCTTGATCAGCCTCGTGCTGGGCGAGCGGGAACGTGTAGGTCATTTCGGCCCAAGCCTCAAGGAGAAGCGCAATGCCGCTCCTTGAAGCCGCCGGCATCTCCAAGGTCTTTGGCAAGCTCACGGCGCTGGACGGAGCGGCGCTCACGGTCGGCGAGAGAGAGTTTCATGGCCTCATCGGGCCGAACGGCTCGGGCAAGAGCACGCTGATGAAGTGTCTTGCAGGTGCGCTCGTGCCGACCCGAGGCAAGGTGACGTTCATCAATACTGACGTCACCTCGTTGACGCCGTCAGAGCGTGCGCGAGCCGGCATGAGCCTGAAATTCCAGATCACCGCCGTGCTACCGACCCTCACGCTTTACGACAACATCCTGCTCGCCCTGCAGGCCCGGTCCTCACTGCTGGAGCTGGCGTTCTCGCGCACTCGAGGACGACTGCACGAGGAGGTCATGACGATGCTCCTCCAGTTCCGGCTCGCCGATCGCGCCTTTGATGCTGCGGCGACCCTATCTCACGGGCAGCAGCAATGGTTGGAGATCGCGATGGCGCTCGCATGCCGACCGCGCCTGCTGCTGTTGGACGAGCCCACCGGCGGCATGAGCCTGGAGGAGCGCCGCGTCACCGGCGAATTGCTGCAGCCGGTCAAACAGCATTGCTCGATCGTCATCGTGGAGCACGACCTGGATTTCATCCGCGACATCTGCGACCGCCTGACCGTGCTCGATCAGGGCAAGGTGCTGGCGTCAGGAACGGTTGCTGAGATCCAGGCTAACAGAAGCGTCCAGGAGATTTATCTGCGCCGTGCCTGAATTCCTCAATATCAAGCATCTCGATGCCGGCTATGGACGCAGCCAAGTCTTGTTCGGCGTCAATATGACCATCCCGCCGCGTGGCGGGGTGGCCGTCCTCGGCCGCAACGGCGCCGGAAAGAGCACGCTCATGAAAACGATTGTCGGCGAACTGCCGGCATGGAAGGGCGGACTGCAGTTCAATGGCCAAGACGTCGATGGTCGGCGGACCGAAGTGCGGGTGCGGGCCGGCATTGGATATGTGCCGCAAGAGCATTCAGTGTTCGCGCGCCTCTCCGTGCGTGACAATCTCGCCGTCGGATCGCTTTTGCACCCCGATGGATCGGCAGTGGACCGGGTGATGAAGATGTTTCCGAAACTCGGCCAGCGCCTCGATCAGCCGGCCGGAACGCTCTCCGGTGGCGAGCGCAAGATGCTCGCAATCGCCCGCGCGATCCTCGGAAACCCTAAACTCCTGCTGCTGGATGAGCCGACCGAGGGTGTCTGGATCGGCGTCATCGAGGAGATCACCGAGCGCCTGGTCGAGCTGGCGAGAGAGATCGCCATCATCATCGTCGAGCAACATCTCGACCTCGCAATGCGTGTCGCGGAGCAGGCATATGTGCTCGATCGCGGCCGGGTCGCGCTTTCGGGCCCGTCGCAACAGCTGCGCAACGACCCGCGGCTTTTGACGTATCTAGCGCCGTAGAGGCGTTCGCCGGCGGCGATCTCCTGGTCGAAGGTGGAGCATTCGAGTTCCTTGAGATGGCTGAGCAGAGAGGGTCCATGTCCGAAACCATCAGCGATTTTGTGAATGCGTGCCAAGTCGTCGATGTCCATGAACATCACATGCCCGAGGTCGCACACTCCCGGGACGTAAATCTGTTGAAACTGTTCCAACAGAGCTATGCGGCTTGGACGAGCCACGTGCTGCCATCCGAGCCCAAGGCAACGACCGAAATGGTATCTATCCCTCCCGAGCCGACCACCTGGGAGGCCCTTGCTCCGTTCCTCGAGAGGAGCGGATCGAACGCATTCGTCCGTAACCTCGTCCGCGGAGTCGCAGAGCTTTACGGCGTCGCCGACACTGGAATCACGCGCGACAACTGGGAGGCGGTAGACGCGTCAGTGCGCTTGCGCCACAAGGAGGCGACATGGTCAAGTGAAGTGATTGGGCGGGCCGCCATCGGAAGGATCGTAACGGACCCGTTTCTCGATCCGTTGATGGATCCGCGGCCGGTCCTTGGACAAAGTTACGATGCGGTCCTGCGGATTAACGCATTCGCCCTCGGCTGGCACCCAGAATCTCGCGATCATAATGGAAATTGCGGGCATACGTTGCTGCGTCGCCTCGGCCTCGAGGTGAAAACCTTCGATGATTATTGCGATGCAATCCGCGAGCTCGTAGCCGGCTGCGCCCGGCGCAATCACGTTGCGCTCAAAAACGCACTTGCCTATGACCGGGATCTAAGCTTTGACGAACCGAACGAGGAACTGGCTCGTCAGGCTTGGGGACAAAGGTCTCCATCCCCTGCGGCGCGCAAGGCGTTCTGCGACTTTGTGGTCGACTTGTTTTGCCAACTCGCAGGGGAGGCCGACCTGCCAGTCCAAACTCATCTCGGAACGGCAATCATAAGCGGCTCCCACCCGCTACGTATGACCGGGTTGATTGAGCGTCATCCTCGGACCCGCTTTCTGTTGATGCATTTGGCCTATCCCTGGAGTCGGGACTTGTTGGGAATAGCCTTTGTGTATCGAAATGTCTGGCTTGATTTGTGCTGGTCCTTTCTGTTGAGCCCGTCACATTTCAAGCTCGCCCTGCACGAAGCCATTGAAGTCTTGCCAGATGAATCGCGAATGATGATTGGAGGAGATTGTCTTCACGTTGAGGAGACGTTTGCCGCGATACAGGGCGGGCGTCGGCTCATCGGCGAGGTTCTGAACGAAAAAGTCGCGAACGGTTACTTTCGGTCGCGAGACGCAGAGCGCTTGGCGATCAGAATCCTTGGCAAGAACGCGAAGGAGTTTTTCAGACTGACCTGAATGCTGCCTTCGTTACGCGATTTTACCCAAACAAGAGCTGAAGAGGCTGATTAAAACCCCAAATGAGGGATAGCTTTCAGGCTGTTGCGACCCCTTGGAAAGAACAGGGCACGTGGATTTAAGGCCATGAGCTAAGGGGAGGTCAGTTCGATGTTGAATGATCACCGACAACTCAGCCGCCGCCGCTTTCTCCGCGCCTTTGCCTCTGCGCCCATTGCGTCCGGCCCGGGCAGCTGGGTGATCCGTCCTGACTGGGCCAACGCCGTTGAAGGCCCGATCAGGATAGGCAGTGCCACCGACCTTACGGGGGCACTCGGCTTTGCCGGAAATACCGACGCCAATGTCGCTCGCATGGTGGTCAACGAGATCAAGAGACTGGTGGTTTGCTGGGGCGCCCCATCGAGCTCCTGATCAGGACACCGCGTCCAACGAGTCCGTCGCTGTTGGCAATGTCCGCAAGCTGATTCAGCGAGACAAAGCCGACCTGGTGCTCGGCGGCACTGCGAGCTCGATGCGCAACGCCATCAAGGACATCATCATCTCTCTTGGCAAGACGCTCTACATCTATCCGCAGGCCTACGAAGGCAGGGAGTGCACGCCCTATCTGTTCTGCACCGGCCCGGCACCGGCGCAGAATTGTGACCGGTTCATCCCCTGGTTGATCAAGAACGGTGGGAGACGCTTCGCGCTGCCGGGCTCCAAACTACGTCTGGCCACAAACAATCAACGCCTATGCGCGCAAGGTGATCGAGAGCAGCGGCGAAGAGGTGGTGTTCGAGGAGTACTACCCCCTCGACCAGATCGATTTTTCCTCGACCGTGAGCCGCATCACGTCCAACAAAGTAGACGTGGTCTTCAACAGCGTCATCCCCCCGGGCGTCGGCTCCTTCTTCAAACAGCTTTATGAAGCGGGCTTTTCCAGGAATGGGGGACGGCTGGGCTGCGTCTACTATGACGAGAACACGCTCGAAATGAATCAGGCTCACGAGATCGAGGGCCTCGCCAGCAGCCTCGACTATTACAAGGCACTGGCGGTCGAAGATCCGGTGAGCGCCAAAATTCAGTCGGCCTACGAAAAGCAGTTTCCTGGCAAGTTCCGGTTCTCAGCAGGCAGCGCCGCGACCGGCACTTATCGAGGACTGAAGCTGTGGGAAGCCGCAGTAAAGGAAGCCGGTACAATTGACCGCGAGGCCATCGCCGCCGCGCGCGACCACGCAAAGCCTGCGGAAGGGGCTGGCGGGCCGGCGGAGATGGTGCCGAGCAAGCGCCACTGCAGGATGAACATGTACGTTAGTGTGGCAAGGGCCGGCCAATACGAGGTCGTCGCCCGTAGCGCCGGCCTGGTCGAGCCGAAGGAGTGTTGAATGCCCCATCTTACGCGGGCCAGCTTACGGCGCATGCGAGCAGATCGCGTAGCTAGTTCCCGCGATAGTTCGGCGGCCTCTTCTCAAAGAAGGCGCTCATGCCTTCCTGCTGGTCAGCTGTGCTGAACGCAAACCGGATAGCTTGGCGCTCAAACTCGAGCCCGGCGTCCAGCGTGGTCTGAAACGCGGCGAGAACGGCCGCTTTGGCAAGTTCAGCCGAACGGGGAGGCTTTTGCGCAATGAGATCGGCTATTTCGAGCGCACGAATCTGCGCCCTGCCGCTTTCGACAACTTCCGCCACAAGGCCGGCCTGCATCGCAATCCGCGCCGTGATGGATTGGCCGCTCAGGATCATCAGCATGGCCAGCGATTTGCCAGCCACGCGTGTCAGCCTTTGCGTTGCGCCGTCGCCCGGCAATATCCCGATGTTAATCTCAGGCTGCCCAAATACCGCCCCTTCGCCTGCTATCACGATATCGGCGAGCAGTGCCAATTCGTGGCCGCCGCCGAAGCAAATGCCCTCAACTGCGGCAATGAGAGGCTTGGGGAAATTGGCGACATCCCGCCAGGCAGAACGTCGCGCGGAATTGTCGATTGCCTCAAAGCCGCGCTCTCGCATCTCCTTGATGTCGGCTCCGGCAGAGAAGAACGCATCGCTGCCACAAAGCACGACACAGCGGACATCTTTGTCGATTGCGGCATCGCGCAAGGTGGCGCCTAGATCCGCAATCATGTCGTTGCTCAAGGCGTTTCGTTTCGATTTCCTATTCAGCGTCAAAAGGCGCACGTGGCGCGCGACAGATGTCGACACGATGAGATCGGACGTCTTGGTCATGGGGCGGTTCTCCTGAAGGAATACGAAAAACCAGCCCTTAAGCTGAAATCGATTTCTTAGCAACAACGCATCTGAGGCCTGTTTTTAGCTGGCTCAGATCCCGCGGCGCTGGCGCCACTCGCTCAATGCGGGGCTGACGGTGACCGGTGAGCGGGTCTTACCCTTGAAAAACCACTTGACTCCACAGTTCCGAATTCCTATTGCTTCTGAAATCGATTTCATAAAAACAATGTAAAAATGCCCGATCCTGCGGGAAACCGGAAGCATGCGGCCGGCGAGAGTGGGTCGCATTTAAGGGATCTCATAGACGGTGCGATGGTCTTGTGACGCCGCGCTGTCCAACAAGAATATCAGCTTCTTCAGAAGCGCGCTTAGAGCAACAGGAGGAAGGCTAGCCATGGGAATGGCACGCAATCTCGCGCGCGCTTTATGCGAGCCGCCGCGCAAGTCGGAAGCTACGATGGAGGCGTCCTGCGCGATGACGGTCGTGCAATGGCCGCTCGTGAGGCAAGACCCGCAAATACGTGAAGCCACGCGGGGCTTTCCGCCGGCATCCCGGGCACCTTTTGTGCCTGCGCTTCCGGCGTCCGGCCTGCTCAAGGCCGCCGCTCTCGTAGACCCCGCCGGGGTGGGCGCAGTTGAGCCGACGAGCGGCTGCTCTTTCTCGCGCGACCCGCAACATCATCAACGTCATTAATGGAGCCCGAGGACCCATGAATATCATTGCTCAGCCCAGCGCTGTACCCATCCAGCTTGACAAGCAAACTGCCGACAAGCGGATGACCGCCGGCCTTGGAGGAGGGGTGGCGCTGGAGTGGTACGACTGGAATGTCTACGGCGTAATGGCAGCGTTTCTCTCGCCGCACTTCTTCCCTTCCGATGATCCCACCACCTCGCTGCTGGCGGGACTGGCCGTGTACGGGGCGGGTTTTTGCGCTCGGCCGCTGGGCGCGGCTTTGCTGGGGCCGGTCGCAGATCGCATCAGCCACAAGCGCGTGATGCTGATCTCAGTCACAGCCATGGCGGTTTGCTCGCTTTTGATATCCTTGTTGCCCACCTACAAGGACCTCGGCGTCACGGCGGCCGTAGCGCTGCTGATCATGCGTCTGATTCAGGGGCTTGCCACAGGCGCTGAGGCTGGTGTCGCCAACGCCATTGCAATTGAATTGGCGCCACCTGGAAAGGAGGGACACTATCTCAGTCTGATCGGTGGCACATTCATCCAGTTGGGAAGCCTTGGATCCAGCCTGGTTGCCTTCCTGGTGAGCGCCTCGGTCGCACCTGAAGCCATGCGCGAGTGGGCCTGGCGCATACCCTTTGCGGTCGGTGGCGTGCTGGGCCTTTTGATCATCTATCTGCGCACGACGGTGCCGGAAACCTTGATCAATCGAGCCATGCATCGGCAAGATGAGTCCTCGCGCATTCAGGAAACGACTGGCGGGGTGTGGAAAACGCTATGGAGCGTCCGCCTTTCGCTGCTTGCCGTCATCCTGGTGATCGGGTCGGTTCAGATCGCCAACTATGCCTGGAACACCGGTCTGCCCAACATGGCCAACACGGTTTTCAAGGAGAACAGCACGTATGTGTACGGGATCATGACGCTGATGGTCCTGATCTGGATGTCAACGGCCCCTCTTGTCGGGGCTTTCGCGGACAAGGTGCGACCCTCGCGCGCGTTCACGCTGCTGCGCCTTTTGCTTATCCCATGCTTCTTCCTGACGCTGCTCTATTCGGAAAAAGGCATCGTCACGTTCTTCTTTGTCACGGTGTTCGGCGGCGCGATCGTGGGCTTTAACATGGCCCTTTATAACTTCATCGCCACCACGCTGATGCCGCGCGCCGTGCGGACCACCGGAGTGGCTCTCGGCTATGCGCTCGGCGTCTCTCTGTTTGGCGGGACGTCACCCTATCTGCTGGTCTGGTTGCAACGCGAGCACATCGCCTGGATGTTTCCCGTCTACGGATCGTTGATCGCGCTCCTGAGCGTGCTGGTCTACCAGATCGCCAAGAAGCGCGGCCGCCTCTACATCGGTGAATGAACACGCTCTGGCCCTGCGCTTCGCCGCGCCCGCGACGGACGCAAAGCGTCCACGTCAGGTGCAAAACATAGGGACGCGCGTGTATCTCCCCATGCTGGGCATGAGCATGGAGTCGGCGCAAGCGTCCTTGCGCGTGCAGTCATTCACAACACAAAGACTGGTTGCGCGGCACTGACTTGCTGAAACTGGAGTCCGAAGCATGAAAACACCTTCATCGCCGCACTTCACGCCCGTGGACTTGAAGCGATATTTCAACGCCAGGCGCGCAAATGCCGGTGAAGGGTTCGCCGCCCGCCCGGGTGACACCGGCTGGATCGATTCGCTTCGCGGGCTCCAGACCCATCGCGGCATGCCCTTTCTCTTTGGCAGCGAAACAGGGCCGGATGTGCTGAAGCTGCGCCCCGGTGCCCCTCCTGCCGTAATTGCGTTGCCGCGGGCAATGGCGAGCTATCTGTTGTTCGTGCAAGTGGCGGCAGACCGCCCCAGTGCAAGCCCCGATGGTTTCGGAGAGATCGGCCCGGCTACGCTACCTGTTGAAGGTAATCCACTCGGCGAGCGGGTGGCGACATACGGGCTCCGCTATGCTGATGGCAGCGAGACCGACCTGCCGGTGCTGCGCCGCTTCGCGATCCAGCAGAACCACATCTCCTGGAGTGCGAGTGCGTTCGCCGCCCTGCCGCTACGCGCGCCCATCGTGCATGCAAGCACCGGCGAGGACTTTGTACTCGGCAGAGCGCCGGGCGCGAGCTTCTTCCAGGGCGAGGCCCGCACCCAATCGGGACGCATGGATCGACAGGGTGAGAACCTGTGGCTTTACGCGCTCTCGAATCCCTATCCGGACAAGGAGCTTTCGGCGCTAAGCTTGCGCGCGGAACAGGAAATCTCGCTTGTCTTTGCGGTGACCACGACAACGCTCACCCAGCACCCGCTGCGCCTCCAGGGCCGTCGCAAGCTGAAGGTGAGGCTGCCGCCCGGGGTTCATCTCAATAAGCTTGGCGAGCTCGATGTCGACGATCGAGGCGAGCAGATCGGCATGGACCTCGGCACGGTCATTTCGGCCCGCGCAGTGCTCGAGTACTCCAGAGCGGATTGGCTGGGCGCCAAAGTTGATGTGCAGCCCGTGCGCTCCGCCAACGAAGTCATCGTCGAGTATTCCGCGCATCCGGACGCAAGGCTCTATCTGCGCTCCGACGATGGCCGCTTGCACATGTTCGATCTTCGATCGTTGGAAGGTTGCGGTAACGCAGGCGGCGCCTCGCTCACCGTGGCGACAGTCGAACCGGCCACAAGGCCGGTCAAGATCCGCATCGTGGAGAAGGGCAGCGGCGTACGTGTTGCCGCGCGCCTGCATGTCCATGGTGAGCACGGAGAGTATCTGCCACCCAAGGGACATCACCGCAAGGTCAATACTGGCAGGTTCGAGGACTTCTCCGGCGAATTTGCCAATGGGCAGAACCAATACGCCTACGTGGACGGCAGTTGCGAGGCGGACCTGCCGCTCGGGCCCGTGTTCGTAGAGATCTGCAGGGGTTTTGAGGTGCGCCCGCTGCGTACAATCGTCGAAATCACTGCAACGACGGACCATCTCACCTTTGAGCTCGATCGTGTACTGCGCTGGCGCGAACAGGGGTGGGTTAGCTCTGATACGCACGTCCATTTCCTGAGCCCGCAGACAGCGCTGCTTGAGGGCAAGGCGGAGGGTGTCAACGTCGTCAACTTGCTCGCCGCACAGTGGGGCGAGCTATTCACCAACGTTGCCGACTTCGACGGACGCACGACGATCGGGGCAAAGGATTTCGGCGGGGACGGAGAATTCCTGGTTCGGGTCGGCACGGAGAACCGGATGCAGGTTCTGGGGCACATATCGCTGCTCGGCTACGAAGGTGGGATGATCAATCCGCTCTCTTGCGGCGGATCCAACGAAGCTGCGATCGGTCATGTTCTGGAAGCGACCATGGCCGACTGGGCGGAGCGCTGCCGTCAGCAAGGGGGGCTGGTCGTAATGCCGCACGCGCCGAACCCGCAGGCGGAGCGGGCGGCCGACATTGTGCTCGGCCTTGTCGACGCCATCGAAATGATGTCGTTCAACCCGCGGACCGCGCAGATCAGCGCATTTGGTCTCGCCGACTGGTATCGCTACCTCAACATCGGGTACCATCTGCCGCTGGTAGCCGGCTCCGACAAGATGGACGCGGCCGCACTCCTTGGGGGCTCGCGGACCTATGTGCGGCTGGGCGAACGCGATTTCACGTATCGCAACTGGATGGATGCCGTACGCAGCGGGGACACGTTCATCACGGTCGGGCCTCTGGTTGAGATGACCGTTGAAGGACGTCGCCCTGGAGGCACGGTGGTCCTTCCCCGTTCAGGCGGCACCCTCACGATCGACTGGCGGATCGAATCGGTCAGCGTTCCGCCGACGCGGGCGGAGCTCATATGTAACGGCACGGTCCTTGAGGAGGTTCGATGCGGGGGCTTGTCGTGCAAGGGGCAGCTCTCCGTGCCCATTAGCGAGTCATGTTGGATCGCGCTGCGCGTTCGAGGCAGTGTCGCCGGACGCGAGGCCGACATTGCGGCGCACACCAGCGCGGTATATGTCAAAGTAGGCGGAATGCCCATCTTTGCCACGGCGGATGCAGTGTCGGTCCTTGCTCAAATCGAGGGATCGATCGCCTATATGGACACGCTCGCTCCCAAGTCCGACGAAGCGCGACACTCGCGGCTGCGAGCTGCCCTGGAGCTTGCGCATCATCGCCTGCATCATAGACTGCACGAACTGGGCGCCAGCCACCACCATGCGCCCGTTCACTCCGTTCACGTTGAACGCGAGCATTGAGTAGCCTCTTGTGTCATTGACGATCGCGCAGGCGGCGCATCGCACGCTCAGCCGCCTCTACTTACGGGCGATTAATGATATGGGGCGAGCAGCTTGCGTCACCGGGTCCTGGGACGCGAAGGTAAGGCTACGGTTCTGAAATAGTTATCAGGACCGTGGGCCGGTCAATGATCTCGACTGCGCCCGCGACGGGCGGGACGGACGCTGGGCCGCGGCGGGGCGCTCGATGACCGCATGACGAGTCGGTACGGCAACACGACACTTCTCGGGACAGGACTTCCGGCAATGGCATTGATGAGATAATCGGCGGCTCCCCGGCCGATTTCTGCTGCCGGAACACTGACTGTTGTGAGCGGCGGGTCCATTTGCGCCGCCAGCTCCACATCGTCAAATCCTGTGATGGAAAGCGTGGCCGGTACGGACAGGCCCATCTTGCGAGCCTCTGCCATTGCGCCGATGGCAAGCGTGTCGGTGGTGCAGATGACTGCTGTCGTGTCCGGATGATCGGTGAGGAGCCCCCGAAGGGCACTACGGCCCTGGGCTAGCGAATAATCGGCCTTGACGATCTGGGTTGGCTTGAGCGGGAGACCGGCGTCCGAGAGCGCGCGCTGAATTCCCTCGAGCCTGGCGCGGGATCTGTCATTGGACGCGGCAACAACGTTGGCAATCGCGCCGAAACGGACGTGTCCAAGCCTCAGCAGATACTCCGTCATCTCGCGGGTGGCGCTTTCGTTGTCGATTCCGATCGCGGGGATGCCGCCGCCGGCCTTGGCGACATAGGTGGTGATCACGGGTACGCCTGCCTGTTCGATCAGGCTCCTGAGCTCCCGTCCGTGGGAAGCTCCGACCAGCACGATACCATCGATGCCGCGTTCAATCAGACTTTGCAGTTCCTGAAATTCACGCCGCTGGTCATATTGCGAATTCGCAATGAACAGCGTGTAGCCGCTTTCGCTGAGCCGGTTCTGAAGCGCTTCCACCCCTTCTGCAAAGATACCGAGCGCCAGCGTCGGAACGATGACGCCAACGGTCCGCATGCGTCCCGATTTCAATGCTCTGGCTGCGCTATCGCGCGTGTAGGACAGGTCATTGATATGCCGCATGACCCGGTCACGAAGCTCCGGCCGTACGATATCGGGGTGATTGAGCACCCGCGACACCGTCGCCGGCGATACATTCGCCTTTCGGGCTACGTCCTCGATCTTCACCCGCGGCTGCTGGCGGCCTTTTGGCGCGATTACAGGTTTCTTGTCCATTTGCCTTAGCCAACCAGGAGAAGGAGAGGGTCTCCCATCAAAAGCGTTAAACCATCACGAGCGGCACCTTCTCAAGCCCTGTATGCGGGCCATCGGCGCTATTTCTGGCGCTCTCATGCGCAGGTGGAGCGGGATGAAGCGAACCTCATTCGAAAGTTGGTTGATTCGCTTGACTCCGGTTCTCGCCCAGCCTAACGCTGAAATCGTTTTCAGATCGAGAGCCCAGCAGCTCGATTTCAGGTAAACCGAAAGCAAGGATGTATGGTCGATCTCTTGAAGGGCATTCGTGTCCTCAGCCTCAATCACTTTCTGATGGGTCCGGTCGGCGTGCAGTTTCTTGCCGACCTCGGTGCGGACGTGATCGCCGTTGAACCGCCCGGAGGGGCCTTTCAGAGGAAATGGGGCGGGGCGGACAAGCAAGTTGATGGCCAGTCGATGTTGCTTCTGACGGGAAACCGCAACAAGCGCAGCCTCACGCTCGATTTAAAGAAACCCGAAGCCGTGGTCATCGCCAGGCAACTGATCGCGAAATCGGATGTGATCGCAGAGAACTTCCGCCCAGGTGTGCTCGACAAGCTTGGTCTCGGCTACGAGGATGCAAAGAAGATCAATCCGCAGATCATCTATGCCGCTGCCTCCGGCTACGGTCCTGACGGGCCCTACGTCGATCGCCCAGGCCAGGATCTCTTGATCCAGGCGCTATCAGGACTTGCGATGATCACCGGAAGTCGCGAGCAGGGGCCGCGGGCTGTCGGCGTTTCCGCCATCGATCATCACGGCGCCGCCTTGTTTGCGGCGGGGATCCTGGCTGCCCTGGTGAGGAAAGCGCGGACGGGGCAGGGCTGCCGCGTCGATGTTAGCCTGCTGTCGGCTGCGCTCGACCTGCAGATGGAATCTTTTACCTGCTACCTGAACGGCCAAAGGCCTGACGACGTCCGTCAGCCGGGCCCGTTGGCCGGCTGGTACTACGGCGCGCCTTACGGCATCTATGCGACGCGCGATGGACACATTGCGATCTCTTTGGGATCGCTGGAGGGGCTCTCAGACGCGCTTGGCCTTCCAATCGACCAGCGAATTCCTGACGAGGAGGCGTATCGCAGGCGGGACGAGGCCTCAGCCATGATTGCGGCCAACGTCGCTAAACGCTCAACCACAGAATGTATCGTGCTGTTCGAGGCGCGCGGAATTTGGCACGCTGCGGTGAACGATTATGCCGACGTCGTTGCGGATCCGCAGATCGCGCACAACAAAAATTTTCAGGTCGTGACCGGCGCGACCGGAACTCCCATCACCCTCGTCAGCCATCCCGTGCGCTACGACGGCGAGCAGCCGGACGTGCGTTTGCCGCCGCAAAAGCTCGGTGCGCAAACGGAAGAGATTCTGAATGAGCTGGGCTATGACGCCAGGAAATTGAAGGATCTTTACGAGATGGGCGCCATCGGCGCTGCGGACCCGCATCACTCAACGAACAAAGAGACTTCTCGAAAGTAGCACGCTTATGTCAGGAGGGGCATGGTGATCGGCATAAACTTGCGCGCGGCTCTCCTTTCGGTGCTGCTGATGAGACGTGCTCCTCGGCAGCGATGCAACCAAGCACGCTTGGAAGTCTCGTGAACACTCACCGTTCACGCCAGTCCAGGATCTGTTGGTAAAGAGCTTTAAGTTGCCGCCAGGCCAAAGCCGCGCGGCGAGTTTTATGTTGGACAAGAAGCCATGTCGGAAAGCCAATATCTGCCCGCGCGCGAGCGTATGCTGAAGCGCATTGCCGAGACCAGGGACACTGCACGCTCGGGCTTGCCACACTGGGCGAGCGCCGCCGACGGAAAATGGACGTTTACGCCCGATGGTGATTGGACCGGCGGGGCATTTGTCGGTGAGCTTTGGCTCGCGCATCTCGCTGATCCCAGGCAGTTCCCAATCGAAGACGCGCGTGCTGCGCTAAGCCGAATGTTGCCGCGTGCCGAGCGGCTTACGGCCTTCAAGGGTTTCGGCTTCTATCATGCTGGCGCCCTGGCCAGCATCCTGTTCAAGGAAGAAAACGCGCGCGCGGTGGCTCTGACAGCTGCGAGGTCGCTTCGTGATATGTTCGATCCACACCTCGGACTGATACCGTTGGGCAGGGATGCCGAGGAGGCGAGCGCAGTCGGAGCCTCCGAGAGCAGCATCGATTCGCTCCAGGCGACAGGCCTGCTCTATTGGGCCGCGGAGGAGCTTTCCGATGCCCGGATGGAGGAGGTCGCCAATGCACATATGCGGCGTGTCCTGGAGATCCATGTGCGGCAGGACAATTCAGTTATCCAGTCTTCCACCCTTGATCCACACACCGGCAAGGTGCTCAGAACGCACACGCACAAGGGATATAGCGATATCAGCACCTGGGGCCGGGCGCAGGGATGGGCGATGCTCTACACCGCTCACGCCGCCATGGTCCGCCCGGACGAACCGCTATGGCGCGACTACGCCGTGCGCCTTCTTGACTGGTGGATCGACCATGTCCCTGCGGATCTCATTGCCTTCTGGGATTTCGACGATCCGGCGATCCCCAACACCAGCAGGGATACTGCGGCCACTGCGATCGCTGCTGCCGCGGCGCTGCGCCTCGCATCCGCACTTGGTCCTGAGCGCGGCGCCAAATATCGATCATTTGCGGAGCGCACAGTTACTCAGCTGAGCTCGAAATACCTGACACCGACTGCTCCCGATGACCCGCGCCCGCCTGGAATGCTCACCGGCGGCTGCTTCACCCGAAAGGCGATCGTGCGCGATATCGATGCGGCCCAGAACGTCGAGCTAATCTTCGGAAGCTACTTCCTGTTTGAATGCCTTGCCATCCTGACGGATCTGGTGCCGCCTGGCTGGATCTAATGAGGAGGCGCGAAAGGCTTCCAACGCGAGCAAAGCCTCAAACCAATCTTGTTTGTGACGCCAGGCCAGTCAATCTGTCCAAAAAGCGCGACGGCATCGGCTCCATCCTTTGTTTGCGATGGCTGATCGAACTCGAGAGCAACTGACTGCCTCCTGTCCGGAACCCTTTCATGAGAAATGCGAAAGCTCCCATCTATCGCGGCTTGTTCCCGGTCGCTCCGACGCCGTTTACGGACTCTGGAGATCTCGATCTCGAAGGGCAGCGGCGCGTTCTCGATTGCATGATTGATCAAGGCGTGGACGGGATCTGCATTCTGGCGAACTATTCCGAGCAGTTCCTGCTGTCTGATCAGGAACGCGACATTCTGGTCGAGCTCTGTCTTTCGCATGTCGCGGGCCGCAAGCCAGTCATGGTGACCTGCAGCCATTTCAGCACCCAGATTGCGGTGCAACGCGCCCGCTATGCGGCCGAACGTGGCGCAAGCCTCCTCATGCTGATGCCGCCTTATCATGGTGCAAGCCTCAAGGCGGATGAAGGCGCCATGATCGGCCATTTCGGTCGGGTCGCGGACGCAGCCGGGATTCCTATCATGGTCCAGGACGCGCCGCTCTCCGGCGTGACATTGACGGTCCCGTTTCTGGTCCGGCTCGCTTGCGAGGTGTCGCTCGCCAGATATTTCAAGATCGAGGTGCCGTTTGCGGCTGCCAAGCTGCGCAGTCTGATCGAGCTCGGCGGTGAGGTCATCATTGGTCCTTTTGACGGGGAGGAAGCCATTACCATGATGGCAGACCTCGATGCCGGTGCGAGTGGAACAATGTCAAGCGCGCTATTGCCCGATCTGCTCCGCCCAGTGCTCGATCATCACAAAGCGGGCGACAGGCAGGAAGCCGCCCTTGCGTATGCAAGAGTGCTGCCGCTCATCAATTGCGAAAGCCGCCAGTGCGGCCTGCGCGCCGCCAAGAGCGTGATGGCTGAAGGTGACGTGATCAAATGCGAAGCCGTGCGGCATCCGCTCGAGCAGATCCATCCCGCGACGAGAGCCGGATTGATCGAGCTTGCGCGTGAGCTCAACCCGCTGGCTCTTCGCTGGGGACATTGAGGTGCGGGCATGAAGCGCTGGGAACAAGCTGCGCAGGCAGAACCTGTGTACCCCAAAGTTAGGATGTTCATTGCGGGCGAATGGACAGAAGGGGGTTCGGATCGCTCGGAAAAGATCCTCAACCCCGCGACCGGACAGCCAATTGGTGAAACTCCTTATGCGTCCCGCGGCGATCTCGATCGTGCGATCATGGCCGCTCAGGAGGGCTTTGAGATTTGGCGAAAGGTTTCGGCCTTTGACCGATACAGGACGATGCGCAAGGCCGCCGATCTCCTACGCTCGCGCGCAGCCGGCATCGATCATGACGCTCGAACAGGGTAAGCCGCTCAGCGAGTCGAGTGCTGAAACGCTCATTGCTGCCGATATCATCGACTGGCTGGCCGAGGAAGGGCGGCGCGCTTATGGGCGGATCGTGCCGGCGCGCTTTGGCAATGTCGCCCAGCTCGTGACCAAGGAACCTGTCGGGCCGGTTGCGGCATTTACGCCCTGGAATTTTCCGATCAACCAGGCCGTGCGGAAGATCTCGGCGAGCCTTGCAGCTGGCTGCTCCATCATCGCCAAGGGACCTGAAGAGACGCCAGCGAGCTGCATGGAGCTGGTGCGTAGTTTCGCGGATGCGGGCTTGCCGGCGGGCGTGATCAATCTCGTCTTCGGGGTGCCATCCGAAGTTTCAGATCATCTCATACGCCATCCTATCATCCGGAAAGTCTCCTTCACCGGTTCGACCGTAGTCGGAAAGCATCTCGCAGCCCTTGCCGGCGCCCACATGAAGCGCGCCACCATGGAGCTCGGCGGGCACGCGCCTGCCATCGTTTTCCCGGATGCCGACGTCGAGAAAGCCGCAAGAATCTTGTCGGCGAACAAGTTCCGCAATGCCGGCCAAGTCTGCGTCTCGCCCACGCGGTTTCTGGTGCATGAGAGTATCTATGAAGATTTCGCCAAGAGGTTCGTTGCCGAGGCCAGCGCGATCAAGGTTGGCAATGGCCTTGAAAGAGATAGCCGGATGGGACCGCTCGCTAATTCGCGGCGGGTCGATGCAATGGAGAGCCTTGTCGCGGACGCTCTCGATTGCGGCGCCCAGTTGCGCACCGGCGGCAAGCGTATTGGTAATGCGGGGTACTTCTTCGAGCCGACGGTCCTGACCGATGTTCCACCTCAAGCGCGCATCATGAATGAAGAGCCGTTCGGCCCTGTCGCCCCGATTGCGCGGTTTAAAACCTATGACGAGGTTGTCACGGAGGCCAATCGACTGCCTTACGGGCTCGCCGCCTACGCCTACACGCGATCCGCCGCAACCATGGCCGCGATCGGGGCCGATCTCCGATGCGGGATGGTATCGATCAATCATCATGGGCTTGGGCTTCCCGAAGTGCCCTTCGGAGGAACGAAGGAGTCCGGCTTCGGTTCGGAAGGTGGCCTCGAGGCAATCGAGGGCTATCTCGACACCAAATTTGTGAGCCAGGCGAGCTAGAACCGGAATAGCAGACGCAAACTGGAGCAGAACGACTTCGTTCTACAGTGCCGGGACCGCCTCAAGCGCTCCACCCTTCTCCGCTGGCAGACCGGTACGTCTGCCTTCTCCCCAGACTTGAGCCGCTGTCGGAGAAATACGGCAGCGGCCCTTTTCTTTGCTGGACTGACTTGTTCATTCGGGTGAAGCACAAATGAGATACTTTGTTCGACAAATCAGCGCGTTCGGATAACAACTATGTGTGCCAAAGCGCTCAAGTATCGCCGTCAATAATAGCCCGCGAGCAACACGAATACAGACATTTGTATTCAAGCGCGACGCGCTCGAATCCGCCGTGGCCTTGACAGTGAAGTGCTGAATGTGGTGCCGAAGATTTTCAAGGCGGCTGTGCAGTGCGGGCACTAGTCGAACCGAACAAG
The DNA here is from genome assembly GCF_900094605.1 of Bradyrhizobium shewense. Lineage (GTDB taxonomy): Bacteria > Pseudomonadota > Alphaproteobacteria > Rhizobiales > Xanthobacteraceae > Bradyrhizobium > Bradyrhizobium shewense. The sequence goes on along the minus strand of NZ_FMAI01000016.1, from coordinate 110,725 downwards.
GAGGGCAAGCAAGCACCCGGGAGCGAAATGGGCTATTCGTCGCTTCTCCGTCCGCGCGTCGCCCCGACCAGCACAGGATTTGGATGCTCGCCAAACGCATTGCGACTTCGAGCACGCACTTCATGATCTAAGATACCGTGCCCGACGCCGCTCGATTGATGCTGGCGCTTGAGGCCGTCGACTTTTCTCACGCAGCAAGTACTCGTCCTAAAGCCGACGTAACTTCAAGAACAGACATTTCAAAGCGACGCGATCGAGTGAGGAGTCGCGATGAAACCTTGCCTTCCTGTTTCGTGGCGAACATACGATCGGGCCAAATGTGGCAGGGTCAGTTCACCTTTGCCTGCGACAACCGCAAGCTTGAATTCCTGCGCGGCAGCATCCAGGACCGGCACGGAAACGGCACTCTCGCGCGCTAGGCGCACGGCACACTCGATATCCTTTGCAGCATTTGCAATTGAGATTGCCAGTGCATCTGGTTTCTCTCCCAACAAAAAGGCGGCGAAGGCTTGGAATATTCCGCTGTTCGTAGAGCCCCGACCGACCAAAGAGCGTAGCGTTACAAGATCTATCTGAAGACTATCCGCGAATTGGCAGACCTCAGCGGCGACCGCAGCTATGCCCATAGTCATACTGTTGTAAACAAGCTTGAGCTTATGGCCTTGTCCGACATCTCCAACATGCATAACGGTCTCACAAAACGCAGCAAGAATGCGTTCAGCAACGGGAAAGAGTGTTGCATCCGATCCAACCATCGCATTGAGAAGGCCGAGCTCTGCTTGCTCGGGGCTTCGTGTTACTGGAGCATCAATAAAGCTTAGACCTCGTCTTTGCGCCTCTTTCGCCAATGCAACGGTCGAGGCAGGATAGGAAGTCGTGCAATCAATTATCAAGCCTCCTCGGCACATGTGGACAAATAGTCCATCGTCATCGAGGCACACCGTCTCAACTTCGCGGCTGGACGGCAGGGACAACACCACCACACTTGCATGCTGCGCCAACTCAGCGATCGACGTATGCTCGCAGGCCCCTGCACTTATCAGGCGATCAGCACCGAACCGGTTCTTGTTGACTTTGATGTGGAGCTCGCTGTGCCGTCGCAGCAGGCTGATGCCTATACCTGTTCCCATGCGCCCCGCTCCGACAAGCCCTATGCTCTGCTCGATCGTTTTGGGAGCTGCGTTCGCTGATGGTCCCTTGTTCATAATTTAGCATTCCGAAAAGAAGTCACGGCTTTGTAGGATGGGCAGCAGCTCGTGATGGTTGTTGATCGTGTAATCTGGACGCGCGGCTTGCAGGCGCGATGTCGAAACAAATCCTCCGGTAATGGATATGCTTGTCAGCCCGAGATTACGTGCAATATCAGTCTCGACGGGCATGTCGCCGATGATGAAGGTTGATGAGGGCTTCAGGTTGTGCCTTTCCATATAAAGGCGAAGCCGCTCGCCTTTGCTCATCGATTTAAATTGCGTGGCACGGCTTTCAAAAGCGAGCACATCGGTGATGTAGTTATCCACTCCAAGTCTTCTCAGCTGGGACTGTAAAGGCGTGACTATGTGGTTGCTGAGGATGATGAGTAGAGCGGATTCTCGTCGCGCTAACTCCAGCACTCTGCGCGCCCCCTCACGCAAATCGGCTTTATCCGCAAGAGGCTCGTATGTGTCGTGAAACAGTGCGCCATCGTCGCGCTCAACTGCCTCAACCTCCTCCCGCGACATTCCAAGTGCATGATAGAGACGAGAGAGGGGAACATCACTATGCTCTCGAAAGGTGTTTATATCGATGCTCGGACGACCAAAGCGGCCCAAAATAAAATTGATCGTTTCGAGTAGCGCGTACGTGTCATCGAGCAGTGTTCCGTTCCAGTCAAATACGAGAGCGGGTTTCATGATCCTGACCTCAGACGGGGATTGACAGGAAGAGCGGCCAGGAACGCTTCCAAGTTTCTGTCCGCGCGCCGCCGCCCAGCGGGGGTCGGCATCTCCAACGTGAAGGGTGACAAATCGATGCCGTCTAGCCTGTTGGCCAATATGGATACAAGCGCGCGGAAGGGCAGATAAGTTATTGTTGCTGCTTGGATCGCCGTCGCAATGTTGCTTTCAATCAGGCTGAGGGCTGGCGGGTCCATTCTGTGAAAACGAAGGCACTGGGCGCGCAGTTCGGGCGGCAGTCGCTTCAATGCCTGCCAGAATGCGAGCTCATCTAGCGTATCAATACCCATGCCGTAGTAGTTTGGAGCAACTATAGGCGGCGAACCAATCGCCCAATGTACGGCGTTGGCTCCAGCGGCAAGGAGCATCGTTGTGACGGCTTGGCTGGTATCGCCTCGAATAAGGGCCTCGTCGACAACTATTATGGTCCGTTTAGCGACGGCAGGTTCCGACACTCGATACTTCTGAGCAATGCGAGATTGCCGAGCCCTGGGTCTGCCCAGGAGCGTTCGCTCAGGAAATTGCGCCGCCACTACGTCACTACGCTGGGCGAGCACACCGTGTTCGGCGAGAGAGTCAAACAGACCATCGGCGTACGGACCCCCAGTATTTGGCATGGAGGACACGATTGGCGGCATCAAGAGCAGCTCTGCTCGAACTCGCTCCGCAACAATTCTCCCCAAGGCGAGCCCGATGTTGTAACGGGTTTGGCGATGTGAATGGCCCTCGACCGACGTGTTCGGACTTCCCAAATAGAGAGTCTCGTAGGCGCAGAGTTTGGCCTTACATCCTCGGCTGTTCAGGGGGTGGTCAACGCTGCCGCCCGTCTTAGCATCCACGCGCTGTATGCTCCCAGGCGAGAGCTGCTGGATCTCACCTTCCAAGCCAGCGAAGGCACAAGTTTCAGAAGCAAAGAGCAACAATCCCTCGTTTGTCCGCATAGTCTCCAATGGCCGCAAGCCGCTTCGATTGCGGTATGCAACAAGATCTCCGTTCTTATCTAGCAAAAGCGCGGTAATGGCACCATCGATACGATCATCAAGCTCGCGAAAGATAGCTTCGTAGTCTGCGGGCAAGCCGTGACGCCAATATTCTTGTTCGCAAGATCGTTCAATCCACCTCAGCAGGAGCTCGGTGTCTGTGTTGGGAGCTATCAGTTGGCCCTGAGCGCGTAATTCGCTCCTGAGTTCACGGGCGTTCACCAAGGCGCCATCCAGAGAAATTGCAAAATGGCGGCTAGGAATTGACTGCACATCGCCGTCACCCCCAGTTCCACAGGATCCGCTACGGATCTGCGCGATTGCGACATGAGGCCGAAAGCGCGGCTCCTGTTCGATGCAGTCAATGCGCACTGAATTGTCGTTCGATTGAAACGCCCTGCCGCATCGGATCCCACGCTCTTGCATGAAGGCAGAGACGACGACACCTGCTTGCCCGCGGAGTGCAAGTGTCGGAATCATTTTCTTTAGCTGATCAACAACGCGCGGCGATGGTTCGCTTGAAGCGCAGAGAAATGCACCGGCGACACCGGACATATAAGTCACCTACTTGTTAAGGAGCCGATCTGGCGGGCCGCCTCGCATGGCAAATCTGCCTATGAAGGCGGAACTTCGCTTCATCCTTAGCAAGCGTCGTACCAGTGCTCTGAGTATACTGGCTGGCATTTCTGGAGCGAGGAGAATTGGAAGACGAGCCATTCTAGCCACTCAGTGCGTCTTGTGCGTCGTTCAGGCCCTCACACGGTGTTCAAGATGCGACGACAGTGTGCGAAAAGCGCCACGGCAAGCCACCAAAGCGGGTCTTTACGGGCTCTAAGCAGGCCAGATAGCGGCGAGCTGGTATTTTCGAATTTTGCGAGCAAAGAGTCGGCAGATGACGCAGCGCGAGTGCATTGCGCGGTTGCCGAGACCGGCCCGCCGGGTCTGGACAGACGAAGTGCGCCCGTCCGTGTGCGGGACAGAGCAACGAATGGACTTAAGCTAACCTGCGTTCTTTGGCCAACTCACATTTGATGCCGCTGTGTGCACGCTGGTCCGAACACGGCATGAACGGAATAGGGTCTGCCTCGCCGCGACAACCGGTCGAGCCGCAAACGCTTGCGCTGCTCTCAGTGACGCTTCAAAGGCGAGGAGGCTCCAGTTGCTTGATCCAGTCAACCTCACGCGACGTAACGTTATCAGCCATCGCCGAGCCTTGCCCGGTCGGCGGGCGGAGTCACTCGCAGGGCTCTGCATCGACAAATCCAACGAGAGCGTGGCGGCTCAAACAATGGCAGCGGCCGGGTGAGCGATCACCTTGCCGAAAACAGCCCCTTCCCTGTGGCCTGTGCCACGTGCGCATTCTGTGAGAATCCAAGCGTCCTCATGTCTGAACCGCCTCCGACTGTCTTCGAAAGCCACATTGCGCAAAAAAGACGCGAGAGGGCCCCTTCTATAGTGCTGGCCCAAATCCTGCACCGGCTCTCGGCGCCAGGAGGCGTGGCGCCGGCAAAAGATGGGAGCCGAGTTTGGGCCTCGATACGTCAATCGACAATGCGGTTGCCGCACCGGAGGTCGTTTATCTGTACCACGCTGGGAGAACGGAAGACGTTCCAGCTTGGCACGGCCTCGCGCGGCATCGGTCATCCCACCGGACAACTGCTTTCAGAAGAGCGCCTGGCGTCATTCGAAAGCTGGATGAGGCGGCACCATCTCAATCTGCCTGGCCTGACCTTCCTTCCGCAAGACCTCTTTCCCGAGTTCAGGGCGGCCTCGGTAGTGATCGTCGACATGACTCGATCAGCAACCTAGCCGCGCGCAACCGTTTCCCAGCACCGCCATTGCCTCCCGCGTCAAGGCTGACGGTTGCCTGCTCACCCTGAAGCGAGGCGTCAATACATGATCGATGAACTGGATCTGCGAACCTTCACGCCACATCCGCAACGCGACGCTGTGCTCGGCGAAGTGCACGCGCGCCCCTTCACGCGCCTTGTTTCGCCCTTCAGTGTGATTCACTTCGCTTTTCTTGCACAGGGCGAGGCGGCCACAAGCGATCGCTGCCGTTTTATCGATTTTTGCCTCGATCGCAATCTTACGCCGCCTGAGCAATCGGCGAAACTTCATCAGATTGTCATCGGGCCCGCTACGCTACGCTGGGAGCAGCATTCGGAATTTACAACATTCACGTGGATCTGGACTAACGAAAATTGTTCTACCGCAGACCATTTTAACAAAGTTGATGGCACCGTCCGATCGCTGATCCGCGCGTTACGTCAGACCGGACAGTTGCTGGTCGCGATCAGGCTAGAAGTGGAGCGGGACGCCTCGCCGACCAGGCGGGCCGAACAGATTTTTGACAAGAACAGCCTGGCCATGGTCGCCACAAAGAGCGGCGCAGCAGTTGCCGCTTCAGACTTCCGCGTAGACGAAAAAGGCTTCACGAAAATCCTCGTCTGCGACCTCGGGTTGACGTCGCACGATCTCGGAGCGCTGGTGCAACGGCTTCTGGAAATCGAGACCTACCGTCCATTGGCGCTGCTTGGCCTGTCGGCGGCCCTTGAGCTTGCACCATCTGTTGATCGCATCGACCGCCGTCTTGTAGAGGCGCTCGAGAAAATGCAAACCGGTGAGGGGTTGCAATTCAACAACCATCTGCTTGCCGAGCTGACGGCTCTGGCCGCCTCCTTCGAAAGAGGCGCGACGGGCAGCCTGTTTCGGTTCGGCGCCAGCAGGGCCTATAACGAGCTGGTCCAATCGCGACTATCCATCATCGAAGGCAACGATGTCTCGGGCTACCCAACCTGGTCGTCGTTTCTGGCACGCCGCATGGCGCCGGCGATGCGAACCTGCGCAACTGTGGAGGATCGCCAGGCAACTTTGTCGGTCAAGCTCGCGCGCACCGCCGATCTGTTGCGAACCCGGGTCGACGTCGAAATCGAACGACAGAATCGTGACCTGTTGCAGGCTATCAACGAGCGCGCGAGACAGCAACTTCGGCTGCAGTGCACGGTCGAAGGATTGTCGGTGGGGGCGATCGGATATTATGTGGTCAGCCTGTTTAGCTATCTTGCCAAGGGCGCGCATGATGTCGGACTGCGAGTAGAGCCCTCGTTCCTGACCGCAGCCTTCGTTCCGATCGCGGTCGGCGTGATCTGGCTGGTGAGTTACAATGTCCGAAAGCGACACCTCAAGCACGATGACGCGCCCTCGGTTACTTGTGACTAAAGCTCCTTGAGGGAATCGGTGCGTTCGTCCTGCGAAGCTCGTATAGTCGGGGTGCGACGCTATCGCAAGATCGCGGCCGGCTCCTGCGCAAGGTAATGCCCCGCCCGGACGAGCCGGGCGAGGCATTGTGGATCGGGGCAGTCGCCGTTGCGACGGCTGGGACGGGACCAGATCAGGCTGAAGCCCTCACCTTGCTCGTCGGCGAAGAGGTTGGCGAAGATCGGAGCGGTGGAGCTCGGATCGTCGAGCTTCAGACCGAGATAGTTGCGGTCCTCCTTGGAGCGCTTGAACCAGGCGGCCCCGATCTCCACGCGGCCGACATAGACCGGGTGGCTCGGTCCGTTCGCCGAAGCGGTTGGATTCGGGGACAGTCCGGACGTTCCTGGCCTGCAGCGAGAGGGGGACGATTTCGCCGGTGAGCTCGTGGCTGCTGGTCTTCTTGAAGGTACCGATGGTCGCCATCGTAGTTCGCTCTACTTGAAAACCCAGAGTCTGCGAGCCGGTGCCGTTTAGGCTGGACGAACGGCTGTCAACAGGCGGTGCAAATTATGATGAGCAGGCGTCTATAGCCTCGGCGCAAAGGCGCGGCCAAACCGATGCCGCTGCAATTCCTTGATGTCTAACGCAGTCGTTCGCTTACTCGGCAAGCAGCATCGCTGCGCGTCTCGGGATCGTCAGGCAGGGCGTCGCTAACACCCAATTCAGAGCATATCCGCCGCCATCTGGCGACGCGGCCGACGCGCCTGATTCACTTCGCCGCAGTGCCGCCAACAACTATCCCGCTTGCGTTGGCGCCGGCGTCTCTCGTCCCTCGTAGACACGCCGCCAGGAGACCTTGGAGCAATGCCGACAATAGCGCCGCCGACAGGCGCATCACGCCATCCTCGATCTTCGGCCAGCAGAAGATCCCATCCTCGAGCCGCCCGATGAACAGACACAGGCCCGTTCCGTCCCAGAACATCAGCTTAAATCTGATCCGCCCGCTTGGCCCTGAACACATAGACAGCTCCCGAGAAGGGATTTGCCCCCATGCTCTCGCACCAGGGTAGCAAGCCCTCCATTCTCTTGGGGGAAGTCAACCGGTTTGGTCGCCACCATCACCCGGACCGCACCCGACGGACCGATCACCGGCTCGCCTTCAGCGCCTAGACGATCGACGCAATCATCGTCGGGTCCGCACTACGGCGAGCCCGGATCGTAATGCCGTTAACTTTGATCTCGATGACCTCGGTATCCGCCTTGGCCTTGCAGCGCGGTGCCTTGCGCTCACGGCCAAGAGCTGGAGCCGGCACCACGGCATCCACCACCGCCGGCACAAACTGCACTTCTTCTTCGAAATGACCGCGCGCTGCTTCTCGCAACTGACGGCGCCAGCCAAACAACTGCTGCGGCGACAATCCATGCCGTCGAGCGCCGGCTCGCCACTCATAACGATCTCCGCAACAATCCGGGCCTTCCTCGTCGCTCCACTTCCGCCCAGGCCGGCTCCGGTGAAGACCTCGAGCCGCCGCACCGGCTCCGTGAGGGCAGTATGCACAGTGGCCATTCTAAGCCTCACGGTCCAAACCGAACCGCAAACTCGGCAGTTCACCCCGTCCCCCAGTAAGTGGCCCCTGAACGGCGCTTACGCTTCAACCCAAGAGCGGTGCAGACAAGCGCATTCGGTCTTACTGACCCCGCCATCTCAGTATAGGGCACCTATGATACGCGCGGTTCGCGACGACCTATTTGAGGTGATGCTAACGCGAATGCCTAGGTTCTAACTGAATTTCAAAAGTGCGTCTTTTTCAACGTGAGCCACTCGCTGGCATCGCGCGGCCATGATCTCGTTCATCCGGTAGAGAGTTCCGCTGCGCTCGTTCGCTCGACGTCGGAGAAGGCGCGCGGGCCGCAGGCCGCACGCACGCATATTGTCGTCGTTGGCCAGAATGCTTCGTCCGAAACCGAACGCGTGCGTTGTCACGAATAGGTCAAGCCGCTTCCAATCCCGACGTTGATCAGACAATCGCCAGCTATTCAACTCACTGGAACTGGCCCAGAGCGTGCATCGTGACAGATGGGAGCCCATCTGAGTCTCGCGACATGAGCAACAGTTACGGCGCCCTGAAATCGTGTGGATCACCGACATTAGGTTCGAAGACAGTATGCGCATCTGCGGTATCAAACTGACCCATGACGGAGCAGTCGCCCTTATCGAGGACGGACGGCTTGTCTTTTGTGTCGAGCAGGAAAAGCGAGACAATAATCCGAGATATCGAAAAATCGACAATCTCGATGCAGTTGTTGTCGCTTTGGCAGAGCACGGTTTTGATACGCGTGACGTTGATCGGTTCGTCATCGACGGATGGTGGGGCGAGGTTGAGTCACAATTTCAGGTTCTCAGTGGGACTGCACCCATTACCCTTAAAGGGGCGCCGTATGCTGAGGGCGAGGCCGAAGGCCTCCTCATAGCGCACGACGGCTCTGGGCTGATGCTAAACGGGAGCGCCTTCCCTTATCAAAGCTATCCGCATGTCACAGCCCATGTGGCTTCCGCTTTTTGTACTAGCCCTTTCGCCAAGGCCGGACAGCCCGCGTTCTGTCTGGTTTGGGACGGCGCCTCCTTTCCGCGTCTCTACCATGTGGAACGCCGCGCAGCCAGGTTCCTCGAGTGTCTCTTCCCGCTGATCGGGCATGCTTATGCTGCCGCAGGCTATCACTTCGGACCATACAAGCAGGCGAACCGGACCAAGTGGGACCTCGGTGTTGCGGGCAAGTTGATGGCCTACATCGCGCTCGGTTCAGTCGATGAAAGCATCGTCGAGGTGTTTCAGGGGCTCTACGAAAATCATTTTGGCACGTTCACGGAGCCAGTCGGTCGTTGCAGCGAGGACGCTGCGCTTGAGCCTGTCCATGCGTTCTTCGATGCCTGCGCGGTACGGTTAAAGGCCAACCCCCCCGCAAATGTGCTTGCATCCTTTCATTGCTTCCAAGAGCGACTCCTCGTTAGCAAGCTCGCGAGTGCTATACAGAGGCATTCGAGCCTTCCCGCGCGCAATCTGTGCATAACCGGCGGCTGCGGTCTCAACATAAAATGGAATAGCGCACTACGAGCTGCCGGCTTGTTCGATGCTATCTGGGTGCCCCCCTTTCCGAATGACAGTGGCTCCGCAATAGGTGCCGCTTGCTCGGCATTGGCGGCAGACCAAGGCTTTGTACCATTGGATTGGTCCGTCTATAGTGGTCCAGCTGTGGAAACAGGCGACGTGCCGCCCGGATGGGGCGGCTCACCATGCAGCATACGTGAACTTGCCACCATCCTCGCCAGCAACAAGCCGGTCATTTTCCTTGCAGGCCGCGCGGAGCTTGGACCTCGGGCTTTGGGTAGCAGAAGCATACTCGCCGCGGCGACATCGCCGCAAATGAAGGACCGTCTCAACGACATCAAACTTCGCGAGGACTTTCGGCCGGTAGCGCCAATATGCCTGGAAGATCGTGCGCCGGATATTTTTAGTCCTGGAACGCCAGACCCTTACATGCTCTTCGAGCACCTAACACGCGCAGAATGGCGGGATAAGGTCCCCGCTGTTGTGCATCTGGACGGATCTGCGCGATTGCAGACTATTTGCAGGACCTCTCAGCACAAAATCGCCGAACTTCTCGTCGAATACGAAGGGCTGACGGGCATTCCGCTACTATGCAACACCAGCGCCAATCACAACGGACGTGGTTTTTTCCCGAATGCGGCATCTGCGTGCCAGTGGGACCGCGTTGACCACGTGTGGTGCGATGGCGTGCTATGGACGAAACGCGCGGGCGGCGACTGAGCGTGGCCAACGGCGTCTTTCTCTCTCAGCGCGCGGAAGCGGGGCCGTACGCCGAAGATCGTATACCTCCGCCAGAGGCCGCCTTGTTTGACGAACGCGATCGCTGCAGGGCGTAGGGATAATCCTAGGAGTACCTCCATGATGATTTCGAGGGCGGAGTTGATCACATTGGTAGAGCGGCGGCGCGGCGGTCGCTGGATGAGAGGGAGCGGCTTGTTGCAGCATCGCTGGAGCTCGGCGCCAGTGTTTCCGAGGCGGCTCGCATGGCCATGTGAGTCAGCTGTTCAGGTAGCGCAAGGAGCTTTGCAAGCACGATGAAGAGTATATAGGGCCGTTCGTGGGGGTCGAGATTGGGGCTTCTGTGCCGCCGCTGGAAGTGGCCGAAGCGCCATTGACGACGACGGCGGCGCGTCGACGCAAGGGCCAGGGCATCATCGAGATTGATCTTGGTACCGGGGCACCGCTTCCGGATCGATGGCGAGGCTGACGGCGACGCTACGTCGTGTTCTCGGTGCTTTTGGTCCGCCGATGATCCAACGAATGCGCCACTTTGGGTAGGGTAGGCCCTGTGGTGCGACCGGTAAGTTATTGATGTTCTTAGGTCGAGGCTCACTCTTAAATGGCCCCGTCAGCGACCTGTCATGCAACAAACCTTGGATCCGCTTGTTCAATCAATCCCAATAATCGAGTGTTAGGCCTCCCGCAACCAACACGCCCTAGCCCGGCAGAGGGTTGTTGCGATAAAACGCGAGTTTCATCGTCGAGGACATAGCACGGGATTTCGATATCGCCGATGCGGAGGGGATGATCATTGGTGCCGTGCGTTACCTGTCGAATTTCTCCGGACCGACGTGCAGCAGCGGCTTTCTTTGCTTGCTTCTTATGCTTCTTTGTGGACATCGACGCGGCGCAGGCGACTCCGCCTTCTTTCCCGGTAGCCTTAACAACCGTGCAAGAATCTCCAAATTATGCTCGCATCATATCGAGCGTTTCCGAGATCGGGCGATGAATGTGCTGGCCTGCGGCTATTGCGATGGACGCCGGTACGCGCATTGTAGTGAGCCGCGAAATCAAAATCGATCTTCGTGTCGTTTGACACCTTGACTCGCCGGCTGGCGGACTTTGGTTCGCCGCCCCGTATCGCATTGGTGCTTTCCGGCGAAACGATACGCAATTAGGACGGAAAACGGCACGCTTTCTATGCGATCCTTCACGTCGATCCCCTCCGGGATCAAGCGGCTGCGAGGTCCGGCTGGGTTAGCCTCCGTTGCCGGGCCTCGCTTCCGGCCGCGGGCACCATCAAGATCGCAGGCGAAGCCTGCGCAGAAGCCTCGCCGACCAGGGCACGTGAAGAGCTCTTCTCACTGCAGCCAGTCCGCGAGCTTCGATCTGCAGCCGCCGTTTACGCTTTTCCTGAGCTCTGTTGGCGCATCCAACAGCCGCTGCATAAGCAACGAAGCCGGCCGGGATCCAGAGCATAACGATGGCAATGGCCGCGGTCGCGACTACTGCCAAGATTTTCCAATGCAGGCCGTCGCCGAGCAGGGTGAGGATAAGCGGTGCTGCCAGGATCAAAACCGCGACAATCACGGCAATCCCGACCATGACGTACAAATGCATGATGAAACTGGATGCTCTGCAAGAGTTCCCCAAGCTCATCGGCGATTTCTGTCCGCCGGTCGGCAAGTCTGTCAAGTCAATCGGTGACACGGAATTTCTTCTCATTCTCCGCGGCAACAGCCAAGGCACGAGAGAGTTTGAGCGCCTGATCCGCCGAGACCTGAAAGTGGACGCCTACAACGCTCGCAATAACCGCGGTGATCTCGTCGTCGGCCTGCTCAACTATGATCGCTGCCGACTCGTGAGTTCGATCTCATCGATCCGGCCGAAAACATCTCGTTCATTCGCCATTGCTGCGCTCTCTTGCTGTGATCACCGATGAAAGCCCACCATGTAGCGGATTGCGATGAATGTTCCGACGATCACGGCGGCCGTGATCGCGACTGAAAACGCTACTCGTGCCAAGAACTGGCCAGGACTAAGTCCGTCCCATGAACTCATTTTCTTGCTTTGCGTTGTAACTCGGGTTTTGCACCTTAGCCCTGGAAGTCCTTCAGTTAGATGCGCGCGTTGATCCAGTCCCAGACCTTTTGGGACAACCAGCCTTGATGCTGACCATTCACCAGTTTCGTGACCATCAGCCTGTCGTTGTTATCCATGTATCGCCGGATGTCAGAATCCAGCGTGTCGGCTGTGGAGGCGGACTGGATGAACCATACCGAGTCGAGACCCTCATCTTTGATATGTGGGTAGCGCGACATGTGATCGACGAGATTCTGTCGCGCCTGCGCATAGTTCGGCTTGTGTTTGTTTAGATCCCAAGTGACCAAATAGACGCCCATTGCTGATTTCCTTAAAGTAAAAGGGTAGCGCGCCGTACCACACGTGCGCCGCGAGTCGCCGGCGGAATCCAAATTACACACGCCTAAAATCATCGCGCGTGTTGATGCACGCGCCGGAATTGAGCGGCAACGAGGTTTCCGGCTAGCAGCGCGTTCCGGCAGCGCCGTCGCCACACGGTTGGTTCAGCGCAAATCAGTACCAAGCCATCGTGACCTGGCCGCCCAAAGCCAGGATTGCTCGGTAACGGATGCGACTTCCTTCATGAGCCGCGCGAAGCTGTCTTCGAGATAGTGACCGTACTGAGCGCAAAGATGCCGCGGCATCGCCACTCCACCGATCCGGCCACCGCAATCGCGAAGACTCTCGAATACGAAGGGAAATCGCGACGAAATTTGCCGTCGCAGTTCGTCGTGGGCGTCCAGCACGTTTGATTTCACTACTGCGTCCGCCCATAGGGAGAACTCAGTGATGTCCTCGCGGAGCTCGCTTATGCGGACAATCGCGTGACGTGGATGCTGCCGTGACTGCTTATCGCAGACTGTGAACACGTGTGCCCTGCGGATTTTCCGCATGGGACGGTGGCGATTTTCCCGTATGTTGATTGTCAACGTCCGCAAGAGGAAGGGGGCGCGGTCCCCCGCAAAGCGCCCCGCCCCAACCGACCCTCTACGGATCGTTCGCTTTGGAAGCCGCCGCACCCTAACGGGTCGGCGGCGACCATAGGCAGAGCCGCGCGGACCACTGCCTAGCCAAGACTATAGCTGGGATCAGTCGTCGACCCGGGGCGCTGCGAGCGAACGGCGCCAACTCATCAACACCTTTTCCTTTTTGGTGGGGGCAGCTGTTTTTAGTGGCGGCTGGCTGATCGGGTGCCCATGGAGGCCGCGATTCGTACGCCGCTATCGCGTGGGGGCTGAGGCGGCCGACCGATAGAGTCCCGGTCGGGCCCGATGAACGGGCACGCCAAGTGCAAATCAAGAAAATTTTAACCGTTTAACCCGATGTTTTGTAACGATATATCGCGATGTTCTTGATTCGTTCTTATAACGTGATACGCTCTCCTGCCGCTTTGGCCCCGCAAAAGCGTTGGCTCTTCAAAGTAGGGGACTTCGATTCTGCGGATTCGACGCCGCGGCAGGGGCTAGCTAGGGTTGGACGATGAACCTTCTCGCAAGAATGAATGATGGGCCGGCCGTACGGTCAATCTCCCCGCGCAGGGAGTTGGGTGCGTATGAAGCGCTGTGGCTCGAGAAGGGGGCTACGTTCAAAACGATCGCAGATAAATTCGCGTCAGATCCGACTGCCGTGCCCTCCGACTTCGTCTCAGGGATCGTGGCCGACGCTCGCGCATCCGAAGTTTTAGCTGGGCTCAAGAGGGCAGGCGTGTCTAGGTTCGGCACTCGGCTGAATCTCACCGGCAACTATCCTGCGAAGCTCCGAGATGCGAGGCATCCGGTCGAGATGCTCTATTTTCAAGGCGCTTGGGAGCTCGTTGAGACCCGATGCGTTGCCGTTGTCGGCAGCCGCAATCCAAGTGAAGACGGGAAGTTGCGTGCGGGAAAGTTGTCACGTGCGTTGGTTGAGCGCGGCTTCACCGTCGTCTCGGGACTCGCGACCGGTATCGACACAGCAGTTCATACGGCCGCGCTTGAGGCGAAGGGCCATACGGTCGCTGTGATCGGCACACCGATCGGGACCTATTACCCGAAGGAAAATCAGGCGCTCCAGCGCAGGATCGCGGAGGAGAATCTGCTTATTTCTCAGGTGCCAGTTCTCCGGTACGCCAGCCAGCACGTCCCCCAGAACAAGTTGTTTTTCCCTGAGCGCAATGTCACCATGAGCGCTCTCACCGAGGGAACGATCATCGTCGAGGCCAGCGACACAAGCGGGACGCTCACGCAAGCCCGCGCCGCCCTTCAGCAGGGCCGCAAGCTGTTCATTCTCGATTCTTGCTTCAAGCGGGACGACATCACCTGGCCGGCGAACTTCGAGAAGCGGGGCGCGATCCGTGTCCGCAACCTCAGCGATATCTGGGGTGCGTTGGGTAATGCCACTCCTCCTTCAGCAAATTGACGAAACCAACCGCCGGGACCACTGGTACCTTGATGAGGGTGACGATTGTCATTACCTCTACGAATACACGGCCGGTAAGGGTTGGCAGGGTGGCGACACCAATCAGCTGATTCACAATCTTCAGAAGAAGCGTAACGATGGTGGCTACCACTACAAAGCTCCGGCCGTTGCCAGATGCGCTCGCGACCTGTCTGCGGTCTTGAACGCCGAATGGCTAGCCAAGGCCACGATCGTTCCGATACCGCCATCGAAGGTGAAGACCGATCCTGCCTACGATGATCGGATGGTGCAGGTTTGCAGAGGAATCCGTGCGTCGGCGCCGCCAGACGTCCGGGAACTAATTGAGCAGATCGCCTCTACCGACACGTTCAAAGGCGGCAACCGGAAGGCACCGGCCGAACTCAAGCAGAACTACAGGATCGCGGAAAACCACCTGCAAAACCTGCGTGGTATTGTCGGCATCTTCGACGACGTTCTCACGACAGGCTCCCATTTCAAGGCCATCAAGGAGATGATTTTGGAGCGCGCGCCACAGACGCGCGTGATCGGTCTTTTCGTCGCCAGGCGCGCGATTCCAACTCCGTTTGGCGAGGTTTCGATCGATGAGTTGCTGAAATAGAGAGCTTCGCCGGGGGGGCGTGGCGATGGCGTCTAAGCTGATCGTCGTCAGCTCGACCTAACCCATTACAACAAATGCCCGCCGACACCCCCATCGCGTCAAGGGTGGACCTTATAGCGCCGCGGGGTACTGAGGAGGCTGGGCTCATGACGGGTCAGCGCGCACAACACGAACTGATAGGCTGCAACGACTGCGGCAGCGGTGTCTCGTTTTCGGCCTTGGCTTGCCCGCGTGAGCCAGCCGGGCCCTATGTGGAGAGCTCCGAAGAGCGACGCCTGCACCGGATCGAAGAGAAAAACGATCAGACCTTGATTGGCATGATGGTCTTGTGCCCCGGAATAGGCTTCTTCCTGCGCGGTGATGGTCGGCGCGTTTGGCGCCTTTGGCTACGGCTTGCTCGGCGCCATCATCGGCGCGCCCGCTGGCTTCATCATCAATGTCAGCCGGCGGCTTTTTAGCTGACGCGGCCGACGTTGCGAGAGGTCACGCACGATCTCCGCCATTTCCTTCCCCGCGAACAGAGGAAAGCCTGTTTGTTACCCACCAGAACAGAGGTTCTAAGAGGTGGGTAACTGAGGGGTATTTTCGTGAGCGATTTCAATCGCTGTTTGGAAGCTTGGCTAGCCGCGCCAATCCATTCCTGGATGATGGGAATGGAGGGCTCGAGCGTCGATGGCCACGTGGCACAGGCTTGCGCCGCACATAGCGGCGCCGATGAATGCCCCGCTGCTCACCCCGTTCCCAACATTGCCGAGCTCTCCGTCAGGGGGCCGCCCAAGTCGCTTCGCAACGGCGCCACAGTTCTCGCTGGCTTTCCAGCCTGCGGATCAACGCGCTTGCCCAGCTGATTTTAGCGTGCCGCATCCGCGCCAGCAATGCCACCGGATCAAGCATGCGGTCAATGTCCCGCAGCCAACCTTTAAATGCCTCATTGAGCCCGGGTGGACCTCGTACGGCGTAGCGGGAGGAAGATAGCCCTTGATCACGTGGTGGCTTCGCGGTGCTTCTCCTTCAGCTTAAAGGAAGGCTGGAAGAAATTGATGTGCAGCCGTGCAGCCGCAAACAGGCGAGCTAATGAGCGAGCGGCATCAATGCCTTCAAGCCGCCCGTAACTCACTAGGCGAACGATAGCTCCTTTCTTTTGTTCAACGAATGCCTGATCTTCTCCTGGTAGGTCCTGGAACGTGACTTTCGACAAGTGTGAGAACGGCACCACGACACGACCGCGTCGTTCATGAAGGCGCTGTCGTTGTCAAAATCGAGCCCACGAACGGGCCAGGGAAATAGGCTCTGCGCGCGCTCGAGCCTCGACCACAAGAGCTGCTTCACGCACGACGAGCGGAAGCGTTCGGTCCACCGCTGCTATATCCGCCATTGTTAACGTCTGAATGAACGCGCCGGATACGGACATGCCGCCGTGCGCAACCGGATAAGCTTCGCAATAACCGGCGGAGGTGATCCCCAGACTTTGAATGTGCGCACCGGGACTCGCGCCGTACGGCCCTGGAAAGGCCCGCGCCCTCTCGGCGTCCCCCGGCTGCTGCGCTCTTTACTTCGCTCAGCAGGCGATCGATCGTCGCCGCGCTCACTTTCAAAACCTCCCACCGTTCATCGGCAGAATGCTTCAACTTGCCCTGCCGTTCGAGACCCGGAAGCAAGAACGGGATCATCGCGACGAGCCGCTTACTGCAGAGCCGGTCACAGGCGTCCCACAGCACAATTAGTGCAACGTGAATGAAAGCTCTGTAGCTCCGGCCCCGTCGCCGCGGCACCGCCGAACCCGACAGTGCTCGGATCGCGTGCTGACGGTGCCGCCCCGTAACGGCGCAAAACTCGTCTGAAATCCGTTCCTTCTCGAGCTGCCCGCTCGCCCGATAATGCTTCGCCAGCGCTGATGTGGTCTCGCGCTTTGCGCGCGTGCCGATCTTTCCTGCCATGCCGCCACCGAACGATTCGGCAGCTCCGCCCGAGACACGACAAGGAAGTTGTCCGGTAACATTCTTTATTGCGCAATTGGGCCTTAAATCCGGATGTCGCTTGACGATTCTTGTCTCACCGGCGCAAGCAGTCCCGCATTGCCGCGTAAACGCCTCGAGGGTGGCTGTGCCTCTTCAGCGCACTCCCGAATGCCGGCGATGTTCGGCACAAAGAACCAAAATGCCGCAGCTGTCGGTGCATTAGGCGGCACCGCGTCGCCGATGCCGCTAGCTCTTCTTGATTGCCGAGGCCCCATGCCGCCTATTATCCACCACATCAGCGGTGATGAGGCGCAGCCCAAGTCAGCGGACATCGTGGTGATCGGTGGTGCGTTTGTCAGCGCCAGTGCGCCCGTATCCTGGCGCGGCGGGGCCTATAGCTAGCGCTTGTCCAAAAGGAGGATATCGGTTGCGAAAAGTCCGGCCAGAGTGTGGCTAGCGCCGTCGGCAAAACCGCGATGCGCGTGAACGTCCGCTCGCTAATCTTGCAACTCGCGAGCTTCAAGAAGCGAAGCTCATGCTCCTGGGCAGGTCCCGATTCTCCTGCAAAGAACAGTTTGAGCGTCGTTTTCGCGACCGGCATGCAATTTGCTGAAAGATCCGGAAACGAGAGAGGCTTGATGACAAGCAGTGACATCATTCGTCAACTACACCAACACCGGCGCGTCTTTTCAAGACTATAGGAGAGAGCAGAATTGTGAGGATACTGACAAAGCCCAAACATGCCGTCGCCCGGGTCCACTACGCGCTTGTGCGTTTGGTCCGGCGGGTCCTGCGTGTCCTTACTCGGCTATCCCAGTCGATTGCGCCATTCGGGCCAATCGACGCCGAACTGGATGGGGCGCACCGTGAGGCGCCAATGAATCCTCCGGCAGTCCATGTGGCTGAATGGTGCCTGGACGGCAAAGCGCAAGTTCATCTAACAACCGGACGACGAATGGAGCGCATCAGGCGTAGTAAGGCCGACGACAAACCGTTTCACTCATACTAGGAGCTTCGGATGGATGAACAAGTTTGCACTGTGCCCGAGTCTGCTCGGCTGGTGTTTCAAGATGCCGGGGAGACGCCACGCGGTTTCGTGGTGGATCTATTCCGGGAGGTGTTCGGCAGACATCAGCGCGATGCCTACGCCCTTTCCATGTTGATCGAACGGCAGGACAAGGCCGCGTGCGGCCCCTTCCCACCGTCAGTTGCAAAGGCGCTCTTCGATGCGGCGCAGGAACGAATCCGAGCTAAAGGACATACGTTGCAAATCACCTCCGAGCCTGCTGGCGAAACCGAGGCGCCAGATCCGTCCGAAATCCAGTTCGAATGTGCCCGTGACGCGGTTGCCTGGCATTTCGCCGATATCCCGCCGAACAGCCTCGTGACTATGCTGCGGCAATTTCCCGGCCACATGCGCGCGGACATCCAGATCGCAATCGACAAGCTGTTCGCTTCGCCGGTCCGCTTCTTTGGCCTGCTGCAGCAGCGATGGACTTTGGAGAAGCTGTCATTCGCGGAGCTCCGGCGCGCCGGAGACGATCCCGTCTTGGTGGCGTCGCCACAATACCACGAGATCGACATCGGCGAGGCTATGCCAGTCAAATGCCTGCACAATGGGCTGTGGCTATCCGAGGCGAACGAGTTTCGTTACGCTGTCGTGCTGTCCTATTACCGCGAGCCCATTCAACAATGCGGGACAAGCCCAGAGGAGATGATGCTCATTGAGGTCGCGGTGCCCGCCGGCGGGGCCGGCGAGTCTTTCGCGCAGCACTGCTTCGTTGAACTGGAGAGAGCGGTGCAATCCGCCGGATCGTACCGTGGCAAGATCCTGTCCCTCGAGAGCGATCCGAATTACAGCGGCCGTTCGCGCGGCGTTACGGTGCATCGTTGGCCCCGGGTAGACCGCGCGGACGTGATCCTGCCCGAAAAGGCGCTCAAACTACTCGATGGAAATGTATTGAGCTTTGTCGGAATGCGCGATGCGCTGCGCCAGCTCGGCCAATCGACACGCAAGGGCATCTTGCTTTATGGCCCGCCCGGCACCGGCAAGACCCACACGATCCGATACCTCGCAACTAACCTGGCTGATCAGACCACCCTAATAATGGCAGCCGGGGAGGTCGGTGCGCTCGGTGAATATATGAACCTCGCCCGGCTGTTGCAGCCGGCTTAGTGGTGATCGAGGACGTCGATCTGATCGCGCGCGACCGCAATGAGATGCGAGAAACGAGAGAAGAAGTGCTGCTCAACAAGCTGCTCAATGAGATGGATGGGCTGAAGGAGGACGCCGACATCCTGTTCTTACTTACCACCAACCGACTGGAAGAGCTCGAGGGCGCGCTCGCGGAGCGGCCTGGCCGGATCGACCAGCTCATCGAGATGCCTTTACCTGATGCTCATGGCCGCGACAAGCTGGTGCGGCTCTATGGCAAACGCCTGCCACTCACGGAGGCCGTTGTCGCTGAAGCCGTGCGACAGAGCGAGGGCGTCAGCGCCGCCTTCATCAAGGAGTTCATGCGGCGCATCGCGCAATCGTCCATCGCGCGCGATGGCGGCAAAACGGTCATCTGCAATGATATCGATCAGGCGCTGGACGCTATGCTGCCGTTGAGGGGGCGCGGATCGCAGACCGGGCAAGCTGGGCCGTGAGCCGCGACAAGGCGCAGGAGCGGCCACAAAGTGTCCGCGCAGTTGTCCGAAGTCGGTCAGTTGGCGGACGTTCAGATCGGCGGCGAGCTGACCGGCGAGATGGGATCCCGCAGGCGGCTCGTGCGTCAGCGCATGCAGGCGGACCATGAGGCGGCATGTTCCGGTGAACCGCCGCGTGTCGAGAAGTGATCGGATTTTGATTGTTCGTGCTCGGTTCCGGGACCACGTGCTTTCCGCCAATAGCGCTGCTGCGCCAACTCTTCAATCGGGCGAATGACAACTCCCACTTCCCGTCTGCCGAGCGCCTTGCTATGGGCAAAGAGTTGTCCGAACACATTCTTGCGCTGAATCCTCCGCAACGGGACGGCGGCTTCAAGTACCTGTCCTATGGTGCGGTAGCGCAGTATTATTACGAGAGCGGCAACAAGGATCGCGCAATCGAATTGGTCGAGGTGGCGTTGAACTCGCTAGCCGTCCTGAGCCTATCCCCGACGAACTGAAACAGAACGAAACGTCGCTGTTGGCTGGCGGGAGCTGAGGCCTTGTGTCAGCGACACCTTGTCGAGGCGTGTCTGCGGAGATGCTAAGTCACTACTCCACTGCTTTGTTCCCGGTGTTTTAGGCAGCCGTACTCGGCGTTTTGCACTGTGCGGATCGTGTCAGATCGACGAGCCAGTTCGTCGTAGGCCGTGCCAACCCTGAGGAGCGATGCCTTGGTTTGGGGGTGCTCGCAAATGGCGGCTTTCGCTCGGAACTCCTCCGCTCGATCCCGGGAATACGTTGGAGTGAAATGGCGTTCGATGCCCATGACGGCCAACCACCTGTGGTCCGGTCAGCTTAATTAATGGACCCTCGCTCCGTGTGTCCCTTTGTCAGGCACTCTCTTCGGCCGGAAACGGCTATTGGGTCTTGCGGCCAGGCAGCAGCCTCACATAGGTGCCGCTCTCGTGCGGCTCGAGCCAGCCGCGCTCGGCTGCGAACTTGATGCCGGCCCCGAATCTGTCGCCTTGCAGCCGTTCTGCGACAGGAACGGCGCGTTGATCTTCTCGATATGGATGCGGCGGTCCTGGACCGCCTCGATGCCGGCGGCGGGCTCGAGGAGCTTGCGTGCGGCAGCCTCGGATTGGAATAGGGCCGTTCGTTAGTCAGGTTCATCGATATCCCAGAGCCAGTGGCGGCTTGCCGCTCTCGAAATCGGGTCTGACATCGGCGCCGCGTCTACCGCAGGCCCGGCAGACGAACCGCGACCCGATGTCCCGTAGCCGCACATCATCAGCCCATCGATCGCCGTTCAAGGCAACGCTGTGGCTACCGCCATAATCGGCGCAGAAAACGATGACGCGAATATCCGCAGCCACCATGAAAAGAGAGTGTGCGCCGTCCGGCTCGGTTGGGTCGCAAGAGGTGATCTTGGGGGCGCAATGCAGCCCATCGTTGAGAACCCGCCGGCTCCCAGGTCGCCGGGTTTTTCAATCGACTAGCCCTCCTGGCAGGTGATGCCGAGGCGATCGCAAGTGAGTGCGAAAGACTCTTTTGATTTAGGATCTTCAAAACAGAACCTAGTGCCGATCTCCGCGCGGTCGGTCCACCAACCAATGTTAGCAGCTTTTGCGATGCGGGAAGCTTCGCCCCGCAACAGGTCAAGCTGTTTCCCGGCAGCACGAACAATCAGGCAATTCTCATTGGGCATAAAGGTCTCTCCGAAGTGAATCGGGGGGCGTCCCCGTCAGTACGAAGGCCGCAGCAGGGGGACTGCTGCGGCCAGCGCGATGGTCAAAATAGACCGGGTGAAAAGGTCTAAGTAAAATATGGAGCCAGCCCCGGTGAGACGGAGCGTACCGCAGCCTTTCTCGCTTGCAATATGATCTACTTCACAATGTTCCGCAGGCTTAACGTGCATCGAGGAAAGGGAAGCCCCGCCGGGGCTGGCGGGCCTTCACCTCTGACGGCCGCGTATGTCCCCCACGACCCCATCCCAAGAGCAACACTGACAGATTCGCGCTAATGACGGGCCATGAGCGTGGCAGAGTTGGCCCGCGATATGCTTAGGATCTAAGCGCCGCGCCGATCGTGCGGAACGTCGCGGCTCGGGCCGTAGGGGTCGTACCAGAGCGGCGCCTGCGGCCCTGCTGGACACACATCCGGGAATAATAGGCAATCGTAGGAACAGCAGATCGCAAATGTGCTTGTGTCTGGCGGGTGACGGCCTCGTCCCACGAGGCAAGAGCCTGTCCGGCGGCCCCAGCATCGTCATGCCCCCCGGCCTGATGCTGGGGCCACCACGGGCGCCGTTTCTGTACGAGGCGCGCGGCGGCCACATGGTATCACCTCGCCGTCGATAGGGACGCAACTGGAAAGATCCGGCGCTACAAGAACGGCGCGATGCTTGGCAGCGCGACGCCAGCCAACAGCGCTGTGAACGGTCCGAGCAATCTTTACATCGGTGGTGCCGGGCTGTTCGGCAATGCCGACCCGCTCAACGACTGGATTGACGAACTGCGCATCACCAAGCTGGCGTCAACGCGTTGCCAAAAGGGAGTTTAGCCTGCGTAGCGCCGTACTGTATGCCTCGGCGGTACTTATTACAGTATCAAAGTCCGAAGGTCGTTCCTTCAATTGGGCTGGCTTGGTGTCTTTTGGTTTTCGGTGCCGGTTCTGAATGGGCTCCTTGGCCCGCCGATAGTCGTTCAAACACAATCTAGCTAACGCGATGGCTTCGTTAATCTCTGGACCTAAGGAAGAAAGACCTTTTGGGTCGGATCGCTCGATAGCGCTCGGCAACGGAAGCACGCGTAATTCGACGGGTTCGGCAAAATCTCCCTTGTAGATCATTACGGCATCATCAACCTGTTTTATAGTGTCTTCAATCGTGGCGCGGAGGTTTGCACTGAGCGTCGCCTTCTGCTCCTGCTCCTTTCCCAGTTGGAGGAGGATGGTGTCGCGGGCGTTGCGAAAAGTAACGTACGCCGTAATTGCGGCTGCTAGAACAGCTGCAGTTGCTCCGATAGCAGTAAGTATTCCGTTGGTCTGGGCAACATCGGCGGCTATTCGAGCTGCTTCAACCGTGGCTCTTGCGCTGATCTTAGAAGCTTCGATGGTTGCTTGATCGTGGGTCATGCTTCAACCCTCGGCTGGATTGCATGAGCTGAGAGCTCGATACTTGTAGCGCAAAATCGGGAAGCGGCAGATTCCTATTTCCAAGCAACCGGCATTGAACTTCTTGGGCTCGCCGGTGATGCCGGCGTCCTTCCAGTCGAGGATTGGCAGGGTCGCCATGACCACTAGGAGGGCCTTCTGGAAGGCTGCGCAAAGAGGGCGCGTAGACTTGCAATTGTCCGGCTTTAGCTATGTCCGACATGTGTGTGGCAAGTCTGCCGGCACTTCCGCTCTCACCGTTTCTACCCAATCTTACCCACTTGCGCGCCTCACCGATCTTATACCCGGGTACAACCAGGTCTAGACCTTCTGTTGTTAGGAGTGGGAGGAAGATCGTGTCTCGCCATTGCACGGACGGCCAGAGGTTGGTCCGGGATGGTAACGTGTCCGAACTGGCTATTGGTTCCGCGACTACGGGGGCGGTCGCGATCGTGGCCACGCTGGATACGAAGGGCCGCGAGGCGTTTTACCTTGCCGACATCATCGAGGCGTGCGGCCGCAAGGCCATACTGATTGACGTCGGCACTAAGAGGGATGGCGCTAACAAACAAGCCGATGCGAAGGCGCCCAACGAAGTCTTGAAGCAGATTGCTGAAAGGACGCGCAGTAAGGTTGGTGACCTGCCGGGATCAGCTATGGCCCTGGACGTCGAGCATCGCAAACTTGTCCGCCTTGGCTACATCAAGGCAGGTGAAACGATTTCGGAGCTCGCAAAGCAGCTGGGACTAGATTCCGCTGAGCTTAAAAAGACAATCGAGGAACACAATGCGCACGCTGCCCGAGGACGGGATCCCCTCTTGAATGGTGTGGAAAACGGCTTTCAATCGAACCTTCGGCGATCCGACCGTGGAAAAAATCCAAATCTTGGACCAAACATGGACGGACATTTGTCGCGTTTCCGATCATTCAGGCAACGCTTGGCACGCCCGCCGGATTGGCGACCGACAGTTACGGAAGCGTCCTGGGTGCACAAGGCAACGCAATCTAGGGTCTTCATGCTTGCGGCGCCGACATGACTTCCCGTGCGTGTATTTTATCCCGCGGCCGGCACAACAATCGGTCGCGCCATCGTATTCGCATATCGCACGTTCAACGCAATAGTGCTTTCCGCTGATCAGGAGCAAAAAGCCGCGCTTCCAGAGCTTGACCGTCTACCACACTCGTGTGTGCCGAGGGAATATGTGTGCGGGTCCGGGGCGCGCATCGATAGGACTAGAGTGAAATAGCCTTCATCTGCAGCTCTCAGCAAAGGTAGATCCCGACTGGCCACATTCTCGAGATGGCGGCCGGCTTCTAGCGTGGTGAGCCTCCGGCGGAGGGGGAGATCGCCGCATCAACTGTCTTCGAATATCGCGAAGAGCTGGGCTCCCATAGGTGTTCCAAGACAGATGACAGCGGGAGAAATCGATCGTTCAACAGCTAGGCTGCGTAGTGACGAGTTGAAAATGCCAGGACAAGCCGCGCAGGCGTCTACTTCTCGGACGCGATTGCAATCCGCTAGCCGCGAGGCAGTGATGAAACTCGACAGGATCGATTTTCGTCTTCTTGATCTCGTCCAACGAGACAATCGCCTCTGCAGTGAACATCTTGGAAGGAAGGTCGGCCTATCCGCATCCGGAGTTCAACGTCGGCTGAAGCGCCTTCGAGCCAAGGGTATCATTGAGGCCGACGTTTCCATCATTTCTCCAAAAGCAATTGGGCAGAATGTGACGGCAGTGGTTCTCATTTCCTTAGAGCGCACGCGTGCCGACACCGTTGATCGCCTAAAGCGGCAAATTCGCAAGATGTCTGAAGTGATGAGCGCATTCTACGTTACAGGTCTGGCCGACGTCGTCTTGCTAGTTACCGTAAACGATATGGAAGATTACGAGCGGTTTGCCCGGCGTCTTACAGACGAAAGTTCAGAGATAAGACGCATTGAAACAATGATTGTCATGGATCGGTTCAAAGCAGGCTTCACTTTGCCAATAGCGTCCATCGCATGGTTTTAAGCGACGGACGAAGACGTTTGTTTGCACAACTGCCGTCGACCGCATCGTAAGGGTCGGCTTTGGCCTTTCAGATGGGGGGATACATTGCGTCGCTCGCGTCACGCCAAGATCTGGCAACCATCCGTCCGGCATGTACCGAGCCTGAGAAGATACGAGCTCTCTACCTTTTCCGGGGTCGATATCTTTCGGCTAAACCTCAGTCACGGAACCCACGAAGACCACGCCAAGAGTTATGTGTGTGTCGGTGAACTCGAGCGGGAATTCGGCCGGCCGATAGGCATCCTGCGGTATCTCCAAGGTCCAAAGCTTCGCATCGACTCCCTTGAAAGGCAGGCTGGCTTTGAGCACTGGTGAAACGGTCCGCTTTGTGATCGACGGAGCCAAAGGAGCGAAGCAATCGATACCCTTGCCTCATTCGGAGATTTTTATAGCCATCCATCCCGGACGAGAACTTCTCATTGACGCCGGCCGGGTGCGCTTGAGGGTTACCGAGCCAAAAGACGGAGAAATCGTTGCGCAGTGGCGTACCTTCGCTCCAAGGCGCGGTATTCACTGAACGTTTGCACGGAAGGAGATTGCGCGGCCGTCGTGGCTACGCCGAAGGCCAGAGGTCGTCGTTCTAGTTATTGCCGATACGGCCTGGTTAGCGCGTCGGGATTTCCCGGTCGACGATTTCCTGAATTTGGCTCATCGTCAGGTCACGGCGGGTACTCATCAATTCCCGAATCCTGTCGATGCGTTGGTCGCGCACGAAAGACTCTCCGAGAGTGAAGGTGTCCTGCTCTCCGTCCTCATCGAAGATGAGCGGACTAGATAGGGCCGCGAGCGTCCACGCTGACGTTTTCCTGAGAGCCATCACTTTCGTCCTCCACATTCTGTCGAGTATAAGTGAAAAAGCTGAATTTGAGTATCGAGCGGGACACACCGGCTGGGGAAAACCAATAATATGGGGGCCGGAATATACCAGCGCGATCGGGGAGGCCGTCGGAAAAATTCACGATCTGCTTGCCTTGGTCGTGAGCTGCCGTGATGATTTGCTGAGTGACGACAGATCGGGTTTGGTAAAACGGGACCTGTCTGCCGTTCCGGGAATGCTCCGGGAGGGAAACGATCAGTTGCCCCTTCGGAGAGAGCGATCTGACCGCCTGCGGAAAGAACGTTCCGAAGAGTCCCATCAGGCTGCCCCCTTCGAAATGGGTATTGAAGCCGTATGGCGGGTCGGTGATCAAGATGTCGAACGCCCCCGGGAAATTCTCGAGCGCTCGCGCTGAGTCCTCGACATTGGCGATATAGATACCCGGTTCGAGCTTATTCGCGAGAAGGCCTTGCTTTAATTCGGATACCGTAATCCGCTTGATCTTTTCCGCCAGTTCGCTCAGTCGCTTCCGATCCAAAAGCGATTGCGGGGAATAGGTGCCCTTTGCAAGGGCGAAGCGTTGGTGTCCGTCTGTGATCCACGTCGGGCATCTCATCGCCTCGACATGTTGCTTGAGTTCGACTGAGAACTGCTGAAGCTCACGACGGATCACTGCTAGGAGATCATCGTGAGAGCGAACCGACGATCTTCCGTTCACCAAGCCGCGCCAAGCGAGGTAACACAGCCATTTGTGCGTCGATTTCAGTGGTTCTAGAAAAGTCTGGAAGGAATCGCCGAAACCTTTGTCGAGGACCTCCTGAACCCAGCCAATGAACTTGGCGTTTTCCAGCTGTATCGAGGTAGTCGAGCGGTCGTTGATTAGCTCGTACAAAAGTCTCTCGACCACAGCGACCAAAAGATTCTCCGGCGACTTTCGTTTGTCCCACTTCGGTTGACCGAATGCGTCCAGAAAAGTCTTGATGTCGTCGGCGAAGCGTTGCTCGGCATAGACGGGGTCGCAGTATGAAGTCTTGAAGGTCTCAACATCTTCGATGTCTGCAGCCAAGAACTCGAGATTGTCGCGGCAGAGTGAATAAGAGAACGAGTCCTTGTCAAAGCCCACGACAATCGCATTTTGAAAGCGGTAGGCGAGATCGATTAACGTTGTGCCTGTTCCGCAGAATGCATCCAGGATTATCGGGGGGGTGTTGGGATTCCCCTCTTGCGTTCTTGCCCAATGATCCTGAGCGATGTTGACCATCGCGCCACATAGAGTGTGGGGCAACGTCACGGGGGCAAGCCAGGCGGGCTTTCTTTCCTTAAATAAGTTCAGCTGGCTGGCGTTGTAGATCAACTGAGCATACACGAAAAAGTATTGCTTCGTTCCACGCGAAAAGTATCCGCGCAAATCGGTTTCGTGGACGTTGTGGTCCGATACGAACCAAATCGTGGTGTCATCGCAAGCACCTGCTTTGATGCTTTGCTGTCTTTCAACCCAATATTCTTTCAATCCGCTGGCGACTATTACTCGTCCGTTCGTTTCGCTCGGGATGAGCGATAGCATTTGCTGAAGCGTCAGTTCCCCGATTGCGTGCTTCCTGAAATAAAAGCGTACTCCGTCAAGGCCGTTTCTGAGGGAGGATGCGGAATGGGCCTTCTCCCAAGGACTGAAGAATTCATCGGCATATGGCACAAGAAAGAACTTCTTCTGCGGGGTACGATCTAGGTAGCGATTGAGCTGAGCGATTAAGTCGCCCTTGGCCGCTTTTTCTATGTTTCTGGCGTAAAGCCCCGGTCCGGCTGACTGAATGTACCCCGATGCCGAAACGACATTTTGCAGGTCAATTTCAAGCGATAGCGGAATGTGGAGGAGTGCGGACGTGTGATAGTATTCGAGAATGATCGTCCGCTCCAAAGATTGTCGATGGTAGCGTATCAGGTGATCGCCGACTTCTTTGATGCGCTGTACGACGTCCTTGCGTGGTAGCGGCTGCTCCCCGAAGAAAGACGTCCAGATCTCCTCGATGAAGGAGGTGTAGTCTGAGTCGCTAACGAAGTATGTATTCGCGCTATCTGCGGTCGCGGTTTCTGGACGTACCTTGCTATTCAGTCGAACTAGCGCGACCAATTCGTTGATGGCCAAGTTGGTCACCGACATATTCTTCCAAAAAAGAAAGAACACCGTTCCTGTCAATCGATTGAGGCTGTTATTGCTCTCGAAGGTGTTCGAATAGAACCATAATTGCTTGAAATTGCGAGAGAAGGCTCTTTTGTTGACGGTGAAGCGCAACGCTTCTTTTTGGGAGCGCTTGGTTCTGTTTGATCGGACAATGCTGATTGCGTGCTCGGCGGCTTGGGTTAGAGCGGCCAACAGATGGTCTTGGGAGGGAGGTGTCATGATTTTGAAGCGTATCTCTGAAGAGCGAGCAGCTTAGCGGCAGCATTCTTTGAGTAACCTCGGGACCTTCCCAGTTCCAGTCGCCACCTTTGGTCGGTGGAGGTTGCCGCGGTGGTGTTACTAGGGATGTTCCCAGTGTTGAGAATCGGCGCCGCCTGCTTCTTATGAGCAACGATGGAGCCGACATGATCGAATCCTTCTCGCTCTCGACAGCTCATTTGTTCCAGGACGCGATGGTGGCGCAGGCGCGTCTGCGATACAAGGTCTTCGTCGAGAGGCGCGGATTACCTCACCAGCACTACGAAGATTTGGAGTTCGACGAATTCGATACTCCATCGGCGCTCTATCTCGTTTGGCGTGATAGCGAGCGCGTAGTCCGCGGGCTGATCCGGTTGCTGCGGACCGATAGACCCTACATGCTCCAGAGCCATTGGCCTCATTTGGTTGAGGGTGATGCTCCCTCTTCGGAGCAGATATGGGAAATGACGCGAGTGTGTGTCGATAAATCGGTTGCGCCGAAAGTTCGGCGAACCATCATTCCCGAATTGCTTTGCGCAGTATCGGAACATGTCGGTCGATCCGATGGAATTGGCGTGATAGGTGTGACGCGTCCACATCTGATCAGTCACTTCGTGCGCGACGGGGTTTGTTGGCTTGGCGCGCCGGATCTGATCGAGGGCGAGATCGAGCGCGCGTTCTATGTGCCGTGGGAGCACATCAGGCCTGCTTATCACTGCATGAAATACGGAATCGGCAACGTCTTGTACTGCTCTGGAAGAGCTACCGAGAGGGCCGCATGACCGTTGATCGCAAACGCAAGGAGTCGGACGCTGTCGTTGCGGAGCGTATGGCGGACGCTGTCGCTTATCTCATTACGGTGGCGAGGGAAGCGGGGTTGGGTTCGATCTCGTCTGACCTGCTCGCGATCCGGCGCAAGCTACGGGCGAGAGCAAAGGTAGATGACGCCTCTCCGCCGTCGCCAGCGTCGAATGAAACGGATCATATAGAAGCGCGGTATTCAAAATGATCTTCGAAGAGCTCGAGTCGCAAGTACGTTACTATTGCAGACGGACCAAGGTTTTCACCAAGGCCATGGCTCGCGGGTTTGGGACGGGAGGGGCGCGAGTTCATCGATGTTATGTCTGCTTGCGGATCTCTTAATCTTGGTCACAATGATCCGCAGATGAAACAAGCTCTGATAGCCTATCTGCTGGAAGACGCGATTGGGAACGCTCTGGATTTTCATACCGAAGCGAAAGCAAGTTTATCGAGCGGTTGCAGCAGCTGATCTTGCAACCAAGACAAGCTCGAGTACGTGCTTCAATTACGGGGCCTACGGGCGCGAACGGCGTCGAGGCTGCTCTGAAACTGGCGCGAAAAGGTGACAGGGCCGATCGATTGTCGCCTTTACGAATGCCTTCAACGGAATGACGACCGGAGCACTTGCCGTAACGGGCTCGATTGCACTGGGGCCGCGGGAGCTTCGCGGACGAGATGCTTTCAAGATCCAAAGCGCTAGATCGATGGCTCGATGGCGTTGTCTCCAGGCATTCCTAGGCGGTAGGCGAAAGAAGGGCATCGGGATGATGGCGGGGCTTGAGTTCCAGAATCCGGCAGTCACGGAGGCCGTGATGCAGGTGGCCCGAGACCCTAGAGTCCTGATTGAGAGCTGCGGTCCTCACGATGAGGTAGCAGATAATGGCTCCATTGAACATTGAGATAACGTTGTTCACCGAAGGCTTGAATTGACTTGAGAACGCGATCGACGCCGTGTGCGCGATCAGCCGTGCGGCTTAACGCTTCAAATGGAGATAAGGCGGCACTGAATGCCCTTCACCACCGCGGTGATTCTATTGCTCACCCCGAGCTTGCGTATCGTATTCGAAACGTGAAACTCGACCGTCTTTTCCGAGATGTGAAGGATTTCTCCGATCTCCCAATTGGTCTTGCCTTCCTTGCACCATCGGAGGCACTCGACTTCCTTCGAAGTCAAATCATTCGGAGGAAGGATTTCGTCGCATTCCAACTCACTCAACCTGAATCTGTACTGATACGTAAGTCCTAAAAGCTTGGGCAGAATGTTGGGAGCTTCGCGCCTTTCGTCCCGCATGCTGAGGCTGATTAGATGCACTTCCCCACCCGGCCCATGAAGAGGAATCGTGACTCCTGAGTGGACGCCCATATCTCGGCAGTTCTCGATGAATGTTCTCTGAGCGCGCGAAATCTTTTGGCTGCCACAGGCTTCGCTCCACGTGAAGGGCCTTCGCGCGGACGGTACGAAATGGACGACGGGGTCCAGCTCGTCCCATCGATTGGAAACATACGACTCAGCGTATCCCGCGGGAAACTTCAGCCACGGAATATCCACCACCGAACGATTGCGGGTTTTGGCATAGACTGCGTTCTGGTAGCCTTCCGCCTCGACAGCTTGAAGGTAGATGTCCTTCAAAGCTCCGACCGTTTCCGCGGACCGAGATGAACTAATGAAATTCTCAATGCTTGCAATCATGCTGCCCCCAGCTTGCTTGCCTGGCTAATGTGCGTCGGCGATGTCGAGGAAGTCCCCCAAGTGGCTATTAAATACTGCAGCGCATCTCAAATGGGGAGCATGCCCTCCGTCAATCAAAATGGGATCATTCAACCATAAGTTATTGTACGTCAAGCGGCTTAAGTGATCGCGGTTGACGAACGGATCCGTTTTCCCCTGCACGATCGCCAGCGGTTTGGGACATGTCGCGACGGCGTCGACCTCGTCTGTGCCAAGCCCGGCAAGACCGTTCTCCATCATGAAGCGTCTCGCGAGGCCGTCTGTTCTCGCGACCGTTCGCCATAGGACGGAAGTCTCTTCCGGCATGCCGTCGAGCATCGCCGTCGCGTAACGCCGGCAATCCTCCGCCGAAAACGCTTCCTTGCCGGCCAAATCCATGTCGGGAGAGGACAGAAATCCCTCCGACGCCCCGAGCGCGCTGAGCCTTACCGGCGGGGTGCCGGTGACAAGCAGCGAACGGACGCTTGTGAAGTTGGCCCACATCTCAATGCCGATATGGCCTCCCAATGACCAACCCACGACGTGATATTGCGAGGTCCCGAGAGACGTCATGAGCAGATCGAGTACCTTCGCATAACCGGGAAAGCTGTAGGTCGTGCGAGGATCGGCGGCATCGTCCGAAGCTCCATGCCCGGGCAAATCGACTGCGACTACTCCGAACCCCTTTCGAGATAAGTAGGGGATTTGCTCCGCGAAGATCTCTTTGCAGGAGGAGTTGCCGTGAATGAGGAGGATCGTCCCCCGGCCCTTCTCGGATCGCGTGAACGCGATGTTCATGCCTTGGACGACCAGGCTCTGCAAGGGTGAGGATGTCATATTCTGAATGGCGCCCGCTTGCCGAATCGTGCGGTAACAATGTGCAGAAAGCGTGCCTCGTAGAGTCGACGAAAGACGCTGGGGACGTCCCTAGTTCACATCCGCGGAATTTGGAGCTACCGGGGACATATCGGGAAGTAATGAACCATCACGGTTCGGCGTGGACCTCGGCATGTTTCCTTTGGTTTTGGCTGGCGTCGCCTTCGCACTGAGCTTCGCCATTCCCGATCGCGCACTCAGGTTCGGGTCTGCCGTGGGCGCCAGGTTTCTGGAGCGGGGTGACAACATACCCCCGGCCGGCACCCCGCCGTCTGCAGCGAGCCTTAAGCTCTGGCTTGAGCCAAACGCTTCGGCCGCGAAGGGTATGTTCGCGTGGTCCTACCGCTCGATGTCGGTTTCCTTCTTTGCCTCGGTATATTTCTCGCTGCTGGATCTTATGAACTGGCCAAGGGCACCGGCGCGCCCTGGTGACTATTCTATGCGCTGCCGGCCGGATACATGGTCACCGACCTCACCGAAGATTGCCTGATCGCGATAGTTCTGTCGCGGTCACCTCGGGATGTTTTTAGAACGTTCAATCGTATGCGCACCGTGACCAAGGTCAAGCTGCTCCTTGCCGTCGCATCTTCCGCGCAATGTTTCTTTGCTGCTCTGTGCGCAATCTACAATTGGCTGAAGTTGGTCTGAGAAAACCTCAAGGCGTATTCACCTGGAGCGTGAATTCGGAGCCGACTAGGGACGTTCCTAGTCTACCGGACCAAAAATTCTCGGCAATGTTCTCGATCGAAATCCGCGCAACTCCGCCTTGGATATTCAACCCGATTGCCATCCATGACAAAGCGCATCATTCTTTTGCTCGACGGTACTTGGAACGACTCGGACTTCGGAGTTTACGACACGAACATCGTTCGCATGCGCGAAGCGATCTCGCGGACCTTGAGAGCCAAGGGCTCGTCGAAGGGGGAAGCCGTCCCAGGCAGCAGTCCCGAGACTAGGGTCGAACCGATCACGACCAAGAACAAGAAGAACATCATCTTTTATGAACGAGGAGTAGGCACCGGGGCTTTCCTGGATCGCTTTTTCGGGGGCGCTTTTGGTTTAGGGTTAGATGGCAACATCCGCCGGGCATATAAATTCTTGTCCTTCCACTACGAGCCCGGTGACCAGATATTCATCTTCGGCTTCTCCCGGGGAGCTTATACCGCGAGGTCGCTGGTAGGGTACATCCATGCTGCCGGCCTCTTAAGGCGCGAAACCTGTACAGCCGACCTCGAACAGGAGGCTTGGGATTTCTATCGGTGTCCGCTGAACGAGCGTCTTCCCGGTGTATGGAGCTCGTTACTTCCCCACATACACGACAGGTCGACGCTCCGTGTGGCTCTTCTCGGTGTCTACGATACCGTGGGAGCACTTGGCATCCCGGCGAGCGCTTTCAGAGTTGCGAACCGCGATACCTACGAATTTCACGATGTGGAGCTCTCCTCGATCACCGATGTCAATCTTCATGCATTGGCCATCGACGAGCATCGGGAGGCCTTTGAGGCCTCCTTGTGGAGAAAGAGCAAATTCAAGAACTTCGAAACGAAAACCGAGCAGGTTTGGTTCGCCGGTGCTCACTCGGACATTGGCGGGGGGTACGTCAACGAAGACACCGAGGCGCAGCGCGAACACGCGTTGGACGACCTTTCGCTCGATTGGATGATCAAGCGAATTCGCCACTACTACCCGGACTTCCCGATTGATCAAACGGCCTGGAAGGACTTGGATGCTGACGAAGTGCGATCCCGAGCCAGTTGCCAGCTGCACGATTCCCGTACGTTGCTGTTCCGTCTTTTCCCGTACGCATTCAGATCCATCTCGAACTATCGGGTAGCTGCAACAAGTCGCCGCATCCCCCAAGTGGTCAACGTCAGCCGGGATAGGCACGCCGAGCCGATCGAGGAACGCATTCACGTCTCGGTACTGATGCGAGCCTTTTGCGTACCCCAACTCGGGTATACCGCGCAAAATCTCCAGGCGGTACTCGAGGTAATCAAGCGCGGATACGGGCAGCCGAATCCCGAGATTGGCATCGTGGGGTGGGATGGCGAACCGCTTTCGCCCATCAGTGTGGACGCGATCCTTCTGGACAGCCATCTGAGAATCTCCACCGACGGCGAGAAGGAAGTACTCAAATGACGACGATTGAAGTGTTCGTCCTGATCTTCGCCGCTTTGGGCTTTTCTGCGATTGTATTCGCGCCGCGGGTGATCATACCGAATTCTAGTTCGGCTAAGTACGACGAGATTCTACGGGTCGCGACCACCAGAAATGCGATCAGATCGACCATGGCTCAAGTGGTAGCTGGGCTCGCGTTCGTCGCCACGTTCATGCAGAGTTCGGTGAATTACAGTCTCGACTACAGGCAAAAGACCGATCTGGCCACGGCCGATCAATTCGCAAAAGCCTTCTCGCAATTGAAAGAAGCACCAGACAACACGTGGGTAACCATTGGTAGTTTCAACGTCTTGGCCCGCATCGCCGAATCCGATCCTCTCTACAGGGCCTCGACCTATTCCGCGATGGCCCAGTTCATCAGCGTGCGGTCACGAGCAGTATGCGGCCTGAATGCGGGCGCTCCGAAGCATGACGCCTACAAAGACGCTGCTTTCGCGCAAGATGCCGCGGTCAGCGCCACCACCCGTCTATTCCTGGAACGGGGGGCGGATGATCACCTTCGGAGGCAATACGACCTCGATGGAACGTGCCTTGCGAATGCGGATGCCTGGGGCACGCGCGGCTTGAGCTGGTTGTTCATTCCTGGCGCCAAGATGCTTCGGATCAGTGCCGGGGAAACGACGATCTCCGACTCCGACATGAGAGGTGTCGAGGCGGGAGTCGTTCACAATACGAACTGGTCCGAATACAGTGCACTGGGGGCGTGGTCCTTGCATCATGAGGTCGCAGCGGAGAAGTTGGCGCGTTTAAGGGCCAATTTCTCGAACGCAAAGTTCCAGCGCGTGCAATTGGATGGAGCTGGCATGGAAGGCGCGAACTTGGCAGGCGCGTCTTTCAGCGGAGCTTCTCGGCTTGTCGGAGCGAACTTCGAGAAGGCCGACTTGAGCGGGGTGACATTTGGCGACTCGGATATGAACAGTGCGGGCTTATGGGGCGCCAACATCGCCCGCGCCGATTTCTCGAAGGCGAACAACCTAACGGTCGAGCAGATTAGATCCGCTTGCGTACGAGATGCCGACCCGACGAATACGTGGTCATCGATCGCGCCGAGCCTTCCGTCGAGGATGGCAGCCCGGGTTCAGCGGGCCGGCGGAATCGAACTCTGCCGCTGATAGACCTATGCTAGGCGGAAATGTCGCGCGGCCGCGAGGATCGCATCCTCCGGTCGATCATGCACCGACACGATACTCTCGGAAAGCATCAGGTTCTGAAAGTTGCCGAAGCTCTCTACTTCCAGGCCGCATGCGTCGCGCATCGTTCCGAGTTCGTCGCGAGAGGCGGGTATGCGCTCGGAAAGAGGACGCACGTCGGTCGTGTACGCGAATATCGGCAGACCGAGAGCGTAGGCCATCCCGACTTCGAAGGACGTGCCGTCGTCGGCATGCGGCCCTCTGAAGGGCGAAAGGTCCGCGACCATCAGGTCGCATCTTCGCAAAAGGCCCACGTTGTGTTTGAAGATTTCGCGCGCCGACACCGTATTGGGAGCGGGGGGGTCGATGGGATAGCAACCATTCAGCCCAAGTTTACTGCACACCTCGACCAGATATCTTCCGGCGGGGAGGGCGTTGGGCAGGAATACGGTTGGTCCGGCGAGATAGACCTTGGGGCTCTTGTCGCGATCAGCCATGGCTAACTCTCAGGTTTGATCGATTTCAGTAGTTTGTTCGCGTCTTTGGCCGCTAGCTTCACCTGCAACGGGTCTCCCGTCATTTTCCATCGGACCGCATCTGCATTCTGCCGGCCGTCGAGCGCGGCCTCGAAATGCGGAGTTCCGTGAATGGCGATGACGACCGCGTGCGAGCCCGTCGCGCACGGAATAGCCTTGGCACTTCCTTCGGCGTCCTTCCAAAGTCCGACCGACCACGACTCGACAAATTTCTTATCCTTGGCCTTCTCGGTTTCGTTAGACCGCTTGATGAGCGCTCGGGACGTGAACGTGAGGACCGAACACCCGGGATCGTCGGAAAGTGCCGTCGCATATCGACCTGGCCAACGTGCGATGAGTTGCGGACCGTCCATGAGCAGAACGAACACGAGATTGGACCCGATCGAGCGCAGGACTTCGTGACAGGGGTCGCTTCGGGCGAGATCTTCGCAGATCAGTGTCGTGAATACGGACGCGCTTCTAATAACCTTCACGTATATGTCGCGCTGGGTGATCGCCATCTTTTCCCACCACATGTAGTTGGGATCGAGGCGTTCTAAGAGAGCGTAGCGGTTCAATTGATGACGATCGAGACGCCAGCGATGGTGCTTGCCGCTGCTGGTCGTGGCGGCGAGGCGCACTTGCTCGCCGTCCGGGCCTTTCTCGTCGAAGAAGTGGGACGACAGCGAAAAATTTCCTTTGATACCCGCGCAGTTCTCGCTCGACCCGGCCAGTAGAAATTCCACGTCGGGGTGGAAGTCGCGCAGATGATTTGCGATCGCCTCATAGCAGGCCCAGTTCAATGCGTATTCGGGAAACATGACCGCGTGGATGTGCGTGGTCTTTTTCTTCGCTTGCGCTATGAGAGCTTCGACGTATTGGACCATTTTTGCCGGATCGCTCGGAAGCCACGTTTGGTCGAGCGAGAACCAGCCCCACGGCTTGGCACGGGTCTTGTTGGCGACCTCCGCTGGGGTCGATACCGGCTCTGCCTGAAATGCCTCGTCGGGGATTTCGTAAGGATACGGAATCAGCAGGAGCTTTAGGTCCACTTGAGCTTCGGGCAGTGGGCGGCACGGGGGGCGTTGCCAATGGACTCTCATCTCCCCGCGTGGGGGCAGAAGTGCCAGGTTGTGCGCCAATACGCGCGGTGTGCAGCCGACTTCCGGCGTATGTGATTTCGGTTGGACGCAAACGACGTCGCGGTCCGCCCTGGTGCAGATGCTGGCGATGTGCGCGTCGATGCGACGATGCCGATCGCTTGGGGTGACGGCGTCTGCCGCGCGACGGAGGATGAAGTCGACGGTGACCGCGAAATGATTATTGCTTTCCTTCCCTTCGACATGGACGTAACCGGCATCCGCGCTGGCTTCGTCGGCAATGACCATCAGGCCGTAACAGATCTCCCACCATTTCGGAGGTTTCGGCAGAGTGGATGCCTCGAAAACGAGCGACTTGCCCTGCTCGACCAACGCGCTCCATAGCTCCGTGACCTCGACAGGAATTCGCGGAAACTCCACGGACCACCTGCGACCTACCGCGCGCCAAGCTTCGAGCTGATCTTCCGCCAAACAGACGCACGGGCTTTTCCAGAACGTCGGATCACCCCGCGGGATGATGTTGTGGTAGACGCTGCCAACCTTTAGGAGGTATGATGTTACCGCGAAAAGATCGGGCGGGAAAGCAGGAGCTCCGTTTCCCTCCTCGTTTGTACCGTCTGGGAAAACCCTGGAAATCACGTCCGAAACGAGCAAAGGATTATTCGTGGGCATAACTTCTTCGTGGTTGTCCGCGGCGCCGCCGGAACGAAGGTGCGGAAAAATTGTTGTATTTACAGCGCGTTAAAACTTTTAGTGGCAATCTGAGCAAAAGTTCAACCCGTGACTCCCCTAGGGCCGCCTCGAACGCGGCCATCGACTCACACTACCAAATCGTGCATAGCTGGTACGCTGCAATGCAGAGACACCATAATTAGGTAGAATTAGGCCCTAGACCCCGGGCCGGGGTCCCTAAACGGAATAGGTATTTGGCGTGACCATTATTGCTGACAAGGCTTATCAGGAAGCGAGCCGGCGGATGGCGGATTCCGCCGAAGAGACCGTCGTGGCGCGTTTCCGCGAGGTCTATGGCGAACGTGGCCCGGCCATCCTGCAGCAGCTCACCGATCGTATGACCGAGAACATCAAGTCCGACAACGACATGACGTTGATCAACGGGTCTGTGGGCGCAAAGGTCCGCTGACGGCGGCGCAGCGCGGGTCGACGATTGCTCTTATGCTTGAGGAGGCCGCGGCGCTTGCGCGGCCTTTTGCTTGTGTTCGAGGCCAACGCTAAGGGCGCGGGATCTCGAACTTGACGGGTCCGCCGTCGCACATGCCGTCCGACATGGCCACTAGCGTTAAGGCAGTAGGCAAATCCTCGACCACCGCCACGGCCTCAAGCTTCAATTCCTTATCGCAGTCCCGGAGCTTGACGCCATCGACTACTAAAGTCGCGAGCTCCTTGTAATCGGGAGTCCGGCTCGGAACTCCGTCCCAGACGCCGACTGTCCATCGCACATCCTTGTTCGCCTTATCGTCGTCAGGCCCAGCAAGGACCAAATCCCGCCCTTGATTGCCGCGAGATCTCTGACACCGCGGCCCTTGCCAATCTTTAGGAAGGTGACTGCGCCATCCGGACCTGACGTTTCGAATAAAGCTTTCGCATTCAGCGACAGGATCGGGGCGCTTCCGTCGATGGCCGGCCCCCTGAAGCCGAAATGGAGGAGGCCATCGCTGGCCGCGAGGCCTTCGATGTTCACGCCGCGTCGTCCTTTCATTTCCGGCGCATCCTCGGGCGGTTCACTTCGCGCCTCGAACAAAGTGCTTTGTAATCCTGTCGGCTTCTCATTGCACCAGGTCCTGGTTGATGCCAGCAGCGGCATCCTTTGCCATGTACGGACGGCTTCGACTGGGTCGTGCTCGGGATAGCCAAGCACATCATCGGGCTCGGGGCCGAACACTGTCGGCTGCCGTGTAATCGCTTCGATCGCGATTTCTTCCCGAGCCTCGGTCTTCAGTCAGGAATTCCTCGACCGACATCACTACAGCGCGCGGCTTCCCGTGGCTGGTGATAACGACCGGCGCTTAAGCAGCTTGTTGGATTTCGCCCGACTGCTGCTGCAGGTCCAATGATGAGAATAAACGCATAGACAAGCACATAAACTACGCTTTTTTTACCTAAATGTCATCGTTCAAAGCCAAGCCGACCTGCCGCTCGCCCGATCAAACATTGAGCGAAAAGGCTGCAAGGTCGATACCGAGCGCATTGCGATCTTGAGCAGGGAAGCAAGTGTCAGATTGGCCTCGGCCAGCTCGATCTGGCTGACCAGAGAAATCCCGGCGCGTTCGGCCAGATCGCGCTGGCTCATGCGAGACGTCTGCCGCAGCTCCCTGATCCGGCGCCCCAGTTGGCACACAGAGTCGACTGGGCTTCGGCGAAAGATTCGTCCTCTTCCACGGTCCGCTCCGCAAATCCTTGGCCCACGCTCACGGCAAATACTGCCACCTCGGAGCCGCCGATACCACGCTGTTCGTCGCTCAAGGATTCGTAAACGGGCCCACGACTTGATTCGGACAACGTCGCGATTGCCGCTGCTGAGCACGAACTTCCCTATCAACGGCCGCCGCCCTCGAAAAGGTCATGCTTCGAAAGGTGTCGGAAGAAGCTTTGCGTTTGCAGGATCCGGCATTATTCGAGACCGGGCGATGGAACTCATAACCTCGGTCCTGTCATCGCATTGACCGTCATGATTGCCGCGTAGAGCCCTCTTGGCGAAGACAGATACCGGTCGTGCGACCCAGCGGGATCAAGCGAATAGGCGAAAAGTCGTAGTTTCCGAATCGCGGGAAAGGCGGCATCATGCCTCGATTTCATCCAGGGATTGAGCACCTGGCGTCAGGACAGAGGGGCTCCCTCGACAGGGCCCCGAAGATATTGCGGATATTTCAATCGATGTTTTCACACGATTCCAATGGGGGCGTGGCCAGTTTTCCGATCGTCGCCCTCGAGGGGCCGAGCGGAATAGGAAAGTCCAGGCTACTTGATCTGATCTCGGAGGACCTGATCCGGGCGGATGTTGCGTTCGACAGGTGTAGCAACAACGACAGTGGCCGCTGGAGCGCTGTGATCCGGGATCTGGCCGGTGCGGGCGACCGACCGTTCACCTTGGCCCTTGCAGCTGCTGCAGCTCGCGCCGAATTGAGGGAGGGCGCGCGCCAGCTCCAGCTTTGTGATCGGTTCGTCGTTTCG
The DNA here is from genome assembly GCF_900094605.1 of Bradyrhizobium shewense. Lineage (GTDB taxonomy): Bacteria > Pseudomonadota > Alphaproteobacteria > Rhizobiales > Xanthobacteraceae > Bradyrhizobium > Bradyrhizobium shewense. Next base: position 71,165 of record NZ_FMAI01000016.1, on the reverse strand, counting down.
ACCTTCGTCTATCAGCGGTTTGCCGGTGTGCCCATCGACTATCTCTACGACGTGAACCGACCGTTTTTGAAGGGATCGACAACGTTCGTCTTGCGTCTTGGGTCGGAGGCACTGGAGGAAAGACGTCGCAGTCGACCGCGAAAATCGGACTGGTTCAAGGACCGGATCGGCACGGGTGAGGAAATCGAATTGTACGACGAGGCCGCGGCGTTCCTGCGGACACAGGGCCACGACGTGCGGGTCGTGGATGCTACGCTCGACGCGATGACGTTGTCGCGGCAACTTGCCGCCGAAATCGCTGCGATGGTCCAGAGGAACAGTTCGTGAAGGAGGAGCGGGCGATCGAGAGCGGCGTGGACCTCGTCCTGGTGAACTCACCGCTCAAAGACTATGACCAGGAGCCTCGGCGCAACAATTTCACGCTGCCGACGCTCGGACTGGCTTATATCGCGACCTGTGCCAATCGGAGCGGCTTTGCGGTTCGGGTCCTGGATGCCGAAGCCCGGGGTCTCGGTCTCTCCCAGGTCGCTGCCTTGCTCAACCGCGTCGGTCCACGGTGGGTGGGATTAAACCTGCTGGCGCCGACCTATGTGCATAGTGTCCGCCTCCTGCAGCAGCTCGATCCCGCGATATCGGTAATGCTGGGTGGACATCAAGCCAAGGCACTCCCGCGCTCCATACTCGAAGATTTCCGGATCCCGCGTATCGATGCGCTCGTCCTCGGAGAAGCGGAAACGCGTGTCCCTCGTTTGCTCGGTGATAAGAGATCGCGCGGTGAATTGCCGGGAGTGTTTTGGCGCGAAGGACAGACTGCGGTGATGCCGTCTGTGCGTGCCAAAGACCCGCTTCTACTGGCACCCGATCTCGACGCGATGCCGCTCCTGGACAGAAGCCACCTGGATCATGATCCCTATTCTGACGGGGGAGTTCTGGAGTCGGCGATGGTGGCATCGCGCGGGTGTCCCTTCGACTGCTCGTTTTGCGGTGCCGCCGTCAGCAGCAATCCAGACATCACCATCCGCATGCGTAAGCCGGATAGCATCATGGCAGAGGCCCTGGATCTCGGGACCCGGCTCGGGGTGCAGAGGGTCAGATTTGTCGACGACCTATTTCTTGCCAACCAGAGGCTGATGCGAACGACGCTGAGTGCCTTTGTCGATGCTCGTCTGGACATGCGTTGGGACGCGACTGGGCGGATCAGCTCCGCATTTGGCGCAATGGCCGCTCGCGTGCTGTCGAGCGGTTCGTGAAAATTGCCAAGGACAAGCCGGTTAATGAGATCACCGAAGAGGACGGTATCAATTACTGCGAATGGTGGCGTGGCCGCATCATTGCCGAAGAGGCCGAGCCTAAGACGGCCAACAAGGATATTGGTCAGCTCAACCGGATGCTGAAGGAGGTCAGTATTCGGCGGCGGCTCAACCTGCCTGACATTTTCAAGGGACTCCGGCTAAAGGGTGAGATTGAGCGGCCGCGGGTGCCCTATGAAACTGAGTTCGTCCAAAAGCGCCTGCTTGCGAAGGGCGCTCTGGATGGTTTGAACGAGGATGCCCGCTTGGTGTTGTACGTGGTGGCCGACACCGGCTTGCGGCCTTCAGAGGTCGTGAACCTCCAAGAGGACGCTATCATCCTGAAGGGACCGATACCTCACGTGAAGATCCTGCCGGAAGGGCGTCGCCTCAAGACGGCCGATTCGCAGCGGGAGATACCGCTGGTGGGTGCTGCACTCGCCGCCATGAAAAGGCGCCCGCAGGGCTTCCCGCGCTATCGTGACAAGTCTTCCAACCTTTCCGCGACGTTGAACAAGTATCTTCAGGAGAACGGGCTGCGGCCGACGAAAGAACACACGGTCTGTTCTTTGCGGCATAGCTTCAAGGATCGGCTGATTGCTGCTGAAGCTCCGGACAGTCTCATCGACAGTCTCATGGGCCATAAGACCTACAAGCCGAAGTATGGGAAGGGCCCATCGCTTGAATTGAAGCTGAAGTATCTTCAGCGGATCGCCTTCAAGGCCCCTGCTTCGCTGTAGGCCAACAGCCGGCGACGGGCGCGCGCCTTGGTATCTTCTCTGTCCCTCAGTTCCTGATGCTCTGCCTCAAATTTTTCGTACATCGGGACCCAGAAGTCGCCATCCTGCTCGATGAAATAAGCGAGCAGCACCAGTGCGCGCTCGATGCGCTCGATCATCGTAAGCTGAGATGCTGAGGCTCCTTGCATCGCGGCGTGCCCGGTTGTGCACGACAATCGGAACACCGCGAGCCGCAAAAGTCTTTCGTAATCTCTTGGAAATGCGGCTCAGTGACGAGCTTTCCCATTTTGTACGACCTGTTCTCTCTCTTCCAACTCCACGCAAGTCGCCTTTTCTAGCTGGCTCTGATCGTGCATGCTGCGACGATGCTATTGTTTCTTGCGAACGTTTTAGAGCAATTGGATTTGGCCCTCGAGCACCTATCGAAGGGCGACGTTAACAATGCGCGCTTCGGCGTGATGTTGACCGGCAACGCCCTTGAACTCGTCTTGCATCAGATCGCTAAGGACAAGGCTTCTGAGCTGAAGTCATTCTCTTTTCGGGGGGAGGCCTACGAGCACCAAGAGGCCCTCGACAAGGCCCTAGGTCGGACCTTTCCGGAGAAAGTCGCGTTTGCCCGATTGACGGGTAAGATGACCGAGGAGATCGCAGACCTTGCTCATCATGCATGGCGTGCGAAACGAGGTCTATCACGCCGGTTTGCAGCACGAGGCAATACTGCCAAGCCTTGCTGTCTTCTACTTCGATGTTGTGTGCGGGTTCCTCAACGGGTACCGGCCATCGTATTTCGGGTGGTCATCCGGTCAGCGTCTCCCAGATCGTTCGAAGAAATATTTCAAAGGGCATCCTAGCTTTCCCGGCGAGATCGAGGATTTTGGAAGAGGCTGTGGCACATTATCTGCCGCATGCGCGCACAATAGCGTCACCACGGTCGCTACCCTTGCCGATCATCTCGACGAGATCATTCAGGAACAGGACACTTGCATTAAGATCGTAGCCGACGGGGTCTATGAAAATCAGCGGACGACACGGGATCAGGCTGTTGTTGATTGTCAGACATGGCCTCTTGCCTTCTCGCAAGAGGCGCTGGCGTTTGCGCAGAAGCGCGGTTTTTCCGGAAACCCACTTCAGTTCGTCGAGTGGCTCGGCAAAAACTATCCGCTAAAAGCCAAGCGCGACCCAATCCAACGTTGGGCACAGCGCGCGGACAAGCTGCGCATGGAAAAGAATCCGCACAGCGCACTTCGACGCTACAAGGCATTTATCAAGGAAACCGAGCGGTTACGGGAATGGATATTGGAAGCCGCCGACGCCTGTGAGCGTGAAATCGACGCGGCGATCGATCGCGCACGCGGCAAATAAATTGATCCGGAAATCTACATAAAATTCCGGAAATCGAAGACGTCATCGACCATATTGGGATTTTGCTGGATAATTCGCGCGAAGCGCTGAGAATATTCGAGCGTCACCGGCAGTTTTTTATAGAGCGTATTGTTATTCCAATCCATTTTCGTAAGCCCGAGAATACCGGCGCAGGTATCGTGCCATCCTCCCGCACCGGTAAACCGTTTGAGCAGAAGCGGGGATGGGATTGGTTTGAGATTGCCTTCCTTGTAGACCGGCTTGGATGCCGTCATGTGGACGCCGTTCACGCTGCCTTGTGACCAGAAAAATGCGGCATCGGCGGTTAGTGGTAAGTGTGTCCCGCGGAGAAGAGGGTAGCCGGAGGCGCGTTTGTTATCGCCATAGGCGAGCGCCATCCAGTTCGATGATTTTACAATCTGGACAAGCTCAACGTTTGTGCGGTCATTGAACGCATCGAGGGTTCCCAGGATCTCCTCCTCCCTGAAGGGGGTGTTCTTGTGTACCGTCACCTTCTTGGGAGGGCGACCGGAGTGCCCGCTCTGATAGATTTCAAGGCTGCGGGACATCACGGCCAGCATTTCATTGTAGTCGAGATACGGATTGCCGCGCCGATCCTGCGTGAAGCTCTTGGTATCGTAGGCAACGAACTGAAAGCCAGTGCCGTCCGGATCGAACACCTGGCTACAGCAGGTCGTATAGTCAGTCCCGTCGCTGCCTTTCTTCATCGCATAGCTGATGCCGATATAGGCCTCGTCGGGGTTAAGGCCGGCGAGCTTCCAGGGAATTCCGCCAGCCTTGGCATAAAGTGCCACGCTCAGGCCCCACATCACATTCGCGCGGCATTTGCGCAGGAGGGCGCCCTCTAGGACAATCTGGATCGGAATCCGGGTTGGTGCACAGAATGCCTTGAGAAAATCGTGCAGGTCGAAGCCCGGCGATTCAAAGCAAGCTTCCCAGGAATTCGGCAGGTACATGAGCAGCACGTCAAACTCAGCACGGTGCAGGCTCAGTTTGCCGATCGCATCGAAAATCTGACGCGCGAGTTCATTGCGATTACCCTGAAGCGCGAGCTGGTTGAGATCCTCCGGCATTTCGAACCGGCGTGCTGTCTCGGAAATCAGCGGGGTACGGAACAGCTTTTCGAAGCCCGGATATTCCGGATAGTAGTTGAGCGCTTCGCGCGGCCGAGCCGAGCCCTTCAGTTCGCGGAGAATGCCGTCCAGCTTTGGCAGCAACCCCTTCGGAGCCAGTAAGGCGACGCGTACCCGCGTTGGGATACCGAGCGGCAGGCTATACGGGCCATGCTGAAGAAGGCCACGGAGGGGATGCTTGTCCAAGCCGTTACCGGCAAAAACGAGGTCCGGTTCGGGGATCGTCGCATATCCATCCATTTCCGAAGGCGATGCAGTCATGCAATCATCCTCCGGCTAAAAGCCGTGCGCGCATTGACGACGATCTTCGGCGAGCCGGGACCCTCCAGTCCTTCGAATGGCTTCAAAACGTGATCGGCCGCCCGCCCCGAGCTGGGAAGCAGGACATTGATCCATGCCGAGAGCAATGCGTCGCCCCGGTTGTTGAACCGGTTTCCCAGCCGCTCATCCAGAAAACTCGTGGCTTGCTGTCGTACGTGCTTAGGCCAAATCCAGACATCGGGTTTCAGGACAAGCCAGAACCGGCCGTCAATTTCGTCCACATCGAGCCTGACCGCCTCGGCCCACCACACTTCTTCGGATTTGGGATGATCCGGGGTTATCGCGGAGACCATGCCATCAATCCGGCCATGCAGACTGCCCCCGACACATTGAGAGATGCCCCGTGTCAGGTCCAGATTAAGATGTAGCCGATCGAGAATAAGGACCGATCCGCCGCGCCAATCCCGCATCAGCAGCGGCTTCCCTTGGATAAGGGAAAGGCCTATCGCACGCTCTATGAAGCCCTTAAGCTGGAGATTGTTCGCGTAATCCTGGAGGCGGTCCTTGATCGAGCAGGGCGAAAAGGAATTGAGATCCCTGCCAAACGCTTGTCGCAAGGTTTGTTCGCTGCCCCACGCCAAAATCGAAGAGCCTTTCGTCGCAATGATCTGATTACGTGCCTGCTTTTCCGCGGCGTGAATATCATCCCAGTCCTTGGGGGCCGCAAAACTGAGTTCAAGGCAAGTGTCGGGTAGCTGTATCAACGGAAGCGCATTCAGGCGGAGAATTGGCTCGCCGGTGCCTGCTCCCTTGCGCGGAATAGAAACGGCTTGAGAGCCGGTCCGGTCGATCTTCTCGATCAGTTCTTTTGGCCTGTCCGGGAATTGCTTCCAGATCCGCGACATCATGGAATCGAAGGTTTCGATTTCAATGAGTTCCGCGCGCACACCCTTGGCGTGAGCCGCTTCTAATAGCGCGGTCACGGCCGGGAGCGGCTGCCGCCCCTTCAGGGTCGTCCAGTAAAGGCCATGGGGGAATGGATTGGGGCCGTCAAGAACGCGGTGAAGGAGCTGCATCACGCTCTCGTCACGACCGCTGTAGCCTGCCACGATCATGCCGAATCGATTGCAGGCCGTTACAAGGCAGTCGCCCATCTCGGCATCCTGTGTTTTCAAGTCCTCCGTAAGATTCTTGATGCTCGTGAAGCGAAAGTCGCCGTGAAGCTTGCAGTAGATCGGGAAGGCATCGTTGTTCAGTGCTTGCTTTGCGGCGTAGCTGCCTTCGAGATGAAATGCAGCGAGGCTCTTGCCGGTCACTTCCGCAACAGCGCGTTCGACGACCGTATCGAAGTTGGTCGTAAACACGACCTTGATTGCTCCCGTGCTGAACAGGCCGCCAAAGACTCTGTGACCGAGGGTGAGGGATGATGCTTTTTCGGAGAGCTTGGCTTGCAGATAACGGCTCTGCCGTTCGAGGTCGGCGCCGAAGATCAACTCAAAACTTCGGCTATAGGCCGTGGGATCGCTCGACGCGGGAAAGCCGCGCGACATCAGATAGGATTCGATCTTCTCGCGGACCGCAGCGTTTTGCAGATCGTTCGACGAAACTTCCTGGTGCTCTTCAGAACAGTAGTAGCGCCGCTTTAGATCCCAAATGATATCCCAGGCTGTAGGTAGGCCTGCACTTTGGAACGAGCCCGCGCCGAGCATCCAAGCAAACATGCCTGGCGCTTCCGTTACGATGCGGATGAACTCTGCTTGCTCCATTGGTTCAGGCTAGCTTTGCTGGGCGCATACAACCACTGATAAATATTACTTGTGTAATCGCCTTTGGGTTGGTGGGCGCGAGGGAAGGCCGATCGGTGGTCGCGATGCGGATCGGGGACGGAAAGGCCTCGCAAAAATTGCTCCCGAAGCGTGCGTGATTTGTTCTTTCGCGTGAATGGGGTGTTCCGGCTGTCCACAGCTTTCAGAAGGCCTGCCGAGCCGGCATCCGGCTGTCTAAGACGGCTCCGCCGCGGCTGGTACTGAAAGAACCGCATAAATTTACGCTGCATTCTGGCTGGTTTGCTGTTCTTAGAGATTATCAAGTATTAATTGATCTATGTGAGAATCTTCAAACTAGCTATCGGTTTGAATATATGCTATATTGTCAAGCATGACTAGATCAAAGGGACATCTTCTAAACCAGCTCGACAAGCTCCTCCCGGAAGGGCTGCTGGTGGATTCAGCTTGGCTCAAACGCCACGGCTACTCCACCCAGCTTCAAAACCTGTACGTAAAGTCAGGGTGGCTCGAACAGCCCAACCGAGGTGTCTTCCGGCGTCCGCGTGGCGCCCTAAGCTGGCAGCAGGTCGTCATATCCCTACAAACCATCCTCAACTATTCACCGCTTGTGGTTGGCGGGCGGACGGCGCTCGAGCTGCAAGGCTATGCACACTACCTCCCGCAATCGACGACGCGCGTTCATCTCTACGGACCAAAGGCGCCGCCGCGCTGGGTTCAGAAGCTGCCGCTGTCCGTCAAGTTCGTCTACCACAACGACCGGCGGCTCTTCAAAAACGAGCCCGTCGCAAAAGGCATAAGCAGTGTCCGTTGGAACGTCAAAACCGGGAAGATGCTCGACGTCACGGCCTTTCGCGGAGGTGACGTAGCTCAATTGAACTGGGGACAATGGGATTGGCCCTTGACCTTATCGACGCCTGAGCGCGCTGCCTTTGAGCTGCTCGACGAATTGCCCAATAGTGAAAGTTTCGAGCAAGTCGATACACTGCTTGGCGGCCTCGCCAATCTTCGGCCGGACCGCCTACAAAAGCTCTTGCAAGATTGTGTGAGCGTGAAGGTCAAACGCCTCTTCTTTTACTTTGCAGATCGCCACAAGCATGCCTGGCTCAAACGCCTCAGCAAAGAAACCGTCGATCTGGGCCAAGGCAAACGCATGCTCGTTAGAGGTGGCGTCCTCAATCCTGCCTATCAGATAACCGTCCCCGGAGACCTCGATGGCGTTCGCTGACGTTTATAAAAAGCAGGTCGCGCTACTGCTGCGCGCTCTTCCGTTCGTCACCGAGGAAGAGTGCTTCGCCCTGAAAGGCGGCACCGCGATCAATCTGTTCGTTCGCGACATGCCCCGACTCTCCGTGGATATAGATCTCACTTATGTTCCCATAGCACCGCGAGCTGAATCCCTTGCCGACATTGACGGGGCGATGAAGCGCTTAGTCGGCAAGATCAAAGAGAAAATCCCAAGTGTACAGGTCCACGAAACCCAAAAAGAGGGGGCCATCGTCAAACTTGTCGTTCGTAGCCAGCTCGTCCAGATCAAGATTGAAGTCACGCCGGTGCTGCGCGGTTGCGTCTTTGAGCCTGTTCTGACCTCCGTGCGTCCCGCCGTCGAAGGCGAGTTTGGGTTTGCAGAGGCCCGCTCGGTTTCCTTCGCCGACCTCTATGGCGGAAAAATCGTCGCCGCTTTGGATCGCCAGCATCCGCGTGACCTGTTCGATATTCGCGATCTGCTGGCCAATGAAGGAATTACGGACGAATTACGCAAGGCCTTCATCGTTTATCTCTTGAGTCACGACCGGCCGATGTTCGAGGTGCTTGGCTCTCCTCAGAAAGATATCAGCGACGAATTCCTTCACGGCTTCGAAGGGATGACCGACGAGCCCGTGTCGAGGGACGAGCTGATAGACGCGCGCAAGAAACTCGTCGATGAGATCGTCGGCAAGATGCCCGAGGATCACCGAAAATTCCTTGTGTCCTTCGAATGTGGTCAACCGGATTGGGATCTTCTCGGCGTATCTGATGCTACCAATCTGCCGGCCATCAAATGGCGCCAGCAGAACCTCGACAAGCTCTCCAAGGAAAAACGGGATCGACTTGTCGCCGATCTTGAAAAGGTTCTCATCAAATAGCGCAGTAGCGCGGGCCTTCTTCCGCCGAAAGGGAACTACAACTGTTGCGGGAGCATGCTATGCTGGCCTGCTTTTGGTCTCTTCCTTTCACATCCAGTCCATAGGCGATGATAACCAAAGTGACGCGCAAGCATCCGGTTTCCAGAAAGATCTACGACAAGCACATTCAACTCTTTCGCTACCTCAATGATGCTTGGATATTTACGCATCTGCTTCGGCCTGAATTGGACAAAAAGGCGGAGGAGCTGCGCAACAGCAAGTCGAGTGCCAAGAAGGAATACTCGGTACCCAAACGAAACCAGGATGTCGTGAGCAGACGGCGCGATAGGGATGTCGGTGACGTGTTTAAAGCGCAGTGCGATCGGGGAATTTTCGAAACAAATATCGTGGCAATAGTATCTCGCGTCGAGGCATTTATTCAAGATTGCCTCAGAATTGCGATCCTCGATAAGCCGGAGAAGCTAGTCCTGATTGGCGACAAGAACATCCCTCTCAATCTCTTTCTTGAATTGGAGGATCGCGATGTCCTTCTCGAAGCCGTGATCGAATCGCGCTGTCAGGAACTGCTATTCGCGAAACCAAAGGACTACTTGGAGAAATTCGCGAAGGTTCTTTCGATCGACATCAAGACCGAGATCCTTGAAAGCTTCATCGAAATGAAGGCGTCGCGCGATGTGATCGTTCACAACCGAGGCGCGATCAACAAGATCTATGTAGAAAAAGCCGGAAGGAAAGGACGAGGGGCGGTCGGAGAGGAATTGGTCGTGGACGAACCATATTTCACGGACGTGATTGAAAACGCTAAGTTGCTCTCAGGTGCAATTCAGCGCGAAACGGAAAAGAAATACAAGTAGATCCATTTAGATGTGGCCGCGTGGCTGAGGGTGTTGCGTTGAATCAGATTGCGGTGGCCTGATATACCGGTAGAAGCTTGCTCCGTCGAAGGTGGCGTGCCGTGTGCGGCGCACGAATAGGAAAACCGCGCATTCGACGCTCCCTTCGTCCGGCATTAGATCGGCAGCCACATTGCGTCCCATCTCGTGCCACTCTTGCCGGTCTGGGAGTTTTTTTAGCAGATGGATGGCCAATGCGAATACTTTGCTGCCAATCCGGAACGTGACGTAAGAGATGTCGTCCTCGGGCGAAGGAACTCCGCGCCTGAACCGTCGGATTCTGCGTTCGAGCTCCGCAAGCTGCGGCGGCATTTGATTGAGAATGACGTTGATGATGTCGAACCGGTGACGCTGCGTACCATCGCGATAGAGTTCGCGGACGATCGCCTCCCACAACGGCGGCAGTGAGACGCCATGAACGTCGACCACAGTCCTGTCCGCCCGCGGCATTTTGGATCTACGCACCAGCGAGTCCGAGGCAAAAAAGACGATGCGCTTGCCATCCAGTGCGTCTCGGTCCACCCATAGTCCGTTTGTCAGGTAGGCCGAGAGTATGTCCTGCTCATCGCCCTCAAAGTCGAGAACCTGTTCGAGCGTAGCCCGACGCGTAAGGTAATGGATGAGTGACACCTCGCTGTCCAGAAACCGAACGATCATTTGCAGGTCGCCGAGCGATAGGACGGGCGCCCAGGGCGTCTGCTCGGAGACCAAGCCAAGCTCTTTCAAATAATGACGGGCGCTGGTAAGCGAGGCGAAGTGCTCAATACAGATGCTGAAAGTGAACACCACCTTAGGCTTGTCTAAATTGAGGTTGATCGGCTGTCCCGAAGTTTTGAGTCTCAAACGCGCGCTCTTCTGGCGGGTATTAAGGTAATTCTGCAGGCGGCCCGATTGCACGCCGGGCTGCACGAAGAGTTCATTGAAATTCTTTCGTAGGCTCAGCGAGCCGCCGCGCCGAGCGGCGTCTTTGATGCGGCCTGACTTCGCTTCAAAGATAAAGATGAAATTGCCGACCACCGCGACAACATCGTTCTCCCAAACCTGGCCGGTGTCCGGATCATCCCAGGCAACGCCACGATAAACGGATGCGCTTGGCATGGCGGTCGTGATAAGATCTGTGATTGCCTCTTCAAGATAGTTTGCGCGCGCGCTTTCATAAGCAACTTCGAGCGAGCGGTGACCCTCCATTAGCGATTCGAGGATTACGAATGGGAAGGAGACTATGAGGTGAGGCAGCGGCGCAAAGAGGCTCCCATCATCAAGGAGGACGTAGGGGCGCCGCCAGATGGGATTGTTCAGGTATATGTACTCGTGATTGATCTCCGAAAGGCTGTTCGGTCTAATTGCTAGGCTGTAAAGCGCGTCGACGATTGGTGCGGGAAAGGCGGCGTCGAGATCTGCTCGTGAAAGTGTGTAGATCCAGGGGTGCGCGAACTCCGACATTTGAAATGCAGCCATCCGGAGATCCTCCAGATCGACCCACCGGTTCGTGCAATTTCCCCATACGCGGTTTGCGAGCGGATATGAGGAACAGAAGAATCGATACATTCGACCAGCTCGGATCGTCGCTTCGTATCGAGAAGGTTGTGCAAACGCTCTGTGAAGATCTTAAAACGTTCCTGGACCAAGTCCATCATGCGAATGGCGGCGCGAAACAAATCGGAGAGCCTGTAGCCGAGCGCGGCCTCGGAGGGGCTATCAACTTGCCTCAATATTCCGTTCAGCGCGTGCTCACAGTCTTCCCGTGAAAATATGTTTCGATAGTACAGAGTGAAAAGACGAGCACGGCGGCTCACGAACCTCTCGATATCAGACTCATTGCCTGTATTCGGCTGCTTGTTCATAAACCCGCGCAGGTGCCGCCGAACAAGGCGCCAGTATCTTGCCAGATTGTTCGGCGAGACCGGATTGGCTGATGGTCGGTGCCGATTGAGCAGCATCAATATCTGCGTGAGCTCAACTTCGACCTGCTTCGGCGCTTCTGGACGTTCGATGCGCGGGTTGGTGAGTATAAAGCGCGATGCGGTACGGGCGAGAATCGCAACGGGATCACGAATTCTCAAAAACAAGGTCACTGCTTCGAGGCTGGCTTCAAAATCGGTTTGCCATTGGCCAGCGTCCCAATCCTGCGTATCAGCGAGTTCAGGATCGGGCGGCAATTCTAATCGTTCATAGCCCGGCAAACCTTGTTCTAAGTCCGTCATTGCGCCTCCCGAAGCGAGAGAAAGCCAAATGACGGCAGCGGTCAAGTGCAGGACCGCAACGCTTCAGAGCTGGTCTGTGGAACGAGATCGGTTGATCGGACAAAGTGCTACCGGCGCGACATGCCTTTGAGCTCGGCTCGTCGCCTCGCAACGAGGTGACGCGTTTCTGAGGTATCGAACCCGGCCTGCTCAAGTTGGCGTATGGTCCCAGTCAGTGCAACGATCTGCGCCCGAAGATGAAGCAATCTGATCGGCTGCTTTTCTTGACCCTTGATGAATCCTGCGAGCACCGACTTGCGCGCACAGAGAACGGAGCCCAACCGGAAGACGGGTAGCCTCGACGTCTCGGCCAAATAATACACTTTGCGCCGATGCTCCCGTGATCCAAACAGGAATTCTGCGATTGCAGCAGCACCTTCCAGTATGTCGTCAGCACGTAAGTTCAAGCTGGCGGCCTTCGGCTCCATGTGTCCTCCCGATGTCTATTGGTTGGTCCTCGGCGGCTGCAAAGGACATTCCCGGGGCAGCGGGGAGTGTTCGCTTTCACCTCGCTGTTTTGGCCCATTTGTTCGTCCTGCCAAAAACAGGTAATCCCGCTATCCTGGCCCGCCTAGAGCTTCGAAAAGGGAGCCGAGGGAACGTGCTCATTTTCTTTTTTTTGGCAGGTCTGAAGTCAAAGGAAAAAGGGTGCACTGCAAAAGGTTTACAACCGTTACGGTGTTCATACGCGTGTGTGCTTGTGCCTCGCCTATGTGAAAAATCATCCGCTCGATCAGGAGACAGTTGTGCCGCCATCGACGATTACGGTGGAACAGACCGGTAGCCCCATTCGCCGACCGGCCTATCAGCGCTAAATTCTCAAGGGCCTGCGCCTCAATCGGATCGGCCGCATCGTCGAACTTCTCGGCACGCCGGCAACGCGGGGACAGCTTGTAAAGGTCAAACACCTCATCCGTGTGCTCTATGCGACATGTTATCTCGACGCGTTTGTCGAAGAGGCCACCGGGGAATACAAGACTATACTGGTTGGGGCCGGCAACAGGATTGTGCGCGGCAACGTTTTGTGGAGCCAATTCGAGAGTGCCGTTAAGGCCTATCATGCCAGCCAAGGCAAGGACGACAGCCGCCTGATTGAAGTCGTGAATGAAATGGCGATGGCCAAGTTCCTCGCCAACGATCCTGCGCTTTCGAACGCGCGCATTGAATATGAACCGGATATGCTGCCTGACGGCCGACGGATCGACTTCGTTATCGATCGAGGGAAAGACAATCTTTATGTCGAAGTGAAAACCGTGCGGCCTCAAACGAAGGCTACGCGCGAGGCCTATCAAAAATTCGAGCAGCGCAAAAAACATCACCCCAGTAACGTTGAATTTGTCGTCAACCCGCAGAAGCAGGGCGGGGCGATCTACGGGGACGCTTTCACTTCGCGTTCTCACTTTCTGGAATATACGATGGCCTTCGAAGAGCGGCTTGCCGCGGCCAAGGCGATCCGGCTGGGTCCGGGCATTCTTGTCTTCTGCGGCAGCGGATATGCCTGGAGAAAATCAAACCTTGAGAACTGGGCCGACTTCTATCATCTCGGGCGGCACCGTGCGGATGATCCGTTTGGTCCCATGGAAAAGCACGCGATCGAAAAAGAGGGCATCCAGCTCAAGCGCAACGTTGATCATTTCGCGTGGCTTCAACGACCCTTTGAACAGGCACGGCTGACGGGTCTTACTTTTCCCATTCGCGGCCCGGAGTTTGGTAGATAGGCTGCTGCCTGGCCATGGATCGCCAAGGATTCCGATTCCTTCCATGCCGATTCCCAACCCTTTCGATCCGTGATCACGCCTGTTTTCGGTACACCTGAATCTCCTTCCCACACAACAAAGGAGATCCAACATGAAAGTCATCACCATCGGAAAGAAGCTGGTACCTGTCGAACAGGTCGCGTTCGTCGAGCCATTTGATCCCGCAGCCAATCCCGAGTTCAAGCCCGAGAAGGACTACAAGGGCCGGATTGTCATGCTCAATCGGGATATCGTGCTCACCGAGCAGACGCCGCAGGAGTTTGCGGCCGATGACCTGAGCCCCTGAACTTCCTCCAAAAATGGGTGGAATCCGTCCACCTTGAGGGAGACGGAGATGAAGCAGTCGAGGTTCACGGAAGAGCGGATCATTGCGGCGCTGCGGGAGCACGAGGCAGGATCGAAGACCGGTGATGTTTGCCGGAAGCACGGGATCAGCAGCGCGACGTTCTACAAGTGGAAGGCCAAGTATGGTGGCCTGGACGTATCCGAAGCTCGACGCCTCAAGGTCCTTGCCGACGAGAATGCGAAGCTGAAGAAGCTGTTGGCCGAGGCGATGTTCGACAACGCCATGCTAAAGGACCTCAATTCAAAAAAATGGTGACGCCCGTTGCAAGGCGGCAGGCTGTGGCTCACCTTTGTTCGAGTTTTGAGGTCAGTCAGCGGCGGGCGTGTGAAGTGATTGGGGCTGATCGGTCCTCGGTGCGTTATCTCAGCCTTCGGCCTGACGACGCGACCATTCGCGTCCGGCTGCGCGAGTTGGCGTCGGTGCGCCGGCGCTTTGGCTATCGCCGTCTGCTTCTCATGATCCGCAGTGAAGGCGTGCTTATCAACCACAAGAAGCTGAGGCGGCTGTATGCCGAGGAGCGGCTGCAGGTTCGCCGGCGAGGTGGACGCAAAAGAGCTCTCGGAACACGGGTTCCGATGGAGTTGCCGCAGGGACCGAACCAGCGCTGGTCACTGGATTTCGTCAGCGACACGCTCACCGACAGCCGACGCTTCCGTATCCTGGCTGTCGTTGATGACTTCACCCGGGAATGCATCGCATTGGTGGCCGACACGTCGTTGTCGGGGATCCGGGTGGGTCGTGAGCTCGATGCCGCGATCGCCCGACGAGGCCACCCAACGATGATCGTCAGCGACAACGGGACCGAGCTCACCAGCATGGCCATCCTGCGTTGGTCGCAGCTCACCCGGATCGAGTGGCACTACATCGCGCCGGGCAAGCCGCAGCAGAATGCCTTCGTGGAAAGCTTCAATGGACGACTGCGCGACGAGTTGTTGAACGAGACGTTGTTCTCGTCACTCGATCATGCTCGGGAGCTGCTCGCCGAATGGCAGGTCGATTACAACACCGTTCGTCCGCACAGCGGGATCGGCAACCTGCCGCCATCAACTTACGCCAAGCTAACAGCGTCCGACATGCAACGGGACGGGACGCTGCGCTGTGTCGAGGGCTCCGCGCCCCGTCCCGTTGCATCACCAAGCCACACAGGCTCAAATGACCAAAGGATTCCGCCCATCGCTGGATGACCTTTGGGGCTCAGGTCAACTCGAATAACGACTAGGAACAGAACTCCTTAACCCTCACTATCTCAAACCTGAAGCTCGTTGGAAGCGAAAGTTGCAGAGCCGGGCTTAGCGCTAACCAGAATCAATCGCTTCTGCGAGGGATCAAGTTCTGTACGGGCCGACGGATAGCGTTGCATGATCAATGAGGGGGCTGCGGCAGCGGGAACTTCAAGGCAGCACTATCAGCCGGAAATATCGAGCCGCCTGGCAGACTCATGAGGGCGTTCCAAAACGGAGTCACGATCTGTTTGCGAAAGCAATCTCTATCATCAAGAGCCGGTAGCGGGACAGCAAACAACCACGCTCGTTTGGCCCAAGACTGGTCCTGCTCCTTTTCCTTCTCGTCTAGATACTGAAGGAGCCTTCCTTCCTCATGCGGCACGTAACTCTCGGCCCATAGGGGCCAACCGTCCGTATCGAACTGAAGACTAAGTGGATCATAGGTTTGGTCAGTCACATTGTTTCCCGCGATGAAGACGATCGTTAGAAAGCTTTCTTTGGCATGGGGTAGCACGGTGCGAACGGTGGCGGGGGCGGTCTCTCGGAAGAGGTCCATACAAATTATGAGTCTACCGATTGGCCTATTGTTTCGCGGGCCCTGGGCTAGGACAGTGGCGCTAATAGCCGACCAGACACAAAGCCATTCGTGTTCCGCATCCCTTTCATGCGGCGCCCACCGAAAGGAAGAGAGGTCAAAGCCAGCCGGAGCACTGAACAGATCGCGAGCCGTCTGTTGCAAAGACGACAACTCGCTTGTCACCCGAACGACGTTCAAGAAGGAATTGTAAATATTGGACA
This sequence comes from Bradyrhizobium shewense, assembly GCF_900094605.1. Taxonomy (GTDB): domain Bacteria; phylum Pseudomonadota; class Alphaproteobacteria; order Rhizobiales; family Xanthobacteraceae; genus Bradyrhizobium; species Bradyrhizobium shewense. The sequence continues at coordinate 55,189 of NZ_FMAI01000016.1, read as the reverse complement.
TCTGACTCTTTCGTCAAGCGAGGGAAAACAGAGAGGGCGTCACGTCAATCAATTCGGGCAGTGACCATTCCCGTCGCGAGAAGCGATAGGACTCTCCAACTTGGACCTTCTCCAGGTTGAGGTGAGCAAATCCGTTGAAGGGTCCGATGCCAAGCTTTCCGAGAAATGCTATCGCATCGATGCACCAAGCCGCAGATGCTCCGGCCGTTGTTTCCTGACCGTAAGCGCGGCGAAGAGAGGACAGTAGTTGGTACCATTGAATGATTGTACTGCTTGGGCTTTGAAACGCTTCAAGAGCGGCTGTTTTAACTAATGATACATGGAAGGTCCGAGCGCCGGGTCTAGCGCACAGGCGGGCTTGCTCCTCAATTTGGGAGCGTAGTAGATCTGCATCCCATTTTACTTCGACAATCCAGCGCGCAGGTTCTTGGTCAAGCTGCCCGTCGAAGATTAGATCAGGCTCAATCGTGTAAGCATTCAAAGCGCCCTCATCAACTCGGAAGCGAGGCCAGAAGTCGATTCGGGTTATTTCAATGGCGCGCGCGGATGTGGGTTGGATCAGCCAAGACAGTATCCTCCCAGCATCTTGCGGAGACATAAACTTAAGCGGAGTGAATAGCGTGGACGTAATTGAGTCCTCGATCGCTCTACGCGCGCCATCGACGTAGGTCGGAAGCTTTACCTTGTTTTTCAGATAGGCATCGAGCATTGGCGCCTCTTTAAATGGAAGGGGGGGGCGGCTAATCTTCACGCTGCGAAGCCTCCGACCGGCATATGGGAAAATATGCGCATCCACAAAATGGAGAAAGCAGGTCTCAGCGCTTCTAACGCGTTAATGCCTGAAGCTTGTGTGCGGTACTGAACGCTTCCTTGACTAGCGGATGTTCCTTCCCTAGAGCCTTGACGAGAGCCTTTGCTATCCGAAAGCATTGGTCTGTTCTCTTGCGCAACGCGGTAATCGTCGCGGCTCGGTTAGACTGTGCGTATACATCGGACAGAATTTTCTTCATCGTTTGCAGCGGCGGAAATCCTTCCTGAGTCGAAATTGCCGCCAGCTCCAAAATTCTGTCAACACTCTCACGTTGGTAGTACCGATAAGCAATGTCTACCATGTAATCGGGCACGACAGATGCTAACCGTGTCACGTAGGCCGTGACGGGCTCCGTTCGCTGTTCTCTCAGGGCGTTTCCGGCTTCTGTCATCAATCTTTGATAATCTCTCAACGCCACGGGGTAATCTCGTTGTTTTTCGCGCGTGATGGCGAGCCGATAAAAACCGGCCAATCGGTAAAGCAAGGCTGCGCCGGAGAGATTAGGCGCCAAGAATGGTCCTGTGATTTTAAGGAGCCCGTTGATATCTCCTTTTTTTAGTCGCGTTAGACTCCAGTATTCGAGCAGACTTCGGGAGGAGAATTTCTTCTGACTAGCCTCCTTAAAAGCTTCATCTGCCTTGTCGTAGTCGGGTGGAGTTTGGAGGAGATAGGTTCTGCCAAGCGCGAAGCTTGCCTCACCTCTTCCGGGAAAATCCTTTGTGGCACGTCGAGCCTCAGCCAACGCTTCGGAAAACCGCTTGCGCGTCCACAGGAGCGAAATGCCACGCAGTCGCTGACCGAGTTCACTTTGACCATCCTTGGCTCTGCCAACGGCAGTCGCAGTTCGTTTCTTTAGCTCGTCTGCGTCGCTGTCGCTCAGGCGCTCCTCTGTGATCTTTACCATGAGGCGAATTGGCTCGGGCACACTGATTTGAGCGCCCGTGGCGGGGTTTCCGCTAGAAGCGAATAGGTGAAATTGACTAACTCTCAAAAGAGACGCCTGCAATGCCTGGCGGTCTTCAGAGAGAACGTCCATCAACTCCTCAAAGGTGGACGACGAAATCAATTGAAGGACGTATAGCACCCGCAGATCGGCGTAGCTGAGACTGTCAATTTCTCTCTTGAACGCAAATCGACGGACCTCCTCACCATCCCTTTCGTACCAATTTTTGATCACAGTTTCCACGTCATCGCCAAAGCTGATTAGTCTCAGTATCGATGCGATGAAAATCGGCGATCCTTTCGACGCATTTTGAATTGCATTCATCCAACTCAAAACCTCAGGACCCCAAGTGTTAGTTCCGGCGAGATGGCCTATTAGAGATGTAGTGAAATCCAATGACTCTTCGGTTGAAAAGCCAGCGATGCGTATGAGCCGATTTGCGCCCGCGTTGGGCTCCAGTCGCGATGTAAACAGAACCCGACTAGGATGTTTGTTCGAAAGTGCTTGGTCGAATAACTGGGCAATACGCGAATACAGTTCGATTTGCTTATCTTGGTCCAATGAATCCAAGTCATCGATGACAAGCAGAATTGGAACGTCGCAGACGATCTCCTTAGCAAAGTCTAATTTGTCTTCAAGGAGATCGAACTCCTCAAAATCGGAGTCTAGGCAACCTAGTTCCCGCAAAAATGCATCCAAGAAAGTGTCGATGTTTGTAAAGTCTGTTCTGGTCGTACTAACGTACTTCTGAAGCATCGCGGCATAGGTTTGCGATTTTGCAGTCAGCCAGATGACTTTTGCGAATGCTTCCGACCTCGACTTCACAAGTTGTTCGCAGAACTCGTAGGCAATCGCGGTTTTTCCGGTGCCGCCCAGCGCGGTGAGAACCTTGACAGGATTGCGAACGTCGGCGAGCCAATTCCATAGTTGAACTAGATATTCGCGACGGCCAATAAATTCGATCAAATTGGGGTCGCGGGCTGGCAGATTGTTATCGATTTCATTCAACGGCCCCGGCAGTTCTCCGACGTCAGCCTTTCGATCCCCGAAGGCAAAGATCAATAGGTCATGTCGTTGATTGATGATCAGGGTGCTTGAACCGTACCGCAGCGGAATATCGTCGGTCTTGAAGACCGAACTCTTATCCTCTCGCAACGCAGAGTTCCGCTTGTAGGCAATGGGCGGTCCGACCGCTCGCTTGGCAACGTGAATAATCAGAACGTTTGCGACATCCCCGCCAATTTGCGACTTCGTATGGAAAGGAGCGATAGGGAGGTAGGTCCTTAGGTACCGGTCTGCAAGCTTGTCGAAGTCGTCCTTATTGAGGAAGCGTCGGAAATGAGCAGCTTGCTCGTCTTTGAATCCTACAACTAGGTAGCCTCCGAAGGCATTGTACAGAGCAGCAATATCGTTGAGCAGTTCGCAGCACAGTAGGGCTTCTTCGTGAACGGTCGCTTTAGGATTACAGAAGCCCACCTTGTAATCCCACATCGGTCCTTCGATGTTCCTGATCTGCCCTTTTGGCAAAAACATTTCGATTAAGGTTTGATCGAGCTTACCCGCTGAGTGAGCTACAAAAACGTCATGCTCGAAAGACATTTGATTCGACCAATTTCGATAAGAACCAAGGCTGCATAAGGTCGCGCGTTAACTCGCGATAGTTGTTCTTTACCATTCTGTGTGTTTGAGTGGCATACCCGGGCCGACATATCAACGCCACTTTCGTTCAGTCGATGCGCAGCCGGCTTCTCTAAATGGCTGGAGGAAAGTGGCGCGCGCAGCCACCTCTCAACGATTCGCCGTGTCGGGTACACCAACCTCGCGGAAGGCGCCCGGGTCAGGTACGAGCTGAAAGCCGGACGTTCTCAAGATAAGCGCGGAACATCTCCGCATTGGCTGAGGACGTCAGGCCCCGAGGAACCAAGCCAGGTTCATCGGTGTTCTGAATCGGCTTCCGGCTTGTCCGAGAAGCATCGATACGGCCTCAGCATAATCCCCCCGGTGCCGCGGTCGACGATTTCAGGACGGATCAGCTTCGGGCAGGGCGACCGAAACTGATATCTCAGCCATGTTCCAGGAGCGGGCGATTTTGAAAAGCCGCCGCTCCTGATTGCCTCGACACTGGCTCGGGCGAGTCCCTAATCGTCGAGCTTCAGAAGGGCAACTTCCACAGGAGGTAGAGTAGCGCAGCAATGGCTCCCCAGAAAAGTATGCCGCGGAAGATGAAGGCGAGGGTCATGTTAATCCCCGTCTCGCCCAAGCCGCTGCGCCATGGCGATTCCATCGATCGCGTCTGCCAGCACTTCTAAGAAAACCCGATACCATGCATCATCATCGGGAAGCTCCCACTCTCGTAGGCTGCCGACGTAACGGGTCAGAGCAATCACGCCCGCGATTGTAGTCGGCGCTGAACGGATGAGCACATTCGCATGCTCCGCGAGAGCATGGTTCCTTTGACTGCTGATTTCGTCGGCGGCATCGAACCCGGCGCCCCCATTGAGCTTCGCCGATACGGACAAGGCCGCGTCGTAATGCGCCGACAGCTCGCGGTGACGCTCGATCACGACGAAGATTAGATCCCGATCGGTTGCAGCAGTCGACTGGGTGGAAATTTTCTGCGATGTCAATGTTGGCTCCAAGCAAGTAGCAGGCCTACGTTACCATCGCGGCCATGATGATAATCAGCGTAGCGGGTCCTTCATCTGCGGTATTTCTGCTCGATCGGATTGGGCGTTCAAACTCCATTTGGAGGTCGAGAAGTTTCGGGGACGAGGGCGCGCCTTGCTCGCGCCGGAAAACGGCTCCGCTCCCGCTGTTCCCGGCGTAAAGCTGCATATTTGCGCCGTATCAAAGGTTGTAATCCCGCATCGGCCGCGCTTGGATACGCTTGCACATTCGAAAGGGGCGGGCAAAATATGAAGTTGATTGCAATAGCTGCCGGTCTGTTGCTGCTCGGCGTGATCGGACAAGCAAACGCACGCGGAGGACATGGAGGGCGCGTCAGCTACGGCGGCGGACATCACACTAGCAGTCATGGCGGCAGCTATTTGGGCGGATCCGGCTCATCACACCGTGGCGGGACTTATGTCAATTCGAGAACTGGCAACCGTTACGGCACTCATCGATAACAAGCGAAGAGGCAGGACTCGAGGCGCGACCATTCGATGGGGCGCTTTTTACGCGTGGGCAACAATGGGAGCCGAACGTTTCAGCTACGAAGCCGCCAGGGTCCCGGAAGGGGCTTTCTAACTGCGCTGTTTTGCTCTGGTGCGTGATCGGCCTTCTCTTCAATGCGGGCACTCTCTTTGGCTGGGCTAGCTCGTTTGGGATCGGCACTTCGGCTTTTGTCACCGCCATCCTCACCTGGGCTGACGGCATGGTTCTGTTCGGTTTGGGAGCGCTGCTCTCGCACAATGACTTTGATGGCGAGCGGCGCCTGCCAGAAGACGCAGGCGATATTCGGATAACGCGCTAGAACTCTCTAGGGTGAGGGCCGGGATGAAATGCAGCCCGGCGTGTCCAATCGGATGAGAGGCTCAGCCGCAGTTCTTCGCGTTGATCCAGTGTTTTTTCTGCGTTACAGGATGGGACTTAAGGCATGAGCGTTTCGTCGAGCGAAATGGCAGACTGCCGTCAAGCAATTCAAAGCGATTGCGTAGCGAAGATCTTGCGAGGTGTGGTGATCATCTTTCGTGGAGCGAATATCAAACCGCGAGATTTCTTTGATATGGCTGCAGCGAGCGTCGATCATTCCGCCGAACTGATCCGCGAGGTGAACCCATATCGAAAGGAACGTGATCGAAACCATCGCTCAGATCGATAGGCTAAATCCGAATTTGTGCGCGGGGCAATAGACAGTCTGATCATAAGGGACGGCTATAAAGGAGTTGCCGCAACAGCTCTTGACTGCGCGAAAGAAATACTTCGGGCTGTGTGATCTTCGCGGACATGCGCGAGATGATCTCTGTTAGGTCAGTAGCTGGATTCTTGCAAATTGCTAATTGAGCGGGTTGATTGATAGTGCTCGATATGAACTTTCAACAACTTCCGCTCCGTGGCTTACATCCGGAGCTGACACGATCTTGAGAGGAAATTGGCCGGCCGGCCTTGCGAATTCCATTGCAAAGTGCCCACCTGCTTTAGCGACCAACGCTCTCAGGCGATCGAACTCACCGCACCAGATCGTTTCCATGTCACGATCACGGTTGGAGTCGCGAGCTTCGGCCGGGCTGCCGATACCGACGGCCCGCACCTGGAGGAGATCAAATCTCGATCCGCCCAAGAGCTCTACTCCATAGCCAGGATTGGCCGCTTTACGCAGGACGATCCGACCGTTCTGGACCCAGGCGGTCGCCATTCCCTCGGACACCTCGTATCCCAGACCGGCAAGACCTTCGAGCACCGCGCGCCTGCGCTCCTCGGCCGCCATCGCCTTGAATTCTTCCTCGATGAGAAGGTCGGCGCGTTTGACGAGGTCTTGCCCATTGCTGGGCAATGGAGAGGCGAGGGCTTCCTCGATTTCGGTCAGCAGCGAGGTAGCCTCTGCTGACTTCATCACGGAAAGCTCGGCACGTCGCGCCCGAAGCTCGTCCGCTAGTCGGCCGTTGGCGCGGCCGTCCTTTACGGCCGCGGCCAGGTCCAACAGAAGGCTATCTGCGATAAGCGATCTTCGAGCCGCAGGCTCTGCTTCCAACTGCGCGACACGGTCCGAGAATGTGGAGGGATCGATGCCAAGCCCACGCAACTCGCCGAGAAGAGCATCGACGCGTCCCAAGGCGGGATCCTCCATCTCCTGAGCTTGCCCGGCAATCCAGTCCCGCAGGGTGTCACGGCGCTCGCCCGCGCCCAGGCGAGTAGCAAGCTCGCGTTGGCGGTCTGTCGCGCTATCCTGTGCCCGAAAAGGAAGCAGCAGCAGCGCTTTTGCCATGGCCGGTTCCAAGCGCTCGGTAGATCCGGTCGAGCCACTGAGCTCGCTTCGAATGTCGGCGGGAATTTCGACTTTCAAAGCTTGCAGCCTCTGCAGCAGCGCTTCGGCTGCCGCTTTCGAGCGCCTGAATTCGCGGTTCGAACGGGCCGCCATTTCGGCAGCTCTTTCAACCCGGCGCTCGGTATCCGCCTGAAGGAAGGCGATCTCAGCGGCAACCTGTTTCTGGAGTTCGATGAAACGATCGGCCTCGAGCAGGCGACGAAGCTCATCTCGCCGGACTATGACTTTGTCGATGTCCTTCTGCTCAATGGTCCCGTTGCGTTTGCCGGCGGAGGTCCAGCTTTCGATTGCGGCGTCAAGCCGCGCCAGGTTGCGATGGCAGATGGCGATGATCTCGGCTCGGGTAACGATCCTGAAGGCTTTAGGTCCGCTCATTGCAGTCCTCCCCCACGAAGCGCGTGCTCGACAGCGTTCTTGAGCCGGAGGCGTTCGGCTTCTCCAGCATGAGTCCAAGCATACGACGAAACTCTATGGACATAAGGAACGGCTCTTCCCAACACATTGGGACGCCAGATCTCGCGAGCACGAGCTCTTTGAAGCAAATGATGTCGCGGCGCATCGCATTCCACGCCTATGGCGTAGAGGCCGGTCCGGGGATCGGTCACGGCAAAATCAAGGCTGAATGCGCCGCCATCGCGGGCCCGACTGGGCTTATAGCCATTCGCTTCCAGAAAGGCTTCGACGGACCTGGTGAAGCCGTCGTCCTCATGACGTCCAGCTTCGTGGTGGGGACGTGGTTCGGTTACCATCCGGTCCAGGAGCGTCTTTCCGGAGTCTGCAAGACCATCGGATACCGTCCTGGCATATTCCAGGTAGCCTTGCAGATAGTCGCGCGGCACCCTGGGACCACTCCGCCTCGTCAACAGGTCCGATATCTCTGATATCGGCATGGATGTGACGATGACCACCTTTTCTCTCGCACGTGTTACCGCGACATTCAGGCGGCGCTCGCCGCCAGCGTGGCCTAGCGCGCCGAAGCTCTTGCGGAAAACGCTGTGTTCGTTGCGGCCGAATGTCGTAGAAAAAACGATGATGTCACGTTCATCGCCTTGCACGTTCTCCACGTTCTTGACGAAAAAGCCCATATCCTCGCCATGCTCGATACGTTCGCGCTCGCGCATCAATGCCTCTCGGAACGCTGCGTCGTTTTCGGCGCGATCTTCCAAAGCATCTTCTATGGCGTCGGCCTGCTTGCGGTTGAATGTGACGACACCGACCGACGGTGGCGATGAATCCTCCCAAAGCTCCGATAGGTATTGTACGACATCGCTGGCTTCCTTTTGGTTCGTCTGGGCCTTGTAAGTGCCGTCCGAGCGCACGACTTCGATCGGCTTGAGCCTGCGGATTGTCTCTACGGGATGGCGAACGGGGACGCTAAGGCCGTTGGCGTAGAACGATGCGTTCGAGAATGATATCAGCTCTCGATATTTAGAACGATAGTGCACTTGCAGAGTACGGGTCCGAAGTACGGAGCGGGCGAGTTGGAGGAGGTCAGGACAATCCTTGATCTCTCTGCGATTCCACGTCTCCGCGAAGGCTTCGCGTTCCTCCTCGCTGGCTCCTTCTTCAGGTTCTTCACCGTCGAATATTGCCGCTTCGTCGTTCTCGACCTTGCTGGCGAAGAACGAGGTCGGCGGCATCTGCTTTTCGTCGCCGCTGACGACGACGAGCCTGCTGCGGAACAGGGAGGGCAGCGCATACTCAACTGGCATCTGCGAGGCCTCGTCGAAGATGACGGTATCGAAGAGTCCCGCGCGAGGTTGCAGCACGCGGCTCGCGACATCTGGCGTCATGAGCCAGACCGGACGGAGCGCGAAAAGGCCGAGCGGAGTACCGCGATCGATGAATTCACGCAATCTTAGCGCTCTTGGGCCACGCAGCCTGGTGATCGCGTCCCACTCGCTGGTCGGACGCACATTTGCTGCGTCGATACCTTGGACCAGAAGATCCCGGTTGTACTGCCGGATCTGCGCGTCGGCTTGCGCAAGCGATTTTACCTTGGCACCTAGCTCGTCCGCGTCGAACAAGACGTCAGGATTTGCGCCCTCCATATCGGCCTTCCATGCTAAACGGGCCTCGCGTCCTATAGCGGCGCGAATGCTGGCGTCGAGGTCTTCGGAAGCCAGTTCCGAAAGCTCGGACTCTCTGGACCTGAGTGTGGCGAAAATGGCGCGCTCCCTGTCGTCCAGGCGCGAAGAGCGAAGTCGATATTCCTGGTAGCTGCTCAGCATCGGCAGAGCCTGCACGATCTGGTCAATGGCGCTCGCATTAGAGCGACCATTCTCGATCGCCGAGCATCTCACTCCAAGCCACAGTTCGTCGAAATAGGTCGTGAGCCGGTCCAATGCGGCGCGGCTCTCCTCTCGCGTGTCATGCCTTCTGAGCGCGAGTTCAGCCAGCTCAAAGAACGTGCCGAGCTCCTCAGTCGTTCCGGCCGAGAGCGCTCTCTCCAGCTCAAGCCGGTTCGGGCACCGATCGATAAGCAAATTGTGGCCTCCCAGACCATTGAGGAACGAGGCGAGGCGCTCGGCGAAATCGGCGAGCTTACCAGGCGACGAATCCAGATTGGGGGCGCGGCCGAACAGGACCATGAAATATTGCTCGAGTTCGTGCCTTGGCTGGCGTATGGCCAATTCGAGCTCGACCGCATAATACAACGAGCTGATGGCGTCGTTATCTTGCGGGAGCTGCAATGACGCAAGGAGCTGGCGTACACGGCGCGTTCGCAACCAATGGAGCGGGTTGAGCCATTGTAGGGCGCTTGCTGGCAAGCGAACTTGGCCCGCGAGTTCCCCGGCAGAGCAGAGCTCTTCCTCATTGAAGGCGATGAGCTTGGAGCAAAAGTTCGGTTTGTAGGATGGGCCGTCGAGCGACGAGAAAATTTCTTTCATCGCCGATAGGCCCTCCAGAATGCGCGCTGCTTCCGATGTCCCATCCTCGACGTTCCGAAACAGCGGCCGCAATCGCGCGAGATTTGCGCAGACCGAATCGCTGATCGAGCGGAGCTCAGCCGCTTCGGCGAGCCAAGACTGAAATTCCGCCGCATCCGATATTTTCAGACAATTCGCCGTCTCAGCATCGGTCTGCTCCTGCCGCGCGTCGGCTTGCAAAAATGCCTGCAGGTGCAAGGCTAGCGCGGCCGCGGTTCCTCGATCGGGATTGAAGGGCTTGAGGGCGGACAGAGGATTGTTTTCAAATTTCGACGGAAGCCAGAATTTCGCGAGCGGGCCGCAATTCTCCTCCATCCTCGCCACGTCCGCGGGATGTAGATCTGCCAGCAACGGGCGGATTTCCGGAGCGTCAACGGGTTTCGGGCTGCCTTCTTCGATCTCGAGCAGTTCGCCGAGCAGCGCTCGATAGGACAACCCGGTTCGATCATCCTCGGAATGAAGTGCATCCTGGCGACGATCCAGCTCTGTCTCGAGCGTCTCGATGCGGGCCGCGAGGCGATCGCGCTCTCGCTTCCAGGCCGGAGACCCTCCGGGAGACAGGTTGTGCAAAGCCTGGACCTGCGAACGGATTGAGCCGACGATCGGCTCACGGTCGCGATGCGCATCGGTGATCATGACGAAGCGATCCGTCAGGCGTTCCTTATCCAAGCGCTTGCGGACCACCTCGAGAGCGGCCTGCTTCTGGCAGATCACGAGGAGCGATTTTCCCGTGCCGATGGCGTCCGCGACCATGTTGACGATGGTCTGGCTCTTGCCGGTTCCGGGAGGTCCTTCGATCACCAATCCCGGGGCCTGACGTGCTTCGAGGACGGCCGCCTCCTGCGAGGGATCACTATCCGCAGTAAAGTACCGGTCGGCCTCTTTCACTAGAGGGTATGCCGAAGGCGCCGCCTGCTGCTCGTTCAGGCGCAGGGCGGCCTCGAGTGCTGTGGCCGTCGGCGGCAAGCCCCGGAGCGTCTCGAGATCCTTCATCACCGCCTGGCCCATGAAGGCCAGATGGAACAGCACGGCTGCTGGCACCAGCTGCCGTTCTTGCGCGCTGACTTCGACGTCCTTTCCGGGAAGAGCAGTCAATTCGTTGCCGATAGGCTTGGCCAATCGGCTGAAAGCGTCCATTACCGCCTGGACGGACAAGCTTGCATGGGTCAGGAGCTCGTTGGCCGCTTCCTGCCAACGTCTCGCCTCGGGGACGCCGACCATTCCTTCGAGTGCGGGATTGACGAGAACATGCTCGATCTCGGTATCGGGATTTCTCTCGCGCCCATAACCTAAAGAGACATGACCGCGGTTTCCGACCTCCGGATTGACGCGCACCGGCCACAGCAGGACCGGCGCAATCCGCGGTCTCGCGTTCGGCCGATGATCGCGCATGATCAGGAACGGAAATCCCATGAACAGGCCATCGATGCCGGTATCGCGCCGGTAGAGCAATGCATGGGAGTGCAAGGAGCGCAACCTTCGCTCAAGCCCGTCGCCATCGGCGAAAGCCGCCGGATCGACGTTCACGGTCCGGTTCGTACGACCAAGCAGCTGGTCGAGAATTTCAGCTGCCGGCACTCTGGATGTATTGAGCTCGGTGAGATCGATCCTGGCTGATTTGCCGATCAGCATGCGCGTCAGTGGCCCGCGCAATACGCCGCCTGAAATCCGCTTGGCGAAGAAGTCCAAGATCGTCGACACATAGCCTTGCTTCGGAAGCGCTCTCCACGTCTCGGCGGGCACACAAAGAAGGGCAAGCGAGCGCCCTAAGGGCATCCGTCTGTCCAGCCGAAACTGATCCGCCCACTCGTCGACGTCCTTGATGCCGCATCTGGCGAAGTTTTGAATGCGCTCGTCAATCGCCTGGTAGATCTCGCGACGCGGGCGGCTGAGGAGCATTGTCGCCTCCTCTGCCGAAAAGTTGCCGAGCCCGGCCGTCGACGCTTCCTTTTCTGCTTCTTCGATGACCTCGGCGACCGAGCGGAACTGGTTAGAGGTCGCGCTGAGCAGGATGACGAGGTCTTCTTCCGCCGAAATGCGCCGCTCAGTGAGCGCTGCTACGCCGGCATGGTCGGTATCGGGGAAAAACTTTCGCCGTTCTTCCCAGAGCGCAGCCAGGCGGGCCATAGAGGTGGACAGCAGGTGAACGCGCAGAGCATCCTCGTCGACCGCGATTTCGAGTTGGTCCAGTCGCTTACGAACCGTGTCCGAGCGGACCTTCAGGCGCCAGAGCCAATCGTCCGGATCGATCTTCCGCAGCAGGTCGGGTGCAGGACCTGTGATCAGACTGTACCCGTCGCTCGGGTGGTCCAGCAGCCAACCCGGTGTGACGATATTGCCTCTGACGATCAGAGGCATCGACGGATTGAGGGTTTTAAGTGAGATGGAGAGCTTCAAATCCTCCTGAAGGTCCTCAGTCCGCAGAATTTGCCGAAGACCTGCCGCAACAGCCGCTTCGAAGCCGGCCTCCGAAGTCCAGCTTGCAACGGCGCCCCTGAGGACAAGCGCCTTGGCTTGGTCCCAGTTCGCAGCTTCCGCCGCTGCCAATGCGAACATGTTAGCAGATCGATATTGCTTGCCGCCAAGCGAAATCGAGCTTCCCCCCTCTGTGTCGGCCGCGGTATCGGGCGCTGGCGCTGATACGCTTTCTCCGCGTAGCCACGCCTGAACTTCCTTCCACTGCCAACGCTGACGCCTGTCACGCGCCAACAGGCCGCGCAGCAACGTGTTGATCCGCTCATCCAGATTTTCGGGGAGGTGTACGCCGTTGGTGAGAATGTGGATCAGAAAGGCCTGCTCATTGATGCCTGCGAAGCACGCGCCTTGGGTGATCTTCTCCAACAAGATCATCCCCATGCTCCACCAGTCGGACGCCGGGGCGACCCCGCCGGCGATCGCCTCGGGGGCCATATAGCGAGTGGTTTCAAGCGGAGACACGATATCGAGGTCGAATTCGGAGAGCCGTGCCGAGCCGAAGCCCCCGATGACGAGGTCAAGTGGCTCTTTTGACCGCACGAAGACCACGGACGGCCGCAGATCCCTATGTCGCAATCCGGCCTCGGTGAGAGCGTGAACGGCCTTGGCGAGTTCGCCGACCAATGTTGCAAGAGACGCCGGATCACCTGGATCGACGGCAAAATCCGCCAGAGTGCCCCCCTTGAATTCCTCCGCGACCTCGTAGGCGCGATCTTGCCAGCGACCCGTTGCGAAGAATTCCGGGACGTGATCTCGAGGAAGCTTTAAGAGCAAATCGTAGATGGCTTGGTCCGGTTCCGAGCCTATAGCGTAAAGCGTAAGTATTCCTCGCTGTCCGTCTGAGGCGCGCGTGGCGACGAAGCGCTCGCGAACTGTGCTGGACGAGGCGATCCGATCCTGCAGATGCCAACCGTCCACGACCGTTTCGTGGCCGGCCGCTGGCGCGGGCTGTGGTGCCGGAATGGGCGCGGTCGGTGAGGGTGCCTCGCTCCGGTCGATGATCGGCTCGCCGCATAGGCTGCAGATCAGGTCGCCAGGAGAGCCCTGATGACCGTTTCGGCAGGTCGGGGTACTCGGAAGAGGAATTACAGCTGGATTTGGCCTTGGTCTCGCCGATGCCGCAGGCGTTATATCGACCGCCGATAGGTCCCAGCCGCAGGTTTGGCCGTTCAACGCGCCTTCGCAAAAGATCTCGCTGACGGGGCGTTCGGTATTGCAGTTCGGGCAAAGTCTGATCATCAGCAAAATTCTAAATAGAGGGGAAACGTGTATCTTCCGAAATTCTCAGCGTCGATCCGCCGCTTTCGAGCATATTTCGCAGGCGGCGGAAGTCGCCGCGAGCCGGAATGCCCGCAAGCCAGACGTCGCCATTATCGTCGAACATAACGTCGAAGGTGCGGTCTCTTTCGTCGATCGGCCGCTCGAAACTCGCGAACCGGGCGCGGCCCAGGGGCGTCATCAGGTGCAGCTCCTGATTGTCGCTGCCACGAAGCGCTAGGGTTTGCTTTTCATCGATATCGAATGGGCCGGAAACGATCGCGTCGATCAGAGATGGCGATGTGGCTAGCGCTTCAGAGATCGCGGTCCACCGGTAGCCGGTAAAGACCAGGATGTCCGCCTTCGTTCGAGTTCTAAGCCGCGCCAAAAGATCGAACAAAGCCTCGCGCTGATCAAAGGGCTCGCCACCCGAAATCGTGATCCCGTCGGCGGTCGACAGCCACGGCGAGACTGCCTCGACAACTTCCTCTACGGTCGTCGTTCCTCGTCCGTGCGCCCAGGTGTCCATGGAGATGCATCCTGGGCAGCGGATCGAACAGCCTTGAAGCCAGATCCCGATCCTTCGGCCCGGCCCCAAAGTTGTGACCGGAAAATGGATGCGCGACAGATTGACCATCCTCATGGGGACTGCTCGCTCACGAGATCGATCGTGGTCGATGGCCCAGGGCGAATCTGTTCAATCCTGTATCTGTGTCCAGCTTCCGCTCCGCGATCGAAGAGACTTCGCGACAGTGGGTTGATAAGGTGAAATTCAACCTGATTGCGGATGCCGCGGCCGCCGTTTGAAAGATCAGAAAGGCACAGGCCGCGAAGGACCTCCCGGGCAGCTCCGGTCAACGTCACGTCATAGCGCCGCGAGCTGACGTCCTTGAGCAGATTGTCGACCATCTGATCGAAAATCTCGTTTGCGACCTCGGTCCGGATGAAGTCGAAAACGATGACGTTCTCTCCGATCCGGTTCAATATCTCGGGCCGGTTGAGGACCTGTTTGAAGTGCTTTTCGATCTCGCTTCGGACCTTTCTCCGCACGGCTTCGAAGGTCTCTTCGGGTGTGACGTTGGCAATTCTCTCACCAGATGGCCCGGGTACGTAGATGCCTAAATTCGAGGTGAAGACAATGAACGCTTCGGAGAAATAGACACGATCGCCTCGTCCCGAAGTGAGGACGCCGTCGTCGAGGACCTGCAGGAACTTGTCGAGAATCCTCGGATGGGCCTTTTCGATCTCGTCGAACAGGACAACGCTGAACGGCTTTTCACGGATCGCATTCGTGAGCTCGCCTCCGACGTCATACCCGATGTAGCCGGGCGGTGCCCCGATCAGCCGCTGGTCCGAGTGCTCGGCACTGAACTCCGACATATCGAAGCGGATATACGCAGATTCATCGCCGAAAAGCAGGCTGGTGATGGTCTTTGCGAGTTCCGTCTTGCCGACACCGGTCGGCCCGGCAAGAAAGACGACACCTCTTGGCCGGCCGCCGCGCGGCGATGGTCCGATCCCCGTCACCGCGCGCTTGACGATATCGAGCATATGCGTGACTGCGTGGGACTGTCCCTTGACGCGGCGTCTGACGAATTCTTCACCCGAAGTGATCTTGTCGCGACTGATCTTGCGCCAGGGATCCTCAGTCACGCCCACCTTGAAGCGCCGCACGGCATCCCCGATCCGATCGAACTGCACGCCTTCGCTGCGGGCGAGCTGCGCAACCGCGCTGACGTCGAGCAACAGAAGGCCTTCAGTCTCGTCCACGAATCCTTGAGTACACTTTTCGAGCTCAGATTGGTCCGCGTTCTGCGCGCCGGGCAGACTTCGGACAAGGGAGCGGATCATGCTCCTTCTCGCAAGATGATCCGGTCGCCCGATGGGCACGTGTCTGATCTTCGGGTTTCCGATCAGGAACCAATCGGGCAGGTCACCCTCCTTGTCGACGATCCAGACGACCGTATTGAAGAAGGGCAGCCGCTTATCGCCCGCCGGACGCGGCCGCGCCGCATGAGACAGGATCAGCGCCCGGGCGAAAAGCTGGTGCTCGGCAGGTGATAAGGCCTCGTTTCGAGCGATCAGTCTTGAGGCAAAGTCGACGATAAGGGCGGAGGGCAGGCCTTCAGCCATGACGTGCCGTTCGAGCGTCGTCGATAACAGATCGATCCCGCCCGCCGCTGTGCCAGCAGTCGGCACTAGACCCAGTTGAGTGAGGTAGCTTCCGTCGGCCGGCTCAATGTCCCGAAATCCGTTCAGAAGATCGAACCATGCGATCCGCCCATAACCAGCTGCCTTTAAAACGTCCGGCAGAACCCTCGATAACGGCGCTGCGGTCATCTCACCCGGACCGACCTCGTGGATCTGGAGGTCCCGCGTATTGCCGGAGAGCACGAATTGGCTGCGCAGAGGCAAAAAGCGCAGCAAATCGCGGAGCCATCTGGCTCTTTCCACCGAACTGTCCTGCACCGAGAACCCCCCTTGTACGCGTAAGACGCGACTATAAGCTATCATACTCGCCGATTTCGAGGGTATTTCCCATGAATCCATAGGGAAATGGGATAAGGCGACGAATGACGACAAGGGCGGCCTCGATCGAGGTCGGAAGGGGACATCCGGCGCATCAGGGACATCACTAATGTTGGCGATCTGCTCGGCCAAGCGCTTCAGATCGTGTGCGCCGGCAACCGCTAACTCTAGGAGATCGTCTTTTGGCCAGGCGGCGAGTTTTTGAAGGCAATTCGGACCCGCTAAAAGAGAGGCCCATCTTCGGCGCCGTGAGCGATCGGAATGCAGGTAGATCTCGGACTTTTAGGATGGGTCCCTCAACGGCGGGGAGGTCTGCGAACCTCACATCAACACCTGCCTCCAGGAGCCTCGACAGGAAGCCCACCGATCGGGTGTGCCGATCCACCTTAGCCACCACTAGGGCTGCTTGGTGCACCCGCGCTGCGGTGAGTGCTTGGTCCAGGGCTGGTCTGTCACTGCGCTTCCCACTCTCGACCTCAGTGAACTCAGCCACCACCTTCGCTGTGCGGTCGCCGAGATAGTTACCTACGGCAATCCTCTGTGCCTCTAGGCCTAGGCCTGACGCTCCCTGCTTGCGCGTGGACACTCGATAGTAAGCGACAAACCGTTGCTTCGCCTTCATGCTTCCGCTCTCACTGCCCATTAACAGACACCATTGTTAGTGAGGCCGGAATCGCTCGCCAACAGGCAGGGCGTGAGTCAAATCGACTCAGGACTTAAGATGATGAGCGCTAGTGTGATCGAAGCGAATGCAGCGAGAGGCGCGGCCGGAAACCCCCGTCATTCCATTGGATGAAGAAGGCTTCAGAAGTTGGCTAGGGGGTACGGGGGGAAAGCATCGAGCCGCCGCCACGAGGTCACGTCTCAGATACGATACCCTGCAAGCGGCTTTGGCCGGCGGAGCGTCACAGGTGATCGCTGTTATCTAAGCTCATCGCTACATGAATTTCCGCTAGCAATCCCAATCGGACCGCTTGGCAGTCAGCCTTTCCCCATGATTTGATGCAGCGTTGGCTGCGCGGCTCTTTCGTAGCGCCTGGATTTAGAGCGATGCCTTTGAACAATCACCTACGCCGATTTTGGACGGACCCGCCTTACCATTCGAAAATGGGCAGCGCCGCCGTTACCGTCCCGCCGGATAAAAAATATCAGCGGGTATACTATATCACTTCAGCCGAGCACGCGCTCAGCAATATCGTTTTCGGCCGCATTAAGGTGGCACGCTTCAGCTTGCTGAACGATCCATTCGAACTATTAGCGCCGAAGTTCGCGAACTCGATCCTGCGGAAGTCAATGAGCAAGTTCAAACGCGAGTTCGACGAAATGAACGGCGCAGTTTGCTTTAGCGGCGACTGGGTAGACCCGGTACTGTGGACGCACTACGGCGCCAGGCACACCGGAATTTGCTTGGGCTTCAATTTAAAACGCAACATCCTGCGTAAGGTGAAGTACGTCACCGAGAGAATGACCGAATTTTCAGGCGACTCAGCCGACCAGGCTTTAGAAGACGCAATCATCGAAACCAAGTTCGCGAGCTGGAAGTACGAGAACGAGCATCGCATCCTCGTACCGCTAGAGAATTGCACCGAGGAAGGGCGATTACATTTTCTGCCGTTCGATAACGAGCTTCAACTAGCCGAAGTTATCATCGGTGCGCAGTCTTCGTTGCGGTCTGAGGAATTGCGAAGGATTGTTGACAGGCACTATCTGAGAAACAACGTCACAACGTTCAAAGCCAAGCTTGCGCTGAAGTCCTTCAATATAGTTCCCCTGGAGCCGAGCGTGCCCCCGGTCGAGATAACCCCGCTTAGACTGTGTCAACAGGCGAGCCATCTCTGGAGAATTGACTCCTTGTCCGAATCGCTAATTTCGCTTTAACTAGCCGACGGCCTTGCGGGAGGTACTGCAAGATGAAAATCATCACGAACGCGAGCGTGTGTCTGTCGGCTGGTCCGGTTTCAGCGTGGAAGGTAAGATTTCCACACTGCTATTCTTCGCTCTCATCGCTGCGCTCGTTATAGGGGGCATTCGCGACAGGCAAAGCCTCGGTGATCTTAGATTCTTGCTTCGGCGCTAGGCGGTTTTGGTAGGCATTGGCGCGTTGTGCTGTTTCCAATCCACTGACCGGGCACGGGGAGAGATCCGCTTGCCGTTGCTACGAGGAAGCCGCTCATAGTTGGGACCCCGAGCTGATCTCGCCCGGCCTCGCGGGTACCAAGTGTGAGGAGCGAGGAATGCTTCTTCGCTAAATGTAATGCCGGAACGGCAGCGGAGCACCTTCCGAGATTGGTGCGGCCGTCAAGATTTCTCCGACAGCGTCCGCGAACCGCAACGTCACAGGCAATCCATCAGCGAAGAGGCATGCGTTGAAGTTCACCTTCGTTAAGCCCATGACGTCCGCAACAACCGTTGAAAGATTTGCTTCTCCCCGCGTTATTTCTATAAGAAGTGGGTTCGGCGTCTCACGGCCGGGGTACGTTCCAAGCTGGGGAATGAAACCACTCGTCCAAAGCAATGCACGCCTTTGGCTGAGCCGATAGGTCGTGCCACGTAGGATTGGCAAACGACCCGTCGCAAACAGCTTCATCTCCTGAGATCGAGTTATCCGTACTCCGACTAGATTTACATTTTCGGGAACAGCTTCGCGAAAGCCCTGCCACTCTTCGTCGCTAAAACGAGTACGGCCGTGGATGAATAACTCTACAGGTTCTCGCTTGTGCTCGTCATAGTAGGATTGAAGCAGACTAGACATCAAAGCCCGTGCTTCAACTCTAGGAAGATGAAACTCCTTCGTCTCGCCGGAATACCAAGGGCCCATTGCTCCCTTAAAGACTAGCCCATCCCCTGAGTCTAAGAACATCTGCGCCCCGCAACACGCGTTGCCCTGAGTGGTATCCGTCGTGTTCATCTTGAAGACGAGCCCAACATAGCAGACCCCTTCGCGAACGTTGGCTAGCTTCCAAGGTCGGCCCCCACTCTTGAAGTAGGCGGTAGTGCAGAGATTCCACGCGACGCTAGCGCCATCTTGTAGTCGCCTCTGGGAGGCGTCGTCAATTTCGCCTACTAGAAGGGTGCTCTCGCGTACAACTTGAACAACAGCCCGCGACCTAATTAATCGCGCCTTTAGCTGATGATGAAAGTTCAATTCGTAGCGGTACATCTCCGCTTCGTTCATTTCCTCGGAGAACAACGAAGGTTCGCGGAATAGTCGCCGAGCGACGCGGGCCCCCATCGAAGGTTTGGAAATTATCGCTTCAGCTTTGCTCAGTCTGGATAGCGGTCGCCCAAGTCGCCAAACCTCGTCCGGGATCACGACGAACCAAACGTCCACTTGCGCGTCGTCATCTCGGAGTTGCCTCCTAATTGAACGTTCAAACAGAGAAACGGTGTCATAAATAGCTTTGTGACGGTCACTCTGGCGGATCGCGTTTCCGACGTCGGTTGCAGATACGGCAAGCTCAGCAACGGAGTTTATTGGCCAGGGCGTGCGGAAAGCGGCCTCAAACCCTGGAAACGCGAATTGGCGGGATGCACTGTTAGCCGGAGCGGGAATGAACGAGCTAACCTTCCTTAACCATTCTCTGAAGATAGATACGCCTTGTTGCGTCCCTATTACCCCTGCACGAATCTGGGCTGGCTTACGATGATCAGCGATAGGTCCGAAGAGGAAGAGACCGTCGCGGGGGTCCTCCAATTGTTGCCTAAAGCCAAACTCTAGTTTTGGCTCCGGCACGAGTTCAATCCGATCGGATTCAATCATGCTTCGCTAGTATCCCGCATATCTGAACCCAGATCGTCCATTTCGTCCGAGACGTCAAAGTCATCATCCGAAAGCTCGTCATCATCCGTCTCGGTGTGACCGTCGATGATGTCTTGATCACTTTCGAGAGACACAGGGGAGACGAAGCTTAGGAGTTGCTGGTCGAGCTCTACCTGCAAGCTCGCGTCCAATGTCAACCCGTTTGAAGAATTTAGCCATGCCACAAATCCAATGAGCAGATCGCGCCAACGGTCGTTCCACCAACTCTTGCAAAACCGCCTGCGCAGCACATGCATCCGCTCCTTGCTGACAAGCGGTGTCTGCCCGTCAGCCGTAAAAATCACGTGCTGGCGAAGTGTATATCTTGGTTGAAGTCCAAGGCTGGGGCGGGCCTCGACCGCGAAATGCCAGAAGACCTTTCTCCGCTCGCTCCAGTTCACCATCACCTTCCTGCGCTTTTTCTGGTCGGAGTCGAGGAAGGTGACTGTGTTGCGGTCCAAAAGATTCGACGGCATATACCAAGCAAGAGAGTTGGAGGCCATGGCGAAGCTTCTGAGGCCTCGGTCAGCCATTTCTTTGTTCCAAGCTTGGCGCAACATGCTGATCGTTATGTTGTGCGCTTCACGTGGCTTCACGGAAGAGGCATTCGTTGAGTGACCAGTCAGAAAGTCTTCAATGCCGACCTTGTATCTTTCGGTCAGTATATCGGGGTGATCGGAAAGGGCGAATTGCTTCGCGTCAGAAAACGTCCCGATGAGGCGAAGATGCCTGAACGAAGGCGTTCGCATGGCGGCGGCTATCGCATCGACTTGCTCTAGGGGTGCCGCAACGTCGTAATAGTATACGAACGGCGGAAGCTTTCTGATCGCCAACCAATTGCTCGTCAACCGTTCGGGTCGATCAATCACGCGATTGGCGTGGTTCTTTTGCGCGCCAAAATTGAGGACGCTAAGCCCCGCGCTGTCTATCCGAGGCACTCGATCTCGGGCAAGGGCATCTATGATCGCTTTAAGTCCCGATGCCCAGTTCTTATGGAAGTCGATTATGTTCTTTCGCCCGAGATTGGCACGAACTTCAGCGAAAGGTAGATCATCAAGTCGCACTGGCAGAACAAATCGCGTGAGCTGAGATGCCCTTTCCACCCGAATCGCTAGATCAATTTCGTCGAGGACGCCGGAGGCCGATTGCGAAGTTTTCGATAACACCACTATGACTTTGGCGCACCGATTGCGGATGCAATTCTCAATGTCCTCCCAAAATCTGTCGCCGGCCGAAAGGTTGTTCACATCACACCAAACGGAATATCCGCAAAGGGTGAGTTGTTGAGCAAGCCATACTGCGAATTCGTTGTCTTTCGGGTTCGCATGACTAATGAAGACAACTTCACGATAGCTCGGTGCTGGTACGGCGCTTGCAGCAAGCGGGACTCTAAACACGTCCCAGGGCTCATCGTTCTCCGAAGGCAATGCGTCCAAAACAGCAGTGATGTAGTCCTCAGAAAATTGATTGTTCTCAACCAGTACTGCTATCGCGCCATCTTTCGACGAAAAAGAAAGAGCGTCATTAATCGCTCGTCCAATGCTGTCGGGGGCTGAACTAGATTTGTTCTGGCGATGAATGCTCGTCAAATCGATATATTGTGCTCCAGCGGCCTGGAACGCTACAAAAGCAGCGCGTCGCGTAAGGCGACCGATGTCAAATCGGGGAACGCGACGAATGTCTAACACGTACTTTGGTTTCGAGCCGGCAAGTGTCGTTGTTAGCTCATGTTCGGTGACATGCTCGCAGTCGACGATGACAATCAGCGAAGGATTCGCGCTGGCAAACAAGGTGTTTTGCCATGCTGGTCGAGCGAAAGAGTTTTCAGTCAAGGGCTCCGCAGGGCCGGAGTCGACCAATCGAAGAAAATTAGCTTTTGGTCTGACAGGGCGGCCCATCATTTTGACTTCACTAGAGCTGATTCCAGTTCCACGTAGCTGACACCATGAAGGTGCCATGGCGAGCCCCATTCCGGCGATCCAATTTGAAAGTTGCCTGTGGTTGAGTCTTTCAGGTCTCGATCTTTGAGGAACGCCCGCTTGTAAAGACGTGGAGCGACTCCTGTGAAGGCTCGAAACAACACTTTATTTCCACCTTTGCTTGGCTCCCTCCAGTCCTTCGCGTTGATCGTAATCGCGTCCGGATGAAGTGATAGGGCTTGGCTTTTGGGATACGGCTCAATGTATTGCACCTCATCAATGCCTGCGGCGACGATGCCTCTGGCGCAATAGTGACAAGGGAATGTCGTCACAAATAGTCGGGTCCCGATCGTAGTGACGCCCTTCCGGCCGGCTGAAAAGACAGCGTCCATTTCCGCATGCACTGCCCGACTAAATTCCAGAAGGTCGCCGACGCGGCTCTCGCGCAGGTCCAATCGCAGCTTATTTTTACGAATATTGTCGAGAGCGTGTAACTCTGGAATGTCTTCAATAAGTTTGTTGATGATGGTATTTTGTTCTCTTGTGTTGCTGCAATACTTCCCGACCTTTTGGAATACACAGCGGTGGTCGTCCTGGTGAGACTGAAAGGATTCGCCGTAAACGCCCCCTCCTGCGCGTGGCACTTCATTCGTTCCGGTGGCGACAATATTTCCCGTGGCGTCCAGGAGTGCGGCACCCACTTGGCGCGACAGGCATGCGCTTTGGAGGGAAGCTCCATATGCGTCATGCATTGCGGTTTCCGAAATGGTCGGCCGAACAACGTCTGCGACGGTCATGATTCGGATAAGTCGTGATAGATTATCGCTTATGTCCCAATCAGGATTCGGTTCTTGCCCTTCGAGAAATTGGTCGGTCGTGTTATCGACGAAGAAATCGGCCATATGAAAAGCATCAGAGACACGCTGCCCATGCTTCTCGATATCGCGAGCGTCTCTCTTCATGAACTTCTCTGCATCTCCCGCGCCCGCATTTGTGTATTTATTTACTATGCGGTTCTGACGAACTTTGGCCTCGCAAACAATTCCCACCAAAACGAATGCGTCCTGATAGACGCGCCGTAATAGCTCGACTTCTGCTGGGTGCCTGATGGAATCGAGTATGTAGGCTCTTCGCACACCATCGGGAGGGACAGGGTCTTCGCCCGGATTACTGATACCAAGCTTAGCCGCGCGGGTGAGGCGAATCACATCAACCAGACGTCTCGCAACTATTGCGTAATCGCCGCCTGCTCGCATCTTGTCGCCTAGGTCTTGAAATCTCGTTGTAGTAGCTAGGTCGTTCTGCGGAGTGACCGGCACGGTCTCACCGGAGTTTATTGCCCAGTCTTCAATGACCTTGCGCGCCTTCAAGATGTGAGCTTCATACCGGCCGCCAGGCAGGGCCGGATTTTCCAGGAGTGTTTTCAAAGTAGTTGCGATTTCGCTCGTGCCCGATCCGACATAGCCGACAACTGCAAACACGATCTCGTTGCTGGCTTGTTCTGCAACCAGCGCTTTGGCCGTCTTGACGGATGTGAAAGAGGCATCCGGAGCTGAGCTTACCTGCGTTTCCATTTGCGCCCCGTTGAATGATCTAACCAAACTTCGAATTGTACTGTGATTCTGAGTTGAAAACGGCGGTTAGCCCAACTTTTCCACGAGGAGCGCTTGGAGCGTTCCTCCGCGCTCGGTAGGCGACCAATCGAACGCCTATCGAGGCCCTAATGGCTGTCGGCGGTAAAGGCGGCACATAGCTGTGTAACAGCTTGTCGCTAGCAGAAAAATTAGTTATAAGGATCAAGTAGTTGATCTGCTGCCTATGCAATCCGAAACCGCACGCGTCCGGTGTCACGAAGCGGTCAAGCCGCCTCCAACCTCGACTTTGATTAGACAATCGCCAGCGTGAGAAGCGCGAGGACGATTTCGAGAGCGGAGGTGATCACATCGGTAGAGCGGCGGCGCGTTGGTCGCTGGGTGAGAAGGAGCGAGTTGTTGCAGCATCGGTGAGCTCGGTACCAGTGTTTCCGCGGCGGCTCGCATGGCCGGCCTCATGTGAGTCAGCTGTCCAGGTGGCGCAAGGAGCTTTGCAAGCACGCTGAAGCGAGTTCATAGCGCCTTCGTGGCGGTCGAGATTGGATCGTCCGCACCGCCGCGGGAAGTGGCCGAAGCGCCATTGACGACGACGGCAGCGCGTCAACGAAAGGACCAGAGCATCATCGACATTGCTCTTGATACCGGGCACCGCATCCGGATCGATGGCGAGGCTGACGGCGACGATACGTCGTGTTCTCGATGTTTTCGTCCGCCGATAACCCGACAATACGTCACTTTGGGTAGGCTGACCCTTGTGGTGCGGCCGGTAAGTTATTGATGTTCTCGCGTCGAGGCTCACTCTTAATCAAATGGCCCGTAAGCGTCCTCGCATGCAGCAAACCTTGGACCTCTTATCAAATCGCAAGCAATCGAGTGTTACCCCTGACCGCAACCAACACTCCCTAATCTGGGCAGTTCTTTTATTAAACGAACGCCTGACCTTCTCTTGGTAGGCCTTGGAACAAGGGACTTCGACAGGGTGAGAACAGCACCACGACACGACCGCGTCGTTCATGAAGGCGCTGTCGTTATCAAAATCGAGCCCACGAATGGGCCAGGGGAATAGGTTCTGCGCGCTTGAGAGCCTCGACCACAAGAGCTCCTTCACGCACGACGAGCGGAAAGCGTTCCGCCCACCCCGTTGCTATATCCACCATTATTAACGCCTGAATGAACATGCCGGCAACCGCGCCAACATAAAGCGCGACAATCCCTGGAACAGTTATGTCATCGACCAGGTGCAACGTTGCTGGCGGAGAGCCGCCGTCGAATCACGAGACGAGATGATCCAGGATGTCGCTCGCTCGCATGTCGGTCACCTCCTGGCTGGCAATGGATTGGGTGTACTGGCGTCCCCGCTGCTTGTCGGATAAGTGAGCGGTGCCAGCCGGCCTCAAGAGGGGGCTTCACTCCACTTGGACGGAGAAGCAGAGACCACCTATTTGGGTGTCCCGGTTAGGCCAAGCGGCGTCCGGTGTCTATCTGGGCGGCGCGCGCAGGCCATTAAGTCAACAGGTCGTGCCGCGGTTACTCACCTCGTTTGTGCCCCCGCGCGGAAGTTGCCCAGGCCGTCGTGACGATTTCAGTGTCCTAACGTTATGAGCGGAGGTAAGAGCTCGCGAAAATAGTAAGCTATGCTGTCACTCTTTTAGATTGAAATCTATAAAAGCGTGAGCGAATAATAATGCTACTTAAGCTTTATGCCCGAGCGGGAGGTGCGACAAACAGTCGTGAGCTAAAGATTACGCCGGCGAGATCGTGGTCGCTCCGGGGAGGATACCAGTCGCGGGCCAAGGCACTTTTCCAAGTTCTAGGCTTCGGCAAGTTTGGATCAACGAAAGGATTTCGAAATGTAGCCGCAATTCTGTTAGCGCCGAAAAAAGTTTTCAAGTGGTACCAAGGGAAGTAAGCCGGCCTTTTTTCCAGAGGCGCTTTATCTCGAGAAGTGTGTAGCTCTGACTCGAAGCCAACATTGATACCGCATGTCCGAATGCGACAGGTCTGAAGGTTTGGCCTGCAGTCAAGTGGCAAGATTTGGTCTTCTTATTTAGGTGGATGATATGCTTCTGGCGATCCGTTCCCGTTGTTGCGGCGCAGTCCTCATATCAATCTCGATAGTTGTCCCAGTCAAAAGTGCCTTTGCTCAGGTCGACGTGCCTGGCGGGTATCGACAACTCGTGCCCGGGCTGCTCAGCCGATCAATTTTCAAAGGTGACGCGGGAGGTCGGACTGTCGAGGTGATCGACCTGCTGGTCGGTGCGCGTAAAGCCTCCGAAGAACTTGCCGCGCCTGGTCGTGCAATGCTGGACGTAGAGGCCGGTGAAGCGACTCTGATTGTTGACGGCAAGTCCCAGCAGGTGCGTCCCGGCGCTGTCATTGCGCTCGATAGCGACCAGCGGATTGCAGTCGACAATACTGGCGGGGAACGCCCCTTTGTCGCGCGACTGATTGTGCTTTCGCCAGCACGGCACTGAGAGCACTTTTTTTGGAAAGGGAGGGGCGCATGCAGTTTCGTTTGGCCATTTCCATCATCGTGAGCGCAATGATGGTCGGTTGCCCTGTCGTGAGCGCACAGCCAGCGCCCGAGCGAGACCCGCATCTGCAACCGGGTGGCGGAAGATTTCAAAACAATCCGGAGGTGGTCTCGCCGGTCCTGCTCACAAGACCGATCTACGAATGCGCTCAGACGGTTGTCGTGAACGGCTACGTTCCGGATGCGCAGATCGAGATCTACCTTGCTGGCCAACCAAATCCCATTGGTTCGGCCACTGCGTCCGAGATCGCCAATCAGCCGATCAAGGTAGCGACGCCATTTGAAATCGGGCAAGTCATCACTGCTGTCCAGGTTGCGGGTGGAGTGAAAAGCAAGCCTTCGAATGCGGTGACGGTCACGTCCTACAAGGATGACTATCCAGCAGGCCTGCCGCAGCCGCGGTTGAATCCGGCGCCTTGTTACGATTGCGGGCGGGCAGTCGGCATTGCCGACGTAATCCCTGGGGCATGGTGGAAAGTATTTGCCGAGGATCCGCTGGCGGGCGGTGGTTTCGGTCCGAAAACCGAGATAGGTGGTAACGCGGATTTTGCCTATACGTTCGTGAACCCCGCGTTTCGGAAGGGGCAACGCATCACCGCGCAGTCCGGAATTTGCCGCGATGTCAGTCCGGGGTCGCGCGCCGAGATTGTGCAGTCGCAACCGTCCTCATTGCCGGGGCCGGTAGTTGACACGGTGTATGAAGGTGCCCCCGTTGCTGTGGTGCGCGGGCCGGCATCGAGTCCGCTGCTCAACGGTGCCGATATCAAGGTGTTCACTGACAACATGATACCGAATCCCAACCAGGTCGGGGGACAGCCCACTCCTGGCGGTGCGCAACAGATTGGACTGAACCCTCGCGGGAAGGGGACCGGCAACTACTGGGCAACTCAGGCACTGTGTACTGCCAGTGCACCGGGACCGAAGACGCCGGCGAAGCCCTGCAGCCAGCTGCCCGCCGCAAAGATTCGTCAGCCGCTACCGGGTGATACGATCATCGAGGTAGTGGAGTTCGTCCCCGGATCAAGGATCAGCATTTACGCAGAGGCTGAAGAAATCGGGGATGGAGGTGGTGCCCAGGTCGCTCTGACGCGCGCGATAAAGGAAGGCGAGAAGATATCAGTGGTGCAGTCGATGGGACGTTGTGTGGCGGATCTCGTTTACGTCGCCAACGCCGGCTGTGGAGACCGTGATCCGAAAGTCTGTTCGCGGGAGTGGCCTGCTTTCCGGCACAGTGGACTGCGGGACGCGCAGCAGCCGTTCGACTCTCCACTGGCGGACCCGCAACAGGTCAAGACGCTTAAGGTAAAGTGGACGTTCCAGCCACCGGATGATCCACGCGGTTTCCGCGCATCTGCCATCGTCCACCAGGGGCGTGTTTTCATCGGAAACGGCAATGGGAGGCTCTACGCTATCGATGCGGCGAGCGGCAATCTGCTCTGGCAATATCCAAAGGCCGGCGATCCAGCGCTGCGCTCGCAATATGAGACAGTCTCCGCACATAACCCTTCTTCCGAAGGACTGCCGGCGAGCGCGTCAATCGGCAGGGTCAGGGAGAGAGATGCAGTTATTTTCGGGGGGCCCGACCAATCTGTCGGACGCAAGTTGGGCAGCGGTCGGCTCTTTGCTCTCGATCCCGCGACCGGTGCGGAAATCTGGAAGTCTCCAGAGATCGCGGCTCTCAATGGGCTCACACCAGGCGATGGGCGAGAACTGCACGAGAATATCGGTTACTCCTCGCCACTCGTAATCGGAAATCGTGTGTATGTGGGGATCGCAAACCATGCAGATAGCCCGATCCAGAACGGGCGTGTCGCTTCGGTCGACATCAATTCCGGCAACATCGTTGCTTCCTTCGATTTCAAGGCTACGAGCACGCGTGGCGGCGGAATCTGGTCCTCACTGGCGGGGGGACTGTTGGGCAATGCAATCTACGCGACAACCGGTAATGCGCGGCTCTGGAACGGCGGAAGTCAACCGCAGCCAAGTGTCGATCACTCGCTAAGTCTGCTAAGACTGAATGCCGCAACCGGCGCACTCGAGTGGAAGCTCAAGCCGGTGCCATTCAACATGGACGATGATCCCGATTGGGCGTCAGGTCCTACCCTGCTGGACGCACGTTGCGGAGCTACGGTTGCTTCGACGCAGAAGGATGGCTGGAGCTATGCTGCACGTGCGGGTGCCGGTGCGGGGGGAAATCCGGTGGTACGCTGGCAATTTCCTCCAACGGGCATCCCTTTTACAAGCGGAACCCACGGAGATACGCGCTATCTGATTCCGGGCGCTGCTTGGCGCGACACTTTCATCACGACGACCGGTGGCTATACGGTGGAAGCCGGGCAGGTACCACCCGGGTTCACCCGGTTGCATGCGCTCGACGTCTGCGTAGGGCCTTCTGGTCCAGTGCGGTGGGTAGCAGACATTCCGGGCACGAGGAAAAATACGGCCTACCAGCTTGGGCCGCCGACGGTCACGCGGGGCATCGTGTTTCTGGGCACCGCCCAAGGGCACCTCGTTGTGCTCGCAGATCCATCGGTCTGGCCACCGGCGGGGTCGATATGCGATAATCCGGAGGTTTTACAGGCGGACTGCGTGCCCAACGGTTTCAGACTCGTTCCCCGTCCTCAAATCCTCGCGGACATCGATCTTGACCCCGGTAACACTAGTGACCGCATTTTCACCGAGCCCGTCCTCGCCGATGGCCGAGTGTTCATTGCGACAACCGCCGGCGTACTCTACATGCTCGAAATGGCCAGATAACCGGAGAACATCGATGAGCAGCGTCCCACTTCGCGTCCTCATCGTCATCGCCATCGCCATCGCCATACTCTCGTTGTCTCGCGAGCCCGTTTGGGCACAAACTGCCGCAAATACGGCAGGCATTTTCGCTCGCGACCGCTACTCCGGCCCGCTGATCGCTCAACGCGTCGTCGGGAGGAACCGACCAGCTGCAGTGCCACAAGCGGGGGGTGCTGGTCAGGACGTGCCGGTACTTCACTATCAGGAAATAAGTCTGCGCCCTGGCACCCGCGTGGCTGGCTCAACTACGGCGGCTTCGCCAGCGGCAGGGGCAGGGTCTTCGCTCCCGCTCAAAGCCCAAGGCGGCTTTCTGATCTATGAGTTGAGGGCAGGAAAGCTCACGACAATCATCAACGGCAACTGGCGGGAACGCGGGTTAGGCGAATTCTGGATCGTGGGGCCTACAGACACGGTTACGCTTGAGACCGAGGATGACTCAGTGGTTCTTCGGACGATCCAGCTCGCAGATCAATAACCAAGCCAGCCGCCGCACTCGGCGCTTTACCGATAGTCTCGTCTCTAACGGACGGGGCCGTCCTTGTCTGAGGGCCGGTTTGGCGCGCAGGCGAACCAGAGACAAATCTGTCCGACTTGTGCAGGACGCCCTTCCAAAAGTGAGGAGGCCTCCCTTCTATGTCTTTACGGTAACCTTTCCCCTCATTCCGCCGTGATGGTCACAGTGGTACGGGATTTCTCCGGTCGTTCCAAACGTATGCTCGAAGGGCGGGTCACCCTTGACCATGTCGCCGCTGTCGAACTCGCCACCATCAGCCGTTACGGTATGCGCAACAGTATCCTCACTTGTCCATATGACTTTGTCCCCTTGTTTGATTTCAATTTGCGACGGGGAAAAAGCGAAATTCTTGATCGTGACATTATAGCTGGCCATGAGACAGGGTCCTTACTTTGCAATTTTGACGCGTTCCATCATTCCCATATCCTCGTGTCCGAGGATGTGACAATGCATGACAAACTCTCCTTCGTAGTCCAAATATCGAGACCTGATGACTATCGGCTTTGGTTGGCCACCGGCTGGCAGGATGATCGTATCCTTCCAAAGTTTCGCCTGCTGCATCTTGCCATCCTTCGCGGGCTCCTCGCGCTCTACTTCGAACGGGTTGACGTGAATATGAAAAGGATGAGGGAAAATCCCATCACCTGTTATGGTCCATTTGGATGCTTGACCTAGCTTGAGCACGCGCGGCGCATGCTCGGGCATAAAGACTCGTTCATTCGACGTAAAATGAAGCTTGCAGTCGGGAGTTTCGGTCTGGCATATCGGGCAATTGCCGTCCGGGGTACAGGAGCGGCGGCTCATGCCATCGAAGCGCACCGACTGTTCCGCGTCGGTCAATTCCTCGTCCCTGATCGGAACGAGGTCGCTCGGGACACGGTCACGCAGCTCTTCGCCACTCGGCAATGCCATGTCTCTGGAGGCGCCCTCAATGAGCACTCGTGCAATGATGCGTTGCGGTTTGTTTCCGATGTCGGCAATGAGATCCCCTGCATTGAAGGCCGCTCTTGACTGCGCGACCCGGATTGCCGCGGTTGCGGCTTGCAACGACAGGGCGGCGGGCAACATGCCGTCTCGCAGGAAGTACTCCTTCGATGTCTCGCCAGGGGCGAGAGGGGCGGCCTTGACCAGAACGTCACTGCGGTAACCGGGACCGAGCAGCAACTCGCGGACACCCTCTTGAGAAGGCTCGGCCGCTGGCCAGTCCACCCGGCGACCCAAGGCCAGTCCATCTGCTGCGATTTCATGGAGCTGATGGCCGTCGAGTGCCAGGGCGATATTGTCTTCGACGCCCGCATGAACAAAGCGCCATCGCTGCACCTCGCCCGGATGAATCCGGATCGTCGGAACGAACACGCCATTTACTGTAATGTTACGCGACCACTGCCGGTCCGGAATTGCCGTGTCGAAGTCCTCAAGCTTTCCGTCAGGTCCAAATCTTATCTGCTGAAGAACGAAGACTTTTTGTTCGGCAGCCTTGATTTCGGGTACGGCATCCAGCCCACCATTTGCATCCTGACCACCCTCGATGATGAGAGCTCCTGCCATCCCGCTGGAAACCTGCACGCCGGTGCTGCCATGAAAGTGAGCGTGATACCAGAAGGTACCTGTCGGATGCTTGTCGGGGATGTGGATCCGATACAGCTGCGTAGCCTTGGGGTCACCCGGATACTTCTCTGGCCGTATCTCCAGGAAAACGTTGTCGCCGTAGCCGGACGGGGAGGTGTGCAGCCCGTGTGTGTGAAGATTGGTGATATTGAAGCTGAAATCACCGTCATGGTCAGCCGGATGTGGATCCTGCGGGTGATGATGCGTCACATCTGGCAGTTTGTTCGTCAGGCGGATGTAGAGCGTATCACCCGGTCTTGCGCGAATGGTGGAGCCAACGAGATCGCCGTTATAGGAGCGAAGCTCAACATCACACCCTGCGACTTTCTTCCCCTTCGAGTATTGGACAACGAGCTCGTAGGGGGCGCTTTGGTTTGTCGGTCGGACGACAGCAGGTTCATGAAAATCGGCAAAGCCAAAGCTTCTGATGAGCTCTTTGATCCAAGCCTCACGCTGCTGCGGATTGCGCGGGTAGGGGGCGCAAGGGTCCGTGACAGGCACCTGCGCGCAAGCCAGCCCGGTACTCGCAATTAGGGCCAGGAGGACAATAGCAATATAGGGGGCTGAAATACTGCATCGAGACAGCATCATTGCTCCGTGCATTTCGTTGTATCCACAACCAGAGCTATTCTATCGCTGCTTGTCAGGCAGGCAAGAAAAAATGTCAGCTTACGCATTGCCTGAAGGACCGGCGAGGAATTACCGGCCATTCTCCTGCGGCAAACTAACGGGTAGAGATAGGTATTCTTCGCGCTCCGACACGTGCGCGCCTGAAGCGAGCTGAGGATTCACTCCGGCTCAGGAGAATGGTATTCAGCGGTCCCGAGCCTGAAAGTTATTTTATCGACCGCACCTGCAACCGCAGTGCGTAAGCCGGCCCCTCGTTGTATTGCTTGGTATTGGAGCGATTGGAGCTTGTTTGTATCGAGACCTCAATGTTGCCGAACTGGCTCGACATTCCCGGAGTCAATTCTCGCGTCTCGGCGCCAACTGTCACCGCTACAGCGAGCTCTCCTGCCGGGCCGGCTATTTGACGGGCCCTAAGGTTCGCTGTTTGGACGTCGAGGGAGACCGGTAGTTCGCCGGACCGGAACGCTGTGGCGAGCACTTCACTGTTTCGCTTTACCGCCACCACCTGTTCTTCGGAGGCGTGGTCCGAATTGACCCGATATTCAACGTCTGCGGGTGCGATCACCGCGTCAATGGCAGGATCGGGCGGCATTGCGATCGTATTTCCCATCGGAACTTCGACACCTGCAGTGAAGTTACGATTCATTTTCTTCACATCAAATTCCAGCCGAACTGTGCCGCCTGTCGAAGGGTGCACCCGAACGGTACCGGTTTCTGCACCTTTCCTGCGTTCCATCTCCTCTATCAGGCGCTGCACGCGGCCAATCTTGTCGGCGTCGCTTGTCGACGTCGGCGGGTTAACGGCTTGGTTCAGGTCCGTATTTTGCATTCTTCCGGGCGGCACAACAGCACGCAAGCGGTTCTCAACGGCGTCCTGCTGCTGCAGCTTATTCCTCAGGGCGTCGATCGTCGGATCAGCCTGCACCAACTGTGGGTTTCGAAAGCGCCCGCTATTAGAAGCGCCACCGAGAGCGGAGATTGTCGTCAGCGCAGCCAGAGCAAGACTCAGGACAATCACGGTGTGACCCTCCCACCGAGACGTGGACCGTCAAACCGGAGATTAGGCCAATTCGGGTAGTCCGTCACCTTGGTGGCCGCGGGCTCATCCTCGTCGACAACGGCGGTCACGTATTGGGAATCGATGACGCCGTTCTTGTTCCAGTCGATAGGCGAGCCGCACACCCCGACTTGTTCATTCAGGCTACCCGCATTGGGGGCGAGTTCCGGTCCAATTCCCTCCGAATAGTCAATCACAAAGCCAGTCACCTGAGGCACAGTGCCATCTATTTCTTCAGCCCCATCCGTCGCATAGTAGATCCGGGTGCAGGTCGGATACCGTCGACGGAATGCGTCAGCCTGACTCATTCGAAGCTGCCAAGCGTAAGACATAACGCTCCAATAGTTCGGCTTGAAACGGGAGTGATTTGTGCCGCCGTGCCGCTGGCCCAGATTGTGACCGAGCTCGTGTGCGAATGTCGCAGCCTGGGACTTCAATGTCTGGTATTGAACTGGAGCATCTCCGAGCGTTACCATGAAGTCGTTACCGACCTTCGACCCGTCAAAATCGATATTGCTCTCGCCGCTCCATCCCAGCGGATGGGCTCTTGCCCAGATCGCATAGTGAAAAAGACCTCGGCGCGAGGGGCTGAAGTGGTCCTGCTTCAGAAGAGCAAAACTTGCAGTTCGGGTTGCCAGGTCATGCGTCGAGCGGAACTCAAGCAGCTCCCATGAGGGAACAGAGCCCGAGGAATCAACAAACAGATTGATGCCGTTTGGCCCGAACGGATTCAAAATAGGGGCATTTGCAAACATCTCCCGCGCTATATCGAACGTACCTGGCGTAGCTCCCAGTCGCTCGATTGGCCGATACAGCATGCCGTCCATGACATCGGCTTCGACAAATATATCCTTGCGAAACGGATCGGCGCCCAGTGCCTTGATATCGACCAAGGTGCTGCCGGGTTCGCTCCCGAGATAACCGTTGATCTCAACGACATCGGGGATACCGTCTCCATCACTGTCCAGGGAGCTTGCATCCAGAGGCAGCTTGAATATTCGCTCCAGACTCAACTCTCCGAGTTCATTCCGTAGCTGCACGCGGATTTCCGACCCGGCAGGGAAGCTGTCAAGAGGTACGACGCGCGAGAGATAATGTCTTATGGGAAATCCCAGCACCGCAGGATTCGCACCAAACATATTGTTGAAGAGCGCCTTGTGCGCGTCTGAAGTGCGGTCGACGCCATCCACGAGTACGGTCGCGCCTACATCCATATTTGCGCCCTGAATGTACAGAACGCACCGAACCCTTCCCCCATCGTCAAATCTGGTATCAAGAAGACTGATGTCGTCGATCCTAGGAAGCGCAGCTGGTGCAGCGCCAGTAATGGTCATTGTAACTGGAGATGAACGACCCTCGTCGTTCTCGATGGCGACAGCGTAAGAACCGGGAGACACGCCGGGAGGAATCGAGAACATCACAGCGCCTTGAACGGCTCCGCGCAGGACCTTCGGATTTGGCGAATTGGCATCCCAAATAATGCGAGCTTTACCGAGGTTCGTGCCCTGAACCAGCACGAGGCCACGTGGCACTTGGCTCGGCGCTTGCAAACCCTCCAGCACTGGCGGGGAGGCCGAGGCTATGCCTGAGGCGCCGAGCAGCTGTAGCAACAATGCGAAGGCCGACAGGCGAGACCATGCGAACGCTCTTGTATCCGCCCGCGGGACACCAGAGCTGAGGGCATTTGTATCACTCGTCGTGCGATGGTTCTCGTTGAGTAGTGGCGCCATAGGAACTCTAAATGAAAAAGGGCGCTGATATAGTAATCAGCGACTGAACAGTTCTATTCTCCCAATTCTGACGGCGGCTGCGCTGGTGGAATTGGAGATTACAGTAACCCTCACACTGGCCGGATCGATGCCCTGCGCGATCAGTTCACGCATGCGGTTCGTGACTTCGATAACCTTGTCAGAAGCCGTTTGGCCGGCGTGTCCTGCGATTGCATGATCGTGCGTACCAAAAAGCGCAAAACTTCCAGCAGGCTGACCAGCAACTGCGCCCGCGCCCGGCCCATCAAGGTAGATATCGAATACACCCGAGGGCGCAGCTGGCGAACTGACTTCCGAAAATCGCAATATCCAACGGCTCGACGGTGAAGCTACGGGCGCCCCCGCGCCCGGTTCGGGAGCGAGCTGTGTCGCCGCCGATCCTCGGGGAGTAACGGACAGGACGTCGTCGCTTCGGCTCACTCGGTTTGGTGGGCGAGGTGAGGAAGCAGCCAGGGGGGATCCAGCCACGGCCGTCGGAACTGGGGCCAGCTGATCGTAACTGTAAGCCGTCCCGACCATTCCGAAAGACTCTCCTGCGGTAAATCCGGTCTTCTTAGCGTTCGGCGAGACGAATAGATAGGGTTCTTGGGTCCATATGTACTCAGGCGTGCGAGGCGGATCACCCTCGAGTGGCGGCTGGTTCCTCCACCATTCCCATAGGCGGTCGAGATTTGAATGGTGCAAATAGAAGATCGGATCACGCGCCGCTAGTGCTGGCGTAGCCATTCCAAGGGGGACATTCTGATCCGTGATCACGCCGATGCGGCCGTGAACCAGATCATGAGGCGCGCTCTCCAGCTGGAAAGAGAATCCACGGTCTAGGCCCAGGACATCCCCTCGCTCCAGAAAGCGCTGGTCGGCAGCCGTTTGCCAGTTCAAATCACTGTCGCGGATCAACGGCTTTTCGGATGAAGGGACGGACGGGTCGTTCGGATCGCGGCATAGCGGACTGCGGTCCGAATAGTAGAGTGCATTATCGCTGCCATCACTTTCCTTTGCTAATCTCGATATCTGGTATCGAGATAATTCCAGTAGGGCAGAGCAAACGGCTCACCTACAACGCTCTCGATAATGCGCTCGAAGAAGTAAAGGTAGACGCGATGCCAGGGCAGAAAATCGTAGGTGCGGTGTGGGCACTTCAACCAGATGCGATCACGTCCTACACCAACAGACGGATCTAGGGGCACCTCTCCTGCGACCAATCTGCGCGATGCCTGGATGCGTGCGAGTACTTCCGGCGTTGCGCCAGGCAGCGGCTGAAACAGCGCGTTGAAACAATTGATTTCGTAGCATCCTTTCGAATCATCCTGCTGCGGCGTCCAGTGAATATTCGCCTGAAACCACCAGCTCGTCGGATCCCAGACCGGCCGATCTTTCATCTCTTTGATGGCCCGCTTGTACAGCTGGAGCATTGGTGCCGCTGCCGGATCATGGACCTCCCGTCTTACGGGAGGTGTCTGCGCATTGAGTTTGACGCCGGATTCGGTGAGAAGCATTGCGAGACTCGTTAGGCCTCCCGCAACGAAATTTCGTCTGTCCAGAGCGGCTGCCAGCATGCTCGTCCTCTTGGTGTCATCGTTTCAGAAAGGAACGGTTCATTCGTTCTCCGCTACGAGATCGAGAAAGTACGTTATGTTTCTGTCGAAGCTGCGGACAAATCCTTTGCGAAACATAACCCGCAAGGCATCATGAAGAGGCTCAGTCGCGGCGCAAGCGTCAGTAAATCCCTGCCTGCGCCCATTCTAAAATCTCGCAGGCGTAGCAATATCGATCTCACGGGATACGCTTTTCTTATTTTTTATTCGATCCCCGCTTGCAACGTAAGATAGCAGCTCCGGCGGGCCTTGTATAGCTGGTGACCGCTCGCGCGCCTACTTCAAATCAACAGTATCTTCCGCGATGATTTCCTCATCGAATCCGCTCGTCCGCAATACGCGTACCTCGGCGCGTTTGGCGCCCGCGAACTGATTGCGATCGACGTCTACCTCGGGAGTGGGACGACTCACCGCGATCGTGTCCCACGTCGACTTGTTGTCTGGCCTGACCTGGACCGAGTAGGTCACTCCGGCAACAGGCTGTAGGCCGGCGAGCTGGTTGATCTTCAATGGCCGCCGGCTGGCTGCCGCAGCTCCGCCAAGCTCAAGCCCGAACGCGCCTGCTGCCGGCTTGGGAGGCGCCGCCCCGGCTTCGTACCGGCTGACCTCCTTCCCCTTGAGCTGGAGGCTTACCGACTTCATGCCAGCGACGCGCGGAAGGTCCGCCTGGATCAGGCCGACATCGTTCGGCCGGTCGGGTTCGGCGGATGATCGGCGGACGACGACAGGGTTACGATACACTTCCTGGCCGTTGGCGTCGTAGGCCACAAGCTCCACCTCGTCGTCGGTGGCGGCGTCCGACGCAACCGTGGAAATTGAGGGGTTAACGTACATGATCTTGCCGTCGCCAGCGGTCTTGTTGATGGTGGCGACGACGTGAACGAATGATCCGGTCTTGATTTCGGTCTTCATCGGATCCTCCTAGGCGACCGGCGGGCCGAGGGCGTCCTCTTCCAGCAACCGGGTGAGTATCGCCTGATAAGTGTACGCCGATAGCCACTGGTTGTCTGCATAGGTCATCACGTCGTGATATGTGAGGCCCGGCAAGGCAGCGGCCGGCAAGCCGAGTTCGTGATCTCCGGTGTCGACACCGATATATTTGTTGTCCGGCTTGCTGATGCAACCGTTCTCATAGGGAAACTGCGGATCGCTTGCGTCCTGCGAACCGGGAGGAAATCCCGGATGAAACCGGCCGAACGTATGCCCGAGCTCATGAGCGCCGTACCAGTCGGCATATGAGGCGTCCCGATCGCCAGCAAAGCCGTTAGGGACACCCGCGGGTCCGGAAGCTACAGTATCAGGCTGGGCCGTTCCCGGAATGGCGAACGCCTTTCCGCGCATGAAGTTGGCAGACGCGTTGTCGTCGACCAGACCGTAATAGTGCGTGCGCGGATCGACGCCGCTGCTCACCTCGCGGCTCCGGAGTGCGGCGATCTGCGCATTGGCGAGGTCGACGGTCGAGTCGTTGAACGGCGCGGTAAAGTCCGCGTCCACTACCATATGGGACCATTCGAGCGTGGCGACCGGATAGGCGCGATTGAGAAACGACCTGAGATACGAAAAGTGCACCGCAGCGGGTGTGACGGTCGTCGCGCCCACCCTGTACCGAAGACCGATCACCCGGATACGCAGCGGCGGGGCCGCCGCGAATGGTATGGGCGCGATGTTGAACGCCGGCGCCGGAAGGTCACCGCCTCCGGGCTGGAAGATGCGGCTGATGCGCAAGTTGAGCTGGCCCGCGCCGATAGCCTCGGCCGGCAGGCGAAAGTTGAGGCTCTTGTCGAGATCCTCCCGCTGTTCGCGGAGGCTGAAAGGCGAGCCCGGGTTCACTCGAAGCAAGTTGATGGCGGGGAGGAACGTGTCTCCGCCTCCGCTCCGGCTCCAGGCAATTTCGGCTGTGATCTGCCCGGGCTGCGACAGCGAGGTCGGCTCGAGATAGAGGCGAACGATCGTCGCTTTATCGGCGACCAGTGGCACCGAGTTCGCCAGGTCCTGAACGCACTGGACGATCTCGACGCCGCGCACCTGCACGCCGGCCTGCGGCTGAGCTAGACCGAGCGCGCGGCGCTTGCGAGTTTTTATTCTGGGAACGCCCGAACCGCGATGCACACACATCATGCACATGGTGATTTTTCCGGTTTTGATGACCCGCAACACGCTCGGCTTTCACTTTGCAGTGTGGACTTCAGGTGGGCGTCGGGTGTATGGTCAAATTATAGTACTCGCTAAGATTGAATCAAGCTAGCCGGTGCCGGTCGGTCGTTTTGACGCGCACGGCTGACGCCGCCAGATGCAGTACCGGGAGCGGCTCCAGCGCGCTAAAGTTCTGGTGCGAACGATTTTTGTGATCCGGGAGGACGTCCGATGTTGCATCGCTTTCTGTCGCGCGGGCTCGGCGCGGCGGTTGCTCCGCAGAGCACAGTGCCGCCACCCTCGGTGATCGAGCCGATAGAGGACATCCGTGCCTCGTTCATCGACAAGTTTCAGAAGCGGCGCATCGAGGCCGGCGAAAAGCCCGCCGAACGTGCTGTCTTCCGCAAGCAGCACGGCGCCGCGAAGGGCAAGCTAACGGTCGCGGACGAGTGCCCAGCGAAGCTTCGCAAGGGGCTGTGGCAAGGCGGCCCCTATGATGTTTGGATGCGCTGGTCCAGCGACGTGCCGCCAAACATTCCGGATCAGAACAACAACACCCTCGGCTTCGCGCTCAAGCTGTTCGGGGTCAAAGGCCCGACGCTGGCAACCGACAATCCACTCGCGTCTACGGCCGACCTGATCTTCCAGAACAGCGATATCTTTTTTGTCAACAACGCGCAGGAAATGGCGGCGATCTCGTCGGAAGACGAAACGAACGCTTTCACCGCAATCCACAAGCGGTCGTTACTGATCCTGAATGAGATGGCAAAGAAAGAAAATAGTCTCGCGGCGGCGCGTTATTACAGCACGCTGCCATATGCGGTGGGCGAGGAGATCGTCAAATATCGTCTCATTCCCGCACAAGCGGTGCAGACCGCCGCGCCGGGCCCATCCCCGGTCTATCTCGCGGAGGATATTAAGGCGCGGCTCAAGGCCGGTGCGATCAGTTTCGTGATGGAGGCGCAATCGTTCGTCGACGACAGCGTCACGCCCCTCGATCGCGCAACCGAGCGCTGGGAGGAGACGATCTCTCCCTTCGTGCCCGTCGCCCGGCTGGATATTCCGGCGCAAGACATCGATCAGGCGGGTCAGGCCGCCTATGGCGAGAGCCTTGCGTTCTCGCCATGGCGGACCTTGTACGAGAACAGGCCGCTCGGCTCGATTGCCGACGCAAGGCGCATCTCCTATCCGGCCTCGGCCGCCGTGAGGCGCAGCCTGAACGGACAGCTGATGGAGGAGCCGGACCATCCACGCTGATGGGTGGCCGACGGCATGCGGCAATTCTCGTGCGACCGCCCTCGCTTTGTTTTTAATAATCTTTTTGATCTCGAGGTCAGACGATGGTCGATCCAAACGCAATTGCAGCGCTGAAAATCTATCCGCCGATCGGCGTCGCCCGCGTCGGCAATGCCCAAGGCGCCGACGATTACGTTATCGGCCCCGAAGTGATCGGTGGCGCGCCGACCCTGCCGGGCACGACGCCGGAGCAGCCGGCCCGCTTTGTCGAGGACTTCCGTACCGCGAGCGGAGAGATCAAGCGCCAGGCCGCGCGCTTCCGCATCTACGCCCACATGAAGGACGGCAGCGTACAGGAGGTGACGGCCGCCTCCGCGAAGATCGAGTGGCGCGTCACCATCGCAAACCTCAAGGCCGGTTGGTACGACTTCAACCAGGCGATGGACCTCGGCGCGTTGAGCCACAACGCGTTGCAGCGAAACCGCGAGCTGGTTTCGCCAGACGCCAGGTGGAAGCTCGACATCACTCCAGCGCCAAAAAGCATTACGGGGCAGACGGCTGGCCCGATCAGGCTGGATGACGGCGCGTTCTGGGGCTCGCCGGTCTATCTCGGTGAGCTTCGCACCGACGGCGACGGACGGCTGATTTTCCTGGGGGGCAACGGAGTGTCGCAGCCGTTCCGCAGAGGGATACGGCCGCTCACATTCGCCAACAATCCAGGTTGGCACGATGACGTCAGCGACGGGCCAGTGCGGGCGCAGGTGACTTTTCCGGGGCGTGCACCTATCGATGCAGAGCCCGGCTATGTCTGCGTCACGCCGCCGAATTACGCGCCAGGCCTGTTCGGTCTCGTGACGATGGACGACGTGGTGCGGGAGGTCTTCTACGACAAGGGATGGATTCCACGACCGGTCAAGACCTCGTTCACCAATGACGTGCTGCCGGTGTTTCAGCGCCTGACCGGACTGCAATGGGTCAATCACGGACTTTTCGTGGTGCATGGCTTTGGCTCGCCGCTTGACGTGCAGAATCCGCAAGTCGTCGCGAAGCTCAACGACGGGTCTCCTACGAATGCGGCGTGGCGCACCGCAGCGTTGGCGTTGTTTCGCGATCCAGGTGCGGGTGGCGCCCTGATCGAAGATCAAATCCCGCAGATCTTCGGCGATGCGGTCGACGAGTTCTTCGGCAATCCGCCGAAGCCCACGAATTCGCTGCTTGCCGTGACCAAGACTCAGTACGCGCACCTCAAGCGCTGGGCCGCCGGAACATTTGAGGCCGAAGGGTCGTCGAATACGCCGGCGCAGCCGCAGGACTTCTTCGCTCTGCCTCCCGAGGTCCAGGTCGCGCATCTCGAGCGCGCGCCTTTGCACGACTGTCTCGGCGGCCCGTTCCATCCCGCGATGGAGATGACATGGGTGATGCGGATTCCTCTAATGTGGACATCAGCGTATCGTCTGAAAATCCTGCCCGGCGAGCAACCTGCGCGGCAGGACTTTGGGAGCACTCTCACGCCGGCAGTCTGCACCGGAGCGAACGGCCCACACGACGGTGTTGCCGCAGGCTGCCTCACCCGTTTCCTCGGCGTGCCCTGGCAGACCGATCATACCTCATGCAATTCGGCCGCCGACTATTTCCCCTCGACATTCCTGTCGATGCCGACGTTCTGGGGGGCCCGTGCACCTGATCAGGTTCTGGCGGACGGAAATTATCTACGTGCGGCCGCGATCGTGCCGCTCGGTGAGGCGACGCAACAGCAGACTTTCAAGCACCTGATGAACCGGGTGGACTGGCTGCGCGACATCCGCGGCAACGATTACTACGACCGCCTGTCGAACATGATTGCGGAATGGTCAGAGCTCGGCATGGTGCTGCCGGTGAAGAGTGCGCCTGCATCTTTGCCTGTGCAGGACGTGCGCGTCGAGCAGGGACGCACCGATAACGGGGTGCCGATCGATGTTACGACCGATCCGAAGTACCACGCCGTCGAAAACATCGAGAGCCTTTTCTCGCAGCAGGCGATGGCAGGTTTGGCGCAGCGGCGCGCCGCGCGCACGACGACTCCGCCGCCGAAGCGGACCTATCGCCAAGGCGAGATCTGACTTTGGACGTGTTGCGCACCGACTGTCTCGTGGTCGGCGCGGGGCCTGCCGGGTTGACCGCCGCACGCCTACTAGCCCTCAAGGGCCGCGCGGTCGTTGTCGCGGAATCCGG
Organism: Bradyrhizobium shewense; assembly: GCF_900094605.1. Taxonomy (GTDB): domain Bacteria; phylum Pseudomonadota; class Alphaproteobacteria; order Rhizobiales; family Xanthobacteraceae; genus Bradyrhizobium; species Bradyrhizobium shewense. The sequence continues at coordinate 13,865 of NZ_FMAI01000016.1, read as the reverse complement.
CAACTCTCGGACGACTCGCCTGGAGCTCCTCGCGCCGGCGTCGCTTGTCACCGTCGCGGCGCTAGGACTCGATCATCTGCTGGCCGATCCGGCGATCGCGAGGGGCTGTCTCGGCATTCGGCGAACCAGCCGCTCGGGCGAGCGGGAGTACGAAGACTTTTTGCGTCATCCCTGCCGCCTGGGCTATGTGGTCGATCGCGTCCGTTTCGACGAGCGCCTTCGCGAAGAGGCTGTCGCCGCCGGAGTTACGTTCTGCGGGTTGCGCGCAATCGGCGTCATGCCGGACCGCAGGGTTATCTGTCGTGTAAGCGATACATCCGGGGTGAAACTCGTGCTTGCGGAAATCGTCGTCGATGCCACCGGCCGCGCCGCCGCGATCGCGCGGCGTCGGGGTGCACGCGTGGCCGTCCGGGATCGCATGGTCGCCGAACTGGTCGAGGATGCGGCCGTCGACGCGACTGCCGACTCCGCATCGTGGCTCGATTATCGCAGCGATGGACCGACCTGGTCCTACCGCATCCATGGACCGCAAGGGCGCGTACAAAATTGGCGCATTCGCGCCTCCGGGACACCGGCTGGACACGCGCTACTCAGCGTGGACGCATCCGCATGCATCCTCTCACAAGCTGCGGGCGAAGGTTGGATTGCAGTGGGCGATGCGGCGATGGCGTTCGATCCGATCGCCTCTCAGGGGCTGTTCAACGCTTTGTCGTCCGCGTTGGTCGCTACGGGTGCATTGTTGTCGGCCGATCGATTGAGTCCGACCGCAGCTCGATTGTATTCTGACGCGGTCACCGCAACTTTCGTTCGCAGTGAAGCGGGGCGCTTCAGCATCTACAACGCTACACCGCCCTTCAGATCGTGAAGTTATTGGCTAAAATAGCCTGCGGTGCGGATCTGGCTTACGTGCTTCGTTCGCCGAGCTCTCGGTTTCGTCGCGCAAGATGACGTTGAGCTCGTCCCCGAGGGACTCTGACAGGCACGCTGGCGTTTTTCCTTGGCTGAGCAACCGAACAACATCGCCTGACTTCAGTCTGTCTGGTCCACCGAACCGGTTCTGGGTTGTGAACAAAACATGAACACGCGCATTGAGAATAATAAGAGTCTCAGGGTTTGCGCTTGCACCAAACTGCGGGCCAAGATGCCATTCTTGCTATCGTGACGGTTGAATTACCGTCAAGGACTAGGAATAGGCCATTTTCCAAGAGGGTGACGGAAATGGGTTCCCTCTTCGGAATCATTCCGGAAGAGGCTTTTTGCATCAGGAGTGCAGCGTTCGCGATGCCATCGGGCCGAGCACGTTTCTGAGCCAATTTTGCGATCGGGATTTCTTCACCTGTGTCCGTGACGAAGTAAAAGCGGTGCCCGTAGGGGAGGGAACAGGCAATCTTATAGATCCCCTCAGGGACCTGGATTTCAGTGGTATTTCCACCCGCGAGAGGAACTTTCACAATATGCATGGTATTGAAAGTCCTTAAGAAAGTGTTATCTGACCGTCGAACTTCCGCATTGCAAGAATCTGAAGCTTGCGGTAGTGATGTCTTAGTTCCACTGAGGAGGGTTACTATGATTTGCCGTCCGATCGTTTTGGGCTGAATTTCTCGGGTTTGGCCGTAAGGTCAAAGTAGCGCAGCCAGCCCGCTTCCAGGCGCCAGTTTAAGCAGGCCTCGGCGACGTCCCTCTCAAATTCCGCGGCGAGTTTTACCGATTCTGTGCAGAGTTCGATTCCTTGCCGGACCTCCGCTGGTGTTTCTCCGAACACGATCCTGAACAGACCCTGTGTGTCCATGAACGCAGATTTGAGTGCATCCAACTTCTGAAATCGCTCATCTCCGAGAATCTTCTCCACATCAGCCTTCAAGGTCTGGAGATGTGACTTGTTTCTCATTGGCCGAAGATGTTCTAGCTCCAAGAGATATGTGATGCGATTGAAGTTCAGCACGAGCTGCGTGTCTGCGTCGAACCTTCCGGTGAGATTGCTAGACGTCAAGCGTTCGCAGTATTCCGCAGCCCGTCTCAGATCGCCTGCCACATAAAAAGCGTTGGGTATCGAAAGCAATACCTCAGATTTCAGATCTGGGTCAGCAGGATTGCTCGTCGAATAGTCAATGAACCGCTCGATCTGAATGCTGAGTTCTCGCGAACGGTCCCCGAAAAGTAGCCCGCTCGCCACTTTTGTCATAAGCAACCAGCCGAACTTCACAAGAGGAGGTTGTGCGCAAAGCGTGTCGATCTCGTCGACAATAGCGTTCAATCTATGGACATCGTAATTGCCGTCGGCGGATTCGGCTCGAAGAACATCAATGCGCTCCCATAGAGCCGCAGCTTCTGGACTTCCCGCCCTGAGTGGTTCGAGTCTTCCTTCTCCTAAAACCGAAATCATGTGCTCACAAAGCGATTGGAAGGCTCTGGTTTCAAGGCTGTGCCTGCCATTTATAATATTCCGTATAGTGATGCTTTGTTGCTCGATTCCTTCGATCTGGCTCGAAATTGCTCCCATTAGGCCGCTTAATCGACCATCGATCGCGCCGGCGGGCTTGTAGGTAAGGTCGTGCATTTTCGCCGACCAGGCATCATGAAGTACCGTCTTGATCTGGACTTCGCAACGTAGACCGGCATGAGCCCCTCCACTGGAGCGGAATACGGCGTGCAACGCATGGTACCCTCCGCTATGCCACTTCGGGTCTCCGACTGGTCGGATTCCCTTTTTGCCAAGCACGGCCGAAAGCATGTCGAGTATCTGCAAAGCATCATCGGGGTAGTAGATGACGATCGTTACTCCAATAATGTCATGAAGCTCCGTCAATTTTCCATCGGTGAGCGGAGGATCGATTTTGTCTAAAATCTTCGCTGCGTCTTTCAGCTCCTCTCCGCCGGCCTGTTTTTCTCCCCTACTGTACGAACGATAGATCAGACCTACCGTGGAATCCTCAACCTGCTCGCAGGCTGCCAGGACTTCTTCGACAAGCCGCTTGAAACCCGCCCGATTCCTTGAGCAGAACGATTCTACCTTAGCGAGATCACTCATTGCCGCATTCTTTCTCCGCCCAATATTCGCGAACGACAATTTTACCGAAGGAGACGACGCAAAAAGCGCGTCGGCAAATATTCATGGGAACTTGGTCGCCACCGTCGCAAGAAATCGATCATCGGGAACGATCGAGTGGATAGACGACCTTATCGTCTGAACCGCCTGCGCAAAAATCCGCGGCTGCGCGCGCCCGTACATCTACCTCACCTTAAATGCAACTTACAGGCTGCTCAGCCCGAAGTACAGAGGCGGCCTTTGGCGCGCCGCCGGCCAAAGATAGTTTCCTCGAGTTTGGCAACGGCCGGTCAAGTGCACGTAGGATGCTGGTTCAAGCGGCATGAGAGAAAGCAGTTGCATGTCGGACCGGTCGATGCGCCGGCTTTGCGCCTGCCGAGATAGAAGTTGTCTTGCTTCTTTGCTCTGACGACCCTCTCCTCCGACCTCAACGCGGCGAGACTTGTCGAGCCCCGTGAGCGTCGCATCATCGAAGAGACCGACTGATCCAACAGCGAAGGAGAATACCCGAAACTATCTTGCCTTTGTCCAACACGCATCTGTCCGGCTATGGCTGGCGGCGCGTTATGAGCCCGCGCCTAGCTGTGGTCTCCCAGGAGGTTGTCCATCTGGTCTGAACCGAGGAGGCTGAGCTTGCGCCCGCATCCATGAAGCGCGGCGATGCGGGCGCACTACAGGTAGGAAGTTGAACGACGCGCCGACGCCGCGTCGGGTCGAAAGATCTATCCCACGGCGTATCCGTCGTTTGGAGTGACTGACACCAGCTCGCGCCGGAGAAAGGTAGCGCGGTCCTTCCAGATTTGTCGTCGATTGCGACCTGCTCATCGGGAAGTACAAGGCGTGCGGCCGGATCCTGCCCAACGCCGTCCGACCGCGAGCCGTGCTCGTTAAGCGGAACTGCCGCATCAAGGATTGCGCAGTCTACTACAGGCACGTCAGGAACAGTCTCGAACGTTCCGTCGAGCAGTGGGAGAGACATGTCCGACGGCTAGCACTGCGGATGTGCTGGTGGCGACCCGGAACGAACCAGGACGAGCCGACGTCACGTGTCTCAGCGGCTGGATAAGCAAGTTGTGGATCGGTGAGTTCAAGCGGCGTGAGATCGCGAGACCTCAATAAAGCGGCAGACTGCCTGAAGCGCCGCGAGTGCCAAGTGTTGAGGCCATAGCGAGTGATGATGATCCGAGGTCGGTTCGGCTGATGATGAGATCGAGCTGGCCATGCGGGATTGTTGCGCTCTATTCGAATGAATGAAGAAAAAGTGCGCAAGGTGGCGGATCGAGAGCGGAAAACGCTGACATCACGGGTGTTGATCCTCAGCATCGAAAATCTCTTGACGATTCAAGAGAATATTCGATAAATCCCGCTACTACTGTAGGTTATGTTCTCAATTTCCAGGGCGGTGCCGACAGGAGATCTCCCGTCAATTTGTCGCGGGCCGCCGAATGCCTTCGACGAGGGCTGTACGATTTTGCAGAATCCAGGCCTTTTTTCGCTCAGGACTATCTTCGATGGACAGTATGGAAATTGAGGCGATGACTGTGCGCGAGCAGCTCTTTACATTGTCGCGCAACCTCCGGTGGATCGCTATCTTTTCAGTGTTCATTTCAGTTTTGCTGTACTTGCCAGATCAGATTCAGGAGCTCTACCGGATAGCCGCTGACGACATTGGGTGGGTAACGCTCAAGGAGTTCGTCGCCGTGGGCGTGATTGCGCTAACGATCTGGGCGGCCGCTTTTCAGCTTAGCGCCGCAACCCTGCCTCATATCCCGCCCGCGAGGGGGCGCGTGGCGTTTTATATCAAAGTTGCACCCATTGTACTCGGTGCGTTGCCGATCATCGCCGCGACGGCCGGTCAACTCGCCTCGCGCCCGGCTGAAAAGATCGGTGAGGTCGAGGAAGTCGGAAGCATCTTCCGCATCCAGGATCAAGCGCTCGCGTTCGAGCGGAACGTGCTGCTCATCCTTGCGCTTTTCATGTTGATCGTGCTCGCCTTGTTTGTCGTATTCGCTTGGCGGATGGGATCAAAGGACCGCTCGGCCGCACTCGCGAACCGGGCAAACATCGCCTATTTCATCCGCTATAGATTTCTCGCGCTCACGATCGGCGGCATCGCCCTGTGTACGACCGGGTTCGTTTTGTTTCCGGACAGGCTTGCACAATTCGTCGGATCGTTCGGCGTAATCGCTTTCTTTACGATATGCGTGGCCGGTCTCACCACGCACTTTGCGCTGCTGACGATCAGATTCAATTTTCCTTTTATACCTGTTGTGTTTGGCGGCTTATTCCTGGTTGCCTCATTGTTCGGAGGCGATGACCACGGGCTGCGCAGGGTGGCCGGAGCGACTGGCCCATCAGAAGAGACGCGCATTTCTGCAGCCGAAGCATTTCGGGATTGGCTTCGGCAAAAACCGCGCCTGGCCGAGGCCGAGAGGCTCGGAGAATATCCGGTATTCATTGTGGCCGCCCAGGGCGGAGGCATCTACGCGGCCAACAATGCGGCGCGCTTTCTTGCCAGGATGCAGGATCTCTGTCCGGCATTTCGCCAGCATCTGTTTGCGATAAGCGGCGTCTCCGGAGGCAGCGTCGGCTCGGCAATCTTCGCAGCTGCGCTTCATGCCGACGATGCGCCACTTGATAGGATTGCTCCCGACGCAAAGACATGCCCGAAGATCGCCGACTTTCTGGCCGGCGTCGGCCGGGCTGAGGATATCGATGCCTCTGGGCAGGTAGAACAGCGCGTTGCAAGTGTCTTGGAAACGGATTTTCTCTCGCCCTTGGTTGCGGGTTTTCTATTTACCGACTTCACCCAGCTGTTTTCTCCGCTCGCTATCCCAAGCTTTGATCGCGCGCGCTTTCTGGAGTACACGCTCGAGAATGCTGTAGACAGAATGCTCAAGAACCAAAAGGGCGCCGGCGACCAATCCAATCTGCTAAAGGCCGATTTTCAGTCACATTGGACACCTTCCAACAATATGCCGGCTCTTTTGTTGAACACGACAGATGCCGGTAGCGGCAAACGCGTTGTCCTCTCTCCCTTCGATATCGACCCGCTCCACGCGAAAGACAAAGACCTCTGTATTCTCTCGATGCTTGATCGTGCCGGCACCGGAGCCGATCAAATTGTCAAGAGCCACTCTCTGCGGATTCCGCTTAGCGCTGCGGCCTTCACGAGCGCGCGGTTTCCATGGGTGACGCCGGCAGCGACGGTCTCCTTGCGGAATGATTGTATTACCGCCAATCCGCAGGCGCGCCTTGTGGACGGAGGATATGTCGAGAATTCCGGAATAGAGACCGCGCTCGATTTGATTGAACGGCTCAACAGCATCAAGGGCACATCTGACGCGCCAAAATTCCGGATTTATCTGCTGTCGCTGGTGAGCGGTCAGTTCGGAGATCACGGCTCTTTCATGTTCGGTGAGCTCATGGAGCCGGTGCGCGCGCTCTTGAGCACGCGAAGCTCTCGGACCTATGTTGCCCTCAACCACGCGAACATTATCGATCGTCGGCCAACGAGCGACGTAACGGCCAGCGTGCAACGCTTCCCAACGTTCGGTCGAATCGACATAACAGGCTCGTTTTACAACCTGCCCCTTGGCTGGACGCTATCCCAGAAAACCGAAGATCTCATCTCGCTGAGCAGCGGCCGCTTTTGGGATTGTGTGCCAAAGGATGACTTCGATCAATCCCGCAAGAAGCAGAGCAATGCCGATTGCCTGCAAGTGAAGTTGTTTCATCTCTTGAACGGATCCGTCGCATCCGCCTTTGAAACGCTCAAACAAGCCAAGCTTGCTCAGGCGGCTTACGCTGACGAGTTAGACAAAGAATACAGGCCCGCTCCAAAGATCAAACCGCAGCCGTTACTTGCCTGCTATGAGAGCAAGTGGTTGCAGGAGCGCGGCCGTCAGAAATACCAGGATAAAGTGTCTGCGTACGAGCACCAGCTGGCGCAGTCCATCAAGGACCATTCGCCGGCTCCCGCGCCGGTGCCGCCATATCGAAAGAGCTATATGGCATATTTCCAGGCCGAGCGGGTCAAAGCCTTGCTGCAGGAATGGGACCGCATCGAGGAGTCCGATCCGCGGATCCTGGCCTATATCCTGGGGGCAATCTCCTACGACAGCGCCGACTTTACACGCAGCAGCGAAGACTTCTCTTACAGCGCGGTCTCGCAACTGCCGCGCAAATGGCGCGATCGGATAGAAAAGAACAACGCCGACCTAGCGGCCACGAACAAACCGCCCGTCGGCATGGACGCATTGCTAAACCATCCCAAGGAGTTGGCCAACTTTGTTCTTGGTTACGAGGGCAACCCGTTCGGAAACCAGGTGGGAACGGACGACGGTTGGCTGTTTCGTCCGCGAGGCATGTATCAACTGGTGGGACGCGAGCAATATCAGGAAGCGCAGAATCAAATGCAGGAGATCGGAGAACTGGCGGGGCTCGATCTCCTCACGTTTCCCGACGCGCTGCGTGATGCGAAGATCTCAGCCAAGGTCGCTTTCGCTCACTTTCGGCTTCGTCCCTATCAGAACCGAACGCTGTTCGAGCTACTCAAGGATTCGTCGAAGGACTGGATCGCCGTTCGCGCGTTGCAAACCGACATGGAGCATGGCCCAGCCGATAGGGAGCGTGTCAATGCAAGAAGCCAGATGTTTCTCGACTGCATCGAAGACGCGCTACATCCGACGCAACTCAAGACATTGCAGAGCAAATTTTACGGCAGCGAGTAAGCATCCTGATCCCCGGCCGCGCGCCGCGTGCGGGGGATTATGTGCCGGAAACCGGTCTACATCGTGCTTTTGATTTTTCAATCCTACAGGGGAATTGCCGACGATGGCAAAAGGTGAAATCCGCCAGTCAAAGCTTGGTCGGCTGTTGACAAGTCTGTCCGTAGCTGGGCTGATTGTCGCCGGTGCCTGGGGAGCAGGAACAGTCCGGGCCGACACGCCATCGAAGCCGCTTTCGGCCAACGATGTGTCTATCCTGTTTCCTCCACCCAAGGCTCCGGCAGACCTCCGTAATCTGATCGCGGTTTCCGATCTCGCCGGCCCCGCTGGGGCTCCGCAGCGGCTTTTGTCCGACGAGGACTTCGCGCGTTTTATCGCAAACGCCGAAAAGCCAGAACGCGAAGGCGTGCCGGCCTCGGGCGCGCGCCGCATTCAGCTGCCTGATACCGTGAAAAAGATCGATGCCTGGTTCGTTGCGGGCATCCGGATCGATCCGGGAGCCCCGGGATTATCTGCTGATGTCATCGCCCAGTTTGGCCGGCAACCGCAAATCCGCCTGATCATTCAGCCGGTGACCAATGGCCCTGAAGGATTCAAGGTCCATGATACTGCCGGTCATCTTATCTTCGGATTCAACCTTGAGCCCGATCCACCTCTTGATGGTTGTGCGCCATTCCCCCGATTTAAACCTGACGATCAAGCCTTCAAGGCAATCGTTCGTGACGTTGCATCTTTGCGTGATCAACTTGCGGCAGGAAAGTTCGGCAATGTCAAGGTCTCGACTGCCGGTGACATGAACGTGCACCCGGGCCTTGTCGGTGCATCCGCAAAGCCGTTTCGTGATGCGGTTAAAGCTTTACTGGAAAAGCATCTCTCGCCGCAGCGTCTCAACACCATGGCTGTCATGGGGATTTCACCGCCCGAACCCTGGATTTTCGTCTCGATGCTAAGGGACCCGCAGGCCGGGTTGATTCCAGTGCCTGGCCCGACGCTCGATGGCCTTCATGCCGCGCAGATGTTCAGCATCGTCGGCGGGACGCACGTGCGCCCGCGGCCTGCCACAAATAACCAGAATCCAACGACGTGTCGCCACGCGGCGCTGCAGAATCCTCCTCTGCCGCTTGCCAATCGTAAGGGTGTTTCGACGGCCGATTTCATCGATGCCAACGTCCCCAATAGCCGCGTACTCGAGATCGTCAATGTCATTGCGGATACGAAGAAGAGTCATTTCTTCAATACGGACTGCGTGAGCTGTCACACCGAAACCGCGCAGCCGCTGGCCAGGAAACTGCAAGGCTTCGCGGTGCGTGGGGTGAACCGAGCCGTTCTACCGAAAGAAGACTGGAATGTTCGCAATTTCGGTTGGTTTCCCTCGTTCTTGCATGGTGGCCCAGCGGCCGCGACCATAACGCGGCGCGCGGCAGCCGAGACCGCTGACGTCGTCACCTTCATCAATGGCCAATTGCTGAACAAGTAATAAGCGCATTGCTGGCTGGCACGCTCGCGCGCAGCAGGCGCATTTGAGATTCAAGGAGAGTTTAGGATGGGGGCACGTTCGTTCAGCTCTTGGGTGGGTGGCGTGGTGAGGCGCTGGCCTCACGTCGTCGCTCTCGTGTCCACGATTGTATTCGTCGTGGCGGCGTCAATAGGGATGGCGTATTTCGCACCCGAGAAGCTTCGCGATGCGGCGCTTAAAGTCAAGAATGACGCAAATCTGGTTGCCCAATTGCTACCCGCGACACTGCCCGCACCATCGAAAATCGACAGCGCATACTGGCTGCCGCAGAACTGGAGTTCGCGGCAGCGTTACTGGTTCCACCACACGTCCCAAGGCACGGCGACTATTCCTGTGCCCTATAAATGGTTCCTGGCTCTGGAGCGTCCTGAGTTGTCGGTCCGCTACACGAGCCTGACCGATAACGAATATTTGCGACGCCTTGGTTTCATCCCAAGTCCGAGCTCAAAGGAGTTTGACGCTAGCTCACCTGCGTACGGCTATCAGGAGGACGCCAAGGGCGTTAGCTCCACTTGGACAGCGAGCGCGCCTGACAATGCCAATGGTTTGCCTGTCGGTTTCGCGATCCTGAAAGGGGGCGTCGACCCGACAACGGGAGGCTTCTACGAAGATCAGATCGGACTAACCTGCGCCGCCTGTCATACCGGGCATCTCGAGTACAAGAATGTCAGCATTCGCTACGATGGCGGGCCAGCGATGGTCAATCTTGGCGAGGTTGAACGGGTCATTGGGTTATCGATCGGCTATACGCTGATGTTGCGTTGGCGGTTTGAACGCTTCGCCGACCGGCTGGAAAACATTGAAGGTCGAAGCGTCGACCGCGGGAAGCTTCGACGTGATCTGGAGCTCGCATTTCAAAAGATCAAGAAGCAAAAGGCGGCAAATGATAGCCTGTTGACGAGGCAGGGCGTGACGAATCTCGACGAGGGGTTCGGCCGACTTGATGCCTTGAACCGGATCGGCAACCAAGTCTTCTATACCAATTTCCTAGATCCGGCGACCGGCGAACTCCCAGATCCGCTCCTCAAGGGCAACTTTGCGCGGAACGACGCTCCCGTGAGTTTTCCGCCGATCTGGGACACGCCGTACTTCCTTTGGGCGCAGTATGACGCCTCTGTTCTCAACGAGCTTGTTCGCAATTCTGGCGAAGCGCTCGGCGTCAGCGCGAAAATCAATATGAGGGCACCCGCGCCGGGACGGCCGCTTTTTGAATCATCCATCCATCTGTCGGACATTGCGCGTTTCGAGGAGCTTTTGCGTGGTACCGATCCCTTTTCGTCGGCGGAAGCAAGCGGCAGGAAATTCAACGGGCTTGTCGCGCCACGATGGAAGGATGCGCAGGACAGATTCCGAGGCGACCCGGCCTGGGCCATCGACGAAAAACTCGTTGAGAAAGGTCGCGATCTTTATCGCTCGCACTGCTTTGAATGCCACCGAGGGCCGGTCAATGATCCCGCATTCGATGCAAAGTGGCCGGACGATTCGTTCTGGAAGCCGGAGAACCCGGACCGCTCTGCCAAGGGCGAAAAGAATTGGGTGGAGATCGGCGGACGCCATTATTTCAACGTCGCTCAGCTGCCGGTGAACGTGATCGGCACCGATCCTCAGCAATCCAATGTCCTGACGACCCGGCGCGTTCACTTACCCGCGTCACTCGGCCTCAATCCGGTCGATGACCTGAACAAAGCCTGGGGGTGCGGCCTTCCGGCCGATAATGCGGCAAATCCCTTATTTGTCCTCGCGCTGATGGATGTCGTGGGCAAGACGATCGATCAATGGAACCTCGCGAACAACTCTTCCGAAGATACCAAGCAGCAGATGTGGGGGCCGAGGAAGAATTGCCAAAACCCGCGAGCATACATTGGAGCGCGGGCGCGCCGTAACGGCAAGGACGAAGAAGTCCTTGCCTTTCAACCTCAGTACCGCGCGCGTCCGCTGGACGGTGTTTGGGCAACAGCTCCGTATCTGCACAACGGGTCCGTGCCGACGCTAAAGGACATGTTATTACCGCAGGGCCGGCGGCCGAGCTCTTTCTGCGTTGGCAGTCGCAAATTCGATCCTGTTAACGGCGGGCTCGTTGTGAAAGTGCGAGCGAACGACGCCTGCGCGGCCGGCCTGACGGACTTCAACGTATCGCTGCTTGGGAATAGCAATCGCGGGCATTCTTTTGAGGGCAAGGAAACCGATATAACGAAGCTGCCGGCTGGAGTCATCGGGCCAGAATTGAGCGACGCCGAACGGCGGGCGCTTCTAGAGTATTTGAAGACGCTGTAAGAAAGCCGTTACCTTGGAAGCTCGTCGCCCGACGGTAGACCATGCTGACCTTTGGGAAGAACACTATCCGCGTAAACTCATCCGCGTATTGAGGACGTGTCACTCAGTGAAAGAGAGTCGCCGGACTTCCTTTCTAGGATCGGATGACGGCGACGGTCCTTGATTCGATTGCCAAGTCGTGCCGGGGCGCGCCAGGCTTGGCTGATGAATTCAATCAGGCAAGGCTGAACTGGCCGGGACTAGAGCGTTTATCAGGAGTAGAGCCGTGATGTTCTTCGGTGCTGCTAACTCAGGAGGTGCTCTCGAGCTGCGCATGTAGATTGCGCAGACATCTACTCGGAACGTGAACTGGATCGCGCACGCGGGCCATCTGCGTCATCGCTTGTTGGGTTCACGAGATCGAACAAATCGCCGATCATTGATGACGCGCCGCGTAGCGGATACGTTCAACCGCGAGGCTCAGCTTGGCGTGGACAAGACCATCACACTATCGAACGACTTGCCCGAGCATGTCGGTAATCTTCTAAAGACATTAGACTTGATGACGCGCGACGTTCTTCATTGTATGATCATGCAACCTTAAGTGAAGAGGTTTAAGCGCCAATCTCGCCCGCCGTTCACATTGGCAATTGCTAACATTTATGTCGTGAGATTCGCCGTGCAGTGCAGTCATTGCACCGCTCCATTGGAGGAGACCTTGTATGCTCAACTCCGAAACTATCGCCTGTCTCCGTCGAATTCTGGATGAAGTGTGCAAGGATCTGTCGCGGCACGAGACCGGCATCCGAGCGCACGTCGCTTCCAAAATTCTAGAAGCCGCCTCTCGCGGCGAGACGTCCGTCGAAGTTCTCAGGCAAGTTGGGCAGACCGCGTTGAGCAGTGCTCCCTCGATGTGGCCTCAGCAAGGTTCTCGTCGATCTCCATCCGAAAGTAGCGGTGCCGGCGAACTTACCGGCTCAAGCAAACAGGATTAAGCCCGCCGATCCGAATCCATCAGCAAAGCGCCCGCGAACTGGAAGCATTCGGGAGCGCGCCGTCGTGGAAGCTGATCCGGAACGGCTAAGAGCGCGAGACGGCATGGGTCGCCGTTAACGGGTCAATTCAGGGACTGGCCAGCGGGTCTCGCGAAGCGGGATCTTAGCGGCATCTGGTGACTCACCAAGCAGCCCGCAAGGAACTTGGGCGATTTGCTACGCAGAGACGCGGACCTCCGCAAGTTCGAGTAAACTATTCCAGCTGAATAAGATGACACGGAGCAGGAGGCTCAATGAAAGATATCAGGCCTGACATGTCGCGTCGACTGATTGGAACCATTGAGCAATCTGTCGCGAACTGTCACTCCGGCCGTAGCGAGGTCCTCCGACTGCTACGGGCAGCGCTGTGGTGACTTCGAATCGGATACGCGGAGAGTGCTGGACACTCGCCGAAGACCTTCCGGAGCGGGCGCTGCACGATGGCTCGTGGTGATCGAGCACGAAGGGGTAACGTGATACGATGCGCTGCGGCTGACCTGATCAGCGACCCAGCCAGCAGCAGGGCGAACGGAAGGGGCGAGAAGACCGCAAGGCGTCGACTGCTTGCATCGCACAGCCTATTAGGTGGCGCTGATCAAGGTGAGATTACGCTCTCGTCCTCTTTGTCCCGCAAGCCTTGCCATTCTGCAGCTCTCACGAACAAGTTCGTCAGAACGGTTGCGTCGTCGGCCGCGCATGACGTCAGCGAGCCTGGAAGTACGCGCAACTGACAAGCGATCGGAAGTCAGTTCGCGCGCATGCACCAGGCGGATCATTCCCGTCGGCGGCGTGATTGCTTGTGAACCATAGGTGGCTATCTGTTTCAGTATCGAAGCTAACCGATTCGAGTGTGATCTCACTTCGGGCGTAAGCGTAGCTCTGCGGCCCTTTTGAATGGCGCTTGACGCCTATCTTGTTCGCGTGGCGCGTCGCCGCGGTTTCCATGCGTCGGACAACGCGTTGACGGCGGCTTCGAGCGCCTTCCGGTCGACGACGTTGGGATCGAACCGCTCCGGGCCCCAGAGGCGCATATGTTCGTGCTCTGGATGGGTGGGGTCGCCGATGGCGTCGAGGTATTCGGCATAACCCGGCGCACCGCCGACGTCTTCCGGAGGACAACGGCCAGCGGCCTCGAGCAAGAACGGAAGTCCCTCCGTTGTCGTGTTGTCGAACCACTTTTCGAGCTTGATCACGTGATCCCAGCTGTCGCCGAAGTCGTAGAGATAATGGATCGTCTTCGCGCCGGTCTCTTGAACGATATTGGAGAGCCGCGTCTTGCGAGCATC
>NZ_FMAI01000006.1 GCF_900094605.1 Bradyrhizobium shewense | reverse complement strand
ACACGTCGGAGCCAAGCAGATCGCGGCGCTCGCCGGCCTTGCCCCCTTCAACGTCGACAGCGGCGCCTTCCGTGGCAAACGCAAGATCGCCGGCGGTCGAAAGCGCGTTCGCGACGCTCTCTACATGGCTGCTCTCAACGCGGTTCGACGGGCCGATCCGTTCAAGGCCTTCTATGAAAGATTGCGACAGGTCGGCAAACCGGCCAAGCTCGCCCTCATTGCCGTTGCCAGGAAGCTGCTAACGGTCCTTAACGCTATGATGCGCGACAGGAAACCGTACCTGAAGGCCGGCCCCCAATAACAGTTGCCGGCTCTGCCAGCAACGCTGGGGCGTTGCAGTGCGTCCGGGACGCGAGAGCGTCGGTGGCCGCGCTATTAGCGCTTATTCCCACAACGCCGTCACAATCGCATCCAGCCCGTCCGTCAGCGCCGCCGGTCCCGGTTGCAGAATGATCGGCGACTTGATCTCGATGATACGATCGTCGCGCACGGCGGGGATATCGCGCCAGCCGTCGCGCTGCTTGATGCGGGTTGGCACGACCTTCTTGCCGCACCAGGAGGCGAGGATGATTTCGGGCGCTGCCTCGCGAACCGCCTCCGCCGCAACGATGCGATCCTTTGCGGCCTGCTGACGTCGCAGTTCCGGAAAGATGTCCGTTCCGCCGGCAATCTCGATCAGCTCGGACACCCAGCCGATGCCCGAGATCAACGGATCGTCCCATTCCTCGAAATAAACTCTCGGTCGCGGCGAGGGGCGGGGTGTCGCGGCGATCGTGGCAAGGCGCCGCTCAAGGCCTTGCGCGAGTTTCTCCGCGCGTTCCGCCGCGCCGACCAGCGCACCGAGCGTCCGGATCATCGCCAAGATCCCGGCGACGTCGCGCTGGTTGAAGACGTGGACGTCGATGCCAGCGCGGACGAGATCGGCGACGATGCCGGCCTGCAGATCGGAGAAGGCCAGCACGAGGTCCGGTTCCAGCACCAGGATATTTGGAATGTCCGCGGAGACGAACGCGGATACCCGCGGCTTCTCCCGCCGCACCTGCGGCGGTCGAACCGCGTAGCCGGAGACGCCGACGATGCGGTCCTGCTCGCCAAGCAGGTAGAGCGTTTCGACCGTCTCTTCCGTCAGGCAGACGATGCGGCGGGGCGGGAAGTGGCGCATGGCGTTCCATACGCGCAAATGCCGGGCGATGTCACGGCGGCCATTACCTCTGACGTCATTGCTTTGCCGCCCGAAGCAATTCACGTTGGGACAACAATCGATTGGGAGGACTTTTGATGACGCCGCTCGAGAAACTTAAAGCGATGAAGATGCCATTCGCCGAGCTCAAGGGCGTCGAGTTCGTCGAGGCCGGGAAGGACCGCGTGGTGGCCCGGATGACAGTCCGGCCCGATCTCTGCACGCTGCACCACACCATCCATGGCGGCGCGGTGATGGCGCTGGCGGATTCCGTCGGCGCGGCCGCGACCGTGATCAACCTGCCTGAGGACGCCAAGGGCACGACCACGCTGGAGAGCAAGACCAATTTCATCGGCGGGGCGAAGGAGGGAACCACGGTCGTCGCCACCGCGACCCCGGTCCATCGGGGCCGGCGGACCCAGGTTTGGACAACCCGGCTGGAGACCGAGGACGGCAAGCTGGTCGCCCTGGTCACCCAGACCCAGCTGGTCCTGTAAGACTACGGGGCGTTGATTTTATTAACGAATTGGTCGTCTCCCGTGCCTCTAACTTGGGCAGGTCCTCGTCTTGCAAAAGATGCTGCGATGCACAATATAGGGGGCCTAGGGATTCGAACGCCTCCTCGAGGGACACCAAGAGGAGTTTTGACTTGTCACTCGAAGATTTGGCCCTTGAGGCCACCACCCGCACAACCCAGGTTCCGGGCTATGTGCGGACCTTGAGCCAGCAGGAAGAATTGCCGCTTCTGCGCGATCATCTGCTGCGGCTCGATGCCGGAAGCCGGCACGACCGTTTCAACGGCTTTCTCGACGACTCATTCATCGAGCGTTACGCCGCCCGCTGCGCCGAGGATGGCACCGTGATCGTCGCCTATATCGTCGACGGCGTGGTCCGCGGTGCTGCCGAGCTGCATCCGCCGGAAGATGGTTCGCTGCCTGAAGTTGCCTTCAGCGTGGAAGCCACCGCGCGCCGCCAGGGCGTCGGCACGGTCTTGTTCAGCCGCCTGATCGCTGAAGCGCGCTGGAAAGGCTATAAGAGCCTGCGCATCACCACGGGCGCCGAGAATCACGCCATGCGGGCGCTCGCCAGGAAGTTCGGCGCGCATCTGGCTTTCCGCCACGGCGAATCGACTGGCACTATCGACCTCGCCAAGACGCCTGAGGCCGAACTCGCCGATCTCGCGGCCTCGCCGTTCAGGGCCGGCCGCGCTTTGCTCAACTTCAACTCGACCTGCTGGAAGATCATCTCCAGCATGTACGGCCATCGCGCCGCCTGAGTTCAGGAAACTGTCGGGAATCAAAAAGCGGACCGGCAAAACCGGTCCGCTTTCGTATTGGGAGCAGGGAATGAAGCCCTTTAGGTGCCAGTGCGTGTGGCGGCGCTGAAGCGGCGGACGACGCGGCGTTCGACCACCACCGACCGCTGTGCGCCCTGTTCGCCGGCGATCACGCGCGTGGCGGTGATGCGGCTGTTGGTGCGCGCCTGCTTCTTAACCTCGGCCTGCACGACATCAAGCGGCATCCCCATCAGAGCTGCGGCGATCTCGGCCTGCTGCTCATGATCGTCGGTGATGCCGACGGCGGCGAAGATCGCCTCGTCCAGGGTGGGCGGATCATGGCGGACGCGCCGCGTGCCATATTTGGTATTCCAGTCTGCGCTCATAACGGCCTCGTTTTGATGCCGGGATACCTAGTGCCGCAAATGTTGCATTGCAATATGAAATTAGTGTGGCATCTCAGCTATGCACCGGTCGGGTGTCAGGGCGGTGACGCGACACCGGCATCGATCTCAATCCGTTGTTGCGGCCAGCGCTTCAGGGCGGCATGCCCGGCCTCGGTGAGCCCGTAGATTCCCCGGTCGGCCCGCTCGAACCAGCCATACACATTGTTAAGCAAGATCTTGCCGGCGTCAGGGCAGCGCACGCGCAATTCGCGCACGGGCCGCGGCCCGTCGGCGAGCGCCGAGGCGCAGGCCAGAGCCTGCTGCCGATAGGCCGTCATGATCGGCGCGCGGGTGCTGCCGCCGAGCACGGGATCGCCCTGGCGGCGCTGGTGTTCCGCGACGAGACGCGACCGCACCTTCGGCTCGCGGCGCGGCGCCGCGGTCGGCGGCTTCACCAGCACCTCGACTTGGCCGCGATCGGTCACGCCGAGCATGCCGAAGCCGAGGCGGCGGCAGAGATTGCGATAGCGCGCATCGCTCTCGCGCCCCTTGCCGCGGATCGACATCTTTGCCGCGATCCAGACCTCGTCGCCGGCCGGCGCGCGGTCGACCGCCTGGAGGATCAGCTCGAGATTGAAGGCGAGCTTGAGCTCACCGATCACCACCACGGGCGGATCGCCGGCGCTGAGGCCCACGAGATCGCAGCCGCCGATCTCGCCCTTTACGGTGAAGCCGAGCTCTTCGAGGAAGCGTTTGACGGGGAGGTAAAGCGCGGTTTCCAAAGGGGGCGTCCGGTCGGAGAATCAGTTGCGGGCAGTTTAGAGCCTTCTGGGGTCCGATTGAATCAGAGCTGCCGCGCAGGAGGATCCGAACGCAACGCGTTTACACCCGTCCTCCGACCGGGATCAGCGCGCCGGTGATGCCGCTGGCCGCCTCGCTGGCGAGGAACAGGATGACCTCGGTGAGTTCCTGTGGCGTCACCCATTTGGAGAAGTCCGCCTTCGGCATGTCGCCGCGGTTGGCTGTGGTGTCGATGATCGACGGCAACACGGCGTTGACGGTGACCTTGCCTTTCCACTCGCTGGCCAGCGCCTCGGTGAGCCGATGCACGCCCGCTTTCGACGCCGCATAGGGCCCCATGCCGGAGCCTGCCTGGAGCGCGCCCATGGCGCCGATATTGACGATGCGGCCGGCCCTGGACGCTGCGAGATGCGGCAGCGCCGCGCGCGAGGTGTTGAGCGCGGTCAGGACGTTCAGTGCGTACATGCGCTGCCAGGTCTTGACGTCGCCATCGTCCACGGTCTCGTAGGCGAAGCCGCCGGCGATGTTGATCAGCGCATCGAGCCGGCCGAAATGCTTGGCCGCCGCGTCAACCGCCGTCTTCGCCTGGGCCGCGTCGGACAGGTCGACGCCGCCGATCTCGATGCTCTCGGGCGTTGCGGGAATCTGCGGCGCGTGATCGATGCCGGCCACGCGCGCGCCGCGCGATCGTGCGATCTCCGCAACCACCTTGCCGAGCGCGCCGTGTGCGCCTGTCACGATCAGGACCTTGTCTTGCATCATCGTTCTCCGGGCACGGCTGTCTATGATTGCAGATAGCGCGCCTTCAGCGCGGTCCGCTCCGCCGTGCCGAGCTTGAGGGCGTCGCGCAAATAGGTTTCGAGATCGCCATATTCACTGCCGATGGCTTCGAATGCAGCGGCAAGGTACGAGGCTTCGACGCTGCCGATGGCATTGCGTACGTCCTCCGGCAGGTCGATGGCGGCCGTCGCATCGCGCTTGTAATGCTGGTTGGTGAGCAGGTAGTCCTCGGCAATGATCTCATCGGGTACGCCGAGCGCATGCAGGATCAGCGCGCTGGCGAAGCCGGTGCGGTCCTTGCCCGCAGTGCAATGGATCACCAGCGGCGCACGATCTTCGAGGAGATGGCCGAACAGGTTGCGAAAGCTGTTCGTGTGGTGGCGAACGTAGTTGCGATAGGATTCGCGCATGAGCTCCAGCGCGACCGGTGCAGTCAGCGTGCCGCTTGCGAGTTCGGTACGCAGCGCAGCCACGACGCTCGGCTCGATCGGCAGCGAATGCACCGTGATCTCGCTGACAACGCAGACGCCTGCCGCGCGCTCCTCAACCCCTCGGAAATCGAAAGCGCTTCGTACCCCCAGCGCGCGGACGATCTCGATATCGGCGGCGGTGAGCTGGCCGAGATGGTTGGAGCGAAAGATGTGCCGCCAGCGCGTGGTGCGGCCGTCGGTGGTCGGGTAGCCGCCGAGGTCGCGAAAATTGCTGGCGCCTTGCAGGGCGAGGTGACGAGTAGGGGAATCTGACATGGGATCGGCTTCGGTTATGGTTCCATTGGACGCACGAGGGGCATCCTTGAAAGCTATTACAGGGGGCGATCATGGGCCGGCACAAGGCCATTCTTTTGACGACCGTCATGCTGGCGGCTGGAATGACCAGTGCGCGGCAGACTGAAGCGCAGACGTTCCAGACCTATCGCTGCGCCGATGGTACGCAGTTCATCGTTGCATTTTATGACGCCGACAAGCGGGCCTTTCTCCAGATCGACGGCGAGCCGGTCACGCTCGCCAAGCGGCTGTCGGTCTCGGGCGCACGCTATTCGGGGGCGGGGGTCACCCTGAAGATTCCCAAGACGGGATCCACCACGGTGAAGCACCTGAGGCGGCCGGTTACGGCCTGCGCGGCGATCGAAAAGCCCCGGATCTAGCCGGGAGGGCAGCTGGAATCAAAAAGGGCCGAAACATCGCTGTTTCGACCCTTTTCGAGCTGCCGCCGGGCGCCTGCGGGACGCGGCGGTTTCAAACCGACCATAGGCATTAGCGATCCCATTTCGGCTTGGCGTCGTCGACCGCCTCCTGGTGGTACCAGCTGTCGCTGCAGATCGAGACATTCGCCGGAAGCGAAGCGTGATCGGCAGGAAGGCGGGTCTCGCCATAGCGGCGTCCCGCGAGAGCCGCGCGGCCCCCGACCGGGAATTGGTAGATCGTTGCCGATCCGTGACTCAGACCATTGTTCATCATTGCGATTTCTCCTTGGTCGAAGCGCCTTGGCCTCCATGGTGCGCCCGACTCGTTCGATTGTGGTTACTGGAATCCCCATATCGGCCCCGCATCCCGAAATGCAAAGTGCTGAAAACGAAATCAGTTTCCGCCCAATTTGTAGGCATATGGCCTGCTGCATCCCCTAAGGCACGGTGTCGGTGGCTAACGGCTGGGCCATTCCAAAGGTTGCTAGGCAGGGCGTGGAGCTTTGCGAAAATTGCTGGACGTTGATGCGCGTTTCATCGGCAACCTCCGGCACGGGCCGGCCTGCTTCAGAATCGGGCGTTTTTCGCGGGATTTTTGCGGTGCAGCTACACGCAAAGGTGCGCCGCTATGACGCACGACGCCGTCGACATCGCGTCGACACCGGGCAGGGGAGAGCCGCGGTGGAGAACCTCCCGCGCTGCGGCCTTTTGGCACGTTAAATGCTTGTAAAGGGCCGGCCGATGATGGCCGGGTACAAAACGTTCGGGGGCCGCCAGGCCCCCAACCTTTCGCATCATCTACAGAGAGGCTCAATGACCAAGTATAAGCTCGAGTACATCTGGCTCGACGGATATACGCCGACTCCGAACCTGCGCGGCAAAACTCAGATCAAGGAATTCGCGTCGTTCCCGACGCTCGAGCAGCTTCCGCTCTGGGGCTTCGATGGCTCCTCCACCCAGCAGGCCGAAGGCCACAGCTCCGATTGCGTGCTGAAGCCGGTCGCCGTCTTCCCGGACGCCGCGCGCACCAATGGCGTGCTCGTGATGTGCGAAGTCATGATGCCCGATGGCAAGACCCCGCACGCCTCCAACAAGCGCGCCACCATTCTCGACGACGCCGGCGCCTGGTTCGGTTTCGAGCAGGAATACTTCTTCTACAAGGACGGCCGTCCGCTCGGCTTCCCGACCGCTGGTTATCCGGCGCCGCAGGGCCCGTACTACACCGGCGTCGGCTATTCGAACGTTGGCGACGTCGCCCGCAAGATCGTCGAAGAGCACCTCGACCTCTGCCTCGCTGCCGGCATCAACCACGAAGGCATCAACGCGGAAGTCGCCAAGGGTCAGTGGGAATTCCAGATCTTCGGCAAGGGCTCCAAGAAGGCCGCTGACGAAATGTGGATGGCCCGCTATTTGATGCTGCGCCTCACCGAGAAGTACGGCATCGACATCGAATTCCACTGCAAGCCGCTCGGCGACACCGACTGGAACGGCTCCGGCATGCACGCCAACTTCTCGACCGAGTATATGCGCACGGTCGGCGGCAAGGAGTATTTCGAGGCCCTGATGGCCGCCTTCGACAAGAACCTGATGGACCACATCGCCGTCTACGGCCCGGACAATGACAAGCGTCTGACCGGCAAGCACGAGACCGCGCCGTGGAACAAGTTCAGCTACGGCGTTGCTGACCGCGGCGCTTCGATCCGCGTGCCGCACTCCTTCGTCAACAACGGCTACAAGGGCTATCTGGAAGACCGCCGTCCGAACTCGCAAGGCGACCCATACCAGATCGCTTCGCAGATCCTGAAGACGATCGCCTCCGTGCCGGCCGACAAGAAGGCTGCGGCCTAAGATCCTCCCGGCCCGGGCTGGGGGGCTGGCCCGGGTCGGCTTTCAATCCGCCGGAGCTGCAAGGCTCCGGCGGATTTTTAGCATCTTGATGACAGCCATTCCCGTGACGCAGCAGGGCTGCGTCGCGTGAAACCTGTCCATCTCGGCCCAAAGCGGGATAGAGTGCCCCGCAGGATGCGCGCAGGGCCGGGGACGGCTGGTGTTTGAAGGCTTCTACAAGGTGAAATTTCAGCTCGGCGACGCCGTCGGCCGGAGCGTGATGCATGCCGGCAACGGCAAGATGCTCGGCGGCAATTCGGCCTTCGCCCATATCGGCACCTACGAGAAGACCGACAGCGGCGTCGACGTCGTGATCAGCACCGTCCGCCATAACCCCGATCCGAACTACCGCGCCATGGCGGGCACCGATGATGCGACCTTGCTCGCCAAGGGCTGGGCGGATGGCGACCTCTATCGCTTCAAGGGCGAGCTGAAGGAGCTGCCCGGCATTCCCTTCCAGTCGGTGATGACGCCGATCACGGAAGACGAGGTGCCGATCGCCGGCGGCGTCGGCGAAGCCGGCATCGCCGACGGCCTCTACTCCATCCACCTGCGCATGCTCGACGGTCTGGACGGTGGTCTCACCGGCGTGATGCTGCTGAACCGGGGCCGCATTCTCGGCGGCGATGCGGCATTCTACTATCTCGGCAGCTACACCGCCGCGAACGGCCGCTGGAAGGGCCAGATCCTCAACCAGGAGCACACGCCGGCCAAGGACGACCCGATCTTCGGCGGCCACGAGGTCGGTATCGGCTTCTCGGGCAGCTACAATGCGGAGCAGGCGGTGCTGGAGGCGACTGCGCTTGCCGGCAAGCGCAGCCTGCGCCTGACCGCCGCGCTCAAGCTGATGCATCGCGCCTGATCGCGACGGAAATCGCTCATGGAAAACCTTCGCATGCTTTCGACGCTCGGCCTGATGGGTGCGATGCGCAGCCTGTCGTCCGCGTACGAAGCCGCAACCGGCGTCCGCATCGACGCCGACTTCGCGCCGACGCTCGCTCTGCTGAAGCGCCTGCGCGACGGCGAGGCCGCCGATCTCGTGATCCTCACGCGCGAAGGGCTGGACGAGATGATCGCGGAGGGCCGCGTGCTCGCCGGGAGCGCGGCCGATCTGGCGCGATCCTATGTCGGCATTGCCGTGCGGGCAGGGCAGGCGCATCCCGAAATCGGAAGCGAAGCGGCGCTGCACAGGACGCTGCTCGCAGCGCGGTCCATCGCCTATTCGCGGTTAGGCGCGAGCGGCGTCTACTTCGCCCAGTTGATCGTGCGGATGGGGATCGCAGCCGAGATCAACGCAAAGGCGACCATCGTCGAGCAGGGCTTTACAGCGGAGCGTCTCGTCAGCGGCGAGGCAGACCTCGCCGTGCAGCAGGTCAGCGAGTTGAAGCAGGTCGCCGGCATCGAGGTGGTCGGTCCGATCCCGCACGAGTTGCAGACACCGGCGGTGTTCTCCGCCGGCCGAATGGTCGCCGCGAAGCACGCCGACGCCGCGGACCGTCTGCTGCGCTATCTGGCATCGCCCGAGGTCGTACCCGTCCTGCGCCAATCGGGACTCGAGCCTTGAATTTGCCGGGGCGGGGACGCAACGTGACGACCATGCGGACTTGTCTCCTTGCCATCGTCCTCTCGCTTGCCGCGCCCTTGGCGGCGCGCGCGCAATCGGCCGATCACGTGTTGTGCGACCGGGTCGCGGCCGATCCCAGCGATCCCGACAAGCCGGCTGATGTGAGGGGCGTCGCCGAGATCGCGACCTCCGACGTTGCGACGGCGATCAGGTTCTGCAAGCAGGCGGCGCCATCCTCGCGCCGTGCGATGTTCGCGCTCGGCCGTGCCTACGCCGCCAACCGGCAGACGGCGGAGGCGATCGCTGCCTGGCGCAAGGCCGCCGACAAGGGATCGAGCGCAGCCATGGTCGAGCTCGGTGTTGCCTATGGCACCGGCTCCGGCATCGCCAAGGACGAGGCGCAGGCGCGAAAACTGTTCGAGAAGGCGGCGCAATCAGGCAACCCCCGCGGCGTCAGCAACCTCGCTGCGCTCGGCGGTGCAGGGGGCGCCGCGCCGGCCGATCCCGCGCAGGCGCGCGCGCTGCTCGGCAAGGCTGCCGAGACCAATGCGGAGGCGCAGTACCAGCTCGGCCTGATGCTCTCCGAAGGCACGGGCGGTGCGAAGGACGACGTCGCGGCGCGTGGGCTGTTCGAGAAAGCGGCGGCGCAAAACCATCCCGGCGCGCTGGAGCGGATGGGGGCCTTCGCGGAAGGCGGCCGCGGCGGCGCAAAGGACAAGGACGCCGCGAAGACCTATTACGAGCGTGCGGCCGCGCTCGGCGACGAAGATGCCAAGAAGGCGCTGGAGCGGCTGCGCTGCCCCTATGCGATCAAGGACAAGCAGGGCAAGCTCGTCACCACGCTGTGTTTCTGAGCAGAGCCGCACGCGACGGAACCTCAATCGCGTGGACGCCGTTGATCTCAAGACACAACGGAGCGCGATCATGATCCGCAAACTGGCATCGGGCGAATACCGCCTCTATTCACGCAAGGTGAATCCGAAGACCGGCAAGCGTCGTAACCTCGGGACCTTCCGGAGCCGTGCGGCCGCCGAGAAGCACGAGCGCGAGGTGCAGTATTTCAAGCGTCACTGACGCGCGATGAAGGCTCGCCAAAACAAAAATGTCGAAAACAACCCCATGCACAGTAGGCGGGGCCTTGAAATCGCAGCGGAATTACGCGCGACGGATTTTGCGAAATCCGCTTTGACCCGTCGGGCAAAACAGGAGCATGATGGCATCGTGGCGGGGAGACGCCCCGCAAGGGCCCTGCGCGAAAAAGCCGGATGGCCTGGCTGGGGCAGCAGTGCTAGGTAGCCCACGATTCTTTTCCGATTTTGCGGGTTCATTGCGTTGCTGGACGGGCTCTACAAGGTTGAATACGGCGTCAACGATGCGTTCGGGCGCAGCATCATGTGCCTGCACGATGGCAAGATGCTGGGCGGTAATTCGGCCTTCGCGCATCTCGGTACCTATGTCGAGCGCGATGGCGAGATCGTCGCCGAGGTGATCACCGAACGGCATAACGAGGATCCCCATTACAAGCCCCTGATGGGCGCCGACGTCGCCAGGATCGGCGCGCGCGGGCGGCTGCACGGCAACCAGATCCGTCTTGCCGGCGGCGCGGACACCATGCCGGGCGCCGGTTTCTGGGCCAACCTGACGCGTCTCGATGATGGGGCGCTGCCACCACGCGGCACAATCGGGCCGGGCGGCATCGCCAACGGCCTCTACGGGATGGGTCTGCGCGCGCTCGATGGTGTCGATGCAGGGCTCTCCGGCGTCATGCTGCTCATCGACGGGCGCATCCTCGGCGGCGATGCGTTCTTCTACTATCTCGGCTCTTACTCGTCGGCAGACGGCCGCTGGAAGGGCGAGATGCTCAACCAGGAGCACACGCCGGCCAAAGGCGAGAACCCCGTGTTCGGCGGCTATGAGGTCGGGATCGGCTTCTCCGGCACCTGCACCGCGGACAGCGGCGAACTCGAAGGCATCGCGCTCGCCGGCAAGCGCAGTCTGCGCCTTGCGGCCTCGCTCAGGTTGATGAGAAGGGCTTAGGATCGCAAGGGCGGATGTCCGGATGTTGAGGTGAAGCGGCCCTCAACGCGTTGGCCCGGCGATGTCGGCTTGTGACCCATAGCGGAAGTAGGAAATCTCCGTTTCGGGCGTTAAGGCCAGGCGATCAATAAGGTCATGGAGGCGGACATGCCGCCAGCGGCAGTTTTCATCTATTGGCCGGATGACCTAAGCGACAGGAAAATTATCGAGGAAGCTCGCCGGGTTGTCGCTGAATGTGTGAGGGTCCTCGAAACTCATCCGTCTCCGGGCCAAGAAAGGCCAGGTACGAACCGGGTTCGTAGGTGGGCTGAAGCAGATGCCTGGGCAGCCCGCGCGGAACCGTCGCGATCCAGTTTGCGTCCGGAATCGGACGGCGCTGGTTGTCGGAGATGGAGACGAAAGAAGCTTCCGGAAAAGCCACGCTCACATCGGATAGACCCGAAGGTCGAGTCGGCCATGCATGGTCGTCAGAAACGGCACTCCGGTCCGGCTCAGGACCGGCAGGGGCAACCAGTCGACATGAGAGTGGATCAGGTCGAATTCGCGCGCGCGCTCGGCGATGGCCTCGATCAGCAGCGCGCAGGCGGCATTCGGATCAGCCCCCTCCACCCCAGGCGCAGCGCACGCGGCCACACCGCGTGGAGCTTTCCCTTCGTCAGCGTGGTCTCCAAGCATCGCGATCGGCCGCACCGAGGCGGTCGGGGCAGAAGCACTGGATCAAGGTGAAGAACCGGAGCCACCCAGCGATGGCAAGGGAGTTATGAGCTCCATCCCATCGCCCCTTTTTCCCATCAGCCATCCATCCTCGTGCGCCCATTCAGAAGGGAACGCAGCTCAGTCTCAGCGGTTTTGCTCGCATAGCCAGGACGAGATGCCGCAGATGCCCCGGGCTAAAGCTCACGCCTCTGCTATTCTACGCGAATATCACGAAGCCGAGACAGAATTGATCGGCAAGGCGGTGGTGCTCACGGACGGTACAGCAGGGACTGTCGAGGAATTGTACTTGGACGAAGCGCACGGCTTGCGTCTTTCCATTGCTGGCCATCCCGGAAAGTGGCCCGTGGCAACGATTAAGCTGGCGCAGAAGTGACAGCCCACCTGTTTCTGTGCGCTGATCCTCGTCATAACGCGAGCCGTTTCCTCTGGCGCGGACGGCCGCATGAGCGGAGGCAGCTGCGTTATTCAGCTCAAGAGGCGATCTTCTGCTCGGCCTCAAGGACGCGTTCGCGGAGTGCTTCCAATTCGGCAATCTGAGCAGCGAGCGCTTCGAAGCGGTGCCGAAGAACAGCGGCATCCGCTCGACCGCCGCGATTGCCCGCCTCGGGCAAGTTGGCCCATTCAAATGAAGCGGCCGATCGAGTTGACGCCGGGGAATTTTGGAAATGATGGAGACCAGTCATGGCCGGACCTTCCGAGCGGGCGCAAGGGAAAATGGGGCAGGAAGGACATCAAATTAAATCACATCGCAAGCCACAACAATAAATTACGTTAATTGAAATTAATCACGAATTATAACACTCGCCGGGGGCTCTGTGGCACATTAGTGTTTTATCCTCAGTTCCTTCGGGTCTACTCTCTGGTCGAGCTGTTTAAGCCGCTCCTCAAGGTCGCGTTTTGCTGCGATCAGCTTGACGGCTAGGACCTGACCCACGTCGGTGTGCAGCGCCCACAACTCATCAATGGACAGCGCGTCAAGGTGATCTCGATTCATGCGACCCGGGTCCCAGCAGATTACGTCAATTCGTGGCTGAGGGAGATGCCAGCGTTCTGGGCTCCAAGCTCAGACACGGGCCCTGTACAATTAATGTTCCAACATTAAATCATATTAAATAAATAATATATAGTCAATTTTGTGATCAATATCCGCAATCCGCTGTAAAAGCCCAGGTTGTACTGCATTCTATTATTTTGCCCCCGGCTGGGATGTTTAATGTATTTTAGGGCGTTCCACGAGTAAGTAGGATCGCGTGGCGGTCCTCCGCCAGCATCTTGATTCCGAACTATCTGAACTGGAAGATCTTCGGTCCCGTGTACTAACGGCCGAGCAAAGAAGAAGTCTTGGGGCTGCATTTTCAAGAAGGCGAGGATTAGTAGGAAGGTTGGCCGAGCTCGACGGAGAACGCTGCCACATTGGTTCCACGCCTGAGACCTGCATCTTGGTCGCAAGCACCGCTATCAGGCTTGGTCTCGACGAACTGATAGCGAATCAGCAGCTGGACATTCGGCAGTCAGCCTTACGCAGTCCCTACGCAGCGGAGGATCGATCTTGGCTGAACGCGAAGTCTCAGCACGAGCGAGGTCCAGCCATGCCAAGGCAACGCGCAGCCATTTCGCACGCTCAACTGCGCATATCGAGCCTGCGGCTTCACGCATCGCCGCGTCCGCTTCGGTGCGAGGATCAACGTCTCGGCACATGGCATATCGTATAAGCGCTACCGCTTAATAGCTGAAGAATGCGGAGCCCCGGAAGAATACGGTCGCTACCTCTCCAATCGCGGCGAGAAAGGTGCGCGCACTCCCTGGGCGGTGAGGCACCTTTGTGCATCAGATCGGAGTCGGGCCCAAGCAACGACTAATGGCCCCTAGCCCAACAGGCGCTTCCGCTTGTGGCCCGTAGCTGACCAATCTCGGCATGTTGCGTGATGGCAGCTTCTGACCCTGAGCTGACTTTGCAATAGCGCATACTGCTCTATGATATTGATCGGTGAAGAAAGCATTTGAAATCAGCCAGCACAATGAGAACTCTCGCTCTTTTGCTCATAGCAATATTAGCACTTTCTGATTCGGCAACGGCCTGCCGTATCGAACACACGATGACGCTTCTGCGGACGTTGCCGGATGCCGCACGCTCTGAACCAGTGGTGGCGGCCGTCGAAGCAATTGAGCTGCTACCTCCCTCTTTGGCGAGGAAGGAGGATGATGGCTGGGGGTCCTCGCCTCTGGTCAGAGTGCGCGTGGTCGAGGCGATCAATGGCGTGCAGGAAGGACAGATCCTTGTCGTTGATGCCATCGGGTCCAGCTGTGATCAGGTCTTTCGTCGAAGCGAAGCCTACTTTCGTTCCTATCTGACGAAGCGGCACTACATTGCCGGCAAGCTCGAAGCCAACGGCAACGGCGATATTGTCTTTCATGGCGCTTGGGTGCCAGGTGGCGCTGCTGGCGAACTGATACCGGTCCGACGGGCGAAGTAATTGCGCGGCGGCGGCTTCCTAACGTCCGCTTGTGGCCCTTAGCTGAACTATCTCTCAAGCATCGAAGTGTCGGCTGTCTGGCTGAAAACGGACTCATGTCGGACAGCACGGTGATGCCCGCTTGTGACCCTTAGCGGACATGGCCGCTAAACTGTCTGTTGTCTGGTCTTGCAGCAAAGAGCGGACATCAGCCGAAGTCGGCGATTGCCGAATAAACGCAATTTATGAGTACGCGTCCTAGCCATGACGGGCACGCTGTTCTGGCTTGAGTCTCCCTCAACTCGCGCGACGATTGGCGGCCACGTCGCCATATCATTCGCGACACGCTTCTCGTCGATCGTGAGACCCGGTTGCAGTTAGTGCCCCAGGAATGTCGACCGCCAAGCGCTTTACGTGCGGCACTCTCGACTTCGAAAATGCTAGGCGTCGCATCTTCGACGGCGCGATCGAAGCCAAGTTTCCGTTGGATGCGCTGCCTATCGAAGTGGAATGGAGGTCCATCCGACAAACCGCGGCCGCGCCACGGCCAATTCCAGATGGTCGCGCCTACTCCGGGTATAATTCAACCCCGCCCGAAGTCGGACGGTTGGAGAGAATGAAGGCAAGCACATTTCCGGGCTCTGAAGTGGCGTCGCTGCGAAGTCCGCCGATCTGACCATCGATCGGGCTTGTATATTCCGCGACGACCTCACCGAAAATGTTGCGGTGGATCGCAATTTTTTGGCCCGATTTGACGTTGTCTGTCAGCTTCGTCAGATGCTCGACAATTCCGCCCGAGGTCGCAACAACAGGCATGAGACCATTGGCTACGAAGACATTTGTATCGCGTCCCGTGCGTCCCATCGGGCTGTTGATGATGCCGTGCAGCCTGAGCACGTTCATTGTGCCCTCCACGAAGCGAGGGATCATTGCCAGGTCGAGTTTTCGGGCACTGCCTATCTCCGGCGTGAACGCCGGAATGCCCACCTTGAACAGCGCGTCCGAGAGAAGCCCAGGATAGCCGGGGTTGTCAAAGATCTGGGAGATCGGGAAGAGTTCCGCCATGGCCTTGATCTCGGGGACGTCCATTTTCGCCAGGTGGAAGTCGGCGGCATCGAGGCCGGTCGCGCCGGTATGGAAATCAAGAACGTAGTCCGAGTTCGGACGGATCAGGTGATTGAACAGGAGACCCGCATGCCGCGCCGGCGCGCTCGGGGCGTTCTCGTCGCCAGGCCAAACCCGGTTCATATCGACCAGGTCCGTGCCTCGGCCGGAATTTGGCCAGCGTCGGTTCATGCTTTCTATCGCCGGGCGCGAAATATCGAATATCGCCATGACGGCGCCGCTCATGGCGGCAGGGTCGAGGCCGTTGATGATGGCTTGCACCGCATAGATCGAGCTCATTTCATCGCCGTGGACGCCGCTCGTGAGAGTGATCCGTTTGCCTGGGCTTGTTCCGCGCATGACGGTGACAGATACAAGCCACGGCTGGCCTGATGGACCTTCGACGCCGCGGAAAAAGAGCCGATGAACCTTTCCCGCCTCGAGGTCGGCAATACCGAGCGCGCTGACTACCGGTTTTCCGTCCACAGTACTGCCGGTGTAGACCGTTCCTCCCGGCAGCTTGGTGGCGGCGGTTTGTGCCGCAGCATGATTGGAAGACATGACCGATGATGCAGCCCCCACGGCTGCAAGGGTAGTTGCACGCATGAAGTCGCGACGATCGGTGCTCCGCTGATCTGTCATGGCATTGCTCCAGTTGATGCTGGCGGACCGCCCTTGCGGCGCGCAACGAGCATTCTGGGGCGGCTCTATGGGTTTGTCGAACGACGGGCTCGCTGTAGCTCGGTATCGGCCCGACTCGCGCCTGCCAGCGTGTCCGCTCGATGGTCGCTAACGTGGGCAAACCGGGCGTGCCGTGGACATCGCCAAGGCGACGCGGATGGCCCATAGCGGACATAGGTGAGGATGCGGCCGATTTCCGCTTTTGGCCCTTCACCGAAGTAGCGCCGCGTCTGACGGAGGTCCGCTCACCGCTGCCGAGCGGACCAGATTTGCTCAACCTGAGGTGTTCGCAGTTTGACCCAAAGCGGACATTGGACCCCACCCAAATATACATCCTTCGACCGCCGACAACACCTTCCAAGCATCGGGCTTGGACAGATACACTTTCCGCATCCTGATCCTGGGAGGCGGGCATGAGACGGCGCTCGTTCATTGGGCTAATCGGCGGCGTGGCCGTGTCTCCAATCGCTGTTCGGGCGCAGCAGCCAGCAAAGATGAAGCGGCTCGCACTAGCTGACCCGGCGCTAAAGGTTGCCGACATGCGGATTGGAGGCGACTCGGGTTACACGTTGGGTCTTCGGGAACTCCAGCGTCTTGGTTATATCGAAGGTCAGAATTTGATCATCGACCGGTTTTCGGCTGACGGGACAGGGGAATATGGCGACCTCGTAGCCAAAATCGTCAGCGCGCATCCAGACGTGATCTTTGCTTTGGGTACGTCTATCACACTCGCATTGAAAGCGGCGACTAGCACAATTCCCATCGTTGCCATCACTGGCGATCCGATTCGATTTGGAGTGGTATCCAGCCTGTCGCGTCCGGGCGCAAACGTTACGGGGGTTAGCGTTGATGCCGGCGTTGAACTTTGGGGTAAGCGTCTTGAACTGCTTGCCGAAGCCATCCCAAAGGCTCGCAACGTGCTTTTCGTCTCAACGCAAGCGGGTTGGGAGGCTGAGGGCGGCAAGGCGACGCGGGAGGCAGCTCAAAGGCTCGGTATTGCGTTAGCGATTGCGCCCGTGTCCACTCCGGTCAATGAACAGGCATACAGCGACGCTTTTCAAGCCATCCGGCGGGACCAGTCCGATGGACTTGTGATTGCAAACATTACTAACGCCTACGCTCATCGCTTTCTTCTCGTTAAACTCGCCCAGCAAATCGGTCTCCCGACGATGTTTGTCCTTCGAGAGCAGGCGGAAGCCGGAGGATTGATGTCTTATTCCATGGACCTAAAGCACGCCATTCTGGTCGCTATTGCGCAGGTGGCTGAGGTATTGCGCGGTAGCAGACCAAGCGAGATGCCGTATGTCCAAGGGACGCGATACGAGTTTGTGATTAACCTGAGGGCCGCAAAGGCAATAGGTCTCACGATTCCTCCGGCATTGCTCGCCCGCGCCGACGAGGT
This sequence comes from Bradyrhizobium shewense, assembly GCF_900094605.1. GTDB lineage: Bacteria > Pseudomonadota > Alphaproteobacteria > Rhizobiales > Xanthobacteraceae > Bradyrhizobium > Bradyrhizobium shewense. Next base: position 371,432 of record NZ_FMAI01000006.1, on the reverse strand, counting down.
GATCGAATAAAGTCGCCTATTGGCCCGAAGCGACAAACGCGGTGGAGGTGCCTTGATGTCGGCAACGAGGGGTAAGCCGGACGTGGGTTTGATCGCGCAGAACCGACGCGATTGACCCGTCTCAGACATCCAACGGATTGGACACTTCCACATACCGGCACAAAGACACATACCTGTGAGAGGACGATCCGATGGACCTGGCAGATCGTCCCTCGACTGGTAGCTGCAGGCCTATTGGTGACCGTAGTACTGGCGATTGCACTGGTGACGGCCTCGCTCATAGCTCGCCTCTCGGTACGCCGGTCCTTTCATGATGCTGCTCACATCAGCGAGCATCCGTGCCTGCTTGAGACACTCCACGTAAGGTTTGTTCGAGAGCCAATCGAGTCCGAGACCGCCAGCGTGAGATGTCTGGATTGAAGCAACGAACGAACTGATTCCGACTATTGCGGCGAAAGCTAAGTGAGCAGCGCGGGAGACGGTCATGGCATATTTCCTTGTGCCTGGGTAATCGCACAGAGACAATGCCGTGCCGTACGTCTGAAATATGTGCTGCCCATCACATCCGCTGGGCCGGGCGCATGTGGCGTCAGTGCGCTCTGCAAAGCGGCGTTCTATCTTTAAGGTTGCCCGCAAAGATGGGTACCTCGGTAGAAATCATTCAGGATTATGACCGCACGCAGGCTACGGCTGCTGTGTTTGCAACTAGGCTAACCGTTATTCTCTGATGAATTGATCTGAGCAAGTTTAAACAGCTGCGCTGGTTGGTCTAAAAAGAGAAAGCGCATTTCCGCTTCTGGCCCTTGGCCGACCTCAGCCCTGAGCGCGGCGATGTCCGCTTCCCAAGGAAGCGGACACCCTGGCGCCAATACGCCAAGTGCCCCCGGACGCCATATGACCGCGTTTTCGAGCGATTGGGAAGCGTGCCGAATGTCCGCGCGTTGGCCCGTGGCAGACCTCGGTCGCCGCCTGTCGGATGTCAGCACGCGACCCCAAGCGGACTATTCAATTTCCGTCAGCTACTCCGCGGAAATCCGCGCCTGTCAGGATTTCCATCCTGCCTACACACGACGTCACGACTTATTTTGTTTTGCCTCCACATACCGCGCGAAACTGTCGAGGATCGCCTGCCAACCGCCTTGCTGCTGCTCGACCGAGTGCGTCGGTTCGCTGTCGAAGACGACGCGGACGACAACGCCCTTTGGGCCGGGCACGAATTCAACTTCGGCCTTTCGATCGCCGAACGCGTATTCGATCCGCTCGTGTTCAACGATCTTGGTGTAAGTGCCGGCGAAGTCGAAACCCATGCTGCCGTCCTTGGCCTCCATGCGCGACGAGAAGGCGCCGCCATCACGCAGGTCGACCGTAGCCTTGGTCGTATGCCAGTCGTCGGACGCGGCGTTCCACTTCACGATGTCGGCAGGCGTCGTATAGGCACGCCAGACCTGATCGACAGGGGCTGCTACGTTGGTCTCGACGGCGATCCTCATGGGCATTGCTCCAGTTTCACTTTGAAGGCTCGAGGTGATGACATCACTTCACGTGCACGGGTCCATACACGGCACTTCCGAGCAGTGTCCACCGGAGGACGATCGAGACCAGCCCATGCCGACATGGTCGCGCCGCAAATGCATACAAAATGCGAAAGGGTATCATCAGAACGCCTTTGGACCATCCGCCAGCGACCGCGATCAAACTTAAGGCCACAATCTTGTGGCGAATTCGGTCGTGGCGCCAAAGGCGAAGATCAGAACGCCGATGCCCGAAGCGGTAATTGCTCTCGACGTGCCGAGGAACGGCCTCCGGCGCAGCTTGTTGGTCCGGCAAGCAACAGGAGGCGTGACCATGGAACGCATCAGCAAGGGCCAGATCCTCCTGCTCGCCGTTTTAGCCATGATCCTGATCTTGACCGGTGTCTGGGCCGTTTCGGTATGGAATGCCAGCAGCGGGGTCGAGATCGGCAAGCACGGCTGGATCGCGCTAGGCCTTGGCACATTTTTCTCCTTGCTGATTGGATGCGGACTGATGGCGCTGATGTTCTTCAGCAGCCGCAGCGGTCACGATGACAGCGCCGATCCCTTCCGGCACAAGCAAGACAAATCCGCCGAGTGACGTTCGAGGTTGCATCTAGCCCTCAGCCAATTCGCTGCGGCGAACCGATCATGTGGCCCTTAAACTCAAGCGAGATGGCAATGACGCGGACGGTCGAGGTTAATGTGCCCCAAACTGCGGGTGAAATGACCGAATTGGCGCCCGCGCGGGCAGGAATCCGTACCCCGCCGGGCTTCCCCTGGCGGCCGGCATGGCCTATGACGCTGCAACGCAAAAATCCCCCAAAAGACAGACATGATCCGCCTCGACAACGTCAGCAAGCAAGCCGGCCACCAGATCCTGTTCATTGAAGCCTCCGCCGCCCTCAACAAGGGCGAGAAGATCGGCCTGGTCGGGCCGAACGGCGCCGGCAAGACCACGCTCTTCCGGATGATCGCCGGTGAGGAACTGCCCGACGAGGGGCAGGTTTCGACCGATCGCGGCATCACCATCGGCTATTTCAACCAGGACGTCGGCGAGATGTCGGGCCGCAGTGCCGTGGCCGAGGTGATGGACGGGGCCGGTCCCGTCAGCGAGGTCGCGGCCGAGCTGCGCGAGCTCGAGGCCGCCATGGCCGATCCTGACAAAGCCGACCAGATGGACGAGATCATCACTCGCTACGGCGAGGTACAGCACCGTTTCGAGGAGCTCGACGGCTATGCGCTCGACGGCCGCGCGCGCGAAGCGCTGTCCGGCCTCGGCTTCAGCCAGGAGATGATGGACGGCGACGTCGGAAAACTCTCCGGCGGCTGGAAGATGCGCGTGGCGCTGGCCCGCATCCTCCTGATGCGCCCCGATGTCATGTTGCTCGACGAGCCGAGCAACCATCTTGATCTCGAAAGCCTGATCTGGCTGGAAAAATTCCTGCACGATTACGAGGGCACGCTCTTGATGACCTCGCATGACCGCGAGTTCATCAATCGCGTGATCTCAAAGGTGATCGAGATCGATAGCGGCTCGCTCACCACCTACACCGGCGATTACGAATTCTACGAGCAGCAGCGCGCGCAGAACGAGAAGCAACAGCAGGCGCAGTTCGAGCGCCAGCAGGCGATGCTCGCCAAGGAGATCAAGTTCATCGAGCGCTTCAAGGCGCGCGCATCTCATGCGGCGCAGGTGCAGAGCCGGGTGAAGAAGCTCGACAAGATCGAGCGGGTCGAGCCGCCGCGCCGCCGCCAGAGCGTGGCGTTCGATTTTCCGCCGGCACCGCGTTCGGGCGAGGATGTCGTGGCGCTCAAGAACGTGCACAAGGGTTATGGCAGCAAGCGGATCTATGACGGGCTCGATTTCATGATCCGGCGCAGGGAGCGCTGGTGCGTGATGGGCGTCAACGGCGCCGGCAAGTCGACGCTGCTCAAGCTCGTCGCGGGCGCGAGCGAGCCCGATGATGGCACGGTGGCAGTCGGCGGCAGCGTCAAGATGGGCTATTTCGCCCAGCACGCCATGGACCTGCTCGACGGCGAGCAGACGGTGTTTCAGTCGCTCGAATATGCGTTTCCGACCGCGGGGCAGGGAAGTCTGCGCGCGCTCGCCGGCTGCTTCGGCTTCTCCGGCGACGACGTCGAGAAGCGCTGCCGCGTGCTGTCAGGCGGCGAGAAGGCGCGCCTCGTGATGGCCAAGATGCTGTTCGACCCGCCGAACTTCCTCGTGCTGGACGAGCCGACCAACCATCTCGACCTCGCCACCAAGGAGATGCTGATCACGGCACTGGCCGATTTCGAGGGGACCATGCTGTTCGTCTCGCATGACCGGCATTTTCTGGCGACATTGTCGAACCGGGTGCTGGAGCTGACACCGGAAGGCATCCACCAGTTCGGCGGCGGCTACACGGAATATGTCGCGCGCACCGGGCAGGAGGCGCCGGGGTTGCGGAGCTAATCTTTGCTCTTTCCCGCAACCTTGCCCGCAATCTTGGCGATGGCCTCGATCTCGTTGGTCCAAATGCCGCCGGCATAGCCTTGCGGCAACCGCGCGAACGCTTCCGGCGTATCGATGCCGGTGGAGAACTCTCCGCCGCTGTAGGGACCGAGCACGAACACCGCGCTGTTGACGCCGTTCATGCGTGCGAGAAAGCGATCGGGCCAGCCCCATAGCCAGGGTGCGGCGTTGATCGGTACCAGCACCATCGCGTTGCGGCAGGCCGCCGGGACCAGGCCGGTCCAGCCATAGCCGATATAGCGGATCAGGCAGCTCCGGATGGCCGCGCGCGAGATCGTGCGGACATCGGGGGTGAGGCGACGGATCGCGTCGATGGGCTCGTCGCCACCATAAACCATGACCGTGCGGCGCCGCTCGGCCGGCAGCGCATTTAGCACGCCGGCAAGTTTCTCGCCTTCGCTTGGGTCTCGGCTCTTCACGTTGATGAGGAGTTTCTTGTCAGGGAAGGTGGCCAACACCTCCGACAATGTCGGCATCATCCCAATCGCCTTGCCGCGGAACGGGAAGGACTTGCCGCCGTCGGCGGTGTAGCCATAGCCGATGTCGAGCATTTTCAACTTCGCCACGCTCTGCTCGCGCGTGACACCGTGGCCGTCGGTGCGGCAATCGAGCGTCCAGTCGTGGAATACGGCGAATTCACCGTCGGTCGTCGGATGCACGTCGAGCTCGACCACGTCGGCGCCGGCGTCAAAACTGGCGCGCATCGATGGAATGGTGTTCTCGAGATAATCGTGGGTCGGCGGCAGCATCCGCGCGGCGGTGCAGGTGTCGTTCTTTACATCGCGCTCATCGAAGCGTTGCGCCATGCCGCGATGGGCAAGCAACACCGGCTTGCCGCCCTGATGCAGCGCCAGAAGGCTGGTGTTGTTGATGTAGACGCCTACCGCGACGGCGATGATGGTTGTCGTCGCGAATCTGAGTTTCCGGCCCACAGATGATTCCCAATTCCGCGATCACCCTCAGCGGTATTTGAGGTTGATTTGCGGCGATCGTTTCGCAGGGGCGCTGTCCGCATCGCGCGGCTTGAACGGCCCCATGCCAGTCGCTACGCTCCTGCAAAAAAGGGGAGTGAAACGGCGATGAAGCAACTCCGGATCGGCGACATCACCATCGACGCGGTCATCGAGCGGGAAGGGCCGTGGCGGCGGCCGCAGGATTTCTTCCCGGCCTATGACGAGGGCGTGTTCGCCCGTCATCTGCCGACGATGGAGCCAGAGGTGTTCGACGCCGCGCGCGGCATGATGGTCATCACCTACCAGACCTTTGTCGTGCGCACGCCGCGCTACACCATTCTGGTGGACACCTGCACCGGCGAGGACAAGGGCCATCCGCCGCCGTTCAATTTTCCCGGCAAGGAGCGCTGGCGCAACGAGCTGTTCGCGCTCGGCATCAGTTTTGAGCAGATCGACTACGTGTTCTGCACGCATCTGCATATCGACCACACCGGCTGGAATACGAGTTTACGCGACGGCCGCTGGGTGCCGACGTTTCCGAATGCGAAATATGTCTTCCACAAGGGTGAATACGCGGCCTGGGAGGCGGAGAATGCCAAGGGCAGCAATCCGCCCGGCACGGTGTTTCGCGACAATTGCCTGCCGATCGTCGAAGCGGGGCAGGCGCTCTTGGTCGACGATGATTACGCGCTGGATGATACCGTCACCTTGACGCCGACGCCGGGGCATTCGCCCTGTCATTGCTGCGTGAACATCTTTTCGAAGGGCCAGCGCGCGGTGGTCGCGGGCGACCTCATGCATCACCAGATCCAGTGCCGCGAGCCGGACTGGTCGGCGAAGCCGGATTGGGACCCGAAGCAGTCGGCGCTCTCGCGGCGAAAATTCTTCGCCTCCGTGGCGGACACCGACACGCTGATTTTGCCGGTTCATTTCCCGGCGCCGACGGCGGGGCTGATCAAGCCGCTGGGCGATGCGTTTGATTATAAGTTCAAGCGGGAGTGATGGCGAAACCTGCAGTGGGATCGACCCGGAGGTCTCGTGTCCCGGACGCGCTGCAGCGTGCAACGCTGCTGCGCAGAGCCGGGACCCATCTATCGAACCATGCATATGGAAGCATGGGCCCCGGCTCTGCAGCGCACCGCTGAAGAAGCGCTGCGCCGCGTCCGGGGCACGAGAGTGCGTTGGATAACGGCGGCGCCTTACGCGCCGACTTCGCACTTCTTCATAAAGCTGTTCTTGGCGGCGCCGGCGAGCGGCTTGCCGTCGGCACTGACGGCCTTGGGCGTGCAGGCGTCGGCCTTGCACTTCTTCAGGAACGAGGTCTTGGCGGCGCCGGCGAGCGCCTTGCCGTCCTTGCCGACCGCCTTGCTCTCGCAGGTTTCTTGGGCGAAGGCCGAGCCTGCCGCAAAGGTGGCAACAATCGCAGCCAGGAAAATCCGCTTCATCATGGGTGTCTCCGTAAACCAGAAATGGCGGAGAGATTGGAGCCGGGAATCGTGGCGCAATCAAGCTGGATGAGGGCCTGCCGTCCGGTCCGGCTGGCGATTTTTTCGAGCGGGAGTCGGCCAGGCGCGCTTCCTGTTGCACTGCTCGCTGACCGCGGCGGGCAATGCTGCTAGGCTTGGCCAGCTTAGCCGGAGGGAGCATCGTGATGGACGCCGTGATCCCGAAACGCCAGGAAGCCGCCGATCAGCATTCGCATCTGGTTCGGCCTCACGACATGGATTGGCAGACGACGCGCTTTCCCGGCTGCGAGGCCAAGACGCTGCTGTTCGATCGCCGCACCGGCCTGATGACCGCCTTGATGCGGTTTGCGCCGGGATCGGTGCTGCCCGATCACGAGCATGTCGGCATCGAGCAGAGCTGGGTGATCGAAGGCGCGCTCGTCGACAAGGAAGGGCCGGCCAAGGGCATCGCCTGCAAGGCCGGCGAATTCATCTGGCGCGAGCCGGGCAGCCGGCATGCGGCCTGGTGCCCGGATGGCGCCCTGATTCTGGCGATCTTCCAGGTGCCGAACAAGTTCTTCGAAGCCGACGGCCGCGCGGTCGACGCCGCCGGTCAGGACTGGGACGAAACCTGGGGGCACACCGCGGCGCAGCGGGTGCAGAGCGCCTAGCGCGGTTTAGGCTCCCCGCATGAGCAAGGCCTTGAAGTCGGCTCGCGCGCGCTGCGCCTCGGCACGCGCGACGTCCGAGGCATCGCCCATGCCGAAATAGCCGTGGATCAGGCCGGGGCCCTCGTGATGCTTGACGCGCACGCCGGCGGCCTCCAGCGCGCGCGCATAGGCAGCGCCCTCGTCGCGCAGGGGATCGAACCAGGCGGTGGTCACGACCGCGGGTGCAAGGCCCGCAAGTGAGGCGGCCCGCAGCGGCGAGACGCGCCAGTCCAGGGCATGGCCTGGATCGGCGAGATAATGGCCACAAAACCATTCCATCGTGGCACGCGTCAGAAAGTAGCCCTCGGCATTCTCGGCGCGCGAGGGATAACGCGCGTTCTCGCGCGCGTCGGCGTAAGCGCCGAGGACGTCGGTCACGGGGTAGACCAGCAATTGCGCGGCGAGCTTGATGCCAGCATCGCGGCAAGCGATCGCAGTGGTCGCGGCGAGATTGCCGCCGGCGCTGTCGCCGGCAACGCCGAGGCGTTTTGCGTCGCCGCCAAATTCCGCGACGCGGTCGAAGATATCACTCACGGCGGCGAAGGCGTCCTCGAACGCGCCCGGAAAGCGCGTCTCCGGCGGGCGGCGATAATCGACCGAGATGACGACGGCGCCGGTCTCGATCGCTAGGTTGCGCGCCTGCCGGTCATGGGTCTCGAGGTCGCCCGCGACCCAGCCGCCACCGTGGAAGAACACCACGGTTGGCGCGGGCGTGCTGCCGATCCGATAGACGCGTGCAGGAAGCAAGCCGGCACCGCCTTTCACCTTGATATCCTCGACGCTGTCGACGGGCGGCGGCGGGATGGCGGCGCGCGAGGCAGCCAGTGCGCGCAAGGAATCGCGGGCGCTCTGTGGCGTCATGACCGTGGGATCGCGCATCGGCATGAGCGGAATGATCTGGGCGATGACGGGATCAAGTGGCGCGGCCATGGCTGTGGTCTCCAGGGTTCTTGGTCTTGCTTGCCGCTTAGCATAGATTTTGCGAGCCGCATCGGCAACCGGCCGTGTCGCCACGCCGGTGAATGAAGGGCAGGGAGGCTTTAGAGGTGGAATTCGAAACGCTGGTCCAGTCGCGCCGCAGCGTGCGCGGCTTCAGGAACGAGCCGGTGCCGCGCGCGGTGATAGAGGCGATCATCGAGAGCGCCAAGCGTGCGCCGTCGTAGATGGACACCCAGCCCTGGCATGTTCATGTGCTTACCGGCGGCCCGCTCGAGGAGGTCCGCCGCCGCAACATGGACGAGATGATCGGCGGGGCCACGGTCAAGCGCGACATCATCAGCCACGGCGAGTACCAGGGCGTGCACCGTACGCGGCAGGTCGACATCGCCAAGAAGCTGTTCGGCGCGATGGGGATCGCGCGCGACGACAGGCCGATGCGGCACATCGTGCGCGAGGTCGCGAAAATTCCGGAGGACTAGGTGATCATGACCTGCGTCGCGATGGGCTATCCTGACGACGACTTTGCCGAGAACGCCGTTCGCTCGGACCGCGAGCATAACGAAGAGTTCGTGCGCTACGTGGGTTTTGCCGATTAGCAGGATGAAGAGGAGATTATTCTCTCGCAAAATTTTTTTGGTGCGGAGTCGTTCGCGGCCTCTTGCAATCTCGAAGATGCGGGAGGAACAATATGCAGACTGAGAGGTTTGTTGCTGGCGCGAGGGAATTGACATGCGGCGGCTGGCTAGCCTGGTTCGATGGTTCTTCGGCCCGCGGCTGCGGCGCCCCATCGATGCTGATCCAAGTCTTCCTTTCACCCCCGAAGAGTTCGGCCGGCTGATTCGCAGCGGCCGCCATGAGGACATGAAGCTGCTGGCCGACGGGCTCGCCTGCCGGTCCATCCCGCACCGCGCCAGCCATCGCGCCACGCACTAGCCGGGGCTCGCTTCGCGGCCATCGCCATAGGCCCGCCGGCCTTATCGCGTGAGCGCGACCTCCTTGAACGAGGTCACCAGCGCTTTCTCCAATTTTCCGCTCATCCCGCAGAGGACGTCGTAGGCTTCCGCACGAGGCATGGTGGGCTTGTAATGCCGGTGCTCGATCAGCGCTGCGAAGATGTCGGAGATCGTGAGAATCCTTACGACGTCGCCGATGCTCTCGGCGCAGAGCGCATCGGGATAGCCGCTCCCGTCGAGATATTCGTGATGATGGCGAACGGCATCGAGGATCTCCGGCGAAATCTTGTCGTGGCCTTTTAGAAACTCATGGCCAGCGGCCGGATGGGTCTCGATCAGGGCACGTTCCTCCGCATCGAGGCGGCTCGGCTTGTCGAGAATGGCGAGCGGGATCTGCGCCTTGCCGATGTCGTGGAACATGGCCGCCGAGTAGAGGCGCTCCAGATCGGCTCTTCCGACACCGAGGCTCAGGCCGAAGTCGATGGCGACGCCGGTCACGAGCAGGCAGTGCTGATAGGTTCCCTCGTGATGGCGCCGCACCGTCGTGAGCCATTCCGAAAGGCCTCGCTGGGTTATGCGGTCGGCGATCTGGCGGCCGGCCTCCTTGGTGCCATCGACGTCGATGGGCTGGCCAAGGGTGACGGCCGTAAACATCGAGGCGATCGCGGTTGCCGCGGCCTCGACCGCGTTGTCGGACCGTGCCATCTCGCCCGGCGCGGCGGAGGACGGATCCGCCGGATCGCACAGCGCAGACAGTAGTTTGGGCCGGTTGATCGTACCGGGCAGGACGTGCGTCGCCCCGAGCGCGTAGGCTTGCGAGATACCGACGTGAGAGCTGTGCTCGAGGAGAAATATCCGCTTCTTCGCCTTGGCGAGCTTGCCAGCCCGTCTCTTGAGGGCGGCGATACTGTCGACGTCGCGCAGGTCCGCGCGGATGACGATGGCGGCGGGCACCTGCGACAGCTTGGCTTCAGCGTCCAGCCGTTCGCCGGCGACGGCGAAACGGTCCTCAAGGATCGTGCAGACGCCGGCCAGCCTGTCGGATGTATCCGCCAGCACATGCACGAAGGAGCGGGCCGCTTCCTTCTCGCGGATGCCGTCCGCGTTGACGGGGCTGAGGATGGTTCGCGCGTTCTGCACCGCTCGACCTGGACTATCGTGGATTGCAATAATTGGGATGAATTGTTGGCCTATTTGCTCCGGGCGACGGTCTGCGTAGCGGCCGAGGGTGCGCTCGCCGGCTTCTTTTTGCCATCAGCGGTGACGAAGTGAATGCCGGCCGTGGTGCCATCGATCCAGATCAGCTCGCAGCGCCGATAGGCGAGCCCGGTCGACGACAGCAGCATGAAGAATTCCTTGGCCTGCAGCACGTCCAGCGTGCCCTCGACCTCGACCTTTGCGCCTGTCTGCGACACGTCGAGCAGAACGCAGCTGCGCCGCCATGTGCCGTCAGAGCCCATCAGATTGACGGCCTGCCTGTGGTCCATCCGCACGCGCGCCGCCTTGCGGCCGTCGAACTTCATCGGCTACCCCCCGTTTTTGCGCCGCGATCTCGCCGACTGCTCTCCTTGACGCTTGCGGCGATTTCCCCCCACCGCACCGTCCACTGACTGGTCGACAGAAGCAGCGTCTCGAAAATGTGTTGTGCGCGTTCGCGCTCGGCAAAGGAAAGCCTGGTGCCGCTGCGGTTGCTCAGGATGGCAAGCGTGGTCTGCCAGTTCAGCCGCGACGCCCGGCAGGCCATCACCAGGCCTTCGCAATCGCCGTCGGTCATGACGTGCTCGACGATCTCGATGGGGGTCCCCGAAAGCACCGACAAGGCCGTGAACAAATTGGCGGTCTCGCCGCGGATCGCGAAGCGGTTCACCGCGGAATCGTTGAGCTTGCCGATGCGGTTGAGCGCGACGATCTCCGGCCGTGCGCTTGCATAGGCGGCCGCGCTAGGCAGCTTGGGCACGATCGGCGCTGCCGCTCGAGGACACGAGACGGTGGAAGCCTTTGGCTCCGCACGTGCGTTGGGGGCCGGCGAGGCCGGCAGCAACTTCCGCAGGACCGGATCTGGCGTGCCTGGTCTGAGCGCCAGGGCCTTCGTGAGTTCGTCATCGCTTGCGCACGTCTCAACGAGCGCGACGTAGGCGGCATCGGAGAACCGTGCCCCTGCGTTGCTGATCAGCGCAAGGTGAACGGAGCGGCCGCCGCGCTTGATGAGCGTCTCGGTCAATTGCGGTTCGATGTGCGCTCGGACAGCAATCGCGAGTTGCTGCGGTTCGCCGCTCGAAATCGCGATTGTTTCGAGATCGGACGTGGAGAGCGCCTGGGATTTGAACAGAACGGGGCAGGCCACGCCGGGATCGTCGTGTAAGGCAAGACGTTGCAGGGTCTTCGGCGGAGCCACTTTGAGCTCGGCAAGCGCCGCGCCGAGTTGAATCAATGCGCTGGCCTCGACCCGCTCCGTCAATCGAAGCAGGACGCCGTCGACCACACTGGCCAGCAATTCCTGAGGCCGGTCGCGGCTGCCGGTGAGCAGCTGCAAAATGCCTTCGAGGATGCGAGCGCAGCGGTCCAGCGGGCAAGTTGCGACCGCATCCTCCAACTCGACCAGAATATCAGCAGGCGAATTTGCCATCATGGCAGGGGCCTGAAATAAAATAGCTATACGATTTAACGAGCTTTATTGGGCCTCAAAGGTGTTAATTTTTAATTTTGAGAATTAAATCCCAGGGTGTTAATGCACCGCGGCATTTCGGGAAATGCTATCGAAATTCGGCAAGGCTCGACGTCCCGGCTTGTCCTTTCAGTTGGACCCTTCCCAATTGATCAGGACACGTTAGGATTGATTCTTCAGGTCCGACGAGAAACCAAAAAGGGGGAAGCGGATCGGCACCGTTGCCAAATGCGCGTCGATTGCGACGCCGGGTTTCGTATTTTCATGAACAGCATTGATGATGTGCCCAGGCTGCCACTCAAGACATTTCGTTTTTCAGATGTCGACGAATTTCGAAGCTCCATACGCGGGCTGACTTTCGAGTTCACGCCTTTCGTACGGAAGATTTCGTCTGAGCAGACAATTCTGTCGTTGCCCGGGTGCGACGTGAATTTGACGCGCGCGTTTCCCCGGGTCGTTGATGCACAGCTCGTCGGGAATTGCACTGCGATCGGCTTCACGATGGACGACCTCAACGTCCCCATTCGCTTCAATGGCTCGCAACGTGCACGTCCGGTCGTGGTCATTGGCAGCGGCGGCGCGGCCTACACCGTCATCGAGGAGGTGCAGCGGCAAATCGCCTCAGTGGTTTTCAGCCCGGAAGTGAGGGACCGCGGCTGGCCCAGAGCTTCCCAGAGCTTCAAGATTTTCGAAACGAGTGCCGCTGGCCTGGACCGGCTGCGCCGTGTGGTGCGTGAGGTGCTGGCCGCGGCCTCAGAGCCCGTCGAGGCGTCAGATCTCCCGGTCAAGGCAAGAGCAATGAAGGAATCCCTGCTCGCGGCCGTCGACCACGTGTTGGGAGATGTCCTTTCGGTCCGCTGGACGCTGCGCCCCAATGACGAGCGGAGCTTCAGGATGTTCCGGGATATCAGTGCGCTACTGTCCGATGACCTCTCGCAGCCGATCTACAGCGAGGAGATTGCCCGCAAGCTCGGACTGTCCGTCCGCACCATGCACGACGTCATCCGCCGCTATCGCGGCATGAGCCTGCACCGTTACTTGCGCCTGCGCCGACTGTGGCTGGTGCGCCGGCGGCTGCTCGCCGGCGCCGACAGCGTCAAGGCGGCGGCGCTTGCGTTCGGCTTCTGGCATCTCGGCGACTTCTCCCGAAGTTACCGCGACCAGTTTGGCGAGACGCCGTCGCAAACGCTGGAGCGCGGACGCGGGCGATAGTTGACGGATCGAGTAGGGCCGGACGCCGGTTTTGTGCTACCGTCCGGCCATGAGCAATCGCATCCTCGTCCTCTACGGTTCCTACCGTTCCGACCGCATGGGCATCCGCCTTGCGAATTTTGTCATCAATCGGCTGCGCGCGCGCGGCGACGATGTCACCTTCATCGACGCCAAGGCGATCGGCCTGCCGATGCTCGACCGCATGTACAAGGAGTATCCGAAGGGTTCGGCACCTGAAGCGCTTGAGATTCTGGCGGGACAGATCCGCGGCGCCGACGGCTTCGTCTTCGTCACCGGCGAATACAATTGGGGCATCCAGCCCGGCCTCAAGAATCTCACCGACCACTTCCTCGAAGAGTGGTTCTGGCGTCCGGCCGCGATCGTGAGCTATTCGGCCGGCCGGCTGTCCGGCGCGCGCGCCGCGACGGCCTGGCACGGCACGCTCTCCGAGATGGGCATGGTGGTAGTGTCGAGCACCATCGGCGTCGGCCCGATCGCGCAGACATTGTCGGCCGACGGCGAGCCGATCGGCGACGGCGGCAAGGCTTTGGAGCGCTCGTTCCCGCGCTTTGCCGACGATCTCGCCTGGTGGATCGAGGCCGCCAAGGCGCAGCGGGCGCGCAAGGCGCCGCCGTACTGAACTTGTCTACGCCGCCCTGACCTCGCCGAGGAAGCGGTCGAATTGGCCGGCGAGATCGCGCGACTGCGTCGAAAGCTGCTCGGCGGCGCCCAGCACTTCCCTTGCGGCCGCGCCCGTGTCATCGGCGGCGCGCTGCACGCCTGCGATATTGGTGTTGACCTCCTGGGTGCCGCGGGCGGCCTCCTGGACGCTGCGGGCGATCTCCTTGGTCGCCGAGCCCTGTTCCTCGATCGCTGCGGCGATCGCGGTGCCGATCTGGTCGATCTCGCCGATGACGTCGGCGACGTTGCGGATCGCGGCCACGGTCTCGTCGCTCGCGGTCTGGATCGCCGTGATCTGCTCGGAGATTTCGGTGGTGGCCTTGGCGGTCTGGCCCGCCAGCGATTTCACCTCGGAGGCGACCACGGCAAAGCCGCGGCCGGCCTCACCGGCGCGGGCGGCCTCGATGGTCGCGTTCAGCGCGAGAAGATTGGTCTGCTCGGCAATGCTCTGGATCAGCGTGACGACGTCGCCGATCTTCTGCGCGCCCTCGGCGAGGGTGCGTGCGGTGTCGCCGGTGCGGCGGGCGTTGTCGACGGCGCGGGCCGCGATCTCGGTGGATTGCGCGACCTGACGACCAATCTCGGAGATCGAAGAGGTCAGCTCTTCGGTGGCGCTGGCGACGGTCTGCACGTTGGTCGAGGTCTGCTCCGAGGCCTTGGCGACGACCGCGGCCTGGCTGTTGGTCTGGGCCGCCGTCGAGGTCATCGACTGTGCGGTGCTTTCCATGGTCGAGGAGGCCCGGGACAGGCCGCCGACGAGCTCGGTGACCTTGGCCTCGAACGCGCGGGTGAGCTCGTCGAGCGCCTGCGCGCGGCGCATCTTGCCGTCGTTCTCGGCCTGCTTCTCGGCCGCGAGCCGGTCGGCCCGGATCATGTTGTCCTTGAAGACCTGGACGGCGGCAGCCATCGCCCCGATCTCGTCGGAGCGCTCGGCGCCCGGGATGCTGTCCGCAACCTCGCCCTCGGCAAGCCGCGACATCCGGCTCGTCAGGTTGACGATCGGCGCGCAGACGCGGCGGCGAACCATCACGATGAGGCCGACGCTCGCGATCAGGACGGCGGCAAGGCCTGCGAGCGCGATGGTGAAGCTGGTGCGCGCGGCCGAGGAGGCGCCGGCGAGGATCTGCTCGGCATTGTCGTAGAACGCGTCGCGGACCTCGATGATGGTGCTGAGGCCGCGCTGCGTGGCGGCGTAATAGGTGTCCATGTCGTGTTCGTACTTGCCGCTGACCGCGCCGTCCTTGACGAGCTTGAGCTCGCGGCCGAACTCTTCGACATAGATCGAATTGAACTTTTCGAGCGCGGTGGCGACGTTCGCTGGCGTTGCCGGATTGCCGCGCAACTCCATCAGTGCCATCACGAGCTGGTCGTTGCGGCCCTGCGAGCGGCCGATGTCGGCCTTCTCGGCGTCGGTCGCCGGCTTCTTGCCGCCGACGAGGTTCTTGTGCAGGCTGGAGTTGAAGCCGCCGACGTCGCGCAACGTCATGGCGGTGTTGGCGTAACTGGCCTGCCGGTAGGCATCACCGTTCAGGATCGCCATGCGGCGGACCTGCTCGTTCAGCAGCGCGGTCACGCCGCTGTTGAGCACGGCATTGTCGGCGACGATCTTCTTGGCCGCGTCCTTGCGGGCCTCCGCCGGCCCGGTGAGTGCCTTGTCGATGGCCTCGCGCAAGGCGGTGAATTTCGCATTGATGCCATCGATGTTGCTGCCGATGCTGTTGCCGTCGTCGAACGAGCCGGGCAGCTCCTTGCGCAGCGCGTTCATCCTGTCGCGGGCGCCGTCGGTCTGCTTGCGCAGCTTGTTCTGTTCGGCGAGCAGCGCAGGGTCGATCGTGGCGGGGCCGTAGAGGATGTTGGTGGAGAAGCCGCGCTCGGGGTTGAGATAGCGCGGGATGTCGCTGGCGGCGCGGACGATCGCCAGGCGGCCTTGCGCCTCGCTGATCCGCTCCATCGTCTGGTACTTGGTCACGGCGACGTAGACGGCGAGGCCGCCACCCACGGTCGAGAGCGAGACGATGGCGGTGGTCAGGAGCGTTCCGATTTTCATGATCTGTCCGGCAATTGGCGCGGGGAGAAAGATATTCTCCGGAAAATAGACAGACCGTATTAATCGCGGGTTTACGCTGGTGGATGCCGCGGGTGCGAGCCTGGCTTAGCGACCGAGGGTGGCAAGGATTTTCAGGGTAGCGGCGTCGCGCTCGCCTGCGAAATAGCGGGCGAGCGCCTCGCCGAACACGGGCTCATCGGACACCGCATCGAACAGCGTCATCGACGAGCGGAATTTGGAATCGTCCGGCGCGCCGAGGATGGCGTTGATGCTCCGGCCCTGAACCGCAAGCACGAGGTGGGTGCATTCGATCAGGCGCGTCCCGAGCACGGGATGGGCGAGATAGGCCTTCGCCTCGGCGCGGGAGCCGATGGCGTAGCGCTGCGACATGGCGCTGAAGCCGAGGCCGGCGATCTGGGGGAAGATGAACCACATCCAGTGAGTCTGCTTCCGGCCCCGGGCCAGCTCCGCCTGAACGGCGCGAAAAACCGGGTTCTGGGCCGTTACGAAGCGCTCTAGATCGAAAGGATCGGTCATTGGATACCTTAGAGGGCCTTGCCGGCCGCGATTATGCCTAACTTTTGGCTCCCAATGTGGTAGCTGGTATAGAGTCTCCGGGCGGGGGTTGGGCCCCCCGGGGGTCGATTTGGGGATCTGATGGTTTCCGACGCAGCACATGCCGAGAGGCTGTTGTCGCGCCGCCGTGTCGGGCGAGCCGAGAGAGTTCTGCTGTCGCTGGCCGCCGTCGCGCTGGCGCTGGGGGCTGCTGCCTGGGTTGTCGATATCGGCGACACGACCCCGCTGGTCACCGCTGCACTGCCGCCGGCCAATAGCCCGTCTTTCGAGGACCGTTTCGCGTCGGCGTCCGGCAACCCGCCCGCCCGCGAGCTCGGCCTGCGGACGATGGAGCGTTCCGCCCTGAGTGCGGTCCAGCTCAAGCTCCGCGATGCCAAGGCGATGCTCGCCCAGAAGCTCCAAGGCGACGATTGGCGCTCGACCCTGACCGATGACGACCGGCACGTGGTTGACGAGACGAGGCCCTCGCAGCGTGCCGACGCCATCCCGATGCCGCGCTCGCGCCCGACCCAGGCGGACCTCTCCGCCCAGATCGCCTCCAGCCAGGCCTATGCCGAGACCAACCCAAGGGTCGACAACCGCAACTTCTTCGAAAAATTCACCGACAAGATCAGGCTGGCCTCGCTGACGCCCGGCGACGGCCTGTTCGGCAAGGCGCCGGATCTGGCCGCCCTCGGCTACGATTCGCGGACGGCGGTCTATGACATCAAGGCCAAGGCGCTCTACCTGCCGAGCGGCGTCGCGCTGGAAGCCCATTCCGGCATGGGCGCGCTGATGGACGACCCCAATCATGTCGACCAGCGCATGGTCGGCGCGACCCCACCCGCAACCTACGACCTGAAGCCGCGCGAAAAGCTGTTCCACGGTGTCCGCGCGCTGCGCCTGACGCCCACCGATGGCACCAGCGCGCTCGGCCGCGTCGGCCTTCTCACCCACAATTACATGCTCGGGCCGCGCGGCGATTCCAACGGCTGCGTCTCGATCAAGGACTATGATCGCTTCCTCAAGGCTTACGACAATGGCGAGTTCAACCGCCTTGTCGTGGTGCCGAGCCTGAGCGGATCTGCGACTGCCTCGCAGCGCGCCAGCACCGACTCCTGATATTCGCCTGCTGCGGCGGGGCTGCCGTTTCCCCTTCGTTAAGCCGTCATCGTCCAGAAGCAGCCCATGAGTGATCCATCAAGTTCCGAGACCCCGCTGCGTACGACGTTCAAGATCAAGTTGAACGGCGACACGTTGGCGATCGCGACCGTCGGCCAGGCCTATCAATTCCTCACCAACTTCAAGTCGGTCGAATGGATGGAATTCCGCTCGCTGCACGAGGACGCCGTCGAGGCTCTGGAAGGCGCAGCGGGTAACGCGATGCTGGCGGTGCAGGCAACCAACGCCGTGCGCGCGCTGTTCGTCAGCGCCAAGCTGCTCTGAAGCCCTTCAGCTCATAGTCTCGTAGTCCGGATGGAGCGTAGCGTAATCCGGGCTACAGGCTACGGGTCTTCTCCTCGCGCATCTTGAACTCTGCTCTGGGAACGGGCAAACGGTCCGCGAAGATCGTCGCCGCAAGCCCATGTCTGAAATTTAGTTCAGGGAGAGACCCCATCATGAAACGCCGTACATTTCTCAAGGGCGGCGCGGTCGCCGGCGCGACAACGCTGGTTGCCGCACCTGCGATCGCGCAGAGCGCGCCCGAGATCAAATGGCGCCTGACGTCGAGCTTCCCGAAGTCGCTCGACACCATCTACGGCACGGCGCAGACTTTTGCGAAATACGTCGCCGAAGCCACCGACAACAAATTCCAGATCCAGACCTTTGGCGCCGGCGAGATCGTTCCGGGCCTGCAGGCGCTCGATGCCGTCAGCACCGCATCGGTGGAGATGGCGCAGACCCCGCTCTATTTCTACATCGGCAAGGAGCCGGCGCTGGCCTACGCCACCGGCGCGCCGTTCGGCATGAACCACCGCCATCAGGAATCGTGGTGGCACTTCGGCGGCGGCGCCGACCTTACCAATGAAGCGCTCAAGCCGTTCAAGGCGCACGCCATCCTCTGCGGCAATTCCGGCACCCAGATGGGCGGCTGGTTCCGCAAGGAGATCAAGACCGTCGACGATCTCAAGGGCCTCAAATTCCGCATCGCCGGTATGGGCGGCCACGTGCTGGCCAAGCTCGGCGTCGTGCCGCAGCAGATCGCAGGCGGCGACATCTATCCGGCGCTGGAGAAGGGCACGATCGACGCGGTCGAGTTCGTCGGTCCCTATGACGACGAGAAGCTCGGCTTCCAGAAGGTCGCCAAGTACTATTACTTCCCGGGCTGGTGGGAAGGCGGCGCGATGCTGCACATGATCGTCAACGACGAGAAATGGGCGTCGCTGCCCAAGCAGTACCAGGCGATCGTCAACCAGGCCGGCGCGGCGGCCGGCGCCTGGATGCTCGAGAAATACGACAGCGTGAATCCGGCGGCGCTGAAGCGGCTGATCGCCAACGGCGCGGAGCTGAAGGCGTTCCCGCAACCGGTGCTGGAGGCCTGCTACAACGCCACCCAAGAGCATCTGAACGAGCTCGCCGCCAAGAGCGACTTGTTCCAGCGGACCAAGGAAAGCCACGACGCGTATATGAAGGAACTGCTGTTCTATACGCAGATCGCGGAGAACTTCTACGACAACTACCTGCTCGGCAAGATGCGCAACAAGAGCTGATTGTGAGCAGGGCGCGGTGCCGCGATCGCGCCGCGCTCTTGTAGGGTGGGCAAAGGCGCCCTTGCGCCGTGCCCACGTTCTTTGCGCCGTGTGCAATGTGGGCACGCTCCGCTTTGCCCCCCCTACGAGACTTTTCGTGTGGGGAATTACACCGCGCCCAGACCCAGCTTCGCATAGATCCGCCTTGCGTAGGCGCCGAACGCATCGGTCGTCTTGAGCGGCAGGTCGCGCGGGAAGGGCAGGTCGATCGGAAAATAGTCGGCCATCTTCGCAGGTCCCGCCGTCAGCACAGCACAATGCGAGGACAGGAAGACGGCTTCCTGGATCGAATGCGTGACGAAGATGATGGTCTTGCCGCTCTCCCGCCAGATCCGCAACATCTCCAGATTCATCTGCTCGCGCGTCAGCGCGTCCAGCGCGCCGAACGGCTCGTCCATCAGGATCAGCTTTGGATCGTGAATGAAGGCGCGCGCGATCGCGGTGCGCTGCTGCATGCCGCCGGACAGCTGCTGCGGATATTTCTGTTCAAAGCCGGCGAGCCCGACCAGGTTGAGCAGGTCGCGCGCCCGCTCGCGCGCCGCCTTCATCGGCAGGCCGACGATCTCGGCCGGCAGCAGTACGTTGTCCAGGATCGTCCGCCATTTCAGCAGCAAAGCCTGCTGGAACACCATGCCAATGTCGCGGGTCGGATCGAACGGGCTGTTGGCGTTGCCGATCTTCACCGTGCCGCCGTCGGCGCCATGCAGGCCAGCCAGGATCTTCATCACCGTCGTCTTGCCGCAGCCGGACGGGCCGACCAACGAGACCAGCTCGCCTTCCTGCACATCCATGGTGACGTCGGACACCGCCAGGAATTCGGCGCCGCCGCTGCGATAGACCTTGCGGACGCCTTGCAGGCTGATGAAGGGGTCTGGGCTCATGCCAGCCACTTGTCCCGATTGGCGGCGACGAAGGCATCGTCGCTGAGGTCGGCATGCGCGCGATAGACGCGGTCGATCTCTTCTTTCTGACCGGGGCTGAGGCCCTCGTCCGGATCAAGGCACCACAGGCCTTGCATCAGCCCCTGGCGCCGCAGCACTTCATGGCAGCCGGCGATGCAGCCGTGGAAATTGTTGGCGACGTCGAAGAAAGCGCTGTTGCAGTCGGTGACGCGGGCATCGAGCGCCAGCAGGTCTGCCGGCACGCTGTCCTTGTGCCGCGCCGCCTTGCAGCGTTCGAACTGCTTGATCGCACTCGCGGTCCAGACCGACCAATGGCCGAGCAAGCCGCCCTTGAAATAGGTGCGCGTGCTGACGCCGTTGTCGCGCAGATCGAACGGCAGCATCAGATCGAGCAGGATGTGGTCATCATTGCCGGTGTAGAGCGCGACGCGATCGAGCGCGCCCGCGGCCGCGACGCCGCGCAGGACGTCGAGGGTGCGATAGCGGTTGAACGGCGCGATCTTGATCGCGATGACGTTGTCGATCGAGGCGAAGCGCTGCCAGAACCGGGTGGAGAGGATGACGCCGCCGACGGCCGGCTGAAGATAGAAGCCGACCAGCGGGATCTCGGCGGCGACCGCCGTGCAGTGCGCGATGATCTCGTCCTCGGAGGCGCTCTTCATCGCGGCGAGGCTGAGCAGGCCGGCATGATAGCCGATGTCGCGCGCGGTACGGGCTTCGGTGACCGCCTGGTTTGTCGGACCCGCGAGGCCTGCGACCATCGCCAGCGGTCGCTTGGTCCAGTTGGCCGCGGTCTCGGCGGCGAGCTCGAGCACCGGACGGTAGAGACCGACGTCGCGGATCGCGAACTGCGTCGTGTGCACGCCGACGGCAAGGCCGCCGGAGCCGGCGTCGATGTAATAGCGCGTCAGCGCACGCTGATGCGTCTTGTCGAGCTGGCGCGCAGCGGTGAGCGCGAGCGGATGCGCCGGAATCACGGTGCCCTCAGTGATCAGGTTGCGGATGTCGCTGTTGATCTGGCTGTGATGCATGATGTCCTATCCGAATTCAGGGCCGGCGACGGCGAATGGCATTTCCTCGCCCGTGACGGTGGCGGGGCCGAACCGCATGCGCTGGAACGGCCGTTCGATGGTCCAGCCGACTGCGGTCAAGCCTTCCAGGAACGCGGCTTGCGACGCGACGGCGTCGAGCAGGAGCGGGCTCGTCTCGGAACGCACGATCGCGTCAACGAGCGCCAGAGCTGCCGCGGCATTGTCGGCCAACAACGGGCCGATATGGCGGGCGGTCCGGCCGTCGCGAACCAGCGCGATGGCGCCGTTGGCGCCGACGATGCGCGAGCCGGAACGTTGTGCGAAGGCGGAGAGGAGGGCGGTCCGGTCGAAACCGGTGGCCCGCCGGTCCCGCGCACGAAGCGCTTCGATGGTCCCGGATGATGATGGCGGCGCTTCGGCTCGCGCAGGCTTCAACAGCTTCAGGCGGCGCAATTGCAGGGTCGGCGTGAACCCCAGCGGTCCGTAGACGGCGGCGCCGTCCGGC
Source organism: Bradyrhizobium shewense (assembly GCF_900094605.1). GTDB lineage: Bacteria > Pseudomonadota > Alphaproteobacteria > Rhizobiales > Xanthobacteraceae > Bradyrhizobium > Bradyrhizobium shewense. The sequence goes on along the minus strand of NZ_FMAI01000006.1, from coordinate 350,055 downwards.
GTGGCATCGAGCCAGCTGGTCAGGCCGTTCTGACGCGCCGTCTCCAGGCAGGCATCGACCAGACGGGTGGCAAAGCCACGGCGGCGATGCGTGCCTGATACCAGCACCATGCTGATCCAGGCGTTGTTGCCGGAATAGGGCAGCAGTGCTGCGGTTGCGACCAGCCGCATGCCGTCGCGAATGCCGAACACGACGCCGTCGCGCAGGAAGATGCGCCAGTCCTCATCGGTCTGGTTCCAGTGCGCTTCCGTCGACAACGCCAGCCCCGCGATCGCGTCGTCGACGCCGAGCTGGACGATGTGCGGGGCGTCAGTAACGGCCATCGCGCACCTCGTATTTGGTGGGCTTGCCGAGGCTCGGCATGGCGCGCGAGACCCAATCGGCGGTCCAGGCGATCAACTGCTCGGTGTCGACGACCGGAAGGCCGAACAGCTCGACCGCCTTTGACGTGTCGGTCAGCCATGCCGTCGGCTCTTCCTTGCCTGTCAGCACCGGCGCGCGGCCGAACCTAGCGCCGAATCTCTGGGCGAGATCGCGCACCGCCAGAATCTCGTGGCCGCTGACATTGATCGGCGAGGTCGGCGCGGTGCAGTGAGCGAGGCAGCGCAGCGCCTGCGCGGAGGCATCGCCCTGCCAGATGAAATTGACATGACCGAGGCTGACGTCGATCGGCGTGCCGCTGAGCACCTTCGTCGCGATGTCGTGCAACACGCCATAGCGCATGTCGATCGCGTAGTTGAGACGGAATAGCCGGCCCGGCGTTGCGAATTTGTGCGAGAAATACTCGAACATGCGCTCGCGGCCGACGCAGGACTGGGCGTATTCGCCGGGCGGGTTCGGCGCCATGTCCTCGGTCGAGCCTTTGCCGTCCACAGCGACGAAGGGATAGATGCAGCCGGTCGAGAACGCCACGATGCGCGACGACGGAAAGGCCTGCGCCACCAGCGCGGGCACGTGCGCGTTCATCGCCCAGGTCAGCGACAGATCGCCCTCGGCGCCGAACTTGCGGCCGGCCATGAAGATGATGTTCGGCGCCTTAGGCAGCGCCGCAATTGCTTTCTCGTCCATCAGATCGCAATTGATGGTTTCGACCCCGCGCGCGTGCAGCCAGTCCTTCACGCTGGCGTCGCTGAAGCGTGCCACGCCGATGATCCGGCGATCGGGCGCGGCCGCTTTGGCCAGCCCGGCCAGCGTCGGGCCCATCTTACCGCCGACGCCGAGGATCATGATGTCGCCCTCGACCTTGGCAAGGTCGTCGATCAGCGCTTGCGTCGGACGGCAGAGGACATCGTCGAGGGCGGCGATATCGGGGATGGTCTTTGGCAGCGTCTGGCGGGTGAGCAGCATGGATTTGTCCCTTGGTTCTGCCGGTGTCAGGTTTGTCTTGCGTCACCGACCACGAACATGCGTTCGAGGATCAGGACGAGGCCGTAGAGAGCGACCCCGAGCAGCGTCAGCAGCACGACGGCCATCACCATCGCGGGCGTGTCGAGCGCCGACTGCACCTGGATCATGAGATAGCCGAGCCCGCGCTCGGAGGCGATGAACTCGCCGACGATGGCGCCGGCGACCGCCAGGATGGCGCCGACCTTCATGCCGGAGAACACGTAAGGCAGTGATCCCGGCAGCTGGATCTTGCGGAACAGCGTCCAGCGCGAGCCGCGCAGAGATTTGACGAGATCGAGCAGGTCCGGCTCGACCTCGCGCAGGCCCCGCGCAGTGGTGAGCAGGATCGGAAAGAAGCAGATGCTGAAGGCGATCAGGATGTTCGGGATGATGCCGTAGGAGAACCAGACGATGAAGAGCGGGCCGAGCGCGACCTTCGGGATCATGTTCAGCGTCACGAACAGCGGCAGCAGCACGAGGCTGAGCAGCGGCGCCCAGCTGAAGATCACGGCGAGCGCGACGCCGACAAAGGCGCCGAGCGCGAAGCCGCCGAGGATCTCGACCGCCGTCACCAGCGTGTTGGCGCCCCAGGCGTAGCTCGCGGTTCCCAGCGTCTGCACCGTCGCCAGCGGCGAGGGCAGGATGAATTTCGGCACGTGGAAGGCATCGACCGCGACCTGCCAGAGCACGAGCACGGCGAGGTGCACGATCAGGATGATCGCAAAGCTGCGCGAGGCGCGTGCGCTGTCTCCTGCCACCGATTGCTCCCTGTTGGCGCGGCCGCGATGCCGCAGGTCACAAGCCTAGCCCCCTTCCGGGAGACTTTCAACCAGTTGGTTGATTAGGGCCGAAGCGACTGCAGTACCAAATCGGCTACATGGCGGCGGCGGGCGCGCCGCGCAGTGCGGCTCGACAGATCCTTGCCGAAGATCGCCGACAGCGTCGGCGTGTTGGAGAAGAAGAAATAGCTGAGGCCCGCAATGGAGATATAGAGTTGGACGGGGTCGATGCCCTTGCGGAACACGCCCGCGCGGACCCCCTCGTTGAGAATGTGGGAGACGCTCTTCACCAGCGGGGAGTGCATCGCTTCCAGCCGCGTCGAGCCGCGGACGTGGCGGGCGCCGCCGCGGTTCTCGTCGTTCAAAAGGACGATGAAATCAGGGTGTGCGGCCAGATGGTCGAACGAAGCCTCGATCAGCTTGCGGATCGCTTTCTCCGGCGGCAGGCCCTCGAGATTGAGCTTCCGCTCCTGCTCGCGGATGTCCTCGTAGACCCATTCGAGGACGGCGAGGTAGAGCGCGTCCTTGTCGCCGAAATAATGGTAGACGAGCTGCTTGTTGACGCCCGCGCGCTCGGCAATCTCGTCGACGCGGGCGCCCGCAAAGCCGTGCCGGGCAAATTCCAGGCGCGCCGCGGTCAGCAGCTTGTTGCGGGTGGCGACGGGGTCGCGGCGCTGCGGCACGGTGTCGCCAGATCGTTTTGCGGGCATTTCCAACCAAACAGTTGACAAGTGGAGGGCAGGCTTGTTGCATTGGTATCCTCACAAGGGGAGAGCGACAAGCCGGGTCGCGGCAACGAGGAGAGATGCGATGAAGCGTTTGCAGGCGGCGGGTTCGGCCCTGGTCTTGACCCTGATGCTCGGTGCAGCTGCGGCGCCCGCGCATGCGGGCGAAGCGGTCAATCTGATCCTGAACTGGACGCCGACGGCCGATCACGCGCCGTATTATTATGCCAAGGCGCAGGGCTGGTACGAGAAGGCGGGCATCGACCTCACGATCGAGACCGGCAAGGGCTCGGGGGTCTCCGCCGCCAAGGTCGGCTCCGGCGGCTCGCCCTTCGGCGTCGCGGATCTCGCCACCATGCTGGTGGCCAAGAGCAAGGGCGCCGACACCGTCGCGGTGATGAGCGTCTATGCCAATACCGGGCAAACCTTCTACTGGCTGAAGAGCTACGGCGTGAACGGCGTCAAGGATTTCGCCGGCCACAAGATCGGCAATCCGCCCGGCGATGCCTCGCGCGTGATGTGGCCGGCTTTTGCCAAGGCTGCAGGGCTTGCGCCCGATGCCGTCGGGTTCGTCAATGTCGGGCCGACCGCGAAAATCGCGGCATTGAAGAGCCACACCGTCGACATCATCAGCGACTTCTACAACGAGCACGATTTGAAGGTGATCGAGTTCGGGCCAGACCTCGGCTACGTCAACTGGAAGGACATCGGGCTCAACCCTTACGGCAATTCGCTGATCGTCAACGGCGCCTACTTGCAGAAGAATCCGAAGGTCGTCGAAGAGTTCGTGCGCGTCACGCAGAAGGCCTTTGCGGCCTGCGTCGCCGACGTCGCGCCGTGCCTGAAAGCGCTGCTCGACCAGGTCTCCGGTCTCGACCAGGCGAACCAGGAGCGCCAGTGGGAGCGCATCAAGTTCCTGATGACCGACGAGTTCACCACGACGAAATCGCTCGGTTGGATCGATGGCGAGCGGATGAAGAAGGACTATGAACTGGTCCAGACCTATCTCGGCATGGAGAAGCCGTTCGACGTCACCACCGCCTTCACGACCAAGATGCTGGATACGAGCATCAAGATGGATGCGAGCAAGGTGAAGAAGTAAGGGGGCGGGCATCGTCTGTTCTTCGTCATTTCGAGCGCAGCTCTGCGTCCCGTCACCCTGAGGCGGCCGCTTCTTCAGCGGCCCTCGAAGGGCGGCGGCCCGGCTGCAGCTCGGCCGTGCATCCTTCGAGGCTCCTGGCGCGATGCGTTGCATCGCGCCACTCGCGCCTCAGGATGACGGGATCCAGAGCGCCGACCAGCCAGCTAATCACCCCACGGAGAAATTAACCGGCCGTTAACCAAATCCGCCGCATCGTTAACCATTCAATAACTGGGAACGAGTCGGCCGATATGGAGGCTGCAGTCAAACCTCAACGCCAAATGGTGCGCCTGCGCGGGCGTTCCTATGTGGCCTTCGTGTTCACGCCGACGGTTCCGGTGCAGGATTGGCTGCACGAGATCGACGCCACCATTGCGCGCTCGCCGGGCTTCTTTGCCGGCCGGCCCGTGGTGATCGACCTGTCCTCGGTCGATCTCAGCCAGTCCGGTATCGGCCATCTGCTCACCAGCCTTCAGGACCGCAACATCCGCGTGCTCGGCATCGAGGGCGTGGAGGAGGCGAGGCTGACCCCGATGATGCCGCCGCTGCTCTCGGGTGGACGCAGCTGCGTGGTGGAGCCGAACGCGCCGAAGAAGACCGAGACGAAGGCCGAGGCCAAGCCGACGTCGCTGCTGTTAGAGACGCCCGTGCGCTCGGGCCAGACCGTGATCTTTCCCGAAGGCGACGTCACCATCCTCGGCTCGGTCGGCTCGGGTGCCGAAGTCGTCGCCGGCGGTTCCATCCACGTCTATGGCGCGCTGCGCGGCCGCGCCATGGCGGGCGTGAACGGTCGCACGAGCGCGCGCATCTATTGCCAGAAGATCGAAGCCGAACTGCTTGCAATCGATGGGTTTTATCAGACCGCCGACGATATCGACGAGGCCCTGCGCGGCAAGCCGGCCCAGGCCTGGCTGCAGGGCAACACCATGCGAATTACCGCGCTGAACTGACCAGAAGGAGATTTCAGAAATGGCAAAGGTACTGGTCGTGACATCAGGCAAGGGGGGCGTCGGTAAGACCACGACGACCGCCGCCCTTGGGGCTGCGCTGGCGCAACGCGGCGACAAGGTCGTCGTCGTCGACTTCGACGTCGGCCTGCGCAACCTCGACCTCGTAATGGGCGCCGAACGCCGCGTCGTGTTCGACCTCATCAACGTGGTGCAGGGCGTTGCAAAGCTGCCGCAGGCGCTGATCAAGGACAAGCGGCTGGAAAACCTCTGGCTGCTCCCAGCCTCGCAAACCCGCGATAAGGATGCGCTGACGGAAGAGGGCGTCGGCAAGGTCATCGACGATCTGCGCAGCCGTTTCGACTGGGTGATCTGCGACAGCCCCGCCGGCATCGAGCGCGGCGCCTCCATGGCGATGCGCTTTGCCGACGAGGCCGTGATCGTCACCAATCCGGAAGTCTCTTCGGTGCGCGATTCCGACCGCATCATCGGCATGCTCGATTCCAAGACGGTGCGGGCCGAGAAGGGCGAGCGCGTCGAGAAGCACATTCTCATCACCCGTTACGACCCCTCGCGGGCCGCGCGCGGCGAGATGCTGACCATCGACGACATCCTGGAAATCCTCGCAACGCCCTTGCTCGGCATCATCCCCGAGAGCCAGGACGTTTTGAAGGCCTCCAATGTCGGCACACCGGTGACGCTGTCGAACGCGGACGGCGCACCGGCGCGGGCCTATATCGACGCGGCGCGCCGGCTGTGCGGCGACACCGTGCCGATGCAGGTTCCGACTGAGCGCAAGCGTTTTATGGATCGTCTGCTGCGACGGAGGGCTGCATGAGCATGGGTCTGCTTCGGCTTCTCCGCGGCAAAAAGGCCTCTGCACCCGTCGCTCGCGAACGGCTGCAGATCCTGCTTGCCCATGAACGCGGAATGCGTGGCCAACCCGATCTGCTCGGGGTGCTGCGTGAGGAAATTCTCGCCGTCGTGTCCAAGCATGTCACGCTTGACCCGACCAAGGTCATCGTCCGGCTCGAGCGTGGCGACGACGTATCGACCCTGGAGGTCGATATCGAGGTGCCCAACGACTTCGAGCGCAAGAAAGCGGCGGTCGCGTAGGGGACGCGGCCGACGAGCTCCAACTTTGGGGTGGGTGAGAAGGCGGTCCGCTGGGCATAGCGGGCCGCCTTTGTTTTGGGACCATAGGGACGGTGCGGAACGAGGTCCCGCCCTCAATCGTTGTGAACGACCGCGGGAGCGATGCGGCCTGCGGTCTGGTCAGACGGGAGAGCGCCAATGATGTCCGAGGTCCAGGTCCACACCGTCGCGCGGCAGATGCTCGAACGGCACGGTTTTGCTGCGATTGCGAAGGCCGCTGAGCAGGCCCAGGCCTGCGAGGGCCGCGGCGAGGCCGATGAGGCCAAGGAATGGCGTCACATCGCCGACGCCATGAAGATCATCCGCGGGCCGGCCCACAGCTGATCGCCGGGCCAGAAACGCTTCAGTGTTCCTCGCGATCCGGCCCTCGTGACGGGGATCGATGCTGCGTCTGCGGCTGGCCGCGCTCGCCCGCTTCCTTGCAGGGGAGCTGTTCCCACGATCCGTCCGGCGCCTGCTGATAGGCGCTGCACGAGGACGACGAGGTCGATTTGTCCTCGCCCTTTTGGGCGTCGGGGTTCTTTGCCTGTGCCGAGGCGCCCAGCGCTGCGCTCACCGCGAGCACGCCGGCGACCATGAGATGCGTCATCCGCATTGGGCTTCTCCTGTGCGAAAGGAGCCCGCATGCTGGCGAGGAATGTGACGATTATTGGCCGAAACGAGGGTTCCGCCGCGGTGTGCTTAACGCCGCGACAGCCGGCTTGCTAGCCGCCCTTGGCCCGGATCAGGCCAGCGAGGTTGGTCTTCTGGGCCTCGCACCAGTTGGGCATGCCGAGGCGGCGCTGGTTGAGATCGGTCGCCTGGGTCGCCACCGCGACCTCGGCCATCAGATCGTCGTCCTGCTTCTCGCCCATCTTGCCGCCGGTGTGCATCCAGGCAATCGCCTTGCGCACCTTCTCAGTGGTGCCGTCGGGCAGCTTCATCTGCGCCGCCTTCTGCACGAGATCCTGGTAGACGACGTCCGTGCCCGGGCATTCGACCTTGGTGGCAAAGGCCTGCAGGACCAGGGTCACATAGGTCGAGCGTAGATGGTCCTCGGCCTGGGCCGGAGCGGCGATCAGCAACAGGCCAGCCATCAGGAAACCGTAGCGCATCCTTGGTATCTCCTCCATTTTTTTGGGAGGCTAGCGTCCGCCGGGCTGCTCCGCAATGGTATCGGGGCGAATTTGTCGCGCCCCGGCGCGGTGCGCTATCGTGGCCCGTATCCCGGCCTCGGAGAGCGACATGAGCCTGTTCAGCACGCCGTTCGATCCTGCCCGCGACACAGCGCTCGTCACCGGCGCGGGCAACGGCATCGGGCGCGCCATCGCGCAGGCCCTGGTTGGCGAGGGCGTCCGGACCGTGTTCGCCGACATCAGCGTAGAGCGCGTGAGCGCTGCGATCGGCGCGAGCAAGAGGCCCGAGCTGGCGGTGCCCTGGGTCGGCGATCTCGCCGAATTGGATGCGTGCGACGCGCTGCTTGCCGCCGCGGACGCAGCGTTGGGCGGGATCACGCATTTCGTCCACAGCGCATCGCCGCCGCGGCGAGAGGCCGATCATGCGCTCGCGGTCGATCACAGGATCTGGCAGCAGATGCATGCCGTCAATCTCGATGCCGGCTTTTACCTGGCGCGCGAACTCGCAAAGCGGCTGATCGCGGCGAAGCGGCCGGGCTCGTTCCTGTTTCTCACCTCGCTGCATGCGGGCACGCCGCGCAACCTGCCGCATTATTCGACGGCGAAGGCGGCGATGGCGATGCTGGTGAAGGAGTTGGCCAAGACGTTCGGCCGCCACGACATCCGCGTCAATGCGCTGGTGCCCGGCGCGATCGCCGCCGGCGGGTTCGTTGCGGACCCCGCGCTGGCGCGGCACATTCCGCTCGGGCGTCTGGGCGAGGCCAATGACCTTGCGCCGATGGCGCTCACCGTATTGTCGAACAAGCTCTCCGCTTACGTCACCGGCGCAGCCTTCGTCGTCGACGGCGGATTGTCGCTGACGAACTGGTTCGAGCCGCCGGCGCTTGATGAGTAGTCAGCGGCGCCAGGCCGGCACGGGATCGAGCGGCGTGCGGTAAAGCTCGTTGTCGTCGCGATCGGTGACGCGCACCGCGCAACCCTTTTGCTGCAGCTCCGGCTTCACCTGCGACAGCTCGGTGGCGAGCTGGTCGGCGCGATCGGAGGCAACCTCGATGTCTTCGAGGATGATTCCGCCCTGGTTCCTGAACTCTCCACCAACCACAAGATCGAAAGAGTAGTACGGCATCCGAATTCCCCGGTGTGACGAGATGAGCTTCAATGGAAGTCTCAACACATGTCGGATGGTACCACTGAGTCGACATCTACCGATGAACGGACCGCGCAATCTCTGTGCTTATGGCGCAGAAATGATGTGCAACGTGTGATGGCCTTAACATTTAATTAAACATGTTGGCGCGATCTTAAGGCATGGAATTGCAGCAGAACCGGGCTCCGGGAACCGGCAGCTGCAAGAGAAGGCCGCCGGCATAGATCCCGACGGCCTTTTCTCTTGAGCGAGAAGAATCGCTTTCCGTATTTCTCCGGACTCAACGCATCACATCGACTCGGACAGCCTACGCGACGTTGTCGCAACGCGCCGTGCTGCTCTACGCGGTCTCAGTCCTAGCGCAACGGCATCGGTGGACGCACGATCGGTCCGTCGTCATCGGCAACGGCTTGAGTCGTGGTAACAGGTGCGGCCGGCGGCGGCACCGCGGCAGCCTGCGGCGGCGGCGGAGCTGCGAGCGGCGCGGGCGAATAGGCCGGCATGTAGGTGTGCGACACGACCGGTTTCGGTTTGCGAACCGGCGGCGGTGACGGAGCTCGCGGTGGGACCGCAGCAGTGCGTGCGCGCGGATCAACAGGCTTGACCTCTGCTACCGGCTTCGGCGCAGGCGGTTTTGCCATCTCGCGCGCCATCTGCTCCTGTCCGGCCTTCAACTCGGCGATGTTGGCCTTGAGCGATTCGATCTGCTGCGCCATCGCGGCCAGGTCGCGCGTCATCGATTGCACTGACTGTGCAGTATCGGGCTGTGCAGTATCGGGCTGCGTCGCTGCGGGCGCAGCTGCCGCGACCTGGACTGCGGGCGGTGTTGCAGATTGATCGGCCGCTTGATCGGTTGCCGCTTGCGCTACGGGCGGGGCGGCCTGCTCCGCGGGCGGTGCGGCCTGTGCGGCAGCGACCGGCGCGGTCTGCGATGCCGACGGCAGCAGCGACTCCAATGCCGGCGTCCATTCGGCGAGCATCTGTTTGGCGGTGTCGCCGTGCTTCTGCCAGGCGATGGTGGCGGCCGCACTGCCGCCTGCAAACAGAAACGTGACGAAAGCGCCGCGCAGCCACTTGCCCGCGGCGGATCGCTTCCGCGGACCGAGACCATCGCTCGCCGCGACACGGACGGCCGTGTCGACAGAGGGCGGGGGCGCCGCCTGCGGCGCCGAGACGGGACTGAACTTGGGCTCAATAGAGATCTTGCGCTCGAGCGAGGCTTTGGGCTCCGGCGCGAATTTCGGCTCCGGACGTGTCGCAATGTCAGGCGCCAGCGCGGGCGCAACGCTGATGGGGCGCGAGGCCAGTACAATGTCGGGCGAAATCTGAATCGCGTCGTGCGGATCGTTGTCCTTGACCGTGTCCTTCACGATCTCATCGACGATTTGCTTGGGGTTCAGCGTCGCGAGCATCGCAGCTCCTTTGAAGCCCGGTGTTCGAAGGCCGGGCGCTTGAAATACTGGTCGTCCGCATTGGCGCGAGCCGATCTGTTGGGGTGAGTCCATCCCAACCGGATGAGCCTCGCACGATGACGCACGAGTCCAGCCGGGTTTGACCAAAGCAAGGCGAGGGGATGGAGATGGTGCGACGCTCTTCCGCCGTTTGTGGTGATGGAACCCCTTTTGTTGAACACGCGCACGTGTTCCGCGCTGCCTTGTTTTCAGCACGATTTTGGCAGCATCTGGGGAGGCTGGGGGCGCTGCTATCCGCTATCGGGGGCCGGCGGTGCCAAGATCTTTAATCGCTTTGTTCGTCGTTGCCTTGCTGCCGCTGGGCGGCTGCATGCAGGCAACGCTTTCGCCGTCGACCGACGCGAGCATGACGCCGCGCGACCGGCAGTTGCTTGCGCATACGCCTTACGCGCAAGCGAACGTGCCCGAGCAATATCTCCGTCACGTCGTCGACTACCAGCGCAAGGAGCAGCCGGGCACCATCCTGGTCGATACCGACGCGCGCTACCTCTATTACGTGCTGCCTGGTGGCAAGGCGATCCGCTACGGCGTTGCTGTCGGCGAGGAAGCCATGGCGTTCTCCGGCGTCGCACGGGTCGGCCGTCTGGCGGAATGGCCGGACTGGGTTCCGACAGCAGATATCCAGGCGCGGCTCGGGCCGTATCCGGCGCGCGTTCCCGGCGGTCCTGCCAATCCCTTGGGCGCGCGGGGCATCTATCTCTATTCCGGCAACAAGGACACGCTCTACCGCATTCATGGCACCAACCAGCCCGAATATATCGGGCAGGCGATCTCGTCCGGCTGCATCCGGATGCGCAACGAGGACGTGATCGATCTCTACGACCGGGTGAAGCTCAATTCGATGGTCGTGGTGCTGCCGCCGGGACAGAACGCGCAGGCCGGGACGGGCGCGCGCTGGCGCGGGTGAAGGCTCGCCGACGTGCACGTCCGGCGCGCTCTTGCGGACAATTTTAGCCATTGTCTTGCGCGGTCTCTAACGTCTCGCGCCTAGCGTGCAGCGAGCAAGGGGTTGCTCGCATGTATCTCGTGAAGAATTCGCCGCGCGCGTTGTTCGCAGCGCTGATTCCGCTGGCCATCGTCGAAGCCGTGCTGCTGGTCTACGCCCTCGCGGGCGGACAGGTGACCGATCCGGTGGGGGTGCCCGCGCCGGATCAAATCCTGGTGCTGTATGCCGGCCGCATGGCGATGAACGCCGCCTTGCTGTTCGCCGGACATATTGTGCTGCGGCAATGGACGGTCTCCAGCCGGCTCGCCTACGGCCTGATGGGCGGCGTCATGGCGGCGGTGAGCTACGGCATTGCGATCCGCAACCACATCCAGCTGACGGCGCCCGGCGACGGCACAGTGATGACGATCGGACTGTTGCCGACCATGGCGGGAATGATCGGTGGCTTCCTCTACGGCCAGTTCGCCGGGCTGAGCCCTGTTGCGCGCGCGGCCGTGGATGCTTCCGCTGCCGACGCGTCAGGAAAGCCGCCGCCGCTGGCGTTCAACGGGCCGGTCCGCGTCCGCACGTCCTTCGCGGGCATCGTCATCGCCGCGCTGATACCGACGGTGCTCGCAACTCTGCTGCCCTACACGTTGGTGCCGCTGCTGATGAACGGTTTCGGCGACAAGAGCACCGCACATATCTTCGCGGCGGTGATCCCGGCGCAGACCTTCATGGTCATGATGGTTATCTCTGTCATTCCTTCGGGCATCTTCATGCTCTGCGTTCACCACGCCACGCGAGCGATGAGCCGCCGCAACGCGTGGGAGTACGCGGCGATTGGCGGCGTTGCGGCGTTCGCCTGTATGCTGTTGCTGGCGTTCGCGGTGCCACTGCTTGCCTTTCTCGTGGTGCCAGCAGCATTCTGCGGGGCTGTCATGGGCGCGATCTACCGCCGCTTCGCCGGCCTCGAGCCGATGCCGCTACCGGAAGCCGTGATCGCGACCGATCCGAACGCGCTGGTCGATGCTGATCATCCGTCGCGCCACCAGCATGGCGTCATCCTCAGCAACTGATCGCGCGGGACGGAGACATGAAAGAGCTTGCGGCGCTTGGCGCGGGATTGGCAATCGCGGCCGTGGCGGTGCTCTGGTTCGCGACCGGGCCCGTGGTGGTGAATGCCGAGATCAAGCCGCTTCAGCCGAGCGCAGATATGCCGGCCTTCAGGCCCGTTCCGACCGAACTGGCCGGCCCGACCGGTCGCGACAACCGGTGACGATCTCGCTCTAATTCTCAGGCCGCGCGATGCGCCATTGCAGCGTGGTGGCGGTGCCGTTGGCTTCACCTGGCGTCTTGTCGGCGGGGGAGGTGTAGAGCGGGCGATAGCGGTACGCCCACATCCTGCTGCCGTCGTTGCGGCTGATCACGGTGAAGTCGCCGACCGCCTTGGCGTCGGCCGTCGCGGCGAGCGGCACCCAGCTCTCGGTGCATTTGCCGTTGCAGTTCGACGTCTTTCCCGTGGTGTCGCGCTCGTAAGTGTAGAGCGTCATGCCCTTGAGATCGACGAGTTTGGGACCCTGCTTGGTCAGGACCACCTTCGCCGGTGCGGTCGTCGCCTCGGGCTTGGGCGGAGGAGGGGCATCGCCGCCGCCATGGCCATTTGCGAGCGCATGACCGGTCGAGAGCCCGATGGCCGCTGCCGCAATGAGGAACCTGAACATCCTGATCTCCCGACCGGCAAAGTTAATCGCGCGTTAAGCGCAGAATGTTGCCGACCGTAACAGCCGAAGGTTAGTTCCTGGTTTCGCAGGCCTGCGACAATTACGTACAAAATACCGGATCATGCCTGCAGATCGCGGAGCGGCGCGCGGCTCAGATCGTTGCCGGCGGCAATCGCCTTGCGCAGCAGCCGCATCAGATCCTCGCCCTCTTTCGCACTGAGGCCACGCAGCAGGATACGCTGGGCCGATTCCACGGCCGGGGTGATCTTGCGCAGCGTGCGCCGGCCCTCGTCGGTGATCTCGAGTTCGCGGGCGCGGCGATCGCGGCTGGAAGCGCGGCGCTCGGCCAGTCCCTTCTGCACGAGGCGGTCGATCACGCCGGTGATGGTGGTGCGGTCATAGGCGATCAGCCCTGCAAGCGTCACCTGGTCGAGCCCCGGATTGGCCTTGATGGTCGCAAGCGCGGCGTATTGCACCGGCGTGAGATCGAAGCCGGCATCCTCGACCTCGGCCAGGAATACCGCGACGGCGATCTGCTGGAACCGGCGCGCCAGATGCCCGGGCATGTCGTTGTTGTCTTTCACCGAATTCTCCTCGGAGGCGATCGTTGACAAGCATACTGATAGTCAGCATACTGAGCAATATCAAAACAGAGGGTTGACGGGAGAGGCTCATGCAATTCCATCTGAATGGATTTCAGCCGGGCGACCCTGACATCGCCGACCCCGCCGAGCGCGTTCAGGCCCCGGGCGCGGCGGGCGCCGTGCCTGGCGAGGTCGATGTCCTCATCGTCGGCTGTGGCCCTGCCGGCCTCACGCTCGCCGCCCAGCTCGCGCAATTTCCTGACATCAAGACCTGCATCGTCGAGCAGAAGCCGGATCGCTTGCTGGTCGGTCAGGCCGACGGTATCGCCTGCCGCACCATGGAAATGTTTCACGCCTACGGCTTCAGCGAGCGCGTGCTGAAGGAGGCCTATTGGGTCAACGAGACGACGTTCTGGAAGCCGGACGAGCGCCAGCCCGAGACCATCGTCCGCAGCGGAAGGGTGCAGGACGTCGAGGACGGCCTGTCCGAATTCCCGCATGTCATCCTCAACCAGGCGCGCATCCATGACGGCTTTCTCGACGTGATGCGGAAATCGCCGGCCAAGCTCGAGCCTCATTACAGCCGCCGCCTGCTCGACCTCGAGGTCGATCCGGCTGCAGGTCCAGCCGACCATGCCGTGACCGTGCGCCTCGAACGCGTCGATGCCGGAGGCGAGGGCAAGGTCGAGACGATCAAGGCGCGCTATGTCGTCGGCTGCGATGGCGCGCGCAGCACCGTGCGCAAGTCGATCGGGCGCGAGCTGCACGGCGATTCCGCCAACCACGCCTGGGGCGTGATGGACGTGCTGGCGGTGACCGATTTTCCGGACATCCGCTTCAAGTCGCTGATCCAATCGGCGAAGGACGGCAGCCTGCTGATCATTCCGCGCGAAGGCGGCTACATGGTCCGCATCTATGTCGAGCTCGCCAAGCTCGATGTCGGCGAGCGCGTCGCCAGCCGCAACATCACCGCCGATGACGTGATTGCGAAAGCGCAGCGGATCCTGAAGCCCCACACGCTCGACGTGAAGGAGATCGCCTGGTGGTCGGTCTACGAGATCGGCCAGCGTCTCGCCGACAAGTTCGACGACGTGCCGGAGGCCGAGATCGCAACGCGCCTGCCGCGCATCTTCATCGCCGGCGATGCCTGCCATACCCATAGTCCGAAGGCAGGGCAGGGCATGAACGTCTCGATGCAGGACGCCTTCAATCTGGGCTGGAAGCTTGCCGCCGTCCTCCGGAAGCAGTGCGCTCCGAGCCTGCTGCATTCCTATTCGGCGGAGCGTCAGGCGGTTGCGAAAGAGCTGATCGATTTCGATCGCGAGTGGGCGGGGATTTTGGCTTCGTCAGCAAAAGCGGGCGGCGCCGATGCTGCCAAGACGCAGGACTATTTTGTCAGGCATGGCCGCTACACCGCGGGCACGGCGACACATTACGCGCCGTCGCTTCTTACCGGCGCAGGCTCGCATCAGCATCTCGCAGAGGGATTCATCATCGGCAAGCGCTTCCACTCGGCGCCCGTGATCCGACTTGCGGACGCAAAGCCGATGCATTTGGGTCATGCCGCGCAGGCCGACGGTCGTTTTCGGATCTACGCGTTCTCGCCTGCTGAGAACCCAGCTGCCTCGGACTCGGCCATTCGTCGCTTGTGCAATTTTCTCGCCGAGTCCCGGGAATCGCCGATCCGGCGATATACGTCCAGAAATCTCGACATCGACAGCGTAATCGATCTGCGCGCAGTGTTTCAGCAGGATCATCGAGAGCTCGCGATCGAGGCAATGCCGCCCATGTTGCTCCCAAGCAAGGGCGGTTATGGCTTGTATGATTACGAGAAAATGTTCTGTCCGGACCTCAAGAGCGGCCACGACGTCTTTGCGATGCGCGGCATCGATCGGAAGGCGGGCTGCACGGTTGTGGTGCGGCCCGACCAGTATGTCGCAAGCGTACTGCCGCTCGATGACTATGCCGGGCTCGCGTCCTACTTCGACGGGTTCATGTTGCGGATCAAGTGACGGTCGAGCTGCGTCTGCGCATGTCGATGAACGGCGGATGAATATTGAACCGCGTCCTGCACCGCGCTTCAATCTTTCGACGGATACGGCGACTCACACGGAACGCCTGTTCCGCTGGCGCGTTCCGCCTCTCAAAGGAGGAATGCGCCATGAAGTTCAGAACCGCTTTAGTTGTAACATTTTTGCTGGTCCCAACAGCCGCATTGGCCGCGCCGGGCATCGTCACCGTCTCGACCGGCCTGCGCGCCGGGCCGGGTTCAGGCTTTCCCCTGGTCGATCGCGTCCCCGGGGGCGCCCGCGTCAACATCCATGGCTGCCTGCGCGGCAATGCCTGGTGCGACGTCAGCTTCTCCGATGATCGCGGCTGGGTGTCGTCGCAATATCTCGAATATCTCTATCGCAATCACTACGTCTATCTCCCCGACTATGTCGACGAGATCGACGTGCCCGTCGTTCCCTTCGTGCTGACCTCGTATTGGTCGAGTTACTATGGGGGACGTCCCTGGTATCGACGCCACGCCTATTGGAATAATTACTGGACCTCGCATCAGAGCGTCGCGACGCGGATGACGATCGATCCGCGCGCGGCCCGCATTGGCCGAGCGGCAACGCGCGACGCAGCGATTGCGCTCGAACGCAGCGGTGTGCGCGGCAAGGGAGCCGCCGCGATCTCAACACGTGACGCCGCGACTACACAGCGCGATGCGGCGATCGCGAAGCGCGACGCCACGATCGCGAGGCGCGACGCTGCGAACGCCAAGCGCGGCGCTGCGGTTACGCCCGACCGGGCCCGCGTTGGACCAAGTGAGCGCATCGCGCATGAGCGGACCAATGTGCAGGCCCGCGCTCCGGTGCGCGCGCAGCCGATGGCGCGCGCACATGAAGCGCCGCGTGTGGCCGCGCCTTCAGCGCGTCCCGCGACGCCGCATGTCGCCCAGCCAAGCGTGAGCCATGGTTCGCCGATGAGTGCCCGTGCGCAGATGCCTGCGCCGCGCGCGGCCGCGCCTGCCATGCCGCACGGCGGCGGGGGCGGAGCTCCGCATATCAATGCCGCCCCGCGTGGCGGCGGCGCCCCGGCGGGCGGCCCTGCTGGCGGACATCAAAAGCACTAGCTTTGCAAAGAAAAGCCCGGCCCTGATGCCGGGCTTTTTCTTTGCCGTGTGGAGGCCTTTACAATTTAAGACAGATCTTCGCGGGCAGATTTCATCGATCGTAACATGTCTATCCAAAGCTGTAAGCATCCACTCGGGGCAGCGGGGCACGGGAGGATGATATGAGACAGAGCCAGGCGGAGACGCGCCGCCAAAATGTCGCGAAGCGTTCGATGACGAAGGAGGCCAAACAGCTGACCGGCCTGATTGCCGGGCTCCGCGAATCCCTCGAAGGGATCCACAAGGAACGGACGAGCACAAAGCTCACCGGCGCCGAGATGGGCATGCTCGACGAGCGTCGCAACAACCTGCTGCTTACCATCGCAGCGCTCGACGACCGCCTCTCCGCGGTGCAGGGGCTGATCGATCTCGGCCGACCCCACATCATCCGCGTGCACTAGCGGGGGCTCGGCCATGGGACGATCGGTTCCGTTGCTGCCGTGACGGGCCGCCCCCGGCGGTCGATCGGGCACGCCATGGTCCAGCACGGCTGGTAGACGGCGCCGTCGTCGCAGGGGGAAACCTGCGATGGGTTGGAATCGCATCCCAGCGGGGCACGGCTCGACACCGGTCGCCGGCCGATCATCGGCGCCATGCCTGCGGATGGCACCAAATTGCCACGCTCCCGGCGAATTGCCGCCAAAGCCCGCTGCCACGAGGAGGCCGGGTGCAGGGCGACGCAAGGGGATGCGAATTGGCCTACAAAATGATCGCAGAACGCGACAACGAGAAGTACAGTTTCGCCCGAGAGAGCCGGCTGCTCATCGTGGCGAAGGCGAAGGTGTGGGCGAGCGAGGGGTGGCGGGTCGTCATCACCGACCAGGACGGCAAGGCCTACGAACCGCCGGACTTCGATCAGCTGTCGGCGGCGTGACCGAAGGGCGGGCGAGAGGACGGCATTTGAGATCGCTGTTTCGATCGGGGCGCGACCGGATCGTGTCCGTGATGACCGTTGCAGCCGCCGCTGTTCTGACGGTGACGGTCGCCGCCGCGCAAAATCTCGACGCCGGCAAGCCGCCCGCAAAGCTCTTCGCTGAGGGCTGTGCGACCTGCCATCGCAGTCCGCGCGGCCTTGCCAAGGGTCGCTTCAGCCTGACGCTGTCCTGGTTTCTCAGGGATCATTACGCGACCAGCTCGGACTCGGCCAAGGCGCTCGCGGCGTATCTTGAGTCAGTCGATACTCCGCCGCCGCGCGCTGCTACCAAGCCCGCCAAGAAGCCCGCGCGATCCGCATCGCGTCCGCCCAAGCCCGTGCAGAGCCAGTAGGACGTGCGGGGCTGCTATCTGCGCCGATAGGTCTGCGCGAGCAGCCGTGCGTGCACGGCGCGTAGCTCGGCGCTCATCCGCGTCTGTCCCGTCGTGACATAGGAGAGCCATGCGCCGTCGGCGGCGAGGCGCACGATTTGCAGATCGGGCGCGTCGTCGGTCGTGCGATGACGCTTAAGGCGCGCCTTGATCCAGTCGTTCCAGAGCCGGCGCAGCGGCGGATCGGTGACGACGACCATGCTCAACGCCGCCCATGGGGTCGCGAAGCCGAAGGCCTTGCCGGTGAACACGGCATTCACATAGGCCCGCGTGAAGCTGCCGTTTGGTTTCGGGTCGGCTTCAATCGCGGCGTCGATCTCGGCATCGACGCGCGCGAGCAGGTCGGCAAACAGGCCCTCGATCAGCGCCTGCTTGCTGCCAAAATGGTGAAACAGCCCGCCCTTGGTGACGCCGGCTGCGACTGCGACCGCCTGCACCGTGACGCCGGCGACGCCGTGGTCCATGGCGATCGCCGCGGCACAGTCGAGCAGGGCGCGCCGGACCTGCACCGGCTGCTTGGCGCGGGTGTAGCGGCTTTCCGCCATCAATGCACACTGGCCTGCGAGAACAGGTTGATGACCACGACCCCGGATACGATCAACGCGATGCCGACGAAGGCCGCGGCGTCCAGCATCTGGCGGAACAGCACGAAGGAGACGGTCGCCGTCAGGATGATGCCGACCCCGCCCCAGATCGCATAGGCGATGCTCAAGGGGATGACGCGGATCGCCACCGACAGCGCATAGAACGAGGCGACATAGAACAGCACCATCGCCAGCGTCGGCCACGGCCGGGTGAACTGCGCGGATTGCTGCAGGAAGGCGGACGCCGTGACCTCGAGAATGATGGCGAGGGCGAGCGCTGCGTAGGCATTGAAGGCGGAGGTCATGATCAACTCCGGCGCGGGGGCGATAAGAAAGATACCGCGCGGTAGGTATGTTTAGCACGCCGGGCGCGGCTTTGGCCAGGACGAGGTATCACGTGTGAGTGACGAGGCTGCGACACCCGTGACGCAGCATGGAGCCGCCGCGTGGTGAACAGCGCGGCGGCTCCAAAATTTCGTGGCGTTTCGACCGGTGTCAGCTGATCCGCACGGAGAGTTCGACGTCTTCGGCGAAGGGCGTGGACATGTAGCCGCTGCCGGGCGCGCGCACCCGCGCCAGATAGTCCGGGCTGTCGTCGGCATTGTCGGCGACGATGATCGCACCCGGTCCGAGATGGCCTTCCAGCAGATCAAGGATCTCCGGATAGAGCGCCTTGGCGCCGTCGAGCAGCACGAGGTCGATCGCATCGGGCAGATCGGCGCTGAGCGTCTTCAGCGCGTCGCCTTCACGGATTTCGACCAGATCGATCAAGCCGCCGGCGATGAGGTTTTCCCTTGCCCGCGCCGCCTTGGACGGCTCGAACTCGCTGGTGATGAGGTGGCCGCCGCCATTGTCGCGCAGGCCTGCGGCAAGGTGCAGCGTCGAGATGCCGAACGACGTGCCGAACTCGACGATCACCCTGGCGCGGGAACTGCGTGCCAGCATGTAGAGCAGTTGGCCTGTCTCGCGCGAGACCGCGAGCGGTGCGTCCTTCAGGCGTCCGTAGAGGTCGCGATACTCGGTCTTGCTGCGCATCAAGCGCGCCCGGTCTGCGTCGGACAAATCTGCGACGGCGGCGCGCGTTGCGCCGTTTGCTGCCTCGGCCGCGTCGAACAGGCGGTCTAGCAGCGGCGCAAGCGATGTGATGGTCGGGGTGGTCATTCGAGGTCTCCAGAGTTGGCGAAGAAACGCGTGCTTGCGTGCCGAGTGAAATACGACTAATTAGTCGCATTTCCTATTCGCATTGCCTGAGTGAGCCATGGCCGAGCGTCGAAGCCGTTCAATTTCCTCACGAAAACAGCCGCAACAGGCCCGCTCCAGCGAGCTTGTCGCGGCCATTCTCGATGCCGCTGTTCAGGTCCTGGCGAAGGAGGGCGCGCAGCGTTTCACCACGGCGCGGGTGGCGGAGCGGGCCGGGGTGAGCGTCGGCTCGCTCTACCAATATTTTCCGAACAAGGCCGCGATCCTGTTCCGTCTCCAGAGCGACGAGTGGCGGCGCACGAGTGATCTCTTGCGCGATATCCTCGAAGACCGGGCGAAGCCGCCGCCGGTGCGGCTGCGCGCGCTGGTCCACGCCTTCATTCTGTCCGAGTGCGAGGAGGCTGCGATCCGCGGCGCGCTCAGCGATGCGGCGCCGCTCTATCGCGACGCGCCCGAGGCGCAGGACGCGCGAGCCGCCGGTGAGGGGATCATCGCGGCGTTCATGCGGGAAGCGCTGCCGAAAGCCTCGGAGGCGACCCGTGCGCTCGCCGGCGAGCTCATCAAGACGACGCTGAGCGAGGTCGGCAAGCGGTTTTCGGAGACGCCGCGCAGCGAGGCCGAGATCGCGCGTCATGCCGACGGGCTGGCCGACATGTTCTGCGCTTACCTCGGCGAGCTGGCGCGACGCTGAAGTGCGGGCGGCGCGTGCTCGCGGGGCGGAGACGGGCTACACTTGCATCGCCCGTCGTTTGTCCCTACGGACCTCTTTCATGCTCGTCATCTCCATTCAAAGCCAGGTGGTCCACGGCCATGTCGGCAACAGCGCGGCCGCCTATGCCATCCAGGCGGAGGGCGTGAACGTTGCGGCGGTGCCGACGACCGTGCTGTCCAACCATCCGCGCTATCCGAGCCTGCACGGGCGGGTGCTGGAGACCGAGCTCGTTGCCGATCTTCTGACGGGTGTGGAGGAGCGCGGGCTAGTTGACGAAGCGGCCGTGCTGGTGACGGGCTATCTCGGCTCGCCGGGCAACGCCGCCGTCATCGCCGATTTCGTCGAGCGGGCGCTCACGCGGAATTCCAAGCTCGTCTATCTCTGCGATCCCGTGATCGGCGATGATGGCCGCGTCTATGTCGCCGACGGCATTTTGGACGTCGTCCGGCACCGACTGCTGCCGGCCGCAAATCTGGCGACGCCGAACCAGTTCGAGCTCGAGCTGCTCTCAGGCCTTACGATCGCGGATGCGCAGGGCCTGCGCGCGGCGTGTACAGCGTTGGCGGGGATCGGCCGCATCGAGATCGTCGCCACCGGCTGCACGCTCACCGATACGCTCGAAGGGCAGGTGGAGACGATCCTGTGCGCCGACGGGCAATTGTCGCGCTTTGCGACGCTGCGCCTGCCGATCCGCCCCTACGGCACCGGTGATCTCCTCACGGGCCTGATCGCCGCGCATCTGGCCAAGGGCGAGGCGACGGAGGCCGCGGTGCGGCTGGCGGTCGAGACCATCTTTGCGGTGCTGGTGCGCACGCAGGAGGCTGGCACGGCTGAGATGCGGCTCGTTCCACTGCCGACGCCGGGACGCGCGCCGTAACCGTCTCAGGTCGCGCGCTTGCCCGTCGATTGCGCCGACTTCTGCGGCTTGGCCGGGCTCTTCTGCTCGCGCGCGGCTTGTGCCTTTTGGGCCTTTGACGGCTTGGCGCTCGCAACAGTCCGCGTCTTCTTCGATTTGGCGCTGGCGACTTCCTTGCGCTCGCTCGTGCCACGCTTTGAGATGTATTCAGCGCCGTCGACCGGGCCGACATGCGGCGGATCGCGGCCGAGATAGGGCCGGCCGATGCCGTAGGCCTTGCCGTTGGCGTCGACCCACTTCCACAGAATTTCCGTCGAGACCCAGCGCTGCGCGCGGTTATTGCCCTGGGTGCTGACAATATCCGCCGCCATGCCATGGCCGTAGCCGCCGCGCGTGCTGCCGCCGTGATAGGAGCGGTCGGAGGCGGCCTTCAGGCCGCTCGCGATCGACTGGCGATAATCGTCACGGAACGCGCTGGTGATGCCGGGCGAGAGGCCGGCGGCTTCCGCGGCGAGCAGCGTGCGGAACAGTTTCCGCTTGAAGCTCTTGTCCATGCCGCCGATGACGTAGTCCATCATCGACATGCCGGCGTGCTCGGCCGCCTTCGGATCCTTCCAGGTGAAATCCTGGTCGACCAGCTTGGTGAAGCTGCGCATCACAGTGACCGTCTTGCCCTTGCGCTTGACAGTGACGGCGCGGCGCTCCTGGACCTTGATCGAGTCCTCTTTTGCGGTGCGCTGATAGAGCGCCCAGAGGTAGCGGTCGATGCAGGCATCCATGACGAAGCATTCGTCGAGCACGGCGACGGTGTCGGCCGGCGGCGATGCCTTGCTCGCAGGCGTGACGGGGCCGCTCGCGATCGCCGCGGGGGACAGCGCGTCGGTCGTCACGATCTCGGTGGGATCGGCGGATGCGAGCTTGACGGGTGCCGGCGCTGCAACTGGAGCAGCCTCGCTGATGACGGGCTCTGGTTCGGGCGATATCTGCGGCGCGGGCGGCGTCTCCGTCGGAAGGATCAGCACCGGATCTGCCGAAGCGAGCTTGATGGCGGGAGGCTCGGGCACCGCTTCAGTGATCGTCGGGGCCGGTGCCGCAGCGACGGCAGCCGCGATGTCGGCGGTCAAGGCGATGCCGTCCTCGATCGTCGCAGCGTGCGGGACGTCGGCGAGGTCGAGCCGGCTGAGATCCTTCGCGCGCGACACGGCAGCCGCATTGGCGCCGCTGTTCTCAATGAGGGCAGGGGCATAGGTGGAGAGGGAAAGCGCCAGCCAGCCGGCGAGAACGGCCGAGGGGCACGCGACCGCCACCAGAAGAGACCGCCGATCGTTCATGATCCCTGCCTCCAAACGGTTCTGTTCGGACACGCTTTGTCGGAACAGTCATGATGCAAAAACAGTCTTGCACGGAAAGGCACGCAGCGCCTCGATTGTTCGGAGGACCGTGTGGCGACGCAATGGCGTAATTCGGCGAAATCGGGCTTTTCGCGGAGGTGTTGCCAAGCTGCAACGCGGGTTCCCCACTGCGGTTTTCAACGGAATCACCAGCAAATGCGGCGTTCATTGTCGTCAACTTGAAGCGATCGAATTCACTCAATCTTGGATTGTGCTCGTGCATTTCTCGCCTGCCGGCCGTTCCGGCAGAGTTGGGAAGGACACGATTGTGAAGTTGAAATGCAAATGGGCTGAATTCGTCGCCGATGAATCCGGCGCCACCGCGATCGAATACGGCCTGATCGCAGCCGGCATCGCGCTCGCGATCATCGAGATCATCTATGCGCTCGGCACCAATCTCGTCGCAAAGCTGCAAGCGCTGGCGACCGCGTTGAAATAGGGCGTCGCACCACGGCATCGATGACGGAGTGCGGGGCGGGCATCATCCGCTTGATGAGGGCGTCTTGCTGATGCGTTGCCGCAACTTTGTTGCGGCTGGCGCGTTTGGTCGGCCATGACGCATTCCTCGCTTCGTCCCATGGACGCCTTCGATCCCACCGAGCCCGCCATTCTGCACGATCGCATCACGGACACGATCATCACCTGGACCGCTGACCAGGCCGACGATTACCGCCAGGCCAGTCGCCCGGGCGAGGACGGAACCGTGGCCTGGAAGGCCTATCTCTTCGATGGCTGGGGCAATGTGCTCGGTGGCTGAGCACCGTCCATAAAACCGTCATGTCGCGGCCGGCGGTGATTCGGCCAACGCGTTGTACGCATTAAACATATCGCCATGCACAGCACGCGCTGTTGCAATGCAACAAAGCATGTCGCAACGCAGCAAAACGCGCCTAAATATGCTCCGACTCTTCCACTCAGGAGCATCACCAATGAACAAGAAGACTCTGTCGATCGCCGCCGCCATCCTGACGATCGCAGGCAGCACCGCGGCTTTCGCCGCCGAACTGCCGACTTACGAGACCAATGGATTTCCGGTCTCGCCCTTGCAGGTTCGCGTCCTCGGCGCCGCGCATGTCGAGCAGCAGACCGCTGCGCCGACCACGCTGGCCTCGGTCCACCAGACGAAGGTGCTCAGCCCTCGCAAGGTGAAGACCGCGACCGTTGGCGTGGCCCACTAAGCTGACATCGTGAACGGCAGATGGGTTCCGCGGAGAGGCGGGACCCATCTGCACCACGTGATCGAAATCGACGCTGCTCGCGCATCGTGCAAATGTCTCGGCACGATGAATTGACACCGATGCGCTGATTGAGAATCCGGCCGCGAACAAGTTCGCGTGAATGTGCCGGTGATGTATGCCCGTTCATAACGGGCTTGATCCTTTTAACAGTTGCTTTGCACGTCGCGTTGCTTGATGCGGCCGCCGCATTGTTGCGGCCAATTTTGAAATCATAATGGAGGCCATTATGCCCGTTGCACAGAAAGTCGTTGCCGCCACCACGTCGCCGCGTGCGTTCATTCTCAAGCAGACAGCTTTGTTCGCCGCCGCCGCTTTGTTCGTGTTCGTGCTGAGCCTGACCTACGGCCTCGATCTCAGCCCCGGATTTTTCTGAGCGACTTCCAGCGGCGCGCTAAGCTCTCCGCGCGCGCAGGCTTGACGGCGAGCGGCCGTAGAGTTCGGCGAAGGCGGCGTTGAATCTGCGCACGCTGCCGAAGCCGGCCTGGAATGCGATATCGGTCATGCTGTCGTCGCCGGCGTCGAGCAGGCGCTTGGCGCGCTGGACGCGTAGCGTCCTGGCGAGCTGCTGCGGCGTGGCGCCGACGTGGCGCTCGAACAGGCGCGCCAGATGACGCGACGAGATGCCGAGCCGCATCGCCAGATCGACCACCGAGCCTTCGTCGAGCGCGCCGTCATCGATCAGCTTGACGGCCCGCGCCACCGTGGAGCGCGTGCCGTTCCAGGCCGGGCAGAACGGCGCAGTCTCGGGCCGGCAGCGCAGGCAGGGCCGGAAGCCGGCGGCTTCGGCCGCCGCTGCCGTCGGATAATAGGCGACGTTGCGCGTCAGCGGATGCTTGGCCGGACAGACCGGGCGGCAATAGATGCCCGTGGTCTTCACCGCCGTGAAGAAGCGGCCGTCATAACGGGGATCGCGGCGCAGGCGCGCGGCGTTGCAGACATCGAAGCTCAGCATGGCCGGATCATAACGCATGACGGCAGCGGCGGAAGGGCTGCGGGATGACCGAGTCCGATTGTGGCGAGCTGCAAGGCGCATCGCGGCCTAGAAGGCGACCCTCAATGAAATGAGGGAGCGCATCATGTCCAGCCCGAAAGAGATCGTCCTGAACGCGTGGAAGATCTTTTCGTCGCGCGATGCCGAGCGCATCGCCGCATTGTTCACCGACGATGCCGAATGGATCGCGCCGAAGGGCAATGCCACCGCCGTCGCGCTCGATCACACCGACCACATGGTGGGACCGCACCAGATCGCGCGTTTCATCGCGCAGGAGATGCACAAGATGTTCTCGAACATCGATATCGCGTTCCGCGGCGTCTACGCCGACGGCGACGTCGTGATCGTGGAGGAACGGATGCGCGCCACATTGGCCGGCGGCAAGCCCTACGAGAACGACTATTGCTTCGTGTTCACGGTGGCGGGCGACCGGATCCGGCAGGTGCGGGAATACATGGATACGCGCAAGGGATGGCGGATGGTCTTCGAACAGGAGGCGTGATGCGTGGGCCCCACAATCGTCGCTGCGTGCCAGCCCTGCAGCCGCGTGGGTTGAGCCGATTTACACGCTGACATAAGGCTTGGTCCATGGATCAGCGGACGAGCGGCGCCGACGCTCTATCTCAGAACAAGGATGCGGCGCCGGCACTGGTCGGCGTAACTTGCGGCCTTGCCGCGGCGCTGTTCTGGGCGCTCGGCTTTGCCGCAACGCGGCATGGCCTCAAGCTCGGCTTCACGCCGGTCGATCTCCTGGTGCATCGCTATGTCTGGTCGGGGATCGCGTTCCTGCCGCTGGTGTTCCGGGCCGGCATTTCCGATCTCTGCGGTATCGGCTGGAGCAGGGGCCTTGTGCTGATGGTGCTCGGCGGCCCCGTGATGTCGCTGATCTCCTACACCGGCTTCCTGTTCGTGCCGCTCGGCCATGGCAGCGTGATCCAGCCCTCCTGCGCGACGCTCGGCGGCCTGCTGCTCGCGGCGGTGGTGCTGAAGGAGCACATCTCCGCCTCGCGCCTTGCCGGCGCCGTCGTCATCGTCGGCGGGCTCGGTGTGATCGGCGCGGAATCGATCGGCCATATCGGGGCCGACGGCGTGCTCGGCGATTTGATCTTCGTGCTCACCGGATTGATGTTCGCCGGCTTCGGCGCAGCTCTGCGCCACTGGCGCGTCTCGGCCGTGTCGGCCGCGCTGGTCATCAACGTGCTGTCGCTGCTGCTGCTGCCGGTCTACATCGCAACCGTCGGCCTCGCCCATGTTGCGGCGATCGGCGTGACCGAGAATGCGATCCAGGCGCTGGCGCAGGGCGTGCTCGCGGGCCCCGCCGCGCTCTATCTCTACGCCGTCTCGGTCCAGCGCCTCGGCGTTGCCCGCGCCGCGGTGTTTCCGGCCTGCGTGCCGGCGCTGACGCTGCTCACCGGCTGGCTGCTGCTCGGTGAGCCGCCGACGATGCTGCAGGCCGCGGGGCTGGTGACGGTGCTGTGCGGGTTCTATCTGGCGCAGCGGCAAAGCTAAGCGCGAGCTACGCCTTCTTCACGAACTCCGACTTCAGGTTCATCGCGCCGATGCCGTCGATCTTGCAGGCGATGTTGTGGCCGTCGCTGGCGTCCTGCAGGCGGATGTTACGCACCTTGGTGCCGCCCTTCACCACCGAGGAGGAGCCCTTGATCTTGAGATCCTTGATCACGATGACGCTGTCGCCGTCAGCGAGCACATTGCCGTTGGCATCGCGCACGCCCGCGTCCTGCGCGGTGTCCGCCGCCGCCTCCGCCGCACCGCTCCATTCATGGCCGCATTCCGGGCAGACCCAGAGATCGCGGTCCTGATAGGCGTGCTCAGAGCTGCAGGCGGGGCATTTCATCGTGTCGGTCATGGCAAGTCTCGTTGAACCCTTCTCTCGTCTCACGCTTCGTTCGCGGCGCGACCGTAGGGGCGGGATCGAGGAAAGCAAGGGAAAGCTGCCACCGGCCTGCAATCGCCATCGCCCGCCGGTGCGATATCACCGAAACAGCGCGGCGAAGATCACGTAGAACCAGCCCAGGATGCCGTGGATGATCGCCCACAGTATCGAATGGTTGTTGGTGTAGGAGATCGCGATGGCGAGCGCCGAGCCGAAGCCGACGCCGTATTTCGCGCCCTCGACGCGGACGCCGTAATGGCGATTGCCGTTCATGGTGATGCCTCCGTGAGTCGTTGACGGGCGCGAGCCTATGCGTTTGCCGCGATCCTGGCGACCGGCTTGATCCATGAGGCAATGTCGCCCTTGCGACTTGAGCTGCCTCAACGCCTCCGACACATCGAATCTCGAAAACAACCCCATGCACAGTAGAGGCGGCCTTGATAAGGCTCGTGTTTTCGGTTGTGCCGAATAATGTTCTGATGCGTCGGGCAAAACAGTGGCATGATGCGATGGTGCCGCTCGTCCGCGAGGAGTGCGCAGCCGGATGGAGCGCAAGCGTCATCCGGGATTTCACCCTTCCGAGACAAGACCCGGATTGCGCTGCGCTCCATCCGGGCTAGGCTGCGCCGGCAGTCGAGATTGCGGGACCACATGCCAGCAAAACCGAAACGAAAGCTGAAGACCTACCAGACCTCGCTCGGCTTCTACGACCAGGCCATCGCCGCGCCTTCGATGAAGGCGGCGCTCGAGGCCTGGGGCGCCAGCTCCAATCTGTTTCATCAGGGCGCGGCGAAGGAGACTGACGATCCCGATATCGTCGCGGCGACCATGGCCAAGCCAGGTGTCGTGCTCAGGCGCCCCGTGGGATCGGACGGGCCGTTCACCGAAAGCGCCGAGCTGCCCACCGATCTCGTCGATGACCACGCCAGGCCCAGACGCAAGGCCAGGAGCAAGACGCGATCGACGAAGCGTCCGGCCAAGGCCGCCAACAAATCATCCGGCAAGATCGACGATCAGGCCGCCCGCAAGGCCGCTGCGGCATTCGAGAAGGAGGAGCGGCGGCGCGATGCCGAGCGCCGCAAGGAGGAGGCCGCCCGCGCCAAGGCGCGCGCCCGCCGCGACAAGGCGGTCGCCATCGCGGAAGCGGCGCTGGACAAGGCGAGGCGGCAGCACGACGCGAAGGCGGAGGAGATCGACGCCGAGCGGGCCGCGCTGGATGAGCGCGCCGCGGCGGAGGAGGCGCGCTGGGACAAGCAGCGCATGAAGCTGCAGGAGGCGTTGCGCCGCGCGCGGGAGTAGCGGCGCGAAGGCGCTTGACCGACGTGCCGCCGCACGGCGGCGAGATCGCGGTTCCATCCCTATATGAACGGAACGCTCCTATAGGTTCTCCATGCCCGAAAAGTCCCCGAAATCTGCAAGTCCGATGATCGTGCGACCGCGCCGCGCGGCCCCGGTCCTGGTGTGCCGGAAGTGCCTTGAGCGCAGCAATGAGGGCCGCGACGTCAGGCGCGCACTGAAATCCGAACTGAAGGCGAAGAAGCGCGACGGCACCAAGCCGGCCAAGCTGATTTCGACCGGATGCTTCGGCCTTTGCCCGAAGCAAGCGGTCGTGGTTGCGAGTGGCGCCAGCCTGGCGCGACAGGAATACGTGCTGGTTACCGACCGCGACCAAATCCCGCGGGCGCTCGCGCTGTTGAACGATGAACGCGGCGGCTGATTTTTCAGCCGATGCTGCGAGGGCTGCGCGACAGGTCGGCAGCCGTTGATCTGGATCAACGGCCCTCAGCGCGATCATTGGACCTTGGCGCGTCAGGAAAATGTGATGGTCCCGTTCAGAGCGGCTGCAGCCGCGCTGCTTGCCGCAACGCTGATGGCCTCGCAGGCCGAGGCCCAGGTGATGGTCGACGTGTCGAAGATCACGTGCGATCAATACATCACCCAGCGCATCACCCACACTCGTAGCGTTAACATCTGGCTGAGCGGCTTCTATGCGGGGCGGCGCAACAATCCGGTGCTCGATACACAGCAGCTGGAGCGGAATGGGAACAAGCTGTCGCGCTTCTGCGAGTCCCACCGCGACATGCTGCTGCTCGACGCCGTGGGCGCATTGAAGAACTAGGTGACGCATCCTTTACCATAGCAGCGGGTCCCGGCCGGACCGCACCAAGTTTAGGGATAGCGGAAAAATTCTGCGGTAGCTTGCTCCGATCACGGCGGCGTCGATCCGCGGCTCGACGCCGCCGCAAGCTTACGGGAGCTGTCATGAGCGATCATCGCGCCGCAGTCAGGCATCACACGTTGCGCACCGGCATGATCGAGTTCGACAACGGCACCGGCAGCATTGTCAGCGTGCCCTGTACGATCCGCGATGTCTCCGGCACCGGCGCGCGCGTGGCTCTGAACAGCTCTGCATGGGTGCCGGAGCAATTTTCGCTGATCTTCTCGAGCGGCCTGCGCAAGGGCTGCCGGCTCGCCTGGCGCAAGGAGCGGCTGATCGGCGGCGCGTTCGCGGACGGCTATGCGAGCGCGGACGAGCAGGCCGCGATGATGACCGCGGACGAGCAGGCCCGGCACCGCCTCGGCATCGGCGCGCGCGTCAGAGCCGCACGCGAGACCCGCGGCTATACCGAGGCCCAGCTCGCCGAGCGCCTGGGTGTCACGCCCGCCTTCGTGGCACTGGTGGAGCAGGGCGAGGCGGACATCCCGCTGTACCAGCTGATGCACATCGCCGATTTGCTGATGGTCAGTCTCGACGGGCTCGTCGCGGGGCCGGTGCCGGAGGGCGTTGATGCGGGATAGGCTTTCGCAAGCCTTCCCCGTAGCCCGAGCGCGCGCCTCGTCGCGCGAAATTCGCTTGCCTTGCCCCGCGTCCTTTTGCACTCTTTGCGCGAAGGAGACCAACGCATGACAAAAATGACCGCCGCCTGCGCACTCGGCACCGCCCTGGTGCTGAGCAGCCTTGCAACATCAGGTGCGGAAGCGCGGACGCGGAAAGCCGTCGTCGTTCGCGCGCCGCAAGAGCGGCTCGTCGTCACGGCGCCCGTGCTGAGGCCGACGCCGTGGGATTACAATGTCGTTCCGCGCTATCGCTATCGCCCCGAGGACGACCGCGTCGATCCCTACGGCCCGCCGCTGGTGCCGTCCTATGTGCGCTATGAGGGATGGCGCTGGCCGTATTGGTGGTGAGGCACGATCACATTCTGAGCATGTGATCGGTCGGCGCGGACGCAGGGCTGAAGACTCGCGGTTGGCGTGAGACGCCGCCGATGAAAGGTTCTGCGCGTGCGGCAGCCCTCGATTCCGCCACGCTCGAACCGGGCCAGGCTCGTCAGCAATTCGCGAACGCGGACAAGTTGAAGTTTGGTGGCTCGTCATCTCTGCGTGCAGAGGTGACGATTGGGAAAAAATGGCAAAATGAAGACTGTCAAGGATACATCGAGGTAGAATGACATTTATCCCCGTAATAAACCCAATGCTGTTTGAGGTGCTGGGCGCGCGTATTGGGAGGAATGGTCATGGCAAGTGTCGAACAATTGCACAGGCGGGACGGCGTGAACTTGGTCCAACTCGAAGCCGACATCACGTCGATCCGCTCGGGAAGCTTCATTACTTCAGTTAATCTGCCTGATTACGTCGAGCACACCGCGGGCGTCTCGCGCGTCGGTGCGCTCAGTGCAGAGGCGGTCGTTCGCGACTATGAGTCCGCGGCAAAAGAGATCGAGGCCATGGGCACCGAGTTGATCGACGCGGCGCAAAAATGCGAGGCGCTGACGGCCCAGGTTCATGATGCGATCGCCTTCATGCGAGAAACCGCGGCGGGGTATCGTGAAGAAGGACGGAAGATCTTCAAGCGCATCGAAGAATGCGCGCTGTTCACGGAAGACGTGCGCAAGACCTGCGAACAGGTCAAACGCAGAATGGCTGAAGTCTCGGTTGGCCCGTCCGATGAGGAGCTTGCGGCGCAAGATCCCGAGCTGACGGGGATCGCGGCCCAGGTGACGATGAACGAGATACGGTGAGGCGAACGTAGAGCGTAGTAGCTTCGTAGGGTGGGCAAAGGCGCACTTGCGCCGTGCCCACGTCTTCTCCTCGATCAGCCAAGACGTGGGCACGCTTCGCTTTGCCCACCCTACGGCAGCTCGCTCACCAATCCGGATCGCCGTAATATGGGTCGTAGGGCGGCGGCATCCACGGGCCTCGCGGCGGCGGTCTGGGCCGCCGGGGTTCCGCCGCTGGGATGTGCGGCCGGGCACGCGCAGCCGAATCGTTGCTCACCACACTGCGCACGACGGGCTTGGCGGCTGCAGGGGCGGATGACGCCGATGACGCGCTCAGTTGCGTTTGCAGCGCCTGGACCTGCGCGGCGAGGCGCGCATTGTCCGCCGCATCCTTCTCTTGCGCGGTCTTGAGCTGTTGAATGGTGTCGGCCTGCTCGCGCAGGGTCTGCTCGTTGCGGCTTTTCAGTTGCTCGAGCTTGCCGTTGATGCTCACAAGCTCGCTGGTGATGGCCTTGAGCGATTGCGCCAGATCGGGCGATGACGGGTCGGGCGCTGTGGCGCCAGGCCTTGGAGCGTCAAGCCTTGGAGCGTCAGTCCTTGGAGCGTCAGTCCTTGGAGCGTCAGGCTTTGGGGCGCTTTCCGTTTCCTTGAGGACCGGCGGCGCGGGCACCGGGCTCGGATCACCCGCGGCAGCCAGTAGCAGGGCCGGCGGCTGCGCTGGGCCTTCCACCGCGGACGCTTGCGGGGGGCTGCTCGCGGCCGGCGGCGCCCATCGTGCCATGATCGACTTGCTGATCGAGCCGGCCTCATCGCGATATTGCGAAGCGACGGCGGCACCGAGCAGGGCGATCGCCAGCACGAGAATGACCAAGGCGCGCATCATGGCCGGATCTTTCTTCAAGCCTCGATCGCGACCCCCGGTATTCGGAACGTACGGGCTCGGAACCCTGGCATCGGGCTTCGGCGCCTCGTCTCCGGGAGTGGCGGCTGCCGTCGGCGCGGCGCTTGCACGTGAGGCCCGCTGTCCCTCGCTATCGCGTTCCATTCCGGAAACCAGTCGGTCCAACCGCGCCAGGTCTTGCTCCGCGCTCTTGATCCGGTCGTACGCCTGCGCGAACCCGCTATCGGCGCGCGCCTGGTCCGGCTTGGGGGCATCAGGCTTGCTGGTATCAGGTTTAGGGTCGTTCGTTTCAGGCACCGATGCGCTCTCCATCCGGTCGGGCGTCAATGGGAGGCAGTCCGATCTTGGGAAGGATAGGTCTCGCCGCTGTCCAACACAACGCGCGTGCAAAGGAAAAATTATGGCGGACCCGGGCGACATGGTGGGCACGGCACAAGTGCCTTTGCCCACCCTACGGCATCACGGCATTAATCGCCGTCCTCCGCCGCCAGCCGCACAAATTGCCGCTTCATCGCATTGACCCTGCCGACATACCCCGCGACGAGGTGATCGCCGCAGCGTGTCCCCGCGATCATCACAAATTTGCGCCGCGCATAGGCCGCCGCGGGACCGGCGCCGCAGAGATGGATGAAGGCGGCCAGATCCTGCTTCTGCTGCGCGCTCGGCTTCACATCGCCCGCGAGGGTGAGAACCAGCGCCACCTGGCGGTCCAGATACACCGAGGCCAGCTCGATGGCATGGCTCGGGATCGCGCGGATGTAGAGGCTCGGGAAACCGCATCCGGTCTGCGTAACCGCGTTGCCGCGGACGCAGAACCGTGCGGCTTCCGTGAAGGCCGGATCGGTCATCTGGAAGAGGCCGACGGCGCTCGATGCGGGCTTGTAAATCGCCAGCAGATTGAAACTCCATCGCCAGCGCCAATAGGTGCGCGCTACCGGATTGCCAGAACTCTCGACCTGCGCCAGCGCGGCCAGTAATTCGGGCGTGATCGTCGCGGTGGAAAGCTTGCGGAAGAGGGGACCGTAGCTCGCCCAGGTCTCGGCCGGCTCCTTGTCGAGGGCGTGACCGACGACGGCGAAGAGTTCAGTTGGCTTGCGGATGATTTGATAGGCGATGTTGAGGAGAGCGAGGGTTGCCAGAAGGATCAAGATGCCGCCCGTGACCCGGACCGTCCGCGGCGCGCGCGCAAACTTCTTTCGCGCCCACTGGACGCTCCGCCGGGTTCTGCGAAGGCGGAGGAGGAGCTTGCTTTTCCTTGGCATGGGCGCTGGGGGCGTAAATCGCGGAGACAATGATGCATGGCGCCTTCATGAAGACAGGAAGACATGAAGACATGAAGACCATGCAGCTGGTACCGCGTAGCATAGACAGAGCGCTCGGCCACAGTGGCGGCGACTTCATGACCACGGGACAGGACGCCTAGGCCCATGAACTATCTCGATCTCATGGACAACCGACGCCCACCGGCGTCTTCCGACGCCATCCGCGCGCTGGAACAACATATCGGCGCGCCGCTGCCCGCGCCCTACACGGCACTGCTGGCGCAATCCGACGGTGGCGGCTTCGAGCCCTGCGGCGTCGAGCTGCCCTGGCGCAACGACCGCACCGTCCTGGACCTGCTGTTCACGACCCATCCCACCGACAGCTACGGCGTCATCGACAATTACGACATGTATCGGAGCATGAACCGAATCCCCCGCCTGAGCTGCCCCTTCGCGCCCGATCCCGGCGGCGACCTGTTCCTGCTCAGCCTGGAGCAGGACAGCTATGGCCGGGTGTTCTACTGGGAGCATGAGCGTGAACCGGCGGACGGTGGCGAAATGTTCGCAGAGTTCCCGAATACGAATGTACTCGCGGCGGATCTTGAGAGCTTCATTCTTGGGTTGGGGGAGGCGTGAGTTCGGAGTTTAGTCCCCAAAGATCAGGCCAAAAGAGTTGAGTGCACTGTCACTGTAATTTGGTAGCCCGGATGGAGCGCAGCGCAATCCGGGATGTTGCCACAGGGTATACCGCCCCGGATTTCGCTGCGCTCCATCCGGGCTACGCGCTCCATAAGCTAATTGCCGGCAATCAATAGCGGCCGCCGCTGCCCTTTTGCTGCGTGATCCAGGCCGACAATGATTTCGGCGCCGATTTCGCAGTCCGGCCCGGTGATGCCTTCGGAGTGTCGCGGACGCCTTTCGCCAGACGGGTGCGCGGCGCCTCCGTTGCACCAGCGCCCTTCAAGGCAGTCGTCGATGCCTCCGCGGCTTCCCTCTCCAGCCGCAACTGTTTCAATCGCGCCATCTTGATGCGCTCTGCCTCGACTTCGGGGCGCTCGGACAACAGCGGCTTGGGTTGAGCAAGCTCGGCCGGGACCAGGACGCCGAGAATGGTCGTCTCGCCGAGCGCCTTGCAGGCTTCGAGCCGATGCAGTCCCTCGACCAGAACGAGGCGGTCTCCGTCGAGCCGAACGGAAATGGGCTCCTGTTGTCCGATCTCCATAATACTTTCCGCGACCTCCGCGACGGTCTCGGGCTTGATGGCCTTCTTCTGCTTCGTGGGAACGAAGATCTTCTCGATCGGGAAGCTTTCCGGTTTGGGCATAACTCGACTCCGCTTTTACCGGGCCCGTCGGAACCCATGCCGGTGAGGTCGGGAGTTTAGGAGGGAAGGGCTCGATCGCAAAGGCAATTTCGGCCGGCAGGGTATTGGTGAGCATCGAAGCCGGAACCGATCTGCGATGCGGAGACAACTCGTAGGATGGGTAGAGCGAAGCGAACCCATCGCCATACGCGCGGACAGACGATGGGTTTCGCAAGTGCTCTACCCATCCTACGGGCTATGGATTGATGGGTATCGCTGCGCTCAACCCATCCTACGAGCTAGTTTAGTGCACAGTCACCGTAATTCTGGGTTTCGCAAGGGCTCATCCTACCCGCTACGCATCCAGGGCTCTAACCAGACGTCGAGCAACCTCCTCGACTCCGAGGGACCAGCTAACGGCGACACGATCGGCCAGAATTGGAGAGTACTCGTAAACATCGGGTGCATTCACGTCAGACCAAACTGGTAGAATAACTTGTTGCTTCTCGACTAGCTCGCGCGTGAAGATCGAATCATATTCGCGTTTGCTCCAGCCACTGTTGGTCAAAAAATTCGGCGTGAGAATGAGAATGCACTTCGAGCATTCCTTCAGGCCGGCTTCGATTCCCCCGCGCAGGCTATCGCCCACCTTGAGAGAGAATTCATCATACCAAACTGGACACATGAACTTTTGCATTTGAATTGCAAGTGGTCCCGCAATCATCGCCTTGTCTCTAGAGTCGTGAGAGATGAAAGCCTTAGGTTTTTCCAATTCGTTGCGTCTCCTCAGATAGGCCTCACTGCGAAATACCACGCGGACACCATTTTCAGCAGCTTCGCTGATGAGGCGCATCTTTGCGTTATCCGGAGGATCTCGTTCACAATAGAAGAAAACGCGTCCGGCAAAATTTAGGTGCTTTCCCTCTATCCAGCCATTTGGCGGATCACCGAATCCAGTGCTTACTCCTATATCCGTGATCGGGAGGGCCAGAAGCTCTTCGATGCTGTTCATTAAAATAGCTTCGGGGAAAATTGCACCGCTCAGTTCAGGCACGTAGAACGCTAAATACTTGGCGTTCGCGTCAAAGTTCAGAAAGACGCGTGCATTGACCTCAATCTCTGACCCATTAAATGTGTTTTGAAGTCTCCACTTCTTCTCAATCGAGAGATCGTGGGAGAAGTCTTTTACGAAGTACTCGAAAAGAGAGGCCATTGCTTCGCTAGGATGTCCCTGTGTTATGGAAAAGGCCGCTCAAAGAGCGGCCTTCCCAAGTCATCGCTAGTTCAGTCGGGTTCTTGATGGTTACGAACACCCCGTCGTGCTTCCACACGTATCGCACTTCATACAAGTCCCATTCCGCACCAGCGTGAAGTTGCCGCACTCTGAGCACATCTCGCCTTCGTAGCCCTTGGCCTTGGCTTCCGCGCGACGCTCGGCCTTGGTGGGGACGAGGGTCTGGGCGGTGCTGCCGGCCTTGCTCCATTGCAGCGCCTCGAGCTTCTCCGTGGGGGAGAGGTCGTGGGCGGCTTCCTGCTTCAGGGCGACGGCGCCTTCGAGGGCGTCGCCGACGCGGGCCGACGTGCCGTGCGCGGCGAGCGCCGTGACCTTGCTGCCGCCGGTGGGGGCGCCGTCATTGCCCGGCGCGATGGCGGCGGAGCCGCCGCGCATCACGACGAGGTTGTCGGTGCGGGAGCGGGTGAGGCCGCGCGAGACCAGCCTAGTCGCGTGGTGGCCGCCGTCCTCGGGCTCCTTGCCTTCCTCGACGCCCTTGCCGAGTGCGTCGAAGCCGGTCTCGTTGGGATCGACATGGGCGAGGTCGAAGCGCGACATGTAGCTCACCGCGAGCTCGCGGAAGACGTAGTCGAGGATCGAGGTCGCGTACTTGATGCTGTCGTTGCCCTGCACGGGGCCCGCCGGCTCGAAGCGGGTGAAGGTGAAGGCGTCGACATATTCGTCCAGCGGCACGCCGTATTGCAGGCCGAGCGACACCGCGATGGCGAAGTTGTTGATGAAGGAGCGGAGCGCCGCGCCTTCCTTGTGCATGTCGATGAATATCTCGCCGAGACGGCCGTCGTCATACTCGCCGGTGCGCAAGTACACCTTGTGGCCGCCGACGACTGCCTTCTGGGTGTAGCCCTTGCGGCGATCCGGCATCTTCTCGCGCTCGCGCATCACGATGATGCGCTCGACCAGCTTCTCGACGATCTTCTCCGAGACCTGGGCGGCGCGCGCCGCCATCGGCTTCTCGTAGAGGCTTTCGACCGCATCGTCCTCGTCCTCATCGTCGCTGATGAGCTGCGAGTTGAGCGGCTGGGAGAGCTTGGAGCCGTCGCGATAGAGCGCGTTGGCCTTCAGAGCCAGCTTCCACGACAGCATGTAGGCGGACTTGCAGTCCTCCACCGTGGCGTCGTTCGGCATGTTGATGGTCTTGGAGATCGCACCCGAGATGAAGGGCTGCGCCGCCGCCATCATGCGGATGTGGCTCTCGACCGACAGATAGCGCTTGCCGATCTTGCCGCAGGGATTGGCGCAGTCGAACACCGCATAGTGCTCGGCCTTGAGGTGCGGGGCACCTTCCACCGTCATCGCGCCACAGATGTGGACGTTGGCCGCCTCGATCTCGCGCTTGGTGAAGCCAACGGCCTGGAGCAGGTCGAAGCCGGGGGCCGCGATCGCCTCGGCACCGATGCCGAGCTGGTCGCGGATGAAGTCTTCGCCAAAGGTCCACTTGTTGAAGGCGAACTTGATGTCGAAGGCGGTCGGCAGGGCCTTTTCGACCTTGGCGATGGCTTCATCGGTGAAGCCTTTTGCCTTGAGGGTCGAGGCGTTGATGCCGGGCGCGTTGGAGAGCGAGCCGTGGCCGACTGCGTAGGCCTCGATCTCCGCGATATCAGCTTCGCGATAGCCTAGCGCGCGCAGCGCCGCGGGGACCGCGCGGTTGATGATCTTGAAGTAGCCGCCGCCGGCGAGCTTCTTGAACTTCACCAGAGCGAAGTCGGGCTCGATGCCGGTGGTGTCGCAATCCATCACGAGGCCGATCGTGCCGGTCGGCGCGATCACCGTGGTCTGGGCATTGCGATAGCCGTGCTGCTCGCCGAGTTCGAGGGCCGCATCCCAGGCCGCCTTGGCATGGGTGACGATGTCGGCTTGCGGGCAGGAGACGAGATCCATCGGCACCGGGTTGACGCTGAGCGCCTCGTAGCCGGAGGACTCACCGTGCGCGGCGCGGCGGTGGTTGCGGATGACGCGCAGCATGTGCGCGGCGTTCTTCTTGTAGCCGGGGAAGGTGCCGAGCTCGGCCGCCATCTCCGCGGAGGTCTTGTAGGTGATGCCGGTCATCACAGCGGTCAGCGCGGCGCAGAGCGCGCGGCCTTCCTTGCTGTCGTAGGACAGGCCCATGGTCATCAGGAGGCCGCCGATATTGGCGTAGCCGAGGCCGAGCGTGCGGAACTCGTAGGAGAGCTCGGCGATCGCCTTCGACGGGAACTGCGCCATCATCACGGAGATTTCGAGCACGATGGTCCAGAGCTGGCAGAGGTGCTCGTAACCCCTAACGTCGAACTGCTTGGTCTCGGTGTTGTAGAACGTCAGCAGGTTCGCGGACGCCAGGTTGCAGGCCGTGTCGTCCAGGAACATGTATTCCGAGCACGGATTGGACGCGCGGATGTCGCCGGACGCCTTGCAGGTATGCCAGTCGTTCATGGTGGTGTTGAAGTGCAGGCCCGGGTCGGCCGACGCCCAGGCGGCGTAGCCGATTTTTTCCCAGAGGTCGCGCGCCTTCAGCGTCTTCGTCACCTTCTTGGAGGTGCGGGCGTTCAGATTCCAGTCGCCATCGGTTTCCACGGCGCGCAGGAAGTCGTCCTTCAGCGAGACCGAGTTGTTGGAGTTCTGGCCCGAAACCGTGAGATAGGCTTCGCTGTCCCAGTCGGTGTCGTAGGTGTCGAACTGGATGTCCTTGTAGCCTTGCTTGGCAAACTGGATGACGCGCTTGATGTAATTGTCAGGCACGAGGCTGCGGCGCGCCAGCTTGATCTCGCGGCGGAGGGCAGGGTTCTTCTCGGGGTCGAAGCAGTCGTCGCCCGAGCCTTCGCAGTTGACGCAGGCCTTCAGCACCAGCTTGAGGTGCTTCTGGTTGATCTTGGATCCCGTGACGAGGGCCGCGACCTTCTGCTCCTCCTTCACCTTCCAGTCGATATAGGTCTCGATGTCGGGGTGATCGACGTCGACTACGACCATCTTGGCGGCGCGGCGGGTGGTGCCGCCCGACTTGATCGCGCCCGCGGCGCGGTCGCCGATCTTGAGGAAGCTCATCAGGCCGGATGAGCGGCCGCCGCCGGAGAGCTTTTCGCCTTCACCGCGCAGACGCGAGAAGTTGGAGCCGGTGCCGGAGCCGTATTTGAACAGGCGGGCTTCGCGGACCCAGAGGTCCATGATGCCGCCCTCGTTGACGAGGTCGTCACCGACGCCCTGGATGAAGCAGGCGTGCGGCTGCGGATGCTCGTAGGACGATTTCGAGCGGGTCAGCTTGCCGGTGAAGGGGTCGACGTAATAATGGCCCTGGCCGGGGCCGTCGATGCCATAGGCCCAATGAAGACCGGTGTTGAACCATTGCGGCGAGTTCGGCGCGACCATCTGCATGGCGAGCATGTAGCGGAGCTCGTCGTAGAAGGCCTGCGCGTCCTCGTCGGTCGAGAAATACTTGCCCTTCCAGCCCCAATAGGTCCAGCAGCCGGCGAGGCGGTCGAACACCTGTTTTGCGCTGAGCTCGCTGACATAGCGCTCTTTCTCGGGCAGCTGGCTAAGCGCCTCGGCGTCGGGCACGGAGCGCCACAGGAAGGAGGGGACGGATTCCTCCTCGACCTTCTTCAGGCGCGCAGCAACGCCGGCTTTGCGGAAATACTTCTGGGCGAGCACGTCGGAGGCGACCTGCGACCACGCGGTCGGGACCTCGACGCCATCAAGTTTAAACACGACCGAGCCGTCGGGATTCCTGATCTCCGACGTGGTCTGGCGGAAATCGATTCCCGCGTAAGGTGACTGTCCTACCGTGGTGTGGCGCCGCTCAATCCGCATCGTCTTGCCCCGTCCTATTCTTTGACCGGACCCGCCTCCGTTCAGGCGTGCCGGGTCGACATTTCGTTTCGCGATGCCTTGCGGCCGTTCGGCCCTGGGGCATCGCAGTTCAGCCGGTGGACCCGGCCCTGTTTTTTCCCGACGCGATGGTTCGATGCGTGCATCGATCATCCGCCGGCATGTCCAGACACATCCGCCCCCAAGGGGATGAGACCGACATGCGTTCAACGCCCCACAACGTCACTTCTACCGATGCCATCCGAGCCTGTTGCCGGCCCGTTCTGGCGCCCGAAAAGTCCGCTTATCGCGGGCAGACAAGCCCTCATCCGCTGCCTTTGGCTGGCTTGGCGGAGTTGAGATTTGCGAGACCCTTTGGGGGAGTGCCGGCGGGACGCAAACTCACTCGCGCCGAACGGACCGAAAGCTAGGACTCTCCGTTGCGCCCGTCAAGAACTAGTGCGAGTTCCTGAATCAAATACTAAATATGGTGGATTGCGGGGGATAACAGGGGCAAGCCCGCGCCTGTTGTGGAGGCAAGTATCAGTGAGTCCTCAGAGATTCCCAACCGAAAAAATTTGCATCCCGTGGTGCTGCGGATGCTTCATCCCGCTGTTCACAGGGCAGGTATATTTTTGAGCAATGGGATTGCGTCAGCGGGACTCACGTAGCCCTACGGAAGGTGAGGGCAGGCATGCCCGCCGAGGCGGTGGCGACAGGGGCGAATCCGGGCCAAGCTGAGGCTCGATTTCGCCGGACCACCCACATGCTTGATTCGACTCGCCGGGATGCGCGGCCGCGCATCGCCCCGGCCGGCCTGATGTTCCTTGCCATCACCTCGATCGGCTGGGGCTTCAACTGGCCGGTGACGAAATTCCTGCTCTCCGAGCTGCCGCCGCTGACGCTGCGCGGGGTGACCGGCGTGCTCGGGGCGGTGCTGCTGGCGGCGCTGGCGATCATCCGCCGGCAGAGCCTCAAGGTGGACCCCGCGATCTGGCCGCGCCTCCTGACCGCCGCCGTGCTCAACGTCACCGGCTGGATGGTGCTGATGGGCCTGGCGCTGCTCTGGCTGCCCGCGAGCGAGGCAGCGCTGATCGCCTATACAATGCCGGTCTGGGCCTCCATCATCGCCTGGCCGGTGCTCGGCGAGCGCCCGACCGTGCCGCGCACGCTGGGGCTGGTGATGGCCTTTGTCGGGCTTGCCTCGATCATGGGCGGCAACGGCATCGCCGCCAGCGTCGAGAAGCTGCCGGGCATCATCATGGCGCTCTGCGGCGCGCTCGGCTTCGCGGTGGGCACGGTGTTCTCGAAGAAGTACCCGATCCATCTGCCGCCGATCACGGCCGCGGCCTGGCAGATCGGGATCGGCTGCCTGCCGATCTCGATCTTCGGCCTCCTGGTCGAGACCACGCATCTCTCCCAGGTGACGCCGGTCGGCTGGTGGCTGCTGGTCTATTCGACCGTGGTGCAGTTCTGCATCGCCTATGTCAGCTGGTTCGCAGCACTCGCCCGCCTGCCGGCCTCGGTGGCGGCGATCGGGACCATGGCGGTGCCCGTCATCGGCGTCGTCGCCTCCGCGCTCGCGCTTGGCGAGCCGCTGGGGGCAGGGCAGATCGCGGCGTTGATCTTCACGTTGGCGGCGGTGGTGCTGGCGACGCGTTAGCCGTCCGGACGCCGGGGTATCAGTAGTCCTGAGGCTCTTTCTCTCGCCGGCGTTGTCCCGAGCCCGGCGCTTTCAACGGCAGGTCAGCAGGTGCGACAGCAAAGACTTCGAGGGCCTGGTCGTAGCCTTTGATGGTCCGCTGTCCGAGCGATGCCAACGGAACGCTATCCCTTACCCTTCCAGCGATAGTGGGATCAGCCAAAATCTGCGCGTCCTTCGCGAGATTGCAGAGCCGCGACGCCAAATTCACCACGGCGCCCATCGCCGTGTAGTCTAGCCGACCGTTATAACCAACCGTTCCTACCGTTGCCGGTCCCATGGCAACGCCCACACCAAAGCCGATCGCGTGGCCGGCGTCGCACCATTTGCCGGCAAGGGACTGCACCGTCATTTGCAGGTCGATCGCGAGCCGGACCGCTTGGGTTGCCGGCTGTTCGCATGCAACCGGGGCATTGACCAGGAGCATGACTCCGTCGCCATCAAAGCCGATGAGCGTTGCCTCGTGACGAGTCGTCACGGCGCCGACGGCCTCGTAATACTCCCGCATGACGGCCATGATGACATCGGGTTCATTGCGCGTGGAGAACGCCGTGAAGCCGCGTAAGTCGCCAAAAATGACAGCCACTTCGCGCCGCTGCCCTTCGAGCAGTTCATGAGAATGCTCGACCAATTCGGCGACCTGTGATGGCAGGAACTGCTTCAGCCGTTCGATCCGCGCAGATTTCTGCTGCGAGATCGCCAGTTCCGAAGCCATTTCATTGAAGCGCAACGCCAGTTGCTGCAACTCGTCACCGCTGAAGATCTTGATGCGATGCTCGAATTGTCCGGTTCTGATCCGCTCCACGCCCTCTTCCAGTTGCTTGATCGGGCCGGACATTCTGTGCGCGCGCCAATAGGCGAGCGCCAGGGCGATGAGAACACCAAAGGCAATGAGAATTGACGAGCGCCACAACGCCGCGCGAATTGATGCAAAGGCTTCCGAGGCCGGCTGCATCGCGATCACCGTCCATCCCACATCGGCGGCCTGAACGGATAGCGCCACTACCGGGTTGCCTTGGTCCCCGGTTATCACCGCCGCTCCGCTCGCCGCGCCGGCGAGATGCTTGATCCGGCCGAAACTGCCCGAGCTGGCGCGGCCGCGCAGGACCTGACTGATATCGGGATGTGCGATCAGATGACCGGAATCATCGACGACAATGGCGTAGCCGGTCTCGCCAATTCTAATGGCTGCGATAACATCCCAGATCAGCTTCAGATTGACCTCGGCGATCGCAACCCCCGCGGCCGGCAGGCTCCCGGCAACCGCGATCCTCATGTAGGGCTCTGAATCTCGCTGGTACTGAACCGGTCCGTACCAAACCTTGTTGGCGCGTGCGCCCAGAACAGCGGGATCCGTAGACATATCAATGCCGCGCCCGGTCCTGTTCAGATGCAGCCTGGAAACAAAGACCCGTTCGGTACCGGTCTCATCCAGAAGCGAAACCGAAACGATTGCGGGCACCTGCTGGAGGAGGCGCAAGGCATCGATCTTATGTTGCGCATCGTCTCCGGCAGACCAGGGAAGCTGTACCATCCAACCCAGCTGATCTCGGATGCCATCGGTGAACGCCTCGATCCTGTCGGACGCCGCGCGAGCATCGGCCTGCAGCACCGCGCTGATCTGGCGGCGCTGGTCTCGGTAACCGAAAGAAGCCTCGACGGCCGCGCCGAGTATCAGAGGCACGACCGCGGCGACAAACAACGTCGCGAAGTACTTGCAGAACAGCGAGCGACGCGGGGGCATCGTACACGAAGAGGACTGCGCAGCACCGTCCGTCATAACTACTCTCAGGAGATCACCTTGCTGGCGCGAAACAGGATCGACGACACATCCAGGTCGATACCCAGAAGCCTGGCTGTCTTCAGATTGACTGCCAGTTCAAACTTCTCGGGGCGCATCACCGGAAGGTCTGACGGATTTTCACCGCGCAGGATGCGATCGGCATAAGTGGCAAGCCGATAATAGGTCGTGCGCTGGTTTGCGCCGTAACTCAAGAGACCTCCAGCGTCACAATATTCAGACCAGCCAAACATCGAAGGCAGCCGGTGCGCGATTGCAAACTCCGCAATCTTCGCACGATGCACCAGCGTCACAACATCGGGAAACACGAGGAGAGCATCCGCGTCCACCTTGCCGGCAGCCATCAACCCATTCTCGATTTCGCGGGCGCCACAGAACGGAACGTAGGCTGCCTCAATGCCGAACTTCCGGCACGACTCCAAAGTCGCACGCCATTCCAATGGCTCTCCCGGATGATCCGTGTTCGAGAAGACCGCCAGTTTTCGCAGCTTTGGATAAATGTCCTTGAGCAGCTCAACGCGCTTTCCTGCCAGCTCGAGCGACAGGAATGTGCTGCCGGTGAAATTGGTGCCGGGGTGAGCAAGGCTCTTCACCACACCCAAAGCGACGGGGTCACCGCTCAATGCAAACAGCACGGGGACGTCGGTGACCGCAGTCATGACGCGTGTCGCCGGACCGCTCGAGACCACAAGGTCGATATCCCCTCGCTGCAATTCGGAGACGATCTTGCGCAGTGCCTGCGGATCTCCGGGGGCATAATGCGTCTCGAAGGTTACGGTCTTGCCCTCGACGTATCCCAGTGCGCGCATTCCCTCGCGAAAGCCGTCCAGGAAGGGATCTGGTTGGGACTCGGTGGAGACCCAGAAGATCCGATGCAGCTTGGCTCCGCCCTGCGCCCGTGCGATCGCAGGCCAGGCCAATGCTCCACCAATCAACAAGATGAACTCTCGTCTTTTCATGCGAGCACCTGTCGAAGCTGCGCCGTCAATTCCGGCCGCAGACCATGATCCTAGCTGTGCATCTGGTGACTGCGCTCGGTATCGCGCTCCGCAAGCGGACTGTCGCGACACCGGCTCCAACATTTGTCGCCGAGAGCATGCTCAGAGATTGGGCTGGTGAGACGATTTGTCCTTGAGATGCGCTTGATTTTTGCTTGAGACCGGCCCGATCGAGATCAAAACGGCCTTACTCGTTGCATAGCGCGGTGTCTGAACACCTCGGGCGCGGATCCGGGCGAGCTACGGGGTCTCAAGAGGACAACCGGAACTCACAATCTGAGCCAATGCCCTCGACCTCATCTACGGTACGAGCGGAGATATTCTGATCGGCCAGAGCATTACTGCTTGTGACCCGAGCGGGCGTACCCTTCTAACAATCGCCGGCTCAATACAGCGCGTGTCGGCACCTCACGTTCATGTGTGCAGAGAAGCTCGTCATCT
The DNA here is from genome assembly GCF_900094605.1 of Bradyrhizobium shewense. GTDB lineage: Bacteria > Pseudomonadota > Alphaproteobacteria > Rhizobiales > Xanthobacteraceae > Bradyrhizobium > Bradyrhizobium shewense. The sequence goes on along the minus strand of NZ_FMAI01000006.1, from coordinate 306,144 downwards.
CCATTGAATTACGATCGTAATTTAATATTATGACCGTAATGGCATTGCGCTGAGCTGCTACAGGGCGGCAGCGGAATGCGGCAAACCGTTCTTTGCGAGGTCTTCATGAACGACATCACCGCCGTTTCGGGCCCGATGGCTCAAGAAGAATTCATGGATCGCTCCTCGCTGGGACTCGCGGCCGCTGCAGCAGCTATTCGCGGTGGCGAAATCACATCGGAGGCATACACCGCGGCGCTTCTACGGCGTGCGCGAACGCTGACCGAGCTTAATGCCTTCATAGCCATCGACGAGGCGGCCGTCTTGGAGGCCGCGAGGGACGCGGACAAAGCCCGTGTCGCCGGATCGGCGGCTCCGCTACTTGGCGTGCCGCTCGGCGTGAAAGACAGTTATCTGACGAAAGGGATGCCTACGAGCCTCGGTCTCGATGGCCTCGCTCACTTCGTGCCGCGCGAAGATGCGGACGTTGTCGGTGCCATAAAGCGTGCGGGCGCCCTGGTGTTCGGGAAGAACAACCTCGTAGAGATGTCCTACGGCTTGACCGGCCATAACGCACGTTACGGCCAGGTGAAGAATCCGCACGTACGAGAGCGCGTGTCGGGCGGCTCCTCGAGCGGCTCTGCGGCATCTGTGGCTGCCGGCATCGTTCCCGCCTCGTTGGGCGGTGACACCGTTGGGTCGATCCGGGTGCCTGCATCGTTCTGTGGTGTCGTGGGATTCAAGCCGACCACCGGGCGATGGCCGCGCAAAGGCGTTGCTCCGATCTCCCACACGCTCGACACGACAGGTGCATTTGCCAGAAGCGTCGAGGACTGCGTCCTGCTGGACCAAGTCGTGACTGGCGAAGAGCCAGCAGAGTTCTCAGACAGCGACTATCATCTCAAGGGAGTTCGATTGGCCTTTGCGCCACGGCAGTTCTTGGATCTCGTGGACTCGGAAGTTGAAAGCCGGTTCCGCGAGGCGGTTCGGCGGCTGCAGCACGCTGGCGCGGAGGTCGTCGAGCTAAACCTTGGCGATGATTTCAATGCCCTCATCCAGACCGCGACATGGGGCATCTTCGCTCATGAGACAAGGGGCGCAATCTCGGAATTCCTCCGCCATCATGACATTCCGACAACATTTGAGGCGATTTACGAGGGCCTCAAGCCTCAACTTCGGCAGGCGTGGGGCCACGTTGTGCTGCCGAGCGGTGCAGGTGCCATCTCGGCAGAGGCGTATCAGACGGCGCTCAACGTGAGTCGGCCTGAAATCCAGCACCGGCTCAATGCGGCGTTCGTCGCTCGTGGGGCGCTGGTCATTCTGCAGCCGACCACGCCATGTACGGCGCCTTTGATCGACGAGCAGGAGACCGTCCATATCGCGGGCCAGGACGTCAGCTATCTCGCCTTGGCGAATCATACGCTGTCAGCGAGCAGCGTGGGGCTGCCGGGTATCAGTCTTCCCGTTGGCCTATCTCGCGCTGGGCTGCCGATTGGCCTTGAGTTGGACGCTCCTGTAGGAAGCGACCGCATGCTTTTAGCCCTTGCCCGCAAGATCGAAGGCGTTTTGGCTGCTGAGCCGACCGCGATCTGACGCGGGGCTCTGTCGTCTCGGAGACATTAGTGGAGTGAGATGAGATGCGCTTCGAGAAAGGTCATAAGTTGGCGACACGACGGCACATCATCAATGCGGCATCCAAATGCATGCGCCGGGACGGCATCTCTGCAACCGGGATTGCCGCGATTATGGGCGAGGTCGGTCTGACCAAAGGGGCATTCTCTCCGCACTTTGAGTCCAAGGATGCGCTTGTTCGCGCAGCGCTGGCGTGCGCGCTTGATGACCAGCAGCATTGCCTCGATGAAGGTCAGCTCAACGGCCTTGATCTTGAAGGCGCGATCCAGCGGTACCTGAACCGCGCGCACCTCGAAGCCCCCGCGCAAGGGTGCCCCTCCGCGGCGTTGCTTCCGGAAATCGCGCGCCAGCCCCTGAACACCAGGCAAGACTACGAGAAAGCGCTGGGAAGCTACGTTGCGACTTTGGCCGCGCTGCTACCCGGCGCAGATCCTGAACCGAAGCACCGCCGAGCAAGGGCCATCTTCGGCCTCATGGTGGGTACGCTACAGTTTGCGCGGGCGGTGCCCGACGCGGCCGAAGCGCAGGCAATTTTGGATGGCGGCATTGAAGCCGCGTTGCAATTGGCGCAGGCTCCAGCAGCATCCTTAAGGATGGAGAGGCTCAGGTCGGACACGCTTGGCTCAGATCACTGATGTCACCTGTTGGCCCGATTGCGAAGTGGCGGCGCGGCGTGCCGGCGTCTGCTCAGCAGAGCATACCGGACCAGATTTGGTCAGTCCGAGCTCTACTCAGTTTGACCCTCAGGAGACCAAAAAACCAATCGAGGTCTGTTTTTGCGCCCCGAAGCGATGTTCGACGGAAGCTGGAGGTTGCATGCACCTCTGATCACGCCGCGGTCGAACACTCCGCAATTGTCACTATCGCTGCAATCGGCGACGCATCACAGCGATACCCGAAAGTTTTGGACGTCTTTCGGCCCTCCGTTTCTCGACCTCTTCTGCCCGGCCACGAAGCCTCTGAAGCTCTGCCAGCTGAGAGCTCAGCAACCCGACGCGTTCGCGCAGGACCACGATGCGGTCGCGCACCAGACCAGGACTACACATCAGCACCCCCTACTGCGACTCCTAAATTATCGTCGTCGGAAAAATGTAAAAAGACCCAAGCTCCCAATTTAATTGTAGCCCAGCCTCATGAAACAGTTGTGAAGCACCGCACAAAGGGCGTAAAAAAGCGTCTTTGAGAAGGCTTTTTCAGCTTCCAGATCCCGAATCGAGTGCTCGGATTAACCATTTAATCCGATCCAATTTTAATGAGACAATAATCCTGCTGGTTAGCACACGCCGCGCAGATCAACGTACACAGACCATTGTTATTTTCCGCGCGTCGGCGGGAGCGGAAAACCGATCTCTCAAAGGGTGCCATCGAGATCGCTGCGGTCGTTCGACCGGGCGTCCTGGTTCGGAGACACTCGCCATGATCGAACGTCGTGTAATGAAGCGGATACCGATCAACCGGGCGGCTCGGCTGTCATTTGGCGAAATGAGCGGAACGCATCCATGCGTGGTGCGCGACATCAGCGCCCTGGGTGCCTGCATCTCCACGCCGTACCACATATTTGCCCACGAATTTGTGCTGTCCTTCGACGGCCATTCCGGGGTGTTCTTCTGTCGCGTCGTGTGGAGGAAGCAGACACTTTGCGGTGTATCCTTCTTTCTGCGCCGCCGCTCGCCGAAACCAGCGAATGATCCCAGCGGCACGACGAAAGTGGTGCGACTTGGCCAACCGATTGCGGGTCGCCGTGGGCGCCTCTAACTTGAAGTCCCGACGCGATTGCGTGCGCGCGGCGATGAGACGATCGAAGAGGTACCCGGAAGGTCCTCTCCGGGCCCTTCTCGGACCTCCTGCTATGTCCGCTACCGCGCCGCTGTTGGGGGATAAGCGGACATCGCGGATTTATGAGTACACGCCCTAGCTCGCCGTCATCGTCCCGCCATTCAGCGCCTTCCGGATCATCTCGGCGAGCTGGTTTCTCCGATAGGGCTTCGTCAGCAGCATCACGCCGTCATCGAGCTTGCCGTGATGGACGATGGCGTTGTCGGTGTAGCCGGAGGTGTAGAGCACCTTGACACCCGGCCGCAGCTTGGCCACCTCGTCGGCGAGGTCGCGCCCGCTCATGCCGCCGGGGATGACGACGTCGGTGAACAGGAGATCGAACGGCTGGCCGGCCGCGATCAATTCCAGCGCCGTCCGGCCGTCGGGCGCGGCAATCGTCTTGTAGCCGAGGCTCTCGAGCTGCGCGGTGACGAAGTTGCGCACGAGGTTGTCGTCCTCGACGACGAAGATGACCTCGGCGCCGCCTTCGACCTGCGGCGCGGCGGCGGTTGCGACGTCCGCCGCGCCTTCGCCCGGTGGCAGATAGAGTTTGATCGTGGTGCCGTGGCTTTCCTCGCTGTAGATCTTGATGTGGCCGCCGGACTGCTTGACGAAACCGTAGACCATGGAAAGGCCGAGGCCTGATCCCTTGCCGACTTCCTTGGTGGTGAAGAAGGGCTCGAACGCCTTCTGCTGGATGTCGGGCGACATGCCGGTGCCGGTGTCGCTGACGGCGAGCATGACGTAGGGGCCGGCCACCACGTCCGCATGGGCCTGCGCATAGGCCTCATCCAGCACGACGCGGTGGGTCTCCAGCAGCAGCTTGCCGCCGTTTGGCATGGCATCGCGCGCGTTGATCGCCATGTTGAGTACGGCGTTGGTGAGCCGGGATGGATCGATATGCGCGGTCATCGGCCCCTGTTCCAGCACGGTCTCGATCTGGATCTGCTCGCCGAGGGTGGGACGCAGGAGTTTCGCGATGTCCGCGATCGCGGCGTTGATCTCGACGTTGCGCGGCTGCAGCGGCTGCCTGCGCGCAAACGCGAGCAGATGCTGGATCAGCTCGGCGCAACGCTCGGCGGCATCATCGATCAGCCGCGCCGCGCGCTGGAGCTCGGGCTGCTGCTTCAGGCTCGCCACCAGCGTCTCGGTGTTGCCGGAGATCACGGTCAGCATGTTGTTGAAGTCGTGCGCGACGCCGCCGGTCAGCTTGCCGATCGCGTCCAGCTTCTGCGACTGGTACAGCTGCCGCTCGGTCTCGCGCGACATGGTGGCGTCGTGATAGACCAGCACCGCGCCCGTGATGTCGCCTTGCCCGTCCAGCATCGGCCGGCCGCTGATCATGAGATGGCGGGGAGGATTGCCGCTGTGCGGGCGGACGATCATCTCCAGGTCCTCGAACTGCTCGCCGCGCAGCACGCGCACCGAGGGCAGCTCGTCGGCCTTCATCGGCGTGACGCCGTCGCCGTGAAACACATCCGACAGCGCGCGCAGATTGCGCAGATTCATGCCGGCGCGATGCAGCAGCATGCGCTCCGCGGCCGGATTGGATAGCAGGACGTTGCCCTCGGCGTCGATGACCAGCACCGCCTCCGCCATGCTGTGAAACGTGCTTTGCAACACGTTGACCGACAGGCGCAGCTCGTCATGCGCCGTCACCAGATGCTCGGTGCGCTCGGCCACCGCCGCTTCGAGCGCGTGCTTGGCGGCTTGTGTCTGCTCGAGCGTGCTCTGCAGCTCCACCGTGGCGCGCTGGCTCTTACGCATGACCAGCGCGACCAGCAGCAGGATCAGCACGGCGCCGGCGACGTCGATGCCGAGCAGCACGATGCCGGTACGGCGTGAATCCTGGGAGCGCGCGGTGAGCAAGCGTTCTTCATCCGCGCTCAGATGGTCGAGATTGCCCATCACCGTGTCCATCAGACCGCGGCCCTCGGCCTTGCTGTTGAGCGCGGTAATGCCGGCCTGGTCGTTCGCCGCGCGCAGGCGCATCGCTTCGGCGGCGATCTCGACCCGGCGCAGCGCCAGCGGTTCGGTGCCCTCCAGCAGCGTGACCTGATCGGGATTGTCGCGCACGCCGCGCTTCAGCTCGGCCAGCGCTGGCGCGATCTGGACCCGCACACCCTGAAACTCGTCGGCGAGCGTCTGGTTGCGATAGAGTTCATAGCCGCGCGCGGCGCTCTCGGCGCGGCGCAGTAGCACGCGCAGATCGGAGATCCGCTTCTGCACCTGGACGGTGTGATTGACCCACGTCGCATCGGACCGCGACTTGACGTCGAGGGCGATCGAGGCCGCGGTGATGATCAGGAGGATGGCAAGTCCGGCACCGAGAATGACGCGCTGCGTTGGGATCAAGGGGATTCTTTCTTGTCCTTCGGCTGTGCGCTCTCGCCCGGACCGGCGAGGCATTCCCGGATCATGGTCAGCAGCGCGTCCGGCGTGAAAGGCTTGCGCAGGCAGCGCGTTGCGCCGAGCTCCAGCGCCATGCGAAGGAAATCGGGAGAGGGCGAGGCGGATGAGGCGAAGGCATAGCCGGACATCGCGATCAGCGGAGTAGCCGGCGCGCGCTCATGAAAGATGCGGATGGATTCGAAGCCGCGCATATGCGGCATGAAGATATCAACGAGCATCACCTCAAAGGCCTGCGCTTCCAGCGCAGCCAGTCCTGTTTCGCCGCCGTCGGCCAGCGTGACGTCGAAGCCCTGACGTTGGAGGAGGACCTCGATGGTCGCGCCGACCATCGGATCGTCATCAACCACGAGAATACGCGGCATGACACTTCCCAGTAATCGAAGTCCCCACTGTGATTGGTGATATCCGCGAATCGTGCCTCGGGTCAATTTTGGATTGGATCAGGGTAGATATGCACGGTGCGGTGCATAGGCTGCGGCGCGTGTTCCGTGACTTATTTCGGGCCACGCGTCATCTATGCGTCATGGTCGTGCGAGGGCGCACGCGGCACGCGAAGTGCGAGCAGCTTCGATGAAAGGTTGAAGCAAAGTCGAGGGGATCGCGAGGCCGAACGCGATCGGCAAGACGACTGGCGAAACTGCAGCGGCTCGCAGAACAGACATGGGCGGCGCCGGTGATGGCCGGCGCCGCCCATGCGATTTGTTGCATCGATCGTTCAGGCCGCCTTACGGGCAGGGATGCCGCTGGCCGTCATAACCGAGATAGGTGCCCGAAGCCGGGTCATATGATTTGTAGCGCTGCGCGCAATAGGCCGAGGAGTCGCCGCCGCCATCGGGGACCACCGCCACGGACGGCTCATCATAGTAGCTGTCGCCATAGTAGTAGGGGTCATCGTAATAGCCGCCGCCGTAATAGGCATAGGAGCCGAGCCCGCCGATCGCAGCACCGGCCGCGAAGCCCGGCCAGAAGCCGCCGCGACGATGGTGATGATGCCAGCCTCCGCCGCTCCAGTTGCCGCCGCGGCCTTGCCAGGTGCCGCCGCGGCCTTGCCAAGTGCCGCTGTTGGCGGCTGCAAAGTTACGGCTGACGCCACCGGTGAAGGACGTGCCGCCGCTCGGACGTACCGCTGGGCCGGCCGCGAAGTTACCGCCACCTCCCTGCAACGCGGGGCCGCCGCCAGCCCGTGCTCCGCCACCGAAGCCGCCGCCACCCATGCGCGCGCCGCCGCCACCACCGAAGTGAGCGCCGCCGCCACCGCCACCGCCGAAGTGAGCACCACCACCACCACCACCGCCGACGTGGCCGCCACCACCGCCGCCACGGCCACCGCCGCCGGGCCCCTGTGCAAAGCTCGGTGAGGTCATGGGTAGAACGAGCGCCAGCGCTGCGGCGGCACTCAAAACTTTCAGACTTTTCATGATAAAACTCCTTTCCCGGAAGCAAACCCTATGAAAGGGCTGGGGTTCCTGGGATCACGCCGGTTTGCGCGTGAACGGAGCCTCGCTCTCAATGGCTGTACCCGGCATGAACGGATCGCGTCCGATTTGCGGCAGCATTCTTGGCAAGGACGGCGCATTTGCCGAGGGCACCGCCGCCCCGCCGAACTGGACATTTCGCCGCCCGGATGGCATCAGGACCCGACGAAGCAGGGCCCTTGCCGCATGAAACAATTCTTCCTCAAGTTCTTCACCTGGTGGAACGGCCAGACTTTTGGCACCCAACTCTGGACCAAGCGGTACGGAGAGCTGGTCGGCCAGGACGAGCAGGGCAATCTCTACTATCGCACCCGCGGCGGGGCGGTCGATCCGACGCTCGGCTTCGAGCGACGCTGGGTGGTCTATAACGGCTATGCGGAAGCCAGCCGGATCCCGCCGTCCTGGCACGGCTGGATTCATCACGTCGTCGATGTGCCGCCGACCGAGGCCAACTATCAGCCGCGCGAATGGGAAAAGCCGCACCAGCCGAATCTCACCGGCACGGCAAAGGCCTATCGGCCCTCGGGCTCGACGCTGGCCAGCGGCAAGCGTCCGAAGGCGACCGGCGACTATCAGCCCTGGACGCCTGGCTAGGCTCTCCGTCCTCCATCGAATCTCGATCATTCGGTTGGATGCACGCGCATCCGCCTCACCCTGCTGTGGACAACGGGAACAGCGGGGACGGCGTCTGCGCGGACATTGCGGCCACGCAAGCCATGCGGCTCAATGTTCCCATCTTACGGAGATGGGAAACCATCGCGTTCGGTTCGGGCAACAGTTCGCGACTGTCCCGAAATGCAGCGGCCGCCGACAAGGACTCGATCGGGAGATAGGCCCCCGGTCTGGAAGGTCCGAAATCGCCCGATGTGAATGTGCAGCCGCCGTAAGACAGGAAAGGCCGCTCGGGAAACCGAGCGGCCTTTTTCTTTGAGGCACTTCGTCGGCCGGTTTGTGCGCCTCAGTCGTAGCGCACCTTCGGGAAGAAGTCGCCGCGGCCTTCGGGCGTCATGTCGAGCAGGCCCCAGAGCGGATCGACCAGATCACCGGCGCGATGATGCTGCTTCGGCGCGGGCGGCGCGAAGCTCATCTCCGAGCCCCAGAAGTGCCTGATCTTGCCGTTCGCTCTCTTGAAGACGTTGAAGATCGTTTCGTCCCAGTTCTGCCCCTCGGGAACGTGGTGCTGCGCGCGCATACCCTTGGAGAATTTCGAGGTGTCGCCGAAGTAATCCGCGTCAAAGCTGTTGCCGGCGGTGGACAGCAGCGACAGATGTTCCCAACCGCGTTCGTGGGCCCAGGCGGCGAGCCGCGCGATCGGCGATTTTGCAACAATGTGAAGCGCGGCACGCTCGCCGACATGCCGTGCGGCGCCGTCGAGCCCGTCAAGCAAATGGGTGCAGCCGGGGCAGGGCAGCTCGCGCTCCGGCCCATACATGAAGCTGTACAGGATCAGCGTGTCATGCGGGCCGAACAGCTCCGACATCCTGACCTGTTCCGGCATGCTCGTTTTGCCGATGCGTTCGAAGACGTAATCCTGGGGCACCTCGCCACCGAATGGCAGCGCGCGACGCCTGGCAGAAACGACCTCAATCTGAGCCCGGAGGGCAATCTCCTCATCCAGCAATGCATTTCGTGCGGCACGATACTCAGTGCTTTCGTTGGGGTAGTGGAGATGCTCCATGATTGCGCTCCGGATGCTGTGAGTTTCGTGCGGGCTTAACTCGCCCCCCAAAATCTCAGTTCCACCACCGAAGGGTGGAATGCCTACATCAGACGCGCCGCCGCGCGTTCGACGGCATCGAGGCGGTAGGCCTGCAAAGGCTCAATGCGCTGCTTGACGGAAGCGAGCACTTCGGCGGGCGCGGTATCGGGCGAGCCGGAAGTGAACGGGGGCGCCGGATTATATTCGATCCCGAGCTGGATCGCCTCCGCCGTGGTGCGGTCGATCAGCGTCGACACCAGCGTCAGCGCGAAATCGATTCCCGCGGTGACGCCGCCGCCCGTGATGCGATTGCGATCGACGCAGACGCGCGCCTTGGTCGGCGTCGCGCCGAACTGACCGAGCATCTCCATCGCGCTCCAATGGGTGGCGGCGCGGTAGCCCTTCAAAAGGCCGGCGGCGCCGAGCGCCAGCGAACCCGTGCAGACCGAGGTGACGTATTTGGCGCCCTCGGCCTGCCGGCGCAGGAAGTCGAGCACCTCCTCGTCATTGAGCAGGTCGTCAGTGCCGCGGCCGCCGGGTACGCAGATCACGTCGAGTTGCGGGCAGTCGGCGAATGTCGTGGTCGGCGTCACGATGAGCGCGGAATCGCTCGGCACCGGCTCGATCCGCTTCCAGATCAGGTGCAGCTTCGCGCCGGGCACCATGGAGAACACCTGCAAGGGACCGGTGAAGTCGAGCTGGGTGACGCGCGGAAATACCAGAAGACCGATCTGGAGCGGTGACGACATCGGCAGGTCCTCCAAGGATGAGCTTGACGCGCGAAGATTGGCATGGTGCGGTTGTGTCTGAAATGGCGTAATTCCCTCTATTCCGGACACAGGCTATGATCGGCATCCTGATCTTCCCGGATTTCCAGCTGCTCGATGCGGCCGGCCCGATCTCGGTGTTCGAGGTCGCGGCGCGCTGCACTGGCAGGACGCTTGCGCTGCGCGTGCTGGCCGCGAGCGCGGGACTGGTGCGCAGCTCGTCGGGCGTCGAGATGATGGCGCGTGATTTCAAGTCGGCGAATGCGATCACGACGCTGGTGATCGCGGGCGGCGCGGGCGTTGCGGATGCCGCGCGGTGCGACGTCACGCGCGCCTTCGTGCAGCGGCTGGCGCGGCGCGGCGTGCGCGTGGCGAGCGTCTGCTCGGGCGCCTATGTGCTTGCCGAGGCGGGACTGCTGGACGGCCGCCGTGCCACCACGCATTGGGGACGGACGCGCGATTTCGTCGCGCGCTATCCGAAGGTGAAGTTCGAGCCGGACCAGATATTCACCCGCGACGGCAATGTCTGGACGTCGGCCGGCATCACCGCGGGCATCGATCTGGCGCTCGCGATGGTCACCGAGGACCATGGCGAGGAGATCGCGCAGCAGGCCGCGCGACAGCTCGTGCTCTACCATCGCCGCAGCGGCGGCCAGTCACAGTTTTCATCGCTGCTGGAGCTGAAGACGCCGAACGGCCGCTTCGGCGCGCTGTTGTCCTGGGCGCGCGAAAATCTCGACGCACCGCTGACGGTGGAGGACCTCGCCGATCGCGCCGGCATGAGCGCACGGCATTTTGCCCGCGCCTTCGCCGCCGAGACCGGCGCGACGCCGTCGAAAGCGATCGAGCGGTTGCGGCTCGAAGTCGCGCGCGAGCGCGTGCAGTCCTCGCGCGAGGCGATCGAGCTGGTCGCGGAGGCGACCGGCTTCGGCGATCCCGAGCGCATGCGGCGCGCCTTCATCCGCGCCTTCGGCCAGCCGCCGCAGGCGCTGCGGCGCGCGGCGAGGGCGGGTTAGGGGATGCTTGTCGCAGCAGAGCTGGAGGTGTTCGCGCGTACCGTCAGGCGCCGCGCGATCGGCATCAGCATGTAAGGCGCAAGGTGAATCGGAAACTGCGTCATCGCGAAATAGAGCCAGGTGGTGGGCGGCAATGCGCCGGCCGTAGCCGCCAGCATCAGGCCGAGATTGCGCTGTGACACCATCAGCCCGAGTGCAAGCGCGCGTTCATAGCCGATGCGGCGGAATAGCAGCGTGGTGATCGCGAGCAGGGTGAAATAGATCGCGAACGAGAGAGCTGCGAGGCTGACGGTGAAGAGCGGCTGTGCGAGCAGGTCGCTGACGACATCGCCCATGATCGCGGCCGCGAAGATGAAGAGGATGATGATGTTGAGACCGTCGATCGGCGTCTTGTGACGCTGGATCGCCGCCGCGCCGAACATCCATCGGATGAGCGTCGCGGCCAGCAGCGATGCTGCGAGGATGCCGAGCAATTTCAGGCCCAGCGTCAACGGCGTGACGCTGAGCATGTCGCCGAGGAAGAGGCCGGCGAATAGCGAGGCCGTGAAGGGCACCAGCGCGGTCGAGGTCACCAGCGTGATCAGCACGAGCGTGGCATCGAGACCCATCAGCGCGGCCAGTGCCGGAGAGGCCATCATCGGCGAGGCCATGCTCTGGAGCATCAGTGCGAGCGAAAGCCCGGGGGCGCGAGCCGTGAGTCCGGTTGCGTGCGCGATCAATCCGACGATCAGCGGCACGCCGATCGTGGTCCAGGCCGTGGCGGTTGCAACCAGCGCCGGTCGGCGCAGATGGCTGTAGAGGGCGGCCAGATCGACCCGCATGAAAGAGATGCAGAGCAGGCAGAGGATCGCCTCGGTGAGATAGGGACGCAGCAGCGCGCCGAGCGGTGGCACCGCGGCCGCGATGAATACGACAGCGGCGACTCCGCGCGTGCCCTGGCTGCCGAGCCAAGTCAGGACGCGCAGCGGGAAGGTGGCGATGGTTCGGAGAGGAGAAAGCATAGCGTGAGCGTTGGCGTTTAGCCCGGATGAGCGAAGCGATATCCGGGACAGGTATTTCGACAGGGAGAGCGGACCCGGGTTGCGCTGCGCTCCATCCGGGCTACGGGACTGTCACCCCAATCCCTTCAGCCATGCGCCGATCTCGCTGACGGCAACATTGGCCTGCTGCAACAGCTTGCCCATCGTGAAGAAGCCATGGAATTGGCCGGGATAATGCTTGGTGGTGACTAATACGCCGGCCTGCTTGAGGCGCTCGGCATATTCGTCGCCTTCGTCGCGCAGCGGATCGGCGCCGGCGGTCAGCACATAGGCCGGCGGCAGGCCGGCAAGGTTTTGCGCACGTGCCGGTGAAGCGCGCCAGTCATGGATGTCGGCGGCGCCATTGAGGTAGTGGTCGCGAAACCAGCGGATCACCGAATGCGTCAGCAGCACGCTGGTCTCGGGCTCGCTGTGGGAGCCGTGCGTCATGGCGAAATCGGTGGCCGGATAGATCAACACCTGGCCCGCGATCGCGGGACCGCCAGCGTCACGCGCGGCCAGCGCCACGACCGCGGCGAGATTGCCGCCGGCGCTGTCGCCGCCGATCGACAGGCGCGAGGCGTCGATGCCGAGCTCGCGCGCGTTCGCGCCGATCCATTGGGTCGCGGCGATGGCATCCTCAATGGCCGCGGGAAATTTGTGCTCGGGCGCGAGGCGGTAGTCGACCGAGATCACGATCAGCGCGCCGGCGTCGGCCAACTGGCGGCAGACGACGTCGTGGGAGTCGAGATCGCCGATCACCCAGCCGCCGCCATGGAAGAACACCAGCGCCGGCGACAGGGCGTCGTGCCGGCGCGGCTCCTTGGGAACGTAGAGGCGGGCGGGGATCACCCCGTGCGGTGCCGGGATCGATAGCGATGTGACGCGCGCGAGCTCCGGCGGCTCGGGGTTGGTGGCAAAGCGGGCCTGAGCATAATAGGCGCGCGCTTCCGGCGCCGTCAGGGTCTCGTAGGCGGGGCGGCCGGCCTCCTGGAAAGCCCCGTAGACGGCGGCGGCATCGGGATCGAGCACGACGGGCATGGAAGGGCACACCTCGGGGTTTCCGGTTATCGTTGGATGTCATTTTCGGGGCGATGCCCGCCTCGCGCCCCTGGGAGGGGCTTTCGACTATCCCACCCGCCAGCCGCCCTGGCCAGCGGGCGGCGGGCAGGGCAGGGATGCCGCCCTTCCCCCGCCGTATTCCCCGTGTTAACCGGAGTGCCTGCGAGCGGCGGTATCCCCTGTAGAATGTCCAACAAGCCCGATTCGCTGTTGAAGCCGCGCGAGATGTTTCGAACCATTACCCTGACAGGTCTTGCGGCGCTTTTGGCCGCCACCGCACTGACGGTTGCGACGCCGGCTCAGGCGCAGATCGGCACGATCTTTTCCGATCCGCCGCCGCTGCGGCCGCCCGGCAACATTCCGCGCGGCCAGCCCCAGCCGCAGCAGATACCCGATGACGACGAAGAGGTGCCGGAGCTGCCGCCGCAGGGCCGCGTGCTGCCGTCGCGCCCGATGCCTCCGCCGCCGGGACGGCAGGGCAATGTGATGCCGGGGCCGGTTGAGACCCAGCCTCTGGCGCCGCCGCCGGGCTCCACCGTCGCCCCGCCAAACCAGCCGCCGCCTGTGGCGGTCGCGCCGCCGGGCGCCGGCCAGCCGGGTGCGCCGGGTCGCCAGCCGCAGCAGAAGGGCGGGCCGGGTGGCGCCGTGCCGCAGACCCCGGCAAGCCTGCAGCCGGGCGACGAGGTTGTCACCGAGCCGCCGGCCCAGAAGATCGTGAACAAGAAGGCGACCTTCTCCGGGCTCGACAAGATCACCGGACGCATCATCAATTTCGACGAGGAGATCGGCGAGACCGTCCAGTTCGGCGCGCTCAGGGTCAAGACCAACGCCTGCTACACGCGGCCGGCGACCGAGGCCACCAACACCGACGCCTTCGTCGAGGTCGACGAGATCACCTTGCAAGGCGAGGTGAAGCGGATCTTCTCGGGTTGGATGTACGCGGCAAGCCCGGGCTTGCACGGCGTCGAGCACCCGATCTACGACATCTGGCTCACCGACTGCAAAGAGCCGCAGCAGACCATTGCGACCGCAGCGCCGGATCCCGCGACCAAGCCCGCACCTCCGCCGCCGCCCGCGCAGAAGAAGGCCGCGCCGAAGCAGGTGCAGCAGCGTCCGCCGCAGCCTTTGCCGCCGATCCAGCAGCAGCAACCGGCACCGCCGCCGCCTCCGCCGCCGGAGCAGCGGCCAGGTCTGTTCGGTATCCCGGGGTTTGGCCGCTAGGCCAAATCCCCCGGAGTTTCGGCCGCCAAGCCTGCTATCGATTATTGCCGCGCGGCGATGATCTCGAGCGCGCGTGCGCCCGGGATCGCCTCACCCGCAGAGAGCTTCAGGAAATCGCCGGGCTCGCCCGCGAGCGCCTTGTCGAGCAGCGCGGTGTAGCGCCGCCGCGAGATCTCGGCCGCGCCAAAGCTCTTCAGATGTTCGGTGACATATTGGGTGTCGAGCAGCTCGAAGCCGCCATGGATGAGCCGCGCGAGCAGATGCACCAGAGCGACCTTCGAGGCATCGCGCGCGGTGTGGAACATGCTCTCGCCGAAGAAGGCCCGTCCGAGGCTGACGCCGTACAGCCCGCCGACGAGGTCCTCACCCTGCCAGGCCTCGACGCTGTGGCAATGGCCGAGCTCGTACAGGCCGCCATAGAGGTCACGGATGCGCTTGTTGATCCAGGTGTCCTCGCGTCCGGCCTGCGGCGCGGCGCAGCCGGCGATCGTCGCCTTGAACGCGGTGTTGACGGTTACGCGAAACACATCCGAGCGCACGGTGCGCGCGAGCCGCGAGGCGACACGAAATCCATCGAAGGGGATGACGCCGCGCAGCTCCGGCTCGACCCAGAACAGGGTCGGATCTTCGGCGCTCTCGGCCATCGGAAAGATGCCGCAGGCATAGGCGCGCAGCAGCACGGCCGGTGTGATTTCAGACGGGGCGGAGTCGCGCGAAGTCATGGTTCGCAATCATAGCAGGATCGCGACGCGGTTGCGATGGGGGTGCGCAGCAGCGTGCGAGATCAGCTCGCGGCCGCGGTGCTGGGCCTGCCGGGGGCTGCGGGCATGCGAGCGAATTTCAGCACGATCCGGGTTCCGGAATGGGCGGGATCGCGCTCGACCGTGGCGTCGAGCTTGGAGGCCATGGCCGCGACGATGCGCTGGCCCATGCCGGTGGAGCGCGGATCGGCCTTGACGTTGTCGCCGACGCCGTCGTCGGTGATCGACAGCAGGACATCGTCGCTCTGCGCGTGCAGCTCGACATGGATCGGGCCGGCGCCGTCGGGATAGGCGTATTTCACCGCGTTCATCACCAGCTCGTTGACGATGATGCCGACGGCGACCGCGCGGTCGGGATCGATCTCGATCGGCTCGGCCTTGAGCGTCAGGCGCGACATCCGGTTGCCTTCGGCCGAGCGGCGGAGATCCTCGAGCAGCGAGTCCAGATATTGATTCAGGACCACGCTCTTCAGATCCTGCGAGGTGTAGAGGCGGCGGTGCACCTGCGCGACCGCGGCGACGCGGCCCATCGCGTTGGTCAGTGCCGCCTTGACCTCGTCCTGCGCGGCGGAGCTTGCCTGGAGGTGCAGCAGCGAGGCGATGATCTGGAGCGAGTTGCCGACGCGGTGGTTGACTTCGCGCAGCAGCAGCTCGCGTTCGGCGGCAAGGGCGGCGTAGCGGTCGCGCGAGGCATGGATCTCGGCCTCGGCTTCCTCGCGTGCCTTCTGCAATTCGGCCTGGCGTAGCGCGCCCTCGGTTGCCACGTGGAGCAGGGGGATGAAATCGCCCGTGACGTCCTTGACCAGATAATCGGCCGCGCCGGCCTTCAGCGCGGTGACGGCGATGCTGGAATCCTGCGAGGCCGTGACGAACACCACCGGCGGCGCACCCGGGATCGCCATGATCTGCTCCAGCGTCTCCAGCCCGTCGAGGCCGGGCATGTACTGGTCGAGCGCCACCACGTCGATGCCGCCCTCGACCGCGGCGCGGCGGATGCGCTCCAGGCCTTCCTCGCCGCTCGCGGCATGGACGACCCTGTAGCCGCGCCGCGTCAGGCCGCGATCGACCAGGCGCGCCAGCGCACTGTCGTCGTCGATGTAGAGCAGTGTTGGCGTGCGCTGGTTCATGGGGCGGCGGGAGGGACCTGGATGACCGAGAAGAACAGGCCAAGCTGCCGGATGGCATTGGCGAAATTCTCGTAGTTGACGGGCTTGGTGATGTAGACGTTGCAGCCGAGCTCGTAGCAACGCTTGATTTCCTGGGAATCGTCGGTGGTGGTCAGCACCACCACGGGCGAAGCCTTCAGATATTTGTTTTCCTTGATCTGCCTCAGGATGTCGATCCCGGTCATGTCGGGCAGGTTGAGGTCGAGCAGGATCAGCAGCGCGTTGCCCTTCTGCACGAGCCCACTGCCGTCGGCACCGAACAAATGCTGCATCGCGTCCGTGCCGTTGGGGAACGAGACGATCTCGTTGTTGACTCCCGAGCGGCGGATGTTGCGCTCGATCAGGCGGGCGTGGCCCTCATCGTCCTCGATCATGATGATGGTGACAGGCTGGGTCATCGATCTGCGTTCCGGTTGCTCACATTCCAGGCGATCGGCAGCGTGATCGTGAAGGTGCTGCCCGCGTCAAGTTCCGATGATACCGACATGGTGCCGCCGAGGCGACGCACAAGTGCACGCACATGCGCAAGACCAATGCCCTGGCCGGGCTTGTCCTGGGTTCCCGCGCGGCGGAACAGGTCGAATATCCGCTGATGATCCTTCGGATCGATCCCGCGGCCATTGTCGCTGATCTCGAAGATAGCGTAGCCGAGCTTGGTCCGCCCGCGAATTCTGATCTCGCCGGGCGCCCCGCGCTTCAGGTACTTGATCGCATTGTCGATCAGATTGGAGAAGATCTGCTCGAGTGCGAGCCGGTCGCTGACGATGTCAGGCAGGGGCTCGAGGTGGATCTGGGCTTGCGCCTCGGCGGCCTGGTGCGCCAGCGTCGACACGATGGCCTCGATCAGCTCGCTGGTGTCGATCTTCACCGGCTGGAATTCGCGTCGGCCCTCGCGGGTGAGGTTGAGGATGGCCGAAATCAGCCGGTCCATCTTGGCGATCGACGTCTTGATGAAGCCGAGCGCTTCGGAAAAATCCTCCGAGAGCTGCTTGTCGGCGCCTTCGAGCACGATCTCGCCGGGCGCGCCAGGCGCCAGCGGCGGCCCGCCGGCGGGGACTTGGGTGAGGCTGCCGAGGCGGCGGAAGACATCGCCGCTGAGCTCTTCGAGCTCGCTGGTGAAGCCCATGATGTTGACCAGCGGCGAGCGCAGATCGTGGCTGACGATATAAGCAAAGCGCTGGATCTCTGCGTTGGCTTCGCGCAGGTCCGCGGTGCGCTCGTCGACGACGGACTCCAGATTGACGTTGGCATCGCGCATGCGCGCTTCGGCCTCGTCACGGGCGCGGGCCGAGCGCCGCACCAGCCAGGTCGAGATCAGAGCCAGCAGCACGACGAGGCCGGAGCCGATGCCGGTCATCGATGCGGCCAGGGTCTGACTCCGGTCGGAGTTTGCCGTTCGGACCCGGAACAGCCGCTCCTCCTCGCGGATCATCGCGTTGGCCAAGTTGGTGATCGTCGTCGTGGTGTTGCCGGCCGCGGCCTCGCGGATCAGCGCCGTGGCCCTGTCCGGTTGGCCCTCCTTCACGAACTTCATCTCGCGCGAAAACTGGTCGAGCCGGGTCGCAATCGCCGCACTCAGCTTCTCGATGCTGTCGCGTTGCGCCGGATTGTCGCCGATCTGGCGCGTGAGCTTATCGAGTGCCGGAATGATCGCTGCGACGGCCTTCTCGTGGTCCGACTGGAAATCCGGTCCCTGCGTCAGGAGATAGCCGCGGGCGCTGCTCTCGGCGCGGCGGATTTCGAGCAGCAGGGCGTTGATTTGGCTCTCCGCCTCGATGGTGTGAAGCACCCATTTGCTGTCGTCCCGCGTCTTGTTGACGAGGTAGACCGAGCCGGCGCTGATCACAGTCAGAATCAAGAGACCCGCCGAGATCAGCAGGATCTGCCAAAATGCGCGCCGTCGTTGGGCCTCGGCCGTCACGACGGCCTCGCTCTGTCACGTTCAGCGGAAGTCAAAACGCCCCCTTGGAACTGTCCCCGCGTCGAGAACGCAATGGGGGCCAAAGGGTTCCATGACGAAAGTGGATTTATCGCGGGGCGGGTTCCGTCTTGCCGGCTAAATACTGTTCCAGCCAGTGGATGTGATAATCGCCGTTGATGATGTCGTCTTCACGCACCAGTGCGCGGAACAGCGGCAGCGTGGTCTCGATGCCTTCCACGACCATCTCGTCCAGTGCCCGGCGTAGCCGCATCAGGCATTCGGCGCGGGTCTTGCCGTGCACGATCAGCTTGCCGACGAGGGAGTCGTAATAGGGCGGGATCGTGTAGCCTTGGTAGACCGCGGAATCGATGCGGACGCCGAGTCCGCCGGGCGGATGGTATTGCAGTATGCGGCCGGGCGAGGGGCGGAAGGTCAGGGGATTCTCGGCGTTGATGCGGCACTCGATCGCGTGGCCGATGACCTGGACCTCTTCCTGCCTTGCCGGCAAATCGCCGCCGGCGGCGATGCGGATCTGCTCCAGCACGAGGTCGATGTCGGTGATGCTCTCGGTGACGGGATGCTCGACCTGGATGCGGGTGTTCATCTCGATAAAGTAGAACTCGCCGTCCTCGAACAGGAACTCGATGGTGCCGACGCCGAGATATTTCATCTCGCGCATCGCCTTGGCGCAGGTCTCGCCGATCTTGGCGCGCGCGGCGGCGGCAAGGACAGGCGAGGGGCCCTCTTCCCAGACCTTCTGGTGGCGGCGTTGCAGCGAGCAGTCGCGCTCGCCGAGATGGATCGCGCCGCCGCGGCCGTCGCCGAGAATCTGGATCTCGATGTGACGCGGCTTCTGGAGGTATTTTTCCAGATAGACCGAGGCATCGCCGAAGGCGGATTTGGCCTCGTTGGCCGCCGTCGACAGCGCCACCTGCAGGTCGGCCTCGCTCTGCGCGACCTTCATGCCGCGGCCACCGCCGCCGGCCGCCGCCTTCACCAGTACCGGAAAGCCGATCTTCCTGGCGATCGCCAGCGCGTCGTCATCGGGACCGACCGCACCGTCGGAGCCGGGCACCACGGGGATGCCGAGCTTCTTGGCGGTCTTCTTCGCCTCGATCTTGTCGCCCATCAGGCGGATGTGCTCGGCCTTGGGACCGATGAAATGAAGATTGTGCTCGGCCAGGATCTCCGCGAAGCGGGCATTCTCGGACAGGAAGCCATAACCGGGATGCACGGCATCGGCACCGGTGATCTCGCAGGCCGCGAGCAGCGCGGGCACGTTGAGATAGCTGTCCTTGGATGCCGGCGGTCCGATGCAGACGCTCTCGTCCGACAGGCGCACATGCATGGCATCGGCGTCGGCGGTGGAGTGCACGGCGACGGTCGCGATGCCGAGCTCCTTGCAGGCCCTGAGGATGCGAAGGGCGATCTCGCCGCGATTGGCTATGAGGATCTTGTCGAACATGGTGCCTCAGCAGGCAAACAGGAAGGTGCGAATGGCGAGTGGCGAATAGCGAGCAGAGAACGGTGACACCATTCGCTATTCGCTACTCCCCATTCGCCTACTCAATGATCACCAGCGGCTCGCCGTACTCGACCGGCTGGCCGTCCTCGACCAGGATCTGCGTCACCGTGCCGGCGCGCGGCGAGGGGATCTGGTTCATGGTCTTCATGGCTTCGATGATCAGCAGCGTCTGTCCGACCGAGACCTTGCTGCCGACCTCGATGAATGGCTTGGCGCCGGGCTCCGGTGCCCAATAGGCGGTGCCGACCATCGGGGAGCTGACGGCGCCGGGATGCTTCGACAGGTCGGGACCGGCGGCGGCAGGCGCGGCGGCGGCGACCGGCAGGGCGGCGGGAGCGGCTGCCATCTGCATCGGCATGGTCGCAGCAACGCTGACATTGCGGGCGACGCGCAGGCGCAGGCCCGCACGTTCGATCTCGATCTCGGTGAGGCTGGTCTCATCGAGCAGCAGAGCGAGCTCGCGGACGAGCGCGGAGTCCTCGCTGGAAAACTTTGCGGCTGCTTTGTCGTCTGGCTGGCGCGCCATGTTCTTTGATCCGAATGTTCTGTTTGATGAGGGGGCTTCAGGCTTTGGGCTTGATGGCAAGCTTGGCGGCAAGGCCCTGGATGGCGAGGCGGTAGCCCTCGATGCCGAAACCGCAGAGCGAGGCGAAGGCCGCGCGTGCGGTGTAGGAGTGGTGACGAAAGCTCTCGCGGGCGTGGATGTTGGTCACATGCACTTCGACCGTCGGGATCTGCACCGCGAGCAGCGCGTCGTGCAGCGCGATCGAGGTGTGCGAATAGCCGCCTGCATTGACGATGATGCCCTTCATCCTGCGCGCATGCGCCTCGTGGATGAAGTCGATCAACTCGCCCTCGCGGTTGGACTGCCGGCAATCGGCCTTGAGGCCGAACGTTGCCGCGGTCTCCCGGCACAGTGCCTCGACGTCGGCCAGCGTGGCGTGGCCGTACTTCTCGGGCTCGCGCGTCCCCAACATGTTGAGGTTCGGCCCGTTGAGGACGAGGATCGTATCGGTTGCAGGTTCTGCCATTCCAATCCCGGGGAAGAGGTGCTCGGCGTGGCGGGGTTATAGGTAACAAAGCGGCCTAGGGGAAGCCTTGAAGGGCCTCCCAAGGGGCTTCAGGTAGCTCATCCCCGGTGCAAAAACCTGTGCGGAAGCTACGGAAATTGCTTGTTAACCAGTTCTAATCGTGGCTGCCGGAGGGAGGCTCGCAGGGGAGGGCATAGCATAGGCCAAAGGCCCCTGCCGATCTCTCGGCAAGGGCCCATTTGGGCTTCAGCTAAGCAGCTTAGCCTTCGATGATGTAGACGATCTCGCGCGTCTGCGGACGGACGATCACGTACTGACCGCGGACGAAGATCACCTCATAGCCACGCCACTCCGGGTAGATCTCCACGATCCGGGGCGGAAGCGGATGGACTCGGACGGAGGCCGGGATCGCGGTGCCGACCGAGATGTTGAAGTTGACGTTCGTCGTCTCTTCGATCTTGGTCGACTTGATCGCCGTCGAGATTTCGGTCCGCTTTTCGGCCGGCGGCGCGGAAGCCGTCGCGGAGGCGGTGCCGGTCGTGGTCTGGGACTTGTCGGTGGTAGCCGCATTGTTGGTCTTGGCGGCGCCGCCGGCCTTGTTGTCCTCGGCCTTCATGTCCTTGGCAGACTTGGCGGGGTCAGACTTCGTCGAATCCGAGCTCATGCTCTTCGACTTGTCTTGCTGGGACTTGTCCTGCGCGCGTTCGTCAGTGCGCTGACCCTTGGTGGCGCCGGCCTTGTCCTCGGCCGCGTTCTTGTTCATCGCGCCGCCCGGGGAGCGCTCGTCCTTCATCGCACCGGATTTGTCTTCGGAAGCCCGATCGGACTTCATGGTGCCAGCGCCACCGGCCTGGCCGACGGTGCCCTTGTCATGGCTCATGGAATCGCGGCCGGTCGCGCCCCGCTCGGCGCCGCCGCCGGAAGGCTGCGAATGCTGCATCTGCTGCGAGCCAGCGCCGCTGTCACGGCCCTTGTCTTGTGCGTTCGCCAGACCGGCGCCCGCGACCAGGGCGACTGCGGCGACAGAAATCATAAAGCGGTTCAACATCGAATTCTCCTCACGTGTTTCTTTGCGTCATTGCCCGCGCCGACAACGAAAGGAGATTTGAGTTGTTCCGGAACTTCGCCTGTTCCGCGGCATTTGTTTGTTGAACGCCAGATGAACGACTTTGCACGAAGTCGCCAACGTTCGGCGCAAGAAAAAGGCCGGCTTGTCAGCCGGCCTTTTCGGGTTTTCAGGATCGTAAAACGTACGATCAGCAGGTTGCCTTGCCGCAGCGGGCAATGCCGATCTTTTCCTTGAGGCCTTCGACGCCGATGGCGCCGATCACGATCTGCTTGCCGATGACATAGCTCGGCGTGCCGTTCATGCCCATCGCTTCGGCGAGCTTGAAGTTCTCCTCGATGGTGGCGCGCACCTCGGGGCTGGCGATGTCCTTCTCGATCTTTGCGGTGTCGAGGCCCGCTTCCTTGGCGGCTTGAAGCGCACGCGCCTTGTCGGCCGCGCCGCGGCCGCCGAGCAGCTTCTGGTGGAAGTCGAGATATTTTTTGCCGGAGGGATCCTGCATGCGCACGGCGACCGCGACCTGCGCAGCCTCCACCGAGCCCTGGCTCAGCACCGGAAATTCCTTCAGCACCACCTTCAGCTTCGGATCGCCCTTCATGATGGTGAGCATGTCGTCCATCGCGCGCTTGCAGTAGCCGCAATTGTAATCGAAGAACTCGACGAAGGTGACGTCGCCGTCCTTGTTGCCGAGCACGACCTGGCGCGGCGAGTTGAAGATCGCGTCCGCATTCTGCGCGATGCTGGCCTCGTGCTTCTGCGTCTCGGCCGCGGCTTGCCGCTTGCTGAGCTCGGCCATGGCCTCCTCGAGCACCTCGGGATGGCTGATGAGATAGTTCTTGATGATCTTCTCGATGTCGGTGCGCTGGGTGTCGGAGAAACTGTCGGCCGACGCGGGCACGGCTGCGCCGAACAGGGCGAGCGCAAACAACGCGGGAGCAAGCAGGCGCAGCGAAGGCATAGGTAAATCCTCTTATCCAAAGCAGGTTTCGGAATACGTCCCGGCGGACTTAAGCTCGGTGTCGTGACGTCGTGGTATCGGGCGTCGTTCGAGTTGCGTCAGTTGCGCGGCGGCTTCGCCGCCACGATGTCGTCGGCCTTGACCCATCCGGGCGTGCCGACGGCGAAACGGGTTTTCGCGCGCGTGGCGAGCTCGCGGGCGGTCTTGTTGTCGCCGCGCAGGTAAGCGGCTTGTGCCGAGGCGAGATCCGCTTCGGCATAGTCGCCCTTCCGGCCATAGGCCATCGCGAGCTGGGTATAACCGAGCACCGCCTCGGGTTCTCGCGCCACCGCGGCGCGGAGAATCCGAACGGCGTCGTCGGTGTAGGCCTTATTATCGGTTCCAACCAGAGCCTGCCCAAGTAACATCTCGATGAGGGGCGCGTTGTTGGAAAGCTGTGCGGCCTTGCGCAGCGGAGCGACCGCTTCGGCCGGCTTGCCGCTCTCCAACAGGGCCTGGCCGCGCACCTCGTAGAAGTACGGATTGTTGGGCTGGACCTGGATCAGCGCGTCGATCTGGGTCAGCGCGCTGCGCAGATCGCCGTGCAGATAGGTACTGATGGCGCGGGCATAGCGCGCCGGCATGCTGTCGTTGGTCTGAGGATAGCGGCGGTACACAGTCTCCGGGCGCTCCATGAACGCGGAGATCTTGGCGCGAACCATGTCGTGGCGGAGCTGGAGTGCGGGATCGTCCTTCTTGTTCCAGTAGGGGCTGGAGCTGGCGAATTCCTGGAGCGCGGCAACGCGCTCGGCCGGCATCGGATGCGACTGGAGATAGGGATCGGCGCCGCGCGCGGCGAACAGGCTCTCACCGGTGAAGCGCTTGAAGGTCTCGTACATGCCCTTCGGCGATTGCTGGGTTGCGGTCAGGAATTTCACGCCGGCGCGGTCGGCGTTCTCCTCCTGCTGCCGCTGGTAGGACAGCAGCGTCCGGCGGATCACCTCCTGCGGAGCGGAGATCGCTGCGGCGCCGGCATTGGCAAGCCCGTTGTTGCCTGCACTGCTGCGCTGGGTGCTGCCCGCGGCGATCGCGCCGGCGCCGAGCAGCATCGCAATGATCATCTGGGTCTGGGCGGCGGCGAGCTGCTCGCGCAGCTTTGACAGATGGCCGCCGGCCAGATGCCCGGTCTCGTGCGCGAGCACGCCGATGATCTGGTTCGGCGTCTCCGACTGGAGCATCGCACCGTAATTGACGAAGATGCGGCGGCCATCCGCGACGAACGCGTTGAACGAGCCGTCGTTGAGGATCACCATCTGGATGTTCTGCTTCTCCAGTCCGGCGACGCGCAGGATCGGGCGCGTGTATTCGCGCAGCAGCTGCTCGGTCTCGGTGTCGCGCAGGACCGGCGGCCCCTTCTGCTGCGCCCGCGCCGCCGGGAGCGGCAGCAGCGCGATCGCCGCAGCCGTGACGAGGGCGGTGAGGGCGGAGGCCTTCTTGCGCAATGCGATCTGGAGAAACATCAAACGGTCTGGAGAGCAGTTTCGTGATTGGTTTTGGCGATTGGCGGCGGACCGGATACGCGATATGCCCTTATGAGCGTTACCCTTATGAGCCGTACAATGCGGCCAGTCTGGGGCGCAAGCGCCCCGTTCCCGGGCCGGACGCACCGGCCCGCCAGCGAAATAGCAGAAATCGATGCACGATGCGACATTGAGGAACCGGTTGGGCCAGTGGCTCGAGCCCTCCCGCCGCAGCGATGTTCCCCCGTTCATGGTGATGGACGTCATGGCCGCGGCGGCCCGAATCGAGGCCGCCGGCGGCCATGTCATCCATATGGAGGTCGGCCAGCCCGCGGCCGGGGCGCCCAGCACCGCGATTGCGGCCGCCCACGCGGCGCTTGAGGCCGGGCGGATCGATTATACCTCCGCACTCGGTATTCCCAGTCTGCGCGAGCGCATCGCACGCCATTATCGCGATGCCTATGGCTGTGACGTCAGCCCTGACAGGATCGTCGTGACCACCGGCTCCTCCGGCGGGTTCATCCTGGCCTTCCTGTCGATGTTCGAGCCCGGCGACCGCGTCGCCGTGACGGTGCCGGGCTATCCGCCTTATCGCCATATCCTCACCGCGCTCGGTTGCGAGCCGGTGCTGATCGAGACCACGAACGAGACGCGCCATGCGCTCACCGGCGAGGCGTTGCTTGCGGCGCATCGCAAGGCGCCGCTGAAGGGCGTGCTGGTCGGGAGCCCCGCCAATCCGACGGGGACGATGATGTCCCGCGAAGCGCTCGCCGGCTTGATGGAGGCCGCCGAAGATGCCGGCATCCGCTTCATCTCGGACGAGATTTATCACGGGCTTGATTATGCGTTTCCGGCGGTCACCGCGGCCGCGCTCTCCGAGCACGCACTCGTGATCAACTCGTTCTCGAAGTATTTTTGCATGACGGGCTGGCGCGTCGGCTGGATGGTCGTGCCTGAAATTCTGGTGCGGCCGATCGAGCGGCTGCAGCAGAACCTGTCGATTTCGGTGCCGTCGCTGTCGCAGATCGCGGCAGAGGCCGCCTTCGACGGCGCGGCCGAGATGGAGGCGATCAAGCACGGCTATCAGGAAAACCGGCGCATTTTGATCGAGGGATTGCCGAAAGCCGGCCTAGCCAAGTTTCTGCCGGCCGATGGTGCATTTTATCTCTATGCCGACGTCTCGGACTTCACCTCCGACAGTTTCGAGTTCGCCAAGCAGATGCTGGAACAGGCGCGCGTCGCGGCCACGCCTGGGCTCGATTTCGATCCCGTTCACGGCCGCTCGTTCATTCGCTTTTCTTATGCACGCTCGCCCGGGGAGATGCGCGAGGCAGTTGACCGGATCGCTCACTGGCTTAAATAGCCGCCAGTTTTCGACCACCACCGGAGTCCAACTTGTCTGACCGATCTGTCTCGACCGCTGCTGCGCCACATTCTTCTCTCGCCGCATTGATGTGGCCGACCCGGCCGGGCGAATCCGTCGGCGCAGTGCGCGCCGTCGTGCTAATTGCGCTCGGCACCGCATTGATGGCGCTGTCAGCCAAGGTCAGCCTGCCGCTGCCTTATGTGCCCATGACGTTGCAGACCCTGGTGGTGCTGATGATCGGCGCCGCCTATGGCTGGCGTCTTGGCAGCGCAACCATGATCGCCTACCTCGCCGAAGGCGCGCTTGGCGCGCCGGTATTCGCCGGGCCGGTGGGTGGAATTGCACCGCTGGTTGGCCCGACTGCGGGCTATCTGTTCGGTTTCATTGCGGCCGCCTTCGTGACCGGCTGGCTCTCCGAGCGCGACTGGGATCGCAGTGTCATGCTGCTGTTCGCAGCGATGGCTGTCGGCCATATCGTCATTCTGGCCGCCGGGTTCGGCTGGCTGGCGTTCGGCCTGGGGCTGGGCGTTGCGAAGGCCTGGCAGGTCGGCATCGTGCCGTTCGTTGCGGCCTCGCTGGTCAAGAACGCGCTTGGCGCGGCGTTGATGCCGGCGGCGCGCAGGCTGATCAATCGCCGCCGGTAAAACGCGCAACAGCGAGCGGTTCCAATTGACAGGGCCGGCCAAGTTGATCTTGGCTGGCCCAGTGTTTTGAGGGGGAGTGAAACGATGACGACGACAACGATGGCGGGGGCGCCGGTCGCGCCGCCCGTCGCCAAGCCGTGGTACAAGGTTCTCTACGTCCAGGTGCTGATCGCGATCGTGCTCGGTGCCATTGTCGGCTGGCTGTGGCCACAGTTCGCAACCAACGAATGGATCAAGGCGCTCGGTGACGGCTTCATCAAGCTGATCAAGATGGTGATCGCGCCGATCATCTTCTGCACCGTGGTCTCCGGCATCGCTCATATTCAGGATGCCAAGAAGGTCGGCCGCATCGGCGTCAAGGCGCTGGTCTATTTCGAGGTCGTCTCGACCTTCGCGCTGGTCATCGGTCTCATCGTCGGCAATCTCGTCAAGCCGGGTGCAGGTTTTGGCAATGCTGCGGCGAGCGAAGCGGCCGTTGCGAACTACGCCAAGCAGGCCGCCGGCCAGAAGTCCGTCGACTTCGTGCTGCACATCATTCCGGACACCGTGGTCGGCGCCTTCGCGCAGGGCGAGATCCTGCAGGTGCTGCTGTTCTCGGTGCTGTTCGGCTTCGCCATCATGAGCTTAGGTGAGCGCGGCCACACCATTCGCAGCTTCATCGACGACGCCGCGCATGCGGTGTTCGGCGTCATCTCGATCGTGATGCGCGCGGCACCGATCGGTGCGTTCGGTGCGATGGCCTACACCATCGGCAAGTTCGGGACCGGTGCGATCCTCAACCTGATCGGTCTGATCGCGACCTTCTATGCCACCGCGGCGCTGTTCGTGTTCGTCGTGCTCGGCATCATCGCGCGCCTGGCCGGCTTCTCGATCTTCAAGTTTCTGGCCTACATCAAGGACGAGCTGCTGATCGTGCTCGGCACCTCCTCCTCGGAGAGCGCGCTGCCGTCCATGATGGAGAAGCTGGAGCGGCTCGGCTGCTCCAAGTCGGTGGTCGGTCTGGTAGTGCCCACGGGCTACTCGTTCAACCTCGACGGCACCAACATCTACATGACGCTGGCGACGCTGTTCATTGCGCAGGCGCTCGGCGTCGATCTCAGCTTCAGCCAGCAGCTCACCATCCTGGTCGTGGCGATGCTGACCTCGAAGGGCGCCTCCGGCATCACCGGTGCGGGCTTCATCACGCTGGCGGCAACGCTGGCCGTGGTCGATCCGCGCCTCGTGCCGGGCATGGCGATCGTGCTCGGCATCGACAAGTTCATGAGCGAGTGCCGCGCGCTGACCAATCTGTGCGGCAACGGCGTCGCCTGCGTGATCGTCGCCTGGTGGGAGGGTGAGCTCGACCGCGACAAACTCAACGCCAACCTCTCCAAGCAGATCGATCCGACCGACATGGAGACGGCGATCACGACGGACTGATCTGGATCCGACCGCGCGAGCTGCGCTGTCAGACCTTGAAATGGGGCTGGTCGAGATCCTCGATCAGCCCTTTTTCTTTGGGCTAGAACCGCTCCGGCCGGTACGGCGTCGGATCGATCGCAGGCGTCTCGCCGCTCATCATCTCGGCGAGCAGGCGCCCCGTCGCGGGTCCGAGGGTAAAGCCCTGGTGGCCGTGGCCGAAATTCATCCAGAGGCCGGGATGCTGCGGAGCTTGCCCGAGCACCGGCAGCATGTCGGGCGTGCAGGGGCGGGTGCCGAACCACGGATCCGGCTCGACGCGCTTGCCGAGGTCGATCAGCTCGCGCGCGGATGCTTCGGCGCTGGCAAGCTGCACGGGCGTCGCGAGCGCGTCCGGGCTCGTCAGCTCGGCGCCGGTGGTGATGCGAATGCCCTTGGCCATCGGCCCCATGGCATAACCGCCGGACTTGTCGATCAGCGGCAGGTCGAGCGAAGCGCCGCCGCTGTAATGCATGTGGTAGCCGCGCTTGCGCACCAGGGGAATGCGATAGCCGAATTTGTGGAGGAGGTCGGGCGACCACGGCCCGAGGGTCACGACGGCGTTGGCGGCGTCGAGGCGCCCCTGGTCCGTATCGACCGACCAGCCGGTCGCGGTCTGTCGCAGCGACTGCGCATCACCGAGCACAATGGCGCCGCCGCGGCGCTCGAACAGCTCGGCATAGGCCGTGACCAGCGCGCCGGGATCGGACACGGTCCAGGTGTCGAGCCAATGAATCGCGCCGGGAAGATCGTCGCGCAGGACCGGCTCGGCCCTCGCAAGCTCCTTGCCGGAGAGCACGCGAAAATTTACGCCGAACTCGCGCCGGTCTTCCTCCGCAGTCCGGATCGCCAGATCGAATGAAGCGGCATCGCGATGCAGCATGCGATAGCCGGCGCGGCGGATGAGATTGTCGGCATGGGCTTCGCGAATGAGGATGTCGTGCTCGCTCGTCGCGTAGGCGATCAGCCGCGCCCATGCATCGACCGCCTCGCGATGACGCTTCGGCGCCGAATGCCACCAGTAGCGGAGCAGGGGCTCGATATGGAGATGAAGCGACGACAGGCTGTAGCGCACGTCGTTGGTGCGGCCGGTCGCGATCTTCAGCAGCGTCGCAAGGTCGCGCGGCATCGGATAGGGGCGGACCGCTTCCGCCTGGATCATCCCGGCGTTGCCGTAGCTGGTCTCGCGGCCCGGCTCCCTGCGGTCGACGAGTGTGACGGCCCAGCCGCGCTGCTGGAGGTGCAGCGCCGCGCTCACGCCGATCATGCCGCCGCCGAGAACGATTGCGCTTTGCATTGAAACTGTCCTCGCCAAATCAAAAAACGCCCGGCTTGACCCGGGCGTTTTTTCTTGAATGTTCGGCTTTATTCACCGCCGCCGAAGCGGCGCGACCACCAGCCGGCGCGGCGTGGCGCGGCCGGCGTTTCGCTTGCCGGTTCCGGCGCGGGTTCAGCTGCCGGCAGGGCGGCCGGCTCAGGCGCCTGCCCAACCGGGGCTGCCGGTTCGATCGGGCTGCTCGACAGGAAGCTCACCTTTTCCCGGACCGTGGAGCGGCGCCGCGCGGCCTTGTCGTCGGCGGGCTCTTCCTCTGGGGCAATTGGCTCGGGCTGGGCCGGTGCCACCTCGGTCTGCACCTCGGCGCGCGGCTCAGGCTGCGAGACCTCAGGCTCAGCGGTGTGTTCGGCCTGGGCAATCGAGGGCGCGGCCTCGCCGCCGAAGCCGTCGAAATCGGCGACTGCGTCGGACGCTTCCGGCGGCGCATTGGCCGCGAGCTCGTCGCTGATGGAGCCGGCGAGACCGTCCTCACCGCCACCACGCCGACGGCGTCCGCCGCGGCGACCACGCCGGCGGCGGCGGTCAGCGCTGCCCTGCTGCTCACCGCGGGCCGCCTGTTCCTCGCCTTCTTCGCCATCCTGCTCGGACTCGGCATCCTCTTCGCCTTCGCCGGCCGCAACAGCCGCCTCGGGAAGGGTGGCGGGGCCATCCTCACGCAACTCGCCGTCGCGCTGGCCACCGCGGCCGCGCCGGCGACGGCGGCGCTTGCGGCGCTGGCCGTCCTGGTCGGAGGCTGCCTCGCCCGCAGCCTGCTCCTCGGTGAGACCTTCGGTCTCCTCGGTTTCGACCTCGGATTCGAGTTCGGAATCGAATTCCTCGTCGTCATAGACTTCTTCAACGATCGGCGGCGGGCTTGCTGCCGCCTGCGCCACCAGCAGTGCCTTGGCGGCTTCCAGCGTATGGACCTGCTCGCCGCGGTCGATGAGATAGGCCTGCGGCCCGCTGACGCTCGCGTCGGCGATGACCGACAGCGTCACCTTGAAGCCGTTCTCGAGATCGCGCAGATGGCCGCGCTTGTGGTTCAGCACATACAGCGCGACATCAGTGCGGGTGCGGACCACGAGATTGTGGGTCGCGCCCTTCATCAGGATCTCTTCGAGGCCGCGCAGCAGCTGCAGTGCCACCGACGACACTGAACGGACATGGCCGGTGCCGCCGCAATGCGGGCACGGATCGGTCGAGCTCTCGAGCACGCTGGCGCGGATGCGCTGGCGCGACATCTCGAGCAGGCCGAAATGCGAGATGCGGCCGACCTGGATGCGCGCGCGGTCCTGCCGCAGACAATCGGACAGCTTGCGCTCGACCGCACGGTTGTTGCGCTTCTCGTCCATATCGATGAAGTCGATGACGATCAGGCCGGCGAGGTCGCGCAGGCGAAGCTGGCGGGCGACCTCTTCGGCCGCTTCCAGATTGGTCTTGAGCGCGGTGTCCTCGATATGGTGCTCGCGGGTCGATCGTCCGGAATTGACGTCGATCGAGACCAGCGCCTCGGTCTGGTTGATCACGATGTAGCCGCCGGAGCGCAGCTGCACTGTCGGCGAGAACATCGCGTCGAGCTGGCTCTCGACGCCCATGCGCGAGAACAGCGGCTGGCCGTCGCGATACTGCTTCACCGCGCTGACATTGGCGGGCATCAGCATCTTCATGAAGTCGCGGGCTTCGCGGTAACCGGCTTCACCGGCAACCGAGATCTCGTCGATCTCTTTGTTGTAGAGGTCGCGCAGCGAGCGCTTGATCAGCGAGCCTTCCTCGTAGACGAGGGTGGGGGCCTGCGACTTCAGCGTCAGGTCGCGCACCGTCTCCCACATCCGGATCAGGTACTCGAAGTCGCGCTTGATCTCGGGCTTGGTGCGGGCGGCGCCGGCGGTGCGCAGGATGATGCCCATGCCCTCGGGCACGTCGAGATCCTGCACCACTTCCTTCAGGCGCGAGCGGTCCTGAGCGCTGGTGATCTTGCGGCTGATGCCGCCACCGCGGGCGGTGTTCGGCATCAACACGGCATAGCGGCCGGCGAGCGAGAGGTAGGTGGTCAGCGCCGCGCCCTTGTTGCCGCGCTCTTCCTTGACGACCTGCACCAGCATCACCTGGCGGCGCTTGATGACTTCCTGGATCTTGTACTGGCGGCGCGGGCGGAAGGTGCGCTCCGGCACTTCCTCCAGCACGTCGTCGCCGCCGACGGATTCAACGACTTCCTCTTCGGCATCCTCGCCGTCCTCGTCCTCGTCCTCGTCGTCTTCGCCGGTCGTTTCCGCAGCCTCGGCATGCGACGTCTCGGCGCTTTCGCCGTACACGGCGTCGGCCGGCTCGGCGGCGGTGGTCACGGCTTCGGCGAGAGCCTCGGCATGCGCTTCGGAGGCATGAGCTTCCGAGGCATGAGCTTCGAAGGGCTGCGCCTGCGTCTCGGTCGCGACCGCTGGCTCGGCGCCGACGGCCGCGACAGGCGGGGGCGTCTCGCCGGCATGATCATGGTCGTGATGATCGTGCTGGTGATCATGGTCATGATCGTGCGCGTGATCGTCAGCATGGACGTGATGATGATCGTCATGACCATGTGCTTCGTGGTCATGATCGTGGTGGTCATGATCGCCATGTTCGTGGTCGTGATGCTCATGGCCGTCGTGCTCGCCATGATGCTCGGCACCGGCGTGCAGATGCTCGCCCTCGTGCAGTGCGCCCTCGGTGTGCGGGGCTTCGCCCTCGACCGGTTGGGCCGCGGGATCGGCCCCGGCGTCGAGGCCTTCGACGATGTCGCTGCGCACGCGCTCGCCGTGACCGCGGCGGCGGGCGTTGCGGTGGCGCGAACGGCGGCGGCCGTGGGAGCGGTTCTCGCTCTCTTCCTCGGCTTCGCGATGGGCCTGTTCCTCGGCCTCGATCAGTGCCTGCCGGTCGGCGACCGGGATCTGGTAGTAGTCGGGATGGATTTCGCTGAAGGCGAGGAAGCCGTGGCGGTTGCCGCCATATTCGACGAAGGCGGCCTGGAGCGAGGGTTCGACCCTTGTGACCTTGGCGAGGTAGATATTCCCGCGCAGTTGCTTGCGTTGCGCGGTCTCGAAATCAAACTCTTCGACGCGATTGCCGCGGACCACGACGACCCGGGTCTCTTCCGGGTGGGTGGCATCGATCAACATCTTGTTGGGCATGTCTTAACTCTTGGCGGCGGCGGGCGCGATTCACCGTGGGCGCGAGCTGCGCTGCCGGGTGACGCGACGGTCCACCTGATTCGGGGGTGAGGGGAAGGCCGAAACGCCGTCTCTCGCGCCTTGCCGAACCGGAAGCTTCAGGACCAAGGCGGCGCGCGGGATTTTCACCCCGCAGCGTCGCGAATGATCCTTCAGAATTCGTCGGCACAGTCTGGCGCATCAAGCGTCGGCCCGTATGAAACATTGGGCGGCGAGGCCGCCCTTCAATCAGTTGCTGCTGGCCAGGCATGGCGCGAGCGCGCTCGCCTTGGGGATCACGAACCGCTCCCTTGGGATCAAGGGACCGGGTAATGGGTTACGTCGCTGTCAGAACTGTCCCGGTAACGCGAGAGGTAACCCAGGACCGTCCGCCGCCGGCGCTTGACCCGCTCCACCTCGCTGCCGCGCACCGCGCTGGTCTTAGAGGGGAGCGGAAAACGCTGGAATTCCCAAACCTTGAGAGTTCCGGCGCTGCACCGGGAGGCTGAATGCGACACAACCGGAAATATCGGCCGTCAGCATTCCGTACATACGAGGAATGAGCCATCGGTGCAAGGGAGCGTCGCACGGCGGTCACAGTCAGCGAGTTTCGCGTTTCTGTCATTAAGGATCGATTAACCCTGTGGTTCTATTGCGTTAAAAGGGCTGCTCGGAGGCACGGAATCGGTGGCGAGCCGCACAAATCAACGGGTTTTGCTGGGATGCGCACTTCTGTGCGCCGCAGCGTTGCCGTGCGCTGATTCCTCGCGCCTGCGCGCCGCGGAAAGCCAGCCGCAACCCACTGTTGCGGTAGCCAATTTTCCAGTCGCCTCGGCCGCCCGGCTGGCCGGCGATGGCAAGCAGACCCGCTTCATTCTCGATATCGACCAGACCGTTACCTTCCGCGCGGTCACGCTCGCGGACCCGTACCGGGTCGTCGTTGACGTGCCGCAGGTCAATTTTCAGCTGCCCGCGGGCACGGGGGTCGGGGGGCGCGGCCTGGTCAAGGCCTTCCGCTACGGGCTCGTCATGCCCGGCGGCTCGCGAATCGTGTTCGACCTGACGGGACCGGCCCGGATCGCCAATTCCTATGTGCTGGAGGCGGCCAACGGCCAGCCGGCCCGGCTCGTGCTGGAGCTGGAGGAGGTCGACCGGACCGCCTTCGTGCAGTCGCTCGCACCCGAAAATCGCCCCGAGCTGCGGCCCACGATCGCCGAGGCGCAGCCCGCAACGGCTCCCGCGACGACGGCCCCGGACACGGCGCAGCAGAAGGCCGATGGCCGCCCGGTGGTCGTGATCGATCCCGGCCATGGCGGCATCGACAACGGCACGCAGTCGAGCGGCGAGAGCGAGAAGAACCTGGTGCTGGCCTTCGGACTCGCGCTCCGCGACAAGCTGGAGAAGGCCGGCAAATACCGTGTGGTCATGACGCGGAACGACGACACCTTCATTCCCCTCAATGACCGCACCAAGATCGCCCGGAATCTGAAGGCCGCCTTGTTCGTCTCTATTCATGCCGATGCGCTGCCCCGTGCCGAGGGCGATGCGCAGGGCGCGACCATCTATACGCTGTCCGACAAGGCGTCCGACGCCGAGGCCCAGCGGCTGGCGGACGCGGAAAACCGGGCGGACGCGATCGCCGGCTTTAACCTCGCCGAGGAGCCGACCGACGTCGCCGACATCCTGATCGACCTCACGCAGCGGGAAACCCGCACCTTTTCGAACCGTTTCGCGCGTCTTCTGATGGGCGAGATGAAGTCGACGGTGCGGATGCATAAGCACCCCCTGAAGTCGGCGGGTTTCCGGGTGCTGAAGGCGCCCGACGTGCCCTCGGTGCTGGTCGAGATCGGTTACGTCTCAAATAAGGGCGACCTCGAGCATCTGGTCTCCGAGGGCTGGCGCTCCCGTGCCGTGGGCTCGATGGCGCAGGCGATCGACGGGTTCTTGACCAAGCGGATGGCCACGGCGGGATCGTCAAATTGACGACCCGGGGGATCGTCGAATTGAAAGGGTTTTTCCGTCCCGCCGCAAAAGCCCTAGTTTGGCCACAGCCGGCGCTTTATAAAAATGCCGCAGGGGGTTCCGGAATCGGAGAGAATCCCGCTCGGCAAGCGTCTAAAGTCCGGCACTGATGGTATTGCGTAAGCCGGTGAATTCGTGACGTGAATTGGCCCCTGTTTGGGTGCCAAGGGGCTGATACTGAGCTGATCCAGAGATTGAACGGATAAACACATAATGCGCTTGCTGGTGCGGTTCATGGGCTTCCTGTTCGCCGCGGGAACGGTGGTGTTCCTTGTCGGTGTCGGGGCCGTGGCAGGCCTGATCTGGCATTTCTCCAAGGACTTGCCCGACTACTCTCAGCTTCAGGATTACGAGCCGCCGGTGATGACCCGCGTGCACGCGGTCGACGGCTCGCTGCTCGGCGAGTACGCCAAGGAGCGGCGGCTGTATTTGCCGATCCAGGCGGTGCCGAAGCTCGTGATCAACGCGTTCCTTGCGGCCGAGGACAAGAATTTCTACGAGCATGGCGGCATCGACTACACCGGCATGGCGCGCGCGGGCGTGGTCTACATCCAGAATTACGGCTCGAACAGGCGTCCGCAGGGTGCCTCCACGATCACCCAGCAGGTCGCCAAGAACTTCCTTTTGACCAACGAGGTCTCCTTCGCCCGCAAGATCAAGGAAGCCTTGCTCGCGATGCGGATCGAGAAGACCTACTCGAAGGACAAGATCCTCGAGCTGTATCTGAACGAAATCTATCTCGGTCTGGGTGCCTACGGCATCGCAGCTGCCTCGCTGGTCTATTTCGACAAGTCGGTGAACGAGCTGACGGTGGCGGAAGCGTCCTATCTGGCCGCGCTGCCGAAGATGCCGGCGACGCTGCATCCGGTCCGCAACCGCGACCGCGCCATCGAACGCCGCAACTACGTGATCGACCGTCTGGTGGAGAACGGCTGGATCAAGCAGGCCGACGCCGACAAGGCGCGCAAGGAGCCACTGGCCGTCACCAACCGCTCCAACGGCGCCCACACCTTCGCCGGCGAATATTTTGCCGAGGAAGTCCGCCGCGACATCTTCGAGCGCTACGGCGAGAAGAAGCTGTATGAGGGCGGTCTCTCCGTCCGCACCACGCTAGATCCGAAGATCCAGGTCATGGCGCGCAAGGCCATGGTCTCGGGCCTCGTGAACTATGACGAGCAGCAGGGCTATCGCGGCGCCATGAGCAAGCTCGATACCTCGGGCGATTGGGGCGTGAAGCTCGCCGAGATCAAATCGCTCTCGGACATCTCGCCATGGCGCATGGCGGTGGTGCTGGAGACCAGCGACCAGTCGGCCCGCATCGGCTTCCAGCCGAGCCGCGAGCTTGGCGGAGCCGTGAGCAAGCAGCGCGAGACCGGCATCGTCACGGTTGACGGCGTGCGGTGGGCGCGAGCCGTGCAGGGCGGAACCAAAGGCAAGACGCCGTCGGCGGTGTCGCAGGTGCTGCAGCCCGGCGACGTGATCTACGCCGATCCACTCTACAAGGATGGCCAGCCGGTCGAGGGCCAGTACCGGTTGCGTCAGATCCCCGAAGTGTCCGGCGCGATGGTGGCGATGGATCCCTGGACCGGCCGCGTGCTCGCCATGGTCGGCGGCTTCTCGTTCGACCAGAGCCAGTTCAACCGCGCCACGCAGGCCTATCGGCAGCCGGGTTCGTCGTTCAAGCCGATCGTCTATTCGGCGGCGCTCGACAATGGCTATACGCCCTCGACCGTCGTGCTCGACGCCCCCATCGAAATCGACCAGGGGCAGGGCGCCGGCGTGTGGCGGCCTGAAAACTTCTCCTCCGGCAAATTCCAGGGACCGGTGACGCTGCG
Source organism: Bradyrhizobium shewense (assembly GCF_900094605.1). Taxonomy (GTDB): domain Bacteria; phylum Pseudomonadota; class Alphaproteobacteria; order Rhizobiales; family Xanthobacteraceae; genus Bradyrhizobium; species Bradyrhizobium shewense. The sequence goes on along the minus strand of NZ_FMAI01000006.1, from coordinate 270,322 downwards.
CAACGCGCTGCGGCAATCGCTCAACACCGTGACGGTGCGGCTGGCGCAGGACATCGGCATGCCCTTGATCGGTGAATATGCTCGCCGTTTCGGTGTCTATGACGAACTGCCGAACTATCTCTCCTACGCGCTCGGCGCCGGCGAGACGACGGCGATGCGCATGGTCACGGCGTACTCGATGCTCGCCAATGGCGGCCGCCGGGTGAAGCCGACGCTGATCGATCGTATCCAGGACCGCTACGGACACACCATCTTCAAGCACGACCAGCGTGAATGCCGCGGCTGCGACGCGCCGGGCGGCTGGAAGAACCAGGCCGAGCCGCAGCTGATCGACCGCCGCGAGCAGGTGCTGGACTCCATGACCGCCTATCAGATCACCGAGCTGATGGAAGGCGTGGTGCAGGCTGGTACGGCTACGGTCATCAAGGAAGTCGGCAAACCCGTCGCCGGCAAGACCGGCACCACCAACGAGGCCAAGGACGCCTGGTTCGTCGGCTTCTCGCCCGACGTCGCGGTCGCCATCTACATGGGCTACGACAAGCCGCGTCCGCTGGGTAAGGGCAATGCCGCAACCGGCGGCCATCTGGCCGCTCCCATCGCGCGCGATTTCCTCAAGCTCGCGCTCGCCGACAAGCCCGCCGTTCCCTTCAAGGTGCCTGCCGGCATCAAGCTCGTGCGCGTCGTCTCCAAAACCGGTATGCGCGCAGGTCCGGGCGAGACTGGCGGAACCATTCTCGAAGCCTTCAAGCCGGGCACGGCGCCGCCGGACAATTACTCGGTGATCGGCGTTGCCGATGCCGATGGGCGCGGCGGCGGCATGCCGGCCTCGCAGCAGCAGCAGCCGGATTCCGGCTTCTTCATGCGGCCGGGCACCGGCGGGCTGTACTAAGGCTTAGGACAAGACAGACGATCCCGGTTCCGGCGGTTGCGCTTTGGCGCTGCCGCCGTTACATCCCCTGAAACGTGACGAGTCATCGCGTTTCAGGTTTTTCGTTTGCGCATGATCTTGTCGGGAAACCGCTGCACACTTTCCCGGATCATGCGCTAGCAATCGAACGCGGACCAATTCCGCGACATCAGAGAACGACATGCGCGCCGAAATCGAACGGTTGGTAGAAGAGATCAAGCAGTCAGTCGGGCTGCTGAGGAGGCATCTTTGACGTCGAGAAATCGACGGCGCGCCTCGCTGAGCTGAACAAGCTCGCAGAAGATCCCAATCTCTGGAATGATCCCCAGAAGGCCCAGAAGCTGATGCAGGAGCGGACCTCGCTGGAGGATTCGCTCTCGGGCATCGGCAAGGTCGAGCAGGAGCTCGAAGACGACATCGGCATGATCGAGCTCGGCGAGGCCGAGGGCGATGCCGGCGTCGTCGCGGAAGCCGAAGCGGCTCTCAAGAATCTCAAGAAGGAAGTGGCGCGGCGCGAGCTCGAGGCGCTGCTGTCGGGCGAAGCCGACCGGTTCGATTCCTATCTCGAAGTCCATGCCGGCGCCGGCGGCACTGAGAGCCAGGACTGGGCGCAGATGCTGCTGCGCATGTACACGCGCTGGGCCGACACCCACGGCTTCAAGGTCGAGGTGCTGGAAGAGTCCGAGGGCGAAGAGGCCGGCATCAAGTCCGCGACGATCCAGGTCTCAGGCCACAACGCCTATGGCTGGCTGAAGACGGAAGCGGGCGTGCATCGCCTGGTGCGCATCTCGCCGTTCGATTCCAACGCGCGGCGGCACACCTCGTTCTCGAGCGTGCAGGTGTTCCCGGTCATCGACGACAGCATCAAGATCGACATCAAGGAAGCCGACGTCCGCGTCGACACCATGCGCTCGGGCGGCGCCGGCGGCCAGCACGTCAACAAGACCGAATCCGCGGTGCGGCTGACGCACATTCCGACCGGTGTCGCCGTGGTCTGCCAGGCCGGCCGCTCCCAGCACAAGAACCGGGCTCAGGCCTGGGACATGCTGCGCGCGCGCCTGTATGAAATCGAGCTGAAGAAGCGTGAGGAGAAGGCCGCCGCCGACCAGGCCGCCAAGACCGATATCGGCTGGGGTCACCAGATCCGCTCCTACGTGCTGCAGCCCTATCAGATGGTGAAGGATCTGCGCACGGGCGTGCAGACCTCGGACACCTCGGGCGTGCTCGGCGGCGATCTCGACGACTTCATGGCCGCGACGCTGGCGCAGCGCGCCTTCGGCACCACGGGTGCCGATATCGAGGACGTGGACTGATCATGCCCCGCGTCGCCTTCATCGGATTAGGGCGGATGGGTCATGGCATGGCCGGCCGCTATCTCGATGCCGGCTTCACGGTGACGCTGTGGAATCGCAGCAAGGCCAAGGCTGAAGATTTGATCGCGCGCGGCGCGCTTTGGGCGACCTCGCCCGAGGACGCCGCGATCGATGCCGACGCGGTCGTGACCATGGTTGCCGATGACGAAGCCTCGCGCGCGGTCTGGCTCGGGCCGAAGGGCGCGGCCAAGACGGCGAAATCAGGCACCATCGCGATCGAATGCTCCACCGTTTCCTATGACCATGCCCGCGAGATGGGCCGCGAGCTGAATGCGCGCGGGCTCATCTATATCGATTGCCCCGTGACCGGATTGCCGGATGCCGCCGCCAGTGGAAAGCTGACGCTGCTGGTTGGCGCCGATGCAGCCGACCTCGAACGCGCGCGGCCGTATCTGACGCCGATCGGCTCGACCATCCGCCATTTCGGCGCGGTCGGCTCCGGCACGGTCTACAAGCTCATCAACAATCTCATGGGCGCGATCCAGATCGCCGGCCTCGCCGAGGGCCTTGCCATCGCCGAGCAGGCCGGGCTCGACATGAACCTCGTGCTGGAATCGATCCAGGCGGGCGTGGCCGCAAGCCCGCAGGTGCAGCGCCACTCCAAGCGCATGGTTGCCCGCGACTTCAGCGGCGCGACCTTCACGGCAGCGCTGCGGCACAAGGATGCCGCCTATGCCGTCAAACTCGCGGAGAGCCTGCTGGCCGACAAGCCGCTAGTCTCGCGGGCCGCGGTCGAGTCCTACGCGCAGGCGAAGGCGGCGATGCCTGATGACGACGAAGGCAGGATGATCGAGCTGGTGTCGCGGCCGAAGAAGCCGTCCTAGCCGGTCACATCCACATGGGGCAGCCTCGTTCGGAACGCGGTCTCGGCATTGCCCTCGTCGTCGCCGCCGCGATTGCCTGGAGCACGGCGCCGTTCTTCACGCGCCTTCTACCGTTCGATCCCTGGACTATTCTGTTCTGGCGCGGCCTGTTCGCCGGCGGCCTGATCACTGTGCTTCTCGTGGTGATGCAAGGCCGCGCCGGCCTGCGGCAGTTGCTGGCGCCGGGCAAGGCAGGCCTGCTCGTGGCCTCATTGTCCGCGATCGGCATGGTTTCGTTCATTCCCGCGCTGCAGATGACCGACGTCATGAACGTGGCGGTGCTGATCGCAACACAGCCGTTTGTTGCGGCCGCGCTGGCTTGGCTGTGGCTCAATGAGGCCGCGACATGGCGCACGCTGATTGCGAGCCTGATTGCCTTTGCCGGCGTGGTGATCACGGTCGGCGGTGTGCGAGCCGGTGCCGATCTCGGTGGCATCGCGCTCAGCTGCCTGATGGTGCTCGCCATCTCCACCATGACGGTGGTGGTCCGGCGCCATCGCGAGACGTCGATGGTGGCGGCGGCCGCGCTGTCGAATTTCATCGGAAGCCTCGTCGGCCTTCCATTCGCGCATGACATCGCTCATGTCGGCGGCAACGGCTTCGCGATCCTCGCGATGTTCGGCTGCCTTCAAGTTCGCTGGGCTTGACCTTCTACATGCTCGGCTCGCGCTTGCTGCCGTCAGGACAGGCCTCCCTGATCGCGACGCTGGAAACGCCGCTGATGCCGTTCTGGATCTGGGTTGCCTTCCGTGAGATACCGGCCGTCCACGCGCTCATTGGCGGCGCGTTGGTGATTGGGGCGGTTGTTGCCGATATCGCGGGCGATCGGCGGTCACGGGGATGATCTTGAGCAATGTTGTCGGAAACCGGGTGGCGAGATTTTCCGCGTTGTCCTAGGCGAGCAGCTGCGCCGAGGTGAAACGCATGCTCCCAAACGCCAACAGGATCGACGCGCGCGATTGGTCGCTGCTCGCGGTGCTCTCCGTCCTCTGGGGCGGCTCGTTCTTCTTCAACGGCGCCGCCTTGCGGGAATTGCCGCCGCTGACGCTGGTGTTTTTGCGGGTCGCGCTCGGTGCCGCCATGCTGCTGCCGCTGCTCCGCATGCAGGGGATCGGCTTGCCCAAGAGCATTGTGGGGTGGAAGCCGTTCGTTGTGATCGGGCTGCTCAACAATGTCATCCCGTTCTCGTTGATCGTGGCGGGGCAGACTTTCATCCCGAGTGGACTGGCGTCGATCCTGAATGCGACGACACCGCTGTTCACGGTGGTCGTGATGGCCGCGGCGGGCGAAGAGGCCTTGCAGATGCGGCGCGTGGCCGGTGTGGGGCTCGGCCTTGCCGGCGTAATCATCCTGCGCGGATGGGGCCTCGAGACGAGGCCGGGGCAGGGGCTCGGCATCCTGCTCTGCCTTGGCGGCGCCTTCAGCTATGGATTCGCCGCACTGGCAGCGCGGCGAATGCTGAAGGACTCAGCTCCGCTCGGCACGGCGACGTTTCAACTGATGGCGTCGACGGTGATGATGGCGATCGTCGCCGGCGTGGTGGAGCAGCCTTGGCGTCTTCCGGTGCCGGGCCTGACGACCTGGCTCGCGGTGCTTGGTCTCGCGGGCCTCTCGACGGCGCTCGCTTATATCGTCTTCTTTCAGATCATACGGCGCTCCGGTGCGACCAATGTCATGCTGGTGACGCTGCTCATTCCCGTCACCGCCATCCTGCTGGGATGGCTGGTGCTGGGTGAGCCGATCTCGATGCGCGAGATCGCAGGCGCCATTGTCATTGGCAGCGCGCTGCTCGTGATCGACGGACGCGTTTTGAACCTGCTGCGACGCAGCGAGTAAATTCCGGATTCGCCGTTTCATCTCGCGGAAAATCGAAGCGCTTGCCAGCCGCGAACGGCCTTGCGACACTCCCTACAAAACAAGACTACAAAACAGGGGAGAGACCGATGCCGGGTCGTCGCAAAAACCTTGCTGCCCTCGCCATGCTTGCTGCCGGAGTGCTCATCACGACACCGGTCTCGGCGCAGAAAAAATACGACCCCGGCGCCAGCGACACCGAAATCAAGATCGGCAACATCATGCCCTATAGCGGGCCGGCGTCGTCCTATGGTGTGATCGGCAAGACCGAGGCTGCCTATTTCAAGATGATCAACGATCAGGGCGGCATCAACGAACGCAAGATCAATTTCATCAGCTATGACGACGCCTACTCGCCGCCGAAGGCGATCGAGCAGGCGCGCAAGCTGGTCGAGAGCGACGAGGTGCTGCTGATCTTCCAGCCGCTCGGCACGCCCTCGAATTCCGCGATCATGAAATACATGAACGCCAAGAAGGTGCCGCAGCTGTTCGTCGCCTCCGGCGGTACCAAGTTCGGCGACCCCAAGAACTTCCCGTGGACCATGGGCTTCCAGCCCAACTACCAGAGCGAGGGACGGATCTACGCCAAGTACATTCGCGATCATTTCCCGAGCAGCAAGATCGCGGTGTTCTGGCAGAACGACGACGCCGGCAAGGACCAGTTCAAGGGCCTGAAGGACGGGCTCGGCGACAAGGCCAATATGATCATCGCCGACAAGTCCTACGAGGTCAGCGATCCCTCGATCGACTCGCAGATCGTGGCCCTGCACGATTCCGGTGCCGACATCTTCTTCTCATGGGCCGCGCCGAAGGGCTCGGCGCAGGCGATCCGGAAGGTCGGCGAGCTCGGCTGGAAGCCGAAATTCTTCCTGGCCAACACCGCGACTTCGGTCGCCTCGGTGCTCAAGCCCGCCGGGCTCGACTATTCCAAGGACATCATCTCGACGGTCTATCTGAAGGACCCGACCGATCCGACCTGGGACAAGGATCCAGCCGTCGTGAAATGGCGTGAATTCATGGACAAATATTATCCCGACGGCGACAAGGCCAATTCCAACAACATCTACGGTTATGTCCAGGCCGAGGCGATGGCGCAGGTGCTCAAGCAGTGCGGCGACAATCTCACGCGTGAGAACGTCATGAAGCAGGCCGCCAACCTGAAGGATTTCCACACCGACCTGATGCTGCCGGGCATCATGGTCAACACCTCACCGGACGATTATTTCCCGATCGAGCAGATGCAGCTGATGCGCTTCAACGGGCAGGCCTGGGAGCTGTTCGGCGACGTCATCACCGGCGAGGTCGGCCACGAGCGCAGCCAGTGATCATGCACAGGCGCCTTTTGTCGCCTTAGCCCGCGCTGAGACGCACGCCGGCGCGCAGGAACTTCTGCGGATCGACCGCTTCGCCCTCGATGCGGGTCTCGTAATGCAGATGCGGACCGGTGGAGCGACCGGTCGACCCGACCAGACCGACGACCTGGCCGATCTTCACGGTCTCGCCGACCCTGACGTTGATCTCGGAGAGATGGCCGTAGCGGGTCGAAAGCCCGTTACCGTGGTCGACCTCGACCATGCGGCCGTAACCGCCGGACCAGCCGGCGGACACCACCTTGCCGTTGGCGGTGACGCGAACCGGATCGCCGGTGGCAGCGCGGAAATCGAGCCCGGTATGCATCGCGGGCCGGCCGAGGAAGGGATCGCTGCGGACGCCGAAGCCGGAGGTGAACTCGACCTCGCCGATGACGGGCTTGCGATAGGGCACGAGCGCCAGCGTACGGTTGAGACGGTCCATCTCGGCGCGCGTGGTGTTGATGCGATAGAGCTGCTTCTCGAACGGACCGGCATTGGCCGTCAGTTTGACCGCTACGAACGGCCCCCCCATCGCGCTGCGCGGCACGGCGGATTCGAGATTGGCGAGATTCAGGCCGAGATCACTGACCACGCCGCGCATCCGGCGCATGCGTGAATCCATGCCTTCCTCGACGGCGCTGAGCGCCGCCATCTGGCGCCGTTCAACTTGGTCGAGCGAGGTCGTGAGCCGAACCAGGACGTTGTCGAAACCCTGGTTCTTGGCGAATTGGCTGGTCGGGGGCGCTGCGACGGTGGGTGCGCGCGATTCTAGGCGGGCCTCACGGTCCGGCGGCGCCACGAAAATCACGGTGTCGCTGATCGGCGAGGGTTTTGGCGTGCTCTGGCTCGAATCGCCGCGCTGTGGGGCCGCGCGGGGGATCGAGGCGGTCACGTCAGGCATGGCCCCAAGCGCCGTCGCCCGGGACTCCAGCGCCGTCTGGCGCTTCATGATCTGGTCGAGTTTCTGGTCGAACTGTTCCTGGTCGAGCAACTGGCGGCTGGTGGTGCGGTCGACCTTGGCGCGCAGCTCGGCGATGCGGTCCTCATAGGCGTACTGCATCTCGGCCTGGCGGGCGATCAGCCGTGTCAGGACGTCGTCACGGAAAGCGAAATAGGTGGCGGTTGCCGCCGACCAGAGACCGAGCAGCACCACCGTGCCGACCACGATCCAGAACACCACGGGCCCGAAGCGAACCTGCTTGCCGGCATGGACGATGGTGTAGGCGTCGTCGGTCGCGGGAAGGGGAATCGCTGTGGCTGTCGCGAGGGCGGGACGGCGTTGGAAGGCCCGTCCGTGGTCGTGAGGATGATGTTGGGCGTACTGCGAGTATTGGGCAGAACTTTTCGACATCGGCACTCCCGCGCCGGTCGGATGAGTCCGTACGGCCTAATTGCCGCAGCAATCTGGGCCGGTCATGGTTAATTTTCCGGAAATGGGAACGCGCGAATTTAAAGGACTGGTTAAAGACTTCTTGCCGCTTCCAGCACCTCGTCGGCATGACCGTCGACCCGGACATTGCGCCATATCCTGGCCAGTTTGCCATCGGCCCCCACCAGTATCGTGGTGCGAAGAATCCCAAGGAAGCTCTTGCCATACATGGATTTTTCGCCCCAGGCGCCGTAGGCTTCCAGCATCTGGTGCGTCTCATCCGAGATCAGGGGGATACCGAGCTTGTGCTTGTCGCGGAACTTCTCCTGAGCCTTTAACGGATCGGCGGAGACGCCGAGCACGGCGGTACCGGCAGCCGCGAAGGCACGGGCGAGGCGGGTGAAGTCGATCGCCTCCAGGGTGCACCCCGGGGTGTCGGCGCGGGGGTAGAAGAACAGGACGAGCTTTCGGCCGGCATAGTCCGCCAATGTGACGACCTCGCCGCCGTCGCGGGGCAGGCGGAAGGCGGGGGCCTTGTGGCCCTCGGCCAGGCCGGACTTCGCCTTAGGGGGCGGGGACGCCGATTTGGAGGAATTTAACTGTTTCGATGCGGCCGTATGTGATCCTGCTTTTGCTAAGGTCCCGGTTGATTTGGTCGCCGGTGTCCGCTGTGTTTTCGCGGACTTTGTCGGAGTAGAGGCCCGCGTTTTCAGGGCCGTCTTTTTAGCCGTCGGACTGCCGGAGGGCGTTTTGGACGATTTCGTTCGGGATTTCTTGGACATACGCCTTCCTTTCGACGCTTTCGGCGGGTCAACCGAAACGGTATTGCAGCTCTCGTCCGGTGTGCCGGAATCGCGCCCTCGGCTGGGCAAGTCTGGCGGCGCCGGAGTATGGTTACAAGGAATTCCACGCACCACCCCACTGCTCGTTGAACGCGCTCCCGGGGCGAAATGACGAACAGCAGGAATATTCGAGGTATGGCGGCAATGCCGGCGCAGGGAGCTTCGCTTCCCGCGGACGGCTGCGGTCCCGGCGGCGCTCAATCGTTTGACGGGCGCCTGTATCGAGAGGCAATGGCAAGGAATAAGTCGCCCCAGGATTACAATCGGGATTTCGATCGGCGCGGCGTTCAGCAACAGCCGCAGGAATGGGACGAAGCCGATTGGGATCCGGATCAGGAGGCGGCCGCGGGCCATCGCGCGCGCCGGCTGTTGTCGCGTTCCAATTCGGGCTTTCATCGCTTCGGTGACGGTTTTGGCGCGTTGCGCCGCTGGCTGGCCGCCGATCGCTGGCTGAAGCGTGTCGTCCTTGTCGTCGGGACTCTCGCCGTCATCTTCATCGGCTGCTTCGGCGCGCTGTGGTGGCGGCTCGGTGCCGGCCCCATCAATCTCGACATTGCAACGCCATGGCTGGCGGCCGCGATCGAGGACAATATCGGTCACGGAAACACGGTCGAGATCGGAGGCACCCAGATCGAGCGCGCCGGCCGGGTCCGCATCGCCGTCCGCATCCGAGACATCATCGTCCGCGATCGCGATCACGCCATCGTTGCCAGCGCGCCGAAGGCCGAAGTGAAGCTATCGGGTGCGGGCCTCTTGATGGGGCACCTGCGCGCCGAGAGCCTCAATCTGGTCGATGCCGAACTCGCGATCCGCATCGCGCCCGACGGTACCGTCACCGTGTCCGCCGGCGATACCGCAAAGCCGCTGGCAACCGGCGTCGCCTCGAAGAAGGACGCGGGTCTGCCGCCGACATTCCCGCGCAACGGCGTCCCGCCGCCGCCATTCGCCACGGGGCCCGCGAGCCAGGATCCATCCCAAGCCGCCTCTCAAGGCCCGCCTCAGGCGACGGCGCAGAGCGGCATCCTTCAGGGCCTCGACTGGCTCGACAGTCTGAGCATGACCGGCCTCGACGGCCAGAACCTCAACGAGATCGGTCTGAAGAACGGCAACCTGATCGTCGACGATCAGCAGCGCGGCAGCAAATGGTCGTTTGAGAACATCACGCTCAGCCTGCGCCGGCCGAGCCGCGGGGGCGTCACGCTCAGCCTGGGCGAAGAGGGCGCGCGCCCATGGATGCTGCGCGCCACGATCGGGCCGGCCGAGAACGGTGTGCGCTCGGTCGACATCAAGGCCGACAAGGTCTCGACCTCCAACATCCTGTTGGCGTTGCGGGTCAAGGATCTCACCTACACGGCCGACCTGCCGCTGACGGGCGAGCTCAAGGGCGAACTCGGCCGCGATGGCGTGCCGACCTTCTTCCGCGGCAAGCTCGCGGTCGGCGCCGGCAATATCATCGACACCGACACGCCAGACTATCCGATGGCGATCGACCAGGCCGAGATCAACGTCGAGTGGGACGCCAATCGGCGGGTGCTGGTGGCACCGTTCAAGATCCTGTCGGGCGCGAACCGCCTGATGCTTCTGGCCCATCTCGAGCCGCCCAACGGCACCATCAACGACTGGCAGCTCGGCTTTAGCGGCGGTTCGATCCTGCTCGGCGGCATCGACAACGAGCCGCCGCTCGTCTTCAACCGCATCGCGATCGGCTTCCGCTTCGACACCGACCACAAGCGCCTCTTGCTGACCCAGGCCGACATCAGCAATGGCGAGATCGGCGTCGCCGGCACGGGGGCGATCGACTATTCCGGCGAGCCGCGGCTGACGCTGGGCTTTGCGGGAACGCCGATGTCGGCCTCCGCGCTGAAGCGGATGTGGCCGACGCTGGTCGTTCCCGAGTTGCGCGAATGGGTGATCGAGCGGATCGAGCGCGGTACGCTCCAGCGCATCGAGATCGGCGTCAATTCGCCGACGAAGAACCTTCCGCGCAAGGGCCCGCCCATTCCCGACGACGGCCTCTCGGTCAACATCGTGGCGAGCGGCGTCGCGGTCCGTCCCGTGGACGGCATGCCCGTTGTGCACGATGCCGATCTGAAGGCGCGCGTCACCGGGCGTACCGCGACCGTGACCATCGGGCAGGGCATCGCCGATACGCCCGCCGGCCGCAAAGTCACGATTTCCGATTTCGTCTTCGAGGTGCCGGATATGGCGCCCAAGCCGTCGCCGTCGCGGACCAGGTTCCGCGTCGACGGACCTGTGCCCGCGGCGGCCGAGATGCTCTCGAATGATCGCCTGAGTGATCTGTCGTCGACAGTCGTCGATCCCAACACCAGCAAGGGGACGTTCACGGCGAATATCCAGCTCGGCCTTCCGGTCAAGGGCGAGCTGACCAAGGCGGACACGACCTACGCCGTCACCGCCGACCTCAACGGTTTTGCCGCCGACAAGCTGGTGATGAACCAGAAGCTGGAGGCCAACACTCTCAAGATCGTCGCGAGCAACACGGGCTATCAGGTCAAGGGCGACGTCAAGATCAACGGGCAGGCGGCCTCGCTCGACTATCGCAAGCCGGCCGAGGGCGACGCGGATGTCAGGTTGCAGGCGACGCTGGACGATGCGAGCCGGGCGCGCCTGGGATTCGATCTCAGCCCCGCCGTCAGCGGATCGTTGCCGATCAAGCTGTCGGGCAAGATCGCGGGCGGTCCCGACCAGACGACGAAGCTCGGCGTCGAGGCCGACCTGACCTCGGTGAAGCTCGACAACATCCTGCCCGGCTGGGTCAAGCTGCCGGGCAAGTCGGGCAAGGCCAGCTTCAAGGTCGTGCCGACCGCGCAATCGACGCGTCTGGAAGACATCGTCATCGAGGGCGGTGGCGCCTCGATCAAGGGCTCGGTCGAGGTCGACGCGAACGGCGATCTCATGAGCGCGAACTTCCCGACCTATTCGCCGTCCGATGGCGACAAGGCGTCGCTGAAGGTGGAGCGCAGCCAGGATGGCGTCATCAAGGGCACGATGCGCGGCGATGTGTTTGACGGTCGCGGCTTCCTGAAGTCGGCGATCTCCGGCAATTCCAAGGACGACAAGAACAAGATGAAGAACGTCGACTTCGACATCGACGTGAAGCTCGGTGCCGTCGCCGGTTTCAACGGCGAGGCGATGCGCAGCGTCGATGCCAAGATGTCGAAACGCAATGGTGCCATCAAGGCGTTCACGCTGAGCGGCAAGGTCGGCAAAGACACGCCGGTGGCGGCTGACCTGCGTGGCGGGCGTGCCCAGGGCAACCGCGAGGTGATCTACCTCCAGACCAACGATGCCGGCGCGCTGCTGCGCTTCACCGACACCTACACCAAGGCGGTCGGCGGCCAGATGGTGGTGGCGATGGAGCCGCCGACATCCGAGCCGAACACCTCGCGCGAGGGCCTCATCAACGTCCGCGACTTCATGGTGAAAGGCGAGGCGCAGCTCGAGCGCGTTGCCGCCGGCGCGCCCAACGGCACCGGCAACGGCGTCTCGTTCAGTGCGCTCCGCGCCGAGTTCACGCGGCAGAATGGCGCGCTCACGGTCCGTGACGGCGTGGTCAAGGGTCCCATGATCGGCGCCACCATCGAGGGCTCGATCGACTATCCCGGCAACCAGGTCTGCATGAGCGGCACCTTCGTGCCGATGTATGGCGTCAACAACATCTTCGGCCAGATCCCGTTGTTCGGCATCTTCCTCGGCGGCGGCAACAATGAAGGGCTGATCGGCGTGACCTATGAGGTCGTCGGCACGCCGGCTGCGCCCGTGATGCGCGTCAATCCGATCTCGGCGATGGCCCCGGGCCTGTTCCGCAAGATCTTCGAGTTCAACACCGGCAAGCAGAATTCGCCGTTCGAAGAATTCCCCTCGCAGTCGAACGACGGTTCGACCGGCTCGACGCGCCAGCTCTCGAGTGGATGTAGCCTGACGAGGCGGCAGTAGGGGGCGGCTGTCTCCGGCATCATGGCCGGGCTGTCCCGGCCATCCACGCCTCACCACACGGCACCAAGAACGTCGATGCCCGGGACAAGCCCGGGCATGACGGAGATCGCTTGGAGTGTTGTCGGCCGCCTAAGCCGCGCGCACGCCGGCGAGGAATGTCCCGACTTCGCCGGAGAGCTGCTCGGCCTGCTTGGAGAGGTTCGAGGCGGCGGCGAGCACCATGCCGGCGGCATTGCCGGTCTCGTTCGCGGCGGTAGAGACGCCGCCGATATTGGTGGTGACTTCCTTGGTGGCTTCCGCGGTCTGCGAGACGCTGCGGGAGATCTCGGCAGTGGCGGCACCTTGCTCCTCGATGGCAGCCCCGATCGAGGTGGCAATGCGGCTGACCTCCTCGATGGTGGCGGTGATGCCGCCGATGGCGTCCACGGCCTCCTTGGTCGCGCCCTGGATCTGCGCGATCTTGTCGCCGATCTCGCGGGTGGCTTCCGCGGTCTGGCTCGCCAGCGACTTCACCTCGGAAGCGACGACGGCAAAGCCGCGGCCGGCTTCACCGGCGCGCGCGGCCTCGATGGTGGCGTTGAGCGCGAGGAGGTTGGTCTGCGCGGCGATGCTGGAGATCAGTTCGGCGACATGCTCGATCTGCTGGGCACCGTCCGAGAGCGCGCGCACGATGGTGTCGGTGCGGCGCGCACTGTCGACCGCGCGTCCCGTGACTTCCGCGGACTGGGCGACCTGGCGGCTGATCTCGGTGATGGAGGAGGAGAGCTCTTCGGCGGCAGCCGCGACGGTCTGGACGCGCTGGCTGGCTTCGGTGGCGGCCGTGCCGACCACGGCGGCGCGGCGGTTGGTGCCCTCAGCCGTGGATGACATCGACTTGGCGGTGGTCTCGAGCTCGCCGGAGCCGGAGGCCATCAGGCCGACGAGCTGACCGACGGAGGCATCGAAGCGATCGGCGAGGGCGATCAGGGCGTCGCGCTTCTCCTGCTCGCTGCGGGTCTTGGTGGCGACCTGCTCGGCTTCCAGGTTCCGCGCCGTCAGCGCGGTCTGCCTGAGCACTTCGAGCGTCTCGGCCATGCGGCCGATCTCGTCGCCGCGGTCGGTCTCCTCGACCGGCTTGTCGATGGCGCCTTCCGATATCTCCTGCATGCGGTTCTTCTGGCGGTCGAGCGCACCCAGCACGTCGCGGGCGATCAGCCAGGACAGCGTCGCCATCAGCAGCATCAGGCCGATGCCGATCGCGGCCAGCTCCAGCGTCAAGGCGCGCACGTCGGCGTCGATGTCGTCGACATAGAGACCGTAGCTGATGGTCGCATTCCAGGGCGCGAATTTGCGCGCGAAGACGGTCTTGCGCACGGGCTCGGTCTGGCCGGGGCGGGGGTAGAGATAGGAGGTGACTCCGCCCTGTGCGGTCTCGCCGCCGGCCTTGATGATGGCGTCGGCGATCAGGACGCCGTTAGAGTCCTTGGCCCCAGTGATCTTGCCTTCCAGCTGCTGGTTGGCGCCGTTCACCAGGATGGAGGTGTCGGGGTTGTAGACAACGGGATAGCCCTGGTTGCCGTTGAAGTTCATGCGGCGGCCACGCTGGTGGAACTGGGCCTTGGCGTCGGCCGGCGTCAGCTTGCCGGCGGCAACCTCTTCCTGAAGCGATTGCGCGTAGTTGTAGAGCAGCTCTACCGCGGTCCGCATCTGCTGGACCCGGTCCTCCATCATGCGGCTCTTGCTGAGGACGGACGATACGCCGATGATGGCCGTGACTGTGAGAGCCGAAAGACAGACCATGCTGGCGAGCTTGGTCCGGATCTTGAGATGACTCATCAGCTTCATCGCGGCCTCGAAAGAAATGGTTGTTATTGCTCGCGTCGGTAGCATGAAGTTCTTACCAATCATGAATGGACGCGTGCGACGTGCTGCCGCGCGTGCAGCGTCCGCAGCCGGATGCGCAAGCACGCAGGCGGAAACGCGCCTCGCCGGCGCGGGGCGCGTCAGGTCGCCGAGACAGACGATGTCGGAATTTGGTGGTGACCGAGCCCGGCCGGAGCGGCAATGAAGCGATTCGTTCACCGCATCGTCATGGCCGTGCTGCTCGTGGCGGCCCTCGTTCTGATCTGGAACGTGCTGGGGGCGCGCTGAGTCGGCACCGGCAGATCCGCCGGTGCCGTCTTGCTTTCAGGTCAACCCGTGAGCGCGTCAGCGCCGCGCGTAGGCTTCGCCCGATGCGTCGCTGTCCTTGCCCATCACTGCATCGACGCTGACCGAGCCGCCGCCGGCTGCCGAGAGATAGAGGCAGGCGAAGCAGAACAGGATCGCGGAGGTGCCGCCGTTGAGCAGCGGCAGGAACACCGGCGTTTCGCCCTTGAGCATGTGGCCCATGAAGTAAGCGAAGGCCATTTCTCCCGACAGGATGAAAGCCGTGAGGCGGGTGAACAGGCCGAGCATCAGGAGCGCGCCAAGCACGAGCTCAAGCGTACCTGCCGCGTAGATCAGCGGCGGGATGTTCGCGAAGTACGGCAGCACCGGAAACTTGAACAGCTTGGCGACGCCGTACTGGAACAGCAACAGGCCGGTGACGAAGCGAAACAGGCTCAAGAGAACCGGTTGAAAGCGAACGAGATAGGGAAAGTTCATTGGTTTGTGCCCTCCATCCAATGCTGTGACTTGGACCGCATTCGGTACCGCCTCGCAAGCCATGCACACTCGATTCGTCCTGACATTTTCGTCATGTCGGATAAAACACCGCAGGCCAGGATTTCAGCCGCGTGCGACCGCACTTTTCGCGCGTGTTCCGCGTCGCGCCCATCCGTAATTTGCCGGTGACGCGGATGCGCGCAAGTTACCTCCAGGAGACCTACCGCCGCAAGGCGGGCACGATCATGAACGGGATCATCCCGAGCACGACGCTCGCAAGTGCGAAGGCGAGCAGCGCGTTGTAGCCGTGCGTCGCGTCATGGATCAGGCCGCCGCTCCAGGAGCCGAACGCCGAGCCGAGGCCACTGCCGATCGAGATAGTGCCGTAGATGGTGCCGACCCGCTTGCCCTGGAAAATCCTCATCGCCGTGGCGCTGATCAGCGGACCGCGCGAGCCCATCATGCTGCCGAAGCAGACGACGAAACCGGTGAGCAACAGGATGTTCGGAGAATACTGCAACAGCCAGAGCAGGACGATGCCGAGGATCGAGATCGCGTAGCTCAGCAGCACCGACGGCCGGCGCCCGATCAGGCCGTCGAGCGCGGACACGCCGAGCATGCCGAACACAAGCACGACGCCGGAGAAACCCCAGGCGGTCGCAGCCTGCAGCGGCGGAAAGCCGGCGTCGATCAGATAGGCCACGATCTGCGCGGCAATCGAGTACATGCCGACGGCAGTGAAGAAGAAGGTCCAGAACAGCGCCCAGAAGGCGTGATGGCGCATGGCACGGAGCAGGGTCCAGCCATTGTCGACGAAGTCAGGGTCGGTCCTCTTCACGACATGCGGCGAGCCCGCGGCGAACAGTCGCCACGGCAGCAGCATCAGCGGGAGCAACAGGCCAAGTGCCGTAAAGCCGAACAGCTGGTAGGTGTCACGCCAGCCGATGTGATCGATCAGAAGCTGCGAGGCCGGCAGCAGCGCCAACACGCCGCCGCCCATCGCCGAATACACCACCGACATTGCAGTCGGCAGACGGGGCCCGAACCAGCGGCCGAGCAGGATCGAGTTCGGCACGATGCCGATGAAGGCAACGCCGATACCGACGCAGAGGCCGATCGAGAGTTGGAACTGCCAGAGATGTTGCGCGTGGGCCGCGACCAGGAATGCCGCGCCCAGCAGCAGCAGCCCGAGCGCATACACGATGCGTGGTCCGGAATGGTCGAACAGGCGTCCGACGAAGGGCGCGGTGAGACCGCTCGCGAGCCAGGTCAGTGAATAGACCGAGACGATCTGCGCGCGGTCCCAGCCAAAACTTTCCGAAATCGGTTTCAGGAACACCGTAAAGCTGTCGCCAAGCCCGCGGCCGAGCACGGCCAGCGTGAAGCACAGAGCGAGCACGACGAGCGCGGTGCGAACAGCGTCCCGCTGATCGCTCCCGACGTTCTCCCTGGGCGTGTTCTGATCCATTGCCCGTCAGGGAGCGCGCATCCGTGCGCCCTGACAAGCAGCGAAAAGCTCATACGCCTATGCAGGCTTAAGGAGGACGTGCTTCTTCTTGCCGAAGGACAGCTTGATCACGCCTTCCGGCGTCAGATTGCTTGCCGACAGTGCCATCTTTTCGTCAGTGACCGGCTCGTCGTTGACGCGAAGGCCGCCGCCCTTGATCTGGCGCCGGGCTTCGCCGTTGGATGCAACGAGGCCCGCCTTGACGAAGGCGTTGAGCACGCCGAGGCCGGCGTCGATCTCACCCCGCGGAATTTCCACCGTCGGCAGGGTTTCGGCCAGCGCGCCTTCCTCGAAGGTGCGGCGCGCGGTCTCCGCCGCCTCGTTCGCGGCCTCGCGGCCATGCAGCAGCGCGGTCGCTTCAGTGGCGAGCACCTTCTTGGCCTCGTTGATCTCCGAGCCGCCGAGCGCTTCGAGCTTCTTGATCTCAGCCATCGGCAGCGTCGTGAACAGCTTCAGGAATTTGCCGACGTCGGCATCCTCCGTGTTGCGCCAGTACTGCCAGAAATCATAGGGCGAGAACGCGTCGGCGTTGAGCCAGACCGCGCCTCGCGCGGTCTTGCCCATCTTGGCGCCGGACGCCGTCGTCAGCAGCGGCGTCGTCAGCGCGAACAGCTGATGGGTGCCCATGCGGCGACCGAGATCGACGCCCATGATGATGTTGCCCCACTGGTCCGAGCCGCCCATCTGCAATTTGCAGCCGGTGCGCTTGGCGAGCTCGACGAAGTCGTAGGCCTGGCAGACCATGTAGTTGAACTCGATGAAGCTCATCTCCTGCTCGCGCTCGAGGCGCAGCCGGACGGAGTCCATCGTCAGCATGCGGTTGACCGAGAAGTGCCGGCCGACGTCGCGCAGCATCTCGATCCAGTTCAGCTTGGTCAGCCACTCCGCATTGTCGAGCATGACGGCGTCGCTCGCGCCGCTGCCGTAGCGCAGCACTTTCGCGAACACGCCGCGGATCGATTCCTTGTTGGCCTCGATCTCGGCGACGGTGCGCATCGCGCGCGTCTCGTCCTTGCCGGAGGGATCGCCCACCATGGTGGTGCCGCCGCCCATCAGCGTGATCGGCTTGTTGCCGGACTGCTGCAGCCAGTGCAGCATCATCATGGTGAGGTAATTGCCGATATGCAGCGAGCGGGCGGTGCAATCGTAGCCGACATAAGCGGTCGCTTCGCCCTTGGCGGCGAGCGCGTCCAGCCCCTCGAAATCGGAGCACTGGTGGATGAAGCCACGTTCCTGCAGGATATTGAGGAAATCCGATTTAAATGCAGTCATCTGTCGGCGTGCCTGACAATTCTTGGTTTACTGTTTCGGGAGCAATTTAAGGGTCTTCCGTGGGAACCCGATTGCTGCCCGCCGCTTGGCGCTGTGGCATTATAAGATGTGTCCCTCTGGCACAAGATCGGCATGCCGGAGGGGGTCTCTTGAGGACGCTGATCCATGATGTTGACGGCACTCGGTTTGATGAGCGGCACCTCGCTGGACGGGGTGGATGTCGCGCTGATCGAAACCGATGGAAAACAGGTGAAGGCATTCGGGCCGTCCGGCTACCGCGCCTATAGCCCTGCGGAGCGCAATCTGCTGCGCCAGGCGCTCTCCGAGGCTGTGCACCTGCCGCAACGTGACGCCCGGCCAGGGATCCTGGCCGAGGCCGAGCGCGCGGTTACACGGGCCCATGCCGAGGCGGTTGCCGCCTTCTTCGCCCAGAACCGCCTGAAGCCCGAGGATGTCGACATCGTCGGCTTCCACGGCCAGACTGTGCTGCATCGCCCCGAACGTCGGCTGACGGTGCAGATCGGTGACGCTCCGGCGCTGGCGAAAGCGATCCATATCCCCGTGATGCATGATTTCCGTGCCGCCGATGTCGAGGCGGGCGGGCAAGGGGCGCCCTTCGTACCGGTCTACCACCGCGCGCTCGCCAACTCGCTGGATCGCGAGGGGCCGATCGTGGTGGTCAATATCGGCGGCGTCTCCAACATCACCTATATCGACGGCAACGACACGCTGATCGCCTGCGATACCGGCCCGGGCAACGCGCTGCTGGACGATTTCATGTACCGCACCATGAACCAGGCGTTCGATGCGGAAGGAAAGTTCGCAGCACTTGGGAAGGCCGATGAGGCCTGGATCGCTCGCGCGCTGGAGCTGCCGTTCTTTGCGCTGCCTCCGCCGAAATCGCTCGACCGCAACGATTTCGCCGCCTTGAGGCTCGGCGACGTGGCGCCGGCGGACGGTGCTGCGACCCTGACCGCCTTCACCGCGACGGCGATCACCCGCATCATCCCGTTGTTGCCGCGGCGACCGCGGAACTGGATCGTCTGCGGCGGCGGCGCTCGCAACCTCACCATGCTGCGGATGCTCCGGGAGCGGGTGGGATCGGCGACCGTCGAGGCCGCCGAGACGCTCGGCTGGGCCTCCGACGCCATCGAAGCCCAGGCCTTCGGCTTCCTCGCTGCGCGTGGGCTGAAGGGCCTGCCATTGTCCTATCCGACCACCACGGGGGTGCCGATGCCAATGACGGGCGGGGTCATCGCGCGGCCCTGAGGTCGGGCGATCAATGCAGATGCATTGAACTTGACGAGTACATGCAACTGCATCTATATTGGATGTAGTTGCATCAATCGCCGGGATCATTGCCATGACGACCGCACTTGAGACGCCCGCTTCACTGAAACTGATCAGCCACAAGCTCTGCCCCTATGTGCAGCGCGCCGTGATCGCCCTCAAGGAGAAGGGCGTACCATTCGAGCGGATCGACATCGATCTCGCCAACAAGCCCGACTGGTTTCTAAAACTGTCGCCGCTCGGCAAGGTACCGGTGCTGGTGGTGACGACCGATAGTGGCGAGGTCGCGCTGTTCGAGAGCAACGTGATCTGTGAATATATCGAGGAGACGCAAGGGGGCGCGAAGCTGCATCCGGCGGATGCGCTGAAGCGTGCCGAGCACCGCGCCTGGATGGAGTTCGGCTCGGCGATCCTCGGCGATCTCTGGGGACTGGAGACGACGACGGATCCGGCGACCTTCGAAACCAAGCGCCAGGCGCTCGTCGCAAAATTCGGGCGTGTCGAGGCAGCGCTTGGCGCGGGCCCGTATTTCGCAGGCGATATGTTCAGCCTGGTCGATGCGGTGTTCGCTCCCGTCTTCCGCTATTTCGATGTGTTCGACGAACTGACCGAGCTCGGCATCTTCAGCGATCTGCCGAAGGTGCGGGCGTGGCGTGCGGAGCTGGCGAAGCGTCCGAGCGTACGCACCGCGGTCGGCGCGGACTATCCGCAATTGCTGCGGGCTTTCCTGGTGCGGCACGACGCGCATCTGCTCAAGCTCGCCGCCTGAGGCGAGCCGATGTCACAGTCCATGGCCTGGCTGATGCTGGTGATCGCCGGCGCGCTCGATGTCGGCTGGGCGATCACCATGAAGTACGCGGAAGGCTACACGCGGGTGGGATGGAGTGTTGCTTCGCTGGTGCTGCTCGCAGCCTTTGTCTTCCTGCTCGGGCGCGCGCTCAAAGTGCTGGAAGTTGGTGTCGCCTATTCGGTGTGGACCGGCATCGGCGCGGCCGGCACCTTCGTGATGGGCGTGGTGCTGTTCGGCGAGACTTTGAGCGCGATGAAGCTTGCGGGCATCGCGCTCGTCTTGATGGGGATCGCCGCGCTCAAGCTGGCTTGAGCTGCGAGCTCTGGCCCGTAGCCCGGATGGAGCGAAGCGCAATCCGGGGCTTTGTGTCCGCGGATGGAGAGTCCCGGATTGCGCTTCGCTCCATCCGGGCTACAAGGTCTTAGCGAACGTTCGCGAGCCGCATGTCGAGATACGCCGTGATGGTTTCCATCAGCGGTTCGAGCTTGGCGTCGAAGAAATGGTTGGCGCCGGGGATGACCTGCTGGTCGATCACGATGCCCTTCTGCGTCTTCAGCTTCTCGACCAGCGTGTTGACGTCCTTCGGCGGCACCACCGCGTCCTTCTCGCCATGCACGATCAGGCCCGACGACGGGCAGGGCGCAAGGAATGAGAAGTCGTAGAGATTGGCCGGCGGCGCGATCGAGATGAAGCCCTCGACCTCGGGGCGGCGCATCAGGAGCTGCATGCCGATCCAGGCACCGAAGGAGAAGCCGGCGACCCAGCAGGCGCGTGCTTCGGGATTGATGGTCTGTGCCCAGTCGAGGGCTGCGGCGGCGTCCGACAATTCGCCGGTACCGTGGTCGAACGAGCCCTGGCTGCGGCCGACGCCGCGGAAATTGAAGCGCAGCACCGAGAAGCCACGATGCGCGAAGGCATAGTAGCACTGGTACACGATCTGATGATTCATCGTGCCGTGAAACTGCGGATGCGGATGCAGGATCATCGCGATCGGCGCGTTCTTCTGCTTGGCCGGGTGATAGCGGCCTTCGAGACGGCCGGCAGGGCCAGTGAAAATAACTTCAGGCATCGATGATCTCTTGATTGATTTGCTGGAGAGACGATCCGCGGCAATCAACCGATTGTGGCCTCATCGGCAGGTACCGACGGAAGCGCGAATGAAGGGTGAGAAGGCGCGCCTTGCGGTGATGCGCTGAAGGCGCGCGGTGACTTGACGGTGCGGGTTCTAACATAGGCTGAGGGTCAAAAAGCAAGCATCTTGAACATCACTCAATGGGCTCAAGATGTTAGCGTGTCATGGTCGCGTCATCAGCTGCCGCGGATATGGAATCGCCCGTTGCCAAGCGCGTGTCGGGGCGCCATGTCGGGCTGGATGGGCCCCACGGGCCAGGTTTCCCAAGCAAGGTAATATAATACTACATGCGGAACCGCGTTTATCTCGACTGGAATGCGACCACGCCGCTGCGCGCGGAAGCGCGACGCGCAATGCTCGCCGCCTGGGACCTGGTCGGCAATCCGTCATCGGTCCATGCCGAGGGACGGGAGGCGCGACGGCTGGTCGAGGAGGCCCGTGCCACGCTGGCAGGAGCGGTAGGGGCGCTGCCGCGGAACGTCGTCTTCACCTCCGCTGGAACGGAAGCCAACGCGCTGGCGCTGTCGCCTGGCCTGCGGCGGTCGTCCGGCGGCCCGGCGGTCGAGCGGCTGCTGGTCTCGGCCGTCGAGCACGCTTCGGTGCTGACCGGTGGCCGGTTCGCGGCGGACAAGATCGGTCTGATCCCGGTGATGCGTTCCGGTGTCGTTGACCTCGACCATCTCAGGAGCCTGCTCGGTGACGGCCCTCCGGCACTGGTTTCCGTCATGGCCGCCAACAACGAAACCGGCGCGCTCCAGCCGGTCGCGGAGGTCGCCCGGATCGTCCATGAGGCCGGCGGCCTCCTGCACGTCGATGCAATCCAGGCGCTTGGCAAAATCCCATTCCAAATCAAAGATATGGGCGCGGATCTTGCGACTTTTTCTGCACATAAGGTCGGCGGCCCCAAGGGCGTCGGCGCGCTGGCTATGGCGGAGGGACTGACAGGATTGGATCCGTTGCTGCGGGGAGGCGGCCAGGAGCTGAACCGGCGCGCGGGAACCGAGAATATTGCGGGAATCGCCGGCTTTGGCGCAGCGGTGAAGGCCGCGCTTCAGGCTCTTTCGGAAGATGCGGAGCAGATGGCAACCCTCAGAAACCAATTGGAAAATGGCATCCGAGGAATCGCCGGCGCAACGATCTTCGCGGACGAGGTCCGGCGGTTGCCAAATACCGTCCTTTTCACCGCGCCTGGCCTCAAGGCTGAGACTGCCGTGATCGGCTTCGACCTCGAAGGCATCGCAGTCTCCTCGGGTTCGGCCTGTTCCTCGGGCAAGGTCCAGCCGTCCCATGTGCTGTCGGCCATGGGGTACGATCCCGCCGTGGCCCAGGGAGCGGTGCGTCTCAGTCTGGGCTGGTCCACGGAACTCGATGACATCAATAGGGCGTTAGAGGCTTGGCGAAAGCTCGGTAATACCCTACTTAAGAGCTAAGCGATGAAACACGGCTTGAACGGTTCTAAGCAGGTGCTTTCCGCCAAAAAACATCGTAATAGACACCGTAATAATCGTTCGAGTTTGATCCACCGCGGTCCTTGAAACCGCGAGCGGAGGATGGAATGCCAGCCGTACAAGAGACGGTCGAGCGCGTGAAGCGCATCGACGTCGACCAGTATCGTTATGGGTTTGAGACCCTGATCGACTCCGAGAAGGCGCCCAAGGGGCTCTCGGAAGAGATCGTAAAATTCATCTCGCAGAAAAAGAATGAACCGGACTGGATGCTCCAGTGGCGGCTCGAGGCCTATCGGCGCTGGCTGACCATGACCGAGCCGACCTGGGCGCGCGTCGATTATCCCAAGATCGACTTCCAGGACCTCTACTACTACGCGGCGCCGAAGCCGAAGAAGACGGTCACCTCGCTGGACGAGATCGATCCGGAGATCCTGAAGACCTACGAGAAACTCGGCATTCCCCTGCGGGAAGTCGCCATGCTCGAAGGCGTCGAGCCCAAGCCCGGCGAAGAAGATCCCGCCCGGCGCAAGATCGCGGTCGACGCGGTCTTCGATTCGGTCTCGGTTGCGACCACCTTCAAGGCGGAGCTGAAGAAGGCCGGCGTGATCTTCATGCCGATCTCGGAAGCGATCCGCGAGCACCCTGAATTGGTGCAGAAATATCTCGGCTCCGTGGTTCCGACCTCGGACAATTTCTACGCGACACTGAACTCGGCGGTGTTCTCCGACGGCTCGTTCGTCTACGTGCCGCCGGGCGTGCGCTGCCCGATGGAGCTGTCGACCTATTTCCGCATCAACGAGCGCAACACCGGCCAGTTCGAGCGCACGCTGATCATCGCCGACAAGGGCTCCTACGTTTCCTATCTCGAGGGCTGCACTGCGCCGCAGCGCGACGAGAACCAGTTGCATGCCGCCGTGGTTGAGCTGGTCGCGCATGACGATGCCGTGATCAAATATTCGACGGTGCAGAACTGGTATCCGGGCAATTCGGAAGGCAAGGGCGGCATCTACAATTTCGTCACCAAGCGTGGCGACTGTCGCGGCAACCGTTCGAAGATCTCCTGGACCCAGGTCGAAACGGGTTCGGCGATCACCTGGAAGTATCCGAGCTGCATTCTCCGAGGTGACAATTCGAGCGGCGAGTTCTACTCGATCGCGATCTCGAACGGCTTCCAGCAGGTCGATTCGGGCACCAAGATGATCCATCTCGGCAAGAACACGTCGAGCCGGATCATCTCCAAGGGCATCGCGGCCGGCAAGTCGCAGAACACCTATCGCGGCCTTGTCACCGCGCACCGGAAAGCGACCGGCGCGCGCAACTTCACCGCCTGCGACTCGCTGCTGATCGGCGATAAGTGCGGCGCGCACACCGTGCCGTACATCGAGGCCAAGAACTCCTCGGCGACGTTCGAGCACGAAGCGACGACCTCAAAGATCTCCGAGGACGTGCTGTTCTACTGTATCCAGCGCGGTCTTTCGCAGGAGGAGGCGGTCGGCCTCGTCGTCAACGGCTTCGTCAAGGATGTGCTGCAACAGCTGCCGATGGAATTCGCGGTGGAAGCGCAGAAGCTGATCTCGATCTCGCTTGAAGGGTCGGTCGGTTAATACCGACCCTCGCGGTGCGCTTAAGCGCTCCATGCATCATTTGAATAGACTGGACACCAAAATGGCTTTGCTTGAAGTGAAAGACCTCAAGGTTCGTGTCGAGGAGCGTGAGATCCTCCACGGGCTGACGCTGACCGTGAACGAGGGCGAGGTCCACGCGATCATGGGGCCGAACGGCTCCGGCAAGTCGACGCTCTCCCACGTCATCGCCGGCAAGCCCGGCTACGAGGTCACCGACGGCCAGATCCTGTTCAAGGGTGAGGATCTGCTCGAGATGTCGCCGGACGAGCGCGCCGCCAAGGGCGTGTTCCTGGCGTTCCAGTATCCGGTCGAGATTCCCGGCGTCGCCACCATGAACTTCCTGCGCACCGCGCTGAACGCGCAGCGCAAGGCCCGCGGCGAGAGCGAATATTCGACGCCGGACTTCCTGAAGAAGGTCCGCGAGGTCTCGAAGTCGCTGAACATCCCGCAGGACATGCTCAAGCGCGGCGTCAATGTGGGCTTCTCCGGCGGCGAGAAGAAGCGCAACGAGGTGCTGCAGATGGCGCTGTTCGAGCCGAGCCTGTGCATCCTCGACGAGATGGATTCTGGCCTCGACATCGACGCGCTGCGCATTGCGGCCGACGGCGTCAACGCGCTGCGCTCGCCCAAGCGCGCGATGGTCGTCATCACCCATTATCAGCGGCTGCTGAACTACATCGTGCCCGACGTGGTGCATGTGATGTCGAAGGGCCGTGTCGTGAAGAGCGGCGGCAAGGAACTGGCGCTGGAGCTGGAAGCATCCGGCTACGCCCAGTTCGAGGATGCCGCGTAAGGAATTTTGCAATGAACGTTGCTGTGGCAAAGACCGGAAAGGGCCGCGCGGTGAGCGATCTCTTCACCAGCGCCGAGGGCCGGCTGCCGGGTTCGACCGCGGTCACCGCCGTGCGACGCGAGGCGTTCGAGACCTATGAGCGTCTCGGCCTTCCGCACCGCCGGATCGAGGAATGGAAATACACCGACCTGCGCGCGCTGGTCGGCGAGGTGCTGCCGCTGGCAGCCGCGCCCGATGCGGCCGCGCTGAAGCGCGCCGCGGACGCGGTGAAGACGCATGCGATCGCAGGAGCCCGCAAGCTGGTCCTGGTCGACGGCGTGTTCGCAGCCGATCTCTCCGACGTCAAGGCGCTCGCCTCCGAGGCCGGCTTCAAGACGCTGCGGGAGACGCTGGAGAAGGATGCCGGTCTGCTGAAGACCACGTCCACGGATGCCGTGATCGCGCTGAACGCGGCGATGGCGACCGACGGCGTCGTGCTTGATATCGCCGATGGCGCACAGCTGTCCGCGCCGATCCAGATCATCCACATCGCGACCGCGGCTGCCGCATCGGCCTTCACCCGCTCGCAGGTCACGATCGGGAAGGGCGCGCACGCCACTATCGTCGAGAGCTTCGTTGCGGCAGGCAGCAAGGCCTACCAGGTCAATGACGCCGTGATCGTTTCTGTCGGCGATGATGCCGACGTTGCGCATATTCGCCTGATGGACGACGCACCCGACGCCGTGAACTTGACCTCGCACTTCGTCACCGTCGGCGCCAACGTGAAGCTCAAGTTCTTCAATATGACCACCGGCGCGGCTGTCAGCCGCCTCCAGGGCTTCATCACGCTGGCGGGGGAGGGCAGTGAGCTCTTCGCCAACGGCGTCAACCTGTTGCAGAAGACCGAGCACGGCGACACCACGCTGGTGGTCGACCATGCCGTGCCGAACTGCGTCAGCCGCGAGATCTTCCGCGCCGTGATCGACGACCGCGCTCATTCGGTGTTCCAGGGCCGCATCATCGTCCGCCCCGACGCGCAGAAGACCGATGGCAAGATGATGACCCGCGCGCTGCTGCTCTCGGATGAAGCCGAGGCCGACAACAAGCCCGAGCTCGAGATCTTTGCCGACGACGTCTCCTGCGGTCACGGCGCCACCGCCGGCGCGCTCGACGATAGCCTCTTGTTCTACCTGAAAGCGCGCGGCCTGCCGGAGAAGCAGGCCCAGGCGCTGCTGATCCAGGCCTTTGTCGGCGAAGCGATCGAGCAGATCGCCGATGATAGTCTGCGCGAGCACGTGATCGGCATTGCCGAGCGCTGGCTGGAGCGGCGGTCATGAGCACGCATCCCGCGGTCAAGAACGGCGCCTACGACGTCGCGCGCGTGCGCCAGGATTTCCCGGCGCTCGCGATGCAAGTCTACGGCAAGAAGCTGGTCTATCTGGACAACGCCGCCTCGGCGCAGAAGCCGAGCGCCGTGCTCGACCGCATGACGCAGGCCTACACGAGCGAATACGCCAACGTGCATCGTGGCCTGCATTACCTCGCTAACGCGGCGACCGAAGCCTATGAGGGCGGCCGCACCAAGGTGGCGCAGTTCATCAACGCGCCCCGTACGGAAGAAGTGATCTTCACTCGCAACGCGACCGAGGCGATCAATCTGGTCGCCTCGTCCTGGGGCGGGCCGAACATCAAAGAGGGCGACGAGATCGTCCTCTCGATCATGGAGCACCATTCCAACATCGTGCCCTGGCATTTCCTCAGGGAACGCCAGGGTGCCGTGATCAAATGGGCGCCGGTCGACGACGAGGGCAACTTCCTCATCGACGAGTTCGAGAAGCTGCTGACGGCCAAGACCAAGCTGGTCGCGATCACGCAGATGTCGAACGCGCTCGGCACCATCGTGCCGGTCAAGGAGGTCGTCAGAATCGCCCACGCACGCGGCATTCCCGTGCTGGTCGACGGCAGCCAGGGCGCGGTGCATCTGCCCGTCGACGTCCAGGATATCGGCTGCGATTTCTACGTCTTCACCGGCCACAAGGTTTATGGGCCGACCGGCATCGGTATCCTCTGGGCCAAGTACGACCACCTCGTCGCAATGCGTCCCTTCAACGGCGGCGGCGAGATGATCCGCGAGGTCTCGCGCGAGGTCGTCACCTATGGCGATCCCCCGCACAAATTCGAGGCGGGCACTCCCGCGATCGTCGAGGCCGTCGGCCTTGGCGCTGCCATCGACTACGTCAATTCGATCGGCAAGGAGCGTATCGCCGCGCACGAGCACGATCTCACTAGCTATGCCCAGGATCGGCTCCGCGAGATCAATTCGCTGCGGCTGATCGGCACGGCACGGGGCAAGGGCCCGGTGATCTCCTTCGAGCTGAAGGGCGCACACGCCCACGACGTCGCCACCGTGATCGACCGCCAGGGCATCGCGGTGCGCGCCGGCACCCATTGCGTCATGCCGCTTTTAGAGCGGTTCAACGTAACGGCCACCTGCCGGGCCTCGTTCGGCATGTATAATACGCGGGAAGAAGTCGATCATCTGGCACAGGCGCTTTTGAAGGCGCGGGATTTGTTCGCATGAGTGACACGGCCGAAATCAAAGCTAGTCCGATGGAGACCCATTCGGCGCTGCCGCGGGAGGAGACCGAGCGGCTGACCACGGAGATCATCGCCGGGCTGAAGACCGTGTTCGACCCGGAAATCCCGGCCGATATCTACGAGCTCGGCCTGATCTACAAGGTCGAGATCAAGGACGACCGCTCCGTCGACGTCCAGATGACGCTGACGACGCCGAACTGCCCGGCCGCCGGCGAGCTGCCGACCATGGTCGAGAACGCGGTTGCCAGCGTCCCCGGCGTCGGCGTAGTCGACGTCAAGGTCGTCTGGGAGCCGCCGTGGTCGCCGGAACGCATGAGCGACGAGGCGCGCCTCGTGCTCAACATGTGGTGACGCGTAACCTCAGCATTGAATTTGCTCCGCAACGGACCAGATAGATAAGATGACCCAGGCGACACCAGCATCCACTCCGAAGCCGCGGCGACCGCGCCCGCAGGTGATGCGGCTGACGGACGCTGCTGCCCAGCGCATCACCGAGCTGACCCAGCGCGCCGATTCCGAGATCGTCGGCCTGCGCGTCGGCGTGAAGAACGGCGGCTGCGCCGGCCAGTCCTACACGGTCGAATACGCCCACGACGTCCGCCCGACCGACGAGGTCGTCGAGGACAAGGGCGTCAAGATCCTGGTCGATCCCAAGGCCGTGCTGTTCCTGCTCGGCACCGAGATGGACTACAAGGCCGACAAGATGCAGGCCCAGTTCGTCTTCAACAATCCGAACCAGATTTCCGCCTGCGGCTGCGGCGAGTCGGTTGAGCTGCGGCCGGCCAAGATCGACGGGTAAGCCCGGCTCGCGCCGATCACTCCGTCGTCGTCCCCGCGAAAGCGGGGACCCATACCGCGTGATTTTTCTTTAGCGGGAGGTGCCAGTACCGGAGCTGGCACGACTAATAGTCTTCGCTCAACTTCTCCCTGTGGTTATGGGTCCCCGCTTTCGCGGGGACGACGTTGGGGAGAGAGAGCGCACGATGGACCGCGAATTTCTGACCGACCTGTTCGCCGATTTCGGCCCCGTCACCATCCGCAAAATGTTCTCCGGCTACGGCATCTCCGCCGACGGCATCAACTTCGCGCTGTCGCTGCGTGCCGGCCTGTTCTTGCGCGCCGACGAGGTGACGATCCCAGACTTTGAAGCCGAAGGCTCAAAGCCGTTTCAGTACTCGACCCGCGCCAAGACCGTGGTGGTCAACTCCTATTGGGAGCTGCCGGCGCGCCTGTTCGACGATTCCGCGGAGCTAGCACAATGGGCGAGGGCTGCCCTCGCTGCCGCCCAGCGTGCCAAGGTGAAGAAGCGGCCGAAGAAGAAAGTGGCGAAGAAGCCAATCGCCAAGAAGCAGTCGGCCAAGAAATCGGTTCGTAGGGTGGGCAAAGCGAAGCGTGCCCACGGTTAGGCTGCTGATTGTGGAGAGATGGTGGGCACGGCGCTTGCGCGCCTTTGCCCACCCTACGAGCCTCAATCCACGGCTTTGGTCAGGCCAACCCTCATGTCCTTGGCGGTGAAGACGCAGACGCTGTCGGCAAGCACACGGCCATCGGCAATTCCGAGCACCAGCTTGCCGCGGCGGACCATCCGCATGGCGACCTCGTAGCGCACGCGTCGCGTCTCCGGAGTGATGGTGCCCGTGCACTCGACTTCGCCGACGCCGATGGCGCGGCCCTTGCCCGGTGAGCCCGACCAGCCGAGCCAATAGCCGACCATCTGCCACATCGCATCCAGGCCCAGGCTTCCCGGCATCATCGCATCACCTCGATAGTGACAATCGAAGAACCAGTGGTCCGGCACGATATCCAGCTCGCCGACGATATGGCCCTTGCCGAATTCGCCGCCGTCCAGGCTGATTTCCGTGATGCGATCCATCATCAGCATCGGTGGCGCCGGCAATTGCGCATTGCCGGGGCCGAAATAGCCGCCTTCGCTCGATCTCAGCAGCTCATCCCTGGTGTAGGACGGTTGCGGCGCGTGAAAATCATGGGGATTGGGCACGACGACAAGTCCTTTGCGGGCTCGGGTGCAGGCGGCCAATGTTGTCGTGTCAGATGTTGTTCGCCACGGAATAATGTCAAGCGGCGATGCTGTAGGGTGGGCAAAGCGAAGCGTGCCCACGGTTCGAAATAATCATGCCGAGATCGTGGGCACGGCGCTTACGCGCCTTTGCCCACCCTACGGCAGCTCTTTGAAAATCTACGCCACCCGGCTGTGGGTCTCGACCGCGTATTCCGGATCGGCTTCGCAGATCACGCGGTTGCGGCCGTTGCGCTTGGCGGCATAGAGGCAGGCATCCGCACGCTCGATCAGCGCGTCGGTGTCGTCGCCCTGCTTGAGCATGGAGACGCCGACGGAGATGGTGACGCGGCCGAGGATCTCGCCGGTGGACTTCTTCTTCAATTCCTTCGCCATCACCGCGCGGCGGATGTGGTCGGCCACCGTGAGGGCCTGACGCAGCGCGGTGTTGGGCAGCACGACCGCGAATTCCTCGCCGCCATAGCGCGCGGTGATGTCCTGGCCCTTGATTGTCTGCTTCAGCGACAGTCCGACGAGCCGCAGCACCTGGTCGCCGGTGAGATGGCCGTAGGAATCGTTGAACGACTTGAAATGATCGATGTCGAACAGCAGCAGCGACAGCGGCTCGCCCGAGGCGAGGGCGCTCTGCACCGCCATGTCGATCATGCGGTCGAAATATTTGCGGTTGCCAAGGCCCGTGAGCGGATCGGTCAGGCTCTCGGCGCGGATCGCCTCCAGGCTCTGCTGGAGATTGCTGATCTCGTTCATCGACAGCGTCAGCCGGTCTTCCAGCGTCTTGTTGGTCTCGCGCATCTCGCTGGTCGAACGCAGCAGCGTCTCGACGATCGCCTTGATCTGCTCGCGGTTCTTGGCCGACGCCAGTTTCTCGGTGGCTCCCGACAGGCTGGCATCGTAGGAGCCGGTCATGCCGAGTGCATCGCTCAAGACCTTCATCACGTCGTCGATCTCGCCGATGACGCGCGCACCGACCTTGTCGATGCGGTCGGTGGTCTTGATGTGGGAGAGATAGGTCTCGTAGATCTGCTCGAGATCGGCTTCAGTCAGCTTGCCGCTGCGCGCCAGCGTCTCATTGACGATCTTGTTGAGCGGCGCGTTGTAGCCGGTGGCGTAGACGTACCAAATCTCATAGTTGCGGGGAATTGCCGTCTGCCGCAGCGATCGGATCTGCCCGAGTGCTACCTCGGCGAACGCCATCGTGCGTTCGTGTTCATCGAGAACCTTGACCACGGAACATACCCCACAGCGGTCGATGCGCCGTCGACCGCAGCAATGCTTAAATTATGTTCGTAGGCTAACGGACGATCGTGAACACCCCGTAAATATACGTTCACGAATGCATCTAAAAAATTGTGCGGCGGCTTTGCTCAACCGAAACCTGGGGCGCTTCGCGCCTCAGGCTCCGGCGGGGGAGGAGCGAACCGGCCGCAGCAGAAACGCCGGCAGATGCGAATGATCGCCCGGCTCGCTGTCGGCTTCGCGCTGGCGGCGGGGCTCGGGGCGGCCGATCGACGGCACATGCGAATTATTAGCCTGCTGGCGCGCGTCGTGACGCGGCTCGGCCCTGCGCTTGTCGTCAGAACGATGCCTGGCTTCAGCGGGCTGTCTTGCCTCCGAAGAACTCTTTGCTTCGGAAGAATGTCTTGCTTCAGAAGATTGTCTTGCCTCGGAAGCATGTCTCGCCTCGCCACGGGGCTCGCGCGGCTCGTGGCTGCGCTCACGATCGCGGCCGCGCTGCGGCTTGCCGCGTCCGCCGCGTGAACGTTCGCGGCCGCGCGACTCGCGCGGACGCTCGGTCCCATCGGAGGCTTCGGCGTGGATTTCAAAGTCGCCTTCGGCGCGCGGAATGCTCTGGCCGATCAGCTTCTCGATTGCCACCATCGACTTCTGGTCGAGCGGCGTCACGATCGAGATCGCGGTGCCGGTGCGACCGGCGCGGCCGGTGCGGCCGACGCGGTGGACGTAGTCATCGGGATGGTGGGGGACGTCGAAATTGAAGACGTGGCTGACCTCGGGAATGTCGAGGCCGCGGGCGGCAACGTCCGAGGCGACGAGAAGCGGTAGCTCGCCCTTGCGGAACTGTTCGAGCGCCGCCATGCGGGCCGGCTGGTCCATGTCACCGTGCAGTGCGCCGACGCTGAAACCATGCTTCTGGAGCGATTTGTGAACGATGGCGACTTCGCGCTTGCGATTGCAGAAGATGATCGCGTTCTTGAGATCCTTGGCCTCGCGCAGCAGGCGGCGAAGCAGTTCGCGCTTCTCATGCGCCTCGCGCCCGGCTGGCACCTGGGATTGCGTGACGGTCACGGCAGTGGTGGCAGGCTTGGACACTTCGACCTTCTGCGGATTGTGCAGGAAGGCTTCGGTGATGCGCCGGATTTCCGGCGGCATGGTCGCGGTGAAGAACAGGGTCTGTCGCGTGAACGGGACGAGCTTGCAGACGCGTTCGATGTCGGGGATGAAGCCCATGTCCAGCATGCGATCGGCTTCGTCGATGACGAGCAGCTCGACCCCGGTGAGGAGCAAACCGCCACGCTCGGTATGGTCGAGGAGGCGGCCGGGGGTGGCGATCAGCACGTCGACGCCACGCGTCAGCTTGGCATCCTGGTCGCCGAAGGAAACGCCGCCGATCAGAAGCGCGACGTTGAGTTTCTGGCCGGCGCCGTAGCGGTCGAAGTTTTCCTTGACCTGGGCCGCGAGCTCGCGGGTCGGCTCGAGGATCAGCGTGCGCGGCATGCGCGCCCGGGCCCGGCCCTTTTCGAGGATGGTGAGCATCGGCAGCACGAAGGCCGCGGTCTTGCCGGTGCCGGTCTGGGCGATGCCGAGCACGTCCTTGCGTGCGAGGACGTGGGGGATCGCCTGTTCCTGAATGGGGGTGGGGGTGGTGTAACCGGTGGCCGCCACTGCGGCGAGGACTTTTTCGGACAGTCCGAGATCTGAAAAGGACATTGAGCCTCTGGTCGAAACCGCCGTTCGGAATCGAGGGTAATAAGGCTGTCGCGTTCCACCCCGAAACGGCGCGCTCTCAAAGAAGCTGGGGGTGCTGACTCACGCGAACAAAGCGCCAGGCTCAGGAATCGGTCTTCGATCTGAGCCGCGTCGCCCCGGAACATAGGCGGGAATCGGCCAAAGTCAATGGAGCGGGCGCGGGAAGGTCCTAAAAAACCTGAGGTTTTTACCAAATAGCGGGTGCGACTGGGGTTTTTCCGCCCAACCTCGCGCTCCGGCCTGAGCCGCCAAAACGGCGGCTAACGCCTATCGGAGCCCTGCGCCCGGAAGTCGCCTGGGGCCATGCCATAAGCGGCATTGAAGACCCGGTAGTAGGTTGCCAGGCTCTCGAAGCCGCAGGAGGTCGCTATGTCGGCGATCAGCCGCTCCGGTGCCTCACGCATCAGGCGGCGGCTCTGTTTCAGGCGTTCGTCCGTCACGGTCTGTGAGAAGCTCTTCGCCGCAGTCTCGAACAGCATGTGCAGGTGGCGTACGGACACGCCGAGTTCGTCGGCCACCATCGTCGGTGCCAGATCCGGGTTTTGCAGGTGGCCCGCGATCAGGCGCTGGGCCCGCGAGAGGCGGGCGGTCCGTAGCGCGGCCTGTCCGCGCCGGCTGCCGGGCCTGACGATGCCGCGCTCGATCAGCGCCAGATGGGCCAAAGCCTGGACGAGGGAGGTCGCATCGCTGGCGCACTGATCCGTGGAGGCTTCGCCGAGCTCGGCAAAGCAGGCCCCGAGCAGGGGCGCCAGGGTGGGATCGCCGAACGTCCGGGGCGCAAGCTCGCGCATGCGTTTGTCCTGCGCCGGGATGCTGCTGACTGGAATCTTCAGGATCCGCAGGTGGAAGCCCCCGGCGCCCAGCGGCGCCGTGCGGTAGGGCAGGTCGGTATGGCTGGTGGCGAAATTGTCCGGGGCGATCGCGAAGTCGTTTCCGCGCATGCCGCCGAACCAGCCGCCGCTGCCGAGTTGCTGGTAGACGCAGATGCTGTCGCCGGGTGCGTAGGCGATGTCGGAGCTGCTGCGCTCGACCGTATATTGCGAGGCCTTCAGCTCGACGAGGCCGGCGCCGCCAAGCTGGCGCAGCGAGAATTCGCCGAAGAAGTCCGCGCGCCGTTCGCGCTCGAGTTCGGCGGTTACGCCGAACAATCCCTTGGAGCGCACCTCGCGCCAATAATCGAAGCGATCGTGCGGCTCGACTTCGTCGGTACACCAGCGATACACGGCAGCCCCCTCGCTTCGAGCGCGTTTGCCTGATGCCAAAGAAAAAGCAGATTCCGGCGCAATCTGCCATAGGCAGATCGTGGAACCGGGGCCCGGGCCCTTGAACCCTCGTTACCTCTGGGCCGACTATCACACAGCGGCAGGGGGTCCAATGAACTGCTGTTCGAGGGAAGCGGCGTGGCGCCGTTCTGCAACGGGAATTTTGCGATGACGCGTCGGCTTTTCGGAATTCTGGCGGCCCTTGGCCTGGCGGCGGGCCTGAGCGGCTTTGTAGCTCCCGCCTATGCCGAGAAGCGTGTCGCGCTCGTCGTCGGCAACAACGACTACAGGAACGTTCCGAAGCTGCTCAAGGCGGTCAACGACGCCCGAACCATGGGCGATACGCTGAAGCAGCTCGGCTTCTCGGTGATGGTCGCGGAGAACCAGAGCCGGCAGCAATTCTCCGAGACCCTGCTCGCCTTCGACAAGACGATCGAGCCAGGCGACACCGCGTTCTTCTTCTACGCCGGCCACGGCTTCGAGATCGCGGGCCAGAACTACCTGCTGCCGACCGACGTGCCGGCGGCGACCGAAGGGCAGGAAGAGCTGGTGCGTGACGCCTCGATCTTGGCCGACCGCATCGTCGAGCGCCTCCAGAACAAGAAGGCGCGGACCTCGATCCTCGTATTCGACGCCTGCCGCAACAACCCATTCGAGCGCAAGGGCACCCGCGCAGTCGCCGGTGGCGGCGGGCTTGCCCCGATGGTGCAGTTGCCCGAAGGCGTGTTCTCGGTGTTTTCGGCAGGTCCCCGCCAGACCGCGCTCGACCGCCTCTCCAACGACGACGCCAATCCCAATTCGGTGTTCACGCGCACCTTCGCCAAGGAGCTGCTCCAACCCGGCGAGAACCTCGTGCAGGTGGCGCAGCGCACCCGCCGTGCCGTCAGCGAGATGGCCGATACCGTCAAGCACAGGCAGGTGCCGGTCTATTTCGACCAGATGGTCGACGATGTCTTCCTCAGCGGCGTGGCGAAGGATGCTGCCGCGCGGCCGGCCGATCCGCCGCCGCAGAAGCTCGCGGCGCTGCCGCCAGTGTCGGTGCCGCAGATGCCGAAGGAGGAGACCATCAACGCGCCGATCGCGAGCTTCTCGCGGCACAATGGCGGCTGGAGCGTGGTGTTCTCGTTCGCCGACCCGACTCTCGGCATTTCCTGGCGCATGGCCGGCAAGGGCGATTTCCGCGAGACCGGCTTCATCGACACGCTCGATCCGCGCACGCGCAAGCGGATGCCGAACCCGTCGATCGAATTGCCGCCGGATGCACAGGCCGGCACCATCGAGGTCCGCTATGTCGATCAGTCCGGCGACATGCAGGGGCCGTTTCCGATCAGGTTCGATCCTGAGGCCGCGCTGATCCGCGACCAGCGCAAGATCCTCGACATGACGTCGACGAGCTGGCTGTCCTTCCGCGAGTTCAACGGGCTGCTGGTTTACTACACGCACCTCGTGTCCTATCGCTGCGCCATCCGCGAGGTGCGCATCGGCATCGACACTGCCGTGCCCAACCAGGTGCTGAAGATGCCTGCTTGCGACATGCGCGACCCCAGTGCGATCACCGCCGGCATGCCGCTCTACATGAAGCTTGCACCCGCCACGCAGTCTGTCTCGGTGGAGTTGACCTATCGCGACGGCAGCGTCTCGGAGATCAAGAGTTTCCGCAGCGCGAACCGCGGCAATAATTGAGGCCGTGTTGATCGGGCGGGGCGTGACGGGATGGACGAACTTAATTCGGACAAGCCAACGGTGGAAATGTTAGAGCCGGGGATGACAAAATTCATCATCGTCGCGCTGCTCACGACGCTTCCGGCTCTGGCGCAAACTGCTCCAATCCCCACGCAGCCACCGACCGACCGGGAACGCGTCCAAGCGGACCGTGCGAAGGCCGCCGAGGATGAAAAGGTGGCTCCGATGACGCGTCCCTGGGATCGTGATTCCGACGGCAAGCGCCCATGGGAACGGAAGTCGAAGCCCTGAGGTAGTGGACGTCCGTTCGCCGCAGGCGACGGAACAAGTCCTTGGTCACCTGGATTGTCTGTCAAACCAGGGAGACGATCCATGATCCGCAAGTCCATCCTCATAGCCTTCGCATGCGCTGCGCTTTCAACGACCGCTTTTGCCCAGGGAGGCGGGGGTGCTGGCGGAGGCGGCGGTGGTGCGGCTGGCGGTGCCGGTGCTGCTGCCGGTACGGGGACCGGGGGCGGAAGCGCGGGATCCGCTGCCAGCTCGGGTGCCGGAATGGGCACCTCATCCGGCAGCGCCAATTCGGGGCCGTCGGCTCCTTCGGGAATGGGCACTCATGGCACCACCACCGGTGCCAACGTCAACACCAATACCGGCTTGAACAATCCGAACGCTCAGTCCCCGACTGCAAACGGCACCTCGCCAGCGGCCGCGCAAGCTGGACGGAACGCAGGTGTCGGTCATGCGCCGAACGGGTTGCCGATCGGCAGTCCGGGCACCGGGACCAGCAATGAGGATCAGAAATAGTCTAGATCCCGTGCAGGAGAGCCCGCCGCAGTGCGAGCCTTTCCGTTGCCGCGCAAGTGGCGACCGGCTGCGTGACGCGCGCGGCTGATGGTAGACGCGGCTCCTCGCCGCGAGCAACGCTAGGCCCGCGGCTTGCTCTCTTCCGCATCGCAGCTTCGGCGCGTGTCCTGATAACAACAGGGCGCGCGGCTTATTCCCGGGATCGGAAGGGCCGGCGTGATCTGAGCGGCCGGCCGGCGTTGGAGATCGCGCATCCACATTCAAGCGCCGTTCGATCGGAATCGGCGTTACATTGCCCGCCATATCTTGATCGCTACTCGCATCGCGGATCGTGGCTGCAATGACATCCGACCAACAACCGAACCGGACGAAAAAGGTCCGTTGCTGCATCGTCGGCGGCGGGCCGGCCGGCATGATGCTCGGCTATCTCCTGGGGCGCGCCGGCATCGAGGTTGTGGTGCTGGAGAAGCATGCGGATTTCTTCCGCGATTTCCGCGGCGACACCGTGCATCCCTCGACGCTCGAGGTCATGGACGAGCTCGGTCTGATCGACGGCTTCCTGAAGCTGCCGCATCAACGCCTACAGAAGATGGACGGCCTGTTCGGCGGCACACCGGTGCGCATCGCCGATCTCAGCCGGCTCCACACCAAATACCCCTTCATCGCCTTCATGCCGCAATGGGATTTTTTGAATTTCCTGCGCGAGGCCGGCCGGCGCTTTGCCTCGCTCGAGGTGATGATGAGTACGGAGGCGGTCGATCTAATCCGCCGCGGCGAGACGATCGCCGGGGTGCGGGCGAAAACGCCTGACGGCATCATCGACATCGAAGCCGATCTCACCATCGCCTGCGACGGCCGGCATTCGACGGTGCGCGAGCGCGCCGGCCTCGTCGTCGAGGAAATCGGCGCGCCGATGGACGTGCTGTGGTTCCGCGCCGGCCGCAAGGCCGACGAGACGGAAAGCGTGTTCGCGCGCGTCGAGCCCGGCAAGATGATGATCACCTTCGATCGCGGCGACTATTGGCAGTGCGCCTATGTCATCGCCAAGGGACAGCATGAGGCGGTGAAGGCGAGGGGACTGCAGGCGCTGCTCGACGACGTCGTGCGCATGGCCCCGATCCTCAGGTCCGGCATCGCCGACGTGAAGAGCTTTGACGACGTCAAGCTGCTGACCGTCGCGATCAACCGCATGGCGCGCTGGACGCGGCCGGGTCTGCTTTGCATTGGCGATGCCGCGCATGCGATGTCTCCGGTCGGCGGCGTCGGCGTCAATCTCGCCGTGCAGGATGCAGTCGCAACCGCCAATCTGCTGGCGGACAAGATGCAGCACGGCTGCCCGCCCGAGAGCGATCTCGATGCCGTGCGCCGTCGCCGCGAGTTCCCGGTGAAGATGACGCAGCGAATGCAGGTGATCGTGCAGAACAAGATCATCAGCGGCGCCTTGCAAGGCAGTGACCGGCCGCTCAAGGTGCCGCTGATCGTGCGCCTCATCACCGCGCTGCCATGGCTGCAGGGCATTCCGGCGCGCCTGCTTGCGCTCGGCGTGCGGCCCGAGCACGTGCACTCGAAAGCTGCGCCGGCAGCGTAGCGCGGGAATTCGGTATGGATAATGCTGCGTTAAACCGCGTGTGCAGCGTTGCGAGGGTGCAACAGCGCCGACGGATTTGCGGACCGGCGCGTGCCCATGCGCCGCGTTAACTCTCTTGATTCGAATTTTAGTAACACCCGTCTGTGACCGTGCGTCCATCAAAGGACACGGGGCTGTACCATGCGTAACAAATTGATTGCCGCCTTCGCCTGCACGACCGCTCTGGTTTCGACGGGCGCGGCCTCCGCCGCCGATCTCGGCGCGCGCTACACGAAGGCGCCAGCCTATGTGGAGCCCCTGTTCAACTGGACCGGTTTCTATGTCGGCGGTCACATCGGCGGCGCATGGACCAACCAGCAGTTCATTAACAACGGGACCGGTGCGCCGTTCGGCGATCTCGTCCCGGGCGAGGGCTATCGTCAGCGCAGCGCGGGCATCATGGGCGGCGCCCAGATCGGCTACAACTGGCAAGCCAACAACTACGTGTTCGGCATGGAAGGCACGATCTCCGGCCTCGACAACAAGGGCTCGTTCACGAACACCGCGTTCGGTGCGGGCGACGACGTGTTCTCCTGGCGCACCAACGTGCTCGCGACCGTGGTCGGCCGCGCCGGCTTCGCCGTGCAGAACAACCTCTTCTACATCAAGGGCGGCTATGCCGGCGCGAACAACCGTCTGTCGGTCAGCGACACCATCGGTGTGTCGGGCTCGGGCGGACAGACCCACTGGGCCAACGGCTGGACCGTCGGCGCCGGCTGGGAATATGGCGTCACCCGCAATTGGATCGTCGGCCTCGAATACAACTACGCTGCCTTCGGCAGCCAGACCTATCAGCTCGGCGGCACCTCGGGGAATTACACCTTCGACGCCAAGCCGCGCGACATCCAGTGGGCCGTCGTGCGCGCGAGCTACAAGTTCGACGCACCTGTCATTGCCCGTTACTGAGCACGTCGACGACGCAACGCGACCAACGATCAAAAAAAGCACTGCCTAAATTCAAAAGCCCCGGATTTGTCCGGGGCTTCTTTTTTTGCGTTGTTGAATGGCCGACAGGCCCGGCCTCAGGCCATCACCGAGAAGCCGCCATCGACGGGGATCGCGGTGCCCGTGACGAAGTTCGATGCCGGCGAGGCCAGGAACACGGCGATGCCGGCGAAGTCGTCGATGTCGCCCCAGCGCCCCGCAGGCGTGCGCGCCAGCACCCGCTCGTGCAATCCCGACACCTGCTGCCGCGCGCCGCGGGTGAGGTCGGTGTCGATCCAGCCCGGCAGGATCGCATTGACCTGGATGTTGTCGGGCGCCCAGGCATTGGCGCAGGCACGCGTGTACTGCACGATGCCGCCCTTGCTTGCCGCGTAGGCGGTGGCGAAGCTCGCACCGAAGATCGACATCATCGAGCCGATGTTGATCACCTTGCCGTTGCCTGACGCCTTCAAGGCCGGATAAGCGAGCTTCGAGCATAGGAAGGCGCTGGTGAGGTTGGTGTCGATCACCTTGTTCCACTCGTCGAGCTCGAGTTCGTGCGGCGGCTTGCGGATGCTCATGCCGGCGTTGTTGACGAGGATGTCGATGCGGCCGAGATCCTTCACCACGCGCGCGATCATGGCTTCGATCGCGGCCTTGTCGGTGACATCGGTCGCAACCGCGATCGCCTTGACGCCGCGCTGCCTGAGATCTTCGACTGCTGCTTTGGACTTGGCCTCGTTGCGTCCGACCACGGCAATGTCGGCGCCGGCATCGGCAAGGCCGCGCGCCATGCCGAGCCCGATGCCGCCATTGCCTCCTGTTACGATCGCGACCTTGCCGCGGAGCTCGAACCGGCTGGATGTCATGCTTGTATTCCCTGGTTTCTTTTATTGGTTGCTCTGCCAGATCAGCACCAGCCCGAAGCCGGCCATGGCGGCGCCATAGGCGGCCCAATGCAGCTGGTTGACCATGAAGCTCGATCGCGGCCAGGGCACCGTACCCGTGCCCTGTCCAATCCAGAGCAGCCCAACGGCGAGGGCAAACAGGCCTGCTACAAGCAGAAATCTGCGCATGCATTCCTCCCCGTCGGTCCGTTTCCGTCGCGACTCGCGGCACGAACGATTGCTGCGGCCACGAAAGCTTGGGGCACACAGTAACCGTAGCTTCGGTTCGGATACAATGGCGCCGCCGGCAGAAGCCAACGCGGCGAAGCCCAGCGCATGTCGCGATGCGGGGGCGGGCGATCACCAATGTTATGTGAGTGATCGGAGTTCGGCTCGCTGCGTACGACACTGAAGTCGAGCATTGGTCGCCGACCAGTCCATAACGAAAAAGCCCCGGCGATGCCGGGGCTTTGACGTCTGAACTTGCGTTCGGATCAATACTTCGCGACGACCGGACCGGTCCAGTTGAAGCGGTAGACCAGCGAGGTCGAGATCGTCTGGTTCCAGCTGTTGGCGCGGACGCTGTTGATGAGCGGCGCGTTGGTGCCATCCAAGAGCTCGGTTTGGGTTTTGGCGTTGTAGAAGGCCGAACGATACTCGGTCTTCATGAACCAGCCCGGCGAAGTGATACCGAAGATGTTCAGGCTGTTCTCGACACCGCCGCCGACGAACCAGCCGTGACGGTCGTAGCTGGCGAGATGGACGCCCACGGGAGTGCCGCCCAGCGTCGTGAAGTTGGTCTGACCGAAGTGGGCGCCCGAGTAACCGCCGTTGACGTAGGAGAGAACGTTCGGGGCGACCAGCCAGCCGAGGCGCACGCCCGCGGCCCAGGAGGTTTCCAGCTTCTGGTTGCCGGTGATGCCGAAGATGGGATCCTGGATGGTGGCGCGGATGCTGCCGAACTGGGCGTCGCCGAACACACCGGCAACCCAAGTACCGCTGAACTGCCAGTCGTAACCGGCGCCGACGGTGCCGAACCAGCCGGAGCCGCCCTGGCGCTGTGTGATCGTCAACGGAGTGCCGGTCGCCGTGTCCACGATGCTCTGGTCGGCATTGGAGAGGCCGCCGCCGCCGCCGCCGAAGACGTAGAAGCCGGTCCAGTTCGCGACGGGCGCCGGCATCGGGGCCTTCACGTAGGGACGGGCACCGAGATCGGCCGCCGAGGCCGAACCGGTCATCGCGGCAACCGCGGTCAGAGCGAGCAAAACCTTCTTCATGATAAAAATCCCCAACCTTGGTCTGTGTAGCAGCGCGAGCGCACTGAAGTTCGTGTCATCTGATGTCCGGACTATAGACGTTTCTCGCCGGAATGCTGTTGCCGGGCAGGCACAGTCGCCGGAAAACGCCGATACGCGGGCATTTCGGTGGCGGCTGTCGAAATCTGGAATAATCACATAAATTCAAAGCCTTACTGAGCTTTTTGGAATTCAACCTCGGGTAAGGTTTCGTTAGTAAATCCCGCCTTGTCCGAAATGGAGGCAGTCGTGCCTCCGCCTGAGCGCCGTGAGTCGTTGGCCGAGTCGCAACGACGGTGCCGGGAATCGCTCAAAGCCGTACGGACCGCAGCGACGTCGTCACCCCCGCAAAGCAAAAGAGCCCCGGCTTTTCGCCGGGGCTCTCGATGAAGCGCTACAGCGCCGAGGACTCACACGTCCAGCAGCTCTTCGCTGGCAAACTCGGCCTTGTCCGAGATGAACGCGAAGCGCGCCTCGGCCTTGGTGCCCATCAGTCGTTCCACCGAATCCGCCGTGGTGTCGCGATCGTCGGCGAGCAGCACCACCTTGAGCAGCGTGCGTTTGCTCGGATCCATCGTGGTCTCCTTGAGCTGCGCCGGCATCATCTCGCCGAGGCCTTTGAAGCGGTTCACCTCAACCTTGGCGTTGGCGTTGAACGTGCTCTTGATCAGCTCTTCCTTGTGCTTGTCGTCGCGCGCGTAAACCGACTTGGTGCCGTGCGTGAGCTTGTAAAGCGGCGGCACCGCGAGGAAGAGGTGCCCTTCGTCGATCAGCCGCGGCATCTGCCGGTAGAAGAAGGTGATCAGAAGCGAAGCGATGTGGGCGCCGTCGACGTCGGCATCGGTCATGATGATGATGCGCTGATAGCGCAGATCCTCTTCGCGGTATTGCAGGAGCTGGCCGCAGCCGATGGCCTGCACGAGGTCGGAGAGCTGGGCATTGGCCGTCAGCTTGTCCTTGCCGGCGGAGGCGACGTTGAGGATCTTGCCGCGCAACGGCAGCACGGCCTGGGTCTTGCGGTCGCGCGCCTGCTTGGCGCTGCCGCCGGCCGAGTCGCCTTCGACGATGAAGAGCTCGGAGCCTTCGGTGCCGGCGTCGGTGCAGTCGGCGAGCTTGCCGGGCAGGCGCAGCTTCTTGCCGGCGGTCTTGCGCGCCGTCTCCTTTTCCTGGCGGCGCCGCAGCCGCTCCTCGGCGCGGTCGATCACGAAATCGAGCAGCCTGTTGGCCATGTTCGGATTGCCCGAGAGCCAGTGATCGAACGGATCCTTCATCGCCTGTTCGACGATGCGCTGCGCCTCCGCGGTGGCGAGACGATCCTTGGTCTGGCCCTGGAATTCGGGTTCGCGCACGAACACCGAGAGCATCACGGCGGCGCCGACCATCACGTCTTCCGACGTAATGGACGAGGCGCGCTTGCCCTGGCCGACGCGCTCGGCGTGATCCTTCAGGCCGCGCAGCAGCGCGCTGCGCAGGCCGGATTCGTGCGTGCCGCCATCGGGCGTCGGGACGGTGTTGGTATAGGAAGAGAGAAAGCCGTCGGCATCCGCGGTCCACGCGACCGCCCATTCACAGGCGCCATGCGCGCCGTTGCGGCCCGACTTGCCCGAGAAGATGTCGGGATGCACCAGCGTGTCGGCGTGAATTGCAGCCGCCAGATAGTCCTTGAGGCCGCCGGGGAAGTGGAACGTCGCTTCGGCCGGGACGTCCTCGACGCCCTTGAGCAGTTCGGGCGCGCAATTCCAGCGGATCTCGACGCCGCCGAACAGATACGCCTTCGAGCGCGTCATCTTGAACAGGCGCTGCGGCTTGAACGCAGCCTTGGCGCCGAAGATGTCGGTATCGGGCTTGAAGCGGACGCGCGTGCCGCGGCGGTTGTTGATCTTGCCGAGATCCTCGAGCTTGCCTTTGGGGTGTCCGCGCTCGAACGTCATGCGGTAGAGCTTCTGGCTGCGCGCGACCTCGACCTCGAGCAACGAGGAGAGGGCGTTCACCACGGAGATGCCGACGCCGTGCAAGCCGCCGGAGGTCTCGTAGACCTTGGAGTCGAATTTGCCGCCCGAATGCAGCGTGCACATGATGACTTCGAGCGCCGATTTCTTCGGGAATTTTGGATGCGGGTCGATCGGAATGCCGCGGCCGTTGTCGGTGACGGTCAGGAAGCCGTCCGCGGAGAGCTCGACGCCGATGAAGGTCGCATGTCCCGCGAGCGCCTCGTCCATCGAGTTGTCGATGACTTCGGCGAACAGATGATGCAGCGCCTTCTCGTCGGTGCCGCCGATATACATGCCGGGCCGGCGCCGCACCGGTTCCAGGCCTTCGAGCACCTCGATGTCGGCCGCGGTGTAGTCGGCTTCGCCGCCGGTTCCGCGCGAAGCCGCCTTGGCAGGCGCGCGAGGCTTTGGCTCATCGCCGCCGAAAAAATCGTCTTTTGCTTTGGGTTTCAACTGCTTGGACATATATCTTGATACGCTTTGAGGGCCGCATCAGCGGCGAATCGGTTAGGCCGACTATGCCACTTCTGACTTGGAAAGGTTACCGCGGGGCGGGCCGGGCGGTTTGGTTGGGAGCCAATCCCGGCGATTTTACGCCGCAGGCCCTGCAATTCCCGGCAATTTGACCGGACCGTCCGCGTCGAGCGAGTTTTGTGACTTGATGTCACACAAGCCCTTGGCTTACCAGTCTTTTTCATCGAGCAGCACCTTGAGACGGGGCGGGAAGGCTTTTTTTAGATGGAGCAGATTGCGCACGCCCTGGCCGATTTCGTGCGCGTTCACCAGGCCTGGGCGGCTCCGATCGTGTTCGTGCTCGCCTTCGGGGAATCGCTGGCCTTCATCTCGCTGCTGATCCCGGCCT
Source organism: Bradyrhizobium shewense (assembly GCF_900094605.1). Classification (GTDB taxonomy): domain Bacteria; phylum Pseudomonadota; class Alphaproteobacteria; order Rhizobiales; family Xanthobacteraceae; genus Bradyrhizobium; species Bradyrhizobium shewense. Next base: position 226,388 of record NZ_FMAI01000006.1, on the reverse strand, counting down.
GGGGCGCGCTGGTTGCGATCGGTGCGCTGATCGGGGCGAGCGGCATCAGCTTCTATCCGGTCTGGATCGCCGGCGGCCTCGGCGCGGCGCTCGGCGACTGGGTCTCGTACTGGTTCGGCTACCGCTACAAGGAGAAGGTCGCGCAGATGTGGCCGCTTTCGCGCTATCCGGAACTCCTGCCCAGAGGCGAGGCTTTCGTGCGCAGCTGGGGCGTCCCCAGCATCTTCATCGGCCGCTTCTTCGGCCCCTTGCGCGCCTCGGTGCCGCTCGCGGCCGGCATCTTCGAGATGCCTTATTGGAGCTTCCAGGCCGCCAATTTCGTCTCGGCCCTGATCTGGTCGGCCGTGCTCCTGCTGTTCGGCGACGTGCTCGCCAAGATCATGGAATGGATCTGGCGGGTGATCTGACGCCGAAACCTTGACGGAAACCTGATCTGGCTTTATAGCCGCGCGCCATGATCAACGCCGCGACCATCCTGTTCGCCCGTCGCCGCCGCCGCTCTTTAGCGGTTTGGGCGGTCGATCGCGTTTGAGATCATCGTCTTTGCCGCTGGATCCGATCCGCGGCATTCTCTCTCCTGTCAGCGCGATCTGATCCGGCGGCCCCCCAAGGAGGCCCAGCAGGAGACCACGATGTACACGCCACCCTTTTTCAAGCAGGACCGCGCCGCAAGCCTGAAGTTCGCCGAAGAGCGCGGCTTCGGCACCATGTGCGCCTTTGACGGCAAGAAACCGGTCGCTTCCCCGCTGCCGTTCTATTTGACCTATGCGGCTGACGGCACGCCGCAGGCCGCCTTTCATGTCGCCCGTCACAATCCGCTGCTAAAGCTCGCGGACGGCGCAGTGTCCTGGCTGCTCGCGGTCAATGGCCCCGATGCCTATGTATCGCCGGACTGGTACGTCTCGCCGGACCAGGTGCCGACCTGGCTCTACCAGTCGGTGCATCTGAGCGGGCCGGTGCGGATGTTGTCTGACGACGAGCTGGCGGTGCAGATCGACACGCTCAGCGACAAGTTCGAGAACTGGCTGCTGCCGAAGAAGCCGTGGACATCGGACAAGATGACGGCCGGACGGCTGGAAGCGATGAAGAAGGCGATCGTGGGTCTGGTGATGACGGTTGAGGAGGTCGAAGGCAGCTTCAAGCTCAACCAGCACAAATCGGACGCCGACTATGCGGCGATCGCGAATGCGCTCAGCGCCGGCGATGCCGACGCCAAGCAGATCTCACATTTGATGCGGCAGGCAAGGCCGCAGGTTTTTGCCGACGACACGAACATGCTCGAAGGGAGCGCACTATGAGCCTCGCTGACATCAAACAGGCCCCGAAGGGCGCTGCCGCCAAACCCGCAACCGTCTTCGTCGACGGCGGCTCCGGCACCACCGGGCTCGGCATCAACGAGCGGCTGAAGCTCCAGAACGACGTCGTCGTGAAGACGATCGCCGACGACAAGCGCAAGGACCCCGCGGCCAAGAAGGCGCTGATGGAGGAGGTGGATCTCGTCATCCTCTGCCTGCCCGACGATGCCGCCAAGGAAACGGTTGCGTTGGTCGACAGCATGGGCGCTGCGGGCCCGAAGGTGCTGGACGCCTCGACCGCGTACCGCGTCGCGCCTGACTGGGCCTACGGCTTTCCCGAGCTGACGCCGGATCAGGCCGGCAAGATCAAGGCCGCCAAGAAGGTCTCCAATCCCGGCTGCTATCCGACCGGCGCGATCGCGCTGCTGCGGCCGATCGTCGATGCCGGCCTGTTGCCGCAGGATTACCCCGTCGCGGTCAACGCGGTGAGCGGCTATTCCGGCGGCGGCAAGTCGATGATCGCGAGCTTCGAGGACGGCAGCGCGCCATCCTTCGAGCTCTACGGCCTCGGCTTCGAGCACAAGCATCTGCCGGAGATGCAGCTCTATTCGAACCTGACGCGGCGGCCGATCTTCATTCCGTCGGTCGGCAACTACCGGCAGGGCATGCTGGTCTCGGTGCCGCTGCAGCTCGACACGCTGCCCGGCAAGCCCGGTGGTACCGATCTGCAGGCTGCGCTCGCCAAGCGTTACGCCGGCTCGAAATACGTCAAGGTGATGCCGCTTCAGAACGAGGCGGCCAAAGGCGGCCGGATCGAGCCGGAGGCGCTCAACGAGACCAACGTGCTCGAGCTCTACGTCTTCGCCAGCGACAAATATCACCAGGCCGTGCTGGTCGCCCGGCTCGACAATCTCGGCAAGGGTGCTTCCGGCGCGGCCGTGCAGAACATGCGGCTGATGCTGGGATTGCCGGAGGAGTAGGGCAGTCTCGTGCCCCGGACGCAGCGCAGCACTCCTTCAGTGATGCGCTGCAGAGCCGGGGCCCATGTTTTCTGCTTCGTTTGCGGCGTTTTGGGTCCCGGCTCGCGCTTCGCGCGTCCGGGACACGAAATCAAACCACCTTGAAGATCGCCAGCGCCAGCACGGCCTGGGCGAGGAAGCCGACGGTGAAGGCCAGCGTGCGGAACACGGGAATGCCGATCGCGTAGACGATGAGATGCGCGACGCGGGACCAGAAGTAGACGGCGCAGGCGAGCACGGTCCATTTTGTCGAATAGTCGATCGCGTTGAGGATCAGCACCAGCGGCGCAAAGAGCACGAGGTTCTCGACCGCATTGTCATGCGCGAACATCAGGCGGTTCGCCCATTCCGACTGCGGCTTGTCGCCGCGCGAGGGGTTGGCCAACGCGCCACTGAGGCCGCGGACCTGGCACCGGTTGATGGTGTAGGGGATCCAGAGGATCCCGGTCAGGATCACAGTCAGTGTCAGCCAGAACAATTCGCGCGTCATGGTTCGATCCCCTCTGTCGTCGCTGCGTTGAGCGCGAGTCTATACAAAAGCGCGGAAGATTCCGCTATGCGCGGACCCTGACATAGCTGCCGGGCGCGTCCTCGATCGGGGGCAGGGCGTCGCTGCCGACGCTGCGCGCCGGGACTTGCTCCGGATCGAGCTCGCCCAGCCATTGGCGCCAGTCCGGCCACCACGAGCCCTTGTGCTCCACGGCGTCCTTCATCCATTGCGCGACGTTGACGTCCTTGATGTTGTCGTTGGTCCAGTACTGGTACTTGTTCGAGGCGGGCGGATTGACGACGCCGGCGATGTGGCCCGAGCCCGACAGCACGTATTTCACCGGACCGCCGAAGAACTGCGAGCCGTACAGCACCGATTCAGCAGGCGCGATGTGGTCCTCGCGGGTGGCGAGGTTGTAGACGGGAACCTTGACCTTGGAGAGATCGAGCAGCGTGTTGTCGAGCACCAACGTGCCGGTGGAGAGCCGGTTCTCCAGATAGCAATTGCGCAAGTAATAGGAGTGGTTCGACGCGGTCATGCGCGTCGCGTCCGAATTCCAATGCAAGAGGTCGAACGCGCTCGGCTGCTGCCCCTTCAGATAGTTGCTGACGACGTAGGACCAGATCAGATCGTTGGAGCGCAGCATGTTGAAGGCCATCGCCATCTTCGAGCCTTCGAGCACGCCGGCCGCCTTCATGTCCTGCTCGAGCGCCGTGATCTGCTCCTCGTCGACGAACACCAGGAGATCGCCGGCATGGGTGAAGTCGACCTGTGCCGCGAAGAACGTTGCGGACGACACGCGCTGGCGGCGCTTTTCGGCGAGCCAGGCCAGCGTGGTCGCGAGCATGGTGCCGCCGACGCAATAGCCGGCGGTGTGCACCTTCATCTCGCCCGTGACCCTCTCGATCACGTCCATCGCCGTGAGCGGACCTTCCTTCATGTAGTCTTCCCAGCTCTTGTTGCCGAGCCGCTTGTCGGGATTGACCCATGAGATCACGAACACGGTGATGCCCTGGTCGACGCACCACTTGATGTAGGATTTCTCCGGCTTGAGATCGAGGATGTAGAACTTGTTGATCCAGGGCGGCACGATCAGGAGCGGGGTGCGCAGCACCGTCTCCGTGGTCGGCGAATACTGGATCAGCTGCATCATCTCGTTCTGGTAGATCACCTTGCCCGGCGTCGTCGCCATGTTGACGCCGACGACGAGGTTGTCCGGGTTGGACTGGCGGATCTTCAGCATGCCCTTGCCGGCTGCGATGTCCTCGGCCAGCATCTTCAGGCCGCGGGCGAGGTTCTCGCCGCTGCTGGCCACCGTTTCGCGCAGCACCTCCGGATTGGTCAGCACGAAGTTGGACGGCGAGATCGCGTTGATGACCTGCTGGACGTAGAACTCCGCCTTGCGGCGGGTCTGCGGATCGAGCCCCTCGGCGTCACGCACCAGCTCTTGAGCCCATTTGGTCGTGAGCAGATAGAGCTGCATCACGAAATCGAAGAACTGGTTCGACTTCCATTCCGGGTCGGCAAAACGCTTGTCACGCGGCGAGGGCGCGATCGCGGGCGGCGCGTCCTGGCCGGCCATGCGGCGCACCGCCGAGCCCCAGAGGTCGAGATAGTCCTTGGCGAGCTTGGTCTGCAGATCGGAGGAGCGGGATGTATCCGACAGCCAGTATTCGGCGACCGAGGTGAAGGTCCTGACGACCTCGGTGAGCTCGGGCGGCGGGCGATCCTGCACCTCGCCGCTCTCGCGCGGCTTGAGGTAAGCGGCCAGTGCCTTGCCGCCGCTCTCCATCGCCCGCGCGACATTCATCGCGAAGGCTTCCGCATCGAACTTCGTCTCGGGTTTGGGCGTATCGGTCGTGGCCATATTCATGAGCAGAACAGTAACGATTCATTCCGTATTCGTCACCGCGAAGCTCGCATGTTTGACGTTAAACACTCTCGAAGATGTGTTGCACTGCGACAAATCTTCTTGGTTCCGTCACATTCGGGCCGCACCGCTCGGCTTGGTGGGCATTGGCTGTTTTCTCGCTCGCACCATTTGGGCAGCAATGGTTTGAGCTTGGGCGCGGTCTTGGGTAAGGTTGCCCGGGGCCGTGCTTTGGGACGAGTAGGGGATTTCCCAAGTGTTGGCGTTGTGGGACCTGCAAAAGACGCTGCCGATCCGCGGCGCGCTGCTGATCGCGGCGCTCGCCGTCGGCGGCTGCTCGAGTCAGCTCGCGGATATGACGCCTACGGACGCGCAGGCGCATCCCAGGGAGCCCGGCACCTATCTGCCGGTGCACGACCTGCCGCCGGATCGCGATCAAGCGGTCATCCCGCCGGAGCAGCGCGCCAAGATCGAGGCTGAGCTCGCTGCCGCGCGCGATCGCCAGGCCGTCGCCGGCAAGGATGCGAAATGAGCCGCTCCAAGGTAATCGCTGGCGCCCCCGCCTTGCCGTGCTAAAAGACCACGGTTCAGCCGAGAGTCAGGGCGAACGACTTCAGTCTTTGTCGTCGATGATTGCTCTAAGCATTTGATTTTGAGTAATTTTCACGACGAAAATGGACGCCTTTCCGAAGCGCCGTCCCGGCCTGTCGATTCTGTCCTGACCGGTTGCCCCGGAGCCCAGAGAGCCATGGAAGAATTTTACCGCATCCGCCGCCTTCCGCCTTACGTGTTCGAGCAGGTCAATAGGGCCAAGGCGGCCGCGCGGAATGCCGGCGCCGACATCATCGACCTCGGGATGGGCAATCCGGATCTGCCGGCCCCCTCGCATGTGCTGGAAAAGCTGAAGGAGACGCTGGGCAAGCCGCGCACCGATCGCTACTCGGCGTCTCGCGGCATCCCCGGACTGCGCCGGGCCCAGGCTGGCTACTACGCCCGCCGCTTCGGCGTGAAGCTCAACCCCGATACCCAGATCGTCGCGACGCTGGGCTCGAAGGAGGGCTTTGCCAACGTGGCGCAGGCGATCACCGCGCCCGGTGACGTCATCCTCTGTCCGAACCCGAGCTACCCGATTCACGCCTTCGGCTTTTTGATGGCGGGCGGCGTGATCCGCTCGGTGCCTTCCGAGCCGACGCCGCAGTTCTTCGAGGCGGTGGAGCGGGCGATCGTGCATTCGATTCCTAAGCCGCTCGCGCTCGTCGTCTGCTATCCCTCGAACCCGACCGCCTATGTGGCGAGCCTCGACTTCTACAAGGACCTCGTCGCCTTCGCGAAGAAGCACGAGATCCTGATCCTGTCCGATCTCGCTTATGCCGAGGTCTATTTCGACGAGAACAATCCGCCGCCCTCGGTGCTCCAGGTGCCCGGCGCGATGGACGTCACCGTCGAATTCACCTCGATGTCGAAGACCTATTCGATGGCCGGCTGGCGCATGGGTTTTGCCGTCGGCAATGAGCGCGTGATCGCGGCGCTCGCCCGCGTCAAATCCTATCTCGATTACGGCGCCTTCACGCCGGTGCAGGTCGCGGCGACCGCCGCACTGAACGGTCCGGACGATTGCATCAAGGAGATGCGCGACACCTACCGCAAGCGCCGCGATGCGCTGGTGGAATCGTTCGGTCGCGCCGGCTGGGAGATCCCACCGCCGGAGGCCTCGATGTTTGCCTGGGTGCCGCTGCCCGAAGCCTTCCGCAGCGTCGGCAGCATGCAATTCGCGACCCTGATGGTGGAGAAATCCGGCGTTGCGGTCTCGCCCGGCGTCGGCTTCGGCGAGCATGGTGAAGGATATGTCCGCATCGCCATGGTGGAAAACGAGCAACGGATCAGGCAGGCCGCGCGCGGCGTGCGACGCTTCCTTGAAAGCGGCATCGAAACGTTGCACAACGTCGTTCCGCTCGCCAATCGGCGTTAAGTTCTCTTCGGCAGGTTTTCTAAGTCATCATGGTTGCACCCCTGAAAGTGGGCATAGCGGGGCTCGGCACCGTGGGCGCCGAAGTTGTCCGTCTGATTGAAACGCAGGCCCGCGTGCTCGCAGGCCGCAGCGGCCGCGGCATCCGCGTCGTCGCCGTCACCGCGCGCTCGAAGGCGAAGAAGCGCGGCATCGACCTGCGCGGCGTCGAATGGGTCAAGGATCCCATGGCACTGGCCACGCATCCCGGCATCGATTGCTTCGTCGAACTGATGGGCGGCGCCGGCGATCCCGCGCTGTCGGCCGTCGAGGCCGCGCTCAGCGCCGGCAAGTCGGTCGTCACCGCCAACAAGGCGCTGCTCGCGAAGCACGGTTTGAAACTGGCGAAAGGCGCTGAAAAGCACGGCGGTGCGCTGAATTACGAGGCAGCGGTCGGCGCCGCGATCCCCGTCATCAAGACGTTGCGCGAGGGACTTGCCGGAACCGGCGTCAACCGCGTCTATGGCATCCTCAACGGCACCTGCAATTACATCCTGACCCGGATGGAGCAGGAAGGCCTGTCCTTCGCCGAATGCCTCGCGGATGCGCAGCGGCTCGGTTATGCCGAAGCCAACCCGTCCTTTGACGTCGACGGCCATGACACCGCGCAAAAACTCGCCATTCTCGCCAGCCTCGCTTTCGGCACGAAAGTTGCTCAAAGCGCGGTGTATGTCGAAGGCATCTCCTCCATCGCGCCGGAAGATCTGCGCGCGGCGGCCGATCTCGGCTACCGCGTCAAGCTGCTCGGCGTTGCGGTGCGCACCGCCAAGGGCATCGAGCAGCGCGTGCATCCGACCATGGTTCCGAAATCCTCCTCGATCGCGCAGGTGATGGGCGTCACCAATGCGGTCACAATCGACGGCGAGGGCATTCCGCCGATTACGCTGGTCGGCCCCGGCGCCGGCGGTGCCGCGACGGCATCCGCCGTCGTCGCCGATATCGCCGATGTCGCGCGCGGAATCCGCGCCAATCCGTTCGGCCGGCCCATTTCTCATTTGCGCGACACCAAGAAGGCGCCGATGGAGCGGCACGAGGGCGGCTATTACATCCGCCTTCTGGCGCGCGATTTCCCCGGCACCGCGGCTGCGATCGCGACGCGGCTGGCAGAGCAGAAGATTTCGATCGAGTCGATCGTGCAGCGTCATCCCAATGGCGGCGCTGCGCCAGCCGACGGCAAGGCGGTTCCTGTGCCCGTCATCCTGATCACCTATGCGACGCATGAGGACGCGGTGCGCCGCGCGCTCGCCGCCGTGCAGAAGGACAAGGTGATCAGCGGAAGGCCGCAGGTGATACGAATCGAGAAGAATTGACACGGTTCGAACGAACTGTGGGTGTTACGAGTTGATACGGACGGAGATTTCCGTCCCAAACGTTTCGAAGGAGTGAGCCGATGTCGACCCATATTTCAGTCCCGCCGCACGCGTTGCTCGAGCGCATCCTTACGCTGGAGATCGTGCGGGTGACAGAGCGGGCGGCAGTGTCGTCGGCGCGGTTGCGCGGGCACGGCAATGAAAAGGCCGCCGACCAGGCTGCGGTGGATGCGATGCGCCGCGAGCTCAACAAGCTCCCGATCGAGGGCACCATCGTGATCGGCGAGGGCGAGCGCGACGAGGCGCCGATGCTCTTCATCGGCGAGAAGGTAGGCCTGAACGCCGGCCCCCAGGTCGACATCGCGGTCGATCCGCTCGAAGGCACCACGCTGTGCGCCAAGAACATGCCGGGCTCGATCGCCACGATGGCGATGGCCGACGGCGGCACGCTGCTGCACGCCCCCGACGTCTACATGCAGAAGCTCGCGATCGGGCCGGGCTACAACAAGGGCGTCGTCGATCTCGATGCAACGCCGGCCGACAACGTCCGCCGTCTCGCCAAGGCCAAGGGCGTCCAGCCCGACGGCATCACGGTTCTCGTGCTCGATCGCCCGCGCCATGCCAGCATCATCGAGAGCGTACGCTCGACCGGCGCTGCCGTGCGCCTGATCACCGATGGCGACGTCGCCGGCGTGATCCATTGCGCCGATCCCGACAATACCGGCGTCGACATGTATCTCGGCACCGGCGGCGCGCCGGAAGGCGTGCTCGCGGCCGTGGCACTGCGTTGCATCGGCGGCCAGATGCAGTGCCGTCTCATTCTCGATTCCGACGAGAAGCGTGAACGCGCGGCCAAGATGGGCGTCAACGATCCCAAGATGATCTACGGTATCGAGGACATGGCGCGCGGCGACTGCCTGTTCGCCGCCACCGGCGTCACCACGGGTTCGCTGCTCTCGGGCGTCAAATTCCGCAAGGACGGCGTGATCGAGACCGAAACTGTGGTGATGCGCTCCGTCACCGGCACCGTGCGCTACATCAAGGCCGAGCATCGCGAGCTGGCGAAGTTCCATCTGGACTAAGTAAGGATAACTGCCCGTCATTGCGGGGCGACGCAAAGCGTCGAGCCCGGAATCCATAGGGTGGCAGAGTCTGAGGCGATATGGATTCCGGGTTCGCGCTCCGCGCGCCCCGGAATGACCAACGATAAGAACACGAGGAAGCGCCATGTCCGAACTCTCCGCCGTCAAAGCCCTGGTGTTCGACGTGTTCGGCACCGTCGTGGACTGGCGCACCAGCCTGATCTCCGACTTCATGTGGTGGAGCAGGCAGCGCGGCATTAGCGCCGACTGGACCGCTCTGGTCGATGGCTGGCGCGGCATGTACATGGCCTCGATGGACGAGGTGCGCAGACATCCCGAGCGCGGCTATGTCATGCTCGACGATCTGCACCGCCGCTCGCTGGAGAAGCTGGTCGAGCAGTTCGCGATCAAGGGCCTCACCGAGGCCGATCTCGATCATCTCACCAAGGGCTGGCATCGCCTCAATCCCTGGCCGGACAGCGTCGCGGGCCTGACGCGGCTGAAGTCGAAATTCGTGATCTCGCCGCTGTCGAACGGCAATGTCGCGCTGCTCACCAACATGGCGAAGTTCGCTGGCCTGCCTTGGGACCTCATCATGTCGGCCGAACTGTTCGAGCACTACAAGCCCGATCCCGAGACCTATCTCGGCGCAGCAAAGCTGCTTTGCCTCAAGCCGGAGGAGGTGATGATGGTCGCCGCCCACAACGGCGATCTCGCGGCCGCCCAGAAGAACGGGCTGAAGACCGCGTTCGTCGCACGGCCGACGGAGTACGGTCCGCTCCAAAAGGTCGATTTCGAAGCCACCGGCAATTGGGACATCGTCGCCAAGGACTTTGGCGGGATCGCCGATAGGCTCGGCTGCTAGCCGGCATCTCGATAGGATGTACGCGGCCAGCAATGGTCCGGACGGCACGCGCCGCCCGGACCTGATCTCGAGAACCTACAGCGTCATCTGCATCGGTTCGGGATAATAGTGGAAGCCCTCACCGGCCTTGGCGACATGACCGTAGCCTGGCCAGGCAAAGTGATAGGACATCACCGGGGTCTTGTTGGCCGCCAGCATCGTCAGCAGTTTGACGCGCGATTCCGCCGCCTGCTTCGGGTCGGTGTCGTAGGAGAATTCCATGCGCGGCCGCTCGAGCAGCAGCACGGAATGGTGCGAGAGGTCGCCGAGGAAGGCGAAGGACTTGCCGGCCGACGACACCATGAAGATGGTGTGGCCGACGGTGTGACCGGGCGCGGAGATCGCCTGGACCCCCGGCAGGAATTCCTGGCCGTCCTTGAAGAACACGATCCTGTCGCGGACCGGCAGCAGATTCTTGCGGGCGTGAACCACGAAGTCCTTGGCCGGGCTGCCGAGCTTGCCTTCGTCGGTCCAGAAGTCGAAATCGGTCTGTGAGATGTAGATCTGCGCGTTCGGAAACAGCGGCTTGCCGCCTTCGTCGACGATGCCGCCGATATGGTCGATATGGGCATGCGAGCACACCACGGCATCGATGTCCCCCGGCTTGATGCCGGCCTCGGTCATGCTCTTCTGCTGCCGGCCGGTGCTGGCGCCGAACATCTTCGATGAGCCCATGCCGGTATCGAACAGGATGAGCTTGTCGCCGGTGTTCACGATCGGCGAGTTCTGTTCGAGCACGACGTTGTCCGGCGACAGGAAATTGTCCGCCAGCATCTTCTTCACCTCTTCCTTGGGAACGCCGGTGAAGGTTCCGGAGGGATCGCCGAGCGGCAGCGGCCCGTCGGACACGACGGTGACCTCGGCATCGCCGAGAACGAAGCGGTGCCAATAGGGAGTCTGGGTGCCAAGCTTGGGTGCCCGCGCCATAGCGCTGGTGCCGAGCATGGCGCTGGCACCAAGGCCCGCTCCAAGCGCGAGTAGGGATCGACGGGAGACATCGACTGTCATGCGTTTCCTCGCTTTTGTCTTTTGTTTTGCGCGATTGTTCGCGCGTGGGGACCGGCCTGATCGGCCGCGCGGCCGCAGGTCGGCAGAGAAGTATGCTGCTCCGGCCGCGACAAGCTAGCAAGTGGAATTAGTGCGCAGATTCACGCGGAGCGAGAACGAGCCGCGGCAGCGGGCCGGCCGCGTGTGGACGCGCGCTCCGCTGGCCAGGACAACGCGAATTGCGTCTTACGCAATTCTCAGCATGAGATCGGTCCCTTCCGTCTCGGCAAAGCCCGCCTGCAACACTTCCTCGCGCTTGTGGCGGAGATGCGCGCGCAGAATGTGAGAGAGGCCGGCGCCGTCGCGGCGCTGGAGCGCGTTCAGGATGGCGTCATGCTCCTTCACGGCGAGCGCCCAGCGCTGCGGCGTCATCGGCGTGACGTAGCGCGCGCGCCGGATGCGCGCTGTTACTGATGTGTAGAGCCCCGCGAGCACGGGATTTCCGGCTGCGGTGACGATGGCCTCGTGGATGGCGCGATTGCCGCGGTAGTACTGGATCAGATCGCCGTCGCGATAATGCAGCACCATGGCCGCATGCGCGGCGGCGATCTCGTCGATCTCGGCGTCCGTGATGCGCTCGCAGGCGAGCTCGCCGGCGAGGGCCTCCAGGCCCTGGCAGACCTCGAACAGGTCGCGCATGTCCTTGTCGGTCAGTTTTGCTGCGCGTGAGCCGCGATGCGGCAACAGCTGCACGAGGCCTTCGGCGGCAAGCACCTTGAGCGCCTCGCGCAGCGGCGTGCGCGAGATCTCCAACCGTTCACATAGCTCGCGCTCGGGAATCCGCGCGCCAGGCGGGATTTCGCCATCGAGCAGGATGGCGCGGATACGGCCGACGACTTCCTCGTGAAGCATGGGGACCAGCGCTCCAATTTTGAATGCAAAACTGGGATAATCGATTGGTGTTCTGAAGTTCCAGCTTGCTAATCGCAGATTTTGCATTCAAAAATGTAAAAAACAAGAGGATATGAGAAAATGGACCTGGCGATGGAGGCAGACGACCTCGTTTTTGAATGCAATGACGGCATCGGGCGGATCACCTTCAACCGTCCGCAGGCCCGCAACGCCTTCACCTTCGCCATGTACGAGCGGCTCGCTGCGATCTGCGAGGAGGCCAACAGCGATCATGCGATCAAGGTGCTGGTGCTGCGCGGAGCCGGCGACAAGGCCTTTGCGTCCGGCACCGACATCAATCAGTTCCGCGAGTTCAAGACGCCGCAGGATGCGATCGACTACGAGAACCGCATCGATCGGGTGCTGAACACGCTCGAACAGTGCCGCGTGCCGACCATCGCGGCGATCAACGGCTTTTGCACCGGCGGCGGCGCCGGCATCGCCGCCTCCTGCGACCTGCGCATCGGCACGGCAAGCGCGAAGATCGGTTTTCCCATTGCCCGAACACTTGGCAATTGCCTGTCGATGTCCAATGTCAGCCGTCTCACCGCACTCATTGGCGCTGCGCGCGTCAAGGACCTGATCTTCACCGCACGCCTCGTCGACGCCGCGGAGGCTGCAAGCGTTGGGCTGCTCGGCGAAGTGGTCGAGGATCTTGCCGCGCTGGACAAGCGCGCCGACGAGGTCGCCAGGCTCGTCGCCAGTCATGCGCCGTTGACGCTGAATGCGACCAAACAGGCGGTGGCCCGCCTGCAACGGCGGCTGACAAGGGACGAAGGCGAGGACCTCATCCTGATGTGCTACACGAGCCAGGATTTTCGCGAAGGGCTCGATGCTTTCCTCAACAAGCGCGCTCCGCAGTGGCGCGGTCAATAGGACGGGCCCCATGCAAAGCGATCGATCGCAATCCAACTCGCGCCGTTCGGGACCGCTGGCCGGCCTTAGGGTCGTCGACCTCACCCATGTCATGGCCGGGCCGACCTGCACCCTGATGCTCGCCGACATGGGCGCCGACGTCATCAAGATCGAGAAATCGCCGAACGGCGACGATACCCGCCATTCGGTGCCGCCGAAGATCGGGGAGGAGGCGGCCTCCTTCCTGATGATGAACCGCAACAAGCGCGGCATCGTGCTGGATCTGAAGACCGAGGGCGGCAAGCAGGTGCTGCGGCGGCTGATCGCTGATGCCGACGTGCTGGTCGAGAACTTTGCGCCGGGCGCGATGGAGCGCCTCGGCTTCGGCTACGAGGCGTTGCACGAGCAATTCCCGGCGCTGATCTACTGCTCGCTGTCGGGCTTCGGCCGCACCGGCCCCTACAAGCACCGCCGCGGTTTCGATCTCGTCGCGCAGGCCATGAGCGGCATCATGAGCTTTACCGGCGAGCGCCCCGATGGGCCGCCCGTCAAATGTGGCCCGCCGCTGTCCGACATCACCGCTGGCCTGCTCGCCAGCATGGGCATCCTCGCGGCCTATACGCACCGCCTCAAGACCGGCGAGGGGCAGTGGGTCGAGACCTCGCTCTATGAAGCCGCCCTGGTGCAAACCTATTGGCAGTCGACCATTGCGCTCGCCGCAGGGACCGCGCCGCGCGCGATGGGCTCGGCCCATCCGCTCAATGCGCCTTATCAGGCGTTCGAAGCGTCCGACGGCTGGCTCGTGGTCGGCGGCGCCAACAAAAAGCACTGGCTCTTGATGCTGGAAGCCCTTGGCGCCAGCGAACTCGCCGCCGATCCGCGCTTCGTCACCGGCGCCGACCGCATGGCCAATCTGAAGGTGCTCGAAGCGGTCCTGAGCGAGCGCTTCCGCACGAAATCGCGGGCGCACTGGCTCGCGGCGCTGGACGAGAAGGGCGTGCCTTGCGGACCCGTGCACGACATGCTGGAGGCGCTCAGCGATCCCCAGACTCTGGCGCGCGAGATGGTCGTCGAGGTCGAGCATTCCACGCTCGGCCCGGTGAAGACGATCGGTCTTCCCGTCAAGTTTTCGGAGACCCCAGGCAAAGTCCTCTCGGGCGCGCCGGTCTATGGTGAGCATACGAGCGAGGTGCTGGCCGAGTACGGGTTCGACCAGAAGCAGATCGAAGCGCTCGAAAAAGAAGGCGCAATCGTCCTGGCATCAGGAAGGCGCGAGGAGCGCGTCGCCTGATCGGACGTCGATAGGACGGACAACAATAAGAGACAAAAATCAGCTGGAGGAAATCATGGGTCGGACGTCGATATTTATGCTCTCCGCAGCCGCGACGATGCTCGCCGGCACGATGCCGGCGCTCAGCGCCTGGCAACCGCAAAAGCCGATCGAGTTCGTCGCCACCGCCGGGCCCGGCGGCGGGACCGACAATCTCGCGCGCGCGGTGCAGAACATCATCACCAAGCACAAGCTGACGGAGCAGCCGATCGTCGTCGTCAACAAGGGCGGTGGCAGCGGAGCCGAAGGCTATGTCTACGGCAAGGCCTCCGCCGGCGATCCCTACAAGGTCATCTTCGGCACCTCGAACGCGTGGCAGCAACCGCTCGTCTCCAAGGTCGCCTTCAACTACACCGATCTCACGCCCGTAGCGGCCATGGCGCAGGACGAGTTTTTGCTCTGGGTCAAGCAGGACGCACCCTACAAGACGGCGGGTGACTATCTGAAGGCGGCCGGGTCGGGCGAGTTCAAGATGGGCGGCGCCCAGTCGAAGGACACCGACGAGGTGCTGACGCGCATGATCGAGAAGGCCGGCAAGGTCAAGCTGACCTATATCCCCTTCAAGAGCGGCGCCGAGACCGCCGTGCAGCTCGCCGGCGGACATCTTGACTCCCACGTCAACAATCCCAGCGAAAGCCTCGGGCAATGGCGCGGCGGCACGCAGCGGCCGCTGTGCGTTTTCAGCCCGAAGCGGTTGCCGCAGGGCGCCAAGGTCACCGCGACCGAAGGCTGGGGCGACGTTCCGACCTGCGTCGAGCAGGGGCTCGACATCAAGCAATATGAGCAGCCGCGCACGGTGTGGTTGCCCGGCAAGGTTACGCCGGACCAGGCCGCGTTCTATGTCGATCTTATGAAGAAGGTGCAGGCGACGCCGGAGTGGAAGGACTACATCGAGAAGACCTCCCAGGTCGACACGTTCCTGACGGGTGTCGAGTTCGACAAGTTCATCAAGCAGGACCTCGAACACGTCAAGCAGGTGGCGGGCGAGCAGGGCTGGCTGGTGAAGTGAGGCGGGGCGCGCCTCAAACTCCGCTGTCGTCCCAGCCTAGCGCGCAATTGCGCGCGGAGGCGCCGGGACCCATACCGCGTGATCTCTCCATAGGCGACGGTCGTCGTACCGATGCGAATTCAACTCCGAGTCTTCGTCAAACTCCTCCCTGGGGTTATGGGTCCCGGCTTTCGCCGGGACGACACCGAGCGCTGGGAAAGTGCGTGCGTGATAATCGACCGCTGTACGCGGCCTGAGCGGAGCCCCCCATGATCTCACGCCGCGCGCTTGAACTTGCGACTGCCGTGCTCACCGGCGGCTTCGGGGTGTCCGTCGTGGTGTCGAGCCTCGACAACGGCATTGGCTGGTCGAGCGCGGGCGTGGACGCCGGCACGTTCCCGTTCCTGACCGGCATCATCATCGTGCTCGGCAGCCTCTACAACCTGGTGCGGGGCGTGCTGCCGGTTGCGTCCCTGGCAAACGTTCCCATCGCGATCACGCCGATCGAGCTGCGCCGGCTCGCCGGCCTGTTCGTGCCCGCCGCGATCTTCGTAGCCGCGATTCCCCTCGCCGGGATGTACGTCGCCTCGTCGCTGTATGTCTTCGCGGTGCTGGCGATCCCCAGGCACCAATCCGTGCCGCGCGCGCTCGCCATGGCGGCGGCGACGGCACTCGCGCTCTACGTCGTGTTCGAGCGCATGTTCCAGGTGAGCTTGCCGCACGGCGCGCTCGCAGCCGCCCTCGGGTTCTGACGGAGGGCCGATGGACAATCTCAGCGAACTCCTCCACGGCTTCACCATCGCGGTCACCGTGCCGCACCTGGTGCTGATGGTCGTCGGCGTGCTGCTCGGCATTCTCGTCGGCGTGCTGCCGGGGCTGGGTGCGCCGAATGGGGTGTCGCTGCTCCTGCCGCTGACCTTCGGCATGCAGCCGGTGTCGGCGATCATCCTGCTCTCCAGCATGTATTGGGGCGCGTTGTTCGGCGGCTCGGTGACCTCGATCCTGTTCAACATTCCCGGCGAGCCGTCGTCGGTCGCGACCACCTTCGACGGCTATCCGATGGCGCGTGACGGAAGGCCGACCACGGCGCTCGCCACCGCCTTCGGCTCGGCCGCCTTCGGCGCGCTGATCGGCGTCATCCTGATCACTTTCCTCGCGTCCTGGGTGGCGCAGGTCGCGCTCGCCTTCGGGCCGGCGGAATACTTTGCCGTCTATTTCCTGGCCTTTGCCAGCTTCGTCGGCATGGGCGGCGCCGCGCCGATCAAGACCGTCGTGGCGCTCGCGATCGGCTTTGCGATCGCCGCGATCGGCATCGACACCGTCTCTGGCAGCGTCCGCCTCACCATGGGCGTTGATGAACTCGTCAAGGGCGTGAGCTTCGTCGTCGCGGTGATGGGCCTGTTCGGCATCGG
Organism: Bradyrhizobium shewense; assembly: GCF_900094605.1. GTDB lineage: Bacteria > Pseudomonadota > Alphaproteobacteria > Rhizobiales > Xanthobacteraceae > Bradyrhizobium > Bradyrhizobium shewense. The sequence continues at coordinate 209,890 of NZ_FMAI01000006.1, read as the reverse complement.
CGAGCTGCTGGTTGCGGTCGAAGAGGAATTCCATGCCCGCGCGGTGTCCTCGAAGATCGACTGGCGCGAGGTGTTCCGCGCGGTCGGCCGCCTGCCGCGGCATGGCGTTGCCTTGCTGCGCAGCGCCGCAATCGGCTGCTGGATGGGGATCACGCCAGGCGGGCCAACCGCGGCCTCCTTCATGAGCTATGGCATTGCCCGCCGCTTCTCGCGCCGCGGCCGCTATTTCGGCACCGGAGAGGTCGAAGGCATCATCTCGCCGGAGACGGCTGACCATGCCGCCGGCACCAGCGCGCTGCTGCCGATGCTCTCGCTCGGCATTCCCGGCTCGGCGACCGCGGCCGTCATGATGGGCGGGCTGATGATCTGGGGCCTCAATCCCGGGCCGATGCTGTTCGTCGACCAGAAGGACTTCGTCTGGGGCCTGATCGCCTCGATGTATGTCGGCAACATCGTCGCCGTCGCCTTGGTCCTGCTAACCGTTCCGGTGTTTGCCGCCTTGATGCGGATTCCCTTCGTCGTCATCGCCCCGCTGATCGTGATCATCTGCGTCGTCGGCGCCTATTCGGTGTCGAACTCCTATCTCGACGTGGTCATGATGCTCGGCTTTGGCATCGTCGGCTATCTCTTCAAGAAGCTGTTCTATCCCTTGGCGCCGCTCGTGCTCGCCATCGTCATCGGCGACAAGGCCGAGGATGCGTTCCGGCAGTCGATGCTGATGTCGAAGGGATCGCTCGGGATCTTCTTCGCGAACAAGCTGGTGACATGCCTGATCATGGCCGGCATCGCGCTGCTGCTGCTTCCGCTCGTGCTGCAGCTCGCGCGCCTCTGGCGCAAACCCGCATCCCCCGCGACCGAAACGACGGCCCAGGAGAAGGTGATCATATGACCGCAAAGCCGCTGATTGCATTGGCCATGGGAGACCCCGCCGGCATCAGCCCGGAGCTGACGGCCAAGCTGGTGGCGCAGGACGACATCCGCGCGAGCTGCCAGCTCGTCGTGATCGGCGACCGCCGCATCTTCGAGGAGGGCGCGCGCATTGCCGGCGTCAAGCCGGCGCTGAAGATGTCGGAGCAGGGGGCCGATCTTCGCGCGGCGAAGGGCGAGGCGCTGTTTGTCGATCTCGGCCATCTCGATCCCAAGGAGGTCGAGCCGAAGACCGCGACCTTTGCCGGCGGCAGGTTCGCGCTGGCCAACTACAAAAACGCGCTCGAGCTCGGCCGCGACGGCCATGTCGATGCGGTCTGCTTCACCCCCTTCAACAAGCAGGCGATGCGGCTCGCGCGCGCCGAGTACGACGACGAGATCGCATTCTCTGCGGAGGTGGTCGGACTCAAGTCGGCGGCGAGCGAGTTCAACGTGCTGGACCGGCTCTGGAACGCGCGGGTGACCTCGCACATCCCGCTGAGGGACGTTGCTGCAAACCTGTCCAGCGAACGCATCCATCGCGCGCTCAAGCTGACCGATTCCTGCATGCGCAACGCCGGCTTCGCGCGGCCGCGGATCGCGGTGGCCGGTCTCAATCCACATGCTGGCGACGGCGGCAATTTCGGTCGCGAGGAGATCGACATCATCGCGCCCGTGGTCGCGGCCGGTCAGCGCGAGGGCATCGCCGCGGAGGGACCGTTCCCGGCCGACACCGTCTTCCTGCGCGCCAAAGCCGGCGCCTTCGATGCGGTGCTGACGATGTATCACGACCAGGGCCAGATCGCGATGAAGCTGATGGGCTTCGATCGCGGCGTGACCATGCTCGGCGGCTTCCCCTTCCCGATCTGCACGCCCGCGCACGGCACCGCCTACGACATCGCAGGGCAGGGCATCGCTTCGATCGGCGCCAGCCACGCCGCGTTGCTCCTCGCCCTGGAGATGGCCGCTCGCCGCGCCGCCTGATTTGCACGCGCAGGCAGTGAGCGCTTGCTGCGCTCGCCTTGCGGGCAGGATTAGACTTTCGGGAAAAACTGGAAACTTCCGCCGTCGCGACGAGTTGGCGTCCCATGGATATCTCCAGTGGGAGCTGGGAAGATGGTCGACGACGACCCGCTACGAACGGCGGTCGATACCGCTTGGTGCGTGTACCGCGCCCAGCATCGCGATGTCGATGCCGCAGACGGCCGTCGCTGCCTGCTCGAGCGTCATTTGCGAGGGAGACGGGAAGCGCGCCAGAGTAACGGCGATGCCCAGGAGCTCACGGGTTTCGGGCTTGCCTATCTCGAGCGGCTTTCGGACGACTCATGCTGAGCCTGATTGAGAGCCTCGCGTGCCGCCTGGCGAGCGCAAGCGCGAGGCCGCAGTGGACGCTGCTCGCGATCTCGAACCTCCTGTCCGCGACCATCGTGCTGATCGTCCGGTCAGCGGTATAGCGGCGGGCTGTCATGCGCATCGCTCAGCTTGCTCCCTTGGCCGAAAGCGTCCCTCCAAAGCTCTACGGCGGCACCGAGCGGGTGGTGGCCTGGCTGGTCGATGAGCTCGTCAAGCTTGGACATGACGTCACGCTGTTTGCGAGCGGCGACTCCCGCACGACTGGCAAGCTTCACCCGGTATGGCCACGCGCGCTGCGACTCGGCCGAAAGGGCGCGGATCCGGGTGCAGCCAACGCAATGCTGCTGGAAGCGATCGCGAAGCGGGCGAGGGATTTCGATGTGATCCACGCGCATATCGACTGGCTGCAACTCCCGTTGCTCAGTCGGCTTGGCGTGCCGTTCATGACGACCATGCACGGTCGCCTCGACTTGCCTGGGTTGCCCGAATTGGTTCGGCAATTCCCCGAGGCTGGTTTCGTGTCGATCTCCGATCATCAGCGCCTGCCGCTTCCGGACGCGAAGTGGATGGGAACCATCCAGCATGGATTGCCGTCGGAGCTGTTGCGCCCCTCCTATGAGGAGGGAGCCTATCTGGCGTTTCTCGGTCGACTGACGGCCGAGAAGGGGCCGGAGGACGCCATCCGCATCGCGCACGCGGCCCGGATGCCTCTGCGTATCGCCGCGAAGATTCCGCGCGCCGAGACCGCCTATTTCAAGAAGCACCTCGAGCCTCAAATCGATGGCGAGAAGATCCAGCTTGTCGGCGAAGTCGATGACGTGAAGAAGCAGGCCTTCCTCGACAGGGCCGCCGCGCTGCTATTTCCGATCGATTGGCCGGAGCCTTTCGGGTTGGTCATGATCGAGGCGATGGCCTGCGGAACGCCTGTGATCGCTTACCGCTCCGGCTCCGTCCCTGAGGTGATCGAGCACGGTGTGACCGGCTTCATCGTCGAGAACGAGGATCAGGCGGTCGAGGCGGTCGGCGAATTGAGCAAGCTGGATCGAAAGAGGGTGCGCGCCCGCTTCGAGGAACGCTTCACCGCATGCCGAATGGCGCGACAGTACGAAGATCGGTACCGCGCGCTGATTGCCACCCCAGATCGAGAATTCACCGCGCAACGGTCGGAAACATGAAGACCCTCTCGAATAAGAATCCGACCCCGGCGGGAGTGCGTCTGCAGGCTATTTCGGCATAGGCATTGTCAGCTCCTTGTCGGCCGTATCCACCACGAACACGGCAAGCAGCTTGGCAGGCTCGGTATCGCTGGCGTTCGCGCTGATGCCGTGGCGGTCGCCGGGTCTTTCGGAAAAATTCTCCCCCTTGTGAAAGACCTTGGCCGGGCCGTCATTGACCTGACTGCGGATCGCGCCTTCCAGGACGGTAGCGTAGATGAAGGCGGAGGGTGCATGGATGTGGGCCGGCGACGAGCCTCCGGGACCATACTCGACCAGCACGCCCTTCATGCTCTTGCCGGGGACATTGGGCAGCGTCTGGTCGAATACGACGGTGACCTTGGCCGATGGTGCTGCCGTCTCGGCCGCATGGACCGCCAGGACAGACGCGGCGTAAACCGCCGTTGCAATCAGCAATCTGCGCATGGGATTTCCTTCATTGCCGTTTCTGTATTGATTGCGGGACTGGCGGCCCCTCAGAGGCGCGCGAGCCATGTTGCGAGCGGCGTCTTCCCGAGCCGAGCCTCGCCGAGCGGGTTCAGCGATGTGTCCTGAATGGAAGCGCCGTAATATTGCGCTTTTGGGTCGCCGACCACCGTACGGCTGTCGCCGGAGGCTTTCTGGCGGCGCGCGACGAACTCATTGAAGGGAGCCTTCTCGGGGCCTGCGATGTCGATGGTGCCATTTAGCGGCCGCCCCGTTGCGATCTCTGCGAGGCAATCGACCACATCGTCGGCGGCGATCGGCTGAAACAGCGCCGATGGAACGACGATCTTGTCTCCGGCCGCTCCCGCCTCGCCAATGGCGCCGAGGAATTCGAAGAACTGCGTGGCGCGGACGATGGAGTAGGGGACCGCCGAGGCCTTGACGATGGTCTCCTGGGCGAGCTTGGCACGGAAATAGGCGATGTCGGGCGAACGATCGGTCCCCACGATCGAGAGCGCGACGTGATGTTTGACGGCTGCGGCGGCCTCGGTCGCGGCGAGATTTCGGCTCGATCGCTCGAAGAATTCGAGCACGGCGGCAGGCTCCCAAGACGGCGCATTGGCCACGTCGACCACGACATCCGCGCCGGCCAGCGCCGCCGCGAGGCCTTCCCCGGTCACGGCATTCACACCTGATTTCGGCGAGGCTGCTACCGCGTCGTGGCCCTGCTGTTTGAGCTTCGCCACGAGCTTGGATCCGATCAATCCGGTTCCGCCGATCACGACGATCTTCATGGCATGTCTCCTTGGCATGTGACGAGCGCGAGATGATTAGCCAGGGCGGACTCGCGCGCTCACGTCGATTAACGTGATGCGAAGCGACTCTAGTCGATCAAGGGCGCGGGGCTCTTGCCTGTTACGGGCGCGGCTTGCCGGAAAATGCTTCAGAAGCCGGGGTGCGATTTCACAAAACCGCTAGGGTCATTCCCTCGTGCCGCAAACACACTCTGCGATGATCGCAGAGTGCCAGTGTTTTGCCCGACTTGTCAAAATGTTTGAGAGAACAAGAAAGGCAAGCCCGGCTGAAAACACCAATGAAAGCAGCCCTTTGGCTACTGTGCATGGGGTTGTTTTCGGGTTTTTGAATCGGCCGGCTGTCTCACACCCCGCAGACGATCACGCCGTACCAGCCGAGCCCGCGATAGGTCTCATAGCCCGGCGTCGCATGGAAGGCGACCAGGGCGCCCGAGCGGTCATGGTAGAAGCCGGAGCGCTGGCCGTTCAGCGAGATCGAGATGCGCTCGCTGAGGATGCCCTGGCCGTCGGACGCCGCGATGATGCGGAAATTCGAATCGACCAGCAGCACGCGGGCCTTGTCGCTGTCGCCGACGCGCACACCCTGCACGATGGCGCGAGCCTGCGCCTCCCAGTCGAAGTGGATGGCGAGCACGCCAATCGGAGCGCCGTGGGCCTGACCGCCGGCGCGGACGCTGGCGCAATAGGTCGCCACCTGCGCATTGCCGAGCAGCGGCTGGTTCTCGACGTCGCCGGCGACGTAGTCGTCACCGGAGCGCAAGGTTCGCGCCTCGCGAAACCATTTGGTGTGGGCGACGTTCTGGCCGACCACGCGAAAGCGGTCGGCGCGGCCGTTGGCGATGACGTTGCCGTCGAGGTCGCAGAGCCAGAGATCGAGATAGACCGTGTAGGCGCCGAGGATCACGCCCAGGCGCTGCGAGGCGTGGGAGATCGCTGCGGCGGTCGGCGAGGCCGCGCAATCGACCATGGCGGAATCGGTCGCCCACCAGCGCACGTCGCAGGTGCGCTCATAGAGGTTGCGGTCGATCAGCTCGATGGCGTTGAGCGACAGGTCGACCATCCGCTCGCCGCGCGAGCGTTGGCTCATGCGGTCGATCGAGGCGACGAGATCGCCGGTGCGCTTCGTCAGTTGGCTTTCGAGCTCGCGCGCGATGGTCTCGACCTGCTGGCCGACGCCGCGCACCTCCTGCGCCACCACGGCGAAGCCCGCGCCCTGCGCGCCGGCGCGCGAGCTCTCGATCAGCGCGTTCAGCGCCAGCATCTTCATCTGGTTGGTGATCTGCTGGATCGACTTGGTCTTGTCGACCGCGATCTGGTTGACCTCCGCGGTGAGGCGGTTGATCAGCGCGGAGATGTCGGAATCGTCGTCAGCGGGTTCGGTGGCGATCGGCTTGGCTTTCAGACCCAGCGCAGCAGACATCGGGGATTTCCCTTGGCAATGAGGTCTGATCTGCAATGAACCCGGAACAATCGCTTACAGATCGAATACGATTCTTTTTCGAAGATTCCACCTAACGCCTCCTTAATTTGCTGTTCCGCCGAATGCCCAAATGATAGTCAGTCGGCGCAGCAAATCGGCAATCCACCGCTTTGTGCGGCGCGGAGATTGCAAATCCCTGAGGATTCCGGGTCAATCGTCCTGCAAGCCGGACCGATACCGTCGGCTCCGGGTTCCTCAAACCAACTGCGACCCATGACGCCGCCTGCAACCGCCTTGCCCGTCGAAGCGCCCCAGGCGTTCCTCGGCGTCGCGCGCTCGCTGACCGACAAGCTCTGGCGCGACCGGCTGGATCCCCGTGGAGCGGCCCAGGCGCTCGCCATCGTGCAGCGGCACCAGCTTCCCGAACTGCTGGCCCGGGTGCTGGCCGGCCGTGGCGTCGATATCGATGCAGTCGCCGACTTTCTCGATCCGACCATCCGCAAGCTCCTGCCGGACCCCTTTACCGTGACGGAGATGGAGGCCGCGGCGAAGCGGATCGCGGATGGCGCGGCGAAGGGCGAGAAGGTCGCGATTTTCGGCGATTACGACGTCGACGGCGCGACCTCGGCGGCACTGCTCGCCTGGCACCTGCGCCATTGCGGACTCGATCCGCTGATCCACATTCCCGACCGCATTTTCGAAGGCTATGGGCCCAATGTCGAAGCGGTTCGTGGGCTGGCGGCAAAGGGCGCCACGCTGCTCGTCACCGTCGATTGCGGCACCACCAGCATCGAACCGCTCGCCGAAGCAAAACGGCTTGGCATGTCCGTGGTCGTGATCGACCATCACCAGGCCGGCACCGAGCTTCCGGAGGTTGACGCGCTGGTCAATCCGAACCGGCTCGATGATCTCTCCGGCCTCGGCCATCTCGCCGCTGTAGGTCTCGTGCTGGTGACGCTGGTTGCCGTCAACCGCGAGCTGCGCCAGCGCGGTTTCTGGAGCGCGGAGATGCCCGAGCCGGATCTGCTCGGCATGCTGCACCACGTCGCGCTCGGCACGGTTGCCGACGTCGCGCCGCTGATCGGTCTCAACCGCGCTTTCGTCGCCAAGGGGCTGATCGCGATGCGGCGCCGCGACCATGTCGGTCATACCGCTCTGATGGATGTGGCGCGGCTCAACGGGCCGCCGGAGGCCTGGCATCTCGGCTTCATGCTGGGGCCTCGCATCAATGCCGGCGGCCGCATCGGCCGCGCCGATCTCGGTGTGCGGTTATTGCTGGAAGGCGACAGCGTCGAGGCCGCGCGGATCGCGGCCGAGCTCGACCGCCTCAACGGCGAGCGACGCGTCATTGAGCAGGCGGCCGAGGCGCAAGCCGAAGCCGAGGCGTTGGCCTCGATCGGGCTCGAGGACAAGCTCGGCGTCATCGTCACGGCGTCCGAAGGCTGGCACCCTGGCGTCGTCGGCCTCGTTGCCTCCCGGCTGAAGGAAAAATTCTCGCGGCCCGCTTTCGCCATTGCCCTCGAGCCAGGCGGCATCGGCACCGGCTCGGGCCGCTCGATCGCGGGCGTCGATATCGGCAAGGCCGTGCGACAGGCGGTCACTGATGGCATTCTGCTCAAGGGCGGCGGCCACGCGATGGCCGCGGGCGTGACGTTGCGGAAAGAGAAGCTCGCCGAGTTTCGGGCCTATCTCGAAAATGCGCTGGCGCAGGACGTCGCCGAGGCGCGCCACGTCAACGAGCTCTATATCGACGGCGCGGTCTCCGCGCGCGCCGTGACGACGGAGCTTGCGGCAACGCTGAACCGTGCCGGTCCGTTCGGCAGCGGCAATCCGGAAGCCGTGCTGGCGCTGCCGGCGCACCAACTCGTCTTTGCCGACGAGGTCGGGCAGGCGCATCTGCGTCTGCGCTTCAAGTCGGGCGATGGCGCCATCGTCAACGGCATCGCGTTCCGCTCGATCGGCCAGAAGCTCGGCAACGCGCTGCTGGCCAACCGCGGCCAGCAACTGCATGTCGCCGGATCGCTTTCGGTCGATCGCTACCAGGGCGTCGAGCGGGTGCAATTCCGCGTCATCGACGTCGCGCTACCGGACCAGGGGCCATCCGTGATTAGATAGCGCATGAGCGTCAGAAATAGATCGCTCAAACAACAAAAAAGGGAGTGAACATGGCAGGGCAGGTTGAGGGCAAGGTCGCGCTGGTGACCGGCGGCGCCTCGGGTATCGGCGAGGCCATCGTCGAGCTGTTCGTGCGCGAGGGCGCGACTGTTGTCATCACCGACATTGATGAGCTGCGCGGGCCCGAGCTCGCCAAGCGCGTGACGAAAGCCGGCGGCAAGGCGATCTTCGTGGAGCAGGACGTCACCAGCGAGGAGCGCTGGATCGATATCGTCGCCGAAATCGCCAAGCGCTATGGTCGGCTCGATATTCTCGTCTCCAATGCCGGCATCGGCATCTCCGTGCCATCGATCGTCGACATGACCCTCGCCGACTGGCGCAAGCAGAATGCGATCAACCTCGACGGGGTGTTTCTCTCGGTCAAGCATTGCCTGCCGCTGATGCGAAAGCATGGCGGCGGTTCGATCGTCATGATGTCCTCGCTCGCGGGCCTGCGCGGCGCTCCGGGCCTGTCGGCCTATTCGGCGACCAAGGGCGGCGTGCGGCTGTTCGCCAAATCGATTGCAATGGAATGCGCGGCGGCCGGCGACGGCATCCGGGTCAATTCCGTGCATCCCGGCATCATCGATACCCCGATCTGGGGCAAGATCCCGACGGGTGCGTCCGGCGCGGGCCAGAACGCGCCGATCGATCCCGAGGAGCGCGCCAAGGTCGTCACGCCGCTCGCCCGCGCAGGGCAGGCGGCGGAGATCGCCTCCGGCGTGCTGTATCTGGCCTCCGATGCCTCGCGCTACGTCACCGGCAGCGAGCTCGTCATCGACGGCGGCATGAATGCCGGCGGCGTGCCGCGGCGGGCCTGAGCCGCGCAGGGCAGGGTGGCGGTCGCAGGGGCTGACGCGCAGGCGCAGCCCCTGTACAACGCGAGGAGCTTTCTGACCGACAGAGGTTTCCTTCGCCATGGCGCACAGCCTTCATTCGTCCTCTTCTGCGCCTGAGCCCGCTCGCTCGAACCGGCCGGACCTCGCCACCGATGCAATCCGCACCGCACGCGAGGATCTCGCCGCCTGCTTCCGCATGGCGGCGCGCAACGGTTTTGAGGAAGGCATCTGCAATCACTTCTCGGCCGTGGTACCCGGCCATGACGATCTGTTTCTCGTCAATCCCTATGGCTACGCCTTTCGCGAGATCACCGCGTCAAAGCTGCTGATTTGCGATTTCCACGGCAACGTGCTCGACGGCGAGGGCGTGCCGGAGGCGACCGCGTTCTACATCCATGCCGAGATGCATAAGCGCCTGCCGCGCGCCAAGGTCGCATTCCACACCCACATGCCCTATGCGACGGCGCTGTCGATGACCGAAGGCGATCCCTTGATCTGGGCCGGTCAGACCGCGCTGAAATTCTACGGCCGCACCGCGGTCGACCGCGAGTACAACGGCCTCGCGCTCGACAACCAGGAAGGTGCGCGCATCGCATCCGCCGTCGGCGACGCCGACATCGTCTTCATGAAGCATCACGGCGTGATGGTGCTGGCGCCCACCATTGCGGAAGCCTGGGACGATCTCTATTACCTCGAACGCGCCGCCGAAGTGCAAGTGCTGGCGATGTCGACGGGACGGAAGGTGCTGCCGGTCGATCCTGCGATCGCGGCCGAGACCTACAGGCAGATGCGCCAAGGCGATTCCGAATCCGCCCGGCTGCATCTCGCCGCGATCCGCAGGCAGCTCGACGCGGAAGAGCCGCAGTACCGGCACTGACCACAGTGTCATTCCGGGGCAAGGCAAAGCCTTGAACCCGGAATCCAGAGATGTGGCGCGAGATTCCGGGTTCTCGCTGCGCGAGCCCCGGAATGACTGGTCCCTACGACCCCTGCCGCAGCTTGGCCAGCACCTTCAGCCCGCCATAGCCGTCCGCTGGCGCAATCCCTGCGCGCTGCTGGAAATCCTTGATCGCCTTCATGGTGTCGTTACCGACCCGGCCGTCGGTGCCGCCGGTGTCGAAACCGGCTTTCGTCAATCGCGTCTGCATCTCCTGCACCTCGGCGAGCGTCAGCGCGCGCTCGGAGCCGGGGAAGGGCTGGATGAAGGGCGGCGCCCCCAGGCAGCGGTCGCCGAGATGGCAGATCGCGAGCGCATAGTTCATGGAAGGGTTGTAGCTCTTCACCGAGTAGAAATTCGGTCCGAGCAGGAAGGTCGGTCCGCCCGCAACCGGTGTCCACATTTGCGCGGATGCGTTCGGCTGCGGGAACGGCTGGCCGTCGGCTCGGGTGACGCCGGCTGACGCCCAGGCCGCATAGGTGCGGCTGCCGCTCATATTGCCGGCGGCGCGCACCTCATAGCCCCAATGCTCGCCGCGATGCCATTTGCCGCGGTTGACGAGATATTTTGCGGTCGAGCCCAGCGCGTCGTCGGGCTTGCCGAAGGGCGAGACCTTGCCGTCGCCGTCATAGTCGATGCCGACATTGAGCCAGACTTCCGGCATCCATTGCGAATGGCCCATCGCGCCGGCCCAGGATCCCTGCATCTGCTCCGGCGTGCTCCAGCCCTTGTCGACGATGCGCAGCGCATTGATCAGCTCGGTCTCCCAATAGGCCTTGCGGCGCGGCTCGTTCCAGGCGAGCGCGGCGAGCGAGGGAAACACCGGCGTCATGTGGTTCTGCTGCACCAGGGGATCGCCATAAGCGGACTCGACGCCCCACAGCGCCAGCAGCGTGCCGCGCTCGACGCCGAAATCCCGCTCGATGCGCGCCAGCAGCGCCTCGTTGTTCTTCAGTGCGATCTTGCCGTTGATGACGCGCCAGTCGGAGACGCGACGGTTGATGTATTGCCAGACCTGCTCGTGGAATTCGGGCTGGCTGCGCATCTGCTTGAACACGCTCATGTCGGGCTCGACCCGTCCCATCGCGCGTTGCCAGGTCGCTGCCGAAATGCCCTTGGCCATCGCACGTGCGCGAAAGCTCTCGCGCCATTCGTCGAAGCCCGGAGGCGCGGCGAGCAAGCGTGTCGGGAATGTGAGCAAAGCGGCTGCACCGAACGTCGAGTGCAGCAGGTTGCGGCGAGTCGGATGGAGGGAGGAATCAGCGTGCGTCATGGGCACATTGTAGCCCGAAACATGGCCGGTGTGGGTCGGTTCCTGGAACAGCCGCGTGGCTGATTCTGCGCGGCCCGGGATCATGCTTCTGTCGGAACAAACTGTCGCAGTCCTGCATTCCCTCCGTATCCGGAAGGAGGAGATGATGATGAGGACATATCTGTTTGCCGCCGCCATGATCACCGCCGTCGCGACGCCCGCGTTCGCTGATGAAGTCGGCGTTCACGTCGGCCCGGTCGGCGCCGGCGTGACGGTCGGTCAGTCCCACGAGTACCGCGAGCGAGACCGTGATCGCGACCGCACCACCGTCATCAGGGAGCGCGAGCCCTCTGATCGCACCACGGTGATCAAGAAGCAGGATGAATTCGGCAATCGCAGCAAGACTGTAATTCATCACGACAACGACTGACGGAGCAGGGCCCCGGCGGATCGTCGGGGCCCGCCTTTCGCATGCAGTCCGTTCATCGAACATTCGGGGTGGAATGAAGATACACACGCACGCGGAAAGCCATGTCGTCGAACTCGACGACGGATCGCAATGGCAGATCTTTCCCGGCGATCTCGCAACCACGCTGAGTTGGAAGCCCGAGACCGATCTGCACCTCGAGCAAAGCGCCGACCGGGTGAGTTCGCATGTGCTGGTGAATGCCACCGACGACAGCCGCGTACGGGTGATCGCGGCGGACGAGACCTGGGTCGATGGTGAGGTTAAGAAAGAGTTGAAGGGCGGGTAGTCGGCTCCCGCGCTTCGCGATATCCCTGACTTTAGGCCTGTCGTTTTACGGTCGGTTCGCTTCCGTCCGCGTAGGATGCGGCATGCGGGAGCTGTTCGACATCATCCGTGCCAATCCTTGGCCCTTCGGCGCCGGGCTCTTCGTCGTCGTTCTGATGATCATCGCCGAGAACTTTGGCCGCGGTATTCAGGGCGGCGACGGCGGTGCAGGTGGCGATTTCTCGGATGCCGGCGGCTGTGACGGAGGAGGCGGCGACTAGACCACACCTAGTCCCCCTGCAACTCCGTCGCGACGTTGGCGAGCCAGCGGCGAATGCTCGCCTCGGCCTTGGCGTCGAGGCCGCCAGCCAGACGCTTCTCCAGCGCCATCACCCGTTCCCGGCACGCCTTCAACAACGACGTTCCGCGCTTGGTCAGCGTCCATTGCTGGATACGGCCGTGGACGGGATGAGGCGTCATCAGAATCGCGCCGTCGCGTTCGAGGTTGCGGATGATGACCCCGACCGTCTGTGGCGTGAGGAAGGTGAGGCGGGCGACATCGGCACCCGATAGTCCCGGATAGGCATTCAGCATCGTCAGCACGGCAAATTGTGGCGACGTAACGCCGAGGTCTGCGAGCGTCCGCTCCATCGTCAGACGGACTGCGGCGTGAGCCTGGCGCAAGAGATAGCCGAGATAGCCCTGCTCGCCGCGCTTGCCTTCGCCGGCAGCGGGAACACGCACCGCCGCGTCGCCGGCAGGTTCGGGCACCGTGCGGGTTTTCGATCTGGTGACGGCGTCGGTCTTGCGTGACATGTCAGAGCTCTTATAATATGTAAGTACACTTATAATAAGACGAGGTGAACCGCAATGTCACATGCCCGTAGCGAATACGAGGATTTCAAGAAGATCGCGCCTGACGTCTATGATCTGGTGCTGGCGCTCGGTCAGCTTGCGACCAAGGCCGGCCTCGACAAGCAGCTCATCGAGCTCGTCAAGCTGCGCGCCTCGCAGATCAACGGCTGCGCCTTCTGCGTGCAGCACCATGTCCTGCTGTCGGAACGGATCGGCGTTCCCGTCGACAAGCTCCATTTGGTCGCGGTCTGGCGCGAGGCGCCGATCTTTTCGCCGCGCGAGCGTGCCGCGCTGGCCTGGGCCGAGTCGCTGACCGTCCTGCCCGACGGCGTCAGCGAGGACGTCTATGCCGAAGCTGCCCGGGAGTTCTCCGAGACCGAGCTGATGTACCTGACCTCGGCGGTCGCCTCGATCAACGTCTGGAACCGCTTCGGGGCTGCGTTTCGCTGGACGCCGGCGCCGCGGCCGGCGGCCGCGAATGCCGCGGCATCCTGATCGGCACGAAGGGAGGTTATGATGACAGCAATGAGTTTATCTGCCGTACAGCGTCCGGCGCCGTCACGTTCGACGGCGCTCGCCGTCGTTGCAGGGCTGGCCTGTGCGCTGGCGATCGGCAAAGCGCTGCCGGTGACGATGGATGCCGTCTCCGGCGCGCTGGCGCCGCTCTGCGCCACAGCGGCGGAGAGCTCGCCGCTCGACAAGGTCGAACCGATCGGCTCCTACGCATTGCCGAACGTGCCGGGCAAGCGCGTCACCATCGTGCGCGTGACCTATGGTCCGGGCGGATTCTCGCGCCCGCATCGTCACGCTGGATCCGTGACCGCCTACATCACCAAGGGCGAGATCCGTTCCCAGCTCGGCGGCGGTCCTGTCGAGACGTTTGGCGTCGGCCAGTCCTTCTTCGAACCGCCGGGCTCGACGCATCTGGTCTCGGCCAACGCCAGCGCGACGGAGCCCGCGGAATTGATCGCGGTGTTCGTGGCGGACGAGGGCGCGCAGCTCACGACGTTGCTTGAATAATCGGTAGCCCGGATCGAGCGAAGCGTAATCCGGGACCGTTGCCTCGCGCGAGAAAGTCCCCGGATTACGCTTCGCTCCATCCGGGCTACACGGCTCGTTCCCTTCAGCCCGCCCGCGATCGCCTCAGCCGTTTCCATGCCGGCGAGAGACCGTATTGGACGGCCGGAATCGCAACTGCGCCGACAAGAAGTCCAAGCACGCCTGAGATGGCTGCCTCGACCGACCATTCGATGATGCCGGCAATGGATGGAAGGGCGTGTGCGGCCGCCTCGCTTGCGGCATGGACCGTGCGGCCGACCACGGGCGGGCCGTATTTTTCGATGCCGTGCAGGATGATGCCGCCGCCAACCCAGATCATGGCGGCAGTGCCGATGGTGCTCAGCACCGCCAGGAAGGTGGGCATACCGCGGACCAGGGCGCGTCCAAGCGAGCGGATCGCGGCGCCAATGACTGAGGCGCCGTCGTAGCCCGCAAGGGCTACGCCGGCATCGTCCGCCTTCACGATCAGGGCCACCACGCCGTAGACCCCGACCGTGATACCGAAGCCGACCAGTGCCAGCACCAGCGCCTGCATCCAGATGCTGCCCGCCGGGAGGGCCGCCAGCGTGATCGCCATGATCTCCGCCGACAGGATGAAATCCGTCTTGATGGCGCTCGCGACCTTCTCGTCCTCGACCGACCGGGCATTCAGTGCGATCGGCTCGAGCTGGGCTTCGTGGTGGTGCGCATGATGCGGCATCACGGCTTCGAGCACCTTCTCGGTACCCTCGTAGCAGAGAAAGGCTCCGCCCAGCATGAGCAGCGGCGTCACCGCGGTGGGAAGGAAATAACCAAGCAGCAGGGCAGCGGGAAGCAAAATCAGCAATTTGTTGCGCAGCGATCCGACCGCAATCTTGCCGACGATCGGCAGTTCGCGCTTCGAGGCAAAGCCGATGACGTAGTTCGGCGTAACGGCCGCGTCGTCGATGACCACGCCAGCCGCCTTTACGCCCGCTTTGGCAGCCTGGCTCGCTACATCGTCGAGCGAGGCCGCTGCCACCTTTGCAATCGCCGCGATATCGTCGAGAAGACCGATCAGTCCGACACTCATCACCCCGATCCCTGTTTTTGTTTGAGCCGGCGGTGCGCGCGACAACAAGCTCTTGCACCGCCCTTCATTGGAGCGAGCAAGCCCTCAATTCTCCTCGCCGCTCGATCCCTCGCGCAGATCCGGCTTGATCACGTCGTCCGGCAGCGCATGGGCGACCGGCTGCGACGTGATCGCGATCTCCGGGCCGACCTCGCGGCCGCGGGCGTGGATCAGGCGTTCGTAGGCGGAGACCAGGGTGACGTAGGGGCTGACCCAGATCCAGCCGTCGCGTGTGAACACCTGCACGTCGAAATGCAGATGCATCGAGGTGCCGGCTGGATGGTCGAGATAATTCGAGATCACACCGATCTTCTCGCCTTCGGTGACGATGCGGCCATTGAGCACGCCATCGGCGTTCATTGCGTGCGGATTCATGTGCATGTAGCGGAAGCGGATGTGCTCGGTGCGGCTGTTGACTTGAAGCGTCGCGGCCTGATCCTTGGACGCGCGGATCACGATGGCATCGCGCACGGCGACGACGCCGCGCTGCTTGGGATCGCAGGGCTCGCGGCCTTCGCCGGGCGGCGGGCAGTCGGCGGCGCGGATGTCCTCGCCCTGATGGCCGTAACCGCCCGCGCATTGCCAGACCTCGAAACTGCGGGACTCGCAGAAATTGTCGCGCCAGGGATAGGCGGTCGTGCTCTCCGTCCTGTCCCGCTTGGCATAGGATTGCGAGCGGATGAAGGCGGGTGCCTTTTCGAGCGGAAAGCGGATTTGTGCATAGGCCATTGCGTCGGGATGGCCGCCCTGCTTGCGGTAGCCGGTGTTCGGGATGATATCGCCGCTCGGCCGGTAGCTGAAATCCGGCGAACGGCCCGCCGGACGATCGAGGACGTTGGAGGCAATGTCCGTCAATGGCCGCATGCGCTGGCCGCCGGCGACGCGCAGGGCCTTCAGGAAGCGCTCGGCCACCGGATAGGCTTCCTTGCAGGCCAGCCGCCGCGGCTTGGCGACGCTGTCGAGGCACTGGATCGACACCACATAGGCGACGCCGAAACGAGTGAAAGCGTAGCGTACATAGCCTTCCCGGATGAACCTGCGCAGGTCCGGGTAGAGCGCTGTGAGTGGTTTGATCTGCTCGCCCTTGCCGCCGGCGGGATCGGCGATGTCGTAGACGAGCGCCGATCCTGTGATGTGCACTTCGACCGGCCTTGTGAACACCCGGCTAGGCATTCCCTCACCGGCGCCGGGCTCGAGCGAGAAAGTCGCGCTGTAGCCGGCGGGGCCGGCATCGAACATGTCGACGGGATTGAAGTCCGCCTGATAGCGCGACAGCGCGAGCGTCGCCGTCGCGCCGCTGCGTTGCGCCTCGAGGTAAGCGGCGGCGTCGAACGGCAGCAGCACCGGCACGGGACTGCGGGTGATGCCGGTGAAGAATCGCGAGGAAACCGCGTTGAGCTGCACCAGGGCGGGCATCGCGCGCGGATCGTAGCGCGGCACCGAACGGCGAGGTGCGAAGATGAAATCGTCCGCGACGCGGGGGCGGCTGTTGATCTCGGTGCGGAGTTGGTCGAGCGCTGCGCGCCAGTCGACGCGCAGGGCCGTGAGCGAGGGGCTGCGGAATTCATCCGCAGCGAGCGGAGCGGCAATGAGGAGCGAAAGCGACGCCAAAAGAAGCGAGACGAAGCGGAAACCCTTCCCAACCACTGTCTCGCCCCCCGGCGGCACCTGCGATCGCTCTGTTCCCCGTCAGTCCTTGGCGCGTTCGGAGTAGGAGCCGTCCTCGGTCATGACCACGATGCGGGTACCGACCGCGATGTGCGGCGGCACGGTGGTGCGCACGCCGTTGGAAAGCACCGCCGGCTTGTAGGAGGACGAGGCGGTCTGGCCCTTGGTCACCGGCTCGGTTTCGACCACCTCCAGCGTCACGCGCTGCGGCAGCGCGAGCGAGACCACGTTGACGTCGTGGGTCGACAGCTTGACGGTCATGTCCGGTTGAAGATACGAGGCCGCGTCGCCGACGACGTCCTTGGAGACCTGGACCTGGTCGTAGGTCTCCGGGTTCATGAAGTGGAAGCCGTCGCCATCTTCATACAGGAACGTGTAGTTGCGCTCTTCGATGGTGGCCTTTTCGACCTGGTCGGTGGTCTTGTAGCGCTCGGAGATCTTTACCCCATCCGAGATTCGGCGCATTTCGATCTGGCTGACCGGGGTACCCTTGCCGGGGTGGATGTTTTCGGCGCTGACGACGACATAGAGCTTGCCGTCTTGCTCGATCACGTTGCCTTTGCGAATAGAACTGGCGATGACTCTCAAAGCTATATTTCCTGCTTGCTTGGCCCGGCACCGGCCAGGACGTGATCAATTCGATGGGGGACTTGGGGCCTCAAATCGGACCTCGGCGCCCGTTTCGGGCCGCAACATACTGATTTTGCCGTTAGATGCCAGCGTTTTGCTCGGATCTGGGGCGGTCGGGTAATGGCTGGGGACAAGCCCATCTCACCGTTCTGGTCGCCCGGGCGGCACCTCGACCGTCGGCCGTTCCTCCAGGCCAGGGGGGCCATTACCGGGTCTCTACGGGGCTTTTTCGCGGAGCAGGGGTTCGTGGAGGTCGAAACCTCCGTTCTCCAGGTGTCTCCGGGCAATGAGACCCACCTGCACGCCCCTCGGACCGAGATCATGCGGCCGGACGGTAGCCGAGCCCTCCGGTATCTGCGGACGTCGCCCGAATTCGCCTGCAAGAAGCTGCTGGCGGCGGGCGAGACGCGGATTTTCGAGTTCGCCCGGGTGTTCCGGGACCGTGAGCGCGGCGACCTTCATCTGCCCGAATTCACCATGCTGGAATGGTATCGGGCAGGCGCCTCCTATGACGCCATCATGGCCGATTGCGTCGTCGTCATCGCCCGTGCGGCGCAGGCGACCGGCATCGGCACCTTCTCGTTCCGGGGGCGGACCGCCGATCCCTTCGCCGAGCCGGAGCTCCTGACGGTCGCGGGCGCCTTCGAAAGGTTCGTCGGCATCGACCTGCTGTCGACAATCAGGGACGGCGAGGGTAACCGTGCCGCGCTGGCCGAGGCGGCCAGTGGCAAGGTCCGTGTGGCCGGGGATGACACCTGGTCCGACGTCTTCAGCAAGGTGCTGGTCGAGCACGTCGAGCCGCATCTGGGGCAGGGGCGTTTGACCATTTTGTTCGAATACCCATCTCCAGAGGCGGCGTTGGCACGGGTGAAGACTGACGATCCCAGGGTTGCCGAGCGCTTCGAGGTCTACGCATGCGGCGTCGAGCTCGCCAACGGCTTTGGGGAACTGACCGATGCCGCGGAGCAGCGAAAGCGCTTCACGGAATCGATGGCGGAGAAGCAGCGCCGCTACGGCGAAGCCTATCCGCTCGACGAGGACTTTTTGGCTGCGGTCGCCGCAATGCCGGAGGCGAGCGGCGTCGCGCTCGGCCTCGACCGGCTGGTGATGCTGGCAAGCGGCGCATCGCGGATCGATCAGGTGGTTTGGACGCCACCTGCAAATGAAGCGTCTAGTGAGACATGACAAAAACGAACCTTGCACGCACCCTGCGCGAGCCGGCTGAGCTCGTCGCTGAAGGTCTGGCGCCCGCAGCAGCGCTGCCGGCGCTCGAGCGCGTTGCCGCGCGCTATGCGGTGGCGATCACGCCGGCGCTGGTCGAACTGATCGATCCGTCCGACCCCGACGATCCCATCGCACGGCAATTCGTTCCGAGCGCCGCGGAGCTTGAGATGCAGCCGGGCGAGGACGCCGATCCGATCGGCGATCATCCGCACTCGCCGGTAGCAGGGATCGTGCACCGCTATCCCGATCGCGTCCTGTTCAAGCTCGTTCACGTTTGCGCGGTCTATTGCCGCTTCTGCTTCCGCCGCGAAATGGTGGGACCCGGCAAGGAGAACGCGCTGTCGGATAGCGCCTATCGCGCGGCGATCGATTACATCCGCTCGCATCACGAGATCTGGGAAGTGATCCTGACCGGTGGCGATCCCCTGATGCTGTCGCCGCGCCGGATGGGCGAGATCATGGCCGAACTCGCGGCAATCGACCACGTCAAGATCATCCGCCTTCACACCCGCGTGCCCGTGGCCGATCCCGCGCGCATCAGCGACGAGTTGGTTGCGGCGCTCAAGGTCGAGGGCGCGGCCACCTGGGTGGCGCTGCATGCCAACCATGCGCGCGAACTGACGGGACCGGTGCGCACCGCCTGCGCGCGGCTCGTCGATTCCGGGATTCCCCTGGTTAGCCAGTCCGTGCTGTTGCGCGGGGTCAATGACAACATCGCCGCTCTGTCGGATTTGATGCGAGCTTTCGTCGAATGCCGGATCAAACCCTATTATCTGCATCACGGCGACCTCGCGCCGGGCACCGCGCATCTTCGCACGACCCTTGCCGAAGGACAGGATTTGATGCGGCAGTTGCGCGGGCGGGTGTCAGGGCTTTGTCAGCCGGACTATGTCATCGACATTCCCGGCGGCGCCGGCAAATCCCCGGTGGGGCCGAGCTACGTCCTGGCGCCACAAAATACCGCACCCCATGCGGGTGATGCGGGGGCCGAAACGCGCTATCGTATCGTGGACTATTGCGGCGACGTTCATCTCTATCCGCCCGAGACGTGAGCGGTGATGGAGAGCGCGCCGGTTCGAGAATGGAGAGGCGGAAATGAAAAAGATCATGGTGGCAGCATCGCTCGTGGTCTTGCTTGGCGGCGCGGCGGCAGCACAGACCGGCGGTTCCAAGGGATCGACCTCCGGCGGCAGCGGCGGAACCTCTGGATCGGTGTTGCCGGCACCGGTCGGTCACCGCCAGCCGCGGGCGGCTGACGTGCCGAGCGAGAAGAATTTGAGCAATCCGAACACCCCCGCGAACAAGGAAGACGCGGAGCTCGATCGCAAGATCAAGAGCATCTGCCGCGGCTGCTGATCCTTTCACCTCTCCCCGTTGGGGAGAGGTGAGGAGAGCGAACGCGAGTTCGCCATGAGCTAGGCCGAGCGCTCCTGCAATCCGGCGCGCCGGGCGTTGCGACGGATTTCCACCGCGTCGGCGAGCTGCTCGAGCGCGGTCGCCGTAGTCGGCCAGTCGATGCAGCCGTCGGTGATGCTCTGGCCGTAGGTGAGCGGCTTGCCCGGCACGACGTCCTGGCGGCCGGCAACGAGGTTGCTCTCGATCATCACGCCCATGATGCGGCCTTCGCCGCCTGAGATCTGGCCGGCGATGTCGGCCGTGACCAGCGGCTGGTTCTCGGGCTTCTTGCTCGAATTGGCGTGGCTGGCATCCACCATCACCAGCGGCGCGACACCGGATTTGGTCAGCTCGTTGCAGGCGGCCGCGACGCTTGCCGCATCATAGTTCGGCTTGCTGCCGCCGCGCAGGATGATGTGGCAGTCCTCGTTGCCAGCGGTCGAGGCGATCGCCGAGCGGCCGAGCTTCGTCACCGCCATGAAGTGATGCGGATGCGAGGCCGACTTCACGGCGTCCGCTGCGATCCGCACATTGCCATCGGTGCCGTTCTTGAAGCCGACCGGGCAGGACAGGCCCGAGGCCAGCTCGCGATGGATCTGGCTCTCGGTCGTGCGTGCGCCGATCGCGGCCCAGGACACGAGGTCTGCGATGTATTGCGGCGTCGTCATGTCGAGGAATTCCGTGCCGGCGGGCAGGCCGAGATTGTTCACTGCCGACAGCACGTTGCGCGCCAGCCGCAGGCCCTTGTTGATGTCGAAGCTGCCGTCCAGATCGGGATCGTTGATCAGGCCCTTCCAGCCGACCGTGGTGCGCGGCTTCTCGAAATAGACCCGCATCACGACCTCGAGCTGGTCGGCGAGTTCTTCGCGCAAGCTCGCGAGCCGCTCGGCATATTCGAGCGCGGCCTTGGGGTCATGCACCGAGCAGGGGCCGACCACGACCAGCAGGCGGTCGTCCTGGCCGGCGAGAATGGCGTGGATGGCGTTGCGCGCCGCCATCACCACACGCGTCGCGGTGAGCGTGCGCGGGACTTCCCGCATCACCTCATCGGGCGTGCTCAGCTCTTTCAATTCGCGGATACGAAGATCGTCGGTCGTGCTCAGCACGGCGGGCTCCTGTTTGTTTCGAACCTGCCGGCCAATAAAAAAGCCGCCAGGTCTGGCGGCTTGTTCGGACGTTTGCTTCAATATTCAGATTGAGCGCGATCCTCCTGCCGCCAGCGAGCTGTCGTAGCTAAAGTACCAAAAATAGCTGGTGGCGACGGTGATCATGGAGGGGCATATAGCGCGCCATCGGCGGATTGTCACCCCCAATCTGCGCGGCAGGTGACGAGGCGGGTCAGGTGTTGCTGTTGCGCGCCGCCAGCGCCAGGCCGATCAGGCTGGCGCCGCCAAACAGGAGGTTGATACCGACGAGGACGCCGATGGCCCATTCCGCCGAGCTCGGCAGTCCCGTGATCACCATGAAGGAGATCGCGATGTCAACGAGGCCCGAGATCAGCAGCCACGACCAGCGGCCGATGAGCTCGCGGCGGTGCTCCAGTGCGTACATGATGGTGGCGACGCCCTCGGCCAGGAAGTAGGCGCCGACCACGATGGTCAGCGTCAGCACGGCCTGCATCGGCCGGGCCAGCAGCAGCATGCCGGCAAGCACGGCGAGCGCAGCCGAGATCAGCGACCACCAGAAGCCCGGCGTGCTGCGCGCCCAATAGGTCACGATCAGCCCGCCAATGCCGCTGATCAGGAACATCCAGCCGAGGAAGATCGCGATAGCAAGGCTTGCGAGCGGCGGCAGGATCAGCGCCGCGACGCCGAGAATTGCGAGCAGGATGCCCTCGAACAAGAAGGCCTTCCAATGGGCCTTGACCGTCTGGCTCATCATGGATTGAAGCCGCGAAAAATCCTCGGGCGACGTCATCGGCAGGCTCCAGATCGAAAGGTCAGCGCTCAATCTAGTATGCGCGCAGCGCGCTCGCCATCCCGCGGCTCACCCGCCGCCGGGCGCCGAGGAAAAACCCTCCGCGCTGGTGCGGATGCGGTTGCGGCCAAGAACATAGATCGCCGTTGTGACAATCAGAAGCGCAAGGCCGAGCAGGATCGATACGAAGCCGATCGGGATCAGGGCCAGCGTCAGATTGCGCTCGGGGTTGATGAGCCAGTGATGGATCGAGGTCAGCACGAAGGCGAGGCCGAGAAAGCCGACGCCGCCGCCGGCAAGCAGCAGCGCCCACATCCGGCGGAGCTGGCTGAGCCGCTCCCGCGCGACATCGGTCCGGGGGGCGTGATGGCGAGCGACGCGCCGGACCAGGCGGATCGCGAAGGCGATCGAGCTGAAGCCGATCAAGAGGCTGGAGGCGCCCAGCCACATCCGCAGTGTCGGATCGAGGTCGGGCATCCTTTGCAGGGTCAGCAGCGGAAAGTCGAAGGCGGAATGCAGCGCAAGCGGGCCGGCCAGCATCAGGAGGCGGCTGGAGAGGCGGGCCCAGTCGCGATGGTGCCGGTTCGCACCCAGCGCCGTGCCGGCGCGCGCGATCGTCAGATAAGCGCCCGCGATGATGCCGAGCGCGCCGTGGAACGGCACCGTCAGCACGCTGCGCAAGGCGGCCAGCGAGCGCCAAATCTCGGCGTGCTGAACCAGATAGGCGAGGTTCTCGTAAGCGGCGAAGCCGAGGCCGACCGCGGCGCCATAGACCACGGTGTCCATCGGATTGGCAAAGGTCCGCCGCTTGGTCGAGGAGATCACCACGATGGCGATCACCTTGACGGCTTCCTCTGGCAGCGCGACGCCGAAGATCGAATGCATCGCCAGCGCCGCCCAGGGGTCGTCGGGCGCGGCGACCATCTTGGCGAAGGGGGCGCGGGCGAGGCCCAGCAGCGAGATACTGGCCGCGCCTAACAGGAACGCGGTCCAGACCTGGGCCGGCGGTCCCGGACGCTCCTCGGCGGCGATGACAAGCCACAGCATCAGCAGCGCCGGGGCGATGGCGGCCGTTCCGATGACGGTGGGCAATGCTTCAATCAGGTACATCGGCGCCGAAAATAGGTTCCCTTGATCCGCTTATCTACATTCACCGATGCGACCATGTGTCATGCGCACGCTGTCGGTTCGCTTAACGAGCGCGACAGACTTCGTTCATCTGCCGTCGCCCGTCGCGCCGTAGAATACAAGCGCAATCAATTGCATGACAGCACCTGTTCGTCATCCATGATAACGCTCGCGCCGCCGAGCTTGAGGCGCGATTGGCAAGCCGGATCAAGGAAATGCGTGGGTTTCTTCGATTCACGGCGTAGCCCTGCGCCGGTCAGGCCAGCTAGCCGCGCTTCGTTGGGTCCTCGCGGGGCGGCGAGGCGAGCCGGCGCATCCGCGCCTGCTCCAGCTCCCAGAAGGCGCGGACGAGGCAGGTGCCAAGGCAGAACACGATGAGCACCAGCAGGAAAGCCTGGTCGACGGCGGGGATGTGCATCATGGCGATGATAAAGCAACGCCCATGCCATGCGTTCCAGCAACGGCCGGTGCTTTCCGCCTTCAGTGCGTGGTGAACGGCGGCGGCGCCCCGGGAGCGACGTCGAAGGCGCCGAGATGGAATTCCTCGCCGAGGGATGTGTCGGCTTCGCCCGGTTGCGCCAGCAGCGTGAACGCGGCCTGGGGGTAGAGCTTCCAGATCTCCAGATCGCCGGCGGTGATGGTGAGCCAGCCGAACGTGTACATGTAGCGTCCGGGCTCAGTGACCCGGCCGACCCTGTCCCAGGTGATCTTGTCCACTGTAACTTTGTCGACTGCCATTCGGTCCCCCGATCGCAAGTCTGCAAATGACGCCCGGCCTGGAGGCACGGACGATCATAAGCTGATCCCGCAATGGGGCCGCGATAGGGCGGCGATGCGCAGGCAAGACGGCCCGGCGGTGGCCGCTGCCTGCCAATTCAGCGCGCCGTCGAGGCCGCCTCTGCTTCGGCCGCCCGCTCCAGCTGACGGTGCGAGGCGTGGAAGACGTCGTGGACGAGACCGATCTTTTCCAGGCCCAGGATGATCAGGCCGTTGACATCGATCTCCCACCAGGCGTGCGAGATGTAGGCGTCCCGCGGGAAGCGGTGATGGTTGTTGTGCAGACCCTCGCCGAAGGTGAGGATCGTGGTCACGAACTCGTTGGTCGAGGCGTCGACGACCTCGAAGCGACGATAGCCATAGGCGTGACAGACCGAGCCGGTGAGCTGGCTGGTGAGGATCAGCAGATAGGCGCGGAGCAGGCCGGAGAACAGCACGCAGCCGATCATGGCGTGCACGCCGCCGAACGTGTAGCCGATCACGCCGGGGATGAAGACTGCCGACATCCCGTACCAGACCCAGCGCGTGCGCACGAAGAACATCGCGATCGGATCGGCGAGGATGTCCTTGGCATAGTATTCGTTGTCGGTGGTCGCCTGGTCGAACACCCAGCTGCCCTGGGCGTGCAGAAAGCCCTTGAACGCGCTGATATAGCGATTGCCGAAGCCGTCGAATTGCGGGCTGTGGGGATCGCCGACGTCATCGGCGTAGAGATGGTGGCGGCGGTGGTTGGCGACCCATTTGGCGATCGAGCCCTGCACAGCCATCTGGGCGATGGCGCAGAAGAAGACACGCATGATCGGGCCGGTACGGAAGCTGCGATGGACGAACAGGCGGTGCATGCCGGCACCGATGCCGAACGTCGTCAGCGCGAACATCCAGGCGAACGTGAACAGCTCGACCTTGCCGACGCCTTGCGTCACGGCCCAGATGATGCCGGCGACCGCGCCGACATAGAGGATGCCGAGCAGGAGATAGCTCTCGCGCAGCTTGGCCTGGACCAGCGGCCCTTCGGTGACGACGCCGGGTGGAAGCTGCGGCTTCGGCGCGACGGGCGCGTTCGGCGCGATCTCTGCCGGGGCGAACTCGGCGTCGGCGATGGACATTCCGGGGCTTCCAATACTCGAGGCCCGCAGTGATTGCGGACGCACCGGGGCACACCCTACTGCGCAGGGGTCGCCATCTCCAGTATTTAGTTAAGAAAGAGTTAAGATTGATCGGGCCGGCTTCAGGCCGACTGGAGCAAGGGCGTGCGGACGATCAGGCGGACGAGGTCATCCCGTGACTGTTTTTCGGCGAATTTGACGGCAAAGCCGTGCTCGAACTTGCGGATCACGCGCCCGACGCAGACGCCGACCGCAAGCGGGGTTCCGAGCGGGGGATCGTATTCGCAGGAGATCGCGACGCCAGCCGTGGAGACGTCGATGATGAAGCACGGATGGCTGCTGCCGTTGGCGAGCGTCAGGAAGGTGTGCGAGACCTGCGGTACGAAACGCGCGTCGTTCCGCAGCTCCTGGACGCTGGCGTCCTTCTGCTTCTTCTCGAGCCAGGTCAGCTTTTCAGACATCCAGGCGCGCCGCGCCCGCGTCATGTCGAGCTCCATCAGGAAGCCCGACTTCAGCGTCGCGCTGATCGTGCACTGGAATTCGCCGAAATCCTGGAAGTAGGAGGTGAGGCGCTCGCCGACCTTGCCGACGACGGGCACGTCCACGATCATTCGGAAGGGCGAGACGCGCTTGGTGCGGCAGGCGAAGCTGCGCAGCTTGCCCTCGCAATCATACCAGCGGGGCAGCGAGTAGCTGCCGCTGACCGTGACGTCCACTGCACGCTGCCTGAGGAACTCTGCGACGGACATGAGGTGCCAATGATGTTCGGGATTGCTTCCGTAATTCCACGGTAGCTGTCAAATTCTAAGCAAATGATACTAGCGCAAAGGAGCAGGGGTAAATTTCCGGTAAATGCGCGCTTCGCGCGCCCGGCAGAAAGCGCGGCATAAGGACCCGTTATGCTGCAGGCCGCCTCACAACATCGTCATCGAGGGTGCGGTGAAGCAACGACGCGCTGTGGCGCCTAGAGTGATCCGAACAGCACCAGCAAAGCCAGCGAGCCCATGGCCATCGCGAACTGGATCGTCGTCCATATCAGGCCGTTCGGGCTGATCTGCAATCCCAACGGCGGCAACGCGCGCCGCATCGCCAGCGCCGTGAATGCTTCGACAATGGCGAGCAGGAGGGCGATGCCGGCGATGAAAGACCATGACTCGGTCGGAGGCATCCATGGCGCGAGCCAGGCCGGGACGGAGCCCTTCAAGGCGGCGAGCAACGCGAACCAGCCGAACCAGAATGCGGAGCGCTTGACGATGTCGGGGCCGATCGTTTCGGGCTCGAGGCGGATACCGATCGTTGCCAGCGCGCTTTCGATGCGCTCGCCGTCGGTCAGGACGACGAACGCGCCGAGATAGAGCGGAATGCGCGACTGGAAGAGCAGGGCGAGGATACCGAACAGGATAACGTGGCCGATGACGTCGCCGAGAATATCGCTGATTGCGTTCTTGGCGCTGCTGCCTGACGGCACGAGCGCCGCCGGCGCGGAATCTGCCTGACGCTGCGGAAGCGATCTGGCGCGCGCCATGTGCTCCAGCATTTTGGCGCGTCGGTCCGATGGATGCTGGTGGGGATGGCTCAGCCATGGCGGAAGGCCCGGCCTCGCTGTGGATGCGCCGGCCGAACCTTCAATCTCGGGGTTACACTGCGCCATGGGCCTGGACCGGTTCCAACTGACATTGGTCGGTAGCGGGCAGCGGGGAGGTTCACGCGAAGCGGCGGAAATTGCAGCCGGGCTGTCATGGCGGCTCAGTGCGGCGCCATCTATCGCCGTCGCCTGCACTGGCGCTCCCTAGCGGAACAACCTTTCTGGGCATTCTCAACGACTTAGCCGGTCGGTTAGCCAACAATTCGTCCACTGTAATCGTTGACGAAATTCCGCTTTTGGCAACCCGTCAGGCAAGCGAAGACCCATAAAGTGTTGGCGGCTGGACCGGCTTGTTCGCCAAAACACAACCACACAACCTGATAAATTGCTTTTGGGTTGTGCCAAAACCCGTAGTTCTCCGCCAGCTGTGCCACGCCGAGCTGAAGAGCCTTAATCGTCGTCCCAAGTACGTTCGCCGCACTCGCATTCAAACGCGCGCACAGTCGCTCCCCGATCCGGGAAAAACACGAGTCTCAACAAGCGGAGCGTTCTTCCGCAGGATCTACACTCTCTATTCGGCTGGCTTTTGATTTCGCCAATCTTTTCAGCTTTAAACAGTTCCATCCATGGTGTCCTAAGCCCAAGGTGTTTGATGCCTAAGAATTAGGCACGAATTCCACGCCCTGTCAGCTCAAAAATTAACTTATGTTACGGCTCTAAAATGGGCACCCAACTAGGGCCCGTAGTTCTCCGGATAAGAACGGCCGCGCAATTTAAATAGGTCAGTGTTTGTTCCCCAGGCGTGTATTTATAAACGGAACACGTAGAAGTAAGGCCGCTGAGTTGGGTGGCCTCAATCCCTCAGACAGTTCTAGGAACGCCCGGCAAGCCTCGGGCTTGGTGCTGTGCTCCGGCTTCATGCCCCCCGTGCGGGCCGGAGTAAGTCCAACGGCCCCAGCCGCCGCCAAACTGCTGGGGCCGTTTTTTTCCGGGAGGGATTTGTTATTTGGGACCGAAAGCACTCAGGAGCCCGATCAGGACGGGTATCAGGGCGACGCCGGCCCACAAAGCTGGCGCGCCAGAGTTTAGGCCGGCAATGAAGATCCCGATGCCAAAGCCGACGATAAAGGCCGAGATCGCGTAGGCAGCTACTATGTCCATCGGTCGACCCACAAGCAACTGGATCGATATCTCAAGGACGCGCCGCGGCACCAAACGTTCCAGCGCGCAGCCCTTTACCGGGCCAGCTGTGGATTCCTAGCTCCCGCAAATTTCGGGCGCCCGTTTAGTAAATGGGGCCGCAAAGCCGCACTATTGGTATGGGGCGGTGTGTTTATCGGACGCCCTGTCTTTTGCGCGCACCGCCCGTATTTGTCTGCATGGGCACCAACCTGGGAGACGCAGATGGTTATGCGGGACGGGAGTTACGTCGACGACCTTTACTATGCTGGCGGGGATTCCGTGACGGTCAAGGTCTTGGTTGGTCGTGACGACGCCGAGTGGCGCACAGCGCATCTTTCAGAGATGCCGCGCGAGTGGCTGACCGAAGTGAAGGCGGCCGTTGATGGGGCTCTTTCTCGGGCCTCTTAAAAAATAGGATGAATAGTGAAGATACTTAATCTGCGTCCTTGTTCGGGCGGGAGGCGCTTTGCCTCGATCGACGTTGAGGTTGCGCCCGGAGTTCGGGCACTGGATGTTTCTGTCATTCGCAAGACTGATGGCTCGCTGCGCGTTTTCGGTCACTCGCTGACCTTCGACCGCAGTGTTGCCGATGGCCTAGCGCGCGCCGCGGTCGCGGTCGGAGAGTGTCAGTATGAGCGACGCTAAGCAGCGCACCGCCAAGCCTGGCGACTTGCTTTCTCAGTGGTGGACGCTCGGTGCGATTGCCGCCGACCGGCGCACCTCCGGGCGGCACATGAAGGCGGGCTGGGTAATCATCAATTCATATTGGCAGAAGCACGGCAACGGTCGTGCCAGCCTGCGTTTCATTGAGCGAGCCACCGGCATGGACCGGAAGACCGTCATCAGGGCGTGTCGCGAGCTTGACGAGTGGGGGCACGCGGCGCGCGCCACGGGTGCCGGCAGCCGGCCGTCTGAATATGTGCCGCGGTGGGTGACCACGGCCAGTGGTGTGCAAGCGGCCACCACTAACGACGATGACCCTAGTGGTGTGCAAATGACCACCGGGGTGGTGGTTGAATCCCCACCACTAGAAGGCGCTAGTGGTGTGCAAATGACCACCGAATCCTACCTACGTAGTCCGGCTTACAAGCCGGACCTACAGATAGGTAGAGATGACACGCGCCCGCCTACGGTGCCGCTGCTTGGGGATGGCCTGGCGGCCACCCCAGCGCGCGGGTCGGCGGTGGAAGAGTTGCCAAGCTCCCAAGCCGAGCCAACCTTTGAGCTATGCTACCGCACCTATGACTGCCTGAAAGGCAAAAAAGAAGCCAAAGCTGCGTGGGATGCGCTTCCGCCCGAGGTTGACCGCGCCGCCGTGATTGCCAAGGCCGGCGAGTGGCAAGCCTCATGGGCAGCACAAGGCAAGCCGGACGCACCGCGCAAGCACCTGGCCACGTGGTTGCGCGAGGAGCGTTACGACGAAGTGGCTCCTACCGGCTACGTGAAGCAAGAGAAGGCGAGCAAGTCCAAGCCAGCCAATCCGGCCAAGCCAACCAAGCGCAAGCCTGCCGCACCCATAACGGCCCGCATTACTGCAAGCAAGGTTGTCGGCCCTTCCGGCGAGACGGAGCTACACTTCACCGCAACCGACGCGGCTGGCGTGCAGCATGAGCACGTCATCACGTTGGAGCATCCCGACGCCGAAACCCAATTCGATGGCCAACAGCAACTGGCCAAGCTGGTGCACGCGGCCGGCCTTGAGCAGATTTTGGACTCCAGCGAGTTGCATGGCCGCACCATCGTCATAACCGAGGATGGTTTCACTGCGCCGACCACCCGTCCCGACGATGATACGCCGCTGCCGGCAAAGCCTGAGCCAACGCCGGAGCCGCCACCACCGCCAAGCAGGCCGTGGACGAAGCCGACGAGGCAGCGTTGAGGGCGAGGGTTGCAGCCTTCCCTCCGATGCCGCGCGATGACTACGGCACCAAGGAATGGGAGCGGCGCTATACGGCCCGGCAAGAGCGCGCCGCGGGCATGAGGGAATGGGACGAGGCGCATCCTGAGCTATTCGAGGATAAGCCCGCAGCCAATGACGAATGGCCGGCCTGGATGGGCGCTGAATATGAGGAGGACGACGAGGCGGCCTGACCGGGCAGGGCGAGGGGCCACCGCGATCCTTCCCATATTCGCCACCAACTACCGGCCCCACAGTCGCACGCTAAATCCCGCAGTTATTCAGATTATTGTCCAGGCCGCGCAGACGGCCGATCAGCACGTCACGGAGCATTAATGACACCAGCCAACGACAACCAGCCGCGCACGCCAGAGCAGTACCGCGCCATCCTGGCAGAGCAAGCAACCACAGGCGAGCGCGCCTACCAGGGAGGCGCCTGGCCTCAAGGCCGGCGCTTGCATAAGGCGGGCAAGTTAGTGCTCGTCATGGGGCTTATAGATTGGCAGGTGCGGAACGCCATGCCCCGCCTGAGCGCGGCGAACGACAACCAGGCCATTGATTTTGATCACACGGAAACTGTTGAACGCGACCTTTTAGATGGCGACGCCATCATGGCCGCGGTCGAGTTGGAGAAAGCGGAGGCGGGCAAGCATTACCGCGCACATAGTCAGGAAATCTTCGTCGTCACCGAGCGGGATGACGTCGGCAAGCCGGTCAAGGGAGAGTGGCGCCCCATTGCGGGCGGATCTAGCTTTGATCGGAAACACTCTGCAGCGGCCCCTGACTGGACCGTGGACGACATGAGCGAAGAGGATAAGATAGTCCAAGCCATAGACACAAAGCGGATCCGAGCAAAGCTCGGCAAGTCGGTTTGCGGGCTGCTGGATATGGCGGCCGGCGATGCGACCATAGGCGAGATTGCGGACGCGATCGGTGTCAGCCGCGCGAAGGCTGAACGCTATGTCGATATGTCTATCCAAAAATATTTGCAGGTTGCAGCCTGAAAACTGAAAAAATCCTGCCCCTCGCCTCAAGAGGGCAAGGGTACTGCTTACGACGTGCACCTGCGCCGGCTTAGTCCGGCGATTTTTTGGCACCACTACTCGCAACACAACACACAAATCACGAGGAGGATGGCCAAGTGGCCACGCTCAACCAAACGCTTGACGCCATCCAGCGTCATGTCGGCTTCCCACGCTCGCGCGGCTATAGCGTCGCAAGGCGCCTCCAGGAGGCGCGTATACTGCCTATTGGCGGACCCGGAATTGCGCCTGCACCGGGCCAGCGCGACGTTTGTCTTTTGCTCGCCGTCCTGATGTCGGCACCGAAACTCCATGAGGCACCGGACCATGCGCTCGCTTACGCGCTCATGACTCCGGGCGGCGCGGTACTATCCGCTGATGCGCCGGCCCGCATTCCGCGGTCTGCGCTGGAATTTCTGGAAGTGAAAGCCGAGGTAGCAATTGGCGGTTCGCCTGAAGCTATCCAGGACGTTCGCGCGCACCGTTACGAATTCGTCCACGGCTGGCGCGAATTTTCGGCGCATACGCCGGAAGGCACTGTAACCCGCTTCGTGTTACCCGGTGCGCTCGCGTCACATCAACAGGCGCCGCACCGCGTTGCTGGCGTGGTGAAGGGCGAAGCTTTTGTAAATTTGATGAAGGAATTGTTTTGATGGCATTGCTCAAGAAGAAAGAGGCGGCTGAATACCGCATTCCCTCCCTCGCTGACGCCGATCCGGCTTATGCCGCGCTTCTGCAAAAGCAATCAGACCTGTACGCACTGCAATCTAAACTTAACAGTGAGCGTCGCGATCTGCAGAAACGGATCGATGAGTCTGGGTCGACCGGGCCAACTGTCCCAGCGCGAGTCGCGGAATTGCTTGGCGACGCGACTGACAGCACGCCGATGCTCCAAAAGCAGGCGACCGATATTCGCGCGCAACTGGCGGATGTTGAAACCGCCATTGAGATAGTTCGTCGCCGGTTGAGCGACGCAAAAGGCCCAGCAAGCCGGGCCGCATGCCAAATTGCGAAGCCAGAGTACGGTCGGCGCGTCGCAGCAGTGGCCAAGGCGCTTGAGGCACTCGCTGAGGCGAGGGCTGGTTATGACGACCTGCGCAACCAATTCGAGGCCGAGGATATCTCTTGGGGATCGTTAGTGCCGATGTCGCTTGGCTTCTTGGGTGAACCGCGCGACGGCCACATTCCGCGGTTTATCAAGGAAGCGAAGGAGGCTGGTTATGTCTAACGGATCCGAACGCACTTCTAACGCGGCCGACCGCAAGCCGGTCCGCCGCAGTGTGAAGCTGCCTGGCGAAAGCCGGCACTCAGAGTGCTCGGACTCGCCTGCTGTGATTGCACGCAAGTTGATGCAAGCGAAACGCGAGAAGAGATTGCGGGCGACGCAACGTAATGGCTGAGACAATCTCGGGTTATGCCATTTCCTGGAATAGGCCCGCCATCATCGCGGGGCTTTTCGAGGAGCGATTCGCGCGCGGTGCATTCGACAAGCACCTTGCGCAGAATCCAGATGTCGCCGCTCTCTGGGCGCATGATCCAAGCAGGCCGCTGGGGCGTATCAGCAACGGCAGCCTTAAACTGCGCTCGGACAATGCGGGGTTATATTATGCGCTGACACCAGATCCTGCTGCACCGCTCGGTCAAGAGGCATTGGCGACGGTGGGCAACGGCACGGTTAACGAGGTCAGCGTCTCATTCACTCCGGTTGTCGAGGAGTGGGATGACAGCGGCGATATTCCGAAGCGACTGATCACCGAGGCGAAGCTGTATGAGATCAGTTTGGTTTTGTGGGGTGCTTACGGCAAGGACACCTCAGCTCAGATCAGCCGGGCCTCTAGCAACAGTATGGCTGCCAAGCGTCGTATCGAGATGGCGCAGCGCAAGCGAGGTATCCTGAAATGACGATCAACGGATTGGTGCACTCCTGGGATCGCAGCCGCCGTCGCGGCATCGCCGAACTGGACGACTGCAGCACTGTGCAAATTCATGCGAACAACCTAGCGGCAACGCGGCGTCGCCCCGAGTGGCAAGGCCCTTTCGAGATGCGCGCTGGCGATCGCTTCGAATGCGTGCGTGACGATGATGGGCGCGTTGTTGATGTTTTGAGGATTTGGTGAGGATAAAATGAGCTACGCAACTAAGGTTTATAAGGAAGTCGGCGGCGACAAGATGACTGTCGTCGCAGGTGGCAGCCTTCAAATCGGCAATGTTACGTTCTCTGTCAATGCCGCCGGCAAGCTGATCGTCACCGGCCTTCCCACCGCGGATCCGCACGTCGTTGGCCAGCTTTGGGTCAACAGCAACGTGCTTACTGTGAGCGCGGGTTAGCGACTGTGACGGGGAGGGGTGTTCGATGGCTCTAAATCGATCGCCCTTCAAAGACCGGCCGCCTCCTAAAACGCGCGCATCTGCAATTCAGACCCCCAGGGGTAAAATGCCAAGACAACGAACGCCCGCTGCCAAGGCGCGCATTGAGGGGCGACACCTCATCAATGCCGGCCGTTTCAAGCGCAACGAACCGACTGCCGACGCGATCGGTGATCCTCCGAAATGGTTGACCGGCCCGCAGGCAACCGCCTGGCGTGAATTCGCTGGCGAGTTGCCTTGGCTGAACCACAGCCACCGCGCCTTGCTGGAAATCGCAAGCGTCGTGCGCGCTCGCCTGCATTCGGGCGAGGAGGTTGGCACTAAGGCGCTTTCGCTGTTGAGATTGTGCCTAAGCAGCATGGGGGCGACTCCAGCCGATGCGAGCAAAGTTTCGTGGGCGCCCGAGGAGGAGACCGATGACCTGCTCGATTAAAATCGAACTTCACGACCTTCCTCCTGAACTCACCGAACCCCCGCCCGACGCGCGCGGTTGGCTCGCCTGGCAGCCGTTGACCTGCAAAGCGTGGCGAAAGCTCGACGGCAAATGGCTGCCGATCGCCGAAGCAAATGCCATTGTTGAAGCAAGAAGGAATTCCTTTTGACCGCACTTGCCAGCTACTCCACCGGCCTTGCCACCGTCTCGGCGGGCGGAACGACCATCACGGGTTCCGGCGCGATTTGGTCAGGGACCAGCGTCAAGCCTGGCGACATTTTCCAAATCGGAAACTTTCAGTCGGTCATCTCCGATGTGACCGACACGACGCATCTAGTCATTCCACCATGGGGCGGCGGCAATCAGAGCGGCGTCGCTTATGTGATTTGGCAGGTCTCGCCGCAACGCTTTGCCGGCGCCGAGGCGATGTCTACTGTGGGCAAGCTCGTGGCTGCATTTGAGACGTCGGGGTTCTACGTCTTCGTCGGCATCGATGAGACCGAGCCAGATCCGTCGCTCGGCAACGATGGCCAGTTTGCATTCCAGCCGACCACGGCCAAGCTCTGGGAGAAGGTCGGCGGCGTTTGGACCTATCTCGGCATCTTCAAGGCGTTCAATCTGACCGGCGCCTACGATAGTGTCAGGACGTATTCTTACGGCGATGTGCAGGTCACGTCGGGCTCGTCGTACATCTATATCAACGATACGCCGAGCGCCGGACATACGGCGCCGAACACGACCTATTGGCAGTTGCTAGCGAGCAAGGGCGATGCCAGCACAGTTCCTGGTCCCGGCTATGGCGGTACCTCCACCACATCGCTCACCATCGGCACGGGCTCCAAGGCGTTCACCACGCAATCCGGTCTCGCTTACACCAATGGCGCGCGCGTGCGTGCCAGCTCGGCGGCGAACACGTCGAACTGGATGGAGGGTCTTGCGACCTACAGCGGCACAACGCTGACGATCAATGTCGACAAAACGAACGGTAGCGGCACGCTGGCGGATTGGAATTTTAACATCGTTGGCGAACCTGGGGCTGGCGCAGGTGTCGCTGTCGGCGGGCAATGTCAATTCCAGTATTCCAGCTCGACGAGTGGAATACTCATGCCAAAGCGCGGCAATCAGCTTTTTGTTAATGGCTCTCTGATGTCCGTCCCGTCGGCCGGTGTAGGAACGGGGACGCTCGGAAGCCTCACCAGCAACACGCTATATTATGCATATGCGTACATCAGTGGCGGCTCAATTGCGCTTGAAGTATCGACGACCGGACACGCCACGGATACAACATACGGGCACGAAATAAAGAGCGGCGACGCGTCGCGATCGCTGGTCGGGATGTTCTATACTAACGGTTCGGGCCAGTTGGTGAGCACCGCAAACTCGGCTCTGGTGCGGTCGTGGTACAATCGACAGGCGACCGCGACACGAGCGGCTTATACGGCCGATCGTAACAACTCCGGGTTCGGCGGTGCGATCGCGGAAGTTAATTCCGAGATTCGCAATAGCGTCGTGCTTTGGGCAGACGAGGTGTGGGACATCACATTGGTGTCAACGTTCTCGCTTCCCTCCACTGGCCAGAGCGCTACAGTGGGTATCGGGCTCGACGCTATGAACGCTTGGCAAGATGGCGCGGTGAACTACAATTCAGACACGGGCGGGAATCGCATGGTTGCCCCGGTGAACTACAAAGCAACCGGTCTGTCCGACGGCTTTCATTATTCGACGCTGATTACGCAAACAGTATCCGGCGTCACTGCGACGTTTAGCGGTAGTGCTACTTCAGCTTCTTTCCGAACGATTTTGACTACAGCCATTTTGGCGCCATCGATGTGAAGGTGGTGTCGCCGCGTGAAGGCGGCTGGGCCAGCCTTTCTTTCGTCTAAATTCGAGCACTAGTTTTGGTTTTTGAAAAATGGAGAATTCAAAAGTGGCTATGGGGACAGTTAAGTGGTTCAACCCGACGAAGGGCTACGGGTTTATTCAGCCGGACTCGGGCGGCAAGGACGTCTTTGTTCACATCTCGGCAGTCGAGAAGGCTGGATTTAGCTCTCTCGCCGAGGGCGCAAAAGTCAGCTTCGACGTCGTGAACAATCGCGGAAAAGACTCGGCGGAGAATTTGCGAGTCGGTTGATCCACCTTGGGCGCCGCGGTGCTCAAGCGGCGCCGCGCAGCGGCAAGGCGAGCTGCAATGCAACAGGAAGGCTCGCGTTAGCCTGGACGAAGGCTTCGAGCGCTGACGTCAGGTCCAACCGTTCCCGAGCAGCACGTTCTGCCAACGCATCTGCAATGTCCTCAGTGGCATCGCGGGACCAGCCCTCGATGGCGTTGAACGCGACAATTCGGACGGGATAGGCGTATTGGCCGGAGAGCAAATCGCGCAGCACCGTTTCCCGGTCGGTGTCCTGCTCGTCTGTCTCGCGCCAGGCACAGCCTGCACGTGCGCCGAAGTCTTCGAGAACCAAATAGATGTCGCGGTCTAGACGATCCAGCGGGACAATCGAGGGCGACTGACGCATACGCTTACTCCGATACTACCACTCGGCGGAGAGGCGGCCCCGGCTGGCACGGGGCTAGGGGTTAGGGCCGGGGCCGCTCCGCCAGCTCCGGGGACGAGCCGGCAACGAACGTAACCGTGTATGAGTTGGAGAGTTCCTCCAGGTTCGTCGTTGATGCTGCTCAGTGAGAGATTACAGCCCCGCCAACTACCGCTGATGGCCCAGGCCGAAACCTAAGACGAGCGCCTTCTGACGTAGTGCGCCAACGGTCCGCTTCATCTCCTTGGAGATCTTCGCCACGGAAGTCCGATCCTTCGAGTGCTTCTTGAGGGTTCGCAATTCAGCGGGTGTCCACTCACGGCGAACAGGCTTCTTCGTCTTCTTGGCCACTCGGCGCTCCTTTGATGTTGAGGAGCGCGGTCTAGCCACATAACGCGCAGCGCGCAACAATCATTGAAAATCAATTTCGGAGAGCGAATTGGCTGACAACGAACAACTAATTCTGTCAATTTCGGCCGACACGCGGGCGATGCAACGTCAGCTTGATAAGCTGGTAGGGCAGATCGGCGCGGTTGACAATAGTCTTGGAACCGCCTTCACGAAGGCGCCCAAGAAGATTGACGACGTCACGAAGTCGCTCGGCGCTGCAAAATTCCAGACTGCCAATCTTGCTGCCCAATTTCAGGACATTGCGGTTCAGCTTCAGGGCGGCCAATCGCCGTTCACCGTCGCCCTGCAGCAAGGCACGCAAATCAGCCAAGTTCTGGGGCAGGGCGGGGCAACTGGTGCCGTGTCGCTACTGAGCAGTGCTTTCGCGTCGCTCTTATCCCCAACGTCGCTAGCAACGATTGCCGTGATCGCCTTAGGTGGCGCAGCGGTGCAATACGGCGCGAAAGCAATCGGTGCTGTTGACGACGTTGACGAGAACCTGAAGGCGCATGCAGAGCTAATCAGATCTCTCCAGGAGGCCTATGGCGATGCCGCTAAGGGCATCGACGTCGTAGTCAGAAAATCGTCAGAGGTCCAAGCGGCGCTGCTAGGGCTGAAAACCGATGAGGTTCGAAAGAATCTCCGCAACCTGACCAGTTCTCTTCTGGCAACGGTCACGACCTACGTCCAACTTGGTGACGCCGCGGGGCAATTCACTGAAGAGAACAATCCCAAATACAAGGCATTCGGCGACACGATCAACTCTCTTCGCAAGCAGTTCGCGGATGGAGTGCCAGATGTTCGCGCCTTCCGACTCGCCGTATCCCAGATTGTTGAGTCGTCGAGTGATCCAAGCGTTCGAAAAATCGGGCGCGAATTGCTCGACATGTCTCAGAGCGCCGGCCTCGCAGAAGAAGCCATCCAAGGCACATCGAAGGCGCTGCGCAATCTCAGCGCTGACGCGTTGGCCGCGGCAGAACAGGGCGAGGCCTTTGCGAAGTCAATGAAGGCGCTGTCGACGACAGTCTCGCCAAACCTCGACGACCGGGAAAAGATCCTCAAGAACTACACCGACGCGCTCGAAAAGGCCGGGAGCACCGAGGAGCGTCTGGCCGTTGCACGCGTGCGAGACGATCAGTTGGCCATCCTGTCGTTCAACGATCGGAAGAAAGCCGCGCAGGAAGCAGCTAACGAGCAAGAGCAAGCGCTAAAGAGTTTCCAAAATCAGATCAATTCGCAATCTAAGCAAAACGCCAAAACTATCGGTGCAACGCCGGCCATCGGCTCAGGCGTTCTCTCACTTGCTAACATGGAGATGATTTGAATGAGTGCGATCAGCGCGCTGGTGCAGAGCAATGCTGTGCACATGATGACCGACTCGCTTTTGTATGTCCGGGGAAAGGTGGTGCAGACCGACTTTCCGAAATGCCTACCGATCAGGGGAATGCGAGCGGCCATTGCGTCGACAGGACCTGCGAGCTTCGCTTACCTGCTTGCAGAGATGCTGGCGACAAGCTGCACCACGTTTGACCAGGTTGCCGCCAAGGACCGGGAGTGGTTCCACGGTGCGTTCGATTGGTACATTGAGAACGAGCGCGCTGGCGCAAGTGAATA
The DNA here is from genome assembly GCF_900094605.1 of Bradyrhizobium shewense. Lineage (GTDB taxonomy): Bacteria > Pseudomonadota > Alphaproteobacteria > Rhizobiales > Xanthobacteraceae > Bradyrhizobium > Bradyrhizobium shewense. Next base: position 171,968 of record NZ_FMAI01000006.1, on the reverse strand, counting down.
TGCGACCGTCGTACTGATCGGCTGGCTAGAGGCCGAAGATCGGCCGGCTGCCTTTGCGATTGAGCTGTCAAACGGCGGAGAGAAGGCCGAGTGGGTGAAGCGCAACAATGCGCATACTGATCCCAGCAACGTCGCGCACAATCTTGTCGAGCTACCCATCCTGGCAAACCCGATTCCACCAGTCGAAGACTTGCGTGCCGCGGGATGGCGGCTTGGAGTTGACCGTGATGCGCGCGATGCAGAGGTTGACCTGCTCCACATGCTGGAGATCCAGCGCCGCCGTCGCGCCACCGATGGCAGATATTATGTCGGTGGCCACGCCGTCCTCACGACTGTCACGCGCGAGGGTGTGGCGCAGCGCGCGGTCCACCATTGGCCGGAGGATCGGGTTGGCAAGCCGATTAGGCCTAAGCCGATGGATTGGAAGGGTTGGAGGACGAGGCGGGTGGCGGCGTGAGGTCAGCCCGTGGTTAACGAATTATCACCATTTTCTTGTGATCCTCTCGACTCTCAAGGGGAGTTCCATGGCTGAAACCTCGATCGAGTGGACCGACGCGACGTGGAATCCTGTGGCCGGTTGCACGATTCTCTCGCCTGGCTGCACCAATTGCTACGCTATGCGGATGGCTGCGCGCCTCGATGCCATGGGCCTTGCGAAGTACGAAGGCCTGACGCGAAAGAGCGGCGGCAGAGCGAAATGGACCGGTAAGCTTTATCTCGATCGTAAGGCGCTGGAGACGCCAAAGAGCTGGAGTAAACCGCGTCAGATCTTTGTGAATTCCATGTCCGACCTCTTCCACGAAGAGGTGCCGGCGGATTTCGTTGCTGAAGTTTGGTCGACGATGGCCGCGACACCACAGCATACGTACCAGATCCTCACCAAACGGCCGGACCACATGGCCAAAATCACCTCAGGTCTGCCGCTGCTGCGCAACGTTTGGCTCGGCACTAGCGTAGAGAGCGCGGACTATCTCGGCAGAATTGATGAACTGCGTGCGGTGCGCGCTGCGGTACGGTTCATCTCGTTTGAGCCACTGCTCGGGTCTGTCGCCAACGCCAACCTCAAAGGTATTCACTGGGCGATTGTCGGCGGCGAGAGTGGTCCAAAGGCTCGGCCGATGGATGCGGCGTGGGTTCGCGAAATTGAGTCCGCTTGTCGCCGCTACGGCACCGCATTCTTCTTCAAACAGTGGGGCGGTAAGAACAAGAAGGCCGCAGGTCGCATGCTGAACGGCCGCACCTACGACGAAATGCCGGCCTTGAGTATATGATTGCCGACATTCCTCGCCAACTTGATCGCTGCGGGATTCTGACTAGAGATACAGAAAAACAGAGAGAAGCGCTGTGGCCCCTCGTGCAGGGGTAATGGCAGAGGGTCAAGCACCGCTCCAAATATGGTCTCTAGCCGCTTCTTAGCATAGGCCTCTAGCGCGACGAGATCGGCCTCGCGTCTCAAGGAGACGCCGTCATCGCCGCCAAAAAGATCAAACGTTGTGTTCGCAGAATATAGCTCGCGCTCCCATTCGTTCGTACCGAGCATGCGCGTTAGAGCAGCTCTCTTATCCTCATCTAAGTCGGCGTGATCACGCGTCGCTTGACGGTAAAAGCCTGCTAGCGAAAACAAGTACCAAACATCTATTGCTTGAGTCTTCGCGATAGCTACCAAGGTCGACCAGTCAACCTCCATGCCGTATGGATCCAGGAATAGAACGGCGCGCGTCGATCTCCAGCTGTTTGAAGCGAGTAAGGACTTCAGCCCTTCGTTGGCATCATTCTTTACGACCGCGATGCGCCTATCCGGGTGTCGCGCCCGCAAGTCCTCAAGCGCTCGGACATAAGACGGCTTGTTCTCGATGAACACCAGAAAATCGAAGCGGGGCGTCACATCGATTGCGATTTTAGCGGAGCCGCGGCGTCGCTCTATCCGCTCCGGTTCACCAGCGTCAATCAAGTTGGCTGGAATAGCCTCATGGCGAATTGTCCGATAGCCGGTGCCCGCGAAGGCGTCGATGTACCAAAGCTCAGGGAATTTCTTACGCAGAGCGGTCGTAAAGAAGTGAAGGTATTTCTCGACTATCGATAACTTAAGCTCGGTATGTTGGTCGCCAAACTCGTGATCGGTCATATCGCTATCTTTGCGACTTCAGGCCAGTGGCAATTTGCAAGACCGTCCGAAGCACGTCATCAACAACGGCCTCTGTCAGTTGCTCCATTTTTTCGACAGGGAATTCGTATGCTCTGTTACCTCGATTTCGTCCGGAGCCTTCTTGGATGTGCACATAACCAGGCGCATGGGCGACAAAGACGTAAGATGCGTGCTCTTTCCCGGTGGCGGATACTTCGATGGATGGGCTCACTTGATTCCCATGTGGCGAACTAATGATGACCCGTCCGCTCTGATCGTTGATGTCGAGCTTCATCTTGCCTTCCCAAAGTTTCTGAGCTTGCAACAGTCTGGGAAGAACGCGACTTTTGAGCTCCTCACCTGCAGCTTTCATTTCTGCTTCTCGGCGCTGTTTAGCGGAGATCTCAGCGCTTCGCTGGTTTGCTGATGCCTGAAGGGCATCGTCGAGCATTCGCTTTAAAGTATCATCCGACATATCTTGCTCCCGTTCCTCAAATCACCGGACAGTTCTGATCGCCGCCAGCCCATCCTAGAAGCAGCGTCTTGTATCTCTCGCTTGCCAGCGTGTTGCCCGAGCGAACCGTTAGCTTCGAGCCAGTCGGTTGTTTATCGACACGGGCGGAAACGTAGTAGTTGCGCGTTCCCATGTTGATCAAGGAAAGTGTTAGCTCGCCATAGCCGAGTTCTGAATACAGCTCGGAGTCCACTGCAAAGGAAGCGTAGGCGCCAACGTTACCGGCAAAGCAGCGCTTCGCAGTGGTCGAAACCCTCCGATAAATTTCCTGGTAGTTTTCGGAATACGTCTGGACGATCGGTGCCGCTTTGGCTTCAAGGTCGGCCGGAGTTGAAGAGCAGCCCGCAAGCAGCAGCACGGCGCAAAGCGCCGCAATCGCAATTCTACCCATGTGAAAAGCCCCGGCCTAAAAAGTAGGCACATCCAACAACAACCAGCGCGCGAGATCAATAGCTTGCGCGCGTATGTATCCACAACCCGGGAAAAATATGCACAAAAGCGCTCCCGGGCGGATGTGGCCTCACCCCCCGGCATGGCCTTCAGCGCCTGCCGCATGGCCTGCGGGCGGGTAGGGGCTTTGCCTACACGTTTTGGGAAGCCATAAAGTCAGCCCAAAGTCGCGCCTTTTTGTTCTGGTACTTGATGCAATCGTCGTATCCGTGAATGCCCTTTGAAGCGAGCAGTGCTTCTGCCCGTTTCATTGTCTCAATTGCCCGTTCGCAACGTTCGAATTGCTCCAGGGCTGCAAGGCCGTCGACCTTTGAGAGCCATGCTAGGATAACGAGAGTTTCTTCGTGCATCTCGACCGTGTGCTTGGGATGCATCATATTTTCGGCCCGCTGTTTCTCCTTCGCTTTAATCCCCTCATCAGAGGTTGGCTGCTTCTCCTCGAAGTTGGGCCGCCACTGTCCTTTTGAATTTTTTGGCTTGCGCATGGGGTTGTCCTACCTGGGTGCCGTCCATGAAAAACGCTCGGCGCGGCTGGCCGGTTGCGCGCGATTTCGCCTGTGGACGCGCCGAAGCGCCCCAAGGTAGGGCTGGATTTTTCACCGAATCATGGGATGGTGTCCGTGGGTGTGGAAACCCGGACTTGGACTAAGGCGGCCCTTGGCGGGGCGGCCTGACATTGCGCGAAGGAAGCCTTGGCGGGTTTCCTCAGGCGCTCATCGGTAGCGCCTTGGCGGGCGCACCAACTCGGCCTTTATGCCGGGGGCGGTGCGTCATGTCCAGAGCGAAAGCTTAAAAGCGCTGCCGACCAGTCGTCCAGGCTGGTTTCCACCCCCCGGCTGCCGGTCTGTAACCGGCGGGGCTGTGGAAAGCCATCAAACTGGACGAGCATCACAAATGACCACCACCATCGAGTTTAAGGCCACGTCTTCCGTTGTTGCCTCGGAAATTGCGCACCTCCGCAACGGCTTTGCCGTCCTACGGGGCATGCTCTATGACCTGCGCGATATGGAGGCGGAGATCACGCCCGAGACGCTCGCTCGCCTCCTGTGGACCGCTGACCACGTGAAAGCAGAACTGGACGAGGCGGCCGGCCACGCCGACGAGCTTGCCGACGACGAGCGCGCTGTGTGGGCTGCCAGACGGTCGGCGGTGGTGCTGCAGGCGGCGGAATAGGCCGTGTTACAATAAGCCAAGGGACGGCTGAGTCGCCGCCAGTGGATGGTCGAAACCCATTGACCCGATGCGGCGGCTCAGCAGTCCCACCATTTGTGCGTCGGCACTGGCCGGCGAGGTTTTCAGAGCAATCTATTCAAGGGGCACGCTCTTGCCCGTTTCCGCCAATGACAATCGTATGCAGCCGCGTGGGCTCCGTCGCGCGGCTGCAGCGCGCTATTTGGGCATCAGCCCGACTCACTTCGACAGGCAGGTGCTGGCTGGCGCCGTCCCCAAGCCGCTGGGGCTATTCGGCGTGAACATCTGGGACCGGGCGGCCCTAGACCTCCTATTCGATGGTGCGCCTCAGCCGGTCAATGACAACGAATGGGACAGCGTTCTGGGCCATGACGAAGAGACCGAGACATCTTCACGTCTACACTGACCGCCATGGCCAAGAGCGCATTTACCTGCGCAAGCCGGGCGAGAAGCGCGTTCCGCTGACTGGACCGCTATTCAGCTACCAGTTCTGGGAGGCCTATCACAGGGCTGCGCAGAGCGTTGCTGTGGCCATCCAGACCGATACCCAGCCAGAAGATCGTAATCCGGCCGGCAGCGTGTCAGCGGCGATTGCGGGCTACTATGGCAGCGCGGAATACAAGCAACTAGCCGATAGCTCGCGCAGCAACCGTAGGCGCATCTTGGAGCGTTTCCGGAAGGAGCACGGAACGAAGTCTCTGGCCAAGCTAGAGACGAAGCACATCAACGCCATCATCGATAAAAAGGCCGATAAGCCCGCGGCAGCGAACGAACTGCGGAAGCTCCTGCACATCGTATTCGAATATGCCATTGGCGCCGGCATGCTCACCGAGAACCCGATCAAGCGGGCCAAGCGCGTCAAGTACGTTAAGCGCTCTCACCGAGCTTGGACGGATGCTGACGTTGAGGCCTATCGCAAGCGGTGGCCTGAGGGCACGCTACAGCGGCTCGGGCTGGAGGTATTCATCCACACCGGCCTGCGCCGCAGCGACGCCGTGCGGCTTGGCTGGAGCCACGTTAAGGACGGCTGGATCACCATCACCACCGTCAAGTCGCGGCACCGAAAGACGCTCAACATCCCGATCCACCCGACGCTCTGGCGCCACATCAAAGACACCCCGCGCAACCAGGGCACGTTCCTGCACACGAAGTGGGGCAAGGACCGTAGCGCCAAGGGTGCAACGAACTGGATCCGCGACGCTGCCCACGATGCAGGCCTGCCTTCCGACTCGTCGCCACATGGCCTGCGCCATGCCATCTGTGTTCGGCTCGCTGAGGCTGGATGCACGCCGCACCAGATCCAGGCCATCACCGGTCACGACAACCTGGCTGAGATCGAGACCTATACAAAGGCCGTGAGTCAGAAGCGCTTGGCGCAAATCGCCATGGACAGTTTGGCTAACCCCCAAAGTGGGTTAGCCAATATCGATGCTAACATATTGAAAATGTTGGAAGCTTTGGCGCTCCCTAGCGGAATCGAACCGCTCTCTCCACCGTGAAAGGGTGGCGTCCTAACCGATAGACGAAGGGAGCAAACGCAGGGCCCTGCCGTTGTTCCCGGCACGGCCGCTGGCCGGCCGAGTCGGGCCCGGCGGCTTGCAGCGGGCGAACGTATAGTGGCCTTTCTGGCTCCCGGCAAGCCGTCCGGGACCGGTCTTTTGGCCCCGGTGGACAGCGCCGGCCCCGGGATGATCCGGAGGCGATTTCAACGGTTTCTTAGGGTTCCCTGAGTAGCGCTGGAACGGGAGATCTTTCGCCAATGCCACCTCCGAAAAAGCGCGCTAGCCGCAAGCTGCTGTCGCAGCATGCCTGGATCACGCTCGACGGTGGCTTCGCCGCGCGGCATTGCCTGGTCCAGGACATCTCGGATTCGGGCGCCAAGATCACGCTGGACGAGGACGCGAGCCAGCTCCCGGGCGTAATCAGGCTCGCCTTCGCACGCGATGCCCGCACCGGGCGGAGCTGCCAGGTGGTCTGGCGCCGCGGCAAATCAGCCGGCATCAAGTTCATCTGATCGGGGCCGCGGAAGGCCCGATGGCGCGCGGCGCCGGTCCGGGCTAGAACGCCGCCATGCGCGCGCCCCTCCTCATCCTGATCTCGTTGCTGGCCACATCCGCCGCCGCAGCGGAGGCCCTGCGCCTGCCGCCTGCCGAGCAGCCGAAGGCAGGCACGACCGTGCCGCTGAAGGGCGCGGCCGGGAAGGCACGGGCGGGCTCTTGCGCCACTTACGGCCCGCGCTTCGTCATGGTCGAGGGCACTGGGACCTGCGTGAAGATCGGCGGCTCGATCAGCATCGACACCACCGTGAGGCGCTAGAGCCCATGCCGGTGGATCTGCTGCGCCTCGACCTCGTCGTTCCCGTGCTGATGTACTGCGCGCTGCTCTGGTGGGTCGGCCGCGGCTTGAGCTGGACGGCGCGGCTGGCGACCGCGGCGGTGACCTTGGTGCTGATCGTCTGCGTGCTGATGGTCGAGCGCGGCTGGCGCTAAAGCATGATCCGGAAAAGTGCGCAGCGGTTTTCCGAAAAGGTCATGCTTAAACAAGCGATGACGATTCATCCTGATCGTATTGCGCCTTAGCGCCAAAACAAAAACGCGAAAACAACCCCATGCACAGTAGCGTCAAGTGCTGAGATGACGCTGGACGCTTGCGCCAAAACGCAGATTCATTGTGACGTCAGCGCAGCTTGCGCCGCGCTGCCGGTTCACGACATCGTCGGTGCGACATGCTGTGCAAAACCGGGCCGTTTGCCGAGCTCGGCGAGCCAGCGCGTCAAATGCGGCTGCGCCGGCCGGGTGATGCCCTCGACGCCGAGCCAGCGCCGCGCATAGGAGCCGAGCGCGATGTCGGCGAGCGTGAACGCATCGCCCTCGATGAAGCGGCGAGAGGAGAGCAGGCGGTCGGCGATGGCCCAGACCTCGGCCGCGGCATCGGCATCGCGCTGCACCTGGATCATGTCGCGCTCGGCGGGGGCCGTGCGCACGATGCCCCAGAACACCGGGCGGTCGACCGGCTGCACCGTCGACAGCGTCCAGTCGAGCCAACGGTCGACCGATGCGCGGCTCTTCGGCGCCTCCGGGTAGATCGGCGTGCCGCTTCCATGCGCGAGGCAGAGGTAGCGCAGGATCGAATTGGATTCCCACAGCACGAAGTCGCCCTCGACCAGCGTCGGGATCCGCGCATTGGGGTTCATCGCGAGATAGTCGGCCTCGCGGGTCCTGCCGTAGCTCATGCCGGCGTCGACGCGCTCATAGGGCAAAGCGAGCTCGGTGAGGCACCACAGCACCTTCTGCACGTTGACCGAATTGGCGCGGCCCCAGATCGTCAGCTTGGTGTCAGGCATGAGGCGTCTCCCGCGGCGTTGTCGCTTGCCGCGGGTGATAGCGGAATTCGCCGTTCGGAGCGATCCGCGATTGCGGCGCGCCTCTCATGCAAAAAGCTCCGCCCGAGGCGAAGCTTTCGTTGCAAAACAACTCGCAAACTTGAACCCGTCGATCAGCGGCCGAAGAACAGCCACAACAGAATGATCACCGGGATCGGCACGCCAAGCATCCACAGCAACAGCCCTCTCGCCATCACATCCTCCTCCAATCGGCTTCGTTGAAGAGAGAACGTCGGGTGCGGGAGCTTGTTCCTGCCGGCGCCTTACCAGTGGCCGGTATTGGGCATCGATGCCCAGGGCTCCTGCGGCGGCTTCGGCTCGCCCTTCTGCAGCAGCTCGATCGAGTGAAGGTCGGGCGAGCGAACGAAGGCCATGTTGCCATCGCGCGGCGGACGGTTGATGGTGACGCCGGCCTTCATCAGCTGCGCGCAGGTGGCGTAGATGTCGTCGACCTCATAGGCGAGATGGCCGAAGAAGCGATCCTCGCCGTACTTCTCCTCGTCCCAATTCCAGGTGAGCTCGACCAGCGGCGCGCCGCGCGTCTGCGGCTGCTTCTTCAGCGCCTCGAGATCGTCCGCCGAGCATAAGAACACCAGCGTGAACCGCCCCTTGTCGTTCTCGATCCGCCGCACCTCCTTCAACCCGAAAGCATCAACATAGAATTTCAGCGCGACGTCGAGATTGCGCACGCGCAGCATGGTGTGGAGATAACGCATGGTTGTTGCTCCCTATCGTTCGGAGGGTTTTGCTTTGGGCCGGGGCGGCGGGAGTAGGAGATAGCAGGAAAGTGGGAGGAGGGGCAGGGGGCGGGGCAAATGTGTGTGAAGGGAAAGGGTTGGCGAAGCGAGCCAGCCGAGCATGGACTGGAGCCGCGGAGTAGGGGGGCTAGCGATGGCAAATGACCTGAGCAGCCCTGTCGCCGCCAAGGTCCCTCTGAACTGCTCTTGCGACGGTTGCGGTGAACCCCAACTCCGCCGGCGCGACCCATCCATATGCTCCAAGCCGTGCTCAGCGCGATGGTGGATATTCTCCTGTTGGCCGCATGGAGCCGTGGTCAGGTTCTTCGGCCTGAAAAGGCGTCGAGATCGCCACGGCCATCTTCGGCCTCGGCTGTATCGTGATCGGCTCTGTGGTGTTGGCGCTGGGGCACTGACGAGGGAAGCATCGTGAAGACGATTACACTACTTGCCGTGGCGGCGATGTTGCTGCTGGAGGTCTTCGGCCCGACGTCGAGCGTCGGTGGCTCGATGGGCTTCATGCTGGTCTTTGTCGCCGTGATGCTGGCGGTCGCGATCTACGAGGCCTGGTCGAACAGGCGCGGAGCGATCGGATGGACCGTGAATGTTTTCGCGTCGGTCGTTGGCGGTCTGACGGCAATTGCCCTCATCGGAATGGCCATGGATACGATCCTCCCGTATCTCCACCTCGAAGGCTCGCTCGCATCGTCGCAGCATCCTCTGAAGTATGTCGTGGTCACAGTGATTGCGATCTTGATGGTGCTGGGATCATGGATACCGCTCCGGATCGTCAACCGGCTGCGCGATTAGCTGAAGGATGGAGGCTGTCACCTGAGGGGCGAGGCGGCCTGAACACGAGATGGCCGCGCCGCTCCGTGGGGAGCGACGCGGGACGGGAAGTCTGCCGTGCAGGACGCCGGCTTACTTCATGTTGCTGCGGGTCTTCGTGCCGCCCTGGTCGCTACCCGGGCCGGAGCCGCCCTGGCCGGAGGCGTCGGGCTTCACCATTCCGCCCTTGCTCATGCCGTCCTTGCTCATCCCGGTCGTGCCCTTGGTCATCGAGCCCTTGTTCGGGTTTTTCATGCCGGGCTTCTGCATGTTGTCGGACTGCGGGGCGGGGCCGGTCTGGGCAAAGGCGGAGCCGCACATGAGACCGAGTGCGGCGGTCGCGATCATGAACTTTTTCATCGCAAGCTCCTCGTTGGTTGCATGGGCCAACGGGAACGCGGAAGCCATGTTCCTCGGCTTGACGTTCAGGAGGAAAGAATTCTCCGACGCCGGAAGTCGCCGCCCGCGATTTATGTCAGCAGGCGTGCGTTCTTGCGCGGGGGCGAGCTGCCTGGGATCGACGCCGACGTCGTCGCCGCCTGCAACTAGGCCGCGATCCGTTGTTCGACCGGGGCCGTCAGCAGCTTGAGCGCTTGTGCATGTTGCAAGTCAGGGACCGCGATCGCCGTGTGGCTGTAGATCGCATGGCTGCGTGATTTTGCAATCTTGTCCAGGATCTGGCTACCCTTGATGACGTGAAGACCCATGCCCTCGTCAGTGGGGAAGATCGCCAGCACCACGTCGTAGGCCGCGATGACGGCCCTGAGTGCTTCGGCCTTGTCCTCGGCGACGTCGACGAAAACACGAACATCAGCCGCGAGTTCACGCAGCTCGTCAAAATCCAGCACTGTGGGATACTCCAAACGCAACGAGACCGAATGGAGATTGGCGGCGTTGGGTTACTGAAGTGTCAACAAGGCGTGCCGAGCCACAAGTTTCACGGCGAGGTGACTTCAGGCTCTAGCGCTTTGCTTCTTCCTTGCGAAGCCGGACCTCCGCGGACTCGTCCACGAGGTTCAAGGCGTGGCCGTCATAACTCAGCTTGAGCCCTCGGCCGACGATCCATGTCCATCCCTCCCGGTCCTTGATCGGTTGGGCGTTGAACTGGTCGGAGATCGATTTGACGGCAGCGTCCTGCGCCCCCGGATTGTTCAACTCCGCCTTGACGCGCCAGATCGGGTGCCTGGCGTCGGCCTCCTCGCTGTCGACCGTAAGCTTGGCGCCGTTGATGTCGCATTCGAAGGTGTAGGAGTCGCGGCTCCGGCGGCAGAGATAGCGGCGTTGATTGACGAGCTTGCTGGTCTCGTCGAATGTCATCCCGGGCGAGAAGCCGAAGATGTCGGACTTCTTCACGAGGGCGAGGGACGCAGGCTTCAGGAAGCTCGGCTGGATCGCGACGAGGGCTGCGACGGCGACAACGATCAAACCTGCGATGACGATAGCGACCTTCATGAGCACCCCACGAGAAACCTTCAGACCATTTTAGGCGGCCGGGCCGTTCTACCATGCCCCCAAAAGCGAAAACCCCGCCTGGGGGAAGCGGGGCTCTCTGTGGGGTGAAGCTTAGGGACTTCAATGATATGACGGCGCCGGCCGCAAAATGGTTCAAACGGAAATCGGAAGGTCCTCCGGCATCTTCACAGGAAGTGGGGAACCCCGCAGAACCCCTGCTTGCGTTTTCGGCCTCGATGGGTTCTAAGCCCCGTCACTTCATGACCTCTGGCATGAAATCAGCGCGCCCCCGCGCTTCAGGCCGCGTCCCCAGCAGAGTTGCTCGCGCGCACAAAAGGAATTCAGACATGGCGAAGATGACGAAGACTCAATTGATTGATGCAATTGCCGAGGGCACGCAGCTTTCGAAGAACGACGTGAAGTCAGTGATCGAGTACATGGCGACGGTCGGCTACAAGGAGCTCAACGAGTCCGGCGAATTCGTCATTCCCGGTTTCGCGAAGATGTCGGTCGTGAACAAGCCGGCGACCGAAGCCCGCATGGGCGTCAATCCCTTCACCAAGGAGCCGATGCAGTTTGCGGCCAAGCCGGCGAGCAAGTCGGTCAAGGCCTCGCCGCTGAAGGTGGCCAAGGACGCCGTCTAAGGCGCTGGTGATGTCGTTGCGGCGGGATGCCGCAACGATCAATGACTGAAGACAAGGTGGTGCTCGGCGACGGCGATGCCGAACATCACCACGACAATCAGGACGAACCACAGAGCGCGCCGGTCGGTTTGTCCCGGCGCGCTCTGCGGTTTCCGGCAAGCCGGGCAGACCGAAAGTCCGATCGGGATCTCGGTCTCACAGTATTCGCAGATCATCGGCGCCTCGATCATGAAGGGCGCGGGGCATCGGCTCTGGGGCCGGACACGGTAGCGCGCGACACCGCCTCATTCGGCCGGTCCAATGCGAATGTTGGAAGATTCGTTCCCGTGGCTACGACCGGCTGCACCTTGGCAGGCAGCCGTTGCCTTCAAAGAAAAACCCCGCGCTTTCGCACGGGGCTCTTCTGGCTGACGGCGTTGGGATTTCAGCGCCTGGCCGCCAGCCGTATTTCTAACTTAAAGTTGAAAACCCAAAAAGCAACAGCGCCGCGATGACGGAATATGTTCGTTCACCGCAGCGCTGCCATATGACTGGGCGCTGAAATCCCCAGCTTCCATGGGTCCACGCGGCGTTGAAAAGGTTCAACGCGACATGCCGGAAATCGCGCGCGAAGGACTGGACTTTTTGTTCTCATTTTGTTCTAGTGAGCCGCCTTAAGGACCGCTTGGGAGGTGACTCATGACCGTCGAAAAACAGCGCGAAGTGATCAGGCTCTGGAACGAGCTCAGGAAGCTCGATGGCCCGGCCGCGGAAGAGCTCCGCATCCAGATCCTGGAATGCTTCTCGGAAAAGGAAAAAGTGAAGCGGGCGGCTTGATCCGCTCCGGCGGACGCCGAACACTAGGGATCCGGCAAACGCCGTCTGACCTGACGGCTCGCGCTTATCGGGCGGCTTTCGCAGGGGCGACGAGGCGACCAATTTGAAGTTCGTTGTGGTTGCCGCCGCGAAAATTCGCCGCTGGTGCTTCAGGAACGAACATGTGCTGTCAGCGTTCGGCCTGCATGACATGCCCGCGATGCGCCAAGCCGATGACGGCGACTTCCGCCAACAGCTTTCGATGCGAACCTTGCCGCGAGATCGTCATCGTGTTCGCGGTCGTCTCGAAATTCCTGCCGCCGAAGATTGTGCCGAGCTACGTCGCTGAAGAGGTTGCGTCGCGCGCTTTCATCGATCGTTAGGAATCGCCTCGCACTGATTTTTTCGACTCCGATTCGTTCTTTGAGAACGAAATGGAGTCGGATGCAGAACATGTTGCACCTGCGGCGGCGATGCGGCCACACGCATCAAAACGAGACAGCGTGATGCTTCGCACAGTCCCGTCCGCGCCTTCTCCGTAAGGAGTGAGGCGAGGGAGAGCGACATGGATGCGTGCTGGTTTCTTGCCGAGATCGCGAAAGTGTTCTGGTACGATCGGCACTCGCGCTTGCGCAAAGGCAAACCGTCAGTGCCGCAAGTGCCGCCGCCGGGATCGAAATCTCCCGAGGCCTCGTCTCCCGATGCGACCTGAGCCGATCGTCGTGCCTGCGCGCACGTTTTGTTAAGAGTCGCTCCACGCCGATTTCTTCGATTCCGATTCGTTCTTCGAGAACGAAATGGTGTCGAAGCTGGAACAAAGCCGGTCGCCAGGCTGCGGTCGCTTCGGCTTCCTGCGATATGGCAAGCAGCTCGCTGGAAATCGCGGGCGCTCCGCAAACTCCTAACAATTGCGCGGAAGCCGATAACCCTATTCGGTTAGGTTAAAAGCCCAATCGCGTTGCGCTTGGCGCTCGTTGCGGTAGATGTCTGGCAAGGACAAGCAAGAAACGACCTTTACCAAGAAGCATTTTTATCATGACACCTTTTTCTGAGCCGTCCTTTTACCAAGGCGACCGAGAGACCTACCGGCGCGTCGCCATCGTCGGCGCGCTGTTCTGTCTCGCTTTCGTGGTGATCAGCTTCTCGCTGCGGCCGCAGCTCGAGGACACGCGCGTCGCGGTCAAGGCAGACCGGCTGGTGCGCACGGCGGGCCAGGCCGCGCACGCCAATTAAAGCGGCGCTAGCGATCGTCGCTGTAGACGCGATCGTCGGCCGGCACCTGCGGGCCCGCGGTGCCGCGCGAGGCAAGCGCCACGAAACCGGCATAGCCGGACAAATTGAGCAAAACTTCGAGCCACGCGGGCATGTCGGGCCTCTTCCGCTCTCTGCGTGAAGGGGGATTCAACGTCCGCGCGTATTCCTGGTTCCATGCTCTCGCCAAGAAATTCGGAAGAAATTCGAAGGAACTCAAAGCGGAGAGGAGGGGTCGAGTCGGCGGCCGAGGGTCGCGACGGATTCGCTCGACGGCTGCTCTTTCAGGAACTCGGCGATCGCCCGCGCCAGCTCGCCGTCGCTCATCGGCGTCGGCGGCGGGTGCAGCGTGCCGACACCGAAGCTGCGAACGATCTCGTCGTAGTGCTGATCGTCGGATCGGGGAACCAGCCTGCGGATACGGGCCAGCAAAGCGGATAGCGGCAAACTCTCCTCCTCGGTCGTTCGCCCCGCTGGCAGCAATCCTCGTCTGCTGCCATCTGCTCCCGTGAAACTGAAAACCCCGCCAGCATCGCGGAGATGCTGACGGGGCTTCGTGCTGTTGCCTCTACCCGGATGGCGGAGGCTCCCGCACTTGAGGAGGCAATCCTCGGCCGGCGATTTCGTTCCGCCCGCATCGGCTTTTTTTGCCCCGCCCGGTTCCGCACCCTGCGCGCAACCATCGCAGGCGCGCGTCGTTATCTCCGCGAGACGCGAAGGAGGAGAGCATGAAGAAAACACTGGCAGTTCTGGCCACCGTCGCAGCCGTTGGCGTGACCGCGGTTGCGGCCCCTGCGCCTGCCGAGGCGCGCGGGCGCGGCATTGGCCCGGGCCTCGCATTTGGCCTCGCCGCCGGCGCGATCACCGCGGGTGCGGTCGCAGCGTCCCATCCGTACGGTTATTACGGCCCGCGCTACGGCTATTATGACGGCCCCGACTATTATTACGGGCCGGGCTCCTACGCCTATTACGGCGGCGGACCGTACTACCGGCGCCATCACCACTGGCGCCATTGGTAGCCACTCTCAAGCGAAAAGCCCGGAGCGATGCTCCGGGCTTTTTTCACGTGCATTGATCGGGACGTGAACTACGGCCAAAGCGAGGGCCGTTCGACCTTGCGGGCGTTCTCCAGGGTCGACACGAAATATTCTTCGCGCTCGCGCTTGAATTTTTCCTGCGTGGCACGGAAGGCGGCGACACGGGCTGCGATTTCATCGCGCTCACGAGCTTTGCGTTCTTCGTCTTCGGTCATGACCATCCCCTCGGGTTTACTTAACTCAAGCACTGCCGCCGCATCATCTTGAGTCGCATTGACACATCCATTGGGGCTCCTGAATGGGGCGTCAATGGGGAGGAGGCATTGCAGGATTGTGATATGCGAAGGTCGGAAAAAATTGCCGGGCACTTCGCGTTGGCGCTTGATAAGAGCGTCAACAATCTTGCCGCTTGCGCATGATGCTGTCAGGCAAAACGAATCGGGAGGCCGCGATTGATTGCATCGAATCTTCAGAGCGGCGTTGAGCGGCTCGGCGACATGATCGCCGAGGCAAGGGTCATCGTGCCGTTCACCGGCGCCGGCATCTCGACCGAATGCGGCATTCCCGACTTCCGCTCGCCGGGCGGAATTTGGACGCGCAACCGTCCGATCCCGTTCGACGAATTCGTCGCGAGCCAGTCAGCGCGGGACGAATCCTGGCGCCGCCGTTTTGCGATGGAGGAGGTCTTCGCGGCGGCGAAACCCGGCCGCGGCCATCGGGC
This sequence comes from Bradyrhizobium shewense, assembly GCF_900094605.1. Lineage (GTDB taxonomy): Bacteria > Pseudomonadota > Alphaproteobacteria > Rhizobiales > Xanthobacteraceae > Bradyrhizobium > Bradyrhizobium shewense. The sequence goes on along the minus strand of NZ_FMAI01000006.1, from coordinate 156,841 downwards.
GCTGGCCTCGCTCTATCGCGCCGGCAAGGTTCCCGCCGTCATCACCCAGAACATCGACAATCTGCACCAGGCCTCCGGTTTCGCCGGCGAGCACGTGATTGAACTTCACGGCAATACCACTTATGCGCGCTGCATCGGATGCGGGCAGGCCTATCCGCTGGACTGGGTGAAGCGTCGCTTCGACGACGACGGCCTCGCGCCCAACTGCACCGCGTGCGACGAGCCGGTGAAAACCGCCACGATCTCCTTCGGCCAGATGATGCCCGATGATGAAATGCAGCGCGCGACCGCATTGTCGCAGGCCTGCGACCTCTTCATCGCGATCGGTTCCTCGCTCGTGGTGTGGCCCGCGGCGGGCTTTCCGATGATGGCGAAGAACGCCGGTGCACGTCTGGTGATCATCAATCGCGAGCCGACCGAACAGGACGACATTGCCGATCTCGTCATCCACCACGACATCGGCGAAGCGCTCGGGCCCTTTGTCGCCAATTGAGGCATCAATTTGATTCGCGGCTGTGCAAGCTGTTCATAGGTTCCGCCGAATCTCTTTTTTATCTATGCCTCGCAACCGGGAGTGTTATCTTTTGAGTCGAAAGATTCGCGTCGCGTCCAGTTGAGAAGGTTCTCGAAAGACGCGTGATTCGATGCCGCTGCTGAGGCGGGTCGCATGACAGTGTGGGGTCCGGGGTTATGGGGTCGTCGGACGGATTTGAGTCCAAGAAGCTCGGGGTTCCCGGGCAGGGGGCATCGCCCGGGCGGATCACGCCGGGCGAGCACGGCAGTGCCGGTCGCGAGAGCGGGCTCAGTCCGTTCAGCGGGCTCGGCGAGACCAGCGCCAATCTCGTCGAAGTCCATGGCGTCATCAAATGGTTCGACGCATCCAAGGGCTACGGCTTCATCGTTCCCGACAACGGCTGGCCGGACGTGCTGCTGCACGTAACCGTGCTTAGGCGCGACGGTTTCCAGACTGCCTATGAGGGCGCCCGCATCGTCGTCGAGTGCATCCAGCGCGCCAAGGGTTACCAGGCGTTCCGCGTGGTCTCGATGGACGAGTCGACCGCGATCCATCCGGCGCAGATGCTGCCGCCGCGCACCCATGTCACGGTCACCGCGACCAGCGGGCTGGAACGGGCCCAGGTCAAATGGTTCAACCGGCTGCGCGGCTTCGGCTTCCTGACCTGCGGCGAGGGGACGCCCGACATCTTCGTGCACATGGAGACGCTGCGCCGCTTCGGCATGACCGAGCTCAGGCCCGGCCAGTATGTTCTGGTCCGCTTCGGGCCCGGCTCCAAGGGCATGATGGCGGCCGAGATCCATCCCGAGACCGGATCGCCGGGATTGCAGTCGCACTAAGCGCGAGGAGACTCGCGCTCTAGCTTCCAAGTCCCTGCAAACTTTCAAATCCCCCAAGCTTCATTTCCCGCAATCGTGAGCAGAGCCGCGTCGGCAGACCGGTGCGCCTCTGGCTTTTCCGGCGACCGCCGCGTAAGGACTGGTCCAGTCCCACGCCTCGAGTGCCCCCATGAATCCTGATCGAAAGGCTGTCTGGTCCGTTCTGAAGGGCTGGCTTGCCGCCGTCCTCGTCATCGCCGGCTGTGTCGTTGCCGGCGCGCCTGCCGGCGCCGCCAGCTTCCAGCCGCTCGAGATCGTCACCAAGAACGGCGTGCAGGTGTTCTCGGTGGAAGTGGCGACGACCGAGGAGGAGAAGCAGACCGGCCTGATGTACCGCAAGGAGCTGGCGGACGGCAAAGGCATGCTGTTCGATTTCAATCCCGAGCAGGAGGTGTCGATGTGGATGAAGAACACCTATGTCTCGCTCGACATGATCTTCATCCGCGCCGACGGCCGCATCCTGCGCATTGCCGAGAATACCGAGCCGATGTCGACCAAGATCATCTCGTCCCGGGGGCCCGCCCGGGCCGTGCTGGAGGTGGTGGCGGGAACGGCGCAGAAATACGGCATCCGCCCCGGCGACCGCGTCGGCCATCCGCTGTTCGGCAGCAAATAGCGCGGGCAGGCGGGCGCCTGCCGGGCCCTGGAAGCTTGCCGGCGCTTTGGAAGCCTTGCTGGCGCCTTGGGAAGCGTGTATCGACGGGGCTCGCCGGACATTCGGGGTATAGCGCAGCCTGGTAGCGCGGCAGTTTTGGGTACTGCAGGTCGTTGGTTCGAATCCAGCTGCCCCGACCAGTCCCCTCGTTGAGTCTCCCGGACTTTTTCCCTCTGACCTCTGCCGTGATCTGACAGGCGTCGTTCCGCGACTTCTGCGCGATGTTTCAAGCGGTTGCGGCGCGCTGACCGGGACAGAATTGGCGGCCCCGCATCGAACCTTTTGGCTGTCGTCACAGACATATGTGTGTTGGGGATTTCAGCGCCCAATGTCTAAACGGACGCCGCCAAGCGATGATATTCCGCTTGCGCGGCGTTGCGCTTTTCAGGTGTCGCTTTTCAGATCCGGCCGATCAGCTCGAGGCGTACCAGCCGAACGGAAACGGCAGTAGCGGCCATATGCCGTGGTTGTCGTTGGCGGCTTTCGGCAGCTCATGCGCCGGCGTCCTTGCGATTAGCGTAGGGGACGACGATCGGAGCGCCAGGCGCAGACGTTCACATTGCAAATTCATTGTGGTCGCTCTGACGAGATTCTCGAAATTCAATCTACAAAATTGGACGTCAGCTCAATCAAATCGCCACGCGCCCAAGATGGCGCGGTCATTCTCAAATCGCACGTACATTGTAGATAAATCCGCGCCGGCTTTCAACCGATCTCGGCCGTAAGCCGCGGGGGGAAGTAAGGTTGACCGGTTAGGTTAAGGATGAGCGGTTGTTGCGGCCGCTTCGGCGATCGTTATCAGATCGATTCCGGCTCGCGACGGGCTGCCTGCAATTCGTGCTCACACAAGGTCACGGTTCGTCGCGGCGCGCGTATCCTGTGAGTTCTGCGTCATGTCTTTCGATCGCAACTTCAAAACCGCCGGTCCGCAATCGAGCTGGAGCGAGATCTGGCACCTCTGGACCGTGATCGTGCCCCGCCGCTCGATAAACGGGCAGCTCGTGGTCGGCAAGGTCTGGCGCCGCCATGACGGCCGCGACTGGATCTACAAGAAATTCACCGAGTTCGACGGCGAAGAAGCCGCCTGAAGCGCGATGAGCCGGGCAAACCATCGTCGCGCCTTGGGCCGTTGCTGAGGCCATCGATCTTGGCCCATGGCGGCTGAAGGCCGCGCTTCAACCGCCAGGCGTTGCCGGATCAGGCCGCCTTCGCTGCGGCTGCCGCCGGCTTGGGTGGCGGTGGCTTCAGCGGCTTGTCCTGCTTCTTCGACCACGAAATGTAATAGGCCACCGTCGTCATGATCGCGATGCCGGCGACGCTGACGAAGATCTGTGCGAGCAGCGAGCCCGAGCTCATCGACAGCTCGAAATGGCCGACGAACGACAGGAACACGCCGACGCAGAACACGGCGAGCGACTGCTGGCCGCAGACGATCAGGGGATCGAACACCTTCCATTCCAGTCCCGGCCATTCCTTTGGCACGAAGCGGATCACCATGATCACGATCACGACGAAGTGGAGGAAGCGGTAGGGCGCAAGGTTGGTCTTGTCGTTCGGATTGAAGGCCGAGAACAGCCACTCCGGGAACATGCCGCCGAACGTGGGGAAGCGGCCGGCCATGGTCATGACCAGCGCGAACAAGAGATAGCCGAGACAGAGATAGAGCGTGATCGGCGCGTTGATCAGCGTCATCGAGCGCCGCGCGCCGCCCATCGCGCACCAGGCGCCGAACACGAACAGCACCTGCCAGCAATACGGGTTGAAGTACCACTGGCCGGCCGGATAGGCATTCAGATTCCAGCCGAAGTGACGCGCCGCCAGCCACAGCACGATCGCCAGCACCATCGTCAAATCGGGCTTGCGCAGCATGAACCACAGCACCGGCGGGAACAGGCCCATCAGCACGATGTAGAGCGGCAGCACGTCGAGATTGAGCGGCTTGAAGCGCAGGAACAGGCCCTGGCGCAGCGTCTCGGTGGCGTTGTCGACGAGGCCGGCGACGTTGAACTCGTTGATCATCTCGCTATCGCCGAAGCGCAGCGCCAGATAGCTGATCGACGCGATATAGATCACGAACAGGATGATGTGGGCGACGTAGAGCTGCCAGACCCGCTTGGTCAGCCGGGTGGCGCCGACCAGGAAGCCGCGCTCCAGCATCATCCGCGCATAGACGAACGAGGCGGTATAGCCGGAGATGAAGACGAACAGGTCGGCGGCGTCGGAAAAGCCGTAATTGCGCGTCGTGACCCAGTTCACGACATTATCGGGGATGTGGTCGAGGAAGATCGCCCAGTTCGCGACCCCGCGAAACAGGTCGAGCCTGAGGTCACGGCCTTTTTCAGGGAGCGTGGCGTTGATTTTCAGGAAGGCCATGCGACGGGAGCTTTCGGGAGGGGCGGTTACGCTGATGTCGTCGAAGCAGTGCCGCCGGGCGGGCCCCCAGCGCGAAAGGCGGTACGCAATTGTCACGGTGCAGCATAATGACTATACCGGTGGTGAGGGTGCCCGGGGCCGGAATCACCGATCAGTTCCCAATCGGTGTCTGTATACTATCCCTGAGGTTTCCACCAACTGCTACCGTGACGCATCGAAATCGAACGAAAAGACGAAGAGGCCGGACCGCCAATGACCGCACGCATTTTCAAGCCCGCCAAGAACGCGATGCAATCCGGCCGGTCCAAGACGAAGGAATGGCAGCTCGACTACGAGCCGGAGCAGCCCCGTTCGGTCGAGCCGCTGATGGGCTGGACCTCGTCGGGCGACATGAAGCAGCAGATCACGCTGCGCTTCGACAGCAAGGAAGAGGCGGTCGCCTATTGCGAGCGCAAGGGCATCGCCTACCAGGTGATCGAGCCGCAGGATTCGATCCGCCGCCCGGCCGCCTATGCTGATAATTTCTCGTTCCGCCGCGGCGAGCCCTGGACGCATTGAGGGCGCGGCTGCATCGACTTCAAACGACTTGATGCTCTTGTCATGCCCGGGCCCGGTCCCGGGCATCCACGTTTTGGGTGGGCGTGAACGAACGTGGATCGCCGGGACAGGCCATGACGGTGGAGGAGAGGCATTCCACCCGAACGCGATAGCGTCGCGCCCCGGCGTTCGGACCCTTGGCACCAATTCCGCCGCGTGCTTCGCTGGTCCTGACATCGGAACCACGACGGGGTGGGGGTATGGCGGGGCGTGACCAGCTCGACGGCGTCGATCTGAAGATATTATCCGAGTTGCAGCAGGACGGGCGTATCCGCAACAACGAGCTGGCGCTGCGCGTCGGCGTGTCCGCGCCGAACTGCCTGCGCCGGCTGAAATCGCTGTTCAGCCGCGGCGTGATCCGGGCAGTGCGGGCCGTCATCGACGAGCGGCGGCTCGGCTATGAGGTGGTCTCGTTCGTCTCGATCCAGCTCGGCAGCCAGGCCCAGCCGGTATTGGAGGCGTTCGAGAGCTCGATCGCTGCGATCCCGCGCATCCAGCAGTGCTGGCGGATCTCGGGCGACACCGACTATCTCCTGAGATGCGTGGCGCCGAGCGTGGAGAGCATGCGCCAGCAACTGCTGCATTTCGCGGCCATGCCTGACGTGAAGAACGTCCGCAGCTTCCCGGTGCTGGGTGTCGCGAAGGACGTGCCGCTGCCGTTGCAGGACGTCGCGGCGGTATCGGCGGGATAGGGAAACATTCCAGGCGCCGTTACTCCAAGATCGCGAAAATCCGTGGGCGCCACGCGTCGTCGATTTCTGCACTATAATACTGATTAACTCACATAACTGTGACATGTGATTTCGGAAGTCCTGTGATGCGCTGAGACGTGATTGCCGGTGCCGGTGCGCCGCCTAGATGCAAGGGGTGAACCTCAGCCTGCGTCGCATCCTGAGGACTCTTTTGTGGGACCCTGAAGCTGGAAAAGACACCATGACCTCGAAGACGATTGTCGCATCCGCTGCGACGCTGTTTGCATCGGCGTTTCTCATGATGACCGCACCCGCCGCGCAGGCGGAAGAGTACTGCATCACCAACGGCGCCCAGGCCGCTCATGGCTGCGGCTATCCGACGATGGAAGCCTGCCGGGCTGCGGCGGGCGGGATCGGCGGCACCTGCTCGCAGAGCGGCGGCGCGAAGACCTCGAACGACGCGCTGGCCTATCAGCCGAAGCAGTCGCGCACCAAGCTTCGCCCCGGTGCGCAGACCAACTCGAACTAACGCCTGTATATGAGACGGGTTTCGAGACTTCGGCCTCCGAGAGTTCATCTCGGGGGCCGTAAATTCATGACGGTGAGGCGACAGCGGGCGTGTCTCAGCGATACCGGCCGCGAAACTCGCGCGGCGAGGCACCGGTCCAGGTGCGGAACGCGCGGGAAAAGCTCTTCTCGTTGCGGAAGCCCGCGATCTCCGCGATGCGTTTGATCGGCGTGCGGCCTCGCGTCAGCTCCTGTTTTGCCAGTTCGAATTTTGCCTCTTCCTTGAGGTCGCGCAACGAGGTGGCCTCCTCGCGCAGGCGCCGATGCATGGTGCGGGTGGAGAGCGCAAGCTCGCTTGCGACATCCTCGGCACCGAGACTGCGTCCGCGCGCATTGCGGAGCACGCGGCGGACACGCTCGACCAGCAGCCGGTCGCGCCGATAGGGCAGCACGGTCAACCGCAGCGCGCCCTTGAGCATGTTGTCGAGATCGGCCGGACTGCGCGTCAGCGGCAGCGATAGATAATGCTTGTCGAAGACGATCCGAGCGCAGTCCGCGTCGAAGCGGACGCTTTTGCAGAAGATGGTAGGATAGACCGAAACGTGTCCCGGCTCAGGATAAGGGAATTCCGCCGCGCGTAGCGCAATCGCGGAATCGACCGCCCAGCAGGAGAAGCCGAGGGCGTAGCGGAGCAGAGTGACGAGGCAGAATTCGCGCAAGGGCCCGAGGTCGCGCAGTTCCCGGATCGAGACGACCGCGGTCTCCTCGCTGAGCTCGAGATCGAGCAGCACGTCCTCGGTGAGCAGACGATGATGCCGGCACCAGCGCTTGAGCGCGACCTCCAGCGTCGGCGCGGTGATCGAAGCGCGGCACAACATGCCGTAGGTGCCCCAGGGCAGCCGCCGCGAGAACCAGCCGAGCGCCTCGTCGTCGAGCTCCCGCATGGCATGGCCCGCCAACGCCTCGAACTGGGCGGCGGTGATCCGCCCATCCGGAGAATTGACAAGGTCCGGCGCTACCTGACCGCGGCTCAGCGCCTCAGCCGGGTCGCGGCCATATCGTTCATAGGCGGCGACCACGCCGCGGACGAAGGCGGTGGGGGTCACGGCGCGGCGCGAGGTCGCGGTGGCGGCTTGAAAAGGCATTGCGAACCTTTGGGAATTCCTCTCGAAAATCCTCGCCAAGTTTGGCGGAAAATGCAACCTTTTCGACCGCAAGAGGGCTTCGATCCCGCTAGGTTCGAAGGTCAAAATACGGAGGAATCGCCTTGAACATCCCGAGCATCGACTTCGATCTGGGCGAAGACGTCGGCATGTTGCGCGACACGCTTCGCGCCTTCGTGGAGGCGGAGATCACCCCCCGCGCGGCCGACATCGAGAAGGCCAATCTGTTCCCCGCAGACCTCTGGAAGCGCTTCGGCGACCTTGGCCTGCTCGGCATGACCGCGCCGGAGCAATATGGCGGCTCGAACATGGGCTATCTCGCCCATATCGTCGCCATGGAGGAGATTTCGCGCGGTTCCGCGGCCGTGGGTCTGTCCTACGGCGCCCATTCCAACCTCTGCGTCAACCAGATCCGCCGCAACGGCAATGACGCGCAGCGCCAGCGCTATTTGCCGAAGCTGATCTCCGGCGACTATGTCGGCGCGCTCGCGATGTCCGAGCCGGGCGCCGGCTCCGACGTCGTCTCGATGAAGCTGCGCGCCGACAAGCGCGGCGACCGCTACGTGCTCAACGGCTCGAAGATGTGGATCACCAATGGCGGCGACGCTGACGTGCTCGTCGTCTACGCCAAGACCGATCCGGCGGCCGGCCCGCGCGGGATGACCGCTTTCTTGATCGAGAAGGGCTTCAAGGGTTTTACCCACGGCCAGCATCTCGACAAGCTCGGCATGCGCGGTTCCAACACCTATCCCTTGTTCTTCGACGAGTGCGAGGTGCCGGAGGAGAACGTGCTCGGCAAGGTGGGCGAGGGCGTCAGGGTGCTGATGTCCGGCCTCGACTATGAGCGCACGGTGCTGTCGGGCGGCCCGCTCGGGATCATGGCGGCCTGCATGGACGCGGTCGTGCCCTACATGCACGAGCGCAAGCAGTTCGGTCAGCCGATCGGCGATTTCCAGCTGATGCAGGGCAAGCTCGCCGACATGTATGCGACATGGCAGGCCACGCGCGCCTATGTCTATGCGGTGGGACGCGCTTGCGACCGCGCCGACCACGCCCGCAGCTTGCGCAAGGATGCGGCGGCGGCGATCCTCTATTCCGCGGAGAAGGCAACGTGGATGGCCGGCGAGGCGATCCAGGCGCTCGGCGGGGTCGGCTATACCAGTGAATTCCCTGTGGGGCGTCTGTGGCGCGACGCCAAGCTGTACGAGATCGGCGCGGGGACGTCCGAGGTTCGCCGCATGTTGATCGGCCGTGAACTGATGTCCGAGACGGCCTAAAACCCTCACCTTATTGGAATCAACATGCCGCTCCATTCCAGCATCGATCCGTCTTCATCAGACTTTGCGCGCAATTCCGAGGCCATGCGCACGCTTGTCGCGGACTTGCGCGAAAAGCTCAGCCAGGTCGCCGGTGGTGGCGGCGAGGCCTCGCGCAACCGCCACACCTCGCGCGGCAAGATGCTGGCACGCGAGCGCGTTGACCTCCTGGTCGATCCCGGCACCTCGTTTCTGGAGCTGTCGCCGCTCGCGGCCTACGGTCTCTATGGCGGCGACGTGCATTCGGCGAGCGTCGTGACGGGGGTGGGGCGCATTTCGGGGCGCGAATGCATGATCGTCGCCAACGACGCCACCATCAAGGGCGGCACTTACTACCCCATGACGGTGAAGAAGCATCTGCGCGCGCAGGACGTGGCGCGGCAGAACAATCTGCCCTGCGTCTACATGGTCGATTCCGGCGGCGCCTTCCTTCCGCTGCAGGACGAGATCTTCCCGGACGAGCGGCATTTCGGCCGTATCTTCTATAACCAGGCGCAGATGTCGTCCCAGGGCATTCCGCAGATCGCGATCGTGATGGGCTCCTGCACCGCGGGGGGCGCCTATGTTCCGGCGATGTCGGACGAGAGCATCATCGTGCGCAATCAAGGTACCATCTTTCTCGGCGGCCCGCCGCTGGTGAAGGCCGCGACCGGCGAGGTCGTCAGCGCCGAGGAGCTCGGCGGCGCCGACGTGCATTCGCGCCAGTCGGGAGTCACGGATCACTACGCCCAGAACGATGCCCATGCGATCGGCATCGCGCGGCGTATCGTCGGCACGCTGAAGCCGTCGGTGCGGCCGAACCTCAACATGCACGAGCCGCGCGAGCCGCTGTTCGCGGCGGAGGAGATCTACGGCGTGGTGCCGGTCGACGGCCGCAAGCCGTTCGACGTGCGCGACATCATCGCCCGCGTCGTCGATGGCTCCGAGTTCGACGAGTTCAAGAAACTCTACGGCACTACGCTGGTCTGCGGCTTCGCCCATATCTGGGGCTATCCGGTCGGCATCATCGCCAACAACGGCATTCTCTTCAGTGAGAGTTCACTGAAGGGCGCCCATTTCATCGAGCTGTGCTGCCAGCGCGGCATTCCCCTGGTGTTCCTGCAGAACATCACCGGCTTCATGGTCGGCAAGAAATACGAGGCCGGCGGCATTGCGCGCGATGGTGCCAAGCTGGTGACGGCGGTTGCGACCGCCTCGGTGCCGAAATTCACCGTGGTTATCGGCGGCTCCTACGGCGCCGGCAATTACGGCATGTGCGGCCGCGCCTACTCACCGCGCTTCCTCTGGATGTGGCCGAACGCGCGCATCTCGGTGATGGGCGGCGAACAGGCGTCCATGGTGCTGAGCCAGGTCCGGCGCGACAATATCGAGGCCAAGGGCGATAGCTGGTCGAAGGAGGAGGAAGATAAATTCCGCGAGCCCATCCGCGCACAATATGAGAGCCAGGGACACCCGTATTACGCGACCGCGCGCCTCTGGGACGACGGCGTGATCGACCCCGCTGACACGCGCCTCGTGCTCGGCCTTGGCCTCTCGGCGGCGTCGAATGCGCCGATCGAACCGACGAAATTCGGCCTGTTCAGGATGTGATGCGATGGACCACTCAAAGCTCTACCGTCGTTTTCGCACGCTCCTGATCGCCAACCGCGGCGAGATCGCCTGCCGCGTCATCCGCACCGCGCGCGCCATGGGGCTGCGCACGGTCGCGGTCTATTCCGAGGCCGATCGCGATGCGATGCATGTCGCGCTCGCGGATGAAGCCTTGCTGCTCGGGCCGGCGCGGGCCCGCGACAGCTATCTCAATGTCGAACGGCTGATCGATGCCGCGCGCAAGACCGGCGCCGAGGCCGTGCATCCCGGCTACGGCTTCCTGTCGGAGAATGCCGAATTCGCACGGGCCTGCTTCGATGCAGGGCTGGTGTTCGTCGGCCCGACCGCCGGGATGATGACGGCGATGGGCTCGAAGTCCGGCTCGAAAGAGCTGATGGAGAAGGCCGGCGTGCCGCTGGTGCCCGGCTATCACGGCGAGGCCCAGGACGAGGCGACGCTTTCGAAGGCGGCCGACAAGATCGGCTTCCCCATCCTGGTGAAAGCCTCCGCCGGCGGCGGCGGCCGCGGCATGCGCATCGTGCGTTCGGCCGACGAGCTTTCTCCGGCGATCGTCAGCGCCAAGCGCGAGGCCAAGGCTGCGTTCGGCGACGATCGCATGCTGATCGAAAAATATGTCGACAATCCCCGGCATATCGAGGTGCAGATCATCGGCGACAGCCATGGCAATCTGCTGTCGCTGTTCGAGCGCGAATGCACGTTGCAGCGCCGGCACCAGAAGGTGATCGAGGAAGCGCCGTCGCCGACGCTCAATCCAGCCCAGCGCGAGGCGGTCTGCGCCGCCGCGCGAAAAGCAGCCGGAGCGGTAAACTATGTCGGCGCCGGCACCATCGAGTTCGTCTCGGACGGCAAGGACGTGTTCTTCATCGAGATGAACACGCGTCTGCAGGTCGAGCATCCCGTGACCGAGCTGATCACCGGGATCGACCTCGTCGAATGGCAGCTGCGCGTTGCCTTCGGCGAGGCGCTGCCGCTGAAGCAAGACGAGATCAAGCTCAACGGCCACGCCGTCGAGGCGCGCGTCTACGCGGAAAATCCGACCAAGAATTTCATGCCGTCGGTCGGCAGGATCTCGACCTGGCGGCTGCCCGCCGAGACCGGTGGCCTGCGCATCGATGCCGGCTACCGCGAGGGTGATACGGTCTCGCCTTACTATGACGCCATGCTGGCAAAGATGATCGCATGGGCGCCAACGCGGGACGTAGCGATCGAGCGGCTGAACCGCGGGCTGGAAGAGTCCGACGTCCGCGGCATCGTCACCAACATCCCGTTCCTGTCTGCGCTGATGACGCATCCAAAGGTGCGGACGAATGCGATCGATACCGGCTTCATCGAGCGTGAACTGGCGGTGCTGACACAGGCCGCGCCCGCGCCGGCTGAGCTCGAGCTGTGCGCCGCGGTTGCAGCGATCGTCAATGACGAGCGGCAAGCCGCGCAAGAGGGCGCGAACTCGCCCTGGCAAACCTTTGGCTGGCAGCCGGTCGGCCGCCGGCAGCGCAGCTTTGCCTTCCGCGTCGGGCACGGGCCCGAGCAGAAGATCGTGCTGAACTACGGCAGCGGCCCGTCGACGCTGGTGATCGGCGAGCGCGAATTGGCGTTCGCGACCGTAGCGAAGGACGGCGGTTTCGACCTGACCCTTGACGGCGTCAAATCGTCGGTCGCCGCGGTCATCGCCGGCCATGAGCTTTACTTGCGCACGCGCAACGGCCGCTTCGACCTGCACTGGGTCGATCCGTTCGGCGGCGAGAGCGAGGAGCATATCGGCGAGGACAAGATCGCAGCGCCGTTGCCGGGCACCGTTGTCGCGGTGCTGGCCGAGGAGGGGGCCAAGCTCGAGAAGGGCGCGCCGATCCTGACGCTGGAAGTGATGAAGATGGAGCAGACGCTGCGAGCGCCCTATGCCGGCGTCTTGAAGTCCATCAAGTGCAAGGTCGGCGACATCGTGCAGGAGGGCGTCGAGCTCGCGGTGGTCGATCCTGCGGGAGAGTGACATGAGCGACCCCGTCCGCATCATCGAAATGGGGCCGCGCGACGGCCTCCAGAACGAGAAGACGCCCGTCAGCGTCGAAGCCCGTATCGCCTTCGTCGAGGCGCTGGTCGCGGCCGGCCTCGATACGGTCGAGGTCGGGGCGTTCGTCTCACCCAAGGCGATCCCGCAAATGGCGAGCTCGGATGCCGTGCTGCGCGGCGTGAACCACATCAAGGGCGCCGAATTCCACGTGCTGGTGCCCAACGAGAAGGGCTATGACGCAGCGCGCGCCGCGGGCGCGAAAGTGGTCTCGGTGTTCGCCGCGGCGTCCGAGGGCTTTTCCCGCGCCAACATCAATTGCACGGTCGCGGAATCCATCGAGCGGTTCAAACCGGTGCTGGCGCGCGCGAGGGACGACGGCGTCAAGGTGCGCGGCTATATCTCCTGTGTGCTCGGCTGTCCGTTCGACGGTGAGATCAAGCCGAAGGCCGTCGCCGATCTCGCGAGCACGTTGTGGGAGCTTGGCTGCTACGAGGTCTCGCTCGGCGACACCATCGGCGTCGGCACGCCTGATAAGGCTAAGGCGATGCTGCGCGCGGTTGCCGCCAACATTCCCGCCGCCAAGCTTGCAATGCATTTCCACGACACCTATGGGCAGGCGCTCGCCAATCTCTATGCTGGCCTGGAGGAGGGCGTGCGCGTCATCGACGCCGCCGCCGGCGGCCTCGGCGGCTGCCCCTACGCGCCGGGCGCGACTGGCAATGTCGCGACCGAGGATGTCGTCTACATGCTCGAGGGCATGGGTGTCAGGACCGGCGTCGACATGGATAAGCTGCTGGCGGCGACCAACGAGATGAGCGGCGTGCTCGGCAAGCCGCCGGTGAGCCGGGTGGCGTCCGCGCTGAATGCGAAGAAGAAGCGGGCGGCTTCGTAGGTCTTCGCCATTGTAAGCGCAGGTGCCGTAGGGTGGGCAAAGGCGCGTAGCGCCGTGCCCACCATCTTTTTATGATCGAGACAGGTGGTGGGCACGCTGCGCTTTGCCCACCCTACGAGACCTGCTTTCAAGCCGCCTTCAAGCCGACATCCGGCAAACGCGGCCGGCTCTTCAGCGCCTTGGCCATCATCGCCTCGACCTCGGCCTTCTCCTGCGGCAGCAGGGCGAGGCGCGGCGGGCGGGTCAGCGCGGTACCACGGCCCATGATGTGCTCGCACAGCTTGATGCACTGGACGAGGTCGGGGCGCGCATCGAGGTGCAGCAGCGGCATGAACCATTCGTAGATCGGCATCGCCTCGGCGAAACGCCCGGCCTTGGCGAGGCGGAACAGCGTCTCGCCCTCGCGCGGGAAGGCGTTCGACATGCCGGAGACCCAGCCCACGGCGCCCATGGCGATGCTCTCGACGATGACGTCGTCGAGGCCTGCGAACAGCACGAAGCGGTCGCCCACCATGTTCCTGGTGTCGATGAAGCGGCGCGTGTCTCCGGAGGAATCCTTGAAGCATACGACGGTCTCGACGTCAGCGAGCGTGACCAGAATGTCCGGGGTGACGTCGTTCTTGTAGATCGGCGGATTGTTGTAGAGCATCACGGGCAGGTCGGTCGCGGAGGCAACGGCACGGAAATGCGCGGCGGTCTCGTGCGGCTTGGACGAATAGACCAGCGCCGGCATCACCATTACGCCGTCGATGCCGACGCGCGCGGCTTCCTTCGCCGTCTCGACCGCAAACGCCGTGGTGAATTCGGCAATGCCGCACAATACTGGCACGCGGCCGGCGGCGACCGACTTGGCCGTCTCCATGATCGCGACCTTCTCCTTGCGCTCCAGCGAGGTGTTCTCGCCGACCGAGCCGCAGACGATCAGGCCCGAGACGCCGTCGCGGATCAGACCGTCCATCACCTTCGCGGTTGCGTCGATGTCGAGCGAAAGATCGTCATGGAATTGGGTGGTGACGGCCGGGAAGACGCCTTCCCAGGAAACGCGGCGGCTCATTGATTTGACTCCAAGTAAGATTGCCGGCGGGGGCTGGATCCGCCGGGCGTGGTGAAGAGGATGGCGGGTGGGATCAGAGCGTCGCGCCGACCTTGCGCAGCTCGGCAAGAACCGGTGCCTTGGGCAGCCAGATCTTGTCGAATTCGGCAATGACGGCTTCGGTGTCGCCGGCCGGAACCTGGCGGATCGGGATCGGCGCGTTCTTGAAGTTCTCGATCAGCGCGGGCTCGTTGCCGGCGAGTTCGTCGATCTGCGCATCCAGCGTCGCCTTGACCGTCTTGGCGATCAGCTCGCGGTCGGCAGCGGGGAGCGACTGCCAGACCCGTCCGGAGACGACGGCCGCCATCGGCATGAAGACGGCATTCATCTGCAGGATCACCTTCGACACCTTGTCGAAACGCTGGTTCCAGGAGAATTCGAGATCGGCCTCGAGGCCGTCGACCTGGCCGTTGGCCATGGCGTCGAACACCTGCGGCGTCGGGATCGGCGTCGGCGCCGCGCCCAGCGAGGAATAGAAATCGCGATAGACCGGCGTCGGGTTGATGCGCAGCTTCATGCCCTTGATGTCGGCGAGCGTCGTCAAATCCTTCGACGAGAACACCGCGCGCATGCCGGTGATGCCCCAGCCAAGCCCGATCGTTCCGGTTTCCTGCGGCAGCACGTCGAACAGTTTGACGGCCGCCGGATGCCGCACGAATTTCGCCACCGCCGGCGTCGAGCGCACGATGTAGGGCGCGTTGATCGCGGCGATGTGCGGCACGCGCGAGCCGAGTTCGGCGGCCTGGATGAAGCCCATGTCGAGCGCGCCGGACTGCAATTGCTGCATCATCGCGGGCTCGTTGCCGAGCTGGCCGGAGTGGAACACGGTCAGGGTCAGGCGGCCGTTGGTTGCAGCCTTGAGATCGTCGCCGAATTTGAGCGCGGCCTTGTTCCAGGAATGGCCGTTCGGCGTGATCAGGCCGAGGCGGAATTCCTTGGTCTGGGCGAGCGCCAGTGACGGTGCGAACACCGATGTGGCGGCACTGGCGGCGAGAAAGCGGCGGCGTGTAAGCGGCATGGTCGGGCTTCCTTTTGAACGGCCTATTTGATGAGGATCAGCGAGAGCGACGGGTAGAGCGAGAGCAGCACGAGGAGGACGCAGGAGATGACGAAGAAGGGCAGCGTCACCATGAACATCTTGCCGGGCTTGGCGCCGGTGACGGCGGCCGCGACGAAGAAGCAGAGCCCGACCGGCGGCGACAGCAGGCCGAGCACGAGATTGATCACCACCACGACGCCGAAATGCCTGGGATCGATGTGATAGACCTCGGTCGCGACAGGCAGCAGGATCGGCACCGTCATGATCAGGCCGGGAATGCCGTCGATGACCGTGCCGATCACCAGCAGGAGCACGTTGCAGATCAGCATGAAGCTGACCGGGTCCTTGGCGGCCGTCTGGATCCAGGCGGCGGTCTCCTGCGGCACCTTGCCGAAGATCAGGACCCAGGAGAACACCGCGGCGGCAGCGACCAGGAACAGCACGATCGCCGAATAGATCGCGCTGCGCAGCATCATCTGCGGCAGCTGCGAGAACTCGAACTCCCTGGTCCAGTATTTTCCGACGAGTGCGGCAGCCACCGCGCCGACCGCGGCGGACTCCGTTGCATTGGCGAGGCCGCTCAGAATCGTGCCGACGATCACGACCGGGATCAGCAGCGTCGGCGACGTCCGCAGGATCGTCATGACGCGCTGGCGCGGCGTCTGATAGTCCGCGCGCGGATAATTGTAGACATAGCCCATCAGGGCAATGACGAGGCAGAACATCACGGTGAGGATGACGCCCGGCACGATGCCGGCGATCAGCATGTCGCTGACCGAGACCTGCGCGAGCACGCTGTAGACCACGAACATCACCGACGGCGGGATGATCGGCCCGAGCATGCCGCCATAGGCGGTCAGGCCCGCAGCGAACGTCTTGTCGTAGCCCTTCTTCTCCATCTCCGGCACCATGATCTGGGCCATGATCGCGACCTGTGCGGTCGCCGAGCCCAGGATGGAGGAGATGAACATGTTGGCGAGGATGTTGACGTAGGCGAGCCCGCCTTTGAGCGAGCCGACGAAGGCCATCGCCATGTCGACGATGCGCCGTGTGATGCCGCCGCCGTTCATGATCTCGCCGATCAGGATGAAGAGCGGGATGGCGATCAGGCCGTAGCTGTCGACGCCGCCGAACAACTGGAGCGGATAGGACTGGAACAGCACGGGATTGCCGGATGCCGCGATGTAGACGAGCCCGGCGAGGCACAGGCAGAGGCCGATCGGCACGCCGACCAGCATGAAAACCATAAAGGCCGCTGACGTGATCATCAGTTGACCCCGTCGAGCTCGGAGAGCTGAAAACCCTTCGGCGGCGTGCGCGGGACCAGCTCGAGATCTTCGAGGAGATTGGCGAGGCCGTGAACGGTCATCGACACCGCGAAGATCGGCAGCGTCAGGTAGAGCACCCAGGTCGGCCAGTTCAGCGTCTGGGTGTGCTCGGTGTAGAGGAAGTTGAAGGTTTCGGCCGCGAGCTTGCGCCCGTCGAAGCCGGCGCGGGCGAGGCCAACCGGATCCATCCAGAGCATGCAGGTGACGATCAGGGCGGCGCCGAACACGACGACGAGGCCGGTCGAGATCACCTTCGCGATCTTCTGGTGCTGCGGCGAAAGACGTTCCGTCAGCATGGTCACCGCGAAGTCGAGCCGCAGCCGCGTCATCGCGGAGGCGCCGATGAAGGTCAGCCAGACCACGCAATAGACCGCGGATTCGTCGATCCAATAGATCGGAAAGCGCGCGTAGCGGGTGACGACGTTCACCAGGATCAGGCCGGTCAGCACGTACATCAGGCCCATCAGCGCAAGGCGCTCCACGGCGAGCAGGGCGCTGGAGGCGCGAATGACCATCCATCGAACGCTGAACGCGCGGTTGGCCGGGATCGTCTGCTCGATCATGAAAGAGGCCCCACACCCCGAAAATTGTCGTGCTATCGACAAATGTATAATTTATACAATTTGGGTGTCAAACGGAGATTGGGGTCATTTCGGCGGCAAGCCGCGCTTTTGCTGGGCACGCTGCTTTGCGGGGCACCCGGCTTTTGCTGGAGCGCCCGACATGCAAGAGAGAGACCGCTTTGGCCGGACGAGTCGGGAAGGACAACAGAAGGTCAGATGAAACAGCCTCTGAAGCATCGCACCCTGTCGGCCGCGATCGTCGACCAGCTCAGGCAGGCGATCCTCGACGGTACTTATCCGGCCGGATCACAGTTGCGGCAGGATGCGCTTGGCGAGGCCTATGGCGTTAGCCGCATTCCGGTCCGCGAGGCGCTGTTTCAGCTCGAGGCCGAAGGCCTGGTGCGGATTGTTCCGCAGAAAGGCGCCATCGTCTCCGAGCTGTCACTGGACGAGATCAACGACGTTTTCGATCTGCGCCGCATTCTGGAGCCGCGCCTCCTGGCGCAGTCGGCGCCGCATTTCACTGCTGACGATTTCGACGGGCTCGACGACATCCACAAGAGTTTCGAGAAGGCGATCAAGGCGAAGAACGTTAGCGAATGGGGCCAGCTCAACGCCGACTTCCACATGGCGCTCTATGTTCACGCCCCGCAACCGCGCACACGGGCGATCGTGCTGTCGCTGCTCCAGACCAGCGACCGCTACACGCGGCTGCAGCTCTCCAACACCAAAGCGATGGGGACGGCCGAAAAGGAGCACGCCCATATGATCGCGCTCTGCCGCGCGCAGAAGGTCGAGGAGGCCTGCCGCTTCCTGGAGCGGCACATCGAAGCTGTGCGCAAAGATCTGTTGCAGGTGGTCGCCGGCGGCGTGGTCGCGCCGAAGGTGCGGCGGAAAGAGAAGTCGTAGGGTGGGGCAAAGGCGCGTCGCGCCGTGCCCACCATCTGTCCGCGCTCCTGATCTTGAATGGTGGGCACGCTGCGCTTTGCCTACCCTACGACAGCCGTGATTGCCGCTACCTGCTCCCGTCCGGCCCCATCACCAGATCCGGCAGCCCGGTCGAAATCGCCGGGAAGAAGCACAGCAGCAGCACTGCCAGCATCATCAGCAGCACGAACGGCAGCGTGCCCCAGATCACCTCGCGCAAGGGGATGTCCGGCGCGACGTTGCGGATGACGAAGATGTTGAGGCCGACGGGCGGATGGATCAGCCCCATCTCCATCACGATGGTCATGACCACGCCGAACCAGATGATGTCAAAGTTTGCGGCACGCAGTGGCGGCAGGATGATGGGCGCCGTCATCAGGATGATCGAGACCGGCGGCAGGAAGAAGCCGAGCACGACGACCATGACGAGGATCGCGAACAGCAGCTCCCAGCGCGGCAGGTGCATCGCGACGATGGATTCGGCTACCGATTGCGAGATGTGCAGATAGCTCATCACGTAGGAATAGAGCAGCGACATGCCGATGATCATCATCAGCATGGTCGATTCCCGGATCGTCGACTTCATGATCGGGGCGAGGTCGCTCGGCCGCCACACGCTGTAGATCGCCGCGATCAGCGCCAGCGCCAGGAGGCCACCGAGGCCGGCGGTCTCTGACGGCGTGGCGTAGCCGCCATAGAGTGCGATCATGACGCCGGTGAGCAGCAGCACGAACGGGATCACGCGCGGCAGCACGCTGAAGCGTTCGGCGAGCGTGTATTCGTCGCGGGCGAGGATCGCTGCTTCCGGGCCGCCGTTCTTGTAGATCGCTTCGGCGGCGGCATATTCCTGGCGGAAGCGGATCACGGCGTAGGCGCCGAACAGCGAGACCAGCAGCAGGCCGGGCCCGATGCCGGCGAGGAACAGTCGTCCGAGCGATTTTTCAGCTGCGACCGCGAACAGGATCATGGTGATCGAGGGCGGCAGCAGGATGCCGAGCGTGCCACCGGCAGCGATGATGCCTGCGGCAAAGCCGCCGGAATAGCCGCGCTTGCGCATCTCGGGAATGCCGGCCGAGCCGATCGCCGAGCAGGTCGCAGGCGAGGAGCCCGCCATCGCCGCGAACAGCGCGCAGGCGAACACGTTGGCAACGCCGAGCCCGCCGGGAACGCGATGCAGCCAGGCATGCAGCGCCGAATAGAGATCCTGGCCGGCGCGCGACTTGCCGATCGCGGCGCCCTTCAGGATGAAGAGCGGGATCGACAACAGCGTGATCGAGGCCATTTCCTCGTAGACGTTTTGCGTCACCGTATCGAGGGACGCCGCCGGCATGTAGATGCCCATGAACACGACCGCGACCGCGCCGAGCGCGAACGCAATGGGCATGCCCGAGAACATCACGAGCAGCGTCGCAACACCGTAGGCAACGCCGATACCGAACACGCTCATGGACGCTTGGCTCCGGTAAACGGCAGCGCAAGCTGCACGAGGATCTGGATGCAGAGCAGGCTCATGCCGAACGCCATCAGCGAATAGGGAATGGCGAGCGGCGGCGACCACATCGAGTTCGAGACCTGGCCGTCGACATAGGCCTCGTGGGCCAGTGTCCAGGACTTCCAGGTGAAGAAGGCGCAGAACAGAAATGTGGCGGCATCGACCAGCCAGAGCCTGATCCGGTTCGCGAGCGGCGACAGCAGGCCGACAAAAGCCTCGATGCCGATATGGCCGCGGTTCTGCTGCACATAGGCGGCCGTCATGAAGGTCGCGCCGACAAGCAGGAACACGGCGGCCTCGTCCTGCCAGTAATTGGCGGCCTTGAACAGCGCGCGGCTGAGCACGCTGTAGCTCAGGATGGCGCAGGCCGCGACCAGCGCGATCGCGGCGAACACGACGATGATGCTGTTGAGGATGGCGAGACCACGATCGATCGCTGCCGCAAGGCCTGTCCTTGCGGCAACGATGGTTTGATCGTCACGATCCGGAAGCGGACCGTGGCTCATGCGGCGACGTCGGTGGCGAGCTTGAGCAGGTTCGCCGAGGTCGCGGTCTTGGCGCTGTAGTCCTTCCAGGCGGTGTCGCGGGCGATGTCACGCCACTTGCCCACGGTCGCGGCGTCGAGCACCGAGACCTTGGCGCCGGCCTTCTCGTAGACCTTGGCGACCTCGACGTCGTCGTCCTGCGCGCCCTTGCGGCCAAAGGCCTCGAGCTCGGTGCCGACCGCGAGCAGGATGTCCTGCTGGTTCTTCGGCAGCTTGTCGAAGATCGCCTTCGACATCATCAGCGGCTCGAGCATGAACCAGTAGGAGGCGCCTGCGCCCGAGGTCAGGGACTTGGCGACCTCTTCCAGACGGAACGAGATCAGGCTGGTCGAGGAGGTGATGCCGGCATCGCAGGCGCCGGTCTGCATCGCCGCGTAGATTTCGTTCGAGGGCACCGACAGCACGGAAGCGCCGGCGGTCTGGAGCACCATGTCCATCTCGCGCGAGCCGCCGCGCACCTTCAGGCCCTTGGCGTCTTCCGGCGCGACGATCGGCTTGGAGCGGCTGGCGACTCCGCCGGCCTGCCAGACCCAGGAGAGCAGGATGATGCCCTTGTCGGCGAGGAAGTCGGTCAGCGCCTTGCCGACCGGCTCCTTCTTCCAGCGCAGGCCCTGGTCGTAGGTGGTCACGAGGCCGGGCATCAGGCCGATATTGGTCTCCGGCAGCTCACCGCCAGCGTACGGCATCGGGTAGAGGCTGATGTCGAGCGCGCCCTTGCGCATCGCGGAGAACTGCGCGTTGGTCTTGATCAGCGAAGAGTTCGGATAGATCTCGGCGGCGATGTCGCCGTTGCTGCGCTTACTGACTTCGGCAGCGAACATGCGGCAAAGCCGGTCCCGGAAATCACCTTTGTCGATGGTGCCACCCGGGAATTGGTGCGAGATCTTCAGCGTGGTCGCGGCATGCGCGGTGCCAATGCCGAAGCGGAGAATGGCGGGTGCGGCGACCGCGGTCGCGAGCAGATGGCGGCGCGTGAGCATGGTGTGATCCCTTTGAACGTTTCTTCGAACGGTTCTTGTTGGTGTGATTTGGGCGGGTCATGTGACCGGCACGTAGGCCCATCCTAGCCGGTCTTTCACCCGATGTTCTCTCATCTGATAGTTCGAGACCGAATGCCGCGGCAAGGGGGTGGCTGTGCTGCGCTGCACACATCCTCTTCCCGCCGCAGGCCCTGGCCTCCTTCGAACCGCGGATCGCAGCAGGCTCGTCAAAAATTTATCTCGCGGCGGGGTAACAATGCGGGGCGTCCATCCGTCGAGATTGAATAGCGGCGTCCGTCGCTGACAAACACCATCTCGAAGGGAAGATGATCCATGACCATTCGCACCCGTATCGTGCTCGGCGTCTCCGCTGCCGCTCTCTCGCTCAGCCTCGCGCTCGCGCCGGCCGCCTTCGCTCAAGACAAGATGGGCAAGGATGACGGCATGATGAAAAAGGACACGATGTCCAAGGACGGCATGATGAAGAAGGACACCATGTCCAAGGACGACGGCATGAAGAAGGACCACATGTCCAAGGACGGGATGAAGAAGGACGACGGGATGATGAAGAAGAACTGATCTTCGACTGTCGTCCGCTGCAGAAGGACGTGCGTCGAAAATCCAGGGGCGGTCACGTGGACCGCCCCGGAATAGTCAGTTCAAATTCAGTTGAACGCGACCGCGAATGCTACTTGCGCTTGGCCTTGCGGGCGGCGTAGCGGGCGTCGCGCTTGGCCTTCTGCTCGGCCTCGATTTCAGCCTGCTTGGCGACCGCATCTTCCGCCTCGCGGGCGATCCGGGCTGCCTCCGCGGCTGCGGCTTCTTCCGCGATACGCTTCTGCTCGGCCTTTTCGGCCTCGCGCGTGGCCTTTGTCTCGGCGCGCTTGGCCGCGAGTGCCTCGCGCTCGGCGCGTCGTGCCGCAACCGCCGGATCGTCGTGACCCGGCTGCGACTTGAATTTGTTCAAAAGATTTTTGCGTGCTTCCTGCGCCGCCTTTTGTCGGTCGGAGAAGCCTGGTTCCCTGAATCCACTCATCGAACGAACCTTGTCTTCCTCACTTTCAGCCCTACATCACTGCGTGTTGGTACGTCGGCTGGGCATAGCGGGCGCCACGCGACGCAGAAGCGTGTACATCGGCGCGCGTCGCGAAGCCACCCATAATCGCAGCCGATCAGGTAGACGAAAAATCGCCGACCCGACGATCTCGTAGCCCCGAAAAACTGCCGAATTGTGATGTCCCTCATAAGGGAGCACGAGGGCGACGCCTAGCGTCCGCCCCGATACGAGACGGAGCACGGGCATGACGATCTTCCGCTTCCGCCAGAAGGCGCTGGCAATCGCCTTGGCCCTGATAGCCGTGGCCGGCGCCGCGCTGCTGCTCGCTCGTCCCCAGCCCATCGAGAGCGCCGTCCTGGGTGCCGACTGGGAATGCACCCAGACCGCGTTCGTGCTCACGACCTGTGCACCGCGGCTCCAGCAGGCGATCCCGGCGGTCGAAACCTCGCGCAAGGATGCGATCCGGGCGACCCGAGGCTGAACCTGACGAGCTGGGCTGATCGGGATGTGACGGGACGTCGCAGAGGTGGTAAGCCGGCGCCCGCACGGTAGGTAGCCATGTCCACGTCCAAGCTCGAGTCCAAGCCCGAACCGGGCGAGAAGCCGAAATCCCAGCCGAAGCTTCAATCCGGCGATAACCGCCGCGGCGCGATCGCCGGCTTGATCATCGCGATCCTAATCCTCGGTGTCGGCTGGTGGCTCGCGCGGGACCTTACCGCGGCCAGCAAGATGCAGGACTGCCTGATGTCCGGGCGGAGCAATTGCAACGTGATCGAGCCGGCCCGCTAGAAGCACTCAGCGCGGCCCGTCGAGCCGAAAAATTGCCGTGATCTTAATCATTTGTAACGCGACTTAGCCGAACAAAGCGGGTCAGCTATGTCAGCCGGCATCAAGCCGAGCGCGATCCGAATCGTCTATCGCGCCAGGCACCACGGCATTCGAGAGAGTAGGGGTCAAGCACGCATGAGTGCGTCCAGCCGCATGAAGATCATCATTCCCTTGGTTTCGGCCATGTCGTTGCTCGCGGTTTCGGCGCAGGCCCAGGACGCCGGGCCGTCGAGGGACGCCAGGCCACCAAGGGACGCCGGTCAACCTCCGGCCCGCCCGGGCGCAGGGGCACCGCCTGCGGACAGTCAGAACATGCGCAGGGGCCCGCCGCCGCAGCAGGCGGCCCGGCCCGCGCCGCAGCCCGGTGGCCAGCCCCATGCGGGTCCCGGTCCGCACAGCGCCGGCGGCCCACCGCCGGGACGCTATGTCGCCCGCGGTCCCGCTCCGACGCGGGACTGGGGCGGACATGCCTATCGCGGCAATCGCTCCTGGGACGGCGGGCGCTGGCGCCACGAAGTCCACAACGGCCGCTCCGGCTGGTGGTGGGACGTTGGCGGGGTCTGGTATTATTATCCGCAGCGGATGGCCGGCCCGCCGGCCTACATCTCCGAGGAGTATTACGACGACGTGCCGGTGGCCTATGCCCCGCCGCCGCCTCCAGTCGCCTATGCACCGCCACCTCCGCCGCCGCCGGCTGATCCCGGCGCGAGCGCGCTTGGCGGCGCCATCGTCGGCGGCGTGCTGGGCGGACTGATCTCGGGCAACGCAACAGGGGCTGCCGCGGGCGCGGTTCTCGGCGGCGCGACCGGAGCCATCGCCGGTGCCACCGCCGCATCCCAACCCGGCTACTACTGGGCGCAGGGCAATTGCTACTACCGCTATCCGGACGGGCAGTACGTGCCGACCGATCCGCGAGCGTGCCGCTAAGGCACTGGTCGCATCCTCATCTGAAAGAGGCGGGCGAAAGCCCGCCTCTTTTTGTTCTGGTGCCGTCCACCGAATGTCTCGATGCGTATCTCGGCGCGACGTTCGGCGGCGCACAACAATTGCCTCAAAATAGCACTGGCTCCCGGTGCCGCTTCACGCGATTCTCAAAAGAAAAAACGTTGAGAAAACGATTCGCGGGGACGTGGGACATGCTGGATGCAATCCAGATCAGCTTGGCGCTTTGGGCCATGATCGTTTGCGGCGGGATCAAGCTGGGGCAGATGCTGCACTGCCTGTTCTAGCGCACGATCGCGGCGGCGAGCCTCGCTCGCCAACGCGACGGTTTGCCCTGCGTCACACCAGCCAGTTGAAGAACGCAATCGCGCCCCAGACCAGGCCGGCGATCCAGGCCAGCATCACGATGCCGATGGTCCCGAGATAGGCGATGCCGAGCAGGTCGGTCCTTTGTCGTTGCGTCGGGACGTTGGCCGGAGCTGCTGCTTCTTGTGTCATGACGGGAAATACCATCGATGCCTCCGCGTGCTGCTGGAGCGTCGAAACATGGTTTAACCGAGATGCAGGTCGCGGACTGTGACACAATTCACAGATCGCCTGGATGAAGCCCAGCCAAATGGCTTCGCAATCAGCGCATGCATGCAGAGAGGCAATCGTGCCGGGGCGTTTGTTCTCAGTCCGGAGACGCGGACTTACCCCGCAATCATACGGACGAAATTGCCATGGGCTTGTCCAGATAGCCCGCTAGAGTCGGTCTCATGTGTACCAAGTACGACCCACAGCACGAAGCGGAGGCCGCGATGAAGCAGGCCGCGGCATCGGAAGGCGCCGACCGGCAACGGCTGATCCAGTTGGCGCTGGCCTGGCACGAGCTGGCCCGCGACCAGCGGGACGAGCGGACGGACTGAGGGCCTTCGCAGGGGAATTTCGCGTCAGACGATGACGGGCCGAACTCGGTCAGCCGGTTGATCTGCATGAGAAAGCCCCGTGCTCGGGGGACAAGCACGGGGCCCTTCAAAGCCGACCGGGGCTGGCAGGTCGGCACCACTTGATTTCAAGCCATCTAACGTGCCGGTCGTGATCTCGTTCCACGCCGCTGCTCATTTTGTTGTGCCGTGTTTGATACGCCTGGCGTTGCGCAAGGCGACCCGCCTCGCTCGCGCTCAAACAGGAACCTCCGTTCCCCGCCGACGTTGGCCGTCCATGACCGACCCCGAGTTACGCGCCCAGTCCTTCGACATTGCCTGGAAATATCTCGACCGATCCGGGCTGCTCACAGGCGAGCACGAGGATTCCGCCCGCTTCATCCTGAACAGGATCGATAGGTTGATGCTGCGAGGAGAGCGCCGCAGGCTGCTGTTGTCGAACGCTGCGATCGACGCCTACCTGCTGCGGCCGACGCTCGTGCCCATGGCTACGTGATCGATGGCTACGTGATCGATGGCTACGTGATCGACCCGACGAAACGCGATGTTAAGAAAAGCGCAGCGCCGATTTTGCGATTACGATTCGTGCTTTTGGAACGAAGCGGAGTCGGATCGTGAACAAACAAAAAGCCCCCGAAGGGGCTCAATGTTCAGGCGGCTTCCGTCTTCGGTACGGCGTCGGCATTCATTGAAAGCTTGACGACATCGCCTTCGACGGCACCGACATATTTCATGTCGATGTAGTGATGATGGTCCTTGTGACCTTCCGGGCTGTCCTTCCGCGTCAGCTTGATGCGATTGCCCTCGACGCGGTCGACGGTGCCGACATGTGCACCGTCCTTGCCGATGATTTTCATGTGCTCTCTGATCTCAGACATGTTGTCCTCCTTGCACCGTCTCAACGGCCAGGATCGACGTTCGTTGCAGCAGGCGTGCGTTGGACCCAAGGCGATTTCCGCACGTTGACGTCCGATCGGATCTGCCCAAGACGCGCATGGAGACCATTCAGGCCTATCT
Source organism: Bradyrhizobium shewense (assembly GCF_900094605.1). Taxonomy (GTDB): domain Bacteria; phylum Pseudomonadota; class Alphaproteobacteria; order Rhizobiales; family Xanthobacteraceae; genus Bradyrhizobium; species Bradyrhizobium shewense. The sequence continues at coordinate 130,898 of NZ_FMAI01000006.1, read as the reverse complement.
GGAACGGAAGCACAGGGAACTCGGGCTGTTAAACGATTGCCTGAGCCATCCGCTCGATTTGACGCGTCCGCGATCGGTCGACGAGGTCGTCAGGTCCAAATTCCAGATCACTGCGGCGCTCAGGGCAGAGCACGAGCTGAACGAGTGGAAGGCAACGGAAACAGCCTGGTCGCACAGCGCCGATCCCGTCAGCGGGCCCTTCAAGTTCAGTTACGATTACCAGCGGGCCGATCTTACGGTGCGCGGTCCTTCCTTCTATGAGTTCGAATGCGGCTGCATGAGCCCGGCTATCTATACTGCCTCGGGCATGGCTGCGATCTCCGCCGTACTGCTGGCCTCCGCGCAAATCGTCGAGAAGGCTGATTTGCTGGTGCTTCCCGGCTCCTACGGCGAGACGCTGGAGCTGATCCGGGGCCTTGTTCCTCATTTGCGGCTCGTGGCTTTGAGTCCGCCGTTGGGCGATGCGTTTGCTTCGGCGAATTCGCCGAAAATTCTGCTTTTGGATTCCTGCTCCCGCGCCAGCGCTTTTGAGGCGGCGATCCGAAGCGACAGCTCGGGTCTCGATCTCGTGATTTTCGATACGACATGCTTCGCGGGCAGCTCGGGCCGGATCCGGCGCGTCCTGAGCTGGGCCCGGCGATACGGAATTCCACTGGTGCTGGTGCGAAGCCACAACAAGCTCGATTCGCTCGGGGCGGAATACGGCCGCCTCGGCTCGGCGGTTTTCGTGCAGGGGAATGAGGACCAGCAGCGGGCAGGGCGGCCTGAATGGACACGTCTTGCAGCCGAAACCCGCAACGCGGTGCGACTTCTCGGCGGCGCGGCGTTGCCGGCACACTTCCCGCCCTTTGTCGGCAGCGCGGCCTACTGGGCCCTCACGAAGAGGCGTGTTGCGGCGATCCTGCGCAACGGCCGAAGCATGGCCCGCCATTTTGCTGCAACACTCCCGGCACTCTCGGCCGAACTCCATTTCGCCCACGGTCTCTACGTCACCTTGCGGGGCAGGCGCCCTCTCGAAGAGGCGAGCGCGCGGCAGGCCGCCGAGGACATGAGCAACGAACTGCGCGCCGAGGGCCTCCCGATTCGCCATGCCGGCAGCTTCGGCTTCGACTTTGCCGCGACCGAGTGGTTTCACGACGCGACCACGGACCAATACAGCGTGCGGGTGGCGGTCTCGGATTTGCCGACGAAGGTATGGGACGATCTCACCTCAGCGATTGCGCACTGGTGGCAGGTTCGTCAGTCGACAGGTGGCGGAGGATGAATGTCGTCGCTTACCCGGAAGTGGGCGCCTCGATCAGTCGATCGCCAGGCAGTGCTCCAAGGCCGGTTTTTCGTTCTTGTCGCGGCTGGGACGCGCCCACTCCTGAACGGCGAAGGAAAGGTGATGCTGGCCCATGGCGGCACCAATGATCGATGCTTGAGCCACCTTGATGGGCCTGGTGACCACACTGGTGTTCACAACGCCTGCGTCGATTGCCAGATACGACATCGCGACGATCGCCACCGCAGATGCGATGGCCATTCTCGTCCATTCGGCAGGAAGCATCGGAGTCCTTAACGCGGGCGCAATTCGCCCGCCGCTTACATAGGGCTGATCGGCACGGTTCAAAGGCCCGCGTATGGTTACCCACGCGTTCGTGAAGGGCGGTGGATTGAGAATGAGACTGGCGACCCCAGCAGGACTCGAACCTGCCCGCGGAGTAGAAACCGGCCGTAGAAGCGGTCACGGCCACGAACGAGGCTCTGCTTAAGGCGGCATCTAAGACGACCGCAGCACGCCCCGACAAGAAATCCCAGTATCGCATCAAATTCGTGGACAATATGTTCTCTGGCGCCGATCGGATTGGGCTTTTCGATGCGATAAACAGCCGAGATTCAATTTCGATGGAGTTGGCCTTCCGAGAGGTCGAAGGCGAAGTCGGGTCCGTGCAATTTTTTCGAACCATAGCGCCGCCTGCAATTTCTGAGGCCGCTGACGTGGACGAATAATCGCTATAATTGCTTCGATGGCCGCGTTTAGGCACCCCCGTCCGCAGCCATCTGCTCCCAGAGCTCGCGGGATCCCTTGGCAGCTTTGATCGAGCGATCAACCAGGAGCACGCCTGGCGGGGGCGGCTACTTCGCCGATCTTGAGCAGGACGACTGCGACCGGGAGGACAGCGAGCCGCTGTTGACCGAAAGCGTCTGATCCAAGCCCTATAGGCGCTCCTGCGCCTAGATTTTCCCGGTGGTGTGCTGAGGACCGGTGAACAGATAACGTAGCCGGACGTCAACCGCCGGCCAGTAGCATTGCTCTATTGCGGATTGGTGATGAGTACTGCGATACGCATGGGCATTGAGAACCCGCCGGCTCCCAGGTCGGCGGGTTTTTCTTTCGACGCCTCGGGAATCACCTGCCGATTCAGTCCGCCCCGGTGTTCCTTTCCCAGGGCCACGACGGCGAGCGCTGCCCAAGAATTCGCCTTGCAACCGTGCCCGTCTACTGTCGTAATACTATGATTGTTGAGATGTTTTTCAGTCCAGTTGTATTGAGGTCGCGATGAGTATTCCCGATCGAATTGTCGATGCCGCTGTTGCTCTGCACCAACGTATCGTGTTTCTCGAATGTCGAATTGCTGAACTAGGTGTCCTGCGAAACCGATTAGCGCAAGCTCAGTTGCGCCGTTCGCGGTCAAGGTCGGGTCGTTCAGCTTCCAATAAACTAGGTCGGCGCCGCAGGTGTAGGTAACTTTCCGCGCAACCAACCCCCGAGTTGCCATCTGCCGATCATAGCCCCAAGCTATGGGCAATTCGTGAGTCGGGGGCGGGTCATGGAACGGAAGCCGTTTGAGAGCATGTCTCTCGAAGAGCTGTGGCGACTCCACACAGTCGTCAATGACATTCTCGCCGCGAGACTGGTGGCGAAGAAGGAAGAGCTTGAACGACGATTGGGCTGCTCAATCGGGAAGACAAGCCCCCGATTAATTAGAGCGCCTGGATGGGCGGGCGGCGCGCGCCATTCACGCTGACTAGCCTCCGTGCTAGCACTTGCAGCGCCGCGCCGATCGTGCGGAACGTCGCGGCACCGGCCGCGGGAGCTGTTCAGCGCGGCTCCTGCGGCCCTCGCGGGGGCGTTCACCTTGGTGGGCCTCATCCGCACTTGTGGTTTTGGGCGTGCAGCTTCGTGCGATCTCCGGTGATGGCCTCAACATAGTCGTCGATTTGCGTCAATCAGAGGCCGTGCGTAGCCGGCGGTCCTGCTTTTGATAAGATAGCTGCGAAGCCGATCGAGCTCCGCCAGGTCGGCCCTGACGCGCTCTGCTTGAATGGCTTCGCTCATTTGGCGCTGGCGCTCTGCTTGCCACGACCTAGCGGCTGCTCTGTTCTCTGATTTGGTCATCGCGCCATCGAAACGCGGCGCCGGCGAGAGTCAAACTATCAATCCCTTGAGCCGCGGAACGCGCGCGAGCTACTGCGTGTCGTGGGTGTGGATAGAGGGTTGTTCGCGACGAACGCGACCAACAAGGCGCGGATCATAACCGGCCTCCATCCGTAGTGAACAGATCGCGAAAGCGCCTGTTGCGCCCGTGTTGCGTGGAGCGATTTGTAATGACGCGTAACACCCTGAATTTGCGGGAAACGAGTTGGAGCGCCGCGCAACACGATCTTGCCCGCAGAACGAAGCCGAAACTGCGCCAAGCTATTGATATGCGAGGGGAATGACTGGCGATCCCAGCAGGACTCGAACCTGCAACCCGCGGAGTAGAAATCCGCTACTCTATCCAGTTGAGCTATGGGACCGTCGCTACGCCAGCCTCCGTTGGGAGGCCGGCTGTTCATCTACCATGCCAAATATGAAAAATATCGTCTTTCGCCAAGTCTGAACCGAACCGTTTTCCTCAGAGCCGCGACAAAGCGAGACGGTGGCATGTCAGGGTGCCGGGTTGAGCGGCCGCAGACTGGACGATGGATCACATCGCCGGGAACGCTGGCCAGCTTCCGGGATGTGGCCGCCGGTCGACGGGTCGGGTATCGCTGCGCCATCAGGACGGCGTGAGCGGCGGTATCTTGATCGGTCTCCTCTGGGCTTGCCTTTCCATGGCGAATGCGACGATTAGCACCTTTGGTTCCATCGCCTTGAGTCCGTCACCTTTCCGCGCATTTCATGCTGCCTGCGGGCGGCTGTCCGCGATTTCCGGGAGTCCATCATGATCGGTCTTGTCCGCGCCGTCACAATCTGCGCCACGCTGGCGCTCGGCTTCAGCGCGGCAGACGCTGCCGACAAGGCGTTCAAGCGCGACGACCTCGCCGATTCCGCGATCAAGCTGGAGGCCCAGATCAAGAGCGAGGCGGGGCCCGTCGCCAAGACCAATGCGACGTTGAAGACGGACGCCGACGCCGCCTTCCGGCGCAGTGATTATCGCACCGGCCTGTCGGTGCTCGGCCAGATCGCGGCGACCACGCCGGAAGACGCCGGCAACTGGCTGCGGCTTGCCAAGGTCATCTTCCAGATCTCGCCGAAGAGCTCGAGCGAGCAGACCTTCCTGCTGGAACGCGCCTCGACCGCGGCCTACATCGCCTACCTCCGTGCCGGCAATCCGGGCGAGGAGGCCGACGCGCTTGCGGTGCTCGGCAAGTCGCTGTCGGAGCGCAAGCTATGGCGGCCGGCGCTGGATTCGCTGCGGCTGTCGCTCGACATGCGCGAGGTCGCCGACGTCCGCGGCCAATATGAGAAGATGCGCGACGAGCACGGCTTCCGGCTGCTCGACTACACCGTGGACTCGGATTCGGCGAGTCCGCGCGCCTGCTTCCAGTTCTCCGAGGAATTGGCAAAGCGCACCGACTTCGCGCCGTTTCTGACGCTGGCGGGCCAGGACAAGCCGGCGTTGTCGGCCGAAGGCAAGCAGCTCTGCGTCGACGGGCTGAAGCACGGCGAGCGCTACAACATCAATCTGCGCGCCGGCCTGCCGTCCACTGTGAAGGAGGGGCTGCCGAAATCGGCCGAGTTCAACGTCTATGTGCGCGACCGCAAGCCGTTCGTGCGCTTCACCAGCCGGGCCTATGTGCTGCCCCGGACCGGCCAGCGCGGCATTCCCGTGGTCAGCGTCAACACGCCCGCGGTCAACATCAACGTGTTCCGGATCGGCGACCGCAATTTGATCAACACCGTGGTCGACAGCGATTTCCAGAAGACGCTGTCGAAATACCAGCTCTCCGATCTCGGCGGCGAGCGCGGCGTGAAGGTCTGGACCGGCGAGCTTGCGACCGCGATGACGCTGAACCAGGACGTCACCACGGCGTTTCCGGTCGACCAGGCACTCGGCGAGCTCCAGCCGGGCGTCTACGTGATGACGGCCGCCGCCAAGGGCCCGGGTTCGGACGACGATTACCAGCTCGCCACCCAATGGTTCATCGTCTCCGATCTCGGCGTTTCCGCCTATTCCGGCAATGATGGTATCCATGTGTTCGTGAACTCGCTGGCCTCGACCGATCCGGTCGGCAAGGCCGAGGTGCGGCTGGTTGCCCGCAACAACGAGATCCTGGCGACCCGCAAGACCGATGACAGTGGCCACGTGCTGTTCGAGGCGGGGCTTGCGCGCGGCGAGGGCGGCTTGTCGCCGGCGATGCTGACGGTCACGGGTGAGAAGGCCGATTATGCCTTCCTCAGCCTGAAGTCCTCCGCCTTCGACCTGTCCGATCGCGGCGTCTCCGGCCGTGCGGTCCCTGCAGGCGCCGATGCCTTCGTCTATGCCGAGCGTGGCGTCTACCGGTCCAGCGAGACCGTCTATCTCACCGTGCTGTTGCGCGACGGGCAGGGCAATGCCGTCAGCGGCGGACCGCTGACGCTGGTGATCGAGCGCCCTGATGGCGTCGAATACCGACGTGCCGCGCTCGCCGACCAGGGCGCCGGCGGCCGTACGCTGTCCGTGCCGCTCAACTCGGCCGTTCCGACTGGGACGTGGCGGGTGCGCGCCTTCACCGACCCGAAAGGCTCGTCGGTCGGCGAGACCACTTTCATGGTCGAGGACTACGTTCCTGATCGGATCGAATTCAACTTGTCCGCCAAGGACGAGCTGATCAAAGCTAACGCTCCAGTGGAGCTTAAGGCGGACGGCCATTTCCTCTATGGCGCGCCCGCGTCCGGCCTGCAGCTCGAAGGCGACATGCTGGTCGCGCCCGCAAGCGAGCGCCCCGGCTTTGCCGGCTACCAGTTCGGCGTCGCCGACGAGGAGACCACCTCGAACGAACGCACGCCGCTCGAGAACCTGCCTGAAGCCGACGCCAATGGCGTTGCGACCTTCCCGGTGACGCTGGACAAGCAGCCCGCTTCGACCCGTCCGCAGGAAGCCCAGATCTTCGTCCGCATGGTGGAGACCGGCGGCCGCGCCGTCGAGCGCAAGATCGTGCTGCCGGTGGCGCCCGCGACCGCCCTGATCGGCGTCAAGCCGCTATTCGGTGAGAAGAACGTCGCCGAGGGCGACAAGGCCGAGTTCGATGTCCTGTTCGTCTCGCCCGAGGGTGAGAAGCTGCGCCGCGACGGCCTGCGCTACGAGCTCCTGAAGATGGAGTCGCGCTACCAGTGGTATCGCCAGAACAATTACTGGGAGTACGAGCCGGTCAAGTCGACCTCGCGCGTTGCCGACGGTGATGTGACCGTTACGGCCGACAAGCCGGCGCGTATTTCGCTCAACGCCCAGCCCGGCCGCTACCGTCTCGATGTGAAGTCGAACGACGCCGATGGCCCGGTGACCTCGGTGCAATTCGACGTCGGCTGGTATTCCGACGGCAGCGCCGACACGCCGGACCTTCTGGAGACCTCGATCGACAAGCCGCAATATTCCTCCGGCGACACCATGACGGTGTCGGTCAATGTCCGCAGTGCCGGCAAGCTCACCATCAACGTGCTCGGCGACCGCCTGCTGACGACGCAGACGATCGACGTCAAGGAAGGCACTGCCCAGGTGAAGCTCCCGGTCGCCAAGGACTGGGGCACCGGCGCTTACGTGGTGGCGACGCTGCGCCGCCCGCTCGATGCCGCGGCCCAGCGCATGCCGGGCCGGGCGATCGGGCTGAAATGGTTCGGCATCGACAAGCAGACCCGCACCTTGCAGGTGAAGCTGTCGCCGCCGGCGCTGATCCGGCCGAACGCAGCGTTGAAGATCCCGGTCAAGCTCGACGGGCTCAATCCGGGCGAGGACGCCAAAATTGTCATTGCCGCAGTCGATGTCGGCATCCTCAACCTCACCAATTACAAGCCGCCGGCGCCGGACGATTACTATCTCGGCCAGCGCCGCCTGAGCGCCGAAATCCGCGACCTCTACGGGCAGCTGATCGACGGCATGTCCGGCACGCGCGGCCAGATCAAGTCCGGCGGTGACGCCGGCGCTGGCGAGCTGCAGGGCTCGCCGCCCGCGCAGAAGCCGCTGGCGCTCTATTCCGGCATCGTCACGGTTGGCGCCGATGGCAGTGCGGAAGTCAGCTTCGACATTCCGGAGTTCGCCGGCACCGCGCGCGTGATGGCGGTGGCGTGGACCGCGACCAAGCTTGGCCGCGCCAACACCGACGTCGTGATCCGCGACCCCGTGGTGCTGACCACGACGCTGCCGCGCTTCCTGCTCAATGGCGACCACGGCACGGTCAACCTCGAGATCGACAATGTCGAGGGCCAGGCCGGCGACTACGTGATCAACGTGAAGACCGGCGGCCCGGTGAAGATGACGGGCAATCCCGCCACCACGGTCAAGCTCGCCGCCAAGCAGCGCAACTCGTTTGCGCTGGCGATCGACGCGACCGCGGCCGGGCAGGCGACGCTCGATGTCGACATCAAGGGACCGAACGGGCTGACGCTGGCGCGCCACTACGCGTTCGACGTCAAGGCGGCGACGCAGGTGCTGGCACGGCGGTCAATCCGGACCCTGGCGAAAGGCGAGAGCCTGACGCTGACCCTGGACATGTTCTCCGACCTCGTGCCGGGCACCGGCAGCGTCTCGGTCTCGGCGAGCCTGTCGACCGCGCTCGACGCTGCCACGATCCTGAAAGCGCTCGACCGCTATCCCTATGGCTGCTCGGAGCAGATCACGAGCCGCGCGATGCCGCTGCTCTATGTCAACGACCTCGCGGCCGGCGCGCACCTCGCCATGGATACCGAGGTCGACCAGCGCATCCGCGACGCGATCGAGCGGCTCTTGGCGCGTCAGGGCTCGAACGGCTCGTTCGGCCTGTGGTCGGCCGGCGGCGACGATGCCTGGCTCGACGCCTATGTGACGGACTTCCTCACCCGCGCCCGTGAGAAGGGTTTTGCGGTGCCGGACGTGCTGTTCAAGAACGCGCTCGATCGCATCCGAAACTCCGTCGTCAACGGCAACGAGCCGGAGAAGGACGGCGGGCGCGATCTCGCTTACGGCCTCTATGTGCTCGCACGCAACGGCGCAGCGCCGATCGGCGATCTCCGCTATCTCGCCGACACCAAGCTCAGCAACCTCGCAACCCCGATCGCGAAGTCGCAGCTCGCCGCGGCGCTCGCTCTCGTCGGCGACCGCAACCGCGCCGAACGGGTTTATGGCGCCGCGCTCGACTCGCTTGCGCCCAAGCCGGTGCTCGAGTTCGGCCGCACCGACTACGGCTCGCAGCTTCGCGATGCCGCAGCTTTGGTGTCGCTTGCCAGCGAAGGCAACGCACCGAAGGCGACGCTGACGCAGGCGGTGTCGCGGGTCGAGACCGCGCGCGGGCTGACGCCCTACACCTCCACGCAGGAGAATGCGTGGCTGGTGCTGGCGGCGCGGGCGCTGGCCAAGGAGAACCTGTCCATGGAAGTGGACGGTCAGCCGATCAAGACCGCGCTGTACCGCAGCTATAAGGCCGCGACGCTGGAGGGCAAGCCGCTGAAGATCACCAACACCGGCGATGCGCCGGTGCAGGCGGTGGTCTCGGTGTCTGGCTCGCCGGTGACGCCGGAGCCGGCAGCATCGAACGGCTTCAAGATCGAGCGCAATTACTTCACGCTCGACGGCAAGCCGGCCGACATCAGCAAAGTCAAGCAGAACCAGCGCTTTGCTGTGGTGCTGAAGATCACCGAGGCCAAGCCTGAGTACGGCCACATCATGGTGTCCGACTATCTGCCGGCCGGCCTCGAGATCGACAACCCGAAGCTGGTCTCGTCGGGCGACAGCGGCACGCTGGACTGGATCGAAGACGGCGAGGAGCCTGAGGATACCGAGTTCCGCGACGACCGCTTCACTGCGGCGGTCGATCGCGCCTCGGATTCGAAGTCGGTCTTCACCGTCGCCTATATCGTGCGCGTGGTCTCGCCCGGCAAGTACGTGCTGCCGCAAGCCTATGTCGAGGACATGTACAATCCCTCGCGCTACGGCCGGACGGGCACGGGCACCGTCGAGGTGCGGGCGGCGAAGTGAGTGCTGATTGAATGAGCGCAGCGGAGCCACATACTCAGTCGTCATGCCCGGGCAAAAGCGCGAAGCGCGTCTTCGCGCAAATGTCCCGGGCATCCACGAACTGTGGCGCAGCGGGCAAGAACATGGATGGCCTGGACAAGCCCGGCCATGACGCAGCAAGGGGCCGCGGCCTTCGTATCCTCTCCGCCCTCGCACTCTCTTTCATCCTCGCCATCACCGGCTTCGTCGGCTGGGTCTACTCCCTCGGACCTCTCCCGCTCGACGAAGCCCGGCACGTCTCCACCACCATCGTCGACCGCAACGGCAAGCTGCTGCGGGCCTACGCCATGGCGGACGGCCGCTGGCGGTTGCCGGTCGATGCCAAATCCAGCGTCGACCCGACCTATCTGAAGCTGCTGTTCGCCTATGAGGACCAGCACTTCTACAGGCACAACGGTCTCGACCCGCTCGCACTCGGGCGCGCCGCGTTGCAGCTGGCGACGCGCGGCCACATCGTCTCTGGCGGCTCGACCATCAGCATGCAGCTGGCGCGGCTGATGGAGCCGCGGCGACAGCGTTCGCTCTACGCCAAACTGCGGCAGATGGTGCGCGCGATCGAGATCGAGCGCAGCATGAGCAAGGAGCAGATCCTCGACCTCTATCTCGCGCTCGCGCCTTATGGCGGCAATCTCGAGGGCATCCGCGCCGCCTCGATCGGCTATCTCGGCAAGGAGCCGAAGCGCCTGTCGCTGGCCGAAGCCGCGCTGCTGGTCGCGCTGCCGCAGTCGCCGGAGACGCGCCGCCTCGACCGCCATCCGGAGGCCGCGCGCAAGGCGCGCGATCGCGTGCTCGACCGTATGGTCGAGGAGCAAGTGGTCAGCGCAGACGACGCAAGGCATGCCAAGGCCGTGCCCGTGCCAAAGCTGCGCAAGCCGATGCCGATCCTGGCGCCGCATGCGTCCGATACCGCGCTGTCGACGGTCAAGGATAAGCCGGTCATCAAGCTGACGCTGGATGCGAATTTGCAGAAGGTGCTGGAGCCGCTGGCCCGCGACCGTGCCATTGCGCTCGGGCCGAACATCTCGGTCGGCATCATCGTGGTCGACAACGAGAGCGGCGACGTGCTCGCCCGCGTCGGTTCGGCCGATTACTTCGACGAGAGCCGGGCAGGGCAGGTCGACATGACCCGCGCGATCCGCTCGCCGGGATCGACGCTAAAACCCTTCATCTACGGGCTCGCCTTCGAGGACGGTTTCGTCCATCCGGAGAGCCTGATCGACGACCGGCCGGTCCGCTTCGGCTCCTACGCGCCGGAAAATTTCGACATGACCTTCCAGGGCACGGTGCCCGTGAGGAAGGCGCTGCAACTCTCGCTGAACGTGCCCGCGATCGTGCTGCTCGACCGCGTGGGCTCCAGCCGACTGGCCTCGCGGCTCCGGCAGGCCGGCGGCAATCTGGTTCTGCCCAAGGACGAAGCGCCGGGGCTCGCCATGGGGCTCGGCGGCGTCGGCGTGACGCTGCAGGATCTCGCCCAGCTCTATACGGGCTTTGCCCGCCTCGGCACCACCAAGCCGCTGCGCGAGGTGATGGCTGACAAGGACGACCGTGAGCCACTCCGGCTGCTGGATCAGGTCGCGGCCTGGCAGGTCGGCAACGTGCTGCTGGGAACGCCGCCGCCAGAGAACGCCGCTCACAACCGCATCGCTTTCAAGACCGGGACCTCCTACAGCTATCGCGACGCCTGGTCGGTCGGGTTCGACGGCCGGATGACCATCGGCGTCTGGGTCGGCCGACCCGATGGCGCGCCGGTTCCAGGCCTGATCGGGCGCGTCGCCGCCGCACCGATCCTGTTCGATGCCTTCGCTCGCACCGGCAAGACTCTGGCCGCGTTGCCGAAGCCGCCAAGGGGAACCCTGGTTGCCAGCAACGCCAAGCTGCCGTTGCCGCTGAAGCGGTTCCGTCCGGTGGGAGAACTGGTGCGGACCGGCCGCGAGCAGGCGCTGCACATCCAGTTCCCGCTGAACGGCTCGCGGATCGACGTCGATCGCTCCGGGGGGCAGGAGAGCGCCGCGATGCCGGTCAAGGTCGCTGGCGGCGTGCTGCCCATGACCGTCATGGTTAACGGCACGGCGCTCGGCGAGATCGATGGCCGCCGCCAGCGCCTGATCGATCCGCCCGGTCCGGGCTTTGCGCGGCTCACCGTGATCGACGCCACGGGCGCCGCGGACACAGTTGTCATTCGAATTCAATGACCCTGCCTCAAGCGGTTGTGGCGATGGCGGTTTCAGCGTAAGCGGAACCAATGGCCGAGACCTATCCTACACCCCGTTTTGGAGCTCCCCGCGAGCCGAAATCGCCCGCGAATCCGGGCAGCGGGCTCGTGCGCATGCTCGATGTCGTCACGGCCAGCCATGCCCGCGCCGTCGCCTTCCTGCTCGTGTGCGCGCTGCTGTTGTTCCTGCCGGGCTTCTTCACGATCCCGCCGATCGATCGCGACGAGGCGCGGTTCGCCCAGGCCACCAAGCAAATGGTCGAGAGCGGCGACTATGTCGATATCCGCTTTCAGGAGGACGTCCGCTACAAGAAGCCGGTCGGCATCTACTGGTTGCAATCGGCGACGGTCGAAGCCGCCTCGATGCTCAAGCTGCCGAAGGCCGAATTGCGAATCTGGGTCTACCGGCTGCCGTCGCTGTTCGGGGCGATCGGTGCCGTGCTCATGACCTATTGGGCGGCGCTCGGCTTCGTCACGCGGCGCGCCGCGGTGCTGGCGGCGTTGATGATGTGCGCTTCGGTGCTGCTCGGCGTCGAGGCGCGCCTGGCCAAGACCGACGCGATGCTGCTGTTTTGCGTGACCGCCGCGATGGGTGCGATGGCGCGCGCCTATCTGTCCTGGCAGCGCGCCGAGGACGAGACGCATCCGCCCTGGAGCTGGCCCGCGATCTTCTGGACCGCGCTTGCGGTGGGCATCCTGATCAAGGGTCCGCTGATCCTGATGTTCGCGGCGCTGACCATCGTCGCGCTCGCGATCCAGGACCGCGATGCCTCCTGGCTGTGGAAGCTGCGCCCGGTCTGGGGCCTGATGTGGATGCTGGTGCTGGTGCTGCCTTGGTTCGTCGCGATCTTCTGGCGCGCGGGCGATGCCTTCTTTGCCGATTCCGTCGGCGGCGACATGCTGAGCAAGATCGGCGCCCAGGAATCCCATGGTGCGCCGCCCGGACTTTACCTGGCGCTGTTCTGGATCACGTTCTGGCCGGGTGCGCCGCTCGCGGCGATGGCGGCACCTGCGGTGTGGCGGGCTAGGCGCGAGCCCGGCGCGCAGTTTCTGCTGGCCTGGCTGATCCCGTCCTGGATCGTGTTCGAGGCGGTGCTGACCAAGCTCCCGCATTACGTGCTGCCGCTGTATCCGGCGATCGCCATCCTCACCGCCGGCGCGGTGGAACGGCGCGTGCTGTCGCGCTCCTGGCTGATGCGCGGTTCGGCCTGGTGGTTCGCGATCCCCGCGGCCACCTCCATCATCGCGGTGGTCGGCGCGGTGATGCTGACGCGGCAGCCGGCTTTTGTGGCCTGGCCGTTCATCGCGGCATCGCTGATCTTCGGTCTGTTCGCCTGGTGGCTCTACGACAACAACCGCGCCGAGCGCTCGCTGCTCAACGCGCTGGTTGCGGCGCTGATGCTGGCGGTGGTGGTGTATGGCATCGTGCTGCCGTCGCTGACGCCGCTGTTTCCGAGCATCGAGGTCGCGCGCGCCCTGCGCAACGTCACCTGCGTCGGGCCGAAGGCGGCTGCTGCCGGCTATCACGAGCCGAGCCTCGTCTTCCTGACGGGCACCCAGACCCTGCTCACGGACGGGTCGGGCGCGGCCGACTTCCTGAGGCAGGGGAGCTGCCGCTTTGCGCTGATCGAGCAGCGTTCGGAGCGGAGCTTCGTGCAGCGCGCCGAGGCGATCGGGCTGCGCTACAAGGTCGGTACCCGCATCGACGGCTATAATTTCTCGCAAGGCCGCGCGATCTCGATCTCGATCTTCCGCTCGGAAGGCACCGAATAGGATGCCTGTTACGACCAGCCCCGCGCCCCGTCCGGGCTATCCCGCGCAATTGCTCGACGTGTCCCGGCGCGCGCTGGCGCAGCTCGTCCGCACGCCCTCGCATTCGCGCCGCGCAGAGGCCGCGCGAAAACTGGCGCGGCATTCGCTGTGGCTCAGCGTGGCGGGCGCGGCTCTCGTCATCGCGCTGATGCTCGCGTTCGACCAGACCGAGATCCAGCTGATGCCGGCGCGCGGCACGCCAAGCCTGTGGCCGATCCGCATCCTCACCGATTTCGGCAAGGACGAGTATCTGCTCTCGGTGCTCGGGGGCTTGCTGGTGGTGTTGGCGCTCGTTGCGGCCGGGCTTCACGGCACAAGCCGCGCGCTGCTCCTCGGTCTCGGCACACGGCTGCAGTTTGTGTTTCTGTCGATTGCCGTGTCGGCATTCGTTGCCGAGGTCCTGAAATATATCATCGGCCGCGGACGTCCGTTTGTCGGCGGCAAGGCCAATCCGTTCAACTTCGTGCCGTTCGAGGGGACGGGGGCCTATGCAAGTCTGCCGTCGGGCCATGCCGTGGCAGCGTTCGCTCTGGCATTTGCAGTATCGGCATTGTGGCCGCGCCTGCGCGTGTTCATGTTCACTTACGCAATCGTGATCCTGCTGACGCGTCTGGTGCTGGTCGCGCATCACCCGAGCGACGTCGTGGCCGGCGCCCTGGTCGGCACGGTGGGCGCCATGGCGGTCCGCTATTGGTTCGCGGCCAGGCGGCTGGGCTTCGCCATCTGCGCCGATGGCACCATTGTGCCCCTTGCCGGGGCGGTTTCGGGCCATCTCAAAAGGGTTGCCCGCGGGGCATCCGCCCCATAAAAGCGGCTGCTTGTCGGGGGCCGCCGGTTCCCCGGGAAGGCCCATTCCAACCACGAGCCTCGATTTGTCGTCGTCCCAGCCTTCGGTTTCCCAGCCCTCGGTTTCCATCGTCGTTCCCGTGCGCAATGAAGCCGACAACATCGCGCCGCTGATCGCGGAGATCGGCGCCGCGCTCGATGGCCGCTGGGCCTACGAGATCATCTACGTCAACGACGGCTCGACCGATGCGACCGGCGAACGGCTCGCGGCGATCATGGCGCAGCGGGACAATCTGCGCCAACTCCGCCATGCCAGATCAGGCGGCCAGTCCGCGGCCGTGCGCAGCGGCGTGCGCGCGGCGCGCGGCGCGATCGTGGCGACGCTCGATGGCGACGGCCAGAACAATCCGGCCTTCCTGCCCGACCTGATCGCGGCGGTCGAGAAGGGAGCAGGGCGCGTCGGCCTCGCCGCGGGGCAGCGCGTCGGACGCAAGGATACCGGCTTCAAGAAATTCCAGTCGCGCGTGGCCAACGGCGTCCGCAACTCCATCCTGAAGGACGGCACGCGGGATACCGGCTGCGGGCTGAAGGCATTCCGGCGCGAGGTCTTCCTGATGATGCCCTATTTCGACGGGCTGCATCGCTTCCTGCCGGCGCTGGTCCGGCGTGAAGGCTACGACATCGCCTATGTCGACGTGATCGACCGGCCGCGCCATTCCGGCGTGTCCAACTACGGTTTCTTCGACCGGCTGTGGATCGGCATCATGGATCTCGCCGGCGTGTGGTGGCTGATCCGCCGCAAGAAGCCGACACCCGATGTGACTGAGGTGAACGCATGATCATTCAATACGGTCAGGCGCTGAGCAACTATCTCTACGACGTCTTCGTCGCCAAGTTCGATTTCTGGCTGGCGTTCGGCCTCGTCGCGCAGCTGTTCTTCACCGCGCGCTTCCTGGTGCAGTGGATCGCGAGCGAGCGCGCCGGCAACAGCGTGGTGCCGATGGCGTTCTGGTTCTGCTCGATGGGCGGCGGGCTGATGACGCTGGTCTACGGCGTCGTGAAGCGCGAGCCGGTCATCATCCTCGGACAATCGCTCGCGACCATCATCTATATCCGCAACATCATGCTGATCATCAAGAACCGCGGCCGCGCCTCGAAGACGCTCGATCGCTGAGCCCAGGTTTTAGCGCGGCAACGCCGAGGCCGCGCCTGAGGCTGGCAGAGCCGCTGTCTCCGCCTCGGTCCTGCGATAGGGCACGCCGGCCGCGTCGAGCACCGGGTAGGCGACCGAGCAGATGTGCGAGTGGATGCGCCTCAGATCGCGCAGCACGTCCAGATGCAGCGAGGTCGTTTCTATGGTTTCGGGGCGACCCTCGCGCAGGCGGTCGAGGTGGCGCTCGACTGCGGCAAGCTCGGTGTTGCGCAGTGCCGTCTTCTCCACCAGCAGCTTGCGCGCCTCGTTGGCGTCGCCCGACATGAAGACGCCGAAGGCGATACGCAGCGAGTCCATCGTACGCTTGTGGAAGGCGGCGAGCTCGTCGGCCCCTTCCGCCGAGAACTGGAAGCGTCGCTTGATCTTCTTGGTGGCGAGTTCGCTCAGGCTCTTGTCGATGATGTCGCCGATATGTTCGAGGTTGATGGCGAAGGAGATGATCTCCATCGCGCGCCGCCCTTCGCTCTCGTCGAGACTGCCCCGCATCAGCTTGGTCACGTAGAGCTTGATGGCCTCGTCGAGACCGTCGACGAAATTGTCCATCTTGGAGACCTGGTCGACCAAGGCACGGTCGCCGGTCATCATCGCTGCCATCACCTTCCGCAGCATGACCTCGACGAGATCGCCCATCCGCAGCGTCTCGCGGGCGGCGTCGGCGAGCGCCAATGACGGCGTCTCCAGGGCGGTCTCGTCGAGATAGCGCGGCCGGGCTGGGTCGGCCTCCTGCACGCGATCGGGCAGGAGGCGTGTCAACAAGCGCGACATGGTGTCGAGCAGGCCGATGAAGAGGACGGCGGTGCCGACATTGAAGGCGATGTGGAAAGCCGCCGTCATCTTGGCCAGATCGGGCTGCCAAGCGTGCATGTGCTCGGCGATCGTGCCCAGGAAGGGCAGGACGAGAGCAATCCCGATCACGCGGTTGACGAGATTGCCGACCGGCAGGCGGTAGCTCGCGGGATCGTCACGCCTGGCGCCCTCGAACACGGGATTGATGGCACTGCCGAGATTGGCCCCGAGCACCAGCGCCAGCGCCGCGTAGGGCGTGATGAACTGCGAATAGGCCAGCGACATGATCAGCAGCACGCTGGCGACGCTTGAATGCACTGCCCAGGTGACGAGGGCGGCGATGACGATGCACAATATGGGATCGCCCGTGATGGCCGACATCACGATGCGGACGCCCGGTGCGTTCTCAGCCGGCGCCAGCGTGTCGAGCAGGATGTGCAGCGAGAGCAGCATCAGGCCGAGGCCGATGCAGACGCGGCCGATATCCTTGATCCGCGATCGCGGGCCGGAGCGGAAGGCGACGAGGCCGAGCACGAACAGGACCGGCGCGACGGCTGCGATATTGAACGATAGCACCTGCACGATCAGCGTCGTGCCGACATTGGCCCCGAGCATGATGGCGAGCGCAGCGGCGAGGCTGACGAGCCCCTCGGCTGCGAACGAGCTGGTGATCAGGGCGGTCGCGGTGCTGCTCTGGAGCAGCGCGGTGAGGCCGAGGCCGGCGGCGAAAGCGCTGGCGCGGTTGCTCAGCGCCTTGCCGAGCAGGCGCCTGAGGTCGGGACCGAAGGCGCGCAATATCCCGCTGTGGACCATATGCAGGCCCCACAGCAACAGCGCAACGCCGCCCATCAGATCGAGCAGAACCAACGTTCCCATGCTCCCTGTCCGGATTGGAGTCGATTGGTGAGGCTAGCGCCAAATGCTTGAGGTTCAAACCTTTTGTTGGCGCATCGGCGTTAACGTTTACGCCAGCTGCACGTTCCCGCGGCGCGTTGCGCGTCCGCCGCGGCGCGCGTTGGCGCGTCCGCAGTCGAGATGCCTTGTGAGCAGGCTCACATTGCCGCTTTGAGGGCAGCGAAGCCGCGGTCGAGATCGGCCTTGAGGTCGTCGACGCTCTCCAGTCCGATATGCAGGCGCAGCGTCGGGCCGCCCGGCGACCACTTGGTCGCGGTGCGATAGGCATCGCAATCGAAGGGAATCGCAAGGCTCTCGAAGCCGCCCCAGGAGAAGCCCATGCCAAACAGTTTGAGCGTGTTCAGCATGGTGTCGACGGCCTTCTGCGGGGCCGGCTTCAGCACGATGCTGAACAGGCCCGAGGCGCCGGTGAAGTCACGCTTCCAGATCGCGTGACCGGGATCGGTCTCGAGACCCGGATGCAGCACGCGCGCGACCTCGGGTCGGCCAGCCAGCCAGCGCGCCATGTCGAGCCCGGAGCGATGATGCTGCGCCAGTCGCACCGACAGCGTGCGCAGGCCGCGCAGCGCCAGGAAGACGTCGTCGGGTCCGGCGCAGACGCCGAGCAGGCGGATGCCTTCCGCAATCTGCGGCCAGGCCTTGGCATTGGCCGAGATGGTGCCGAACATGATGTCGGAATGGCCGCCGATATATTTGGTGGCGGCCTGCATGCTGATGTCGACGCCCTGTTCGAGCGAGCGGTGATAGAGCGGCGTCGCCCAGGTGTTGTCGTCGATGACGAGCGCGCCGCGCCCATGCGCGACTTCGGCGATGGCGCGAATGTCCGGCATCTCGAACGACTGCGAGCCTGGCGCCTCCACCAGCACCGCCCGGGTGTTCGGCTTGAACAGCTTGTCGATGCCGGCGCCGATCATCGGATCGAAATAGGTGGTCTCGACGCCAAAGCGGGTGAGCAGGCCGTTGCAGAAATTGCGCGAGGGCCGATAAACGTTGTCGCAGACCAGGAGATTGTCGCCGGCCTTGAGCACCGAGAGCAGGGTGGTCGAGATCGCCGACAGCCCCGACGGGACGATGCCGACGCCGGCGCATTGCGGTCCCTCCAGCGCCATCAGCGTCTCTTGAAACGCCTTGGTGGTAGGGGAACCGTGGCGGCCATACGTGAATTCGCCGCGATGGGCGTGCAGGTCCTCGGCGGTCGGGTAGAGCACGGTCGAGCCATGAAAGACCGGCGGATTGACGAACCCCTTCTGCGCCTTGGTGTCGCGGCCGGAGGTGACCAGCCGGGTCTCGGCCTGCTGCTCTTGGGGGTGCGAGGAATCCATGCGTCTGCTTTCAAAACCGCGTTTCCGCTCGGGCTTGGCGCCCGATGGGCTGGCCGAAAGGCCGCTGTCGTTAATAACAGAACACAGAAGAGTCCCGTCAACCCCTTGACCCGGCACGCCAGTCGTTCTGTGATGCGCAGGTGCTATTCAGTCGCCGCATGTTGAGGGGCCTGCCGCGACCTTCGATCCATCGTCTGACCGGACCTTGCGCCACAGCCATATCGGCGGGCGCCTGCGGCGGGGATTAAGGTATGGCCTCCCGGGATCGGCGGGTGTTCGGCAAGGTTTTCCAGCATGACTCTTGCAGGGCTGGCCTTGATACGCCTGGCCCTGGCAGCGATGATCCTGAGACAACGTTCCTTGAGACGACTTTGAAAGGCCCAAAGCCCATGAAACGCGTAACCTTGGCTCTCACCCTTGCTCTCGCCGCCGGCCTCTCCGCCCAAGCCGCCGATGCGCAAACGCTCAAGACGGTCAAGGACCGGGGCATGCTGTCCTGCGGCGTCAGCCAGGGCCTGCCGGGATTCTCCTCGCCCGACGACAAGGGCAACTGGACCGGCCTCGACGTCGACGTCTGCAAGGCGATCGCCGGGGCGATCTTCAACGATGCGACCAAGGTCAAGTACGTGCCGCTGTCCGCCAAGGACCGCTTCACCGCGCTGCAATCCGGCGAAATCGACGTGCTCTCGCGCAACACCACCTGGACCATCTCGCGTGATACCTCGCTCGGCGCCAATTTTACCGGCGTGACCTATTATGACGGGCAGGGCTTCATGGTGAAGAAGTCGCTCAAGGTGAATTCGGCGCTCGAGCTCAACAGTGCCTCGGTCTGCGTGCAGACCGGCACCACCACCGAGCAGAATCTGGCCGACTACTTCAAGGCCAACAACATGAAATATGAGGTGATCGCGTTCGGCACCAACGACGAAACGGTCAAGGCCTATGAGGCCGGACGCTGCGACGTCTTCACCACCGACCAGTCGGGCCTGTACGCCAACCGTCTCAAGCTTGCCAATCCCAACGACCACATGGTGCTTCCCGAGATCATCTCGAAGGAGCCGCTCGGCCCCATGGTGCGCCACGGCGACGACCAGTGGTTCGACATCGTGAAGTGGACGCTGTTCGCGATGGTCACCGCCGAAGAGCTTGGCGTGAGCTCGAAGAACGTCGACGAGAAAGCGAAGCTGGAAAATCCCGAGTTGAAGCGCGTCCTCGGCACCGACGGCAATTTCGGCGAACAGCTCGGCCTGACCAAGGACTGGGTGGTGCGGATCGTGAAGGCGGTCGGCAATTACGGCGAAGTGTTCGATCGCAATGTCGGCGCCGGCTCGCCGCTCGCCATCAATCGCGGTCTCAACAACCTCTGGAACAAGGGCGGTCTTCAGTACGCGCCGCCGATCCGCTGATCATCTGATCCGCTGGCAGCGGCATGAGCACCGAGGCCCGAAAACCGCCACCCCAGATCGCGCTGAAGATCAGGCGCGTTCTGGGTGGCAAGGCAGGCTGGAACGGCGTTGCCGTCCAGTTTGCCTTCGCGGCGATCCTGGGCTGGATCGGCTATGAGATCGTCTCCAATGCCCGCGCCAACCTCGAAAACCAGCACATTGCCGCCGGCTTCGGCTTCCTCAGGAATAATGCCGGCTTCGACGTCAACCAGACCCTGATCTCCTATACCGGTTCGGACACCTTCCTGCGCGTGTTCGTGGTCGGGCTCCTGAACACGCTCGTGGTCTCGGTGGTGGGCATCGTCTTCGCCACCTTGATCGGCTTCATCGTCGCGCTGTGCCGGCTGTCGCCCAATTGGCTGTTGTCCCGCGTCGGCGAGATCTATGTCGAGCTCATCCGCAACCTGCCGCTGCTGTTCCAGATCCTGTTCTGGTACCTCGCGGTGCTCGCTGCCTTGCCCAATCCGCGGCAGAGCATCTCGCTGCTCGGCGTTGCCTTCATCAGCAATCGCGGCCTCGTCATTCCAAGCCCGGTCGGCGGGAGCGGCCTGGAGCCATTTCTGGCGATGCTGGCGCTCGGTATCGTCGCGTCACTGGCCTTGCGCTTCTATGCGCGGCGCGCGCTGTTTCAGGAAGGGCGGATGATCCGGATCTGGCCCACTGTGCTGGGCCTGCTGTTCGGACTGCCGCTCGCCACGATGCTGGTATCAGGTTTGCCCTTCACCTTCCAGCTGCCGCAGCTGAAGGGTTTCAATTTTGCCGGCGGCTCGCGGATCATCCCGGAATTCGTGGCGCTGACGCTGGCGCTATCGACCTATACTGCCGCCTTCATCGCCGAGATCGTACGCGCCGGAATCCTGTCCGTCCACAAGGGGCAGATGGAGGCGGGGGCCTCGCTCGGCCTCAGCCGCGGCACCACGCTCCGGCTGATCGTCGTGCCGCAGGCCATGCGCGTCATCGTGCCGCCGCTGACAAACCAGTACCTCAATCTCACCAAGAACTCGTCGCTGGCGGTCGCGATCGGCTACCCCGACCTCGTCTCGGTGTTCGCCGGCACGTCGCTGAGCCAGACCGGGCAGGCGATCGAGATCATCGCGATGACCATGGGCATCTATCTCCTGATCTCGCTGCTCACCAGCGCGGTCATGAGCGTCTACGGGTGGCGCGTCAGCCGGAGTCTGGGCGCATGAGCGATATCGCCTCGAGCAGCTTCGTCCGCCGGGACCTGCTCACCGAACGTCCCGCGCCTGTGAAGACCACGGGCTTTGTCGGGCTGATGCGCACGCGCCTGTTCAACTCGCCGACCAACATCCTGCTCACGATCGTGGGCGCCTTGCTGTTGTGGTTCACCATCGTTCCCTCGGTCAGGTTCTTGATGGTCGATGCGGTCTGGAGCGGCAAGGACCGCACAGCATGCCTCGCGGAGAACGCCGGCTTTGCGGTCGGCGCCTGCTGGCCCTACATCCAGGCCAAGCTGCCGCAATTGATCTACGGCTTTTATCCCGAGGCCGAGCGCTGGCGGGTCAACCTCACCTTCATCCTTGCGGTGGCCCTGCTGGTGCCGCTGCTCGTGCCGCGTCTGCCGGCGAAGGGGCTCAACGCCAGTCTGTTCTTCTTCGCATTTCCGGTGGTCGCGTTCTTCCTGCTGCACGGTGGCGGCATCAAGGGCTTCGGCCTCAGCTGGACCGCCGGCCTGCTGGAATTGTTCGACGACAGCATCATCGGCGCCGGGCAGGCCGTGCTCGGACTCAGCAAGACGTCCGCCGTTGCGCCGCTGTTGTGGGTGGTCGGGAATTTCATCGTGCTGGTCGGCACGGCGATCTCCTGGCTGATCCTTCCGCTGACCTGGCTGCGCGATCAGATCCAGGGGGCGGGCCAGTCGGTCTGGGCCGATTTTGCCGTGACGACCGCAGTCGTGTCGTTGATCGCCTTCGGCCTCGGCGGCGGCTTGCGCACGGGTTGGCGCGCTCTGGCCTCGAGCATCGCGGCCTTCGCCGCCATCGCTGTCGTGATCAAACTGATGGGGCTCGATCGCGGTGGACTGCCGGTCGTGACGACGAATTTGTGGGGCGGCCTCCTGGTGACGCTGGTGGTCTCCGTCACCGGCATCGTCACCTCGCTGCCGATCGGCATCGCGCTGGCGCTCGGCCGCCGCTCCTCCATTCCGCTGATCCGGATATTCTCGATCGCCTTCATCGAGTTCTGGCGCGGCGTGCCGCTGATCACCGTGCTGTTCTTCGCCACCTACATGCTGCCGCTGTTCCTGCCCGGCAATTTCACCGTCGACGGTCTCGTCCGCGCGCTGATCGGCATCGCGCTGTTCACGGGCGCCTATCAGGCCGAGAACGTCCGCGGCGGGCTTGCTGCGATTCCGCGCGGGCAGGGCGAGGCCGCCGCGGCCCTGGGGCTGTCCTGGTGGAAGACGACCTCGCTGATCGTGCTGCCGCAGGGCCTGCGTCACGTCATTCCGAACCTCGTCAACAGCTTCATCTCGCTGTTCAAGGACACCTCGCTGGTCTCGATCGTGGCGCTGTTCGACCTGTTGGGCTCGCTCAGGGCCTCGTTCTCGGACCCGAAATGGTCGACGCCTTCGACCGCGTTCACCGGCTTCGCCTTCGCCGGGATCATCTACTTCATCTTCTGCTTTGGAATGTCGCGCTACTCGCTGTTCGTCGAGCACCGCCTCAACGCCCACCGTCGCAACTGATCGAGGTCACCATGTCAGACCCCATCGTCAAGATTTCCGGCCTCAACAAATGGTACGGCGACTTTCACGTGCTGCGCGACATCGACCTCGCGGTCGAGAAGGGCGAGCGCATCGTGATCTGCGGACCCTCGGGCTCCGGCAAGTCGACCCTGATCCGCTGCATCAACGCGCTGGAGGAATTCCAGGAGGGCGAGATCGTCGTCGACGGCATCGCGCTCGGGCCCAACCTCAAGCACATCGACGCGGTGCGCCGCGAGGTCGGCATGGTGTTCCAGAGCTTCAACCTGTTTCCGCATCTGACCGTGCTGGAGAACTGCACGCTGGCGCCGATCTGGGTGCGCAACATCCCGAAGAAGGACGCCGAGATCAACGCGATGAAGTTCCTGGAGCGGGTCAAGATCCCGCATCAGGCCAACAAGTTTCCGGGGCAGATGTCCGGCGGCCAGCAGCAGCGCGTCGCGATCGCGCGGGCCCTGACGATGAACCCGAAGGTCATGCTGTTCGACGAGCCGACCTCGGCGCTCGATCCCGAGATGGTCAAGGAGGTGCTGGACACCATGGTGGACCTCGCCGAGGAAGGCATGACCATGCTGGTCGTCACCCACGAAATGGGCTTTGCCCGCGAGGTCGCCAACCGCGTGGTGTTCATGGACGCCGGCCAGATCATCGAGGCTAACACGCCGAACGAGTTCTTTGCGGCGCCCCAGCACGCCCGCACAAAACTGTTCCTGAGCCAGATCCTGCGCTGAGCACTCAGCCATCGGGAGACCTCGGCGGTCTGACCGGGCCGCCAGCCTGGCACCATCCGAATCAGCTGTGCCTCTTTCCGGGCCATCTTCCGGAGAGAGACCTTGCAGAGCAGTGTCGGCGCGCGCGCATTCCAGAATGCGCGATTGCACAAGAAGTTGAGGAAGCAGGCGGACGCCGTCATGTCGCTCGCGGTCGAGGCTCTCCGGCAGGGCAGATTTGCCGAGGCCGAGACGCTCTGCCGCGGCATTGTGGAGGAGGTTCCGGATCATTTCCACGCCACGCACTTGCTCGGCCTGCGCGCGTATGAGGGCGGGCGGCTGGAGGAAGCGCAACAGCTGTTCGAACGCGCGATTGCGCTCGATCCGCGCTCGCCCGATGCCCATGACAATCTCGGCGCCGTGTATTTCGACCTCCAGAAATTCCAGGACGCGCGCGCATGCCAGGAGAAGGCCATTGCGCTGAAGCCGAATTGTCCGATCACCCTGACAAATCTCGGCAATACGCTCCTGAACGTCGGTCTCGGCGAACAGGCGATCGGGCTGCATGAACGCGCTATCGGGCTGCGGCCCGACTATGCCGATGCATTTTGCAACCGCGGTATGGCGGAGCTGATGATCGGCCGGTCCGAGCGCGCCAAGGAGAGTTTCGATCGCGCCCTGTCGTTTCAGCCGCGTCATGCGGAAGCGATCGCCGGCAAGGGCATGGTGTGCATCGAGCTCCGGCATTATGAGGAGGCGGAAGCCGCCCTCGCGGCAGGGCTAGCGATCAAGCCGGGTTCACCGCGGATTCTGGCGCAGCGCGGACGGCTCAACTTCGACCTGCACCGGCTGGAGCAAGCGGCGGCGGACTTCGATGCGGCGCTGGCGCAATCGCCGCGGCTCGAGCTCGCGCTGCGTGGCAAGGCGCAGGTCAACCTTCTCTTGGGAAACACGACGCAGGCGATTGCGGCCGTCAAGACCCTGCTCGAGGACAATCCGCGATCGGATTACGCGATTGTGCTTCTCGGTGCCTGCTACGCGAACCAGGGAGACGTCGCGACGGCGCTCGAGCATCTCGACGCGGCGCTCGAGATCACGCCGGATTATGCGGATGCCATCGCACGCAAGATATTCATCCTGGATTATCTGCCGGAGGCCGATTTCGCGATCCAGCAGGCGGCGCGAAAATCCTGGTGGGATGCGATCGGCACCAGACTGCCGCAACGGACACTGCCGCCCCGGGACCTCGATCCGGGCAAGCGGATCGTCGTCGGATATGTCGCCTCGGAATTCAGAAACCACTCGGCCGCGTTCGCGCTGTTGCCAGTGCTGCGCCATCATGATCACACGAGGTTCGAGATCGTCTGCTATTCCTGCTGGCCGCTGCAGGATGAGATCACCGAGAGGTTCAAGCCCCTCGCGGATGTCTGGGTCGATGCCGCGCAGCTTTCGGACGACGAGCTCGTCGATCGCATCCAGGCGGACAGCATCGATATCCTGATCGACGTATCCGGGCATACGGCCGGCAACAGGCTGCCTGTATTTGCCCGCAAGCCGGCCCCGATCCAGGTCACGGGCTTCGGGCACGCCACTGGCACGGGCCTTCAGACCATGGATTACGTGCTCGCCGATCCAATCTTCATTCCGCAATCGGCGCGCCATTTGCTGACTGAGAAGGTCCATGATCTGCCCTGCCTGATCACGATCGATCCCATCCTGGACGTGCCGCCCTCGGAGCTTCCCATGCTCCGGAACGGCCATGTGACCTTCGGTGTGTTCAACCGCATCTACAAGATCTCGGATGAGGCGATCCGGGTGTGGTCGAAAGTGATGCGTGAGGTGAGGGGGTCGAAGATCATCGTCAAGCACGGGCTGCTCGATGATCCCTTGCTGCGCGACGGCCTGATCGCGCGGTTCGTGGCCCAGGGCATTGCCGAAGAGAACATCACCTGCCTGGGCTCGACCCCGCGCCACGAGCATCTGCTGGCCTTTGCGCAAGTCGACATCTCCCTCGACACCTTCCCGCAAAATGGCGGCATCAGCACCTGGGAATCGCTCTATGCGGGCGTTCCGGTCGTCGCCAAGCTCGGCAACGGCTCTTCGTCGCGCGCCGGCGGCTCCATCGTGGCGGCCATCGGCCTCGACGACTGGGTCGCCGAGGATGACGACGGCTACGCTGCGATCGCGTGCAAATATGCGGCGCAGCCCGCTCATCTGGCGACGTTGCGGGCGGAACTGCCGGCTCGGATCGCAGCCTCCCCTGCCGGCAACGTCGAAGTCTACGCGCGTGAGGTCGAAGCGGCCTATCGCCGTTTCTGGCACGATCATTGTGCCGGCGCCTCGGAACGCGGCGAGGTGGCGAGCCAGAGCTGAGCCCCGGGAAATCCCGGAGGCGATGCTGGTCTGGTGACCGGCGGGCCAGGGCTGCGAATCAGTTAGACTCCCCAGAGGGCATCCTCCGGAGAGACACCTTGCAGAACAGCGGCGGCGGCGGCGCGCGCGCATTCCAGAATGCGCGATTGCAGAAGAAGTTGACGAAGCAGGCCGACGCCGTCATCGCCGCTGCGGCAAACGCCTATGGCCAGGGCCGCTATGCCGAGACCGAGGCGCTGTGCCGTGAGATCCTGAAGGCCCTTCCGGATCATGTCGACGCCATGCACCTGCTCGGCATGTGCGCCCATGACGGCCGGCGCCTCGAGGAGGCACAGCAGCTGCTGGAGCGCGTGATTGCGCTCGATCCGCGCCTGCACGATGCCCATAACAACCTCGCAACCGTGCATTTCGACCTCGGCAATTACGAGGAGGCGCGGCGGTGCCAGGAGAGGGCGATCGCGCTGAAGCCGAATTTCGCGGTGGCGCTGACCAATCTCGGCAACACGCTGATGCATATGGGACTCTACGAGCAGGCGCTCGAAATGCACGAGCGCGCCATCAAGATCAAACCGGATTATGCCGACGCGCTCTGCAATCGCGGCATGGTCGAGATCGTGCTTGGGCAGATCATGCGCGCCAAGGAGAGCTTTGATCGGGCCCTGCTGTTTCAGCCGCGTCACGCAGAGGCCATCGTCGGCAGCGGCATGGTCAGCATGGAACTGCGGCACCACGAGGAGGCGGCAGCCAAGTTCGCCATGGCGCTCGCGATCAAGCCCGGCGCGCCGAGGATCCTGGCCCAGCGCGGGCGGCTCAGTTACGAGCTGCAGCGCCTCGAGCCCGCGCTTGCGGATTTCGATGCGGCTCTTGCGATTTCGCCCAAGCTCGAACTGGCCCTTCGGGGCAAGGCGCAGGTCTGCCTCGTGATGGGAAGGACCGCACAGGCGATGGCGGCGGCGACGACCTTGATCGAGCGAAATCCGCGCTCCGAGATGGGGTTGGCGCTGATGGGCTTCGCTTATTCGAACCAGGGAGACATGGAAGCTGCGATCCAATAT
Source organism: Bradyrhizobium shewense (assembly GCF_900094605.1). Taxonomy (GTDB): domain Bacteria; phylum Pseudomonadota; class Alphaproteobacteria; order Rhizobiales; family Xanthobacteraceae; genus Bradyrhizobium; species Bradyrhizobium shewense. The sequence continues at coordinate 104,110 of NZ_FMAI01000006.1, read as the reverse complement.
CTCGATCGCGCGCTTGTGCTCCGACCGAATTATGGAGACGCGATCAGAGGCAAGATCTTCTTGCTGGACTACCTCGCGGATGCCGATTTCGCGGTCCAGCAGGCCGTGCGAAAGTCCTGGTGGGATGCGATCGGCTCGAAGATACCGCAAAGGACACTGCCGAAGCGGCCGCTCGATCCGGAAAAGCGGATCGTGGTCGGCTATGTCGCCGCCGAATTCCGGCAGCACTCGGCGGGACTCACCCTGCTGCCGGTGCTGCGCAATCATGATCACACCAAGTTTGAGATCATCTGCTACTACTGCTGGCCGGGCGCGGACGAGTACACCGCCAAGTTCAAATCATTGGCTGACGTCTGGGTTGATGCCTGGGGGCTTTCGGACGACGAACTCGCCGATCGTATTCAGGCCGACAGTGTCGACATCCTGATCGACGTGTCGGGCCATACCACAGGCAACAGGTTGCAATGCTTCGCGCGGAAGCCGGCGCCGATCCAGGCCACGGGCTTCGGTCACGCTACGGGCACCGGCATGCCGACCATGGACTATGTGCTCGCGGATCCCATCTTCATTCCGCCATCGGCCCGGCACTTGTTTCCCGAGAAGATCCACGATCTGCCGTGCCTGATCACGATGGAGCCCGTCACCAATCTGCAGCCCTCCGAACTGCCGATGCTCCGCAACGGCTACGTCACTTTCGGCGTGTTCAACCGCATCTACAAGATATCGGATGATGCGATCCGTGTGTGGTCGCGCATCATGCGGGAGGTGCCGGGATCGAAGATCATCCTCAAGCATGGGTTGCTCGATGATGTCCTCTTGCGCGATAGCCTGATCGCACGCTTCATCGCGCAGGGCATTGCCGAGGAGGACATCACGTGCCTCGGCACCACCTCGCGCGACGACCACCTGATGGCCTTTGACAAGATCGATATTTCGCTCGACACGTTCCCGCAGAATGGTGGCATCAGCACCTGGGAATCCCTCTACAAGGGCGTTCCCGTCGTCGCCAAGCTCGGCATTGGAGCCTCTTCGCGTGCCGGCGCCTCCATCGTGGCCGCCGTCGGTCTCGGCGACTGGGTCGCCGAGGATGACGACGGCTATGTCGAGATCGCCCGCAAATTCGCCTCGCAGCCCGAGTATCTAGTGAAGTTGCGCGCGGGCTTGCCGGCTCAGATCGCAGCCTCGCCCGCCGGCAATGTCGAGATCTACACGCGTGAGCTCGAAGCGGGTTACCGTCAGTTCTGGCGCGACTATTGTGCCGCCGCCGCGGAAGGCGACGACGCTGCGGTAAGCGGGGCAGATGCATCCGGCGGTTCCTGAGCCGGATCCAGCAGCAAGCCCCGGAATAGCCCGGAAGGATTTCCGGTCCCGCCGGCCGGCCGGCTCGCCGCGCGAATCAGCTAGACTCGCCACGGGCCATCTCCCGGAGAGACACTTTGCAGAGCAGCGCCGGCGCGCGCGCATTCCAGAATGCGCGATTGCAGAAGAAATTGAAGAAGCAGGCCGACGCCATCATCTCCGCCGCGGCGAGCGCTTATGGCCAGGGCAGATATGCGGAGAGCGAGGCGCTCTGCCGCCAGATTGTACAGGCCGTTCCGGATCATTTTGACGCCACGCATTTGCTCGGCCTGAGCGTGCAACAGGGCGGGCGCCTGGAGGAGGCGCAACAACTGCTCGAGCGCGCGATCGCAATCGATCCGCGTTCGCACGAGGCGCATCACAATCTCGCCGCTGTGCACTTGGCCCTTCAGAAATTTGAGGCCGCCCGTGCATGTCAGGAGAAGGCGATCGCGCTGAAGCCGAATTTTCCGCCTGCCCTGGCCGGCCTCGGCAACGCCTTGCTCCAGATGAACCTGCCGGAACAAGCCATCGAATTGTATGACCGCGCCATCGGGCTGAAGCCCGACAACGCCGATGCGCTCTGCAATCGTGGTTTGGCCGAGCTGGCGCTGGGCCGATTTGACCGCGCCAAGCAGAGTTTCGAGCGCGCTCTGTTGTTTCAGCCGCGTCACGCAGAAGCCCTTATCGGCAAGGGCGTGGTCGGGATCGAGCTCAAGCATTACGACGAGGCGGAAGCCGCGCTCGCAGCGGCGTTCGCGATCAGGCCAGGTTCGGCGAAGCTCCTCGCCCACCGCGGACGGCTCAATTTTGCGCTGTCGCGGCCGGAACGGGCGGCGGCGGAATTTGATGCAGCACTTGCACTGTCACCGAAACTCGAAGTGGCCTTGCGGGGGAAGGCAGAAGTCGCGCTGAGCATGGGGAATACGGCGCAGGCGATTCTGGCTTGCACGGCGTTGCTCGAGGAAAATCCGCGCTCGGCAATCGCGTTGGCGCTGCTGAGCTCCTGTCTTGCCAACCAGGGCGAGATCGCGGCCGCGATCGAACATCTCGACGCCGCCCTCGCCATCGCGCCGGACCAGCCGGAGCTGATCGCGCGGAAGATCTACTTTCTGGACTTTCTCTCGGAGGCCGATTTCGCGGTCCAGCAGGCGGCACGCAAATCCTGGTGGGATGCGATCGGCGCCAGATTGCCACGGAGGAAGCTCGCGCCCCGGCAGCTCGATCCCGGCAGGCGGATCGTGGTCGGCTATGTCGCGGCCGAGTTCTGGTACCACTCGGCGGCGTTCGGCCTGTTACCGGTGCTGCGCCACCATGATCACGCCAAGTTCGAGATCGTCTGCTATTCGAGCTCGCCGGTACGAGATGAGATGACCGCCAAGTTCAAGTCGCTGGCGGACATCTGGGTCGACGCCTGGCAGCTTTCGGACGACGAACTGGCCGATCGTATCGAGGCTGACAAGATCGATATCTTGATCGACGTGTCAGGGCATACGACCGGCAACAGGCTCCCGGTATTCGCCCGCAAGCCGGCCCCGATCCAGGTCACGGGCTTCGGACATGCCACGGGCACCGGCCTTCAGACCATGGACTACGTGCTCGCCGATCCGATCTTCATTCCGGAATCGGTCCGTGGTCTACTGGCTGAAAAGGTCTGCGATCTACCTTGCCTGATCACGATCGATCCCATCCTGGATGTGCCTGCTTCTGAGCTTCCCATGCTCCGCAACGGCCATGTGACCTTTGGCGTTTTCAATCGCATCTCCAAGATCTCGGATGAGGCCATCCGCGTGTGGTCGAGGGTGATGCGGGAGGTGCCCGGATCGAAGATCATCATCAAGCATACGCTGCTTGACGATCCCATGGTGCGCGACGGCCTTCTTGCGCGACTCGTGAACCAAGGCGTCCTCGAAGAGAACATCACCTGCCTGGGCTCGTCAGCGCGCGCGGAACATCTGCGGGCCTTCGCGCAAGTTGATATTTCGCTCGATCCATTCCCGCAGAATGGCGGCGTCAGCACTTGGGAATCCCTCTATGCGGGCGTTCCTGTCGTGGTCAAGCTCGGTCACGGCGCCTCGTCGCGCGCCGGCGGCGCCATCGTGGCGGCGGTCGGGCTTAACGACTGGGTCGCCGAGGATGACGACGGCTATGTCGAGATCGCCCGCAAATTTGCCTCGCAGCCCGAGCATCTGGCGAAATTGCGCGCGGGCCTGCCGGCTCAGATCGCAGCCTCGGCGGCCGGCAATGTCGAGATCTACACGCGCAGGGTCGAGGATGGCTACCGCCAGTTCTGGCGCGACTATTGTGCCGCCGCCGCGAGCGCGGCGAGGTCGCGTAAACCGGCCGAACGGCGCTGACGTTGTGGACCCGCGTCCCCGACCCGAGGGGCGCGTGACGATCACACGAAGGGCGGCTTGATGTTGCTGCGCTTCTCAAGCCATTCCGGCACCGGCAGGTTCTTGGCCCGCATGAAGTCCGCGTTGAACAGCTTCGACTGATAGCGGCTGCCGGAATCGCACAGCACGGTGACGATAGTCTTGCCGGGCCCGAGCTGTTTGGCGAGGCGCATTGCGCCCACGATGTTGACACCGGTCGAGCCGCCGAGGCACAGGCCCTCGTGCTGCAGCAGCTCGTAGATCACGCCGACGGCTTCGGCATCGGGAATGAGATAGGCATCATCGACCTTCGCGGTCTCGACGATGGCGGTCGCCCGGTTGAGGCCGATGCCCTCGGTGATCGAGCCACCCGGCGTCGCCTTGGGATCGCCGGTCCTGAAGTATTCATACATGCCCGCGCCGTGCGGATCGGCGCATGCGATCTGCACGTTCTTGTTCTGCTCTTTCAAGTAACGGCTGACACCAGCCAGCGTGCCCCCGCTGCCGACCGAGCAGACGAAGCCGTCGACCTTACCGCCGGTCTGCTCCCAGATTTCGGGGCCCGTGGACTCGTAATGCGCCTTGGCATTGTCGAGGTTGTTCCACTGATCGGCGAACAGCACGCCATTGGGCTCGGTTTTGCGCAGCTCGTCGGCGAGGCGCCGGCCGACATGCTGGTAGCTGTTGGGGTTGGCGTAGGGCAGGGCCGGCACCTCGATCAGCTCGGCGCCGCACAGCTTCAGGAAATCCTTCTTCTCCTGGCTCTGCGTCTCCGGGATCACGATCAGGGTGCGGTAGCCGCGCGCGCTCGCGACGACCGCAAGACCGATGCCGGTATTGCCGGCGGTCGATTCCACCACGAGACCGCCGGGCTTGAGCTCGCCGCGCCTCTCGGCCTCCAGGATCATCCATTTGCCGGCGCGGTCCTTGACCGACTGGCCGGGATTCATGAACTCGGCCTTGCCGAGAATGGTGCAGCCGGTCAGGTCCGAGGCGCGCTTCAGCTTGATCAGCGGGGTGTTGCCGATGGCTTCGACAACGTCATTTCGAATGGTCATGTCAGGGAAATCGCTACCAAGGGGGTTGATCTGGTTGGCGAGAACGTAGTGCTTGGGAGGCCAAAGGGGAAGGCTTTTGCGCTGCGGCGAAACCGAGCGAAACCTCTGCTCAGACAGCGATATTCCTGAGAGGCGCGCCCGGCGACGATGCGCTCGGCCATAAGCCGGGATACCGGTAGGAGGAAATCCCCGCGCTCCGTCCGGCCAGGGAAGATGACAGTCGTCGCCCGCCAACTCGCGACAAACTTTTTCCAAGGCCGAGGCTTCTCGCCATCGAGGGCCGTGGATGACGCCCGGATGGCCGAATCATATCGGCCCGCGGAACGGCTTTCTCTTCAGCGATTGACGGGCTTGTGAGATTACTCAGCCAGGGCGCGACTGAGGCGGGGCGTGGTGCGGTCGGATGGAAAGGCTCAAGTGCCGCTGAGGCAGCAATATCACATGAAATCTTGGTAAGCTTGATCGTGTATCCCAATGTTTCAGAATGAGAAAAATCCCTGCGAGACAGCCATTTTTTGAATTTCGAGCGGTTCGCTTCCACTCCGTTGGCGTGGCCATCTCGCAACTGCGGGACTGTCCCGCAGTTCGGCGCCCGGCTAGTATGGTTTTCGAGGTTCCGCAGAAAGCATCGCCGCTGTGAACGAGTTGTCCAAAGCCCCCCGACTGTCCCGCCGCGAATCGGTTAATCCGGCTGCGCGGCGGTTCGATCTGCCCGGTGGGGGATGGATGTGACACAGGATGTTCCTGCGATCGCCGTGCGGCGGTCTGAAGGTTCTGCATCCCGGACGCTGCGCGCGGCGCGCTGGATTGTGGTGTTGTGCCTCGCCGCCGGTTCGGGTGCTTGCGTGCTGACCCAGGACCTTCCGGATCCCGCCCTCGACGTTCCCACGCAGTACAAATATGCGGGCAAGGGCGATGCGCCGCCGTCACTGGATTGGTGGCGCGGCTTCCGCTCCGCGGAGCTGACGCAGCTGATGGAAGAGGCGCAGACCGTCAACCTCGACATCGCCGCCGCCGTTGCGCGTATCGTCCAGGCTGACGCACAGGCGCGGCAGGCGGGGGCGGCGCTGCTGCCGAGCGTTTCGACCGGTGGATCGGAAACCTATTCGCGCACTTCGGGCTCAAGCGCGTCCGGCCTGTCCATCGGCGGGCGCGAAGTCGTCAACTATTCGGCTTCGCTGAGCGCGAGCTATCAGCTCGACTTCTGGGGCCAGAACCGCGACGCATTGCAGACAGCGGAAGAGACCGCGAATGCCAACCGTTTCGATCGCGACACCGTCGCGCTGACGACGCTGGCGGCCGTCGCCAACGCCTATTTCCAGGTGCTGGCCTCGCAGGACCGCATCAGGACCTCACAGCGCAACATTGCAAGCGCGCAGCGCATCCTCGATGCGGTCAGGGAGCGACGCAAGGCCGGCACCGGCACCGATCTCGACGTCGCCCAGCAGGAGAGCGTGCTTGCCAACCAGAAGGCCCTGGTGCCGCCGCTGCGCCAGACGCTGGACCAGAACGTCAACGCGCTCGCCGTGCTGGTTTCGCGCCCGCCGGAAAGCGTGCGCGTGCTCGGTGGCTCCCTGGACCGGATCGCGATCCCGCGCGTTACGCCCGGCCTGCCTTCGGAGCTGCTGACGCAGCGGCCCGACATCCGCCGGCAGGAGGCGCAACTCGCCTCGGCGACGGCGAATATCGGCAATGCCCGTGCTCAGTTCTTTCCGACCATTCAGCTCACCGGCAATGGCGGCTATCAGAGCTCGGCTTTGGTCTCGCTGTTCCAGCCCCATGCGGCCTTCTTCCAGCTCGTCGGCAGCGCCACGCAGCCGATCTTCGACGGCGGCAAGATCCTCGGCAATTTCGAGTTCGCCAAGGCGCGGCAGGACGAATTGCTCCAGACCTACCGCAAGACCATTATCCAGTCGTTTGCCGACGTCGACAATGCGCTGTTCTCGATCAAGCAGACCACGATCAAGCTGCAATTGCAGCGCGACGTCGTCGTCGCCTCACGCCGCGCCTTCGATCTCTCCGAGCAGCAATTGCGCGCCGGCACCGCCGACATCGTGACCGTGCTCAACACTCAACTGACCCTGTTCCAGGCGGAAGACGCGCTGTCACAGGCGCAACTGGCCCGCTTGCTCGCCATCGTCAGCCTGTATCAGGCGCTCGGCGGCGGCTGGGAGCCGCGAATGGAGAAACCGGTCAATGCTCTTTAAGCCGGATATCAAGCAGGACGCGAAGGAGGGGACGGCGAAGAAGTCGCGCGGCCGCGGCTTCGTCATGACCCTGATCACGCTCGCGATCCTTGGTGGCCTCGGCTATCTCGGCTGGAACGCGATGCACCAGAGGCCGGCTGCCGACCGCAACGCGCGGCCGGACCTGCCGGTGCCGGTGCTGGCGGCGACGCCCCGCGTTCAGGACGTTCCGGTCTATCTCGACGGCGTCGGTGCGATCCGCGCGCTCAACACCGTGACCGTGCGCTCGCAGGTCGACGGCAAGCTGATCGCGGTCAACTTCACTGAGGGACAGGACGTCAAGAAGGGCGATGTGCTCGGCGAGATCGATCCCGCGCTCTACCAGGCCACCTACGATCAGGCGGTCGCCAAGAAGGCGCAGGATCAGGCCCAGCTCGCCAACCAGCGCATCGACCTGACACGGTACGAGCAGCTCGCTGCCTCCAATGCCGGCTCCAAGCAGCAGGCCGACACCCAGCGCGCGCTGGTCGCGCAGACCGAGGCGCTGGTCAAGGCCGACCAGGCTGCGATCGACAACGCGGCGGCGACCCTGAGCTACACCAAGATCGTGGCGCCGCTCTCGGGGCGAGCCGGCCTGCGCCAGGTCGACCAGGGCAACATCATCCACGCCTCCGATACCACGGGCCTCGTGGTGATCACGCAATTGCAGCCGATTGCGGTGTGGTTCAGCCTGCCGCAGCAACAGATCATGCGCGTCAACGCCGCGGCCACCAAGGGCACGCTCGCGGTGGACGTGTTCGGCAATGACGGCGTCACCGTGATCGATACCGGCAAACTCACTGGCATCGACAACCAGGTCGACCAGACCACCGGCACGCTCAAGCTCAAGGCGGAGTTTCCCAACGCCAATTACCAGCTCTGGCCGGGTCAGTTCGTCAATGTCCGTCTCAAGGTCGAGACGCTGACGCAGGCGCTGGTGGTGCCGACCTCGGCCGTGCAACGCGGCCCGATCGGGACATTCAGCTATGTCATCGGCGAGGACAACGTGGTCTCGGCCAAGCCCGTGACGGTGACCCAGCAGAACGAGCATGACGCCGTGATCGCCAGCGGCCTGTCGGCGACCGACAGGGTCGTCACTACGGGCTTTGCCAATCTGTCTGACGGCTCCAAGGTGACCATCGGCCGCGACGACCAGACGCCGTCGGCCGATCTCGCCCCGCGCAAGCGCTCGCGGGGGCCTGACGCCCAGAAGAAGGATGGTGCCAAGGAAGGGCAGAAGGAGCACCAGAAGGACGGACAGGGCAAGGACGGCGAGTTCCGCGCCAAGCGGAAGAGCAGCGAGGGCGACCAGAAGGGACAGACCGGGCCGGCACCGGGGCCGGGCGCATCGGGAAGTGGAGTCAAGCAGCCATGATCCCGACAACAGCCGCTTGAAGCGGCAGGCAGATCCCATGGGTGTCTCCGAACCCTTCATCCGCCGTCCCATCGCGACCTCGCTGCTCGGCATCGCGCTGCTGATCGGCGGGCTGCTGGGCTATTTCGCACTGCCGGTCTCGGCGCTGCCGCAGGTCGATTTCCCGACCGTGCAGGTGACGACGCAGCTTCCAGGCGCGAGCCCCGACGTGATCGCCTCGCTGATCACGGCACCCTTGGAGCGGCAGCTCGGCCAGATCCCGTCGCTGTCGGCGATGAACTCGACGAGTTCGTTCGGCGTCAGCCAGATCTCGCTGCAGTTCGATCTCAACCGCGACATCGACGGCGCGACCCAGGACGTGCAGGCCGCGATCAACGCAGCGGCGGGCGTGCTCCCCAAGACGCTGCCGTATCCGCCGACCTACGCCAAGGTGAACCCGGCGGACGCGCCGGTGATGACGCTGGCGCTGCGCTCCGACACCATCTCGCTGCGGGCGATGAGCGACATCGCCGACACGCTTCTGGCGCAACGGCTGAGCCAGATTTCCGGCGTCGGGCGCGTTTCGGTGCTCGGCGGGCTGAAACCGGCCGTGCGCATCCAGGCCGATCTGGCGCGGCTTGCCGCCTACGGCATCGCCATGGAAGATCTGCGCACCGCAATCGCCAACGCCAACGTCTCCGGGCCGAAAGGCTCGCTCGATGGCGCGCAGCAATCCTACATCATCGCGGCCAACGACCAGATCGCCGCTGCCGACGCCTACAAGCCCGTCATCATCGCCTACCGCAACGGCTCGCCGGTCACCATCGCCGACGTCGCGCAGATCGTCGATGGCCTGGAGAACGACCGCACCGGCGGCTGGTACCAGGGCACGCCCGCCGTCATCATCGATATCCAGCGCCAGCCCGGTGCCAACGTCATCGACGTCGTCAGCCAGATCCGCGCCGAAATCCCCAAAGTGCAGCGCGCGATCCCGGCCGGCGTGAACCTCACCATCGTCTCCGACCGCACCGTGACCATCCGCGCCTCGGTCCACGACGTACAGTTCACGCTGGTCCTCAGCGTCGTGCTGGTAACGCTGGTGGTGCTGCTGTTCCTGCGCTCGTTGCGGGCAACCCTGATCGCCGGCGTGGCGCTGCCGCTGTCGCTGATCACCAGCTTCGGCATCATGTATTTCGCCGGCTTCAGCCTCGACAATCTGTCGCTGATGGCACTGACGATCGGCACCGGCTTCGTCGTCGACGACGCCATCGTCATGATCGAGAATATCGTGCGCCACATGGAGAACGGCGACGGGCCGATGGAGGCCTCGCTGAAGGGCGCCAGCGAGATCGGCTTCACCGTGATCTCGCTGACGGTGTCGCTGATCGCGGTGTTCATCCCGCTGCTGTTCATGTCCGGCCTCGTCGGGCGCATGTTCCGCGAGTTCGCGCTGACCTTGACGATCGCGGTTGTGACCTCGGCCGTGGTCTCGCTGACGCTGACGCCGATGATGTGCTCACGCTTGCTCAAGCACGCCCATGAAGAGCTGGCGGTGCCGGGGCTGGCCGCCATCAGCCGCTTCATCGACCGCACTGTCGAGGCCTATCATCGGACGCTGTTGTGGGTGCTGGAGCGCCAGCGCGCCACGCTGGTCGTGACCTTCGCCACGCTGATTGCGACCCTCGTCCTCTACGTCGTTGCGCCGAAAGGCTTCCTGCCGCTGCAGGACACCGCCTCGATCACGGCGGTGACGGAGGCCGGGCCGGACGTGTCGTTCGCGGAGATGCAGAAGCGGCAGGGCGAGGTCGCCGACGCCATCAAGGCGGACCCTGACGTGGTCGGCGTGGTCTCGGTGATCGGCGCCGGCTCGGTCAACCCGACCACCAATGTCGGCCGGCTCGTCATGACCTTGAAGCCGCGCGGCGAGCGGCGCGACGATGTTAGCGTGGTCGTGACCCGGCTGAAGGAGCGGGTGGCGGGCATTCCCGGCATGACCGTCTATTTCCAGCCGGTGCAGGACGTGCAGATCTCGACCCAGTCGAGCCGTTCGCAATACCAGTACACGCTGACCGGCACCGATGCGGCGCTGGTGTCGGAATGGGCGCGCAAGCTGGTTACGGAGATGCGGCGCGATCCCCTGTTCCGCGACGTCTCCTCGGAGGCGCAGGAAGGCGGCCTGCGGGCGCAACTCGACGTCGATCGCACCCGCGCGGGCCAGCTCGGCGTCAGCCTGCAAGGCATCACCGATACGCTCAACGACGCCTTCGCGCAGCGCCAGATCTCGACCATCTACGGCCAGGCCAACCAGTACCGCGTGGTGCTGGAGGCGCTGCCGATGTACCAGCGCGATCCCTCGATCCTTTCAAAACTCTATCTGCCGGGCGCTGCGAGTTCCACCGTCGGCGCGCCCAACGCCCAGGTGCCGCTGTCGGCCGTGGCGACGCTGAAGCGCACCACGGCGCCGCTCGCGATCTCGCACCAAGCGCAATTCCCGTCCGTGTCGCTCAGCTTCAATCTCGCGCCGGGTGCTGCGCTCGGCGATGCCGTCGACGCCGTAAAGGCGATCGAGACCCGGATCGAAATGCCCAACAGCATCGTCGGCGTCTATGCCGGCGATGCCGCCGAGTTCGCCAAGGCGCTGGCGGGACAACCCTGGCTGCTGCTCGCGGCCGTGATCACGATCTACATCGTGCTCGGCGTGCTCTATGAGAGCTACATCCACCCGATCACGATCCTGTCGACGCTACCCTCGGCCGGCGTCGGCGCGATCCTGGCGCTGGTGCTGTGCGGGCAGGACCTGTCGGTGATCGGCCTGATCGGCATCATCCTGTTGATGGGCATCGTCAAGAAGAACGCGATCATGATGATCGACTTCGCGCTCGAGGCCGAGCGCGGGCAGGGCATGTCGCCCAACGAGGCGATCGTGCAGGCGTGTCTCTTGCGCTTCCGTCCGATCATGATGACGACGCTGGCGGCGCTGTTCGGCGCCTTGCCGCTGGCGATCGAGAGCGGCACCGGCGCCGAGCTGCGCTTTCCGCTCGGCATCTCCATCATCGGCGGCCTGCTGCTCAGCCAGCTGCTGACGCTCTACACCACGCCCGTGATCTATCTCGCGCTCGACCGCATCAACCGCCGCCTCGAGCAGGCGCTGCCGCCGGCTGAATCCGGCGGCCCGCCGGTCGCCGGCGCAACCGAGGGGATGCAGTGATGGCATCGATCTCGGAGCCCTTCATCCGCCGCCCGGTTGCCACCACGCTGCTGTCGATCGGGTTGTTCCTGCTGGGTGTGGTCGCCTACGATTTCCTTCCCGTCGCCTCGGTCCCGAACGTCGACTTCCCCGCCATCTTCGTCTCGGCCAGCCGGCCCGGCGCCGACCCGTCGGTGATGGCGGCCACGGTGGCTTCACCACTGGAGCGGCGGCTCGGCGAGATATCGGGCATCAACCAGATCACCTCGACCTCGACGCTCGGCAACACCAGCATCCAGCTCCAGTTCGACATCGGCCGCAACATCGACAAGGCCGCGCGCGACGTGCAGGCGGCGATCAACGCCTCGATGGTCGATCTGCCGAGCGACCTGCCGACGCTGCCGCGCTTCCGCAAGGCCAACACCGCCGGCGCGCCCGTCTTCGTGCTGGCGCTGACCTCGAAGACGCTGTCGGCCAGCGCGATTTACGACGTCGCCGACACGGTGCTGGCGCAGCGCATCTCGCAGGTGCCGGGAGTCGGCGACGTCACGGTATCAGGCGCCGACCAGCCGGCCGTGCGGGTCCAGCTCAACCCCGTCGCGCTGTCGAACGCCGGCATCGCCACCGACGACGTCAGGACCGCGATCGTCAACGCCAACCCGCTCGGCCCCGTCGGAATCTTCAACGGCGAGCGCCAGAGCGAGACGCTGGCGCTCAACAAGCAGATGCGCACGGCGAAAGAGTTCCGCGACATCGTCATCAAGAGCGCCAACGGCAATTTCGTGCGGCTGTCCGACGTCGCCGACATCGAGGATTCCGTCCGCAACGCCCGGTCGATCGCCTGGTTCAACAAGCAGCCGGCGGTGCTGATCCAGATCACCAAGCAGGGCGATGCCAACGTCATCGATACCGTCGACAGGGTGAAGGCGCTGGTCCCCCAGCTGAAGCAGTGGATTCCGGCCGGTGTGGAGATTTCGACTCTGGTCGACCGCACCGGCACGATCCGCGCCAGCGTGCTCGACATGCAATGGACGTTGCTGGCCACCGCGGTCCTGGTGATGGTCGTGGTGTTCGTATTCCTGCGCAGGCTGACGCCGACCATCGCGGCCGGCATCTCGGTGCCGCTGGCGCTGGCCGGCACCTGCGCCGGCATGTGGGTGGCGGGCTTCTCGATCGACAATCTGTCGCTGATGGCGCTCGCGATCTCCGTCGGCTTCGTGGTCGACGACGCCATCGTCATGATCGAGAACATGTACCGCAATCTCGAGCACGGCATGCGGCCGTTCCGGGCGGCGCAGGAGGGCGCGAAGCAGATCGGCTTCACCGTGGTCTCGATCAGCCTGTCGCTGATCGCGGCGTTCACGCCGCTGATCTTCATGGACGGCATCGTCGGCCGCCTGCTGCGCGAATTCTCGTTGACGCTGACCTTCGCCATCCTGGTCTCGACGCTGGTGTCGCTCACGGTCACGCCGATGATCTGCGCCCATTACATCCGGCAGGCCACGTCCGGCACGGCGACGCTGTTCGATCGGGTGATCGAGGGCTCGCTGTCGCGCATCGTCGCCTTCTACGCCCGAACCTTGCGCACCGTGCTGGACTATCCGCTGGCGACGCTGCTGGTGTTCTTCGCCACCATCGGCCTCACCGTGACGCTCTACATCAAGGTCCCCAAGGGCTATTTCCCGACCGACGATTCCGGCTTCGTGATCGGAGCGACGCGCGCCTCGGCCGACATCTCGTTCCAATCGATGCTCGGCCTCCAGCAGCGGCTCGCCGACATCGTGATGCAGGATCCGGCCGTGGCCGGCATCGGCTCGACCGTCGGCGCCGGAGGCGGGCCGGGGGGAGCGACCTCGAACCGCGGCATCATGTACATCAGCCTGAAGCCGCCGGAGGAGCGCGACCACGTCTCGACGCAGGTCGTGATCGACCGTCTCCGGCGCGCGCTGTACCCCGTGCCCGGCATCCGCCTCTTCATGTTCGCCGCCCAGGACGTCCGTGCCGGCGGGCGGCAGAGTGATTCCGACTTCCAGTACACGCTGACCAGCACCGACCTCGGTCTGCTGCAGAAATGGGCGCCGATCGTGGCCAAGCGCATGGAGAGCGTCGAGGGCATCACCGACATCTCCAGCGACCGCGATCCCGGCGGGCTTCAGCTGACCCTGAACATCGATCGTCAGAAGGCCTCGGCACTCGGCGTCAGGGTTCAGGACATCGACAATGCCCTGAACAACGCCTTCTCGCAGCGGCAGATCTCGATCATCTACACCCAGCGCAACCAGTACATGACCGTGCTGGAGATCGATCCGAAGTTCCAGGTCGATCCCTCCAACCTCGAGCGCATCTACGTTGCCGGCGCCGGCGACGCGCAGGTGCCGCTGTCGGCCGTGGTGCATGCGACGCGTGGGTTGGCCGCGCTCGCGGTTTATCACTCGCAGTCGTTTCCCTCGACGACGGTGTCGTTCAACCTGCTGCCGGACGTGCAGCTTCAGGCAGCGACCCAGAACATCCAGCGGGCGGTGGAGGAACTGCACATGCCCGAAGGCATCCGCGGCAGCTTCGACGGCAATGCCGGCGACTTCGCCAAGACCAGCAGCCGCCAGCCGCTCCTGATCCTCGGCGCGCTGGTGGCGATGTATATCGTGCTCGGGGTGCTCTATGAGAGCCTCGCCCATCCGCTCACTATCATCTCGACGCTGCCCTCGGCGGGGTTAGGCGCGCTGCTCGCCCTGCAGCTCACCAACACGCCGCTGACGGTGATCGCCTTCGTCGGCATCATCCTCTTGATCGGCATCGTCAAGAAGAACGGCATCATGATGGTGGATTTCGCGCTCGACGCCGAACGCCAGCGCGGCCTGTCCTCGGCGGAGGCGATCTTTGAGGCCTGCCAGGCGCGCTTCCGCCCGATCCTGATGACGACCATGGCGGCACTGTTCGCCGGCATTCCGCTCGTGGTGGCGACCGGCCCCGGCACGGAGCTGCGCCGTCCGCTCGGCATCACCATCATCGGCGGCCTGTTCGTCTCGCAGATCCTGACGCTCTACACCACGCCCGTGATCTACCTCTTGATCGACCGCCTGCGGCGGCGGTCGGAGCCGCGTCCGGTGCCTGCTCCGGCGGAATAGGTTGTTGAAGCGCCGCATCAAGCGTATAGCGGCGCCCATGTCGAACCCGCCAGATACGGCCGCCGCGCCGGCCGATCCGATCCCCGAGTGCCCGCATTGCCAGAAGCCGATGCCGCTGTGCATCTGCGACAGCGTCACGCCGATTGAAAATCGACTGTCCCTCCTGATCCTGCAGCATCCGCAGGAGCAGGACAGGGCGCTCGGCACCGCGCGCCTGCTTGCCGGGCATTTTGCCGATGCCACGGTGCGGGTCGGCCTGTCCTGGCCGAGCCTGTCCAAGGCGCTGGGACAGCCGGTGGAGAATGCCGCGCGTTGGGCCGTGCTCTATCTCGGCTCGGCCCGCGCCGCCGATCTCGAAGCGGAAGGCGAGATCGTCGCGCTCAACCGCAAGGGCGAGGTCGCGGAGAACCAGCGCGGGATCCTCGGCAAGCTCGAAGGCGTCGTGCTGCTTGACGGCACCTGGAGCCAGGCCAAGGCGCTGTGGTGGCGCAATCCCTGGATGCTGAAATGCCAGCGCGTCATCCTCAACCCGGCGCACCCCTCGCGCTATGGCCGTCTGCGCAAGGAGCCGCGCAAGGACGGGCTCTCCACCATCGAGGCCGCGGCGACGATTCTCGCCGGGCTCGAGCGGCGTCCTGACATCGCCGAGACGCTGAATGCGAGCTTTGAACGCCTGTTAATACGCTACCGCGAGGTCCAGGCCGAGATGCCGGAACTGGCGCCCAAACCTGCCCCGAAGGGCCGGCGCGACTTTCGGCGGCGCAAACGAGCCTGACTTCGGCCCACATCATCTGTACGGTCGATTGCACCGCGTGGGCCGGGCGTCTAGAGACGATCGGCCGAAACCGGTCGCGATCTGCTCCCCTGTTGCGGCATCGGAGAGCGAGAACCTGAGGGGCAGTCGAATTCAGCTCGCAGCGAAGGAAATTCTGGCACAGGCGGCGCGGCCCGATCGTTGGGGCACGCTCGCGCTGATGGACATTTCGCTGCGCTACCGCAGGACCGTGATCGGCCCGCTCTGGATCACGCTGACGCTGGCCGCGACGATCGCAAGCGTCGGCACGGTCTATGCGGCCCTGTTCAAGCAGGACATCGCCACCTTCCTGCCGTCCTTCGCGGTCGGCCTGATCGTCTGGACCCTGATCGCAACGACGCTCCAGGAGGGCTCCAACATCTTCGTGGCGTCCGGCCATCTCATCAAGGCCGTGCCGGCCCCGCTGATCGTTCACGTCCTCCAGATGATCGCGCGCAACGTCCTCATCTTCGCGCATCATTTGGTGATCGTCGTGCTGCTCTACGTCGTGATGCCCTGGCCGCTGCACTGGAGCATGCTGCTCGCGCTGCCCGGCTTTGCGATCCTGTTCCTCGCGCTGCTCGGCGGCTCGGTCGCACTCGGCATGCTCTGCGCGCGTTTTCGCGACATTGGTTCGGCGATCGTCAGCGGCCTGCAATTCGTCTTCTTTCTCACGCCGATCATCTGGACCGAGGACAGCGCGCGCGGCACCGCGTTTCACTGGCTGACGCTGGTCAATCCGTTCGCCACGCTGCTCGATCTGGTGCGCCGGCCGCTCTTGTCGCAGCCGACCGATGCGAAGCAATGGCTGCTAGGGGCCCTCTATGCGATCATCGTGGCCGTCATCGGCCTCGGCTGCTACGCAAAATACCGCCATCGCGTGGCGTATTGGCTGTGATGCGCGCATGACCAGGGCGGCCCACATCGTGCTACGCGACGTCTCGGTCACATTTCCGGTGCTGTCGTTTCGCGACCGCTCGCTGCGCAGCCGGTTCGTCGGCGCCGTGACGCTGCGCCGGAAGGCGGCGGTCTCGCACCTCATCACGGCGTTGAACGAGGTCAGCCTCGATATCCGCGCCGGCGACCGCCTCGCCATCATCGGCGCCAATGGTGCCGGCAAGACCACGCTGCTGCGGGTTCTCGCCGGCATCTATCATCCGACGGCGGGCAGCATCGACGTACGCGGACGCTGCCTGTCGCTGTTCGATTTGCAGGCCGGCTTCGACGAGGAAGCGACCGGTTACGAGAACATCATGCGGCGCGGGCTCGTGATCGGCGCGCGGCGGGCCGAGATCGACGCGCGGCGGGCGGAGATTGCAGAGTTCACCGAGCTCGGAGACCGGCTCGACCTGCCGCTGCGCACCTATTCCAGCGGCATGATGCTGCGCCTGATCTTTGCGGTCGCAACCGCGGTCGAGGGCGAGATAGTGCTGCTCGACGAATGGATCGGCGTTGGCGACCAGCAATTCCGCAAGAAGGCGCGGCAGCGATTGGATGAGATCGTCACCCGCGCCGGCATCCTGGTGCTCGCCTCGCATGACATCGAGCTGATCCAGAGCACCTGCAACCGGGCGATCCTGCTGGAGCAGGGGAAGATCATCGCGGCCGGCGCAACCGATACGATTCTCGCGCAATATCTGGCGGGGTCCGGCGGGAAGAAGGCGTAGCGGTTCGAAGGTCCCCCTGACGGGGCGGCCTCCAGCCAAAATCGGACGAAGGCGGTTGCCTAAACCCTTCATCCCCTATATTGCTCCGGCCTTACGGGGCCACGTGGCGGAGTGGTTACGCAACGGTCTGCAAAACCGTGTACACCAGTTCAATTCTGGTCGTGGCCTCCATCATATCCCTCTGATCTCCCAGCATAATTCGATTTCGCCGCCGGCTCCGCTGATGCTGCGCGCAACGTTCTGCCGACGTGAGAGGCGGATCGATCACCGGGTTTGTCCGGAGCTCGCTGGAACCCCCGATTCACGCCCGTTGGCATAGACTTCGCATCGGCGAAGTGATGCGACCGACATCAACGAGCGCTGGAGCACCCGTGGGCGACATCGTCCGATTTGTCCTGAAATCCGAGCTGGAGCGGGCCCGCCTCATTCGCGAGGCTCGCGCGATCTATGACAGCATCTTTCCATCGGCCGCACCCGACCGGGTGCCGCAGGATGGCGAGGATCGCATCAAGACCTGATCGGCGCAGCAGGGCTTCTCGTACGGCGAAGCGCCCGCGAGGCGGGCGCTACGGCTCACGATGAAAGCAGCTTCAGCAGGCCGCGTACCAGCCGTCGGGGAACGGCAGCAGGGGCCAGGCGCCCTCATTGTCATTGGCGGCTTTGGGCGTCGCGTGAAAACTCCACGAGCGGGGCACGAATTCCTCCTCCGGCGCGGGAGCAAAGTCTTCAATGACCATGGCGTCCCGGACGGCATCCAGCAACAAGTTGAATTCGGCTTCGCTTCTCATCGCACCCTCGCAGAACGCGGACGGCGCAATGTCGCAAAGCCGGTTTGTTACCCGGTTGAGCGGATCGTTCGCATTTTAACGATCCGGCGATGGGGTCCCGATTGGTTAGCGGTTTGTAAAAAATCCCCTCGGAAACTCTAGGTTCCTCGGCTGCGCCGGCAATGTGAAAGAGATCACATCCTCGGCGGTTTATTTCTCCTACGCCTTCGCATCCGGGCTCAATGCAGGCCGGAGCGGGCAGGGCGAACGGGAGACTGGTCATGAAGGCGAGGTTCTTGCGGTTTGCGGGTGTGAAGAGCCGGGCGCGCCGCGCCTCCACGGTCGGGCTGTTCCTGACGCTGTTTGCTTCCGCCGCCCACGCACAGGGGACGGCCGAACAGCGCCGGGCCTGCACGCCCGATGTCTATCGGCTCTGCGCCGGCGAAATCCCCAACGTCCGCGCCATCACGGCGTGCCTGCGGCGCAACCGGTCGAGCCTGAGCGAAGCTTGCCGCAGCGTGTTCGATCAGGCCGGCGGCTGAGGACCTGTGGATTTGTGCGCAGCAAGTGGCTCGCGTCGGCTGACGAATTCGCGATACCCGTCCTGTGGATATGCTGCGGACAGGCTGTGGATCGACGGGTGCTCCTGTAGCCCGGGTGAGCGCAGCGACTCCCGGGCTCTGCGCAGCAGCGTGCGAACGCTGCTGCGCGTCCGGGACACCAAGGCTGAGCAAGTGGGTGACTGGGCTTGCCGAACGCTCCCAGCATTTCGTCTCAAATTGCAACCCGCGCGTGCAAGAAGTCTTGATCGGGTGTGATCTAGGGGTGAACGCCCGGCTTGAACGCGCGTGCCGGGCACAACGACTAATATGTAGCGTGCATGAGGGTCAGGGAAACGTGATTACGTCTCCTCTTCCTAAAGTACCAAAATGGTGCTTTAGTGCTTTCCATGAGCCCTTCGCCCCGAAACGCGCCGTCAGCGCTGCGTTACAGGCTTGCCCCTGATCCGGCCGCCAAGGCCGCGCTGGAGGCGACGTTTAGGGCTTATGACCGTATGATGGAGATCCTCGATGAGGTCGCGCGGAGCCACAATGTGGGCTCCAATGTCGTCCTGCTGCATGCCCACGCCTATGACCCGATCCGCAAACAGACCGCGCTGCCTTCGCGCCTGGTGACGCTGGGCCTGCGTGACCGCGCCGAGTATCGCGCGGCACAGGGCCGCCGTCTGCCGCTCGACGACAAGCTCGCCAAGATCAAGGGCCCGGCCACCATTTCGATCGCGACCGTCGAGGGACGCTTCAGCGTGCCCTTCGACTATGCCGGCTATGCCGAGGGCTGGGGGCAGAGTGCGCCCGCGCGCCTCATCCGCACCGACGACGGCTTTGAAGTTCACTACGGCGTCACGCCGAACAATCTGCCAGAGGAGGAGAACGCCATGGATACCATCGCTGCCGCTCCCGAAAACTTCCTGTCCCGGGTCGGGCGCTTGATCGCCGGGATCGCCTATGACGCGATCGAGCAGGCGGAAGGCAAGAACAAGCTGAAAGTGGTCGGCCAGGCCATCCGCGAGATCGAGCGCGCCGAGAGCGAAGCGCGCGACGCGCTCGCCGCTGCGCGTGCCGAGGAATATCGCCTCAATGCGCGCCGCACCGAGATCGAACGCGAGATGGCCGATCTCGCCCCCAAGATCGAGGGCGCGATCGCTGACAGCCGCGACGATCTCGCCCGCGCCGGCATCGCGCGGCAGATGGATCTGGAGGCGCAGTTCGATGTGCTCTCCCGCGCCATCGACGAGAACAACGAGAAGATCGAGCAATGCATCACCTCGCTGCGCGCGGTGCTTTCCGCGCTTCAGGATGCCGAGCAGCGCCGCGCCGATCTCGAAAGGAGCGAGGCGGCGGCAAGCCATCAGGCCTCGACGTCATCCCGAAAACAGGGCGGTGGCTCTGCTGCGGCGAAGGCGCTGCGGGCGGGCAGGGCGGTGGCACGCGCCACCGGCGTGCCGCCGGGCATTCCCTATTCGAGCGACATCGACGAGCTCAGCGCGCTGCATCGCGACAAGGAAATTGCGGCGAGGCTCGCGCGGTTGAAGTCGCGCTCCTGAGTGCCGTGTCATGAGCGCTCTGCTCGAACACGTCATGTCGCCGGAGGTCAGGCCGTTCGCGATCGCGGCGGCCATGATCCTCATCGTCGGCTCGATCGAAGTGGTCTCGATGCTGGTCGGGGCTTCCTTGAGCGAAATGCTCGGCACCAACATCGATTTCGGTCACCCCAGCGACAATGGCGTGATCAACGCCATTTCCTGGATCAATGTCGGCGGCGTGCCGCTTCTGATCTTCCTGCTGCTGCTGCTCGGCGCCTTCTCCATCACCGGCTTCCTGATCCAGGACATCGCGCGAATGGTTGCGGGGCCCTTGCCGGCAACAGTCGCCTCGGTCGGGGCCGTCGTGGTCTCGGTTCCGGTGGTCCGCACCGCCAGCAGGGCGATCGCGCGGGTCATTCCCAAGGATGAAAGCTATGCCGTCGGCTTAGGGGATCTCGTCGGTCGCATCGGTGAGGTCGTCATCGGTCCGCTCGACCAGGGGCCGCCCGGCCGCGTCAGCGTCGCCGACGTCCACGGCAACCGCCATTTCGTCTGGGCGGTTGCGGCGCCGGCGTCATCGCCCCTGCCACAGGGAACCATGGTCCTGCTGGTCGACCGCGACGGCACCCGCTTCCTGGCGGTCAAGGCCGACGATGAACTCAAACCATCCAAGCCCACTCTAAACAGCTAGCAAGTCATTATCGGAGAACATCATGTTCGACATCGCAGTCCCGGCCATGATCGGCGTCGCGCTGATCGTCGTCCTCGGGATCGTCTTCACCATCCTCTACAAGCGCGCCACCCGCGACGAGGCCTTCGTGCGCACCGGCCTCGGCGGCAAGAAGGTCGTGCTCGACGGCGGCGCCATGATCCTGCCGATCTTCCACTCCTATGCCAGCGTCAATCTGAAGACGCTGCGGCTCACCGTGGAACGCAAGGAGCGGGAATCCCTCATCACCAGGGATCGGCTGCGCGTCGATATCGTCGCCGAGTTCTACGTGCGCGTTCGCCCCGACGACGAGAGTATCGCGCTTGCGAGCCAGACGCTGGGGGCACTGACCAATGACGCCGAAGCCCTGCGCAACCAGGTCGAGGCCAAATTCGTCGACGGCCTGCGCTCGGTGGCGGCGACCATGAGCATCCTGGAACTCCAGGAGAAGCGCTCGGACTTCGTCAAGCATGTGCAGGCGACAGTCGAGTCCGACGTCAAATCCAACGGCCTCGAACTTGAATCCGTGTCGCTCACGAAGCTCGACCAGACCGACGTCAAGTTCTTCAACCCGGAAAACTTCTTCGACGCCGAAGGTCTCACCCAGCTCAAGACTGTCACCGAGACGCGCCGGCGTGACCGCAACGCCATCGTGCGCGACAACGAGGTGGCGATCGCCCAGAAGGACCTCGAGGCGCGGCAGCAGACCCTCGGCATCGAGCGAACCAAGAAGGAAGCCGAGCTGTCGCAGGAGCGCGACATCGCCAACAAGACCGCGAGCACTCGCGCCGAGGTCGCAACCGCGACGCAGACCGCGCGCCTCACCGAGGAGAATGCCCGCATCGATACCGACAGGGCGGTCGCCGAGAAGGAGGCGGGCGCCAAGCAGGTCAAGGAAACCGCGGTGATCGAGTCCGATCTGGCGATCAACAAGCGCAAGACCGACGCCCAGCGCGAGATCCAGATCGCGACCCAAGAGAACGAGATCCAGATCGCCTCCAAGAGCAAGCAGACCTCGGAAGCCGTTGCCGAGGCCAAGACCGCCGAAGCGATCGCGGTCTCCGCGGAGGAAAAGGTCGTGACCGCACGCGCGGTCGAGGTCGCCGATCGTGCCCGTCTCACCCAGGTGCTGGCCGCGCGGACCGAGGCCGAGCGCAAATCAACCGAGCTGATCGTCGCGGCCGAAGCCGAGAAGAAGGCCTCGCTCGATCGCGCCGAGGCCGTGAAGACGCTGGCCACGGCCGAAGCCGAGTCCAACAAGATCAAGGCCGTGGGCGTGCGCAACATCGGCGAGGCGGAAGCTGCCGTCATCACCATGAAGAACGAGGCGCAGAACAAGCTCGGCAGCAACGTCATCGACTTCGAGATCGCCAAGAAGCGGATCGAGACGATGCCGGCGGCGCTGGCCGAGATGGTCAAGCCCATCGCCAACCTCAAGGACGTCCGTATCCTGCACACCGGCGGCGCGTTCGGCGGCAGCGGCGCCGGCGGAGGCAATGTCGGCTTCGGCGAGGGACTCGCCGGCGAGCTTCTCAAGGTGCACGCGCTGCGTCCGATGATCGACGAGATCCTGCGTCAGAGCGGCTTTGCGCCCGGCGACGATCCCGTGAAGGCGCTGGTCGGAGCCGTGACCGGCAAGAGCAACGGCGCCGCCGTGCCGGCGCCGTTGCCGGAGAAGACCAACACCGCCGATCTATGAATGCCCGTTCATTGCTGCTGAGAATTCGAATCGATAAACAGGCTGAGCGCGTCTCGCGTCGCGCTACGTCCCGGAGTGCGATCGATCGTCTTGAACCTTTCGATCGCACTTCGGACGAATCTTCCAAGGCAACACCATTGGTTGCCGCGGCGCCTGCGCCGATCGACGCCAGGCGCTGAAGCCTGTTTCGATCGGGGAATTTCATATGAAATATTTTCTGTCTGGACTGATCGCGATCGGCCTTTCGATCGCCGCCATGCCGTCGTTCGCGGCCGATGCCCGCAACGTCACCGTCGTCAACGAGACCGGCTATGCCATCAAATTCCTGGGCTTCAACGCGCCGGATGATGGCCTGGACGAATGGGACAACGAACTCGACAAGGTCTTGCAGAACCAGGCCAGCACTTATGTCGAGTTCGACGAGGACGACGACGGCTGCGTCTGGAATATCCGCGTCGACTGGCAGAGCTACGACGAGGCCGTGCTCTGGAAGAACGTCAACCTCTGCAAGATGACCGCGCTTCGGCTGCGCTACGATCCCGGCACCAAGACCACTTCGTTCCTTGCCGAGTAGCCTTTGGCCGACACGGCCCGGAGGAGGGGGCATCCCAGCCTTCCTCCGGCGCATTGCGCATGATGACGAATTCGTCCTTTGCAAGCGCAAGCGGCTTTGTTATACGCAGCCGCGCGCGAACGACTGGTTCGCCTTTTCCTCGGTAGCTCAGCGGTAGAGCATCCGACTGTTAATCGGATGGTCGCTGGTTCGAATCCAGCCCGGGGAGCCAAATCCTTCCGCAAATTCAACGGATTACGGGCGCATTCTCGCGCGATGCGCGATTTCGTTGCCGTGCCCTCTGAACCGCGCTGTCGCGATTCCATCTGGGAATCGCATTCAAGCAGATGTGTTGTGGGTTGGCCCCGTCGCGCCATGCGGACGGCGCCAAATCGACTCAATTGAAATCGAGCTTCGCGATAGCCGGATCTTAACGGAGCTGATTCCCATGCCAGACATCCAGGTCGACCATATGGCCCCCTCGATTCTGCCGGCCGACATTCCCGAGCTCAGCGACGACGAATGCCTCGCCTGTCTGGCGCGTGCGGTCGAGACGCCCGATTCGGCACGGCTGGACGAGGTCGCCGCTCTGATCGGTCGCCTCGCGGTGGCCATCGAATAATCCGTCCCGACCCTGATGCGGTAACATGCGGAAGCCCTAGCCCCGCAGGCTAACGGCCGTGTTGCGTTTTGGCCGTGCATGCTCCAAAGATGCCGCGAATTTCGTCCGCGGCATCGTCCGCCTTGCAGGGTCCGCAAATGTCCGGTTTCTCGACCGCGCGCCTCAAAATGGTCGATGGCCAGGTGCGCACCAGTGACGTCACCGACCGTCGTGTTCTCGATGCCATGCTCACGGTTCCGCGCGAGGCCTTCGTGCCGGCCGACCGGCAGGCGTTGGCCTACCTCGATCTCGACCTCGACGTGAGCGAAGGCGCCGCCAAGCGGTTCCTGATCAAGCCGCGGCTGACCGGCAAGCTGCTCCAGGCCGCCGAAATCGGCGAGGGCGACAACGTGCTGGTGGTCGGCTGCGCCACGGGCTACCTCGCGGCGCTGGTCGCCAAGCTCGCGCAGCAGGTTACCGCGACCGAGTGCGATCCGGCTTTGGCCGCGAAGGCCAAGGCCGCCCTGGCCGCCCTGAACCTTGCCAATGTCACCTGCAAGGCCGCGGCCTGCGCCGACGGCGATCCGTCCGCCGCTCCCTATGACGTGATCATCCTCAATGGCGCGACTGAGGTCGTGCCGGAAGCGCTGCTCGGGCAGCTGAAGGAGGGCGGGCGTCTGGTGGGGGTGTCCGCCGAATCCAGGCCGCCGCGTGCCATAATCGTGACCCATACCCATGGTGAATTCGGCCATCGGGCCCTGTTCGACGCTGCCGCTCCGGTCCTTCCCGAGCTGGAACGGGCGGCCGCCTTCGTCTTCTGACGCCCAAAACGCGATAAAATCCCGTTCTGAATCAGAAGTGTGGCCGGGATGCTGCACGTAAAGAGTTTCCACTGAGAACTACCCTCAGGTAGTTCCGTCGCGCTTGACCGCGTCTTATGTTGCGGCGGGGCAACGACTCCACTCGTAGACGGTAACCCAGCTCGCGGGCACGAGCCGGGCGTTAGAATGAACGGAATTTTTGGGATGCATGGGGTGAAGCTCTTCACCGGAGCTGCGGTTTCGGTCCTGCTGCTCGCGCTTGCCGGGCCGACGCCTGCCTTGGCGGACACGATCGAGTCCGCGCTGGTGCGCGCCTATCAGAACAATCCACAGCTCAACGCACAGCGCGCCCAGGTGCGCTCGACTGACGAAAACGTGCCGCAGGCGCTGTCGGGATATCGCCCCAAGGTCGCGCTGACGGCGAGCGGGGGCATTCAGTACTCGGACTTCAAGAGCGGCGCCAACGATCCTCCGATCAACGGTAAAGGCTATCCCCGAAGCGTGGGACTGACTGCTACCCAGACGCTCTACAACGGTAACCAGACTGCCAACAGGACGCGCGCCGCGGAGAGTCAGGTTTCCGGCTCTCGCGAAGCGCTGCGCAGCCTCGATCAGAGCATATTGCTCCTGGCCGCCACGACCTACATGGATTATCTGCGCGACTCGGCGACGCTCGAAGTCCAGCGCAGCAACGTGCGGGTGCTCGAGCAGACGCTCAAGCAGACCCGTGACCGCTTCAACGTCGGCGAAGTGACGCGCACCGACGTTGCACAGTCGGAAGCACAGCTGGCGGCAGGCAGGACGCAGGCCCTGACCGCGGAAGCAAATCTCACCACGACGCGCGCGAACTTCCGCCGCATCATCGGCAACGAGCCGACGAATCTGGCACCCGGCTCCCCGGTGGACCGTTTCCTGCCCGCGACGCTCGCTGCCGCGGTCGAGCTCGGCCTCGTCGAGCATCCCAACGTCACGGCCGCGATGTTCGGCATCGACGTCAATTTCTTGCAGGTCAAGGTTGCCGAGGGCGCTCTGCTGCCCACGGTCACCCTGCAGGCGGGCGTGACCCAGGCCTACGAACAATCTTTGATTCAGTACCGCTCGCTCAACGCTTCCGCGCTCGCGCAGATCTCGGTGCCGATCTATCAGGGCGGTAGCGAATATTCGCTGATCCGCCAGTCCAAGGAAAACCTGGCGCAGCAACGTCTCAACCTCGAAAACACGCGGGATCAGACCCGCGCCACTGTCGTGCAGTGGTGGGGTTCGCTGCAGGCCGGCAAGGCGCAGGTGCAATCGGCGCAAGCGCAGGTGACGGCGTCCGAGATCGCGCTGAACGGCGTGCGTGAAGAGGCCAAGGCCGGTCAGCGCACCACGCTCGACGTGCTCAACGCGCAGCAGGCGCTGGTCAATGCGCGCGTCGCGCTGGTGACCGCGCAGCATGACCGGGTTGTTGCATCCTATAACGTCCTCTCGGCCGTCGGCCGTCTCGCGCCGCAGGTCCTCGGCCTTGCAACCACGGTTTACGATCCCAGCGTTCACTACCATCAGGTCCGCGACAGCTGGGCCGGCGTGCGTACGCCTGACGGGCGCTGATTCACGTCACGTTCTCGTCCGGTCGGCCTCGTGAATTGCCGAGGCCGACCGGCGCTTTGCTTGCAATCATCAAAATCCCTGACATAGCCTTGCCAAGACGATGCGGGTCGATTCGCCTCGCAGTGATGCCGTGTGCGTAAAGCTTGAGTGCCGGGGGCAGGGGCGCACCGCTGCACGTTGAGCCGTGATCTGGGGACAAGTCGGGCTGCCGCGACGAAAATGTCGGGCCACCCATCCGGAACCGGCCAATCCTGTCGTGCTTGGTGTAAAACAACGCATGCGAGGGCGTTGATGATGTGGAGTCGGAGATGACGCAGCCTGCAAAGGTCACAGAACCCTCGATGGAGGAGATTCTGGCCTCGATCCGGCGCATCATTGCCGACGATGAGGCCAAGCCGCCGCCGGCGGAGGCTGCAAAGCCCGCGCCAGCTCCTGCTGCGCCCGCACCCAAGCCGCAGGCGATGAACGACATTCCGCCCTCCAAGGTTGCCCCTGCCAAACCTGCCGCTGAAAAACCTGCGCCACCTCCGGCCGCAAAGCCGGCACCGGCCCCACCGCCTGCGGCGGAGGCGTCACCGAACAGCCAGGACGACATTGACGCGCTGCTGGCGGGGCTCGATACGGCCACAACCGCGCCGGAGGTCCGCGAGCCGGAGCCCGAGCCCGAGCCTGAGCCCGACGTGCTCGAATTGACCGACGAGATGGCGATGGATCCGACACCGCCTCCGCCGCCGCCGAGCTTCCGCAAGGTCGAGCCGCGCGACGATCTCGAATTCGCCGAATCGCCGCCGCCGCGTCCGACGCCGCCACCGTCTTACGCGCCGGTGGATTTCGATGCTCCGCCGCTGCCGCCGCAGCAGCCCATGCTCGCGCAGTCGACCGTCTCGGCGGTCGAATCCGCCTTCAACTCCCTGGCCCATACGGTGCTCAGCAGCAATGCACGGACGCTGGAGGATCTGGTCAAGGAGATGCTGCGTCCGATGCTGAAATCCTGGCTCGACGACAATTTGCCGGGCCTCGTTGAACGCATCGTGAAGGCCGAAATCGAGCGGGTCTCGCGCGGCGGCCGCTGAGACGGTCGTGCGGCCCCGATAAAGCCCTGCTCCTGTGGCATATTCGGTCTGCGGACCGGGCTGGAAAGCCTTTGCCGCTGAGCTTCCCGTTGACTTGACCCGCACACGCGGCTTTCTAACAGCCCCATGATCGAGAAAAATTACCAGCCCGCCGATATCGAAGCCCGCATGTCCGTGGTGTGGGAGGATAGCCTTGCCTTCAAGGCTGGCCGCCCCGACCGCCGCGACGCCGTGCCGTTTACCATCGTGATCCCGCCGCCGAACGTGACGGGCTCGCTGCACATGGGCCACGCCCTCAACAACACGCTGCAGGACATCCTGTGCCGGTTTGAGCGCATGCGCGACCGCGACGTGCTGTGGCAGCCCGGCACCGACCATGCCGGCATCGCCACCCAGATGGTGGTCGAGCGGCAACTGATGGAGCGCCAGCAGCCCGGCCGCCGCGAGATGGGCCGCGAGAAATTCCTGGAGCGGGTCTGGCAGTGGAAGGCCGAGAGCGGCGACACCATCATCAACCAGCTCAAGCGGCTCGGCGCCTCCTGCGACTGGTCGCGCGAACGCTTCACCATGGACGAGGGCCTGTCGAAGGCCGTCATCAAGGTGTTCGTCGAGCTCCATCGCGACGGCCTGATCTACAAGGACAAGCGGCTGGTGAATTGGGACACCAAGCTGCTCACCGCGATCTCTGATCTCGAGGTGCAGCAGACCGAGGTGAAGGGCCATCTCTGGTATCTGCGCTATCCGATCGAGGGCAAGACATTCAGCCCTGAGGATCCCTCGAGCTTCATCGTCGTCGCCACCACGCGCCCCGAGACCATGCTGGGCGATACCGGCGTTGCCGTGCATCCCGAGGACGAGCGCTACCTGAAGCTGGTCGGCAAGAACGTGATTCTGCCGCTGGTCGGCCGCAAGATCGCGATCGTCGCCGACGATTATTCCGATCCCGAGAAGGGCTCGGGCGCGGTCAAGGTGACGCCGGCGCACGACTTCAACGACTTC
The DNA here is from genome assembly GCF_900094605.1 of Bradyrhizobium shewense. Classification (GTDB taxonomy): domain Bacteria; phylum Pseudomonadota; class Alphaproteobacteria; order Rhizobiales; family Xanthobacteraceae; genus Bradyrhizobium; species Bradyrhizobium shewense. The sequence goes on along the minus strand of NZ_FMAI01000006.1, from coordinate 76,093 downwards.
GAGGTCGGCAATCGCCACGGCCTGCGCCGCATCAGCGTGCTCGACAGGGAAGGTTGTCTCGATCTCGTCGACAACGAGGATTATCTGCGCGACCTGCCGGAAGGCGCCTCGCAATTCGCCGAGGAATTCCACAAGGTCGACCGCTTCGTCGCGCGCAAGCGCATCGTCGAGCGGCTGGAATCGTTCGGCTTCGTCGAGCGGATCGAACCGCACACCCACATGGTGCCGCACGGCGACCGCTCCAACAGCGTGATCGAGCCGTACCTGACCGACCAGTGGTATGTCGACGCCAAGACGCTGGCAAAGCCCGCGATCGCGGCGGTGCGGTCGGGCGAAACGTCGTTCGTGCCGAAAAACTGGGAAAAGACCTATTTCGAGTGGATGGAGAATATCCAGCCCTGGTGCATCTCGCGCCAGCTCTGGTGGGGCCATCAGATCCCGGCCTGGTACGGACCTGACGGCAAGGTGTTCGTCGCCGAGACCGAGGAGGAGGCCGTCAGCCACGCGCTCGGCTACTACGTCGAGCAGGAAGTCATCACGGCCGAGCAGGGCCGCGAGATGGCGCTTGACCGCAACAAGCGCGAGGGCTTCATCACGCGCGACGAGGACGTGCTCGACACCTGGTTCTCCTCGGCGCTGTGGCCGTTCTCGACGCTCGGCTGGCCCGAGGACGCGCCCGAGGTGCAGCGCTATTACCCGACCAATGCGCTGGTGACCGGCTTCGACATCATCTTCTTCTGGGTCGCCCGCATGATGATGATGGGCCTGCACTTCATGAAGGAGGTGCCGTTCTCGACCATCTACATCCACGCCCTCGTCCGCGACGAGAAGGGCGCCAAGATGTCGAAGTCGAAGGGCAACGTCATCGATCCGCTCAACCTGATCGACGAATACGGCGCGGACGCGCTGCGCTTCACGCTGGCCGCGATGGCGGCGCAGGGCCGCGACATCAAGCTCGCCACCAGCCGCGTCGAGGGCTATCGCAATTTCGCGACCAAGCTCTGGAATGCGTCGCGCTTCGCCGAAATGAACCACTGCGCCGTGCCCGAGGGTTTCGAGCCGGCGAAGGCCAAGGAGACGCTGAACCGCTGGATCGCGCATGAAAGCGCGCACACCACGCGTGAGGTGACCGAGGCGATCGAGGCCTATCGCTTCAACGATGCGGCGGGTAGCATCTACCGCTTCGTCTGGAACGTCTATTGCGACTGGTATGTCGAGCTCGCAAAACCCCTGCTGCTGGGCCCCGACAGCCCGGCCAAGGACGAAACCCGTGCCATGGTCGCCTGGGCGCGCGATGAGATCCTGAAGCTGCTGCATCCCTTCATGCCCTTCATCACCGAGGAGCTGTGGGAGGTGACGGCCAAGCGCGACGGTCTGCTCGCATTGGCGCAATGGCCGCTGAAGCCGGCCGAGCCGACGCCGGAGCAGCTCGCAATCCTCGCTGCAGCGGCCGGACCGACCGAACCGCTGATGTCGCCGATGTTGGTCATGCCGATCTTCGACCACGCCGACTTCACCGATCCCAAGGCGGAAGCCGAGATCGGCTGGGTGATCGACCTGATCACGCAGATCCGTTCGGTGCGTGCCGAGATGAACATTCCGCCGGCAACGCTGACGGCGCTGGTGCTCGTCGGCGCCTCCGCCGAAACCAGGGACCGCGTGCCGCGCTGGACCGACGTCATCAAGCGCATGGCGCGGCTGTCGGACATCTCCTTCGCCGACCGCGCGCCCGACGGTGCGGTTCAGCTGCTCGTGCGCGGCGAAGTCGCCGCGCTGCCGCTGAAGGGCGTGATCGACGTCGCTGCCGAGCGCACGCGTCTCGACAAGGAGATCGGCAAGGCCGACGCCGATATCAAGCGTGCCGAGTCCAAGCTCGCGAACGAAAAGTTCGTCGCCAACGCGGCCGAGGAGGTCGTCGAGGAGGAGCGCGAAAAGCGCGAGGCGGCGCTGGCCCGCAAGGCCAAGCTGCTCGAAGCCATGGAGCGGCTGAAGCAGGCCACTTAGGCCTACTTCGGAAACGGCTTGCTCAAAAACTTCGAGCCCCTGACGCCATAGCGCCAGGGCAGCTCGACGGCCTTCGTGATGCCGATCCGGATGCCGGCAACCACCTCCAACTCCTCGGTCCGCGCATGCAGCGCGATCGGCGGTCGGTCCAGCGGCAGCGTGTTGTGCACGATGGTGATGCCGAGCGCCTCGGTCAGCTTGCCGGGACCCGAGCACAGCGCGTGTACATCCTGGAGATGACGGCGGCGGCGCATCGCGGCGATCCCGTGCGTCGGCTCCAGCGCGCGGATCAGCACGGCGCTGGCCGAGCCTTCCTCCTCGCAGACGAAGTTCACGCACCAGTGGATGCCGTAGGAGCGATAGACATAGGCAAAGCCCGGTGGGCCGAACATCACCTGGTTCCGCTGCGTCGGACCGTTGTAGGAGTGCGCCGCCGGCTCGGTATGATGATAGGCCTCGACCTCGACGATGAGGCCGCCGACGCCGTCGACCAGCATGGTCGCACCAATCAGGTCCCGGGCGACGTCGCGGACGTTGCGGTCGAAAAAGCCGCGCTTGAGCAGCTTGCCGAGGCGCGGGGGTGAGGACTTCGAGCTTGGAGCCATTCGAGGTGAGAATCGCCTGAGAACAGAGCAAGATATTGCCCATATCTGCCATGTTCCCTGAAGCGGCGCGAGCCGGGTTGCGATGCGTGGCGAGACCGACTAGGTAGGACCTGAACAGACCGGACAGACCATGGTCGTTATTGTCGATACCATCACGAACCCGCTGCGCCCGCGTCACCCCGAAAAGGTGAAACGCCCTGACTCCGCTTCGCCGCCGAAGCCGGACTGGATTCGCGTGCGCGCGCCGAACACCCGTGGCTACGCCGACACCCGCAACATCGTGCGGTCCAACGGCCTGCACACGGTGTGCGAGGAAGCGGGCTGCCCGAACATCGGCGAGTGCTGGGACAAAAAGCACGCCACCTTCATGATCATGGGTGACACCTGCACCCGTGCCTGCGCGTTCTGCAACGTCAAGACCGGCCTGCCCAATGCACTGGATGCAGCCGAGCCTGAGAACGTCGCCGAAGCGACTGCCAAGCTGGGTCTTGCCCACGTCGTCATCACCTCCGTGGACCGCGACGACCTCACTGACGGCGGCGCCGAGCACTTTGCCCAGACCATCCGCGCGATCCGCGCCGCGTGCCCCACGACCACGATCGAGATCCTGACGCCCGACTTCCTTCGCAAGGAGGGGGCGCTCGAGGTGGTCGTTGCCGCCAAGCCCGACGTCTTCAACCACAATCTCGAGACCGTGCCGTCGCGCTATCTGACGGTGCGGCCGGGCGCGCGCTATTTCCATTCGATCCGGCTGTTGCAGCGGGTCAAGGAGTTCGATCCCACCATCTTCACCAAGTCCGGCATCATGGTCGGCCTCGGCGAGGAGCGCCACGAGGTGCAGCAGGTGATGGACGATCTGCGCTCCGCCGACGTCGATTTCCTGACCATCGGCCAATACCTCCAGCCGACCCGCAAGCACCACGCGGTGATGCGCTATGTGCCACCGGACGAGTTTTCGTCCTACGAGAAGGTCGCCTACACCAAGGGCTTCCTGATGGTGTCGGCGAGCCCGCTCACCCGCTCGTCGCATCATGCCGGCGAGGATTTTGCGAGACTGAAGGCCGCGCGGGCCGCGACTGCCCGCTGAACCGCCATGCCCAAATTTTCGAGCAAGCGCCGTGTCAATCACAGCGCCTCCGAGATGTTCGATCTGGTCGCCGACGTCGAGCGCTACCCGGAATTCGTGCCGCTGTGCAGCGCGCTGAAGGTGCGCCAGCGCATGGCCAAGCCTGATGGCACCGAGGTGCTGGTCGCCGACATGACGGTGTCGTTCAAGCTGGTCAAGGAATCCTTCACCAGCCGCGTGAGCCTCGACCGCGCCAATCAGAAGATCCTGGTCGAATATCTGCAAGGTCCTTTCAGCAACCTGGAAAATCGCTGGACGTTCGAGCCCAAAGGTGAGGGCGTCTGCGACGTCGGGTTCTTCCTGTCCTACGAATTCAAGAGCCGCATGCTGGCGCTGCTGATGGGCTCGATGTTCGACGCCGCCTTCGCGCGCTTTTCCACTGCGTTCGAGAAACGGGCCGACGCGATCTATGGGCGGAAGCTGGCGTCGTCGTAGCTGCCATGGGCTCTCGTGTCCCGGACGCGCTGCAACGCCATAGCGCGCGAAGACGCGCGTAAACGCGCTTACGGCGCTGCTGCGCAGAGCCGGGACCCAGAAGGCAACACGGCAAAATGCGGAGAGATGGGCCCCGGCTCTGCAGCGCACCGCCGAAAGAGGCGCTGCGCCGCGTCCGGGGCACGAGCCTCCAACTTCAATCCACCGCCTTCACCACATCGGGCGGCTGCGAGGCGTAATACGCCGCGGCCTGCTCGATCTCCTGCGGCGTCATTGCGCGGGCGATGTTGCGCATCTGCTGACTGATGTCGTTGCGCCGTTCACCGGAGGCGAAGGCGTGGAGCTGCGCCTTCATGTAGGCCTCGGACTGTCCCTCCAGCCACGGGCTGCCGGTCTTGTTGTCGAGGCTGCCATGGCAGGCGCCGCAGGGCGCGATCCCGCGCATCGGCGCGCCGTAGATGACGATGTTGGGTTTCGGCAATTGCGGCGTCGGATGATAGGCGGGAAGCCGCGGCAGATAGGCGTAATAATTGGAGAGATCGGCGATCTCCTGGTCGGTCAGGTTGACCGCGAACGGCGACATCACGGCATTGGTGCGCGCACCCGAGCGGAAATCGTGCAGCTCCTTGTAGATCACGGCCGCGTACTGGCCGGCGAGATTGGGCGAGTCCGCGCGGCTGACGCCGGTCGGGCCATGACAGATCGCGCAGCGCTGCGCCAGCGTCGCGCCGCGGCCGATCGCTTCCTGGCTCGGACGTGACAGCGTGTTCGAGGTCAGCACGACCTCGGACAGGCGTTTTGCCTGTTCGGGCGCCGTGACGCTGGCCGCACGCTGCGGTACGCCTGCGGCGCTGCAGATCGCATCCCAGACGCCGGCGAACTGAACCCAGGGCTGTGCGAACGGCAGCACGATGAAGCCGGCAATCGCGGTGACGACGAGGATCGCGGCGGTGATGCCGACACCGGTCCTGAAATGGCTGTTGCGGAGGGTGAAGAGGTCGCGCGTGCTCATCACTGCGCTCCCACATAGACGGCCGGCACCGAGGTGCCCGAACTCAGCGCCAGATTCAGGATCGGATAGCCGTAATTGGTCAGCGTGAGGCCGATCATCAGTGCCACCCACAGCGCGTGGGTGTTGAGCGCGACCGGGACGGTTGTCGGCTGATGCACGGCAAGCGCGAAGCGATAGGGCCCGGCGTCGATTTGAGGCGCGCGCATGCCACGCGCCAGGATGACGATGAACATGATGCCCGAGGCCAGCAGGATGAAGCCGCCGATCGCCGAGAGCGTGACGGAGAGCGCCTGCGGCGCGATCGCGGGATCGCCGAAGTCGAAATAGGCCATGCGGCGCGGCATGCCCAAAATGCCGACCCAGTGCCACGGGAAGGTCGTCACGATCATGCCGATGAACCACAGCCAGAGCTGGGTGCGGATCAGGCGGATATCGATCAGCTCGCGCCCGGTCAGATGCGGCCAGAGATCATAGGCGATCGCAAAATACATGATGACGATGGCGCCGCCGAAGATCAGGTGGAAATGGCCGGTGATCCACTGCGTGTTGTGGATCGAGGCATCGAGCTGATAGCTCATGTTGATGAGGCCGCCGGCGCCGCCGAAGCCCAGCATGACGAAGGAGAACGCCAGCGCCAGCATCATCGGGTTGTCCCAGGGCAGGGCCCCGATCCAGCCGAACATGCCGCGGCCGCCGCGCAGCCGCGCCGCGATCTCGACTGAAGCGCAGATCGTGAACACGGTCAGCAGCGTCGGCAGCGCGACCAGAGCCGTGAAGGCCGAATGGATGAACTTGAAGCCGGCGCCTACCTGCGGATCGGCAAAGGTGTGGTGCATGCCGATCGGCATCGACACCACCAGGAACAGGATGAAGGCGATCCGCGCCATCGAGTCGGAATAGACGCGGCCGCCGATCGCGCGCGGCACGATGGTGTAATAGGCGATGTAGGTCGGCATCAGCCAGAAATAGACGATGGCGTGCAGCGTCCATGAGAAGAAGATGCGCGCCAGGCCGGCATCGATGGTGGCCTTGAGGCCTGCCGCAACCGGAATGATCTGGAGCAGCAGCTCGAGCGCGGCGCCGACCGCGGTCCAAGCCCACAAATACGAGCCCGCGACGTTGGCGAACATGGCGAGCGGCACCGGCGCGCCGGGATTGGCCTTGCGCCAGACGCGCAGATTGACCGACATCAGCGCGACCCAGATCCACGAGCCGACCACGACCAGGACGACGCCGAGGTAATAGAAGACGTTGCCGATCAGCGGCGGATAGAAGGTGTAGAGCACCGAGGCACGGCCGAGCGCGATCGGGATCACCGCCATGATGCTGCCGGCGACGATCAACCAGAATCCTGCCCAGGCCCAGCGCACGCCGACCAGGCGCTGCTGCAGCGCGGACTCGCTGATGGCGTAGCCGAATGCCATCGCCACCAGGGTCGGGAAGACGTAGCCCATCACCGTGCCGTGGGCGGTCAGCGAGCGGTAATAGAGCTCGGGGTTGGAGAGCCAGGTGCCGATCGGGCTGCGGATGAACATCTGCCAGGCGCCAAGCGTGAGCGCGACGCCGAACACGGCAAAGGCCAGCCAGAAATGGGCGAGTATGAGCTTCCTATTGACCAACACAGCCCAGCCTCCCGCCACCCTTCGCGCGATCGGCGAATTCGGTCTTGTCGATCACCTTGACCTTGCCCCACATGCCCTCGTGGCCAAAGCTGCAAAACTCCTGGCAGGGCATCAGGTAGTCGCCGGTCTTCGCGAAGCGCATCAGCTGCTCGGAGATGTAGCCTGGCACCAGCATGGCGTTGACGTTGGTACCCTGAATGAGGATGCCGTGGACGACGTCGGCGCTGGTGGCCCGAAGCGTGATCGGCGTATCCGCGGGCACCACGATGCAGGCTGGCGTGAAGGAATATTGCTGGCCGATTGCACGCACGGTGACATTGCCGTTGGCCTCCAGCACGCTGCCGAGATTGCTCTCGACGAATTCGCCGGACAGATGCAGGCGCGAGGGATCGGTGATCTCGACGCGCGGCTGCGGCATGGTCGCGCGATGGATGCCGGCGAAAGCCGCCAGCAGCGCCATCATCACGATGATGATCACGGCGATGGTCGCCCAGCGCCGCTCGACGCGGGCCGCGACCTCGGCGCTGTCGTGATGAGTTTCCTCTGCGCTCATTGCAGCGATCCGCGGGGCAGGAAGACAAACAGATAGAAGGCGAGCCACATCGCGACCACGCAGGCGGTGGCGATGCCGGCGAGCACGATCGCGCCGGACGGACCTTGCGCGACGACCTCCTCGACGGCCTGGTCGGCGCTAGCGGGGCTGGTCGGCGGATCGGAGTTGATCATGTGATTCTCAATTCAGCGGTGCGGAGCGCAGCTCGTTGGCCTCGCGCGCCGAGACCGGCGTGCCGCGATTGCCCCAGGCGGTGCGGATGTAGGAGACGACGGCGGCGATCTCGTTGTCGGACAACAGGCCAGCGAACGGCGGCATGCCGTAGGGCATCGGGTTGCCCTTGGTGCCCGGCGGATAGCCGCCATTGAGCACCATGCGGATCGGATTGACCGCCGACTGCATCTCGATCGACTGGTTGTTGGCGAGCGGCGGCCAGTGCGGCGGTTTGCCTTCGCCCTGCGTGCCATGACAGCTCGCGCAATGCTTGTCATAAACGGTCTTACCGAGGCTGATCAGCAGGCTGCTCTCGGTGGTCGGCAGCGTCGAGCTTGCCGGCGGTGGAGGCGAGGGCTCCGCAATGCCCTTGAGGTACACCGCCATCGCCTTGGTGTCCTCGTCATTGAGATACTGCAGGCTGTTGTGCACGACCTCGGCCATCGGGCCGTAGACCACGCCGCGCATGGAGACGCCGGTCTGCAGCAGGTCGGTGATGTCCTTGATGCTCCAGTCGCCGAGGCCGGCCTCGCGGTTTGACGTGAGCGAGGGCGCGTACCAGTTCTGCATCGGGATCAGGCCGCCTTTGAAGGCGTCCGATTGCGAGGTGCCGCCGAGCGCGTTGATCGGCGAATGGCACATGCCGCAATGGCCGAGGCCCTCGACGAGATATGCGCCGCGATTCCATTCCGCGGATTTCTTCGGATCGGGCTTGAACTCGCCTTCGCTGAAGAACAGCGTGCGCCATCCCAGGATGAGCTGGCGGTTGTCGTAGGGAAAGCGCAACTCGTGCGGCTTGTTCTTCTGGCTCACCGGCGCGATCGAGCGCAGATAGGCGAAGATCGCGTCGCTGTCGGCGCGCGTCACCTTGGTGTAGGACGCGAACGGCATCGCCGGATAGATCAACCCGCCGTCCGGGAAACGGCCGCTGTGCATGGTCTTGTAGAAGTCGTCGGCGCTCCACTTGCCGATTCCGGTATCTAGGTCCGGCGTGATGTTGGAGGTGTAGAGCGTGCCGAACGGCGTCGGCATGGCGCGGCCGCCGGCGAACAGGCGGCCCTCCGGCGCGGTGTGGCACGCCGTGCAGTCGCCAGCACGGGCAAGATATTCGCCGCGCGCGATGATGTCGTTGCTCTTGTCCTGCGCCTGCGCGGCCGTGGTGAGCGCGGCGAGGGCCAGGAGCTTGATCGATATGAGTGCGGTCGACAGTTTCGAGCCCATCATCCGCCTCGTCAATTGGGCTGGCTGCCGCAGCCGAAAGGCAGCGCGTAGGTGCCTTTCGGCACGGGGGCCGGGTTCGTGGGCGCCGGCCGTGTCGCGAGCCAGGCCGCGACCGCGGTGACGTCCGCCTCGGTCAGATGGCCTGCGACTTGCTGCATGCAGTCTGGCGATTTCGCCGTGCGGGTGCCGTAGCGCCAGGCGCCGAGCTGGGCGCTGATGTAATTGGCGCGCAGGCCGAGCAGGCCGGGGATGCCGGGTTGCATGCCGGCGAGTCCCGGGCCATGGCAGCTCACGCAGGCCGGAATATTGCGGCTGGCATCGCCGCTGGTGGCGAGCAGCTCGCCCTGCGCCAGCACGTCCTTGCTGACCTCGCTCGGCGCCGGCTGCGGCAGCGGCGGATGTTCGCCGGCAAAATATTCCGCCATCGCCTCCAGATACGGATCAGGCAGAAACTCCAGCAGATAGTTCATGGGCGGATATTTGCGGCGGCCGCTGCGGAAGGCGAGCAGCTGATTGTAGAGATAGCCGGCGGGCTTGCCGGCAAGCCGCGGGAAATAGACGTCGCTGGTGCCTTCGCCCTTGTTGCCGTGACAGGGCGTGCAAGCCTCGACCCGCGCCGCCATCGTATCCGGCGGCTGGTTGGCCGTTTGTGCGGCCGCACCATCAATGGTGGCCAAGGTGATGGTGGCCAAGACAATGGTAGCCAAGACAATGGTGGCCAAGGTGATAGTCACGGCGACTGATGCCGCGGCGCGAGCGAACAATTTCGTCGCCCTCCAGTGTGCTGGTCCGGTTGATTCCGGATCACAACGTAGAGCGGCATTATTGCGCCAATATTTTCTCGCGCAAGATCGGAGACGCGTGATGACGTTTGGTCGCGCCGTCTGCATTCGCGATTCCGATCGAATTGGACAGACTTGCGTGCTTTTTTCGAAAACTGAACATAACGCTGCGGTCTCGCGGCAGTTCCTGCCCGAGTCCTGCATTGGTCATGTCGCCCTCAGATGTCAGAGGGCGCAGGGAAGACCGGGTGCCGGCTGGCACCCGCGGTCCACTGCGCGAATCCTGCGTGACAAGAAGCTGCACAGCGGCATACAGGTGTAGCCAGGACAACCCGGCCTTCCCTGCGCAGTGGTTTGACGGCTTATGCCGAGCTCTCCCCGGGGAGCGATGCACTATTGCCCCCGTCGCCTTGCAGATGGCTGATGCGCGCACCCGGTCGGGCACCACGCATCACCGCAAGACTTGACGCACAGACCCCGGGCGTCAGGACGACACGGTTTTGCCGTACGCATGTCACACCGGTCGTGTGCGCAAAAGGCTCGTCGCTCACGGTTGCCCGCCCTGCAATGCCTCTCGCGCCGATGTGACGAGCGTCCACCGCAGCTCACCCCACGTTTCGTGACGATCGCGATACGCCCCTCTGACCGGGGTGAGGTGGCGGGACAATGCGACAAAGCCGAAATTCTGTAAAGGCGAATATTTTCGCCTGCGCGCCTTGCCCTACGGCTAGCGTGTTTTGCCCGTCGGCAACGCCAGGGATCGTGGACGTAGGGCGGATTAGCCGAAGGGGTAATCCGCCGTGCCAGACACCGAGGAGAGAGACGCGGCGGATTGCGCTTCGCTAATCCGCCCTGCGGGACCGTGTTCCCTTCGGGATCAATTCGCGCCGCAGTGAGTTTGCAACCGATTGTCCGGGTTGGAGCCGCCATGACCATCAATTTCGACACGTTGAAAGCCTCGCTCGTCCTGTATGGCTTGAACGCGATTTACGCGATCCTTCTGCTCGCGATCGGCTGGTACCTGTCGGGCGCCATGCAGCGGTTCGTCACGCGCCTGTTGAGCGTCACTCACCGCGTCGACCCGCTCGTGACATTGTTCGTGGGCAGCCTCGCGCGTTACGGCGTGCTGGCCGTGGTCGGCATCGCCGTGCTTCAGCTCTTCGGCATCCAGACCGCGAGCCTCGTTGCCGTGCTGGGCGCGACCTCGCTCGCCATTGGTCTGGCACTTCAGGGCACGCTCTCCAATCTCGCCGCCGGCGTGATGCTGCTGCTGTTCCGGCCCTTTCATATCGGTAACGATGTCGAGGTCGCCGGCAAGGCGGGCAAAGTGAAGTCGCTGTCGCTGTTCATGACCGAGCTGGTCGCGCCCGACAACACGCAGATCCTGTTGCCCAACGGCCAGGTGTGGGGCGCGGCCATCATCAACCGCAGCGCCTATCCAGGCACGGGCGAGGTCAAGGTTGCGTTTCCGGTCAGGGCTGGATCGGCCAACGCGCTGGCCGACCAGATCCTGAAACATCTGCGCGACGATCCCCGCATCGCCAAGGGCGGCGCGCCGTCGGTCAATGTGTCGAAGGTGATCGCCGCCGATCCCGCGGTGCCCGTCGTGGAATTGACGGTCAGCGCAAGGGTGAATCCGTCAGATGCCGATGCGGTCAGGCAGCGGGTGCTCGACCATGCGAGCGCGCTGCTGGCGGCGGCCTGAGGCGCTTCAGCCCCGCGGCGACCGCGGCGTTCGTCGTTTGGCCACATGCCGGCGCGGCGAGCGTGTCACGCGCGGGCGCAGGCGGCTTGCAGCGGGACGGCGCGGCTTGGCCTGGGGCTGCGGGCCGCGGGCCAGATCCATCAGCATGCGCAGTGCCTCGACCACCGAGCGCGCGCGCACGGCGCTGCGGCCGATCGCGCCAAAACGGTGCTCGCGGTGGATGATGCGGCCGTCGCGCGCGGCGGCGGCGAAATGCACGAGACCGACCGGCTTGCCGGGCGTCGCGCCTCCGGGGCCGGCAATGCCGGTGATGGCGACGGCGAGATCGACGCCGGCACGCTCCAGCGCGCCGACCGCCATCGCAGTCGCGGTCTCCTTGCTGACGGCACCGAAGTTCGTGAGCGTGCCGGCTTCGACCCCGAGCATCGCGCGCTTGGCGTCGTTGGAATAGGTGACGAAGCCACGGTCGATCACGTCGGAGGAGCCGGGGATGTCGGTCAGCGCGGCGGCGACGAGGCCGCCGGTGCAGGATTCAGCCGTCGCGATCGTCAGCTTGCGCATCCGGCACAGGTCGAGCAGCGAGCGGGAGAGGGCGCGTGCGTCGCTGCCGCCCATGGCCTAGACGCTCCAGGGAAGACGGATGGTGGCGCTCGCGGTCGCTGCGATGCCTTCCTCACGGCCGGTGAAGCCGAGCCGCTCGCTGGTGGTCGCCTTCACCGCGACGCGCGAGATGTCGACGCCCGAAATCTCGGCGATACGCGCGCGCATGGTGTCGCGGAGCGGGCCGATCTTCGGCCGCTCGCAGATCATGGTCACCTCGAGATTGGCAACGCGGCCGCCGCGCGCCGTGACGCGCTCGATGGCGTATTTCAGGAACTGGTCGGAGGAGGCGCCCTTCCACTTCGCATCGCTCGGCGGAAAGTGCGAGCCGATGTCGCCGTCGGCGAGCGCGCCGAGGATGGCGTCGACCAGTGCATGCAGGCCGACATCGCCGTCGGAATGGGCGAGAAAACCCTTGGTGTGCGGCACGCGCACGCCGCAGAGCATGAGATGGTCGCCTTCGCCGAAGGCGTGCACGTCATAGCCGGTGCCGGTCCTGATATCGCCGAGCTGGGCAGCCAGGCGCGCTTCCTCGCGCACGAAATCCTCGGGAGTGGTGAGCTTCATGTTGGCAACATCGCCTTCAAAGGTTGCAACCGTCAATCCCGCCCATTCGGCAATCGCGGCATCGTCGGTGAAATCGCTGCGGCCGTCGTTCGCCGCGCGACGATGCGCTTCGAGGATGACATCGAAACGAAAGGATTGCGGCGTCTGCGCGATGCGCAGGCGCGCGCGGTCCGGGGTCCCCTCGACATTGCCGCCATCGCCGGTGAGCTTGATGGTGTCGGTGACGGGAACGGCGGGGATCGCAGCGCCGGCGCGGCTCGCCGCCTCGATCGCGCGCGAGATCAATCCTTCCGAGACGAAGGGGCGGGCGGCGTCGTGGATCAGCACGATGTCGGGCTCGTGCTTGACCAGCGCTTCGAGGCCAGCGAGCACCGAGGCCTGCCGGGTCGCACCGCCATTGGTCGGCGGCTCGTGCTTGAGCCCCGCGACCGCGGCCGTGAACATGGCGCTGTCATCGGGGTTCACCACCGGCTGCACCGCAAACACGTCGGCGTGGCGGCTGAAGGCTTCCATGGCGCGATAGATCACGGGCACGCCGCCGATCTCGCGATATTGCTTCGGCCCGCCGGCGCCCGCACGCAGTCCACGCCCGGCTGCCACGAGGACGACTGCGGTGCGTTGTGATTTCGCCATAGGACTCGAATACTCAGTTGGTGATGGAGAGTCGGGGAGTGGGGTGATTGCCGCATGCCTCTAGCACGGCAGGCCCGCAAAAAAAGGGGGTTTCCCCGGATTGTTGGAAACAGCAATTTGCTGCACTGCACTTGAAAGATTTGCAGAATTGTCTAAACTGTAGGCATGACGCTTGACTGCACAAGAATTGTGCGCAAGATAGGTCATGGCAGGCGCGATGAGGCCCTGCCCAGTCAACGAGACCCCTGTGACCGGTTCGGCAGTATCCGGCTCTAAGCCGTTGAAAATAGGCGATATTGATGTCGCCACCCCGGTCTTCCTGGCACCGATGTCGGGGGTGACTGACTCGCCCGTCCGCCGGTTGGCCGCCGAGCTTGGCGCGGGTCTCGTCGTGTCCGAAATGACTGCCAGCGATGAGCTTGCGAGCGGCCACCGAATGTCCCGGTTGCGTTGCGAAGCCACCGGGATTGGTCCGCACGTGGTCCAGCTCGCCGGCTGCGAGACGCATTGGATGGCGGAGGGCGCCCGGATCGCCGAAGCCGAAGGCGCCGATATCATCGACATCAACATGGGCTGTCCGGCCCGCCACGTCACCGGCGGCCAGTCCGGCTCGGCCTTGATGCGCGACCTCGACCATGCCGTCAGCCTGATCGACGCGACCATCGCGGCGGTGAAGGTGCCGGTGACGCTGAAGATGCGGCTCGGCTGGGACGACCGCAGCCGCAACGCGCCGGAACTGGCGCGGCGCGCGGAAGCCGCGGGCGTCAAGCTCGTTACGGTGCATGGCCGCACCCGCAGCCAGTTCTACAAGGGTGAGGCCGATTGGGATGCGATCCGCGCCGTGCGCGAGGCCACCTGCCTTCCGCTCGTCGTCAACGGCGACATCACGACTTACGAGAAGGCGCTTGCGGCGCTCGAGGCCTCCGGCGCCGACGCCGTGATGATCGGCCGCGGCGCGCAGGGCCAGCCCTGGCTGCCCGGTCAGATCGGCCGCCGCCTGCAGGGCGGGGCTGAGGAGGCTGCGCCCTCGCTGGAAACGCAGCTGCATTATGTCCGCACGCTCTATGAGGGCGTCTGCGCGCTCTATGGTCTGCGCATCGGCCTGCGACATGCCCGCAAGCATCTGGGCTGGGCGCTCGATGTTGCGGCGGAGGTAAGCCGCGCGCCGGCCGAAAAGCTGAAATCCTGGCGCCAGAAGATCCTGACCTCGGAAGATCCGCGCCTCGTCCACCAGTCGCTGCAGGATGCCTTCGACGATTTCCGATGGAGCGCTGCTGCATGAGCTCAGCCGCTGAACATCGCCGGCCCGCCGACAGCGACGCGATCCTGGATGCCTTGCCCAATCCCGTTCTCATGATCGGGCCGGACGGCAAGATCGTCGCCGCCAATATCGCGACCGAGGCCTTCTTCGACATCTCGACCCAGTTCCTGAAGCGGCAGTCGCTGAAAGAGCTGGTGCCGTTCGGCAGCCCGTTGCTGGCGCTGATCGACCAGGTTCGCTCGTCGAACTCGCCGGTGAATGAATACAAGGTCGATCTGGGCACGCCGCGCATGGGCGGCGACCGGCAGGTCGATCTGCATGTTGCGCCGCTGACCGAGCGGCCCGGCCATATCGTGGTGATGCTCCAGGAGCGTTCCATCGCCGACAAGATGGACCGTCAGCTCACCCATCGCAGCGCGGCGCGCTCGGTCATCGCGCTGGCCGCGATGCTGGCGCACGAGATCAAGAATCCGCTCTCGGGCATCCGCGGCGCGGCGCAGCTTCTCGAGCAGCAGGCCTCGTCCGAGGACCGCATGCTGACGCGCCTGATCTGCGACGAGGCCGACCGTATCGTGACGCTGGTCGACCGCATGGAGGTGTTCGGCGACGAGCGCCCCGTATCGCGCGGCCCCGTCAACATCCATTCAGTGCTCGACCACGTCAAACGGCTGGCGCAGTCCGGTTTTGCCCGCAATATCCGCTTCATCGAGGACTACGATCCCTCGCTGCCGCCGGTGCTGGCGAACCAGGACCAGCTGATCCAGGTGTTCCTCAATCTCGTGAAGAACGCCGCAGAAGCCCTGATCGACGTCCCCGACGCCGAGATCCAGCTCACCACCGCGTTCCGCCCCGGCGTGCGCCTGTCAGTCCCCGGTCAAAAATCCCGGGTATCCTTGCCGCTCGAATTCTGCGTGAAGGACAACGGACCAGGCGTGCCGGACGATCTTCTGCCCAACCTGTTCGATCCCTTCGTGACCACCAAGCAGACCGGCTCAGGGCTCGGCCTGGCGCTGGTCGCCAAGATCGTCGGCGATCACGGGGGCATCATCGAATGCGAATCTCAGCCGCGCAAGACCACCTTCCGCGTGCTGATGCCGATGTATTCCACATCGGTGAAACATGCCGATCAAAGCAGTCGCGCCGACTCTGCCGGGAAGCCGTCGCCTGCGTCACAGGGGGCGAAATGAGGATTAACGATGCCCGCAGGTAGCATTCTCGTAGCCGATGACGATACCGCCATCCGCACCGTTCTCAATCAGGCACTGTCCCGCGCCGGCTACGAAGTGCGGCTGACCGGCAATGCCGCAACGCTGTGGCGCTGGGTCAGCCAGGGGGAGGGCGATCTCGTCATCACCGACGTGGTGATGCCGGACGAAAACGCCTTCGACCTCTTGCCGCGGATCAAGAAGATGCGGCCGAATCTGCCCGTCATCGTCATGAGCGCGCAGAACACCTTCATGACGGCGATCCGCGCCTCCGAGCGCGGGGCGTACGAATATCTGCCGAAGCCGTTCGACCTCAAGGAGCTGATTGCCATCGTCGGCCGCGCTCTGGCCGAGCCGAAGGAGCGGGTCTCGACGCCGGACGAGGACGCCGAGATGGAGGCGATCCCGCTGGTCGGCCGCTCGCCGGCGATGCAGGAAATCTACCGCGTGCTGGCGCGGCTGATGCAGACCGATCTGACGGTGATGATCACCGGCGAGTCCGGCACCGGCAAGGAGCTGGTGGCGCGCGCGCTGCACGATTACGGCAAGCGCCGCAACGGCCCGTTCGTCGCGGTCAACATGGCGGCGATCCCGCGCGACCTCATCGAATCCGAACTGTTCGGCCATGAGCGCGGCGCCTTCACCGGCGCCAACACCCGCGCCTCCGGCCGGTTCGAGCAGGCCGAGGGCGGCACGCTGTTTCTCGACGAAATCGGCGACATGCCGATGGAGGCGCAGACCCGTCTGCTGCGCGTGCTGCAGCAGGGCGAATACACCACCGTCGGCGGCCGCACCCCGATCAAGACCGACGTGCGCATCGTCGCGGCCTCCAACAAGGATCTGCGTGTCCTGATCCAGCAGGGGCTGTTCCGGGAAGATCTGTTCTTCCGCCTCAACGTCGTGCCGCTGCGGCTGCCGCCGCTCCGCGAGCGCATCGAGGATTTGCCCGATCTCATCCGTCACTTCTTCGCGCTGGCCGAGAAGGACGGCCTGCCGCCCAAGAAGCTCGACGTGCTGGCGCTGGAGCGGCTGAAGCAGCACCGCTGGCCCGGCAACGTGCGCGAGCTGGAAAACCTCGCCCGGCGCCTCGCCGCGCTCTATCCGCAGGACGTGATCACGGCTTCCGTCATCGACGGCGAGCTCGCGCCGCCTTCGGTCAGCCCGGGTGCCGCGGTCCAGCAGGGCGTCGACAATCTCGGCGGCGCAGTTGAGGCGTATCTGTCCTCGCACTTCCAGGGCTTTCCCAACGGCGTGCCGCCGCCCGGCCTCTATCACCGCATCCTCAAGGAGATCGAGGTGCCGCTGCTCACGGCCGCGCTCGCCGCCACCCGCGGCAACCAGATCCGCGCCGCAGACCTGCTCGGCCTCAACCGCAACACGCTGCGCAAGAAGATCCGGGATCTCGACATCCAGGTCTATCGGAGCGGGGGATAGTTCCCTCGCAACAAACGCTGAACGCGTTTACGCGGACGGTGGCTCAGCTCCCCCTACCAAAGCGGAGCTGAGCCTGTCCGGATCGCGCTGCCGTTTTGGCTGACGCGGTGAGCAGAAGTCGGGGCGGGGCCGAAATGTTCCGCGGTCACACATGTTCCGCGGTCACACAAGGGTGAGGCATTCGGCCGCCCGCGACCGCAATCCATCACCTGACCAATCGCTCGGTGGACGGCACCAGACGCGCGACGTCTGTCGTCGGCTCCTGCAGGGCCGGACCATTGACCAGCAGATCGGACGCCACGATCAGCAGCAGAACGGCAGAAACCATTATCGCGAGGAAGAATCTATCCATGCTGGTCAAGCCGCAGCGGTGGGAAACCGTTCCCGCAGGCGAGGTCTGTCCACGACATCGGCCATGATCCACCTGTGGATGCGCCCGTCCGCCGCGGCGAGGGCGCCGCGGAATTGTCGCAATTCGGCAACAATGTGGTACGAATACATCAGTATCCGCCCATCGCGGACCCGTTTTCAGCACCACCATTGCCGGAATGACCAGCGCAGACACCTCGGCCGCACACTTTGACACGACACCAGCGGAAGAGCCCCGGCGTTGGTCGGCGCGGCGCTGGCTGGCGCCCTTTGCCGTGGCGCTGGCACTGCTCTCGGCTTTCCTGACCTTCCTGGTTCTGACCGGCCTGACCACGATCGAGCCGACGCCGGCGGTGGTCCGCTCGATCTACCTGATCAACGCGGCCACGATCCTGTTGTTGGTCGGGATCATCGTCCGCGAGCTCTGGCAGCTGATCCTGGCGCGGCGGCGGGGCAGGGCGGCGGCACGGCTCCATGTCCAGATCGTCAGCCTGTTCTCGATCGTGGCGGTGCTGCCGGCGGTGCTGGTCGCCGTCGTTGCCAACGTCACCATCGAACGCGGCCTCGACCGGCTGTTCTCCGGCCCGACCAAGGAGGTGATCCAGAATTCGCTGACGATTGCGCGGGCCTATATGCAGGACCATGCGCAGCTGATCCGCGGCGACATTCTCGGCATGGCCAACGACATCGCGCATGCCCGGCCGCTCTACGACCAGGATCGCCGCTCGTTCCGGGAGATGCTGAGCGCCAGCGCCAGTTCCCGCAACCTGCCGGGCGCGATGATCATCGACAAGAACACCAACATCCTGGAATCCGCCGACACCGGCATGCGGCTCGCCTATTCGCCGCCCGCGTCCGACTTCCTCAGCAACGTCAACGAGTCCGAGCCCGAGATCGCGGTCCTTCCCGATGCGAGCTTCGTGGCCGCCGTGATCCGGCTGCGCGCCTTCAGCGACACCTTCCTCTATGTCGCCCGTCCGCTTGATCCGAATGTCGTCAATCAGCTCAAGCAGACCGAGGTCAGCGTCGCCGAATACGCCCAGATCGAGTCGCGCCGGCTCGGCATCCAGGTGGCCTTTGCGCTGATGTTCGCCGTGATCGCGCTGACCATCCTGATGGCTTCGGTGCTGATCGGCCTGAACTTCGCCAACTCACTGGTCTCGCCGATCCGGCGGCTGATGAACGCGGCACACACGGTCTCGACCGGCGACCTCCATGTCCAGGTACCCGTGCACCAGTCGGAAGGCGATCTCGCCCAGCTAGGTGAGACCTTCAACAAGATGACGCAGGAATTGCGCAGCCAGCGTGATGAGCTCGTCAACGCCAGCGACCTGATCGACAGCCGCCGCCGCTTCATCGAAGCGGTGCTGTCCTCGGCAAGCGCCGGCATTATCGGCGTCGATGCTTCCGGCAGCGTCGGCATTTTGAACCGCTCGGCCGAGAAGCTGATCGGGCATTCCGAGGCGGAGACGCTCGGTCATCCGCTCTCCGACGTGCTGCCCGAGCTCGACGAGATGATGAAGGCGGCGCGGGAAGGGAGCCAGCGTCTGGTGCAGGGCCAGATCACGATCACCCGCGACGGCAGCGAGCGCAATCTCTCGGTCCGCGTCAGCGCCGAGAAGAACCAGCCGCACGACAGCTACATCATCACGCTCGACGACATCACCGAGCTGGTCTCGGCGCAGCGCACCTCGGCCTGGGGCGACGTGGCGCGCCGCATCGCGCATGAGATCAAGAACCCGCTGACGCCGATCCAGCTTTCGGCCGAGCGCATTCGCCGCAAGTTCGGCAAGGGTATCACAGAGGCCAAGGACAAGCAGATCTTCGAGCAGTGCACCGACACCATCGTGCGCCAGGTCGACGACATCAGGCGCATGGTCGACGAGTTCTCGCGCTTTGCACGGATGCCGAAACCGGTGATGGAGGGCGAGGACGTCGCCGACACCGTGCGGCAGGCCGTGTTCCTGATGAAGGTCGCCCATCCCGAGATCGATATCGAGGCCGAATTCAAAGAGGATCCGCTCCGCGCCCAGTTCGACCGGCGGCTGATCTCGCAGGCGGTCACCAATATCGTCAAGAACGCCACCGAGGCGATCGAGCAGGTCCCGCCGGAGGAGCTCGGCAAAGGTCATATCGACGTCGTGGTGTCGCGTCAGGGCGAGGACGTGCTGATCGACGTCATCGACAACGGCATCGGCCTGCCCAAGGTCGCGCGCTCGCGGCTGCTCGAGCCCTATGTCACGACGCGCGCCAAGGGCACCGGCCTTGGCCTTGCGATCGTCGGCCGCGTGCTGGAAGACCATGGCGGACGCATCGAGCTGAAAGATGCTTCCGACTTCCGCGAGGGCCAGCGCGGTGCCTGGATGCGGATGCGCTTTGCGATCTCCGGGCAACCCGCGAAGTCCGAGGGAGCCGAGCAGGCCCCGGCGGCCGCGGTCAAGGAAGCATCCGGCGAGCAGGCCGGCGCTCCTGTCAAGGACCCGGCGCAGGAAACAAAAGAGCTGGCGGCCGAAACCAAAGAGGCCGCTGAAAAGACCAATGATTCACCGAAAATCGAAGCCTCAACAGGCAGCTGACAAGACAGGCGCGACCCATGGCAAGTGAAATTCTGATTGTCGATGATGAGGCCGATATTCGGGATCTCGTCGCAGGCATTCTCGAGGACGAGGGTTTTGTCACGCGGACTGCGCGCGACAGCGACTCCGCACTGGCTGAAATCGCCAACCGGCGGCCGCACCTGGTGTTCCTCGACATCTGGCTGCAGGGCTCCAAGCTCGACGGCTTGCAGCTCCTGGAGCAGGTCAAGAAGGATAATGCCGACTTGCCGGTCGTGATGATCTCCGGCCACGGCAACATCGAGACCGCGGTCGCCGCGATCAAGCGCGGTGCCTACGACTTCATCGAGAAGCCGTTCAAGGCCGACCGGCTGATCCTGGTCGCGACCAGGGCGCTGGAGAACTCGCGGCTCAAGCGCGAGGTCAAGGAGCTGAAGCAGCTGGCGCCGAGCGCCAGCCAGCTCGTCGGCCGCTCGCCGAGCATGAACCAGTTGCGCCAGACCATCGAGCGCGCGGCCAAGGCCAACAGCCGCATCCTGATCGTCGGTCCCGCCGGCGCCGGCAAGGAATTGACGGCACGCACGCTGCATACGGCCTCGGGCCGCGCCGACGGTCCCTTCGTCGTCATCAACGCAGCCGCGATCACGCCCGACCGCATGGAGCACGAGCTGTTCGGCGTCGAGCAGTCCAACGGCGAACAGGCACGCAAGCCCGGCGCGCTCGAGGAAGCCCATGGCGGCACGCTGTTCATTGACGAGATCGCGGACATGCCACGCGAGACCCAGAACAAGATCCTGCGGGTGCTGGTGGAGCAGTCGTTCCAGCGCGTCGGCGGCACCGCCAAGGTGCAGGTCGACGTCCGCATCATCTCCTCGACCGCGCGAAATCTCGAAGAGGAGATCGCGGCCGGCCACTTCCGCGAGGACCTCTATCATCGGCTCTCGGTGGTGCCGATCCGCGTGCCTGCGCTCTCCGAGCGGCGCGAGGACATCCCGGAATTGATCGACTATTTCATGGAGCAGATCTCGGCCGGCAGCGGCCTGCCCAAGCGGCAGATCGGGCAGGACGCGATGGCGGTGCTGCAATCGCATGTCTGGCCGGGCAATGTGCGCCAGCTCCGCAACAACGTTGAAAGAGTCATGATTCTCGCCGCCGGTGGACCGGAGGTCATCATCACGGCCGACATGTTGCCGCAGGACGTCGGCTCCATGGTGCCGGCGATGCCGACCAGCAACAATGGCGAGCACATCATGGGCCTGCCGCTGCGCGAGGCGCGCGAGGTGTTCGAGCGCGACTATTTGATTGCACAGATCAGTCGTTTTTCAGGAAATATTTCTCGCACAGCCGAGTTCGTTGGCATGGAACGGTCGGCGCTGCATCGAAAGTTGAAAGCGCTCGGTGTCGGCTAGCGCGTTTTCGTGCGAAGCGGGTACCGGTTCGCACTGGGAAAATGCCGTCAAAACAGGATTCTAACGCCGCGACGTTGCGGCGACACCTTGGAAGAAAACGAGGAAATTCATCGATTTCCGTAGTTTTTCGGGGCAATACGGCGACCGTTGCCGCGTGAAGCGGCTTGCCTAATAGGTCCACCTGTCCTCTAATTGCACAGCTGTTCCTTCCGAGGGGGATCTCATGAGGAACGGCAACCGGGAGAGGCTCCGACCTTCACAAAGAGGGCCGCAACCGGCGCAATAAAAAGAAACTCAAAGCGAGAAAAAAACAATGGCGGCAGACCGCGCACAAAACCTACAGGACACCTTCCTTAATCACGTTCGCAAAACCAAGACGCCACTGACGATCTTTCTGGTCAACGGAGTGAAGCTCCAGGGCATCGTGACCTGGTTCGACAATTTCTGTTTACTGCTTCGGCGCGACGGTCATTCGCAGCTCGTCTACAAGCATGCGATCTCGACCATCATGCCGGGTGCGCCGATCCAGTTGTTCGAAGGCGGCGAGGATCAGCCGGCTTGAGAGTGATCTGATTGGAACCCCGGAATTTCGACGGGGATGCCGACCGTCCGCGGTCGGCAGGGGCTAAGCAGACGGGGCGGGTGCTTGTCATCGGCCCCTATTTGCGGGTGCGCGCAGGCGGTGCCGACGCGCAATCGGAGACTCATATCCAGCGCAACGCCGAGGCCCGGCTCGATGAAGCCGCCGGCCTCGCGCGTGCGATCGATCTCGTCATTGCCGACGCGATCATCGCGCCGATCAGCCAGATCCGCCCCGCGACCTATATCGGCAAGGGCAAGGTCGAGGAGATCGCCGCGCTGGCCAAGAGCCTCGACGTCGAGCTCGTGGTGATGGACTGCGCGCTGGCACCGATCCAGCAGCGCAATCTCGAGAAGGAATTGCATGCCAAGGTGCTCGACCGCACCGGGCTGATCCTGGAAATCTTCGGCCGCCGCGCCAAGACCAAGGAAGGCTCGCTCCAAGTCGAGCTCGCGCATCTCAACTACCAGCGCTCGCGCCTGGTGCGATCATGGACCCATCTGGAGCGCCAGCGCGGCGGCTTCGGCTTCATGGGCGGTCCCGGCGAGACGCAGATCGAAGCGGACCGACGCCTGATCCAGGAGCGCATCTCCAAGCTCGAGGGCGAGCTGAAGAAGGTGCAGGCGACACGGCGGCTGCATCGTGCCGGCCGCCAGCGCGTGCCGTATCGTGTCGTGGCGCTGGTCGGCTACACCAATGCCGGCAAGTCGACGCTGTTCAACCGCCTGACGCGTGCCGACGTGCAGGCCGCGGACATGCTGTTCGCCACGCTCGACCCGACGCTGCGCGCCCTCAACCTGCCGCATGGCGGCAAGGCGATGCTGTCGGACACCGTCGGCTTCATCTCCAACCTGCCGACCCAGCTCGTCGCCGCCTTCCGTGCCACGCTGGAGGAGGTGCTCGAAGCCGACGTCATCCTGCATGTGCGCGACATATCCCATGAAGATGCCGAGGCCCAGCAGAGCGACGTCGACGCCGTGCTGCGCCAGCTCGGCATCAATCCCGACGACAGCGGCCGCATCATCGAGGTCTGGAACAAGATCGACCGCTACGATTCCGAGCAGCGCGAAGAGCTCCTGAACATCGTCGCGCGCAGGCCGGAGGATCATCCCGCGATGCTGGTCTCGGCCGTGTCGGGCGAGGGCGTCGACGCATTGCTCGCCGCGATCGAGGAGCGGTTAGCGGCCAAGCGCACGACGCTCGATCTCTCGATCGACGCCGCCGACGGCGCCGGCATCAGCTGGCTGCACCGCAATGCCGAGGTGCTGGCGAAAGAGCTGCACGACGGCCGTTTTGATATGACCGTGCGGGTGGATGAAACGAAGCGGGACATCGTGGTGAACAGGTTTGATGCCGTGCCGCGTCTGTCCGCGTAAAGCGCACTTCGTAGCCCGGATTGCGCTGGCTCCATCCGGGCTACACGCTGAGATAATCACCCAGACAGATCAAGGCTCATGAACTGGTTGTGCGGGCTCGCCTGATAGTCGGCAAACGGCGCGCAGGATACGAAGCCGGCGCTGCGGTAGAGCGCGACGGCCGGCACGTGCAGCGGCGCCGTGCCGGTTTCCAGGCTGAGACGCGCATATCCGCGCTTGCGGCCTTCGGCAATGATGTGGTTCAGAATCGTGCGTCCGGCCCCGGTCCGCCGCGCACTGGGCGCAGCGCGCATCGACTTCACTTCGCCGTGCGTCTCATCCAGCTGCTTCAGGGCCCCGAAGCCAGCCAGCACGCCGTCCTGCCAAGCCGTCCAGAACGTCACGGTCGGAGCCGAAAGGCCGCTCGCGTCCAGGGCCTGCGCGTGCTCGCCCATGACGCTGCGGAGTTCTTCGAGGTGATGTGCCAACAAGTCGGCGACATGCGGCGCCTTCGGATCGTCCTGCCTGATGTCCACTGCGTGCCCCGTATCAAGTCGCCGTCTTCGCCGCATTCCACAGCGCGTCCATCTCCGCCAGCGACGCCTGCTCCAGCGTGCGGCCCTGCGCTTCCAGCGCCCGTTCGATGTAGGCAAAGCGCCGCTCGAATTTTGCGTTGGTTGCACGCAATGCGGCCTCCGGATCGGCATCGACATGGCGGGCGAGGTTGACGAGGGCGAACATCAGGTCACCGGTCTCTTCCGCAATCTCCTGCTTGTCGTTGCGGTCGAGCGCGGCCTCGATCTCGTCGGCCTCCTCGCGGATCTTTTGCAGCACCGCGCGCGGGTCGTTCCAGTCGAAGCCGACGGTGGAGGCCTTGCGCTGGAGCTCCATGGCGCGGGTCAGTGCGGGCTGGCCGGCCTTGACGCCTGACAGCAGCGATTTGTGCGTCGGCACCTGCTCCGGCGGACGCCGCGCGGCGCGTTCGGCTTTCTCTTCGGCCTTGATGCGGTCCCAGACTTCCTTGACATGGGAGGAGGCGAGATTGCCGTCCTTGTCGGCGAAGACGTGGGGATGGCGCCGGATCATTTTTCGCGTGATCGCCTCGACCACGTCTCCGAAAGCAAAGGCGTTCTGCTCCGAAGCCATCTGGGCGTGGAAGACCACCTGGAGCAGGAGGTCGCCGAGCTCCTCTCTGAGATCGTCGAGATCGCCGCGGCTAATGGCCTCGACTACCTCATAGGCCTCCTCGATCGTGTAGGGCGCGATGGTCGCAAAATCCTGCTCGAGGTCCCAGGGGCAGCCGGTCACCGGCGTGCGCAGCGCCGCCATGATCTCGATCAGGCGGGAAATGTCGCGGGAAGGGGTCATTGCGGGGCGCTCTCCTGGCTCCAAAACCTTATGCCAAAAGCGGCCCGCCGTTCCCAGCGCGGCGGGGCGGAACAGGCCGATTTCCACTGATTGGCGGGCCGCGTCTGCAGTGCTAAAGCGCGGTCCATGAGTGATCCATTGTCATCACAAACCGCGCTGGTGCTGTTTTCCGGCGGCCAGGATTCCACCACCTGCCTCGCCTGGGCGCTCAGCCGCTTTTCGCGCGTGGAGACGCTGGGGTTCGACTACGGCCAGCGTCATGCGGTTGAGCTTGACTGCCGCGACCGGCTGTTCGACGGCATCAAGGACCTGCGCGCGGACTGGGCCGCAAAACTCGGCGAGAGCCATACGCTGTCGATCCCGACGCTGGCGGCGGTGTCCGAGACCGCGCTGACACGCGATGTCGCGATCGCGATGGGGGCCGACGGCCTTCCGAATACGTTCGTGCCCGGCCGCAACCTGGTATTCCTGACTTTTGCGGCGGCGCTGGCCTACCGGCGCGGCATCACCCACATCGTCGGCGGCATGTGCGAGACGGATTACTCCGGCTATCCCGATTGCCGCGACGACACCATCCGCGCCATGCAGGCCGCGCTCTCGCTCGGTATGGCCAGACAATTCGAGCTGCACACGCCCTTGATGTGGATCGACAAGGCCGCGACCTGGCAGCTCGCGCAGGATCTCGGCGGCGAGGGGCTGGTCGATCTCATCCGCGAGCACTCCCACACCTGCTATCTCGGCGAACGCGGCGCGCAGCACGAGTGGGGTTTTGGCTGCGGCGAGTGCCCGGCGTGCAGCCTGCGGGCGAAGGGGTGGCGGGAGTTTGTGGCGGGGCGCAAATAGCGCTCCGATCTCCGCTGTCATTCCCCGCGAAGGCGGGGAATCCAGTACGCTGCGGCGTCTCCGTATCCCTCCAGCGTCTCTGGAATACTGGATCACCCGCCTTCGCGGGTGATGACAGTGCTGGATGGAGCAGCAGCGCTCACAGAACATTGCGCCAATTGACTACCCTGCAAAATCCTCCGGCTTAAGCTCAATCGGCTTGCCGTGCGGGGTGCGATCGGCCGCGTGGTCCCAGGCGTCGCGGTAGCGGTGCAGGGTCTCCGTCGAGGCGACGCCCTTGCGCGCAACCAGACCCTCCAGCGTGGCGAGCCAGTGCAGATAATAGGTCTCGCCCGTATCGGGATCGCCGGCCGCCTGGGCCCGCTTGATCTCGGAGGCCAAGGCGGCGGCCCATTCCGGCCAGGTGAACACGCCGCGTTCGTGCAGCGTCAATGCCATCGCAAACGCATGCGCCTCCCAGGGCGCGCGGAACACCGGGCCGTCGTCATCGCGGGGAATGCTGGGTATGGCCGCGGTGGCTGCGGCAGCAGCGGTGCCGCTCATGACGCCGGGTCCAGATAGGGCTCGAACGCGTCGATCGAGACCTTCAGGGTGGGATCGCCATCCTCGCCCCAGAGATCGCGGCCTTCGAACACGACCGTGTAGAGCCATTGCGGATTCTCGCCGAGCTCCATCGCCGCTGAATCCGGAAACACGTGGCAGCCGTGGTTCAATTCGACCACGCCGACATGGCCGCGCACATAGCGCGGCAGCCGCGTGTGCGTGGCCGGATGAATGTTCTTCGCACGCACACGATCGCCGATGTTGAATTTTGCCGAGGCCGGAGCAGGGCGGGCGAACTTGCCGCGCACCATGGTGCGCTCGACATCGTCGCGCTTCAGCTTGCCATTCTTGAGCGCCTTTGCAGGCTGCATCGCATGGCCGGCGGCGACCTCCTCCCGGGTGAGGTAGCCTTTCTCGATCAGCATCTCCTCGAGCCCGAGAAACCATTTCTTGTAGTAGGAGCTCGACAGATACACGTGCGGCGGGATCATCTCGCGATAGAAGCGCGAGGTATCGATGTTGAAGGCGCCGGCCGCGCCCATCGCGCGCACCATCGCCAGCACGCGGGACTCCCACTCCTCGTGGAAGACAGGCTCGTTCGGCTCCGGCTCGACCTTGCCGAAGCCGTCCATGCCGCCCATGTCGTGCACGCCGTTCATGACGGCGCTCCGGGCTTTCGCGGGAATCCGGTGCCGATCATGGAATCGCGCGTGACGAGCTCAGCGAGCTGCTCCTCGCTCCAGCCCTCGGTGCCTTCGGGCCGCATTGGCAGCACCAGGAAGCGCGTCTCCGCGGTAGAATCCCACACCCGGATCTCGATGTCCTTCGGCAGGGTGACGTCGAAATCGGCGAGCACGCCGCGGGGATCCTTCACGGCGCGCGAGCGGTAGGGCGCCGCCTTGTACCAGACCGGCGGCAATCCCAGCATTTCCCAGGGGTAGCAGGAGCACAGCGTGCACACGACCATGTTGTGTCGCGCGGGTGTGTTCTCGACCACGACGAGATGGTCGCCGACGCGGCTGACATGGCCGAGCGTGCCGATCGCCTTGCTACCGTCCTCCAGCAGCGCCTTTTTGAACGCTGGATCGGTCCAGGCCTTGGCGACGACGCGCGCGCCGTTGTGCGGACCGATCTTGATCTCATAGGCCTGGATGATGGCGTCGAGCGCGGCGGGCTCGACATAGCCTTTTTCGGTCAGGATCGTCTCGAGCGCGCGCACGCGCAGCTCGGTCTCCGACAGCTCGGAATGGTCGTGATCGTGATGGTGGTGATGGTCGTGATCATGGCTCATGGCGGCGAAGATTAAGCGCAATGGCCTGGGCCTGTCGAGTATGCGCTGCGGCGCAACCGGGTCCCATATTCGTGAGGCCGGATGTAGGCTAGCATCGCCGCAAAGCAGATGGGGAGACGTGGGTGACGGACTACGTGAAGATCGAAAAGGGCCTCGGGCCTGAGGGGCGGATTGCAGTGGTGCGATTCGATCGGGGCGACGGCATCAATGCCCTGTCACCCGAGGCATTGCGGCAGCTGACCGCGGCGGCTCGCAGTTTCGAGGACGATGCCGCGACGTCGGTCGTCGTATTGACCGGCAGCTCGGGCGCATTCAGCGCCGGCTTCGACCTCAAGGACGCCGAGGGGCGCTCGCGCAAGGAGATGGACCTCGGCACGCTGCGGCGGCACCTCAAGCTCGGGCCGCGTCTGACGCACGCCTGGCAGGAGATGGAGCAGATCACGATCGCGGCGATCGAGGGCTTCTGCGTCGGCGGCGGCGTCGCGCTGGCCGTCGCGCTCGACTTCCGCATCATGGGCCGCGATGCGCATCTGCGCGTACCCGAAATCGGGCTCGGCATGAACATGAGCTGGCAGAGCATCCCGCGCATGCTGCACCTGATGGGGCCGGCCCGCACCAAGCAGGCGGTGATCCTGGCTGATGAGCGCATCTCAGCGGATGAGGCCCATGAATGGCGCCTGGTGGAGCAGGTGGTCGATCCTGGCCATGCCTTCGATGCCGCCATGGATCTTGCGCGCAAGGTCGCCGCGCAGCCGCCGCTCTCGGTGGCGATGACGAAGCTGACCGTCAACCGGCTCGCGCATGCGCTGGACGATCTCGCCAGCCACATGGACGTCGATCAGTTCGCGCTCGCCAGCCTCAGCGAGGATCACAAGGAGGGCGTCGAGGCGTTCCTGGGCCGCCGCAAGCCGCGCTTCAAGGGGCGGTAGATCTATGCCGGGCCATTGATCGCACAACCGGCAGTTCGTATACGCGGCGCAGGGACAAGAGCAGGCTCGCCACGGGCCGCACAGGCGACGACGATCGAGGGGGAGGGCCCATGACTGCTAGCTCGCAGGCGCCGGAGGCGAAAGGCTTTCGCTGGAAACTGGTCGCGCCGCTCGCGGTGTGGCTGGTGATCTATCTGTGGCCGGTGCCTGCAGGGCTCAACGTCAATCAGTGGCACTATTTCGCCGTGTTCGCGGCCGTCATCACCGGGCTCATCCTGGAATCGATGCCGGTCGGCGCGGTCGGCTTCATCGGCCTGACGGTCGCGGGCGTTGCCGGCTATATCGACCCTGATCCCGGCAAGTCGCTGCGCTGGATGCTGGCAGGCTTTGCCGAGAGCACGGTCTGGCTCATCGTCGGCGCCTTCGTGTTCTCGATCGGCTATCGCAAGAGCCAGCTCGGCCGGCGCATTGCATTGGTGCTGGTGCAGCGCCTAGGCCGCAACACGCTCGGCCTCGGTTATGCGGTGGCGATGTCGGACTTCCTGCTCGCGCCGGCAACGCCGTCGAACACCGCGCGCAGCGGCGGCATCGTCTATCCCATCATCAGCAACATTCCGCGCATCTATGGATCCGAGCCGGGGCCGACCGCCGGCAGGATCGGCACCTATGTGATGTGGACCGCCTTTGCCGCGACCGCCGTCACGAGCTCGCTGTTCTTCACCGCGCTTGCGCCCAACGCGGCGGCGCTGGCGATCGCCAAGAAGACCGCCGGCGTCGAGGTCAGCTGGGGCCAGTGGTTTCTGGGCTTCGCGCCGCTCGGCATCCTGCTGATGGTGCTCGTGCCGCTGCTCAGCTATCTGGTGTGCCGGCCAGAGGTGAAGAGCAGCCCGGAAATCACCGAATGGGCGGCGAAGGAACTCGCCGGGATGGGCCCGATGTCGCGCAACGAGTGGATCATGCTCGGCCTGATCGTGCTCGCGATGTTCCTGTGGATCGCGGGCTCCAGCCCGGACATCCACATTCCCGTGCTCGGCTCGAACTTCGTTAATGCCACCACCGTCGTGTTCATCGTGATCTCGCTGATGCTGGTGACCGGCGTGATCGAATTTGCCGACATCGTCAGCGAGAAGAGCGCCTGGGAGGTGTTCTTCTATTTCACCTCGCTACTGACGCTGGCCTCCGGCCTCAACGAGATCGGCTTCATCAAATGGTTCGCGACCGAATACGCAAAACCGCTCGCCGGGCTGTCGCCATCGACCGCGATGCTGCTGCTGGTCGCGCTGTTCTTCTGGATCCACTATTTCTTCTCGAGCATCACCTCGCATGCCGCCGCCGTGCTGCCGGTCGTGCTCGCGGTGGGATCGGGCATCCCCGGCCTGCCGGTCACGACGCTCGCCATGCTCTGCATGTATTCGCTGGGCCTGATGGGCGTGATCTCGCCTTACGCGACCGGGCCGGCGCCGATGTATTTCGGCAGCGGCTATATCGGGAAGGGCCAGTTCTGGGGTTTTGGCCTGCTGTTCGGGCTGCTCTATTTCGCCGGGATCCTGCTGATCGTGCTGCCATGGTTGCAGATGGGATGAGCTCGGGCGGGACGCCGATAGCCCCGGCGAAGGAAAATTCTTCTCCGGGCAGGATTTGGGAAAACTTCGTCCAACTCCTTCCAAATATCTGACATTGCAAGACCGACCTGAAAGGGCGATGGTGCGTGCTGCGATGCAGCGCGTTCCACCCGAACCCTCACCGCAGTTTCATCCCCGTCGCCCGATGCGGCCCGGTTCCCGTGCGCCCCGAGGGGCCGGCGGGCAAGCGAACTATTGTGCATGAAGGCCGCTTCCATGAATGCCCACCAATCGCTCGCGATCGGACAGCCGATCGAGAGGTGTGAAGCGATTTCACCTGCCGCAGCTGAGCCGGACGCGATGGTCCGTTTCGCCAGCATCTCGAAGACCTATCCGGCCTATCGCGGCAAGCCCGGCGTCAACGCGTTGCAAAACATCGACTTCGCGATCCCGCGCGGTTCCATCACCGGTGTGATCGGCCGCTCCGGCGCCGGCAAGTCGAGCCTCGTGCGGCTCATCAACGGCTTGGAGAAGCCGACCACGGGGCGCGTCGTCGTCGACGGTCGCGACATCTCCGCGTTGGCGGGGCGCGAGCTACGGCTGGCGCAGCGCTCGATCGGCATGATCTTCCAGCATTTCAACCTGCTGTCGTCGCGCACGGCGGCCGACAACATCGCGCTGCCACTCGAGATCGCCGGCTGGGCCAAGGCCGATATCAAGGCCCGCGTCACCGAGCTGCTCGCGCTCGTCGGCATCGCCGACAAGCACGACCGCTATCCGTCGGAGCTCTCGGGCGGCCAGAAGCAGCGCGTCGGCATCGCCCGGGCGCTGGCGACCCGGCCGAGCGTGCTGCTGTCGGACGAGGCGACCTCCGCGCTCGATCCGCAGACCACGCGCGCAATCCTGGATCTGCTCGCGAACATCAACCGCGAGCTCGGGGTGACCATCGTATTGATCACCCACGAAATGTCCGTGGTGCGCCAGCTCGCCCGGGACGTCGTGGTGCTCGACGCCGGCCATGTGGTCGAAAGCGGCCATGTCGCGGATATCTTCACCCACCCCAAGCATCCGATCACACAATCCTTCCTGGCCGAGGTGACCGGCGACAGCTTGCCCGTCTCGCTGGCGAGCCGGATCGTGGCGGAGCCGTCCGCCGCCGGGCAAGCCGTGATCCGCCTCCAGGTGCGAGGGGCAGGGGTCGGCGACACCCTGGTCGCGCGGCTGGCCCGCGAGCTCGGCCTGGACGTATCGCTGCTGGCAGCGCGCATCGACGAGATCGGCGGTCAGCACGTCGGCTCGCTCGTTCTCGGCATTCCTCTCGGTATTTCTGGCGGCGAGGACGCAGTGGCGCGCACGCTCGCCTTCCTCTCTCAACATCAATTCTCGGCGGAGCATCTCGGCTATGTCGCCTGAACTCATCAACCTGATCGTCCAGGCCACCTTCGAGAGCCTGTACATGGTCGGCATCGCGGCGCTGCTTGGCACCGCCTTCGGCCTTCCGCTCGGCGTCTTCCTCGCGACCAGCCGGAAAGGGGAGCTGTTCGCCGCCCCCATCGTCAATCGCGTCCTCGGCATCGTCGTCAATGCGACGCGGTCCACACCCTTCATCATCCTCGTCGTCGCCATCATCCCGTTCACGCGCTTCGTTGCCGGCACCTCGATCGGATCGACCGCCGCAATCGTGCCGCTGACGATCGCGTCGGCGCCCTTCATCGCGCGTCTGGTCGAAGCTGCCATCCGCGAGGTCGATGGCGGCCTGATCGAGACGGCGTCCTCGTTCGGCGCCTCGCCGCTTCAGATCGTGTTCAAGGTGCTGATCCCCGAGGCGCTGCCGGGACTTCTGCTGGCACTGACGCTCGCTGTGGTCAGTCTGCTCGGCTACTCCGCGATGGTCGGCGCGGTCGGCGGTGGGGGCTTGGGTGATCTCGGCATCCGCTACGGCTATCAGCGCTTCATGCCGGAGATGATGCTGGCCGTTGTCGTCGTGCTGATCGCACTGGTGCAGCTGGTCCAGAGCGCGGGCGATTATCTGGCGCGCCGGGTCAATCGCCGGCTGCGGCATCGCTGAGCCGGATCAGGTACACCTGGCGCGGCGCAGCGTCTCCGAGGGCAGTTCGGAGAAGTGGCGCTTGTAGTCGAGCGAGAACTGGCTGAAGTGCCAGAAGCCGTGCTGCACGGCGACGTCGTAGACCGAGGCATCGGTGCCGCCGGCGCGTTTCAGATCCCGCCGCACGCGGTTCAGCCGCATTGCTCGCCAGTAGTGCATCGGGCTCGTTCCCAAAACCTCCTGGAAGCAATAGCCGAGCTTGCGCGGGCTGGCGCCGACCGCCTTGCAGACCTCCAGCAGCGAGAGCGAGCGATCGCCGCTGCCATGCATCAGCGCCCGCGCACGATCGACCGTGCGCTTGCGCGTCGCGGCGCTGCGGCCGGGATCGCTGGGGCGTGCGGTCGGCAGCATGTCCATGATCTCGACGAGAAGGGCGTCTTCCAGCGCCTGCCCGACGGCCGGATCGTCGAACCGTTCGGGGGCAGTCGAGATGGTCTCGTGGATCGCGGCAAGGTGACCGCGCAATCGCGCGACCGGTACCTGCGCCATCTCGATCACCCGCAACTGGTGCCAGACTGCGCGTGGCAGCTCGATATCGAGCCGGGCCGCAAGCTCCTCGATCAGCGCCGCGCTGGCGACAACACCGCGCAGCTCGAATGACTTCGGCGTGCACATATCGACCTCGGCGTCGATGCAGGCGATGACCTGGGCACCTGCAACGCTGGCGCCGTTGCAATTGACCTCGCCGTCACCGTGCCAGGGCAGACCGATGCCGAAGCTGTCGGCCCCCAACTGGCCGTATTGGCGGACCTGCTGGCTGGTGATCTCGCAGAAGACGTCGAGCTGGAGCAGGGAGAGTTGGGTGAAGCTGCCCCTGAAGGCTCCGGCGCTGATCTGGTCGTAGCTGAGCCGCCAGCGACCGAGCGAAGCGCAATGCTCGTCGACATCGGTACTGCTGGCCCGAAACAGGCCGGCAGCCGAGTCCAGAGTCGGAAGAGTTGCGCCTAAGGGCATGACGACACGTCGAAATTCACCACCCGACAGCCAGCAAGAACCACACCAGACTGGCACGGCTACGGACGCTGTCCAGCAAAATATTGCCGGATCTCGATAACGCCCGATGGCGCCGTGGTGCAGGCTTCGGTCCTGCCGTTTCGACAACGCAGCCGGGACGGCGCTTTGCGGAGGGATCGAGATGCGACCGACCGAGATCATGCGCGGCAGCCCGCCCGCGCCCGAGGCGCAGGTGACGCGCGCCAATTGGCGCAGCTTTCCCGCGATCCGCTGGGGCTTTATTCACACCCGTGAAGTGCTGCCGACCGCAGAGATCCGCCGCTCGGCCCAGCCGACGCTAATGCGAAGCGCGCCGCGCGAACTGGCAAAACTCGGCTTCACCGCGCCTGATGGCCAGGAGACCACGATCGAAGCCACGCTTCGCGAGACCTTTGCCGATACGCTCCTCGTCATGCACCGGGGCACGCTGATCCACGAATGGTACGGCGATGGCACGAGCGTGACCACGCCGCATCTGATCTGCTCGATCAGCAAGGCGATTGCCGGCACGCTCGGCGGCGTGATGGCCGAGAGAGGGCTGCTCGATCCCGAGGCGAGGGTGGTGCGCTACGTGCCGGAACTGGAGACGTCGGTCTACGCCGGCTGCAGCGTCCGCAACCTGCTCGACATGGCCGTCGCCATCAAGTTCGAGGAGGATTACGAGGACCCCGCCGGCGACGTTGCGCGCTATCGGTTCTCTTCGGGCTGGGACGTGCCGCCGCCGGGCGTCGCGGCAGGCCACCAGCGCGCTTATCTCACGACGCTGCGCGGCACCGGCAAGCCGCACGGCAAGGTGTTCCACTACGTCTCGCCCAATACCGAGGTGCTCGGCTGGGTCTATGAGCGTGCCTGCGGCATGCCCTACCATCGCATCCTCTCCGAATATCTCTGGCAGCCCCTGGGCGCGGAGGAAGACGGCTCGCTCACGCTCGACAGCCACGGCATGGGCCGCATCGCCGGCGGCATCTCGGTGACCGCGCGTGACCTCATCCGTTTCGGCGAGATGATCCGCTGCCGCGGCGTGGTCGAGGGGCGGCAGGTGGTGCCGGGCTGGTGGATCGATGACATCCGCGAGAACGGCGATCCCAAGGCCTGGGCCGACGGCGACCTCGCCGAGTTCTTCCCGGGCGCGCGCTATCGCAGCAAATGGTTCACGATCGATCCGTCGCGCAACGCGCTCACCGCGATCGGCATTCACGGCCAGCACCTCTATGTCGACCTCGACTCGGACACCGTCATCGTCAAGCTCGCGACCCAGCCCAAGGCGATGGACGTGCCGATCGACCAGCGCTGGTTCGCCGCCTTCAGCGCCATCACCGCGCATCTCGTCTGATTTCTGGACATTCCCATGCTCGATACCGTCAAAGCCAAATCGCAAACAGAGACCGCGACGCCGCATCCGCTCGATCCACTGACGGCCGAGGAGATCACCGCCACCTGCACGCTGGTGCGCGCCGCCGTGACCTCATCGGAGAACTGCCGCTTCCCGACAGTCCGGTTGGAGGAGCCGACCAAGCATGAGCTGGCCGCAGGCGGCGTAGGGCGCCGCGCCTTCGCGTTGACGCTCGACGTCACCACGGGCGAGGCGATCGAGCATATCGTTGATCTCGGCCGTGGCGAGATCGTCGGCCGCAAGATCATCCCGAACCGCGAGGCACCTTACGGGCAGCCGCCGGTAATGCTGGAAGAGTTCTTCAAGTGCGAGGCCGTGGTGAAGACCGATCCGGGCTGGCGGGCGGCGATGGTGCGGCGCGGGCTCTCCGACAAGGACATCGAGCTGGTCCAGGTCGATCCGTTCTCGTCGGGTTTCTTCGACAAGGAGTTCGAGCGTGGCGCCCGTATCGTGCGGGCCATCAGCTATTTTCGCGAGCACCTTCAGGACAACGGCTATGCGCACCCGATCGAAGGCGTGGTCGCTGTCGTTGACCTGATCGGCGGCAAGGTCATCGACCTCACGGATGTGGATCCGATCGTGCCGATTCCGCGCAAGAAGCGGAACTACGGCGCGCATGAGCTGACCAATCCGCGCGCCGGCATCAAGCCGCTGCATATCGAGCAGCCGGAAGGTGCGAGCTTTCAGGTCGATGGCTGGAAGGTCGACTGGCAGAAATGGAGCTTTCGCATCGGCTTCACGCCGCGCGAGGGCCTCGTGCTGCATCAGCTCGCCTACCAGGACGGCGCGCGCAGGCGCTCTCTGATCCATCGCGCCAGCGTCACCGAGATGGTGGTGCCTTACGCCGATCCGACCGCGAACCATTTCTGGAAGTCGGCGTTCGATGCCGGCGAATACGGCCTCGGCATGCTTGCGAACGCGCTCGAGCTCGGCTGCGACTGTCTCGGCAACATCCGCTATTTCGACGTGCCCGCCGCCGACAACAAGGGCGAGCCCTTCGTCATGCAGAACGCCATCTGCATGCATGAGGAAGACTACGGGATCGCCTGGAAACACTATGAGTTCCGCAACGGCCTGTTCGAGGTCCGCCGCTCGCGGCGGCTCGTGATCTCGTTTTTTGCGACCGTCGGAAATTACGACTACGGCTTCTACTGGTATCTCTACCAGGACGGCACGATCCAGCTGGAGACCAAGCTCACCGGCATCATCCAGACCGCCGCGGTGCCATCAGGCGAGACATACAAATGGGGCGGCATGGTCGACGACAATCTGGGCGGACCGACGCACCAGCACTTCTTCAACGTGCGCCTGCACATGGATCTCGACGGCGGCGGCAACACCGTCACCGAGCACGATTTTGTGCCGCGGCCCTGGGGTGACGACAATCCGCACGGCAACGTCTTCGACACCACGACGCGGGTGCTGTCGCGCGAGCATGACGCGGCGGGCATCGCCAACGGCCAAACCGGCCGGTTCTGGAAGATCAGCAATCCCAACGAGACCAACTCGGTCGGCAATGCTCCCGCTTACAAGCTCGTCGTCAATCCGAGCCCGCTGATGCTGGCGCAGGAGGGCAGTTACGTGCGCAAGCGCGGCGGCTTCGCCACCAAGCATGTCTGGGTGACTGCATTCGATCCGGCCGAGAAATACGCGAGCGGCGATTATCCCAACGTCCATGCCGGCGGCGATGGCCTGCCACGTTATGCCGCGAAGGACCGCAACATCGAGAATGCCGACATCGTGCTGTGGCACTCTTTCGGCCACACCCATGTCTGCAAGCCCGAGGACTTTCCGATCATGCCGGTGGAATATGCCGGCTTCCTGCTGAAGCCGACCGGCTTTTTCGCCGCCAATGCGGCCGGCGACATCCCGCCGGACCGCAACAGCCGCAGCGTGCTGGCACGCGCGAGCAACACCGCCGACGAATCCTGTTGCCGCGCCAGTAAGTCATAGAGTCCGATCGGGCTCGATCGGATTTTTCGGTAGCGCCAAGCGCGTCGGTCGTTGGCGATTCTCGCGCGGTAGCAAGCTGATCGCTTCCAGCCATTGCCGAATGGTGAGGGAGTGTTTCTATCTAGAAGCATTCCAAATGTGGAGCACGACGACTGCGTGGCACCGTGCGCGGCAATTCGGCATGAGCGCATTCGTCGCACGCGCTGCGCACGCCTCTGGAGAGATTCTAACTTCGTTCCTATCGCACTCGCAAACCGCCTGAGTTAGGGCGGGGCACCAAAAACGATACCGGCAAAGCCGGCAGTGCGTGGGGCCTCGAAAGACGTGACCGACTACCAACTTTCTTCGCGTGAGGGCACGCGTCGTCGACAGATTCGGATGCTGCTCCTCGGAGCGGTCAGCACATTCTCGCTCGTGGTTCCCTTTGGTTCCGTGGAGGCGCAGACGCAGATTCCCGCTGTCACCGTCGATGCGCCGGTTAAGCGCGCCCGTCCTGCGGCGGTTGCCTCATCGCGCAGGGCCGCGACACGCACCTCTCGCGCCAATCGTCGCTCATCTGCGCAACCAGCCACCCCAACTCAGTCGGCCTCATCGAACGGCGCGACGGGCGAGCGTGCCAATGGTCCGGTGCGCGGTTTCGTCGCCACGCGAAGCGGCACGGCCACCAAGACCGACACACCGCTGATCGAAACCCCGCAGTCGGTCTCCGTCGTCACCACCGACCAGGTCAGGAACCAGGGCGCGGTCTCGATCGGCGAGGCGCTGCGCTACACCGCCGGTGTCAGCGGCGACGTCAATGGCGGCTCGGACACCCGCTTCGGCGCTCTCCAGATCCGCGGCTTCGACACGACCATGTCGGGTCTCTACGTCGACGGCCTGCGGATCCCCTCGAGCAACTATGTGCACTTCAATGGCCTCGATCCCTACGGGGCCGAGCGCCTGGAGGTGCTCAAGGGACCGTCATCGGCGATGTATGGCGGCAGCGGCACCGGCGGCATTCTCAACTACGTGACAAAACTGCCGACGGCGCAGCAGTTCGGCGAGGTCTCGATCTCCGGCGGCAGCTTCAACCGCTATCAGGGCCAGTTCGACATGGGCGGCGCCGCCAACAAGGAAGGCACCGTGCTGTGGCGCCTCACCGGCGTCGTCCGCGACGGCCAGACCCAGGTCGACTTCACCAAGGACAACCGCGTCTTCATCGCGCCCGCCGTCACGTTCAAGCCGAACGAGGACACCACCATAACGCTGCTGGCCAACTACCAGCGCGACCGGGCAGGGTGGGGCCTTCAGTTCCTGCCGGCCTCGGGCACGGTGTGGCCGAACAACGGCCGCACCATCCCGGTCTCGTTCTTCGCGGGCGTGCCGAGCTTCAACGCGTTCAACACCGAGATCGCGACCGCCGGCTATCAGCTGTCGCACAATTTCACCGACAACATCACGTTCCGGCAGAACCTGCGCTACGCCTATCAGCACAACGAGGAAAAGACTTTCTACGGCACCGGATACACCGACGAGGCGGCGGGGCAGCTCGGGCGTTTCGGCAGCTACAGCAACTCGTACATCAACTCCTTCGCGGTGGACAATCAGCTCCAGGGCAAGTTCAATACCGGCATCCTCAGCCATACCACGCTGGTCGGGCTCGACTATCGCAACACCACGTTTCGGGATACGGCCTTTGCCGTCACGACCTCGGCGCCGGAGATCAACGTCTTCAACCCGGTCTACAGCTACGACTGGGCTCTCGGCGGCATGTACGACAACAAAGGCATCAAGCAGTCGCAGCTCGGCCTCTATGCGCAGGACCAGATCAAGCTCGGCCGGCTGTCATTCCAGCTCGGCGGCCGCCAGGACTTCGTGACGACGCAGCTCGACACCAATCTGCCCCCGGCCGACACGTCGACCTCGAAGGACGCCTCGGCCTTCACCGGCCGCGCTGCCGTCATGTACAATTTCGACAACGGCATCGCGCCCTATTTCAGCTATTCCGAGTCGTTTCTGCCGCAGCTCGCGACCAGCCCGTCCGGACAGATGCTCGATCCCGAGACCGGCGTGCAGTACGAGGTGGGCGTCAAGTATCAACCGCTCGGCTGGAATGCGCTGTTCACCTTCGCCGCCTTCGACCTGACGCGTGACAACGTCGCTGTGTACGTTCCTGCAACCACCTTTTACGAACAGATCGGGCAGGTGAAGTCGCGCGGTATCGAGCTCGAAGGCTCGATGTCGCTCGCCGACGGCTGGAACCTGCGCGCGGCCTACGCCTATATCGATGCCATGGTCACGCAAGATCCGGTCAATGTCGGCAAGGCGCCGGTCACCGTGCCGCTCAACCGCGCCTCGCTGTGGAGCGACTACACGCTTCAGAACGGCATGCTGGCGGGCTTGCAGTTCGGCGGCGGCGTTCGCTATGTCGGCGCGACCTGGGGCGATGATGCCAATACGTTCAAGGTGGGATCGGCCACAGTGCTGGATGCGCTTCTTGCCTATACCCGTGACAATTGGCGGCTGTCGCTGAACGTCACCAATCTTGCGGACACGCGCTATGTCGCGGCGTGCTACGGCCTTTCGGGCTGCATGTATGCCGAGGGACGGAAAGCCATCGGCAAGCTGACTTATCGCTGGTGAAATCGAAGACGATCCGGCGATGGCGAGCCGGA
This sequence comes from Bradyrhizobium shewense, assembly GCF_900094605.1. GTDB lineage: Bacteria > Pseudomonadota > Alphaproteobacteria > Rhizobiales > Xanthobacteraceae > Bradyrhizobium > Bradyrhizobium shewense. The sequence goes on along the minus strand of NZ_FMAI01000006.1, from coordinate 37,211 downwards.
CCTGCTGGATGAGAGTGCAAGACGATGAGAGCGATATTCGGCAAGCTGCATCGCTGGGCGGGACTGCTCACGGCCGGATTCCTGTTCTTCTCCGGCATCACCGGGGCGATCATCTCCTGGGATCACGAGATCGACGACGTCCTGAACAGCCATCTGTTCGACGTCTCGACCAAAGGCCCGGCGATTCCCTCGATCGAGCTCGCCAAGATGATCGAGCAGCGCGATCCCCGCGCGCGCGTCGTCTACCTCTTCATGACGCCGGAGGAGGGCCATTCGCTGTGGTTCTTCGTCATGCCGCGGATCGATCCGGCGACCGGCAAGCGCTACGCCCTCGACTACAATCAGGTGTTCCTCGATCCCAACACCGGCGCGGAGCTGGGCCGGCGCTATTGGGGCGCGGTCTGGCCCGTCACGCGGGAAAACTTCGTCTCGTTTCTCTACAAGCTGCACTACACGATGCACATTCCAGAGTTCTGGGGCAGCGATCGCTGGGGCATGCGCGTGCTCGGCGTGATCGCCATCATCTGGACCATCGATTGTTTCGTCGGCTTCTATCTGACGCTGCCTTCGCGCAGGCGGGCCAAGGCGGCGCGGGCGCCTGTTGTCACGCGCCAGCTCGAGCGCGGCTTCTGGGCGCGATGGGCGCCGGCCTGGACCATCAAGACCTCCGGCAGCGCCTACCGGATCAATTTCGACATCCACCGCGCCTTCAGTCTCTGGACCTGGGGCGTGCTGTTCGTCATCGCCTTCACGGCGTTCTCGCTGAACCTCTATTTCGAGGTGTTCTCGCCTTTGATGAAGATGGTCTCGAACTACACGCCGACACCCTATGAGCAGCGGCCGTATCGCGATCTCGACGATCCCATCGAGCCCAAGGTCATCTTCGCCGACATCGCCGCCCGCGCTGCCGCCGACGGCAAGGCGCGAGGGTGGACGATCCCTGTCGGCTCGGTCAATTACGGCCCGGCCCATGGCGTCTATGCCGCCGCCTTCTTCCACCCCGGCGACGACCACGGCGCCGGCGGCGTCGGCCCGGCCCAGCTCTATTACGACAGCGAGGACGGCCGCCCGATCGGCGAGCGGCTGCCCTGGGTCGGTACTGCCGCCGACATCTTCGTCCAGGCACAATTTCCGCTGCATTCGGGCCGCATCGTCGGACTGTTCGGCCGCATCCTGATCTCGATCATGGGGCTCGTGGTCGCCGCACTCTCGGTGACCGGCGTCGTGATCTGGTGGCGCAAACGCCGCGCCCGGGTCCGCGTGCGCGAGACCGCGGCCATGCGCCTGGATCGGCAGCTGACGCCGGCGGAGTAGGGCTCCCCGCACGGTCGTTGCGGATGAACCTTCACGCCTTTAGGCAGCACAAAGACTGGAGATCGCTCCAAGTCCGCGGACATCGAATGAAATCGCTTGCCTTGCTCTGCCTGCTCGTCCTGGCGACGCCCGTCCATGCCGCCACGCCCGAGCAGCACTATCTCGACCTGCGCGATCGCTACATCGCAAAATTCTCGAGTGCCAAGGAGAGCGACGAGATCTACAAGCAGCATGACGCCGCCCTGAAGGAGCTTGCAGGCGCCTTGCGCGGCCTGGTGGGACCGGTCACGATCAAGGGGCTTCCGGCAGAGGGCAAGTCGAACGTCGATACGCTGTTCAAGAGTGATATCGGCTTCGGCCATCTCGACGGGCTCAGTTTCGCCTCGGAAGGCTACAAGATCCAAGCCGTCGTAACCACGAGCACGCTTCTGGCGCACTGGCTGCGCGAGCATCGCGAGGACGGCATGCCGCAGGAGAGCGGCGCCGCGTTCAAGTCCGACCGCTTCTATTATCAGGCGATCCAGGACGCCGCGTTCGCCAAATATGCCGAGCTGCCGATCACAAACCCAGCATCCGCAAGTGCCGTGGTCGCCGTGCTCGGCGTGCGCGGCAATGGCGGGCTCAAGGGACCGCCGGATGAAATCGACGTCGTCGCGACCAAGGGCGACAAGGTCTACTTCCTCGCCACATCGAACGCCGTGAAGACGGCTGAAATCCCGGCCTGCGAGCGCGTGTGGAAGCAGATGATGGCGAAACCCGTCAACAAGAAGGACCCGCGCGGCGACATGGCCCGCGAGGATCAGGCCATGGACGCCTACACGAAATGCTTCGCCAAGGAAGCGCCGAGCCAGAGCTGGTACGCAGCGGCGGTCAAGAAGGCGCAGAGCCAGTTGGAGCTGCTGCCACTGCAGTAGCGCGCAGGTTACGCCGACAATTCGACCGATTGACCGGCCCCATCGATCAGATGCACACGGTCGATGTCGACATGCGGCAAGAGCGATCGAATCTTATCTTCCGACATCAGACTGAACGCCGTCGACAATGCATCCGCGGCGGTGGCGCTGCGGGACACGGTCGTCACGCTGCGATAGCGGTGGGCGCAGCCGCCCGATCTGGGATCGAACAAATGGTTGAAGCGCGCCCTGGAATCGAACTGGCAGCCGTAGCCGCCCGAGGTGGACACGGCGCGGTCGACGATCGGCAGCACCGTCTTCGTGCGGCCCACAATGTCGGGATCGGCGATGCCGATCTCCCAGGGCAGTCCGTCCGGACGCGCGCCGATCGCGCGGGCCTCGCCCATGTCGACCAGGCTGCGAGAGATGCCGTGCGCACGCAGCAGGTCGACCACCTTGTCCGTGACGTAGCCTTGCGCGATCCCGTTCAGGGTGACGGTCATGCCCTTAGGCATCACGATCCGGTCGCGGTTGATCGACAGCCGGCTGCTGCCGATGCGCGCGAGCGCGGCCTCGATCGCGGCTGCCGCAGGACCGGCCGGGTCCGCGTCATCTCGCGCGAAATGGCTGGCGTAGAGATCCCACAGCGGCTGCACCGTGACATCGAACAGACCGCCCGTCAGCGTGGAATAGTGCTGCGAGGTCGATAGCAGATCGACCATTTCGGCGGCGGGATCGATCAGGACACCGGTCCGGTTCAGCGCGACCAGGGCGGAATCGTTCAGGTAAAGGCTGAACAGCCGCTCGAGCCGCCGCGCCTCGGCGCAGGCCAGCGAGATCAGCCGCTCCGCCCGGCTGCGGTCTTCGTCGTGGATCTCCATCGTGGCCACCGCGCCCAGCATCGTGCCACGCCAGGTCACCGGCGCGACCTCTGCACGAGCGGGGTGTCCTGGAGATAGCGCGCCGAGACCTGCCGCTGCGGCGCTGATCCGGATGAAGCGTCGGCGCGTCAGTGTTCGCGTCATGGCGTCCTCCTCGATCGTTCGCCCGGCGGGGCTTCGGCCGCTTCGTCGGCAGCACCGGCGCCGGCGGCATTCGCCGACGTCAAGACATAGTCCCGGGGCACCTCGTCGAAGCCGACGATCCTGCCGCCGTTTTCTCCGGCGAACTTCTCCGCCGCCGCCCGGTCCGAGAACGGAACGACCTCGTCGCCGCCCATGCCACTTTTGACCCGGCTCTCGATCACGTACAGCGCCTTGCGCGCCTCGATCCAGTTGTCGGCGCCGGGCTTGTCCCAGTCCGGCGCCTTGCCCATGTCGGACACGTAGATCGCCTGAATGTCCTTGGGCTCGTCCGGCAGCATGGTGAAGGCGATTGTGTCCCGCACGGACGAGAACCACACGGGCTCCATGAGGCTCGCGGCGAAGACATGGCCCTTCGGTCCCGGGTGCTCGAGCACGTTCATGCCGCAGTAATGGCCGATGTCTTCCGCGGTCATCCGATGCGGCGACGGGATCTTCGCGGCCTGCTTCTCGTTGCAGCCCGCGAGCGCGAGCGGCACGAGCAAGGCGAAGAGGATCGTTCGGCGCCTCATAGCTCCCTCCGCGAGAAGGCGAGCGCGGCCAGTCCCAGCGGCAGCAGCGTCCAGCAGAGCAGGGCGGTCAGAAGAACCGGTATCGTCAGGGATGTGGTTTGGGCAAGGCCAGCCATGCCGGCGAAGGTGCTGACATTGGCGAACCCGGTCAGGTTGATCAGCCGGTAGGCATCGGTCGGATTCGACAGCAGCATGGCGTTGAGCACGCTCGCCGAGATACTGCGTCCCTGGTCGAGTGCAAGCACGCCCAGTAGCGCCATGTCGTAGATCAGCACCAGCAGCAGCCACAACCCGATGCAGATGCCGGCCGCCGTTCCGCGGTCGCGCACGAGCGCGCTGACCAGATATCCAATGGCGACGAAAGCGGCGCCGAGCAGCACCGAGGAACCCACCATCGCCGCGAACGCCAGGAAGCTGTCGCTATCGATCTGGCTGCCCGTCGCCGCCAGCGCTCCGACCGCCGCGCCGTAGCCGAGGCAGGTCGCAAAAGCGAGGACGGCGAGGTGGCCTAAGAACTTGCCGAGCAGCACCTGCCATCGCGCGACCGGATAGCTCAGCAGCAACAGCATCGTCCCACGTTCCATCTCGCCGACGATGGCATCATGGGAAATCAGAAGCGCGATGAGCGGAACGAGAAAGATCGTCAGGCTCGACAGGCTGACGACGACCACGTCCAGGGTGCGAACGCCGACGTTCCCGGTCGGTGCGCTACCGAGAAAGGTCAGTGACAGCGCAAGCCCGGCGAGCAGGAGCGTTGCGGCAAGCACCCAGCGATTGCGGATGGCCTGGTGGATTTCCTTCGCGGCGATGATCAGGACATTCATGGCGCCTGCTCCGATTGCCGGAGGAAATGAGCATAGAGCTCGTCGAGTGTGGGCGGGACCACGTCGACGTCCTCGACCGAATTGCCGGCGGCCGTCGCGCGATGCAGAAGCTCGATCTTCCGCTCCGGCGCGGCGTCGATCTCGACGATGTGGCCATTCAGACGGCGGCAGGCCGCGTCGTTGGGCGCCCAGGGCGGCATCTCGCTCGAGGCGAGGCCAGCCACCTTGAGGCGTATCCTGGTGGGCAGCCGGGCGAGGCGACGCAACTCGTCGATCGATCCGTCCGCGACCTTGATGCCGCGGTTCATGATGATGACCCGGCCGGCGCGCTCCTCCAGCTCGGTCAGCGCATGCGACGACAGCAGCACGGTCGCGCCGCGAGCCGCGAGCCGCTCGATGATGTCGTAGAAGGTCTGCCGCAGCTCCGGATCAAGACCGGTGGTCGGCTCGTCCAGCAGCAGCACGCGCGGCTCGCCAAGCAGTGCCTGCGCGAGCCCTAGCCGCTGACGCATGCCCTTCGAATAGGTGTTGACCCGGCGGCGGCTGGCGGCCCCCAGTCCGACCGCGTCGAGCAGCTCCAGCGCCTTGGCAACCGGCTCTCGCTTCAGCCTGGCGTAGAAGGCCTGTGTCTCGCGGCCAGTGAGGGCAGGGTCGAAGGAGACGTTTTCCGGCAGGTAGCCGAGCTGCCGTCGGCCTGCGAATTCGCCGGCGGCGGGATTGTCTCCGAGAACCTCGATGGCGCCGCTGGTCGGACGGATCAACCCGAGCATGAGCTTCATGAGCGTGGTCTTGCCGGCGCCGTTGTGCCCGATCAAGGCGACCAACTCGCCCTGGCCAAGCGTGAACGACGCACCGCGCACGGCCTCGACCCGGCCAAACACCTTGGCGACGTCGCTGACACGTACCGTGCTGGTCATCGTGTTTCCTTCACCGGGGTCCGCGGCGGCGACACCAGCGGATGGCTGTCGACCACGCCGCCCGGCAGCAGCGCGGGAAACTGTGCCTGCGCCCAGCGGATCACCTGGACGGCGGGGCTGTTGATCAGGACCTTCGCAGCCGGCGCCGTCCACAGCACGCGATCGATGAGATCGTTCGGCCGGTACGCCGTGTCGGCGATTCCATCGCCATTGAGGTCGAATGCTGGATTGTCGCTCCAGTAGTTGCCGCGCCCCCCGGTCGACCAGTCGAGGTGCCGGGTGCCGACATATTTCACCTGGTTGGCGTTGCTGACGAAGGCGTTGCCGGTGATCTCGTTGCCTTCGGAGCCGGCCGTGAAGTGCACGCCGATGGCGCAGCGCTCGAACCAATTGTTGCGGAATTTGTTGTGATTGGTGTTGTAGATGAACACGCATTTCTCCGGGCCACTCTTGAGAGTGGTCTCCCGTGCCTGCTGCGGAAGCATGCCCCGCTCGTCGGCGGGACCGTCCTCCGCCCTCTGTGTCATCGAGCCGAGCGGGCCGCCCGTGACCCGGTTGTCCTCGATCTGAGCATAGTTCGCGTAGTTGAAGAGCATCCCATAGTCGCGATCGTGATCGGAGGAGTTGCCGCGGATCACCAGACGGTTCGAATACATGATGGCATAACCGACATGGTTGCCGATCGAAACGTTGCCGCTGATCTCGCTGTCGTTGGTGTACATGTAGTGGACGGCGAAACGAACCTGCTCGAAGCGATTGTCGATGAAGCGGTCCTTGCTGCTGGAGATCGAGAAGATGCCGTCGCGGCCGTAGCGGAACATGTTGTTCGCGATGGTGACGTCGGGCGCATTCCACAGCGAGATGCCGTTGCCTGCCTCGCTGAGACGCCCGCCGCGCAGTCCCTCGATCTCGTTGCGAACGACCCGGGAGCCCCTGGCGCCGTGCACGTAGACGCCGAACAGGTTTCCCACCAGGTGGTTGTCCTCGATCTTGGCGCGCTCGGCGGTCTTTTGCAGGAAGATCCCGGAATTCATCTCCTGCAGGTCGCGGCCGGATGCCCGGATGGTCACGCCGCGGATTATGACGTCGGGCGCGCTGACGGTGATGACGTTGCCGGAGCCGTCGCCGTCGAGCACCGCGCCTCGGCTCCCGACCAGCTCCAGGGGACGGTCGATCCGGATCGAGCCGTGATATTCGCCGGGAGCAAGCTCGATGACGTCGCCGGCGCGCGCGCCATCCAGCACCGCTTGCAGCGGCTGCCCAGGCGCAGCCGTGAATGTCTCCGCATCAGCGAAGCCGGACAGTCCGGCGGCGACCAGCGCCGCCGGAAACATGCGTAACAACAGACCCACGAGGTCGCTCCGATCAGACCGACTTCAAACCGATTTGGGCTCGACGAACATTCGGCCTTTCATCTCCATGTGCATGGCGTGGCAGAACCAGGAGCAATAGTACCAGTAAACTCCGGGCTTGTTCGCCGTGAACGAGACGGACGCGGTCGCCATCGGCGCCACTTCCATCTGGATGCCGTAATTCACGATGCAGAAGCCGTGCGTGAGGTCCTCGACCGCGTCGATATTCGTGATGAAGACGGTGACCTCGTCACCTTGCTTGACCTGGAATTCCTCCAGACCAAACGCCGGCGCGGTCGACGTCATGTAGACGCGCACCTTGTTGCCGTCGCGAATGACCTTCGAATCCCCTTCAAGATTGATGCCGTCCACCTTGGCCTGCTTGACCGCATCGGCAAACATCGGATCCGCGCGATCCCAGATCGAGATCGGGTTGATCTTGGAGCGATGGACGATGGTCGCGTCGTGCGGCTCGGCGAAGCTCGGGCCGTCATGCACGAGCTTCATCTGATCGCCCGAAATGTCGATCAGCTGATCGTTCTCCGGCTTGAGCGGTCCGACGTTCAGGAAGCGGTCCTTCGAGAACTTGTTCAGCGAGATGAGCCATTTTCCATCCGCCTCCTTGGTCTGACCCATCGAGGTATGGTTGTGGCCCGGCTGGTAATGCACGTCGAGCTTCTGGATGATGGGATTGACCTTCTCACCCTTGAAAGCCCGCTTGGCGAGGTCGATGTTCCACTTGCAGACCTGGCTGTCGAGGAACAGGGTGGTGTAGGCGTTGCCCTTGCCGTCATAGGCGGTGTGCAGCGGGCCGAGGCCAAGCTCCGGCTCTGCGACGACGACGTCGCGCGGCTTGATCTTGTCATCGAACAACTGGTCGAACAGGCGGACGTCCATCACGGTCACGGTGGGCGAGAGCTTTCCGGCCGCCACGATATGGATGCCGTCCGGAGCCGTGTTCATGCCGTGCGGATTGTTCGAGACCGGGACGTAACGCGTGTAGGGCGAGCCCTTGCGTCCGTCGATCACGGGCACGCCGTTCATTTCCTTGAAGTCGCCCTTCTTCACGGCCTCTTCGATCCGCTTGAGGTTGAAGAGCACGACCCAGTCCTGCTCGCTGGCGGTCATCTCGGCCAGCGTGACGCCTTCCTCGCCGTTGTAGCAGGTCGCGAAGGCGTACTTGCCTTGATAGTCGGCGTCGACGTTGTCGAGGTTGCCGCTGACGATCACCTGCCAGGCCACCTTCATGGTGTCGCCGTCGATCGCACTGAAGATGGAGCGATATTGTTTGGAGTCGTTGAGGATCTTGCCGTCGTTCGGCAGCGGCACTCCATCTTCGCCATTGGCGAACACATAACCGGTCCGAGGATATTTCTGCACCCTCAAACCGTGCACCGTATGCTGGTTCGGCAGCTCGATGATCTTGTCGCACTTCATCACGTCGAGCCGCACCCGCGCGACGCGGCTGTTGGCCTTGTCGTTCATGAAGGCGTAGCGCCCGTCATAGGTGCCGTCCGTGAACGAAATATGGGGGTGGTGGAGGTCGCCGTTCATGTAGGTGCCGCCGCGATCCTTGAGGAATTCGCGGGTCGCGGGCTGCAGCCCCTCGGTCAGAACCTTGAGGCTTTCATTGGTCTGGCCCCAGCCGGTCGCGCTGCAGCGGTTGAACACCGGAACACGCATCAATTCGCGCATCGACGGAAGGCCGACGATGCGCATCTCGCCGGACTGGCCGCTCGAGAAGAACACGTAATATTCGTCGAGCTCGCCGGGCGCGACCTCGGTCTTCAGCACGGCCGACCGGGCAGGAGGGGCCTTCGGTGCAGCCGCCTTGGTCTGCGCATCCGCAGACGAGACGAAACCGCCGTCCTTCATCGCCGCTCCGCCAGCCAGGCCCACGCCCGCTGCGGCCGCCGTCGTTCCCAGCACAGTTCGTCGGCTGACGCCCTTTGCCTTTTCGTTCTCGCTCATGATTGCCTCCTCGGCTTCCAGTTCAGTTAGGGGGTGGAGAGTTGACGGGTGAAGCGCCGACAGGCTTGCCGCCAGCGGTGATGACGGTCGCGGGACCCTTGCCGCCTGAGCGCATCGCGGGCGAGGACATCGCCGCGAACTTCTCGCGCTTGAGCCGCACCTGGATCATGTGCGGGCAGCGGTGATCGTCGTAATAGAGTTCCTGACAATGCATGCAGTAGATGCACTCATTGACGTTGATGTGCCCCTCGGGATGGATCGACTGCACCGGGCATTCCTTGGCGCAGCGTTGGCAGGGTGACCCGCATTCTTCCCAGCGGCGGAGCCATTCGAACGTCCTGATGCGGCCGGGGATCGCGAGCGCGGCGCCGAGCGGGCAGAGGTAGCGGCAGAAGAAGCGTTCGATGAAGAGTCCAATGACGAGCAGGGCGACTGCGTAGGCCACGAACGGCCAGCTTCGCGAAAACTTCAGGATGATCGCGGTCTTGAACGGTTCGACCTCGGCGAACCGCTCGGCCATCTCGACCGAATAGAGCGACAGGCCGAACAGACCGAGGAAGATGATGTACTTGATCGGCCATAGACGTTCGTGCAGCCCCCACGGCACCGTTACCTGCGGCACCTTCAGCCATTTCGCGGCCGTGTTGGTGAGCTCCTGGAGCGCACCAAAGGGACACAGCCAGCCGCAAAACGGGCCGCGGCCCCAGAACAGAAGCCCGCCGGCCGTTGCAGCCCACAGAATGAAGATCAGCGGAGCGGCGAGGAAAAATTCCCAGCGGAAGCCCGTCACCAGCGCATTGGTAAAGGTGACGACGTTGACCACGGAGAGCTGCGCGTTGGCGTACCAGCCAAGCCAGACCAGAACGAGGGCGAGATAGCCCCGCCGCACCCAGGTGTAGAACACCGGGCGGCGCACGAGCAGATTCTGGAAGAAGAAGATGCCGGTGAGGGTGGCCAGCATGAACGCGGTGATGCCGATCGAGACGGTGCTCGACCGCCAGATCCGCATCCACAACGGCTCGTCTGCATCCAGGGGCGGGGCGGACGCAGCGGTGGCCTGCTGCGAGGCCGGAGGCGCCGCGCTCTCCGGTACCGTCACCGCACGCTGCTCGCGGCGTATATAACTGTCGGGCAGGGTGTAGCCTAGATTGAAAGTCAGGAACGCCTTGTCGCGGCCGCCGAGGCTGCGTTGCACCAGCAATTGAAGCTGCCACGGCTGCGTCGGATCCAGGGTGAACTCAGGCGGGGTGACGAACAGGCCGATTTCCCTGAACTCGGGCGCGCCAACAGCGTCCAGTGCGCCGAGACGGGTGTGGTTGCGGTCGCGGAAGCGGGTGCTGTTGCCTTCCTGCAGGATTTCGATGCGATCGAAGATACCGCCGCGGACGTAGGCTGAACCCTTGAAGGAGTAGGGGCCGTTGCCGGCAACGACGATGGCCTGCTGCCCGGGCTTCAGGCTGTCCTTCAGCCGCTGATAGCCGTCGGCGCCAAGCAGGCTGCGGCCGATCGTGGGCGCGGTCACGAGCGCCACGTAGAGGTCGATGAAGGTATCGCTCGCGTCACCCGGTTCGGGATACTGGCCCGCCGCGGCGCTGCCGGACTTCGCAAAGGCTTCGTTGATATCGCCGATGCCGAGATGAAGCCGGCGCACCGAGCCATCGCCGACGAGACTCTCCCAGTCGCGCACTTCACTGCGCTCGAGATCGAGCGTCTTGATGACAGGGGGAAGGGCCGCCGAAGCCGCCGCGCCGTCACCGCCACCGACGCGACCGCTCCGAATGAGCTTTGACGCCGCGCGGACGACACTGTCGCCCATCACCAGCACGGTGACGGTCGCGCCGCTCACGATATCGACCTGCGGCGGTTTCTCTGCACCACTTGCGACCGGCTTCATGTCCTTGCCGATCAGGGAGTTCATGGCGGCGACGATGCGCGCTTCCGGAATGCCGACCAGCACGATCGGCTCCTTGTGATCGACGAGCTTGATGCCGGTGATGACGCCTTTCGGATCGATCCCGGCCAGCAAGTGAATCGGTTTGCCCGAGTACCCGACGGAGTTCGCGAAATCGGAGTTGAGGAAAACGAATCCCTGGAGCTGGTCGCCGCGGTACACTGGTACGATGGGCGGATCGCCTTGCGGCGGGCCGAAACGATCCGCATCGGGGAAAAATTCGGCAGGCGTAAGCTTCGGCAGGTATGTTGGTAAGTCACCGGCGGCGCATGCGGGCGAGATGTACGCCAGACATATCAGCAGCAAGCCCGCAAGCGCTAGCGCTGCACGCCTTGTGAAGGCGGTATCGTCATCCGGTCGCTTCAACATATCGATTCAAATGCGATCTGCGCGACCCACCGGGACGCGCGGGCCTTGAGATTCTTCTTCGATGATTTGTCGTCGCTGACGTGTCAAAGTCATCGCGCGTGCCCACATCTGTCAAGGCCAGCAAAAATATTTGTATTCGCGCTGAGCTGAATCAGAAGCCTGCATTTGGAGTCCTTGCCATGCCATTCCTGCGCACTTCATTGCTGAGCGCTGAGCCCGCAGGTGTATTGCAATCGCTCGATGAACTCTTTGCGCTAGCGCATGCAATGGAGCAGGAGGCAGCCAAAAGGTATGATGCTCTTGCTGAAGACATGCGCGGGCAGGGCAAGGATGATCTCGCTGACGTGTTCACGAAGCTCGCGGCCGCCGAGCGCGAGCATGTCGACAGCGTCACACGCTGGTCGCAATCGCGGCGCGGCAAGAGCCCGGATTCAGCTCTGGTGCGCTGGGAGGCGCCGGAGACGCTCGATCCGGAAGCTGCCGCCCAGGTGAGAACGTCCCGCTTGATGACGCCGTACCGCGCGCTTGCGATGGCCGTCCGCAACGAGGAGCGCGCCTTTGCGTTCTGGTCCTATCTCGCCGCCTACTCCGATGATCCCGATATCAAGAAGGCGTCCGAGGCGATGGCCAAGGAAGAGCTCGGCCATGTCGCCACGCTGCGGAAGGAGAGGCGCCGTGCCTATCATCGCGAGCACGAACGGAGCGGCGCCGAGGCATCGTCCGTGCCTCTGCGGCAAATTGATGCGCAAAGGCTCGAGCTTCGCCTGGTCATGCAGCTCGGCGACATGGAACAACGCCTGAGCGGGCCAGCAGCAATCCGGACCCGGGACATTCGCCAGCAGACGATCGAGATGGCCGACGCCACCGTGGGCCTCGGGAGCTATCCGGCATCCATGGAGCACAAAGGTCCGCTGGAGATCGCCGAAGCGCTGGTCGACGGCTACCTCGACGGCGCCGAGCGGTCGAGCGACGCGGCCCACCTGGAAAGCCTGCAGCAACTTGCCGAGCGCGCGATCTCACGGCTGGCATGGCTGCGATCGCTTTCGGCGGAGTGACGCGCTGCTGCACTCCAGAACCGCATAGCCGCACGGCCGGGGCAGTGGCCGCACGTCCTTCGCCGGCGGAACAGACGCACCGGTTTGGCGACAGGGGCTCAGTTCAGGCGAGATCCGACAGGCGGGTCGCAAGCGGATATAGCCTAATCTATAATTCGCATAAGGTATATTATGGAATATATTTATATACAATCAGATCAGTTATTTAGACGGAATTCCTGTCACCGCACCTTCGCCGAAGCGCGATTTTCAGTCCGGGCCTCGATGCCGCCCCGGTTCTCGACCGCTACTGTGCATGGGGTTGTTTTTCAGATTTTGAATCCGGCCCATCTCTGCGAAAGCCGATATTGCCGTGACCTTGTCCGGCTGCAATAAGCGAGGCCTCGCGAGATCGCAGATGACCTTCAGGCCTTCCGTCCGTATAGGTTTGCGGCTCAGAACAACAACAAACTTCCGAGGAAGCAGACCCATGAGTTTTTCCCGACGCACGCTTCTCAAGGCCTCCGCCGCGACCGCGGTCCTGGGCGGCATCGGTGCGCCCCATGTGGCCCGCGCCCAGAGCGCCGAGTTCACCTACAAATACGCCAACAACCTGCCGGACACCCATCCGCTGAACGTACGCGCCAAGGAGATGGCGGCGGCGATCAAGACCGAGACCAACGGCAAGTTCGACCTCCAGATCTTCCCGAACAACCAACTCGGGTCCGACACCGACATGCTGAGCCAGATCCGCTCCGGCGGCGTCGAGTTCTTCACGCTGTCGGGCCTGATCCTGTCGACCCTGGTGCCGGCGGCCTCCATCAACGGCATCGGCTTCGCGTTCCCGGACTACGACACGGTCTGGAAGGCCATGGACGGCGACCTCGGCGCCCATGTCCGCGGCGAGATCAAGAAGGCCGGCCTCGAGGTCATGGACAAGATCTGGGACAACGGCTTCCGCCAGACCACCTCGTCGAGCAAGCCGGTCACCGGGCCTGATGACCTCAAGGGCTTCAAGATCCGCGTGCCGGTGTCGCCGCTGTGGACCTCGATGTTCAAGGCGTTCGACGCGGCGCCGGCCTCGATCAATTTCAGCGAGGTCTATTCGGCGCTCCAGACCAAGATTGTCGAAGGCCAGGAGAACCCGCTGGCGATCATCTCGACTGCCAAGCTCTACGAGGTGCAGAAGTACTGCTCGCTGACCAACCACATGTGGGACGGCTTCTGGTTCCTGGCCAACCGCCGCGCCTGGGAGAAGCTGCCGCAGGACGTGCGTACCGTCGTCGCCAGGAACATCAACGCCGCTGCCGTCAAGGAGCGTGAGGACACCGCCAAGCTCAACGCCAATCTGCAGCAGGAGCTCGCGGCCAAGGGCCTGACCTTCAATCAGCCCACGGTCGCGCCGTTCCGCGACAAGCTGCGGACCGCCGGCTTCTATGCCGAGTGGAAGGGCAAGTATGGCGATCAGGCCTGGGACCTCCTGGAAAAGGCCGTCGGCAAGCTGTCATAACGCGTTGGGGCCATCATGGCTCACGTCGAGGTCGAGGTGACCGGAGTGGTGGGCGAGGCGGCGTTTCAGTCCCCTCGCCGACCTTCCTTGCTGGCTTCGCTCGAGCGCGCGCTCGGTCTCGTCGTCGAAATCCCGGCGGCGATCCTGGTCGTTGCCGAGATCGTGATCCTGTTTGCAGGCGTAGTCGCGCGCTACGGCCTGCACCGGCCGCTGATCTGGTCGGACGAGCTCGCCTCGATCCTGTTCCTGTGGCTGGCCATGCTGGGCGCAGCGGTGGCGTTCCGCCGCTCCGAGCACATGCGCATGACCGCGATCGTCGCCAGCGCCACGCCTGCCATGCGGGCCTATCTCGATCTGGTCGCGACCTCGGCGGCGCTGGCGTTCCTGATCCTGATCGTCTGGCCCGCCTGCGACTACGCCTATGAGGAAAGCTACATCACGACGCCGGCGCTGCAGATCTCCAATATGTGGCGCGCCGCCGCGCTGCCGGCCGGAATCGGGCTGATGGCGGTCTTTGCCTTGCTGCGGCTGCTGCGCGCGGCCGATTACCGGATGGTCGCAGCCGCCGTCGTCAGCGTTGCCGTCATCATCGGCCTGTTCTGGCTGGCGGAGCCGTTGCTGCGGCCGCTCGGCAATCTCAACCTCGTCATCTTCTTCGTCGGCGTCGCCGGCTTCTGCGTCTTCGCCGGCGTTCCCATTGCCTTCGGCTTCGGCCTTGCGATCTTCGGCTATCTCGCGCTGACCACGCGCACGCCGGTCATGGTGCTGGTCGGGCGGATGGACGAGGGCATGAGCCACCTCATCCTGCTCTCGGTGCCGCTGTTCGTGTTCCTGGGGCTCCTGATCGAGATGACCGGCATGGCGCGGGCCATGGTGGCGTTCCTGGCGAGCCTGCTCGGCCATGTCCGCGGCGGCCTGCATTATGTGCTGGTCGGCGCCATGTACCTGGTCTCGGGCATATCCGGCGCCAAGGCCGCGGACATGGCGGCCGTTGCGCCCGTGCTGTTTCCGGAGATGAAGCAGCGCGGCGCCAAGCCCGGCGATCTCGTCGCGCTGCTGGCGGCCACCGGAGCCCAAACCGAAACCATTCCGCCGAGCCTCGTGCTGATCACGATCGGCTCGGTGACGGGCGTCTCGATCGCCGCCCTGTTCACCGGCGGCCTGCTGCCCGGCGTCGTGCTCGCGATCACGCTCTGCATGCTGGTATGGTGGCGCTACCGCCACGAGGACATGAGTCACGTGCGCCGCGCCAGCGGTGGCGAGATCGGCAAGACCTTCGTCATCGCCCTGCCCGCGCTCGCGCTGCCCTTCGTGATCCGCTACGCCGTCGTCGAGGGCATCGCGACCGCGACCGAGGTCTCCACCATCGGCATCGTCTATGGCGCCTTGGTCGGCCTCCTCGTCTACCGCCGCTTCGACTGGTCGCGTCTGTTCCCGATGCTGGTCGAGACCGCGGCGCTGTCGGGCGCCATCCTGCTGATCATCGGCACGGCGACCGGCATGGCCTGGGGCCTGACCCAATCCGGCTTCTCGCGCTCGCTGGCGGCGGCCATGACCGGACTGCCCGGGGGAGCGGCGACCTTCATCGCCGTCTCGATCCTGGCCTTCACCATCCTCGGCAGCGTGCTGGAGGGCATCCCGGCGATCGTGCTGTTCGGCCCACTGCTGTTTCCGATCGCCCGGGCCGTCGGCGTGCACGAGGTGCACTACGCCATGGTGATCATTCTCGCCATGGGCATCGGACTATTCGCCCCGCCCTTCGGTGTCGGCTATTATGCTGCCTGCGCCATCGGACGCGTCGATCCGGCCGAGGGCATCCGCCCGATCTGGGGCTATCTGCTGGCGCTGCTGGTGGGATTGATCATCGTCGCGATCTTCCCGTGGATCTCGATCGGATTCCTTTGAGGCGTTTGACGGAGGGTGTCGATGAGTGAGCGGCAGAACCAGTACAATATCGGCCTCGACAAGACGCCTGCCAATTACGTGCCGCTGAGCCCGTTAAGCTTCCTCGCGCGCAGCGCCGCCGTGTATCCCGATCATGTCAGCACGGTCTACGAGGGCCGCAGCTTCACCTGGGCGCAGACCTATGAGCGCTGCAAGCGTTTTGCGTCCTGGCTCGCGCGCAAGGGCATCGGCGTCGGCGACACCGTGGCGGCGATGCTGCCGAACATCCCGGCGATGAACGAGGCGCATTTTGCCGTGCCCATGACCGGCGCCGTTCTCAACGCGCTGAACATCCGCCTCGATGCGCCTTCGATCGCGTTTCAGCTCGACCATGGCGGCGCGAAGATCATCCTGGTCGATCCCGAGTTTTCGGGCGTCATAAGTGACGCGCTGGCGCAGATGAGCGGGCCAAAGCCATTCGTCGTCGACGTCGACGACGCATCATTCAAAGGCGGCAGTCGCATCGGCGAGATCGAATATGAAGCCGCAGTCGCGGAAGGCGATCCTGCGTTCACGGCGATTCCGCCGCAGGACGAGTGGGACGCGATCGCGCTGAGCTACACCTCGGGCACGACCGGCAATCCGAAGGGCGTCGTCACCCATCATCGCGGCGCCTATCTGAACGCCGTCAGCAACATCCTTGCCGGCAATCTCGGCCAGCATCCGGTCTATCTCTGGACGCTGCCGATGTTCCACTGCAACGGCTGGTGCTTTCCCTGGACCATCGCCGCTGCCGCCGGCATCAATGTCTGCCTGCGCAAGGTCGAGCCGACCAGGATCTTCGAGCTGATCAAGCAGCACGGCGTCACCCACATGTGCGGCGCGCCGATCGTCTACAACACGCTGATCAACGCACCCGACGCGCCCAAAGGCAACGCCGCGCGCCGCGTCGTCGGCCTGATCGCCGGCGCTGCACCGCCGGTCGCGGTGCTCGAAGGTGCAGAGAGCATCGGCATCAAGCTGACCCATGTCTACGGCCTGACCGAGGTCTACGGCCCCGCTTCCGTCTGCGCCGAGCAGCCCGGCTGGGATGAGCTTCCGCCTGCTGAACGCGCACGCATGAAGCGCCGGCAGGGCGTGCCCTACCCGCTCGAGGAAGGCGTCACCGTCATCGATCCGCAGACGATGCAAGAGGTGCCGCGCGACGGCGAGACCATCGGCGAGGTCATGTTCCGCGGCAACATCGTGATGAAGGGCTATCTCAAGAACGAGGCGGCGACCAAGGAAGCATTCGAAGGCGGCTGGTTTCACACCGGCGATCTCGGCGTACTTGACGAGCACGGCTACGTCATCATCAAGGACCGCTCCAAGGACATCATCATTTCCGGCGGCGAGAACATCTCCTCCGTCGAGGTCGAGGACATCCTCTACAAGCATCCGGCCGTGCTGTTTGCCGCCGTGGTTGCAAAGCCCGATCCGAAATGGGGCGAAGTGCCCTGCGCCTTCGTCGAGTTGAAGGACGGCGCCAGCGCGAGCGAAGCCGACATCATCGCGTTCTGCCGCAAACACATGTCGGGCTTCAAGACGCCGAAGGCCGTCGTGTTCGGGCCGATCCCGAAAACGTCCACGGGCAAGATCCAAAAGTTCCTGCTGCGCAACGAAGTGGGATCAGTGAAGGCGATCTCGGCCTGAATATCGTCTGAGAGTCTTCCGCCCGCACGAGCACGTGGCGGGCGGAAGACATCAGTCCTCACATCTTCTTGTAGGCGTCGACGACGGCTTGGCCATCGGCCCCCGCCTTCTTGAGCCAGTCGGTCGTGAGCTGTTCGCCGATCTTCTGGAAGCCGGCCTTCAACGCCGGGCTCGGCGGCTCGACGGTCATGCCTTTGGCCTTGAGCTGATCGATGTACCAGGTGCTCTTGTCCTGCCAGGCCTTCCAGCCGCGGGTCTCCGCCGTTGCCGCCGCCTTCAGGATGGCCTCCTGGGTCGGCTTGTCGAGCGCGTCGAACGCGGCCTTGTTGACGAAAGTGTAGTCCTTGGGAATCCAGGCCTGCACGTCATAGAAATACTTCAGCGACTCCCACGCCTTCGCGTCGTAGCCCGTCCCGCCCGACGACATGAAGGAATTCACCACGCCGGTCGCGAGCGCCTGTGGCAATTCCGCGGCCTGGATCGTGACCGACTGCGCACCGACCAGCTCGCCGATGCGCGAGGTTCCGACATTGTAGGCCCGCCATTTCAAACCCTTCATGTCTTCGATCGTGGCGAGCGGCTTGTTGACATAGACCCCCTGCGGCGCCCACGGCACGACGAACAGCAGCTTGAGACCCTGCGCATCGAGCTTCTTGGCGATCGCAGGCTTGGAAGCCTGATACAGTTTCATCGCGTCCGGGAAGCTGGTCGCCAGGAACGGTACGACGTCGATGCCGAAGATCGGGTCCTCGTTCTCGTGGATCGAGAGCAGCACCTCGCCCATCTGCGCCTGCCCGGTCATCACCGCGCGCTTGATGTCCGGTGCCTTGAACAGCGAGGCGCCGGGATGAACCGTGATCTGGAGCTTTCCGGACGTGGCGGCTTCGACGTCCTTGGCGAAGGCGACCAGGTTTTCGGAGTGCGGATTGTCGGCGGGATACGCTGCCGGCAGATTCCATTTGGTCTGAGCCAAAGCGGGTGTCGCGGCAACGACCACGCCGGCGGCCAAGAATGCGCGAAACAAACGAGACATCATCAGGCTTCTCCTCACAGTCAATTTGAACACCGGTACGCTCAGTCTGGGAAAGCGAGCTTGGGCAGGAACATCACGATCTGCGGGTACTCCGTGATGATAAACACGGCAACGAGCAGCAGGACGAAGAACGGAAACGCTGCGCGCGCAACGGTGAACGTGTCGCGCCCGCTCATGTTCTGGAGCACGAAAAGATTGAATCCGACCGGCGGCGTGATCTGCGCCATCTCGACGTGGATGATGAGGTAAACGCCGAACCAGACCAGGTCGAGACCAGCCTGCCTGACCATCGGCAGCACGATGACGGCGGTCAGGACGATCATCGAGATGCCGTCGATCAGGCAGCCGAGGATGATGTACATGATGCTCAGATACAGCGCGAGCATGCCCGGCGTGAGCTGCTGCCCCTGGACCCAGGTGGCGAGTGCGGCCGGAATGCCCGTATAGGCCATCGCGGCGGTGGTGTAGGCTGCGCCTGCCAGGATCAGCATGATCATGCAGGTCAGGCGCGTCGCGCTCATGATGCTCTCGAGGAAGTTCTTGCGCGTCAGCGTGCCGCTCCACCACGCCAGCAGCAGCGCGCCGGCGACGCCCCATGCGGCGCATTCCGTCGCCGTCGCGAAGCCGAGCACGAGCGAGAGGAAGACCGCCAAGATCAGCAACAGGCAGGGCGCAAGTCTCGCCGACTCGCGCAGCTTCTGCCGGAACGGCATCGGAGGATCGCGCGGCGGAATCTTCTTCGGATTGAGCAGCGACCAGATGATGATGTAGCCCGAATAGAGCACCATCACGAGCACACCCGGCAGGAATCCGCCGAGGAACACCTGAAGCACGGAGACATTCGCCGTGACCGCGTAGACCACCATCGGGATCGAGGGTGGGATCAGGAGGCCGAGCGTGCCGGAGCCTGCGAGCGATCCGAGGCTCAAGCCCTTGTCGTAGCCGCGCTTGTCGAGCTCGGGCAGCGCGATCTTGCCGATCGTCGCACAGGTCGCGGCCGAAGAGCCCGACACCGCGGCGAAGATGCCGCAGCCGATCACGTTCACATGGGTCAGGCGCCCGGGCAGCCACTGAACCCACGGCGACAAGCCCCGGAACATCTCTTCCGACAATTTGGTGCGAAAGAGGATCTCGCCCATCCAGATGAACAGCGGCAACGCGGCCAGCGTCCACGACGCGGTGGCGCTCCAGGTGGTGGTGGCGAGCACGGCGCCGAGCGGCAGGCTCGTGGTCAACGCCATCGCCACGAAGCCGACGAGCCCGAGCGAGACCGCGATCCAGACGCCGCTTCCCAGCAGCAGGATCATGACGCCGAGCAGGATGAACGACAGCTCGATCATGCCGAGATTGGCCATGGTCAACCTCCGCCGCCTTGCGAGATGCGCTCGATGAACTCGTCCGGCGTCTCGTTCGGCGAGCCCTTTTCGTAGGTCGGCCGGTTGCCGGCGACGACATTGACCATTTCATCGATCAACGCGATCGACAGGATCGCAAGACCGCCGGCGAAGCCGAGCTGCGGAATCCAGAGCGGAAGCGCGACGACGCCCTGCGCCATATCGTTGAAGCGCCAGGAATCGTAGGTCATCTGCACGGCATAGCGGGTGAAATAGAGAACGAAGGCGGTGGCGATCCCGAGCGCCACGATCTCCGCGATCTGCTTGGTCCGCCCGTGCAGACGTTCCAGCAGCAGGCCGACGCGGATCATCTCTCCGCGCTTGAAGGTATGGGCCAGGCCGAGGAACGCCATCGCGGCCATGCACCAGGACGCGAAATCATCGCCGGCGGGAATGTTGATCGCAAATTGGCGCCCGACCGACATGGTCATCATGATTGCAAAGATCGCAACCAGGAAGACGCCGGCGGCGTAGCCTGCCCCGAGATAAAGGAGATCCAGAGCGCGGCGCACCAGTCCCCCAGCCGTTACATCGTCCCCTGCCACGCGATCCCCATCTCACATGTGGGCGATACAGCCGACCCGGCGGTCACATATCTCGTGCCGCCGATCCTCTTCAATATCGCTCTTGCCCAACGTCTGTCTTTCAGACGTTAGATCAACATGATGCAACCGGTGCAAGCAAGGACTATGCCCGCTTGTGGCGGGAATTTCTACCGCAGGTTCAGTGCGTTTCCAGCCGCAGCCCGTCATAAGCGGGCACGACGCCCGCGGGCAGCGATTGCCGGATGACTTCGTAATCGACGTCGGCCGTCATGTTGGTGATGACCGCGCGCTTCGGCTTGAACCGTTCGATCCAGGACAGCGCGTCGTTGATGCTGAAATGGCTGACATGGTTGGTGTAGCGCAGGCCATCGACGATCCAGAGGTCCAGATTTTCCAGCGCACCCCAGCTCTCGCGCGGGATGTCGTTGAGGTCGGGCGTGTAGGCCGCATCCCCGATGCGATAGCCGAGCGCGGGAATGTTGCCGTGCTGCACCAGGAAGGCCGTCAACTCCACGGCGCCGCCCTTCCCCAGTACGGTCTGGCTTTCGCCCGCCTCGATCGAATGCCGGGTCAGGATCGGCGGATAATCGCTGCCCTCCGGCGCGATGAAGCAATATGAGAACCGCGACAGGATGTCCTTGGCCGTCGATTGGTTGAAATAGGTCGGGATACGACGGCGCATGTGCATCACGACCGAACGCAAATCGTCCATGCCGTGGGTCTGATCGGCATGCTCATGCGTCAGGAACACCGCGTCGATATGATCGACATTGGTCGAGAGCAATTGCTCGCGCAGGTCCGGCGAGGTGTCGATCACGATGCGCGTGGTGCCGTGCTCGGAGGTCCGTTCGACCAGCAGCGAGCAGCGGCGGCGGCGGTTCTTGGGATTGTTGGGATCGCAGGCGCCCCAGCCCAGCGCCGGGCGCGGCACGCCGGCGGAGGAGCCGCAGCCCAGGATCGTCAGCGTCAGCGTCATGCGGCTCCCGGTTTCAAGCTTTCACCTTCGAGAACAGGCGGAAGAAGTTCTCGCTGGTCTGGCGCGAGATCTCGTCAAACGATACGCCGCGCGTCTCGGCCAGCACTTTGGCGACCTCGACCACATAAGCGGGCTCGTTGCGTTTTCCCCGGAACTTGCCGGGCGCAAGATAGGGCGAGTCCGTTTCGACCAGGATGCGATCGGCCGGCAGTTCGGCCGCCAGCGCCCGCAAAGTCTCTGATTTCTTGAAGGTCAGGATGCCCGTGAAACCGATATAGAGCCCGAGCGACACCGCCTTCAGCGCCAGCTCGCGCCCGCCGGTGTAACAATGCAGCACGGCGCGAAACGCGCCCTTGCCCGCCTCCTCTTCCAGGATGCGCGCGCAGTCCTCGTCGGCTTCGCGGGTGTGGATCACCAGCGGCAGGCCGGTGGTGCGGGCGGCGGCGATGTGGGCGCGAAAGCCCCTCGCCTGCGCCTCTGGCGAGCCGTTGTCGTAAAAATAGTCCAGCCCGGCTTCGCCGAGCGCGACGACCTTGGGATGCTCCGTCAGCGCAACCAGCTCATCCGATGCGATACCGTCCTCCTCATCCGCATTGTGCGGATGAGTGCCGACCGAGCAGTAGACGTCGTCATAGCGCTCAGTGATGGCCAGAAGCTGGTCGAGCTTCCGCACCCGGGTCGAGATCGTGACCATGCGGCCGATGCCGGCCGCGCGTGCCCGCGATACGATCCCGTCGAGATCTTCCGCAAAATCCGGAAAATCCAGATGGCAGTGGCTGTCGACCAGCATCGCGCAAACGTCCTAGGCTGCCGGCTCGATGTAGCGCGGGAACGCCGGCGTCGGCGCCGGCAGGGTCGAGCCGGGCGCGATGCGCTTGGCACCGCCGAGCATGGCGAAGTTGCGCTGCCCGTCCGGGATGCCGAGGCTGTCGAGCAGCAATCCCGAGGCGGTCGGCATCGCGGGCTGCGCCAGGATCGCGATCTGGCGCACGACTTCGGCGGTGACGTAGAGCACCGTCTTCTGCCTGGCCGGATCGGTCTTGGCGAGCGCCCACGGCGCCTCGCCCGCGAAATAGCGGTTGGCCTCCGCGACCACGGCCCAGACGGCGTTGAGCCAGTGATGGATCTGCTGCGTCGCCATGGCCGCGCGTGACGCGGCGACCATGCCGTCGGCCATCGCCAGGATTGCCTTGTCGTTGTCGCTGAATTCGCCGGGCTCGGGCAACACGCCGCCGAGTTGCTTGGCGATCATCGACAGCGAACGCTGCGCGAGGTTGCCGAGATCGTTGGCGAGATCGGCGTTGATGCGCGCCACGATGGCCTCGTGATTGTAGTTGCCGTCCTGTCCGAACGGCACCTCGCGCAGGAAGAAATAGCGCACTTGGTCGACGCCGTACTGGTCGGCAAGATTGAAGGGATCGACGACGTTGCCGACCGACTTCGACATCTTCTCGCCCCTGCTGAACAGGAAGCCGTGGGCATAGACCCGCTTCGGCAGCGGAATCCCGGCCGACAGCAGGAACGCCGGCCAATACACCGCGTGGAAACGGATGATGTCCTTGCCGATGATGTGCACGTCGGCCGGCCAATAGCGCCAGTTTCCGTCGTTCTCGTCGGGGAAGCCGACGCCGGTGATGTAGTTGGTCAGCGCGTCGACCCAGACATACATCACGTGCTCTTCGTCACCAGGCACCTTGACGCCCCAATCGAAGGTGGTGCGCGAGATCGAGAGATCACGCAGGCCGCCTCTGACAAAGCTCACCACCTCGTTCTTGCGGGAGTCTGGCCCGATGAAGTCAGGCTGATCCGCGTAAAGCTTTAACAGCTTGTCCTGGTATGCCGACAGGCGGAAGAAATAGCTCTTCTCCTCGACCCATTCGACCGGCGTGCCCTGCGGGCCGAGCCGGACGCCGTCATCGTTCAAGCGCGTTTCATCCTCGGCGTAATACGCCTCGTCCCGCACGGAATACCAGCCGGCATAGATGTCGGCATAGATATCGCCGTTCGCTTCCATGCGGCGCCAGATCTCCTGGCTCGAGCGATGATGCTGCTCCTCGGTGGTGCGGATGAAGCGGTCGAACGACACGTTCAGACGCTCGTCCATCTCCTTGAAGCGACCGGCATTGCGGGCAGCGAGCGCGGAGACGGCCATGTTCTCGCCGGCCGCCGTCTGTACCATCTTCTGGCCGTGCTCGTCGGTACCGGTCAGGAAGAACACGTCCTTGCCGTCGAGCCGCGCAAAGCGTGCCAGCACGTCGGTCGCGATCGTCTCATATGCGTGGCCGATATGCGGGCTGCCGTTGGGGTAAGCGATTGCGGTCGTGATGTAGAAGACGTTGTCGCGTGCGGGGGCGGCAACGGGCGCGGCAGCCTTTGGTGTGGCTGCGGGCGCTGCGGCTTGCGGTGCTGCAGCCGGCTTCGGCGCGCGCGGGGCCTTCGGTTTGGCAGCCTTCGGCGGCGTGGCGACGGGGGCCGGCGCTGCGATCACAGGCGCGACCACCCTCGCCTTCTTGGCCACCGTCTTCGCAGGCGACTTGGCGGGGATCTTGGCTGATTTGTTGGCTGGCTTCTTGGCGGCCTTCTTCACGGCCTTCTTGGCGACGGCCGGCTTCTTCGCAGCCTTCTTGACCGCCTTCTTTGCCGTCTTCACGGCGCTCTTCTTCGCGCCCTTCTTGGCCGTGGCCTTCTTGGTCTTCTTGACTTTCTTGGCCGCCTTGGCGTTGGCCTTGGACGCACGCGCCTTCACGGCCTTCTTTGCGGCTTTCTTCGCAGCCTTGTTGCGGCCCTTGCCTTTAGCAGTTTTCTTAGCTCGCGTTGCCACGACGAATTCCTTTACCGGCTTCTCGAAATCTGGAGACGAACCTGGGTTCGATTATTGATTTGCGCATGATCTTTCGGAAAACCGCTGCGCACTGTTCCGGATCATGCTTTAGCGCGTTGCGTCCGCCAGCCAGCCGAACACCGAGAAAACCAAGGGCTTTCGCTCCAGATTGTAGGTTTCGGTGTCGCGCGCGGCGCGGACGATCTTTTCCCATACCTCGGCTAGGCGCGCAAGGCGCGGCAAGTTCTGGTTGGCATTGGCCTCGTCCGCATGCAGGCGTTCCGCGATCCAGCGATCGATGCCGTCGATGAAGGCCGCGAGCGCGACGCGGTCACTGGTGCCGAGCGAATCGCCGAGCGTGTGCAATTCGCGCGGATCGACCTGCGGCAGGCGCGCGAGCAGCGCCGCCGTGCGCTGCTGAAGCTTGAGCGCATCGCCGCCGAGGAGAGTCAGAGCCCGTGCAACGCTGCCCTCGGAGGCCTCCGCCGCCTCGCGCAGCGCAGGATCGTTCGGATCGAGCTCGGTCGCCGACGCCGCCGCCCCGATCACATCATTCGTGGCGAGCGATCGCAGGCGCAGCTTGCGACAGCGTGACTGGATCGTGGCGAGCACGCGCGCGGGCGCGTGGCTGACCAAGAGGAACAGCGATTGCTGCGGCGGTTCCTCGAGGATTTTCAGCAGCGCGTTGGCCGCGTTCGGATTGAGCTCGTCGACGGTATCGACGATGCAGACGCGCCAGCCTTCGGCCGCGGCGGTCGAGCCGAAGAAGCCGATCGTCTCGCGCGTCTCGTCCACGGTGATCACGGTGCGCATCACGCCGCGGTCGTTGGCGGTACGCTCCAGCGTCAGCAGGCCGCCATGCGAGCCGGCCGCCACCTGCCGCGCCACGGCGTCATCGGGATCGATCGCGAGGTCTTCGGCGCGCTGCACGGAAGGCCCAAGCGGTTGACCATGGGCTAGCACGAAGCGCGCCATGCGATAGGCCAGGGTCGCCTTGCCAATGCCCTGCGGCCCGCCGATCAGCCAGGCGTGAGGGATGCGGCCGCTGCGATAGGCCGTCAACAGCGCGGTCTCCGCCTCGCG
Organism: Bradyrhizobium shewense; assembly: GCF_900094605.1. Classification (GTDB taxonomy): domain Bacteria; phylum Pseudomonadota; class Alphaproteobacteria; order Rhizobiales; family Xanthobacteraceae; genus Bradyrhizobium; species Bradyrhizobium shewense. The sequence goes on along the minus strand of NZ_FMAI01000006.1, from coordinate 12,054 downwards.
ATGACCGAACAGTTTCGATGTCTCGCGCGGATGCGGAATGGCGGTTTCGCGCTCGGTCTGACGCGGGCTCATACGGAAACCACCGAGGCTGGTGTGGGAAGGAGACGATCGCGCAGCGCCGTCCAGACACGGCCTGCGACCGTGTCAGGGTCGGAATTGGCGTCGATCAGCACGCAGCGTGCGGGATCGTCCTCGGCAATCTTGCGATAGGCCTCGCGCAGGCCCTGGTGGAAACCGAGCTTCTCGCCCTCGAACCGGTCCGGCGTGCTGTTGCCGCGGCGCGCGGCCGCGCGCTGGAGGCCGATCTCGACCGGCAGGTCGAGGATGATGGTGAGGTCCGGCTTGAGATCGCCGATCGTGACCCGCTGCATCGCGTTGATCAGGCCCTCAGGCACTTGGCCGAGGCTGCCCTGATAGGCCCGCGTCGAGTCGGCGAAGCGGTCGCACAGCACCCAGGTGCCCTGGTTGAGCGCAGGCAGGATCACGGTGCGGACATGGTCGTCGCGCGCGGCGGCAAACAGCAGCGTCTCCGCCTCGGGGCCGAGCAGCTTGCCCATGCCCGACAGCACCAGATGACGCATGATCTCGGCACCCGGCGAGCCGCCCGGCTCGCGCGTCACGCGGATGCGGAGCTTTGCTGCCTTGAGGCGGTCGGCAAGCTTCTTGATCTGGGTCGACTTGCCGGTGCCCTCGCCGCCTTCAAAGGTGACGAAGCGTCCGCGTCCGGACGGCCGCTGTAGCGCGCTCTCACTCATGATCAGAGCTTCTCGGCGCCTGCGCGGAACATGCCGATCACGAGCTCGCTGGCACCGTCAATCGCGCGTCGCACGGTCGAGCCGGTGCCGATCGCCTCGGCCGCATAGACCGGCGTCTCCACCGCGATGTTGCCGCTGCGCCAGACCTTGACCACGCCGACCCGTTGGCCGGCCTCGACCGGCGCACGCACCGGACCGCTATAGACGACGCGCGCAATCAGCTTGTCGCTGCCGTTCTTGTGCACCATCACCTTCACCGGAGTCTTGGCGACGAGCTTGACCGAGCGGCTCTCGCCGCCGAACACCTTGGCGTAGCCGACGGGCTGCTCGGCCGCGATCAACGTGCGGGTCTCGAAATTGCGGAAACCCCATTCCAGCATTTTCTTGGCTTCCGTGGCGCGATCCTCGGGATCTTCCAATCCGTTGACGACGACGATCAGCCGCGTGCCGTTCTGCACGGCCGAGCCGACCATGCCGTAGCCGCCCTCCTTCGTATAACCGGTCTTCAGGCCGTCGGCGCCTTCCATCGAATTGAGCAGCGGATTGCGGTTGGGCTGGCGGATCTTGTTCCAGGTGTACTCCTTCTCGCCGAACAGTTTGTAGAATTCGGGGAAGTCCAGGATGATGTGCCGGGCGAGGATTCCGAGCTCGCGCACCGTCATCTTGTTGGCGGGATCGGGCAAGCCGTTGGAGTTGCCGAAGGTCGACCTGGTCATGCCGAGCTCGCGGGCGCGCTTGGTCATGAAGTCCGCCGCGAAGATTTTCTCGTTGCCGGCCATGGCTTCGGCGAGCGCGATGCAGGCATCGTTGCCGCTCTGGATGATCGCGCCGTGCAGGAGATCGTCGACCGAGACCTTGCTGTTGATGGCGGCAAACATGGTCGAGCCGCCAGAGGGCGCGCCGCCCCGGCGCCAGGCATTCTCGCTGATCCGGTACTCGTCGGTGAGCTTGATGTCGCCCTTCTTGATGGCATTGAAGACGACCTCCGCCGTCATCAGCTTCATCATGCTGGAGGGCGCGCGCAGCTCGTCCGCGTTCTTCTCGAACAGCACGCTGCCTGAGGAGGCCTCGATCAGGATCGCGGTCGGGGCATCGCCGTCGAAGCCGGCATCATCAGGCTTCTTGGCCCCCTGGATGCTCTGGTTGGCGGCCAGAAGCGCCCCGCTCCAGCCGATGCTTGCCACCAGAATCGCGGCGACCAGCCCGCGCGCCAGTGTTCCGGCTGTGAGCCAGTTACGACGAAGCAAAGGAAGACGAAATGCCATGGCGAAGCCCTGAGAGAGGCGTTCTAACAGTTGGAACAGATGCGAACAACACGCGGTTCGACGCCTGTCCCTGAGATTGCACGATTCTCGCCGCGCCCCTATCGTGGCGCCTTATGTTTCTCGACCAAACCTCTGAAACAAGGCGGAAAAGCGATGTCTTCCACCCGCGTGATCAAGGCCAACGGCATCGACCTCTTCATCCGCGAAGCCGGTCAGGGTCCGCTGGTGGTGCTGTGCCATGGCTGGCCGGAGCTGTCCTATTCCTGGCGCCACCAGATCCCCGCGCTCGCCGCGGCCGGGTTTCACGTCGTCGCCCCCGACATGCGCGGCTACGGCCAGAGCGCCGCGCCGCCTGAGGTTGCCGCCTACTCGATCTTCGACACGGTCGGCGACGTGGTCGGCCTGGTGCAGGCGCTCGGCGAGACCAAGGCGATGGTGGTCGGCCACGATTGGGGCGCGCCGGTCGCCTGGCACGCGGCGCTGTTCCGGCCGGACATCTTCACGGCGGTCGCCGGCCTGAGCGTGCCGCCGCCGTTCCGCGGCCGCGGCAAGCCGCTCGACCTCTTGCGCCAGGGCGGCGTCACCAATTTCTACTGGCAGTACTTCCAGGCACCCGGCGTCGCCGAGGCCGAGCTGGAACGCGACGTCGCCTGCACCATGCGCATCGTGCTCGGCGGACGCGGCCTTGCCGATCCCACCGCCGCCATGTTCGTGCAGGAGGGCAAGGGCTTTCTCAGCCACGCCACCACCGAGGAGCCGCTGCCCGGCTGGCTCGGCGAGGCTGATCTGGCCTATTTCACCGAGAGCTTCCGCAAGTCCGGCTTTCGCGGCGGGCTGAACTGGTACCGCAACATCGACCGCAATTGGGAGCTGACGGCGCCCTGGCAGGATGCGCAGATCCATCAGCCCTCGCTGTTCATCGCCGGCTCCCGGGACGCCGTCATCACCGGCCTGATCGGCGCCAAGCGCGTCAACGAGCTCGAGCGCGTGCTGCCCAATCTGAAGCAGAAGCTGATCATCGAGGGCGCCGGCCATTGGGTACAGCAGGAACGGCCCGACGAGGTGAATGCGGCGCTGGTGCAATTCCTGAAGGAAAGCGCGGCCTAGTAGAGCCCGCGGCCGCTCAGGATGCTGCGGGCCTCGGCGGCCCCGTCCGCCGATGACGGCGCGTTCTCGGCGGCGTAGCGGCCGTCCTCGTCATAGGACACGGCGCGCGCGTTCTGGACCGCCCGGCCCCGATTGCGGCTCGAGGCCGACATTTCCGAGGTCGCATTGAGCGAAGCCATGTCGGCGGAGGTGGTGCCGAGATTATAGGGCCGCCCCTCCGGCATCGGCACGTCGCCGCGAATGGCACCGCGGCTCGATCCCGGCAATTCCGGCACGAAGGGCTTGGCCGAGGCGACCCGGACCATCGAGGGCGACGGCGCCGGAACGCCGGTGCGCAGGGTCGCCAGAAGCTGGCGGTCGTCGGAGCCTTCGAGCGGCGCCCGGCCGACATATTCGACGCGGACCTTGGCGACGCCGTTGCCTTTGAATTCAAGCAGTTCGGCCGCCTTGTTCGAGACGTCGATGAGGCGGTTGCCGTGATAGGGCCCGCGGTCATTGACGCGCACGATCAGCGACTTGCCGTTCGAGACATTGGTCACCCGCGCATAGGACGGCATCGGCAGGGTGGGATGCGCCGCGGTCAGCGAGGTCATGTCGAACACTTCGCCATTGGCGGTCAGGCGGCCGTGGAAATCATCGCCGTACCAGGACGCCATGCCCTCGGCGCGATAGTTGACGTCCTCCTCCGGCACATAGGTCCGGCCCGCCACGACATAGGGCTTGCCGACGCGGTAGGTGCCGCCGCCCTTCGGAACCGGGTCCCCGAACGCCACGACCCGGGGGCTCGAGGACACGCCGTATTTCGGATCGACCCGGCTGGCGAATTTGTTGGAGGAGGCGCAATTGGCAAGCGCAACGCAGGCCGCGACCGCCGCAGCACCGCGTGCGGCCCGCAAAACCGAATCTGACCGTCGGATCCCCATGCGCCCCAAATACCACTTTGCCGGAGGCGTACCCACCCCGCTTTGGCTACGGGGAGCGCTGTCCGGTCCTTTAATCCGAGGCGGCCCACCACCGCGTCGGAAGCGGTAACGATAACGCAACCCGAACACGGCGGAAATGGGGAGCCCACAGCGATCCCGCCGGGATGGTAAACGAGACGTTCGCATTTTTCCGTTGTTCTACGGAGCGATCGCACCAACTCTGTGCCACGCTTGGACATTCTGTTGCGCCAAATCCTCACTCCACCCCCATTGTCGCTGCCTTCACTGGAATTCTTTTGACTGTGCAAGGCCGCACGCGTTTTCTCGGATGCAAGGGCGGGATTTGGAATTTAACGATGATCGAGACGGTTTCGGCACTGATGGGTCTGGTAAGCGCGGGGATCTTCCTGGCCCATGCGTTTGAAGGTTACCGCACGAGGGCCTAAGGGCACTCGCGCGATTGGCAAGCATCACCTCTTTCAAGCGGCGCGTTCGGACAATTTTGATCGATCCGACCGAGCATCGAAAACGAGAGCGGCAGGTGTCACATGCGCAACCATGACCTGGTATCTGACGGCTTCCTGGCATTGACCGCCGGCGGCTTGGTTCTGCTCTGCTCGAGCCTCGTGGCACTGGCGTTTGCCTGAGCCCCGCTTCGTTACCCTCCAGCACGGCTCCATCGCGGCGCATCATGCGCCGATGTCCCGCTCCCATTCTGTTGATTGAATTCCCGCGTTCGGTGCCTCGACTCATTTCCAGAGGCCATCACCAACGAGGGTGACGCAAATGCTTGCCGAGAAATTCTTCCTGGTCCTGGAATCCCTGATCCGCGGCGACCGCTCCTATCCTGACGGCAGCCCCCGGGTCATCAGCACCTCCCCGCACGTGCCGGTCAGGCTGCCGGCGCAGAAATAGCCGGCGTCAGGCGCCGCTCAGCGCAGGCCCAGCAGGGAGCGGCGATAGCGGCCGTCGCGGGCCTCGTTCAGGCAGACGAAGCTGCCGTCGAACCCCTGGCCGTACCGCTTCTGACCCATGCGGTAGTAGATGCCCTTCCTGAAGTCGAGCCAGACCACCTTGTCGCGCGGGCAATGACGCTGCGCCTGCGCCTCGTAGCGAAACGGGGTCAGCGGTGTCGCCGAGACCTCCGCGGTGCCCGCGCTAACCATGATCGCGCCGGCGAGCGCGATGCCGCCGGACCATCTGCGAAAGCCACTCCTCGTCACTCCCCGCCTCCCGATCCACATCGTCGCGCGATGGCCGTTCGGCACGCTAGCACGAAATGGCGCGATCCGCCGACGGCGAGACGCGCGGCGCGTCTTTCGCCGGCCATGTTATCGGGCTAGATGAAAGCGAGATCGTTTCGATTGCGAGGACGCTGCCTGAATGTCGGTTGAGCCTTCACCCCAATCCGAACCCCGTTCGCCCTCGCCGCGCCTGGGCCTGCTGCCGATGATCATCTTCGGCTCGCGCTGGCTGCAACTGCCGCTGTATCTCGGACTGATCGTGGCGCAATGCGTCTATATCGTGCTGTTCCTGAAAGAGCTCTGGCACCTCTCCTGGCACGCGATCGATCTCACCGAGCAGCAGATCATGATGAGCGTGCTGGCGCTGATCGACGTCGTGATGATCTCGAACCTGCTCGTGATGGTGATCGTCGGCGGCTACGAGACGTTCGTCTCGCGGCTCGACCTGCAGGGCCATCCCGACGAGCCGGAATGGCTCGGCCACGTCAATGCGAGCGTGCTCAAGATCAAGCTCGCCATGGCCATCATCGGCATCTCCTCGATCGCGCTGCTGCGCACCTTCATCGAGGCCGGCAATCTCGGCTCGAACCGCGCCGGCTTCACCGAGACCGGCGTGATGTGGCAGGTGCTGATCCACCTCACCTTCATCGCCTCGGCGATCGGCATTGCCTATGTCGACAAGCTCGGAGACTCCGGCACGCGCAAGCAGGCCGAGTGAGTTACCAACGTCGGCCTTATTGCTTGTCCACTTCGAGCTGCGCCAGCGCCTGATGCAGGCACTCCTGAAGCTTCAGCGCGACCTGCTCACGCGCGATGCCCTTGGCGGCGAGATCGCCTGACACCTTGTCCACGACATCGGCGATCGCCCGGCTCTCCAGATGGTCCGTCACCAGCGTGGTTGCGTAGCTTGCCGCGGCATCGCCGCTGAGTCCGAGCTGGCCTGCAGCCCAGAGCCCAAGCAGCTTGTTGGACCGGGCGGTGGCCTTGAACATGAATTCCTCGTCGTGGACGAATTTGGCCTCAAAGCCCTGCTCGCGCTTGTCGAACGTGGTCATGGTCAGCTCCATTTGCACTTGCGCTGATGGGTGTCGGACTGGCTGGGGGCGAACGTCTCCGTGCTTCACGTCAGTTCTGAAGCTTCCGGCGGAAGCCAAACGCCGTCAAGCCTGCCGATGCGCCCGCGCCGGGCGCGTGCATGGCCCGCACAAGCCCGGCGCCAGCCGACTTGGCTAGGCAGAGATCGTTTACTGATCGTTAAGCAGACTCAGCGCCGCATGGCTTGGGGCATACCGAGAGCTGACGCATGAACAAAGAGCTGCGGGAGTTTCGACGGCTTGAACGGGTCTGCCTGGAGCAGGCCGCCCTCTCCACCATGGACCTCGCGCGAAGCGGGTTGCTCAAGGTCGCCGACGATTGCCGCATCGCAGCCGAAGCCATCGAGGCGCAATCGCCCCGTGGTGCGTTCACAGGGGCCGTCCAGGCGCTGAGGCTGGCTTGGAGCGCGACGAGGACGCCGAACCGGCACTAGCCGGCGGCATCGCCCGGACAGATCGCGTCAGAAGATTGCGGGCGGGACTCGCGCAGGATCAGACCTTCGCCGCCGCCGCCTCGCGCGCCAGCCGTTCGGCCTTCAGCCGCTCCTTGTTGGCGTAAAACGCCTTCTGCGCCTCTTCATGGTCGCGCATGGCCTTTTCGGCCTCGATCCGGCGTGCCGCATCGCGCGCCTGGCGCTGCTCGGGGGTCAGGGGTTTGCGTCGGAAGGAAAGGTCTTCAGTCATGCGGAGACAACGCAGACGCGGCGAAAGGGTTCCACAAGGTGGACCCCGCGGCCCCGCAAATTGGAACTCAAGCTGACCGCCCCCGCCCGAAGGCCGCTCCAACAAATATCGGAAAACAACCCCATGCACAGTAGCTATGCTACTGGACAACAAAGCTTTTTCTAGGCTCTCGAAGGCCCCTGAATCTCAACATCGGCAATGACGGGCAGATGGTCCGAGAAGGCTCTCGCCTCCACGTCGGTCCAGACCTTCTCGATCCGGCTATCAGACGTCGCATAAATCCGGTCAAGCCGCATAAGGGGTAAGCGCGACGGGAAGGTGCGCAGCCGCGTACGGTTGGGGCAGGCCTGCGCGAGCACACGCCGCACCGACTTGACCCAAAACCAATCGTTGAAATCGCCGAGGACGACGGTCCTTCCGGGTTTCACCAGGCTCACCAGGGCTTGTGCCTGGGCATACCGCTCGTGGATGCTCAGGCCGAGATGCGTGGCAACCACACGCACGTCACCGACCGGCGTCAGGAGGCCAGTGGCAATGGCCCTGCGCGGCTCGCGCTCCCGATACGACACGTCGACGATTTCGGGCACCCCGGAGAACGGAAAGCGGCTCAGGAGCATCTGACCGTAGTCGCCATCCGCAGTGACAATCGACTTGGCGTGAACGCGGTGATCGCCGACGACATTCGCCAGCTTCGCGAACGGATCGTCGGACCTCGATCGCGAATCCACCTCCTGTAGCGCGACGACATCAGGGGCCCATTTGCGAAGGATGGAGCAGACCCCCTCCAGATCGAACTTCGGATTGAGATTGAACGTGCCGTGCACATTCCACGTCATGAAACGCACCGGCGCCATCAGCGTCTCCCGGCGAGCCAGGTCGCGAGGAATTGCGCGCCCGCGCAGACGCCGAGCCACCCCAGGAACGCCAGCACCAACAGGAACATGCTGCTCCAGGATGCATTGCGGGCCAAATCCGCGATCTGAGCCCCCAGCACGGCCATGGCAAGAATACCGGGCGTCATGCCAAGCAGGGTTCCGAGCAGGAAGTCGCGTAAAGGCAGCGTGCTCGCGCCAGCCACGACATTCACGACCGAGAACGGTGCGATGGGAATCATCCGGATGACGACGACAGCCAGGACGCCCTTGCCGACAACGCGGTCCTGGATCCGCGCGGCGCGTCGTCCGAGCAACTGCTGAAGCCGCTGCCGTCCGAGGGCGCGCCCGATCACGAAAAGGATGAAGGCGCTGAGCAAGACACCGGCGATCGCCGTGGCGAAACCCAGCCATGGCCCAAGCGCGGCAGCCGTTGCTGCAATGAGCACGAGCACCGGAAACACCACCAGCCCGCCGACGACAAAAGCCGCGATTGCGAGTGGCGGCCCCCAGACGGATTGGGAGTAAGTCGACAGCAAATTCGAGATGCGGCCCGAGTCGGCGAAATCGCCTAAGGAGGTGTACGACCAGGCTATCGCCAAGCCAAAAAGCGCCACGGCGATCGATACGATCCCGATGACGGTCTTCGTGCTCCACATGCGCGATGCCGCCCGCTCGAGATGAAGGGGCCGCTCAGGGTCCGCCACCGGCTGAACCATCGTGGCAAGGGTGCTGGTCAGGACTGAGGCTTCCACTTCCCGCAGCGTCTTCGGGCCATCGGCTTTCGACACCTCGTCCATAAGCGCAAGAAGACGATCGTCGTTTTGCCTGACGCTCTGTTCGTCGGGGCCACAAAAATGGGCTATCAGGCGATGCCGAACTGAAGCGACGAACTCTCGATGTTCGTCGGATGCGGCTTCAAAGATCAGATCACATTCGCTGTCGGCGCCCATCGACCGGTTGTTCAAATTGGCCGAGCCGATCCTCAAGATCCTGTCATCGACGATCATGAGCTTGCTGTGCACCATCACGGCCGCTTCCGTGTCTCCCTCTCGTGAGACCGGGTAGACGAAGCGGATGCGATCTGCCACGCCAGCCTCGCTGAAGCAGTCGATGAACGCGCCACGGCCGTTCTGCATGGCCTGGGATTCCAGCCACGAGGAATGCAGTTTTGGAGCGACGACCAGAACCTGGAGCGACGGCACGCGCTGCATCTGCTCCGCCAACTCACGCGCGATCTTGATGGCGCTGGTGAACTGGTTCTCGATGTAGATGAAGCTCGTCGCGGACCGGATCGCCGCAATCAAGGAGCGTTCGACCTCCCTGATGGTCGAACCAGCAGGACAGACCACCTCGGTCCGGGCGATCCCAACCGGCATGAGCTCAGCCTCGACCGGCACAACCGACGGCCAGCGCATACTCTTTTGCGCACGCCGATCCTGCATCTGTTGGCCTGCCGCACGCCAGCGCTCCTCGGCCAACTCGAACAGCGAGGCGGCAGCATCCCCGTCGACCAAGCATTGAACATCATGAAACGGCGGGTATGGCTTGCCCTGGGGGTCGCAGCGCAGTTCGTGATCGGCGCGATGATCGCTCGTGTCCCAGCGCCTGATCGTCAGATCGAGCCCGCCGACGAACGCCAGTGAACCATCGATACAGACGATCTTCTGGTGCTGGGCCGAACCGAACGGAAGCGTGGGGTCCAGATGAAATCGGACGCGGCCGTCCGTGTCGGCGGTGAATTTGGCCGCGGAATTCCATTCCCGTTCGGAGGCGTAGAACGAGACGAAGTCCCAGACGAGAATGTTGATCCGCAGGTCCGGCCGGCGGTGAACGAGGGCACGCAGAAATGGGCCGAGCTGTTCCGGCAAGCCGTCATCCGCCCGCCCCGACGATCCGACCAGCCTGGTCTCGCTGTGGATGTCCCACCCGATGATGTAGACGATATCTTCCGCCTCGAGCAGCGTCTCGCGCAGGGCTGCGAAATAAGCGGCAGCATCGTTCAGAACCGCCACGTGCCGCGCCTTGCACCGCCGCCAGACGGTGTCGCCGGGGATCAGGGTGGATGAGCTCTGAAGCAGGTGGACCTCGCAATTCGCATTCGCGTCTAAACGCGCTGAACGCTCAAGGGGTTCCACGAATCCAGGAGGTAGAGGTTGCCAGGCGCTGAGTCCGCGCTGCCGCAGGCGCAATTCCGTGAGACCACGGCATGATTGAGACAGGTCAATACGAGCAGGCCGAAGCTCTGGGAATCTCACGTCGTCAAGCAGATGGAGACGGCCATGTCACAGCAGAGCAGCATGCATTTTTACCTCAATTGGGCCAAGGAGCGGATCGACGAGATGGATGCCGCATTGGCCTCGTTCGAGGTCAAGGCCGGTCAGGCCAAGGCCGAGTCCAAGGTGAAGACGGATCAACTTCTGTCCGATCTGACGACGCGCCGTGACGCGTTTCAGGCGATGCTCAAGACCCAGGCGGAAGCAGGTGAAGCCGCCTGGACGGACGCCAAGGCCGATTTGGAAAAGCAGTGGGCTGGATTCGAAGCCCAGGTGAAAACCTACTTCGAAGGCGCCGGCAAACAGTTGGAGCAGCAGCAAGCCACTTTCAAGGACGTCGCAGCGGCACAGGCCAAGGCCTGGCGCGAAGCTGCGGACAAATTTCGCGACGCCGCGGGCAAAGTGACCGCAGCCCGCACGGTCGATGTCGATGCCGCGCTCAAGCAGATGAAATCCGATGCGTCCGAAGCTGAAGCGCGTCTGCAGAAGCTGAAGCAGGCCGGCAGCGAATCCTGGTCGGTCCTGAGCGCCGCACTCGCAGAGTCTCGGAAGGCGTTCGATCAGGCGAATCAGGCCGCCTGGAATGCGCTGAAGGGCGGCGGTCCAAAGAGCTGAGGTTTTCGGTTTGCCAAGGCTGCCCACTCGAAAAAGACGGGCGTAGGGCACGTGTGGCACGGCGTAGCTCACGCGCCCTGATGCGCTCAGCTTCCTTTGGCAGTGGTCCCTGACCGCGCTCCGCCAAGCCCGGGATTGATGGCCAGCGACGCTCCGGCGGCGCCACCGGCTTCATAGGCCGTCATCGACACCATCCGGCCGGAGCTGCGCTGGTTCCGGAGATTGAGGTCGAGCTTGTCGAATTCTGCGTCGACCACTGAGGTCTTGAGGACCACCAGCCCGCGGCCGGTGCCTTCGTTGACCTGATCGCGACTGGCCTTGATTGCCACCAGCCTGTCCGCGATGGACCCCACCATCCCGAGTGCGAAGGAGGCATTGGCCAGATGCCGCTGCTGGTGCCGGAACCGGGCGTAGTCGACCGAGGTCTTGAAGCGGCCAAGTTCGGCGCGCACGGCGCCGTCGATCAATTCGGCCAGGTAATGCGCGACCTCGACATCGGCGCCGAGACCGAAGAACACATAGATGTTCTCGCCGGTCGCGTTCTTCTCGCGCCAGACCCGGCAATCGCAGAAATGAGCGATCGCGCCGATGCAGTCGTCCAGGGGAATTCGCTTCTTGCGATAGGTCTCGTAGACCCTCCGTTCGCACGGCGAGGCGCGCAGCTCGACGTCGGAGAGCGACAAATCGTGGCGATCCAGCAGCTCGGCAACCTTGGCGGCGGCAGACAGCGCCTCGTCCTCGGTGCAGCCATTGGCGATGGTTTTGGCGCGCAACGCCCGAATGCGGAGCTTGAGCTTGTCGAGCCCGTCCGGATTTAACGCCTGGTCCACCGATCACCTGCTCGGGAAAGCCCGACCGGGAGACCCCGTTCGTGAGCGACCCGAGACATAGGTGACAGAACGTACCGGACACATGGGTTACACTTTCTGCTTTTGTTCTGCGGGAGGTGGCGATGCCGTGGAGAGCGAGTTCGGTCATGGAAGAACGCCTTCGCTTTGTCGCCCGGCTTCTGGAAGGAGAAGCCATGTCCGAGGTCTGTCGCGAGTTCGGCATCTCGCGGAAGACCGGCTACAAGATCTTCGATCGCTATAAAGAGCACGGTCTCGAGGCCCTGAGCGATCGCTCCCGGCGGCCGGTCCGCTATGCCAATCAGCTGCCAAGCCAGATCGAGACCCTGATCGTGCAGCTCAAGGCCGAGAAGCCGCATTGGGGTGCACGG
>NZ_FMAI01000030.1:57722-82778 GCF_900094605.1 Bradyrhizobium shewense | reverse complement strand
CTTTGGGGGACATTGCGATGGCTAAGCCTTCCGTTTCCCGTGACGCCTTTCGTGGGTTGTTCGCGTTCTATGCGGCCAAAGCCCACCATGATCATAACGGCGTCGCCGAAGGCCGGCTCCTCAAACTATTTGGATCGAGCGACCACATCCCCGATCGTCTGTTAGACTTGTGGTCATCACGGACCGAGCTGATTGACCCTGAGGCTGTTGGCAAAATAATGTCACCGCTCGCTCATCAGATCTTGGACGGCGACGCACAATATAACCACGCCAGCGACTTCTTGCATCGACTGTTGCGAGAGTTGGACCGAGACGTCCACTAACAGCCGTCGCGAGAATGTCCGCTCTTAGGTCGCCGTTTGCTGTACCTAGGCAAACTCGGCGCGAGACTCGCCTTGGCGGCAAGGTGTCCTGCCGAGCGCAACGCGCTTCAGGAGCGCAATCTTACCGGATGCCAACCGAGCGGCTCGTGCTTAGGATGGAAAGCATCCCTAGCATCATCAGCAGTACGCCGAGCCAAGTTGCCGTCCGGCTCGTCGCCTCGCCATCGGCTTTAGCGAGGCGTACGCCGACCGGAACGCTCTGAAGTTCGGACGAAGTTACCACATTGTTGGCCGGCGCGGCCGCTAGAAGTTGTTCAACGTCGACTTGATTTTGGTTCTGTCCGAAGGGCATGGTCTGGCGACTGTGCTGGGCAGTGAGAGCGGCCGATGCCAGAGCAGTGCTTGTACCGAGATCAGGGTCAGCATCAGCTACCTTGAGCTGTGCGCGAGGCGGCTGAGAAGGCAAGGCGGGTGCGGAACGCAGCAACTCCGCGCGCGCATCGAGGACCCCGCTCTGCCTGGGCCGCGCGGTCCCCCTCTCGGCTAAACTGGCCGTGGCAGGTTTGGGGGCGCGACGAGCGATCTTCTTCACTTTCGCGGTGCCCTCGGTCAGGAACCAGCATTTGCGATGCCCGTCCAGTCGATAGACCCAATGTTGGCCGTCGGGAGCCGAGTTGCCCGGGCGTCCCACGCATTCTGCTTGCGGTGGAGAAGTCACCGGAGGTGGGGCTGCAGCAGTGTTGAAGAGATCCGCAAGAGGATTGGAGGACGCAGGCGCCGTGAGAGTTTCAAGAAGAACGAAACTGACGAAGCACAATCGCAAAGAACCGGACATCGAAAACTCCCGGTGTTGCGCCCACCCGGGATGACCCTTTGCACCGACCTAGGCAGCTATACGGCCCAAATCTGGCGGTGCGATGGATTCATTGTGCTCGTGCCATGGGTGCGAATGCAGGCCGGGCCGCCGTCATCCGGTTTCTGGGGGCAATCAACTTCAATCGGTATAAGCGCGTGGTCGGTCGGTTTCGGCAGTCTCGTTTGACGCCAAGCAACGTCGCGCCCGCTCGATCTGTGCGTCGGTAGCGCCATGATTTCGAGCGTACATCTCGGCGACGGCTGCCGAGTATTTTGCGACGTAGTATCTGACCTCACTGCAAGATATGCGCGTTGTGGGCCTGTGGTGACGGGAAGCGAAGGCATCGGTCCCCAGCGGCATCAGCAGCAACGCAACAGTGGCCCCCGCGCGTACAATCATTCCCCGCCCCTAGGTTTTGTCTGCTTCGTGCAGAAAGGAGGACTGAGTCGCTCACACGACGCAAATTAACAATCGCGCACCGGTCAAGGTGCCGGGAAACTGTTGCTCCAATGCTTCGGTGTTGCGGACAAAGGCTGCAGATGCTCGTGAACGATCTGATGCGGTTGCGCCAATGTCGAAGCGGGGACGCGCGATCGTTGCATTGAACGGTAGCTATCACCGCCGAAGGACTCTCCTTCTCCGCACGGCCTTCAGGATGCGCCGACCAATCCTTCTCGCGTTCGCGGCTCGCCGGCGCCGCCGGAGTGTCTGCACTTCCGCAGATGGTGCGATGAGCCCCTCGACCCGTTCACGTATAATAGCCGAGTAGTTGTAAACCTGACCTCGAATACTTGTTACTGCCTCGAACAATGACTATTGAAACAAAATGCAGGCGGCAACGGGAAGAGTACCCGGACCCCGCCGGAGCCGCGCCAAACGTCGCGAATGCATCATCGCATTTTGCGCTGCCGCACGACTCCGGCCGCTACAGGGCAAAGCGGAAATTGCCTTCGCATCTGCCGCTGGGTTTATGGGTACACGGCTAAACTTTCCTGGCTTATTCACGCGCTCTGGCGCGAGACGCTGGTGGATGCCGCGATCCACTGCGATGGACTGCAAGCCTTGCCCGCGACGCGCGCTCACGAGTGGGGCACTCATCTGCGAGCTTGCGGCCGCGGCTGGAAGTCTTGGGATTGCTGGAGGGCGCCGGCTTTTATGTCCCGTCACCCAGCAGCACATCGCGGATGCCTGCGGTTTATCCGTCGTGGATGCCAATTGCGCCATCCAGGAGCTAAGACAACTTCGACTCGTTGAGTGGGATAGACGAACGTTGACGCTGCTCCGACGGGAAAGAGCTGGAGGAACTGGCGGACTTCACGCCAGAGTATCTCCATCTTAGCAATGAAAGGCTTCGACAGCCTAGCTTGCGACAGAAGGGCTAATGAGCCTTGAACCTATTCCCTGTCCGAAGGAAGAGCGCACTTAGCGGATGCGAGACACGAGCAAACACGGAGTTCAGCCTTCCGGGCTCTCTGGTTTGTCGCCTGGTCGAGAAGATATCGTGAGGCGGGGTGCTGCGGCGCAAAAAGTTCGAAGAACTCGACCTGAGCAAGTCGCACCGATCCGGTTAGAAACAAACCGGCAGCCGCATAGTTGAGCCGAAAACTCTCTCGGAGCATGAGCCATGCGTGTGTCAGCAATAGCTACTCTTATTTTCCTTTCGTCTGGTTTTGTTTCCGGCTTCGCCTTCGCCCAACAGCAGGAAGCCGCGCCGGGATCGAACGAAGCGCAAACTACTCCTGTCCAGCCAGAACGTACACCACAGCAGTCTGAACAAGTGCGGGAGCAGGATCGTAAGAGCGCCGAAGACACCCGTATCAAGCGAGATTGGACGGCGCAGCAGCGGGATGACGATCGGATGGATATGGACCGCATGCGTCAGCGACACATGGGACGGGAAGACATGGACCATCGCACCACAGGCGGCAATTGGCGAATGCAGCGCGACGACGATGATATGGGCCGTCACTCGCGATACCGGGACGAGGATAGACCGCGCCGCCGGATCAAGATTTGCTTCGAATATGAAAATGGTGACGAATTTTGCCGCTACCGGGACTAGGCATGCTGCGCCCGGACACACCTCCCCAGGCAGCTTCGTGGAGTTGACGGGCGGTCAGCGAAGAACCGCTGCTTCAAACTGCGAACAGGAACCTCGGTCTGCAAAGATCAATTTAAGCCCAGCACACGGGTTGGTTAGCTCGGAGGCGTCTACCGACTTAAACATTGATGAGTCTCAACATATGTCAGTGCAGCTCCGCGTGTGCAGCGGGCATTGTCGACTCACATTGACGTGGCGGACATCCAGCTTGACCTAGCGGTTGTTGGGGCGCCGCTGGCCTATTGGGTTGCAAAGTCCTCGCTTCAGGACTCAAAGTTAGTGCCCGCGTCCGAGCAGACCTCTCTACCAAGATGTTGATCGGGCAGGGCCCATCGCGCCGACCCGCAGAGGTGCCACCTCTCAGCAGAAGTCGCTTTCCGAGATGTCTCGCGATGAACTTGCCGACTTCATTGCGAGCAACCAAGCAGAGATCGACAGGATTGAGGCCCAGCTGGCGTCGCGCGCGAAGGACGAGTCGTATTTGGGCTAGACTGCTTAGATCAGGGCGCCTTGAATCTTTAGGGGGCGCTGCGCCGGCAGCACGCACCCATTTGGTTTAGAGCCCAGCACTGCTCCGCCCGGGTGTCCCCCAGATCCCAATGTAGATAATTGGTCGAGCCTCGACCAAGCTGTGGCGATAGTTAGGGACGTTGGACAAGCCATTACACCGTACCGTGCGCATGATGCAGAGCAATAGAAGGTATCTCACTGGCGATTGGGTCAGTTAGGAACGAGCGATCGCATTCCACATTGCTTGTGATGTGCAATCGGGAGTCTGAGCATGGCAGTGCAAATCGTGATGGATCATAGCGGCGACAGCCGGCACTTCTTCGACAACTCCAATGCAGAAGCGTTGGTAGAGGCGGAGAAGCTTTTTGTGCAATTTACCAACAAAGGCTATACCGCGGCGGTGCGGAAGGGGCCTGGTGAGGTAACCAGGATCACCGCGTTCGATCCGGCCGCCGAAGAGACATTGTTTTTCCCGCGGCTCGTGGGCGGGTGAGGACCAGTGAAGAGAGGGTTTGGGCGCATCGGCCCGTGGACTTTTCGGAGCATGGCTGTTGGTACGCTTTATCAAGCAGCAAAGGAGGAGAAAACGGTTCAGGCTCGCGCGCTCCGACTGCTGCGTTCTTGGCTTTCGCCCCAGCAAAGGCTCGAGTTCGAGAGGAAGGGGTACTTCGACGTCGTGGGGTGCGATACCGGAAGCGGTACCGCATCCGGCGGGGCACTTCCGGCAACGTCAACGAGATCGACGAATATGGGCGGCTCGGCACAGGCTGGTGCTTCGTCCCATTGGGTAGCTTGGTCGAGGGCGATGTCATGTTAGCTCAGAAAGTGGCTCTTGAGACAGACGAGGAACGCGCCTTGAGCATCGCCAATCGCTTCCCCGGGCCGATCAGATGGCGCCGACCCGGTACTCGCCCCTCAGAGGGGAGAATTGCGCTCGGACGCCCTGAATAGTTGAGGGCGCCCGACCGTGCAGTAGGACGGCTGTCTCCAAGGGCGACCCTTGCAGGAGACAAATGTCAGGCGGGCTGGGGCGGGCCGGAAGCAATCTTTTGATCTGCGTGCGAGACCGCTAAAGCTCGCGCTCCATGGCGGGGTGGCTCCGGTTCTTTACCTTGACCCAATGCTTCTGCCGGCCGCCACGGTACGGCCGATCGCGATGTTTGGAGACTAAGCCCTCTAGGCCCATGCGGCACGCCGCCTGGAAGAGGTCGGGACCAATCTCGCCGCGCTCGAACGGTGCCATCGTGATCCCGTCGGGTCGCCGTGCCAATAGCCTCTCTAGGTTTGTCTTACGGAGGTGCAGAGGTAGAGTGCGCAAGTCGTCGCCGCCCATCGCAAGAATGTCGAAGGCGTATAGCCGAACTTCGTGATCATGCTTGCGGCTGTGCAGCGCGTTGAAGTCGGAGACGCCGTCCACCCCAAGAATTACGGCCTCCCCATCGATCACAAAGCGCCTTTGACGGTTCTTCAGCGCCGCTTCAGCAATCCAGGGATAGTGCTTCGTCCAGTCCGTTCCGTTGCGAGAGAGGAGGCGCACGCGCTCGTTCTCCCGGATAACCAGCATCCGGTAGCCGTCGTGCTTCACCTCATGAATCCAGTCCGGCCCGTTCGGGACCTGCTTGCTGGCGGTAGCCAGGCAGAGCTCGTACGCCATACGCATAGGCCGAAGATAAGATTTCCCGCTGACTTTACGAGTTGGGAACAGGTGGCAATTTGATGAGCTGGATCTTCCCTCGGAGCAGTCCCCGACGGCCTCAGCTCCCGCCGAGCCGAGGCCGTTCATTTGGTTTACGCTGGCAACCGTCCCGCGTCTCGAAGTAGAACGCTGCCGGGCTCGAAATGAATGTCCCGGCAGCATTTATTCTCCAACTGAGCCCTGAAATCCCAGTTGGCCTAAGCTTAGCAATGACCGTGCCACAGGTTTGTGACAGGAAATAGCAAACGGCCTCGAGCAGTTCCGGTGCTGGCTCGGATGCTGAGGCCGTTCGGCGCAGCCTCGAAAACAGGCGCGCGCTGCTTATTTTTCCCGACCGTGGCCGGATTCGCAAGGAATACTTGGACCAACTGTACATTATTGCTGCCGGTTCACGCGGCTGGCCTCTGTCGGTTTCAGAGGCGCGGCTTGTCGGCAGGCGAAGCAGTAAGCGAACGTAGCACTTGTTCGGCTTGCTCCTTGGTTAAATTGGCCGCCCAACCGGTCCCGATCATTGCAGGGCCTTTGCGTTCTCGATCGTAGACCATCCAACCCTTGCCTCCCATTCGAACGAAGAATCGGTTGGGCGGTGGTATTTCGTCAGGCAATGAAGTTGCTCCCCATGTGCCCTGCACCTAGGGAGTGTATCAGCTTGATTCATGAATGTCGGGAAAACATTGCAACGCACCCGGTGGGGCCGGTCACGATTGAGTGCGAAATGAGTGGCTCGATGCCCACAAAAATGGCCCCAGCTCCGTGGGGCAGGGTGCCGGAGCTGGGGCTGCCGGAGTGTCCTGGGGAAATGGCATCGGGAAAACTAGGCAATATGCCAAGCGTCCTGGCACTGCCTCAGGTCACCGGTTCTTGTCGGGTTTGTCATTGGGGCTGCCGTCACCCCCGCCATTGCCGTAGCCATTGTTGCCACGAGGGCCATGCTTCAAGCCGCCGCCGGAATGCGCGATGGCTGTGCTAGTCAGGGACGTCGACAGCAATGCTGTGATGGCAGGGGGAGTTACAACGGCGAACTTGCCGCAGGTCTTCAGAAATTCCCGCCGATCGTCATCTTCTTGTTCTGCCATTCCACCCTCCGAGAGTTGCGCGGCTGATATAATTATTTAATCCACAATTAAATATATTAAATAGTTAATAGGTTCAATCACGATATGGAGAGGAGATTTCGGCGCGGCGCTCCGGCTGCCCCAGCCGCTGTTTGGAAGGCTGGGGCACCAGCCAAGAGAGGTCACCTGTCCTTCGGCCCGGGGGATTCACGTTCCTCACGGCGCAGCCGGGCGCGCCGCTCCAGAGCTGCGCCCGTGTTATTTTTTTGGCACCTTCGCCCCCGGGACGTATTTGCTGCTCATGGACGACAACGATGCTGACAGATACCTCCGCCAAGCAAACGCCTGTCTCGAGGAGGCGCAGAGGGCAACGCGTGTTGCCGACAAGGAGGCGTGGCTGAAGCTGAGCGAAGAGTGGATGGCATGGCGGAGAAAGCGCAGCGGGAAAGCTCTTATGAGCATTGAAACGGTGAAGGATGCAGCGGGTTCACATTGTTCGGGTGATCACTGACCGCGGCGAACGCCAGATATGGCTTGCGGCAACCGCTCGGGACGACGCAATCGACGCGGTGCTCGATGCCATCCCTGAGGGGTGGACGGCTAGCCTTGTTGATCGGGAGCTCGGCGCCAGCGAGGTGGCGGCGTTGAACATGCAGCCTGGGGAAGTCCGGCAACATAAGGTGTCCTAGGTTCACTGGTCGCGAATCCCGCTTCCCGGTTTGTTCGCATGCACCACAACCTAAAGACTAAATACGGTTGTACAGGAACAGAAGTAGACGGTCGGCTGGAACGTGCGCCCGCGTGTCAGCATTACTGACGCATGCCGCGCTATTTCTTCCATGTGACCCACGAACGCCACGAACCTGACTTGAGGGCGAGGAGCTGCCCGACAAGCACGCCGCTTGCGCCACGGTGACGGCTGGGCAGATACTCCAAGGCCTCGACGGGAAGCTAACGCCGGACCGTGGATGGCGGATGGAGGTCGTGGACGAGTTCCAGAACACCCCCTACGTTCTCCACATCCACGCCGAGAAGCCACGGTAACTGCGCACCAGCTTCTTCAATCGCTGCTGCAATCCTTGAGGTCGCGGGCTGGAAGCCCTGCTCGACCTCGCCGGCATATACCAGCTTGCCGCCGTGATCCCGGCCCACATAGACGCCGTCGAAGCGATCTCCTTGATCTTGAAGTGGCGATCGTCAGCGTCTCGCCGTGCGCTCAGGTGCGAGAGCCGTGCAGAACCTTCCGCTCTAGAGGCACTCACCGGTCACGTCTGAGGCTCTTGGGCGGCTCCAAAAGCTCTTCCGTATTATGCAAAAGAGCACGGCACTCCGGTCATCCGTAAATTTGTAGTTCCCCGCCTCTGAACATACTTCCGCCTCCTCGACTGCGTTAAAAACGCCAGTACAGCTCTGGGGTGAGCCAGTAAAAAGACGACGTGACGTGCAGCTCCAGAAGGCTTCGAAGTCTCAAAAACCATCTTGAGTCGTTTGAATGTTAGCTCGCCGTACCGCAGATGCGTTTATCGCTCTCAGGCGGGTGCCATTGCATTTGATATGGAGCGCCAAATGGATTCCGCGCTGGGCGACAAGCTCGCGGAAGAGCAAATCACGAAGAGCCTGGAGGAGCAGTTTTCTAAACTGCTCAACCCAGCGCGCGAAGAGGAAGTCGGTGCTTTGGCCCCGCCGACGTCTCGCGCCACGCCAGCAACGGTTCATCGCTCGGCGGGTCGGCGCTACATTGTTTTCGGTTCTCTCTTGGCAGCATCCATTGGTGTCGCTGCGTGGCGGTGGTCACCCTCCGTTGATACGGCGATGGTGGCTCCCTCAGACTCGGGACATCTGACTCAGGCCGCGCCGCACGCTGCCATGCCGACTGCAGTTGCCCTGTCTTCCGAGCTTGCGCGGCAGCTCCAACCGATGGCGCACGATCTCGCTGCCTTGAGGCAAACGGTCGAACAGCTCGAGGTGAGGCAAGAACAATTGGTCCGCGACAATGAAAGTTTCGTGAGCCAAATCAAGGCGACCCGGGAAGAAATGGCGCACAACAACAGTGCCATCGACCAGATCAAGGCGTCCCAGATCCAGATGGCGCGCGACAGCCAAACGCTCACCGAGCGGCTCAACGCAAAACAGGAACAATCCGCCCACGTCATCGCCAACGCCTCAGAGCCCAATGTGATGCCTGAAGAGCCAAAGGTGAGCCCCGAAGAGCCAAAGGCGATGTCCAAAATACCACTGCCGCGGACGCGGCAGTCGGCCAATGTAGCCCAGACGCAAAAGCCGGCGCCAACCCCGGCGCTGCCGCAAGCCAAAAACCCGCAGCCATCATTGGCATGGCCATGGTCGGTGCGCTAGAGCGACCGGAATCGAGCAACCGGGCCCGGCTAGTGCCCGATGACCCCTCTACATAGCTCTGCTCGTTCTGCTCGGCGGGGGTGAGTGGGGCGATGTTTGCAGGTCCTCGCGCAGGCCCTTGAAGCAGGCGGCTCGAAATACATCGCGCCCGATCTCGCCTTCGAAAGGCGCCATGATGATCCCGTCCGGCCGGCGAGCGAATAGCTGCTGCACCTGTTCTTGCGCACGTAGAGGGGCGGGGAGCGCAGGTCGTTCGTTAGGACGGTCGATCGGTCCACCATCGGACCACATCCGCTCGTTCCAAAATTCGCAGAGCAACTTGTCGGCCTCGGACCAGCGCCTCACCTTTGGATCTAGCCTCCGCTGATTGCGTCGTGAGAATCGTGGTCATGGCGGTCGCGGCTGAGTTCTTTTGCGAGAGCCTTGCGGTCGCCTCCGGAGAGCGGAGTCGGGTGGTGCTTCGGTGCCATGGCAGCATCCATCTCCGGCCGCGCCGGCGACTACTCGAACGCAGGCCAGCAACCGTCTTCCTCATGACGCCCAGTCCGTTGGGTGCAGGTGTTGTCCAACAGGCGCCGCCCGACATCCTTCCAGAGCGCCTCTTGGCCATAGAGGCGCATGGCGTCGACCTTCTGGATCTCGACCACCCTCGCACAGCGGCGGCACCCGACCCTCAGAAGATGCTGAGGAATTTGGCTGAGCCGCAGCGCCGCTCCGGAGGCGACCGACAGCGCCTCGGCGCGAGGGTCGTCCAGCAGCGCCTGCCAATATTCCGCGGGTAAATCGGCTTCGGGAGGCAATTCGGGCCTCTGCGGCACGTTTCTGCCGACGAGAGCGGCCAATTTGTCCATCTGCTTGGGTGTCGGCATGCGCCAGCTCGCGGGTCGGTTCGTCGCTGAATTAGAACATAAAGAGAACAAAAGAGTCGATAGTGCGCGGAAAAGATTCCGGGCGGGCAGGGGCAGTGCTGTCGGAACTGGGCGCGCTTATTCGTCTTGAATCAGGCGTTCCGAACCGGAGTTCTGCGTAACATGGCCCCGCGCGCCAACTGGAAAGGCTTCCTGCGTCTGTCCCTCGTCACCTGTCCGGTGGCGCTCTACCCGGCGACCTCGGAGAGCGAGAAGATCTCGTTCAATCAGCTCAATCGCGGGACCGGCCATCGCATCAAATACCTGAAGGTCGATGCGGACACCGGCGACGAGGTCCAGAACGAGGACATCGTCAAGGGTTACGAGGTTGAGAAGGGCCAGTACATCGAGGTGTCGAAGGAAGAGCTCGAGGAGATCGCGCTGGAGTCCACGCGCACCATCGAGATCGACGAGTTCGTCGACAGGTCCGACATCGATCCCCGCTACCTGATCCGCCCCTATTACATCCGGCCGGACGGCAAGGTCGGGCACGACGCGTTCGCGGTGATCCGGGAGACCATCCGCCAGATGGACAAGGTCGCGATCGGGCGGGTCGTGCTGACCAACCGCGAGCACATCATCGCGCTGGAGCCGATGGACAAGGGCTTGGTCGGCACGCTGCTGCGCTATCCCTATGAGGTGCGCAACGAGCAGGAGTATTTCGATGAGATCCAGGACGTGAAGGTCACCAAGGACATGCTCGACCTCGCCACCCACATCGTGAACCAGAAGGCGGGGCGGTTCGATCCCGAGAAGTTCGAAGACCACTACGAGAGCGCGCTGATCGATCTTATCAACCAGAAGCGCGCCGGCAAGCCGATCACGCCAAAGTCCAAGCCGGCGGCGGGCAACGTCGTCGATCTGATGGAGGCGCTGCGCCGGTCAGTCGGCAAGGAGGCCGCGCCAGCGAACGCGGCCAAGCCCGCCAAGAAGCCGAAGAAGGCGTTCGCGGGCCAGAAGGAGATGCTGCTGCCCATCGCGGGCAAGAAGCCTGCGAAGGAGGCGGCCGCGAAGAAACCCGCCACCAGGCCGCAGCGGAAGTCGGCCTGACGCTAGTGGTAGGAGATTTCGCATGGACATGAAGGACGCCTCAGCGATGACGGAAGCCTCCGGCCTGGTGAACGACCCAGAAGGCGCGGAGTTGGCTGTTGCGGCCACGATGAATACTGAAGCGAAAACGGCCGCCGACTTGCGATGACTGCGCCCTTCTCGAGACGTCGCCCTGCGCTTGGCGGATCGCTTGCGCGAGACAGCGATGAATGCCCCGCTGCGTTCGCTCTTGGCCGCCTTTTTGGTTGGAGTCTTGGTCGCGCGCCGGCGCTAGGGTGAAGTCGTTCCGAGTTGTCGGAACCGTTTCGCTCAGTCCTCGGGACCCCTTTCGCTCGCGGCGCACTCCGGGCACGTGTCTCCGATGGAATCGAGCACTTCGAGGATCGCCGCGACGGCATGATCCGTCGAGACGCCTGCCGGCGGATATTTGCAGGCGAGACTGCTCTCTGGCGGGCGTCGGGGTCCGCAGGTCCTCCAGCCGTGCTCCTCGCACTCGCGGATGGCGCCGGCCTCCTGCAGCACCGAGATCGCCCAGCCGCAACGTCCGGATCGCGGGCCGCCTCTCCTTGAACATCAGCATCGAAATCGCTCCTTGGGCCACATACGCCATCTACGAACAGAGGGATGCCCCCGCTGCAGTCACCGGTCATAAGTGCTTCCCTGCCGCTGCTAAGCGCACGCCGAACTCTCTCAAATGTCCGCGCCGGCAAGCAACTGAGAACGCCGATCGCTGGGGCTCATTAATCACAAGAGTGGCGACCTAACCGCCATCGCCGTTGGATGAGATCGGCGCGACGCGTACGTCAGGCGTTTTGCCCTAAACCTACGACGAAAGTTTTTTAAACAGCCGTTGATGGAACGGGCGCAATTTCCACCTCGTTGGTCAGAGTGAGTGTTTGACGAAGAGGAGGAATGCAAATGAAGAGGATGATCATTGCACTTGCTGCTATCGCCCTTATAGGGACAGCGCCCGCCGTATTGGCGCAAGGCGTATCGAGCAAGACGCCGGGTCACGAGATGCAAACCAAAGGGTCTAAGAAAGGCCACCCGGGCGCATCTCGATACTCTCCGGGACACGAAATGCACGCCAAAGGTAGCAAGAAGGGGTATCCTGGCGCATCCCGTTATGCTCCAGGCCAAACTACAGGCACGAGCTCGAAGAGTGGCTACTGACGATCATCTCGCAATCGCGATCGCAAGAGGCGCAGAGGCACAAACCGGCGGCCCTTTATCTGGTTATCTGGGCGCTCGGAGTTTCGGCCGGCCGCCCAGCTCGGCTGGCCTGTTCGCTGTGGCGGCCTAGGTGGTCTTGAGCACGCCGTTCATTCCGTTCGGATAGAAGCCACCTTTGCTAACGCCTTGCTGCTCGGTCAAATAGACGATGTGCAACACCTCCTGGGGCGTGCGGCGGAACGCAATGGCGTCGGGCGTAGACGGCACGACGTTGGCTTTGCCGTTCATCCGGATGCCTTGGTCCTTATCCTCTTGACCATCCACTTTGTCGCGAGCGTCCGAGATCGCGTTGGCCGCATTCCAGGCCTTTTCGCCCATCAAATAAAGCTGCGAGCGCGCCATGCCCATGTGGTAGGCCTCGACCGCCAGAAGGCCGGCCGCCGCCTCGACGAACTCCTTGCTCTTGATCAGCGGCGCGGCCCCAGCATAGGCGGTCACGCCCACGTCCTCAAACAGCATGCCACCGAGCAAGACGCTCATGTCATCGGCAAACGGGTCGAAGTCGGCAGGGAGGCCGGCTGCAAGCGCAGCTGCCTTGAAGCCCGCATCGAAATCGATGGCCGGGCGTGACACCGCCATCCTGCCCAGCGTCTTGCGATAGAAGCGCACATGGGCAAGCTCGTTCTCCGCCAGCTCCTCGACGAATTCGCGGATTTCCGGCTTCTGGAACTTGGCTTCGTGTCCGCCGACGACCCGCGCCGCATCAGAACCGGCATCGCTATCGTCGATGCCTTTTCCCGTTGTGGCCCGCAGATAAAACTCAGCTTCCATGTATTCCAGATTCAACGCGAACTGAAAAATATCTTCATCCTTCACTTCGGGAGCATGGACTCCAACGCCTGTAGTCTCCTGGTGCTTCGGCTGTGCCTTGTGCTGTGCATAGGCGGCGGGAAGCAGAAGACCGCTCAGCCCGAGGACCGATAGGCCGGCAACGGATTGCCGTCGGGAAATACGCGACCGCTCCACGTTCATGGCGAACCTCCTTTTCATGGTGATTGTGACGCGCTTTCCGGAGCGGAAATCGCAGTCCGCTGTCGGCCGCTTGGGGGCGCGTGATGCATCACAAACAGGAGGAGCTTGCGTCCGTTCCTGCTTAGCGCAGCTTTCTAGTGACTACTTGAGGGACGATCCCCGATGCGGAGTGGTCCGACGTCAGCAACGGGTCACAAGCGGCCTTCAACGGCCATCACCGTGAAGGCCGCTACGGGCCATGTGTGGACGGCTCCGGGTTGGCAAGGAGAATCTTCACTTTGCGGCGTTGGTCGGAGCGGCCATGTGTTCGGCCTGTTTGCGCGGTTCACGTGACCGCTGGCCATAATGCCCTCCGCGGATCAGGTCCCGATCAAAAGCACGCATTCGGAGATGCCGTGGCCCGTGTGGGTTGTCCTGATCGCCGGATCGACCGGCGCTGCATTAAGTGCTGTTCGTCCTTCCAACCGTTACGTCACACCGGCATGCCCGGCGTAATCTCGTTTACGCCATGAGAGCGGCGGGTTCCTTGTAGCGTTCGTTCCTCGCCATCATCGCCAGGCTATCCTGGCGAGCTTGTTGGCAAGCGCTATGGCAGCGACCTTAGTTGCTCGCCGCGCCAGCAATGCGGAGAGCCAGGGTCGATGCCCCGTTCCGTGGATCTTGGCATAGCGGATCACGGCGAGTGCGCCCGCCGTGAACAGGCTGCGCAAATAGCGATCGCCCTTCTTGCTGATGCTGCCAAGCTTGTCCTTGCCACCGCTCGAGTTCTGCTTCGGCACGAGCCCAACCCAGGCCGAGAAGTCTCGCCCCGATCGGAACGCCTTGGCATCAGCGACGCTCGCGACCAGCGCCGTTGCCAGCGCCGGACCGACACCAGGGATCGCGTCCAGTCGCTTGCTCGTCGCGCTCGATCGATGCCAGGCGACAATGCGCCTGTCGAACTCCAGGATTTGGGCCTTCAGCCCCCGCAGTTGACTGCCGAGAGCAGCAAGACATGCGCGGGCCACCTCCGGGAGCCGGCGGTCAGCTGTATCGGCGACGACTTCCAGCAACTGCTCGACACCCCGGCGCCCGACCGTGGCGACAATCCCGAACTCGGCAAGATAGGCACGGATTGGGATGAAGAGGTGGCGCGCTCGGTGAAGCATCAGACAGCTCTGTTGCTCGACCGTCTTGGTCGGCACGAACCGCATGTTGGGTCTCGTGACCGCTTCGCAAATCGCCTCCGCGTCGGTGCTGTCGTTCTTTTGCCGCTTGACGTACGGCTTCACATAGGCCGGAGGCATCAATCGAACCGTATGTCCCAACGCCTGCAACTCACGGGACCAATAATGCGATGATGCAAGCCTCGATACCCACCAGGCACGGCGGCAACTTCTCAAAGTAGGACAGCACGAAACGGCGCTTGAGTTGACGCCGTATGACCACTTGCCCGGCTGCATCGACGCCATGCACTTGAAAGACCGACTTCGCAATATCCAGACCGATCGTCGAAATTGACTGCATAGGCTGCTCCTCCGAATCGTGGGAGCCTAAAAAACGGCGCCCATACCTTGGCACCCTCGTGCCGGTGGAGGAGCCGTCCACAGCATCAGAAGCAGACGGCCCACGCGGCAAGCTCATCTTCATCTTTGGTTTCTCTCGCCTGGACTCGCCTTAGTACCAACTTGCCGAATTTTCCCGAACGTGGTTACGACTTCTTAGTTGCTTCTTCCTACCTTGCGAGGCAACGGATTGCCCATGCGTCAAGACAAAGAACAAGAAAGCCGACGGGTCACCTTTGAG
This sequence comes from Bradyrhizobium shewense, assembly GCF_900094605.1. Classification (GTDB taxonomy): domain Bacteria; phylum Pseudomonadota; class Alphaproteobacteria; order Rhizobiales; family Xanthobacteraceae; genus Bradyrhizobium; species Bradyrhizobium shewense. The sequence continues at coordinate 67,934 of NZ_FMAI01000030.1, read as the reverse complement.
CACCGCTTGCCAGCGCAAATGATGGCGATCGATGGCACCTGGCGTCGCTCGTGTAGCCTCAAAGATGTGTCTGAAGTCGGCGCTACCCTTCAAGTTGAAGCGACGATTGAGGGGCTGGCCTTGAAGGAGTTTTTTCTTCTGCTCTCCTCGACGGGACTTGCCTATCGCCGATGCCAGCTTGAGCGAGTGAATGGCGAGGAATTGGAGGTCAGCTTCCTTCGCCAAAAGTCTAAAGCGACGAAATCTCCGGCTTAATCCGACACACATCGCGCCTGCCAAACATCTCGCATGCCAAATTTTCCCGGACAGGGAACCTTTTGCTTCTGTGCACTTTGTAACATCCTGCGAAAGTGTGCGTAGTGGGGGAAGCCTTGACGGAAATGCCATCCATCCTTGTCATCGAGGATGACGACGCGATCCAGAGCCTTGTTGAGGATGCGCTGAACGAGGGGGGCTTCGAGACCGCTGTCGCAAGTACCGGCGAGGAAGCCGTGCCCCTCCTTAAAGGGGGGCTCGTTACATACCGCGGCCTCGTGACTGACATCAATCTGCTGGGAAGGTTCAACGGCTGGGAGGTAGCGCGCGCAGCCCGTGAGGTCGATCCGAGCTTCCCCGTGGTCTATATGTCCGGCGTGGCCGCTGACGAGTGGCTGGTACAGGGCGTTCCCAACAGCATAATGCTTCGGAAACCGTTCGCGCCCGTGCAGCTCGTGACGGCAGTTTCCCACCTCCTCAACGGCTGCTTGAGTCCCAAAGCACCAGACGGACCCTCCGGCTAGCTTGGTACTCAGATGGCGCGATTAATGAAAAAGATGAACGGCCCTCGGGGAAGTATCCCGATGTTAGAACGTCGTGCCTCAAAACGGCTTTCAGTCAATCAACCCGCGCTGCTCCGCTTTCGTGGCATTCGCGGAGTTCATCCATGTGTTGTGAGAAATCTCAGCGAAGAAGGAGCCTGCCTAAGCTCTCCGATTCGCATTCTCGCTGATGAGCTTGACCTGTCGGTTGACGGGTTCAAAAGTACTCTGAGGTGCCAGGTTGTGTGGAGAGACGAGCATCTGTATGGCGTAAAATTCCAGGGCGGCAAACACACATGTGTCCCCTTGTGATGCGGCCTTGGCGCGGGCCCTAAGCAGCACTCTCCGCAGAGCAACCGGTGTGCTGGCCTGCGGCCTCCTGAGGGACAACGCCCGCATGTCCGTTGAGGGTCACAAGCAGCGGTCATGGCAAGCGCGGCCCTGGTCCGTTCTGCCGCCGATCGCCGACATGGCAACGGCCTCTACTTTGTTCGGCTAAGGGCCAACAGGCGACAATTCCCGGCTTGGCCTGATATGAAGGAGGCCGCCAACTGAGGCGGCCAGGCCGACTGGTTCAGCGAGCTCCAGCGCATCTCGAGTTCGGCCGAGGACGCCGCGCGCAATCTTCTGGCGAATGGCGAAGTGGAAATCAGTGCGCTGCTGCCGCAGGTCAAGGTGCCCTCGTGATGCATTGCCGCAACGACGCACGGGTGCCGTTTGAGGCGGGTCGCCGGCTGGCCGCGGGAATTCCCGGTGCCCGCTTCGTCCCGCTCGAGGGCCGGAATCACATCATGCTGGAGGGCGAGCCGGCTTTGGCGCGCTTTCTCGACGAGTTGCGATCATTTCTTGCCTCCGATACCAAACACTAAATTCATTTTGGGCCGGTACGGCAGGCCTGTCTTGCCAACCGAAATGCGCCTCGCGTTTCCTTGATGTCTACTGTGTCCTTAGCAGGCACCCCAGCCGCATCGGTTGATGTCTGCTTCCGGGGTGAAGCCGACATAGCTATGAGGCCGGGAAATATCGCCTTTTTGTGTATGGTCCGGCCGTACATTGCAAGAGTCGATCTGGTGGTAAGTGGTCTTGCATCAAATCCGCCAATGGGAACGCGCGCGCGCTGAAATCCATGATGGCCCGGAGCACATGCTCCAAGCAGAGGCCGTATACACTAGGTTTCAGAGGAGTCGCGCGAGCCCTTTCCTGGTTGCTCGTCGTGATCGCGAAGTTGTTCGAGCCTACTTTCGAGCAGCTCCTTCTTAGCCGCTATCATTGCGGCCAACACTGAATCAACGTCTTGGTGCAGCTCCCACAACTCGTCAATGGACATATCCTGAAGCTGCTGTCGGTCAATCATTGCACTGGAACGCCTGTCTCGAACGGGATGCCTAGGCTTGGGTCTTAGGACCGTCCATTATAGAACTCGCCGGAACGTCCTGATATTAATCTGTGCTTCTCAACCAGTTAGAGCCTTGACCCACTGCTCTGGAGAAGCTCAGGCTTAACTCGCTTCTTGGCCGACATACGCGGTGGGCATCCTCTCTTGCTTTCGGCCACCCGGCGAACGAACTCGCTGTAGCGGTTGACACTTATTTCTAGTCGGAAGCCGACAATCTGGATGCACCGCCGCGCAAATTTGGCCATGCGCACCCGCATGCTGAAGCTGCGGCGGGATGCCTTTCGCAGCCCAACTCTATCAAGGGGACTGTGCTGGTGATCTTCCATGGCGAGACCGAGCTTGGCGGACCCAATTTGCTCCGCGCGAGCCTCGTCTTCTCTGGTCACGACGTTATGGAGACTGCCTTCCGGGATGTGGCCATCGCCGGATTAGGCAGTCTCGCGTTTGGTCGGCCGATGATGCATCCGAGCGCGTCTTCGAATGATATCGAAGCGAGTGCGCCGTGCAACTAACCCGAAGATCCGGAGTGCGCGAGACGAAATCAGCATCGTGAGAAGTCGATCTTGGCCAGCGCTTCACCCGGGTTATCGGCTTTGCTGCAGTCGTCGGACGGCTTGCAATTGCAGTCTTTCGGCGGCTGGCCGTCGTCCTTGCGTGGATGGCAGTCGTCGTCCTTGGCGTCCTTCGAGCCAGGATCGCGCTTCGTGCAGTCGCCCGTGGCATCCCCGGGGCAGGGATCGTGGGCGTGCGCGCTCTCGGTCGATTTCGCACCTTCGGCGGCAAAACCGGTGACTCCGACATCTCGCTCAGGCGCCACTGCTGGTCTGCCGCTTGTCATTCCGACCCGAAATGGCTCCGCCGCCGAGCCAAGATGGATGATCAAATCTGCTCCGTGAGTAATTTCGGGTCGGTGCGCTACGCTCACGCGCGTCATGTTCAGGTGCCGGAGATTCGCATTGACTTCTTTCTCCTTCTCGGTATCGAGATGTGCCGTGCCCTCGTCCAGAAACAGGATCTTTGGTCGGCGATAGAGGGCGCGGGCAAGCAGTACTCGCTGTTTCTGCCCGCTGGAGAGCGAGCTTCCCATGTCGCCGATGAGGCTGTTGTAGCTCATCGGCATTGCCATGATGTCGTCGTGGATGCCGGCAATCCGCGCGCAATCGATCATCCCTTGCAGATCGAATGTCGTATCAAAAAAGCAGATATTGTCGGCAATCGACCCCGACAGCAATTGATCCTCCTGCATCACCGCGCCAATCTGCTCGCGATAAGCACGCGGCCCAATCTGGCCCAGCGGAAGGCCGTCGATCAGAACCTCTCCGCTCGTTGGCTCGAGTAGCCCAAGCATAATCTTGAGAAGAGTTGACTTGCCGCAGCCCGAGGGTCCCATGATCGTCACGAATTGTCCGGGAGCAACGCACAGATTGACGTTGTTAAGAATCAGAGACTCTCCTTCTGCATACCGGAAGCAGACGTTGCGCAGTTCGATCTGGCCATGAATCTGTCGGATATACGACAGGTCTCGGTCGTGCCCCCGCTCGAACGGGGTGAGCGCAATGTCGGCAAGACGCTCCAGGTGCAGTCCGAGAATACGGAGGTCCACCAGCTTCTCGATCAGCAGCGCTGTCCGTTCAGCGAACTGCAGCTTGTAGCTGACGAACGCGAAGATCATGCCAACCGTGATGAGGTTGTCTAGTGCGAGACGAGCGGCGAGGTAGATCGTGATTACGTTCTCCAAGCCAAATATCGTGTCGTTCATTGCTTTGAAGCTGATCCTCGCCCGACCTAGCCGCACGTTGGCATTAATATACGCAGCATAGCGGTTCAGCCACTGGCCCTCCCGCTCGTTCTCTCGGTTGAGCAACTTTAGGCTTTGCACCGCTCGCACGGTTTCGATGAAGGTGGAGTTCTCGTCTGCCTTACTATGAACCGCGGCTTCGCTCCGTTGCCGGAACATCCCGAAAAGAGCAAGCCGCAGGGCGGCATACAACGCGAACGCCAGCAGGACGACAATTCCGAGCTGGACGCTGTAGGTGAACATCAACACCAGCATCAACACCGACATGAGACCGTCGATCAGCCCCGTGATCAATCCCTCCGCGAGCACGTTGCGGATGGGCTCGATCGAGTTGAAGCGAGACAGGATGTCGCCGATGTGCCGCTTTTCGAAGAATGAGAGTGGCAAGCGCACCAAATGATGAAACAGCCGCGCGCCGATTTGAAAGCTCAACGTGTTTTGCAGAACAAGAATAATGAACGAGCGGGTCGTGGTCGACGCGACCCGTATCAGGAGAAGGAGCGCGAATCCAAGCCCGAGCACGACTAGGAGATCGACATCCCCTCTGGCGATGACCTCGTCAACGGTGAGCTGCATATAGAAAGGGGCGCCGAGCAGAAGAATTTCGATGACCACAGACAGAACTAGTATTTGGGCGAGAGCACAATTGTTTCTGTTCATTCCGCTCCAGAACACCGAGAACGGCAGTCGCACCCTCTCATCTGTGCGGCAGAACGTTTCGGTGGGTGAGAGTTCGAGCGCGACCCCGGTTAGATGTCTAGATGCTTCAGTGAGGGGAAACCATTTTTCGCCGGCTGCCGGATCGTGCACCACGATCCCTTTCCTCCTGTATGCTTTCAGTACAACGAAATGAGCCATGTCCCAGTGCAGAATAGCGGGCAAACGCAATTGGCAGAGATGGCCGATCTCGATTCGCAGCGGCCGACATGCCAGCCCGAGGTGAGCTGCAATCTGCATGAGGTCGCGAAGAGTGACGCCCTTTAGGGACACTGGATGCCTGCGCCGCAGGCAGTTCAAGTCAGTTCGATGACCATGATAGGAGGCTACCATGGCGAGGCATGCGAGCCCGCATTCCGTTGCCTCCGTCTGCCTGATGACCGGTAGGGATCTGCGGCCGCTGAAATTCAATAGTCCCTGCATGCGCTACATCCTTGCGCTTAACACCGGGTCAAGCAGCCATCTCATCAGGGAACGCTGCTCAAGGATAACGTCGGCCCTCAGCAGCATGTCCGGGTGAAGTGGCATCTTACGGCCGTAGGCGTCGATGTCGGGCCGCTCGAGAGCCGCAGTTACACGGTAAGCCGGTTCCTTGAGGGAGAACGGCCCGGTCGTTTCGTTGCCGGTCAGAATGGTGTGAGAGACTTTTGTCACCCTGCCGCGGTAAGTGCCGAATTTCTGATAAGGAAATGCATCGTAAAGAATCCTAACCGGCTGGCCGGGGCGCACAAATCCAAAAGCGCGCGTCGGGAAGAACAGCTCCGCCTGCAAGTGCGCATCCAGCGGGATGATTTCGAGTTGCATATGCCGCGGATCCGCCATCTGGCCCACAGTCGCCTGCAGCGTGGACACGCGCCCGCTCGTTGGCGCCCTGATGACGTAAGCCTGCCGCCCATTCACCTCAGCCACGCGCTGTTCGATCGAGGAGAGCTCATTGCGCAGTCCCCGGATCCTCTCTGCGGCAACGGTTGGGAGTTGCTCGAGTGTATGCCGAGCGTCTGTCAATTGGGTGCGTCGCGCGGTGATCTGCTGATCGAACGACACCACGCTCTGCTTCTGCTCAAGTGCAGCCTGCTCGCGGCGTTTCAGTTCAATCGGTGGCAATGTGCCGCTTGCGGTTAGCTTAGCGCCGGTTGCTACGAAACTCTCGGAAAGCTTCAGTCGCTCGTTTTGTATGTTTCGCTGGTCCTCGAGTTGAGCAATCTCTCCTTCTATCCCTCTGATGGTGGAAGCGAGGCGATCCTGTTCCGAGGCGGTTCGGCGGTCTTCCGCGTCGATCTGGCGCTCGACCACATTTCGTTGCTGCGTCAGCACTGCAAGTACGGTGGCATTGACGTCATCGCCATTGGCGGTGATTTGGGACGTGACCACGGTAAGGAGCGGGTCACCTTCCGCAACCTCTTGCCCCTCCCTGACTTGTATCGCTTTGATGAAACCCTGTTGAGGTACAAAAATCTTAGCTGTGCCGGAGGTCGGCGTGAGATAGCCGGAGACGGTCTCCTTGCGGGCGTATTGTGCGATGGAGAGAAAACATAATATGAGTATGACGAGCGTCACCAGGCTCCAACTCAGGAGCATGCTCGATAGCGGCTGTAGCAATACGACCTCACCCCAGCTGTGGCGCTGATGCAAAAAGTCGACGGCTTCCTTGCGAAATAGAGCTGGCCGAGTCGCCATAGACGCACCTTGCTGTGCTCTTATTCATTAGCGCCGCGCGGAGTAGCTTTCTCGCCGCAGCAAGACTGCGAATGGATACCGGAGAGCCGCTTCCCCTCATGGAGAAGCGGTTCGCCGACTCATTTTGGCTTTACCCAACGAAGATTTGGGACTGGTACTGCTTGGAGAACAAGCCAACCTGAACTTGGTTTCCGCTGAGAACATTGATGTCGCCAGTTCGGATCAGTGATCCGCCATCATGGCAGCCACCACACGAGCTGGTGCCTGCGGCTACAAGGTCGAGCTCCTCATCAGACAGCTCGATAGGGTTCGCAAGATTGGTCATCTCTAGCATGTTGGTCTCCTTTCGATTAAGTGGCGGAACATTGATGTAACGTTTGCCACGTCACCACTAGCTGTAAGATGCCATTCTGGATGCACGGTCGCGCAAATTTTTTGAGCGGTACGTGTTTGACGCTCGTCGCATTGTGACTTTTGCAGCGTCGTATGCGGGGAGCCAGTGGCGGCTTCGTCGCAGTGAGTGGACATTCTAATTTGCTGGATGTTCTGCGCGGCTGAGATGCGTTATGCCTCTTCCGAAGGAAAGCGCGTTGGCAAGGCATGCGCGAGCTTGGTCCAGGAAGCGCCTCGGCGTATTTCGACGACTGCACTCATCGCGATAGCTGCCCAAGTCGCAGCGCCCGTTGGGCGCGGCAACACCCCGAGCCGTCGCAGCTGGTCGCGTTGCTCCCGGTAGGTTGGATGGAGGCGGGAATGTGTGGGATTGGGACTAGCTTTTCTTGAAGGTACTTCGAATGCCCCTCGATGGCGTTACTCGGGTAGTCGGATCAGATGCGTGCTCTGAAGTGATAACCGAGACTTAGCGACCATGTTGGCGACTCCCATTTCTCGGAGTCCGCTCGAGGAGTTATGTTGCTGCTCTCAGCGGCCCACCTGCCAGCGAGCACGACTCGCTATAGTCCGCCTGCACCCTGACGACCAGGTCGCCGTTTGGCTATTAGGACAAAATTTGAAAACTCGGGGAACGAAGTCGATGCTGCTGACTTGAGTTCGCCGACAGCCGATTTCGTATTTTTTTAAAAGAAGATCATTTAAATGCATTTTTAATGCAGGGTATTAAATCCATGGTGGTGGCCCTGCGGGTGAAAGCAGTCAGTTTTTTGCCATTCAGTGGTGACTTCGGCATGCCCCATCAATGCGTCGCTTTAACGAACGCCAAGCCTTGCTCCGGCGCAGCGCGGCCTGGCAATTATTTCAATCGCGAGACGCCGCTTAATTACGAAACCGCTCTGCTGGAGTGCGCCTCCGGATCGCAGTCGGCCGTCGGCAAGATCTACGCCCGGGAAAAGGAACAATTGCGCGCGATGGCGCACCGGATCGTACACGACAGATCGCGTTCCGAGGACGTTATCCACGACGCGTTCGCGCAGATTCTCCGATATGCGAAGGACTTCGATCCTGCGCGCGGATCCGCCCGGGGCTGGATCTACGCCATCGTCCGGAACACGGCGCTCAAGATGCGGCAGAACGCGAGGCGCGAACTCGCGCTCGAGGACGATGCTCTGAATGCCATCTGCGCGCGGGAACAGATCGTTCCGAATCCCGCGTCCTGTATTCCAGACAGCATGACGCTGCGAACGATGCTCGATCAACTCGAGCCACAGCGCCGCGCCAGCCTACTTCTCGCGATCGTCGATGGGCGCACGCACGAGGAGATTTCCGAATACCTCCGGGTTCCTGTCGGAACCGTCAAGGCGTGGATTCGGAGAGAGCTCGTGGCCATGCGCCGGCAGCTCGAATGAGGCGTGAACTTATCTTTTTTGCCGCTGCATCCAAAGGCGTGCGTCGGCGACAGTAAGGTGACGGCGTGGTGATCCGGGCAAATGCACGTGCCCGTGACCGTTGCAAAGCGAAAGCGAGGATCGAAGCCATGTCCATCCTGAGCAGCGTTACGAGCATTCTCGGGCTCATAAAGCTTGCGGGAACCGGCGTCCCACCCCAGGAATGCACGTCAACCAAGCCCGAAGACTGTGGCGATGGCAAGCAGTCAAAGTGGAATGACGATCACAGCGGTAACGACGCGTATTCAAGCGGGGACGGCAAGGACAATTATTCCACGCTTGGTAGCATGGACGCCTACCTGAAAGACGGCAAGGGCAACTACCCAGAGCACGACGCCTGGAAGGATGCCAAGGCCGGCGAATATCAGCCCAAGGACCATTGCGACCTCGGGCCGGCTGGCGATGGCAGCAGGGGCGATACCGATCGCAGTCCAGGTGACGCGCTGGCCAAGTTCGACTTCTCCCAGGGTGAGTTCGCGGGTGATTTCAGCTCGCACAGTCCCGACCATTCTGGTGACATACACTGCGCGCTCGCTTCGATGTCTTGCGACGATGCGCTTGAATACGCCATCGGTCTGATGGGCCCAACGGATCACTTCAACGTAGGGCATTTCGACACGGCGACAGATACGCCGCACGACACGGACGCCTGACATGCCGAAGAGACCCGACTGGCGGTGAATGCTGCCGGGCGAGAGTGGTTTTTGAACGAGAAAGGCGCCGGTCATGCAGCAGGTAGAAAAGCGCGAACTGTTCGAACAAGAGCGGAAGATTTTTGAAGCCGGAGTGCAGCGTGCTGACAAGCGATCGGGCTCTTTCAGTTTCTTGACCTGGTCGTTCTTCATTGCCCCGCTGATTGCCTGCGAAGAGTTTCTTGCTGCCCCATTCAAATCCGCCCTGGCCGAGCACGAAGACGCGACAGCGGCACATGCAGGTGCGGGGCCGCAACGGACGAACGGCGAGCTGCCTTCGAGCGATCCCGCGAAGCCGGGCGCGGAGGATGAGAGGCCCAAAGGGCCGGCCGCTTCGTCGGAGACACATGGGGGTCAGCTCGATCCGGCCAGCCTCCCGGCGGAACACACGCCCAGGCCGGGCACCGGTGGTGGCGAAGCGGTTGCCGTTGCAAGCTATGGGGGTGAGGGCGGAGGTGGCGAAGATGCAATTTCTTTCAAGCACCATGCTCGCACCTCGGCCGATGCTAGTCGCGTCAGTTGCGGCACCTGGGGGTCGGCAGATTCCGACTTCGGAAACACCGAATCATCTGGTGGGGCAACGCTCGAATCCATTCGGCCTAATGTGCTCTACGAGTCGTTTAGTCCGTCGGTTGTCAGCTCCTTTCCTGTGCTTGGAGATCTGTACAATGAAGTGGTGGTAGGGATTACGCCGGTCGAGGCGATAGTGCCGCCGGCGCTCGCGACCGCGAGCGACAGCGTCAGCACGCTGCCCAACGATGTGGTTGGCGCAATTGCGCCGGTCGCGGCGGCGCAGCCGACGTTCACGACCTTGGCCGACACGGTCACGCTGCCCGACGACGCGGTTGGAACGATTGCGGCGGTCGAGGCGGCGGTGCCGCCGGCACTCGCGACGATGACCGGCGCCGTGAGCATGCTGCCCAACAACGTGGCCGGCGCGATCGCGCCGCTCGAGGCGACGGCGCAGCCGACGCCCACGACGTTGGCCGACACCGCGGGCACGCTGCCGGACGGCATGGTTGGTGCGATTGCGCCAGTCGAAGCGGCGGTGATGCCGGCACTCGCCACGGCGACCGACACCGCGGGCACGCTGCCCAACGACGTGGCCGGCGCGATCGCGCCGCTTGAGGCGCTGCCGCCGACGCTCGCGATCTTGGCCGACGTGGGCAACCTGCCCGATGACGTGTTTGGAACGCTTGCACCAGTCGCTGCGGCAGTGCCGCCGGCACTCGCGACGGCGACCGACACCGTCAGCACGCTGCCCAACGACGTGGTTGGCGCGATCTCGCCAGTC
>NZ_FMAI01000030.1:0-57517 GCF_900094605.1 Bradyrhizobium shewense | reverse complement strand
GCACTCGCGACGGCGACCGAGACCGTCAGCACGCTGCCCAACGACGTGGTTGGCGCGATCTCGCCAGTCTCTGCGGCACTGCCGCCGGCACTCGCCACGGCGACCGACACCGTGAGCATGCTATCCAACGGCGTGGTTGGCGGGATCGCGCCGCTCGAGGCGGCGGTGCCGCCGGCACTCGCCACGGCGACCGACACGGCCAGCGCACTGCCCAACGACGTGGTTGGCGCGATCGCGCCGGTCGAGGCGGTGATGCCGGCACTCGCCACGGTGAACGACACCGCCAGCACGCTACCCAACGAGGTGGTTGGCGCGATTGCGCCCGTCCAGGCGGCGGCGCAGCCGACGCTACCGAGTCTGGCCGACACTGCGGGCACGCTGCCCAACGACGTGGTTGGTACGATTGTGCCAGTTGAGGCGGCTGTGATGCCGGCACTCGCCACGGCGACTGATACCGTGAGCACGCTATCCAACGACGTGGTTGGCGCAATTGCGCCGGTCGAGGCGGCGCAGCCGACGCTCACGACCTTGGCCGACACCGCGGGCACGATGCCCGACGATGTGGTTGGAACAATTGCGCCGGTCGCAGCTGCGGTGCCGGTACTCGCGACGGCTACCGACACAGTGAGCACGGTAAGCAACGAGGTGATTAGCCAGACGACGGGTCCAGACACTCAGTCGATCGCCTTGGCGCAAACGATTGCATCGGACAACACGGGAACCCACACCCTTGATAGTTCAGCACCACCCCTTGAGGTCGCGGAGTCGGCACTGACCACTGCTAACCGTGCGCCTGGGGATGTATCACAGTCCACCGATGTGGCTGGCAATGCTCTTGCGAGTGGCGCGCCGGTCCTTGATTCCACAACAGTTGCCGCCTCGACCGATTCGCCGAGCGAGCTGTCGTATCCGGCCAACACGGCGAGTGTGGCTGGCGACGCCCTGGCGACTGCGACGCCGGTTGCTGACATGACCGTGTCGGTGCTCACCACAACAGCTGCGGCTCTGACCAATCCGCCGAGCGACGTATCACATCCGGCCGACACAGGCAGTGTGGCTGGCGATGCTCTTGCGAGTGCCGCGCCGGTCCTGGACACGAGCGAGCCTGTGCCTAGCACAACAGCTGCCGCTCTGACCGATCCGACCAGCGACGTGTCGCATCCAGCCGACACTGGGAATGTGGCTGGCGATGCTTTGGCAAATGCGGCGCCGGTCCTGGACACGAGCGAGCCGGTGCTCACCACAACAGCTGCCGCGCTGACCGATGCGCCGAACGACGTGTCGCCAGCGGCCGACATGGGCAGCGTGGCCGGCGATGCTTTGGCGAGTGCGGCGCCGGTCGCGGACACGAGCGAGCCGGTGCTTACCACCACAGCTGCCGCTCTGACCGATCCGACCAGCGACGTGTCGCATCCGACCGACACGGGCAGTGTGGCTGACGATGCTTTGGCGAATGCGGCGCCGGTCGCTGACATCAGCCAGCCGGTGCTCGCCACAACGGCTGCGGCTCCGACCGATCCGCCTAGCGGGCTGTCGCACCCGGCCGATACGGGGAGTGTGACTGGCGATGCTTTGGTGAGTGCGGCTCCGGTCGCTGACACGACCGAGCCGGTGCTCACCAGCGCTGGAGACTCGCTCAGCAACCCCGCGACCGAACTGGTAGAGCCGGCCGTGCCGGACACCAGCAGCGCTCAAACTTCTGAGTCGGCCGACGCGCTTGTTGCGCTCGCCACCGCCGCTGACGCACCGATCGAAAGTTTAGGATCCGCGACTGCTGCTCCGCAGAACGTCGCGACGGACACATCGAATGCTACGGCGACGACCGCCGTCGCGGGAGATGTGATCGCTTTGAATGATGCGCCACCGCTTCCGGCAGATTCGCTGTTCAACGGAACCCAGTACACAGACTATGGCGTCACGCTCAGCGGCGACATCGCGCCCCCCCAGACTGCCACGCCTCAGGCGGACGCCGTATCGGCTCAAGACATTTCGGCGCCGGTGGCTGCCGACCAAAATTCCGCGCCGCCGCCTCCCGATATCGTGGATGCTACTCCGATTGATCACGTTGGAACTCATGATGCCATCCTCTAGTGGGGGCAAACATGGCAGCTGTCGAGACACTGGATGATTCGCCGCGCAATCACTCCGGAGCTCAACGTCGCCTCGGACCCGGCGGCGAGGCCCGCGACTATATCGGACCTGTCAACGCGCTAGCCACCTGGCGTTCGGTCGCGCGCACCAACTTAATAGCGGTCGCGGCATTTTCCGTCGTTGTGAATCTGCTGATGCTCACGTTGCCGATCTACCTATTTCAAATATCCGATCGCGTGCTGACGAGCCGTAGTTTCGAGACACTGCTGATGCTCTCGGCTCTCGCGCTGGCATTCATCGGTATCCTCTCGATCGTCGACATTCTGCGTCGGCAGGTGCTGGGCCGTCTCGCGACCAAGATGGAGGCGGTGCTCGGTGGCGCCGTGCTGGCGAGCAGCATCAACAACGCCAGGGCCGGTGAGGGCGGAACCATCCAGGCGATCCGCAGCCTTCACCAGGTACGGGGCTTCATCTCGAGCCCTATCATGCTTTTACTGATGGACGCGCCACTCTCGCCCCTCTACTTCGGAGTCATATTCCTGGTTCACCGAGATCTGGGCTGGATCGCAGTCGTATCCGGTTTGGTCCTCGCACTGATTGCGCTAATCAACCAGAAAGCGACCTCGGAGCGTCTGAGCGAGGCTGGCCTGCATGCCGCCGAGGCCGATGCGGCGGCGGAGTCGCTGGCGCGAAATTCGCAGGTGATCAATGCGATGGGAATGCTGAGCGAAAGCATCCTCCACTGGGGACGCCGGCAGGCACCGGCGCTGACGGTGCAAAGCCAGGCCCTTGACCGGAATTTCTGGATAAGCGGTGCGTCGAAGTTCGTCCGCCTCGTGGCCCAGATCACGATCCTAGGTACCGGTGCCTATCTGGCCCTGCACGCCGAGATCACCGGGGGCATGATGATCGCGGCTTCGATCATTGCCGGCCGCGCCCTGCAGCCGCTCGAGGGTTTGATCGAGGGATGGCGCAGCTGCGTGCAAGCGCGCTCGGCCTATGCACGCGTCAAGCAGGCGGTCGAGTCATTCCAGCGCGAGACGCCCAAGCTGCGCTTGCCGAGACCAAAAGGGCGCCTGAGCGTTGATCGGGTCTTGTATCTGCCGCCCGGCTCCAAGGAGCCGGTGCTTAATGGTGTGTCGCTCGAGCTCGCGCCCGGCGAGGCTTTGGCCATTGTCGGACCGTCCGGCTCTGGCAAGTCGACGCTCGCGCGCATTCTGGTGGGTTGTCTGGTTCCGACCGCCGGCAAGGTCAGGCTGGACGGAACGGAGCTGCGCAACTGGGATCGCCGCCAGTTCGGAGAATATAGCGGTTACCTGCCTCAGGAGGTCGAGCTATTTCCTGGCACCATCAAGCAGAACATCTGCCGCATGCGCGATGACTTGCCGGACGAGAGCATCTATGAGGCTGCGACGTTGTCTGGCATTCACGACATGGTCTGCCAGTTCAAGCAAGGATACGAGACCGTGCTCGACCGCAGTGGCGGGCCGCTCTCGGGAGGACAGAAGCAGCGCATCGCGCTCGCCCGGGCTTTCTTCGGCAATCCGTCCTTCGTCGTGCTCGACGAGCCCAACTCGAATCTCGACGCAGCGGGCGAACAGGCTCTGACCGAAACCCTGCAGCGCGCCAAGAGGCGGGGGGTCACCGCGGTGGTCGTAACCCTGCGCCCGGCGCTCCTGAACAGTGTTGACAAAGTGCTCATACTGCGGGCCGGACGCGCGGAAGCCTTCGGCTCTCCGAGCGAGGTGTTGCATCGCCTGGTTCGGTCGCCCGCCAGAGTCGGCGGAGATGAGCCGGAGCAGCCGCAACGCATCGAATCCTCGGGCGGGTGACCAGCGCGGGAGGACAGCATGAGAGCGGTAAAGGACGACATTGGCGAGTGGTACCGCGGTGTTCCGCTGAGCGCTAAATGGCCCATCTTCACCGGCCTCGCCATCTTGGTTGTTTGGCTCGGGTGTTTCGGCATTTGGGCCGCAGTCGCTCCCCTCAACAGTGCGGTCGTCGCCTCCGGCACGTTCGTTGCTACCGGGCAGAACAAGCTTGTCCAACACTTCGAGGGCGGCATCATCCGCGAGATTGCGGTCAAGGACGGGGATGTCGTCGAGGCCAACCAGGTTCTCGTTCGCATGGACGATACGGCTGCCAACGCCAAGCTGAAACGGCTGGTTCTGAAGAAGTATCGACTGCTCGCCATGAAGGCGCGTCTGGAAGCTGAAATGAGCTCTTCGGACGCAATCGAAACCCCGACCGCATTCAGCGAGAACGCACGTGATCCAGAAACCAAAGCGATTCTTGAGCGGCAACGTGCCGAGCTTCAGGCCCGCCGGGCAAGTCTGGTGACCGACGAAAGCGTACTCGTGAAGCAAATCGCTGGGCTGGAGGAAAGCATCCGCGGATATCAGGCGCAAGTTCAGTCCACCAAAGAGCGAATTTCCTTGTTCGCCGAAGAGCTGAAGGACAAGAATTCGCTTCTTGGCCAGCAGTTGGTCCGCAAGTCAGATGTGCTTGCGTTGCGACGTTCAGAGGCCGGTCTTGGGGGTGAGCTAGGTGAATATCTCGGCCGCATCGCCGATTCGAAGGAGCGGATCGCTCAGGCGAACGAAAGAATAGCGCAGCTCCACACGACGGCGCTTCGGGAGGCGATCAAGGAGTTGCGCGAGACCGAGGCGGAGCTGGACGACGGGGAGGAGCAGATTCGCGCCGCTCAAGATGTGGTCGATCGGGTCAATGTCCGGTCGCCGGTTCGAGGTATCGTGGTGAAAAACAACTTCCATACACCGGGCGGCGTGGTCTCTCCTGGTGCCGTGATCCTTGAGCTCCTACCGATTGGCGACGAGCGCATCATCGAGGCACGTGTCAATCCCAAGGACATTTCGCACGTGAGTGTCGGCCTGGAGGCGCTGGTGCGGCTGTCGGCGCTCAACCAGCGCATCACGCCCATGGTCGGGGCGAGCGTCATCTACGTGTCAGCGGACGCCCTGGCGGAGCAAGTGCAGGGGAAGGCCGAAACCCGTCCCGATGGCGACACGCGTCGGGAATTCTATGTTGTTCGGGTGCGCCTGGACCAGGACGATATTCTCAGGCAAATGCCTGAATTTATCCCGACGCCCGGGATGCCCGCGGACGTTTACATTAAGACCGGAGAGCGTACGTTTTTCGAGTACATCATGAAGCCTGTCCTCGACAGCTTCTCCCGCGCGTTCCGCGAAACCTGAAGCGAGCATTCTGAACCTCAATCCTGAGCACTCGCGTAGTACGGTGAGCTCAAGCCTTTCGGCCTAAGGCTTGCTAAAACGGCGCTACGAGGCACCA
The DNA here is from genome assembly GCF_900094605.1 of Bradyrhizobium shewense. Taxonomy (GTDB): domain Bacteria; phylum Pseudomonadota; class Alphaproteobacteria; order Rhizobiales; family Xanthobacteraceae; genus Bradyrhizobium; species Bradyrhizobium shewense. The sequence goes on along the minus strand of NZ_FMAI01000030.1, from coordinate 52,114 downwards.
CGATCGTGACGGGAGTTGCGAAACTGTTCGTTAGCTTTCGTGTGGCCATCTAAAAGCGCGCCGATTACCGCCGATTGCGGCACATTGGAATGGGAATGCCGGCCCCGGCTGTTTACCCCAATCCTGCGACGTGCCCGGCAGTCTGAAGACATGCCCGGCAATCTGAATATGGTGTCTGCTCTGTGGGCAAAGCCTGACAGAGCCGCGCGGGGCAAAAGTGACCCGTGACCCGAATAGCGGCCTGAGAGCATCGGCGCCTGAGGGAGTGGAAAATCGCTCGGGGCGCACCTACCATTCATGGCATGAAACGGCCGGGGAAGAAGTCCGAAAAGCAAGAAGCGGACGACATCATCGAAGCCCTCTCGGCAGGCTGCCATGCAGCAGATGCTCCGGGACGAAATTGCTGAGCTACGTGCCCCTCATAAAGAAGCTGCTGCGAAAACTAAACCTAGACGCTGGCTGGCCCCTGGTTTGTTCCACACTTCGAACCGATATACCCCTTCTGCGTTAAGGTTGGTCGTTAACTGCTCAAGGAGCGCGCTATGAGCCAGCAGCGCCAGCGAGTGAAACAGACCCGCTCCCTTGAAGAACGAATGGCAGAACAGGTAGCCAAGCTCAAAGAGCAGGCCAGTCAATTGCCCGCTGGAGCAGAACGTGAAAGCTTGCTCAGGCGGGCCAGAATTGCCGAAGTAGGCATGCACTCATGCACTTAAGTGATTGGGTTCAGTCCCCCGGCCTGCAGCCGCCGAAATGATACAGTCACTCCGCGCAGCGGCATCGGCCCCGGCGGACCTTCGCTTTCCGCATTGACGTCAATGTCGCAGGAATATCAACTCGGTGCCATGAAGGAAATGCAAGCCCAACTAGACCTGCTCCGCGCGCAGATCGCTGAATGCGAGCGACTTCAGATTGTTACAAAAAATCAGACTAAGCGCGACCTATATGCGAGACTGCTCGTGCGCTATCGGGCCATCGCTACTGAGCTGGAGCATGCGATAGCAAATCTACCGTCGCCTTTCGACACCCTCCTGCGCCGCAAGCCCCAAGAGCCGCTTCCCAAAAAAGGAGGGCTAACACCACGCACAACGGATAAGTCACCTTAGGTTCGCAGGTTGCGTCGGGATTGATCCAGTAGCGGCCGACCTTAAGGACCGCATGGGCGAACTGCCCCCGGTTTTATTGAGGCAACGGCAGAAGAACCGGGAAAGCCTCTAACAAAGAACTAAGGCCGCCCTAGGTGGCCTCCTGCCTGATGCAATTCCAGCCATGGCGGCACGGCCGACAATCGGTTGGCTGTGCTGCGAGAGCAAAAGCGGTCATCATTGTCCCGCGCGGTGCCAGCGCTGGTAATCGCGCGAAACGTGGAGCGCCCTATATTTAATTAAATTTTGCGGGAGGTTCGCGTGCGGACTGTCCTCCTAGTTCTTGGGCTATGGCTACTGATCAACGTTTTGTTTGTTGTGATCACGATGCCCCCTCGCAGGCCACGCTTGCCGCCTCGACCAGCGCGGCCAACGTTGATCGAAGCATTGGATGCAATCAAGCGCTTTCTGAAAATACGACGCCGCTGAAAAGTCAGACGATTGCGCTGTCATTTACCAGTCAAACACCGGACTATCACGCGTCATTTTTATCTGCGAGACTTTCAATCCGACACAAACAATGGCTTGCGAAGAACAAGCCCGAAGGAGGTTCGCAGTGGAGAAGGTGCGACGCTTGCGCGCGATGGGTTCGCTGTGCCGTCAACAGGCCGCGTACAACAGCATGAACAAATGGAAACTCCTCGCGGATGCGGAATGCTGGGAGCACTTGGCTGAGCTTGAGTTGTCATCCCACTTCCAGGAATGCAACGTCGGTAGCTCGACCAGCTCGCTTGCAACACGGTGATGAAAACCGACCCACGGCCAACTGTATTAAACATCGGGGTCGTGCAATGAGTAACCGTAATCGGGCATACAACCGCGTTGTCCTGTGCCTGCGCGCTCAGGCGCTTCTTTTTCAGCTTGCCGAACTTGAGACCCTTCGAGGCCAACCGGCAGACCCGGTGAAGTCAACCATTCACTGAGTGATGGCAGGTCGCCCGCGAGGCCATCGGTAGGGTCTCCCGAGGGCTTGTAGGCAATTCGGGCCTCGCCTTGTGAGCACATCGCGCTCTCGCTCTGGGGGCACGGCCCGCGCCCGGACGGCGGCGCGAGAAAGAGTTCGTTAGCTTTCTTGTGGCTTGCTGGGAGTGTGCCGATTACCGCTGATTACGGCACACGGAATGGGAATGTCGGCCCCGGCTGTTTCTCCCAACCTGCGGCTGGGGCCGTTTTGAACTTTCGCTGCATCGTTCAACCCGGTCCACAACCATGTTTAGAGGCATTGCCATCGCGCTATTTGGAATGGGCATCTTTTCGCAGCTTGATCAGGCACTCTTCTATGGCCGCAATACTGACGCCGCGCTGAGGCTTATGCGGGAGATTGGCCGAGGCTTTGGGCTGTAGGTTTCAGCGCCCCCCTTTCAAGCAGGACCAGACGCGCGGCCCGGATGCCGCGCTCGCGCGCTGGAATACTGAACGTGGGCGTGAAAAGGTCAGTTTGTTAGCATACGCCGCACCTGTCTCGTGCGAGAACGGCGGTCGTGACCCACATTGGCATCCGCGGCTTAGCAGATCGCATGCAACAATTGCGCGGATCAAGAGGTCTTCAGAAAGCCGCCGAACGAAGGTGCCGGGCCTGGGTTTGGCTTAGTCAACCAGTCGCTGATCTGCGCGGCTCTTTCAGCTTGCTGCACTCGCTTCATCAGAAGCTCACGCTCAGTACCGGGTGGCAGTCGCTCTGCCGCTTCTCGAAACTTGGCCGCCTCATCCATGAGGCGTTCCTTGAACGTCTTCGAATGTTTGGTACGACGCCGACGTGCACTCATGGCTCCCCTCCTATACTGCACCGCAACTTGAAGCTTGCGTCGCTTGACACCGGAACGCGCCGGATCAACATAGGTTCCACAATTGGAACGTAGACGAGGGGACCATGGGTTTAGCGGACGGTGTTAGGACGAATTTGGAATTGGTGCTCGACGAGGTGTGCCGCCAGCTTCCTAACGGCGGAGACCACGAGGTTCGCAAGAGGATCGCGGAGCAGCTTTTGGAAGCTGCCCAAACCGGTCAACATTCGCTCGCGGAGCTTCGCGCCGTCGGGCTTCGCTCCTTTGCCGAAGCATTCAAGTGGACGGGTCGAGTGGGATAGCCGATGAGGTGCTTATGGCTTCTGTGCTCTTGGTTGAAGATGAAGCACTTATTCGGATGATGATCGCCGACATGGTAGTCGAGCTTGGTCATAACATTGCCGGGGAAGCTGGTGATCTACAGACTGGCGTGGCGCTCGCCTCAGCAGCTGAGATTGACATAGCTATCTTAGACGTGAGGCTCGGCGCCGATAGCTCGGAGGCAATTGCAGAAGCATTGCGAAGCCGGAACATCCCATTCGTTTTCGCGAGTGGGTATGGTGCGGAGGGGGTTCCAGCCAAATACAAAGATCGCCCAATTCTTCGCAAGCCATTTCAGATCGAAGAACTTGAGCGCTGTCTGCTTTCCCTAAAGCGCTAACAAACCCCCGTCGTTTCTCGCATGACGCGGGCAAGGTCATCTTCGGAAAACGGCTTCCTGATCATAGGAAAACCATCCCGCCTCCGTTCGCGACCCGATAGTTGCAGAACTTTCAGCTTCGGACGAATGCGTATGCCGCGCTCGGCGAGTTCATGTCCATCCATGCCTGGCATGTTGATGTCCGTGATCAAAATGGAAATCTTCTCATTGCCCGCCAACGTGTCCAATGCTTCAGCGCCGCTGCTTGCGCGGACCACGTCGCAACCCAGTTCTTCAAGCATGCTTGCAATCACGTCCAGCACGTCGGCATCGTCATCGACGACCAAAACAGTGTGTTTCATGGCCAATCCTTTGGATGATTAACTTATTATATTTTTGAGAGTTCCGGCCGCCGTGATGGCACTCGACGTTAAACACAACCGCGCAACCTGCCAAATCGCTTCAGGCTCACAAAAGAGCAAAGGATGCCGCCTCAGTTGTCATGAGCTAGATCAACTTCCCAGCCTTGGCGGGCGGACCATCAGGTCATGCCCGCCCCCAGACAAACAGACTGAGGGTAAGGAACCCAAGCTGTCGCGCTTGGAGGAGGCGCGCCGGATCATCGAGGAGTACGCGGCCAGTCTCCGGGAGATCATCAAGCAGCTACGCCGCAAGACGAATTAAGGCCGGCTCAGTTGCGACCTCTGCCTTTCAAGGCTTTAGCTGACCGGGCGCCCGGTCGGGCAATGTCCAGAAGTGACCATGGCAGCACATCCAAGCAGAAAGTCCTGCCGTAAAGAAACGGCCGCCCGGAGACGGCTAGTTCTTGGTCTTAGCATCTTCATTATTTTTTCACGGCGTCAGCAGCGTCTCGCGCCGCATCCTTCACATCTCCAGCGGCGTTGTGGACGGACCCCTTGGCTTTGTCGATCTTGCCTTCGGTTTCCATGTCTTTGTCGCCACTAAGTTTACCGGCACCTTCTTTGATGGTGCCTTTTGCCTTGTCGGCAGCGCCCTTCACGTGTTCGCGGTCCATGATCGTTTCCTTTGCTGTCCGGTGACCAGCCCAACGAAGGTGTTGCCCAGTGGTTCCTCGCACAGCAGCTCCAAGGGGAAGTGGACCGAATTCGCGGGTCAAAGACCGCCGACCTGAAACCCACCGCGCGAACGGGCGTTGAGCCATATGGATGACAAAGAGCTGCAAGCCCGCAGTGAACAGGCTCTGGTGGTCGTGACGTTCAGTACAGCAACACTGATCGCGTGCGTCACCTTGTTAGTTTCTCAATTGTAAGGCCGCCTCAGTTCGCGGCCTTTTCGTTGATCAGTCGCACATAGGTGCCGCTCTCGTGCAGCTCAAGCCAGTTACGCGGGACCGCTTTCTTGATGGCGACGCCGAACTCCGGGCCACTGCCGCCTCGTTGGTACATGAACAGCGCGTTGATCTTCTCGAATATGGATGGACAAGAACCTCCTGCTCGGCCCATTGCTTTGGCTTCGCTGTTTTCATGATGCAGCGCTCGATCCGCACCAGTTAAACCAGCGAGTGCAATTACCGACACTTGGGAAATTTACGGGTGGGCTTCCTGCCTGAGGCCGGCCCTCGCCGTAGAACGGCCATTTCGATGCTTGTCGGCTATAGGAAGCAAACCGGACGTAGGGCTGCGCTTGCCACGACCGCTGCTTGTGACCCATTGCGGAATCCGTCGTTCGGTGAATGCGGTGTCCTGAGAAGTGAGGGACGCCGGTTTGCGGTTGGAATTTTTGTGCACTTTTGCACTTACCTGTCCTGCCGCGATGTCGCGCAGTGAGGATGGGGCCGGTGCAAAACGAAATGCTGCTAGTCCTCATTCTGGAGGACGACGTTCTTATTCAGGATATGGTTCGAGAAGCCCTGTCCGAGGGTGGATTTGAAACGCAGGTTGTCCCCTCAGGAGAGGAAGCGATTCGACTCCTCGAAGCAGACAGCACCAAACACCGTGCTCTATTGACCGATATCAACGTTCGCGGCTCGCTAACGGGCTGGGACGTTGCCAAGCGCGCCAGAGAACTTAATCCAGCCGTACCAGTGATTATATGACCGGGGCAGCAGCAGACGAGTGGCCTTCTCGCGGCGTGCCGAACAGCGTTCTATTGAACAAGCCATTCGCGCCTGCCCAGGTCGTGACGGCCGTGTCTCAGTTGCTCAACCAACTTCCACTTTCGCACTCATAGCGGACCTGAGAGGCGTGCACGGCCCTGAGGGAGCAGACACGAATACAGGAACCGTGACCATGCCTGCGCATTTGCTCGGCATGCCACGGTACTACTTCAACGTTCTAAACGTCGCACCCCACGCCGATTATGAGGGCGAGGAACTGCCAGACGATGAGGCAGCCTGGCGTGAGGCGACCAGCGCGGGCGCGCTTTTAAACGACATCGACGGTAAGTTTCGGCCGGGCCAAGAATGGCGGCTGGAAGTGAAGGACGTGGCAGGCAGGTTGGTGCACACCATCTGCATTAGCTTGAAGTCTGATCCGGCCCCGAGTCTCCTGAGCGTTCCGCGATAGAAGGGACGCAAAAGCAAGCCGCGCTTACCATCGATCAATCAAGAGAAAGACAAGGCAGAAGGCGGGGCGGCGCCCCGTCTAAAGGCTGAGCGCGACGCCACCATGCGCCAGATGATCCCTGAGCACATAAGGGAGCTGCGGCTACTCGCTCGATCACTGCGCAAGAAGCTTTACTAGGGAGCCGCCAAGCCGCTCTGCGGCGCCGCTTCAGCAGGCGCTCTAAATTTGTCTTGCGCATCGACAGAGGGAGCATGCGGAAGTCGTTACCATCTTAGAGCATTGCTATCGCGTTATTTGGAATGGGCATCCTTTCGCAGCTTGATCACGCGCTCTTCTAGGGCCGCAATACTGACGCCGCGCTGAGGCTGATACGGTTGGCCGAGGCTTTGGGCTTGGATAGCCCAGGCGCGCTGGCCCTTAGCTTCTGAAACGCGATTTGAAGCCGAAACGAAAGCCGAATCGCGCTTTAGAAATTAAAATTGGTTCTGCGTCATAATCATAATGACTCCGACGCAAAAATAGAAAATAGGGTGGAAAACGCAAAAAACATTGGGAGGAGTTAGGTGGATACTGCGAGTCGCCTGCGCGCGATGGCATCGTTGTGCCGTCAGACTGCCGCGCATCATCCCGATAGAAGTTGGAAATTGCTCGCCGAAGCTGAGTATTGGGAGCATTTAGCCAACGATGCGGTGCGCGATCACCCGTGCACATCTAGCTTCTCGTTCCCAGCAATGCGAGATGATACGAACATCACGCCATCGGCGCAGGGTGTGGCGGCGTGAGCGCTTTTGGTTGCTCAAGGTCCCCTCGACGGTGACAGCCAGCTCTCACTTTTTGCGAGACGAATTTGTTTCTTTTGGCGGGGGTGCGTTCATGGATAGCGTAGAGCGGTGCTTCGCCGCAGTGACGGCAATCGGTTTCATTGTGACCGTCGTCGGGATGATATTGCTGCAAACGATCTAAGTTCTAGTTCCGCGCGAATTGCAGGCCAGCTCGCCGCGACCGGGCTTTGGGTTGTAGGTCCCCTGCGCCGCGCTCAAGATCGCTCGGGGATTACTTCTTCAACAGCAGTCCCAACGTTCGCGCCATTCGCCTGACCGATCCAGCGTGGCGGCCGAGTTCGGCGGCTATCCGCGATGTGCCAACTTCCTGCCGGGCGAGCCTGACTAATCGTCGGACCTCTTGGTCGGCCCATTGCTTTGGCTTCTGTGTTTTCATCGTGAACGCGACCTGCAAAAGTCGGAGAGGGTTTTCGGTCGATAAACTCGTCACGTCGAGAGAGGAGATATGTAGCTTCGGTCTAAGACGGTCGGTCTCAGCGCGCCATCGAACAGCACCGTCACGCCAGGGGTGCGACTACTGGTTTCGACAATGGTGCCGGTCTTATGGGCGAACTCCGGGAGCTGAACGATCCCCAGCTCGCTCATCTTGAAGCGACTTCCGACAGCAAGCTTGTCAGGCTGCTTAGCGTTCATTTGGTGCCGAACTCGTCTCATTGTGAGCCGACAAGACGTTTCTGTGCACTTGCCTTCGCCGTCGTCTTTGCGGTGACGAATTGGACTCCGACGTGAGACCCATCCACCCAAATCAGCTCGCAGCGCCGAAATGCCAGTCCAGTGGACGACAGAACTAGGAAGAACTCCTGTGCCTTGAGGGGGTCCGTCGAGCCCTCGACCTCAAGCTTGGCACCGCTTGCAGAGGCGTCCACGAGAATGCAGCTTCTTCGCCACGTGCCATCAACACCCATGATGCTCACGATGTGCTTGTGTTCAAATCGAACGCGGTGCGCCTTTCGACTGTTCTGTGCCATCTGCAATCCACGATTTCAATTCAGTTGGTTTAAATAAGCAGGTCGCCTCTCTGCGCGTCTCTGCAATCAGCAGATCGATCCGCGCCGACTGAGCCAGTAGAGTGGTTCTGGTTGTCTCATTCAGTGAGGTCTGTCCGACGATCAACCGGATGCAGCCATTCGCGAGTTCAAGAATGAAGATCGCCTGACGAGCGTCATCTATTGTCTGAATTTCGAGAGCTTGAACTCGCGACAACAGAGCGGCGATGTTGGCGAGAATGTCAGGCAGTTTCTGGCGCGAGCGGTACGTCTTAGACTTCGCGTTGTGCGGCTGGCGAAATTTAAGCACCGACGACATCGTCGCAATCTCTATTTGGTTCGGCGGCAGTGCCGAAAGGTCGTAATGAAATACACGTATACGCGAGTACAAAAACGGCCGACCCGAACTAAGCCTTGCCACGACACCATGGCCGCACTGACCGTCCTTAGAATATTTCAAGAGCTTACGCCAAATTGTTTGATAAATGATTACGAGGTTGCGAGCGGCAGGGATCGTAGTGTGGAGGTTGCGTCCCGAACAACATCGAAATTCGGCGAGAATGGCTGTGCAACGCGCAGACCTGGCGGCTAATACGCGCAACACAAGCGATTATGCCGGTTTACTGGTGGCGACGTTGCGGAGATCGCGCCCGAAGGGCCGCAAGCGGTGTTTGAACTAGACCGGTCGCTTCTTCGCGATCGGGCGACTTCGGACGTAATAGCCTTGCGTCTGAACGTTGGACCTAATCTCGTCGCTTACTCTGACAATTCGTTTTCTGCTCTTGCGCCATTTGTTTGATGAGTACGCCGCGGGTATGGCGGCCCCTGTGCTTAGAACGAGCAAGTCCCGCTTGCCATTGCGATAGACATCAAACACTTTCCGCCCCCGCTATTCGAATGAAAGTAAGCTATGAAAAGTATGGTTCGGCCGTCTCGCTTGACGAGCTTAGTATCTTGAATGCTTATTTGGGTGGTAAATCTGCAACGCCCGCGACTTTGCTTCGCCGCGTTCCGCAACTAATGCAAAGCCCCAGACCATCGTCTAACTGAGGCGCGCGCCTTAGCACAGGGAGGTAGAACCTACCGAATTCCGCCACAACTGAATGAGCACGCGGCGCTCGCGAAGCCGCGCGCCTCTCGTCACACCGCGCGAGCCAACAAGCTGCTCAAGACATTGTAGAATGTCTGGAACGTGGGGATCAGCAAGAGCGCAAAGCCAACAGCATAGAAAGAAGCGGCAAGCAGCCTCCAAAGTGGCTTGCTATGATCATAAGCCATGTAGCTTAGAGCAAGGATATCGTTGCGCGTTTCCACATCGAACGACGTGTCTGCCACTTGATCGACCCACCATTCCTCCGTTCTGCGGCTGAAGGCCATGGGCCGCACTAGCTTCCATGGATCAGGGCGCCCGGATTCGTCGTCCTGATATTGGGAATGATCGTCAGAACGGATCCGTTTTTGCGGCACCATTCGCCATACACCTCAAGTAATACTGTTACGAATAGCCTTAGAAAATCGACAGGCTCGCCAAGCCTCCCTAAGGTTCGAGAGGCGGTCAAGGGAAAATGATCATCGTAGATATTCCATTGCCAGAAACAGAAATGGTGGGCCGCATGACGCAGCAAGATACGAAACCTTGGCTTAGTCGCCAATGGAGCCTCGACACTTTGGTAATTTGTCACGGACGGATACTCCTTGATCGATTCAGGGCAGAAAAGAGCAAAGACCGCAGACCCGAAGCCAAGGAAGCTTAGTCCGAAGTATACGAAGTATAATCGCGAGAGCGTAAGGGCGTGCGCTGTGGCCTTTGCTTCCTCTGACCGATCACTCGCAAGATGAAACCAGCGGCGCACCACCTCCGGCGAAATACTCAGTAAGTCCACGACGGCCTGATTGAACAGAATAACTGAGCCCAAAAACGGCACGACGATAGTCAAGCTAAGGAGTCGTGATTGTCCAATCCTGCGAATAGACGACCAAGAAATGTGCGATAGCGGGCGGCTAACACATACCAAAGACGAAGCGGGTTGAGCTTGTTTTTCATGGTGCCGCGAATTTCTCGTTTCCTGACAATTCAGCGGTCGCCTCGCTGAATGATGTGTAGTCTCGCAGATACGGGCTCAAGAAAAGAGCAAGCGATCTGAACTAGGTTGCGTAGCGCTAAAATTGTCACTGGGTCCTGCTCAGTTTGGACCAGCAAGATGGTTTCGGATTCGGTGATCGGTTGCGATGGGATCGAAAATAATTCCACCTCAGTCTTGGCGACGAGGAGATGAAAGTCATAAGACGAGCGGAGAATAGAGGCCGTATGGGAATGGATGATCCGGCTAAGAACTTGATAGAGCGAAAGTGTCTCGCCGGAGTCCACGAAGTAAGGCGGTTGTGGTGGTGCTATGAGCTTACAGGTGGAAACCCTCAATTGTCGTAGTTCCTGCACCGCCTTGGCAGCCTCGGCGAAGTTACGAAGAGACGCGGAGAAGGTGAGCAAATCGCGCTTCGCCAGCAAGTCTGCAACGCTGTCCACGTCGTCCTGAACGTCTCCAGCGTCGCCTAGGTCACGCCTCTTGCTGGAGCAAAATCCATGCAGTCGAACGATATGCTCGATTGCTTGGTCGTACAGGAAGATAACGTCATCCATTTTCTTTCAATCTTTCGGCTTTTCGTACAGATCGATATCGTTGATCGCGTCTTGGATCAGATCGCGGAGCGCGATCAACGTGTCGCGAGCGCGGAGCGCCGAGCGGCCAGCCATGTAGGGGCCTGCTGGCGGCAGGTCTTCTGCTGGCGACGCCGTGATGCTGCTGCCGGTCTGCCCCGTGCTGATTTCAGCGATGCGGCCACCGTTGATGCCAAAATACGCTGCGATATCGTGCTGCCGATCTCCGCGAAGCAGTATGCCTTTAACAATCGCGATCTCACCGTCGTTCAGTGCCATGCGTGTGTCCTTCTGACGAATCGGGAAACACGACGATGCCACAATGCAGGGTAGTGTGGAGCCGGAGGATTACGGAGGCGCCTGTGGATAAGGCGGATGATGCGCCGACCGGCGGCCCGGATCATCGCAATGAGCTGGGCGGACTTCCCGCCGCAAGCCGTCGGGCCTAACGGTCGAAATCTGCCAGCAGCCGGTCGCGATCCTGCCGGTGCAGCCGCTGTGTCGCGCGCATGATGGCAAGGAGCTTCAGAGCATCAGCCGTATTGTGGCCGTCGCGGTCCAGCTCTGCGATCAGAGCCTCTTGCTTCAACACGTGCTTCTCACCAAGAGCGACATGTCGCTCGGCCATCACGAGATGCTGTTGCAGCATAGTGCGGTCTACATGCCTTTGTAGAACGCCGCCGGAACGGCCCGGTTGATCACGTCACAGCGAAAGCAAATCAGGCCCGGCAGTCGCAACCCTACGACCACCGGGCCTGAGCGCCAGCCAATATCATTACGGCATCAAACATCGCCAGTGTCGCTGACACTGAGGGCGCAGGTCTGTCCGCTTCCCGACTTTAGGCGATCCGGGAAAATACGGGGCTTCCCGCGAGGTAGTCACACGTTCAAAAAATCTCTTGGAAACAGTACCGTCCCCAGATCGGGACACAACGGTTAACACAAACTCGCTTCGATATTGATTTTATTGTGTTTTTCGACCCACTCTACTCCCTGCGCAGTGAAATGCCAATACAGCCAGCGCGATATGTGCTGGGCTAACTACTTCTGAGCCCGTCAGGCCAGAAGCTGAGATCGGGCCTGTTCGATGACTTGCGTAGGAACATTCTCGATGATGCGCCGCAGCTCGGCGGCAACACCAACCAACACCGCGCGCTTTTCCTTCATGCGTTTGCTGTGATTGTAGACCTTGCCAGTAACCGTCGGCACGATCTGCTCGGATTTCTTGCTCGCGGCGTGATCAAGGCACTTGGCGATCCACGCGTCGTCGAAGCCGAGATCCCCAGCCAAGGTCGCTGCCGTCCGTCGCAGGTCGTGCGGCGTTAACGGCTTGAGGCCAAGCAGCTCGCATAGGCCGGCGGTCTTGGTCTTATCCTTGTTCTTCTCATGCTTGGTGCCGCGCAGCGCATCGGCCATTGCTTTGCGGTGGATCGGCTGCCCCTTGTACATGGGGCTCTCAAAAACAAGCTGCTGATCATCCGAGGCCAGCGCCTCCTTGATGATCTCGACGGCAAGGTCGGACAGAGGCTGCTGGATCACACGCCGCTTCTTGACCCGCTTGAGCGGCACGTCGAAGCGCGGGTAGTCGCTCTCGAGGTCAAACAACTCGTCCCGATGGGCACCAAGAAGTTCGCGTGAGCGCAACATGGTGACCAACTCGAACTTGAGCGCGAGGCGGGTGCGGCGGTCCCATGGCAAGTCCTCACGATCGAGGCCGTGCCAAAAGATCCTGATCTCTTCCTCGGACAGAACGCGGGTGCGGGGGTGTTCGGGGTCGAGCTTGGGCAGGTTGACGCAGGGGCTGGCCGTCACGTAGTCGCGGCCTGCCTCAGCCGCCCAGTTGAACAGGCCAGAGGCTGCCTTGCGCATATGGCGCGCGTTGCTGACGGATGGACTGCCGAACTTGCCAGCAACGATGTCGTTGGAAAGCGTGGCGATGTCATGCTTGGTCACCTCCATGGCCAGCTTCTTGCCAAGGCGGGGACGGATAAAGCGATTGAGGTGGCTCGCCGTGTTCTCCCAGCTTTCCAACCGGGGCCGCATCTCGCCGTCGGGCTTCTTGACCGGCGTCTTCATCCACACGATGCGCTCGTCGATAATCTCGGTAACGGTCTTGCCGCGCTTTGCTTTCGTGGCCTTCTGATCGCGAAAGGTCTCGGCGAGGGCCTCGCCACCCATGGCCTTGAGGCCGTAGACCTTGCTGCGGGCGTCCTTGACCGTGAAGGTCGCGGGATTGTAGACGCCGAGCCAGCCGGTGCGCTGCTTGCCGGTCTGCCGGTCGGTGAACTTGAAGGAGAAGGTCGCCACGCCCGCCGTGGTGATGCTGACGTACAGACCAGGGCACTTGCGGTCGTAGAACTTGGTCCTCTGGGCGACACGCTTCTCGCAGATGCGGTCGGTCAGGATGACGCTGCTGTTGCGGCCCCGCTTGCCGACGGGGGAGGCGGCAGTGCTAGTATTCATATGGTTTCGGCTCCAAGGCTTGAGACCAAAGGGCCCTGCCGGACTCCCAGTTTGTCGTGCGGACGCTGGAAGGCTGGGGCCGGGCCCTTATTTTGGTGAAGCCCGCTGAAACAGCCCGGATCAGGGTAACGCAAAACCCCTTATTTCATAGAGTTTTTGTAGTTTCGGCGTGTTTCACCGAATGCCAAAATATAGACCTGTGGTCCTGGCCGTCGTTGCTACGGCCAAGCTCTTGCGAATGCGGCAGCCGCGTCAACCGGCGCGGCGCCGGCGAATTTCGCAGGAGTGAGGGAGGCCAGAAGGAAAGTTCGGCTCCCGGGAGAGCACGGCATAAGCCGTCCGACCATCGCGCAGGGAAGGCCGTGTGTTCGGCCACACCTGTATGCTGCTGTGCGGTTTTCTGCGTGTGCCTTTTGCGCAGCAGACCGCGGGTGCGAGCCAGCACCCGGCCTTCCCTGCGCCCTCGTTCTTGGAGGGTGGAGCGATTGAAGCAAAGCTCGGGCGAGATGCGCCGCGAGGATGCGAAGGCGTGTCTGCGATCAGGATGTCAGTTGGAGGGGGGGCGGCCGCCTGCTCCGTCATTGCGAGGAGCCCTTGCGACGAAGCAATCCAGAATCTCTCTGCGGAAAGACTCTGGATTGCTTCGCTTCCGCCGTCGCTCTTCGGGCTATGGCGGACAAGCCGCTCGCAATGACGATGGGGAGGCCGCGGTGCGTCACACCGCACTCTCGGGCTCCGGATGCGGTCCGTAGGATGGGTAGAGCGAAGCGAAACCCATCGCTCGCTCTTTCCGGGAGGACCTGATGATGGGTTTCGCTACGCTCTACCCATCCTACAAGTCTGTCTTCTCACACTTCCCGTCGGCTCAAAAACGCCAGCCGCTCGAACAGATGCACATCCTGCTCGTTCTTGAGCAGCGCACCGTGCAGCGGCGGGATCAGTTTGCGCGGGTCGCGCTCGCGCAGCTGCTCGACGCTCATGTCCTCGTTGAGCAGCAGCTTGAGCCAGTCGAGCAGCTCCGACGTCGACGGCTTCTTCTTCAGCCCGGGCACCTCGCGCACCTCGAAGAAGATGCGCAGCGCCTCTTCCACCAGGCGCTTCTTGATGCCGGGGAAGTGGACGTCGACGATCCGATGCATGGTGTCGGCATCGGGGAACTTGATGTAGTGGAAGAAGCAGCGGCGCAGGAAGGCGTCCGGCAGCTCCTTCTCGTTGTTGGAGGTGATCATCATGATCGGGCGCTGCTTGGCCTTGATCGTCTCGCCGGTCTCGTAGACATGGAATTCCATGCGATCGAGCTCGAGCAGCAGATCGTTCGGGAATTCGATGTCGGCCTTGTCGATCTCGTCGATCAAGAGCACCGGGCGCTGTTCGGCCGTGAAGGCTTCCCACAGCTTGCCGCGCTTGATGTAGTTCTTGATGTCGGACACGCGCGCGTCGCCGAGCTGGCTGTCGCGCAGGCGCGACACCGCGTCGTATTCGTAGAGGCCCTGCTGCGCCTTGGTGGTGGACTTGATGTGCCAGGTCAGAAGCGGGGCGTTCAGCGCCTTGGCGACTTCCTCCGCCAGCACGGTCTTGCCGGTGCCGGGCTCGCCCTTGATGAGCAGCGGGCGCTCCAGCACGATCGAGGCATTGACGGCGACCTTGAGATCGTCGGTCGCAACATAGTCCTTGGTGCCGGTAAATTTCATTGCGTGTCCTTGGGTAATCGTCGGCGCGAGGCGCGGGCCCCGGTCGCGACAAGGGAACGGCCGCTCGCGGCGGCCGTTCCTGGTTCGGTCAGGCTTTCAGACCCGTTTTATCAGCGAAAGGATGACGAGCACAATCACCGCGCCGATGGTGGCGTCCACGATGGCGCCGACCGTGCCTGTTGCCAGCTGAATGTGCAGCTGGGGCAACACCCAGCTTGCGACCAGCGCGCCGATGATGCCGACAACGATGTTGCCGATCAGTCCAAATCCCGCCCCGTGGACAATCTTGCCCGCAAGCCAGCCTGCGATCGCGCCGATGATGAGCGCTGCGACAATTCCCATTGCAAACGTCCCCAAAACAACCCCGTGAGGGCCCCAATTCTAGAGCAAAAAGCTTCCCGGTCCAGCGCCCCGCGGCGGTCTCCGCCCCTTGACGTCAGCCACCCGACGGGCAATCTGTCACCCATGTTTCTGCAATTCTTCACCTCTCTGCGCGACGCGCAGGTCCCCGTGACGCTGCGCGAATACCTCACGCTGATGGAGGCGCTCGACGCTGACCTGTCGGATTATTCGGTCGAGAATTTCTATTACCTGTCCCGCACCTCGCTGGTGAAGGACGAACGCAACCTCGACAAGTTCGACCGCGTCTTCGGCACGGTGTTCAAGGGGCTGGAAAATCTGCTCGACGCCATGGAGAAGGCGGAGATCCCCGAGGAGTGGCTGAAGAAGCTCGCTGAAAAATACCTGACTGACGAAGAGAAGAAGCAGATCGAGGCCATGGGCTGGGACAAGCTCATGGAGACGCTGAAGAAGCGCCTCGAGGAGCAGAAGGGCCGCCACCAGGGCGGCTCGAAGTGGATCGGCACCGCTGGCACCTCGCCGTTCGGCGCCCACGGCTACAATCCCGAAGGCGTGCGCATCGGCCAGGAGAAGAACCGCAACAACCGCGCCGTGAAGGTGTGGGACAAGCGCGAGTTCAAGGATTTGGACGGCAATGTCGAGCTCGGTATCCGCAACATCAAGGTGGCGCTGCGCCGCCTGCGCAAATTCGCGCGCACCGGCGCGCCCGACGAGCTCGATCTCGACACCACCATCCGCGAGACCGCCAATCACGGCTATCTCGACGTGCACATGCGACCCGAGCGGCGCAATGCGGTGAAGCTCCTGGTGTTCTTCGATATCGGCGGCTCCATGGACGCGCATATCGAGCAGGTCGAGGAGCTGTTCTCGGCGGCGAAGAGCGAGTTCAAGCACATGGAGTATTTCTACTTCCACAACTGTCTCTATGAAGGCGTGTGGAAGCAGAACAAGCGCCGTTTCACCGACCGCACGCCGACCTGGGACGTGCTGCACAAATATCCGCACGACTACAAGATCGTGTTCGTCGGCGACGCCTCGATGTCGCCTTATGAGATCATGGTGCCCGGCGGCTCGGTCGAGCACGTCAACGAGGAACCCGGCTCGGTCTGGCTCGACCGCATCATCCGCACCTATCCGCATGCAGTGTGGCTGAACCCGGTCGCTCAGAAGCATTGGGATTATTCGGAATCCACCACCATCATCAAACGCATTTTTGCGAACCGCATGTACCCGATCACGATCGAGGGGCTTGAGGGCGCGATGAAGGAATTGACGCACTAGCGCCGTCCATCGTCATTCCGGGGCTCGCGCAGCGAGAACCCGGAATCTCGAGATGATCAACTGCCGCTCGAGATTCCAGGTTCGCGACTTCGTCGCGCCCCGGAATGACAGCAAAGAAGAGGGAGAACCACATGCCCCAAAACATCACCCGCGGCATCAAGGCGCTGATCGACGAGGCCAATGCCGAGATCGAGACGCTCAACGCCAAGGACGCCATCGAGATCTCCAAGAACGGCGATGTCGTCATCGTCGACATCCGCGACCCCCGCGAGATCGAGCGCGACGGCCGCATCCCCGGCGCGTTCGCCTGCACCCGCGGCATGCTGGAATTCTGGATCGATCCGCAGAGCCCCTACGCCAAGCCGGTCTTCCAGGAGGACAAGAAGTTCGTCTTCCACTGCGCCGGCGGCCTGCGCTCCGCACTCGCGGCCAAGACCGCGCAGGACATGGGCCTCAAGCCCGTCGCCCACATCGCCGGCGGCTACGCCGCCTGGCGCGATGCCGGCGGGCCGACCGAGCAGTGGGAGCCGAAGAAGAAGTTGTGATCGCTCTCGTCATTCCGGGGCGCGACGAAGTCGCGAACCCGGAATCCATTCATCCCCAACTCCGCGGCCCGATGGATTCCGGGTTCGCGCTTCGCGCGTCCCGGAATGACAAGGAATAACTCGCATGGCCACCGACCCCCTCGTCTCCACCGAATGGCTCGCCGCCCACATCAACGATGCCAACGTCAAAGTGCTCGACGCCAGCTTCAAGCTGCCGGGCGTGCTGCCGCTGCCGAAGGACGATTATCTCGCCGCGCACCTGCCGGGCGCTGCGTTCTTCGACGTCGATGCGGTGTCGGATCATTCCAACCCGCTGCCGCACATGTATCCGAGCGCCGAGCAGTTCGGCCGTGACATCGGCAATCTCGGCATCTCCAACGCCGACACCGTCGTGCTCTATGATGCCGGCGGCTGGGTTGCCGCGCCGCGCGCATGGTGGATGTTCCTGGCCTTCGGCCACGGCAACGTGCGCATCCTCAATGGCGGGTTGAAGAAGTGGCGCGCCGAGGGGCGAGCGGTCGAGAGCGGCGAGGTGAAGCCGAAGCCGGAGACGTTCAAGGCGAGCTACGATTCAAATCGCGTGCGCAGCATGCAGCAGCTGGTGGCCAACGTCGAAAGCCGTGCCGAGCAGGTGATCGACGCGCGCGCTGCCGACCGCTTCGAGGGCCGCGCGCCCGAGCCGCGTGCGGGCATCCGCTCCGGCCACATCCCCGGCGCCCGCAACGTGCCCTACAATCAGCTGTTCGATGCCGCGACCGGCACGATGAAGCCGCTCGAGGATCTGCGAGCCGCCTTCACCAGCGCCGGCGTCAAGCTCGATGCGCCGATCGTGACGAGCTGCGGCTCCGGCGTGTCGGCCGGCGTGCTGACGCTGGCGCTCTATCGCCTTGGGATCACCGAAACCGCGCTCTATGACGGCTCGTGGTCGGAATGGGGCCAGGAAAAAGGCCCGCCGATCGCGACCGGGCCGGCGTGAGTCATTCGGATATCGCCGCGCTGAAGGTGCGCTCCCTCCCCGCAAGCGGGGCGAGGTAAAGCAAGCGCATCATCGCGTGCGCGTGGTCGTCGTCGCGAAGGTCTGCGGCTGGCCGAACGGATCGAGCTGCTGCTGTAGCTGCTGAGGCGGCGGACGTCGCACCACGCGGTGTCGCTTCTTCGCCTTCGCCTTGCGCTTGGTCGCCTTGTCGTCAGCCTTGCTATCGACCTTGCTCTCGGTCTTGGCCTTCGCCGGCGCATCCTTCACGGCCGTCGTCGCCGGCTCGTTCAAAGCGGCCAGCTTGGCCGAGGCGGCATCGAGTGCGGAGGACGCCAGGGCCGCGCTGGGATCGACTGGCGCCGGCTCGCTGGCGGTCGCGGCTGGCTCGGCCGCGGGGATCGACGCCGTGGTGTCGGCAGGGGTGAGCGTGTCGGCGGGCGCCGGCGCTGCGGCCTCCGTCGTCGTCTCGGCCTTGGCCGGTTCGGCGACCGGGACGTCAGCCGGAGGTGCCGCGACCTGGGACTGAGCCTCGGTCTCGGTCGTCAGCACGGCGACCTGGTCGGGCTCGCTTTCGGGCAGTCCAATGGTCGGCACCTTGTCGCGCAGCGACGGCTCGGGCTCGGCGGTCGGCTCCGCGCGGAGGACCGCGAGCACCGGTTGGGCCGGCTCGGGAGCCTGCGCGAACATCTGCTCCTGCGGGCCGTTCCGCCAGGAGGGGTTGCTGACATACTGCTCATGGCTCGCCCGCAGCAGTGCGGCGGCGCCCAGGCCGAACACCAGGATGGAGACTGACAGCAGGATCGCGGCAAACAGGAAGCGAAAGCCGGGAAGCATCGAGCGGTTGCGAATTTCCGCCCCGGCGGCGAAGAGGCCAGGGCCCAAGAGCCATCTGAACGCGGTGACGGTACTGTTTGCCGCGTTCGCCACGCGGGGATCGGGAGTCCAAATGGGCGGCGAATCAGGCTGATTCGAACATACCGCAACGATTCCGACCCGTTCCGCAAAAAACGGGCCGAAGACTCCGGCAATTGACGCCATGAGCTGATTTCCGCCCCGTGATGCAACGGGGCAACGGTAGTCTTGCGGATCACAAATCGGCAGGTCCGGCGCAAATAAGCCTGATATGTCTTGAATGTGCCGCTATCTTCGGCCATCTGGCCGTTAACGGTCCGATCGGGCTTGGGGACTATACAAGAGCGATGATGATCAAACACTTTCTGACGATATGCGCTGCCGCAACAGTCGCTGCGGCGGGAACCTCGCTCGCGCAGGCTCAGAGCTATCCGGTTCAGCAGGCACCGAGCTACGGCGCTCCGGCCGAATATCGGCCCGGTGACCGCACGCCGAATTTCGACGCGCTGGAAGATGACGACGATGCGATGCCGCAGGCATCGTTGCCGCCGCCCGGCCCGGCCGACGATCCGCGCTATGGCCGCCCGGTCGGCTCTCCCCCGGTCTACTCGGCCGCGCCGCCGCGGGGTCCGGTGATGTCACCGGATGATCCGCGTTATGGCCGTCCGACCGGCGCGCCGGTCTATTCGGCCGCACCGCCGCAGGGCCCCGTGATGTCGCCCGACGATCCCCGCTACGGCCGGCCCGCCGGTCCGCCGCCGGTGATCTATGCCAATCGTCCGGGCCAAGGTCAGGCCCCCGCCGGTGACGGCATGCGTCCGCCGGAGGCCGTTGGTGGTCCCGCCGCGACCGGAACGGTCCAGGCCGGGCAGCCGCCGGTCGGCGCTGACGGAAGGCCGATGACGATGGCCGCGCTGCCGCCCGAGGAGCAGCCCGATGCTGCGCCGGTGCAGTTGCCGCAAAACCTGCGCCGCCAGGAGGTCTCGTTCCAGACCAAGGAGCCCGCGGGCACCCTCGTGGTCGATACGCCCAACACCTATCTCTACTACGTGCTCGGAGGCGGCCGTGCGATCCGCTACGGCGTCCGCGTCGGCCGCGACGGCTTCACCTGGACCGGCGTGCAGAAGATCACCCGCAAGGCCGAGTGGCCGGATTGGCATCCGCCGACCGAGATGATCGAGCGCCAGCCTTATCTGCCGCGCTTCATGGCCGGCGGCCCCGGCAATCCGCTCGGCGCCCGTGCGATGTATCTCGGCTCGACCGTCTACCGCATTCACGGCACCAACCAGCCCTCGACCATCGGCAAGTTCGTCTCGTCCGGCTGCATCGGCATGCTGAACGAGGACGTCTCCGACCTGTTCGATCGCGTCAAGGTCGGCACCCGCGTGGTGGTGATGCCGGGTGGCTCGCCGCCGGGAACGGCGACCGCCTCTGCGGCGCCCGCGCCCGGTCCTGCCGCAGGTCCGGCTCCGATGGCCGCCCAGTCCGGTCCAGTTCCCGGCACGCAGCCGACCGTGGTGCCGCCGCTGCCCGCGCCGGTCACCGTGCGCTAAGCGCGTCGAGAATATTCAGATTGCAAAAGGGCGTGCCATCGGCACGCCCCAGTTTTTTAGGATCCGCGTCATTCAGGCCAGCTTGGTCATTCAGGCCAGCTTCCGCGGCAGCTCGCGGCCCCCGGTGAAGGCGTCGATCGCCTCGACCATCTGGCCGTAATGGATGCGCAGTCCGTCCTCGGTGGCGTAGCCGAGATGCGGCGTCAGCACGAGGTTGTCGAGCTTGCGGAAGGGATGGTCGACCGGTAGCGGCTCGACCGCGAACACGTCGATGCCGGCGCCCGCGATCTTCCGCTGCTGCAACGCCTCAAGCAGCGCCTGCTCGTCCACGATCGGCCCGCGCGCGGTGTTGACGAGGAACGCGGTCGGCTTCATTCGCGCGAGATCGGCGGCGCCGACCAGCCCGCGCGAGCGCTCGCTCAGCACCACATGGATGGTGACGATGTCAGCCTTGGCGAACAACTCCTCCTTGGTGGCGTAGCCGACGCCGGCCGCCGCGCATTTCTCGGGCGTGAGGTTCGGGCTCCAGGCGATCACGTTCATGCCGAACGCCTTGGCGATCCCGGCCATCCTGCTGCCGAGCTTGCCGAGCCCGACAATGCCGAGCGTCATGCCCTCGATCTCGACGCCGGCAAAGGTCTGCCAGGGCTCGCCGGCATGCATGCGCGCGTTCTCGCGGCCGATGCCGCGGGTCAGCTCCAGGATCAGCCCCATGGTGAGGGGCGCTGTGGGATCGCGCGAATATTGCGTGCCGCCGATGGTGACGCCGCGCGCCTTCGCGGCATCCATGTCGATCGCGGCATTGCGCATGCCTGACGTGAGCAGCAGCTTCAGCTTCGGCAGGCTCTCGAACAGGCTCTTCGGAAATGCCGTCCGCTCGCGCATCGCGCAGATGATCTCGAAATCAGCCAGCGCGCTGGCTGCGGCCTGTTCGGAGGCGAAGGGATGGCTGAACACGGTGACGTCGAGGCGGTCGGACAGTTTCTGCCAGTCGGCGACGTCGAGCGCGAGGTTGAAATAGTCGTCGAGAATTGCACAGCGCAGCCGGCTCATCAGCGTTCATCCATGGCCAGAGTTGATGGCGAGAGGTGAGGGCGCTGGGCGAGCGCCATCGTCGGAACCAGGCCATGGTTGCGCGCAATCAGGACGGCGCGCAAGCCGCTTGCGTCTTCAAAAGTCCGCTAGGAAGGAGGCGCTCAGAGATCCCGGGGCTTGAGGCGGAACGGCGCATCCATGCCGTGCTTGGCGCGCCAGGCGGGACCGGGGCCACGCATGTAGTGCAGTTCGGGCCGGTAGGGATTGAAGGCGGTGGCGAAGAAGCGCTTCCAGAATCCCATGACCTCCGAGATGAGCCCGGAGACGTGGCCGGCTTCTGCCGGAACAGGAAGTGAGTTGGTCTCGATCAGAGCCATGATGCGGCCTCGCTGTGCTCCCGTTCGTTCTGAGCGGGTGGCGCTGTTTCCGCGCGAAACCGAGCTTTCGGCCTGATTTATTAAAAGATGGTTTCAATTGTCCGGATCGGTGACCGGATGGTGTCCGTCCCGTATTCATCCGTGGTGAACGGACGGAAAACATTGCCCTTTGGGGGCGGGATCGCTACATCGCAGGCTAAGCAAATTTCCTCAAATCGAAGGTTTTCGGGACCGATGGCGCGCCAGTTCATCTATTTCATGCAGGGCCTGACCAAGAGCTACCCGACCCGGAAGGTGCTCGATAACATCCATCTGTCGTTCTACCCGGACGCCAAGATCGGCGTGCTCGGCGTCAACGGCTCGGGCAAGTCGACGCTGCTCAAGATCATGGCTGGCCTCGACAAGGAGTATAACGGCGAGGCTTGGGTCGCGCAGGGCGCCCGCGTCGGCTATCTCGAGCAGGAACCGCATCTCGATCCCGCACTCAGCGCGCGCGAGAACGTCATGTTGGGCGTCGCCAAGCAGAAGGCCATCCTCGATCGCTACAATGAGCTGGCGATGAACTACTCCGAGGAGACCGCCGACGAGATGACCAAGCTGCAGGACGAGATCGAGGCCCAGGGCCTCTGGGATCTCGACAGCAAGGTCGACCAGGCCATGGACGCGCTGCGCTGCCCGCCCGACGATGCCGACGTCACCAAGCTCTCGGGCGGTGAGCGCCGCCGCGTCGCGCTGTGCAAGCTGCTGCTCGACCAGCCCGAGCTGTTGCTGCTGGACGAGCCGACCAACCATCTCGATGCCGAATCGGTGTCGTGGCTGGAAGGCCATCTGCGCAACTATCCCGGCGCCATCCTGATCGTCACCCACGATCGCTACTTCCTCGACAACGTCACGAGCTGGATCCTCGAGCTCGATCGCGGCAAGGGCATTCCCTACGAGGGCAACTACTCGTCCTGGCTGGTGCAGAAGCAGAAGCGGCTGGAGCAGGAGGGACGCGAGGACGCCGCGCACCAGAAGACGCTTGCCCGCGAGCAGGAATGGGTCGCCTCGTCGCCGAAGGCGCGCCAGGCCAAGTCCAAGGCGCGCTACCAGCGCTACGAAGACTTGCTCAAGCAGGCGAGCGAGAAGCAGACCCAGACCGCGCAGATCATCATTCCGGTTGCCGAGCGGCTCGGCGCCAACGTGGTCGACTTCGAGGGCCTCAGCAAAGGCTTTGGCGATCGCCTGCTGATCGACGATCTCACCTTCAAGCTGCCGCCCGGCGGCATCGTGGGCGTGATCGGCGCCAACGGCGCCGGCAAGACCACGCTGTTCAAGATGATCACCAAGCAGGACACGCCGGACAAGGGCACCATCACGGTCGGCGAGACCGTGCATCTCGGTTATGTCGACCAGTCGCGCGACGCGCTCGACGGCAACAAGAACGTGTGGGAGGAGATCTCCGGCGGCAACGAGCTGATCCTGCTCGGCAAGAAGGAAGTGAACTCGCGCGGCTATTGCTCGGCCTTCAACTTCAAGGGCGCCGACCAGCAGAAGAAGGTCGGTGCGCTCTCCGGCGGTGAGCGCAACCGCGTGCATCTCGCCAAGATGCTGAAGTCCGGCGCCAACGTCCTGCTGCTCGACGAGCCGACCAACGACCTCGACGTCGACACGCTGCGCGCGCTCGAAGAGGCGCTGGAGGATTTTGCCGGCTGCGCCGTCATCATCAGCCATGATCGCTGGTTCCTCGACCGCATCGCGACCCACATGCTGGCCTTCGAGGGCGACAGCCACGTCGAATGGTTCGAAGGCAACTTCCAGGACTACGAGAAGGACAAGATGCGCCGGCTCGGCCAGGACAGCATCATTCCGCACCGCGTGAAGTACAAGAAGCTGACGCGGTGATCCCGGCATGATGCGGCGGGCGCTCATTGCTGCGGTGATCGTTGTCACCTGCGGCTGGTCGTCCGCCCGCGCCGCCGATGCCGCCTTCACGCAGTTCATCGCATCGCTGTGGCCGGAGGCGCAGGCAGAAGGCGTCTCGCGCAAGACGTTCGACGAGCAGACGCGCGGGCTCGAGCCCGACTACAAGCTGCCTGATCTCATCCTGCCGGGACGGCCCGCGCTAGGTGCGCCGTCGCAGGCCGAGTTCGTGCAGGTGCCGGCCGATTACGTCAAGGAAGCCTCGATCGCGCGGCTTGCGGGCGAGGGGCAGCGGCTGCTGCAGAAATATCGCGCTTCGCTGAGCGAGATCGAGAAGAAGTCCGGCGTGCCGGCAACCGTGATGCTCGCTATCTGGGGCCGCGAGACCGATTACGGCCGCTACACGCTGCCTTACGATCTCGTCCGCGTGCTGGCGACGCAGGCCTATGTCGGGCGACGCAAGGATCAATACCGCACCGAGTTCATCCTTGCGCTGAAGATCCTCGGCGATGGCGTGGTGACGCGCAAGGACATGCGCTCGTCCTGGGCCGGCGCCACCGGGCTGACGCAGTTCCTGCCGTCCGAATATTACAAGCATGGCGTCGATTTCGACGGCGACGGCCGCATCGACATCTGGCATTCGGTGCCGGATGCGCTGGCGTCCGCCGCGCAGCAGCTCGTCAACAAGGGTTGGCAGAGCGGCGTGCGCTGGGCCTACGAGGTGCAGGCGCCGTCGAAGGTCGATTGCACCACCGGCGTGCCCGAGGTGACGAAGCCGATCAGCCAGTGGCTGCGTGAAGGTTTCGTGCCGGTGCGCGGGCAGAAGCTGAGTGCCACTGAACAGGCGCAGCCGGCCTCGCTGCTCCAGCCGGAAGGCATCTATGGCCCGTCATTCCTGACCACGAAGAACTACTTCGTCATCAAGGAATACAATTTCTCCGATCTCTATGTGCTGTTCGTCGGTCATCTCGGCGACCGCATGACGAGCCCGCTTCCGTTCGCAACGCCATGGGCGGCCTCGAAGCAAATGCGCACCAAAGATGTCGAGACCATGCAGCGTGGGCTTACGCGCGCCGGGCTCTACAAGGACAAGATCGACGGCAAGGCCGGCATGCAGACGCGCGCCGCGCTCGGTGCCTATCAGAAGTCGGCAAGCCTCAAGGTCGATTGCTGGCCGAGCGAAGAGGTGCTGCGCTCGATCCAGGCGGCGCGATAGCGCGCGACCAAAGAAAAAGCCCGGCCGATGGTCTCGGCCGGGCTTCGATCGCGGCGCTCACGAGCGCCGGTGCGATCAGATCAGTAGCAGACTCGAACCGGGCGAACGACCCAGCCGTAACCGTCCCAATAACGCTGACGCTGCCAGTAGCAGGGCGGGGGCGGCGGGCCGGGCTCGGCGACGTAAACGGGGCCGCCATAGGCGGGGCGGCTCGACGCAATGGCGCCGCCGACGATCGCGCCGCCGATCAGGCCGGCAGCGAGCCCAGCGCCGATGCCGTCATGCGCCTTCGCGGACGGAGTGGCAGTCACCAGCGAACCGGCGACCGTCGCAACCGTGAGGGCGGCAACTAAAGTCTTCTTCATGCTCTTGGCTCTCCTGGGAGATGGGTTCCTCTTGTTAGAGGCGCCCGGGTTTCAAAGGTTCACGCACACGCTGATGGAATTGGCCGTGCAGCTAGGAAGCGCGCAATTGGTCAACCCACGGTAAACGCGCACGGAGCTGTGACGAGAAAAAGCGGTCTTTTTCAGGCCCCGAGATGAACGGCGCATCCGTAGCGAAGCGGTCAGCCGAAGCGGTCGCGATGGACCGGTTCGAGTCGCTTCAGCCGCAGACTCTGACGCGGCGGGCGCGCCAGGCATAGCCGTCCCAGAAGCGCTGCTTCTGCCAGACGCAGCCGCCGCCGTAATAGTCGTCAGAGACATAGCCCGGACCCGGCGCATAGTAACGGGGCGGGTAATAGCCGGGTTCGTAATAGCCGGGGCCGGGTCCGTAATAATACGGAGAGGCCAGCGCGCCGCCGACAATGGCGCCGCCGATGATGCCGGCCGCTACGCCCGCCGCGACGCCGCGCTGTGCATGGGCCGGGGTTCCGGCCGCAACGGCCAAGGAGGCGACGGCGGCGACCGTCAGGAGCAACTTCTTCATCGGCTTGACCTTTCGTACGAACACGCGGGAACCCTTTGGGAGCAGAGTTCCATACTTCGTTTGAATGATCAATGAACGGCACCTTGGTGGCGGGCGACCAATTGATATGGACCGCAGGCTCGGCCATGGAGGCGATGATGGGCAACGCGATGATCAATGCGCTGATTGCTGCCGGGGTCGTGTCCGCGATCGGTTACGGCTGGATCACCCATCTCCAGAACCGCGGCCAGCGGCGCTCCCGCGCCGGGGCGGGTGGCGACGGCAGCAGCAGCGGGGACACCTATTCGGGCAGCAACGGCGGCTTCTCGCTGGGAAGCTGGTTTTCCAGCGACAGCTCGAGCAGCTCGACCGACGGCGGCAGCTGTTCCAGCAGCGATAGCGGCAGCAGTGGCGGCGATTGCGGAGGCGGCGGCGACGGTGGGGGAGGCGGTGGCGGCGATTAGATCCGCTCCAATCTTGATCCAGCGCGACGCTGAAATTTAGGACCGTTCTAGGCTGCTTTTGGGCCAGTTTGGAATAGCTTGAAATACCGCTTTTTCCTTTTGCATCCGGCGGGCCCGTTAAATATCGATGATGACGCATCACCGAAGGGCCTGCCGCTTCCATGATCGTTTGTTCCTGTAACGTGCTGAGCGATGACGACATCCGCGCCGCCGTCGCCGAGTCCGATGACGCCGTGCGCCATGCCAAGCAGGTCTATGGATGCCTCGGCTGTAGCGCCGAATGCGGCCGCTGCGCCCGGACGATCAAGACCATCATCGACGAAGCCCTTGGCCCCTGCGCCCAGTCCTGCTGTGCCGGCTGCCCGCACAACCACACTGTGGCTGCCAATGACGAGGCGGCCGAGCCCGCCCAGTTTGCCCTCGCGGCCTGCTGAAAGCCCTCGCCAGCTCGGCTGAGCTTTTCCCCCGGCTGCGCCGCCGTAGCCAGTTGCCCTCATTCGTAAACTGACTTAGAAGCATTCTAAATTCGGTTTTGGGCCGATTTGGACTGCAAGAGCTGGAGTGAACCATGCAGGGCGACGCAAAAGTCATCGACTATCTCAACAAGGCACTGCGTCACGAACTGACTGCGATCAACCAGTACTGGCTGCACTATCGCTTCCTCGACAATTGGGGCCTCCTCGACATGGCCAAGGTCTGGCGCAAGGAGTCCATCGAGGAGATGGAGCACGCCGACAAGCTCACCGCGCGCATCCTGTTCTTCGACGGCTTTCCGAACATGCAGGTGCTCGATCCCTTGCGCATCGGCCAGAACGTCAAGGAGATCATCGAGTGCGACCTCGCTGCCGAGATGAGCGCGCGTGCGCTCTACCAGGAAGCGGCGACCTACTGCCACGGCGTCAAGGACTACGTCACGCGTGACCTGTTCGAGAAGCTGATGAGCGACGAGGAGCACCACATCGACTTCCTCGAAACCCAGCTCGACCTGATCGGCCGCATCGGCCTCGAGCTCTACACTCAGAAGCACGTCGGTGGGCTCGAGGGTGAGGGGCATTAAGCTCCGGCCACCAGGCGCTTGCTTCGATGTCGTCCCGGCGAACGCCGGGACCCATAACCACAGAAGGTGGTCGTAGCGCGCAACTTGTAACCACGAGTCTTCGTCAAACCACTCCCTGTGGCTATGGATCCCGGATCTGCGCTTCGCTTGTCCGGGACGACACTGTGATCGTCGCGACAGCTACGCCTACAACTGCGTCTTGTAGATCTCTTCCACGGTCTCCTGGCTCGCCGGTTCGCCGAGGCCGGTCTGGTCGTGAATGACCGTGACGATGCTGGGCATCACCGAGCGCTGCACTTTCTCCGGCGACCACAGCTTCGAGCGCATCAGCGCTTTGCCGCAATGGAAATAGACTTCGCTGACGGCGACGTTCAGCACCGCGCGCGGCGGCTTGCCGAATTCCACCATCGCGGCGAGCAGATCCGGATCGGCCGACAGCGTGCCGCGTCCGCCGACGCGTAGCGTCTCGTCGATGCCGGGCACGAAGAACAACAGATGCACGAAGCCCGAGCCTTCGACGACGTTGCGAAAACTGTCGATCCGGTTGTTGCCGGAACGGTCAGGCATCAGCAATTGGTTGGGACCGGCGACGTGGACGAAGCCGGTGCCGCCGCCGCGTGGCGAGGCATCGACGCTGCCGTCCGCGCCCGACGTCGCGAGTACGCAGAACGGCGACATCTCGATGAACTTCTTCGCATGCGCATCGATCGCGGGACGCGCTTTGGCGATCACGCGCGGGCTCGGCTTGGCATAGATGGTGGTGAGGTCTTCGGCGCAAAGATCGGTCAACGGCGGCCTCCGCTTCAGCTTGGCGGCAAGCTACCCGATCGGGCCGCCTCCAGCCAATGGAATCGATAAAGACGTTTTACACGGCATCCGCCGGCACGAAGCAGCTGATGATGATGGCGCCGCGGTGGCGAACGTACCACACCACGGCCTGGCCGACCGGATTGCCCCGGTCGCGGATGATGGCGCGCTCGGGCACCTCCATCCATTGTCCTTCGATCGGCACCCAATAAGCACCGCTGCGCACATCGTAGTCGGTGCGATGGCCGTCCGAGACGTCGCAGCAGGGCACGCCGTTCGGCGCGATCACGCTCTTGAACCAGGCGCGGATATCGGGCGGGATGTGGTCATATTGCCCGTTGTCGAATGCGAGTACGGCGCTGGTCAGCGCCGTCATCGCGACCAGCCAAACGCACAGTGCGAGCCTGTGCATGCGATCCCTCCTCGTCGCGTCCCGCTATTCGCGCGCGAGTCTTGCTCGCGTCGATTCCATCGGTGACGCGATTAAGCCCGAGCTGTCAGCGCATTGCATGCCCAAATAATATGCGGCTCCGAATTGCCGCACATGATGCGCTGCAAAATCAGCGGCGCGCCGATCCGATCGTTTGTTGCGGCGTGCTCTCCAGCAATTGCCGCACCTGTTCGCTGTAGAATTTCGCATTGCCGGTGGTGCCGTGGCCGCGCGTCTCGGCGCTCGCCGGGATCAGATAGAGGCGGCCGTTTTTGACCCGCTTCATGGCCGCGTCCGTGATGCCGGTCTCGGGCGGGTTGCGCTCGTCGTCGGCGGAATTGATCAGCAGCAGCGATGCTTCGATGGCTTCCAGCTTCTCGCCGGCATTATAGTCGTGCGAGGACTCCCACTGGTAGACGAAGTCGTTGGCATCCGCCGTGATCGGCGTCGCCAACCGGTCGTCGACGATCTTGTCGGCCTTGGCTGCGGTCGGCGCCTGCGATTGGTAGGCCAGGGTGCCGCCGATGCTGGCGATGCCGTAGGCGGTGATGGCATATTTCATCATGCGCGGCTGGCTGGCGTAATTGCCGCCATTGTAGTCCGGGTCGTTGCGGATGGTGTCGAGCATGATCCGCCGCAGCATCCAGTTGCGCGACGCCATCTCGGTCGGCTGCGAGGCCATCGGGATCAGCGCGTCCATCGCGTTCGGATATTTCTCGCCCCACAGCCAGGTGTGCATGCCGCCCATCGAATTGCCGATGACGAGCCGCAAATGCTTGACGCCGAGGCCCTCCGTCACCAGGCGATGCTGCGCCTCGACCATGTCGTCGTAATCGTATTTCGGGAAGCTCGTCTTCATCTCGTCGGAGGGCTTCGACGATTTGCCATGACCAATGCCGTCGGGAAGGATGATGTAATATTTGGAGGCGTCGAGCGGTTGCCCCGCGCCGAACAGCTCCCCGGCGAAGGCGGGTGACAGCATGCTTGTGCCCGAGCCGCCCGTGCCGTGCAGCACCAGCACCGGTTGGCCCGAGGGCTCGCCGATTGTGGTGTAGTGTAGCTTCAGCTCCGGCATGGTCTCACCGGTGTGGAACTTGAAGTCCCTGGCGATCCAGTCGCCCTGCTTGGGTGCCGGATAATCGGCGGCCAGGACCGGCATTGAAAAGGACAGCAGGACAGCCGACAGCGCGGCGCAGGAAGCCTTCATGTTTCTCTCCCCATTGCGGCTCATGGTCGGCGGCCGCGTTGCGGTGGAACTTAGCAGAAATGCACGGAAGGATGTAGGATTTCGGCTCCGCTGATCGTCTTCAAGGAAACATCCGGAAGAGGCCCCCGCATGTGCCGCAACATCAAGACGCTGTTCAACTTCGAGCCGCCGGCGACAGAGGATGAGATCTACGCCAGCGCGCTCCAGTTCGTGCGAAAACTGTCCGGCTTCAACAAGCCGTCGCAGGCCAACGAGGCGGCGTTCGACCGCGCAGTGGCCGAGGTCTCGGAGGCTGCGCGAAATCTCCTGACCTCGCTGCATACCCATGCGCCGGCGCGGGACCGCGAGGTCGAGGCGGAAAGGGCCAGGGAGCGATCGCGGCTGCGCTTCGGTTAGAGCATGATCCGGAAAAGTGTGCAGCGGTCTTCCGAAAAGATCATGCTCAAACAACAAACTAAAGCGCGATGACGATTCATCCTAATCTCATCGCGCATTAGAGGGCTCGGCTAATTCGTTCCGTGATCTGGCTCACGGTACGGGGGCGTCTCCTCCTGCAATGATGTCCGCCGGGATTTTGACAGCCCGGAGCAGGATCATGAGCCGCCCCCTTCTTCCGCTGAAAGCAGGTGCCATCGTCTTCACGCTGCTATGGACCGCGTGGATGATGTGGTGGAGCGGCTCGTTCTCGAGCGCCAACGTGATCATCCTGGCCCTGTGCGGCGCAGGGGTCGGCTATCTCTGGTATCGCGCCATGCGCTGGCAGTTCGAGCGCATGGGCGTGCTGCCGCGCAAGGATGACGCTTCCGGCGCGTCTTGATTTGGCTCGGGTCCCGATGCGGTGCGGCGCGAAGTGCCGCTCCGCAGAGCCGGGACCCAGTCATCGTCAGCGCAGCTCCCGGCGATATGGGCCCCGGCTCAGCAGCGCAGCATTGCATGCCGCGCTGGGTCCGGGGCACCGGCATCGCTAATCCCGGCGCTTCTTCTTTTTCTTCTTCTTGTGCTCGTCGCCTTCGCCGTCGTCGCTCTCGTCGTCGACGATGGCCTCATCGGGCTCCTGCACGGCGGCCTCCAGCGCTTCGCGCTCGGCGGCGTCGCGCTCGCGCTGGCGGCGGCGCTCGTCCCAGGCGTCGAACAGCTGATCGAGCCACGGCAGCACCTGTTCGATCGAGGGCAATTGACCTGCCGGCCCAGCCTCGCCGCGCTGGCCTTGCGGCCCCGCCGGCCCCTGCGGTCCGGCAGATCCCTGCGCGCCGGCGGCTCCACGTGGGCCAGCCTCGCCCTGCTTGCCTTGCGGACCGGGCTTGCCCTGAGGTCCCGCCTTTCCGATCGGCCCCGGCTTGCCTTGCGGACCCGGCTTGCCGCGCGCGCCGTCGGGACCGCGCCGGCCGGGATGACCCTGCGGTCCCGGCCGTCCCGGTTCACCCTGCCGTCCGCGCGGCCCTTGAGATCCCTGCCGTTTCTGTTCGTCTGCCACGCCGCTGCTCCCTTGACCGGAAGCAAGCTACTTAGCGGCGTTTGACGACAGCAGCAATTCCGCCGGGACAGCTCACCACGCTTGATCAACATCAATCGGCCGCACGCGGCGCTGACAGCCTCGGTCGTGATGATCGCGCTTGCGGTCATCATCGGCGGATTGATTCAGCGGCGCGTCCTCGGACGCCTAATCCTGATAGGCGGGCACGTCGATGCCGGACGCCGCGTAGATCCTGATCTTGTTGCGCAGCGTACGCACCGACAGGCCGAGCACGCGCGATGCGCGGGTGCGGTTGCCGTCGCAGCGCGCAAGCGTCTGAAGCACGAGCTCGCGCTCGACCTCGTCGACGGTTGCGCCGATCAGAAGCGGAACGATCTGGTTAGGGGCAAGGAATTGCGCGCCCGACTCGGACGCAGCGACATGAACAGTGGTCATCAACACACCTCCCGATCAACGCCCGCTGCCATCTTTGGAAGCGGATCGAGAACCAACGACCCCCAAGCCGTAGATGTACGGTGGGCGGGTTTGGTTAATGAAAAGTTAATCGCGGACGATCGCACCAATTGACCTCAGGAATGCCGCTAAGCCGCCGCGATTGGCGCCAGATGCATCGTGATGCGGGACTATCTCTTCCACACACGCGGTGTCATCGTCCGGTCCAGTGGCGCAATTGCCTACAAGGCGGACGATGATCCTGTGCGCGGGGATAGTGAGTCGCGCCTCACACCGTCCGGTAGCCGCCGTCCACCATCACGATCGTTCCCGTGACATAGGCCGACAGATCCGACGCGAGGAAGATCGCGGGCCCGACGATATCCTCGGGCTTGCCGGTGCGCGCCAGCGGCGTGTGTTCGACGAAGGCCTGCACCAACGCCGGATTGGTCGCGCGCACATTGGCGTTGATGTTGGTCTCGATGAAGCCCGGCCCGATCGCGTTGACGCGCACGCCTTCCTTGCCGAGCTCGACCGCGAGCGCCTTGGTGAAGCCGAGCACGCCGTGTTTCGAGGTCGTGTAGGCCGCCGAGCTCGGCGTGCGCAGATGCACGAAGGACTGGATCGAGCCGATATTGACGATGCGGCCTTTGCTCGCGCGCAAGGGTGCGAGGAAGGCCTGCGTCATGTTAAAGACGCCGTTGAGGTTGAGCGAGATGATATCGTTCCAGTCCTTCGCCACCGTCTCGGTCTCCGCGGTGAAGGCGTTGCGGCGAGTAATGCCGGCATTGTTGACGAGGATCGAGACCTGCCCGACCTCGCCCGCGACCTGCTTGGCGAGCGCAAAACAGTCCTCGCGCCGGGTCACGTCGAGCGCAAAACTCTCGGCCTTGCCGCCCGCTTTGCGGATCTCCTGGGCGGCCTCCGCGACCGTGTCGGCATTGACGTCGAGCAGCACCACTTGCGCGCCCTCACGGGCGTAGCCCGCCGCGATGGCCCGGCCGATACCGGAGCCGGCGCCGGTGATGACGGCGATGTGGTTTGCGAGCAATGCCATGACATTTTCCTCCCGATTTCGTTTCGAAGTTTCACGAAACGCTAACTCGAAATTAAGGGGTCGGAAACGGCAGCCTTGGCATACTGATCTTCATTGCTAAACGTTGCGCGCATGATGGAACGGCTCGACTCCTGGAAACTCGCCCTCGAACGCCTGCGGTCGGCGCAATCGGCCGATTGGGCCGAGGCGGGCCGGCTCGTGGCCGAGATCGCGCGGATGAGCGTCGATGCCACGCTGCGCCAGGCCGCCGAGCAGGCGCTTCCGGTGCTGCGCCAGGCGGTCGACAATGACGATCACGGCGTCACGCTGGCGGCGCAGCGCCGCATCGGCGTCGTTCTCGAAGTCGTTCATGATCTGACCGCGCCGCGCTTCGGCCGTCGCAACGCCACGCCGAAACAGCTGTCCAGCGAGGATCGCGCCCGCAAGATGCTCGGCCTGCCGCTCGCGGTGCAGCTCACCTGCGAGGACATCAACCAGGCCTATCGCCGCGCCGCCAA
Organism: Bradyrhizobium shewense; assembly: GCF_900094605.1. Classification (GTDB taxonomy): domain Bacteria; phylum Pseudomonadota; class Alphaproteobacteria; order Rhizobiales; family Xanthobacteraceae; genus Bradyrhizobium; species Bradyrhizobium shewense. The sequence continues at coordinate 18,936 of NZ_FMAI01000030.1, read as the reverse complement.
GGGCATGCATCCCGACCACGGCGGCAGCACGCAAGCCTTCATCGACCTCGCCGCCGCGCGCGACGTCCTGATCCATCCCGGCGCGCACAAGGACGCGTGAGAACGCCTCGGCTTTTGCGCACGTCGCGATATCCCGTAGGGTGGGCAAAGGCGCAAAGCGCCGTGCCCACCATCTTTCGTCACGAATGGAATTGGTGGGCGCGCTTCCGCCTTCGCTCTTCGAACTACGGCAGTCAAGTCGCTTTGCCCACCCTACGACATCTCGAAAAGGAAACGGGCAAGGACGCATGCCCGCGTCCTTGCCCGCTCTTCGTCCGCCGATCGAAATCTTACCAGGTGCACTGACCGTTCTTCAGCGCGGCATCCTTCACCGCGAGGGCGTCGATGAACGTCGGCACGGTTGCGCTGGCGCGATGATAGCCGGCCGGCCACGGCGTGGTCGGGATGCTCTCGTCCCAGATCTGGCACAGGCCCGTGTCCTGCCAGCGGATCAGGTGATAGCTGGCTTCCGCTGGGCTCGCCGCGACGAAGGCGGTGACGGCAAGACCGGCGGCAGCGCACAGCACGGAAATACGACGCATGATCAGCTCCTCAAATGAATGATGTGATGTGCCTCCCGGCAATGACGGGGAGGGCTGGTGCGGGACGTCTTGGGGATGCGCCCCGGACAAGATGTGAGTAGTTCCGCAAGCCGGTCAGGTTCAAAGCGCGCGGGCGGAAAATGGCTGATTTCGGCCGGAAAACGCGCGGGTCTCACAAAAAGAAGAAGGCGGATCGCTCGCGCGACCCGCCCTCCAAATCCGGTCCGTTGCAAAAGCTCAGAGCGTGCAGCGGCGCTCGGCGCGCATCTTGATCTGGACGTCGGAAGCGGCAGCGAAGGTCGGGAGCGGCTTGCTGACGACCTTGTAGGTCGACACGCCCCACTGGAACGGCTTGTACTTCAGGTCCTCGTTCCAGACCTGGCAGATGCCGGTGTTGTCCCAGCGGATCACGTAATAGCCGACCGCCGCCGAGGCCGGCACGGCAAAGACGGAGGTGGCGATGCCGGCAACGGCACAGAGGGCGAGAACGCGACGCATGAAATATCTCCTTGTGGGGAAGTGGGGCGCAAAAATTCGTGCGGTAAAAGCAGGTCCTTTGCAAGCCGGGGAGCTGCCGTTCACGGACATGTCAGCTGTTCCCCAAGCATTTGGTTCGGCCGCGTGCCCGGCAAGCCACACGCTCAGTAGCTCACTTGGCCAGCGAGACCACCGCCTCGATCTCGATCAGCATCCTCGGGTCGGGCAGGGCCTGCACAACGCAGGTGGTGCGCGCCGGATAGGGCGGCGGGCCGAAGGCGCCGGCATAGAGCGCGTTCATGGCGGCGACGTCGGAGGCGCGCGTCAAGAGCACGTTGACCTTGACGAGGTCGCGGACACCGGCGCCGGCCTCGTCCAGCACGCGCTTGATGTTGACGACGACATTGGCGAACTGCGCCTCGAAACCGTCGGGCAGCGCACCATTGGCGTCGAAGCCCGGAATGCCCGAGACGAACAGGAGATCGCCAACGCGCGTCGCAAAGGACAGCGGCGGCGCTTTCACGTGCGGCGGGGGCGCGAAATGCTGGATCGGCATGGCATCACCTCGAATGTAGGAACGGGCGCGTAGCCCGCATGAGCGTAGCGACATGCGGGAGACTTGCAATCGGGTTGCGGAGACGGGCAAGAACAAAAACGCGAAAACAACCCCATGCACAGTAGAGATCATGTGGAGATCATTGAGTTTCTATAATTCGGTAAAGGCTAAACATTCAAGTTGCGCCGTCGGGCAAAACAGGGGCGGAATGGGATGATGGCGATGCGCGACCTTGTGCCCGAACCTCCGCCGTCATGCCCCGGCTTTGACCGGGGCATCCAGTACGCCGCGGCCTCTCGGCTCAATCACCGCCGCCTCTGGAATACTGGATCGCCCGGTTGAATCCGGGCGATGACGGTTGAGTGCGACTCTGCACCTTGCGTCTCAGGGCAGCCCCATCATGTTGCCGCCGCGATCGATCGGATAGATTCGCTGCGTCTGATTCGAATCCCTCCTTGAAAAATAGCCCCCGGAGACATCCATGAAGATTGCATCCACCTTCCGCGCCGCGCTGGTCGCCATTGCCGCCCTGGCCGGGCTCTCGACCTCGGCGCTGGCCGACGGCGGCACTGTGGTGCTGACGATCTACAAGGCGGGCTGGATCATCGGCGGCTCCGGCGGTTCCGGCGTGCTCAACTTCCGCGGCCGCTCCTATGGGCTGTCCACCGGCGGGCTCGACTACGGTCTCGTCTTCGGCGGTTCCAAGACGGTGCTGCGCGGCCGCGTCTCCAACATCAACCGTCCCTCCGACGTCGCCGGCGTCTATGGCGCCGCCGGTGCGGGCATCGCAGTGGGCCGCGGCGCCCGCGCCATCGTGCTAACCAACCAGAAGGGCGCCGTGCTGGAGCTGTCCGGCACGCAGGTCGGGTTGATGGCGAATGCGGATCTCAGCGGCCTTGCGATCACGATGCGGTAGGGGCGGTTGCGTAGGGTGGGTTAGCCCCTTGGCGTAACCCACCACTTCTGTCACCGCGGAAAGAGAAGAGGTGGGTTACGCTCATCGGCCTGCGCTTCGCGCAGCCGCTGCGCTAACCCACCCTACGATTTCCCGACCATCGCATGAATCCGCTCGCAATGCGCGACGAGATTCTTCTGCGCATCGACGAACGCCTTCAGCGGCGTCGGGATCGGAAAATAATAGATGTTGGCGATGAAGCCGTAGATGCCGGCATCGACGCTCGTTGGCGCCGCGCCGCGCACAAAGCCCGCGGCGGGCACGATCTCCGCCAGCACCTGCAGATCGGCGAGCCCCCGCGCGTACGCCTGCTCCGGCGTGTAGCGGCCGATGCCCTGGTAGTGATAGCGCTGCGCATTATACGCCTTCGCCTTCTCGAACCCTTCCGCATCGATCTGCGGGTGCTGCGCAATGAAGCCGTCGCGGAACGCCGGATAGAAGCGCTCGTCCTTCCAGCGCGAATACGACATCACCCAGTAGAGATCGTCGAGCATGCGCGTGACGAGGAGATTGGTGCGGCGCTGCTCCGGTGAAAGTCCGGCATCGATGGTGAGACGATATTTCGCGATCGCATGCGCGATGATGGTCTCGCTGTCGCCGATGCTCTCGCCGTCGTCGACGACATAAGGCAGCTGCCCGCGCGGTGCGGCCGAGGCATCGAAGATGTGCTCGTGCACGAACTCCACGCTCGCGAGCTTCAAGAAGGCGTAGACCTTGAGACCGTAGCCATTGTTGTCGGCGACGCCGAACAGTTGCGGGTAGGAATAGAGGGTCAGCATGGGCGGGCTCCCTTCCACCCGGAGTCGTATCGCCGCAGTGACACGCTTGCAACAGTCCGGCGCCTTGTGGGCGGTGTCGTTCGATCGGAGGGCGCGAAATATCGCCCGTTCGCAGTATGGATTCGGCCTGAAATTATTGCGCCAGGGCCCGCCATGCGATGTTCATCGACCCGCCGAAACATGCCGGCATTGTCTTGTGGCGGTGCGCTTCTGGTCGGGCTCGCCATTGCAGCACCGGCACGGGCTGCGGATATCGCGGTAAAGCCGCTGACCAAGGCGCCGTCGGTCGCGGTCTCGTCGTGGACCGGTTTCTATGCCGGCCTCGGCCTCGGCTTTCGATCGACCGCCGCCGACCTCACCACCACATCGGTGCTGGAGGACGGCGTTCCCCGTGACATCAGCGATGCCGTCGTCAGTCAGCCGTTCGACGGCCCGGGTCTTCGCGTCAATCCCTATGCCGGCTTCAATTGGCAGGTGGCACCGAGCTGGGTCCTCGGCGTCGAAGGCGATCTCGGTTTTGGTCGCCAGACCACCATCCTCCAGGGCTTTCGCGCCTCGCCGCGGGCCGGCTCGTCCACCTTCCTCGTCGACAGCCTCGCGCTCGAGGCCGGCTGGGATGCCAGCCTGCGCGGCCGCGCCGGCTATCTCCTGACGCCGGCGACACTGGTCTATGTGACGGGCGGACTTGCCTGGCAGCAATTCGACGTCACCTCGGTCTGCGTCGGCGCCACCTGCAACAATGCGCTGCCCGCCGTGGTGTCGAACTCCGCCATCAAGACGGGGTGGACGCTCGGCGGCGGCCTCGAGACCGCGCTATGGGGCAACTGGCTGCTGCGCGCCGACTATCGCTATGCCGATTTCGGAACCACGCCCTTCGCCATCGCACGCACGAGAAGCGGCGCGGGGCCCACGCTGACGGTCGACAATTTCGACACCAGTCTGCGGACCCACACAGCGAGCGTCGGCCTCGCCTACAAGTTCGGCGCTCCCGTCACCGGTGGCGGTTCGCATCCGCTGCAGGCGCAGGCCGCCATGCTGCCGTCCTGGACGGGTGCGTATCTCGGCCTTGGCCTCGGAGCGCGCGCCACGCGCACCGACCTGACGGCGACGTCGGAGACCATTGGCGGCTCTGCGTTCGACCTCGCCAAGCGCGCCAACAACCGCCCGTTGGACAACACCGCGTTTCGCGCCAGCCCCTATGCGGGCTATCTCTGGCAGCTCGCCCCGCAATGGACCGCGGGCGTCGAGGGCGACGTCGGCTTCGCCGACCGCACCACCCTGCGCGAGGGCTTTACCAGCATCCATCTCGCCGACTCCCAGGCACCGGGCGAGAGCCTTTCGATCCGCAGCCGCTGGGACGCATCCTTGCGTGCGCGCGCCGGCTATCTCGTCAACCCCCACACCATGCTCTATGCCACCGCCGGCGCGGCCTGGCAGAATTTCGAGTTGACCTCGACCTGCACCAGCCGCAACTGCAGCGGCTTCTTCGCGCTGTCGTCGCCGATCATCAATTCGTCGACCACGAAGATGGGCTGGACGCTCGGCGGCGGCCTGGAGGCAGTCGTGTGGGGCAATTGGCTCGCGCGCGCCGAATACCGCTACGCCGACTACGGCAGCGCCGGTTTCACTGTCGCACGGTCGAGCGGCCGACCCGAGTTCGATCCGTCCGTCAACACCTACGACGTCGCGATGCGGACGCATCTGGCGACGTTCGCCATGACGTATCGGTTTCAGTGAGGCGGCCGGAGATGCGGATATCGACAGAGGTGGATTACGCTGATGGGACTGCGCTTCGCGCAGCCCGGGGCAAATCCACCCTACGACTGTGATGCAGCCTTGAACACTGCCAATTGCGCATCGAACGCTCGCCTGAACGCCGGCCGCGCTTCACCGCGCGCGACATAGGCGGCGATCCCGGGATATTCGTCGAGCAGGCCAGATGTGTTCAGCCGCCGCAGTACCGTCACCATCATGAGATCGCCGGCGCCGAAGGCGCCGTCGAGCCAGTCGGCATCACTAATGTGGCGGGACAGTTCGCCGAGCCTGACACGGACGCGCTCCTGGAGCATGGGCAGCCGCTCCGCGTACCAGCTCTTGTCGCGCTCAAACAGCATGGCCATGGTGAGCTCGACGATCGGCGGCTCCACCGTGCTCAGCGCGGCGAACATCCACGCGATCGCGCGGACGCGCGCATTGGCGTCCTTCGGGAGCAAGCCATCGTGGCGCTCAGCGATATGCAGCACGATCGCGCCCGACTCGAACAAAGTGAGATCGCCATCCTCATAGGTCGGGATCTGCCCGAACGGATGCCGCGCGCGATGCGTCGGCTCCTTCATCGCCGCGAACGAGACGAGGCGAACGTCGTAAGGTTGCCCGACTTCCTCGAACGCCCAGCGAACCCGCATGTCGCGCGCCTGTCCGCGGCCGCGATCGGGGGAGCTTTCGAAGGCAGTGATGGTGGGGGGCATCTAGAGCTCCGGGTGATTGCGGTTTGGCTTGCAGAGGACGAACGGCTGGTGCGGATTCCGACAGCTGCTTTCTTTCAACCGGTCCCGTAGGGTGGGCAAAGGCGCGCTCTTCGCGCGCTGTGCCCACCATTCTGCTGGACTGGCGAAAGGTGGTGGGCACGGCGCAAGAGCGCCTTTGCCTACCCTACGGCGGCGATCCAAGCCGCAAGCTCGCGCCACGGCTCAATCGTCCAATGCCCGGACGCCGCACCTGACGGCGACGGCAGCACGAAGATCTCCGGCAGGCTCGTATCGCGCGTCTGCCGCCCCAGCGCTATCCCACTCGACGGCCTGCCATAAAACAAGCTCGCCGCCTTCTTGCTCGTGAACGCAATCGTCCGCGGCCGGTAGTTTTCGATCTTCGCCCTGAAGCCTGATACGTCGATCGTCTCCGCCGCGATCTGGTGATCCATCCCGGCGCCCGTCTTGCAGAGATCGGTGAAGCCGATCCCGAGTGCGATCAGCGAAGCAAACTCGCCGGCTGATACCGCCGCGGCGTGATCCCGGCCTCATGGATCGCGCGCCAGAAGCGGTTGCCGGGATGGGCGTAATAGTGCCCGAGCTCGGCCGAGCGCGTCGAGGCGGCGGTGCCGACGAAGACGAGGCGGAGATTGGGACGGAGTTGGTCGGGAAGGCGGTGGGGGATGATGCCGGGCACGTCATTATCCGCAGTATTGTAGCCCGCATGAGCGTCAGCGACATGCGGGGTCACTGTCAATCCCGGATGTCGCTGACGCTCATCCGGGCTACATATCCTAGATGCGAGCTTGTAGGGTGCAGAGCTGAGCAAGACATGCTCACCAACTTCGTCGGGATAAGAATGCAAGATCAGTTCGAGTGGCCGGAGCCCGAGCACGAAGCCGACAAGGCGATCTTGCGCAACGTCCGCAATCACAGCTGTCATATCACAGGCATACCCGATGCCAATCCACCGTTTGCATTTTCAATCGGTTTGCATCTGAACTATGGGCATCCCGAACTCATCATTTTCGGCCAGAGAGCTGAAACCGCTCAGGCCATCATCAACCTTATCCGCGATCGCGTCGCTGCAGGGCATCAATTCGTCGATGGCGATGTCGTCGACGATATGCTGGAGAACGGCTACAAGCTCGGCTTTTTGCAGGTGCCGCTCGGCGTCTAGCCCGAATATCTCGGTACGGCGATCTGGTTTTACCGAAAGTCGCGGCTCCCATGCCCGTGTCTCCAGGTGATCTGGCAAGACGTCAACAGGCGTTTCCCTTGGGAGGCGGATTGCTCATCCGGTGTCAAAGCAGATCAGCCGTTGTTGAAGAAGATGGTTTCTTGAGGAACTGCTGTTCAAAAAAAGGCCGGGCTATTTGCCCGGCCTCTCAACATTCGGATGGATGCCCCGGGTCAAGCCCGGGCATGACGACAAGAGAGTGCGTGCCCCTCACAACACCCGATTGCTCTGCTTCACCTTCTCCGCATCCAGATAAACGCTGCTCCCCATCTCCTTGAACTTCGCGCTCATCTTGGCCATGCCGTCTTCGGCGGTGCCGGCCATCGACATCCCCACGCTGTTGGGATCATTCAGCGTCGCGGCATAATCCCGCACGTCCTGCGTGATCTTCATCGAGCAGAACTTTGGTCCGCACATCGAGCAGAAATGCGCGACCTTGTGGGCTTCCTTCGGCAAGGTCTCGTCGTGGAAGTTCTTGGCCGTATCCGGGTCGAGGCCGAGGTTGAACTGGTCGCTCCAGCGGAAGTCGAACCTCGCGCGGGAGAGGGCGTCGTCGCGCAGTTGCGCGGCGGGGTGGCCCTTGGCGAGATCGCTGGCGTGGGCGGCGATCTTGTAGGTGATGACGCCGACCTTGACGTCGTTGCGATCGGGCAGGCCGAGATGCTCCTTCGGCGTGACGTAGCAGAGCATGGCGCAGCCGAACCAGCCGATCATGGCGGCGCCGATGCCCGAGGTGATGTGGTCATAGCCCGGCGCGATGTCGGTGGTCAGAGGTCCAAGCGTGTAGAACGGGGCTTCGCCGCACTCTTTCAGCTGCTTGTCCATGTTGATCTTGATCTTGTGCATCGGCACGTGGCCGGGGCCTTCGATCATGACCTGGCAGCCCTTGTCCCACGCGATCTTGGTGAGTTCGCCGAGCGTCTCCAGCTCCGCGAACTGCGCGCGGTCGTTGGCGTCCGCGATCGAGCCGGGGCGCAGGCCGTCGCCGAGCGAGAACGAGACGTCATACTTGCGCATGAGGTCGCAGATCTCGTCGAAATGCGTGTAGAGGAAGCTCTCCTTGTGATGCGCCAGGCACCACTTCGCCATGATCGAGCCGCCGCGGCTGACAATGCCGGTGACGCGGCTGGCGGTGAGGTGGATATATTGCAGGCGCACGCCGGCGTGGATGGTGAAATAGTCGACGCCCTGCTCGCACTGCTCGATCAGCGTGTCCTTGTAGAGCTCCCAGGTGAGCGCCACCGGATCGCCGTTGCACTTCTCCAACGCCTGGTAGATCGGCACGGTGCCGATCGGCACCGGCGAGTTGCGCAAGATCCATTCGCGCGTGGTGTGGATGTTGCGCCCCGTGGAGAGGTCCATCACGGTGTCGGCGCCCCAGCGGATCGCCCACACCATCTTCTCGACCTCTTCCTCGACGGACGACGTCACCGCGGAGTTGCCGATATTGGCGTTGATCTTGGTCAGGAAGTTGCGGCCGATGATCATCGGCTCGAGCTCGGAATGGTTGATGTTGGAGGGGATGATGGCGCGGCCGCGCGCGATCTCGTCGCGGACGAACTCCGGCGTGATGAAGGCGGGCACCGATGCGCCGAAGCTCTCGCCGTCGGCGAGGGCTGCTTCCGCGCGCTCGAGCTGCTGCTTGCGGCCGAGGTTTTCGCGGGCGGCGACGTAGATCATCTCCTTGGTGATGATGCCGGCGCGTGCGAATTCGAGTTGGGTGATCTTGTGGCCGTCGAGGCCGCGCAGCGGCTGGTGATAGGCGCTGAACGCGCGCGCGGCCTTGTCGGTGGAGACGCTGCCATTGTCCTCCGGCTTGATCTGGCGGCCCTGATATTCCTCGACGCCGCCGCGCTCCAGCACCCAGGCTTTGCGATTGCGGGCAAGGCCGGCGTTGACGTCGATCGTCACGCTCGGATCGGTGTAGGGGCCCGAGGTGTCGTACACCGGCAGGTTCGGCTCGCCGGCGCCTTCGGACAGAATGATCTCGCGCAGCGGCACGCGCAGATCGGGCGCAGCGTCTGGCGAGGCGAAGATTTTTCGCGAGGAGGGAAGGGGGCCGGTGGTGACGGCGGGGACGGTTTTGTCGGGGTTGGAGCGGATGTTCATGGGATCCTCCGGTTTAATTCTGTTGTGCTGTATTCGATCTCGTCATCCCTGCGCGAGCGCGAAGCGCTCGTCGCTGAGGTGCTCGCGAAGCGAGCCTCGAAGGATGAAAGAGCCGGGCCGTCGCCCTTCGAGGGCCGCTGAAGAAACGGCCACCTCCAGCGACAACGGCTGCGCCGTTGCGCGGGGGTGATGGGATGAAGAGGGGCGGACATGCATCACGCAGCCTCCGTGGACAGGCCGAGCCATTGCCGCACGCGGGCATCGGGGTCGGCGTTTTGCGTGACGTCAGACACCACCGCGATCGAATCCGCGCCCGCCGCAAAGATCTCCGCGGCTTGCTCGAACTTGATGCCGCCGATTGCGACCAGCGGAATGCTGCCGATGCGCTTCTTCCATTCGGTGATCTTCGGAATGCCCTGCGGCTCGAAGCGCATCGATTTGAGCGTGGTGAAGAAGATCGGGCCGAGCGCGACGTAGTCGGGCTTGGCCTCGAGCGCGGTTTCAAGCTCGGCATCATCATGGGTGGAGATGCCGAGCGAGAGGCCCGCCTCGCGGATGGACTTGAGGTCGGCTTCCGCCAGATCCTCCTGGCCGAGATGCAGATATTTCGCGCCGGCGACGACGGCGGCGCGCCAATAGTCGTTCACGACCAGCTTGGCTTGCGTGTCCTTGGTGATCGCCAGCGCGTCGGTGACGATCTGCAGCGCGTCGGCGTCGTTGAGCTCTTTGGCGCGCAGCTGGATAGTGCCGACGCCGAGCTTTGTCAGCCGCTCGACCCATTTGAGGTTGTCGACGACGGGATAAAATCGATCAGGATACGGCATGCCAGAACGGAGTCCCAACGACAGGGGTGGAGGGGGAGGCGAAATCGCGGGCGTTCATCAGCCCGGCTTCATAAGCGGTGCGGCCGGCCTCGACGCCGAGACGGAAGGCGTTCGCCATCGCGACGGGATCGGCGGCTCTTGCGATCGCGGTGTTGAGCAGCACGGCGTCATAGCCGAGCTCCAGCGCCTGCGCGGCGTGGCTGGGAGCGCCCAAGCCAGCGTCGACCACCAGCGTGATGTCGGGCAGGCGCTCGCGCATCAGCCTCAAGGCATCGCGATTGGTGATGCCCTTGGCGCTGCCGATGGGGGCTGCCCACGGCATCACCACCTTGCAGCCGGCGTCGACCAGGCGGTTGGCGACCGAGAGATCCTCAGTGCAATAGGGGAAGACTTCAAAGCCGTCCTTGATCAGGAGGCTTGCCGCTTCGACCAGGCCAACGACGTCGGGCTGCAGCGTGTCGTTGTCGGCGATGACTTCGAGCTTGATCCAGCTCGTGCCGAACAATTCGCGCGCGAGCTTTGCCGTGGTCACGGCTTCGCGCACGCTGCGGCAGCCGGCGGTGTTCGGCAGTACGGTGACGTCGAGCTCGCGGATCAGATTCCAGAACGCGTCCCCGGTCTTGCCGCCGGCGGATTCGCGCCGCAGCGACACCGTGACGATGTTCGAGCCCGAGGCGCGGATCGCGCTCTGCATGATCGCAGGCGAGGGATAGAGCGCGCTGCCGATCAGCAGGCGGGAGGCGAAGGATTTGCCGTAGAAGGTCACCATGTGGGAGGTGTCTCCTTGAATGACGCTGTCAGCCCAGATGTAGCTGTCATCCCCGCGAAGGCGGGGATCCAGTACGCCGCGGCGGTGCGGCTGGAACCGTAAAGCCGCGGTGTACTGGATCGCCCGGTCAAGCCGGGCGATGACAGCGGAGTGTTTGGCGAGAGCATCTCCCTCACCCTCCCTGCCGCGGCGTGATGATCTCGATCTCGTCGCCGGCCTTCAGTGCCGTCTCGGCCCAGCGGCTCTTCGGCACGACGTCGTAGTTCAGCGCGATCGCGAAATGCGTGCCCTCGTAATCGAGCTCCGAGAGCAGCGCGTCGACGCTTCCCGAAGTCACCTCGCGCTGCTCGCCGTTGACGATCAAACGCATTGCATCACCTCGTTGTCGATCTGGCCGCGCTCGACATAGGCAAGCGTCAGCTCGGCGAGCGCCGGCGCGATCAGGAAGCCGTGACGGTAGAGGCCGTTGACGCTGATCCTGCGGCCGCGAATGCCGATGCGCGGCAGATTGTCGGGATAGGCGGGACGAAGCCCGGAGCCGAATTCGACGATGCGGGCTTCGCCGAATGCGGGGTGCACGGCGTAGGCGGCGCCCAAAAGCTCCAGCGCGGAGCGGACGCTGACGCCGGTGTCCTCGGCCTCGATCGAGGTCGCGCCCAGCATGAACAGATTGTCCTCGCGCGGGATCACGTAAAGCGGCCAGCGCGGATGCATCAGCCGCACCGGGCGCGCCAGCTGCACCTCGTCTGTCTCGATCAGGATCATCTCACCCTTGACGCCGCGAAGCTCGCTCTGTTCGTCGCGGGCGCCAAGGCCGCGGCAGTCGATCACGATGCCGTCGAGATCTCCGGCTGCGACGTCGCTGGAGAACTTGATGGTGCCGCCGGCGGCGCGGATGCGATCGTGCAACTGCGGCAGCACGCGGCGCGGCTCGACATGGCCCTCGGCCGGGAAGAACAGCGCGTCGCGGAAGCGGCCCTCCAGCGAGGGTTCGAGCGCGGCGAGGCCTGAGGCATCGAGCCGGCGGTGGTCCTCGGTCATGCGCGCAAAACGCTCGAAATCGTTGCGTTCGCGCGGATGGGCGACGACCAGCGAGCCGTTGAAGGGCGTGTCGGGCAGCTCGCGCCGCCAGAGATCGAGCGAGCGCAGCCCCAGGCGGCTGATGATGGGTTCGGCGACCTCGGCCTCGCAATAGGGGGCGAGCATGCCGCCGGCCCAGTGGCTGGTGGCGTCCGTCATCGCCTCGTCACCGCGCTCGTGCAAGGTCACGGCATGGCCGGCCTGCGCGAACAGCAAGGCTTGCCAGGCTCCGGCGATGCCTGCGCCGATGATGGATACCGGTGAATCCGGTCGCTTGGTCGTTTGCAACATCCCTGTCCCTTCGCCGGCATGACCCGGATCAGGTTCAAAGGGTCACCGCGGTCCTGGGCGTTATTGCCCATTTAGCGGTATCTCAGCTCCTCCTCGGAGCACCCCTCGGAACGGCTCTAATGTAGGACAGTGGGGCGGGGTGGTCAACGCGCTTTGCGGGAACCCTCGTGCCCCGGACGCAGCGCATCACGCAGTGCTGCGCTGCTGAGCCGGGGCCCATGCTGATGCAGGGATGCTGGGTCCGGGCTCTGCGCAGCAACGCTTCGCGTCGCAGCGCGTCCGGGACACGGGAGTTACTTCAGCGCCTGCGCCCGCGCATTGCGGACGCGCTGGGCCAGCTTCTTATGCGGGACGTTGCCGAACATCGGTTGCGGGTTGCCGTTCGGCTCGAGCCGGGGTTGGCCCATATTGCCCATATTGGTATCGCCCATATTGGCGAGCTGCACGGTCTCCTGCCGCTGGCGCTTGGCGGCGTAGTAATAGCCGCCGGCGAAATAACGCACGGCGCGGGCATGGTCGCCATTGGCGGCGCGATAGGCGCCCGCGAGGTATTTCACGGCATAAGTGAGGTTGGTGTTGGGATCGCGCAGGCCGGCGGCGTCGCCGGTGTAGCCGACGCCGCGGGCTGTCGCGAGCTTGATCTGCATCAGCCCGATGGTGCCGCCGCGGCCGACAAGGTGCGGCTGGTAGCGGCTCTCGCGCACGATCACGCGATGCACCAGCGCTTCCGGCACGCCGTTGGCGCGGGCATGCGCCGCGACCATCTCGGCATATTCGGCTTCACCCGCGAATGCGGCCTGCGGCAATGTCAATCCGGCCGCGAGCAGCGCGGCAATGCATAAAATTTTCATCAGATATCCCTGAGGTCCCCTAGAGTGACCTGCGCCCAGTCGTCGTTAGGCCTTCCGAACGCGGCGATGATGTGACCAAACGCCGCCATCGCCCGTTTTTGCAGTGCCGAGCCGCTGTTACGACTCAAAGCTGGCGCAAGAGAGCTTCGGGGGCGGACGACCCCCGCTCGCGGCAGCACGCCTGTCTATTCGCGCGTGCCAGCGAAAGCGAGTAAGAAGACGCTGCAAATCGGGAGAGGTGCCATGACAAATTCAAACATGGCCAGGCTGTATGCCGGCGACATCCCCAGACAGAACCCCTGTGCCCAATGCGGCACGCCGATCCCGCAGCCTGACTGGATCGAGCCGGGCGAGGGGCGCGTCTCCTATCTCTGGAATTGCCACGCCTGCAATTATCGCTTCGAGGCCGTGGCCATCTTCGACGAGACCGCCATCCAGCACCCGCCGCTCGCGGCTTGAGTCAGGCGGCGAGCCGCGGCTGCTGCCAGAGCGGCAATTGCATCCGTACGATTAGTCCATGTGGCGCGCGGTCGTGCAGCGACAGGTCGCCGCCATGGGCGAGCGCGATCGCGCGCGCGATCGACAGGCCGAGCCCGAAGCCGGTGGATTCATCCATGGTGCGCGCATCGTCGCCGCGCACGAATGGCTCCAGCATCTCCTGCTTGCGCGCATCCGAAATGCCGGGGCCGTCGTCCTCGACGTCGATGACGAGCGTGGTGCCCGAGATGTCGAGGCGGATCGTCACCTCGGCGCCGAAGCGCACCGCGTTCTCGACCAGGTTGGTGACGCCGCGATGCAGATCGTCGGGCCGCGCGGCGGCGGTCGCGGACGCCGGCCCGTCATAATGCACGACATAGCCCATGTCGCCGAACTGGTCGGCGACGAGCTGCAGCGTGCTGGCGATGTCGACCAGCGTAACCGCCTCGACCTTGCGGTCGTTGCGCAGCAGCGACAGCACCGATTCCAGCATCGCGCGCATCTGGTCGAGGTCCATCAGCATGCGCTTGCGGTTGCCCTCGTCCTCGATGAATTCGGCGCGCAGGCGCAGCCGCGTGATCGGCGTGCGCAGATCGTGGCTGATCGCGGCGAGCATCCTGGTGCGATCCGACATCAGGCGGGCGATCCGCTCATGCATGCGGTTGAGCGCGCGAGCCACCGAGCGGATCTCTTCCGGGCCGCGCTCCGGCAGCGGCTCCGCCCCGCCATCGAGGCTGAAATTCTCGGCGGCCTTGGCGAAGGACGATAGCGGTGCTGCCAGCGCGCGCGCCGCCCACAGGCCGAGCACGCTGACGCAGATGAAGGCGGTCATCAGCGCCGTCAGCCAGGGGGCGCCCCAGAACCACGGTCGCGGGCCGCCATCGACATGTCCGGCGATCACGGTGCCGTCGGGCAACTCGACGCCGACGCGGGATACTGTGCCGTCCGAGGTCAGCTGGACCGCCCGGTAGCCGCGTCCGAGATGACGGCGTATCCCGCGCAGGTGCTGATTGTTGCTCTCCTCGACCCTCGCGGTGCCGGGCGCGAGCATTTCGATGCCGAGCTTGGGGAACGCGCGCGCGAGATCGGCGACGAGGCGCGGACGCTCGCCGGGCTCGGCCGAGCCAAGCAGCAGCGCGGCATCGGTCAGCTGATGCGCTCCGTCCGGCGGCGTGTCGGGGCGGTCGGGCCGGCTGATCAGGAAGGCGGTGGTGACGACGAGATGGAGCGCGACGGTCGAAGCCAGCACCAGCGCGGCGATCTGCCCGCCGATCCCCTTGAGGTGGAAGAACCCGAACGGCTTCATCGTCGGCGTCCGCTTCAACTGCTCAGGGGCGCCGCAACCGCTTGAGTGCTTGCCGCTTGAGGGCTCGCAGCTTGCGTTCGCGGCGTGAACAGATAGCCGCCGGAGCGCACCGTCTTGATGAGGGTGGGATCGGCCGGATTGGGCTCGATCTTGCGGCGGATGCGGCTGACCAGCACGTCGATGGAGCGCTCGAACGATCCGGTGCTGCGCCCTTGCGTGAGGTCGAGCAGGCTATCGCGCGACAGCACGCGGCCGGGCCGTTCGCAGAACGTGCGCAAGAGATCGAATTCGGCGCTGGTCACCGCGACGCGCGCGCCTTCGGGATTGCGCAATTCGCGCAGCCGCAGGTCGATGTGCCAGCCCTCGAAGGTGAGCGTGGAGGCGCCTTCGATCGAGCTTGCCGCTTGAGCCGCGGCCTGGCGGCGCAGCACGGCGTTGATGCGGGCGAGCAGCTCGCGCGGGTTGAACGGTTTCGGCAGATAGTCGTCCGCGCCCATCTCGAGGCCGACGATGCGGTCGACGTCCTCGCCGCGCGCGGTCAGCATGATGATCGGCGTCTGCGCCTCGGCGCGCACCTTGCGGCACAGGCTGAGGCCGTCCTCGCCCGGCAGCATGACGTCGAGGATGATGAGGTCGACGCGGTGATCGGCCATGGCGCGCGACATCTCGCGGCCGTCGCTCACGGCGGTGACGTTGCAGGCGTTGTTGCGCAGGTACTTCGCAATCAACGTCCGGGTTTCGCGGTCGTCTTCGACGACCAGGATGTTGGGATTGGGAATGGCCATGCGCTTTGTTTGTCCAGGATTCGGGCCAAATGGCGAAGATTTTTGTTTCGGATTGTTTCTGCCGGGCTTCCCGCAACAAACGGCAATCGCGCCGTCGTGAAACGGCAAGGTCTCGTTAAGGCCGTTAACCATAGCGTGGCGTGGTCCGCGACGAAACCCCGCAAAATCCACGGAGCCATCATGACCTCGATTTCGGCGGCCTCAGCCGGCAACCACCAGTCGCCGCTGCAGCGGCTGCAGCAGGAACTGCAATCGGAAGTGTCCGCCGGCACGATCTCGTCGTCGGACCAGTCAGCGCTCTCGACGGCGCTGACCGACATCGACACGGCACTCCAGCAGAACCGGTCGAGCGACCAGTCCAGCGGCACGCGCCCCTCCAAGGACGAGATGAAGTCGAAGATCGACGACCTCATCTCGAACGAGGTGTCGAACGGCACGCTCACCTCGGACCAGGCCGATGAGCTGAAGAACGTGTTTCAGTCCGCCTTCGCGAGCGGTCCGGGCGGGGCGGGCGGCCCCGGCGGTGCAGGCGGACCTCCGCCCGGTCCGCCGCCGGACGACAGCTCTTCGGATTCGGCGTCGTCCACGGACTCGATCAGCAGCACGTCGACTGACGCCACCACGGCCGATATCCTCCAGCAGTTCCTGCAGGCGCTGCAGCAGTCGCAATCGTCGAGCTCGTCCTACGGCGCCAACGGCGGCTCGTCCGGCAATTCCGACTTCTCCGCGCTTCTGATCGACTACAAGAGCTGACCCTGAGCGACGCGGGTCGGCGCGGGCCCTCGCCGCGATCGTGCTTCACCCAGGGCGCATGATCGTCGGCGGGGAACCGTGCGCCGCAAAATGTTCCTGGGTGACGCAGGAACAGTCCCTGCGAGGTTGTCGCGCTCGCGCATCGCGCGACGAAATTGCGGCGCGCACGGAACTGCGTGTGATCAGCGCTGTTTTCTCCACACGAGCTTTTTCTGTGAAGGAGAGGACAACATGCTGACGAAATCAATCGCCGCCGGCCTCGCCGGCACCGCACTGCTTGCGACCGTTGCGTTCGCGCAATCGCCGACCGCCACCACCGACAAGGCGCCGACCGCGGCCACCGCGACGACGGCCACCACGACCGCTTCCGGCGAGTGGCGTACGTCGAAGATGTCGGGCCTGAAGGTCTATAACGAGGCCAACGAGAACATCGGCTCGATCAACGAGTTGCTGATGGACAAGAGCGGCAACGTCAAGATTGCCGTGATCGGCGTCGGCGGCTTCCTCGGCATGGGCGAGCATCTGGTCGCCGTGCCGTACGAGAAGTTGAAGTTCGTTAACGAGGCCGTGGCCTATACCGGCGCCGCGACGAATCCGGGCGCCAAGCCCGCTGCGTCGACCACGACCGGCGCTGCGACCGGCACCGACAGGCCGGCTGCGACCACGACGTCGTCCACCTCGAAGTGGTATCCGGACCACGCCGTGTTCAATGCCAGCAAGGACGAGCTGAAGAACATGCCGGAGTTCAAGTACGCGGAGTAATGCAGCCCGCGTAACTGCCTAAACGAAGCGCGCCTGGTTTTCGCCGGGCGCGCTGTCGTGTCTTCTCGGCACCGTCATTGCGAGGAGCTCTTGCGACGAAGCAATCCAGACTGTTGCCGCGGAGAGATTTTGGGTTGCTTCGCTCCGCTCGCAATGACGGTGAATGTTCGCTCAGTGCGTCACCAGAGGGCAGCCGCCCTTGTCGAGCGGACGGAAGGCCTCGTCGCCGGGCACGGTGGCGATCAGCTTGTAGAGGTCCCACTCGCCCTTGGATTCCTCGGGCTTCTTGACCTCGAACAGATACATGTCGTGGACCATGCGGCCGTCGATGCGGATCTTGCCGTTCTTGGCGAAGAAGTCGTTGACCGGCGTCTTGCGCATCTGCTCCATCACCTTCGGCGCCTCGTCGCTCTTGATGGCGTCGATCGCCTTCAGATAGTGCATGGTCGCCGAGTAGAGCCCGGCCTGGATCATGGTCGGCATGTGGCCGACCTTCTCGTTGAAGCGCTTGGAGAAGGCGCGCGTCTCCTCGTTCATGTCCCAGTAGAAGGCGTCGGTGACGATCAGGCCTTGGGTTGCCTTGATGCCGAGCGAATGCGTGTCGGTAATCTCCTGCAGGAGCGCGATCATCTTCTGGCCGCCCTGGGTCAGGCCGAACTCGGACGCCTGTTTCAGGGCATTCGTGGTGTCGCCGCCCGCATTGGCCAGCGCGACCACCTTGGCCTTGGAGGCCTGGGCCTGGAGCAGGAAGGAGGAGAAGTCCGACGAATTGAGCGGATGGCGGACTTCGCCGAGCACCTTGCCGCCGCTCTCCTTGACGACGTTGGCGGCGTCGCGCTGCAGCGCCATTCCGAAGGCGTAGTCGGCGGTCACGAAGAACCAGCTATCCTCGCCGCGCTTGACCATCGCCTTGCCGGCGACGTTTGATAGCGCATAGGTGTCGTAGGTCCAGTGCACGGTGTTGGGCGAGCAGGCGGTGCCGGTGATGTCGGACGAGCCGCCGCCGGAATTGATGTTGATCTTGTTCTTCTCGCGCGTCAGGGCCGAGACCGGCAACGCCACCGACGACGTCGGAACGTCGAAGATTGCGTCGACCTTGTCGTTGTCGTACCAGTTGCGGGCGATGTTGACGCCGACGTCGGGCTTGTTCTGGTGATCGGCGGCCACCACCGCGACCGGCTTGCCGGCGGCCTTGGCGCCGTAATCGGCGACCGCCATCTCGACGGCGGCGAGCGATCCCTTGCCGGTCGCGTCGGCATAGAGGCTCGACATGTCCGTGAGCACGCCGATCTTGACAACGTCGTCGGAAATCTGCGCCTGCGCCGTGCCGGATGTTGCGGCGAGGGCGAGACCGGCCGCGACGGCGGCGATGAGTTTTTGCATGGTTGTTCTTCTCCCTGTGTGTTGTTGTTTGGGCTTTGTTGCGGGGACTGTTCTAGCGACAATCGGCCACGGCAGCTAAGCGGTGTGCGCCATAGCGGAATGCAAAAAGAGAAGGGGCGGTGTTCCGGGAGAAGGATGAGTATCGCAACGGCACGATGCCCATTGCTGCGCCCTCTCCCCTTGTGGGCCTGTTGCGTAATCCGCCAGTTGTGATTCCCTAGGGCAAAGCCTTGGAGGTATCGATGGCGGTGAAGCGGACAGGACAGCCGAGCTTTGTGGAAGCGCTGATGCCGAAGGGCGCCGGCGCCAATGCGGCGCTGGATCGGTTGGCTGGCCTGGTCAAGTGGTACCGGTTCGAGAAGTTGATCGGCCATTTGCGGGATGAAGGGAGCCCCGGTCGTCCAGGCTATCCGGTGCTTGTGCTGTTTCGCGCGGTGCTGCTGCAGTCGCTCTACGGTCTTTCGGAGCGCGAACTGGAGGAGGCGCTGGG
>NZ_FMAI01000064.1 GCF_900094605.1 Bradyrhizobium shewense | reverse complement strand
GGGCAAGTCCGCTGCCGAAAATCTTCGTGCTGCTTAGTTAAGAGCACAACAGACCTGTCGCTCTAGCCACGGATGTACTGGTAGAGCTTGTGGTCCTGCCCCGCTCCCGAGTTATCGGGGCGGGGTTTTTCATTCAAGCAGGTAAAAAGATCGAAAAGCGGGCGCCACTGCGGCTTCCTTGCGTGTGCCCGGTGACTACGTCAGCGTGTTCACCAGCCGCATCGGGAACGTGATTCCTCATTGCCACGCAGGAGACTCAATGAGCATAGTTAAACGTCATCTAGCCGAGCAAGAAGAACGACTGGTCCTGATCGAGGAAATTTGTATCGATACAGGAGCGCTTGTCTTGGATATTGCCACAGACGAAGTCTACTTCTCCGCGGACGAAGCGGCTTACAAGAACGCATACGTCACAGTGTTCCAAGCTTGGGCAAAGGGCACGATTAAGGGCACCGCGGAACAGATATTCGAGGCTACAAAATCCATTCTTGAAGACTAGCAAGACCGCCGATAGAGCCGTAAACGTCGAGGAAAATATGTCATACGCCTATAAGCTAAATGAAGAGGTTCGGCACCACGCTCAAGGTCCCCAAGGACGCGCCGCAACTGAACTGCCAAGGATCTACACGATCGTACAGTGCATGCCGATCGAGTCCGATGGACGAGTAAGATATCGCATCAAGTGCAGGTCCGAGAACATTGAGCGCGTCGTTACGGAAGATCAGCTTTCGTATCTTCACTAATCTCCGCGAGAATGGCGCCTTGGTTCAGGGAGCTGGAAGAGTACAAGTGAGTCCGGACCTTCAGCCACGCCAAAAGCACCGGACGCGCACCTGAAGGGGTCATCGAGTCACTTCGCGTAACCCTGTGATCGGAGCCAAGCGATCCGACGCTCTCCATTCATCCAATCGTCAATATCGGCTTTGCTCGTGAAGCCCGTAATCTCTCGCGCTTCTGCGCCCGGGTACTCGGCGATGATAGCCCAGTCGCCCTCGGATTTACGAACTGGTTTGAAGTTCACTTTTATTTTTGCCATGCCGAATTATGTAGGAAGGCGGCCGAAAAGGGAACCCGGTTGTGCCATGTTCGGCCTAGAGTAAATAGCAGACGTTGCCCCCCGGGGCCTTACTCTGGAGCGATCCTGTAGACATCGCCGGGTTTGAGGTTGAGTTCCTCGAACATCCTCTGCTGCTTTTCAGTGAGGACCGCTGGCACAACTGCCGCAGTCCAGCCTTCGGGAACGGCAGCAAGGACTAGCGTCAATGCCTGATTGGGCTTGGCTAAGGCGAGCCACATCTGCTTCGTTGGCTGCGGAGCGTCGTCCGAGGTCGCCTCAACGATAGTGAATGAAGTGCCGAACGACTCTGCCATCCGTGGCCAATCCGCGGAATTGCTAAGAGTTGCAATAACTAGCTGGGTCGCTGAAGGCGGACGGGGCCAGCAATCAATCTATAGGTGGGCACCCAAGCGGTGTTCCACGATTCCATGGTCGCGCCGCAAACCGAGCACTCGAAGCTGGCGATCTGCCGACCCGGGGCCATCGCCTCGGTTCGGCTATAGAGCGCTCCACAATGGCAGGTTCGGTAGTGGGAATCGGGCATCCCCGTTTATGCGCTCAAAAGGCGAAACGGGCCACTGCGAAAATAGAACCAGGCCGCTGAGGAGGGAAGCAGGATACCCGGTGAAGCCGGCAGAACCTGGCCCACAACTGGAACGTCCGATAGCTGAGCCTGGCTCCACCGTGCGGGCGCCGCCTTGCCCCCAGCTCTGCATATATTACTCTCCACGCGAATCTCAATTCGATATTGGCAGAAACTTCACATGCCAACGACGACACGCGAGTACATTGATTTTTGGGTCGAGAACAGCGTTCACGCCGCGGAGCAATATGGGACGCCGGGCGCTTCACAAAGCGTGGACGTATTGGTTGACCGCCTCGTTGAGGGGGCCAAGAATCAAAACATCCCGCGAGAGGCCCTTGAAAAAGAGGTCGGTGATCTAAAGCAGTACATCGAGGGAAAACTCGCGACTGCCAACCGGATTGAGCAGGATCGCCGCAAGTGACTTCGACTTGCGCATATCCGACGAAGTCGCGTCTAACTTAGCTCCGGTCAGGAAAGGCACTGCGAGAACGGCCATGGCAATGCGAGAGGAAATAAAGCGAGTGATACATGCTGCGACACCCGGTATGTCGCAGCAGCTCTACTCAACACTGCTGGTGTTAGGCGAGCTCCTTAGCAACGCACTCGACCGAATCGATGAACTCGAGAAGAAGGCCAACGGCCAAACGGCAGACAAGCGCTGATCGCCCGCCCCATCTCATTGCTCAAGCTTTTTCCGGCTACCTAGAACGACGTCAGGTTAGCCACAGGCGAGGTCCGCAATGGGTCAAAATGCGAAGCACTCAGGTTGAGCAAATCTGGTCCGCTCTGACGCAGTGAGCGGACCTCCGACAGACACGGCGCAACTTCGCAAACGAGCCAATTTCGGACTTAGCAGCGACAGCATTTTGAATTCGCACGATTTGCCCGCGTCTTCCTGATCCGATTTCCTGCATCGTGATCGACGCCCTCTTGCGGGTCCTCCGTCTTTGCCCATCTCCGTATCCGGAAAGGCGATCGCGTTGCAGGCCCAAAAACCCGGAGACACGTCGATGACATCACAGGCCGACGAGACCGCGCAGTCCACGCGCATGGAGAATATTCCGTACGATCAGCGGGCCAAGATCACTATCGAGCGCAAAGGCCAGACCGTGTTGATTGGCATCAACCGGCCCTACATCGACAACCGGCTGGACCCGGACGCGACAGAGAGCCTGGCGCGAGCCTACTACAATTACGATCGCGATCCCTCCCTCCGTGCCGCTGTTCTGTTCGGCTATGGCGATCGCTTCTCCAGAGGTATCGATGTCGATGCCTACAAGGCCTTCGCTCAGTCCGGAAAAAAGATGATGGATGGACCCGGCTTTATCGACCCTCTCGGGCGCACCAGGCCGGCGCTCACGAAGCCCTTGGTTGTCGCGGTGCATGGCGACACCTGGAACATGGCGCACGAGCTTTTTCTTGTCGCTGACATACGCGTGGCGTCGGAAGACACGGAGTTCGGTCAGGACGAGAACACGCACGGCCGTTTTCCCGGCGGCGGTGCAACGGTACGTTTCCCCAGAGAGGCCGGATGGGGCAATGCGATGCGCTTCATTCTAACCGGCGATCATTGGGGAGCGAAGGAAGCTCTCCGGATGGGAATGGTTCAGGAAGTGACCCCGGACCGGGATGCGGCTCTCGCGAAGGCTGTCGAGATCGCCAGCAAGATCGCCGCATGCGGCCCTCTCGGCATCAAGACGTCGCTGGCCTCCTCGCATATGGCGCTCGATGACTCCGAAACAGCGCTGGGCAAGCTCGACGACCAATATCGTGCGCTCTACGCGACCCGGGATTTCCGGGAAGGCCGCGATGCCGAGGCAGAAAAGCGTCCGCCCGTTTACGAGGGACGTTAGCGGCAAGCTCTCGACGATGGCTTATTTGCTCAGGACGTCCGGATTCTTAGGCGCTGCAAAGGCACGATTGCGCGGCCCTCAGGCCTGCGTTCCGCCGTCGACCGGAATGATCGCGCCGGTCATGTATGTGGAAGCTCGCGACGCCAACAGCAGCGCGAGCCCCTTGATCTCATCCAGTTCGGCAAGCCGCCCTAAGGGCACGGTATCTGCAAACGCCGCGGCACCTTCGGGCGTATGCATCCGGCCATTGCCGATATTCGTCCGAAAAGGACCTGGCGCGATGGCATTGACACGCACATTGTGAGGACCAAGCTCGAGAGCCGCGACGCGCACCACCTGTGCAATGCCGGCCTTTGCCGCGTGGTAGCCGTAACTCGGTAGCGCCGACGCGCGCAGCGCCGCGACGGAAGACGTCACGACGATCGATCCCTGCCGCCGTGGCTTCATATGTTTTGCCGCCACGCGAATTGTCCGAAAAGCGCCATCAAGATTGACCCGAAGGCAGGCATCCCAAAGCTCCGTGGACGCCGCCTTGAGCTCGCCTTCGGGCTTGCCGTATCCGGGGCCACCGCTCACGCCTGCGTTTGCAAACACACAATCGAGCCGGCCATATCTTTCGACGTAAGCATCCACGATAGCTTCGACTTTGCCGGCCTCGGCTATGTCGATGCTGAACGTCTCAACGGCTCCGCCGGCTTCGTCGATGGCAGCCGCCGCCTGCTTCAACTTGCCCTCGTCGATGTCAAGCATTGCGACCCGCCCTCCATTGGCTGCGATCACTTGCGCAATCGCGAGTCCAAGGCCAGACGCAGCGCCTGTAACAACGGCGACATGTCCGGACAGGTCAAACAGTTCAGTGGCTTTCATCGTGTCTCTCGTGGTTTAACGTTCGACCAGTTTAGTCAGCGCGACCAAGCAAGGCGCCACCATCGATGACGATATGAGTCCCGGTGATGTAGCTAGACGCCGGTGAAGCCAGGAAAAGCGCCAGCCCCTGTATCTCATCGGGTCGACCGACGCGGTGAATAGGGCTGCCGGCTTCGAAGCGCTTTTTGAGGTCAGGTGTCGTGAGCTGGGTCAGAAACGGACCCGGCAAGATTGCGTTGACGAGAATGTTGTAGCGGGCGAGCTCAAGTGCGGACTGCTTGGCGAGGTGCGACACACCCGCCTTCGAGATCTGATAGGGCATACCGACGATAGCACCTGGCCTGATGCTCGCAATCGACGAGGTCAGGATGATGCGTCCGCCGTTCTGTCGCTTCATATGCGGAACAGCGGCTCGAATGGTCGAAAGGATCGAGGTCAAATTCGTATCGATGACCTTGTCCCACAGCCAGTCCGGGACGGCCTCGATCGCACCCTCCGGATCCCGTTCGCCAGCCATCGACAGAAAACCCGGTCCAGCGTCGATGCCCGCATTGGCGAACACGACATCGAGGCGGCCGTTTCGTTCGACGGCTTTGTTGACAGCGGCCCTGACTGCATCGCGATCCGTAACATCGACGGCAACGCCGGCTACATCGCCGCGCGCCTTGAGCTCGGACACGGCCTGATCGAGGCTAGACTCGTCTTTGTCCAGCAGGACGACGCGTGCATCATTGTCGAGCATTGCTTCGGCGAAGGCCCGACCCAGGCCTTTGGCACCGCCGGTAATAACGACAGAAAGGCCGGTGACGTCGAACAGATCCTGGGTTTTCACGTCGTGGCCCTTGTTTGAGTGACCAGCGCCGGATGGGATCCTTGCCGTCCCAGTTCTGCGCCGCTGCAAAGTAGCTGTGATAGATGCCTTCGAGGGCCTCCGTCGTCTCGATCACCTCAAGCATGCCCGGCAAGTCTCGGCGGGTATCGACATAGACGATCCGCACGCCGCGCGGCGAGAGGTCGGAGAACACGACTGGGTAGCCGGCAGCCTCGTAGCGGGCGACGTCCGCATCGAAGTCCTTGGAACAGACGGCCCAGTGATGGAAACCGTGACCTTTGACCTTGATCGTCTCTTGATAGACCGACGGCTTGGTGTCGTGCTGCTCAATGAGCTCGATCATCATGTGGCCGGTAAAGGCGACGGCGAGAGTCAGGCTCATGTCGGTCGGCTGGCCTCGATACATTCCCTTGGCAGGCACGAAAGGACCGCTCACAAACCAAGGCCCGATATTCAGCGCCTTCACGTAATGCATCATCGCCTGATCGATGTTTTCGACCGTGTAGGCTGCCTGCACCAGTCCGCCGACCGGCTGTCCGAATGAGAGTGGTTTCATCGTGCAAAAAACTCCCTACTAGCCGTCGTGCGCTCTTTGGCGACGACGAAGTCGAGAATTGCGGGCTTACCGCTTTCGTTGGCGACGAACGCCCGTTGTAGGGCGGCCTCGACCTGGTGGGGATCGGTGACACGCTCGCCGTAGCAGCCGGAGGCGACTGCAAGACTCGCGTAATCGAGATCAAGTGCGAATTCGGTCCCAATGAACCGCTCATTGAACGCATGCACTTGGATGTCGCGGATCGAGCCCAAGGCGTGATCGTTGAATATGCACCACGTGACACCGAGCTTGAGTTCGGCGGCAACGGGAAGGATATTCATCACCATCTGGAAGGATCCATCACCGACGAAGCAGACGGCAGGCCGGTCAGGATAGACGAGGCGTGCGACGGGAAAAGCCGATGCCGCGAAGCCCATTCCATAGAAGCTCGAGGGCACGATCGTCGCGCGTGGCTCAAAGATCTTAAAGTACGGGAATGCGCCACCCATACCCTGCGCGATCACGCCGACGTCGATGGCGACGGTCGCATTGCGTGGGAACACGCGCTGGATGCGATCGAAGATCCGAATCGGATGAATTGGCGTGGCATTAGAGCTCGCCATGCTTTCGCGCTCCGTTTCGAGCGCAGCGCGCCGGTTCGACAACTCGGCGAGCCACTCCTTGGAGGCCGTGCGCTGACCAGTACCCTTTGTTCTTAACTCCGTGAGAAGATCCTGGAGAACCAGGCGCGCATCTCCCGTGATGCCGATGGTCGCAACGACCGAGCGGCCGAGTTCGTTCGGATCGATATCGATCTGGATATAGGTGGCTGCCGGCGCCGGAATATATTCCGGCTTCCAGTTGGTTTCCTGCTGTTCAAAGCGAGCGCCGATACCGATAACGACGTCGGCGTGTGGCAGAAGATACTTTGTGACATCCTGCCGATGATGACCGATGCCGCCAGCCGTGAGTTCATGATCGTCAGGAAAAATGCCACGCCCTGCGAGGGTCGTGACGACGGGACTACCCAGCGTCTCCGCGAGTTGACGCACTTCAGACGTCGCGTTTGCGGCTACGGCGCCGCCACCGGCGACAATTAGCGGCCTTCTTGCCGCGAGAAGAGCCGCCGCCGCGGTCTTGATGCGGTCGCTATCACCCCGAACCGCAGCTGGCTTGCCGACCGGGAGATAGTCGCCGACGTCAAACTGCATTCCAAGGATATCCTGAGGGATATCGATGAGCACAGGACCCGGCTTGCCCGAGCGGGCAATGGTAAACGCTTGACGCAGGCATTCGACAATGAGGTCCGGTCGGTCGACCCGGACGCCCCATTTCGTGATAGCGGCAAAAATCTTGACTTGGTCGATTTCTTGGCTTGCGCCACGATGCGCGTTGCGAGTGGCACCACGCCCCGCGATGATGACCATCGGCAACGCACCGACATATGCTTCCGCTACGCTCGTGACCAAATTGGTGGCGCCGGGCCCTGCCGTCACACAGCACACGCCGGGCTCACCGGTAAGCTGCGCATAGCCGGCAGCCATGCTTGCAGCATGCTGCTCGTGCCGCACGAGAATGTGGGAGATCTGCTGTTGTCCGTAGAGAGCGTCGTAAATTCCGATTGTATGGCCGCCAGGCATACCAAAGATGAACTTCACGCCTTCCGCCTTGAGAACGTCAACGACGGCTTGGCCGCCACTCTTCATCACCATTGACCCGATCCAGTTTTTATCATTGACGACCGCAGCCCCGCTTCGCGCGACAATTTGCTACGTCGCTTACGGTTTGGCCGAGCCGGCCTTCACCAACGGACATCCGCCATCTTGGAGCGGACGGAACGCTTCATCTCCAGGTACTGTAGCCACCACGTTGTAGAGGTCCCACTTTCCTTTGGACTCCTCGGGCTTCTTGACTTGGAGAAGATAGAGATTGCGCAACACACGGCCGTCGATACGCACCTTCCCGTCTTTGGTTGTGAAATCATTGACCGGTAGCTCGCGCATCTTTGCGGCGACGGCGTCCGCGTCGCGCGATCCGGCGGCATTGACTGCTTTGAGATAATGGAACACCGCGCTGTACGACATCGCAGGATCCCAATCCGGCGGATGACCTATCTTTTCTTCGAAGCGCTTCGACCAGGCACGCGTCTGGTCATTCAAGTCCCAATAGAAGGGATTGGCCAGAAGCAAGCCTTGGGCGGCCTTGAGCGAGATGCTTTGGACATGCTCCAGAAAGAGCACGTAAGCCGCGAAAGTCGCACCGTTTGAGGTGAGACCGAATTCGACGGCCTGTTTGATGGAGTTGACCGTATCGTCCGAAGAATTTGCAAGGCCGATCACGTTCGGATTAGTCGGCTGCGCCTGCAAGAGGAAGGAGGAGAAGTCGGAAGTGTTCAGCGGCGCGTAGACGGCGCCGAGGACCTTGCCTCCGTTGGCCTCGATGACGGCGCTGGTATCGCGCACAAGGGCGCGTCCGAATACATAATCGGCGCCGAGGAAGAACCAGCGGTTGCCACCCCGCTTGAGAACAGCGGCTCCCATTACGTTCGCCAGCGAATACGTGTCGACGGCCCATTGCGTCGTGTAATTATCGCATTTGGGACCAGTCACGTCGGAACTCAGGGCGCCAACAAATAGCGAAATCTTTTTCTTTTCCTTGGCAAGACTTTGGACCGCGAAAGCAACCGCCGAGTTCGGTACGTCGACGACCGCATCGACACCCTCAACGTCATACCAGCGGCGCACGATTGCCGAGCCGACGTCCGGCTTGTTCTGATGATCGGCAAAGATGAGTTCGGCCTTCTTGCCCAGCACCGGCCCCGCGTCGTCGATCGCCATGCGAACGGCTTCAACGGTCTCTCGACCGCCAGCCACGGCATAAACCGAAGACATGTCGTTCATGACGCCAATCTTGATGGGTGCATCGTCAGCGCGCGCCGAACTCGCCCACATCAACGCACCTGCGAGAACCACACCTAGACACCTCATCGCAAATCTCCTCCCAAGCGAGCGATCCTTCTCGCGCTCTATAATTGTGATTTGTGATAACAAATCACAGTTGAGAGTCAAGGATTCTTTGAGCGCGCCTCAGCACGCGCAACTAGGAGCAGCGCAGCACTCCCAGCTTCGTGTCTGAATTTGGATAGTTTGGGTGGAGGACTGGACGGCTAGTGGGCCGGCTGCTTGTCCTGGATTAAGGTCGCGATGATGCGATCGCCGCCCTTCATAAGATCTTCTGTTAGCGCCGCCCTTGCTGCCTTGGCATCGCCGGCACTAAGCGCAGCTATAATTCTCTGATGGCCGCGGGCGCCTTCCGAGGTCAAGTTGATCGGAATATGGTTGAAAACAGGCCCGATCTGGAGCCACAGCGACTCGATCAGGGAAAGTAATAAGGGGCTCTTGGCCGCTTCATACACCGTAAAATGGAACTCCTGGTTCAGCGCCCAAAATTGACGCTGCTTATTTCCACTCAAGGATTTAATCTTCTCATGGATGCGCTTGAGGGAAGCAATGACGTCAGGGCTAACGTGCTGACATGCCAGGGCCGTGGCCTCGCCCTCCAGAAGAATCCGAACTCTGCGAATTTCCAAGAACTCATCGATCGTCGTTTCAGGTACGATGACGCGATGGTTGGGGAGCATTTTCAGTGCACGTTCGACGACTAGGCGCCCAATGGCGTCTCGAACCGGCATCGGGCTAACATGTAGGCTTTGCGCCAGAGCTCGGAGCTTCATTTCCGAGCCGGGCGCGAAGCCTCCAGACATGATCATAGTCCGGAGTTCGCGGTACACGCGATCGTTGAGAGTTTCTCGTTCGACCGCACGAATCGAGCTCTCGAGCCCGACCTTGTCTACCCCTTTAACCATTCGCTGAGTCGCCTCGTCCCCGACAATTCCGTCACCTTATCAAGAGACGTGCGCTTGGCAATCTGACGCCTTCCCCGGATGCATCCTAGCCGCTCACCGATGATCCGCGCTCCACTCCGCCCAGGCGATAGACGCGTATCGCCGTATCCTTGAAGAGCAACGCTTTTTCCGTGACCGGGGCGCCTCCAGCTCCGCTTCAGGAGCCGAACTCCAAACAGGCAACTCATCGCGCCCGAGCCAATGGTTCCTTCCGTTGCGTGCATCCGGCCGTTACCGATGTTGGTCTTGAATGGTCCCGGCGCGATCGCATTACCCAACGCCCGTTCGACGGCATTGCGCAGGTCGTGCGCATGGCGGCGCTCGAACTTGGACCGCATAATGTGCGAGTGAAACGGTCCATGCCTGCCCCACATGATCGGGAAACCTTAGCAAGCGTCGAGCCCTCGCAATGTATCAAAAAATATAATCCCACCTGCAGATTGAAGAACTTCTGCAGGTCTGCTTCGGGTCACTTTCGGACTTCCACGCGGTCCAAATCGAAGTCCGCTCTTACTGCACCAGCAGACATGAGCGGCGAAAAGCCCCAGGATGGCGGTTCCGCCCGCAAGTTGTCCGGGTTCTTCTGAGTGGGCTGCATGCGCGGGGACCGCGCGACGGCCCGCCCTACACGTATCGGCATTTTCGCAATCTCATCTAAATCTCGTACCGTATCGCACAGAGGAGCTGCCGCGCCCGGTAGCGTGGCGCTGACGGAATACGAGAAGCATCTGATGGTCGATGTCTACCTGCTGTCATAAGCGCCTTGGCGGTAACGCCCCCCTTACTGCGGCCAATCCTTGCAGAGCGTGATGCCGATCATGATCTTTGTATGCGCAAAGCGCCAGCCTGCCACACCCATCGGACATCTCCGTTCGGCCCCCAGCAGCAGCGGTTCTCACTCTTCAGCACGAAGCAATTTCCGGCTATCGCCCATTCGGATGTATCCCTGGATCAAGGGGAACCCTTGCGCTCGCCATGGCGCCAGCGGATTGATGTAGATTGCTGCCCGTCGTAGCAAGCCACGCGGCTTTGATTGGACGCCGCGCACGCCGTGGTCGTGGATGTGATCCGAAGTTATTCGCCTTGCTAGGAATATCGCAGCATGTGGAACTGGATGATGCTGGGGCTAGAAAGCAATCACGTGATCGGACTGCGCCTAGTGAAGTTGATGAGCGGCGGCAAAGCGGCCCAACGTGAAGCCCAGCGCATGGTGAGTGAAAAAGTGCTGGCGGCGGCGAAGGCCGGTACAAGCCTGATGGCGGGCGCATCCGGAGACAAGATTGTTGAGCAGTACCGAAGGAAGGTCGCGGCAAACGCCAAACGGCTCAGCCGGAGACGAACACGGCGCAAACGAAAGTAAAGCTGTCCCTTCGGCTGACCACCTACGGGGGCTCACTTGCTCAGCTGCTTGGGCGCTCACTTGTGTGCAGATGGTACACAATGGGCCGACGCGGAACCTCAATTCGAAATCCGTGAACTTCGTGCATTGGAACGCTGGGCCAGGGCAGGCGATTAGATAAATTGCGCAGCGTGGCGGCCGCGACGGGGGCGTTGCGTCGGAGGCAGCGCATGAAAGTCATCGTCGACGAAGACGGCGAGATCATCGCCATAGCAACAAATGACCATACCCTAATCGGCGGCCACCATCGCCTCGCGGTGGCGGGCAGTATGGGTAAAGACTTGTTCTGGCGAGATACCGGCAAGCCTGTGAAGCTTGATCTCTTCTTCAAGCATCATGAAAGTTTCCACTCGACATAAAGCCTGAGCCGTTGCCCCCAGGTATGATTTACATCGTTGTTTGCCCGCCGTCGCGGTCGCGTTTACGGCGAGCGCGACCTCAAGCGACAGCACTCGGGATGCTGGACCTACCAACTCACCTTAAACTTAAAATCCCGCAACTATCGGGATTTGCTGCCTTTAGGTCCGTTACTTGCTCCGCCGCTGCTTGAGGACCCACAACCGATAGGCTTCCTCGATGTATGGGTCCGGCCCTGTCGACGGCGGGATCAGCTTCACGCCTTCCTTGCGGAAGTGTTCGAGACCGCGGCCCAGCTGCGACCGGCGATCTTGTGCTGATCGTTGGCCCAGTCCGGTGGTTGGCGCGTAGTTCTCAAGCAGTGACCGAAGCCCGATGGCCGCAGCGAAGTGACAGCCCCCGCGGGACTTCGACCTGCACATGACGCGATCGCGTTGCCCACCATCAAGCCGGGCTTCACCGATGGACTTGCTGTAGCGCTTCCGCGATTGCGCGAGTGCCGTCGCGACGAACGGCACGACGTGCGGCGCTGCGATGGTGTCGAGGTCTTCATGGCAGATGACCCCAGCCGATTGCAAGCCATGCTGTGGAATGGCTCGCTCGTATGCAGCAGCACGCAGGCGAACTCCATGGCTTCCTTGCGATCCGGCGCAGCATGAGCGGGTCGTGTTCGAGGTGCGCGGCGAGATTGCTCGCGTCTGTCGGGAGATGGCCACAGTGGGTCGAGCCACCACTCTATAATCCGTACGGATGTGCTCGTTGCGACCAGCGGCACAGCGTGTTTACAATTGCAATCTCCTCGTGCTGTTGCCGAAAAACAACTGAATTGTTGTACCTTCGTTGAACTGTTACATTTTGCCTTTACGCGGCAACAAACAGTCTTGAGTTTGGTCTCCGGGCTAGGGCGTGTTTTCCGAAAGCGAATTTTCGAACCCGGAGGCTTTTTGAGATGGTTTTGGAGTTCCTTGCGGTTTTATCTCTCGTTCAGTTCGCCAATATGCTTTCGCGACTAATCAGTCGGCGGCATGACGTACTCTCCTACGTTTCAAGATCAGATCCTCACCGGTAAGAGTGGCTAAAGCGGCATTGCTGGCACCGTTTTGACGGCATCGATCCTGCACGATGCACAACGTAGCGATCTAGCAACCCGGCGCTGCATCGAGCGTGTGTGTTCGCGGTGTGCAGAGATTGCCAAGGTGTTAGCAGGAGATGGCTGACAAGTGAGGTGAGCCGCCACTGGACGACGACGCACGATGACCGACGCTCAAGTCGCGACACAGGTCCTTCGTTTTGTGCCCGGCACGCTATGCGTAACGGCTTGCCTGTTGCGTGTGGCCCAGCGATCCTGTCTCGCATGGGAGTAACGATTTACGGCGGATCGGGGCGCGCTGCAGCAGAGCAGGCTGCGGACGCGCGAAGTAAGCCGACCGCTCGCCTGCGAGGCGTAGCACATGCGCCCGCTCGGCTTCAAAGGGCCGGCGCAGCCATCGCCGACAATGGGCGGCGCGCTCAATGCCGTTACGGCTACCTCGAAACGCGCCCCAACTAGGCTGTCGCTCTCGACATGAAGGTCGACGCCGAGCCACGAGCTGGAGCGCTACAGGCGCTGTAAGGCTCGCAGGTGCGCGGCTATCCGTACAAGCACAGCCAGCCATCTGCGTGGCGGCCCCGGAGAGCGGTAAAGCCCCTTCGGAACTATCGGCCGCGCAACTCGCTTATCCGGTGTAGAGGACCGCTCTATGAACCACATCGCCGTTATCTTGATCTTGCTCGTTGGCGGCTCTTCGCTCGCTTCGGCTCAGAGTGCGGGTGGAACCAGTAGCGGCGGCTCGGCGGCGAGTGGCACTGCGGCCGCCGGCTCTAAGGGTTATGCAGGCAGCACCTTATCAACCGGGCATACCATAAGCGGCACTGCTGGCTCCTCCGGTCCCAACTTGGGCAACGCGCTCAGCCACGCAGCGACCGGTGACGTGGATGCTTCCTCCATTAGTCCGGCGCCGACCTCCCACGACAAAGCAGTGGATACGCCCGCCGCCGAACGCGCCATAAAGAACTTGGGCAACACTGATATCGGCATTCTCAAGAAGTAGACCCTGCATGCCACAGGTCGGACCCGGCCCCGGCGTTCGCGGCTATTCTCGGTAGCTTCTCCGCTGCTACCACGAACCAAGCCGCGATCAGCTCGTTCTTCCGCGTAGCCAATCGGTATGTCGACAATCTGGCGCCGATGCCGGGCGTTTTGCTCGACTATCCGGCCCCCGGTGATTCAGAATACCGAGACCGGCACCGTGATAGTGGCGATGGGCATGCCCGTCGCGACCGAGCACAAGCCGCCGGTCACGAACACCTGCACATCGTCGCGGCAGTGCGCGGCTGGCTCAAGCCGCAGAACCGGTGTCTCCTGCTAGTCTAGTCGCTCCGCCGACGCCGCCCCTTGCCCCGTGCCCGTCGCGGATCAAACTCGTCAACAGCGTTCTGCCAGGCCACGATCTCGTCCTCAAACCAGACGCGCCGGTTCGGGCTGATGTAGGTCGATTGGGGGAAGCGGCCCGACTTCTCCATGCGGTACAGCGTGGTGCGACCGACCGGGATAATTTCCAAAACCTGCTTTTCATTGAGCATGCGGCGAGGACGAGAAGTAGCCGGTGCTACGTCCTCGGTTTCGACTTCGAGTTGATCGGTTGCTATCATCGCGATCTCAAGGTAGCTCCAGCGATTGTCGCGCCCGCTGTACCTGCGGCGCCGAAAGTTTCGTGGGCCAGCGATCCCTTCCGGGCGAGCGACGCTGTTAACGATATTTCCGCTTTAGCTTGACAGTTTCTTAGCAAATGCGAGGCGCGAGCTTGTTCTGCGTATAGGATGGCGCATTTGCTGCCAACGAAAACCGGCGGAGCATTTTCGTGCTGCAGACTTCCGTTCCAATCGGCCAGCCCGAATGACCAAGCACAGGCCGTCCCCGAGCAAGGCAGGACGTCGTCCGCAGCAGTTCGAGAAGCTGCTGGAGGCGATGGGCATTGGCGATTCCGCGGACAACCTGGACCACTTCGATCGATACGCAACCACTCGAAATCTTGAGGAAATCGAGCGCCATTATTCGCGCCAGCTGGCGGTAGTGAGCCCGCCGGATCGCAAGCTCGTGAAACAATATTGTGCGGCGATCACAAAGGTGCTGAGCCTTTCAAACAAAATCGGACCAGAATTCTTTACTGGCGAAATCGAAAAGGCGGGATGGGCTCGGCGGAACCCGCACGCGGATGACATGACGCTGCTGATGTTAGCGGAGGAGCACGGCGACAAGCGGGATGAAGTGGTCGCCGTGCTGACGGAGCGCCGCCGGGACGTCGAGCATTGGCTCAAAGTCGGCAGTGACACCTACCACAAGCGAGTTGTAACGAAACTGGCGGTGGAACCGTTTGTGCGGCTGCTTATCGAACGGGGGACTATTTCAAGTAGCAAGCCGCTGCCGCGTTCACAGCTCGTGCAGCTGGTTGAAGCGCTATTCGACTGGCTTGGCGTCGAACAAAGGCTTCGACTTACCTCCGTCACAATTGCGACGACTGCCAGAAGATTGGCTAATGCCAAACCCTGATAGTCAGCGGACGGAAAACTGACCGCCGCATTTCGTGCCTTTTAGCCCGACTCAGCCTCAGAATGAAAATACCCCACCGCAATAGTGCGGCGGGGTTTTTCAAACTGGGTCGCATCCCAGTCTTGGCTCGGTCTCGGTTGCACGATGATGATGCCATGGCTGTCGCGACCCCGCAAGAGCGGAGGTCCACCCCATGGGCTTCATCATCATCCCCGGCGGCCGCAAGCCGAAGTTGCGGATCTCGTTGCATCGCTTCATGCGCAGTGCTTGCCGCGATATTGAGCGCATCACGCGCATGGCGCTGACCTGTGCGTCCACTGACAGTCGGTCCCACACCTTCTTCACCAACCTCATCTGCGCGATGCGCAATGCGGCGGATGAGCTGGAGCGTGCTGTCGAGATGCGCGTTGCCGAAGATCGCGCGGCTCACCAGGAGAAGCTCGCCCTGATGCGCGAGCGCAAATACGACGCGCGCGACAGCAAGTGATCGCGGGTGTGAACGGATCCGCCGGATGAACAGCCGTGAACACGTGCGATAGCGTCGTCCACGATCACCGCACGCTCGACGACGGCGCGCGCGCAGAACTGCGCGCGCGTGCACCTGAGATCGTGAAGTCGTTCCTGGGCGAGCCCAATCGCCGCCTCAGCACCAAGCGGGAATTGCGCTGGGGCAACCGCGGCTCTTTTGCGTTGAAGGTGCAGGGCGCCAATGCCGGCCTCTGGTTTGATCACGAGAATGGCTATGGTGGCGATATCATCAGCTTTCTCGAGCGTCAGCTTGGTTGCTCCGTTGGCGAGGCCATCGCCTACGCACTTCGTTATCTCGGCCCTTCGTTCGGTGCCAGCACGCGAATTCCGGGTCCGGTTCATCGCAAGGAAGCAGATGATGCCGTTCGCATTCGTCGTGCGCTCCAGATTTGGGACGGCGTGTCGCCGCTGCGCGGCTCGTTGGCTGAGCGGTATCTCGCCCATCGAGGCATCATCGTTCCCGATGAAGCGCTGGATGTCATCGGCTTTCATCCAAGCTGCCCGTTCCGGGGCACCACAGCGCCGGCACTTGTCGCGCTGATCCAGGACATCACCACGGGCGAGCCGGTCGGTGTGCACCGCCGGCAGCTGACGCCTGATGCTACCGCCGCCGGACCGCCCATGAGTCTCGGTCCGAAGGGCGGCGGCGTCATCCGGCTTTCGCCGGCGATTTCGGCTGCCCTCGCGATCGGCGAAGGTGTGGAAACGTGTCTCGCCGGCATGATGCTCGGCTCCGGGGCGACCTGGTCTGTGCTGGATGCTGGCGGGATCAGCGACTTCGCCGTTCTTGAGCATGTGCAGCGGCTCACGATCCTGGTCGATCACGACGTCGGCGGGACGGGTCAACGGGCTGCTGCCGCCTGCCGAGACCGCTGGATTGCCGCGGGCAAACACGTCCGCTTGGTCATGCCCGACACGCCCGGTCAGGACATCAACGACCTGCTGTTGGCCGAATTGGGGAGCTCACCCGAGCATGCGTGAGCTCCGCGGTGCGATCATCGATCAGTTCGATCCGGATACCGCCAACCAGTCGGATACGCTGCCGGTTGAGGTTGCCCGCGACTTGCTGAGCGCGGCAATCGATCGACAGATGACGATCGCGATTCAGCATCATGAGGGG
>NZ_FMAI01000023.1 GCF_900094605.1 Bradyrhizobium shewense | reverse complement strand
TCCGCCAGAACTGGCTTTAAGTCTTTGCCCGCCTTCCGTAGCCGAGCGCAGGCGAGCCGGGCTATTCCTCCGGTAGCAGTTGGAATCGAGGAAAGGTGGCCCGTAAGCTTCTTGCGCATCGAGCCCTCTCATCTTTCAAACGGGCAATGGCCTGAAACCACATTATTTGGATCGGCCAGAGGATGGCGCAGTTGGTTTGCGCGCGGCTGTCAAGTTTCACAGCACTAGCACGATGCGGTAAGCTGGAGGTCAGCGTTGCCATTGATCTAGATCAATCTTCGACGCTCACACCCATACAACGGCAACGTCGGCACTCGCTACGGCAGCTATTGACGACCAAATCGATGTCGTGTTGTGCGCATCTGACTGTAGGCTCATGCGTTTAGGACTACATCCCGAACAACACGCAGACCATCGCGACTAACAAACTGACAAACCAAACAGTTGAAGCCAAGAACAACCAGTCGCTTCCCGTCATGATGATGAGTGCGTTTAGTATCGCTGCCGTTTTTTGTCTTACTTGCATGGTGCCTCGCGCTCTAGCGGACAATGCCAAGCAAGTCCTGTTATCAGGTGCCAACAAATTGGGAATTTGGGCCAGCCGAGCCGACAGACTCTTTCCGTTCGGCCGGTCGGAAGGCGACACGGCCGACTAAGACGGATAAAAGGGGTCCTGCTTCCTAGCATCGATCAGAAGGACAGTGCAGAAAGTGAACAGCGCCAACGCTCCGTAAGATTACGGCGGGCGGGCCAACTTCGCCTTCCGGATGGTTCGGATCGAGCGTGCGTGATGGCTAAGAACGCTATCGTAGACCTGGGAAGCGATTTCGGGCTGGGGGCCTCAAGAGGGGCGTTTGGAGTCCCCTGTTCGCCCATCGCGTCTGTCGGCGCAGTGCAGGGGCAGGTCTGGAGCCGGGAGTAGAGCCGACGTGATCGCCTCCGGTGCACATCGGCCGCTGAGGTCCGCTGTTAGTGCACAGGGAATTGAGCGCGAGCAAGCTCTGCTGGTCATAGCTCCCGCTTCATCGCCGGATGCTGCCGGTTCTTCAACTTGATCCAGTGCTTGGTCATGTGGCCCCCTTTATTTAGCTTATAGGTCCGGCTGCAATCGAGGTGCACCGCCAGCGCCAACGCGCTCACGGTTTCGGCGGGCCATCGAGAGGCCGTCTTGGCGAGGGTCGGCGATTATTAGGGACGGCTTAGGTCATCAGCGTCGCGAGGGTTCAGGAAGTCTCGGGCCTGAAAAAACCCGAGAAAACTGAGGCTTCCCGACAGTTTCGACACTTCTTTGCACATAACTCCCTAAGCGCGCGCCCGCGCGCGTAGGAAGGACTAGCTCAGGACACCGAAGTGTCGGAAGCGTCGCGCAGGTTCGGTGTCAACCGGGTGTCAACCTTGTCAACCGTGTCAACCTAACTTTTGGAGTGCTCTGGCTAGCGAGACCGAGCGGTGCGAATTACCCGCGGCTGCTCGGGAAGCCGGAGGGACCCGTGAAACAAAAAAGAGGCCGACCGCGACGAAGCGACCGGCCCGCTGGATGCAGCGAGGTCTAGGAAGAAACTCGCCGCATTGAACCCGAGCACAGTCACGCGACACTCTCGAGAAGTTTAAGCGCCGGCGAACGGTAAGAGCATAAGCTGGAGGACCAAGGTGAACAGTCGCTTCGCAAGAGTCGCAATGATGCCGGTGCGATTTTCAGCACTAGCTAAGCACGTGCCTTCGAGAAGTCCTGGTGTGCTGGTTCGTATTCGCCGCGGGGACTGCTGCCTTGTTGCCGATTCCGTCGTGGGCTCAGACAGCTACGCCCCGCCGCGGCGGTGGCCGTCGGTGCTCGGCGCAGCACTCGGACCTGCACTTTTTCTCTCAGTGGATCGATTAGAGCTCTCCGGCGACGCACCGCTGCCGTTTGGGGTGGGTAACTTTCTAACTCTCGCTGCGTCGTCATGGTCGACGGTGACAACAAACAAGTCGAAGGCTTGGAGCATCTAATAAGCTGCGCCCGAGATTTTCACTGGTACTCATGGAGCTTACTTAAGCGTATAGAGAAATGCGGCGATATCGCGCGCGTCCTTCTGCGAGATGCCCATTTTCGGCATGGCGTTGCCGGGCAACGCACGCTGCGGATCTTCGATCCAGTCAGCCATGTTGTCCGGCGAGTTCTGGATATAGCCGGCGATGTAGGTGCGCGTGCCGATCCGGTGCAGAGGCGGGCCGACATTGCCGTCGGCACCAGCAATGCCGGGAATGTCATGACAGGTGCCGCATTGATATTGCTTGACGAGGTCGCTGCCACGGCGCGCATCCCCGGTGAAATTATCGGGGCCGGCGGCCTTGCCCGGCTCGCAGGCAGCGGCAGTCACGGCGAGCAGCGCGACGATTAGCAATCGTGTCGTTGGACGGACCATCGGCTGCTCCGCACTCCATCAGGGCTTTTGGCCGAAGTTGAAGGTCTTGGTGGCAGACCATGGATCGGTCGTCGAGACCTGCTCGCTCGGGACCTGTTCCACCTCAGGCGACAGGGGATTTGCCGAGAAGGTGCGGCCCCATTGCCGGCTTGGCTCGTTGCTGATCTTGCCGATATAGGTCACGAGGTCCCAGATCACGCTGTCGGGCAGCACGCCGCCCCACGCCGGCATGCCATTGGGCCGCCCCTGATAGATCGACAGATAGATGTTCTCGGGCTGGGAGCCGTATGTGAAGAGGTTGTTGCTCAGCGCCGGTCCCATGCCGCCGCCGCCATTCGGAGCATGGCAGCCGACGCAATTGAAATTGACGAAATAGGTCATCCCGCGCTGCTCGGCATTGGGGTCGCCCTGGACCGGGTTCTTGATCACAGGCGGATCCGGCTGTGCGCCCGGGAACAACGTGGTCACGGGGACCTGCATGAATACACTCGGCCTGCCGTTGCCAACGCTGCCGCCGAAGTTCGGCCGCGGCGCCAGCGTCGGCATTTGCGCCTCCTGGGATTGCGGCAGGGTCTGCTGGGCGAGCACTGCGGTGTTCGGCACCACCGCCAGTATTAGCGATAACGCGCTCGCGCGCAGTGGTAAAGCAGACATCACTCGTGTCCTCCCGAGGCCGTCACGCGCTCGTCGAACAGAGGTACGCCGTAGCTCCGCAACAGTGCAGCGATGTCAGATCGATGTGCGTCGATGAACGCGTTCAGCTGGTCGCGCAGTGCGTGGTCCCCCTTGCGAACGCCCATCGAAATGGCGAACTGGAATTGTTGAGGTGCGAAGCGTTCGCCGTCCCGGATCGGGGCGACCGACAGCGGCACCTTGGAATGCGCGGCGAAATAGCCGCCCAGCGGACCCCAGGCGGCGGCGATGTCGATCTCGCCGTGTTCGACCGCCTCGATCAGGCGCGCAGGCGGATCGGCCTGACGATAATCGCCATAGATCGAGTATCCCCGGACATTGTCGACGATTCCGAGCTGGCCAAGCGCCTGCGCTGGCGGCGGGTTGTTGCCGTCGTCGCCGACAAGATGGACGCCGATCGTCAGACGATGCAGGCGGGGGTCGAGCAGGGACGAGAGATCGAGATGCTCGTCCTGGCGGCTCACGAAAACATAGGTCGAGCGATAATAGGGCTTTGTGGTCTCCACAAGCTCATAGCCGGCAGGCACGCCCATCACGACGTCGCATTTGTCGGCCTTCAGCGTGTTGCGGACGAAACCGCGACGCTGTGCCCACCAGGTGTAGGATAGCGACCGCCCCAACGCCTCAGCCACCATCGAGGCGAGCTTGTTCTCGAAGCCCGCATCCGTGTTGTTGGAAAATGGCAGATTGTTCGGATCGGCGCAGACACGAAGCTCGCCATTCGGCGCGGCAGATGCCGGCGAGGCGATCCCGATCGAGCCGGCGAGGGCAAGAGCGAGAG
This sequence comes from Bradyrhizobium shewense, assembly GCF_900094605.1. Lineage (GTDB taxonomy): Bacteria > Pseudomonadota > Alphaproteobacteria > Rhizobiales > Xanthobacteraceae > Bradyrhizobium > Bradyrhizobium shewense. Next base: position 108,826 of record NZ_FMAI01000023.1, on the reverse strand, counting down.
CAACAGTGAGGGCGGCCCAATCACTGCTGAGGCGCATGGCTGCCGTCCTGATTGCTGGTGCCGCCGAGCTTGAACACCAGAAGCTCGCTGCCGCCTGCGGTGTAGAACGGCAAGTCCTGCATGGCACCGGCGAAGCCGAGCGCGCCGTTGCGCACCCGCTGATCGACCTCTGCATTCGCGACCGCGCCAGGCCAGCCGCCGACGCCCGAAAGGATTGCGATGTACTGCTGCCCATCCGAGCCGCGGTAGGAGATCGGTTGGCCGATGAACCCGGAGCCTGCCCGAAACTGCCAAAGCAATTTGCCTGTTTTTGCGTCCACCGCCTTGAACAGGCGGTCCATCGTGCCGTAGAACGCGACATCACCCGCCGTCACCAGCGCGCCGCTCCAGACCGGCAGCTGCTCGTGGATCTCCCAGACCTTTTTGCGCGCGACCGGGTCCCAAGCCATGAACTCGCCGCGATGGCCGCCCGGGCCGGCATACATATCGACATCGGCACCGACATAGGGAGTGCCGGCGATGTAGCCGACCTGCGACGCCTTGAAGTTCATGCAGAGATGCTGATGCGGAACGTACAGAAGCTTGGTGCGCGGTGACCAGGCTGAGGGCTGCCAATCCTTGGCGCCCGGCGCAGTCGGGCAGATATCCTCGACCGTCTTGCCGACCAGCGGGGTCTTCTCCTCATTGGGGATGATCTTGCCGGTCTTGAGGTCGACACCCTTATAGGCATTCACGAACTCATAGGCGTCCGCCGAGATCACCTCGCCGGTGGCCCGATCCATGACGTACATGTAGCCGTTGCGCCCGGGGTGGATCAGCACCTTGCGCGGCTGGCCGTTCAGTTCGAGGTCGACCAGCACATTTTCATTGATTTCATCATGGTCGAACAGATCGTGCGGATTGACCTGATACGCCCATTTCGCGTTCCCGTTGTCGGGATCCCGCGCGAAGATGGTGGTGCTCCAGAGATTGTCGCCGCTACGCTGGTTCGCATTCCACGGGCTGGGATTGGCGGTGCCGTAATAGATCAGGTTGAGATCGGCGTCATAGGAGATCCATCCCCACATGGTGCCGCCGCCGACCTGCCATCGATCGGCAGGCCAGGTCTTGACGCCGAGATCCTTGCCTTTGAGGTTGTCGTAGAACGGCTTGAAGTCCTCGCCGATCAAGACGTCCTTGTCGGGGCCGGTGGCATAGGCGCGCCAGGCTATGGCTCCGGTGTTCTCGTCGAGTGCGGTGACCCAGCCGCGCACGCCCAGCTCACCGCCGCTGTTGCCGATGAGCACCTTGCCCTTCACGACGACGGGCGCCATCGTGATGGTCTCGCCCTTGTTGATCTCACCCAGTTTTGTGTGCCAGAGCTCCTTGCCAGTCTTGGCATCGAGTGCGACCGAGTGGTTGTCCAGCGTGTTGAGGAAGATCTTACCGTTGTCGAAAGCGAGCCCGCGATTGACAACGTCGCAGCAGGCAACGCCTGCCGCGGCGGGTTCAGGCTTCGGTGCATACGACCATTTCAGCTCGCCCGTCGTCGCATCCAGCGCGAACACGCGGTTCGGGTACGGGCCCGCATAGGGGCTGACCACATACATGGTACCGTCGACGACGAGAGGTGCCGCTTCCTGACCGCGATCGACCCCCACGGAGAACGTCCAGGCGAGCCGCAGGCCTGAGGCGTTGCTGGGGTTGATCTGGTCGAGCTCGCTATAACGGGTGTTGGCGTAGTCGCGCGCAGCCATCGGCCATTGGCCAGGATCCTTCATGCGGCTGGCGAGATCAGTCTGCGCAAGGCTTGGTGAAAGCAACGCAAGGCTCACGCAGAGCGTACTCGGTATTCCCCACAGCAACCGCCTGAGGCCGAACATTAACATAAGTGAAGATCTCCACGGCATTGAGGAGGCCGTGCCGCGTTGCAGGCCGGATTGCAGAACGTACAAACGTTGCGGGCGTGCTTGGTTCCTGAGTGCTCGAGAGGGAGCTATCTCACGACATTTCCCGATACGCCCGCGCCGAGGTCGACGGCAATCTGATCCTCCTTGCCATTGCACTTGGGATGACCGAAACCCGACGGGCTTTTGCCGTCCGGACCGATGTCGTAGATGATCGCATCTTTCATGTTCGGGCTGACGCCGGCCGGAACGTGATCGAGGCCGAGGAAGTGGCGCACGCGCCAGGCCACATTGTGATCCGCACAGGAGCTGTCGCCACTGACGCCGAGCGCGCCGGCGATGCCGTTTCCGTCGTAAAGCGCCAGCCCGCCTCCGAACACGATCGTGCCGCCGACCGGCTTGCCAACCATCGGATCATGAGCGGTGCCGAATTCGTCCGGTGTGCCCGCGTAAATGACCTCAGGAGATGGCGGGTTACCGAGAGCCGCACCGAACAGGAAGCCGCCGGGCTGGGCGCCCGCGTAGAGATTGGCGGTCGCCATCGCCTTGTCCTTCAGGCTGAAGGCGTTCGCCGTGTTGGCCTTTTCGGCGGCGATGGCGCGGCTGCCGAGCCATTGCTCGTCGACCTTGCTGCCGCTGTAGGCTACGGCACAAACCACGCCTTGCCGGTTCACGACAGCAGCCCACTCGTTGTTGTCGAGGCCGCCATTGCTGGGACCGCCGCCGGGCTTGACGCTCTTCTTCAAGATGTCCGCGAGCTGATCATGGTCGACCGGACACGTGATTCCTGTGCGCGGCTGATCTTGCGCGCTTGCGCCTTGCAGCGTCGCAAGGGCGGCCGCGATGATAACGGTCGCTCGGACGGTTGGTTTGCCCATATGGCCTCCACGCGATGGTCGAGAGTCAACTGGCGAACGTTGCATCACAGCTGCGGTTCCTATGTTCGCCCTGAGTCCATGATTCAGCCGGCGTGCCGGGCCACCGGCACGGAGGAGCGCGCAGGAATCGTGATGAGCCACCGATAGGCGAAGAACAGCGCAGCGCCGGTGTAGAGCATCCCCATGGGCACCCACATCAAAATGCCCGCGAGCTGCTGATCCTCCAGGGGAGACAAGTCGAACTCGCCGGCAAGCGCGCCTTGGCCCGGAATCCATGTGCGCGTCGACAGCGTCAACAGCGCTCCGAGCAAACCGGAATGAAGGACAGTGACGAACAGGCAAGCGATCGCGATGCCGTCCCGCAGCCGCAGGCTGCGTCCGACGCCGCGGCCATGGAAAAGCACCCACCAGAACAACAGCGCGGTGGCAAAGAAGCTGATGTGCTGAAGGCGGTGGATAGCAGTACTTTCCAGCGCCCATGCATAGAGCGGCGGCGCATGCCAAGCCCAGAGCGCCAAACCATGCAGGGCCGTCGCGCTGACAGGATGGCTGACGGCAGCCCAGGGCTTGGCTACCATTGGCCAATTCAGGAAGCGACCTGCAGCCGGACGCAGCGAGGCGGGCAAGCTCCACATAACCGGCCCGTTGATCCGCGCGTAGGCCATCAGCGGCGCGCCGACCACCATCAGCAATTCGTGCTCGATCATATGCGCGGTGAACAGGCGCTCGCCGAGCCAATGCAGCGGCGAGGTGAGGGCGAGCGCGACGATCAGCCAGCCGGTCCAGAAGGCGCCGACCTGACGGAAGCTGACGCCGCGGCCGCCGCCGGCATGGCGCCAGAGCCGTTGTGTGCCGATGTAGAAGGAAATACCAACGACGTAGAGCGGCGCCAGGAGCCAGGGATCGGAGCTCCAGAGCGAGCCTGTGTCGACCTCGGAGATGCCGTGCGCTGACGCAGGCGTTGCCAGCAGGCCGAGCAGGATTGCCAAGAGGCTCAGCGCAGGCATGGGCTGATCAACAGCGAGGCCGCGAGCTGGTCCGCGATGACCAGCGCGAACAGAACGCCGGAGCCGACGCCGAGCCAGGCCATGAACGTCCGGGGGCCACCGCCATGCGCATCGCTCCATTCCGCACCGGCGCCACGACGGACGGCACGGGCGGATATCGCGGTGCCGGCCAGGGCGATGCCGGCGAGCACCGCGCTCATGATCGCACCGCTGAACCTGGTCGACTCGCACGAGAAATGCGCGAGCGTGTAGATCCCCTGCAGGTTGATACCCCAAGCCAGGGGGCCGAGCGCGACGCCGGTCCAATAAAGCAGTTTCGTATGTCGTTCCGTATCGGTCATAGGCGTGGTACCCAGTCGAGCAGCGCGTAGAGCGGCAGCCAGGCCAGCACGACGAAGTTCCAGTAAAACACGTTGTCGGTGACGTCGCTGAACCTGCGTGGCTTCGCGTGCCGCGTGAACATCAACACCGTCAGCACCACGGTGTCGCCGAGATCGGTGACGAGATGTGTCGTGTGCAGCCCGAGGATCAGCCAGACGATCGATCCGTAGGCGGAATTGTCCCAGCGCGTGTTGAGATGGGCGAATTCGAACCCGCGCAACACCAGCAGGGCGATACCGATCAGCGACATCACGATCAAGCCTGTGCGTACCCTGGCAAGATCCTGCCGGTGCGCCGCGCGGTTGGTCATCTCGTTGGGGATGACGCTGAGGAGATAGACGATGACCTCGGCCGTGCCCGGCCAGAGATCGGGCGGGGTAGCGCCAATCGGCCAGTTGGGGTTGACGGCGTAGAGATAAAGGTAGGCGCCGATGGCGAGGGCGAACCCCATGCCCTCCAGCGCCATGAAGCCCATGGCGCCCCACCACGGACCGCTTCGGGGACCGTAACCATACGTCGGCAAGTCGCCGACATTGCGGACGATGGTCTGCCTCACTCCTCGTCCTCCTTGTGGCCGGCGGGCCAGAACCAGCCGATCAAGGCGACCGCCATTGGTGGGGTGCCCCACAGCACGGCCCACGGCGTAAAGATCGAGCCGATGAAGAAGACGGTCGTCGCGATGGCTGTCAACAGAGGCCAGATGCTCGGTTCGGGAGACGCCTCGCGGACCTGCGGCTCTGCTTCGGCGAGCGACGTCAGCAGCACCTCACGGCGTTCCACACTCAGACCTCCGACCACCGGCATGCTCTCAGTGTCGAACCACAGGGGATCGCGATGCTTGACGACAGGAATGCGGTCAAAATTCTGCGGCGGCGGGGGTGAGGATGTCGCCCATTCCAGAGTCGAAGCATCCCAGGGATTGTCTCCCGCCAGCGTGCCGCTGCGAAGACTCTGGATCACGTTGACGAGCAGCAGCGCGAAGCTGAGCGCGAATATGAGGGCGCCGCCGCTGGAGAGTAGGTTCAAATGCGCCCAGTCCATATCCGCGGTGTAAGTGTAGACGCGCCGCGGCATCCCGATCAGTCCGAGGATGTGCATCGGGAAGAATGCGACGTTGAAGCCGACAAAGGCGAGCCAGAAATTCCAGCGTCCCAGCCTCTCGCTGAGCATCCGGCCGGAGATCTTAGGAAACCAATAATAAACGGCGCCGATCAGCGGGAAGACGGCGCCGCCGATTAGGACATAATGGAAGTGGGCGACGACGAAATAGGTGTCATGCACCTGGGTGTCGATCGGTACCGAGGCGACCATCACGCCCGACAATCCACCCATGACGAAGATCACGATGAATCCGATCACGAACAGAAGCGGCGTGCGGTAGACCGGGCGACCATCCCAGAGCGTGGCCAGCCAGCAGAAGATCTGCAGGCCGCTGGGCACCGCGATCAGCATGCTGGAGGCCGTGAACAGGCCGGCGCCGAGCTGCGGCAAGCCCGTGACAAACATGTGGTGGACCCACAGGCCGAACGACAGGAAGCCCGTTGCGATCAGCGAGAGGATGACGACAGGGTAGCCGACTACGGGACGTCGGGCAAACGTTGCGAGGATCGCCGAGACCATGCCAGTGCCGGGGATGAAGATGATGTAGACCTCGGGATGGCCGAAAAACCAGAACAGATGCTGCCAGAGCAGGGGATGCCCGCCCGACGAGGAATCGTAAAAGCGCGTGTTGACGAGGCGGTCGAGGATCAGCGAGGTCGATGCGACCATGATGGATGGCATGGCGAACATCACCAGGAAGCTGGTGACCAGCATCGCCCAGACGAAGAGGGGAATACGGTCGAGCGTCATGCCGGGCGCGCGCTGCTTGAAGACGGTCACGACGATCTCGACGGAGACCGCAAGCGCAGCCACTTCAGTGAAGGTGATCATTTGCGCCCAGACGTCGGGCCGTTTGGTCGGTGTGTACTGCAACGAGGACAGCGGGACATAGGCGAACCAGCCGACATCCGGCCCCACGTTAAGGGCGAAGGACATCCAGAGGAAGCAGCCTCCGAACAAGAACATCCAGTAGCTGAAGGCGTTCAGACGTGGGAAAGCGATGTTCCGGGTTCCAACCATCAGCGGCACGAGGTAGACGGCGAAGGCCTCCATCACAGGCACGGCGAACAGGAACATCATCGTCGAGCCGTGCATGGTGAAGATCTGGTTGTACTTGTCCGCCGAGAGAAACGTGCTCTCGGGTTTGGCAAGTTGGACGCGCATGAGCACCGCGAGAATTCCGCCGAGCAGCAGAAATGCGAATGCCGTGACGATGTAGCGGCGTCCCACGACCTTATGATCTACCGACATCAGCGCGCCGAAAAAGCCGGATGGCGTGCGCCAGATGCCCTCCATGCGCGTCGAAAGCTGAAGGCCTCAGCGCGTCATCACGCAACTCGCGTTGCTCGGCCACCATGCTCACTTGAGCTGCTCCAGATAATGAATGAGCGCGATAAGCTCGCCCGACTGCAGCGGCATCCTCGGCATGTTATTTCCGGGCTTGATGTGCTGGGGATCGGCAATCCAGGCGCCGAGGGTTGCCGAGGACATCGGCAGCGTTCCGGCTGCGACCGTCGTCCGGCTGCCGATATGCGTGAGATCTGGGCCGAGCTGGCCGCCGGCGAGCGTGCCGCGGATCGTATGGCAGAGCGCGCAGCCTCTTGCGCGAAACAGCTGCTCGCCCTGCTTGCCGAGCGGGTCGGTCGGGCTGGTGGCGCTCTGGTTTTCATGATCCCGCCAGCGCCCGTACTCATCGGGCGATAAAGCGAAGACGGCGAAGGCCATATGGGCGTGCTGAAGGCCGCAGAACTCAGCACACTGGCCGCGATAGACGCCGGCGTTTTTCGCGGTGAATTGAAGCTCGTTCTTCTGCCCTGTGATCAGATCCATCTTTCCGGTCAGGCTCGGCACCCAGAAGCTGTGGATCACGTCGGCGGATTCAAGCTCGACTTTCACCGGCTGGCCGGTCGGAATGCGGATTTCGTTCGCGGTAACGAAGCTCTGATGGGGGCTATCGTCCTCGTAACGAACTTCCCACCACCATTGATGCCCGATGATCTTGAGGGTGAGCGCATGCTCATCCTTGGCGAACACGGTGCGCTGGCCAGCGTAGCTGACGATCGAGAGACCGAGCACGATGATGAGGGTGGCGAGCCCCAACCCGAAGACGACGTGACCGCTGGTCCGTTCAAAGCCCTGGTGCAGCGCGAGGGGCTGGTCGGCCGAGCGCTTTCGGCGCAGCAGGCCGACGCACAGCACGACGACGACTGCGGTCCAGACGACGGCTGCGACAATCAGGAAGATGAACAAAGTCTGGAGAATGTGGTTGGATTGAAGTCCCTGCGGGTCGAGCGCCGACTGCCGGCCGGCGCAAGCGGCCAGCGGCAACGTCGCAAATGGCACCAGAGCCGTTCGCATCCGGACAGGCATCAATGTTTGCCGTGCTCCCCTGTTTTGGGAGCGAACCGGGCAAACCTTTGAAGGTTCCTATTCGTCGTCGGAGCGGTTGGCGGAGTTGGAGCCGCCCAGCTCCGGAATATCGGCGAGCGCGGAGGCTCAGGTTGCGGATGGACAATGATCCGCAACTGGCTCCAGTGGGCGACGGCAAAGGCGATGATGAATTGCAGGCCGATCAAAATAACAAATCCGACCAGTGACTGTGCAACACGGATGTTGCCGGATAGGACCCTGTTCGCGAAAGTGGAGCCGAGCGCGACGGCGACCATCAGGTCGAAGGCGTCCCATTCGCCAGAGTCTTGGGGCCTGCGATGGGGAGCATGATGACGAGGCGACATAGGTGATCGTAGTGCCGATGGCGGTTCGCAGGATCGGTGCCCAACCCTGGAAGATGATGTGCCCAACTTCAGCCCGACTAGAACGGCCATCCTCTGGCCGCGATGAAGATGGCCGCGTCGGCTGCTGCCATCAGTGCCAGCACGAGGAGGACGGCGGTGATCGCGCCGGGCTGCATGATCGCACGCAGGTTTTCAAGCATTCGTCGTCCTCGCCTTGATGGCCCTGCCGGTCGTCGCCGCGACGTTGCAAAGCTTTGCGTTCCGGGCCGGCCGGCCAAGCTCCTGGGAGCGCGGTTGCCACCACAACGCTATTGCCCAATTGTGAACTCCGGCTAGATAAGCGTGAATGCAAGCGCGTGGCGGTGGTTCCTAATCCTGCTCGGGATCCGCCGTCCGCCCAGAGGAGGGCTTCGTTGAAGATTGGAGTGATTTCGGACACGCATGGCCTGCTCAGGCCGGAGGTGGCGTCCTACCTCGCCGGCGTGTCGCATATCATTCATGCCGGCGATATCGGTGCCGAGCGAATCCTCGATGAGTTACGCCGGATCGCGCCGGTGACGGCCGTCCGTGGCAATGTCGACGTCGGCGCCTGGGCATACGACTACCCCGAGACAACGACCGTTCGTCTAGGCGGACATGACTTTTATGTCTTGCATGATCTGAAGGAGCTGGTCGCGAAGCCCGCGCCCAGCGGGATCAATGCAGTGATCTGTGGTCACTCGCATCGGGCGGGCGTGAGGGTGGTCGACAACGTCCTTTATCTCAATCCGGGCAGCGCCGGGCCGAGGCGCTTCAGGCTGCCGGTCACGCTTGCGACCGTCGAGATCGGCGAGGGGGGCGAGCTTCGGCCGATCGTCCACACGCTCGATTGATATGATTGAAATCTCGGTCCGGCGGCCAGCCGTGGTTGGTGCGCGATGTCGGCTGTTGGCCCCATTGCTGGCTGACGTCCGCTCCGGATTCTGATAAGTCCGCTAAGCGGATCAATTCAAACGTCGACCTTTGACCGACTTCTTCCAGGGCGCAAACCGGACATGCTGTCGAACCCGGACGTCTCAGAAGAGCAAAAAAAGAAGATCTAATAGTTCTTCGCGGCGCGATAGAAAGCTTCGACCTTCGCCCAGTCTTTTGAGTGAGTGCCCTCGCGGTCGGTCTTCGTTTTCGAGTCAACGCCGGCAGGTTGGACCGATCGGATGGCCTCTTCGACATTGTCCGGTCCGAGGCCACCAGCGAGTATTACCGGGGTGTGAACGGTCTCGACAATCGTTCGACTGATGCTCCAGTCATGCGTCACGCCCTGCGCACCGATTTGGATATCGCCTATTCGGTGACTATCAAGTAGGATCCACTCAACAATTCCATCATAAGTGCGCGCCACGCGTACCGCCACGGGTCCCGTCACAGGTACGCTGCGCATGAATTTGAGTGTTGGCAGAGTCTTTCGTAGCGCCACGACATGATCAGGCGTAAGCAATTCGTTGGAAGCGCCGAGATGCACGATCTGGGGATTAAGCTCCCTGGCCATCCGTTCGATGAGATCGACATCGGCCGAGAGGAACAGCGCTGAAAGTACAGACGGCGCCCGGATTGCTTTCATAACAGCAGCTGCTTTGTGAACCGGAAGCTCGCGAGGGAAGGAACCATCGCCGACAAGCACGCCGACATGATCCACACCAATTGAGGATATTGCTTCGGCTTCGGCGGGCGTCGCGACTTCGTAGATTTGCGTCAGCATTGTTCTACACCAGCTCCCTGGACCACTCGCCGTGGGCGGAACCTCTCGCGGTTCGTGCAGTCGACTAGGCGCCTGCCAAGGGGTCGCGCACATTGACGCGCCCCCCGTCTGGCTTGCTGACGTAGAGATGGCTCTCCAGTACGGATTGCATGTTCTCAAACATAGCGTAGAGATCGTCGCAATAGACCGAAGGATTATCGTAACCGCTCTTTTTGGAGAAACGATGCGGAAGATAGCCTCCCCCGCAGGCGTCCATGAACTTGCATTGCCGACACTTCGCGCAAAGATTGATTGAGGCATCGCGCGCGGCTTTCCAGCGAGGCTCGTTCCTGACCTCGTCGATCGCATGATCGAAGATGTTGAACGTGGTGCTCGTGAAGCCGTCACCTGCAATCCGCAGCACATCGTGCGCCTCCACGGTGCCATCGGTCATGACGGTGCAAAGTTCGACAGGTTTGTGGCCCACGCCCTCGGTCGGCGAATTGTTGCTAAGCAAGGCAGTGATCATGTCGGAAATGATGCGAATATTGGTCGTCGACGTTGTACGATTGGCCTCCAGCCACAAGTCGAACAGACCCTTGTAGAACGCGGCAATGGATGGCGGTTTCTCATCGACCGTCGCGTCGGGGATCATGATGTCGTAGTTGGAGATTCCACACGCAGCGAAAAAATCAACATAATGCTGCGGCGCGTGGGCGGGATTGCAGACTGCCAAGGCAATTACGCCAATCTTGCGCGATACCAGCATTCGAGCGGCACGTTCCACAGCGGCGTGGGTACCCGTTCCCTGAAACGTTCTGCGATGAATGTCATGAATGTGTGCTGGCCCATCCAGACTGATCGCAACCGAAATGTTGCGGGCCTCGAAGCAGGCCAGCCATCCCTCATCAATCAACACGCCGTTGGTCGTGACCGCGATGGGTAATTCGCAGCCCGTCCGCGATGAAATAGCCTCACAGGCCTCGGCAAAGCGATGGAAATTCTCGACGCCCCACAGCAGCGGTTCGCCGCCGTGCAGAATGATGGGAAAATCGACGAGGGAGTACCTGACGACGTGCTCCTCGATGCGCTGCAGCAATTGATGCTGCACGTCAGAACTCATCAGCTTCGGCTTGCTATAAACGGACGTGTCGCGGAACCAGTAGCAATAGGAGCAATCGATGTTACATCTCGTCGCAACCTTGACCAGCAACTGCGCAATCGGCAGATCCTGGAAGGCAGCAAAATCTGAACCGTCAGCCGACATGCCGATACCGAGGCGGGCTGGAAGAAACCTATCTAATACCCTCGAACGAATCCCCCGCGGCGGAACGCGCCCGCGCCCGGGGCGTACGCTGCCCTGCGAAAGGCGCCTGCATTAGCCCCTTTAGCAAAACCCCCTCGTCTGAACGCGGCTTGGGTCGCCACAGGTTCGTCGGAGACAACGCCTTGCTCCGCACTCTGTCCGCGCAGATCGTTCAGCAATGCGTCGATACCCTGATGGTCGCTTTGGATTGTTGCACCTGGCCCATGCAATTGTATGAGGCTGGCCAAAACCTTCAGCGTCGTAATCGGCATGGTTATGCTCCTCATTTTCGCGGCGGTGCAGGGATCGAGCGAAAGGCCGGTGCGTTGGACCGGCTGAGCGGTGGCAAAGTATACCTTTTATATTGAAGTGGCAACGTGGTCGGCCGGGCGATATGCCCGCCTAGGGCAACTTCCGGACATGCTCACGCGCAACGGCAAAAGCAACGTTGATGCAAATCAATCGTTCAAATTGACGCGTCAGATCGGCGAGGCGTGAGCGTGGCTGGAGAGATACGCTCGGACTGATGGTAATTCACTGTACCTCCGCTATTTTGTATCGAGCCGCATTTCTTTAGCGGCGATCTCGAAACGAGGTTTTGCATGACCTCTCAGTCTTGGATCAGGCGGCTCTGCGCGCCGCTCATCGCTTTAATGTAGACCGTCGGGCCGTTGGTTTCGTCGGTATGCGCTGTTGAGGTTGCTCGAAAGGTTGGCGTGGTGTCCTTTGGCCTTTTCGGCGATCAAGGCGTGTTTAGAGCGGAGGCGACTGGCGCAGCTCAGGTCGTAGCGGGCCGTTTCGAGGCCGGCGCGATCAACGTACAGTACAATTCGAAGAAGGGCGGAACAGCAACGATCGAAGCCTTGGCTAGGTCTTTGCAGGATGCAGCCAACCGCCTGGATGCCGAGAAAGACATTCTCTTTCTGATTCTCACATCCCATGGCTCTCCCGAGGGCCTGGCAATCAAGGCGGGGCGGCTCACGCAAACGCTGACCCCCTCTCGTCTCGCTGGCATACTCGCGAGGACTGGTGTGCGATACAAGGTGGTGGTCATCTCGGCTTGCTATTCCGGGGTCTTCATCCCACGTCTCGCGAACCCCGATGTGCTGGTCATCACCGCGGCCGATGCCGATCATCCGTCGTTCGGCTGTCAGGATAAGGCGAAGTGGACCTATTTCGGGGATGCCTTTTTTCAACGTCGCGCTCCGGCGAGCCGTAAGCCTGAAGGATGCGTTTCTCGATGCGCGCTTGCTCGTCCGTAAACGAGAACTGCGGGAGCACTTCGAGCCGTCGAATCCTCTGATGGCCGGCGGTGCAAACGTGCAGCCATTGCTTGTTGCACGCCCTTGAACGACCGGCCGCGAGCGCCTGGTCCGAGACGAAGATTCGGTGAGCCCAGCTTATAGAGCCCGGCCCGCACAGCGGGCGCGCTAGGCAATTGCTAGCCTACAGGAGCAGATGATGCGGAACTTGCTTCCGCCCAGAACTCGGTCATTGGCCGGCTTCTTCCATAACTTTCAATACGCGAATCACCATTGCAGCTGGATATTTCAAGCCGCGCCGCACGACCTGATTGAACGGACGAGTTATAAACTGACTCTTCTTTGGGGCCGGAATGTCGCCAGTGAGCCAAAAGCAGAAAATCCGCGGGCTGCGCGAGTGTGGACGGCTCCTGGTTGGCAAGGAGAATCTTCACTTTGCGGCGTTGGTCGGAGCGGCCATGTGTTCGGCCTGTTTGCGCGGTTCACGTGACCGCTGGCCATAATGCCCTCCGCGGATCAGGTCCCGATCAAAAGCACGCATTCGAAGATGCCATGGCCCATGTGGGTTGTCCTGATCGCCGGATCGACCGGCGCTGCATTAAGTGCTGTTCGCCCTTCCAACCGTTACGTCACACCGGCATGTCCGGCGTGATCTCGTTTACGCCGTGAGAGCGGCGGGTTCCTTGTAGCGTTCGTTCCTGGCCATCATCGCCCATGCCATCCTGGCAAGTTTGTTGGCGAGCGCGATGGCGGCGACCTTGGTAGGTCGCCGCGCCAGCAATGCGGTGAGCCAGGGCCGGTGCCCCGTGCCAGGGATCTTTGCATAGCGGATCACGGCGAGTGCGCCTGCCGTGAACAGGCTGCGCAAATAGCGATCGCCCTGCTTGCTGATACTGCCAAGCTTGTCCTTGCCTCCGCTCGAGTTCTGCTTTGGCACGAGCCCAATCCACGCCGAGAAGTCCCGACCCGATCGGAAGGCCTTGGCATCGGCAACGCTCGCGACCAGCGCTGTTGCCAGCGCCGGCCCGACGCCGGGGATCGCGTCCAGCCGTTTGCTCGTCGCGCTTGATCGATGCCAGGCGATGATGCGTCGGTCGAACTCCAGGATTTGGGCCTTCAGCGTCCGCAATTGACTGCCGAGAGCAGCAAGACATGCGCGGGCCGCCTCCGGGAGCCGGTGGTCAGCTGTATCGGCGACGACTTCCAGCAGTTGCTCGACACCTCGGCGACCGACCGGGGCGACAATCCCGAACTCGGCAAGATAGGCGCGGATTGAATTGATGACGGCAGTCTGCTGGCGGATGAAGAGATGGCGCGCGCGATGAAGCATCAGACAGCTCTGTTGCTCGACCGTCTTGGTCGGCACGAACCGCATGTTGGGTCTCGTGACCGCCTCGCAAATCGCCTCCGCGTCCGAGGTGTCGTTCTTCTGCCGCTTGACGTAGGGCTTCACATAGGCCGGAGGCATCAACCGCACGGTATGCCCCAACGCCTGCAGTTCGCGGGACCAGTAGTGGGATGACGCGCAAGCCTCGATCCCCACCAGGCACGGCGGCAACTTCTCAAAGAACGACAGCATGAAACGGCGCTTGAGCTGGCGGCGGATCACCACCTGACCGGCTGCATCGACGCCATGCACTTGAAAGACCGACTTCGCGATATCCAGACCAATCGTCGAAATTGATTGCATAGGCTGCTCCTCCGAATCGTGGGAGCCTCAAACGGCGCCCCATCCTTGGCACTCTCGTGCCCGTGGAGGAGCCGTCCACAGCATCAATAGCGGACCTTAAGGCCGGAGAGCAGACGTTGGGACAATCAGGCCATGACGTCTGTCCACGCTTAGGCCAATTCGGCCAAGCGTGAACGAGTCCCTTTGATCAGACGGTCGGGACGGTGCCGCCGTCGATAACAAACTCAGCACCGTGGATCGAGGCAGCGCGATCCGAGGCCAAGTAGGCGATGAGGTCGGCGACCTCGAAGGGTTCGGCGCCGCGACCTATGGAAATGCCACCAAGTCCGGCCAGTACCAGTTGGCGCGCGTCCTCGATAGTGCCACCGTTGGCGGCTTGGATGCGCTTGAGAAATACATCGGTCCCCTCAGTCATGATCCAGCCGGGCGAGACGACGTTGACCCTCACGCCCTTGGGACCCAGCTCCTTGGAGATGGACTTGCTGTAAGTCCGGAGCGCAGCCTTGGCGCTCGCGTAGGCGGTGGTCGCGTCGGGAAGCGGCAGGACCGACTGGATCGAGGTGACATGCACCACCGCGCCGCTGCCCCGCTCGATCATCTGCGGAATCAGGAGCCGGTCGAGACGGACTGTGGCCAGGAGGTTCAAGTTGAGCTCGGACAGCCAATGATCGTCCGTCAGCGCGACGAAGCCGCCGCCCGGCGTGGCCGAGCCCCCCAGCACATGGGCCAGGATGTCGACGCCGCCCAGACGCTCGACCGCCGCTTTGGCCAGGCTTGCCCCGCCCTCAGCCGTCGTCAGATCCTCCTTAACAGATTCGACGCCATCGATGAGCTCTAGGTCTCCGCGGGCGGCCGTGATCACCCGAGCGCCGCCGGCCAGAAAGCGGTCGACGGTGGCGCGGCCGAGACCTTTGGTGCCGCCGGTGATGAGAACGCGCTTGCCTGCAAACTCTGTCGGATCAGCTGCGATGTTCATGCCGTGATCTCCAGGGCTTTGATGGCGTCATTTGCGAGTGTAAAGCGGTAGGTGAAGCGGATCGGGCTGCCCTTGAAGTCTCCATGGGCTGGGCCTTCGACCACGACCTGACCGTCCTCGTGGCGAACGGTATCCGGCGTGAAGATCGCCTTGACCGGGATCACCGCTTCTTCGAACAAGGCGCGCATGCCCGCGTAGCCCTCGTGACGGCGTCCATCAGCAAAAAGGACCGCGTCGCGCGTGAAGGGACTCAGCATTTCGTCCACATCGAGACGGGCGTTCGCGGCCACATACGCGGCAATCGGAGATGGAAGTTCGAGCGTCATTGTTCTTGTCCTGCTTGCTGCGGTCGCAGCCGCGTCGGCTGCAAAGTGTGGTTGCAGGCCGAGATAGCGGTAGACAGATCGTGCGATAATCAGGACAGTTCGGGATGTCTCATCACGAAAGCCGGGATAATCGTGCAAAGTAGCCTGACGGAATTAGACGCAGTTCTCATGGTCGCGCGCAGGGGGAAGTTTCGCACGGCTGCGCTCGAGCTCGGGGTTTCAACGACCGCGCTCAGCAACGCGGTCGGAAAGCTCGAGCGCACGCTCGGCGTACGGCTCTTCAACCGGACGACGCGGAGTGTCTCGTTGACGGAGGCAGGTCAGCGGTTCGTCGCGCAAGTTGCTCCGGCCGTGCAGGACATTCGTGAGGCGATGGAGGTTGCACGCTCTCAACAGGCCACCCCATCAGGCACGTTGCGCATCAACGCCTTTCCGACAGCGGCGCGGGAGATCTTCACTTCGCTCGTCCTACCGTTCCTGCGCGTCTATCCTGAGGTCCACATCGACATCGTCACAGAAGGTCGCCTGGTGGACATTGTCGCGGGCGGCTTCGACCTCGGCGTCCGTAGCTCAGACCTTGTACCGGCCGACATGATCGCACTCCCATTGGGGGCCGCGCGGCGCAATGTTGTGGTCGGAACACCGAGCTATTTGAGAGCGCACGGGACGCCCCTGATCCCTCAGGATCTCGCCGAGCATTCCTGTCTACGCGTCCGGCTTCCCGATGGTGCAATCTACCGCTGGCCGTTCGAGAAGGACCGACAATCAGTCCATATTGACGTTGAGGGTCCCATCACCCTCGACGAAGCGAGCCTCGCGCGCACCGCGGCCCTCGCTTCCGTCGGTCTCACCCTGGCGATGGAGTCCGACGTGCGAGACGACATCGAAGCAGGTCGCCTTGTGCCCGTGCTCGAGGATTGGACGCCGATTCTGCCGCCGTTGAGCCTTTACTATCCGAGCCGACGCAACCCGACCGCCGGGTTCAAGGCGTTCGTCGATTTCGCGCGGCGCCAAAGTGGGGCCAGCATTACCCGCCACCGCCCACAGGGCCGAAAGCGCCAGTAACGGACATCGAGCGCTGTAAATTCAACGTCCGTTATGGGTCAGACTGCGAAGAACCCAAGTTGAGCATATCTGGTCCGCTCTGCCGCGATGAGCGGACCTCCATCATCAGACGGGGCGCAACTTCGCGGACAGGCCAAGAAGCCGATGTTTCTCAGCAATCAGCGATGCTGTTAATGCTTCTCCATGAAAGACAGCACCGCTTGGTCATAGGCGGTGGGATTCTCTGACGAGACGGTATGGGAGCTTGCCGGTATCTGCACTCTCTCACGGTTGGGCAGGCACACTTCGAGCTGATCGACAATCCGATGGAAGAAGCGTGGGCTGCGTTCGCCATTGGACAACAGCGTGGGTGCTGTGATCATCTTCGCCATATCGCAGGAAAAAGCCGCGCGCGGCCGCTTCGTGGTCGCATCGGCTTGATAAGATGCAACATTGTCCAGATTCATTTTCTTGTCTGCGTCAGAACGGCGTTCGTAGTTGCCTGGGCCGCCTACG
Source organism: Bradyrhizobium shewense (assembly GCF_900094605.1). Classification (GTDB taxonomy): domain Bacteria; phylum Pseudomonadota; class Alphaproteobacteria; order Rhizobiales; family Xanthobacteraceae; genus Bradyrhizobium; species Bradyrhizobium shewense. The sequence continues at coordinate 92,004 of NZ_FMAI01000023.1, read as the reverse complement.
CCATCTACGAAGAGAGGGATACCCCGCTGCACGTCGCCCGCCTTGAGAGCTTCCCTGACGGCAGCCAAGCGTCCACCGAACTCCCGCAAAATGTCTGCGCCGTCTGGCGTGCCGTTGAGAAGGCCGACTGCGGGCGGCTCGTTAAGTGCAAGACTGATGACCATATCCGGGTGTGTAGCCGCGAAGAAAAGGACCGCATGCGCGCCCGATGAATGCGCCACGATCCTTGCCTTTGAATATCCCAAAGCACTCACGAGGGCGGCTAAGTCCTCGCCATGCACATTCGCCGCGCCATCCGGCATGCCGTCCGGGCTTCGTTCATTCGGGTAATTGTTCCGACGACTGTAAGCAATTGCGCGATATCGGGCTGCGAACTTTGCAAGCTGCTCGCTCCACATTCGGTAGTCTTGCAAACCGCCGTGGACAAGTATGACGGGCTCGCCCTGTCCTGCTTCAACGTAGGCGATTTCATACCCGTTGACGGAGACCCGCTTGACTTCGTTAGCCGTGGCCAAACTGCCAAAAAACGAGACAACTGAAACGAGAGCAAAGAAGGCTTTTAAGGACATTTGCGACCTCACGAGTTCAATCGCAGAGAACTGTGCCTTTTCGGTACTCTATACGCTCCCGGCCAAATTGTCTCCTATGGGTCAAAGGCTGCCCTCGGCAGTCAGCACGACCTTGGTCAGGTCATCTCTGGGAAGCGGACATCGCCGCGCTCAGGGCTGAGGTCAGCCAAGGGCCAGAAGCGGTCATGCCGCTCTACGGGTCGTGGCGTACTTCTATTCCCACCTGATCCGCACAAAATCGTGACCCCTCGTCGAACGCCCCGCGCGTGGCAGCGGGCAAGGTCGGCAACGGGCCAACTGCGGGACTTGGACGCCGCTTTATCTTGTAAGGCGTGGAGAAATTTGCACGGCGCCTGTGTGTCAATTCATTGAGCGGTCAAGCCTGCCGTTGATTGCTCACGCATGACTGGGGGTGGATTCCACTTGCCGGTGAGGGCCTCTGACTTAGGGGCGTACAAACGCATCAGCAGGTTGAACGCGCCTTTCGGAGCGGGAAGCCAGTTGGCCTCCTTGTCTGCGCCGGGACTTTCGCTCTGGAAGTACAGATCGAGTGATCCATCCGCGTTGTACTTCAGGGGCATCCAACTACTGAGATTGAACCGATTGAGCGGGTTCGCCACCTGGAGGCCTTCGGCGTCGTACAGCGTAATCGACCAGAATGCATACGCTGGCGGCGTACTCATCTTGTCAAAGCTAAGCGTGTATTTGTTCGCTCCGTCGAGAGGTCTGCCCCTGTCGTCGGCCAGGTTGATCGGGTATATGGCATCCTCTGGGAGGTTCGCGCCGAGCCCGACCTGGGTGACGATGGCGCGCTTCAGATAGTAGTTGCCGTAGACGCCCATGGTGTCGGTGTTCATCGACCAACCGTTAACGACGCGAGCGAGCGTCGGTATCTTCCATGCCATCAGTTTCTGGGCTTCCTCGGGGACACCTGCGAAAGCTTTGCGAATCGTGGGGTCGAGCCCCTGAATATCAAAGCTCTTGCCGGGCTCGAAGCCGACCTTTTTCAATTGGGCGATGATAGGCTGATCGGTGATATGCGGGGGAATTGTTTTGAGAAGCTCGGCAGCGTAGGCAAAGTATTTTTCCGCCGACATCGTGTCCACTTGAACCTTGGGCGGCGTCTTGACTGTGCGAGGTTGGCCATGTCGACTTCGGCGTTGCGCAGCTCGACCTGGCGGGACTCCCACTCGCGCCATCCGCTCAGCGCCAGAATGGCCACGCAGGCAAGCGCCACGAATACCGCCGCCCACAACGGGAAGCGAGCTTTCTCGACTTCGCGGCGGCTGCTTGGCATCTGACGTGGCTCCCTTTCGTGCAGGATCCCATGCACGCGTTAATGGCGGTTGTAGCCACGGCAGGATGCGGCGAGCGGGTAAGCGTTGTCTCATTGCGGTGTCTGGGATCTTACGCGTCATGGTGATCGTCCGTTAACCAGGTGCAACCGCGCCGCGAGAAGCGGGTTGAGTGGCTATGGAAGACGAGAAGACCCGATTGCTCGCGGAGGCCCAGAAGTGCCGGCGCCTGGCGGCCTCGATCAACGATCCGGACGTCGCTGCGCGGCTCAACGCGCTGGCCGACGAATACGAACGGCGTGCCAACGCTTCACAAGCCGCCAAGGGCGGGAACGGGTGAACTCCCGTCAGGCCTCGCCCGACGCGGGTAGGGCCGTGCCCGGTGGGACGATTCGCAGCGGCGGCAATGGACGCTCGCTCGACCGGGACACCGGTGAAGGCTTGCCGCCGTTGGCGTCGTATCGCTCCGCCAGTGCCAGCAATCGCCTTCGGGTAAATGGGTCGGCTCTTCCGGCGAGTTCGCGCACGCGATGCGCCACCGTCCGGTAGAATTTCTGCTCCAGCGCCATGACCCGTCACCCTACCAACGCTACCGAAGCGTGAAGTTGAGTAAATCGGCCGACTCCGCGAGCGAAATTCCTGGATTGTATTGCAGCGACAGCACCAGCGTCCCTTCATTGAAGGGGGGAAGAAAACTGCGGGGCATCGGAAGCCGGCGTGCATTCGCCCCGGCGCAGCGTAGAGCTGAGCGTAATGAACCCGGGCCGGCTCCGGAAAATTGGCCGGATTGGTCCGCGCGGCAAAGTCCACCGAGGCAACCTGCTTCAGCAGGATCGGCTGCTCTCCGCGGGTGACGACGACGGTGTTGCGAAGGTCCTCAACAACCTGCAACTGATCGCCGCCCTCATTCGCCTGGATATCCGCAATCAAAGCAGCGCCGAGCGGGCCGCGCTGGATCGGCTGGCCGGACGCATAGATTCGTTGGCGATTCTCTACAGGGTCAGATCGCGGACCCTCGCAGCCTTTGGGAAGGGATTGCGCGTGAGCATCGGACTGTTCAAAGACATCGCGCGTTGAGCGAGCAGGATGTTGACGGTCGGGCGGTTGATGTCCGGCAGGACGTCGACCGAAACGCTGGAGGTAGATGCCGTCCCATTTGCCCTCGTCGAGCGCGAAGCCGGCGATGGTCAGGGTCTCGCGCTGCGCGCAGGTCTTCTTGACCCAGTTGTTGCCACGGCCGCTGGCGTAGGCGCTGTCTCGGACCTTCGACACCACGCCCTCCAGCCCCAGCTTGCAGGCGTGCACGAACATCGCTCGTCCCTCGATCTCGAAGCTCTCGCTGAACTGCACGTCGGTCTTGGCAATGATCTTCTTGAGCTCGGCCTTGCGCTGAAACAGCGGCAGCTTCCGGATGTCCCGGCCGTTGAGGTAGAGCAGATCGAAAGCGATCAGCACGATCTTGGTCGAGCTGCCCTTGAGCTCGTTCTGCAGGACCGAGAAGTCGGTCGAGCCGTCCGCAGCGGGGACGACGATCTCGCCGTCGACGATGGCGGAGCCCGCTTTGATGTGCCAGGCGTCGTTCGCGACCTTCCGGAAGCGAATGGTCCAATCGTTGCCGCGGCGGGTGAAGACCTTCACCTCCTCGTTGGCCAGGTGGACCTGGACGCGGTAGCCGTCGAACTTGATTTCGTGAATCCATCGGCTGCCGGACGGCACCTTTTCGACCGAGGTGGCCAAGGCCGGTTCGATGAAGCCGGGGAAGGGCGACTTGACGCCGATCGCCGCCGGTTTTCGACGCTGAAACGCCAACACGCGAACTCCACGCAACACCGGATTCAAGGTGACGCGGTGGGAATCGTTCCCGTGCGCTCCGCAACGAAGCGGGCGACGAACTCGGAAGCCGAGGCGGGCTGGTAGTCGAGTCCCAGGGCTTTCAGCAATTCGCGGTGGGCCAGCCGGTCCGCCTCGCCTTCCCAAAGCTCGGCATAGGCGAGCAGAAGCTCATCGTCGACCTGGCCGACGGTCGCAATCAGCCGCCTGAAATGCTCCACGGCTTCGGCGCTTTGACACTCGCCGGGCCGCAGCGCCCGCCAGATTGCGGCTTGCTCGAAGGTCTCGCAAAGGGCGAAGCGAATGGTTTCCTCTCGCATGGGATTCGAGCCTGCCGAACACCTCGGGTGTTTTTTGACCTAGGTCAAAGGCGTTCGACGAAAGTGCATCCCGTGCGCCAGGAACTCGCGGTACCCGCCCGCTATTGGGTTGCCAGCCGTGCCCCTGCTCGCGGGGCCACTCGCCGGAGGTGCGACCGTGAAAAAGCGACGCCGGTTCAAGCAAACGACTTACCTGCAAGCGCGCCTCTGCGAAGAAGCCGAGCGGTTGAAGCTGAAGGCCGCCGGCATGACGCCGGGGTCGCGGCGGACGGCGCTGTTGGCCAGAGCGCGGCAGATGAACGAGGCCGCCGAAATAACCGATTTTCTTGCGGCGCCGAAAAGCGGCGAAGCCGCTTAGACGCTCTCCGGCGGGCACTCCGGACAGGTGTCGCCGATCGAATCCAGGACCTCGCGAACTTCCGCCAAGGCTTCGTCGGCGGAGATGCCGGCTGGCGGATTCTGACGGGCGAGGCGGAAGGCGCGGTCCCTGGCGTGCGGGTCGGCGCGGTCCTGCATCCAGCCATGTTCTTCGCACTCGCGGATGGCACCTGCCTCCTGCGTGACTGCGATCGCCCATCCGCGCAGCGTCCGGATCGCCGGCCGTCGTTCCTTCGTCATCAGCATCGAGATCGCTCCTGCCGGGACGAATCCTTCCGCCCCTCGCTCGTTCCGGGCGGTTAGCACGCAGCAGGAATTCGCAATCGGCAGGGCTTGCGATTGTCCACGTGTTCCGCCGCGCCTGTGGAGAATGCTAGGTCGCCGGCGCGGCATCTTCTTTCACGCCGCGGGCAACGATCCGCAGCGTCGCGTCCGGAAGCGGCCGCTGCAGCTTCAGCGCCTCGTAGGCCAGCGCAGGCATCAGGTCTCGACCTCGGCGGGCATCGTCAGGATCATCGATATCGCGATTGCGGGGGCGCTGCCCGACAGCGGCATGATCGCGACCCGGATAGTTCTATCCGCGTCGTCGTTTGCCGCGCCTCAAGACGCGACTGGCACTGGACTGACCTTCCGGCCGCAAGCTCAGGCGCCTGCTGCCTCTTCCGAGGGAACCGGGATGTCCTGGAGGCGGTTGGAGTCGGGCCGACATCTTCGGAGGAGTGACCCGCATGGACATGAAAGAAGCCTCGGCGATGACGGAAGCCTCCGGGCTGGTCGACGAGCAGGATGGCAGCGATAGGATTTCCGGAGCTCGCCGGCGACCGCTCCGGCAGCCCTCGCAGGACGTCGCGTTGCGCTGGGCCGAGCGGCTGCGAGAGGTCACGGTGAAGGCGCCCTTGCAGTCGCTCTTCGTCGCATTCCTGCTCGGCATCTGGGTCGCGCGCCGGCGCTAGGCAGTCCGCGACCGGCACGCTGATGGCCAGAAAGCTCAAGACGTTTCAGACCTCGCTGGTCTTCTACGATCTCGCGGTAGCGGCGCCCTCGATGAAGGCCGCGTTGGAGGCGTGGGGCGCCGGCAGCAATCTCTTCCACCAGGGCGTCGCCAAGGAGTCGGACGATCCGGATGTGGTGGCCGCGACCATGTCCAAGCCTGGCGTGGTGCTCAAGCGGCCGGCCGGATCGAACGGTCGCTTCGGCGAGCATGCCGATCTGCCGTCCGATCTCGGGGCCGGCAACAGCGGGACCCGGCCGCAGAAGCGCCGGTCGAAACCGCCGAAGCGGATGGCTCCCAAGATCAGCGACACGGCCGCCCGCAAAGCCGCCGCCGATTTCGACAAGGAGCAGAAGCGGCGCGAAGCCGAGCGCCGGCGCGAGGAGGCCGCCAGGCCAAAGGACCGAGAACTGCGCGAGAAGGCGACGGCGAAGGCGCAGGCGGCGCTGGACACGGCCGAGCGCGAACATGCGAAGAGGGCGGCGGACTTTCAGGCCGAAGCCGAAGCTATCGAGAAGCGGTCTCGGGCCGAGGACGACCGCTGGGAAAAGGAACGAGAGCGGCTTCAGGCAGCGCTGCGGCGCGCTGGACTAAATTAGGCTTTGGACTGGTGCCGTACCGGACCGGGATTTGCGGTCTCCGGCCAATGTTCACTTTTGAACATTTCCACGGAACGAATCGCTAAGGTTGTACTTTTCGATTGGGAGCTGAAATCCGAATAGCGCCTGTTGGGAAAAAGAAGACGTGGCGGGACGAGAGTATCTGAACCGACAGGCGGCCACCCTGCTCAAGTTCGCGAAGACGACCACCGATCCGATGGTCGCCCTCGGCTTGGTCGAGAAAGCTGCCGATCTCAAGGAACAGGCTGAGAATCCGCCGACCGATCGCGGCGACGAGGCACCCGATGCTGCCGGCGACGGCTCATCACCCAGGACTGCCGGCGGCACCGTCCCGTGACCGACCGCATCTTGGTCCCCCGAGGACCAATTTGCAATTCAGGCCCCGAGGCCCTCAACCATCCGGTGTCTACGTGACGCACCACGCCGAGTCCTCGTCCCCGAACAGCGATCGCGTCAGCAAACCGGCAGCCGCCGTCTTCCAGGTTCTGGGCACGGCGGGCCCGTGTGACCCCGGCCCAATCGGAACTCAGAGCAGCGCCAGGATCGCCACCACCACGATCAGACCTGTCGCGGTCACGCACCAGCATGACAGTTCAAGGACTCGCATGATCTGCCCCGGTTGAAGGGCCTGCCCTGGGGCGACCCTATACCTGGAACCCGGCAGCCGGAACCGAAACTTTTCGCGGGCTTCATGTGTTCACGACAGGGCGCAGGACACGCGAGGCCTTACCCATGCCCCTCATGCCGATAGGCGACGTGTTTCTCACCGTCGCGATCATGACGTTGGCCTTCCTGGGAGAGGTCGCGGTTTTCGCGCTGCTCGGCATCTTTTGAATCGAGCCCGTGCCTCGGCGCGAGCTTGACGCTGTGCACCAAGTCAGCTTCGAAAGAATGCGGGAGGCGCGATGTCCACCGTCGCCCTGGCGGGCCCCGGATTCCTACGGTCGCATCGATGCGTGATCCTTTACCATCCGCGATTATATTTCGGCCCATGGACGTCGAGTACGACCCCGAGCGGAGGCGTTTGCGGCGATGAAGCTCGCCGCCGCAGCCGATGGAGCTGAACGGCAGAGATGGATCAACGCCGCACTGGCGTGGATCGAACTCACTCGCCTGCGGGCGCCGGCTCGCCGCGAGCGCGGCGTGACGGAAGAGGCGATTTAGGGGCGCGGACTGACACTCCGGACAAGTGTCGCCGATTGAACAGGCGACGATCGGCGGGGATGATGCAACGGCGGGCGTCCGGTCATCCGGTTTTGTGGTGGCGCGCGCCGCGCTTTGCCGGGGTCCGTTTGCCCCGTCCGCGCTGACCCGAAGGCTGAACGGCACGCTCGGCGGCGACGCTTCGGCGCAGCGCGTCCATGAGGTTGACGACGTTCTCGCGTGATGGCTTACTCGATGGCGGCTGCACTGGGCGTTTCGCCTGCTTGCTGCGCAGGATGCGCGCGAGCGCTCTGCGGTAGTGATCCTCCAGCATAGCAGGCCGACCTCGTCCGGATGATGTGCTGCGCGAGCTTCATCATTTCGGACGGCAGCTTCATTTCCGGAATTTCGCTGAAATAGTCTGCCTCATTTCGGATGTCTTGCGCGAAGCGCAGCGTCACGCCGAGAAGGCCGCGACCTGCCGGTTCGAGCAGAACTGGCCGCTCGCGCGAGGATAGCACTACGCGCGCAAGTCCGACAACGTCCTCCCGGCCCATTGCGTCTCGAATCACGGCAAACGATTCTTGACTGATCTCCTCGCGCGGCACGATGTAATACGGCTTCTCAAAATATCGCGCATCGATCTGCCCTGCGGGAAGGAAGCGTTCGATCTGGATCGTGCGCGTATTCTGAGGTCGCGGAAGAGGGACGGTTTCCTCCTGCTCCTCGTCTTCATCGTCATAGTCGGAGGCGCCTTCGTCGGTCATGTCGCCAAGGTCAGCGGGAACGGTTGGCGGGCTTATCCAGTGAGGTTGCGGGGCAAGCCCCTCCTCACCAGGCCCTGCGCGCACGCGTCTGGCGCGCTCAAGGTCTCGGTCCTCGACTACCAGAAAGTCGTTTTCACCGACCTCATACCCCCGCGCCTTGTCTGCAGCATCAACGGTTTGGCCCGTGACAGAATCGATCAGTCTGTGTTTGAGGCGATGGCCCGTTCGCCGGCTGATCTGCTGAAATGAGATACGTTCGGCCGCTGAGATTGCGGGAAAGAGCGCGATGGGACATGAGACGAAGGAGAGCTTCAGATAGCCCTTCCAGTAGGATCGGGAGGCTGGCACCGGAAACTCCAACGCAACAGAGGTACAAACGCCTAGCCGGTAGGCAAGGCCGCGGAATTAACGGCCGGAGAGGACGGGAGTTTCAAGCGCTTGAGAGTCGTCCAGCGTGTCACCGGGACGGCATCGCTCGAAATCGCCCCTGATCAGCGGCTCAAGCTGGTCCTTTCCCTCCGTTGGTCGGCATGACTGACCTACAGTACTCCGTTCGGGGGAGCGCTGGCACAACAGCGACGGGGGCGACAGTTCGCGAACACGGGCGTGCGGATCGACTTGATCCGGACTGGTCTGTGCGACCAAACTTAGCTTTCAGAGCCAGTGCTCCGATCTGACTTGCGCATTGGCACCAGCGTTCGCACACCATCCAGGGGCTACAAAGCAAGGAAAAAGGAGCCAGTGCGCATTCCCGCACCAATCGCCTATATAGTCTTTTACGTCGCTCTCTACGCGGCGTTCGGCGCCGCATCTCCGTTCTGGCCACAATTTTTCGAAACGCGAACTCTGGCGTCTCAGCAGATCGGTCTGATCCTGGCTGCCGGAATGCTGACGCGGCTCGTTTTCGGACCGTTAGTTGCTATGCTGGCGGATCGGCTCGGGTCATTGCGCCTCGTGCTCGCGGGCTGTGCTGCCATGGCGGCCGCAGCAGCCGTCGCATTGCTTTGGGCCAATAAATTCTGGTTCTTGCTTCTTGTCGCGTTGGTTCAGGCCGCCGCTCTTGCCCCCACCACCTCGATCGCCGATGCGTTATCTGTCAATACGGCGAGGCCCCGGTTCGCAGGAACGCCATTCGAATACGGGTGGATACGGGGGACTGCATCCGCGGCTTTCGTTGTGGGAACCCTGATCGCCGGACAACTCGTAAGCCCAGCCGATCTCACTCCGGTTATCTGGATGAACGCTGCCTTCCTGATCGCCGCCGCTGGCGCCACTGCATTGCTACCTGGGCAAGCCCGATCGCAGGGGTCGCCGTCCTTTGTTGTGTCAGAGACGAAAGCCCTGATTAGCGTATCCCAGTTTCGCATCATGATCATCGCATCAGCTTTGATCTATGGCAGTCATGCCGTGCACGATGCATTTGCAGTGATCAGGTGGAGCGATGCGGACATCAGCACCTCGGCGATTAGCTTCCTTTGGTCGGAAGCGGTGGTTGCTGAAGTGCTGGTGTTCATGCTTGCCGGTCCAGCGCTGCTGACCAGGTTTGGCGTGCGCGGCGCGGCTATCTTGGCAGCTGTGGCCGGAATCGTCCGCTGGTCCATAGCAGGCGTGACCACGTCGGTATTGCTGCTTTCGCTGATACAGCCGTTGCACGGAGTAACGTTTGCTCTGCTTCATCTCGCTTGCATGCGAATGATGGGGACGCTGGTGGCAGCAAGCGTGGCCGCAACTGCTCAATCTCTCTATGCGTTTGGCTCGGGGGTTCTAACGGCCGTACTAACCTTCTTGTCCGGCGAACTGTATGCTTCTTATGGCGGGGCGGCGTTCTTTCCTATGGCGGCGCTCTGCGTCCTCGCACTCCCATTCGCCTGGTTTGGCTTCGCCAATGGTAGGGGCTGATTCTTCGGTCGAGCGAACGGGGGCCGTCGGTCTACGCACTGCCGAAACGCAGAATTCGAACTGCGTCTCATGCCTCGGCAAGTTCGGCGCTCTGCACTGACAGCGACGTAGCCTCGCAGCTTAGTAGCTGTTTTCATGCGGGCCTTGCAGACAGGTGTCCCGATCCATTCGGCCCGCCTGAATCTCTGATACGGCGCAACTTTCGCCGATGCCCAAGTGAGGACCGTGGCGGCTCATCCAAGGAGCCGGCTTCGCCTAAACATAAAACCAGTTGGTGCGAACCTTCTTGCTACCTCCAACGCGCGATTCTCGCAGCATTCCAGCGCTATCTTTTGGGAAAGCATAACATCTCCGACCGGCAGATTACCACGCGGCGTGAAACACAGGCCGCGCGTAGGGCGCCCCTTTTCGTCGATCTCGCAGACGTTCGTCGACGCGCCCGCGTAGATCCGATATTGCCTGCCAGTGTCGCCACCGATGACCTCGAAATAGCCTTTTCCCGCGAATTGTGCGCGCTGGGCCGGCGATAGCCACGCCCGCAAGAGCTGCAGCGAGCGGCCCTCCGGAGTTCTCTCGGCGCCGTGTCTGATGAAGAGTGCCCGAATGGCTCTCGCCCGCTGGCGTTCATGTCGGCGGGATGATCTGAAGCCCAACATGGTGCGGGCCGATCACCCGCCGACCAACCTAGGGAGGAAGACGGTTTCTTCCGCGTTCGGGTCAAACGATCGCATTTGCGATACTTGACCCGGACCCGTTCGGACCGCCGCGGTAAAGCCGGTCCCGGTCAGTTCGTAGAATCGCCGCTCCGCCTTCACGAGTTCTCGTGCGTCGTCTGGATTGAAAAAGTGACGGGTGTCACCGGTGCTGTCCATCACGATCTGGATCGCCATGATCGTCTTCCTCGGAATGATGATGGCTAAGGACTTGATCCAAGTATCCGCCCGAAGTCGCGAAGTTTCAAGAGAAGAGGTGGCGCAACGCGCGGCTTGCCAATGGAGGGCTATGCCGGTGACGCGGCGATAAGCCCGGCATCAACAGTGAACCGGCTGCCGAGCGGTATTTAGATTCCAATTGTAATATGAAGGGCGGGCTGTGGACGGTTGAGCGCTCCGAGCGGAGCATGTAGCGGAGGGGCAACTAGGAACCATTCGCAGAAAGGAGATTTGGTTTACTAGTGTGTTTCGAAAGGGCTACCGATGGCGATCGCTGCTTTTACAGGAACAACGCCGCTGTTTCTTCCTGAACGTTTTTTCATCGGGCGGCTAGAAGGTTGGGCAGTGCTCGAAAGTCTAGTGGGTGGACTACTGAAGCGCGCAACGATTGCTGGTCACGGCGAACTAGATGCGGACACTGATACAGTGCTTTTCATCGAGGCTTATACATTTGACGATGGTCATAGCGACACTCTGCATTGGACGATCCGAAAGGGTGAGGAAGGCAAGTACACGGGCCTGGAAAACCGGCTGGAAGGTGAAGCCATTGGGGAGCAAGCCGGTTGCGCATTCCATTGGAAATACACGCGCGATACACCGCAAGGGGACGGCAAATCGTTCAAGTTGAATTTCGACGATTGGTTTTATGGAATCGATGAACGAGCTTGCATAGTCCGCGGCCGTGCTGGCCGTGCTGGCATCCCGTTCGCGACGGCGCATGTTACTTACCACAAGCTTTAGCTTCGCTGGTGTCCGCCACCGCCACAGGCGAGAGCGGGTGAGCTTAGGGAAGATCGAACCGCGAGCGCAGGGGGCGGCCATTGATGGCGAGCGTTTCCGGGTGTGGAATGCCGGGCAAGGCTATAACGACGGCGGTAGTCGGGAGGAGGCGCCGAGTCTGGAACGTGTGCAACGAAACCGATACCTCTTGGAAAAATGCCCCGCTGTGGCGCCTGGCCGATGGCCGCGAGCCTGCAGCGGACGTCATCCGCACAGCCGGATGTCCGGTTCAGGTGCCCAAGGTGCCACGGTGACGAGGCAGGGCGCTTGCGGCGCCCGTTCGTGCCGCGCGACCCGCCTTGGACCCTTGATGCGGCCTGAGATGAAGATTCGCTCCCATTCCGAGAGCCGCATCGTCGAACTCGAAGCCGGCTCGCGCTGGCAGATCTTTCCCGGCGATCTCGACCTGACGCTCGACTGGAAGCCAGAGACCGAACTCACCGTCGTCCAAGCTGAGGACGAAGTCGACACGCACAAGGTGGTCGGAGGCGGCGGGAAGGTGCGTGTCAGGCCCGCCGGCGAGAGCTGGCCTGCGAAGGACGTCAAGAAGCATTGAAGGACGGCTGAAGAGTGGCCGAGGTCGCAACCTGCTGGGAGCAAGCGGGTTGGATGCGGCATCGAAGACGAGAAGACCTGATTGCTCGCGGAAGCCCAAAGGTGCCGGCGCTTGGCTGCCTCCATCACCGATCCGGAGGTGATCGAGCGGCTCACCGCGCTCGCGGAAGAATACGAACGCCGGGCCAATGCTTCGCCGGACGCGAAGGACTGAGTCAGGACTCTCCTGAGCCGGAGAACAGCACATTCGGCGGCGTTGCGCGCGGCGACTGTATCCGTGCGTAGCTAGATCCGTTGATCTTGAGGTCGTACCGTTTGGCCAGGTCGAGCAGCCGCCGTCGGGTGAACGGGTCTGCATTCTCCGCCAGATCGCGCGCCCGCTGCGCGAAGCCTCTGTAGAACTCTTCCACGACGCCACCCCCGCAACGAGCACTGAAAGCCCGATTCAATATCGGGCGGCGGAGAGGTCAAGAAGCGAGAGGGAGCGCGAACAATTTTTCGGCGACACTGTTGCGCCGGCGGCCCAGATGGACCTACGCTGCCGGCCGGCAGGGGAAATCCGATGGCTGTGCTGTTTTCGAGCCGGAAGCTTTGTCCGACGTGCGGCAAGCCGATGACGGCTGTCCCCGACGATGTAGTAGCGGGGCGGTAGCGTTATATCTGTACGCACTGTGATACCGATCCGATGCACGATCCCGCCGCCCGCAGGTGGGCTGATAGCCGCTACGGGCACCGGCCAAGTAGGGGTACGTTTGCCAAACGAGCGTTCTCGTATGGTGTAGCGCCGCCGGGAACGCCTGCATGCAATCCGGAAAGTTCGTCGGCCCCTAAACGGGCAAGTTGGCGTGTCTCGTCAAGCAGTGAAGCTCGCCCCGACATAGCCGGAGGCAGCTTCGGGCCAGAGCAGCTTTGCTTCTGGTCGCGCCAGCGCTCCGCCTGATCGGTAAATCCACGATCGCACAAAGGGCTCGAGTTCGTCGGCGCCGCACCAGATCGTTTGTAGGTTCCAAACGCGAGGAGGTGCGATGTCGACCGCGGCAAAGCTGCTTGCGCGCAAGGAGGCACTCCTGGAGCGGCTCGAGAGCGATCCCGGAGCGAACGAACGTGAGGAAATCGAACGGCTGCTCGCAGATCGAGACCGCGCTGAGCGTGCTCGAGGCCGGAAATGCCGCCGCGCCGAGCGAGGAATAGGATGGAATACAGATCGGCCCCGGCAGCCGTGCTGTCGAGGCCGATCGCGCTCTCAAACTGTCCAAATGCTTTCGCCGTCCAACCCGCAGGTCCGGGCTTCGTTCCATCGAACGTACCCGTGGGTCGCTCTTCGGAGCCGACGCCGTATCTGCGGTCGCAAAATGTTGGAGCGGAGCCCGGAGTGCCTAGGAGTCCGGGGCTCCGCAACCGTCACGGCACCGGAGCGCGAACGCCGTTCGCTTTGAGGCATCTCGACTTCGCGTGGCTGACCACGAAAAGGATCGACGTTGTCCCTCAAGCCGGCTTGTGCAGACGGCGATGCTGAGGGAAATACCATCGCATGACTTCTCGCAGCTTGTCGGAATCTCCCCGCGCCCAGTTGCGCATGATCTCGCAACCGAAGGAGATCGCCGTGATCGGCCTTGCCCCAGCCTGGATCATTCGGTCGAACGCGCGTTCGTGCGCGGCCGGCGAGATGCCGCCTACGGCGTCGGCGACCGGATAGACCTCGTAGCCTTCGGCCAGCATGTCCAGGGTCGGATAGGCTAGGCAGACCTCGGTCCAGAGCGCCACGATGACCACCTTGCGTCGCCCCGTGTCCTGGACCGCCTTGCGGAAGTCATCGTCTTCCCATGCATTGACGCCCGTGCGGTCGATTTCTTCCACTCCCGGGAGAGCCGCGCGGATCTCCGGAATCGTGCCTTCGTTCACGCCCATGTCGACCGCCACCGTCGAGAGCACCACAGGGATGCCGTAGGCTTGAGCGAGTTTGCACAGCGCAATCGTATTGAGGGTGATCTCCTCGCGGGAGGATGAAGTCACGCTGGAATACTGCTCAGGCTGGTAGTCGATCAGGACCAGAACGCAGTTTTGCGGGGTCAGAAGGTGATCGGCCGTCGGATCGCGGACGGGTTCGGGCTGGGTCTTTGCCACGTGTTCCTCTTCGGAATGGAAGTGAAGCGGTGATCATTGATGATCCAAAGCTATATCACCAAGATCTGCTGATGGGCGAGCTTCACAACGGTCGACGAGCCGGACGTCGGCCAGATCATGATGGAGCACAACCTCAGAGTAGGTCATCACAGCGTGCTGAGATCGTCCGGCACCTCGCCGAACTTCCGGATCAGCCAGGCATCGCTGAAGTCGCCGCTGGACGGATCGCCGGTTCGGCTGAACGCGAGGGCGCCGGCGTGATCGGGCTTCCGGGACAGCGCCTCGGCCCGCATCACCGCGCCGTTGGCGCTCAGGCGCTCCGTCGCCTCGCCGGCGGCTAGTCCGTCGTCGGAGAAAACGAACGGTAGAGCGACATAGTAGGTCACATCAGCCATCTGCCTCATCCTTGCGTTCTCGCGCTCCTGGGAGCCGTCCACGGGCGTAGCCGTAGCCAACGACTTCCTGGACACCCAGCTCGAAGAGCTCCGGACGAAGGTGTCGACCGTACGACCAGGGCCTTGACCGCTTCCCTTCCCTGCAGAATGGATATCGAGCGACCGGCGAAGGGCGAAGATCGGACGGCAGGCCAGAACGCCGTCATCGTGGCTGCGTACTTCCTCATGCTTTGGCAAATTAGTGCGGAGGAAAAGGTCAAACAAGAGACAGCGATATCGGGATTTGTCCAAGGAAGTCGGCCGGTCCTGGACGTCCGCCGAAAGCAAGTTTATGAACGTCTCGGCGGTTTTTGAAGAACTGGGCATTGCTTGGATGCCAGGGTTGATGCCTGCTCACAATTACCAAGACTCGCTTGTGGAAGCCGTCGAGGTCCAGTTGGCGATTCCCGAATTGCTGCGGGATCCGGGAGACGGTAAGGCCGTTCTTCAAAGACCTTACCTCCATCAGGCCGCCGACACCAGCGGACGAATACGACGTGCAGGCTCCTGTATGGGATCCTGCACGGTATCTGAAGTAATTATTTCGGGCCATGGATCCGTGCCTCCATTTCCAAGCAAGCGGAATGAGACTTATCCTTGAGCCTGTCGGTGCTCGCCGCTGTCCTGACGACGGAAGCCCACGCCCAGACCCCTCTTGACATTGTGCGCTCGGTGCCATGCGCCAAGGCCAGCTACGGGGACCTCTTCGCTCTACAGCCCCAGCCCCCTGGGTATCGAAAAAACCCTCTGGACCCGGGAAATCTTTCCTCAGCGCCAATGACCGCCGCGGCGTCTCAGTTAATTGAAATACAGCGGTAATATGGGCCATCTCGTAATTGAATCTCGACAAATCTGCCGTCCATGTCCTTCCGAATTTGAGCTGAGGAGTGTCTGGGCAGGCTGAAGTTGCCGGCGCTATGAACGATCAGACTGTCGACAATCTGCTTGAGCAAGACGGTTATATTCACTCTCCTGGTGTAACGTCGATCGCCGTCTGACGAGAGGCTGTTGATCTCTTCCGCAAGACCGAGCAGCGACGTCCTTTGCTCCTCCCCCATTTTGTCGAGCAAGGCCGGGTGAGCTAGAAAGGCGAGAACGGTGGTCTCGAAATCCTTGTACGTCCAGGCGGAGCGGCTGCATGCGCTGTCGTTCAAAACCTGCTCGCACACCAGAACCTGCACGTTTGAGATCCTATGGAAGATGACCTCGCCACCGCAGTAGGCGCACGAGCACAAACCACCGAAGATGTTCGCGAGGTCATTTCCTTTGCGCCCACGATGCGCCAGATTCTGTTGGCGTGCCGCCTGCGCAGCATCGAAAGTGGCCTTGTCTATGACTGCAGGGTAATAGCCGGCAATGGGAGGACCGCTCGGGATACCCTTCTTATGACCTGCGGCGAAGGACTTCGGCTGGTATTCACCATAGGTCGCCCGGTTCCGGAGCATGGAGTCTATGGTGGTGTTGTCCCAGTTGAGCGATCGGGTGAAGGTCGGCACCTTTTGTTCGTCGAGATAATTCGCGATGGCGTAGCTGCCCATCCCGCCGATCGCGAGTTGGAAAATCTTTCGCACGGTTTCGGCCCGGTCCTGGAGGAACACGAAAGACGACCGGTTTTGAGTGAGGCCAAGCCAGCTTGGCGCCGCTGAGATCTTTTTGCTGCTCTCTTTAGTCATAGTGATCCTGGGTCCGCATGGCTGGCTGCGCCGTCGGAACGGACACTCGATTCGTCCCCAAGAGCAATGGATTCCCCGCCTTCAGGTGCACTAGACGTGCATGTTCCGCCTTGGGGACTCGTTCGTGGGCGAAGCCCTCACGCAGCTGTGAGTGCCAGAACTGTCATACTTAACAATAGCTTATACAAGAATTGCCCTCACGAAGTTGCGTGATTTTTGTGCAACACCTGTCCGAAAACAAGCTTCATAGGCCCGTTTCGGAGCGTTCTCTTGTTGTGTGTGCATGGGGCATCGATCATGGTGACTGGGCGACGGAGGGGGGCATCCCGAGGTCGTCCCGTTTAGGTCATTTCGCTTAAGTCCCTCGCGTTCATGCGGGTGTGTCCGAAGACGCGAAGGAGCCCGGAGCGGTGATTTAGAGGGGGTTGGGGAATTGGCCGTCCGGTCAGTGACCTTCCCTGAAGAGCAAACTTGGAGGTTTAACATGAAGTTGGTTAAGAGCCTTTTGCTCGGCTCAGCGGCGGGTCTGATCGCCGTGGGCGGAGCTCAAGCAGCCGATCTGCCCGTGAAGGCCAAGGCGGTCGAATACGTGAAGATCTGCTCGCTGTACGGCGCGGGCTTCTACTACATCCCGGGCACCGACACCTGCATCAAGCTGGGTGGTTATCTGCGTGCTGAAGTCGCGCTGAACACGAACAGCGACATCAACTGGCAGTCTTCCGGTAACAACGGCGCGCGCAACCGCCTGACGAACTACTACACCATGCGCGCTCGTGAAGATCTCAACATCGACACGCGCACCGCGACCGAGTACGGCGTCGTCCGTACCTTCTTCGACGGCGTCTTCTCCTGGACGACCGGCAACTACAACGGCACGGGCAGCGCGTTCGGCACGACCGCCTACAGCAGCACGCTGGCGTTGAACACCTCGGGTGCGACCCCGGCGCTCGTTGGTTCGTCGATCAACCCGACTGACGGCGGTACCTCGGGCGGCTCGCTCGGCGTGTACTACGCCTTCATCCAGTTCGCTGGTTTCACGATGGGTAAGGCCGTGTCGCAGTTCGACGCGCCCTGGACCAACTATCCCGGCAACAACTTCGACGGTCTCGCCGGCGGTAGCGGCACGGTCACTGGTATCAACCAGTTCACCTACACCGCTGACTTCGGTCAGGGCGTGACGGCGTCGTTCTCGGCGGAAGACGCGACGGCCTACATGCAGGCCGGCAACCTCAATTTGAGCGGTGCGACCGGCCTCGCCGGCGTGACTGGCGCTGCTTATGGTTCGAATGCCATCGGTGGCTCGCGTTCGCCGAACCTCGTTGGTATGGTGCGTGTCGACCAGGCTTGGGGTCTGTTCCAGGCGTCGGTTGCTGCGCATGACAACCACGTTGCTTACTACGGTGCGACCGAGGCGACTGGTCACCCCGACGACAAGTGGGGTTGGGCAGTTCAGCTCGCTCTGTCGATCAAGAATATCCCGACTGGTGCGGGTGACGTGATCAACATTTCGGGCGTCTACACCGACGGTGCGACCCGCTACAACTTCCAGAACCTGGCAGGTAGCTCGTTCGCGCTTTACGGCAGCTCGAACGTCGCCTACGCCAGCGTGGGCGCGGCGAGTGCTCCCGACACCGTGTACGTCACGGGCGGTCAGCAGGAAACCGTCAAGACCTGGGGCTTCCGCGGTGCTTACACCCACAACTGGGATCCCTACTGGAACACCGCGATCTACGGTTCGTACGCTCAGGCTCAGTTCGGCAGCGGTGCGAAGACCTTCCTCTGCGGACCCGGGGGCCTCATCTCGGGTGTTGCCGGCGTGACGTCCTGCAGTCCGGACTTCGCGCTTGGCACGGTGGGCGTCATCACCCGCTGGACCCCGGTCAAGAACCTGACGTTCTCGGCCGACCTCTCCTGGACCCGCCTTGACCAGAAGTACGCTGGCGTCGTGACCACCACGGCCATCAACGGTCCGGCTGCCAAGCCGATCGCGAGCTATGAGCTGAGGGACCAAGACTCGGTCGTCATGCTCCTCCGCGCTCAGCGCAACTGGTAAGTTCGGTCTAACAACTCGCATTGGAGCTCTTGGTGGGAAACTACCGAGAGCTCCTCAGAGCCCTCGGCGGGAAACCGCCGAGGGCTTTGGTGTTTTGGTAAGATTACAAGACTTCGATCGCCAACAGTCGGACAGCCAGTCGAACATTCTTGGCAATTGCCAAAAGCGCAGTGTTCAACTCAGCCAACCTACCTTCATCAAGGTCGGCGAACATCGTTGAGTTCAGGCTTGCCTTCTTTTCGGCTAGCTTAGCTATTGCAGCCGTCGCTTGCTCGGTTGCTAACATCTGCACGAAGCGGGCATCATCCGAGCGAGTTCGGCGATCAAGAAGGCCAAACTTTGCGAGACTCTTGGTTTGACTTGCTACAAACGTAGGATGGACCCGTAGCTTCTTGGCGACGTCAATTCCCGCAACGCCATGTCCTTCGTCCAAGTCCATTATCGCCATCAACATGAGCCACTGCGGCTCGGTGATACCGAGCAGCCGCGCCCACACGGAGTGAATGTCCTCCAATTGGGATTGGATCTCTAATATATTCCAGACAAATTCCTTCATGGCTCTGTCGAATTTAGTCTCAACCATATGAAGCCCCATAAAGCGGCCGCTCAAAAGGTGTACGGCGACGAGGAGCGAGCTGTTCCTCAGTCAAAGGGTGTCGTTGAGATCCAGGGCGCGGAGATAAAGTCACTTCGCGCGAAAACAAGTCATAAAAAATACTTCAGCACCTGTTGCAAGCAAGTTAGTGGAAATTCTTGTCGTCTGCGGGCGCGTTCTCGCGGCCTTGCAGAACGCTAAGTCAGTGGAGCGGGATCTTCCTTCGCGCCCCGGGCGACGATCCGCAGTGTCCGGTCCAGTAGAGGCTGCTGGAGCTTTAGCGCCTCATCCGCAGGCGCGTTCATCCAGATCTCCACCTCATCAGCGGTCGTGAGCATCACGGGCGTAGCCTTGGGATGGACGGCGCCGAACTTCGGCATTGGGCTCCGTCGTCAGGAAGGGGTAGAGGTCGTTGGTGGTCTCGCCCTCCTTGACCTTCCGGACGGACGTCCAGTTGGCCCAAATGCCGTCAAAGCAGGCGAGGGAACGGCTCTCGTCGAGGGCGAACCAGATGTCGCCGCCCTCGGCCTTGTTGAACTCGCTGAACGAGTTGAAGGGCACCACGCAGCGGTGCTCCGGACCGTCCAGTGTTTCGAGTTCACGTTCCGGATGTTTGTGGTGCCGCTGTCGGGCTCCATCCGCAAATTCCTTGAAATCGACCTCTTTGCCCTTGGCTTGCAGCTTCTCGGCACGCTTCTTCGTCGCATCCATCAGGGCCTTCGATGACGACGGCATGCCCCAGCGCGCGGTCGCCAGTTCGCGGCCATCTGGGCTGTTCCGTACGATTGGCGCCTTGTAATCGGGAAAAACGCCGGGCGTCGGCGCAAGGTTGCCGACGTACCGCTTGACCACGCGGAACAGCGCGCTGATGGCGGCCTGGTTCGTGGTGATCGAGTAGAGGTTGCAGATCGTCACGTCTCGGCAGAAGTCGGGCGGGCATGGTGCGCGAGCTGTAGCAACGTCGCGGCGGGACGACGACCCGCCTTAGCACATTTGTTGCAGCGAAGCCTGCCGGACAGGTCGTGGACAAAGGTTGTGGAGGCGTGCGGCAATACAGCCAGATCCACATTGCGTCGTGTCTTGCAGCGTGAGCATTGGATCTCAAGCCATGGATAGCCGCCGTTGATCGCCTGGTTGATGGTTGGCGAGGGGTCGATTGGCTCGCCGTTTGCCCACATGCGCTCGTTCCAGCTCTCGCACAGCAGGCAGTCGGCCTGTTTGATCAGAGCTTCACCCTCGGCGCGAGCCGCAGCAGACTTCGCGGACAGAATGGCGGTCATCGCACGCGCCTTGCCGAGCTCCTTGCCCAGGGCTTTGCGATCGCCACCAGACAGCGGCGTTGGGTGGTGCTTCGGGGCCATGCCAGCGAATGCTGTGATCAAACCGGCCCGAAGGCCGGCCAGCAGCCGTCTTCCTCGTGGCGGCCAGTTCGATTCTGACAGGTGTTGTCCAGCAATCGCCGCGCGACCTCCTTCCATCCGGCCTGCTGCCCGTAGAGACGGATTGCGTCCACCTTCTGGATCTCAACGATGCGCTCGCAC
The DNA here is from genome assembly GCF_900094605.1 of Bradyrhizobium shewense. Classification (GTDB taxonomy): domain Bacteria; phylum Pseudomonadota; class Alphaproteobacteria; order Rhizobiales; family Xanthobacteraceae; genus Bradyrhizobium; species Bradyrhizobium shewense. The sequence continues at coordinate 71,505 of NZ_FMAI01000023.1, read as the reverse complement.
CGGCGGCACGAAACGCGCAGGACGTGCTGCGGGATCTGGCTGAGGCGCAGGCCAGCGCTCGAACGTCCGGCATCAGCAGGGTGGACATGGGCATCATCGAGGAGGGCGCGCCAATACTCTTCCGGCATGTCATCGGCGGGCCCGAGCGGACGCTCCCTCGCGGGCGCTCTACCCATTGATGCAGCTAGATTTTCCATCTGTTTTGGGGTGGGCATGCGCCAACTCGCGGGTCGGTTGGTCATGGCGGTAATTGGAACATAAAGAGAACAAAAGTCGAGTGGGACCAACGGGGCTCGCCGAAAATTTCCCGGGTCGACTAGCTTGAGGAGCCGATTAACCGTTGCGCTTTCTCGCAGAAAAATTTCCCCCACACGTCTTGAAACTGTTCCTGGCTTCCAATTTTCTTCGGCGTCGTCGCAAGACGATCGGGATGCCGCTTTGGGTCCCGCGACTGAGACGGGCACCGGTCGTGTCCGGTGCCGCTCGTAACCATTTTGCTCCCAGGAGGATCTGGCTATGCGCACTGTTGATTTTTCGCCCTCTTCCGGTCGGCCATCGGCTTTGACCGTGTCTTCGATCTCGCCGAAGCCGCCCAGCGTGCCGACGAGGAGACCTATCCCCCCTACAACATCGAGCGTCTCGACGAACACCGCTTCCAAATCTCGGTCGCTCTCGCCGGCTTCAGCCCGGAGGAGCTCGTCCTGACGGTCGAGCAAAACGTCCTGACGCTGGAAGGCCACAAGAGCGAGAAGGAGGGTAAGACCTTCTTGCATCGCGGCATCTCGACTTGCAATTTCAAGCGCCAGTTCACGCTTGCCGACCACGTCGAGGTCAAGGGCGCCAACTTCGAGAACGGCTTGCTCGTCATCAGCCTACAGCGTGAGATCCCCGAAGCAATGAAGCCGCGTCAGATTGCAATCAACGGCCCGCGCCGAACAACGTGACGCAGATCGAATCTAGGGCCGCTTAAGGCCATCCTGCGGAATGGCTAAACCGCGCGGGTCCGCCCGCGCGGCTAACCGCATCGCGCTCACCTGATCGCAACCATCATGCAGCGGGCAATCCTCGCCGAACTGTTCAAGAAGGCCGAGCGGTTCGCGCACTTGTTCGCCGTGATATCCGAGGCTGATCGGAAGGGCTGCTAATCGCCGTGTTCGGGGATGAGCCCAAGCTTTCGGGTCAGCTCTGGCGGAGGCCCTAGGGAGGCCGCTGGGAATTGGGATTTTAAAGTGCCAGCCGTCGGTTAATCGCTTGGGGCGGCGCCTAACGCCCTGCAGTTGATTGGGCCCGGGCGGGAGAGGTCCGATATTGACGACTGCGGACCCCGAGCGCCGTTGCGCGCGGACTACGGCAGGAAATCGCTCTACGACTGGCAAACGCCATAGCAAAGGATGCCATGCTATGGGATGCCTCAGACGCCGACTATGAAACTTCAGATGAAATGGCCGCGACGCCAACTTCGCAAGTATCTTCGGAGAGAACCGCTGTCCACCATTTGAGCGAACCTATCAAAGAACGCCAGAATTCGCTCGACGTCGCCTAATGTCCGATCTCGTGTGAGGTTCTCCAAGAGATTACCAAATATGCCCTGCCGGAGAGTTGGGGAGAGAGCGATGTCGTACCAAGTACTGCGCACAACTCCAAGAGCTACTGACAAGTGAGAGGCGTCCGCCTGCGCACCTCCAAGGCGAGTTGATGCCTTGCAGAACGCCTCCGGCAAGCGAGTGCCCTTTTCACCCGTGAGCATACTCACGAGTAGGGCGCTGCTCACGGAGATGAACTCCTCGTTTGCCTCGATCAGAGCCACAATTGCGTCCGCATACTCCCGATCACGAATGTATCCGCGTTCGAGGGCCACCATCAGGACCACCTGAAGCCAGCAGCCGCTTACTCCGTACTCTGATTCCGCGAGCATTCGCATCGGAAGGTCTTCTGATAGAAAAATGCGACCAGAACTACTTGCGGCGCGCACTTCGTCAAAGAAAGCGGAACCTAGTTTCTCCAGCAGTCTTCCCGCCTCCGCACTGGGATCATCAGCTCCCTCAGCTGGTATGATCTGCGCATGCTCAGCGAGCCAGGTTCGGTCAGCACGCTGAACTTCCAGTGCAGCTCGCTTTTGGTCGGGCAGAATCTCTTCGCGGAAGTACTGCCCATCTCGATAGAAAACGGACATCGACGGCTCTTCAAGCCGCTCCTCCAGTTCATGGATCCGGCGCTGGATTCGGGCCACTGATCCCTCAACAACCCCGATTGGCCCGCATACAGCCTGAACTACTTTCTCAAGCGAAAGTCTTCTAATGAAATGAAGAGTTACGGCATCGACAACACATCCGGCACAATGGTTCTCCTCGATGGCTCGTAACGCCGATTGCCTCTCAAACTCCGTTCCATGGCACACGCGAAGACGGTGGCCTGCACTTGCCAACCCCAACGCTGTGGTAACTGGATCGGACCCGAGCATCTTAGCCACGAAGGTAAGCGGGAGCAGATTGTCATCGTACTTGCTTGCTACAGAAGCGATCGCATCATGGCGCTCTCGCACTCGATCAAGCATCGGCTGTAGCCCATCGGGAGACGACGTATCGACCCAAATTTTTTCCAAGCCTTGAGCTTCTGGAAAAACATTGTTAAAATCCTCAAGGACAACATGAAGCGCGTGCAGTTCTTTTGGTTTGATCCAAACGATATCTGCAGAGGTACGGTCGGGCAGATCGAAATGATCTCCCGGTGCCTTTCCAAGCATCGCCTTCGCTATCGGATGATCCGGTGACAAATACGTGTTTGCCGGGCGCAGCTTTGCGTCGGGTTCGATAATGTACACCGTCACGGTACCGTCCTCACGTTTGATGCGGACAGCCATGCCTTGCGTTACATGTGGTGGCGAAACATCAATCGTGGGCGTGGACCGCGCCTCAAACAGAAAGATAGCGGCGTAGGCACGATTGACGCGCTCGTCACCGGGATGCGCGAGAAGCGTTTGATAAGCAAGATCGTGAGCTTCTCGCCAATCGCCGAAATTCTTTTTGAATTGAGCGAATGTTAGGAGGTCGTCCGGTGCCCCCGTGAACTCATTTGCGGCTCGCGCAGCTTCGGCTCGGAGTTCGGCCTCCTTGTTTTGTCGAAATAACGTGCTCATCAACTGAAGTTGCAACGCAAGACTTCCTGGCCGTATCTGCAGTAGCTCCCGCAGCTGGCGTTCAGCCGCCGCGAGATCGCCCGTCGACAGCGCTAGTCCGATAGCTATTCGCTGGTAGTAGGGAGCTTTCCGAACCTCATCAGGCATTTGACCTAGAAGCTGCGCCAATGCAGCACGATGGTCGGCCTTGAGCTCAGCGTCAGCCAGCAAACGCAGCGCAGGAGAGTCAAAGCGAGGGGAAACCGAAGGCCTGAGTAAATCAACGACGTCCTTGTGCCGACCGGCGGTAGCCAATGTTTCGCAGACCAGAAACCGCGTCGGGAATTCGGTGCGATCGTTCACGCGAGCGAGCGCAACATCGAGAGCCTTGTCAGCCTCGGAACTACCCGCTTCATACTTGACCTTATAGATCGCGAGCTGCGCGTGCGGCTCATCGGGTAGCCGACGATCTAGCCGGTCGGCCTCATCGAGAGCTTGCGGGTAGTCCTTCAACCGACAGTGAGCGTCAACAACCGTAAGCGATGAACCAACGATCTCTCTGGCATCGGTGAATGAGTCGCGATCTCGCAAAATGTCGAATACTTTGTTGGGCTCCTTTTGGAGGAGCAGATCTGCGCGGACTATGAGATTTCGCGGCGTTTCAGCAAGGCTATCCGCAATGCGGATTGCATCATCCAATTTACCCTGCTTTCTGTAGATGGAAATTCGCAGAAATTTGGATTCTTCCGATGCGACCCCGTAGGCGTCGGCTTCCTCAAGCAGCTGCGATGCTGCGTCGAGCTGCCCCAAAAAGGCTTTGATGAGAGCGGCGTTATGAGCAAATGCCCCTTGCGGCCTGATCTCGGGATTTAATACCCGCTTCCAGCTGCTTGTGAGCACCTTCGATGCCTCTTCAAGCTCAGCATGGGTCGGTAGATTTACTCCCGCTGCCCCAACAAGGCTTGGGTCGCCCTTGAGAAGCCGCTCAAGCACTGCTTCGGCATTTATAGTTTGTAAGCGCCAGTCCGCTGGATGTGCCAACAGGGCTTCGGCCGCGACTTGGTGCCAGCGGCTATCGTCCACTTCTCGCATAGAAACAAGGCGATTGACGTAGAGTTCAGGGGCAGTACGCACTGAGACGGGAAGTGCGTTCCACACGTCGTCAACCGCTTCGTCCGACGACACTGCGAGCATGCGCTGAGCCGCTACATGTGTGTTGTCTGGAAATTGAGCTACCGATGCTATGGCAAGAGCGTGCGCCTCATTCCGATGCCCCCTCAGCAGGAGTGCTGCAATCTTGTTCGCTCTGCCTATGGGGTCGTCCGGGTCTAGGTCTGCAGCCTCCATTAGGTGACTTGATGCGTGGTCGTATTGACCCAGCCCGTGAAGAGCGACGCCGATGTTTACTGCGATACGAAACTTCACCTTGGTTGAAGCAGAGCTCCAAACGCGATCCTTAAGTTTCGTGAGAAGCTCGATCGCCGTCTTGGGTTTGTCCTGACGGATCAGATCACGATAACCGTCGATTTCGTTATTGAGATGCTGCTCGATCCCAGCTGAAGCACCCGATGCACCCTCTTGCGCGACCTTGATGCCGAGGCTTTCGATCGCCTTCAGAATTTCTCGCTGGCCCGCTGCAACTGCCAGAGCTTGAGCGTCGCCTCGCTCTTGAACCGTCTTGATGATTTGATCGGTTGCCTGAAGGATTTTATCAGTGAAAGGTGAGGCATCCGGGTGAAATTCTTTCACAGCTTCGGCGTAGCGGCCGATCTCCTGCTGAATGCGACCCCAGCCCCACACGGAGATCGAAAGATCGCGTCCGGCCGATCTCACCTCCCGCTCCAACGTCCTTGCCGTCTTTTGAATTTCGGCGTCGTCCGGCGCGGTCGTGATTAGAATGAATTCACGAATTGGTGGTTTGAAGTCCTCTGACTTCTTTACTTCGGCTTTTAGCTCCTGCTCGGTGACGCCTTTCCCGTAATCGCGATCCTTACCTTTACATTGCACGCCACATAATGGCCTTCGGGACCGCCCCGCTTTCCAAAAATGTCCACGCCGTGCTGCGGCTGTCCACCACGGCCGTTGAGCTGCGTATGAGGATCACCAAGCAGGAGTTGAAACAGAAGTCGTGACTTCCGTTCGAATGCTTGCCAGTCCTTTGGGGCGGGAATTGATACGGCAGTAAAATCGTTCATGAGGCTGCAAAATGCGCTCGTCCGATAGGGCGATCAGCATCCAGCCTCGGTTGCAGCTACGCTGCAATGCTTCTCAATTGGAGCATCCCCAGAATTCGCACAGGTTTTCTAAGTGGCTGACCGCGCTGCATCGCAGAATAGAAGCCAATCGGGGCGCAGCGATCCGAGACAAAAAGAGGTGCAGAGAGCTACTACAACGTTGATATTAAGCGCCTTTTCCCTATTCGCGCCCTACGCGGGGGAAATGCAGAGCCTGAAAGCAAAGATCCGTGACGGGGTGGCGGGCTGGCCGGAAGCTGGCAATTGATCAAACCGCGAGCCCATGGTCAATCTGTTCCCGAGCGTTCGCGACAGCCGACACGGTGATCCGCCTCAGCTCCGCCGCGACTCCATCCAACACCGCGCGCTTTTCCTTCATCCGCTTAGAGTGATTGTAGACCTTGCCGGTGACGGTCGGCACGATCTGCTCGGCCTTTTTGCTGGCGGCATGATCGAGGCACTTCGCGATCCAAACGTCGTCGAAGCCGAGATCACCAGCCAGTGTCGCCGCCGTCCGGCGCAGGTCATGGGGCGTGAACGGTTTGAGGCCGAGCAGCTCGCAGAGGCCCGCGGTCTTGGTCTTGTCCTTATTCTTCTCGTGCTTGGTGCCGCGAAGCGCGTCGGCCATCGCCTTGCGGTGGATTGGCTGGCCCTTGTACATAAGGCTCTCGAACACAAACTGCTGACCGTCCGAGGCGAGCGCCTCCTTGATGATCTCAACCGCCAGATCGGACAGCGGCTGCTGGATCACCCGCCGCTTCTTGACCCGCTTGAGCGGCACGTCAAAGCGGGGATACTCACCGTCGAGGTCAAACAGCTCGTCGCGGCGTGCGCCGAGCAATTCACGGGAGCGCAGCATGGTGACTAGCTCGAACTTGAGAGCGAGCCGCGTGCGGCGGTCATAGGGAAGGTCGTTGCGGTCGAGCCCATGCCAGAAGATCCTGATCTCGTCCTCGGACAGGACGCGGGTGCGGGGATGCTCCGGGTCCAGTTTGGGGAGGTTGACGCAGGGGCTGGCGGTCACATAGTCGCGGCCAGCCTCAGCCGCCCAGTTGAACAGGCCCGAGGCCGCCTTGCGCATGTGCCGGGCGTTGCTGACCGAGGGCTTGCCGAACTTGCCGGCAACGATGTCGTTCGACAGCGTAGCGATGTCGTGCTTGGTGACCTCCATGGCCAGCTTCTTGCCGAGGCGGGAACGGAGAAAGCGGTTGAGGTGGCTGGCCGTGTTCTCCCAGCTCTCCAGCCGGGGGCGCATTTCGCCGTCGGGCTTCTTGACCGGCGTCTTCATCCACGCAATGCGCTCGTCGATGATCTCGGCGACGGTCTTGCCGCGCCTGGCCTTGGCGACCTTCTGGTCGCGGAAGGTCTCGGCGACGGCGTCGCCGCCCATACCCTTCAGCCCATAGATCTTGCTGCGGGCGTCCTCGACGGTGAAGGTCTCGGGATTGTAGACCCCGAGCCAGCCGGTGCGCTGCTTGCCGGTCTGCCGGTCGGTGAACTTGAAGGAGAAGGTCGCGACGCCTGTTGTCGTGATGCTGACGTACAGGCCAGGGCACTTGCGGTCGTAGAACTTGGTCCGCTTGGCGACCAATTTTTCGCACAGCCGGTCGGTCAGTATGACGCTGCTGTTGCGGCCCCGCTTGCCGGCAGGGGAGGGGACAGTGGTAGTATCCATGTGGTTTCGGCTCCTAAGGCTTGGGACCAAAGGGCTCGGCTTTGAGGCTTTCAGTTTGTCGTGCGGACGCTGAAAGGCTTAGGGCCGGGCCCTTATTTTGGTGAAGCCCGCTGAAACAGCCCGCATCAAGGTAGCGCAAAAGCGGCTATTTCATAGGTTTTTCGTAGTTTCGGCGTGTTTCACCGTGTGGTCCTGGCCGTCGTTGCTACGGTTAAGCTTCCGCGGAGGTGCGAGCGAGCCCAACCGGGCAGACTGCATCATCCAATTCGCGGGGCGAGGGAGGCCAGAAGGAAAGTTCGGCTCCCGGGAGATCACGGCATAAGCCGTCCAACCACTGCGCAGGGAAGGCCGAGTGATCGGCGCCACCTGTATGCTGCTGTGCGGTTCTTTCTGCGTGCGCTTTTCGCGCAGCGGACCGCGGGTGCGAGCCAGCACCCGGTCTTCCCTGCGCCCTCTTGGATGAGAGGGTAGCGAGACGAAGCAAAGCTCGGGCGAATGCGCCGCGAGGACGCGAAGGCGTGTCTGCGACTTGAACTGCGTGCCACAATCTCGATCTCGTAGGGTGGGCAAAGCGCAGCGTGCCCACGCCTTGTTGCTTATGCAGGGAGATCGTGGGCACGGCGCTATGCGCCTTTGTCCACCCTACGGCAGCGCTGATGGGATCTGCACTGGACATCGCAATCATGTGGAGAGCGCGCGCCACACTCCGCTCTCATGCCCCGGACGCAGCGCAGCGCTGCCGGCGATGCGAAGCATCGTCCGGGCGGTGCGCTGCAGAGCCGGGGCCCATCCATCCGCGTCGTACCGTGTCACCATCTGGATCCGAGCTCTGCGCAGCAGCGGCAAGAAGCGCTGCGGCGTGTCCGGGACACGGCTAAATATTCGGCAATCGCGCCCTCCGGCGCCGATGGACTTGCACGCTCCAATCCGGTTCAATGGGCCAATTGAGCTTTCAGGCGACAATGATGTCGAGATATCTGCTGGTCCTGCTGCTGCTGGCGTCACCGGCGGCCGCGCAAGTCAAGTTGGCGCCGAAGACCGCGGCCGGACATCCCGATCCCTGTGCCCCGATCGGGCGTACCGCGGACGGCAAGCTGGTCTACTCCATGAAATGCGAGACCCTGCCGGCACCGCCCCCGCCGCCGCGGGCGGAACTGAAGGAAGCGCCTCCGCCGGCCGCCGAGCCGGAACCGGAGACCCGGCGGAGCGGCATTTTCGGCTGGTCCTACGACCGCAGGTGACGCGTCCGCGCCCCTTGCGCGAAACTGTCGGGAGTGCTCTTTGCTTGAAAATTATCCGTGGGGCCACCGGCCCCGATCCAGAGAGATGAGATGAGCAAACTCGTTATCCGTGCCGGCGACTTCACCTTCGATGCCCGTTTCGAGGAGCAACTGGCACCCAAGACCGTCGCCGCCTTTCGCAAGGCACTGCCGTTCGAAAGCCACATCATCCATGTGCGCTGGAGCGGCGAGGGCGTGTGGATGCCGCTCGGCGATCTCGATTTCGGCGTCGGCTACGAGAACCACACCAGCTATCCCGCGCCGGGCCAGATCATCCTCTATCCCGGCGGCATCAGCGAGACCGAGATCCTGCTGGCCTATGGCGGCGTTCACTTCGCCAGCAAGATGGGCCAGCTTGCCGGCAACCACTTCATCACGCTGACCTCGGGCCTGGAGAATCTGGCGACGCTGGGCAAGAGCGTATTGTGGAAGGGCGCGCTGCCGATCCGCTTCGAGGAAGTCTGAGTGGCTGACACACGCTACCCGCGCGATCTCCGCGGTTACGGCCGCAACCCGCCGCACCCCGAGTGGCCCGGCGATGCGCGGGTCGCGGTGCAGTTCGTCGTCAATTTCGAAGAAGGCGGCGAGAACAACATCCTGCACGGCGACCGCGCCTCGGAAGCGTTCCTGTCCGACGTGCTCGGCGCACAGCCCTGGCCGGGCCAGCGCCACGCCAATATCGAATCGATGTTCGAATATGGCTCGCGCGCCGGCTTCTGGCGCCTCTGGCGGATGTTCGGCGAACGCAACTGGCCGGCCACCGTGTTCGGTGTCGCCACCGCGCTGAAGCGCAACCCCGAGATCGTCGCCGCCATGAAGGAGGCGGGCTGGGATATCGCCAGCCACAGCCTGAAATGGATCGAGCACAAGGACATGACCGAGGCGCAGGAGCGCGCCGAGATCGCAGAAGCGATCCGTGTCCACACTGAGGCCACTGGATCGCGGCCGCTCGGCTGGTACACCGGGCGCTCCTCGATCAACACCAACCGTCTGCTGATGGAGGAGGGGGGCTTCCTCTATCTCTGCGACTCCTATGCCGACGATCTGCCCTATTGGGTCAAGGTCGCGGGCGGCAAGCAGCTCATCATTCCCTATACGCTAGACGCCAACGACATGCGATTCATCAACCCGCAAGGCTTTGCCGAAGGCGAGCAATTCTTCACCTATCTGAAGGACGCCTTCGACGTGCTCTATGCGGAAGGCGAAACGGCGCCGAAGATGATGTCGGTAGGTCTGCACTGCCGTCTCGCCGGCCGGCCCGGCCGCGCTGCGGGCCTGATGCGCTTCCTCGATTATATCGGCAAGCACGAACGCGTCTGGGTGCCGACGCGATTGCAGATCGCCCAGCACTGGCACGACAAGCATGCGCATCTCGCGGCCACTGCGTTCGAGATCGGTTGAGGACGATGTCGCGGATCTCGCTCGCCGATCTCAATGCCGCAAGCCAGGCCGACTTCGTCGCGGCGCTCGCCAATGTCGTCGAATATTCGCCGTGGATCGCTGAGCAGCTTGCCGACAAGCGGCCGTTCGCCGGCATCAACCAGTTGCACGCAGCGCTGATGGCGGCGATCCAGAGCGCCGAACCCGACGTCCAGCTGGCGCTGATCCGGGCGCATCCCGATCTCGCCAGCAAGACCCAGCGCGCGGCGGGGCTGACGGTGGAATCGACGGACGAGCAGAACAGCGCCGGCCTCGATAGGCTGTCGGAGGCCGAATACGCGGCGTTCGAGCGCGTCAACAGCGCCTATCGGGACAAGTTCGGCTTCCCCTATATCGTCTGTGTGCGCCGTCACACCCGGGATTCCGTGCTGCGCGACTTCGAGACGCGCTTGCGCAATATCGCAAAGACCGAGACGCGGCGTGCGATCGAGGAGATCGGCCGCATCTCCGCGCTGCGGCTGGATCAGCTCGTCATGGCCGATGACAGGCTGAAGGTGCACGGCCGGCTCTCGACCCATGTGCTGGACAACCACGTCGGCAAGCCCGCGCCGGGGATCCCGATCGAGCTCGTGGAGCTCGCAAGCCTCGGCGAGAGCCGTGTGATCGCGCGCGCGGTCACCAATGCGGACGGCCGCACTGATCAACCGTTGATCGGCGGTCGCCCGCTGCCGATCGGCCGCTACGAGCTCAAGTTCAGCGTTGCCAGATATTACGCCGAGCGCAATGTGCCGCTGTCGGATCCGCCGTTCCTCGACGAGATCCCGCTGCGCTTCGCCGTCAGCGAGCCAGAGGGGCACTATCACGTGCCACTGTTGGTCACGCCATGGAGCTATTCGACCTATCGCGGCAGCTAAAGCATGATCCGGAAAAAGTGCGCAGCGGTTTTCTGTAAACACCCAAAGCGCGATGACGATTCATCCTAATCGCATCGCGCTTTAGTCGCCGAACTTCGCGTGCAGCGCCGGAAACAGCCGGTCCGGCTTGAAGGGCGGCGCGGTGAAGCGGATGCCGGTGGCATTCGCGATGGCGTTGCCGAGTGCGGCCGCGACCGGATTGTACGGACTCTCACTCATCGACTTCGCCCCCAGCGGTCCGATCGTGTCGGACGTCTCGGCGAAGAACACGTCGGTGCGCGGCACGTCGGCGAAAGAGGGCAGGTGGTAGTCGCGGAATTTCGGGTTGGTGACCCGACCGGTCGCGTCGATCACCATCTCCTCGTAGAGCGCGGCGCCGAGCGCTTGCGCGACGCCGCCTTCGACCTGACCGCGGCACTGCATCGGATTGGCGACGATTCCGGCGTCCGCGGCGTGGACGCTCCTGAGAACCCTGAGCTCGCCTGTGGCCTTGTTCACGGCGATACGAAGACCCTGGACGTTGAAGCCGACCGAACGCGGTGTTCCCCCGGAATTACCGCTGCCTGCGAACGGCTGCCCGCGCTCGCGCGCGAGCTTCACCAGCTCCGCAAAAGGCATGCGCCGGACGCCGCTGACGACGGCGTTGTCCTCGAGCACGCAGCTTCCGACGTCACACAGCCAAGCGCCGGCGGCAGCCGCCTTCAGCTCGGTCGCGAGCTGCATGGAAGCCGCATGCGTCGCCTTGCCGGCGACGAACATGCCCGCGCTGCCATAGGCGCCGGTGTCGTGGCCGCCGTGGGCGGTGTCGGACTGGCGCAAGCGGATTCTGTCGACGGTGGTCGCCAGCGTGGTCGCGGCGATCTGCCGGTGCACGGTGCTGGTGCCGTTGCCGAATTCGGCGGTGCCGACGGTGAGATCGAAACCGCCGTCCTCACGGAGCGCGATCGTCGCGTCGGCGAGGTGGCCCGCCGGCGGCGCGGTGTCGATCATGGTCAGCGCGACGCCGTCGCCGAGCAGCCAGTCCGGCGACAGGTCCGGCTGCGGGCCGTCAGCCTGCATCGCGCGCTCGACGAGGTCGAGGCACTGGTCGAGCCCGTAGGAGCCGTAGAGCACGTCGTGAAGTTCGGACGGCGGCGGCGACAACATGGGATCGCCATCCCTCACGATGTTGCGCCGGCGCATCTCGTAGGGGTCGATGCCGAGCTGTTGGCCCAGCTCGTCGATCGCGGCCTCGATCGCGATCAGCGTCTGCGGCAGGCCATAGCCGCGAAACGCGCCCGCCGGCACCGTATTGGTATAGACGGCGTAGCCGTCGACCCGCTTGTTCGGGCAATTGTAGACGGCGATCGACTCCGACAGCGAATGGAACATCACGGGGCCGGCGTGATTGCCGTAAGCGCCGGTGTTGGAGAGCACGTCGAGCTGGAGCGCGGTGAGCTTGCCGTCGGCGTCCGCTCCGGCCTTGATGTGGACCCGCATCGGGTGCCGCGTCGAGGTCGCGATGAACTGCTCCTCGCGGGTGAGCTCCAGCTTCACCGGACGTCCCGTCTTGAGCGCAGCGAGCGCCAGGATGTCCTCGACGAACATCTCCTGCTTGCCGCCAAATCCGCCGCCGACCCGCTCGCAGAACACGCGGACCTTGTCGGGAGGAAGCTTGAAGATATCCGACAGCGCGCGCCGGGTCAGGAAGGGCACCTGGGTCGAGGTGCGGACATTGAGCACGCCCGAAGCATCGAGCCAGGCGAGACCGCCGTGGGTCTCCAGCGCCGCATGCTGGACGCGGTGACTGTGGAAGATGGCCTCGTAGGTGACAGCAGATGTTGCGAGCGCCGCCGCGACGTCGCCGAACTCGCCATGCGTCTCCGCAGCGAGGTTGCGCTGAGCGTCGGCGATGCGGTTCGCGGTGGTGCGATCGGGATGAATGACGGGCGCACCGGGCGCCATCGCCTGCTCCGGATCGATCAGCGCAGGCAGAACCTCGTAATCGAGCTTCAGCCGGCGGCAGGCTTCCTCGGCGGCGGCTTCGCTTTCGGCGACGATGGCGGCAACCCGCTGGCCGATGAAGCGGACAACGTCGTCGAGAACGCGGGTGTCCTCGGGGTCCATCCAGTCCATCTCGTGCCGCGCGGTCGAGATCAGCATCGAAGGTGCGTCTTCATGCGTCAGCACCGCGTGCACGCCGGGAACTTTCAGCGCTTCCGACTTGTCGATCGCGACGATCCTGGCGTGAGCATGCGGCGAACGCACCAGCTTGACGTGGAGCAGTCCGTCGATGGTGGTGTCGAAAGTGTAGCGCGCGTTGCCGCGCACGATGTCGGGGCCTGCGGGCGCCGGCAGGCTGCGGCCAAACGCGGCTCCGGGCTCGACGCTCGCCTCGACATTGGTCTTGCCAAGCAATGCATCCTCGATCGAGCGATAGCCGGTGCAACGGCAGATATTGCCCTTCAGCGCCGCGCCGAGATCGGTCCGCTGGGCCTGGTTCAGCGAGGCGCAGGTCAGGATCATGCCGGCGGTGCAGAAGCCGCATTGAAAGCCCTGCGCGTCAAGGAAAGCCTGCTGCATCGGATGCGCGCCGTGGTCTCCGCCAAGACCTTCGATCGTGGTGATGGCGCGTCCCTCGGCCCGGAACGCCGGGATCAGGCAGCTGTGCACCGGCTCGCCGTCGAGCAGCACGGTGCAGGCGCCGCAGTCACCGGCATCGCAGCCCTTTTTCACCCCGAAATGGCCGAGCTCGCGCAGGAACGTGCGCAGGCACTGGCCGGCGCGCGGCTCCTGCGCAAACGGCTTGCCGTTGATCTCGAAGCTCATGACGGCATGGCCTCCAGCAGCTCGCGGCGAACCTCTTCGGCAAGCCGCAATGTCATATGCTTGCGCCAGAGCGGCTGGCCATGGATGTCGGTGTGGTACAGATCGTCCGTGATCTGCTGGACGATCGCATCGCGCAGCACGCTCGCCTCCGGGGCCCGGCGAAAGGACAGCTGGATCGGCCGCGCCGTCGAGGCGGTGACGGTGAGCGTGAGCGTGCCATCGGCATCGAGGCTGCCGATCAGGAGCGCCGCCGAGCGGCCGACCGGCGCGAGCGAGATCTGGCGATATGCCGTGCGGCGTTTCAGCGCGGCAATCGGAATATCGATCTGGCGAAGCAGGTCGCCCGGCGTCAGGCGATTTCGCTGGTTGCCGGTGACGAAATCGACGACAGGAATCCTCTGCTCGCCGCCGCCGGCCTTCCAGATGGTGCAGACGCCGCCCAGCGCTGCGGTGAGCGAGATCATCGGTCCCGCCGGCAGGGACATGCAGAGATTGCCGCCGACGGTCGCGGTCTTCCAGATCTTGAACGAGGCAAGGAAGGCGCGGCAGCATTGGTTGATCAGAGGTGCGGCGAGCCAATCGGACGGGCAGGCAAGTCCGTCGAGCTGCGCGACCGTGCAAGTGGCGGCGATGCTGAGATGGTTGTCGGTGATCGTCAGCGCCGGCCATTTCAGGTCGGTCAGATCGATCAGCCGCTTCAGATGGACCTGCGGCTCCGAGAACAACCACGTGCCGCCCGCGAGCCAGGCGTCCCCTGCGGTCCAGGCCGGCAATTGTGTCCGTGTTTGCGGACGGGCCACTGTCGTGATGGTATTCAAATCCATGGCTGCGCCAACGCTTCCGCCGGGTGAATCGCGCCGACGAGTCTTGCAAGACCGGAGCCAAGTCGCAACAAACAAGTCGTGGTGCGAGGGTGGCTGGGCCACGTTTACCTGGCTGGCCTGTCAGCGGATGTGAGGGAGAAGCGGGATCATGAGCGACGCAAAGCCGATCTGGATCAGGGATCCCCTGGCCATCCTGGCCGACGGTGCCGAGCGCGGGGTCGTGGTCAGGGATGGCCGCATCGTCGAGCTCGTGCCGGCTGGCGCCACGCCTGCGACCGCTGATGTCGTGGTGTTCGATGCGAGCGCACACGTCGTGCTGCCGGGCCTGATCAACACCCATCATCATTTCTATCAGACGCTGACGCGGGCGCTGCCGGCGGCGATGGACCGCGAGCTATTCCCCTGGCTCCAGGCACTCTACCCGGTGTGGGCGAGGCTGACGCCCGATGCGCTGGAGCTCGGCGTCACCGTGGCGATGTCCGAGCTGCTGCTCTCGGGCTGCACCACCACGACGGATCATCACTACGTCTTCCCCGCGGGCCTCGAAGACGCCATCGATATCGAGGTCGGCGTCGCCAGTCGTCTCGGCGTGCGGGTGCTGCTAACGCGCGGCTCGATGAACCTGTCGCAGCGGGACGGTGGCCTGCCGCCTGACAGCGTGGTGCAGGACGAGGACACGATCCTCGCCGACAGCGCGCGCGTGGTGGCGAGGCATCACCAGCGCGCCGAGGATGCGATGGTGCAGATCGCGCTGGCGCCGTGCTCGCCGTTCTCGGTGACGACGTCGCTGATGCGCGCCACCGCCGATCTCGCGGATAAGCTCGACGTGCGCCTGCACACCCATCTCGCCGAGACCGAGGACGAGAACAAGTTCTGCCAGCAGATGTTTGGCTGCCGTCCGCTCGACTATCTCGAGCAATGCGGCTGGCTCAATGCGCGAACCTGGCTCGCCCACGGCATCTTTTTCAACGCCGATGAGATGAAGCGGCTCGGCAAGGCCAAGACGACCATCAGCCATTGCGCGTGCAGCAACCAGCTGCTGGCGTCCGGCTGCTGCCCGGTCTGCGAGATGGAGGAGGCCGGCGTCGGGATCGGGATCGGAGTCGATGGCTCAGCCTCGAACGACGGCTCGAACCTGATGCAGGAGGTCCGGGCTGCGTTCCTGCTGCAACGGGCGCGTTACGGGGTGTCCAAGGTCAGCCACAAGGATGCGTTGCGCTGGGCCACCAAGGGGTCGGCAGCCTGCGTCGGCCGGCCGGAACTCGGCGAGATCGCCGTCGGCAAGGCTGCGGACCTCGCGCTGTTCAGGCTCGACGAATTGCGCTTCTCCGGTCATGGCGACCCCTTGGCCGCATTGGTGCTGTGCGGAGCGCACCGGGCCGACCGGGTGATGGTGGCGGGAAAATGGGCCGTGATCGACGGTGCGATCCCGGGCCTTGATGTGGCAGGCCTCATCCGCCGCCACAGTTCGGCGGCGCAGGCCATGCGGGCCGGATAATGCCATGGCAGGATAGAAAGAGGGGGCGACCACAAGTGCCGGGTGCTTCTGGCCACCCCCTCCGAACCTCCTCCGGGAGGAGCAGGTGATCTAGACTAAGCAAGAAGCGTGCTACTTGCCCGGCAGCTTGTCGTCGATGCCCTTGACGTAGAAATTCATGCCGAGGATCTGGCCGTCGTCGAGGTGATCGCCGCCTTTGCACTCCACCGTCTTGCCGTCCTGCCCAACGATCGGGCACTTGAACGGATGCAGCTTGCCTGCAGTGATCGCGGCTTGGGCATCCTCAGCCAATTTTTTCACGTCGTCAGGCATGTTGGTATAGGGCGCCATCGCGAACATGTGACTGTCGAGGCCGCCCCAGCTGTCCTGGGACTTCCAGGTGCCGGCAAGCTCGGCCTTGACCCGCTCGATGTAGTAGGGGCCCCAGGTGTCGAGGATCGAGGTCAGCTGGGTCTTGGGCCCGAACTTGATCATCTCGGAGTCCTGGCCGAAGGCGAGCTTGCCGCGTTCGCTGGCGATCTGCATCGCGGCTGGCGAGTCCGTGTGCTGCATGATGACGTCGGCGCCCTGGTCGATCAGCGCCTTGGCGGCGTCGGCCTCCTTGCCCGGGTCGAACCAGGTGTTGGCCCAGATGATCTTGACCTTGATGGCAGGGTTGATGGTCTGCGCCGCCAGGATCGTCGCATTGATGCCGGAGACGACCTCCGGAATCGGGAACGAGCCGATATAGCCGAGCACGCCGGACTTCGACATCTTGGCAGCGATCAGCCCCTGGATGTAGCGGCCCTGAAACCATTTCGCCGAGTAGGTCGACATGTTCGGGTTGCGCTTGTAGCCGGTGGCGTGCTCGAAATGCACGTTCGGATATTTCTTCGCGACCTTCAGCGTCGGGTCCATGTAGCCAAACGACGTCGTGAAGATCAGCTTGTTGCCGGCGCGGACGAGTTGCTCGATGGAGCGTTCGGCGTCGGGACCTTCGGGCACGTTCTCCAGATAGGTGGTCTCGATCTGGTCGCCCAGTTCCTTGACCAGCGCTTGCCGTGCGAGATCGTGCTGATAGGTCCAGCCGAGGTCTCCGATCGGACCCAGATAGATGAAGCCGACCTTGAGCTTGTCGGCGGCGGAGGCTGCACTGACGCTGCTGCCGGCGAGCAAGAGTCCGGCGGCCAGCGCAAGAAGTGATTTCCTCATCATCGATCTCCAAACATCAGGGGAAAGCCACGATCCGCAACGCGCGCGCCCCATCGCGCCCGCCGCGGAAATGAAATTCAGCGGTCGGGCACGAACACGGTGCCGAGCGCGGCCGGGGCGGTCGAGCCGCCGCTGCGCGCGCGGGAGAGCAGGATCAGAACGATGACAGTCGCGAGATAAGGCAGCGCCGACATGAATTGCGAGGGAATGCCGACGCCCCAGCCCTGCGCGTGCAACTGCAGGATCGTCACGGCCCCGAAGAGATAGGCACCGATCACGAGCCGGCCAGGTCGCCAGGACGAGAACACCACCAGCGCCAGCGCGATCCAGCCGCGGCCCGCGGTCATGCCGGGAATGAAGAACGGCGTATAGGCGAGCGGCAGATAAGCGCCGGCAAGGCCTGCGCAGGCACCGCCAAACATCACGGCGAAGGTGCGGATGCGCAGCACGGGATAGCCGAGCGCGTGCGCGGAGGCGTGGTTGTCGCCGCAGGCGCGTAGGATCAATCCCGCCCGCGTGCGGTACAGGAACCACCAGACGCCGACGATGAGTGCAATGGAGAAGTAGACGAAGCCATCCTCGCCGAACAGCACGCGCCCGACCAGCGGGATGTCGGTTAGGCCCGGAATGGCGAGATGGACTGCCGGCGTGATGCGCTCGCCGACGAAGCCGGCGCCGATCAGTCCGGACAGCCCGACGCCGAGGATGGTCAGCGCAAGACCCGTCGCCACCTGGTTGACGGCGAGCCCGAGCGCCATCAGTGCGAAGATCAGCGACATCATCGTTCCCGCGATGATGCCGAACAGCGCGCCGATGAAGACCGATCCGGTGAGCCAGGCGCCGGCAAAGCCGCAGGCCGCGCCAACGATCATCATGCCCTCGACGCCCAGATTGAGCACGCCGGAGCGCTCGGTCACGAGCTCTCCGGTCGCGGCGATCAGCAGCGGCGTTGACGCGGCGAGCACGGCCAGGATGATGGCTTCAATGAGTTCCACGGGCCACCTGACGGTTCGGGAAGCTCAGCTTGAAGCGATACAGGATCAGGGAATCGCAGGCGAGCACGTAGAACAGCAGAATGCCCTGAAAGACCTTGGTGACATCCAATGGAATCTTCATCGCGATCTGCGCCTGCTCGCCGCCGATAAAAGTCAGCGCAAGGAAAAGGCCTGCAATTAGTATTCCAAGCGGGTTCAACCGGCCGAGGAAGGCGACGATGATCGCAGTAAAACCGTAGCCCGGGGAGATGCCAGGCTGGAGATGTCCGATTGGACCGGCCACCTCGATGATGCCGGCGAGGCCTGCGAGCGCTCCTGATACCGCGAAGGTCAGGACGATCAGCTGGTTGGCGTTGAAGCCGCCGAACCGTGCCGCGCGGGGAGCTGCGCCGACAACGCGGATCTCGAATCCCTTGATGGTTCGCCCGAGCAGGATTGCGGCCGCGGCGACGACAAGAAGCGCAATGATCGAGCCGAGATGCAGCCGGCCGCCCTCGATCAGCAACGGGACGGTTGCCACCGGATCGAACTCGGCCGTGGTCGGGAAGTTGAAGCCGTTGGGGTCGCGCCAGGGGCCGCGCACGAGATAGTCGAGAAAGAGGTCGGCGACATAGACCAGCATCAGGCTGGTCAGGATCTCGCTGGCACCGAACTTCACCTTGCAGATCGCCGGGATCAGCGCATAGAGCGCGCCCGCAGCGGCAGCGAGGACGAGCATGGCCGGCAGCACCCAGGCGCCGGCGTCGGTGCCCTGCGTCTTCACCGCGATCCAGCTTCCCGCAACCGCGCCGACCAGGAATTGCCCTTCAGCGCCGATGTTCCAGGCATTGGCGAGATAGCAGAGTGACAGGCCGATCGCGATCATCACCAGCGGCGTTGCCTTCACCGCGATCTCCTGCAGCGAATAGCCGTCGGTCAGTGGCGCGATGAAGTAGGCGTGCAAGGCGAGCAGGGGATTCTTACCGAGGATCGCGAACAGGATGATCATGGTCACGACCGTGAGGCCGATCGCGATCAGCGGCGAGACCAGCGCGATCGTGCCCGAGCGTTCGGCGCGCTTCTCAAGCACCAGCTGCATGCGCGGCCTCCTCAAGCTCCAGGCTGCTGCCGCCCATGAGAAGGCCGAGCTTTTCGCGCGTTGCCTCGCGGGTAGCGAGCGGTGCCGACAGCTTGCCGTGGAACATCACGGCGATGCGGTCGGCGATCTCAGCGAGTTCGTCGAGATCCTGGCTGGTCACCAGCACGGCGGCGCCAGCGATTGCCAGATCGAGCAGCGCCTGGCGAATGACGGCGGCGGCGCCGGCATCGACGCCCCAGGTCGGCTGGCTTACCACCAGCACGGCGGGGTTGCGCAGGATCTCGCGTCCCACGATGAACTTCTGCAAATTGCCGCCGGAGAGGGATGCGGCTTCCGGATCGCGCTTGGCCTTGCGGACGTCGAATGTTTCGGTCGCGCGGTCGACGGTCTTCAGCGTGGCCGCGGTGTCGATGAAGCCGCGATGGACCATGCCGCTCGCGGCGTGTCCGGTGAGCAGCGCGTTCTCCGAGAGCTTCATGCGCGGCGCGGTGCCATGGCCGAGCCGCTCTTCGGGAACGAAAGCTGCTCCCAGCCTGCGTCGATGCGTGATGGAGAGATGGCCGGCGGCAATGCCTTCGATCACCACGGTGCCCGGGTCCTTCGACAACCGCTCGCCGGACAGCGCAGCGAACAACTCGTCCTGGCCGTTGCCGGCGACGCCGGCGATGCCCAGGATCTCGCCGCCCTTCAGCTCGAACGAGATGTGCTCGAGCCGGACGCCATGCGGCTCGCCCGGTGCGAGCGAAAGATCGTTGACGACGAGCCGGGGCACGGTGGTCTTCCGGCCGGATGCCGCCTTCACTTCCTTGATCTCGCTGCCGACCATCATGCGCGCCAGCGAAGCGGCAGTCTCGCGCCGGGGATCGCAGGTCTCGACCTTCCTGCCGCCGCGCAAGATCGTGGCGGTGTCGCAGAGCCGCTTCACCTCCTCGAGCTTGTGGCTGATGTAGAGGATGGCGCGCCCTTCGGCCTTGAGCCGTTCAAGCACGACGAACAGCTGATCGGCTTCCTGCGGCGTCAGGACGGCGGTGGGCTCGTCCAGGATCAGGAATTTCGGATCCTGCATCAGCGCGCGGACGATCTCGATGCGCTGGCGCTCGCCGACCGACAATTGCCAGACCTCGCGTTTGGGATCGAGCGGAAGGCCGTAAGTCTTCGACACCTGCTCCAATCGCGCCGACATGTCCTTGAAGGATTCCCGTCCGTCGAGACCGAGCGCGACGTTCTCGGCGACGGTAAGATTGTCAAACAGCGAGAAGTGCTGGAACACCATGCCGATGCCAAGGCTGCGGGCTTCCGAGGGACCGGACAGTACGATTCGTTGGCCCTGCCAGCGAATCTCGCCGGCGCTGGGCTGGATCAACCCGTAGATCGCCTTGACCAGCGTCGACTTGCCTGCGCCGTTCTCGCCGAGCAGCGCGTGGATTTCGCCGGGCCAAATATCGATGTCGATGGAATCGTTCGCGAGGAAATCGCCATAGCTTTTGGTGAGTCCGATCGTCCGCAGCAGCGGAGGTTCGCCGGAATTCAGGCCGTCAGGTGTCGAATCCAACATTCGCTGATGCGCTTGCATGGTGAAATGCCCAATAGTGGGCCAGTTTGAACCGCGGCGTAAGGTGTGAAAATGCGTCATCCCTTGCTCAACGCTTCGGCAGGGGCCTTGTGTCCGTGCGCCTGCGCCCGCCGGGATGCAGCCTCCTGCTCTAAAGCCCGCACACGCCCGTGCGGCTTCCGCGGACGCCTGTTGCAGATTTGTGACGGTCCAAGCCAAATCGGAACCCGCTATGCAGACCTGACGTCGCAGTGAGCAAAGTTGCGCCAGCGCGCTTATGCACTGCGGATCGACGCAACATTGGCTCCCGACCATCGCGCCCGCAAAATCCGCTCGGCATGAAAGAAGAGCGAAATCAAACGGGAATGTCCGGCAACAGCCGGCCTCGCCGGCCGCATGCCGGCTGCGAAAAACCTGCTAGATCCCACGAAGAAACGCTGCGCCTTGCCAAAACAAGCGGCATGCCTTGAAAAAAGTTGAGGCTTCTCCCTCCGGGAGATCGGCGCAAGTCTCGCACCCAAGGGCGTTCATTGACGTGTCCAAACTTGGGGGTATTCAGGATGTCGTTTCGTTTCAAGGCAATTGCAGCAACGGCGCTGTCACTTGCCACGCTGACCACCGGTGGCCTGGCTTTCGCGGCGGATCTGCCGGTCAAGGCTGCCAAGAAGGCGGCGGATCTCCCGTTCTTCCTGGTGATCGATAACCGCGTCACCTTCTCCTACATCTTCAACGCCTCGCAGCCCGGCGCATGGTCGTTCCGGCCGGATGGGTCGATCGACAGCAAGACCACCAAGCAGGTCTACTCGTTTACGCATTTCGATCTCTGGGCATACGGCACGAACTTCTTCACCATCTCCATGTTCAAGTCCGATCACAATGACCCGGCCGGGCCCTGCACCAACGCGGGCACGATCTTCGGCGCGCCGGCAACGTGCGCCGGTGCAACTGAGATCTACGGGCTATTCCGTTCGACGTTCGGCTGGAATGAGCTCTTCGACACCAAGGCCTTCACCGCAGGGCCGCTTCACAACATCTCGTTCGAGGTCGGGATGGATGCCAATACCGAAAACAGATATTTCGGTGCCGCCAAGCGCGACGTCGTCGGAGGTCTGCAGTTTGCGTTCGATCTGCCCTACAAGGGTTACATCAACGTCGCGCCGCTGGTGTACTGGGAGTTCGCCAATCACAACTCATTCAGCCAGTGCGGACTGTTCGGTGCGGGCGTTCCCGGCGTGACCTGTCTTGCAGACGGCAACACCTCGTTCAAGCCAACCTGGGCCGTCGAGGTCAATTACTACATGGATCTCGGCTTCCTGCCGCCGAACATGCAATATTTCTCGATCAGCGGCCGCGCCGGCTGGTATGGCAAGAAGGGCACCGACACCGAACCGCTTCCCTACAGCCCGGCGAACGGCGTCTACAACACCGCCGTCGAGTTGAACTCGGAGCCCATCCGCCTGACCTTCGATGCCTCGAAGGCCGCCTGGGGTGACAAGTATTCCCACTTCGTGGACGTCTGGGTCGCCTACCGCTACTGGCAGAACAAGTTCGGTCTCGATCACAACCTTGCCGTCGGCTGTACCACGGCGGTCGGTGGCCGGACGGTGAGCACGGGGGCGTGCACCGAATCCTCGCTCTACTCCGGTATCACCGTGAAGTTCTGACCGGTTGAGGTTTGTGGAGAAAACGTAGGGTGGATTAGCCGCAGGCTTAATCCACCAACTTCGGCCGGCGAGCGCGGAAGCGTGGTGGGTTACGCCGGCGGCCTGCGCTTCGCGCAGCCGCCAGCTAACCCACCCTACGGATCGGAGTTTGCGCCTACTTCGTCCACACGCCATCGTGCAGCGCTTCGGCTTCGTCCTCGAGCAGCGGACCAACGACCTCGGTCGGCCGCTGGCCGCTGGCAAAGACTTCCCGGCACGGCAGGTCGAGGGTCGGGTTGTCAGGATGGTTGCCGGTGACGCCGCGCAGGCGATGCTCGCTGAGGCCGTAGACGACGCGACCGATGCCGGCCCAGTAGATCGCGCCGGCGCACATCGCGCAGGGCTCTGCCGAGGAATAGAGCGTCGCTGTCGCCAGCACCTCGCGGCCGAGTGTGCGGCAGGCCTGGGTGGCCGCGAGGCGTTCGGCATGCGCGGTGCCGTCATGATCCGGCATGTAGCCGTTCTCGGTCTCGATCAACACCTTGCCGTCCGCATCGACGACGATGCAGCCGAACGGGTGGTTGCCATGGGTGAGGGAGCGGCGGGCCACCGCGAAGGACAAACGCAGAAACTGCTCGTCACGCTCGGATGCGCCGGCCATCAATCCTCCGCGGTCAGTGCCCGGCCATGCGCGGCCGATCGCGGCGAGACCGGCTTCGCTGGCCCATCCTTCATACACGAATTCGCCGTGGAACATCTCCTCCAGCCGGCCCTGGGTTATTGACGGTATCTTCCGGATAACCGATTGAAAATATTGATTATGCGGGCCGTTCGGGTCTGATATTGGGTGAAACGGTTGGTGCGCCTGTGCAGACCGGTGCGGCGCAGCCTGCCGCGTACGCGCATTCATGCTAACCACGCGCTGATTGGGACGGGCGCGGTGCGTGATTTGCCGCCGAACGTGTACCGATTGTCGCCAGACAGCCGCTGCCGCGGTCCAGAGAAGAGAAAGCTCGTCGAGATGGGTGCCGTCAACGCCGTTCAGAATGCATCGCTCGGCGAAGAGATCGTGCGTCGGATCAACGATCTGGCTGCGATCTCGGAAGGCGGCGACAACCTCACCCGCATCTATCTCACCAAGGAGTTGCGCAAGGCGGCGGACCTCCTCCTGAGCTGGATGCGCGACGCCGGCATGAGCGCGCGTCTTGACGCGATCGGCAATGTCTGCGGCCGCTACGAAGGTGAGCGGCCGGGCGCGCCCTGCCTGATGCTCGGCTCGCACTACGACACCGTACGCGATGCCGGGAAATGGGACGGGCCGTTGGGGGTGATCACGGCCATTGCCTGCGTTGCCGATCTCAATCGCCGTGGCAAGCGCCTGCCGTTCGCGATCGAGATCGTCGGCTTTGCCGATGAGGAGGGGGTGCGCTTCGCTTCGACCTTGCTCGGCAGCCGTGCGGTGGCCGGCACTTTTGACGAGAGTGTCTTGAATGTGCGCGACCGCGACGGTGTGTCGATGCGCGATGCGCTCGTGCAGTTCGGCCTCGATCCCGATCATATCGGTGCGGCCGCGCGGGCGCGGCGCGAGCTGCTTGCCTATTTCGAATTGCACATCGAGCAGGGGCCGGTGCTGGAAGCGCAGGACCTGCCTGTCGGTGTCGTCACCGCGATTGCCGGTGCCACGCGGCTTGCCGCGCGGCTGACCGGCATGGCCGGGCATGCCGGTACCGTGCCGATGGCGCTTCGGCGTGATGCGCTCACGGGCGCCGCCGAATGCATCGGGGCGATCGAGCAATTTTGCCAGACCGACGCAGGCGGTCTGGTCGGCACCGTCGGCTACATCCAGGCGAGGCCCGGCGCGACCAATGTCATTCCGGGCGAGGTGTCCTTCACCATCGACATGCGCGCGCCGACCGACATGCACCGCAAGCGCGCGGTCGCGGATATCGTCCGCCAGATCGAGGCGATCGCCAAGCGCCGGCACCTGGCCCTCCAGCTCGACGTCACCCACGAGAACCGCACCGCGCCTTGCGCACCATGGCTGAAGGAGCAGATCGCGCAGGCGATCGGAGCGGAGGGGTTCTCCGTGTTCGAGTTGCCGAGCGGAGCAGGCCATGACGGCATGGCCATGATCGACATCGCCGATGTCGGCATGATCTTCGTCCGCTGCCGCGGCGGCATCAGTCACCACCCGGACGAGCATGTGGAACTCGCCGATGCCGACGCCGGTGCGCGGGTATTACTGCAGGTGATCGAGAATTTCAGGCCGCGGGAAGGGTAGGCCGGGCAGGCTGAAGAAGCCCCCGGGAAGCCGGCGCGTCATCTGGAGGAAATACGAATCAGCCATGCTTCGGATGGTGGCCGCCCCATCGGAGTGATCCTAGCCACATATGAATAGCGATATCTCGTTGCCCTCAGATCGCGGAAACCGATTTTACCAAGGCGTGGCTGCGACCTTTTTCGCCAACGCCCTCCAGGCGGTCAATTTTCTCGGTGATCGATTCCTGAGAAAGTCGCACCATTCGTTGTCGGCCATCGAGGACCTTTACCGGCACTCGATGGACAGCGCCTTTTCGGTGACCGAGGCCTTCCTCGTCACGGGCGCGCCGCACGCATCCGCCTATTATCCCCGTGACTTCGCCTGGTTCTATCCTGATGTCCTCGACCCCGAGACTATTATGGATGCGCAGGACGCGGTGCGGCGGGCCCGGCTGCTCGACAAGAGCATCCGTCTGTTGCTCGATGCGGTTCGCGCCGATGTCGTCACAACCACCATCGTCCCGGCGGGGCGCGGCCGGTACCTCGGCGTGAACTATTTCTCGCGCCCGTCGGATACGCTGCTTGGCATTCTGGCCGGCCTGCAGCAGATGATCTCGGCCGATCAGAGGGCGTCGTCCTATCTGGCGATGGCGCAATGCGCGCATGCCGGCCGGCTGCTGCTGGCTGAATATGGCGGTGACCTGAAGCGTGCGGTCCTGCAGCTCGCAAGCGAGCTCGAGCCGTTCGACGATGACGGCACCAGGTATTTGCTGTGTGATGCCCGTGGCCCTCGCTCGGCTGCAACGGATACCCGTGCGGAACGCAGGCGCTTTGTCACCAATGCCTGCATCTACACAACCTTCCTGTGGAGCGTGCAGCTCGGCATCGTCGACGATAGCGAGCTGAAGCGGCTGCTCGGACGCGATCTCGCGCAGTACAAGAAGGACCTGCTCCGTCTGTTCGGCAGGGACGGCTACATCAGGCATTCCCTGGATGGTCCGAAGGGCCCGCCGGTGTCCTCGGTTGCGCTGGACTTCGTCAGCGTGCATCGCGGCTTTTGGGACATGACCGATGCCGTCGAGCGCGCGCTGTTCGCGGCCACGGCGGATTTGATCATTGCGGAGCCGCGCTTCCGCATACCCGCTACGTTCCACTTCCTGGTGTCAGCGGATAATCCGCTGAACAAGATGATCCACAAGATTGCGGCGCCCGCCTATCAGGGGCGCTCATCCTGGCCGACGTTCAACGTCGAGTTCGCGGACCGGATGCTCGATTACGACGAGGTCTCCGGCGGCGATCGCTACCGGGCCTGCGCGCAAGGGATATTGAAGGACATTCGCACCGCAACCGAAGTTCACGGCGGATATCAGGAGCTGATCTCGGAACAGGGGCTGAAGTACCGCACCTGGGCCTACAAGGGCGCCGTGGCCCATTCCTGGTTTCCGCGCTTCCTGTCGGTCTGGAGGAGGGCGTATGGAACGCCGCTCCTGCAATGGAATGACTGATCCGCGGGGACGCTATCCCGCCGTCACGTCCACCAGCTCGCCGCCCTCCAGCACCTGGGCCGCCTTGGCGCGGTCGAGATCGCCTTCCCAGGCGGCGACCACGACGGTCGCGACGCAATTGCCGACGAGGTTGCCGAGCGCGCGGGCCATGCCGATGAACCAGTCGACCGACAGCACCAGCACGAGGCCGATCGCGGGAATGCTCGGTACCGCATTGAGCGTCGCTGCCAGGATCACGATCGCCGAACCCGGCACGCCATGCGCGCCCTTCGAGGTGATCAGGGAGACGCCGAGAACCAGCAGGAGGTCACCGAAGGACAGCGGCGTGTTGGTCGCCTGGGCGATGAAGACGACGGCGAGCGTCAGATAGATCGAGAAGGCGTCGAGGTTGAAGGAATAGCCGGTCGGAATCACGAGACCGACCACGGAATCCTTCACCCCCATCCGCTCCAACTTCTTCATGATCTGCGGCAGCACGGCATCGGAGGAGGCGGTCGCGAGCACGATGGTCAGCTCTTCGCGCAGATAGGCGAGGAATTTGAGGATGTTGAGTCCGGCGAGCGCCATCACGCCGCCGAGCACGCCCAGCACGAAGATGCCGACCGAGACGTAGAACAGCATCACCAGCGACACGAGCTGCTTCAGCGAGCCGACACCGTATTTGCCGACGGTGTAGGCGACCGCGCCGAGCACGCCGAGCGGGGCAACGCGGACAATCAGGCCCATGACGCGGAACAGCACGGTGGAGGCCGCATCGATCATGCTGGTGACGAGCTTGCCCTTCTCGCCGCCGACGAGCGCGAGCCCGACGCCGAACAGGACCGCGAAGAACAGCACCTGGAGCACGTCGTTGCGTGACAGCGCATCGAAGGAGGTGGTCGGGATCACGTTCATCAGAAAGGCGCCGATGCCGCCGCCTGACAGCTTGTGGGCGTTGTCGGCGTAGGTGTTGAGCGCTTTGGCATCCAGCGTCGAGGGATCGATGTTCATGCCGTGGCCGGGGCCGAAGAGGTAAGCAAGCAACAGGCCGACGACGAGTGCGACGGTCGTCATGATCTCGAAATAGACCAGCGCCTTGACGCCGACCCGGCCGACCTTCTTGAGGTCGCCGGCGCCGGCAATCCCGTGCACGACGACGCAGAACACGATCGGCGCCACGATCATCGAGATCAGCTTCAGGAAGGCGTCACTGAGGATCTTGAGCCCGATCGCGAAATCCGGGACGGCCATGCCCAGGATGACGCCAAGCACCAGCGCGGCCAGAACCTGGACGAACAGCGAGGTGTAGAGCGGCTTCGGCTCGGCGGCGGGCGCCGCGGTGATGGTCGACATGGTGGATTCTCCCGGTTTGACGCGACTTGGACGTCAAAAAGGAGCAACAACCGTGCCAGATTGTCGCGGTGTTTCCGGAAAGCGGCACAGGACGTCGCTCTGTGTCAAGGGCGCGACGCTATCTCGCCGAACAGTCGCGTGGGGAGGAAGCCGCGGGACCCGCCGTCAGTCGTTATGCCTTCGCCGAAACGAAAGGCATCGTGTCACGCCGCAAGATCCAGCAGCCGGCATGATCCGCGCACGAGCGCCTTGCGTCCGATGGGCGTCATCACGGGTACGCCGTCATTGACGACAACGAGGCCGAACTTGACCAGACTTTCGATAAGATAGGCCTTCGAGAGGCGACCGCTCGATACCGGGTTACGAAGTGTGCGCAGGGCTTCCCACTGGTCCGGCGAAAGATCGAAGTCGACGTCGTTGCTCATGTTGCCTCAAGCGATAGTACCATTCGCGCGCCTCTGTTAGCGACGCTGCATGAAGACCATGCGACGACAATGAGTCGGGAATTCGGTGCGCTGTTTAGAACCTCTCTTCACGAATTGCCGCACTTCATTGCACCACAAGAGTAAAGATCGTTCGACTGCGAATATCGTCCCGAGCGTCGATCACATATTGATGAATTCGGTTTGATGCTGCACTGCAAGTTGTCGCGATGCACGGGAAGCGCTGCTGTCCCATTCTGCGTCGCAATATGCACAGAAATCGTGAAGCGAAAGGTTGAGGACTCTGTTACGGTGACTCCCGGGGAATGACTTCACGCTGCAGGAGTGGAGTGCATGAACAGGCTGGTCAAAATTCGCAGTCAGGAGTCCCTGTGCCGGGAGCGCGCCGCGCTCGATTTCGATCGCCGGGTTTTCTGGCTCGCGCAAGCCGAGGAATGGGAGCAGCGCGCGCTCGACGAAATTGCCTATCACTTCCGGGAGTGCAATATCGGCCAGACGGAGCTTGCGCGGAACTGACGCTGGCCGCGAGCAAGACCTACTGATAAGTCGCCACGATATCTGACACCGCGCGCTCGAGCTGCTGCGCGGTGGCGCATTGGCGCACGACCGTACAGAAGGTCGCGTAGCGCGGCATCTCGGAATCGCCAAAGCCCCAGGCGAGCCGTCCTTCGGGATTGAGCCAGACCAGCCGCTTCGAGCGCTCGGAGATGCGGCGCAGGATGTCGGCACGCGGGTCGAGGTTGTTGCTGCGGGCATCGCCGAGCACGATCACCGTGGTCTGCGGCGTCAGCGTGCTCATGAAGTCCTTCTCGAAATCGACCAGCGAAGAGCCGAAATCGGACGAGCCGAATCCGACCTTGGACATGATCTCGGCCATCGCCTCTTCCGGCGATTTCTTTTCCAGGATCTCGCTGACCTCGATCATGTGCGAGGAGAAGGCAAAGGAGCGGACGTCGTCGACCACCTCATGCAGCGAGTGGATCAGGAGCAGGAAGAAATCGGAGACTTGCGCGACCGATCCGGAGACGTCGCAGAGCGCCACGATCTTCGGCCGGTCACGATGCTTGCGCTTCCATGCGGTGAGGAAGGGCACGCCGCCCCAGGCCGCATTGCGGCGGAGTGTGCGGCGGACGTCGAGATGACCGCGGCGCTGGCGCTTGCGCGGCTTCGAATAGCGCTCGCGCAGGCGCCGCGCGATCTGGCGGATGAGGGCGCGCATCTCCGCGACCTGGCGCCGCTCGATGCGGGCGAGCGGCGCGTTGCGAAGGATCTCGTTGCGGAGATTTTCGGCCTCCTCGCGGGCGTAGAGCGCAAGCCCCTGCGAGACGGTGTCGCGCACGGCTTCGCGCAAGGCGTCGAGCGCGGCGCGCAGACGTTCGGCCAGTGCCGGGTTGGTCGCGGTCAACGCGTCGAGATCGTCGCGCAGGCGCTGGAGCCC
The DNA here is from genome assembly GCF_900094605.1 of Bradyrhizobium shewense. GTDB lineage: Bacteria > Pseudomonadota > Alphaproteobacteria > Rhizobiales > Xanthobacteraceae > Bradyrhizobium > Bradyrhizobium shewense. The sequence continues at coordinate 42,341 of NZ_FMAI01000023.1, read as the reverse complement.
CATGGCGTCGAGGATGCGGCTGGAAAAGATCCCGCGCTGGGTGGAATAGCGGATATCTGACAGGGAGGCCGCGCCGGAAGCGTTGGCAATCGCCGCTGCGATCGTGTTGCGGTCCTGCGACAGCAGCATCTGCGCGAGCGGGCCCAAGCCCTCGGGAGGCTGTCCCTCGTCCGCTTCGCTGGCCGAGCCGGAGGAGGGCGACTGATCCGGATCCTGCGAGGCGTTCTCCTCGCTGTTGGCTTCGGTCTGATCCTGTCGCGGTTCCGGCTGGCTGAAGAACAGATCAAAGCAGTCGCCGAGCGCGAGCTTCTCGTCCTGCGATTTGGCGAGCGTCAGAAGCAGCGCGTCGCGCAGGACGGTGCGATCGGAAAAGCCGACCTGCGACACAGCGCGCATCGCATCGATGCTCTCGGCAGGCGAGACGTGAACGCCGACACCGCGTGCCGCCCGAAAGAAACGATGGAGATTCTCGCGCATCGGCGTCAACCGAAGACGTTGGACCGTGCCGCCTTGGCAATGAAGGTCGTCACCTGCGGCGCTGCTGCCTCGATGTCGGCTTCGTATTTCAGAAGCACGTTGAGCGTGTCCTTGACGATCTCGGTGTCGAGCTCCGTGGCCTGGAGCAGCACCAGCACGCGCGCCCAGTCGATGGTCTCGCTGACCGACGGCAGCTTCTTCAGATCCAGCGAGCGGATCTCGTGGATAAAGCCGACCATCTGCCGGCGCAGCGCCTGCGAGATGCCGGGCACCCGGCTTTCGACGATGCGCTCCTCGAGCCGCTGCTCGGGGAAGCCGATATGCAGATGCAGGCAGCGCCGCTTCAGGGCGTCGCCGAGGTCACGCTCGCTGTTGGAGGTGAGGATCACCGTCGGCGGCGTGATGGCCGAGACGGTGCCGAGCTCGGGGATCGTGACCTGGAAATCGGACAGGATCTCCAGCAGCAGGGATTCGAATTCGGCGTCCGACTTGTCGATCTCGTCGATCAGGAGCACGCAGCCGCCCGGCTGCTCAAGCGCCTGGAGCAGGGGGCGTGGCTCGACGAATTCCTTGGAGAAGAACACGTCGCCGAAATCGTGCAGCTGGTTAAGCGCAGCATGCAGCGTCTGCGCGCCGCCGAGGACTTCGCCGAGCTTGTCCTTGAGGATCTGCGTATAGAGAAGCTGCTTGGCGTATTTCCACTCGTAGAGCGCCTTGGCCTCGTCGAGACCCTCGTAACACTGCAGGCGGATCATCTTCATGCCGCGCCAGGCCGCGATCGCCTTGGCAAGCTCGGTCTTGCCGACGCCCGCGGGGCCCTCGACGAGGATCGGCTTCTCGATCTGCTGCGACAAATAGACGGCGGTCGCGATCTGCCGGCTCGCGATATAGCCCTGCGCGGCGAGGCCGCTCTCCACTGCCTCGATCGAAGTCGAGGCCTTCTGATCAGCCACGAAAGGGCGCTCCCAAAGGTCTTGCTTGAGGCTTGTTCTGCCTGCGTTCCCGGCAAAGAACAAGCCTCGTTTGGGAGGCATCAGACCCGCACGGACGGCGCTTTTTTCCGCTCGACGCAATACGTGTCGGCGCGGATATTTGCGCGGCTCGCCGTTCGCGCGATCAGTGCCGCAGCTGCTCCGGCTTGCGGATCGTCTGTCTGACCTCGGCGCCGCAATCGGCGCATTCATAGACAAAGTCGATCTTGGCAAGGCTCCAATGCGGTTCGACCTCGCGCACATACATCGGCAGGAACCCCATGCACGTCGGGCAATTCACAGGCGCGATCTCGATGTCCTGATGATGCTGTACATAAGCTGGCATCTCGGCTCTCCTTCGCAGGTGACAACCAAACCCCGCGCAGAAGCTACTGCCGGTCGCTCCAGGCGCGTCATCAACTCTATCGAACGGAGATGGAACGGCGGACGTTTGTCGCGCGCTGTGACATTCTTGTTACGTGTCTGTACTGTAACGGGCAGACCGAATGCCTATTTCTGCGGCCAATCCGGTTTTTTGGATCCTCAACCAACGATAAGGGAGCAACGCCCATGACGCATGCCATTCGTTTTCATAAGACCGGCGGTCCGGAAGTCCTGGTCTGGGAGGAGGTCAGCGTCGGCAAGCCCGGGACGGGCGAAGCGCGCATCCGCCACACCGCCGTCGGCCTCAATTTCGTCGACATCTACAACCGCTCCGGCCTGTATCCGGCGCAACTGCCGAGCGGGCTCGGCAGCGAGGCAGCAGGCGTCGTCGAGGAGGTCGGGCCCGGTGTCACCGATCTGAAGCCGGGCGATCGTGTCGCTTATGGCGCCTCGCCGCTCGGCGCCTATTCCGAGGCGCGGCTGATCCCCGCGGACCGCTTGCTGAAGCTGCCTGAGGGGGTCGACGACAGGACCGCAGCGGCGATGATGCTGAAGGGTCTCACCACGCAATATCTGATCCGGCAGACCTATCGGGTGAAGGCCGGCGATACCATCCTGCTGCATGCCGCGGCCGGCGGCGTCGGTCTGATCCTGAGCCAGTGGGCCAAGCATCTCGGCGCGACCGTGATCGGCACCGTCAGCAACGACGAGAAGGCCAAGCTCGCCAAGGCGCATGGTTGCGACCACGTCATCATCTACACCCGCGAGGATTTCGTGAAGCGGGTCGACGAGATCACGGGCGGCAAGAAGGTCCCCGTGGTTTACGACTCCGTCGGCAAGGACACGTTCCTGAAATCGCTGGATTGCCTCGCTCCGCTCGGCGTCGCCGCGCTGTTCGGTCAGTCCTCCGGCGCGGTCGAGCCGCTCAATCTCGGCCTGCTCGCGCAAAAGGGCTCGCTCTACGTCACCCGTCCGACGCTGTTCACCTATGCCGCCAAGCGCGAAAATCTGGTCGCGATGGCGAACGAGCTGTTCGACGTCGTCAAGTCCGGCGCGGTCAAGATCGAGGTGCACCAGACCTATCCGTTGAAGGACGCCGCCAAGGCGCATGCCGATCTCGCCGCACGCAAAACCACGGGGTCGACCGTCCTTCTGGTGTAACGTCCGGGCCGACGGTGACGGAGGCTCCTTACGGGCCTGCGTCACGTCCGTTCGTGCTTGCGCAGATCGCGGGCGTGATCGAGCCGGAGGGCCTGGAGGTCGATATCCTCGGGCGGGATCCGGGGCAGGGCGGCCTCGGTCAGGATCGCCTCGATGACGTCCTCGACCGAACTCCCGGCGATCTCGTGGACGAACGAGACATTCCGGTATTCGCCCGAGGCGATGCGGGAGATGACCTCACGCCTTGTGATTTCGGGGTCGACGACCGCCTCGCGGCCCCGCCGTCCATAGTCGATCATCACGACGAAATATTGCATCAAAACGACTCTGCCGCGCCCCCATTGCGGGGTGTGCGGCAGATTATAAACGGAATCAAGTCAAGAGCGATTTCTAAAAAAGCGAAACCGCTGGCCGTGCGAGGCCCCTACTTGCCCTTCTTGCGTGGGCGCGCCGACTTGGCGCGCAGCCGCTCGAGCTGGCCCTTGGGCATGGACAGGCAGATCTCACCCACCCACTCGAGCTTCACGCCGACGATCGGCTTGGCGTTGAAGCTCGTGAGGTTGACGACCGAGGGGCTTTTTCCCCGCTCGATCGTCTTCAAATAGCGCTCGCCGGTCTTGAGGCGAACCACAGCCTCTTCGCCGTAGAAGCTCGACAGCGGATGGCGCTGGTCCTTGTAGACCACGATCACGTCGCCGCTCTCGTATTTGGGCAGCATCGAATCGCCCACGATCTCGAAGGCGACAGTCTCTTCCATGATCGGGAAGGGCAGCGCGATGTCGCCGAGACCCTCCGGGGGGACCTGCTCGTAATCCGGCTCGATCACGGCGCCGGCGCCGACGCGGCCCATGATCGGCGCGAGATTGAGCTCGAGATACTCCATGATCGGAATGATCTCCGAGGCCTTCACCAGGCGTTCGCCGCCGAGGATCTCCGAGACCGCGCCGGGCCGCACGCCCATGGCCGCCGCCAGGCCGCCCTTGCTCTTGCCCGTCTTTTCCAGGCCCCGCTCGATCATTGCAACGTCCAACATGGTGATTCCCTCGATTACCCAACGTCTCGCTCTTGTAATCCGAAATTCGGAATTATTGCAATTATGAATATCAGAATTATTGCTTGACTTAAGCTTCGGAATACCGGAATGTCTGTTTCGCCGCCGGTCGTGCGATCGGAGGAGGCGCATCACAGGACAGCAGCATGGAACCGGGCCATTGGCCGTCGGAGCACTCCGACGCGCTTCGCGACTATTTTCTCAAAGGCATGTCTTATGCGGAGATCGGAAGGCAGATTAACGCAAGGTTTGGAACGGCTTACACGCGCAATGCAGTGATCGGCCGCGCGAAGCGGCTCGGGCTCGTCATACCGGAATGGATCGTGAGCCCGTCGGTCGCGCCATATTTGCCGGGTGAGGCTCCGGTTTCGCCGCGCCGCGCGGTGCTACCGAACCTGAACGTGCCGCCGAAGTCCGCAATGAAGCCTGCGGTGCGGTTGAAGCTGCGCTGCGTCGGCGTTCAGCCGCGCCTGATCCAGCTGGTCGACCTCGAGCCGGCTGACTGCCGCTATCCCTATGGCGGCGACAAGGACGGGGAGGAGATCGCCTTCTGCGGCCATCCGCGCCAGCCGGCCTCCAGCTATTGCGCGCCGCATGCGGGCCTGACGCGTCGCTCCGGGGCTGCGTCTGCCCGTGCCCCCGGTCCCGTCGTGCTGAAGCTCGTGTTCGCGGCCTGAACTCTCACCCGTTCCATCGTCGATTTCGCAAGGAGTATCCAAGTGGCTCGTGTCCGACGCAACAAGTCCTACAAATTGGCACAGATCTACGACCGGCGGTCCCGCGACGTGCCGTTCAATGCCGAAGTGGCGGAGGTCGAGGTCGACAATCCGCTGGCGCTCGATGTTGGCGAGAAGATCGTGGCGATCCGGTCGATCCGCGGCGATCCGCTGGGACGGCTGCACGCCCACCACCAGATCGATGAGGCGCAATATCTCGGCGGGCGCGCCTTCCAAAACGATTGGGAGAGAGCGGAGCGGGGCCCTCAGGCGATGGACCCGACCCGCGAATATGTCGATGGCGCGCGCACGCGCGAGCCGGTCACCGAGAGCCAGCGCCAGGCGGTGCTGCGGCTGAACCAGGTCGAGCGCGAACTCGGGACCGACGGCGCTGCGCTGGTGCACGACGTGCTGGTGCTGGGCCTGACCATGGATCAGATCGGGCAGCGTCGTGCCGTCCGTACGCAGCGCTGGAACGACTATTTTGCGCGACGCTTTCGCGAGTGCCTCGACCGGCTGGCGCTGATCTACGGCTTTGCGACGGAAACGGGGACACGGCAGGCAGGGCGGCGCAGATGACAACGGCACGCCTGCGGTTTGGGCCGCGGGCGTGCCAGTCTGCCGCTCACGGATGCGGGACGATCTGGTAGGGCGTCGAATAGGGTTCGACGCGGAGCGAGGCGTTAGCCAAAAGCCCGATCCTGGCGGTCGGTGCCTGCTGCAATTCGCCGTTCGGGCCGCGATGCACGTTATATTGCCAGACCGTGAGATCGCCCTTCTGCGCCAGCGCGTGCGCAACCGCGCTCGCATCATTGCCGCCGAGCGCCTGAAGCTCCTCCGCCGACAACCCGACGACGATCTCGTCCTTGATGGTGACGATCTTGAACAGGTTCATCTTGGTCTCCTGCGCCCATGCGCCTTGTATCGAGAGGGTGAAAAGCGCGACCGCGGCGCCCTTGATGAGATCGCAGCGAGAAAGCATGCCGTCGTCCTTTGGTGCTGAGGCGCGCCCGAATCGAAGAGTTTTCAGCCATGGCGCCCGTTGTCCGCGTGGCCGTGTCGCAACGGCTTGGTCGTTCGTTCATGGACAACGGTTCACGGGCGGAAACATATCCGGCTTGCGAGATCGATCGTTATTCGCCGTTAATACAACCGCCGAGGCCGCACTCAACAATTACGTGTAGGCGCTGAGAAGCGCTCATTCGCAGCCGAATGTCCGTTCATGTCGGAAACAAGCGGAAACGTTGTGCCGATCAACGGCGATCAGGGCTGTGTGTGATTGATGACGCTTCTTGACGCAGGTGGGTGACGGCGGTCGATATACCTGTTATCCGGAATTGCCGTGGTGCGATGCAGACGAAGCATCGCTATGACCACTGTTGGGCTTGCCGGACGGGTTGTTCCTTGACATAATTGCAACCAATTGGTTGGGCCGGTCGTTTGGACATGTCGTTCGGCGTGCAACCTGCCGGGGCCACCCGGCCGAGAGTTCGTCGCCATAGGTCCTGTTATGGCGTCTTGTTATGGCGTTTGGTTCTTGAGCGGGTCACGAAGCCGATGCTTGTCATAGGTGCGAGATGAAAAACCTCAATTTCGCGGCTGAACTGCACCTCAAGCTCGGCGCGCCCGCAAGCGGCACGGTCGAAAGCCTGCGCCTGCTCCGCGCGTTTCTGAAGCTCGCGCCACGACAGCGTTTCGAGGTCATCAAGCTGGTCGAAGACCTCGCCACCGAAGAAATTCTTCCCGAGCACCCCTTGTCCTGAGCCCGGGCCGCGCGCCGGCCTTACGCCGTCTCGTTCATTTTCCCGTTCGTTTTCCCGCCGGAGCCGGACCGCCGGCGACGTTTCCACGCGGCTGGCCGCTGGAAGGCGATCCGGCAAGTGTGGTATTCAATTGGGAAAATGGGAGGAGTGCGACCATGATCGAACCGAAGCTCGAAGTTCCGGCCGAACTGCGCGACCTGGCCGAGAAGACAATTGATCAGGCGGAGAAAGCATTCGGCATGTTTTTCGACGCCGCCACCAAATCGATGTCGTCCGTTCCAGGACCAGGGACGGAGGTGTCGAAGCAGGCGCTGGTTTTCACTGAGCAGAACATGAAGTCGGCCTTCGAGCATGCGCGCAAGCTGGTTCATGCCACCGACCTTCAGGAAGCGATGCGAATCCAGTCCGATTTTCTGCGCAGCCAGTTCACCAGCGCCGGAGATCACATGCGCCAGATGACCGGCAGTCTCATGCAATCGGGCAAAGGGAAGTCCTGATTCTCTGCGTGTGCGCTGCAGGTCGATGACAGGCCACCGAACGACCACATTCGTCGTCCGTCATCCCTTCTGCTGATCCCTGTCGGCCCACCGGCAGGGATTTGCATGTGTGGCAGCGTCGTGCTCGGCGCGCGACTAAAGCGCGATGCAATCAGGATGAATCGTCATCGCGCTTTAGGGTGTTGTTTAAGCCATGATCCTTTCGGAAAGCCGCTGCGCACTTTTCCGGATCATGCTCTAGCGCAGCGATGCGATGTAGGCCGCGATATCGCCGGCTTCGGTTCGGCTCAGGGGAAAATTCGGCATCTTCGGGTGCGGATCAAGCAGGAAGAAGGCGAGCCTCTCCGGACTGAAATCCGGTCTACGCGCAACGGAGATAAAGGAGGGGACGTCGGCGCTCGCCTGGGTCTGGCCGTTCGCGACGACATGGCAGCTTGCGCACCAGCGTTTGGCGAGGTCCGCACCGTGACCGGCATCGGCCGCGAGAGCCGACGATGTGCCGAAGCTCGAGGTTATGGCAAGCAGCAGGCAAATTCGTCTCAAATGCGGGTGCATAGGGTAACTTTCATGCATCGATTAGCGGCCGCCATGCTCATCCGCAGCACGATCCCGGAAATTTCGAGAGATCAATCCGGGCGATGATCGACCGCAGCAGCTTGCGGACCGAACGATAGAGATGCCGTAGGAAAGCCGGCATCCTCGCCGCGGGCAGGCCAAGACTTCTCGTGTCGAGACTTCTCGTATCGAGATTTCTCGTATCCAGACTTTCAATGTAGTGCGACACGTGTCTCTCCGAGGCTATATCGCCCTTTTATCCCGGCGCCTCGGAGCCGCCTTGATCTGCCGCAAGCGTTCCCGGCTAATAGTCGCCCGGATTCATGATCATCGGGGTTTTCGTATCAGCCGGCGCGAGCGCGCTGCTGGCGCTGTCGCGCAGGAAGCGGTCGAGCGTTTCCTGGATCTTCTCCTTGACCGCGTTGGGACCGCGATCGCTCATTTCCGTGTGCTGCGCGCCGGTGTGAACGATGTCGATACTGCGCGCCTTGGCTTCTTCCGGCGTCGGCAGCACGCCGGGATCGGTCACGAAATGCGGGTCCTTCGACCGGAACGACAGGATCTTCATGCCGTCGCTGACCACGAAGGGCACCCGCAGATTGTCCAGCGTGATCACCTTCGACACCAGCTCCGGGTGCTGATGGGCAACATACATGGAGACATCGCCGCCATTGGAGTGGCCGACGAGGGTGACGTGGTCGTAATCGACGTTCTCCTGTTGCTTTTTCAGCTTGTCCAGCACGAAAAGAATGTTGGCTTCGCAGCGGATATAGACCTCGCGCCGGCCGACATATTGCTGACCGACATGGGTCATCAGCGGCGGATCGCTCGGCAGATCCTGCTGAATGCTGGCAACCAGATAGCCGCGCGCGGCGAGCACGTTGGCGAGGAAGGAGTATTCGGTGGCCTTGACGGTGTTGCCGTTGCTGATGATGGCGAGCGGGAGCTTCCAGAGGCCGAGATTGGCCTTTGTCTCGTAGTCGCGCCGCACCGCCACGTCGACCGAGATAGGCCGCTGCCGCGAGGCGTCGAACAGCGCCAAAGTCTCATGGCGGATCGCGAACCGACTAACGACGAAATATTCCCCGACGCCAAGGACGCAGAGAAACGCCAGGATTGCAAACACCCTCTTCATGGTTTCATCTCAAATCACATTTGACTGAACATGGTCATTGGGAACTCCCGGATCGAGCGATCGTGAGCAGCTTACGGGATTAAATTTAGGCAAGTCTGTGAGCAAGCCCGCAAAAAGGACCGCATGCCAAGCTCACCGCGCGAACGACGGGGTGGCTACAGACAGCCGGACTTGCCGCGTTCGGGGCAGAGCCGGAACGCGCTCGACAGGGTGAACAGGAAGCGGGGGCTGCGGCGCTCGTTGTCCGGTGCCCGGTAGCTCAAGGGCACCGCCACGCCGAGATCGGCCTGGATATCCTCTGGCAGGAAGAAGCGCACACCGGCTCCGGCCGATGTGAGCGACAGGCCGTCACTCAGGCGGTAACCGTCGTTCCAGACGGCGCCGGCGTCGCCAAAGGCGTAGAGCTGATAGCCGGTCCAGTAGCGGAAACTGAGCTTCTGGTCGAAGCGCAGTTCGAGCGAGCCGGCAAGGCCGTTGTCGCCGCTGATCTCGGCTGCGCCATAGCCCCGGCCGAAGGCCGCGCCGCCGAGATAGAATTGCTGCGAGGTGAACAGTGGCCGCGATGCCGTCTGGCTCGCCGCGGAGAGCTTGAGCGACCAGGTATCATTGAGCGTCTGGTAGCGCGTGAACCAGAGGTTCAGCACCGAGAAGTTCGAGGATGCGCCGTCGCGCGACAATAGGTCGTCCTCGAAATGCGAGGCGCCGAAGATGTCGAGGCCCTGGCGATAGGTCAGTGTCGCAAGATTGGTGCCGCCGAAGCGATCCTGCAGCCGGTAGTCGGCGGTCAGGCTCGCGGTCCTGATATGGTCATTGTACCAGGGACCGTAACGGTCGTGCTCGGACACATTGCTGAAGGTCGTCGCCGCAGTCAGCGTGAGCGTGGAGGATTGCGATTGCAGCGGGACGATGCTGGCGCGCAGCTCGAACGCCTCTGTCGTGGTGATGTCGCTGTCGAGGCGGCGGGCATCGCCCGGCCGGACCGCGCTGTACAGGACGGAAGCGCCGAGGCGTACGCCGTCGACGCCGACGGGCGTGTCGTAGGACAGCCGCGCAAAGCCGAGCTCGCGAGGATCGTTGGCAACTGTCGACAGGTTGACTGCCAGCGTGTCGCCGGGCGTGAGGTAGGAGTTGAACGCGCCGGTGGCGTAGCTCTGCCACGGGCCAACGGAAGATGATCCGAGATTGTCCAGACCGAACGAGGAGAAGACGTGCCAGGTCTTCAAAACAACTGTGAGACGGAAGCGGCCGGTCGCGCCACCGATCTCCTCCAGCGCGGTATCGGTGATCCGGACGCCCGGCCTGCCGTTGATCAGGAAGAGCTGGCGTTCGAGCGTTGCAAGGCGCGACGGCTGCTCGGCCAGAACCGGCCCGAGCATCGGCCTTACGCCGAACTGCTCGGCGCCGTCGCCTTTTAGCTCGACCTGCACGATGGCGCCTTCGATCACCTGGATCCGCACCCGGCCGTCGGCAATGTCCTGCGGCGGCACGATGGCCCGGCTCAAATGGAATCCCTCGGCGCGGTAGAGATCGCTGATCGCGCCGGCGATCGCGGCGAGATCCGCCTGCGAGACCTGCTTGCCGAGATAGGGCAGATAGATCGTGGCGATCCGATCTTGGGACACGGTGTGTGCGCCACTGACGTCGATGCCCCGCAGCACGAATTGCAGTTTGGTATCGCCGCCGGTGTTGGGCTGCCTGACGCTCGGAAGCTGGACCGAAGGCCGGCTCAGCGATTCCCGCTCGGTTTGGTTATCGAAATATTTCTCGGGCTGGCGCGGATCAAAACCCGGCTGGTTCGCCTGTTGTGCGAACCCCTGGGAAATTCCCGCAAAGATCGGTATCAGCACTGCCAACGCGGTAATGAGATGCCGCTGCTCGACGCACGTCCCGAATCTTCCTCCGTAGTTTGACGGAGACTTTGCGATGGGGCGGTAAGGGTTCGTTATCCGCATGATTTTTCATAGTTTTTTATGGTCAATGATTGGTTAATGCTGCCACTGCACTGGCCGCTTGCCGCTAATCCTCTCTTGAGTGATTTTCGGATACCCCTCAGCCCCGGCTGTAACGCGGACTGAGGATCGTCATGCTTCGCAGAATTGGAATGCGGTGTGCCTTCGTGGCGGCGCTGACCCTTGGAACGGCTTCCGCTGCGTTCGCCGCGGAGGATGGCGTCTGGTCGGTCAGCAAGGCCACCGGTGAGGTGTGGATCGCGACCGAGGGCGCGCAACCGGTGTCGCTGAACCGGGAAGAGTCGCTCAAGCCTGGCAATACCATCCGCACCGGACGCAACGGCCGGGTGCTGCTCGTCCGCGGCGAGGAAACCATTCTGATCTCTCCCAACTCCGTGGTCGGCTTGCCCTCGGAGAAGAAGGAGGGGCTTTCGACCACCATCATCCAGCAGGCGGGATCGATCCTGCTCGAGGTCGAGAAGCGCAACGTCAAGCATTTCGAGGTCGAGACGCCCTATCTCGCCGCCGTGGTCAAGGGAACGCAGTTCAGCGTCACGGTGGGAGCTGGCAGCACCAAGGTCGGCGTGCTCCGCGGCCAGGTCGAAGTCTCCGACTTCAAGACGGGACAGATTGCCCAGGTCATGCCGGGACAAGCGGCCACCGTGCTTGAGCACGGCAAGCCTGGTCTCAGCTTGAGCGGCGCGGGGACGTTCAATCCGATCGAGCATGGCAAGCCGCGCGCCTCGACGATCGAGCGTGTCCCCGTCCCGAAATCGGGCCTGTCGGCGCCGCGCAATGCCGCGAGCGGCCATGCGATCCATGCGCTCGGTCCGATCGACAAGGGGGCCAAGGCGGCTGGCGTGCCGAAGCCGTCGCATCAGGCGGCTGGAGGTCATGTCTCCAAGGCCGGCGTCGTGCGCATCTCGAGCTCGCTCGGCGAGGTCAAGCTGAATGTCCACAAGGTCACGAATGGGCTCGCCCACGGCGCAGTGGCACCCGGACAGGTGCGCAACGCCAACGCCAGCACGGGTGCCGAGACGGTCTGGAGCGAAAACAAGACCAGCACGGCAGCGTCCAACAACGCCGTCCAGACTGCGGCGACGACAAGCGGTGCTGCAACGGCTGGCAGCAGCTCATCGAACCCAGGCGCCGCGATAGCGGAAGCTACCGCCAACAACGGAAACGCCGGCAGCAACGGCAATTCCGGCAATGGCAACAACGGCAATGGCGCCGGCAACGGCAACAGCGGCGCCACCGGCAATGGCTGGGGCAACAATGGTAACGGCAATGGGAATGGCGGCGGTAACGGCAGCAATGGCCGTGGCCACAACAGACATTAAAGCGATTTCCTAGGGGATGAGGGGCGCACCTGCAGAAGCGGGTGCGCAGGAGGGTGGAGTGAAACGTTATCGGCCGCATATTCTCGTCGTGATCGCGCTTGCGATCGTGCTGTCCACGGGATGGCATGGTGCGCTTCGCAACGCGCTTACCGACCTGCGATTCAGCTGGCAATCGCGTGCGGCCAGCGGCAATGTCGTCGTAGTGGCCATCGACGCACCGTCCATCGATCAGATCGGGGTGTGGCCGTGGCCGCGCCGGCTTCACGCGGAGCTGTTGCGCAGGCTCGAGGCGGCGGGCGCGGGGGACATCGCCTTCGACGTCGATTTCAGCACGCCTTCCGATCCGGCGTCCGACGAGGCCTTCGTCAAGGCGCTCCGCGATGTCGGCGGCTCGACGATCCTGCCGTCCTTCAAGCAGCCGACGCCGAATGGCGGCACGGCGCACATCAATCGCCCCCTGAAGGGTTTCAGCAACCAGTCGTGGCCGGCCGTCGTCAACGTCGCGGTCGAATCCGACGGACTTGTTCGCCGCTATCCGTTCGGCGAGAAGCTCGGCGATGCCTTGATGCCGTCGATGGCCGTGGTGCTGGCCGGGCAGGACGCCAACCGGCGGCCGCCCTTCCTGATCGACTTCAGCCTTCGTGCAACCTCCATTCCGAGCGTCTCTTATGTCGACGCGTTGCGCGGCGATGCCGCTGCTCTCGACAAGGTGAGAGGCAAGAAGATCATTGTCGGCGCCACCGCGCTCGAGCTCGGTGACCGGTTCAGCGTTCCCAACGGCAAGCTCGTCTCGGGGCCGGTCCTCCAGGCGCTTGCGGCAGAATCGATCCTCCAGGGCCGGATGCTGCACTGGACATCCGATATCGGCATGATCCTGGGTCTGGGCGTGATCTGCCTGCTGATGATGTATTCGTGGCGCCGCCTCGCGCCAGGAATTCGCGTCGCGGTCCTGATCGCCTCCGGGTTGGCTATCGAGCTGGTCGCGGCCCTCGTGCAGGCAAGATGGCCCCTCGTCATCGACACATCGCTATTCCACATCGCGATCGTCGCCTATCTGGCCGCGATTGCGCTGGACGAAATCGATTTCCGTAGTCTCCTGGGACGCATCGCCGAGAGCCGCTTTCACCGCATCGCGATGTCGCTTGGCGACGGTCTCGTCTGCACCGACGAGGATCACCGGATCACGGTCTGGAATCCCGGCGCGAGCGCGATCTTCGGCTACGCGCCGGCGGAGATGATCGGCCGTCCGTTCGAAACGCTATGCGCGGTGGCGGCGGACGGTGATGCAAGACCGTCCATGCATGACGCCGCGCGCCAGGCGCTGCTGGTTCCGGGCGGGGCGGTCGTCGTCGAGTTCGAGGGCCGGCGCAAGAATGGCGAAACCTTCGCCGTCGAGGCGAGCTTCTCGGGCTGGCAGGGAACGGACGGCTTTCAGTACGGCGCGATCCTGCGCGACATCTCGGTCCGCAAGCGGGAAGCCGAACGCGTCAAATATCTCGCTGAACATGACGCGCTGACCGGTCTTGCCAATCGCAACACGCTGCATGCCGGACTGGCCGGCATGATCGCGAATGCAGAGCGACGGCCCCGCGAGGTCGCGTTGCTCGTCATCGGGCTCGACGGCTTCCAGGGCATCAACGACATGCTGGGGCATTCGGCGGGAGATCTGGTGCTGCAGGCGGTCGCCATTCGCCTGGAGGGGCAGGCCGGAGATCGGGCGATCGTCGCCCGGCTCGGCGGAGATGAATTCGCCATTGCGCGCGAAGCCGCAGATGGCGGTGAGCCGATCGCGAAGTTCGCCGAGCGGATCGCGCGTGCATTCGAAACGCCGCTTGCGACGGGCACGCGCCAGCATCGCGTCAGGATCAGCATCGGCGTCGCGGTCCATGGCGACGGCGGACAGGGCGCCGACGAACTTCTCAGCAATGCTCATCTGGCGTTGAGCAAGGCAAAGACGACGCGGCGCGGCAGCCATGTGATCTTCAAGGCTGCGATCAGGCAGGAGCTGGAGAACCGGCTGACGCTGGAGAGCGAGTTGGCGCTTGCGGCGGATCGCGGCGAGTTCGAACTGTTCTACCAGCCCCAGGTTCGTCTGATCGACGGCAGCCTTATCGGGGCCGAAGCGCTCATCCGTTGGCGGCATCCGGTGCGCGGCTACGTCTCGCCCGGAGAGTTCATGCCGGTGGTCAACACCTCGGCGCTGTCAGAGCGGATCGCGAACTGGGTAATGGAGACCGCCTGCCGTCAGGCGCGCAACTGGGAATTGTCCGGCAACGGCGTGCGCGTCGCCATCAACCTGTCGCCCTCGCAGCTTCATTCCGGCGATCTCGCGCATTCGGTTGCGGCATTGCTCGAGGCGACCGGGCTTACCCCGTCACTGCTCGAAATCGAGGTGACCGAAGACATCCTGATCCATGACGAACGCCGCGTGCTCGACATGTTCAAGCGAATTCAGGAGCTCGGGGTGCGCGTCCTGTTCGACGATTTCGGCACTGGTTATGCGAGCCTCAGCTATCTGAAGAAGTTTCCGCTCGACGGGCTCAAGATCGACCGCTCGTTCGTGCTCGATCTGCTGGCCGATTCCGACGATGCTGCGATCGTCGGCTCGACCATCGGCCTCAGCAAGCAGCTCGGCCTCACGGTCGTGGCGGAAGGCATCGAGAACCGCGCAACTGCCGACTTCCTGGTCAGCATGGGATGCGCGGAAGGACAGGGTTATTTCTTCGGCCGTCCGATGCCGGCCGAGGCGTTCGAAAAGCAATTCCTGGCGGCCGAGCTCGACGCGGCCAGCGCTGCCTGAGCAGGGCGGCTTCGTTCTATCGCCGCCGCGCGACCGCGACGCCGAAGAGGAAAGCGACGAAGAGGCTCGAAAGCGGCGCCTCGCGCGTGATCGCTGCGACCGTCGCGAGCGCTCCGCCGGGCTTTCGTGCTTGCTCGATTGCAGAGGTGAGACGATCGACCGCTGCGTGCAGGCCTCCGGCGACTTCACCCACCGTGCGGGAGACGTCCGCCGCGGTATCGATAGCACGTTCGGCCATGCCGGGTTGCGAGGTGGATTGCGGTATCTCCGTGCTCAAGTGCGCGACCTCCAGACCTGACGATGGGCCGGCACCTTTGGCTATCCGCGCGAGCGCTCGTTCTGAACAGCGGGTCTTGATGACCTTTGGCTATCCGCGACAGGCGCCGTGGTTTACGGCGGGTGCCGGCCTTGGATGGGCAATTCAGCGCGCGGGATTTTGTTCCGGACGATAGGACGATCGTGGCGGACCTTCCCCGGGAAACGACGGGTGCGAATCTCTGTTAGGCTGGCGGTGGCTCGTTGATGTCAGGAGACAGCCGTGACCGATCGGACCGTGGCGGATCAAGGCCGGCGCATCGCCTTGCTCGGCGCTCCCATCGACATGGGGGCTTCGCAGCGCGGCACCTTGATGGGCCCCGCGGCGCTGCGCACCGCAGGCCTTGCGACAGTGCTCGAAAGCCTGGATTTCGAGGTTGTCGACTACGGCGATCTTTCCGTGGCCGAAGTCGGGGACCTCACCGACAGGCCGCCGGATAGGGCCAATCACTACCGCGAGATCCAGCGCTGGACGCGCGTTCTGAGCCGCAAAGGCTATGAGATTGCGAAAACCGGCGCGCTGCCGATCTTTCTCGGCGGCGATCACACACTGTCCATGGGTTCGGTCAATGCCATGGCGCGTCATTGGCAGGAGCGTGGACGCGAGCTGTTCGTGCTCTGGCTCGATGCCCATGCCGACTACAACACGCCGGAGACGACGATCACTGCGAACATGCACGGCATGTCGGCCGCGTTCCTGTGCGGCGAGCCCGGCCTCGAGGGCCTGCTCGGCGACGATCCGCGCGCTTCGATCACCCCGGACAGGCTCGATTTGTTCGGTGCGCGTTCAGTCGACAAGCTCGAAAAGGAGCTGATGCGCGCGCGCAGGATCAGGGTGGTCGACATGCGTGAGATCGATGAGTTCGGCGTCGCCGTGTTGATCCGACGCGTCATCGAGCGGGTCAAGGCGAGCAACGGCGTGCTGCATGTCAGCTTCGACGTCGACTTTCTCGATCCCTGCGTGGCGCCGGGCGTCGGCACCACGGTGCCGGGCGGAGCGACCTATCGCGAGGCACACCTGATCATGGAGCTGTTGCACGATTCCGGCGTGGTGGGATCGGTCGACATCGTCGAGCTCAATCCCTTCCTGGACGAGCGTGGCCGGACCGCGCGCACGGCGGTCGAACTGATCGGCAGCCTGTTCGGCCAGCAGATCACCGACCGACCGACGCCGAGCAACGCGATCGCTCCGGGCGAGTGAATGCAATTGACCCAGTGGATCACGAGCTTGCGAGTTGGCCGCTACGCGGTCCGGAGATGCGTCGCGGCGAAATTTTCGGACAGTGGTGTACGTCACCGACACGGCTGACATCCAACATGTTTCCCGCGCGCATTCGTGACGTCCGCTGAGGGCCGCTTGTGACCCTGAACGGACGTCGCGAGCCGATTGCTGCATGCAGATCACTGAGGCAGCGCCACCCCGGCGATTTGCATGACACCAAGCTGCTTGTCGATTCTAAGCCGAAGTTGCGTTCCAGTTAACGCGTTCTCATAGCGACGTCTGCGCGCTTTGATCCAAAGTTGATTCAGGGCAGGAAGGCGCTGATGTCGGCTTCCGACCGGAAGCGCTCATTACCCTTCGGGCACGCCAGCGAGGCGCAAGCCTTCACACGAGCGTTTGAGGCCAGCGAGGTAAATTGGGTTATTGCTCTGTTGAGCGGCGAGGAAGCGGCGGATGGTGAAACCTGGGTTGAGCGCGAGTCCCGTTCTTGCAGCAGTTTGCGCCTCATCGAGGGCGCCAGTCAGGCCCAACGCAGCGGCCAGCGCCAAATGAGCGAGATGATAGTTGCGATTCGCCTCAGTGCTTCGTCGTAGCCAACTGACGGCGTCGACGTCAGATCCAAGCAGTAGTTTGGCCACGCCCACAAAACACGTCCAATGGTAGGCTTGAAAGTCGCGTGGGGAGAGACGTAAAGCCTCTAGTATATGGCCTTCGGTCTCGGTAGCACGACCCATATAGAATTTGGCGCAACCAAGGGCGGCATGAGCGTTGGCCTCATTCGGATTCAGCACCAACGCATGCTCAAATTCACGAATGCCTTGGGCGGCCCGGTTCGTAAGGATCTGGACCCAACCCCGAGCCAAGTGAGCCGAAGTATAATTTGGCCTGATGGACAGTGCCTTATTCACCATCGCCTCGGCCGCTGAAAGCCGCGCGGGCCCATCATCCGTCGTAAAGCTGCCTCCAACTGTCGTGTCAACATTTGCCAAGCCAATCATTGCTTCGACGCTGCCAGGGTCGCACTCTAGAGCGCGTTCGAAGAAGTTCCGCGCTTGCGTCAAGCATTCAAGGCTAAGTCCCTTCATCACACACGCCCGGCCTTGGAAGTACAGATCCATCGCATCGGGATGCAGCGTACGCTCGGCTCGTCGTGCCTCAGCCACGATAAGCTGGGCGCCCAATGTATTCGCGAGCCTTGATACGATCTCGTCCTGCATATCGAACAGGTCGGCGATAGGCTTCTCAAAGCGCTCGGCCCAAAGATGCTGACCGCTCATGGCATCGATCAGCTGCACGTTCATCCGAAGCCGATTGCCGCCGCGTTGAACTGAGCCTTCGAGCACGTAGCGAACGTTCAATTCGCGGCCGACTTGCCGTACATCGACTGCTCCCCTTTTGTCTGAGACGGAGACGTTCCGCGCTGTCACACATGAACCACTGATACGCGACAAGTCCGTGGTCAAACTCTCGGTTACACCATCGACGAAATAGTCCTGCTCGCGATCGCCGCTTAGATTGATAAACGGCAGCACGACAATGGAAAGACGAGGTGGCGACAGCGGGCCGGGCTTCGCGCTCTCGCCTTGTGCCGTCGAACGAGGTCTTGCACGGACAACTGCATAGACCCGTACCGGGCTATGGATGTTCCTAAGAATTTGCTCGCCTAAATCGATGAACTCGACGCTGACCCTGCCCTTGACATGATCGTATGCGGAAGACGAGATGCAGATGCCGCCGGGCTCTGCGATATTCTCGAGCCGTGCCGCAATGTTTACGCCATCACCGAAAACGTCATGCGGCTCGACAATCACGTCGCCAACATTGATGCCAATACGAAAGGCGAGACGCCTGTCTTCCGCCTCAGCGTTCGTAAGCTGCTTGACGCGGTTCTGGAATTGTATTGCAGCCCGAACCGCCTCCACCGCGCTTGGAAATTCTGCCAAGAACCCGTCGCCGGTGCTTTTGACAATGCGACCACCGTGCTCAGAGATGGCAGGCGTCCCGTGTGCCAGGAGCGCTGTCAGTTTGGTATGCGTGGCCTCTTCATTTTGGTGCATAAGCCGTGAATAGCCAGCGACATCGGCGGCCAATATCGCCGACAACCTGCGCTCGATCCGGGCTGGGCGGTCATGAACCATGGCAGTGGTCCTCGTAGCCGATTTATACGACAGACCTGCTTGAATGCCTACTTAGCTGATGTCTTTTTTTGGCCCTCAGCTGACATCCTGCCCGTCTCAAGCTGAGCTCCGATAATCGTCCCTAAACGGACTCCAGCGGCGAATGCACGCGATTGTAACTTGCGTGGTGGGCGGCGCTTTTGCGTGGGCACCCCTGAACGAAATGCACAGAGCTAACGGCAGTGGCGACTTTGGCCAGAGCCATTGAACTAGATCAAAGTCTGCGGGCCTCAGGCGATCACCTGTGCCACATGGCGGCCCCCAAGAAAGGTATGCCCGGAGCAGTCGCTGCGCACCGACGACGAGGCGCGGCAGAGCGGTCTGCGCATTATCGAACAGTATGCAGCCGACCTTCGTCGATCATCAGGGGTAGAAGCTGAATTGAGCCATTGCCCTGAAGGGAGCGGACTTTAACTGGTCCGCGGCTGGCCCGTAGCGGGCCATGGTCGAACCCGCCGCGGAGTCTGCTTTCCAAAGGTGACCCGAACCGCATCGGACAAGTTGCCAAGAGCGGCCTTTGACCCAGAGCGGAGATCACTGCTTTCAGCTAATGTAAAAGAGAGGAAAGAATGACCTGGGAGGGAAAAAGTGTCCAATACCGGCTACGCGCTGACAGGTTTCATCTCGTGGGCGCTCTTGCTGCTGGTGTTAATGGAAAGCATCCGAACTTATCTTGTGGTGACGGGTGATGTTGCAGCCAATGGCTTCACGCCGGACAATTCCGGACTGTCGCCGTTTATGCAGCGCCTCGCCCGTGCTCATGCCAACTGCGTCGAAGGTCTGCCGATCTTTGGCGGTCTATTGGCGATTGCGATCATGACATCAAGAACAGCGATTACGGATCCCTTGGCGCCTTGGTTTCTTGCCGCACGAATCGTGCAGTCGATTATCCATCTCCTTTCGAGCAGTCCTATCGCGGTCAGTCTGCGCTTCACCGCTTTCGCAGTCCAGATGGCGATAGGCATCTATTGGTCGTGGAAGATGTTGGCCTAAAGACTAGGGCACAAGCTGATATCGGTTAGATCGGGCCGGAACATTCCCGCGCTTGCCAACTTTCCCGGCGCCCTCCCAAAAGGGTGACACATGGCCCCGGCTCCCAATCGCCCCCCGAGCTGGGGCCCTTTTTCCATCGCGACCGGGTGGCGACGCGGCCCGGAACTTTGCCGACATAACACCGTTCCCGATGCGCGGGCGCGAATGTAGGCGGACACCATGAAATGGATGCTTGTGGTCCTCGTGGGTGGCGTCGCCCCCGTCAATACCGATCTCGTATTCGACAAGTTCAGTGATTGCCTGTCTGCCGAAGCGCAAATGCGACAGCACTACTCCGATGCGTTCGACGCCTGGGACCGTGTGGCCGCAGCAAGAATCGACCGGCGTAGCGACTACAGGAAGGCCCGCGATCTCGAGGCGAAAAGACTGCTGAGCAACGTAGGCACCTGTGTGCCGCACGGCGGAGGAGATTCTGTTGCGCCGGCGGAGCAGCCCAAGCCGCCCGCCGCACCTTCGCAGCAACCCGCTGCGCCGTCGCAGCCGACACCGCGACCTTAGCGAACGCCGCCTGATTGCCTTCGGCCAAATTCGGGCGTGCGAGGTCGCATCGAGTCGGGAAAAAGTGGCAATATCTTGGAACCTTGTCACCAATTCGCGGGTTCTCGCAGCGCCGCATCCTGCGGTGAGGAGATACCCATGAAGAAGCTGATGCTGACGTGCGCGGCTGCTGCGCTGATCTCGAGCGGCGCGCTGGCGCAGTCGACCGTCGTCACCACCACCGGCACCGGCCATGCCGCCGCCGTGCAGATCGAGCCCGAATACCGCACGAAGATCCGTACCTACGTGACCGAACACAAGGTGCGCCCGGTGCAGACCCGAGAGAAAATCGTGGTCGGCCAGCCGGTGCCGCGCGAGGTCGAGCTCGAGGCCGTGCCCGCCGATTGGGGCCCCTCGCTCACCAGGTATCGTTACGTCTACTCGGGCGAACGCGTGATGCTGGTCGATCCGTCGACGCGCACGGTCGTCCAAGAGATCGACTAAGTCCCGGGAGGCGGGTCGCTGAGCAGGCGGCCCGCCTCCCGCAACCACGGCCCCGCCCAATACCTTCCCCTTATTCTTGTTTGCGAGCGGCTGTCATGCCGATCATTCGATACTTCGTCTTCGTCGGCGGGGTCCTGCTGGCCTTGCTGTTCGCTGCCGACCGGTACTTGCCGGCTCCGGGCGAGCCTGCAGCGACGGCAGATCCTGACAGAACCATCATCCGGATCGCATCGGCAAGGAAGCTACCGGAGAAGATCGTATTCGATACGCGGCCGCGCGCCGATATGCCTGAGATCGCGCAGGCCGATCCGATTCCTGAAGAACCGCGGCTGCAAATGCGTGAAGCCATGGCCGCCATGCCTGCCGCACCGTCCGGCCAGATCAAGAAAGAACCGGCCCCCCGCGTCTCCGCAGAGGCCCGTACGCATCCGAAGCGTTCGGCCAAATCATCGAAAAGGGCACCCGAGCGACGGCTTGCCTTCGAGCGGCACGACCCGTTGTCCGGCGGATGGTGGTGAGCGGAAAACTTCGCAAGTGATCTGAAGGAAAAGGCCGCGCCTATCTGAAGCGCGGCCTTCTTTTGCGGTCAGATCGGCTTGTCTCACCAATGGCGGTGGTGCCGATGCCAGTGGCGCCGGACGACCGGATAGGACCCGCCATAATAGGCGTAGGCGGGGCGCACGACGCGGCGATAGCGATAGCCGTAGGAGACCGGCGCTGTGTAGTACGTGGTGGTGTAGCCGCCGCCCCAGCGATACGGCTCGTCGTACCCGTAGTCGTAGGCGTAGGGGCCGCCATAATAGCCGGCACGGTAGTAGCCGGGGCCGCCATAGTAACCATAGCCCGGTCCCCAGCCGTACGCGGAGGAGGCAAGCCCGCCGATGACGGCGCCTGCGACCAGGCCGCCTGCGATGCCCGGTCCCCAACCTCGCCAATGGGCTTCGGCGGGAGACGTTGTTGCGATCGAGCTCAGACCCAGGGCGCCGATCATCAGTGCCGACATTGCAATCTTCTTCATCGAGGATACCTCTCACATCACATTGCTTCTGCCCCACCCGTAACGGGAAGAATAAGCAATGGTTGCTGCTGGTCCCGGGCGGCGAAGGGCAATGGGTGCTCGGCGCCGGGGGCAGCGCTGCTCGAAGCTTTGAGCTTGGACGACAACGCTTGGCTCTAAGGCGAGTTCGGTCCATCTCGGAGAACGTGAGCCCACTATGGCTCTCACAAACCGGGAAAAAGTGGAAACTTTCCGAGTGACTTGAGTTGGCAACCGACTGGTTGGTTTCCGGAGAGTGCCATGGTGGACGAAGACGTTCTGAAGAACGCCACAGAGACAGCCTGGACGGTGTACCGGGCGCAGCACCCCGACGTTGATGCTCATGACAGTCGGCGATGCCTGCTGGAACGCCATTTGCTCAGGAGACGGGAAGAGCGCGAGAGCGATGCCGAAGAACTCGCCAGCTTCGGGATAGCCTACCTGCACCGGCTTCCCAGCGACGAATGTTGACGGACATGAAGATGCTCGTTGCCCGCGTGGCCCGCGGAAGCACAAGGCCGAGTTTGACGCTGCTGGCGATTTCCTTTCTCGTCTCGGCGGTCATCGTGATCGCCTTGCGTATCATGTTCGGGAGCTAGATCGGACCGCCGGGCTTGCGGCTCGGCTCCCTGAGTGTCCAACCGGGAACAAGTGGAATATCCAGGCGTTGGCGGCCAGGCATCCATCTGGATGCGACTCACTGGAGGAGACGATCGATGAAGACCATTTTTGCCGCAGCTCTGATCACCACCACTCTGATCAGCGGCGCTGCGTTCGCGCAATCCACCCCGCCTGCTGATCGAGCGGCTCCGGCGGCTACCGCACAGCCGGCCGATAAGATGATGCTGAAGGACAATTGGCGCGCCTCGAAGCTCATGGGCCTGAACGTCTATAACGAAGCCAACGAGAAGCTCGGCGACATCAACGAACTGCTCGTCGACAAGAGCGGCAAGATCAACGCGGTGGTGATTGGCATCGGCGGCTTCCTGGGAATGGGCGAGCACGATATCGCCGTTTCGATGGACAAGCTGAAGTTCGTGGAAGAGCCGGTCCGGACCAGCTCCACCAGCACTTCGACGACGCCGCGCGAGACGACCACCGGTGCGGCTTCGACCAACGCCACGACCCGCAACACCAATGATTGGGTCCCCGATCACGCCGTCATGAGCGGAAACAAGGAGCAGCTGAAGGCGCTCCCGCAGTTCAAATATTCGGACTACAACTGACAGGACGAAACGTTCTCGAGATCAGGGGCCTCCATCTGGAGGCCCTTTTCATGTGGACCACACCCGAGTCGCTTGCAGCGGCGCTTCACACTCAGCCACGTGTATTGAAGCTATTCACTCGGTTCGGCAATGCGGTGCCGGGCCGGGTCGATTTCCCGACCGCAGGATCGTGGCCTCTGCAGGCTGGAACCGTCCGCTCCGAAGGATGTGGGGAACCGGAAGGGGCGCCAGTGAATTAACCTGCATGAGGACAACAGCGGATCTTTCGATGACAAACACTCGTTTCGCGAGCTCCATCTCTGCCGCCCTCCGCCATCCCGGTGTGATCGCGCTGATCGTGGCTGGCGTGACGATTGCGGCAATGCTGATTGTCGATCACGGCCCCTGGAGCCGTGCCAAGACCCAGCCGGCCCATATTGCGATGTATGCGAACACGGGAGAAGCGGCACGGGCGGCTGGTGCTGCGGTACTCCCGACCAACCCGAAATCGCCGATCGAGCCGTCACGGCCGGGACCCAAGACGTCGCCGACCGTCAACCCCGTGACGCCGTAGCTTCGCTGCTCACGAAGAGTGGAGCCGCCTCGCAGATCTCGGCGGCGTTGTCGCCGCTCTAACCTCAGCTGATCACCGACGAGCCGAGCAGAGCGAGCACGGCCAGCGCCATCAGCGCGGTGCCGAGCCAACCCAGCGCGATCAGCCATGACCGGGCCCTAAAGCGGCCCATGATCGCGCGGCTCGAGACGATCAGCATCATCATCGCCATGATGGGCACGGCGACGATGCCGTTCAGCACCGCGCTCCACACCAGCATGTGGATGGAGTCGATGCCCGTGAAGCCGAGGCCGAAGCCGATGATGGTTGCCGCGGCGATGATGGTGTAGAAGCCGGCGGCTTCGCCGGGCTTGGCCTCCAGCGTGGCACGCCACCCGAAGATCTCCGCGACGCCGTAGGCGGCCGAGCCCGCCAGCACCGGGATCGCGAGCAGGCCCGTGCCGATGATGCCGATCGCGAACAGCGCGAAGGTGAAATCGCCGGCCAGCGGCCGCAGCGCTTCGGCCGCCTCCGTCGCGGAGTTGATCTTGGTGACGCCGTTGGCGTGCAGGACCGATGCGGTGGTGAGAATGATGAAGAAGGCGATGCCGTTGGACAGCAGCATGCCGGAGATGGTGTCCGTCTTGATGCGATCGAGCTCGTGGGTGCCCCCGCGCTTGAGCTCGCGAAGCGGCTTGTCGCGTTCGCCCTGATTCATCTCCTCGACCTCCTGCGAGGCCTGCCAGAAAAACAGATAGGGGCTGATGGTGGTGCCGAGCACGGCGACGACCATCAGAAAATAGTCGGCGGTGACGTTCGCCTCGGGCCACACCGCGGCGAGCAGCGCCGTGCTCCACGGGATCTTGACGGTGAAGGCGGTCGCGACATAGGCGAACAGCGTCAAGGTGAGGAATTTCAGCACCGGCGAATAGCGGCGATAGGGCAGGAACACCTGGAGCAGGGTCGAGCCCGCTGCGAAGATCAGCGCGTGCTCGTGGTTGAGTCCGCCGATGACGAGCGAGAGCGCCTCGGCCATCGCGGCGATGTCGGCGGCGATGTTGAACGTGTTGGCGGCAACGAGCATGGCGACGAGGCTCAGCACCGCCCAGCGCGGCGCGATCTGCATGACGTTGGCGGCAAGCCCCTTGCCGGTAACCCGGCCGATCTGCGCGCTGACGAGCTGGATCGCGATCATGAACGGCGTGGTCAGAAACACCGTCCACAGCAGCCCGTAGCCGAATTGCGCGCCGGCTTGCGAATAAGTGGCGATGCCCGAGGGATCGTCGTCGGCAGCTCCGGTGATGAGGCCCGGCCCCAGCCTTTGCAGCAGCGTCGGCGCGGATTTCGTCGGCGTGACAGCGCTGTCGCTCATGAAGGGGACCTCGTCGGGGCAGATGCTTTCACAGCAAATGCTAATCAGGGAACGAAAGTTCCTCGCCGCGCCGGCGTCTTATCGATTTCTGATAATACTAAGTCAGCTTGACTGTCGGGCAAAACAGGTGTAGATTGCCATCATCGCAAAAATTCCCGCAGCTCAAATGCTCGCAAGCTCAAGTCAGTCCGCGAGGCTGCTCGGTCGGCGGGATTTTGAACGTTGGGGATGAAGGAAGTCGGCCGCGCTACTTGACGCTGACGAACATGCCCCAGGCGGCGGCCAGCGCCGCGCCGGAAAAGACGATCAGGGGGTTATCGCAGAATGCGCCGCCATAGCTGCACATGGTGACGCCGAACGAGCCGATCTCGTGATGGCTCGCGGAGTAGAACAGTCCCGACAGTACCAGCAATGCAGCGGCGACGTAGTACATGGCAATCTCTCCGACGCTTTCCCGATTGCATTCGCGCAAGCACATGTCCCAGCATGGCGCGAAGAGATTGCATTTCGCCAAATCCGCTTTGCTGCATTTGAGTTAAAGTTTGATCTGTCGGGCAAAGCATCCGCAGGATGAGAGCATCGGGACGTATGGCGCCGCGCTGATGGTCGTATCTCCCATCAAAAAAGGCCCCGCGTCGCGGGGCCTTTGTCGTGGCGGTGTGGGCTGACCTATCGCCGCGTGCCCACGCCGTAGAGCTCGCGCTCGCGGCCGATGTCCTCGGGAGACAATGGCGGGCTTGCGGCATCGAAGTCGGTCCAGCCGGATTTCTGCCAGGCCGCGCTGCGATCCTGCAGGTTCACGGACTTCTCGTGGAGAAGCGCATCGAGGCGTGAGCGGTCCTGGTCGGGCACCCTCGCGGACACCAGCGTGCCGCCGCGGCGAATGCCCTCGGCATAGCGCGAGGCATCTTCCCTGGAGACGCCGGCCTGCGTCAGGGCGCCGACGATGCCGCCCGTGGCCGCGCCGGCAGCCGCGCCGACGGCGGTCGAGGCGAGCCAGCCTGCCGCGACGACCGGCCCCAGGCCGGGGATCGCCAGCAGGCCGAGCCCGGCGAGCAGGCCGGCTGCGCCGCCGAGGCCGGCGCCGATGCCGGCTCCGGTCCCGGCGCCTTCAGCGCGATCGTCGACGTCGTCGCGATCGCGGTCCACCTTGCCGGACCGCGAGCCGTACCAATTGTCCGAATTGTTGGCGACGATGCTGATATCGGAATGCGGCACGCCGGCGCCTTCGAGCCGGGTCACGGCACGTTCGGCATCGGAGTAATTGTCGTAAAGACGTGAGATGGTGACGGTCATTGTGAGATCTCCTCGCGATTTGCTTGTTACTTGGTGGGGTTCACGTTGCCCTGGAAGTCGACGCTGACGTCGCTCTTGCTGCCGGCCTTGTCGGCCTTGCCGCGCCAGACGCCCTCGTTGTCCTTGTGCAGCCCGGAGACGTTGGAATAACCGGCATCCTCGATCCGCGATTTGGCCTGCCCCTCGGTGAAGCTGTTGCGGCCGGCGACCGGCTTGTTCGAGTTGTTCTGGTCCGAGCTGTTGACGGCGTTGTTGCCCGGCCCGCTCTGGGCAGGCTGCGATTGCGCGCTAGCGGGCACTGCTCCGAGCAGCAGCATGGTCGTGGCAAGTAGAGTAAGTCGTCGCATTTTTTTGTCCTCCGGCAGGTGAATGTGCTGGCGACAACAAGTGAGATTCGAATTGGTTGCTCACGTTTGAAGATGCCGAGTGCCGCAGTTTGTCTCGCCCGAAACGCGCGTGTGCATCGAACCAGTTTAGGAACGTCTGCCGGTTTGTCCCGTTTATGCGCGCCCTGCGGATGACGTTGGCAGATTTATTTCGGCCGACCCATCAATTGATACGGCACGAAGGCGTGAGAGGGCGGATGATGGCCGAAGCGCGAGCGTTGAGTTGGCACGGGCCCCGGCATTTTCGCTCCCCACGTCCAGCCCCGGAGGTGCCTGGGGTCGCTTCGATGCGGCCCAGCTGGTTTTTCGCCTTCGGAACTTCAACTGGACCGGTCCATTGTCGCCGGGAACCGAGACGGCTCCCATCATGCAATCTGGCTACCCGCTGTTGAAGAAATGGACTGCGCAAGACCACGAGCGATTGAAGGCATTGGCCGAAGCGGGCGCCGGCGGCCGGACGAGATTGCAAGTGAGCTCAATCGAAGCGAAGCGGCGGTGAGAGTGCGTGCCTGGCACCACGGCATCGCCTTGCGGCTTGTCATTCAGAGGCGCAAGCCGCTGAAAACGGCTAGTACGAAGGCCCGCATGTGAGCGAGGCGGAAAGCGGCCGCGTCACTTCGACGATTGTGCGTCGGCTTGCGTCCTGGCCGGCTCCCAAGGTGCGGGAAGGATGACGCGGATCGGACGAGCCTCAGCGGAGCCTTGACCAGCGGGCCGGGCTTGCTCCCCGGCAGGTTCGGCCAGAGCCACGGACGAGAGTGCGATCAGCATGGCCAGCGAGGTCGTCACAAGTCTCACATCCAGCATCGAAGCCTCCAGTTTCCGCGTCAACGCAGGCAGCGGGACTTGGTTCAGGCGAGACCGGGAACAAGTGGTAATTTTGTATGTTTGAAGAAGACAGGTCCGGATGACCGGACTGCTGGAGGAGGACACGATGAACATCAAGACCATCATTGCCGCTGCCGTGTTGACGTCATTCGCGGCTCCCGCTTTCGCGCAGTCGTTCTACGTGGTGCAGGACGTCAAGACCAAGAAGTGCACGATCACAGAGGCGAAGCCGACGACCACGGAAACGACCGTCGTCAGCGGCGACACCGTGTACAAGACCAGGACTGAAGCCGAGGCCGGCATGAAGACCGTCAAGGTCTGCACGTCGAACTGAGGAGAAGGACAGATGCCTGTACTTTTGCTTTGGGCCGTCCCGGCCGTGATCGTGATCGGTGGCGGCGTTTATCTGATTGGCCACATGCACTGAGAATAGATGCCGAGGGTGCCTGGCGCGCCCACGGCCCCGCTTGCTGAGGTTGCGCAAGCGTCAAGCAGAAGCCCGCGTGGAGCGATCCGCGCGGGCTTATTGCATGTGACGCCTCGTCCGCTTGCCGCGCAGATGAGTTCGCGGTGACCATGTTCAATTGTGTACACAAGCAGGCGGCACCCCGAGCCGCCGGTCCGACGAAACACGGCTGAAACATTGCTGAAACCAGATCGTCCTGAACTCCGCGCCCGCTCGTTCCGACCAACCGAGCGAAGAGGAGAGACAATCATGATCCAGATCGGTTCGAAGGAAGAAGTCGCGTTCCTGCTGGCGCTGTTCGGCACCCACACCCAGCCGGTGCAGCGGCCGAAGCCGAAATCGCAGCAAAGGTAAAGAGGCTGACCCCATGCCAGGTTTGGCCGAATGCCAGAGCCTGCTCAGGCTCCTGATCGCCAGGGGCGATCCCAAGGCCATCCCGCTCGCCAAAGGCGCCATCGATCAGTATCTGAACACGGCGCCGCTCAGCGCCCGCGGGCGCGGCCTGCGTGTGCTCCAGCGCGACGCACTCGACCAGCACGATGTGGCGGTCGGCGTGCAGCGCTCGTTCGCCGAGACGGTGGATGCCTATATCGAGCACAAGCTCGCGGAGGAGTAGGGGACTGCGCAAGCAGGCACGGTCCCGGTCCTGCGGGATCCACTTCGGCGGTGTTCCCGGAACCCTTTGATCCCAAGCGAATTTTTCGTCGCATTTGGAAACCTTTGCCCGTCCCGGACCTAGTAGGACAAAGGGATGTGACAATGCCGCGTTACTACTTCGACCTTCGTGACCACCAGGGAATTGCGCTCGACGAGGAAGGGCTGGAATTGGCCAGCCCGCGCGCCGTTCGGGCCGAGGCCGCCAAGTCGCTTGCCGACATGGCACGCGATGCCGTCCTCTCCGCGCCGCCCACGGGCGGCAGGCAGACGATGGCGATCGACGTTCGCGACGCCAGCGGTCCCGTCATGCAGCTGACATTCTGGTTCGAGATCGAGACTCCGGCGTCGCGACCGCAATCACACGATCATTGACGCGTCAACGGTCTCGGCGGCGACTGCTCCGGATCCAGCACGGCGATCTTCCGGCCGAGCTGCCACACCTCGACCTTGCCATGGCGGGTGTACTGTCGTGCGAAGCTGAGAGCGGAGGAATCCGACGGGGCCTCGAACGCTTCGGCGGAGCGGAAGACGCCGTTCTCGCCGACAAGGTAAGCGCGATATTGCTGCATCATGTCGGTGCCCTCAGGCCGGGGGAGCGCAGCCAGGCCTCGATCTGCATGGCCGTTTCGTCCTGCCGCGCCCGGCGCAGCAGCATCTCGCGGCGGCGTCCCGGCGAGAGCGCGCGTGCTTCCTCGCGACAGCGCGTAGCTTCGTCGGCGAGTCTTTCGGTGAGAGTCTTGATCTGTTTGAAACGACGCCGCGTCCGCATGGCGCATCTCCCTGTTCGAGGGGGCGGGAGCGCAAACTGGCGTTCTCATCACCGATAAATGCCAAGAGCCCTGCGGTGATGAGTTAACCGTACGCCGCCGGCGGCGCCGAGTCTGTATCATTTGGTATGTCCGCAAATTAAATTTTCGGGTGCAAATTCAGCCCTTTGAGCCACTTACTCATCTTGAGTGCGACACGAGAGCAAAGTTCACTTTTGAACCAAAGCCACCTCTGGTCGTTTGCAGGACATCACCGGCCAAACATCACTGGCCAAGGCTTTGTCCACGGGCGTCGGTGGCTGAGAGACCCAGCGTGCTCCCGCCTGCAATGCGAAGGGAGCACACCGATGTCGGTGTATCGGCCGTTGCCTGCCGATCATGAGCAGGCAGAACACATGCGACAGCTTATGCGCGAGGCCCGCGAGCTGCTGAACCAGCCGCCGCCCGATACGTTTCTGGGACGCAAGACAACAGGGGCGCCTCCGAAACAGCAGGAGTCGGACGCGGATACCGGCTGATGCGTGGGTGCTGGCCGAATCCGGCCACTGATGCCCGCTCTGAATTTACTTCCGCTTCGGCCGCACAATGGACATCGTGGACTTGCTGCCGGTCTGGTCCCGTCGCGAATGACCCATGGCGGACATTGCGTTGGTCCCGCGCGATGACCGCCCCATTTGCTGCGAGGTCTAAACGTCCTGTTTGCACTGCGGGATCTCCCCCGCGGATTCTAAGCTGAATTTAGGTGTGTCCTAATTGGATTTTCGGGCGCCATAATGGGTCCGGAGCTAAAATCCAAAATGGCCATCTACCGCCTGTTACAGAACTCTCCGTTGGGGCCGGAGGAAATCGCGATATTGACGGACGCCTACGAGCGCACTTTGCGCGCGCTTTGTCTGGTTGACCGCAACGACCCAATCACGGACCTGATCGCCAAAAAGATCATAGAACTGGAGCAGCGCGGCGTTCGCGAGGCGAAGCAGTTGTCGGCTCTGGCCATTAAAGAGCTTGGCGTAAGTCCGCCCTAGTTGGCCGCCGTGGCTTATCTGAATCCAACTTTGGAACCGACGGCAGTGTATCTGCATATTAGCGTATTAGATGGGCAGTCCCGTTGACGGATTAGGAACCCGTATTCGGAGGTTGAGCGATGAGTGAACGGCGTCGGTTCAAACAGACAACCACCCTGGAGGTCCGTCTTGCCGAAGAAGCGACTCGCCTACGTGCTAAAGCCGCATTGCTTCCACCTGGGGCGACTCGCGAGGAGCTGCTACGAAAGGCCCGACAGGCCGAGACCGGCTCGCACATGAGCGAATGGCTACGGTCGCCCGGCTTGCAGCCGCCGAAGTAGTTTTGATTTACCTCAATGGTCGCCGAAGCGTGGCGTCCGCGCGCCGGATCAGGCGCGAAGCGCGACGTGCAGGCATTGGTTGAAGGCGCGCCTGGTCATCGGCGAACGCCTTGCCGTCGACGAAGCTGCTCGCGGTACAGCGCCAGCGTGGAACGCTTTGCCAATTGCCAGGTTTTCCCGATGCCCTTCCCCAAGGGCTTACCCCGCTTGGCCCCAGTTCCACCGCCCCGTTGCCAAAGGAGCTGGGGCCTTTTTTCGCGCCTCGACCCAAACCTGACCACTGGGTTCGAACCAGCCCCTGGGGTTCGAAACGCGCCGGCGCGGGCGCCTGATTTAGCCACAGGACGGCGAGCACCCCGACGATGGCCAAACCAGCTTATGGGTGCGTTCAGGATTGCCCTCGGAATAGCAGAAGTGCGGCAACCAGTATCGCTAGCCATACCAGCGAAACGATAAAGGTGCGAATTGCTGATCCACGTCGCGGCGCCTGGGCGGCATCGCGTCTTGTGAGCGGTACTCTTCAGCAAGCTTGCGGCAATCGGCAGCGTTAAGAACTTCGCTGGCTCTATTCAGGGCGCTGACCTCCCACTCCAGTCAGGCGAGGAGTTGCTTAAGTCCATCTTCAATCGTTCGCAGATCGTCGTGAAGAGCATGGCGGGCGTCGTGGTTCGGCGAGTTATGGAGGTCATCAAGCAGCTTGCGCCGGAATTCTCTCATCTCCTCGAGCGCTCGACGATTCTTCAAGCGCACGTAAATGGACACGAGCGATTCGAGGGAAGATCGCACTGTAGCGGCTCCAAAAGCGCAGGCGCCCTTTAGGCCAACACCGCTGGACGGTCGACTGTTCCTGTCGCTGGCCTGGCGTGACTCGCAGCGGACACAGAAAGAACCTCTCTGTCCGCTCCCTCAGGAGCGTCACAACTTCTGCCGCAGCTTCATGATGATGTCGCGGAGGTCTGCGGCGTACTCCCTGACGACGCGCCGCGCCTCGTCCAAGCGCGATGTCGGTTAGCGCGCCAGTTCGGACGGGCTCGGGGCCGGCAGCCCATAGTCCTCTGCCCGTTTGGCGGCCAGCTTCCGATACGCCAGCGCCTGTGCAAGCAGTTGATCTTTGAAGCCCGCATCGCGTTCGGTCTCTGCCAAACGTTCAAGCTGAACAGCTCGCTCCAGATATTCGACCAGAAGCTTCATCGCGCCCTCCACGGGCTGGACTAACCTGTCGAGCGTCGCCTCGTTCCTATCCCGGACCCCCGCGGTCAGCTTGGACGTTCCCGCGGTAACGGCGCTTCAGTGCCATCCGCCTTCGTTCGCGCGCGGCTTTGAGCTCGAAGAGGACGACAATCGCCACCAGCAGCGCGCCGCCGGAGGCAAGCAACAATAGGATCATCTCAAGCACGGCGGGCGAGCCTCTTGGCTTGGTCCTCCATGGCCTTTTCGACCTCCGCCGCGAGAGTGTCGAGGTGCTCTGCCAATCGATTGAACAGCTCTCGCTTGTGCGGCTCGGTGGCAAGATCCCGAATGAGCGCGCATTCGGCGGCGTCGGTCCGTAGCTTTTCCGCCCGCGCTTTAAAGTCCTTCATGATGGGCCCTGTTTTTTGTTTTTCTGCCCGGAGATTGCATGTTTTCCCCGATCTTGCCAGTCGTCGGCCAGGCAGGTGGTTTACCCCCTGCAGGGGCACCGCGGCGTCGCTTTCAGGACTTGTACGGAAGGTCGGATTTCCGTCGCGAGGACCTGACGCGGGTGCACTCGTAAAGTCAGCCAAGAGCCAAGAGGCGAAATTGACCTCGGGTCACGCGAAAAAGCAAAGCCCTGGCGATGAAGTGATGGCACCTTGAACCTTTGCGCGGTTCCGATGACCCACGCACGTGGGCAGGGAAACGGAGGTTTCCATGACCAGTTCCAATGGACGCCAGGTGCATCTTTATCGGTTGATGGTAGCGCGCACGGTGGGATTGTTTGCGGTCACATCTTTCGGCATCAACACAGCCCATTCACATGACCTGATGCGACCAGAACTGAACGCTTGGTTCAAAAGTCTCAAGAACAAGGCAGGTGAGCCGTGCTGTGATGGAGGGGACGGCCAATATGCGGAGGCCGAGTGGGATACGGCAAAGAATGGCTATAGAGTCCTTCTGAAAAATCCGCAGCGGCCAAGCGAACGCGGGCAATGGTTTGACGTGCCAAACTCTGTCGTGCTCAACGGGCAGAACCTCAGCGGCAGGGCGATGGTTTGGTGGTGGCCATCCTACGCCGATGGAAGAATGACTCCTTTGTGGCGCTGCTTCATTCCCGGACCGGAGGGATGATCCTCCCTTGGAAAACATAGCATCCTCAAGTCCGCTACGGGTTACAAGGCGCCCATGCCGCGGTAGTCGCCACAGGTCCGCTAATGAGGGCGGAGCCGACCCGCCAATACCGGGTCGCCTCTCTAGGGGCTGCCGTCACTCCCTTCAGTTTTCAGCACATCAGGGGCAGGTCGTTGTTGCCGCGAAGGGAGCTGACCATGCGGGTTGTCAGACGTTCGGGAAAATGTGGCATCGGTCGGAACATCCGAGAAGTTGGCTGAGTTAAAAGTCTTTGCCGCGTGCTTCTGCTCCTGCAGACATGCAATCGCAACACACTCGCGCCGAAGTCGTGATGGACCAGACTGCATTATTTGACGAGCTGAGGCGGATCGAGAGCGACGTGGTCGAGGGTGAACGGCGGCTTGCCGAGCAAGAGGCTCTGATTGTTGATTTGAAGCGCCAGGGCCAGGACACAGCCAAAGCCGAAGCCGAACTTGAACGGATGCGCCAAGATCAGCGACGTCGCGATCAGGATCGACAACGTCTCCTCTCGCGGATGCAACCCTGAACGTCTTCGGGCCAAGGAAACTTCCCAAGGAAACTTCCCAAGAAAACTTCCCAAGGAAACTTCCCAAGCAAACTTCGCCGGCCGCTCCCCGGCGTGGCGTCCGCGCGCCGGCTCAGGCGCGAAGCGCAAGGTGCAGGAATTGGTTGAAGGCGCTCGCCTGGTAATCGCCGAACGCCTCGCCGTTGACGAAGCCGCGCTTGCGGTACAGCGCCAGCGCCGGCTCGAACGCCGGGCCGCTTCCGGTCTCCAGGCTCAGCCGGGTCAGCCCGCGCGCCTTCGCCTCGCGCACGATGTGGTCCAGCAGCAGCGCCGCAACGCCGCGGCGCAGATGATCGGGGTGGGTCCGCATCGACTTCACCTCGGCGCCGCCGCCCTCCAGCTCCTTCAGCGCGCCGATGCCGACCACGTCGTCACCCTCGCGCACCGACCACACGGTGACCCCGGGCACCTGCAGCCCCGACAGGTCGAGCGCGAACACGTGGCCCGGCGGCGAGCTCGCATGCATGCCGGCGAGATGAAGCGCGAGCAGGCGGCGGGTCGGTTCAGAGGTGAGATCGTCGGGGTGGATTGAGAACATGGGGGATTCTTTTCGGTGCCTGCACTTATGAGGTTCAAGATAGCGAGAGAGTCGGCGGCGGGGCTAGTGCAAGTCACGCTGGTATCGAGGCGACATCTTCTTTCTCAATCCCTCGAGCAGCAATCCTGAGCTGCTCATCTGGTAGCGGTCGCTGAAGCGCCTTAGCTTCGTCCCAAGGCGCCTGCAACCATACGTCCCGCTCTTCGGCCGATGTCAGGATCACTGGCATGGCTTTAGGATGAATCGGCTCGACGACCGCATTTGGCGTCGTCGTGAGAAACCCATAAACCTGATGCGGCCCCGGAATAGGCTTCGACTTCGTGCCGCGATCGCCATTGAACGTCGTCCAGATGCCAGCGAACGCGAAAAGCGGCCGCGACTCCGCGAGCGCGAACCACACGATGTCTTTTTTCTTCGTCTCTGGGTTCGGCTCCGGCGCGTATTCCGCGAAGCTGTTGACCGGCACGAGGCAGCGATGCTCCGTCTTGAGCCATGCGCGCCAGTGTGGCGAGGAGGTATTGCGGATATTCGTCACGGGCGGGCCGCCGGTCCGCGGAGGCGGCGGCATACCCCAGCGCATCAACACCATCTCACGTTGCCCTTCGCCCGCGTCGCGAATGACCGGTGCAGGGTAATCCGGGAACACGCCGGGCATCGGCGGTAGGTTGCCTTCGTAGCGGCGAACGACCCGAAAGAGTTCAGCGATGGCGGCCTGATTGGTGGTGATCGAATAGAGATTGCACATGAACACGCTGGCTCCTGCTGGCGATCTGCCGGGCTAAGTCCGACCCGATCTTATGCTTTCGCTTCGTGACTCAATGTTCTTTGTCTGTTCTTATTCTGCCGTCTTCGGAGGGAAATGGGTATGGACAATCGCGTAGGTGAAATTAGAAGTCTTATCAGTGGCTTACGTGGCAGAATGCGTGAAGCCGAGACTGTCGTGCGTGAGCAGATCAAGCGCGACGAGGACTGCACCTCTACTGCAGAACAACTCATCAAAATGCGTGTGGTCATGAGTGGGCTTGCTCGGGAGCGCGTCCGGCTCGGCGACAATGACCCCATTACGGTGCACAGCCTGTTCATTCCTCGCCGGCCGCAGATGGCGCCCCCTCGTATCACTAAGCGCCGCTTGGTGCCGCACGGCATTGAACAGCAACGAGGCCATGCACGTCCGTGAAGTGTCATGGACAATCTCAGGCGATTTCCGGCGCCGTGGATCATGGAAGAGGAAGAGTCCTGCTTCCGCGTCAACGACGCGAACGGCTTCTTGATCTGCCGCGTTCTCCATCGAGAAGACTTGCACTCATGGGGCTACCAATATGCGCATGAGTCTTTGTCTCGTGACGAGGCAAGGCGGATCGCAAGGGCAATCTCTCGATTGCCGGAATTGCTGAAGCGTCCTCAGTATTGAGCTTAAAGATCCTCCCTTAGCCCCTCCCTCAGCCGACTTGGCGCGGTACTCGATCTCCGCAAGCAGCTTTGGTTCAACCCAGATGCCCTTGTGCGCGATCCGCTTGGCATGAGGCTGTGTCTTGCGGCGCAGCGGCTCCAGGCGCTTCCGAAGTTCGGCGGCTGATGTGTTGTCGAAGCCGTGGTCGACCTTGCCGGCATAGATGAGATCATCGCCCTTGCGACGGCCAAGATACACGCCGTCCCATTTACCTTCATCGAGGGCGAAGCCGGCGATGGTTAGCGTCTCTCGTTGCGCGCAGGTCGTCTTGACCCAGTTGTGGCCCCGGCCACTGTTGTAAACGCTGTCGCGAATCTTGGAGACTACACCCTCAAGCCCAACCTTGCAGGCATGCGCGAACATCTCGCGCCCTTCCATCTCGAAGCTCTCGCTGAACTGCACGTCGGTGCCGGAAATGATCTTCTTCAGCTCAGCCTTGCGCTGTACGAGCGGGAGTCTCCGGAGGTCTCGTCCATTCAGATAGAGCAGGTCAAAGGCGACGAGCACGATCTTGGAGGACGTCCCTTTCAATTCGTTCTGAAGCACCGAGAAATCGGTGGTGCCATCGGAAGCAAGAACGACAATCTCGCCATCAAGTATCGCCATCCGCGACTTTCTTGAAGCGCTTGGTCCAGTCGTGGCCGCGGCGGGTGTAGATGGTCACGGCTTCATTGGCCAGGTGCACCTGAACACGATAGCCGTCGAATTTGATCTCGTGAATCCACCGCTCCCCGGATGGCACTCTCTCGACGGAGGATGCCAGGGCCGGTTCGATAAAGCCGGGAAAGGGCGCCTTCACGCCGATCGCCACCGACTTCCGCTGCCACGCCACAGAAACACTCCACGCAACACACTTTGATTCGAATCTTTGCGTGCGGATTCGTTCCTGTCCTGCCCGGCCGTCGAGAGGCGATCAGGAACTAACTGAATCTCCATGCGTTTCAGCATGCGCATGGAGGTGCAACATGGCTAAGGCGAAGAAGCGGACCGCTCGCGGTCGCAAGCAGGACCGCGCGCGCGTAGCGGGCGGACAGAAATACGAAGTCAGCTACGAGGCAAAGAAGACGGGCCGCTCGGCTTCCGCGGTGAAGAAGGCCGTCAAGAAAGTGGGCAGCAGCCGGAAGAAGGTCGAGCGCAAGCTGGGGCGAAAAGGAACAGGGACGGGAAGGTAGAGTTCTTCTCGCAGGAGGACACGTTCATGAAAGCATTCGCATTTGGTTTGGCAATTCTATTAGCCGGTTCGACGGGATACGCCTCGGCCCATACGACGAAGCGTCATCATCATCATCATCATCATCATCATCATCATCATGGCTGGTCCAAGTCGATGAATATGATGCACGGACCCGGACGTTCAGCAGCCCGGAGCGACCCGAACGGGACAGCCGCCGGTCCGACCAGCGTGAGTGGCACCGGCTCATCGAAGTTCGGCGGTCAAATACCCGGTGCACCGGGGGCAACGCGCCAGCCCTGAGGACAGTATCCATCAGAAAATAATTCGAAGTAGTGCTGGAACGAGCGGCGTAACCACGATGCTTTGACACGTCGGGCAAAACACTGGCAGAATAGCATCATCGAGATGAATTTGTTTTGCGCCCGCGACGGATATTGCCGCCGCGGGTTTTTTGCGTCTCGATCCTGAATTGACATGAGTAATTTGAAGGAATTTTCCAAATGACTGACGTAGTGAATGCCAACCTGCTTTCCCAAAACGCCCTCGCGAGGGCGGCCGCTCGCCGAGCGGTGAAGCAACGGACGTTGACCGAAATCAAATCCTTGGCACGGACACATACCAGCGTCGCTATGAAGGCTCTCGTGCAGATCGCGGGTAACAAGGATGCTCCCGCTCATGCTCGCGTCGCAGCCGCCACCGCAATTCTGGATCGGGGCTGGGGCAGGCCGCTGCAAACAATCACGAGTGAAGACGGCAAGCCGTTGGAGTTTGTCCATCGCATCGAGCGGGTCATCGTTCATCCCGGCGATAACGTGACGATGGAAGCGCAGATCGAGGAGAGCGTGCAGCGAGTACCGATCAGCGTTCTCGGAAGCCTCGGGGCGATATGTGATTCCGAGGCGATTTATGAAGAGCGTTGGCTGCATTTGCAGGAGCAGCCATGAGCGAAATACTTCTGAAGCTGCTTCAAGCGCGTGCTGAGCCGAGTTCTGAAGCCAAATGGCCGAAGTGGATCGCGGACGCGCTTGCGTATAAGCCGGAGAACCTTACGAAGGTGGTAGACTCGCCGGCCAAATTGGTCTCACCGGAAAGCGACGAGCGACGCAACATTCGGGTATTAAGTCGCGTGTCGAACGGCTGAGCCTTGACAGCCCGCGGGGTGCCGCGGGCTTTCTTTTTGATGAGACGTCCGCGCCGTTAGGCCGTGTATTCATAAAAGAATGTCTGTTGATGAGGGCCAAGCGGAAATCTTCTAGTCGGCCAGAGCATTACTGCTTCTGACCCAAAGCAGACCATGCGGGGTTAGTCTTGACCTGCCTTGTTGTTCCAGCTCCAACAATCTGATCGGAACGCGGCTTCTGGGCCTTTCAAGCAGACCCTGGGGCGAGCCCCTGCGTCATCCCCCGAGTCGGGAAACCGTTGTGCGGACCACGCTGCTAAGCTGGCTGAAGTAGCGGAAGCGCGGCCGGCCATGCAAGGCCCTGTGCGATAGAGGCGCAGCGATGATCCTTACGTCCGGGGTAAACTGCCGCAATTCAGCGCGAAGGTCGGTATGTCTTCAACATTGTGAGCTCGCCTGCATCTGCGCGGCTCTTTCCGGCGAGCAAAATTTCCTTCATCTGCTTAATTACTCGCGGTTCGAGCGTCTCGATTTTTGCAGCGATCTGCGGATCGAGGATGCCCTTGCGGCCATAGCGTCCGCGCACGTCGCTGACGTGTCCGAGAATGCGATCGCGAGTGCGTTGTGCAATCGCTCCATTGTCCAGCCAGTCCGCCATAAGGTGTCGCGTAGAGTAGAGCGTAAGGTCTGCGCGATTGAGCTTGAGCTTCGCCTTGACATACTGCCACGATTTGCTGAGCGGCTGCGACCAGCAGATTCTGCCGTCTTTGCGGGTGTACGCGTTCCATTCGGGGAAGAGCCGCTCCTCTTGCTGGTCCATTAGGTCTTGCATGCGGTCAAGCAGCCCCAGTTCGATGAGGAGCGGATTGATCGGGATGACGCGGCCCGCTGCGTTTGTTTTAAGATTGCGAAGGTCTTTGACTGCAATGCGTCCGTTGCGGGCATCGAACGGACGCAGGTCGAAATAATAGAACTCACCGTCTGTGCGTATGTCGGCACATTTGAGCTGTCCGACCTCGCCGGGGCGCATTCCAGTGAGAATGCAGATCAGGAATCCCCAATAGATGTGCGATTGCAGGAAATATCCACCAGTCTGCCAGACGTGCACCCGGTTTTTGCACCCGGTGAAAAGCGGCAGGCCCATCAGCTTTAACAGCTCATTGTCGTCGAAAGCATCGCGCGGCAGCGGCGCCAGGTTTCTGGATCGATGCACACGAACTTGGGACGCGGCCCGCGGTAATGCTTTCCGGCGATGGCAAAGTCTATAAACTTATAGAGCCCGGCCCAATACCTGCTCTTAATGGTCGTGGTCGTCACGCGCTTAAGCTTCGACCAGTTGGCTGTTTCGGCATATTTGTAGCGCTGGAACAGCGTCTGCGAGAAGTTGCGCGGAATGTTGTCTCGGTTGGGAATGTCCGGGAGCGCCTCGTCGAGCAGATTCCACCTGGCTTCAGTAATCTCGTCCATTCGAGGATTGCCCAGCAGTTCGACCGCAAACTGGACAACCGGCGCCGCTTCGCCACGGCCTTTTGCGGTGTGCTTGCGTTTGCGATCGAGCGGCTTGAGAAACTCGGCCAGCACATCGGACATCCGGCAGCAATTGCGCTCGGCGACCTTCTCGGTGAGAGCAGATACCTCAGGCTCGACGATGGGCCAGATCGAGCCCACATGCAGTACGGGAAACCCCGGAAGCCTTTGCGCGACGGCGTCTCGCACGAGGCGATCGATCAATGCGATGGGATCGAACGGTTGCGCGATCGCGGGCCCAGTCCAGCTCTGCTCGGAGCTGATTGCGAGCGCGGAAATTGCCGACATCAATTTGCGTCTGTGTCCGACCGAACTCACCCCGATGCTTTCGAGGTCCTCTGCTGTGAGTTCACGAAGGATGTCGAGATCAATATGATTTGCGGCAAAGGCCGCACAGTACTCGGTCAAGCCCATAGCCGTGAGCCATTTGTCAATGAAAGATTTTCCTTTCATCGGGATCCCGCAGTCAATGTAGGAGCAGGGCACCCTAACGGTAATGGAAGCCGCCGCTCAAGGGGTACTGCAGCTGTGGCATGGGAGAGGTGAGATTGGTCTCCGCGGGACTGTTGGACTGCGGCAAGTCTAGTCCGCAACGGCACACCTCGCAATGTTTCCCCTTTGGGCACGTGGGGCGGCAAAAAAGAGGTTAGCTTGTGGCCCGTAGCGACGGAAATCTACGTCCGCTCACTTGTCGGCAATAGGGGTACGAGCGGACGCGTTGTGCTCAACGTGAGTTCTTCGCAGTTTGACCCGAAGCGGGACCTGATGCTTTCAGCTTCCGAGGCCACTCGAGCAGCAATATCCGAGTTAATAGTTGTAGATCAGGCGACCTTTCCTTGTGAACCTACAAGTTCTCTCCTGCGACAGATGTCGCGAGGTTGGTGCCCGGCTGGTCTCAAGTCCGATAGTGGACGCTGGAGAGATTATAATGAATTGGATCGGACCGGTCATCGGCGGGGCGCTGTTTGTAGCTGGTTTGCTAACATCAGCGGGACCGGGGCTGGCGGCAGGGAGCGATGACGGTTTCACAACGTTCTGGACGCAGTTCAAAGCTGCAGTCGGCAAGAGCGACCAGAAGGCCGTATCGGACATGATTAAATATCCTGTCCTCTACCAGGATCTGCGGCGAGCGGCGGAGTTTCCTGTGATCTGGACGGGTGCTTTCAGACCTGCGCATCGGGCGTGTCTTGCCAAGCAGAAGCCTGTCAAGGACACATCCCCCAAGGGGGTAGTTACTTACTCTGCCTTTTGCGACTCGATCATCTACTCTTTCGCTAAGGATGAATCCGGCTGGAAATTGACGGACTTTGGCGTAGACGATTGATCGGCCTTGTAACACTGATTGCCAACTGTTTCGCTGTTGTGATCGGGGCGCTCTCCGGATTTGGCCCGTAGCGGACCTTTGGCGACGCCCGTTGACTGCCGCCTGTGCCCTAAGCGGACAAATGGGCCTATCTAATAGAAGTTCTGTCGGAGGCGCAGATGGACACCGCGGTGAATCCTTCGAGCTGCTTAGCTTGTGCAGCCCATCGAGCAGCCCGATCTTAATGCTCTGCTGGCCGTGGCCCCTAGGTGGCAGCCGCAACATCCTGAGACGAAGAACCTGGTTTACGCAAAGAGATCGGTGAATGGCCGAATGCCAATGCGTATGCGCGCGAGAACGCTGCAGCGCTGCCAAAACCCACGCGTCGGGCGACCGACTTGATGCGCTCGCCGCGCTGAAGCTCTCGCTGACCAAGCGTCAGCCGCCACGATTTAAGATAGGCAGCGGGTGTAGTGCCAGTCACTTTTGGAAACAGCGTCATAAAGCGGCTCCGCGAGAGTCCGCTGATACTGGCAAGTTCCTCGATGTGCCACGGGCGAGAGGGTTGATCGTGCATAGCGACCAGAGCCTTATGGATCGCTGGATGGGATAGGCCGGCAAGAAGTCCCGGTCGCGTTGAGCCGATATCGATTGCCGTCCGAAGGATAAGCAAAATGATCACCTCGCACAGGCAGTTGAGAGCGACTTGCCTGCCGCATCGCATGTCCGAGGCCTCGGTCACAAAAGCTGCAGTAAGAGCTTGCAAAGTAGGAGCCTCGCTGAGGGGGATCACGATCCGCTCGGGCATCGCATTCATGAGCGGGTTTGTGACACCCCCGAATCTGATCGCGGCCGCAGCCAGGATCCCGCCGCCGTGATCAGGCATCGCATCACGATGGGGGCAGAAGGTGACGCTCCTTGCGGAGCCGCCCTCTCCCAAAATGACGAGGTTTGCGACCGCGTCTCGCTCGTCTTTCGCCACGACCGTCACTGACAGTTCAAAGGCATCAAAGAAGGCGGAAAGCCGGTCGCGCTTGCCGACGACAGGACTCTCAATCATGTTTTTGGAACTATTCATGCTCATGAGTGTGACATGAGATGAATGCAGGAGCAACTGCTGCCCAAATTCGTGAAAGGAATCTTGATGCTTACACCCCGTCAGAAGGCACCGGCCCTTGTCGTAAGAACGCTCGACCATGGTCGCTTCGATCTGGCAACGGAAAGCCCCGAGCGCATGGCGCTCATCTGCTTCTATCGCGGCTTGCATTGCCCGATCTGTGCCAACTACCTCAAGGAATTGGACCGCCTGACCCCGGAATTTGCCATCCGCGGCGTTACGACCGTTGCCATCAGTTCAGATGGGGAGGAGCGAGCGCGCCAGATGGCGGACAAGATCCAAGCCAAAAATTTGCGTGTGGGACATGGGCTGGGATTGAGCGATGCCCGCAATTGGGGTCTCTATATCTCGACCTCTCGCGGAAGGACCTCGATCGGAATCGAAGAACCTTCCTTGTTCTCTGAACCCGGCGTGTTTCTGATCAGACCGGATCAAACTGTTTACTATCTCTCCGTCCAGTCCATGCCGTTCGTTCGTCCCAACTTCGCTGAAATGGTCCAGGCGTTAAATTTCGTCATCAAGAACGACTATCCAGCCAGAGGCGAGTATACGGGCGCGATATGAGACGTTGGGCGCGCCTTCATCCGCCTTAGGTTACTAGCGCACCGCAAACCAAAAGATTGCGGTTGCCAATAAACCTTGCGCGCCTTCCGTGGCGTTCCGCTAGTGGCCCGTAGCGACGGAAATCTACGTCCGCTCACTTGTCGGCAATAGGGGTACGAGCGGACGCGTTGTGCTCAACGTGAGTTCTTCGCAGTTTG
>NZ_FMAI01000069.1 GCF_900094605.1 Bradyrhizobium shewense | reverse complement strand
GTGCCCAACATGGAAACTGCGCATTTCAACGCGGTAGAAGGCATCGACCGGTGGCGCGATGTCGAATGTCTCATCATGATCGGCAGACCGCTGCCGGCCCCGGAAGCGATCGAACACATGGCGGCCGCTTTGACGGGCAAGCCAATATCGCTGCGCTTGCTGCCGCCGAAGCGCCCTGGCGGGCGGCCGCAGTCGATGATCGAGCAGGAGCGGGCCGTTGGCCTGAAGAACGGCAGTGAAGTGACACTGACCGCCCGGGTGTTCGAGCAGCCCGAGGCTGAGCTGATCAGACAAGCCGTGACGGAGGCGGCGATCGTACAGGCCGTCGGCCGAGCCCGCGGCGTCAATCGGTCAGCCGCGAACCCGGTCGAGATCTGGATGATCCTGAGCGACACGGTGGTGCCGTTGGCGCTGGATGCCGTGGCCGAGTTCGCCGATCTGGAGCCGAACAAGATCGATGACATGATCGAGCGCGGCATTGTTCCGGCGTTCTCGGCCGATGCTGCGAAGCTCTATCCCGATCTCTGGGCGACATCGCAGGCGGCGCGGAAGGCGTACAGCCGCGATGGCCTCGACGTGGAGCGCAATCGCAGGAGGAGTGTGACCGCCTCTGATAAAGACGACGGCACCGCCTCGCGGCCGAGGAGTGTGACAGGCCCTTATAAATATAGATATATAAGGGAAAGTCACACTCCTCTGATCCGCTATCAACCCAAAGGCCCGGGGCAGAAGTCGCGCATTGCGTTGATTGACGCCGCCAGCATCAGCGACGCGCGGGCGCGGGTTGAGGCGTCGCTCGGCGAACTTGCGGCGTTCGAAGTGGTGATGGGCGAGGAGCAATCAGAGCCGTGGCACCTCAGCTTGGTCTGGGGTCTGCCGGGCAGCAATTTTCGAGCTGGGTCAACACCTCAAGACGAGAGCAGGTCGTGGCGGATGCGTTGGCCAGCAGGAAGCTCCATGGATCGCCTACGTTCACGGCAGCGCACGTGGCTGCCTGATGGATGGTCTACACGTTGCCCTCTCATAGATAACCCAACTGCGGCGGATTTCCCGCCACGCCCGGATGATGATGGGACACATCATCGCGGGATCAAAGGGGTCCGATAGCGAGAGAATTAATGACTGCATTGAGCAACAAAGACCCGCATATTCCGATCAAAATGCAAAACGACTGCGATTGCCGCTTCGTCGGCTCTTGGCTTTTGAAGGTGGCGGAAGCGCAGAGCTTCTGGTCTCAGATGTCGGGCCATCCTCCTTTTGAGAATTCTGAGTCGGCCCTGTGTTGGTACGATTATCCCAGCCTCGAATGCGTCGCACTTGAGGCTCTGGGCGCACGGAAGCAGGTGGACTCTCTTTTCGAGTCCGATCAACCCAGCAATGTCCGGGGCGAGTTCTACCCCTTTGAATTTGCCGTCATGATCCAGCTCGGCTTCTTCGTGCTCGCCGATCAGACCTATCAGATGACCGTTCCAGACTCCGTAACGTTTGAGCAGGTGCAGCGCGCCGCGTTGAAGGCCGCGGCAATCAACGCGCACGACGACGTCGCCCGGCGGGACCGCCTGCTGCACACGCTGTCTCAAGCAGAAGCTGAAGCAGCGAGATGTACCCGGCTTGCGCTGCTCCGCGCAGGTTTCAGGGATTTTTGAGGAGGGTGGCGCATGCAGCCGATGGGCCGCGATTAAGCAAGAGCTGGTCCCCGGTTCGGGTCCTTCCCGGACCGGGGAACGACGCGGGTTGCGCTAGCGCGCCCGGCTGTCCTAGGGATAAAATTTTACAAGAGGCTACAACAACAGCACAAAATTCCATGAGACCCCCGCAGCAGGCGGGAAAGGGATGAATAATCTATTTTCTATCAACCGCGCGGCCGATCTCCTTGAAAGGGACAGGGCGACGCTGGTGCGCGCGCTGCGGCACCTGCCGCCCGAAGGCTACACCAAGCATGGTCACCCGCGCTGGAGCATGCAGACGATCCGCAATGCCCTTCGGTGAAGCCTCGAGCGAGGCGCGAAACCGGCAAATTTCGTGATCGGTACAGCCTCCGCTCGACGAAGCTCGACCGCATGCGCCGTGAATACGAGAAAGGCTTAGCGCTCAACGGCGCCGAGCCGTCGCTCAGCAAGCGCCATGGCGCTCCAGCTCGC
Source organism: Bradyrhizobium shewense (assembly GCF_900094605.1). GTDB lineage: Bacteria > Pseudomonadota > Alphaproteobacteria > Rhizobiales > Xanthobacteraceae > Bradyrhizobium > Bradyrhizobium shewense. The sequence goes on along the minus strand of NZ_FMAI01000069.1, from coordinate 9,577 downwards.
ACCGCTGCTCGAACAATACCAAGCGGCATATCTCGAGATTACCCGATCGCTGCAAATCGCCGACGATGACGTGCTCACCGTCCGGAGCGATTTGATTTGGAGCGAAATGATGCGGCGGCTTCTCTTCGCGATGCTACCCCTATGGAAGCGGATGCGCCTCGGTAAAACTGGGGTCTCCGACAAGCTTCGCTCCATCCGTGCTGATGGCGTCCTTCGTGGTCTGGATGCCTGGTGCTGCAGAGCCACGCTTCCCATCCCTCGTTGTTCCGCTCGGTCGGCACCGGTGCCGGCTGCCAGGGGCACTGGGCACCATCATGGATGTCGCCCTGATGTTCGAGCTTCTGATAGACGATACGAAGAGCCGCGCAGCTGCCGTCCTGCTGCGCGACGAGGCACTGCGTCTCGTCCGTGATATCGCTGGGCTGATCGGCCTTAAGTCCGAGAACACGCAATTGACTGCGTCGGAGATCGAGGCCGTCTGCAGGCTTTCCGCTGCCGGATATAGGCTCAAGTCGGATCCCGACCCGTCGGATTTTGCGGCAAGACGGGCAGAGCACGCTCGTTGCATCGAGGCGATCGCCTCCCATCTCGGCACGCCGGCGGCGCCGCCGCTGGCCCGAGGAGTGTGACAGGCTCTTATAAATATAGAATTATAAGGGAAAGTCACACTCCTCTGATCCGCTATCAACCAAAGGTCCGGGGCAGAAATCTCGGATTGCGATGGTTGACGCCGCCGGCATCAGCGATGCGCGGTCGCGGGTTGAGGCGTCGCTCGGCGAACTTGCGGCGTTCGAAGTGGGTGATGGGCGAGGAGCCAGCGCAGCCTGGACTGCTTGATTTAGTCTGGGGGATGCCGGGCAGCAATCTTCGATCTCGATCAGCGCCAGAAAAGGAGGTTAGGCCGTGGCGAATGAGGGCAGGAAATCTTCATGAGCCGCCAGCGTTTATGGCGACGCCTGCCTGATTCAGGAACCGGAGAGTGTGGAGATAAGGACGAATGACCTGGTGCATGTTTTGATCGAAATGACCAGCGGCCCGATTGTCGATTGATCGGATCTTGGGTGATGAACGCCGCCGAAGCGCAGAATTCGGTTGGCCAACTGATACGCCGTCGGCCGCCCTGGAGCAGCGGACATGCTGCGGCGACCTGCTGATCGCGTCCAAGCCGAAAAGCCGCCCGCTGTTCATTGACTGATGACGGGGGGAGCAAAAATCTAGCCCCGGCGGCCCCCCGCGACCGCACGGGGTCGTCCGTATGCCATGGGATCAAATTCCTAAAGGGGGGTTGCTCATTTTGACGGCATTTTAGCCCAGGACACCCACCGTGAAAACCGAAGGCGAAGGTGCACCGTGCATCGACGGCCGCCGCCCAGTGCATGCAGGAACACCGCGCGCGCCAGGCGGTCGGCGGTATGCGAACTGCCATTGATCTCGACAACGCCATTTTGGCGCCATCGAGGGGCTGGATGGGTATGGCAATGTGGAGGTTGCTGATCACCGTCGATCGGCCAATGCCAAGCCCGTCGGCGATCGAGATCTCGGGATCGGCACTGATTGGCAAGGCAGTCACGGTGGGCAAGCGGGTGACGCAGCAGCGGCCGATCCGGTTCATGGACGGCACCGAGCGGTTGCTGCGCTGTAATGGGTACGACAACGCCGATGCCAATCTGTTTTCCCGGGCCATCGCCGAAAGCGGGGTCTTGCAGGCACTCGGTCGCTCGCGGGCGGTGAACCGGACGGCGCAGAACCCGGTCGAGGCACTTGTGATCCTCGACGACCTGACGGTCCCCTTGCCCATTGACGCTCTGGTGCACGTCGCGGACGTCGAGCCCAATGAAATCGACGCGATGATGGCGCGCGGGCTGGTCCCGGAATGGCCCGCGGATGCGGCGCGGCTGTATCCTGATCTGTTCAAGGACCGGAAGGCCGCCGACTACAGGTATCGCCGCGACGGCCGGGTTCCGGCGATGTTCGCCGCCGCGTCTTATAGCGTGGTTGGGCTCGCCTCCGCCCGAGGTGAGCCGAATGATTCTATAGATAAATATTCTTATAACGCTTTTGGGCTCACCTCGATCTTGTGCCGCTTCAAGGTTAGCGGGCGCGGGCAACGCGAGCGGCGAGTACTGCTGTCTGCTGATGCGGTGCCAGGCGCGCGGACGCGGATCGAGGCGGCGCTGGGGACCCTGGCATTTTTCGAGTCCGTGGACAGTCCTGCAGAGGGCGCCGGTGGCGGCGATCGGGCAGGGGCATCCGATGGTTCTGGTTGGTCTCGAAGCGCTACAGCCGTCTGAGCGGGGATAACTGCGTATCGCCGCCGCCGCTGGGAAGTCAACCATCGCTATCCGGATCCTCCGAAGTAGAGATTGGGAGATGATTGGAAGTATACAACGTTAACGGGTGCTTCCCAGACCGAGACACATGCCCGTCGCACCTGTGCGCAATATATTTGTACCATATAGTACAAAAACAGGAGTCATAAGGAATTGGCGACAATCGCCCAAGCGGCGGCTCACATCTGTTGCTCGCGGTCGCAGTTCGATCAATATCTTGCCGAAGGCGTGATCACGCGTCAGACATCCGGCAAGTACGATCTCGACCAAGTGCGTCGCGAGGTTTTGGCGCACCTGCGTTCGGTCGCGGCGGGTCGAGGAGGCGCGGCGGGCAATAATCTAACTGAGGAGCGTACGCGCCTTGTTGCTGCGAAACGCCGCCGCGAGGAGCGCCCGGATGCTTTCGAGGCAGGCCAACTTGTGGAGCTTGAATCCGTCTGCCGTTGTCTGGAGGAAACTCTCGTCGTCATGCGCAATCGACTACTCAATTTACCTGGCGAAACAGCCTATTTGCTCGCCATGCGTCGGCAGGAGCAATGCTTTCAGGTCGTGGACGATGCTGTTCGGGCGGCCCTCGAAGAAATTGCTGATCCTGCCTGGAATGCTGCGCGCATGACGGCTGCGGGCTTTGTGAGCAAGATCGACGAAACCCATAAAGGCGATCATGATGACAACGAAGAAAATGACATCTCCGACATGGCCTGATAGCGAGCCGCGCGTTGGCTTTCGTATTCATTCGAATGGCGAAGTGGAAGTGCTGACCGAGACTGAAACTCTCGCGCTTGTCTTGCGCTCCATCCGCGAGGGGATGCGGCGGGTTGGCTGGTCCCGTGGAGGCAACGTTGCACTGAAGCGACCATAGCTTGTCGCTGTTAGTAGCCTGAGTGGCGCCCGAGAGACGCCGCACAATCTCGCGGTAAGTTCCTGCGACGCGGATGCAGCGAAGAAGGTACCAAATTTAGGTCAAGCGGCCCGGGCGAGCGAGCGCCGCTTCTGACGGAGGTAGCGCGTCATTTCGGGAAGCGTCATCCGGCGAGCGCTACGCTGAAATCGGAGGTGGCGGAGAGAGTGGGACTCTCTTGCTCACAGCGCCGCATGCGCGCATACCGCCGAAAAACAAGGATTCCTGGAAAGCCAGGTCGGAATTTGTGACCACCGCTGTGTACCACCTGGCCCGCGACTCGGGAGGTCAATCTCGGCCGATTTCGGGACGATTGAAGGCTGCCCACCGCCATGCCCGTTCTATGCGGACTTCCCGGCGTCTATGCGATCGAGACGTAGTCGATGCCGATGGTCAGTCAGGAGGCGTGCGCCACCCAGGACAGCCGCCAGCGTCCCTAGCCCGGTCCCGCCGGCGATCAAGAACATAATCAGCAGTTGATATTTCACTGCATCGACCGGCTCGACGCCCGCGAGAATCTGGCCGGTCATCATCCCCGGCAAGGAAACGAGCCCGATCGCCGCCATGCTGTTCATGATCGGCATGAAGCCGCTTCTCAAGGCGTCGCGTATGACAGGCAGCAGTGCCTGATGTCGGGTGCCGCCCAGCGCAAGGCAAGCTTCCACGCCGGCTCGTTCGCGCATCAGGCTATTCGTCAGCACGTCCAGGCCGAGGCTAATTCCGGTCATGGTGTTGCCCAGCATCATGCCCAGCAAAGGCAGCGCGTAGCGCGGGTGATACCAAGGATCGGGTCGTAGCTCCGTCAGGAGTGCGAACATCGTGACCGTACCCGCGGCGAGCAGCGTGCATCCCACGCCCAGGCCGTACTTCCAGACGCCCTGAAGGCGCCGCTTCTGCCGCGCGACGATCTCCCGCGAGGCGAAGATGACCATGATCAGGGCGGCGAGAGCGGTCCAGAGCGGAGACACCGCGGCAAACAGGAACGTCAGCACGTATCCGACGAGGACGAGCTGGAGCACCATGCGCATGGTCGCAATAGCTAGTTGCCTCTCAAGCTTAAGGCGGAGAATAAGCGAAAAGACGCCGTCCACGACGACAAGAAGCGCGGGTAGGACCAGGTCGCTGTACGAAAGCTGGATGTAGGTCACGGCCGGTTTTCCTCGATCCTGCCGTCGGGTCTCATCACAAAAATCCTAGCACCGACGCGGCGCGCTTGGGCGCCGTCGTGGGTAGTCCAGAGGACACTCGTTCCATCCGAGACGCGTTCGGCAATCACACCTTCCACGGCTGCAGCGGCTGCCGGGTCGAGGGCCGAGGTCGGCTCGTCCAGCAGAAGTACCCGCGATCGCAGCATGAGCGCCCGCACAAGTCCCAAGCGCAATCTCTCGCCTGTCGAAAGTCTTTGGATCGACCACGGTCCGCAGCCGTCCGGCAGCCCCAGGCGCGCGACCAGCGGCAGGGCATCATCCCAGGCCGTGAAGTGCTCTTGCACGGTGTCGGACCACCAGCCCGGCTCGGCGGCGAGGTAGGTCACCCGCGTTCGCCAGGCCGGGGCAGGCATCGCCTCTCTGAGGGTGCCGTCCAGCTTGACCGTTCCTTCGTTGGGATCGAGATCCGCGATGGAGCGGAGCAGCAAGGTCTTCCCGACTCCGGAAGGCCCCTGCAGGGCGACGCATTCGCCGTCCTGCAGGTCGAATGATACGGAGAGGTGCAGGCGCCTGAGTCCTCTGACCGTCAGCATGCGTCAGAGCTTAAGCTGCAGCCGGTCGGCAACCCGCCTGGCGATCTCCGCCGGCGCCTGGTCCGGGTAGGGATGCACCGAGCTGACGTTGATCTCGCCGAGCACGTAGCTCTCGCTCCCGTCGGCCTGGACGGGGCCGAGCATGAAGTCGGCGTCCCAGATCGCAGGCAGGTCACTTCGAGCGATGTCCAGCAGCGAGGTTAGCTGGGACGTCCACTCGTCCTCCATCAACCGGCGCAGTCGCTGGAAGCGAGGGTCCGCGTTCGACGTGTACAGCCGAGGTCCCGCCTCGGACCGCGCCGCTGGCGAGTCGACCAACGCCTTGACCTTGTGATGGCCGAAGCCGGCGCAGCGATCGCCCGCCATGTAGCAGCGCACCACGCCCTCGGTCAGGCGAGGCTGGAACGCCTGGTCGATCACACTGCCGTTCTCGAAATACTCGGCGCAGCGACGGAGAAAATCGTCGAGCGTGAGTTCTTCGGGCGCGTACTTGGTCGCATCCAGCACCCTGATCATGGAGGAGGTCGGCAGGTTCTCGACCTTCCAGACACCTTGGCCGCCGTTGCCCCGGCTGCGTTTGATCACGCGCGGACCGGCGCCGAGCCGCGCCGGCAACTCGGCGCGCATCGCCTCGGCGGTTTGATAGAGCGCCGTGTCCGATCCCCAGCCCATCGAGCGGGTGCGATAGAGGACCTCCTTCGTGCCCATCTTGAGGATGACGTCCGGATGAGCGCTCACCCACACGCCCTGCGCGCCGACATCGCGCAGCAGGGCGTCGAGGGCAGCGCGGTTTCGGCCATCCTGGATCGGGTTGACCCAGACGAGCACGCCGTCCACTGCGAGCAGTTGTTCGCGGACCTGATCGGCGAAGCTTTCGTCGTAGATAGCGGGGTGCCCGTCGACGCCGACGGCGGCGAGCGCTTCGAAAACGTCGACGAAGCGGCCGTTTTTTGGGGTGGCTTCTCGACGCGCGACGGCATCTCCTCTCGAGAGGATGGCGACGGTGCGTCGGGGAGAGGGGTCTCGTTCGGTAACCATGCGCAAGCTCCACGTGTTGCGTGCTGCGCAGAGCTTGGACCGAAGTCTCGCCGGGAGTCTGCTTGATCCCGCGGAGGCAGTCTACGTGAGGTCGCTTGGCCGCATCAAGTGGCCATTCTCTCTCCGGAGGCGGCGCCAGCCGCAGCGTCGTGATCGAGTTCGTTCCATTCGATCGTCCAAGGTGACCGAGGCCCGACATCTTGGAGTCCATCCGTGCGCGCGGGTTAACCGCGCCGCCATCTGAGCTTTTATTCGCGGCAAATCCAAGAGTCGCGTCCTGGCCGGTCGCATCTCGAAGTGCCCGATTGGAGGGCCATCGTCGTGGTCTGTCACACGGGCAAGAAGGTCAGCGAGGCAGCGCAGCTTGGCTGCGGTGCGGCAAGGTCGCCGCTGAGGTTCCTCGAGGGTGGCCAGCAACAGCCGACATCTCCTAAAGCGGCAAACGCCCGCAACCAAGGAAACTTGCCTCGTGTTCTCGCGGGTTTCAGTCCTTATGACGCTAACAGATCGTGCGCGATCTCTTCTTGAGGCGTCCTCAAAATTAAAGGGCGTCCTCAAAAGCTATTTCTTCGGCGCTGAGCCGTCTTTCAAAGAAGCGTTGTAGTCGGCCTGCGAACTATTGATGTTTGATTCAGCGCCGGGCGCACCGCTACCGCTTGTCGCCCCGACTGTGTTGGTTGTCTCTCCCGGCGCATGAGAAGCTGCGCCAGGCCGGTCCTGCTTGCCGACATACCCGGATTCGCCGGAGTTGCGGGTTTTGATGCCCTTATCAGCTTCGGTTTGCACATTTTGAGCAACACCGGATTGAGACGTGGGCTCCGTTTGTTGCTGGGCGGCAGCAGGTATCGACATCACTGGAAGTGCGACAAGCAATGCTGCAGATAGGTATCGCATGGCTGTTTCTCCATCTAGCCCCGCCGCTTGATCAACGTGCGCAGCCCCGAACATTTCCGCCAAACTGATGAAAACTTGTGACTGCTGCGTTGACACACGCAAACACTAGCAGGGCAGATCGCAATCTGTGTCCCTCGTCCGACGCTACAGCCAAGTCTTAGTGCAACAGCGTTTCGCGTCTTGCAGGAACGACCGCGCAACGGTTTCGTTGTGCTCCTCAGACAAGAAAGGATAGCGATCATGGACCGTGAACATGTGAAGGGCGCCGCCGACAAGGCAAAAGGCGCGATCAAACAGGGTGCTGGCAAGCTCACCGGAGACAAGGACCTGCAAGCCGAAGGCAAGATGGATAAGGCAAAGGGCTCCGCCCATAACGCTGCGGGAGACGTGAAGGACGCAGCGCGGGACGCCGCTGATGCCGTCAAGAAGTAGCAGAAGAAGGTCTGAACTAGCCGCCTATGGGCGGCTTTTTCTTTTCTGTCAACCCCATGACAAGCTTTGGGGCCGCTCTAGCTCGCAGGCTTCGCCTCGCAATCCACTTATGTAAGTGAAACGGCTCTATTTCGGCTCTGGGTCAAAAGGCCGAAGTGGCCGTTGTTAACGGTCTTGGTGCAAAGCAGACTTAGCGGCGTTACTTATCCACTCCCCCAAACGGGAACGGCGAAGAGGGTTGGTTAGCCTGCAATTTTTCGGCAGGCAGCCTAAGATTCGGGTGAGTAGCCACGGTGAGAAGCTACAGATTTTGCGGGGCCGCGACCACCGCCCAAAGAGCAGGAGCACTTCGCAATGCGCCAAATGGCAACAATTGGCTGAACGCCTTCGGGCGGCTGGTAAGCGTGAGCTTTCCGCTAGGACCCGTTTGCCATCCGCATCGGCGACGTTGAACGGATAGATCGCGTCGTCAGTCTGATTAGCATCAAGGTCGACGAGCGCTACAATGGCGCGCTTCAGAGGAAGTTTCCATATCTATCATGGCACTCCCCCTCTAGGAATAGCCTGCGGTTGTGCACGCCATCTAAACCGGGCGTGCTCACGATTGCACTGCAGAAAGTGCGGGGCATCGGTGAATAAGCGATAGTGCTGACCCAATCTGTCCTGGGCAGGGAGGTTACGAATTAACCATTGGCAGCCGCAAAACTGTTTGAAGGTTAAAGGACCACGGTATACCGTTATAAGGTCAAGCTTCGATGAAAGGCTTTGGGTGTCGCCTCATTGACGGGTTCAGATGCTGAACCCGCAGCGTGGTACTTCGCGCTCCAGAGATCGCCGGTCATGTCATCTTCCGATAAGATTGCGCTCTTCATCGACGGGGCCAATCTCTATGCCTCAACGAGGGCGCTCGGCTTCGATATCGATTACAAGCGCCTACTCAGCGAATTTCAGAGTCGCGGCACACTTCTGCGGGCGTTTTATTACACAGCGACCATCGAGGATCAGGAATCCTCGTCGATGCGCCCTCTGATCGACTGGCTGGACTATAACGGCTACACCGTCGTCACCAAGGTGAGCAAGGAATTCATCGACGCCTCCGGCCGTCGTAAGGTCAAGGGCAACATGAGCATTGAACTCGCTATCGACGCGATGAGGCTCGCTGAGCACATAGACCAGATGGTGCTGTTCTCCGGTGATGGTGACTTCCGCTCCCTGGTGGAGGCCGTGCAACGGCGCGGCGTCCGTGTCACCGTGATCTCCACGATCGCCAGCCATCCGCCTATGATCGCGGACGAGCTAAGACGCCAAGCAGACGTGTTCACCGAACTCACCGAGCTTCAGGCTAAGATCGCTCGCAATCCTTCCGAGCGGCCGCCGCCGCGTCCGCGCGAGGTGCGCTATCGCCCGGAGCAGGTTCCTGACCGGGAGACGAACGCGGCCCTCAAGGGAAATGATAGCGTGTTCGAGAAGTGAGCCGCGTAGCCAGTGCGTCGTGCAATCCAGATCGCTAGCATGGTTCGGCGGCCGACGCGCGTTGTCCAAGGGATGAGCTCAACGAAAAGGCCGGCATTTGCGCCGGACTGATCGCCAATATGGTTCGGTGCTCAGCAACGGACGAACTAGAGAGCAATCCGAACCTCTGGTCGGTTCGGATTCTGACATTGCAACGCTTGCTGGCGAGATTCGCATAGCGTGTGGCCGTTAGGCACTCGCGGGGGGATGGACGCGCTTTGACGCGCCAACATTATGAAAAATGAACAAGGCGGATTGCGATGCCAAAAAAAGGCTTACGCAGTCGGCCACATCTAACATCAATAAAGGGCTTGCCACTTTTTCCCGGTCTGCTGTAGAATCTTCGCGCAGTATTTTGAAGGAATGGGTTCCGCACAGCTCCAGATTTCGAAGATTCATAAAATTCTTTGGGGGACATTGCGATGGCTAAGCCTTCCGTTTCCCGTGACGCCTTTCGTGGGTTGTTCGCGTTCTATGCGGCCAAAGCCCACCATGATCATAACGGCGTCGCCGAAGGCCGGCTCCTCAAACTATTTGGATCGAGCGACCACATCCCCGATCGTCTGTTAGACTTGTGGTCATCACGGACCGAGCTGATTGACCCTGAGGCTGTTGGCAAAATAATGTCACCGCTCGCTCATCAGATCTTGGACGGCGACGCACAATATAACCACGCCAGCGACTTCTTGCATCGACTGTTGCGAGAGTTGGACCGAGACGTCCACTAAC
>NZ_FMAI01000066.1 GCF_900094605.1 Bradyrhizobium shewense | reverse complement strand
CCGAAATCTGTGCAGCTATCGGTGTCGCGGAGCGAACGCTTCGCGCCTCCTGCGAAGAGCATCTGGGCATGGGACCGATCCGTTTTCTCACGCTCCGTCGAATGCACCTCGTGCATCGCGCGTTGCTGAGCGCGGTTCCATCGACGTCAACCGTCACTCGGATAGCTACCGACCATGGCTTTTGCGAGCTTGGCCGCTTTGCGGTGGCCTATCGCGACGCGTTCGGAGAGTCGCCGTCGGAGACCTTGAAGCGCCCCGCGAAGCAGATTGCGATCCGCCTCAATCGCCCATCATCACTCGTGGCGGCCGACGCCAACGCATAATCTTGCAAATGGGGGCCTCTTTGCTGAGTCTGCTTGTGGCCCTTCGCGACCATTCGCGCGGCACGGGGAAACGTCCGAAGTGGAGGAGAGACCAGAAGTCACCCGCTAACTCTCAAACCGACGCTCGTGACCCATAGCGGACTCAAAACATAGAGCTGCCTCTCAAGGAACGGATTGAACTCCCGAGTCGGACTCCCCAGGTTTCCGGTTTGCCGGCCTGGGAAGGCCTCAGTAGATCGACTTGAAATCCCGACTGGGTTGACCTAGTTCTTTGCCGTGCAGCACGGTTTCGTCCAACGTCTTCGTCAACTCGCCAGAACGGCCATGTTCGTGGCGATATCGGCGTTTGTGCTTCAGGCGTCACTGATTTCTGTGTCGCAGGTAGAGGCGGCTGTCGGCAACATGCCGATGCCTTCCGTTACGCTCAACGGTTCCCTGCATTTCCACGATCAGCTGGCAGGTCACGTGCATTCCCACGCCGGTGACGACGCGGAAGGCCACGTCCATGACGGGCCGGATCACGATGACGACGGAGCTCAAGGCGTGGCTTGGGACATGTTTGGCACCTCGATCGCCTCAGCGCAGGTCCTTAACCTGCTCAGCGCCTTCGAAGTGCTGGGCGCCATGGACCTGCCGCGCGCGCGGGTCATTGTCGGGGTGCGCCCCGAGGGACTCGTCAGGCCACCAAGTACCTTCAGCATCGCGTAGTCCCGGCGGCGCCTTTGCCGCCGCCTTTTCGCATGTCTGAAGGATCTTTCGATGTTCATGAATCAGTGCTGCCCGAAAGGGCGGCTCGCAGCTCTTGGGCTGGCCGCCGCCTTCTGGTTGGCGAGTCTGTTCCTCGGTGTCTCGTGCGCCTTTGCCCATGAGGGGCACGATCACGGCGACGCCGAGAAAACGGCGGTCGTGTCCTCAGCCTATCCGAGGATTGCCGCGCGCTCCGAGCTCTACGAAGTCGTCGGCATCCTGAAAGACGGCAAGCTGTCCGTCTTCATTCATGATGCGGTGACGAACGAGCCGGTTTCGGACGCCGCCTTGCAAGTCACGATCGGCGATTCCGCCCCGATCGAGGCGTCAAGCCGGGAGGACGGCGCCTACACCGCCCCGATTCCAAACGGCACACCGTCCGGATCGGTTGAGGTGATCTTCTCGATAAGCGCCGGCAGGGGAAATGATCTGCTGGTCGACTCGTTCATACCGCGTGCAGAGGCCCGGCCCGCGGCGCAGAAGCACGAGACCGGCTGGCTGCTTTCGAACCGAGCGACCATCGCCGCCTTCGCGCTCGCCGGCTTAGGATTCGTCCTTCTCTTCGCCTTTTGGAGGCGGCGCGGCCGCAGCATGGCCGCCGCCATGTCCGCCGTGGTGGCAGGGGCCTTCGTCATTCTCGCCGCCATCATGTTCGGCGAGGGCCGGACCGATGCAACGCAACCAAGCCCGCCGGATGTGCACGCGCTGAGCGATGCCCCACGGCGCTTGCAAGACGGCACCGTCTTCGCGGCTAAGCCGACGCAGCGTCTGCTTGATGTACGCACCGCTGCAGCCGCGCCGCAGACGATTCATCCCGCCGTCACCCTGATCGGCCGTGTCATGGCCGACCCCAACCGCAGCAGCATCGTGCAGAGCATCTACGGCGGCCGAGTGGTTCCCGGCGATGACGGCATCCCCCGCATCGGACAAACCGTCCGCAAAGGCGATCTGCTCATCCGGATCGAGCCGCATCTGCCAATCGCCGATCGCACGACCATCCTCGAGAAGGTCGGCGAGATCGAACAGCTGATGGCAGTCACGGAAAATAGGCTGCGGCGCCTCCGGCCGCTGGCCGATCGCGGCGCGGTGCCGCAAGGACAGGTCAACGACCTCGAAAGTGAATTGGAAGGCCTGCGGGCGCGCCGCGAAACCGTTCGCAATTCCCGCACCGGGTTCGAGGAGCTGCGGGCATCGACCGACGGCATCATCACCTCAGCCAAGGTCGCGCCGGGCCAAGTCATGCAGCCGCAAGACGTCCTGTTTCAGATCGCGGACCCTCGCAGCCTTTGGGTCGAGGCGCTCGCCTATGACGAAATAGGCTTGAAGCAGCCTGAAGCCGCAACGGCAATGGCTCCGAACGGGCAGCAGATTGCGCTGAGCTTCGTCGGAACCAGCCGGGCGCTGCGCCAGCATGCGTCCGTGGTTCAGTTCGCCATTCCCGAGCCACCGGCAGGTCTCAACATCGGTCAGCCTTTGAACGTGATGGTCCAGACCGGAGCGCCCGTGTCTGGCCTGGTCGTGCCGCGCAATGCCGTTGTTCGAAGCGGCAACGGCGAGAATATCGTCTGGCTGCACACCGCGCCCGAGCGCTTCGAGCCTAGGCCGGTTCGCGTGGTGCCGGTGGACGCAGCCCGCGTGATTGTGGCCGCAGGCGTCAACGAAGGCGAACACATCCTCGTTCGCGGCACCGACCTCATCAACCAGATCCGGTAGCCCGACCATGTTCAAACTCATTGTCCAGACAAGTTTGCGCAATCGCCTGTTCGTGCTGGCGGTCGCCGCCGTCCTGGTCGGCTACGGCCTGTTCGTGCTCCCCAGCGTTTCGGTCGACGTCCTGCCGGACATCAACCGCCCGACCGTCAACATCCTGACCGAGGCAGAGGGATTGGCACCCCAGGAAGTCGAGCAGCTGGTGACGTTCCCGATCGAGACGTCGATGAACGGCATGCCCGGTGTCATCCGCGTGCGCTCGGTCTCGGGCGTTGGTCTGTCGGTCGTCTATGTCGAGTTCGACTGGGGCGTCGACGTCTACCGCGCCCGCCAATTCGTCTCGGAGCGGCTGGCACTGATCCGCGAGCAATTGCCGGCTTCGGCCAATCCCCAGATGGGCCCGGTGACCTCTATCATGGGCGAGATAATGCTGATCGCGCTGACGAGCGATGGCACGGCTTCACCAATGGACGTGCGCGAGATCGCCGACTTCGTCGTCCGGCCGCAACTCCTCGCCATTCCCGGCGTCGCCCAGGTGATACCCATCGGCGGCGAGGTCCGCCAATACCGCGTGACGCCGAACGTCGCTACCATGCAGGCGCTCGGGGTCACCCACGATCAGATCGAGCAGGCGGTCGCAAGGTTCGGCACCAACAGCGGCGGCGGCTTCGTTGACCAGCATGGCCGCGAATATCTGATCCGCAATGTCGGTCTGACCAGGCGTATCGAGGACCTTCGCAACACCGTCGTCGTCACCCGCGGAGAGCAGCCGATCCTGCTGAAGCAGGTTGCCTCGGTGGACTTTGCCGCGCGGACCAAGCGCGGCGACGCCGGATATAACGGCAAGCCCGCCGTCATCGTCAGCGTCATGAAGCAGCCGGCTGCGGATACTGTGGCACTGACGCGCAATGTCGAATCCACGCTGCGGGACCTGCAGCGCACCATGCGCGGCGGAATCAAAGTCACCAACGTGCAGTTCCGGCAGGCCACCTTCATCGAGACCTCGATCGGCAATGTCGAACGCGTCCTGGCCGAGGCCGCGATCGTCGTCGCTGTGGTCCTATTCGTCTTCCTGATGAACGGTCGCGCCGCGTTCGTCTCGCTGACCGCCATTCCGATATCGATCCTCGTGACGGTCCTGGTGTTTCGCGCCTTCGGCCTCACCATCAACACCATGACCCTGGGCGGCCTCGCCATCGCCATCGGCGAGCTGGTCGACGATGCCGTCGTGGACGTCGAAAACATCCTGCGGCGCTTGCGGGAGAACGCTGCGTCGGGCACGCCGCGCCCTGTCCTCGATGTGATCTCCGGCGCGAGCCAGGAGGTTCGTTCCAGTATCGTGCATGCAACGATGATCATCGTTCTCGTCTTCGTGCCGCTGTTCGCCCTTCCGGGAATCGAAGGGCGGCTGTTCACGCCGCTTGGCGTGGCTTATGTGGTCTCGATCCTCGCTTCGCTGCTGACCTCGATCACGGTGACGCCAGTGCTGTCCTACTATCTGCTTTCGGGACGAGCCCATTCAGGCGACCGCGAAAGCCTTGTTGTCACCAAGCTGAAGCAGGCCAATCGGCTGGTGCTCGGATGGGCTTTCGAGCGGCCGGGTCTCGTGCTGAGCTCAGTCGCGGCGGCGGTCGTCGTGGCAGGCTACGCCGCGAGCCAGATGCCCCGCAGTTTTCTTCCCCCCTTCAATGAAGGGACGCTGGTGCTGTCGCTGCAATACAATCCAGGAATTTCGCTCGCGGAGTCGAACCGTCTTGGACTCCTGGCGGAGCAGTTGCTCGCAAAGGTGCCCGAGGTGAAATCGGTCGGGCGCCGCACCGGCCGCGCGGAGCTCGATGAGCACGCCGAAGGCGTGCACTACAGCGAGATCGATGTCGATCTCGTTTCGTCCGGCCGGCAGAAGGCGGACATTTATTCGAGCATCCGAGAGGCCCTGTCCGCACTGCCGGCGTCGGTGGCCATCGGACAGCCGATCAGCCACCGCCTCGATCATCTCCAGTCGGGTATTCGTGCCCAGATCGTGCTCAAGATCTTCGGGCAGGACATCGAGATGTTGCGGCGGCTGTCCGAAACAGTGCGCCAGCGTCTATCGACGATCCCGGGTCTCGTCGATCTTCAGGTCGAGAAGCAGGTGCTGATTCCGCAAGTGCGGGTTCAAATCGATCATGCGCGCGCCGCGCTGCACGGCCTGACGCCGGCTGCGGTCACCCAGGCACTCGACGCGCTGTCCAATGGCCGGAAGGTCTCCCAGATCGTCGACGGCAATCGCCGTTTCGATGTCGTGATGCGCCTGTCGGAGCAAGACCGTTCGACGACGGGACTGCAGAATTTGCTCATCCCGACCGGCTCGGAGTTCGCCCCGCTGGGCGCTTTGGCCGAGATCGTCGAGACAGACGGGCCGAACCAGATTCAGCGGGAGGGCACCCAGCGCAGGATCGTCGTGTACGGCAACGGGGACGGACGCCGCGACATCGCCGACATCGCTGCTGACATTCAGAAGTCGGTTCGCGAACTCGGTTTTCCGCAAGGCTACACGACCAGCCTCGAAGGCGCCTTTCAGGCCCAGCAGGAGGCGTCCTGGCGCATCGCCATTCTGTCGCTGGCATCGATGGCGATGATCTTCGTCGTCCTCTACAGCCGCTATCGGTCGATCGCACTGGCGCTGATCATCATGGGCAGCATTCCGCTTGCCCTGATCGGCAGCGTCGCCGCGCTGAAGATCTCCGGGCAGCCCTTGTCGGTGGCCTCAATGATCGGCTTCATCACCCTGGCCGGCATCTCGGCGCGCAACGGGATCTTGAAGATCTCGCACTACATCAATCTCGCCATCCATGAAGGCGAGCGTTTCGGGGCCCGGCTGGTCATTCGAGGCAGCATGGAGCGCCTTAGTCCGGTTCTGATGACGGCGCTTTGCGCCGGACTAGCGCTCACGCCGCTCTTGATCGGCGCGGACGAGCCTGGCCGGGAAATCCTGCACCCCGTGGCCGTGACGATCTTCGGCGGCCTGCTCACCGCCACGATCCTCGACACAATCGTGACCCCGATTCTGTTTCTGATGTTCGGCAAGCAGCCGCTGCAGCGGCTGGTGGCCGGACACACTGGAACGTTCACCCCCGCGGAAGCCTATTGAACTCCGCACTAACCCGAGGAACCACCAATGCGAAAGTTTTTCTTCCCATCCATTTTGGCTGTGATCGCCGCCGTGCCGTGTTTCGCCATCGCTCAGACGAGAGGCAGCAACGGCGGCCCTATGGCCAGATCGCAGGGACATCCGATCGAGTTTGTCCGCAAGGGCACGGATATTGTCTTTTACGTGGGCGATGACGATGGTTCTCCGCTATCGACCAAAGACATGAGGGGTCGCGCAACAATTCAGGATGGTGGCAAGACGGTCACCGTTGCTCTTGCGCCGGCCAATCCCAACATGATGACTGGAAAGTTGCGGGCCGAGCTGTCGCCAAAAGCGATCGTGGTGTTTTCCGCCAGTTTGCACGGCCATTCCCTGACGGCGAGATACACTGCGGAATAGAGCGCGTTATAAGCAAAGGGATGGAAGGTTTGGAACTATTCCTCGCCAGCATCGTCCCGATGCTGGCGGACCCCGGACATGGCACGCCACTGCCGATCCCCCGTCCTAACTCGTAAGCTCAACTGACGAGCTGTCTCGGCAACACCATCACGATGTTGATCTCCCGCTCCAATATCTTTGAGGCAATAATCGATATGTGCAACGCGAATTCGTCCTCGATCTTCGCGGCGGTGTCCTCGTCCTTAGCGTAGAGGAACAGGATGTCCCCATCGACTTCATCGAACCGCACGCCTGCGAAGAGACGGTCGAACGTCCTTGCGCCGACGACGAGCGCCATGCGGGCTTGGATTGCTTGGTCATGGATATCGGTGAGTTGCATACGTCGAATATGGGGCCGAAGCACACCGGGACAAGTGTTCAGAACCTTATGCAAAGGCTCGATCTTCCCTCGGAGCCAACATCACGGCGCGTCACCGGGCAACGGCCGTTGCAGCGTCCTCGCTCATCCCATGGCGCTCGCATCCATATTTGCGCCCGTTAAGGAACTCGTTACTAGTCACTGTCACCATTTGCTGTATTAGGTCGCCACAGGCGGCAGCGCAATTCCGAGAGCCCAGTTTAATACCTCGACACGCCCGGTTGGCGGTCTCTTGAAGGAGAGGCCCAATGTTTAAGGGCTTCACGGTGGCAGTTGTGGCGCTGATTAGCACAGCGCAGCTGGATCGATATCTAACCAACGGTCGGTACACCGACGCGGCCACGGATATGCTGCGGCAAATCAGGCACGCGTTTGGGTTTTAGATAATTCCTTTTAGCGCGGAGGCGCGTGATGGACATTTCATGGACCGATCTCGATAGCGATCAAAAACGCGCCATTGCGATACTGGGAGCCGGACTTTCCATCGAGCTCTGCGACCTCTTGCCCTCCTGACGTTAGGGCGGCTCGGCCTAGTCATAGGGTCCCATTTGACGGCTGCTGGTCACAATCTGCGAAGGGATGCCGTTGTGAAGAGTGTCGCGGGGTAATCGTTGCGGGTGACTAGGACCGGGGTCGGGGATGCCAAAAGCGATCGAGCTTATTGTGGACGGTTACGTTAGCTTGAATGACAGGAGGGCACTTGACGATTTGCGCATGCAGCGCCGGAAGCTGGCCGTGGACCTGAAGGCACGCACCGGTTTTGATTGCCGGACAACCATTCAGCAGATCGAGGAAGATATCATCGTGATCGAGGCTGGGCTGGCGCAGTTGGATGGCGCGGCGACGACCTAAGCCGCCGACCTGCTCGACCTAGATCATCCGCTCCTTGGTGACCCGCAAGCTGCGAACGTAATAGCCCTGTCTTTGAACGGCTGACTTGATCTCGTCACTGACTTTCAGAACTCTTTTTCTTTTCTTGCGCCAGTTATTCTGCGAGCAAACGACAGGTATGGCAGAGCCATTGCTTAGAACCAGCAACTCGCGCTTGTCATTGCGATAAACATCAAACATTTGCGTCCCCGCTCATCGTATAAAGTAAGACATTGAAATATGTTTCGGCGGTCTCGAGCTTAGTATCTGGAATGGCTATGAGGATTGTAGATCTGCAACGCCCGCCATTTTTGCTTCAACGCGTTCCGGATGAGGAACGAACTGATGCACCTACGGACGCGCGTTCCGAATTCCGCTACAACCGCATGAGCATATGCGCAGATGCAAGAAATCCCCCGCTGCGATCATTGCGAAGAAGAGTTCGCGCAACAAGAGCTGACCGTTTTCGCGCCACCGGCCGGGGACGGCGAGCTGATCTGCACTCGGTGCATCGAGATCAAGCTCCGTCGAGCTGTCGCGAAGCTGCCGCGTGGTGATAGCTGATGCTGGAGGCCCGTTGGGGATGAACGCCTTGGCGTTGCTCCCGTTGCCTCCCGCTGCCATCGCAAATTCCAAGTTGGCTGGGCGCCTAAAATATGGTCGTCGCGCGTCCCGCTCCGTATAGCGCGGTGGGCGGCCATCGGGCTGCATTGAAAAAACGAGAGCAGCGCGCGGACGAGTGGATCAAGACTGTCCCGCAGACCGATTATAGGGCGATTGTCGACGGGCTGCGCGCCCTTCGGCGTTCGAAAGAGGCCCTCAATGTGCAGCTCGCAGAACAATTTCCCGATCGGGATTAGGATTCCAAACTCGCGCAGGGCAGCCCTGGAGCGCGCCGCAGCGATGCGTGGGCTGTCGGTTGCCAGTTTCATCGAGTGGCTGATCGGCCGCGCGCTGGGCGATGCTGGCCTGATCGAACAGCCGAACCCGGAGGGGCCGTGAGCAAAGCCAAAAAAAATTGCAAAGGCGCCCGAAGTCGGCTCCTGGTGGCTAAGCAGAAGTTCTCCGCTCAGCTAGAACATTACCGTTTTTGACCCAAAGCCGACTTCGTTATTCGGACGGTCTGAGATGACGAACAATGTGACATTTCTCACATAAGCCCCCCTTGCTTTTGGTCAATCTAACCATAGGCTGCGCACATATTGTCGGGGACTAAAATGGGCGCTTTTCGTTGGTTTTCTTTGATCGTTTCCATTTGGCTTATGTGCGGCTCTGCCCATGCTGAGCGCCGTATGGCATTGGTGATGGGCAACTCGGCCTATAAGAGCGTTCCAAAGCTCTTCAACCCGGCCAACGATGCCGCCCTGGTCGGGGGCATGTTCAAGAAGGCCGGATTTGATTGGATCGACATCAAGACCGACCTGAACGGTTCCGAGATGCGCAAGGCCCTGCGCGACTTCGGCCAACGAGCGCGAGATGCTGAGGTGGCCGTGATCTACTACGCCGGTCACGGCATCGAGCTTGATGGGGCCAACTACCTCATACCGACCGATGCGTCTCTTGAGACCGACAGCGACGTACTGGACGAGACCGTGGCGCTTGACCGGGCGCTTTTCGCTGTCGAACCTGCGAAGCAGCTTCGGTTGATCATTCTCGACGCCTGCCGCGACAATCCTTTCGCTAAGACCATGAAGCGAACGGTTGCTGCCCGTGCCATCGGTCGCGGCCTCGCCAAGATCGAGCCGACCAGCCCGAACACGATGATTGCGTTCGCGGCGAAAGCCGGGTCAACGGCGTCCGATGGCGATTCAAAGAACAGCCCATTTGCGGCTGCGCTTGTCGAGCGGCTGCCGACACCCGGCCTCGATCTGCGCAAGGCCTTCGGCTTCGTTCGCGACGATGTGTTGAAGAACACCAGCTATAAGCAGGAACCATATGTCTATGGTTCTCTAGGCGGAGATGACGTGCCACTGGTTGCCGCCAAGCCGCCAGCTACCGGGCCTCAAGCAAGCCCGGAGGACGCTGTTCGCAGGAACTATGAGCTTGCCCTGCAACTTGGCACCCGCGACGGCTGGACGGCCTTTCTCACCCGATATGCCGATGGGTTCTATGCCGACCTAGCCAAGGGTCAACTCAACAAGATCGCGGCTGAGGAGACCCGTGCAGCGGCGGCCGAGAAAGCTCGGCAGGCCGAAGATGAAAAGGCAAGGCTCGCGTCCGAGCGCGCAAAGAAGACCGAACAGGACAAGGCCGCCGCCGCCGCCAAGGCTGCTGAAGATGCGCGGCTCGCTGCCGAGAAGGCCAAACAGGTCGAAGAAGCGAAAGCCGCCGCCGCCGAGCAGCGCCGCAAGGAGATTGAGACCGCTGTTGCAAAAGCTCTGGCTGACAAGCAGGCAGCAGAGAAAAACACAGCCGATCAAAAGATCGCAGCTCTCCCATCGCCTGCACCGTCCCCTGAACCGGCGCAGTCGCCGCAACAACTTACGAAAGCGGTCCAGTCCGAACTGCGGCGGGTCGGCTGTTTTGCAAATGCGGAAGAGGGAGATTGGGGTGCCAAGTCACAGCGATCCCTGACCCAGTTCAACAAGTACGCCGGGACCAAGCTCAATACGATGCTCGCAAGCGCCGATGCGTTGGATGCGATCAAAGCCAAGTCAAGCCGTGTCTGCCCCTTGGTGTGTGATCATGGGTTCAGGGCCGATGGAGACGCCTGCGTGAAGATCGCTTGTCGCGCTGGCTATCGAGTCAATGATGACAACGAATGCGAGAAGACACAGGACAAGAAGCCTATCGTTACAAGGGAAGAGCCGCGCAAGCGGGATGCGGAGCGGCGACAGGTCGAGACCGCTCCATCGAGTAAACCGCAAGCCTCTGGCCAGTTATTCTGCAATTCCGCGGGGTGCCGTCCCGTCGGCAAAGGATGCAGAGTAGAGGCCGCTCCCGTCAGTGATCAGACCTCTCCGATGGCTGGCCGCACCAGAGAGGTGTGCAATTAATGCACCGTTCCCGACAGATCGCCGACGTCTGCTTGTGGCCCGAACGCGAAGTCTAGGCAGCGTACCGGGCGGTCGGCTCATCAGGGTAGACCGGAAGCAGCCGGCCAGCACTCTGAGGGGTGGTCGTGACCCAATGCAGCCTTCGAGCCGCCGAGCCCAAGGTCGCTTTTGGACCGCGACCTTAGTGTGACCAACGTCACCAAGACGAAGCTTGCCTTTCGGTAGTCTCCGCATACCCTGCGCATATATTAATCGGGCTGACGATGCGCGCGTTTCGCTGGGTTTCATTGGTTTTTTTCATGTGGCTGACCTGCGGTTCGGCACAGGCCGAGCGTCGCGTTGCCCTGGTCATTGGCAACTCCGCCTACAAGAGCGTGCCCCAGCTCGCAAACCCGGTGAACGATGCCGCGCTGGTCGAAGGCATGTTCAAGAAGGCCGGGTTCGAAAATGTCGACACGAGGCTCAACCTGAGCGTGGTCGATATGCGGAAGGCGCTTCGCGATTTTGGAGTCAAGGCGCGCGATGCCGATGTCGCGGTCATCTACTACGCCGGACATGGCATCGAACTGGATGGCAACAACTATCTCGTCCCCACCGACGCGGCGCTGGAGACCGATACGGACGTGTTCGACGAAACGTTCCCGCTTGACCGGGTGCTGTTTGCGATCGAACCGGCCAAGCAGCTTCGGCTCGTGATTTTGGACGCCTGCCGCGACAACCCGTTCGCCAAGACCATGAAGCGGACAGTTGCCTCGCGCGCGATCGGTCGCGGCCTCGCCAAGATCGAACCGACCAGCCCGAACACGATGATCGCATTCGCCGCGAAGGCGGGATCGACAGCCTCGGACGGTGACTCCAGGAACAGCCCCTTTGCTGCCGCGCTTGTCGAGCGACTGCCGACCCCTGGTCTCGATCTGCGCAAGGCGTTCGGCTTCGTCCGCGACGACGTCCTCAAGAATACCGGCTACAAGCAGGAGCCTTATGTCTACGGCTCGCTCGGCGGCGACGATGTCCCTCTGATTCGGGCAAAGCCGATTGCAACCGGGCCGCAGGCGAACCCGCTAGACGCGATCCGCCGGGACTACGAACTGGCGCTCCAGCTAGGCTCGCGCGAGGTCTGGACAGCTTTCCTGGCACAATATCCCGATGGCTTTTACGCCAGCCTCGCCAAGGGGCAGTTAAGCAGGCTTGGGGCCGAAGAGGCGCGCGCTGCCGCTGCTGACAAGGCCAAACAGGCCGAGTACGAAAAGGCGCGACTTGCGGCCGAACGCGCCAACAAGGCCGAGCAGGACAAGGCGGCCGCGGCAGCCAAGGCCGCCGAGACTGCCAAGCTCGCGGCGGAGAAGGCCAGACAGACCGAGGAAGCGAAAGCGGCCACTGCGGAGCAGCGGCGCAAGGAGGCTGAAGCCGCGGTCGCCAAGGCCCTGGCTGACAAGCAGGCGGCCGAGAAGGCGCTCGCCGACAGGATCGCCAACGACAAGGCCCTCGCCGACCTGGCCGCCAAACAAGCGGCCGAGAAAAAGGCAACGGTTGACAGCGAAACGAAGGTTGCGGCAGTCGCTGCGACCGCAGCACAGCCCAGCCTAACTGCGAACGAGACGACGAAGCTGCTGCAGTCAGAGCTGCGCCGGGTCGGATGTCTCGCATCCGCCGCCGACGGAGACTGGAACGCACCGTCGCAGCGCTCGCTGACCTTGTTCAACAGGTATGCCGGCACGAAGTTCGACACCAAGCTCGCCAGCTTCGACGCGCTGGACGCGATCAGGAGCAGGCCGGGCCGGGTTTGCCCGCTGATCTGTGAGCGCGGTTTCAGAGCTGATGGCGATGCTTGCGTCAAGATCACCTGCCGTGCAGGCTATCGCGTCAATGCCGACAACGAATGCGAGAAGATCCCTGAGAAGAAGCCAATTGCGATGGGGGATGACTCGAAAAACCGGGACGAGCAGCGCAAACAAGTTGAATCCGCCCCGGCAAAGCCGCAGGCCACCACGGGGCAGATGTTCTGCAATGGAGCTGGGTGCAGGCCGGTGCGGTCTGGCTGCAAACTGGTTCCGAGCGGCTCCGGTCTGCCTTCCGGGGATGGTAGGCCGAGGGGGATGATGGAGGTTTGTGGTTAAAGCTCGTGGGCCGTCTGGGGATGGGGCCGCCAGTTAGAACGATGACCGCTTCTGGCCCATCAGCGAAGTTGCGCCGCCTCTGACGGAGGTCCGCTCACTGCGTCAGAGCGGACCAGATTTGCTCAACCTGAGTGCTTCGCATTTTGACCCATTGCGGACCTCGCCTGTGGCTAACCTGACGTCGTTCTAGGTAGCCGGAAAAAGCTTGAGCAATGAGATGGGGCGGGCGATCAGCGCTTGTCTGCCGTTTGGCCGTTGGCCTTCTTCTCGAGTTCATCGATTCGGTCGAGTGCGTTGCTAAGGAGCTCGCCTAACACCAGCAGTGTTGAGTAGAGCTGCTGCGACATACCGGGTGTCGCAGCATGTATCACTCGCTTTATTTCCTCTCGCATTGCCATGGCCGTTCTCGCAGTGCCTTTCCTGACCGGAGCTAAGTTAGACGCGACTTCGTCGGATATGCGCAAGTCGAAGTCACTTGCGGCGATCCTGCTCAATCCGGTTGGCAGTCGCGAGTTTTCCCTCGATGTACTGCTTTAGATCACCGACCTCTTTTTCAAGGGCCTCTCGCGGGATGTTTTGATTCTTGGCCCCCTCAACGAGGCGGTCAACCAATACGTCCACGCTTTGTGAAGCGCCCGGCGTCCCATATTGCTCCGCGGCGTGAACGCTGTTCTCGACCCAAAAATCAATGTACTCGCGTGTCGTCGTTGGCATGTGAAGTTTCTGCCAATATCGAATTGAGATTCGCGTGGAGAGTAATATATGCAGAGCTGGGGGCAAGGCGGCGCCCGCACGGTGGAGCCAGGCTCAGCTATCGGACGTTCCAGTTGTGGGCCAGGTTCTGCCGGCTTCACCGGGTATCCTGCTTCCCTCCTCAGCGGCCTGGTTCTATTTTCGCAGTGGCCCGTTTCGCCTTTTGAGCGCATAAACGGGGATGCCCGATTCCCACTACCGAACCTGCCATTGTGGAGCGCTCTATAGCCGAACCGAGGCGATGGCCCCGGGTCGGCAGATCGCCAGCTTCGAGTGCTCGGTTTGCGGCGCGACCATGGAATCGTGGAACACCGCTTGGGTGCCCACCTATAGATTGATTGCTGGCCCCGTCCGCCTTCAGCGACCCAGCTAGTTATTGCAACTCTTAGCAATTCCGCGGATTGGCCACGGATGGCAGAGTCGTTCGGCACTTCATTCACTATCGTTGAGGCGACCTCGGACGACGCTCCGCAGCCAACGAAGCAGATGTGGCTCGCCTTAGCCAAGCCCAATCAGGCATTGACGCTAGTCCTTGCTGCCGTTCCCGAAGGCTGGACTGCGGCAGTTGTGCCAGCGGTCCTCACTGAAAAGCAGCAGAGGATGTTCGAGGAACTCAACCTCAAACCCGGCGATGTCTACAGGATCGCTCCAGAGTAAGGCCCCGGGGGGCAACGTCTGCTATTTACTCTAGGCCGAACATGGCACAACCGGGTTCCCTTTTCGGCCGCCTTCCTACATAATTCGGCATGGCAAAAATAAAAGTGAACTTCAAACCAGTTCGTAAATCCGAGGGCGACTGGGCTATCATCGCCGAGTACCCGGGCGCAGAAGCGCGAGAGATTACGGGCTTCACGAGCAAAGCCGATATTGACGATTGGATGAATGGAGAGCGTCGGATCGCTTGGCTCCGATCACAGGGTTACGCGAAGTGACTCGATGACCCCTTCAGGTGCGCGTCCGGTGCTTTTGGCGTGGCTGAAGGTCCGGACTCACTTGTACTCTTCCAGCTCCCTGAACCAAGGCGCCATTCTCGCGGAGATTAGTGAAGATACGAAAGCTGATCTTCCGTAACGACGCGCTCAATGTTCTCGGACCTGCACTTGATGCGATATCTTACTCGTCCATCGGACTCGATCGGCATGCACTGTACGATCGTGTAGATCCTTGGCAGTTCAGTTGCGGCGCGTCCTTGGGGACCTTGAGCGTGGTGCCGAACCTCTTCATTTAGCTTATAGGCGTATGACATATTTTCCTCGACGTTTACGGCTCTATCGGCGGTCTTGCTAGTCTTCAAGAATGGATTTTGTAGCCTCGAATATCTGTTCCGCGGTGCCCTTAATCGTGCCCTTTGCCCAAGCTTGGAACACTGTGACGTATGCGTTCTTGTAAGCCGCTTCGTCCGCGGAGAAGTAGACTTCGTCTGTGGCAATATCCAAGACAAGCGCTCCTGTATCGATACAAATTTCCTCGATCAGGACCAGTCGTTCTTCTTGCTCGGCTAGATGACGTTTAACTATGCTCATTGAGTCTCCTGCGTGGCACTGAGGAATCACGTTCCCGATGCGGCTGGTGAACACGCTGACGTAGTCACCGGGCACACGCAAGGAAGCCGCAGTGGCGCCCGCTTTTCGATCTTTTTACCTGCTTGAATGAAAAACCCCGCCCCGATAACTCGGGAGCGGGGCAGGACCACAAGCTCTACCAGTACATCCGTGGCTAGAGCGACAGGTCTGTTGTGCTCTTAACTAAGCAGCACGAAGATTTTCGGCAGCGGACTTGCCC
>NZ_FMAI01000025.1 GCF_900094605.1 Bradyrhizobium shewense | reverse complement strand
CCCGCATCGCGTTCCGTCCCAACAGACATCATCCGGAACTGCCGCCAAGGCTCAAACGCTACAACCGCCTCATCGCGCGCCGACGAGCCCAGGTTGAGACCACCTTCGCCACTCTCAAACGCCGCATGCGACTGACTTGCATCCGCTACGTTGGTCTGATGAAGGCAAGCGGGCAGGTCCTGCTCGCCTCGATCGCCTTCAACATGAGGCGGTGGGCCACGATCGCGACCTGAGCCGCCCGCCGAGGGCGACCACTACAGACTTGGCTGGCAATTGCCGTAACCACGGCCCTTCTCCTGCCGTCCTCAACTTCAAAAGCCGATAACGCAACAGGCCCATGAAGGGCGTCCGGGTCGACCCGGTCGGCAAGACCGTCTGGGCGCAGGGCGGGGCCACCTGGGGTGAGCTCAATCGCGAAACGCAACTTCACGGACTTGCGGTCACAGGCGGCGTGGTCTCGACCACCGGGATTGCCGGCCTCACCCTCGGCGGAGGACTGGGCTGGCTGATGGGCAAGTACGGTCTGGCACTGGATAATCTGCGGGCCGTCGAACTCGTCACCGCCGATGGCAAGGTTTTGCGCGCCAGCAGGCAAGAGGAGCCCGATCTGTTCTGGGCCCTCCGCGGCGGCGGCGGAAACTTCGGGATCGCCACCAGTCTCGAATACGAACTTCATACGGTCGGACCGATCATTACCGGCGGTCCGATCGTCCATCCCATCGAACGCTCCCGTGAGGTGCTCGAATTCTTCCGGACCAGCACGCGGTCGCTCGCGGACGAGCACATGCTGTTCGCATCCCTGACGCATGCGCCGGACGGCTCGGGCACGGAGGTCGCGGTCCTGGTCACCAGTCACTGCGGACCGTTGGCGGATGCCGAACGAGCGGTGCGGCCGCTGAAACAGTTCGGAACTCCGATCCTGGATGCAGTCGGGCCGATTCCCTATTGCGACCTCAACCGCATGCTCGACGCCAACTATCCGAAAGGCGCCTTCAACTATTGGAAATCGAACTTCCTCGCGGAGCTCAGTGATGGCGCGATTGCGACCATGATCGAATGTTTCGCGCGCTGCCCGACTCCCATGGGGCAGTTTCTGGTCGAACACGTCCACGGCGCGGCGGCCCGCGTCGATGCCGGGGATACGGCATTCCCGCATCGGCAGGAGGGCTATAATTTCCTGATTCTCGCGCAGTGGATGCAGGCCAGCGATACCAGCCGCTGCATGTCCTGGGCGCGCGACACCTACGAAAGGATGCGGCCTTTCTTCGCCTCCGGCCGCTATGTCAATTATCTCGACGATGACGAGACGGGCGATCCTGTCGCGGCGGCCTATGGACCGAACTACCGGCGCCTGCAGCGGATCAAGGCGAAATACGACCCGACCAACTTCTTCCGCATGAACCAGAACATCCGGCCCCTGGCCTGATTGCCGGTTGAGGATTTCGTCGCTCCCATGGCCGTCTTCGGGAGAATTCGAGAATGGCTGTCGTGTGCCGACCCGCTTGTAGCGAAGATTTGGCGAGAGCCGAGGAGATCGTGGTCGCCAGCATCAACGAACTCACGGAACGACGGGGGTTCGGCAAGATAGCATCCTCCCGCCCGCAGCATTTTCAGGCCTTCTCGCTCACGGATGATCCTGAAGGTCTATGGGTTGCCGATGACGACGGAGAAATTGTCGGCTTCGCGTGGAGTTGGGTGTGTGGCGAGCTTTGGTTTCTGGCGCAGCTGTTCGTGGCGCCTGATCGCCAGAGCGACGGCATTGGCAATCAATTGCTCGGCAAGTCATTCGCTCACGCGGCAACGCGCGGAGCATCCGTCAAAGCGTTGATCACCTTCACCTTCAACAACGTGTCGCAAGGCCTCTACATCCGTCACGGACTATTCCCGCGCTGTCCGATCTACATGGTCAGCGTGCCCAGTGACCGCCTGGCGTCACGGTTGGCTGAGCCGCTGCTCCGTCTTGAACCTCTTGCCGCCGCGACGGCCCGGTTCGAGGACCTGGTGCCTATTGATGTCAGCGCTCTCGGCGTTTCCAGAGCGAAGCATCACCGATATCTCCTGGGCGACAGCACGACGAACGGGTTCACCATTCACGCCGGCCGTGAGTGCGTCGGGTATGTCTATATTTCGGATGGGCACATTGGTCCGCTCGCGGTCCGCCGGCCGGATCTGGTTGGCCCCGCCTTGGCGGCTGCGCTGTCGCTCGCGGCACGGAGCGATGCTCCAACCATCTCGGCCTTCGTGCCGGGCGCGAGCGAGCCGGCGCTCAAGGTGGCGATCGACCACGGCATGCATCTGACGTTGCCGATGCTGCTGATGTCCAATCGACAGTTCGGAGATTGGGTTAGTTACCTCCCGCGTAATCCGGGCTTCATGTAGACTTGGCAGGACTTGCGATCCTGCGTTGGCGGAACGCTACTCGGCTGCGCGAACGATTTCGGCGCGCACGCTGCGTTTGCAAGCCGACCTCGCAGGGGCTATGTCCGGGCCTCCAGGACAAGAGCCCTGACATGACAATCTCCGACGACAACGACCTGACGCGCCTGAAAGAGATCAGTCGCATCGTCGCTAATACGCTGGAGGCGATGGGGAAGGCGATTGAGCCGGGCATGAGCACCTCCGAGCTCGATCAGATCGGGCGAAAGCTGCTGGAGGCTGCCGGCGCGCGTTCGGCCCCGGAGCTGGCCTACGATTTTCCCGGGGCGACCTGCATCAGCGTGAACGAGGAGATCGCTCACGGCATCCCGGGCGAGAGGCGGATCGCGCGCGGCGACCTCGTGAACATCGACGTGTCAGCCGAGAAGAACGGCTTCTTTGCCGATACGGGAGCCTCGTTCGCCGTTCCCCCCGTAAACCGCGCGATCGAACGTCTTTGCCGGGATGGCCGGCGGGCGATGTGGACAGGCCTGCAGCAGGTCGGCGCCGGCAAGCCGATTGCCGGGATCGGCCAGGCGATCGGGACCTTTGCGCGGAAGAAAGGCTACAGCCTGGTCAGGAATCTGGCCAGTCACGGCGTCGGCCTGTCGCTCCATGAGGAGCCGACGGAGATTGCAACCTGGCCCGACCGCTCCGAACGCCGCATCATGAACGATGGCCTCGTGTTCACCGTCGAGCCGTTCCTCTCCATGGGTGCCGAATGGGCGGAGAATGGCGACGACCCATGGACGCTCTACAGCAGTCCCGAGGCGCCGACCGTTCAATACGAGCACACCGTGATCGCCACCCGCAACGGACCTTTGATCGTGACGCTGGCGGGTTAAGGCCGCCGACGCGGGAGCCGGATCACGTCAGGCGGTCGATGATCTGAAGGAGCCGGTCGCAGGATGCCTCGATCCTTTTGAGTGGAGACGTCGCGACGCCCAGCAACAGTCCCGGGCGCGCCGAAGCCTTCGAGGCATACCAGAGCGAGAGCGGCGTGGGCGCCAGTCCGAACGATGCAGCTTGCCTGGCGATGGCAAGATCAGGCGCTCCGTCCGGCAAGCGCAGGACCGCGGCCAGTCCTGCAATCGCAACGTTTGTGGTGCGCGTTCGAAGCTGCTTCAGCAATGCATCGCCTTGCGCGGTGTAGGCGCGCTTGGTGCGTCGCAGATGCCGCAGATAATGGCCCTCGCGGATGAAGTCTGCCGTGGCGAGCTGCACCGCGGGTCCGGGTGCCGGCGCGAGGCACGCTGCGGTCTCGGCAAATCGCGACGCCAGAGCGGCCGGTGCAACGACAAAGCCGAGCCGTAGGGCAGGGGTTACGGTCTTGCTGAAGGAGCCAATGTGAATGACGCGGCCGGCGCGATCGAGCGAGGCGAGTGCCGGCGTGGCCCGGCCCTTGAGCTGAAGTTCGCTGAGATAGTCATCCTCGATCACCCACGCGTTGTTTTGGTTCGCCCAGTCGAGCAGGCGCGATCGACGTGCCAGTGACAGCGTGGATCCGAGCGGCGCCTGCTGCCCCGGTGTCACGACAACCAGCGCGGCGTCGGGCGCTTGTTGCAGGCCGTCATCGACATCGATCCCATCCGCGTCAACCGTGATCGGCACGATCGACAATCCCGCAAGTTCGAGGCCGTGCCGGGTGAAGGGAAAGCCGGGATCCTCCATCCAGACTTTCTTCCTTTGCCCGAGGTCGAGGACACGGAGCGCCAGGCCAAGGCCGCCGCTGAAGCCGCTGGTGATGATGATCTGGGACGGTGCGCATTCGATCCCGCGCGCCAGCGCAAGGTAGGCCGCGATCTCGCGTCGCAAGCCCAGCTCGCCGCGCGGGTCGGGGTAGATCGCAGGTGCGCTCATCTCGACGCGAACCGCCCGTGCGCGCATTCGCGCCAGCAGCGTCGCAGGAAAGGTCTCCTGCGAAGGCACGCCCATCTGGAAGATCGCCGGCCCCGCCGTGAGCTCCTGGTACATCTCCATGAACGAGCCGGGGTCCGGCGCCTTGTCCCGACGCACGGGAATGGATGGTCGGTCGGCGACATGCGTGCCTGTCGCGCGGGCCGCGATGATCAGTTGGGCCGATGAGAGCTTTTCATAGGCTGAGCGCACGGTGCCGCGCGCGACGCCAAGCTGGGCCGCCAAATCCTGCCATGAGGGCAGGCGCGCGCCCGGGGCGAGCACGCCGCGCTCGATGGCGGCCCTGATCCCCCTGTGGATTTGCTCCGCCAGCGGCGTCTTCGCCGACCGGTCGAGCTTCAGCCGCAGCGATCTGGTCATGATCCTTGGTACACGATTTTCCCGCGTTCTTGGTCCTTTTTTATAGACCACGGCAGGGGCATCTGAGGGAGGAAAGAGGGGCTCCCTCGATCATCAAGGAGAAAGCGGATGAGTGAACGTCTCAACTACAACCACATTGCACCGGCAGGCGCGAAGGCACTGGGCGGCGTCTATGGCTACGTCATGCAGAGCGGGCTTCCCGCGACGCTGGTGACCCTCGCTTACCTGCGCGTCTCGCAGATCAACAACTGCGCCTACTGCCTCGACATGCACACGCGGGATCTGCTGAAGGGCGGTGTGAAGGTCGAAAAGCTCGCGCTGCTGCAGGCTTGGGCCGAGGCCGGCGATCTCTTCGACGAACGCGAGCGCGCGGCCCTCGCCTGGGCCGAGACTGTCACCCGCGTCGCCGAGACCAACGTGCCCGATGAAGCCTATCAAGCCGCCCGCAAGGTCTTCAGCGAGCGCGAGCTTGTCGATCTCACGATCGCAATCAGCCTGATGAATGCGTACAATCGCATGTCGATCAGCTTCCGAAATACCCCGCAGGCCGCGCTCGAGAAGGCGGCCTGACGGATCGCGCGGCATCAGCCGAAATGCAAAGGAGGAGCTTGAAGATGATGAGCGTGATTTCCGGCGTCAAAATCCCCGACAGCAAGCTGGCGCGCGAGGCGGCTGAACTGGTGCGCAGCTACGAAGACGACATGCTTTTCAACCATTCCGTCCGGGTCTACGTCTTCGGCGCCATGAAGGGGTTGCGTCAGCAGCTGAAATTCGATCCCGAACTTCTCTACGTCGCGGCGTTGTTTCACGATCTCGGCCTCGTCGACCATTACCACACGCAGACAAAGCGATTTGAGGTTGACGGAGCCGATGCTGCGCGTGAGTTCTTGCGGGCGCGCGGCATCGCCGAGCCGCTGGCCGATCTGGTGTGGGAGGCAATCGCGCTGCACACCACGCCCGGCATTCCGCAATTCATGCGGCCGGAAATCGCGCTCACCAACGCGGGTGTCCTGGTGGACGTCGTGGGCATTGGGTATGACGACTACACGCCGGAGCAGCGCGACCAGGTGATCTCGGCGTTTCCGCGCGGTGACTTCAAGAACGAGTTCCTGAAGGTGCAGACCTGCTCGGCGCTGAAGAAGCCGCAGACGACGTTCGGGACGGTCAATTTCGACTACATCGAGGATCACGATCCCAGCTTCCGCAAGCCGAATGCGTGCACGCGCATCCGCAGCACGCCCTGGCAGAGCTGAGCCGATGACGGCATTCGCCGCACGCCTACGCCGCGCTATCTCCGACGGAAACTGAACGGTTAGGATCCGGAGCGGTGCGGTGCGCTCGAGCGGCGAGGGCGCGTTGGTTTCTTCAGCGGAAAATACGGGTTCACCACGCAACTCGCCGAACGCCCGACCGCGAGATATCGGCACTGCTCGAGCGAGCCGTAGCGGCAGTCGAAATAGCCGACGGGGCCGTAGATCTGCATGCACACGGGATAGCTCGGATCGTAGGTCTGCGCGCGTGCGGATCCGCCCGCGAGAAGCAGGCCGATCGCGGCGAGCGCGAGGCGAGCGCGGCGCATCTCAGCGCAGGAAGTACCCGGGCGAATAGCCCGGCGTCTGCGCGCGCGGACGATTCTGATAGGCGTAGGGGTCGTCGCTTTGGCCGGCGAAATACGGATTGGCGATGCAGGTCAGCGCGCGTCCCGACGCGCTCGCCTGACACTGCGCGTAGGTGTCGAACCTGCAATTGCTCAGGCCCGGCCATTCATCGCCGGTGAGGCAGAATGGATGATGCGTGCCGAACGCGCGTGCGGGTATTGATGCGCTCGACACGAGTGCAAATGTGGCGAGTGCGAGCGAAAGTGTGGCGACAATGGGGAGGACAATTCGTCTGGGCATCTTCAATTCTCCATCACGCGAATGTGCGCGCGACGTTGTTACGCGCGCATGCAATTTATCTCGTGTCGCCGACAATGGAACTACAGAAAACACTTATTTCAAAGGGTTTCCAGAACGCGCTGATAAATCTTCATTAATGAAGCGCGGGCCTTTGGAGCGAACTGTTGCGTCGAGGTTACAGCAATTCCGTCGATCACTGTTATCACCACGCTGCGGCCAGGGGGCCTAACGACGAAACTGGAACGGGACTCAAATGAAGAAGAATTTGTTGCTTGCCGCTGTGAGCCTTGTCGCGCTGAGCGCGACTGCGCCGGCGCTGGCTGCCGACCTCGCAGCTCGGCCGTACACCAAGGCGCCGCCGGCGGCGATCGCCGCGGTCTATGACTGGAGCGGCTTCTATATCGGCGTCAACGGCGGCGGCGGTTCGGCGGACACGTCGTGGAACCTGGTCGGCTTCGGTGCGGAAGGCTCGCACAACTCGACCGGCGGCACGGTCGGTGGTCAGGTCGGTTATCGTTTGCAGTCCGGCCAGTTCGTGTTCGGCATCGAAGGCCAGGGCAACTGGGCCGACTTCTCGGGTGACAACATCAGCGGCATCACCGGATTCCGGAATCGCACGCGCGTCGACTCGTTCGGTCTGATCACCGGCCAGGTTGGCTACGCCTGGAACAACGTCCTGCTCTACGCAAAGGGCGGTGCGGCTGTCGTCAGCAACAAGTACGACGTCTACAGCACTGTCACGGGTGCAAACCTCGACCGGGCTGACGAGACCCGCTGGGGTGCCACGGTTGGCGCGGGCCTGGAGTATGGCTTTGCTCCGAACTGGACGGTCGGCGTCGAGTACAATCACATCTTCCTCGGCGACCACGACATCACCTTTGCCAGCGGCGCTGTCGAGCGCGTCAAGCAGGACGTCGACATGGGTCTCGTCCGCCTGAACTACAAGTTCGGCGGCCCGATCCTCGGCCGTTACTGAGACTGATCGCTCGTCATCGAGCGATCCTCGAAAAGCCCCGGCTTAGGCCGGGGCTTTTTTGTTGCGTGAATTCAGTGAGTTAACCATTGCTTCTGGAGGTCGTCCGCCACGCTTGACTCTTGAGAACGAAATGAGAACAATGTTCTTCATACGTTCCAACAAGGGAGCAAGCCATGTTCAGGGTTTTCGTGGAAGAGGCCGCCGCACTGGCGTCGATCACGCTGTTCGTCGGGATGATCGCGATCTGGGCGCAGGTCATACCGCAGCTCTAGGGGCAGCGGTTTTGTAAACCGCTGCTCCCCTTTACCGGTACCCCCTTGGGGAAAAGCAGGACGACGCGGCCAATTGGCCGCTCCGGCGTGGACTCTGAAGCTGCGACACCTCACCATTGCGAGGCGAGTCGGCAAACGAAGGCAAACGGCGAGTGATGCCTTGAGGAGCCGGCGACCGCTCCATTCCATCTACAAGAGGCCGTCACGCGACCATGCCGAGCGCCGGATTTGTCCACCTTCACGTTCACTCGGCCTATTCGCTGCTCAAGGGCTCGATCAAGATCGCCAAGCTCGCCGAGCTTGCCAAGAAGGACCACCAGCCGGCGCTGGCGCTGACCGACACCGACAATCTGTTCGGTGCGCTGGAGTTTTCGGACAAGATGGCGGGCTCCGGTATCCAGCCGATTGTCGGCTGCGAGCTGGCGATCGATTTCGGCGACCAGGACCCGAATGTGCGCAACGCGATGGGGCCGTCGCGCGTGGTGCTGCTGGCCGCGCAGGAGCGCGGCTATCGCAGCCTGATGCGGCTCAACTCGCGCGCCTTCCTCGAATCGCCGGATAGCCACGCTCCGTTCGTCAAGTTCGACTGGTTCGAGGGCGAGACCGACGGGCTGATCGCACTGACGGGCGGACCCGACGGGCCGATCTCGCTGGCGCTTGCCGGCGGTCATGCCGAGCTCGCCGCCCTGCGCTGCGAGCGTCTGGCCGGCCTGTTCGGCGACCGCCTCTACATCGAATTGCAGCGTCACAACACCGAGAAGGAGCGGCGGGTCGAAAGCGGCCTGATCGACCTCGCCTACGCCAAGGGACTGCCGCTGGTCGCGACCAACGAGCCGTATTTCGCTGCGACCGACGATTACGAAGCGCATGACGCGCTGCTGTGCATCGCCGGCGGGCGGCTGATCGCCGAGACCGAGCGCGAGCAGCTGACGCCGGATCATCGCTTCAAGACGCGCGCCGAGATGGCGGTGCTGTTCGCCGACATTCCGGAGGCGCTGGCCTCGACGGTGGAGATCGCCGAGCGCTGCTCGTTCCGCCCGATGACGCGCAAGCCGATCCTGCCGTTCTTCACCGTCGGCGCCGCGTCGAGCTCGGACGCCGCCGCGGTCGAGGCGGCCGAACTGAAGCGCCAGGCGGAGGAGGGGCTCGCCAATCGCCTGCGGGTCCACGGCCTGTCGCAGGGCATGACGGACGAGGATTACAGCAAGCGCCTGGCGTTCGAGCTCGACGTCATCATGCGCATGAAATACGCGGGCTACTTCCTGATCGTGTCCGACTTCATCAAATGGGCGAAGGGCCAGGGCATTCCGGTCGGGCCGGGCCGCGGCTCCGGCGCTGGCTCGCTGGTGGCGTGGGCTCTGACCATCACCGATCTCGACCCGATCAAGTTCGGCCTGCTGTTCGAGCGCTTCCTCAATCCCGAACGTGTCTCGATGCCGGACTTCGACATCGACTTCTGCCAGGACCGCCGCGGCGAGGTGATCAGGTACGTCCAGGAGCGCTACGGCCGCGACCAGGTCGCGCAGATCATCACCTTCGGAACGCTGCAGGCGCGCGGCGTGCTGCGCGACGTCGGCCGCGTGCTGCAGATGCCCTATGGCCAGGTCGACAAGCTGACCAAGCTGGTGCCGCAGAATCCGGCCGCGCCCGTCACGCTCGCGGCCGCAATCGAGAGCGAGCCAAAACTCCAGGCGTTCCGCGACGAAGATCCGATCGTGGCGCGTGCCTTCGACATCGCCCAGCGCTTGGAAGGCCTGACCCGCCACGCCTCGACCCATGCTGCCGGCATCGTGATCGGCGATCGTCCCTTGAGCGAGCTCGTGCCGCTCTACCGCGATCCCAAATCCGACATGCCGGTGACCCAGTTCAACATGAAATGGGTCGAGCCGGCGGGCCTCGTGAAGTTCGACTTTCTCGGCCTGAAGACGCTGACCGTGCTCGATGTCGCCTGTAAGCTGCTCAAACCGCGCAACATCGACGTCGATCTCGCGACGCTGCCGATCGACGATGCCGAGAGCTACCAGATGCTGGCGCGCGGCGAGGTGGTCGGCGTGTTCCAGGTTGAAAGCCAGGGCATGCGGCGCGCGCTGGTCGACATGCGCCCCGACCGTTTCGAGGACATCATCGCGCTGGTGGCGCTGTATCGCCCGGGTCCGATGGCGAACATCCCGACCTATTGCGCGCGCAAGCACGGCGACGAGGAGCCGGAATATCTGCATCCCGTGCTGGAGCCGATCCTGAAGGAGACCTTCGGCGTCATCATCTACCAGGAACAGGTGATGCAGATCGCGCAGGTGATGTCGGGCTATTCGCTCGGCGACGCCGACCTGCTGCGCCGCGCCATGGGCAAGAAGATCCGCGCCGAGATGGACAAGCAGCGCGACATTTTCGTCGCGGGCGCGGTGAAGAACGGCGTGCCGAAGGCGCAGGCCGAGACCATCTTCGAGCTCTTGGCGAAGTTCGCCGACTACGGCTTCAACAAGAGCCACGCGGCGGCTTATGCGCTGGTGTCCTATCACACCGCCTATATGAAGGCGCACTATCCGGTGGAGTTCATCGCGGCGTCGATGACCCTCGATCTGAACAACACCGACAAGCTCTCCGAATTCCGCTCCGAGGCGCAGCGCCTCGGCATCAAGGTCGAACCGCCGAACATCAACCGTTCCGGCGCGACCTTCGAGGTCGGCGACAAGGTCATTTACTACGCGCTCGCAGCGCTCAAGGGCGTCGGCATCCAGGCGATCGAGCAGATCATCGAGGAGCGGACCAAGCGCGGGCTGTTCACCTCGCTCGCCGACTTCGCCGCGCGGGTCAATCCGCGCGCGATCAACAAGCGCATCATCGAAAGTCTCGCGGCCGCCGGCGCCTTCGACACGCTGGAGCCGAACCGCGCCCGTGTCTTCGCCGGCGCGGATTCGATCCTGGCCGCCTGCCAGCGCGCGCATCAGGCCGAGACCATCGGTCAGAACGACATGTTCGGGATGTCGGCGGATGCGCCGACCATCATGCTGCCGCAGATCGAGCCCTGGCTGCCGGCCGAGAAGCTCCGCCGCGAATACGACGCCGTCGGCTTCTTCCTGTCGGGCCATCCGCTCGACGATTACGCCACCGTGCTGAAGCGGCTGCGGGTGCAGAGCTGGGCGGAATTCTCGCGCGCGGTGAAGACCGGCGCCACCGCCGGCAAGGTCGCGGCCACCGTGGTCTCGCGCATGGAGCGGCGCACCAAGACCGGCAACAAGATGGGCATCATGGGGCTCTCCGATCCCACGGGCCACTTCGAGGCAGTGCTGTTCTCCGAAGGCCTCGCGCAATATCGCGACGTGCTGGAGCCGGGCGCTGCCGTGCTGCTGCAGCTCGGCGCCGAGCTGCAGGGCGAGGACGTTCGCGCCCGCGTGCTGCATGCCGAGCCGCTGGATGACGCCGCCGCCAAGACGCAGAAGGGCCTGCGCATCTTCGTGCGCGATACCAAGCCGCTGGACTCGATAGCCAAGCGTTTGGCCGGGCCCGATATGGCCGCCTCGAATGGCGCTGCGCCGAAGGTCGGCAGTCCGGGCATCGCACCCCGCTCCAACGGCGACGGCGAGGTCTCGCTGGTGATGATGCTTGACCTCGAGACCGAGGTGGAGATGAAGCTGCCCGGTCGTTTCAAGGTTTCGCCGCAGATTGCCGGCGCGATCAAGGCGGTCGCGGGCGTGGTGGACGTGCAGCAGCTCTGATACTGTCGGCACCGCCGCAAACCAAAGCTTAACTATTTGGCCCGCGCGCGGTTTCGAAGTCACTGGCACGCAGCTATAAGTTGTTGTTTCGACAATCTCGTTCGGCGGGAAGCCAGGAGACAGCCATGTGCGACAAATGCTCTGAAAATCTGCATCAATCGGTTGCTCCCTCCCGGCGCTCAATGATGCTTCTTGCCGCCTCGGCGCTCGGGGCGGCGGCGTTTGGCGGGACCGCGTGGGCCAAGGAGGCGAAGGCGCCACCCAAACCCCAGAACGTGCTGTCACCCGATGCTGCGCTCAAGCGGCTGATGGAGGGCAATTCGCGCTACGTGTCGGGTGTGTCGCGCCGCCACGATTTCAAGCATGAGCGCGAGGCTCTGGTCAGCGGCCAGAATCCCTACGCGGCGGTCTTGAGCTGCGCCGATTCGCGCATCGCGCCCGAATATGCCTTCGACAGCGGACGCGGCGATCTGTTCGTGTGCCGCGTCGCCGGAAACTTTGCCGGCGACGAGACGGTCGCGAGCATGGAATATACCGTTGCCGTGCTCGGCACACCCCTCATCCTGGTGCTCGGCCATGACAATTGCGGCGCGGTCGATGCGACCATCAAGTCGCTGAAGGACGACAAGCCGCTGCCGGGACACATCCCCACACTGGTCTCCGCGATCGCACCTTCGGTGAAGACGGCGGCCAAGCAGAGCGGGAACGCGCTCGACAACGCCATTCGCCAGAACGTTATCGACAACGTTGCCAAGCTGAAATCGGCCGCCCCGCTTCTCAACGCAGCGGTCGAACAGGGCAAGCTCAAGGTGGTCGGCGGCATCTACCGGCTGAGCACGGGGACCGTCGAGTTGATCGCCCAGGGCTAAAGCCCGGCGTTTGGAGCATCGGGCGTCGTGTGCAGCAACTCCGACGCTGGGGCCCCGCCAGCACGATGCCGCGACGGGCGGCGCGGTCCTCGGCGGCCTGGTCGGGCTTGCAGCCGTTTCCATCGCGACGGCAGGAGAGGCGAATCCCGGGCCGGCCGAACTGGTTGCACTGGACGAGGCGACCGCGCGAACGAAGCTCGCCGAGCTGCAAGCTGTGGAGTAAGGTGAGGCTGACTTTGAGGCTGACTTGAGGCTGACCTGAAGCTGACGCCTGCAGCGGCGTGGCCACGCCACTGCCTCAATCCGAGCTTTTCGTTCAACCGCCGTTCAGCCGGCTGCGCGCCTCATGCGTGGTGGCACCTCAACTACAGTAGCGGGCAAGCAAGCCATGCGTGGGACGTTCCGAGTCTTCATTTGCCTTCTCCTGCCGATCGTGGCCCTTGCCGCCGGTACGCCGGGCGCAGCAAACGCGCAGCAGCAGGAGAAGCGCATCGCGCTCGTGGTCGGCAACGGCGCCTATGCCAAGTCGCCGCTGGCAACGACTGCGAACGACGCCGGCCTGATCGCGCAGACGCTGCAGGCGGCCGGCTTCGACGTCGTCGGTGCCCGCGATCTCGACGGCGACACGCTGCGCAAGAGTTTTCGCGACTTCATCCAGAAGGCCCAGGCCTCGGGGCCGGGCACGGTCGCGATGATCTATCTCGGCGGCTACGGCGTGCAGCTGGCCGGCGAGAACTATTTCATCCCGGTCGATTCCAACATCACCCGCGACACCGACGTTCCGACCGAGGCCTTGCGGATCAGCGATTATGTGCGCCAGCTCGCTTCGATCCCGCTCAAGGCCAACATCGTCGTGCTCGACGCAGCTCGCGCGCAGCCCTTCATCGAGGGCGGCCAGCCGATCGCGAGCGGTCTGGCGCTGGTCGAGCCCGAGCCGAACATGCTGATCGCCTTCAACGCCGCACCCGGCACGGTCGCGCCGGAGGAGGCGGGGCCTTACGGCATCTACGCCCAGTCGCTGGCCGAGATGATTCGGACCGGCGGCCTGCCGCTGCCTGAGGTGTTCGACCGCGTTCGCCTGCGCGTCAACGAGGCCTCTAAGGGCGCGCAAGTGCCCTGGAACGAGCAGAAGATCTCGGCACCATTCTCGTTCTTCGAGCGCGGGCCCGACGCGCCGCCGCCGGAGTCCGCGCCCGACCAGGTCGCCGCGATCCGGAGCAAGCCGATCCGCGATCTCGGCGTGCGGGATGCCTATGCCGCCGCACTCGAGCGCGACACGCTGCCGGCCTATGAGGAGTTTCTTGCGGCCTATCCCGGCGATCCCATGGCCAAGCGCGTGATGGCGATCGTCGCGGCGCGCCGCGAGGCGATCACCTGGCGGCGCACCTTCCGGAACGACACGCCGGAAGCTTATTGGTCGTATCTGCGCCGCTATCCGCGCGGGCCGCACGCGGCGGACGCGCGCCGGCGCCTCGCGATCCTCACCGCGCCGGCCGAGCCGCCGCCGAGCTTTGCGATGATCGACTACGACGTGCCGCCACCGCCGCCGGAGGAGGTGGTCTATGTCGACCGTCCGGTGCTGTATTTCAGCGATCCCGACTTCGGCTTCGCACCGCCTCCGCCGCCGCCGGTCTATTATCTGCCGCCGCCGCCGCCGGATTTCGTCGTGCTGCCGCCGCCGCTGCCCGTGGTCGGCCTGTTCGTGCTGCCGCAGCCGGTGTTCGTGCCGATCCCGGTGTTCGTCAGGCCGCCGGTCTATGTCGCGCCGCCGCCGAACAACATCATCTACCAGAACATCCATAATACGACGGTGATCAACACCGTGATCAACCGCCCGCCTGCACCAGCACCCGCTGCGGGGGCAGGGGCAGGACCGGGCAATCTGGCGCCAGCGATCGCCGGCCGTGCCAACCCGGCCGGACCTGCCGTGCCGCAGGCGGTCGTGCAGCGCGCCGCGCTGATCCAGCAGGGCAAGGCGCCGATGCCGCCGAGCGCGACGATCCAGCCGACGGCGAGGCCCGGGACGCCTCCGGCGACGCCGACGGCAGTCGCGCCGACGGCGGCGCCATCCATCGCGCCACAGACGGCGCCAACACTTGCCCCGCAGACCAGGCTGCCCCAGGCCAACACGCTGCCGGTTCCTGGTGCCCATGGCGGGCCGCCGGCGCCGCCGGCGGGGGCGGGGCCTTTGCCGGGCGGAAGGCCCGTGCCGCCGACGGCGACCGCACCCGGTGCGACACCGCCGGCTCGTCCGGGGGCGCCGACCACGGCTGCTCCCGGCACAACGGCTGCTCCCGGCACAACGCTGCCTGCCCATTCCAATGCGCCAACGGCTGCCGCGCCGGCAACGGCTGCGCCCACCGTGACAAATCCGACTGCTGTGCCCGGTCAGCCCCCCAAGCCGCCGGTGGCACAGACGCCGCCCGGCACCGGGCCTGCGGATCACCCCAAGTCCGCGACACGTGAGCCTGCTGGCTCGCCGCCCGCCGCTGCGGGCGCCCCGGCGACGCCTCCGGCCGTGGCCGGGAGGCCGATCGTGCCGCCGCCTTCGGCGGCACGTGAGCCGATCAGGCCCCAGCATCTGCCATCGGCAGCCCCGCCGCAGGCGGCCAGACCGGCTGCACCGCCGCCGCGGCCCCAGGCTGTGGCGCGGCCCACGCCGCCACCCCCGCCACGGGTGACGGCACCGCCGCCGCGGATGGCCGCACCTCCGCCGCCACGCCCGGCTCCTCCGGTTGCCGTCGCGCGGCCGGCGCCTCCGCCCATGGCGCGGCCCGCTCCACCGCCGCCGGTGGCTCGACCGGCACCCCCGCCGCCGCCGCGTATGGCCGTTGCGCCACCACCGCCGCCGCGCCCGGCCGCGCCTCCGCCGCGTCCCGCACCCCCGCCGCCGGCGGCCAAGAAGTGCCCGCCGAACCAGCCCAGGTGCTAGTCAGGTGCCAGTCAAGTGCTGGTCGGGGCGCTAGGGAGCGGCCCGGTCTTCAGGGAAGGGGCCTCTCGCGGGCGAAATCCGCCCCCGAAAGGCCCTTATTTCCTTGCTTCTGGCCGAAATGGCGCTATACAGCGCCGCATCTCACACGGAAGCATGGCTCACAAGGCCGTCCGGTGGCAGCCGGGGCGACAACGCTCCGTTTTGCTCACACGCTTCCGGAGGAACCAACCGGAGAATTAGAACGATGGCACTACCCGATTTCACTATGCGTCAGCTGCTCGAAGCCGGCGTGCACTTTGGTCACCAGTCTCACCGCTGGAATCCGAAAATGGCGCCGTTCATTTTCGGTGCCCGCAATAACATCCACATCGTCGATCTCGCGCAGACCGTGCCGTTGCTGCACAACGCCTTGCAGGCGGTCAGCGACACCGTCGCCAAGGGCGGCCGCATCCTGTTCGTCGGCACCAAGCGCCAGGCGCAGGACGGCGTCGCGGACGCTGCCAAGCGCTGCGCGCAGTATTTCGTCAATTCGCGCTGGCTCGGCGGCACGCTGACCAACTGGAAGACGATCTCGGCCTCGATCAAGCGCCTGCGTCATCTCGACGACGTGCTGGCGGGCGGCGATGCCAGCTCCTACACCAAGAAGGAGCGCCTGACGCTTCAGCGCGAGCGCGATAAGCTCGACCGCTCGCTCGGCGGCATCAAGGACATGGGCGGTCTGCCCGACCTGATCTTCGTGATCGACACCAACAAGGAAGACATCGCGATCCAGGAAGCCCAGCGGCTCAACATCCCGGTCGCCGCGATCGTCGACACCAATTCGGACCCGAAGGGCATCACCTATGTGGTGCCGGGCAATGACGACGCCGGCCGTGCGATCGCGCTTTATTGCGACCTGATCGCGCGCGCCGCGATCGACGGCATTGGGCGCGCCCAGGGCGATTCCGGCATCGACGTCGGTGCCTCGGTTCGCCCGGTCGCCGAAGAGCTGCCCGCCGCCTCGACGAGCGGTTTCCAGGGCCTTGCCGGCCCGCGCGGCACTGCCGACGACCTCAAGAAGCTCCCGGGCGTGTCGGGTGCGATCGAGAAGAAGTTCAACGACCTCGGCATCTTCCACTTCTGGCAGCTCGCCGAGCTCGATCACGACACCGCGCACAAGATCGGCGAAGAAGTCGGTCTGCCGAGCCGCGCGGATGCCTGGGTGGCCAAGGCCAAGGCGCTGACCGCGGAAGCGGAATAGTCAAGAGAGCGATGGGTTGGCCGGACAAGATCCGGCCTCCATTTCATTCAGTTGACGCGAATCCCTGAGATGGACCGCGGCGGGGCGCTTCGATGCCACGCCGCGGCGAACCAGCAGGCACAAAGGATTTTCAACGATGGCAACGATCACAGCTGCGATGGTCAAGGACCTGCGCGAGTCGACCGGCGCGGGCATGATGGACTGCAAGGCCGCGCTGACCGAAAACGACGGTAACATGGAAGCGGCGCAGGATTGGCTGCGCAAGAAGGGCCTGTCCAAGGCTGCCAAGAAGTCGGGCCGCGTTGCGGCCGAGGGTCTGATCGGCGCCCTGACCAAGGGCACCAAGGGTGTCGTGGTCGAGGTCAACTCCGAGACCGACTTCGTCGCGCGCAACGGCCAGTTCCAGGGCCTCGTCAAGATGGTCGCCCAGGTCGCATTCGACGCCGGCTCCGATGTCGAGAAGATCAAGGCCGCCAAGGTCGGCGACGTCACGGTCGAAGCCGCCATCAATGATGCGATCGCCACCATCGGCGAGAACATGACGCTGCGCCGCGCAGCTTCGCTCGAAGTGAGCCAGGGCGTGGTGTCGAACTACGTCCACGGTGCCGTCGTCGAGGGCGCCGGCAAGATGGGCGTGATCGTGGCGTTGGAATCGCCCGGCAAGGCCGATGAGCTCGCAGCGCTCGGCCGCCAGATCGCGATGCACATTGCCGCCGCGAATCCGCTGGCGCTCGATCCGTCCGGCCTCGATCCGGCGGTCGTCAAGCGCGAGAAGGACGTGCTCGCCGACAAATATCGCCAGCAGGGCAAGCCGGAGAACGTGATCGAGAAGATCGTCGAGTCCGGCCTCAAGACCTACTACAAGGAAGTCTGCTTGCTCGAGCAGGCCTTCATCCACGACACCGGCAAGTCGGTGGCGCAGGCGTTGAAGGAAGCCGAAGGCAAGGTCGGCGGAGCCCTGAAGATCGCCGGCTTTGTGCGCTATGCTCTCGGTGAGGGAATCGAGAAGCAGGAAAGCGACTTCGCGGCCGAGGTCGCTGCGGCCAGCGGCAAGAAGTAAGCGCCGGAACGTTCCTTCCGGCGTGCCGCCGGAAGCGGCGCTCGGACAAGGAAAGTGCTCATGTCTGATCCGGTCTATCGTCGCGTCGTGATCAAGCTGTCCGGCGAATATCTCGCGGGACAGCAAGGCTTTGGCATCGATCAGCCGACCGTCGACCGGGTTGCGGACGATCTGATCGCGGCCCGCAAGCTCGGTACCGAGGTTGCGGTCGTGATCGGCGGCGGCAACATCGTGCGCGGCGTCGAGGTCTCCGCCCGCGGTGTGTCGCGCCCGACCGGCGACACCATGGGCATGCTCGCCACCATGATGAACTGCCTCGCGCTGGAATCGGCGATCGAGCGCAAGGGCACGCCGGCGCGCACGCTGTCGGCCTTCGTCATGCCCGAGATTTCCGAGCTGTTCACCCGTACTGCGGCGCACAAATATCTCGCCGAGGGCCGGATCGTGCTGCTTGGCGGCGGGACCGGAAATCCGTTCTTCACGACAGATACGACCGCAGTGCTGCGGGCCGCCGAGATTGGCGCCCAGGTGGTCCTGAAGGCCACCAATGTCGACGGCGTCTACTCGGCCGATCCGAAGAAGGATCCGGCCGCCACGCGGTTTGACCGGCTGACCCATTCGCAGGCGATCGAGGGCGGCTACAAGGTGATGGATGCGACCGCCTTCGCGCTTGCTCGCGAGACGTCTCTGCCTATCATCGTATTCTCGATCGCGGAGCCGGGTTCGATCGGCGCGATTCTACGTGGCGTCGGCCACGGAACCATTGTCGCCGGCTGACCGCTCATCTGTCGCGCGCCTTTAGGGAAGGTCGCGGGAGCGGTCGCCGGGATCTTGAAGGAGAAACGTGATGTCCACGGGTACTTTCGACCTCAACGAAGTGAAGCGTCGCATGCAGGGCGCCGTCCAGTCCCTCAAGCACGAGCTCGGCGGCCTGCGGACGGGGCGCGCCTCCGCCTCGATGCTCGATCCGGTGCAGGTCGACGCCTATGGCAGCCACATGCCGCTCAACCAGCTCGCCACCGTCAGCGTGCCGGAGCCGCGCCTGATCTCGGTGCAGGTCTGGGACAAGTCGATGGTCAAGGCGGTGGAGAAGGCGATCGTCGATTCCAACCTCGGCCTGTCGCCCGCGACCGAAGGCCAGGTGCTGCGCCTGCGCATCCCCGAGCTGAACGAGGAACGGCGCAAGGAACTGGTGAAGGTCGCGCATAAATATGCGGAAGCCGCCAAGGTCGCCGCGCGCCACGTCCGCCGCGATGGCCTCGACGTGCTCAAGAAGCTCGAGAAGAACCACGAGATGTCCGAGGACGACCAGAAGCGCCACGCCGACGAAGTGCAGAAGGCGACCGACGGTACGATCTCCGAAATCGACCAGCTGCTGGCCGCCAAGGAAAAAGAAATCCTCACTGTTTAAGGCCACCTTCGATGTCCAACGCCGCCGCGCCTGCAACGGAAGGACCCGATCGGTCCGAGGCGCCCGCGCATGTCGCCATCATCATGGATGGCAATGGGCGCTGGGCGGCCGCGCGCGGTCTGCCGCGTGCGGAGGGGCATCGCCGCGGCGTCGAGGCGTTGCGCCGCGTGGTGCGCGCCTCGCACGAGCTCGGCATCCGCTACCTTACCATCTTCTCCTTCTCGTCGGAGAACTGGTCGCGCCCGGCGAGCGAG
Source organism: Bradyrhizobium shewense (assembly GCF_900094605.1). Lineage (GTDB taxonomy): Bacteria > Pseudomonadota > Alphaproteobacteria > Rhizobiales > Xanthobacteraceae > Bradyrhizobium > Bradyrhizobium shewense. The sequence goes on along the minus strand of NZ_FMAI01000025.1, from coordinate 87,099 downwards.
ATCGGCGATCTCTTCGGTCTGCTCCGTCGCTTCATCCGCAACGATCTCGCCAGCCTGCATCGCGACGGGGTCAAGGTCCGCATCATCGGCGAGCGCGACGGGCTCGAGGGCGACATCTGCGCGCTGCTCAACGAGGCCGAGGAGCTGACGCGCGACAACACGCGCCTCACGCTCGTCGTCGCCTTCAATTACGGCTCGCGGCAGGAGATCGCGAAGGCGGCGCAGAAGCTCGCGCGCGAGGTCGCGGAAGGTAAGCGCGATTCCGATACGATCGACGCCGAGACGCTGGGAGCGCATCTCGATGCGCCCGACATTCCCGATCCCGATCTCATCATCCGCACCAGCGGCGAGCAGCGCCTGTCCAACTTCCTGATGTGGCAGGCCGCCTATAGCGAGCTCGTGTTCGTGCCGATCCACTGGCCCGATTTCGACAAGGCGGCGCTGGAAAGCGCGATCGCCGAATTCGCCAGGCGCGAGCGCCGTTTCGGCGGCCTGGTCGCGAAAACCGCCTCGTGAGCGAACAAGACGCCGCACCGGCGGGCGCCAAGCCTGCCCCGAACAATCTGGTGATGCGGGTCCTCGCAGCGCTGGTGCTGGCGCCGCTGACCATCGCGGTCGCTTATGCCGGTGGCTGGTTGTGGGCGCTGCTCGTCACCCTGGTGTCGATCGGGCTGTTCGCGGAATGGCTGACGGTCGTCGGCGCGGGCTCGGCGGCGCTGACCGGGGCTGGGACGATCGTCATCGCGATGATGGGGGCCGCGGTTGCTTTTGGAGGGCTCAAGACCTCCGTCATCGTCGGCCTCGTCGGCGGCGCGATCGTGACGCTGATCGCGCGCGGCAAGTTCATCTGGGCTGCGACGGGATTCGCTTATGCAGCGGCAGCGTTGCTGGCCTCGATCCTGGTGCGGAAGGATCTCGTCAACGGCTTCTCCGCGCTGATGTTCGTGCTGCTGGTGGTGTGGGCGACCGATATCGGCGGTTATTTTGCCGGCCGCAGCATCGGCGGGCCGAAGCTCTGGCCGCGCGTGAGCCCGAAAAAGACCTGGTCCGGGGCGTTGGGCGGCTTCGTCGCAAGCCTTCTGGTTGCGGTGGGCTTTGCGGCTTGCGGGTTCGGAAAGATGGGACCATTGCTGCTGGTCAGTGCCATCCTTTCGGTGGTGTCGGCACTGGGCGATCTGTTCGAATCCGCGGTGAAGCGGCGCTTCGGTGTCAAGGATTCCAGTCACTTAATTCCCGGCCATGGCGGGCTTATGGACCGCCTGGACGGTTTTGTCGCCGCCATCCTGGCGGCATGGATTATCGGCTTTCTCCGCCATGGTGTGCATAGCGCCGGAAGCGGTCTTATGGTTTGGTGAGGATATGAGCGCGGTCCCATTGCGTAATAACAAGGCTGCGGCGTCCAGCGTCCGCAGCGTCACGGTTCTCGGCGCCACCGGCTCGATCGGCGACAGCACGATGGATCTGCTGCGCGCTTCGCCCGAGCGCTACCGCGTCGAGGCGTTGACGGCGAACGGCAATGTCGAAGCGCTGGCAAAGCTCGCGAAGGAATTTTCCGCGCGCTTCGTCGCGATCGCCGACACCTCCAAGCTCGCCGAGCTCAAGGCCGCGTTGGCCGGGACCAGCACCGAATGCGGCGCCGGCGAAAGCGCGGTGATCGAAGCCGGCGCGCGTCCGGCCGATTGGGTGATGGCGGCCGTGAGCGGCGCTGCCGGATTGAAGCCGGCGCTGGCGGCGGTCGATCGCGGCGCGCATGTGGCGTTGGCCAACAAGGAATGTCTGGTCTGCGCCGGCGATTTCTTCATGCAGCGTGCGGCCAAGGCCGGCGCCTGCATCCTGCCGGCCGATTCCGAGCACAATGCGCTGTTTCAGGCGCTCGCCTCGGGCAATCGGGACGAACTCGTCCGCGTCATCATCACCGCGTCGGGCGGCCCGTTCCGCACCTGGAAGCCGGCCGACATCGAGCAGGCCACGCTCGAGCAGGCCCTGAAGCACCCGAACTGGAGCATGGGCCAGAAGATCACGATCGATTCGGCGTCGATGATGAACAAGGGCCTCGAGGTGATCGAGGCGTCCTATCTGTTCGCCCTGTCGCCTGACGAGATCGACGTCCTCGTGCATCCGCAGTCGATCATCCACGGCATGGTCGAGTTCTCCGACCGTTCGGTGATGGCCCAGCTCGGCGCGCCCGACATGCGCACCCCCATCGCGCATTGCCTCGGCTGGCCCGACCGGATCAAGGGGCCGGCGGCCAAGCTGGACCTCGCCAAGATCGGCCAGCTGACCTTCGAGGCACCGGACTTCGAGCGCTTCCCCGGATTACGGCTGGCTTTCGATTCGCTCCGGACCGGGAAGGGGGCGACCACCGTCTACAACGCGGCCAATGAGGTCGCGGTCGCCGCCTTCATTGCCGGCAAGATCCGGTTCGGCGCGATTGCCCGGCTGGTGGAGGCAACATTGGACGACTGGATCCGCGGCGGGAACCAGGCGCCCCTGACGTCCGCCGATGATGCGATCTCTGTTGACCATGTTGCTCGAAATAGAGCTGCCGCCCTATTGCCTCAAATTGCCTTAAAGGCATCCTAGATGGTTCGGGGCCAGGGCCTTGCGGCGCTGGATGAGGGAATTCGATGATCGACTTTTTTGTCCATAGTTTCAATACGTTGAGCCATGGGCTCCTCGGCTACGCGGTTCCCTTCTTGTTCGTCCTGACGATCGTCGTGTTCTTCCACGAACTCGGCCATTTCCTGGTCGCGCGCTGGGCGGGCGTTCGGGTGTTGACCTTCTCGCTCGGTTTCGGACCTGAGCTGGTCGGTTTCAATGACCGCCACGGCACCCGCTGGAAGATCTCGGCCATCCCGCTCGGCGGCTACGTCAAGTTCTTCGGCGACGAGAGCGAGGCCTCGACCCCCTCGGCCCAGACGCTCGCGGCCATGACGACCGAGGAGCGCGCCGGCAGCTTCCACCACAAGAAGGTCGGCCCGCGCGCCGCCATCGTCGCGGCCGGACCCATTGCCAATTTCATCCTGGGCGCGCTGATCTTCGCGGGCATGGCGCTGTATTACGGCAAGCCGAGCACGATCGCGCGCGTCGATGGCGTCGTTGCCGATGGCGCCGCAGCTGCGGCCGGCTTCAAGATCGGGGACGTCGTCGTCCAGATCGACGGCAAGCCGATCGAGAGCTTTGCCGACATGCAGCGAATCGTTGCGATGAATGCGGGTTCGGCCCTTGCCTTCCAGGTGAAGCGGGACGGCGCCATCGTCTCGCTGACCGCAACGCCGGCCCTGCTCGAGCGCAAGGATCCGTTCGGCAACAGCCACCGTCTCGGCGTGCTCGGCGTCGAGCATAAATCTCAGGCCGGCGAGGCCTCGACCGCCCCGGTGGGCGTCGGCGAGGCGCTCAAGATCGGGGTCGAGCAGGTCTGGTTCATCATCACCAGCACCTTCAAGTTCCTGGGCTCGCTGTTCGTCGGAAACGGCAATCCGAACGAGGTCAGCGGCGTTCTGGGCATCGCGAAGATGTCCGGGCAGGCGGCCAGCGCCGGGTTCCAGTTCGTGATCAATCTCTGCGCGGTGCTGTCGGTGTCGATCGGCCTGCTGAACCTGTTCCCGATCCCGCTGCTCGATGGCGGCCACCTGATGTTCTATGCGGCGGAGGTCGTCCGCGGCCGGCCCCTGTCCGAGCGGACTCAGGAGATGGGGTTCCGAATCGGGCTCGGTTTGGTGCTGATGTTGATGGTGTTTGCGACCTATAACGACATCCTGCGGATGGCGGCATCTTGATGGAGGCTTTTTTGTGGCGTTGCTGATGAGCAACGTCTTGGAATGAAATTGAAATCACGGCGCTTTCGGCCGTTTGCGGCGTCGGTGAAATTGGCTACAAGCGGCCTGAACTTGGGGAATCTTCCAGACCGGCGTTGGGGTTGGGTCTGGCTCGGAATGATAAGGGCGCGTTGCGCGATGAAGTTTGGACTGCGACTCCGGGGGGGCTTGCTCGCAACCCTGATCATGTTCGGCGCGCCGGTGATTGCCCCGGTCGGGGCTGTTTTTGTGTCTTCGTCTGCGCTCGCTCAGACCGTGCAGTCGATTTCCGTCGAAGGAAATCGCCGGGTCGAGGTGGAGACGATCCGCTCCTATTTCAAGCCGGGTCCGGGCGGGCGCCTGGATCAAGGCGCCATCGACGACGGCCTCAAGGCCTTGATCGAGACCGGCCTGTTCCAGGACGTGAGAATCAACCGCGGCGGCGGCGGCCAGATCGTCGTCTCCGTGGTGGAAAACCCGGTGATCGGCCGGATCGCCTTCGAGGGCAACAAGAAGATTAAGGACGAGCAGCTCACCACTGAAGTCCAGTCCAAGGCGCGCGGCACCTTCTCCCGCGCCATGGTGCAGTCCGACACGCTACGAATCGCTGAAATCTATCGCCGGTCCGGCCGCTATGACGTGCGCGTCACGCCCGAGGTCATCGAGCAGCCGAACAACCGCGTCGACCTCATCTTTACGATCGAGGAGGGCGCCAAGACCGGCGTCAAGTCGATCGAGTTCGTCGGCAATGTCGCATTCTCGTCCTATCGCCTCAGGGACGTCATCAAGACCCGCGAATCGAACCTGCTGAGCTTCCTGGCCAGCGGTGACATCTATGATCCCGACCGCGTCGAAGCCGACCGCGACCTGATCCGCCGCTTCTATCTCAAGAACGGCTTCGCCGACGTCCAGGTGGTGGCCGCGCTCACCGAATACGATCCGGAGAAGAAGGGCTTCAACGTCACCTTCAAGATCGAGGAAGGATCGCAGTACCGGGTCGGCGCGCTCGACTTCCGCTCCAGCATTCCGAACTTCGATCCCTCGTCGATGCGCGCTTATTCGCGCGTCAATGTGGGCTCGCTCTACAACGTCGAATCGGTCGAGAAGTCGGTCGAGGAGATGCAGATCGAGGCCTCGCGCCGCGGCTACGCCTTCGCCGTGGTCCGGCCCGGCGGCGACCGCAATTTCGAGGCGCACACCGTCTCCGTGGTGTTCAACATCGACGAAGGTCCGCGCACCTATATCGAGCGCATCAACTTGCGCGGCAACACGCGGACCCGCGATTACGTGATCCGCCGCGAGTTCGACATCTCCGAGGGCGACGCCTACAACCGCGCCCTGGTCGACCGTGCCGAGCGGCGCCTGAAGAATCTCGACTACTTCAAGAGCGTGAAGATCACGACGGAGCCCGGCTCGTCGAGCGATCGCGTGGTCCTGATCGTCGACATGGAAGAGAAATCAACCGGCGACTTCTCGATCTCGGGCGGTTACTCCACCACCGACGGCGCGCTGGCCGAAGTCTCGATCTCCGAGCGCAACCTGCTTGGCCGCGGTCTGTTCGCCAAGGCGTCGGTGACCTATGGCCAATACGCACGCGGCTACTCGCTGTCGTTCGTCGAGCCGTATCTGCTCGACTACCGCGTCGCGCTCGGCCTCGACCTCTATCAGCGCCAGCAGCTGTCCAACAGCTACATCTCCTACGGCACCAAGACGCTCGGCTTCTCGCCGCGCCTCGGCTTCTCCTTGCGTGAAGATCTGGCGCTCCAGCTGCGCTACTCGGTCTATCAGCAGGAAATCTCGCTGCCGTACTATCTGGCGAACTGTAACAACAATCTGGGCACCTCGGCGTTCAACCCGAGCCCGGCCTTCGTCAATGCCAATGGCGGCGTTCCGGATCTGACCTCGACCAACGGTCTCGGCTGCTACAGCGACGGCGAAGCTTCGCTGCCGGTGCGCAAGGAGCTCGCCAACGGCAAGACTCTGACCTCGGCGCTCGGCTACTCGCTGACCTACAACACGCTGGACAACAACAAGAACCCGTCCGACGGTCTGCTCGTCGACTTCCGTCAGGATTTCGCCGGCGTCGGCGGCGACGTCTCCTACCTGAAGTCGGTCATCGATGCGAAGTACTACACTCCGCTGGTGTCTGACATCGTCGGTCTGGTCCGCTTGCAGAGCGGCATGCTGAACAAGATCGGCAACGATCTGCGCATGCTGGATCACTTCCAGATGGGCTCGAACCTCGTCCGCGGCTTCGCCCCGAATGGCATCGGCCCGCGCGATTTGAACCCCTTCGGTACACAGGACGCGCTTGGTGGCACCAAATACTGGGGCGCTTCGCTCGAACTGCAGATGCCGTTCTGGTTCCTGCCGAAGGAAGTGGGTCTGAAGGGCGCGGTCTATGCCGATGCCGGCGGCCTGTATGACTACAAGGGACCGACGACGTGGTCGGTGACCAACGAACTGACGACGCCGGGCAATTCGGGCTGTATCCCGTCGACCATCAATCCGCCGACCGCGGGAACCTGTACCGGCCTCGTCTATGACGACAGCAAGGTGATCCGCTCGTCGGTTGGTGTCGGTCTGATCTGGCAGTCACCGTTCGGTCCGCTGCGCTTCGACTACGCCGTGCCGCTCAGCAAGGGCAAGTACGATCGCACGCAGGAGTTCCGGTTCGGCGGCGGCACCACGTTCTAATTCGATCAGCACGGCACGATCCGGATCACTGGAACTGGTTTCCGAAAGGGATCGTGCCGATCCAAGAGATGGAGCATGATGCGGCTCGACCGCTTCATGCCGAAGCCGGACCGCGACGGGGTGGAATGGCGCAGCCGACCTTCTTCACAAAGCCGCCTGCCTCAACGTTGGCTGACATTGCCACGCTGACCAAGGCGCAGCTGGTCGATCCCGCCAGGGGCGGCCACATCATCACGGGCCTTGCTTCGCTTGACGAAGCGGGCCCGATGCATCTGGCGTTCTTCGACAACCTCAAATACGCCGACGAACTCAAGGCGACCAAGGCCGGCGCTTGCCTGGTGAGCCCGCGCTTCGAGCCCCAGGTGCCCGCGCACGTGGCCGTGCTGCGGGTGGCGCAGCCGTTCCGGGCCTTCGTCAGGATCGCGCGGGAATGGCACGGCGAAGCGCTGAGGCCCCAATCCTGGGTCGGCAATGAGGGCATCGCGCCGTCGGCGATCATCGATCCCTCGGCCCGGCTCGAGGACGGCGTGATCGTCGATCCCCTGGCCGTGATCGGCCCGGATGTCGAGATCGGCAGCGGCACGGTGGTCGGCGTCGGGGCGGTGATCGGGCCCGGCGTCAAGATCGGTCGGGATTGCAATGTCGGCGCGCGCACCGCGATCCAGTGCGCCCTGATCGGCAACAACGTGCTGATCCATCCCGGCTGCTCGATCGGCCAGGACGGCTACGGCTTCATCTTCTTCGGCCCCGAGGGCCATCTGAAGGTGCCCCAGACCGGGCGAGTGCTGATCCAGAACGACGTCGAGGTCGGCGCCGGGACCACGATCGACCGCGGCAGCTTGCGCGACACCGTGATCGGCGAGGGTACGAAAATCGACAATCAGGTCCAGATCGGTCACAATGTCACGATCGGCCGGCACTGCCTGCTGGCTGCCCAGATCGGGCTCGCCGGCAGCCTGACGATCGGCGACAACGTGGCACTCGGAGCGAAGGTTGGCATCAACAACCACCTCAAGATCGGGGATGGTGCCCAGGTGACCGCAATGAGCGGCGTCAAGGACGACATCCCGCCGGGCGGACGCTGGGGTGGCTTCTTTGCCAAACCGACCAAGCAGTGGTTCAAGGAAATTATCGCGGTGGAGCGCCTGGTACGCGACAGCAGGGCTGATCCGAAGGACGAGGGACGGGAATGACGGAGGAATCACCTGTTAAGTTCGAGCTGGTGGACATCAATGCCATCCTCCAGACGCTGCCGCACCGCTTTCCGATGCTGCTGATCGACCGCGTGATCAACATCCGCGCCGACTATAGCGGCATCGGCATCAAGAACGTCACCTTCAACGAGCCGGCCTTCCAGGGGCATTTCCCGGAGCGACCGGTCTATCCCGGCGTCATGATGATCGAAGCGATGGCGCAGACCGCGGGCGTGATCGGCATCAAGTCGGTCGAAGGCACCGAGAAGCCGCGGGCGGTCTATTTCCTCACCATCGACAAGTGCAAATTCCGCAAGCCCGTGCTGCCGGGCGATACCATCGAGTATCACATGCGCTCGGTCGGCCGTCGCAAGGCCATGTGGTGGTTTCACGGCGACGCCAAGGTCAACGGGCAGGTGGTTGCGGAAGCCGACGTCGGCGCCATGCTGACGGACTGAGCGGCACTCGGGTCGCGCTGGGCGGGTTCTTTACGCGCCGCAATCGTAGCGGCCGCCGCGGGCCTCGCGCTTGATGTTCTGGCTGAAGAACTGGCCCATGGACGGCGCGCCCAGGAGACGGTCGGCGGTCTCGGCCGCGACGCCGCAATAGCGCGCATAGCTGCCGCCAGTCGCGACGACGAGGTCGCGCTGCGCGCGGTCGTAACAGACACGCTGAAGCACCGTGCTGCGGCTGATGTCGCGGCATTCGAATGTCGCGAGGTCGATAGGGTGGCGTTCGCCGGTCTCGACCGCTTCGGACACGATCGGTGCGGCCGCGAGCTGTGCGAGCAGAAGTGCCAGGGCCCTGACCATGAAAGCTGAAGCTCCGCATGAAGTTGTTGAGGAGCCGGGACGACCGCCTCATCCGGTACTTGAAACAGGCCGAGATGATACGTCACTGGACAGATCGGGCATAGTCGCGCTAACCACCGGAAAACTGAGCGACTTCAACGCATAACCAGACCTTCTTGACGAGTAACATTGCTTGATGAGCAAGATTGATCCCACCGCTCGGGTCGCGGACGGCGCCGTGATCGGCGAGGGCACCGAGATCGGCCCCTATTGCATCATCGGCCCGAATGTCGTGATCGGCGCGAACTGCAAGCTGATCGGGCATGTGCACATCACCGCGCAGACGACCATCGGCGACGATTGCGTCATCTATCCTTTTGCCTCGCTGGGCACGCCACCGCAGTCGCTCAGCTACCGGGGCGAGCTGACGAAGCTCCAGATCGGATCTGGCTGCACCATCCGGGAGTCCGTGACGATGAACGCCGGCACGGTCGCCGGCGGTGGCATCACCACGGTCGGCGATCGCGGCTACTTCATGAATTGCAGCCACGTCGGCCATGACTGCCATGTCGGCAACGACGTGATCTTCGCGACCTCGGCGACGCTCGGCGGTCATTGCGAAATCGGCGACTTCGTCTTCATCGGTGGTCTGTCCGCAGTGCACCAGTTTACCCGCATCGGGCCGCAGGTCATGGTTGGCGGCGTGTGCGGCGTGCGCGACGACATCATCCCGTTCGGGTTGGTCAACGGCCAATATGCGGCGCTGGAAGGCCTCAACCTGATCGGCATGAAGCGGCGCAAATTCAACAAGCGGCGACTGGCGACGGTGCGCGGGTTCTACCAAAAGCTCTTCCATGGCCCAGGCACATTCGCCGAGCGGTTAGAGGCGTCCAGGCCGCTTGCGGGCGAAGATCCGGCGATCGCCGAAATCCTCGACTTCATCGGCAAGGGCAAGCGCCCGCTCTGTCTTCCCGCCATTGCGAAGTGATTTCGGGATGGCCGCGGACATGACATTGGCGGCGTCGGACATCTCATCGCCGGTCGGCATCGTCGCCGGCGGCGGTGCGATGCCGTTTGCGGTCGCCGACTCGCTTGCCGCCCGCGGCATCACGCCGGTGCTGTTTCCGCTGCGCGGGGCCTGCGATCCCGCGCGGGTGGAGAAATTCCGCCATCGCTGGATCTCTGTCGGCCAGCTCGGTCGCGCAATGCGGCTGTTCCGCGAGGAGGGTTGCCGCGACCTGATCTTCATCGGCACCTTGGTACGGCCCTCGCTCTCGGAGATCCGGTTCGACGTCAAGACGATGCGTCTGCTCGGCAATGTCATCCGCGCCTTTCGCGGTGGCGACGATCATCTCTTGTCCGGCGTCGGCCGCATCCTCGAGCAGGACGGCTTTCGCATGGTCGGCATCAAGGACCTCGCACCCGATCTCCTGATGCCCGAGGGCTGCATCAGTCGCGCCTGGCCCAGCGACACCAGCAAGACTGACATCGCGCGCGGCCGCGCGGTGCTGACCGCACTCGGCCCGTTCGACATCGGCCAGGCTGCGGTGGTCATCGACGGCCATGTGGTGGCGGTCGAGGACATCGAGGGCACCGACGCGCTGCTCGCGCGCGTCGCGCGGCTGCGCGAGGAGGGACGCATTCGCGCGGCCGCCGGCCGCGGCGTTCTGGTGAAGGCGCCGAAGAGCGGCCAGGATCTGCGCTTCGACCTGCCGACGATCGGCCCGCGTACCATCGAGGGCGTCGCGGCGGCCGGCCTTGCGGGCCTCGCTGTCATCGCCGGCAACACCATCGCCGCCGAGCCGCAGGCGATGATCGGCCTCGCGGACGCCAAATATCTCTTCGTCATCGGTCTGCCGGCGTGATGCAGTCGCGCGATCCCAAACGCAAGATTTTCCTGATCGCCACGGAGGAATCCGGCGACCGGCTCGGCAGCGCCTTGATGAAGGTGCTGCGCCAGCGCCTCGGCGACGGCGTGCAGTTCGTCGGCGTCGGCGGCCGTACCATGGCGCGCGAGGGGCTCGAATCGCTGTTTCCGATCGAGGAGCTGTCGATCGTCGGATTTGCCGCGGTGGTGCAGCAATTGCCGAAAATCCTGCGGCTGATCCGCGAGACGGGCGACGCCGTGGCCGAGGCCGCGCCGGACGCGCTCGTCATCATCGACAGCCCCGACTTCACCCATCGCGTCGCCCGCCGCGTGCGCGCGAAGAATCCGGCGATCCCGGTCGTCGATTACGTCTCGCCGCAGCTCTGGGCGTGGCGGCCGGGGCGGGCGCGGACCATGCTCGGTTATGTCGACCATGTGCTCGGTCTGCTGCCGTTCGAGCCCGAGGAATACCGCAAGCTCGGCGGACCGCCATGCAGCTATGTCGGCCATCCCCTCATCGAGCAATTGCCCTCGCTGCGGCCGAACGCGGAGGAGCAGGCACGTCGCGACGGCGAGCCACCGGTGCTTTTGGTGCTGCCCGGCAGCCGCCGCAGCGAGGTCAGGCACCATCTCGACGTGTTTGGCGGGGTGCTCAGCCGCTTGCAGGCGGAAGGCCACGCCTTCGAACTGATACTGCCGACCATGCCGCATCTCGAGGCCACCATCCGCGAAGGCATCGCGAGCTGGCCGGTCAAGCCAAGGGTCGTGACCGGCGAAAACGAGAAGCGCGCCGTGTTCCGGATCGCTCGTGCGGCGCTGGCCAAATCCGGTACGGTGACGCTGGAGCTCGCACTGTCGGGTATTCCAATGGTGACGGCCTATCGCGTCGGTGCGATCGAGGCCTTCATCCTGCGCCGCGCGATCCGCGTCTCCTCGGTGATCCTCGCCAATCTCGTGATCGGCAAGGATGTCATTCCGGAGTACCTGCAGGAGGAGTGCACGCCGGAGAAACTGGCGCCGGCACTCGCCGAGGTGCTGACGGATTCGCCGCTGCGCAAGCAGCAGGTCGAGGCCTTTGCCCAGCTCGATCAGATCATGTCGACCGGCAACAAATCGCCAAGCGTGCTCGCCGCCGACATCGTGCTGGCAACGATGCGCAAGGGCAGGCGGTAACGGAGGTCTCGTAGGGTGGGCAAAGCGAAAGCGTGTCCACCATGTCTTGCTCGGTCGCGGAGAGACGGTGGGCACGCTTCGCTTTGCCCACCCTACGGCACTATGGGATTAGGCTAAGCCGCCATCGACGCGAAAACACTGGCTGGTGATGCGCTGGCTTTCGTCGGAGGCGAGGAATAGCGCCATGTTGGCGATGTCCTCGGGCGTCACTGCATCCGGAACGGCTTGGCGCGAGCGCATTTCGGTGATGACCTGCTCGTCCGGATACCACAGCCGGCGTTGACGTTCGGTGATCACCATGCCCGGCGCAATCGCGTTGACGCGGATGCGGTCGGGGCCGACCAGCCGGGCCAGCGAGTTGGTGAAACCGACGATCGCCGCCTTTGCCCCGGCGTAGACCGGCAGCGCCGGTGCACCGCGCATCCAGGCGATCGACGACATGTTGATGATCGAGCCGCCGCCGCGCGCCTGCATCTGCGGCACCACCGCTTGCGCAGCAAAGATGACGTGCTTGAGATTGACGCCGATCATCCAATCGAACTCTGCTGGCGTCACCTCGGCCAGCAACTGGCGTTGATCATTGGCGGCATTGTTGACGAGCACTGCGGCATCACCGAGCGATCGCTGCACCTGTGCCATGGCCGCGCGCAAGGCCTCGATGTCCAGGAGGTCGCAGGGCACGAACAAGGGCGCGGTTTCGGACGCAGCGCTCACCTTCGCGACCAGCGTCCCGCCGGCTTCTTCATCCACATCGAGGAACGCAACGCGCGCTCCCTGGGCCGCGAAGGCGCGCACGAAGGCGGCCCCGATGCCGCTGGCGCCGCCGGTGATCAGGACGACGCGGTTCGCAAGTCCGGCATAGCTCGTCTTTGTCATGCGATCAGTCGCTCCGTCTCGGGGTCGAACAGGCAGATGCGGCGCGTGTCGAGCGCGAAGGGGGCTGCCGTCCCCGGCGGGGGACGGATATCCGGCGTGATGCGCGCCAGCGCGGACTCGCCGCCGAGCCGCAGCAGCACGATGGTTTCGGCGCCGGTGGGCTCGACCATCTCCACCGGCGCGTGGACGACGATGGGGGCATCGCCGGAGAACACGCGGTTGCCCTCCGCGATGCATTCCGGCCTGATCCCGAACACCACCTCGCGGCCAAGATAGGGTGCCGCGGCATCGTATCCCTGCAGGCGGAGGCGAACTTCGTCCGGCCGACCCGCGCCGATCACGACCACGGGACCGCCGGCGTCGGCCTCGAGCCGCGCCGGCATGGTGTTCATCGGCGGGGAGCCCATGAAGCGTGCGACGAACAGATTGGCGGGATAGCGGTACACGGTGTCAGGATCGGCAAACTGCTGCACCACGCCGCGATGCATCACGGCGATCCGCGTCGCCATCGTCATCGCCTCGATCTGATCGTGGGTGACATAGATGATGGTCGCGCCGATGCGCTGGTGCAGCCGCTTGATCTCCATCCGCATCTCGACGCGCAGTTTTGCGTCGAGATTGGACAGCGGCTCGTCGAACAGGAAGAGCAGGGGATCGCGCACCAGCGCACGGCCCATCGCCACGCGCTGGCGCTGGCCGCCGGAGAGCTGCGACGGCTTGCGGCCGAGCAGGGCCTCGATCTGGAGCAGTTTCGCGACATTCGCGACCGCAGCGTCTTGCTCCGCTTTGGGTACGTGACGGCATTCCATGCCGAAGGTGATGTTCTGGCGTACCGTCATCGACGGGTAGAGCGCATAGGACTGGAACACCATGGCGATGTCGCGGTCCTTGGGTGGGACGTCATTGACCACGCGTCCGCCAATTTCCACGGTCCCTGCGCTCGGATGATCGAGCCCGGCGACGATGTTGAGCAGCGTGGACTTGCCGCAGCCGGATGGCCCGACCAGCACCGTGAACTCGCCGCTTTCGATGTCGAGATCCACGCCCTTCAGCACCTCCAGATTGGCGTAGCGCTTCGACAGGGTTCGAATGCTCAGTGCTGCCATGACAACTCCATCATTTCACGGCCCCGGCAGTCAGGCCGCGGACGAAGTATTTGCCACCGAGGAGATAGATCAACAGCGTCGGGAGCGCCGCGATGATCACCGCGGCGCTCTGCACGCCGTGCTGCGGGATGTCTGCGACTGCAGCGGACAGCGCGATGAGAGCGGCGGTGACAGGTTGCTGCTGGCCGCTCGTGAATGTCACGCCGTAGAGGAACTCGTTCCAGATATGCGTGAATTGCCAGATCACCGTGACGATCAGGATCGGTGGCGAGAGCGGCAGGATGATGCGCCAGAAGATGCGGAAGAAACCGGCGCCGTCGATGCGCGCGGCCCTGATCAATTCATGGGGAATGGCGACATAATAGTTGCGGCAGAACAGCGTGGTGAAGGAGAGTCCCTGGATGGTGTGAATCAGCACGAGGCCCGCCAGCGTGTTGATGAGACCGATGTCGCGCAGCACGATGGTCCAGGGAAGCAGGCGCATCTGCTGGGGCAGGAAGAGGCCGAGGGTCACGATGCCGTAGATCCAGGTGTCGCCGCGAAAACGCCAGAGCGATACGGCGTAGCCGGCGACGGCACCGAGCAGGGTCGAGAAGATCGTCGCAGGAATCGTGACGAGGGCGGAGTTCAGCATGTACGGCCGGATGCCGGCGCAGGTCTCGGCAACGCAGAAGCCGCTCCAGGCAGCCACGTAGTTGCTCCAGGCCCAGTGCTGCGGCCAGCCGATCATCGAGCCCTGCGCGATCTCCTCGTTGCTGCGGAGCGAGTTCAGCACGACAACAGCCAATGGCGCGAGCCATGCCGCAGCGATCAGCAGGACGATGAGGTAGATCAAGATCCGGCTTGGTGCGAAGGTTCGCTCACGCATGGGCGGCCCGCCGTCGCTGAACATATCGCCACGCCGCATACGGCAGCAGCACCGCGAGAAGAATGAGCAACATGAGCACCGCCGCCGCCGCGCCCCGGCCGAGCAGGCTGCGCTGGAACATCAGGTCGTAGACGACGAGTGCCGGCAGCTGGGTCGCGATTCCCGGTCCTCCATTGGTCAGCGCGCGCACGAGGTCGAACGTCGAAATCGCGAACTGCAACTGGATCACGACGACGGTGATGGTGATCGGCCAAAGCGACGGCAGAATGATGCGCCGGTAGATTCGGATCGGTCCCGCGCCGTCGATCTGCGCGGCCTTGATGATGTCGGTGTCGACGGAGCGGAGGCCGGCAAGGAACAGCGCCATGGCGAAGCCCGAGGATTGCCAGATCGCGGCGATCACGATGGTCCAGATCGCCATGTCGCGATCGATCAGCCAGTCGAACTTGAAGGAGGTCCAGCCGAGATCGTGGACGAGCTTCTGGATTCCGAGGCCAGGATTGAGCAGCCAACTCCAGACCGTGCCGGTGACCACGAACGACACCGCAAGGGGGTAGAGGAAGACGGACCGCAGCACGTTCTCGCCGCGGATGCGCTGGTCAAGCAGGATCGCAAGGGCGAGGCCGGTCACCAAACTCAGCAGCACGAAAGCGCTGCCGAACAACAGCAGATTGTCGAAGGCGATCTGCCAATTCCGCGATGCCGCGACCGCCGAGTAGTTGCGCAGCCCTACCCAGCCCGAGACGGGGATCAGCGTCGATGGTGTGAACGAGATCCAGATCGTCCACAGCGAGAACGAGACGAGGTGCGCGGCGGACAGCAGCAGCGGCACCCAGATCATCAGATATTCGGGCAGCCGGCGCACCCATTCAGGAAGCGCCGGCCGGCCCGGTCTTATCGCGGCGGCATTGCTCAACGTGCGCCCTCGACGGCCTCGGCGAGGCGGGTGGCCGCTTGCTCGGGCTTGATCGTCTTGTTCTTCACGTACTCTGTGATCACGTCGATCATCGCGGCGGTCATGCCGTTTTCCTGCGCCATGTTGTGCGCGAGGCTCAGGACCGCCTGGTTGCTGGCGATGGCGTCCTTCAGGGCTGCCGCGGTCCGCCGCTGACCGTCCGACCAGCCTTCGCCGGACAGATCGACGTCGGTACGCACGGGGATCGATCCCGTGATCTGCGAATACATGGTCTGGATCGCCGGATCCATGACGAGCTGGGCCATCAGCGTCTGGCCGGCCTGCAGATCGGGCTCCTTGCGCTGCCAGAAGATGAAGGCATCCGCGTTCAACAGGAACACCGGCTTGCTATTGTCGCTGGGGCCTGGCGCAATTATGAAGTCCTCGAACTTGAAGCCGGCATTGCGCAACACGCCCTGCGCCCAGCCGCCCATGATCATCATGCCCATGTCGCCGTCGACGAAGCGCTTCAAATTGGTCGAGAAGTGCTGGGCGCCGACATTGGGGTCCATCCAGTCGGCGATCTTGCGCACCTGCGCGAACGCAGCCTTGATCTCAGGACCCTCCAGGGCCTTCTTCTCGAGCTTCATGATGGCTGCGCGGTATGCGAGGGGACTGATGCCGGCCAAGGCAGCCTCGAATTTTTGCCCGTCGTCGGGGCGGGTGCCGCCGTTGGCGACGGGATAGGGGACGCCGCCCGCTTTCATCTTGTCGGCGAGGTCGTTGAAGTCAGCCCATGTGACGGGGACCTTGTCGGCCTTGGCCTTGTCCATCGCGCGCTTGGACAAGAACAGCATGTTGGTGCTGTAGATCTGCAACGGCAGTGCGATCCATTTGCCGCCCGGCTTGTGCAGTTTCGCCAGGTCTGGCGCGACCACCTTTTCGTAACCGGCGGCAGCGACGACGGCGTCGAGATCGACGGTCGGGGCAATCTTCGACCAGGCCGCAATCTCGGGACCCTTGAGCTGCGAGCAGGCCGGTGGATCGCCGGCCATGATCTGAGCGCGCAGCTTGTTCATCATCTCGGTGGTGAACCCAGGGACCGGCGAGTGCTGCCAGACACCGCCTTTCTCCTCGAACTTCTTGCCGAGCGCGGTGATGGCCGCCCCATCGCTGCCCGCAGACCATTGTGAGATCGCGGTCAGGCGCGGCTTGACCGCGCCTTGCGCGCGGGCAAAGGCGGGCAGTGCGAGCGCGGCAGCAGATCCAGCGAGCAGACGGCGCCTTGTTGTCGTGATCGGCATGGCAGTTCCTCCCGGTGTGAACTCTCTTGCGCGCGAGCCGCGCAGCTTCAGGCCATCTCAGGCGGCCTCCGTCGACGCGGCCGGCATGCCGCCGCGACAGGCGAGGCAGAACGCGGCGAAGGCCAGCGCGGCCCTGGGATCATTGCCGTTCGACGGCGGCACGAAAGCCAGCGACACCTGCGCATGCTTGCGGCCGCCGAGCAGGCAGGCATCGACGCCGTCGACCAGCGCTTTCCGATCGCCTTCCGCAAGGAGCGAAGGCCAGCCGGAGATGGCGACGCCGTGACAGGGCTTGACGTTCAGCGTGTTGCCGATCGCGAGCCCGAGGCGATACAGGCGATGCCGCAGCTCCTGACGCACGCGCGAGGAGATCGGGATCGCGCTGACCCAATCGCTGCCAAGCTGGAGCAACTCCGGCTCGGGCACGCCGAGAAGCTCGGCCAGCGCCGGAAGCGACGTATAGGCCTCGACGCAGCCGAGGTGGCCGCAGCGACAGCGTGGCCCGCCTTCGCCAAACACCATGTGACCGAGCTCGATCGGCTGGAGCGCGTCGGTCTCGACGGGATCATCCATCCAGGCGCCGGCAACGCCATGGCTGACAAAGACGAACAGGTGCGTGTCATTGAATGGATAGTTTTCGGTGCGACAGCGATGGAATGTGGCGTGCGCCACGACCGAATTGGTGAACTCGACGGGCACGTCGGCGAACATCTCGCCGAGCATGTCGCTGATGCGCCCGACGTCACAGGGAATGATGGGGTTGCCCGCGGCGCTGAGCCGGCCGAGGCCCGGAATGGAGACGCCGACTTGCGAAAGGACGACGCGGCGGCGCCGCGTCCAGTCGCGCAACAATGTCATCGCTTCGCGAAACGCCCGGCCGACGGTCTCGACCGTCGGCGTCTTCGGCAGCGGCACACGCTCGGTGTAGTTGAGCTCACCCGACAGGCCGCCGACGCCGACGCTGAGGTGCTGAGCAGTCAGCTCGAAGGCTGCGAGGGCGACCGCGCCATCGAGCGACACGAGGCCGGTCGGGCCGCCGACGTAAGGGGCAGGGCGCCGCACTTCCTCGATCAGGCCTTCGGCCTTCAGGTCAAGCAGGATGCGCGACAGGCTCGCTTCCGACAGGCGCACGGCCTTGGCCAGTGGCGGACGAAACGAGCCGCCCGACTGAAGCAGGTGAGTCAAAATGGCAGCGCGCGTCTGCCGCCGACTTCTCGGCTGCTCCGGCATTTCCATCCCTGTCGTCATTCTTACTTAGTGTAAGAATTTGCGCGCGGAGCACTCTGACTGTCAAGGCGTTTGCGGCCGCAGGCGTGGACTTGTTGTTGTGCGCGGCAGCAAGAATGGGAGTTGTTCGACCCGGTTTCGCAAACAAAAGCGGCGCCATCTTGCGATGGCGCCGCTTCAAAAGCCGTAACGGCTTGGAGCTTACTTGCGATCCTTGATCGCGACGTAATCGCGGCGGGTGACGCCGGTGTAGAGCTGGCGCGGACGGCCGATCTTCTGCTGCGGGTCCTCGATCATCTCGCTCCACTGGCTGATCCAGCCGACGGTGCGGGCGACCGCGAACAGCACGGTGAACATCGAGACCGGGAAGCCCATCGCCTTCAGCGTGATGCCCGAATAGAAGTCGACGTTCGGGTAGAGCTTGCGGTCGATGAAGTACTGGTCGCTGAGCGCGATCTTCTCGAGCTCGAGCGCCACCTTCAGCATCGGATCGTCGCCATGGCCGGTCTCCTTGAGCACGGCGTGACACATCTTCTGCATGATCTTGGCGCGCGGATCGTAGTTCTTGTAGACGCGATGACCGAAGCCCATCAGGCGGACTTCGGAGTTCTTGTCCTTCACCTTGGCGATGAATTCGGGAATCTTGTCCACGGAGCCGATCTCGGCGAGCATCGCGAGGGCGGCTTCGTTGGCGCCGCCATGCGCCGGACCCCACAGGCAGGCGATGCCGGCGGCGATGCAGGCGAACGGGTTGGCGCCGGACGAGCCGGCGATGCGCACCGTCGAGGTCGAGGCGTTCTGCTCGTGGTCGGCGTGCAGGATGAAGATCTTGTCCAGCGCGTCAGCGAGCACCGGGTTGATCTTGTAGTCCTCGCACGGCACGGCGAAGCACATGTGCAGGAAGTTCTCGGCGAACTTGAGCGAGTTCTTCGGGTACACGAAGGGCTGGCCGATCGTGTACTTGTAGGCCATCGCCGCCAGGGTCGGGATCTTGGCGATCATGCGCATGGAAGCGATCATGCGCTGCTTCGGATCGTTGATGTCGGTGGAGTCGTGATAAAACGCGGCGAGCGCGCCGACCGCAGCCACCATGATCGCCATCGGATGGGCGTCGCGGCGGAAGCCCTGGAAGAAACGGGCCATCTGCTCGTGCACCATCGTGTGATGGGTCACGCGGTCGTCGAAATCCTTCTTCTGCGCGGCGGTCGGCAGATCCCCGAACAGCAGGAGATAGCAGGTCTCGAGGAAATCGCCGTTCTCGGCGAGCTGCTCGATCGGGTAGCCGCGGTATTCCAGCACGCCCGCGTCGCCGTCGATATAGGTGATCTTGGACTGGCAGCTCGCTGTGGAGGTGAAGCCGGGATCGTAGGTGAACAGGCCGGACTGGCCGTAGAGCTTGCCGATATCGATGACATCAGGCCCGACGCTGCCGCTGTGGATCGGGAGATCGTAGTTCTTGTTTCCGACCGTCAGCGTAGCGGTCTTATTGCTCGGTTTTGCGTCCATCAGAGGTCCCCGATGTATGGTGAAACGGGCCGGAGCCGGAGGCCCCCTTTGCGAGATGACGGGGCAGGCCGGATGTTCCAGAAGGTACGGGGGAGATGGGTATATTATTGCTGTGTGCGCTGCAAGATCACCGCACGCATGCTCGACTTACGTCGTAGACTGATCTTTAAGCCGGCCGAGGCTTTCCTGGCGTCCCAGGACGTCCAAAACCTCAAATATACCAGGCGATGTCGTCCGCCCGGTCAGCGCGGCCCGCAAGGGTTGGGCGACCGCGCCGAGCTTGAGACTATTTTCCTCGGCAAAAGTGCGCAGCGCAGCTTCAGTGGTCGCGCCGCTCCACGTCTCGACTTTCTCCAGCGCGGAATGAAGCTGGCCGATCAGCTTGCGGTTCTCTGGCGTCAGCAGCGCTTGTGCCTTGGGATCGAGCTCCAGCGGCCGGTCGGCGAAGATGAAATAAGCGCTGTCGATCAGCTCGATCAGCGTCTTGGCGCGCTCCTTCAGGGCCGGCATGGCCTTGAGAAGCTGGGCGCGCGTGGTGTCGTTTAACTTGGCCTTGAGCTCGTCGCGTGCGGGCACGAGATGGTCGAGCACGTCCTCGAACATCTTCACGAGTGATTGATCGTCGGCGTGGCGGATGTAGTGGCCGTTGAGGTTTTCCAGCTTGGCGAAATCGAAGCGGGCGGCGGCACGGCCGACGCTGGCGAGGTCGAACGCCGCGATCATCTCCTCGGTCGAGAAGATCTCCTGGTCGCCATGGCTCCAGCCGAGCCGGACGAGGTAATTGCGTAGCGCGGCCGGCAAATATCCCATGGCGCGGTAGGCATCGACGCCGAGCGCGCCATGGCGCTTGGAGAGCTTCGAGCCGTCCGGGCCGTGGATCAGGGGGATGTGGGACATGCTCGGCAGAGCCCATCCCATCGCATCGTAGATCTGCTTCTGGCGCGCGGCGTTGATCAGATGATCGTCGCCGCGGATCACATGGGTCACGCCCATGTCGTGGTCGTCGACCACCACAGCGAGCATGTAGGTCGGGTTGCCATCGCCGCGCAAAAGCACGAGGTCGTCGAGGTTCTCGTTCTGCCAGACCACGCGGCCCTGGACCTGGTCCTCGATCACGGTCTCGCCGGTCTGCGGCGCGCGCAGCCGGATCGTCGGCTTGACGTCGGACGGGGCCGTCGCGGCATCGCGATCGCGCCACATCCCGTCATAGAGGCGGGTGCGCCCTTCCGCGCGCGCCTTCTCGCGCATGACGGTCAGTTCCTCGGCGGTCGCGTAGCAGCGATAGGCCTTGCCGACGGCGAGCAGCTGCTCGGCGACTTCGCGGTGGCGCGCGGCGCGGCTGAACTGGTAGATGACCTCGCCGTCCCAGCCGAGCTCCAGCCATTTCAGGCCGTCGAGAATGGCGCCGATCGCAGCCTCCGTGGAACGCTCCCGGTCGGTGTCCTCGATCCGGAGCAGCATCTTGCCACCGTGCTTCTTCGCGTACAGCCAATTGAACAGCGCGGTGCGGGCGCCCCCGATATGGAGGAAGCCGGTCGGCGAGGGAGCGAAGCGTGTGACGACGGAATCGGTCATTCTTGGCAGGGCCTATGCTTTGGAGGCGGTGGTGTATAGCAGGAACGGGACATAAACAAAGCCTGTCGGCGGACCTGCCGGGCCCCGCTCAAGGCCTTGCTTAAGCTCTTGGCTCAGCCTTCCGAATTTGGCAGAAGAACCGCTGATTTCTCGACAGGATTTTCGTAATGACAGAACCGGTGGCAGCTGAGGTTGCGCGCGATTTCATTCGTGACATCATCCAGGCCGACCTCGACCAGGGCAAATACAGGGAGATCGTGACCCGGTTCCCGCCGGAGCCGAACGGCTATCTGCATATCGGCCATGCCAAGTCGATCGCGCTCAATTTCGGCATCGCCCAGGAGTTTCCGGGCCGCTGCCATCTGCGTTTCGACGACACCAATCCGGTCAAGGAAGAGCAGGAATATATCGATTCCATCCAGGCCGATGTGCGCTGGCTCGGCTTCGACTGGGGCAAGAACCTGTTCTTTGCCTCGGACTATTTCGACCGCCTGTACGAATGGGCGGAGCAGCTGATCCGCGACGGCCTCGCCTATGTCGACGACCAGACCCAGGAGGAGATCCGCCTCTCGCGCGGCACGCTGACCGAGCCCGGCAAGCACTCGCCGTTCCGCGACCGCAGTGTGGACGAAAACCTGGACCTGTTCCGCCGCATGAAGGCCGGTGAATTCCCGAACGGCACGCGGGTGCTGCGAGCCAAGATCGACATGGCCGCGGGCAACATCAATCTGCGCGACCCCGTGCTGTACCGTATCCTGCATGCGCACCATCCGCGCACCGGCACCAAGTGGCACATCTATCCGAGCTACGATTACGCCCACGGCCAGTCGGACGCCATTGAAGGCATCACGCATTCGATCTGCACGCTGGAGTTCGAGGACCACCGGCCGCTCTACGACTGGTTCATCGAGAAGCTGCCGGTACCCTCGCGGCCGCATCAGTACGAAATGGCGCGGCTCAATATCACCTATACGCTGCTGTCCAAGCGCGTGCTGACTCAGCTCGTCCGCGACGGCCATGTCGCCGGCTGGGACGATCCGCGGATGCCGACCATGGCGGGGATGCGCCGCCGCGGCGTGCCGCCAGCCGCCTTGCGCGAATTCATCAAGCGCATCGGCGTCGCCAAGGCCAATAGCGTGGTCGACGTCGGCATGCTCGAGTTCTGCATCCGCGAGGAGCTCAACCGCACGTCGCAGCGGCGCATGGGCGTGCTGCGCCCGCTCAAGGTCGTGATCGAGAACTATCCGGAAGGGCAGACCGAGGAGCTCGAGGCGATCAACCACCCGGACGATCCCTCGGCGGGCACGCGGAAAATCACGTTCGGCCGCGAGCTCTATATCGAGCAGGACGACTTCATGGAGAGCCCGCCGAAGAAGTTCTTCCGCCTGTCGCCGGGCAACGAGGTGCGGCTGCGCTACGCCTATTTCGTCAAATGCACCGGCGTGATCAAAAACGACGCCGGCGAGGTGGTGGAGCTGCGCTGCACTTACGATCCCGCGACCAAGGGCGGCAACGCGCCCGACGGCCGCAAGGTCAAGGCGACCATGCACTGGCTGCCCGCGGCGAATTCGGTGCCCGCGGAGATCCGCATCTACAACCAGTTGTTCGCCAATCCGAGCCCGGACGCCTCGAACTTCGCGGCCGATCTCAATCCGCAGTCGCTGGAGATCCTCGCGGACGCGCGGATCGAGGCATCGGTGGCGGAGAGCAATGCGACCGAGCCGATGCAGTTCGAGCGCCAGGGCTATTTCGTGCGCGACAAGGACTCGACGCCCGGCAAGCCGGTGTTCTCGCGCACCATCGGCCTGCGCGACACTTTCGCGAAGGAAGTCGCGAAAGGTTGAGGCGCACATGAGCAAAGAGGCCGACGCCATCGTTTCCGCCATCATCGCGAAATGGTGCGCCGGCTTCGCGACGCTCGATGCGGCCGCGCTGTCGTCGCTCTATTCGAAAAGCGCGTTCTTCTTCGGCTCCAACCCAAAACTCTATCGGGGCAGGGACGGCGTCGCCGATTATTTCAACGGCCTGCCGCGCTGGCGCAAGCCGAGTGCCGTGTTCTCCGACGTGAACGCAGCGCAGGCCGGCCCTGATCTGATCAACATGGCCGCGACAATCTCGTTCGATCTCGCGGGCGAGCGGGACGATCTCATCGTCAAGATGAGCTGGGTGATCATCCGCGAAGACGGCGGTTGGAAGATCGTCAATCACCACGCCTCGTCGCGGATATCGCTGATCTAGCGGCAGCGGAACGTCCTGCGTCCTGACGCAAGGCGGTTGCTGGGGCCCTTTCCAGCGACATACGTGTCAGGATGGGCGCCCCGGATCAGCGCAGCGGCAACATAACGCAGGTTGGATGGATGCATTTTCATCGGTGCGCCCCATCTAATTGGAAGAGGGGAGGTGAGCATTATGCGCATCCAACATTGGCAAGATGCTGCCAGCCTGTTGGTCGGCGTATGGCTGGTCCTGTCGTCCTTCGTCCTTGGCTTGTCCGGGGCGGCTGTCTGGATCACCATCGCGCTCGGGCTCGGCGTCGTGCTCTTTGCCGTAGAAGCGTTTGTCATCCCGTCATATCTGGAAGAGTGGGGAGAAATGCTGCTGGGTCTGGCTCTTGTGCTGGCGCCTTGGACCATTGGCTATGAGTCAGCATCAGCCACGGTGAGCAGCGTATTGTCGGGCATATTGGTGATCTTGCTCGGCGGCTGGGAACTGATGACCGATCGTGACTTCACCGCCTGGTGGCACGATCGCTGGCATCATCCAGCCGGCTGACAAGAGCGGTTAGCCGAACTTCGCCGACCTCTATCCACTGACGGTCGGAGAGGGGGGATTTGGCTCCGGCATTCCGAAGGAAATGTGCGGTGCAGGGCCTCGCGGTCCTGCACCAGGTCATCCCATCACAAGCCATCACAATGCGGCTCTGGGCTCGATCGGTTGCCAGATGCTGATCTTGCGCGTCTCCGGCATCAGGAAGACAGCGAGCACGAAGCACACCGCGGGGACCACGATCGGGTAGATCAGTGCGTAGCCGATGCTGCCGGTCGCGGCGAATGCCGCCGAGGTGATGAACGGCACCAATCCGCCACCCCAGCCGTTGCCGATGTGGTACGGCACGGAGACCGACGTGTACCTGATCCTGGCGGGGAAGAATTCTGCCAGAAATGCGCCGACCGGCCCGTACACCATCCCGACGTAGCAAACGAGGATGAAGATGATGAAGATAGCGGTCGGATAGTTGATGTTTCCGGGCTGCGTGACCGATCCCAGCCACAGATACAGCGGATAGTACGTGATCGCGGCGAGCAGCATGCCTCCGAGGATCACCGGCTTGCGGCCGATCTGATCCGACAGCCAGCCAAAGAAGATCAGGCTCGGCGTTGCAATGAGCAATGCTGCTCCCACGATGTAGGCCGAGGTCAGCGGGTCCACCTTGGAGACCTGCTGCAGAAAGTATAGCGCCCAGAATTGACCACTGTACCAGACCACGCCCTGTCCGATCAGGACCACAATGGCGATCCCGATGTATTTGACGTTCGAACTGAGGAAGGCCTCCTTCCACGGATTCCTCGTCATCTGTCCGCGGGCCTTGATCTCCTGGAAGATCGGCGTCTCCTGGAGCTGGAGGCGAATATAGATCGCGATGGCCACCAGCAGGAAGGACACCAGGAACGGAATGCGCCACGCCCATTCATCGAAGGCCTGATTGCCGGCATAGGTTCGGGTCAGGATGATGACTGCCAGCGATACCACGATCCCGAGAGTCGGAGAGGTCTGTAGCCAGCCGGTGTAGTAGCCGCGCTTGTCGTCAGGCACATGCTCGGCAACATAGGTGATGGCGCCACCATATTCGCCGCCCAGGCACAGCCCCTGGATCATGCGCAAGCCGAAGAGAAGGATCGCAGCCGTCAGCCCGATCGACTGGTAGGTTGGGATCAATCCGATCGCTCCCGTGCCCAGTCCCATTCCGGTGAGCGTGACGAGAAACGTATATTTGCGGCCGACCCGGTCACCCATCCATCCGAACAGGAATGCTCCCACCGGACGGATCAGAAATCCTGCCGTGAACAGCGCGATCGTGCTGAGCAGGGCGGCGATGGGGTGGGACTGCTCAAAGAACTTGACCGATAGAACTGCGGCCAGGCTGCCAAAGATATAGAAATCATACCATTCGATGATGTTTCCTACCGACGCAGCGATGATCACGCGGCGAAAATCGCTCGGTACCTGCATGTGTGCCTCCTATGGTTTCAAAACGTCTCCTCGCTTGATTCAGCGTCGATCTTCTCGCGGAGAGCGTGATGCGCGGCGTTGCAGGCGCCAATTCAAAGAGTTGCGTCGGCAACGTCTGACCTCAGGCGCGTTTGGCGCCACCTGAGAAGAGCTCCGGCGGCCTTAGAGCCGCGAGCCACCACTGGCCTGCCCGTCTGTCGGGGAGGCGGGGAACCGTAGTGTAATCCCACCACGGGCTGCCAACTTATGAGACTTTCGGCTCAATCGATCTGACACGGGGCGCTTTTGCGACAGAGATCGCAAGGACTCGAATTGTCCGCGACGTCTCGTAATCAGCGAACGGAAAGGCGTCTCAGGCGTTGTGAGGGGGCCGGAAAAGGAACCCACCATGCAGAACATCGCAGAGCATATGGAAGTCATCGGCGCCGACGGCGTCCATATCGGCACGGTCGATCGCGTCGAAGGCAACCGCATCAAGCTGACCAAGAAGGACAGCGGCGAGGGCAGCCACAAGGGCCACCATCATTTCATCGACAAGGGCCTCGTTGCCGACGTCGAAGGCAACAAGGTGCGGCTGTCTGCCAAGGCCTCGGTCGCCGTGACCATGGAAGAGGAAAAGTAGGGGGCGCCTGCTCGCGTTCCTGATCTGTACCGCTATTCGCGCGGTCGCACGTTCCGGTAGCCTCAGTGCCAGTCGCGTCGCGTAAGGTGCAGGGACATGGCGGAGCCGGGCCGGCCAGTGCGGTCCCAGGGAGTTGCCGGGACGTGGCCGGTCGGCCGCGCTAGCCCGGCCGGCGGCTTTGCCCCCGCGGGCTTTGGCATCTGGCCCGTAATCGTCGAAACGCTAGGCGAATGGGCCCGTGCCGAGGCCGGCCCCGGGCGCCTGCTGCCGTGGGTGCCGGTGGCCTTTGGCGGCGGCATCGCGCTCTACTTCGCTGCTGATCACGAGCCGGTGTTATGGGTCGTCGCGGCAACGGCGGCCGTACTCCTGCTCGGCGCGATCCTGTTGCGGCGGAGCCGGCTGTTAGCGCCTTCGATCATGATTGCGGCGGTCGCTTCCGGCTTTGCCGTGGCGACCTGGAAGACGGCGCGCATCGCCCACCCCGTGCTGGCCAAGCCGCTCTATTCGGTGTCGCTGTCGGGCTTCGTCGAGGCCCGCGATATCCGCGAGCGCACCGATCGTTTCGTGCTGCGCGTCACCGCGATGGAGGCGCAGCGCAGCGAGGTCAAGCTGGAACGCGTCCGCCTGTCGGTGCGCAAGGGCACTGCGCCCGA
This sequence comes from Bradyrhizobium shewense, assembly GCF_900094605.1. Classification (GTDB taxonomy): domain Bacteria; phylum Pseudomonadota; class Alphaproteobacteria; order Rhizobiales; family Xanthobacteraceae; genus Bradyrhizobium; species Bradyrhizobium shewense. Next base: position 60,719 of record NZ_FMAI01000025.1, on the reverse strand, counting down.
GGTCGGCAGCTTCGTTCAATTGAAGGCGCGGCTGATGCCGCCGCTCTCGCCGGTGCGCCCGGGCAGCTACGATTTCTCGCGCGACATGTTCTTCCAGGGCATCGGCGCCTCCGGCTTCGTGATGGGCGCGATCACGGCTTCAATCCCGCCCGATGCCGGCGGCCTGCGGCTGCGTTACGCCGCCTTCATGCAGGGCCTGCGCGATGCGATCGACGCCCGCATCCGCGCCACGCTCGAGGGGGACAACCGCGCGATCGCGACAGCGCTGCTCACCGGACGGCGCGATGCGATTTCCACGCCCGTGAACGACGCGATGTTCATCTCGGGGCTCGGGCACGTGTTGTCGATCTCCGGCTATCACATGGCGGTGGTCGCGGGCGTCGTCTTCTTCGCGGTGCGCGCACTGCTGGCCTTGATCCCGGGACTGGCGGCCGGCTTTGCCATCAAGAATTGGTCGGCGGCCGCGGCGCTGGTGGCGGCAGCGTTCTATCTGCTCTTGTCTGGCGCGGAGGTCGCGACGCAACGTTCGTTCTTCATGACGGCGGTGGTGCTGATCGCCGTGATGGTCGATCGCCGCGCCATCACCTTCCGTACGCTCGCGGTGGCGGCGCTGATCGTGCTCGCGGTCGCGCCGGAAGCGCTTGTGCATCCGAGTTTCCAGATGTCCTTTGCCGCGACGCTGGGTCTCGTCGCGCTGGTACAGATCGGCATGCCGAACCTGTTTGCCTCACCCGATCATTCGGCGACCGCGCGCGTCGCGATGTGGGGCGGCCGCGAGATCGCGATGCTGTTCCTGGCCTCGCTGATCGCCGGGCTTGCGACCACGCCCTACGCCGCCTTCCACTTCCACCGCGTCACGCCCTACGGCGTGCTCGCCAATCTCGGCGCGATGCCGGTGGTCTCTGCGCTGGTGATGCCGGCGGGGCTGCTGGGCCTGCTCGCGGCGCCGTTCGGGCTCGACGGCATGTTCTGGTGGCTGATGGGGATCGGGATCGACTGGATGGTCGCGGTCTCGCGCTGGGTGGCGGCATTGCCGGGCGCGGTCGGCCGCATCCCGGCTTTTGGCATCGCGCCGCTGATCGCCGCGAGCCTGGGGATCATCGTGATGAGCCTGTTGCGCACGCCCTTGCGCTGGTGCGGTGCCATGGTGCTGCTCGTTTCCATCGGCTGGGGGCTGTCGGTGCGGCAGCCCGATATCCTAATCGCAGGGGACGGCGCGAGCGTCGCGGTGCGCGGCGGAGACGGGCGTTTGCATCTGATCAGGGCGGGCAAGGACAATTTCCTGCTCAAGGAGTGGTTGGCCGCCGACGCCGATCCGCGCGATGCCGGCAGTAGCGCGCTGGCGAGCGGCATATCGTGCGACGAGTCCGGCTGCGTGACGCCGCTCGCCGACGGACGGCTGGTCGCGCTGGCTTCGCGCATCGACGCATTGGCGGACGATTGCAGCCGGGCCGCGCTGGTGGTGACGTCACGGCCCGCGCCGCCCGATTGTGCGGCGATGGTGGTGGATCGGCCGCGGCTCGCTCGCCAGGGCGCGCTGGCATTGACCCAGCGTGGCGACGGCTTTTCGGTTCAGGCGGTGAGGACAAGAGGCACGAACCGCCCGTGGTTACCGGCCGGTGCCGGCGAAGGTGATTTCGACGGCAGCCTTGCGCCGAAGGCGGCTCCCCGCAGCCGCGACGCAACGCCATCGGAGACCGACTTGCAGGCCGACGATTGACGCGATCGATTACAGATACCAGGCCAGCACGGCCTCGAGCCTTGCGTTGCCGATGACTGGCAGGGCCACCATCCGCCTCAACCCCGCTGCGCAGGCGTCCGAGCCGGCGACCGAGCCGTCGTGGGTGAGATCGTCGTTGAGCGCCGGCATGCCGGTGGCCCAGGCGCCGCCGATGCTGCCTTGTCCTCGGGCGATGAATCTGGTCGCATAGAGCGCGTCAAGGTCGGTGTGCGCGCTGCAATCGCCGGCGCGAAAGACCAGCGCCGAACGGGCCTCGTTAGGGACCCAGATCTCGAAGCGTCGCGCAATCGGCGTTGCCTGCGCGGAGAGGAATGTCAGGACCCAGGTCTGGTCGGTGCCGGTTCGGTAGGGCACGCCGACGCCGAGATTGATCCCGACCTTGGCTGCGTCCTCCCAGCGCAGGAAGCTCTTGGCGTCGTGCAGGTCCTTGATGATCAGCGGCAGGCCAGCCTTCCAGGTGCGTCCGGGCAGTCCGAAGCCGCGAGGAAATCTGGTGTGGCGGGAGTTGAATTCGAACATGTCAGCTGCGCCGTAATAGCCGTCGACGAGGCCCATCTCGTGGGAGAGATCAGGATCGTTGCGCCAGAGTTCGATCGCGCCGACATGCGCCTCGTCGTCGCCGCAGAACAGCACCATCACCGCTTGCAGGAATTCGCCCGCGAACACCGGCACCGCCACGCCGCAAGTGAGGCCGGCCGCGACGGCCTGATCAGTCCGCTTGAAATAGGAGTTGGCGAATTTCGTGAGGATGACGGGATGGCCGCAGGCCCAGGCCTTGCCTGGAAGCCCCTCGTCATATCCGAAGTGCAGCTCTTCGCTGACGGCCTTGAACGCGGACAGCCCTTCATCGTAGAGGCCGCCGCCGAATTCCAGCCGCATGCGCGTCCGGTCAGGCACCCAGAGTTCAACGACGCGAATGAAGGTTTTCATCGAGCGTGTCCGCCGCCTCAGATCACGACAGCATCGGTCATTTGGCTGCGGAGCGGAGGTTCAAAATTCAGGCAGGACGGCCCAAACTTCGTGCGGCGACGAGGTTCGCCGCTCGAATGTCGTGAAACAAAAACCCACCGGGCTCGCCGGCCTCGGCCGGCGACGGCATTTCAATCCTGGCCCTCGACCTGTCGGCCGGGGCGTCAGCCGATCGGCAGTCGCGTGACCGTCGGGCGACTGTCGGCGATGATCTGTGGCTTGTGCTCGCGCTCGCCGATCGGCTGGGTCACGGGCAGTTGCAGCACGGTTGCGCGCTGGCCTTCGACGAGCTGCGTCACCAGCACGGATTTGCCGTCCGGGAATTCAATCGCATCATGATGGCGATCGGGAATGTGCGGATCGATCTTGCCGAACTTGCCGACGCGGGAGTTGACGGTGCGCGTCCAGATCCAGCGGTTGTCGTAACGGACGTTGTCGGCGAAAGCGAGCTCCGTTCCCGGCAGCAGGCAGACCGCGACGGAGAGATCGGCTTCGGAGGCGAAGCCGCGCGTCGAGGTGCCGCGGAATGTTGTCGTGACGATCGTCTCGCCGACTTCTGCGGGGCGCGTCGCGACGGCATGCAGGCTGTAGTCACACATCGGGTGCTCCTCAATGCAGAGATAGCGACCCGCACCTCTTTCGGAGGCGCAGGCCCCTACCAGAGTGGAAGCACGTGACGGTCTGCTTGGTTGTAGGCAAATCTACGGCTGGGATCCGCGAGCCCCGATCACATTATCTTTTCCATCTTTTCCGAATTCGATAGGAACAAAGTCGGCTTCCGTGCATTTGGCAGGCGCGCGTCAACGACCGGCGAAACCAGCCAGCCCGAGTATCGTGAGCTCGGCTGTGTACGCGCTGCATCGCGGTCGTTGCGGATTTTCTAGATCACGGCCGTGTCCTGGCCGACATGATGATGCAACCAGCGTCGCTGCGGCTGCGCTCAAACGATCTGCCGCATTTGGGCTGTCCCCCTCGAACTCGAAAGGCCGCGAAGCGATGTTGCTTCGCGCGGCCTGCCGAGGATGTTCGCGAAAGGAGGAGGGGCCGGACAATCTGTGCAGTACCAGAAAGACTATCCAGCCGGAGCGGACCATCATCCGCTCCAATCTCTGATCGGCGATGCCGATCGAAGGCGCGCGCCAGGCGCTGACTACTTCCGGTATCAGTACTTGCGGTAAAGCCCGATCAGCTTGCCCTGAATCTTCACGCGGTTCGGCGGCAGGATGCGCACCTCGTAAGCGGCATTGGCAGGCTCCAGCGCGATCGAGGCGCCGCGGCGGCGGAAGCGCTTGAGCGTGGCTTCCTCGTCGTCGATCAGCGCCACCACGATGTCGCCGGTATCGGCGCTCTCGTTGCGCTGGATCAACGCCATGTCGCCGTCGAGGATGCCGGCCTCGACCATGGAATCGCCGCGCACTTCGAGCGCGTAATGCTCGCCGGAGCCGAGCATGTCGGGCGGCACGCTGATGGTGTGGCTGCGGGTCTGCAATGCCTCGATCGGGGTGCCGGCCGCGATGCGGCCCATCACCGGCACCGCAACGGGTCGCTCGCCCTCGTCTGCGGACGGGCTGGAGCTCGCGCGCACCTTGCCGAGATTGCCCTCGATGACGCTTGGCGTGAAGCCGCGTCGGTTGCCGGCGGCAGCCTGGAGCTCCGGCAGCTTGATCACTTCGATGGCCCGGGCGCGGTTGGGCAGGCGGCGGATGAAGCCGCGCTCTTCGAGCGCGGTGATCAGGCGGTGGATGCCTGACTTCGAGCGCAGGTCGAGTGCATCCTTCATCTCGTCGAAGGACGGCGGCACGCCGCTTTCCTTCAAGCGTTCGCTGATGAACCGCAGAAGCTCGTATTGTTTGCGCGTTAACATCTCGACCAAAGTCCCCCGGTTGATGTCGTTCGATTCCGAGACGATGAATTCAGCGATAAGCCGCTACATCCTCGAAACAAATCATGAACGGACACTATATGTTCGATACATGTTCCGCAACTGCTTAATTTAGCGTGAACAGAACGAAGCGCGCGGAATGCGTGTGGCCGCGCAGGTCAGACGGGGAGCCGCAGCACCTCGCAAGGGCTGCCGGCCTCGGCCTTCGGCGCAAACGGTGCGCGCACGAGAAGTACCTGTGCTGCAGCAAGATTCGCAAGCAGAGAGGAGTCCTGATGGCTGACGGGAAGGGCGACGAGCGTGCCGTCGTCGCGCAGCTCCAGGCGCGCGCGCAGATAATCCTCGCGCTGGTCATTGGCGCCGAGATCGCGGCCCAGCACGGCGCGCTCGCGACGGTGATGAATCACCGAACGGCCCGACAGCGCGCGAATCAGCGGCACCATGAACAGGAAGGCGCAGACGTAGGACGACACGGGGTTGCCGGGCAGGCCGATGACGCCCATCGTCCCTAAGCGTCCGTGCATCATCGGCTTGCCGGGCCGCATCGCGATCTTCCAGAACGCCATCGCGATGCCTTCGTCCTTCAGCGCCTGCTGGACCAGATCGTGGTCGCCGACCGATGCGCCCCCGGTCGTGACCAGGACGTCGGCGCCGCTTTCGCGCGCGCGGCGGATGCCGGCGGTGGTGGCCTCCAGCGTATCGGCGGCGACACCGAGGTCGATGGTCTCGGCGCCCTCGCTGCGGGCGAGCGCGTGCAGGGCGTAGCCGTTGGAATAGACGATCTGGCCGTGCCCGGGCGTTGAGCCCGGCATCACCAGTTCATCGCCGGTGGCGAGGATCGCGACCTTCGGGCGGCGGCAGACGGCGAGATGCGGGTGATTCATTCCAGCGGCGACGGCGAGATCGCGCTCCGTCAGACGGGTTCCCTTGCGCAGGAGGACGTCGCCCTCGCGGAAATCGACCCCGGCGGGGCGGATGTGCCGACCCACGATCGCGGCTTCCTTGATCGTTATTTGCTTGCCCTCGGCGATCGTGTCCTCCTGGATCACGACTGCGTCCGCGCCGTCGGGAACGACGCCGCCGGTGAAGATCCGCACGGCTTCGCCGGCGCCGACCCTTCCCGTGAACGGACGGCCCGCTGCGACCTCACCGATCATCGTCAGCCTTGAATCGATTGTTGCCGCATCGGCCGCGCGCACGGCATAGCCGTCCATCGCCGACATCGCCTGGGGCGGTTGGGTGCGCCGCGCAGCGACGTCATGGGCGAGCACGCGATGGTGCGCTTCGTCGAGTGAAACCATCTCTGCAGGCAGCGGCGCTGCACCCGCCAGCACCGCAGCAAGGGCGTCGGAAACCGGCATCAAGGCCACGGCGAAACTCCTGCTCGGCACGTTCGGACGAAATGTTCCGACAGTCTTCTAGCCGAGCGCGGGAGCAGAGGCAAAAATGCGGAGCGGGCACGATTTATCCTGCCGCTTCCGGCAGTACGGAAAGCGGGCTCAGGCCTGGCGTGGCATGATCCAGAGAGCGAGACCGATCGGCAGGAGGGTGGCCATGGCGAGGACGAGAATGACGAGTGCCACGGCCAGCATCGCTCAACTCCCGCTCGGCCGGTCCGGCCCGTCGTCCAGCGCGACGTCGGGAGCCTTCGGGCCTTGATCCTTGTCGGGCAGCGGATCGGCCTGGGATTTCAGGTCGGCGGCCTTGCTGATCAGCTTGGCGGAAAGGTCCGAATCCGAGGTGGTTCTTGCGAATTCAAGCAGGAGAGAGGCTTGCTTGGTGAGATAGGTTTTGCCCAGCACGTCCATAAGTCCGGTGTAGAAGTCCCAACGGACTCAAGAGTCCGGAAGGGGCCATTCCGTTCCCGGAACTCCGTACAAAAATGCACAAAGCGCTCTGGTTCCTCATTTTGGGCAAAATTGGTTCCGGAAGACTGCCCGACGTTGGCGCCTCCCGCTGAGCGGAGATCGTCAGATGCCCAATGCCTTCAAGGCGTTCCCGACGTCGCGCGGCGACGTCACATGCACCGCCGTCAGCCCGCGCGACCGCGCGCCCTCGATGTTCTCGGCGAGATCGTCGAAGAACACGATGCGCCCTGCCGGCACGCCGATCGCGGCGACGACATGGTCGAAGGCTTCCGCGTCCGGTTTGCGCAGGCCGATGCTTGACGACAGATACAGCGCGCGGAAATGGCCGAGCAGTTCGCCGTATTCCTTCGAGAAATAGTCGACATGCGGCCGGTTGGTGTTGGAGAAGGCGTAGAGCGGCATCTGTTTCGCCGCGCGCGGCAGCAGCTCGGCGATATCAGGCATCTCGCCGGCGAAGATCGCGTTCCAGCCTTCCAGGAATTGCGCGTCCGAAATGCCGATGCCGAGCGATGCACGCAGCGAGGCGAAATAATCCTCGTCGCTGATCTTGCCGACCTCGTGCAGCCGGTAGGCCTCGTCACGCACATAGCGCGCGACGATGGCCTCGGGCTGGCAGCCGGCATGGCCCGCCCAGCAGGCGATCGCCTTGGAGAAGTCGATGTCGAGCACCACGCGCCCGAGATCGAACAGCAGCGCATCCGCGCTGCCGGGAGAGAGCGATGTCACCTGCATCCTTTCACTCAGTATCGATAGGGATCATGGTCGAACAGCGGGAATGCGCTGAACACGCTCGGCGCGTTGGTGGCGGTCGCCGGATGCAGGCAGGATTTGTCGACCTCGGCAAATGACGTGGCGCCCAAAAGGCCGAGGCAGCGCAGCACCTCGTCCTCCAGCAGCTCCAGCATCCGCGCGACGCCGGCCTCGCCGGCCGCCGCCAGCGCCCAGCATTGCAGCCGGCCGATCCCGACCATGTCCGCGCCCGCCGCGATCGCCTTGACGATGTCGGTGCCGCGACAGATGCCGCCGTCGACCATGATCTTGGCGCGGCCCTTCACGGCCTCGACGATCTCGGGCAGCACATGCATGGCGCCGCGGCCGTGGTCGAGCTGGCGGCCGCCATGGTTGGAGACGTAGATCCATTCGACACCGTGATCGACCGCGATCTGGGCGTCCTCGGCGGTGGCGATGCCCTTCAGGATCAGCGGAATCCTGAACTTGTCCTTGATCATCTTCACGGTCCGCCACTCCAGGCCCTTCTGGAAATCGCCCCCGGTGGCACGCAGGCGGCTCTCACGGACGTAGCGTTTGGCGATGTCACGCTCACGACGGCTGTAATGGGCAGTGTCGACGGTCAGGCAGAAGCCGGCATAGGCGCTCTTCTCGGCCCGGCTGACGACATCGGCGACAAAGGCGTCGTCGCCGCGGACATAGAGCTGATAGAGCCGCAGCGCATCCGGCGCGGCTTCGGCGGTCTGCTCCAGGCCGGGCTCGGACACCGAGCTCAGCATGTGCGCCGCACCGAAGGTGCCGGCAGCGCGCGCGACGCTCGCCGCGCCATCCGGATCGAAGATCTCGAGCGCGCCGACGGGGGCGAGTACCACCGGCAGGCGCATCTTGCGGCCGAACTGCTGAACCGAGCCGTCAACCTTTCGGACGTCGCGCAGCACGCGTGGGCGGAAGGCGATCTCGTCCAGCGCCATGCGGTTGCGGCGCATCGTGGTTTCGGTCTCGGCGGCGCCGACGATGTAGTCCCAGGCGTTCTGGTTGAGGTTGGCCCGTGCTTTCCGAATGAATTCGTGCAGGTTCTGGAACGGCTCGTTGCTGGCGCCGAGCTCGACGTTCCGTTCCGGCCGGATCCGGGGTGCTTCGTTCATTGTTATCCTCCCGAGAATTTGAAGCCTTGTGTCATCGCCTAACCCGTCCAGCGCTCCAAAACCATCCTAAAATGGCATGGCTGCGCGGCGTGGATGGTCGCACCGATTCCCCCTTGGGGCGGGCCAGTCCTGCAACGTTGCCAAAAGTTTAGGCCCGAACGAAGCGATTTTTGCGGTGTACCGGTCGGCGGTGCGTCCCGGCCTTGAAGAAACCAGAATGGTATTGTGAGAAGTGGACTGGATCGCCAATTGCATGGCGCGTCCCAAGTCTGCTTCCCAAGTCTCGAGAGACGAGCCCAGGCAAGCTCAAGCGAACCGCCAAGCAAAAAGGCAAGCCCACCCATGCGGAAAACCCTGCTGTTCCCTCTGGGCGCGCTCACCGGAGCGTGTCTCACCCTTCTGGTCGCCAGCCCGCACGGTGGTGTATGGGCGGCACGGGCGGCAGCGAGCGCGGACGATGCCTATTCCCAGCTCAACCTGTTCGGCACGGTGTTCGAGCGCGTCAAGGCGAGCTATGTCGAGAAACCCGACAACGCCAAGATGATCGAAGGCGCGATCACGGGCATGGTGACCTCGCTCGATCCGCATTCGCGCTACATGAACGCGAAGGCCTGGACCGAGATGCAGGAGACCACCTCCGGCGAGTTCGGCGGCCTCGGCATCGAGGTCACGATGGAAGACGGTCTCGTCAAGGTCGTTTCCCCGATCGACGATACCCCCGCCTCGAAGGCCGGCCTGATGTCCGGCGACCTCATCAGCAAGATCGACGGAGAGGCCGTGCAGGGCATGACGCTCGAGCAGGCCGTCAACAAGATGAAGGGCCCGGTCGATACCAAGACCAAGCTCACCATCGTGCGCAAGGGCGCGGACGCGCCGCTCGACGTCGCGATCACGCGCGAGATCATCCATGTGCGCCCGGTGCGCTTCCACGTCGAGAACGGCGACATCGGCTATATCCGCGTCACCTCGTTCAATGAGCAGACCACCGACGGCCTGAAGAAGGCGATCGCCGCGATCTCCAAGCAGGTGCCGCAGGAGAAGCTCACCGGCTACGTGATGGACCTGCGCAACAATCCGGGCGGTCTGCTCGACCAGGCCGTCTCGGTGTCGAGCGCCTTCCTCCAGCGCGGCGAGGTCGTCTCGACCCGCGGCCGCAGTCCGGAAGAGACCCAGCGCTTCACCGCGCATGGCGGCGACCTCACCAGGGGCAAGCCGCTGGTGGTCCTGGTCAATGGCGGCTCGGCCTCGGCTTCCGAGATCGTGGCCGGCGCGCTGCACGATCACAAGCGTGCGACCATCATCGGCACGCGCTCGTTCGGCAAGGGTTCGGTGCAGACGGTCATTCCGCTCGGTGCCGGCAATGGCGCGCTGGCGCTGACCACCGCGCGCTACTACACGCCGTCCGGCCGCTCGATCCAGGCCCAGGGCATCGCCCCCGACATCGAGATCCTGCAGGACGTGCCGCCGGAGCTGAAGGGCCGGATGGACACCATGGCGGAGTCCCAGATGCGCGGGCATCTCTCAGCCGGCGAGGGTGGCGAGCAGACCGGATCGCAGTCCTATGTTCCGCCGAAGGAGGAGGACGACAAGGCCCTGCATGCGGCCTTCGACTTCCTGCACGGCGTCACCGCCAATGCGGTGGCCGCAAAGCCCGCGTCGAAGGCCGCGGTGCCGAACTAGATCTTACGTTCCCCAGACATCGATCGCCCGGGAGTGGATGTCCACTCCCGGGCGATTCTGTTTTGGGCCTCGCCTCAGCTCGGGTTCAGGGCGGCAAAGGTCGCCTCGTAGCGGCCGTCGCGCTCGGCCCATCGCCGTGCGCGGTCGCGTTCGACCAGCACTTCATCGCGGGGATGCACCCGCAGCTCGAGCAATTGCATGACTTCCGCGACATAGGCAGCAAGCGGCATGGCGCGTGCATCGCTCGCCTGCTGCGTGCCGGTGAGCTCGGTCTGCACATAGGGCGGCGCAAGCTCCAGCACCTCGACCGGGATCTTGCGGAGCTGATGCCGCAGCGACTGCAGCCAGGAATGCAGGAACGCCTTGCTGGCGCAGTAGGTCGGGAAGTCGGCACGCGGCACGAAGGCGAGGTTCGAGCTGGTCGCGATGATGGTCGCGTTGGATTGCCTCTTCAGCAACGGCAGACATGCTGCCGTCACGCGCAGCACGCCCATGATGTTGGTCTCGACGATGGCTTGTGCGTCCAGAACATTCCAATCCGCGCTCATGTCCTCCGGACGCGAGATGCCGGCATTGGCGATCACCACGTTGAGCTCGGGGAAACTCGAACGCACCTCGGCCGACAAGCGTGGCAATGCCGAGGGATCGTCAAGGTCGAGCGGTAGGCCGATCAGGCCGGGACGTTCGGCCGTGATCCGATCGAGCAGGGCCTGCCGTCTTCCGGTGACGATGACGCGGTTGTCGCGGTCGTGGAAGGCTTCAGCGAGCGCGCGGCCGATGCCGCTGGTGCCGCCAGTGACGAGGATCGTGTTGCCAGTCATTTTCATGTTGCTGCCTTTCGACTGAGGTGAAGGCCACGGCAACTCCTGGACTCCCGACGACGAACAATCCGACAAGACAGCCCCATCGCGGCGCCGATGGGCCGCGGTGAATCAACGTCTTGAATGGGGTCCGCAAGCAGGGGAAATGGCATACCGTGGCGTCTTGTGAATCGAGAACTCCCTGCTGGGATCCTCTCGACAAAGGACGCGTTGGATGACGGTAACGCCTACGGCAGCGCCGTCTGACACGGAGCTACGGGTGCGTAGATACTTTGGGCGCCCGTGATCGTCAAGTCCGAGGTGAGGGCGGCGAGCCTAACTCGCCTCGCGGCGGCGGGCTTTCGCGCCGCCGCGCTGGGCGAGCCGGCTGCGATGCAGCGCGAACAGCTCCTGCACCTTGTCGGCGGGCTTCGCGGCGCTGAACAGATAGCCCTGCATCTCGGAGCAGCCGAGCGCGCGGAGCAGACGCTGCTGCTCCTCCGTCTCGACGCCCTCGGCCGTGGTGGTCATGCGGCGCGCGGCCGCCAGATTGACGACGGCCTGGACGATGCTGGCCGAGCCGTCGGGGCCGCCGATGTCGTCGACGAAGCAGCGGTCGATCTTGATCTTGTCGAACGGGAAGCGGTGCAAATAGCTCAGCGACGAGTAGCCGGTGCCGAAATCGTCGAGCGCGATGCGCACGCCGATGGCGCGGAGCTGGTGCAGGATCGCCAGCGCCGTGTCGTCGTCGCGGATCAGCACCGCCTCGGTGATCTCGAGCTCGAGCCGGCTCGCCGGCAGGTTGGAAGCAGCGAGCGCCGCCATGATCTTCAGCGCCAGCGTGCCGCTCTTGAACTGCACCGGCGAGACGTTGACGGCGAGGCGGATGTCGTCGGGCCAGTTCGCAGCGTCCCGGCAGGCGGTCGCCAGCACCCATTCGCCGATCTCGTTGATCAGGCCGGTATCTTCGGCGATCGGGATGAACTCCGCCGGCGAGACCATGCCGCGCGCGGGATGACGCCAGCGCACCAATGCCTCGCAGCCGGTGATGCGATCATCCTTCAGGCTGAGGCAGGGTTGGTAATAGACCTCGAGGCCGCCATCGCGCCCCCCTTGGGCGATGGCGTGGCGCAGGTCGCCCTCGAGCTGCCGGCGCTCGCGGACCTTGGCATCCATCTCCGGCTCGAAGAAGCGATAGGTGCGGCGCCCGGCGGACTTGGCGGCGTACATCGCCATGTCCGCGTTCTTGAGGACCTGGTCGAGCGCCGTGCCGTGTTCCGGCGCGAGCGCAATGCCGATGCTGGCGTCGGTGGTGAGATGGTGGCCCATGCAGTCGAACGGCGCGCGGATGGCGGTAAAGACCCGTGCGACGAGCTCGTTGACCTGGTCGAGCGACGCCACCGCGCTCTGGATGATCGCGAATTCGTCGCCGCCGAGCCGCGCCACGAAATCCGCCGGGCCGGCACAGCGGCGCAGGCTTGCGGCAATCGATTTCAACAGCTCGTCGCCGACGAGATGGCCGAGCGCGTCGTTGACGCCCTTGAACTCGTCGATGTCGATGTAATGCACCGCGATCTGTTCGTCGTTGCCGACTGCGGCCAGCTCTTCGCGCAGATGCTCGTGGAACATGGTGCGGTTGGGCAGGTCGGTCAGCGCGTCGTAATGGGCGAGGTGGGTGATGCGCTCCTCGATCCGGCGGCGCTCGGTGATGTCCTCATGGGTCGCCACCCAGCCGCCGTCCGTGAGCGGCTCGTTGAGGATGTGGATCGAGCGGCCGTCGGAGGTGTCGACCACCATGGAATTGCGCGTATGGACGCCCTTCAGCACGCGCACGACATAGTCGTCGATGTCGCCCGTGAACGAGCCGGTCGCCTTGCGATGGGCGATGATGTCGTGGAAGCTCGAGCCGGGCTTCACGATCTCGGCCGACAGTCCGTACATTTCGAGATAGCGCTGATTGCAGACCACCAGCCGCTGCTCGGCGTCGAACAGCAAGAGGCCCTGCGTCATGTTGTTGACGGCGCGATCGAGCCGCTGCTTTTCCAGCGTCAGCCGTTCCCGCGAGAGGCGGTGCTGCTCCAGAAGCTTGCGCACGACCGCGATCAGCACGCCTGCGATGGCGAGCGCGGAAGAGGCGGCCACCGAGATCAGGATGCCGATCTGCTCGCGCCAGTCCGTCAAGGCGGAGGCGCGCGTCGTGGTGGCCATCATCAGGATCGGGAAGTGGGGCAGGGCGCGCGAGGAGATCAGCCTGTCTTCGCCGTCGACGGGGCTCATGAATCGTCCGGCGAAGTGATCGAGGTCGAAGACTCTCTGCTGCGCGGTCGTGCCGGACTTGAAATTCCGCCCCATCAATTCGCTGGAATGGGGATAGCGGGCGAGCAGCGTGCCGTCCCGATGCAGCATCGAGATCGTCGCGCCTTCGCCGAGCACGACGGAGGCGAAGAACTTCTCGAAATTGGCGGGCTCGATGCCGCGCCCGACAACACCCAGGAACTCGCCGTTCGGCCCGACGATCCTGCGCACGATCAGGACGGTCCAGGCGCCGGAGATGCGACTGTGCAACGGCTCGATCAGGATATCAGGCGAATAGGGATCGTATTTGAAAGTGCGAAAATAGGCGCGGTCGGCAACGTTCACTTTCGGAGCCGGCCATGCCGTCGACGAATTGATCAGATTGCCTTCGGCATCGATGATGTTGACGCCGCCGATGTAGGGCAGCGCTTCGATCTTCGAGCGCAACATCCGGTGGACGTCCTCGCCGGCGAGGCGCTTGCGATAGTCCTCCACGGTCCTGATTCCGGTCGTGCGGACGTGATCGACGAAGTCCTTCTGGATGACCGCGAAATCCTGCAATTGCTGATCGAAATGATGGGCGAGCAGCAGCACGGTGTTTTCCAGCTCGCGGCTGGAGTTGCGCAGCGTCCGCTCGCGGAAGTTCTGCGCCATCAGGACCGAGCCAATGGCGATGGCCGCGATCAGCAGGGCGCCGCCCACCACCAGCCAGCGGATCGGTCCGCTGCGCACGAAGGCGTGGTCAAAGAGGCGACTGCCGAATCTCGTCATCATGCTGGATCATTGCCGTGCACACGTCAGGATCAATTCTTGGCCCCGAAGACACCCGTTGGTTTACGGGAACGGTGTGGAGGCGAAGTTAGGAAGCGCGGTTAACGCTGTGTGAACGGCCGCGCGCAAATGCAACCGAGGTGCGCGATACAGCGGGCAGGAATTGCCGAAGGCATTCGAGGGCGCCGGTCAATTCCTGCCGGCCACGCCACAATCAACCAAGGCCTAACCATCTAACGTGTTGTAGATCCTCGCGTCGGGATTGGCACGTGATTTGCGAGATGCCTGCTGACGACACAGAGAGGACGCAACGATGAAAAACACCTTGAAGAACTTCCTTGCCGACGAGCGTGGGGCAACCGCGATCGAGTACGGCCTGATCGCGGCCGGCATCGCGCTGGCCATCATCACTGTCGTGAATGGCATGGGCTCCAAGCTCAACAGCAAATTCACCGCGATCAGCGCGTCGCTGCGCTGATCGCGCGGGTTCCGCTGCGCGCCAGTATCGCCACCACCATCAGCGCCGCGACGATGTTCGCGGCGGCACTGATCAGGATCGGCATCGTGTAGCTGTGGTTGACGTCGTAGGCGAAGCCGGCCGCACTCGGGCCAATCAGCGTGCCGAACGCCACGCTGGTGTAGAGAATGCCGATGATTCCGCTGACATTGCGTCCGCCGAAATAGTCCATGACCACAGAGGGCAGCACCGCGACCCAGCCGCCGTAGAACACGCCGTAGACGAAGGCAAAAGCGGCGAGGGTCCAGACATCAGCGGCAATGGCCCAGATCGCCATCGCGAGCGCCATTCCGGTCAGGACCATGATCAGCGAGCGGTCGCGGCCCATCCGGTCGGCGAGTGCGCCGAGAAAGAAGCGGCCTGCGGTGCTGCCGGCCCCGATCACGCCGAGCAGCAGCACGGCAGAGGACGCCGCGACCCCGTGATCGCGCGCGTAGGGCACGAGATGGACGAACGGGACGAAGGCTCCGAACGAGCAGACCAGACACGATAGGTAGAGGGCGACAAACCGCGTCGACCGGATGGCCTCGCGCACGGATGCGCCGCCGGCGTTGTTGGCGCCCGCGGCATCGCGAGGCGGATCGCCATCGGGTCCGAGGCCGCGGTGCTTCGGATCGTTCTCGATGAGCAGCGACATCCCGCCGCCCAGCACCAGCGCAATCGCGCCCAGCACCAGATAGGCTCCGCGCCAGCCCACCGAGGCGATCAGCAATGAGGCGAGCGGCGGCATCGCCAGTGTACCGAGCCCGATGCCGCTCACCGCGAGCCCGGAGGCAAAGCCGCGGCGCCTGACGAACCAGCGTTGCACCGCGCCGATGGCCGGAACATAGGCGCAGCCGACGCCGAGGCCGACGCCAAGCCCGTAGGCGAGATAGACCTCGACGACGGACCGGGCAGCGCTCGCGGCCGCAAGTCCGACCGCGACCAGGATCATGCCGGCGACGGCCAGCGGACGCGAGCCAAACCGGTCGGCGAGGGGACCGCTGACGAGGCCGAGCGCGAAGTACAGAAAGCCCGCGATCGAAAACACCAGCGAGATCGAACCGCGCGAGGCGCCGAAATCGCGCTGGAGCGGCTCGAGGAATGCGCTGAACGTGTAGGCGGAGCCGAAGCCGACGAACATGACGGCAAACGCCGCCGCGACGACGAACCAGCCATGGAAAATGCTTCGCTGAGCGAGCGTGGGTTGAATGGTCAATGCTGCCTCCGCGAGGTGAGGGAAGGATGGCGACGATGCCAGGACGTGGCCCGCTGGAAGGCCGCGCCGGCGCGTACGAGCGTGGCCTCGTCCAGATGGGCGGTGACGAGTTGGAACGCGATCGGCAGCCCGTCCGCGGACGCACCACCTGGCAGCGTGATGGTGGGATGACCGGTCATGTCGAACGGGCAGGTGTAGCGCTGCAGCTTCGCGATCAGATCCGGCTGTTCGCCGAGCGTCTGGATCATGGCAAGCGTCACTGGCGGGAACGGGTGCACCGGGATCAGCAGCAGGTCGATGGTCTCGAACAGCGCAGTCACCTGGCCGCGTAGCGCCAGCCGCCGCAGCAGGATCTTCTGATAGTCGAGAGCAGAGAGAGCGCGGCCGGTCTCGATCACGGAGGCGAGGATCGGACCATAATCATCCTTGCGGGCGGGATAGGTCGCCTCATGAGCGACCGCAGCTTCCACCGCACAGTTCGGCGTCCAGTCGGCGATCGCCTGCGTGACGTCGGGAAATCGGACATTGACGGTGTCGGCGCCAAGAGCGCGGAAAGCATCGATGGCGTCCGCCAGCACGCGCTGGGTCGCAACGTCCACGTCGTCGCTGTTCCAGGCAGGATCGACGCCGATCCGCAAGCCCCGCACGTCCTGTGCGGCGGCGGCCGGATAGTCGGGCACCGGATCGATCAGCGATGTCGGGTCGTTCGGATCGTGTCCGGCGATGACGCCGAGCAGCGCACCGGCGTCGGCCGCGCTGCGGCCGATCGGTCCGACATGGTCGAGTGACGCGGCAAGCTCGAAGGTGCCGTGGCGGCTGACGCGGCCCCAGCTCGGCTTCAATCCGGTCAGGCCGTTGGCGGCGCAGGGCCAGCGGATCGAACCGCCGGTGTCGGAGCCGAGCGAGCCGAAGCAAAGTCCGGCAGCCGTCGCGACCGCCGAGCCGCTGGACGAGATACCTGGCCAGTAGCTCGCATTCCACGGATTCTTCGGCGGTTTCACCAGCGGATGGTGATCGGCATAGGCGCCCTCGGTGAGTTGCACCTTGCCGAGGATCACGGCGCCCGCGTTCTTGAGCCGGCGCACGACGGTTGCGTCTTCACTGGGACGAAAGTCACGATGAAGCGTGGTGCCTGCCGCCGTCGGAACGCCTTCGGTCCAGAACAGGTCCTTGAGCGCAATCGGCATGCCATGCAGGGGGCCCCGATACCTGCCCTGCGCGATGTCGGCGTCCGCGGCTTCCGCCTCGGCCATGGCTGTTTCCGCCATCACGTGAACGTAGCTGCCGAGATCGCGGTCGACGGAGGCGATCCTGTCGAGTTGCGCGCGCGTCACCTCCTGCGCCGAGATTTCGCGGGCCTTGAGGCGTGCCGCGAGCGTGGTGAGTTCGAGATAGTGCAGGGCGTCGGCCACGGCTCGATTCTCCATTCCGGTGATTGCAGAGGCGCTCGACCCCGAAGGATCGTTCGACACCTGTATAAAGAAGATACAGGTGTCGCTTGCCGTCAACCAGTAAATCTGTTTTACTGGTGTTCAAATCTTTGGTGTTCCGATGTCGAAAGAGTCGCGCAAATTCCAGGTTCCCGACGTGTTGGCGAACCTCTACGATTTCGCCAACACGCTCGATGTTCGCCACTTCACGCATTTCGGCGTGGAGCACCCGGAGAGCGATGCGCTTGGCGGCCCGAAGGACCTGGCGGACTGGATGCGGGAACGCGGCCTTGGCGCCAAGCGCGGCCATGTCACGCCTGCAATGTTCGAGACTGCGCTGAGGATACGCGAGGCCTTGCGTGCCTATCTGCAGTGTGAGCCGAGCGAGCGGCTCCGGAACAAGAGCGTTCTCGGCACGCTCAATGACGCGCTGGCGCCGTTTCCGTTGCGGGTCGAGGCGCACGCAGGCCGTGGCGCAACGCTGTCAGCGGCGCGCGAGGATGCGCTCGCCGGCCTGTCGGCCATCGCGATCGAGCTTCATGACGCAACCCTCGTGGGAACGCTGGACCGGCTGAAGATGTGCGCGTCGGAGGATTGTCGCCGGGTGTTCTTCGACCGGTCGAAACCATCGACGCGGCGGTGGTGCATGTCGACGCTATGCGGTAACCGGATGAAGACGCGCGCTTATCGCGAGCGGCAGCGCGAGGCGAAATAGAGCGGATTGCGCAGTCAGGCGCGGTAGTGGCCGGACTTGCCGCCGAGCTTCTCGACCAGATGGATGCCCTCGATGCGCACGCCGCGCTCCACCGCCTTGATCATGTCGTAGATGGTGAGGCAGGCGACCGAGACGGCCGTGAGGGCCTCCATCTCGACGCCGGTCGGACCCGTTACCTTGACGCTGGCGCGGACGAGGCAGCCCGGCAGTTTCACGTCGGGCTCGATGTCGAGCGTCACTTTCGACAGCGCCAGCGGATGGCAGAGCGGAATCAGCTCCGAGGTGCGCTTGGCGGCCATGATGCCGGCGATGCGGGCCGTGCCGAGCACGTCGCCTTTCTTGGCGTTGCCGGATACGATCAGATCGAGCGTCGCCTTGGTCATGACGACCCGGCCTTCCGCGACCGCAAGCCGCTCGGTCGCCGGCTTGTCGGACACGTCGACCATCCGCGCCTCGCCGGAGGTGCCGATATGGGTGAGGGCGGGGACGGCTTTCTTGGACGGCTTGCGCGCCATGTCAGCGCGTGCCCGTCGCGCGCACCGCACTCTCGCGCGCGAGCAGCGTGCGCGTCGCGGCGGTGACGTCGGCCTGCCGCATCAGGCTTTCGCCGACCAGGAAGGTCGACATGCCGACGCGCTCGAGCCGGGCGAGATCGGCGGGCGTGAAGATGCCGCTTTCGCCGACCATCAGCCGATCCCCGGGGATCAGCGGCGCCAGTGTTTCGCTGGTCGCGAGCGTGGTCTCGAAGGTGCGAAGATTGCGGTTGTTGACCCCGATCATCGGCGAGCGGAGCTTGAGCGCGCGGTCGAGCTCGGCGCGGTCGTGGATCTCGATCAGCACATCCATGCCGTAGGCGAGCGCGGCGTCTTCGAGGTCTTTTGCCGTGGCATCATCGAGCGCGGCCATGATGATCAGGATGCAGTCGGCGCCATGCGCGCGCGCTTCGGCCACCTGGTAGGTGTCGAACATGAAATCCTTGCGCAGCACCGGCAATGCCGTCGCCGCACGCGCCGCCACCATGAAGTCGAGATGGCCCTGGAACGAGGGCCTGTCGGTCAGCACCGACAGGCAGGCCGCGCCGCCGGCTTCATAGGCTTTCGCGAGCGCGGGCGGATCGAAATCGGCGCGGATCAGCCCCTTCGACGGCGACGCTTTCTTCACCTCCGCGATCAGCGCGTAGTCGCCATTGGCGTGCTTGGCCTTGATCGCCTGCACGAAGCCGCGCGGTGCGGCTTGCGCCTTGGCCTTCGCCTCGACCGCCGAGAGCGGCTCGGCGCGCTTGGCGGCTGCGATCTCTTCGCGCTTATAGGCTTCGATCTTGGTCAGGATGTCCGACATGTCAGGCTTGGCCGTTCGAGATCGCGATCAGGTGCTTCAGCTTCGCTTTGGCGGCGCCGCTGTCGATCGACTTCATGCCGATCGCGACGCCCTCCTTGAGGTCCTTGGCGCGTCCGGCCACGACCAGCGCGGCGGCGGCGTTCATCAGCGCGACGTCGCGGTAGGCGCTCGGCTTGCCGTCGAGCACGCTCTGCAGGGCGATTGCATTGGCGTCGGCGTCACCGCCTTTGAGCGCGCCGGCCTCGCAGCGCGGCAGGCCGGCATCCTCCGGCGTCACCTCGAAATTGCGGATCTCGCCGTTGTGGAGCGCTGAGACGAAGGTCGGGCCGGTGAGGGTGATCTCGTCGAGGCCGTCGGAGCCGTGGACGACCCAGGCGGATTCGGAGCCGAGGTTCTTCAGCACCTGCGCCAGCGGCTGCACCCATTGCCGCGAGAACACGCCGACCATCTGCCGCTTCACGCCAGCCGGGTTGGACAGGGGGCCGAGCAGATTGAAGATCGTGCGTGTCGCAAGCTCGACCCGGGTCGGGCCGACATTCTTCATGGCCGGGTGATGAGCGGGAGCGAACATGAAGCCGATGCCACATTCGCGCACGCAATGGCCGACCTGTTCGGGCCTGAGGTCGATCTTCACCCCGAGCGAGGCCAGCACGTCGGCCGCGCCCGAGCGCGACGACAGCGCGCGGTTGCCGTGCTTGGCCACCGGCACGCCGGCGCCCGACACAATGAAGGAGGCGCAGGTCGAGACGTTGACCGAGCCGGAGCCGTCGCCGCCGGTGCCGACGATGTCGACGGCTTCAGGCGGTGCCGTCACGCTCAGCATCTTGGAGCGCATCGCCGTAACAGCGCCGGTGATCTCGTCCACGGTCTCGCCGCGTACCCGCAGCGCCATCAACAGGCCGCCCATCTGCGAGGGCGTGGCCTCGCCCGACATCATGGCGTCGAAGGCGGAAGCCGCTTCCTCACGCGACAGGCTGGCGCCGGTCGCCACTTTTCCAATGATCGATTTCAGGTCGTCCATCGCGTGCTTTCAACTTACTGCTGGTTCGCGCCGGTCACCTGCGCGAAGGCGGCCTGATTAATGGTGGTCCCGATGTCGGTTTCAAGCTTGTTGACGTAGGAAGCAACCTGCTCCTCGGTCTGGGCACGGTCGAGGCTTTCCTTCAGCTTCTTGACCGCGTCGGAGGCGGCGTCGACCGCGGGTTCGACGATGTCGGTGACGCGGAAGACGATCACCTCGGTGCCGCCGGTCACCGGCGTCTGTCCGACGCCGTCCTTGGCGGTGCGGAAGGCGGCCGATACGACGGCTGCGGGCACGCTGGCGGGCGTATCGTCGCGCTTGAAGCCGGTTGCTGTCTCGACCTTGGCGCCGATCGCTGCGGCTTCATCGGCGAGCTTGCCGCCTGCTTCGAGCTTCTGCACCATCTCGGTCGCCTTGGCCTTGAGCTTAGTGGCGATCTGGTCCTGGCGCCAGCGCGCCTCGACCTGGTCGCGGACCTCGTCCAGATTGCGGTCGCGCGACGGCGTGATGGCGAGCACGTCGTACCAGACATAGCCGCCCTTGAACGAGATCGAGTCGTTGTCGACGCCGACATCGGTGTTGAAGGCCTGCGACACCACGTCGAGGCCCTGCGGAATGTTGGCGACCGGCTGGCCGTTGGGGGCGCGGCCGGAACGATCGACCGCGTCGATGGTCACGGCGGTGAGGCCGAGCTTCTGCGCCGCGTCGATCACGCTGGCGCCGCCGCCGCGCTCGTCTTCCATCTTGTCGCGGAGATCGGCGACCTTGACGCGCGCACGCTCGGTGGCGATCTCGCGCTTGATGTCGCCGGCAAGGCTGGCGTAGTCCGCCTCTTTGCCCGGCTCGATCTTGTCGACCCTGACGATCGCGACGCCAAGCCCGCCCTGGATCGGCTGGCTGATCTCGCCGGCGGGAAGCGCGAAGGCGGCATCGCCGACGGCGGCAGCGAGCGAAGACTTGGTCACGAGGCCGAGGTCGACGTCGGAGGCGCTCAGCCCGCGCTCCTTGCCGAGATCCTCGAACGACATTCCGCCGACGAGGCGCTCGCGTGCGGCCTGCGCGTCGGTCACGTTGGGAAACACGATCTGCTGGATCTGGCGCTTCTCAGGCGTGCCGAGCCGGTCCTTGCGCTGCTCGAACACCTTCTTGGCGTCCTCGTCGGAGACCTCGCTCCACTTGCCGATTTCTTCCGGCGAGACCACGACGAAGGAGATCTTGCGGTATTCGGGCGCGCGGAACTGGACCTTGTGGTCCTCGAAATAGGCGGCGAGCGCTTCGGGCGAGGGCGCGTCGATCTGGCCGGCCTGGGCGGCATCGAGCCTGACGAATTCGATGGCGCGCTGCTCGTTCTGGAAGCGGGTCAGCACGTCGATCATGGCCTTCGGCGGCTCGAGGCCGGCGCCGATCGTGCCGGTGATCTGCCGGCGCAGCGACACCTTGCGCTGCTCGGCGACGTAGCGCTGCTCGGTATAGCCGAAATTGCGGATCACGGCCTGGAAGCGGTTCGCGTCGAAGCTGCCACCGACGCCCTTGAAGTTGGGGTCGTTCATGATGACTTGGCGGATCTGGTCGTCGGACTGGCCGAGCCCGAGCCGGCGCGCCTCTTCGTCGAGGGCGGCTTCGGCGATCGTCTGCTGCAGCACCTGGCGGTCGAGGCCGAAGGCACGCGCCTGGTCGGGCGTCAGCGGACGGCCGAACTGGCGGCTGATCTGTTGCAGGCGGTCCGTGTAGATCTGGCGGAACTCGTTCAGCGAAATCTCGGTGCTGCCCACCTTGGCCACCGTGGACTGCCCGAAGCCCTTGAAGATGTCGGCGATGCCCCAAATGCCGAAACTGACGATCAACACGCCCATCACCACGGCCATAATCGTCTTGCCGAGCCAGTTTGATGAGGCCTTGCGCATTCCTCGAAGCATTTGGTCCAACTTGTTTGAGCAGGAGGGGAACGGGATCGCGTCTTAATGCAGATTCAGCAAAAGCGCGTCACCAAATTGATCAATCATCATAAAGTGGTGGCTTTCCCCCCGCAACCTCGGGTCCGGCGACCGTTTGCGGCTGCGGTTAAAAGCCTCTGGTCTCTGGAACTGCAGCAGGTCCTCTGCTAGCGCATGCACAAACCTCATTTTGCTGGAAATTGACATGACCGACGCCATCCACCCCCTGATCGCCGGCAATTGGAAAATGAACGGCCTGAAGGCCCAGGCTGCCGAGTTCGACGCCATGCTCGACGGTGCGGCCGAGGTGAGCAGCAAGGCCGATCTGCTGGTCTGCCCGCCTGCGACCCTGATTGCCACCTTCGCCGACAAGGCGCGCGGCAAGAAAGTCGGGGTCGGCGCCCAGGATTGCCACCCCAAGGCCTCCGGTGCCCATACCGGCGATATCGCCGCCGAAATGCTGGCTGATGCCGGGGCAACGGCCATCATCGTCGGCCATTCCGAGCGCCGCGCCGACCACGGTGAGGGCGATGCCCTGATCCGGCAGAAGGCCGAGGCCGCCTGGCGCGCCGGTGCGACGGCGATTGTCTGCATCGGCGAGACTCAGGCCCAGCGCGACGCCGGCCAGACTCTGGACATCCTGCGCGGGCAGCTCGCCGGCTCCCTGCCTGATGGCTCGACGGCCGCGAATCTCATCGTGGCCTATGAGCCGGTCTGGGCAATCGGCACCGGGCTCACCCCCACGGCCAAGGATGTCGAGCAGATTCATGGGTTTATCCGGGAGGTCCTGACCTCCCGGTTCAAGACCGACGGGGCGAAGATGCGCATCCTCTATGGTGGCTCGGTCAAGCCCTCGAATGCGGCCGAGCTGATGGCGGTCAAGAACGTCAACGGGGCGCTGGTTGGCGGCGCCAGCCTGAAGGCGGCCGATTTCCTTGCGATCGCGAAGGGGTGCCCCTAGCTAACCCCAAAGCGGCTGATCCGGACCCGATCGGGGGTGGCAATGGCCCCTCTGATCGTGTAACACCGCGCAACTTCAGGAAAACCCGCGAAGCGCGATCGGCCGCCGTCAGGCGCCGCCCGCTTGTGACGGAAGGATACTATGCAGACCGTTGTCATCGTCATCCACCTCATGATCGTCGCCGTCATGATCGGCGCCGTCCTGCTGCAGAAGTCGGAAGGCGGCGGCCTCGGCATGGGCGGCGGCGCAGGCTTCATGTCGAGCCGCGGCACCGCGAACCTCTTGACGCGGACCACCGCGATTCTTGCCGCCGGCTTCTTCCTCACCAGCATGTTCCTGTCCTGGCATGCGGGCTACAGCCGCGCGCCGTCGTCGATCATCGGCACGCCGGCGTCGCAGGGCCAGCCGGCCGGCGGATCGCCGATCGCGCCGCCGACCTCTGGCGGCATCCTGGATTCGCTGAAGAAGGCCGACGAGCAGCAGCAGGCGCCGGCTCCGAGCGGCCCGCAGGTGCCTCGTTCGCAATAAAGCAGGGGGGCCATGCAGGGCGGTGGCTACCGTCCTGCATCAACAATCCCCATCAAGGCACTGTCACCACTCTTAGTTTTGGCTCACCCACAGGCCCGCAAAATCTTTGGGGCGGAATACGAATCGCTTTGGCGAATCGAATTCGAGGGATTAGAGGTTAAGTCCCATGGCGCGGTACATTTTCATCACCGGCGGCGTGGTTTCTTCGCTCGGCAAGGGTCTGGCTTCAGCGGCACTCGGTGCGCTGTTGCAAGCCCGGGGCTACAAGGTCCGCCTCCGCAAGCTCGACCCCTATCTCAACCTCGATCCCGGAACGATGTCGCCGTATCAGCACGGCGAAGTGTTCGTGACCGATGACGGCGCGGAGACCGATCTCGATCTCGGTCACTACGAGCGCTTCACCGGCCGTCCCGCGACCAAGCAGGACAACATCACCACGGGACGTATCTACCAGGACATCATCTCCAAGGAGCGCCGCGGCGATTATCTCGGCGCGACCATCCAGGTGGTTCCGCACGTCACCAACGCCATCAAGGAATTCGTCCTCTCCGGCAATGACGATTACGACTTCGTGCTGGTCGAGATCGGCGGCACCGTCGGCGACATCGAGGGCCTGCCGTTCTTCGAGGCGATCCGCCAGCTCAAGAACGAGCTGCCGCGCGATCACGCCATCTACATCCACCTCACGCTCCTGCCTTACATTCCGAGCGCTGGTGAGTTGAAGACCAAGCCGACGCAGCACTCCGTGAAGGAGCTGCGCTCGATCGGCATCCAGCCGGACATCCTGCTCTGCCGCACCGACCGCGAGATTCCGAAGGAAGAGCGGCGCAAGCTGGGCCTGTTCTGTAACGTGCGTGAAAGCGCCGTGATCGAGGCGCGTGACGCCGACAGCATCTACGCCGTGCCCGAAGCCTATCACGCTGCGGGCCTCGACGACGAAGTGCTCGCCGCCTTCGGTATCGAATCGCGCATCCCGCCGGTGCTCAAGAGCTGGCACCAGATCAACGAACGCATCCGCAATCCCGAGGGCGACGTCACCATCGCCATCGTCGGCAAATATACCGGCATGAAGGATGCGTATAAGTCGCTGATCGAGGCGCTCTCGCATGGCGGCATCGCCAACAAGGTCAAGGTCAACCTCGACTGGATCGAGAGCGAGATCTTCGAGAAGGAAGATCCCGCGCCGTTCCTCGAGCACGTCAACGGCATCCTGGTGCCCGGCGGATTCGGTCAGCGCGGTGCGGAAGGCAAGATCCGCGCGGCGCAGTTCGCGCGCGAACGCGACGTGCCGTATTTCGGCATCTGCTTCGGCATGCAGATGGCGGTGATCGAGGCGGCGCGAAATCTCGTCGGCATCGAGGACGCCAACTCCACCGAGTTCGGCCCGACCAAGGAGCCGCTGGTCGGCCTGATGACGGAATGGCTGCGCGGCAACGAGCTCGAGAAGCGCTCGAATGCCGGCGACCTCGGCGGCACCATGCGGCTTGGCGCTTACCCCGCCGCGCTCAACCGCGGCAGCCGCGTCTCGCAGGTCTATGGCGGCGCAACCGAGATTTCCGAGCGCCACCGCCACCGCTACGAGGTCAACACCGCCTACAAGGCCCGCCTTGAGCAGCACGGCCTGAAATTCTCAGGCTTGTCTCCGGACGGCGTGCTGCCTGAAATCGTCGAGTACGAGGATCACCCCTGGTTCATCGGCGTCCAGTTCCATCCCGAGCTGAAGTCGCGGCCGTTCGAGCCGCATCCGCTGTTCGCGTCCTTCATTCGGGCGGCGATGGTGCAGAGCCGGCTGGTGTAGCGCACGCTCTCCCTTTGACGATTGCGCGTTTTGTTGCGACAAGCTCCCAGCAAGAACAACAATGCAGGAGTGAACTCCAATGATCTACGAAATGCGCGTCTATCGTTGCGTGCCGGGTCGGCTGCCGGCGCTCTTGAAGCGGTTCGAGACCGCAACGCTGAAGATCTGGGAGAAGCACGGCATCAAGCAGGCCGGGTTCTTTACGACCGTGATCGGTGAATCCAACCAGGATCTGACCTATTTCCTCGCCTGGGACTCGCTCGGCGAGCGCGAGACGAAGTGGGGCAAGTTCGTGACCGATCCCGACTGGACGAAAGCGCGCACCGAGAGCGAAGCCGACGGCCAGATCGTCGCCAACATCGTCAGCCAGATCCTGACGCCGACCGCCTTCTCCTCGGTCAAGTAGCAGCTCCTGCAAGGGAGGCGCCGGGGAGGCCCGGCGCAACCCTGTTATTCAAGCAGCCCGGCCCGAATAGGGTTGATCCGACCCTCATCGCGGCTATGGTCGCGCCGAAACGAGGGATTTGCCTTGAGCTCTTCGCATTCAGCGGCGCCGGTCGTCACCATTGGCAGGGTCAAATTCGGCAACGATCTGCCGATCTCGATCATTGCAGGACCCTGCCAGCTCGAAAGCCGTCAGCATGCGCTGGAGGTCGCCTCCGCGCTGAGGGAGATCGCGGCACGGCTGAACATCGGCCTCGTCTACAAGACCTCGTTCGACAAGGCCAACCGCACCAGCGCGTCGGCGGCGCGCGGGCTGGGCCTCGCGCAGTCGCTGCCGATCTTCGCCGAAATCCGTTCCTCGCTCGGCCTGCCTGTCCTGACCGACGTGCACGAGGCCACGCAATGCGCCGAGGTGGCGCAAGCCGTGGACATCCTGCAGATCCCCGCTTTCCTCTGCCGGCAGACTGATCTGCTGCTCGCGGCGGCGGCGACCGGCAAGGTCGTCAACGTCAAGAAGGGGCAATTCCTCGCGCCGTGGGACATGGCAAATGTCGTCACGAAGATCACCAGCGCGGATAATCCCAACGTGCTCGTCACCGAGCGCGGCGCCTCCTTCGGCTACAACACACTGGTCTCCGACATGCGCGCGCTGCCGATCCTGGCGCGCACCACCGGCGCGCCCGTCATCTTCGACGCCACCCATTCGGTGCAGCAGCCGGGCGGGAAGGGGACCTCGTCGGGCGGTGAGCGCGAGTTCGTGCCGGTGCTGGCGCGCGCGGCCGTGGCGGTCGGCGTCGCCGGCGTCTTCATCGAGACCCATCCCGACCCCGACAGTGCGCCGTCCGATGGACCCAACATGGTGCCGCTGCGCGAGTTCGAGGGGCTGATCGCCAGGTTGATGGCGTTCGACGCGCTGGCAAAGAACCCGCGCTGATGCAGCAAGGCGAGGCGCGGCCGCACGATCACGGCCTGCCGGCCGCCCTCTACGTCATATCAGGAGCTAGCTTCGCCGCGGCGCTTTCGGCGCGCGCACTCGACCCGGTGTTGCCGCACGTCGCCGAGGATTTCGGCGTCAGCATTGCCACCGCCGCGGGCTTTGCCGCGGTGTTCGCCTTCACCTTCTCGATCATCCAGCCGATAGTCGGCGCCGCCGCCGATCTGTTCGGCAAGACGCGGCTGATGATCGGCTGCCTCGCGCTGCTCGGCCTTGCCAACATCCTGGGCGCACTCTCGTCCTCGTTCTCGGTTCTGTTTGCGACCCGCATCCTCGCCGGCATCGGCTCCGGCGGCGTGTTTCCGGTGGCGCTGAGCCTGACCAGCGATCTCGTCGGGCCCGAGAAACGTCAGGTCGCGATCAGCCGCACGCTTGCCGGCGCCATGACCGGCAATCTGCTCGGTGCCTCGGCCTCCGGCCTGATAGGCGATTTCCTCGGCTGGCGCGGCGTGCTCGCGGTGCTCGGCGCGCTCGTGATCGTGGCGTCGATTGCGGTTGCCGCCGGCTTTCGCGGCGCCAAGGTCAAGCACCCGCCGAAGACGAGCCTGTCGGCGCTGAAAGCGGGCTATCGCACCATCTTCACCAATCCGAACGCCTATGTCTGCTATTCGGCGGTGTTCATCGAAGGCTGCTGCGTGCTCGGCCTGTTTCCCTACATCGCCTCGTTCCTGTTCGAGCTGGGGCAGACCTCGCTGTCGATCGCCGGCATGGTCATCGCGGGCTTTGCTGTCGGCGGCCTGTTCTACACGCTGACGGTGTCGCGTCTGCTGCCGTGGCTCGGCGTCAAGGGCATGATGATCGCAGGCATGACGCTGGTCGCCTCGCAACTCGTCGCCGTCGCGTTCGGTCCGCGCTGGGAAGTGCAGGCGCTGAATCTCATCGTGATGGGATGGGGCTTCTACATCGCCCATGGCTGTCTGCAGGTGTTCGCCAGCGAGCTCTCGGTCGAGGCGCGCGCCACCGCGTTGTCGCTGCATTCGTTCTTTTTCTTCATGGGGCAGACCGTGGGACCGCTCGCCTATGGCTTCGGGCTCCAGCATGCCGGCAAGATGCCGACCCTGTTCGCGAGCGCAGCGATCATGGTCGTGCTGGGCTTCGTCTGCGCTCAATTGCTCAAGGCGCGGGCACCGTCCGACGCGCGCTGAGGCTAGCCCCGCCCGCGATACGGCGCGACGCCTTGCTCGGGCACCCACAGGCCCTTCGGCACGCGGCCGGTCTGCCAGAACACGTCGATCGGGATGCCGCCGCGCGGATACCAATAGCCGCCGATCCGAAGCCATTTCGGCTTGATCTCGCTCGCAATGCGCTTGCCGATCATCACGGTGCAGTCCTCGTGGAAGGCGCCGTGGTTGCGGAAGCTCGCGATGTAGAGTTTGAGCGATTTCGATTCCAGCAGCCACGGACCAGGCGCGTAGTCGATCATCAGATGCGCGAAATCCGGCTGGCCCGTAACCGGGCAGAGCGAAGTGAATTCCGGCACGGTGAAACGCACCAGATAGTCGGTGCCCTTTTGCGGATTGGGCACGCGGTCCAGCTGGGCGTCTTCCGGTGTGTGCGGCCATTCGACCGCGCGGCCGAGCTGGAGGGATTTCTTCGCCATCGTCGTCACATCCTGTTTCGGATGCCGGGATGGACGCAAATGCCGCTGCCGTCAACCGGCCGCGATCGTCTGGATCATGACGATGCGATCGTTGCCGGACTCGCAGCCCCAGAGTTCGCCCGGTCGGCCGTCGAGCTGGCGTACATTGGCGTTGGCCCTGTCGCTCGGGAAGACGTTGAACGTCTCAGTGGCGGGATCGAAGCGGACAATCGCGTTGGCGGAGAAATCGGTCAGCCAGACCTTGTCCTTGTCGTCGACGAAGACAGCGTAGGCGCGGGGACGCTCGCCCGGCAGCTTCCAGCTCTTCCACGATCCATCGGCGGGATCGTGCACCGAGACATGGCCGCTGTTCCATTCGCTGACCCAGATCCGGCTCTTCGAATCCGACCAGACGCGCCGCGATCCCTGGTTCGGCGTCGGTGGCGTGACCACGGCGGCATTGCCGCTTGCCGGGTCGATCTTCGCGATATAGCTGCCGGCAAGCGAGGCGTACCAGACCTCGCCCTTGGGCGTCACCGTGATGCCATAGGGGCCGACGCCCTTGGGCGCCTTGAACACATTCATTTCGCCGGACTTAGGCGCGAGGCGGCCGTAATAGCCGGACTGGCCGGTGAACCAGTAGGTGCCTTCCTTGTCGAACACACCGGTGTTGAGATTGGCGGAGGCGAACTTTTCCGGCAGGCGGAACAGCGTGACCTTGAGATCGCCGGGATCGACCCGGGCGATCGCGTTCTGGCCGCCCTCGGTGATCCAGGGCGCGCCATCGGGGCCGATGGTGACACCATGCGGCGCCGCGCCCTGACCGAGGCTGACCGTCTTGAAACGGCCATCCCGGGGATCAAGCCTGCCGAGCAGGCCCTTGCCCTGCGCCGTGAACCAGACCGAACCGTCAGGGGCGGGCGTCAGATCGTGCAGGCCGATGCCGGCACTGATCGGGAAGTATTTTGTCCGGAACGGGCCCTCTTGGGCAAAACTTGGGCGCGCCACGAACAGGGTGGTGCTGGAAGCAAGAAACTGGCGGCGATTCATGGCGTTACCCCGACTGCTTGGGATTGAGGATGCACGCACAGACCCGATGCTCTCGACCTTAATCCCGGCGCCTTCACGCGTCAGTCGACGTGCCACCCTCAAGCGTTCACATTTGCTTGCGGCCCGTGTAAGACCCGCGGCGAACCGATCAGCTCCAACGAACGGAAGTGCACATCATGACCGCCATCATTGACATCATCGGCCGCGAAATCCTCGATAGCCGGGGCAATCCCACCGTCGAGGTCGATGTCGTGCTGGAGGATGGCGCGCTCGGCCGCGCCGCGGTGCCGTCCGGCGCCTCAACCGGTGCCCATGAGGCGGTGGAGCTGCGCGACGGCGACAAGGCCCGCTATCTCGGCAAGGGTGTCAGCAAGGCGGTCGGTGCCGTCAACGGCGAGATCTTCGAGGCCTTGAGCGGCCTCGATGCCGAGCAGCAGGCCCAGATCGACCAGATCATGATCGACCTCGACGGCACCGCGAACAAGAGCCGGCTCGGCGCCAACGCCATCCTCGGCGTCTCGCTCGCCTGCGCCAAGGCTGCCGCGAATTCGCTCGACATGCCGCTCTATCGGTATGTCGGCGGCACCTCCGCGCGCCTCTTGCCGGTGCCGATGATGAACATCATCAATGGCGGCGTGCACGCCGACAACCCGATCGACTTCCAGGAGTTCATGATCCTGCCGGTCGGCGCGTCCTCCTTCGCCGAAGGCCTGCGCTACGGCGCCGAGGTCTTCCACACGCTGAAGTCGGAGCTGAAGAAGGCCGGCCACAACACCAACGTCGGCGACGAGGGCGGCTTTGCCCCGAACCTGCCGTCGGCCGACGCCGCGCTGGAATTCGTGATGAACGCGATCGGCAAGGCCGGCTTCAAGGCAGGGACCGACATCGTGCTCGGCCTCGATTGCGCCTCGACCGAGTTCTTCAAGGGGGGCAAGTACGTCTATGAAGGCGAGGGCAAGACCCGCTCGATCTCGGAGCAGGCCAAGTACCTTGCGGACCTCGTCGGCCGTTATCCCATCGTGACCATCGAAGACGGCATGTCGGAAGACGACATGGACGGCTGGAAGGAGCTCACCGATCTGATCGGCAAGAAGTGCCAGCTCGTCGGCGACGACCTCTTCGTCACCAACGTCAAGCGCCTCGCCGACGGCATCAAGACCGGCCGCGCCAACTCGATCCTGATCAAGGTCAACCAGATCGGTACGCTGACCGAGACGCTCGCCGCCGTCGAGATGGCGCACAAGGCCGGCTACACCTCGGTGATGTCGCACCGCTCCGGCGAGACCGAGGATTCCACCATCGCCGACCTCGCGGTCGCCACCAATTGCGGTCAGATCAAGACCGGCTCCCTTGCACGTTCCGATCGCACCGCCAAATACAATCAGCTCCTGCGCATCGAGCAGCAGCTCGGCAAGCAGGCGCTGTACGGTGGCAAGGCCGTACTGAAAGCGCTGGCATAAGCCAGCGCTTCGACTCGAGAAAAGACGGATAGGGGAGGATCGACATGAGCGACGGCAAGACCGGACTGCAACTGCGTTCGCTGCTGAAGAAGAGCGGCGAGCTGGAATTGTCCCTCGTGAATGTCCCGACCCCGGAGCCGGCCGATGATGAGGTCGTGGTTCGCGTCGAGGCGACACCGATCAACCCGTCCGATCTCGGCCTCCTGATCGGGCCCGCCGATATGTCGGCCGCCAAGGTCTCCGGCGCGAAGGAGATGCCGGTCATCACCGCGACGATGCCGGAGGCTGCGATGCGGATGATGGGAGCCCGGCTCGATCAGTCGTTGCCGGTGGGCAACGAGGGCGCCGGCACGGTGATCGCGGCCGGATCGTCGGACGCTGCGAAGGCGCTGATGGGCAAGACCGTGTCGATGATCGGCGGCGCGATGTACACGCAGTACCGCGTGCTGAAGGTCCGCGACGTCATGGAGCTGCCGGCGGGCACCACGGCCGCCGACGGCGCATCCTGGTTCGTCAATCCGCTGACCGCGCTCGGCATGACCGAGACGATGCGGCGGGAGGGCCACAAGGCGCTCGTGCACACCGCAGCGGCGTCCAATCTCGGCCAGATGCTCAACAAGATCTGCATCAAGGACGGCATCGGCCTCGTCAACATCGTCAGGAGCAAGGAGCAGGCCGACATCCTGCACAAGATCGGCGCCAAGCACGTCGTGGATTCCAGCGCGCCTGGTTTCACGGACGATCTCACCAATGCGCTGGTCGAGACCGGCGCCACGATCGCCTTCGATGCGATCGGCGGCGGCAAGCTGGCGAGCCAGATTCTGACCGCCATGGAAGTTGCCGCCAACAAGACGGCGAAGGAATACAGCCGCTACGGCTCCAACGTGTACAAGCAGATCTATATTTACGGCAGCCTCGACAACCGTCCGACCGAATTGAGCCGGTCGTTCGGTTTGACCTGGGGCGTCGGCGGCTGGCTGCTGACGCCGTTCCTCCAGAACATCGGTCCGGCCGAGATCGGCCGTCTGCGTCAGCGCGTCGCGTCCGAGCTCAAGACCACCTTCGCCAGTCACTACACCAAGGTGGTGTCGCTGACCGAGGTGCTCGATCCCGCCAACATCGCGGTGTACGCCAAACGCGCCACCGGCGAAAAATTCCTCATCAACCCAAATAAACAATCGTGATCTGCGACGGCAGGTCACCGAAGGAAGGTCTTGCCTTCTGAGCGAAGCCGGAGATTATTCCGCCGCCATTTGAACGCGGAAAAAACCGCGGGGCGCTCAGAAGGGGACCTCTCCATGACTGATCTCAATCGCCGTCATTTGCTCACAGGCGCCGCTGCCCTCGGTGCGGCTGCCGTATCCGGCTTCGGGCCGACCGCGGCCAATGCCTCAGTGCCGCCGACCGGCACGCAAGCGCCGGGCTTCTATCGCTACAAGGTCGGCAGCTACGAGTGCACCTCGATCAATGACGGTGCGCGCACCTTCCCGATGCCGGATAAGTTCGTCGCCAACATACCGAAGGACGAGGCGCTGGCGGCGGGTGAGGCGGCTTACATGCCGAAGGGCATGGTCACGATTCCGTTCAACCCGCAGCTCATCAATACTGGCTCGAAGCTCGTCCTGATCGACACGGGAAACGGCATTGCCAATCTCGAGGCGAGCAAAGGCGCTGTCGGCCGCACATTGCAGAACCTCCAGGCTGCTGGCGTCGACCCCAAGAACGTCGACGTTGTGCTGCTGTCGCATATGCATGGCGACCACATCAACGGCATTCGCCTGGCCGACGGCGCGTTGGCCTTTCCGAATGCGGAGATCATGGTGCCCGGCAAGGAGTGGGAGTTCTGGGCCAGTGAGGAGAACGCTGCCAAGGCCGAGTCCAATCAGGCGCTGAAGAACAATTTCGCCAACGTGAAGAAGATCTTCGCTGGCCTCGAGTCCAAGGTGACGAAGTACGAGTGGGGCAAGGAGGTCGCGCCGGGCATCACCTCGATCGCAACTCCGGGTCACGCGCCGGGCCACACCTCGTTCGCGGTCGCATCGGGCGATGCCAAGGTGCTGATCCAATCCGACGTCACTAACATCCCGGAATTCTTCCTGCGCAATCCCGACTGGCACGTGATTTTCGACATGGATGCAGGGATGGCGCAGGCGACGCGC
Source organism: Bradyrhizobium shewense (assembly GCF_900094605.1). GTDB lineage: Bacteria > Pseudomonadota > Alphaproteobacteria > Rhizobiales > Xanthobacteraceae > Bradyrhizobium > Bradyrhizobium shewense. Next base: position 27,713 of record NZ_FMAI01000025.1, on the reverse strand, counting down.
CACAAGTTCTACGACATGGCGGCGGCGGAGAAAGCGACCGTGGTCGGCTTCCACTTCACGTTCCCGTCGGTCGGTCATGTCGTGAAGGACGGCGCCAAATACCGACTGGTCCCGTCGGCGTGGAATCCGACGATCTGAGTTGGTTCGATTGTGTGAAACGTCAGGCCGCCTTTGGGCGGCCTGATTGCGTTGAGATCGTAGCCCGGATGGAGCGCAGCGTAATCCGGGGTCTTGCCCCAAGCTGCGCCGGTCCCGGATTGCGCTACGCTCCATCCGGGCTACTGGCGAGAACCATCTGCTTTCGCGAAACACAGCGTTTCCAAATCGGGCCGGTTCATGCACTTGCATTAAATGATCCGGATCGCTTAAGTGCCGCCCGGCACTCCAGCTCAAGCTCTCAAGGACACCTCATGGCCTACAACATCGTCACGATCGCCGGCAGCCTGCGCAAGGACAGCTTTTCGTTGAAGATCGCCAATGCACTGGCCAAGCTTGCGCCTGATACGCTCAAGCTCGAGGTCGTCACGCCGGCGGGCATCTCGTTCTTCAACCAGGACCTCGAGGGCGCGCCGCCCGCGGACTGGCTGGCCTTCCGCGACAAGCTCCAGAAGTCGGACGGCGTCATCTTCGTCACCCCCGAATACAATCGCGCGATCCCGGGCGTGCTGAAGAATGCCATCGACGTTGCCTCGCGGCCCTACGGCAAGAGCTCGTTCAACGGCAAGCCGGTCGGCATCGTTTCGAACTCGCCTGGTCCGCTCGGCGGCGTCAGCGCCGCAAAGACGCTTCAGAACATCCTGCCGGGCATTGCGGGCCCGATCATGCAGCAGCCGGAGATCTATCTGAATGCGGTCGGCGACGCCTTCGACGCCGAAGGTAACCTCACCAAGGACTCGCTGAAGCCCGTGCTCCAGGCCTATATCGACGCCTTCGCCGCTCATGTGGGTAAGCACCACGGCTGAGGCGAAACACGCTTCGTCATGGCCGGGCTCGTCCCGGCCATCCACGTCTTTGCGGATACCAAGAACGTGGATGCTCGGGCCTTCGCCGCGCCGAAGCGGCTTCGGGCGCGCAGGCGGGACAAAGCCCAGGCATGAGGATTGGCGGCAGGGGCAATTAACACCCCCTTAACCAACCTGTCTCATCTTCCCAAGATGGTCTCCCGCGCGCGCCTGAAATCGATCCTGACCGGTCTTGCCCTCTACGCGATGGCGGCCGCCATCGTCGGCTATTTCGGCGTCAACGCCTATACCGGCAAATACGGCCTCAATGCCCGCCAGGAGCTCGACCAGGAGATCATCGCGCTGACCAGCGAACTGGCCCAGCTCAAGCGTGAGCGCGCCAGGAGCGAGCAGCGGGTGTCGCTGCTGCGGTCCGAGCGGATCGACCCCGACATGCTGGACGAGCGGGCGCGCTTCCAGCTCGACTACGTCAATCCGCGCGATCTCGTTCGGATGATCCCGGCGCACTAGCGCTTTCCGCAGCTTTCGAAACCGACAGCGAAAGCCGCCGCCAAAATCCGACCACAGTGCCTTTCCTCCTGCGAAGGTCGTAAGTCCGGAACCGGGCGGCCGCCTTGACGGCAGTGCCGCAGCGGGGTCATGGCTTCTGTGGCGCTCTTCCGAAGTTGACGCAGATCAAACGGGTGGCGCCGGCACGATCTAGTCTATCATCCGGAGGAAACAGTGATGAATGGGTCAATGCCCCGGCATCACGCGGCTCGCGTCGAGGCCGCCATCGCGTCAGGCCAGGCGGCACGATCCGCGCTTGTGGCCTCGTGGCGCCGTTCGTCCAGATTGCATCACCTCGATCCCGGCGGCCGCACCTCGCCGATGCGGCTGACCGAAGCCGAGCTGCACGAGGCGCGCGAGCGCATCGCGCCGCTCCTGGCCGCGGCGCAAGGCGCGATGGACCGGCTCTATCAGGCCGTCGGCGCGAGCGGCTGCTGCGTGCTACTCGCCGACGGCGAGGGCGTGCCGGTCGATCGTCGCGGCACGGCGGCGGACGATGCGACGTTTCAATCCTGGGGCCTGTGGACCGGTGCGCTCTGGAGCGAGGAGCACGAAGGCACCAACGGCATCGGCACCTGCCTCGTCGAGCAGCGTCCGCTGACGATCGACCGCGACCAGCATTTCTTCACCCGCAACACGCTTCTGAGCTGCACCGCCGTTCCGATCTACGACCATGAGGCGTCACTCGCGGGCGTGCTCGACGTCTCCTCCTGCCGCGCCGATCGCACCGACGCGTTTTCCAGCCTGATCGCGCTTGCGACGGGCGAGGCGGCCAGGCGTATCGAGGCCGATCTGTTCCGCAGGGCGTTCAGCCATGCCCGCATCGTCTTGACGCAAGCTGCGGACGGTCAATGCGGCGGCCTCATTGCGGTCGATGCGGACGATCTCGTGATCGGCGCAACCCGCTCCGCCCGGGCGGCGTTGGGAATTGCCCCGGGCCGGGCATTGCAGCCGGTGCCCGCAGCCGATCTGCTCGGCGGCGAACCCGCGCGCGATCATCTTGCCGGCGGCCAGCGCGCGGTGGTGCAGCGCGCGCTGCTCCGCGCCGGCGGCAATGTCTCGGCGGCCGCCAAGGCCCTCGGCGTCAGCCGCGCCACGCTGCACAGAAAGCTCAAGCGGTTCGAGCTGAACCACTGAGCCGCAGTTTCCTCAGTCGTCATTGCGAGCGCAGCGAAGCAATCCAGGATCTTTCCGCGGAGGGACTCTGGATTGCTTCGCTGCGCTCGCAATGACGATGTAGAGGCCGCGAGCGCTTCGTCTTGCACCGGCCTCACCCACGACTGTCGCAGAACTGCGACAGGTCGGCGCCGCCATCGCTCCCATCGGGGCTGACAGAAAACACCTCCCGCGACATCGTCTGCGCAAGTCGCGACCACGCGACGAATTGCGCAAACAGCAAACATCGGGAGTGATCAATGAACAAGGTGGAATTCCTCAGCGTCACCAAAGTTCCCTTCGCCGAACGCTATGACAATTTCATCGGCGGCAAATTCGTCGCGCCGATCTCCGGCAAATATTTCGACAACGCCTCGCCGGTGAACGGCCAGATCGTCTGCAAGATCGCGCGCTCGGACGCGCAGGACGTCGAGCTGGCCCTCGACGCGGCGCATGCCGCCAAGGGTGCCTGGGGCCGTACCAGCGTCGCCGAGCGCGCCGCGGTCCTGAACCGGATCGCCGACCGCATGGAAGAAAATCTCGAGCGTCTCGCCATTGCCGAGACCTGGGACAACGGCAAGCCGATCCGCGAGACCCGCGCCGCCGACATCCCGCTCGCCATTGATCACTTCCGTTACTTCGCCGGCGTGGTGCGGGCCCAGGAGGGCTCGATCGGCGAGATCGACCACGACACCATCGCCTATCATTTCCACGAGCCGCTCGGTGTGGTTGGCCAGATCATCCCCTGGAACTTCCCGCTGCTGATGGCCTGTTGGAAGCTCGCCCCCGCTCTCGCCGCCGGCAATTGCGTCGTGCTGAAGCCTGCCGAGCAGACCCCGGCCTCGATCATGGTCTGGGCCGAAATCATCGGCGACCTGCTGCCGCCCGGCGTCCTCAACATCGTCAACGGCTTTGGTCTGGAAGCCGGCAAGCCGCTGGCCTCCAGCCCGCGGATCGCGAAGATCGCCTTCACCGGCGAGACCTCGACGGGCCGGCTGATCATGCAGTACGCCAGCCAGAATCTCATTCCGGTCACGCTGGAGCTCGGTGGCAAGTCGCCGAACATCTTCTTCAACGACGTCACCGCCGAGGACGACGATTACTTCGACAAGGCGATCGAAGGCTTCGTCATGTTCGCGCTGAACCAGGGCGAGGTCTGCACCTGTCCGAGCCGCGCGCTGGTCCATGCCGACATCTATGACCGCTTCATGGAGCGGGCTCTGAAGCGCGTCGCGGCGATCAAGCAGGGCGACCCGCGCGATGCCGCCACCATGATCGGCGCCCAGGCATCCGGCGAGCAGCTCGCAAAAATCCTGTCCTACATCGACATTGGCAAGCAAGAGGGGGCCAAGGTGCTGGCCGGCGGCGGACGTGCCGAGCTCGGCGGCGATCTCGCCGGCGGCTTCTACGTCAAGCCGACCGTGTTCGAGGGCCACAACAAGATGCGAATCTTCCAGGAGGAGATCTTCGGCCCCGTGGTCTCGGTCACGACCTTCAAGACCGACGACGAGGCGCTCGAGATCGCCAACGATACGCTCTACGGCCTCGGGGCCGGCGTCTGGAGCCGCGATGCCAACCGCTGCTACCGCTTCGGCCGGGCCATCCAGGCCGGCCGGGTCTGGACCAACTGCTACCACGCCTATCCCGCCCATGCGGCGTTCGGCGGCTACAAGCAGTCGGGCGTCGGTCGCGAGACCCACAAGATGATGCTCGATCATTATCAGCAGACCAAGAATCTCCTGGTCAGCTACAGCCCGAAGAAGCTCGGCTTCTTCTGATCGAGGTGCGGAGAGGGCGGCGCCATCTTGGCGCCGTCCTCTCCGAAGGCCCGGATCGGCATGGTCCATAGTTCTTGATCCGGCCACGAATCTGCGTGAGCCGTGACGCGCGTAGATTTGTTGCCCGATCAGCGCCAAAGATTTTCCAATATTTCGGCCACGTTGCACTGCGGCATAATGAAAGTCGTGCCATGCCGCTGCGGTGCTTTCCAAGGGCGTTTGAGTTGGGTTAGAGAGGACGAAAGTTTTCTCTGACCCGGAATTCCCATGGCCGCACCCAAGAAAGCCGCCGCAAGCACTCCACAGGACAAGACCGACGGCGGTTCGCCCCCGGAATTCACGAGGGAGCAGGAGCTCAAGGCGCTCCGCGACATGCTCCTGATCCGGCGGTTCGAGGAAAAGGCCGGCCAGCTCTATGGCATGGGCGCGATCGGCGGCTTCTGTCACCTCTATATCGGCCAGGAGGCCGTGGTGGTCGGCATGCAGATGGCCCTGAAGCAGGGCGATCAGGTCATTACCGGCTATCGCGATCACGGCCACATGCTTGCCACCGGCATGGATGCCAACGGCGTCATGGCCGAGCTCACCGGTCGCCGCGGCGGCTATTCCAAGGGCAAGGGCGGCTCCATGCACATGTTCAGCAAGGAGAAGCACTTTTACGGCGGCCACGGCATCGTCGGCGCCCAGGTCTCGCTCGGCACGGGTCTGGCCTTCGCCAACCACTATCGCGGCAACGACAATGTCAGCGTCACCTATTTCGGCGACGGCGCGGCCAACCAGGGCCAGGTCTATGAGAGCTTCAACATGGCGGAGCTCTGGAAGCTGCCGGTGATCTTCGTCATCGAGAACAACCGCTACGCCATGGGCACCTCGGTCTCGCGCGCCTCGGCACAGCAGGATTTCTCCAAGCGCGGTGCGTCCTTCAACATCCCCGGCAAGCAGGTCGACGGCATGGACGTCCGCGCCGTCAAGGCCGCCGGCGACGAAGCCGCCGCCTGGTGCCGCGCCGGCAAGGGTCCCTTCATCCTGGAGATGCAGACCTACCGCTATCGCGGCCACTCGATGTCCGACCCTGCAAAATATCGCACGCGCGAGGAGGTCGAGAAGGTCCGCCACGACCAGGACCCGATCGAGCAGGTGCGCAACCGCCTCTTGGCTGCCAAGGTCAGCGAGGCCGATCTCAAGGCGATCGACGCCGAGGTGCGCGACATCGTCAACGCGTCCGCCGATTTCGCCCAACATGATCCCGAGCCGGATGCCGCCGAGCTCTGGACCGACGTTTACCGCTGAACGCGCGCAAGCTTTCTTTTGGAGTCGCTATGCCAATTCAAGTGCTGATGCCCGCGTTGTCGCCCACGATGGAGAAGGGCAACCTCGCCAAATGGCTGAAGAAAGAGGGCGAGACGATCAAGTCCGGCGATGTCATCGCCGAGATCGAGACCGATAAGGCGACCATGGAGGTCGAAGCGACCGACGAGGGGACGCTCGGCAAGATCCTGATCCCCGAGGGCACCGCCGACGTCGCGGTGAACACGCCGATCGCGACCATCCTTGCCGACGGCGAAAGCGCGGCTGATTTGGCCAAGACGCCGGCACCCGCGCAGAAGGCTGCCGAATCCGCACCGCCTGCCGCCGCAAAGGCTGAGGCGGCCGCGCCCAAGGCGGCGCCGGCGCCGCAGGCCGTCGCCGAGCCCGATCCGGAAGTGCCCGCCGGCACCGAGATGATCACGCAGACCATCCGCGAAGCCTTGCGCGATGCCATGGCCGAAGAGATGCGCCGCGACGCCGACGTCTTCGTGATGGGCGAAGAGGTCGCCGAATATCAGGGCGCCTACAAGGTGACGCAGGGCCTGCTCCAGGAGTTCGGCGCCAAGCGCGTCATCGACACCCCGATCACCGAGCACGGTTTTGCCGGTGTCGGCGTCGGTGCCGCGATGACGGGCCTCAAGCCCATCGTCGAGTTCATGACCTTCAACTTCGCCATGCAGGCGATCGACCAGATCATCAACTCCGCGGCCAAGACGCTCTATATGTCCGGCGGGCAGATGGGCTGCTCGATCGTGTTCCGCGGACCGAACGGCGCGGCTGCGCGCGTCGCCGCCCAGCACAGCCAGGATTATTCGGCCTGGTACTCGAACGTCCCCGGCCTGAAGGTCGTCGCGCCGTTCTCGGCCGCCGACTACAAGGGGCTTCTGAAGGCCGCGATTCGCGATCCCAATCCGGTGATCTTCCTCGAGAACGAGGTGCTCTACGGCCACACCGGCGAGGTGCCGAAGCTCGACGACTTCGTGATCCCGATCGGCAAGGCCCGCATCGTGCGTTCCGGCAGCCATGTCTCGATCATCTCCTGGTCGAACGGCATGACCTATGCGCTGAAAGCGGCCGATGAGCTTGCCAAGGAGGGCATCGAGGCCGAGGTGATCGATCTGCGCACGCTGCGGCCGATGGACACCGAGACCATCATCAACTCCGTCAAGAAGACGGGGCGCGCCGTCACGGTGGAAGAGGGCTGGGCCCAGAGCGGCGTCGGCGCCGAGATTGCCGCGCGCATCATGGAGAATGCCTTCGATTATCTGGACGCGCCTGTGACGCGCGTCTCCGGCAAGGACGTGCCGATGCCCTATGCCGCGAACCTGGAGAAGCTCGCGCTGCCGTCGGCGGCAGAAGTCGTCGAGGCCGCCAAAGCCGTCTGCTACAGGTAGATCATGGCGGGCCCGAAGGAGCAGCCACTTCCGCCCGACGTCATGACCCGCGACGACGCGGTCGAGATCCTGCGCGTATTCGTGCTGGACGGCGGGCTGTCGATGGCGTTCCAACGCGCCTTCGAGGAGCCCGACATGTGGGGCTTGCTGCTCGTCGATCTCGCCCGCCACGCCGCGCGCGCCTATGCGCGCGAGAGCGAATATACCGAAGAGGACGCGCTGAACCGGATCCTGGAGATGTTCCAGGCCGAGATCGAGCGTCCCACGGACACCGGCACCACGACGCCGCGCGGCAAGGGACACTGACCGTGGCGATCGAAGCTCATCATTTCGATTTCATGCTGGAGGCGATCCGCGAGGCGGAGGCCTCGATCGCGCAGGGCGGCCTGCCGATCGGCGCCGTGCTGACGCGCGACAACAAAATCATCGCCCGCGGCCACAACAACCGCGTGCAGGAGAACAATCCGATCCTGCATGGCGAGATGAGCTGCCTGCGCGAAGCCGGCGCGATCTCGTTTCACGATACCGTCATGTACACCACGCTCTCGCCATGTTCGATGTGCGCCGGCGCGCTGGGGCTGTTCAAGGTCAAGCTCGTGGTGATCGGAGAGTCCGTCACCTTCGAGGGATCCAAGGACATTCTCGACAAGTTCGGCATCCCCTGGATCGATCTTGCCGACGACCGCTCGATCACCATGATGAAGAATTGGCGTTCCATCCCTGCCAATGAGCGCCTGTGGCAGGGCGACATCGGCAACTAAACCTGGTCTGTTCGTCTCCGCTGTCGGAGACGGATTTTTGCAAAGTTCTTCTTGAGGTCAGCATGCCCATCAACATCCTGATGCCCGCTCTCTCGCCGACGATGGAGAAGGGCAACCTCGCCAAGTGGCTGAAGAAGGAAGGCGACAAGGTCAAATCCGGCGATGTCATCGCCGAGATCGAAACCGACAAGGCGACGATGGAGGTCGAGGCCATCGACGAGGGCACGATCGCCAAGATCCTGGTGCCTGAGGGCACCCAGGACGTCCCGGTCAACGACGTGATCGCGGTGCTCGCCGGCGAAGGCGAGGACGTGAAGGCGGCGGGTGCCGCCAAGCCCAGCGCTTCGGCCGCACCTCCGAAAGCTGCCGAGGCTCCTGCTGCCGCGCCTGCTCCCGCAGCTGCGCCTGCCGCTCCCAAAGCCGCGCCGCCGCCGGCTGCTGCACCTGCGCCGCAGGCCCCAACTCCGGCCGCGCAGAGCAACGGCCAAGGTGGTCGCGTGTTCTCCTCGCCGCTGGCGCGGCGTCTCGCCAAGGACGCCGGCATCGACGTGTCGATGGTAACAGGCACCGGCCCGCACGGCCGTGTGGTCGCGCGCGACGTCGAGCAGGCCAAGTCGGGCAAGGGCCTCAAGGCGCCTGCCGCGGCACCGTCCGGTGCGCCCTCGATCGCGCCCACCATGTCGGACAAGCAGATCCTGTCGCTGTTCGAGCCCGGCTCCTACGACATCGTCCCGCATGACGGCATGCGCCGCACCATTGCGCAGCGCCTGACCGCGTCGATCCAGAACGTCCCGCACTTCTACCTGACCATCGACTGCGACATCGGCAAGCTGCTCGCTGCGCGCGAGGAGATCAACGCTGCCGCGCCGAAGGACAAGGAGAAGAAGCCGCTCTACAAGATCTCGGTCAACGATTTCGTCATCAAGGCGATGGCGGTGGCGCTGCAGAAGATTCCGAACTGCAACGTCAGCTGGACCGAAAGCGGCATGGTCAAGCACCACCATTCCGACGTCGGCGTCGCCGTGGCGATGCCCGGCGGCCTGATCACGCCGATCATCCGCAAGGCCGAGACCAAGACGCTCTCGACCATCTCCAACGAGATGAAGGATTTTGCCGCCCGCGCACGTTCCCGCAAATTGAAGCCCGACGAATACCAGGGCGGCACCACGGCGGTCTCCAACCTCGGCATGTACGGCATCAGCCACTTCACCGCCGTGATCAACCCGCCGCATGCGACCATCCTCGCGGTCGGCACCAGCGAGGAGCGGCCCGTCGTGCGCGGCGGCAAGATCGAGATCGCGCACATGATGAGCGTGACCTTGTCCTGCGACCACCGTGCCATCGACGGTGCGCTCGGGGCCGAATTGATCGGCGCCTTCAAGCAACTGATCGAAAACCCCGTCATGATGATGGTCTGACGCGGCGGCAGAGGGCGCAATTTTGCATGTCCGTACCCGCTGGCCATGGATATCGCTGCTGCTCGGAGCCGCGGTCGCGCTCAACCCGATCGGGCTCGATTTTCTGCACTCTGCGTTCTTTGCCGGTGAGCAACTGGCACGGAACATCGCCCAGCCCATCGTGCTCATCGCTCTGGCCGTCATGGTCCTGGCGGTGATGCTCGAATGGCTGGTGAGGTCTTTTCTGGTCAAGCGCCGCGCCCGCGGCGCCTCTTGAGTTGAACGGGAGCCGCCATGGCCGATACATCCTTCGACGTCATCATCATCGGCTCCGGTCCCGGCGGCTATGTCACCGCCATCCGCGCCGCCCAGCTCGGCTTCAAGGTCGCGATCGTCGAGAAGTCGTATCTCGGCGGCATCTGCCTGAACTGGGGCTGCATCCCGACCAAGGCGCTGCTGCGCTCGGCCGAGATCTATCACTACATGCAGCACGCCAAGGACTACGGCCTCTCGGCGGAGAAGGTCTCGTTCGACCCGAAGGCCGTGGTGCAGCGCTCGCGCGGCGTCTCCAAGCGGCTGAACGACGGCGTCGGCTTCCTGATGAAGAAGAACAAGGTGAGCGTGATCTGGGGCGCGGCATCGATCGACGCACCCGGCAAGGTCACCGTGAAGAAGTCCGACGTCGAGGGCCCGAAGGGCGCGCTGGGCGAGGGGACCTATCAGGCCAAGCACATCATCATCGCGACCGGCGCGCGGCCGCGCGTGCTGCCGGGGCTCGAGCCCGACAAGAAGCTGGTCTGGACCTACTTCGAGGCCATGGTTCCGGAGCGGATGCCGAAGTCGCTGCTGGTGGTCGGCTCCGGTGCGATCGGCATCGAGTTCGCCTCGTTCTTCCACACCATGGGCTCGGACGTGACGGTGGTCGAGGTGCTGCCGCAGATCTTGCCCGTCGAAGACGCCGAGATCGCGGGCCTCGCGCGCAAGCGCCTGGAGAAGCAGGGCCTCAAGATCATGTCCTCGACCAAGGTGACCAAGCTCGAGAAGAAGGCCGACAGCGTCGTCGCCACCATCGACGACGGCAAGGGCAAGCCTGTGACCACCGAGTTCGAGCGCGTGATCTCGGCCGTCGGCGTCGTCGGCAATATCGAGAATCTCGGCCTGGAAAAAGCCGGCGTGAAGACCGACCGCGGCATCATCGTGGTCGACGGCTACGGCAAGACCAACGTCCCCGGCATCTACGCCATCGGCGACGTCGCGGGGCCCCCGATGCTCGCCCACAAGGCCGAGCATGAGGGCGTGATCTGCGTCGAGGCGATCAAGGGCCTGCATCCGCATCCCATGGACAAGAACCTGATCCCGGGCTGCACCTATTGCAACCCGCAGGTCGCGTCCGTTGGTTTGACGGAAGCCAAGGCCAAGGAGAGCGGCCGGGAGATTCGCGTCGGCCGCTTCCCCTTCGTCGGTAACGGCAAGGCGATCGCGCTCGGTGAGGACCAGGGCCTGGTCAAGGTCATCTTCGACAAGAAGACCGGCCAGCTCCTTGGCGCCCACATGGTCGGCGCTGAAGTCACCGAGCTGATCCAGGGCTACGTCGTCGCCATGAACCTGGAGACGACGGAAGAAGAGCTGATGCACACGGTCTTCCCGCATCCGACCCTGTCGGAGATGATGAAGGAAGCCGTGCTGGATGCGTATGGAAGGGTGTTGAATATTTGATGGAACGAGGGCTGCGGCACAGCGCGCTGCCATCAGTTCCGTCATCCTGAGGTGCGAGTTCGGCGGCGCACCGCGCCGCCGAGTGAGCCTCGAAGGATGAACGGCCGAGATGCAGCACCCGGGCTCGTCGCCCTTCGAGGCTCTTCATCCGGCGCGATGCGCCGCATGAAGCGCACCTGGGTGACGGGTCTGATAGCGAAATACGAGAACAAGAAAAGGGAAGAAGAACCCATGCACGACAACGACAACCTCACCATCGAACGCCCGACCTTCGTCACCCATCTCGAATGCGCGATGGAGGGCGACCATTACGCCGCCGACCAGGTCCACAACCTCTCCAAGGCGGGCAAGCCGCTCTTGGTGCGCTACGACCTCGCCGGCGTGAAGAAGGCGCTGACCAAAGACGCACTTGCGCAGCGGCCCGGTGACATGTGGCGCTACCGCGAGCTGCTGCCGGTGCGCAAATGCAAGGACATCGTCTCGCTCGGCGAGGTCACCACGCCGCTGATCCGGCTGCCGAAGCTCGGCAAGAAGTTCGGCGGCGGCGAGATCATCGTCAAGGACGAGGGCCGTTTGCCGACCGGCTCGTTCAAGGCGCGCGGCCTCGTGATGGCGGTGTCGATGGGCAAGGCGCTCGGCATCAAGCACATGGCGATGCCGACCAACGGCAACGCGGGCGCTGCGCTGGCGGCCTACGCCACGTCCTGCGGCATCAAGACCACGATCTTCTGCCCGGCCGATACGCCCGAGGTGAATGTCAGCGAGATCGAGCTGCAGGGCGCGACCGTCTACCGCGTCAACGGCTATATCGACGATTGCGGCAAGATCGTCGGCGAGGGCAAGGCCAAAGTCGGCTGGTTCGACACCTCGACGCTGAAGGAGCCGTACCGCATCGAAGGCAAGAAGACGATGGGCCTCGAGCTCGCCGAGCAGCTCGGCTGGGACGTGCCCGATGTGATCTTCTATCCGACCGGCGGCGGTACCGGCCTGATCGGCATGTGGAAGGCCTTCGACGAGCTCGAGAAGATCGGCTTCATCGGTTCGAAGCGCCCGCGCATGGTCGCGGTACAGGCCTCCGGCTGCGCGCCGATGGTGCGGGCCTATGACGCCGGCACCGAGCATGCGACACGCTGGGAGGACGCCCACACCATCGCCTCGGGCATCCGCGTGCCGCAGGCGATCGGCGACTTCCTCATCTTGCGCGCGGTGCGCGAGAGCAAGGGCTTTGCCATCGCGGTCGACGACGACAAGATCTCGTCGGCGCTGAACGAGGTCGCGCGCGAGGAGGGGCTGCTGCTGTGCCCCGAGGGCGCCGCCACCTACGCTGCCTACAAGGACAGCCTCGCCGACGGCCGCGTCTCGAAGGGTGACCGCGTCATGCTGTTCAACTGCGCGACCGGCCTGAAATATCCGCTGCCGCCGGTCACCCGCACGCTCGACCGTCACAAGCCGATCGACTACACGCAGTTCTAGCGCGTCATTTCGTCTCTTCACGAACGATCCCTCTTCCCGTACGCGGGAAGAGACAAAAACAAGAACGACATCGCTGGGGAGAAGACAATGACGAAAGCCGTCTGGGCTGCGCTGTTTGCTATTCTCGCTGTGACCGGCGCCGCGCGCGCCGATGACTATCCCTCCCGTCCCATCACCATCATCGTGCCCTTCTCGGCCGGCGGCCCGTCGGATGCGATGGCGCGTGTGCTCGCCGAGCGGATGCGCACTGCGCTCGGCCAGCCCCTCGTGGTCGAGAACGTCACCGGTGCGGGCGGGTCGATCGGCGTCGGCCGCGCCGTGCAATCGCCGCCGGACGGCTACACGATCTCCTTCGGCCATCTCGGCACTCACGTCGCCAACGGGGCCGTCTACAAGCTCAAATACGACCTCGTTGCCGACCTCGAGCCGGTGGTGCTGCTGCCGAGCAATCCGATGATCGTCGTCAGCAAGAACGCGGTGCCCGCGACCTCGTTGAAAGAGCTGATCGAATGGCTGAAGTCCCGGCCGTCGCCGCCGACAGCGGGCACCGCCGGCGCCGGCTCCGGCAGCCACATCGCCGGCGTCTATTTCGAGAGCGTCTCCGGCATCAAGCTGCAATACGTGCCGTATCGCGGCACCGCGCCCGCGCTGAACGATCTCATCGCCGGCCAGATCGACGTCATCATCGACCAGACCTCCAACTCCATCGCGCAGGTCCGCGCCGGCACCATCCGCGCCTACGCCATCACCGACAGCAAGCGCCTGTCCTCGGCGCCTGAGATTCCGACCGCGGAGGAGGCGGGCTTGAAGGGTTTCAACATGACGCTGTGGTCGGGCATGTGGGTGCCGAAGGGCACGCCAAAGGAGATCGTTGCCAAACTCAATGCTGCGGCGGTGGAGGCGCTGAACGATCCGGCGGTGAAGAAGCAGCTCGAAAGCCAGGGGTTGGAGATGACGCCCAAGGACCAGCTCACGCCCGAAGCGCTCGGCACCCGTCAGAAGGCCGAGATCGCCAAATGGTGGCCAATGATCAAGGCGGCCAACATCAAGGTGGATTGAGCACGACGCATGGCCGCAGGCGTGTCCTGGTCTGGGGACCCGGCGGGACGGGGCGCCGTCGCTTCACATCGTGGCGTCGCCGGGGTCCGACAGTGCGGTCTCCAGGCACTGGATCAGGGCCGGCGTTGAAAACGGCTTGGCGAGAAAGCAGATCGCGCCGGCCCTCAGTGCCCGCTCGCGCACGGCCTCGTCCGGAAAAGCCGTCATGAAAATGAAGGGCGTGATGCGCCCGAGGCCGCGCATATGCGTCAGCAGCTCGACGCCGCTCATGACCGCCATCTGCACGTCCGTGATCACGCAGCAGGTCGTCTCCAGTTCGGCGGATTGGAGAAATTCGTGAGCCGAACCAAAGGTGTAGACCGTGTACCCGCGCGACGTCAGCAGGTTGTTCGTCGCAAGGCGAACGGAGGCATCATCATCAATGACGGAAACGATCGAAGACGCTGACAATATAATCGCTCCTGCACGGGGAGCCGCCGGCCACGATTCAGCCGCTCGAGGCAAGGTGGGCCACCGGAGCGAGATTGGAAAGCATACTTAGGTTTGCAGATGACCCCTGTTGCGCGGGATTCCGAGCGCGTCGGTCATTCTGACGAGGTCGGCCAACGACTTCGCCGCCATTTTCCGCATGATCTGGCCGCGATAGATCTTCACGGTGATTTCGGCCAATCCAAGCTCGGCGGCGACCTGCTTGTTCATCAGGCCGGACGCAACCAGGGCGAGGACGTCGCGTTCGCGCGCCGTCAGCCCCTCGTAACGGGATCTCACGCCTGAGATCGACTGCTCGGCATCGCGCCGCTTGCGATCGCGTTCGATCGCCGCCTGCACCGCATCCAGCATGTCCTGGTCGCGCACCGGCTTGGTCAGAAAATCGACGGCACCGCTTTTCATGGCTCTTACGGTCATGGGAATATCGCCGTGACCGGTGATGAAGATAATGGGCGTGTGAATATTGGCTTTGGCGAGGTCCGCCTGGAGGTCGAGGCCACTCAAGCCGGGCAGGCGGATGTCGAGCACGAGGCAACTGGGGACTGCAGGCGGTTTCGCCTCCATGATTTCCGCCGCCGAACTGAAGGCTTCGACCTTAAGGCCGACCGATTGAAAGAGATTGGTGAGCGCACGGCGCATCGACGGATCATCATCGACGATCAGGACGATCGGATCACCGGCGCTCGCCTGGGCCTGCTTGGCATGATCAGTCACGACGTGTCCTTGTTTGGCAAGGGCAGGGCGATCTGGAATGTTGCACCACTCCCTTCATTTTGAATGGCCGAAAGCCGGCCCGCATGAGCCTCGATGATCGATCGGCAGATCGAGAGTCCCATTCCCAGACCGCCCGATTTGGTCGTGAAGAAGGGAGTGAAGATGCGTTCCTTGACGTCTTTGCCAAGGCCGACACCGCTGTCCGTCACGGTGAGGAGCAGGCGGTCGTCGTCCGTCCGGCTCGAGCGGATCGCCAACTCGCGCGGGCGGTCGACATTGGCATGCATGGCATCGATGCCGTTCACCACCAGGTTGATCAGCACCTGCTGAAGCTGGATCCGGTCGCCGCAAATCCTGGGCAGGTCGGACGCCAACTCCATTCGCACCGACACCGCATGGATCGCCAGCTCGCGCCGAACCAGCGCCACTGCCTCCCTGACGACCTGGTTGATGTCGAGTGGAGCCATCTCGATCTCGGTCTTTTTCGCAAGCGCCCTGATCCGGCGGATCACCTCGCTTGCCCGATTGGCGTCCTCGACAATCCATTCTGCGGAACGGCGCGCGGCCTTCAGGTCGGCGGGGTCGCGGTCAAGCCAAGCGATGCAAGCGTCCGCATTGGAGATCACCGCGGCAAGGGGCTGTGTGATTTCGTGGGCGATCGAGGTGGTCAGTTCGCCGAGCGTCGTGACGCGGGTGACGTGGGCGAGCTCGCCTTGCGCCTTGCGCAGCGCCTCTTCCGCCTGCTCGACGCGGATCGCCGCCGTGACGTCGCTGCTGACGCCGCGATAGCCGAGAAAATTGCCTGTCGCATCATGGAACGGCTTGCCGCTGGTTCGCACGTAGATTGGAGATCCGTTACCATCCCTGCTGCGGTAGATCAGATCGCGGAACGCAACGTGGGCATCGAGCGCCACGCGATGCTGCTCCCATTTCTCCGGCTCGAACTCGGCGTCGGGCGGAATGTCCCAGCGGGTCAGGCCGATCAGGCCCTTCGGCGCCGCGCTGGAGGTTTCGGCATGCTCCGATATCCTGGTAATGCGGTGGTCCGGCCCGGTCTCCCAGAACCAATCCGATGCGGTTTCGGCATAGTCGCGGAAGCGCTGTTCGGATGTCTTGAGCTCGTCGAACGCCTTATGCAGCGCATCTTTCGCCGCGAACTGCTCGGTGACGTCCACGTGCGTGCCGATGATTTCCATCACCTCGCCGTCGCGGCCGATCACAGGATGTCCCTCGCTGTGGACGCGTCTGATCGAACCGTCGGGGCGCGCAATCCGGAAGTCGATCTGGAAGGGCTGCTTTTGCCTGACAGCTTCACGTTCCACCTCGACAATCCGCCGAAAGTCCTCCGGCAGGATACGTTGCTGAAAAGCCCGGGCCGGGAGATCGGTCTGGTCCGGCTCAAACCCGAACAGTCGGTACAGTTCAGCCGACCGGTAGGCGAACTCCTGACGATGAACGTCCCAGGCCCAGCTGCTCGTCTGGCTGAGGCGTTGGGCTTCGGCCAGATAGGCTTCGCTGCGACGCAGCCTCTGTTCCGCTTCCTTCGCAATCGTGACATCGGTCACCGCTCCGACGAACTCGATGCGCCCGGATGGGTGCCGCACGGCGCGCGCCACGGAATGGAGATATTTGATCGATCCGTCGGGCATCAGCAGGCGGTATTCGTGATCGAAATCCTCCGCCAGCCGGTAGGCCCGATCGAGGGTGCTGCGGACTATGTCGCGATCTTCCGGATGGATGCGCTGAAAGGCGAAGTTCAGGGTCGGCTTCGTCGCAGGATCGCATCGGAAGATGCGGAAGGTCTCCCTCGACCAGACCGCCTCGCCGGTGGCGAGGTTCAAGCCGAAGCTGCCGGTGTGGCTCAATTCCTGGGCCTGGGCGAGATAGGCCTCGCTCTGTCGCAGCGCATCCTCGGTCTCCTTGCGCTGGGTGATGTTCTCGCAAGCGACCAGCAGGATCGGCGTGCCGTCGCCGCGCAGCATCGCCTTGGCGTTTTCGCGGACCCAGAGCACCGACCCGTCCTTCCGGAACTTGCGAATCTCCCAGGTATGCGACTGGTCCACGGTCGTGAGGCACAAAGCGACGCATTGACGAACGAAGTCGTGGTCTTCCTCGAAGAAGACGTTCAGCACGGATTGGCCGATCAGCTCGGCCGTCGTGTAGCCCAGTTGTGCGGCGCCAAACGTATTCACGTTGAGCACCGTTCCGGACGGATCGACCATGAAGTACATGACCGGATTGTGCTCGAACACCTCGCGCCATTGCTTCATGGCGTCACGCAGATCGGTGTTCTGCCGCGAGGCGTCAGCGACCGCGGACCGGTCCTTCTCGCCGTTGCCGAATGATCGAAGCGCCGCAAGGCCGCCGAGCAGGAATTGTGCGGCCGAAGTCCCGATTTTCGTGATTTGGCCAGGCATCATCGCAAGCGTCCCGGCGCGCTAGCGTCAAGGCGAGTAGAGCACTTTGCCAGAACAGGGGCAATTGCCCCCGACCAAAGTCGGATTCTCGGCAAAACTCCCGGTTGCCGTGCAGCTTGCGCGCGTTGCGCCGTGTCGTTGCGCAGGCGGGCAGAGGTCCGCAAAACTACGGCCAAACCTACGTATAGCTCGCACAACCCTAGTTCTAGCGTGCATTTACCTCCGTACAATTGAGCGATGCGTTGCAGTCGGCCTAGTTTTGCAGCCAATCAAGAGGAGACGATTGCGGAGCACAAATTGCTGAAGGCTCGGCGGTGTTGCCCCCAACGAGCCAGGCTCTGCATCCGCCCCCTGACTTGCCGGATGAATTGGCGGTCACGATTGAGAAGCCGCATTTTCCGTGACGACCGTGGCGACCCGTGCTTGCGCACAAGGAAGCCGGGACCCCTAAGAGGTCAAGAGGAGAGGATGATGTGCGATAGCCCCGACTACTCCGAGCGCCGTCCTGAGACCAAAGGCTGTGCTGTCTGCGCGGCGAAGTTTGGCCTGATCCGATACTATTCCTGGCGGACGCCGCTCTGCTCGAGGAAATGTCTCGACCGGTTCAGGGCGCGCCGCGAGCGCGACCGCCGCTGGTTGTTCCGATATCAGGCGGCCTGAGGACCAGCCGCCGCGTCTGCCACCTCAGGCAATTTCTTCGTCGGGAGGCTGCGTTGAACCGTACCTGCAAGCTCCTGTTGGCGATCGCGCTGCCGCTTCCGCTGGTGACGGGCGTGGAGGCCGACGAAGTCGGACAGGATGGTTCACATCGTCACCATCCGGCTCAGGATCAACTGCTGCACGAGAAGTTCTATTCGAGCTGGCACATGCCGGACAATCCGGTTCTGAGCTGCTGCAACAATGCCGATTGCTACCCGACCGAGATTCGCTACGTCGACGGCAGGATCTACGCGCGGCGCCGGGAAGACGGCAAATACATCCTGATCCCGTCCCAGAAGGTCGAGCGGAACAGAGACAATCCCGACGGCCGCAACCATATCTGCGCGCCACCGCCGTCCGCCTCTCTGGTCGACTTGGTCTACTGTTTCGCGTTGGGAGGTGCCACGTGAGATTCATATTGGTGAACGGCAGAACCCCGTTCCGCAAGACGTCGTGCCTTTGGTGCTGCGAGGAGATCGATGGTGGCTATCTGCGCGATGCCAGGACGCTGCTGCGCTACTGCGGCTACGATTGCTACGCGCTTCATCACGAGGCCGCGCCGTTGATCGAGGGACGTACGCGCGCGGCATCTTGAGCCGTCAGGCTGGCAGGACGCATTCGGCAGGAGAGGACACGGCATTGAGATTCATGCTCGTCAATCGGGAACATCCCTGCCACGGCGGCGTCTGCAGCGCATGCGCGCGGCCGCTGGGTGCGAGTTACGTCCGGCATGTGTCCAAGCAAGAGCGGTATTGCGACTACGGTTGCTACCGTCAGCAGACGGCCATGGACATGCTGTGGCCCCGCATCCCGTTCGAGGCGATCGCGGTGCTGACGGCGATCTCGAGCTGGGCCTGGATGATTCAGATGGGCGCGCTGTCGCGCTCATTGGCCGAGGCATATCTGCGCGAGTACGACCTTCTGACCATGGAAGGAGGTGACGGCTAACTCGATGACGGCCGCGCAGAACAGTCGGCCGCAGTCCCGCGTCCAGCCCGCGCCGCGTCCAGCCCCGGCGGTGGCGAGGCTAGGGTGAGGGGGCTGCGGCCGATCCCGTTGGTGCCGCGCTCACTTCCTGCGTCGTGACGCGCTGGTCGGACTTGCCGGCGACCATGCTGCTGCCCTCGAACCTGGCGCGGTACACCAGCACGTTCTCGATCACGCGCTGGACGTAGTTGCGCGTCTCCGACAGCGGGATGCGCTCGACCCAGTCGACCGGATCGACCTTGGGATCCCTGGGGTCGCCGCGGGCCTGCACCCATTCGCGCACGCGGCCGCGGCCGGCATTGTAGCCGGCAAAGGTCATGATCTGGTTGCCGCGATATTCCGACAGCAGCGCGCTGAGCTCGGCCGCGCCCATTTGCGTGTTGTAGACGGGATCGGAGACCATCTTGTCCCAGTCGTAAGTCAGGCCGAAGCGCTTGGCGGTGTCGCGGCCGGCTTCAGGTGTCACCTGCATCAGCCCGACCGCATTGGCCGGCGACTTGTCGCGCTGGTCGAACGAGCTTTCGGTGCGCGCCACCGAATAGATCACGCTGGTCTCGATCGCGGGCGCGACCTGCTGGTGCTCGGGGATGCCGATGGTCGGAAAAGCGTAATGGTCGAGCGCGAGTCCGCGCGCCAGCGCCGACTTGCCGACCTCAAGCATCACGCGCGCGTCGCGGTGTTGTCCGGCGAGTTCGCCGAGGCCCTCGAGGGCCGCGACGTCGGTGCTCTCCTTGGCGTAATCCTCGGCGTAATAAAACACCGTGTCGCGCTCGCCGATGCCGTATAGCATGTCGGCGGCGCGCACGCGCTCGTCTGCGGGCGGAGTGTCGAGCGCGGCCAGCACGGGCGAGGGCGGTCGCAGCTCGATGCGATCGAGGCCGAGCTTTGCGCGCGCAAGCTGGCCGTAATAGGCGGTCGGATAGCGCGCGGCCGCCCGGTAGCTCATGCGCGCATCGGCCGTCGCGCCCATCGCCTCGGCGGCACGGCCGCGCCAGTAATGGGCACGCGACAGCGCGATCGGATTGGCCGAGCCTGCGTCGATGGCGGCGAAGTGCACCATGGCCGCCTGGGGATCGCTCAGGAAGCGCAGCGCGATCCAGCCGCACATGAAATGATAGTCGACGCGGTAGACTTCCTTCTCGGGCACCGCGGCCGTGCGCACCACATCATACGCCGTTTTGAACTTGCCCTGGTCGAGCAGCTTGCGCGCGAGCAGGCGACGCTCGCGCCACCAGGCGTCGGTGTCCTGCGCGGCCATGGTGTCGGGCGCGGCGGCCAGGATCACCTCGGCGGCATCGTCGATGCGGTCCTTCTGGAGGTGCCATTGGGCGCGGCACAGCACATAGCCGAGATCGCGGCGCGCTTCAGTCGGTACGTCCTCGAGATAATAGTTGGCCTTGCTGGCCTTGCCGGTGACGGCGGCGCAGGCCTTGACGATCGCCAGCGCATCCTCGCCGAGCCGTTTTGCCGCGCGCCGCGCACCGGCATAGTCCTTGGCGCCGAGCCGCTTGTCCATGCGGGCGCGATGATCCTCGGAGTTGAGCAGATCGCGGAACGCCTCGTAGGAATCCTCCTCGCTGCGCTCGGACAATTCGTCGGTGCGCCAGGCCTCGCGCACGAGGCGGGCAGCCCTGTCGGCGTCGCCTTCAGTGAGCAGCACGCGGGCGAGGGCGAACTTGCCCTTGGCGCTGGTCGGGCGGTCCATGGTGAATTTGTGCACGGTGGCCGCGTCGGCCTTCTCCTGCCACAGCCGCGCCTCGGCGCGGCGGCGGAGCAGGGCGCTGCTCGGCCAACCCGGATTGGCGGCAAGGAAGGCGGCATAACGCTTGAAATTGGCGGTGCTCTCGGAATGGCGCAGCATGAACCAGTCGGCGAGCTTCTGTCCGGCGGGATCAGTGATGCGGTCGCGCGCCGCGCTCGCATCATCCGTCTTGCCCTTGCGCGCGAGGTCGATCGCATCCTTCAGCGCGGCGAGGTCGCCGGTGAGGGGCGGGGCGGCCGGCTTCTCTGACGGCTCGTCGCCGGTCTTCTTCGACTTGCGCTTGGCCTCGGCATGCCTGCCGTGACGGGACTTGGCCACCGCATGACGTTGCTTGCCGGCTTTCGCCTCATGCGATTTTTTCGGTGCGGACGATTTGTGGCTGCTTTTGGCCGCCAGCTCGGTGGGAAGGAGGGCCATTGCGGCCACGGCAACGAGACACGCGAGCGAGCGTAGGCACTGGTTCATCCCATGGTCCCCCTGCGAACCACTACAAACCAAGGTCCGCGACGACATGCGGCTTGAGAATCAACGACATCGAAAACGATGCTACGGCATCGTTTCGCATTCCCCACGCTGTCGCAACAATGCGGCAAAATACGGATGTGACGAGGGAACTTCGGCTCGGGAGCAAAGGTCAGTTCGGTTAACCTTTGTTAACGATCCGGGCCCGCGCGACGGCTTGGCTTGGTTCTGGGCGTCACAAGCCCAGATTGCGCGTGTTCCCGCAGCCAGATCCGGTGTATGGAGTTCCCTCGCTCCGTCCCTTTGGCTTTTGTCCTTCTATGCCGATTTTCAACCAGTCGATCAGGCGCAAGATCGTCGGTATCGCCCTCGGATTGATCGTCCTGATGCTGGTCACCTCGATCCTGTCGATGGTGATGTCGAGCCAGGTCGGAATCCTCCTCGACGAGCTGACCAACCGCTACATCCCGGCCTATGGACATCTGGCGCGTGCCAACATTCGCTCGCTGGAGCGGTCGGTGGCGCTGCGGCGAATGGTGATGATGAAAATGCAGGCGCCGTCGGAGGAGGAAGCCTACGCGGCGCGCTTGCGAGAGTTTGAGGAGGCCGATCGCAAGATCGACGACGAGGCGGAGGCCGCACGCACGCTCATCAACGCGATCATCGACGATTCCAGAACGCCGTCCGACAATGCCGGGCTGGCGCGGATCGAGACGCGCATCGAAACCGCGCTCACCGAACTTCGGCAGGCAATGAATGAGGATCATGCCAAGCTGCTCAAGCAGGTCGATGACAAGCAGATGACCGAGGTGCGTGGCACGCTGGAGCATCTCGATACACTGCGCGATCAGTTCAATCAGAGGATCGACACCATCCGCGCGGACATGTTGAAGCAGGTCTTTGCCTCGACAAGGACAGTGATCGGCCGTCAGCATCAGGCGATCGTCATCTCCGCCATTGTGACTGTGCTCGCGGCGATCGTCGGCTTTGCCTTTGCGCTCCTGGTGTCCAGCGGCATCACGCGCCCGGTGCGGCTGCTGCTCGCCGGCACCCGCGAAGTCGAGGCCGGCCGCTTCGACAAGACCATCACCGTCTCCACGCAGGACGAGATCGGCGAGCTCGCCGCGGCCTTCAACCGCATGACCGAGCAGCTCAGGCACAACGAGCGCATCCGCGAGACCTTTGGCCGCTACATCGATCCCAAGGTGGTGCAGGGGCTGATCGACCGGCCCGAAGTCGCGATCGACGGCGAGCGCCGGGTCATGACCATCATGTTCTGCGACATGAGCGGCTTCACCTCGATGAGCGAGGGCATGACCCCGCGCGGCCTCGTCAGGGTGATGAACCACTATTTCACGGTGATGTCCGGACCGATCAGGGGCAATCGCGGCATCATCGACAAATATATCGGCGACGCCATCATGTCCTATTGGGGCCCGCCCTTCATCGAGGAGGACGAGCAGGCGCTCCTGGCCGGCATCGCCGCAACCGAGATGGTCGACCAGGTGCCCGCGCTGCAGAAGCAGCTGCCCGACCTGCTCGGCATCCGCGCCATGCCGGCGCCGTGTGACCTGCGGATCGGCATCGCCACCGGCGAGGTCCTGACCGGCAGCATCGGCTCCGAGCTGATGATGAGCTTCACCGTGATGGGCGACGCCGTGAACCTGGCCTCGCGGTTGGAGGCCGTCAACAAGGTCTACGGCACCCGCATCCTGATCTCGCAGGCAACTGCTGACGCGATCGGAGCGCGGCTCGAGCTGCGCGAGATCGATCATCTGGCGGTCGCCGGCCAGAGCGCGCCGCAGCCGATCTTCGAGGTGATGGCGCGGGCGGGCGCACTCACCGGCGCGCAGGACAGCCTGCGCGCGCATTATGCCGAAGCGCTCGCTGCCTATCGGGCCCGCCGCTTCGACGAGGCGCGCGCCGCCTTCAACGCCGCGCTCGAAGCCGTCCCCGGTGACGGCCCCTCGCGCACGATGCTCGGCCGCATCGCGCAATTCGAGGCCAAGCCGCCGGAAGAGGGGTGGGACGGTGCCTGGCGGCTGGAGCAGAAATAGCCGTTTTTGTTGACCCAGCCCGCCCTGTCCGGAAAAAACGTTTCTACTCGATAACGATGTTCGCCGTGACCTATTTCCCGGGCTTAGGTTGGATGTCCTTGAGGCGTTTGACGGGGACACGCCGATGACGGAACTTCAGGACAGGCTGGAACGGTTCGAGACGCTCACCGCCGAATGCGAGCTGATCGCCAAGCTCGCCACCGACAGCACCAAGCGCGAGTTCTATCTGAAACTCTCGGAACAGTACCGTCAGCTGGCGGTGGACATGCGGCAGGCGATCGCGACCAAGGCTGCTGCCTGACGCCGGCTGCAATCCGTTCTTAAGGTTTGGCGCGCATCCTTGACCTCGCGAGCGATCGCTCGTGGTGGAAAGGCCGGGGTTCGCTGCAATGCAGCGCACCTCGCGAGTGTCATTTGCCATGTTTGACAGGGCAATCACATGCGCCTCGTTGCCGTGATCCTATTCGCGCTCATGACGGCGGCCTGCGACCAGGAGCAGGATATCACCGGCTCGACGCCGACCTGCCCGATGCGGAACTACAGCTACAATCCCCGCGACATGAACCAGTGCGTCAGTGCCTGCAAATCATGCGATCGCGGCACCACGGTAACCTGCACCACCTCCTGCACCCTCAGGGGCGCGCGCTGAGGCCACCGCTTTCTCGCAGCGCACCCAGCGGCGGTGCTGGGACACCGGAACGATTCACTTGGGTTAATCATTGAAGCAAGTGGGCAGGACGTGGAGTCCGATGGAAATGGGTATGCTCGATCCCGGTCGATTTCTGGTGTCGTGCTCGCATTGTGATGCCTGGCCGATGGCGGCCAATGTGAAGCGGTCGAGCTGGTCGGCGTCTCCGCACGAGGTGCGCTTTGTCTGCACGCGCTGTCGCCGCGAGGAGACCGCCATCGTCTCGGCCTCCGGCGAATTGACCCCGATCAAGCGCGTCGATGTTCCGCCGCGCGACGTCGCTGTCGCCTGGGCCCAGGCGCAACGGGTGCGAGGGCGGACCTGAGCGCCCGGCATGCACCGGTCGATTGACTCCCGCGGCCAACGGCTCGTAAATGATCGGCGACGGTTCTCCTCACGGAGATCAAAAGGGAATGTGGTGCGGGATTGTCCCAACGCAGGGATTTGTCTCAACGCCACGGCTGCCCCCGCAACTGTAAGCGGTGAATCTTTCGTCTCATGCCACTGGGAATCTCGGTCCTGGGAAGGCGACGAAAGGTCACGACCCGCGAGCCAGGAGACCTGCCGTCAGCCGTGGTCACACGCGAAGATGTCGGTCGGGGAGTACAGACATTAGCTTCACCGGAGCATCCATCGCTCTGCCGTGAAACCTCGTTCGCTGTGACGTGCCACTGACGTCATACCGAGGTTACAATTGTGTCCCGTCTTGTCCCTGCTGCCAGGCGCCTCAGCGCCGGCCTGCTCGCATCCGTTTCCCTCCATTCGCTCGATCTGTCCTCCGCCTTCGCCCAGCAGGCGCTTGCCGAGCAATTGCCGCCGATCGTAGTGACCAGGCCCGACGATCAGAACCGCACGCGCGCCAGGGCGATCGGTGACGGCGAGGCGACGCGGCAGCGGGTGAGGACGAATGACGCGCCGGCAGGCAATGGCGCCGGCTCATCCGGCTCCGGCGGTAAGGCTGCCGCCGGCAGCGGCGGCATCGTCGGGGCCGCCACGACCGTTATCACGGCCGAGGATATCGCGCATTCGCCATCGCAGACGCTTGCTGAGATCATCGCGACGCAGACGCCGGGGGCCCAGATCACGACGCTCTATGGCGGCCAGATCGGCGCCAAGACCAGCGTGGACCTGCGTGGCTTCGGCGCCTTTGCCACCGCCAACACGCTGGTGCTGGTCAACGGCCGGCGGTTGAACGACATCGACATGGCGCAGGTGGACCTCTCCACCATCCCGCTCAATTCGATCGAACGCATTGAGATCACGCGGGGCAATTCCGGCGCGGTGCTCTACGGCGACAACGCGGTCGGCGGTGTGATCAACATCGTTACCAAAAATGGCGTTGGCGGACCGCCCGTGACCGCGCGCATCGAGGCTGGCTTCGGCTCGTTCAACACCAGGCTCGGCAACGTGTCGACCTCGCTCAATTCCGGTCCGTGGTCGACCTCGTTCTACGGCAATACGGTCAGGACCGATGGCTATCGCGACAACAACCGCTATTCCCAGCAGAATGGCGTCGGCAATCTCAATTACACCACGCCCGGCCTGACCGCTTTTCTCACCGTCACTGGCGACAATCAGGAGCTGCGACTGCCGGGCGGCCGCACCGTCGATCCCTCCATCGGCCTCGACGAGCTCAGGGCCAACCGGCGAGGGACCAGCACGCCCTTCAACTACGCCAACCAGCAGGGTTTTGGCGCGACTGCGGGTTTCACCAAGACCCTGGTCAACGGCGTCGATCTCATCGTCGACGGCGGCGTGCGCGACAAGAA
The DNA here is from genome assembly GCF_900094605.1 of Bradyrhizobium shewense. Classification (GTDB taxonomy): domain Bacteria; phylum Pseudomonadota; class Alphaproteobacteria; order Rhizobiales; family Xanthobacteraceae; genus Bradyrhizobium; species Bradyrhizobium shewense. The sequence continues at coordinate 2,117 of NZ_FMAI01000025.1, read as the reverse complement.
GCAGCAGAGTGCTTTCTTCTCCACCCCGACGCCGGTTCCGGCGTTCTTCACGTCGACCTATGTCGGTTCCCATCTGACGACATGGTCGATCACGCCGCGGCTCAGCGTGAAGAGCCTGCTGCTCGGCATGCCGTCGCAGCTCCTGACCGGCATCGACTATTACGATGCGAGATTTGAGCAGAACCGCGGCGCCGGGCAGGGGCTCTCCCCATGGCACAATTACGACCTCAGGCAGCAGACGGTTGCGGGTTATTTCCAGCACACATTCGGAATCGCGCCCACGACGGACATCTCCTACGGCGCGCGTGTGCAGTACGTCAGGCTTGCGGCACGCGACAATTTCGACCCGGCAGCTCCGTTCAACGCCGACATCGGCGCGCTGCCGCTGACGAGCAACGAGACCCAATATGCGCTGCATCTCGGCGCCGAGCATCGCCTCAACGACCAGGTCTCGCTGTTCGGCCGCGTTGCGCGCGCGTTCCGCACGCCTGATGTCGACGAGCGCCTGTCCTCAGGGCCTTCGTTCGATCCCTTTACCTTCGCTGCGATCCCGCAAACGTTCCAGCTCAGGACCCAGACCTCGCAGGACATTGAGGGCGGTGTTCGCATCAAGGGCGGCGGGTTGCAGCTGCAGAGCAGTGTCTATCTGATGGATCTCACCAACGAGGTCCATTTCAATCCGGTCCTGTTCTACAACACCAATCTTGATCCGACCCGCCGCTACGGCTCTGAGACCAGTCTATCCTATCGCGTCAACGACGCCCTGCTGCTGCGCTCCGGCGTGGCCTATACAAGCGCGGTCTTCCGCGAAGGCATCTGGGCCGGCAACGACGTGCCGCTGGTCTCGCGCTACACGGCGAGTGCGGGCGTCACCTGGAACATCTGGCAGAATTACGTGGTGCTCGATGCCACCGCGCGCTTCTGGAGCGAGCGTCGCATGGACAACGACCAGGCGGGCACCCAGAAGCCGATCCCCGCCAACGGCACGATCGATCTCAAGCTCAGCGGCCAGGTTGAGCGCTACTTCTGGTCCCTCAGCGTCAACAACGTGCTGAACGCGCTCTACTACGACTATGCCATCGCGAGCACCTTCACGGACGGCCGCTTCAGCGCCTATCCGCTGCCCGGCCGCACCTATCTGCTCAAGGCCGGCGCAACGTTCTGATTTTCGTCACGCGCCCCTAAATGGACTAGAATTCGAAAGAAGGAGATTTACCCATGGCTCTCAGCATCCTGCCGTCTGGCGACGATCGCTTCCGGCTTCACCCGGTCGCGCCGCGCCTTGCGCCGATGTTCTGCTTTGCGCTGCTGACGGCCTCATGCGCGCTCGCAAGTTTTGCGTTCGCGTGCGCCACGCCGTTCGCGGCCTTCGCCGTCATTGCCGCGGCGATGGTGCCGCAGCGTCCGGCGCTGCTCGTCGTCACCGGTGCCTGGCTCGTCAACCAGACCATCGGTTTCGGCGTGCTGCATTATCCCGTTGACGCCAGCACCATTGCCTGGGGCTTCGTGATCGGCGCGGCCGCGCTTCTGGCGACCGCGGCCTCGTCGGTGGTGCTCGGCCTGCTGCCGCAGGGCCGCACGCCGCTGGCGCTGGCGATCACGCTCATCGCCGCCTACGGCATTTACGAGCTCGCGCTGCTCGCCGCGACGCCGCTCCTCGGCGGCGAGGGCGCCTTCACCGCCGCGATCGTGACGCGCATTGGACTGACCAGCGCGGTCTGGCTCGCCGGCCTCGTCGCGATCTGTGAGATCGTGCGTGTGGTCGACCCGTTCGGACGCAACCGAGCGATGTCGGCCTGAGCGGCGCTCGTAGCCCGGATGGAGCGAATGCGTAATCCGGGCCGCTTGCCCGGCATTTTGCACTGTCCCGGATTACGCTGGCGCTCCATCCGGGCTACGCGACCGAGCCTGTGTCGCCGTCTGTCAATCCTCGTCGCCGAAAATATTCCACTTTACCGAAATTCGGTTTCGGCGTATGTCTTGCGCATCCCGGCTCATCCAAGAGGGGCGATCATGTGTCGTCACTGTCGCGAGCCGGGCTTGCGGTGGACGCGGCAGCGTCGGCATGAGAGGTGCGGGCAGGGCGGGTAGTCCCTGTGAGTCCGTAACCGCGTGCG
>NZ_FMAI01000087.1 GCF_900094605.1 Bradyrhizobium shewense | reverse complement strand
TCAAACCAGACGCGCCGGTTCGGGCTGATGTAGGTCGATTGGGGGAAGCGGCCCGACTTCTCCATGCGGTACAGGGTGGTGCGGCTCACGGGGATGATCCCCAGCACCTGAGTCTCGTTAAGCATGCGGCGAGGACCGATTTTTGTGGGGCCTTCCTCCTCCAATTGGGCTCCGTGTCGATTTCCTGCTACCATCCGAATCTCAGGTGTTCCCGCGGCATCGCGCCAACTGCCTCGTCGTGACAATGTCTGCGCTTCACCGGAACCAAAATGGAGCAACGGGCATTCCGTTGGAAGATTTAGCTAGCCAAAATTGCGTCCCTCAACCCAATGCCTCGTGGTCCGAACTGGCCGACAGAGACATGGATCTCGGATGATCCAGCTCAAACGCGCGCTCAGCTGGCGGCCGTGCTCAAGGCCTTTGGCCCAATCGAAACAATAGTCGACTACGTCGGACCGGATTGGGGAGCTGTGGCCGAACCTGATCTGTTCGATCGACCGACACGCGCCAACGAAGTGGCTCGCCATGTGGAGCACAGGATCCGAGAGGCCGGACACCTATACTGGAGAGTGGCGCGGTTCCGTTCGGTTGCGGAGACTCGTGGGCTACTTGACGACCTTCAGGTAAAGCTACGCGTCGTCTCCGGGCTCATGGAGCAGCTACCGAACGTGCGCAGAGCATTTAACGCTGCACGGGATCAAGATGTGCCCGACAGCGGGTGGTATGGAGATCTGCCCGAGAATCCATGGGTTCCATATGTATTCGATACGAGCGTTAATGAAGACGAAGTTCCCGAGCACGAGAAATGGGGGCGGCTCTTGGTGGCAATCGACGACGGCTGGGTCAGAATTGAGTACTTGCTGAGAGGCGACGTCGATCTGAGTGAACTGCTGGAGCAGCCGCCGAACAAAAAGACTCCAGAGCGCCTGTTATGGGAACGCATCTTCGCGCTGCTGTGGGAGTGCGGCATCGAGCCGCTGGAAAGGCATCAGCCTCTGATCCACACGCTCAGAGCAGCTCACCTGTTGTTCGGGATTGAGGAGCCACCGCACCCTGGCCACCTCGGCTATGTGAAGTCTGAATTCCTGAAACAGGCAAGCAGCGGCGAAGAGCAAGGCATTGGATAAGGCGGACAAATAATCCCTAGCCAAATCTTCCAGGCAGGACGGCTTCCGGCTCAATGAGAGAACCTCGTCGACTCAGCGCGGCGGGGTTTTTTCTATCTGAACCTAGGGTCGCTTCCGGTCCTGGCTCGGTCACCCGCGCGCGGTGATGATGCCAGGGCTGACGACCCCGCAGCAGCGGAGGTCATCCCATGAGTTTCACAATCGTCCCGCCCGGCCGAAAGCCGAAGCCGCCGATCCCGTTGCATCGCTCCATGCGCAATGCCTTCCGCGATATTGAGCGTATCACTGCGGCGGATGAGCTGGAGCGTGCTGTCGAGCTGCGCGTTGCCGAAGATCGCGCGGCTCATCAGGAGAAGCCCGCGGCGATCCGTGAGCGCGAAACCGACGCGTGTTTGCACAGGTAAACGAACGCGCAGCCGTGAACACACGCAATAACCCTTGCCACGATCATAGCACGCTCGACGACGGCGCGCGGCAGGAACTGCGCGCCCGTGCGGCTGAGATCGTCCAGTCGTTCCTCGGTCACCCCAATCGCCGCCTCAGCACCAAGCGTCAATTGCGCTGGGGCAATCGCGGTTCATTTGCTCTGAGCCTGCAGGGCGCCAGCGCCGGGCTCTGGTTCGATCACGAGAACGGCTGTGGTGGAGACATCATCAGCTTTCTCGAGCGTCAGCTCGGTTGTTCCGTTGGGGACGCCATCGTCTACGCTCTTCGTTATTTGGGTCCCTCGTTCGGCGTCACCAGGCAAATACCGCGTCCGGTTCATCGTGAGGAAACCGACGATGCCGTTCGCATTCGCCGTGCGCTCCAAATCTGGGACGGCGTGTTGCCGCTGCGCGGCTCGCTCGCTGAGCGGTATCTCGCCCATCGCGGCATCATCGTTCCCGATGAAGCGCTGGATGTCCTGGGCTTCCATCCACGTTGCCCGTTCCGGGGCACGACGGCACCCGCGCTTGTCGCGCTGATCCAGGACACCACCACGGGCGAGCCGGTCGGTGTTCATCGGCGGCCGTTGACGCGCGATGCGGCCGCCGCCGGGCCGCCGATGAGCCTTGGCCCCAAGAGCGGCGGCGTCATCCGGCTTTCACCAGCGCTTTCGACCGAGCTCGTGATCGGCGAGGGCGTCGAAACCAGCCTTTCCGGCATCATGCTCGGTTTGGGACCAGCCTGGTCGGTACTCGATGCTAACGGCATCAGCAACTTCACTGTTCTCGAGCATGTGCAGAGCCTGACGATCCTCGTCGATCACGATATGAGCGGAACGGGTCAACGGGCCGCTGCTGCGTGCCGGGACCGTTGGCTTGCCGCGCGCAAGCGGGTCCGGCTGGTCATGCCTCACACGCAGGGTCAGGACATCAACGACCTGCTGTTGGCCGAATTGGGGAGCTCACCCGAGCATGCGTGAGCTCCGCGGTGCGATCATCGATCAGTTCGATCCGG
>NZ_FMAI01000046.1 GCF_900094605.1 Bradyrhizobium shewense | reverse complement strand
CTCCATGCCTTGGCCCATCGTCGATCCTTTCGCCGGCCATGCCGGCGGCCGTTCCACCGGACGGCGGGGCCCGGAATATAAGCTCCGCTCGGGGCTACGACGCCGCCGGCAAGTCTCTCCGCCACATAAGTGCGCAAGGTTGCGTTGAGCGCAAGCTTGGTCGACTTGGGCCGGCGGGCAGATCGGTCTGCATGCCATTGGGCAGTTGTTGCCCGATATTCCAACCCGCCGCCGCGGGTGGCGGCGTTCCGCCGCAGTTCACGGGAGACCGTCGAAGCAGCCCGTCCCAAGCGGCGCCCGATCTCCCGTATGGAATGGCCCTGCACCTTTAGAAGAGCGATCTCCTCGCGTTCAGCCAATGAAAGGTAGCGCCCGGAGAGAGGCTTGGCCGAAGATCTGAACATCGCTGGTGGCATGCCGCCTGCCTTTCGGAACAATCTGCTTCCGACAGGTTGCGATAATCCGGCCTTAAGCGCAGCATCTTCGCTGCTCTGCCCTGTGGCAATCGCCTTCCAGAATCTATTCTGTTCATCGCGTCCGGCCACAGACGGCCGGCCTGGCGATGGCAATGGCGCTCGCCCTGACCGCGCCGAACGTCGACTTACAACTTTCATCGCAACCTCCAACTTCAGGGTGTTGCGACGACCGGTTGAATCCGCCCAATACGTATCCATCAAGTACACCGAGCGCCTGGCTGAAGCTGGTGTATGGCCGTCCGTCGGCAGTGTCGGAGATTCCTATGACAACGCTCTCGCCGAAACCATCAACGGTCTCTACAAAGCCGAAGTGATCCATCGGCGCGGGCCATGGCGTAGCTTCGAGGCCGTCGAGTTCGCGACCCTGGAATGGGTGGATTGATTCAACAACCGGCGGCTGCTGGAGCCCATCGGCAACATTCCGCCGGCCGAAGCCGAGCAACGCTACTACGCCATGCTGGAACAGCCGGCCATGGCGGCATAACTAAAACCAAATGGCCTCCGGCAAACCCGGGGCGGTTCACCTTTAGAGTCTGCCGTATATTCAAGTGATGACACTCTCCGCAGTTCCGTAGAGATTAATGCGGAGAAAGGGAGATAGTCTGGCGATTATCGGGTCGCCGGGCTACTCAAATTCGCTCGATGTCACTCCAGAGACCCTCCGACACTCCCGGAAGCCGAACAGCAAGGCCGAAAGTTATGGCGGGTACGACGGCTGTTGGTTGGCCCACCCAGCAACATTGGCAAAGAAATCTAGGACGACATTGTGAACCGGGAGATTACAGGTTCGAATATTTCGCCTGGAGTTCCGAGCGCTGGGCGGTCCAACGAGAACTTTGTACGGGCCCACAAGGTCTTCCCAGACGGCACCTCGCGAGTAACGATTGAACGAAATCCAATTCCGCTCTACATTGAGCGTGGGATGGGCAGCTATCTGTTCGATGCTGATGGCCGCCGGTTTCTCGACCTTAATTGCAACTTTACGACGTTGATCCATGGGCATGCCTTCGGGCCCGTGGTGGAAGCGCTAACGCATCAGCTCCAGCGCGGCACTTGCTTCGCGAACCCGACGGAGAGGGAGATCGAACTCGCCGAACTACTTTGCGGCCGCATTCCGCAGGTTGATCGTGTTCGCTTCGTCAATACGGGAACTGAGGCGGTGCTGTTTGCGATCAAAGCTGCGCGGGCCTTCACCGGACGTTCGAAGATCGCCAAGCTCGAGGGCGCCTACCATGGCGCCTATGACTGGGTCGAGGTCAGCCAAGCAGCGACACCCGACAATTGGGGGGAGGCCATCGAGCCCAAGTCCACGGCCTTCTATCGCGGGATGCCTGCGAGCGTGCTCGACGAAGTAGTCGTGTTCCGTTTCAATGATGTTGAAGGGGTGCGCCGCTTGATATCATCGAATACGCACGAACTTGCTGCCATCATTCTGGATCCGATGCCGAGCCGCGGTGGCCTCGTTGCGCCAAAGCCGGAATTCATCGCCGCGGTGCAGGAATCTGCCCGCAAAAACGGCATTCTGGTGATTGCTGATGAGGTCCTCAACCTTAGGCAGAGTTTCCAGGGTGCTTCAGCACGTTACGGCCTTGTTCCGGACCTCATCACGATGGGCAAGATCATCGGGGCGGTTTGCCGATTGGAGCAATCGGCGGTCGCGAGGACGTAATGAAGGTATTCGATGCCTCAGCGGGTCGGCCGCTGGTTTCGCAAGGTGGTACGTTCTCGGCCAATCCACTATCCATGATAGCGGGGCTGGCCGCAATGCGGCATCTGGATCAAGCGGCTTTTGCACATCTTGAGATCCTTGGAGATATTGTCCGGGACGGGATTTGTCGAGCTATCTCAGCCAGGGGCGCGCCGCTGTGTGTGACGGGAGCCGCCTCACTGTTTCGCATACATCCGAAGGCGCAAGCCCCGAATGACTACCGCGAGGCCTATCTTACGCCTGGCGGAGCAGGCCGAATGAAGGAGCTTGGACGCTTCTTTGCGGAGAACGGCATCATCCTGCCGTATGGTGCTGCCGCATCGATCTCGACACCGATGACGCGCGCCGACGCTGAGTTCATCGTCGAGGTGTTCGTCGGCTTTCTCGATAGCCATCAAGACATTTTCGGCCGGTAACATTACGCAAATGAACGCACTGTGTCAGCAGTGCCTTTCGGCATCATGATTTGTTCGGATGCAATCAATGGGCCGACATCGACAGCTGTCAGTTAAGGTCGAAGACCCCGACCTAGCGGCTTCGCACAAAGGTGTTCAGAATTCCGTCCTGGATATGGCCATGGGTGAACCTGCGTGGCGACAGCGTTGACGGAAGATCCGACTTGGTTCCCGTCCTCTTGGCGCAAGACCCACGTCCACGTTTTCGCTGCTCGTGATAACTCCACAGCCACATTGCATGCTTACTTAAGAGCGTGGCGGTCTGTTTTGGCTCGACGTTCGTCATTGCGCCGATTTATTAGGACCGCGCCTCGTGCTGAGGAAAAACAAGTTCGATCTCGCGAGATACCTCGAGGATAGCTTCTGGATGTTGGCCATTCTCGCACAGTGCGTATTTGAGCGCTTGCGCGCGGCTCGCGAACAGGCCACCAAAGATACCATTCTGTTCGCGGACGACCCAATTGCCAAAACGATTCTTGCCAACAAAGACGGTCGAGCTGGTGGAGCGTCCGGAAGGATATTCGACAAGCTTCATGACTATATGTTCAGGAGTTGCAGCCTCATTGTTTGGAAATCACCGCGCCGTTTTATGAAATCGGTTCGCCGCAGAGCACGAGCGGACCAATCGCCTACGTGTTTGGGTGCGCCGAGACCATCCCTGTTTTCGGCTGGGATAGACGAGCTGGAACGGCCCGCTTAGTGTGCCCGCCCATGAGTTCTCCGCTAGCTTCAGGCAGAACGGCGCTATGGTGCGGTTTCTGATTAAAGCTGCTGCACGTGTTCCTTGGGCTCATGAAGTGCGCAAGGAGGACTACGCCGGAGGTTCGCCGCCGCAGCGCAGCCAAGCGTAAACGACGTCATTGCCATTGGGATTGTGAGCCAAGCTCGCTTGGCGCCTCCAGGCGCGGCCGCACCGGTTCCGCGACGCACCGTCGGAAAATTCTGTGAGCGCTGCTGGGATAAATGGAGTACCTATCGGACTTGGCATCTGCAGCTCCGTTCTTAGATCGCGATTAATGAATGGCGGGATTCGTTCCTTTGAGAGCCCTCAGGATTGTAGTCATATGGCACGATCGTTACTGATCGCGGTCACCAATTACGGCGCCTTAGCCGCGAACCGGTCATCGATCTCGATGGCGAAGTCTACAGCAAGAACGAAGCGACTCCCGCTACCAATTCTAGTAAGAAAGATCGTTCTCGCCTTCGCTGGAAACGAGAAAACGCGCCCTTCCGCCATTTGCGACATTGATGTTTGCCGCTTTGGCAGCAAGCATAAGCCGCGTCATCGAGGCGTACTATTTCGTTTTTCGACGTGAACGCGCCGGCTTGCGACCCTTACGCAAGGTCTTTGGCGGCGCCGCACCTTTGGGTGGTTGGAGAAAGAATTCAGACAAATGAACATCAAGCGTTTCTGCGATGCGCTCGAGAATATCGATTGTCGGGTTCTCCGATTGCTGCTCGATACCGCCCAAATAGGAGCGGTCAACCTGTGCATCGTACGCCAACCCCTCTTGCGAAATACCGCGATCTACGCGGATCCGGCGCACGTTCCAGGCGACAAGCGCACGAGCTTTCATGCGCTAAAGCAGCCATTCTGACGGCCATCAAACCACTGGCTATAACCATCCTATTGCGGTAGGTTCGCCTAAAAAACAAATGAGCAGAGTCCGCGCGTAAGCTAAGTAAAAGAGCTGGTACTGGATCCAGACGTCGCTATGTCGCGACGGGCGAGCCAATGCTGACGAGTTATGACGAGAAACATCCGATGTCGACCTCTTGATTCGGGCCGACGGCGCCGCACACAGGACGGCAGTTCTGCTGATCGCGCTCTGCGCCTAACGGACTGCGATCAAATGCATTCTGGTGTCGGTCTGAGCGAGCGAAATCGAAGGGAAGGCGGGAACAGGCGCTGCCAGCCACTAATTGGCTTTGGCAAGGAATGTTCCTGCAGACCGCGACAATCGGTTCTCTACGACAAGGCTCTGAATACGGCTACTCTCGCTTAAATCGATGCTTCTCAATCTGATAGGACTTTCAGGCAGTGCCACCCGATCCCAAGATCGCAGATACCGCGCCTAACGCGCCCCAGCTCACGTCGTATGACGAGCAACATGCTGTCATCTATATGCGTCTCCTGGATGCCGAAGCCGATAACGCTGATTGGCGCGAAGTTGCGCGCATTGTGCTTGGTATTGATCCCACCCTTGATCCGGATCGCGCCCGCCGTACTTTTGAAAGCCATCTGGCTCGCGCCAAGTGGGCGGCGGATCACGGATTTCGGCATCTCCTGCAGCGCGGTTGGCCGAAGAGTGAGGAATGAATGCATTTGGAACGGACGTCACTTGTTGATGTCCGATCGCAAAATTAGATCGTCCCATCGCGTAACTGCATTAACAGCGAATATTTGCATCGGCACAACCAGAAATAGCCATTTCTCGGGCTGCAATTCCTTGCGTGCGTTAAAAACATGCGGGGAAAGTAGTCGATGCCGGGTGCAGACTGGAAATCAGCGGAAGCCTATCCTGACGCCAAGAAAGCAGAAGCTGCGGACATAGCTTGGGAGTGGCTGCGCCGCAATTGCGGGTACCAAAGGGACTATAAGGCCCTGGCCGCCAGCGAACGATCCAGCGCGATGGCGGACCACTTCCGACAGCAGTGGGAGCTGTCTTTTCGCAGCTGATCCGCAAAAAACGTTCGACCAACAAGCCATTTTCTGGGCGCCTGAAGTGCTGTCGACCGTGCTGTCCGTGCGCGCGGCTGTCCGCTCGACGGCGACCAAACGGTACGACCTGGATTTCAGCAAGCTTGGGGGCAGATTCAGACGGACCATGAGCCGGCATGCTTTCCGGTGAACCCATACGGGTCTCGCTCCGCAGCGCGGAAATCAGGATGAAAGCTGACATCGCTGCTACGTCGATGGTCGCGGGAACGTTTCGATGGTGCGCCTCTCCAAGCTCGGCGCCAACAATGACCTTGCGAGCTTCCTGAAGAGGCTCGCTGTGTCGCAAGGAACAACCATAGCTGGCGCAAAGACTGAAGCAGTGGCCGCTCTCACCCAGCTCACGGACGATCCTGCTCTGTTAAGGATTGTCAAGCAGCGCGCGTTGGTTGAGCGGGGACTTGAACTGGTCGAAGGAGACGCTTGTCCGCTGTGCGACGGTCCCTGGGAGATGGCCCTGCTGGCAGCGCATCTTCAAGAGAAGATCGCAAAGGCAGATGCAGCCTCGGCCGTATTGAAGCAACTGGCCTTGGCGATCGACCCTCTCGCGGCCCACCTGCAGGCTGTGTCGCTTGAAGCGGACAAAGTGGCCGAATGGTGCGAGAAGGCCAATCCTCCTATAGATGCTGCGTCACTGCGATCCTACGCAAAGGCAGCCAACCTTGACCGCGGCACTCTGGACAAGGTCGTCGGCGACCCAACCGCCATCGCGGAGGCGCTGCAAGTGCTCGGTCGACTGGGGGCACCGCCCGCGGTCGAGTTGCTTCAGGCCAACGATGGTCTGGCGGCCTATATCGACAGGCTGGCCGACCCTTCAAAGGAGGAAGAAGCCAAGGAATTCTTGATCGTCGCCCAGGAGAAATACGATCAATGCCGTGGGGCACAGCAGGTCCTGAATATCGCGGCCCAGCAGGCCGAAACAGCCTCTGCAGTGTTCAGCCATTACGGAACCGTCAGCACCGCAATCTTGGAGGGCATCTACGACAGGGTGCCAAAGGACTTCACCGAATACTACAGTTTCATCAACCGGGATGATGAGGCCAAATTCGAGGGCAAGCTCTCTGCATCATTGGGCAAGCTGGCCTTCGATGTCGACTTTTACGGACGAGGCAGGTTTCCTCCCGGGGCCTACCACAGCGAGGGCCATCAGGATGGCATGGGGCTTTGCCTCTATCTTGCGCTGGTGAAGCACACGCTCGGCGACGGTTTTACGCTTGCTGTCCTCGACGATGTGCTGATGTCGGTCGACGCCGGCCATCGTCGCGAGGTTTGCGCGCTCCTGAAGCAGAAATTCCCAAGCACGCAGTTTGTCCTAACCACTCACGACGGCGTGTGGCTCAAGTTCATGCAGAGCGAAAAGCTGGTTCAGAGCACTCTTAGCTTTGGCGGCTGGACGGTCGACAGCGGCCCGCAGGTCTGGAACGAAGGCGACGTCTGGACGCAGATTCAGAAACACCTCGCCAATGACAATGTCTCCTTGGCGGCAGCGACTTTACGACGCTATCTGGAGTTCACCTCGACGATCCTTGCGGATAATCGGCGCGCTCGCATCGAATATCATGGAAACGGACAATATGACCTGGGCGATCTCTGGCCCGGCGTGTTGGCCGCGTGGAAGGCCCCCCTCAAAGAGGCGCGCGACTCCGCGTCCTCGTGGGGCAAGAATATTCAGGATGCCGAAACGCTCCAGATGGAATCCAAAAAGCGGGTGGCGGCGACAAAGTCCGAAGAGTGGATGATCAACAAGGCGGTTCACTACAACTCCTGGGCCGACCTGCAACCGAAGGAATTCGCTGCGGTCGTGAGTTCGTTTCAGGAATTGCTTCGACTGATGCAGTGTGCGAATTGCGGTGAGTTCCTCTGCGTCTCGCCTATCAAGGGAGACAAGGAAGTGCTCCGCTGCAGCTGCGGCACCGTCAGTCTCAACCTGGTGCCGAACAAGAAATGATGCTCGTCGGCGGGCCAGACCGTCGGTGACGTCTACCTGAACTGTGGCCACTCACCGTCGACGCTGCCGCGCGGCGAAATGGGGCCGCCCGTCGCTTCACGCCCACTTTCGGAAATATGGATTCGAGGCGAGCCCAAGCAGGAGGCGCATCGACCCTATTCGTCGAACAGCGGGATCCCGGCGGTTCGTTCGCGGGGACCGAAGCCGTAAATATGGGAGCCCACCCGCCGACCAGAGGGGGTCTTTGCTCAATCGCGTTCGTGCGCGACCGCGATCAGAGCAGCTCCACATGGCGGGGCGTAACAGATCGCCTGACGCCGCAGCTCGAGCATCCATGAGACGCTTGCTAGCTCGCATGCACGCGGAGACGCGCACAACCACCGACATCGCAGCGCCGATGTCTTTCTGTCGTAGCCAAGTCGCATGCCATCGCTTCAGCTAGCCGGATCACGGTTGACGGTAGACTCTAACCGAAGATCATCTTAACGGCATGATGCCGAAAAGCACTGCCGACACAGTGCGGTCATTTGCGTACCTCTATCGCGTCTAGCATGTCATGATGGCTGTCAATAAAACCTGCGAACACATCAACGATGAACTCGGCGGCGGGTTGCGTCATAGGCGTCGAGATCGAAGCGGCAGCCTGCGGTAGGATAATGCCATTTTCTGCAAAGAAACGCGTGAGCTCCTTCATTAGAGTTGCTCCGGCAGGCGTGGGATAGACCTCGCGATAGTCATTCGGAATTTCTGCCCGCGGATGAATGCGGAAGAGTGAGGCGGCTCCGGTCACACACAGCGGCGCGCCCCTGGCTGAGATAGCTCGACGGATCCCATCCCGGACAATATCTCCCAGGATCTCAAGATGTGCAAAAGCCGCTTGATCCAGATGCCGCATTGCGGCCAGCCCCGCTGTCATGGATAGTGGATTAGCGGAGAACGTACCGCCTTGCGGAAGCAGCGGCCGACCCGCTGAGGCATCGAAGACCTTCATTACGTCCTCGCGACCGCCGACTGCTCCAATCGGCAAACCGCCACCGATAATCTTGCCCATCGTGATGAGGTCCGGAACAAGGCCGTAACGTGCGGAAGCACCCTCGAAACTCTGCCTAAGATTGAGGACCTCATCAGCAATCACCAGAATGCCGTTCTTGCGGGCAGATTCCTGCACCGCAGCCATGAATTCAGGCTTCGGCGCAACGAGGCCGCCGCGGCTCGGCATCGGATCCAGAATGACGGCGGCCAGATCGTGCGCATTCGATGATATCAAGCGGCGCACCCCTTCGACATCATTGAAACGGAGCACAACCACTTCGTCGAGCACGCTCGCAGGCATCCCCCGATAGAAGGCCGTCGACTTGGGCTCGATGGCGTCCCCCCAATTGTCCGGTGTCGCCGCTTGACTGACCTCGACCCAGTCATAGGCGCCATGGTAGGCGCCCTCGAGCTTGGCGATCTTCGAACGTCCGGTGAAGGCCCGCGCAGCTTTGATCGCAAACAGCACGGCCTCAGTTCCCGTATTGACGAAGCGAACACGATCAACCTGCGGAATGCGGCCGCAAAGTAGTTCAGCGAGTTCGATCTCGCTCTCCGTCGGATTTGCGAAGCAGCTGCCGCGCCGGATCTGATGGGTTAGTGCTTCCACCACGGGCCCGAAGGCATGCCCATGGATCAACGTCGTAAAGTTGCAATTGAGGTCGAGAAACCGGCGGCCATCAGCATCGAACAGATAGCTGCCCATCCCACACTCGATGTAGAGCGGAGTGGGATTTCGCTCAATTGTTAAGCGCGATGTACCGTCTGGGAAGACCTTTCGCGCTCGGACAAAGTTTTCGCTTGACCGCCGCCCGGGACCGGAAAATCCAGCCGCCGTAGTGGAACCTGCAATTTCCCGGGTCACAATATCCTCCTCGATTTCTTTGACTCTTTTGCTGAGTGGGCCGACCTACACCCTTCGCAGTGCTCCGACTTCCGGCCCCTGTTATTCTACGAGTAATCGGACGTGCCAGAGTCTCTCTCCGGAGTAACATGTAGCCAACTGGAGCATCGCGGCGACCTGAAATAACTTAAACTAGTTAGCTGCCTCTCGTGCCAAGTCGCCGACATTCGGCGTGTGCCCTCAATATTCAACATTAGCTGGTACGTCCCATGTATCTTGGAGCTCCGATGGTAAAGAGATTGCTGGCAAGCGCGCCTCGCGCGTGGGCCGTAATAGCCGCATCGGCATTGCGGGGAAGTGTCATCACTTGGCGGCGGCGTGTGTAGCGGGGCCCTGCTGAGTGCCCTCAGATTAGCTGCATCACAGTCTGTACGGCGAGCTGCTAACCGACCGTACACGCAATTATGGATCAAGATACTACCTACTCTGGTGAGAATGGTACCTTTGGCTGAGCGCTCTCGCTACGCCTCAGCTTCTCGGCCCTGACCTGGATTTTTGCCCTGCGCGGAAGACGCAGCGCGTCGTAGCGGCGGCCGACAGTACGAACGCGCACCTGTGTATGCAAGAGATACGTTGTGCGGTTCGAACTCCAAGCCCTCGAGACCGATCGCGACCTCATCAGAGCGCTTGCGCGCCAGCTGACTGATGAAGGGCCGGAAGCTGGCAATCTCCGGCGCACGGTTCAACAGGCCGTCTCGCCATCCAAGCCGGTGACATCTTGAACGCATTGCGTCGCCCGCCACTCGTCGGCGCCGATCTCGACCTGATGCGCCCGCGCGAAAAAGGGCGCAAGGTCGATCTGTGACGCGATATCTTCTTGCCACAAACATCATCAGAAACGTCGTCAAGCCGCAGCTGTCAGAGTCACTGTTGGCCTGGATGGCAGCACCGCGAGATGAGGATCTATTCATCGCATCACTGACGGTCGCGGAAATCCGGCGCGGCATCCTTGAAAAGCCTCGCGGGAAGAAGCAGGACGCTCTCGATGCATGGCTCTCCGGCCCCGCAGGGACCTTAGGCCTTGTTCGCGGACCGCATCCGGCTATTCGACGAGAAGGCCGGGCTTATCTGGGCGCGCCCGATGGTGGAGGACAAAATCGCCGGACAGCCGCCCAGCGGGCTCGACTTGATCATCGCAGCCGTTGCGGCAGACAACGACTGTACCGTTGTGACGGATAACGAGAGAGATTTCACCGGAGTTAAGTAAATCCGATGCACGGAGGCACGTCGTGGGCGGCGTATGGTCCATCGACCTGCAGCTCACTGACGATCTCGTCGGCTAATGCGCGGCGCCTTGATTTGCTTTGATTCCGCTCGACCGACCAAATAGAAGATCAGCGTAATGGAGTTTGCTTGGCCCGCCCCGGCGGAGCCGTGGGCTGTCCCTTCCGCGCGGTGTCAAAGAAAGGCTTGGGGAGCTGTCCCGGCGAATTCGAAGGGTCAGTACCGCGGTCGTTGCGCTAATCAGCGATGTCTTTCAGTGCTTCCACCAAAAGCTTATTGTCTTCTTCAGTGCGGCTTGCGATGCGCAAGAATCGTTTGCCATTCTGAAGCGTCTTGCCGCCATTGTGCCTGATTAATATCCCTCTATCGTTTAAGAGTTTGGAGGCGATCACGTCCCCATCCGGCCAATGGGGCGGGAGTTCGCAGAACACGAAATTTGCATCGGGCTTCAGAACACTCATTCCGTCGATGCTGCGCAGGTCCGCGTATAGTTTGTCCCTGTTGCTGCCCACCCTGGTCCAACTCTGCTTTGCCGCGTGCGCCAGGTGAGGAAGCTTGCTTAGAAAAAATTCCGCAAACGTATTGACATTCCACGTGGGCAGGGCAGCTCTAATTTCGTTCATCGTCTGTGCATTTGCCGATGCCGCATATCCGATCCGCAAACCGCATGTCCCGTAAAATCTTTCCCAGGCTTTTGAGAACGATCACATTTGGGAAATTCGAGCAAGTGACTTTCCAAGCTCGCACTTCGTCCGACTTCACTAAATTCGATGAATGACTCATCGATCAGTAGGAGTTGCTGTTGAGCTCGAAGCGCGGAAGCGAGATATAGCAAATCCGCATAGGGAACGATCCGCGAAGTTGGATTATTCGGCGATATCACGACCGCGCCGTCGACACCATTTGCACGCGCAAATGCTGCATAGCAGTGCACATCGAGTTCAAAATCTGGCGGTGGCAGGATAAAGCGCGACAACCGCCCGGGCAAGGCGGTGGTTTCATAGGGATTGAAAGTGGGGACCGGGACCGCAATCCTCATACCCAGTCGACCAAGAAGGATGGGAATCAGTTCAGCCACGCCATTGCAAATGACAAGATTATTCGCCGGAATCTTCACCGTATCCGCAAGAAGCTGAACCATCTGCGCATTAGGAGAGGGATAGCAGGTGATAAGCCGCGGTAGAGCTTCCTTTAGTTCGTCAGGGAACGCTTGCGGCGGAAAATAAGGATTCATCAGAAGGACGAAGTCCTTGATGTCATATTTCCAATAGCCGCCGGGGAATCGGCTAACGAGGTCAGAGATGTCGTCGGACCTAAGCGGTACGTTGATTTCTGCTGTGCTGTTCATGAGTGAGACTAGCTGAAACGTTTCAGGGCCGACGAAAATTCCAGAGCGATCGCGTTCTCTCGACTAGCTCACGGCGAACAAGCATCGAGCAGCGCCTATTCGCGCGGAAATTACCCGGCAATAAGACTGGCGCGCGCACACTGCGGTTGGGGAGACTATTGCGTCATCTCGTGACCTGCATGCTAGGGAACCCTGCAACGCAACAGCTCACTCGCTGGATCATACTTCCCTCCCCAATCAAAAGGACCGACTGGCTAAAGCCACCGATGATGCGACGGCGAAGATGCTTATCGCCGTATACATTGTTGCGCTGAGTGGTGGCACACGAACAGGCGCGACATGCGCCATAGCGAGCAGCAAGAAGCCAATGTTCACGACGTCAGAAAATGCTTCATTAGGAATGAGAGGCTTAAGAAGAAAAAAGAGCGCCAGGAGCGGCACGTCGTAAGACAAGGGAACGCCCAAGAAGCATTCATCGCACGACCTGCCAAAGTTCGCAAAGTAGCTAAGCCTTATTGCACCAGCCACCAGTAGCGTGGTTGCGGTCGCAAGAGCGAGAGGTGAGGCTTGGCTGACTTGTACCACAATTACCGCAGGCAGAACGGCTCCATAGACAATATCCGCAAACCCGTCGAGGCTCGCTCCCATCTTTGCAACATCTGGATCGCGACCCTTCGTACGACCCGCCACAAACCCGTCGAGGTGGTCCGATAGAACAGCCCAAAGCGCTACTGCCACAGATAGCTCGAGGCGCTCAGAGAGAGCAAGAAATAGGCTGGTGGAGGAAAAGAGGAGACCTGTGATTGTTATGGCGTTCGCTGGATCCCAAAGGTATTTTAGCATTGGACTCTCACCTAGTCTGCGAATCACGTGTCGGCGTGTAGGCGTTCATTCGGTTCCTGAAAATGCGCTCGGCAATTTGCAAATCCTCAGCATTATCAATTTCGTACCAACTGAGGCCATCGCATCGCGCCGCTGCGAGCTGTAAACCTCGTCTTTCTATCAGATAACCGAAAAGTTCTTCGGTGTAGGTTTGCCTGGCCCCGGCGGCGATGATATCGTCCAGCGTCGGAACAATCGTTGCCTTGAGTGTCGGCGCCGAGAGACGTAATAGGTTCATCGTCTTGAATAGCTTTGGGCCATCCGCAACAAGATTTGACGCGGTTTGCTTCAATCGAAAGCCTGAGATGAAGCCGTTCTGCGACAACAGAACGGCTGATCCTTCCATTGAATCATCGAAGGGAACGACTGCAGCGACGTCAGTGCTCCGGCAGATTATCAAGTAGCGCAACGCATCCTCTTCGAAAAAGACGTCGCCCTCGAGAAGAAAGCAGTCTCCGGACAGAAGAGCGTCGCGCGCCAGCCACAAGGAATAGGCGCTTCCGGTGCGGTCAAAAACAGTCGACTCGACATATTTGATTCTGAGTCCGCCGAAGCGGCTGCCGCAGGCATACTGAATGGCGTCTTTGCGGTAGCCCACCACGATCGTCACCTCTTCCACGCCGACGGTTTCCAGATTGCGCAGAGCGTTGTGAAGAATCGAAGTGCCATTGACCTCGATGAGCGGCTTCGGCCGCAGATCTGTCAGAGGACGCAGGCGAGAGCCGCAGCCAGCGGCGAGAATAATGGCGTTCTTGGGGGCGTCGGTAACCATTTAGTTCCTTTTCGTCGCGCCGCTAAGATGAAACACCGGCGAGTGTCTTCGCCCGCAGCGTATGCTTCCTGAAGCGAAATCAAGCCTGCCGGAGGCTTTGAAAATGAACCCCAAGCGTGAAGGCAGACAAATGGTCCTCGCCGGTCCTTCTCCAAAGAGGAGGGTGGCCATGGATCCGATGCTCGAGCTGCTGCCCAGATGGCAAAATGCGTATTTCAGCCGAGTGAGGCGTGCTACGCCATCTAAGGAAACCTCAGTACAATGAAAGCCATTTGAGATTGAAGTCGCACCTGGCCAGCTAGCAGGAAGTCCAGGACGGTAGGTCTTCGGCAAAATACACTCCGGTGTCGACGAAATCCTATTTGCGCAATTCAGCGTCGGGGCCGCAGATATAACGCTTCCGCACGGGGGAGTTCGTCGTACTTCAAAAGTTCGAAGACTTCGTCGAGAGAAGGAATATTCGGCTCAACGCTCGCGGTGTTTTCCTCAGCGATGATGCGACGGCAGACTTGCCGCATTGCGGCTATTGCCGCTCGCATGGAGTGGTTGGCCCAGATCACCGTGGAGATGCGGGCTTCACGGTATACAGAGATCGGCGTTCGGTAGTATTTCGTCGGAACGATCACGAGGGGCAATCTGTTCTGCCAAGCGCGCGCGAACGAAAGCATTTCATCCGCGGTGCTCCTACGCGAATGAATGAGGATCGCATCGGCTCCCGCGTCGGCGTAGACGTGAGCGCACAAGAGTGCTTCGTCCATCTCAAACCCAGCGATCAACGCCTCGATCCTTGCCACCAGAACCAAGTCATCTGCGACCGTATCC
Source organism: Bradyrhizobium shewense (assembly GCF_900094605.1). Lineage (GTDB taxonomy): Bacteria > Pseudomonadota > Alphaproteobacteria > Rhizobiales > Xanthobacteraceae > Bradyrhizobium > Bradyrhizobium shewense. The sequence goes on along the minus strand of NZ_FMAI01000046.1, from coordinate 16,133 downwards.
TTCACTGCCCGGAGGCGGCCCGAAAATTCGTCGATATCGGCGAGGGGGTGCCGATCCCCAACAAAGGAGTTAATCTTCGGAAAACAGTTGTCCTCCAGTGCGACGCCGGCAGCGCCGCGCTGGAGGAGCTTGCGCGCCAGCAGGCGAGCATTGTTGAAATTCCCGAAGCCGCCGTCGCCGTCAACCAGGACAGGAAGTTGGCTTGAGTCCACAATCCGCTCTACCACCTCGACGAGGTGACTCCATGACGCCTCGTTGGCGTCGCGGTATCCAAGAGAGCAGGCGATCGACAGGCCCGACGCCCAGAGACCGTTGAATCCTGCGCGCTCAGCAATCGCGGCGGAGAGTCCATCATGCGCTTCCATGAGGAAGGAAAGTTCGCTGCTGGAACTGATTTGAGCGCGCAGCAGTTCAATAAGTGAGGGGGCAGCGGATTGATCAGGGCCGTTGGCGAGGAGAGATGGCGAGTGGTCTTGCATGCCGATTGCCTGTGCGTTGACCGGCCGACGTTCATCACTCGATAGGTGACACGGCGCTGTCATCTAGATCAATTACGAGAGTTGATAGTTGACTGAGGCACAGAATTCGTACATCTCGGCGCAGCCGCGCAGCGATGATGTCTAATCGCTCCTCGAGCCTCCGGTCCCCAGCGGACGAAGCCCCCTAGCTCGGGGTGAAAAATCATCGACCTCGTCCGCTATCGAGACGAGCGCGGGACGCGGTTCGGCTGCGCCCAGGGCTCCGCGGGCCAATGATTGCCCCGGCCTAAGGCCCCAGAGTCTCTGATGTCGGGTGTGCAACATGCTGTCGGGCCCATGACGCGTCCGACTAAGCAAATAGCGTTTACAATCAAGCTATCGAATTTAGCATGAGCAGAATGAGGCCATGTCAACAGCAGCGCTCGTGCAAGGAGCGGCAGTGGTGGCTTACAACATCATCAGCTCTCAGTTAATTGTCTGGGGCGGGCACGAAATCGATTTTTCCAATGACGCGACCCATCTCAATGCGCGTGTGGTTTTGTCAGCATGACGATTATTGGATCGTGGTCCGCGATACCATCGCTATGCGCTCGCGCCACGGTGCTGCGCCTTTGCCTGGCCCTCGACCTGCCGGCAACAATATTCGACAGACAGCCGTCTTCAAACGGCTTGAGGCCGAGGTTCGGCTCATGGACCTGGCGCGCCTTGCGGGCATCGTGGGCTGGGCACCAAAATCACCATCGGGATCAAGGATACCCCAACGCCCTTCGCCAGCCAGGAACTGGAAGAGATGGCTATTCGTCCAGCCAAATGCCGCCTGAAGCGCCAGATGCAGCCGATCAGGGCCGCCGGCCGTTGTCCTCCGGAAGACTCGGCGGTGCGCCAGGCTATGCTGAATACCTCGATGCCATCCGCGTCCCTGCCCGAGGCGACACGCTGGAAAGGAAAGCTTTGGTGCAAATGAAGGATTGCGGCTCGCGAGCCGGGTGCTACGGCCCTTCACAGAGGACTCACCCCTGGCGGGAGGAGCGCCTGGTCAAAGGGTGATATCCAGCTCACACAGACGTTGACGCAAAGATCGACTGCTACAATTGTCGGTAAATGCCGCTGTTGCGTTTACGACATATGTCGCAATCCCGTCGATAGGGCACTGCAGTTGGATGGCAGTCTCCCGAGAATGGACCGGCAATCTCCCAAGAGCTTGTCCTGCCGCGAGAGTTTGCGGGTGCCACTGAGTGGTATGGCATTTGCTGATTGCGTTCTAGTCCTCTCGGCTCCAGGAGAAATTTATGGCGGATGTGCAAGAGGTTGTGCTGTCGGAACGGGAAAGGCAGTGTTTGCGATGGGTCGAGGAGGGGAAGTCATCCTGGGCCATTGGCGTCATCCTGGAAGTGAGCGAGAACACCGTCAACTTTCATGTCAAAAATGCGATGCGAAAGCTGGAAACGACCAGCCGTACCCAGTGCGTCGTCAAGGCGCGGCGTCAGCGTCTTATTTAATTTAACGGTCACGCTTCCGTTCCCGCTGCAGATCGAACAGTCGATCGTGCTTCCGTCTCTCATCTTAGGTCGCCGCACGGAACGAGGCAGGACGGCTAATGTTCAGGTTTATAACGATGTGAAGCTCATCGGGCGGAAGCAATGATTGGCCGATAATTGTCGACCGGCAGAACCTGCGCGGAAGCCTGTGGGCTGCCTAATTGAAGGCTGAAGTGCGCACGCTCATCGGTTAACGAGTACCCCGCTCCGACGGGTCAGCGAAGGGCGGTCAATCCTTCGTGTTCTACAGTTCCTCACGGGCTGCAATATCGAGCTCGATCTCACGCGCCACTTCGATGATGCTCTCTAAATGGCCTCCGTTCTTGAAGAGAGCGTATTTCAAAGCTTCAGCGCGGTTGATAAAAATCCCGCCCGGCGCGCCCCGTTTTTTGCGGGCACCCCAGTGACCGGCCCGATTTCTGCCGACAAAAACAATCGGCGGAGCGCAGTCACCTGAACGGGAATCGAGGACCTGAATCACCGTGCCCCTTCGGTGGGATGACAGCTCATACTCACGTGGAAACAACCCATAGCGGAAGTGCTCCGGCTCGCGATCGTAAGGCCACTGTCGACTTGTCGTGCTACTCACATTGCAGCGTTCGAAACAAGCATGAGCGACTTTAAAGTTCGGCTATTGGCCGCCAATCGGCTGTGGCTGCAGCCAATGCCGCCTCTCCCGACGCGGATGCACCGGGTGCTTTCGAAATGGCCTCGGGCGCCCGGACAAGTGCATGCACCATGGGGGGAAAGCGAACGTTCTAGCGGCGGCGCTTTTTGGAGGTGAGTCCGGTTTCTTCGGCTTCAGGCGCAAGCCACTTGGGCAGCGTGACCTTGGATTGTCGGGAAACCCATCGCGGCGTCCGATTCGCGCCCGCCACGAGAACCGACGCCGGCCGACGCCGCAAGAGCGTGGATCCTGAGCCCTTCAGCCTCTCTCGTTCGCCGTTCGGCGTCGGTCAGTCGCATTTCCAAGGAAATCACAGATCCTGTTCGTACAACAACGGCCTGACACGCGGGCCGGAGCCCGCATCGTGTGATTTGCGGGAACTCGCATATTCGGCCGGGAAGCCGCCGTGGGTGCAAGACAATAGAGGCGAACAGATGTGTGACAAGCAGAACGGACACCAGCAGATGTACTTCTTCTTTGTCGGCGGCAAGAAGTACGAGACCGACCGGCCGGCACTGACAGGGCTGCAAATTAAGGCGCGCGTTGCTGAGTGGAATTCCTCTCAAGATCTTGTTCTCGAAGGGCACGGAAACGATCCCGATCGCGTTATCGGAGATGACGAACGGGTCTCGTTAGACAAGGACAAGGGTCCGCTTCGCTTCTCGTCGGCCCCGACGGCGAACTTCGGCTGATGGGCGGCGCCGCTGAAATCCAGATCGAGGATCTGCGTCGGCGCTGGCCGGATGTGCGTACGCAAGAACTGCCGAGCGGCGCAATCCTGGTGACGATCGGTTCGATCTCGCTGCTGCCTGGCTGGAGCAGGGCTGCGACTTCGATCCGTTTTCCGGTTCCGACCGGCTACCCCTTTGCCGCACCCGACTGCTTCTGGGCGGACAACGATCTGATGCTCGAGAGTGGACGCATGCCGTGCAATGCCGGCAACAACAACATTATCCCGGAAACCGCGGAACCGGGACTGGAATGGCCAAGCATGGAATCCCAACCGCGACACGCTCTCAAGCTGGATGAACACCATCGCCGATCGCCTAAGGCGACTGCAATGAGCGGACTGCGTTTCGCCTGGCCGGCGTATCGCAGGGCCTCGGCCGACCTGCTGGCCTCAGCGCCACTCGAGAGCTGCGGGGTAGCCTATTCGGTGCACGATCCGCACACCGACGCATGGTTGGTGGACGATGTAGAGAGCGTCGCCGATTCGGCTTACGAGCATCGCGATGAGGTGTCGGCAACGCTTCGACCTGCATTCATCGTCGAAGTCGCCAACCGTGCCCGCGCGCTGGGACGAAGCGTCGTGCTGGTGCATACCCATCCGTTCGAACAGAGCCATCCGCGATTCTCCGCAGTCGACGACCTGGGCGAGGTCGCATTGGCTGGCTATCTGCGTCGCCGCGCGCCTAAAGGCGAACACCTGGCGCTCGTATTGAGTCAGGCGGGCTGCCGAGCCCGGCGGATCGGCACGGCCCAGGAGGTGCCGGTCTGGCAGATCGGCGAGCGACTGGTCCTCCTGTCGTCTGACAAATCCACCGAAAGCAGCGATGTGCGATATGATCGGCAGGTGCGCGCGATGCTGCCATCTGTCGGACCTGAACCAAATCATAAAGACGTGCTCCAGGCACGATGAGTACATCTGGGTCTTCCAGCCCCGTCTCGCCGACTGTTGCGCCATACTCTCCTTCAACCGACTGCACCTGCGACGACCCCAGGCCCGCTAGGCTCACGCCTTGGCGGCGACCGGAGCTCTGTGGTTTTCCTGCTTTACAAGTAGCGCCCAGACGATCCGCGCGATCTTGTTGGCGAGCGCCACGGTTACCAGCATGCGCGGTTTGCGAGCCAGCATCTGTTCGAGCCACGAACCCTTTGGCGCACCCAATTTGCTCGACTGTTGCACGACGGCGCTGCTCCCGATGATGAGGAGGCGCCGAAGCGTGCGTTCGCCCATCTTGGATGTCCCGCCGAGCTTCTGCTTACCGCCCGTCGATCTTTGAAGAGGCGTTAGTCCAAGCCAGGCCGCGAAGTCACGGCCTTTGGCAAAAGTCTCGGCTGGCGGTGCTAGAGCAGCAATCGCGGTAGCGGAGATCGGGCCAATGCCAGGAATGGTCATCAGCCTACGCGATACCCCGTCCTCACGAGTACGTCGCGCGATCTCTTTGTTAAGATCCGCGATCCTGTCATCGAGGCCGGCGAGCTGATCACGTCATATGACAAGGAGCACGCTATTACCTAGCGGGCCACGGCTATCGTGATCTGCTCCGATGTGGTTGGCCCAAGGAATGAACAGGGCGGGTCGCAGGATCCGCAGAATTCCTAGCAATCGCAAAAGATGATCGTGGCATCGATAAAGTGCATGCAAGGCGGGCACACGGTACGGCATGCAGCCGTAAGCGCCACAATCATCGGCTGCAGTTCACCGCGTGTGAAGATCATGCGGGAAATGGAGAGATGCCGAATACTGACTGGAGATCTGAGGAGGCATATAGCGGCCTCAAGAGCGCAGAAGCGGCCGACCTGGCCTGGGAGTGGCTGCGCCGAGATCGCGACTACCAAGAGGGTTATAGGCGGTTATCTCACCGCGAACGTTCAAGCGCAGCGGCGGGCCAGTTCCGGCGGAAGTGGGGGCTCTCGTTTTCCAGCTGATCCGCAAAAGACTTTCGACAAGCAAGTAGTCTTCTGGGCACCCGAGGTGCTGCCGACGGTACTAGCTGTGCGGGCGGCCAACCTGGGGCGCGCCCAAAAGCTACCACCTCGATTTCGCCAATCTGTCGGGCGGCGCGCTTCATCGCGCGCCGGATGGATGGCATGCCATGGTGCCGCTCGGCGGCACGAAGCATCGCCTTTGGCTGAGCGAGCTTCCGGCGAGCGGATCTGCTGTCGTCCTCGATCTGCCGCTCGACGCCAATTTCGAGCTTCGCGTGCAGGCCGCGCGTCGACTTTGGCTAGCGCTTGAGCGTCGGCCGCTCGGCACGCCTCCTCTTGCTGTGCCGGCTTTGCAGCAGCGGCGGTTGATCCTCGCGCTGCGCGCACTGGATGGATGGCAGGAAGGAAATAGCTATCGCCAAATCGCGAAAGGCCTGTTTGGAAGCCATCGTATTGCTGAGCGGGGCTGGAAAACAGACGATTTGCGCAGCCGAACCATTCGACTTGTTAAACTGGGGCGGCGCCTCATGCGCCTTCGCTGCCGCGCATCCTCAACAAGGGCAGACGCACGAACGACCGTTCACGAGCTCTTGGGCGATCAACGGCACACCTCCGTTCTGTGCAGCCAATTCTTCTGGCATGGCACGATCGCCAATAGGATGAGATCTTTGCGTTCCGATCTATCACTCTGGCGTCTGGATAGCTGCAACAGAGAGGCGCTATCTTCGTAAGGGTTCGACGACTCTGCTCGGATGGTTTTCTCGAGTTGAGTGCTCTCGACTTGAATAGCGGGCAATGCATCGATCTCGAGTTGTAGAGGGGCGCCTGCTAGGCGTCAGGCAGCCTGCGCAAGTGCAGCCTTCTTGCAAAGACGAGCCAACCATCGGCAAAAAGAACGAGCGATTTCGGGATGCTCGCTGCGATCCACCGCATAGGCCCGATACTGCATGCCGCTTGGAGCGCGTGAGCCGGGGATGACTTGCAAAGCGCCCCCTCGCACCAGATCACTGACGATGATTTCCGGTGCGACAAGAAGGCATTTTCCTGTCATGACGGCCGGCAGAGCAAGATAGTTGTGATCATAGCGCGCGCCCGCTCGTATGTCGTTTGAGGACAGGTTCATGGCCCTCAGCCACGTGGGCAGGATGTCGGGACGTGATGTGATGTTCAGTATCGGGGTTGAGCGAACGATCGAGAGTTCTCTGCCCGCGACCAGATTTGGCGGCCCGACGCATACCAGCTCCTCATTGTAGATCTCCCAACTGTCGGCGGGTTCGATGACGGACAGGTCGCGTGTAATCAAAATATCGAAATCGTCCGAAGATGTCGGCCGCGAGAGAGAGCTGACGACGTCCACGATGACGCCGCCCGCTTCAGAAGAGAACGCTTGCAGATTTGGGATCAGAAGCGAGGAAGCAAAAGTCGATAGTGATGTGCGAACGACAATACGATTGGTGCCCGCGGCCGCCCGCCGCCGCATTCTCTTGGCGGTGAAGCCGACTGTCTCGAGCGGTTCAGAGACTGCGTTAGCGAATAGCCGTCCGAACTCGGTCAAATCACTGCGCCGCCCACGCCGCTCAATGAGATCCGCACCCAGATAGTCCCGCAGGACGGACAAATAGCGGCTGACCGAGCTCTGCGTCGTTCCCAAGCTGCTGGCGGCGCGCGTGACGCTGCCTTCGCGTGCGACGGTCACAAAAGCGCGGATGGCATTTAAAGGAACTTCATCGTCTTGAGCCGCCATTGTCTGCTCCGGCGCCAGATTGAAGATCCATCACATTATTCGATGTCCATAGCCGGATTGCCGCGAATCAAGGGTCGGCTGCGCACAAAATCCGCGTGGGAGCGCATTGATACTTGGTCACCGCACAAGATCGGCGTCAACGGCTCGGTGCTGTCAGGGCGGCTAGGTCCTTTTACTGCGTGCCGGTTTCGGCTTGCGACCTTTAGGTAAGGTAGCGGGTGGCGTCGCACCCTGGGGCCGAACAAAAAGCTTGGATACGGCTACGCCGAGCGTCCCGGCAAGGCGATCGAGAAGATCGATTGTCGGGTTCGCCTGTTGGCGCTCAAGTCCGCTCATATAGGAGCGATCAACACCTGCATCATAGGCCAATTGCTCTTGCGGAATACCGCGCTGGACGCCGGATCCCGCGCACATTGTAAGCCACAAGCGCAAGAGCTCTCATGCGCGAAGGCAGCCATTTCGATGGCCATCAAACCACAGGCTATAACCGACATAAAAACATCATCACCAAATTGGGGGTTTCGATCGAATGATTCGATGCGTGTCACCGAATCCTTGCTCCTCGGATGCTGGTATGTCGATTGTGTATCAGTTTGTGGCGGCGCGGGATTTGCCGGCGCTGACTGGAGCTTGGTCGTTCCGCTGGCTCGGCAGCTGTTCAATTCCGCTGCCCACTTGCGCGAATGGCCTCGAGCCAAAGAGAAAGATGCTCGCTGGGAGGGAGCCGATGGCCTTCTATTCAACGAAATGGAGTTGCAGCCCCGATGAAATGAGCCGGCGCAAAACATCCAGATTGCAGCGACAGCCGTTCAGGCAATATTCGAGGAGCCTTCAGCCCTGCATCAGCGCAGAAAGCGCGTTTCAGCTGCCTGAACCTCGCCCATTCTCTGGAGTCTGAAGATTTCCTCTACCGGTACAATATTCTTGTGAACGTTCTGGACGCCGCCATCAGCGATGATGCGCCGGAAGGTGTCCCTCAAGGCCGTGCTTGAAGCCCGGATACCGTAATTGCCATAGATCATCATCTGAACGTTACCCAACTCCTTGACCCGACGGGCATCCAGGTCCGGATAAGCATTTGGCACAATGGCCAGCGGCACTGAACCGGTCCAGGCGCGTGAAAAGCTTTCGATCTCGCCAGGATCCTTCTTCTTTGAATGGATCAGGATCATGTCCGCACCAGCCTTCACATATGCCTGGGCGCGGTCTAAGGCTTCAGCTTCGCCAAGGCCGGCGATGAGCGCTTCGGTTCTCGCAATCACAAGAAAATTTGGATCTCGTCTTGTGGCGAGAGCAGCCTCGATCTTGCCCAGGAATTCCTCGACGCGTAGCAGTTGCTGGCGGCCGTCCGCAGCAAGGCTCGTAACCTTGGGGAATGTCTTGTCCTCGATGACAACGGCGCTGGCACCGGCCCTTTCATATTCGCCAATCGCATGCATGACATTGATCGCATTGCCATAGCCTGTGTCGATGTCGGCCACGATTGGTATCGTCGTGCGCCCGGCGATTGCTCGCAGCATATCCAGATGCTGCGCCATCGAGATCAGGCTCATGTCAGCCAAGCCATAAAGTGCGGAAAGTTCGAAACCTGAGGCCCACAGCCCATCGAAGCCGGCTTCCTCCGCGAGGATCGCTGAAAGCGGGCTATGAGCTGCCATAATGTGGACAAGACCGCTTTCGGCCATCCGGGCGCGCAGGCATTTGGCAGGAGACATCTGAAGTCTTTCAAGTTAGGGCGGCGCAAGCGGTGATGATCAGATCGCAGGCGCGGGTGAGATCCTCAAGCGAGGAAGCATGAGAGATGCGAATGTAGGGCGAGGCCAGGAAGCCGCCGGGGGGCACCAGGGGACTCAAACGCATCGAGAAGATACATGGCGAACATGGCTGTCATGTCACCCCTTACCGGCTGCTGTGCGTTTGCCGGTCACCGGCGCAGGAAGAAGAAGCGTAGAATGCGACAGGTAAGGCGATGGTCTTTCCGCTGCTTCAGCTTAGTGACCACGAGCGCGCGGCCTTGCGGAACGCGCGCGAATTGCCTCAGATGACCCCCGACGCCAGGCAGCGCCTCGACAGCTGCATATTGCGCGATCGAGCTCCTACGGAAAAAGCTCCGACTCTGGACGAGATTGATGGCCTCGACCAGAGTCAAAGGTACTGCGCCATACAGAAGGCACCAACCAGTCATTGCGTCGGCCTCTGAATCGCCATTGACCCGGCATCGAGACTTGCAAAGTTTGCGTCGAACACGGCCTGCTTCGCGCCGCAAAAGACCGTGGTCTGATCGATACTGGAATCGAGCCCGTGACCGCGACTGAAGTCTCGCTGACTGGCCGGCGCAGCTGCCTGCTCCCTACCAGCGTGTTGCTTTTCGTCGGCCCGTCGTGGATTGCGGCAGATGCCGGCCTCGCAGGCAGCAAGTGAGGTTTCGAAATCGGGTTCGCCCTGACCGAGTGTGATCACGTCCACGCCTTGTGCGCCTAGCTCGGCGGCTCGCGCGGCACATGGCCTCGGCTTCGGAGGAACGGACAAGCCTTGAGCCGTTCTGCAACGAGAGACAATGGAAGCACCTGAAGTTTGACGCAGAATTGTTGGCGGTTTCTACTCGTTGGCAAAGCTGCGAACAAAACAGACATTCGTGTTTGTTGGGTGAAACGATCGCAAGTTGCGATGCCTTGCGTCGCATCGCCGAAGACGACGGCGGGTTTCGCAGCCGCGCTTCACCAGCGGAGCGATTTGCTCGGCGCTTTGTGCGTTGGACGCCGCGCAGACGTGTGAATTCTCTGGTCCAAATCGAAACGATCAACAGGACTCGAAGCGCGTTCCGCCTCACGACGCAGAATTTGCGCGGCGCACCGTTAAGAAAGCAGCGCCAAGGCGCGCTCGCTGCGGGCGGTCCGTTGTCAAGCGATCTCGGCGACGCTGCTTAGGGCCAGGCTGTTTAGCCCCGCAGTACCGCGGCTATCGCATATTGCAGGGACTTCCATCTACTTATTCGATATCTGTCATCCAGCTGTAGCACGATGGGTTTTCAAGGTCCTCAGCTTGCGCAAAGAGTCTCATGCCAGCGAGGAAGTGATGCGATGGCATCGGTTTTGATCGAAAGTATCAGTAAGGACTACGGTCAGACGCCGGTCCTGCGCAGCATCTCGCTGTCGATAGCCGATGGTGAATTCCTGACGCTGTTGGGACCATCGGGCTGTGGTAAGTCGACGCTGCTCCGCATTCTGGCCGGACTTGAGACGCAGGACGCCGGCTCCGTCTCGATCGGCGAGCGCGTGGTGGACGGAGTGCGGCCAAAGCGGCGGGATATCGCAATGGTGTTCCAGTCCTATGCACTCTATCCCCATATGAGCGTCGCGTCGAATATCGCGCTGCCGTTGCGGATGCGTCGGCTCTCTGCCTTACAGAGGCTCCCCCTTCTCGGCCGTCTTCTGCCAACAACGGCGCAGATCGGGGCGGACATCGGCGTGGAAGTCTCCCGTACGGCTAAGTCCCTCGGGATCGGCGACTTGTTGTCGCGCAAACCGGGGCAACTTTCGGGCGGCCAGCGCCAACGTGTCGCGGTTGCTCGGGCGATGGTGCGCCATCCAGCTGTTTTCCTGATGGACGAGCCCCTATCCAATCTCGACGCCAAACTGCGCGTGCAGATGCGCGCCGAGATCAAGGAACTGCACCAACGGCTCCGGGTCACCTTCGTCTATGTGACGCATGATCAGGCCGAGGCGATGACCCTTTCGGACCGCGTGGCGGTGATGCTCGACGGTGAGTTGTTGCAGGTTGCTCCACCACAAAGCATCTATTCCGATCCAGACAATCGCCGCGTTGCCGAATTCATCGGCTCGCCCAAGATCAACCTGCTTGATGGCGTGATGCGCGAACGCGGCCTGATCGACGTGGCTGGCTCGACGATCCCGATCGAAGCCGATGCCCTAGCAGGGACGCAGCTCTTGCTCGGCATTCGTCCGGAGGCGTTTTATCACGCAGACCACGCCGGCCAGGGAGTGCTGACAGGTTCGGTGCGAATGGTAGAGCACATGGGATCAGATCTGTTCGTACATCTCGGTCTTGCCGGCATCGATCAGCCGTTGATCGCAAGGCTGGTGGCCGAGCGGGCGCCGCATATCGCGCCCGGCCAGACCTTGCACGTCGGCGCGAGCCCGGATCGCATTCTTCTGTTTACACGGGATGGACGGCGCTTACGGCGGGAAGCGGATCCTGTCTGCAGATACGTCGCTCCGTTCCGGGAGGCCGCGCGATGAGCGAGCCTCATGTTTTCTCAAACGCTTATAATCGGTCCTTAACGCGGCGTGGAGAGTCATGTCTTGCGGTCTCTCCAGCTCGTCGGCAAGCCTTTGCGGTGGCATTCGCAGGATACGGTCTGGCTGGCCCTGCGGTCTTCTTTCTGCTGGTGCTGTTCTTGCTGCCGGTTATTGGGGTGTTTTTCATCGCGCTCACCGATTGGCAGCTCGGGGCGGGCTCGTTTTCCTTCGTCGGCTTCTCCAACTACCGTGAGGCATTCGCGGACGCCACCTTTAGGGCCTCCCTCGCCAACACCGCTGTCTATGTTCTGATCGTCGTGCCGGGTACGCTGCTTGCCGGCCTTACGGTTGCACTTCTGATCGAAAGCGGAAAATCCTGCCGCTCGTTCTATCGGGCCATCCATTTCCTGCCCTTTATGGCGACGGTCACGACTATGGCCATTGTCTGGGAGGCGCTGCTGCATCCCACGATAGGCCTCGTGAACCAGATGTTCGCCGCCGTCGGCCTTCCGACCGCCAACTGGCTGCGCAATGAAAATACCGTCCTCCCGGTGTTGGGCGCTCTCGGGATCTGGCAAAATCTCGGCTATGCGATGGTGTTGTTTCTCGCGGGCCTCAAAAGCATCCCGCGAGATCTCTACGATGCGGCCGAGGTCGATGGTGCCGACTTATGGATTGACCGCCTACGCACCGTCACTCTGCCCTTGCTCGGGCCGGTCTCGATGTTCGTTGTCATTGTCGTGGCACTGCGGGCCTTGGAATGCTTCGACGCGGTGAAGGTACTGACGCAGGGCGGCCCTGGAGATGCCTCCGAAGTGCTGCTCTACACCCTCTATCGAGAGAGTTTTGAGTATCTGCGCACCGGATATGGCGCCGCCATCGCCGTCGTCTTTCTCGTTATGGTCGGAACTCTCACGCTGATCAACGCGCTCGTCATGGATAGGAAGGTGCATTACCAATGAGCGCGGTTACTTCCGTCAAAGGCCTTTCCTCGCTTGCCGGGATCCTTCGCCATGTCGTGTTACTCGTCACAGGAGCGTTGATACTCGTTCCCTTCCTGTGGATGATTTCGCTCTCGATCAAAGCGCCGGGCGAGATATTCCACGCGTCCTTGTCCTTTTGGCCCGTGCAATTCTACGGCATCGAAAACTATGAAAAAGCGCTGTCTGAAGCGCCGCTGCTCCGCTACATGGGCAACGGCCTGATGGTATGCGGTCTGATCCTGGCGCTGCAAATTCTCCTCTGCGCTCCTTGCGCCTACGCGCTTGCAAAACTGCGATTTTTCGGTCGCGACCTCGTTTTCGGCATGGTGCTTGCCGGTCTGATCCTCCCGCACCAAGTGCTTTCGCTGCCGCTATTCATCCTCGGGTACAAGCTCGCCATCCTCAACACTTACACCGCGCTGATTCTTCCTTATATCGTCTCACCCTTCGGCATCTTTCTGTTTCGACAGTTTTTCAAGACAATTCCGGATGATGTCGTGCACGCTGCCCGTCTCGACGGTCTCTCTGAACTCGCTATCGTCTGGAAGGTCATGGTGCCAATGGCACTACCGGCCGTCATCGCGTTTGCAATCTTCTCGGTGGTCGGGCACTGGAATGACCTGTTCTGGCCCCTGATCGCCGTACGTGATCAATCCCTGATGCCGCCGCCGCTGGGCATTCTGGTCTTCAAGAACGAGGAGGCCGGCAGCGACTACGGTCCTCTGATGGCCGCATCCACTCTTGTGGTGCTCCCGCTCACCATCGCCTTCCTTGTAGCCCAACGTTGGTTTGTCGAGGGACTGACCGGAGGGGCCGTCAAACAATAGGCGAGCCGAGGCTATCAAAATTCTCCTCTCGTCGCATGCACAGGCATTCCCCGGGCAAGCGCTGGAATGGTTATGGTTGGAAAAGGAACTCCGATGTTCACAATAACAAAGCTTTCTTCTGCGATCGGCGCTGATGTCGCCAACGTTGATCTCCGCAGATTGGCGGAATCGAAAGACGCCGCCGTTGTCGCTGCGCTTCGCGAAGCGCTTGCAACGAACCTTTTGCTTCGCTTTCGCGGTCAGCATCTGTCACCAAGCGAATTCGTCAGGCTTGCGTCAGCCTTCGGCCATACAAAGACGCTGAAGCGCGCCGCAGCGTCAAGTAGCGCGCATTTGCCTGGCCATCCTGAAATCAAGGTCGTCTCGAACGTAGCGAATGATGATGGCCGCCCGATCGGTGACGGTGGTTCCTCTGAGAATTACTGGCACACCGATGGCACCTATCTGCCACAGCCTGTCAAGTTAACGTTCTTGTACGGACGCGAGTCGCCCAAAACAAATCCACCGAAGACGTTTTTCATGAACCTCTCCGATGTCCATGATCGCCTGCCTCGCTGCTTGACATCCTATCTGAGCCAACTGAGTTGCATCCATTATTCGCAGTATAACTTCGCTCCCGAATATGCCGAGCAAATTGCAGCACTCCCCGAAGGGGCCGATCGTCGGCATATAGGGCCCAGCTTTCCGCTCGTGCGCCTCAATCCCAATAGTGGAAGACCATCCTTGTATCTCCCGCGCCAGCGACAATGCCTTATCGGAGGCTTGACGAGCGCAGAGAGTGAGAAGCTCTCTGACCTGCTATGGACATACGTCGAAGCCTATAACGACACATGGGGTGACGTGATAGGTGTCGATGATCTCTTCGTCTTCGATAACAGTTATACGCTTCATAGACGTGAGGCGTTCGACTCTCGAGAACGGCGTGTCCTATGGCATATCACGACGGAGGGCGAACCACCGATTCCGTATGCGTCGGCGTCCTAATGGGTCGCGAGAGCCCAGTGGCAGCAGAAAGAGTCGCGGCAGAGTGAAGGTGAGCGGTGCCATCCGGCCTGTAGCGATCCATCCATGCCCGCCAAGACGAGCATACCTTCGGTTCGAGACGCCCAAAACCGGCGGGCCGTTTTCCGGACCACAAGTCGCGCCATCATTGGAGAAGTGGGGTGGTTGCCTGTTCGCCGACAATTTCAGAGGCCGTCCCCAGATCGGCGGCCGCGCTATTTTCGAACGAGCTGTTTATGAATGGCGGCACGTTTCCTGCGGTTGTGTTTTGGCGCCCGCCGACCGGCACTAACCCAACCGTCGTTTTCTTGCCTGGCGGTGGCCATCTGGCCCGGGTCGCATATGGCCACCCGGGCGCGGATCCACGGGACTTCCTCGACTTCTGGCTGCGAGAGGTCGGATGGGGGCTTCTCGCGGTCTCCTATCCCAGTGATCATCCCACCTTTCCCCACCTCTATCCCGAGATGACCGTGAGCGACTGGGGGGCGTCCGTGACCGCGATCACCCTCGGCCTTTTGGCCCCGTGTCCGGCGCCACGGCGGGTCGTTGTGGCCGGCTGGAGCATGGCGGGGCGGGTTGCGCGCTCTGTCTGTCGAGGTCTCTCCCGAGGCGGTTTGCCGCCGATCGGCTTTATCTCGCTCGCTGCGAGCGCTCCGCTTCCCGGCCTGGTGCCCGTCTTCGAGAGGGGCGAGCCGGTGACGGAGGCGGGCTTGTGGGATCTCTCGGCCGATGAGCCCGGTCTACCAACGCGTCACGCAAATTGGTGTGCTGAACTTGCTGCCCAATCGGCCGACAACGAGCGCGTGATCATCCCCGAAGATGTCTATCAACGCGACTATCGTGTGAATACCCCGCTTCTGCTGCGCGGAGAGCCGCAATATCTGCGATCGCGCAGCGCGGTCGTTTCGGTTGCAGAAGTGACGGACGAACTCGGCACTTTCGATTTTGGTTCCCATCCGCTGACGGGTGTAATAGCGCCGACGCGGCCTTCTGATGCGCGCCACGCGCTGACCGATTCACTCACTTGGGGTTTCCTGAACGCACAGCACGTCTTCGAGCGCTACGTTAGCGGATGCCCCGGTCTTTGCACTTTCCCTAACCAGCTTTGGGAGCAGTTGCGGTCGCTCATGTTAGATTTGCCACGCCGCCTCACGCGTACTGTATCAGGCGGTCATTTCTTTTTCGTAGGTGAGCGCGGCGCCAAAGCAACAGCACATCATCTGACAAATCTCGCCACCGAAATCGCATTCCTGCAGGCCGAAGTCTCGGCCATCGTCTGCAAATCAACCGGCACCACCAACGAAATAGAATGACAGCCTTCAGCCGTTCCCAAGCACTCACTCACTGCATTCATACGCATTTCTGATAATGCCCGCGCCCCTCACCAGATGTCGCTCGAGCTGGTCCGCCAGCACGAGCTGGCCCCCGAACCTGGTCGTTCGACCAGTTCGATCACAGTCGGGCCCGCTACCGACGCAATTGAAACATGGTTGACGATCTTTCGGGCGTGTTGGGGCGACGAGGCGCTAGTCTCCTCACACCGAGCCGGGCGCCGAGGTTAATGGGCGTCAAACGAAGGACTGCGGCGTGCTGCTGGTACACGCCGTCCACAAAAAAGATCAGATAGTCGTCCGTGAAGAATACGGATCGGTCTGAGAAGTAAGCAGAATTGGTCTTGATGTAGTATTCGATTTTGCAGGAAAGTGGGGTGCTGGACCTCGTTTTCCTGCGTTTTGGGATTTTGCTTTTGGGCGATTCGTGATTCCCTGATGTCGGGTCATCGGCATTGGGGAAGGCGATGAGCAAACCGCGGGACGATCGCCAGAAAGACCTGCTGCTTCCGGCGCTCGATCAGATCATCGACTTGGGTCACCCGCTGGTGCGGTTGGCGGCGCTGATCGACTGGAAGTTTCTGGATGAGCGCTTTAGTTCGGTCTGCCAAACAGGGTTGGGGCAGCCTGGCTTGCCGACGCGGCTCGTGG
>NZ_FMAI01000027.1 GCF_900094605.1 Bradyrhizobium shewense | reverse complement strand
GTCGCCCTGCTCCGTGCCTCCGAGCAGCTCAAGGGCCTGCGCACCAAGAACGACGACCAGAAGACCGGCGTCGAGATCGTGCGCAAGGCGCTGTCGGCTCCCGCTCGCCAGATCGCGATCAACGCCGGTGAAGACGGCTCGGTGATCGTCGGCAAGATCCTGGAGAACAAGACCTACAATTACGGCTTCGACTCCCAGACCGGCGAATATGCCGACCTCGTCAAGAAGGGCATCATCGACCCGACCAAGGTGGTCCGTACTGCGATCCAGAACGCTGCCTCGGTGGCCGCGCTCCTGATCACCACGGAAGCCATGGTCGCCGAGCTGCCCAAGAAGGGCGGCGCCGGTCCCGCGATGCCCCCGGGCGGCGGCATGGGCGGCATGGACTTCTAAAGTCCAACGACCTCAAGAACTACGAAACCCCGGCAGCGATGCCGGGGTTTTTGTTTGGGGGGCAAACACTCTCCGCTTGTCATTCCGGGGCGCGCCCTCTTGGGCGCGAGCCCGGAATGACGGGCACGCCTCACTCCACCTTCCCCAACCGCTCCATGTGCGGCTCGCCGTCTTCGTCGAGCGACCAGAAGATCCGCGTCACCTTGCCGACCAGATTGTCCATCGGCACGAAGCCGAACGCCGACACCATGCGGCTGTCGGTGGAATTGTCGCGGTTGTCGCCGAGCACGAAGAAATGGCCCGGCGGCACCGTGTAGACGTTGGTGTTGTCCAGGAAACCGTTGTCGACGCAGTCGTTGGTGACATAGGACGCGCCGCTCGGCAGCGTCTCACGCCAACGCTTGACCCTGACGCCGCCATCCCCACCGCAGGCGTTGTCGGCGAGCCCGTCCTCGAGCGCGACGCGCGTCACCGGCCGGTCGTTGAGGATGAGCTGGCCCTGCCGCATCTGGATGCGGTCGCGGGGCAGCCCGACCACGCGTTTGACGTAGTCGACCGAGCTGTCCTTTGCCGTCCGGAACACGACGATGTCGCCGTATTCCGGGTCGGCAGCAAAGACGCGGCCCGAGATCCAGGACGACGCGAACGGCAATGAATACCGGCCGTAGCCATAGGGATATTTCGCGGCGAAGACGTAGTCACCGACCATCAGCGTCGGCGCCATCGAATTGGAGGGGATGCTGAACGGCTGATAGAGGACGAAGCGAAACAGAATCAGCGGGGACCACAGCACCGGGACCAGCAAGATCAGGATGACGATCACCTTCCATTCCTGCGATTGCGCTCGCGACGGCCGGATGGAGTCCTGAAGAATCGTCATGCCCCTGCCCTGATCAAACCCGTGGTCATCGCGAGATTACGCAACCTTCGCGCGCGCGCAATCCCGGCTCCGTGATTTTGGTCGCACAGGCGCGGTTCCGCGTTCATTGCAAGCGACGACGACGGATATGTGAAGGGCCGCCCGTGGGCGGCCCTTCGTTTCATGCGCTCTCGGGCGCCTTCAGGCGCACGAGCCGGGTCAGGAGAGCATCGAGGCCCTCGCCGTTGGCGGCGTGGAGATCGATGCGGCCGACCTTCTCGACCAGCCGCTCCAGCGACTCCAGCTCCTTGAGCCGCAGCAGCAGGGGGTTCTCCTCCATCAGGCGGGCGGTGTTCAGAAGCGAACGCGTTGCCGCGGTCTCTTCCTGCCGGCGGATCAGGTTCGCCTTCGCGACCCGCTCCGCCTCCACCACCTTGTTCACCAGCTCCCGGATTTCGCCGGGCAGGATCACGTCCTTGACGCCGAGCTCGGTGACCTCGACACCGGACTCCGCGACGCGTGCGCGCACATAGTCGCGCAGCTCCGCATCCAGCGCCGCCTTCGCAGACAGCACCTCGTCCAGCGTCCGGCCCGCAACCGCCTCGCGGATCGCGAACTGCACCAGGCGGTACAGCCACGCATCCACATCGGGCACGGTCGCAACCGTGCGCTCGGGATCGACCACCCGGCGGAACGCCGTCAGCGTCACCCGCAGCGCGATGCGATCCTTGGTCAGCATCTCCTGCGCGGTGATCTCGACCGCCTGGGGCCGCAGGTCGAGGCGCTTCACCTCGATCTTGCGGCCGACGGTCCAGAAGGCGTGCCGACCGGGCATGAGCCGCTCGACGAGCCGGCCCTCGACATAGAGCAGGCCCGCCTCGTGGTTCTCGACCACCGTCTCCGACGTCACGGCGGAGCGGTTACGCTCGATCATGGACAGATGCCGCGCGCCGACCCTGACATCGCGGGACACATCGATGCGCTCGACCTCGACGCTCGTTGCGACCTTCCAGTAGACGCGCACCTGCCAGGGCGTCATCAGATGCACGGGCCGGCCGTCGAGGCTGACGATGGCGATCTCGTCCGCCTTGGTCTCGACCGCCTCGAACAGTTCGGCGGCCAGATCAGGCCGTGCGGCCTTCAGCACCGCGTAGCGATCCGCAGAGAATTCAGTGCGAACCACATCGAGCACCTCGGCCCTCAGCTCGTGCAGGGGATCGAACAGACGATGCCTGCCGGGCGCGAGCACGCGCACGAGCTGCCCGTTGCGCGTGAGCAGCGCACGCTCGCCATCCTTGACCGTCACGTTCAGCATCAGCAAATGCCAGCCCTTGTTCGAAATCATGGCACGCCTCCATCGTTTTGCGTCCGGCCGGATGCCGGACAACAGGTTTCGTTTGCAAAGGATTTGAGGACGCGGACGACGCTTCCTGAGAGATCGACGGACCGAGGCTTGAGCTCGCATGACGACGGGCGCACGCGCGCGATCGCGCGACGGATGTCGCGCGGCCGAGCGGAGCCACCCGGCATCAACGCAAGCGGTATCTACCCGCGGCGCAAAGCCGGTCTCACAGTGTCTAGGTTCGGACGGAAAGCCTTGCGGCAAAACGGCCGGACTGCGACTGAAGCGCGCGTCCGGTCCTCGTCAGAGGTGTCAGTTTTTCAGGCTGACCCGTAGCGCTGGAGCGGGATTCGAACCCGCGACCCGATGATTAACGTCACCTGCTCTACCCAACTGAGCTATCCTTTGGTTGGTACAAGAAATCGGAATCGAACCGATGCCTCCGGATTTCACTCCGACGCTCTCCATGAGCTACATCCTGCGTCTTCATTCGGCGGAACACGAGACCGGAGACCGGATCGCGCCAGCCGGGATCTCAGAGAGCCCGGACACATGGCCTAGCGAAGGAGCGGGCTAATAGACGAAGCACGTTCGGGTTGCAAGGGGGAGCTCGAAATTTTTTCAACACAGCTTGCGCAGTGTGACGCGACAATCACAGCGTCATGCGACGTCAAGCGCGCGAAGTTTCCTGGAAACGCGCCCTTACCCAGTCGATCGTCACGCGGGTTGCCGGATCGCGCCTGAGGTGGTTCTGCACCAAGAGCCAGACGTCGCGCCGCCGCGGCAGCAGCGTCGCGCGCAGGCTGCGGTCGGCGAACAGGCCTTCGCAGCTGTGTTCGGGCAACACGCCGACGGCCTGATGCGACTGGATCATGGTCCTGATGATGCGGACGTTGTCGGTGATGCAGCGAACGTTCGTCAGCCGCTTCGCGCGCAAGAACTGCTGTTCGGGAATGGTGTCGAGCTCATCGGGATAGACGCACGCGACCGGCTCGCCGCCGGTGCGGTCGACGGGCTCGAAGAAATACAGCCTGACATCGCCGAGCTTGGAGATGGTGAAGTCACCCTTCTCCGGCTTGCGCAGACGAATGGCGAGGTCGGCCTGCCAGCGCGAGAATTTGACGTTACCGCTGGACGTCAGGAATTGCAGGGTCAGGCCGGGATGATCACGCAGGAAGCTGCTCGCGTGCGGCGCCAACAACTCTTCGGCAACCGCATTGGTCGAGGCGATGCGCAGGCGGCCGACCGGGCCGGGCTGGCTCTCCTTGATGCGGTCGATCGCCGCGACATGGGCGGCCATGACGCCGACATGCTCGAGCACCGCCTCGCAATGGCGCGTCGGACGGCGCTGGCCGTCCACGGCATCGAACAGCAGCACGCCGAGATCGCGCTGAATGCGTGCGAGCCGGCGGCCGACGGTGGTCTCGTCGATGCGCAGCCGCGCGCTGGCGCCGGCATAGGTGCCCTCGTCCCTCACCGCGGCAATGATGCGCAGATCGTCCCAGTTCATCCGGGCGAGCCTAGCAGGCGATGCCGTGTCCTGCAAATCTGCAGCCGTAAGCTGCAATAGTCCTGCACAATGGCAGGCCCATGCTGCGCTAATGTGACGCCATCCGATCTCCCTGGAAGGCCTGACCAGCATGACCGCTCCCAAGACCCTGCTCGAACTCGCCGGCGCCGATCTCGATCCGCCGAAGCTCAACGAGGCCTGCCTCGTGCTGATCGACATCCAGAACGAATATTGCGCCGGCCCGTTGGCCCTTCCCGATGCACAGCCGGCGATCGCCGCGGCGGCGCGCCTGCTGGCGCGGGCACGGGAGAGCGGCGCTGCGATCATCCATGTCGCGCACAAGGGCCGCGCCGGCGGCCTGTTCGACCGCGAGGCGGCGCGCGGCGCGATCGTTGATCGTCTGACGCCGCAAGCAGGCGAGCCCGTGATCGAGAAAGCGCTGCCGAACTCATTCGCCGGCACCGATCTGCAAGCCCGGCTTGCCGCGGCCGGATGCAAGAACATCGTGCTGGCCGGCTTCATGACCCACATGTGCATCTCCTCGACCGCCCGCGCCGCGCTCGACCTCGGCCTGCGGACGACGATCGCGGCCGATGCCTGCGCCACCCGTGACCTGCCGGATGGCCGCGGCGGCACACTGGACGCCCGGACGATTCACGCGGTCGCGCTGGCCGAGCTCTCGGACCGCTTCGCGATTATCGCGCGCAGCGATGCGCTGATTTGACGGAGCATTCGATGCTGCAACTCTATTTCTTTCCGATGGCCTGCTCGCTCTCGAGTCGCATCGCGCTGATGGAGGCCGGTATCGAGGCGCAGTATCACCTCGCCCATATCTGGACCAAGCAGGTCGTGGACGACGGCAGCGATTTCCTCGGCGTGTCGCCGAAGGGCGCGGTGCCGGTTCTGGTGCTGGAGAACGGCGAACGGCTGACCGAGAGCGCGGCGGTGCTGCAATACATCGCCGACGCGAAGCCCGAGCGCGGCCTTGCGCCGCGGCCTGGCGACGTTGATCGCTATCGCCTGCAGGAATGGCTGAGCTTCATCGGCGCCGAGATCCACAAGGGGTTCCTGTTTCCGACCTTCTGGTACAAGGACGACGGCTCGCTCGCCAAGCCGCGCGGCAGAATCACGCAGACATTGTCGGTGCCATCGGCGCATCTGGCGGAGCGCGAATTCCTCGTCGGTGACAGCTTCACCGTCGCGGATGCCCACCTCACCTGGGCCTTGCTGCTGCTCCGTCCCGCAGGCGTCGACATCGCGCAATGGCCGCCCTTGTCAGCCTATCTCGGGCGCATGCAGACACGGCCGGCCGTGCGGGAAGCGATTGCGACCGAGATAGCCCTGCGCAAGGCGATGGCAGCGTGACCGGACGTCACGGTCGGTAAATCTGAGCGTTTTCCCGGCGAGGGCATTGAAGTCGGCGCGGCATGCGCTAAGCTGGAGGGATATTTTTCGATATTTTCTTGGAAGGCATTCATGCGTGCTCTTTCCAGATTGTGCTTATCTTTATTTTGCCTAGTCCTCCTCGCCGGCTGGCTGTCTCCCGACACTGCATCTGCGGACACGCGGGTGGCACTGGTGATCGGCAACGGTGCTTATGCCTCGACGGCGCAACTTCCCAACCCGTCGCACGATGCCGAGGACGTCGCGGCCTCGCTGAGGCGCAGCGGCTTCGAGGTGATCCACGGCATCGACCTGCGCCAGGCCGACATGCAGGACATGACCATCCGCTTCGCGCGCGCCGCGAGCAGAGCTGACGTCGCCATATTCTACTACAGCGGCCATGCGATGCAGTACAACGGCGTGAACTATCTGATGCCTGTCGACGCCACGCTCACCGATGAGGCCGACCTCAAGCGTTTCGTGCGGGTCGACGACATCGTGAACGATCTGCAGCAAGCCAAGAACCTGCGCATCCTGGTGCTCGATTCCTGTCGCGACAATCCGCTGGCGGAAACTCTCAAACGCTCAGCGACACGGGCCGCCTCGATCGGGCGCGGCCTGTCGAAGGTCGAAGCGCCGCGCGGCACGATCGTGTCGTTCTCGACGCAATCGGGGCAGACCGCGGCGGACGGCGTCGGCCGCAACAGCCCCTATACGGCCGCGTTCCTCAAGCATATCGAAGAGCCGCAGGAGATCGGCGACGTCTTTCGCGACATCAGCAGCGACGTCTACGATGCCAGCGGCAAGACGCAGCTTCCGGAGCTGTCGCTGTCGATCATCGGCAAGTTCTACCTGAACGGGCCGGTGTCGGTCACGATCGCGCCCGGGGCTCCGCAAATCGCGCCGCGGGCTGACCCTTGCGCGTCCGCGGAGGCGCACTGGAAGGCGGCCGACACCATCGGCACCGTCAGCGCCTTCGAGGACCATCTGACGCGATTTTCCAGTTGCAGCTTCGCCAGTCTCGCCAAGGCGCGGATCGAGGGCCTGAAGCAAAAGGTGGCGCTGGCGCCTGCGACCAACACCCGCGCCGGCGGCAGCAAGGACTTCGACGGCACTTGGGACGTGACGCTGAACTGCCCGGCTTCCGGCAAGGCGCAAGGCTTCACCAGGCCCCTCGCCGGCACCGTGACCAACGGTGTGTTTCACGCCGAGGTTCAGGGCCAGGGCGGCGCCAACCGGCTGGAGATCGATGGTCAGATCCCGCCGGACGGCAAGACGACCTTGAGCGCGCGCGGGACGACGGGGGCAAGCGCGTATACGCTCAACAACCTTGCGCCCGGCTCTCCCTATGCCTTCACGGTCGATGCGCAGTTCGAGCGCACCCGCGGCAGCGGCAAGCGCAACGAGGCGCGCCCCTGCAACCTGGTCTTCGTCAAGCGCTGATCGTGCAGAGAAGAAAGCGGTGAGGCGCGCTGCGCCTCACTCCACTCGCGCCAGCACCGCGAGCTTGCGGATGCCCTTGTTGCGGTAGGCGTCGAGGAACGCGTAATAGTCCTTGAACGACACGCAGCCGTTGGAATCGCCGTTCGGCCCGAGCATGAAGGTGTGGGCAAGCAGGCCGTCGCGGCCGTAGATCGCGCTCTCGCCGCCGACCGGGGTCAGGCGCAACGCGGGCACGCCGTGGAACAGCGCTTCGCGCGGCTTCAGCGTGTAGATGTGCGGCGGCGTCACGCCGCGCATGCGCGTGCGCTGGGAGCGCGGATCGTCGAGACTGGAGCCGAGGCCGGAATGCGCTTCGAGCTTGGTGCCATCGGGCAGATACACCGTCTTGGCAGTGATGTCGTAGACCGCGGTGTCCCGCTCATAGGGCGGCGCACCGCCGAACATCGGGTTCTGCTCCTTCGGCGCGATGGACGCGGTCACACTGGCATCGGCCGAGGCATAGGCCAGCAGCCCGCCGGACGGCTCGCGCTTGCCCCAGAGTTTTTCGACCATCGACTGCCGCGGACCGGTGATCGACATCACCGCGGCCTTGGCGCGATCGGCGAACGACTTCTTCGCTTCCGGTGCCGGCACGATCTGGGCCGGGTCGGCCGAGGCGAGCTGCATCTGGGCATCCGGAGCGCGCTTGACCTTGTCCCCGGTCTTGTCAGCGGTCTTCTCAGCAATTTTGGCCGGGGCCGACGGCTTCAGTGCTTCCGCGACCTTCGCGATCACGCTCTGCTTCGGCGCGTCGTTGGCCACCGCAACCTGGGTCGCTGGCGCCGCGCTGGCCGCGTTCGATGCCACGCCTTGGGTCGCAGCGGCAGCAAAGCGCTCGTTGAACATCTCGCGCGAGATCGGGGCGGCAACCTGCAACCGGTCCGGCAGGAGCGCAAAAGCTTCCTTGATGGCGTCGCCGGCCTCGCGTAGCGCGACCTTGGGCGCACGCTTGATCACCGGCTCGTCGTAGCCAATGCCGCCGACGGTCGGATAGACGCTCGCGCCGAAGACGTTGCTGTAGATGGTCCAGCCGGCACCCATCACGACGCAGCCGATGGCCGCGGCGCCAAGCCAATTGGTCGTGCTCATTTTCCGGGAAGACTTCCGAAGAGAATTCTTGGACTTCCGTGCCGCGTTACTCTGCGCAGCGATACTCGTACTCATTCGCCTTGCGTCCAGGACGGTGTCACTCAGTCCCCCTTCGAAGTGCCGCTGGTCACGATCCGGAAACAGCATCTCGCAGAGGGTCGGAGCGTCATTAAGGCGACTTTTAGTTAAATGCGGATTAAGTTCGGGCAGATGTGCGGCAGCTCGTTAACGTCGTCCCATTTCGAGAAAAAAGTCCGCAGAACTACGGACTTAGCCGCGTCTGTTAACTATAATTCTCGGCAGGATCGGCGCATTCAGCGGTCGTCTCCGGCCGCCTTTCTTGGGCCACCCAACCAAGTCGTTTTCGTGGCCTTCGGTACCCGGAAGATAGCGGGGAAGCGTTGCGCGAGGCTGGTGCACTGGCCTTCCCGCCGGCGCGTGGGTGACACGAGAACAGCGGGCAAGATCACGCACATCACACAGCGCGCTCGGACCGCTCACACGGCGACCGCGCCCTGACCGAAAGTTGATCGCGCCGCTCTGGAAAAGGCCACGGCGAGAAAATAGCTCGTAAAGCGGCACTTTTCAGCAGCCTCTGCGTGTGATACGGTACCGTATCAACATCGCCTTGAACTGTGCCGGGCATGCAAACGGAGGCTGGCATGAGAAGGTTCGCGCGCGCCGGATATTTTGCTCTGGCGTCGTCGTTGTTGATGGGATACGCGGCCGCGCAGCCTGCCAATGCAGCTTGCACATCGTCGGCCTCGGCCGCAGGCACGCAGACTTGGCGCTGCGACAACGGCATCACCATCGTTGCGGAAAGTGGCGCCAGATTTGAACTAAAGGACGCCAACCGCGACGGACATATTGACTCCGTTGAGTTGAGCAGCAAAGCCCTGCTGGTCGAAGTGCCCAGGAAGCCGGGCGGCAATCCCTTCAAGGTGTTGACGCCGCAGGCGATTGCCGCGGTGCGCGGCACCAGATGGGCCGTCGATGTCGCTGAGGCCAAGACCTCCGTCTTCGTCGCCGACGGCCGTGTCGGCGTCAGCCGCAGGGCTCGTGGGCGCGGCGTCGTGCTCGGCCCCGGCCAAGGCGTCGACGTGGAAGCGACCGGACCGTTGACGATGAAGCAGTGGGGCCAGCCGCGCATCGACGCTCTCATGGCAAGACTCGGTCAATGAGACTTGGCCAATAAGACCTGATCAATAGACCTCGGCCCAAAGGCCCGAAGAAAAAGAAGATTGCAGTACGACGTAATGACGAGACGCGTTCAGATCCTGGTGGCACTCGCCCTCACCGCGCTGTGGGGCGCGGGCATCTTTGCCGCGCACGCAGGCGGCCATCTGCGCTTTCTCGACCGCCTCGAAGCAACGCTGACCGATTGGCGAACCCAGGTCCGCGGGGTGCAGCGTCCGCCCGATCTCGTCACTATCGTCGCGATCGACGACACCGTGGTGAAGCGCGGCGGCAGCTATCCGCTTCCGCGCGCCGATCTCGCCCGCGTCGTCGACACCATCGTGCAGTTCAAGCCGAAGGTCGTCGCGATCGATCTCCTGCTCGTCGACCGCAGCGCTGCGATCGGCGACGCCACGCTCGCAAACACGCTCGCCACCGGCCCCATGGTGCTCGCCGCCGCCGCGATCTTCCCCTCCGCCAGCGAAAACGTGGCGCCCGGCAGCGCAGGTCCCCTCGCCGTGCTGCCGCAAGCTGAACGTTTCCTGCTGCCGCTGCCTGCGTTCGCCGACCACGCCGAGGTCGGCATCGTCAATGTCGCGACGGGACAATCGGGGTCGCCGCTCTCGGTGCCGATGCTGTTCCGGACCCGCGACAAGGTCGAGCTGTCGTTCCCGTTGCGCGTCGCGACGCGCGCGCTCGACAAGCCGCTGACGATCGCGCCGGATCATCTCATGCTCGGCGACCGCGCCGTGCCGACCGATACCGACTTCGCGCTGCCGATCACCTATTACGGTCCGCGCCGCACCATCCGCACCGTGAGCGCGCAGAGCATTTTCGACGGCACGCTCAATCGCGCCGCGATCGAGAACCGGATCGTCGTGATCGGCGCCTCGGTCGCCGGCGGCGGCGACTTCTACCCGACACCGTTCGATTCCCTGATGCCCGGCGTCGAGGTGGTCTCGACCGCGATCACCCACCTCGTTGCCGGCGACGGCATCGTGCGGGACCATAGGGTCCATTTCGCCGACGCGCTCGCTGCGATCCTGCTGCCGATGCTGCTGGTCGGCTTGCTGGCCTGGCGGCGCAGCGCGCTCGGCATAATGGCGGCGGCCGCGGTGATGATCGCCTGGGCCGGCCTCAATGCCTTCGCGTTCACGCATGGCGTCTGGCTGAATGCGGCAACCACGCTCGCCGCCGCGATGCCGCCGGTTGCGATCTTTGCCGGTGTGCAGCTGTGGGCCGGAGGCCGCCGCACGCAATATCTCGCCGCCAAGAGCAGGTCTCTCGCACAATTCCAGGCACCGGCCGTGCAGGAATGGCTGGCGCGCGATCCGAATTTCCTGTCCAAGCCGGTCCGGCAAGACGCCGCAATCGTCTTCATCGATCTCTCCGGTTTCACTTCCTTGAGCGAACGGATCGATCCGGACGCGCTTCAGGAGATCCTGCAGGCGTTTCACGCGCGGATCGACAAGGCCGCGGTCGATTGCGGCGGCATGATCACCGGCTTTCTCGGCGACGGCGCCATGATCCTGTTCGGTCTGCCGGCCGCGATGCCCGATGACGCCGCGCGCGCGCTCAAATGCGCGATCGACCTGCATCGCGGTGTCGAACACTGGATCGCCTCGCTGCCGTCAGCGATCGGCGGTCAGCTCGGTTTCAAGATCGGCGCGCATTTCGGCGAGATCGTCGCCTCCCGCCTCGGCGAAAGCCACCAGCACATCACGGCGACAGGCGACACGGTCAACGTCGCGAGCCGGCTGATGGAAGTCGCCGTCCAGAACGATGCACGGCTCGCCCTGAGCAATACCCTGCTGGATACGGCCGACTTCCACGGGGCTCCCGACGGCGTCCTGTCGGGCCCCCTGCTCGCCCAGGTCCGTGGCCGCTCCGGCGTCGTGACCGTGTGGTTCTGGCGGGATCAGGGCGGGCCGAAGCAGGCCGCGGCTAAGGCCGAGGCGATCGACTGAGTAGCCACTGCTACCGGCCCAACACTCTGCCGTCGTCCCCGCGAATGCGGGGACCCATACCGCGTGATCTATCGATGAACGCGGGTGACCGTACCGACTGGAAAACTGCCCGCTAACAGTCTTCGCCAAACTTCTCCCTGGGGGTATGGGTCCCTGCGTTCGCAGGGACGACGGGAAGGAGCTACCTTGCTTCCGGCGGCGGCGAGCGGTCCAGCACGTCGCCCTTGGCCTCCTCCAGCAGATCGACGCTGTAGGTCTCGACCACGAGCGGGCCGCGCTTGCGCTGCAATTGCGCGACCTGTGTCACCTTCGCAAAGAGGTCGTTGAGGACGGGATGACCGTCCGGGCGCAGCTCGTCGACATAGAGCAGCTTGCCCGCCAGAAGCTTCGGATCGGGCTCGCCCATATTGACCCAGCGGATGCGCTGGTTCTGCTGCACCACGCAGGTGCCGCGGGGCAAGTAAAAGGCCAGCCAGCCCGTGGTGCCGTAGTCCTGCGCGAGCACGCAGGTCGCGCCATGGCGCGCGCGCACGGCTTCGATTTCGGCAGCGAGCTCGCGCCAGCCGACGCCGACGCTGCGCACGGTGGCATCGCGGCGATAACCGGACAGCCAGCCGGTGTTGGCTTGCACGATGAGCGCTGCAAACATCACGATGCCGACAGGCGCGGCCCAGCGCAGGCAGAAATCCGCCAGGCGGCGCTGGCGCGGCTTCCATTGCACGAGGTTGGCGGCAGCGGCCGCGGCGATGACGAAAGGCGGATAGACCGGCGCGAACCAGTTGGCCTCGACGCGGGCATGCAGCGAATGCCAGACGAAATAGGCGACGATGGTCCAGAACATCGCCTCGATCAGCACGCGCGAGCCCAGTGCGCCGGCCCGGCGCCAGGTCAGCGCGTGCAGACCCATCGCGCCGAGGATGAAGACCAGCGGGGTTGCGAACGCGATCTGGGTCGGGATCAGCTCGGCGATGAAGACGGGTCGGAAGTCCTCGATCTTCGCGCGCCCGAGCTGCTTTGCGAACGAGACCCATTGATGGTCCGCATTCCAGAGGATCACCGGCGAGAACAGCGCCAGCGCAACAAGACCGCCGAGATAGGGCCAGGGCGAGAGGAACCAGCGCCTGAGCTTCGGCACGCAAGCGAGCCAGATCAGGATCCCGGCGCCAAAGAACATCGCCGTGTATTTCGACAGCAGTGCCGCACCGACGGCCGCGCCGACCGCAAGCCACCAGACGCCGCGGCCGGTCTCCAGTACTTTTGCGAGGAAGAACAGCACGAAGCTGGATGCGACCAGGAGCGGCGCATCCGGCGTCACGATCAGCGTGCCGACGGAGGCCATCATGGTTACGTTGAGCAGGACGGCGCCGGTCGCCGCCACGCGCGCGCCGCCGAACAGGATCGCAGCGGAGCGGTAGATCGCATAGCTCATCGGCAGTGCGAGCAGGATCGAGACGAGGCGGACGCCGAGCTCGGTATCGCCGGCGATCATGGTGCCGGCGCGGATGACATAGGCGACCATCGGCGGATGGTCGTAATAGCCCCCGGCGAGGTTGTTCGACCACATCCAGTAATAGGCTTCGTCGAAGGTGATCGGCGTGAACGCTGCCGCGACGAGCCGCAGGGCCACCAGCGCCAGAATCAGCAGCACGGTATTGCGGACGATCCGCGCGTCAGCCCCGCCCATCGTGGGTTATTTCTTGCGCCAGACGAACAGGCCTGACATCGCGTAGTTCCACACCACGCCCATCAGCGCACCGGCCATGCCGGCCAGCCACCAGATCGGCTCCTGGTCGTAGACCGAGAAGGCGACGCCGACATTGGCGAGCAAGCCGACGCTGCACACGATGTAGAAGGCGATCAGGCCGCGCAGCAGTGCAAAGCCCTTGAGCCGCTGGTCGCGATAGGTGAGGAAGTTGTTGAGGATGAAATTGCTGGTCATGGCGACGATGGCGCCGGCGGCCTGCGCTTCCGCAAACGGCGCCTTGAACAGCTGAAGTCCGATGAACAGCGTGGTGAGATGCACCACGAGGCCGATGCCGCCGACCATCGCGAACAGGATGAAGCGCAGCGAGACGATGTCGTTGCTCAGCTTGGCCAGCACGAGGCCAAGGAAATCGAGCGCGACCATGGAATCGAGCTTGCTCTCGCCGTGCTGACGGGCGCCGAAAGTGTAGGGAATCTCGACCGCCCGCAAGCCGCCGTGCGCGGTCGCGACGACGTCGAGCAGGATCTTGAAGCCGTGCACGGAAAGCTTCGGCGCGAGCTGCTCAAAACGATCGCGGCGGATCATGAAGAAGCCGCTCATGGGATCGGCGATCTCGACCCGCAGCATCTTCCTGGCGAACTCGGTCGCCAGCGCGCTGGCGCCGGCGCGCTGCTTGTTGAAGCCCTCGCTCTTGTAGCCCTCGATGTAGCGGCTGCCGACCACGAGGTCGGCCTCGTCGCTTGCGAGCAGCAACAGCATCTTCGGCAGTTGCGTCTCGTCGTGCTGGAGATCGGCGTCGATCACGGCCACATAGGGCGCGCTGGACGCAAGGATGCCCTCGATGCAGGCGCCCGACAGGCCTCGGCGGCCGATGCGGCGGATACAGCGCACGCGGCTGTCCTGCTGCGCCAGCGCGCGCACGACGTCCCAAGTGCCATCAGGCGAATTGTCGTCGACGAACACGACCTCCCAGGCGACGTTGGCGAGCACCGCCTCCAGCCGCCGGTACAGCACCGTGACATTGTCGCGCTCGTTGAAGGTCGGGACGATGACCGACAGTTCCGGCCCTTCGAGAGCCTGCAGCGGATTTTCGGAGCCCGGTCTGATCGCTTCATTCATGACGGCAGCGTATATCCGCCGCGTCCAGCGCTGCCAAGTTCTGCGCTGCCAGGTTTTATGCTGCGAAGCCGGGGTGCCCGGGAAAGGGCCCAAAAAGGGGTCCCCAAAATGCCAACGACCCCGGAACGGCGGGCCGCGCGTACATCCGGCGCGAGCCCAAGCTATTCCAAGGTCGTTCCAACGCCGGAGTTTTTCGCTCAACGGCGCCGTTAAAACCTAGATAGGAATGACAAGACGGCTTCGCAAGGGGCGAAACCACGATTTTCGTGTCTTATTGGTTGGGCACTTCCCGAATGATCGGCCCGCGCGGCGCCGGCGCGGCCGGGGCTGCAGCCGGGGCCGGCTCGACTTTCGCCGGTTTGGGCGGCTTGCCGTACTGGCCAATCGGCCCGAACACGACGGCGACTGCAAGCACGATCGCGGCGACGATCACGCCCAAAATGCCCCCTACCGACTCAGACGCCATGGAAACCCACCCCTGTTCCAGATACGCCCCGTGATATCACGGATGCGCGCGGAGCCGGAAGGGCCGGGCGATGGCGAGTAGCGAATGGCGTCCCGGACTTCCGCACGACCAGCTATTCGCCACTCCCCATTGCCTACTTCGCCGGCGGTCTCTGCTTGACGAAGGCCGTCACGATGTCCTTCTGCGCGGCCTCCACTGCCCTGTTCGCGGTAGCGAGATGGGCGCCGGCATCGATGTTCGGATATTGCGTGGTGAGATAGTCGAGCAGCGCCACCCGGTAATATTGCCGCTCCGACGGACAGGCACCCGCGATCGAGCGGCCAAAATCCTGTTCCGTCATTCCCCGATTGCTGTCGCGCGAATATTCCCGCGCCAGGCAATGCCAGTAATCGTCGCGGCCCTGCATGGCGAGCTTCTGCGCGCCCTTCGCATCGTCGTCATCCGCCATGACCGGAGATATTATGGCAGCAGATGTCATCATGACGAGCGCCGCTCCCACCATCAGCATCCGCATCTTTTTCTCCTTTTTCGCAGATCCCGCCGCGACCTTAGACGGGACGCAGCAACTGGCCAATCACAACTGGTTTGATTAGGATGACGGCATCCCCTCCACGTCGATGCGAGATCCTTCCGTGGCCAAAGCAAAAACTGCGTCCAAAAAGTCAGGCAACATCTTCATCGGCATCGGCGGCTGGACCTTCGAGCCGTGGCGCGGCGTGTTCTATCCGGAGAAGCTGACGCAGGCGAAGGAGCTGTCCTACGCGGCCTCGAAGCTGACCTCGATCGAGATCAACGGCACCTATTACGGCTCGCAAAAGCCGGAGAGCTTTCGCAAATGGGCGAGCGAGGTGCCCGACGGTTTCGTGTTCTCGGTGAAGGGACCGCGATTCGCCACCAACCGCCGGGTGTTGGCGGAAGCCGGCGATTCCATCAAGCGGTTCTATGATTCCGGCGTGCTGGAACTCGGCGACCGTCTCGGGCCGGTGCTGTGGCAATTCGCGCCGACAAAGAAATTCGACGGCGCCGATTTCGGCAAGTTCCTCGAGCTATTGCCGCGCAAGCTCGAGGGACGCGCGCTGCGCCATGTCGTCGAGGTCCGCCACGACAGCTTCTGCACGCCGGACTTCGTGGCGCTGATCCGCGAGTTCGAGACTCCCGTCGTGTTCGCCGAGCACGGCAAATATCCCGCCATCGCCGACGTCGCCGGTGATTTCGTCTATGCCCGGCTGCAGAAGGGCAATGACGAGATCAAGACCTGCTACCCGCCCAAGCAGCTCGATGCCTGGGCCGAGCGCTTTGAAGCCTGGGCTTCGGGCGGTGAACCGGACGACCTGCCCAAAGTTGACAAGGCAAAGCCGAAGAAGGAGCCGCGCGACGTGTTCGCCTACGTCATCCACGAGGGCAAGGTGCGCGCACCCGCCGGCGCCATGGAGCTGATCGCAAGGGTGAGCTGAGGTGATCCATGGCAAAAGCGAAGAAGCTGTTCACCATCGGCTATGAGCAGACGCCGCCCAAGGCGGTGCTGGATGAGCTGGTAGAGGCTGGCGTCAAGCTCGTGGTCGACGTGCGCGCGGTGACATCCTCGCGCCGGCCGGGCTTTTCCAAGAAGCAGCTGTCAGCAGGGCTCGACGAACGTGGCATCGCCTATATCCACCTCGCCGCGCTCGGCACGCCGAAGGAGGGGCGGCTCGCCGCGCGCAGCGGTCAGTACGATGTGCTCGAGAGGATTTTCTCAAAGCACCTGAAGGCGCCCGAGGCCAGGGAAGCGATGGACGAGCTCTCGGCGCTGGTGAAGAAGGCCGGCCCCGTGTGCCTGCTTTGCTACGAGAGGGATCACACCCATTGCCACCGCCAGATGATCGCGGAGATCATTGAGGAGCGCGATGGGGTTGCGGTGAAGAATCTGGCGGGACGGCAGGCGTAGTTGGCATTGGCACCGACTTTAGCCGTAGCCGTCATCCTGAGGCGGCCGCTTCTTCAGCGGCCCTCGAAGGACGACGGCGTGCCCCTAGGTTGCACCTCGGCCATGCATCCTTCGAGACTCGCAAGAGCTCGCACCTCCAGCGACAATGGCTTCGCCATTGCGCGGGGATGACGGTTCCTACCCCTCCCCCGCCAGTTTGAACGTCCCCGCCATCATCTGCACGCAGCTGCCGCCGACATGGGCGGAGACGATCTTGCCGTCCTGCTTGCGCACGCGCGTTGAGAGGATGCTCGGCCGGCCCATGTCAAAACCCTGGCCGACCGTGAGCTTGAGCTCGCCATCGCGTATCGGATCGAGATCAGCGAACAGCGCCGCCGCGGCAACCGTGGCGCTGCCGGTGGCGGGGTCCTCGACGAGACCGCTGGCGCCGCGCATGAACATTCGCGCCTGGCGCTCGCAAGGCGCCTCCGCCGCGGGCACGTCGCGCGTATAGAACCACACCGATCGGGCACCATCGCGCGGCAATACCTTGCCGTAGGCTGCCGCATCTGGCCGAGCGCGCTTCAGCGCCTCGCGCGAATGCAGCTCCATCACCAGAAACGCGTTTCCGACGGTGACGATCTGCGGCTCGTGATTGTCGGTCTTGATGTCGTCTGCAACGAGCGAGATGCAACTCGCGGCTTCGGCGGCTGACAGCCGCGAGAGCCGCTCCAGCGGCTGCGGCGCGGTGAGCTCGGTTCTGATCACCCGGCCCTGCTCCCTCACGATGTCGACCGGCACGAGCCCGGCCTTCTCCTCGAACAGCAGACGTGGCTTCGGCTCCTTCGCCATCGAGGCGAGCACGAAGGCGGTGCCGACATTGGGATGGCCCGCAAAGGCAATCTCCTGCACCGGGGTAAAAATGCGCACCTCCGCATCATGAGCCTTGTCGCTCGGCGGCAGCACGAAGGTGGTCTCGGAATAGTTGAACTCGGTCGCGATCGTCTGCATCTGCGCGGTCGTGAGCCCGCCGGCGTCGAGCACCACGGCGAGCTGGTTGCCGCCGAAGGCGCGGTCGGTGAACACGTCGACTGTGATGTAGCGGCGCTGCATCTTCGATCCCTTATGCAAGTTGCGGCCGCAACGGGCCGCATCGCGCGGCAGTCTATAGGCCTGCGATATCGCTCGTCATGCCCCAAAATTCGGAGCAATCGGAGCAATCGCGGAAGAGATTTTAGAAGCCTTCAACGAACCGCGGCTCGCTTCAACGAAACGCGACTCACATGTGAAGGCGCTACCCCAATTGAAACACCGCCACCTTCCGCTCATAGCCGCGCACCTCGACCTCGCCGAGCGCAACGGCATCGTCACCATCGTTGCCCAGCGCCTCGCGCACAGTCGCGGAAATCAGGAGCTGCGAGCCGAACTCCTTGTTGAGCGCCTCCAGGCGCGAGGCGAAGTTCACGGTGTCACCGATCACCGTGTACTCCTTGCGCCGGGGCGAGCCGATATTGCCGGCGACGACTTCGCCGAAATGGATGCCGATGCCGATGCGCAACGGCCAGCTCGTCTGTGCGTTGATGCGGTCCATCGCACTCAGCATCTCGCGGCCTGCGGCAACCGCGCGATGCGCGGCGTCGGAGGCTTCCAGCGGCGCGCCGAACAGCGCGAGAAAACCATCGCCGAGAAACTTGTTCACGATGCCGCCGTGGCGATCGAGGACGTCGACCAGCACCGCAAAGGCGCCATCGAGCCGGTCGACCACCTCCTGCGGCGTGCGCGTCTGCGCGCCGGCCGTGAAGCCGCGGAAATCGACGAACATCACGGCGACGCGGCGCAGGTCACCGGCGGCGCTGGTGCCCTCCGCCATCAGTCGCTCCACCACCTGCGGGGAGACGTGCTGGCCAAACAGGTTCGTCACCCGGTCGCGCGCAGTGGCGGCTGCAATGCTGGCGGCGAACTGGCGGCGGAGTTGGGCACCGACGGAGCCTGCGAGGACGCCGCAGATCAGGATGACAGTGCTGCGCACGACGTGGAAGTAGATCAGGGGTTCGCCTGCGTCGTCAGCCGAATTGTAGTACAGCGCCACGGCCAGAAGTTCGGCCGCGGCCACGAATCCGGTGAAGGTGGACAGCCAGAAATCGAGCCGCAGCGTCGAAAGAATGACGAAGATGAAATAAACCAGTGGCAGCACGAAACCAAGCGCCTGGCTGGCACCCATGCTGCGGATCTGCAGGATCAGGATTACCGTTGGCAGCGACGTTTCGATGAAGGCGCCGATATAGCGCCTGATCACCGGCAGGTCGCGATCGAGCTTGAGGTTTCGCCTGATCTGGCTGTGGACCCAAGCTTCAAAGAGGATGAAGCTCCCCACGAGGATAAATTCGCGGACAAGGCCCTCGGTCCCGCGCCAGACCCGGTTCACGAGAGCAGGTTCGATCAGGAAGGTTGAGGTCAGGAACAGCATCAAGACACAGCCAGTGATGATCAGTGTGCGCACCCGCAACAGTTCGGTCCGCAACACCTCCCGTGTCAGCTCGCGCTCGAAATCCTCCGATAGCACGGCATGCTGCCGCGTCTTCCTGCTCGCAAATCTGACCATTCCGCCCCTCGATTCCGGGGGCATTGTGCCTCAATCCAGCGTGCGGCGGAAGCGCGTCACGGCGATGGTCATGGCGAGCAGCATCAGGATCGCTAGTGCCAGGGCGTCGAAATGCAGATTCTGCATGGTCGCGCCCTTCAGCATGATGGCGCGGACGATGCGGAGGTAATGCGTCAGCGGCAGGCATTCGCCGAGATATTGCGCCCAGGTGGGCATGCCGGCGAACGGAAACATGAATCCGGACAGCAGAATGCTCGGCAGGAAGAACATCATCGACATCTGCATGGCCTGGAGCTGGTTCTGCACCACCGTCGAGATGGTGTAACCGATCGACAAATTGGTGGTGATGAACAGCGTCGAGAGCAGCGCCAGCAGGAACAGATTGCCGAGCACGGGGACGCCGAACAGGCCAACCCCGATGCCGATGATGAGGAACGCCTGCACGAAGCCGACCAGCACGTAAGGCACGATCTTGCCGAACATCACCTCGACCGGCTTGATCGGCATCGACAGCAGGCTCTCCATGGTGCCGCGCTCGACCTCGCGCGTGACCGACAGCGCGGTGAAGATCAGCATGGTCATGGTGAGGATGGTGCCGACCAGGCCCGGCACGATGTTGAGGCTGGAGGCCGCGGCCGGATTATAGCGGGCATGCGCACGGATCTCGAACGGCATCTCCGGGGGATCGCCGATGTAGAGATCGTGCTTGAGCGCGGTCTGCACGACCATGCCGAGCGAGCCGATCGCCGCGCTCGCCGCCACCGGGTCGGTGGCATCGGCCGCAACCAGCAGCGCCGGCCTGTCGCCGCGCCGCACCGCACGCTCGAAGCCGCGCGGGATCTCGACGCCGAACAGCACCTTGCCGGATTTCAGCAGATTGTCGAAGTCCTCGACATCGTGCACCTCATAGAGGAAGCGGAAATAGGCGGTGTTCTCCAGAGCTTTCAGGATCGAGCGGGCGAGATCGGAGTCCTCCTGGAGCAGCACCGCGCTCGGCAGATGGTGCGGCGTGGTGTTGATGGCATAGCCGAACAGCATCAGTTGCATCACCGGCAGCATCACGATCATCGCGAACGACACGCGGTCGCGCCTCAGCTGGATGAACTCCTTGATCAGCATCGCATAGGAGCGCCGCAGGAAGCCGAAGCGCTCGCGGATTTCGTGCTGTGGTGCGGGATGATCGACGGCACTCATTGGAAATTGTCCTTGGAGCGCCCCATCAATTCGATGAACACGTCTTCCAGTGAGGGATGCGACTTCTGCCAGTGCAGGCCGCTTCGCTCGCGCCACGGCGCAATACTGGCTTCGAGCGCGGCAACGTCCCGCCCCGAAACGTGCAGCGAGGTGCCGAACGGCGCCACCATATCCACGCCGGGCTTGCCGGTGAGCTCGGCCGCGAGCTCGTTCAGGTCTTCGCCCGTCACGGTGTAGGTCGAGAGCGCGGATTTCGCGATCACCTCCTCCACGGTGCCGTGCACCAGCAGATGGCCGTAGGCGATGTAGGCAATCTCGTGGCAGCGCTCGGCTTCGTCCATGTAGTGGGTCGAGACCAGAACGGTGAGGCCCTCGGCGGCAAGCGCGTGGATCTCGTTCCAGAAATCGCGCCGCGCCTTGGGATCCACGCCTGCGGTCGGCTCGTCCAGCAGCAACAATTTCGGACTGGGCAGCGTGCAGGCACCCAGCGCCAGCCGCTGCTTCCAGCCGCCGGAAAGCTCGCCCGCAAGCTGCTCCTCGCGTCCCGAGAGCCCGAGCCGCTTGATCATGTCGCGCGCGGCGCCGCGCGCATCCGCGAGACCATAGAGCCGCGCGACGAATTCGAGGTTCTCGCGCACCGAGAGATCCTGATAAAGGCTGAAGCGCTGGGTCATATAGCCGACCTGGCGCTTGATCTTTTCGGCATCGCGGCGGATGTCGTAGCCGAGACAGGTGCCCTCGCCGCTATCCGGGGTGAGGAGACCGCAGAGGATACGGATGGTCGTGGTCTTGCCCGAGCCGTTGGGACCAAGGAAGCCGTAGATCGAGCCGCGCTTCACCTGCATCGACAGATCGTGCACGACCTCGCGGCCGCCGAACGATTTGGTCAGGCCCTTGACGTCGATCGCGATGCCGTTGCCGCCATTCATCGCTTGTCCGCCACCGGTGTCTTCGGATTGAGATAGACGTCGATCGGCTGTCCGACCCGCAGCGCGTCGGGGCGCGACGGCCGCGCCTGGATCAAATAGACCAGCTTGTTGCGCTCATCGAGGCTGTAGATGACAGGCGGGGTGTATTCGGCCGAGGTCGCAATGAAGTAGATCTTTGCGGTGAGATCGGCCGCGCAATTGTCGCAAGAGATGCGCACCGTGTCGCCGATCGCGAGCTTCGGCAGCGCGGCCTCCGGCACGAAAAAGCGCAGCTTCATGTTACCGGGCGGCATGATCGACAGCACCGGGCGCTGCGCCGCCACCATCTCCCCCTCGCGGAAATAGATCTGCTGGATGGTGCCGGCAACCGGCGCAAAGCCCTTGCGCCGCGCCATCCGTGTCTCCGACGTCGCCACCCGCGCTTCCGCGACGCGCAAGGCAGACACAGCCGAATCGAGATTAGCCTGCGTGCCTGAGCCGGTCTTGCTCAGCGAGGCCGCGCGGTCATAGGTCTGCTGCGCATTCGCCAGCGTCGCCTTTTGCTGGTTGAGATCGGCAAGCTGGAGATCGTCGTCGACGGAATAGAGGTGATCGCCGACCTTAACCTCGTCGCCTTCGCGGACATTGAGCTTCGTCACCCGCCCCGCTTCGTCCGGGCTGACGAAGATCATGTCGGCCTCGACCCAGCCCTGGAAGCCGGGATCGCGCTTCTCCTGGCATCCGGCGAGACCGGTTGCGAGCGCCAGAACCACGATCGAGCAAAGACGCGGCAGATACTGCTGTCGATCCCTCACCCTGAGGAGCCGCGAAGCGGCGTCTCGAAGGGCGAGAAGCCACAACCGGGCCTGCATCCGTCGAGACGCGCGTTCCGCGCTCCTCAGGATGAGGTGAGAGATGGTTCGTGACGACCTCATGTCGTCCTCCGTTCGCCAAAAATCAAATCGAGATGGACGCGCAGCATGTCCTGCGCATCGAGCGGCGCGTGCCGCGCAAACAGGCTTTGCCAGATCACCGCAATCATCGCGGGCGCGACCAGGATCTGCGGATAGCGCGCGAGGTCCTTTTCGCGGATCTCGCCGCGGGCGATGCCGAGCTCGATCAGCGCGCGCATGGCGGCGATCCCGCGCGAGACGACCTCGCGGTAGTAGAAGTCGGCGACGGCCGGAAAACGCGGCCCCTCCGCCACAATCAGCCGCACCAGATCGCCGCGCCTGGTGCCGATGACCTCTTTCAGGAAATTGCTGGCAAAGGCCTCGATGAGGTCGCGCACCGAGCCCGTCGGCGGCGGCAGCGCGGTCAGCCGCGCCACGACGGGCACGATCACGATGCGCACCAGCTCCTCGAACATCGATTCCTTGTCCTTGAAGTGCAGGTAGATCGTGCCCTTGGCGACGCCGGCGCGTTTGGCAATGTCGTCGAGTCGCGTTGCGGCGAAACCGCGGGCGATGAACTCCTCCATCGCGGCCTCCACGATCGCCGCGCGCCGCTCCTGCGCGCGCGCAGCACGGTTCGACGCAGGCACCTCTCCGCGGGCTGACGCAGGCTCCGCGCTCTGTGCCGACTTGTTGGCGAGCTTGGTCGACTTCTTCATCATCCGATAAATATGACTGACTAGTCAGTCATAGTCAAGTTCAGGGGCGCGAGAGCAAACTAATTAGCATTGACTAATGAATTAGCGTGGACTAATTTGATGACATGATCGAAACCAACCCCGTCACCACCGTGATGCGCGCCCTCGCCGACCCGACGCGCCGGGCGGTGTTCGAGCGTGTGTTCGAGAGCAAGGAGATCACCGTCGCCGAGCTGACGCGCGGCAGCGGCGTGACCCAGGGCGCCATCTCACAGCACCTGAAGTCGCTGAAACAGGCGGGCCTCGTCGCCGAGCGCGCGGAGGGCCGCAACGTCTATTACCGCGCCGCGCCGCAGGGGCTCGAGCCGCTGGTCACCTGGATGGACCATTACGGCGTGTTCTGGCGCGAGCGCTTCCAGAATCTGCGTGACCTCTTGAAGGAGATCGATCCGTGAGTGCTGCTTCCAAAGCTCAAGCCCAACACCAGACCAAAGACATCGTCATCGACGAGGTCTTCCCTCACGCCGTCGCGACGATCTGGAAGGCGCTAACCAGCGCACAGCTGATTGCGCGCTGGCTGATGCCGCCGACCGGTTTCGAGGCCGTCGAAGGCAACACCTTCACGTTCAAGACCAACCCGGCCGGCGCGTGGGATGGCACGATCCATTGCCGCGTTCTGGAGGTCGTGCCGAACCAACGC
Organism: Bradyrhizobium shewense; assembly: GCF_900094605.1. Lineage (GTDB taxonomy): Bacteria > Pseudomonadota > Alphaproteobacteria > Rhizobiales > Xanthobacteraceae > Bradyrhizobium > Bradyrhizobium shewense. The sequence continues at coordinate 64,158 of NZ_FMAI01000027.1, read as the reverse complement.
TTCGCCTTCGCCTGGAAGGGCGGCGACGAGGGTAACACCGGTTACGGCTCGGCGCTCAACACCGTCGTCACCTGGTCCCTCACGCCGATCGAAGCAGGGACGCGCGTGCGCGTGGTGCACTCCGGCTTCATGACGCCGACGAACGACACCGCTTATCGCAACATGAGCGACGGCTGGGTCAAGGTGCTGCAGCGGCTCGATGCCATCTCCGGCGAAGACAAGTAGGAAGCATCGCAATGGACAAGCCCTATACCGGCGGCTGCGCCTGCGGCGCGATCCGCTATTCGATTGCCGGCGAGCCCCTGTTCAGCAATCACTGCCAGTGCCGAGACTGCCAGCGCGAAAGCGGCAGTGCGCATGGCTCATACGCGACGTTCGCGCGGGCCGGCGTCACGCTAACCGGCGAGGCGAAGCATTGGGATATGGTCGCCGACAGCGGCAACGTGAAGACGCGCGGCTTCTGCACGCAGTGCGGCGTGCCTGTGTACTTGACCTTCGCGGCACAGCCCGACGTCTTCACAATCCGCGCTGCGAGCCTCGACGAGCCTGCCCGCTACAAGCCGCAGGCGGTCACTTTCGCCGCGCGCAGCCATGACTGGGATCGCCTCGATCCCAGCCTGGTAAAGTTCGAAGGCATGCCGCCGGGATGAGGCGCTAGCCGAAATCAAGCACCATGCGACCGTCGATCTTGCCGGCCTTCATCCGCTCGAAGACATCGTTGATTTGCGCGAGCGGCACCTTCGTCACCTCGGCCTTCACCTTACCGTCGGTAGCGAATGCGACGGCTTCGTCGAGGTCCCGCCTCGTGCCGACGATTGAGCCGCGCACCGTAATGCGCTTGAGCACGACGTCGAAGATCGGCGTCGGGAATTCGCCCGGCGGCAGGCCGACGAGGCTGACGGTGCCCTTACGGCGCACCATCTTCAGCGCCTGCGCGAAGGCGGCGGTCGAGACCGCCGTCACCAGCACGCCGTGGGCCCCGCCGCCGGTCGCCGCCAAGACCTGATCCACCGCGCCGGTCGCGAACGCGTTGACTGCGAGATCGGCGCCGGTCTCGCGCGCGAGCGCGAGCTTGTCCTCGGCGATGTCGACGGCGGCGACCTTGAGCCCCATCGCCTTGGCGTACTGGACCGCGACATGGCCGAGCCCGCCAACGCCTGAGATCACCACCCACTCGCCGGGCCTGGCCTCAGTCTCCTTCAATCCCTTGTAGGTGGTAACGCCGGCGCACAGAATCGGCGCGATGGCCGCGAAATCGACCGTTGCCGGCAGCTTTGCAGCGAAGGCGGCCGAGGCGATGACGTATTCGGCGAAGCCGCCGTTGACGCTGTAACCGGTGTTGTGCTGGTGCTCGCACAGGGTCTCCCAACCGGTCTCGCAATATTCACACGACATGCAGGCATCGTGCAGCCAGGCGACGCCGACGGCATCTCCCACTTTCAGATTCTTCACGCCGGACCCGAGCGCGGCGACGGTGCCGGCGGCCTCGTGGCCGGGAATGAACGGAGGAACCGGCTTCACCGGCCAGTCGCCTGAGGCTGCATGCAGATCGGTGTGACAGACGCCGCAGGCTTTCACCTTGACCAGAATCTCGCCGGGACCGGGCTGCGGCACCGGCACGTCCTCGATCACCAGTGGCTTGCCGAATTGCTTGACGATTGCGGCTTTCATGGTCGGCATCGGTCTGCTCCTGTGCACTTTGGAGCATAATAACGACGCCGCGCGGCGCTCCTTTGATGGGCGTCAAACAGCGCAAAGTTTGCGCAGGGCCCGCCCCATCATGACACCACGATGACGCCGCGCCGATGCCGGCGTGTCAGCTATGGAACTTCAGCCCGTCGACGATCTTGTCGATCACCTTGCGCTCGGCGCGCATGGCGATGCCGACGAGATTGAGATCGTTGCGCGCCACGGCCCTCACTGCCTCGCGATTGGCGGCATCGTGCGTGGTGCCGAACATGTCCTCGGTATAGACCGCCGGCTTGACGTTGCGCGCGAGCGCACGGTCCAGTGCGCGCGACAACGCCGGACCGTCGGCGCCGTAGATCAGGATCGGCTGTCCGATCAGTGCGTGATAGTTCGTGCCTGAGGCGTCTTCATAGGCATCGCCAATGCATTCCGGAAAAGCCGCGGCAATGCCGCTGGTGAGGAAGGACGCAACGTTGAGCTTCTGCCAAGCCTGAAGATCGGTGCGGATCACAACCGCGATCTTGGTGTCGAACTGCATCTGTTCCTTCCACTGTCATTCCTGAGTTCCGGGGTGATGCTATGCATCGCCCCGGAATGACAGCAAGAGGAATCAACCCTTGGCGTCGCAGGCCCAGGCGCGGATCACGCATTCCTTGCCACCGTATTTGTAGCATTCGCGCGTGGCGGCGTTGAGCGAGGCCGAGATCTTCGGCTTGACGGCATAACCATACGCACCGCAGGGGTTGGCGAGATCGACCGACATCGCGGCGCAGGCGCGCTTCATCGTCACGGTCGTGCAATCGCCCTTGCACTGCTTCTGCGCAGCGGCACGCGCCTCGTGCTCGTGGCCGTAATCAAAAGCCTGGCCATAAGCGCCGCATTTGCCGACTGCAATCGCGCCGGCGGCATGGGCTTCGGTGATGTAGCGGGCGCCCGTGAGGGCAACAGACAAGACAAAGCAAAACATCGCGCAACGGCGCGCGACGACGTTCGAAGCCATGGAAAATCCCCTCCCCCCAAGGCAGGTGGAGGCGACTCTAAGCGGCGGTCGTTTCCAGATGGTGAACGGGTGGTTGAAATCGAACCGAATAGGAGGTGCCGTAGGGTGGGCAAAGCGAAGCGTGCCCACGATTTGTAGATTGCGGGGGAGACATCGTGGGCACGGCGCTATGCGCCTTTGCCCACCCTACGGCACCTTTATCCCCGCCTTGCCGCTTCCAAGGCCTGCGGCGTGTCGATATCGAGGAAGGCACTCTCGCCATCGACCGGTACTTCGGCAACCGCCTCGGTGTGCTTGGCGATCAGATGCCGCGCGCCGACGTCGCCGTCGAGCGTCATCAACTCCCTGAAGAAGCGGCGCGACCACAGCACGGGATTGCCGCGGCGGCCCTCGCTCACGGGCACGACGATGAGATTGCCTCGGTCGGGCGCAAAGCCGTCGATGAGACGGTCGATCAGGCCGGCATCGATCAGCGGCATGTCGCCCAGGCACACCACGGCGCCGTCGCAAGCTTCAGGGACGGCAGCGATGCCGGCCTTGACCGAGCTGGCGATCCCGCCGGCGAAATCCGGATTCTTGACGAACCGCACCTTCAGGCCCTGCAGCGCCTGCTCCACCAGCTCGGTCTGGTGGCCGGTGACCACGATCACCTCGGATGCCCTGGAGGCCAGCGCCTGCTCGGTCGCGATCCGCACCAGCTTCTTGCCGTCGAGTTCGGCGAGCAGCTTGTTCGGCCCGCCCATCCGGGTCGAACGGCCCGCAGCGAGCACGATGGCGGCGACCTGGCTGTTGCCCTCGGTCTCGGGCTGTGCGCGCGGCTGCGGCCGCGTCACGATCTCCATCAGGAGGCCGCCAACGCCCATGCCCATCAGCTCGGAGCGCGTCACCTTGATGCCGGCGAGGAGCCGCATCAAGACCCAGTCAAAACCGTTCTCGACCGGCGAGCGCGCACAGCCCGGTGCGCCCAGCACCGGAACGTCGCCGGCCCGCGCGATCAGCAAGAGATTGCCGGGGTCGACCGGCATGCCGAAATGCTCGATCTCGCCGCCGATCCCCGTGACTGCCGCCGGAATCACGTCGCGGCGATCGGCGATCGCGGAGGCCCCGAACACGATGACGAGCTCGGCCCCCAAGCCGAGCAATTCCTTGATCGCCGCCGACAGCGCGGCTTCGTCGTGCTGGACCCGCCGCTCGGCGATGATGCTGGCACCGGCGGGTGCGAGCCGCTCGGCCGTGACGCGCAGCGTCTTGTCGATCACCTTGGATGAGAGGCCCGGCAGCAGCGTCGAGACCACGCCGACGCGCTGGATCACGTAAGGCGCGATCTTCAGCACGTCCTTGCCTGCGGCCTTCACCGCGGCATCGCGCAAACTGCCTTCGACGCCGAACGGGATGATCTTGACGGTGCCGACCATCTCGCCCTCGACCACCGGCTTGTAAGCGGTGAGCGTCGCAAAGGTGATGGCCTCGTCGATGTTGTTGATGCGGTCGACCGCGGCGCGGTCGATCACCAGCACGCCCGGACGTGCGGCGAACAGATTGGCGCGGCCGGTGAAGGCGCGCTCGACATGAATGCCCTCGCCGCCGACGGCCAGCGCAATACCGGCGGCCGCAACGTCCTCGGAGACGTCGCCCGCCTCCATGCGCACCACGACGATGTCCTTGATGCCGGCCCGCGTGAGCTGCTCGACCTCGGCAGGCCCGATCGTCGTGCCCTTCTTCAGCACCAGCGGTCCCTGGCGCAGGGTGTGGACGGTCACCCCGCCGATTGCATCCTTGGGGCTCGCCGGGCCGAACTTCATGCCGCTTCTTCTTTTTCCTTGGGAGGCAGGCGGAGCACCGCTGTGATCTCCGCCATGATCGACACCGCGATCTCGGACGGGGAGACCGCACCGATCGCAAGTCCAATGGGCGCGTGGATGCGCGCGATGTCGCTTTCCTTGGCGCCCTGCGCCCGCAGCCGGTCGCCGCGCTTGGCGTGCGTCTTCCGCGAGCCGAGCGCGCCGATATAGAAGCAGCCGCGCTCGAAGGCGTGCAGCAGCGCGGGATCGTCGATCTTGGGATCGTGCGTCACCGCAACGAAGGCCGTGTAGGCATCGACATTGAGCGGCGGCAGCGCGGTGTCGGGCCATTCGGCAACCAGCGGAACGTCGGGAAAGCGCTCCGGGCTGGCGAACGCCGTGCGCGGATCCACGACGGTCACGTCGTAGCCGAGCGAGCGCGCCAGCGGCGCCAAGGCCTGGCTGATATGGACCGCGCCGACGATGACGAGTTTTGCAGTCGGTGCGTAGACGTTGAGGAACAGCTTCTTGCCGCCGGCCTCGACATTGGCGCTCTTGCCCATGCGGAGTTGCTTATCGAGTTCGGCGCGCAAGGGATCTTTTGCAAAATCCTTCGCCTTCACCAGGCGCTGCTCGCCGCCCTCGGTGTCGGTCACCAGGATCACCGGCCGGCGCGCGGCGCGCTCGGCATTGAGTTCGTGCAGGATTGCGAGCTTCACAGCTAACCGACTTTCTCGACGAAGACGCGGATGGTGCCGCCGCAGGACAGCCCGACGTTCCAGGCGGTCTCGTCGGCGACGCCGAACTCCAGCATCCTCGGTTTGCCGCTCTGGATCACGTCCATGGCCTCGGTGACCACGGCGCCCTCGACGCAGCCGCCGGAGACCGAGCCCAGGAATGTACCCTCGTCGTTGATGACGAGGCTGGAGCCCGCCGGGCGCGGCGCCGAGCCCCAGGTCTCCACCACGGTGGCGAGCGCGACACCACGGCCGGCCTTCTGCCAGTCCTCCGCCGCCTTCAGAATATCCTCGTCGCGATCGAGCATGGGGTGCCTCTCAAGCTGCGGAGCGGATCAGGCTGCGGTGATGCGGCGGCAGCGGCCGGGAGAGCGTCGTGATCAGCTCCTGGATCGAACTCAAATTATGTACCGGGCGGAATTCGTCAACGTGCGGGAGCATCATTTTGATGCCTTGGGCCTTGGCCTCGAAGCCGCCGAACCGCAGCAGCGGGTTGAGCCAGATCAGCCGCCGGCACGAGCGGTGCAGCCGGTCCATCTCGAAGGCGAGCCTGGAATCCGCCTCCCGCTCCAGCCCGTCGGAGATCAGGAGCACGATGGCGCCCTGGCTCAGCACGCGCCGCGCCCACAATTTGTTGAAGTTGTGCAGCGAGGCCGAGATCCGCGTGCCGCCAGCCCAGTCCTCGACCGAGGCCGAGCAGCTCGCCAGCGCCTCGTCGGGATCGCGTTGGCGCAGCGCGCGGGTGACGTTGGTCAGCCGGGTGCCGAACAGGAACACCGAGACGCGCTTGCGCGCATCGCCGATGGCATGGAGGAAATGCAGGAACAGGCGGGTGTACTCGTTCATCGAGCCCGAGATATCGAGCAGCGCCACGATCGGCGCCGGCTTCTCGATCCGCCCGAGGCGATGGATGTCGATGATGTCGCCGCCGGTGCGCAAGGAGGCGCGCAGCGTGCGGCGGAGGTCAAGGCGAAGCCCGCGCGCATCAGGCCGGTGCCGGCGGGTCAGAAGCTCGGCCTGCGGCAGATGCATCCGCTCGACCGCACGCAGCGCCTCGCTGATCTCGGCGGCGCTCATCTGCGCAAAATCCTTCTTCTGAAGGATCTCCCTGTCGGACACCGACAGGCGCAGATCCTGCTCCTGGTGCTGCGGCGTCTCGGTCATGCGCGGCTGCGACATCGCCTCCTGCACGCGGCGGGAGCCCGCCTGCGGCTTCTTCTTGGCCTCGTCCGGCAGCGGCACCGAATCCAGCATGTGCTTCCACTCTTCCGAGGCGCGGAAGAACAGGTTGAAGGCCTGCTTGAAGATCAGCGCGTGCTCATGACGCTTGACGAAAATCGCCTCCAGCGTGGTGAAGACGTCGGCGCGGTTGCCGATGTCGATCACCTGGAGCGCGCTCATGGCGTCGATGACAGCGCCCGGCCCGACCGGCATGCCCGCAGAGCGCAGCGCGCGGGCGAACCCGACGATGTTGTCGGCGAATTGCTCGGTCTGCTCGGGGGCAAGGTGGTTGATGGCCATGGTGTATCGCCCTTGCCGTCATTCCGGGCACGCGAAGCGTGAACCCGGAATCTCGAGGTTCTCAGGTGCGCAATTGCGCACCATAGTTCGATACTACGTATCGCGCGGGAACGACCCAACTAATTCTCGCTCGTCGCTTCCTTCAGCACCTTCTGCAGGGTGTCGCCCTGCATGCGGGTGATGTCGTCCTGGTACTTGAGCAGCGCGCCCAGCGTGTCGCCGACCACTTGCGGGGTCAGCGAGCGGGCATCTAACTCCGACAGTGCGGTGGCCCAGTCGATGGTCTCGGCGACGCCCGGCGACTTGTAGAAGTCCTGGTTGCGCAAGGCCTGGACGAAGCGCACGACCTGCTGCGACAGCTTTGCGGAGATGCCGGGCACCCGCGTCTTGACGATCGCGAGCTCGCGCTCGGCGGCGGGATAATCGACCCAGTGATAGAGACAGCGCCGCTTCAGCGCGTCGTGGATTTCGCGGGTGCGGTTGGAGGTGATGATGACGATCGGCGGGGCCGGCGCCTTCACCGTGCCGAACTCCGGGATCGTCACCTGGAAGTCACTGAGGATTTCGAGGAGGTATGCCTCGAACGCCTCGTCGGCGCGATCGAGCTCGTCGATCAGCAGCACCGGTGGTCCCGCAACGTCGGGCTCCAGCGCCTGGAGCAGCGGCCGCTTGATCATGTAACGGTCGGCGAAGATGTCGCTCGAGAGCTGGTCGCGATCGGTGTCGCCGGCGGCTTCCGCCATCCGGATCGCGATCATCTGCGCGGCGCTGTTCCACTCGTAGACTGCGGAGGAGACGTCGAGGCCTTCGTAGCACTGCAGGCGGATCAGCTTCCGCCCGAGCGCAGCGGACAGGACCTTGGCGATCTCGGTCTTGCCGACGCCGGCCTCGCCTTCCAGGAACAGCGGCCGGCCCATGCGCAGCGAGAGATACGTCACCGTCGCCAGCGACCGCTCCGCGAGATAGCCGCGCGACGTCAGGAGTTCGAGCATCGCATCGACCGATGCCGGCAAGGCCCCGGAACTATTGGCCGCTGAAGTCATGAAAAAGCCAGTCTCGCTACGCCCTCACCGGGACAAGTTTGGGCCGAGGCGTGAGGTCACCTCACTCCTTGGCGTTGGCGGCGTCGACGGCGCGCCGGGTCAGCACGCCGATGAGGTGCGCGCGGTATTCGGCGCTGCCGTGGATATCGCTGTTGAGGCCCTCGGCCGGCACCTCGATGCCGTCAAGCGCCTTCGCGGCGAAGCGCTTCTTCAGGGCTTCCTCGAACGCAGTGACACGGAACACGCCTTCGGAGCCGGCGCCGGTGACGGCGACCCGCACGTCGGACGGACGCCGTGCCACGAACACGCCAACCAGCGCATAGCGCGAGGCCTGGTTGCGGAACTTGACGTAGGCCGCCTTCTTCGGCAGCGGGAACATCACCTTGGTGATGATCTCGTCGGCTTCCAGCGCGGTCGAGAACAGGCCCTGGAAATACTCTTCGGCCTTGAGGCGCCGCTTGTTGGTGACGATGGTCGCGCCCAGCGCGAGCACGGCGGCCGGATAGTCCGCGGTCGGGTCGTTGTTGGCGAGCGAGCCGCCGATCGTGCCCTTGTGACGTACGGCGGGATCACCGATTCCGCCGGCAAGATTCGCGAGCGCCGGAATCGCCTCGCCGACGATGGCGGAGGTCGCGACCTCGGCGTGCTTGGCGGTGGCGCCGATCACCAGCGAACGGCCCTTCATCTCGATCGTATTGAGCCTCTCGATGTGGGAGAGGTCGACCAGATGCGGAGGGCTGGCGAGGCGCTGCTTCATGACGGGAATCAGCGTGTGACCGCCGGCGATCACCTTGGCGTCTTCGTTCTTCACCAGGAGGTTGGCGGCCTGCCGAACGGTCCCGGGGCGATAATATTTGAATTCGTACATCTGAATGTCCTGATCGCGGGATGCGCGTTACGCGAGGTCGGATTTCGCCATCGCCTTGGCGCCGGCGGAGATCGAGGCGACGATGTTCTGGTAGCCGGTGCAGCGGCAGAGATTGCCTTCTAATTCTTCCCGGATCGTATGGTCGTCGAGCTCGTTGCCCTTGCGGTGCACGATGTCGATCGCGGTCATGATCATGCCCGGCGTGCAGAAGCCGCATTGCAGGCCATGGTGCTCGCGAAAGGCCTCCTGCATCGGATGCAGCGGCGCGCCGTCTGCGGCCAGCCCCTCGATCGTCTTGACCTCGTGGCCGTCGGCCATCACCGCAAGCGTGGTGCAGGATTTCACGGCCTTGCCGTCGACATGCACGACACAAGCGCCGCACTGCGAGGTGTCGCAGCCGACATGGGTGCCGGTCAGGCGCAGATTCTCGCGCAAAAACTGCACCAGGAGGGTGCGGGGATCGACGTTGGCGGTGACTGGATTGCCGTTCACGATGAGGGAGATTTTTGCCATAAGCACTCTCTATCAGCGCCCCGACGGGTCCCGTCGAAGCGGTTCTTATAATTATTCCAACCCATCATATGGGCCATTATGCCCCGGGGCAATATCGCCCGGGACGCAAGGTGCCATGCCGAAGGCGATGACCTTCAGCCCTGTACCGCCTTGGCGAAGTTCGCGAAAAATTCGTCGGCGAGTTTCTTGGCGGCGCCGTTGATAAGGCGCTGGCCGAGCTGCGCCAACTTGCCGCCGATCTGCGCCTCGACATCGTAGGACAGCAGCGTGCCGCCGTCCTTCTCCGCCAGCTTGACCACCGCGCCACCCTTGGCGAAGCCGGCGACCCCGCCCTCGCCCTCGCCCGAGATCTTGTAGCCGTTCGGCGGGTCGAGATCGGAGAGCGTGACCTTGCCCTTGAAGCGTGCCGACACCGGGCCGACCTTCATTTTCGCCGTGGCGCGAAAGCCGCCGTCGTCGGTCCTCTCGAGCTCCTCGCAGCCGGGGATGCAGGCCTTCAGCACCTCGGGATCATTGAGCTTGGCCCACACGGCCTCGCGCGGCGCCGCAAGCTGGACTTCGCCGTTCATCGTCATGGCCATGAGGGTGCCTCCCGGATCGCGTAACTTATAGTGCTGATCAAGTAACGCAGGGACGCGGCAAAGGAAAGGGCGGCGCCCGGTCAAGTGCAATGCATATTCGCAACTGCAAAAAGACGTGTGCGGGCGGTTGGGGATTGGCACAGCCGGGCCATGATGATTAGGTCGCGCGCAATATGAGCACATCCCTCTCCCCCCTGCTCGCACCGATGCTGTCGAGCGCCGCCATGCGCGCGGTCTGCGATGACCGCTCGACCCTGCAGAACATGCTCGATTTCGAGGCAGCCCTGGCACGCGCGGAGGCCGCCACGGATGTGATTCCAGCCTCTGCGGTGGGCTCGATCGAGGCCGCATGCAAGGCCGATTCCTTTGACGTGGCGGCGCTGGCCGAGGCCGCAACGCGATCGGGTAATCTGGCGATTCCCCTGGTCAAGATGCTGACAGCCAATGTCGGCAGGGCCGACACCGAGGCCGCGCGCTACGTGCATTGGGGCGCCACCAGCCAGGATGTCATCGACACCGCGACCATGCTCACGCTTCGCGCCGGCCTCGATGCGCTGGACGCCGACCTCAGCCGCGCCATCAAGGGTTTTGCCGCGCTGGCACGGACCCATCGCAACACTGCGATGGTGGCTCGGACCTGGCTGCAGCACGCGCTGCCGATGCCGTTGGGCCTGAAAGCCGCCGAATATGCCGCAGGCCTCGCCCGCGCCCGCTGCCGCCTGCGGCGGCTCTCCCGCGAGGGCCTCGCGCTGCAATTCGGCGGTGCGGCCGGCACGCTCGCGGCCCTCGGCGACAAGGGGCTTGCCGTGGCGGAACGTCTCGCGCAGGAGCTGAACCTGCCGCTGCCGGAAGCGCCCTGGCACACCCACCGCGACCGCATCGCGGAGGCCGCTTCGGCTTTCGCTATTCTGGCTGGAACCTGCGGCAAGATCGCGCGCGACGTTTCGCTGATGATGCAGACCGACGTCGCGGAGGCCTTCGAGCCCGCCGGCGAAGGCCGCGGCGGCTCCTCGACGATGCCGCACAAGCGCAACCCCGTCGCCGCCGCAAGCGCGCTGGGCGCCGCCACCATGGCCCCGCAGCTCGCCGCGACGATATTTGCCGCGCAGGTGCAGGACCACGAGCGCAGCGCAGGCCCCTGGCACGCGGAATGGCCGACCTTGCCGCAATTGATGCTGGTCGCCTCAGGCGCGCTGGCCGCCATCGTCGACATCGCCGAGGGCCTCGACGTCGACGCTGCGCGCATGCGCAGCAATCTCGATGCGACGCACGGACTGATCATGGCGGAAGCCGTCACCTTTGCGCTGGCCGACAAGATCGGCAAGAGCGATGCGCATCATCTCATCGAGGCCGCCAGCAAGCGCGCGGTCGCCGAGAAGAAGCATCTGCGCGAGGTGCTGTCGGCTGATTCGCAGATCACTGCGCATCTTTCGCCGGAAAAAATTGCGGCATTGTTCGAGCCGATGGCCTATCAAGGGGCTTCCCAAGCCTTGATCGACCGGCTGCTCGACAGCCTCGACCGCGAATAAGAACCGCAGAATACGACGGAGACGCCGCATGCCCATGATCGATGCCGACGGTTGCCTGCTCAACGTCTCCGTCGAGGGCCGCGACGGCGGGCCGACGCTGATGCTCTCCAACTCGCTCGGCTGCACGCTGCAGATGTGGGAGCCTCAGATGAAGGCGCTGACGCAGGTGTTCCGCGTCATCCGCTACGACCGCCGCGGCCACGGCAAGTCCAACGTTCCGCCCGGCCCCTACACGATGGAGCGGTTCGGCCGCGACGTGCTCGCGATCCTCGACGACCTCAACATCGAGAAGGTGCATTGGTGCGGCCTTTCGATGGGCGGCATGGTCGGGCAATGGCTCGGCGCCAACGCGCCGGAGCGCTTCGGCAAGCTCATCCTCGCCAACACCTCCTGCTACTATGCCGAGCCGACCAAATGGCTGGAGCGCATCGACGCCGTGAAGAAGGGCGGCATCGCCGCGGTCGCCGATGCCGTGATCGCGGGATGGCTGACGCAGGACTTCCGCGAGCGCGAGCCTGAGATCACCGCGAGGATGAAGTCGATGCTGCTCGCCTCCCCCGTCGAAGGCTACCTCGCCTGCTGCGAGGCGCTGTCGACGCTCGACCAGCGCGCGCTGCTGCCTGACATCAAGAGCCAGACATTGGTGATCGCCGGCCGCCACGACATGGCGACGCCGATCTCGGCGGGCGAGTTGATCCGCTCGAATATTCCGGGCGCAAGCATGACCATCATCGACGCCGCGCATATTTCCAACGTCGAGCAGCCGCATGCCTTCACCGACGCGGTGGTGGGATTTTTGACGCAGCGTTGATCGCCCCCATCGTCATTCCGGGGCGATGCGGAGCATCGAACTATGGTGCGCAATTGCGCACCTGAGAATCCCGATCGGCATTCACAACCTCGAGATTCCGGGTTCGCCTCTTCGAGGCGCCCCGGAATGACTCACCGGAGAAACACCATGGACGACCAGAAGCGCCGCGATGCCGGCATGAACGTGCGACGGAAGGTGCTGGGCAATGCCTGGGTCGACAAGTCGATCGCGAACCGCAATTCGTTCAACACCGACTTCCAGGACATGATCACCCGCTACGCCTGGGGCGAGATCTGGACGCGTCCGCATTTCGACGAGCGCACGCGGCGTGTGCTGGTGATCGGCACCATGGTCGCGCTCGGGCAATGGGACGAGTTTCGCCTGCATGTGCGTGCGGCGCTCGCGGAGGGAGGCTTCACTCCCGACGACATCAAGGAAATCCTGCTGCAGCAGGCGATCTATTGCGGCGTGCCGGCGGCGAACCACGCCGTCAAGGAAGCCTCAGCGATTGTGCAGGAGCTCGGCCTGCTCAAGACCTAGCGACGCAGGGATCTCGACAGGGGTCTCGACGATCTGCGGAGCAGCCTCGGGCCGCTCGATCAGGATCACGATGGCAGCACCGAGCAGCAGCAGCAGCTCGGTGGCGTGCAGCCGGAGCGCGGCCATCTCGCCGACCTTCGAAGCCATCACCATGCTGGCAAACGAGATCAGGCTGCCGATCGCCAGCGCAATCCCGAGCGCCTCATCGCTGCCGCCGGACTTGCGGGTTCGGGGGACGCAGAGCAGAGCGAGATAGATCGCAAAGAACGCGACCACGGTGAGACGGCCCAGCGCAAGCAGCCAGGCCGCGCGCACCGTGCTCATCCCTGCCATCTGGAGATGGTCGCTGAGGAACAGCGCGACGGCGACGCTCGGCCGCTCGTAGAGGCCATGCACCGGTGCGACGATGATGTTGAAGGCGACGATGGTCCAGGCCGGAATGAAATAGGCCGCCAGCAGCGCGCCGTTGACCGAGCCGATCCGCCAATTCCTGAACATGCCGCTTCCCGCTTCGTCGACCACGCGCCTTCCGCTGGGAAGGCTTTGCCGGGAGCTAACTCGCATCAGACTGTGGCGGCAATTTAAACCCTTTGTTTACCTTAACTGCCCTGCCCCCGTCATTCCGGGGCAATGCGCAGCATTGAGCTATGGTGCGCAATTGCGCATCTGAGAATCTCGAGATTCCGGGCCTGGTGCCAACGCGCCATCCCGGAATGACGCGGCAAGCAACTGCCCAAAAAAGACCCCGCCTTGCGGCGGGGCCCTCCTCAATACCCTTCGTTCTCGGGCTCCCAAATTACTTGTCCTGCTGGCCGCCCTGCTGCTGGCCGGGGCGATCGCCCTGGCGCATCGGATCGTTCTGCTGCTGCTGTCCGGGTTTCTGACCGCCGCCCTGCTGCTGGCCCGGCTGCTGACCTGGGCGCTGCTGGCCGGGGTTCTGACTCTGCTGACCCGGATTCTGGTTCTGCTGCTTCGTCATTCGGGGAACTCCCTTGTTGGACGTCAGAGGCGAGATAACGGCCGGCATCCGCTTTGGTTGCCCGAGGAACCCGGTTCCTCGCAGTTGCGGAACCGACGGCTAAATGAGCTCTGTACAAGACCTTCTGTCGAAGCGTGAGCTGTTGCAGCCGCCAGTTCCCTCCTGTTACAAATCCGGAAGAATGCTTAGGGGCTGCCGGGGCCCAAGAAACGGCCCAAGAAACCCACTCTCCTAAGAGCTCCCTTTGAGCCCGCGTCAGGTTTGGTACGGCAGCCCATGGATTATTTCGCCCAGCAGCTCATCAACGGTCTCGTTCTGGGCTCGATCTACGGCCTGATCGCCATCGGCTACACGATGGTCTACGGCATCGTCGGCATGATCAACTTCGCCCATGGCGACGTCTTCATGATCGGCGGCTTCATCGCCCTGATCACCTTCCTGATCCTGATCTCGTTCGGACTGACCACGATCCCGCTGATCCTGCTGGTCGTGCTGCTGGTCTCGATGGCGATCACCGCGCTCTATGGCTGGACCATCGAACGCATCGCCTACCGGCCGCTTCGCCATTCCTTCCGCCTCGCCCCGATGCTGTCGGCGATCGGCATGTCCTTCGTGCTGACCAACTATTCGCAGGTTGCGCAGGGCGCGCGCGTCAAGCCGATCCCGCCCTTCATCACCGGCGGCTACACCCTGCACGAGAGCACGGACGGCTTCGTGATCCAGCTCTCCAACATCCAGATCATGGTGGTGGTCACCACTATCGTGCTGCTGGCGATCTTCACCTGGCTGGTATCGCGCACCCGGCTCGGACGCGACATGCGCGCCTGCGAGCAGGACCAGACCATGGCGGCGCTGCTCGGCGTCGACGTCGACCGCACCATCTCCATGACCTTCGTGATCGGTGCCGCGCTCGCCGCGGTCGCGGGCCTGATGTACCTGCTCTATTACGGCCTCGTCGATTTCTTCATGGGCTTCGTCGCCGGAATCAAGGCGTTCACCGCTGCCGTGCTCGGCGGCATCGGCTCGCTGCCGGGGGCCATGCTCGGCGGCCTCGCGATCGGCCTGATCGAGACGTTCTGGTCGGCCTATTTCTCGGTCGAGTACAAGGACGTCGCAGCGTTCTCGATCCTGATCGTGGTGCTGATCTTCATGCCGACCGGCCTGCTCGGCCGTCCCGAAGTCGAAAAAGTCTGACGGTCGCGCGCGTGACAGCTCCCTCGACCAACACGGCCAAACCTGCAACTGGCATCCCCGCTCTCCTGAAGACGGCCTTCATCAACGCATTGATCGCGCTGGTGCTGTTCTCGCTGATGATCGGCATCCGCACCGAGGCGGGCTCCTCCGGCCAGCTCACCTATTGGACCCGCTTCGGCGATCTCGCGTCCATCGTCGCCGCCGTGTTCGGCGGCTCGATCGTGATCGAGCTGCTTCGGCAATGGATCGGCCCGACCGGCGCCGAGAAGTTGGTGCCGCCGGCGGTGCAGAGCGGCATATCGTTCATCGGCCGCTACCTCGCGCCGGCGCTCCTGATCTTCACGCTGCTGGTGCCGGTGATCTTCTATAACCAGCGCTACATCCTCGACCTCGCGATCCTGGTGCTTACCTATGTCATGCTGGGCTGGGGATTGAACGTCGTGGTCGGGCTCGCCGGCCTGCTTGATCTCGGCTACGTCGCCTTCTATGCGGTCGGTGCCTATTCCTACGGACTGCTCGCCACCAATTTCGGCTGGTCGTTCTGGATCTGCCTGCCGCTCGCCGGCATCCTCGCCGCCTTCTGGGGCGTGCTGCTCGGCTTCCCCGTGCTGCGCCTGCGCGGCGACTATCTCGCCATCGTGACCCTCGCCTTCGGCGAGATCATCCGCTTGGTCATCATCAACTGGCAGGATCTCACCGGCGGCCCCAACGGCGTCTCCGGCATTCCCCGCCCCACGTTCTTCGGCATTCCGCTCGACAACAGCGACGACGGGCTCGCCGCCAGGCTCGGCATCGAATATTCGCCGACGCACCGCATCGTCTTCCTGTTCTATCTGATCCTGGCGCTGGCGCTGCTCACCAACTGGGCGACGATCCGCCTGCGCCGCCTCCCGATCGGGCGGGCCTGGGAAGCCTTGCGCGAGGACGAGGTCGCCTGCCGCGCGCTCGGCATCAACACCACGACCACCAAGCTCACGGCGTTCGCGACGGGTGCGATGTTCGGCGGCTTTGCCGGCGCGTTCTTCGCCACCCGGCAGGGCTTCATCAGCCCGGAATCCTTCACCTTCCAGGAATCGGCGCTGGTGCTCGCCATCGTCGTCCTCGGCGGCATGGGTTCGCAGCTCGGCGTCGCGCTCTCCGCGCTCGCCATGATCGGCGGCTTCGAGCTGTTCCGGGGCCTCGAGGGCTATCGCATGCTGGTGTTCGGCATGGCCATGGTGCTGATCATGATCTGGCGGCCGCGCGGCCTGATCGGCCATCGCGCACCCACCGTGTATCTGACCAAGGCGAAAGCAATCTCCTCCGACCTCGTCAAGGAAGGGCACGGATGAGCGGCGACAAGATTCTCAGCGTCGACCGGCTCGCCATGCGTTTCGGCGGCATCGTTGCCGTGCAGGACCTTTCTTTCGCCGCCGAGCGGAAGAAGATCACCGCGCTGATCGGGCCGAACGGCGCCGGCAAGACCACCGTCTTCAACTGCATCACCGGCTTCTACAAACCGAGCGGCGGCGCCATTCGCCTCACCCATGACGGCGGCAGGACGATCGCACTGGAGCGGCTGAACGATTTCCGCATCGCCAAGCAAGCCAAGGTGGCCCGCACCTTCCAGAACATCCGGCTGTTTCCCGGCATGACCGCGCTGGAAAACCTGATGGTGGCGCAGCACAACGCTCTGATGCGCGCCTCCGGCTTCACCTTCCTCGGCCTGATCGGCGCTCCCGGCTATCGCGACGCCGAAAAGCGCGCGATTGATCTCGCCACGGACTGGCTCAAGCGGGTCAATCTGCTCGACCGCGCCGACGATGCCGCAGGCAATTTCGCCTATGGCGACCAGCGCCGGCTCGAGATCGCGCGCGCAATGTGCACCGAGCCCGCGCTTCTGTGCCTGGACGAGCCCGCCGCCGGCCTCAATGCGCGCGAGAGCGCGGCCTTGAGCGAGCTCCTGCTCTCGATCCGCGACGAGCTCGGCACCTCGATCCTCCTGATCGAACATGACATGTCGGTGGTGATGGAGATCTCCGACCACATCGTGGTGATGGACCATGGCGTCAAGATCGCCGAAGGCACGCCGCGCGAGGTCCGCGACGATCCCAAGGTGATCGCTGCCTATCTCGGCGCCGACGAGGAAGAGGCGGCAGCCGTGATGGAGGGCGGATCGTGACCGCGGCGCCCTCTCCTCTGCTCGCGATCCGGGGCTTGCGCGCCGCCTACGGCAAGATCGAGGCGCTGAAGGGCGTCGACGTCGAGATCAATGCCGGCGAGATCGTGGCGCTGATCGGCGCCAACGGCGCCGGCAAGTCGACGCTGATGATGACGATCTTCGGCAAGCCGCGCGCCCGCGCCGGCCAGATCCTGTATGAAGGCCGCGACATCACCGACGTCCCCACCCACGAGATCGCGCATTTGCGTATCGCGCAATCGCCGGAGGGCCGCCGCGTCTTCCCGCGCATGAGCGTGGCGGAAAACCTCCAGATGGGGGCGGATGCCACCGGTTGCACCGAGGCCGAACGCGAGGGGACGCTGCAACGCGTCTTCACGCTGTTTCCGCGCCTGAAGGAACGCTACGCCCAGCGCGGCGGAACCCTGTCCGGCGGCGAGCAGCAGATGCTGGCGATCGGCCGCGCCTTGATGAGCCGTCCCCGCCTGCTCCTGCTCGACGAGCCCTCGCTCGGCCTTGCGCCGCTGATCGCGCGCCAGATCTTCGATGCGATCCGCACCCTGAACCGGCAGGACGGCCTGACCGTCCTGATCGTCGAGCAGAACGCCAACCACGCCCTCAAGCTCGCCCATCGCGGCTATGTCATGGTCAATGGCCTGATCACGCTGGCCGGTACCGGCGCCGAGTTGTTGCAGCGCCCCGAGATTCGCGCCGCCTACCTGGAAGGCGGCCGGCACGGCTGACCGGCCGGCAAGCCCGACCCGCGTGCGGCCGACTGTGGCGAGATATCTCTGCCGATGCCCGTATTTTGCCGGTGACTTCTCGGTAAATTCATTCGAGAATGGCGCCGGTTTGGACCGGGCAGGCCCGGCAACTTCCACAGGCGACCACCCGCGAGGTATCTCATGAAGTCACTGAAGCTCATCGGTCTGGCATTCGGCGCGTCGATCGCGCTGTCGAGCGCGGCGTTCGCGCAGGATGTCACCGTCGCAGTCGCAGGCCCGATGACCGGCGGCGAGTCCGCCTTCGGCCGCCAGATGAAGAACGGCGCCGAAATGGCCGTGGCCGATATCAATGCCGCAGGCGGCGTCAACGGCAAGAAGCTCGCGCTTTCGGTCGAGGACGATGCCTGCGACCCGAAGCAGGCGCGCTCGATCGCCGAAAAGATCGCCGGCGCGAAAATCCCGTTCGTGGCCGGGCACTATTGCTCGTCGTCGTCGATCCCGGCTTCGGAAGCCTATGCCGACGGCAACGTGCTGCAGATCACGCCGGCCTCGACCAACCCGCTGTTCACGGAGCGCAAGCTCTGGAACGTGGCGCGCGTCTGCGGCCGTGACGATCAGCAGGGCCTGATCGCGGCGCAGTACATCGCCAAGAACTTCAAGGGCAAGAACATCGCGATCCTCAACGACAAGACCACCTATGGCAAGGGTCTTGCCGACGAGACCAAGAAGGCGCTCAACAAGGCCGGCGTCACCGAGAAGATGTACGAGTCCTACAACAAGGGCGACAAGGACTTCAACGCGATCGTCTCGCGCTTGAAGCGCGACAACATCGACCTCGTCTATGTCGGCGGGTACCATCAGGAGAGCGGCCTGATCCTGCGTCAGATGCGCGACCAGGGCCTCAAGACCGTGCTGATGGCCGGCGATGCGCTCGCCGACAAGGAGTACGCCTCCATCACCGGCCCGGCCGGCGAAGGCACGCTGTTCACCTTCGGCCCCGATCCGCGCAACAAGCCGACCGCGAAGAAGATCGTCGAGGCTTTCAAGGCCAAGAATATCGACCCGGAGGGCTACACCCTCTACACCTATGCGGCTATGCAGGTGTGGTCGCAGGCGGCCAAGAAGGCCGGCACCACCGACGCCAAGAAGGTCATGGAGGCGATGAAGGCCGGCAAGTGGGACACCGTGATCGGTCCGGTCGAGTATGACGCCAAGGGCGACATCAAGCAGATCGACTACGTCGTCTACAAATGGGACGCCAAGGGCAACTATGCCGAGATCAAGGGCAACGGCACCTAAGCCCGCTTGACGCGCCCTCGGGCCGCCATACGATCGTCACCACGCCCCGGCTTGCCCGGGGCGTTTCTTTTCGCAGCGGGTTCAGACGGCCGCAGGCAGCTCGCCGCTGACCGCGGCCTGGGCTTTCCGAAGCGCTTGCAGGAGATCGTTCGGCCGAAACGGTTTCTGCAGGCAGACCACGTTGGCCAGGTGGGACGACTGCTCCATGAAATCCAGCGCCGTCATTCCGGACACCGCAACGACGGGAAGCTCCGGCGCCTGCTCGCGCAGGGTCGCGATGACGTCGACACCGCTGACGTCGCCAAGGAAAATATCGACAATCGCCGCGTCAAAAGAGCCTTCCGCGAAGGTTTTCAGCCCGGCCGCACCGCTGTCGGCCTCGGCAACCTCGTAACGGTTGACCCGAAGAACGATCGCGACCATCGCGCGCACGTCCTTCTGGTCGTCGATGATGAGAATACGAGGCATGGGAACAACCCCCACAGATTGATCCAAATCGTATGATTCAAACCTGGAACCCGCCGCGGCGGCAGGGCATTATGACACCGCCCAGTAAAGCGCATCTTACCCCCTCCCTATTCCACGCTCCCACCAAAATTAAGTAAGCTGTAACCTTCGGTTGAGTCGTCACTGCAACAGTTCACGACACGCGCCCGGAACGAGCTACCGTGGGGGCCGTGGAGATCAAGACTGCCGTATCTTGGAACTGCGGAGATGCTCAAAACGGGTCTGCATGAGATGAACGTGCCTGCGATCGACCGAAGCACATTTCTTTCAACGCTGCCGGCTGCATCGGCCGACCGGACCGCGGCAATGTGGATCGTCGGCGTCTCTTCGATCCTGTTCGCCCTGGCCGTGCCGTTCGCAGGTATCCAGCTGCCTCCGGTCCCGGCCTTCGTGGCGAGCTACCAATCCGCTCTGGCAGTGAGCGACATCATCACGGCAGTGCTGCTGCTGTCGCAGTTTTCGGTGCTGCGGACCCGCGCCCTGTTGTGGCTGTCGACCGGCTACCTGTTCACCGCCGCGGCAGCGCTGGTCCATGCCCTCACCTTCCCCGGCCTGTTCGCGCCGACGGGGCTGTTTGGCGCCGGCAGTCAGACCACGGTCTGGCTCTACATGGTCTGGCACGGCGCCTTCCCGCTGTTCGTGCTGGGCTATGCCTGGCTGAAGGAAAAGGACGGCGGCCCCACGGTCCGGGGCAGGACAAGCAACGTGATCTGCGCCATCGTGCTCGGCGTCGTCGTGGCCATAGCTGCCTTCACCTGGATCGTCACCGCCCAGCACGATCTGTTGCCGGTCCTGCTCCGCGACAGCCGATACACACCGACCATGATCGGGGTCGTGTCCTTTGTTTGGTCACTGAGCTTCGCCGCGCTCGTTTCACTGTGGTTCCGGCGCCCGCATTCGGTGATCGACATATGGCTCATGGTCGTGATGTGCGCTTGGCTGTTCGACATCGCGCTGTCTGCGATCGTCAACGTCGTGCGCTTCGATCTCGGTTTCTACGCCGGCCGTCTCTATGGCCTCGGCGCGTCGAGCTTCGTGCTCGCGGTGCTGCTGATCGAGAACGTTCGCCTACAGGCCCGGACGGTGGGTCTTGTCGGCAGACTGCGCGAACAATCGGCATCGGATCGCGACTTCTATGGCAAGCGCCTCGCGCTGTATGGCGCCGTCGTCGAATCCTCCAACGACGCCATCATCACCCAGTCGCTCAACGGCGCCATCACCGGCTGGAACCGTGCCGCCGAGCATCTGTTCGGCTATTCCGCCGCAGAGGCCGTCGGCAAGCCGATCGACATCATCGTGCCGGAGGACCGCAAGCCGGAAGTCAGGAGCATTCTCAATCGCATCAGCAGCAACGAGTCGATTGCCCAGCACGAGACGGTCCGTCTCAGGAAGGATGGTCGCGCGCTCGACGTCGTCCTCAACGTCTCGCCACTTCGGGCGGAGAGCGGCGAGATCATCGGCGCCTCCAAGATCGCCCACGACATCACCGAGGAGAAGCAATCCAGGGAAAAGCTTCGCCGCGAGATCGAGGAGCGCCAGCGTATCTTCGAGACTTCGCAGGACCTGATCCTGGTCACCGACGGTTTCGGCAATTTCATCCAGGTCAGCCCGAGCGTGAAGGACATCCTCGGCTTCAGCCCGGAAGATCTGATCGGGCACAGCGCCACCGAGTTCATTCACCCCGACGACCTCGATAGAACCCGGGAGGAGATGCGCGCGGCGCGGCGCGGCGCGGTCAAACGCAGCTTCGAGGCGCGCTACTATCACTACGACGGTCACGAGGTCACGCTGAACTGGATGGGCACCTGGTCCGAGCCGGTGAAGCGTCACTTCTTCATCGGCCGGGATCTCACGGAGAAGCAGGCCGCCGAAGCCCAGTTCCGGCAGGTCCAGAAAATGGATTCCATCGGTCAGTTGACCGGCGGCGTCGCTCACGACTTCAACAACGTGCTGACCGTCATCACCGGCACGATCGGCATCTTGTCGGACGCGGTCGCCGACCGGCCCGAGCTGGCTGCGATCACCAAGCTGATCGACGACGCCGCCGAGCGCGGCGCGCAGCTGACCAAGCACCTGCTTGCCTTCGCCCGCAAGCAGCCGCTCCAGCCCCGCGAGATCGACGTCAATGCGCTGGCGCTCGAAGCCGCCAAGCTGTTGCACCCCACCCTGGGCGAGCAGATCACCATCATGCCGCAGCTCACCGAGGATGCATGGCCGGCTCTGGTCGACCCCGGCCAGCTTTCCACGGCGATCCTCAATCTCGCGCTGAACGCACGTGACGCGATGCCCGATGGCGGCACCCTGGTGCTGGAGACCCGCAACGTCTTCCTCGACGACGGCTATGCCAGCATGAATGCCGACATGGTCGCCGGCAGTTACGTGATGATCGCGGTCAGCGACACCGGCTCCGGAATTCCGCCGGAGTTGATCGACCGGGTGTTCGACCCCTTCTTCACCACCAAGGAGGTTGGCAAGGGCACCGGGCTCGGGCTCAGCATGGTGTTCGGCTTCGTCAAGCAGTCCGGCGGCCACGTCAAGATCTATAGCGAGGAAGGCCACGGCACGAGCGTCAAGATCTACCTGCCGCGCTCGAGCGGCGTGCAGGAGACCGAGATCGAAGTGCTCCAGAACGCGCCCATCACCGGCGGCGATGAGAAGATCCTGATCGTCGAGGACGACGCACTGGTGCGGCAATATGTGGTGACCCAGGTCAAGAGCCTGGGCTACACCGCGCTCGAGGCCGCCAACGGCGCGGAGGCCCTGACCATCATCGACAACGACAAGACCATCGACCTGCTCTTCACCGACATCATCATGCCGGGCAACATGAACGGTCGCCAGCTTGCCGATGAAGCCGCCCGCCGCCGTCCCGAGCTGAAGACACTGTTCACCTCTGGCTACACCGAAAATGCCATCGTTCATCACGGCCGGCTCGATTCCGGCGTGCTGCTGCTGGCAAAGCCCTACCGCAAGTCCGAGCTTGCCAAGATGCTCAGGACGGCACTCGCCAGTTGAGCCTGCGTGCTCTCTGCGCTATCGCAGATTGCGAACTGCACTCAACGATGAGGCCGTCTTGAAAAATCTGCTCACCGATATTGCCGGCGTCCGCGTTGGACATGCCGAGGATGCCAAAGTTGCCTCCGGCACGACCGCGATCATTTTCGACCAGCCGGCGGTCGCGGCGATCGACGTCCGTGGCGGCGGACCCGGCACGCGCGAAGACGCACTGCTCGATCTCGCCAACACCGTCGAGCGCGTCGACGCGATCGCACTGTCCGGCGGTTCCGCGTTTGGCCTCGATACCGGGGGCGGGGTGCAGGCCTGGCTCGCCGAGCAGGGCCGCGGCCACCGGGTTCGGGAAGCGCTGATCCCGATCGTGCCCGGCGCGATCCTGTTCGATCTGCTCAATGGGGGCGACAAGGCCTGGGGACGGTTCTCGCCCTATCGCGACCTCGGCTACGCCGCGGCGGCCGCCGCCGGCGCCGACTTCGCGATCGGCAGCGTCGGCGCCGGCCTCGGTGCCACCACTGCAACACTCAAGGGCGGGCTCGGCTCGGCCTCGGCGGTGACGCCTGATGGCGTCAAGGTCGCCGCGATCGTCGCCGTCAACGCGGTGGGAAGTGTCACCGTCGGCAACGGACCTTGGTTCTGGGCGGCGCCGTTCGAGGCGAACGGCGAGTTCGGCGGACGCGGCCTGCCGGACAAATTCACCGACGACATGCTCCGCATGCGCATCAAGGGCGGCCCTGCCGCGAACGCGCGCGAAAACACCACCATTGGCGCGGTCGTCACCGACGCGGTGCTGACCAAGCCCCAGGCCAAGCGGCTGGCGATGATCGCGCATACCGGTTTCGCCCGCGCGATCTATCCGGTGCATGCACCGACGGATGGCGATGTGCTGTT
The DNA here is from genome assembly GCF_900094605.1 of Bradyrhizobium shewense. Classification (GTDB taxonomy): domain Bacteria; phylum Pseudomonadota; class Alphaproteobacteria; order Rhizobiales; family Xanthobacteraceae; genus Bradyrhizobium; species Bradyrhizobium shewense. The sequence continues at coordinate 40,780 of NZ_FMAI01000027.1, read as the reverse complement.
TGCGGCCGCCACCGGTGAGAAGCCGATCGATCCGCTGGTCGGCCTCACCGAACTCGGCACCGTCGCAGCCAACGTGGTCGCGCGCGCAATCGCCCGCGGCGTCTATAGCGCAGCCGCGCTACCGTTCCCGGGAGCGCTGCCGGCCTGGATGGACCGGTTCGGCTAGAAACGAAACGGCGGATACGGCGTTATCATGGCGGGCCAGGGTGTACCGCCATGCCGTCTTCCGTGATCCGCTTCTTTCGCTATGCGCCGGACACGCGCGAGCTGAAGGTGACTTTCGTCAGCGGACGGCTCTATGTCTACGAGGATGTTCCGCCCGAGGTCGACGCCGCGTTCAGGGAAGCGCGCACAAAGGGGGCGTTCTTCAACCACAAGATCCGCGACCGGTACGCCTATCGTGACATCACGCACGAATATGCCGGCTAATCTCGGATGCCGCTCACACGCTCATCGACATCGATGAGCCGGCAGCCGCCGAAGAGCCCTGCCCCTGCCCGCCTTGCTGCTGCATCAACTGCGCGAACAGATCGTAAGCCGAGTTGCGGGGGCTGGAGGCGCCCGGCACCGTCGTCGACATCTTGAAGCCGTCGGCATAGGTGACGGTCGTCGTGGTCGAGCCGTCGGCAGCGGTCGTCGTGGTCGAGGTCGATCCGCCGCCGGACTTCGACGAGGAATCCGATCCATCGCCCGCGCCGCCGGCGCCTTGCGCGTGATGGTGCCCGTGGCCGCTCTTCAGCGCCTTCGACATCTCGTCAAGGCTGACGTTGCCGTCGGCGTTCGCATCCAGCTTCGAGAAGACATCGTCGGCTTGCGCGAGGTTGGTGCCGCCGGCGCCCAGCGCGTCCTCGAACTCGGACTTTGTAATGCTGCCGTCGCCGTCCGCATCGATCTGAGAGAACAGATCCTTGAGCGCAGTCTCCCGGCCCTTCGACATCGAGGACGACGAGGTCGAGCTCGCCGAACTGCTCGCGCCGTCGGTCGACTGGCTCTGCGCGGCGAGCAGCGCGCTCATGGTCGCCGGCGCGATCTGTGGCGGATTGGCTGAGCCGACCAATGAGGTCGTCATGCTGCCCGTGCTGCTGTCGATCGCGAACGGGTTGGTTGCGCCTTGCGAAGATCCGGCCTTCTGCGTCGACGAGGACGACTTGGAGTTCGTCAGCGACTGGATCGCGTCGAGCGCGCTGGATACGGCGCCAAGGGCTAACAACATTGCACAACTCCAACCGATGCGGCATGCCGCCGCCAATGTTCCTCGGGTAACGTCAGCAAGCGTCGTGCCAGCGCAAAAATTTCAATGAAATCCGCCGCCACCGCACCTTCGACGGCCCGGGAACACCGGCAAATCATGCCGGTCGCGGCAGAAATTTCCGCCCACAGGAAGCACGCCTGCCCTGCATTGCCCGCCACGGAGGCCCATGTTAGGCGAGGCCCAATCTTCTTTCGGCCGCCACGGGAAACCGCGCCATGACCCAAGCCTTCGCCCCCCGCCCCCTGGCAATCGCGCCCTCGATCCTGGCCTCGGACTTCTCCAGGCTCGGCGAGGAGGTGCGCAGCGTCGACGCCGCCGGCGCGGACTGGATCCATCTCGACGTGATGGACGGTCACTTCGTTCCCAACATCTCCTACGGCCCCGACGTCATCAAGGCGATGCGCCCGCACACGAAGAAGGTGTTCGACGCGCACCTGATGATCTCGCCCTGTGACCCCTATCTCGAGGCCTTTGCGAAAGCCGGCTGCGACCACATCACCGTGCATGCGGAGGCCGGTCCGCATTTGCACCGCTCGCTCCAGGCGATCCGCGCGCTCGGCAAGAAGGCCGGCGTCTCGCTCAATCCCGGCACCCCGATCAGCACGCTCGAATATGTTCTCGACCTCGTCGACCTCGTGCTGGTGATGTCGGTCAATCCCGGCTTCGGCGGCCAGGCCTTCATCCCTTCCGCGATCGGCAAGATCCGCGACATCCGCGCGATGACGGCCGGACGCCCGATCGACATCGAGGTTGATGGCGGCGTCGGCCCCGAAGTTGCGGGCGCGCTCGCCGCGGCCGGCGCCAACGCCTTCGTCGCCGGCACATCCGTGTTCAGGGGCGGCACGCAGGAAGCCTACAAGACCAACATCGCCGCGATCCGCAATGCCGCGCTGGGAGCTCGCGGCGAAGCGATTTGAGCTGGATCAAACGACGCAGGCGGACGGCGGAAAATCCCGCGGCTTTTACGGGTGTTGCGACGCGTATTGCCTAAAATTGCACTCTTGATCCGTACTCATCCGGACTTCACTGATTCGCGCAAATCACCGCAAGTGACTCCTGCCTGCTTTTGACGGGAGCACATCATGACGACGACCCTGGTTTGGACTGGCGTAGCGTTGTGGTTCGGATTCAACGCGGCGATTGCAACTCGCAGCCTCTTTGTCGCACGACCAGTGAAAGCCGCGGCTTCCGCCCGCATCATCCACCATCGCCGTCGGGGCTGAGCGCCATGCAGATCGCACTCGTGAAGCGCCAGCCGAAGCGCAGGTGCCGGATCCCGCGCCGCCCGCATCCGGGCCTCGACTATTTCTTCGGCCGCCTCGAGCGTGCCGATGGCGCACTCGGCGACGATGCCGGGCTCGACAATTCGGACCTCGATCATTCGTTTCCGTCGCAGCGCCGACACTGAGACACTCTTTTCCGGACCACCTCCCATGAAACCGCACTGCCCGAACTGCCTCAAGGAAATGACCAAGGCATCCGCGTCGCGTAACCTGTTCAATTGCGAGCCCTGCCGCGAGATCATCCAATATTTCGGCGGCAGTCCGGATCACGGCGAGCCCGGCCCGCAATTCTCCTGGCCGATCCGCCGCAAGCGCACCATTCACTCCGCCCACGCGGCCTGATCCACCATCGGCAGGCGGTCTATCCTGGCACTTCGCCGGCATTGGGCTCGCCGGCTTCCCCAGCCATCCGCGGCGGCCGTACCACGGTGACGGTGCAGGCCGCTTCCGAAGCTACCTTGGCCGAGACGCTGCCGAGCAGCGTGCGCCTGAACGAACCTTGCCGCGCGCCGATGATGACGTGGTCGACTTGGTTGACCTCGGCGAACTCGAGGATCGCGGCGGCGGGATCGACCGCCTCCAGCACATGAGCCGACAGCCGGCTCTCATCCAGCTTGAGCGGCGTCGCCCAATGCCTGAGCGCGACCAGGCGGTCGATATGCTTGTTGGACCCCTGCTCGTCCAGCGTCCGGTCGATCGCGATCCGGTTCAGCTTGAGCACGTTGACGCAGGCAAGCCGTGCTGACGGCAAGGTGGCAAGGATGCGCTCGGTGGTCACGCGCAGCGCCTCGTTCAGCTCCGGCGTGCCTTCCACGGTGTCGAGCGCGACGGCGAGGATGGGGCTCGATGCGATCTGGGCGGCAACATCCGATTTCGCGCGCGGCGCCATGACGCCCTGGTTGAAGCGGCGCCGCCAAGCGACGCCGATGGGGTCGTGTCTCACCCGCTCCGAGCGCGCGGTGAGCTTGACCTGGTCTGGATGGGCGAGATCGAAGGCAAGCTGCGACGCCGTCGGATAGCGCCACACCGGCTCGATCTCGAGACACCGCAGCACCACCTCTTGAAGCCAGAGCGGATAGTCGGCGCGCAAGCATCGCGGCGGGTGCGGATCGCGCCACAACCGGCGCCGCATCGCGCGCAGCGTCTCGCCCTCGCCGAACGGCCGCTCGCCAGTGGTGAAGAAATAGAGCAGCACGCCGAGCGAAAACAGGTCGCTGCGCGGATCGTCGCGCACCCCTGACAGCCGCTCGGGTGCCATGTAGGGCGCGGTGCCGTAAGGCAGGCGGAATTCCTCCTGCAGAAGATCCGGCAGGTGGTTGTGATGCGATAGGCCGTAGTCGATCAGCACCGCCTCGCCGCTATCGCGGAACATGATGCTGCTCGGCTTGATGTCGTGATGGATCACGTTCTGGCGGTGTAGATCGGCAAGCGCGGTTGCGATCTTGGCGACGAGCTGCCGCGCTTCGTCGTAGGGCAACGGCAGGTCAGGCAGCCGCTTGTAGAGCGTGGTGCCGCTGATGCGCTCGATCACGACATAGGCCTGGTGCGCGAAATCGCCGGTGCCGAAACAGGCCGGGACGTGCGGACCCGCCAGCCGCGGCAGGATCATCATCTCCATCTCGAAGGAGACGATCGCGGCGGGGTCCTCGCCCTCCGACACCCGCGGAATCTTCATCAGCAAAGGCACGTCGATGCCGGGATGGGTGACCGTCCACAGCGTCGCCATGCCGCCGGCATGAACGCATTCACCGATGGTGTAACCATCGATCACGGCACCGGATTTGACCAGGGGCTTCGGCATCGGCCTCTAGCGCCCCTGCGAGAGCCGATCGGCGAGCCAGTGCGGCAGGCCGTTGTCGCGAATCCTGTCCGCCGCGGTCTCGATATCATAGGGCGCGCGGCAGTAGGTGATCTGGCACGATTCAGTGTCGAACAATACGAAGGCCGCCGACGGATCGCCGTCGCGGGGCTGGCCGACCGCGCCGAGCACGGCGAGCCATTGCCGGCCGCGCAGAAGCTGCACCGGGACGTCGGTCTTCGGGACGAAGCTCGTCATCTTGGCCGTCACCGACATCGAATAGAGCGCGGGACGATGGATGTGGCCGCAAAACGTGACATGAGCGGGCGTTGCAATCAGGCTCTTGGCGGCGTCGACCGTCGAGCGGACATAGTGCCAGCGCTGGGGGCTGGAGGCTTCCGAATGCACGAAGAGACGATCGCTATCCTGCACCAGTATCGGCAGTTCGGTCAGGAACCGCCGCTGCGCGGTATCAAGCCGGCCGCGGGTCCATTCGATCGCGATTTGCGCCTCGGCGTTCATGGTCTCCGTCGAGGAATTGACCGCCTGGTCGTGATTGCCGCGGACGGCGATCGCACCCTGGGCAACGAGCTCCATCGCGGTATCCACCACCCATTCCGGATCGGCGCCATAGCCGACGAAATCGCCGAGCAGGACGAACCGCCCCGCGCCCCTCGCGCGGGCAACCTTCAGGCAGGCCTCGAAGGCCTGCCTGTTGCCGTGGATATCCGAAAAGACAGCTAGGAGCACGCACCCTCCACCCTCCAATTCTTATTGAAGGCCGGTAAGGCCAAATTGAGGGAGGTCAAAACCATGCGCCAGCGCCGCGCCGTTTACCAGCGCAGCCTTGCGGTGATGATCCTGCGGCGATGACGAAGGGCCTATTGCTCGTCCTTTGGGGGCATCCGGGGCGGCGGTATCGGCGTGAACACGGCGCCTTGCGCGCCGGCCGGCGGGGCGAGGAATTCGCCGGTCGAGGAATCACCGCCGGTGGTCTCCAAAATGGTCTTCGGCGTCACATATTCGCGGACCATATCGATGAGGCTGCCATCACCGCCGCCGAAATCCGCGGCACGGCCACCTTGCGGATGTCCCAACGCGATCTCGTTCTCCGCGGCATGGGTCTTGTCGGCGAGCCTGTCGTCGTAGGGCACGCGGAAGGCGCGCGGGATGCCGCTCGGGCGATTGTCCTCGTCCAGCTGCTCGACCCACAGATAAATCGAGCCGGGATCACCCTGAAGCGAATGCGGCTCGACGATGCGGGACTTCAGCAGCTTGAAGGTCGCCGGCAGCCGGTCTGTGCTGGCCCAACCGAGCAACCCGCGCATCTCGCTGAAGCTGACGATGTAGAAGGCGCTGGTAACCACCACCGCGACCGCCTTGAACGACCAGTGCAGCCGCCCATAGACCAGCACGATCAGCAGCAGCGCGCCGATCACGGCATAGGCAACCGACAGCGTGAGGATGACCGTTTGCAGATTAGTCACGGCGTATCCTCTTGGCGTTACTGCTCACACCGGTTCTCGGGTCGAGATCGGCCCCGTTGCGCCAGCTGCTGCGGAACGTCTCCAGCAGCGATTTCGGCCGCTGGCTCACGTCGATGACCTTACCCTCGGCATCGAGCCGGAACCGCACGGCGGTCTTCTCGTCGCCGGTGTGGTCGAGCGTGAACTTGTTGTCGAAGACCACCTGCGCGGTCGGATTGAGCTTTTGCACCTTCACATTGGCCGTGACGGGTTCGCTGGTCGTCGCCACGAAATGCGAGACGTTGACGGTGTATTCGCCGGCGACGATGCCGCGCACCGTGACGATCTCCTCGCGGATCGGCGAGGCGATCTTCTTGCCGGCGACCATGATGAAGTCGTTGGCCCCGCCGCGGTCGTCGCGATCGAGGGTCAGGAAGCCGGCCTCACGATGGCGATACCATGCGATGTTGCCGGCGGGATCCTGCACGAACAGGTCGAGATCGTCGGGGTGGCTGTCCGGCCAGTCCAGCGTGATCATGAACTCAGCCTTGGAATCGATCTTGCCCTCCTTGGCATCAGGAGAGACCGCGAGCAGCGCAAGAAAGAATAGGAACGCGATCACCTGGAGCGCCTTGAACAGCATCACGCCCAGCGGATCGAACGGCTCCTCGCGCGGATAGAGGCCGAAATCATCCATCATGACGGGATTCCGGCGCCCTTGATTCCAGCCCCCTTTTCAGACCCCTTGCGCTCCAGCACGGGCGTCACATAGGTCTCGGTCAGCACGACCGCATCCGAGAACACACGCTGGGTCGCGGCATCCAGCATGTAATACTGGATGCGGACCAGGATCGAGCCGACGAGGCCGGCGAGCGTCGTGTACATCGCGACCGCCATGCCGTCGCTCATCAGCCCCATCGAAGAGCGCATCGCGACCTTGTCGGCGGCATCCAGCCCCGCGATCGGGGCCAGCATGATGATGAAGCCGACGATGGTGCCGAGCAGGCCGAGCTTCATCAGCGTATCCGAGACGAAGGCGCCGAACCCATTGGAGCCGCGCAGCCGGTCCGCGAGCGTCCGCAGCAGCAACGTCTGGTCGACCGGGCGGTAGCCCTGCGCGGCCGCTTTCGTCAGCAGGCTCTGGATGTGGTCGCGCACCAGCCCGCGCGGCAGCGCCGCCGCGCTCGCATCGAGCACCTTGCCGCCGTCAGGCGCCGCGAGCGCCTCGCGGCAGCGCCGCGCCGCTGCGCCTTCACGCGCGATCGCCCGCGTGCGCAGGAAGCAGTGGCCGCAGGTCAGGACATAGAGCACCGCGATGACGCTCGAAATGTAGGTCCGGTCCGAGGTTAGCATCAGATGAATCAGGCCGAACCGCCACAGCAGCACGACGGCGAAGATCGAGAGCCCCGTGAAGATCATCCAGAACAGGAGCGCACTGCGCTCGGATGGGTCGGTCGCGGTTCCCGCGATCGGTCCAATCGTGATCGAACTCATGCTGCACTGCTCCCGGCCCGCAACGATTGGCCTGCAAAGATTTCCAGTCGATTAGATCAAAGTCGCCGTATCAGGTCCAAAGACCCATGCCCAATCCTGCTTGGGAAATTTGCCCGAGCTGCAATCCCGCCACACCCCGCAATTGGCAAGGCGCGGCGGCATTGTTAGGCTGAGCTTATCAAACGTCGAGGGTGATCGCATGCGCCTCGTGCTTCAGCTTGTCGCCCGTCTGCTGCTTATCGTGGCCCTGTGCCTTGGCGCGGCAACCATATGGGCCACATTCGACGCCTATCGCAGCGTCGACCGGTCGACTGCGGCATCGGCGCAGCGGGTCGCGCAGGCGCTTCAGGCGCTGTATTGGCGCGAGCTTTTGTTGCGGAGCAGCAGAGCGCGCGAGCATCTCCTGCCCGTTCCGGATTGGCGCACCCTGGAGACCATGAAGCTAATCTCGCCCGGCGTCTGCGTCGAGTTCCAGCCGGCCGCGCCATTCGAGAAGCCGCTCTGCGGCCAGAGCGAGGGGCTGGGCAAGAGCCCGCCGCGCTGGTTCGCCGCGATCGTGCCGACCTTCCTCGGCAGCCACGCCGAGGTGGTCCGGCCCGTCAGTCCCCGCGCCGCGACCGCCGGCACCGTGGTCGCGACGCCGGATGCCGCAGCCGCCGTCTCGCTCGCCTGGGAATACATCCTCAACGTGATCGACGTCGCGCTATTGATGGCGACGGCGATCGCGCTGCTGGCTTCGCTGGCGATCGCGCATGCGCTGGCACCGGCGCGCACGATCGTGACCGCCCTGCAGCGCATGGCGCGCGGGCAGTATCGCACCAAACTGCCGCGCTTCCGCTCCATGGAGCTGGCGATGATCGGCAGCGCCGTCGACGAGCTCGGCGGCCGGCTGGAGGAAGCCACCGAGCAGCGCGCCGCGCTGACGCGGCGCCTGATCGAGATCCGCGACGACGAGCGCCGCACCCTCGCCCGCGAGTTGCACGACGAGTTCGGGCAGAATCTTTCCGCCATTCTCGCCTTCGCCAACACGATCGAAACGGCGAGCACGAAGGACAATCGGGATAATGGCATCGCGCAGGATGCGCGCATGATCTCGCAGGCCACCCATCATCTGATGGCCTCGCTCCGCGATGCGCTGAAGCGTCTGCGCAATCCCCTGCCCGAGGAGCTCGGGCTCGAGGCAAGCCTCGTCAATCTCGTCGACAGCTGGCGCTCACAGAGCGCGGCGCGGCCGACAATCCAGCTCGATCTCAGGGGTGACCTCACTGACATCAGCGGTCCGGCCGCCACCACGGCCTATCGCGTGGCACAGGAATGCCTGACCAACGCGCTGCGTCACGGTGCGGCGCGCGAGATCTCTTTGCGCATCGAACGCCGGGCCGGCGAGGATGACGCGCTGCTCATCCGCGTCGAGGACGACGGCGGCGGTGATGCGGAGCGCGTCGCGCAATCGGCCGGCTTCGGCCTGACCGGCATCCGCGAGCGCGTCACGGCGGCCGGCGGATCGCTCTCGATCCTGCCCGCCCGCGGCGGCCTCAGCGTCGCCGCCACCATCCCGCTCGCCGCGTGAGGGCGGAATGAGCGAGGTTGCAGCAACAGGCATCTCCGTGCTGCTCGTCGACGACCACCCGATCGTCCGCCAAGGGTATCGGCGCGTGCTGGAAAGCCAGGGCGATCTGCATGTCGTGGCGGAGGCCGACAACGCCGCGGACGCCTACAGCGCGTTCAAGGCGCATAATCCCGATGTCGTCTTGCTCGACATCTCGATGCCCGGCGCGAGCGGGCTGGAGGCGATCCGCAACATCCGCGCGCGCAGTCCGCGGGCGCGGATCCTCGTCTTCACCATGCACAACGAGGCCGTGCTGGTGAAAGCCGCCTTCAGCGCCGGGGCCAGCGGCTTCGTCACCAAGAGCAGCGAACCGTCCGCCGTCGTCACCGCGATCCGCGCCGTCGCGCGCGGCGAGCGGGCCATGAGCGACGATATCGCGCATATCCTCGCCGAGGACAGTCTATCGGCGGGCTCAGCGCTGGATCAGCTGGGCGAGCGCGAGATCGAGATCCTGCGCCAGTTCGCCGGCGGCGCCACCACCGAGCAGATCGCGACGCATCTCAATCTCAGTGTGAAGACAGTGCAGAACTACCACTATCTGATCAAGACCAAGACCGGCGCGCGCACGGACGCGCAGCTGGTCCGGCTGGCAGCGAGTTGCGGATTGACGCGGATCTAGCAGCAAAGCTGCCGCACTGCCCTGGTCCCTTGAAGCTTCTCAATCTGCTGAACGAGATTGGAACGGACACCATCCGGCTCCGGTTAGTACCGGAGTGAAGGAGTCACAAGGTCATGAGTAAGGGTCATCACAAGGCAGTCGACCATCCCCCGATCATCACAGTAGGCGAGCTCATCGACGAACTTTGCCGCCTGCCGGACACAGCCGTCGTCCACTTCCGCTGTCCAATGCTCGACCAGGAGCTAACCTTCTACCGACTTCGCAAGCGGTCAAAGGACGCCGTCGAAATCGCGGTCAATGCATATCCGGATAGTCCGCCGGTCGTTCCATCGTCCGATCCTGCCTTCCACGCGCGGAGACATTCGGCTTCCTCGCCCTCGCTTCGCGACGGCGCCCTTCTTCACAAGGCGAGAGGTTGATCGGCCGCACCGCGGATTGAAATAGGTCCCGCGGCCTCAGGCCGCCTTCAGACCGCGCAGCAGCAGCGCGAGCGTCGCATCGACGCGCGCGGAGAGATCGGCATCCTTCCACTCGTCGGCATGCGCCGGATGGTGGAATCGGACGGTGGCATCGAAGATCGCGCGCGCCGTGGTCTTGACGTCGCCGATGGCGAATGCGCCCTGCTTCACGCCGTCAATCAGGATCGCCGAGATCTGGTCGATCATGGTGTCCTTGTGACACTTGACGGCCGCGCAGGCCTCGCGCGCCAGCATCAGATAGGTCTCGAACATCTCGGGGTCGTCGAGCACGCGCGAACGCTTGGCGGCGAACAGCGTCCGCAGCCAGCGGTCGAGCCGCGCCGGCGCCGGGCCCTCCTCCGCGGCGATCTGGCGGAGCGGCGCGTCGATGCGGTCCAACCAGCGTTTGGCCACGGCCTCGCGCAGCGAGGCCTTGCTCGGGAAATGACGATAGACGCTGCCGTGGCTCACATCGAGCGCACGGGCAACGTCGACCACGGTGGCCTTGGCAAGTCCGTAACGCCGCAAGACGTCCTCGGTCACTTCGAGGATCCGCTCCGGCGTCAAGACAACGGCTTCATTCATGCCAGCACCATGTTCCCGTTTGGGCTCAGTTACCCGGCGATAGAGCTGCTTCCGAAGCGCCCCTGCCGGCCGTTTCGGAAAGCTCTCGCCTTAATGAGGCAGTTTTGCAGCCTGCGCCGCGATCTGGCGCGCCACCAGCAAATTGAGCCAATGCCCAATCGCGCCGGTGAAGTTGATGATTTCGGTTGTCATTTTCTTTTATCTCCATTCGTCCACGGCCCTCGCCCTTCGATGGCGACCTTCGATCCGAGAACTATTTCGGATGTCGGGCTCCCCCTGGAGGTGACCGCGGGACGCCCAATCGGAGCGTCCGACAACGGATATACACATCCCGCTGACAGATTTCAATATCTGTCAGTCAATGATCCGTGATTGACAGTTAATATTTGCGGCTGGGGTCGCCAACCCCCGGTCCGGTGGATAGCTCGGCGATCCCCCTCTCCCGGGGCCCAGACCGTTTGTTTCGCCCTGCCTGCTCTGTTAAATCACGGCGTAAAAAGCATTTTGGCCGGCGCCGCCCTCTTTGGGCCGCCCGCTCACCTTCCTGGAGCCGTCAGATGATCCCCCGCTATACCCGCCCGGAAATGGCCTCGATCTGGGAGCCGCAGACCCGGTTCAAGATCTGGTTCGAGATCGAGGCGCATGCGGCGGACGCCCTCGCCGAGCTCGGCACCATCCCCAAAGAGGCCGCCAAAACGGTCTGGGCCAAGGCCAAGGACGCCACCTTCGACGTCGCCCGCATCGACGAGATCGAGCGCGAGACCAAGCACGACGTCATCGCCTTCCTCACTCACCTCGCCGAGATCGTCGGCCCCGAGGCGCGCTTTGTCCACCAGGGCATGACCTCCTCCGACGTGCTCGACACCTGCCTCAACGTCCAGCTCACCCGCGCCGCCGACCTGCTGCTCGCCGACCTCGACAAGGTGCTGGCCGCACTCAAGAAGCGCGCCTTCGAGCACAAGATGACGCCGACCATCGGCCGCAGCCACGGCATCCATGCCGAGCCCGTGACCTTCGGCCTCAAGCTCGCTTATGCCTATGCCGAGTTCTCGCGCGCCAAGGAGCGCCTGATCGCGGCGCGGAAGGAAGTCGCGACCTGCGCCATATCAGGCGCCGTCGGCACCTTCGCGCAGATCGATCCGCGCGTCGAAGACCACGTTGCGAAAGCCATGGGCCTCGTCCCCGAGCCGATCTCGACCCAGGTAATCCCGCGCGATCGCCACGCGATGTATTTCTCGACGCTGGGCGTGATCGCCTCCTCGGTCGAGCGCATCGCGGTCGAGATCCGCCACATGCAGCGCACCGAGGTGCTGGAGGCCGAAGAGTTCTTCTCGGAAGGACAAAAGGGCTCCTCCGCGATGCCGCACAAGCGCAACCCGGTGCTGTCGGAGAATCTCACCGGCCTCTCCCGCATGGTGCGCGCCTATGTGACGCCGGCGCTGGAGAACGTCGTGCTCTGGCACGAGCGCGACATCTCGCACTCCTCGGCCGAGCGTATGATGGGCCCGGACGCCACCGTGACGCTCGACTTCGCGCTGGTGCGCCTCGCCGGCCTGATCGACAAGCTCCTGGTGTACCCCGCCAACATGCAGAAGAACCTCGACCGCCTCGGCGGCCTCGTGCATTCGCAGCGCGTGCTCCTGGCGCTCACGCAGAAGGGTGCAAGCCGCGAGGACGCTTATAAGCTCGTGCAGCGCAACGCGATGCCGGTCTGGCGCGGCGAAGGCGATTTCCTTCAGTTGCTGAAGAAGGACACCGAGGTGAAAAAGTATCTCTCGGACGCCGAGATCGAGGAGCAGTTCGACCTCGGCTATCACCTCAAGCACGTCGACACGATCTTCAAGCGCGTGTTCGGCGAAAGCTGAGCACCGCTTGCGTCGCCCGGGAGCCACGCTCGTGGCTGCCGGCAGGTGCGATTGCGGTCTATAGTCGCTTCTGCAGCCATTTCACCAGCGCGGGGCTGCCGATGGTGGCGGTGATGAAGCCGCACATATTGCCGTCGACATAGCCCGCGCGGCCGCGCCCCTGTACGTAGCGCTTGCTGAAGAAAATCGTGTGCAGTCTATTGCCGGCGTCATCGAGGAAGACGAGCTGCCAGCGCAAATCGGGTTGGTAAGACAATTGTACGGGCGCCAGCGCCTTGACGGCTGCCGCCAGTTCGGTCGCGTCGGTCGCAGTCAGGACCTGCGTCTTGCGTTCGCTCGCGTAGCTCGAAAAATGCTCCGGCGAGATCGGGATGCTGGCGAGCAGCCGATCGGAGATCTTCAGAAGATCGATCCGCTTGATCTGGCCCGCCTCGATCTTCTGACTGATCGACGCAATCACGGCAGTGGCCGGGCCGACATCGCAGGCGAAGGCCGGGCTCGCCATGATCGAGAAGCAGGCCGCCAGCACGAGAATGTCGCGTCCGAACTTCATGGCCTGCCCTCGTCCCCGGCGTATCGCTGCCTCACCTTATAGCCACGGAGCGAGGCGACGAAAGCCCGGCGACCATTTGCGGACCGCGATGCCGCGGAGTACGCTTCCAGCCCATCGCCCCTGCGAACACAGAAGAAACGGATCCCCATGCCCATCGTCAACCGCGTTGCCGCCCTCTCCGACGAAATGGCCGCCTGGCGCCATGACTTCCACGAGAACCCGGAACTGCTCTACGAGGTCCACCGCACCGCCGGCATCGTCGCCGATCGCTTGCGCGAATTCGGCTGCGACGAGGTGGTGACGGGTATCGGGCGCACCGGCGTCGTCGGGGTGATCCGCGGCCGCAAATCCGCCTCCGGCAAGACCATTGGGCTCCGCGCCGACATGGATGCGCTGCCGATCATGGAGACGTCGGGCGTGCCTTATGCGTCGAAGGTCCCCGGCAAGATGCACGCCTGCGGCCATGACGGCCACACCGCGATGCTGCTGGGTGCCGCCAAATATCTCGCCGAGACGCGCAATTTCGACGGCACGGCGATCATGATCTTCCAGCCCGCCGAGGAAGGCGGCGGCGGCGGCAAGGCCATGGTCGAGGACGGGTTGATGACGCGCTGGAACATCCAGGAGGTCTACGGCATGCACAACATGCCGGGCCTGCCCGAAGGCCATTTCGCAACCACGCCCGGGGCGATGCTCGCCTCCTCCGACAACATCCAGATCACGGTCCACGGCAAGGGCGGCCACGCCGGCGCGGGTCCGCACAAATCCGTTGACAGCGTGCTGATCGGCTCGCAGATCGTCAACGCGCTGCAATCGATCGTGGCGCGCAACGTCGATCCGCTGAAGTCAGCCGTCATCTCGATCACGCAATTCCACTCCGGCACCGCCTTCAACATCATCCCCGAGGTCGCCGAGCTCGGCGGTACCGTGCGCACGCTGGATCCCGAGGTGCGCGATCTCGTCGAGCGCCGCATCGGCGAAGTCGCCGAGAGCGTCGCCCGCGCCTATGGCGGCTCGGCCGAGACCAAATACAGCCGGATGTACCCGGTGACGATGAACCATGCGCGCGAGGCCGGCCTTGCCGCCGACGTCGCCCGCGACATCGTCGGCACCGATCGCGTCAACGACAAGTTCATCCCGATGATGGGCGCCGAGGACTTCTCCTTCATGCTGGAAGCGCGCCCCGGCGCGATGGTGCTGGTCGGCATGGGCGACGGCAACGAGTGCCACCACCCGGCCTATGTCTTCAACGACAACATCCTTGGCCACGGCGCGTCGTTCTGGGCCCGCCTGGTCGAGACGCGGATGCCGGCGGGGTAGCGATTGAGGTTCGTAGGGTGGGTTAGCGTAGCGTAACCCACCACTTGTTGAACTAGTTAGAGGCAAGGAAGTGAATTAGCTCAGCCGGCCACTTTGCGAGCTGCACGTTCCTGCGGAAACGCGACCTCAATTGCATATCTCGGTTTGCCCCACACCTCCGCTTTGGGCTTCGACACGACATCCTTTGCGGACGGGACGACAGCCGGTACCTACCGTACAGATAATCTGTCCGGTAGCTTGCGGCTTGGCTCCCGTCTCGGCGCTCTTCCGTTCCTGATCCCGGGATTTGGAATCTTGGCGCGAAACGGGCTTTCGCTCAATCTTCTCACACTCGTTGTCGTCATTGATGCGATAGCCGGCGCGGCAGGAGATCTTCACGCACTGGTCGCCATCAGCCCTGAAGCCGCGGTCGCACACCAGCGGACAAATCCGTCCGGGCTTGGCCCTCAGCGCGTCGAGCACGTCCACATTCGCAAGCTTCACGTCGAATTTGGTGCCGGCGTATTTGTTGAACAGCGTCAGCGAGCGTTGCGCCGTCTCGCTCCACTCGCTGTACGGCTCGGCCTTCATGCAGCCGACGCGCCGCAGCTCGACTTGCACGGATCTCGGCAGATCTCCGGCCGGAGCGGAACTCGTCGGCGGCGGCGAAAGCGCTGCAACCTTCTTGCTCTCGGCATCGGTGGCCTGCTTGTCTGCGGCCTGCTTCGCGGCGGCTTCGGCCGCCGCCTTCTGCTTCTCCGCGAGCGCCTTCGCAGCCGCCGCCTCGGCTATCTTGCGCTCGCGTTCGGCCGCATCGGCCTTCGCCTGCTCGATCTGCTTTTGCTTCTCCGCGGCGATCCGCGCGTCCTCGGCGGCTTTGGCGGCAGCGGCCGCCTTTTCCAGCTCCGCCTTGTGGGCCCGTTCGGCGGCGAGCTTCACCTTCTCCTGCTCGGTCAGCCGTGCCTTCTCGGTCGCCGCCGTGCGCTCCTCCTCGGCGGCAATCTTCTTCAGCTGCACGCGGGCGAGGTTGGCATAGAAGCCATCCGGATAGGTCTGCAGGAAAGCTTCCCATGCCTCACGCAGGCCTGCCTGAAGCGCAAGCTCGTAGTCCCTGCGCACGCTGTCTTGCGGATTGGCTTGCGGTCCCGCCACAGCGACCGGCTTCGCCGGCACCAGCGGCACGTCGTCGCCGCCGAGCGAGCCGTAGACATAGGGCTCTTGCCTGCTGCCGGTGTTCTTCAAGACGTCGTCCCGCACGAAGCCGAACGCCTTGCGCAGATCAAGCCCGGGCTTAGGCAGGTGTTCGACCAGCGCCGTGGCGAAGGGACTGTTGCGGGAATCGCCGTCGGACGCCGTCGATCCCGCCTTGGCCGCGAACGCGATCATCGTGTTCGGGCTGGTCGGCTCCACCTTGGCAAGCCCGCGCCCGATGGCGCGCGAGGCCACCATGCGCTTCATGGTCTTGGAAAAGGGATTGTCGCGGCAGGCGTCGAGAATGACGAGGCGCAGCCGCTTGGCCGGCTCGACGGCGAACAGCGCACGATCGAGCGCAACGGTCTCGTCGAGAACGTCGCCATCGGTCTCCAGCATCGCGTCGGTCGGGATGAGATAGTTGTTGCCGTCGAGCTCGATGCCGTGGCCGGCATAGTAGATCACAGCCATGTCGGCGTCGCGGACCCTCCCGGCAAATTCGCGCAGCATCCGCCGCATCTCGGAGGCATTGAGGTCTGTTTTGACGTCGACCGCATCGAAGCCGGCCTTCTTGAACATGTCGCCAACCAGCGCGGCATCGTTCACGGGATTGGTGAGCCGCAGCGTGTTCTTGTAGGCGGAATTGCCGATCACGAGCGCGACGCGCTTCTCGGCAAGGGCCGGTCCGCAAACGAGCCAGGTCGCAAGAACAAAAAAAGCGAGGGCCGTCAGCGCGATGGAGCAAGCCCGAAAGATGTGCTTCATCATCAGTTGCATATTTCAGCCGGTATCTTAGCCGCGGGATTGGAAGGATGATTGGCGGTCCCAAGCCGGCATCCCTTGGCGATCGGCCTGCATCCGGCGTTGTTGCAGATCATCTGTCCCGAGGCCTGCGGCGCCGATGGCGCGGACTCGCTCTGTTTCCGATCGGTGTCCCGCCTCCGCGACTCCTCGCGCGTCGCGACCGGCTTCTTTTCCTGGACCTTCTCGCATTCATTGTCCTCGCCGACGCGATACCCGGCGCGGCAGGTGATCTTGACGCATTGGTCGCCGTCGGCCTTGAAGCCGAAATTGCAGACGAGCGGGCAAACCCTTCCCGGCTTCGCCTTCAGCGCATCGAGCGCATCCACGCTGGCGAGCTTCACGTCGAGCTGGGTGCCGGCATATTTGTTGAACAGCGTCAGCGAGCGCTGCGACGTCGCACTCCAGTCGCCGTCTGCGGCGGCGGACAGGCAGCCGACGCGGCGCAACTCACTCTGCACGGATTTTGTCAGATCAGCCGCCGATAACGTGGATGCCGGCGCGGGCGAGAGCGCAGCGACTTTCTGGTTCTCGACTTCGGGCAGCTGCCGATCGGCCGTCGGCTTTGCGGCCTGCTCAGCCCTCTCCGCCGCCTGCTTCGCGGCAAGCTCGGCCTTGGCTTTCTCCGCAGCCTGCTTCTCGGCCAATGCCTTCGCTGCGGCCGCCTCGGCGATCTTGCGCTGCTGCTCGGCCGCCTCGGCCCTCGCCTGCTCGATCTGTTTTTGCTTCTCTGCGGCGATCCGCGCCTCTTCCGCCGCCTTGGCAGCTGCGGCCGCCTTGTCCTGCTCGGCCTTCTGGGCGCGCTCGGTCATCAGCCGCGTCTTCTCCTGCTCGGCCGCCTTGGCCTTTTGCTCGGCCGATGCGCGGGTCTCTTCGGCGGCGATCTTGTTCAACTGGCCCTTGGCGAGGTTGGCGTAAAACCCGTCGGGATATTGCGCCAGAAACGCCTCCCAACCGTCCCGCGTGGCGAGCTGCAGCGCGAGTTCATAGTCCCGCCTGAGTTCAGACTGCGGATTTGCCTGCGGACCGGTCGCGGCCGGCTTGGCTGGCACCAGCGGCACGTCATCGCCGCCGAGCGAGCCATACACGAAAGGCTCTTGCTTGTTCGCGGTACTCCGCAGCACGTCATCGCGCACGAAGCCAAACGCCTTGCGCAGGTCGAGCCCGGGCTTCGGCAGGTGGTCTGCGAGCGCCGTGGCGAACGGACTGTTTCGGGAATCGCCATCCGATGCCGTCGACCCCGCCTTGGCCGCGAACGCGATCATCGTGTTCGGGCTGGTTGGCTCGACCTTGGCAAGCCCGCGCCCGATCGCGCGCGAGGCCACCGTGCGCTTCATCGTCTTGGCGAACGGATTGTCGCGGCAGGCATCGAGGATGACGAGCCGAAGCTGCTTGGCGGGCTCGATGCTTACCAGCACGCGATCGATCGGCAACGCCTCGTCGTAGACGTCGGTGTCGGCCTCGAGCGCGGCGTCGGTCGGGATCAGATAGTTGGTGCCGTCCACCTCCATGCCGTGGCCCGCATAGTAGATGACCGCGACATCGGCATCCCTGGTGCGCCCGCCGAATTCGCGCAGCGCCTTGCGCATTTCAGACGCGTTCAAGTCCTGCCTGACGTCGACCGTATCGAAGCCAGCCTTCCTCAACATGCCGCCGATCAAGCCGGCGTCGCTCGCCGGGTTGGCCAGCTTCGGCACGCTCTTATAGGCGGAGTTGCCGATGACGAGCGCGACTCGTTTCTCGGCCTGCGCGGGCGCGCAAGTGACGAGAGCTGCAACAATCAATACGCAAAAGGATCTAACAATATTCACCACATCACCCGCGGGCCTCGATGCATTGCATGGAACCGGTCAGTCAGGGAAGCTAATTGCACACCTCGTAGGAGCCTCCGGTTGCGGTGTTCGAGCTGACCCTGCCGGGGATGACCCCGCTGACGAGCCGACACCCTTTTTGCACCGGACGACAGCCGGTCGAACTGCAAATGATCTGCCCGCTCGCCTCGGGCTTGGACGGCGCAGCTTCGGTCGCCCTCCGATCAGCATCGCGCCTCCTCGCATCCTCGCGCGTCGCGACCGGCTTCTTTTCCTGGATCTTCTCGCATTCATTGTCGTCGCCGACGCGATAGCCGGCGCGGCAGGTGATCTTGACGCATTGATCGCCGTCGGCCTTGAAGCCGAAATTGCAAACCAGCGGGCACACCCGTCCGGGCTTCGCCTTCAGCGCATCGAGCGTATTCACGCTCGCGAGCTTCACGTCGAGCTGGGTGCCGGCATATTTGTTGAACAGCGTCAGCGAGCGCTGCGCGGCCGAACTCCACTCGCTCTCCGCAGACGAGGTCAGGCAACCGACGCGGCGCAATTCGCTCTGCACGGATTTTGTCAGATCAGCCGCCGATAACGTGGATGCCGGCGCGGGCGAGAGCGCAGCGACTTTCTGGTTCTCGACTTCGGGTATCTGCCGATCGGCCGTCGGCTTGGCGGCCTGCTCAGCCCTCTCCGCCGCCTGCTTCGCGGCAAGCTCGGCCTTGGCCTTCTCCACTGCCTGCTTCTCGGCAAGCGCCTTCGCAGCCGCCGCCTCAGCCACCTTGCGCTGATGCTCGGCCGCTTCCGCTTTCGCCTGCTCGATCTGCTTTTGCTTCTCGGCCGCGATGCGCGCCTCTTCGGCTGCCTTGGCGGCAGCTGCCGCCTTCTCCTGCTCTGCCTTCTGGGCGCGCTCGGCAATGAGCCTGGTCTTTTCCTGCTCCGCCGCCTTGGCCTTTTGCTCAGCCGACGCGCGCGTCTCTTCGGCGGCGATCTTGTTCAACTGACCCTTGGCGAGGTTGGCGTAGAAACCATCCGGATATGCCGCCAGAAACGCTTCCCAGCCGTCGCGCGTCGCAAGCTGAAGCGCGAGCTCGTAATCCCTGCGAATAGCATCCTGCGGGTTGGCCTGCGGACCGGTTGCCGCCGGCCGCACGACGAGGGGCACGTCGTCGCCGCCGAGCGAGCCATAGACATAGGGCTCCTGCTTGTAGCCGGTAGCCTTGAGCACGTCGTCGCGCACGAACCCGAAGGCCTTGCGCAGATCAAGGCCCGGCTTCGGCAGATGCTCGACCAGCGCAACGGCGAACGGACTGTTTCGCGCATCGCCATCGGACGCCGTCGATCCCGCCTTGGCCGCGAACGCAATCATCGTGTTCGGGCTGGTCGGCTCGACCTTGGCGAGCCCGCGCCCGACGGCGCGTGAAGCCAGCGTGCGTTTCATCGACTTGGCGAACGGGTTGTCGCGGCAGGCATCCAGGATGATCAGGCGCAGCTGCTTGGCCGGCTCGACCGCGAACAGCGCGCGTTCGACCGGAATGGTCTCGTCGAGAACGTCGCCATCCGTCTCCAGTGTCGCGTCGGTCGGAATGAGATAGTTGGCTCCATCGAGCTCGATGCCGTGGCCGGCGTAATAGATCACCGCCATGTCCGCATCGCGCGACCTGCCGGCAAACTCGCGCAGCATGCGCCGCATCTCGCTGGCACTGAGATCCAGCCTGACGTCGACGGAATCAAAGCCCGCCTTCTTGAACATGCCGCCGACCAGCGTGGCGTCGTTCACGGGATTGCCGAGCTTGGGCGCGCTCTTGTAAGCGGAATTGCCGATCACGAGCGCGACCCGCCGGTCGGCATGCGCCGGTCCGCAGGCAAGGCCAATCGCGAATATCAACAAGACAAACAGTCGAAACGGAATCACTTGCGTCCCCCCGGATGCAATTCCCTGAGACTATTCGCTAGCGTCGCCGATTGCTAATTCTTCCTATGTGATTTTCATCACATAGAGGTCTCTAACGGCGACATGGATAATGCGGCGAAGCGTCGCCCAGTAGCGCGAGCGTAGGTTGAACCGATCCGGTTCAACCTACCTGCGCATGCACCACCCGGTGTCGCATCACGAAGGGCGCAAGCAGCGTGTTACGCGGAGCCCGTCATCGGGGTTGCAGAGCGTAGACCCGTTGGCTTGCTCGCCGTCGGCAGGCGAGCGGTCTCGTCTGACGCGAGAGGCAGGGTGAACTGAAAGACGGCGCCACGAGGCTCGTTTGCGCCGGCCCACATCCGCCCGCCATGCTCCTCGATGATCGAGCGGCAGATGGCGAGGCCCATCCCCATGCCTGTGGGCTTGGTGGTGTAGAAGGCTTCGAACAGGGTCTCTACATTCTTCGGATCCAGCCCCGGACCGGAATCCCGCAAGGTGACGAGCACGCCGTCCGATGCATCCCGACCGGTGCTGATCAGCAACTCGCGTCCCCCCTCGCCGACAGCGGCCATCGCCTCGACCGCGTTGACAATCAGGTTGAGCAGCACTTGCTGAATTTGAACCCGATCTGCCTGAATGGGCGGCAAGCCTTCGGCAAGTTGCGTTTGCACCGAGACGCCGTTCTTGAACGCTTCACTGCGGGTCAACGCGATGACATCAAGCACCGCCTGGTTGATCTCCATGTCCTCCTTTTGCGGGGGCGCCTTCCTGATAAGCGCCCGGATCCGGCCGATAACGTCGCCGGCTCGCATGCCGTCGCCGGTGATCCAGTCGAACGTCTGTCGAACTCGCTCCAGATTGGGTGGTTGAGCCCCCAGCCAGTTCAACCCGGCCTCGGCGTTCGCCACTATTGCGGCGATCGGCTGGTTGACTTCATGGGCAATCGACGCGGTGAGTTGTCCCATCGTCGTAACGCGATTGGCGTGCGCGAGCTCCATTAGGGCTTCACGGTAGCGCCGCTCGTGTTCGCGAGATTCGGCTTCCGCCCGCTTGAGAGCCGTCAGATCAAGGACGAAGCCGACCCCCTGGTCCGTGCCTTCTCCAAACATGGTCCCGCCGATCAGCACGGGCACGCGGCTTCCGTCCTTCCGCACATACTCCTTCTCGAATGCCTGGGCCGTCCCGACCCGCTTCAACTCCGCCACGGTTTCTAAGTCGCGGCCGCGCCATTCCGGCGGCGTGAGGTCGGTCCGATGCAGGCGGCCTGAGACCAGATCCTCCCGGTCGTATCCCACGATACGCAGGAATGCATCATTGGCCTCGAAAATGCGCCCCTCGACTTCCCAGATGATGATGCCGATGATGTTGGCATCGAACAGGCGCCGGATCTTGGTATCTCGCGCGGCAAGATCACTCTGGAGCTGGATGTTCTCCTCGGTCGTTTTTCTCCGCCGTTTCGCTTCGAGCCGCGCGAGCGCGAGCGCCGCGCCGGCCAACGCGACGACGAGGACAACGGCGCCGGCGATCAGCCAGGTCCAGCGTCGCTCAAATGCTTCGGCGCGCGACTCCCGGTCGGCGAGCCGAAAGCGCTCGTGATCTACCATCTGGTCGATTTGCGAGCGGATCTCGTCCATGCTGCGGATCATTGCCAGCGCGGCCAGCCCGGACGTGCCGGCCGTCTTCAGCAGCTCGTCGATCTCGCGCAGCGTTGCTGCAATGGTCAATGCCACATGTCCGGCCCGAAGGCCCTGCAACGGATCGTCCGCGACCAGCGTCTGCAGCGCCTGAGCCTCCCGGCGTACACTTTCGTCAGAGACGCCGTAGGCCTTGAGATAGGCGGGGTCGAGGGTCATGAGATACCCGCGCCTTTCGGTCTCCAGTTCCGCGACGATCGCCCGCAGCCGATCGAGCGTTTCGAGTACCTGGCGGCTATGCTCGAAGAAGTGATGAGCTGCTTGCCGCTCCTGCCAATATTGCAGGCCGAGGAAGCCGGTCGCGGCAAACAGGGTCACAAGCACTGCGACCGCAAGGATTAGCGGACGAGCAAACCATCGCAAAGACAGAGCCGGAGCAGAGGCTGACATTTGCCTAGGGTCATGCTCGCGTGAACGGCGCGTCTTCTGGTGCCGAGGCCAGAGCATTGCTAGAATGATAGCATAGATAGGCCCGCAAGGGTGAGCCGGGAACCCTGGCTAGGTTACATCGGCTTCGGCCCCCGTAAGTCGACTGGCGAGGGCCACGATGTCGCAGGGTGTGGCCCCGCTCACGTGTCGTGAATGACTGCCTTGGTGAAGGAGCATTAGCATGGCGCAGGGTGAAAACTCACTGAACCGTCAAATGCCCGCCAGCCGGCGCAGTTTCATCAAGGGATTGGGCGCGGCGGGGGCGGTGCTGCCGGCCCTTGGCGTGCTACCGCGGTGGAGTTTTGCCCAGGATGCCGCGATCCGCGCCAACGCCGCGATCGACTGGAAGCAATTTGCGGGACAGACGATCGCGCTTTCGGGCGCGATCCATCCGTGGTCGAATGCGATCACGCCGCTGTTGCCGGAGTTCACCATACTCACCGGCATCAACGTCACCATCGATTTCCAGCTGGAGACCACATATCTCGGGGCGCTGCCGATCAGGCTCGCCCGCGGTAGCAGCACGCCTGACGTCTTCATGTTCACGACCTATGGCCAGGGCATCTCGAACGGATGGCTGGAGCCACTGAACGGCTATTATTCCAACAGGTTGCTGACCGACCCCGCCTGGTATGACGAGAGCGACCTGCTCAATACGGCCCGAGCCTTCCCGCTGTGGTCGGACGGCGAACGCTACGCCGTCCCGATTACCTCGGAGGCGATGACCCTGTTCATCAACAGGGATGCGCTGGCAGCCAAGGACCAGCCGATTCCCCAGACCTTCGAAGAGCTGCTTGTCACCGCCAAGGCGGTCAAGGCCGGCGGGATGTCGGGGATCGCCATGCGGGCCCAGGCCGGCGGCAATTCCTCCCCACCGGCCCATGGGCTTCGTGTTCTCCTACGGTGGGGCCATGGTCGAGCACAACAGGGTCGTTTTCGCGAGCCCGGAGGCGATCGCGGCCGTCGAGATGTACGGACATCTGCTCAGTCAGGCCGGGCCTGCCGGCGTCGGCAGCTATGAATGGTACAACGTGCTGGACGACTTCCTGCAGGGGCGGACGGCCATGGCAATCGACAGCAGCAACTTCGCTACCGACATCTCCAATCCAGCGAAAAGCCGTGTCGCCAAGCAGGCTGGATTTGCAATCTTTCCGCATCTCGCCGGTCGCAGACCCGTCCCCTTCATGTCGCACTGGCAGGCGTGCATCAATTCCAAATCTCGAAACAAGCGGGCGGCTTTCCTGTTCCTGCTCTGGGCGACGAGCAAGGCGACCTCGCTGCAGACTGCTGCAGCGGGGCTGGCGACGACACGCGTGTCGGCCTGGTCGAGCGAGGGCTTCAAGAAGGCGTTCGGCTCGCAAGCCGCCGAAGCGGCCCTGACCAACTTGCAGAATGCGGATGTCGACCGGGCCAAGGCAATCCTTTTCCATCCGCAATCGAGACCGATCCTCGACGCCTTCATGATCGGCGTCAATGAAGTGGTCAACGGTGCGAAATCGGCGAAGGACGCGATGACGGGCGCAGCCGAAAGGGCCAATGCGGCGATCCGCGGGTAGCGGCGACGTGTTCTCTAATCGAGGAGCGCTGGAGCCACGCTGTGCGCGGCCCCATCGGCCCTACCCGCTCGACAATGCCGATTAGGCGAAAACCACCTCGTGCCGCATCACGAACGGCGCGAGCAGCTTGTCCACCTCTTCCGCGACGGCCGCCCGCTTGGCCTCCGGCACGTCCGCGATCGTTACCGTCGCGATCGAGCCGTGGCTGCCGTGGGCGCCGACCTTCACCTTGCAATCGACGCCCGTCTCGGTCAGCGGCGTCAGCACTTTGGTGAATACGCGTTGGGCCGCGTCCCAGCGGAGCTGCGGCTTGAACACCTTGCCGACGCCTGTGACCGGCATCGGGTCGATCGGAATGACCTGCACCGGGACAGCCGCGCGCTCTGGCGTGCGCTCGCGCACCCAATTTTCCAGCTCGCCCGGCTCGACCTTGGCGCCCGGCTTCAACTGCACATACCCCACGGGAAGTTCGCCGGCATAGGCGTCGGGTTGGCCGACCACGGCGGCGAAGCCGACGGCGGGGTGACGGAACATGATCTCCTCGACCGGCGCGGGATCGATGTTATGGCCGCCACGGATCACGAGGTCCTTGGCGCGACCGGTGATCCAGAGATAGCCGTCTGCGTCGAGCCGGCCGAGATCGCCGGAATTGACCCAAACCTCGTCGACGAAGGCGCCCTTGTTGTGCTCGTCGTTGAGATAGCCGCCGAATACGCCGGGCCCGGCCATGATGACGACGCCGATCTCATCAGGCGCGCAGTCGCGGATCAGGCGGCCATTGGCATCGAGTTGCACGATGCGCACGCGCGCATAAGGCATGGGAAGGCCGACCGAGCCGAGCCGGATCGGCCGCGATGGATAGGCCAGCGTGTGCACGCTCGAAGTCTCGGTCATGCCGTAGACCTCGACCACGGGCAGCTTCAGCTTGTCCTGGATCGCCGAGCCGACCGCGACGGGGATCGCCGAGCCGCCACCGGCGGCATATTTGAGGCTGGAGATGTCGGCATCGCCTGATGGCACCGCGAGCGTTGCGGCGAGCACCGTCGGCACGCTCGACAGCGCTTCCGGCTTGAAGCGCTCGACCAGGCGCCAGATGTTCTTCACTGCACTCGGATTGCGCCAGCCGCTCGGCGACAGCACGACCAACGAGCCGCCGCTCGACAGCATCGTCAGCACCTGTGTCAGCGATCCCCCGACGTGAAACAGCGGCATGCCGAACAGCAAATTGGCGCCGGGCTTCGCTCTCAGCAGCAGGTTGAGCGCCCATGCCTGATAGACTTGGTTGGTATGCGTGTGCCGCACCAGCTTGGGCGTGCCGGTGGTGCCGCCGGTGTGGAAATAGGCGGCGATGTCGGCATCCGAAATCTTGCGCCCGCTGACAAGCCGATCCGACGGCTGCTGCTTGATCAGGTCGCTGAAAGCAAAGATGCCATTCGCCGGATCGCCGCCGCCGAACACTTGCACGATCGCCTTGAGGTGCTTGAGTTGCGGGCGGATCTGCTCGACCTTCTGCCAGATGTCGGTGCCCGGCATCGGCCCGAGCGCCACCAGGATTTTGGTGTTCGCAGCTTCCAGGATCTCCGCAATCTGGTGCGGCTCCAAGAGCGGATTGACCGGATTGGCGATGCCGGCGGCCTCCGCGCCGAACAGCGTCACGAAGGCATCCGGCACCAGCGGCAGCATGAAGCTGATGACGTCGTCTTTCTCCGCGCCGAGCGCGTGAAACATGTTGGCGGCCTGCGTGACGCGCGCAATGAAATCGCGATAGGTGACCACCAGCGGCGTGTCGGCGGGATCAGCGTTTTGTAGAAACTGGATCGCCGCACCGTCGGGATTGCGCGCCGCGCCCAATTTGATGGCGTCAAACGTGCTCTCGGCAGCGATGCGGTCCGCATAGGGGACCCGCTCGAACGCCCGGACCTCCTCGTCGGTCAAAAGATCCGGATAGTCGTTGCCAATGAGCCGATCGAGCGCGTGGATGCCCGCCATGGAATTCCGTCCTCCCTCAGATACATGTCCCCGCCCCCTGTCTTTTGACATTTTGGGTCGGCGAGGCCCCGACCGATGACCAGCCCGGTGCGGACAGAATGATGGATGATTTGGCGTTCGTCCATTGCCAACGGCCCCGGCGATCGAACGTGACCTGAGCGGCGCTTGAACCTCCGCGGCTGATCCGGGGACCAAGAACTGGCACTGCATTCGCTCGCCAGCGCCCTGCCGCAAGACTTGAGGTCATCATGACGACGCCCCTGCGGAACCGCATCACACGGCTGATCGCCGCATTCGCCATCGCGTCGACGATCGCGCTGCCCCGCGCGGCGCTCGCCGCGGACGGCCAGCTCGACAAGATGCGCGCCAAGATCGCGGCATTCATCACCGACAAGATGGAGAAGCTGGGCGGATCACGCATCATCTACAAGGTGGACAGGGACGCCTTGCGGGAGGCGGTCACCACGGATCTGCGCGACGACGTCTAGACGACGTCTACAAGACCCTGCGCGAGGGTCGGATCGCCTTCTCCGGCCTTACGATTCGTGACGGCGGCGTCGATGTCAAGGTCGCGGACGCCAAGGGCCGCGAACTGCTCACGCGCAAGCTCGCCTCGGCGGCAGAGGGATTGCCCACGCACGCGCTCGCCGTGACCGACGCCGGCGACGGGCTGACCAGGCTTGCGCCGACCGATGCCGCATCCGCCGCACGGCTGCGCGATCTCGTCGAGGATTCTATCGCCATGATCGAGCAGCGCCTCAAGGACGCCGGCGTCACACTGGCCAGCGTCCAGCCTGAGGGAACGGACCGCATCCGCATCTTCCTGCCGGGCATGATGGAGCCCGAGCGCATCACCGCGATCTTCGCCAGGAAGGTCAAGGTCAGCTTCCGCCTGATCGATGTCACGATGTCGGCGGAGCAGGCGCAATCCGGCACGCCTCCGGCGGGCACGGAAGTGATGTTCGGCTTCAAGGACAAGCTTCCCTATCTCGTCAAGGCCAGCGCGCTCGACGGTGACGACATCAGCTACGCGGGACCGGGATTCACGAGCGACACGAAGGAACCGATCGCCTCGTTCCGCTTCAACGGCCGCGGTACGCGACGCTTCGCTCACATCACCGCAGAGAACGTTGGAATGCCCTTCGCCATCGCACTCGACGACAAGGTGATCTCCTCCCCCGTGATCCGCGAGCCCATCACGGGCGGCTCCGTCCAGATTTCCGGCAACTTCACCCTGGAAGAGGCCAACAGCGTCGCCATGTTGCTGCGCGCCGGCTCGCTGCCCGGACGTCTTGGCCCTGTCGAGCAGCAGGTCATCCAACCCGCCGCCAAGCCATAAGGCGAAGATCGTCAGACGCCCCGCCCGGGGCCATTCGGCCGCTCCGCGACGCCGAAGCCCGCCCCGAATCACGGCCGCGTTGCGCCCGGACGCACAACCAACGGGCAATTGCCGAAACGCCCAATCAGGCTAAAATTTGCCTCTTGCGGCGTGACGGCCAAAGGCTTCATTTCAGGCGGCCGTCATTCGATTTCGGCTATACGTGTCGAGCATACCGACCAGGACTGAAAGCCTTACGCGGGGTTAGTACCATGCCGTCCGGCAGCGCAGACATTTCCTCGATCCTCGACCGCATTCTCGATGCGGCAACGGACAACCTCAGGATCGCGAAGATCCTGGTCCAGATGGGCCTGGACCCGAACAACGTCACCTATGATGCGATCTTCAACCGGCTGCTTGAGATCTTCGTCCACAACATCACGTTTGCCAATCTATTCGCCGCGGTCGGCGCCGGTTTCTTCGTCGCTACCCTCTTGATGCGGACCATGGTGCCCCTGCGCGTTGCCAACATGATCGGCTGCGCGTTTTTTGCCGTTTTCGGCGCGCTCTCCGCGAACGTCGCGACGTTCCTGCTCTATCTGCTGCTGCTCCCGATCAACGCCCTGCGCCTGCGGCAGATGCTCAAGCTGGTCAAGAAAGCGCGCCATGCCGCCGAAGGCGACATGTCGATCGAATGGCTGAAGCCGTTCATGACCGAACGGAAATATCGCCACGGCGACACGCTGTTCAAGCTCGGCGATCCCGCCAAGGAGATGCTGCTCACGGTCACCGGCAAGTTCCTGGTCAAGGAGATCAATGTCGAGATCGGGCCTGGAGCTCTTATGGGCGAGCTCGGCTTCCTGACGCCGGACAACCGCCGCACCGGAACCATCGAATGCGTCGAGGACGGACAGGTGCTGACGATCACCTATGACCGTCTGCTCGAGATTTATTTCCAGGACCCGCAGTTCGGCTATTACTTCCTGGTGCTGACCAGCCAGCGCCTGCTGCAGAACATCGATCGTTTGCAGAAGCAGCTCGCCACGGAGCGGGCGGCCACGACGAACAGGATCGCGTGATCGCCGCTGCTCAGCCTAGCAGCAGCGCCATGCCGGGATCGCCCTTCTCCATCGCGCGCCGGTAGGCCGGGCGGGCACTGACGCGGCCGAGATATTTGACCACGTTCGGGCAGCGTTGGACATCATAGGGCTGGAAGTAGCGCATCGTCGTCAGCGAAAAGCCCATCATGATGTCGGCGGTGGTGAAGGCGTTGCCCGCCAGATATTCGGCGTCGCGAAGGCGCGCGTCGAGGAGATCGTAGGAGCGATCGAGCCGTCGCTTCATGGCAAGCAGGGTCGGGTTGTCCTTTGCAAGATCGAGCCGGTTCAGAATCATCATCCGCCCCATGCCTGGTTGCAAGGTGCCATTGGCGAAGTGAAGCCAATACAGGAACTGCGGGAAGGCGGGATCATTGGGGCCGAGCACCAGACGGCCGTTGCCGTACTTTGCGATGATGTAGTCGACGATGGCACCGGACTCCGCGAGCACAAGATCGCCGTCGGTCACGACGGGCGCTGCCCCGCTCGGGTGCAGCGTCTTGTACTCCGGCGGCGCCAGCATGGTGACGGGATCGCGTGCATAGCGCTTCAGCTCATAGGAAAGCTCCAGCTCCTCGCACAGCCAGACGATGCGCTCGGACTGAGACCTGCCGAGATGATGGACGGTGAGCATGAGGCCTCCTGCAGCAGTAAGTTGGGCACGTCGTGATGACGCATATAGCAGCCATGCCAGGGCGGGCTCTCGGTCTTGTGCCCTGGAGACGCAGCGCAGTGCCTTCGTGGGCGTGCGCTGCAGAGCTGGGGCCTTCCAGCCGGGTTTCCTGTCCGCAGCGCGTCCGGCTTCCCCCCAAAACGGCCCCGCCGCAAAATCGCCCTAAAAACCGAATGGTAACCATGACGGGCTAGGGTAATGACGTGACCAATTCTCCGACGATCCTGGTGTTCGATTCCGGCCTTGGCGGGCTCACGGTGCTCCGCGAGGTCGTGGCCGCGCGTCCGGACGCCCATTTCGCCTACGTCGCCGACGACGCCTTCTTTCCCTACGGCCACCACAGCGAGGACGAGATCATCGCCCGCGTCGTGCCGCTGATGGGGGAACTGATCGGCACGCATGACCCTGACATCATCGTCATCGCCTGCAACACGGCGTCCACCCTGGTCCTGTCCCACTTGCGCGCCACTTATTCGGTGCCCTTCGTCGGCACGGTGCCGGCGATCAAGCCGGCCTGCGCGCAATCGAGGACCCGCCGCGTCTCGGTGCTCGGCACCAAGGGCACGGTGAAGCGCGAATACACCAAGGCCCTGATCCGCGATTTCGCGCAGGGCTGCGAGGTGACGCTGGTCGGCTCGCCCGAGCTTGCCTCGCTGGCCGAAGCTGAGCTCAGCGGCACTTCCGTCAGCGACGGCGACATCCTGGCCGAACTCGCCCCCTGCTTCGTCGGCGAAGACGCGACCTCGCGCACCGACACCGTCGTGCTCGCCTGCACACATTATCCGCTGCTGCTCGACCGGTTGAAGCGGCTGGCGCCCTGGCCGGTCGACTGGATCGATCCCGCGCCGGCGATCGCCCGCCGCGTCTCGGATCTGCTCGGCCCGCGCATCGGCGGCATCGCACAGGCCGGCGCCGAGATGATCTTCACCTCGAACCGCGTGCACGGCCTTTCGGCCACGCTGACGCCGTTCTTCGGCGGCCGCGCGCTGGCCTGACTTTGCGCATCGGCGCCGCGCTGCTAGGTTTTGCCGTCGTCACCTCACCGCAGGCCTTTCCATGTCGGTCCAGACCCCGCCGCTCAACCGCCTCCGCCAATTGTGGCGCGATGGCCGCCCCTCTTTCGGCGCGATCGCGACCATCCCGAGCGTGCAGATGGTGCAGATCATGGCGCGCTCGCTCGACTGGATCATCGTCGATCTCGAACATGGACCGATCGGCCTCACTGAAGCGCACGCGATGATCGCCGCGACCACCGGCACGCCGTGCACGCCCCTGGTGCGGATCGCGGCGAATGAGCCGTGGCTTGCGAAGGCGCCGATGGACATCGGCGCCTTCGGCATCAACTTTCCGATGATCACGAACCGCACTGATGCCGAGAAGGCGGTCCGCAGCGTGCGCTACCCGCCGCGCGGCGACCGGCTCTGGGGTCCGTTCCACGCCCCGTTCCGCTGGGGCCAGTCGATGCCGGACTACATGGCAAGCGCCGACGACGAGATGATCTGCATGATCACCATCGAGCATGTCGATGCCGTCAACCGCATCGACGAGATCATGGCGACGCCGGGCATCGACGTCGCGGTGATCGGCCCTGGCGATCTCGCCACCTCCATCAACAAGCGCGGCCAGATGGACGATCCGGAACTGCTGGAGCTGGTCGCGCGCGCCGAGGCCGGCATCCTGAGAAGCGGGGTGCCGATCGGCGGCGTGGCCCGCACCGCCGACCAGGCCAACGCCCTGGTCGACCGCGGCTACCGCGCCATCGCGCTCGGCTTCGACTGGTCGCTGCTCCAGCGCGGCATCCTGGCGGCGTTCGAGGGCATCAGACGCTGAGCAGCCCGATTGCCGCCTTGCCGGGAACTGCGGCCCTGCTAGGGTCGGCCGCATCGGGAGGAAAAACCATGCTCAAGAAGACTTTGCTCGCTCTGACCTTTACTGGCCTCGCCTTCGCGGCCTTCGCCCAGCAGCCCGGCATCAAGCGCACCCCGCTCCAGAAAGTCGAATTTCCGGAGGGCTATAATACCATCACCGCCATTGCGGAGGTCCCGGCGGGCGGCGCGGCCGGACGCCATACCCATCCCGGAATTGAGACCGGTTATGTGCTGGAAGGCGAGCTCAATCTCCTCGTCGAGGGGCAGCCGGAGAAGACCCTGAAGGCCGGCGATTCCTACCAGATCCCGGCAGGTGTCGTGCACGACGCCAAGGCTCATGGCGATAAAGCCATGAAAGTGCTTGGAGTTTACGTCGTCGACAAGACCAAGCCGCTGGCTTCGCCGGCTCCCTGATTCGTCGAACCGACCGGCCCCAAGGGGGTTGGTTCATGCTAGAGCAGGCGGCGAGCGGGCGCCCGCTCACTGCTCATTTTTCAATCTGCGGGAACCCAAGACCGATGCGCGGGACGCCAAAGCCCATTTCGCTGCCGCGCCGCCTGATTTGCGACCTCATGCGCGCGTCGATGGACGTGCCATTTGTTTCGCTCTCCCGTTCGCTCAATATCCGCCCCCTGCTCGAGGCACGCGCCGGAGCCGCCGCACCGGCGGGGTGGGCCGCGACCTTCGTCAAGGCGTTCGCCCTGGTCGCCAGGGACGAGCCGATCCTGCGCACCGTCTACGCCAAATGGCCCTGGCCGACGTTCTACGAACTGCCGAACAGCGTGGCGTCGGTGGCGATCGCCCGGGTCGAGGACGGCGAGGAATGCGTGATGCCGCAGCGAATCGCGGCCCCCGAGGCCATGGCGCTGGCCGCGGTCGACGCCGAGATCCGGCGCGGCAAGACGGCGCCGATCGCAGACGTCCCGATGTTCCGGAAGATCATGCGGGCAACCCGCCTGCCGCTGCCGCTGCGGCGCCTATCCTGGGCGATCGGCCTCAATTTCGGCCGCCAGCGTGGCAACTGGTTCGGCAGTTTTGCGGTGAGCTCGGTGGCCGCCTATGGCGGCGGCGAGCTCCACCCGATCACGCCGGGCCCCTTCATCGTCAGCTACGGCCTGGTCGAGCCCGACCAGACCATTCATGTCGTGATCCGCTGGGACCACCGGGTTACCGATGCGGCACCGATCGCCCGGGTCCTGACCCGGCTGGAGCAGGTCCTGAACACTGAAATCGCTGCCGAATTGCGGGCGGCCGGCGCGAAGCCGATAAGGGTGGTCGGGACATGAGCACCGTCGTTCCGGGGCGGCTCGCAGAGCCTCACCCGGAACCTCGAGATTCCGGGTCGATGCTGCCGCATCGCCCGGAATGACGGGCTAAACAATTGACAGCGAACCCCAAACTCACTTAAAAGCCGCCTGCTCGCGGGCCGATTTCGGCCCGCGAAGCGTTTCGCGACCCGTGGTCCTCTCCCTTGAAGCTTTGGGGATCGGACCTGTCAGTGCCGGGCTAGCCCGTCACACAGGAGGGCGCGTTTCCTCAAACCATGTACCTGAAGAGGACGCGATGACTAAGCGCAGTGAGGCGAAGTACAAACTCGATCGCCGTATGGGCCAGAACATCTGGGGCCGCCCGAAGAGCCCCGTGAATCGCCGCGAGTACGGCCCCGGCCAGCATGGCCAGCGCCGCAAGGGCAAGCTCTCGGACTTCGGCGTGCAGCTGCGCGCCAAACAGAAGCTGAAGGGCTACTACGCCAACATCTCCGAGCGTCAGTTCCACGGCATCTATGTCGAGGCGAGCCGCCTCAAGGGTGACACCGGCGAGAACCTGATCGGCCTGCTGGAGCGTCGTCTCGACGCGGTCGTCTACCGCGCCAAGTTCGTCTCGACGATCTTCGCTGCCCGCCAGTTCATCAACCACGGCCACATCAAGGTGAACGGCCGCAAGGTCAACATCTCGAGCTATCAGCTCAAGGTCGGCGACGTGATCGAGGTCAAGGAAGCCTCCAAGCAGCTCGCCCACGTGCTCGAAGCCAGCCAGCTCCCCGAGCGCGACACCCCGGACTATCTCGAAGTCGACCACGGCAAGATGACCGCGAAATACGTGCGCATCCCCGGCCTCTCCGACGTGCCGTTCCCGGTGCAGATGGAGCCGCATCTGGTCGTCGAATTCTATTCGCGCTAATATCTGAGTATCGAAAGGCCCCGGTTCGCCGGGGCCTTTTTGCTTAAGAGCCACAATTCAGTGGCCGCAATGCGTTAGGAGCCGTCGCATGCTCTACACCCCTCCCCCTGTTGATCCCAAGGCGCCGCCGGTGCGCATCAATCTGCTCTCGGACACGCAGACCAAGCCGACGGCCGCGATGCGCGACGCCATGGCGCGGGCTGAGGTCGGCGACGAGCAGGTCGGTGACGATCCGACCGTGAATGCGCTGTGCGAGCGCGTCGCCGCGCTGATGGGCAAGGAAGCCGCGGTCTACATGCCCTCGGGCACGATGTGCAACGTCACCGCGACGCTGGTGCATTGCCGTCCCGGCGACGAGATCCTGGCGCACGAGACCGCGCACATCATCGCCCGCGAAGGCGGCGCGCATGCGGCGATCGGCGGTTTTCAGGTGACGCAGCTCAGGGGGCCCGACGGCCAGTTCACGCCGGAGACATTCCGGAAAGCCCTGCATCCACGCACGCGCTACCAGCCGCCGCAGACCGTCGTCAGCGTCGAGCAGACCGCCAATATCGGCGGCGGCACGATCTGGAAGAAGGCCGCGCTCGACGAGATCGTCGCGATCGCGAAACAGCACGGCCTCGTCACCCACATGGACGGCGCGCGCCTGCTCAACGCCACCGTCGCCAGCGGCATCTCCCCGCGCGACATGACCGCCGGCTGGGACTCGGCCTGGATCGACTTCTCCAAGGGCCTGGGCGCACCGATCGGTGGCGTGCTCGCGGGCTCGCGCGCCTTCATTGATGCGGTCTGGCAGTGGAAGCAGCGCCTCGGCGGATCGATGCGGCAGGCCGGCATCTGCGCCGCCGCCTGCATCTACGCGCTCGACCATCACGTCGACCGCCTCGCCGACGACCACGCCAATGCGCGCGCGCTCGCCCGCGGGCTGTCGCAGATCCCCGGCGTCGAGGTGCAGGAGCCCGAGACCAATCTCGTATTTTTCAAGCCCGACGGCGCCGGCATTGCCGGCGACAAGATGGTTGCGGCGCTGCGCCAGCGCGGCGTGACGCTCGCGATGATGGACGGCCGCATCCGCGCCTGCACCCATCTCGACGTCAATGCGGCCCAGATCGAGGAGACGATCGGGTACGTCAGAGAGATCGTGCGCGGGGCGTAGCTCTTGTAGCCCGGAAGGAGCGAAGCGAAATCCGGGGCAGTCTTTCCGTTGGCGCGAATCCCGGATTGCGCTGCGCTCCTTCCGGGCTACGAAGAAACGCCTGCGCTCACCGCCCCATCGCCTGATAGATCAGCGTCTTCAACGCCAGCTGGATCCGGCCGCGTTGCGACGGGGTTTGCACCATGAAGATCCCGAACAGGTCGTCCTCGGGATCGATGAAGAAGAAGGTGCCGCCGACGCCGTCCCAGCGATATTCGCCAAGCGGCCATGACGTCCCCGGGGGCACCGAAGTGCGCACCGCAAATCCGAGGCCGAAGCCGGAGCTGCCGCTCGGATAATAGTTCTGATCGCGCGCGATCTTCGTTTCCGGCCCGATGTGATCCGACGCCATCAGCGCGATGGTCTCGGGCTTGAGATAGCGCCGGCCTTCATAGCTGCCACCATTCAGCAGCATCTGCGCGAAGCGGGCGTAGTCGCCGACTGTGCCGACCATCCCCCCGCCGCCCGATTCCCACTTCACCGGCCGCCTGATATCGCGAACCTGCGTCGTCGGATTGATGTTGCGATCCTCCGGCATCGGCTCGGCAACGCGCGGGAATTTAGCGGGATCGGCGACGAAGAACGCCGTCTCGGTCATGCCGAGCGGATCGAGCAGCCGTTCCCTCTCGAACTGGAGCAGCGTCTTTCCCGAGATCACCTCGACGACGCGGCCGAGCACGTCGGTGGAGAAGCCGTAGTCCCACACCGTGCCCGGCTGCTCGACCAGCGGCAGCGTGGCGATTTTCGCGGCGAAGTCGGCATTGCTGAGATTGCTGTTGAAGAGATTGGCTTCGGCATAGAGCTCGCGCACTGCGCCGCCGTCATGATAGCCGTAAGGCAGCCCTGAGGTGTGGCGCAAGAGGTCCTTGATCGTGACGGGACGCTCCAGCGGCTCCAGCGCCAGAGCGACCTTGCTATCCTCGGCCTTCTTCTCCACGCCGACCTTCATGCCGGCGAAAGCAGGAATGTATTTCGAGACCGGATCGTCGAGCGCGATCTTGCCCTCCTCGACCAGCATCATCGCCATGACTGATGTGATCGGCTTTGACATCGAATAGAGACGGAAGATCGTGTCCGCGCTCATCGAACTCTCGGTCGCGACATCGCGAACGCCGAAATTCTCGTAATAGACCGGCTTGCCATGCTGCTGGAGCAGCAGAATGGCGCCGGGAATCTTGCCGGTGGCGATCTCGTTCCGGATGTAGTCGGAAACCTTTGCAAGGCCCTCGGGCGAGAAGTTGCGCGCGGCGCGCTCGGAGCTCGCCTGCGCACTCACGACACCGAACAGAAAGGCGAGCGCCGCAATGAAGGAGCGACGCCCGGTCATGTCACTTCTCCATGGCTTCATAGACCAACTGCTTCAATGTCCGCTGCACGCGCTGGCGCTCGGTCGGGGTCTGCTCCAGCAGCACGAAGAACATGTCCTGCTTGGGATCGATCACGAAATAGCAGCCGGAGGCGCCGTCCCATTTCAACTCGCCGAGATTGCCGGGCGGCGGCGGCTTGGCGTTGCCGGGATCGGTGCGCACCGCGAGCCCGAGGCCGAAGCCGAAACCGTCGCCGGGGAAATAGAAATAGTCGCGGTCGACGCCTGATTTGGGGCCGAGCTGATCGGTCGTCATCAGCTTGAACGTCTCGGGCTTGAGAATGGTCTTGCCGTCGAGGCTGCCGCCGTTGAGCAGCATCTGCGCGAACCGCTCATAATCGGCCATGGTCGTCACCATGCCACCGCTGGCGAACTGCATCTTCTTGACCACGGTCGGATCGTTGATCCGGCCAACGCGGAAGTCGCTGTCGTTCGGCACCGGCTGCGCCAGAAGCTTCTGCTTCTCGGGAGCGGTGACGAAGAAGCCGGTGTCGACCATGCCGAGCGGATCGAGCAGCTTCTCGCGCATGATGTCGATCAGCGGCTTGCCGGCCGCGATCTCCATCACGCGTGCCAGCACGTCGGTGGAATGGCCGTATTGCCAGAGCGCGCCCGGCTGGTTGTGCAGCGGGAGTTTTGCGATGCGTTCGGCGAACTCGGCGAGGTCGAAATCGCCGGCGTAGATGTTGGCCTCGCGATAGGCCTTGCGGACCAGGCTGTCACCATAAAAGCCATAGGTGATGCCCGAGGTGTGCGTCATCAGATCGTGCACCGTCATCGGCCGGTTCGCCGGCACCAGCTCGAGCGACTTGGTGCCGTCCTCCGCCTTCTTCTCGACGCCGACCTTCACGTTGGCGAAGGACGGAATGTACTTCGAGACGGGATCATCCAACTTGATCTTGCCGTCCTCGACCAATTGCATCGCGACCACCGACGTGATCGCCTTGGACATCGAGAACAGGCGGAAGATCGTCTTGTCCGTAATCGGCGCCTTGCTGACCACGTCCTGCACGCCGAAGGCTTCGTGATAGACCGGCTTGCCATGCTGCCGGATCAGCACGGTCGCGCCGGCGATCTTGCCGGTCGCAACCTCGTTCTTGAAGAATTCGCTGATCTTGCCGAGCTTGTCCTGATTGAAATGCGCACCGGCCGGAATCTCGTAGATGCCTTCCGCTCGCGCCAGCGACATCGCGCCGAGCGACACCAGCGCGCCGCAGACCAGCGCACGCAGTCCAGACTGTGAAATCATATCCCCTCCCCGGAACATGGTCCGGCGGAGTGTACCGACCGCGTCATCAGGCACAAGGGCCGGCGTGTCGCGCAAGTGCCTCGGCATGGAGCTTGGCGCTCGGCTCGGCGAAGCAGCAGAACACCACGCGGGCCACGGACGGCGCCGTAGCGAGCCCTTCGATTGTGGTACGAACGGCGATATCGGCGGCCCGGTCGGCTGGAAAGCGGAAAATGCCGGTCGAAATCGCGGGGAATGCCACCGAGGTCAGCTTGTGCTTCCCGCACAGCTCCATCGAGCGGCGATAACAGGACGCGAGCAGGTCATCTTCGCCGAGGCTACCGCCATTCCAGACCGGTCCGACGGTGTGGATCACATGGGCAGCCCTGAGCCGGTAGCCTTTGGTGATCTTGGCATCACCCGTCTTGCAGCCGTGGAGCATGCGGCATTCGGCGACCAGATCGGGCCCTGCGGCCTGATGGATCGCACCATCCACGCCGCCCCCACCAAGGAGCGACGTGTTGGCCGCGTTGACGATGGCGTCAACGCTCAGTGTGGTGATGTCTGCGACAATGACCTCGAGCTCGGCGCCGCCGATCCGGCGCGTCAGCCGGGTCACGGATCAGGCCGCGACGACGACGCCCTTCTCGGTGAAAAGCTGCTGCAATTCGCCGGCCTGGAACATCTCGCGGATGATGTCGCAGCCACCGACGAACTCGCCCTTCACATAGAGCTGCGGGATGGTCGGCCAGTTGGAGAAGGTCTTGATGCCGTTGCGCAGTTCGGCGGATTCGAGAACGTTGAGGCCCTTATAGCCGACGCCGATATGGTCGAGGATCTGGACGACCTGGCCGGAGAAACCGCACTGCGGAAATTGCGGCGTGCCCTTCATGAACAGAACCACGTCGTTCGACTTCACTTCGTTGGCGATGAATTCCTCGATGCTCATTTCCGTGTCCTTCTGGGGCGGAGCCCTCACCAATCAATTCGGGCTGGCTCAGCCGATCTAACCCGATACCTGCCTATATATGTAGCCCAAACCGTTGTGCATCCAAAGTAAAATGGCGGCGACACGCCCCCGCTGGCCGGGTTGCCCCCCAGCCGGATCCATAGGCTGATGACATCAATATCATCGCCTGGGAGGACTTTCATACCGTAACGGAGCCCCTATCTAGGACGAACCCAGGTTTTGGAACCGGGCAACGCCAACAACGTTCTCTTGTCCTGTCTGGAGAAAAACGTGACGAAACAAGCCTCCGCTACGGCCGCCCCCTCGCTTTCGTCACTGTCCTCTGCCGGTAACCTCGCTCAGCGGCTGGAAGACGCCTTTCTTGCCGTCCGCAACGAGACCGAGCGCCGGGCCGCGCCGCTGTCGCCGGAGGACCAGCAGATCCAATCCATGCCGGATGCGAGTCCGACGAAATGGCACCGGGCCCATACCACCTGGTTCTGGGAGCAATTTTTGCTCGGCGAGCACGCAGCTAGCTACCGGCCCTTCCACCCCGATTTCGCGTTCCTGTTCAATTCCTATTACGTCAGCGCCGGCCCGCGTCACGCCCGCAATCATCGCGGTGATATCACCCGTCCCAGCGCAAACGAGGTCGGCGTCTATCGCAAATATGTCGATGCGGCCGTCGTCAAATTCTTCCGCGAGACCGGCACGGACAAGCTTCGCGAGATCGCACCACTGGTCGAGGTAGGGCTCAACCACGAGCAGCAACACCAGGAATTGATGTTCACCGACATCCTGCACGCCTTCGCGCAGAACCCGGTCTATCCGGCCTACGACCCGGACTGGCGCTTCCCGGCCGCGACGCGCGCCGCCGATGACTGGCTGACGCTGAACGAGGGCATCCACACAGTCGGCCATGTCGACGACAGCTTTCATTTCGACAACGAGAAGCCGGCGCATCGCGCCCTGGTCGGCCCGGTCAGGGTCGCGCGCAATCTGGTCACCAATGCCGAATGGCTGGCCTTCATGCAGGACGGCGGCTATCGGCGTGCGACGCTGTGGTTGATGGACGGCTTTGCCGCGGCCAGCCAGGAAGACTGGCAGGCCCCGGGTCACTGGCGCGAGATCGATGGCCAGTGGCACGTGATGACGCTGGCCGGTGTGAAGCCGGTCGACCCCACCGCGCCGGCCTGTCATATCAGCTACTACGAAGCCGACGCCTTCGCGCGCTGGGCCGGCAAACATCTGCCGACCGAGATGGAGTGGGAGGTCGCGGCCCGCGCCGGCCAGCTCAACGATGCCTTCGGCATCGTCTGGCAGTGGACCCGCAGCTCGTACGCGCCCTATCCCGGCTACCGCGCCATCGAAGGCGCGCTCGGCGAGTACAACGGCAAGTTCATGGTCAACCAGCTGGTGCTGCGAGGCTCCTCGCTTGCAACTCCGGAAGGCCACAGCCGTATCACCTATCGGAACTTCTTCTATCCGCACCACCGCTGGCAGTTCACGGGACTGCGGCTCGCCGATTACGACTAACATTTCCGACGACAAATGCGCGCCGGACAGCGCGTTCAGGAGAGTATCATGAATGTGCACGCCAGCGCTTTGGCCGAAGCCCATCTTCCCGACGAGCAGACCACCGCCTTCGCTCGCGAGGCCATCAAGGACCTCTCGCAGCAGCCGAAAACCCTGTCGCCGAAATATTTCTACGACGCGACCGGATCGGAGCTGTTCGAGGCGATCACGAAGCTGCCGGAATATTATCCGACGCGGACCGAGCTCTCGATCCTGAAGGATCGTGGCAGCGAGATCGCGAAGATCATTCCAGAGCATGCCGCACTGGTTGAGTTCGGCGCGGGCGCGACGACGAAGGTCCGCCTGCTGCTGAACCATTGCAGGTTTGCGGCCTATGTACCCGTCGACATCTCCGGTGACTTCCTCAAGGCGCAGGCGAACGGCCTGAAGCGCGACTTCCCGTCGCTCGGCATCTATCCGGTGGCCGCCGATTTCACCACGCCGTTCGAGCTGCCGAGGGCGGTCGCGTCGATGTCCAAGGTCGGCTTCTTCCCCGGCTCGACCATCGGCAATTTCGAGCCGCATGAAGCCCAATCTTTCCTCAAGAGCGCGCGCGCGATCCTGGGCCGGGGCGCGCAGATGATCATCGGCGCCGACCTCGAGAAGGACGAACGGGTCCTGCACGACGCCTATAACGACGCCGCCGGCGTCACCGCGCGCTTCAACCTCAATGTTCTCGTGCGGATCAACCGCGAGCTTGGCGGCAATTTCGACCTCTCCGCCTTCACCCACCGCGCGATCTACAATCGCGAGCGGCACCGCATCGAGATGCATCTGATCAGCAAGAAGAGCCAGACCGTGCGCCTGCTCGGCACCAGCTTCTCGTTCCGCCCCGGTGAGAGCATCCACACCGAGAACAGCTACAAATACAGCATCGAGCGTTTCGCTGCGCTGGCGCAGGGTGCCGGCTGGCGGGTGCGCGAGAGCTGGACGGATGCGGCCAAGATGTTTTCGGTGCACGCGCTGGAGGTGGCGGAGTAAACGCTCCGGCGGTTATCCGCGAGAGCGCTTTCCCCGCAGCGCATCCTTCGAGACGCCCGCTTAGGCGGACTCCTCAGAGCCTGACTCAAAAAGGCGTGTAGATGCTTTCAGGGTGCGGCCAGGCGGCGAATTAGGAGCCTCAGATGGGCGGCGAGCAGCCAGGCGCGCTCGGTGGCGGCAGAGCCTTCGAAGTCTTTGGAGAGGCGCCGGCATCTGCCGAGCCATGCAAAGGTCCGTTCGACGACCCAGCGCCTGGGCAGGAGCTGGAAGCCTTTGACGCCGCGCGGCCGCTCGACGATCTCGATCGTCCAGGGTCCGCAGTCTGAGAGTGCGTTGAGGAGTTGTTTGCCGCGATAAATCCGGTCGGCAAAGACATGCTGAAGCGTTGGGAAGCGGCCTCGCAAGTCCTTCAATAGGGGAACGGCACCGTGGACATCCTGGATGTTGGCAGGATGGACATATGCAGCCAGCAAGTGGCCGTCGGTGTCGGTCACGATATGGCGCTTGCGCCCATGGAGGCGCTTGCCGGCATCGAATCCGCGTGGTCCGCCAGCCTCGGTCGTCGAGGCGGTCTGGCTATCGATGACGGCGGCTGTCGGTCTTGGCTTTCGTCCCAGTTGCCGGCGCGACTTGCGAACCAGAGCTTCGGCAATCTGCTGCCATCTACCCGTGTCGCGCCAAGCGTAGAAAT
>NZ_FMAI01000051.1 GCF_900094605.1 Bradyrhizobium shewense | reverse complement strand
CGGCCGCTGGCGCATCGTCGAGATGGACGTCTGGGACAGCGACTTCCTCGATCTTGTCGAAGAGGCGCATCTCACCTTCCAGGGCAAATTCGATGGCGAAATCGCTTTTGGGGCCCTTAAGGGCTTCCTGGACGTGCGCTACGGCACCCGCGACGGATCGGCTTGCGCCGAGTTCTCATGGGAAGGGCACGACGAGAATGATCCGTCCTGCGGTCGCGGATGGGCGATGATCGGCACTGCAGGCAGGCTTGTCGGCCACTTCTACATCCACAATGGCGACGATTCAGGCTTCGTTTGCGAACGCGGCTGAGTTCTTCAACAGCCTGCTAGTCGTCAGCGCGGCTGACGCCGGCCCGGCGTTAGAGTGT
This sequence comes from Bradyrhizobium shewense, assembly GCF_900094605.1. Lineage (GTDB taxonomy): Bacteria > Pseudomonadota > Alphaproteobacteria > Rhizobiales > Xanthobacteraceae > Bradyrhizobium > Bradyrhizobium shewense. The sequence goes on along the minus strand of NZ_FMAI01000051.1, from coordinate 25,200 downwards.
CTGGGCGATCCTACACTCATTTTCCGCTATGGCCTGTTTTACTTCGAGCGGTCTGCCGATGGTCCTCCCGTCGAATACGACACGCCAGGCTTCAAGACCTTTGCAGAAGCGCTCATGGCCGCGGTAAATGCTGTTGCACCAAAAGAACTCAAGCTCGGTGTCGATGGTCGCGGTGGCGCTGACCTGAAAACGCTGCTCGGCGCAGCAAGGCCGATCGTTGATATCAGCGATGAGATTGTTCGTAGCCGGGCGACAAAGCTTCCGGGAGAACTGGTTCGTCTTAGAAGAGCGACTCAGCTCGTTGAAGCCGGCATCGACGCGATCCGGCGAGAGTTCAAAGTCGGCATGAGCGAATGGGAGCTCGCCGGCCTGCCGCGCTCAGCACTTGCGGACGCATACCCGACAGCGCGCAAGATCCAGGCGGGAGACATCATCCGCCTTGATGCCAGCTGCGTAGTTGATGGATACAAATCTGACATGGCGCGTTCCTTTGTTGTGGGGGAGGCGTCGAAGCTTGTCACTGCACGCTACAAGGCCATCGCTGAGGGTCTTGTAGAGGAACTCGCCGCAGTGCGATCCGGAGCAAAGGTGCGCGACGTTCACCTGGCAGCCGTCAATGCCACCCGCAGCGCGGGCATCCCGTCATAGCGGCGATATCACTGCGGGCATGGCATTGGCCTCATCGGCGAGGCGTCTGAGGCCGTTCTGGCTGACGGTATGTGTCTTTGCGTTGAAACGCCCTTCTATGAATTAGGATGGGGCGGGATGATGATCGAAGACACGATCTGCGTCACTGAAGATGGTTTCGATCCAATCACGACAATACCCCGCCAGCTATTTCAACTCGCGTAAGCGAAGTCTGGATATCATAACAGCGACGTTGTGGCGACACCGGGCCAAATCCGGTGCCGGCCGGCAAGGCCGCCCCGCGTCCTTGCCAACTATGCCGTTCACAAGCATCCCTGGGTGAGGGCTAGAGGTAGCACCATCGGCACTTTCACTTTCCACTTTACGCCGTGCTCGTCGCTCGACCCCGTCGGCGGGCTTTTCGTAAGTCGAAGCGGCGCCTCCACGCGGCATCTTCCACTCTGTCCTCGACCTCAAGCCATCATCAGCCGCTACCTGGCACAATCGACAACCAAACCTCCGTCTGGACCGCCGACCGAGGCAAAATCATTGCTGCCGTCAGATCTGGGCACCATGTGTTCGATTCCGTCCGCTAGTATCGCTCATCGCGATTAATACTTGCGAACCTTTTCCCCGAAGGCTGCATCCCGATCAGCTCCGGAAGCAGCCCGTGCTATCTGCTCATTGCTGCAGCGACGCTCTCGGGCGGCAGCTGCGAGGACAAGGTTGGCGCGCGCCGCCGCGCCGCACGATCGTGTCTCGGCACAATGCGCTGCCTCTCCGCGCTCATTCGATTGCGCTGACAAGGGGCACCTTCGCCGGTCGACGAAGGGATGAGCCAACTCATCACGGACATTAACGAGAATGCCCGTCAGACTGTCAGGACAAGCAATCCGCCGTGCTCATAATTTAGGTGCGCAGCTGCAGGATGCAATCCACCTGTTCGAGTTGATAGCGCCCTTGTACGAGCCTGAGGGACCGACGTCGGCGGAATCTCTGAAGCGCTGGGACTTTGTGGCTGAAAGACTCGGCGGCTGCGGACCAGTACCAGGGCAGCAGTGAGATGCCTATGGTTCGATCTGAGCAAGCAAGGATGCAAGGATGCACCTGCACGATGCGCGCATCGACAGAAATCCCAGTGTGTCTCATACTCTTCGATCGTGCCGGTGACCGCGACAACCCAGCTCCACGACGCAGAAAAACTTCGCTATTTTAGATTATATCGCAGGTTTTCGGCTTCATTCCGTCGGAATCGGGAGTTTTGGATTCGGCGCCTAGTATATTGCCAACAATCGACAATTAACAATCGACAATCGGCGCGCTGTATCGCAACTAGGAAGCAACGATGGATCTGAATTTTACCGCTGACGAACTTGCCTTCCGCGACGAGGTTCGGGCATTCTGCCGCTCCGCAATCCCTGCAGATATCCGCGAGAAGCTGATTGCGGGCCGGCATCCTAGCAAGGAGGCCAAGCTCCGCTGGACGCGCATCTTGGCCCAGAAGGGTTGGGCCGTGCCGCACTGGCCCGTCGAATATGGCGGTACGGGCTGGACACCCATCCAGCATTACATCTTTAACGAGGAGGTGAGCGAGACGCCGGCGCCGGAACCGGCTGGGAGCGGGATCAATTTGGTCGGTCCTGTGATCTTTACGTTCGGCAATGAAGCTCAGAAGAAACGTTTTCTACCGCGCATTGTGAATTGTGATGACTGGTGGTGCGAAGGATTCTCTGAACCCGGAGCAGGCTCTGACCTCGCCTCGCTTAAAACGCGGGCGGTGCGCGATGGTGACCACTATGTGGTCAATGGTCAAAAAATATGGACGTCGTTAGCGCAATATTCAAACTGGATTTTTTGCCTGGTCAGGACTGACCCGGAGGCGAAGAAGCAGCGAGGCATCTCGTTTCTTCTAATTGATCTGACGTCGCCGGGTGTCACCGTGCGCCCGATTCAGCTGTTCGATGGGTATCCCGAAGTTTGTGAAGTGTTTTTTGACGATGTGCGTGTTCCCGTCGAGAATCGAGTCGGCGAGGAGAATCGTGGCTGGGAATATGCCAAATTTGTTCTTGGAAACGGACGCGTCACGATCGCGCGTGTTGGGCTTTCCAAGGAGTCTATCCGGCGTATCAAGGAGCTCGCTTCGCGTACCCGCGTCGGCGGCGAGCGGCTCATCGACAGGGCCGATTTCCGCAAGAAGATTGCTGCCGTCGAAGTCCAGCTCAAGGCGCTCGAGATGACGCAGCTCCGCGTCGTGGCCAACCAATCGAAGCTCGAAAAGGGTGCGCAGGACCCCGCAAGCTCGATCCTCAAAATCAAGGGTTCGGAGATCCAGCAGGCGACCGCTGAGCTTCTGATGGATGTGATTGGCCCTTACGCGCTGCCCTATCAATCAGAGGAGGAGTTTCAGCGCGGGGAGCCAGCGATCGGTCCCGATTGGGCTGGACCGATTGCGCCCGCCTATTTCAATGGACGTAAGGTGCCGATCTATAGCGGCTCGGATGAGATCCAGAAGAACATCATCGCCAAGGTCGTCCTCGGCCTCTGACGCTTCAGCAAAATACAAAGCTGCTGACTGCGCGGCATTCTAACCGATTTGAGGGGCGAAGATGTGGCCCCGTTTCAGGAGGGTTTTCTAGTGGATCTTGATCTTTCTGAGGAGCAGCGGCTCCTTAAGGATGGCGTCGAGCGCTTGATGCGTGAGCATTATAGCTTTGAGGACCGCCGCAAGTACCGGACCGAGAAGCCGGGATTCAGTGAAGCGATGTGGGCGCGCTATGCTGAGCTGGGGCTTCTCGGGCTGCCGTTTGCGGAGGTTCATGGCGGGCTCGGCGCCGGGGCGGTCGAGACCATGATCGTCATGGAAGCTTTCGGCAAGGCGCTTATCCTTGAGCCATATTTCGCAACCGTCGTACTCGCAGGCGGCATCCTGCGGCACGGGGCGAATGAAGTGCAAAATTTGAAGCTCGTCCCCGCCATTGCGGAAGGTCGGATGAAACTCGCCTTCGCGTACGCCGAACCACAGTCGCGATATGACCTTTTCGATGTTGAAACACAGGCCAAGAGCGACGGCGACGGTTGGGTGCTCAACGGGACCAAGGGTCTTGTCCTCCATGGCGATGCCGCGGACAAGATCATCGTGTCGGCGCGAACGGCGGGGAGCGCGCGAGAAAAGGACGGGATTGGCCTCTTCCTGGTTGACGCCAGCGCGCCGGGCCTTATGCGTCGCGCCTATCCCACGCAGGACGGGCTGCGCGCGGCCGAGATCACGCTTCAGAATGTACGAATCGCGGTGCCTGACGTTATCGGCGACCCGGCAGGCGCTTTCCCGATTATCTCACGCGTTGCAGACGAAGCGATTGCGGCCTTGTGCGCCGAGGCCATCGGCTGCTTCGCTGAAATGCATGCCATCACCGTCAATTACTTGAAGACGCGCCAGCAGTTCGGCACGACAATCGGTTCCTTCCAGGTGCTTCAGCACCGCGCGGTCGATATGTTCGTCGAATTGGAGCAGTCCCGTTCTATGGCGACATACGCCACCATGATGGCGGGAGAGAGCGATGTGACCGAGCGTGAGCGGGCGCTGTCGGCCGCAAAAGCGCAGATCGGTCAGTCGTCCAAAGCTCTCGGACGGCAGGCTATCCAGCTACATGGTGGCATTGGTATGACCATGGAATACAGCATCGGGCACTACTTTAAGCATGTAACGATGATCGACGCGTCCTTCGGCGATACCGACCACCATCTTCAGCGGCTCGCCTCGCTCGGTGGCCTCTTCGGCGATCAAACGACCCAACGATAGGGACCGGATCTCGTCCAAACGAGACGCCAGCTTTACGCAATACAAGAACCGACAGGTTTAACATGCAAGTTGATCGTGTGCTGCAACAAGACCACCTTCAGCAGGGAAACGCGGGAAGGATCAGCCAGCTTTTTCGGCCGGAATCCGTCGCCATTGTGGGGGCTTCCCAGAAGGGAGGCTTCGCGACCGAAATCCTCACGAATATCAAGAAATGGGGTTTCTCAGGCGAGGTCGTTGCGGTGAACCCGCGTTACACCCAGATCGCGGGCGTGCCATGCTATCCGAGCTTGAAAGCCATCCCTCATCCCGTTGGCCTGGCCATGGTCGCCATTCCAAGCAAAGCCATTCCCGAAGTGCTCGAGGATTGCGAAGCCGCTGGTGTGCGAGCCATTCAGATCATCTCCAGCGGATTTGCCGAGCAAGCTGGGGATGGGGCAAATAAGCAACGCTGGCTCATGGAGTGGGCTGCACGAACGGGCATTCCGGTTGTCGGTCCGAACTGCTTCGGCTTGATGAACGCGGCCAATCAACTGATGGCGGTCCCGCTGGACTTTCACACCATGAAAGCAGGTGGAATTAGTTCCATCCTGCAAAGCGGCACTCTAGTCTACAGCTTGATCGTGCCACTGCTGGCTCGTGGAATCGGCATCGGCCGTGTGGTCACTGTCGGCAATGAGGCATGTCTCGATGTCGCAGATTTCATTGACTATTTTGTCGATGAGGAGGAGACGCGCGTCATCACCTCGTACTGCGAGCAGATCAGGCGGCCGGTTGAATTCATCAAGGCCTGCGAGCGCGCGGCCGACAAGGGAAAGCCCATTGTGATGATCAAGGTTGGCCGCTCCGAAAAGGCCCGCCAGGCGGCATTGGCTCATACCGGCTCTCTCGTAGGTTCAGACGTGGCGATCGATGCCGTCCTGAAACGACTGGGTGTCATCCGGGTCGATACCGTTGACGATCTGATCGAGACAGCAGTTGCGATGTCTTCGACGAAGCGGCCGCGCGGCCGCCGCGTCGCATTCGCATCTTTCTCTGGTACCGCCGCCGGCATTCTGTCCGACGTCGCCGATTCCTACGGCATAGAATTTCCGCCGCTCCCCGCACCGGAGAAGGCTCGGCTGGAAGCGGTGTTACCTGAGTTCGGCAATGTCGGCAATCCGCTCGATCTCACCGCTCAAGGCGACTATGATACGCACATCATCGATGAATCGCTAAGCACGCTCGCCACCTGTGGCGCGTATGACGTGATAATCTGGGGCCGCGGCTTTCCATCCTGCCTAGATATGCGCTCCGCCCTCGGCCGCGCACTGACGCGAGCTGCGGCGGCCGCACCGGGGATTGTATTCCCAATATTGAGCCTTGCGGGCGGCCATTTCTATACCTCTCTCGATCCAAAACACCCTATGATCGAGCCGAAGGCCGAATTCGAAGGCATGCCGTTTCTGCAGGGTCTAGCTCCTGGGCTGAAGGCGCTCTCTGCTCTGATTGGCTATGCTGAGTTCCAACGCGGCCGTAAACCCGGTGATCGCCTATCGGCCCGGTGGGGCCGGCGCAGCGCTTGCTATTCTGAGGCATTGCGCATCATGCGCGAGGCGAAAGACGACGTTCTGACGGAGCGGGAGGGCAAGCGTCTACTCGCGCTCTACGGAATTCCCGTCACGCGCGAAGCGCTCGCAACGCGGGCGGATGAGGCGGTGCGCATGGCACGGACGCTTGATTTTCCGGTGGTAATGAAAGTCGAGTCGGCCGAGATTGTGCACAAGACGGACGTTGGCGGCGTCATCTTAGATATTCCGTCAGCCGAGAAAGCAGCGGAGGCGTTCGAGCAAATCGTGGCTTCGGTCCAGTCGCACCGCCCTGAAGCGAAGATCGCCGGCGTCGTCGTACAAGAAATGGCCAAATCTGGGCCGGAAATCATGATGGGCGCTACTTTCGATCCACAATTTGGGCCCGTCATCGCCTTCGGATTGGGCGGAATCTGGGTTGAGGCACTCAACGACGTGCAGGTGCTGCTGCCGCCCTTCGATGCGGCCGACGTGCAATCGGCAATCGGGCGGCTACGCGGTGCGAGCGTTCTGCGTGGTGCGCGGGGCGGCGCCACGGCAGACTTGGAGGGACTGGCCGACTGCATTGTCAAGTTCGGGGCGCTCTGCACCGATCTGGCCGACGAGATCGGCGAGATTGACATCAATCCCGTCATCCTTTCTGCCAGTGGGACTGGGCTAGTCGCCGTTGACAGCCTTATCACCAAAAAGAAGCTCACAGGAGCTTGACGGGCGAGCCGGCGATTAGCTGCAAGGCTCGGTTCGGCCAACGAGATCGGGAAAGAAGGATATCACCGCCTGCTTGAGGAGAGAGGCGGCGCAGAGTGATGTTCCTTATCTAGAAGAGAGATTCAAGCCAAGGAATGATCGTTGGTTGGTTTCTCTCCGCAAAAATCGTAAGCAGTCGAAGCTCTATAGTCCCGGCTAGTGGTTCATCACAGTGATTTTGACGTTTGATACCGAGCCATTCGAGGATCGGCAAGTTTTCGGGTGGCAGGAGAATCTCGATGCTTCGGGGAACACCGGGCTGACGGCGAATGAAGCCGTTTCGTTCGAGGGTGACGATCATCTGGTGGACTGACGGCGGGCTGACGCGGAAATGGCGCCGGATGTCGGCTTCGGCGAGGCTGTCCGAACATGTACGAATAGGTATGGATGAAAGCGAGGTAGTGCCCCTGCTTCTCGGTGAGCGCGTGCCTGATTTTTGACTCATCGTTGGATTCGTCCCGGCCTCCGACAAGGAGGCAAAGGATGAATGTACGTTATCGGGTCGAATTGAGCTAAGGCGAGCGGGACGAACTGACGGCGATGCTCGGCGGCGGCGAGCACGCCGCCCGCAAGCTGAAGTGGGCGCAGATCTTGCTGGCGGGCGATGCCGGCAGCTACGACGCGGAGATTGTCCGAACCGTCCGGGTCAGCCCTTCCACCGTCGGCCGGACCAAGCGCCGCTTCGTGGAAGGCAATCTGGAGCGGGCCTTGAGCGAGGAGCCGCGCCCGGGCGCGGAACGCAAGCTGACCGGCAAGGAGGAAGCCCTGCTCGTGGCGACGGCATGCGCCAAGCCGCCCGTCGGCCGCAAACGCTGGACGCTGACGCTTTTGGCTGACGCAATGGTCAAGCTCACCGATCACGACAGCCTGTCGGGCGAGACCGCGCGTCGCCAGCTGGCCGAGAACAACCTCAAGCCGTGGCGCAGGGACATGTGGTGCATTCACAATGTCAACGGCGAATACGTCGCCCGCATGGAGGACGTGCTCGATCTCTATGCCGAGACGCCGGATCCCGATCGGCCGCTGGTCTGCTTCGACGAGACTCCGGTCCAGCTCATCGGCGAGGTACGTCAGCCTGTCCCGGCGCAACCGGGACAGCGCGAGCGCTATGATTACGAGTACCGCCGCAACGGCACCGTCAATCTCTTCGTCACCTTCGACCCGCATCGCGGCAGGCGCAACATCAAGGTCACTGAGCGCCGCGCCGCCGCGGACTATGCCCACTGCATGCGCGAATTCGTCGACGTCCATTATCCCGACGCCGCCTGTATCCGTGTCGTGCACGACAATCTGTCGATCCATACCGCCGGCGCGCTGTATCATGCATTTGCGCCCGCCGAGGCTCGCCGCATCTTGCGCCGCCTCGAATTCCATTACACCCCGAACACGCCAGCTGGCTCAACATGGTCGAGTGCGAGATCAGCGTGCAGCAGCGCCAGTGTCTCGGCCGCCGCATCGACGACCCCAAAAGGCTCCGAAAAGAGATCGCAGCATCGCAACGGCAGCGAAATAAAACGCGAGACCGCATCAAATGGATGTTCACAACCGACAAAGCACGAGCCAAACTCGGCCGCGCCTATCCGGTCGCCGCCAAAGAGTCAAAATCAATGTGATGAACCACTAGGCCTTGGCGCGAGGAAAGATCACAATGGCAATCAATTATGAGCAGCTGATGGCCATGAAGAGACTCGACCAAAAATACAGCTATAGCGATCGCGATGTGCTGCTTTACGCTCTGGCATGGGAGCTGATCCCTGGATGAGAGGCAGCTCGCTTTCTTGAACGAGGCCACAGTGACGGCGCGGCCACTGAAGGTCGTTCCGACCTTTGCCTCAGTCGCCACCGGCTTCGCTGAACCTGGTGAATTCAATCTAAACTCCATCCCGTTGGACGGCGAGCGGGACATCACATTTCACGGCACGCTTCCGCCCGCCGCGCATATCACGGCCGACTCTTCCGTGCTTGCCCTCTCCGACAAGGGCAAGCACAAAGGGGCAGTCATCCGCTTCCAAACGGTGCTGGAGGGCAGCCATGGAGAACCGCTGGCTAGCTTGGTGACTTCGTATTTTGCGCGTGGGGATGGCGGTTTTGGCGGGCCTGCCGGTGGTCCGCCCGAGCCACACCAAATGCCTGCCGAACGCCCGACCGGGTCGTCAACATTACCACGCGCCCCGATCAAGGGCTGATCTATCGGCTTTGCGGTGATCGCCATCCGCTACATTCCGATTTGGAGACCGCCAAGCAACTTGAGTTTCCGAAGCCAATCCTTCACGGCATGTGCACCTACGGAATCACCTGCCGCGGCATTCTGCAGACCTATGCCGATTATGATCACTGCGCCTTCAGGCGGCATGCGGCGCGTTTTTCATCTCCGGTATACCCCGGGGAGACCATGACGCTGGAGACGTGGAAGGATGGTAACGTGATCTCGTTCGAAGCGAGCGTGAAGGAGCGCGTCGTCAAAGTTGTCGAGAACGGCATGACATTGCTTGACTGACTTCCGCCGTCGCTGCGCGGAATGATTTCGCGAAACTTGCCCTTTATTCTGCAGAATGTCTTCGATCCCCGCAGATTTATGCACTCCTTGTGCCGGTCAGGTGGCTACGCTCATGCGTAATCATACGCCGAACAACATAGTTCTGCATAACGAGGGGGAGGGTCATGCCCACAGGGGAGTCCGGGGATCATTCCGCTGACGGCCCGAGCCGACGTCTCGTGCTCCAGTCGACGGCGACCTTGCTCAGCCTGCCGCTTGTTGCCAACACCACAAGAGCCTGGGCGTAGGAAAAGCTCGCCGGCAGCGACGAAGTCGTCGTCTTCAGCTATGGCGGCTCCTTTATTGAAGGTGTTCGGCGATCCGTCTATGAGCCGTTCACGAAGGCGACCGGAATAAAAGTCGTAGATGTGGTGGCCGATTTAGCGGAGCCCCAGGTCAAGGCGATGCACCAGGCTGGCCGCGTCGATTGGGACATTGCTTATATCGAGGCGGAGGCCTATCCGGCAATGCACAAAGCCGGGATGTTCGAGCCGATCGATTACAGTCTGTGGGATCAAGAAGCGCTTGAGGGCGCGCCGCCGCATACGCGTCGCAAAGACGCGGTCGTGGGGCTTGCGTCCGCGATCGTGCTTGCTTACGACCAGCGCCCTTTTCGGGAGCTGGCCCCCAAGACTGGGCAGATTTTTGGGACGTCAAGAAGTTTCCGGGACCAAGGGGTCTCGACACTCTCTTCGGTAAGCACGCCATCCAATTTGCCCTCCTGGCCGCCGGCTGATGGACACAAGGATATCTGGCCACTGACAGACGACAAGCTCGATCGCGCGTTTGCAAAGCTGAACGAGATCAAACCGCACATTACCAAGTGGTGGAGCGCGGGCGGTGAGGCGCCCCCAGCTCTTGATCAACCGATATGGCGGGCGCGTTCGATGGCCGATTGATTGCTGCGATCCACCAGGGCGCGCCGATCAAATTTGTCTGGGAGGGCGCCTACGTCGCCTACACATACATGACGGTTCTGAAGGGGGAGCCAAACACGGGGAACGCGCAAAGGCTGATCGCATTCTGAACCGCACGCAGATCGCGGCCGGGTGGACGCAGGGCACCGGCTACCCTGGGCCAAATACAAATCAGCTCAATTATCTGCCGGCCGAGTTGATCCCGCAGGTCAACGTGAATCCGCAGAACGCTTCGAAGTGCATCATTGATGACGCCAACTGGCTCGTGGAGATGCGACCAGATGGCAAAACCAATGCAGATCACATCCAGGAGCGTTGGCTCGCATGGTGCAGCGCTGAGCTCAATCGCAATTAGCCGCCGGGCGGAGTCCTCGCGAGCTTGGTCCGCACAACCGGGCCTTGCTGCTCCTTGCTACCAGCGAAGGTAAGTTGGCTTCCGTTACTCCGGCAGGGAGCGGCGGCGCTCCAGTGCCTATCGCGCTAGAGTGTTAGAGAACAGCCTTCAAAGGCGAATTTTCTTATGGCAAGCGAGCAAGCCAAAAAGACCTTCATCAGCTGTGTGATCACGGCAATCCGACTGATCGTTCATATCTGTACCCGCGGTCCCACCGCCAACCCTCGATGCCGATCGACCTCTATCGTGATCTGATGGATTGCATCCGCCTGCGATCGCATTATCAATCTGGTCATCGAGCGCACGGCTGCTTCGTGCCTTCGGACGAGCACCGTATGGTCGCTAGCCCTGGCACGACGCTAATGCTGTCCGAAACGGCAGGTGTAGGATATCGAGATCCTCACCCGACGTCTGCACGCTCCATCTCGATACCATGAAATCGCCGGCCAGGGCGTATGCGCACGACGTTCGCAAGGGCGGTCGCTTGCATGAAAGGCCGGATCTCGCAGTATTTTATCGCTAGGATGCCGGTTTTTCGCTGAACTGCAGCGCCGAGACGAGTTTACAATTTGACCGTTCGCTTGGAGTGACTGGCACGGTCGCTGATTGGCCCGACCTTCACCGGTGGACTGGCCCATGTGGAGGGGGGTAGCTAGATGAACAATTCTCAGCTCACCCAACGCAAGTCCCGGTTCGCCTCGCGGCACCTGAACCAGGCGTTTTACGGCGCACCCGTGGGTATCTTGCTCCTTGAGCGGATCGGCCGCAGCGGTGAGTTCAGCCGCCCATTCATTCCCGGCAGTGTCGGCAATGCCAGCACTTGGAGCGTACCTGTTCGCTACAAAACCATCCCTGGCCTCTCATTCACTGAACTTGTTGCACCCGATTACGAAAAATACGCGTCGGCCGCGGTCCAGGCCGCCATTGAGCTCGTACGCGAGGGCGCGCAAATGATTACCGCCAACTGCGGGTTCATGTTGCGTTATCAAGACGCCGTGCGCAATGCCGTCGACGTGCCCGTGCTGCTTTCACCTCTACTTCTCGGTGCATTGCTGGGACAAATGCTTCCGCGCGGCAAAGCGCTTGGTATCATCACGGCAAAGGCGTCGTCGTTGACACCGGACGCGTTGGAAGCCGCGGGGTTGCAGGCCGGTTCCGACCGTGTGGTCATAGCGGGCCTTGAGGATGCTCCCTGTTTCGCCGCTGCTTTTCTTACAGCTAGTGGTGACCTCGATGGCAGTGCTGTCGAAAGGGAAACTGTCGCTGCGGCCGTCGCTCTCCTCAAGGATCGACCGGACATCGGGATGCTGCTCTTCGAATGTTCAGAGTTGCCGCCCTATGCGGCCGCGGTTCAGCGAGCTACAGGCGTTCCGGTCTCGACTTTACCTCGATGATCGAGTTCGTCATCGGTGGGTTGATACGTAGGCCATTCGCCGGAATCGACTAGGCGCGATGACGTGGTGATTGATTCGCACGCAGAACTATCCCGCCCGCCGCCTCTTCGGTATACAGTCGGCTTAGCGCATAATCTGAGCTTCCTTGCCGTCGCTGCGGCGACCGGCGCGGCTGTGCACACCGGTATGCAGTCGGCGCCCAGGGAGGGCCGCCCGGCAATGAGAGGTCCCCCTCGACTAAGTCCATGGTTTATTGATTGCGAATGCGGTGCGCACTTAAAGCATTGTCTACCAGCCCCATGTTCACCGCTGGTTCCTGTATCAGCATAGCTCCCGTGTGCGTACCGCGGCCACATTGGCGTGATCGACTCTGGGCACGGCTGTCGCAGCGGTTTGCCCCACGATGGGAAGATCACGTCCTTCAGCGGCCCGTCTCACCTTGGCCACATACCGCCAAGGCCGGCGCCGGTCCGTGAGCGGCCCTTGCCTGTCAACCGGCAATCGCCTCTCCCCTCAATCCATCGCTGGCCAACAGCTCAATCCGCGCCCTTCCAACTCAATTTCTGCGGCCCCGGCCAGCCGCTCCAAGCTTTGTCGATTAGCCGCGCTGCACGAACTTTACTCGATCTCTTCCATCGACGCAGCTTCACAGCCGCGCCGCGATTACAACCATTTATCAGCGACCGAACACTACGAAAGCCGTACCTCATCCCGAGGTAAGTTCCATCCGTGTGCGCCGCTGTAGCGCTTAGGAACCTACGTAAGCGTGGGCGGAGCAAATGAGCTGAGCATAACCAGGAGGGGGTCATGACCAAACGACAGATTTCTCAAATCCATTTGTCCGGTGGCCAGAGCCGGCGCTCAATGCTTCAATCAGCGGCAGTGTTGTTGAGCGCTCCCTTCGTTGCCAAAGCGACGGGAGCCTGGGCGCAGGAAAAACTTGCGGGCAGCGGCGAAGTGGTTGTTTTTAGCTATGGCGGCTCATTTACCGAAGGCATTCGGCGATTTGTCTATGAGCCGTTCACGAAGGCGACCGGAATAAAAGTCGTCGATGTGGTCTCCGATTTGGCCGAGCCCCAGGTTAAAGCGATGCACCAGGCAGGCCGAGTCGATTGGGACATTGCCTACATTGTCGTGCAGAACTATCCGCAATGCATGAGCTGGAATGTTTGTGCCAGTTGATTACACTCTTTGGGATCAGGAGTCGCTCGAAGGAGCGCCGCAGCACGCACGTCTCAAGGACGCAATTGTCGTTTTCCAAACGGCGGGGGTCCTCGCTTACGACGCGCGGGTTTTCCCGAGCGGTGGCCCACAAAACTGGGTGGACTTTTGGGACGTCAAGAAATTTCCGGGAGCCCGCGGCCTCGAGGCTCTACTCGGTAAGCACACCATCCCGCTTGCGCTCCTCGCCGCCGGGCTCGCACATCAGGACATCTGGCCCCTAACAGACGAGAAGCTTGATCGCGCATTCGACAAGCTAAACCAGATCAAGCCATATGTTAGCAAGTGGTGGAGCGCGGGCGGTGAACCGCCTCAACTCCTGATCAACGGCGAATACGCGATGACAAGCGCATTCGATGGCCGTGTAACCGCCGCGATCCGAAAAGGGGCACTGATCAAGTTCGCGTGGGAAGGGGCCTGGCTGACGTATAGCTATGCAGCTATTCTTAAAGGTGGACCCAATACAGTGAATGGGCAGAAACTGTTCGCATTCTTGAATCGCGCGCAGATTGCGGCCGGATTTACTCAAGGCACTGGCTATCCCGGGCCGAATACACATCAGCTCCAGTATCTTCCGGCTGAATGGGTGCCGCTGCTGGGCATCGATCCGAAGAATGCTTCTAAAGTCATCCCGGAGGACTCTGCTTGGCTGGCTGCCAAGCGGCCGGATGGCAAGACGAATGCAGATCATCTGCAGGAGCGTTGGCTGGCATCGCGGGCGCAATGAGCGCGGTATGCAGGGCACCGGAGTAAGCGAGAGATGAATGCTGACGATGAGCGCGCGAGAATGAGACAACGGCTCGTTCACCCCTAGTGGTCGCGGCAGCGTCGGGGGATTTCTGAAGCTAAAAGGCAGGATCATTGGCGGCGTGAGAGTGTGTATCATGCCAAGCATCGCCTTTGCTAAAGAATGCTGATTCGGTGGGACGCCTCTCGAGCTGCGCGCGAGCATCCTAGGAAGGAATGAAGATCCGGGACCAGGCCGTTCGGTGACCGAAGACGGAGCCACAATGACGCCGGCTGCCCATCCATAGCGGCGGAGGTGAATCTCGCTGAAGGGTTCGAACAGACGCACGGCCAGAACATGAAAGTGACGGCACGCACCCATGAGCGGGACAGCCTCGAAGGTGTTCACACCTTCATCAGAGAGTTCCAACGCCGAGGCTGTGCTGCACGACTCTTCAAATGGACCAAACTCGCAGAGCAGATTTTGGCTTCTGTCAAACGCGTCTGCTACGAAGCCCGGCACACATATTAAATTATTAATATGGCTAACTGAGATTCACGTGGCTCGTTCGGGCAGGAAATCGGAAAGGTGTAAATTGATCGCCATTCGCGATGGCAATGGATTGAGCCATATCAGGCCAGAACAAATGGTTTGCGGCTACATCGGGCCAACTCGCGCAAATCCTTCGAAGATGGTAGCTTCAGCGCCGAAATTCGGCTTCAAAGCGCGGCCAATTTCATCAAATTATGTGGAGAGCTCGTTATAAGAAGCGTGGACCAGCGAAGTTGAGAGTTAAGGAGCCGTATGCCTCAGACGTTTCGAGACGCTAAGTGTTATCGCTCGATGCTCTTCGTCCCCGGACACAAGCTCGACTGGATGTTGAAGGCGCCTAAATACGGCTCCGACGCCCTAATCCTTGATCTGGAGGACTCGGTTGGGGTGGCGGAAAAACCGGCGGCACGCAATGCAGTCGCCGAAGCCATCAAGGCACTGCGCGATAGGCCGGTCGGTCTGTTCGTCAGGCTCAACGGGTGGCGGACTGGATACCTCATCGATGACCTCAGCGCGGTCGTCGATAAGGGTCTCGACGGGGTAATGCTGTCCAAGACCGAGGACCCGGAGGATGTCACAGCGCTGGACCTCGTTCTTG
Organism: Bradyrhizobium shewense; assembly: GCF_900094605.1. GTDB lineage: Bacteria > Pseudomonadota > Alphaproteobacteria > Rhizobiales > Xanthobacteraceae > Bradyrhizobium > Bradyrhizobium shewense. Next base: position 10,123 of record NZ_FMAI01000051.1, on the reverse strand, counting down.
GTGAGCTGGAGCGTTCGCGCGGCCTGCCTCTCGGCCGAATCGAGATCTGTCCGTATCCGGAATCGGCTGTGGCGATGTACCGGCTCTACGACATTTGCATGGCTTCTCAGCGCGTGAAGCGGGCAGGCGCCGCGACTGGCCCTAACCCCCGAGGTGACGGGGGCCGCTCTCTCGGCCTGCAGTACGACGACGAGGAGGCCGTCGAGGGAGTTGCTTTCGGGGCGTACTCGGTACTCCAGGCGCGGGCCGCCGGAATCGTGCACATCGAAGGTGCCATGTGCGGGCAATTGGGTGATCTCGATCTGGTGCGGCGACTGGGAAAAAAATCGAAGCGCATGGGCGCGTCCTTTGGCTCGGCGATCCATCCCAGCCACATCCCCATCATCAACGAGATCTACTCGCCCTCGCAGGAGGAGGTAGATGAGGCGCGTGGGGTCGTTTCGGCTCTTGCTGAGGGTATCGCTCGAGGTGACGCTGCGGTTCGCTACAAGTCAAAGCTTATCGACTTTGCGAACGCTCGCGCCGCCATGGACGTGCTCAAGAAGGCCGAGGCGGCGGGAATGGACATCGGCGACGTTCCGAAGCTCGAAATTCCCGCCTATTGAGTACTGCAGATATTGCGGCGCACCGGACGTTCATTCGAGCGAGATCGTTGGCAATATTCGTTGCAAGTTAAATCACACCCTGAACCTGAGAGCGAAAGATGTCGGAAGCCTTGCAAGGAATAGTTGTTCTTGATCTCGCTGGGTATCTTGCGGGACCGTATGGCTCAGCCCTACTCGGAGATGTGGGGGCCGACGTCATCAAGATTGAGCCTCCCGGCGGAGATGCGGTGCGGCAATATCCGTCAACCTTAGCCGGAGACAACAGGACGTTTCTGGGAGCGAACAGAAACAAGCGCTCCATCGTGCTCAACTTGAAAAACCCTGAGGGCTTGGCCGCCTTCTATCGTTTGGTCGAGCAGGCAGATGTCGTCGTCCACAACTTCCGTCCCTCCGTGCCTAAAAGGCTTGGTATCGACTACGAGAAGCTGCGAAGCCTGCGTCCCGATCTCATCTATTGTTCGCTCACCGGTTACGGCGATAGCGAGAACGGACCTCTACGGGACCATCCCGGCTATGACACGATGCTGCAATGCTTCACCGGTATAGCCGCAATGCAGGGAGAGACCGAACAGCCGCAGATCCTGAACGGTTCCATTGTGGATTACTTCACCTCCTCATTCGTGGCGATTCACATTTTGTCAGCACTCGTCCATCGGCTGCGGACAGGCGAGGGTCAGCATGTAAGACCCTCGCTTCTGCGGTCCGCTATCGCATTGCAGGCCGGGCAATTCATCTGGGCGGACAGCGAGCCGCGCAACGTCGAGCGTTGGTGGGGAGCGAGCTACTCAGGCATCTATCCTACCAAAGAAGGTCACCTCTATCTGCAGGCCACCACGCCGGCCTTTTGGAGGAGCCTTTGCGAATTTCTCGGTTTTCCGGAGTTGTTGGAGGACCCGCGGTTCGACACGCTCACGAAGCGGGCCGCTCTGAGGGAAGAGATCAAACCGCTGATAAGGGAGGGCCTGAAGAAGCATACCGCCCATGAATGGGAAGAATTGATGCTAGGCAAGGTTCCTTGCATTGCAGTCAGGACAATTGATGAGATGTTCGACCATCCTCAAGTCCTGGCGGAGGGGCTTGTCGTCGAGCACGAAAGCCCGAAAGTCGGCAAGTACAAGAGCATGGGCAAGGCCATCAAGATGGGAGTGGGGGACAGGCCTACGACACGCGCCCCGATGCTCGGGGAGCACACGGACGAGGTGCTGGCGCGTCTCGGATTTAGTGAGGGCGAGATCGCCGCGCTGCGGGCGAACGGGGCTGCAGCATGAAGACCCAGGTCTTCGGGGACATTCGCGTCGACTCGATCACGGAGTTCGAATTCTCGGTCCCGCCAGGTGATCTGCTGGTCGGGCTGACGCCAGAGGACGTTGCGGAACATGAGCACTGGCTGGGGCCTTGCCTGGTGGAGCCTGGAACGCGAAATCTTGCAGTTCATATGCATGCGTACTTGATACGCACGCGACACCATACGATCCTGTTCGATACCTGCTGCGGCAATGACAAGGAGCGGTCCTACTTCCCGGCTTGGCACAGGCTGCAAACACCCTTCCTCCAGAACCTTGCGTGCGCAGGCGTTAGTCCTGAGCAGGTTGACTTCGTCATGTGCTCGCATCTGCATGCCGACCATATCGGCTGGAACACGCGGCTGCTCAACGGCGAATGGGTGCCCACATTCCCCAATGCCCGCTACCTCATCAGCAAAGGTGAGTTGGAATGGTGGCGGGCCGCCATCGAGACGGGGAGTGTTAAGGAGTACCGGAAGCTGGCGTTCACCGACAGCGTGTTGCCTGTGGTGGACCGCGGATTGGCGACGTTTGTGGAAGATGACTTTGCTTTCGAGAACGAAATGCCGGACGAGGTGTGCTACCTACCGCTCCACGGTCACACCAAGCACCACTGCGGCCTCTACCTCAACTCGCGGTCGCAGGATGCGATATTCACCGGCGACGCCATTCACCACCCGATCCAGTTCGCGCGACCGGATTGGATCAACGCCGGATATGACAACGCAGCGGCAATCCAGGTGCTACGTGACCTGATTACACGCTGTATCGACACGCCCACGAAGCTGATGACGGCGCATTTTCCCGAACCCACGGCAGGCTGTGTGGTGAGCGAGGCGGGCCATGCCCGTTTTCGCTTTGACGCTGATTGAAAAGAGGTGGGCGTGTGGTCGCGTGACGCGCCTAACGCGCCTGTACCGCAAGCTCCGCTTCCTTTTGCTCTCAATTCGTTGCCAAGTCAGCTTGGTATTGTCAAACCGTCTAGCTGCCGTGTGAGATGCGGGATTTCGTCGACGCAGCACTTACAAACCGGCTCGGTCGACACGCCACGGTTTCCCGTTAGGTTCGACGTAGATGAGCGTCCCTTGAGCCGTTGACGACTAAGCGTGGGCTTCCAAAAAAGCGGGAAATCGTGTCAGAGCAGGTGTCTCGTAAACTTCCGTGCCGTCGAACGCCGCGCCTGACCGCGGCAAACTGGCGGCTCATGTTCACGGGGAAGACGTTCATGTTCAGGTGGCTGGCTCTAGCCTTGACTGTTTCGTTGCTCAGCGGAAACCCTGCTGCGGCTCAGGATAGGCGGCCCATAACGCTCCTCAAGGCTGCCCACCTTCTCGATCCGCGATCCGGACAAGTACTTTCCCCGGCTGCGGTCCTGATCGAAAACCGAAAGGTCACACAAGTAGGGCCGCCGGTGCAGGTCCAGGCACTCCCACAAGCAAGAGTGCTGGACCTGGGCGAGGCCACGCTCCTGCCGGGCCTGATCGACAGCCATATCCACCTCCTCCTAGACGTGGTCGTACCTCCCGAGGCGGAGCTCTCCCGCCGGTGGATCCGGAGATGGAGCCGGACCTCCTGCTCGCGATCGTGGAAGTCGCCGGAAAAGCGCGCCCTGATAGGTGCGCAGCTCGCCCGCGAAGACCTCGAGAGCGGCTTCACCACGGCAAGGAACCTTGGACACTCTGGTATCGATGGTGACACCGCGCTTCGCGACGCAATCAACAACGGCCAAGTACAACGGGCCTCGCATGCTCGCTTCCGGGCGAAAGCTGATAGCGCGCGGCTCCTACGTCAGAAGCCTGAATCCCGCTATCGCCGACGCGATCCTGCAGCAGGAATTTATATCGTCGACGGTCCCGACGGGGCGCGCGCGGCAGTGCAGAAGAACGCCTTCGAGGGCATTGACCAGATCAAGGTCGCCCTCAACCACGACATATTCGCGGCGAGCCTCGGCGCAGTGGCCGAACAGGCGCGCCGCCAGAACATGAAAGTGACGGCACACGCCATGACCGGCAGAGCATCCAGGAAGCGATTGAGGCCGGCGTGGACTCGATTGAACACGGAGAGGAAGCCACGGATCAGCAGCTGAAGGAGATGCGGGACAAAGGCATCTTCCTCGTCAACACCCCAACGTTCTGGGGCACTTCGGAGAAAGTCTATCCATCGGGCGGCCTCTCGGCGGAATTCCGCGCCAGGCTCGCCGCGGGCGACGACCGGAGCCGTAAGGCCGGCGCGGAGCTCGTGCAGAGGGTCCTGAAGTCGCGCGTCAAGTTCTCCGCGGGATCGGACATGTTCTTGTACATCCCCGGCAAAACCCGCGGCGAAGCTTCCGCCACGATGTTCGCGGCGCTGAGTCGCTCGGGCATGCCGTCACTGGACATTATACGAGCCGTGACCGCCAACGCCGCGGAAATGCTCGGTTGGCAGGACCGGAACGGCTCGATTGAACCCGGCAAATTTGCGGACATCATCGCCGTGACTGGAGATCAAGGACATCACCGAGCTGGAACGCGTCGGATTCGTGATCAAGGATGGGCGGGTCGTGAAGAACGAGGTGCGTCCGAATGATTCAGGAAGGTCAGAATGAGCGCCCGCGACAATTAAAGCTGGCCGGCGTTTTCCTGCGCGGCGCTCTGTTCTCGCGCCGTTCGCGATGGCTTCAGGCTTCGCGGCGCCCGCAGATCACATCTACACGCGCCCTGTTCGGATCGTCGATGCCAACGGCGCGCTGTTCAACCTCGAATGCACTGGCGACGGCTGGCCGGCCGCGTTACTCGACCTATCCGTATGGCCGTTGTCCAGCTGCACGTCGCGCGTGATCGGCGAGCCCGGACGAGCGTCCCGTTGGCGATGCGGTCTGTGGCGTCAGGTGAGCTATGCGCTCAGCTAGCCAGACGCTTGCTGCAGACATTTTCGACGAGATTCCTCAGGACCGCGACGCGCTCAAGGCGTGACGCAACTTCTCGGCTGCGATCGTCTAGTGGGGAGCATACTGGGCGTCGAGGTGGGCCCAGCCCAGCAGCTCGGGCGGCTGTTTCTCGGGCGTGGAGCGCGCGATTGCGCGCGCGCTCTAGGAAGCCCTATCGACCGCCCAGCAACGTAAACTCTCCGAAGCGTCACTGCGAGATCGCTTGCGCGACCTTCCGCCTAGATTGGTTTGCTGCGGAAACTGAAGGTCCTGTAGAGCAAGAATTGTCTATATTATAGCGCGCTGCAGGCGCCGCTTTATTGAGGGCCAGCCCTGGCAATCCGAGCCTTGGCGGAGCTTTCTATCGCTCTCGAGATTCAGCGTCGTATTGCCAAAGTCGGCTAACTGCCCGGTAGAGATGCGGGATTTCGTCGGCGTAGCGCCGACAATTGGCAAAAACCGGCTCGGTCGACAAGCTACCGTTCCCTTAGATTCGAGGTATGTGCGCCCTTGAGTCTTGACGAAGCATGCGCTTCTAAAGGGAAAAATCATGTCAGAGCAGGTGTCGCGTAAACTCCCGGGGCGTCGCGTGAGCCGACGCTCGGTCCTCCAATCGTCGGCAGCGCTGTTGAGTGCACCGTTTGTTGCAAAAGCTACAGCAGCCTTCGGGCAGGAAAAACTCGCCGGCAATGGCGAAGTGGTCGTTTACAGTTATGGCGGTTCGTTTACCGAAAATCTGCGTAAGTATGTTTCTGACCCCTTTACGAAGGCGACGGGCATCAAGGTTGTCGATGTGACAGCTGACCTGGCCGAGCCCCAGGTCAAGGCGATGAACCAAGCCGGCCGGGTCGATTGGGACATTGCTTTAGTGTCACCTCTTGTTCCAGCTTACCTGGACCTGCATCAGGCCGGCGCGTTTGTGTCCATCGACTACAGCCTCTGGGATGACGAAGCGCTGACGGGTGTGGCGGAATCTGCGCGTCATACTGATGTTGTCGTCGCATTCCAAAACTCGATACTGCAGGTTTATGATGAACGTGCTTTCCCGAAGGGCGGCCCGAAAAACTGGACAGATTTCTGGAATATCAAGGAATTCCCGGGGCCGAGGGGCCTCGGCGTTGCTTATCTTGCTAACATCGTGTTTCCGTTGGTCGCCGATGGCGTCACGCACAAGGGTCTTTGGCGAGTGACTGATGATAACGTCGATCGGGCTCTCAAAAAACTCGCGGAGATCAAGCCGAATATCGCGAAATGGTGGGGAGCTGGAGGGGAGCCTGTTCAGGCGTTGATCAATCGCGAGTTCGTAATGACAAGCTGTTACGATGGCCGCGCCTTAGCGGCCATCAAGCGGGGGGTGCCCCTTCGCATGGTATGGGACGGCGCTCTTGCAATCGATAATTGCTGGACGGTTCTCAAGGGCGGCCCGAACAGCGCGAACGCACAGAAATTCATCGCATTTGTGAATCGCGCCGAAGTGGCGGCCGCCTTTACGCAATCGACCGGATATCCCGGCCCGAACCTAAATCAGCTAAAGTACCTGCCAGCGGATCTGGCGCCATTGATCAGCATAGACCCCGACAACGCGGCGAAGGTAGTCCGGCTCGACGTTCCCTGGTTTTTGGAGAAACGCGCGGACGGCAAGACCAATGCGGATTATCTTCAGGAGCGTTGGCTGGCATGGCGAGCTCAATAATATCGATCGCTACGACGGACCGACCGCTTCGCTAGCTTTGTCGTCGGCCAAGCCCAGACGATGGGCTTGGTAATGATGTGCGCGCGGCCCGAGCATTTGCATCTCGACAAGAACCCGCCAAGTCGTCCGGCGGAATTCAGGATGCGTCGTCGGCATGACCTTCGTGGAAGATGCGGCCATGTTCGAATTCCGCAGCGCGTCGCAGATCACATCGAAGGTGATCAGCACATCTGCTGCAGCCTTGCCAAGGCGTGGTGCTCGAGACTGGTGTCCATTCAGCGAGCGTAGGAGAGGACATCTTCATCCCGAGAGCCGCTCTTGATTCGGAAGGGAAGATCGATGCTAGTGAATCCCACGGTTCCTGGCTCACTTTGCAGAATTTCGCCAACATCCGGCGATTTCCGTCGATCTTTGGCTTCAACACGCCTTTACATTGTTGCCTAAGGCTAATCGGACCACATCGCGCACCGCAGAGAAGTTGTTGTCGCTTGGCCGTGTTACAGAAAAACAGGGAGACGGCGATGAGCAAGAAGAAGCAAATTGTTGTCGGTGCAATGATTCTTGCCAACGGAACTCATTCGGCGTCATGGCTGATGGAAGAGGCTCAGCCAAGTGCGTCGACGAGCATCGAATACTATCGCGCGATGGCGCAGTTGGCGGAGCGCGGCAAGCTCGATTTCTTCATGCTTGCCGATACTCCGGGCGCGCCCACCGATAATCTGCAGGCCTGGAGCAGGTCGCCGTCGTACACGAACGTGCTGGAGCCGATTACACTATTGTCCGCGGTTGCCGGCGCAACTACCCATATCGGCCTCGGTGCAACAGCTTCGACCAGCTTTTTCGAGCCCTACAACCTCGCCCGGCAGTTTGCGTCGCTGGATCATATCTCGCACGGGCGGGCAGCGTGGAACGTTGTGACGTCGGCTAACGACTATGCGGCCCGCAATTTCGGACTGGATCGTCTGCCGCCGCATGGCGAGCGGTATGCGAAAGCCCGCGAATTCTGGCAGGTTGTCGAGGCGCTCTGGGACAGTTGGGAGGACGGCGCATTCGTGTACGATCGGAGCGCCTGCCTGAGTTTCTTGCCAGAAAAGCTCCACACAGTTGATCACAAGGGCAAATATTTCACCGTACAGGGCGCCCTCAATATCGAGAGGACGCCGCAAGGTAGGCCGGTCATCATCCAGGCAGGCGCCTCGGACGCGGGCCGCGATTTCGCGGCTGAAGTCGCCGAGGTGGTCTTCGGACCGAGCGGCACGCTCGGAAAGGCGAAAGAGTTCTACGGGGACCTCCAGCAGCGAATGGGCAAGTTCGGCCGTCACCCAGACGACCTGAAAATTGCGTCTGCCATCACAGTGGTGATTGGCGAGAGCGAGCAGGAGGCCCACGAGAAGCTCGAGGGCTGGCAAAATCTTATTCATCCGGATGTTGGCGTGTTTCGGCTGGGGCAGGACCTCGGTACCGATCTGTCCGATCTTCCGCTGGACCAGCCGGTCCCTGAGCACCGGATTCCAAAGTCCTCAAACTTCCAGAAGGCCTTTTTCGACGAAATAACAGAGATGATCCGCGAGAGATTGACGTTGCGCGAAACCGCAAGGCGTTACAATCGTAGCAAGGCCGCTTTCTGCGGAACGGCAGCACAGGTTGCGGATCATATGGAATCCTGGATCGAGGCTGGCGCCTGCGACGGATTCATGATCTCGTTTCCGGCATTGCCCAGCACCTTGAGGGATTATGTCGAGAAGGTAGTTCCGGAATTGCAGCGTCGAGGGATATTTCGCACCGACTATACCGGACATACATTGCGCGACCATTTAGGACTGCGTCGCCCCGAGAACCGCTACGCGTCGTCAATCGTCTCGGCGTAAGTTGCGAAGCGGGCCTGACCAATGCAGCTTGACGCTGCAGAAGGAGTGCCCGGCCAGAGTGGCGGACAAGCGCCTAGCGTCGCCTAGGTGTCGGTCACTCTTTTCCACTCGGAAAGCGGAAGTTCATGGTCGATCCAATCTGGCTAGCGCTCCCCGGCGTCGCGTTCCTTACGCTGTTCCTGATCGGCCCGACGGCGCAAATCCTGTCGCTCAGGCTTATATTCGCCAAGATCCTAATGGGGGCGGCCGCTATCTCGCCATCCTGGCGACGGCATATTCCATTGCGATCTGGACACCATGGTTCCACGGCGTTGCGTTCACATCACGGGATGCTGAGCGGCCAAGCGGTGCAGCCATCAAGCGACGCAAGCGCAGGGTGAACCGAATGTGCAGAACGCAGAACACTCCAAGGGCACGGCCACGGGCATCGAGGCGCAGCGGCGGTAGATCGGCCGCGTCGTATACAACATTGATCTTGCCCCAAAAAAATGGACAGGGTTAAGCTGCTTTAGCTCCATCTCGATCGGGCTGATGTAGCCAATGGCGGAGTGACGACGAGTTCGATTGTAGAAGCCCTCGACATAGGCAAAGATATCCCGTGTGGCGTCTGCCCTTGCATAGTGCCTGTGGTGGACGAGCTCGGTCTTGAGTGTGTGAAAGAACCATTGGAGCATTGTCATAGCAGTTGCCTTTGCGGCTCATCGACACCCTGAGGCCGGCGGATTGCATCAGCTTGCGGTAATCCGCCGAGGCATATTGGGCGGATTCAAACGGTCGTCGCAACACCAATTGTTTTCACTCATGACAGTAATTCGTCAAGCGCTTCTGCCGGCGTTTTCCAGCCCAGTGTCTTTCTCGGTCGGGCGTTGAGGGCCGCTGCTACAGCGGATATCTCGTCGGCGCTGTGGATGCTCAGGTCTGTGCCTTTCGGAAAGTACTGCCGCAGCAACCCGTTGGTGTTCTCGTTAGTGCCGCGCAGCCAAGGGCTTTGCGGGTCGCAGAAGTAGACTTGGATGTCCGCTCTTCGATCTTGAGGCGGTTGTGCTGAGCCATTTCGGCTCCTTGATCCCAAGTCAGCGTGCGACGTAGTTCTTCGGGCAAAGTGATGATGGTGCGCGAGATCGCGTCACGCACGGCTTCCGCCCCGTGTCCCGCAAGCACAGGTCCGTTCTTCTTGCGCGGAGCTTCGCCATGCCCCGCTAACCGGGGAAGGTGCAACAGCATTGTGAAGCGTGTCGTGCGTTCGACCAACGTGCCGATCGCCGAGCTGCCAAGACCGAGGATGAGGTCTCCCTCCCAATGTCCCGGCACGGCTCGATCGGCCGCTTCAGCGGACGCTCACTGATCATGATCTCCGGCGAGACAAAGCCCTTGCCCCGCCTGCGTACGCGCCCCCTGGGCACGCGCAACACGCGTCCCGTTCGTAAGCAGGCCGTCTGTTCGGGCGATTTCCTCGCGTTCAGCCAATGAAAGGTAGCGCCTGGAGAGAGGCTTGGCCGAAGATCTGAACATCGCTGGTGGCATGCCGCCTGCCTTTCGGAACAATCTGCTTCCGACAGGTTGCGATAAGCCGGCCTCAAACGCAGCATCTTCGCTGCTCTGTCTTGTGGCAATCGCCCTCCAAAATCTATTCTGTTCATCGCGTCCGGCCACAGACGGCCGGCCTGGCGATGGCAAATGGCGCTCGTCCTGACCGTGCCGAACGTCGACTTACAACTTTCATCGCAACCTCCAACTTCAGGGTGTTGCGACGACCGTTTGAATCCGCC
>NZ_FMAI01000029.1 GCF_900094605.1 Bradyrhizobium shewense | reverse complement strand
GGAACTCGGACACGTCGGAGCCAAGCAGATCGCGGCGCTCGCCGGCCTTGCCCCCTTCAACGTCGACAGCGGCGCCTTCCGTGGCAAACGCAAGATCGCCGGCGGTCGAAAGCGCGTTCGCGACGCTCTCTACATGGCTGCTCTCAACGCGGTTCGACGGGCCGATCCGTTCAAGGCCTTCTATGAAAGATTGCGACAGGTCGGCAAACCGGCCAAGCTCGCCCTCATTGCCGTTGCCAGGAAGCTGCTAACGGTCCTTAACGCTATGATGCGCGACAGGAAACCGTACCTGAAGGCCGGCCCCCAATAACAGTTGCCGGCTCTGCGCGCGCTTGAGGCGCGCTTGTCCGGGACGACAGTGGAGATTGGGGCGCGCCCCGGACGACAGCGGCGCCGCCTTACTCCGCCAGCGTAAATTGCAGCAGCAAGGTTCGCTGCAGCATCGAGAAATTGTCGTCGGAGATCAGCGTCAGCACGGTCTCGCCGTCGGCCGTGACGTGGGCGTCGATGCCTTCCATGTTGTCGATCTCGTGGCCGAGATCGGCGGCGAACAGCGCGGGGCCGTCGACCAGCGCGCCCGGAGCGATCGACTTCAGCGGGATCGAGCGGATGCGGATGTTGACGCCGGTGAACCAGGAGAATTTGCGTTCGAGGATCAGAAGCTCGCCGGAGGGCAGCAGCACGGCATCGCTGATGTCGTATTTCTCGGTGCGGCGCACGCTGAACTGGCCGGGCGTGGGACCACCGATCAGGAAGGCGACGAGGTTGCCGTCGGCATCCAGCCCGCGCTCGGAGAAGGCGATCAGGGTGCCCGCGAGCGGCATGTTCTGGTCTTTGCCCTTGTCCTTTTCTTTGGGCACGACGACCAGCGCCTCCAGCCCCTTGTTGGAGGGCAGCTTGTGGATCCCCGCCGGCACCGGCATCACCTCGCCGCGCGCGCGCGTGCCGCCCTTGGAAAAATCGTAGCGCAGGATCTGGTTGACGCGCTCGAGCCCGACATAGACGAAATTGCCGTCGCGCGCGATCGATTCCGAATCCCACCACAGGCGCTTTTCCGTGATCGGCCGCCCCTCGGCGCCGAGCAGCGGCGCGGCCTCGACGTCGTCGAGGCCGGTCATCTTGCCACTGGCGTAGCGGATGCGACCGGTGAACCAGCCGCCCTGGTCGGAAACCGCGAGGAAGCCCTCGCCCTTGGCATCGAGCCGGATGCCGGACAATCCGCCGAAGCCGCGATAGCGCGAGGTCAGCACCAGGCCGCTGCGATATTCCAGCGAGCCGAAGCGCGTGCGCGTGCGGTCGCGCGGCTCGAAATTTGGAATGGCGCGCGCGTTGACCTCGACGCTGACAAGCTCGACGACGGCGTTCTCGACCTGAAGCGCGCGCGGCGGCGGCTCGGCCGCGGCTTGCGCCAGCGCGAAGCGAGAGACTGCGAGAGTGGAGAATCCCGCCGCTGCAAAGCCGATAAAGCTGCGGCGGGATCGATGCGTGCTCACGAATGCAATTTGCGTCGCGGGCGACCGGCCGGCTGGGTTGGTGCGGTGTTGGTCTCGCTGAAGAGCTCTGCGAGCTTCTCGGTGATGGCGCCGCCGAGCTCTTCGGCATCCACGATCGTCACCGCGCGGCGGTAGTAGCGCGTCACGTCGTGACCGATGCCGATCGCGATCAGCTCGACCGGCGAGCGGGTCTCGATCTCCTCGATGATGTGGCGCAGGTGCCGCTCGAGATAATTGCCGGGATTGACCGACAGCGTGGAATCGTCGACCGGCGCACCGTCCGAGATCATCATCAGGATCTTGCGCTGCTCGGGCCGGCCGAGCAGGCGCTTGTGCGCCCAGTCCAGCGCCTCACCGTCGATGTTCTCCTTGAGGAGCCCCTCGCGCATCATCAGGCCGAGATTCTTCCGCGCACGACGCCACGGGGCATCCGCCGACTTGTAGATGATGTGGCGGAGATCGTTGAGGCGGCCGGGATTGGCCGGCTTGCCGGCGGCAAGCCACGCCTCGCGGGACTGGCCACCCTTCCAGGCGCGCGTGGTAAATCCCAAAATCTCGACCTTGACGCCGCAACGCTCCAGCGTGCGCGCGAGAATGTCGGCGCAGGTCGCGGCGACCGTGATGGGCCGTCCGCGCATCGAGCCGGAATTGTCGAGCAGCAGCGTCACCACGGTGTCGCGGAACGTCGCTTCCTTCTCGTGCATGAAGGACAGCGGGTGATAGGGATCGGTGACGACGCGCGACAGGCGCGCGGGGTCCAGAATGCCCTCTTCGAGATCGAACTCCCAGGCGCGGTTCTGCTGCGCCATCAGGCGGCGCTGCAGGCGATTGGCGAGGCGGGCGACGATGCCTTGCAGATGCGCGAGCTGCTTGTCGAGATAGGCGCGCAGGCGCTCCAGCTCGTCATGGTCGCAGAGGTCTTCGGCGGCGATGATCTCGTCGAATTTCGGCGCGAAGGCGTGATATTCCGGCCCGCGCGGCTCGTTCTTGCCGTGCGAGTTCGGACGCGTCGCCTCGCCCGGCGTCTCGTCGTCGCCGAGCTCGCCGTCGTCGAACGTGTCGGAGGTCGAGGCCTGCGCGCTTTCCATCGCGCTCTCGCTCATCTCTTCCGACGAGGCCTGCGCCTGGTCGGCGCTCATCTCCTGCGCGGCGTCGGAATCGGGCGAGCCCTCGGCGCCGGACTGGTCGTTATCGCCGTCCTGGTTCTCGTCGTTCTCGTCATTGTCTTCGCTGTCGGCGTTGCGCTCGTCGCCGATATCGAGCGCCGTCAGGAGATCGTGCACGGCGTCGCCGAACCGGGTCTGGTCCTCGACCAGGGTGTCGAGCCGGTCGAGCCGCTTGCCGATCTTGTCTTCGAGAATGGGACGCCAGAGATCGACCATCTTCTTCGCGGCGGTCGGCGGCGCCATGCCGGTCAGGCGCTCACGCACCAGCATAGCCAGCGCATCCGCCAGCGGCGCGTCGGCACGGTCGGTGATCTCGTCGAACTTGCCGCGATGAAAATGGTCGTCGAGCATCGCGGTGAGGTTTTTCGCAACGCCCGCCATGCGGCGCGCGCCGATCGCCTCCACCCTCGCCTGCTCCACCGCCTCGAACACGCCGCGCGCCTGCGGATTGCCGGGCATCAGCTTGCGATGCAGTTTTGCGTCGTGACAGGCGATCTTGAGCGCGATGGAATCGGCGTGACCGCGCACGATGGCGGCATCACGCTTGGTCATTTTTCGCGCGGGCTCGGGCAGCCGCGCCTTGCCCGGCGCCAGCCCCGGCCGCTCGGCCGCGAAGGAGACGTCGAGCTCCGGCGTCTTGGCGATCGCCTTGAGGCAGGACGCCACCGAGCGTTTGAACGGCTCGGTCGGGGCTTCCTTGGTGTTACGGAATTTGGAGTTGGAGGTGGTGCTCATCTCGATCTCACCGTCGTCCCCGCGAAAGCGGGACCCATAGCCACCGGCGGTAGTCAGTCAGGGAAACTATCAGCGCGCTTCAATCGAGACATCACGCGGTATGGGTCCCGGCGTTCGCCGGGACGACACACCGAGAGAGATCAGGACAGTGCCACGTTGACCGCCGATTCCGGCAGCTCCGCGTTGAAGCAGCGCTGGTAGAACTCGGCGACCAGCGGGCGCTCGAGCTCATCGCACTTGTTGAGGAAGGTGACGCGGAAGGCAAAGCCGATATCGCCGAAGATGTCGGCGTTTTCAGCCCAGGTGATCACCGTGCGCGGGCTCATCACCGTCGACAGATCGCCATTGGCGAAAGCGTTACGGGTGAGATCGGCGAGGCGCACCATCTTGTTGACGATGTCGCGGCCTTCCTGCGTGCGATAGTGCTTGGCCTTGGCCAGCACGATCTCCACTTCCTCGTCATGGCTGAGATAGTTCAGCGTGGTGACGATCGACCAGCGGTCCATCTGGCCCTGGTTGATCTGCTGAGTGCCGTGATAGAGGCCCGAGGTATCGCCGAGGCCGACCGTATTGGCGGTCGAGAACATGCGGAAAGCCGGATGCGGCTTGATCACCTTGTTCTGGTCCAGCAGCGTCAGGCGGCCGGAAACTTCCAGCACGCGCTGGATCACGAACATCACGTCCGGGCGACCAGCATCGTATTCGTCGAACACCAGCGCGACGTTGTTCTGGAGCGCCCAGGGCAAAATGCCGTCGCGGAATTCGGTGACCTGCTTGCCGTCGCGGACCACGATGGAATCCTTGCCGACGAGGTCGATACGGCTGATGTGGCTGTCGAGGTTGACGCGCACGCAGGGCCAGTTCAGACGCGCGGCGACCTGCTCGATATGGGTGGATTTGCCGGTGCCGTGATAGCCGGTCACCATCACGCGGCGGTTGCGGGCGAAGCCGGCGAGAATGGCGAGCGTGGTGGCGCGGTCGAAGCGGTAATCGGAATCGACTTCGGGCACGTGAGGATCGACTTCGGAATAGGCGGGGACTTCGAGATCGCTGTCGATCCCGAATACCTGCCGCACCGACACCTTCATGTCGGGCAGACCGGAAACTTCCTCAACTTTGGACAGAGCGGCGGTCGTCATCAATCCTCCGAGGTCCCGGGCGGTCCCGAAACCGGTTATTCGCACGTTGGCTGCGGCTGGGTGCTGAAACTCAACCTATCAGAGACAGGTGGCCGGCAGAAGCCCGCCCACAAATCAAAGTTCCATTGTCTTTTCATTTAGATAGGCAAGGAACGCAGTTTTTGGAGGGCTGCCTTGCGAATCACGCCCAAATTCGGGCGCGTCACGCCCGTTCCGTGCGAGTGGCACTTTGGCCGTATGCGGTTACTTATGTAGGGTCCAAAGCTCCGAGCTCCAGCCCCTCAAGAGACAACGTGACGTCCTTCCTCGATCCCCTCATCTCGTTCGTCTCGGCCCATCCGTGGCTGGCCTATCTGACCCTGTTCCTGGCAGCCTTGCTCGAAGCGGTCCCGGTGGTGGGATCGGTGATCCCCGGCTCGACCATCATCCTGGCGCTCAGCGCCCTGGTTCCGGGCGGAGAGCTGAAGCTGCATTGGGTGCTGCTCGCGGCGGCGGTCGGCGCCGTGCTCGGTGACGGCTCGGCCTATTGGATCGGGCACCGACAGCAGCGCGAGATCCTCAACACCTGGCCGCTGACCAATTATCCGCGCGTGGTCGCCGAGAGCGAAAGCTTCTTCCACCGCTTCGGCACCTGGGCGGTGTTCTTCGCCCGCTTCGTGCCGCCAATCCGCGCCTTCGTGCCGGTCACAGCGGGCGCGCTCGGCATGGCGCCGGCAAAATTCTACGCCGTGAACATCCCGGCGATCCTGGTCTGGGCGCCCGCCCATGTGCTGCCGGGCGTGCTGGCGGTATCGGCCCTGCACGAATATGCCGGGCTGCATCACCACGCGCATCTCTTTAAGCACATGTGGATTTTGACCGTGGTCGGCGTAGCGATCGTGGTCGGCGTGGCGGTGTGGATTTATCGCCGGCGGAACGCCGGCGGCGTCGCGGAAGCGAAGCCGCGAGCTTAGAGGCGGCGACGCTATTTGCTCTTCTGCGCGTTGAGTAGCACCCATAGCCGCGCGATCTTACCGCCTTCAATTTCGGCCACGTCCGCCCCAGTCACCGCGACCGGCCCGTCCTCGGGCCCTGCGTGCCAAGCCAGATGCGCCAGGCCATGATGCCCGACAGCGACGCCGTCGGGGATAAAACGGAACGTCGGCCCGAACTGCTTCAAAAGGTTTGCGGCAACGCGCGAAATTTCTGCCCGTCCCTGAACGATATCCGTCGGCTCGTACATGACGGGCTCCTCAACGAACAGTTCGGCGATGGCGGTTCGACGTTTGTCGTCGTCCCGCTCGTTGAAGACGCGCTCCAGATTTGAGCGCAGCAGATGGTCGAAATCGATATTGTCGGTCGTCATCTCGCGGCCTTTCGTAATCTCATCTTGTTGGGGCGGCGTCGCGGAAACAAAGCCGCGGACACAGGGGCAATCAGACCAGACGCGCACCGCCATCGACATGCAGCGTCTCGCCGTTCATGAATTCGTTGCTCATCAGGAAGACCACGGCATTCCCGGCTTCCTGCGCAGTGCCAATACGGTGCAGCGGAAGCTTTTCTTTCAGCGCCGCCACGTAGGCATCACGGCCCTCGCCAAGCGTACGTGCGAGGAGCGGGGTGTCGATCGTCCCAGGCGACAAGGTATTCACGCGGCGTGGTGCCAGCTCCAGGGCAAGGCCACGGGCGAAGGCCTCCATCGCAGCGGAGGCGGCCGCGAGCACGGACGTGCCATATGCGTTGGGTCGATCGGCCAAGGCTCCGGAAATGAACGTGACGGACCCGTCGGCGCCGAGCCGGTCCCCAAGGCTTCGCAACACATGCACGGCCGCCCAAATTCGCTCATCGAAGGCGCGGCGCAGGTAGGCGACATCTGCCTCCAACACTTTGCCTGCAACGAAGCTGCCCGCAAGCAGAACGAGATGGTCGACTTGCGGGATGTCGGCAAGGGCTGCGGCAACGGTCTCAGGCTTGGTCACGTCGGCAGCCCGCCAGCCGGCGAATCCGTTCTCCGCGGCAACTCGCTCGGCTCCGACGGGGTCGTAACCAATAACGATAACCTTGGCGCCCGCCGCTTTGGCCTGCTGCGCGGCAGCCAGGCCGATGCCGGATGTGCCGCCGAAGATGACGACGTTGCGATCTTGGAGGGTCTGAGGAGCAGAGTCGGTCACCGGAGTCGGTCCTTTCAAGAGCGGGCGCGCAACGCGCCGCCGATGAATGGAAACCTAGGCCAATGAGTTTTACTTGAAAATTGAGCCAATCTTCGGTTTTGTTATTCCATCATGGCACAAATCGCCCTCGATCGACTGACCGGCCTCATCGCGTTTGCCCGCTCCGGCTCCCTTGGCAGCTATTCAGCCGCCGCTCGTGCACTTGGTGTCTCGCCATCTGCGATCAGCAAGAGCGTGCAACGGCTGGAGCAGCACCTCGGCCTGCGCCTGTTCAGCCGTACGACGCGCTCGCTCACTCTGACGCCAGAGGGGCGGGACCTGCACGAGCGGACGCTGCGGCTTTTGCGCGAGGCGGACGCGATCGAGCAAGCGGCGGCGGCGGCGCGTTCCGAACCTGCGGGCACGCTGAGGATCGCCGCGCCGCTACCTATCGGCGTGAATATTCTCTCGCCGGCCCTGCCACGCTTTCGACAGCACTATCCGAAGCTCATGATCGAGTTGCGGATCGGCGACCGCTACGTTGATCTGATCGAAGAGGGCATCGATGTCGCGATCCGCGTCGGCGATCTCGCGGACTCCCGGCTGATCTCGCGTCAGCTCGCCCCGCACCGCATCTGCGCTTTCGCTTCCCCCGACTATCTGGCCCGGCGCGGCACGCCAATCCATCCCGACGAACTGGTCAACCATAACTGTGTGAACTTTCGCTTCCAGAGTTCGGGCCAGACATTTCGCTGGCCCTTCCTCATCGGCGACCGCCTGGTCGAGATCATGCCCGATGCGGCCATCATCACCGATGTTAGCGAGGCTGTGGCCACCGTCGTTGCGGCGGGCGGTGGCATCGGTGTTACCCCCACTTTCGTCGCTGCTCCTTATGTCAGACGCAACGAACTCGTACCCGTCCTGCAAGATTTCGTCGTCCCTAGAACCAACATCACCGCGTTATGGCCGGAAAGCCGTCGAGGCAATCCAAACGTGAAGGCCTTCGTCGCGTTCCTGGGTGAGGTTTTTCCGCCGGATCCGCCGTGGGACGACGTATTTGCCAAGGCCCCAAGGTCGGGGGCCCCGAGAGGGCCGAAGCCTTGAGGTTCGCTACGGCATGAACTCACGAATCGACTGTGCGTTCTTGCCACGAGGAGGCCTTGCCGGAGGCCGGCGCGGACCTCCGCTCCGAAGCGGCACAACAAACATCACAAGTGGGGTCTCGCGGACTTATGGGTGCCCCCCTTAGCCCTTCAGCGGCGCAGCCCCCACCCGCCTCCCCGGCGCAGGTCCCACATACCGCGCCCTTGGCCTGATCAGCTTCCCGAACTGCAATTGCTCGCTGGCGTGCGCGATCCAGCCGACGCTGCGGGCCATGGCGAACAGAGCGAGCTCGCTGCCGGCGGGCAGGCGCAGCGCGTGCACGAGCACCGCGAGCGCATAGTCGATATTGACGAATTCGCCGGTCGCTTCCGCGATCCGCTCCGGCACCTCGCGCGTGAATTTTCGCGGCGCGCCGGCGCGGGAGAGCGCATTCAGCAGCGATTGCGCGCGGGGATCGCCGCGCTTGTAGACGCCATGGCCAAAGCCGGCAAAACGTTCGCCGAGCGCGACGCGCTCACGCACCATCGGGGCGACGTCGCGATCGATCAGGGTCTTGACGAGCTGCGAGGCCAGCACGCTCGCGCCGCCATGTTTGGGTCCCTTCAATGCGGCGAGACCGGCGATCACGGCATCGTAGAGATTGAGGCCGGTCGAGGCCGCGCAGCGTGCGGTGAAGGTCGAAGCATTCAACTCATGATCGGCGAGCAGCACCAGCGCGCGGCGGATCAGATCGGGCGCGTGCTTGTTGTCCGCCGCCCAGGCTTTTGCGATCTGCTGATGCAGCGGCTCGGCCGAGGGTTCGGCATTGAGCATGGTCGCGACCAGCAGCCGGACGATCCGTCCGCCGACCATGGCGCGGCCGTCGGGCGCGCGGGTGAACGCACGAGGATCGACGCTCGCGGCCAGCGCGAGCACGGCGATGGCGCGGTCGATCGGCGCGGCCCGGCGTGCGGCTTGCCCGATCGTGCGCATCTCTTCGGAGAGCGCGGGCTGATTGTCCGGAGCGAACGGGTCGACGTCGAAGACGTCCCAGAGCAGCGTCGCGGTGTGCTCCAGCGTGTCGTTCTCGGCGAGATCGACGCAATTGACGCCGCGATAGATCGCGCCCTCCTCGGTGATGGTCGAGATCTCGGTGTCCATCACCGGCAGATCGGCGTCGAAGCTGCGCAGGCCGCGCGGCTCCGGCGATGGCACCCGGCGCTCCTTCAGCGCGCGGACGTCCTCGGCACGGTAGCGGTTCTTGCGCGAATCCGGCGTCGGCTCGGAGCGGATCAGGCCGCGGCTGACATAGGCGTAGAGCGTGGCCGGCGAGATCGCGAGTTCGGCGGCGGCTTCCCGGGCGGAGAGGTAGAGCCCCTCGGAATTTTTCATATTGATTTATGTAATCAAGATTGATCAATCTGTCGAGAGGCCCGAATTTTCCTTGGTGCAACGCAAAGGGAGATTTGGGCCATGAACATCCACCTCACCAAAAGCCAGATCGGGCTGGACGGCGTTCCCGCGGCCGAGACGGTGCTGAGCCATGTCGACGGCGAGCGCGGCGAACTGATCATCGCCGGCGAGCATGTCGGCCGCCTCGCCGCTGTCTCGAGCTATGAAGGCGTCACCGCCCGGCTCTGGAACGGCGCCAGCAAGACCACCCTCACCGAGGCCAATGTGCGGGCGAGCCTGGGTGCGGCGCGCGAGCGCGCCTTCGCGCGGCTGCCGGACCTGCTGCCGGCAACGCGCGGCATGGGCGTCGTCGACGGATTTCGCGCGGCGGTCGCGGGGCTGCGCGCGGAGAACGGGCTGGAGCACGAGGCAACGATCGTCGGCGCATTTCCGGTGATCGCAGGCGCGCTGGTCCGGCGCGCCAAGGGGCTCGAGCCGGTCACGCCGGATCCCAATGTCAGCCATGCTGCCGATACGCTTCGGATGTTGCACGGGCGCGCGCCTGAAACACGCGAAGTCACCGCGCTCGATGCCTATCTCGTCACCGCCAGCGACCACGGCATGAATGCCTCGACCTTCACCGCGCGCGTGGTGGCTTCGACGCAAGCCGATCTGTTTGCCGCAGTGACCGCGGGCTATTGCGCGCTCACGGGCCCGCTGCATGGCGGCGCGCCTGAGCCGGTGCTGGAAATGTTGGACGCGATCGGCTCGCGCGAACGCATCCAGCCCTGGGTGGATGCGGCGCTGGCCCGCGGCGAACGGATGATGGGCTTTGGCCACCGCGTCTACCGCGTGCGCGATCCGCGCGCCGATGTGCTCAAGACTGCAGTCGAGGCGCTGGCGTCCAACGGCACCGATTTGCCCTTCGCCGGCGAGGTCGAGGCCTACATCCGCGCCGCCCTGCGCAAGAAGAATCCGGAGCGGCCGCTGGAAACCAATGTCGAGTTCTTCACCGCCATCCTGCTCGATGCGCTCGCGATCCCGAGGCAGGCGTTCACGCCGATCTTCGCAGTCGCGCGCGCCGCAGGCTGGACCGCGCATGCCCGCGAGCAGCAGCGGACCGGGCGGTTGATCCGGCCGAGTTCGTCGTATGTGGGGGCGATGCCGGAGGAATGATGAAGTAGCCCGGATGGAGCAAAGCGCAATCCGGGAAAGCCGTCGTTGTGTGAGAAGGCCCCGGATTACGCTAACGCTCCATCCGGGCTACGGGGCGGCGCCCCGCACTCCGCTGTCGTCCCTGCGAAAGCAGGGACCCATACCGCGTGATTTATCGGTGAAAGACAGGTGTGAGTACCGCGGGAAGACTATTTCACTACGAGTCTTCGCCAAACTGCTCCCTGGGATTATGGGTCCCGGATCTGCGCTGCGCTTGTCCGGGACGACACGGAGGGATTGGCGCCGAGGCGCCCTCGCACCTACACAGCGCGCGCGAGGCCCCTACACCTCGCGCACCACCGTCTTCAGATAATTATACGCCTTGATGATCTCGATCAGGCGGTCTTCCGTCGAGCGGTCGCCGCCGTTGGCGTCGGGGTGGTGCTGCTTGACCAGCGCCTTGTACTTGGTCTTGACGTCGGCGAGCGTGGAATCGGGGCCAAGGCCCATGACCTGGAGCGCCTTGCGCTCGGCGTTCATGACCTTGCGCGTCTCGGCCTTGGGCTGAGCGTCCGGGCCCTTCCGCCAGCCGGCGCGGCCGTTGATCTCACTGAACATGCTGAACGGATCGGCCGCCATGTCGATCTCGGCTTCCGCACCCTTCTTGCCGCCATTGGCGCCCATCTTCCAGGTCGGGCGGTGGCCGGTCAGCGCATCCTTCTGATAGCGCGCGACGGCATCGGCATTCATGCCGGAGAAGAAATTGTAGTTCTGGTTGTACTCGCGCACATGGTTCAGGCAGAAGTGCCAGTACTCGCGCTGGTTCTCACGGCCTTTCGGCGCGCGATGCGCGCCCTTGTTCTGGCATCCGGCCCATTCGCAACCGACCGCGGTGTCGCGCGGCTTCACTTCCGGCTGCTTGCCCCGCGGCTTCACGCGGATGGAGTCGAAGAACTTTGATGAATCGATCGGCATGGCTGACTTTGACTACGCAATGCAAAAACCTTCAAGTCTTGACATTGCAATTAGCTGCTAACCCCGGCAATTGACGGGGCTTGATGACGCGCTTTAATGGCACTCATGGTTATGAAAGACACTATCAGCAACAAGTTGCAGGAAGCTTTCACGCCCGAAAGCCTCGAGGTCGTCGACGAGTCACATCTGCATGAAGGCCACGCCGGCCATCGGCCCGGCGGTGAGACGCACTTCCGTGTGTATATCGTGTCTCAAGCCTTCAAAGGGAAGAGCCGGGTCGAGCGCCACCGCATGATAAATTCGGCGCTGGCCGCGGAACTCTCCGGCAGCGTGCACGCGCTGGCGATCCAGGCGAAGGCGCCGGGGGAAGGCTGACTTCGCTTACCCTCCAGGGGAGGGTAAGAAAATCAGAACGACGTCCCGGCCCTTCGCGGCTTGACCTCTTCCAGCTCGGACTCGCGCGCTACCGGTGAAATACGGAGCGCGGTGATACGGTTGCGTTCGCGGCGGAGGACGCGGAAGCGGAAGCCGTGGAAGGTGAAGCTCTGGCCGCGGTCGGGAATCGAGCGCGCCTCGTGAATGACGAGGCCCGCCACCGTCGTTGCCTCTTCGTCGGGCAGACGCCAGTCCAGCGCACGGTTGAGATCGCGGATCGGCACCGAGCCGTCGACCACGACGGAGCCGTCGGGCTGGCGCCTTACGCCGGCGACCACCACGTCGTGCTCGTCGGAGATGTCGCCGACGATCTCCTCCAAAATGTCTTCCAGCGTCACGAGGCCTTCAACCTCGCCATACTCGTCGACGACGAGCGCGAAATGGGTCTTGCGGCGACGGAACGCCTTGAGCTGCTGGGATATTGGCCGCATTTCCGGCACGAACCAGGGCGGCAGCATGATGGTGGTGACGTCGATGCGCGAAGTATCACCTTCCGAGACGCGGATGGCCCGCAACAGATCCTTGGCGTGCAGGATGCCGATGATGTTCTCCGACTTGTCGCGCCACAGCGGAATGCGGGTGTATTCGGTGGCCAGCACCTCCCGCACCAGCTCTTCCGGCGGCAGGTCGGCATTGATCATCACCATGGCGGTGCGGTGAACCATCACGTCGGACACGGTGAGCTCGCCGAGGCGGAAGACGTTGTGAATGTATTCGGCCTCGCCGCTCTCGATCTTGCCGTGCACCGCGGATTCCTCGACCAAGCCCTCGATCTCGGAATCCGTCAGGATCTCGTGCTGCGAAAACTCCTGGACGCCGATCAGACGCAGGATCGCGCCCGACGCCGTGTTGAGACACCAGCTCAGCGGATAGAACACAAGGTAGGAGGCATGAAGCGGATAGGCGATCCACTGCGACACCGGCATCGGCTCCCTGATCGCCAGCGTCTTCGGCACCTGCTCGCCGATGATGATGTGCAGGGAGGAGAAAACCAGGAACCCCGCCACGAACGAGGTGAAGTGCAGCGTGGCCTCCGATAGTCCGAGCGGCTGGAGGATCGGGCTCAGCAGCGCAGACACGGTCGGCTCGCCGATCCAGCCAAGACCGAGCGAGGCCATGGTGATGCCGAGCTGGCAGCAGGCGAGATAGGATTCGATGTTCCCCATCATGGTCTGCAACAGGCGCGCGCCGAAGCGGTTCTGCTCCACCATGGCCTTGACGCGGAAGCCGCGGCTCTTCACGAGCGCAAACTCGGCTGCCACGTAAAACGCGTTGGCGGCGAGCAGGAGGACCGCAAGCAGCAGATTGATCGAGATCGAGCTCATGTTTGCCTCGCGACCGCCTTGATCATCCGCGCCTCATTGCGGGCGGCCGATCCAGACGATCCCGCCATCACTGCGATAATTTCGACTTCAGGAAGTCCCGCACCGGGGCCGGCTCGACATCCTTCGCGATCACCGCGCGCCCGACGGCCTCCAGCAGGATGAAGGTGAGCTTGCCGCGCGTGACCTTCTTGTCCTGCGCCATCAGGGCCATCAGCGCATCGGCATCGGCAAGCCCCTCCTGCGCAAAACCCGCGATGTCCTGCAGGCGCGTCGGCAGGCCGGCTTCGATCAGATGCCGCTCGACGCGCGCCGCGTCCTGCTCGCCGATCATGCCGAGCTTGGCCGAGAACTGCGCCGCCAGCGTCATGCCGATGGCAACGCCTTCACCGTGGAACAGGCGGTCGGAGAAGCCGGTCGCAGCTTCCAGCGCGTGGCCGAAGGTATGGCCGAGATTGAGCAGAGCGCGCTCGCCGGTCTCGCGCTCATCGCGCGAGACGACGCCGGCCTTGGCGCGGCAGGAGGTCGCGATCGCATGCTCGCGCGCCGAGCCGCCCTTGAAGATGTCGGAATGGTTCTTCTCCAGCCAGGTGAAGAAGGCCTCGTCGCCGAGCACGCCGTATTTGGCGACCTCGGCATAGCCGGCGCGGAACTGCCGCGGCGACAGCGTGTCGAGCACGGCGGTGTCGGCGACGACGAGCACCGGCTGGTGGAACGCGCCAAGCAAATTCTTGCCCTGCGGCGAGTTGATGCCGGTCTTGCCGCCGACGCTGGAATCGACCTGCGCCAGCAGCGAGGTCGGCACCTGCACGAAATCGACACCGCGGCGCAAGATCGCCGCGGCAAAGCCGGCGAGATCGCCGACCACGCCGCCGCCGAGCGCGATGACGAGGTCGTTGCGCTCGATCTTGGCGGCGATCAGGGCTTCGCTGACCTTTTCGAGGCCGGCATAGGTCTTGGAGATCTCGCCTTCCGCGACGACGACGCGCGAGGTCGGGATGCCGCTGGCGGCAAGCGAAGCCTCGGCGGGCTCGAGCCAGTGCTTGGCCACGGTGCGATCCGTCACGATCGCGGTGCGCACGCCGGGACGCAAGGCGGCGATCCGTTCGCCGAGCGAGGACAGCACGCCGCGGCCGATGACAATGTCATAGGCGCGATTCCCCAGCGCGACGTCGACGTTGACGGGGTCGGAATGTTTCAACGGCGCAGTCATCGTATGGCACTCGCAACGTCGGCAGGTGGTTGGGTGGCTTGCTCACCACAGAGATGCGCGCGCAGCGCCTCGATGGTCTCCTCGACGATCTTGTCGTGCGGCACGTCGCGCGAGGCGATGGTGAGATCGGCATGGCTGTAGAGCGGCTCGCGCTCGGTGAGCAGGCGCGTCACGGTTCCCTCGGGGTCGGCGGTCTGGAGCAGCGGGCGGTCGGCACGGCGCCGCACCCGGCGCATGATGACGTCGTGGTCCGCCTTGAGCCAGATCGAAACCGCCTTCGCGGCGATGCGCGCGCGGGTCTCCTCGCGCATGAAGGCGCCGCCGCCGGTCGCCAACACCACCGGCCCGCTGTCGAGCAGCCGCGCGATCACCCGCGCCTCTCCGTCACGGAAATACGGCTCACCGTGGCGCTCGAAGATCTCCGGGATGGTCATCTGAGCCGAGGTCTCGATCTCGGTGTCGGCGTCGACGAACGGCAGCTTGAGCCTGCTAGCCACGCGGCGGCCGATGGTGGATTTGCCCACCCCCATCATACCGACGAGCACGATCGCGCGCGCACCGAGCGCCGACAGGATGTCGGCTTCGGGCGAAGCTGGTATCGGCAACGCGGCGTCGGACATGGATATTGCTCTGGATCTCGCTTTGGATCTCGCTCGATTTGCCGCCAAAGGCGGCATGCTTTGGCCACCTATACGACCCCGCAGGGGGCCTCGCCAGTGGACTCTTGCCACGAAACGGCGAACATGTTGGATGATTTCATTGGTTAATTTGCCCGCCAAGTCCCTGACCGCCAAAGTCCCTGCAGAGACCCCAGAACGATGCCCAGCCTGTTCCGCTTCCTGACGGTCGTCGCCGTGATCGCCGGCATCGTCTATGGCGTGGTCTTCGCGCTGGCCAATTTCGTCAGCCCGAAGTCGCGGGAAATGACGGTGACGATCCCGCCGGACAAGTTTCTCAAGAAATAAACATTGGTTGCACGCGTCAGGCGCCCTGCGAACTTCGCGTCAGGGCGAGGCGCAGCAGGCGCAAGAACAGCTGCGTATCTTCGAGAAGATTTTGGCCCGCGGCCTGCGCCTCCTTGATGCCTTCCATCGCCGCCACGATGATGCCGGCGAGGTCTGTCGGTGAGGCCTTCAAAGCGTCCAAGGTGATCGCATTCCGCGCTTGCGCATCGGCCAGTGCGCCAGCAAGCAAAGCCACCAACCGGGCGCGTGCGGCCAGCGTGATGTCCTTGGCCAGCGTCATATTGGCGTCGAACAGCTCTGCCGCGTCCGCGCTGCCGGCGAACGGCACGATCAAATCGCGCTGGAACGCTGCAATCGCCAGCTCGATCCGGCTGAATACGTCGCCGTCGCCGGCGAGCGCGGCTTCGACGCTGCGCATCGTCTTGGCATGCGCCCGCTCCGACCCCGCCCGAAACAATTCCTCCTTGCTGCCAAAGCTCAAATAGAGCGCCGCGCGCGAGATGCCCGCCGCCCGCGCGATGTCGGCCATCGACGTCTTGCGGAAGCCGTGGCGGACGAACACCGGCAATGCCGCCTCGAGAATTGCTCCGGCCTTGTGATCGCTGTCTTTCATCGAGACATATTGACAGTTTTGGTCCAATTCGTCAAAAGACGATTAGACAACTGTAGTCTAATTGTCTAATTTGACTTGACCGGAGTTCAAGAGCTTGAAAAAACAACTGGATTCTCAACTTCCTCAACCGACCGCCACGGTCCTGGTGACTGGCATCGGCGGATTTCTCGGCGGCCATGTCGCCAGCCAGCTGCTGGCGAGCGGCTATCGCGTGCGCGGGACCGTCCGCAGTCTGCACGCCCGGGACCGGATCCCGAGCCAGATTTGCGCGACCGCGCCTGCCGCCGCCGGTGCGCTCAGTTTTGCCCAGACGGATCTTTGCTCCGACGACGGATGGGACGACGCGCTGAAGGGCTGTCGCTATGTCATTCATACGGCCTCGCCATTTCCGGCGGGATTGCCTGACAACGCAGACGAGCTGATCCAGACCGCGCGCGACGGTGCGCTACGCGTGGTGCGCGCGGCCCATGACGCCGGCGTTGCACGCGTGGTGCTGACATCCTCGATTGCCGCCACCAATCACGGCGGAGGCCGGCCTCCCTACACCGAGAACGATTGGACTGATCCGACCAGCGCGCGGGCGACGCCCTACTACAAATCGAAAACCCTGGCCGAGCAGGCCGCGTGGAGCTTTGCGCGGAACAGCGGGCTCGATCTGTGCGTGATCAATCCCGGCATGATCTTCGGACCGCTGCTCGGCCCGCAATACGGCACGTCCGTCGGACTGATCCAGCAAATGATGAGCGGCAAGTTGAAGCGTGTGCCGCGCTTTGGCTTTGCGGTCGTCGACGTGCGCGACGTGGCCGACGCCCATATCCGCGCGATGACCTGTCCTGACGCCGCTGGAGAGCGCTTCATCGTCTGCGGAGGTTTTTTCTGGTTGAGGGACTTGGCCGCGGTGCTGGCGAAATCGTTCCCGGCTTATGCGGCCCTGTTGCCGCGCGGGGACGTGCCGAACTGGATGGTGAGGGCGCTGGTCCCGTTCAGCGGGCGCTCGCGCATGATCGTGCACGAACTCGACCGCGATCTCAGCGTCAGCGCCGCCAAGGCGCATCGCGTGCTGAACTGGCAACCACGGCCTGACGAGGATTGCATCCGGGCCAGCGCCCAAAGCCTGATCGACCATCGCTTGATCGCCACGCCGTAGGACGGCTGGACCCCTCGCCCACTCTTGCAGAACTGGAGAACCACCAATGACGACGCACGCGACCGACACGGACTCACCGCAAGCCGAGTACATCCGCAACACCGAACGGGCCCGGCTGCGCGCGCTGGTCGAGGGAGACATTGCGCAGGCGGAGCCGCTTCACGCACCGGAGTTTCAGTTGATAACGCCCATCGGCATGCCGCTCTCCAAGGGCGAATATCTGGGTGCGATCCAAGGCGGGCAGATCCAGTACCTGATGTGGGAACCCGGCACGATCGCAGTCCGCCAGCAGGACGATCACGCCGTGATCCGATATCGCGCCAGGCTGGAGATCGTTTTTGCTGGCCACCGCGTTGCCCCTGCAGACTATTGGCACACCGACACTTACGAGCACCGCGAGGGGCGTTGGATGGTGGTCTGGTCGCAGGCGACGGCGATCAGCGAAATGGCCTAGAATTTCGAAGAGAGCGTTCGGGCCCGCTCCACATTGCTGGTGAGTTTCTCAAGAAATTGGAGATAGCCTCCTGGGCATGCCTACCCAGCCCTCAGATGCCAAGCTCACCGGCCTGTTCCTCGACATGCTCGCGGCGGAACAGGGCGCCGGGTCCAATACGCTCGACGCCTATCGCCGCGACCTCACCGATTTCTCGGAATTCCTGGGCCGCGCCGGCCATAATTTTGCGGACGCCGAGACGCAAAATTTGCGCGATTATCTCGCCGATCTCGATGCCCGCGGCTTCAAATCCACCAGCGTCGCTCGGCGGCTGTCGGCGATGCGGCATCTCTATCGTTTTCTCCTCAACGAGCGCATCCGAGCTGAGGATCCCGCCGCGATCCTGTCCGGCCCCAAGCGCGGCCGCGGCCTGCCGAAGGTGCTGTCGATCTCGGACGTCGACCGCATGCTCCGCCGCGCCAAGGAATTGAGCGAGGCGGAGGATGCTTCGCCCGCGAAGCGGCTGCGCGCTTTGCGGCTGTATAGCCTGCTCGAGGTGCTCTACGCCACGGGTCTGCGCGTCTCCGAGCTGGTGGCGCTGCCGCGCTCGGCGGCCAAGCGCGACGCCCGCATGATCGTGGTGCGCGGCAAGGGCAACAAGGAACGCCTGGTGCCGCTCAACGAGGCCTCGCGCCAGGCGATGGCGGATTATCTCGCGGCGACGGAGGCTGCGAAGGGCGACAAGAAGAACAGCCTCGCCGCTTCCAAGTGGCTGTTCCCCTCGTTCGGCGAGAGCGGACATCTGACGCGCCAGCACTTTGCCCGCGACCTCAAGGAGCTCGCGGTCGCCTCGGGCCTGCAGGCGCGGCTGGTCTCCCCGCACGTGCTGCGCCATGCCTTTGCCAGCCACCTCCTGCACAATGGTGCCGATTTGCGCATCGTGCAGACCCTGCTCGGCCACACCGACATCTCGACCACGCAGATTTACACCCATGTGGTGGAGGAGCGGCTGAAGAGCCTGGTGCGCGACCTGCACCCGCTGGCGGAGAAGTAACTGTCGTCCCTGCCTAGGGCGCACTTGCGCCCGGGCGCAGGGACCCATACCGCGTGATCTATCCGCGAGGGGTGGTGCGAGTACCTCGGGAAGGCCGCTTCACTGCCAGCCTCCGCCAAACTTCTCCCTGTGGTTATGGGTCCCCGCGTTCGCGGGGACGACAGCAGGGACCGAAACCGCCTTGACTTCGGCCACTTCTCCGCAGAAAGAGCCGGGGCCTTCGCATGATTTGACGGGCCCGCTCGCAACACACAGGTCAACTCATTGAAGAGGTTACACTTCTTTCCGCCGGTCTAAATCCGCTTCGCCGCCTCGCCCCGTCCTCCCTATATTGAGTTGATGCAAGACCAGATGCGCAGCTATCTCGACTTCGAAAAGCCCGTCGCCGAGCTCGACTCCAAGGTCGACGAGCTCCGGACGCTGGCGGCCTCCGGCACCGACATCTCCGATGAGATCGGGCGGATCGAGGACAAGGCGGCGCAGGCGCTGGCCGACCTCTATCAGAACCTGACGCCGTGGCAGAAGACGCTGGTCGCGCGACATCCGCAGCGGCCGCATTTCAACGACTTCATCAAGGGCCTGATCACCGAATTCACCCCGCTCGCCGGCGACCGCAAGTTCGGCGAGGACGAGGCTTTGGTCGCCGGCTTCGGCCGTTTCCGCGGCGAGGCGATCTGCGTGATGGGCCAGGAAAAGGGCGATTCCACCGAGAGCCGCATCAAGCACAATTTCGGCATGGCGCGCCCCGAAGGCTATCGCAAATGCGTGCGGCTGATGGAGATGGCCGAGCGGTTCGGCCTGCCGGTGCTGTCGCTCGCCGATTCCGCCGGCGCCTATCCCGGCATCGGCGCCGAGGAGCGCGGCCAGGCCGAAGCGATCGCGCGCTCGACCGATGCCTGCATGGCGCTGACGGTGCCGAACGTCGCCATCATCACCGGCGAGGGCATGTCGGGCGGCGCCATTGCGATTACCACCGCCAACAAGGTGCTGATGCTGGAGCACGCGATCTACAGCGTGATCTCGCCGGAAGCGGCGTCCTCGATCCTCTGGCGCGACGGCACCAAGGCCCAGGAAGCCGCCAACAACATGAAGATCACCGCCCAGGACATGCTCCGCTTCGGGGTGATCGACAGCATCCTGAAGGAGCCGGTCGGCGGCGCCCACCGCGACCCCGCCGCCATGATCGCCACCACCGGCGATGCCATCGCCAAGGCCTTCGACGAGCTCCGCGGCCTGGACGGGGATGCCATCCGCAAGCAGCGGCGGCAGAAATTCCTCGATATCGGACGGAAACTGGGCTGATTCGCTGCGATTCCGGTGCCGTAGGGTGGGCAAAGCGAAGCGTGCCCACCACTGCCAACTATTAGGACCGCCTCGTGGGCACGGCGCTTCGCGCCTTGCCCCCCCTACGAGACCTCTCGAGCACCCCCCGGTAACCGCCCGTTAACCCTTTTTTTGCCCAAATCAGCGATCTGAGTCCCAGTCGGGCCGAAAAGCCCAAGTTCCGTCCCAACTCGCGTCCATTCAGTCTTCGTTGACCATGCCGATGGGCCAACGGGCTCGTGATCCCCGCTCGGGTTGCGACCACATGACCCAGAGGTTAGAATTTTAATCAATGGCTTCAGGGCATAAGCGCTGGGGCGTGAGCTGAAAAAGCCCGTCACGACGGGTCCGGTTCTCCGGTCGGATCATGCTCCATCAGAATTGGGGTTCGCGCTCTCTGCCCGGCACGGTGTGGGGTCCATCTTGATTTCTCGTTCGCTTGCTCGCGCGCTTTTGGCTTCGGTCGCGCTGATGACGGCCAGCATCCTGCTGGCCGGCTGCGATACCGACCAGGTCTCGCTCGCGACCAATGCCAAGGCCAACCAGCCGGTGCCGCCGAAGCTTCTCGCCGCGATGGTCGAGAAGGACATGGACCTGCAATCGCCGATCCTGGTCCGCCTGTTCAAGCAGGAGGCCGAGCTCGAGGTCTGGAAGCAGGCCCGCAACGGCCAGTTCGCGCTGCTCAAGACCTATCCGATCTGCCGCTGGTCCGGCGACCTCGGACCGAAGGTGCGCGAAGGCGACCGCCAGGCGCCGGAGGGATTCTACTCGATCAATCCGAGCCAGATGAATCCGCAATCGGCCTATTACCTCTCGTTCAACACCGGCTATCCGAACGCGTTCGACAAGGCGCTGGGCCGCACCGGCTCGCAGCTGATGGTGCATGGCGACTGTTCTTCGCGCGGCTGCTACGCAATGACCGACGAGCAGATCGCGGAGATCTATTCGCTCGGCCGCGAATCCTTCTTCGGCGGCCAGAAGGCGTTCCAGCTGCAGGCCTATCCGTTCAAGATGACGCCGGTGAACATGGCCAAGCACCGGAACAATCCGAACATGCCGTTCTGGAAGATGATCAAGGAAGGCTATGATCATTTCGAGGTGACGCGGCAGGAGCCGAAGGTCGATTTCTGCGAGAAGAAGTACGTCTTCGACGCGGCGAAGCCCGCGGACGCAAAGCGCGATCCGGTGTTCGACGCCTCGGCAAAGTGCCCGGCCTATGTGATCCCCGAGGACGTCGTCGCCGCCGTGCGGGGCAAGCAAGCCAAGGACGAGGCGGAATACGCCAAGCTGGTCGCCAAGGGCACGCCGGTGGCGCGCATGAACACCGGCATCGACGGCGGCATGAACAAGATCTTTGCCGCAAAAATTCCGGAAGGCTCGACCGGCCTGTCCGAAGGTGCCGAAGGCACCACGCTGCAGATGCTGGCGATGGCCAAGGCGCCGGGCACGATCCCCGGCCACGTCAATCCGCCCAAGCCGAACCTCGACAGCGCGGCGTCCGCGCCTGCGCCGCAGGAAGAGCCGGTGGTCGCCGTCAGCGCACCCGCGAGCAGCACGCGCGTCGCCACGGCCGCGCCGACGAACGAGAAATCCGGCGGCTTCTTCTCCAACCTCGGCCGCAAGATGGGCATGGGCTCATCCGACACCACGGCCACCACCCCGCCGCCGCAAGCCACGGCATCCGTGGCCCCGGCCACCACGACCACGACGCCGCCGACCGCAGCGTCGCGGCTCAAGGCCGCCGTGACCCGCTTCGTGCCGGGGCATGACAAATCCAAGGATGCGGCGAAGGAAGCGCCGAAGCCGGCTGCGACCGTGGCGACCAGGCCCGCCGAACCGGCAAAGCAGCCCGACACCCGCCTCGCCGCAACGCGCCCGGCGCTGAAGCCGTCGGTGACGGATGGTGCGAGTGAAGCGACGCAGATCATGGGCGCCGCGCCGGTGGTGTCGTCGAACTCGTTCGACAGCCGCTTTGGGGCGATGAAGTAAGCGGCGGCCGGAGCCGCGCTTTCCTCGATATAGCCGAGCTGACACCGTCATTATCCGCGGAGGCGGAGGATGCTCGCTGCTGCGCTCCCAGTGCCAACCTTGCGCCCGATTGATCCCCTGATACGCTTCGGGTTCGAGAGGCAGAAGCTTGGACCCCGAGCAGATCGAAGGCATTGCAGGAACGCCTTGGACGGAGACTGAAATCTCCGCCGTGGTCGACAGCTATTTCCGAATGCTGGCCTCCGAAAAGGCGGGTATCGCCTACAGCAAGGCAGACAATTGGCGGCGTCTCATGACGACCGTCCGTCGATCCAAAGGATCAATCGAACGCAAGCTCCAGAACATCTCTGCAGTTCTGGACGTATTGGGCGCGCAGTGGATCAACGGTTACAAGCCACTGGCGCACTATCAGGATGCGCTAGTGCCGGCTGTCGAACGCAATATTCGGCGCGAGCCAAACTTTCTATATCCGGCGAGTACAGATACGCAACCGCTAGCACTGAACGACGACACGATCTTCGTTGCTCCCCCACAGTTCACCGATTTGGATAAAGTGCTGCCGCCTGCGATCCGCCAACTTGTCGGAAAGTTTGATCCTGCGGAGAGAGATGCCAGAAATCGCGACTTGGGGAAGGCCGGAGAGAAGTTTGTCGTAGAATTCGAGCGCATTCGCCTCCGACAAGCTGGACGTGAAGATCTCGCCGACGACGTTCGGTGGGTTTCCGATCTGGACGGAGACGGCTACGGGTACGATGTCCGTTCCTTTGAACCCGATGGGCAAGAGCGGCTACTGGAGATCAAGACGACGTGCGGGCACGAACGCACGCCATTTTGGCTCACCAAACGCGAAGTCGACGTTGCTGCGGAGAGAAGAGACAGATATCGAGTCCGGCGCGTCTTTCACTTTCGGAACCACGCGCAGATGTTCGAAATCGCTCCACCGCTTGAGGATGCGCTCTTCATGACGCCAACCACATACTCTGCGGAACCAAGATAATCTTTCCCAAGCTCCACCCTTCGGATAACAATAATTCTCTTTACCCGAACCGCGACACACCCTATACTCCCTCGCCATCTCATCCCTCCGGAAGGGGCGGGTCGCGATCGTCACGGTTCGTGGGATGAGTTGCGGTGGACGCCGGCGGTGTTGGCGCCAGATGCGGTCGCAGGGCGGGGTCTCCTCGTGAGCGATCAGCGGGCGCGGTACGACAGGCCGGCCGCGTACGGCAAAATCGTGTGGTCCTGGCGTCCGCAGGCTGGCGTCAAGTCTCCGCGGTGGTGTGCGTGCCCGACCGGGTTGCGCACATCAGCGATCTGCGAGGCGACGGGGGCAATAGTGCATCGCTCCCCGGGGAGAGCGCGACATAAGCCGTAAACCCACTGCGCAGGGAAGGCCGGTTATCGGGCTGCACCTGTGTCTCCCCTGTGAGCGTCTATCCACGCATCATTGCACAGGGGCTTGCGGGTGCCAGCCCGGTACCCGGCCTTCCCTGCGCCCTTCCGATTCGAAGGGCGCCAGAAGCGAAGCAAAACCCGAGCGCTGGGCGCTGCGGGATCGCGATGTCGTGTGGGCTGTTTGACAGTTGAATCGAGGATGGCGCTCCAATCTCCGCCGTCATTCCCCGCGAAAGCGGGGAATCCAGTATTCCAGAGACGGGTGTAGTTCAGTCGAGAGGCCGCGGCGTACTGGATGCCCCGCTTTCGCGGAGCATGACAGCTGAGGTCGGTGCGGGAGCGGCGCGCTTCACGCGCCTCCTACGGCGCCAGATACCGCATCAGCTCCGGATTGCCCCGCACCTCGCCCGCCTCTCCCTGCAGCGCGACCCTGCCGCGGTCGAGCACGTAGGCGTAGTCGGCGACGCGGAGCGCGAGGTCGAGGTGCTGCTCGACGATGATGACGGCGATGCTCTTGGCAAGCTCGATCAGGCGTTCGGTGATCTCCTCGATGACGCCGATCCAGACGCCTTCGGTCGGCTCGTCCAGCAGCAGCAGCTTTGGATCGCCCAGCATGGCGCGGCCGATCGCCAGCATCTTGCGTTCGCCGCCGGACAGCGTGCCGGCGGGCTGGTCGAGGCGCTGGCCGAGCTTCGGGAAGATGGTCAGCACCTGGTCGACGGCGTCAGCCTTCTTGCTCGCGAGCGAGCCGACGGCGAGATTGTCGCGCACCGACAGGCGCGCGAACACCGAATGCTCCTGCGGGACGTAGCCGATGCCGGCGCGCACGCGCTCCTGGGTGGCGCGGCGGCTGATGTCGCGGCCGTCGAAGGCGACCTCACCCTTCCACGCCGGCAGCTCGCCGACGATGGTCTTCATCAGCGTGGTCTTGCCGGCGCCGTTGCGCCCGAGCACGGCGACGCCGCCGCGCCAGGGAATGCCGAGGGTGACGTCGAACAGCACCTGGCTGCGGCCATAGCCGGCGTCGAGATGTCTAATGTCCAAAAATTCAGGCACGGCGCAGATAAATCTCCTGGACGGCCTTGTTGGCCTGGATCTCGGACACGGTGCCGGACGCGAGCACCCTGCCCTGGTCGAGCACGGTGAGGCGATCGCAGATGTCGCGGATGAAATCGAGGTCGTGCTCGACGATGACGAGCGAGCAATGCTGCTTGATCGGCTGCAGCAGTTCGCCGGTGACGCGGCGTTCCTCGAGACTCATGCCGCCGGTCGGCTCGTCGAGCAGCAGCAATTTCGGCTTGCCGGCGAGCGCCATCGCAATCTCCAGCCATTGCTGCTGGCCGTGCGACAGCGCCGCTGCGGCCTCGAAGGCGCGATTCGCGAGGCGGAACTGCGTCAGCATGGTCATGACCTGATCGTGCAGCGCGCCTCGGGTACGCGAGAACACGAGGTCAACCAGCGAGGACTGCGCCTGCAGCGCGAGCAGGATGTTGTCGTACAGCGTCAGTGACGGCAGCACGGATGTGATCTGGAATTTCAGGCTCATGCCGGCCCGGGCGCGCTCGGTCGGCGTGAACGCAGTGATGTCGGTATTGACGAACGACACCTTGCCTTGCGTCGGCACCTCGGCGCCGGCGATGCACTTCATCAGCGTGCTCTTGCCGGAGCCGTTCGGACCGATCAGGCCGTGGAATTCGTTGGCACCGACGGTGAGCGCGGCGCCGTCGAGCGCAGTGAGCTTGCCGAAGATTTTCGTGATGCCGGCGGCCTCAAGGAGCATCGCGATTCTCCTTGACGCTCTCCTTGGCCCTGGCACCGAAGCTGCCGACCCGCTCGCGCTCCCCAAGCACGAAGCTGATCAGGCCGAGCGGGCGGAACAGGATGACGAGCAGCAGCAACAAGCCCAGAATGATCGGCCAGATATCGCGATAATTGTCCGAGAGCCAGAAGCTGACGCCCTCAACGATGACGGCCCCGATAACGGCGCCGATCAGCGTGCCGGAGCCGCCGAACAGCACATAGAGCACCACTTGCGTCGAGACGACGACGCCGACCATGTTGGGCCAGACGAAGCCTTCGTGGAAGGCATAGAGGCTGCCGGCAAGCCCGGCGACGCCGCCACCGATGGTGAAGATGATCGCCTTCAGATGCTGCGCCTTGTAGCCGAAGAAGGCGATGCGCTGCTCGTTCTCGCGCAGGCCTGCGAGCGCGAGGCCGAACTGCGAGCGCACCAAAAAGCGGCAGAGCAGATAGACCACGACGAGGATGCCGAGCACGAGATAATAGAAGGCCGGCCCTTCCGTGAACTCGTAAGTCCCGAGCGACATCGGCGCAATCGAGGGGATGCCGTTCTGACCGCCGAGATAATACCAGCCGCGCGCGAGGCGATCGGCGGCGTAGGAGCCGGTCAGCGTGCCGAGCGAGACGAAGATCACGCTGGATGGGTGCCGGCCCAGCAGCAGGAAGCCGCCAAGCAGCAGCGCGAAGGTGAGGCCGATGATGGTGCCCGCCGGCAACACCAGGAAGATGTTGGTGATGTCGAGGTCGCGCGCGAGCAGCGCCACACCATAGCCGGCCGAGCCGAAGAACAGGGCCTGGCCGAAGCTCATGATGCCGGCATAGCCCCAGACCAGATCGAACGACAGCGCGAACAGCGCGAGGATGATCACGCGCGTCGCGAATACCGTGAGATAGTCCTGCAGCAGCAGCGGCGCGAGCAGCGCCGCGACAAGCACGACGCCCTCGACGATCGGCAGCACCTTTCGCGCCGACGCTCGCCTCGCCGTCCCGCCGCTATCCATGACGACGTCCGCCTCCCCGCCGATCTCGGCGGGGATCGCCCGTTTCACTGCGCCCATCGACTTCAGCATTCCAAATCAGCATTCCTTGGGATCGACGAGGCCGTTGCTGCGCCCGACGATCTCGTAGTTTCCGCCCTTGGCGACCGCGGTGTACATCTTCATCTTGCAGTGCCGCTTGCCCGGCACCATCTCGGCAGGTCCCCCGGGGCCTTCGGCGATCTTGGCGTGGTCGAGCGCGGCGGCAACAGACTCGCGGTCGACCTTGCCGGCCTCCTTCACCGCGGCTTCCCACAGCTTCAGGCCGCGATAGGTGCCGGTCGCCGCACTGCCGGCGGCGAACAGGAAGTTGCCGGGGAAATCCTTCTCGTAGGCCGCCTGGATTTTGGCGTCGAACGGGTTCTCCTTGGTCAGCACCTTGAAGTAATCGAGGCAGCTGGCGAGTCCCTCGATCTCCGCGGCCTGATTGATGTTGAGCGTGTTCTCGTCATAGTAGACGCAGGCGAGCCGTCCGCCGTTCTTGAGGAAGCCGGCTTCATAGAGCTGCTTGAAGAACGGGCCGACGCCCGGCGGGATGACGGTGTTGAAGACCACGTCGACCTTGTTGGAGATGATGCGGTTGACGGTCGCGGAGAAATCGACCTGGTCGAGCGGGTAGTATTCCTCGAACACGACCTCGCCGCCATTCGCCTCGATCACCTTGCGGGCGTAGACGTTGAGCGTGTGCGGCCAGACATAATTGGCGCTCGGCAGCGCGAATTTCTTGCCGCCGTTCTTGATCAGCCAGGGAATGAACTCGTCGCATTGCTGTGCCGGCGTCGGCCCGGTGCAGAACAGATAGGGCGTGCACTCCTTGCCCTCGTAGAGCTGCGGATAGATGTAGAGCGTCTTGCCGCGCGCCACGATCGGGTCCTTGATCGCGTTGCGCATCGAGGACGTGATGCCGCCCAGGACCATGTCGACCTTGTCGCGCTGGATCAGCTTGCGGACATTGCCGACGGCGACGGATTCGTTGGAGGCGGTGTCCTCGATGTAGAGCTCGAGCGGACGGCCGAGCAGGCCGCCGCCGGCGTTGATCTCCTTGATCACCATTTTGGCGACGTTGGCGTCGGCGTTGCCGGCATAGGCGATCGGGCCGGTGAGATCGGTGGCGATGCCGACCTTGATCGGTGCTTCGGCGGCATTGGCCCAAGGCGCCGGGATCACCCAGCTGCCGACCCCGGTTGCGACCGCGCCGGAGGCAAAGGCGAAATTGGAGAGGAAGCGGCGACGTGAGAGCTGAGTGCGATCGAACATGACTAAACCCCTTTTCCAGCGATGAGGCCCTGTGGGCGGAATTTGATGAAGACAATGGCAAGGACGAAGACGAGCACGTCGGCGACGACGGGCGCCATCACCCAGGGCAGCGCAGCGCTGAGCGTGCCGATGACGCCGGCCCCCGCGACCGGCCCGATGAAGGAGCCGACACCGCCGACCATGACCGCGACGAAACCCTGGATCAGGAAACGCAGGCCGAGGTCGGCGTAGAGGCTGAACACCGGCACGATCAGCGCTCCGGCGAGACCGGCGAGCGCGGAGCCGAACGCGAAGGTGGCGCCGTACATCAGGGGCGTGGAAATGCCCGAGGCGCGCGCCAGCGATGGATTCTCGAGCGTGGCGCGCATGCGCAGACCAAAGTTGGTGCGGGACAGCAGGAGATAGCAGCCGGCCATCACCAGAAGCGTGATGACGATGATGGTGAAGCGCCAGGCCGAGATGTGCATGGCGCCGATATCGATCGAACCGCCGATCGGCTCGGGCACGGTGAGATAAAAGCCGCCGATCAGGCCGCGCACGGATTCGCGGATGATCAGGCCTAGCGCGTAGGTGCCGAGCATGGCGACGATCGGCGCGGCGTAGAATCTCCGGATGATCAGCGCCTCCAGCACGAAGCCGAGCGCGCCGACCACGAAAGGCGCCGCGACCATGCCGGCCCAGATCGGCAGGCCCTTGGCGTAGGCGAGATAGGTGATGTAGGCCCCGAGCAGGACGAACTCGCCCTGCGCGAAGTTGAAGATGCCCATCATGCTGGCGATGATCCCGAGCCCCAGCACGATCAGGACGATGATCGCACCAAAGCTCAGGATCTCGAACGCTGCGACGAACGCGTTAGCCATGCGTGGCGTTTCCGTCGAGCTGCATCAGTGCCTCACATCTTCTTCCAGTCGCCGATCTGCTCGAAGGCGTGCGCGGCGCGGTAGATGGTGGACTCCTCGAACATCCGGCCGGCCAGCATCAGCCCGACGGGCAGGCCATCGACCATGCCGCAGGGCAGCGACATCGCGGGATGATGGGTGATGTCGAACGGCGCGGTGTTGGAGATCATCTCCAGCGCGCGGGCGACGTATTCCTCGCGGCTGGCATTGGGCTCCGGCAGCTTGGTCGCCTTCATCGGCGTGGTCGGCATCAGCAGCAGATCGTAGTCCCCGAACGCCTTATCGTAGGCCGCGGTCAGCCGGCGCGAGATGTTGAGCGCCTTGCCGTAGAAGCGTGGACCGAAATTGTTGTTGATGTAGGTGCCGAGCATCATGAACAATTTCGTGGTCTCCGACAGCGAATCGGCCTGGCGGCGCCAGCCGCGATGGAAATCCATCAGCGAGGTCGAATAGAGATCGCCGCGGGACAGGCCGTAGCCGTCGCCGAACATCATGGTCTGGGTCAGGCCTTCGGTGCCGATCGGGGTCCAGATCGCGCCGCCCAGGAGATGCATCGGGATCGACACCGTCTCGACGGTCGCGCCGAGATCCTTGAAGCGCTTTGCCGCTTCGCGCACGCTTTCATTCACCGCGGCCTCGGCCGTCGGCTGCTCAAAGCCCTCCTTGACGATGCCGATCTTCATGCCCTTGACGCCTTGGCCGAGCGCCTTGGTGTATTCCTCGACCTTCGGGGACTTGATGCGCGGATCGTAGCCGTCGTCGCCGGCGAGCACTTCGAGCAGCAGCGCGTTGTCGGCGACCGTCGCCGTCATCGGCCCGGTATGGTCGACATAGATCTCGATCGGCATGATCCCGGTGTAGGGCACGAGACCCCAGGTCGGCTTCATGCCGTAGATGCCGCAGAACGAGGCGGGCATGCGGATCGAGCCGCCCTGATCGCCGCCGATCGCCATGTCGACCTCGCCCAGCGAGACCACGACGCCCGAGCCCGACGACGACCCGCCGGCCGAGTAGCCCATCTTGTGCGGATTATGCACCGGCCCGTAGGAGCCGGTGTGGCTGCCGCCGGACAGGCAGAAGTGCTCGCAATGCACCTTGCCGGCGATCTCGGCGCCGGCATCCAGCATGCGCGTGACGATGGTGGCGTCGAAATCGGGCACATAGCCTTCCAGCGTCGACGAACCATTGGTCATGGGAACGCCGGCCAGCATGATGTTGTCCTTCAGCGCGACGGTCTTGCCCTTGAGCTTGCCGCTGGCGGCGCCCTTCACGGTCGACTTGCGATACCAGGCATTGCGCGGGTTCTCTTCAGCCGAGGGGCGATAGCCCGGGGTGCGCGGATATTTCACCTCGGGCAGTTCGTCCGGCATCGCGGCGACGAGATTGTAGGCCTCGATCGAGCCCTGCATCAGGCCACGGAACGAGGTGACGTCGTCATCGGTGAGCGAAAGGCCGCATTGCTCGGCGACACTTCGAAGTTGGGCGGGGGTGGGAAGGACAACTGTCACGGCGCTCTCCTCTGAGGCTTCTTGATCCCTGGCGTTGGACGGAGTCTCGCGGTCGCGCTTGCACAAGCGCGGCCCGTTCGGCTTCGCGTCGATATTACAGACGGAAATATTTTCCTTTTCAAGTATTATTTCGCAAAGCCGCTACGACGTATCAACAACCGCCCCTCAAAGCGTCTTGATGATCTTGAAGTCGAGACCGTCGGCTTCAGCGAGGTACATCGGCATCTCGGCGCGCCCGTCGCGAAGAACCACGGGACCGCGGCCCGCCGAGTAAACGGTGTTGCGTGCGGCCTTCAGCAGCGGACGAAAGGCCAGCGAGCCGGCACGGTTGGCCACCGACTCCAGGAACCGCAATCCCTCATAATTCGACTGGCCGACCGAGCCCACCGGCGGCGCGTGCGGGCCGAACATGGCCTGGTAGCCGCTGAGGAACTCGTCATTGGCACGCGAGGCCATGCAGTTGAAATAGCCGGAGGCGCAGAACAAATTCTCGGTGTTGTCGGCGCCGATACCGAGCAGCACGGTCTCGTCCATCGCGCCGGCAAGCCGCAGCGTCGAGGTCGCAAGGCCGGCTTCCGCGAAGGCGCGGTTGAAGGTGATGCTGTCGGTGCCGATCAGCGAGATCAGCACGACATCGGGCTTGGCGGCGCGGATGCGCGCCAGATGCGGCTCGTGATTATCCTCGCCGACCGGGACGAACTCCTCGCCGACGACCTGACCGCCGGCCTCCTTGATGTAGCGCTTCACCGCGCGATGCGACTGCCAGGGCCAGACATAGTCGCTGCCGATCAGGTACCAGCGCGCCGCCTTCTTGACGTCCGCGAGCCAGTGGATCGAGGGGCGGCTCTGCCAGCGCGGCGTCTCGCCGATCGCCATCACGCCCGGCGTCCGCTCGCCGCCTTCGTAGACGGGAGTGTAGATGTAGGGGATGCGGTTGCCGGTGACCTTGCGCAAGGCAACACGGACGGCGCTGATATGCGAGCCCATGATCAGGTCGACCTCGTCGAAGGCGATCGCCTGCTCGGCGCGTTGCACGACGTCTTCGATCGGGCCGCCGGAATCGTAGATCGAGAGCTCGAGCTCGCGCCCCAATATGCCGCCGCGCTTGTTGATCTCGGCGACCGCCAGCATGGCGCTGTTGGTGGAGGTCGGGCCCCAGATTCCGGGTGAGCCGGTGAAAGTGAGGAAATTGCCGATGCGCAGCTTGTTGCGGGCGCCGCGGCGTTTCATGACGTGGATGTCAAATGGCGACAGGTCGAAATCCGCTGCCGCGGACGACAGATTCCTGAACAGCAAAGACGGTGGCAACGCCGGACCGCCATGAGCCGGGAAGTTTACCGTCGCGCGCACGCCAACTCCTGTCTGGCACCAGACCTGAAAGCACATTGAGCAGGCGGCCGCGGCTTCCGCCCTTTTGTTGTGCAATGATCCTATTTTGAAAATATTGAATATTCAAGAATTGAAGTGCATATAGATGCAGCATTGATTGCAAGACATTCACTCAATTGGGTCAAGACGAAGTCTTAGCCGTGGCAAAACCGTCGAAAGAAAACACCCCGATCACCGAACACCTCGCCTACCTGCTCGCGCAAGCCAACCGGGAGATCAACCGGCAGCTCGAACTGAGGTTGAGCAAGGAAGGCGTGCCGGTCGAGCAGTGGCGCATCCTCAAGGTGCTGTCGGATGGCAACGGCCATTCGATGGGCGAGCTTGCGGGCGCCGTGCTGCTCAACCATCCGACGCTGACCAAGATGATCGACCGCATGGTCTCCGACACGCTGGTCTATCGCGTGCAGGACCCGGGCGACCGCCGCAAGGTGCTGATGTTCATCTCCGACCGCGGCAAGGTGCTGTGCAAGAAGCTCAACTCGCTCGCGGTCGACCAGGAGGAGCACATCCTGGAGAGCTACGGTGACAAATCGACGAGTGAATTGAAGCGGCTGCTGGAGAGCTTGATCGATAGCTCGAATTGAGGGGGCGACTGGGCAGCTTGCTCCAGAACTAGTTCTTTTGCTTCCCGGCGTCCGGCGAGCTTGAATCAGCAGGGGGCAGGATCAGCGGCACGGAATCCGCCGTGTTGGAGCCGCAGGTGAATGGGCTGCTGCCAAGTTCTGGCACCACCGCATTCGACACTGCATCGCACGCAAGTCGGTTCGGATGCCCGTTGCATCTTCTGATGAGGGCTGCGACCAGTGGTGAGGTCGGCTTCATGCCGCTCTCATCATAATCGCGCGCGATGTGGGAGACGGCATCGAAGCATGCCTGATCGGCAAGCGGATCCGCACGATCGGATGCCGCAGCGGCGACAGGTGCAAGAACGATACTCAATATGAAGAGCACCCGCTTGAGTTTCGGCATCGACACGCCTCCAACGTGGCGCGCGCTGGCGGCACCGATGTAGCCATATTGCGAGCGGCCCACGCGGGTCAAGCCGAAGTGCCGGCCGTGGCAAGACCGCCGAAGAAACTCCCGATCATCGAGGCATCTCGCCTATCTGGCGGCACAATCCAGCCGCGAGACCGGCCAGCAGCGCGAATTGCGGTTGAGGCGATCGGCTCTTGCGTTTTGGCGCTTGCCGTCCATGTTGGAGCGACACAGCAACCAGGAGATCGCGGCATTGTCCATGTTGGCGAAGGCGCCTCATCGGGGCGGAGGTTGAGGCCGGCCATGACGTCTTTCTACGCCCCCCGTCATCTTGAACACATTGCCGGGCTGGAAAAGCGCTTCGGGCCTGTCAGCGACGAGGTGGCGACGGCGCTGAGATCGCTGGTCCGGGTGATCTGCCAATATGAGGATCCCGTGGATGCGGCCCCCTTTCTCGAACGCTGCGTCTCGATCGTCGAAAGCCTGCATGGGCCAAGGTCCGTACTACCCGACCTCGATAAGTGGATCGGTCACGCAGGTGGCGCCGACTTCGAGCATATCGAGCCGTTTCAGCTGCGGCGGCTGGCGATCAAGACCGAAATCTATGGCGAAGACAGTCGAGAGGTTGCCGAGGAATGCGAATCGCTCGGCAGGGGTTACGCATCGAGCGGGGGATATGCGAAGGCCCGAGTGCTTCTGGAGCGAAGCATCTCCATCAAGGAAAAGATCCATGGCGCGCATAGCGCCGAGGTGGCAGCCGCGGTAGACCTGCTCG
Source organism: Bradyrhizobium shewense (assembly GCF_900094605.1). Lineage (GTDB taxonomy): Bacteria > Pseudomonadota > Alphaproteobacteria > Rhizobiales > Xanthobacteraceae > Bradyrhizobium > Bradyrhizobium shewense. The sequence goes on along the minus strand of NZ_FMAI01000029.1, from coordinate 52,306 downwards.
CCGAGACGAGCGCGCGCCTGAAGAAGTGGGCTGATGCCAAAGCGGATCTCGAACGCAGCCTCAGCCTCAAACAGAAGATCTTCGGAAAGCGGAGTGAGGAGGTCGCGAGGTGCCTCCTCGCCACCGCGATTGTCCTCGCCAATGCGAGCACGCGGCAAAGATCTGGCAGCAGCCGGGAAAGCATCGATTTGGCCGTCGCCGCTTTCAAGCGTGGCCTCGGCATGCTGGAGAAGCGATTTGGACCTGATAGCCTGGAGGTGCAGGTCGCCCTCGAAGAGATGATACGTGCCTTTGTGGACTGCCGGCGATTCCGGGCGGCAGAGCCTCTGTTGCAACGTCTGCTTTCGATATGCGAGCGGACCTATGGCGAGGATGCGGCGGCCCTGCTCTGGATTCTCGCGGAGCTGGCCGTGGGATACGCGGATGCGGGATCGGATGCCACGGAGCCCGTGCTGGAGAGAGGCTTCGAACTGCTGCAGAATTTCCTCGGCGCCAGGTCGCCGATCTTTCGCCACGAGATCATGGATTACGCCGGCAACAAGTCCGTGCTCTATGGCGAAGGCGTGCTGGAAAAACTCGTCCAGGCGTCGGAGACGTTTCGCCGCAACCTGCGAAAAAGATGGAGCGCGTCGCGCTAGATCTCACATGACGAGCTACATGGATCGAATTCGGAGATGCTATTGCTGCGGCAAGAGATCGGAGCATTGCGAGCTCATGAGCTCGAATTCTTGGGGCTCACCGGATCTCGATCAACGCCCGCCGGGAATGTTCCGCGTCACCGCCGCGGACTGGCTGCAGGAATGTCCCTTTTGCGGCTACGTCGCGCCGAGCATCGACAAGGGCGACGCGAAGGCACGCAGCTTCGTCGATACGCCGGAATTCCAGGCCGCGTGCCTCGATCCTCTGGCCGACCCGGCCTCGCGCCGCTTCCTGGTTCGCGCGGCGCAGGACGCCTATTACGGCGACAGGAGATCCGCGTTCCTGAACACGCTCTGCGCCGCCTGGGTCGCCGATGACGACAAAGCTCAGTCGTCCGAAGCGCTCACGTTGCGGCTGCGCGCGGCCGCGCACCTGGAAGGACGCCCGATCAAATCGATCGACACGCGCTTGCTGCTGCTCGACGTGCTCCGGCGAGCGCAACGCTGGGAAGCTGCCGAGGCATTGGCATCAGAATTGACCGCCGAGGATCTCGGAGACCCTTTCGCGGACATCGTGGCCTTCCATCGCGGCAAGATCGAAGCGAGCGACAGCGGCCGCTTCACGATCGCACAGGCGCTCGAGCAAGCTGAAACGGAGGAGGATTTTTGAAATACGCCCGCGCTGTGCAACGCCATTCCGGCTCAGCCGGCGCTTGCTCGGACCGGACTTGACGGCGGCCTACCGGCTGCAAGCCTGGTTTCGAGCAGCCTCGGCCTTCCGCAAACGTCGCTGCTGAACCTCGACGAACTCCGGATCCAATACGCACTGAACCTGATGCTGCTCGACGAAACCTAACAGCATCTGCTCGACCTTGACGAGCTCTCGCGCTGTCACGCAGCGGCTTGATGCATCGGCGCGGTTGAAGGCGTCCGTCGCTTGCTCGGCGCGGCCGTCCAGCCTGTGATAGTCGTTCGGGCAGCCCGCATGGCCGACGCCGCCACCAAGCGGCAAAGCCAGCATTGCGACCAGGCTTGCCGGAAAGAATGGTGGCGTGAAAACTGTGAACCACGATCGCTTTTGCGCCGGGGCGGCTTTCATCATCAAATTTGCCTCCATATTCTCTGGACCTGCTGATTGTCCGGGGGCGGAGCATGGGGGCTCCTCTCGCAAGCTCGTTTCACTGCCGCGGTGCGGCATCCGTATGGGCCACTCGACCCATTTGAGGCCGTCGTGGCAACCTGATTTCAAGGCTGGGGACCAATATGAGATTTCTGATCGCTGGTACATTGCTGCTGACGTCCATCCTGCCGGCCGGAGCCGCTCCACCATCGAGCTGTGCCGGCAAGTTCATCGGGGAGTGGCGGCACTCGGGCAGCGGCAACAGGGGCTCGATCATGGCCGACGGCCGCGCCCTGTGTAGCGAGCACCCTGCTTGCACGCAGGGCACCTGGACCTGCTCCGGCAACGTCCTGACCTACACCAATAGCCTGGGAACATGGGATTACACGCTTGCGCCGGACGGCAAGTCGATGTCGACTAATGGCGGCGCGGCGGTCGCGACCCGCATCGGGTCCGCGCCTGCAAGCGCTCGCTCGCGTGATCTCGGAACGGCGGCGAACGTCACCGCCGACATTCTCGGCATCGACCGGACGCCGTCTGCGGCGCCGCCGCCAGCGCCTCCGCCTGCTGCCCCCAAGCCCCCCGCAACCCCGCCCAGCGCGGTTGACGGCGAGAAGCGGGCCGCCGCCAACTACGCGCATACACTGTACGGCGCAGGCGAGGCGGCGCTGAATTCGGCCAGAGATTTCACCTATGCGAACCGGAAGCGGGAGCTGCAGGTCGCAGAGGACAATTTCACCAAGGCGGCAGAGCAATACCGCAAGGCCGGCGACCCCGCAGGAGAGGCAAAGGCAAGACGTGCCATCGCAATGGTCCGTGCGGCCGACGCCAAGACGCCAGAACGGGCGCCTCGTCCCGATCCCAAGCCGAAAGTTTCGGGCGCCAAGCCGTCCAAGGAGAACTGTGAGCGGGTCGAGGACATCAACTTCACGATCATTAAGCTAAAGTGGAACGACCCACAGCGCGCCGATCTCGTCGAGAAGCGAAATCAGCTCCGTGAATTGTGCAAGTGACCCGCTGGTGTTGAGCCGCTTTTACGAGATGGTCGTCTTGCGAAAACTTGTCCTGACGATCGTCCTTTGCCTCATTGCCGGCTCCGCTCCTGCTGCGGCAGGATCGTGGAGACTCGAATTCGACAACCGGCAGCTGCCGTCCCTGAGCTACTCGGAAGACGGAAAGCTGACGTTCGTTCTCGGATGCGGCCGCGCCTTCGGCCTGCATGCAAAGTATCCGGGCAAGGCAGGACGCGCCGGCAAGGCCACGCTGATGATCGGGGACGGCCGCAGGACGATGAAGCTCGTCGGCGAACTCGAAGAGCTCTCGGGAGACGACGACCTGACCAATTTCGTGCAATGGGATCTGGGCTTCTCGCGGCAGGATCCCGACCTGTTCGGAAAGCGCTGGAAACGGGTGGAGAAGCATCTGCTCGACCTGCTCGGAGGCGCCTCGCCGCTGACGATTTCGAGCAAGACCGCGAGCTACCAGCTTCCGAAGATCGACGCGCCGGACTGGCGAGCCAGCATCGAGCGATGTGGGCGCTAGCGTCGGCAGGCCAGGACGATCAAGGCCGTCGGCCGAAACTGGCAGCTTCGGCAAGGTTCGTCACATTTTGCTCAAAAGCGGGCGCCGCTCGTGATTCATCGATTCAAGTCGCGGAGCACCTCCCTATGCCAAACTGCTTGAAGCAAAGATCGATACTCTACAGCCGACGCCAGCCTGAAGATCATCGAGAAGCTTGCTAAGACGCCGGAAGTTGAGCTGGGTGCTCCTTGTGTCAGATAGTTGACGGCAATCGAACTGGATCGCTTAGAAACCGAACGCATTGTGAGAAGCTGTATGGGCGCAATTAACATCATTTGTGGTCATCGTGAGGTCATTGTCGTGAGTGACACGGCCTTCTGTGACTCCGACGGAGCGATCGCCCGAATTGCTTCCCGGGTGCTACCTAGCAATATGTGTGACGGAATGATTCTGGCCCACGATCTGATGGGCCTCGATTTCACAACAGGAAACGAGTTCGTTGATTTTGACGATGCTATCGAACATCTAGAAGCAGAACTTGCCGCCTCGGATGCGCACCGTGATCGGTCCCGCAGTTTTGTTGTGACTGGATGGTCGCAGGAGCGTGTGGAGAGTGAGGCATATGCGATCTCGACTGCGCCTGCTATCGTGAGTAGTTGGCATCCCGAAACCAGAGAATTTCAGCTGCATCGTCTGGAGCCATACAAGCTCCTGCGGTTGCCGCAGATTTTTCTGTCGCCTGCTCCTGATCCGTTGCTGCTCGAAGTCGCTTCTATCGGCAGCTTCCATCTCGGCTGGCGCCCAGACAAACTGTTGAACGAACTGGGGAAGGTCATCACAACTCAACGCCACAGTCGATATAATGGGCAGCACGTCGTCGGAGGCTTCACGGAGAGCAACTCGGTTGATGTGGACTGCGGCAGCATTTGCAGTCTTGTCCGCCCGACGTTCATCTGGGACTATGACGAGGTGGGCAGACCGATCAACCCCAAGGCCACCGACTGGACGCTAGAACAGGAACACTGGCCCGCCGGAAATGAAGGCTCGTGACGACATCAAGAGACCTGCGCAGTCTAGCCCACATTGCTGTTCTGGAACGAGGTCGACAAGATGATCGCAATCGGCAAGACGATATCTCTATTTTGACAGCGCGAGCGGGTGCAGGATGTTTGATCTGCCGAATGATTGGCAATTTAGCTTCGTCAACGGGCTGCTTCGAATGCTCGGATTAGCGGCCAAACGTATCGATCAAAGAACCTTTCCCAAGACGGACAAACGTTTCTTCGTTATTGAGCACAAAACCAAGGGCGTATTCACAAGATATGACATTGATACGGGCGAATACAAATTCGCCTCGACATTTCGGGGCAACAAAAACAACTATTTATTCGAGGATTACGATGACGCGAAGAGATACTTAAACTCAAACTTTGAGGAGCCTTTCAGATCAGAATGTAAGATTTTCGGTCCTGTATCACTGTGGAATGCAACGGAAGAAGGAGCGCCGCAACAACGGGAGCAGCTCTCGAAAATAGCGGAACCGGCGACACGGCGCAAACCGCAACAGACAGAAAGTGACCTTCGACAGCTCTATTGCGAATCCATCCTGCAGCTTCCGCTGCTCCATCATCTATATCTTGACGTCCTAAAAATCGGAATCGAACAAAGTGAATTCAAATCAGTGCAGCCTGCGAACGCAGCCTTGCTGATCGAGATCGGTGAAGGCGAAGTAACGACGACTTCTCTGCAGCTGAAAGCGGGCCACCTTCGCAAGACGCTCACGGACAGATTGCAATCTATAGTTGAGTGCGGATTGGTGAGACGGAATACACTGCACCGTCCTGCTACGTTCCGGCTGACGGAGAAGGGGGAATGCTTCAGAAAGATGATTATCTCACTGCATGCAAAGCATAACGCAATGCTGGAGAAGCAGGGAGGTATCAACTACGATCAGCTTTCCTCGATGCTGCGGCTGCTTTCGAGCCTCGATGAAGTCATGCTCTCCACAAGTGTTAGCGATAGTCAAAGCGAACCGATTGAAGACAATGGCAATGAGATCGAGCATCCTTATGGCCGATTGATACAGTTGATCCAGCGGACCCATCGTCATTTGCTAGATGATGTCAGGACCGAGCTTATTCGTCTTGGGCAGCACCTGACCGGGCTTGAGGGGGTCTTGTTATATGACATTGGCGATAAGCATTTCACCGCCAGGGAGCTGCTCGGACGCGTTGGTCCCGAACATTTTGTTCACATCGAAAGGATGATCAAACTTGGTTTCCTGACCCATGCCAGGTCTAGAACTGACCGCCGGTCAGTGCGCATCAGTTTAAGCAATGAGGGGCAGGCAATACGAGGCGCCGTCGGATCTCTCTTCCAACGGAGACTCGAAGGGCTGCGGGCAAAGCCGGATGTCAACATTGACGCTGTAAACGCTCTGCGCCGCCTCGAGCGATATTGGAATGATCTCGTTATATATAGGCTTTAGAACGCAACAGGCGGTGTTTCCCCGTCAACATCGCTCCTTCCTGCGCGTATACGTTGCGATGATCGGTGGCTTATTTCCGCGCAGGCCTAGCTCGGCAGTCCATTTCACGATGGCTTTGCTGAGCATCAGGTCCCATTGCAGATCTAAATGGTTGGGATTTTCGGCGGGAGGCCCTGCTCGGCTCTGTGTACCAATTGAAACAGCAGCCGTCGGCCGAGCCGGCACGGCATTCTCCTTGACCGTCATCTTCAACGGCCGCGTGACTATTTCCCGGCGAAAGTCGCAGGCGGGCGTTGTAGGTGCCGCTGCGCCGAAAAATCGTGAGCTTGCCATCCTCAAGATCGCAAGCGCCGTCCATTCGTGGCGCTCCCTGAAATTCGGCAAGCACCACCACGGTTGGCGGCGTTTCAAAAGCGGACAGTCTAGCCGAGGCGATCCGCTAACCCATCGAACGAGTAACGAGAAGCTGCATCAAGCATACCGCCCGTGGCAGTGCTTGTACTTCTTGCCTGAGCCGCAGGGGCAATCCTCGTTGCGGCCGACCTTGCCCCAGCTTGCCGGGTTCTTGGGGTCGCGCAACGCTGCATCGCTGGCCTGAGCGCCGAGCGTGACGCTGGCGAGCGCCATTTCGTCCTCGCCGGTGGTCGGATCGAACTTGTGCGCCTCCATCGGCGGCAGCACGGGAGCTTCCTGCTCGGGCGGGACGATCTCGACCCGCATCAACTGCGCCGTGACCGCCTCGCGCAGATGCGCGCTCATCTCCTGGAAGAGATTGAAGGCTTCGGTCTTGTACTCCTGCAGGGGATCGCGCTGGCCGTAACCGCGCAGCCCGATGACCTGGCGCAGATGGTCGAGCATGATCAGATGCTCGCGCCAGAGATGGTCGAGCGTCTGCAGCAAAATGGTCTTCTCGACGTAACGCATCACGTCGGGACCCCATTGCGCCACCTTGGCCGCCATGTGCTCGTCGGCCTTGGTCTCGATGCGCGTCAGCAGCTCCTCGTCGGCGATGCCCTCTTCCCTGGCCCAGTCGTCGACCGGCAGGTCGAGATCGAGCACGCGCTTCAATTCGTCCTTCAGGCCGGCGACGTCCCACTGCTCGGCATAGGCATGCTCGGGCACGTGCTTGGCGACGAGGTCGTCGATGAAGGCGTGACGCATGTCGGTCACGGTCTCGGCGACGCTCTCGTCCTTCATCAGGTCGACGCGCTGGTCGAAGATCACCTTGCGCTGGTCGTTCTGGACGTTGTCGAACTTCAAGAGGTTCTTGCGGATGTCGAAGTTGCGCGCCTCGACCTTCTGCTGCGCCTTCTCCAGGGCCTTGTTGATCCAGGGATGGATGATCGCCTCGCCCTCTTGCAGGCCGAGACGCTGCAGCATGCTGTCGAGGCGATCCGAGCCGAAGATGCGCATCAGATCGTCTTCCAGCGACAGGAAGAATTTCGAGCGGCCGGGATCGCCCTGACGGCCGGAACGGCCGCGCAGCTGATTGTCGATACGGCGGGATTCGTGGCGCTCGGAGCCCATGATGTAAAGGCCGCCGGGCTTGGTCACGGTCTTGGCGGGCTTGTTGCCCTTCGCCGGTTCGATCTCGACGATCTCTTCCGCCTTCAGCACGATCTCGCGGAAGCGCTCGACGTCGGCCTTGATCTGCTCGATCTTCCTGGCTTTCTCGGCCTCGTCTTCGATACCTGCGGTCTCCTTCGGGATGCGCATCTCCAGCGAGCCGCCGAGCTTGATGTCGGTACCGCGGCCGGCCATGTTGGTCGCGATCGTGATCGCGCCGGGCACGCCGGCTTCCGCGACGATATAGGCTTCCTGCTCGTGGAAGCGCGCATTCAGCACCGCGAACAGTTTCGCCGGCTTGCCGGCGCGGGCGGCAGCGTAAAGCTTGTCGAGCGCGTTCTCCTTGCCGAAATCGATCTGCTTGTAGCCGTTCTGCTTCAGAAACTCGGCCAGCACTTCCGACTTCTCGATCGACGCCGTGCCGACCAGCACCGGCTGGAGCCGCGAATTGGCCCGCTCGATCTCGGCGAGGATGGCCGCGTATTTTTCCTTGTGGGTGCGATAAACCTCGTCGTCCTCGTCGAGGCGGCCGATCGGCACGTTGGTCGGGATCTCCACGACTTCGAGCTTGTAGATGTCGAACAGCTCGTCGGCTTCGGTCAACGCCGTGCCGGTCATGCCGGCGAGCTTCTCATACATCCGGAAATAGTTCTGGAAGGTGATCGAGGCCAGGGTCTGGTTTTCCGGCTGAACCTGCACGTGCTCCTTGGCTTCCAGCGCCTGATGCAGACCCTCGGAATAGCGGCGGCCCTGCATCATGCGTCCGGTGAACTCGTCGATGATGACGACCTCGTCGTCGCGGACGATGTAGTCCTTGTCGCGCGTGAACAGCGTGTGGGCGCGCAGCGCCTGGTTGATGTGGTGCACGACGGAGACGTTCTCGACGTCGTAGAGCGACTCGCCCTTGAGCTGGCCGGCATCGCGCAGCAGGGTCTCGATCTTCTCCATGCCGGCTTCGGTCAGCGTCACCGTGCGCTGCTTCTCATCGACCTCGTAGTCGGTCTTGTCGAGCTTGGGCAGGAAGCCGTCGATGGTGTTGTAGAAATCGGAGCGGTCGTCGAGCGGACCGGAGATGATCAGCGGCGTGCGCGCTTCGTCGATCAGGATGGAATCGACCTCGTCGACGATGGCGAAGAAGTGCGGGCGCTGGACCATGTCCTCGAGCCGGTACTTCATGTTGTCGCGCAGATAGTCGAAGCCGTATTCGTTGTTGGTGCCGTAGGTGATGTCGCAGGCATAGGCCGCCTTGCGCTCGGCATCGTCGAGGCCGTGCACGATCACGCCGGTGGTCATGCCGAGGAAGCCGTAGATCTGGCCCATCCAGCCGGAGTCGCGGCGGGCGAGGTAGTCGTTGACGGTGACGACGTGGACGCCCTTGCCGGCGAGCGCGTTGAGGTAGACCGCAAGCGTCGCCACCAGCGTCTTGCCTTCGCCGGTCTTCATCTCGGCGATGTCGCCCTCGTGCAGCACCATGCCGCCGATCAGCTGGACGTCGAAATGGCGCTGGCCGAGCGTGCGCTTGGCGGCCTCGCGCACGGTGGCGAAGGCGGGGACCAGCAGGTCGTCCAGCGTCTTGCCCTCGGCGAGCTGCTTCTTGAAGTCGGCGGTGCGGGCCTTGAGCGCCTCGTCGGAGAGCTTCGAGACCTCTCCTTCCAGCGCGTTGATCGCGTTGACGCGGGACTGATATCCCTTCACCCGCCGGTCGTTGGCGGAGCCGAAAAACTTGCGGGCGAGCGCGCCGATCATGCCTAGTTCCTGTGTTCGCGATTCAACCGCGTTGCAGCCAAGAAGTTGTCGCCCGCCTGCCTATCAACTCACCGTGACGCCTCGTGGCGTCAGAGCCCGGACTGCGGGGGTCATCCGCCATATGGGTGGGAATTGGGCAAGTCTGGGTTCAACGGCCAAAAACGCAGCAAAATAAACGCCATCGCCATGGTCGCGACCGGGCAGAGATATGGCCCGGTCAGGGCCTTGTCAACGGCGGGCGCATTGCGGCTAATTCATCATTTTGACAGACTTTTCGCGTTGCCAAGCCCCCCTGTATTGGGCGAGTGTCCGCCCCGCTCGAGCAGCCCCCTGCTTCAACATAAGGATTTTCCATGACCACCTCGTTCCCGGTAACCACCGGCCAGCGTTTCCGCAGTGCGTCCGCCCTGGCTGGCAGCCTCGCTCTGGCGCTGTCCCTGGCGTTCGCAGGCCCGCTCCGGGCCGCCGACGATCCGGTGCTGGCGAAGGTCAATGGCGCGGAAATCAAGAAGAGCGACGTCGCCATGGCCGAGGAGGAGCTCGGGCCGAGCCTCGCCCAGATGGACCCGGCGACCAAGGACGAGAACGTCCTGTCCTTCCTGATCGACATGAAAATCGTCAGCAAGGCTGCCGAGGACAAGAAGGTTGCCGATAGCGAGGAATTCAAGAAGCGCCTGGCATTCGCCCGCAACCGGCTTCTGATGGACAGCCTGCTCGCCGGCGAGGGCAAGGCCGCCACCACCCCCGACGCCATGAAGAAGGTCTATGAAGAGGCCTCCAAGCAGATCACCGGCGAGCAGGAAGTGCGCGCTCGCCACATCCTGGTCGAGACCGAGGACGAGGCCAAGGCGGTGAAGGCCGAGCTCGACAAGGGCGCCGATTTCGCCGAGCTGGCCAAGAAGAAGTCCAAGGATCCGGGCTCGGCCGACGGCGGCGATCTCGGCTTCTTCACCAAGGAGCAGATGGTGCCGGAATTCTCGGCGATCGCCTTCGCGCTCGAGCCCGGCAAGATCTCCGACCCCGTCAAGTCGCAGTTCGGCTGGCACGTCATCAAGGTCGAGGAAAAGCGCAACCGCAAGGCGCCGGACTTCGAGCAGGTCAAGGCCCAGATCGAGCAGTACGTCACCCGCAAGGCCCAGGCCGACTACGTCGCCAAGCTGCGTACCGAAGCCAAGGTCGAGCGGCTGGACCAGCCGGCGGCGGACGCCAAGCCGGCGGACGCAGCCAAGCCCTCCGACAGCAAGATGGCGCCCCCTGCAAAGAAGTAAGAATTCGCTGTCACTTCGGTGACGTGAAGCGTATCTAAGCCTTTGTGATGCCCGGCCCCAAGCGCGAAGCGCGTCTTCGCACAGAGGGGCCGGGCATCTGCATATTCAGATCCCACCAAGGCGCCCCGCGATGTCCTCCTCCGTCTCCCCGCTCGCCCCGAAAACAGTTCCCGACATGCCCACCATTGCGGGCATCCGTCTCGCGACGGCCGAAGCCGGCATCCGCTACAAGAACCGAACCGATGTGTTGCTGGCGGTGATGGACAAGGGCACCGCGGTCGCCGGCGTCTTCACCAAGTCGAAATGCCCCTCCGCGCCGGTGGAATGGTGCCGCGCCAAGCTGAAGGGCGGCAAGGCACGCGCGCTGGTCGTCAATTCCGGCAACGCCAATGCCTTCACCGGCAAGACCGGCCGCACCTCCACGGCGCTGACCGCCAAGATCGCGGCCAAGGCGGTCGGATGCAGCGAGGGCGAAATCTTCCTGGCCTCGACCGGCGTGATCGGCGAGCCGCTGGACGCGACCAAGTTCGACGGCGTGCTGGGCCGACTGGCTGAAGCCGCCGAACCCGGCGACTACCTCGCTGCGGCCAAGGCGATCATGACCACCGACACCTTCCCGAAGGTCGCGACCGCGACCGTCAAGCTCGGCAAGGCCAAGGTCACCATCAACGGCATGGCCAAGGGCGCCGGCATGATCGCTCCCGACATGGCGACGATGCTGTCCTTCATCTTCACCGACGCACCGATCGCGCCCGCGGCCTTGCAGGCGCTGCTCAAGAGCGGCGTCGAGGACACCTTCAACGCGGTGACGATCGACGGTGACACCTCGACCTCGGACACGCTGCTGGCCTTCGCCACCGGCGCTGCCGCCGGGCATGGCGCACCGAAGATCAGCCGCGCCAGCGATCCGCGCCTGAAGGCCTTCGTCAAGGCGTTCAACCAGGTGCTCGCCAATCTTTCTGAACAAGTGGCCCGGGACGGCGAAGGCGCGCGCAAGCTGGTCGAGATCACCGTCGAGGGCGCCAAGACCAAGGCCTCCGCGCGCAAGATCGCGATGTCGATCGCCAACTCGCCGCTGGTCAAGACCGCGATCGCCGGCGAGGACGCCAATTGGGGCCGCGTCGTGATGGCAGTCGGCAAGGCCGGCGAGCCGGCCGATCGCGACAAGCTTTCGATCTCCTTCAACGGCATCCGCGTCGCCAAGAGCGGCGCGCGCGATCCTGACTATGACGAGGCGCAGGTCTCGGAAGCGATGAAGGCCCCGGAGATCGCGATCAAGGTCTCGCTCGGCCTCGGCAAGGGCCGCGACCGGGTGCTGACCTGCGATCTCACCAAGGAATATGTCGCGATCAACGGCGATTACAGGTCGTAGGGCTCACGACACCTTCTCCGTCAACCTGAAGGTGCGAGGGATGGGGCGCGGAGCGCCCCATCGGGAGCCTCGAAGGATGCACGGCCACCGCTACAGCCGCGTGGAGAGAGCTGGGCCGTCGCCCTTCGAGGGCCGCTGAAGGAGCGGCCACCTCAGGGTGACGGTAAGAGAGCGCGAGAGCCGTGCTTCAAATCACCCTGAAATCCGCGCGTCCGCGACCGCTTTCTTGAACAGCGCATTCATGGCGTCCGAGATGCCTTGCGTCGGGCTCACCTCGAAATAGAGCCCGGACGACGCGCAGCTCTGCATGTTCTGCGCGATCTCGCTGTTCGGCGACGGCCCGTAGGGGCCGGTATTGAACGGAGCGATCCATTTCATGTACCAGCTGTTGGTGGGCAGCGCGAGGTACGTTGTGTACAGCACGGCAATCTTGACGCCCCGGTCCTTCATCGTCTTGCAGAGCGCAGCATTGAGCGGCGATTGGCACCGCGTGGTGCCGGAGAGCGGTTTCAGGCATCCGGTGTTGCTCTCGTCAGCGACCCCGTCGGAGACGAAGAACAGATATTTGAGCGGGCTGGAGGACGTGCCGGTCCCGGGGGAGCTGATCTCGCCGTTGATCGCAGGGAATATCGCGGTGAATGCCGTGTCTTGGTCGTTATTCTCGTTCTGACCGTTCACCGACATCAGGTCGATATTACCCGCCGCCGATTTGGCGCTGGAGAGAGAGCCCGACAACGAAAACAGATTGCGCAGGCCGAGCGTGCTTGCGGAGCCGCCGAAATCGTAGATCGCCATTCTGAACTGGTTTGAATAGGTCTGGGTCGCACTCGCCGTATCCATCAACGACTGCGTTGCGGTCCGAAGCACGTCGATCCGGGTGGTCACGCCAAGCTTCTTGGCAAGGTCGTAGTAATTGTTCTTATCCTTGAGGTCGTGGCAGGCGAAAGCGCACTTGTCCGATGTGTTGTTGACCATCGTCTGCACGTCGGTCGGCGTGGCGCCGACACCCATCGACGGCGAATTGTCCAGCAGCAGGTAGAAATCGATATAGAGCGGCATGCTGGCCGTCGCTTTCGACGTACCGCTCAGCGTCAGCGCGGACTTGCCGATCAGGCCGAGAAACATGGTGTTCATGGTGGCGTTGAACGCAACGGTCGAGGTCACGGTCGATCCGGTTTTGACCACGGTCGGCGTGACGCTGTTGAGAGTGTAGCCGGTCTGATTGGCGCGATTGGCGTCGAAGATGTTCTGGGCGTCGGTGACGCCGACGGAAATGGAGCCATCCGACGTCATGGTACCGGCGGCCTTGAAGGCCGGCGAGGCCTTGGCGATCGAGCCGACGCTGGCAGCATCGGCCGCGGCCTGAAGCTTGGCCCGGGTCTGCGTCGCGCGCGAGTAGTCGACCGCGCAGCCGACCGCTGTGATCAACGGGACGCAGGCGAGCGCGAAGATCACCGCGATATTGCCGCGCCGGTCTTGGACGAACCGGCGGATGATGGTGGAAAGCGCAGCGCGCATGGCTTGGGCCCGGAGTGGTTTAAGCGTTTCCACTCTAGGAACCGTCGATTAAATATGACTTATGGGAATCTCGGAAACACGGGGCGCAAAGGGTTAATAAACCGTTGCGGATGATCTTCAGCGAGCGACATCACGTATGGCCGATCTGAAACTGACACTGGTTGTGGCTTGCGCGCTGATCGACGCCGACAAGCGCGTCCTGATCGCGCAGCGCCCCGCGGGCAAGACGCTGGCCGGCCTCTGGGAGTTTCCCGGCGGCAAGCTCGAGCCAGGCGAGCGGCCGGAGCAGAGCCTGATCCGCGAGCTGCGCGAGGAGCTCGGCATCACCGTCGCCGAGCCGTGCCTGGCCCCGCTGACCTTCGCGAGCTACGGCTACGAGACCTTCCACCTCCTGATGCCGCTCTATATCTGCCGGCGCTGGGAGGGACAGGTGACGCCACGCGAAGGCCAGACCCTGGCCTGGGTCCGTGCCAACAAGCTGCGCGACTACCCGATGCCGCCCGCGGACATTCCGCTGATCCCGCATTTGATTGATCTGCTGATGTGAGTCCCCTGTCATTCCGGGGCGGTCCGCAGGACCGAACCCGGAATCTCGAGATTCCGGGTTTCGCTGCGCGAGCCCCGGAATGACGGTGCTAGTAGCCTAAGTCTTCCCCGCCTTCTTCACCGCCTCCGCCAGGCTCGCTTTCGCCGATCCCGGCTTCAGCGGCTGCTGCTGGCTCGCATGCGGGGCCCAGCCGGAGAGCCAGATGATGTCGAAGGTCGTACGGATGCGGCCGTCGGCATCGGCAAAGCGCTCAGTGTAGATCTCGGCCATCCGCAGTAGCGTCGCGCGCCGGCTCGGTGTTCGCCGCCGCTCGATCAGCACATTGGCCGCGCCCATGCGCCGGAGATCCTGCATCAGCGCGAATGCGTTGGAATAGCGCACCACGACGCGGTCGACGTCGGTCACCGGCAGCGCAAAGCCCGCCCGCTGCAGCAGCGCGCCGATGTCGCGCAGATCCGCGAACGGCGCCACGCGCGGCGAAACGCCGCCCTCGCATTCGGCTTCCGCGGCGGCAAAGGCCTGGCGCAACTCGGTCAGGCTGTCGCCGCCGATCATCGCGGCGAGCAGCAGGCCGTCGGGCTTGAGCGCGCGGCGGATTTGAGCGAGCACACCGGGCAGATCGTTGACGAATTGCAGCGCCAGCGCGGAGACGACGAGATCAAGGCTTTCGGGCGCGAAGGGTAGCGTCTCTGAACCCGCAGCATCGAGCGCGATCCGTTGGAGGGAAGGCAGCCGCGCACGCAATTCCGCCAGCCCCTCACCAGGCGTCCAGAGATCGGCCGGGGCGTGAAACTCCCGCATCACCGCAGCCAACCGGTCGGACATGTCCTCGGCAACACGATCGAGCAGGAAGGTGACCTCGCCCTGCGGCTGCGCACGCCGCTGCCGTGCATGCAGCAAGGCGCGATCGAACAAGGCGGGCGGGGTTTGGGGGGACTGAACCATGCCGCTGGTTACGCCGATCATGCTGGCTCTGGCAATCGCCCTCGTGTCCCGGACGCGCCGCAGCGCTCTTGCGCTGCTGCGCAGAGCCGGGACCCAGAAACCAACACCGGACGATGCCGTGAGATGGGCCCCGGCTCTGCAGCGCACCGCACCGGACGATGCTTCGCATCGCCGGGGCGCTGCACTGCGTCCGGGGCACGAGAGCGTGGCTTGAGCCCGGAACCTCGGAACGCTAGCCTCCCCTCATGGACGCCAACGCCGCCCCTACCCGCTCCATCGCCGCACCGCTGCGTGCCGCATGGACGGCCGGCCGCCATGCCCTGTCGCGCGCGGCACGGCTCGCGCTCGACATCGCGTTGCCGACGCAGTGCGTATCCTGCCGCGAACCGGTCGAGGGCGAGGGCGTTTGCGCTTCGTGCTGGGCGCGGCTGTCATTCATCGAGCGGCCCTATTGCCCGCGGCTCGGCATTCCCTTCGTCTATGACCCCGGCCCCGACATGCTGTCGATGGAAGCGATCGCGAGCCCGCCGGCCTACCAGCGGGCCCGCGCGGCCGTGCGCTATGACGACGTCGCGCGCACGCTGGTGCATGCGCTGAAATACCAGGACCGCACCGATTTGGCGCCCGCCATGGGCCGCTGGATGGCGCGCGCGGGCGGCGAGCTGCTGGCAGGGGCCGACATGCTGGTGCCGGTGCCCCTGCATTGGCGGCGGGCCTGGCGCCGTCGCTAACAACCAGTCCGGCGCCCTGGCGCAGATCATCGAGCGGCAGAGCGGGGTCAAGGCGAGGGCTGAGGTGCTGCGCCGGGTGCGCGCCACCGAACAGCAGATCGGCCTGTCGCGGGCCCAGCGCGCCACCAACGTGCAGGGCGCGTTCCAGGTATTCCCCGACCGTCAGGCTGAAGTCCAGGGCCGCCGCATTGTCCTGATCGACGACGTCCTGACGTCGGGGGCAACGCTGGATGCCTGCGCGCGGGTCCTCCTTCGGGCCAAAGCCGCCCAGGTCGACGTGCTGGTCTTCGCCCGGGTTGTCGAGAGCGGCCCCCGTCCCATATAATTCAATGACTTCATGACATGAGAGCGCCGGACGCCATGACTGCTGCTGTCGAGATCTACACCAGGCCGGGCTGCGGCTATTGTTCCGCGGCGAGGTCCTTGCTGACCCGCAAGAAGGCGACCTTTACCGAATTCGACGTCGCCAAGAACCCCTCCTGGCGGGAGGAGATGTACGGCCGCGCCGGTGAGGGCTCGACCTTCCCGCAGATCTGGATCGGTGGAACTCATGTCGGCGGCTGCGACGATCTCTACGCACTCGACCGCGAAGGCAAGCTCGACGGCATGCTGGAAGATGTGAAGGCCAACTCATGAGCGAGAACCGCACGTTTACGGCAGCCATGGTGCAGATGCGCACGGGTCTGATGCCCGGGCCGAGCCTCGAACAGGCCACGAAGCTGATCCGGCAGGCGGCGGCCGATGGCGCCGACTACGTGCAGACGCCCGAAGTCAGCAACATGATGCAGCTGAACCGCAAGGCGCTGTTCGAGCATCTGCAGAGCGAGGAGGACGACACCTCGCTGAAGGCCTACCGGGCGCTCGCGGCGGAACTGAAGATCCATCTCCATGTCGGCTCGCTGGCGCTGCGCTTCTCAGCCGAAAAGGCGGTCAACCGCTCCTTCCTGATCGGGCCCGAGGGCAATGTGCTCGCGAGCTACGACAAGATCCACATGTTCGATATCGAGCTGCCGGACGGCGAGAGCTATCGCGAATCCGCCAATTACCAGCCGGGCGAGACCGCGGTGATCTCCGATCTGCCCTGGGGCCGCGTGGGCTTGACGATCTGCTACGATTTGCGCTTCCCCGCGCTCTACCGCGCCCTCGCCGAGAGCGGCGCATACTTCATCACCGTCCCGTCCGCCTTCACCCGCAAGACCGGCGAGGCGCACTGGCACGTGCTGCTGCGTGCGCGCGCGATCGAGACCGGCTGCTTCATCTTCGCAGCTGCCCAGGCAGGCACCCACGAGAACAAGCGCGAGACCTACGGCCATTCGCTGATCATCGATCCCTGGGGCGAGATCCTCGCCGAAGGCGACGTCGAGCCCGGCATCATCATGGCCAGGATCGACCCCGCCAAGGTCGAGACCGCACGCCGCGCGATTCCCTCGCTCCAGCACGGCCGCCGCTTCGGCGTGTCCGATCCCAAGGCCGGGCCGGATCATTTGCACCTCGTGCGGGGATCGGCATGATCCGCTACGCGCTTCGCTGCGACCGCGACCACGGCTTCGAGAGCTGGTTCCAGAGCTCGTCGGCCTATGATTCGCAGGTCAAGCGCAAGCTCGTGACCTGCCCGATCTGCGGATCCGCCAAGGTCGACAAGGCGATCATGGCCCCGCGTATCGTCGGCAAGAAGGGCCGTGGGCGCGCGGCGCCACCGCCGGAACCGGCGGCAGCCCCCAAGCCCGAGGCGGCACCATCAGGGCCGACTTCGCTGATGCTGGCGCAGGAGAAAGAGCTGCGCACCAAGCTGAAGGAGCTGCGCGATCACATCGTGAAGAACGCCGACAATGTCGGCGAGCGCTTCGCCAATGAGGCCCGCGCGATGCATTACGGCGACAAGGAGCACCGTCCGATCTACGGCGAGGCCTCGCCGGAGGAGGCGAAGTCGCTGATCGACGAGGGCATCGAGGTGTCGCCACTGCCGACATTGCCGGAAGACCGGAATTAGGCCCCCACCAGCACCGCCACACCGATGATGATCAGCGCGATACCTGCGAGCTCGCGCGGCGCGATCGGCTGCTTGAACGAATAATACGCCACCGCTTGCGCGAACAGCACCTCGATCAGAGCGAGCGTGCGGACATTGGCGGCGGCCGTCAGCGCGAACGCCAGGAACCAGAATTGTGAGGCGAAGGCGCCCATGAAGCCCGCGAGCATCGACGGCTTCCACAGGCCGAGGATCGCCTGCAGCACCTTTGGCGCGCGCCAGAGCAGATAGATCGTCAGCACCAGCGTCTGCACGAACAGGCCGAGCACCAGCGTGAACGAGGCCGAGGTCACGAAGGAGACGCCGGGCACGTTGATGATCGCGCCGCGAAAGCCAACCGCAGACAGCGCGAACGCGGCAGCCGCAACGAGGCCGGTGATGGTCGGCTTCAATTCTGCAAAACTCTTCTCGCCGCCGGGCCTGAGCGCGGTGATGACGACGCCGACGGTCGCGATCACGATCGCCAGCACCTTCAGCCAGGTCAGGTGATCGCCAAGGAAGACGAAGCCGAAGATCGCGGTCTGGATCGCCTCGGTCTTCAGATACGCCGTCGTCACCACGAAGGATCGATCGTTCATGGCAAGCAGCATCAGGCCGGTGGCGACGATCTGGCTGAGCGCGCCGAGCAAGAGCCACGGCCAGAACACGGTCGGCGGCATGCCCAGACGATCGCCAGTGGCGACCAGCACCACGCCGAGAAACAGCACCGAAAACGGGAAGCCGAACAGGAAGCGGATATTGGTCGCGCCCCAGGTCCCCAGCGGCTTCGTCAACGACCGCTGCATCGCATTGCGCGCGACTTGGCCCAACGCGGCAACGAGGGTGAAGGGAATCCAGAGGCTGGCGATGGTGAGCATGGGGTGGATGGAAGCTGAGGCAGGAGGAATGCAGCCAACCTGCCGCTAGCGGCAGAGCAGGTCAATCACGCCGACGTCATGGGTGCGATGCTCTCGCGACAAATTCGGTGTCGTCCCTGCGAACGCAGGACGACACCGTTTGTGGAGAAGCAGCTCGCATCCCACTTCCAGCCTCACACCATCCCTTCCGCCACCACCATGTAGTTCACGTCCATATCCGACGAGAGCGTCCATTTGTCGGCGAAGGGTGAGTAGACCACGCCGGTCTGCTCGGTGATGACGAGGCGGTTGTCGAGCAGGTATTTTGTCAGCTCGTCGGGGGTGACGAACTTATTCCATTCGTGGGTGCCGCGCGGCAGCCAGCGCAACACATATTCGGCGCCGACGATGGCGAGCGCAAAGCTCTTCCAGTTGCGGTTCAGCGTCGAGACCACCATGAGGCCGTTCGGCTTCAGCATCGCCGCGCAGCGCTTCAGGAAGACGCCGACATCGACGACGTGCTCGACCACCTCCATCGCCAGCACGATGTCAAAGCGCTCACGCGGGTCGATCTCCTCCACCGTGGTACAGCGGTAGTCGATCGCAAGATGGCCCTTATCGGCGTGCAGCTTGGCCGCGGCGATGTTGCTCTGGGAAGGGTCTACGCCGATGACCTGCGCTCCGAGCCGCGACAGCGGCTCGCACAACAGGCCGGCGCCGCAGCCGATATCGAGCACGCGAAGCCCGCCGAGGCAGTTGAGGCTGCGCACGTTGCGCTCGAACTTGCGGCAGGCGGCATCGCGGATGTAGCCGAGCCGCAGCGGGTTGATCCGGTGCAGCGGCGCCATCTTGCCGTTGGGGTCCCACCACTCCGCTGAGAGTTTCGAGAACTTTGCGATCTCGGCGGCGTCGACGGTCGAACCCGGCTGCGGGCTGGCGGAGAGGGAAGTATTTTGCTGCATGCTCATGGTTACGCGCGGTCCTACCGCGTGGTGATCGAACTACGGAAGGCGAGCGGCGAGGCGATGGTCCGGATGGTTTCGCGACCTTCGCCGACGCCGTTGATGGTCACGTCGCCGTAGTTGAGAATACGTCCAAGAATCGTCTGATTGACATCGACGCTCTCGACCTTGTCCAGCGCCATCTCGAAGGTGCGGCGCTTGATGAAGCCGGTCTTGTGCACAATCCTTAGGTTGGTGACGTCGGTCTCGGTGGTGAAGCGATGGAACCAGCCCTTCACGGTCCAGAACAGGGCCGCCAGAGCCACCACGCCCGAGGCGATGAGACAGAGAATCACGAGCCCGTTGACCGTGGTCTGCCCTGACAGGACGAACAGGGCGAAAGCCGCGATCCAGGCCAGGATGGCCGGAAAATAGAAGATCCAGTGCGCATTGGTCGAATACAGCACCCGCTCGCCGGGCTGCAGGATTTCGTCAATATAGCGCGCCATAACCTCTGATAACCCATTGCCCGGATTGGCCGCAGCAGGAACCCGCTTGCCCCCGGCCCCGCCCCTCTGTATACGCGCGGTCGGGTCCGCGGCATCGCCTCGCGCGGGTCACCATACTTATCCTTATGAGGGAATGCACGCGTCGTCATGAGCCGCCTCGTGATGAAATTCGGCGGCACATCCGTCGCCAACATCGAACGTATCCGCAACGTCGCACGCCACGTGAAGCGTGAGGTCGACGCCGGCCACGAAGTGGCCGTGGTCGTCTCGGCGATGTCGGGGAAAACCAACGAGCTGGTGGCCTGGTGCACCGAGGCCTCGCCGATGCACGACGCGCGCGAATACGACGCCGTCGTCGCCTCCGGCGAACAGGTGACATCCGGCCTGCTTGCCATTGCGCTTCAGGGCATGGGCATCCAGGCCCGCTCCTGGCAGGGCTGGCAGATCCCGATCAAGACCAGCGACGCCCACGCCTCGGCCCGGATCGAGGATATCGACGGCAGCGAGATCATCAGCCGTTTCAAGGATCGCAAGGAGGTCGCGGTCATCGCCGGCTTCCAGGGCATCAACCCAGAGACCAATCGCATCACCACGCTCGGCCGCGGCGGCTCCGACACCTCGGCCGTGGCGATCGCCGCCGCCGTCAAGGCCGACCGCTGCGACATCTACACCGATGTCGATGGCGTCTACACAACCGATCCGCGAATCGTGCCGAAGGCCAAGAGGCTCGACAAGATCGCATTCGAAGACATGCTGGAACTGGCCTCCCAGGGCGCAAAAGTGCTTCAGGTCCGCTCGGTGGAACTCGGCATGGTCCACAACATGCCGATCCTCGTCCGCTCGAGCTTCGACAAGCCCGAGGATATCGACCCGCATGCCAACCAGCCGCCCGGCACGCTGATCTGCAGCGAGGAGGAGATCATGGAAAGCCACGTCGTCACTGGTATCGCCTTCTCCAAGGACGAGGCCCAGATCTCGGTGCGCCAGATCGAGGACAAGCCGGGCGTTGCGGCCTCGATCTTCGGCCCGCTGGCGGATGCCAACATCAACGTCGACATGATCGTGCAAAACGTCTCCGAGGACGGCAAGACGACCGACCTCACCTTCACGGTGCCGGCGGCCGACTATACCCGCGCCAAGGACACCATTACCGCCGCCAAGGGCAAGATCGGCTATGCGCGGCTCGATACCGCCACCGACGTCGCCAAGATCTCGGTGATCGGCAGCGGCATGCGCAGCCATGCCGGCGTCGCCGCCCAGGCATTCTCGGCCCTCGCCGGGCGGAATATCAACATCCGGGCCATTACAACCTCCGAGATCAAATTCTCGGTTTTGATCGACACCGCCTATACCGAGCTTGCGGTGCGCACCCTGCACACGCTCTACGGTCTCGATCAGGCCTGAAACGCGACCATCGTCGCGCTTCAGGTTGTTGTTTGAGCATGGTCTTTCCGGAAAACCGCTTCGCACTTTCCGGACCATGCCTGGACTAATTTTCTCTTAGCGGTCGCAGCAAACGCGAAGGTGTACACACCTTCGCGTTTGGCAGGCGTTTTGCTTGGCAAAACAAGCCTCAATTCGCTATACGGCGAACAGGGTGGGCTGCCGCAGACTGTGTCCCAGTTCAGGCGGCGCTGATTCGGTGCAAGCGCTAAATCTCAAGTGGATTTTGGGCTTGTGCCAGCGCCGGACAAACAAATTGGTTGTTTTTCTGGAATTTTAGGCCAGCCGCCGGCCGATACGGCCGGGCCGGGCAGACGGAGGAGATTGACGGGACATGCGGAGCGCG
Source organism: Bradyrhizobium shewense (assembly GCF_900094605.1). Lineage (GTDB taxonomy): Bacteria > Pseudomonadota > Alphaproteobacteria > Rhizobiales > Xanthobacteraceae > Bradyrhizobium > Bradyrhizobium shewense. The sequence continues at coordinate 30,742 of NZ_FMAI01000029.1, read as the reverse complement.
TCGGGAGGTCCCCGCGTCTTGTTGAGACGGCTCCGCGAAACCATGGCGGAGCAGGTCTCGGCCCAGGAGCGGCTGGACAAGATCGTGGTGCTGATCGCCGCCAACATGGTGGCCGAGGTGTGCTCGGTCTATGTGCTGCGCATTGACAACACGCTGGAGCTCTACGCCACCGAAGGCCTCAACCGCGAGGCCGTGCACCACACCGTGCTGAGCGCCCATGAGGGCCTGGTCGGCCTCGTCGCCAGCGAGGCGACGCCGCTCAACTTAAGCGATGCGCAGACCCATCCAGCCTTCTCGTTCCGCCCGGAGACCGGCGAAGAAATCTACCACTCCTTCCTCGGCGTGCCGATCCTGCGGGCCGGCAACACGCTCGGCGTGCTGGTGGTGCAGAACCGCGCCAAGCGCAACTATGTCGAGGAGGAGCTCGAGGCGCTGCAGACCACCGCCATGGTGCTGGCCGAGCTGATCGCCTCGGGCGAGCTGTCCGCGCTGGCCCAGCCGGGGCTGGAGCCGGCCGCGCGCCATTCCGCACAGAAGGTCGGCGCGATCCTGTCGGAGGGCATCGCGCTCGGCCATGTCGTGCTGCACGAGCCGCGCGTCGTCATCAAGGACTACATCGCCGAGGACCTGCCCAAGGAAATCAAGCGGCTCGACACCGCGCTGGCCAAGCTCCGCGCCGATCTCGACCGCATGCTGGAGCGCGGCGATGTCGCCGAAGGCGGCGAGCATCGCGAGGTGCTGGAAGCCTATCGCATGTTCGCCAACGACCAGGGCTGGTCGCACAAGCTGCACGAGGCGGTCGCCACCGGCCTCACCGCGGAAGCCGCGGTCGAGCGCGTGCAGTCCGACACCCGCGCGCGCATGCTGCGCTCGACCGACCCCTATTTGCGCGACCGGCTGCACGACCTCGAGGATCTCGGCTACCGCCTGATGCGGCAGCTGGTCGGCCAGGACCACGCGCCCTCACGCGAGCAATTGCCCGACAATGCCATCGTCATCGCCCGCGCGATGGGCCCGGCGGCGCTGCTCGACTATGACCGCAAGCGCCTGCGCGGCATCGTGCTGGAGGAAGGCACCGCCAACTCCCACGTCTCGATCGTGGCGCGCGCGCTCGGCATCCCCGCGGTCGGCGAAGTGCCGAACGCACCCGGCATTGCCGATCCCGGCGATGCCATCATCGTCGACGGCACCTCCGGTTCGATCTATGTGCGCCCCTCGCAGGAAGTCGAGGCGGCCTTCGCCGAGCGCGTGCGCTTCCGCGCCCGCCGCCAGGCGCAATATCTGGCGTTGCGCGACCTGCCCTGCGTCACCAGGGACGGCCAGAAGGTCGAGCTGATGATCAACGCAGGCCTTGCCATCGACCTGCCGCATATCGAGGACACCGGCAGCGCCGGCATCGGCCTGTTTCGCACCGAGCTGCAATTCATGGTCGGCCAGAGCCTGCCGCGCACCAGCGACCAGCTGGCGCTGTATCGCACCGTACTCGATGCGGCCGGCACCAAGCCCGTCACCTTCCGCACCCTCGACATCGGCGGCGACAAGGCGCTGCCCTATATGGAAGCCGTGATCGAGGAAAATCCCGCGCTCGGCTGGCGCGCGATCCGGCTCGGGCTCGATCGTCCCGGCCTGCTGCGCGGCCAGATCCGCGCGCTGCTGCGCGCCGGTGGCGGCCGCGCGCTGCGCATCATGTTCCCGATGATCTCGGAGGTCGCCGAATTCGATTCGGCGAAGGCGCTGGTCGAACGCGAGCTGACTTATCTGCGCCAGCACGGCCATACGCTGCCGGAGCGTATCGACATCGGCACCATGGTCGAGGTGCCCGCTTTGCTCTATCAGCTCGACGAGCTCCTGAAGAAGGTCGACTTCATCTCGGTCGGCTCCAACGATCTGTTCCAGTTCCTGTTCGCGGTCGACCGCGGCAATGCCAAAGTCTCCGAGCGCTTCGACACCATGTCGGCGCCAATCCTGCGCGCGCTGCGCGAGATCGCACGCAAGTCACAGGCGGCGCAGAAGTCGCTCTCCCTTTGCGGCGAGATGGCGTCCAAGCCGCTTGGCGCACTGGCGCTGATTGCGCTGGGCTACCGCTCGCTGTCGCTGTCGGCAACCGCGCTCGGCCCCGTCAAGGCCATGGTCATCGACCTCGATGCCAAGAAGGCCGAAGCCATGCTCGGCCCGCTCCTGGACGCGCCGGCGGGCAGCGTCTCGATCCGGCAGAAACTGACGGAATTTGCCGAGGCCGAAGGCCTGGCATTGTAGCGGGCCTGTCGCCGCTCCCTGCCGCCTCGCCCCCTTCCGCCATTTGAGACTGAACCGATGTCGTCACTCCCCGAAGCCAAACTGGACGTGCTCCTTGCACATCATGCCTCTCTCGAGGCCGAATCACTGGGACAGCTCGCCTCCGAGCGCTATGTGCAGATCACGCGCGAGCTCGCCGAGATCACCCCGCTGATCGAGGCGGTGAAGGCCTATCGCGCCGCGGTCAAGGAGCTTGCCGACACCGAGGCGCTGATCGCCGATCCCGCGACCGATGCCGAGATGCGCGGCATGGCGGAAGCCGAGCGCGACGAGCTCGCGCCGAAAATCGAGGAGCTGGTCCAGAAGATTCGCGTCGCGCTGCTGCCCAAGGACGCCATGGACGACCGCAACGTGGTGCTGGAAATCCGCGCCGGCACCGGCGGCGACGAGGCCTCGCTGTTTGCCGGCGATCTGTTCCGGATGTACGAGCGCTTCGCAGCCTTGCAGGGCTGGAAGGTCGAGGTGATCTCGGCCAGCGAAGGCACCGTCGGCGGCTACAAGGAAATCATCGCGGAGGTGCAGGGCCGCGGCGCGTTCTCCAAGCTGAAGTTCGAGTCGGGCGTGCATCGTGTGCAGCGCGTGCCGGACACCGAGACGCAGGGGCGCATCCACACTTCGGCCGCGACGGTGGCCGTGCTGCCGGAGGTCGAGGACGTCGACGTCGACATCAAGAACGACGATTTGCGCATCGAGACCATGCGCGCGCAAGGAGCGGGCGGCCAGCACGTCAACAAGACCGAATCGGCGATCCGCATCACCCACATCCCGACCGGCATCGTGGTGATGATGCAGGACAGCCGCTCGCAGCACAAGAATCGCGCCTCCGCCATGAACATCCTGCGCTCGCGAATCTACGACGCCGAGCGCCAGCGCGTCGATGCGGCACGGTCGGCCGAGCGTAAGGAGAAGGTCGGCTCAGGCGACCGCTCCGAGCGCATCCGCACCTACAATTTTCCGCAAGGGCGCGTCACCGACCATCGCATCAATTTGACGCTCTACAAGCTGCCGCAGGTGATCGCGGGCGAAGCGCTTGGCGAGTTGACCGACGCGCTGACCACCGAGCATCAGGCCGCGCAGCTCGCCGCGCAAGGCGCGGCGGCCTGATCCCTGCCTCAGCGCACCTTTGCCAGGAACGATCGCAGAATCTTGCCCAATGCGGGTGCAGCGGCGCTCAGCTCGTCCAGGTGAATGCGCGAAAGCGACCGCAGCTTCTGCTCGCCCTTGGCCGTCAGCTTGACCAGGACGCGCCTTGCATCCTCGGGATCGGCCTCCCGACTGATCAGCTTCAGCTTCGCCATGCGGTCCACCAGCTCCACCGCCGTATGGTGCCGGATCAGGAGGAAGCCGGCGATGTCGCCGACGCTGGCGCCGTTGGGATCGGCCAGCCCCTTGATCGCCAGCAGCGCCTGGTGCTGCTGCGGCGTCAACCCGGCGTTCTGGGCCGCCGCTTCGCTGAAGGCGAGGAAGGTGCGCAGCTGGTAGCGGAATTGCGCGAGCGCGGCGTAGTCAGCCTCGCGCATTGCGCCGCCCCTCGACGACGCAGCGCGCGCCGTGCGTCCGGTCTTCCGCTTCGCGTCAGCCATTCCGTGCCTTTCGACCTCCGCCCGCCGGCGGAGCGGGCGCTGCCGAGACTAGCAAGGAAGGCCGGGCGGAACCACCGACGGGCCTCGCGGATGCACAAATATAGGAGAGGCCTGCAGCCCTGCTATTCGAAGTTGGAGAGCAGGATCTTCACCAGGATGACCTGAAACGCGATCGGAATACGAACGCTCTTCCGCCTGATCGAGCGCTGGAGCGCACTGACGATCTCGGCGCTGGTCAAGGCGCCTTCGGATGCATTCGTGATCAACTCACCCCACATCTGCGACAGCGAGCCGCCGGGCGGGATCACCGGCTTGATCGTCACGCCGCAGCCCTGCGCCCAGTCGACGATCTCCCGCATCGTGTGAGGACCGCAGTTGCGCGTCGTCGCAAGCCGCTCGGCCGTCAGCGCGAGCAGCAGCTCGCGCGAGGGCGACCAGGTCCCCTTCGGCGGCTGCTCGCCGGTGAGCTCGACCGCGAGCTCCTTCAGGACATTCTGGGCCCGCACGCTCAGTCTCTGCATCGGCACCGGCGTGCGCTTGGCCTGAACGGAGCCGAAGGCTGGCCCCCGCTGCCCGGCGGACCGGCTGCGCGGCTCCGGCATGCGCGAGGCATCGCCGGACTGCGGCGATGTGCGCTGGTCGCTTCCCTCCCCGGCAGGCCACGCCGCCTCCTGCCGCTCCGCCTCTTGCGGCCAGGACCGTCGCTTCCGGGTACCCGCTACTGTCGTCTGCCGCGGCATCTCTCTCGCCGAACCCGCCAATCTCGTACTCACAAAGACTAATATATATCGTGATCCGATATGTTTTCACGCGATAATTTTCGTCGTTCGACCAAAGGCGAAATTGACAGAAGGTGTTCACGAGCAATGTTTAGGTGCAGGAGCTACACGCGGATGTGACGTGCCCGGTGCAGGCAGGCCTTTCGAGGCCGGTTGCCGCCGGACAGGTCGTGTTTTGCCTGCAAACAAGAACGATATCCGGAGGAAACGATCATGACCGACCATCTCATTCGCCGTGGCCTCTCGCGCCGCGGCCTGCTCCAGACCACGGCAGGCCTCATCGGCGGCTCGGTGCTGCCCGCGATGCCGGCCTTCGCCGAGGACAAGCCGGCCGTCGGCTCCTATCCCGCGGGCGTTTCGGGTTCCACCGCCTTCATCGGCATCTCGGTGCCGCGCACCGGCACCTATGCCGTGCAGGGCGAGGACGAGCTCAAGGGCTATCAGCTCGCGATCGAGCACATCAACAGCGGTCACGACCTGATCAAGAAGATCTCGCCGAAGACCAGCAAGGGCGTGCTCGGCAAAGAACTGAAATTCGGCGTCGCGGATTCCGCGGCCAAGCCGAACGAGGCGGTGCAGGCGCAGCAGCGCTTCATCAGCGAGAACAAGGCGATCATGATCACCGGCGGCACCTCGAGCGCCGTTGCGGTCGCGCTGAACAAGCTCGCCCAGCGCGAGAAGGTGATCTTCGTCTGCGGCATCTCCGGCTCGAACGACACCACCGGCAAGGACTGCGTCCGCTACGGCTTCCGCCAGAACTTCTTCGGCCAGACCGCCGCGGCGGCGATCGGCCCCGTCATGGTCAAGGAGTTCGGCAAGGGCAAGAAGGCTGCGTATCTCACGCCTGATTACACCTACGGTCACACCGTCACCAAGTCGATGCAGGACTTCCTCGCGACCGCCGGCTGGACCACCGTCACCAACCAGGTCGCGCCGCTCGGTGCGCCCGATTATTCCTCCTATCTGCTGAACGTCGCGAATTCCGGCGCCGACATGCTGATCAACGTCAACTGGGGCCACGATGCGGTGCTGTCGACCCAGCAGGCCAAGCAGTTCGGCGTGCTCGACAAGATGAAGCTGGTCGTCCCCTACCAGGTGCCCTTCATCGCGCGCGAGACCGGCGGCCTGATGCAGGGCGTCTACGCCGCCACCGACTATTGGTGGACGCTCGAGGACAAGTTTCCGCTCGCCAAGATGTTCAACGAGGCCTTCGAGAAGAAGTACGGCTACAAGCCGGAATGGGGCGCGGAGAACGCCTATGTCAGCTTCGCGCACTGGGCCCGCATGTGCGAGCAGGCCGGAAGCTTCAACCCGCCCGACGTGATCAAGGCCTATGAGAAGGGCGAGACACTGCCGTCTCTGGTCGGCGACGTGCATTACCGCCCCGAGGACCATCAGTGCGTCCGCCCGGTGATCATCGTCAAGGGCAAGCAGCAGAAGGACATGAAGACCAAGGAAGACTGGTACGATGTGGTCGAGATCGTGCCCGGCGAAGGCTTGATGCAGAAGCCGGACGCCTTCGGCTGCCATCCCGGCGACTACAGCTGAGCTTGCGCTAATCCTCTGTGACGCCGTAGGTCGCTTCCGGCTCCTGCGGCGTCACCCTTTTTTGCGCACCGCCGGAACGCGCCACAACCGTGACCATTGCATGATTAGTTGGCCCAACCTCGTCTCGCAGCTCTTCAACGGGCTCGCGCTCGGCGCGCTGCTCGCGCTGATCAGCTCCGGCCTGACCATTATCTACGGCACGCTCGGCGTGCTCAACCTCGCGCATGGCGCGATGTTCATGATCGGCGGCTATGCCGGGTTCGTCGCCTATCAGTACACGGAATCGTTCATCCTTGCCGTGATCGCGGGCTCCCTGTTCGTGATGCTGCTGGGCGTTGCGATGGAACGCGTCATCATTCGCCATTTCTATCATCGGCCGCACGAGGATCAGTTGCTCGTGACGTTCGGGCTCGGCATATGCTTCGTCGAGATCATCCGGCTGATCTTCTCCAGCCAGTCGCAGCTGGTCCCGCCGCCGGCGATATTCCAGGGCATCACCAATCTCGGCTTCATGTTCTATCCGACCTACCGCCTCGCGGTGGTCGGCATCGTCGCGATCGCACTCGGCGCGCTGTTCATCATCCTCTACCGGACCCGGCTCGGCATGATCGTGCGGGCCGGCATCGAGGATTCCGTGATGGTGGATTCGCTCGGTATCAATGTCTACCGGGTCTTCATGGTGGTGTTCGGCATCGGCGCGATGGCCGCCGGCTTTGCCGGCATCGTCAACGCGCCGGTGGTGTCGCTGACCCCGGGCATCGGTGACGACATCCTGGTCCAGACCTTCGTGGTGGTGGTGATCGGCGGCGTCGGCTCGTTCCCAGGCGCGATCCTGGGCGGCCTGATCGCCGGCGAGATCATCAGCGTCACCTCCATGTTCAACCCCGGCTACGCCTATGTGATGCTGTTTGCGGCAATGACGCTCGTGCTCGTGGTGCGACCGCATGGCCTGCTCGGCGTCCAGGGCCGCGAGTAAGTGATCTCCTGATGCTCAAGCAACGCCCCTTCCTGATCGAGACACTGACGGCCATCGGCCTGATCGTGGCTCCCTTCGTGCTGCCCCATCTCGGCTTCGCGCCCAACACCGTGAACCGGATCCTGGTCTGGGGCCTGTTCGGCCTCGGCTTCGACATCCTGTTCGGCTTCACGGGCCTGTTGTCGTTCGGCCAGTCCGCCTTCTACGGCACCGGCGGCTTCGTCGCCGCCTACCTCCTGACCCGCGCCGGCTTCGGCAACGTGCTGGGCGCGCTGATCATCGGCATGATCGCGGCGGCCGCGACCGGCTATCTGATCGGCCTGATCGCGCTCCGCCGCACCGGCATCTATTTCGCCATGATCACGGTGGCGATTGCGGAAGTGTTCTTCTTCGTCGAGTTCAATCCGCTCTCCGACTTCACCGGCGGCGAAAACGGCCTGCCGGGTGTGCCGACGCCGAGCTTCAATCTCGGCTTCACCACCGTTCACTTCACCAACGGCTGGTCGCTCTACCAGTTCATCGCACTGTGCTATTTCATCGGCGTGATCATCGCACTCAGGATCGTGCGCTCCCCGGTCGGCGCCATTTTCAGCGCGATCCGGGACAATCCGCTGCGCGCCACCGCGGTCGGCCACAACATCCACGGCTACAAATTGACCGCTTTCGTGATCGCAGCCGCCTACGCCGGTTTCGCCGGCGGCCTGCTCGGCGTGCTCCAGGCCTTCATGCCGCCGGACGCCTTCACTTTCGACACGTCCGGCCAGCTCGTGATGCAGACCGCCATTGGCGGCCGAGGCACGCTGTTCGGGCCGCTGGTAGGCGCGACCGTCTGGCTCTTCCTCCAGGATTTCCTCCAATCCGCGCTTGGCTTAGGTGCCGCCTGGAAGCTGGTGCTTGGCGTCGTGTTCGTGCTGCTGGTCTGCTTCCTGCGCGGCGGCATCATCGGCGGTCTTGCGGACCTTTATCGCCTCCTCTCCGGCAGGCGTAAGCGGAGCGATGCGGAGGCCGAGCCGGACACTGAGACGACACTGCACCTAGCGCCCGCGCCGATGCAGGCCAAGGAGGTCGCGCACCCCGCCTATTCCGGGCCCGTCCTGAAAGCCACCGGTCTCACCAAGCGCTATGGCGGCCTCGTCGCCAACAGCGACATCGATTTCAGCGTCAATCAGGGCGAGCTGCGCGGCATCATCGGCCCCAACGGCGCCGGCAAATCGACCTTCTTCAAGATGCTGACCTGCGAGATCGCGCCGACCTCCGGCCAGATCGTATTCGAGGGGCGCGACATCACGGGATTGAAGGTCACCGAGGTTTGCCAGCTCGGGCTCACCAAGAGCTACCAGGTCAACCAGCTCTTCACCGGGCTGACGGTGCGGCAGAACCTGACGATCGCCGCGCTCGCCGAGCTGCGCGGCAAGTTTCGCCTCGATCTCTTCCGCAAGCTCTCCAGCGTCAAAGGCCTGACGGAGCAGGTGGAGCATACGCTCGCTTTGGTCAATCTGACCCGCCGCGCCGACACGCCGGTCGCCGAACTCGCTTATGGCGAGAAGCGCCGGCTCGAGATCGGGCTCGCGCTAGCGACCTCGCCGCGCCTGCTGCTGCTCGACGAGCCGCTCGCGGGCATGAGCCCGCGCGAGCGGGTCGAGACCGTCAAGCTGCTCAAATCGATCGCGCGCGGCCGCACCATGATCATCATCGACCACGACATGGATTCGCTGTTCGAGCTGGTCGAGCGCGTGACGGTGCTTCAGGAGGGCAAGGTGCTGCTCGACGGCACACCGGAGGAAATCAGGACCAACGCCGCGGTGCAGGAGGCCTATCTCGGCGGCGTGCACGGGGAGATCGCCGCATGAGCCTGATCGAGGTCAACGGCCTGAACAGCTATTACGGGGATTCCCACATCCTGTTCGACGTCGCCATGCACGTCGAACGTCACGAGGTGGTGGCGCTGCTCGGCCGCAACGGCGCCGGCAAGAGCACGACGCTGAAGAGCCTGATGGGCGTCGTGACGCCGCGCAGCGGCAGCGTGAAGTTCGACGGCATCGACATCGCCGGACGCAGGAGTCACAGGATCGCGCAGGCGGGAATGCAGCTCGTGCACGAGGAGCGCCGTATCTTCGGCAGCCTGTCGGTGGAGGAGAACATCGTCCTTGCCGGGTTCACCGCGCCGAAACGCTGGCCGCTCGACCGCATCTACGAGATGTTCCCGCGGCTGAAGGAGCGACGCAACAACCGCGGCACCGAGCTCTCCGGCGGCGAGCAGCAGATGCTCGCGATCGCGCGGGCGCTGGTGCGCGATCCCAAGATCGTGCTGCTGGACGAGCCGTTCGAGGGGCTCGCGCCCGTCATCGTCCACGATCTCGTCAAGGCCTGTCGCGAGCTGGCGGCGGCCGGCCAGACCATCGTGCTGGTCGAGCAGAATTTGGCGGCGACGCTGGCGCTGGCGAGCCGGATCTACATCATCAACAACGGCCACATCGTGCACGAGGGTCCGGCACAGGAGCTCAAGGCCCAGCCGGAGCTGCTGCAGCGCTACCTTGGCGTTTAGTCAGCCGCCATTCAACGACCAAGCTCAGCCGCCAAGCGCCGCGATCATCCGTTTGGCGTGATCGGCGAGCACGGCCATATCTTCCTTGCGGGTCTGCGCCGGCAAGAGGTCGACGCCGGCCCTGACGGGCATGACGTGCATGTGCAGGTGAAGCACCACCTGCCCGCTGGCCGGCTCGCTGAACTGCTGGAGGATGATTCCCTCCGCGTCAAACGCCTTCATCGCCGCAATCGCGATTCGCTTAGCCGTCCGGGCGACGGCGGCAAGATCGTCCTCCGCAATATCCAGGATGCCGCGCGCCGGCGCCCGCGGAATCACCAGCGTGTGCCCGGGCGCGCGCGGCATGATGTCGAGGAAGGCCAGACTGCGCTCGTCCCTGAAAACCTCGAAGCAGGGAATCTCGCCGCGCAGGATCTTTGCGAAGACGTTCTGATCGTCATAGGCCGTCATGGACCCCTCCACGCTTGCGAGGCGCGATCAAACGCGCTCCTTTCCGTTGACGCAAGCGAGCCAGCCGATCTATCCACGATGGCAGGCAGGATGGCTCCATTGGCGACAAATATCGATCCCGGACATAATGTCGAGAGTGCGCGGCGCGCGCTCGCGGCACGGCTGCAAGCGGCCGGCATCGAGGAGGCGGCCCTCGATGCGCGCCTGCTCGTCGGCGCCGCGCTGGAGCTCGATCTGACCGGCATGGTGACGCAGGCATCGCGACAACTCACGCCTGAGGAGACCACGCAGCTCGAACAATACGCGCAACGCCGGCTCGCGCATGAGCCGGTCGCCCGCATTCTGGGCGTGCGAGACTTCTGGGGCATGCCATTGCGGTTGTCCGAGGCGACGCTGGTACCCCGGCCGGACACCGAGACCGTCGTCGAACTGGCGCTCGAGATCTTCCGCGGGCTGGCGATTTCGGGGCGGCGACCGCGAATCGCCGATATCGGTGTCGGATCGGGCGCCATCCTGCTCGCATTGCTGTGGGAGATTCCCGACGCGTTTGGCGTCGGCACCGATGTCAGTCTGACGGCGCTCGATACGGCGCGCGACAATGCGGCCGCCCTCGGCCTCGCCGGCCGCGCCGGCTTCGTCGCCTGCTCCTATCTGACGGCGCTGCGCGGCCCATTTGACCTCATCGTTTCGAACCCGCCCTATATTCCCTCCGCCGAAATCCCGAGACTGAGCATCGAGGTGCGCGACCACGATCCGCATCTGGCGCTCGACGGCGGCAATGACGGATATGACGCCTATCGCGCTCTCATCCCGCAGGCCGCCGAGCGTCTCGCCCCCGGCGGAGCGCTGATCGTCGAGGCCGGACAGGGGCAGGCCAGAAATATTGAAACCTTGATGATAGCTGGCGCGTTAACGGTGGACAGGCCACCCAAGGCCGACTTGGCGGGCATTCCGCGGGCCGTTTCGGCCCGAAAAATGCCCCCATAAAAGCCGGATTGGCTTGCAAAAAGCTCTTGGAATATCCCTTGGGAACGACTACGTTCCGGTCAACACATCGGTGCCGGCCCCGTAGACCTACGGGCGAAAGCCGGGCTCTCGGGCGAGAGCTTTACTGATAAAGGTTCCAAGCCGCAGGTCCTGTGAAGCGCGATAGCCAGTGGAGCTGCGCTGCTCTCCGACCGCAAAGTGAACGAAAGCCTGATATTGCGCTTGAAGACTTACGCAACACAGCTGGGCTTGTTTCGGCAGGCAAAATGAATGGGTTCGCTGGCGATGAGTGCTGGCGGGTGGGGAACGCGTCCTTGTTTGAACGCGACGGTCGACGAACATCGGCAGGGTTCGATCCGCTTTTGCGCGCGGTGCGCGCGAGCGATGTGAACCGCTGTCACCAGGTCACTCCTAGCAATCAAGTAATGCGTGCAACGTTTAGGGCTGGAATTAAAGGCAGGACATGAGAAACGGTCAGAACAAGCAGCGGATGCGCAACCGCAACAATAACAATAACAACAACAACCGGCGCAGCCAGAACCCGATGACCCGGGTCTACGAGTCCAACGGACCCGACATTAAGATCCGCGGCACCGCCTCGCACATCGCTGAAAAGTATCTCCAGCTCGCACGCGACGCGCGCTCTTCCGGCGACCCCGTTGCAGCCGAGAACTACTACCAGCACGCCGAGCATTATTTCCGTCTGATCGCCGCGGCCCAGGAACAGTTCCGCCAGAACCAGCAGCCGCGCGGTGACGAGCCGATCAGCAGCAACAGCGACGACGGCGAGGACGACGGCGAGAATTTCTCGAATTTCGGCCAGGAGCCGGGCTTCGTCCCGCAGCCGCAACAGCAGCAGCCCTTCGCGCGCGACCGCGACGGCCAGCGCGATCATCACCAGCGCGACCATCAGCAGCGCGACAACCAGCCCTATCAGCGCGATCAGCAGCAACCGCGCGAGCACCGCGAGCGCGACCATCGCTCGCAGCCGCAATATCAGCCCCAGCCGCAACCGCAGAATCAGCCGCAGCCCGTCGTCACCGACACCGGCAGCGTCGATCGCCTGCCCTCCTTCATCACCGGCGCACAGCCGCAGGCGAATGGCGGCGCGAACGGCGGCGAGGGCGGTGCCGGTGGTGGCGAACGCTTCCCGCGCCGGCGGCGCCGGCCGCATGGCCCGCGCCCCGAGCGCGAAGCAGCTCCGGCCGCATCCGGCGATGATCTCGCGCCCAGCGAGTAAGTGATCTTCTTCTGATCGACTGATCTGGAATCGTCCCGGCCTCGCCGGGACGATTTGTTTTTGACGACCACCGGTCGCGGCAACGCTTGTGACCTAGCTGCGCGTCACCGTCGTCGAGGATGGCACCAGCACGGGCTTCGCGAGCGAGGGAATGAGCCGCGCCCGCTCGCGCTTGGCGGGGATCGCGCGGTAGACCTGCTTGGTCGCCTCCACGATATGGACGCCGGCAAAGGGCAGCGATAGTGCCGCACCGGCGCGCTCCCACATCTGCGCCGATTTCAGCACCCAGCCGCCGGCATAGGGCGGCATGAACAGCGCCTCGCCCCAGGCGGTCGGCGTGAACCAGGTCTGGCGCAGCAGATCGGTGATCTGCGAGCGCGAATAGGGCCGGCCGTGACCGAATGGCGTGCTGTCGGTGCGGGTCCACACCCCGCGCCGGTTCGGGATCACCGCGATCACGCGCCCGGACGGCGACAGTACGCGCCATACCTCGCGCAGCAGCGCGGCCGGATCGTCCGACATCTCCAGCGCGTGGACCAGCAGGATGCGGTCGACCGCGGCGTCGGGGAGCGGCAGCGAGAATTCGTCGACCAGCGAGGCCAGCGCCGGCCGTCCCGTCGGCCATTTCAGGACGCCCTGGGCCGCCGGCATGAAGGCGAGGCAGCGCTCGGCGTCTTCGCGGAACAACCCCAGATAGGGGGTGGGATAGCCGAGGCCGAGCACGCGGTGGCCCTCCGCCCTCGGCCAGCGTTCCCTGATGCCGCGATTGATCATTTGCCGCGCCACGATCCCGAGGCGGCGGGAATAGAACTCGCGGAGGTCGACGACGTCGATGGTCATGACGGCAATGTAACATGCACGAGACCGCCGCCGCGCGCGGAATATTGCATTGCCTGCGCAACGTTAACGCCATATTTGTCTGGCGGGGCTGAGCCCGATGGAGATGACATGGCCGCCGAAATTCGTACTTTCACCTGTTTAAACGACAATTTCGGCTATCTGATCCACGATGTGGAAACCAAGGCGACGGCGTCGATCGACGCGCCCGAGGCCGGCCCCATCCTGGCGGCGCTGGAGCGCGAGGGCTGGCAGCTCACCGACATCCTGATCACACATCATCACGGCGATCATGTCGGCGGGGTCGCCGAACTCAAGCAGAAATACAACTGCCGCGTCGTCGCGCCGCACGACAAGACCACGAAAATTGCGGACGTCGATCTGCGTGTTGCCAATGCCGACGTGATCAAGATCGGCAATTTGCTGGCGCGCGTTCTGGAGACGCCCGGCCACACGCTCGACCACATCTCCTACGTGTTCGACACCGAGAAGACGGTGTTCGCCGCCGACACGCTGTTCTCGATCGGCTGCGGCCGGGTGTTCGAGGGCACCTATCCGATGATGTGGGATTCGCTTCTGAAGCTGCGTGCCCTGCCCGACGACTTCAAGCTCTATTGCGGCCACGAATACACGGCCTCCAACGTCAAGTTCGCGCTCACCGTCGATCCCGACAATGCGGCACTCCAGGCGCGCGCGGCGGAGGTGGCGAGGCTCCGGGCCGAGAACAAGCCGACCATTCCCACGCTGCTTGGCGACGAGAAGCGGGCCAACGTGTTCCTGCGCGCCGATGAGCCGCAGGTCGCAGCGAGGCTGCACATGAAGGGCGCGGACGCCGCCGCGGTGTTCGGCGAGCTGCGCGAGCGCAAAAACAAGTCCTGAAGAACAAGTCCTGCAGAAGAAAGTCCTGACTGGATCGATGCCGACTGCAGCCGAGATCATCGCGCGCCTCGAACTCCGTCCGCATCCCGAGGGCGGCCACTATCGCGAGACGTTTCGCGACCAGACCACGGACGCCAACGGGCGTTCGCGCTCGACCCTGATCTACTTCCTGCTGGCACGCGGCGAGCGTTCGCACTGGCATCGCGTTGATGCGGTCGAGACATGGCACTATTACGCCGGCAGTCCCTTGATGCTGCGCATCGCCCATGACGGCTGCTCGCAGCACCAGGTGCGGCTCGGCACTGACCTTGCGAATGGAGACCGGCCGCAGGCGATCGTGCCGGCGCAGGCCTGGCAATCCGCGGAGACGACGGGCGAGTGGACGCTGGTCGGCTGCACCGTGGCCCCGGCGTTCGAATTCGCAGGCTTCGAGCTCGCACCACAGGGCTGGGAGCCATAGAGTCGACTGTCAATTCAGGGCATCGCATGCAGCATCGAGCCCGGAATGATCATCGCTTCCGCAGCACCATATCCTTCGCGGCGATCAAACCGCCGCCGGCAATCAGGATCGCAGCAATAGCGATGTTGGCGCTGGCCTTGGCAAAACCGGCGGCGATGAGGAAGCCGGTCGAGAGCAGCGGCGTCGCGTAAGAAGCAGCGCCGAGCACACGGATGTCGCCGCGCTTCATGCCGATGTCCCAGGCGTAGAACGCGGCACCGACAGGACCGATGCCGAGCGCGATCACCGAGAGCCATTGCAGCGTGGTCTCCGGCCAGACGGTGGTCTCGAGCAGGCCATGCATCAGCGCGGCAAGCACGGCGGTGGCCAGACAGAATCCGGCGACCGCATCGGTCGGCACGGCCTTGAGCCGGCGCGACAGCACCGAATAGGCCGCCCAGACGAACGCGGCGATGAAGGCCGCGGCCAATCCCGGCACCTGCCCCGCCGCGAAGCCGGAGGTGTTGCCGGCGAACAGCAGCACGGTGCCGACGAGGCCGAGCATCGCGCCAACGATGTGATGGAGGGCGAGCCGCTCGCCCGGCAGGAAGGAGGAAAACAGCACGATCAGCAGCGGCCACAGATAATTCAGCAAACCGGCTTCGGCCGGCGGCGCGAAGCGCAGCGCGAGGAAATACAGCGCGTGATAGCCGAACAGGCCGCCGACGCCGACAGCCCAGACGACCAGCGGCTGACGCAGGCTCCTCGCCGCCTCGCCGCGGCCGATCCAGGTGAGCAGGCCGACCAGGCCGCCGATGGAGAAGGTCATCGCGGCCAGTTGGAACGCCGGGATCGTTCCGGTCGCCACCGTCATCACCGACAGCAGCGACCACATCAGGATCGCGGTCAATCCGATCAGCGTGGCTGTGCGCGGGGTCATTGACGAAGGCTCTGAGGACAACGATGCCCGGCACAAGGCCGGGCATTGTCGTCTTCACTAACGCCTTGTCGCGCCTGAAGCTACTGGCTTTTGACCTGAAGGCTTGGCGCCATATCAGGCCTGATACTGGCCGCCATTGATGGTCATCGTCGAGCCCGTGATGAAACCGGCCTCGTCGGCCGCCAGGAACACGACCGCCCGCGCGATCTCCTCGGGCTCGCCGAGCCGGTTCACCGGGATCTGAGGGATCACGTTCTTCTCCAGGACGTCCTTCGGCACCGCCTGCACCATTTCGGTGTTGATGTAGCCGGGGCAGATCGCATTGACGGTAATGCCGCCCTTGGCATTCTCCAGCGCGAGCGCCTTGGTGAAGCCGATGTCGCCGGCCTTCGCCGCGGAATAATTGACCTGACCGAACTGCCCCTTCTGGCCGTTGATCGACGAGATCGAGATGATGCGGCCGAACTTGCGCGCACGCATGCCCTCGATGACCGGACGCGTCATGTTGAACAGCGAGCCGAGATTGGTGTTGATGACCGCGTTCCACTGCTCCAGCGTCATCTTGTGGAAGGCGGTGTCGCGGGTGATGCCGGCATTGTTGACGAGCACCTCGACCGGCCCGAGATCGGCTTCGACCTTTTTCACGCCTTCGGCGCAGGCATCGAAACTGCTGACGTCCCATTTGTAGACGGCGATGCCGGTCTCGGCCTTGAACTTCTCCGCCGCCGTATCGTTGCCGGCGTAGCTCGCCGCAACCTTGTATCCCGCCGCCTTCAGTGCCTTGCTGATCGCAGCACCGATGCCCCGCGTACCACCCGTGACCAATGCAACACGTGCCATGTCGTATTCCTTCCCTTGGACTCTTCGGACGTTTCTGAAGCGATTGTTTTTTAACGTTGGATTATGCGGTTGGTTTGACGGACATCAAGAACAAAACGCCCGGCGTTGAGCCGGGCGTTTGTATTTAGTCGAGGCCTGCACGATTGCGAAGAATATTTGATTTGCAACCGCTGCCTTTTTAGTCGCGTGCAACGCACTCACTGACGTGTGCAGCGCACGCGCAAACTGCGCGTAAGCTACGTGTCAGCTAACTTCAGTCGCGCGCAATGCACATCGCGATGCCCATGCCGCCGCCGATGCACAGCGTGGCGAGGCCCTTCTTCGAATCGCGCTTCTGCATCTCGTGCAGCAGCGTCACCAGGACGCGTGCGCCGGACGCGCCGACCGGATGACCGATCGCGATCGCGCCGCCGTTGACGTTGACCTTGGAGGTATCCCAGCCGAGATCCTTGTTGACGGCGCAGGCTTGCGCCGCGAAGGCCTCGTTGGCCTCGATCAGGTCGAGATCGCCGACATTCCAGCCGGCCTTCTTCAGCGCGGCGCGCGAGGCCGGGATCGGGCCCGAACCCATGATTTTCGGATCGACGCCAGCTTGCGCCCAGGACACGATCCGCGCGAGCGGCTTCTTGCCTTCCTTGGCGGCCTGCTTGGCGGTCATCAGCACTACGGCGGCGGCGCCGTCATTGATGCCGGATGCCGAGCCCGCGGTGACCGTGCCGTCCTTTTCAAAGGCGGGCTTGAGCTTGGCCATGCCGTCGAGCGTGGCGCCATGACGCGGATATTCGTCGGCGCTGACGACGATGTCGCCCTTGCGGGTCTTGATGGTGACGGGAACGATCTCGTCGTTGAACTTGCCGGCCTTCTGCGCCGCTTCGGCCTTCTGCTGCGAGGCGACAGCGAACTCGTCCTGCTGGGCGCGGGTGATCTGCCACTGCCGTGCGACGTTCTCGGCGGTGTTGCCCATGTGGTAGCCGTTGAAGGCATCCCACAGGCCGTCCTTGATCATGGTGTCGACGAACTCGACGGCACCCATCTTGACGCCGCCACGCAGATATTGGGCGTGCGGGGCCATGCTCATGGATTCCTGGCCGCCGGCGACCACGATTTCGGAATCGCCGTTGAGCAGCGCCTGGTAGCCGAGCGCGACCGTGCGCAGGCCGGAGCCGCAAAGCTGGTTGACGCCCCAGGCCGGGCTCTCCACCGGAATACCGGCGGCGATCGAGGCCTGGCGGGCCGGGTTCTGGCCCTGGGCGGCGGTCAGGATCTGACCCATGATGACTTCCGAGACCCGGCCGGGCTCGATGCCACCGCGCTCCAGCGCGGCCTTGATGGCGATGGCGCCGAGATCGTGGGCGGGAAGGGTCGCGAACGCTCCGTTGAAGCTTCCGACCGGGGTGCGGGCGGCGCTGACGATGACGACATCGTCTGACATGGGCATCTCCTGAGGCTTGAGGTTTCTTGAAAGGGGGCAGGCGGGGCTAGAAAACGGCTCGCCAGTCTCGTCAGCCATCCTGTTAACGTCGTTGAGGCATGTCAATCGGCCGGCGACCGAATTCATGCCGCAGCGCATTCAAAATAGCGTTCTTGGCGCTTTCGCAAGCAAGATTTTGCTCTGCGATTAACCGTGCCGCACAAAACGGTAGCGTGACCCCTTTGAAAATGCTTATTTTGTTGCGTTGCGTACTCTTCCCGCCCTGCGGCATGGCCCGCCGGGTTCCCGTTCTCCGTGCTTGCAAGTGAGAGCCCATGGCGAAATCAGACCAACCCACAACCATCAAGAAATACGCGAACCGCCGGCTCTATAACACCGGAACGAGTACCTATGTGACGCTGGAAGACCTCGCCGCGATGGTCAAGGATGGCGAAGATTTCCTGGTCTATGACGCCAAGACCGGCGACGACATCACCCGCTCCGTGCTCGCCCAGATCATCTTCGAGCAGGAGAACAAGGCCGGCCAGAACCTGCTCCCGACCACCTTCCTGCGCCAGCTCATCCGCTTCTACGGCGACAGCATGCAGATGGTGGTGCCGAAATATCTGGAGCAGTCGATCGCGACCCTGACCCAGGAGCAAGAGAAGTTCCGCAAGCAGATCGCCAACACCCTGTCCGGCACTCCTTTTGCTCCTCTGGAAGAACAAGTCCGCCGTAACATGGAGCTGTTCCAGCAGACCTTCTCGATGTTCAAGCCGTTTGCTCCCAATGCGGGCCGCCCGGCGACCGGCACGGAGCCGGAGCCCGAGGCGAACGCCGAGGCGCCGAAGGACACCAACATCGACGATTTGCGCCAGCAGATGAAGGACATGCAGGAGCGTCTCGAGCGCATGTCGAAGAAGGACGAGTAGGACCTTTCGCGTCGACCAGCGCGTCCGCCCGCGGCGGGCGCGCGATTGGCAATTTCGCGCGCGCCTACCATTTCTTCCTCACCGGCTTTAGCCCAGTCATCCCCGCGCAACGGCGAAGCCGTTGTCGCTGGAGGCCTCCGCTCCGCTCCGGCGCCTCAGGATGACGGCTTGACACGCACGGAGCGCGCCATGTCCGATCGCACCATGCATTGGGACAACGTCTACGCCACCAAGGGCGAGGCCGAGGTCAGCTGGTTTCAGGATAGCCCGACGATCTCGCGCGACATGATCCGCGCGGCCAATCCGGATCATGACGCGGCGATCATCGATATCGGCGGGGGCGCTTCGCGGCTGGTCGATGCTCTTCTTCAAGACGGATATCGCGATCTCACCGTGCTGGACCTCTCCGCCAACGCGCTCGGCGTGGCGAAGACGCGAATCGGTCAGGCCTCTTCCGCGGTCGACTGGATCGTCGCCGACGCCACGACTTGGCGGCCGGCCAGGACTTACGATGTGTGGCACGACCGCGCGGCCTTTCACTTCCTGACCGACCCCCGCGACAGGGCGGCTTACGTCGAGCGCCTGCGATCCGCGATTGCGCCTGGCGGCCAGATCATCATTGCAACGTTTGCGCCCGATGGTCCGGAGAAATGCAGCGGCTTGCCGGTGCAACGCCATGACAGCGCCAGCCTTGCTGCGGAGCTCGGGCCGGAGTTCGAGCTGGTCGAGACGCGACGCGAGACGCATCATACGCCGTGGAATTCGACGCAGGCGTTTCAGTTCAGCCGGTTCAGGCGGCAGAAGTAGGTCTCGTCATGGCCGGGCTTGTCCCGGCCATCTACGCATCACGACATGCGAGGAAGAACGTGGATGCCCGGGACAAGCCCGGGCATGACGGCGGAAAGTACGGATCACGCCGCCAGCTTCACCGCATGCGCGAAGTCCCAATAGAGCTTGCGCGCTTTGGCGTAGAACGGGCCCGGCTTCAGCTCGCGCTCGTCGATGCGGATCACCGGGGCGACCTTGGCGAAATTGCCGGTGGAGAAGATCTCGTCCGCAGCCAGGAAGTCGGCATAGCGCAGCGTCTTCTCGGCCACGGTGACGCCGTCGCCGCGAAGCAGGGTGATGACGCGCTGGCGCGTGATGCCGTTGAGGAATGTGCCGTTCGGCACCGGCGTATAGACCACGCCGTCCTTGGCCATGAACACGTTGGAATTGCCGAACTCCGCGACGTTGCCGAGCATGTCGAGCATCAGCGCGTTCTGGAAGCCGCGCGAGGCGGCTTCCGCGAGCGCGCGCGAATTGTTCGGGTAGAGGCAGGCCGCCTTCGCCTCGACCGGAGCGCATTCGGCGGTCGGCCTGCGGAATGGCGACAGGGTGATGGCGTTGCCGACGGGTTTGGGCATCGGCGCCTCGTAGATGCACAGGCACCAATTGGTGGTCTCGGGGTCGAACAGCACGCCGCCGCCCGAGCCGTTCTGCGCCCAATACATCGGACGGACGTAGAGCTCGGCATTGGCCGCAAAGCGGGCGATGCCTTCGGTTGCTAGCGTGAGCCAGGTGCCGGTATCGACCACCGGCTTCAGGCCAAAATTGATCGCGGATTGATTGGCGCGGGCAACGTGACGGTCGAGATCGGGTGCGACACCCTCGAACGCGCGTGCACCGTCGAACACGATCGAGCCGAGCCAGGCCGCATGCGTGCGCGGGCCCATGATCGGCACATTGCCGTCGTGCCATTTACCTTCGAAGAAGGTCCAGCTCGGCGAATATTCGATCGGCTTCCTGATCTCGGCCATATCAGGCCTCCCCTTGGCGTGCTGCCGCATGATAGCGCCACTATTGGACGCAACATCTAAATGATTCCCTGCGCGGAAGTGGTGGGCTACCCTCTCCTGCCACGGGAAGAAGGAGGCAGCATGTCGCTCGATCCGCTCGCAAAGCGCTTGTTGACCATGATGGCTGCGGCTGGGCCGCGGGCGAAGGGCCGGCCGAACGTGGAGGCGCGGCGGCAATCGCTGGCGAAGCTGATGCAGTTCGCACGCACCGATGCGCCGGATGTGACGGCGCGCGACGGTATGCTGCCCGGCCGCGCCAGCGAACTGCCCTATCGCCTCTACACGCCTGCAAATGCCGATCAGCGTGCGCCTGGCTTCGTGTTTTTCCATGGCGGCGGCATGGTCGCCGGCGGCATTGCCACGCATGATCGCATCGCGGCGGCACTGACGCATGCCACCGGCTGCCGCCTCGTCTCGGTCGACTACCGGCTCGCGCCGGAGCACAAATTTCCTGCCGCCGTCGACGACGCGATTGCCGCCACCGAATGGGTTGCGCGCGAGGCCGCATCGCTCGGCATCGACGCGGACCGCCTGGTGGTGGGCGGCGATTCCGCCGGTGCAACGCTCGCTGCGATCGTGTGCCAGGAGGCGGCGCAGACCGCCGGCCTCGCCATCGCCGCGCAGTGCCTGATCTGCCCGGTGCTGGATTTCGAGGAAACCTCGCCCTCACGCGAGGCCTTTGCCGAGGGCCATCTGATCGACCGCGTCACGATCGAGGCCGATCTTTCCGACTATCTGCCTGACGGTATCGACACCGCCGACCCCCGCGTTTCTCCCTTGCGGGCAACACGGCTCGCGGGTCTGCCGACCGCGATCATCCACACGGCCGAGTACGATCCGATGCGCGATGAAGGCAATGCCTATGCCCGCAAGCTGCTCGCCGCGGGCGTCGCCGTCGAGCATGTCTGCCACGACGGCATGGTTCACAATTTCCACGCCATGGGCGCGATCCTGCCGCAGGCGCAGCTGGTGCTATCGCAGATCGGCGAGCAGGTGCGGCGTGCGGTTGCGAGGTAAGAGCGCGAATCAGGCGCGCGCATCGATAACGGCCCTGGCTGCCACAACATAGTCAGGCCAATGCGCGTCCGCATAACGTTCGGCCTGCCGGGCGCAGGTGACGTCGGGCGCATGCGCCGCGGCGATCATGCGCGCGAAGCGCTCTTCGGCAACCGTCGTGTCATCGGGCACTGGCGCAGATGCGGCCGCGACAGCGGTCGGAGCGACGGCGAGCCCCGCCATTCCGGCGAGCAGGATGCGGCGTGACGTGGTCATGGCTGTCGTCCTCCATTGCCCGGCCTGCACTCTGGCCGGCGAAGCGTATCGGTGCAATCACGACAGGGTAGCCGCGCACATCGATGCAGTCCATCGTTTGCGGATAGCGCTTGACCACGGGAACGATCACGTTCCATCTAGCACACACGATTTCGCCACACAGTCCCCGCGCGTCGGATTGTCACGTGTCCAGTCAACGCCCATCGCATCGTCCAGCTCTGCGCGCTATCGCGATGGGACTGGCCTGTCTGACGATTTCGGCCAGCGACGCCTTCTCCGCCGAAGCCGAGGAGGACGCACCGGCAAAGCCGGCGGCGCCAAACATCTATCTCGATCTGCGCACGACCTATGCGACGATTCCGGCGGGCACGCTCGGGCTCGGCTTCGGCAACACGTCACTGTCGGCCGCGCTCGAGGCGTTGGCGGTGCGCAGAGGCGCAACACTGTCGAACGGCTTGCCGGCCGCGAAATCGATTGCCGTCGACCTGCCGCTGACCGTCGACGTCAGCGACCGCGTCTCGCTCTATGGCGGCGTGTCGGGCTCGGCGACCGACATCGGCGGCGGCTGGTCGACCTTCGACATCACGAGCTGGAACATCGGCGTGCAGGCCGACCTCTATCAGCAGAATGGCGGAACGATCCCGACCATCACGTTGCAATCGACCCTGACGCAATCGGTGCCGAACGATCAAGGCATGACCAATTCGTTCAACAACATCCTTGAATTCGACTACGCGCTCGATGAGGACGAGACGCGGGGCTGGCTGGCCGGCATGCAATACACTTACACCACCATCGCCAGCCCGTTCGCCAGCATCCGGCCCAACACGATCCTCTATGCCGGCGGATATTACCAATGGCCGAGCAACTGGAAGTTCACCGGGCGCCTCGGCATGCAGTCGTTCGGCGGAGCGCAGCTCGGGGGCCGGACGCTGGTGGAGTCCTTCACGCAACCGATCCTGCGGCTCGACCTCGATCGCATGGACGACAACGACAACCGCCTGTTCGGCATCACCGCGCAGATCGCCTGGATGCCGAAGCCGTCCTACCAGGTGACGTTGCGAACGCCGCTCTA
The DNA here is from genome assembly GCF_900094605.1 of Bradyrhizobium shewense. Classification (GTDB taxonomy): domain Bacteria; phylum Pseudomonadota; class Alphaproteobacteria; order Rhizobiales; family Xanthobacteraceae; genus Bradyrhizobium; species Bradyrhizobium shewense. Next base: position 7,876 of record NZ_FMAI01000029.1, on the reverse strand, counting down.
TGCGGTCCGGAACTGACTGGGATCATGGTGGATAGCAGGTAAACCGAATCTCCCGTGTTCCGGACGTCGGTACAGCGGTCGGAATAGCCCGGCATTGACGATGAAGGACTTTCGCATTCGCCGCTGGCCGTCAGCGGCCCTCCCGGGCCATGGACTGCTTGTTAGTTCTCTCGCCTGAGCGCCCATCCGGTTACCTCTCGGCAATATGCTTGCGACAGACTGGGCTGGAGTCACGCGGGAGGCTGCGAATGTCCCATTTGGTCCCGGAACGGACGTTGCTTGCTGGGAAGATCTTCTTCAATTTCGGCCAGTCCTCGATCGATTGCGTCGTGCGGCGGCTGACCGAGGAGGCGGCGACGCTCGAGATGGAGAGCGGCCTCGGGGTGCCCGAGCGCTTCCAGCTCAGGCTCGCGGGGCGCGAGATCCTGCCTGCCGCGTGATCTGGCGATCGGACCGTCAGGTCGGCGTCGCCTTCGAGCAATCGGGCAGCGTCGAGCGCGTCGCCGGCGAGGAGCGCGGGCGCTCATCAGATGCGCTGATGCGCAGCCAGATGCTGGCGCTGCGTGCCGCGCTCGATCATGTGCCGACCGGCATCGTGCTGCTGGACTCCAGCCTCAGGGCGCGGCTGATCAACCGGTCGTTTCGCCAGATGTGGCGCCTTCCCGACGAGGTCGCCGACAGCAATCCATCCATCCTCACGCTGCTCCATCACGGCCGTGACACCGGCGCCTACGAGGTACCCGACCCCGAGCTTGATGCCCTGGTGGAGGAACGCGTCCGTGTGATCGAGGCGGGAGATCCGACGCCGATCGATCTGCGCCGGACCAATGGCGATGTCGTGCGCGTACAGGTCACGCCCCTGTCCGATGGCGGACGCATGCTGACCTATACCCCCGTCACCGACATTGTGCGCGCCTCGGACGAGCTGAAGCTGCTGCGGGACGCGCTGGAGAATGTTCAGGACGGGGTGCTGCTTCTCGATCCCGACCTGCACGCCGCCTTCATGAACCGGCGCATGCGGCGCTTCTGGGAAGTCAGTGAAGCCGAGGCGGGGAGCCGGCCGGCCTATTCGTCGCTCGTGCGACGCCTGCACCGTGCCAGCGCGCCCAATCTTCCGACCAACGAGCTCGCGAGATTTCCAGCGCGGCGCGTTGCAGAGGTCATGGCCGGCGACCATGTGCGCGATTTGCAGACGCCGGACGGAAGGCGCATCAGGGCCCATTGCACCACGATGTCGAACGGCGGCCGCATGCTGACCTATGTCGACATCACCGACCTGACGGAAAAGGCTGCGATGCTGGAGACGCTCGCGACCACCGACCCGCTCACCGGCCTCTACAACCGCCGCCACTTCCTCGAGAACCTCGATGCGGAATGGAGCCGGTTTCAGCGTTATTATCGTTCCGTCTCGGTGCTGATGCTCGACATCGACCACTTCAAGTCGGTCAACGACCGCTACGGCCATGCCGTGGGCGACGCCGCGATCAGGGCTGTTGCGGCGGCGTGCCTCGACGGCAAGCGCAAGTCGGACATCGTCGGCCGCATCGGTGGCGAGGAGTTCGCGGTGCTGCTGCCCGAGACCAGCCTGTCTCGTGCAAGGACCGTGGCGGATCGCATCCGCAAGCGCGTGATGAGCGCGCAAATCGTCGCCGGCGAGATTCAGTTCGGCCTCACCGTGAGCATCGGCATCGCCGAGGCCGCCGTCAGCATGTCCGGCATCGACGCGCTGATGGGCGCGGCCGATCATGCGCTCTACCAGGCCAAGGCCGAAGGCCGCAACCGCTGCATCGCCTTCGCGCCTCCGCCGCCTGCAAGCAAGGCGGCGGAATGATCGAAGGACGCAGCCGTCAATCCGGCACCGGCACGTCGAACGTGTTGAGCGTGACCGAGACCATGCAATAGACGCCGACGAGATAGGACAGCTCGGCCGCGCCGTGCTCGCCGAACTCCTTCACGGCGGAGCGCCAGGTCAACTCGGGCAGCACACCGCCACTGACCAGCGCGGACGCCACGTCGTAGGCGACGGCCTCCTGCCTGCTGAGATCCACCGGCCGCTGGCCGGCGACGATGGTCGCGAGCTTCTCGTCGGACAGGCCGCGTTGCTCAGCGACCAGCACATGGGCATAGAGCTCGTAGCCGGAGCGGAAATGCGAGCCGGTGACGAGAATGGCGACCTCGCGCACCGGTGCCGGCAGCAGCGGGTTCGAGGCGATCGCCTTGACCAGCTCCCACACCGGCTTGCCGAAGCGCGGCTCGCGGACCCAGGGATTCCAGGGCCCGAGCAGCGCGCCGTCGTCGCGCATGTTCACAAAACCCTTGAAGTGGTCCTTGATGCCGGCTCGCATGTCGTCATAGAGCGGCTTCTGTTCGTCGGTCAGATCCTTGGGATCGAGAATGGGAAGGCGCACGGCGGAGACCTCCTCGTTGAGAAGGGGTGAGGCTTGCCCGCAGGTGCGCGCAACGCAAGTGAAGTTGCCGTGACATCGCACGCCAAGCGGGCGTTCCGACAAGTTCGACTATGTCGCCTCGGGGCTTCGTGCGCTCTGGGGATTTGCGAAATCGTCGACGGCGAGCGTCAGCGGCTCACCTGTCGCGAGAAACGACGACAAATTGGCCTCGAACGGCGCCGGATCGAGGCCGCGCGCCTTCAGCCACTCGGGCTCGTAATAGGTCTGCCGATAGCGCTCGCCGGAATCGCAGATCAGCGTCACCAGCGACCCCGTCGCGTTCGCCTGCCGCATCTCCGAGGCGAGCCGGCACAGCGCCAGGAAATTGGTGCCGGTGGACCCGCCGACCGGGCGGCGCAACCGGCGCGACAGCACGTTCATCGCCGCGATCGTGGCCGCATCCGGGATCTTCATCATGCGGTCGACCACACCAGGCACGAAGGAGGGCTCGCAGCGCGGACGGCCGACGCCCTCGATCAGCGATGGCCGGTCGCAAACATGGGAGCGGTCCTGCGAGCGGAAGCAATCGAAGAAGGCGGAATGCTCGACATCGGCGACGCACAGCCGCGTCGGATACTGGCGATAGCGCAGATAGCGTCCGATGGTGGCCGAGGTGCCGCCGGTGCCGGCGCCCATCACGATCCAATCCGGCAGCGGCCGCGGCTCGCCCTGCAATTGCGTGAAGATCGATTCGGCGATGTTGTTGTTGCCGCGCCAATCCGTCGCGCGCTCGGCGAAGGTGAACTGATCCATGTAGTGGCCGTTCAGGCGCGCGGCGAGCGCGGCCGCCTCCGCATAGAGCGCGCGCCCGTCGTCGATCAGATGGCAATTGCCGCCATAATGCTCGATTGCGGCGATCTTCTCGGCCGAGGTCGTGCGCGGCATCACGGCGTAGAAGGGCACGCCGATCATCTGCGCGAAATAGGCTTCCGAGACCGCGGTCGATCCCGACGACGCCTCGACGACCGGCGTGCCTTCGCGGATGTGACCATTGCAGAGCGCGTAGAGGAACAGCGAGCGTGCGAGGCGATGCTTCAAGCTGCCGGTCGGATGGGTGGATTCATCCTTCAGATAGATGTCGATGCCGGATAGCGCCGGCACGATCAGCCGGATCAGATGCGTGTCGGCGGTGCGGCACTGGTCGGCCTCGATCGCGGCCACGGCCTCGTCGACCCAGCCGCGCCGATAGGCCGGCCCGGCCGGATTGTGCTGGCGGAAGGGAAATGTCTGCATCGAGCGAATCTCTCACGACACGCGTTGCGCATCAAGGGCGCGCTCAAAACTCCAGCGGCGCGTTGTCGACGACCTCCTTCATCACAAAGAAGGTGCGGGTCTGGCGCACGCCGGGCAGCGCGATCAGCTGCTCGCCATGGATGCGGTTGAAATCCTCCATGTCGCCGACGCGGATCTTGAGGAAATAGTCGAAGTCGCCGGCGACGAGGTGGCAATCGAGCACGAATTTCAGCTTTGCGATCGCCTGCTCGAAGATGGCAAAGCTCTCCGGCGTCGAGCGGTCGAGCACGACGCCGACCATCACCAGGGTGCCCTTGGCCACCTTCTTCGGCGCGACCATGGCGCGCACGGCGGCGATGAAGCCATCCTCGAACAGGCGCTGGGTGCGGCGATGGCAGGTGGCGGGGCTGATCGCGACAGTTTCGGCCAGGTCGGCATTGCTGAGCCGACCATTATTCTGCAGCAATCTCAAGATCTTAAGGTCGGTGCGGTCGAGCCGGGCAGCCATGAAAGAAACTTCCATGAATGGATGATGTTCTGGAAGGATTATTAGCAATTGGCACTTTTTCCGCAAGAACTGGCGCAATATAGGCGCAATATTCGAGAGCACATTTTTCCGATGCGATGCTAAGCAGCTACCAACACCAACGCCAATCGGGATGCCCCATGAAGCTGGACAAATTTCCGCGCTATCCTTTGACCTTCGGCCCCACGCCCATCGAGAAGCTGGAGCGGCTGTCAAAACATCTCGGCGGCAATGTCGAGGTCTATGCCAAGCGCGAGGACTGCAATTCGGGCCTCGCCTATGGCGGCAACAAGCTGCGCAAGCTCGAATACATCATTCCCGATGCGATCGCCTCCAACGCCGACACGCTGGTCTCGATCGGCGGCGTGCAGTCGAACCACACTCGCATGATCGCCGCGGTCGCCGCCAAGATCGGGATGAAGTGCCGCCTGGTGCAGGAAGCCTGGGTGCCGCACGAGGACGCGGTCTATGACCGTGTCGGCAACATCATGCTCTCGCGCATCATGGGCGCCGACGTGCGCCTGGTCGACGACGGTTTCGACATCGGCATCCGCAAGAGCTGGGAGCAGGCGATCGACGAGGTGAAGGCGGCGGGCGGCAAGCCCTATGCGATTCCCGCCGGCGCCTCCGTGCACAAGTTTGGCGGCCTCGGCTATGTCGGCTTCGCCGAAGAGGTGCGCAAGCAGGAGAAGGAGCTCGGCTTCAAGTTCGACTACATCGTCGTCTGCACGGTGACTGGCTCCACCCATGCCGGCATGCTGGTCGGCTTCGCCGACGACGGCCGCGCCCGCAAGGTGATCGGCATCGATGCGTCCTTCACGCCAGCGCAGACGAAATCGCAGGTGCTCGAGATCGCGCAGAACACCGCAAAGCTCGTCGAGCTCGGCAAGGAGCTCGTCACTGAGGACGTCGTGCTGATCGAGGACTACGCCTATCCCGCCTACGGCGTGCCGTCGGAAGAGACCAAGGAAGCGATCCGCCTCACCGCGCGTCTCGAAGGCATGATCACCGACCCCGTCTACGAGGGCAAGTCGATGCAGGGCCTGATCGACCTCGCGCAGAAGGGCTATTTCGAGAAGGGCGCGAAGATTTTGTATGCGCATCTCGGCGGAGCACCGGCGTTGAACGGGTACGCTTACGCGTTCCGGAATGGGTGAGTGAGGACATAGCTCTCGCGCCTCACACACCGCTGTCGTCCCGGGCAAGCGTAAGCGCAGACTGGGACCCATAACCACAGGGAGGCGTTTGGCGAAGAACGTCGTCCCGCCTGCCTCAAGACAGATTCCGCGGTATGGGTCCCGGATCTGCGCGCGCTTTGGGCGCGCTTGTCCGGGACGATGGCGGAGATAGCGGCTCCGCCCCCTACCTTGTCCTGACGATCTGCAGCAGCTCGTCGCCGTAATGCTCGAGCTTCTTGTCGCCGATGCCGGGTACGTTGCGAAGCTCGTCGAGTGTCGTCGGCCAGGCCCGGACGATGCCGTCGATGGTGGCATCGTGCAGCACCACATAGGCCGGAACGCCGCGCTCGCGCGCGACCTCCGAGCGCCATGAACGCAGCCGCGCGCGCAGTTCGGGATCGACATCGCCTTCCGGCGCGCTGGTCGCAGGTGCGAGATCGCCACGGCGGGATTTGCCGCGGCTTGCGCGAATGCGCGTGCCGGGCGCTTCCTCGCGCAGCCACACTTCGGTCTCACCGCGCAGCACGCCGCGCGCGGTCTCGGTCAGCTTCAGCGCACCAAAGGCTTCGCTGTCGCTCTGCAAATGGCCCATCGCCACCAATTGCCGCAGCACCGTTCGCCACTGCTTTTCGTTGAGCTCGCGCCCGATGCCGAACACGGACAATTTGTCGTGGCCGAACTGCGTGACCTTCTCGGTCAGGCGTCCGATCAGCACGTCGATCAAGTGCATCGCGCCGAAACGTTGCCCGGTGCGATAGACGCAGGACAACAGCTTCTGCGCCAGCACCTTGCCGTCGCGCATCTTCGGCGGCGTCAGGCAATTGTCGCAATTGCCGCAGCTCTCGCCCATCACGATCTCGCCGAAATAGGCGAGCAGCCGACGACGCCGGCAGTGCGGCGTTTCGGCAAGGCCGACCAGCGCATCGAGCTTGCCGATCGAGACCCGCTTGAATTCGTCGGAGGCGCTGGATTCGTCGATCATGCGGCGCTGCTGCACGATGTCGGAGAGGCCGTAGGCCATCCAGGCGGCCGATGGCTTGCCGTCGCGACCGGCGCGGCCGGTCTCCTGGTAATAGGCCTCGATGCTCTTGGGCAGGTCGAGATGGGCGACGAAGCGCACGTCGGGCTTGTCGATGCCCATGCCGAACGCGACGGTCGCGACGATGACGATGCCGTCCTCGTTGAGGAAGCGGTCCTGGTTGCGCGAGCGCACCTGGCTGTCGAGCCCGGCGTGATAGGGCAGCGCGGCAATGCCGGCCTCGTCGAGCGCGGCGGCGACCTCCTCGACACGGTTGCGGGACAGGCAATAGACCACGCCGGCGTCCCCGGCATGCCGCTCCCGGATGAACTCCTTCAGCTGCGACACCGCACTGCGCTTGTCGACGATCTCGTAGCGGATGTTGGGCCGGTCGAAGCTGGAGACGAACTGCGGCGAGTCCGCGAGCTGAAGCCGCGCGACGATCTCCTTGCGCGTCAACTCGTCGGCGGTCGCGGTCAGCGCGATGCGCGGCACGCCGGGGAAGCGCTCGGCGATGATGGAGAGGCCGACATATTCGGGACGGAAGTCATGGCCCCATTGCGAGACGCAATGCGCCTCGTCGATCGCGAACAGCGCCACCTTGGCCTGCGCCAGTAGCGACAGGCAGCGCGGCGTCACCAGGCGTTCCGGCGCGACATAGAGCAGATCGAGATCGCCCGCGAGCAGGCGCCGCTCGATGTCGGAAGCCTCCTGCAGCGTCAGCGACGAATTCAGCGCGGCGGCGTTGACGCCGGCCTCGAGCAGGCCGGCAACCTGGTCGCGCATCAGGGCGATCAACGGCGACACCACGATGCCGCAGCCTTCGCGGAGCAGTGAGGGAAGTTGATAGCACAGCGACTTGCCGCCGCCGGTCGGCATCAGCACCAGGCAATTGCCGCCATCGGTGACGTGCCGGATGATCTCGCCCTGCGCACCACGAAAACCTGGCAGGCCGAATACCGAATGCAGCACCGACAGCGCGTCGCGGCCGTTGGCCGGCGCAGGTCGCGGGGCGGTGGAAGGGGCTGACATGAGAGAGCTGGAACCAAGGCCGTGAGATTCGTCACAAGGCCAGTCGCATGCTGGCACGGGCGTGGCAAGATGTTTGCGGGGCGAGTCCGGCACTTCCCCTCTCCCCTTGTGGGCCTGTTGCGTAATCCGCCAGTTGTGATTCCCTAGGGCAAAGCCTTGGAGGTATCGATGGCGGTGAAGCGGACAGGACAGCCGAGCTTTGTGGAAGCGCTGATGCCGAAGGGCGCCGGCGCCAATGCGGCGCTGGATCGGTTGGCTGGCCTGGTCAAGTGGTACCGGTTCGAGAAGCTGATCGGCCATTTGCGGGATGAAGGGAGCCCCGGTCGTCCAGGCTATCCGGTGCTTGTGCTGTTTCGCGCGGTGCTGCTGCAGTCGCTCTACGGTCTTTCGGAGCGCGAACTGGAGGAGGCGCTGGGCGACCGGTTGTCATTCAAGCGCTTCG
>NZ_FMAI01000032.1 GCF_900094605.1 Bradyrhizobium shewense | reverse complement strand
CGAAGTGACGGATCTGAGCCGGATTGATCACTACCAGCGGCAGTTGCGCTCCGGTCAGCGCCGCAGCGACGACTGTCTCGAAGCCGCCAGTCGCCTCCACCCCGATCAGGGTCGGCGGACAGGCCACAAGCCGCGCAACAAGGTCTTCCAAGCCCTTGCCGTCGCGCCCGACGGCAAATGCTTCTCCGCTCGGACGCATATGAACGTCCAACCGGTCCTTCGATACATCGATGCCAACATAGATCGCGTCCATCTGCACCCATCCTTGCGCAACCGGGCTCGCCAGGCGGCCCTCGCGACTGTTCGGGTTCAATGGAACAACGGACGGGGCGCCGCGCTGAGGTGCGGGCTTCAAAGCCCTTGGATGAAGCGGTCTCCCGTCCGTTACCGCACCGGATACTCTATCCGATCCAGCGATTCGAGACTTACAAGGATGACGGTGGAGTGTGCCGCGACGGTGCATGGCAGCTCTTCGTGCGCGTCGAAGTCTTGAGCCCTTACTTGCGACCGTGTAGGGACGAATTGAATCCCACCCAGGTGCCCCCTTGAACCTCCTCCCCCAAAATCCCGTGGCTGCGTCCGGCTCGTTCGCGGCGATGAAGTCGGTGCCGTACCGGCTCCAGTTCATCGCCTACGTGCTGGCGATGATGGCTGACAACATCGAGCATGTGATCAGCTATTGGGTGGTGTTCCAGAAATTCCATTCGCCGGCGCTGGCGGGTTTTGCCGTGCTGTCGCACTGGCTGCCGTTCCTGCTGTTCTCGGTCGCCGTCGGCGGGCTTGCCGACCGGTTCGATCCACGCCGCATCATCCAGTGCGGCATGCTGCTGTTCATCGTGGCATCGAGCGGATGCGGCTTCTTCTTCATCACCGATACGATCCAGATGTGGCACGCGATGCTGCTGCTGGTGATCCATGGCTGCGCCGGCGTGTTGTGGCAGACGCCGAACCAGCTGCTGCTCTACGACCTCGTCGGCCCCGCCGACCTGCCGAGCGCGGTGCGGCTGAACGCGATGGCGCGCTATCTCGGCATTCTGGTCGGGCCTGCCGTCGGCGGAATCATCATGCTGACGCTGGGCACCTCGCACGGCATCATCTTCAACACGCTGTTCTATCTGCCGATGCTGCTCTGGCTGTTCTGGGCGCCGGTGCGCGACAACAGCGTGGCGGTGCGGCGCTTCGCGGTGCGCGGCCTTGCCGACATCGTGTCGACCATCCGCGCCATCGGTACCCAGCCGACCCTGACCGCGATGACCTGGCTCGCCGGCCTCACCTCCTTCATGATCGGCAATGCCTATCACGCCCAGATGCCGGGCTTTGCCGGCGATCTCGGCCATGGCGATCCCGGCGTCTCCTACAGCGTGCTGCTCGCGGCCGATGCGGCCGGCGCGGTGCTCGCCGCTATCGCGCTGGAGTCCTGGGGACGATTGAAAGGCACGCCGCGCACCGCGATCCTGCTGGCCATGCTCTGGAGCGTGGCGCTGCTCGGCTTCGCCACAGTGCGGATCTACCCGGTTGCGATCGTGCTGCTGTTCTGCGCCGGCTTTTTCGAGCTGTCGTTCAACACCATGGCGCAGGCCCTGGTGCAGCTGAATGCCCCGCACGACATTCGCGGCCGCGTCGTCGGTCTTTATAATATGGCGGGGCTCGGGATGCGGGCGTTCAGCGGCATCACCGTCGGGCTGTTTGGCGCGGCGATCGGCATTCACTGGTCGCTCGGGCTGTCCGCCGCGGTGCTGCTGGCGCTGCTGCTCCTGCTGCAGCGGCGGGCGACGAGGCCGGCTTGAGCCCCCCTCCGGGTGTGGCTTTCCGAACGCATTGTGTCTGTCCGTTACCGCCGCGCCCGATCCTAACGCGGCATTAACCCTATGCACCTTAGGGTCGTCCCGGACTCCGCCCGGGCGGGGGGTCGGGTGTTGAAAATGGCGTTGGCGAACAAAAAATTTCTTCCTGCCGCCGAAGAGCGTCGGCGTTTTCAGCGGGTGAAGGTGCACCTGCTCGGCCGCTACATGCTGCCGGACCGCCGCGAATTCCCCTGCCAGGTGATTAACATGTCGCCGGGCGGCCTGGCGCTGCTCGCCCCCGGCATCGGCAATGTCGGCGACCGCGTCGTCGCCTATCTCGACCATATCGGCCGCGTCGAGGGCAAGATCACCCGCATCATCGACAATGGCTTCGCCATGACGATCGGGGCGACGCCCAGGAAGCGCGACAAGCTCGCGGCGCAGCTGACCTGGCTCGCCAACCGCGACATCCTCAATCTGCCGGAGGACCGCCGCCACGACCGTATCGTGCCGCGCAACCCGATCGCGGTGCTGACGCTCGAGGACGGCACCAAGATGACCTGCCGCATCATCGACCTTTCCTTGTCCGGTGCTGCCATCGCCGCGGAGAACCGGCCGCCGCTGAAATCGACGGTCATGCTCGGCCGGGTCCAGGGCCGCGTGGTCCGAAACCTCGAAGACGGCTTCGCGCTGGAGTTCGTCCACGCGCAGCCGATCGAGACACTCGAAGAGAGCGTTACCGCGCGGTAAAGCGCAAGGACGCCAAAACCCCTGTATTTCCAGCCCCGAAGGCGGCCTCCGCAATGCGGACGCCGCCTATTTCGCGCGTGATCATGGGCCTCGCGCCGGTTAACGGGCGGCCCGTTTGCACGTTGAACTGGCGGTTCCGCCAGCGTTTCCACGTTAATCGATAAAACTTGAATCAATTGCAGTTGTTTCAAATTTTATGAGAATTCGATTCAAGAATAGATCGAATTCGCCGCGCCTTTTACTTGTATTCGTCTCGACTTGACTTGGTTGACTTAGCGGCAACTCAAAAGCTCCATGCGAAATGTGGTCCCAACAAGAAACGGGGGCCGCAATGTTTGACTTCAAGGGACAGGGGAAAGGGCTGGCGCTGGCTGCCATGCTCTTCGGGATCAGCGCGGCAGCGCAGGCCGGCGAGAGCCGTCTGCTCTACGCGAGCCTCGGTGACACCACGCGTGCGCCGATCGGCTGGGTCGAGTTCTGCGCGGACAATACCGCTCAGTGCCAGGGCACGCCGGCACAGCCGCGCGACATCGTGATGTCGCAGGCCGCATGGCGCGACCTCGTCAAGGTCAATCGCTGGGTCAACGAGACCGTCAAGCCTTTGACCGACCAGGAGCACTGGGGCGTGATCGAGAAATGGTCGCTGCCGACCGACGGTTACGGCGACTGCGAAGACTACGTGTTGTTGAAGCGCAAGATGCTGATCGATGCCGGATGGCCGCGCCAGGCCCTGCTGATCACCGTCGTGCGCGACAAGAAGGGCGAAGGACACGCGGTGCTGACGGTGAAGACCGACAAGGGCGAGTTCGTTCTCGACAATCAGAACGAGAACGTCGTTGCCTGGACGGAAACCGGCTACCGCTTCGTCAAGCGCCAGTCGCAGAGCGATCCCAACGTCTGGGTCTCGCTGGGCGATACCAAGCCGGCGGTCTCCACCGCCAGCGCCAGAGATTAAGAACGAGACAAGGAGTTACGCGACCCGGTCACATCCCCACCCCTCCCCGTCCCAGACCGGTTCGCGCGCGGCCAGCCATCCCCCAATGGCTGGCCGCAACTTTTTGGGGGATGCGTGATCAGCCCTGTGAGGACCAAGGCACGCGCGCGGCGGTGAAATCGCGCCACGTGCCTTGCAAGGCGGGCTTGATGCCGATCGATGCACGCGCCTGCCAGCCGGCGATCGCGGCGGCGGCGATGGCGCTGTCGGGCTCGGCTCCAAGCCCGTCGAGCAGCGAAGCCGTGACCGCCATGTCGTTGTAGGTGCCGAGCTCCTCCTGCAGGCCAGCGAGTCTGCGGGCAAATTTCCTCGCGGACTTGCGATCGGCAAACAGCGGCAGCAGGAACTCGCTGAGATAACGCAGCCGCTTCGTCGAGAGTCGCACCCGGTGCAGCTCCTCCATCGTGAGCGACTTGAAGCGGCGGCCGCGCTTGAGCACCTTGGCGTACTGCTCCGACAGAATGCGCTGCGCGAAGTTGACGGCGGGCTCGGCGAGCCGGCCGAGATCTTCGGCGGCGACGTCGTTGCGCCAGCCTCGTGTCTCGATCCAGTTGCCGAGGCCGATCAGGAACATGGCACAGCGGCGATCGTCGAGCGCGTGATGGGCCTTGCGATAGGCGTCGGACTGGCGCCCGGCCGCAGCCCGGCCGAGCGCATCGAAGCCTGCGATTGAAGGGCAAGCCTTCGCGATCGTCGGCAAGGTCTCGCGCTGGAACACATCCCAGTCGCGTGCGGCGGACAGGTCTCGCGCCAGCCAGCGCGCCTCCGACCGCAGTGCGTCGAGATTGCTGAGCGCGCCGACCGAGCGCATCAGGTCGAGCGCCGATCGAATCCGGCGCAGCGAGACGCGCAGCTGATGCACTCCTTCCGGATTGCGCCCGTCCTCGGCCGCCGACAGCGACTGAAGCAGATGCAGGAAGCACGAGCGCAGGATCGTCGCGAAGGCTTCGTCGAGCATCACCGACGGATCGAGGCGAAGTTTTCGCGGGCGTCGTGCCGAGGGCGGCACGCCCGCGGCAAGGTCGAAGCCGCGCGCCGACTTGCTGCGGATGGACGGCTTCACTGCGCCGTGCTCGGCAAGCCGCAACGCGACCTCGTAGATCGTGCTCGCGCTGCCGCTCTTGAGCTCCAGCTCGATCTCGCTCACCGGCAGCGATCGATCACTTGCCGTCAGCACGCCATGATCGAACGCAACTTCAACGGTGCCGGACGGCAGGTCGATCATCCGCGCGTGACGGTGGACGTCGGCGGTGAAGACGGCTTCGAGCGGCTGCGCTTCGAGATGGCTGCGAAGCTTCTCCGGAATGAAAGGCATCGCCAGAGCGAGATCGGGCGCAAGCGAGGCCACGCCCGTCTCCCACTCGCCGCGGCGCAGCGGATCGTCCGCTGCATCGGTCTTCACGGTCTGCACGAAGCGCGCGCCGATCTGGCGAACGCGCAGGCTCAGGCCGTTGCGCCGAAGCATCCGATCGGGCGTGTCATAGTAGACGGATTTGAGGTGTTTTCGCGAGCCCTTGTTGCGCGCATTTGCCGCGATGACCGGCGCGACGTTGAAATGCGCCATGCGATCGGCATCGACGAGCAGCTTGAGCTCGATTTCATGGGGATGTGCGGCAAAGCTCGACCGAGTTGGTTCCGGAGCAGGCGGGGCATCTTGCGATGGCGTCTGATCACTCACAGCGCCCTCGACGATCGCAGGTTCCGCGCCGGGCTCGGCCGGTTCAATCTGCCTGAGAAAGCCCGCGACGACTTGCGTCCTCTTGTTGTCCTTCGGAACAGGATTTCCGTCCGGCGCACTCGGGGTTTTGCGAGCCGGTGTTGGGTCCGATTTCAGCATTTACGATGACATGACAGTTTAATGACAGGACGACAGCATATAGCCCGTCAGGCCGGCGAGGAATAGTCACGTAGTCGCGCTGCCTGATCATCGACACGACGTGCCAGACGCAGAAATCCTGCAAGGCTTGTCACAATTCGGCGTGCCATTACGAACGAAATTGCCCGCGAGCGCAGCAAGTGATCGATTTGACGAGCGAAATTCGCTGTTCTCGAAACCGAAACGAACGCATCAGCGAGTTTGACTCATGCTAGCCGAAAAATTCTTCCTGGTTCTGGAGACGCTTCCGATGACAGGCCGGGAATTATGACAAGCCCTGGGCGGTCTGCCGCGGTCCGGAGATCGCGGCCGGTTCGCGGCGCAGCAGGCTGGTTGCGGAGGATCGCCCCTAGGAGCGATCCCGCCACCTCATGTCTGGCAGGTGCAAGATGTGATCGACGTACGCGCTTGTCAGCGTGCGAGGATGTTCTTGTAGACCTTGCCGCCCTTCATGATCACCACAAAATTCTTCGCGGGATCTTCGATGAGCTTGATGTTGTCGAGCGGATTGCCGTCGACCAGCAGGAGATCGGCGAACGCGCCCTCCTCGACCACGCCGAGCTTGCCCGGATAGGGATTTCGCGGACCCGACAGGCTCAGCAATTCGGCATTGGCCGACGTCGCCATGGCCAACGCTTCGGCCGATGTGTACCAGCGCGTGAGCGCGGCCAGCATGGCGCCCTGTCGATCCGCCAGCGCCTGCGAGAACAGGACGTCGGTGCCGAACGCGGTCTTGATGCCGTACTTCTTCGCGAGCGCATAGACGCGGTCGGTTCCGGCGACCACCTGCCTCATCTTGTCCTGCTCCGCAGGTCCGAGCGCGGCTGCACCGGAGATATCCAGGAACGGTTGCGTGCTCAACCAGATCCCCTTCTCCGCAATCAGCTTTGCGCTCGCCTCGTCCATGAGATGACCATGCTCGATGCATCTGACGCCGGCCGCGACCGAGCGCTGGATCGCGACCGATGTATAGGCGTGCGTAGCAACATAGGTGCCCCAATTGTCGGCGGCTTCGACCGCCGCGCGCAGCTCGGGCTCGGTGAAGGTGGAGACGTCGAGCGGGCTGAAGGGCGATGCAACGCCGCCGCCTGCGGTGAGCTTGACCTGCGAGGCCCCTTGCATGAGCTGCTCGCGCGCGCGCACACGCACCTCGTCCGGACTGTCGGCCACCATACTGCCGCCGATCCGCTCCATGCGGCTGAGCATGCCGCCGATGGTTCGCGGCAGATCGGAGAGCTGGCGGAAGTCGCCGTGACCGCTGGTGACGGTGATTATGGCGCCGGAGGGATAGATGCGGGGACCTGCGACGAGGTCCTCGTCGATGGCCTGCTTGAGGCCGAAGCTCGGCCCGCCCATGTCGCGCACGGTGGTGAAGCCGCGCATCAGCGTGGCCGTCGCCTCGCTGGCGGCGAGCAGGTTGTTATAGCCGATATCGCCCGCAAGCGCGGCCATCGGCGTCGGGCGCACCAGCATCGCGTGCCAATGCGCATCGATCAGTCCCGGCATGAGCACGCGGCCGCCGCCGTCGATCACCTGACCGGCGGCCGCGATGTCCGCGGTCGAGATCTTCTCGATCTTCCGATTTCTGACCAGGACGTTGGACGCGACTGACAGCGCGGCGCTCTTACCGTCGAATATCCGGACGTTGCGAAACAGGACGACGGAGTCCTGCTGGGCCGGCGCCGAGGACGCGCTGCCGAGGACCATTGCAACGGCCGCAAGCAGCGTGGCGATTCCGGACACTCTGGCCGGCATCCTCAAACCCAACATGGCCGGCCTCCGCTGAGGTGCAGGGCTACGCGAGGGGGGTGATGGCAGGCACGCAACTTCTACGTGCCATTTGACGCCGACGTCTGGCCGCCGTCAACTGGCCACGGCGGCAAATATGCAGTCCTGCCATCTGCATTGACGAGAGGTCGCCGCGGTCGGGCTCCAATTTGAATCAAAGAGATATCGCCGCGTGCGAAATCAGGAACGCGCCCAGCGCGTCCGCGAGGTCCGCACGCCTCACTCTGCCGCTTCAAGATTGGCCGGTTTGTCGATGTCGCCGAGCGGAGACACCGCAGGGCCGTTGAGCGCGGTGCCATCCGGGGCGAATTGCGAACCGTGACACGGGCAATCCCAACATTGCTCGAGCGCATTCCAGTGCACGACGCAGCCGAGATGGGTGCAGCTTGCCGAATGCAGATGCAAATGTCCGTTCCGGTCCCGGCATGCTGCGATCTTCTTCAGGCCGCTGCGGACGAGGCGCCCCTCTCCGGGGCGAAGATATTCGACGCCCGCGATCTCGCTCGCCGTCAGATACTCCGCGAAATTCTTCAGCGGCGTGATGTTCTCGCTGATGAATTCGCCGATGTTCTTCTGAATCTTGCGTGCCGGGGCGTAGACCTCCTCCCACGGGCTCGCGCCGGTCATGACGAGATCCGCAATCAGCATGCCCGCCACCAGCCCGTTCGTGATGCCCTGTCCGGAGTCTCCGCTGACGATGAAGAGGTGCTCCTCACCAGGGCTGCGGCCAATGAAGCCGACGAAATCGCTCGGCTCCAGCACCTGACCTGACCATCGGTGAGTGACCTCGCGCAGCGCCGGCAATCGCTCGCGCGCCCAGCGTTCGAGCGCGGCAAGACGCTGTGCGCCGTCGTCCGCTTCACCGGACTTGTGATCTTCGCCGCCGATGATGACGAGATCCTCATCCGCAGAGAGCGGTTGAAGCCTGACATAGTGATAGGGATCGAGCGTGTCCCAATACAGCGCATCCTTCAGTGTGCCGGCCGGGATTTTGGCGGCGAGCGCATAAGTGCGGTAGGGCGCCTGCTTGGTATGGATCGCCACCTGCACATTGACCGGCGAATTCGTCGCGACGACTACATCGGCGGCGTGGACCTCGTAGCCCGAGGCGGTCGTCACGATCATGTCGCCACGCTCTTGCCGGATGCTTTCAACGCAGGTGTCGGCATAGAGCTGCGCCCCGCGGCGCTGAAGGGCGCCGGCTAGGCCAGCAAGATATCTGGTCGGGTGCAGGCGCGCCTGGCGGGCAAAGCGCAACGAGCGCACCAGACCCCCAGAATGGAATACGGTTGGCTCGGCGCAATTTTCGGCGGGGATCCCGAGCTTGCGACAGCAAGCCAATTCCTCATCCAGCTCGGATGCTGGCGTTTCGGGCGCCTGCACCCAGTAACCGTCGACACGCCGAAAATCGCAATCGATGTGCTCGTCGCGCTGAATGGCCTCGGCGCGGTCGATTGCGGCTTCGACGCTCTGATAATAGTGCCGCGCACAATCTGGGCCGCGGACCCTGACCAATTCGCCGTAGCCATCGTCGAGCGCCGTCGCCAGATGCGCCGTGGTGCGCGCCGTCATCCCGCTGCCAATGCCGCCGCGATCGAGCACGGCGACCGAACGTCCATGGCAGGCCAGTTCATAAGCCACCGACAGCCCGGCTATTCCGGAGCCGATGACAACGACGTCGACGCCCACGGTGCGCGACAGCGCGGGGGCATCCGCGACCGAAACATCCATCCAGAGCGATCGCGTGTACTCGTCCCGTACGTTCATGATGCTGCTCCTTCGAAAAAGAGAACAATGGGGCAGAACGCGAGTTCCTACCCGCCCTGCGGAGCGCAAACGCCGTCGAAAGTCACGGCGTTTGATTAGGAACATTCGTCGCGCTCGCGCTTGAACCGGCATGAAAGATCCATCACCAGGGATGCGCAGGGCATTACGTCATGCCCAACTGTACGGTCACTTGCTCGTCCGAAATGACAGGCTGTATTACCCAGGAGGTAACCATCCCATCTGCTCGGTGCAGCTTGCACGGGAGATGGTCAGGTCAGGATGGATGACGAAGCGAGGCGGCGAGTACGAGATCACCCCAGACGGGCAGCTCGCCGCAGAACGCGAACTCAGCCATTGACGCGGGACCGCTGCCCTGGCGGCGCTTCCCGGCACTAGCGATCGGTGCGGATCAGACGCCCAGCACGTCCGCAAGCCGCAGCTCGTCGGCGGCGGGATCCTTCAGGAACAGCTCGTCCTCGATCTCGGTCAGATGCGAGAGCATCTGCGCGCGCGCAGCCTGCTTGTCGCGCTTGCGGATCGCGGCGACGATGCCGGCGTGATGATCGGTGCCGCAAGCGGGCGTGTCGTGGCGGCGGTACAGCAGGATGATGAGCGAGGAGCGCGCGATCAGCTCCTTGAGGAAGCCGAGATAGATACTGTGGCCGCTCATCTCGGCGACGAGCTTGTGAAACTCACCGGAAAGCCGAACCGAGGCGCGCGCGTCGCCGCGCAGCTCGGCCTCGCGTTCCTCGGTAAGATGTTGCTGGAGACGATCGAGCCAGGCCGGCGACATCGCATCGATGGCGTGATCGACGATGGTGGGCTCGATCAGGCGCCGCGCCTCGAACACCTCGCGAGCATCGGCGGGCGTGGGGCGCGCGACGAACGCGCCGCGGTTCTTCTCGATGTTGACGATGCCCTCATGCGCAAGTTGCTGCAGCGCGGTGCGGACCAGGGTGCGGCTCGCGCCGTAGATCTCGCCGATCTCATCCTCGCCGAGCTTCGTGCCCGGCAGCAGGCGATGCTCGAGGATCGCGGCGGTTACGCCCTCCCGGATGCGGCTGACCCGATCGCTCGCGTCTGGCGCGTCGGATTTGGGGCGAGACTTGGCGGCCATTGGTTCGAGAGTTGGGCTTGAGGACTCGGTCGACGACGTTCGCTTTCGAATGTTAGTCGACGACCCGTATCCAATCACAGGCGAAACTTTATACAATCTTCGCCTATTTTGTGTGCAAATGACCGTGCAGGCGGCGGGCAGCCCGGATGCACCGGATTCGATCTAACGATCTGACTCCGCTGCACAGTTTTGAGAAATCGGCGGACCGAAGCTGGTTGGCACGGACCTTGCGGAGAGAGGCCGGAAGCACCGCCCCTCCTCGGACACGCCATGGCCACTCCCGCCGCTCTCGAACTGGTCGCCGTCACCAAGCGCTACGACACGACGCTGGCGGTCGACACCGTCAATTTGAAGATCCCGGCCGGCACCTATTGCTGCCTGCTCGGCCCGTCCGGCTGCGGCAAGACTTCGACCCTGCGGATGATCGCGGGCCACGAGGCGGTCAGCGAGGGCGACATCATCCTCGGCGCGCAGAACGTCACCGACCTGCCCCCGGCCGAACGCGGCACCGCGATGATGTTCCAGTCCTACGCGTTGTTTCCGCATCTGAGCGTGATCGACAACGTCGCCTTCGCCCTGAAGATGCGCGGCGTCGACAAGCCGACGCGGCACAAGCGCGCCGGGGAACTGCTCGAGCTGGTCGCGATGAGCCAATATGCGGGCCGTCTCCCGGCCCAGCTCTCCGGCGGCCAGCAGCAGCGCGTTGCGCTCGCGCGCGCGCTGATCACCGAGCCGCAGATCCTCCTGCTCGACGAGCCCCTCTCCGCGCTCGATCCGTTCCTGCGGGTGAAGATGCGCGGTGAATTGAAGCGGCTGCAGCGCGAGCTCGGCATCAGCTTCATCCAGGTCACCCACGGCCAGGAAGAGGCGATGGCGCTCGCCGACCATATCGTGGTGATGAACCACGGCCGGATCGAGCAGCAGGGCACCGCGCGCGACATCTTCCACCATCCCCGCACCGAATTCGTGGCGCGCTTCATCGGCGGCCACAACGTGCTCAGCGACGCCGGCAAGCTGATCGCCGTGCGGGCCGATCAGCTCGGCATCGCGCCGTTCACCGACGGCGCCTTCGGCGCGCCGGCGCGGCTGATCCAGACCGAGTACCAGGGCTCTTACATCGCCGTCTCGCTCACGCTCGACGACGGCACCGCCCTGTTCTCCCACGTTCCCGAAGCCACTTTCGACGTCCACCCGTTCCGTCCGGGCGATCGCGTGCTGGCCACCTGGGATCCCGCCAAGGCGCAACGCCTGCAATAGCGCCAATCGATCACTGGAATGCGCAACAGAGGAGTGACTGACATGAGCGAGACCATCAGGACAAAGGGCGTCAGCCGCCGCACGCTGCTCAAGGGCACCGCCAGTCTGGCCGGCCTTGCCGCCGGCTCCGGCGCCATCACCGGCTTTCCCTATGTGAAGTCGGCCGAGACCAAGGTGCTGCGCTATCTCGGCACCGCCGTGAACGAGGGCGACGACATCTCCAAGCAGTGCCTGAAGGACACCGGCATCAAGATCGAATACATCACCGCGACCACCGACGACGTCACCAAGCGCGTGATGACCCAGCCGAACTCCTTCGACGTGCTGGACACCGAGTATTTCTCGCTGAAGAAGATCGTGCCGTCGGGCAACATCCTTGCGCTCGACGCCAGGAAGATCAAACAGTTCGACAACATCACGCCTGTCTTCACCAAGGGCGAGACGCCCGGCGGCAAGAAGATCGGCGGCCAGGGCACCGCGCCCTGGAAGGTGCTCTATCTCGAAGGCAAGGACTCCAAGAAGTTCGCGACGTCGGCGACTGAATTCGTCACGCTGATCCCGACGGTCTACAACGCCGACACGCTGGGTATCCGCCCCGACCTGATCAAGCGTCCGATCAGCTCGTGGTCCGAGCTGCTCAACCCCGAATTCAAGGGCAAGGCCTCGATCCTCAACATCCCCTCGATCGGCATCATGGACGCCGCAATGGTCGTGGAAGCCACCGGCAAATACAAATACGCCGACAAGGGCAACATGACCAAGGAAGAGATCGATCTCACCATGAAGGTGATGACCGAGGCCAAGAAGGCCGGCCAGTTCCGCGCGTTCTGGAAAGACTTCAACGAGAGCGTCAACCTGATGGCATCAGGGGAAACCGTGATCCAGTCGATGTGGTCGCCGGCAGTGACCAAGGTCCGCTCGATGGGCATTGCCTGCACCTTCCAGCCGCTGAAGGAAGGCTATCGCTCCTGGGCCTCGGGCTTCTGCGTCTCCAAGGGCGTGTCGGGCGCGAAGCTCGAATGGGCTTATGAGTTCGTGAACTGGTTCCTGTCCGGCTATGCCGGCGCCTATCTCAACCGCCAGGGCTACTACTCCGCCGTGCTCTCCACCGCGAAGGCGCATATGGAGCCCTACGAGTGGGCCTATTGGATGGAAGGCAAGCCGGCCGAGAAGGACATCAAGGCACCCGACGGCTCGCTGCTCGAAAAGGCAGGCGCCGTGCGTGACGGCGGCTCCTATGAGGACCGCATGGGCGGCGTCGCCTGCTGGAACGCGGTGATGGACGAGAACGACTACATGGTCCGCAAGTGGAACGAGTTCATCGCAGCGTAACCGACATGTCGGAAGAAGTTCTGCAACAGGCGTCCCCGGGCTTGATCCCGGGGTCGGGCACAGCGCGCGCCGCAAAGCCGACGCGCCTGTCGCCGTCCTTCGTGTCCTGGCTTCAGGCCGGGCCGATGATGCTGGTGTTTCTCGCCTTCTTTCTCATTCCGCTGGTGTTCGTCGTCATCGTCTCGTTCTGGGACTACAACGAATACCAGTTGCTGCCGGCCTTCTCCGGCCGCGGTTACACCGACACGTTCGAAGGCTGCATCGCGCAGCTGCCCGATCTCTGCACGATCGGGCGAACCTATGTCATGACGCTGAAGCTCTGCTTCCTGGTCTGGGCGATCACGCTGTTCATCGGCTTCTGGGTCGCCTACTTCCTCGCCTTCCACGTCAAGTCCAAGACCTGGCAGATGGGATTGTCGCTTCTCTGCACGATCCCATTCTGGACCTCCAACGTGATCCGCATGATCGCCTGGATCCCGCTGCTCGGGCGCAACGGCCTCGTCAATTCCGGCCTCGTCAAGACCGGCCTGATCAACCACCCGCTGGAATGGCTGCTGTTCTCCGAATTCTCGGTGGTGCTGGCGCTGGTGCACCTCTTCACCTTCTTCATGGTGGTGCCGATCTTCAACTCGATGATCCGCATCGACAAGTCGCTGATCGAGGCCGCCTATGACGCCGGCGCGACCGGCTTTCAGACGCTGGTCAACGTCATCATTCCGCTGGCAAAGCCCGGCATCGTCATCGGCTCGATCTTCGTCATCACCATCGTGATGGGCGACTTCATCACCATCGGCGTGATGGGCGGCCAGCAGATCGCAGCTGCCGGCAAGATCATCGAGACGCGGGTCAACGCGCTGCAATTCCCGGCCGCCGCGGCCAACGCCGTGATCCTGCTCGCGATCACCTTCCTGATCATCACCATGATGTCGCGCATCGTCGACATTAAGAAGGAGCTCTAGAGCATGAAGGAAGGACGCCCGCGTTCGTTCTACGTGCTCGCGATCTTCTTCGCGGCCTATGTGCTGTTCCTCTACGGGCCGATGATCGCGATCTACGTGCTGTCGTTCCAGGGGCCGCAGGGCGGCCTCACCTTCCCGATGAACGGCGTGTCGACCTTCTGGATCGCAAAGCTGTTCCAGGGCACCGGCATCGTCGATCTCGGCGCGGCTTTCCGCCGCTCGCTGCTGCTCGGCGTGATCGTGATGATCGTCACCGTCGTGCTGTCGGTCGCCGCCGGCATGGCCTTCCGCAGGAAGTTCAGGGCGCAGAGCATTCTGTTCTATTCGGCGATCGCGAGCCTGATCGTGCCTTCGATCATCACCTCGCTCGGCATCTCACTTGAGTTTCGCATCATCGACGATCTGATCAAGGCGCATTGGAACGAGAATTTCGAGACCTCGATGGGCCTGCTCACATCGGGTCTCGGCGCACACCTGACCTGGACGTTGCCGTTCGGCCTGCTCATCATGTTCGCGATCTTCAACCGCTTCGATCCCCGCCTCGAGGAAGCCGCGCGCGATCTCGGGGCGACGCCGTGGCAGACGTTCCGCCATGTCGTGCTGCCGATCATCCTGCCTTCGGTGATCGGTATCGGCCTGTTCGGCTTCACGCTGTCCTGGGACGAGCTCGCCCGCTCCAGCCAGGCGATCGGGGCGGTGAATACGCTGCCGCTCGATCTGCAGGGCCTGACCACCACCGTGACGAATCCCGACATCTATGCGCTCGGCACCGTGATCTCGGCTGTCTCGTTCACGGTGATCACGCTTGCGCTCGGCACCATCCACATGCTCAACAAGCGGCAGGCGGCCAAGGGTTCGGACGCCGGCAAGGGCCTTGTCTGAGAAGGGACTTGTCTGCGAAGGGACTCGTCTGATCGAAATGCGACTGCACATCGTCAATCCCAACACCACTGTTACGATGACGGCGAAGATCGCCGCTGCAGCGCGCAGCGTCGCCCTGCCCGGCACCGTGATCGACGCGCGGCAGCCGACGATGGGCCCGGTCTCGATCGAGGGATTTTACGACGAAGCCTTCGCCGTGCCCGGCATGCTCGGCTGCATCCGCGAGGCCGACCGCGATGGTGCGGAGGCCCACATCATCGCCTGCTTCGACGACACCGGCCTCGATGCTGCGCGGGCGGTCGCCAAGGTGCCGGTGATCGGCATTGGAGAGGCCGGCTTTCACATGGCGAGCCTGGTCGCCGCGCGCTTTGCCGTGGTGACGACGCTCGGTGTCTCCATCGTGCCGATCGAACATAATCTGCGGAAATACGGCCTCGCTGATCGCTGCGCCCGCGTGCGCGCCGCCGAGGTCCCGGTGCTGGCGCTCGAGGAGCGCAACACGGACGCGCTCGCAAAGATCTCCACGGAGATCACGGCCGCGATCCGCGACGACCGGGCGGAAGCCATCGTGCTCGGCTGCGCCGGCATGGCCGATCTCGCCGCTGAGCTCGCCACTGCTCACGGCCTGCCCGTGATCGACGGCGTCGCTGCAGCAGTGACGCTGGCGGAATCACTGGTGCGGCTGGGCCTGAAGACCTCCCGGCTCGGACCCTATGCGGCACCGCGCGCGAAGACCTATTCCGGGCCGTTTGCGCCGCTTCAACCTTGATTCCCGCGCCAGGGCGGAGCCTTGGAGGCCGCAAGGCCCGCTGATTCCTGGTTTTTTGGCCCTTAGCCTCTTTTTGGTCCCATTCCTTGCGGAAACGTAACACTTTCGGGACGCCCCGGCGACCTCTGGTTGCCGGTCTTCGCCACTCACCAAGTTTCAATTTGGGTTTTGTCAGCGATGATCGATCTCGCCCAAGACACACCGTCGAACCCCCTGCTTCGCCTTGGCGCCCAGCCCATCGCGCTGACCGCCGCTGCGCTCCTGCTCCTGATCGCGGGGGTTACCTCGATCACGATCTGGCGGGCCTATACCGGCGCCGCTCCTGAAGCCGACCGGGTGGTGGCATCGCGGCAGCTCCAGGCCCGCACGGCCCAGGCCTCCGAGCAGCTGGTCGAGAAGACCAAGGGACTGGAGGCGACCCAGCAGGAATCGATCGACCAGCTCCAGGTCGTGCAGGACCAGCTCCAGACGATGAAGCGGCTGATGGCGGCGCAGCAGGCCGACACCAAGCGCCTGTCCGAACAGGTCGCATCGCTGAACGAGTCCATCGACGGCTTAAGGCAATCGTTCGCCAGCGCACGGGCGACCGAGGTTGAAACGCCCTCGGTTACCCGCAGGAAACCGGCGCGGCACCGTGTCCAAGCCAGTGCGCGAAAGCGCTCGCGCGGCTGAGCGTCCGCCACGCGGTGGAACTTTTATTTTCGCGACTTGTGAACTGGATCACATTCAGGCGAATGATTCCGCGCGATGGTCGCCCTTACCGGATGGCGTGAGCCGATTTCAATGTCCGGGGCTGGCAAGGTCGTTGACGGTATACTGCGTCAACGGCCTTGTTTTTTGTGGGCCCCTACTCGCAGACGTCCACGCGGCGGATACGCCAGCCCGCTGGCGTCATGACGCGCTTGCGCGACACGTAGCAGCCGCCATAACCGTCGTTGTAGTCACC
Source organism: Bradyrhizobium shewense (assembly GCF_900094605.1). Lineage (GTDB taxonomy): Bacteria > Pseudomonadota > Alphaproteobacteria > Rhizobiales > Xanthobacteraceae > Bradyrhizobium > Bradyrhizobium shewense. The sequence goes on along the minus strand of NZ_FMAI01000032.1, from coordinate 62,179 downwards.
GTAGCCGGTACTATAATAGGTGGGACCGCCGTAATAGGGGTAGCCGTAGCCGTAATAACCGCCGTAGTAGCCGGCACCGGCGATGCCCGCCCCGATCGCGACACCTGGCCAGAAGCCGCCGCCGTGCCAATGGCCGCCATGGCCCCAGCCGCCCCCGCCGTGCCCCCAACCGCCATGTCCCCCGCCGCCATGTCCGAATCCGCCTGCGTGGGCCACCTGCGGCGCCGACAGCCCGACTGCCGCGACGGCCAGCGCCGCCATCATCATCCTACGTAACATCACTTGATCCTCCGCGTGGACACGCTCCACGCTTCAAAGCAGGGTCAAGCTAACGTCACTTGGGCATTCGGGACAGCCACGCTGTCTCACTTCCGCGCGAGCATCAGCAGCCGCGGCAGATGCTCTTGAGCTTCTTGTCGAGCATCCGATTCTCGGCATTGACGGTGGCATCAGCGCCGCCGCCTGTGCCGCTGCCGGTCGTAACTCCGGAGCCCGGGCCGGACGACTGAGCCGTACCCAGGCTGTTGGTGCCGGGCGGTGGAGCCGGCGAGTTGGCGACGCCTCCGCTCGAACCGACGGAGCCTCCCGCCGATCCCGCGGCGCCTCCGGTCGATCCGGCAGAACCGCCACTCGCCTGCGCGAACGCGACGGCCGGCATCGCCGCAAGGGCGAAGATCACCATCATGGTCTTGATTGAGACGGTTGCAGGCGATGCGGCCATGAGACTTCTCCTTTACCGGTCAACCGCCGCGGCGAAGGCCGGTTCCGGAACAAACGCCGTCACATCAGCTTGAAAGCGAGGAGGCTCAATCACGATGACCGATCCCGATCCTTTTGCAGAAGGCGAACGCGCCGCGCGCGACAACATCCCGGCCGAGGCCAATCCCTACACCGACGGCAGCGACGAGCACGCGCTCTGGGCTGCCGGCCACGAGAAGGTTGCAGGCGCGATCCAAGCGCGCGAATCCGAGGGAAGCTGAGCCTCAACCGATCCGCTTCAGGCCCTTTTTGAAGCGCGGACCATTGGCGACGTAGAACCTCGCCGCGCTTCCCATCTTCTGCACCTGGGCGTCGTCGAGCGTGCGGATCACGCGCGCCGGTGAGCCGATGATCAGCGAACGCTCGGGAAACTCCTTGCCCTCGGTGATGACGGAACCGGCTCCGACGATGCTGTTGCGGCCGATCTTCGCCCCGTTCATCACGATCGAGCCCATGCCGATCAGCGCGCCCTCTTCGATGGTGCAGCCGTGAAGGATGACATTGTGGCCGACCGTGCAGTTCCGGCCGATGTGAAGCGGAAAGCCGAGATCGGTGTGGCAGGTCGAGCCGTCCTGCACATTGGCGCCTTCGCCGATCTCGATCCATTCATTGTCGCCGCGCAACACCGCGCCGAACCAGACGCTCGCACCCGGCTTCAGGCGCACGCGGCCGATCACGGTGGCGGTCTCGGCGATGAAATAATTGCCGTCGGCGGGAAGGTCGGGCGCCTGCCCGTCGAGCTCGTAGATCGCCATGGAGGTCTCCTGTCGCGTTGAGCACTGGCATAGCCAAACGGCAGCCGCGACGCAAAGGCCCCGCGCCGGCAGCGCTCAATGCGCGGGCGTCAGCCCAGAACGCCGGCCGCGCGCAACGTCATCAGGAAGAAGGTGCCGCTCATCATGCTCCAGAAGCCGGCGATGAGGGTCGCCATCATCACGAACTCGGCACGGCGACTTTCCACGCGCATGCCGCGCAGCGTGTTGCGCATGATGATGAAGGGCGCGGCGAACACCAGGAACGGCACCGCAGCGAAGGTCTTCGGCGCCACGCCGTCCTGCAACAGGCCGAAGCCGGCGGGCCGCTGCGCCAGCGCCTGGTATCCGTTCACGAGCGCGCCCGCGAGCGCGAAGCCAATGCAGATCGAGAAGAAGGTGTTGAAAGCTTCAGGTGTCATCGGAACGGTCCGCCCTTACGCAACGCCGAGCATTCCTGTGACAAATGGAGCCGGTTAACGCTACATTATCCTTAAGGGAAGGTTAACGCCGCCGTCCTGTTCACGCAGGGCCGTCCCCGCCCCCCGCGGTCGGGAACGCTGCGCGAAATCGCCGCCGCATGGCATATTCGCCGCTGATTCGTCGGCCACCGGCCGATGTCCGGCTCGACCTCGCGCAAGCTCATGACGGTGTTTTCGGCAGCTCCCCATAGGTCCCCCCGCACGCGCACCTGGGCGCATGCCGTCCCGATCGTGCTCGGCGGCATTGCTGCGGTCTGCGCGGTCGCGCTCGTCGCCTATCTGTTGTGGCCGACCTGGGGCACCCGCGGCGCGAACGCCCCGGACAAGCTGCCGGTGAGCGTCGGCGGCACGCTGTTCAACCTGCCGGTGATGGCGATCCGCATGAAGATCCAGCGGCACTCCGGGCCGCAGGAGCGCATCGATCTCGACTTCCTCTATCCGTCTCTCGAGCCGCCCGGCGCGCCGAAGCACGTCACCGCCGACACGGTGGAAGCGGCGGTGCAATCGATCGACCGCATCTTCCTGTCGATCACAGCCCATCACGATGCGCTCTCGCCCGAGCAGCGAACGGCCACGATCTATCCGCGCTATCTCGACCAGGCCGCAGCGACGCCCGCGGACGGCCTGACGATGCGGATGTTCCGGACTGAGACCCCTTACGGCAGCGAAGACTTCTATTCCGCTGCAAGCCCCGCGCTGACCGCGCGCTGCACCCGCGATGCGGCCACCCCGGGCATGTGCCTGTCCGAGCGCCGGGTCGGCGGCGCCGACCTCACCTTCCGCTTTCCGCGCAGCTGGTTGTCGCAATGGCACGGCGTGGCCGAGGCGATGGAGAAGCTGACGGCGCAGTTGCGCGGGCCGAAGGGCTGAGCGCGGCCGCGAGATCGGCTTGCAGGCCGGGCTCAACCCCTCACCGAACAAAATCTCGAAGAACAACCCCATGCACAGTAGCCAAGTCACGGCCGTACTTCGTATTTTCAGATATTCTCTATTTCCGAATTAAAGCTTGACCCATCGGGCAAAACCCGTGGGGATCTCAAGGCCACATCATCCACACTTGATGCGGGCAGGCTCAATCCTGCCCCTTCCGCGCCCGATAAAGGCTCGGCGTCGTGCCGACCGCCTTGCGGAAGGCGCGGTTGAAATTGGCCTGCGAGGAAAATCCCGCGGCAAAGGCGATATCGACCAGCGGGCGATCGCTGGTCGATAGGAGCCGCTTGGCGAGATCGAGGCGCTGACGGCTGACATATTCGTGCGGTGCAGTTCCGGTCGCCGCCTTGAAGCTGCGGGAGAAATGCGCCGGGCTCATGCAGGCCACCGATGCGAGATCCTTCACGGTGAACTCGCGCTCGACGGATGCGTCGATGAATTCCGTGACGCGCGACAGGCGCCTCGCATCGAGCGGTTTCTGCACGGCATAGGATTGCTTCAGCCGGACTGAACTGGCGGCGTAGCTGTGCACCAGATGGGCGGACAAGGCCCGCCCCAGGCTTTCGATCAAAAGGCGGCCTGTGGAGGTCTCCTGCGCGAGCTCCGCGAGAATGCGGTCCGCGACGTGCTCGATGAACATGTCCCGATCGATCGCCTCGTAACGGATGGACATGCCCGAGGGATCGATGTCGAGATCCCTGAGCATGGTGTCGTCGAACGGCTTGCCCGGAAGAAAGAGATGCAGGCATTCCTGCATCTGGTTCTCGACGCGGATGAAGTCTTCGCGGATGCCGGCCGGGCAGAGCCAGACGGTGCCTCTCCTGCCGAAGGTGCGCTGCCGCATGCCGGCGCCTTCGCGGTCGACGACCGAACTGCCGCGCAGCAATATCGCGATCTCGGTGTCGCGCGGCAATTGCGGAGGGAGATCGCCCGGCTCATGACTCCATCGCTCGGCCAGGAGATGCCCCCACCGCCGGTCGTTGGACGTCTGGAGCATTCTGCCGGTAACATATTTATCGACAGAGTTGCCAAGCATACCCATCGGAAATCTCCGCCAGATCACGCGATGTATGGGTAGAGAGGTATTGCCGGTTCCAGCAATTAGCATGCCAGACAACCGGCAGGGCGTCCACCGGCCGAGAGCAGTCCGGGACAACAACACCGCACGTTTTGAAAAGCCAAGGCGGGTCCGGCCGCCGCATCCTTCGGACCGTCTTGAATCAGGAAGCGGAGAGATCCATGGCGAGGTCCACGGTCATAGGCGCATGCCCCCACGACTGCCCCGACACCTGCTCCATCCTGACCACGGTCGAGGACGGCAAGGCGATTGCCGTCCGCGGCAATCCCGATCACCCGTTCACGCGCGGACGGCTCTGCGTCAAGGTCAACAATTACGAGGAGCGCGTCTACAGCGACAAGCGCATCCTCCATCCGCTGAAACGGGTCGGCCCGAAGGGCTCCCGGCAATTCCAGCGGATCTCCTGGGACGAAGCCATCGACAGCATCGCATCGCGCTGGACCTCCGTGATCGCCGAGCACGGCGCGCAGGCGATCCTGCCCTACAGCTATCTGGGCACGCAGGGCATCATCAACGGGTTGAATGTCGGAGATCCCCTCTTCAACAAGCTAGGTGCGACAGTGCTGGAGCGCACGTTCTGCGACTCCGCCTCGTGCACAGCGTACATGATGACGATCGGGCACACGCCCGGCGTCGACCCCGAAAGCTTCGTGCACTCGAAATACATCATCCTGTGGGCCTGCAACACGCTGAGCACGAACTCGCATCACTGGCCGTTCATCGAGCAGGCAAAGAAGGCCGGCGCCAAGCTCGTCGTGATCGATCCCGTCCGCACCCGTACCGCGCGCCTCGCCGACTGGCACATTCCGATCCGGCCCGGCACTGACGCCGCGCTCGCGCTGGCGATGATCCACGTCATCATCAAGGAGAACCTTGTCGATCGCGACTACGTCAACAAATACACCGTTGGCTATGAGGAGCTGGCCGAGCGAGCCGCGACCTACACCCCCGAATTTGCCTCGCAGGAAACTGGCATTCCCGTCGACGACATCCTCAAGCTGGCCAGAGAATTTGCGACCACACCGCCCGCCGTCGTACGCATCGGCGTCGCGGTCGAGCGGCATGCCGGCGGCGGCCAGACCGTGCGTGCGATCGCCTGCCTTCCGGGGCTGATCGGCGCCTGGAAGCATGTCGGTGGCGGCCTGCTCCAGCTGCCAATCTGGGCCTTCCCGGTCAGATGGGACGTGCTGATGCGGCCCGATCTGCAGCCAGAGACAATGCGCGTGCTAAATTCCTGGCGGCTTGGAGCTGCGCTGACCGGCGAGCTCGGCTTCGACCCACCGGTCAAGGCGCTGTTCGTCTACAACGCCAACCCGATGGCGATGGTGAGCGAACAGGCCAAGCTCGAAAAAGGGCTCGAACGCGAGGATCTCTTCACCGTCGTCAGCGAGCACTTCCTGACCGACACCGCCAGATATGCCGACATCGTTTTGCCCGCAACCACGCAGCTCGAGCAGAAGGACATCATGTTCTCCTGGGGGCACCTTTACCTCTCCTACAACAACCAGGCGATCGCGCCGCTCGGCGAAGCCGTCTCCAACACCGAACTGTTCCGCCGCCTGGCGCGCGCAATGGGCATCACCGACCCCACTTTCTTCCGGACCGACGACGAAATCATCGAAGCTTCGCTCGACTGGAGCAGCCCGGTTCTCGAAGGCATCACGCTCGACGGCGTCAAGACCAAGGGCTATGCGCGCCTCAACATGCCGGCGCCCGCCGACTGGGCGCCGCATCGCGAGGGCAATTTCCCGACCGCCTCCGGCAAGTGCGAGTTCAAATCGACGATCGCGGGCGGCGGCAACTTCGTGGTGCCGCTGTTCCGCCAGGGCTACAACGGCGACCAGGATGCCACGCCCGTCGATCCCCTGCCCCACTACATCCCGCCGAACGAGAACCCGCGCACGGCGCCGGTGCTCGCGACGCGCTACCCGCTCAGCCTGATCTCGCCGAAGAGCCACGCCTTCCTGAACTCGAATTACGGCAATCTTCCCGCGCAAACCGCCCAGGCCGGCGAAGAACAGGCGGTGCTTCTCAATCCCGATGATGCCGCACAGCGCGGGATCGTCGCCGGCGCGCCCATTCGCGTGTTCAACGATCGGGGCTCATTCGAAGCCTTTGCGACCGTTTCGTCTGACATCATGCCTGGAGTCGTGGTGGCGCCGTCCGGTTACTGGCAGCGGTCCAATCGCAAGGGCGCGACGGTCCACGTTCTGACGCCGCCGGCGTTCGCCGACCTCGGCCGGGCCCCGACATTCTCCGACATCCTCGTCCAAGTCAGCGGGGCGTGACGATGACTTATGTGGTCACCGACAATTGCCGGGGATGCCGATACACCGAATGCGTCACGGTGTGTCCCGTCGAGTGTTTTCACCTCGATGACTCCATGACCTATATCGATCCGGAAAACTGCATCGACTGCGGCGGCTGCGCGCCGGCCTGCCCGGTCGGTGCGATCGAGCCCGACTATCGCCTCGCAGCCGACAAGAAATTCTGGATCGACGTCAACCGCAGGCGCGCCGCCGAAACTCCCGTCATCAGCGCGCGCCTGGTGCCTCTGCCGGGCGCCGACGAGCGCCGCCTGGCGCTCGGCCGATGACGGGCGGGACGCGCGTCGCCGTCGTCGGCAGCGGACCGAGCGGCTTCTACACGGCCGAGGCCCTCTTGCGTTCCGGTACATCTGTGACGGTTGACATGTTCACGGCTCCCGGTGCCGTACGGGCTGGTGCGGTTCGGCGTCGCGCCCGACCACCCGAAGCTCAAGCAGGTGACGGCAGCGTTCGACCGCATCGCCGCCATGCCCGGCTTTCGCTTCATCGGCGGTGTCACGGTCGGAGACGATGTCACGGTCGACGAGCTGCGTGAGGCCTATGACGCCGTCGTGTTGGCAACGGGCGCCGAACTGAGCCGGCCGCTGGGCATTCCGGGCGAGGCTCTGCCCGGGAGCCACAGCGCCGGCGATTTCGTCGCGTGGTACAACGGACACCCCGATTTCGCCGATCTCAGCTTCAATCTCGACCATGAGGCGGCAATCATCATCGGTCACGGCAATGTCGCACTCGACGTCGCACGCATTCTCGCCAAGACCGCCGACGAGCTGCGACAGACCGATATCGCGCGCCACGCGCTCGAGGTGCTGGCGGCGAGCCGGATTCGCGAGATCTCCATCGTCGGCCGCGGCGGACCGGTGCAGGCCAAATTCAGCGCCAAGGAATTGCGCGATTTCCTCGAATTGAAGTCATGCGACACGCTCGTCAACGACCGCGATGTCACACCGAAGGACTTCGAACCGCAGCATCCCGCAGATCCGGAGCTGGTCGAGAAGCTGTCGCTGCTGCGCGGATTTTCGCAGCAGACCGCGACCAGGCCGCGCCGCTGTGTCTTTCGATTTGGCTTCTCGCCCTTCGCGATCCACGGACGAGACCGGGTGGAGACCCTCTCGGTGACGCACCGGTCCGGCGCCGTCGAGGACATCGCCGGCGGCCTCGTGTTCGGCAGCGTCGGCCGCAGGACGGCGCCCGTCACCGGCGTGCCCTACGACACACATCGCGGCGTTCATGCCAACGCCAATGGACGTGTCACGAACGGGCATTGCATGATCGAGGGCCTCTATGCCTGCGGATGGAGCAAGCGCGGTCCGAACGGCACGATCGGCACCAATCGCGGCTGCGGCATCGCCACGGCAGAGGCCGTGCTGGCGGATCTTGCGCATCGGCGAGCGCGCCCGGACACGCCGGATGCGCTGCTGGCACGCGTCGTCGGCCGCGTCACCCGCGTCGTGAGCTATCCGGACTGGATGGTGATCGATACTGCCGAGAAATCCAGGGGAGCCCTGCTCGGCAAGCCGCGGGAAAAATTCGTCACAATCCCCGACATGCTCGCAGCGGTGGGCGCGTAACCCCGGAATCGATCGCGCCACCGGACCGCGCTAAAGCGCGATGCGATCAGGATGAATCGTCATCGCGCTTTAGGTTGTTGTTTAAGCATGATCTTTTCGGAAAACCGCTGCGCAATTTTCCGGACCACGCTCGCATCTATTCCTGATCGACGAGATCGTCCTCGAGGATCGCCATCTGGAACTGGAACGAGCGATCGTCGTCCTCGTCGTCGACGAAGAGCACGCCGATGAATTCCTCGCCGATATAGACTTCGGCGGAATCGTCCTTCTTCGGCCGCGGCACGACGCGGATCTTGGGATTGCCGAATACGCGCTTCAAATACGCATCTAACTTTCTGACTTCTTTGACGTCCACGGCAAGTCTCCGATCGAAAATGGTCGGCGGGTTTTAGGACGAGACGCGACGAACCGCCAGCATGAATTGCCAAAGAATTTGGGGATCGAAAGGGCCGGAAAACCGCCCCTTTTCGCCTTCAAAATCAGGTCTTAAAGCCCCAAGTCTCCCCCAAGTCTCAAAGCCCCATCGCGTTGATCATCTGATCCATGGTGCGCGACGGTTCGGCGCAGCCGGCCTCGCCGACGACCTTGGCAGGCACGCCCGCGACGGTGACGTTGTGCGGCACGGGCTTGACCACGACCGAGCCGGCGGCGATGCGCGCGCAATGGCCGATCTCGATGTTGCCGAGGATCTTTGCGCCGGCGCCGATCAGCACGCCATGGCGGATCTTCGGATGACGGTCCTCGTTCTCCTTGCCGGTGCCGCCGAGCGTCACGCCGTGCAGGATCGAGACGTCGTCCTCGATCAACGCCGTCTCACCGCAGACGAAGCCGGTGGCATGGTCGAGGAAGATGCCGCGGCCGATGCGCGCGGCGGGATTGATGTCGGTCTGGAACACCGCGGAGGCGCGGCTCTGCAGGTAATACGCAAAATCCTTGCGGCCCTTCAGCCAGAGCCAGTGCGCCAGGCGATGGGTCTGGATGGCGTGAAAGCCCTTGAAGTAGAGCAAGGGATCGATGAAGCGCGAGGTCGCGGGATCGCGATCGTAGACGGCCACGAGATCGGCGCGGAAGGCGTTGCCGAGATCGGGATCGTCGCGCAGCGCCTCGCCATAGGTCTGGCGCACGAGGTCGCCCGACAGCGCGGAGTGATCGAGCCGGTCGGCGACGCGGTGGATCACCGAATCTTCCAGGCGGCTGTGATGCAGCACCGTCGAATAGATGAAGGTCGCAAGCTCGGGCTCGCGACGGACGATGTCCTCCGCTTCGCCCCGGATCCGGTCCCAGATCGGATCGAGCGATGCGAGCTTTCCTCCCGGATTGACCTGATGCACTGCCATGGATTTGCTCTTTGGGATTTGCTCTTTCGAGTGGGCTCGTTTTGCCGGCTTTATAGCATAGTCTAAGCGACGAAGTCCTGAACCGGCTTGCCTGAGAGTGAACAGCGCCTTGCCCTGCCAAAGCATGCCAAGACGTTGAAACACAACAGTTTCTTCGAAGCCCCCAAGCGGCAAGGTCGGCTCAAAGTGGTCAGAGTTTTGCCAAATTCAAGTCGGGCGGCGTCAAACTATTGGTGAATTCTCTCCCGACCGTTATTGCGAGCATGGTTCGGGGCGAGGACGGGGAACAAATTTGAGCATCACCACCGATCAATTGCGCGCGCGCGCCGCGGGCTCGCTTTGGCTGCGTCTGGCGGCGGTGGCCCTGCCCCTCCTGATGATCGCGCCGGCATTCTGGAACGGCTACCCGCTGTTGCAATGGGATACCGGCGGCTATCTGGCGCGCTGGTACGAGGGGTATCTCGTCCCCAGCCGCTCCACGGTGTTCGGCCTCTACCTGCACTATGGCGAAAGTTTTGGTTTCTGGATCAACCTCGCGGTCCAGTCGCTGGCGACGCTGTGGCTGCTGCAGCTCACCCTGCGCGTGCTCTCGATGATGCAGACCTTCCGCTTCGTCGCGATCAGCCTTGGCCTGATCCTGTCGACCGCGCTGCCCTGGCTTGCGAGCATGCTGCTCACCGACATCTTTGCAGGACTCTCGATCCTGTCGCTGTTCCTGCTGGTCGTCGGCGCAAGCCGAACCTCGGCGCTCGAGAAAATCTCGCTGTTCGTCTTCACCGCCTTTGCCGCCGCCACCCACAGCGCCACGCTCGGCGTGCTGCTCGGTCTTTGCGTCGCGGGCTGGATGGCACGGCCGTTTCTGAGGGAGCGCCTACCGCTTGCGGGATTGGCGCAGGCCAGCCTCACCATCGTTGCGGGCGGCCTGATGCTGGTCTCGGCGAATTATGCGCTGTCCGGCAAGCTGGCCTGGACGCCCGGCGGTTACGGCGTCGCCTTCGGCCGCATGATGCAGGACGGCATCGTCGCGCGTTACCTCAGCGATCATTGCCTCCGCGAACGCTACAAGCTGTGTCCGTATCGCAATGAGCTGCCGGCGACGGCAGATGAGTTCCTGTGGGGCAAGAGCATGTTCAACACGCTCGGCCGCTTCGACGGCATGAACGAGGAGATGGGCTACATCGTCGTGCAGTCGCTCAAAGATTATCCGGCCTGGCAGGCCGGCGCGGCGCTGCGGGCGATGGGCCAGCAATTGCTGCATGTCGCGACCGGCGAAGGCACCAATGGCTGGATCCCGCACACCCGTGGCATCATCGAGCGCTACGTCCCCGCGCAGGCCGCGCCGATGCGCTCCGCGCGACAGCAGAATTGGCAGCTCGACTTCACCGCCATCAACTGGCTGCACGTGCCGGTGGCGCTGGCCTCGATGCTGGCGCTGGTCGCGCTGCTCGGCCATGCGCTCGCGAACCGCCGGCTCGACGAGCTGACGCTGCTGGCGGCGACCGTGACGCTAGCGCTGCTCGGCAACGCCTTCATCTGCGCCGTCATCTCAGGCCCGCACGACCGCTACGGCGCGCGGATGGCATGGGTCGCCACCTTCGTGGTGCTGACGGCGCTGGCGCGCCGTTTTGGCGAAACTGATCCGTCAAGACCGGATCATCGCCACTCCTAGATGGCCGGGCTTTTCTGGTCCACTTGCGTAGACAAGGCGATGGTCGGCATGCCCGCCGCACTCGACAGCCTGGATCACCTCGCTTTTATCTTCGGCTGCTCTTCGCCGTGCCCGAGAAACGTGTCCGCAAAACCCCGTCCAAGGAGAACTAGCATGCCCTATGTCACGTCCGCAGACGGCACCCAGATTGCCTACTCCATCGACGGCGGCGGTCCGGCGGTCATCCTTACCACCGGCTCGCTCGATGACGGCAGCGAGAACGCGCGACTTGCAACAGAACTCAGCCGTTGGTTCCGCGTAGTAAATTATGCGCGGCGCGGTCGCGGCGAGAGTGGTGACGGGCGCGAATATTCAGTTGCCCGCGAGATCGAGGACATCGCCGCGCTCATCGACGCGGCGGGCGGCCGTGCCGCGCTCTACGGCGTGTCGACCGGCGGCGCCCTGGCCCTCGAGACGGCTGCCACATTGCGGTCCATCGAAGCGGTCGCAGTCTATGAAGTGCCCTACGACCTCGCGCCGGAGACGCCGCAACAGCAGCGGGACTATGTGGCCGAGCTCGACAGACGACTGTCGGCGGGGCGGCGCGGCGACGCCGTAGCACTGTTCATGGAGCTCGCCGGAAGTTCGGCTGAAGAGATCGCCGGCGCTCGCGCGCATCCGGTCTGGGCAAGTCTCGAGCGGATAGCGCATACGCTGGCCTACGACGCTGCCGTGCTGGGGACGCGCCAAGCCCCGTTGGAACGTTTCGCGCGCCTTCACCAGCCGGTGCTGGTTGCTACGGGCGGCAGCATCCCCCCGTTCGAAGGGGCGGCCGACGCGCTCGCGGACGCGATCCCCCGGGCGCAGCGAGAGGTGCTCACCGGTCAGGGCCACGTGGTGGACCCGGCCGTGATGGCAGCAGAACTAAAGGCGTTTTTCGAGGAGACGGTTAGGCGGGCCATGTAGCCAGTGCCCCGTCAGATCGCTACTTGCGCGGCGAGCTTCGCCGCGCTGGTTTTCGAGGGTGCGGTATCAATGTCCGCAGTTTGCCCTTGCTGACGTCCCTGCCCGCCTTGAGCTGCGGTCCGACCGACCGCCCTTAGTGGACTTCATCGAGCGGCTGGCGCCGGAATTCCCAACTGTTCCCAGGAACAAAATTTAATTTATTTAATTTATTTAATGTGATTTAATTGCCCTACCCTCCGGAGAAACTGCAATGCCAGACCAGGACGACGACCGACGGGAGTTCTTGAAGACCTGCGGAAAGTTCGCCGCCGTGACGCCGCCGACCATCACCCTTTTGCTATCAACGTCCCTCGCGTCCAACGCGATTGCACAGTCTGGCGCGGGGGCTGTCCACCACGACCATCAGCACCATGGCAACAATGGCTGGGGCAACGGCGGCCGCGATGGCAGCCCCAACGGGAAGAACGATGGAGGCCGCTGAGCCGACGCGCGACCTCCGGAAGGAGACACAATGCAGCCCAGGCGCCGCGACGTAGATTGGCACTTCGCCTCCACGATCGTCTCGTTGATATGGCTAGCGATCTTGGCTGCCGCGCTTATAGCGGTGCTCCTCCGAGCCCAATCATGAACGCACAGGCCGAAGGGCCGTTATTTTCCCGCGCGGAAAGGACCGAGAGCCTGGGAGAGGCATCAGCTCGAATCCCATTGACCGGGAACTGGCGCCTTTTATCGCCCGTCAGTTTGCAGGTCCGCAGGTATGCACCGCTACCTGGCCAGCGGCGTTGAACTTCAAGACCGCGCTGACCAGGCCTTCGGGCACGATGTAAGAGATCAGCGCTCCCTCTTCGGCCTGCTGTAAGTTGTCGAGCTTCGACGCAGGATATTGGATCATCCGATCGACCCAATAGGCGCGATGACCTTCGGGCCCTGTAATGGTCTTCGTGCAACCGCAGCCGCAGACGATGACCGCATCTTCAGCGTACATCCTCAAGATCGTGTCGACATCGCCGGCGCGGTAGGCGTCTAACCAATCGACCGCCGCAGCCATCGCGTCAAAGGACATACAAGCACCTCCATGCCAAAATCGAGATTTGGCCGGGTACCAGCTAAGTCTCGCTTTCGTGAATTTTGGTGTTCTCGCCAGGTTAGGACCATATGCTGAAAGTCATAGCCCAACGGTGGAACGGTTGGACGGGTATCCTGTTTTCCCGCCGCCCATTCCCTAGGGCAACGCAGTCGGCCCGAGCCTCATCACGCGCCCGAAGCTGGTGCCTCCCGTGGGTCCCCAAGAGCGGCTTTTGGAGCGGGAGGCGTCAATGAAGGAGTCTTGCGCCATCCTTTTGGCCCAACAGCTGAACGACCTCTCTTCCCGACTGTCAGAACTGGAAGACCTCCGCCTTCGAGTCGAAGAAGCGGAGCGACGCGCCGAGGCTGTGCATAGATTACAGTCGCCTCCGAAGACTTAGCCGCCTCACGCGGGGCAGCATCTTATGTGCAGGCGCCCCTGGTTCGCGCCGACCTGAAAGGAGCAGGCAGCCCTTTGGGATGGAACATTTCAGGATAGCTGGGCAACAACCTCGTCGCCTCAGACGACATGGCCTCAGCCGCGGCGTGACAGAAAATCGAGCACGCCGTTCTTGTAGACCTTGTCGCCGACCGCGCGCATGTGGTCACGGTTCGGAATGTCGAGCACTTCGGAGCCGGGGATGATGGCACCGAGCGCGCTGGCACTTCCTGCGACGTCGTCGGTCGAGCCGACCGCGATCAGCACCGGCAAGTCGATGCGCGCGGCTTCGTCGCGGGTCATGAGGTCGCGCGTGCCGCGCAGGCAGGCGGCGAGCGCACGGTGATCGGAGCGAGTCTGGTCGGCGAACGCACGGAAGGTGCGGCCGACGGGATCGGTGACGTCATCCAGCGAGGGCGCCTCCAGCGCCTTGGCGACGTTCTCGCCGGGGCCGGTGCCTTCGATCAGCCCGCCGATGCCGATGCCGCCGAGGATCGCCGAGCGCAGGCGTTGCGGCTCGTTGAGGGAGAGCCACGCCGCCATCCGTCCGCCCATCGAATAACCCATGATGTCGGCCTGCGGGATGGCGAGATGATCCATCAGCGCGAGCACGTCGCCGGCCATGGTCGGGATCGAATACTGCGCGGGCTCGTAGAGCTTTGCGCTTTCGCCATGGCCGCGATTGTCGAGCGCAATCACGCGGCGGCCGTTCTTGCGCAGCTCCGAGACCCAGGTCGGATAGACCCAGTTCACGTTCTTGCTCGAGGCGAAGCCGTGCACCAGGATGATCGGATCGCCCTCGCCTTCATCGAGATAGGCAATTTCAACGGCGCCGTTGTGAAAGCTCGGCATCAGCAGTTCCGCGGGTCTGGAGGGGAATGGTTGATCTTAGAGCACGATCCGGAAATGTGTGCAGCGGTTTTCCGTCAACATCATGCTCAAACAATAGCCCGAAGCGCCGCACCTCAGGCCGTGACGGCCGCGTTGGCCAGAGCAGCTTCTGCGGCGATCTGGGCACGGCGCAGCCGCCGCGCCCGTTTGCGATCGCACCAGGCCTGGGTGAGGCGCTCGGTGGTCGCCTTGATGGAGGAGAGAAGGCCGAACAGCGTCAGCGCCGCACTGAGCAGCCAGAGCGCCAGATTGAACGCGCCGCCGATCAGCAGCAGAGCGCCCCGGCCGAGCAGCTTCATGACCGCGCGCGTCTTGCTGCCTTGCGCTTCGGCCAGCCGCGCCGCGCGCGCGACGTCCTTCGGACCTTCGGCGATGCGCAGCGTATCCATCGCCCCGCGCGTGCCGGTCTTCTCGGCGACACGGGTGACGTCCTTGCCGAGCCGAACCAGCGCACCGGCCTTCTCGGCCCGGAACGCGGCCTTGATCGCGCTGACGGTCTCGCCCGGCCGCAGCACCGAGCCTGATACCACCGCATTCCGCAGCGCCGGCGTGTCGACGACCTCGCGCGCGGACCGGCCGGCCCAGACGGCGAGCCCCTCGCCGAGCCGCCCGACTTTGCGCGCATCCTTCACCAGCGTCAGTCCGGCGCGCACCGGCGCCGCGCCACCGACGGACACGTAGGTCGCCGCCGTCACCGCAAGTCCGGCCGCCGCAAGCCCGAGCACGAGCCGGTCGGTGTCCTCGCCCATGGCCAGATGCTTGCCCTCGCGCACCACGTCCCTGATGTCGCCGATCACGAAGAGATCGCCCGCCACCGTCCCCGAGAGGCTCGCGACATCGTCGGCATTGCCGGTGACGAGGCCGGTGGCGAATCGTTTGGCGAAATGCGAGGTGGAACCTTGGGCTTTGACCGCGTCACTGACGCGGCTCAGGAGGTCGTCAGGCAGTGCGAGGTTGCGGTCACGCGCCAGCGCGACGAAACTGTCGGCGAGATCGGCATCATCAGCGGCGAGCGCGGCCTCGATATTGTCCTGAACCAGGCGATCGTTCTGCCGCAGCACTTGATCGAGCTTGAGTTCGGAGAGCGCGGCCGGATCATCCTGGGCGGCGAGGATCGCGCCGGCCTCGCGGGCGTGCGGTGCTACCTGCGCGAGCATGAAGCCGCACGCGGCGATACCGGTCAAAGCTGTGGTGATTCGCAGCCACTTCATGTGGAAAGCCTGGGCGGTCCTTCGGGCGGTCCGTGGGATCGTCTACGCCGGTCGATTCGTCTTTCGGCGCAAATTTGCTCGTCCACAGACATAGTATGCCAAAATTGCGACACAACGTCCCCGACGAAAGAAGGGCTTCTCTCAGGCCTTAAGATTGTGTCGAATTTGCATTGAGCAAATGAGCATGGGGCAATTGCGAACCTTTCGGTTCCGCTGGACTAGCAATCATCCACACCCGCCAGTATGGTCCGCGGCGCCTTAAAGATGCCGCGTCAGTTCGTGATTGTGTCTGCCGCCATTGCCACTCCAGGATGAGTTACGATGTCCGACCATGTCGTCCCGCACTTCCATAACGATGCCGGCGTCCCCGTCATCGAGATCGGCTCGCAAGAGTTCATGTGCGTTGGCGCCAACCCTCCGTTCGACCATCCGCACGTCTTCCTCGACCTCGGCAACGACAACGAGATCATCTGCCCCTACTGCTCGACGCTGTACCGCTTCGCGGCCGATCTGAAGGCGGGCGAAGCCCGCCCGCCGGAATGCGTCCTGAAGGACAAGGTGGCCTGACCGCTTCCATCGGTCAGGGGTGGCGCTCTCCCGCACGATTGTCATCGCCGGTGCCGGCATCGGTGGACTGACGGCCGCGCTGGCGCTGGCAGCCCGCGGCTTCCGCATCGTCGTGCTGGAAAAGGCCGAGCGGCTCGAGGAAGTCGGCGCCGGCCTGCAACTCTCCCCCAATGCCAGCCGCGTGCTGGTCGAGCTCGGCCTCACTGAGCGCCTCAAGCTGCGCGCCGTCACTCCGGAAGCGGTCTCGATCATGAGCGCGCGGGCCGGCGGCGAACTGCTGCGGATGCCGCTCGGTGAAGCAGCGTCCGCGCGGGCCGGCGCCCCCTATTGGGTGGTGCACCGCGCCGACCTGCAATCCGCGCTCGCCGGCGCTGTTGCGGACCATCCCGACATCGACCTGAAGCTGGGCGCAACCTTCGAAGACGTCGCGCCTCATGCCAAGGGGCTGACGGTGGTCCACCGCAGCGGCACGATCCGCCGCAGCGATCTCGCCAGCGCGCTGATCGGCGCCGACGGCATCTGGTCGACGGTCCGCCAGCATCTGTTTCCCGAGGTGCAGCCGCGCTTCTCCGGGCTGATCGCCTGGCGCGGCACGCTGGATGCCACGCAACTGCCAAAGGACTACACCGCGCGCCGGGTGCAGCTGTGGATGGGGCCGAATGCCCATCTCGTCGCCTATCCGATCGCGGGCGGACGCCAGATCAACGTCGTCGCTGTGTTGCCGGGCACCTGGAACAGGCCGGGCTGGAGCACGCCCGGCGATCCGCTAGAAGTGATGGACGCCTTCGCCGCGCCGCGCTGGCCGGCCTCGGCGCGGATGATGCTGGCCACGGTCGACAGCTGGCGGAAATGGGCGCTGTTCGGCGTGCCCGAAGGCTGCCCCTGGAGCAAAGGTCCGGTGGCGCTGCTCGGCGATGCCGTGCATGCGATGCTGCCTTTTGGAGCCCAGGGCGCCGGCATGGCGATCGAGGATGCCGCGGTGCTCGCCCGGCATCTGAGCTTTGAAGTCGCCGAGAGCACGGCGGGCATCAGTGCTGCGCTGACGCAATACGGCCGCGCCCGTCAGGCGCGGGTGCGGCGGGTGCAGCGGACCGCGCGGCAGCAGGGCCGCATCTATCATCTCGGCGGGCCGCTTGCGGCCGCACGCGATCTTGCGATCCGCGCGCTCGGCCCGAACCGCATGCTGGCGCGGCAGGACTGGATCTACGGCTGGCGGCCCTGATGCGAAGCGCCGCCGGCGCGGCGCCTCAGCGGGACGCTTTCCCGGATTTCGAAGCGGGCTTGGCAATCGCCGCAGGCGACAATTGCGTGGCAGGCGGGGTCGCCTCCGGCGGCGTTTCCCGGCACTTGTTGCGGCGCCAGGCATCATCGGCCATTTGCGCCGACCCGCGCACGGCAACATAGTCGTTGCGATAAGCGAGCTCGGACACCACGGCGCCACCAGTCCCGGTCTCCGCCTTCTCCATCAACCCCCGCAAATCGTCAGTGCGCTTGGCGAGCGACTTGCGCTCAGCCTCCAGCTGCTTGCAGTCGTACAATTCGTATTTGGCGGGATCGGCAAAGGCCGGCGCGACCGTCTCGCTCATGCCGGCGCAGCCGGACAGCGTGGCGCCGGCCGCAAGCAGCGCGAGGAGCGCGCCGAAGCCGCGCGGCGATGTGGAAAACGAAGCAGCCATGCCGGATGAATAGTCCCCGTGGATTGAGAATGCCTAAAGCAACAACAGATGTCCGGATTGAGGCTTTGCCTTGTGCGCCCGGCTCGCTTAAGGAAGAACCGTCCCTCCGGGCTCGCAACGCGCCAATTCCAGACGGCCAGGATGGACTTAAGTGTTTGATCTCGTTGGATCAAGCGGGCATGGCGGAATTGGTAGACGCAAGGGACTTAAAATCCCTCGGTGCGCAAGCGCTGTGCCGGTTCGACCCCGGCTGCCCGCACCACGAGATTTGACGGCACCCGCGTGGGCCATTGATGAAGGCGGTCTGCCCTCCGCTTCAGCTGAGCGATCATCGAACACGCCTCCGGTGACGTCTCGATCTGCCCGATAGCTTTGTTGCGCGGCTTCGGCATCTGAAGATCGCCTCGTCCGAGTCCGAGCAGCCTTCGACGCAAGCTGGCGACGATCGATGATCGAGGCGGGATTTCAGTGCATCGAGCGCGCGCTGGAGCAGATCATGTTCCTGTCGCAAGAGCCGTCAACTTTAAGGCGATTGTGCCGCACATGTCCTTGAGAAATGCGGCGCTCGCTGCTAACCCGGGCGAGAACAAGGCACAGGCTCCATGGCTCAAACCTCCTTTCCCAGTCCACGACGGAAGGCCTGAAAGTCGGGGCCGATACGTATTCGAGCGCGATCGCCGACGCGCAGAATTACATGAACTGGGTTATCGACCAGTTCCGTCCCTACCTGAAGGGTGCGATCCTCGAGGTCGGGTTCGGGCATGGGCTCTACAGCAGAGTGCTCGGAGAGCTTGGCGATTATTGCGGCGTGGACCACGACCGCGAAAGCGTCGAACGTGCCGCCAAGGCGATGCCCGATCGCAAGTTCGCCATCTGCGACATTCTGGTCCGCGATCAGCTGAGTTCCCTGTTTCCCCAAGGCGTCGATGCGGTCTTCACCATCAACGTCCTCGAGCACATCGAGGATGACGCCACGGCGGTTGCCAATTTGGTCCAGGTGCTCAAGCCCGGCGGCCATCTCCTGATCAGCGTTCCCGCCCTGATGCTGCTCTACAACGATCTCGATCGCCTGGCCGGACACTGCCGCCGCTACACCACCGCGCGCCTTGCCAAGCTGCTCGCCGATCAACCGGTCGAGCTGGTCCGGCTGAATTACTTCAATCCGATCGGCGGGCTCGGGTGGCTTGCCAATCGCCTGAAGCGGCATCAGTCGCTGAACGATTCCGCCGTCAACGGGCAGATCGCCCTGTTCGACAAATATGCCGTGCCGCTGTCGCGGGCGCTCGATCCGCTCTCGCGAAGCTTCTTTGGGCAATCCGTCACCTGCATTGCACGCCGCCTATGATTTCAGTCGTCATTCCTGCGCTCAACGAGCGCAACGGCATTGTTGAAACCATTGATCGAGCCAAGGCGGCTCTCGACGGCGCTCAGCTCACTCCGTATGAGATCATCATTGTCGACGATGGTTCGGCCGACAGCACCGGAGAGCTCGCCGAACAGGCCGGTGCAAAGGTGCTCAGGCATCCCCACAACATCGGCTATGGCCGCTCGCTGAGGATGGAATTCGCGCTGCGTCCTACGACACGATCGTCATCAGCGACGCGGATGGCTCCTACCCGATGGAGGCGATCCCGGCGCTGGTCGCGCGCTTCAACCAGGGGTTCGACATGGTCGTCGGCGCCCGGACCGGGCCCAACTACCGCGAGTCGAGGCTGAAATCGCCGCTACGCGCAATCCTCAAGGCGATCGTCGAATTCACCGCCAACCGCAATATCCCCGACATCAATTCCGGCCTGCGCGTGTTCGGCAGGCAGGTCGCGATCTCCTATTTCGAGCATGTCAGCGACCTCTTCAGCTTCACGACGTCGCTGACGCTCGCCTACATGATGAACGCGAAGTTCGTCGACTACATCGACATCGACTACAAGGAGCGCATCGGCCGCTCCAAGGTGAACTTGTTCCGCGACTCCATTCGCACCCTGCAATACGTCCTGGAGGCCTGCACCTACTACAATCCGCTGAAGATCTTCGTGCTGCTGGCGATGATGTGCATGGCGCTCGCGCTGGTCTCGCTGATCGGCGGGATCATCCTGCAGGTCGTCAGCGCCTTCGTGCTGGGCGTCGGCGCGATCCTGCTCAGCATTCTCGTCGTCGCCATGGGACTGCTCGCGGTGCTGCTGAAGCAGATCATGAATCAGCGACCATGACCTCCCGCGGCAGGGAACGCGATGTGCGGCATAGCGGGCATCTTTCATCGTGACGGTCGGCCCGCCGACGGTCGCGCGGTTGCGGCGATGTCGGCAGCACTGGTCCATCGCGGGCCGGACGGCGAGAGCACCTGGCTGGACGGCCCCGTCGGCCTCGCCCACCGCCGGCTCGCCATCCGCGATCTCTCCGATGCCGGACGCCAGCCGATGCTCGATGCGTCGGAGCGCATCGTCGTCACCTACAACGGAGAGATCTACAACGATCACGAGTTGCGCAGCGAGCTCGAGCGATCGTTCGGCGTCCGCTTTCGCAGCACCTGCGACACCGAAATCCTTCCCTACGCCTATCTCGCCTGGGGTGAGGCGATGTTCGAACGCCTGGAGGGCTTTTTCGCGATCGGCCTGTGGGATCGGCAGGAGCGCCGCCTGATCCTGGCGCGCGACGGCATCGGCATCAAGCCGCTGTATTATTCCGAAAACGGCAGCCGCGTCCTGTTCGCAAGCGAGGTCAAGGGACTTACGGCGGGCGGAGACCTCGCCGCGCGGATCGATCCCGTGGCCCTGCACACCTATCTCGCCGCAGGCCATCCGGGGACGCAAACGAGCCTGTACCAGGACATCAAGCAGCTCCCGCCCGGGACGATGATCGGATTCACCGAGCGCGAGCGAACCGAGCGACGCTTCTGGCGGCCGGTGCGCGCGCCTGCGATCCGCGACCTCGACGAAGCCGTTGTCCGGCTGCAATCGACGATCGAGACCGTGGTCAAGAGCCAGATGGTGAGCGACGTGCCGCTCGCCGTGCTGCAGAGCGGCGGCATCGACAGTTCGCTGATCAGCCTGACGCTCGGCCGGCTCGGCTTGAAGCCGCCGCTGTTCACGGCAGGCTTCACCGAGAAAAGCCATGATGAAACCGCGGTGGCGCAGCAGATCGCCACCGCCGCCGGCCTGTCGCTCAACGTCATCGACGGGGAAGCCGGCGAGGATGCCGAGGCGGCGCTGCGGGCGGTGGTCTATCATTTCGACGGCCAATGCGCCGACACGGGCGCCCTCGGCTTCTATCATCTGGCTGGCGCGGTCCGCCGGCATTCCACGGTGGTTCTGTCCGGCGACGGCGGCGACGAGTTCTTCGCCGGATATGAAACCTATGCCGCGACCATGATGGCGGAGCGCGCGCGCCACGTCGTTCCGCGCGGCCTTGCCGGCCTGACCGGGCGCCTCGCCTATGCATCGGTGCGCGGCAACGAGAAGCGGCTTCCGGCAGCGGCGCAACTCGCCCGCTTCGCGCTCGGGTTGGGCGAAGCCGGCAACAGCCCACATCTGCAATGGCGGCGGCTCGTTCCCCGCTTTCTCGCCGAGAGGATCTATGACCGCGGGATGGCCGATCTTGCATCGGCCGATCCGTTCGCGGAATACGCCGAATATTATTCGGAGCCGCATGACAACGTGCTGGATCGGGCGCTGATCGCCGACCAGCGCTTCCATCTGCAAAGCGTCCTCACCAAGGTCGATGCCATGAGCATGGCGCATGGTCTCGAAGTGCGCGTGCCGATCCTCGATCGACAGGTCATGGACCTCGCCGGCAGCCTCGATGTCTCGCTGCTCAATCCCTGGCCCAAGGGCGCACCGAAATATGTGCTGCGCAAACTCGCCGAGCGCCTGGGCATGCCGGGAGAGGCCGCATGGTCGCGCAAGCGCGGCTTCAACGTGCCGATCGCGCAACTGATGCGGCGCGGTGGGCTGCGGCCGATCTGCGACCGCGTGCTCGACAGGGAGGCCGACGTTTTTGCGCCCTTCCTGAAACCGGAGGCGATCCGGCTGCTGTGGACTGCGCATCGCGAGGCCAGGAGCGACAATGCGTTCGCGCTGTGGCCGATCCTGACGCTGGGCATCTGGTTGACGGGGCTTGCGACCCCCTCGCCGCGCCGAGCGTAGGGAGCGGGCACGTGCCGGACCTGAAGGACCAGACGATCAACGATTTCGGCGAGCAATGGACCGCGTTCCGCGAAAACCCCCGCCTATTACGGCTCGGCGGACCTGCTTGCCGATCTGTTCGGTCCGTTGCTTTCCCTCGACGAGGTAAAAGGCAAGCGGATCGCCGATATCGGGAGCGGCACGGGACGCATCGTTAACATGCTGCTCGATGCCGGGGCGGATCGTGTCGTCGCGGTCGAACCCTCCGATGCCATGCTGGTCCTGAAGGACAACACGGCGGCCCGCGCGGAGCGCATCGACTATTTCCAAGCGCCCGGCGACCGCTTGCCGCCCGATCTCGGGCTCGACTATGTGGTTTCGATGGGGGTGTTGCATCACATCCCCGAGCCGGCGCCGGTGGTTCGCGCGGCCTATGATGCGTTGCGCCCCGGCGGACGCTGCATCGTCTGGCTCTACGGCTACGAAGGCAACGAGACCTATTTGTCGCTCGCGATCCCGCTGCGCAAGCTCACCGTGCTGCTGCCGCACCGGCTGCTGGTGGTGCTGTCGCATGGTCTGGAATGGGCGCTGACGGCCTATATCGGGCTGTGCCGGATATTGCCGCTACCGATGCGGTCCTACATGCGCTCGGTGCTGGCGAAGTTTCCGCGCAGCGTTCGCCGCTTGACCATCTACGACCAGCTCAATCCCGCCTACGCGAAATACTACACGCGCGCCGAGGCGGAGGCGCTGCTGTCGGATGGCGGATTCGGGGATGTCAGGCTCTACCACCGCCACGGCTATAGCTGGACCGTGTCCGGCACACGGCCCGGATGACGGGCGTCGAGCAGCAGGACCCAGAAGAACATCAGCGCGCTGAAGAGCTGGATGGAATTGTCCTCGGGGGAACTCCCCGTCACGAAGATCAATGAGGGCATCAGGAGACCGACGGTGAGCGCGGCGGCCAGTGCCCTGGCCGGAAGATCGACCAGCAGGATCGCGGCATAGAGCGCGAGCTCGAAGAAGGCATATTCCTTGAGGCGCGGCGAGCTGAGATAGAGCGCAAACATGGCTAGCACCGTGATGCGCATTGCTGCACGGGGGTGATCCATCAGCCAGCGATCCACTCGCGCAAGAAGCGAATCTCCCTCGTGCGCCGGCCGGCTCCCGATCAAGCGCAGGATGGACAGGGCGAACGGCACGAGCACCAGCGCGGTCACGGCGAAGGCATAGGTTGCGAAGATCGCCGGTTTGCTATCGATCAGGCCCACATGGCCCATCAGATCCCGCGCCAGCAGCAGCAGTGACGGATTGCTCTCGAACAGCTCGACGAGGTGCTGGTCGGGGATCTTTCCGGCCACCGCAAGCTGCCAGCTCGCGAACAGATCGGGGTATGCCAACCACGATATCAGGATCGGCAAGGCGAAGCTGAACACCGCCATCGCGATCAGCATCAGCTTGCGGCCGCGCGGCAGCGGCAGGAAATAGAGCGCGGCCAGCACGGGAAAGAACACCAGCTTGAACGACATCACGAGGCCGAGCAGCGCGGCGCCGGCGAGGCGCGACGGAAAGCTGCGGTCCTCCGCCGCTCCGGATGCGGGCGGAGAAAGCAGAAGCCTCAGCGCGATCGCGATCAGCACGCCGCTCAGGATCGCGAAATTGCCCGACGCCTGCACCCATTCGAAACCGACGAATGCGCCGAGCGCGCAGAGCACCCTGAGCCCGACGTCGCGAGCGCTCGGGCGCGTTCGGCCGAGACCGGGCAAGCCAAGACCTGGCAAGAGGAGGCCGCAGAGCACGGCGAGCACGGGAAAGATAGTTTTGTAATGAGCGACCAGAATGCCGCCCGCGCAGAAGGGACGGAAGGCCTCCAGCGTCACCGGCAAATAGGGATAAGAGAGCTTGGTGCCCTTCAGGTTCTTGACGAAGTAGGGATCGAGTCCGCCCGCATAGGCATCCACCGCCGCGCAATTGACGCGGGTGTCCCAGCCATATTTCACATCGAGGCCGACGTCGCTGGCGAGATTGCCCAACACCAGAAGCGCGGTCAGTGCGATCAGGCAGGCAAGCCAGAGGTTTCGCCTCGAAGCCATGTCGGCCGAGGGCTCCAACCATCGTGCTGTACCGGTGACATCAGACACAATCGGATACCTTGTTTGGCCTGGTTCTCTCGGCGCCTGATCGATCGGCCGCCACAGTGGACAGGAGGCGTTTCCGTTTCATCCCGCCGGGCCCGACCTGCCCCGCACGGCGCCGATCTTTAGGGAGGGATGGTGAATCACTGGTTTCCGGGCCATAGCAGGACCCGCGGTCGGGCTCGCGCGGGGGCTCCCCTCACCAATTCTTGTCCGCCCCTCCTCCGCCTGCCAGCCATCCCGAAACATGGGTTGTGCAACGCAGCATGGGCGATGGATAAAGTCGCTCAATTTCAGAGGTGAGCTTCTTGTCTGACGTCAATGCCGACGATTGGGTGTCCTCGGGACACCGCCCAATGGGATTTCCAGAATTCGTCGTCGTGATCGCGTCCATCATGGCGCTGAATCCGCTTGCGATGGACATGATGCTGCCTGCACTGCCCAATATCGGGGCAGCCTTCAACATTCCCGTCGCCAACCATCTCCAGTTGGTGCTGTCGACCTTCCTGATCGGTTTCGGCGCCGGCCAGTTCGTCATGGGTCCCCTGTCGGACCGCTTCGGCCGCCGGCCGGTGCTGCTCGGCGGCATGGCGGTCTATGCTGTGGCGAGCGTGCTGGCGGTCGCGGCGCCCTCGTTCGAGACGCTGCTGCTGGCGCGCGCGCTGCAGGGGCTCGGCACCTCGGCCACGCGCGTGATCGCGACCTCGATCGTGCGCGACTGCTATGTCGGCCGCCGCATGGCGAGCGTGATGTCGCTTGCCATGATGGTGTTCATCGCGGTGCCCGTGATCGCCCCCTCGTTCGGACAGGCGGTGCTGCTGGTGACGGCGTGGCGCGGCATCTTCGTCGTGCTGATGCTCTACGGCCTGCTCGCGCTCGCCTGGTGCGTGCTGCGGCTGCCGGAAACCCTGCCTGAATCCGGGCGCCGGTCGCTGGCGCCCGCCGACGTGCTTTCGGCGTTTCGGCAGACCGTGACCAATCGCCAGACCATCGGCTATGCCACGGCCGCCGGCAGCGTCATCGGCGCGCTCTTTGCCTTTGTGTTCTGCGCTCAGCAGGTCTTCACCGGCATCTATCACCTCGGCCATTACTTCCCACTCGCCTTCGCCGCGATTGCGGCCGGCACGGCCGTCGCCGGCTTCCTCAATGCGAGGCTGGTCGGGCGGCTCGGCATGCGCATGATTTCGCATGGCGCGCTGACGCTCTACACAATCGTCGCCGCCGTGATGCTGCTGACGGAAATTCTCGGCATCCTGCCGCTTACCCTGTTCATGGTGCTCTCGGCTCTGATGATGTTCTCGTTCGGCATGATGGTTGCCAACTTCACGGCGCTCGCGATGGAGCCGCAGGGCCACATCGCCGGCACCGCCTCCTCGCTCTACGGCTCGATCACGACGCTGATCGGAATCGTGGTCGGCATGGCGATCGGACAGAGCTTCGACGGCACGCTATTGCCGTTCTCGGTCGGCTTCTTCCTGTCGACGCTCGCTGCGCTCGCGATCGTGCTGGTGGTGGAAAAGGGCCGGCTGTTCAAGCCGCATCATCGTCCCATCGCTTAAGGAACTTCCCGATCGCCTCGATGTTGTCCTGCAGCAATTCGAGAGGTCACATTCAATGGAACCGGAACACCGGGAAGATCGCCGCGACGCCGAACAGCGGAAGACGGAACATTCGGAGCCGAGCGCAGAGCAGGCCACGTTGACGACGCCGTTGGCGAGCGAGGGTCTTGAGCAGGTCCGCGACACTCATTGCTGAGCGCAGAGCCTATTCCGAACCGCGCCTGCTGGCGCTGAAATCATCCGCAGCGCTCTTGGGTATCATCCGCATTCCCCGGGGCCGCACTATCAGAGCGACCGCCTCCCGCGAGAGACCGGGCCGCCCCCACAGGGTGGCCCGCACGGTGAACTCGCGCCTGACGAAGTGCCCGGTCTGCGAGGACGCCCACGCCATCCACCGGGTGCAAGACTCCTGGTCGCGGAAACACAGCGCGGCCCAGCCGCGGTCGAGCGACATCTTGCGTGGCAAGCCCAAGGTCTGTTCGTACTCGAAGGGCGCCGCATGACCTGGATGGTCCGGGCTGTAGAACGCGGTGGCGAAGGCCAGCGAACCATCACCACTCACCGCGCTCAGCGGCACGCCGGTCTGCTCGCGCCACTCGCGCGTCAATTCACTGGCCGCCTGGGCGTAGAGATTCCGGCCCTCCTCATACCCGTGATCATTGCGATAGACGGCATGGATCGGCGCGGCGATCAGGACCGCCGCGAGCGCGACGCCGGCCACGATCACGGTGAGGTTGACCGTGTAGAAGCGCTCGATCGGGTAGCTCGTCCCGCAGACCACGAGAACGGTGAAGAGGAACAGTCCCTGCAACGCCCATAGCGACGGCAGATCGGTGCCCATCACGAGCGACGTCACCACCGGCAGCACGATCGTGCCCATCGTGACGTAGAACAAAAGCCGCAAGCCCGGGCCCATTGCGGCGAAGTCCGCCGGAAACCGCTTCAAGCGCGTTCCTGCGACGAGCACCCAGAACACGGCCGACATGCTCATCGCCGCCGCCAGCCCCAGCAGAAAGTTTCTCGCCTCGCCGAGTGAGGTCGCAGCGTTGCCGTTTGCGTGCGCCAGCGCGTAGGTGAAGGTCGACGCGCCCGTTGTCGCAAGCCAATAGATGTGAGGTGACAGCGCCGCGAGCCCGACGATGACCGAGATCCAGGGCGAAGCGGAGGTGAAATAAGCACGCCGCGCCGGGTGCGCGAGCGCGGCAAACGCGAAGCTCGTGATGAGAAAGATCGAATAATATTTGCCGACCATCGCCAGCGCCGTCGTACAGCCCACCGCGACTGCCCACAGCGGGGCGCGCGTCTCGAATGCGCGCAGGAAGCACCAGGTCGCCAGCGGCCAGACCGCCAGCAGCACCGAATTGGCATTGAAGCGCTGGGCATGGAATTGATAGACCGGCGTCAGCATCAGCAGCAAAAGCACCAGGATGCGCTTGTGCCCGGTCACGAATTGCCGCGCGATCCGGTCGACGAAGATCAGCGCAAGCCCGGCATTGGCCATCGCCATCAATTGCAATGACCAGTCGCTGAGCGGGAAGACAGAGGTCCAGCTGGCGGCGATCCAGCCGGTCAAGGGCGGATGCTTGTGATAGCCCCAGGCGAAATGCTGCCCCAGCATCCAGGCCTCGAGCGTATCAGGGTGCAGGCCGCCGCCGGCATAGGCGATCGCCAGATAGAGCGTCCAGATCGCGACGAAACAGCCGATGAGGAGCGGAACGGCCCAGCCCGCCTCGACGCCATCGAGCCAATGCAGGAAAGGCCGCCGCCAGCGCGCCGGCGCGCGATCGGACCGTTCGGCCATCGCCTGGAATGCAAAATCGATCGGCACGGGAATCAGGTTGAGGAGGGAAAATGACGCGTAAGGACGACGCATCTATTTCAAGATTGAAACAAATAGCAATGACCGGACATTGGAAGGGTTAAAAACCGACCGGTTTCAAGCTGACGTGAAGCTGACAAATGGCAACGGCGCCGCTGATAACAGCGGCGCCGTGTGGTGAAGACAGCGAAGGCGTGAATCCGCCGCCGCTTACTCCGACTTGTCGACGTTCCAGAAAAGCGGCGTTGCCGGGCCGTCGAGCACGCCGGTCAGCGATTTGCGCCAGGCGCTAGGCGCTTGATACTGGCCGAGTGGCATGTAGAGCACCTGATCGTAGGCCTCTTTCTGGATCTCGGTCGCGATCTTCTTTCGCTCGTCGAGCGAGGCAGCACGAACGAAGGTGTCCTTGAGCTGCTCGATCTTGGCATCCTCCGCCCAGCCGAACCAGCCGCCTTTCTTGCCCTGCCCGCCGACGGCGACGTTGGAAATCGGGTTGTCCACGTCGGCGCTGACCCAATTGGTGATGAACATGTTCCAGCCTCCCTCCTTCGGGGGCTTCTGGCTGGCGCGCCGACTCACGACCGTCTGCCAATCGGTCGCCTGCAGGTCGACCTTGAAACCGGCTTCGCGCAGCTGCTGCGCGACGACGATGGGTTGCGCCTTCAGGGTCAGCACGTCGCCCGGCGCCATCAGCACGACAGGTGTTCCGTCGTAACCGGACTCCGCCAGCGCCTTCCTGGCCGCGGCCATGTCGCCCCCCTTCGCCAGCGTCTCACCGCCAACCTCCGTCGCGAACGGCGTGTCGCAGATGAAGGCCGCCGCGCAGGTCTTGTAATACTTGGGATCGCCGATCAACGCATCGAGCACATCCTTCTGCTTGATCGCCAGAAACGCCGCGCGACGAACCTTGACGTTGTCGAACGGCGGATGAAGGAAATTCATTCGTGCGCCCGTCTGGAATCCGAACTTATTCAGAATATCGAGCTTGAGTCCCTTGTCGGCTTCGATGGTGGGCAACATCTCGATGGCGGGATTTTCCATGAAATCGATGTCGCCCGACTGAAGCGCGTTCAACGCCGTCTGCGCGTCCGGCATGGTGATCCATTCGACGCGGTCGACCTTCGCCACCTTGCCGCCCGCGGTCCAGCTCGCCGGCTCCTTGCGCGGCACGTAATCGGTGTTCTTGACATAGATCGCCTTCACCCCGGGCTGGAATTCCGATGCGACGAATTTGAAGGGACCGGAGCCGATCTGTTCGGGAATCTGCTTGTCCACTGGCGTGTCGGCGAGACGCTTCGGCATCATGAAAGCGACCCGCGAGGACGGCTTTCCAATCGATTCCAGCACGAGCGCGTAGGGTTCCTTCAGCTTCAGTGTGATGGTCCTGGGGTCGGTCGCTTCGATGCTCGCGGTGAACAGCATCATCTGCTGTCCCATGCCATCGACCGCGGCCCAGCGCTTCAGGGAGGCAACGCAATCGTCCGCGGTGACCGGCGTCCCGTCATGCCACTTCAGGCCATCGCGCAGCGTGAAGGTATAGGTCAGCTTGTCGTCGGACATCTTCCAGTCGGCCATCTGCGGCTGGATCTTGAAGTTTGAATCCGTCGCGATGAGCGTGTCGTAGACCATGTAGCCATGGTCGCGCGAGATATAGGCACTGGTGAAGATCGGATCGAGAATTCGCAGATCCGAATGCATCACAGCGGTGATGGTCTTGCCTGCGGCAAGAACTGGCGAGGCAAGTGCCGAAAGTGCCGCGACCGAAAGCGCAAGTCTGGAAGCGAACGCGAGACGCCCCCGACGCATGAGTTGGAACATTGACGTTCTCCT
Source organism: Bradyrhizobium shewense (assembly GCF_900094605.1). GTDB lineage: Bacteria > Pseudomonadota > Alphaproteobacteria > Rhizobiales > Xanthobacteraceae > Bradyrhizobium > Bradyrhizobium shewense. Next base: position 33,022 of record NZ_FMAI01000032.1, on the reverse strand, counting down.
GGCGACCGGCTGGCGCACGGCGCCGCTGATGACAGCGGCGCCGCGTAACGTTGGCGTGAAAGGCGCGAACTGCCTTCCTTCTTTGGACTGGGCCTTACTCCGACTTGTCGACGTTCCAGAACAGCGGCGTCGCCGGGCCGTCGAGCACGCCGGTCAGCGATTTACGCCAGCCGCTCGGCAGCAGGTACTGCCCCAGCGGGATGTAGATCACCTGCTCATAGGCTTCCTTCTGGATGTCGGCGGCAATCTTCTTCTGCTCGTCGATCGACGGCGCGCGGACGAACGCGTCCTTGAGCTGCTCGATCTTGGCGTCTTCCGCCCAGCCGAACCAGCCGCCCTTCTTGCCCTGGCCGCCGATCGAGAGATTGGCGATAGGGTTGGAGACGTCGGCCGCGACCCAGTTGGTGAAGAACATGTTCCAGCCACCCTCCTTCGGCGGCTTCTGACTGGCACGGCGGCTCACCACCGTCTGCCAATCGGTCGCTTGCAGGTCGACCTTGAAGCCGGCTTCGCGCAGCAGCTGGGCCGCGACGATGGGCTGGGCCTTGAGCGTGGTGACGTCGCCGGGCGCCATCACCACGACCGGGGTGCCGTCATAGCCTGACTCGGCGAGCGCCTTCTTGGCTTCCGCCATGCCATTGCCCTTCACCAGGGTCTCGGCGCCGACCTCGGTCGCGAACGGCGTATCGCAAACGAAGAACGCGCCGCAGACCTTCTGGTACTTGGCATTGCCGACCAGCGCGTCGAGAACGTCCTTCTGGTTCATCGCCAGAAGAGCGGCACGTCGCACCTTGACGTTGTCGAACGGCGGATAGAGGAAGTTCATCCGGCCGAGCGTCTGAAAGCCGAACTTGTTCGAGACCTCGATCGTGATCTCCTTGTTCGCCTCCAGCACCGGCAGCATGTCGTAGGGCAGGTTTTCCATGAAGTCGATGTCGCCCGACTGCAGCGCGTTCACCGCGGTCTGCGAGTCCGGCATGGTGATCCATTCGACGCGGTCGACCTTCGCCACCTTGCCGCCGGAGGTCCAGCTCGCCGGCTCCTTGCGCGGCACGTAGTCGGTGTTCTTGACGTAGACCGCCTTCACGCCGGGCTGGAATTCCGACGCCACGAACTTGAAGGGGCCCGAGCCGATCTGCTCGGGGATCTGCTTGTCCGGCGGCGTCTCGGCGAGGCGCTTCGGCATCATGAAGGCGACGCGCGAGGACGGCTTGCCGATGGAATCGAGCACCAGCCCGTAGGGCTCCTTCAGCTTCAGCGTGATGGTCTTGGCGTCGGTCGCCTCGATGCTCGCGGTGAAGTCCAGGAGCTTCTGGCCCATGCCGTCGACCGCGGCCCAGCGCTTCAGCGAGGCGACGCAATCTTCCGCCGTCACCGGCGCACCGTCATGCCACTTCAGGCCGTCGCGCAGCGTGAAGGTATAGGTGAGCTTGTCGTCGGAGATCTTCCAGTCCGCCATCTGCGGCTGGATCTTGAAGCTCGAATCGGGAGCCACCAGCGTGTCGTAGACCATGTAACCATGGTCACGCGTGATGTAGGCCGTGGTGAAGATCGGATCGATAATGCGCAGATCCGAATGCATCACCGCCGTAATGGTCTTGCCGGCTGCAAGCACTGGCGAGGCAAGCGCCGTCGAAAGCGCAACGACAGACAGCGCAAGTTTGGAGGCAAACGCGCGAGGCCCCCGGCGCATGAAGTGCAACATAAAAAGTTTCTCCTGACGTGAAACTGTTCAAAGGCAGGTTATTGGTTAAGCATGCGGCTCGTTCCTTGGGCGAACTAACCTCATGCAATGCCTTTATCTTTCGAGACTTGCAGACAGTGCCGAGCGCGTCAATCCGGTTTCGCTGCAAGCCCTGGCGGCGCGGGCACGGGCTCCACAAGGATCGGTTTGGCTCTACAACACTCTCCACTCGTCCTGCCCCGCACCCAATGCAATGCGCATTCCATCTTTCGAAGCTTGAGAGACATTGAGATGAATCCAGCCAATCTTCCTTTCGATTCCGAGGCGATGCTCCAGGGTCTGCGCGGCTGGGTCGAATGCGAAAGCCCGACCTGGGACGCTGGTGCGGTGAATCGCATGCTCGATATCGCAGCGCGGGATATGGCGATCATGGGTGCGACGATCGAGCGCATCGCCGGCCGGCAGGGTTTCGGCGGCGTGATCCGCGCGCGCTTTCCCCATCCGAAGCAGGGCGAGCCGGGCATCCTGATCGCCGGCCATATGGATACCGTCCATCCGGTCGGCACCATCGAGAAGCTGAAATGGCGGCGCGAGGGCAACAGGTGCTACGGCCCCGGCATTTACGACATGAAGGGCGGCAACTACCTCTCGCTGGAAGCGATCCGGCAACTGGCGCGTGCATCGTTCACCACGCCGCTGCCGATCACGGTGCTGTTCACGCCGGACGAGGAAGTCGGCACGCCCTCGACTCGCGACATCATCGAGGCGGAGGCCGCGCGCAACAAATACGTGCTGGTGCCCGAGCCCGGCCGCCCCGACAACGGCGTCACCACCGGACGTTACGCTATCGCACGCTTCAATCTCGAGGCGACGGGCCGGCCGAGCCACGCCGGCGCGACGCTGTCGGCGGGACGCTCGGCGATCCGCGAGATGGCGCGGCAGATTCTCGCCATCGACGCGATGACGACGGAGGACTGCACTTTCTCGGTCGGCGTCGTGCATGGCGGGCAATGGGTCAATTGCGTTGCCACGACCGCCACAGGCGAAGCGCTCTCCATGGCCAAGCGGCAGGCCGATCTCGATCGCGGCGTCGAGCGGATGCTGGCGCTGTCGGGCACGGCCAACGATGTCTCCTTCAAGGTGACGCGCGGGGTGACGCGTCCGGTGTGGGAGCCGGATGCCGGCACGATGGCGTTGTATGAGAAGGCGCGCGGCATCGCCAAGTCGCTCGGCGCCGAACTGCCGCATGCGAGCTCCGGCGGCGGTTCCGACGGCAACTTCACCGGCGCGATGGGAATCCCGACGCTCGACGGCCTGGGCGTGCGCGGAGCCAATGGCCACACGCTAGAGGAGTATATCGAAGTCGAGAGTCTCGTTGAGCGCGGCCGGCTGATGGCCGGGCTGCTTGCGACGCTGGAGTGACCGGATTGGCGGGGCGCGCCTGGCGCGCCGCGATATTTCGTCTGGCGGGCACGCTCCGCTTGCCCCCTTGAAGAGGGGTCGCCAAAACAGCTGACCGCACTGCAAAAACTGTGGCCCTGATGGCACGGGAATTGCTGAAATGTTAGGCTGGTGGCAGAACAGGCTATGACCGCTGCCGCCGATTTACTCTAATCTGACGGATCCAACTTGCTCGGATATCTCCTTCGCCGAATCTTCGCCGCCGTGCCCGTGATGGGCGTCGTCGCGCTGTTCGTCTTCCTCCTGCTCCGCCTCACCCCCGGCGATCCCGCCGCGATCCTCGCCGGCGACAATGCAACGCCGGAACGGCTCGAGCGCATCCGCACCTCGCTCGGCCTCAACGAGCCCTTGATCGTGCAGTTCATCACCTGGGTGAACAAGCTGCTGCACGGCGATCTCGGGACCTCACTGATCTCCAATCTGCCTGTGATGAAGATGATCGGCCAGCGCGTCGAGCCGTCGATCTCGATCGCGCTGTGTACCATCATCCTCGCCGTGATCGTGGCGGTTCCCCTCGGCGTGATCGCCGCGTGGAAGCACGGCACCTGGATCGACCGTTTCGTGATGGGGCTTTCCGTGCTCGGCTTCTCGGTGCCGGTGTTCGTGGTCGGCTATATTCTGATCCAGGTCTTCGCGATCGAACTGAGGTGGGTGCCGGTGCAGGGCTTCCGTAGCATCTTTAATGGCTTCGGACCGTTCTTCGAGCGCATGGTCCTGCCGACCTGCGCGCTCTCCTTCATCTACATCGCGTTGATCGCGCGCATGACGCGCGCGGCGATGCTCGACGTGCTCGGCGAGGACTATGTGCGCACCGCGCGCGCCAAGGGGATCAACGAGGTCGCCGTGATGATGCGCCATGCGCTGCGCAACGCCGCCGTGCCCGTGATCACCGTGATCGGCACTGGCTTTGCGCTGCTGATCTCCGGCGTCGTCGTCACCGAGAGCGTGTTCAACATTCCCGGTATCGGCCGCCTCACCGTGGATGCGGTGCTGGCGCGCGACTATCCGGTGATCCAGGCGATGATCCTGCTGACGTCGCTGATCTATGTCGTCGTCAACCTTCTCATCGACGTCGCCTACACCCTGCTCGATCCCCGGATCCGGTACTGAGGCAAGGACAAGAATTAATGTCGGTCGATACCCTTCCCCAGTCGTCCATTCCGATCACGTCGCCGCTGCGGCCGCGCTTCGGCTTCCTCACCTCGACGCCGATCATCGCCACAGCGACAGTCCTGCTCGCGCTGATCATCCTGATCTCGATCCTCGCGCCGCTGATCGCGCCGCATGATCCGATCCAGCTCGCGCCATCGCAACGGCTCAAGCCGTCGTCCGCGCAATTCCTGCTCGGCACCGATGCCTATGGCCGTGACCTGTTGTCGCGCGTCGTCTATGGCGGCCGCATCTCGCTCCTGATCGGCATCGGCTCGGCGATCCTGTCGATCGTCATTGGCCTTGCGATCGGCCTCGTCTCCGGCTTCTTCAAGCTGGTCGATGCCGTGCTGATGCGGGTCATGGACGGCCTGATGGCGATGCCGAGCATCCTGCTCGCGATCGCCGTGGTGTCGCTGTCCGGTGCAAGCCTCTGGACCGTGCTGATCGCGATCACCATCCCCGAGATCCCGCGCGTGGCGCGTCTGGTCCGCTCGGTCGTGCTCTCGGCGCGCGAAGAGCCTTATGTCGAGGCGGCGATCTCGGTCGGCTCGTCGCTGCCCAAGATCATGTGGCGGCATCTGATGCCGAACACGGTGGCGCCGCTGATCGTCCAGGGCACCTATATCTGCGCCAGCGCCATCCTCACCGAGGCGATCCTCTCCTTCCTCGGTGCCGGCATCTCGCCAGAGACGCCGACCTGGGGCAACATTATGGCCGAGGGCCGCCAGTACTTCCAGATCAAGCCGTCGCTGATCTTCTGGCCGGGCCTTCTGCTCTCGATCGCCATCCTCAGCATCAATCTGATCGGCGACGCCGCCCGCGACGCACTCGATCCGCGCATGAAGCAGCGGGAAGGCAAGTGATTTGTCTCGCCGGCCCTGCCCCTTGTTCCGTCATTGCGAGCGAAGCCAAGCAATCCAGTCTGCATCCGCGGAAGGACTTCTGGATTGCTTCGTCGCTTCGCGCCTCGCAATGACGATGGAGTGACCTGATGACCAACACCGTCCTCGACATCAACAACCTCGTCGTCTCCGTCGGCAAGAAGCCGGGCGGGCCAAAGATCATCGACGGCATCTCGATCCAGGTCCGCGAGCGCGAGACGCTGTGCCTCGTCGGCGAAAGCGGCTCGGGCAAGTCGGTGACTTCGCTGACCACGATGGGCCTGCTGCCGAAGGGGACGCTGGTTCCGACCAGCGGCAGCATCAAGCTGGTCGGCGAAGAGCTGCTCACCGCGACCGACCGCCGCCTGCGCCAGCTGCGCGCCACGCAGATGGCGATGATCTTCCAGGAACCGATGACCGCGCTCAATCCAGTGGTGCCGGTCGGCCGCCAAATCGACGAGGTGCTGCGCGCGCACACCAAGCTCGACGCCAGGGCGCGCAAGAAGCGCATTCTCGACATGATGGAGCAGGTCCACCTGCCCCAGGTCGAACGCATCTTCGCCTCCTATCCCCACCGACTTTCCGGCGGCCAGCGCCAGCGCATCATGATCGCGATGGCACTCGTGCTTGAGCCGAAGCTGCTGATCGCGGACGAGCCGACCACCGCGCTCGACGTCACCACGCAGAAGCAGATCCTGTCCCTGATCCGCGAGCTCCAGCGCGATCACGGCACGGCCGTGCTGTTCATCACCCACGACATGGGCGTGGTCGCCGAGATCGCCGACCGCGTCGCAGTGATGCGGCAGGGCCGGCTGGTCGAAGCCGGCCCGCTCGAGACCGTGCTGCGCAATCCGACCATGGAATACACCCGCAATCTGCTCGCCTCGGTGCCGAGCCTGGTGCCGCGGCCGCCGCGCGAGGAGAGCCGCGAGCCCGTGGTGCTGGAGGCCAACGATCTCAGCAAGGTCTACAAGGAGCGCGCCTTCTTCGGCAAAGGCCGCGAGGTCGTCGCCGCCGACAAGGTGACGCTGACGCTGCGCAAGGGCCGCACCCTCGGCATCGTCGGCGAAAGCGGCTCCGGCAAGTCGACCGTGGCGCGCTGCATCGTCCGCCTGATCGATCCGACCTCCGGCGGCGTGCGCCTCGCCGGCCGAGAGATCGCCGGCATCTCGCGCCGCCTGCTGCAGCCGCACCGGCAGAAGATCCAGATCGTGTTCCAGGATCCCTACCGCTCGCTCAACCCGCGCGTCACCGTCGGCGAAAGCATTGCAGAGGGCCCGATCAATTACGGCGTCGCCCATCCCGATGCGATGAAACGCGCCCGCGAGCTGCTCGAGCTCGTCGGCCTGCCCCCTGATGCGGTATCGCGCTATCCGCACCAGTTCTCCGGCGGCCAGCGCCAGCGTATCGCCATTGCGCGCGCGCTCGCGCTCGATCCGGACGTGCTGGTCGCGGATGAAGCGGTCTCCGCGCTCGACGTTTCGGTGCAGGCGCAGGTGCTGGAACTCTTCGACGAGATCCAGAAGCGCCTCGGCATCGCGATCCTGTTCATCACCCACGATCTGCGTGTCGCAGCGCAAATCTGCGACGAGGTCGTGGTGATGCAGCACGGCCGTGTCGTCGAGCAGGGCCCGGCTGCCGAGGTGCTGACGCATCCGAAGGAGGCCTACACCAGGGCGCTGCTGGACGCCGCTCCGGGGCGCGACTGGGACTTTGCGAACTTCCGGCCGGTCGCAGAGGGCGTGGGGGCCACGGCGTAGGTTCATCCTCGTCATTGCGAGCGTAGCGAAGCAATCCAGAATCCCTCCGCGGAAAGACTCTGGATTGCTTCGCTACGCTCGCAATGACGGTGTGCGCGGCACACATTCCCAAAACAGCTTGACCCTATGCGCAACGCGAGTGCGTCCCACCTTGCTCTCTCCTCAAGGCCAAGGCTAACGTCCTTCCTCTTTGCTCACTGGACCAGAATTAATGACACGCATCGCCGTCGGCGGCTTCCTGCACGAGACCAATACCTTCGCTCCCACCCAGGCGACCTTCGCCGACTTCCAGCATGGTGGCGGCTGGCCTGCGATGACAGAAGGCGCCGACGTGCTGAAGGCGATGCGGCGCATCAATGTCGGCCTCGCCGGCTTCGTCGACAGCGCCGAGGCCAATGGCTGGGAACTCATCCCGACGATCGCCTGCGGTGCGAGCCCATCGGCGCATGTCACCAAGGATGCTTTCGAGCGCATCGTGAAGGTGATGGTCGACGGCATCAAAGCTGCCGGCCCGCTCGATGCGGTCTATCTCGACCTGCACGGCGCGATGGTGACCGAGCATCTCGACGACGGCGAAGGCGAGATTCTGGCGCGCGTGCGCCGCGTCATCGGCAAGGATGTTCCGCTGGTCACGAGCCTCGACCTGCACGCCAACGTCACGCCCGAGATGATGGAACATGCCGACGCGCTGATCGCCTACCGCACCTATCCGCATGTCGACATGGCCGAGACCGGCCGCGCCTCCGCGCGGCATCTGGCGCTGCTGTTGAACACGAAGCAGCGCTTTGCCAAATCGTTCCGGCAATTGCCGTTCCTGATCCCGATCAGCTGGCAATGCACCAACGACCAGCCGACCAAAGGCATCTACGAACAGCTCGCCGCGTTGGAGAGCGATGCGGTTCCGACGCTCTCCTTCGCACCCGGATTTCCCGCCGCCGATTTCCGCGATTGCGGGCCGAGCGTGTTCGCCTATGGCAGGACGCAAGCCGATGCCGACCGTGCGGCCGATGCGATCATCAAGCTGATCGAAAGCCACGAAGACGATTTCGACGGCAAGATCTGGTCGCCCGACGACGGCGTGCGCCATGCGATGGAGCTGTCGAAAGGCGCGAGGAAGCCGATCATCATCGCCGACACCCAGGACAATCCCGGTGCCGGCGGCGATTCCGACACGACAGGCATGCTGCGCGCGCTCGTGCGCAACAAAGCGAGCGCCGCGACCGGGGCGATCTACGATCCGGTCTCGGCCAAGGCCGCGCATGACGCCGGCGTCGGTGCCACCGTGACGCTGTCGCTCGGCGGCAAGTCCGGCATTCCCGGTGACGCGCCCTATCGCGAGACCTTCGTGGTCGAAAAGCTGTCCGACGGCCGCTTCATCGCGCCGGGCCCTTACTATGGCGGCCGCGAGATGGAGATGGGGCCCTCCGCTTGCCTGCGCATCGGCGATGTCCGCGTCGTCGTCTCCTCGCACAAGGCGCAGCTCGCCGACCAGGCGATGTACCGCTATGTCGGCATCGAGCCGACTAAGGAGAAGATTCTGGTCAACAAGAGCTCGGTGCACTTCCGCGCCGATTTCGAGCCGATCGCGGAAAAGCTGATGATCTGCGCCGCGCCCGGCGCGATGCCGGCCGACACCGCCACCCTGCCCTGGACGCGCCTGCGGCCGGGCATCCGCATCAAGCCGAAAGGCCCCGTTTTCACGCCTCCCTCACGCTAACTGGACAGAACCCATGCCCACGATCGACCGCATCGACGGTTACGCCGACGAGCTCACCGCCATCCGCCGCGACCTGCACGCCCATCCCGAGATCGGATTCGAGGAAGTGCGCACCTCCGGCATCGTCGCCGACAAGCTGAAGAGCTGGGGCATCGAGGTGCATCGCGGTCTCGGCGGTACCGGCGTGATCGGCGTGATCAAGGGCAAGGGTTCGGGCAACAAGCGCATTGGCCTCCGCGCCGACATGGACGCGCTGCCGATGGAAGAGAACACCAATCTGAAGTGGAGCTCGAAAATCCCCGGCCGCTTCCACGGCTGCGGCCATGACGGCCACACCGCCATGCTGCTCGGCACCGCGCGCTATCTCGCCGAGACCAAGAACTTCGACGGCACCGTGCACCTGATCTTCCAGCCGGCCGAGGAAGGCCTCGGCGGCGCCCGCGCGATGATCAAGGACGGCCTGTTCGAAAAATTCCCCTGCGACGAGCTATACGGCCTGCACAACGCGCCCGACCTCAACCATGGCGAGATCGCGATCCTGCCGGGCCCGGCGATGGCCAGCGCCGACTTCTTCGACCTGCGTATCACCGGCTATGGCGCGCATGGCGCGATGCCCGAGCGCTCCAAGGACGCGGTGATCATCGCGACCACGCTGGCGCAGGCGATCCAGACCATCGTCAGCCGCAACGTCGAGCCGCTGCAGGCCGCGGTGGTGTCGATCACCCAGATCCACGCGGGCTCCGCCTACAACGTCATTCCCGGCGACGCGCATCTTTGCGGCACCATCCGCACCTTCTCGAAGGAAGTTCGCACCCTGGTCAGCGAACGCATCCGCACCATCTGCGCCGGCATCGCAAGCGCCTACCAGTGCGTGATCGACGTCGAAATCCGCGATACGTTCGGCGTGCTGGTCAACCAGGTCGAGCAGTCCAAGGTGGTCGAGGACGTCGCGCGCACCATCGTCGACCCCGCCAACGTAATCACCCGCGCCCAGCCCAAGATGGGCAGCGAGGATTTCGCCGACATGCTGGAGACCATTCCCGGCGCCTATTTCTGGGTCGGCCATGACGGCAACGTGCCCGTGCACAATCCCGGCTTCGTGCTCGACGACAAGATCCTGCCGATCGGCGCCAGCATGTTCGCCCGGATCATCGAAACGCGCATGCCGGTGGGCTAGAAATGCATAAAAAGAGCGTCGAAGATGCCGTCACCTCGCTGCACGATCTGTCCGCGGTCGACCTGATCGCGGGCTATCGCGCCAAGCAATTCTCGCCGAGCGAGGTGCTGGAGGATTTGCTCGCGCATGTCGCTGCGTGGGAGCCGCATCTGAAGGCGCTCTATGCGTTCGATCCCGATAGCGCGCGCGAGGCCGCCAAGGCCTCGACCGCGCGCTGGACCGGCGGCGAGCCGTCGGGAGCGCTCGACGGCGTGCCTGTTACGGTGAAGGACAACATCGCGACCAAGGGCGTGCCGGTGCCGCTGGGCGCTGCCAGCGTCAAGTTCGTGCCGGCCGAGAAGGATGCCCCGCCCGCCGCGCGCCTGCGCGAGGCCGGCGCGGTCATCTTCGCCAAGACCACCATGCCCGATTACGGCATGCTGTCGTCCGGACTCTCCAGTTTCCACGCACTCGCGCGTAACCCCTGGGACCTGTCCAAGAATCCCGGCGGCTCCAGTGCGGGCGCAGGCGCGGCTGCCGCGGCCGGTTATGGTCCGCTGCATCTCGGCACCGATATCGGCGGCTCGGTCCGCCTGCCCGCGGCCTGGTGCGGCCTCGTCGGCCTGAAGCCGAGCTTCGGCCGGGTGCCGATCGACCCCACCTATGTCGGGCGCGTCGCCGGCCCCATGACCCGCACGGTCGACGATTGCGCGCTGATGATGAGCGTGATCGCAAAACCCGACCGGCGCGACGGCATGAGCCTGCCCGCCGAGCCGCTGAACTGGAGGGGAGCGGAGAAGTCTCCGCGCAAGCTGCGCATCGGCCTGATGCTCGATCCCGGCTGCGGCCTAGCGCTGGAGAAGCCGGTGCGTGAGGTCGCGGTGAAAGCGGCGAAAGCATTCGAATCCGCAGGCAGCGTCGTGACCGAAGTCGACGGCATCCTCACGCGCGAGATGCTCGACGGCCTCGACAACTTCTGGCGCGCGCGGATGTGGGATGATCTGGCCAAGCTGACGCCGGCCGAACAGGCCAAGGTGCTGCCCAATATCTTCAAATGGGGCGAGTCCGGCGCGAAGCTCTCGGGCGTCGAGGTCATCCGCGGCTTCAACCAGACCATGGCGATCCGGGCCGCGGCTTCAAAGCTGTTCTGCGAGCTTGATTACGTGATCTCGCCGACTGCACCGAACGTGAACTATCCGGCGGACTGGGCCTCGCCGACCAACGACCCCATGAAACCGTTCGAGCACATCGCCTATACCGTGCCGTGGAATATGTCGGAGAACCCTGCCATCTCGATCAACGGCGGCTTCGACGCCAAGGGTTTTCCCATTGGCGTGCAGATCGTCGGCCGCCGCTTCGACGACATCGGCGTGCTCGGCATGGCCAAGGCTTTCGAGGCCCTGCGCGGCGCGCAGAAGCCCTGGCCGAAGCCTCCGGCTCATTAAGCGCGCATCTAGCGTCTCAGCACAAATCGTCATGCGCGGGCTCGACCCGCGCATCCATCCTCTTCAAAAAAGATGGATTGCCGGGTCAAGCCCGGCAATGACAGAATTGATTCAAGAATGACAAGGAAGGAAACCACCATGGCGTATGAGACGATCAAATATGAGGTCGCCGAGCAGATCCTCACCATCACCCTGAACCGGCCCGACAAGCTCAACGCCTTCAACGCGCAGATGCAGGCAGAGCTGATCGACGCGTTCGACGCCGCCGACAAGGACGACAATGTCCGCGCCATCATCGTGACAGGCGCCGGCCGTGGTTTTTGCGCGGGCGCCGATCTTTCGTCGGGCGCCGACACGTTCGACCGCGATGCGCGACGCGGGCCGGTGAAGCGTTTTGCCGACGGCAAAGTCGACTACAGCGATCCCCAGGTACGCGACGGCGGCGGCCAGGTGACCTTGCGCATCTTCAAGTGCCTCAAGCCCGTCATCGCCGCGGTGAATGGCCCCGCGGTCGGCATCGGCGTCACCATGCAGCTCGCCATGGACATCCGCATTGCCTCCGACGCCGCGCGCTTCGGCTTCGTGTTCTCCCAGCGCGGCATCGTGCCGGAGGCCGCGTCGAGCTGGTTCCTGCCGCGCATCGTCGGCATCTCGCAGGCACTGGAATGGTGCTATTCGGGCCGCGTCTTCCCGGCCCAGGAAGCCCTCGCCGGCCGTCTCGTCAGCAAGGTCGTCGCCCCCGATGACCTCCTGCCGACCGCCCGCGCGCTCGCCAAGGAATTCGCGGCGAAGACCGCACCGGTCTCGGTCGCGCTGATCCGCCAGATGATGTGGCGCATGATGGGCGCCGACGATCCGATGGAAGCCCACAAGGTCGACAGCCGTGGCATCTACACCCGCGGCCGCTCCGACGACGTCAAGGAAGGCGTGGTGTCGTTCCTGGAAAAGCGCCCCGCGCAGTTCAAGAACAAGGTGTCCAGCGACATGCCGGACTATTTCCCGTGGTGGACGGAACGGGAGTATAAGTGACCCTCTCGTAGGGTGGGCAAAGCGAAGCGTGCCCACGCACTTTTTGCAATCGAGAGAGATGGTGGGCACGGCGCAAGAGCGCCTTTGCCCACCCTACGGCACCGTCACTCCATCATCAGCGCCACACGCCCGATCGCCTTGCGGTCGATCAAGAGCCGCATGGCCTTCGCATAATCTTCCAGCGGCAAGCGGTGTGAAACGTTGGGGCGCAGCTTGCCCTCCTCCGCCCATTGCAAGAGCGCTTTCAGGCGCACCTCGCCAAGTGCGGGATTCTTTCGTACCGCTTCGCCGGCACGCACGCCGAGCACGCTGGCGCCCTTGATCAGCAGCAGGTTGGTCTTGGCGGAGCCGATGCCGCCGGTGAAGCCGATCACGAGGAGCCGCGCGCCCCAGGCGATGCAGCGCATCGAGTCTTCGAAGACCTGGCCGCCGACGGGATCGAACACGACGTCGGCGCCGCGACCATCGGTGATGCGCTTGACGGCGTCGCGAAACGGCTCGCGGTCATAGCGGATAAGATGATCGGCGCCGCGCGCCTTGGCGATGGCGAGCTTCTCGTCGCTGGACGCGGTCGCGATCACGGTCGCGCCCAGCATCTTGCCGATTTCGACGGCGGCCAGTCCCGTGCCGCCACCGGCGCCATGCACCAGCAGCACCTCCCCCGGCTCGACCCGGCCGCGATCGATCAGCGCATGATAGGCCGTGCCATGGCCAGCAAGATAGGTCGCAGCCTCGGCGTAATCGAACGTCGACGGCATAGGGGTGAGCTGCGACGGCGTGACGATGGCCTCGTCGGTGAATGCGCCGTGCCGCATCTTCACGATGACCTTGGCGCCAACAGAAACGCCCTTCGCCTCCGCACCCACTTCGGTCACATCGCCGGCTGCTTCCATGCCGGGCGTGAACGGCAGCTCCGGCTTGAGCTGATATTGGCCGGCGGCCATCAGCACGTCGGGAAAGTTCAGCCCGGCGGCCCGGATCGCAACGCGCACCTCGCCCGGCTTCAGGGCGCGCGACGGAAACTCTTCCAGCCGCAAGGTTTCGGGCTCGCCGAGCGAGTGGCAGACGACGGCGCGCACCATCAGGCCGCGCTCGCCTTGCTGCGCAACAGCGCCTCGCGGATCAGCGGCAGGCGGTCATTGCCGAAATACATGTCGGTCTTGCCGACGAAGATCGTCGGCGAGCCGAAGCCACCGCGCGCGACGACCTCTTCCGTATTCGCCTTGAGCTGATCCTTGATCGCCTGCTCCGAAATGCCGGCGAAGAATTTCGGCTCGTCGATGCCGACCTTCCTGCAGATCTCGGCGAGCACGGAGTCCTGCGAGATATCCTTGTCCTCGCCCCAATAGGCCTCGAACAATGCGGTCGCGAACGGCACCATGTCCTTGCCGAGCCAGATGCAGCCGCGCATGGCCTTGACGCTGTTCACCGGAAACACCGTCGGCGGCATCTTGATCGCAAGGCCCGCGGAGCGCGACCAGTCCTGAAGGTCCTTCTTCATGTAGCGCGCCTTCAGCGGCACCGGCGTCTCGCGTTGCGCGTAGACGCTCGGATTGACCGTATTGAAGATGCCGCCGACCAGGATCGGCCGCCAGACGATCTCGGCGCCCAGCTCCCTGGCGAGCGGCCGGATGTTGTGGAAGGCGAGATAGGTCCAGGGGCTGGAGCAGTCGAAGAAGAATTCGATCATGGCGTTTCCTTTGCTCTCGTCATTCCGGGGCGCGCCCTCTTGGGCGCGAACTACGGTGCGCAATTGCGCACCTGAGAATCCATTTCACCAGCCTTGTTGCGGCCCGATGGATTCTCGGGTGCGCAATTGCGCACCATAGTTCGCGCTTCGCGCGCCCCGGAATGACGGCGTTGCCGTCACTTCCTTCCCAACACTTCCTTCGCACGCTGGCCGAACATGATCTTGCGTGATTCCTCGTCGAACGGCTCTTTCACGAATTTTCCGATCGCAAGCCCCGCCTGCACCTGCGGCCTGGCGCGCACCAGGGCGTACCAGCGCTTGACGTTCGGATAGTCGTCGAGCGTAAAGCCCTGCGCCTTGTGGGTCATGGTCCAGGGGAAGCAGGCGATGTCGGCAATGGAATAGTCGCCGGCGACATGGGCCCCGGTCTTCTCCAGCTGCCGGTCGAGCACGCCGTAGAGCCGGGCCGCCTCGTCGCGGTAGCGCTCGATCGCATAGGGGATCTTCTCCGCCGCATAGAGCGCAAAATGCCCGTGCTGGCCGAGCATCGGCCCGAGACCGGCCATCTGCCACATCACCCACTGGATGGTGGCGGAACGCCCGCGCAAGTCAGTGGGCAAGAAACGGCCGGTCTTTTCCGCGAGATAAATCAGAATTGCGCCGGTCTCGAACACCGAGAACGGCCCGCCGCCGTCGGCGGGTGCGTGATCGACGATCGCGGGGATGCGGTTGTTCGGGGAGATCGCCAGGAACTCGGGACTGAACTGCTCGCCGGCGCGGATGTTGACGGGCTTCACCGTATAGGGAAGTCCGAGCTCTTCCAGCATGATCGAGATTTTCCAGCCGTTCGGCGTCGGCGCGTAATGGAGATCGATCATGACCTTTCCCTCGGCATCCTTTGGCCTTCCCTGTCGATGCCGCCAGCTAAAATAACGACTTTTGTTGTTCTGTACCTCGACGTTAGGACATGGCAGGAAGGGGCGCAACACAACCCGCCGGGAGAGCCGCCATGCTGTTTCCAACCACGATCGCCGGCTCCTTGCCGAAGCCGGAATGGCTTGCCGAACCCAACATGCTTTGGGCGCCCTGGAAGTCGCAGGGCGACGAGTTGCTCCGCGCCAAGCGCGACGCGACATTGATCTGGCTGAAGATCCAGGAGGACGCCGGCATCGACATCCTCACCGAGGGCGAGCAGGCCCGGCAGCATTTCGTGCACGGTTTTCTGGAGAAGATCGAAGGCATCGATTTCGCGCACAAGGTCGAGATGGGCATCCGCAAGGACCGCTACAAGGCGATGGTGCCGCAGGTGGTCGCCCCGCTGCGGCTCAAGGGCCGCGTCCATGCCTTCGAGGCGCGCGCGGCGCGCACGCACACGAAGAGGAAGCTGAAGTTCACCCTGCCCGGCCCGATGACCATCATCGACACCATTGCCGATCGCTACTATGGCGACCGCGTCAAGATGGCGTTTGCCTTCGCCGAGTTGCTCAACCAGGAGGCCCGGGCGCTGCAGGCCGACGGCATCGATCTCGTGCAGTTCGACGAGCCCGCCTTCAATGTCTACATGGACGAGGTCAACGATTGGGGCATCAAGGCGCTGGAGCGCGCTGCGCAGGGCCTCACCTGCGCCACCGCCGTGCACATCTGCTACGGCTACGGCATCAAGGCCAACACCGACTGGAAGGAAACGTTAGGCAGCCAATGGCGGCAATATGAGCAGATCTTTCCGGCGATCGATGCGAGCCCGATCCAGCAGGTCGCGATCGAATGCCGCAATTCGAAAGTGCCGCTCGATCTGCTCGCGCTCTTGAGGAACAAGATCGTGCAGGCCGGGGTGATCGACGTTGCCAGCGACACCGTGGAGACCGCAGAGGATGTCGTGAAGGTGATCGACGCGGTGGCGAAATTCGTCCCCAAGAGCAACATCATCGCCACCACCAATTGCGGCATGGCCCCGATGCGGCGCGAGATCGCCGAAGCCAAGCTGATGGCGCTCGGCGCCGGCGCCGCGCTGGCGCGCGAGAAGCTGGGGTGATGGCGGTGATCCCCCGGCCGCTCTGCTAATCCAGAGCGGTCGGATGCAGCGCCGGTTGATATCCCGCGCTCAGCGCACGCAGCGTGGACGGGGGCGTCAGCAGCATTGGGCTCTCCACCTCGTGCCCGGCGCGGGCATAGCCGGCTGGCGACCATAACAGCGGCCGACCCTTCATCACCAGAAAGCTCTCCTCCCCCTGCTGCACCATCGCGCCGTCGGGCATTTCTGCGAGCGACACCGATAGTGGGTGCAAACGCTTGCGGCCGCCATCGAGACGCTCCAGGTGGAGCTGGGCATCCATCGCCTTCGCACTCACCTTACTCACGCCATTCCCCTTCTCCCACGCCGCGCGAAAGCGGTTGGCATCCTCGCGCCGGCAGAAGAAACAGGGACGATGGCCGGCGGCAAAGGCGGTGGCCTCGTCGAGAAAGAACAGCTCGGTCCAGCTCCGCCGCGCCATCACCGGCCGGCGCCAGCCGCGGAATTCACACAGGCATGTAATCCATGCCGGCGACGACCAGCGCTTGTTCAGCAGCGTCTTCGTTTCGGGATCATGGATGATGCCGCGATTGCCGGTGAATGTGCCGCGGTGTGGGGTAGCGATGATGTCGCCTAGCGGCGTGACGCGGTTTTGGAGAGGGCGAGTAGCGAATGGCGAATTGCGAGTGGAGGGGCTGCTATTCGCCATTCGCCATTCGCCATTCGCCTTTGATCACGCCGCGCCGTCGCGCAGCGGCGGGTGATAGGACAGCGCGGTGTCCCAGGGGAAGAAGATCCAGGTATCCTGCGAGACTTCCGTGATGAAGGTGTCGACCAGCGGGCGCCCCTTCGGCTTGGCGTAGACGGTGGCGAAATGCGCATCGGGCAGCATCTCGCGCACCAGCTTGCCGGTCTTGCCGGTGTCGACGAGATCGTCGACGATCAACAGCCCCTTGCCAGTGCCACCCCCAAGCTTCATGGCCTGTTCCGAAATACCCTTGAGGACCTGGAGGTCGCCCTGCTTGTCGTGGTCGTAGCTGGCGACGCAGACCGTATCGATGATGCGCACGCCAAGCTCGCGCGCCACGATCGCGGCCGGCACCAGGCCGCCGCGGGTGATCGCGATCACGGCGTGGAACGGGCCGACTTCGTTGAGCCGCCAGGTCAGCGCCCGGCAGTCGCGGTGGAACTGGTCCCACGAGACCGGAAAGGCCTTGCCCGCCCGCTCCTGCGCACTCAGTTCCGGTGCTTCACCAGCCATTGTCGTCTCCTGCTTCGCCTGCCGGCAAATTCCCTGCTAACGAG
The DNA here is from genome assembly GCF_900094605.1 of Bradyrhizobium shewense. Lineage (GTDB taxonomy): Bacteria > Pseudomonadota > Alphaproteobacteria > Rhizobiales > Xanthobacteraceae > Bradyrhizobium > Bradyrhizobium shewense. Next base: position 15,731 of record NZ_FMAI01000032.1, on the reverse strand, counting down.
TGATGTTCAATCCTGCCAGCATTTCCTTCACAGCGGCCATGGCTGCCGCGAGCTTGTCCGCATCGCGCGAGCGCACCACGAGGTTCGTATTCGGCTTCTGCTCTTCGTCCATGAAGGGGTAGCTGCCGATGATGGTGTCGGGATGAGCGGCGGCGATCGCGCGCAAGGGGCTGCCGATGTCGCCCTCCCGCGCATTGGCGCGGACCGATTCGGAGAGCATGCGCACGCCCGATTTCAGCTTGGGCGAGACGATGTCCATCATCGCCTGCATGATCGAGGGCACGCCGGCCATCACGATGACATTGCCGATCTTGAAGCCGGGCGCGAGGATGGTGGCGCTCTGGATCAGCTCGGCACCGTCGGGGATGCGGGCCATCCGCAAGCGGGCCTCGTTGAGATCCTGCTCGCTCCAGCGCTCGCGGAAACGGGCGACCACCTCCGGATGGTGGTCGATGCCGACGCCGAACGCCTTGGCGACGCTGTCGGCGGTGATGTCGTCATGGGTCGGCCCGATGCCACCGGTGGTGAAGACGTAGGTGTAGCGATGCCGCAGTGCATCCAAGGCAGCGATGATATCGGGCTCGTCATCGGAGACGACTCGGACCTCCTTCAAATCGATGCCGATATTGGTCAGGTATTCGGCGATGAAACCGATATTCTTGTCCTTGGTCCGGCCGGACAGGATTTCGTCCCCAATGACCAGAATGCCCGCCGTGACGATCTCGCTCATAACTTAAGTCCCTCACCTGTGGCGCCGACTTTGCCGAGGTAACGCGTTGAAGTCACGCGGTTTTGCTGTCGAAATAAGCAGTCCTCAGCCATTTTTTCAGGCAAGCCGCCGGCCATCCCCGACAAATGCTGCCGGTCCATGCTTATCGCGCTGGCCCGGCCCTTGCTACCACATGAAAGTCATGCACTCTTGCCGCATGGTCAGGACGTTGCGGCTTCACCAGAGCCTGACGACCTGTCCATTGGCGCAACGCCTTGCGGAGAACAGTCGGCATCTATGGCAGTCGCGTTTGATGAAATGAATATTCCCGGCGGGGACCTTCGCCCCGCCTATCAGGAGCTGGCGCGCTGGCTCAAGGAGACGCCTCCCGAGGCGCTTGAATATCGCCGCCAGGAGGCCGAGCTGCTGTTCCGCCGCATCGGCATCACCTTCGCGGTCTATGGCGAGGCCGAGTCCACCGAGCGCCTGATCCCCTTCGACGTGATCCCGCGGATCATGTCGGGCAAGGAATGGGCACTGCTGGAGAAGGGCCTGAAGCAGCGCGTGCGCGCGCTCAACATGTTCCTGCGCGACATCTATCACGGCCGCGACATCCTGCGCGCCGAGATCGTGCCCGACGATCTGATCTTCCAGAACCCGGTGTTCCGGCCCGAGATGAACGGCCAGCAGGTGCCGCACGACGTCTATGTGCACATCGCCGGCATCGACATCGTCCGGGTCGATGCCAACGACTTCATCGTGCTCGAGGACAATGCGCGCACGCCGTCCGGCGTGTCCTACATGCTGGAAAACCGCGAGATCATGATGCGGTTGTTTCCGGATCTGTTCGCCCGCCACAAGGTGGCGCCGGTCGAGCGCTATCCGGACGAGCTGCTCTCGGCGCTCCGCTCTGTCGCGCCGCTCAGCGCCTCGGGCGAGCCGACCGTCGCCCTGCTCACCCCCGGCGTCTACAACTCGGCCTATTACGAGCACTCCTTCCTCGCCGACAAGCTCGGCATCGAGCTGGTCGAGGGCCGCGACCTCATCGTCAAGAACAACGAAGTGTTCATGCGGACGACGGAGGGCGTGAAGCGGGTCGACGTGATCTATCGCCGGGTCGACGACGACTTCCTCGATCCCCTCACCTTCCGTCCCGATTCCGCGCTCGGCGTGCCCGGGCTGATGTCGGCCTATGCGGCCGGCAACATCACGCTCGCCAACGCCGTCGGCACCGGGATTGCCGACGACAAGGCGATCTACTCCTACATGCCGGACATCGTGAAATTCTATCTCGGCGAGGAGCCGATCCTGAAGAACGTGCCGACCTGGCGCTGCCGCGAGCCGAAGGACCTCGCCTATGTGCTGGATCATTTGAGCGAGCTCGTCGTCAAGGAAGTGCACGGCTCCGGCGGCTACGGCATGCTGATCGGGCCCGCCGCGACGAAGGCAACGATCGAAGCGTTCCGCGAGAAGCTCAAGCGCGAGCCCGAAGGTTTTATCGCGCAGCCGACGCTGGCGCTCTCGACCTGCCCGACTTGCACCGCAAGCGGCCTTGCCCCGCGCCATGTCGATTTGCGGCCCTTCGTGCTCACCGGCAGCAAGAGCACCACCATCGTGCCGGGCGGCCTGACACGCGTCGCGCTGAAGGAAGGCTCCCTGGTGGTGAATTCGAGCCAGGGCGGCGGCACCAAAGACACCTGGATCCTGGACGAGTAGTCAGATGCTGTCGCGTACCGCCGAAAACCTCTACTGGCTCGCCCGCTACGTCGAACGGGCCGAATATCTCGCGCGCACCATCGATGCGACGCTGCGCGTCACCGCGCTTCCCGCCGCCTATATCGGCAAGACCAATGAATGGGACTCGGCGCTGCTCACCGCCGGCGTCGCCGCCAGCTTCTATCAGACCTACGAGGAAGCCAACGAGCACAACGTCGTCGACTACCTATCGTTCTCCGTGGACAATCCATCCTCGATCAGGAACTGCATCGAGGCGGCGCGGCTGAACTCGCGCTCGGTCCGCACCGCGCTGACCAGCGAGATGTGGGACACCATCAACTCGGCCTGGATCGAGCTTCAGGCGGTCTGGAGCAAGGGCACCTCGACGCGCGAGGACCTCGCAAAATTCCTGCGCTTCGTGCAGGAGACCTCGCTGCGCTTCGACGGTTCGGCGTACCGGACCATGCTGCGCAACGACGCCTACTGGTTTTCACGGATGGGCGTGCATCTGGAGCGCGCCGACAACACCGCGCGAATTCTCGACGTGAAGTATCACGTGCTGCTGCCCGAGGAAGAGCATGTCGGCGGCCCGCTCGATTTCTATCAGTGGAGCTCGATCCTGCGCTCGGTCTCGGCGCTGACGGCCTATCACTGGGTCTATCGCGAGACGCTGAAGCCGTGGCTGATCGCGGATCTGCTCATCCTCAACGACACGCTGCCGCGATCGCTGGCCAGCTGCTACGGCAATCTCGTGCGCAACCTCGACCAGATCGGCGTCGCCTATGGCCGCCAGGGCCCGGCCCAGCGCCACGCCCGCGGCATCCGCAACCGGCTGGAACACAGCAATATGAACGACATTTTCCAGCATGGCGTGCATGAATTCATTCAGGAATTCATCACCGACAATTCCAGGCTGGGCGAAATCATCACGAAGCAGTATTTGATCTGATGAGCGCCGTCATTCCGGGATGGTCCGAAGGACCAGACCCGGAATCTCGAGGTTCCGGGCTCGATGCTGGCGCATCGCCCCGGAATGACGACGCAAGAACAACGGTTAGTCATGCGCCTGCGAATCCTGCACACCACGACCTATCGCTACGAGCCGGCGGCCACGAGCGTGATCCAGATCCTGCGCATGACGCCCGGCAGCCATGACGGGCAGTATGTGGCGGAATGGCAGATCGACGTCTCCACGGACACCAAGCTCGACACCCACGAGGACGCCTTCGGCAACGTCACCCATGTGCTGTCCTGCGGGCCCGTCGGCGACATCAAGATCACTGCCGAGGGCCTGATCGAGACTCACGACACCGGCGGCGTCCTGCGCGGCGCCGACGAGCGCTTTCCGGCCGGCATGTTCTTGCGCGCCACCGACCTCACCTCGGTCAATCCGGCGATGATGGCGGTCGCGCGCCAGTTGCGCAGCGAGGCCGAGAGCGACACGCTCGGCTTCCTGCATACGCTGATGACCGAGATCGGCGATCACATGACCTTCGACGAGGACCCGACCAACAGCGGAACCTCGGCGGCGGAGGCGTTCACGCTCAAGCGCGGGGTCTGCCAGGACTACGCGCACATCTTCATCGCCTGCGCCCGCACCGGCGGCGTACCGGCGCGCTTCGTCTCCGGCCACTTCCTGCGCTCGGACGGAACGGTGCATCAGGACGCCGGCCATGCCTGGGCTGAAGCCTACGTTCCCGATCTCGGCTGGGTCGGCTTCGATCCCGCCAACAGCATCTGCGCCACCGACGCCCATGTCCGCGTCGCGATCGGGCTCGACTATCTTGGCGCAGCCCCAGTGCGTGGCACCCGCTATGGCGGCGGCGCTGAGACGCTGGCCGTGGCCGTGAAGGTCGAGCAGGCCGGCCGCGGCGGGCCGTCGCAATCGCAATCCCAACGGCAGAGCTAGGCGCAGCCGTCCGAACGCATGGGTCGTGCTACACTCGCGGGGATCGAAGCTGCCCCCCGCGAGGTACCAATGGCCACTGTAAAACTGCTTTCGGACGATGAACTCACTCCTGAAGCGCGCGCCGTCTTCGACGATATCCGCAAGGTGCGAAAGTCGGACTTCGTCAACAATTTCTGGCGCGCGCTGGCACATGATCCGAAGACGCTGAGGCGGACCTGGGAGAGCATCAAGGAGGTGATGGCTCCCGGCGCGCTCGATCCCAAGGTCAAGGAAATGCTCTATGTCGCGGTTTCGATCGCGCATGGCTGCAGCTACTGCATTCACTCCCACACCGCCGCCGCGCGGGCCAAGGGCATGACCGAGGCCGAATATGCCGAGATGCTCGCCATCGTCGGCATGGCCGCGGAGACCAACCGGCTGGTCACGGCGCTCGGCGTACCCGTCGACGAGGCGTTTCTCGTCGATGCGGCGGATTGAGCGACAGAGCTAGCTGCCGCTCCCCGGAATGACGACCTTTCCATGGGAATCGGGGGTTGGACCGGCCCCCGAAATTGGCTAGTAATTCCGCGCAAACGCGTTCGGGGACTGGAAATGACCTATTGTTGCGGAATCCTGGTTCGGGACGGTCTGGTGATGATCGCCGACACCCGCACCAATGCCGGCCTCGACAACGTCTCGACCTTCCGCAAGCTGCACATCTTCTCCAAGCCCGGCGAGCGCATCATGGCGATCGCCAGCGCCGGCAACCTCGCCATCAGCCAGTCTGTGCTGTCCACGCTGACCGAAGGCCTGGAGGACCCCAACACGGGCGAGGTCGAGACGCTGATGAACGCGCCGACCATGTTCCAGGCCGCCCAGCGCATCGGCCGGGCGATCCGCGCGGTGCATGCGACCGAGGGCCCGGCGCTGAGATCCGAGGACGTCTCGTTCGACGTCTCATTCCTGTTCGGCGGCCAGATCAAGGGCGCGCGCATGCGCCTGTTCATGGTCTACACCGCCGGCAATTTCATCGAGTGCACCACCGATACGCCGTACTTGCAGATCGGCGAGCACAAATACGGCAAGCCCGTGCTCGACCGCGCCATGCATTACGACGTCGAGCTCTACGAGGCGCTGAAGACCGGCCTGATCTCGATGGATTCGACCATGCGCTCCAATCTCGGCGTCGGCCTGCCGATCGACGTGCTGGTGGTGCGCGCCGATGCCTGCGAGGCCGACCTCAATCATCGCATCGAAGCGGGCGAGCCTTATTTCCACGATCTGCGCTCGCGCTGGTCGGCGGCGCTGCGCGCGGCGCACCAGAACATTCCGCGGCCACCCTACAAGAACGAAAAAGAACCCAAAACCTGACAGCATGAGAAAAGGCAGGAAATAATGAGCGAAGCAAAGAAGATCGCAGTGGTGACCGGCGCCGGCACCGGTGTCGGACGCGCCGCGTCGCTGGCATTGATGAACACCGGCTTCACCGTGGTGCTGGTCGGGCGCCGACTCGACATGCTCGAGGAGACCGCAAAGCTCGGTCCCGCCGGCAAAAGCCTGTGCGTCACCGCCGACATGACCAAGCCGGATTCCATCGCCGCACTGTTCGACAAGGTGAAGGCGACCTATGGCCGGCTCGACGTGCTCTTCAACAATGCCGGCATGGGCGCCCCCGCCGTCAACTTCGAGGACCTCGGCCTCGAGCAGTGGCAGGCGGTGGTGAACACCAACCTCACCGGCCCCTTCCTGTGCACCCAGCACGCCTTCCGCATCATGAAGGACCAGACCCCGCGCGGCGGCCGCATCATCAACAACGGCTCGATCTCGGCGCATGCGCCGCGGCCGTTCTCGGCAGCCTACACCTCGACCAAGCACGCCATCACCGGCCTGACCAAGGCCAGCAACCTCGACGGCCGCCTGTACGACATCGCTGTCGGCCAGGTCGACATCGGCAACGCCGCGACCCCGATGACCGATCGCATGGTCAACGGCCCCGGCGTGCTGCAGCCGGACGGCACCACCAAGCACGAGCCGCGCATGGATGCGAAAGCGGTCGGCGATGCCGTGGCCTACATGGCCGGCCTGCCGCTCGATGCCAACGTGCTGACCATGACGGTCATGGCGACCAAGATGCCGTTCGTCGGACGGGGCTAGTCGCCGCTCTCGTGCCCCGGACGCGGCGCGGCATGCAATGACGCGCTGCTGAGCCGGGGCCCATGCCTCCGCGATCTCGTTCTTGGCCTTCTGGGTCCCGGCTCTGCGCCGCAACGCTAACGCGCTGCAGCTTGTCCGGGACACGAGACATTCCCCTACTCCAAACTCTCTACCTGCCGCAGGCTCGGAAACAGCTTCATCCAGAGCAGCGCCACCGCAACCGTGGCGACGCCGCCGAGCACGGCGGCCGGCATGGCGCCGAGCAGCGCGGCGGCCACACCGCTTTCGAACTGGCCGAGCTGGTTCGAGGCGTTGATGAAGAGGAAGTTGACCGCGCCGACCCGGCCGCGCATCTCGTCGGGCGTGGACAGCTGCACCAGCGAGAAGCGGATCACGACGCTGATCGTGTCGGCCGCACCGAGCACGGCGAGCGCGAGCACCGACAGCCACATCCAGGAGGACAGGGCGAACACGATGGTGGCGAGGCCGAACACGATCACGGCCTGGAACATGCGCAGGCCCACGTGCCTCGAGATGGCGTGACGTGCCAGCACCATGGTCATCAGGAGCGCACCGACCGCCGGCGCGGCACGGAGCACGCCGAGCCCGACCGGCCCGGTCTGCAGGATGTCACGGGCATAGATCGGCAGCAGCGCGGTGACGCCGCCGAACAGCACCGCGAACAGGTCGAGCGAGATGGTGCCGAGGATGGCCGGATTGCTGCGAATGAAGCGAACGCCGGCAAAGATGTTGTCCGAGTCCATCCCCTCCTTCGCGATCGCCTGCGGACGCGGCCGGATGAAGCCGGTCAGGATCATGCCGAAGATCCAGAACAGCACCATCATGGCATAGGCCAGATGCGGGGCGACCGCATAGGCGAAGCCGCCGAGCGCCGGCCCGGTGATGGTCGCGACCTGAGCCGCGCCGCTGGAGACGGCGGTGGCGCGCTGAAGCGAGCCCTGCGGCGCGATCAGCGGCAGCAGCGCCGCCGTGGTCGGGCTTTCGAACGCGCCGGCAATGCCGAGCACGAAGGTCGCGATGAAGATCTGGACTTCGCCGACCGCGCCGAGATAGGTGATGATTGCGAGATAGAGCGCGGTCGCAGCTTCAACGAGCTGGCAGAGCTGGACCACGCGCTTACGCTCATAGCGATCGGCGGCGTGGCCGGCAACGAACAGCAGGAGCGCCGTGGGCAGGAACTGCACGAGGCCGACCATGCCGAGGTCGAAGGCCGAGCCGGTGAGATCGTAGATTTGCCAGCCGATCGCGACCGCCGCGATCTGGCTGGAAAATCGCGAGAGGCTGCGCGAGAGCAGGAAGAACAGGAACGCGCGATGGGCGAGAAGCGCGCGGGCGCTGACCGGCGGATGTCCGGAATTTGGCTGCTCTGGCATCGCCTTTTGGGTCACCCTCGGACCGCTCTCCCTCTCACTGTCGAAGGCCCCCGCGTGGCCGAGGTGACCCCGCTTGTCAACAGTGGGGCGCTTCTGGCGGCTCCCGGCATTGCCTTTGCAGCGCCGGCACGGCCATAATCATTGAGGGTTTGGGGACATCATGCTGCGCTTGCAATCGGCACTCGGCATTTTCGCATTGCTGTTGATCGCCTTCGCATTGGCGGAGAATCGACGTGCCGTGTCGCTGCGGCAGGCGGCGATCGGCCTCGTCGCCACCTTCGTCACCGCGATCGTGCTCCTGAAGCTGCCGGTCGTCGCGCACGCCTTCGGCGCCATCAACGATGCGGTCGGTGCGATCTCGGCGGCCTCGCGCGCCGGCTCCGCCTTCGTGTTCGGCTATGTCGGCGGCGGCACCCTGCCCTTCGACGTCAAGGTGCCCGGCGCCGATTTCATCCTGGCTTTCCAGGCGCTGCCGATCGTGCTGGTCATGAGCGTGCTGACGACGCTGCTATTCTACTGGCGCGTGCTGCCGCCGATCGTGCGCGGCATGGCCTGGCTGCTGGAGCGGACGCTGGGCGTCGGAGGCGCGGTGGGCCTCTCGACCGCCGCCAATATCTTTCTCGGCATGGTCGAGGCGCCGCTGTTCGTGCGGCCGTATCTGAAGCAGATGACCCGCAGCGAATTGTTCCTGGTGATGACCGGCGGTATGGCGGGCATCGCCGGCACGGTGCTGGTGCTCTATGCGACGCTCCTTGCTCCTCTCATTCCCGACGCGGCTGCGCACTTCGTCATCGCCTCCGTGCTGGGCGCGCCGGCCGCGATCCTCGTCAGCCTGATCATGGTGCCTGAAACCTCCAACACGCGCACCGGCGGCACGCTCGAAGATCCGGAGATGGAAGTCTCCAGCACGATGGATGCGATCGTGAAAGGCACCAGCGCGGGGATCGAGCTGCTGATCAACATCGTCGCCATGCTGCTTGTGCTGGTGGCGTTGGTCTATCTCGTCAACACCATGCTCGGCCTGCTGCCGAATGTTGGCGGCACCGCGATCTCGTTACAGCGCCTGCTCGGTCTCGTGATGGCGCCGGTGTGCTGGCTGATGGGATTGCCATGGGATCAGGCGGTGACGGCCGGTAGCCTGATGGGCACCAAGACCGTGCTCAACGAATTGATCGCCTATGTCGACTTCTCGAAGCTGCCGGGCGATGCGCTCGATCCGCGCTCACGCCTGATCATGCTGTACGCAATGTGCGGCTTCGCCAACTTCGCCAGCCTCGGCATCATGATCGGCGGCTTGGGCGTGATGGCGCCGGAGCGACGCGAGGAGATCAACGCGCTCGGGCTGAAATCGATCGCATCGGGGACGCTGACGACCTGCTTGATGGGCGCGGTCGTGGGGGTCATCACGTGACCCGTGGCGATGCCGTAGCCCGGTCAACTGCACAATTTCGACTTCTGCAAGATGCGACGCACCTCGGCCAGCTTGGCACGGCAGGGCTCGACCGCCATGGCCTTCGCCTCGCTGGTTCGTCGCTGCGCCCACAGTAACACCGCCATCAAGCCCTGCGCGCCAGAGCGCACCGGCCCACCCGCCACATCTGAAGCGGCGAGCGACAGCGCGGTTCGCGCCTCCGTCTCGGCGGCACTGAGGTTCGCTTGTTCCAGGAAGAAGACCGCACGGAACACGTGGGCCCGCGCATCTTTTGGGTAGCGGGTGACGAGATCGAACGACCGGCTGACCATCTCGTCAGCCTTCGCCGGCACTTCCGACGCGCGGATATAATGCACGGCATCGGCCATGTAGGACGAATAATGGACAGCGGCGAAGCCGGCGCAGATCAGAGATCCGAGGGATGCTGCAAGCAACGTCATGCCGGCGCTCCGCGGCAGGCTGTCATAGGACCAGAAGGCGAGCCACGGCGTGATCGCAAGCGCGGCGCCGGCCACCGCACCGCCTGCATGGGCATAATAGTTGACATTGCCCGAGGCGCCGAAGGCCAGCGGCAGCAATGCGGGCACGCCGAAGAAGAGCGACGTCTTCAATCGCGATATGGTTTGATCGGCGTCCGCTTCGGAATCGAAGCTCGCGACGAACAGCGCGGCAATGAGCCCGGTAATGGCGCCGGACGCGCCGACACCCACCGTGCCGGGGCCATTGCCCAGCAGAGAGCCGACCTCACCCGCCACTGCACTGGCGACGAAGATCAGCGCAAACCAGCCACGGCCGATCAGAGACTCCAGCCTGACGCCAACGATGAACAACCCAACGCAGTTGCTGATGAGGTGCCACCCGCTACCGTGCAGCAGCGGCGCAAGGCCAATCCTCCACCACTCTCCTCGTCCGACAACGAGATCGTAACCGGAGGCGCCCTGAGCGATCAGCGAGCGGACATCGAGGTCACCGTCCCGCGCAACGTCGATGGCCAGACTGCGTTGCAGGGCGAAGATCAGGAGCAGACCGAAAATCAGGCCAATGGTGAGAAAAGGGATATCGGCCAGAAGCTTGTTGTCGCCAAAAAGTGTCCCCTCACTAGGCAAGGCCTGAGCGGGGTCGCGCACGATCTCCCGAACGATCGGCGCGGCGACGGGTTGAAACGACGCTCTTGAGGGCGGCGCCACAACGCCGCGTCGGCCAAAAGTGTTGGTCGCCATGAAAGCACTCCCGCGTTTTCACAGCTTTGAGTTGACGGGGGAGGTATTTTCGACTGGTTAGCGCCCGCCCTGCAGGGCAGCTGAAACCATCCGACTGGTAAGTGCCCGGTTTCGCAGATCGGGTGCTTTTTAGCGATCGTGACGGGAACGCTGACGACGTGTGATGGGCGGCGGTGGGGGCTGGAGTAGCGACGGTCCTGTAGCCCGGATGGAGCACAGCGCAATCCGGGAAGGTCTGCGTCGTCGCAGGCGGCCCCGGATTACGCTTCGCTCCATCCGGGCCACGAACCGTCATAGCAATGACGAAGGAGAGAGATCTGCCTACGCCTTCAACTCCACCGTCTTGAATTCCGCCGGCAGGATCACCTCCAGCAGTTCGACGTCGTCCGAATAATCCAGGATCATGTGCTTGATCTTCGGCGGCTGGGTCCAGGCGCTGCCTTCCTTCATCAAGGTCTCGCCTTGCCCGTCCATATAGGTCTTCACCCAGCCCTTGAGCACGTAGACCATCTGGAAGTCGACGTCGTGAAAATGCAGCTTTGACACCTCGGCCGGATCGCAAGGACCTTGCAGCCGGATCACGTGCGCTTGCGCGAGGCCGCGGCTTGCGTCGGCGATGCCGAGATCGCGGTATTTCGCGTAAGCGCGCAGGCCATCGGCCTTGAAGTCTTCCTCGCGGTGATGGCTGATCGCGATGCGCTGCCTGGGACGTGCGGGCTTCTTCGGTACGGCAGTGCGAGCCTTTGCCTTCACCGCCTTGCGGGCCGAGGATCGCGCCGGCGCCTTGGCGCCGCTCCGCTTCTTCACCGCGGTCTTCGTTGCGGATCTTGATGCCTTTTGCTTGGCCATTGTCTGCCTCCCTGATCTGAGCCGCGCCCGGACGGGTACAACCCGAAGGACAGATTATCCAGTCCTGGATGAGGCGGCAATTGCCGAGCGCAAGGCTGGCGGCTCGATGAGCCGATCGGTCGTAGCTTGTCCCAGGCTGTCGTGGCGAGCGGCCGTCGTCTCGTATTCGTTCTCTCGCTGAATTAATCTCGAAGAGAGATTCTGGGGGAATGAATTCATGGGCAACAGCGTAGGTCAGCGTGCATTTCAAAATGCCCGGCTGCAGAAACGGCAAAAGGCCGAAGTGCTGCCGTTGCTCGGGCACGCGCTCCAGCTACACAAGATGGGGCTTCTCCCCGAGGCCCAGGCTGCCTATCGCCAAATCCTGCAGCTCGCGCCCAACCAATTTATGGCGCTGCACATGCTCGGCGCTTTGGAGTCTGATGCCAAAAACTTTCAGCAAGCCGAGATCCTGCTGAGCCGGGCGGTCGCCGTGGATCCGCAATCTGCCGATGCTCATATGAGGCTGGGCGTCGCGCTCAACGGGCTGCGGCGTCACGACGAGGCCTGCGCGAGCTATCGAAAGGCCCTCGCCTTGCGGCCCAACCACGCCGCAACCCTCTCCAATCTCGGTAACGCGAGCGTGGCCCTCGATCTTCACGAGGAGGCGCTCCATAGCTACGACAAGGCGATCGCACTCGACGCAAATCTTGCCGAAGCCCACAACGGCCGGGGGTGGGCGCTGTGCCGTCAGCGCAATTATGACGAGGCCATCGCAAGCTTGAACCACGCGCTGTCGATCAAGCCCGACTATGCCGCGGCGCTGGCGAACCGTGCCACGGCTTTACGGGAACTTCAGCGATTTGACGAAGCGCTGGCAGACGGCAATCAGGCAATTGCGCTGGCACCCGACGACGCGAATGGGTGGCTCGCGCGGGCCAGTGTCCTGCTCCAGATCCAGCAAATTGCCCACGCATCCCACGACTGCGAGCAGGCGCTCGCGATCGATCCCGATTCCATTCAAGCTCACCTGGTGCTGGGCCTTTGCCTCGCCGGTCTTGGCCGGGTCGACGAAGCCCTCGCCAGTTTCGACAGAGCCCTCGACATCCAGCCTGACCTGCAGAGCGCGATCTCCAACAAGATATTCACGCTCGATTTTGCGGGGGACGCCACCGTCGAACGGCATCAGCAGGCGCGCCAGGTGTGGTGGGAGCGTGTCGGCGCGAAAATCGCTTCAGGAGCGGCGGGACCGCATGACAACAGCCGCGATCCGGATCGCCGTCTGGTGCTCGGCTATGTCTCGTCGGATTTCAACGCGCATTCGGCCGCGTTGATTTTCAAGCCGGTCCTCCAACACCATGACCGGGCACAGTTCGAGGTCGTGTGCTACGCCTGCTCGTCGAAAGTGGATGCGACGACCAGCGAATTTCAGGAGACCGCCGATCGCTGGCGCGACGCCTCGCAATGGACCGAAGATCGCCTCGCCGCCGAGATCCGCGCCGACGGCATCGACATCCTGATCGATCTGTCCGGCCATACCAGAGGGAACCGCCTCGGCGTGTTTGCGCGCAAGCCAGCACCGGTCCAGGTGCACGGCTGGGGCCACGGCACGGGCACCGGGCTGCCGACGATCGATTATCTGTTCTCGGACCCGGTCGCGATTCCCCTAGAAGTTCGGCATCTCTTTGCCGAGACCGTTGTCGACCTGCCATGCTTCGTGACGCTGGCGTCGCTGCCGACCGAGATTCCGCGGGCACCAACGCCAGCGATCTCGAACGGGTTCGTCACCTTCGGCGTCTTCAACCGCATCAGCAAGATTTCGGACGAGGCTGCGCAAGTCTGGTCCAGGATTCTCGAGCGGGTGCCGGGTTCGCGACTGCTGGTCAAGGATGTTGCGCTGGACGACCAACTGGTCCGCGAGAACTTGCTGGCGCGGTTCGCGGCTTGCGGATTGCCGGCCGAACGCGTCGATTTGCTCGGCGCCACCTCGCGAAGCGAACATCTGGCATCGTTCAATCGCGTCGATATCTGCCTCGACCCGTTCCCGCAAAATGGCGGCGTCAGCACATGGGAAGCCTTGCAGATGGGCGTGCCGGTGGTGGCGAAGCTCGGCAACAGCCTGCCCAGCCGTGCTGCCGGCTCCATCCTCACCGCACTCGGCCTGCCGGACTGGGTCACGGACAGTCATGAGGCGTATATCGAAATCGCGACGAGCCGAGGTTCTGAGATCAGCGAGCTCGACAGGTTGCGCCGCGAACTGCCCGACAAGATCCGGTCCGCAGCCGCCAGCAACCCCGTCTCATACGGGCGAGCGGTCGACGAGGCCTATCGCGCGATGTGGAGACGCTATTGCAGCGACGGCGCCTGATCGCCCCTCAGGCGATCCCGGGAATAGTGCGTTCGTCCGACGAGCTGCAACGGAGAGCGTGCCTACCTTCCGCGCGCGATCATGGAGAGATGGTGGGCACGGCGCTTAAGCGCCTTTGCCCACCCTACGAGACCGGTGTTCGTCTCAATGCAGCCGGAACACGCCATCCACGGCGCGCAGTTCGGCCGGCTTGATCAGCTTGGAGTGCGCGACGGTGACCGAATGGAGGGGACCGTCGAGCTTTTCCTGCCAGAAGGCCAGGAAATCCTTCAGCGCCGGGAATTTCGGAAACATGTCGTAGTTCTGCCAGACGTAGGTCTGGAGCAGCGAGGGATGATCCGGCATCCGGTAGAGGATTTGCGCCGTCGTCAGCCCGTAACCTAAAAGCTGTTTCCGAAAGTCCTCGGAAACGCCCCCACTCCGCACGCCCATGCCAACCTCCTTTGCAGGAGCGCATTCAAGGGGCGGCCTGGTCGGTGTGCGCCTTACGAGCCACCCGGTACTGATGCGCTCACATGAGAGAAATGTGACGTAAACTGACAACCCATCTCAAGCCCAAAAGTTTAACAAGCTGTTGAAATTCAATGCGTTAGCAGCAGAGGCGGCACCGTGCTAATACGGGCCCGGCCTCGGTTAACGATGGAAAAGAGATTCTGGCAGTCCGCGCTTCCGGGTGCTGATTTTTCTGCTAGAAGCCCTTGCTCCCGCAAAATTCCTGTCCTATTTCAGCTTCGCTCGTGCTAGCACTCGCGGGCATCGACTGCTAACATCCCTTGAAACATCAATCTGAGCAAATCCTTAGGAGGACTGCATGAAATTCCGTCCGCTTCACGACCGCGTCGTGGTCAAGCGCATCGACGCAGAAGAGAAGACCGCTGGCGGCATCATCATTCCCGACACGGCCAAGGAAAAGCCCTCGCAGGGCGAAGTCGTCGCCGTCGGCCCCGGTGGCCGCGACGAAGCCGGCAAGCTGATCCCGATCGACCTGAAGGTCGGCGACCGCGTGCTGTTCGGCAAGTGGTCTGGCACCGAAGTCAAGATCGACAGCGTCGATCTGCTGATCATGAAGGAAAGCGACATCATGGGCGTTCTCGACGTCCCCGCTTCCAAGAAGAAGGCGGCCTAAGAGCCTCTTTCCCTCCAGTCAAACATTATCCAAGGAAAATTCCAGATGGCAGCCAAAGAAGTCAAATTCTCGGTTGAAGCGCGCGACAAGATGCTGCGCGGCGTCGACGTTCTCGCCAACGCGGTGAAGGTCACGCTCGGCCCGAAGGGTCGCAACGTCGTGCTCGACAAGTCGTTCGGCGCTCCCCGCATCACCAAGGACGGCGTCACCGTCGCCAAGGAGATCGAGCTCGAGGACAAGTTCGAGAACATGGGCGCGCAGATGGTGCGCGAAGTCGCCTCCAAGTCCGCTGACGCGGCCGGCGACGGCACCACCACCGCCACCGTGCTGGCCCAGGCGATCGTGAAGGAAGGCGCCAAGTCGGTTGCCGCCGGCATGAACCCGATGGACCTGAAGCGCGGTATCGACCTCGCGGTCGAAGCCGTGGTTGCGGACCTCCAGAAGAACTCCAAGAAGGTCACCTCGAACGACGAGATCGCCCAGGTCGGCACCATCTCGGCGAACGGCGACCAGGAGATCGGCAAGTTCCTCTCCGACGCCATGAAGAAGGTCGGCAACGAGGGTGTCATCACCGTCGAGGAAGCCAAGTCGCTCGAGACCGAGCTCGACGTCGTCGAGGGCATGCAGTTCGACCGCGGCTACATCTCGCCCTACTTCGTCACCAACGCCGACAAGATGCGCGTTGAGATGGACGACGCCTACATCCTCATCAACGAGAAGAAGCTCTCCTCGCTGAACGAGCTGCTGCCGCTGCTCGAGGCCGTTGTGCAGACCGGCAAGCCGCTGGTGATCGTCGCCGAGGACGTCGAAGGCGAAGCCCTCGCGACCCTGGTCGTGAACCGCCTGCGCGGCGGCCTGAAGGTCGCGGCCGTCAAGGCTCCGGGCTTCGGCGATCG
>NZ_FMAI01000057.1 GCF_900094605.1 Bradyrhizobium shewense | reverse complement strand
TACTCGAAGGCAACGCCGGCAACTCTCAGCGGAGCCTCAGAGATCGATGCCGATCGCGATGTTACGGCCAGTCAATTCGGCACAGGTAGCTGTGTGCGCGTACAGCTTTGCGAATGCCTCGTCCTTTGCCAATGCTTCCTGTACTTTTCCGTACACTTCCCAACTGGAATAGCGCGTAGCGATAAGAAACTCCCCGGCCCACGTACCAGTGTGAAATCGAGAAAGCCGAAGAAATTCTGCGCCATGTTTTTCGAAGATTGCCTTCGCCTGCTTGGCAGTCTTGATCATCTCCTCAGGCTTATCGCTCTTGAAGCGTGTAAATTGTACAAATGGCCATGACCTAATCCCTCCGTTGAACCCCCCACAGATTAGGTCTAGGAGTGGCCGTAGAGGTTCACAGGACGGCCCTATGATGCAGGGTCCGAGTTGGGTCAAAAGGCGAAAACTTGGTCTGAGCAATCAAGGTCCGTACCGACCCGCTAAGCGGAACTCAGGTGCCTCAACTGCGCTGATGGGCCACTAACTGACTCATGCAACGCAGAGCTCATTCGATTATCTCGTCGGCACTGGCGAGCACGGACGGTGGCACGGTCAGACCGAGCGCTCCGGCAGTTTGGCAATTGACGACCAGTTCAAACTTGATTGGTTGTTCGACAGGCGGTTCGGCGGGCTTTTGCTCCTTTGATAATCTTGTCAACGAAACCAGCTGGTCTGCGAAAGAGATCTCGGGTGTCAGCGCCGTATGCTAAAAGCAAACCGGCTTGCGCCCAATCCTTGAAACTTGCAGCTCGCTAAGCCCGCCTCCAGTGCCGCTGCAGCAGATATGAAGCGCTATTCGATCACCTCGTCGGCGACAGCCAACAAACTCACCGGAAATTCCAGCCCAAGCGACTTTGCCGTTGTTCGATTGAGCACCAGCTCGAATTTGGTTTGCTGGTAAAACGGGATGCCAGCCGGTTTTGCGCCTTTCATCACTTGATCGGTCATATCGGCAAGACGACGCATGGCGTCCCCAAGGTCAGTGCCGTAACTCAGCAGACCGCCCACATCGACGAATTCGCGATGAGGGTAGACAGCAGGCAGACGGTGTTTGGCGGCTAGATCAGCGATTAGTTGACGGTTCGTAAGGTATTCGCCCTGATGCGCAACCATGAGACCGTCAACGCGGTCTGTTTCCACTTCATCGAACACCCGCTCATACGCTGCTCCGTCGAGCTTCTCGCTGAGCAATACCGCGGCAATCCGAATACCAACCCGGCCTGCGGCTTCTCGGAGCGGTGCGAGACCCGTTTCCCAAAACATCGTCGCAGATGAAGGAATGAGCACCCGCACATTGCGTAGGTTTCGCACCGTCTCGCTAAGGAATTGCAGACGCTTGTCGTATACTCCCAATCCCGCATCAACACTCACTCCAGTGATATTTCCATCCGGTCTGGCCAGGTTCGTCACAACTCCGCCGGCGACCGGGTCACCGCTGCTAACTAATATTGGAATTGTAGTGGTCAGGGGCTTCAACTGGCGTGCAATCGGGCCGGAAAGCGATATGATCAAATCAGGATGACTGGCAACGATTGTGCGAGCCAAGTCTCCATAGTGGTCGGACTGACCGAGCGCCGAATACCGGTCCACGAGCAGGTTTTGTCCTTCGACATAGCCAAGCCTCTTCAACTTCCCAAAGTAGGCTTTGAACGTCAGGCGACCGTTGATAGTCATTCCCTCGGGCTTTTCGGCGGTATGGACAATCGCGATCCGTTTTATGCCCGGCGACCGAGCATCGGTCTGAGCGTAAACAGGCTTTGCGAAGCTCAGGGCTGCGGTGATCGCCGTACCCGCGATGAACTCCCGCCGTCGCATGTGCCCTCCAAGGATCACGCCGGAGCGCGAACAATCTAGCACTTTGTCATAAGACTGTGTGAGCGGCAAAGCTGCATTTGCGGGGCGGCGGCGAGCAAGGTCCGCTTGGGGTCAAAAAGCGGCGGCAAAAAAAGCGGCGTCCGCCGTCCGGTTTCCCTTCAATAGCTGAAGTGCCAACCGCGGATTCTGCCACCCGTATTTTTCCCAAGTGTTCGCCGGTCCCGGCTTCGGGTATGCGCTTAGTCGCATGAATCGAGCCGACAGCAACGCCCCGCCACCTCTTGCCTGCGAGAATTGCACCCGTGAAATGGTGCCGGTAGGAGCGTTGCGCGCAATCGTGGATCGGCAGGCTGTACGGGTCTACAAGTGCTTTCCATGCCAGCGGATCGTCTCCGCGCCTCTGCCGAACTAAGGACATACTTGAAATTCACGGCTGCCGCATTTGCCTGTGCCCAAGCGCAGCCAGCGTAGCCATGACGCAAGCGCCGCACCCGTGCGCCGCCTACCAAACCCCGAGAGCCATCAAACGAAAATGGTCAGGGACGAGCGCAACGGCGTCAAGGAGAGTCCAATGTCTCGCGGCCACTTCAATTCGGCGCGCCGTAATTGATTTCATGCTGCGTGTCTGTCCTGCCAACGCTATCCTGATCAGCACGATCATAATCGGCTTGCAGGCCTTCAGGACTTTGTCTGGCAATCAGAAGCTGTTTCCGCATTTCAGCGAGGCGGGCGCGGCAGTATTCGCGATAGAGCAGGTTGAATATGGCGGGCATGGGGGGGCCCCATCGTTTGAGTATCGCTATGAGATATTCCGAGTTTCTAAGCCCCAGCGATGCTGTCCGATGTGAGCCCATCCACAGGCTGCGCCAAACTTCAAAGGATGATCAGCTAACTTGCTTGTCGGTGCAAAAACGGAACAGGGCTAATTACCTAAAATCTAGCATAGCAGCCTTCTATTTCAGCAAAACTTCGTCAAACAACTCAAGATCGCTGCTGCGCGAATAAAAATCCAACCACAGCGCGAATTGAATTACCACTAGATGCAAGCACCGTTGGCTGCAACGCCACCTGTTAGCCACCGTACCGAAGCAAGAATGGACCAACCGAGGCAGCTAGTCGGTCTGCCACCTGCATGTTCGGCGTGGACTGCGTTTCGGTAGGCAGCGAGCCGCGAGAATTGACGGCCAGCCCGGTACCAGCGGCAAGAACAGCTATTACAATCGCGGAGAGATATTTGATCCTCATGGCGATGATCCTCCCATCGCTGACGACAAGACAATCGTGTTCGCTGAAGATTGGTTCCGTTGCGGGCAGGTCCGTGGTTGCGAACGATGCAAAAATGTTGGCCGGGATTGAGGCGTCCTCCCGGCCAAACCGCCGGCGCGTCTATCAGAACATTCCGATCGAGGCGAAAAGCGCAACCTCGATTAGGACAGTGAGGCTCATGATGCCGACAGTGAGAATTGCTTCGCCCGGTGGTAGAGGCGTCATAGCGTGCCTCGCACATTGCGAAGCCCCGAAGCCCAATAGCCAACCTGCCGAAGTCGGGAATGTTTCAGTTCCAGGCGCGTTAGACAAAGATGCCTAACGCAATTCGAGTTCCTTGATCGCCAAGGCCGCAATTTGTGCCGGGGCGAGGACCTCCGTTTGCGCGATCTTGATGATCTTGCTTGCGACCATTTCCGTGAGCGGGTCGTCGCGATCCTGGACGCAAAGCGTATGGAGCGCTTGCTCGTAAGCTGCGGTGATGCGGCTCACCATTTCCGGCTTTAAATCGATGGTTTGTAATCGCAGGTAGGTAGACATTTCTTGCCTCCTAAGCCCACGCGGGCGAGCATGGGAACCCGGTTGGCGACCTGAGAACTTTGGACGTTCGGAGCAGCGGTATTTGTGCGAAGCCGGGATCAAGGTGGCATGTCGCTCGTTACTACGGTGGCGGCAGGATATCCGTGCACGGCAAGGAGGCGGTGCACGTCAAGGCCAACGGTGGCAGCCATGGCAGATACCCCTTCGACCGCGCCCGTGGAGCATCGCCGGGCGATCTGCAACGATATTGGTGAGCGACTTCGCGGCACCCTCACGGACGATCTCACCCCGCTACCACTGCGATTGGAAGGCATGGTGGAGCGGCTGACCGAGTTGGACAGTGCCGCACCATCGGCCGCACCGGATCGACAGGACGATGCGCCATCCCGGCCACTCTTGAAATTTGTGTCGGCGCTTTGGCGGGTCCTCCGAAGCGCACCTTGAGACGCGGTTTACCTGGGCAACTACGGGCACCACGAAGATCGCCTAGCAAACGCGCGCGGGGCGCAGCCAGCGTGTCGCGCCATGCGGCGGCGATGATCCATTAAGAAACACCCTCTGGCCTATCGGTGGACTTCGGGCCGAAAACGGCCCTGCGAGCTTGGAACGAAGCCCTACGTTTCGAAGTCTAAGGTCAGGCGTTGCATCGCGTGCCGCGGGCTGCAACGGCCGCACCCGCATCGGGGAGAGAACGGGCATGACTGCAACCGAAAACCTAATTGCCGCAATAGGACCGTGGTTAGACGAGGCAAAGCTCCACAGGGATCAGGAGCGCGTCGATGCCTATGTTGCTTGTCTCCAAGCCGATGGTGCGGACGTGCAAATCGTGATCCGCCTTAGGGAAGGGACGATTAGCCTAGACGGTACGCACGATGACCTGCGTCTGGACTTGTGCCGTCAAGAGGTCCGGCCGCCCGAGGCTCTCAATTGGATCTTCGGTGCCCATCGCTCGAAGGATGAACAGCTCCGATAAACCTCTCTGCTTTCCGCATATCTGGCTGTGGGCTTTTTCGATTTTATTCGGTGAGATATGGTTGGGAGTTCCGTAGGATAGACACCCATGACCGCGCTGGAGCAGGTTTGGCGAGATGGCAAGCGCTTTCGCGAGCCGATCGGGCTCGGTTTCTGATTATGTTCCGCGACGCTTATGCCCGAGAACGCGATGTTGTGGTGCGCAGCATGCCCGCGGCGCTGATGGCGTGAGGGTATCAAGGCTCTCCGACCTGTCGCTCGATGAGGCGGACTTCCAACGGCCTCGGCCGTAAACGGCCACTGGTGAGGTTTTCGGCCGCCGGCTACTTGGCCGAGGCCGCTTGCGTAAAATCGCAGTGAACCAGATTTGCTCATCAGCCCTCGTCGGAATCGGGCGCGTGAGGTCCGCTGTGCCCCTGATAGCAGCGGAATACCGGATCTAACGGGAGGTCCGAGTTGGGCCAGAAGCAGACGTAATCAGAGCCGCGGAGCCCATATCGGAATAAAAAAGCGAGGTCATCTTCTGCCTACGTTCGTGCTAGTCTAATGGGCGACGAAGCATCGCCAAACTTGGCTAGTTGCAAACCTCAACGTTTGTATACCCACCCATGTTACCCTTCGCAAAGAGCGCTGGTGAGTTGCCTTCGAGCCGGCATCCCGGTCGGACAGGTCTACAGCCGGCGCTATTGCAAACAATTTGTCCGCTCGACTGTGGCTTGACAGGTGCAGCCTCGACCTTCTTACGGTCCGTGTCTCGCTTCGTCGCATCCTCGCGCGTGGTGACCGGCCTCTTCTCCTGAACCTTTTCGCATTCGTTATCATCATTGATCGGATAGCCGGCGCGACACGCGATCTTCACACATGCGTCGCCATCGGCCTTGAATCCGTGATCGCAGACCAGCGGGCAGACACGCCCGGCTTGGCCTTGATCGCGTCGAGCGTATTGATGCTCGCGAGCTTTGGGTCGAACTTCGTGCCGGCATACTTGTTGAACAGTGTCAGCGAGCGCTGTGACGAAGCATTCCAGTCGCCATCTGCGGAGGCCGTCAGGCAGCCAACGCGGCGGAGTTCGGACTGCACCAGCCTCGTCGTTTCCTGCGGCGACATCGCTGGTGGGGTCGAAGAAGGCGTTACAGCCGCGATATTCTGCTCCACATTGGGGGAGGCTTGTTTCTCGGCGGCCTGCTTCGCGGCCAGCTCGGCGGCGGCCTTATCTTTCGCGAGCTTATCGGCGAGCGCCTTCGCCGCTGCCGCCTCGGCATCCTTCCTGCGTTGCTCGGCTGCAGCCGCCTTGGCTTCCTCGATTTGCTTCGCCTTCTCGGCGGCAAGCCGGGCATCCTCGGCCGCCTTGGCGGCGGCCGCCGCCTTTTCCTGTTCGGCCTTCTTGGCTCGCTCGGCGACGAGACGGGTCTTCTCGTCCTCGGCTTGCCGGGCCTTCTCTGTGGCCGCAGCACGCGCATCCTCGGCAGCGATCCGATTTAGCTGGGCCTTGGCCAAGTCGGTGTAGAACCCGCTTGGATATCGATTGAGAAACGCGGTCCACACATCGCGCGTGCCAAGCTGGAGCGCCAATTCATAGTCGCGGCGGATTTCGCTGTCCGGGTTTGCCTGCGGCCCGGTGACGACCGGCTTGGCGGGGACGAGCGGTACGTCGTCGCCACCGAGCGAGCCGTAGACATAGGGCTCCTGCTTATAGCTGGTGTTCTTCAAGACACCATCGCGGACGAAGCCGAACGCCTTGCGCAAATCAAGACCGGCGTCGGCAGTCGCTCGACGAGCGCCGCCGCGAACGGGCTGTTTCTGGAATCGCCGTCCGAAGCCGTCGACCCCGCCTTGGCGGCGAAGGCGATCATCGTATTCGGACTGGTCGGCTCGACCTTGGCAAGACCCCGGCCGATAGCGCGCGCAGCAACGGTTCGCTTCATTGTCTTGGCAAAAGGATTGTCGCGGCAGGCATCCAGAATGATGAGCCGAAGCTGCTTCGCGGGCTCAACAGCGAACAACGCACGATCAAGTGCCACGGCCTCATCGAGAACGTCGCTGTCGGTCTCGAGAGCGGCGTCGGTCGGGATGAGGTAATTGGTCCCGTCCAGCTCGA
Organism: Bradyrhizobium shewense; assembly: GCF_900094605.1. Taxonomy (GTDB): domain Bacteria; phylum Pseudomonadota; class Alphaproteobacteria; order Rhizobiales; family Xanthobacteraceae; genus Bradyrhizobium; species Bradyrhizobium shewense. The sequence goes on along the minus strand of NZ_FMAI01000057.1, from coordinate 15,348 downwards.
TGCCGTGACCGGCGTAGTAGATGACGGCAACCTCGGCGTCTCGCGCTCGTCCGCCGAAGTCACGCAGCGCCTTGCGCATCTCGGTGGCATTGAGATCGGTCTTGAGGTCGATCCAGTCGAATCCGGCCTTCTTGAACATGCCACCGACCAGGGCGGCATCGTTAGCGGGATTGGCCAGCCTCGGCACGCTCTTGTAGGCGGAGTTTCCGATCACCAGCGCGAGGCGGCGCTCCGCATGCGCCGAGCCGCACGTCAGACCGAGGAAAAGAATCAATGAAAACCAGCGAAACGCGCCCATCGCAGCCCGGAATAACATGTGCGCAGCGTATGCACAGCCTATCGAAAAGCAAGCTCCCGCTCTGTGACGTTGATCGCGCTACAATGTGCTTCGGGTCATCGGACCGCAACTCGCCAATGGGCCGCGGTAGGACTGCTTAGGGTCAAACCGAGAAAAGCTCAGATCGAGCAATTCGCGTCTGCTAAACGCTGTGCAGCAGACCTCAAATCGGCGAGCGGCAGCTTCGCCTTGGGCCAATAGCCGACGTTCACTCGCCTTCGCTCTTCTCAGGAGGTCAAACTGATCTCGATCGACGCCGAGACGGTCAGAACGCGAGCAATCTGCGTCCTCACGATCACGGACATCTGTCCGATCTCTGCGCGCACTTCGCTCTTGCCGCGGATGGCTTCGGCCAGAGCTCTAAGAGCGGCGTCTCGTGCAGCGTCGAGGTCCGGCAGGTAGACCGAGGTCGTCGTGAAAATCGAAGAAGTACCGGGGCATGGGTCTCGAACGACAGCTGGACCAGAGCGCTCCCTAATAGAACAGGCGCAGCACGCGACTGTTGAGGCTGCTAACTCTTGCAGGAGTGTCACGGGGAGCCGCTAGCGGACTACGGCTGCAGGATCGTCACCGCTCGGAACGAGCCAATCGACCGAGAGCAGGCAGGCTTCGACGATGGCGAACGAGAGTATGCCTCCGATCCATCCGAAGAAGACGACGGCAAAAGTTGCGAGCATGATCCCGCAGAAGACATCGGCCATACCTTGGCTACGCGCTCGCCCTTGTTCTGCTTGGATGTGAAATACGGCATTGGTCTCCCCAGTGGCTTACCGGCAGGGACCTAGCCACACCTGGAGGTGGTCGTCGTCCACTCCTCAGGGTATCCGCGCCTACTAAGATGTCTGCATCGGGTCAGAAGCAGCGGTCGTGGCAAGCGCAGCCCTACGTCCGGTTTGCGGCCTATAGCCGACAAACATCGAAATTGCCGTTATACGGCGAGGGCCTGCCTCAAAGCGCGATCTATCCGGTTGGGGAGGTCCTTCAAAATCGGCTGCTCGCTGGACCAATCCCGACGCAACGTTGCTGCCGTCTCTCGGGCAACGGAGTTGTAGCGCGCCACGGGGCGGCGGCATTCAGAACACCCCGATCCAAGCGAAAAAAGCAATTTCAATTAGGAAGGTGAAGCCCATGATGGCGACAGTGAGAACTGCATCGCCCGCCGGTAAAGTGGTCATAGCGTGCCTCGCCTAGAAGCGAAGCCCCGAACCCGAAACCCTAACTCCCGGACGTTCGGAAATGTTTCAGTTCCCAAGGCGGGTTGGGACGCGCGCGAGACGTTAGCGCCTTTCGAGTTCCTTGATCGCCTGAGCGGAAATGTTCGAAGCGTCCTTGATTGGTTTGTCAGTTTGTTAGTCGCGATGGTCTGGGTGTTGTTCGGGATGTAGTCCTAAACGCATGAGCCTACAGTCAGATGCGCACAGCACGACATCGATTTGGTCGTCAGTAGCTGCCGTAGCGAGTGCCGACGTTGCCGTTGTACGGGTGTGAGCGTCGAAGATTGATCTAGATCAACGGCAACGCTGACCTCCAGCTTACCGCATCGTGCTAGTGCTGTGAAACTTGACAGCCGCGCGCAAACCAACTGCGCCATCCTCTGGCCGATCCAAATAATGTGGTTTCAGGCCATTGCCCGTTTGAAAGATGAGAGGGCTCGATGCGCAAGAAGCTTACGGGCCGCCTTTCCTCGATTCCAACTGCTACCGGAGGAATAGCCCGGCTCGCCTGCGCTCGGCTACGGAAGGCGGGCAAAGACTTAAAGCCAGTTCTGGCGGACGCAGGTCTAGCAATTCAAGGTATTGAGAATCTCGACTGCCGCGTGAAAGCGGAGTCGCAAATCAAGGTACTCGAGCTTGCTGCTACAGAGCTGCACGACGAATATTTTGGATTTCGCCTGGCTCAGGATTTTGAACTGGGCGAAATCGGGTTGGTGTACTATGTCATGGCGTCATCCGATCGGCTCGTCGATGCGCTTCGAAGCGCGGAGCGCTATTGTGCAATCAATAATGAAGGCATTCGGATACGCCTTTCTATCAACACCGCTGTCACGATAGGGCTTGAATACCCGACCTTGGATCGTGGCACCGATCGCCACCACACAGAGTTTTGGCTTGTCACCTTGCTGCGCATCTGTCGAGCGCTAACCGGCGTTAGAGTCGCACCGAGGCAGGTCAAATTCAGGCATCTGAGAACGCATATACCGAACGATGTGCGAACCCATCTAGCGTGTATGATCACTTATGCGGCCGACACGGACGAGATTCTTTTTCCGAAGTCGATCGGCTCTTTGCCGGTTATCGGCGCTGATGTCCATCTGAACAAGCTCTTGCTCAAATATGCCGATGAAGCGCTCGGTCAGCGTAAGAAACTGCGCGCCAGCATCCGATCCCAAGTTGAAGATCAGCTCGCCCAACTACTCCCCAACGGCAAAGGCAATGTGCCTGAAGTTGCCCGGCGCCTTGGCATGAGCCGCCGCACGTTCGCTCGGGCATTGTCAGAAGAGGGCGCAACGTTTTCGGCGGTACTTACCGATCTGCGACAGGCGTTAGCCAAGCACTACTTGCGCGAAGAGCAATTGCCAATCTCGGAGATCGCGTGGCTCGTGGGGTATGGTGAGGTCAGTTCGTTTACTCACGCCTTTACCAGTTGGACAGGTCTGACACCCCGAGAGTTCCGGGCCTCCAACACCGTGAGGTGAGTGCCTCAGCAGCACGAAATCCAAAATTTCTGGCTCAAACTCACAAGAATTTTCCTGGTGAACTGCGTAGAGTTTTTTTGCTGAGTACTCTTGAACGAGCGATCTTCCTGACGAATCCAACAAAAGTGGGTCACGCTCATCACCCCCGACGCAAGGGTGCCGAAGATGTATTGCGGCTGGATTCCAAGAACCCCACCCGCCCAAAGGAGGGAGCATGTGCGATAGCTTGGAACACGCGGAGTGCCGTTCCGCAGCGAAGAACTGTGCTATGTGTGGCGGGAAGTTTGGCCTGATCCGTTATTACTCCTGGCGAACCGCGCTTTGCTCCAAGGAGTGCCTCGACCTGTTCAGGGCGCGCCGCGAACGTGATCGCCGATGGCTTCTCCAACAGCACACGATTTCGCGCCCCCTACCTCCGAGGGCGCGCTGATCGCGACAACGGCGAGGGTGGTGGCCCGCGGTCGAGATCAAGGGCAATTCGCGTAGCGCCGATCGCCTGGCGCGCGCGGTGCGTACTCACTAATCTCCCCAAGCAGCCATGGCTGGAGCAAATCGACAACTGCGCCTTCAACGGCACCGGGCAACTCCGTCAACTCGGATGGCGCGATCTCAATGTAACGCGCGTGTGGTGGCCTCGGCTTAGGGCCGTCGAGCGGGAATTCGAGGGCACGAACAGCTTTGGACTTGATCGGGTAAACAGCGACGGCCTCATTGAGCGCTTCGTCTGGCAAAAGCAGCCACAGGAGGGCCGACCGCAAAACGGCTTCCTCGACATAACGATTGCACTGGGACGTCGCCTCTGTGGTTCACGCCGCCGCGCTAATCAGAGCGGTCAACTCTCGGCCCACTCAGCAGTTCGGGTTGGAGGTCGAACTGATGACTTTGGACCCGCTGCTCATCCATGGTTATGCGACTTCACCTAACGCCGTAATCCCTGCAACCAGCACGTTCCCCCGCTACGAGATCGGCGACCCGCAGACGTTTGACGATCTAATGATGACCCTAGACAAAGATGTGTGGAATTTGGGCGGTCATCACCCGTCGTGGGAATTAGGCGTGACCTGGCCCCAGATAAAGCCGTCCTAAGAAGGCATCAGTTATCACCGCGCGCCAGCTTTGCGACTGCTCGACGGAGTTTGATTTCGATGCACCGAGCGCAGATCAGCTCGCCGTCCCCGGCCGGTGGCGCAAGAACGGTCAGCTCTTCTGGCGCGAACTCTCTTCGCAATGATCGCATCGGGTGGCTTTGAGCATGCTTGCATTTTGCTCACGCTGTTGTGGCGAAATTCGGCAGATGCCGGAATGAACCCAAGAACTGCCGTTAGCCGGTGTCTGGAAAACACAGAAAGTCGCGCCGACCGAAATCGGCGCGACTTTTCTCAACACCAAACTCGATCGGAAATGAGCTGTCGATTACTACTTCTCTTTGATGACAGTCGTGCTGCTGCTACTACCAACTGTTCCTTCCTCGCAGACTTTGGTCTGCTTGATGCGATCTTCGGCTTCCACGCGGCTCTTGAAAGCCAGCGGACCGATCTGTGTTATGACCTCCTTGTCCGCCGGACGTGTCGTAGTTACGGTGCAATGGCGGTTCGGACCCTGCACGACATAGTACTCATCGGCCAGTGCCGGGGCGGCGCTTCCGATGATTAATGCGCCAGCAAGAAGAAGTGGTGCCTTCATTGTTGCCTCTCTCTGTTCAAGTGCTGCCGACCGGCGCGATCGAAAAACCGTCACGTGCTATCGCGCACGCGACCGCTCATGCTCTCTTCGGCGGCTCTGTAACTCATTGCGGACTGCAAGAGTTCCGAAAGGCCACGTCTGTGGTGAAGATAACAAGTGAGACCCAAGGGATCCGTCTCAGAATTCAATCCACGCGCCCTGGAACTCCCCCGATTGCGTGCTCGCGTCAAAATACCAGAGTGGTAGAATACAAGACTTCGCACCAAACAAGGTGCATTCGTGAGTGTTGCAAGTACCGGCGACGCGCGAGCGATGAACATCTTGCGCGAACTGAACGAGGCCGAGGCGGAGCTGGTCGGCAAGACCGTCGTCTTGACTGACGGCAAGGCCGGCACAATTGATCGCGTCTTCCTCGATGATGAGCACGGACTTCGCATCTCGGTCATGACGGTCGCTGGCCGATTTCGACGGTGAAACACATTGAGGGCTGATCGGCCGTGCGCCCGGTGGCAGCGAACCCTCCCAGCAGCGCGCGCTCGGCGACCTGCGATCAATCAGTGAATGGTTGACTTCACCGGGTCTGCCGATTCATCGAGAGCTGTATTCTCCTCGGCCTCTCGCACTCGGCCTCGAAGGGTCTCAAGTTCGGCAAGCTGAGAAAGAAGCGCCTGAGCGCGCAGGCACAAGACAACGCGGTTGTATGCCCGATTACGTTTACTCACTGCACGCCCCCGATGTTTGTACAGTTGGCCGTGGGTCGGTTTTCATCACCGTGTTGCTGGAGTTTTCTCAAGCTCAGCCAAGTGCTCCCAGCATTCTGCGTCCGCGAGGAGTTTCCATTTGTTCATGCTGTTGTACGCGGCCTATTGACGGCACAGAGAACCCATCGCGCGCAAGCGTCGCACCTTCTCCACTGCAAACCTCCTTCGGACTTGTCTTTCGCAAGCCGTTGTTTGTGTCGGATTAAACGTCTCGCAGATTAAAATGACGAGTGATAGCCCGATGTTTGACTGGTGTAGATGACAGCGCAATCGTCTTACTTTTCAGCGGCGTCGTATTTTCAGAAAGCGCCTGATTGCATCCAATGCTTCAATCAACGTTGGCCGCGCTGGTCGAGGCGGCAAGCGTGGTCTGCGAGGGGGCATCGTGATCACAACAAACAAAACGTTGATCAGTAGCCATAGCCCAAGAACTAGGAGGACAGTTCGCACGCGAACCTCCCGAAAAATTAACTAAATATAGGGCGCTCCACGTCTCGCGCGATTGCGAGCGCTGGCACCGCGCGGGACAATGATGACCGCTTTTGATCTCATGCGCAGCACAGCCAACCGATGTCGGCCGTGCCGCCATGGCTGGAATTTCATCATGCAAGAGGCCACCAACTGGGACGGGCTTTACTTGCTAATGCGGGGATACGAACGCGGCAACGCTGAACGCCAACTATGCAGGCGGCGGCTAGGGACCAGCGCGCTATGGCGATCTCTCTAGGCATGGTGCCCAACATCATGCGCCGTACCACGGTTCTTAGCGCGTTATATTGTGAAGTAGATGCTCGTAACGACTAGGGCGACCAGTAGTGCGCCACCCACGAGCGCGATGGCAAAACAGACGCGCGCCGGGATCGAATAGTTGTCGAAATGGGGTTCTCTGATAATCACGCTACGGTCTCCTCCCTGCATTGGAGTGCACCGGCTGTCTTTATTGATGGAACAACTGAATTCCCTTTGTGGGACGACGTCTAGTCAATTCAGTTCCGCAGTGCATCAGGCCACAAGCGAAAACCACCGCCCAAATAGGCAGCCTCTCTGACGTTCTTGGTGATTGAACCCATTTAACTTCTTATATGCCCTCGGAAGACGAAGACCGGCGTGAATTTCTCAAGACTTCGGCGGTCACGCCGCCGGCCATGACGATGTTGCTTTCCACCTCCCTCACGTCAAACGCTATTGCCCACTCCGGCGGTGGAGGCGCCCGGCACGAGAACCACGGACACCATCATCACCACCACCACGACCGCGACTAGGCGGGCAAGGAAGATAGTAGACAGTTAAGGCCGCGCTGGACGCGGCCTTAGTTCTTTGTGAGAGGCCTTGCCGGCTCTTGTGCCCTTGCCTCAATATCAACGGGGGGGCGACTCGCCCGTGCGGTCCTTCAGGTCGGCCGCTCGCTGGATCAATCCCGACGCGACCTGCGGGTCTTTTGTTGTTTTTGCCATTCGCAGCAGCGTTGCTGCCGCCTCTCGGGCGAAGGAGGTGTAGCGTGGCACGTCTTTTTATCCCAATCGCGAAGTCCCCGTGGGATGATTCAGAACCAGGGACCGCGTTCCGGGGCTCTGTATAAAAATGTACACAGGTGACGAAATGTGCCCTCTTCACCTCCACGATTACGGGGTCTTGCTTCTCGAAACACGCCAGTAGCCGACCAGCGCCCGCCATTCGAGGGCGGCCACGATGGCGGCGATGCAGCGCCTTCGAGTTCGCTCCCGTCAAGATAGCGCACGCGATGGAGGATCGAACCTGTCGATCTTATGGTTGTCCTGCCACAGCTCTACCGCATGGCCGTCAACAAGTTGCTCGGCGCGCTGACGAGCAGTTTCCTCGTCTTCGCAGATAAGATCGATGCGGTCAGTAACGTGACCTTCTTCATCGATAATGTAAGCTCTGAATTCTAACATGGACGGGGTCGTTGCCGCATTTACCCGACCGATTTTAGAATGGTTCAAAGTTATGAGTCCAGCCCGTTCGCTTTTGGGGTTGCATTCCTTACACGAGGCTTACGCCATTCATTCCACCGTGTGCGTCCTCTCCCTCAGGGACGCGCATTCACCGAACGACGGAATTTCCGCTATGGGTCATAAGCGGCGGTCGAGGCGAGGGCGGCTCCGCGTCCGCTCTAACGACGATAGCCGACCTCGCAACAGGACCGGCGCGGTTCGGCAAAGGGCCAATAGCCGACGTTCACTGGCCTTCACTCTTCTCAGGACAATGTACGGAAGGTCGGATTCCCGTCGTGAGCGGACCTGACTAAGGGCTTGAAGTGGGTTTGTAACCTACTGACTGAGGCGGTCTTATTTCGCCAGTCCGCGGCGCTCTTCGTCTGCAATGGCAGTCAGCATCTCGTACTGACTGGCGAGACCGCTAAGGCTGTTCGCGATGTTTCGAAGCACGTTGGCTTTCCTCTGTGAAACTCCGATCTCCGCCGCCTCACTACGGTAATCCGTCGCCAGCTTCCGGCATTCCTCAACGGTCAGCACTTGCAATCTCACCGAGCAAACAAGATCAGCGCAAAAGAGACCACGGTAAAAGTGGCGCCGGCAATCGCTGCAATCGAGAACAGGCCGTTGCGCATGAGACCGCTCCAGTTGCAGAGACTATACCGCAACCATTGGATTGGACAGTCCAGAAATGAACTTAGGAGACTCCAAGAACGCCAGCAGTTGCGCGTCTTGAGCCGCTCAGGTCGTCTCAGGACTGCGAGCGCGTTATTAACGCATCTTCCTCTTCCCAGCCCCGCCGCCATAGGTCATGGCGAGCTGAGTAGGATGGAAAGGGATTGTCGTCCAGATGCGCACCATTCCGCCGAGCTTCTCTACCTAGTTCTAAGGCGATCTGAGCGGATACGCCCCTCGATCTTGGCATGTTGACTTCCAGATACTGAAGACGTGTTAGGACAATTTGTCGGCTCTGCCGCGGGGCGACGCAGCTACAACCTCGATCGTTGCTGACACGGTCATGATAGACGATTCTTTCGTCCTCACGTTGACGGAGAGCCTGTCGGTAAGCCCGGAAGCACTGTGGTCCCGTATTCCCTCAGCCAGGTATCGCATCGCGGCATCACGAGCGGCGGCGAGATCAGGAAGCTCCTCGCCATCGTCATCGAGGATCGTGCCAGCGAGGTCTTGGTAATCAAAATAGAAGCGCATGCAAGCCAACGCTGCCCTTATTCGGGCGTTCCTGACGCCAAGAGCCGGCACTCTGGCTGAGCGTTTTGAGCCGATTACTCAAAGTTAGTGAGAACGATCCAGTCCCTCAGGGACACCGCATTCACCGAACGACGGAATTTCCGCAATGAGTCACAAGCCGACGGTCGGCAGGCGTCGCGGCAGGTCGGCTAAGGGCCAGAAGCGGAAGTCGTTCGTTGGCAGGCTACTGCAAGCCGAGCGAGACGGATCGCTCGGCCACAATGCAACAGCTCAGGGTTTCTAGATCGGCCTCAGGCTGCTTTCACTAGCACGTCAGTCAACCAGTCGGGCTCAGCGATCATCACTGAGTGACCAGACGTCGTGTTTTCGAGAACGGTCCAAGAATTGTCCGACCTACATTCCCCTGCCGCCTTGTCCAAAGCAGCCAGCTGGAATTTGGGCAGGCGAATATAGGTTTTCTTAGCGACCTTTTCGCGTGCGCCCGAGAGCTTCACTGGCTGTAGCCATGTGCCAATCGGTTGCGGGGTGACTTTCGATAGGACCCAGGCAACGTCCTTGGGGTCGCTAAAAGCCGTCGTAGGGAGCGCTTTCGGAGCTGGACGGCTGATTGCACCGTCCTCCAGCGGGAAGGAAACCAAGTCTCGAAATGCCTGACCGTCAGCTGGCTTTATGGCATCAACCCAGACGATAGAGGCCACACGGTTTCCGATACGCTCAAGCGCACCGGACGCAGGACATCCGGCATAGGAATGGGCAACGACGCAAATGTCTTCCAGGTCCTCCCACTCGACCAGATTTGCGATATCTGTAATGTGGGTATCGAGATTTATGTCCTTGCTTAGCAAGTGCGAGCGTTCAGCCAATCCCGTGAGCGTAAGCGGATAAACTTTATGGCCCTGCTTTTCGAGCCTCTCGGTAACGCGCTGCCAACACCAAGCTCCGTAAAATGCGCCGCCGATCAGAACAAAAATTTTCCGTGCCGATTGGGCACGTACGCTGCTGATGCTTGATGAATCGGGTTATCTGTCGGAAGCGGACGCCTTTGTTGCTCAGGGCTCGAAGGCAGCCATGGGCCAGAAGCGGAAGCGGCGCCGACCCTCATCGTGGCTTGATCAGACGCCATTCACCGTTACGGCGCTCGATAGAGCTGGAGACCTTGCGTTCGGGCGCACTCAATGACGACGCAAGAAGTTTGACGCGACTGTTGCCTTCCCAGCCGGCAAATTCATAGAGCCATTCCATTGCTTGGTGTGCGATAGTGCCAGTCCTTGAAAGATGGATTGGATGTGCTCGGAACGATGTCCATTCCGTTGGGAGGTCCAGCGGGGCCCTCAGACGAGGCGACGGATACGAGCCAGCGTCTGTCCGGCGAATAGTGTGGGGGCGCAACTATTGTTATGTCGTCACCCGTATCGGCCCTTACGAGGAGCCAACTCGCACCTTCCCAATAATCGACCTCGATCAAGATAAGGTCGTGCTCGGGAAAATACCCCGTCAATTGATACTTAACGCAGCCGTCAGCGTCGTCGGACTGACACTTCGCTTCCTCGTTGAGATAAATTCTCGTCTTCCCGTTCCTGAACTTCAACTGCAAGCCAGGGCCGACGCGCTGGGCCAGCTCGCCAACCTGCGCCAGACAAGCTTTCTCCGACCGGTCAATTTCGCCCACGCCCTGGTCACCGACACAGCAGCCGTCCTGCGAGGGATGATCAGAGAAGGAATAAGGAACGCCAGCAGAAGCATTCGCATCAAACAGGTAAGATGCGACGGCTGTGAATATTGCAAACCCTATCAGGGAAATCTTCATCGCGGAGCCCGCGTCCGTCAAAAGCTCGCGCTTATGGCAGAAAACCCCTTCTGATCAAGTTAATAGCTTTGGAGCAAAATTACCGAACCGTCGATTTCCGCTTTGGGTCACAAGCGGCGGTCCGGCGCTCGCATACGGCAGGTCCGCTCTACCCTTGATACCAGACCTCCCTACGCCAAGGACACCGGTCCGATCCCCAAGAGCGCGCGCGATAATCGGGGCGCTGCGAACGACCCTCTTAGTCGCCGGAGGCGTGGCTTTCAGCTGCATCATTGCCTCTGACTTCAGAATGGAAAAGGCAGACGAGGACGGCACGGATTGTTTCTCAGCAATCGGGTTGTCTCTCAGCAATGGGCGATTTGCTGGAATTCCATAGGCCTCGTGCAAGCGATAGACGGGCGACCCTAAATGGCTTTCGGACGATCATAGGCAAGTCCATTGGGCGATCGACGGGCACAATGGACAATCACTCTGAAGGAAACTCCACAGCCGGTGACCCCACACGTCTGCTACCAGTTTTTCGCTTAGCTGGGATTCGAGTTTCACGCGGTAGGAGCATGCTGAAATTCATGCTCCGCTTCCATGCAAGTGTCGCTATCGTTCGAATTGATGAGTTCAAGGCGGGTCAGAGCAGCTCCGCGTGTGCGCGGAGCTGGCATTGTCGGCTTGCATTGACGTGGAGGACATCCGCTCCTCCACACCAACAACGACAGGATGCTGAAAAGACATCGACTCCTATAGATCAACGGGGACGTCGCGCAAATAGCTACGGTGAGTAGCTACGAAGATGGGCCGCGGCTTACCCAGACGGCCTGACTTCGAATATCCACTGACAACGGATGAGATATTACTGCCAGCAATTTCGACAGCTTCATGAGCTCGCGACGCGCGCCCGCAAAGCGCCGAAGACCGGCTCAGGCCCGCTAACGGTTCGCCGAATTCCACTCTCTGCGCCGATAGTCATGAAGCAACTGCTCCTGTCTAAATTTCCGCTCAGCGAATTCCATCTTGGCCTTCAGTTTCCGTCTCGCCAGGTCTCTCTCTGCACCGATCTTCTGGACGTTGAAAGCTCGCGACGAGTGGCTATTGCGATGCTCGGTGCGCTCATCTTGGAGCACGCTACGCGGGATCGCGAAAGACAGCCGCCCGGCGCGCGATTTGAGCGCGCGGGCCAACCGCAGAACCTTCGACCTGCGCGCGCGGCTCAGCCTTTTGATGACAATTTCCCACGGGGGTGTAGCCTGCGCTCGGGCGGAGCTTGATTCGTCATGCTGGAAGCTATTCTCATGCTGCTGGGAATTGGAGCCGTGGCCCTTCTGCTTATTGCGTTTTGGGGACTGCATAGGCACGTGTGACCGGGCCCGGCGTGCTTGAGGAATCTAACGGTGGACGCTAGCCGGTTCACGATTGGCGAATTGTCTCACGGTCTCAAAAGAGCGCTCGGAGGGCTCAGCAGTCCACTCTCTCAGTTGCCGTAGAGACAGCAAAATTGCTCTTCACCCGTCGTCTTTGATGAGGGAAACCACCGTTACGAGATCCGCATCTCGACCTTTGTGCACTTCGACGTAATCTGCGCCGGCGCCAGGCGTTCTGCCGATTGTCGTGGATCGGCGATCATGCATGGATCGTTTACCAGCCCCAATGCTCCCGGCGGCCGATCCAATTGCCGGTAAGAGCGCCGGAGCAACGACGAAGGGCCGCAGGAGCGCCTAAAAGCTTACAGGACGTCTCCTGCGGCCAGCGCCGGCACGTTCCGCACGATCGGCGCGGCACTGCGAGTGCTCGTACAGAGGCTGGTCAGCGTGAAGGGCAGGGGCCCGTCAATCAGGTGATTTTAATAATTGGGAGGCTTGTCTTCCCGCTTGAGCAGTCCCAAACGCCGTTCAAGCTCTTCCTTCTTGGCTACGAGTCTCGCGGCAAGAATGTCATTGACGACCGCATGGAGTCGCCAAAGCTCTTCGAGAGACATGCTCTCAAACGGCTGTCGTTCCATGAATCCCCCCGACTCACGAATTGCCCATAGCTTGGGCTTACGAGGGGCAGATAGCAACTTCGGGGTTGTTTCGCGGAGAGTTACCTACACCTGCGGCGCCGACCTAGTTTCTTGGAAGCTGAACGACTCGACCTTGACCGCGAGCGGCGTCAACTGAGCTTGCGCTAATCGGTTTCGCAGGACACCTAATTCAGCCATTTGACATTCGATAAATACGATACGTTGGTGCAGAGCAAAAACGGCATCGAAAGTTCGATCGGAAATACTCATCACGGCCTCAACACAAATGGACTGAAAATATTTCGACAATCATAGCATTACGACAGTGGAAGGGCACAATTGCAAGGCGAATTCTTGAGCAATGCGCCCGACGCCGTTTCTCGAGAAAGGAACACTGGGCGGACTGATGCTTGAACCGGCGCGCGCCCAAGCCACCCCGTTGGCGTTGCCAGCGGCTGGCGCGGCCACCGCCGATGACGAAACCATTCAACGCCATCGGCGAAGTCGTCCGGAAACAGGCAAGGTTGTAGGTTGACGACATCAGACGCGGGGAGGCCGCCATGCTAGTCCTGATGAGCCTGATTTGGCGACGACTTGCCTACACAATGCTGATCGGCATGCGATCCAAGCTCGTACGTCGGTGAAACGAGAGGCGGCTGTAGGTCAGGAAGCCACCATGCCCAAACAGGTCGTGAAAGTTCTCTGCTCTTTGGCAGTTGCGTGCCGGGTCGCTTTCGGCACGGTAGCGTTGGTTGCGCAAAATGGCACGAACGCCCACCTGTCTCAAAAACGTAACCTGTTCGTGCTCAGGTTGATGTAGCGGGCTAGTCACACTGGTTATCGGAAGCCTGAATTCGCGAAGCTTCTGACCGTAGTCTTCCAGCAAACCATCGGCGGCGGCCCTTGATGCATGGTGCGGCCGATTGTGAAATGGATCATATTGCGAGCCAGAAATGTCGCGATAGGATCATTCCACCGGGGCTGGCTGTATATTTCACTTAGATCTTTTCACCCGGTGTCTTTTGACCATGCGAGATCGCAGCGAGAACATCGCTGCGGCCTTCGTGCAGGCCGGCTGCTTTTAATCACCAACAAGCTTTGTTTCCCTCGCTGCAAGTTCTACGTTTTTCTGTACCGAAAATTTGCGGAATCCAAATTGCCGTGGAGGACGTTTATGCCTAAGGAGAATTGCCTGATTGTTCGTGCCGCCGGAAAACGACTGGACCTGTTACGAGGCGAGGCTGCCCGCATCGCCAAGGGAGCTAACGCCGGCTGGTGGACCGACCGAGCGGAGATCGGCACCAGGTTCTGCTTTGAAGATTCTAAGTCAAAAGAGCTGTTCGCACTCACCTGCGACAGCCTCGGCATCACCTGTCAGGACGGCTAATCCATTGAAAAACCCGCCGGCCTGGAAGCCGGAGGTGTTTGGATTGCAGACCAGACCGGACAGACCATGAGCAGTTGCAGCATGAAGGCTCGCCAGCTGCGAACGAGAGGCCGGGAGTTGAGGCGGTGACCCACAAAGGGAAGCGGGATTGTGTCAGCGACGATCTGGACGCGCCTGGAGGGGCACGACTTTGTCCATGTCACTGTGACCGGAGCGCCGGCTTTGCAGGTTCACCACCTGCTCGAGTTCGAGAGCCTCTATGGCGAGCTCATCTGCCAAGCGTTCGAAAAGTGCGCTCCTTTGCGAGTCGCTGGTTCGCCTGCTCATAAGGGCCAAATCCGCGGCGTCGGCACGGAGTTTGTCCAATTTTTCCCTGAGGTCCGCCATGGTATCGGCCCCGTCCTGGACCCACCTCGTCATGTGGTGACGGGACGCAGGTCAACGGGAACAGGCTATGGGTTCTTCCTTAACCGATTGTTAGGCCGACATTCATTAGGGCCGAGATGTGAACGATCGCCCGCTAGCTTTGCCGAGCGCGGGTCTGCGGCTATTTCGCTCAATCCTTCAGTGCGCACGTGGTCACGAGCAGCATGGTCCGGCTGCATTGCCAATCGGATCCCAACATTGGTTCATTGACTCCACGAGGAGTACCGATGGCCATAGTAGTACCAGCGGCCGCTAGAACAGCGATGGTCAGCGCGAGCGTTCGATAGGTTGTCAAGTTCCACTTCATTGCGCTTCCCTCCAGTGGAAGCGCCCATGCTACGCGCAGAGATACATCCCGCTTGTGAACTACTTCACACGGCATTTCTCAACAGTCATCACAGTCGCGTGCAGCAAGCCCGCGTGAACCGGCGGCACTTGAGAGCAGTCCGCTCTCTTACACAACTTGCCGTCGAGACAGCAAAATTGCACTTCACCCGTTTTGGCCAGGGAGGGGCCCACCTGCTGCGACAAAAACTACGGTTTCGGTAGTGCTTACTCGACCGTTGTAAACACCGTAGTATTTACTCGCACGGCGCAGAAAAGCGTGCACAATCAATAGAGTTGACAAGACACCCCTGCCCCGAACACGTACTAAGGCTTTCATCGCATCGCCGAGATCCCTCGGGAGGTTCCCTTGAGAACCGTGGAAGACCACCACGTTGATAGGCCGGATGTGGAAGTGCAGTAATGCATGTAGCTTACCGGTACTAATCGTTCGATTGGCTTGATTGCTCTCATTTTCAGTGTCCATAGGGTCGTGAAGACCCAGACCAGAATGAATGAGAGGCGCTAGTCGCCAAACAAAGATCGCTTGCTTCGTTTTCTTGTCCTTCGCCGGCCTGGTGGTTTTAGCGAAGAGCCTCAACCCGATCCCATCCCGAACTCGGCCGTTAAACTCTTCAGCGCCAATGGTACTATGGCTTAAGCCCTGGGAGAGTAGGTCGCTGCCAGGCCTGCAAAGGACAAGAAATCTTCCTCTTTCGATGTAAGAATTCAGAACGCCGCTTCGGGAAACCGAGGCGGCGTTTTTCTTTGTGC
>NZ_FMAI01000036.1 GCF_900094605.1 Bradyrhizobium shewense | reverse complement strand
TGCTGATTCCGAGGATCTCGCCCGGGTGTACCGATTTGATCTCGCCCAGGATTCCGAGATGATCTCGCCCACCATTCCGATTTGATCTCGCCCGGGGCGCGAGGCATTCTGGCTGTCTGGTTTCTGGCATCGGCGAAGCCGCGTGGTCAATCTTGAATCGCGGCTCGACGGGTTGGTTTTTCTGTTGCTCCTGCTGTGGGCATGTGGGCAACGCTCTTGCGTTGTCCAAGCGTAGCGGCATGTCCACAGCGCCACAGGCTCAAGCCTTTCGGTCGGGTTTGCGGGTTCGCCGCAGGCTTTCGCCGTTGAGATCGATCCGGTGGGCGTTATGGACCAGGCGGTCGAGGACGGCGTCGGCGTAGGTGGGATCGCCGATCAGCGCGTGCCATTGATCGACCGGGAGCTGGCTGGTGACGATGGTGGAGCGGCGGCCGTAGCGGTCCTCGAGGATCTCCAGGAGGTCGTGGCGGGCGGCGGCGTCGAGCGGCTCGAGGCCCCAGTCGTCGAAGATGAGGAGATCGACGCGGCCAAGCGCGCGCAGCAGGCGGGAGTGGCGGCCGTCGCCGCGCGCCAAAGCGAGATCGGTGAACAGCCGCGGGACGCGCTGGTAGAGCACGGAGCGATTGTCGCGGCAGGCCTTGTTGCCGAGCGCTGAGGCGAGCCAGCTCTTACCGACGCCGGAGGGCCCGCAGATCAAGAGGTTGGCGTGGTCGCCGATCCATTGGCCTTCGACCAGCATCGTCAGCAGACTGCGGTCGAGGCCGCGCGGGGTGCGGTAGTCGATGTCCTCGACGCAGGCCTGCTGACGCAGCTTGGCGTATTGCAGCCGCTTCGACAGCCGCTTGTCGCGCCGCAGCGAGGCTTCGCGTTCGAGCAGCAGCGCAAGCCATTCGGCATGGCCAAGGCTTGCGGCATCGCCGCCGGCTTCGATGTCGGCAAAGGCCTTGGCCATGCCATGCAGGCCGAGCGCGTAGAGTTGATCGAGGGTCGGATGCTTGAGCAATGTGATCTCCTAATTGTAGTAGCGCGGCCCGCGGATGTTGGGATGAAGGATCGGCGCGTCGTCCGCGGAGCGCTTGGGTGAAGGACGCCGATCGAGATTGTTGGCAAGGATTGATTTGACCGAGCCGTAGGTGCGCGCGCCAATATCGATCGCCCGCATGGCGGCGGCATCGAGCCGCTCGTGCCCGTAGGATCGGGCGAGCCGGATGATGCCGAGACAGGCGCGGAAGCCCTGTTCCGGATGCGCGCGCTCGTTGAGGATCAGGTCGCACAGCGCCGCGGTGGCCGGCCCGATCGAGGCGGCGTCCTTACGGATGCGCTCGATGGTCCAGCCAGCGTAGCGCCGATGACTGGAGGCCATGTGCTCCGGCACGGTCGTGTGCTTGTGGTTGCCGCTCATGCGCTGATGCGCGGCGATCCGCTCACCCTTGTGGAAGATCTCGACGGTGCGAGCGGTGAAGCGCACCTCCACCTCGGCGCGGACGAAGCGATGCGGAACGCTGTAATAATGCGCCTCGACCTCGACGTGATAATCGATGCTGACCCGGCAGATCCGCCACTCGGCGAACTCGTGAGGGCTCTCCGGCAGGGCCTTCAGCGCCGGCCGGTCGATCTCCTCCAATAGCTTGCGGCGGGTGACACCGAGCCGCCGGATCGGTCGCTCCTCGTTGAGCCGGATCATCAACTCGGCGATCGCCGCGTTGACGTCGGCGAGGCTGTGGAAGGTGCGGTGGCGCAGCCGCCCGAGCAGCCAGCGTTCGACCATCAGGACCGCCTGCTCGACCTTGGCCTTGTCCCGCGGCCGTCGCGGCCTGGCCGGCAGAATGGCGGTGCCGTAATGCGCCGCCATGTCGGCATAGCTGCGATTGATCCTGGGATCGTAGAGACAGGCTTTGATCACTGCGACTTTGGTGTTGTCCGGCACCAGCAGCGCCGGTACACCGCCGATCGCTTCGAAGGCGCCGACGTGGCCGCTGATCCAATCGGCGAGCCCCTGCGTCCAGGTCGCCTGCGCGTAGGTGAAGCTCGATGCGCCGAGCACCGCGACGAAAATCTGCGCGCTGCGCCGCTCGCCGGTGCGCCGGTCGATCACCACCGGCACGCCGTCGCCGGCATAGTCGACGAACAGCTTGTCGCCGGCCGCATGCGACTGGCGCATCGTCACCGACAGGCGGCCTTCCCAGGCGCGGTAGAGTTCGCAGAAGCGCGAATAACGATACCCGCCGGATTCGCCCGCGATGTACTCCTCCCACAGGATCGACAGCGTCACATGCTTGCGCCGGAGCTCGCGGTGCACCGCCGCCCAGTCCGGCTCCGCCTGCCGGCGATGGCCCCGCCGCGTGCCGGGACCGGCACCGGCGCTGGCGAACAGCCGGGCTTCCAGCACAGCGTCGGTGATGGCGTCGGGCAATGGCCAGGTCAGCCCCGCCGCCTCGAACCGGTGGATCGTCAACCGCACCGTCGAAGGGGCTGTCCCCACCCGCCGCGCAATCTCGCGGGTCGGCATCCCGGCCGACTTCAATCTGATCACATCGCGCACATGGCGCATCGCAAACCTCTCCGTCGGCATCATGGTCCCCCTTGCAAAGCCGAAAGGCGGGACCGTAGCGGAGCCAGAAGAGGCCTCGTCACCCCGGGCGACATCATCCCGGAATGGTGGGCGAGATCATCTCGGAATGGCGGGCGAGATCAAATCGGAACGGTGGGCGAGATCATTCCGGAATAGTGGGCGACATCGAGCGGAATCAGCAGCAGCAAGACCGTCCTGCCGGAAGACTGAGCTTTAGCGCACGAGACGCGTCCTCGATCAGCGGTCTTCATTTGCCTAACGCTCTGAATAGCGAGCATGCACGGGACGTGTTGGCGCAGCCTGGCTTTGTCGCTAGTCAGCGATAGAGGGAGCCAAACAGCTCGCAGCATTGCGTCCCGTCACGGGCCATTCTCGAACGGATCTCAAAGAAGATTTGCGCGAAGCGACCAGTGTCAGGCCCAGCATTTCGGTCGAGGCAGTGCATGGCAAGTTGCGCGCTCCACAATCTGACGCGGCGTGCGATTCGCCCCATTTCTTTCGAAGACATGTTGTGCGGCAGTTACAGCAATTCGCGTTCATATTGTTAAACGCACGGCGCCGGGGGGCACCGAAAGGAAACGACACTCGAATGAAAAAGATTTTGATTCTAACTGCAATCATCGGCGCACTCAGTGCGGCCGCTCCCTCATTCGGCACGGACTTGGCCGGGCAGCCCGTCAAGGCCAAGGCGCCACCGCTGCCGGTCGCAGCCCCGATTATCGACTGGTCCGGCTACTATATCGGTGTCAATGGCGGTTGGGGAACGAGCCACAATTGCTGGGATTTCAATGGCGTCGCTCCCGAGGGCTGCCATAATTCGACTGGCGGGACCATTGGCGGCCAGATTGGCTATCGTTGGCACATCTTCAACATGGTCTACGGTATCGAAGGTCAGGGCAACTGGGCCGACTTCAGCGGCTCCAATGTCAGCACCGCTTTTCCGGCAAACGCCGTTGGCACCACGACAGATGCGTTCGGTCTACTCACGGGGCATATCGGCTACGCGTTCAATGCCGTCCTACTCTACGGAAAGGGTGGTGCTGCGGTGACCAGCAACACCTATCACCTCAACTCGGTAGCTTCTCGCACCGAGCTTGCCAACAGCAATGATGTGCGTTGGGGTGGCGTGCTGGGCGCCGGTGCCGAAGTCAGCCTCACGCCGAACTGGTCAGCTGGCGTCGAGTATAACCACTTGTTCATGCAGCGCAGCAACTTAAGCTTCACAGGGTTTCTCGGCACGGACCGCGCCCACCAGGACGTCGATCTCATCACGGCGCGGCTCAATTACAAGTTTGGCTCGCCCTTTGCCAAATAGAGGACTCCACGCGGTTGCGTGAATCGGGAGCCCCGACTGCGGTCGGGGCTCTTTCGTCAGATGCTCCCCCCCCCCGCAGCACCCCTCCCCAGTTCCGAAGCACCAGGTCCGAGCTCGTCTAAGCATGGGTCATTGGCTGGATGGAACGACGCAGTTTGATTCCAACACTGGCGTACCAGGTCAGTCGATTCGACGTCTCATCGACGCTTATGAAGCTCCACAACCTCACGCGGCGTAGGTTTCAGACTTGCTCCAAGGAGCTTTGTATCTGCGGTTTCGCCGAAAGTGCCACGCTGAACTTGCCAGAAGCTGGAAGCCAGCGATTTGGCAGTGGATGCCCGTTCCTCACAATTCAAAGAACATTGAGGCGAAGCGCTATAACGACCGCTTGAATCCGGCTGGTCGCATCCAGCTTTCGCATCGCATTTTTGATATGAAAATTGACTGTATTCTCGCTGATTTTCAGGATCTTCCCAATTTCCCATGACGATTTCCCCTCTGCCACCCACCGCAGGCAACTGATCTCCCGCTCCGATAGTGCAACTTTTCTTTCGCAGCCATTATCGCAGGGACGAGCGATGTCGCCATAGGCGGTGTGAAACTGCCAGGCCAGCGCGTTGAGATGACCGATGCGGTCCTGAGGATCAGCCTCGTCGGACGCAGATGCAAACGACACCACAGATACCCGACCCAACGGGCCAAACAATGGCACGCTCATGCCATGCTTCAGCCCCGCCTCTCTCGCCTCGTCCAGCACGCGTTTTTCGTCCGGTTGAAGCTGATAGTGGTCGGCGAGTTGATCCCACAAAAAGGGCCGCGAAAGCATCGGCGTCCGCCGGACCACCGGATCGATAGCATGGTACTTGCGCTTGAAGTATCGCTCGCACCAGTCTGGCGGCCACTTCACAGCCACAGTCGGGGGTGGATACTCCGCCAGCCGAAGTGGCTCAACGAAGTTGAGGGCGCCGTATGCCACTTCACTGAAGCCTTCCTTGGTGGCACAGCCTACAAGAAGCTCGAATAGCGCTCTGAGTGAATGAGTCTGGTTCGCGCATTCGGTGAAGCTAAAGAGGTCCATGATGGGCGCTTCAGTACGACGAGCGAGCTCCCCGTCATCGTGTTCGATTGCGCTTGTTTCCGGCGGAGCCAAATTCCAGTCCATGAGCTGAACTCGAGGGTTAGTTATTCGTGTAGTCTGAGCGCTCGCGCTGTGCCGGGCGCCTTTCGCTGAATTCGTTGCCCTGCCGCCGAATGCGCGGGCATGATCGCATCAAACACCGGAGATAGTGCCGTCATCCCTGCCTCCGAGGCTGAGCGGAAGTGATCGGTCCAGTTCGCCGATCGCGCACGGAGATCATCGCCCATCATCCGTGAAGGATTGTGCCATCGATACGAACCCCAACGGTGTCCCGTTTGATGATGCTGGCACCGATAGAAGGTCCGCTGGGTCCTGGACTGAGCTTCCAAACAGCTCCAGCGTTAAAGGCTTGGCTCTGTTGAGCTTGCATGGCGAGAAAACGCAGCCGAACGACGCTTTGGTCTGTCTCGAGGCCGAGCACGACGAGATCCTGGGCTCTGATCTGCGCGATACCGCGAAGCTCGAGCGGCTTGGCGGCGCCGACGAGCGTCCTGCCAGCATCCATTCTCTGGTTAGAGACGAAGACAACAGGAGAGTCATGTCTTTTCCAATCTTGCGAATTGCCATCGCTAACCGTTCGCTGACTCTCTGCCGTGCGACGGCGGCGGCGACGCGATCGATGAGCAACACGGAACAGTCGAGGCAGAAGCCATACTCCTCGCATCATTGTGCGGCGTCTCATCGAATCCGTCCGGCAGGCTTGGCGCAAACGTACCGTAAGGGGCCACCTTAAAGGCGCAACAAGAGATACTCGTAACCGCGAGATCTGCTTGATGCGGAGGACACTTTGCATGCGCTTCTCCAGCAGGGAGAGGACCCGCGCCAGACTAGCAAGTGTCATACCAACTGTTGACTTCGCCAAAATCAAACGTCGCAGAAAGGGCTTTGAACGCGCACGATTGGTTGCGATGTAGGAGCGTCGAAGCATTTATGACATGCGGAGGAAAGGCGACAGCGCCATTGCGAGGCGCGGCACGAGGTGAGCTACAGCACGAAATGCAGCTCACCTCGGCGACCCCATCGAATGCCGCCCCCTCAGGGCCCAAACGCAGCCCTATTCCAGCCCGGTCAAGTGCCAAGTTCGGCAATTGATGGGACGGTCCAAACATGGCACTCGTTGAGGAACTTCAGCTGACTGCACCTCCGGCCAGCGATTCAGGCGAAGCGCTTAGATCCGTCCCCAAGCAGAAATACAGTTAGACCGCAACATACACGAATCATGACGGGCTCGGTGGAAAACGGCGAAGATCGTCGCCAAGATTGGTGAAGCATGGCTTCTCTGCTCTTCGCGATCATCTCACTGCTCTATGCGAGCGTTGGCCAGGCTGGTGGCACTGCATTCGTCTCGCTAATGGCATTTTTTGGTATGTCATCGACGGAGATGCGCCCGACGGCGCTTGGTCTCAACATTGTCGTCGCGACTTATTCTACGTTGCTCTTCAACCGCAACAAGGTCGTTGACTGGGCAATCCTGCGCCCGCTTCTCTTTTCGTCGATGCCAGCGTCGCTTGCCGGTGGCTTGATTGTGCTCGGGGATCACATGTACAAGACGCTGACGGGGCTCGTTCTTCTTCTGGCGAGCGCAGTGATGATCATGCAGCGGCGACGGGCTGCCCATCGTGTTTGTGAAACTCCGCTCACGGCAAGCGTGAGCATTGGCGCGGCTCTTGGCCTGGTTTCCGGCCTGACCGGCGTGGGGGGCGGAGTGTTCCTCGCGCCGACGCTCCTCACACTGAATTGGGCATCACCGAAGCAGACCGTCGCGTTATCACCCCCTTTTATTCTGGCCAATTCCACAGTCGGCTTCGTCGGAGCTCTTTTCAGCGGCCAATTTCCCTCTCCGGATTTGGCTCTTTACGCTATCTCCGCGCTGGCGGGTGCGGTCGCTGGAACAATAGTCAGCCTGAACTGCCAGAACCCGGCAGGCATCAGATTTATGCTGGTGGCGGTTCTGCTCGTTGCCGGCGTCCAATTGGTTCTGGCTTGAAAGTCTCAACTCTTTCGTGGGATTGGCGGAGATCCAGCACGGTCAGATCGGGGGGCAACATATGGAGGCCGCAGCTTAAGTCTGGTCCGCGCGCCTTGCCAAACTCTGAAAGCCGCCAACGCGGACTACGAAAAGCTGTCGGGTGGAGCGACGATGGGGCGGGTCACCTCGTGCATCCCAGCTGATCGTCATGAGCCGAGCGGTCCGTACCTAATCACATCTCGTTCGCGCTTCCCATTTGGCGGGAGGGTCAATGTTGGCGGGGCGCGCGAGCGGGGTATGAGGCGTACTTCCATCTCGTCTATGGCTTGCGCGGACCTCCAATCTGGGGCGCAGTAACGCAGGAAGAAGAGCATCTGATGGGAGGCGATCGGGCACGCTCTCGCTACCCTGCGGATCGCGACAGGGGGCGCATTCGACTTCCTCAAGAGCGGCGGGGAATGTAGAACTGCAACGCGGCGCATTCTCTTATCCCGCGTGTGTGTCGGTTAGGTTCTCATGGAGAAATGTCAGGGAGGATGATGTGCTGAGCGCCAGAAAATCGCAGGCAATTCGAGATGGCATTGACGCGAAGGCGCGGCAATGAGCGCCCTCGGCCACGAAGCAGTCAAAATGTCGCGCGTGCTGCCTTTTAAATCAGCCGCACAAAAATAGTCATCCTTTTACCGGTCCCCGACGCGGTCGATGTCGTCGGCGTTGTACAACAGAGGTTGGGTGGGGTGCCCACTTTCGACCGATCAAGCTGTTTGGCAGCAATCTCCTTGACGCCTGCTAGGCTCGGCTCTCATTCGCGCGAGATGAGCTCCAGGTTCGATGGCTTGCCGAACCACAAACTTCCTTCATCCATTGTGAATGAACTGGGATGCCAGGATGCGAAGGCGATTTTCATGCAATGAACAGGCGCAAGATCTCCCAGCCGGCACCTGCATGGACGGCTCCAGCTCGCAGCATCGAGAACCTAGTGACGGGATGGTCGAGACCTGACCAGGCGGTCTAATTGAAACTGAGAGCTGCAGGTGCATCGCATCGATGCGACGCCAATGAAGGCTAACGGAATAGATATGCGCGATCTGGCAGGGATGGATAGCTCCAAAGGCGATGTTAAAAAGAATTCGACCCAGTTGATGAAGCAGAATAGAAACTATTGGTCTCGTTCGATGCATCCGGCCGGGATCCGCTCTGCCATCAGCAACCTCAAAAGTGGTTGTGAGTTCGTGAGCTGCATTAAAAAGCGACGAGACGCCACTGAACCAAGGCGCCCCGACGCACTTGGCCGGGGGGCTGAAAGTGCGCTGGGGTCGCCCCAACATCATCAGTACATCCGTGATGATGCTTGTGGCAATGAGACAACCAGCATGGCGGAATTGAGGCTTGTGCGTTCGATAGTAGAGATTAAGGATTGTTTTCGTCGGGTGCACTAAAGGACTTTAATCGCACGTCGCGTCACGTTGTGTATTGCGCTCCTCGTGCTCTCATCTAGCAAGCAACTTATCTTCCGTGTCACGCCGGCCTTGGACGGATGCATCCGTCGAACTCTGTGAGCAACCAAACGGCTTTGCTTGAAACACCCGGTTTGAAGATCCAGCGGCAAGCTCAGCTGCTCCTGGTGAAACCCACAATTCCTGTTTTCGTCGCGAAAGTGACCTGGCCGTCAGCGGATGCGAAGCGACGCGCCCTCGGATGAGCGATTGATCGTTCGCGACAGCTCGTCGGGCACGTCTAGCCGCTTGGACCGTGCTCGCACGAGAAATTCATATCCTAAACGTCCGGATGATCGCCAACGAGCGGCTCTCACTCCCTGCCCTGCCCTAAGCGGTTGGCAGTAACATCGAAAACGGGACCGGATCTCAGAAACCCTGGGCGGGTTTGACATAACGCAAAGACACAAGAGAGGGCATCGGTCAGCTTCATGCTGTTTGAGCATGGGAAAGTTAAGCCTTGCAGACCTCCCTCCTAAACAAGTATTGCGATGCGCGCCTGCCTTGGTACACCATCTATCCAACCGTACCGGAGTTCTCCGCGATGGTCGGTGCCAAGACTTGCGAGAAATGGCTGAGGCGGCTGCCTCCCGAGGAACCCGTATCGCTCTACATCCACGTTCCCTTCTGTCGCTCTATATGTTGGTATTGCGGCTTCCCTACAAGCCTCACTCGCGGCGAGCGACCTGTCCGCAATTACTTGGCAGCAGTGAGGAACGAGATAGGCTTGGTCGCAGAGCAAGTGCCGCGCGCTCTGCCGGTGAGCGACGTGCATTTCGGCGGCGGGACGCCGACCACCATTGCACCGAGCGATTTTCTCGGCTTGATGGAACTCGTGCGCCACTGCTTTGCATTCAGCAAATCAGCTACCACCGCCATAGAAATCGATCCGCGTGGGGTCACGGCCGAGATGGTCGAAATGTTACAAGCGGCCGGGATCAGCCGCGCGAGCATTGGCGTGCAAAGCTTCGATCCGGTGGTTCAAAGGTCGGTCAACCGCGTGCAGAGCGAGGTGCTGACAGCTTCTGTCGTCGACAGCCTGCGCCAGCATGGGATAAGCCGCATCAATTTCGACCTTCTCTTCGGACTGCCGCATCAGACGGTGCGGTCCTGCGTGGACTCCGCGCGGACGGCTGTGGCCATGCGGCCAGACCGGCTTGCGGTTTTCGGCTATGCTCACGTCCCCTCCTATATGAAACGTCAGCGCCAGATCGATGAGACGGCGCTGCCGGATAATGTCGCCCGCGCTGAGCAAGCCGCGGCTATTGCAGATACGCTGATCTCGGCCGGCTACCGCCAGATCGGGCTCGACCATTTCGCCCTGCCCAATGACGAGCTCGCGCTGGCGCAGAAAGCTGGTCGGCTGCGCCGCAACTCCCTGGGTTATTCGGCTGATACATGCAGCACCGTGATCGGCTTTGGTCCGTCAGCCATCAGCCGTTTGCGTGACGGTTATGTCCAGAATGAGATCGCAACCGCTTCCTATCACCAACACATTCAGGCTGGCGGTCTGGCAACTTCAAAAGGCTACTGTCTCACCGCCGAAGATCGCCTCCGCGCCGCAATCATCGAGCGTCTGATGTGCGATTTGCAGGCCGACGTACCAGCGATCTGTGCTGCTCACGGATTTGATCCGATTCCTCTTCTCGATTCGGCCGAGCGCCTGGGAATGCTTGTCGAAGACGGGATAGTGGAGATTGAAGAGGGATTCATTCGGGTCAAGCAGGAGCACCGGTTTGTCATTCGCGCCGTTGCTGCCGCGTTCGACACTTATCTCGACCGCATCCCTGTTAACTAAGCCACGCATGTGAGCAGATCCCAAACCTCTAAGCTCTTCGCGAGGGGGCGATCCGAAGAAGCGCCTCGGGCAGACAGCAGGCCGGATTTCGAAGAAGCAGCGGCGGTGTGATGACATGACCTTTCAGATATGATCTCAAAACTGGCGGGAGCTGAATAGAAGAGAGCTGATTCGAAGGAAAGGCGCAGCGGTTCTGCCGTTCAGGGACACGGCTCGATCATGCGGAAAGTGCTCTGCGCCACCTGTCCTGGAGTGCGCGCGATGATAGACGGCCTCAGTGACATGCCCCTGGAGACGACGGCCCGCACAAACTTCGGGTATTTTACGGCCGGAGGCAGCTTTGCGAAGCTACGGTCCACCTCATAGAGCACAGTTGACCAGGCCTGCAGCGTCTCAGACCTCAAGGCTCGGCTGTCTTCGGTCTGGCGATCACTGGCGCGCCTCCGACGGAAACAGGTCCCTGTGGTTTGGACCGCCCGAAGCGTTTTCTGGCGACGCTCGAAGCAGCCCGAGCTGGCGACAAAGGAGGCTCGGAAGCAGCAGAAGGGACAGGTGTTAAACTCTGCAGCGAATCGATCCGCGAAGTCAGCATGGTGATCTGATCCAAGATTCCTTTGAGGTCATCCCGCTGGGCAATGATCCGGCTGTTGAGTATTGCGATCTCATCGCCAGTTTTCTGCTGTGCCCACCTTATCTCAAACAAGGCTGCCCTGTCCTCCAGTGACAGGCTCATCGTTGAAGCGACGTCCCGGGCTTCCGGCGTCTCGATAAACGCTTCAAGGTTAGCCCAAAGCCAGACGCCAGCGGCACACGAGCTGGCGAGGACAAGCGAGAGCACCAAAACCGGGAGAATTCGTCTTGACGGCCCGCGCAAGAGCGGTCGCAAGTCTGAAGCGGCGGCTTGATCAATCAAGTCCATTGTCCCTCGCCCAAGATCCCATTCCAGCGCGCTTGTTTTGTCGACGCCATAGGCTGCGATGCTCACGCGCTCCAGGAGCTGCGAGCGTCGACGATAATCAATCTTGCCGAGCTTCCCGATCGGATGCCCTGCTCCTATGAAACGCTACTTCTTGAGCAGCGCAACGGGACAGTTTGCGCGCGTTCTCCATGATAGCGTCACCAGCGAGCAACGGTACTCATCTTCGCCGGCGATGGCGCAGCATTTTTTCACCATTCAGAAGAACCCTGGAGATTTTCTTTCCCACGACGAATGCAAACCGTTCACTCATTCCTGCAGTGTGTTCGATGGAGCCACCTCACGGCTTGGCGAGACCAGCAACTTCCTCCGGGGCGCGCCACGTAAGCGCCACGGCTGATCGGCCGAGCCGCAATCGCCGATTGGACCGGCAACCATTGCACCTGATCAACTACCAATTCCGGCAGGTTGTTCGAGATGACGGGCACGTGGCAAGCGTGACCAACGACCGCCGCGCACGTCAAGGATTCGGATGCAAGACAGGTTTTGCGGCGCTGACGGCAGCCAGCAACTTCTCGCCGATACCCGCCAAGGCTGCTCGACGGCTAATTCCTTCGGTCTCCTACGCCATCACGTTGGATGTTGTGGTGTGGTTGCCGCGCGCGCAAATTCAACGGCTCTTCGGCCTTCAAGCCTGGCGATTGTCCCCTGTTTCGCTGACAACGATATTAGTGAAGCCATTCGTGAAGCAAAGTATCTTGCACGGAGAGCCTTGCTTTCTGGTAGCTGCTGTTTCGTCCAGAAAGCCGCCTTCGATGCAGATGCGCGGCACCGCCAGACTCGCCTGACTCACAGTGAGCAGGGTGGACATCCCCAATGCTTTGGTGGCCGGGACAGCAAGCCCCGCGCGCTCGTGAGCATTTGCCGAACCAGCGCCCTCCGCTGGCTCTCGGCGCACCGGCGTTATGCACCAGCAGAGTTTCGGACCAGATCATCATCGGGCCGCGGGCTGAGAGGTTCAGCAAGCCTGAGTGGTCCCCTTCGGATGGATCGTGTTCTGGCTCGTCCCCCTCACCCTCGGACGCGAAAACGCCGGGACCTCACTCTGAGCCAATCAGGCCGCTGTTCAATCTATTCATGGCCGGCAGACATAGACTCGAAGTACGTCATGCGTGATTGCCTTCTTGCGACGAGCTCGCCTCGGACAAATTCCGCTACGGCAGCACTTTCTTTCAATTTCAGACCAAGGGGAAGGCGATTTGGGCTTATTATCGCGCTTTCGCTAGCGGTTTGTCTGGTCGGCAATTCCGTACTGGGACAAACCGCGAGCGGACTTGATCCTAGTTCTATGGATCAGGCCAGCAAAAGAGGAAAGACCTCCAATCGGGCCGCAAAGCTCCCGATCGACCTGATCCGTCGGGCAATCCGCCCTCCTGCCCCGGCGCCAGCAGCAGGTCCCGGAGTGCCTTTCGAGAAGCGCGGCAATGCGGACAGGGCTGCTCAGATGAGACCGCAAAAGACGATCGATCCCTTCGCAAGGTACGACAATCTGCGTGAAAAAGGGTTGTGGCTCAACATACCTGGCCCTGCTGACACGATTGACCAGGACAAGGACGGCGTTAGGTCGGCGCTGGCAGATGTCGGCATCGGCTACATCGGTTGGACACACAATAGCTTTGCAAACAACCAGCTGCCGAATGCGGCCAGAAGCACTATCGCAAACCAGCTCTATATGGGCCAGAATCCGACCTTCGCGTCGGCAAACTTCATGATCGTCACCTACGATCTCAGCCGGTTTGGCATTGCCGATGGACAGATTGTCGTAGGAGCCGAGCAGCAATACTGGACGTGGGATCGCCCGGGACCAGATCGAGCGGGAATCAATACGCTCGCCTACTACCAGACTTTCTTCGACAGGACACTAGAACTCAAACTTGGCTACCTCAGAAACCAAAATGAGTTCACCGGCACATTGTTCGGAGGGATTACAGGATCGAATATGTCTGCCTTGTTCCAGGCAGGGATGAGCACCAATGCTGCGCCGACGCCGGCGGTCAACTTGAAGTACAATTTTGACGATCGCTTGTACAACAAGGTCTCCGTCCAGCGCTCAATCAGTCCAGATGGTGCCTATGCCCACATAACCGAGAATCCCACTGGCTTGAACTGGAGCACGGCCAATGCGGGCATCCTTCTCGTTGAAGAAGCCGGCTACAAGAGCAAAGCTGCTGCAGGCGTACCCGACACGTGGCTGCGGGCGGGCGTTGGTTTGAACAGTAGCCGCTACACGAATTTGGCGGATCCCAAGCAACAAAGGGAGAGCGGGAATAATTTTCACTACATCGCTGCGGACAGGCAGCTCTGGCAGATTGACGCGAGTGGGACGCCATCGCGCGGCATCTATGGCGGCTTCTCCATCATGGGAGCTCCGCCTGTCCTCAACAAGATCAGCCAATATTACGAGCTTCGTCTTTATGCGAAAGGGCCCTTTGATAGCCGGCCCAGCGATCTGATTGCACTCGTTGCTAGCAAGACGAGCTGGAGCAAATTTGCGGTGGATGCTGCCCTGGCTAAAGGCCAGCTTGCGCATCGTGATACAACGGCAATCACCGGAACATATACCGCCCATCTTGCTCCGGGAATATATGCAGGCGTGGGATTATCATACGTTCATAACCCCACAAGCATCACGCACACGTCCCAAACTGAACACGCGCTCAATCTGTTGGTATCTACGTTGATATTCTTCTGATCATCGCAAACGCCATTTTGGTTCCACCATCTCGTGCCGCATGGGACTTGAGCTTCGCGATCTTGTTGAAGGGACCGGCGCCAGACAAGCCCGTTGGGATCTCAGGGTGCGCCAGCTGTAAGAGCTTATGGACAAAACGATGTCGTTGTATCCCAGGGAGGGTGAGGCGGATTGTTCAGGAGAGCCTGGCCCCGAACGCGGTCATTTCCGAGGTTAGCCACGCGAATAGCTCTCCGCCGGAACCATAGCCAGGACAGGTTCTCGAAAGCTTGCCCGAGTAAGCAGACCTGTTCAGGTGATCCTGGAGGTGAGGTAGCGTGGACCTGCAAGATTTTGACCCGTTTAACGTGCCAGCTTGGTCGCAGGTGCAGCACGAGGTCTCGCAAGAGCCGCAGACAAGCCAGGCCGGACAAGATGGCTTTGAGCAGCACTTGGCTGAGGCAAGGCAGGCCGAACCCGCGCCCGTCGCCGCTGGAGGCTCCTATCCACATCTATCTACAGAAGACCGGGACCTTATCGACAGGGCGATTGCTCAATATACGGCTCAGAAGAACCCACAACCGAACACGGTCAAGCTTTATACTCAGGCACTTCGTCGACTGGCGAATGATCTCCGCGCCCGTGGCCAAACGACTGATCTAAGGGACCACCAGTCCCTGGTTAATCACCTAGATACTTACTTTCCGAAAGACGCCCTCATGAAGACAGGCGTACGCGTGCTTCGTGCGTATCATGATTCCGGTCATTTGGTTTCTCGCGGGCGACCGCGCGCGCTCCCCTCAGCGAAAGAAGCATCCAACGATGGCCAGCAATCCCCGGACGAAGCGATGGATGCACGTGCCCGGTGCAATCTTCTGGCAAGCGAGGAGGCCCCCATCAATCATGAACATGACGCAGCTCAATCGAGAGCAGCGAAAAGACAGAGGACGCTGAACGATCTGGAAGAAGTTCTGGTTTATCGGAAACCGAGCGCAAGCGCCGCTTCAGGAGGAAGTGGCGGAGCAATGCCGGTCGCCTCAACGGGCGTCATAATCCGGGGGGCGGTGGACCGGCGGCCTCTTTATCCCGAGGATGCTCCTGTTATCCTGAGTCTTGAGGAGGCCCTCATCAAGGGCGGGATGACCGCCAGCCCGGCGAAGCAGTATGCAAATTCTCTTCTTGGCTATAGCCGTTGGCTCTTCGCAAAAAACAAACCAAGCATTGTTGCTCGCCTGGACGGCAAGTCGCTGACCGATAGCGGTGACGTGCACGAGTTCGGCAAGAGCGACAGACTTATTAGAGCATTAGAGCATCTGCGGACCTTTCGGTCGACGGGCGTAGTCGTGCCCATCGTGCGTCCGGGGCGCACTCGCGCCAAGCTCATTCCTCCCAACGTGCCTCCAATCAATCCCGAAACCGCGTCACTGACGGACCCGATACGCATCGACGGCGCCGCTGCGCAGCACGGCGCGTTGCAGGAAGCTAAGCGGCAAGAGGAGCATCAGGAGGTGCAGGAAAATCTACCCGTCCCATTGGCGTCGGCTCTCCTCCAAGGACAGGTCGCGGTCGATCCAGAGCAGCTCCCTCAGGAGCAGCTTCGGCGCGGACTGGATCATCTTGATGATGAAGCGATCCGTTTGCCAGTTCCCGTCCGTTCAGAGGAGGAGCTTCAACGACTGGAAACAAACTTGCACGACGAACTTCAGGGACGATTGGAGGATCATGCAGCTCCTTTGTTATTCATTGATCCGGAAGAGTTTACTTTCGATCCAGACC
The DNA here is from genome assembly GCF_900094605.1 of Bradyrhizobium shewense. Taxonomy (GTDB): domain Bacteria; phylum Pseudomonadota; class Alphaproteobacteria; order Rhizobiales; family Xanthobacteraceae; genus Bradyrhizobium; species Bradyrhizobium shewense. Next base: position 49,277 of record NZ_FMAI01000036.1, on the reverse strand, counting down.
AGTTCTCTCCAGCGGAGTTTCGGCGACTGCTCGAGGATGAAGACGCACAGGAGGTTACCGAGGGGCGAGATGATCAGCCCGCCACCTCGGCTTTCGTCCAAGAGCAGGTCGCATCCGATTCGGAGCAGCTCCCTCAGGCAGATCTTCGACGAGTACTGGATCATCTCGATGATCAACCCAGCGACTCGCCAGTCTGCGTCCCTCCAGAGGAGCTGCGGCAACTGGAAAAGGACTTGCACGACGCGCTTCACGGACTACGGGATGATCACTTCGCTCCTCCTGTTGCCATTGATTCAGAAGAATTTACTTTCGATCCAGGGCGGCCCCCTCCAGGGGAGCTTTGACAACTGCTTGATGATGAGTCCGCAGTGCAGCTACAGGAAAGGAAACGATGATCAATTCGCCTCGCCGTCTCTTATCCAGGAGCAAGTCGCATTCGATTCAGAGCAGCTTCTTCAGGGGGAGCTTCGGCGAGTACTGGATCTTGTCGATAATCAACACGTCCCAGTCTCCGTGCCTTCCGAGGAGCTCCAGCAACTGGCAAAGGACTTACATGACGAGCTTTCGGACGACAGGATAATCACCTTGCCGCTCCAGCGTCTATTGATCCAGAAGACTTTGCTTTGGATCTGGAGCAATTCCCTCCAAGTGAGCTTCGGCGCATGCTTGATGATGAATAAGCAGAGGAGCTTTCGGAAAGCCGAGATGATCAACCCGCCCCTTCCGCTTTCGTGCAAGGGCACATCGCGATACGGGGTACCGCCAACTTGTATCGCAAAGGACTCCAGCGAGCCTACCATGATTGATGGCAGCCTTGATCGACGACCTTCGTCTAAGCTTGTTGCCGATCTAGGAGAGACTCGAATGGCCAAACGCGCACGCATTCGTTGCAGTAACAAGAAGGACGGAAAGAACCCTCGCGAAAGGATCACACACGTCGGCGGACTAAACCCCGACGGAACGCAGCGGAAGCGATCCATCGATCAGGCAATCAAAGACATCGAGAGCGGCGAATGGAAGTTCTATGTCGAAGAATACGGCCGCACGGTTGATGTGGTGTGAGCCACTCACGACGGGCACAAGTACATCAAGACGACGGTGGACGGCGATCCAACCAACAATGCCCTTTCGCTGCTCGTCGAGTGTCGCTGATGATCGCCGGTCCGCACGTTGAGCCCCACTCTGGCAGCGCTCTCAAGGGGGTCTGCCCGATAGGTAGGCCGGACGACCCTCCCAGATACCAGTCAGCGCCTTGCGAGCGTGAAGGCTGAATGCGCGGGATGCCCCCCCGAACGCATCGTCGGGCAACCGCAAAAGGCGATTGCGTCGGCATTTGATGATGGCCCCAGGTGTCATCTGGTCAGCGCGTAATATCCGCCCCAGGCGCCTCAGCTCGGCGGGCGAACGCTTGTCCCGTTTATGATCACCGTCCACTTCGACCAAAGTGGAAGTTAGCGGCAACGTGATTCGGCGCTTTGTCGGCCCTGAAAAGCGCTGTCCCTACCACGCGCCACTAACTTGGGTGGGCTGCCTTGCCATAACAAAGCTACCACCTCGCCTTCCCAGGAGTGTCATCAAGCTCCACGGGCTGCGAATTGTAGCGCCAAGAGCGCTCGTGGGATGCCTACCAGGATTGGTGGCTGGCCTTCACTTCATGAAGGAGCGCGATAAAGTGAGGTTTGGCCGCAGAAGATCGGCACAAGCACATCAAGATGACACCGTGCTTGCGAGCAGGTCGGCTGACTTCGCCCCAGCCTCATGCTCCTGCGCGCAATACGCGATAATCTGCTCTTCCGTGAACCTGGCGCGCCTCGTTTGTCCGTCCTTCTTCAGGCCGTCCTCTAACTCCTTCTGAAGCAAATACTCAGTCGCAGATCAAATCTACGATGGTCTGCGAGAGCCTTCTGACGAGACTTCGGTTACAGCTACTTATCGGCAGAAATGGTTCGACAAACGAAGGAGCGGGCTGGCACTCCGAGCATGAGCTGGGACAGATAAGGAATGTCGCGCACGGTCCAGCGAACCGCAAGCGCGACGGCAACAATCATTGCCCCGAGAAATGCAGCCGCGGCCGCCCTCGTCGTGGGGCTCCACAATTCTCCATACTGTATCGAATCCATTAGACGGAATACCGTACTCTGGATCAAGTACAGCACCAGCGTGCTCGGCCCCAGTTTCGCGGCGATAAAGCGGACCACCCGATTTGAGCGGCCAATATTCCATGATCGAAGTAGGACCTCAATCATCACCGCTGAGGCAGCTGCGGAGCCAAGAAACATCAGAAGCACATTCTTTGCGGATTGCAAATCCTGGACCAAAGCGAGATTGTTGTAGACATAAGTGTCGTTGCGCCAGAACAGAAAGCACATCATCGCCACCATTGAGGCAGACATAATCGAGAACGGCCCCTGAGAGCGCACTATGCTCGTCCACCGCTCTCTCGACTGCGCAAATGCGAATCCCAAGCAGAAAAACGGGTACGTATACTTTATGAGAGGGAATATGGAAAAGGTCAGAGGTGCGAGGACGACCAGAATGACCGATACCAAGAAGACCCAGGACGAGGAATGATTGAAGATTGAAACAGTTTTGGCGAGAAGAAAGCAAATGAACGCGGCCCAGACGAACCAGTATGCGCCGGCGAAATCATTCAGGAATTGCAAAACGTTGTCTACTGCGCCCGCCGGTCGGGGAAACACGGTCAACTTTAATGTCTCCAGGAGAGAGCACCAAAACAGCATAGGCAACAGGAGCTGCATCGCACGATCGCAGATGGCTTTCGTGAAGGGCTTTCCCGTTAGCGCTCGGCAGGAAAGATAACCGCTTATCGCCATAAAGAGAGGCATGTGGAACATGTAGATCCATTTGAAACTTGCCGAATCCCAAAACCCTTCATTTCGGTAGAGGATATATTGGATCAGGTGGCCGACGATCACTAAAATAATGAGCACTCCTTTGGTGAAGTCCAAAGCGAGATCGCGATCGTGCGCTGTCTCAGGCATGACCTTTCCTGTTACATGATGTATCAACATCTCGCCACGCTTTTCCAATTAGCCGAATACATAGCTCGCGACAATCGACCTGTCCGATGACGGCGGAGACAATCGCCGCTCGAGTCTGCACTCCAATAGCTGACTGTGCGATAAAGACCCAAAGGAAGCGGGAAACGAGCTATACGATGGTTTATCGAATTCTTTACCACCAACCACTGAGCGGAAGAGCTGTTTGAAAGTCATCGCGAGGAGTCATTCCATAGCGTAATAACTGAACTGCGCATGAAGGCTTAAGCGTATGCACGCTGCGAAGTAACACGCCCGCCGAGGATTTTGGCCCATCGTTACGAAAAGCATTCGTCAGCAAACCTTGGTCTGGTAGCCATGTTCTCGGCGCTTGTTCCGTCGGCTGCACTCCGCGCTGTGCTTCGTCGATGACAAATGCGCTCGATCTGCAGGGCTCGCTGAGCGAAAGTTTTCTAGACTAGAATTGGCGAGTTTTTGTGAAAGGATCAGGGTTGCAGAAGGCGCTTAGGGCATGCACCAAATTCGTAGAATCCAATGAGCCTGCCTGGTTAAGAGGAAGCTGCATGGTTCAGTCCGTGACCTAGCAGCCGATCTCGTCTGCCAAAAGCCGGGTATAGAACGCCTCACGCGAGCTGCCCCGCCGAAAGACGGGGATTGCTGTCCTGCTGCCTCTTCAGACACGTTCAGGAAAAATGCGAACGCGCTGGCGTCCCTCGCCTTCCACCAACTCGCCCCTGTAAGGCACTCCGCGGATCTCGAAATAGGTCGGCCGCCCAGGCTGGGGCATGATGCGCTCGCCTTCCAAAACGCGCACGAGGTAAGACGGCAGGAATCGCTCCCTATGCTCCCAGCCGCCCCGGATAAGATAGCCAAGATCGACTGCACTTTCCTCGGTTTGCCTTGCGCTTACGATTGGCGGTGGGCGATGCAGCGGCTGGGATGGCCCGGCCTCGTTCGTCCCACCGGCGCGCGGGTGATGAACCAGGCGAACATCCCTGCGACCGCCCGGTCCAAACCTAGCCGAATAGAGCTCACCGTTGATCGCAAACTGACTTGGTCCAAACTGGTTTGGCAGCAGATTGATATTGCCCAAGACATCGATCAACACGTCTGAAGCCGCCTGCGAGCTGTGGCGCCAGCCGGCGCCAACAATTGTGCCAATATCCCGTAGCTCTGGAGCCGCCGTCGGCAGTCCTGCGAACGACGATGCGGCTGCAAGCTCAGGTGCTGGCGCAGAGTGCGCATCGTCACGCAAGTGGTACGGCGTTGACGGGTCCAGATCGACGAAGGAATCGAGGCCGGCATAAATGTTTGACGATTGGGGCCGAACTGACGACGACGATGCGGGCTCTTGCATCTGTTGCCCAAGCCAGGCCCATGCGCCCTGGCTTGGGGTAGCTGGAGTCGCAGGAAGTTCGACTGGCAGATCAGCCTGGGCGGCCCAGTGCGGCGCTGGAACCGGTGACGCAGGGCCGTGGATCTGCTCCCCGAGCCAGTCCCAGGCTCCGGTGCTCGGCGTCGCTGGCGTTGCAGGAAGCTGCTGTAATGAGGCAGCGTGTTCCCCCCGGTACGGCGCTGGCATCGATGAGGCGGGCCCGTGCATTTGCTCGCCAAGCCATTCCCAAGCTCCCGCGCTCGGCGTTGCCGGCATTGCGGGAAGTTCCTGCGGCGAGTGAACCTGCCGAGCACCTTCCGCAGACGGATGACCATAGTCCTGAGGAGGCAGCAATCCGAGCGCCCTGTTCGCCTCCAGGATTTGCTCGTATTGGCCAAGCTTGACCAGATCAGCGTTGATCTTGCTGTCGTCGGTATCGTGCCTGTACTCCTCGACATCCTGGGCGAGCCCAGGGGTGGACAGTCGGCCGGCGATCGGTGGCCGGTCATGCGTCTGCAGCCACTCACTCAGCCTCGACATGCGGCGAGCTTGCCTGTCGATCGTCTTCGGGTCGATCCTGCCTGTCGCCTTTTCCGCCGCCGCCCACATGCGGATGAGGGTTGCGTCAGCATCCTGAGGAGCCAGTCGCCGGACATCGGCTACCAAGCTGTTACCGGCCCCCACCTCACGAAGCTTCTTCAAGGCGGCCTTGATGCGCCTGGCGCGGTCCTTTGCGTAGGTGTCAACGTCCTCATCGAGCTCAGCTTCCAGCTGGTGGCTGCCCACCTCCGGATTGTCCTGCTGCGCGTTTTCCAATTCCCGGCGAATTCGATCCGCAATTGAGGGCCTGCCGGCCCCGCTCAGGCGCGCGCTCAAATAGCGCAAATCGGTTGCCGCATTCTTGATCGTGCCGTCGCTGAGGTTACCCGTCGCCTTGTTTCTGAAATCGTCAATGAGCTCCTCATCGGCCGGAGGGACCCCGCGCGTTCGGCCTGGCTGCCTGGCGTAATCAATTCGCAAATTCGTCGAAAAGACGTCAGATTGGCCCACCTCGCGCGGCGACTTTTCACTGCTGCTCCCGCCAAGAGCCTTGCCGATTCCCGACTTGAAGCGTGACCATAAACCGCGGCTTTTTCCGCCCTTGGCCGAGGCGGCAGACTCTGCGTCCGGAAAGCTGTAACGTGCGCTGCTGAAGAGATCATCTCGTAAACTAGACTGCGGCACTTGCCCCGAACCGGGAAGCTGAAAGGTGGGAGTGTCTACGCTCCGGCGCGTGCCGCCCAGCGCACTCTCCTTAAAAGCGGAGTGCGGCGGCGCCCGCATCGAACCGCCGAAATCCTCCCGCCGGACTGCTCGACCACCTCCTGCGGCTGGCCGATCAGGCGAAGTTGAGTTCCTTTCATCAGACGGATCGAGATTCAAGTCCTGCAGCCGCCTTTCAAAGTCACCCTGCTCGCTTGGGCTGCCCGCTCGCTGCCCAGTCCGCTCCTGCAGGGCGGCGTACTCTTGCGTCCAGGCTCCTGAATCGAAGAATGGGTCAACCGGATCCATCCTGCTCTCCTCATGTTTATATAGACCCTGCAGCAATCCGTAGGGCCTGGATTACGGCCAGATAGCAGCTCGTTCAGCAAGAATCAGATTCTCGATTGTTGTAGCCGCAACCTTTCGAAAAGCTGACGAGATCAGGATGTTGCTGCGCGCAAGACCGGCCTCGCATCGGCACCCGCCTGACGAGGGGTCCTCCAGTTTTACCGCACCTCTTCGCCGGTCCCCTGTCGAACTGACGAAATTCGTCCACCGATATAACAATGGATCGCCTCACGATCGTGCGCCGAATTCAAGCATCACCGCCCGAACAGTTAGCTGCCTCGTCAAATCGAGCTGGCTGGCTGCGGCAGCGCCTCCGCAACCAATGATTTCACCGCTGCGCGCCTTGGTCTCCTCGACAACTTTTCGACCGAGGAGCGCTCGTCCCGAAGCGCCTTCGGCTGGACGTAGAAACGCCCTCGTCTGGCACGCGGGAATTTTCGTCACTCGGCAAGACCGAAAGACCCTCATCGACTGCAGCGCATTGCCAAGGCGCAAAAGCACCTTGGCAGCGATGGGCGAGCCTTCACGATCGATCTTGAGGTACCGCCACAGAGCAATAATCGATATCTCTGCGGCGGTTTGGGAGCCTCATAGTTCGAGGCCATGCTCGGCGAGCACACGGTGCATGACCTCGCGTTTGATCTCGCCAGCGATCTCGTTTCGGACTTGGGCTCCGAGCACCCGCTCGGCATCCGGATCGCCTAGAAGACCATGCTCGGCCAGTCGCTGATCCAAGCGGGTTTGAAACTCTTCGCCCATGGCTTCGACCACCCGGTCTCGCATCGCTGCATGTTCGTCCCGAGCGATGCGCCTCAGCACCGTCTCCCAGGGTTGCCAGCGGGTTGCCATGTAGTCGGTGAATTGGTTCGTTTCCTGCCCCCGAACCAGGTCCAGCGCCTGCGCAGCGTCATCCGGGGTTACGTGAGAGACCGTCAGGAAACGCATGTCAGGGGCGACGTGACTGAGCTCCAGCGGCTCGCGCAACAAATGTTGATAGGCCAAATAGACTTCGACGTCGTCTATGTTCGGGTCGAGGCTGAGGAGCGAGTTGACCCTGTCGCGCGCGATCCCGTCCAGCGCCTCCAGGCGGAACGCAACGCGGCCGCGCTGGATCAGTTCACCTAGGCGGTCGTCGTATACCCCGTCCTCAACATCAGCGTTAAGGCGCGCGGTCTGCATACCGTTCCAGTGCAAGGTGACACGATCCTCGCAGCTCGCGTTGGCCTCGGAAGCCTGTGTGAAAAACTGCTCACGCAGTCCTGGATTTGCCGCTGCCTGGCGCAGATCATCAGCCACTGCCTGCCGAAACTCGCCATTGCGATAATTCACAGTGCCTCGTAGCCTCTCCAGGAACTGTGCGTAGTCTTGGGCGCCGGGCTCGTCCGCAAAGTGCTGCCATTCGGCCAGCGCGGACGGGTCGTCTGCGAGCCAGTGTGCGGCAGCCTCATGCAGGGATTGCTGCGCAAGCTGCGGTGGCGCTTCAGCCGCCGCCAGATGAGCGAGGACATCGTCCGGCAGCGCGTTATCCCCCAATTCGAGGCTCTCCAGATGCGGGTAGTAGAGGCTATTATTCGGCACAAGAGCATCTAAAAGACCTTCAGGCAGGCTGGTCAGCCGGTTACCGCTGACATTGAGTGATTGGAGCGTGCTCGGAAGAGGGTCGGGTAGGTTGGCCAATTGATTGCCGCTGACATTGAGTTCAATGAGCCACGAGGGGAGGGACTCCGGGAGGTCGGTCAGCTGATTGCCACCAACCGCAAGCGAGGTGAGCCCGCTCGGGAGAGCGTCCGGCAGGCTGGTCAGCCGGTTGTCGTTTGCGTTCAGGATCTCGAGCCCGGCCGGAAGGTTTGCCGGCAGACTGGTCAAGCTGTTGTCAGCGACCTCCAGCTCAGAGAGGGTCGCCGGAAGATCGTCCGGCAAACTGGTCAAGCGATTATGGCTAATGAGAAGATGCTGGAGACCGGGTGGGAACATAGCAGGCAGGCTGCTTAGCTCGTTGTGCCTGGCGCGCAGTTCCAGCAACCTTGGCGGCAGGGCGGCGGGCAGAGCGGTCAGCGAGAGCGAGGACAAATCCAGCGAGCGCGAGCCTGTGTTATCCGAATTCCTGATTCGTCTGCGCCCCTGTCGCCTATTCTCGGCTTCGCCCTGCCCCTCTTCGGCAACCCAATTGTCCAGGATCTGCGCGCGCGCGGAGGCTGGGGTCCGATACCCGGTCAAGGCTTCGACCAAATTCGCGACGGCACGATTGAAGCCGCCGAGGTAGCTTTCCTGGTCCGCGTCTTCAGAAGGCGCCGAGGAAGAACCTGCACTCCACTGTGCCTGTCCCGTGTTCATCAATTTCTCCATCGTCAGAAGCAAGAATATCCCGCTTCTCAAGCTCGCGAAGCAGGTGGTTGCGCCGCACATGATCGTTCGACCGCCGGTGCACGTGCTCTGCGGCTCTCGCCGACTTAAGTGGATACAGCTTCACACGAGCCCGACCCGGCAAATTGATCGATACTGCTGTGAGCTTGCTGCCTTTCGTTGACCAGATAAGTCCGGCAGGACAGTCAACGGGCGTAACGTTCTGCCGTTAGCGGGCCGACCTGTCGATCAGCTGACGAGTGTCGCTGCAGAACGTCAGACTTGCTCAGTTTGCTAATGATAAGCGAAGCAATCCAGCTTGCGAGTGAACCGGTCAACTTCGCAAAGACCAAGCTCGACATCGACTGCCTAGAGCATCTGAGAGGGGCTCCGTGAACTTGGCCGTTCGGACCGCCTGCCGCCCGACGTTTCCAGCTCCTCGGCCGAAAAGACTCCGCTGGCCGCCGTTGGGATAAAGCACCATCGCGGCTCTGGGGTCCTATACTGAAGCCGCTGCCGCCTTGGTATCCGCAGAAACGTGTAGGCTGGAGATAACTATCCTCGGCCGAGATTGAGTCACTGTTCCAAAATCGTCGTACCGACAGTCATGCCGGCTTCGGTGCCATCGTTGCCACCTTACGTCGATAGTCTGTCAGCTTATCGAAAGCTAAGTGTCTTAGGTCCTAGAGCAAGTCACCAGGGGCTGAGTCTACTCAGCTTCGAAAGGAGGGTGAGATGGATCCTTTTGAGGCAGGACAGATTCAGCGCGGCGGTCGCATCCCTTCTGCATCTTCCGGACAAGAGGGCGGGGAAAACGGCGCGGCGGCGCGGTGGAACGCAGTCATGACAGGCTACGCAGCAAACTCCGGGGACTCAGCCCATGCAGAGGAAAATGAGGACGAGGTGCTTGAGAATTGGGCTGCTGAAACGGAGGTGGGCCCGCTCGAGGATCGGGAAGAAGCAGTAAGGCGAGTGAATGCTCGCGGCGAGGCCACTAGGCTGGATCTCGAATCGCTGTCCCTTACTAGCCTGCCTAGACTTCCAACCAGTATCGTCGTGCTCGATGTGCCCTTCAATCGGCTGACCACTCTGCCCGATAGCCTCCCTGCTTCGCTCCAGCGTCTTGACGTTAGGGGCAATCAGCTGACCAGCCTGCCCGCGCTTCCGACCGAGCTCAGAGGTCTCGATGCGAGCTCCAACCGGCTCAGGAGCTTGCCCGAGGTCCTACCTGCTGCGCTGGAGTTTCTCGACCTCAGCCACAATCAGTTGCTAGATCTGCCCAACGTCCTCCCTGCTGCGCTCCAGTATCTCTACGCCAACCACAATCAGTTGACGGATCTGCCGGAGGTCCTTCCTGCCACGCTCCAGTTTCTCGACGTCAGCGAAAACCAACTAACGGGTTTGCCGGAGGCCCTCCCTGGTCGACTGGCATTTCTCGACGCCAGCCAAAACCAGTTGACGAGTCTGCCCGAGGACCTGCTGACGCAGTTGGGCGTTGGTGGCCGCATAGTTCTGACTGAGAATCCGCTGCCGGAGCAGGTGCTGACGAATCTGGAGACAGTCCTAAGCGCCGAGAGCTATGTCGGTCCGACCGTCCACCTTTCACGCGATGACGAAAGCGAATTGTCCGGTGAATTGTCCGGCACAGACGATGGACAGGGCGATGCTCTCATTGAAAGGGTCGCAGACTGGCTCCGGGGCGATCCACAGGAGGGCGATCGAGAGGTGCTGGCAGCTTGGCAGAGCGTTGCCGAAGAACCGGGAGCCCGGGAATACGCGCTCTTCCTTGGTAAACTGTTCGACTCCGTGAACTCTGGGAATGAAGAATTCCGGCAGTCGGTGGCCAATGATCTGCGGCAGGCGGCGAAAAACCCGCAATTGTGCACGCGCTACTTCCAACTGGCCCTGGACGCCAACCAGAGCTGCGAGGATCGCAGAACTTTGACCTGGAACGGCATGCAGACCGCACGCCTCATCGCAGACGTCGAGAACGGCGCCTATAACAACAAGGCCCGGCTTCCCGATCTCATCGATCTGGGGCGGGTCATGTTCCGCCTGGACGCGCTGGAGAGAATTGCGCGCGAGAAGGTTCACTCGCTAGGCGCGGGCAACAGCGTCGAAGACATCGACGTCATTGAGGTCTTTCTTGCTTATCAAAACAAGCTCCGCGAGCGGCTGGGACTGCAACACGTCGCCCCGGACATGCGCTTCTTTGAGGTCTCCGGCGTCACCGACGCTGACGTTGACAGCGCAGAGACATCCGTGCGGAACAGGGAGGCGGCGGAATTCGCCGACTATTTGGCGGCGGACTGGCAACCTTGGGACGACGTCGTGCGTCGCATCGCACCGGAGGATCACGCCAGGACACAGGACCAGCTCATTGCTTCAATGGGGACGGAGTTCGACAGCCGGCTGCAGCAACAGCTCACCGACAAAGGTTTGATCGGGGTCGAAGCTGACCTTGTCGAGGATGCCAAGCGAGAGTTGGGTGCCGCAGTTCGCAAAGAGATCGCCCTTGAGATCAAGGGGGCTCTCAGAGATAAGGTGCTCAATGAGCACGGCCTCACCTTATGAAGCGCCTTTGCCGTATTAGAGCAACTTCCGGCCCGGTCACTCCTAGGTCGTCCTCAATCCGGATCGTTGTCTCAGCTCGCCGGTGTATGCGAGGGCAGCTCTGAGCGTCTCGGATATTGTCGAGACCAACCTTCAGTGAAGGAAGCCCTTCTCTATTCCGGGCCGACGAGACTCTGGACTACGAAATCCGCAACAACGAGGCTGGATCGGAAGGATTGCCAATCCGGATGGAGAATCTGGGAAAGTTTGTCATGCGCGCGATCCGTCGGGCGGCTCCCCGACGCTTCCTAGCGGTGCTCGCGAAGCTGCCGCTCCAGATCAATGGCTTGATCGGCATTCTGAGCGCGCTTCAGCAAGGCGCTGCGTTCATCACCTGAAGGCTTTCGCTCCGCTTGATCTCGCATATCCCGTGCGAACTGCGTCTATCTCGTTTCCAGAGACTCTGTTTGCTTGAACCGCCTGCCCTTCAATCCCATTGCGACCTCCTTCTACTATTGCAACGATCGTACGCCCTCATGCTGCGCGCCGCAGGAACATATGTTTATTTTCGGCTCAAACTTATGAACGAGCTCGCGTGCAGCAATCCTTCGGAAGATGCAACAAATGTTGGTTCAACCAGCGTGGACTTGGCCTTCTGAGCTGCATACTCAAGCTACTCTTTGAGCTTACGCCCCAGTCTCCAGCGGCTTCGCGTTCTTGGCTGGCGCTGGGCGATTTTCGCCCGTGACACCTTCCCCATTGGACAAGCTCCTTGCCTTCGTGCTTGCCGAGGCTAAGCGCGGCGACGCCGGTGGATTTTTTTGACCGCACCGACAATTGAAAACCTGCCTTTGACGGTCTTTTCTTCTGTCATGCTTCCCGCCCCTTGGAGGGGTAGGCGATGTATCCGCTTTTGAGCGACACCTTCATAGTCGAGCTTGCTGGCGGCAGCGAACAGGGCTGCGCGCCGCCTTCATGACGCTCGCTATAGAGCATAGGATTCTCCAGCCTATGCCGGTCAATCCTTCAGTAGCCGCTCGCGCTCCAGCTGCGGCTCCGGACCAAGGTCCGTGCCATTGAACCAGAGCAGATCGAACCGAAATACGGCAACTGTCCTGGTCAGCCAGATCTGCCAGCATCTCGGAAAAGCTCGCCCCTTACGGGTGACAACGATCTCGCCGTCCACTATCGCCTGACCGGGAATCCGAATTCTGCCGGCAATGGCCGAAAACACCTTCCCTTCAAGGGGCGCCGCTGCGAGGGTGGTGAAGCCCGGAAGTCAAGATAGGACTGGCGAGCCGACCGGGTAGGCTTCGCCAGCAACTCACAAAAATACCCGCCGCTGGTCTTGGGGCCAATGAACGTCCAGGATCGGTCGGAGCTCCATTCCAATCGAGCGGCCGCAATCGGCAGGCTCTAAGCGCGAAAATGTGCGGGTGGCCCTAGCCTGCTTAACGTGTGTGAATCCGCGTTTAGCGGGAGTCAGATACGATATTCAATGATTTGGATAATCAAAATGGTTGGGGGACTGCTGCTGGGGCTTTCACGCGGGTGAGGCAGCTACAGCTTCGCGGCATACCTAGACTCTCGGGAACGACCGAGGTCGGCCGGCGGGCAGTGGCAGAGCTCGCGGCTGAGATGGTTGAAATGGATTGACTGTCTTTGTTCGGGCGAGATCGCCGACCCCTTTAAGATACGCGGGTGTTTGTCGAAGCATGAAAGGTCGGAAATTTGCTAATGGGCAGAGGACCAGAATGCTTAATAGAAGCCGGGACTTTACCCTGAATGCAGGCGAGCATCGGCGAAATGGCAATCAGCTAATTCCTATTGGATTCCTGGGAGTTGCCACCATCGTAATGATCGCCTGGCTTGCAGGGATAGCTTGGCGAGTTGGAGTTTAATCACGTGGATTCTACAGTAAGCACCAAGACGCCGGAGGAAGATTTCGCAGGCCTTTCCGACCATTTCATTATTCGAATGTATGAGCTCATTCGTGATCAGGTGGCGGCGGACGCACCAGCGGGCACACGGCCTGTTGGAATTCCGGCGAGGCATCGCGCCGACAGTCTGCTTGCTGAGATCAACCGCAGGGGACTTTATTGCAGGCCTATCGATTGGCCACCCTTGTAGGTGAAAGGCGAGCCGAGCTGATGGCGACCTGAACGCATTCCGGCAGGTTCGCTTTCTTCGATCGAAGCCGCTGGAGAGCCATCAGACGCACAGTAACAGATGTCGCCTCACCAATGTTCGGAGCTGCCGCGACCGTTTTGCCGCCCCATTTAGCTTTGACTTCGACCTGACGAAAAGCGGCAATCATCCCATTCGCAGGCACCCCCTTTCAAGCAAAGTGGCGCTTTGCACGGACTACCTATTGTCGGCAGCTGCTGATCTCAGGCCCCTATTGGGCTCTTATGCCTCAGTCGCGCCGCCCAAGAGGTCGGCGTGGAACATACATCCGATCAAGGTAAAGGGACATCACGCACTCGAGCAGGGCTTCTTCAGGAGCGTCAAAGCTTTGCTAAGCCGCCGCTACGGTGGCCAGGAATCTCTGCACTTCCAGCTTCAGACGGTTGCTATCCTCAGCCAGGGACGTGGCAGCGGCAAGCACCTGCGTTGACGCGGTGCCCGTCTGATCCGCACCTCGAATTGACTTCGGCGATATCTGTAGCGACCTGGGTCGCACCAATTGTCGCCTGCTGCACATTCCGGGCAATCTCCTGGTTTGCATCGCCTTGCCAAGCACCTCCTACGGCTGCCGTGCCAGCGCTAGCATCCACCCGCTCCAACAGCGAATCGTTCGAGACTGTGCTGGGTAGGCTGGTGAGCAGGGCGCTTCGTCGGCGGCGCGCAGACGCTGTGAGTTGCGTTGATCCGTGAACGAGCGGCTCCGAATGCCTTTCAAATCAAGACAATGCGCTTTCTGTTTCGCTACGCAAGACGGAAGACTTTCCGAGCTTCGAAGGAAGATTCAGAAGACGTCGCTCGCTTTCGTCGTTGCGCAGATTACCGCCGAGCAGTGCCTTCGCATGGCTTTTTTTGAGTACTCGCCCCGTGCCATTCAAGACCTCCATGTGCAGAACCCGACAGCAAATTTCGATTGAGTCGATCGGAAATCTCAAAGAGATGATGGTCTGAATCAACTTCGCGACTCCTGGCATGTCAATTGCTGGAAAGTGCCCGCTACATCATGCCACTAACTAGACGCAAAGGCCGAGTCAGACCCGACTTGCCGTCCAAACCAAGTCTCTAGCATAGAAGCGGCTCTGTTAACTGCCGCTCCGCCAACGGAGCCAGGTCATGTTGATCGACACATCCGAAATCTTCGACTCCATTCGCATCAATAAGCAGGAAGCGCAGGAGCGCCAGCCCGCGGCGCTATGCGAATGGCCTGGCTGCCAGAACAAGGCTACCCATCCCGCGCCCAAGGGCCGCGACAATGCGCGCGCCTATTGGCACTTCTGCATCGACCATGTTCGCCAATACAATCAGTCCTACAATTTCTTCTCGGGAATGGACGCGGAAGCGGTTGCGCGCTACCAGAAGGACGCGCTGACCGGCCATCGTCCGACCTGGAAGATGGGCGAGAACATCAGCGCACACAAAATGACCGGCAGCACTGCCAATTTCGAGGACGACTGGCATGCCCTCTGCACGCTCGTCGAGCTGAACGGACGCGCCGGTGCCCGCCACCGCGCGAAGGCCGAACCTGAGGCGCGCAAGATTTTCAATGTCGAGGGCAACGCGTTGCAGGTGATGGGCCTGAATGCCAATGCGACGCTCGGCGATATCAAGGCGAAGTACAGGGCGTTGGTCAAGCAGCACCATCCCGATGCCAATGGCGGCGACCGCTCCACGGAGGATCGCCTGGTCGAGATCATCAAGGCCTACCAGTACCTGAAGACCGTGGTGCGCTAGAGTTAGCCCGAACATCTCAGCGGGCCTCAACGGCGCATCGGAAGTGGAGGACGGAACTATCGAGAGCTTTGCTCCGGCGACGCGGGCAGTTTGACTTCCCTGGCTAACGCTTTCGGGCGACCATGGATGACAATCGACACGATGACCGGTTCGTTTCGTTCCGCGCAGCGGTCAGGAAGAAGGGCCGGAAAAAGGGATGCGGCAAGATCCTGCGCACGTGGCGGCTGCATCGGCCCAGCGGTGAGTTCGTGGAAATGCCAAACGGCTCCTTCCACTCCAGACGGCTGAGTCGCTACTACCGCCGGTTGGAAGCTCCAACAGAAGTGAGCACGATCGATCCCTCCGTTGTTCGAGAGGCAACACGAAAGTACAAACCTTTCCGGGGACACTCGTTGGCTGTATGGAAAGGATTTCGGCGCAGAAGCGACCCGTCCAGGCCTATTCGCTCGGTGGCGCGGGATCAACGATCGATTACGAGAGCGGGATCGCGGGGTTCACGGCCGGTTCTGACATAGCCAGGGGCTGTAGCGCCCCGCGCTACCCACCTATCTCAAGGGCTCTGCCGATCGCCGCGAGGCAAGGCAGCCATCGTGAACTTGATCGCCTTCCACACCGTGCATCGCGTTCATCCAGCACTGGGCTATCGCACGCAGTTGCGCGTTTCCCTGTTCGTGAGTAACCGTCTGGTGAGGTTTTCGATTAGCCACAAATATGGTGCCCAGCGCGATGTCGGTGACAGCCCACGCCGCCGTCATATCCGCACTCCCCCGTCATTCATCCGACGATCGCCGTCGTCTCGTCACCATTGCCTTGTCTTCCATCGATACGGTTCTTTTGGCAGCCAATCTGTGGCGCCTCCGAAGAACACGCTCAGCGACCATCTCGCAGCTTCGCCATCTGTCAGTTGATGGGAGTGAGGCTCGCGGGCTGAGGGGTTGGCCCCGACGCCGAAGGATCTGTGTTCAGCATAATAGCTTGTCCTCAACGTATCGGTCTTGCCGGGCGTCCATTCGCGCCACCCTTCCGCGATCACGGGGGCATCTATCTTCGCCGACAGGAAGACCACTGTGGCGTAGGGGCGCCAGGGGCGGCCAAGTGCGATATAGCGCGCAGCAGGGTCGGCAGTTAGCCTGCAATGATCAAAAACATAGCCACTGTCCTCATCCGGCGCTGCCTTGCTCTGAGCGGTATAGATGACCGCTTGATTGGCAATGCCGTGCAACTCACATTGCCGGAACCAGGCCTTGGCGTTGCCAAATATGAAATCGACATGCCCTTCGATGTAGCAGTTCGAGAAGTATTGTCGTGACATTCTGCCGTTTGGTCCCTTACCGGCAAACAGCGTGTCCTGGGCACCGAGCAGGCGGACCCGCGTAACGACGTCTCTGTCTCCGGTAATGGACAGCGCTACTGCCTGCGAGGGTGGATTGGCCGGATTGAGGGCGTAGTCGTTCTGGATGGTTAGATTCTCGAGCCGGAAGTCATCGCCAGCGGCATCCAGCGTCGCCGAACGGCCGGTTCCTCCTACATTGATCGCGCCGTCGCCATACACAATGACCGTATCCTCCGGCTTCCTGCCAGTCCCTTCGATATGAATACCGGATTTGGAGATTTTGACCTTCTCGCGATAGATGCCCGGCGCGATCCGGACATTTCCCCCTTCCGTCGGCAACGCGTCGACGGCTTGCTGCACGGAGTGATAGTCTGCATTTCCGGCATGCGACACCGATACTGGCTGAGCGTACGCTGCCGAGACGAAGAAACATCCAGCCAGAAGCGCGAACGGCACCAAAATTCGCATGTGATCTCACTCTTCGTTGAGTTCGCAGCGCGTTCGACGCAGCCGATATAAGGTACCGCCGCGGGATAGTCGCCGTGCATGGTCAAACACATTTTTCGCGCCGAATCAGAACCTGCACGTCACCTTCGCATTCGCGGCCCTGCAAACCGTCGTACAATTGCAACCACCTCGGGGCATGAGGCTGACCTTCGTCCCGACCGGTCATCTTTGCGCCAGATGCGGAGCTCAGCACCGAGTTCGGCACCGAGTGTAGTGCTTACCGATTGCCGTCGCGGAATGCCCTGGAACATACCTCCGATCCGCGCAGCAGCGGTTCTGCAGCTCGGCCGGGCAGCGGCGGTGATACGTCGGAATGTTTTGCGGTGACGTTCGCATGTTCAACTTGCCAAGTCGCGGAATTGGCAAATCGGACGTCTTCGAGTGTCACGTCAAGTGCATGCCCCTCGTCCAGGCCGCGCATCAGCAACACACCGGTGTCGCCATGCACATGACGGAGAACGATTTGCCGATAGACCGGAATCCTCGTGCCTTGTGCGCGCGGATCGTACTTTGTATCGAAAGCCACCGGCCACTTGTTGCCCCTCAGGCACACGTACTCATAAGTCACGCTCTCGACCAGACCGCCCCGACTGACATCGCTCTTGATGCGCAGGCCAGACGTCGTACCATCCAGCGTCAGATTGCGCACCAATATGTCTCTGGCCCCGGAATTCACCTCACTGCCGATCGACATGCCATGCCCCCAGCCGAAATAATTATCAATGATCGAGATATGGCTGCTTGAGCCATTATCGCCGGCCTTGATTGCGACGTTGTCGTCACCCGTACGGATCAAGCTGTGGGTGATGGTCACATCCTGACTCGCCCCAAGATCGATGCCGTCGGTGTTGCGGGCATCCGCCGGTGAATCAATCGTGAGGCCCCAAAACGTGGCACCTTCGACCCGGCTCATCGCGACATGAAAATTGGGAGCGTTGCGCAAGGTGACACCAGAGAACGTGATGTCCTGCGCATGATCGATCTGGATTAAGCGCGGGGCGTTCTGGTTGCCGCCCTGGGCTTGGGCGCGCCGGGCTAGCTGCCACCAGCTTTCCGCGCCGCCGCCAATAATTGCTCCGCCCTGACCATCGATGATGCCCTCTCCGTAGATGCCGCCGCCACGCGTTTTGGAAAAGCTGATGAATGGCCGGCAACCGTCGCCCTTGTCCGCGATGCGACCACATTGTCCGAGGCCCTTGTCGTAAGCAGCAGGTTCGGGAATGGCGATCAGCATCGCACCGCGTCCGACCCATAAGGTCACGCCCGATTTCATCTCGAGTGGACCTGAGTGATACTCGCCGCGCCCGAGATAAACTGCAGCGCCAGCGGGGCAATGTTCAATGGCGTCCTGTAGGCTAACTGTATCGTTCTTGCCGGAAGGCACAGGGCGATCGCAGACCGTATGAGGTGCAACAGGTTCGGTGATAGTCCGACGGTCTTGCGCCTTTGCGGCGGGGCAGACAATCATGGAGGTCAGTATGGACAATAGGACCCAGTTGCGAAAACGCTTTATCATCGACCTGCTCGTGCTTTGTCACACGCAACCTTGCCGCGTGCGTTGTCTTATTGAGCGCTGGCTCGATCGAGCCGTCGCGCGCGTCACTGGCCCGCGCAAGATGACATTTATAAGACGCAGCAGAGGCCTCGACCGTGCGATCGCGCCGTAGCACCTTGCCTATGCGCGAAAACGACGAAGCGTTGTGCGGTCGTCCAAAATCCAAACAGCTTCTCGGCGTTCTCACAGTGCTTATGTGCCGACCGGGTCCCGATTTGCGGCATCTCAACAGCGCGTCAATCCGTACGCTCCGTCGCATCGACGTTCGATCAAAGACCCGCACTACAAGAACTGACAGCAGCGCCCAGAGTCAGCCGACACTGAAGCTGCCGTTCAGCCTGGAAGGCGCGCCGCAAGATGTGTAGCGACACGTCGTTGGAACGCGCGGCCGGATCGGCTTTCACAGCGGCAAGATCGAGTTCGAGCGCCCGCGGGGTTAGGAAGATGGACTGTTCATCGCCGCTGCCGCTAAACTTTGTCCAAGGCGATCCGCTTCGCTTCGATTGAGCCCCGAGTCCATGCCAGCCTCCCGTCCAGGATCACTGGGTTAGTCCGTATTCGGTGAAGCTTTCGAGAAGCTGACGAGGCTACGGCCGGCACTGGAGCGCATTCGCGCCGGGAAACTTTCTTCCTGGGTTCTCACGAACTTAGGTGACTGCCGTTACCTGCCCTCTTTCGGGTGCATTGTGATCATTTGCGGACATAGTCAGCCAGTCCTCGTCATCCTCCATGCAGTGCCGGACGAGGCATGGTCGGCTTCCGCGGTCAGCACCACCAGTAACTCGGTCTATGAGGGCCGCAGCTTCACCTGGGCGCAGACCCATGAGCGCTGCAATCATGCCTTGCCCACGGCCATAGCAAACCATCGCGTCATTGAACGCGCCCTAGCGTCCCCCTCCAGACAGGTCTACCGGCAATTTGAGCGCCTTGAAGACGAACAAAACGAGCGAACTGCCTGGCTCAAGGTGGAGAGCTCTTCGACATTCGATTCAGGACATCTACGTGAGCAGCCCCCGAAACAGGGCAATTCTAGCCAAAGATGCGGCGATACGTCAGTGCTACTCTTCGCGCATGCGATCAACCAAAAGCCGAGCCTATCGGCAGTGCCGCATCCAGTTGTCCAGTTCGCCCGCCGGGCTCGCAACACCATGCGTCTCAAGATCTTCGCCAAGTCCGTGACAAAACCTTTCGCCGCTAACGTGCGCGGCGGCAGCTTTCAGCGGTCCCATGATCGACTCGAAAACGCCACGGCAGCATCCTGGTCAACAGGATCATCGACGCTTCGCGATTGGGGCGGTCGTGCGTTACGTATTGAATTGTTTGCCGCAGAGTTGCGCTGGCGTTTATCGATCGACGATGAGACCGCTCGCCGCTCAAGGCTTCGCTCCAGATCCGCCAATTCTGCCTTACATTCGGCGACGACCGATCGGGCGCGAAGCAGCTTGACCTTGAGCTCGTCCTGTTGCCTGAGTATTTTCTCAGGATCCCAATCGTCCTGCATCAGCTCATTGACCATCTGCAAAGCACCGATTTAAGGCCGCCGCTTAGCTTCACGAACCCAGGCTCGGTATCTCGCAGATGCCCGGCGCTTGAGTCACCGGCCAAAACTGACGCAAACAAGCGTCCTGAGGTACAACGCCCTTACCCTGGTGTGCACGATCTTGTTGAGGACCGCCATTCGTCCCGAGCCCTTTACAAGACAATCGGATTCTCCCCGGCAAACCGGGCGCGATCCGAAGATGGCAGAGTTCGCGACGCGGGCGCACGGTTTGGAAAGCGCATCAGGAGACCTCTGCCATCGATCAAGCGGGCAAGTTCATCTGAATACCTCAACCGGATGCTGAACGAGCATCATGGTCACAAGTGGTTTCGTCACAGATTCAAGCAACCGGCATGCCAATGCCGCTCGAGCGTTTTTATGAAGAAACGACGTCGGTTTTCCCGCAGCACCTCGTGGGAGGCGATGCTGTTGTCGGGCTTGAAACAAACGACGTCTTGAACGAGACAGCTAAAGTCGCAATCACGACGGTGATTGACTATGGCAGCGGTCAATAGAGAGAAGATTTTGCGGACGTTGACCAGAATGCTCTCACCATTTTTGAGCGGTGGGTTGTTCTGTGAGAACATGCTATCGCTGGCCATGGCGCCGATGATGCGAACGCGACCGCAGCGATAAGATCGTGTCAGCGAGGGCAGAAAGATAGCTGAAGCGCGCAATCCAGGGCAGCGTGTTCATGAGGAAGACAGCAGAAAAAACGCCCGCATCGCGGTCTCGTCGGCTGGCGAAATGGGTAGCTGGCCGTCAACTCACCGACGAACTCGCCGCAACTGCAACACTCGCCACCCCGATCGCGCTCACGCAGCTCGGACAGATCGCGATGATGGCGACGGATCTAGCCTGGATCGGCCATATCGGCACTGAGGCAATGGCGGCAGCCGCGCTTGCCGGCATGATCTTGTCGGTCGGCGTGACCTTCGCAGCCGGTGTGATCTCGGCGGTGGGTCCGCTCGCGGCCCAAGCATGTGGTGCGGCGGACGGAGCTCTGGTACGGCGCTCGGTGCGCATGGGGCTATGGGTTGCAATCGTTCTGTGGGCGCCGATCATGGTTTTGCCGCTGCAGGGCGAGCAAATTGTGCTTGCGCTCGGCCACGAACCAGCCATCGCGCGGCTAGCTCAACAATATCTGTTCGGGCTGGCCTGGGGCATCTTGCCGGCATTGTGGTTCCTGGCGATCCGCAATTTCATGGCGGCGGTCAACTGTCCAACGCCAGCCTTGTGGATCACGCTCGCCGCCATCCCGACCAACGCAGTGTTGGCCTATCTGTTGATCACCGGCCAATTCGGCTTGCCACAACTTGACTTGTTCGGAGCCGGCCTTGCGACCAGCCTCGTGAACAGTGCGACTTTCCTTGCCGGGATTTGGTTCGTCACACAGTGTCGCCCCTATCGCGACTACCAGGTGCTCCGATATCTGTGGCGGTTCGATTGGCCATTGATGCGGCAGCTCATCGTGATCGGGACGCCGGTCTCGGTTGCCATTTTCATGGAATCGGGCCTTTTTTCTGCGACGGCGCTTCTGATGGGTGTGATCAGCACCACGGCCGTTGCCGCCCATCAGATTGCCTTCCAGGTCGCAACGGCCCTGTTCATGATTCCATTCTGCATCGGGATGGCAGTGAGCGTACGCGTCGGACACGCACTCGGCCGCAACGATCTGTCCGGCATCTGGCGAGCAGGTGCTGCCGCCATGCTGCTCGGTATCCTGATCGCGGCGATTGCTACGATTGCGGTGGTCGGCACTCGGTTCGAAATCGCCGAGCTGTTCGTCGGCCAATCGGCTACCAACGCCGACGCCACGATCAAGCTGACTGCAACTCTCCTCCTTGTTGGCGCGAGCTTCTTCATGACTGATGCCGTCCACAGCATCGCGGCTGGCGGCCTTCGTGGCTTAAAGGACACACGCGTGCCGCTCCTCTTTGCTGGCATCGCTTACTGGCTGATTGGGCTTTCGGTCAGTTACGTGCTCGGCCTGAAAACTGATCTCGGCGCAGTTGGTATCTGGATTGGCCTATCGATCGGCAAGGCCGTCTACGCGGCCCTCCTTGTGCTGCGCTTGCAGCTATTGGCGGACAGAGCTCCCATTGCAAGCACGAGCGATGCTCCAGCCTGAGCCTTGAGCCATCAATCGCGCCTTCGCGCTACGCACGTCGAGGCGATGCCTCCAACGAACTTAAGTTTACTCCTCGACACGGAAGCTTGAAGGCCGAGCGCGATCGACCAATCGCTTGATCTTGCGACAAGTTTAAATTGCCCTTCCCGCGCTACCGCACTGCCCGACATGGCCAGGTACAGCGGCGTTGGGACCTCGGCCAGGGCCGAGGTCGGCATCACCACTGAGGACGGCATCAAGTGTCGATGGCCGAGCCGATCATCGCCGCGCGCTTATGGAGACGGCACCAACATAGTGGTGTTGTTGGGCGAATGTCGACAAACCGTTGACCGGCTGGGGCTTTCGTAGTCGAATCAACGGACTAACACCCCGTCATAAGCGATTCCCATTCTTCACTTCTGGAGGCGAGAGGCGGTGCTTCGGAGCGTTGTCGCCATGGTGCCAATGGGATTGTCGAAGCACGGCAAGGGGCCGCCCTACTCATGGCGTCTCTGCGGAACACAGGTGTTGTTCAACAAAGGCCGACGGAGATCGTCGACCGAGGAAGCTCATCCGGATCGACACCGCGTTCATCCGCGGGCATTTTCTAATGAAGCTCTGGCAGGACTGGATCGAGTTCTTCCTGCTCGAGCGTCTTGGCTCCATCTTCCGCCAGATACGCTGCCAGAGCCGCGATACCGGAGGCCGGTGAACACCGAGCGGGTGCCGATTTTTTGAACGGCACTTGCCCCAAACGCTCGGCAACTTCGACGCTCATGAGGTGGGGACGGATCGGTCGATCGACGGCGCGCTCGATGGTGTGGAAGATCCAGGTGCCGTCCGGATCGATGTCCGACCAATGAAAGATCGGCGTCTGTTCGGATACCAATCCTGCGATCGTCCGGAGCGCCTGCTGGGTGGCAAGCGAGGGGTACCCGCCGACATACATGGTCGTTCCTAATCGGCCGGGGTCCGCCTCGGCGATGTGCCGGTTGAAGCTTGCGAAGTTTTCGATCGTCAGAACGTAGGCCGGTGGCTCCCGGAAGCGGACGCGATCTGCTTCCTTGGGAGCGATTCCGAGATAGTGCGGAGATATGCTGGAAAGATCGGCTCCGTCGAGGTCGATCTTGCCCGCGATCAGCAGCGGCGGCGCGAAGCGCTCCAGTCCGATCGCTCGCAGTGCATCGCGGGGACGGGCGCCAGGTGGAAAGTCCATTATGCCGCTCAAAAGCCGGACCACGGCACCCTCGATGCGCTCGAGTATCTTGCTGTGCCCCACCGTACGTCGCGAGAAAGTTTTGTAGTCGACGTCCAGATGCTTATTATCGAGGATCGCCTGGGCGAGAACGAATGCGTGGCGCAGCGTGTCGACATCGGACGAACCGAATCCATGCCACGTCTTACCCCGCGCCCACACCTCTGCGATTTGAGAGCCGCTGTTCTTCAGGGCCTCGTGCAGCGCCACTCCGGCTACAAGCCGCGCGGCGGCGTCCTCCGCGATGCGTGACGCCGGTGTGCGGCCAAGACATCGATATAAGATCTCCGCCGAGGCCAACCGCACGTGCGCCACTTGGTCTCGTTTGGCGCCGCGCCCCCAGCCAAAGGACACCGCGCCGGCACTTTCGGCTTTCCTGATCTGGTTCAGAAAAGCGTCCGCCGCGACTACCGACGAGAAAGCGGCATAGTCGGGGTGGGCGATTGGACTTGCGGCCCCGGCCTCGAAGCGATCGAGCAGGTCGTTCAGCAGGCCGATCGCGTCCGTGAAACGTCGCGCCATGACTACTCGGCGGCCAGACGGGTGGCGAGCTCATCTTCGGACATCAGGTCCGGATCGATGGCCATCAGTTCGCGCTTGGCCTTCTCTTTCAGTTCCACCACGGTGGCCCTGGACTGTTCGCCGATGCGGTCCACCTCCACGATGGTGTCCATGTGCTCGAGCACGGCGACCCGCTTCTCGAACGGCGCCGCGATCACGAACTGGAGCCCCAGGTTTTTGTAGAAGCTCATCATCTGCCGCTGGTTCTTGCCGTCCATCTTGGAGAAGGCCTCGTCGAACATGGCGAGGGCGAAGCCGGAGGGCTTGCCCGTGCGACGCTCGGCGCTGCCGTAGACGGCGGCCAGCGAGGCGCCGATGGCGACGTAGATGGGCACCTGCTGTTCGGCGCCAGACCCAGTCCCGCGCCGCTGCTCCCAGCGGGTCGAGCGGCCGGTGGCGACATCCTCCATGTGGATCTCGAAGGTGTAAAAATTGCGGTAGTCCTCGAACTGGGTGAAGTCCTTATCGGGATCTTCGAGCAATGCCTCGAGCGCAAGGATCGTATCCTTGTGCGGGAAGTCATCGGGCCCGTCGCCCCGGAACAGCATATCGAGGGCCTCCGGAGAGGTTTTGGCGATCTCGATGATCTTCAGGATGGGCTGGAATTCCACCATCTGAGTGCGGTGGAATGAATAGCGCTCGTTGTGGAAGGGATGTGCGTAGAGGCTACGGTTCAACGATTGCAGCTCCCGCTCCATCTTACCGATCCGGGCCGTGAGCGCGTTGATGAACTCGCCGCGCAGCAGGGTGGAGGCCTTTTCCGCCGCTTCCCGAGCCTGCCGTTCGTACTGGCGCAGCTCGTTGGATTCGATATCCGCGATGAGCTGGTCCATCCAGGGCTTCACCTCCCTCAGCGGCTCGCTCTCCGCGCCGACTTGCGAGCTCATCCCGAACTGGTCGAAGTAATCGTAGAGGAGCTCGCGGACCCGCCGCTCGATGCGGGCGCGCTCTGCGTCCGAGGCGTCCGCATCCTTCAGCGCCCTGTCCGCGATGGCGCGGTGCTTCTCCGCGAAGCCCTTCTGGGCTGAGGCATTGAGGCGCTCGCGGTACACGATCCTGCCCTTCGCGGCGGAGTAGAGCGGGAAGGTCTTGCGATAGATCGACCGGGCGACCCGCAGGTTAAGCTCGGAGCCGGGTACGTTTTCGCCCTCTCCCAGTCTCCTCTCTGCCGATCTGACCTCACCGTCATGCTCGCCGAACGCCTTCTGCTGGATCTTTCGCTCGTCGAGTCTCTTGCCCTTCAGCTTCTGCTGCGCTCGCTTCTTGTCGCGAAGTCCGCCGTCGCCCGCCCCCTCGAGCGCTTCGAGCCTCGCCTGGGCTTCGGCGATCTCTGTCTGCGCGGCTGCGAAGGCAGCGGCGCTAGCCTTCAGATCGTCACGTCCCTCGCAGATGTTCTTCAGAGCGGCAAAGGCCTGCTCTGCCGCCTGGGCCTCCTTGCTCTTTTCCGTTTGGAGCCGATCCAGTTCCTCGGCCTGATCCTGCAGGGAGCGCAGGGCGTTCGCCTGGGCCGCTTTTCCAATCTTGTGCTGCGAGGCTTCGATCCAGCGATGGGTCCTTACGAGTCCGTCGTCGTAGAGGCCGTCCTTCATGATAGCCCGGCCGGGCCTGTTGAACTGGTCGAGCGTGTCCGCGAGGCGGACCGTGCCGTAGCGGCGCATGATGAAGGCCATCGCGTCCGGATCCTGACTCCGGAAGATCGAAGGGAAAGTGCCGCGCTCCGGCTGGGCCCTGAACTGCTCGAGCTTGTTTAGGCTCACTAGCGATGCATGGCGAAACTCGCGACGACCTTCCTTGAAGATCGAGGTGGCGGCGCTGATATCCGCTCTGTCCACGAACACGGCTTCCCGGTCGCGGCCGAGGAGCGCCTCGGCGGCTCCTACCCACTCGGGTTCGGCGACTTCGATGATGTCGCAGAGCACGCGCGGGTCCATTCCCCTCTGCCGCAGCCTGCGGCAGAGGAGTTCAGTGTCATCGCCGAGATAGGCCCGCGCCCCTCCTGCGGCGTGCTGTCGGATCCGTTCGAGCACCTCGTCGCGGCGGCCTCGGAGCCCGGAAAGCTCCGCGATGATCGTTTGACGCGCTTCGTCGACCTTCGGCAGCCACTTCGCGCCGCTTGCCGCAAAGGACTTCTCGGCCGCGGAGAGCTCGTCGGAGACGCGCCCGATGTCGGCCCTGGCGGTGGCGGTCAGAAGGCGCTCAAGCGCAGGAACGAAGTCCTCGAAACCGTCCGCGCACATCGCGCGGAGCGGCTCCAGGCGATGGATGTTCTCCATACGAGCCTTGAAGTCCGCCGAGGCGCGGTGCGCTGCCTGCCCGGCCACATCGGCGGTCTGCTGCAGGGACTTTCTGCCGGTCTTGGCATCGTGCTCGGCGATCGCGGCCGTGAGGCGTTCGATCTCGTTATCAATCGCCTTGACGTCATCGTCGATGAATTCGAGTTCTTTTGCTGCGGCGTCCCGGCGCGCCATCTCGGTACGCCGCTTGGTCTTGAAGTCCAGGTTTATCGCGCGCGCCGCGAGCCAAGTCGCGCGTTTTGCGATCCACTCCTCCCTGAACTTGGTCTCGAGCGCTTCTTCAAGGGTGCCGAGGACGACCCGAAGCGCCCTCAGGGCTTCGAGCCTGAGGCGCATCTTTCTGATGGTTTCGCTGATGTTGCGGTATGTCTGGATCGACTCGCGCAGCTCCTTGATGCCGATCGGACTGTCCTCGAGGATGTAGTTCCGCACGAACTGGGTGGCCGTCTGGTTGTGGTCGAGCGTCATCGCGTTGACGATTGACTTCTGCAGGGCGCTGGCGTTCTGCTCGCCATAGGGCGAATGCGGCAGAAGATGGCGCATGTACTCGCGGACGTAGTCGCTTGCCCGGTCGCGATGATTGACGAAGTTGCCCTCGCCGACCGCCGCGACGATCCGGGCGCGCACGTCCTCCCACGGCGCCGGGAATTGCGACTTTCCTCGCTGCTCGATGAAGTCCTTGGAGCTCAGAACGGTCCCGACGGCGACGAACAGTGCCAGCACGGTCTCCCTGCTGTCGGACTTGCGCGCCTCAAGCGCCATGCCGATCGTGACCGGCGGTCGATCGCCTTCCTTGTCTTCGAAGCCTAGCGCCACGTAGGTGCGCGCCTCGTCGCGCCGGCGCTGGTCTTCGCCGAGCGTCCCGAGGCAGTAATCGACGACGCTGCGCTTCGAACCGCTGCGCGATTTTCCGCTGTCGCCGGCGACCGCGTTCAGGCGCAAGAACCGCCGGCTCCCGCCGGTGAGAACGACCTGTGCCATGTCGAGGATTGTCGATTTGCCGGACCGGTTCTCGCCCAGGACCCCGACGTGTCCTGTCACGTGGATGTCGGCGATGTCGAACAGGTGCCAGTTCACCATGGTCAGGTGGCGTAGCTCCATCATGCCTCGTCTCCTGCGGGCTGCGGAAACCGCGCCTCCTCGCTACGCACGTAGCGCTCAAGCCGTTGGAGGGCATCGCCGCCACTGATCAGCTTGATCATCGGGCGGATCCTGATCTCGCAGTCCTGCTGCTCGTCGTCAAAATCACCGATCTCGACCAAACTGCGTTGGGCGGCCTCGCGCAGGATGTCCCGGAAGCGGGCGGCCGAGATCGCGCCTCCGCCGCCGTGTTGCGCCATCTCACGGTAGCGATCGAACAGGTCGTTCAAAGTGGCCACTACGACGGCCCGGTCCTCGACCGCTCCGACGTTCACCTCCTGTTGCCAGTATGCCGCCAGCACCAGGACAACAATGGTTTCGTCGAGCTTCATTCGAGGCAGCGGTACGTCCTCGTCCATGGCGACGATGCCGGCCCACTGCGCCTCCGGATCGCGATGGACGCGGTATCCGCAACTATCGAAGAAGCCGTCGACCACGTTGCGGAAGCGGCCATCCGTGATCGTGTTGTAGACTGTCCCAGTCCGGGGATCTCCCGCGAACACGAACTGCCGCCGTAACAGAAAATGCAGCGCTTTGCGCAGGTCGGCTGCCTTTTCCGCGCCGAAGGAGCGCTCGACGTTATCGAACTCACTGAGCATGGGCTGCCTCTGCTTTCCGGACGTGGCCGGATCGCCTGACCGCGAAGTTCGCACAGCGAAGCCATTCGCTGTCGTGGGGCGGCGTGTCTGGGCGCGGCTCCAGATCGAACCCGGCCGCGACCTGCGCCGGAACCTCGCCCGTCAACGCATATCGGCGGGCGCAATCGAAGGCGAGAAAGTCGTCCACGGTATCGATTTCCATGAAGCGGGCTTCCCTGGTCGTGAATGGCGGCACCTGGCCCTCGAGGAATCGTCTGACATCCTCGGGGCGGGGCGCGATGCGAGCGATGTACTCGAGGCGAAGCTTCTTCCGCAGTTCGTACAGCGGGTCCGACGGCGGCTCGGCGAGCTCTCTTGCGTCGACGGGACGGCGCGGCTGCCTGGCCGGCGCCTGATGGTGCTCCGACCAGGGTGACCGCAGCGGCTCGATGCTCCATTCGATTGTCGCCTTGTGGTGTCTGCCGTCCCGCAGTAGGGCATCCAGGCGCCGCACCAGGTCGCCGGCCCGGCCGACGAGTCCCTGCCCGCCCCGCTCGGCGTACTTAATGGTGTTGCGGACCCGGGCTTCGAGCTGCCTGCGGAAGGCGTCGATCCTATCGAACATCTCCCCGATCTGATCGAAGATGCTTTCGATGGCCAGCAGGTCGTCGGCCGCGGCCATCCGACCGTCCTCGATGTCGGCTGCCATGCTGGAAGCTGTGTACTCCTCGGCGAGGACCTGCATAGTCTCCGGGGTGTAGGAGATCCTCCGCGCGAGATCGACGATGGCGTCGCGGAAGCGGTAGGGATGGTTGACGGTGAGGATGGACTCGAAATCCTTCAGCAGGAGCTGGTCGACGAACTCCTCGAAAAAGGCTTCCAGCCGGGTAGCGACGGTTGTCGATTCCATGACCGTCCGTCGGACGCGCTTCAGATCGGCGAGAATGGCCCGCAGGCTCTTGGTGAACTGGTCGGCCTGATTGCGCGCCTCGCGGACGGCGAGCGCGGCTTCGCGCTGCTTGCGGTCGGTGATCTCGGGCCTCAGTTTTTCGACGGCCTCCAGGTTGAGGCGAATTTGCACGATCAAGCCGCCGAATCGCTGCGAGAGATCCTTGTTGAGGCTCGCGAGCCGCTGGATTACGAGCAGCGGTCCCATAGCCATGTCCACGGTAACGCGAAGCCCGTATTCCTCCTCTTCAAGCCATCCCCAGGCGAGCAGCCGGGCATACAGTTGTCGGGCAAGACCGAGCGCCTTGTCGCCCTTCTCGGAAGCGAGCGCGACGTCGGCCTTCCGAATCCGGCGGCGTCCCGCGGAGATCATTTCCGGCAGGCTGCCGAAATCATCGCCCTCGTTCCAGAGGGCGGGGTTGGCACGCATGACATCGTAGACGGCATGGACGACCTGCTGCGGGGTCGGAAACGACGGCGCGCCTGAAAAGAAGCGTTCGTGCAGATCGAGCAGACAGGCCGCGTACAGGTGCTTGTGATCGCGCGAGAAGGCCAAAAACGCGTCGTCATGCAAATGGCGGAACAAGGTCAATGACGCGGCTCCTGGGCCCGACTTCATGCTGAGATAGCGACGCTAAACGCATGATGTGCCGGACAACATTGTTATTGAGAGTGGGTCTTGAAAATACAACCGGAAGATCGATCCGTTCTTAGTATGTTCTAATATAGCTTTCCAGCTCAATCGCTGTCGAGGCTCCCAAAAGTCGGATCGCAGTTTGTGTCCGGTCTTTAGATACGGAACAATCCGGCCTCAAGTCATTGAATCTATTTGTGTAACTCTTCCGATACAAGAAGTTGCTGGCGCCAGAGATACAACAACCGGGTCCATTGCTCTCCATTCATACGCAATTGCGTATTAAACGTAAATATACGCGGAGGCGCATAAACAATAAATATTCGCGAACGCGCATATTGACGTCATATACGCACTCGCGTATCGTGAGTTGATGGATACGATCGCCCGCACCCCGCAACAAGTTGGCGCTGGAATCAGACGCTTCCGGCGGCAGAAGAAGCTTACCCAGCGTGACCTGGGTGAGAAGATGCATGCGCGTCAAGCGACAGTCTCGAAGCTCGAGGCCGGCGAACCTGCAACGCAGCTGCGCATGCTGATGGATGCGCTGGCCGGGCTCGACCTCGAGCTCGTCATCCGGCCGCGCACCAAATTAACGGCTGAAGCGATTGAGGATCTCTTTTGATGGCGCGTCGTCCTGCCCGGGCGCCGCTCAATGTTTACCTCAACACGCGGCTGGTCGGCCGGCTGCGACGCGAGAGCAGCGGCGCAATCGATTTCCAGTATGACAGGCAGTGGCTCGCGTGGGAAAATGCAATCCCTGTTTCGGTGTCGCTGCCTCTGCGCGAGGATCGTTATATTGGCGATCCAGTCGTCGCTGTCTTTGACAATCTTCTGCCCGACAATGACGACATTCGCCAACGCGTCGCTGAACGTGCGCATGCTAACGGCCCCGACGCTTACAGCCTGCTCTCCGCCATCGGCCGCGACTGCATTGGTGCGCTGCAGTTCCTGCCCGATGGTGCCGCGCCCGGAGCCGCCGGCGCTATTGATGGCCGTGCCGCCAGCGATCAGGAGATTGCAGCCATTCTCGGCAATCTTGCCAGCAATCCACTCGGCATCGGCCCCGACCAGGATTTCCGTATTTCTCTGGCCGGTGCGCAGGAAAAGACAGCGCTGCTTTACTGGAAAGACAAGTGGTACGTTCCTCATGGCACGACCGCAACTACGCACATCATCAAGCCGCAGATCGGGAAGTTGCCGAACGGAATCGACCTGACCAGCAGCGTTGAAAACGAGCATCTGTGCCTCGAGCTGGTTGCCGCACTCGGCTTGCCGGTCGCCAAATCAAGCATCATCGATTTCGCCGGGCGCCGCGTGCTCGCAGTTGAGCGGTTCGATCGCACCTGGACGCGCGACGGCCGCCTGTTGCGGCTGCCGCAGGAAGACTGCTGCCAAGCACTATCGGTTCCGCCCGCGCGCAAGTATGAATCCGACGGCGGACCTGGCATCCGCAAAATCTCGGATTTCCTCAAGGGCAGCGATACGCCCGAGGACGACCGGGCCATTTTCTTCAAGGCGCAGATCGTGTTCTGGCTGCTTGCCGCCACCGATGGCCATGCGAAGAATTTTAGCATTCATTTGGCGCCGGGCGGACGTTTTCATCTTGCCCCGCTTTACGACATCATTTCGACCCAACCGAGCCTGGACGCTGGACAGATCAGCCAAAACCAAATGAAGCTGGCGATGGCGATCGGTAGCAACCGGCATTACGTCGTCCACACGGTTCTCGGCCGACATTTCGTGCAGACTGCGAAAAGCTGCGGTCTATCCGACAAAACAGTCAAGGCTGTCATCCAGCAGCTCGGCGATACAGCCGCAAAAGCCATAGATCAGGTGCTGAATGCGCTTCCAAAAGGATTTCCGGAGAAGATGGCCATATCGATTGCTGATGGCGCGAAGCGCCGTGCGAATTCGCTGGCTGGTCTCAAGAGTAGTGAATGATCCGCGGCCAGTCGGCGCGGCGCGTAGGTAGGCTTTTCTGACCGAGCCGGCGTTGCGGCCAAGATCTCGGGATCATAAATTTGCTATGTGTCGCCTTGATGAAAGAAGTTGCTCTCCGCGTCCCATCTTCCAAGGCGGCCTTCATCGAAGGAGCCCAATCAACCACCGCCGCACTCAATTCGTGCCCGGCGCCTTCACCGCATGAGGCGCCGCTCCAACGCCTCTAGAACGGCGTTGAAAGCAAGTCCGATCATCGTGATGCTGATGATGCCCTACATCTGAGGCATCAGGAACGTGTACTGACTGTTGATGATGAGACAGCCAAGATTTGCCTTCGCCCCAACCATCTCGGACGGCATCAGCACCACGTAGCGGACGCACTGCCAAGACGAGTGCATAAAGATGGTGGGAAGCTGGCAGGATCACCCTCCGGATCAGTTTCTGCAGCGTCGCGCCCAGCATCCTGATGCGCGAGAGGCTTGCCGGAAGGCAACTATTTGACAAGCGCCTGACGGCGCCAGCTCTCGACAGCCTTGTCGAGCGTCGCCGCAGCCGCTGGGTCGGCCCAACGATCCCAGAACTGGATCGTGCCGCTAAGCGGTTCGTTTATCGGTTTGGCAATGCGGATACGCGTGGGCAGTAGAATCGCATCGCCAACGACCAGTGCTTCGCCCGTGTCGAGGACCGGAAGCAGGTCGTCGAAGCCGCCGAGGCTGTCGGGCAGCAGCCGTCGCACGACAGCTTGGTCGTCACCGTTGGTTAGCCGCATCGCGATGAGATTGTTACACTGGCTGGCGACCGTGCGGTTCACTTCGGCGGGGCGCTGGCTGATCACCACCAGCCCGACGCCATATTTCCGCCCCTCCTTGGCGATGCGCTCGAAGGTAGCGATCGCATTCTCCGCGGCGCCCGAAGTCGGATCCTGTGGAATATAAAGATGCGCCTCGTCACAGAACAGGGCCACCGGATGGCGAAGCCCCTGCGTGCTCCACTGCTGCACGTGGAAGGCCATGCGCGCGACCATGCCGACGATCAGCGGCAAAATGTCGGATGGAACTTCAGAGAAGTCGATGATCTTGACGCCACCGTGGCCGCCTTTGGCCGCCCTGCCACCGAGCAGCAGCTCAACTGCGCGATCAAGCCAATCATAGCTGTCCGCCACGCCGGACGCAGGGAATAGGAAGCCGAGGCGTCGATCGGTGCGTTTGCCCTCGAGGCGCTGGATTAGACGGCTGAGCTTGCCGTGGAAATCGCCCTGCTTCTCAGTGCCCGCCTTGGCTCCCGGTACCATCTCGGCGTTGAGCCGGTTGAGCTCGCCTAGCACGGTTTCCATCCTGAAAGGCACCGGACTGTCGATCGTGAAGTTGGCGAGCACCTCGACATGACCGCCGGCTTTCAGGAAGCCCGTCTTGGCGTCGACGACGGTACGCGACATGATCATGGCCTGGTTTGGGGCGTTCTGATCGGAGCGGTCAACAAACATCGAGACAAGCGCCTCGTAGCTCATGAGACAATAGGGCAAATGCAGCACACCATCGTTCAGCCCCTTCCCCGCTTCGATGTCGCTTGGGCCCGCGACGCGAAGATGGACGAAACCGTCGCCAGCCATCGACGCATATTCTCCGTGCATGTCGAACACGATGGCATTGGCGCTATCGAGCTCGGCGATTTGCTCGAGTAGGCGCGCGGTCGTCCACGACTTGCCCGAGCCGGTGCTGCCCACGATGAGCGCATGACGTTGGAACAACCGATTGCCATTGACGAACGCCTGAGCGTTGGGATCGAGCGTATAGGCGCCAAGCGACAGGCGCTGCGCGCCGCCGGTCAGCTCCGAAATCACCCCGAAGCGCGTAAGGCGCTCGCCTTCGAGAGCGAAGCAGCAGGCATCGATCTCCGGGACGGTCCAAGCGTCCGGCGGAAGACATTGGCGCGCGGTCCGTCCCGATCGAGCAGCGTGCCGATCAACATAATCCGAACCAGATTGACTTCGGGATGCGCGGCCTCGCCTAGCTCGACATCGGCGATCTTCGCTTCACCGAGCGCGGTACGGATGATCTTTTGGATCACACCAATTAACTTATGGCCGGCAAGGCTGCTCTGGAGCGCAACCAGCCGGTTCACCTGCAGCGCCCGCAGCGCCTCGACATCATCGACGTGGACGATCACCGTGGTCGTGTCGACCGATTGGACGCGGCCCAGTGCTTCTCCGTCCGCAAAATTTAGAATGCTCACGCGGAAACTCCTGTCATCTCATTGAGGAAGCGGTCGAGCCGCCAGATCGGTTGATCTACGTCGAACCCGTTGGGCACGTCGTGCATGTAGGCGCGCGCGCCCATCGTCCCCTCCTCGATCGCGAGGTAGCGCCGGCAGCGTCCGCCCAGGAAGGTCCGGGCGGACGTGGTCAGCTCTTTGGTAATCACGACAAGCGGGACGGAATCGCGGTCGCAACGCTCGATCAGCTTGGTCTGAAGGTGTTCGTCGTTAAAGCCATAACCAACGCAGAAATAGGCTCGGGCATTCTCCAGCGCGGCGTCGCTGCAGCCCAAGATCGTTCGGAACGGTTCGCCATGTGTCAGCCGGTATTTATCGATGCCCGGCGTGATCATCAGCGGCGAGTATCCGGCCGGCACTTCGGGCATTCCGCGAATGCCGATGATCTGGCCAGTGGAATCCTGGAACCAGTCGAGAGAGCCATGCACTTTCCAGACGGCAACGGTACGGGTCACCTGCCGATTAACGAAAACGCGCGTGTTCGAATCGCGGGCGCGCGATTGCAGATAACCGTAGTTGAAGCCGGTGAACGTGCCCTGCCGGGGCTGGTACGCATCGAATGACCACTCCGCGATTCGCAACGCGAGCGGGCCAAGCGTTTGGAGACAAGGATTTGGAGGCAAGAGTTGGAGACAACGATCAGCATGAGGCGCCGGGGCTTGCCGAGTTCGTCTCCTTGATGGCGAAGAAGGCTACGAGATCAGCACAAAGCTCGCCGTAACCTGGGCGCTCTGCCACTCGATCGGCGCGCATCATGACCTTGCGATTAACCGTCGTTTGTGGTTTCACACGCCACGTCGCGGATATCGTGCCAGGAGCGGACATCCTGCTATCCGGCGGACCGTCGAGCTACATAAGCGATGCGGAAGATCGGGCGCTACTGGGTGAAATCCTTGTCGTCGTCTTCGAGCAGCGCCTTGAGTGCGATGATCGTAACCTTGTGCGGAAGATCGTCGGGCACATCCCCCTGAAGCCTTGAGCGCAGATGTGCAGCCACGTTTTCCGGCGGTGAGGCAGGCGGGCTCGGCTTTCTCGCGTCATGCGTCTATTCCTCGCCTAGGGCGATGGGCTGCTGCGCCTTCCGGCGCTGGCTCCGCTTGCTTCAGGCGCTCTAGGTAGCCGCGTGCGCGCGAAATCACCGCCTCGACCACCGTGTCCAGGACGGGATCGCCGCCGGCAGGCATGGCTTCGACCTCGGCCTTGGCCGCCATTGCATGGTGCGCCACGGCGTGAGCAATCTCGGAGACGCGCCGGATCGTCTGCGCTGGAGAGAGCTTGCAGTCGATGGCGAAGCGCTCCCAGTGGTTGCGTCCGAGCTGGTCAGCCTGCTTCTGCCCGCCGATCTTCTGCGCCATGTTGTGGGTGATCTTCGGATATGGCGCCGCACAGACGATGTCGTAGCCTGACGCCATGGCGGCGCCTCGAGCCGTTAGCATCAGCGAGTAATTTTTGGCATGAGAATCCGTGTTCCACACCATCGGGTTGAAGATGGCAAGATCGACGAAGCGGGCGGTCTGCTGTGCTGTCATGTGGCGCTGGGTCACGCCGAGCATGTCGGCCAATGATGGTCCTTTTAGGCCTCTATCGTTGTTCTGGTACTTGGCAGCTGGCGGCCGGCCCAGGGCTTGGCAGAAGTCCTCCTGATGCAGCCGCCGCCACCGCTTGCCGTCATGACGGCGGTCATATCGCTCAACCAGCAGGTAGCTACGTTCGCCTGCCGTCCCGGTCGTCACCTTCGGCGTCGGGATTCCGATCATGCGCGCGAGCGTCAGGCAAAATGCCTCGTTCTGGACGGCGCCAGGCAAGCGCTCGCCATCGGGCTTGATGATGTGGGTCGATGGCGCGCCGTCGATCGGTATATACAGCGTGTCGCCGTCTAGAGCGACGGCGAGCTTCATCTGCACACCGGCAAGCGACATCGACACGCCATCTTCGCCGACAAGGAAGGGCTTGTGGGGTAGCTCACTGAGGATGCGCTCGAGCGAGGCCTTGTCGGGGATCTCTCGCCATTTGCCCGCGATCAGTCCGGTGCCAGGTTGTCCGACGGAGAGCGCGCCGGCGGTGTCGCGGCCCATCTCGGCAAGAAGACCGATGACATCGGCCGGCGACTTGCCGAGCATATGACCTACGGCCTCGAGGGTTGCGTCCTCCGGGAGCAGATTTGCCGCCCATGGCAGAATTGCCGAGGCATCGTGCGACGCCCGCGAGAGCGGCATGGTGAGCGACACAGGAAACGCGCCCGTCAGCCCGCGCCAGGATTCGGCATAGGTGAAGACTGACGCTTCGTCGGCGGCCGTGATCCAGCCGACCTCTCGCGTCTCAAAGTAGACCGGAAGACGGTCCATGAGGCTCCTCCTCGTCGCTGTCGGGAATGTCCGGTGTATGGAAAGTGTTCGCGCGGCGGGCTTGGGCATCCTTGAGAACATCCTCGATGCGCAGCCCGAGCACGTTTGCCACGTGCAGGCTGCGCCCGAGCTGACAGGTGCTTTTTCCGGCCTCGAGGTCGACGATGAAGCGCTTTCCTGTCCCGCTCACCATGGCCAGCTCGTCCTGCCGGAGGCCCTGTCGTTTCCGTTCTTCCTGGATGAGGCGACCGAATGCTGCAGCGAACTCGGCGGCTTGGCGCGCCACACCGGTCTCGCCAGGAGCCTCGTTTCGGCCCGAGCGGGGAGTGCGCTTTGGAGGCGTGTTCATAGCTCTCTTCTCGTAAAGTTACCGATCGGGAACTTTAGGAGTTGAAACAGCAAATGTCCAGGGAAAAGTTACCGAACGGGAACTTGTCGAGCCAGTCCCGGCGGAGGGGAAGGTCAAAAGTTACCGATCGGGAACATTTCTCTCAAACGAGGCTGAGCGGCCCAGAAAGTTACCGATCGGGAATTTTGCTGTTCATTGAAGAGGAGATCGAGGACCGGCGGGAAATCCCCGCTCATCGCCGTCGAGCGAAGCACGGTCCTTAGCGTACAGTCAGTCTCGAGCGGCGCTGCCGGCCCCACAACGATCTCGGCGATCTTGTGCAGCTCACGAACCGGCAGCGGATGGGCGATATAGGCGACGATCTCGGTGCGGCGAAACCGCGTCAAAATATGAGGCGCTAGGTGATCGGGCGTGCCCATGATTGCCAGCCGCACGTCCTGTTCGTGTTGATAGGCGGATTGCTTCGAAGTCAGGCAGTCCAGATTGATGAAGAAGCTATGACCTCACGCGCCAAGTGATCCAGTAACGGGCCGATGTTGCGATCTGACATCAAATTGGAGTGGCTTTGCGCACGCCGCTCGTCCGTGTCTTCAGGCTGAGCACGGCAGCAAACGAAAACCCCTCGTGCCAGCGCACCTTCCAGGCCGCGACGGCAGGTCGGCGTCAATGGTCCGAACAACTTCGTTGAGGATAATAGTAGCCCGTGACCGGCAAGACCAAGTGCAGCAATGGCGCTTTGAGCAGCAATTGGCGAATGCCGCGGTCACGATGATGATGACCGAGATCATCTTGGCGACCGGCACCTGCACCAATTCCAGGATGGGGCGTCTTCCTAGGCGTCGAGGAGCCAGAGGCGTAGGCCGTGGGCGCGAACGTGATGGAAATCAGGCGCGTTTCCCATGCCTCCGGTTCCGCGCGACTGATTCGGCGCGCGCCAGTTAGCTCAAGGGCGACATAGGCTCAAATCCGCCCCACGGACATGAGGCCGGTGAGAATCACAAGACACTCAAAAAGAAAGTAACTACCAAATATCAGTTCTGCGTCTTGCACTGTGTCGATGTCCCGCGCCACGGCTTTTCGGGTGAAGCATCCTCCGGTGAGCATTCCGATCGGACGCAGATCGCCTGGGCCGGTGGGCGTCAGGTAGCGCGAGACCAGCTGGGTTGCGGTGCGTTCGGCGAAATCTCGGTATTTGGCGCCACCAGTGGAGCCGAGTGCGGACGCAAGTCGCAAGGATGCTGCCGCGGCGATAGCAGTGGCCGCAGTGTCCCTGCTGGTACACGGAATTGCAGGATCATCAAAGTCCCAGTACGCAACCAAGTCCGTGGGGACGTGGTCGATCCACCAGTCGAGCACGCGCACCGCATATTCGCGCCACAAGGGCTCTTTGGGGCGAACCATTGCCGCATGAGCGGTATAGAGCATCGCCCAACCCTGCGCACGCCCCCAAGTGCTCACATCGCTGTATCCTTTATGCGTGTGCGTTCTCAGCACTTTACCGGTTTGCGGGTCGAGTGTGGATGATTGGATCACCGAGTTATCGGCTCGCACATGGATTTCCAATACCCTCCGCATGTGGGAGCTAGCGACCTCCTCCAGGTAAGAGTCACCCAGCCGGTCCGCAGCCCAATAAAGCAGGCCGGTGGCTTGGAGGGAGTCGATACTGCTTTCGGCTGCACCGACAGCATTAGCTTCCTCTGCATCCTGGCCTAGCGGGATTAAGCCCAGTCTCGGGTCGAACATCTGCCCCAGCGACCTAGCTGCGGTGAGCGCAGCGTCGCGCGCCATTTCATCCCCGAAGAGGATGCTTCCGAGCGCCGCACCGTGGTAGAAGCCAAAACCCTTGAATGCCGTCCGGAGTTGGGCTCGCGGCAGCATCCGGGCCAGCGCGGCATGCGCGTCAGATATCGGGAAGCGCTCCGGATCGGCGAGATGGGCAAGCCAGAGTTCGCCGACGAAGGCTCCGCCGGTCCAATCACCATCCGACGTCAACGTCCACTTTCCATCCTCGGCGCGGGCCCAATGTGGCAGGCCAGCTCCGGTAGCATCCCGCGTTTGCGCAATGCGCATCAGCATGCGCTCGCGCGCGGCGAAGAAGTCGTTGCTCGACATGTTTTCTCCGAAGAAAGCTGTCAGGCCGAGACGGAGCCCGAATTGTGAAGCTAAAGGCCTTGAATTTAGTCCCCGATGTAGACGTGACCGCGCTTCTTTGCGACATGATAAACGACCACGCTCAGCACCGCGATCAGAGATCCATACACGGGAAATATCCAGGCCATCTGCGCATGCTGCAACCACACCAGCAAATAGGGTGACGTCCCGCCAAACAATGATACTCCGAGCGCATACCCGACAGCGATACCCGTCGTACGCACCGCGCGCGGCATCAGGGTGGTTGCGATGAAGTTGTAGAGAGCCATGTTGAAGCCGACGATCGCACCTCCGAACACCATCACGAAGAAGAAAGTGGAAATGCTCTTCTCGGAATAAACCAACGTGAGGAAGAAGCACCCGACGAGCAGCAGCCGGAGTAGCGTGAATGCGCGAGACGGTCGGACCTTGTCTGCGAAGGCGCCCACGAAGGGCGCCGTGACGATCCAGATCACGCCCATAAGAGTCGTAATCCCATACACCCAGGTGCTGTTCTCCTTGAACACCCCGTTCGCCAGGTTGGGCAAACCAGCGTTCCAGGCGTAGTTCGCAATCTGCACCGCTCCGACGACCAAGATGACGGCGAGCAGCGAAAGCCGTACACTCCAGAGCGTCTTCCACACGCCGCCTGTGGTCTCCTGAGTGCGCGACAGTTCGTCCCGATGCATGACGTGCTTAATCAAGGTCTCCGGTAGTTTGCTGCGCAAATAGATGATCAGCAGGCCGAGCGCTCCGCCGACCGCGAAGGGCAGCCGCCAAGCCCATTCGTGCATTGTCTCGGGAGACACCGACGCGCTCACGAAAAAGGCAACCATACTGGATGCGAAGACACCGAGTTGGATAAATGTGCCACTGATCAGACCGAGATATCGCCCCTCCTCGCGTGGCGGTGCAAGTTCGATTGCAATGGCGTTGGCGACACCCGCTTCAGCGCCGGTGGCGAGCCCTTGGATGAGCCGGATGAGCAGCAATATCACCGCGGCCGCAACGCCAAGCTCCTTGTAACCAGGCAAGACGGAAATCAGCAGGGAGCACAATGCCATCGCGGTGACGGAGATCATCATGACCCGCTTGTGGCTGATGCGATCGGCAATAGGACCGAGTATCGCTGCGCCTATCGGTCGTGCGAAGAAGCCCGCGCCGTACACGGCAAGTGCGGCGAGCAGGGACGTCGTCAGGTCAGTGGAAGGAAAGAAGAGTGGCGACAGAAAAGAAGCCATCATTCCGTAGACAGTCCAGTCGTACCACTCAAGGGCTACGCCACCGCCCAAAGCTATGGTCATGCTCTTAGTGGCAACTTGCTTTTCATGCGGCGTGGCTGGCGTCGTGGTTTGCGGCTTGGCCGAAGCGATGGGTTCAGCAAGAGTGGTCATTCATTTCCTCCATTCCTGTGATGAAAAGGTTTACATTTCCGCGCGGCAGCACCACTTTGATTGTTGCCGCATTGCAGACGACCGCTAGTTCATCGGACGATCCGAGTTCTGTGCCCGGTCAAAGTCCGGAGAATACTGGTTGCCGCTTTTCGGCGAAGGCAGCCATGCCCTCCTTTTGATCATCGGTGGTGAACGCGTACCGGATCGCGCGCAGCTCAATCGCCAAGCCGGCCGACAGTGGGGTTTCGAAAGCCGCCTGAATTGATTCCCTGGCTAATCGGGCAGCGATCGGCGCACGATTCGAGATGACCCGCGCTATTGCGAGCGCGCATCCGATCAACTCGGGTGCGGGCAGTATTTCGGATGCGAGTCCCGCAGCCACTGCCCGCTCCGCGCTGATTGGCTCACCTGTCAACACCA
This sequence comes from Bradyrhizobium shewense, assembly GCF_900094605.1. Lineage (GTDB taxonomy): Bacteria > Pseudomonadota > Alphaproteobacteria > Rhizobiales > Xanthobacteraceae > Bradyrhizobium > Bradyrhizobium shewense. The sequence goes on along the minus strand of NZ_FMAI01000036.1, from coordinate 9,173 downwards.
TCTGCACGGCCAGGGACTTGCCAACAATCCGGGTCAACCGCTGGGTAGCGCCGTCTCCAGGCATGATCCCGATCGTGATTTCCGGCTGAGCGAGCACGCTGTCTTCCGCCACCAGCAGAATGTCTCCGATCATCGCGAGCTCGAGCCCGCCGCCCACGCCTCGAACGGTCACAATGAGCGGCTTGGGGAAGCTGGCAATGACATCCCATGCATCCTGCCGCGTGGGATCACTCAGCGCCGCAAAGCCGTGCTGCTGCATCTCCTTGATGTCAGCACCAGCGGAGAAGGCGCGTTCATCGCCACTGAGAACGACGGATCGCACAGACTCATCGGAACGAGCCGCACGAAACGCATCGGCGAGCTGCCCCAGCAGGGCTGCACTCAATGCATTTCTTTGCCTTGGGCGATTGAGCCGCAACAGGAGTATGGCCGGGTCGGGCCGCTCGACGAGGATAAGGGACTGGGTGAGGTGGTTCATATCGTTCCTTGAACAACCCGTGTGGAGAGCCTATTTTACGAGGCTAGGCACCGGCGGCCTTCTTTGGAAGGAAGCGCTGCATATTTGCTCGTGCCGTCTCGTGACGGATGTCCTGAGCAAAGTAACGGTTCGCCAAGTCATCCATGACTTCCGCCCTCGCGGTTACCGAAGTGGAGAAAAATTGTTTCGTGGTCAGCACGGCATGAGGCGGCATAGCCGCTAGGCCTTTGGCGTAGCGGAGCGCCGCCTCGCGAGCAGTTTCAGTTGGAGGCGACAGAATGTCAGCCAGCCCCAACCGATGAGCCTCCACGCCATCGATCGCAGTCGGGCTCCAGCTCAAGGAGCGAGCCGCAAACGGTCCAACCCGTGCAGCTAAAGTGTCCAGTCCGAAGCCCGGCAACCAGCCTAGAGACACTTCCGGCAAGTGCCAGCGCGTTACTCGAGCCGTTACGACAACGTCGCATGAGGCCGCGAGCATAAAACCGCCGCCCAAGGCAAAGCCATCGACAGCGCAGACCACAGGCTTTCTGACAAGAGCCAGAGAGCGCACAAATGCACCCAGTCGCCGATTCAAGTCGAAGGTATCGTTGATGCTGCCGGCCGAAAAATCTTTAAGGTCTGCACCGGCTGAGAAGCCGGGACCGTTTCCAGCGAGCAATATCACGTTCACGTCTTCATCGTTGGCCGCCCTGCCCACCGATTCGACCAGATCTTTCAGTATGTCTTCGCCCAGAGCGTTGCGTCGCTCTGGCCTGTTCATCGCCAGGAGCTCGACCTTATCCTCGTATTCTCTTGAAACGAACTTCACGTCAGCCGCCCCCTTCAGCGCCATCGTGGAACCGCGCCGCCAAGTTCATCGGCTCATTCTTAAATATCCTGGCGTCCATCAGCTTCAGGTCGGGCGACACGAGTACGTCGAATTCAATGTTCGGCAGCACGTGGTTTTCGACTGATATGCCTGGCGCGACTTCGGTCAGCATCAGGCCGTTCGGCGTAAGCTTGAATACGGCACGTTCGGTGATGAATACGACCTCTTGCTCGCGCTCCTTTGCAAATGCGCCACTGAAGGTGATTTGGTAGACGTCGTTCACCCATTTTTTGACCGTTCCCTCCTCAGCAATGACGAGAGAGCCATCATCCGGGATCACCTTCAGTCCCGATGCCGTAAGTGTGCCGGAGAAAACGACTTTTCGGGCACCCTGGCTAATGTTTATAAAGCCGCCCGGTCCTATGATCTTGTCGCCAAAGCGGCTCACATTGACGTTGCCGTGTCGATCGACTTCAGCAGAAGACAGGAAGGCGATGTCCAACCCGCCGCCATCGTAGAAATCGAACTGATCCGGTTGCGGCGCTATCATGTCGTAGTTCGTACCGGCGCCGGCATCCTGTCCGGGCGCGGGAATGCCGCCGATTACCCCCTGCTCAGCCGTGAGTGTGACTGAGCGATATATTCCTTCTTCGGCGGCGACGACCGCAATTCCGTTCGAGATGCCATAGCCGATGTTGACGGTAGCTCCCGCGATCAACTCAAGTGCCGCGCGCCGCGCGATTACCTTTCTCACATCGAACGGCAGCGAGGCGATTTTGCCATCCGGCACGCGCATTTTACCAGCATAGGCTGGGCTATACTCCGTCGCATAGGTCTGCCGCTGATTGGGATCGACGACGAGATAATCGACCAAAACCCCCGGTATTCTTACTTCTCGCTGATTTAGCGTATTGGATGCAGCTACCCGCTTGACCTGGACGATGACTATTCCACCAGAGCGGCGCGCAGCCGCCGCGATCGACATGCTTTCGCCGACATACGCCTCGTCCTCGAGCGAGATATTTCCCTTCTCATCTGCAATACTGCCTCTGAGGATCGCGACCTGGATCGGGAAGGTCTTGTAGAGCAGGTGCTCTTCCCCTTCGATATCGACAACAGCAACCATATCCTCTTTGCTGCACTCACTTTGCCTGCAGCCGCCGATGCGCGGATCGGCGAATGTCCGGAGCCCCACTTTCGTAATCACGCCCGGTCGCCCCGCTGCGTTTTCGCGAGCGAGCTGCGCCAAAACTCCCTGAGGGAGGGTGTAGGCTTCAATTTCATTGGCCAGGGCGCGGCGTCCAAGCGCAGGGCAGTTATTCAAACCGCTCGCCACAACTCGACGCACCAGACCAGGGGTCGCCAATTTGTTGAAGCCGGTCGTAGCCCAATCGCCGATGGCCACGGTACCAACCAGCATCAAGTTCTTAGGAGACCCCTGCTCGGAATGAACGTCGCGGAGCGCCTCGATGATGAGCTCGGGGATCGCAACGCCGGCTGAACCACCGAAATAGACGCAATCACCGTCGGAAATCAGCGATACGGCTTGCTTAGCCGTAATAATTGGCACCTCGCCCGTTCGCCTGTTCTTCGTTTGCATACTCTCTCCACTGGCCAAACCGCCGGCTCACTATTCCTGACCACTCGCTGCCTTGCCGTGCAGCCGAACGCGGCCACCGCTTGCGCCCTCACCTTCGCATGGCATCTTATGAAAAGGTTTACATAAACAGACCCCGTCACGCAAGAGAAAAGATTACCCAAGAGCATAAACTGCACAAAAACGGGGCCTGAGTGCCCTTTTTTGCTCAATTGATCAACCAAATCGTTCCGTGTATGATGACAACGATTTCACAGAAGGCCTTTGGCGCGTGGCCTGCCAGGCCGGCAGCGAAGAAGGAAGTAGCTCATGGCTTTAGAAAAAATGGCCAACATTGACCGAGGCAGGCAATCACCGACCGTCGTCGAGATAGCGAAATGCGCGGGATGTTCCATCGCTACAGTTTCGCGTGTGTTGAATCGACCGGAAACCGTCGCGATCGACTTGAGAGAACGCATTCTTCGGCTAGTTGATGAGCTCGGCTACGTTCCCAACGGATCAGCACGCGCGCTGCGATCCTCGCGCTCCCGACTGATCGGCTTGATAGTTCCGACATTAGACGCCGCGATCTTCACTCGAATGCTTGAAGGCCTGGAGAGCCGGCTAGCGCCGGCCGGCGCGTCACTTGTCTACTCCGCAACAGGTTACGATCTGGATCGAGAAATTCGCGTCGTGCGTAATCTTATCGAAAAGGGCGTCGACGGCATTATTCTGGTGGGTTCTCACCATCGAAAGGAAACCCTCAAATTGCTGCGTGAGCACAAGGTCAGATTTGCCGTAACCTACGCCCTCTCGGAAGATGCTTCGATTCCCTGCATGGGTTTTGACAATCGCAGTGGCGGGGCTTTGGCAGCGAACTACCTTGCAGACCTCGGTCACAAGACTCTCGCAGTCATTGCTGGAGTAACGCGCGACAATGATCGTGCATCTGGTCGCCTTGAGGGCTTCCTCGCAATGGCTGAACGTCGCGGAATAGACCGCTCCCGCATTGTCGTTGTGGAATCACCTTACGAGTTCAGCCGTGGCCGAGCCGCAGCTAGACTTATTCTCAATCAGAATAGAAATGTAACGGCGATATTTTGCGGGAGCGATGTTCTTGCTGTCGGAGCATTGCGCGGCTGCAAGGATGCTGGATTATGCGTTCCCCAAGACATGTCGATCATCGGTTTCGACAATTTAGATATTGCTGAGTATCTCACTCCCGGGCTTACGACGGTTGACGTCCCGGCTCGTCTGATGGGCGAAGAGGCCGCCAACTACTTTTTGGCCGATCAAAATTCGCTGGATATACACTCCAGGGTGGAGCTCGAAACGCGGTTGATTGTTCGAGAATCAACTGCGCCCGCGAGAGATCGGCAATGATAGAAAGCGCATCCGCATGTTGTTGCCTGACTGATCTCCTCCTCGCCAATCGGAATGTACGCGCCACTAAACTCATAGCTCGAACGACAATGGTTCGTGACGCTTCGCAGGCTCCTTGTCGATGTACGGGCCCCGATCTCAAGCCAATTTTCGAACTGCCGGCGAACACCAGGGCAGCTGACCGGCACGCGCCCAACGATGGGCCCGATAGTGACGGAAGACTGAGGCCAGCTCTCACATACGTTCGAGCCAGAACATTCGCGATACCCGATCGATACGCTCCACAGCATCTGCTCGTCACTATACTCCCCATCCCCGGAAAGAGATCCTGACACATGCTAGTCCAAACAAGAGCGCTCTATAATGGCCTGTTTCCCGTCGCGCCAACGCCATTCACGGAATCTGGAGATCTCGACCTTGAGGGGCAACGGCGCATTTTGGACTGCATGATCGATCAGAAGGCCGACGGGATTTGCATCCTGGCCAACTATTCCGAGCAGTTCCTGTTGTCAGACGAGGAGCGCAGATTGCTGGTTGACCTTTGTCTATCACACGTAGCTGGCCGCAAGCCGGTCATGGTGACATGCAGCCATTTCAGCACTCGTATTGCGGTGCAGCGCGCATGCTATGCGGCCGAACGAGGCGCAAGCCTTCTCATGCTGATGCCGCCTTACCACGGCTCGGGTCTCAAGGCGGACGAAGCCCACATGATCGAGCATTTTGCCCGTGTTGCCGATGCGGCAAGAATCCCACTCATGGTTCAGGATGCGCCGCTCAGCGGCGTAACACTCTCAGTACCCTTTCTCGTGCGGCTGGCCCAAGAGGTGCCGCTTGTACAGTATTTCAAGATCGAAGTCCCTTTTGCTGCACCTAAGCTGCGCAATCTGATCGAGGCAGGAGAAGCTGCCATAGCAGGTCCGTTTGACGGAGAAGAAGCCATTACCATGATGGCAGATCTGGAAGCGGGCGCGACCGGGACGATGTCGAGCGCGCTATGTCCCGATTTGTTGCGTCCGATTTTCGATCATTACATGGCGGGTCGGAGCACGGAAGCGGCTGCTGCGTATGCAAGAGTGCTGCCGTTGATCAACTACGAGAATCGCCAATGTGGCCTGCGCGCTGCCAAAAGCGTGATGAGGGAAGGCAACGTCATCAGATGTGACGCTGTGCGACATCCGCTGGAGCAAATTCACCCCAAAACGAAAGCCGGCCTGATTGAGCTTGCGCGCGGGCTCAACCCGTTGGCCCTCCGCTGGGGACGCTGAATAACTCTACCTGAAGTGACTTACTCGGCGGGCGGACGTGCGAGGCCGAAAGTTTATGCACCTCGCAGAATTTAATCGAGTTCAGAGCTTATCGATGACAAAGAATTATGTTGCTGGCGAATGGCTTTCCGCCGCGGAGGCGTCTCCAAACATCAACGCGTCCAATACCAACGATGTTGTTGGCGAGTATGCCCACGCCTCGGTTGCCGAGACTAGGCGCGGGGTTGACGCTGCTTACGATGTGTTTCCGACTTGGTCGCGCTCCACCATTCAGATGCGGCATGACCTTCTAAAGGCGATTGGCGACGAGATCCACGCTCGAAAGGACGACCTGGGCCGCCTGCTCTCCCGCGAGCAAGGCAAGACCTTGCCCGAAGGCGTCGGCGAGGTCGTGCGTGCCGGACAATCTTTCAATTCTTCGCTGGCGAGTGCCTCGGATGACGGGGGAGAAGCCGCCATCAGTACGGCCGTCCGTCGATGTGGAGATCACGCGCGAGCGGGTCGGCATCGTCGGGCTCATCACTCCTTGGAACTTTCCGATTGCAATTCAAGCCTGGAAGATCGCGCCAGCATTTGCTTACGGCAACACCGTTGTGTTCAGGCCCGCCGAACTCGTGCCGGGTTCGGCTCATGCGCTCTCGGAGATCATCCTCCGCGCAGGAGTGCCCGCAGGTGTATTCAACCTGGTCACGGGCCGTGGCCCGGTGGTCGGCGAAGCGATGCTGAACAGCTCGAAGGTTTCCGCCCTCTGCTTTACCGGCTCATTGCCGACGGGGCGCAAAATCGCAAAGACTTGCATCACTTCGCTGCCGGTGACCAAGGTCGGCGACGAGAACCGATGAAGAAGCTTCAGCTCGATATGGGTGGCAAGAACCTTATGGTGGTCCTTGATGATGCCGATCTGAAACTGGCGGTGGAATGCGCCGTGAATAGCGCCTTCTTCTCCACCGGGCAGCGCTGTACGGCCGCGTCGCGGCTGATTGTGACAGATGGCATCCACGATCAATTCGTGGCCGCCATGCAGGAGAGAATGCGGGGGCTAGTCGTTGACGATGCTTTGAAAGCCAGCACGCATGTCGGCCCGGTGGTCGACCAGACCCAACTCGAACAGGACCTAAAGTATATCGGCATAGGCCAGGCGGAAGGCGCAAAGCTTGTTGCCGGTGGCGAGCTGCTGAAGCGCGAGGCGCCCGGATTCTATCTCGCGCCCGTGCTGCTCACGGAAGTGAATAATGAGATGCGTGTGGCGCGCGAGGAGATTTTTGGGCCAGTCGCGAGTGTTATCCGGGCGAAGGACTATGATGAGGCGCTAGAGCTCGCCAATGACACGCCGTTCGGTTTGTCATCAGGCATCTGCACCAGCAGTCTAAAATACGCGAGCCACTTCGAGCGCAATGCAGAGGCCGGCAGGGTGATGGTGAATCTGCCAACGGCCGGCGTGGACTACCACGTGCCATTTGGCGGCCGTAAAGGCTCAAGCTATGGTCCGCGCGAGCAGGGCCGCCACGCGCTACCGCGGTGAAGACCGCCTACACTTTCGACGGCAACGCTCCTTACGTCCACAAGGCCAAGTCGAGAGATTAAGTGCGCCTAATCCGCAAATACCCGTTCCGTGTCGATCAGGATTCACGCCGGAGGCAGGCATTTGAGTGGTCCAACTATCAGAGATATTGCGCGTGAGGCGAATGTCGGCACCGCAACCGTCGAGCGGGTTCTAAACGACCGCGGTGGCGTGAGGACCGAACTTGCAGAAAGGGTCATCAAGGCAGTAAAGAAGCTGAAATATGGCGGCCGGCGATTGACGCCTCACCGCGGCATCATTCGGATAGAGGTGCTTCTGGTTCAGCCTGAGGCCGGGATTTTTTATGCCGACCTTAACGCCGCCTTCCAACGGATCTCGACGTCCTTGGACCCGGCTATTTTGGTGCACCGGACAGTCGTGCGCGAGGACGACATTCCTGGCATCGCCCGACATATTGCAAAACCCTCTCTTCGCCGAGCCGGTCTCATCGTTCTGGCTCCAGATCATCCTGAGATTACAGAGAGCATCCGCCAAGCCCGCCTGGCGGGCGTGGAAGTCGTACAGATGCTCACGGGAAGCGCTGGCGAGGATGTGCCCTATATCGGGATCGACAACTATGCGGCGGGAAGGACCGCCGCCTACTATATGTCGCGTATGCTGCGAGGGAGTAGCGGAACTTTGCTCGCCATATGCCACAGCGGAGCCTACCGGGCACATAGGGAGCGCATACGGGGCTTCTCCGACTATCTGACGCAGCACATGAGTGGCGATCACCGTTTCCACCAGGTCATTTTCGGTCACGACGACAATTTATTTTCGGCAGAGAGGCTGACAGAAGCGCTGCGCGACGATGCTTCGGTTATGGGACTGTACAGTGTGGGCGCTGGAATGGAGGGAATCGCGGCAGCTTTGAAGGCGCATCCCGCCAAGGTATTCTGGATCGGACACGCGCTTACTCACAGCGCTGCAAAGTGTCTCCGGTCTGGTTTGATGGACATCTGCATCGACGGCGCGCAGGAAACCCAGGCGCGACGCTCCCTTGATACAGTGTTGCGCCGTCTCGGGCTAATCGAGGGCGAGGTGAACGGCGCTCCCGTCCAGTTTTTCACCATCACCGCCGAATCTTTAGCAGCATCTGACGGTTGCAACGAGAGCCGTCTTCGCAACGGGACGCTTTCGGTATAGCTAGGCGGGCAGCCGGCTGGCGCCTCGGCCACCATGGCGCTGGACGCTTAGAAAAGATGCAGCTGCTGGACCTGTCCAACAGCGGCTTAAGTCGAGAAAGGAAGCAGCGAGTCTAGACGGAAGCTTTTGAGGGGCTCCGGCAAACCGCGTCCGGTGCTGGCATTGGCCGGCGGTAGCGGCGTCGCCCACATCGGCGTCGTCGGCATGAACAGGAGGTCGTAGCTCCCAAGGCCCTGTCGTAGACTGCAGCCAGGCGGAGATATTGAACGCCTTGCCGTAAAACCGGGAACCAAAGGTGTTGTTGATGTACGCGCCGAGTAGCAGAAACAATTTATCGTCTATAGATCGCCGCCTCCAAAGGGTGCATCGGAACCGAGACTGTCTCAATGCTCGCACCGAGCCCTTGAAGCGCTTTGCTGCGTCGCGCAGGCATTCATTGACCGCAGCCTCCGCGGCCGGCTGCTCTAAGCCTTCCTTGAGGATCGAATCTTCATCCCTTTGATGTTCGCTCCTAAGGCCCTCGTGTATTCATCGATCTTTGGTGCCTTGATGCGCGAATTGTAACCATCGTCACCCGCGATCACCTCAACCAGCAGCGCGTTGTCGGCCACCGTTGCCGTCATCGGTGCGTATTCCACGGATGGTGATCAGTCGTTCCAGGCGATCGCGATCACTCATTCCAGACGATGGTGATCACTTGCAGAGGCGAACACGACTGACGTGTTTATGTCTGCTGGAAATGGTCTTCCTGGTCAAGACGGGCGGGAGGGTTCGGAGATCGGTCCAGCGGTCCATGGGAGGGCCCCGCGCGCGGCGCGGAGTGCCCCCAGGAGCGGCGCAGCGGCGCGCGCGGGAGGGACCTGTGGGCCGGTGGGGCGATCGGGCGCGCGGTGGTCACGCTGCTGTCCTATCGTCGGCCCGACGACGCAGGCTGTCGCCCTTAAGCTCGATGCGGT
>NZ_FMAI01000081.1 GCF_900094605.1 Bradyrhizobium shewense | reverse complement strand
CACCGCCGAGCCATCTTCAGCTTGCTTCAAAACAAATGCGATCTGCGCCTCTGAAAACTTCGATGCCTTCATGGAACTCTCCTCGTCCCCGTCAGGGGATCATAAATGGAAAATTCCAGTTCAAACTGGCCTAATTTGGCGGGGGCACGTCATTTGTACGCCAAGTGGCGCGGGTGGAGCAACGGACGATCGGCGGAGCTGGTCGGGGTTGCGCAGCCGATCGTCCGTTGCGGTGAGGTGGGCGGCATAGGCGGCGGGGGGCAGGATTTCAGCGACGAGTGAGGCCGCCGGATATTGTAGTCGGCGATCTTGGCGCGGGCGTCATCCACATCGAAGAACAGGGTCTCGTTGAGCAGTTCATCGCGCATCCGGCCATTAAAACTCTCGATGAAGCCGTTCTGCATCGGCTTTCCCGGCGCGATAAAGTGCCAATCGATGACCGTGTCCTTGCTCGAGGCGAGCATGGCGTTGCAGGTGAACTCGGTGCCATGGTCAGACATGATCATCCCTGGCTTGCCTCGACGATTGCCGTCAGTTCGCGGGCGACGCGCCGTCCTGAGATCGACGTCTCTCAAATGGCACCCAGGCATTCCTTAGTGACGTCGTCGACGATGTTGAGAATGCGGAAGCACCGGCCGTTCTGGCGAACTGGTCGTGGACGAGGTCTAGCGACCAGCGCGCGTTGGGCCTCGCCTCGATCAGGATCGGGGCACGGGTCCCCACAGCCTTGCGGCGAGGCCGCCGCTTGCGGATGGTGAACCCTTCCTCGCGATAAAGCCGGTAGATCCGATTGATCTCCGAGGGCTCTCCCTCCCGTCGCAGTAGGACGAATAGCCGGCGATAGCCGAAACGGCGCCGCTCGTTGGCGAGGTCGCGCAACCGGCCGCGCAGAGCCGCGTCCGCAGGTCGGCTGGAGTGATAACGGATCATCTTCCGATCCGCGCCGACGATCGAGCAGGCCCGCCGTTTCGACAGGCTCATGACGGCCTGTAGATGCGCGACCGCAGCGCGCTTGGCGGCGGGCCCTACCATGCTTTTTGAAAGCAGCTCGCGAAGGGCGGCCGCGTCGAGCATCTGCTCCGCCAGAAGCTTCTTCAGTTTCGCGTTCTCCTCTTCCAGCGCCTCTAACCGCTTGGCCTCAGAGACATCCATGCCGCCGAATTTGGCCTTCCAATTATAGATCGTCGCCTCGGAGATCCCATGCTTGCGAGCCAGGTCAGCCGTCTCGGCCCAGCCTCATGCTCTTTCAATACCGCGATAATCTGCTCTTCCGTGAACCTGCTCGCTTCATCTGTCCGTCCTTCTTCGGGCTGGACTCCAACTCCTTCTGGATGAAATACTCAGTGGCAGGTCACAGGTCATACGCCTACACCCGACCACACTCGCAACTCGGACGGAAGACGCCGTCCGAGTTCGCCATCACCTGCCACCCGCGCCGGGATCTGGCGCTGCGATATGCCGAAGGCTCCGCCAGCTCCCCTCGCTCTTGCCGCTCAACCGGGCAAATCCAACGGCGAACTCAGGACTGGATTAAACTGGGGCCAAGGTCACATCAAGGGGAGTACCGCATGGACCACAACTATCTTAAAGGCCGCTCGGCGACCGCATCGATGCCGTTCTCGCGGGGGGCGGCTGCAACTTCAGCCTGCTCCTGCATTGGCTCCCAGAATGAAGACGATGACGGGTGCGGACCCATCCAACGCACTCCGGCTGATCCAGGCTTACGACTTTCGAAGCCATGCATTTGGAGCACAAGTAACATTGGTCCCAAACGCGTCGGTGTAGTAAGTATCGATTAGGAATCCAGAATCCTCGATCAACTGGAAACCATCGATAATTCCTCTATTTACTCTCGCAGGATCGTCTTCAATTACATAGTAGTCTCCTGACACTAGAAGGTTGTTCAGGTAAGAAAACATCGGAAATATTTGCACGTGCGCATCGTCGATCACAAGCCAGGGATGAGGTAGGCTCATCAGCAGATTTTCATCGAAGTTGGAGACGTTCGAAAGGTCAACTTGATGAAAGGTAAGAAGCGGATGCTTTCTTGCAGTCTCATGGACACATTTGGTGTGCAAATCAAAGGAGTGCACTTCACCGGGATTTTCGCAAAGTACCGACATGTTGTCGGCAAACCACAGTCCGCTGCCACCCTGATATGAACCGAGCTCAAGAATTGTCCTCGGCTGAAGTTCCCAAATGAGCCTTGGATAAAGAGCCAGATCAAAAGGGGTCTTGAGCAGTATCAGCCCTCGATAAGTCTTCCCCAAAGCTCCGACTTTTGTGAAGCGCGTGTCAGCAATCCATGGGTTGATAGACCACCTCCACAATCGTTCAGATGGCTTTGCAAAGCGGTCGGAATGGTCAGCATTCACGACGTTGTTAATTACGTCGAACATCCCCCCTTGATCAAGAAGTCCGTTAGGCCTCAATTGATCAGGGTAGTTCTTATGGGCGGCTTCCCAAAAAGTCTGGTATCCTAAAGCGAGTTTCATAAGTCCTCCGTGCTGCTGTTTCACGAAACTGCGTAGTCTTGATCAATTTCGTCGTTGTGCGCGGTAATAGTTTTGCCAGCGCCACTCAACCTGACATTGTGCGTTGCATTCTTACTTGAGCGGCATTGCATCTCCTTGGCCGACTCGGTGAAGTTCGAGGGACCGCCACATTGATGTTCAGCGCTCTCGCATTTGCTGTTCATGAGCAGCATGAATTGATGTGCCGGCAAGCCTCATCTGGAAGCCCTGGGCCGGTGCCTCCAGGCGCGGTTCTTTTGCCACTCATTCCAGCAATAGGCGTGCCACTCGCGGAATATGGTGCGCCATTGCTTGTCGAACGTGAAACGCGCACAGAGTCAGCATCCCCGCTGGAATGGCCGCGATGCTTTGTCAGGTTCGCGACGCCGGCGTCATCAATCTGACATAGATCATACGTTGATGACTTACTTGAGTGGTCTTTCTTTTGTTCGACCTTGCGCTGCCGGCTTTCTTCCGTATCGACAGCAGATTTTCAAGGCCGATGCGCAGAAGCTGTCAAGAGGGCGACCGTCGCTCTCACGGGCTGACTTTCCTTTGCGGATGACCGGCCTGCAATTCCATTGCGCACGTCTTGTTGGCGACCAGCGCCGGACGGACTCAGAGATGGTCCTCGCCCCGTGGTCAACGAGTGCCAGCAGAGTACGGTGAGATTGCGGGCCACTCCCAAAGCGGCGATCTGATAGCCGCGCCCGGCGCGGACGCGAAGAAGGCGTGCAAGGTCCGGGAGCCGTTGCCTGCCAATCTCGCTTCACGGCGCGCGCCTGACTTCGGCCAATCTTGCTGATGGGTTGTCCAAATGAGTCTCGCCTAGTCGCCATCCTGCCGCTGCATCGGCTCGGGCCCGCAAGCGAGGACGCCGGTCCGCGCCTGCCGCCGCCAAGCCGTAACCAGATTGCGGTGAACGTCATGTCGCCGAGCAACCTCGACAACACTGGCCCCAGGCGCCAGACTCTCCTCCACGATCCGAAGCTTCTCGGCACTCGTCCACCGCCGTCGCCGCTCTGGACCGGATAGAACCGTAACCGTCGTCACGTTTGCTCATTTGTTTGCGAATTAATGAGCAAATCATCTCACGCTCGAGCGCTATCCGGGAAGGCGGCCATCATCGGCTTACGATTACCCACATCTTTGAGTCAGAGCTTCGCTCCCGTTGCGATATCGATGAAACGCGATAGTCCGCGCCACGTGATGAGATTCCCTGGT
>NZ_FMAI01000039.1 GCF_900094605.1 Bradyrhizobium shewense | reverse complement strand
GTCGCCCTGCTCCGTGCCTCCGAGCAGCTCAAGGGCCTGCGCACCAAGAACGACGACCAGAAGACCGGCGTCGAGATCGTGCGCAAGGCGCTGTCCTGGCCGGCCCGCCAGATCGCGATCAACGCCGGTGAAGACGGTTCGATCGTGGTCGGCAAAGTCCTGGACAACGAGCAGTACTCCTATGGCTTCGATGCGCAGACAGGCGAGTATAGCAACCTTGTCTCCAAAGGCATCATTGACCCGACGAAGGTCGTGCGCATCGCGGTCCAGAACGCCTCCTCGGTGGCGGCCCTGCTGATCACGACGGAAGCGATGGTTGCCGAGCTGCCGAGGAAGGCCGCGGCTGGTCCGGCAATGCCTCCAGGCGCCGGCATGGGCGGTATGGACTTCTGATCCACTCTGTCAAGGTGTCGATGACCATGCAAACCCTGGCAGGAATGTCAGGGTTTTGCTTCCGCGAGCTTGCAACGTAGCCCTAGCAAGCCGCGCCAAAGGCCCGACCCATTGGCCTATCCGTACGAACGGCGGTAGGGCCCAGACCTAATTTGCTTGTGACTTTTCATTCGGCGGCCACAGGGGCCTCGGCCAAACGGGTCCAGAACTGCGATGGAAGTGGGCCTGTCGCTATTTGAGTCTCACGAAGCTGCCTCTGCCGAGTGTTTGAACCCTTCGTCTGGGTATATCTGGTGCCGCCTACCCGCTTTCGACTTTCTTGCCTACTTTCCCGTCCTGACGCGTGGTCGCAAGTGCCCATCCCTTTCCTGGTTCGCACTTACATCTGATGGCCAGAGGCTTATTTGAAACCCCTCAGTGAGAATGCGCATCGTCAAAAACCACAAGATATCACGCTCGGCTTCGGCGGCGCCTGCATTTCTCTGTTGAATCACGCCAATCGGGTGAGAGTTGCCTGCCTGGCGCAACTCGTGAACGTCATTGCGCCGATCACGACCAAGGCAGGCGGAGGTGCGTGGCGCCAGACCATCTTCTTTCCTTTTGCGCATATGAGCCGCTTTGGTCGCGGCAGAATTTTGCACGCGCAAGTCGAGACGGAAGCCTACTATGCGTCGTACAACAATCCTGACGGTAGACCGGCCGGGACCGTTCCAGCGCCTGACGTGCCGTATCTCAAGATAGCGGCACTCGCAGAACTAGGCGGCGGCTTGTCGCTCTTTCTGCTCAATCGTGATCTGAAGCAGAAGATGGCGGTGAGCGTCGAGTCCAGAAGCTTCGGTCCCCTGACAGTTCACGAGCGGCTCGAGCTCCGGCACGATGATCTGACGCAAATACCGAGAATACGCCGAACAAGGTTAAGCCGGCGCCCTTGCAAAGCTTAGCCTTTGACCGCGGGAGGTTGCGGGCGACGCTCAAGCGGGCGTCATGGAATGTGATCTACCTGGCGCCACGTTGAGAGAAGATGAAGGGCCCGCGAAGACAGCGCCAAAGGATCAATCGTGATCGCGGTTTAGGTTCTTGCTTGAGCATGATTTCCGCGAACATTATTAGGCCGACAGCGTGAGCACACCGCAAAGCTGTGAGCGCTGCCGGTCGTACCAGGGCCGATGATCGTGGCCAACGGCAGTGATGGGGATAGCCCCCTGCCGCGATCAGCGCGTCCGCCGCCGCGCCCGGCCCAGATTACCTGCAAGGGGGTACGACAACATTCAGGCCGCCGCATTCTGCCCCTGTAGGACATCATACCATCATCGTCGGTCGCCCGCCAAGCAATCGGTCCGTTCGAGAGCGGCTCGCCCTACCGCGTCAGCGAGGTCCCATCAAGACTACTCTCGTCGACACCGCTCTGGCCGTCGATGACTTGTTCCTGCCTGATTCTCCGTCGAAGAGCGCGAGCGCTATTGGGCTAAAAGCGGGCTGTTCTGGGCATTGTTCGGGCTGACCGTCGAGCGACTCGCCGGTGCGTTGCGGCTCGTTGCGGCTCGTTCGCGGCCTACAACGCGGCGATGATGCAGTCGGAAAACATTCTCCGTCAGAACCGCCGCGCCCGAGGTGCCCCAAGGGATCTTTGCCGGTTCACGACGATGTTGCGGCCGCCGCGCTGGTATCAAATCCTGAGTACCGGACCACTGTCGGACCGATTACTCACCGGCTTCGGGATTGCGTTCGACGAACGCGCGAGCAAGGACCAGCTGAATTGCACAAATGACGATCGGAGGCCTGCACCAGGGAGCCAGCCCAGGGAACGAACCTCGGCTTCGGTTCACATTCGAAAGCGTTACTTGCTTGACCATTGTCCGACATCACCATTCGATCCCCCGGGTGCCCATCGCGAGAGATCAAGGTAGGCGGCCGTGAACACGATGCAAGCGGTCCGCTTGCAGACGCGATCGCAAGATCATTCGGTTCGTTGGTGCCGCGCGTATGCCTGTGCTATGTCGACCACGGAGGACATGATTTAAATGCCATATTTCACGTTCGCCTCGCTATGCTGCCGATTGATGCATGACGGATCTCTCCCTGGTCGACTCTCTTTGGGACGAAACACCAATCGACAACGATGAGTGATTCTTGGGGAGAATGGGAGGTCACTGAAACGAGCGTGCGCCTCCGATAGGTCATATCGACAAGACTTATCGTGATGAGAGCCCGCGCAGCGGCCGCAATAAAGTCAAGTCCCGGAGAACGTGCTTATACTGCGCTTACATCCACACTATACCAATGTGTAACCGAGATAGCCACGGGGATGAATTGGCTCGAAGCGCGACCGGGTTCATTGTGGGCCTTATGGCTATGTATACTCAGGTTTACGCCAAATTCCGGGAGGCGCAGGAACGCACGGTCGAAGGCCGTGCAGCTGCACTATACTCCAGTTTGATCGCTGACCTCAGTCAGCTGAATTTCGCAGACGCGGATGACCGCCGAGCATTCCCTCCGACTCTACACAGCATATTGGCAAGGCATGGATTGTTCGGGCTCACCACACCAGGAGAGCACGGCGGATTAGCTCTTCCCTTGCAGGAGGCCATCAACCTCATCTCCGCCACTGCATCCTTCGATGTCTCCGCTGCCTCTACCCTCGTCATCCATAACTTCCTGGCCTTGCCCTGCATCCAAGCGGCACCGCACATCCCCGAACAAAAGCATATCATTTGGGGTGCAACACGCGGCGATCTCTGCGCTTTCGCTTTGACGGAGCCCGGGGCTGGCTCGGCCCCGAGGCACATAGAGGCTTCGGCTCTCATGCGCGAAGATAAAATTCGCATCTCTGGCCGCAAGATCTGGATCGGCCTCGCTGACTGGGCTCGCTGGATCGTTTGCTTTGCGCGCGCGTCTGGACCCGATGCGAAAGGTCGGCTCGTTGGTGTACTCGTTGACAGGCAAGCTCCAGGCCTCAAGGTCACGCACGAGCATCGCACACTCGGTCTACGTGGCATCATTCAGAATACCCTGGAGTTCCAGGATGTCGAGGTGCCGCGTTCTTACATGCTCTCTCGCGATCAAGACGGCTGGGGTGCGGCGGCATCTAGTATGAACCGCGGCCGTGTCGGTGTGGCTGCTATGGGTCTTGGAGCCCTTGAGCGCTCTATCCAGGTCGCAGCCTCTTATGCAAGGCATCGTCGGCTCGGTAAACTGCGTATGATCGAGAACAGCTACATCGAGCAGCTATTTGGGCAGATGGTGCTGCGGCGGGAAGTCGTGAAGGCGATGCTGGCCGCATCCTGCCGACTTGTTTCAGCGCAGGGCGCGCCAAACATCCACCTTGCGTCGGCAACGAAGGTTTTGTCCTCGGAGTGGTGCGGCCTTGTCGCTGATCAATGCGTGCAGCTGTTAGGTGGCCGTGGGTACGATGAGGGAGCGCCTTTAGCCAAAATCTATCGAGACGCTCGCATCCTTCGCATCTTCGAAGGTCCGACTGAGGCGCTGCTATCACATCTCGGCCGCTGTCTCCTCTCTAAAGCCACGCGTCACGAAATAGCCGATCTCTTTCGGTCAGTTGGAGCGGCATCAGTCCATGCTGCTGTAATTGAGGAGCTGTCTGGGCTCAATGAGGCAGACGGTGCCGTGCTGATCTATGCGGGTTGGCTCACCACATTGGGACTGGCAAAAGCTGTCATGTCTGCTGGTTGCTTCTCTGCCTCAGATTGCGCCGCAGCAGCGGATGACCTGGTCAGTTCCGAACTAGCAACTCTCCGTACTCGGGCGCCGGCCCGGCAATCTGTCGAAGTTCGCGATCTGGCTAATCGGACTCTGACCACCTTCCTTGAAGACGCGGCTTGTTCTATTCGCTCGCCTGTCCTCACAGACGATTACCTTAGACTGGTGCAGTATGTCTGACATCTAGCGGATGCCGGACGTCTTTCCACCTGGTGGTCCCGCGCGCGACGATGCAACTGCGGAAAGGCGAACCATCCCTGAGCACTGCCACGTCTAGCTCTGTTATGAGGGCCTAACCTAATCTCACTCCGGGCGGCGCTCCGCCGCAGCAAAGGCTTTCGCGTTCAGGAGGACCCGATACCGCTCCTCGACCCGCTGCCGCTTCAGAAGAATGGGCCCCGTCGATCAACTTGAGCACCGTTCCGTACCCTATCGATGATGGTCAGCCACCGGTTTCGTGGTCCCACATGGTCGATACTGACGCCACCGAGCTTTTGCGGCTGGCGACTGCGCGATACGGATGGGTGTTCCGACATTTCTCGTAATGCGCCCGAGAAGCGCTATGTACTCCTGAAGTGCCGCCCTACACCCAAAAGCCCCGCGCCCTTCATTCCTGGTACTGTTTTGCTCCATTGGAACGCGGCGTCGAAGCGCATGCGGCAGCGAGATGATCGCCATGACTTAGCCATGCCATGAAGCTTCTGTTGTTTCGGGCATGAGCGGCGAAGCCAGTATAATGAACCCATCAGCCATGTGTAAGCCGTCTGACGGTCTGGCTGAGGATCAATATCATCGAGCCATACGATAACCGCGCTTAAACTGGCGACGTCCAGCGAAAGGGGGGCACACTTTCTCTCGTAGAGCCGATCCACGGCGAGCATCATCTCATGGTCGTATTCCGAGTGATGGTGTAGCTCGGTAGAGCAAAGCCGCCCGGATGCGCGCCCAAATAGCACAGTAGCGGGCGGCCGGCTTTGCGGTGGCTGCCAGCAGTTCTCCGGTAGGATTGGATTGCATGCCAACGCCACCAAGGAGCCACCGATGACTGGCGGCATGATGAACCTGCGCACGCTCGTGGAGAAGACCTCTGATGCCGATCTGTTGCGCGAGATGATCGGCTATGCCGCCCAGCCCGTGATGGGGCTGGAAATCGATTGCCAGACCGGCGCCGCCTATTGCGAGAAGACCCCCGAGCGTCTGGCCGAACGCAACGGCATCTCGAGGTACCCGGGCCGGCACGATCGAGCTTCGGGTCCCGAAGCCGCGCAAACGCTCCTATTTTCCGGGTTTCCTAGAGTCCCCCGCGCACGGGCGCATATGTTCGTGCTCGCGAAGGGACGGGTCACCTGTGACATCGAGGTATTCGACATCGTCCGACGCACCGCCGACAAGGACGCGACCGGCGGCATCGAGTAACAGTGAAAGGCCGCTCGTTGGCCTGTTGTCGGATCACCTTCGAACTTGATCGGATGGGCCCGGCGGTCGTCGAAGTTGGGAGATAATGGATCGTCTTTCGTGAATGATGTCGCAGAGGCGCGCCTTGCAAATATCGATGGGTTTCTGCTGACACCTTCTCGCGGCGTGGCATATGCGAGTTTCACGACCTCTTTGAAGAGATCGGCTTATGTCTATGCTTGACCATACCCTTAAGTCGGACGTCCGCTGGATAGATGGTGGGTTCCAGACGGGAGGGCATCGACCCACACCGGCCGCTTTCATTTTGTGAATGGCGTCGGGGTCGTCAGCTTTCGGAAAGCTAGTCCGTGTACAGTGACGTCGAAGTTAGCGGCGCGTGGTAGGGACAGCGCTTGCCCTGTGTATGCGTGGGGCTTTTGGGCGCCGAGTCACGTTTCTGCTAACTTCAACCAGTGCGGGCGTGGCAGGGACAGCGTCTGATCCACCAGCCCTGACCAGCGCCGAGCCGCGCCCGCGCTGCTTCCGGTGTGAGACTGGGATCATGTGTAAACCATCGACGACGTCTTCCAGATCAAACTAATAGCCAGCTTACGCCCGCTCCGCGGAGAGGGGTTCCAGGCCGTAAATTCAGACATTGTTAAATGACCTTGCAGTCGGCTCGGCGCAATGACCGTTAGGCTTGGAGCGAACACAGTGCATAGTGTTACCAGTCCGGTTTGGAGATCTTGAACCAGAGCCGGACCTCAGCGGAAGCGCAGCGACGAGGACAAGGCGCGGATTGTTGCGGAGCTCGTGGCGAGCGTCGACTCGGTCGTGCGCTGATGCAACGACAGGCATTGTCGTTGACAGCAGCTGTTTGGCTGTCGAGATCGGTAGAGAAGTGGCCGGCGACGATTCCGAAGCAGACGAAAATACAATTTGTGTCCGATGCGCGATGCCCGCCCTTAGCCACGCAAGGGCTAAAGGCGTCGAAACACACGCGAGGAGCTTAGCCAGCTTTCAGGCAAGCTCTAACGGGCCAACGGTCCTGCTTGAGTGCAAGCGCAGAGCATTCAGGCTTTGAAGCCAGGGCACGAGCTCATCAACCTGAGTGACCGGCCAGCCTCTCTCTGAATATTCTCCCCTCGCTGCACTACTTCCAGAGAGCTTCCGTCGACGTCCGAGGGGCCGCGGTGAGCTCCGCTACAACCTCGAGCGCGCGTTCAGAGCGCCACAATCCATGTTCGCTGCCGTGGTTGCACTGTCGGAGGCGATGCGGCTGTCCGGCATCGATCGCGAAAGGATCCACTCGCGGGCCTTGGTCTGGTCTGTTGCAAACCCCGAAACACTCACGTCATCCTTTGTGTGACGACAGTCGATATTTCATGTCGGTTCGGGTTCCCGTAGCGGTCGGCGAGACTTTTGAACAACTCACCCGTCTGATCTGACCGAACAGTAAATTCCCCATAATTGGGATCAAAGAGGGTCGTCATTCCATTCGATGTCGACGTTGCGATTATGTGGGCGCCACCTGCGGCGAAACGCAAGCTGACCAAATAGATCGACTCATTGTCAGTGACCTCATTCACGATCTGGCAATGCGCGAAGATGTACCAAACCTATATCGCGTCTGTTCGGCAAACGGCTCTAGGCGGGCTTCGCGTAACATCGTACTTGTTGCCTGAAGGTTGTGAGAACCTTCCGGCCTATCGCTTCGCAACAGACTCTTGAGGTCTTCATACCGCTGCTGCCGCATTGCCGCTGAGCTGTGATTTTGAGTCCCCGGGCGCAGCGCGCTCATCCGGGATGAAGGGCTGCTCGCAGATTGAGGAGCCACTCCGCTGCAAATCCAACGCAGATTCCGTCGACATTGGCCTCGGGCAATTCAGCAGTCCTGTATTCGAACAGAGGACGGATAGGCCTGGCTGGAGAGGATGGATTTGAGCTGGAGGACAGAGGGATGTGCTTGGGTCCGAGGTGCTTGGACTATAAATGACTGCATCTGGGGTATGTAGCTTGCTGCAGCAGAGCCCCATTTTGTCGGACAATTCCCCAGATGGCGGGCTCTCCCGTTGAGCGAGATCCGTCAATGTTTGAGCAAATTCGTAACTGTCCGCCGACCGACTCGGCTCGTCAGCTTGATTAGGCGTGCGGATCGGCCACTAACTCGATTATACATGCCGGTTCGCTTGCTTCTCAGCGTACGCTTCCGCAGAGCAAGCGCGGGCTCCTTACGCTCTGCTTGCGAATGTTATTGCGGCAAGCTGACGACGAGCTGACAACCAGATAAGTTTGCGAAGCTACCGCCCCCCGCGCCTAATTGGTGTCTCGACCGTCTCTGATCACGAGCCCCGCTCCAGATACGGGGTATTGGCCAACGAGCTCATGACCGTCGCACAGCGACCGCAGGCCGACCTTGTGCAATTCCGGATGCAGTCAGGGTGATGGGGCGATAGTGCCTTCGTCAAACTGAATTCGACCGTCACGTCGCTTCGATCTCACCATCATCGCGTTATGCCGCCGGTCAGCACACACTTCTCGCTCCAAGGAGTGCGCAATTCGCGTCGTCGGATCGCCCAGTGATTGCCCTGTGGTCGGTCGCCGGCCCGGCGAGAAGTCGTTGTTGCTGCCGAACCTCGTTCAGCACGGTTCCGCGAGCTTTACCCGGATCGGTGCACTGTTAGCTGCTCCTCGTTGATAGCAGCTAATTCAGGTTGAGCCCCCGCGCACGGTAAACGGCGATCGATCCTGACATATACCCGCTTATGACGCCTCAATTCGGCGGCGCCGAACCGGTGCTTCTGCAGCCGCTCGGCGTCACCTTCCGCTCGGATATCACCAACTCAGCTCATCATGCTGTCGCGCTCATCCGCGCGAACAACATTGCTGCGTCTGAGGGCCCTAGTCCAACGATGCCTACAAAGCTCGGCGGCGGCATCGGGATGTCCCGATGAGTGGGTCTCCACAGATGAAGGCAATATCGGCTGTTATTCACATACTGCGAATGTGGCGGATGCAGTTGCATGACGCCCTCCTCTTCATCCCAAAACAGGTCTTTGACAAAGCACATCTCTTCCCAATTCGGACAGCGCCGCGGCGTCGAGACAGCGACATGCTCCCAGCCAGGACGGACGAATCCACTTATCTTTAGTTCACACCCGCAAGGGCCCTGCACAAAGAACACGCCGCAAGGGCCTGATCCCGGAACCGTAGCGAACCGGCCGTGTTGCACACGGCCGGCCTCCAGCTTCTCTATCATTTGCGCTCGCACGCCCGCTCCTTTGCCTTTCGGATGGCCTGGAACTCGACGCAGATGACGTTGTCTCGCAACTCGTCAACCGGCTCGATCCCGGGCCGAGCGCTTCTATACCGCTCTTCAGTGCACCATCTGAGAAAGCCGCAGATGTCCATCATCACTCGTTCTCCTGTTATAGCCTACTAACGCTCGCATTGTGGGCCGAACGCTCTTAGGGGCCGCTGATTGCCTGAGTATGAGCGGTAGCACGACCTGTGTGATGGCGAATTAGTCCGCCGATTGCACCTTCCCGCTCATAATGCAACTCTGTCATCGAACCCCTCTTATGCGAAGCATCTTACTCATCGATGCCAGCCAGTATTGGTCGCACCTTTCCGAAAAGAGCGCGCATCAGCAACACTAATGTCCGCCATCGCTCTCTCGCGTTTCAAGCAAGCGTTAGTGCGCATTCATGTCATGCGACCCGCTTGAGCACAAGAAATTGGCGGCATCTCCTCTTCAATGAATTGGTCGTCATCATGGCATGCTCCCTATGGCGGGCCTTGACATCCACATTCCATGATGACTCGCAAAGAAATGATGGCACCAGTTGATGCTTTGCGGCGATATTACTGTTTGGTGAGATCGCACCTGATCATTCACGGCTTTCTCGTCGAGTCGGAATAGTGCCAATGCGCCATCTATGTGTACATGATTGAATTGTACGGGGGCGAGTCGAACGGGCCTGCACCAGAGCCGCGGACGCCTGGCATGAACTGTCGTCGGACCGATGACATCTAGCGGATCGCCTGCCATCTCGGTGTCTCCTCGTAAGCTAGCCGTCAGAAACAATGATTAGTCGATCTCAATCAGGGCGACCGTCGGCCGATTTCCCGCGTCACTACGATGCAAGTCCTAACTCATTGTTCATGGTAGAGCGCTCGCGAAGCGCTGAGCCTTTTGCTGCCAATGCGGGTGTTGTCTTTCAGACAAGGACGTCGCGAATCCGACCTCTGGCAGCGACTCTGTATCGCCAACGCCCGACAGACGCGCTTTTGTTTGCATCAAAGCGGTGCCGACACTTCTGCGTCGTGGCATGTAGATTGCTGCGCTGACGGAAAGCGACGCACCGACGATACACGAGCATACCATCTGCCCGGAGCTCGCCGCGCAACGGACATCGCTTCGAATACTCTCCTTATGAAAGAGGACTGCGAACTTATGAATGGTACGAGGCATGCAAAGCCCGGCATTTTTCGGTGGACCAGCCCGACGTCTGATGAAATGACGCATTGGCGCGCACCAAAGCACACACCGATCAAGCATTACGGCGCCGATTGTCGCTCCCGGCAGGCGCAAAGGAGATGGAACCTTTGGCCGCTGGCCGCACTCCTCATAAATGCACTGCTTTGGGCCGGACTCTACTGGATCATCGCAGCGTTCTTCTGAAATAATCTCGCTGATGGCAGAGGCGCGAGGGGCTTTCCGACGCCTCTCGCATGCCGCGGCCGCACCGTATGCGCACCATCAATCGGACGTGGAGACCTCTTTCACAGACTTGGTTCCAGCGCACACTTCGCGCGACTACCTGGAAATCCGCCCCTCGGGCGAACGCAAAGGAAATATTGAGGCATGACGCAGATATCTCGAATCGGCGAAATTGATATGCCATTGCAGCCGCGACGAAGTTCCAACACTGACCTGTAAACAGCTCAACGTTCCCGCGCGGATGGCATCCGGGCTTCCGCGTTAACTGCGACCCATTGACTGCAAATTGGGTTTAGAGTTTGCGCATTTTTTTGATATGAGAATTAGCTTTCGAGAAGCAGACTAAACAAGTAGGCCTGAAGGAGCGTTGGGCAAGCGAACTGCTCCGCCTTCACGTATATGTCGTCGCGATCTGGAGCGCGGCACAGGACCGTCAGGATGCCCCGCCTACGGTGCCCCTCAACGTCCCTTCCAGGTACTGACTTGCTTTTCCTCAAGGGACGTCTCGTCCTCCGTCTTGGTGCATCTGCCACACGTGGGCACGCCGAGCCAGCTTGTCGTATTCCACGGCAATTTTGAGTAGCCTGTCTTTGGCTTTTCCGTCAGCGAGCACTTCCGCTTTCTTTCGCGTTGCTTCCGCACGGCCTCGCCAGTGCTCCGGCTGGTAGAGTTTACTTTTCGGATTCATGCCGAGAGCATGCAATACGCAGATCAAAGAAATGCGACACCGGCGCTCCGTATAATCACGTAACAGCGACACTCGGGGCCTCGGTTGCCGAAGCGGACAGTCACCATGCACAGCCGCTATTCTGAAACACCACAGTGCGCGTTGCAGCCGAGGCTCGCGCGAAAAATGCACAGCCGACATCCTCAGACGATCGGACGCACGAAGGGGCTTGAATCGCACGTAGCGTTAGATTGTACGATCCTCGACAAGCGGGAATCATGTCCGACAATTCAGACCGTTCCAGACACGTCATGAGAATTGCAAATGTTTCAAACATCTAAACTCACCTGGCGCGACTCGATCAGGACGATAAGATCCTCCAGGTGCATCCTTGTCCGCGCTTCGTCGGAGCTGCTCCTGTCGCGGCTGGACGAAATCGCGCGTTTCGAGCTCTGCACGGCAGGCGCTCCCATCACAGTAGCCTCACCGGAACGGACACAAGACGGAGGCTCCACCCACCCGACGTCTTCACATAACGCGGAACACAGGCGCGATTACACCAAACATAGTCTCGACGCGCGCCATCATGGTTCGCTCTGAACGATCGAATGCATCATCAACAGTGGCTTGAGCGCACCTGTGCTTTTGCCTGCTCCCTCTGCCTCGCGATAGCTGGCCCGGGCCCTTCAACCCGGCGTCGCGCCGGCTACGGCGTCATTGGTCGGCTGGCAGTAGGCTGGGCCGGAGTATCTAAGCACATGTCAGGCCCAAGCAATGCCTCGCGACATCCAGGCATGCACCGAATCGCTGGAAGCTCCAGAATGACTTGCTGGACCAGCTCAGCCGCCAGTGCTTCCACTCTTCGTGGTGCTCCGCCACTACGGCAGGTGTCGCTTCTGTCGTGCCGGACAGATGACCAGGACTGTACGGACCGCAAAGCGGAAGAACGAGTATGCCGGCACCGTACTGAAGCCATTCAGGCCTGTTTCCCCGTTGACAGGTCATGTCGCGCTTCGCGCAGGAAGAACAATAACGCAGCCACACGGACTTAAAGGGATATCATGACTCAAAATCAACGAACTCAGTTGACTTCGCGCCTCACAATCTACCGCTGCGCCAGCGCTCTTGTCGTCGCAATGACAGCTGTCATCCCCGGGCCGGTCAACGCGCGTGATCAAGCGCCGACCGCAGAAGAGAAAGAGGCTTGCATGGAGGACGTATTCCGCCTTTGTAGCAGCCACATACCAGATCGCGCCGCTATCACTGCCTGCCTCAGATCCAAGCAAGCGAGCCTCAGTCAGCAATGTCGCTACGTGATCTCCGTGCGAGACACTGGCAAGAAAAGCAGCGACTCGAAGTGACGATGTGGCGACCTGTTCGTTCGCCGTATCCGCAGAGTGATCCCAGCGTGACCTGCAGGACGGTCACCCGAGGTTAGGTGACGAGCGTGGTCGCCGACAATTGACCGACACTCTGGTTCAGTCGCGCTTGTCCAGATAGGCGAATGCATAATTTACCCTTCTGGCGGCCATTCAAGGGCCAGTTCTTGAAGAATATCGCGAGAGGTCAAGTTCCTATTATGCGGCCCCGGAAATTTGGGACGACTGCATTCTTGATCCGGTCGATACTAGAACTGCCCTCGCAATCGCATTGAGCGCTTCGCTCGACGCGCCTCAGTACGGCGTATTCTGCTGTAAGGCAGGACCGAACATGACCGGCTCACCGCCTCACGAGGGCGGATCAGCGGCACGCGTCCCTCGCTTCATGAAGGCCCACCTTCATTTACTATCAGGTGGGGTTATTTTGTAGAGCCAGCTGAGATCGGGCTCGATCTACCCAGCACCGATGGCCTCGAAGCCGGTAGAGGAAGCCGCTTTAACGCTTCACCATGGCGGCGCCGGAAGGCTAAAAGGCCTTGAAGGATGCGGTTATCCGGCCGGAACACCGCGGTAAAGAGGCCGCTGCCTACGCGGCAAGCGGGCGCGGGACAGTGTCATCGGTCCTGCGACAAGCAACTGCAGTGTTCTAACTTGCCGACGATCTCCTCTCGACGGCACCACCGAAATGGAGAGCTTGACCCTCACGTAGCGTCAGGTTGTAGCCTCGCCAAGTGTGCCCACACACAACGGACTGCCGCCTCAAGCGTCAATGAGGCCATGCCGCGTGGGGCGGGGCCGCTGCATCAAGGCAATTGGTGCCGGGTCTCTTCAAGGACGTCTCGCTGAATGGAAGAGCTCGAGGTTTGGACAGGGAACGTGTAAAGTTCGATGGAAGTGCTTAGATCGATCATCGGCAAAGTTGCCACGGGCGCCACTCTGACGCGTGAGGAAACTGCGTCAGCCTTCGACAGCGTGATGTCGGGTTACGCAACTCCCTCGCAAATCGGTGCCTTGCTGATGGGGATGCGGGTCCGGGGCGAGACGGTCGAAGAAGTCACCGGCGCCGCCTTGGCGATGCGGAATAGAATGCGGCGGGTCGAGGCGACATGCGACCCCGTCGGTCTCGCTGGCACGAGCGAGACCCTTAAGTATTCGGTCAACGTGTCGACGTGTGCTTCCTTCATCGTCGCCGGGGCCGGCACCCCTGTGGCCAAGCATGCCAACCGCGCTGCGTCATCGGGTTCAATTGCGGCAGCCGTGTTGGCGCGCCTCGGTGTGAAGGTCGCTCTCAAGCCTGAGGCCATCGCACGTTGCGTGCAGGAAGCCGACATCGGCTTCATGTTTGCGTCAGCCCATTATCCGGCAATGCAGCGCATCGGGCAGATCCGGACCGCAGTTGGAACCCATACGATTTTCAATCTGATCGAGGCTCTGTGCAACCCGGCCGGGGTCAAGCGGCAGATCGTTGGGGTATTGTCTCCCGAATGGGTGCAGCCTCTGGCGTACGTCTTGAAGAACCTGGGTGCCGAGTCGGTATGGGTTGTTCATGGCTCGGACGGGATCGACGAAATAACCCTCACAGGCCCAACGTTTGTTGCTGCGCTTGAGGCGGGTATAGTCCGCACCTTCGAAGTGACGCCGGAACAAGCCGGGCTCCCCCGCTGCCGCAACGACGCGCTGGAGAGCAGCGATGCGGAGACTAATGCCGTTGCGCTGCAAAATGTGCTTGATGGCGTACCAGGTCCATTTCGCGACGCCGCGCTTTTGAACGCGGCGGCGGCGTTGGTCGTGGCCGGGCGGGCCTCGACACTGCAGGAAGGCGTAGCACTTGGACAGGAATCACTTGATCGCGGCGCCGCAGCCGCTCGACTGAAGCGCCTGATCGCCGTTTCGAACGCCTGACAGCCGAGTTGGCCGATGTTCCAGTATTGCGACCAAGTCTGCTGCGCACGAGCCCGAAAATATTGCAGCCACGAATGCACGTCACTTCTGCGGGATTTCAAGGAGCCTGCGCCGCCTGCGCTCGCCCTGACGAAAGCAATTCGCGCTGAGCACGGGGCGCGAGAGCCAACTTTCTTATCGACGAGAGGCTGTTGCAACCCGGCTTGCCGAGGTGAGGACCCGCGACGAAGCGCGCGCTGCGCGCCAGAGGAGACAATCGATGATGTCCTTGCAGAGGATTGAAACACTCGGATCTATTGCAGTGATGGAACACATCATTCGGAAGTTTCGGGAATTGATCGATACAGATAGCTCAATCCCGCCGGAGCTGCGGGGTGCGCTGCACGCGACGCTTGATGAGCATCTTCTCGATGCAAAAAAACGTATTCTGCTAAAAGTACATTAGGTGCGTCGATGCCGTCTTCATGCGGAGAAACTCTGGCAGGCGCGCGCCAGTACAGCAATCGGCATCATCTCGTCCGCACGGGACCCAGCGAGGTTCCAGCCCAGCTGGTCGGATCGCGACCACCGCTCCATGTACACTGGCGCGTCGCCGGGCTGCTCAGCGCGGTTTGCTGTTTGATGAGGGCCCTGTTGAAACAGGGGCGGCGGCAATTCTCTGTTCTGCCGCTGCGATCGCCATCCGGCGTAAGGCGCCGAGATATTGCACGTCCGTCCGGTCATGACTGTAGCTGATCCAGAGCACATCAAAGTCATACCCGGTCTCAAGGTGAGCCTACTGGTCACCAATTTCGACACCGGGTACCCCATTACAGGCCCAATAGGGATCAAAGTCGTCTCTGGGTTTGGAGACACTAGAAGTGGGGTTCAACTGCAGAGGCTGATCATGAGCCACGAGTTCTCTCCTGCGATTCGGGATATGCCGTCTATCCAACCGGCAGAGTTCCGCCATGCCATGCAAAGCCTGGCGAGCGGTGTCGCCATCGTGACGACCGGGACGGCAGCCGGACGACGTGGACTGACGGTGAGTTCTGTGACGTCCATCTGCATCAAGCCGCCGTGCCTGGTCGTTGGCATCAACGCCCGCTCCGAGGCACATAATGAGATCCTTGCCAACGGCAGCTTTGGGGTCAGTGTTCTCCGCAGTGACCAGGAGGACCTTGCCCTGCGTTTTGGCGGTGGGGAGGGGGCGAAAGGCGTTCACCGCTTCGATACCGCTCCCTGGGATCGGGGCGTCCTTGATGTACCGCTATTGCCCAAAGCATTTTGCGCGCTCGAATGCGTTTTGTATGACCACAAGGTGCTTGGCACACACACCGTCTTTATCGGACGAATTATCGCGACCCGACAAAGCGATGGAAATCCATTGATCAACTTCCGGGGCGCGCTTCGTACTTTACTGCTTGACTGAGTGCGGTTTTTGCGAAGATGCCGTCAGGACAGCAGAACGGTCGATGGCCTCAATCCCTGGTCGCTTCCAGGACGGTCATCGAACAATTGCCCGGGCTGCGACTGGTTTCATAAATTAGAGCTCGTAGCGAAAGGTCTCATCAGCTCCGGCAATTTCGGCGCTTCGCCTGTCGTGCTATGCTGGTGCCGGCCTGCGACCTCCCGCATCGAGACGCGAGCGGGTCACCTGGTCAGGACAATGCGTCTTTGCTGATATCGCCGTGATCAGAACCAATCACAGCTCACCTGAACGCCCAACTCCAGTAGGGCCTCGGCTGCATAATCCCGTCGAAAACTACCAGCTTTGGTAGATCAGTTGTGATCGACAGGCGAGTAGCATCGTTGTCCGCAGCAGGATCGGGTCCAGAGGCACGCCCCGGGTCAAAACGGTTGGCGCTTCTTTGATCTTCGGCTCGATTCTGATGTGAGTACATGGTGATGTTATGATCTTGCAGAAGCGATGACAATTCGGATTAAAAAGCGTCAGACAACTATGTCCAGCAACGCGTTCGAAGTCGCCCAGATTCTCGAGGGCATTCGCCACTGGGTCCTGATCGAATCTCCGACGGAGCGGCCGGATCAGGTCAACAAACTGGCTGATGTTGTCGCAGCAGGTTATCGCAACCTGCCGGCCAGCGTCGAGCGCGTTGCGGGGCGTGACGGCTGCGGCGATCATTTGGTCACCCGCTCTTCTTGGGGGCAGGACGTACCGGGCATTCTGGTGTTGAGCCATCTCGACACAGTTCATCCGATGGGATCCATCGGACGGCTACCATTCAAGATCGAGGGCAACCGTGCATTGGGCCCCGGCATCTACGACATGAAAGGCGGTGCCTACCTCGCCTATCACGCATTCCGGCAAATCTGCGCCGATGATGCACGCCCGCCGCTCGGCATCACCCAGCTCTACGTCTCGGACGAAGAGATCGGCAGCCCAACCTCGCGCGCGCTGATCGAGGCCGAGGGCCGCAAGGCCAAATACGTACTGGTGACCGAGCCTGCACGCGACGGGGGCAAGGTCATCACCGGGCGCAAGGGCGTTGCGCGCTTTGACGTATTCATCAAGGGCGCTCCCGCGCATGCAGGTACGCGCCTCGAGGACGGCCGCAGCGCGATCCTGGAACTCCGCCATGTGATCCAGACGCTGGAGGCGATGAACGATCTCACGCGCGGTATCACCGTCAATGTCGGCGTCGTCCGCGGCGGCACCAGGCCCAACGTGGTCGCGGAACTGGCCTATGCGCAAGTCGACGTGCGCGTCCCGACCATGGCCTATGCCGACGAGCTGGTGCCGAAGATTCTCGGCATCAGCTCGCGCACCGAGGGCGTCAGCGTGAAGGTATCAGGCGAATTGAACCGTCCGCCATATGAGAAGACCAGCGCCGGTGCCGCACTTTACGCACACGCCAAAAAGCTCGCGGCCGAGCTTGGCTTCGAGCTGCTCGACGCGTTCAGCGGCGGCGGCTCCGACAGCAATTTCACCGCGCCGCATACCGCGACCCTTGACGGCCTTGGCGTCGACGGTAAGGGCGCGCATACCTATTATGAGCAACTCTACATCTCGTCGATTGAACCTCGCGCGCGGCTGCTGTACCGCCTCTATCAGACGCTGCGATAATGCCGGCGCCAGGCGAAGTCAGGGACAGCGACATGCGTTTGATGACGGCCACCGGCACATTCGCAGGATCGTTCCTCACCCTCCCCAAGGGCTACAGGCTGCGCCCCCATCAGGCCGACCATATCGCAAACTATCGGTTGGACGCCGGATTTGGCATTGCAGCGTCAGCGTCGGATAGAAGTGACTGAGCTATCCAATGCGGCAGCGGAGGTCAGGCGGGCGATCGGCTGCAAAGGTAGCGAGCACTTGGTTGCAATAGGGCGAGCGTTTCCGACAATGGGCTTATCGGCAGCGACCCTGATCTCAAAGGGAGACGAACTTTCTTGACGCAAATCGCAGCGCTGAATGCGTGCGACACCAGACCGGCCGGCGGCCCGATTCGAGAGCTTGGCCACGTTCACACGGCTGCATAAAAGGGCTTGAATCGGACGTAACGTTAAGTTGTACGGTCTTGAGGTGGGCACCTATCTCGGTCTGCCGCGGGGATTGTGAAGGATTGCGAATGTCTCAGCTGGTCAGACCCCCGTCCCCATGGTTGGCCATGATCCTCATCCCCCGTGGCGGATCGGTCGGAAGGGCTCTGCAGCGAGTCCCGATTGCGGCGCTATGGCTCGAACGTAGCTTTGAATGGCTCGTCTTTCCGGAAGCGAGACTATGTGGCTGTTCTGGGCCGGGGCACCAGAGAGCCGACGAGGTCAGAATTGACCGATGTAACCTCCATCCGAAACCACTAAGTGGGGGACGCTGCTTCCCGAACCTGAACCAAGCCCCTCCTCTGGCGCGAGACCGCGCCAAAATCAGTTCGGCGAACCGGCTTTCCGCTCGGTTCAAACTGCTTTCCCGTGGTGGCAAGGCATTTCCATCGCGCAAAGTGCGACAGACGGCGGGCCTGCGCAGGTTTTCAAAGAGCCTGAGCTGCAATTGTCGCTCCGCGTGACAAGCGCGGCATCGGAAGATATTGCTTGGCCTTATGGAGCGGCAAGTTGAAAGAGCCCGACGGCGTCAAGAAGGTCCTGTTGATCGACCATGTTGAAGGCCAATGCCGTTGCATCATCGGCTTCAAAGATGGAGATGCCAGAGAGGCCTATATGTGCGGCGAGCCTGTATATCAAAGACGCGGCAAGAAACTGTCTTCGTGGTGTGTCTATCACCACGGACAGATGCACACGACCGCAGCCCAACAGCACAGAGAGAGTGATCAATCGGCCGAGATCCCTCAAGCAGTATCCATTGTTCGCAACCCATGAGAACCATCAAAAACCGGGTCCTATCAAGGCCGAGTGATCATAGTGTACAAGGGCCAGCCGAAACATGTGATAGGGGCCTCGCCAAGCAATTCCGGGTTGCGGCGGAAGCAATTCGCAACAAACGTATTGTGCGGGTCTGACGTCGATGAATAACAAGTCGGATCTCTGCAGCCTGCTCGAGCGAAACGCTGCGTATGCTCCCGACAAAACTGCGGTCCATTTCGAAGGGCAGACTCTCAGCTACGTCAGCCTCAACCGACAGACTGAGCGGATCGCTCGCCTTCAGAGCCAGCTCGGCGTCCGGAGGGGAGACCGGATCGCGATCCTCAGCTTCAGCAGGCCGAATTATCTCGGGATGCAATGGTCGATGCGAAAGCACCGACCTATCATCTCCCGGAGCAGGACGGCGCGAAATCGAGCCTCGATCAGTGCCTCACCACGGCGCGGCAAGTTCAGCATTGTTGCATCACGATCCCTGTCTGATCGCGTCCAAATGCCCGGAGGTCGCGAATGCCGCGGATCCTGATCATGAATGCCGGTACGGCTCAAATGTCGGGCGCCGATCTGACACCAGCTCAACTTTCGCTGGCCGCCAACTCGGCATACCGTTCAGCGTGGTTTGCTCATGAGGGTGACCTGATCGTCTCCCCGGTAGTCATCCCGGCGGATCTGCTATCCTTCATTGGCGGAACGCTCGATTTTGACGCATCGAGTCTCTCTCTGCTTGTACCTCAAGGCGGCAGCCAATCGCAGGTGCTTGATGATTGCACACTCCTGTCCAAGACTGTTGTTGATCGCATCAACAGACATATTCGTCAGAAGTCGACCTGGCGATTGTATCCCTGCTACTCTACTGAAGGCGTCGCACGCCTGGCGGCCATGCTGGGCATACCGCAGACCGGCGACGACTTCGCTCTGCAGCGAGGGCCTGATCTGTTGAACCGCAAGAGCCACTTCCGTCAATTGGCGATAAGCGCCTCACTTCCGCTGCCCAATGGATCTGTCACGACGGACTCAAACGAACTATTCAGAGCGGTCACTTCCCTCAGAACCGAGACCGGTAGCGTCATTGTAAAGCTGGACAATGGAGCCGGTGGAGTCGGAAATGTCATCCTGACCGGCAATGAAAGCGATCCACTACCTGGGGCAAGAGATACCCGGCGGATTCCATGGCCGTCGTTTGATCCTGACGCGCTTTGGTCTGAAATGACAACGGCATCGTGTAAGACGCTGGTTGTCGAGTCGTACCACCTGGCTAAGTTTTTGTTTTATCTCGAGTATGAAATCGAGGATGATGGTTCAATCGTTTTCATGAACAGTGGAAACATACGTCTGCGTAAAAGCAAGGATCGATCTGAAAGAGCTCTGATCTGGACAGGACTCGAGCTTCCAAGCGACCTGGGGAACGAGCAATGGTTGACCGCCCAGGTGCATGCCTACCGATTTGTGGCGCTTGCGCGAAACCTTGGATACCGCGGAATGATCAACATTGACGCCATTTTCGCGGATGACGGACGGTTGCTGTTTAATGAAGCAAACGGCCGCTGGGGCGGCGGCTCGGTGTTACACAGCATTGCGGTCAGGCTGCTGGGCTTCGACTATTCCGGTTGCAACGTTATTTTATCCGTAAGAAATGTTCGATCAGGATCCCTCCAATCAGCGCATGATCGTTTGTTCAAGGAAGGATTTCTGTTCGACCGCACACGCAAGGAGGGCGTGATCCCGCTTGCCGCCGACGAAGAAGCTGGCACGGTGGAGTGCCTTGTGATTGCGCGCGATAGGCCCGCGGCCCGCGGTCTGGAGCATCGGCTCCTGCGAATGGTTTGATTGAGATCCCAGCGACTATATCTTCAACCGCTCAACTCATCCGAACTTGTCCCTGCTTTCGCTCGCGCGCGGTACCTGACTACGCGACGTGATTGTCTGCCTCGTCTCGCTCGAGCTCTGTCAGCCCTAATCGCGACCACCCTTGCTCCTGAAGTGCTGGCCGATCGGCGATGAGGTGCTCGAGGTGCAGCGGCTCATTGTCTGGCCGCTCGCCCTGCGCAATCGTGCAATCAGCGCTCGCGTCGCGTTACCACGTAGACTCCGCAATTATGGCCGTTTCGCTGCCGGGCCATGCGGGCCGCTTTCAGGCTGGAGCCCAGACGAGCTGCGAGCTGTTCTGCAACGTACTGTTGGAAGACCCGGCGGAGTCATCGTGATAGGCAACCGGCGCGGTAGGCGCGCGCCGATCAACCAGCAGAAGCGGCCAGTGGGCGCGGCCGCCAGTAACGCCAGCATCGTTCACAGGCACGAACAGGAAGTTGGCGGTATCGTTGCCGTCCCGATATTGACGATCTGCTGGAAGGTTTGCACTCGGTCTGGCTCGGCATCCAGCGCAGCAGCTGGGCTTGCGCAGGTTGAACACGGCCAAGCTGCCACCCTCTCCTGAGAGCTCACCCTTTACCCAATCCATTCGAAAGCCATTTTCAGCCACCCCACCTCATAGGCCAGCGGTAGAGCTTTCGATGATACGGCGGTTCGCGCCGCTGCGTTTTGAACAGAAATAGACCAGCGATCGGCGCTCGCCGGACAGCACAGGCTTCACCTCGTGCCGGAGCTTACATGTGGTGACAAGCACGGCGCCAAATGGCGGTCGGAATATCTGGTGTTCGTACCGGCTTGGATATACCACGAATTCACCCCCCTCGAAGTCCCTCGCCAGCTGCACAATCACCGAGTACTCGAAATCCGGGTCGCTCGCAGCATCCAGATGAATGCCAACAAAGGAATCAGGGGGCATCCGATGCATTTGGCATCGGCGAATCACGTAATCTGACGCGGCTCCCAAAATCTTTCTTAGCGCGAAGCTGCGGTCTTTCCTTTCAAGTAGCTCCATGATCTGCCCCGGAGCTGCACCACTCGCGTCGCTAGGAGCGCGGCCGGGTGGGTCTACCCTCACGCGTTTGACGAAAACATTGTGCGAGTCGCCGGCATCTCCCTCCCTCACTTCTTCTTCGGGAATTTCAGCCTGCAGCTGATCGATCTTCGCCAAGTCATCTTGGGTGAACAATATCTGGGGGCCGATCACGACCGTCCCCTTCACCAACAGCTCTATGCGGTATTTTGTCAAAGCTTCTTCTGAAAGCAGACGGGATTCATGATTCATTGCGCGCGCCATCGAGTTCACTCCTGGGTTTTATCTTCGACGCAGGACTCCAGGTCCTGGTGCATCGAGCGGAATGCTTGGTCCCAATGCTCGCCATCGAACTCGCTTATTCTTATGCGTTCGATAGTCCTGTTGTCCAGGCATCGAATATTTACGCTGAATCCGGAGGGGTTCGACCGCGGCCTATAGAATGGCTTTACGCCACAAATCCGGCAAAACGTGTGCCGGGCGATGTTCTTGTTGAACTGATACGCCGTGAGGAATTCTTCGCCGCACTCAATGCCAACCTTATTGCGAGGTACGAGCAAGTGCAGAAATCCAGACATTTGGCAGATTGAGCAATTGCATCGAACTGCAGAGAGATCTCGCGGTGCTTTGACGTAGAACTTGACAGAACCACAATGACAACGGCCATGGTGTTCGATCTCCGAGTGCTCATCTGCCTTCAGTGAGACAATTCGGAGCAGATCGCGGCACCACTGTACGTTGAGCCGATAGGCTAGATCGAATTCATCCAAAAAGCGATCATTACGGTCAGCCGGGACAAGTTCGCCAATCAGCCGGCTTGTCATTTCTCCGTGATACTTCTCCGCGGGATCTTCTCCGCCGACATGGCTGCGGAAGTATTCAAGATCGTCAGGCCGCGCCTTAAACGTTTTGACCAGAGTGGTCCATAGCGACTGGATCATGTCCGCAGCATGTAGCTCAAAAGCGACCATGTAGGCGCAACGCACTAAGGGATCATTTGATGACAATCCAGCGTAGAGAGAGTGCAGGTACCGCTTCGTCGTGGCGCTGTAGTTGGGCCGTATTGCTCTGCCGAGTAGTTGCGACGCATCCTTTCTAAACAGGTTCGAGTGGAAGTTCTCAGTCACCAGAATATCGGGTAGCGCCGCCTTGCCGCCCTCGACAATTTGGCCATAACCGCCCGTCTCATCCCAACAGATGAAATTTGCGACCACGCTGGTCAGTTCAATGTCCCTCGGGAGATCTCGGTTGTGATCCATTGCATCGAAAATAAGATCCCGTTGCGACCCCGCCTGCAGGTACGGGAACGCCTGTGACATCGCCAGATATTCAGGCAGCAGGCTATGGACCTGATCCTCGGACATCTCCGCAGCGAACGGGTGCGGGCCGAACAGGGCTCGCGATCGCTCAGTCAAATACTCGCAGCATATCTGCGGAGGCTGATCTGGTGTAAATCGAGACGCTTGAGATGTCATTTGGATCCCTGGCGATGAGGAGAGAACGGCCTTTGACGGAGCAACTTCGTATCGGGGCCAACTGGCTACCGCGAGTTCGTTCGTTTCGATGAGCTTTGTGATCGCGTTTACCATCCAGGCGAAATTCTTGGTGGCCACCATCGCGGTAGCAGACAGCGGTATGCTCAGTGCTACTCACCCGCATCGAATGAACGCGTAGATCAACTTAGCGACGGTGATCCAGACGGATTCCGGTTGATGAAAGGTCCGATGCTGCGAATTTCCGGCACGGCCAGCATACGCTTGCAGAGTCATGGTGAGTTATTGCGCCCCGCAGGCTCTCGCGGTTGCTGCTCCTGCAAGTTGATCGAACCGATGTGAGCATCGTGCAGCATTGCAAGACTATCCGCATCTACCTGGCTCTTGGGGTCTCGGCCGCAAACTGCGCGAAATGCCGGCTGCTGGCCGGCACGAGCTTCTCAAAGAGACCGCCGCTATGTTTCGCGTTCGCGTGCGCCACCACGCTGTCTTCCTGCACGTTTACAGCAATCACCGTGCCAACTCGTGCACTCACTCCACAGATTCTGAATACATTGGCAAAACGCTCGCGACCGACGGCTCATTGCAGTGTACGGAACCTGACAGCGCTTGCACGGCCGTCGGGCACCAGACGGCGAAGAGCCAGCCGCCACTCACAACGGGTATAGGGCTTTTGAATCGCGGAGATTGGTCCAAAGGTACCACATAGGTGGGCTTCGCGCCCGGAACAGCGCGACAGCGCTTTGGGCGTTCGTGCGCCAGCATGGTGATCCCGCTCGCTGACGTAATCCGTCTTCGCTCGTGACAACTACGCGAGAAGCGGTCGCCTCAACGCCGTCGAACACGACCATATAGTGGGATCTGGACGCATGCGCAGCCCTTTGTCGATGCGCCTGACAATCGCGGTCAACTCCGGGCATCGATCGAGGCCATAACATGGTCTACCGAACATGCGGTCCCAGGTGCTCGCGAGCAATCGAAGAACGCCATGGACCAGAATGCACTGGTCGCGGGGAGATCTAGCTGGATCTTTGCGCGCTCACTGGACGCGGGTGCCTCTCGGTGTCGAGACATCCTTGAACCATTTCGATGAGGACTCTCCAGATCAAACGTCACGGACAAGTGCCGCAAGATCGGCTTCGAGCTTCGGTTGATGCTTGAAAATCGCGTCTATCAACGCCTGCGCCGGTTGTTCGGCGGCCTCGACCAGCGCCGCCTTTTCAGCCCGCGCAGAGGGAGCGAATACTCGCTTGACGACGGTCGGCGATCCCTTGAGGCCGCATTTGGAGACGTCTTCGATACCGGCATCGTTCGCGCTCCATTTCACGATTTGGGCACGCGCGGCACGCAAGGCATCCGCCATCGCGCCGCGCCGAATCTGATTCGTTGCCTCCAGCATGGTGATCAGACAGGGCAGCCTCGTGTGCAGCACCTGGACACCACCTTCGGAGCGTCGTTCCGCTTCAATTGTGTGGGCGGCGAGATCTAAGGATCTGACTTTCGCAACGTAGGTTAGCTGCAGTACGCCCAGCCGCTTTGCGATGCCGGGCCCGACCTGCGCCGTATCGCCGTCGATGGTCTGCTTTCCCGTGAAGATGAGGTTTGTCGGACCATATTCCTTAGCTATTTTTCGGATGGCTGTTGCAAGTGCGTACGTTGTGGCCAGGGTGTCGGAGCCCGCAAAGCAGCGATCGGTGAGTAGGACGGCGCGATCGGCGCCATAAGTCAGCGCCTTTCGCAAAGAATCTTCCGCCGATGGCGGCCCCATTGTAAGCACAGTAATTTCGCCGCCGAACCGATCGCGCAGCTCCAGCGCGGCCTCGAGCGCGAAGAGGTCGTATGGGTTGATGATGGTCGGCACTCCCTGACGCATGATGGTATTGGTCACCGGGTGCACGCGGATCTGCGCCGAGTCCGGAACCTGTTTAATGCAGACGACGTTGTGCACGGTGTTGCTCCAAAAGCTGCGACAGCTGCGGAGAGCACAGCAAGTGTTGTACCATCGCCCGCCCTTTTGGAATCGGCTTGCCATCACAGAGGCTTAGACCGGGTGATGCGCCCCTCTAGCCCGCTTCCCGACGAACGAATGCTAACATAGTCAGGACTGCGACAGCGCTGTTCCGCAGGGCACGCCAGCTGAGTGAGGCGAGGACGACTTGCGACAGGTTACCGCCGCCAATCACCAGCGGGCCGCCGACCGGTTGACGTTCCATGAGCATTGCCGCTCACTAGTCAGAGCTTGATCGACGGAAGGCATGACGCTTAATTAGATGTTCAGCAACCGACTGTGCGCGATTGCGAGCTCGCAGGTGACGCTCAATATGTCATGGCGCGCAAGTCCTCTCTCATCGAACCAGGTGAGCCCGCCTTTCGACAGCAGTCCCGCAAGCGGCCGCGGTGATTTCGCTCGGGGCTAAGTCGTCCCCGAGGGCGGACCCATTCCCTAGATTGCGATGAGATGCCCATCGGAGATCGTCGCCATATAGCTATTTGGCGGTAGCGGTTCTGACCGTTGTCGTCGTTCAGAACCGCTTTATCTCGATTCCATATTTCCTCAGCGCGTAGCCAATCTGGCGCGGCGTTAGTCCGAGCAGGCGGGCTGCTTTTGCCTGCACCCAGCCAGATTTTTCCATGGCCGCAATGACCCGTTCGCGATCGGCCATTTTCGCGCCACTAACGAGAACTGTGCCGGGAGGCCCCAGTGAGGCCAGTTCGCCGCAGACAGACTGGAGCGGCTGGGTCGCTTCAGCTAGCGGAATCGTGGACTTTGCGGGCACCTGTGGCAAGGGTGCGGGCTGGGCTGGTCTCTCGTCCGACGTGCCTTTCCACAGCATCGCGGAAAGGCACTGGCCGTGACAGCATGCAAAGTCACTTCTCACGATCGATGATCCGGCGCACAGCGTCGCTGTCCGCTCGATGCAATTTTCGAGTTCGCGGACATTCCCCGGAAATCCACAGTTCATCAGTACATCGATCGCACTCGCCTCCAACGTCAGAGTACGGCCGTTCTCGTTATTGAAATTTCTGAGGAACTCCCTGGCAAGCAGCGGAATATCACTGCGTCTTTCGCGCAGCGGCGGCAACAGTAAGGGAACTACGCTGATGCGATAGTAAAGGTCCGCGCGGAACTCGCTCCTTGTGACAGCCTCTTCAAGGTTCTTGTTGGTCGCAGCTATCACTCGAACATCGACCTTAAGAGTCTGGTTGCTGCCGACGCGCTCGAACTCCTGCTCTTGCAGAACGCGCAACAACTTCGCCTGGAACGGAGCTGAGATCTCGCCGATCTCGTCAAGAAACAGCGTTCCTTTGTCAGCAAGTTCGAAGCGCCCCTTGCGCGCGCTGAACGCACCGGTAAAGGCGCCTTTCTCATGTCCGAATAATTCAGATTCCAGGACGGTCTCAGGAAGCGCCGCGCAATTCAGCTTAACGAACGGGCGCCTGGCGCGGGACGATGATTCGTGAATGGCCTTGGCCACGAGTTCCTTTCCGGTACCGGATTCGCCACGCAGCAGAACCGTGCTGTTAGATCTGGCTACGACCGCAATCTTATCGAGCAGCCCGCGCAACGCCGGACTGTCGCCAATGATCCCATGGGCGTGTAGCTTCTTGCGCTCCCGAGCGGGTGGCCTAAATTCTAGTACTTGCTTTTGTAGCCGGTCTTTCTCCGCCATCAGTCGTTCGCGATCGCAGGCGAACAAGCGATGTAACTTCACTGTTTGTCCCACCAGGTTGGCGATCATGGCGAGCAGTCGCGCATCGTACTCGAGCCCGAGACTCGACGTATCGTCCCGGATACGGTCGACCGTCAGCGTACCCACGACCTTCGGATCAATACGAATCGGAACCCCGATGAACGACACTGGCATATCATCAGAGGCGCCGAGCACTTCCTGGTCGGTAGCGCTGAATACCGGCTCGGCGGCCACGTTTTCGACGACAAGAGGCCTGTCCGTCGCGATGATCTGGTCGATTGCCTTCCGCGGCAGTCGCATTCGGTAACGTTCGTCGCTGCCTTCGCTCCAGCCGGCGCCCACTGTAATGTCCGGCATGCCGTCGTCGTCGAACAGTGAGACGATGCCGTGTCGCATCTGCACAAACGATTGCAGAAGACCAACAACGTTGGCCAACGTGACTTCGAGCCGACAAGGAGC
This sequence comes from Bradyrhizobium shewense, assembly GCF_900094605.1. Taxonomy (GTDB): domain Bacteria; phylum Pseudomonadota; class Alphaproteobacteria; order Rhizobiales; family Xanthobacteraceae; genus Bradyrhizobium; species Bradyrhizobium shewense. Next base: position 26,670 of record NZ_FMAI01000039.1, on the reverse strand, counting down.
GGTGAGTATTTTCGATATTTCGAAGATGCCGGTCAGCGCGCTCTCACGCAACGGCTCCCCCGAGAGCTTACCCTCCGGCTCAGATTGCGAGGCAGGTCTTTCACGTGAGGAAGGTATATCCAGCATGAGGCGGCCTCCGTTCTCTTGATCATCCTCCCCGGTACTTTGTCCTGGTTGGCGAGCTTCGTTTTGCATGTCACTCTCGATCTAACGCCGGTGTTGACGAGATGACATAGAACCGTGACATCTTTTCATGGCACGACAGTAAACTTACAGTGTGCCTTCATTGCATTTTTACGGATTGCGTGCGCGTCGTCAGCGAAGAACATACGTCCCGCTGTTGCAGCTCAAGTCAGCTGTGTCGCCAAGGCGGGCCGATTCACAGATGTTGCCCACCATTGATTGGCACCTCGGCCCCTGTGACATAGCTCGCGGCATCCGAGCACAGGAAAAAGATGACCTTGGCCACTTCATCCGGGGTTCCCACTCTGCGCAGCGGGATACTTGGCACGAGACGCGCTTCTGTGTCGGGCGATAACATGTCCGTCCTGATTTCGCCGGGCGCGATCGCATTCACGCGAATGCCATGCGGCGCATAATCGTGGGCCATTTCGCGTGTGAGGCTCGCGAGCGCAGCTTTCGACGTGGCATAGGCGCTGCCCGCAAACGGGTGCACCCGCGAGCCCGCAATCGAAGTCACATTCACGATCGACCCTGACGCGGCTCTTAGCTCGTCAAACAAACCCTGCGCCAGCAGGATCGGGGCCACCAGATTGAGATGGAACACGCTCATCCAAGTCTCGACTGACGTCGTCAACGACGTCATCCGATCGCCAGCGGGCGTTTTCGGCGAGACACCGGCATTGTTCACTAGCGCGTGCAAAGGTGCACCGGCCAATCGTTTCTTGACCTCAGTGATCGCGCGCGGCAGCATTCGATGATTGCTGAGGTCGATCTGGACATGATCCTCGTTCCCTGCCGGCCAGGGGCATCGTTCGCCGTCGAACGGCTGACGCGCGCAAGAAATGATGCGCCAGCCCGCCTCCGAGAACAGCTTGGCAGTGGCATGACCAATTCCGCGCGAGGCTCCGGTGAGCAACATCGCCTTCTGTTCTCCGCCATGAACACGGGCTTTGTCGGCCTGAAAGGGGCAAGCTAAATGTGTTTCGGGCAGCGGGCCTCTGATTAGATCGTCATTTGGTAGATCCAGACCCACGCCGGCCTCCTCTCCTGATGCGCGCAGCACGCGTAGCAGGATTTGGGCCACTGCGATGCATGTAAATCCGCTCTCGTTTTGCGTCCTAGTGTCGCGCACGCGGGATGTTTGGCGGGCTCAAGACACGGTGCGTGTGCTTTGTGACAGCGATGGTGCATCAGCTACGTAATGTCGCGAGCACACTCGCCTGCGTCAAGACAAAGCTACGAGCCGCGCTCTCTTTCCTGATCGCACAACCGGAAGAGCCAAAAACATGGCCAGCGCCTCTCGTCGAGGCAACGATCGATCAGGATAGCGGCCGCCGCCAGTAGCCGCTTCAACTCGAAAGCTGACGTTACCAGCTTCGTACGTTAGATTCGCCGGCAGCTGACGCCGACTTCATCGCGCCCCGCTCTGCTATGTCCAGCACTGGCACATCGCCGGGCGGATTGATTCCCGGACCACGACCTGGCGTACTGAAGGTTTTTTCAAAATAGTGGATCTCGAGAGCGCCCGTTCGCACCAGCGAGCACCGACCGCCAAGACGGAACTCGCCGGCTGAACGGAGACCCTTTCGATATGTTCATCCGCGATCGACCACCGATTAGCTTCGACTTGCGGCCCCCCGAGGCGAAGACGAAGACGTGTTACACCTGTTTACCGCGGTGGCAGCACGTAAGGTCATTGTTGTCGACGTCGAGCTTCAGCGGAACACATTCGGACCCCGCGTGGCTCTGTTCTCCGGTCGAAGTTCGCGACAGAGCATTACTTCGGGCAGGCAATTGCCGCCCCGAAACGATCTGCCAATATTGCTGGATGCAAAAAGCGGCAATCAGATCGATCAGGCCGGCTACGAATTTCATGAAGCCAGCTCTTGCGAGGATTCTTCAATCAGGATCAATCGGCTCGGATCGTTCAAATCGAATTCTATCACGCGTGGGGCAAAGAGACGCGCATAGCGCGTGAAGGCGCTTGTCGGGGGAAAACGGATCACGGTGTCGCAGCGCGCAAGGAGATACATATCGATGAGGGCCGAAAAGCCGCCCTCGGCTCCGAGCGCGGCGTTGTGCAATGGGCCGGCCCGAGGTGCCTGGAACCGTTTTGGGATCGTGAAAACATCAGGAAATATAGCCGAAACCTTCTCAAGGACGAGCGCGCTGTCCGTGCACAGGAAAGCCCTCATGGGTTTAGCGTGGGGTAACACCCTGGCCTTATCAATGGCATTACAGACCTGTCGCAAAGCCCGCTCCGGGTCAGCCCAGTAGGGAGCATGCCCCATAATGTCCTCGCCGTTGCCATGCCGGACATGAATGCCGGTTACGCAGTACGGCTCAAAGTGCTCCTGGTAGATAGCGTCAATCCGAGCCAGAATTTCAGGTCGTGGCTTGATGCTCCGAAAGATTTCTCGTTCGGCCTCCTGATCGCAGCGCCACATCAGGCACGCATCACACACAACCGTGTTAGCGTCACTATCTTTGTGACTCTGGAACAGTTGATCGAGTTCGTCGCGCTCCCGGAAAATCTGCTCGTCCGGGCGATAGACGCAATCGATGGATGGTTTGTTCCACCATGTCGGGAAGAATGGTCCCGGAAATGAACACTGATTGATCTTGTCGTCGCATATCACCCGCACGCCAGCAATGTCTTGAACCGGTTCGAAGAAGACCGGAAAGGCGTTGGTGGATGGCTCATCGAGATAACAAGATCCCCGCCAATCGATGGCCAGCGTCCGTCCTGTCTGCTTTGCAAAACGCCAAGCTGCCGCCAGCGACCACAGGCAGTCGCCGAACCCCGTGCGTCGCCGGGAAACTACGAACCTATCATTCTTCGAACCGCTCTGCATTGCCTCTTCCCGGGCTCCTGGTTGGACAAGAGATGTCATTGCAGACATCTCGCGTATCATCTTGTCCGACGTCATGGTCTGAAATCGCGGTGCCGGCGAGCTGCGTCGGTAGAACTTCATAGCAGCGCTATCCGTGATGGGCCGCGTTCTCGCAACACTTTCCCGTCTTTTCTTGAACGGTGTTGCGTCGACGTGCCCGATTTCAGTTGGATGCCCCATGCCCCCCGTGCGTCGGATGGCCTGGCCTCCTCACATGCAGGCATAGGCATGGCCATGCTCATGAGTTCCGGCTATGTTTCGCTTTGCACTTTATTGCAGCCGCAAGCCGCGCGCGGCGGATGCAGCCGAACGCCCCGCAGCTCCCACACGAGCCGCAGTTCCTTCACGAGATCTTCACGCTTGGCCCGGTCCTGCATGGTTGCGTCGAGAAGCCAGCCGAGCGACGCCTCGCCCTCGATCCGCATCAAGATCTCGAAAAGCTCATGTGAGATACGCATACTATCGTGGGCGGAATGTCCCGTGCGGATCTCGCAGACCGTTTCCTGACGATCTGGCGATGTGTGGGAGCGAACACGATGAAGGGATGCATACGGCGGCAATGAAACGCCCAGTGCACTCCAATCCTGCAGTGATGCTGGCCGCTTTCTGACAAGGAACGGCCCAACAACAAGTCCGTCCAGGTCAGTCGTCAAGAACGTGGTGATCGCATCTGACACGGACTCCACGATCGGCTCGGCATTGTTGTTAAATGAGGTATTCAGAAGGACTGGAATGCCCGTTCGCCTCTTGAACGCATCAATTACATCCCAATAGGTGGGGTTTGCCTTGCGCGATACTGTCTGCAGCCGAGCGGTCCCATCAACGTGTGTGATCGCACCGAGCACGTTACGCTTGGCTTCACGCACACGAACCACGAAGTTCATGAAGGGGAGCTGCCGGGTGCCGTCTGGGAGCTCAAAGAACTCGCTCGCATCCTCCTCCAGTACAGATGGCGCAAAGGGGCGATAGCCCTCGCGCTTCTTGACCATCGCGTTGATGCGGTCCTTGTTTTCCGCAGGCCGCGGGTCCGCAAGAATGCTGCGGTTACCAAGCGCACGTGGACCGAACTCAGAGCGGCCCTGAACCCAGCCGATTACAGCGCCATTTGCCATCCAGTCTGCCGCACTGGATGCTATGTCATCACTTCGTTCAATGTCGAGGTGGCCTGACCATGCGTTGAGCTCATGCTCTACGGCTTGCTCGTTGCCGAGATCGGGCCCCCAATAAACGTCCGGCAGTCGCTCCCGCGGCGCCGGCCTGCCCAGCTCGTTTGACACCATCAACGCAGCGCCGAGCGCGCAACCGGCGTCGTGCGCCGCGGGTTGAACAAAGATGTCGTCAAATAGCCCGGAATATAGCAGCTTACCGTTCAGCGTGCAATTATGGGCTACTCCCCCAGCCAAGCACAAGCGTGTCATGCCCGTCGCTTCACGATGGTGCCGCAGGATGTGAAACACGATCCGCTCCAGCGCCTCCTGCAGCGAAGCGCTGACATCTCGATGCTGTTGGGTGAATGGCATTCCTTTTCGCCGAACCTCGATCTTGCGGACCAGGGCGGGACCGATCCGATCCAGGTGAACGCGATAGCCACCGTTTTCCAACAACTCGTAGAACTGCGCGAAGAGCTCGCGATAGGGAGCGGGATCACCATACGGGGCAAGTCCCATCACTTTGTACTCGTCGAACAACCCGTAGCCGAGATATCGGATCGTCTCGAGATAGAACAGCCCCAGGGAGTTATGTTCCGGGAAGCTTGCAAGTTGCGCAATTTCGGTGCCAGACCCCACCGCCAATAAGCCGGAGAGAAAATCCCCACCGCCGTCGATCGCAAAAACGAGACTTTGCTCGAAGCCGGACATGGCAAACGCGCTCACGGCATGCGCTTCGTGGTGATTCACGAAGGAAAGCCGCGACGGATCGATCTCAGCGCCGAACTCCCGTGCCAGCAGCTGGCGCAGCAACAGTTTGGCGTCCAACGGAACGGGCTGAGAAACGGAAAGACGCTCGAGCATGGTATTGCAGTAGGCTTCAGTCGCGTAGAACGCGATACGGTCGATCTCGCCGAGCTCAACTCCTGCGGTAGAAAGGCAGTATCGAATCGAATTGCTCGGGAACTTGTTGGAGTGCTTGACGCGGTTGAGGCGCTCCTCTTCGACAGCAGCAATCACGCGGCCATCCTGCACAAGAACCGCAGCGCCATCGTGGAGAAATGTATTCGGCAGCTCCGGCGAGCTTTCATAGATTCTGTCAAGTCCGCCACTCACTCCCAGGCACAACATCCCATTCTCCATATGATCATGCCGAGAACGCCAACTGCGTCCCAGCTTATCTAATCTTTACAGTCACGCTCCGTCGGTTGCGCGGGTCAGACAGCACAACACAACTTTGCAAAGTCCATCTCGGCGCTTAGCGACAGGCGCTCAGAAAGTAACGGTGCTGGCGTCCGCACCGATCGACCGAACAGGCGGCCGTAGACCTTGCTCGATCTCGGCCTCTTAAGGCCATTGCAGCAGCTGCTGTGACAGACCAGGTCATCCCGAGCTACCGCAGAACGCATCGTGACATTGCATCGATGTGACTTTCTCCATTTTCGCTGAACTCACGTCAACGCAGCAGGCGGCGACGCAATAGTGCTGTCGACGCGAAGAAGGGCAAGACCGCGTAAACGCAGAGCGCACCTACGTGCAGGGCAGCGCTGTCGGCGCCACGCTCAAGCATCGCTGGGCGAATAAGGTCGACCGAATGTGCGAGAGGCAACAGGCCGGCGAAATGCTGAAATGAGCCGGGCAGTTGGCTCGTCGGAAAGACGGCGCCACACAAAAACACCATAGGAGTGAGGACAAGTGTCTGGTAAAACACGAAGTAATCGTAACTTGGCGCAAGAGATATGACGACCATCGCCATGCTGGCGAAGACAAGGCCAGTAAGGGCGATTGCTGGCATCGCATACAGAATGGATGGCCATGACGCATAACCCAGCGTGGTAGCGACGATCCAGATCGCTGTTCCGGCCAGAACGGACTTACTGGCCGCCCACACCAGTTCACCCAGAACGATGTCGCCAAGCGTGAGCTGAGTGGAGAGAATTGCTTCCCAAGTGCGCTTGGCGTCCATGCGTGCGAAGGCTGCATACATGGTTTCAAAGGTCGCGGACGTCATGGCGCTGGTCGCGACCATGCCTGCCGCCAGGAACGCGATGTACGACGTCCCCTCAACGCGCCCCACGATCAGTCCAAGGCCAAATCCGAGGCCAAACAGATTGGTTAAAGGATCTGCGAGGTTGCCGAGAATCGATGCAAGTGCGACTTTCTTCCATGCTAGGAAGTTCCGACGCCATACCGCAATCCAATTGTACGCGTTGGCGGGCATCACCGCCGCATAACTTTCGCCCATCGCTCACTTCTCCATCTCGCGCCCGGTCAGCCGCAAAAACACGTCTTCGAGATTCGGGGGACGCTCCAGAATACGAAGGCCCGCTCGCCCGCGCAGCATCACGCGTACCTGCTCCGGATATGGCGCATAACAAAAGAGCGTCTCTCCACTCACTTCGATGTGCCGTGCATGCGGCCTGATCAGCTCGCAGAGCTGATGTGGATCACCGCCATAGATTTCGACCACGTTGCAGCCAATATGCTCATCGATCAGGCCGTCTGGCTTGCCTTCGGCGATCTTGCGTCCACCCTCGAGGACACACAGCCGATCGCACAGGCGTTCGGCCTCTTCCATGAAGTGAGTGGTCAAGAGGATCGTCTTGCCACGCGCAAGCAGAACTCGCAGGCGTTCCCAAATCAGGTGGCGTGCATGCGGATCAAGACCAGTTGTAGGCTCGTCCATCACGAGTAGATGTGGATCATTAATCAGGGCGCGCGCCAGCGTCAGCCGCCGTTTCATGCCACCGGACAACTCGGAGACGCGCACGTCCGCCTTGCTTTCGAGGCGCGCAAACTCGAGCAGCGATGGCGCGACCGCCTCGATCTTGCGAGCGCTCATGCCGAAATAGCGACCAAACACGAGCAGGTTCTCTCGAACGGTGAACTCGAGTTCAAGGTTATCGAACTGCGGCACCACGCCGATGCGCACACGCGCCACACGAGCGCGGGAAGGCACAGGCTCATTGAGGACCGTAATCTTGCCTGCGTCCGGCGAAATCATGCCGAGGAGCATACGCGCAATCGTGCTCTTGCCAGCTCCATTTGGGCCAAGCAGGCCGAAGCATTCTCCGCGCGCAACCGAGAACGATAGTTCATTGACGATGACCTTGTCGCCAAATGACTTTTTCACGTCGGCAAGGTCGATCGCTACCGTGGACATGTTCATCTTAGGCTGAAAGAAGCCGTTCAGCAGACGATGGCTTCTCGACGACCGTTTTGGTCCAGAGCAGGCCCTCGCACCACACATGCTCAACGCGTCCCCACTGGCAGGCCGCGGCAGCATCCGGGAAGAATCCACGTCCGTGGAGGTTGGCACTCGTATTGCAGAGCAGCGGAATGCCGGTGAGTTGTTCAAATTCGACGAGAAGCTCGACGATTTTGTGCGGAGAGTTGCGGGAGATTGTCTGCAGCCGCGCTGAACCGTCGAGATGGACGACAGCGGGCACCTTGTCGCGCCATTCCGCGCGGGTCTGGTGATCGAACAGCATGTAAGGATCTGGGGTACCTGGGCTGAAAATCTCTGGGGCCCGATCCTCCAGACAAATCGGTGCCACCGGTCGGAAGTGCTCGCGACGCTTAATGTCGTTGAGATGATCTTTCATTGCCGGGGAGGTCGGGGCTGCAAGAATGCTTCTGCCGCCCAACGCCCGCGGCCCAAGCTCGGCGCGCCCGGAAAGGAAGATGACCGGCTTGTTGTCGGCGAGAATCGCCGCAAGTTCACGCAGACTGCATGGCGCCGCCTCCCAATCCGCCGGAAGCTCGCCGTCCTGCAGGTCCGGACCACTGTAGACTGACCATTCCAATGGCCCGAAGCCATTTTGCGCCGCCATCGCGCCGCAAGCAGCGCCGATTGCCGAGCCGCTGTCATTCGGAAACGGCGGCACCCAAACGTCATCGAACAATCCCGCCGCACGAAGCGCGCTGTTCCACTTGATGTTGAGACCGCATCCTCCGGCGATACATAGATTTCGCGCTCCTGGAAGCGACGAGTGTCGCAGCAGAACCATCGCAGTTTCCTTGACAAGAAGACGTTCCACGAACACATGAAACGACGCAAGGACGTCCTCCGCTCGCTTGGCTGTCAGGCGCAATGCGCTTGCCTCGAAGAAGTCGTGCATAGCTGCAAGCGACGATTCTGCATTGTTGATGTCAGCGCGGTAGCGACGAGCCTGCTCCGTGTCAGCGGCGAAGCGCTTTTCATAGAGCTCCTGAAACACTGCCACGATGCTTTCGTCGACAGAGCCAAGCGCGATGTAAGCCATCAGCTTGCCGGCGATGCCCAAATCCCAACTGGAGCGGTTCGGCTGCCTGTAAGGGCCGAAATGAAGGCCCGCGGCAGCATAGGCATGGCCAATCATCGGAAACAGGGATGCAATCAGCCGTGCCCCCCGAGGTTCCACATAGTAAAGACGTGGAAAGATGCAGCCGTCCCATACCAGACAGAACGCGGGTTTTCCCGCGCTGGCAAAGGGACTGGTGCTATATGCCGACGCGACGTGGCCCGTGACGTGCGGGTAGCTCTTATATGGAAACACCTTGCCTCCGAGGATCAGGCCAAAGCCGTCGACGGAATCAAGAAGGCCCTCAGCATGGCGCTCGACATATGGCGCCCCTTTCAGCGCGATCGGCACAGCGCCACTTAGGACCTGGAACTGCGACTCAATCTCCCCATCCCAGCCGTCGATCACGAACTGATCGATATCCCGCGGATCCAGGCCATGATCCGCCAAGGCGAGCACGACTGCATCGAGATTCTCGACGGATTGATAGCGCGGACTGTTGCCGAGCTTCTCTTGCTCGGTGCAAAAGACAAGCCGCCCGTCCTCGACGACAGCAATTGCCCCGTCATGTGTCAACTTGATGCCGCAGATGCGCATACGATCCCCTGGTCTAGTAACCGACGTTTGATTGTTCTGACGAGTGACCCGGCTTCCGGAACCGGACGATCAAGCAGTCTTCGTTGACCGACTCGGTGTGGCAGTGCAGACGCTCGACCTCCGATAGGCTCTCGTTTAAGAGAGCGATCACCGTTTCGGCACCAGCAGCATGACCCCATCGTTGACATGTGGCATCACGTGCGGACCCGAAAATCAGAGCTCCATTTGGCGCTAGCATACTCACCAGGTTGCGGATAACCGCATGCATCTCGACAACGTCCTTGAGGTAGTAAAGAACCTCGGCCACGACAATCAAATCGAACTGCTCAGTGGTCGAGAACCGCTGAATGTCGCCGGTCACCCAGGTGATATGTGACCACTTCCCGGTCCGTCGTCGCGCTCGCTCGATCGCCTGCGGCATGACATCGACGACGGTGAGTCGTTGGCATAGCGGCGCCAGCATGTCCGTGAATGCACCGGCTGCACATCCCACTTCGAGGGCACACGCAACATCTCCATTGCAACGCGACATCCGGAGCATTTGCGCGTATCGCTCCTGCTCGAAAGAACTACCGTCGAGGCGCCATGGATCGTCGACAGCCAACTCTCGCTCTAATAGCTGATGGTTTGCGTCCGGGATCATGGGCCAATCACCTACTTGCAGGCAGTCGAACGATCGCCACTGCAAACACTCTTCGTTGCCGTCGGGCTCGATTCACGGCACGAAAACCCCGCCTTACGAATTGTTCCAGACATTCCCCATTTACTTGCAGCACTTCGTCCAGCGTTCGGGTGCAGGATGACAGACTGCTTTTCCCCTTCGGCCGGCGTACTGGCGACCTTGCGCGATAGCCAATCGCTGTTGCTCAATGTACAAAGCGCATAGGCCTTCAAGGGAAGTAAGAGAAAGATATTGATCGGTGTGTGGAGCGAGAAGCCGAGAAACCGCAGTTCGCGAGCACGAAGGGTTGCCACACTGCAGCGGACCATTGTCATTGCTGCAATCGTCAATACCGTCCACCAGGGTACAGAGCCGACGATTAGGAGCTGTGCGAGCGCAGCCAGTGATGACAGGGCGAGAAGCAACGGGCCGAGATTTTGCCCGATAACGTCTAGCGTCAGATAGCCATCGAGCTCTGGCAGCAGGCGTAATGCTAGGAACGTATCCCGGAAGGTACTGCGCGCCCAGCGGAGCTGCTGACGTAGATATGGCCCAAGGCTGTCCGGGACGACTGTCGCTGCGATCGCGTCCGAGACGTATTCGGTTCGAAATCCCGCCTTGAGCATGAGGATGGTTAGATGGCGATCCTCCCCGAAATCGCTCGGCTTCCCACGAAAGAATTGCGCTTCGTATTGATCAAGAAGCAAGGCGAGCGCGGAGCGACGATACATGGCACATGGGCCGCAGCAGCACATGACCGCACCGAAACGCGCCTGCGCCGCGCGCTCCTCGTTGCATGCCAACCAGTATTCCATATCGATCAGCCTGGTCAGCCAGGTTTGGCTGCGGTTGCTCGCTATCAACTGCCCCATGGCCGCACCGACTTGCGGGTCGTGCATCTTCACTACAAGCTTCGTGACAACGTCAGCGGCAAGTATCGTATCCGAGTCGACGTTGAGGACCAGGTCACCGGAGGAGCTGCGTATTGCGGCGATCTGCGCCTTGCGCTTTCCAACGTTGTTTGCCAGCAAGATGATGCTGAACCTCGGATCGTTCGCATAGATTTTGTGTACAGGCGCGACAAGGTCGCGATTTGCAGATCCGTCGTCGACCACGTAGACCTGCAGCTTTCCGCTGTAGTCTTGACTCGCAAGCGACTCCAGACATTCGGCGAGCGTGTTTGGATGCTCGTTGAAGCACGGCACGATGACGTCCACACTGGGAAGGACCGCCTCCGATCGTCCCAGATTGTCCTGCAGCGATGAGGTCATCGTCGGTTGGGCATAAAGCGCTTGCGCGCTCTTGTAGATCGTCGAGAGCAGCGCATAAGACGAAACAGCGACAGCACTGGTTGTAGTGAGCAGGTCCATAGGGTGTTTTTTTTCAATGAAGTTGAGGGAGTGGACGGATTACAAACCCGCGCCGTTGTAGTGCCGGGATCAGATGTGACAGCGCGATCGTGGTCTGATCGCGCAGCGTGGCATCAGTGCGCGGTCGCTCCTCATCAGGAGGATATCCGTCATGCAGGAGCACAATTGAACCCGGGCGAACGGTCGCCAGTACTGAATTCACAATTCTATCGACCCCGGGGCGGGACCAATCTCTCGGATCGACCGACCAGTGCACAGCTGTGAGGCCAGCGCCCGCTGACACAGCAAGCACCTCTTGTGTCCACATGCCGTAAGGTGCTCGCACGTGCCTGGGTGAGGCCTGCGGGCACGCCGAACGGATCGCCTCGCTCGCCGCCAGAACTTCATCGCGTACCTCCGCTGGTCCGCACCTGGATAGATCCGGATGCGTCATCGTGTGGTTCGCAACCTCGTGCCCTTCCGCGATCATTCGTCGAATGAGTTCAGGTTGTTCGGCCGCGTACGTGCCGATCACGAAGAACGTCGCCGGAATCCGATATTGCGCCAGCACATCGAGCACCTCTGGCGTGCAAAATGGATTTGGCCCATCGTCAAAGGTCAAATAGACGGGGCGACTTCCGCTCACGTCAGCGTAGTCGCAACGGACAGCAGATAGGGGGAAACGCTCTTTCACAACTCAGGCCCGTTCCGATCGATGATCGTCCCGGCCGGCCACTCGCTTATCGAGCGTCCAACCGGGAAGATCACTACGATCACGTCTTCGATCCGGATCGGCGGCAAATTGGGATAGACATCCGGATGCGTGGAGCGGACGCGAATGCCAGACATCAGGGTTGCGAGCCCCTGCCTTTCGACCAGTCGGGTCATGTGTTTCGCAAGCGCAGGCCGAACCGTACCAAAGCCGAATGGAATCCCAAGCTCCTGCAGCATGGGATACATCACGCGCATTGCATGGCTGATTCCCAGGCCTTCAAGATCCGGACGCACCGCGTATAACCCCAGTTCGCCGACGAGAAGATCGACCCCACCAACATTGATGAAGCGGCGTAGTAGCCCGAGGTGAGCAGCTATCCCGCGCGCGTCATAACCGATTACGCGGACCTCAGGTCTTGCACCGGCCCAACTTCGGTTGCCCTCAAATGGCTGCGCGTTGAACGCACCGGTCGGCCCGTAACTCTTGCGGAAGAACTCGGCGAGTTCGGCATGATCGGTGAGCTGCAATTCGCTTTCCCAGCGACGACTCCACTGCACTTGAGCGCGTGCAGAAGGAGATTCCGCAGTCCGGGACACGGCAATGTTCATGGCTAGCTTCCCTGCGCCGGTGGAATTATGAGCGGAGATGGTCACGTGAGTTCGCTAGTCGTCGAACCGCTGATCAATACTGAAATGAGCTGCCATGACCCGCCGGAGCGCGGCACTCCTCGCCTGCACCGCGCCGTGCACCTTCGCTCGCGACGAAGCGATCTCATGGTTCGCACTCGTCATCCGGCCAATGCGCTGCGCGAGATATCCCGGAAGATGCCGACGAGGCGATTGGACTAGCCAGAACCTCTCTGCACCACGATGCTTTTCCGCCTCGTCTAGCATCGCTGTCGACATTTTGACGTCGACGGGCAGGCCTTCGATGCGCCGTGCCTCATCGATGGCGCATCCGAGTGGCATCAGATCATACTGGTCCTTATACATCTTCGACACGCCCTGAATGCGGTGGACAGGCGAGCCATTTGGAGAGTCGCCTGAATTACTTGGCATCCGCAATCTGCGCCTGCCGCTATTTCGCGACACTAGAATGCGGCTGAACGCGCTCTCAAGTGTACGCGGGTAAACCTCCAATATGGAAACGGATGAAACACGCATACCAAGGTTTATGGAGATCTGCCTGGCGGCTCGATCGAGCGAGCTTCGCACCGAGAAGAAGCGACGCGCCTCGCCCGGCGCGCCCATAGCCGCGCTCGAAGCGGATGCGCCGGCTGCTCGCACGTCTAGGAGTTTTTCTCTGAGCCAGCGTGAACGAGCAGCAGCCATCATGGTATGCCTGAATACTTTTGCAAACTGATGTTTGCTATCCAACATCCCGCAATTTGGTAAAATTGATTGTTCCGATGGAACACATCCACACGATGGATAGACTCACAACATGCGGTTCAAGGGACTTGATCTAAACCTTCTAGTTGCGCTCGATGCTCTGATGACGGAGCGCAACCTCACAGCGGCGGCGCGCAAAATTCACCTGAGCCAGCCCGCTATGAGCGCTGCGATCGCGCGGCTGCGCACCTATTTCCGCGATGAGCTATTTACCATGAGAGGTCGCGAGCTTGTCCCGACACCTGGCGCGGAGGCGCTTGCAGGTCCGGTTCGCGAGGCCCTGCTGCACATCCAACTCTCGATCATATCGCGGGACGGGTTCGACCCTACTCAGTCGAGCCGACGCTTCAGGTTCATTCTCTCCGACTTCATGACGATCGTCTTTCTTCGCAAAATTGTGGACCGCATCGCACAGGAAGCTCCCGCGGTGCGCTTCGAGTTGCTGCCATTTTCCGATGAACCCGATGAGCTGCTCCGCCGGGGCGAGGTCGACTTTCTCATTCTGCCGGAGCTGTTCATGTCGAGCGCGCATCCTAAGGCGACGCTGTTCGACGAGACCCTCGTATGCGTGGGATGCCGCGAGAACAAGCAGCTATCGCGGCAGCTGACGTTCGAGAAATACATTTCGATGGGGCACGTTACGGCAAAGTTCGGACGGGCGCTCAGACCAAACCTCGAAGAATGGTTCTTGCTTGAGCACGGCGTCAAGAGACGCATTGAGGTCGTTGTGCAGGGCTTTAGCCTGATTCCGCCCATATTGTTGGACACAGGCCGTATCGGCACAATGCCCTTACGACTTGCCAAACACTTCGAAAAGCGGATGCCACTGCGGATCGTCGAACCGCCGCTCCCCCTGCCCACATTCACCGAGGCTGTGCAGTGGCCTGCGTTCCACAATACCGACCCGGCGAGCATTTGGATGCGACGGATATTGCTGGAGGAAGCATCCAACATGGCACCTGGGAATCAGGAGCCTTCAACTCGCAGGCGCTGCTAGGCTCACCATAAGCCGCTCCCAGCACGTTCCAAATACGCTATCAATCCTTCGACCTGCTCGGCCGCTTTCGCCACTTCAACGTGACTGGGGCGAAGCTGCCAGAGACGGCGATCGGTTACGAAGACTTGCCGAGTGGTGAGCGTGGTGACCTCGCAGGTGAGGTTTGATGCACTTGCACTGCAAACAGGCGGTGCCCGGGACTATCGCGGCACAACACGCCTCCTCCTGTACACTAATGTTTGGCTTGAATGTTTGGCTTGCCCGATAAAATCGCTTGAACCACACACTGCGTCAGGTTGTAGGTTGGCCGCCGTGACTAACGTTGCGCTACGCGGCCGCCGACTCGGCGCTTTGGCGAACTCACGGCGCTGGCCGGACACTGGGTTGATCCGCCATTAACCAACCGACCGGGTCCTGTTGCGTGGCTCGCCGGAAGCGGCGAGACCGATCAACTTCGGGATTCCTGACGGTTTCCGGCCGCTGCTGGTCGGCCTACCGCCTTGCTCTCCATTGTGGCGGTCATTGCACGAGCGTCTTTTTCGCGACCGTAGGATGGAAACGATGTCCAATAGGACCTCTCCAGACGCAACCGCCAACGCTCGTTGTATGCGCCGCAATTACGTTCGTGCCGGATAAGAAGACATGCGTTTCAAAGGTCTGGATCTAAATCTTCTCGTCGCGCTGGATGCTCTAATGACTGAGCGAAACCTCAGCGCAGCGGCACGCAAGATTAATCTTAGTCAGCCTGCCATGAGCGCAGCCGTTGTCCGGCTGCGTTCCTACTTCGGTGATGAGCTATTTGGCATGAGGGGCCGGGAACTTGTCCTGACCTCGCGCGCGGAAGGACTCGCAGCTCCTGTGCGCGAGGCTCTAACGCACATTGAGCTCTCAATCATCGCGCGGCACGTGTTCGATCCAGCTCGATCGAACCGACGATTCAGGATCGGCCTTTCTGATTTTATAACAGTCGTATTCTTTCGAAATGTCGTGGAGCGCGTCGCGCGAGAAGCACCCGCTGTCAGCTTCGAACTGGTGGCCCTCACCGATGAGCGCGATGAGCTTCTCCGCCGCGGCGAAGTCGATTTTGTTATCTTGCCGGAATTATTCATGTCCAGCGCGCACCCCAGGGCAGCCCTATTCGAGGAGAGACTCGTCTGTGTCGGTTGCTGCACGAACAGCCAACTACTGCGACGTCTTACATTTGATCGCTACATGTCGATGGGCCACGTGGCGGTTCAGCTCAAAGGTGAGCGCAAGACGCCGGTCGAGGAATCCCTTTTACTCGATCTCGGTCTCAATCGGCGCATCGACATTCTCGTGCAGAGCTTCAGCATGATCCCGCCCCTGCTGGTAGGCACGAACCGGATAGGGACGATGCCATTAAGCCTCGTAAAGCATTTCCAAAGAACGATGCCCCTTCGCATTGCGGAGCTCCCGCAGCCATTCCCCGCCTTCACTGAGGCGGTCCAATGGCCCGTGCTTCAGAATAGCGACCCGGAAAGCCTATGGATGCGAGAGATATTGTTGCAGGAGGCTACCCGCATGGCGACTGGAGAAGAGCCCTCCATCTTCTGCGCTTCGGAATGAGCGGATACGGCCTGAGATTTCGTACGATCTGTCTCGCCGTTGTCGTAAGGACGTTTGCAAGATCTGCGAGCCTCATATCCGCTCAGCGCCGCCAGTTTTGGCTCGCCTCGCTCGAATTCATGGTCGATCTATAAAGATCGTCGCGGCGGACGGCTATCGTGACGACGTTGTGTAGGTCTTTCGCACGTTGGCAATAGGCTCGACGTGCGAGCGGCGGCTCAGACTATTGGCCTGGTTTTAGAGAAAGGGACGTACGCCGCACCCGGCCGCGGGGCACACCTGCCTCGGTACAGCAGAACCGGCGCTGGGCTGTCCTCGTCAACTCCCCGAATCAGTAGTGGCTCCCGATGAGCGGAGACGCTTCGGCTTCTTCGGCGTCTTACCATCATGCACCGTGAGCGTGATGGTCATCGATCATGCACATGACCGCGATCTCTTGCGCTGTCGCAGCAAGCATCGCGCGCACGCGTGTTGCCCTGTCGCATCACCTGGGAGTACATCGCACCTTCGTCGCTCCGCGCCGCGGGTCTGACTTCTTTTGGCCCTATCGCAGCCAAACGACTTGACGACGTGCGCTGCCATGACGCAATGACAGAAGGAGCTGAGCGTTGGAGCAATGCAGCGGCGTGTTCGATCCGGAAGAACTTTCCGTCCTGGGACGCCTTTATGATAGTGCGGTTAACGCGCTACCCCCATCGATGCGAAGTCCGGAAAATCGCACAGCAATCGCCAAACTCATCCTGGAGCGTACAGCGGCTGGCGAGGCTCAACTGGCATGCCTGACGAACTTGTTGATCACCATTTCCCCTCAGGGTTGATCCCCCGCCAATCTGAGGATAGTCACCACTCTCGCGCTGGAATGGAAGACGATCCAGCTAGAGCTTTGAAATAGCTTGAATCATACGTGACGTCAGGTTGTAGGCTTTGAAATTGAACAACATGAGCAAAGCTACACCACGAAGGCGTCGATGGCGCATTGGCGAACTTGCAGAGGCGACCGGAGTAACGGTACGCACGCTGCACCATTATGAACACACCGGGCTACTAGCAGCTTCAGAGCGTACTGACGGCGGCCACCGGATGTACGACCGCGAAAGCGTGCAACGGGTTCACCAGATCCGTGCGCTACGTGAGCTTGGCTTCTCCCTTATCGAGATCCGTAAAGCTATGGAGGGCACGACCTCACTTATCGATCTTCTTCGCAAACATTTAGAGCGGATAGAACTTCAAGTCGCCCGAGCAACTCTGCTGCGAGATCGCTTGCGCAACATGACCATCGACAGTGATACCCAGGTAAGTGTGGATGAGCTGCCTGCCACTCTCAACGCCATGTCGCGGGTCGAGACGCCCAATCAGACGTCCCGATGCACCTGCAAGTTAGCTGCAGATCGCGAGGAGCGGTGGCGGCGGATCCGCAACGACCTGCGTGATTGTATGGATCGGGGCGAGCATCCTTGCGGCGAACGGGCGAAGGCTGTCGCAGTTGCAGCACGCTTGCTAATCGGCGAAATCGCCGGCGCCGATTCACGCGTTTCGATGATCCTGAAGGTACTTGCACGATTAAGCGCCCCCCGCAGTCTGGCTGGTTGGGATCCCTGCCTTATGCAATATCTCGATCTCGCCCTCGGCGGGTTGGAGGATCAGCCGTACTGACGTCCTCATGGCCGGCTCCGCACGGCATTGCAGATCGGCCCTGGCAATCTGAAAACGCGATGACGCTTGGTTGATCGGCGGCTCTGATGCGGGCAGACAGTTTTATGGACTCAACCGGCGATCCCTGACGCACTGATCGAGGCTCCCCTCAAAAGGGGGTTGAACCGCACGTAACGTCAAATTGTAGACTCTACCGTGGTCGCAATCTGGCCGACCTAAGCAAGCTTCACTTGGCAGATAGCCTCACGTGCAGGCACGTCTGATCACAGCTGCTGACGGTTCACTTCAGGTGAGCATTGGGAGCTCTACAATGTTAAATGGGCGTTACGCTTCTGCTGCGAGTGCGGCGCTTCTCTTCTGCGCCCTAGCCTCGGTTGCGCGCGGCTCCGAGGTCAATATTGCCGTAGTTGGCCCAATGAGCGGAAGCAGCGCGGCCTTCGGCGCGCAAATGCGCGATGGTGCGGCTGCGGCGGTCGAGGCGTTGAACGCTTCTAGCCTACTTCTCGATACCAAGGTGATATTGAGTGTCGCCGACGACGCGTGCGACCCGAAGCAAGCTGTCGCAGTTGCGAATAAGCTCACAACAGAGCGGGTCCGGTTGGTCGTTGGCCACTTTTGTTCTTCTTCGTCGATCCCGGCCTCCGAGATCTACGCCGAAGCAGGCATCATTCAGGTGTCACCAGGCTCGTCGAATCCTCAGCTGACAGAACGCGGCCTTGAGAATGTCTTTCGGATCTGCGGCCGCGACGACCAACAGGGCATCGTTGCCGCGGAGTATATTCACCGGAGCTTCCCTAACGACAAGATCGCAGTGCTCGACGACAAGAGCACCGCAGGCAAGGGTATCGCCGACGTCGTTGAAGCACAGCTTCGGAGATTCGGTGAACAAGTCATTCGCCAAAGCTATGTAGCCGGTGAAAAGGATTACAGGGCGCTGGTCTCAAGAATGAAGAAGGATCGGGTGCGCGTCGCCTATATCGGCGGCTATCATACCGAAATCGGATTGTTTGTACGCCAGGCGTCAGAAGCAAGAGCGGGACTCATCGTCATGGCGAACGATCCGTTGATGACCTCTGAATTCTGGGCCATTACAGGCAGCGCCGGAAATGGCACGTTGTTTACCTTCATGCCGGACCCTGGCAGGAATGCCAATGCGGCCGGCGTGGTGGCCGAACTCAAAGCTTCCAACCTGTCCGCTGAAGGCTACACGCTTTACGCCTATGCAGCCGTGCAAGCATGGGCAGAGGCGGTGAACCGGACCGGCTCTTTCAATGCTGCGCGCGTCGCCAGCGCACTTCGTTCGCGGCCGATCGATACCGTGATTGGCCCAGTCCAGTTCGATACAAAGGGAGACAATGCGGCTCCTGGTTTTCTGGTTTACCGCTGGCGAGACGGCCGGGTCGAGCAGAACTGATTGGCATCAACGCCGCATCCCCCAACCCAAAGGTGACACGGATGATCAGACGCACTCAGGTCGTTGGAGCAGCGATACTCCCAAGCTCTCTTGTACTTGCAGCTTTCGGAGCGTTTTTCGCTTTCGTTGCGGCGCTCGCAGAGCTGCCCGGTGTCGACCTGAAGGAGATGCTACGTCCGATGATAGACAAATAGTAGCCGTGCCGAGCTGGTCTCGCGCGCGGGCACAGGACCTCTGAAGCGGCTAACGATCCTTCTGGTCGAGCACATGCTCGCTGTGGAGGCGCTTCGCGAACGTCTATCAACGTAACGGCCGAACCGCCATTTGCGCATTCTCATGACCCACTCACATGGTGCAAGCTCGGATCCAAGCACCCAAAGAGAAACGGCCTAAGCGGTCAAATGACGAACGAGACCTCTTTGAGCGCGACGGCATGAAGCAACCAGGATGCGCCATCTGACCCATAATCGGAGATTGATCGAGTGAAGAGTGGCCTTCCTTCAAGACTAAGGTGCGGCATTTTCGACCATTTGGATGACGACGGCCGAGATGCCGCACGACAATATGAAGATCGTCTTAAGCTGATCGAGGTCTGCGACTCGCTCGGCTTCTACGCTTATCACCTGGCCGAACACCACTGCACACCTCATGGCAGAGGGCCCTCGCCGAACCTGTTTCTATCGAGCGTCGCGCAGCGCACCCGGCGATTACGCTTCGGTCCGCTCGTCCTGTTGCTCAACCTTTATCATCCACTGCGCGCATTCGAAGAGATCTGCATGCTTGACCAATTGAGCGGCGGCAGGCTCGAGGTCGGGATAGGCCGCGGCTCCCAGCCGATTGAATGGGGTTATCTCGGCATCAGCGCCGACGCTGCACCAAGCCGTTTTACGGAAGCCAGTGAAATCCTGAATATTGCGCTGAAGCTAAAGGGACATACGCTATCTTATCAGGGACACCACTTCGAGTTGAGCGAAATACCCTTAACGTTGAGGCCTCATCAACGTCCATATCCGCCTACCTGGATCGCGAGCAATCGGCCTGAGTCGGCGCAGTGGGCCGCTGCAAATGGCGCCAATCTGGCGTGCATAGGCCCGGCCTGTGTTGTCCGGAACGTTACGGACGCCTACCGCTCCCATCGAGCCCACAATACAGCTGCACACGGCCGCGAGCCATTTCTCGGGCTGGCCCGCATGGTCGTGATTGCGAAGTCTGATCGGGACGCTCATGCGGCGGCCGAAACTGCGTATCGGCGATGGCTGGAAAGCTTTAAGTTCCTCTACGAGCTGAACGACATTCCGACACCGCCCGTCCTTCCGCTGACCTTCGATGCAGCACTTGAGAGCGAATTGTGCGTCGTTGGAACGCCAACATCGGTCCGACAGCTCCTTCATCAGCAGATGGAAGTGGCAGGTGCCAACTACTTGCTTTGCCAGCTTGCATTCGGAAACCTTCCGCTGGAGAGTTCCCTGTACACCGCAACCGCAATCAAATCTGAAATTCTCGATAGCTTTGGCGGATAATGCATTGGGGGATCGTATGCTTGGCAACTAGACCGACCCGCCGAGGTTATCCGAAGCTAGTTGCGATTTAGTTGTCGTTGCCCTAGGCGCAAAGGCGATCGTCAGCGCTCAATGGCAGCGATCAAGCCGTCGACTTTTCTAACTGCGCTTCTTCTTACTCGGACCCATGACCCTCTGCTTTCGAACGGAATTCTTCGTTGTGAGCGAGCCTTGCGACCTTCTTTCTTCTCAATCATGGCCGGTCATCAACGAATCGGCAGGTTCGCCTAAAAGGCCCATAAGCTCACTGCACCAAGACGGCAGGAAAAAACTAACTGACCCGCTTTCGATGTAAGAGATGAGATTACGCGCGTGCGCGATCCACGAACCGGATGCATCCCATCAACACTTTCGATTTACCACTTTCACCCAAATACCCCATAAGTCGGTCGCCGGTTTCCGGAAAGCACATTTCACGAACGTCGTGTGAGCAATGGACCCTTTTTGCTTTCAGCATAGTCGCAGGCCGATTCAAGGTTCTCGTGGCTGCACCGCCAACGAGACCCATCGACCTTTGGAATCGACGCACGTGCGGCGCAAATGCGGTCGGATGACTAATCGCAACGTCTGGCACGTAATCTATCGCGCTGGCGCCTCCCCCTTTGCAATCATACTAAGGCCCTCCACGAAGATCGACTCTCACGCACACCGCTTGGCCAAGGTAAATGCGTGCGCTGCATAGAATTGGGGCAGGCGAACTGCCCTCTACACCGGTGCGGGCTGGCCATTTTGCCCTGACCAGGCGGGCGCCGCCGACCATCCGACGCTGTCGCCGCCTTCAAACAGAGCAGTGCGGTCAGCTATCTGACCACGCTAAGTGCAAGCCGCATATCCTCCGACCAGGACGAGGCACTGACGTCGATCGGTGTGATGGGACCAGTCTCGCGATCTTACTGCCCACCCCAGTAGGTCGTGTGATCGTGAATTCTCACTCTGCTCGCGTCCTCAGTCTTCGCCGGCGGGCGGCTTCCATACCCATTTCCTACAGGCTGACGCCACCCTATCTCATTCTATGCGCCGACGCTCTTCGACCATATCCCGGCGCCGTTATCCCTTCTCAGCAATCCTTACATCACCATCGCAACGAGGGGTGGAGGTGCGCGATCTGCCGGTCTTTTCTCTTAGCGCGCCCACCCTCCAGGATCCCACCCGCACCCTCACCGGGCCAGACATCGCCTGTCAAAGAATGCAGAGAGAAACCGCAGTCGTATGTAGCGGATGTTGTTTCTGGATTGCCTGGCATGGGCTGGGACATAATTTCCTGGCATGATGAGGAGACTGGTCTGGACCGGTTGACGGCGCGCCCTGAGCAACAGCTTCGTCCAGCGCCAAGCGCTCTTTATGGCACTCTGCCTGGCGTCTGGATCGCTCTGTCAGGCGGCAAGCAATCCCGCAGCAGTTCGGGCCGCACTTCTGGACCTGCCGTCATCAGCGGTGTCCCCGCTGGTTGGAGTCACGGCCCCTGTCCGACGCGGTGGACCGGCTCGACGGTCGAATCAAATGACGGGCCATCTAGAACGCAGTTCGCAGCGTTCTATAGTCGATTCCGCCTTTGCGGTCCGGCACCATGCCTGCCTCTCTCTCCCTTCGGCGACCGTGCGTGCGCACCTTGCCTTGTGCAGCAGCCATTCGTTCTATCGCCGCGTCTGCCGTGTTGCGAACGGGAAAGCACGACACAACCGTTACTTAGTCGCCGCCTGCATTTAACTACATTGGAGCAACACCGTGGAACTTGATCCTTCCAATTCACGCGCAGAGGACCTTGAGGATCGCATCGAACTGCAACTCGACATCGTGGCCGCCCTCATACGCGAAGAAGGCAACGAGCTCGAAGCGATCCGACTGCTAAACGCACTCACAAACCAAATGATTACGGCGGAACTGGAGCTCGGCCAGCTCGGCGATACGAGAACCGGGGCCCGCGCCGGCGACCGGCAAACGACGCGACTGTCGCGAGACCGTGGCGTTTACTACCCAGAAGACCTTCAGGTTTTGGGACGCCTTCACGATCAGGCCGTGGCGGCATTACCGGCAGAGCTCCGAACTCCCGCCAACCAAATGAAGATCGCAAAATTAATTCTGTCACGTGCAGCAGCGGACCGAGATTTCATTTAGCTTTTTCTGCGGTTGATAGCGCCCCCTATCGAACGTCTATCGCTGGGCTGAGTGCTACGGCCGTACGCACCAAGGATCGACGACTTAGCGTTTATGGGCTCAGGTCCCGTAAGCGCGCCGATTCCGCTGGCCTTTCCATATCACAACTGTTCGCCACCATGCTCGAAAGCTGGAGCCCGCACCCAGAGCAGGGAACGCGCAGGGTCGAGCAAAGGTCGAGTGCCCGCCGACACATGTCAGAAAGCAAACAAGCAGTGTCCGGAAAACGCCAGACTCTTCCAGAAACGCTTCTTAGCTTGAGACTGCGAAAGGAGCGGAACGATCCATTTTCATCGATGTTCGGCTTTAGTCGTGATTGGCGTGGCCCCGATCTTACGATTGCAGGAAGAAGAGCCCCAATTATTGACCGATACCGAGCAACAAGAGCATTTCGGCAACGAAGCCGCGCGAACAACGCGAGCTCGTTTCAACCGCTAAAGAATTATTCGAATGCGCCTGGCAATACGACATTCGGGCGTCATCTGAACTTCAACAAACATCGATAAATTCATTGAAGCATCGAGAGCGGCTCGGCGTCCGAGCGTACTGCGGCTTTGATGTCTGTGCTGGGACAAGCCACAGACTCTCGGTTTGCTATTGCCAAGTTACTTCCTTGTATCAGTGCGTCGTGGAGTGTTGGGATGGATCGGTTGTTATCCGAGCAAGTGCAGATGCAAGATGCTACCGTGAGCGTCGCATTTGATAAAGCCTGGCGCTTTGTTGAGAAGGATCCGTTGCTGGCGCATAATCGCAAGACGGTCCTCCGTAGCCGGTTGTGCACATTCCTTGAGTCTTCGATAAAGAAGGGCGAACGGAATACTTTGAATCTGGCTAACGAGGCGATACGCAGCTTGCGGGCTGAACTGGCGCCGTCGACCGAGCAATAAGGCGCATGAACCTCTACGGCCACATGAGTTTGGCTTGTTAAGGCTCTTGGGGACCTTATGCGGCGGGAAAACAACCGGGGCAGAACGTGGTGGAGCTGACCTTAATCCACTCATGTTCAGCCCCCTGCAGACGAGCACGTTCGCGACGACTTTCGCGCGTATGCAGCTCTTCTGGTGACCCCAGGCCAGCCACCTGGAACGCAGAGCAAGTCGGCGACGAGGCGGGACAGCCGCGCTAATATTCGCTGGCGCCAGGAAAAGCCATACCGTTTCCTCTTCTGCCCCTTGGCTCGGCACGAGCTTGCGCAAGTTCAAGCAAGAGCCTCGTCAAGCACAGCGCATCGGCTCCTTGAGATCCGTCGATCGACGTCGAGGTTGAGGAACATCGTACTACACTTGCGAGCAAAGCGATCCAGGCCTGTGATCGATCCGCAAGCGGCAGCAATGCTGATTCCGAGGATCTCGCCCGGGTGTACCGATTTGATCTCGCCCAGGATTCCGAGATGATCTCGCCCACCATTCCGATTTGATCTCGCCCGGGGCGCGAGGCATTCTGGCTGTCTGGTTTCTGGCATCGGCGAAGCCGCGTGGTCAATCTTGAATCGCGGCTCGACGGGTTGGTTTTTCTGTTGCTCCTGCTGTGGGCATGTGGGCAACGCTCTTGCGTTGTCCAAGCGTAGCGGCATGTCCACAGCGCCACAGGCTCAAGCCTTTCGGTCGGGTTTGCGGGTTCGCCGCAGGCTTTCGCCGTTGAGATCGATCCGGTGGGCGTTATGGACCAGGCGGTCGAGGACGGCGTCGGCGTAGGTGGGATCGCCGATCAGCGCGTGCCATTGATCGACCGGGAGCTGGCTGGTGACGATGGTGGAGCGGCGGCCGTAGCGGTCCTCGAGGATCTCCAGGAGGTCGTGGCGGGCGGCGGCGTCGAGCGGCTCGAGGCCCCAGTCGTCGAAGATGAGGAGATCGACGCGGCCAAGCGCGCGCAGCAGGCGGGAGTGGCGGCCGTCGCCGCGCGCCAAAGCGAGATCGGTGAACAGCCGCGGGACGCGCTGGTAGAGCACGGAGCGATTGTCGCGGCAGGCCTTGTTGCCGAGCGCTGAGGCGAGCCAGCTCTTACCGACGCCGGAGGGCCCGCAGATCAAGAGGTTGGCGTGGTCGCCGATCCATTGGCCTTCGACCAGCATCGTCAGCAGACTGCGGTCGAGGCCGCGCGGGGTGCGGTAGTCGATGTCCTCGACGCAGGCCTGCTGACGCAGCTTGGCGTATTGCAGCCGCTTCGACAGCCGCTTGTCGCGCCGCAGCGAGGCTTCGCGTTCGAGCAGCAGCGCAAGCCATTCGGCATGGCCAAGGCTTGCGGCATCGCCGCCGGCTTCGATGTCGGCAAAGGCCTTGGCCATGCCATGCAGGCCGAGCGCGTAGAGTTGATCGAGGGTCGGATGCTTGAGCAATGTGATCTCCTAATTGTAGTAGCGCGGCCCGCGGATGTTGGGATGAAGGATCGGCGCGTCGTCCGCGGAGCGCTTGGGTGAAGGACGCCGATCGAGATTGTTGGCAAGGATTGATTTGACCGAGCCGTAGGTGCGCGCGCCAATATCGATCGCCCGCATGGCGGCGGCATCGAGCCGCTCGTGCCCGTAGGATCGGGCGAGCCGGATGATGCCGAGACAGGCGCGGAAGCCCTGTTCCGGATGCGCGCGCTCGTTGAGGATCAGGTCGCACAGCGCCGCGGTGGCCGGCCCGATCGAGGCGGCGTCCTTACGGATGCGCTCGATGGTCCAGCCAGCGTAGCGCCGATGACTGGAGGCCATGTGCTCCGGCACGGTCGTGTGCTTGTGGTTGCCGCTCATGCGCTGATGCGCGGCGATCCGCTCACCCTTGTGGAAGATCTCGACGGTGCGAGCGGTGAAGCGCACCTCCACCTCGGCGCGGACGAAGCGATGCGGAACGCTGTAATAATGCGCCTCGACCTCGACGTGATAATCGATGCTGACCCGGCAGATCCGCCACTCGGCGAACTCGTGAGGGCTCTCCGGCAGGGCCTTCAGCGCCGGCCGGTCGATCTCCTCCAATAGCTTGCGGCGGGTGACACCGAGCCGCCGGATCGGTCGCTCCTCGTTGAGCCGGATCATCAACTCGGCGATCGCCGCGTTGACGTCGGCGAGGCTGTGGAAGGTGCGGTGGCGCAGCCGCCCGAGCAGCCAGCGTTCGACCATCAGGACCGCCTGCTCGACCTTGGCCTTGTCCCGCGGCCGTCGCGGCCTGGCCGGCAGAATGGCGGTGCCGTAATGCGCCGCCATGTCGGCATAGCTGCGATTGATCCTGGGATCGTAGAGACAGGCTTTGATCACTGCGACTTTGGTGTTGTCCGGCACCAGCAGCGCCGGTACACCGCCGATCGCTTCGAAGGCGCCGACGTGGCCGCTGATCCAATCGGCGAGCCCCTGCGTCCAGGTCGCCTGCGCGTAGGTGAAGCTCGATGCGCCGAGCACCGCGACGAAAATCTGCGCGCTGCGCCGCTCGCCGGTGCGCCGGTCGATCACCACCGGCACGCCGTCGCCGGCATAGTCGACGAACAGCTTGTCGCCGGCCGCATGCGACTGGCGCATCGTCACCGACAGGCGGCCTTCCCAGGCGCGGTAGAGTTCGCAGAAGCGCGAATAACGATACCCGCCGGATTCGCCCGCGATGTACTCCTCCCACAGGATCGACAGCGTCACATGCTTGCGCCGGAGCTCGCGGTGCACCGCCGCCCAGTCCGGCTCCGCCTGCCGGCGATGGCCCCGCCGCGTGCCGGGACCGGCACCGGCGCTGGCGAACAGCCGGGCTTCCAGCACAGCGTCGGTGATGGCGTCGGGCAATGGCCAGGTCAGCCCCGCCGCCTCGAACCGGTGGATCGTCAACCGCACCGTCGAAGGGGCTGTCCCCACCCGCCGCGCAATCTCGCGGGTCGGCATCCCGGCCGACTTCAATCTGATCACATCGCGCACATGGCGCATCGCAAACCTCTCCGTCGGCATCATGGTCCCCCTTGCAAAGCCGAAAGGCGGGACCGTAGCGGAGCCAGAAGAGGCCTCGTCACCCCGGGCGACATCATCCCGGAATGGTGGGCGAGATCATCTCGGAATGGCGGGCGAGATCAAATCGGAACGGTGGGCGAGATCATTCCGGAATAGTGGGCGACATCGAGCGGAATCAGCA
>NZ_FMAI01000063.1 GCF_900094605.1 Bradyrhizobium shewense | reverse complement strand
ATGGGCACACGCTCGGTCCCGTAATCGCCGACATGGAGAAGCTCACCGGGGTGGAGGCTCGCCGTATCCACGTCGACAAAGGATATCGCGGTCACAACCACCCGCATCGGTTCAGGGTCTGGATCTCGGGTCAGGTCCGCCGCGTCACAGCTCCCATCCGTCGCGAGATGAAGCGTCGCGCGGCTGTCGAGCCCGTCATCGGCCACGTCAAGGCCGAGCACCGCATGGACCGCAACTATCTCAAAGGCCGCGTCGGCGACCGCATCAACGCCGTCCTCGCCGCCGCCGGCTACAACTTCGGCCTGCTCCTGCGGTGGCTCGCAGAACTCTTGTGTGCCATTATCCGGGCGTTCACCGAAACTGTCCCTGCCCAAAAGATCGTTTAAATCAGCGCTCTCCCGCCTTCTTCACGGACGACTACGTACTGCAATTCAATCGGACATCGATCTTAGCCATAAAGGCGTACACCGCGTAGTCGCAACTTCCAGGGGCGTTCTGAGCGGGGCGGCTGCCAGCCGAAATCTTTTAGCGGAGTTCGGTCTGTGTCAAGCCTGCTAGGGAATATCCCTCGCCGTGTGGCTTTGGTGTGACCTGCAGAAACTGCAAGCAGCAAGCGTGCGTCGCAGCCGCGTCCGCTTCGGACGGCTCTACTTCAGATTTGCGACCGCGCTATTCGACATTCGCGGGCGGCTACTTGATTACCTTGACACGCGCATACTGCGACGGCCGTCGACGCTAACGGGCACCTCGCCTTCGATTGTCGCGCGACGAACTGCTCACCGCAATCGTTGACTGCATAATGGATCGTGGCGCGGTTGTCCCACATAGCGACCTTACCCTGCTTCCAGCTCCAGCGTACGGTGTTTTCTGGCGCGGTGATATGAGACTCAAAAAGATCGAACATCCTCTGGCCATCATATTTCGAGACATTAACAAAGCTTTTCGCATAAATGCCGAGCACTAGCGCACGCTCGCCGGTTTCAGGGTGGACACGTACGACGGAATGCTCGTCTCGAACCTCGTCGCGGTAAGCGCCTTGTCAGCAAGATCCTTGGCTTCGTTGACGCGGGCAGCTCGATCGAAGCTGTGAATAGCCCAGAGGTCGTCGGCAAGCCGTTGCAGCGCCCGCGGCAAATCGAGATATGCGGCCGCGGTGTTTGAGCACACCGTGTCCCACCGACTGGTGGGATCACAACACCACGCTGCACCGAAAAATTGGGCTAGGCATCCAAGCAAGACCAATCGGTGTGCCATTGGTCAGTCCGGTAGAGTCTGCGTGCGGAATCTATGTCGAGGATCGACATTGTTCCCTTGGTAGAAGCCAACTCCGGCGCAAGCTGTCCAGAACGACGTGCAACGCGCTCCTGCTCAGCGTCGTCAAGATGACCCTGGTCGAGGAAGAAGATGACTTCGCGCTCAAGCAGGGAAGGCTTTGACGGCCGCAATGGTCTGGTCCGGAAAATCGCCCGAAAGCTTGATACCCCTGATTGAGTTCCGATGAGCGCCGTCTGTTTGACGACATCCGTGCGCGGAATGGCACTCTTGATCAAAGCCATTTCACTCATGTTGGCGTTCTCCAGGTTTATCGGGTTGTTTTCGCCAGACAAGGTTCTTCTCGCAAGATGATCAACTGAAAAAGCTGCGCTCAGAATAGAGGCGTGAGCTCTTACGCAGTTCGAAAAGATGTCCGGCCTCTATCTCCGCCCATTATCTTGGTCAAGTATAAAAGTCAGGCCGCTCGCTCGCTTTGGTCGATCGTTATGGCTATCATGTCGCTCCTGCTCTCTACCTCTTGTTCTTGTTCGCGCTGTCGTGTTGTTCTTGGCTTTCGTGTTCGCTTGGTGGCTGGTGTTACATTTCGTTTTATTGCGATGGCACCTATCTCTATTGTTGGGCTGATCTCACCTGATCGTGGTCGGCACGCGATCACAGCAAAAAATAGCCATGACGCCGAACTCATGGAAGCCGACACACAGGTCTTTCCGATACATTCAAGTCGGGCGCGGGTGAAGGAAAGAGAGTATCCGTGCTGGCGCCGGTTTCATAGATGGGCAAACCTTATACCCCAGATATTCGCACGCGTGTCGTGGCCGACCGAGGGCGGGGTGTTTCGCAATCGGGCCGCGAATCGCTTCGCGATGACGATCGGCACGACAAGCGGTTGCTGCACCGGCAGTGTCGCTCCTGGCCAGTTGGGCGGTCACAAGCCGAATTCAATTCGGGGAGTATGCGGAGTGGTTGTCAGAGCGAGTCGGGAGCGACATTTACAGC
The DNA here is from genome assembly GCF_900094605.1 of Bradyrhizobium shewense. Lineage (GTDB taxonomy): Bacteria > Pseudomonadota > Alphaproteobacteria > Rhizobiales > Xanthobacteraceae > Bradyrhizobium > Bradyrhizobium shewense. The sequence goes on along the minus strand of NZ_FMAI01000063.1, from coordinate 14,917 downwards.
TGCGTTGTCTTGGCGGCTTGCCGATTCGCGAAATGGATTTCGTCGGTAGTCATTGTCAGAGACGTGATCTGTACAGTACACTTACGCCCATCGACCGGCTGATCGTGGAGTAGGCGGCTGAGCTGTCGGGAGCAGATATCGCAATCCTGGTGCGCTCATATCTTCTCGCTTCAAGGCCGAACCGCGTTCTTCCGTCGCGAAGAGGACGGCGGCCTCCGCCCCGCGTCAGTGCGGCGGCTTGATTGTCGCGAGATCACGAGTCGCGGCCTTTACTAGACGGACGCCTCCCTGATGCACGGCACGCGCCACCCGATTGCTGTAAGGCCACCATGCCAGATCTGCAGACTCGCGCCGACCATCGCGAACACGATTGCCCACTGGATAGACCAATGCTCGAAAAGACACCGGCGCTACACGGCGCGGGTTAGCCCGCCAGAAAAGGTAGGCGCGCGGGCAATTCAGATATGTAAAAACAGCCAAGCTAAAAAGGTGGTCCCAAGACAGCAAGAGGCATCGGCCTCGATGCGGCGTTGCAAATGTGAGTTTCGAATAAGGAAGGAATTATGCCCCAGACGTTTCGAGAAGCTCGCTGGTATCGCTCCATGCTCTACGTCCCTGGCAACAAACTCGAGTGGATGTTGAAGGCGCCCAAATTTGGAGCCGATGCCCTGATGTTCGATCTCGAAGACTCGGTTGAAGTTACTCAGAAGGCTGGAGCTCGCAAGTCGGTTGCGGCAGCAATCAAGGAACTATGCACCGGCCCCTTCGGGCGCTTCGTGAGGCTCAATAGGTGGAGAACAGGCTGTCTGTTAGACGACCTTAATGCGGTTGTAATCGATGGCCTCGACGGGGTGGCTCTGGCGAAGACTGAAGATCCGGAAGATATTGCCGCTCTAGATCTTGTGCTTGGGGAGCTGGAGAGGTCGCGCGGTCTTCCGGTCGGTCGAATCGAGATTTGTCCGCACGCGGAAACCGCGCACGCGATGTACAGGCTCTACGAAATCTGCATGGCTTCTCAGAGGATCAAGCGGACCGGTGCAGCTGGTGGTCCAACCCCAGGTGGAGACGGGGCACGCTCCCTAGGCCTGCAGCTCAATGACGTGACGGATGAGGGGGCTTACTTTGGAGCCTATTCGGTGCTGCAAGCTCGCGCTGCCGGGATTATACACGTTGAAGGCGCTATGACCGCGAGATTGGACGACCTCGAGCTAGTCCGGCGAATCGGCGAAAGATCGAAGCGCATGGGCGCATCGTTTGGGTCGGCGATTCACCCTAGTCATATCCCCGTTATCAACGAGATCTACTCGCCATCGCAGGACGAGATCAACGAGGCGCGCGAAATCGTTACCGTCGTGGCGGATGCCACTGCTCGCGGCGAGGGCGCTGTTCGGCACAAGTCGACGATGCTGGACTATGCGCTTGTGCGGACTGCCATGGACGTCCTTAAAAGGGCTCACACAGTCGGAGTTGATGTTGGCAAGGTTCCGAAAGTTGAGCTACCCCCACTTTGAGGAGGCCATGCGACGGCTGACGGGTTGAAGTGGTGAGTGCGATCGCAGCGGCAGGAGGTGTCGTCCATCAATCTCCAGAAGATTGCTCGCTGCCTTTGGTCCAGCGGCTCACATTCTGTGTGAGCGGCTTCGTCCCTTCAAGCTCACTCTTAATCTGACGTACACCGATTTTGCTTGCGTCTAGGTGTGGCCTCTCAGGAGTTTGTCCATCTGGTCTGAACCAAGGAGGAGGTCCAGTTCAAGACGACGCCGAAGACGGTGGCCAAATGGGTCAAGCGGTTCCGCGCAGAAGGTGTGGGAGGGATTGTAGGATCGCTCCTCCAGACCCCATTCAGATGCGAAGGAAGGTGGCTCGGGCGCGCCCCAAGATCCGCGCAGATGGGCGATTTTGACGACGCGGCAGGCGTTCACCAGGACGCCAAATGACCATTGCGGCGGAATCCCTACGGCAATATGTGCAGCAGAAAGCGATGGATGAACTCCTCTTGTCGAGAGTAATCAGTTTGGATTTGTGCCGGCGCGACAAACTTGTCAGGCGAGCGGAGAGGGTCGTGTTCAGAGGTAAGGAGCTTGCTGTTTGCGATTGCCCACCGACGGCAATTTCGACTCCACTACATCTTTGATTGCTGATTAGCTAAGCTACGGTGTGTCGACAACGGATGAATTACCTACGTCGGCTGCGTAAACGCAGCCATCATGGCCCGATCCGGCAAGCTGTAAACCTTCGGGTCCGACTAGCGACGGTTCGCGAAGTATGCGTTGTCAAGGCGGTATAACGTCAGCGGCATTCGATCGGGAGCTGCTGCGGCTGGAATATGCCCATCGCACGGCCGTCAGCCAGAAATGTTTGATGGCGAATGCTACCCCAGATGTTGAGCGCATTGGCCGTGAGATCGTCATATGGCACGCGCCATATCAAGCAGTCGTTCAAGCCGGCAGGATGGACAACCCGCATCACATAGGACGACATTTGGTCACGCTGGCGGATCTAACCGACTACGGCTATGTTGAAAAATGCGACAACGGGCGACGCATATTCCCAGGCTGCTTGCCAGGCGCGCGCAAGTGTGCGCAGGAGCTGCTGGGAGTGGCGCGTCGATTGCTGAGTTGAAGGACTGCCGCAGCCGGGGCGCTCGCAGCGGCTCTGATGCTAGGAGCTCCCGATGAGATCCGCTCGCTGATCTAGTCGATGCGGTAGCGCCGTTAAAAAGTACGGGTACGTAACCATCACGGGATGAAACTTGTCGTAGAACTCAGCGGACGCTGGTCAAGCTTAAGTGAAAGGAGAAGGTGGGATGATCTCAGAGGTGTTCATCACCTGTGCGGTAACTGGGGGAGGACAGGCGCCCACACAGAAGAATGTGCCAGTAACGCCGGAGCAAATCGCTGAATCGGCGATCGAGGCAGCGCGCGCAGGAGCGGCGGCGGTGCACCTCCATGTGCGTGATCTCAAGACCCGGGAGGGCGTGCTGGATCCTGCGCTGTATCGACAGGTCGTGCGCCGCATTCGAAAATCCGATGTGAACCCGGTCATCAACCTCACTACAGGAGAGGGCTGTTATATCGTGCTGGGTAGCTCGAACTCTCCGCTGCCCCTTTCGTTGGAGACGGACATGCTCGGCGCGCTCGAGCGCCTCGTGCACGTCGAAGAACTGCGTCCGGAGATATGCACACTTGATTGTGGGTCGATGAGCTCCAGGAAGGGGAGTGACGGCGCTATGATCAATACCATCGGGATGCTGCGGGTGATGGCAGCGCATGTGCAAGAGCTTGGGGTCAAGCCTGAGCTAGAGGTATTTGATACCGGCCATCTGAAAATGGTGCACGATTTGGTCAAAGAGGGTTTCATTGATGATGTGCCGCTGATTCAACTTTGCATGGGTGTCGGCTACGGGGCGTCCGACGACCTGACGACGCTGATGGCGCTGGTGCACCAGCTCCCGTCGCGCGCGGTCTATTCCACTTTTTCGGTCGGACCGATGCAGCTCCCGTACGCTGCGTTGGCGCCGATGATCGGCGCAAACGTGCGAGTAGGATTGGAAGACAACCTCTATCTCTCCCGCGGGCGATTGGCAACCAACGCCGGGCTCGTGCAGCGCGCGATAGACATCCTTGATCGAATCGGAGTCCGGGTGATGAGTCCCAATGAGATGCGCGAGAAGCTCAAGCTCAAAGTTATGCGCAGGGAGGTCAATGGTGACGATTGAGAATTCCCAAGCTTTCTGAGAAGCAGCCGCGCGCCGTAGGGGGCTCGAGGGTGGTGCCATCGGCGGCGGGTGGGCGGCTCGTTTCATTCTCAACGGCGTTGACGTGCGGCTTTATGGCCCGTCGTCCGGTGCGGTCGAGCGAGGTGAAGGCATGCTGGCTAACGCGCGGCGGGCGTTTCGCCAACTGACGATGCTCCGGTTGCCCCGGAAGGGGGTTGACGGTTGTTGAATATGTCAGGGACGCAGTGCGCGGCGTGGATCTCGTGCAGGAATCCGCGCCGGAACGCCTCGAGCTCAAGCAGCAGCTGCTCGCGTTCGCAAAGCCGCGCGGAAGGGCCTGGAACGCTGATCTGCTCCTCGACCTCGGGGTTTCGGCCGACGTTGCTGCAGGCGGAGATGGACAATCCTGAGTGCTTCCCCGTCGCGCACGCGTTCCAGCCTGTGTATCTGTTGCCGCTGGTTGAGCTGTGGGCCGGTGAGCGCACAGGACCCGATGCGTTGGAGCAAGCAGCGGCCATCTACCGCGCGATTGGAATGCACCCGCCTGTGATGCGCAGAGAGGTGGACGGGTTTATCGCGAATCGGCTGTAGGAGGCGATCTCGCGCGAGGCACTTTGGTTGGCGCACGACTCGTGGCAACCCTGCAGGAGAGCGATGACGCGGTACGCTACTCCTAGGCGCTGCGCCGAGGGGCATCGGTTCTATCGAATGGCCAATAGCGGTGCCGGCGGGCGTCAAAGCGTCGAGCAATGGGGCGTTCAAGTGGCCGTGGTCGTGGCTCACCGAGAAGCCCGAAATGGATACAGCTTTCTTGGAAAGTGGCCGCACAGGCAGACGCGCAAGCAGAGGCCAATCCTCTAGCCGTGCCGCTCCAGCACAAACGAACCGACTTGCTTTGGGCTTCCTACATGGGCGTCGCTCGCAGGGTTGCGGAGACCGGGCGAGACGCTCGCACGCTGGGAACAGGGGCTTCGCGCGTGCGCTCTGCAGCCCACTCTAGAGACCGACTCGTTGCTTGCCGATCCTGCAGATGCGCTCTCGCGGGCTTGACAACAACGGCCACATCAATGAGAGCCGTTCCTCCAGCTCGATGGCTGTTGAGACTGGCTTTTCCCACACAATCCGACGAAGAGCGTTCGGCTTGCCACTGCTCCGTAGAGCGAGACATTGTGGGTTCTGTCAAACGCTCCTGATAGAAAGACCAATGCAGTAGGTTTCAGATTCACATGACAAGGGTCAGAGCTCTTCGGTTGGTGCGTGCGGAGCCTGGGACAACCAGGCTCGAGACCTTGCCGGTCAACGATGCGGTACGGAGACGCAAGTGATCAAACGCACGAACGTCAAAGCCCATCGCTCGGCGGGCCGGCGAAAGGACAGGAAAGTAGCACAAACGAGCTGTTGGTCCGCTGCGTGGAGGCGCAACACAAAGATTCACGGTCGCATTGGCATCTAATCGCCATCTGTTTTCAGTTTTCCCTTGGTCCGAGTTCACAAATCACGCCTTGCTAAGGGCCTGCATGACCTCGGTCAGCGTCGACAGGACATCTGGAATGTGCGCCCGCGGACACCTCGGGGTTGCAACAGCCTAACTCGGCCGTGGCCGCCTGAGATTACGAAGTGCCAATAGGGTAAGGCAGCGCTCTGCGGTGACACCCTCGCGAAAAATGTGGAGCAACGACCAGTATGCGCCTCGTGCAAGCGAGACAGAGGCACATCGTGTCAAACGCCATCCGGATCTGCCCCCTCATATTGCCTCAGATGACAATGTTACCGAAGCGCCCCCAGCTGTCGCGTGAATTGGACGCCGCGGGTCCGAGCAAGCCGCTCGCGAAGCGCGCCCTCCAGAGCGCGTAGCGAGCGAGCGGCCTGCGGTGCTTCGGCACGAAAGAACCTGTCAGGATTAAATACGAAGGCCCGAAGCTCGAACCGGTGATCTCTGTGCTGCTGATGAGCTGTCGAGCGGCCTTTGATCGCCAATTCTTCACCAATCGCTGCACCGTGCGCCGCTGATGGCCGCTGAACCGACCGGGCGCATGCGCTTCCAGCCGGGAGAGAAGATCGACCGCGGACAAGTGCGGAGCCGCGGCGAGCCATTCCTCGATGATGGGAATGTAGGGGTCGAGCATCGATGGCCGACGTGGCACAGGCTTGCGCCGCACATAGCGACGACGATGAATGCCCCGCTGCTCACCCTGTTTCCAACCATCGCCGAGCTCTCGGGCAAAGGCCGCTAAGTCGCTATGCCCCTGCGCGACAGTCATCGCTGGCTTTCCAGCCCGTTGATCGACGCGCTTACCCAGCTCATTCTGAGCGTCCCGCATCTGTGCCAGCAATGCCACCGGATCAACCGTCCGGTAAATCTCTCGCAGCCGACCTTTGAATGCCTCATTGAGCCTCGGGTGGACCAATGCTCTTTCGTACGGCGTAGCGGGAGGGAGATAGCGCTTGGTCATCTTGGCACCTTCGCTGTGCTTCTCCTTCAGCTTAAACGAGGGCTGGAAGAAATTGATGTGCAGCCGTGCCGCGGCAAACAGGCGAGCTAATGAGCGAGCGGTATCAATGCCTTCAAAGCGCCCCTAGCCCACCAGGCGTCGAACGATAGCTCCGTTCTTCTGTTCAACGAACGCTTGATCGTTCTTCTTGTAGGCCCTGGAACGAGTGACTTCGACATCGTGAGAACGGCACCACGACACGACCGTGTCGTTCATGAAGGCGCTGTCATTGTCAAAATCGAGACCGCAAACGGGCCAGGAAAATAGGTTCTGGGCGCGCTCGAGGGCCTCGACCACAAGCGCTGCTTCACGCACGACGAGCGGAAAGCATTCGGTCCCCCCTCCCGTTGCGACATCCACCATTGTTAGCGTCTGAATGAAGGCGCCGGATACGGACATGCCGCCGTGCGCAACCAGATCCGCTTCGCAGTACCCCGGCGGAGGTGATCCCCCGTCATTGAATGTACGCACCGGGACTTGCCGCCGTACGGCACTGGAAAAGCCCGCCCGCCGTCGGCGTCGTCCGGCTGCTGCAATCCTTACGTCGCTCAGCAGGCGATCGATCGTCGCCGCGCTCACCTTCAAAACCTTCGACCTCTCATCGGCAGAAAGCTTCAATCTGCCGTGCCGTTCAAGAGCCGGAAGCAAAAACGGGATCATCGCGACGAGCCGCTTACTGCAGAGCGGTCAGAGGCGTCCCATAGCACAATCAGTGCAACGCGAATGGAAGCTCCGTAGGTCCGGCTCCGTCGCCGCGGCACGGCCGATCCCGATGCTCCGTCCACCGACAGTGCTCGGATCGCGTGCTTGCGATGCCATCCCGTAACGGCACACAGCTCGTCCAGGATCCGTGCCTTCTCGAGCCGTCCGCTCGCCCGATAACGCTCCACCAGCGCTGATCGATGCGGCGATGATCCTTGCGCGCAATCTCGCGCTCGCACAGCAGGATCAGTGTCTCACGCGCCGACAGGTTCGCACGCGCCGCCTCGTCGAGCAGGTTGTCGAGCTGGTCGCGGATGCCGGAGAGCTGCAATCGCGCCAGCATGGCGTCCAGCGGGTCAGTGGGGGCTTCGGTTGTTCTCTTTGCGCGCGCCATCAGAAGCTCCCTCCGATTGCTGCTTCGTATTCGGCAAGAGGACGAAACAACGAGGCCAGTGAAGAAGGCGCCGACACCGTTGGGGTCGCGCTTACCGGTCGGCAGACCGCGCCATTGCGGCCGGCAACCCCGTCGAGGTGCGCGGAATCGACAATCCGCAGCCGGCGCCCCTCCGATTGCTTGTGCACTGCGACCTGGTGCAATCCATGGCCGATCCGCACTTCGGCGGCCGCGATCGTTACCGCCACGCGCTCGCCAATCAGGCGCCACGGCACTGAGTAGCTGTTCGTGTCGATCTCGACGGCGCAATCATGGCCGACGACGCGGGTCAGTTCACGAAGGATCCGAACGAGGGCTGCCCGCCGAGCGGCTTCAACCGATGTAGCTCGTCACGCGCAAAGCGAGCGATCGGCGCCTCGCCGGTCGTGCCGTGGATACGAACGTTCGCAACCTCACGCTCCCATCCGGCCAGATGCGCCTCGAATGGTCCTGGCGCACCACGTCGGCATTGCCGCGATGCCGATGAGCCTCTCGCGCAGCCAACCGTCAAGGCCGTCGAGACGCTTCGGCCGCTCAGGCGACTTGAACGCCTTCACCCCGCCCGCCGCCACGTAGCCTTTCACCGTGGGATGGCTGCAGCCCAGCTGCCGCGCAATCCGCTTCAGACCCCACCCGCACGCCCTCAGGCGCAACATCTCGGCCACGTCATGCGGCGTCTACATCACTTGCCCCCGTGGATCACTCCACGACGAGCCTTCAGCGAAGGCTTCATTCACTCTCTCCCCAGCTATCCGAGGAGGGGGCAATTCCTCGTGACGCTGAGGGGGGCAGTTTTTCATGGCGCGCGACACACATCGCGCAGGATGCGCGGCGACTCACTAGAGTAGGTAGTGCCTCGATTCTTGTTCGTGATGTACAACTCGTCGTTAGGCTATGCTGCAGCTCATCACCATAGGACAGAGTGCAACGATGGCAACCCGAGTGTATTGGCGGCTTCGAAGTGTTGCGATAGCGGCGCGCTTGTTCTACGGCCATCCCGGCGCATGCCGGACTGGCAGGCCGAGGGAAGTTCGCGACCGCGTGGCGTTCGCTGTGCGCTGTCAACCGAAAAACGGCATCCGCTGGTTGGTCTGTTTTTTTGCCCCTTGAGCCTGATGGTTTCCGATGACAACCCTGACAAAGATCACCGAGGCCCAGCTTAAAGAGCGTATCGCAAAAGCGTTGTGCAAAGTCGATGCGCTGGAATCGGCATATGAGACCATCACTATTGGACAACTGGTCTCAATGCGGGCGAGAACACACGGTTCAACGATCGCGATCGACGTCTTTGAGCGCGGCGAGCGCGCGACCTACTCTGAGACTGATCGATCGTCCAATAAATGTGCGCATGCGCTGCGCGCATGCGGCGTACGCAAGGGCGATCGCATTGGGGTGTTGCTGCCCAATCGTATCGAATTCCCGATCGTGTGGTTCGCTATCGCCAAGCTCGGTGCAGTGATGGTCCCAATCAACATGCGCTACACGCCGAGAGAGATGGAATACGTTCTCAGCGATACACAGGCCAAGTTCGCCGTGGTCGACGAGTCTGTGAGGTCAGTGTTTTTGGCGATGGAGCCTTGGCCGCAAGACCTCGCCAAGGATGGATTGATTTTCGTTGGACAGCTTTCCAGCGAGACAGCCACTACCCTGGATGAGTTGCTCAAGTCCGTCGACGACACTTTAGTAGAGGAGGATGTCCGACCCGATGACTTATTAAACATACAATATACCTCTGGAACAACGGGCTTTCCGAAGGGCTGCATGTTAACCCACGACTACTGGGCGGTGCGCTCGTACCAGGGGGCCTGCGGGGACGGGCGGCCATACCAGAGGTATCTGTCCGCGCAGCCTTTCTTCTATGCCGATCCGCAGGAACATCTTCTAAAGTCGTATCGGCAGGGCGGGACCTTCTATCTGGCTCCGTCCATGAGCTCGACCCGCTTCATCGGTTGGGTCAAGCAGCATCGTATCGAATGGTGCTTTTTTCCTGAGCCGATAGCGCGCCAGGCTGAGGCGCTCGACGAGGACGGGTCATCAACATGCCTGCAGAAGAGCCTTACGTGGGGCTGCAGCCCTGATACGGTACGCAAACTCCGGAAACGGTTCCGAATGCGTACCCAGGATGCTTATGGGATGACGGAGATCGGGTTTGGCACACAAATGCCGAACGACCTTGATGATATGGCCGACTTAGGTTCCGTGGGCATTCGTGCCCCGTTTCGGCATGTGCGACTGATGAACGACGATGGCACCCCCTCCGCAATAGGGGAAGCCGGGGAGCTGTGGGTGAGTGGCCGTGGAATTCTTAAGGGCTACTGGAATCGACGGGAAGCGAATGCAGCGTTATTTGAAGGCGAATGGTTCAAGACGGGAGACCTGCTACGCCGCGACGAGGCAGGCCTTCATTGGTTAGTAGGACGCACACAGGAGATAATCCGACGCTCAGGCGAGAGCATCGCTGCCCGCGAGGTGGAGGCCGTCATCCGAGAGATTCCTGAGATTGCGGATGTAGCGGCCATACCCGTTCGCGATAGCAAGCGCGGCCAGGAGGTGAAGGTCTACGTGGAGCTGAGAGAAGGTCTCACACCTGCCGATCTGTCCGTCGATCGCATTCTCGAACATGCACGTGCCAATCTTGCAGTGTTCAAGGTGCCGCGGTACATCGCTTTTGTTCCTATGCTTCGAAGAACCAGCTCCAGCAATACGCTGATCAAGCGTGAGCTGATGGCGGTGAGCGATCCGCTTGCTGGGGCCTACGACACGGAGAAAAAGCGTTGGGGCTGAAGTCGATGTTCGGTCCCGATTCCCGCACGCTCCCACTTGCCAGTTCGGAACTGCATGCGCCACAAAGGGCCAAAAGTATGACCGCGGCATCCCGTCCTCAATTCGAGATTAATAGTCGAAAATTTGCTCAGACCACTGCTGCCGCCGATCTTCTGTCGGTACGCGACGGACCGACCGGAATGGCGGCCGCATTGTCGTCGGGTCCTTGGTCGAGACTGCAAGCTCAATAACGTCGATCCGCTCGCCTATTCACTGAGCGCCCTGACTAAAATCATCAAAGGTGTCCTCCCAACCGCGACATCGACCAGCTATTGCGCTTAGCCTACCGCAGTTCGCTACTCATGAGAAGGGCGGGTGACCACCACTTCGCGATCGAGCTTAGGGACATTTGGAAGCTCCCGTTTGCCAATTGTGTCGACGCAGCTTGGACGGGCGCGATGATACCGCTGAACGTCGGGGTCGCCGGCTTTGCCCGCCAGTAATGTCCTCGCCCATTGCGTCTCGTTCAACTCGTATCGCTTCGCTGCTATTACTGCTCCGTGCGAATTACAGAGCTCTATGAAGCCGCGATCAAACCGATTTGGTGTCCCGGATATCGATGGGGCCTAGAAGATCAGGGGGCGGATCCGTATCAAGGCGCCATGACACTTAGTCCGGTCGCCAGGTCAGCACAGGTTCATTCAAGACGCACGGTCATGAGTTTCGTCATCACGTTTCTGCTAGGCGAGTGAACGTCCCAGAATGGCGAAGGAAAATCAGGCTCGAAACGTTCTCGGATGAAGTATCGAGCCGGCGCGAATTGTTTTGCATCACGTTTGATTCCGATTCCGATTGATCTGCTGGCAACAACCCGCCCCGACTTACTTCCTGTTCACACCAAAGATCGGTTGTCAGCTGCACAACCATGCTCATGCGAAGGTCCTTCTGCGATGGGGTGCTGGACGGGCTGCCAATTCGGCCGGCCGATCACCACCAGGTCAGAGCATCATGGAAACCGCAAAATCCAGCAAGGCCGACGATCATGAGCGGCTCACGGCCCTCAGATCCGATCTGATGAGCCCAGAACCGGCCAAAGTAGTGCTGATCATTAGATGCCCCGTCGCCGGAAACCTTACGAGCCACCGAATGCGAAAAGTGGTCAACTCCCGATGAGCAGCATTTACCAGTTCACGGTGGCGATGTGGCCAGGGGGATCTGCTGCGGGCAGCTCTGAAGCTCAAGCGCCTGCAATCGCAGCGCTAGAGCAAAGATTCCTTATTGGTCTCTTCGCCATGGCATGAGGTCGTCGATTTCGTCTTGGGGATGGCCGGCAATGATCGCCGTGAGGGTTTCGGCGATGTAGGCGACCGGGTTGACGTCGTTGAGCTTACAGGTCGCCACGATGGATGCGAGCAAGGCCCGGTTTTCGGCTCCGACCTCCTGACCGGCGAAGAGCGTTTTTTCTGGTCAAGCAGATCGGCCGGATCGCGTTTTCAACCGGATTGTTGAGCTCGAGACGCCCGTCATCGAGGAAGCGCGTCAGCCCCGAAGCATCTTCTGCACCTTCGCGGCAAGCCCATCGTGGCCGCAGCGGAAGTGGACAGGCCGCGTCGCGATGTAAATCTTCAGATCGGCGCCGGGTACAATCATCGTGACGCTCGCACCGCGCGGATCACCCGAGACAGCTGCTCCCCATCTATCGCCGCGTCCGTCCGCACGCCGACGTCGCGGATCGCAATATCGAGCGTGACTGCAGGAACCTGACGCTCCTCAAACGGCCCCTCCAAGACCAGCGGCGCGAATTCGCGGCGCTGTCGGAAGCGGCGTCGCCAATCGTAAATCTGCCAACGCGTCGCCCCGCGCTTGCGCGCTACCTCCGCCACCTGAGCGCCAGGCAGCAGACTTTCGGCGACGATCCGAGCCCGCTCAACCTCCGAACGCGCATGACGCCCGGACGGTCCCTTCAAGCACTTCAAGCCGGCTGACTGGCCCAACTGACGAGCTGTCCAAATGGACGTCCTTTTTTTCCGTCCAATCCCATCCCACAGCCGTTCACCCCGAAGGCTTTTTCGCATTGAAAGCAGGGTATCGGCTCAGCGCTTACAACCAACCGCGATTTCTCACCTACTTTCGGAACCCATGATAGACCTTCTGACGCAACCGCGTGTTCTCCATCGAGTGCGAACAGATCGTTCATCGGTCGCTCTTTGCGACGTCAACGAACCCTGCGCCAGACCAGGATGGACCGCCCCATGATGCCGTCCCGGTAGCTCTCGTAGGGCACCGTAGTGACTGTGAGGGTGTCGCCATGAAGCACGTAGTAACGAGCCTGGTCGGTCCCCGTCCAGGCTTGGTTCCAAGAGGTGTCGATGTGATGGACGACGACGTCATCGCCGATTGAGAACGTGCCGGCGTAGGCAACCATGGTAGCGAGAAGCGCGACGCTTTCCTCCTCACTTGGCACGACGTCGCGCGGTTTGACGCGGTCGCAGCAGGTAAAAATCGCATACATGCGACCGTCAGCCGCGTATCCAATATAGCCTTCTGGGGCGTCGCCGAACTGATTGTGCCGGTACCCGTCGGAGAGGCGCTCGCGCACATACGATTGGAGCTTCCAGGTTCCTATCACGGCACAGTCCGCAGGTGGCTTGCCCCGTTTCACTGTTTTAAGGACGGTATCGCCCTTCAATATTTCAGTCGCCACATGTCTCTCCTTTCGCTTGCGATCGTTAGGTCCCTCACGGCTTTCTCGATCCATGCAGGCATCGAAGAAACCCGCTTCTCATGATTCTCAGCACAGAGCCTTGCTTTCGTGGCTCCGCAAAAGAAAATGATCTTATGCGTAAGCAGCAGCCCTCTTAATCGCATCCCTGACCGGCAAAGCACCCGCGGATTAATCTTCCTGATTTCGACGCAATGCGGGCGGCACTTTGAGCGTCTTGTTCGATGCTGTCAAAGCTAAGCTATCCCATCTGGTAGCTCTCCAAGCGATCCCGCCGATATAATGTCTTTACTCGATTAAGGACGCGGTCGAGCCGCGCGTAAAGAGTCTAGCCTGACGCGAGCTGTCGTCAAAGCGCCTGCTATGCGGCTCAGTTAAGCCGTGGGCTCTGCATACTTGGCAAATGAAAGGACAATCAGATGCCACAGCGCAGCTCTCTCTCTGAAGATGGTCGGCCGGCCGGCCATTTTCGCAACACCTCTTACATGATCAAGAAGAGTCGTCCCTATTTCGATGCAGCCCATGAAGCTGGTGTCATGGCCGTTCATGGACGTTCCACCACCGGACGCGCCTTTGCTTTAGGCTCCGGTCCACTTGAAGGTCGACCGGAAAAAATTGATTTCGTGCGATGTTCCTACCTTGGCCTGGACAATCATCCGCTGATCGTCGCTGGCGCGATCGGTGCGATTGAGGCGCATCGGTCATTGCACTGGTCATGCGCACGAACGCGCCTCAATTTCGATCTCCTGGCGGAGCTTGAGGCGACCCTGTCGGAGATGTTCTGCGCATCCGTGCTCGCCTTCTCCACTGTCATGCTGGCCAATCTAGGTGCGATGCCCCTCCTTTCCTCAGGGCAATTGACGGGCGGAAGAAAGCCGCTGGTCGTATTCGACCGCCTGGCGCACATATCGCTGGCCTATCACAAGCCAGTGGTCGCTGATGAAACCCGTCTGGAAACCATCGGGCACAACGACATCGACGCTCTCGAGCGCTTGTGCCGCGAACATCCAGTGGTTGCTTACGTATGCGATGGTATTTACTCCATGGGCGGGAACGCGCCCATCAAAGAATTGCGGCAACTCCAGGAGCGGTACGGGCTCTTTCTCTATATCGATGATGCTCATGGAATATCGATCTTCGGACGCCAAGGTGAAGGATTTGCTCGATCTCAATTTCCGCAAGTGCTGGGTGACCGCACGATCATAGTAGCCTCGCTGGCTAAAGGCTTCGGCGCATCGGGCGGCATGGTGATGCTCGGAACGGCTGAGCAAGAAGCTCTGTTTCGACGGTACGCCATTCCTTATGCGTTTTCGGTGCCGCCCAATCTGGCGGCGCTTGGTGCGGCGCTTGGGTCATGTAAGATTCACGGCTCCGCAGAACTTGGCGATCGGCAAAGGCGGTTAACACAGCGTATCAAGGTCTTTGATCGTCATATTGCAACCGCCCAGGAAGGAAATTCATTTCCCATCAGAATGATTGCAATAGGATCGGAAACGAAAGCGATTGCAATCACCAAAGATCTTCTCGACGCTGGCTTCTACACTTCGGTGACGTTCTTCCCGACGGTCGCGCAAGGAAAGGCAGGGATTCGAGTGTGCATTACGGCCGACCATGAAGAAAAGGATATTGAGCGGTTGTGCGACTGCATCTTGGATGCAGTGGCAGAAGCAACCGGAAAGCCATACCCTCTGCGGTAATTGATGGTTCAGCTATCAGCTCGTATTGAGAAGGCTGATTAAAGCTTGTCAACTCTCGATCCATTGTTCGACGCCGAAGGAGCTTCCGAAGCGCTTGGGTCAATGTTCTCGACGGGGCGGTGCTGGCTCCTTACGCCGTTTGCGGCACTCCGATCATGCTGAAGCCAGAAAAGTCGAGTGACTAAGGCGACCGGCGCGTTGCGCGTGTGGGAGCGCGCGGGATCAGATTGGGCATCGTGCGTCGGCTCTTGGTCGACGGCTATCGCGCCGCTTTTGTGGCGACGAAAGCGGACGTAGTCGCCCGTGAACAAGGCTCTAAGCGATTGAGCGGGAGTCTGTTTTTCGGATTTGAGACGGTTTGAGATTGCAGGGTTTGGGAGGTCGAGGCCG
>NZ_FMAI01000031.1 GCF_900094605.1 Bradyrhizobium shewense | reverse complement strand
CGATCGCCGAAGCCCGGAGCCTTGACGGCCGCGACCTTCAGGCCGCCGCGCAGGCGGTTCACGACCAGGGTCGCGAGGGCTTCGCCTTCGACGTCCTCGGCGACGATCACCAGCGGCTTGCCGGTCTGCACCACGGCCTCGAGCAGCGGCAGCAGCTCGTTCAGCGAGGAGAGCTTCTTCTCGTTGATGAGGATGTAGGCGTCGTCCATCTCGACGCGCATCTTGTCGGCGTTGGTGACGAAGTAGGGCGAGATGTAGCCGCGGTCGAACTGCATGCCCTCGACGACGTCGAGCTCGGTCTCGAGCGACTTGGCTTCCTCGACGGTGATGACACCCTCGTTGCCGACCTTCTTCACGGCGTCGGCGAGGAACTTGCCGATCTCCTGGTCGCCGTTCGCCGAAATGGTGCCGACCTGGGCGATCTCCTCATTCGAGGTGACCTTCTTGGAGTTCTTCTGGAGATCCGCAACCACGGCTTCCACCGCGAGGTCGATACCGCGCTTCAAGTCCATCGGGTTCATACCGGCGGCAACCGACTTGGCGCCTTCGCGGACAATCGCGGCGGCTAGGACGGTCGCAGTGGTGGTGCCGTCGCCGGCAGCATCCGCCGCCTTCGAAGCTACTTCGCGCACCATTTGGGCGCCCATGTTCTCGAACTTGTCGTCGAGCTCGATGTCCTTGGCGACGGCAACGCCGTCCTTGGTGATGCGAGGCGCGCCGAACGACTTGTCGAGCACGACGTTGCGACCCTTCGGACCGAGCGTGACCTGCACGGCATTGGCGAGGATGTCGACGCCGCGCAGCATGCGGTCCCGCGCGTCTACTCCGAATTTGACTTCTTTGGCTGACATAAAGAATTCCCTCAGTTCTTATTTTCTCATCCTTCAGCGCGCCCAAGCGGGCGCTCGTCAGGGTGGAGCTGTGCGAGCGCTGGGTTAGGCGGCTTTCTTGTTGGAAAACACATCGGTGAGAACGCCCATGATGTCGCTCTCCTTCATGATCAACAGCTCCTCGCTGTCGATTTTGACTTCGGTGCCCGACCATTTGCCGAACAGCACGCGGTCCCCGACCTCGATGTCGATCGGAATCAGCTTGCCGGTCTCATCGCGGCCGCCCGGGCCAATTGCAACGACTTCGCCCTGCGAGGGCTTTTCCTTGGCTGTGTCGGGAATGATAATGCCACCAGCGGTCTTCTCCTCGGCGTTGATGCGCTTGACCACGACGCGGTCGTGAAGCGGACGGAAATTCATACAAGACTCCTGAGCGTTTTGAACAAGTTGGAGGATAGTCACAATGTGACAAGCCCAATTATAGCAAGGGTCAGGCCAATAATGAGCTGAACGATCCATGCCTGCAGCTTTTGCTTGGCTGTGTCGGGAATGATAACGCCGCAAGCTGTCTTCTCATCAGCGTCGATGCACTTGACCACGACGCGGTCGTGAAGCGGACGAAAATTCATACAAGTCTCCTGAGCTCAAGTTGGAGATAGTCACATTGTGACAAGTCCAATTATAGCAAGAGTCAGGCCAAAAATGAGCTGAACGATCGATGCCTGCAGTTCTGCTGAATCGTTGCCTGACCTGCGCGTGACTTTGTCCGGAAGCAAACGCCCCTCAGGTACACAGCCCGCCAAGTTGTTGCGAAAATGACATTGCGTTTCGTCGAAACACCCGGTTGAGCCCAGGGTTCCTCAACATTAACGGCACTTGCACCTATCGAAGTGCCGCGTATTTCGACGGCGCTGGCCGGGCTGCACATGGTTGCTTCGTCTGACAGCAGAATCTAGGAGCCGGCGCCGGGAAAACGTGCGGCGCACAAGATTCATCGAAGAGCGGGCTCGAACAATATGAGGTCCTCGCACAATAACAAACTATGCCAACATCCGAGCGGGGGCGTTCAAGAATTGTTCTGCACCGACCTCGATCAGGCCATTGGACGCTGCGGTACGAACACAGCAGCGGCCGGCCATGAGCAAGGCGCAGGGAGTCACGTATCATCGGCACGGCAATCCGCCGCTGTCGCCGACCACGCGTTCGAGCGAGTCGCGCTTCTGCGCGCTCGGCGGGGACGACGGCCAATCCGCGTTCGTCGCGTCGTCTCGTCGAAGATCGTCGTCTTAGACGGGGGCCGGATCGTTGCGGAGGGCAGGCATACCGATCTGCTGGCTGAAATCGCTTATGCGCGCTTGTGGCAGACGCAAGCCGGCGGGAGCTAAAGTTGCAGATGATGGCTCATCGCAAAATTGGGCGGAATCGTTAGCTGAAGAGCTTGTCCTCTCAAACTGACCCTGCTGATCGACGTTCGTAAGTGTATACCACGGTCGGGTCCCATTTATATTGATGGAGCGAGATCGGCAGCTCAACAACGATCCACGCCCGATGACCGACCTGGCAAGCATCGGGAGAGCGTACGCGACCTCAACCTTATGGCATGTGAAATCTCGAGGTGAAGACATGCGGGCCCGTGTACGGCGGCACTCCATAGCGGGTTGGTAGTGCGCCAGCGCCAAACTGAGGCCGTCAGGCGGCGTGGTCGGTTGGCATAAGCGCGTCGATTTCGTTCCTCGGTGAGCCGTTGGCCATACGCGGAAGTATGTGAATTTAGGCGAATGGATCGACATTGTTCATTTCCGTTGTTTGCGGCAGGTTTCGGATGGCTGCCAAGGTTTGTCGCCGCCGTCGCTGCCCGCGAAGAGCCTTTTTTAAATTGTTGTAGCTGATGGCGCGTTCGACGATGGTGGAGTCGAGCTCAATGCGGCCACCGGTGGGAAGCGTTCGAAGATGGCGCGCCGAGAGACGGCATAGCGGATCGCCTCGGCCAGCTTTGATTTGCCAGAGATCCGACGCAAGGTCTGCTGCCAGAAGTCGAAGAGATCCCGCGACGACCGCTGTGCAGTGTTTTGCTTGCACGCAGTAACGCGTGTGTCGGTGCTTCGGCCTCGTACGTTCTTCCGAAGAGCAGGTGATTCCGAGGACCGAGTGGTTCACACATTGCGTCAGCGAATCTGGGATGGCAGCGGTCAGTCGGCAGAGCACATCTTGCCTGTCGCAACTGTGATCGAGGTGATGGCTATTGCTGCGCACGAGAGATCTGTCTGGCGCGCACGCTTTAGAGAGAATAGCCGACGACTGACATTCGCACGAAGCCGATCTTTCTGCCGCTCCGAAAGGCGGACCGGAGACGACGATCTAGCTCGCAGTTGGCGCGTCTCCCGAGACCGAGCGGCAATTTGCATTGTAGGGCAGTCGCTGCAGGCCCCGGTCCGACAGGCTTCCCTTTTGGTGTTGATGGCCTCCAAAGAACTGTAATGGATCAAGGGGCTGACGGGTATATGAATTTATACATTGATATACGTTGTGCCGGCGCGTCTAGCGTGTGATTGCGGCGTCAAAGACGGAATTCATCCGATCTCAGCGCCCAATGGAAAAAGCAACTGTGTCGTCTGCCGAAGTACACCAGCACATTATTTCACTTCTCCAGAAGCCGAATCCCGTCATCCTCGATATCGGCTGCAATGACGGGACCGATACGCAACAGTTTCTCAACCTCTGCCCGCAAGCTCAGCTCTACTGCTTTGAGCCGGACCCCAGAGCGATCGCGCGCTTCAAGAAGAAGTTGGGCCCATCCCTTTCTAGGGTGAAGCTGCTTGAAATCGCGATCAGTGATCGAAACGGGATGATCGACTTCCATCCAAGCAATGCAGATGGTGATGCGAAGGAATGGGACCTCTCCGGCTCAATACGCCGCCCGAAGAATCATCTTACTGAGTATGATTGGGTTCGGTTCGATCGCCCTGTCTCGGTTGAAACGCGGCGGCTGGACGACTGGTGCAGCGAAGCCAAGCTGAATACGATCGATTTCATCTGGATGGATGTCCAGGGAGCCGAAGCCGACGTTATCGCCGGCGGCATGCAGACCTTGAGCAACACGCGCTTCGTCTACACGGAATATAGTGACCGCGAGCTCTATGAAGGGCAGTTGTCCCTGCAAGCTATTCTTGACCTGTTGCCATCATTCGAAGTGGCGTCCCACTATCCCCGCGCGGTGGAGGGTGATGTATTGCTCAAAAATACGCGCTTCTAGTGGCGACGCATATCGACCGCCTCATTCATCGCTGGGAAAACCCGACCAACGCGCTTAGCCGCCCAAAGCTGCACAACGGGTGATCATTTGAGCAGATATCGGTGGCCGGACGGGCGCTCCGGTTTCCGAGTTGCCATTACAGACCCGGCGCACGACGCCCGCGTCCCGGGCGAGTGGTGGGTTTCTAACACTGTCAGCCGGCGCTCCAAGCATTGAATCGTCTGAACGGCTGCCGTATGGCCTGGTCGTCTAGGAAGCTGCTGCACTGCTTCGAACAAATGCCAAAGCCATTGCATCAGTTCTCGTGATTCCTTGAGAAGGGCGGATTTCAGCGCGCGCTTGGCGTCGCTATTGTTGTGTCAATGGGAAGCGAGCTGAAGTATGTGTTCGTTCCAGAACAAAATCGCCGCGAGGCGTCCAGCATAACTGCGGCAGCCGATTATCTCCGGCAGGGCATCCTGGGCGCGGCGTAGAAGGCGGCGGCAATCATCAGCGGCGCGCCGGATCGGATCAAGATCGTCATCGCAATCGCGGTTACTTGCCTGCTCATTTGCCGCAGGCGGAGTTGATCATCGAATCTCCGAGCACGCTCTCCCTGTGTGGCTGCAGCGCGCTGACGAAGATCGGGGAGGACGTCAGTAAACGCCGCGACGTAATCCCGGCGCAATGGCGCGAAGTTTCTCCTGGCCGCGCCGGCCGATCACCCGCAATTCCAGATCGGCCCGATCGGCGTCCGCGTCCAGCACGGCCCGAAGCTGCCTCCATTGTAGCGGCCGCCGCGGAAGCCGGGTTGGCCGAAATGATGCCACTCGCCGTCCCAAGCGTAATACTGAGGAACCGGGTCAATATACCAGTGGCGTCGGTCGGCGCGCGAGAGCCGGCGCATCAAGTCCTTCTGCTTGTAGAGCGGAATGCTGTTGCTCAGCGGCTGGCGATAGCCGGGCAGAAAGCCGTAGGCTTGCCTGGCCGGCGTGGGCCCCTTTTTAATTGGCGCAGCGTTCGCGATGACCGGCAGCGGCAGGATGATAGTAGCAGTTAAACACACAAGGCGAGACATGGATCGACAATAGTCGGTCGGTGGCGCCCAGGCCATTCAAATTTGGGTGCAAAGTGATACGTAATCTCGCGCAGAAGTGTTCTCTTAGCTGATCACGCCCTTCCTGATCAGAAAGCACGCATATCCCCTGCTGTCACCCACCTGCACGAGGCCGAAGTCCGAAGCCGCCGCGCGAGAAAATACGGACGCGAGATCTTGCCGGGACTGATGGCGCGGCCGACCGAGTGCTCGATTCTCGCCAGCACCGTGCGCTGCGTCCGGGCACGCGGTCGCAGATCGTCGACAGGTATCATCACGCGCACGGATCCACGAAATCGTCGAGAGGATAGAGCGTTAGGATGGCGCCGGGAACGGTCCTCTCCATGACTCATGCCCGGCCAGCTGGATCAGGCGCTCCAGAGTCGCCGCGGCGATGCGGGTGGCCGGATGGTGGCGTGGACGACCACGAGGTCGCCGCGACGCCCATGGGGCCGAGCAGCCAGAGCAGCTCGGGCGCTAGGATCGGATCGATCGATTTCAGCATGTGACAAACCATTCTCCCAATTGATCGCCTACGTCTGTCTCTGTCTCCCTAACCCTTCGCAATTCATCAGACACGGCGGGCCAGAACACTCCATACCGCCGGTCGTCGGTCGCAAAAAAAGCCCGGCCTCTTTTCGATGGCCGGGCCTAAGTCAGTCGCCGACAGAGGGAGAGCTGCCGACGGTCATTTGCGGGAAAACGTTCACCGCAAATTCTAATTGCGAAAGGATCAATGATCGAAGAAATCTGGCGTCGTGTCTTTTTTATCAGACGACATTGATGGAATGCGGCTCAAGACTGGCTCGCACAAAACACGAAGGCTGTATTCTCCTTTGTCCTGAGGATCGTCAAAGTCATGCAGATTAAATGAGAGGCGTCGAACAGAGGCGATCCGCGGCCGTTCGAACGGCGTCACCGTGCCGGCCGCAGAGCGCAGCAACCCAACATTCCCCGAGGCTGGGACGGAGTACGTTGCTGTTCGCATGCGAGCACTCGGAGCCGTTCGCGCGATCCCGCAGGCGGCGATTGGGGCACCTGCTCCGCCATCTGCTGTACACACCACCAACCGCATTGATATCATCGTCTCACCGACGGCAGCAGACAGCGGCCGATCCGAGTTGCCGGGCATCCCCGTCAGCTATTTCGAAATGTTACAATCTGACGCCACGTGCGATTCAAGCTCTTTGAGCTGAACCGCTTGAAATTCAAACCGCCGACCTCTCACAGGCAGCTGAGGGATCCGCCAGCGGTCGACGTGCGTGTCGCATTCTGTTTTTGAATAGGCTTCGTCTCGTCCAGAAGATCACGAAGATTCCAGTCTCGCCGGGCGTCGCGCCAGTGAAGCCAATTCGCCTGCGGCGAAGCGATCGGTGAAGATTTGGCGGATAGCGTCGCAGCAGAAGCGGCGAGCGATCACCAGAAGCTCTACATGCGACCCGAGGGGGAAGATCGATCGCGCGCCGTCAATGGGGAGGGCTATGAACGCGTCGGGAAACTGTTCCGCACGAAGGACATAGACGAGACTTCCGGGCGCTCGGGCCACAACAACAGCCTTATCCTCTTCGTAGTACGCAATCTCTACAACGAACCCACGCGCAACCAGTGGAGCGCTGGAGTGGCTGCTGCATGGCGCTAATTATTCCCCCATCAAAACGCCAGGCATTACCCAAACTGTATCAATGTAAGTCAGAGCCGATTCTGCAGACAGAATCACACACCGGCTTGCGCTCGCTTTGGCCGGCGGAGGAGTCTTCCTCGCTGCGGGGTGGCGGCGACGGCCCCCTCGAGGTCCACCGCTTTCCGCAAAGAGCACCTCCTGTTTCTTGACGAAGGGCATGTCGTTGCTTCCCGGCCACTAAGTGACAAACCTCAAACGATTCTCCGCGCGTCAGTACTTCGATACAATGTCAAGGCGATGCAACTATCGGCTTTGATGGGGAGGGATGCCGAAACCCACCTGTCTTGTCGCGAATAGGACAGTGCGATCGAAAAAGCGCAGGGAATGCGCCTTGCGGCCGCTGGCATTACTCCTGCACCCCACCGTGACGCGGCGCCAGCGAACTCGGATCATTCGCGTTTGCAAGATGGGTGCGACGTGAGGTGATATGCGATTCAAACTTCCTTGTTGTGTAGCCGGAACAGCCGCGCTCGTTGCAAGCGCCGCCGCTCATTCGGCCGATCTCGGAGTCACAGTAAAGGCGCCGGCAGCAATAGGAGCTGGACCGGCGGATACGTTCGGGGCCACTTCGGCGGGGGCTACGGCCGGACATCGTTCACTGACCCCTATGGCCCTTCGATCTATGGTGACGTGGTCGACACCCCGGTGTTCGTGGCCGGAGGTCAAATTGGCTACAATTGGCAGAGGGAGCGCTGGGTTTTTGGCTTCGAAGTAGATGGCAGTGGCGCAATCTCCAACGGTACAAACACCTGTCTTGCCGCCTCCGGCATGATCGTGAGCGCAAACTGCAAAGCAGGTCCGGATGTCTTTGCGACCGGCACGGGTCGGCTGGGTTACACCTTTGGCCCGCAGCACCGCACGCTAGCCTATCTCAAGTTAGGTGTCGCGTGGCAACACAATCGCGGCGATATCGTCAATAACCACGAACCTGACGAGGTGCCAAAGAATGCCACACGTTTCGCCGACGGTCGTCTCGGTGGCACAATCGGCGCAGGCATCGAGCAAGCGCTCACGCCGGAATGGTCCATCAAATTCGAGTACGACTATCTGAGGTTCGGCGGACCAAGTCTGGCGACCCCTCCAACCACACAACATCCGCTCCCCTCGGTGGTCCCAGCCAATGTCAGTAGCCTGTCCAGCGGCTATCACATCGGCAAGATTGGTCTGAACTACGATGCCGGCCCGGGGACGCCGGAATGGTCCGATCTAGCGCTCTACGCGACAAAGCCGAGCGTTAACGCCCCGCCGATTGCTCTAGCGCAAGATTGATCGGTGGAAAGCGGTACAAGGGTTTGGCTGAGCCGAGAAAGATTTCAATGGGATCATCCCTATGACCCCTATAACGATCCAAGCAGCCTTTTGTCGAGGCTCACCTATCACAAGCTGGACGGGATTTCTGGTGAGTTGTTTGAACGTATCGAGAACGCCTAGGGGATCTTCCTGAAAGGAAATATCGGATTCGGACTTTTCGGCCATGGAAGCATGAACGACGAAGATTGGGCGATTGACCCAGATGGAGTCCCCACAGCTTATTATCTGACTGGGTCTCGCGAGGCAAATGGGCGGTTCACATACTACACGGCCGATGCTGGATACGACTTTTTGCGCGGCAGCAGCTACAAGGCCGGCGCGTTTGTGGGCTGGACCTATTACGGCCAGAAATCTGACTCCATAGGCTGCATTCAGTTAGCATTGCCCTACTATCCATGCTTCGGAGGCAGCGAGAACGACAACAGGACCGTGCATAAAAGGACGGTGGGTAGCGAAGACGCCAATTGGAATGCGCTTCGTATCGGCCTCACCGCTGAGTCTGTGCTGCTCGATCGTTGGCGCCTAAGCGCGGAGGTTGCTTACCTCCCGTGGACGGATTTCCACGGGCGCGACAACCACCTTTACCGCGAGACGACGACGTTCCTTGATCAGCGCGGGAGCGGTGGTGGTGGTGTGCAGTTAGAAGGCGTCTTGTCCTATTTTATCACGGACACCTTCAGCGTCGGCGTGGGCGCCCGATATTGGGCGAGGTGGACTTCAAGAGGGAGCGAGGACTTCGGCAGCGGCCGCAATGGATTCGGTACCTTTCATTCAGCTAATGATGCGAGGTATAGCATGGAACGATGGGGCACGTTCCTGCAGGCCTCCTACAAGTTTGACTGAACGTGCTGAGCGTCCCGCCGAGAGGACTCTATATAGAGGGGCCTGCACTTCCTCGTCGGCATTGAGGATGATGGGGCCGACGCCGTCAGAGCCACATGAGGCGGGACGCGCAATTCGCGCGTGCCGCTTTCTGCCGGCCCCCTGATCCTAGCGCATACGGATTGGTTCGCAATCCGGCAAACGCTGTGAAATATACGCGCGACCGCCAGCGCACCGTAACATCTGCTTGATGCTAACGCGCTAGTTGGAGTGAGAAGAACAATTCTGATTAATCAAAATAAGCATTCAGTTTCACGCATTGGGTTAGCTCAGTCGACGATGTCGCACATTCCATCGAAATTCGTGAATGAGGCGGGGCCAGACTGGACTCACGACACCGGCAGCTCCGTTCGGACCGGCACCTGAATGGTGATGCGAACGTAAGGCGGAATCGCAGCTGTTCACGGACAAAGCATGTGCCTCCTGCCATAACGGAATCAATATTGGAGGACGGGAGCTTTTCCCCTCGGTGTGATCGAAAGGCCGATATTTGCTATCCTGCGGCCGACAAGGCGCGGTTCGCGGTTATCAAGGCCCCAGCGGACCATTACGTGTTCCGCGGTTGCCCCCTTACGCAACGTTGCCTTGCGCTCCTCATTCCATTCGGGTCAGATTGGACTCTCAAGGAAGCCGTAGGAATAAGCGCAAAGTTCAGCTCGGCGTACAACTCACCGAGAAGGAGAACAACGATATTGTTGCGTTTCTTAATTCTCTGAGCTGCAGCGGCTGCTGCGTTTTGCAACGGCCGTGAGCCCGATCGCTCAGGCTCATCGACGTGATTTCTGGGCATCGCGACGCTCTGTGTCGCGGCTGACAAAAGCACTGGTGAAGGCGCAGAAAAGGCAAGAGTCCGCGATTGATCGTGAGCTGTAACGGAGATCACATGACGACGGTCATCACAAATCGGCTCGCCCGAAAGCAGATGCTCATTAGGCAACTTGAGTCTACCGAGGACGTTGTGCAAGCGCGACAAGATCGAGCGTCAACTTGAGCAAATAAACATTGCGCTTGATCTTCTTGATCCACCTAAGCAGGCTCGCAAGTGAGGACGCCCATGTCAACGACCAAGCGTTTTGTTGTAGAGCTTCTGATCTTGCAGCAAAGACTTGCGCTGCATCGGGTTCGCCGCGCCTCAGTTGTCCCAATCAATTTTCCTAACCGGCGAATGCTGTTCGCCCTCCCTGAAAACTCAGCCATGTTCCCGCGAACCTCCTCCGAATGAGTGGACACCTCTAATAGGCTCGGAGGGCCTGGAGGTGTCGAATGCCAGCACGTCAGCGTCGATCGTCCGCAGAGGACCACAGGCGCCAGGCCGTTGGATTGCCGGTATCGAGCGGTCAATCGATCGGAACGGTGGCCAACTAACTCGGTCAGCGCGACTCGGCGCTGCGACGCTAGGTGGATAAGCTCCGGCAGGGGCCGGCATCGGCAGGGTGGCGCCCCACCACGCAGACGACGCTGATGTCGGCGGACCAGGCTTCGGCGATCGCCGCCTACGCCAGGAGAACGAACGGCTGCGCATGGAGCGCGACATTACAGAAAGTCGGGCTTGAAGCTTCGTGAGTTGAACTGCGAGCCGTTCCGCTGAAATGCAAGTGGATCGTGCTCGACACGACAATGATCGAGGCGGGGGCGTAGAGACCTATAAGAGCGCTCGTTATGTTTGTGACGGGGAAGGCTGATCCACGGATATGAAATGGTGTTTTTGAGAAGCGCTTGACTGCAAGGTCCTTTCTCTCTCTCTCTCTCTCTCCCTCTCTCTCTCTTGTCCGTTAAACAAGGCCGGCAGGCTGCTAGGTCCTGCAGTGCAGACAGCATCATATCGCAGGTCCGGCAATCCGTTGCTGCGAGGCGTGCGGAACGTGGATGAACCACTTCATGGAAATCCCGGCTGTGCTGCACTTCCGAGCAGGAGACGGCCGGCGCTCTGGAGCGTTCCCTCGTTTAAAGCTGCGTGCTGGGCAACCACGAAGCTGTCGCACATGGCGCGCGCCAGATTGCTGGTGGTATAGAGCGACGCACTTCCAGCGAGACCGCTCGCAATGTTGCAGACCTCAGCGCTCTGCCGCGCGGCGTTCGTCGCGGCGAGTCGCATCAGCGTCGCCGTGCTCGGGTTTACCGTATCCTTGAGCGCTTCCTTCCACAGCTCCTCGGTGGCCTCATAGAAGAAGGAACGGGCGGAACGCAGCATGGCTTCGGCTCTGGCCATCTCCAGTTGGACATAGCCGCGCTCTGCCATCACGGGCGCTCCTGTGATTGAGGCGCGGCTTCCGGCCATCGCGATCACCTCGTCTAGCGCGGAGCGCGCAATACCGATGCCGACAATCGCATGCGCCTGCGCGGCGAAAGTCACGGACGGATAGCGATAGACCGGCGCGTCGAGTGTCGGCGGACCGCCGCGGATCAAGGTCCATTCCTCCGGCACAATGACATCGTTGACAACGACGTCGTGGCTGCCGGTGCCTTGCAGGCCGACGACGTCCCAATTGGGGCGGATTGTCACCTTCTCGGCCGGCATCACGGCTACACGCGCAAGGCCACCGGTCGGATCGTCTTCCACAGTGATGCCAACGCCTATCAGATCCGCGCCCGGTGAGCCGCTGGCGAATGGCCACACGCCGTTCACAACAAATCCGTCGGTGCTTCGCCTGGCGGGCTGGAGCGGGAAAAGCGCACCTGCCAACACGACGTCAGGTCCGTTCGCGTATACCTTGCGAAGCGTGTCGTCCGGAAGAGCAGCGAGGTAGCGAGCCCCATCGCCGAAGCTGGCGACCCAACCAGCGGACCCGTCGGCTTCGGAAATGCGCTCGATCAGGCGACAAAAATCGGCCGGCGTTCGCTCGTCGCCGCCGAATCGCTTGGCGGCCAAAGCCCGATAGACGCCAACGCGCTTAAAGCCCTCGATGATCTCGTCTGGAATCTTCTGCGCGCGGGCGAACTCGTTTCGACGCGCGCGGATATCGACCAGTAGCGACGACAGATTATCCCAGGTCGCAGCCGTAGCGTCGGTTTCTGTAGTGATCTTCTCTGGTGGAGCGTTCATAACTGTCCTCGGTGTCTTGAACCGATCGACGCCGCGATTCATTGATTTGGATTGCGCGCGCATGGCGAAGCCGGCCGGATTGATACCCAGTCGGAAGGGATCGAAACTGTCGCAGTTGATATCGACTGTGATGCGATTACAGGCGGTTGCCCACATCCCGAACGGATTGACTCAAAGAAAAGGTGTTGAGGGCCGGGAAGGCTGACGGAGATATGGC
Source organism: Bradyrhizobium shewense (assembly GCF_900094605.1). GTDB lineage: Bacteria > Pseudomonadota > Alphaproteobacteria > Rhizobiales > Xanthobacteraceae > Bradyrhizobium > Bradyrhizobium shewense. Next base: position 70,418 of record NZ_FMAI01000031.1, on the reverse strand, counting down.
TGTTGATGCTGCCATTGAGGCTGAACCGGCAAAGCAACCGATATGCGGCGGCGAGATCGATCCGCCTCTGCTGCACTTCGACGGCTGACGGCAGCGCTCGTTTTGTCATGTCTTCTCCAACGGACGATTTGTCACACTTGGGCCCGGCCGGCTCGAACCACGTTGTGAATTCCTGACTTGGCAACCGCGAGGTCTACGAAGCCTGCGGCTCTTTTCCATGTCCCCAGCAATCGACGTGCCATCAATCATGGTCGGCCGGCCGTGTCTGAATCGAGCGAGATCACGTGGCTCGTTCCGCGCCGGCAGGATGCTCGCGCCTCCCTTGTCTGATTCCAGGCACAAGACGTCATCAACCGAACACGGCGGAAGTAAAGCGACTGAAGTGGACCTCGACCGCGAACCAGTCGGGGGCGGCTTTCCTGCTGGAGCCTCCGATCTCCTGACATTACCAACAGCGCAATTTACCGTGCTCGTGACTGTGGGTGAGCTGTTGGTTAAAGGCGGACATCAGACGGCCGGTATTCAACAAACGTGACGGCGGCGTCCGGGGCTGCCGGTGATCTGCTCGTTCTCGGTTCGCTCGCGCACGCCAGGATTCCGGAAGGCGCGCGAGCGGGCCGAGCCGAGTGTCGAATAAGCGCCCATAATGATTTACAATCGGTTGAAGATACGATTAGCGAATGGCGCGCCAAGGGCGAAATGGGCCGCATTTGGATCGTGGTGGAAACCCTAGCGTATCAACGTGCAGGCATGAATAGTGTTGACCGCGGTAGGAGTGCTTCTTGGTGCTGGCCTCGGGTTGCCAATATGAGCACGTAGAATGCAAGGAGAATCAAGAGGCCGCGCATACCGAAGGTCTTCCCGAAGCTATGACAATTGTGGAGCGGATTGTATTCGGTGCATTTGATGCAGCCGATGCACGAGTGGATTGCGCGGAACTCGATCGAAGCCCTTATCTGGCGGCAAACGACTGGCCGGCCGCGCGAAGGTGCCAGCGTCAGCTCAGCAAATCGACTCTGCCGGAGTCGAGTCGATACAGGCCCCCGACAACCTTCAGTCTGTTCTGCTCAACTGCCGCGTTCAGAATCGGCCCCGTCGATTTGAGTTTGTTGACATTATCGATCACATTTTGTCGGGTGGCTTCGGCGAACGTGTCACCGGGTTTCTGTCGAAATACTTTTGCCGCAGGCGCAAGCGCGGCGACGATGGATGAAATGTGCCCCGGCGGAGGCTTATCGCCGTGGAGCGACTTGATCGTGGCGTCTATCGCACCGCAATGATCGTGGCCAAGTACCAGGATCACCGGCGTGTTCAGCACGGCGACCGCATATTCCATACTGGCGAGCGTGTCATCGTTGGCGAAGTTGCCGGCGAGGCGGCAGACAAACAGATCACCAAGTCCGCTGCCGAAGACAAGTTCAGGCGCCACGCGAGAATCGGCGCAGCTCAGAACAGCGGCATATGGATTTTGCCCATCCACCAAAACCGGGCGTTCGCGCTTGAAATCGTGGCCTGGTGACACACCCCGGACATAGCGATCGTTCCCTTCCATCAGCCGCTTCAGAGCGGCCTCCGGCGAGAGCAGGTTATCTGGCTTGGGCGTCGCTTTTGCTTCCTTCGCATCGACAATGTTGTTGCCAAGCCGCAGGCAAACCGCCGAAATAGCGAACAGCAACAGCGAGCGGCGCGAAGGCGCGATCTTGGTCAGATAGGGAGAATGGCCTGCCTGCATGCATCTCACCTCATCGCGCGGCTTTACGCCACCCGGTGGCTTCGGCTTCCGCTTCGCTGCAGAGCCAGCGTTCACCGGGCTTCTTCGACATGTCGATTTGTTCGTAACTGAGTTGCCCGGGCAGGTGATAAATGCGCTCGCCGTTGCGGTCCACGGTGCCTTTTATCAGACACTCGGACGAGGGTGGGTCCGATAGCAGCGCGGAGCCGAGTAGGAGTTCCTGAGCGTCGATCGGAACCGAGCTCGCGCCGATGATGATCGTCCCCTTGTTGCGGCGACGCCAGTCCCAGGGCGCGATGAACGCCCCCGACCACAGCCCCGCATAGGCTTTGCTTGCCACAACCTCATAGACAACGTAGGTATGAGTAGAAGGACCCGACGATAGTGCCCAGCCGGAGCGTACCATCCAAGCGTTCACGTCCTCGCCTTCTATAGAGCAACTGCCGCGTGACCTGCCGTATTCATCAACTCCTGTGGTATGACAATCCCACGTTCGTCCGTTCGAATGCTTGATCAGCTCGTCGCGAGCAGCCACGCCGCAAGCCCATTTCCGACCGTGGGCGTCGAGGCAAATCTGGTCGGTCTCAGGAGCTTCGATGCCTGAGAGCCGAAGCTTGGTTTGCTCGATCTCGATCGTATTGCCATCGAGGATGCCCGGAGGGCCGCTGAGCTTGGCCGCGCAGACCGGAGATGTGATGACAGCGAACAGTGCGACCATCATTACGCGGTGTTTCATCCCGACAATACCTCTCGTTCTTGATCCATGTTCACGCACGATCCGGCGCCGCCACATTCGACTGCTTAAACGCTATGTCCCTTATTCGGCCGGCATCTTTCGACGTTCGCTCTAAGAATGTGTGGCCGTCATTTCCAAGCTACGACCTGACGCTGCGTGAGGTTCAAGCGATTTCTTCCGGTGGAAGTGTTGCGGTATCCTCCGAGCCTCGCCGGTCTCTCTCACTGAGAGCGCACTGCACCCTCTCGACCTGAGGAGCAGATCCCCATCGCTCGGCCGCGAACTCGGTATGCGGGAGAAAGCCGAACCTCGGAACGCTGTTTCTCACGCGCTTGAAGAACAAAAGTCGCCCGTGAATCTTGACGATCGAGTGGAAGTCAGGCGGGGAGGAGCAACCTGGCTTATGCTTTGTGGCAACCACCATTGGCAAGGCTGCCGATGGTTCAGCGAGGGCGCTGACATTTCGCCGTAAATTCTTGTGAGGAAAAGACTGATGTTCGAAAGAAATCGGGTCTCGCTTTCTCTGAGATCTGGACAAAGGCGGCCACGGAGTTCAGCTCAACGCACGCTGCGTAGAATGAACCGGTGTCGTTTGCGCAAACCGCGCAAAACCCGAAGCCCTCTTGCGGAGAGTGAGCCGGGGTGGTCGTTGATGCCAATTGCATTGTGGCTTTTCGCACGTCTGCGCTGCACCATAATCGTTCGTGGTGCCGCCGCCGCGTTCGTCCAAGGACCGGATTGTCATGACCCAGGCGGCGCGACTGGCGGCCGCTCTCTCGTAGTACGCTTCACCGCGATCACATGGACAGTTACGCAGCAAGCCCGGCGTGAGGGCGTGCGTTTGCGCCAGGGAAATTTGGAGCGACAACATCCATGGCTTCGTCGTATACGCACCGGGCGAGGGGGTAAGGCGCCCGCGTGTTCCGAGGATCGCGAGTGCCATTCGGCGCGAGGACTCAATCCACAAGATGGTTGCCCCATCGCGGCACTCGGGCAGTAGGTCTGGTGCGGTTTGACCGACTCAAGCTACAATTCACTCTCAACGACCTCACTACACAATGGGAATGAAATGGTTGCAGCTCCCCGGGAATCGCCGGTCTCTTCTTACGCGCTTGAAGTGGATGGCCGACTCAGAGCCGAATTCGCAACCAGAGACGGCGCCAGGGCAGGCGGAGCAGAACTAAAGAAGCGTTTTCCCATGCTGCAAATCCGGATATATGACGCGCAGACGAATGCTCGCGAGGAAATCTAGCGCCGGCTCAGTTCGGTCCTCGATGCCTCGCGCACGGCTCCGGGGCTCCTCGCCGGGGGGCACTCGGCAAAAGGCCGGTGCTCAGGGGGGCGTGCCGGCCCACTAACACTGCCCCATTACCGTCTTAACGCGTTTCGTCGCAGCACTCGGTCCCGCGTGCCGCCTCGGCGTCGGGATGCTCACGCTCTTGCCAGTGCCAGTGCCAGTGCCAGTCACGGGATGCGCGGCGCGCACGCAGGATCGGGCTTGGGCCCGAGGCATCTACAGGCCCGGTCCCTTGAAGAGTGGCATGGCGAGCGGGTTCCCTCGCGGATTGGTGTCCTCCCACTGCGTCGGGGCGCCGGGGGCCAGATCTCGCCAGCTGGCACGCGCCGCTGACCTCGATCTCCTCGCAGAATGAGTCGGAGGTAATCGTGCTGCCCGATTTTTTCCTGACGCCTGAAGGGTGCGTCGCGACTGTTGCTAGAGCGTAAACACCGACATTTTAGAGCTGATATGTCTTGCAATTGCTCTGAGGCGTTCGGCGGTAAGGAGCTGCGGCGCGATCTTGCTCTGCGTGGCAATTTTAACGAGGGCTTTCGCTCCCCTCTAACTCTTCCCGTTCCCTCGGCTCCATGCGAGCGAACCAGGAGCCAGGAGGAAAGGCCGCGATACGCTTGGCAAAGGAGGATTGCGGCTCCCAATCTTGCCCTTCGCTCTTCTCGAAAGTGATGACCCCGTTGTGTGTAAAAAAACGGGGCCCTGGAATATTACAGTTCACTACAAGCAAAACGCGCCACAGATCACCTTTCTCGGTCGGCTTGTCATTCTGCTTCGGCAAGTAGTCCACTCCAACAGGTTCAAGGATAGTGCAGCGGCCCTGCCGCAGAAGATCGCCGAGCCGGCCTTGCGTGGTCGTCACAAAGTTGAAGTTGCTCGGATCATGCAGAAAGCGAAGATTTGCGTCCCTTTCGCCATCCTTGACTTCACTGGCGATCAACGAGAGCGCCAGGGCGCGCCAGCCCAATTCCATCGGCTTTGCATAGGTCGACGCAAGTTGAATCGTGCCGTCGAGCGCGATCTTCCAGGTGATAACGTACTGTTCGTCTGATGTATCATCCCGGTGCCTGGTCCACGAAAAGAAAACATAGTCATTTTGGTCAAGTTCAGCGACGCCCCACATTCGAGGGACGAACTGTGCCACCTTCGAGACGTTGGATATAATTTGTTCTATTGTCTCGCCGTCTTGCGCTCGCCACGTTGACTTGAATCGTTCGATAAGGGGGCTCTCGTTCGCGCGAACACTGTTGCTCGTCGCAGCCAGCCCGGCCAGGCAGATCAGGGATTGACCGAGACAAAACCACAACGCGCGTCTTCCGGACATTGTCCTCATAACTGTCGGCCTATCTGGTTTTCATCCACACGTCATTCCAAAGCGGGCAAGCTTGTTATGCGCCAGCGCAAGAAGTTAGCGGCGACGCGACGGGGAGACCGATGGTGTCCGTGCGAGCAGGCGCTCCCCTCAATGTCACGCGCCGCTAACTTCGCTGCCGGCGACAGCCTCAAGTTGCTGTGCTGGACATACCCAGCAGGAGGAGACTGGGCATGCCGAGGACTTGCATTCTTCGTGCCAGGTAATACACGGCAATTCGCACCGCTTTTGTGTCCTCTTTGTCGACTTTCCGACTGGCCCACGTCTGGATGTTTCCGTTCAGCACTATCAGCGCGGCTTATGCATCCTCGTCACGCACCGGATATTCGACGGCGCGGCGGAACGCCTCGGTGGCAAGTTCCTGATGAGAATTGGGAGCACGTCTGCCGCCATTGAACCGTTTGGTTCGGTATCGTTGCCAGAATGTGGCCTTCGATCTCTGCCATGCGTTTGGGCATTTGTGGCCAATGGGCCATGGTGCGTTTGGCGCTCCTTTCGACATGCGGCGCTCCGGAAGTTGAGAACAGCCTCAGTCAGGTGCGCTTTGCACTCGATGGCCAACGACGCGAAGCCGATCTCCACCGCCGAGCATTCGGAGTCTGGCTGGACCGCAAATCAACGTGCGGGCCGGGTATGTTTTCGCCAGCTTGGACCTATCAACACGGATCCTGTTGGCCGAGGAGGTGGCTGGATGGTGGACGTGCTCAAAGAACCGCTGGGAAGCCAGGACTCGCAACAGATGCGTTCTGCTCGAGGCAGCAGTCCGGACCGTGCAAGCTGCATGGTCCCTTCCACGGATCTGGCGTGCGGCCCGCGGGCAGCTGCGATGGTCATTCCCATATCGCTGATTGGAGAGCGCATCTACATCATCTCAACGATAGAGATGCACGGTCATTCGCATAGCAGATGTCGCAGCTTCAGCTTGAGACATAATCTAAGAGGTTGACGGAAGACTTCGCTTGCCGATAATCCAAGTCGTCGAGGTTCTCCGGTTTCCATTTGATCCGGAGCTAAGAGGGAAGCCGGTGACAATGCCGGCGCTGCCCCCGCAACTGTGAGCGGTAAGCCGCTGTCCAACGATGTCACTGAAGCCTGCGCGGCTTCGGGAAGGCCGGACAGAAGCGATGACCCGCGAGCCAGGAGACCTGCCCCGACAATATATTCGTCCACGGGCGGGGTGTCCCGGTGGTGCGCCGAGCAGCCGTCGCACCGCGCGACTTCCCCTGCCTGCGTCCGCCATGGCCCTTGCCCCCAACATGGGGTTAACGCTATGTCTCTTCTCTCCCTTCCGGTTGCCACGCTCGGAACGCCACGCATCGGTCCAAGGCGCGAGCTCAAACTCGCTCTAGAAAGCTACTGGGCCGGAAAAAGCAGCGAACAGCAGTTGCTCGAGGACGCAGCTGGTCTGCGTGCCGCGAACTGGGCTCGTCAGAAATCTATCGGCGTCACGGTCATTCCATCGAACGATTTCTCGCTGTATGACCAGGTGCTCGACACAAGTGTCATGGTTGGCGCCATCCCGGAGATCTACGCTCCGAAAGCCGAATCCGTTTCGCTCAAGACGTACTTCGCCATGGCCCGCGGATCACAATGCGACGATCAGGATGCGAGTTGCGGCCACGGACCGCGCGGATTTGGCGCACCCGCGCAGGAGATGACCAAGTGGTTCGACACCAACTACCACTACATGGTCCCCGAGTTTCACAAGGGACAGACTTTCAGGCTATGCTCTCGCAAGCCGATTGAGGAGTATGAGGAAGCCAAGGCCCTTGGCTTTCAGACCCGCCCTGTCCTGATCGGACCGGTCACATTCCTAAAGCTCGGCAAGAGCCCCGATCCTGCGTTCCAGCCACTCTCACTACTGGATGAACTGATACCGGCCTATATCGAGGTTCTGCAGGAATTGGCCAAACGTGGGGCAAATTGGGTTCAGTTCGACGAGCCCTGCCTGGTTCTTGATCTGGATGAGAGGGCGCGACAATCTTTGCGACATGCCTATGACCGGCTCGCCAAGGAGGGGCCGGCCATCAAGATCTTAGTCGCGAGCTATTTCGGCGATCTCGGGGACAATCTGGACACCGCCTTGAGGCTGCCAGTCGCCGGACTGCACCTCGATCTGGTTCGAGCGCCACAGTTGTTGGACCAGATCATCGCTGGCCGCCGAAGTGATCTCGTCATGTCGCTCGGTGTCGTCGACGGCCGGAATGTATGGCGGTCGAATTTGTCGTCGCTGTGCCAGCGGCTCGAACCCGCGATTGCGAAGCTCGGCAAGGATCGTGTACAGATTGCCCCATCCTGCTCGCTGCTTCATGTGCCGGTCGATGTTGAACTCGAAACCGGGCTCGCTTCCGACGTTAAGAGCTGGCTTGCTTTCGCGGTCCAGAAGATGCGGGAGCTTGCGGTCCTGGGGCGGGCACTCGCAGGCGACCGGAATGTTGCGCCAGCTCTTGCCGATTCGGAATGTGCCGCGACTGTCCGCCGGACTTCGCCGAAAATCCGTGATGCCAATGTCGCTGTCCGGATGAAAGCGATCGATCAGACCAAGCGTCGGCGCGCGAGCCCATTTGCCCGTCGTGCCGAGATCCAAAGCAATCGTTTCGGACTACCGGCTTTTCCTACCACGACGATCGGATCGTTTCCGCAGACCACAGAGGTCCGGAATGCCCGTGCGGCGCATGCGCGAGGCGCTATGAGCGACGAGCAATACGACAGGTTCCTCAAGGAGGAGACGGCGCGCGCCGTACGCTGGCAGGAGGACATCGGTCTCGACGTCCTCGTGCACGGCGAGTTTGAACGCAATGACATGGTGCAGTACTTCGGCGAGCAACTCGCCGGCTTCGCATTTACCAGGAATGGATGGGTGCAGTCCTACGGATCGCGCTGCGTCAGGCCGCCGATCCTATTTGGCGATGTAGTGCGGTCGAAGCCTATCACCGTGGACTGGTGGCGCTACGCGCAATCACTAACGAGGAAGCCGATGAAGGCGATGTTAACCGGACCGGTGACGATCTTGAACTGGTCCTTTGTTCGCGATGATATTCCCAGAAGCGAGGTCTGCCGCCAGATTGGGCTCGCGATCCGAGACGAAGTCCGCGATCTCGAGAATGCTGGTGCGACCATGATCCAGATCGACGAAGCTGCACTTCGCGAAGGATTGCCGTTGCGTCGATCGGATTGGACGGCCTATCTCGACTGGGCCGTGGATTGCTTCCGCATCTGCTCATCCGGCGTCGCTGATCAAACGCAAATTCATACACATATGTGCTACTCGCAGTTCAACGACATCATCGGTGCGATCGCTGCAATGGACGCAGATGTCATCTCGATCGAGACTTCGCGCTCGAAAATGGAACTACTCGACGCGTTCAGGAACTACGAATATCCAAATCAGATCGGGCCGGGCGTGTACGACATCCACTCTCCACGCGTTCCCGAGGCGGGCGAAATGAAGGAGCTGATGGCGTTAGCTCGGGCCCGGCTGCATGATTCGCAGCTCTGGGTCAATCCGGACTGCGGCCTAAAGACGCGCAAATGGGAGGAGGTTCGGCCGGCGCTAGCGAACATGGTCGCTGCCGCCCGCCAACTGCGCGCTGCATTCGATCCGCGAGGCCGTTGATCCGGGCTTGGGTCTCTTCTCGACAAAGCTGATCCTCTTGCGGTCACTTGCGCTCTCGATAATCGATGGAACCTTGGGAGCACAAAAAAAGCCCGGCCCCCGCTTAGCGGGCCGGGCGAAAGTCTGGGAGGAGCGACGCTGACGCATCGCGCGGACTTCCATCGGCGGAAGAGAGGACAACCGCCGGTTCGATCACGGCAAGGACATTCGCCGAAAATCTGAGCCTAGTTGAAGCACAAGCTCAGCGTAGCTCAATTATGCCGTGGTATGCGACCGTATAGCCTGAAGTGTATAAATATACACCAAGGTTTGTCGCTCAAGAGCGCGTCGGCTACGATTACGACAGCAACGAGGGGAGGCGGTGATGCCGGGCGGTGACCGCAGAGCACGAGCCGCAAACTCGGTGCGCTTTCCTGCCTAGAAACCTTATGCTCAATCAGGGCGACGATGGCACGGTGCCGATAGGTTGCTCCTCAGCCGTGAGCGTGGTCCTGCCCTCAACATAGGCCAGTTAAGTGATGGCGATCTCGGATCCGACACGACTCGGATCGGCGCAGAGTAAGAGCGGACGTCCAGCGCCTTGCCGTTCGTGCTGAACATACCCGGGCGAGCAGTGCCTCGCAGTTGGCGTGCAGTGGGTCGAACCGGCTGTGGTCGGATCATTCAGCTGGGAAGGAGTGGAAGTGCTTCGCCGCACCCGCGCGGCCGCAATCGTCCGTCCTACGGGTCGGCGGACATGAGAGGCATCCGCTTCGCGCGATGTCACTGCGCAACTGCCAAACCTGCGACGGTCACACTGTGGAACGTGCCGGAACCAGAGCTCAGGAAGGCTCGGCCATGGCGTTTGCACGGTGGTCGAGGAAGCGATCATAGTGCGCAGAAGCCATTTTGGCGGTACGGCAGCCTACGCGTCCGCGAATACCCCCATTTCGACAGGATGAGCATGAGGTCTAATTCCTGCTGTAAAACGGCAGCGATCAATACGGCCCCTCTCGGCGCCGTCTCAGGGATTGCCGGCCTTGATGGACGATAACGCGACCGAGCTCCGTTCGGCCTCAGCTTCTTGCTCCAATTTCAGAATATGCGCTCTTAGCGCATCGGAAGTGGCTGCCGCTGTCTCGCTGAACAGCGGATCTCCATGATCGGTGACGGCGGAAGCGATTTCGGTCCATTCCTGTCCCGAGAGAGCCTTCAGTGCGGCCGGAAAGAAATCTCGTTCTTCCCACATCATGTGGCGCCGCTCGCGTACTATAAAGTCGCGTATGATATTGCCAACGTCTTGCCGAGCGAGCTCACGATCCGTGAGGATGGCGTCAATAGCTCGCGCGAAGCGGTGCAAACGGTCGACGACTTCTTGGTGTTCAAGCGCGAGATCGCCGACGATTGCAGCTGTATCCGGATCGCAAGCCTTGAGCTTGGAAAAAATCAAGTCTTCCTGTGGATGATGGTACACCTCGGGGTAAACTTCGAAATAGCTGATAATCGCGCGAATGACCTCATAATCGGGACGGATCCCTTTCTCAAAAATCTCCAATTCGCGTTGGAGAGCGGCCAGAAGCAAATCAATGTTGCGATGCTCTCGAAGCAAAAGATCGATGATCATTGCGGTGGTCCTGGAGGCACAATTTAGGCCGGAAGCGTTTCTGCCACTTGCAAGATCGCCCAAGCCGAGTTCGGTGTCGTTTGCGCTGCAATTTTCCGCGCTGTTCGACGCAAAAGAGTAGCGCGCTTGAATTTGAGCTGGCGTAACTCAACTTAGCCGAAGTGTTGAGGTTGCCCACGCAAGACGCTCGTCGGATAGCAGCTGGTCTCGGTAACACTGGCGGCCTGGGCGTGCATGGCGGACCCTGTCTTGCGAACGTCGATGGGACGCAGATTGGCTGATCCTGACGAACTGGAAAATTTGGATGTTTTCCCTAGGTAGAAGTCCCTAAGTATTTACACGTAAGTGCCACGAGCGGGACGTCGTGAATGGGGGCGGCGCGGTCCCTTGTTTGCTCAAACATGTTCAAATCGGATTAGAAAGCTGCATGCTGGCTTCGGCGGCCGCGTCCAACAGTCGTAAGCGCACGGCCGCACCCGTAAAGAGCTCCAGCCAGCCGAAAAGTTGTCGTCCACCGCCACTTTCGGCTCGCCGCAGGAAGACGTGTTCGGGGACCTTGGCTCTGATCCCCATCAGCATCGGTCGGCCGCGGAGGTGACGAGGCGGATATTGACAGCATCCCGATCGATGTACGCTGGCCGACGTGGTCGACGCGCTTGATGATCATGCGATCCGCTGTCGTAGCCCCCTTAATGGTGTGTGACGATGGTTAGGGCGGCGCGCCTCGGCCGGAACCGCACTCAGCGCGCGCTGGTATGCCGGCGTTCCATGCCCGCAGTGCCGCTTCGGCTTGCTCCAACGCACGCGACCGTTTGATTTCGAAGACCGAAGTGACCGTCGCCCAGCCGGGCGCAATGAGCGAATGATGGTCCTCTCGTTAGCCGATTGCCACAGCGTCAAGATGCGCATTTGTGCTCAATGCGATGGAAGTCGAACCGTCACGGCAGCCCGCACAGGGAGCTCCGTTCGCGGATGGACCAGTTATTGCCGAACTATGCCGTTCTCCGGGGTGACAGACCTGCTTTCCATCGGAGCACAAATGTGGGCCCACGTAATTGATCTGCTTCATGTGCCATCGTGATTCAAGAAACCAGCAGCGTGTGTTGCATCGGTAGCCGTCACCGAAAACATGATCGGCTCGGCGCGGTACGCCTGAAAACCCTCCGTTTCGCCGTCTGGCCTGCGCAGCTTGGATGCATGAATAGGCCATTCGCGCCATTTGCGCTGGTGCTAGAGTCCCGCAGTAATGGCGATCCGCATCAACTCAGACATGCTGCGGGCATTGGTCTTGGCCATGAGGTTTGCACGGTAAACCTCGACTGTCCGGGGACTGATGCCGAGATCATGGGCGATAACCTTGTTAATCTTGCCGGCTAATAGTCCCTGCAGGACGTCACGCTCGCGCGACGAGAGGCCGGCGAGGCGGGCTTCCGCCTGCAGTTTCGCTGCGTCATCGGCTGGTTTCGTTGGCCGCGCTTCCAAAGCACTATTGATCGCACGCAATAGCACGTCCTCCACGAACGGCTTCTCGATGAAGTCGACTGCACCCGCTTTCATCGCTTCGACTGCGAGCGATACGTCGCCATGACCAGTTATCAAAACCACGGGGCAGTTGACGCGATTGGCCTTCACTTTACTGACTAGTTCGAGACCGCTCATACCAGGCATACGGATGTCTGACACAATGCAATCAACTGGACCGCTCGCGACGTCATTAAGAAACGCGGTCGCCGTCTCATAGGTTGCTACGTAGAAACCATTTACATCAAGAAGAAACGCGAGCGAATCCCGCATTGCGGCGTCATCGTCGATCACAAGAATGCGCCGCCCAATCATGTCTCTTCACTAAGCTCCGCAAATGGCGCGGTGAACTGAAGGATCGTGCTACCACCCGGATTCGCTTGCGCGACGATATGGCCGCCATGTGACTCGATGATCGTCCGGCAGATTGATAGCCCCACACACATGCCATGCCTTTTAATCGTGACAAAGGGCTGGAACAGTCGGTCGGCGATATCAGCGCTGATGCCGGGGCCCTTATCAGCAACGTAAACCTGTCAACGTTGGCAGCTTCGCGGCGCGGGCAGGAAGCCATGGCCTCGATTGCATTGCGTATCAGGTCCAGCGCGACCTTCTGGATCTGGATCTGGATCTTGTCGACGATCATGTCGCGGTCGCTGCGGGTCATCACGCGTACCCCTCGCTCCTTGGGGCCGACTAGGCCAGAGCCGCAGCTTGTTCAAGGAGCGTGAGCGGACTCTCCACAGTGTGCTCGCCCCTGGCAACGAATTCCCGCAGGCGCTTGATGATATCGTTGGCGCGTAGAGCCTCTTGGGCGGCGTGTTCGAGTGCATCACCGATGCAGTTGGCGTCCGGTTCGTCGGGTGCCAGCAGCGCCTTTGTTCGCGCACGTAGCTTGTAATTGCGGAGAGCGGCCGGTTGATCCTCATGGGAAATAGACGATGCCATCTCACCAATGGCGGTCGGCCGCGACACGTGCACGAGTTCAGATGGCAGATCTTGCAACCGCCGTTCCTGCGCCCGCTCTTAGTGAGGTTTCGAATGAAGCCGGTGAAGAGCCGTTCGGCGCGCGCTATGGCCTCACCGACGGAGGTCGAGCCGTCGCTCCGTTCGCCGACCACGATGCGGCCGATGCCGATGATGGGCCGCTCGCCGTTGGCCACATAACGTTCGATGTAGCGCTCGTGCTCGGCGCGGTAGAGCTGCGGCATCAACCTCGACACATTCAATCCGACCACGTCGTCCGGAGCACAACCAAATAAACGCACTGCCGGGCGAATGATGCCCTTCTCGTCAATCACGATCATGGCGCACGCGGGAGCGACGTTCGCCCGGCCGCGGCCGCGACGAAAGCGGCAAAACGAGGACTGGAAGGTAGATGTTCGTGAACGTGAGGTCCTGAAGATATGGATTTAGCGCCGTGCACAACACGAGAGCCAGCGCGGCGGCTGCCGCGGCAGTGCCATAGCCTTACCAGACGTGGTCCGACATGTTTCCTGGTAGACCCTCTCATTCGATCCACTCTACATTGTTTCCCACGAGAGGCCACCGGAGCAGAACGCGCCTCAACTCACACCAATCTATTGTGCAGGATGGCCGCCGCTATCTGGCCATATGCGCCAGTGCGTCGGCTGCACGGCTACGTGTTCTCCGTTCTTGGCCTTGATCCAGCCGCCGAAGGTCCGGCGGCAAGGAAAGACCACCCGGTGAATGGTATTACCCTCGATTACGGCAATCTCCAGATCCCGATCAAAGGGCGGCGCCGTTTCGAGCCGCTCCCAGGTCAGGTCGCCAGTAGATCTTGGACGGTGTTCATCGCTGCTGGCCGACAAATTCAGGCAACCTTCTGAACAACGGACCAGATGGCTTGGACCGCCGCGCGAGCAGGCTCAGCCCAATATTGCCCAGGCGGCGTGGCGGCCGGGGTTTTATCGGCCGTGGCGCCGTTGAACCTATCGTGCCGGGACATGATCGGCTCGCCAACCGAAATACTAGGATTGGCGCTGCGAAACAACTCCCGGGCTTCGGTCGAATCGACCTGGATCAGCTCAAGTCCTCGGCGGTTGGTATTAACCGCCGTTCTGCAGAAGTTGAACTGAACTGCCGCTCCCGCAATCTGGCCCGCGGCGGGACGAATGTCCCCGTGGTCTGTCATCTCGAACATCCTTCGTTGGTGGGAAATCTCCCAGTCCCACGGCGTCAGCGTGGGGCATTGGGTTGTGATGACGTCAGCCGCGCCCTTGTGAGCGGGGCGGCATCCCCGAGAACCGGAAGACGCCGTAACTCGCTTGGCTCCATTCGGACGGGTCTAGCTGCGCTCGGCGTCGATCATCGCGCCCGTCCGCGGATCGATGAAGTGGACGCCTTCGTAGGCGGCGCAGGTTATTGTGTGCAGGTCATCGGCACGCGGCTCGGGTACGTCCGGCAGCAGTCTTTGAACTCGGTCGCCGGTATCTGGACATGAAAAGATGATGGGGCGCCAAGTCTTTTTGTCTGCCATGTGTGTGACCTTGGACGGGAAGCTCACTTCTATCAGTAGGCAGCCGCCGTAGTATTTGATACAGGTCAAAAAGAGCTGATGCGCATCCAGAATGGCCGACCTCGAGCGGCTGCTGCTGCCGCACAGGCCCGCGTTGGCAGGCGACATGTCCCAAGTCGGGCGATCCGCCAGGACCTCGCGCTGGTCCGCCGCAACACGCCAGCGTGTAGCGGGGTTGATTTTGAGGCGCACCGCTCGCGAATGGGCCACGACAGCATTTGTCCTCAATGCTGCGATAGCCGGCAAGCAGATGGTCAATTGATCGCTCACCTCGCATTATCCGTGGCCTTGCCGGGCGGATCCCAGCCATAGGCATTGGCGCTGAAGTCCTGAACCCTGGGCTCATCGAAACGTTGGCTGCGACAAGCGTGATCATCGGCTTTGCTGTCGCGGCCGCAGGGCCGGTTCGCCTCATTGGCCCACGATCACGTACGCGTAGGTCTCGCAATCGATAGTCCCGCCCGCCGGCGCGCGTCAGAAATGGCTCTGCCCGGTGATTGGCGCAATGACTTGCGTTTGCGGCAATACCTCGTGAGACCATCAAGTATCGCGTGTAAAGTTCGCGGCCTCTCAAGTCTCCATATTGCCAGCGGTTGAGTATGGGATCGATAGAGATCGATAGCCGGCATCTCGGGCGTGACGGCGCACGCGGCTCTCAATCGTCTCTTCAGACATTCCTCGATTCGTCGGCGGCTCAATTTTGTCAGTCCAGGGCATGAGCAGACCAGAAGGCGTTATCCCTCGGCCCAAAACACAGAGTGCGATCCGCCAAGCTGGACAAATAGAGGTCGCGTGGTCTGCGGCACAACAGGAGCGCTCGAGCCGCGCTGCCAAAGTTTCAGCCTTATCTCGATGGAGGAGCGGACAACCTCTTGGGGATGCTGCTTGAGGCAGATCAAATACTCTTGTGGCGTGAATGGCAGAATGGTGGATAAGTAAGCCCACAAGAAGAGGATGCCATGCCTTCATTTAATGTTCGGTTCATTAAGACCGTTTGTGACGATACCGGACACGAACATCGTGCCTGTCAGGCAGCGTTCAAGGTCGATGCCGCCTCGCTGAGTGCTGCTGCACAGCAGGCGGAGAGCGATTTCTGCAAGCAAAAGAGTGTTCGCGATTGGACAGTCTTCGCCGATGTGATAGAGCTTCGAAGCCCGCCTGCATTGCCGCCGGCATGGGCTGGTTAGCTTGACTTTGGCGGGGGAAGTCTGCGAATTGAATTGTGGGTCAATCTGTAATCTAAGCGTGATCCCGGACAGGATCGCGTCGACCGTCGATTCGAGAACAACTGGTGATGCTGGCGTTAAATCGGCCAGCGCCCTGTTGTCTCACGACACCTAGCGGACCTCGCTGGAGAGTTTGCCGCCTGCCGCTCAACTGGCTCTGCAGCGCTCCGTCAAGCGTTGTACCGGCAGGGCTATCCGGAAGGATCCGCTCCCACAACTGGTCTTGTTTGATTCAGGTCAAGCACAAGTCTGCCTCTGGCAACCATGGCTGTTTCAAAGGGTATGCGTGGTTGGCCAATCTGCACAAATTAATGCCCTTCACGGTTAAGGCATCTGCTCAGCCGTTTGCGCGCAAGCCTGTCCCGGACGTCCGAACCGGGCTTACTTGAGCCCGCAGCACATCGATGCGATCGTACCTGACCTTAATCTGTGCGCATTTGTCCTTCAAACCAGCGCGCTGTCCTGAACATTTAAGCGAGCTCCTCGCACTTGCCGGTTTTTCCGAGAATGCGTTTGCTGCCGCTATGGAGACGTATTGCGCGATCTGCAGCGGGTGAGTGGCCCATGTCAGACCAAAGTCCGCTGCGCCGCCGACCTCGAGAGGCAAAACCATGCAAGTCCGCTCAAAGACTGCCCGAATGAACAGACCCTGCGCGCTCGGCCGTGAGATATCCTCCCGCTACGCTTTCGCGATTGATTGCGCTCAACAATTCCTCGCCGAAGATCTTGCTTCCTGAGCATGCCCGCATTCAAAGAGGGCCGACACAGGACAAGCCTCATTGCCGCCTCGAAATCCACGACATGGGTGAAGCAGTCCTTATGTCTGTACCGCTGTTTCTGCCTACGTTTTCTACTTTGCCGCAGCGACGGGAACACGATCCGGCGTTTACCTTCTGCGTATTGCTCGCTTTCGCCGCCAGCCTGGCCGCCGCCTCAACGGCCGGCGCGACTACCGCAGGCGGAGATGATAGGTCTGCCGAACTACAACTCGGTCCGATCAAATTCGCCTCGGTAACGGCGATGTGGCCGCTGGATAAAGTAAATGCAGTCTCAAAGGGCGCGGCGTATTGCATGAAGACGCGCGACACAAATGGTGGGTGCGCTCCACCTGCTCGGGCGCATATTCCTGACACGGGGCAATATTCCTAAAACGCGGATGGTCATTATCGTGTCGATCTGACGAAGGCTGATCCATATCGACCTCATGTCGGCCAATGGTCAGATGTCAAGGGCACAAGTTGGACCGAGGAGCGTAGCACTTTGTGACTGGCGAATCTCGCGTTCGCGCTATGAACGCCATGTCTGTATTCCGTGACCAGTGGGCGGTAAGTTGGGATGTGAACACGTTCACGTCCGGCGGCACCATCGTGCCCGCGACGTTCCTCACGTACATTGAAACAGCAGCACCCGAGTAGGATTTGATCGCGCGGACAGGAATAAACTCACAACAAAAGAAGATTGCCACGCCCAGACAATGCTCAATCAACTCCGTTCGAGCGGCAAAAGTCCGTCGCATTACAGATCAGGCCTCTGTCTACTGAAGGACAATTCAGTTCATCGGCTGGTTATCGGTCCCACGGTTGCCTGCAAGGCTTACTACCTTATCGAGAACGAGGCCCCGATAAGGGGATCTGTTCGCGACAATAAGGCGTGCGAAGGCTCCTGTATTCTCGGCAATGCGGAGCACGTGAAGGAGAAGCGGGATTGCGCCATGCCGCTCAAGTGCGGGCGAAATCCGGAGAAAGCTCGCGTAGAGTCTTAAAGCGCAACTGTTGCTTCGATGTCACCAAATGTATGAACAGGCGATCTACGCTCGTGTCAAACGAGGGACGACATGTTCGATATTTATTTGAACGGAAGACGCGATCTTTTGGTCGTTCCGCGAGGGTTTGCGATTCCTGCGGAGGTGGCCGGCAGTTGGAAGCGAAAGAAGCGTGCGGTGCGTTCAGTGAGCGATGTCATTCGCCTAGATGTGCAACAGCGCGGTTACCACCGACGTAATTTGATCTCAAATCGGTCGAAGACGGCAATCGAGACCTCGTCACACGCGTAGCCAACGCGGCTGTCTCCGCTGACCCATTCTTCAAAACACTCTGGGCAGGATGTCGCCGATGCCGTCGAGAACCTTGCTTACCGCATCGGCGGCAGGTGGGTATCCTGCTTCATTAGGCTTATGGCGCAAGGTTTCTTTTGAAAAGCGGCGCACGGCGCTGCGGCTTCCCTCAGGATAAGTATTATGGAGCTTTTCCTCGACTCGATGGCGTGGGCGCGTGAGTTTTCAGCTGTCCATACTGAAGATACTTGCCGGCCAGCCGCACGGACGGGCGAGCATCGAAGTCGTTAAACAGCATTTGGCTATCTATTACAGCAGCGGCCCAGAGTGGCCGGCGCGTATGAAGCGCATCGCGAGCCGCGCGCCCCAACTCGATATTTTTGGCCAAAGGCTGATCGAGCGAGAGGCCGGGTGCTGGATTATCACCGACGAGGGAAGGAAGACTCTTGAAGGGCTCGAACTGCTAGATCTGGGCGCTATGCAGGGTCAGGTTGGGCGGGAGATCGCGCGCGAACCCGAAGATGAGTAGCCGCCCCTGATGTCTTCGCAGCTACGAACGAGCACGCGCAGAAAGCGCTCCCCGGCAAGCGATTGAGCCCGCGCAAGGGCTATCGGCGTGACGGCTTGCCGCTCAAGCCGTTGCTGATGGCCACGCGTACCCCGATTAGATCGCCCAAGTTCAGTTTGGACATAATGCAGTGCCTATTGGTACTGTGAAGTGTTTCAACGCGACCAAGGGACGATGTGTCTTCATCCAACCTAAGGAATGGAGGAGCTGATGTCTTCGTGCACTCCGACGCGTTGAGCGGAGCCCGGACGACCGACACGAAGACGGGACCGATCTAGTATCGAGCAAGCCCCAAGCGGTCTCTGGCGTTTAGATAACGAGCGCGCTAATCGTCATAAGGTGACCATAGCAGAGACCGCCCGATGTCTCACCAATCGACGCCCTTCTATTCGAAGCTAAGCACGCAGACTAACATGGCTTTCGGAAGACAAGGCGTCTGGACTAGTGCAGCTGTGGAATTGTAAACTTCGTACAGACTCTGTGTTGAGAGGCTTCGTTATAATTGAATGACAGGGCCTCGATGTTTGGTCGCTCTAGCCTTAATACAAATCACGAACCTCCCCAAGATGCAGCTGTTCAGGTTCATCGCGATTGGCCATTCCAGAAGATGACCGAGCTAACACCCCGCGCGAGTTCCGATGACTGTCCTTTTTTTTTACTGTCGTCGCTGCGAAAAAACTATGTTAGAAGCGCTCTTCTCAAAGGAGCATCATCGTGAAAAAAGCAACCAAGAAACGCGTTAAGCGGCGCGAGTGGACGAAGGCAGATATCAAAGAGCTCAAAGTCCATTCGAAGGCTCGGACCCCGGTCATAAAGATAGCAAAAATGACTAAACGCAGCGCCGGCGCGCTACGCCAGAAGGCCTTAAATCTCGGAATCGGACTCGGACATCAGCGTTAATTTTGAGCAACGCTGCGTAATGGTGCGGTAGGGCGGCTCGCGGGCCGCCCTCTTTGGTCATAGAAATTTTGTCGCACATTAGCTTTGCCGATCCGCGCTGAAAGAGTTTTTCACGCATGTGCTGGATGCCTTCAACGTCGCGAAATGCGCTCCAGCGCCTCCTCATCTTTGATCAAGAGACTTGGAAGGGGGGCGACGGCCGCTTGCGATGTATGATCGCGAGTGAAGACATAGCCTTGTCTCGAAGATAGAACCCGGAAACACTCGGTCCCGGAACGCATGCGATGGGCCACAACGCCCAGTCCTGGACGCGTTAGCTTCGAGAAGCTGACCAGTCTCAGGCGAACTCCCCGTAAGGGGGAATCTAGCATCCGTTCGGGCAGCAGCTTCTTCAGCTTCGCCGAGGCAGTCTTGGCTGCGCTGGCCCGAACACATCGGCTGATCGCCTTAGCCAAATGGAAAGAACCTCGCGAATGGGCATCCTCGAGGCTCATGCCAGACTAAAATTTGGGCGTAAGCGGACCGTGCCGGGCCTGTTGGCTAGCTTGAGCTCCGAGACGATATGGCGCCCTCAACAGCAACTGAAAAAGCGCTCTGTTAGCTTGATAGATCGCGGCGGAGCGGATACGTCCTGAACCCGTCATCACCTGCGCGCCCTCGGCGTTGTGCACGGACCACAACCACCTTCGACCGCGCTGCTTCAAGACATATTCGAAGGATGGGAGACTCATGGTCAGCGAGCTCCATTTCTAAGTCGGGCGTTTGGTCTTCTGAATGCCAGAGCGGGCCCTTTCCAGGCGATGCCTCACTGTAGCAGGCTTGGCAGTGCGCTCGCTTGATCGGTCAACGCCGCTTTCATCAAAAGCGAGCTCATCCTGCGCTGCCTGTCGTGGCGCCAAAGTCGCGAGATGCAGCGTTTTGGCCGTCAGCGACATCTGCTGGATCCGGGCATCCTTTGCGGAGGAGTTATGCCGCATCAAGCCGTTTTTCTCTAGCAGCTTTGAGTGGGTCGTCACGAAGGAAGGGGCGACGTGCATCAATCGTGACACTAGATTGACCGGTACACCCTTTTCTCTGCCCAAATAGGTCACCACCATCAGGATCGTCCACCGTGGCAGTGATGCCCACCACAATGGTAGGAAATCTGGCAAGTTCTGTGAGACACGCATGGATTGATCTGCTCTCCCACATGAACGGCCGGACAATCTCGTCTCCGTCAGTATAGATGCGTCCAAGCGCGCTTGCTGGATCAGGTAAATCCGGTGCATCTTATGTGCCAGGTTCCGTTCTTTACAACCTGCTAGCGCCGATTAGGGGAGCGCCAGTGCTGCAAGAGCAGGTAAATCAAACAGTTGGTATAGTTCGGACGGATGGGCTTGCGAACAACAGGCGGGCCGGAGCTATGCCTCAGTGTCTTGACGGACCAACGACAGCATTCAGGGCAAAGTTGCGTCAGGATCGATACGCGTCTTCAAGATAGCTGCGCTCCGCCAAGTGAGATGTCCGCGATGTAGTCTGCTCTTTACCGCGCTTGCCGAGCTGTCCGCTCTTGTATGCCGAACATCAGCGAGGTGCACGTCGCATTTACGGCTTCAATGCCCCAGCAACGGGCACTTATGACTACACGTCATAACCTTCCATGTACCGCGGGCGGTCTTCGGCAAACGTCCGTATAGTTCTTCCCAACCTTCCCATATCGCGATCAACCTTCGTGCAATTGAGGTGGCGCTTGACTTCGTGTCAATTGTCGAGAGATCGAGGAGGCAATTGCAGTTATGCTTCCGTGATCCCGCCCATCGATCAAAACTGAACGGTTCTCAAGTCATGAGTGGCAGACAAAATTGTTGTCGTTTTGACGCTTTGTACGCATGCGGTTGCTCATGTGATCGCGCGGCTGGCTTTTTTCGCTCAATCGAGCGAGCGCCGACAGGGTTTACTTTTCAAGCACGAGGGTCTGAACGATGAGCGGACGTTTTGGCCATTCGCCTGCGGTGTGCTTTCTCCTCGGTCTTCCGCGATCCGGGACGACACTCCTGGCGCACTTGCTCCAGCACCATCCAGACATCGTGGCTCCGCCTGAACCCTGGCTGATGTTGGCGCTTGAAGCATTTGGCAGGGTGGATCAGCGTCACCCGGCGGGCAGCTCACTGATCAAGGCCGCTACCTCCGAATTCCTGGGGCGGATAGATCGCACGATCGTCAGCCGCGCTTTTGCCGATGCAGCATACGATCAGTATCTGGCAGAAGCGGGCAAGCGCATCATCATAGACAAGACACCACGCTATTGGACGGTGCTTGAGTTTCTTGAATCTGTCTATCCAGAAGCGCCACATATCCTTCTGATGCGCAATCCGTATGCCATCGCCGCTTCACTGAAATCGACGTGGGGCATCCCACTGCGGACAGAAAGCTCGCATTCGGTTAGCGTATCCAGTCTCGCCGATCTCATGCTCCGTCTGCCCGACGTCATCATAACTTCACTCGCCGATTTGGTTCTGGGCCTGCCCAAGCTCGCCGCGCACCGCACTCGCCCGCAGACACAGTTCGTGCAATACGAACTGCTCGTGACGCATCCGGACGAGGAAATCCGGCGTCTGTTGACGGGGCTCGGCTGTGACCCAGTGGCCGTCGCATCGGCTGAATTGAGACAAGCAGATTATCTTCGATCCAGCAGCTTTGGGGATCGAAAAATCCTGGAACGGAACGCCGTCGACGACAGCTCTGTCAAGTCATGGCAATCTCAATTGAGCGTCGAAGAGATGCAAACCGTGACTGATTTGGTCGGCGCTGAGCTTTTGCTAGAACTCGGATATGAGCAGGAACTGCTGCATGCACAGAAAGCCGGAGTGGTGGATAGGGGAGGTGAGGTAACCGAACTCTATCGTCGGATATTCCGAACTTGGTGGGATTTGCGAAGTACCATGGTCGGAGCACTATCCGGCCCCTCTCAAATTGGAGAGCCGGTCCACACTGCTTGGAATGTTTCGGATAACCGCGACGCGGCTATCGAGATGTTGCGAGGCGAGGTCGCGCGGCTTGAGCAGATCCTCAATATCTCGTAGGGCGATCTGAATGCTTGCGATCAAAACACGCTGGTTGATTTAGCCAAGATCCTTAACCCGCACGAGCTGATCTCCCGATCAGGTGTGACGCCGGTGCCGGTCGCACCAGCGGGGAATGCGATATGTTGCCGCGTCTGCAAGTCTGCTGTCCAATTGGGCTTGACCTCATGGACGAGCCTGCCTCTTGGCCGGCCGTTTCCGCCGCGGATATTCCCCACTCTGGGCTGGAGCCATAGAACGGCGAAGAACAGAGATCCTGCATCGAAAAGAAGATATATGCTGCCGAAACATCTGCGCCGTCTCGAAGCTGAATCGATTGAAATCATGCGTGATGTGGTCGCCGAGTTCAAAAGGCCGGTCATGCTTTACTCGATCGGAAAAGACTCAAGCGTGATGCTGCACATTGCGATCAAGGCGTTCTATCCGGCAAAATTGCCTTTCCCCCTGCTCCACGTCGACACGACCTGGAAGTTCCGCGAGATGATCAGCTTTCGAGACGCGACAGCCAAGCGGCTCGGCCTCGACCTGATCGTCCATATCAACAAGGAGGGCATCGCGCGCGGGATCAATCCGATCGATTCCGGCTCCACGCTCCATACCCAGGTGATGAAGACAGACGCGCTGAAGCAGGCGCTCGACCTCCACGGATTTGATGCCGCCTTTGGTGGAGCCCGGCGTGATGAGGAAAAGAGTCGCGCAAAAGAGCGGATACTCTCCTTCCGTTCGGCCGGACACGTATGGGACCCCCGTAACCAGCGGCCGGAGCTTTGGAGCCTGTTCAACACACGGATCCGCCAGGGCGAAACCATGCGCGTGTTTGCGATGTCAAACTGGACCGAGCTCGATGTGTGGGAATACATCATGCTTGAGAAGATTCCGGTCGTTCCGCTCTACTTCGCAAAACAAAGACCGACAGTGCGTCGAAATGGTGCGTCGATCATGATCGACGACTCGCGATTGCAGCTTAACTGCGACGAGACGCCGGAAATGCGGATGATCCGCTTTCGAACGCTCGGATGTTATCCTTTGAGCGGGGCTATTGAATCCGATGCGATGGCGATCGAAGACATCGTCGCAGAAATGCGGACTGCGACTGTGTCAGAGCGCCAGGGACGCCTGATTGATACCGATGAAGCCGCTTCAATGGAGAAGAAGAAGCGGGAAGGCTACTTTTGATGTTTGTAAAGCCGACAACGGAAGCGGTCGCGGCCAGGACAAAGGATCAGCTGCGATTCATCACGTGTGGCTCGGTGGACGACGGCAAATCGACGCTGATCGGCCGATTACTGCACGACAGCAAGATGATCTACCACGATCAGCTCACGGTGCTGGAACGCGACAGCATCAAGCACGGTAGCACCGGAAATGACATCGATTTCGCGTTGCTCGTGGACGGGCTCGAGGCCGAGCGGGAGCAGGGCATCACGATCGACATCGCCTACCGCTTCTTCACGACGCCGCGGCGCTCCTTCATGGTGGCCGACACTCCCGGCCACGAGCAGTATACCCGCAATATGGCTACCGGCGCCTCGCATGCCCAGCTCGCCATCATCCTGATCGATGCCCGCAAAGGCGTGATGGTTCAGACCCGCCGCCACTCCTTTATCTGTTCGCTGCTCGGTATTCGTCATGTCGTGCTGGCGGTGAACAAGATCGATCTTGTCGCATACAACAAAGAGTGCTTCGATCGGATTGCCCGTGACTATCTGGCCTTTGCCGCCGGTCTCGGCTTCAACTCGATCGTTCCGATCCCGATCTCGGCCCGCTACGGCGACAACGTTGTGGACCGCTCCGCTCATGCCAACTGGTATCATGGTCCCTGCCTGCTCGAGCATTTGGAGAGCATTGACATCCCGTCCGGCACCGCAGGCCAGGCTTTCCGCTTTCCGGTCCAATGGGTGAACCGCCCAAACCCGGATTTTCGGGGCTATGCCGGGACGGTGGCTTCCGGGAGGATCTCGGCAGGAGACGAGATCGTTGTCGCCGCGTCGGGACGGACCACGCGGATCAAGCGGATCGTGACCCACGATGGCGACCTTGTCGGCGCCGAAGCCGGCGATGCGGTTACCATTACACTGGAAGATGAAATCGATATCGGCCGTGGCGACATTCTGTCCCGACCGGACGACCGACCGAAGGTCGCCGACCAGTTCGCCGCTTATGTGATCTGGATGGACCAGGAGCCGCTCGCTCCCGGACGCAATTACGTGCTGCGGATTGGATCACAGACGATTACCGGCAGCATTACCGCAATTAGGCATCGGATCGACGTCAACACTTGTGAGCATCTGGCCGCCGGGATGCTTTCCCTCAACGAGATCGCCTTCTGCGATGTTGCGACCACAATGCCCGCAGTATTCGATCCTTACGACCTCAATCGAAAGACCGGATCATTTATCTTCATCGATCGTTACACGAATCGTACGGTCGGGGCCGGCATGATCGCCTTTCCGCTACGGCGGGACACCAATATTGCTAGGCAAGCGCTATCCGTGGACAGGAGGGAGCGCGCCGCGCTCAAGAATCAGAAGCCTTGCGTCATCTGGTTCACTGGCCTGTCTGGCGCGGGAAAGACGACGATTGCCAACCTGGTTGACCAAAGGCTGTGTAGCATGTCGCGGCATACCATGCTGCTGGATGGCGACAACCTCCGGGGCGGATTAAACGCGGACCTCGGCTTCTCGGAGACGGACCGCGTGGAGAACATTCGGCGCGTCGGTGAAGTTGCCAAGCTGATGGCGGACAGCGGCTTGATCGTGATCTGCTCGTTCATCTCGCCCTCTAGGGCCGAACGGGACAGGGTGCGCGGCCTGGTTGGCAAGGAAGAGTTCATAGAAGTCTTTGTCGATACGCCGATCGAGGAATGCGCTCGGCGAGACCCAAAAGGCCTGTATTCAAAGGTGAAATCCGGCAAGATCAAGGACTTCACCGGGATCGACTCGTGCTACGAAGCACCAACAACACCGGAGATTCATCTCAGGACCATGGAGCAGACCCTAGAGCATTCAGCGGAAGCGGTAGTGGATGTCTTGATGGCGCGCTCAATTATTGATGGTTAGATGTCCCTCGCATCGCACCGTCGATTCGCAGCAATATCCTGCTGACCCGGCCAAGGCGATTCGGCTCAGGCGGGCCTGCGATCGGACTTTTCGCTCTAAAGAACAAAATTATTGCACCCATCTCGACTGCCCGCTTCCGGTTAAGTGCCCGAAGTGGATGGTCAATTCAAGAACGAGTACGCGAGCAGAGACGGAGATGGGCGGGAGCGGAGGAGCTCAAGAAGCGCCGTTCCATGCTCCAGATCAGAATCTACGACGCGATGACAAGGGCCAGAGAGGAAGTCCGACTCCCAGTAGGTTGAGTTTCGCTTAGCGCTTCTTGCTACGCGTGCGGCCAGCGACACGCCGAGCTCCCATAAAGCCAAGCCAGGCAGCGTCTCGGCCGGCTTCAATCTTTCGCGCAGTATCGCAACTGTGCCAGCTTTCGGGAAGCTTGCTTCCTTTTGGCCCGCCGCTCGTCGACCGATCCGGCCCGTTACGTCCCGCGCCATCGCATCTCGAGACAAAGCAGCCGCGAACCCTAGCCATTCTGCGCTGCGCTACGGGCCGCCGCCATGCTTCCGGTTCTGCTCCGTTCCGCCTGCCGCCGTTGATCGCCCATGAAGCCGGGGATGGGCGCGGCCGAAAAGGCAAGGGAGTTCATCCATGGCAAGCGACAAGGACGATGTCTTGATGATCCGCTCTGGTCAACCGTCAAGCTATTCGACCGCGTGGTGACCGCGTCGAACGCGAGCTCGCCATCAACGAGCAGGCGCTGCAGAGGAGCCAACGCGAGCAGAAGGGCTCGGAGTGCGATCCGTCCAACCAGAGCGCCTCGCAGCCGAGGTACTTGCGCTTATTGAGTGCCGCGACGCGATGGAACTCCGGCTCACCTTGGGCCTCACGCGCGTCGACGACGGCACGCTCACAAAGCCGATGATTGATCCGTAAGACGTTCTCGCGGCGAAGCGGCGTACAGAACCGAGAGATGCTACCAGCCTAGCGATTACTCGCAGAGAGGACACGTGCCACTCATCTGGAGTCGGCTCGACGTAGAACTAGCAAAGCAGGATGACATGTTCTGCTTCACGGCGACTAGCCGAAAGGTGTCGAACTGACCGTTGCTAAAAGGGCCAGCGATCCAAGGTCGCTCAATTATCTTCAAGCCGGGCTCGACCACAGCCTGCCAAGGCCGCTCATTCAAGCGCAACGACGTGATGCCGCCAGTCATCTGCGACGAGGGCGTGCACTTTCCAGGCACCATCCAGGGGGATCTCGCCGGCACGGCGGAGAAGCACATACTCCATCTTGGGGGTATGGCGAGGATCGTACGTGAACGGGAAGATTGGGCCATCACTTACCTGCAGGTATCCCCTTGCAGGCGGAATGCCGACGGTCCTGATGTCGAACTCTCAAGTTATCTACTTCGCTGTGAATCTCCGCACTTTGCTGCCTACGTCGGCTTGTCACCGCCAGATGGGAGTACGGTCAGGAAAAATTCACGCGAGAAAAATCCCCGGACAGGGTTGAAACGCCCCTTACGTCAAGTTGTACGATCTCGAAATGGACAAGGACAGTCATCGGCGTCCGAAACCCTCCAACGAGCGACAGAGTGCGAATGCATCAAGTCTCAAGTCCACACATCAGCCTCCCGCTGCCGACGACGATCATCAAGTGTGCCGTGGCTTGATCTGCATCCGGGCGCCATGACATCCGACTGCATCGTTTTCCTAACGTAGCAGGTTCACCTGCTTCGCGACGCAAGAAGTCAACGGCGCTCAAGCCTGCGCATGTGTGATGGTTGGAATGAGAGCGCGCGTCGGCGCCACTTGCGTTCGAGGGCGCGCTCCCAAGACCGATTTCTAGGAGGTGTGAATGGCATCGGTGATGAGCTTTATGAGGAATCGCTCCGCATCTGCGATGAGTTATGAGGGTGCCATCCGGCAGGTCTTTCGGGCGCCGACCTGAAACGCGCCCCGCGATTTATCGCGCTTGCCCCGAAGCTGTTGACCCGAGGAGTCGACGCTCGCCACAGGCTCCCTGGTGGCTGGGCGTTCTCCAGATCCATATAACTACAACTTGAGGAGGAATGGTTTGACAAGACAGCGCTCTTTGCTGACGCCTGGTCCATTGTCGTTATCGCTGGCAGTTAGGAGCCAGATGCAGCTTGATCTCGCATCGCGCGATTGCGAGTTCAAGGAAGTGACCGCCTGCATGAGGCGGCTGATGCTCAGCTTGCTGGGAAATGCTGAATACTATTCGGTGGTGCCTATCCAGGGAGGCGGCTCTTTTGCAATGGAAGCCGCTCTCTCTTCATTTGTGTCTCGAGCCGACAGGCCGCTCGTTTGCATAAACGGCATCTATGGCGAGCGCATTCTACGAATTTTGCGGCTGTGGGGCGTCGAAGCACTGAAGCTTGTCAAGCGAGCGACCGATCCTTTGGATCCTGAAGAAATTGGCGAGCATCTGAGCCAAAATCCTGGCGTCACGCACCTATGTTTCGTCCATTGTGAGACGACAACCGGAATCGTCAATCCGCTGGACGCGATCGTGGAGGAGGCGAGGCGACGTGGCGTCAAGACTATCGTCGATGGGATGAGTTCTTTCGGCGCCCTTAATATCGATCTGAGCCAGCGTGGAGCTGACGTCCTGGTCACCTCGAGCAACAAGTGCATAGAAGGGCCGCCGGGAGTAGCGTTTGTCATCGCGTCTCGCGAGCTGCTGGAGAATGCGGTTCAAGAACCGAGGTCGTTTGTGCTCGACGTGAGAGATCAATGGCTCTCGCTCGAGCGCACCGGTGAGTGGCGCTCGACCCCTCCCACCCACATCGTTCAGGCAACGACAAAGGCCTTGGAGATTCTGCACGAGGAGGGCATTGATGCCAGGCGCTGCAGGTATGAGAAGGTCAGGAACGATCTCGTCAAAGAACTCGAAGGACTGGTGTCTCCACTGCTGTCCACAGAGTTGCAGTCGCCGGTCTGCGTCGCGTTCGGTACGCCGTCCGGAATGGTGGACCAAGCAGGATTCGATGGGCTGTATCGCCACTTGGCGGCCCACAACCTTTACATCTACTCGAAGCTGCATCTTCCGACGCGGAGTTTCCGCGTCGGTTGCATCGGGGAAATCCAATCCAGCTGGATCGAGCAGTTGGGCTGCGCTTTTCGTACATATTTCCGGTCCGGTCAGGCTCAGTCAGCGGCGCCGATGTCGGCTCAAGAGACATGCGGGGCTCGCATAAGGACGCCGGCGCAAGCGGCTCGGGACCCGCAGCTGCCGTTTTCGGCCGAGACTGCTGTTCTGCATGCGGGCTATCGACGTGACGTAGCGACGAAAGCCGTCGCAGTGCCGATTTACCAGAACACAGCTTATGAACTCGATGGCGATCTAAACCACATTGCCGACGTCTACAACGTCAAGGCCGATGGGTTCACCTACACAAGGATCATCAATCCAACGACCCGCGCGCTGGAAAGGCGCTACGCCGCCGTCGATATGGGACGCGACTCGCTCGCCGTTGCGTCAGGTCAGGCAGCGACGTTCCTTGCTATCGTCAACCTGTCAAGTGGCGAAGTGGGGGACAATGTCGTCGCCTCTCCGTATCTATATGGCAATACCTGGAACCTGCTCCACAACACATTAAAGCGTCTTGGGATCAGCGTGAGGACGGCCGATCCTCGAAGGCCCGAGACGTTCGAACGTGCCATTGATGATCGCACGATATGCCTGTTCGGAGAGGTGATTTCGAATCCTTGCCTGATTCCGCTCCCCGTCAAACAGCTGGCCGACATCGGCCGAAAGTACGGCGTGCCTTTGGTCGTGGACAATACGACGACGCCACTGGTATGCCGGCCGTCAGATCTCGGCGCTGCTATTACGACGTACTCCGCAACGAAATATATATGCGGCCACGGCACGACGCTCGGTGGACTGATCGTTGACAACGGCGAGTTTAGCTACCGGGGAGCCTCTCGCTTTCCCTTGTTCAACCGTCCCGACGATGCGCATGGCGGAATTGTTTGGCATAACGCGGTGCGCGATGTCGACGATCTTGGAAAGAGCGAATTTCTTCTCAAGGCTCGCATGACTTGGTTGCGCGATACCGGCGCGGCTATCGCCCCGTTTGCGAGCTTTCAACTGATCCAAGGGCTTGAAACGCTGCCACTTCGCATGAAGCAGCACTGCGCGAATGCCAGGATCGTGGCCGACGTTCTCAAGGAGCATCCTAAAGTGCGCCGTGTCTTCTACCCGGGGCTCTTTGAAGGCGCCGATCGCGAAACCGTTGAACAGACACTCAATGCTGCATACGGACACGGGGCGATGGTTATGTTCGAAGTGGAAGACGAACAAGCCGGGCGCAAGTTCATCCAGAACGTCGACTTGATGTATCACGTTTCGAATGTAGGCGATGCCCGCACACTCGTGACCCATCCTGTCTCGACGACCCACACCACCGTCCCGCGGGAAAAGCGCGAAGCCGCCGGCATATTTGGCGGCTCGATCCGGCTTTGCGTCGGCATCGAAGATGTCAACGACATACTGCGCGATCTGGACAAGGCGCTTTCCGCAATCTGACAACCTGCAAGGCGATCAGGAGGAGGTTCTCATGAATCAGGCAGACGCTTGGAAATTGAGGTCATCACGCTATGAGGCCGTTCAATTCAGCCGAGAGATCAATAGGCAGCTCTCCGAGCTGAGACCCGACAACATAACGGGAGCCGCTTATATTGCCAAAGATTACGCTGTCATCACAGCGTGCACGCTGGCGACTGTGTCCGTCTCATGGTGGCTCTACCCGCTGGCCGTCCTTCTAATTGGTGCCTATCAGCGGGGATTGACAACCATCGCTCATGATGCGGCTCACCGCACGCTCGCGAAGAACATGACCTGGAACTACGTCCTGGGAATTCTGTTCGCTTCCTATCCCTTGTTCCAGCGCCACTGGGCCTACCGGATCTCACACGTCTATTTGCATCATCCCTATCTCGGAGACCCGGACAAGGATCCAGACCTGAAGTTCTTCCTGGCCAGCGGGGTTTACGACGTGCAGCCTCCGGAGCGGTACGCTTTCAATATGATCTGGAAGCCGATCTTCGGCGGCGCGACAGTAGCGTATCTAAAATATCTTTGGACCAATCGATTTTCGATCACAGAGGTCGAGGACCAGAGTCGCTCAGGCATACTTATCGACAAGTATGGCTTCTATCTCTTCTGGATCAGCATCCTGGCCGGGTCATATGCTGTTGGGCTGCTCCATATCGTCGTCCTGTTTTGGATCGTGCCCTATCTCACCACGTTCCAGGTCCTCGGCTGGTTTATCGAGCTAGCCGAGCACTCACCTATGTGCGAAACCGAGACGCAGAACGTCTATCTCACCAGGAATCGGAAAGGAAATTTCTTCGAGCGAGCCATCCTCGGGCAGAATCTGGATGAGTACCACCTTGAGCATCACCTTTCGCCGGGTATCCCGTTTTGGCTGTTGCGCAAAGCTCAGAAAATCCGAATGCAGGATCCCAACTATGCGAAGGTTGCCGCGACCTGGGGCGGGCTCTTTGTCAAGGGACCTAAAGGTCAGCCTAGCGTCATAGCTCAGTTAAAAGAGCGAAATCGACGCTTGTATGAGCAGTCCGTTGCCGAGATGCGCGCGCGAGGGCAGGTCGCGTGACGCTACGGCCAGAGAGTACCCGAGCCGTGGTCGGCGTCACTTCGAACCGCCTTCTGGTCGACGCTGTGCATCGCGACTGGTTGCGGCGCAAGTACTTGCAGGCACTCCATCGTGATGCGGGAGTGGCTTGCGTCATATTGCCGACGGTCGACGCCGAAGATGCGAGGGAGGAGCTCGCCCCGGCGATCATGCGCCGGCTCGATGGCTTGGTGTTGACAGGTGATGAATCGAACGTCGACCCCGTCGTCCTGAGAGCGCCTGCGTCCTTGACGGAGGCTGATCGGCAGGACGTTGAGGTTGGGATCCTTGACCATCCGCGGGACAGGCTCTCTGCCCTAACTATAGAGAGCGCCATCGCGCTCGGAATGCCTATTCTGGGCATCTGTCGTGGGCTTCAGGAACTCAACGTCTATTTCGGCGGCACGCTCCGCTCATCCCTTGCGGAGTGGAGGCCGCAAAGTGGCGCGATGCATGCCGAGAAGCCAGATCGTCCAAGAGACCGTCAGTACGACGCCGCGCACAGCGTCAGGATATGTTCCGATGGCGCGCTCTTTCCAATCGCGCGGACGATCGAAGCGCAAGTCAACTCGCTGCACAATCAAGGCATCGAGGCGCTTGCCCCGGCGCTGAGGCGGGAGGCGTGGGCGCCTGACGGTTTGGTCGAGGCGGCTTCGGTCATTGGCGCCCCGACACTGCAAATCGGTGTGCAATGGCACCCCGAATGGCACGTCTCAACCGATCTCCTCAGCAAGCAACTGTTCAAGGCATTTGGAGAGGCGTGTGTTGGGTACTACCGAACTAAGAAGAACTAGAGGCGGGTTGTGACATTTCAATTCAAACGTGGTCCGTGCAGGTCGAAAGGACAGTCGCTCGGAGCCGATGCACGTGTCCGGTCTTGCGAGGGCCGTGCGCCCCCTCGCGGGCACAGGATGACTGGGCGATTGACGAATCGCTTCGCTCTGGGAGTTTTCTTTGTGGCGCTTTATGTCGTCGTGAGCGCGGCAGGCGAGGTATATGCGGCGTCGTATTTTCAGCAAGCGGATGTGTTCGTCGCGCTCCTGCTGTCCTTCGCTGTTGTTTGTCTGATGTTCAATCTCCTGGCTCGCCATGAGCGAGGCGAGGCAACGGTGGCGAAATCGTCGCTCCTGGTCTTCGTCGCGCTCAATGTCGTGACAGCAATCAGCTGGATCGGCCTGTTTATCGGACTGAAATACGCTGAACCTGCGATCGTCGTCGCCTTCATGGTGGCGCTGGGGCCCACCGCAACAGTGTGGTTAAACGCACTGATCAGGCGCAAGGGTGCCCCTCCAGCATCCGATATCGTCGTGAGCGTTACGATCGCAACGATCGGGAGTTACATGATTTGGATCTCGGCCAGCGGCAACGCAGGCGTGGAGTGGGGGGCTCGATCGTCCTTTGGCATCCTCTTGGCCATCGTGGCCGGCCTATCGCTGGCGCTTACAAATATACTTGTCAAACTGCTGTTCGACCGTGGGTTTTCTGGCCGACAGGTTCTGGCGCATCGCTTTTATGGAACGATTCTCTTGCTGCTGGGACTGGTCGACCATTCATCTATCGTGCCTGAGATCTCGCAGCATTGGTTCGCGATCGCAACAATTGGGCTGTCGACGATCCTTGTTCCTTTGCTCTTGATCCAGCAGGGCATTCGCCGCGTAGAGCCCTTCACCGTCAACATGGTCCTGTCCACCGCCCCTATCATCACCTTCCTGTTCCAGTACTTCGATTCTCGCATCGCGCCTTCGTCACATACGTTCATTGGAAATGTTCTCATTACGGCTGTTGCTGTCGGCAACATCTACTTGCAGTATCGGAGATCCGCATGAAAGAACGGAATTGTGTAATCGTAGACGCATACTCTACCGGCCGATACCTACCGGAAGAGTTCAAGCGCTATGGAATTGAAACGGTGCATGTGATGTCGGCTGCACATATTCCGCCCATATTCCAATCGCATTTCAATGCGGATCTGTATGGTGAAGTCATTCGTCCCAGCGAGCGCATGGGGTATGACGACATCGTTGAATATCATCTTCAGGCTCTCCATGGCCGGAAATTGGAGTTCGTTATCGCGGGCTGCGAGACCGGAGTTGAACTCGCCGATTCTTTGTCGGAGCGGCTGGGCTTACCATCAAATGGGACCGCGCTATCCGCTGCTCGGCGTGACAAAGCGCGATTGTCTTGCGCGCTGACCTCTGCAGGCGTGCGATCGATCAGACAAGTCGTGTCCGACAGTCCTGCAGAGATCGCGAGCTGGAAGCGTGAAGCGAAGTTCGATCAGATCGTGATCAAGCCTCTGAACAGTACGGGTACCGAGGATGTATTCTTTTGCTCAACAGATGCTGATATTCAGCGGGCTCTAAGCGCAATTCTCGGGAAGACGAACCGTGTCGGAACGTTGAATCGTTTTGCCCTTGGACAAGAAAAGATAAACGGCCAGCAATACACCGTAAATGCCGTCTCGATCGACGGGGAAGCCTTCGTTACGGAGGCCTGGACCTATGACACGGTTCCTATTGAGAGGGCATCATCGGTCTGCTCACTTGAGAGATTGTTGGAGGGCAGCGAACCAATTGTTCAGGAACTGTCCGACTACTTGGTGCGTGCGTTGCAGGCACTACAGATCGTCGACGGACCGGCTCATGCTGAGATCATCGTCGATCATCGGGGACCGGTTCTGGTGGACTTCGGAGCAAGGCTTCAAGGGACCATGTCGGCAAAAGCACGAACGATGGCGTTGGGGCACAACCATATGACCCTGACGGCCTGGCGCTACGCAGAGCCCAAGGGCTTTGGTGAATATATGAGGCTGCGCGGGCCCTACAAGCGGCAGGCTCACGCACTTTGCGTCTCGCTGATCTCAGATATGGGCGGTGTCGTTGCCGGTTACCCGGGACTCGAAGCAATCCGCAAGCTCCCGAGCTTCACAGATGCCATTGCATTCGTTCCGATTGGTCAAGAGCTAGTTCCCACGATCGACTTGGTGTCAACACCAGGCATCGTTTATCTCGTGAATAGCGACTTGACTCAGCTTGAGAATGACTATCGCAAGTTGCGAGCAATGCGGATGGACCAGGTGTTCGATTTAGTGCTGCAGGATCGCGACTAATGCCAACTGATCCCAGGTTGACCGGAGCGAATTCAGCCCGCGCGGCGATGGTCGGCGTAAGCGACTTCGATGGCGTTCTGCGAGGCAAACACGTCTTAGGTGAAGATCTCTCGGATGGAGATAAAGTTATCAAGTTCTCTGAAGCGGTACTGGCGTGGGATTGTACGGACCGGGTCATTCCGGCCAGTTTCACGCAAAAGCCGCTATCAGCGTTCGGAGATGCTGACCTGCGTATTCTGTCAGGCACCGGCCGTTCGGTGTCTCATCTCGGCGATCAATATCTCTACCTCGCGGAGTTCACGGGCGCACATGAGAACATCTGCCCGCGCGGTATTCTGCGTAAGGTCCTGCGAAGGGCTGCTGAACACGGATACGACTGCACCGCCGGGTTCGAGTTTGAATTCATGCTGTTTAAGGAGAACGCAGACACGATTGAAGAAAAGCCGTTCGGCGAATGGGCTCCTTTAACCCGTGGCCCGTTCGGCTACTCGATTGCGCGCTCTGTCGCACAACACGAGCTGTTCGATGAGATCTTGGCGCTTTGTGAGAAGGCTAGAATACCTCTCAGCGGACTGCACTTTGAAACGGGACCTGGCGTGGTCGAAGCGTCACTTCGTCATTGTGATGCGCTGGAAGCTGCCGATCGAGCAACCATATTCAAGTCGATGATAAAGGCCTGGGCGCAAAAGCGAGGCATGATGGCTACATTTATGGCCAAGGTTTCCGAGGAATGGCCCGGCCAGTCCGGGCATATTCACATTTCGATGTCCTCGGATAGTCAGAATGCGTTTTACGACAGTGATGCGTTCGGCAACGTCTCGAAGCTTATGAGGAAATTCATCGCCGGACAACTAGAATACATGAATGAGTTCTGTGTGCTCGCTGCGCCGAACTTCAACAGCTACAAGAGATTGGTACCTGGCTGCTGGGCACCAATCTGTCCAAGCTGGGGAGTTGACAACCGCTCCTGCGCGGTTCGCGCCATTCCAGGAGAGCCATCTGCCCATCGCCTGGAGTATAGGCTGCCTGGGGCAGACCTGAACCCATATCTCGCGCTCGCATGTGCGATTGGTTCGGGAATATTGGGTGTCGAGACAGGTCCGGCACTACCGGCTTCGATCGTCGGTGACGCAAGCGCGGAAATGTGTCGTCCGTCCGCGAGACTGCCTCAAAGCCTATCAGAGGCAACTTCTCGATTTGCAGAGTCTGCAGCGGCAAGTGATGTCTTCGGAGAAAGGTTTGTTGAAGCGTTTTCTTGCTCGCGCCGTTGGGAGTGGGAAGCCGTTCAACATCGGGTCACCGACTTTGAACGTCGGAGATACTTCGAGATCATTTAGCTTGAGCTCTTCGACAGTTCTGAACTTCATCCCTCTGGCGGTGCCGGCCGCAATATTACGGCCGCCTGTTCCGCTGATGTTGGACTTCATAGAGAGCAAATGGGCGTTACTCGTTAAGTGAGGACCTCGGGAACGCTGAGGAGGTCTGCTGTTATCTGCTTTGTGGCAGCAACCACGATTGCTCCGTTGGGATGCTAGGTTGTCTAACGTCCGGTCCTTCTCGTGAGCTTTACATCGGCAAGCAGATGGTGGAGCTCAAGCATGCGCCCGGTTCGGCAACTATCCCTCGCAAGCGGTCGAGCAGGTGCCGTGGTGCGCGCGCTTGCCTGGGTTGGTCCCAAAACGGCGAGACAAGCGCTGCGGTCCGTCAGCCAGAAACTCACTCCGGCTGAAGTGAGCGAGCTGAAGTTCCTCGCCTCTTCATTGCCGACTTGGCTTGCCAGACCAGTAAGCGGACTGTAAGCGTAGCTCTGCGGCCCTTTTGATGATTGACGCTTGACATCTATGTGAGCCGCGTGCCGCGACGCCGCGGCTTCCAGATTTTGGACAATGCGTTGACGGCGACCTCGAGCATCTTCCGGTCGACGACGTTGGGATCGAACTGTGCAGGCCCCAAAAGCGCATATTTTCATGTTCCAGATGAGTAGGGTCGCCGCTGGCATCGAGGTATTCGGCATAGCCGGGCACACCCCCTTGAGCAGGAGGGAAGTCCCTTTATCGTCGCGGTGTCGAACCATTTTTCGAGTTTGATCACTTGGTCTCTGCTGTCACCGAAGTCATAGAGATAATGGATCGTCTTCGCGCCGGTCTCCTGAACGATATTGGAGAGCCGCGTCTTGCGATGCATCGATGGGCTAAGGGCCAAAATCTCCATCGGGATCAGGGATACCCCGACGTCCTTCGCCGGCCAGGAACTCGAAGAGATGGCTGTTCGTCCAGCCAAACGCCGCCTGCAGCGTCAGATGCAGCCGATCAAGGCGCAGCGTGAGCGGCACGACAAGGCATCGCGTCACCTCCGGTTTCACATCCTTGAGGGTCACCTTGATCCGGACCGCGGTCGTGTTCAGGCTCATGCCGCCAGCCTCGGATCATGCGCATGCATCGTGTCCCAAGCTGTCCAAGGCGGCCAGGAGATGCAGTCCATTGATTGGAAACAACCTTGACAGCGCTTTCGATACGTCAGCGATGAGTTCAGCATTGAAGATTGTAGCGGTGGGAGCCAGTTTCTTTGGGTAGCGCTTTCGAAAATCGCAGCGATGATTGCCTCAAAGCAGTTTGGGCCGGCGGGGACCTGACAACGCTCTTGCCGATGTTTCTGCTGATGCCCTCCGGCGGTATCCTTCTCGTCTTCGGATATGCACTGGGATACATGCATCTCGAAAATATCTGCAATCATCGCGATATCGGTGGAGCAAGTTTGGTGGTGGAACCGATTCTCACGCTTCTGCTGTTTCGAGACGGGCCAACGGTAGGTTCGCCGATATCGGATTGGCACTCGGTGTGCTTGGCACGCTCACTGCGCTATTTTTATGAGCGTATTCCAAGTGCGCTTAACTGGGCAGCATCCTCGGCGAGGTCCTATTCTGAAAAGGACTTGCGCAACGTAGGTTCTGCTCACTCGAACGCGAGAAGAAGAGGTTGTCTTGATGGAACGTTCTACATCGAGCCAGATCTACGCATTGTTGGATCCGAAACTCTTTGGTCGAACAATAGCATCGCCTCCCGGTTAGGAAGAGCTTTGCTGCTGCCGAAAGTCTGAGTTCGCCATGCTCGACGGCTTTCGGTATTCGGGAGCAGGGGTATTCTGGCAGCGCGCATTTCCATACCGGTCACGGCGAGGCAACGGAATGCGGACAGGCGCTACAATCGACTATCTCGCACCTTATGGGTCATACACTATTGCTGCCTCAGCACCACAACAGCTTCCGTGAAATTGGAACTCGGACGGCGGGGTTGTGCATCCGGAGAGCATCCTTCGTCAGCCAACCGTCAGCCAGACGGCCTATCCAGGGGCGCTGAGCATTGTTGACCGTATGGGAGATGGAACATGACGGGCATTGGCCGACCTGGTGAACCGCACGTTGGGGCTGCAGGAGCCGACAGCACGTCGGGATCGAGCAGTGCGCGTTCGGAGCCAAATTTTGTCCCTGCGGAAGGCCACCTAGTTTTCAACTCCGTCGTGGAGCGGATGCGCTCAGCGCCTGGAATGGCGACGCTCGCGAGCCTGCCCTCAGGTTCGGGTGTGGCAGTCCCCATCTCTTCAAGCGGTGAGGGGATCAACGCAGCGAAACAAAATATGGACCGCCTGCTTGAGGAACTTGATGCTTGCCACAGTGCTGCCATGGGCGCTCAGACCTCGTCTGAGGCGCAAGAGCTGATCGATCAGGTTGTCAAAGCAAGCGCAGCAGTTCTGGACTACTACGCGAGCCTGTCTCCAGATGTGGCGCGCAGCATTCTGTCCGACGATCAGGCTTGCCGAGTTCGTGACCGGACTCTGGATGCGGGGAACGAATGCAACGCGCTGGCCGCGCCGACTATCTACGCCTTGGAGCAGAGTAGGGAGAATGCGGGAAAGATACTCGAGCGGATGCGCCAATCCAATGCTCCGCCCGACCAACTGATCCGAGTGGCTTCTAGTGCGGCGAAACACTATTTGGCTTGCACGGAGTGGTGGGAAAAGAAGGCATTGCGCTCTGAACGGATGCAGTCCGTCTGCGCAGCCACTGCCAACTTGCCAAGTGCAACGGCCGAAATGCGACAGGCCGAACAGGCGACACTACGGCTGCATACCGGCTGGGCACTGAATACGAGGTGCGTGCATCTGCAATCGCAAGTCCTTCTCGCGCGGGTCATGATTGAGTCGCACGCGAGCACGCTCGACCCGGCCGTCAGGCAAATCCTCTTGGGTGAGAACGGTCGGGCGCGTCTACTCGGAACCTTCATGGGCGATGTTGTTCCGGCATTCCTCTCAACGGGCGACGCTGTTCTGAACAGCAAAGGACAAGCTCTCGACGCAGACCACTGCGCCGTTCTGGAAGGGGTCATGGAGCGGCTATCGGAATTTGCGTCGGCGTTGCCCAACATGGTTGCCGAGCTAAGGAATAAGGGAGCAGGTCCCGAGCTTCCGTTGGATCTGTTGGATCAGATCGTGGAAGGATCGTGGGTCACTGCCCATGAGGTCATGCGCCTGCTAGCAGTGCAGCCGAAGACACCAGCCATCATTGCACCGCCAACGGAGGCTGGCCTTGCGTTACCTGCCGACGCTGCCGGCAACGACCCGGCGGCCGAAGGCAGTCCAGCGCGAAGGAAAGGGAAGGGCAAGCGCAGGCAGGCCGGAGGTGCGGGGAGTTCGGCAGCCGGGCAGCCCGAGCCGCAGCTCGCTAGGCCCGACGCCGACACGACGCGAACCACCAAGGTTATTGTGCTCTCGGATCTGGGCACGAAGAAACTCGCGAGCGCGGAGGAAGCGCATACGAGGATGTCATCGTCGGCGAGGGAACACTTGGCAATATGGCAGGCTCCGCCATCGAAGGAGACAGTGAAGCGCCTGCTCGCACGATTGGACGAACTCTTGCAATTCGATCTGCGCAGTGAGCAAAGAGCCATTTCGCAAGCGCGCCACATGAAGCCCGAAGATGCCGACCACGTCGTGGACACCGTGGTTGAGCGGCTGCAGAGCCAATCTGCGGAGATTGAGGCCTGTGTAGCCGCGCTGGACGAACCTCGCCGACGTGGCCTACTCACGCCTATGCAAGTGCCCGAAGTGCACGACAAAATAGTCCGCCTCAAGGCGATGTTGTCGGAGGTTCAGGGGCAGGCACATGCTTTGAAGGCGCGAAAGGCTTCGATCGAGATCGATTGCATGAAGACCTACGCGTTTCCCTCGCAGAAGTACCTCGAGCGGTTGCAGGCGGCCGAGGAGTTTGCTCCCTTGGAGTCACCGCGCGCGTTGAAGGGTGAGCCAGGAACGCTGTTCGAGATCAAGCTGCAGCCTACGCCACTGCGCAATGGTACGGTGAATCCGATGTGGGTGCACATCCATACGAAGCGGCCGGTCTATGCGTGGCAGTTAACGACATTGGATGACGCCGAGTTCGCCGCTTGCCACGTGAAATCCAACGAACAGCGCGGCTACAATCGCCTCTGGCAGAACGCTCGAGCTGCAACGGGTCACGAAGACGTCGTGATCCATCGCGGCAAGCTCACGCCTGCGTTCTGCAAGTCCTTGTTAGGTTCCGCTTTTAGCGGCTATCCAGGGTATCCTTTTGCCGGAACGGAGCGCGCGGCGCGCAGGTGACTCGATACGAGACTAGCTAAGCGACTCGATAGAGCGCCGCTTGTGGTGCGGCATCGGTCTTCTTCGCATCCGGATCCTGTGGCCGAATGAACCGCACCTTGGGGCTCCGCAGGCTCCAACTCCCTGAGTTAAGAAGCCGGATTGAGCTGTGTTGGAGAGGCCAGCGTTCGCCATTAGCAACTCCAGGAAGAGGCCCAAGAGTTCTCTGAGCCAGGCGAGGATGCGGCGGAAGTTGTGGCCGACGGCTGAGAAGACGACGTTGGCGGCGTCGCCGGCGCGGCCTAGAGGTAGCAGCGGCCAAGGTCGCCTTCGGCCTTCATGTGCCCGATGATGGGCTCGATGGCAGAGCGACGGCGCAGCTCGAGCTTGATGACACCGAAGACGCCGCGCTTCTGGCCGGAGATGAAGCGCGACGGGGATTTTGCGCATTGTGGCCGCGGTACCCCTTGTCGACATAGGCCCGCTCGATCGGACAGCCGGTGAGCGTCTCGGTGGCTCGATGACGTCCCGCAGGGGGGGCCCATCATACGGATTGTCGGGCATTGCGCTCGCGTGCAGCACGAACAGGCCGCCGGGAGCGCGGCGATTGTTGGTGACGACGGAAGCCTTCACGCCGAACTCGTAATGCGCGGCGGCCTTGGCTTTGCCGATGCACTCCACCTCCGGAGCATGGAAGGAATAAAGCTTCCAGCCGCGCTGGCGCTGCTGCTGCGAACGAATCTGCGCGGCCCGGCCGAGTGGAAGGGCGAAGGCCTCCTCCAGTGCCGCTGGCCCTCGATGTTGCGACGAATGTCGCGAATGATCCGGCCGAGCCTGCTACGCAGGATGCGCAACTATCGGTGATGCCGCCTGAACTGTTTGGCGTGAGCGTAGCGGGAAGCCATCATCGCGGCGGCCTTGGCCACGCGAGCATAGAATTACCGGAGCCTGACCCCGTGCCTTCTCGCCAGGCGATTGAGGTCCTTGATGGCCGCATGCAGCAGCTCGGCATCGGTCGGAAAGGTGATGGCCTTCGGCTGCACCGTGGTATCGGCCGCGACGCGCTTGAGGTCCTGGCTGCGTAACGCGCCGGCCTCGTGCGCCACCCGCAGGCTCTCGGCCAGTAGCAGCTCCAGCTTGTCGCCGAGCCGCTTGCGCCAATGGCTCAGGTCCGAGTGCTCGTGCGTGAAAGCGTGCTGGAAGAACTCTTCGCCGGTGAAGAACTGGAAATACGAGTCGTGAACCCAGCGCTCGCAAACCCCCTCATCGGACAGCCCATAAGTGTGCTTGAGCAGCAAGAGCCCGATCATGAAGCGGGTCGCGATCCCGGGCCGGCCGTTCTCGCTGTAAAGCGGAGCGATCTCGCCGTCGATCCAGTCCCAATCGATCTTGCCGGCCAGCAGAACCAGCTCGTGCTTCATGTTGATGATCTGGTCCAGCCGCGCCCGGAACAGATCGTTCGATCCCGTCGTCTTGTGCTTCTTCGGCCGCATCGTCCCCTCCGATGCACCACAGAATCATGGTTCGCAAAGAAGGGAAATCCAAAAACGAAATCGCAAAGGTTTGGCGGTCTTGAGCTCCAAATCCTTGCAATCTCAAGCGCCCCCGCAGCCGAAAAACAGACTCCCGCTCAATCGCTTAAACCCTTGTTCACGAACGACTAGGTAATCCTAGCAATGAACAGCACCATTTCCAATCGCATTAATGACTTCTTCAAGAGGGAAGGCAAAGTCGAGTTGCTCAGAGGACGGGCCGAAGAGGTCCGTGATACGCGACGCTGTAGCCGAGCCGCGGAGCCACGCAGGACGCGAGGCGCAGCATCAATGGGGGCAGCGCGACCAGACGACGGCTCCGCCGGCCAAGAACGAGGATGGCGTAGATCGGTGCTGACTAGGGCGCGGACTCATTAGCACGCAGCCAAATGCGGATTGATGTGAGTTTGACGAACGCCAGATAGTTGGCTGCCAGTTTGTCGTGTCGGGTCGCGACCCGCCGACATTGCTTGATCTTGTTGAAGAACCGTTCGATCAAGTTGCGCGCGATACAGATGCGGCTGAAGCAGATAGGGTCTTTGCGGCTCCGTTTCGGCGGAATGTTCGCCCATGCGCCTTGCTTGCGGGCAAGCTCCCTGATCCAGTCCGCTCGTATCCACGATCTGCGAGCAACATCGTTTGTGGAAACAAGGCGCTGAGGAGAACCGAACACAGCCGATTGCCGTGCGCCTCGCCCGGCGTCAGAGCGAGATGGACCGGCAGGCCGTTGGTGTCCACCACCGCGCGTGAATCTTGCTCGTCAGGCCCCCTCGCGAGCGCCCCATATCTTGATGATCGTTGTCGGCGATGCAGGCTCCGTGCTGGTGCACGCGGACGGCTGAGGTGTCGATCATTTGCACGGCCGCGTCACGACCGGCGGCCAGTGCATCCATGATCCGCCGCCACCGAACGAAGCGATTGTAACAAGGGTGCGGGGACCGTAGTTTTCCGGCAGATCGCGCCAAGGCGCGCACCTGAACGCAGGACCCAAAAGATGCCATTGATCACACGACGGTCGTTTACGCGCCGAACGCCGCGTGGCATGTTCGGCAGCATCGGTTTGATGGCGGTCCACTCATAGTCGCTGAGCTCGTAGCGCATGATTCGAGGCTCCGGTTTCGGAGCTTGAATCACTTCTCGGGCAACGTCATCAACCCGCAACGCTCCGTGACCGCGCCGTTAATGCTCTGAATTTACTTCCGCTTTCGGCGGCTTAGCGGACTTGGCCGGACTTGCTACTGGCTCGATCCCGTCGCGAATGACCCGAAGCGGACATTATCAACGTCTTAATTCGCTTCAACGGCGCAGATAACGCCAGCCGACCACGACACCGCTCAACGAGACGATGGTGCCGAGGATCGACAGCAGCCACACCACGATGTCCCAGGCCGGACGATACATCAGCAGCAGTCGAAAATCGAAACTGTGCAGCGCGTTGAACAGCCAGCGATATGTGCGACGGCTACCGTCCACGCGGCCGACGATGTCGCCCGTGACCGGGCTGATGTGAAACCATGTTTTCGCGTCATCATCAAACACCGCGCGCAACACCGGCAATTCGCGGTCGTGATGACGTGCATACCAATAGGAATCGTATTCGCCCAGGGCGAGCTGCTCCACGAGGCGAGCTCGGGGTAGCAATTTCGTTGCGGCGGTCCAAAGCCGATCCTGCGGGAGTGGCGTAATTTGGCCCGACGTCACATCCAGCGGCTTCTGAGCGCCATCGCGCGATGCGGCGATCATCATCGGGCTGCCGTCGAGCCAGACAAAGCGCGCTTCGACTGCGGCTGATTGCGGCCTCGGCAGCTTCGTCGCAATGGTCGGCGCATCATGGCCGGCATAGCGTTGCAGCACCTCGGACGTCGTGTTGCGGCCTGCGAAATATTCGCCGGGATTGAGCGACAGCCAACCCGAGAATGTCCAGGTCAGCACGAAGATGCCCGCGATCAGGCCGGTGACGTGGTGCCACGCCATCCAGCCACGATACGGGGTGATCCTCCCGCTGGCATAGCGCCGCTTCAATCGGACGCGAAGGATGCCGATCCAGATGCCGGTGACGCCGATGATCAGGCAGATTCCGGAGATCCACAGCACCACCAGGCGCCACAACGGTCCGTCTTTGCGCAAGACCGTCGGATAGATCCAGTGCGGGATCGCGCCGAGCCAGTTCCAGACGCGTTCGGTATGGTTGGTGTCGAGCGCGATCTGGCCGGAGCGCGAGGAGACATAGAGCTTGGTACCGGCATCGTCGCCGAGCGCAATGAGGTAAAGCGGTCGCAGCGGATCGTAACGGGCCGTGACGCTCCATTGGTCGCGATCGATGATGTCTTCGAGGCGCGGCGATCGGTTCGCCGGATGAATTTGCGCGACCGCGAGCGCCTGCCGCTCGGAAACACCAGTGATGACGCGGCCATCGGCCGGCGAGATTGCCTGCCGCTTGCCGTCCCAGCCGGTGATCCGATACACGGGCTCGTCGGCCAACATCGAAAGCCGGAGGTCGCGCGGATAGCGCGTCGCGCCTGCCGCCTTCATCGCGTCGTCAGGCGACAGCGCCACCTTCTCCCATTGGACATCAGGGAGCGCTGCCAGCCTTTCCTTGTCGGAGAGGCCGGGAAAAGCCACGTACATCATCACCACGCCGGAGATGAACCACATGGCGAAGAACAGGCAGGTGACGATGCCGACCCAGCGATGGCCGATATACAGCCACCGCCGGAGTGTGCGTTTCAGGGCCCGCATGCTCAGAACTTCACGTTGACCGCAAGCTGCGCCGTGCGCGGCATGCCGAGTAGCCACTGCGTGGTGCCGCCCGACGTCGTGTAGACCTCGTCGAAGAGATTGTAGATGCGGAACGACACGGTGGTGTTGAGGTCGGGCTTCCACTGCACACCGGCATTGACAATGTTGTAGGCCGGGCGCGTCACCGTGTTGGCGTTGTCCGCATAGGTCTTGCCAACGATCTGCACGCCTGCGTTGGCTGACCAGTTCGGTGCGAAGGCCCAGGTCGCCCAGATGTTGGAGACGTTCTGCGGCACATTGACCGGTACGTTGCCGGCATAGTTGACGCTTCCGCCGCCGACCGCCTGCACGAAGTCATCGTATCTCGCACGCAGGAAGGCGGTATTGGCATCGATGCGCCAGCCATGATCGAGCAGAAAACCCACTGACGCTTCGACG
The DNA here is from genome assembly GCF_900094605.1 of Bradyrhizobium shewense. GTDB lineage: Bacteria > Pseudomonadota > Alphaproteobacteria > Rhizobiales > Xanthobacteraceae > Bradyrhizobium > Bradyrhizobium shewense. The sequence goes on along the minus strand of NZ_FMAI01000031.1, from coordinate 26,050 downwards.
CCGCGCGATGATTGCTGGCCGACCTGGACGGTCAGAGACGGGACGTTGGGATCGCGCGCCAGAAGGTTGTTCTTCACGATCTCATAGCCGGCCAAGGTCCATTCGCCGCGGCCGCCCCAGAACGATTGCTTGACGCCGATCTCGATCTGTCGGCCGGTGGCGAGGTCGAAGTTCTTGTTTGCGGAGGACAGTGAGATGAGCCCTCCGACCGGATCGACTGCGGTGGAATACTGGCCATAGAAAGCGAGATCCCTGACCGGCGTGTAGACCGCACCCGCGCGCCAGGTTGTCGAGGAGAACGACTTTTCGAAGCTGTTGGCGGGCGTGACATAGTCGGTGCGCGTGATCGTGGGCTCATCCTGACGGATGCCGGCAATCAAGGACAGCTGCTCGGTGACCGACAGCCTGTTCTCGGCAAACAGCGCGTACTGGTTGGTCACGCTGCCGTAGCCGGGAACTGTGGCGTTCGGGCTGTTGAATACGCCCGGAGCGAAATTGAACGGGTTGACGGACGACGAGCCACCGTAGGGCGAATTGTTGGTGTGGGTAAAGTTGATGCTGTTGACGTCGAAGCCTGCGAGGAACTCATTGGCCATGCCAAGGACATGCCCGCGAAATTTCGCATCCATGCGATTGCCGACCTGCTGTTGATCGTGAAAAATCTCGATATAGCTGCTTCGGTTGATCAGGCCGGTGACGGGATTGTAGGCGTAGCTTTCGACGTCCTTCCAGTGTCGCTTGGAGTTCAAATAGTAGAGTGAGTTCTGAATCGAGATTCCGTCGGCGACTTGCCATTCGGTCTTCACCTGATTCCAGCTGTCCTGGTACCGGATATGGCTGTCGCTGACGTTGTAATTCTTGAAGCGTAGCGCTTCATCGAGCCTGCCGTTGATCAGCGGCGTGCCGAAGTAGCGTGACGGCTTGCGATCACCGTAATCTGTAGACAGCGTCCAGGTGACGTCTTCGTTCTGCTTGACCTGGACCACGGCATGAAGGGCGACATTCGAGGTGTCGTCGCGGTCGACCCAGCCGTCGGACATGTTGCCGGAGGCGGTGATCCGGTAGGCGACGTCCTTGCTGACCGGACCGCCACTGTCCACGGCAATTCGCCGCGTCATGTTGCTGTCCAGCGAGATCTCGGCTTGGTTGCGAGGAACCCACAACGGCAGTTTCGAAACGACGTTGATGGCGCCGCCCACCGCACCTGCGCCATACATCACCGACGCAGGGCCGCGCAACACCTCGATGCGCTCGGTCGACCAGGTGTCGAACGGAAAGGTCATGGTCCCGGCGCCGATATAGAGCTGGGTGCCGTCGTACAACGTCATGACGGACCCGAGGCCAGTGAAGCCGCGGGTGTTGAAGGAGACGCCGCCATTGCCGGGGGCAGGGCTCGCCGTGAAGCCGGTGGCGTTCTGCGTCACCGCCTCGAGGATGTTCTGCTGGCCGCGTTCGGAGATGGTCTCGGCGGAGATCACCTCCACGCTGGCCGGCGTCTGCAGCCGCGTCAGGCCCAGCCGGCTGCCGGCCGTGCTGGCGCCGGTGAGGTTGAGCGTCGGTGCGGCGAAAACGGGACCCGTCAGGCTGGCAGCGGGTTTATTGGCGTTGGCAGCCGCGTTGCGTTGCTGGTGTGAACGCACGGAGCGCGCGGTCGCGCCGCGTCGGGTGCTGCGCGCATTCGGGGTTGCCGTATGCTGCACCACCACGGGGTCGAGCGTCTGGGTCGAACTTCCGGATTGTGCCCAGCCATCGGTCGACAAGGCGAAGCAGGAGAATGCAACTGAACTGAACAACGCGCGGCGATGCCGCGGGGCGAAGATTGTATGGGAGGGCATCAATGGACTCGCGATAACGTGGCACGTCACCGCGAACGCAGCTTGGCCGCTGCCTCAAGAAAAAAGGCAACTCAACACTCACCAGGACACCCCGCCCAATGTGCTCGCGTGTGACCACGACTGACGGCAGGTCTCCTGGCTCGCGGGTCGTTGCCTGTCGCCGCCTTCCCAAGCCCGCAGGCTCAGTGGCAATTTGGCGAAGGCTCACCGCTTACAGTTGCGGGGGCAGCCACGGCGTTGGGGGATCCCCGCACCGTATTCCCTATTGATCTCCCGAAGGAGAACCGTCGCAGTCACCCTAGTTATATTTGCAAAGGGCTGTCAACTAGCCCTCTGGCTGCGGCGGAAAGCGGCGCGGTGGTCCAGATCGCCGTACCGAGCGCGGATTGCCGCAGCCCTTGAGCCGGCGGCGTTCCAACGTCGGCTTTTCGTCTGTCTGGATGTTGGCGGGTTAAGCCCGGTTACGGCCCGTGGCTGACCCTAGCCCGAAGCGCAGCGAAGTCTGCTTCCTGACAGCGTTGTACTCGGCAAGCCGTCGCCGGTTCGTAACGGCATGTTACGGAATGGCAATCGGGAATGATGTTAAAGGCTCAGATAATAAGCGCTGGCGCTATCGTTCCGACTCACGACCACCCATGTATTTTCTCTCAAATGGGGTCGGCTACTTGCTACTTCTTCAGCAAGTCTTTGTGCCGCACGGAAGGCATCTATTTCGTGCTCAAAGACGAGGCCGCCGGGATCACTGACGTTTTCTGAACCGCAAAGGCCGAAGAAGAATCGCACCATCCGAGTACCAAGCTAGCCGGAGGGTCCGTCTGGTGCTTTGGGACTCAAGCAGCCGTTGAGGAGGTGGGAAACTGCCGTCACGAGCTGCGCGGGTGCGAACGGTTTCCGAAGCATTATGCTGTTGGGAACGCCCTGTACCAGCCACTCGTCAGCGGCCACGCCGGACATATAGACCACGGGGAAGCTCGGATCGACCTCACGGGCTGCGCGCGCTACCTCCCAGCCGTTGAACCTTCCCAGCAGATTGATGTCAGTCACGAGGCCGCGGTATGTAACGAGCCCCCCTTTAAGGAGGGTCACGGCTTCCTCGCCGGTACTTGTGACAGCTGTCTCGAAGCCCCCCTCGTTCAGCGCATCCTCAACAAGGCTCTGGATCGCGTCGTCATCCTCGATGACAAGGATGGATGGCATTTCCGTCAAGGCTTCCCCCACTACGCACACTTTCGCAGGATGTTACAAAGTGCACAGAAGCAAAAGGTTCCCTGTCCGGGAAAATTTGGCATGCGAGATGTTTGGCAGGCGCGATGTGTGTCGGATTAAGCCGGAGATTTCGTCGCCTTAGACTTTTGGCGAAGGAAGCTGACCTCCAATTCCTCGCCATTCACTCGCTCAAGCTGGCATCGGCGATAGGCAAGTCCCGTCGAGGAGAGCAGAAGAAAAAACTCCTTCAAGGCCAGCCCCTCAATCGTCGCTTCAACTTGAAGGGTAGCGCCGACTTCAGACACATCTTTGAGGCTACACGAGCGACGCCAGGTGCCATCGATCGCCATCATTTGCGCTGGCAAGCGGTGCTCAAAGGTGACCCGTCGGCTTTCTTGTTCTTTGTCTTGACGCATGGGCAATCCGTTGCCTCGCAAGGTAGGAAGAAGCAACTAAGAAGTCGTAACCACGGTCGGGAAAATTCGGCAAGTCGGTTCTAAGGCGAGTCCAGGCCAGAGAAACCAAAGATGAAGATGAGCTTGCCGCGTGGACGGTCTGCTTCTGATGCTGTGGACGGCTCCTCCACCGGCACGAGAGTCCCAAGGAGTGGGTGCCGATTTGAGGCTCCCACGATTCGGAGGAGCAGCCTATGCATTCAATTTCGACGATTGGCCTTGATATTGCGAAGTCGGTCTTCCAAATGCACGGCGTTGATGCAGCCGGCCAAGTGATCGTACGCCGTCAGTTGAGGCGCCGCCACGTCTTGGAGTTTTTCCAGAAGTTGCCGCCATGCCTAGTGGGAATCAGGCTTGCGCATCGTCGCACCATTGGTCGCGCGAGCTGCAGGCGTTGGGGCACACGGTTCGATTGATGCCTCCGGCCTATGTGAAGCCCTACGTCAAGCGGCAGAAGAACGACGCGATGGACGCGGAGGCGATCTGTGAAGCGGTGACGAGACCCAACATGCGGTTCGTCCCGACCAAGACAGTCGAGCAACAGAGCTGTCTAATGCTTCACCGAGCGCGGCACCTCTTCATCCGCCAGCAGACCGCGGTCATCAACTCGATCCGTGCCTATCTTGCCGAGTTCGGGATTGTCGCCCCTGTTGGGCGGCGAGGCGTCGAGCAATTGCTGGAAGTCGTCGCCGATAAAGCCGAAGACCGAGTCCCGGAGGTCGCCCGGATCTGCCTTGTTGCTCTTGGCGGTCAATTGCGCGCGCTCAAGGCCCAGATCCTTGAGTTTGACCGCCGCATCATCGCCTGGCATCGATCAAATGCGACGAGCAAACGGCTGGATGCGATCCCGGGCGTCGGGCCGGCGCTGGCAACAGCGCTGGTTGCCAGTATTGCTGATCCCAAGGCCTTTCGATCGGGGCGGGACTTCTCAGCATGGGTTGGGCTCGTACCAAAGCAGAACTCGAGCGGGGGCAAGGACAAGCTCGGCAGCATCAGCAAGCAGGGCGATCGTTATTTGCGTAGCTTGTTCACGGCCGGCGCGCTCGCCGTAATCCGCTACGCCAAGATCCATGGCACCGATCATCGGCCATGGCTCACGCGATTGTGGACCCGGCGGCCCACCAAGGTCGCGGCCATCGCGCTTGCCAACAAGCTCGCCAGGATGGCCTGGGCGATGATGGCGAAGAACGAACGCTACCAGGAGCCGGCCGCGCTGGCGGCCTAAACGAGATCGCAGACATCGCCGGCGTGACGTAACGGTTGGGAGGGCGAACAGCACGTAATGCAGTGCCGGTCGATCCGGCGATCAGGACAACCCACTTGGGCCAGAGCATCATCGAATGCGTGCTTTTGACCGGGACCTGATCCGCGGAGGGCATTATGGCCAGCGGTCACGTGAACCGCACTAACAGGCCGAACACATGGCTGCTCCGACCAATACTGCGACGTGAAGATTCTCCTTGCCAACCCGGAGCCGTCCACACATGGCCCATCGCGACATTTGGCTGCGCTGCAAACTTTGGTTGCTATCAGTGCTTAGCGGACTCTGGCAACCCGTCCGCTTGGCAGATTTATAGGTTCACTGCCTAGTACGCGCTTCGCGCGCCGCTCTGAATTCGGCGCCCGAGAAGAGGTCCCAATCACCTTGGGTCCATTAATTTCATGAGAGAGCGAGGTGCTGCGCTCGGGGCGATGCGAAAAGGATTGCCCTCAAGCCGCACGACCTCATCGCGCAGAACCGTCCTCGGGATATCGTGCGGAATGCGAGTGTACAAAGCATCTAACACTGATCTTGTTAAATCATGATTATCGAGAATTAGTGGGAGGTGTTTTGCGGCCGACCTAAGTTTGGCAGTTCGTCTAGGAACTGCCGAGTGCATCCTCCAGAATAGCCTTAAGACGCGCGGCTCCCTTTACCAGCTCGCGATCCAGGTCCGCTTTGATGGCTACGGCATAATCGTTGCCGAACTCTACGGCGTGGCCCGAATCGTTGTGGTCCAGCGTTCCTGCGGGCAGGAGCTGATAGGCTCTTATACCCAGGGCGTGCGTATCGTTCGTGCAAGCAGCAACTCGTGCTTCATCGTAGGGCGGGGGGTCGACTGTCGGCAGCGGATCGGCATCCAGCGCATCAGTTTACCCCCCCACGAATACGCCTGGAGATCGACCAGAGAGTCCTCACACATGCTGAATGTCGGCGCGCGCGTATATGACTTGCCGTCGGATCGCTTCGCGTGCAAGATAACATGCAGTTTGTTACCGGCTTGATTGCCGTTGTGTTCGCTTGCGTGCTTTCGAGGATGCAAGTTCCCTGGTCGCGTTCATCCTTGCAATCAAGAGCGATGTCATATGTCGGCCGCTCGATGTCGATGTCGACGAAATGCCAGCGATAGGTGTCCTTTCCTTCCGGCGTTGAATTTATAGTCGTCCGCCCAGTTTGAGATGGGGGCCAGCCAAGTGTGCCGATCGGCTCCTTGAGCTTGGGCCTGCGCTGCCGGACTTAAGTGCCGCTACGCCAGCTCCGCAATGACAGAACGACGTAGCGTCCCCACGGGCGGGAGATGCGCTGCCTACAGCAGCGGTGCAGATCGCAAGTATGTGTCTGAGTGGTTGCCTAATATTGATGAAGTGCGTCAAGTCGTTTGCCGACAGAGGCAGGTGCCTGGGTTACGGCACGTCGACCGGGGGCATGGATGCCGTCGGGCGTGGCACGAAGCCATTTTGGTGCCGGTCACGTGCCGCCAACATGATCGTAAAAGCCGCGAGGAGGATTAGGAGAACCCGCATGCAACAAGCATTACTCGAGACGATATATCGCAATTATGAAACGGCTCACATCCCGTGCCTTGGAGGAGAGGGGAGGCTCTTACGGGGCATCCCACCCACACAGCCTATTGGCCAGCAAACACGTCACAAATTTTGATACTCGTTCGTTCTCGCCGGTAGCCGCCGAACAGCGGGACGATTGCGCTCAAAAAATGCATTTTCCCCTGCAGACCGCAGGAATAGTGCAGCGAATTTGAGTAGTAATCCGTTGATTGGCTATTCAACGCGAAGGCAGCCGCCCCCTCGTGCTGCTTCCGGGCGCCATGAAGGACGGCTCATGCGCAATCATGACATTGTGTCCGGCAGCCTGTTGGCACTGACCGCCGCGGGCCTTGCGCTGCTTTGCTCTAGCCTGCTCGCATTTGCGTTCATTTAGATCCCGCTGTCGACCTTTGTGGCGCTGGGATCCCTGCGAGACCTCAAGCAAGACGGTACGCAGCCGGACAGGGGCGCTGGGATGGTTTTCCACGTATGGAGGTCCGGCGGTTGCAGATGATCTGCTCAGGCATCCGTAGGGATCCGCTTCCTCGAATCGCCTCGTTTTCGCATGTAGTGCCCGTCTTTCTGAGCGGCCGACCTGATCTCCTGGCTGGGCTTCGTGCAGTTGCCCACTAACAACGTAAGTCCCCCTCCATCGAACGATATAGTTAGTCTTATGGTTGCGCTCGCATCAGGCGTTTTTTGCTTGGATTGCGCAGCATTTTTGCGCCAGATCAATCTTCGGCGCGACAACTATCGATCTTCGAACAATCAGGCACAGGAGCGCTGGAACCTAGCAAATCCCCGACGCGCACAGCCTTCGGTGGGGCGGCCCCTAAAGAGCAAGCAGGTATGAATGTGCTTCACGGGTAATCCCCTCTACCGGCTCTCATTATTTACCTCACCACCTGCAGCGCAATGCGGAGCTCGTAAAAACCCTGATGCGATCAAGCCCCGGCTTTGGGGACAACATTGCTGAAAACGGTGCAGCGGGGTTGCGGCCCGCGGTAGCTCTTGACCATCTTCTGCGATCGCGGCAACGAGAACACCCAAAGCAGATCGAGAGGATGAGAGCGGGGTGTGGCTGTGACGGATCAATCCCAAGCATCGGAGTTGCCGCCGGTCCTGCAGAGACCGTCGAAAGGCTTTCGGTGGATCTTTGCTCTTCTAGCCGTATTGCTCGTTCTTTGCGCCGGAGGAGCCTATTTTTTGACGAATATCGAAACGTTCGCCGAGGCGCTGCCGGCGCGTGAAGTCATGCCTCCCACGCTTGGCTTGTCGCCTGAGGATAGAGACGTCCTTTTAGGGATCCAATCAGGGCAGCAGAAGACAGCCGCTGAAATTGCCGAGCTCAATCGCAACGTCGATGCGCAGCAAGCCGAGCTAAAGCGGATCTCGGATCAGATCGCAGCCCTGACCCAGAGAATCGAGGAGCTGCAGAATCCGGCGCTTGTTGCTTCTCCTCCTATTGCTTCCCCGCCGCCCGTGCGCACGACATCCAAGCCGGCCAAGAGAGACGTCCGGCCCTCGAAACCGCAAGGTCCGGTTTCTGTCGGAGGCGCGCAGCTGACTGGCACGGAACAGCGCTGATTACCACAAAATGCCTGCCATATGACGCTGCGCCTTCCAACCACGCCGGAAACCAACGGTCCACCATCTTGATAGGCAGGCCGAGCCTCTCATTGCTCCGCTTGGTTTCGGAAATCCTCTGCGAGCCGCAAGAAGTTCACAAGCAGGACGTGCCCCTGTGAGGTAAGTATCGACTCGGGATGGAACTGGACCCCATAGGTGGGATAATAGCAGTGCGTGAGGGCCATGATCTCGCCTTCTTCCGAACGCGCTGTCACTCTGAGGTTCTGCGCACATGACTGATCAAGCTCGGCGATAAGAGAATGGTAGCATCCGACGTCAAGCGGGGTTGGCAGCCCCTTGAATAACCCTCGGCCGTCATGCGCCACGTATGAGCGCCGACCGTGCATGGGCCGATGCGCGCGCGCCACCCGTCCCCCGAAAACGCTCGCAATACACTGATGTCCAAGGCAGATGCCGAGAATTGGTACGCGTCCTGAAAGTTCGCGAACCACTGCTGTCGATATTCCTGCCTCAGTTGGGGTGCAGGGGCCGGGCGATATGACCACCGCGCGCGGCTTGAGACCAACGAGCTCGCTGATGCTGATGGCGTCGTTTCGGATCACTTCCGTTGCTTCACTGAGCTTGTGGAAATAGCGGGCAATGTTGAACACGAAGGAATCGTAATTATCGATGATGACAATCAAAATGCACCAGCTGGTTCAGAACCAAATGCATCAAAGATTCGCTCTGCCTTGGCGAGCGTTTCCTCGTATTCGGCCTCGGGCTCCGACAGGGCCGTTATACCGCTGCCCGCATGAAACACAGCCAGGTCGCCGTCGATCGTGACAGTGCGGATCGCAATGCTTGTATCCATGTGCCCGTTGAAGCCGATGAAGCCGATCGCCCCACAATAGACCTCTCGCGCTATGCGCTCGATTTCTGTAATAATTTCCATCGACCGCAGCTTTGGAGCTCCCGTAATGGAGCCGCCGGGAAAGCAAGCACGGAGCAGGCTAACGGCGTCTTCCTCTCCGGCAAGTTTCCCCGTAACGATCGACACGAGATGGTGCACCGAGGCATAGGACTCGAGATTGCACAGGGCCGGAACCTCGACGGAATGCGCAGTGCAAACGCGTGACAGATCGTTACGCAAAAGGTCGACAATCATCGTGTTCTCGGCGTGATCCTTTTCGGAAGCGAGGAGAACAGCCGCACGGCGGTGGTCTTCCTTGGAATCAGGCGAACGCGCGATCGTGCCCTTGATGGGGCGTGTCTCGACTTGTCGCCCCTCAAGCTTCAGGAATCGTTCCGGCGAACTTGATGCGATGGTCAGCTTTCCCCATCGCAGCAGGGCCGCAAAAGGCGCTGGATTCAATGATCGTAGCTGGCAATAGAAGGCGAGCGGATCAAACGAGGTCGACAGGCGGGTGCTGAAACGCTGCGCAATATTCGCCTGGAACACGTCACCCGCCAGGATCAAGTCGATCACGCGTTGTACCGCCGTAATGTAGCTCTCGCGGCTGAAGTTCGAGCGCCATGCGCCCGCTTTGCTGGGACAACCATTCTGCGGCGCGTTGGGACCGGCAAGCAATGCTGCAAACTCGTCGGCTCGACGACGCGCTCGTTCGCTCCGTCGTGCGCGATCCTGCTCCGGCCATCCGGTCGAGACGATCCAGCATTTATTATCCCGGTGGTCGAAGCTGATGATCACGTCATAAAATTGCAGGATGGATTGGGGCAAACCCAGACCGGCAATTGCCGGCGCAGACAATCGCTCCAATGTCCTGTTCATGTCGTAGGCAAGGTAGCCTGCCGCTCCTCCCTGGAACGGCGGGAGATCGGGACGATGCTCTTGCCGGTACTTCGCGAGTAGCGTGCGAAGGACCTTCCATGGATCGGCCTCGAGTGTCAGTCCGTTCCAACTGGCTTGGCCGTTCGCGACCCTATAGGTGCTGAACGGGTCGCACGTTAGATATGAGTAGCGCCCAAGCAGCTCGTGCCTTGCTGCGCTATCGAGAAACGTGAGATGGGATCGACGCCCAAGACGTCGCATCGCTGTGACAGGTTCAACCCAATGCACCTCGCGAACGTACATCGGGTTATCGGTCACCGGCGGCTGACGTCGTGAAAGTGCCGTTCCATCTATTGCCCCACCCGATGAGAACGACGCTCGTCTGCGATGGGCCGAACTTGAGGCCCATTGCCAAGTTAACTCGGCGGTGGATTTTTTGCTGCGACAGCACCTGGATCATCCTGCCGTGGAGGCGAAAGGGGTATCTATTGATACATTGTAGTCGGCCGCGAACCGCAGCTCGCGGAGCGGTCGGACCCGTTTAATCGACTCCTGGTAGAGATCGTGCGCTTTGTACGCTGCGAGCTCCGCCTCGCTGTCGAACTCACCATAAACCACGATGTCGATATCGTTGCCGAGTTGATCGGACTTGCGGTTGCGGGCAACCTCAAGCCGGCGCGTATGTGGTATCGTGGTGAGAAGCGAAAGACCTTCGATGATCTGGTCGATGTGCGCCTCGTCCTTGGCGCTGAAGAAGACGATGTGACGAATCATGGCTGTCCGTGGAGATGTCGCTAGCGGGTGCGATAACTATCTGGGAATAGAGCCCGTTGCAAACGAGGCTAGTCGCTTGGCGCATGATCGTCACTTGCGACCGTCGGCGATCCGCAATGAAGCTTGCCAGATTTGCTCAGGACGCCGCAAGGGCAAGGCGCTCAATGGTTTGAATGTGCCGCGCAAGCAGGTTACAGGCTTGATCGACGTTGCGCGTTCGCAAGGCTTGCAGAATCAGGCGGTGATCTTGATTGGAACGCGGTCGCCAGCCCACCGATCGCGCCATCGCGAACACCAATCGAGAATTGGCAAGCTGCAGTCCATCGAGGCTCGCGAGCAGACGCGGCATTCCGCACGGCGCGACCAAGGCTTGGTGAAAGGCGCGGTTGGCCATCTCAAACTCCTCGATCGTCTTTGCATTGTCTCCTTCGATCAAGGCGAGCTCGATCTTATCCAAGTGAGCTGTTGTGAGCCTTGGCCCTGAATGGCGCAATGCCACCACTTCGAGCGCGGCGCGCATTTCGGCGATCTCCTTCACTGAACGGGTATCGAGCGGGGCAACCCGAACACCGCGCCGCGGCACGGCGACAACAAGATGTTGTGCCTGCAGCTGCCAAAAGGCCTCGCGCACGGGGACGTGGCTGGAATTGAATTCTCGTGCCACGTGATCCTGACGGAGTGGCGCGCCTGGCTCTAAGGCACCGCTGATAATGCGCTCAGCGATTGAGTCCGCGATGCGCGCGACCGTCGTCATGTTGTCAGTAGTGATCATAGATTATCTACCGCAATAACCGGTGCATTTGCGAAGGAGCTCAATTAGCATCTCTTCGAAAGCGATGACTATAGATAATTCACGCGATTATCTACAATTGGGCGGGATTGAGTTATGGATGCTGCTGCGCAAGTCCAACCGAAGGAAGCAAGCAACGCGGCGCAGGTTCGTAATAATTGGAACGTCGACGAGGCTAAGGCCCTCTACGACCTTCCTTTTGCCGACCTGATGCTTCATGCGCAGCGCGCTCATCGCAACAATTTCGATCCAAACCACGTCGAAACTGCGAGCCTGCTCAGCATCAAGACCGGCGGCTGTCCGGAGGACTGCGGCTACTGTTCGCAAAGCGCGCATTACGAGACCGGCCTGAAAACGACCCGTCTGATGCGTTGGGCCGATGTGGTTGCGACCGCGCAGCGCGCGAAGGATGCCGGCGCCACGCGCTTCTGCATGGCCGCGGCCTGGCGCACGCCAAAAGATCGCGATCTTGATTCCGTCTGCGACATGGTCAACGCGGTCAAAGGACTCGGCATGGAAACGTGCGTCACGCTCGGCATGCTGACACCGAAGCAGGCCGCGCGCCTCGCCGAGGCCGGCCTTGACTTTTACAATCACAATGTCGACACATCGCCCGAGTTTTACAGCAAGATCATCACCACCCGCAGCCTGCAGGACCGCATCGATACGTTGGCGCATGTGCGCGATGCCGGCATCAAGATCTGCTGCGGCGGGATTATCGGCATGGGCGAGCGCGTCGAGGACCGCCTAGGTATGCTCGTGCTGCTCGCCAATCTTCCCAACCATCCCGAAAGCGTGCCGATCAACCTGTGGAACGAGATCGAGGGCGTGCCGGTGGAAGACACCGCGGAGCCTCCCGATCCGATCGCGTTGGTCCGGCTCCTGGCGACCGCGCGGATCATGATGCCGAGGAGTGTGGTTCGCCTGTCCGCTGGGCGGCAATACATGACCGATGAATTGCAGGCGCTTTGCTTCTTGGCCGGCGCAAATTCAATTTTCATTGGCGACGTGCTCTTGACCACCAAAAACCCGAAAGTTGATCGCGACGCGGATCTGCTGGCTCGGCTCGGCATCACGTCCGGGCTCGCCTGAGGAAAGCAGTGCGCGCAATATGTTGCCCCTACATCCCGCCTAGGTGAGAAATGCAGATAACTTTGATGAAGGGCAAAATCCATCGCGCCTCAGTGACTGAAGCTGATCTGCATTATGAAGGCTCGATCTCGATAGATCGAACGCTCCTGGAGGCAGCAGGAATGATGATCAACGAGCGCGTCGAAATCTACAATGTCGAAACAGGAACGCGCTTTGCCACCTACGTTATCGAAGCGCCGCCGAGGTCTGGCACGATAAGCCTGAACGGTGCGGCCGCACGACTGGCGATGCCCGGAGACAAGATCATTATCGTTGCATATGGCTCATTCGAGGAGGCCGAAGCAAAGATATTCAAGCCACGCCTTGTGCGTGTGGACGGAGACAATCGCATCCTGGCAAGTTGAACCTAACGGGTCTTAAACGGCCAACGTATTTTTGCGCGATTTGATGCGATCCTTGGAGTGGTGAATGCGGTCAATCCAAACAGCTAGACTTAGTCCCTACGTCGCAGCGTTGAATGCCTTGAACGAAGATAAGCGGCTGCGCTGCCTCAAGCCGCGCGTGGGGATCGATTTCGCATCGAACGACTATCTGGCGCTCGGGAGCGCCCCGCGCATCAAAAAGGCGATGGTCGCCGCGCTCGAGGCGGGCACTCCGGTTGGAGCCGGAGGGTCGCGGCTTCTGCGCGGCAATTGCGAGGAGCATGAACGGCTCGAAATGGAAGCGGCTCAGTTCTTTGGCGCGGAGGCAGTGCTTTTTTTTGGAAGCGGCTACATCGCAAATTTTGCCCTCCTGACAACGCTGCCGCAGCGCGGCGATCTGCTCGTTCTCGATTCGCTCGTGCACGCCAGTATTCATGAGGGGGCGCGGGCCGGCCGCGCAGAGTGTCGAATTCACGCGCACAATGATCCCCAGTCAGTCGAAGACGCAATTCGCGACTGGCGAACCAAAGGTGGAGCGGGCCGCGTCTGGATTGTGGCCGAAAGTCTCTACAGTATGGATGGCGACTTCGCTCCACTCGAAGAGCTGGTGGCAATCGCCGATCGCCAAGACGCGTTTCTGATCGTGGATGAGGCTCATGCCACAGGCGCTTACGGGCATCAGGGACGAGGGCTCACGGCCCCTTATGACAGGCGCGAAAATCTCATTGTCGTTCATACCTGCGGCAAAGCGCTCGGTGTGGCGGGTGCACTTGTTGCGGCCTCCGGCATCTTGCGCGATTTCATGGTCAACCGCTGCCGTCCGTTTATTTTTGCCACCGCCCCATCACCATTGATGGCCGTTGCCGTTCGAGAGGCACTCCTCATCCTGCAGAAAGAGCCGGAGCGGCAGCAACGGCTGGCCAAACTCGTTGCGTTCGCGCATCGGCAGATCACCTCGCTTGGTTTGCGCACTCCATCGACCTCTCAGATCGTGCCGTACATCGTAGGTGACAATGCTCATGCAATGCGACTTGCCTCTGCTCTGCAGGCGCGCGGCTTCGATATCCGCGGAATTCGGCCGCCAACCGTCCCTGCAGGCACCGCCCGCTTGCGAATTTCGTTGACACTCAATGTTGGGGAAGCGGACGTGCGCGCAATGCTCGATGCGCTGGTTGAGGTGACGAGGGGCTCGTTTTGATGAATAAGCGGATCGTCGTGACTGGTACGGACACCGGGGTCGGCAAAACGGTATTTTCCGCAGGGCTCGCCGGCCTTCTCGGCGCGAATTACTGGAAGCCGGTCCAGGCTGGAGTTGAACAAGAGACCGACTCCGAGTGCGTCCGCCGCCTCGGCGGCCTCTCGTCCGATCGGATTGTCCCGGAGCTCTATCGACTTCGGACGCCTGCGTCGCCCCATTACTCCGCGGAAATCGACGGCGTTCGCGTAGATACAGAGACGCTTCGACTGCCGGACAGCGGCGAGCGGCAACTCGTGATCGAGGGCGCCGGCGGACTCATGGTGCCGCTGACAGCGCGCACTCTCTACATCGACATCTTCGAGCGCTGGCAGCTTCCCGTCGTGCTTTGCGCAAGGACGGGACTGGGCACAATCAATCACTCCCTGCTATCCATAGAGGCTCTGCGGAAGCGTCAGATTCGAATCCTTGGAATTGCGTTCATTGGCGAAAGAAACGCCGAAACTGAAAGCGCGATTTGCGAGATCGGGAGAGTGCGTTGGTTGGGGCGGCTCCCGTGGCTTGTACCCCTCACGGACGATAGGCTACAGGCCGCTTTCAAACACTCCTTTGTTAGCAGCGATTTCCTGAACCTATGAAGATAGCCAAGAGATCGCCGATCTGGCACCCGTTCACGCAGCATGCTCTACAGCGCGACATGACGAAGGTGCTGCGGGGAGAGGGGGCTTATCTCTATACCGAAGATGGCCGGCGCCTTATCGATGCAATCTCCTCCTGGTGGGTCGTGACCCACGGCCATTGCCATCCACGCATCGTGAACGCGATCCGAGAACAAGCAGGCAAGCTCAACCAGGTCATCTTCGCCGGATACACTCACGACCCGGCTGAGCAAGTTGCGACGGAACTATTGAAGGTCACCTCCCCGGCGCTCAAGCATGTGTTCTTCTCCGATAGCGGATCCACCAGCGTCGAAGTCGCGCTGAAAATGGCGCTCGGCTACTGGCACAATACCGGAAGACAGCGAACCCAAATTGTTGTGATGCAGCACTCATACCATGGCGACACGATCGGGGCGATGTCGGTAGGTAGCCGAGGCGTCTTCAATGTGGCCTACGGGGCGCTGATGTTCGAGGTGACCTCGATTCCGTTCCCGGCGAGAGATCGTGAGCAAATAGCGCTCGATGCGCTTGAAACCGCCTGTCGAAACGAACATCCCGCTGCCTTTATCGTGGAGCCCCTGATATTGGGCGCCGGTGGAATGCTGATGTATTCTCCCTCGGTGCTAAGAGAGATGAAGCGGATCTGCGAAGCCTTCGACGTCCTGTTTATTGCGGACGAGGTCATGACCGGCTGGGGCCGGACGGGTACCTTGTTTGCGTGTGAGCAGGCCGATGTCACGCCCGATATTGCCTGCTATTCGAAAGGCCTCACGGCTGGGGCGCTGCCGCTCGCCGTCACACTCTGTCGTGGCGATATTTTCGATGCGCATTATTCTGAAGATCGCACGCGTACGTTTTTTCATTCGAGCTCATATACGGCCAATCCAGTGGCCTGTGCCGCGGCCAAGGCTAATCTGGAGCTATGGCAGGATCAGGAATATCGCCGGCGGCTGGCATGCTTAGCCAGCATGCAAGAACAGGCACTCGCGCCATTCCGCGCCGATTCACGGTTCGCAAACGTCCGACGCACAGGAACAGTCACAGCGCTTGAACTCAACACGAGCGATGCCGGCTATCTGGCGGACATCGGGCTGAAGCTTTTGGCTTTCTTCCAAGCGCGGAATCTGCTGTTGCGCCCACTCGGTAACACGATCTACGTGATGCCACCTTACTGCGTTACGGCGGCCGACCTTGATGAAATCTATGCTGCTATCCGTGACGCTGCTGACTTGCTGATGTGAGATGCATGGGACTGTGCAACCGTCCGCGGTGACAGGATCTTGCAAGGCGAAAGTGTCCGTATTGCTGCCGCTTGATAGTGCACGAGGATGCAACACCCACGGCTCGCAGGCTGATCGTGCTTTAAGCACTTTGCTTTAGGCGCTCCCGCTCCAATTGCCGCAGCAATCCTGCGGGTGAGCCAAGAAAGGCGCAGCATTTGGCCGAAATGTCGGGCGAATTGCGTTAATTACGATTAGAGAAATCCATTATCTTGAGCAAATTCTCGGCGAGGCATTCTGCGGAAAGTACTGCTTCGCGAGGCAGCCGCACATCAGAGTCAAGGCTCTTGATGGCTGCAAGAACCAGGGAGACGGGCCGCCGGGCGACGACCGCACCTTTGGTGCGCGCGTGGTGCTGTGCTCAGAGGGCAGCGGGGCTTCCCAAGTAAATGTCTGACAGGAGGCGAGAATGCACATTGGCATCCGTAATTCCCTCGACCATTCAGCCACATGCTGCGCGATATGCGGCGGAAAGTTTGGGCTGATCCGCCATTACTGCTGGCGAACGGCCCTTTGCTCCAAGAAATGCGTCAACCGCTTCAAGGCGCGGCGGGAGGCCGATCAGAAATGGCTTCGATGGCGGCGAGCGGCTTAGGAATGGACTGAGTTGTGCCGGTACGGCCCTGGTCAGAGAATTCGAGTGGCCCTCTAGAGCGCGTGGAAATCAAGTGACAGAAACATCGGCAAAAATAATCGACTTCAGGACCTACAGGGCCAGCAGGCTGGCTCGGTCTGAGCGCCTTCGCGACGACATTTACTCGACCACGATTCTCGATGCGCTTACAGCGGCCTGTCACGCTTGGACGTTCCTGGCCTACCATCCGTTTGCTTTGCTCGCTGCGCCAGCGCCGAAGCAGGAATCTCACGAGTATCCCTAGGGCGGCAGACACGGAGATGTGCCCTGAAGACGAAGTCCTACTGCGTGCATCTGCAGCTCGGTCCGGTCGAGCCATCACCGTTTTAGAGTCTGCAATCAGCTCAGAAAGCGCGTGCAGATGGTGGCTCGTCGCGAGCGCCGCTCCTCGATCGAAGCTTCGGCTGGCATAGTCGCTGAAACTGTAGGGGAAGACGAGCCATCGGGTGGTGAAATCGCGATGAGGAAGGTCTTGCCTCATGGTTGCGCGACCATTGGACTATTTTTGCGTTGTTCTCCAGTTTCAGAGAACTGGGATCTCCATCCTCCATGCCATTGACAGGTTTCTCCCGCCTTCTCTAGGAAGCGCCGACGTGTGTAGGGAGCGAATCCAATATGAACCACAGTTCAGAGCAGCCTCTAGAGCGTGTCACGATTCCGGCACTACAGCAGTGGAAGGATAACGGACGGCGTGTCGTGATGACTACCGCCTACGATGCGGTTGCGGCGCGCATCGCGGATCCCATTGTCGACATCATCCTGGTCGGCGATAGCGTTGGAAACGTCTGCCTGGGATTCGACAACACGTTGCCCGTCAGCGTGGCCATGATGAATCATCACCTAGAGGCTGTTGCGCGCACGAGGCCTCATGCCCTGCTTGTGGCCGATATGCCCTTTCTGAGCTTTCATGTCGGTTCTGAGGATACGATTCGCAATGCAGGAGGTTTTCTGCAGCGCGGCGCCGATGCTGTGAAACTCGAGGGTGGTGCCAAACGCATCGAGATGGTACGCGCCTTGGTCGATTGCGAAATTCCTGTGATGGGACATCTCGGGCTGACCCCGCAGAGCGTCAACGTCATGGGTGGATTCAAGGTGCAGGGAAGGACAACGGATACCGCCTTGCGGCTGCTCGATGACGCGCACCGCCTGCAGGAAGCCGGCTGCTTCGCGCTGGTCCTGGAGGGCATTCCTGCCGAGCTCGCAGCGCGAGCAACCGAAGTTCTCACGATACCCACCATCGGGATCGGAGCAGGGCCCAATTGCTCGGGCCAAGTGCTCGTGTTTCATGATGTCTTGGGGCTCACCGAAGGCCATCGCCCCAAATTCGTTCGTGCCTATACAAATGGATTCCAGCTGTTCCAGGAGGCGCTGTCGCGCTGGGCTGCCGATATCCGCAAAGGTGCATTCCCGGGCTCAGAGGAGTGCTATCGGCTTCCCGATCAGCTTCGGCATGCCATCGCCGACTGGGTGCCCTCCAATTCAACCTGAATCAAGGTAAGAAATGCAAGTCATTACGAAGGTCGCTGAGCTGCGTCGCGCCCTTGCAGACGTTCGCAATGCCGATAAGCGCATCGGATTCGTTCCGACAATGGGATACCTGCACGACGGCCACCTAGCCCTGATCTCGGCTAGCCGGGGACACTGCGACGTCACTGTCGTTAGCATCTTCGTCAACCAACTCAGTTCGGCCCTAATGAGGATCTCAGCAGGTACCCTCGCGACTTCGCGCGCGATGAAGCATTGTGCCGCAGGGCGGGGGTCTCCATCATCTTCGCGCCAAGTGCAGAGGAGATCTATCCGGCTCAATTTGAGAGCTTTGTCGAGCCGGGCGAACTCGCAAAACCGCTCTGCGGAGCTTTCAGGCCTGGACATTTTCGTGGTGTAGCGACTGTCGTCTGCAAGCTATTGAACATGGCGCAGCCGGACGTCACGTACTTTGGACAGAAGGATTTTCAGCAATGCGCTGTGATACGGCGCATGACGGTTGATCTGAATCTTCCGATCGAGATTGTCACTGTGCCAACCGTGAGGGAGCCAGATGGGCTGGCAATGAGCAGTCGCAACCGTTATCTCAGCCCGGAAGAACGTGGTCGGAGCCTTGCGATCAGCCGTGGCTTGTTCGCCGCAGCGCAAGAGTTTGCCTCAGGGGAGCGCGACGCGGCAACGCTGATTGCGCTTGCAAAAAAGCATTTGGAAAGGGTCGATCGACTGCAGTACCTTGAGCTTGTCGACACTGGGACCCTAAGGATTGCCGAGAGCCCTCTGCGCTATCCGGCGGTGCTCTGTGTCGCAGCGTATGTCGGCTCGACTCGGTTGATCGACAACGTAGTCCTGTCCTGGTCGCCATCATAGCCAGATCCGCAAGTGATTGCGCTGAGAACCAGTCGAACCGGATGGGTTGGCCCTGAAATCCTCAACATCCTGGAAGAACTCTCGAAGGCGATCCGGAACTGCCCTTTGCGTGCTGAACAACTGCCCCACGCTCGAGCTCATGATGTCGGTCGGGGATTGGCTCTGCCGCTGACGGGGTGGAGCGAGGCTGGGCAGCTCCCGCGCTGCCGAGAGCAGCCAAGTGCGAGTTCGCTTTCCGTATTATGAGTTCGGCGGCTCGCTCAAGCGCTCCGGGACATTCCGACCGCTTTGCGCGCTCTGTACGACGTAGCGCAAAACAATTTCAGAAAGTCGTACAACCAGCTGTTTGAGGCGCGCAATCTCCTGCTTGCAGCGCTCCAGCTCGTGCTGTTCGTCTGTCATCAAAGATGTTGTGCGGCGAGGGCTGCTGCCGAGATGATTCATGTAGCTTCCTTTCCAATTCGACAAACACTGCGCATAATCTGAACAGCCCAGTCGCTTCTCTCCCTGAACGAGGCGCCTCGGCGTCGGATCGGAGCGTTTCACACGCAGCCCGCGGTGCGCTGGTTGCTGGGTCCCTCCCTGCAAAGGGCTTACGCCGACGCCATCTCGCTCGTCGCTCATGCTCAGTTGCAGTAATGGCCCCCAACAATGTGGCCGCGGAATAAGCCGCCCTCCGGCTGCATGTGATTGCTCTGGGCGGAGACTGTAACAAAAATGGCAATATCGATTAATGCAACGAGCCGCGCTCTCGCGCTCAAATCCTGCATTACGGCAGCGCCCGCGATGAATTTTCACGCGACGTTCGCGTGTCGGTGCTGGGGTCCTTCAGCTACACCAGGCTTCTGTGTCCAAAACGCAAGTCGCTATCGAGATCATCCACCTGCAAGCGTTCATTGCCGGAGGTTCGCTCAAAGTCGTGTGCTGCCAATACGTGCGATTATGGATCAATAACCACGCGCCCATGACCATGAAATTACTTCACGATTGCGCGGACGACCTCGCGAAGTTCCCTCGAGAGAGGCCGGGGCAGCGGGCCAAGGGGCACCGAGCGCGTGCGCCGGTGGCCCGATTCCGTCGCCAGACGTGGGGCGGGCGCTGGTTTTTGACGCAAAGATATGCTTCACCGCAAGAATTCAGGTCCCTCTACAGTGCAGGGTGCGAAGTGCTTGGGTTTGGAGCCGATAAGTGCGTCTTGTGAAACGACATCGGAGCAGGGCAGTGGCAAGCGATTTCTACCAACTCCATCGGGGCAGGTATGCCGAAGCATTGGTTGGACGCAGCAGGCGCGATAAACGGCAAATCCTCTAGCCGCAATTGACCCTGATGAGGCTCGCCAGCGAACTAGCACCGTCCGTGCATTGGCCTGCCGCTTCCGCCCAGTCAGTCCGGCGCGATAGATGGCCGAGCATGCCTTACATAATCGCAGAGCGTGATCGCAGGGCGTCGCATTGGCCTCCGAGCTCTAGCAAGCTTGTCTGTTAAGCCGAGACGACCGACGAGAAAACAAAAGCAGGCCGATCAAGCGAGCTGCCGGAATGGATCAGCGATCGTAGAGGTGCTGGACATTGCGTCGCGCTGGAAATCGGCTGGCCGGCAGTCGCGGAAGGCTCGTACGATCCGATTTACTTGCGTTGCGGGCCAGCAAATGCCCATTATCTTCCTCGATGGTATGAGGGAGCTCTCCCAATGCTGGACGGTCCCACGACTGCGCTTCTGCGCACGATCCTGGATGAGGTTTGCGAGAGCGTCTCACCGTATGACGTCGGCGTCCGCGCCTACGTTGCCTCCAAAATCCTGGAGGCCGCCGCCAACAGAGGTGAGACGCGCCCCGATCTGCTTAAACAGATCGGTCAGGAAGCTCTTTCCAGAGCACCAACGATGTGGCGATAAATCTAGGACATAGTTTGTCATTGAGGTGAATTTCCAAGTCACAATGCTGAAGATTCTGGCCTGCTATCCAGGTTCGCGCGCGCCCTCGCGTCGCCTGCGGCATAGCGTTCCGCCAGCTCGCAGAGGTGTATCGTGATCGCAAATCGATGGCGGCCTAACCTCATCCAAGACGCGGCGTTATCCGATGTGGATCGGTTGTTCGCGTTGCTCGCTGCGAGGCCGATCGTTGAAACCAGAGAGCAGCTCGCACAACAGGCAGCGCATCCAAGCCTTGGCGCACGCACCCTTGCGCGCCACGATGACGGTTAGGCATCCGCTAATAACCTTCGTCCGGAAACGAGGGCGAACTCAGTGTACGGCGCAGGAGGGCCGTCAACTCACGCGAGCCGGTGCGCCGTTGCTGTTTACTCCTGCGCGAGCGCCGCAAGTGCCCTTTCGATCACTGTGATGTCTTGCCTGACCTGAGCGATCGCTGGCTTCGGATCAACTCCAGTGACGCAGTTCAACTGCTGCAGTAGCTCCCGCCGATGCGCCAGAAGGTTCTCCAGCGCGCCGCGGTTGTTTAGTTTCACATAGCCGTCCACAATCAATCCAATCGAAAGAGACATCGAAACTCTCAAACGAAGCTGTTCTCAACGAAGATGCGTATAGCACATCGGCAAACGATGTTGAGCTCGTCGGGAGAGAATACTGACGGGCGAGCTTGTTGGCGACAAGCGTCCGGCGCCGGGGGGCGTGACCGACTATTCCTTGCGCCTTACAAGCGTCCAGCTCTGTTTGAGCGACTAGCCGAGCAGAAAGACGGCATATGGTGAGCCAAAAACGCTGCGGATCGTCGCGATGGAAATGCTAGCCAAGGCGAAGGAATAATATCACGAACTGCCATGGTCCTTATCCGCCTGCCGAACGGGTTCCGAGGTGCGATGACAGGCGGCGCGTTGATCGACGACATGCTCGCCTGAATATCTCTTCGTAGAGATTGCGACGACCTCAGGAGCGTCCAGGATGCTCGATGAATATTTGGCCCGCATTCGTGCTCACCGTAACAACATCCACCGCTATCGTCGCCTGCTGAAGTCGAACCTGTCGGATGTCGAACGTCAGTTCATTGAAAGACGCCTGACCGAAGAGCAGACCGCGCTCTTGTCTCTTTCGGCCGAGACCTTTCCGCTCGCGTTTAGCCTTCCGAAGGGGACGGACATGTCGGTAAGCTAGGCCCCGAGCCGCGAACGACGCGCGCATTCGGGACCACGCGATTTCTCGCCGACGGCGTCATCATGAGCTCGCGACCCGGCAAATAATCGATGATATCCGCCCGCTGTTGGCCTAGCCCCAGGACCTGATCTGCTGACCTGCACGTGAGTTCATCCGGGTCGGGTATCAGGTGCTCAATCTGTATCGGCATTTGCCCATAGCGGATCTGAAAGCCGCACTGGTCGAACGGTTCTCGCTCGCGGACCTGTTTGTATTCGGCCATATCTCGGCAGTTTGTTAGATTAGCTACACGCCCAGCTAAATCGTTCTCACTCGCTGGCCAGCTGAGACAGCCACGACTTCATCTTTCATCGGTCTGCGACCACGGCATGAGATTTGCTCTACTAGCTGAGACGCTACGGAACCGTGTTCGCGGCGAGAGGCACAGCAAGGAAGGAAACGACTTGCCAAATCTGCGACTGGAGACAGTTTATGTCGCCGGGAATATCTCCAGCAGCATTCTGAGGAATACAAAGGTAAGCGGCGGCACCACGCGAAAGGTGGAACATCACGTTGGTGCGCACCGATCTGGCTCGACTGCGAAATACCTTCGCGCCGATATTTTCACTAGCCGCCGTCGGGCAAATGGCAAGCCTTTGGCTTGTAGCCGATCCCATAGGGCTACTGCACAGGCTCTCGGCGACCGACGGTTGGTTGTTTCGACGAAGACTGCAGTCGGCCGCACGACAGGGAAGTCGCAGTTTCGGGGCAGAACAACGGCCTCCAGCTTTTGGATCGATCACGTCAACCTGCACCGGGCAAATCTATGATTGTGCGTAGCCTGCACGACGTCGAAGCAACCGATCACTTCGTCGATTGGGGCAATGGTACTAGCCACCGCCTTCTGACGGATAAGGACGGCATGGGTTTTAGCATCTGCCACACCGTGGTGCGCGCTAACACTGTTTCGCTTCTGCAATACCGGCATCATCTCGAGGCCTGCTACTGCATCGGCGGAGAGGGCGAGGTCGAGGACATGGACGGCAATGTCTTTCCCATTCGCAAGGGTGACATGTATGTGCTTGACAAGCATGACAAGCATTTCCTGCGCGGGGGACGAAACAACGACATGATCCTCGTTAGCATCTTCAACCCGCCCCTCACCGGAACCGAGCGCCACAAGCTCGACGACCCGGCGGGCTCCACATATTGAGGGATGCGAAGAAACGCCAATCCAACATGACTGCCGCTAATTGCGAGAACAGTTAGTCGAGCGATCCAGCACTGCCTCGTACCGCACGCGCGGACCTCAGAAAAAGTCTTTGTGCCGGTGTTCCGAAATGCGCACGCGATGCGCTTCGGCTGAGCTGACGAATTATTTTGGCATTTCTGTCCATTTTCCTCTGTCCGGAAGACCAGGCGAGCGGAGGCCTGTGCCGATTGATAGCGCGCTGAGTTGTACGATGTCTGGCGACGCTGTTGGACAGCTGACATAGCACTGCTGTGGCTATCGCATTGATTGCACTCGATTTCGCCTTTGGCACGAGACATGCGTAATCCTCTAAAGAGCGCCATAGAGGAGAAGTCGTTCGATGAGAACGCTTACCAAAAACTCTGACGCGGTTGAGTGGCAGCTGCGATACTGTCGGGCACGATATTTAGTGATGCGGAAGATTGGCAGGAAGATTGAGTGATCTGCTTCGGCGAAGGATTTCGCCACATCAATGCAGATCAGCCTAAGCCCCAAACAGATCCGAACCGATGTGAGCGATTTGCGTGAATCAAGGAAGCCGCCTTCCGATCTTGAGCGATGAACAGGTGCAGAGCATATCTGCCGCACATGAACTGCTGGCGCGTGGGGAGGGGTTTTGGCGACGGCGGCTCGAGCAGTTTAGAATATTGCATCCTCCTTTCGTGTCGTCGTCCGTGGCTGCGGCGCCTTCCCGATGGCAGTCGAGTTCGTGGTTCAGCCCAAGCGCTTTGGCTAAACTTTCCCCACAAGATCGATCGGAATATCTGGTAACGGCTTGGCTGATCTATCTCGCTCGGATGACGGGGGAAAAAGAGTTTCAACTGGGATGGAAGCCTGCATGGGGCGGATTGCAAACTGGCTGCAAACTCGTAGAGGTGTTGATCGCCTCCGTCGTGCCGATGGATATTTGCATTGAGCTTGTTCATGATTTTGAAGAAGTGCGCAAAACCGTAGCAGCCGAAGTCGCTCAGCTGAGGACGCACGCTAGCTTTGCCCGAGATCTTATCGCGCGCTCCCCGACATTGCGAGGAGTGGAGGCGCTACGGGCACGCCAGCCTTGGCCGATCGGCATTGCAATCACGAAAGAGAGCTGTTCCGTCGCCGACGATCTGTCGACGAGTCACAAGGCTGGCCAAACCTTATGCGGCGATTTGCTGACCTTTGAGGTTCGCGCTCTGGATGCGAGCTTCCGTTGGCATTTTGATGCCGCTCGATTACCGCCCAAGCAGATCGACCGCATGACGCAGCATTTGCAAGCTTTGTTACGCGGCGTGATGGACGATGCGGGGCAGCCTGTCGGCCGAATCGGCATTCTGCCGACTGACGAGCGCGCGTATCTACTGGAGGATTTGAATCGGACGGCGGCGCCTTGTTCGTATGAGCGATGTATCCATGAGCTGTTCGAGGCGCAGGTGCAAAAGGCGCCGGAAGCGGTGGCGGTGGTCCATGAGAAGGAGAGACTGAGCTATGGCGAACTCAATGCGCGGGCCAACCGGCTGGCGCATCATCTGATCGAGCGCGGGGTCGAGCCGGACCAGCCGGTGGCGATCTGCCTGGAACGCAGCCTAGCGATGGTGGTTGGTCTGTTGGCGATCCTGAAGGCTGGCGGCGCCTATCTGCCGCTAGATCCGGCTTATCCGTCAGCGCGGCTGCGGCAGATTGTCGACGATGCAAAACCGAAACTGCTGCTTTGCGATGTCGCCGGTCGAACCGCAATGGGCGCCGAGGCCTTGGCCGATGTGACGGTGCTCGATCTGGAGACGGCGATCCCGCCTTGGGCCGAGCGGCCGGCTTCGAACCCGGACCCGGGCACGCTTGGCCTGACCTCGCGCCATCTCGCTTATGTCATCTATACCTCCGGCTCAACAGGAATCCCCAAGGGCGTTGAAATGTCCCATGGCGCGCTTGTGAATTCGCTTGCGGGGATTGGCACGTCAAAGCTGCGCACACTTCAATTCGCGACCCTGAACTTCGATGTGTCCTGTCAGGAATTGTTCATTTGTTGGAAGGACGGCGGAGTGCTTGTGCTCCTGCGGGAAGAGACCCGGCGGCGCTTCTCCGACCTATTGGAATTTGTAGAGCGGGAGGCGATCGAGCGGCTTTTCCTCCCGTTCGTGGCATTGAATCATTTTGCGGAAGTCTGGCGCACGCAGCGCGTGCAGCTACCCTCTTTAAGAGAGCTTTATACAGCCGGCGAGCGATTGCAGGCAACTCCACTGCTTAGGGCGTTCTTCGAAGCACACCCGAACGCGAGATTGATCAATCAATATGGGTCCACGGAAATCAGCGTCATTTCCGAGCACCACCTTGCAGCTGATCCGTCATGTTGGCCCCAACTGCCTCACGTCGGGCGTCCAATCGCCGACACGCGGGTGTACCTGCTGGATGGCCATGGCGCGCCGGTGCCGTTCGGCGCGGTGGGCGAGCTTTACATTGGCGGGGCGGGGGTGGCACGGGGCTACCTGAACCGCCCTGAGCTGACAGCCGAGCGGTTCATCGCCAGTCCCTTTGTCGAGGGCGATCGGCTGTACCGGACCGGCGACCTTGCACGTTATCTGCCGGACGGCAATCTTGAGTTCCTGGGCCGTAACGACGATCAGGTGAAGATCCGCGGCTATCGCATCGAGCCGGGCGAGATCGTAGCAAAGCTTTGCGAGCACGCCTGGGTGCGCGAGGCGGTGGTGGTGGCGCGCCAGAACGGCCCCAGTGACAAGCATCTGATCGCCTATGTCGTCTGCGCGCCCGAGGCCGGCTCGGACGAGGGCGACGGAAGCGGGTTTGCGGGCGCCTTGCGGGCGCACTTAAGTGCGCGGCTGCCGGACTACATGGTGCCGAGTGGGTTCGTGCAGCT
>NZ_FMAI01000005.1 GCF_900094605.1 Bradyrhizobium shewense | reverse complement strand
GTAACCGGCATGAGGCCCCCACCTAGCCACCCCTCGGCTTGCGCGCGATACAGCCTGGCATGAGCTGATCGGTGGAGGTGGAACGATGGCAAATGCCATGCTTGATGCCAGGCAGGAAGATGGCTCCTATCGTCGCGTCGAGGTGATCACTGGGGAGCGCCGACGGCGTCGGTGGACGGGCGAGGAGAAGGCCCGGATCGTGGCGGAGAGCTTTGGGGAGGGTGTGAACATCTCCGAGGTTGCGCGGCGCAATGGCGTTTCGCGCGGGCTGCTTACGGTGTGGCGACGCCAAGTTGCGGCGGCGGTGGTGGGCAAGGGGCCGAACTTCGTGCCAATCCATATTGGTGCTGAGAGCGGTAGCGGGACAGCCGGCGAGCCCGAGCGTATTTCGTGGCTACAGACGAAGCCTTTGGAGATCGCCGCGCCGGCGGCCAAGGTTTGCGGGGTTGTCGAGATCGAGGTGAACGGGGCGCGCATCCGGGTCGAGCCGGGCGTGGAGCTGGCGACGCTGTCGACCGTGCTGGCGGCGCTTCGGGGCATCCGGTGATTGCGCTACGCCCTGACCTCAAGGTGGTGCTGGCGACACAGCCGGTCGATTTCCGCAAGTCGGTGCATACGCTGTCGGCACTGGTGAGCGAAGCGCTGCGTGCGAACCCGTATTGTGGTGACGTCTTCGTGTTCCGCAGCAAACGCATGGACAGAGTGAAGCTTCTGGCGTGGGACGGCAGCGGCATGGTGCTGGTGACGAAGTGGTTGCACCAGGGGCACTTCACCTGGCCGCCGATCCGCGACGGCGTGGTGCATCTCAGTGCGACGCAGCTCGCGATGCTCCTCGACGGACTCGAGTGGACGCGCGTCTCACCCAAGCCTGTGAAGCAGCCGGCCGTTGTCGGCTGAGAGAAGAGGATTTCGCTGGAGCCTGTGGCGCGCGGATGTATGGTCCGTTCATGGCGATTCGCCCGGACGTTCTCCCGACTGATCCAGCCGCTCTAACCGAGATGGTGCTCGCGCTCGACGCCGAGAACGAGAAGCTGCGTGTTGCGATGCAGACGCTCAAGGAGATGATCTTCGGGAAGCGCTCGGAACGGCTTGCCACGCTCGTGGTCGAGCAACTTGCGCTTGAGCTTGACGATCTTGAGACCAGGGTCACGCCGCCTGCAGCTGCCAACGACGATGCGCCTGCGGCGAAGCCATCCGATAAGCCGCGCAAGAAGGCGCGCCGCAACATCGGCGCGTTGCCCAAGCATCTGCCGCGCTGTGAGCAGGTCCTGGAGCCGGAGGTGACGGCCTGCCCGTGCTGCCAGGGCCAGCTTCACAAGATCGGCGAGGACGTCAGCGAGGTGTTGGACGTGGTCCCGGCGTTCCTGCGCGTGCTGCGCACGATCCGTCCCAAATACGGCTGCCGCGGCTGCACTGATGGCGTGGTCCAGGCGAGAGTGCTGCCGCGCCTGATTGAAGGCGGCATGGCGTCGACGGCCCTCGTGACCCACGTGGTGGTCTCGAAGTTCGCCTGGTATTTGCCGCTGTACCGGCAGGTTCAGATCCTTGCCGGCCAGGGCATCCATCTTGACCGCGCGACACTCGCCGGTTGGGTCAAACGTGCCGCCTGGTGGCTCAGGAGCCTTTATGAGCTGCAGCTGCGGATGATTCAGGCCGCGCCGCGCGTGTTCTGCGACGAGACGCCGATGCCGGTGCTCGATCCCGGACGACATCACCCCCGCATCTGCCAGTTCTGGGCGCATGCTATGGATGACCGGCCATGGGATGGCCCCTCGCCGCCGGCGGTTGCCTACGTATTCGCCGACGGCCGCGGCACCGAGGAGATCGCCGGACAGTTGACGGGCTTTTCCGGCATTCTGCAGGTGGACGGTTATGCCGCCTACAAGGCGCTGGCCCGCCGTCATGGCGGCGCGATCCAGCTCGCCTTTTGTCTCGCCCATGCCCGACGCAAATTCGTCGAGGTGTACAAGTCCACGCAGTCGCCATTCGCGCGCGAGGTGATTGAACGGCTGCAGGCGGTCTATGCGATCGAGGCAGAGATCCGCGGCAGTAGCGCGGAGCAGCGGCTGGCCGCCCGCCGCTCCAGGAGCGCACCGTTGATGGCGGCGCTCAATGCGCGACTGACCGAGATGGTCGGTCAGCTGTTCTCCCAATCGAAGCTGACAGAGGCGATCAACTATGCGCTCAATCACTGGAACGGACTGACGCTGTTTCTCCGCGACGGCCGCGTCGAGGTCGATTCCAACACGGTCGAGCGTTCTATGCGCCCGATTGCCATGGGAAGACGCAACTCCTTGTTCAGCGGCAGCGAAGGCGGCGCCGAGAGCTGGGCCATCCTGGCCTCGCTCGTGAACACCGCAAAGCTCCATGAGCTCGATCCGCAGGCCTATCTGACCGACGTGCTGGAGCGCATCGTCTCCGGGCGAACCAAGAGCCATCAACTGCACGAGCTGCTCGCCTGGCACTGGAAGGCGGCGCGCCAGCGCACCGCACAGGCCGCGGCATGAGCCCGCGTCGTCATAAAGCAGCGTCGTCGATGGCGGCAGCCGCAATGCCACTTGAGGAACTCGAGCGATGGCTGCAGGCTCGCGTCGATCAGCATCCTGCCGCCACCAATCTCCCCATGCTCGACGGCTACGTCGCCGCAATCGTGGCCGGACCGGTGTCGATGAGCCCACTCGACTGGATCTGCCCGCTGCTCGCCGTCGATGCCGATGCCTTCAACGACGGCGGCACCCCGGAGTTTGCAGCCATATCGGCCGTCGCGCTGCGCCACAACGACATCAGCAACACCCTCTCGACCGCACCCGACAGGTTCGCGCCGATGCACCGGCGCAAACCCAGTGGAGACGTCGATCCGCGACCATGGTGCCAAGGCTTCTATGCCGCGATGCGGCTCAAGCTATCGGCGTGGGCGCCGTTGCTGGACGCCAGTAACGTCAATCACGGCCTACTTCTGCCCATCCTGCTGCACTGTCGCGATGATCAGGGCCGTCCGCTGCTTGGGTCACCACGAAGCGGCCGCGAAACCAAGAAATTCCCGCGTAACGCCCAGGCCGATATTCCGGCGGCGGTCGAGGCCTTGCGGCAATACTGGATGCCGATCCGCTACGCCCGCGCTCGCTGATCACCGCGGGCGTGGGAGCTCATACCGGTTACGACCTAGATGAGGGAGCTGCTCGCCTGCCCCGACGCTGGAAGCCGCGCTCCTGAGAACAGCGCGTTACTACGCAATGTTCGTTTCAACCGACCTTGTGATTCGATGGTGCTCAGAGACTCACGGAGCTGGCCTTCGTCGCTCGGCTCTGCGTGCGACGTTGCGTAAGAGCTTTAAGACCAGGTGGCAGCCGGCGTACCCTTCGGCAGCCGGCCAGTCAGGCGCCGGATACGAGCTTAGGCAAAGTGGTGTTGTGTGCGCTTGAGGTTTGCTCGTTCCCCTTTGCCGAAACCGTAAGTGGACCGCATCTGAACGATGCAATGGCAATCAACACGTGGCGGGCCAGCCTTGGCGCCGGTCGATGTGAATGGGGCCGCGGACGCGGCTCTTCGCTCCGCGCAGAGCAATACGTGGTCGGCAAGTCGTCTCGATATGAACTGGAGAGATGAATCAGAAAGCCGGTGTGACCTTGTCACCCAATCAGCTCTTTTGCTGGAATCGCGGACTGAGACGAGGCATAAGCGCCTGAAATGAGCTTGTAACAACAACATGCCCTTTGCTCGAGGCACTTCGGTTCATCAATCTGCAAGACACCGCGCATCTTGCGGATCAGCCCTTGTTCTTCGAATCGGCTCAGGGTCTGCGTTACTCCAGCGCGACGAAGTCCCAAGACAGATGAAAGGTAGTCATGGGTAACCGGCAGCACGCGAGCGTCAGCAGCATCACTCGCCAAACAAAGCCAGCTCGCGAGCCTCTGTTCACTAGTGCCGAACCCCGCACAATCCTGTCTGAACGCTCTGAAATGTCAGCGCTTGAACGTACCCAAAGAGATGCTTGCGGAGCTCAGCACGTTCCTTTACCAGCCGGCGCAATTCCTCAACACGGATCCTGTGCGCGCTTCCGGGAAAGAACACCACAGATTGATGCGTCGAAAGATGTCCTCCCCACAAGAACGAAGCACCGACCACACCCTGATATCCTATGACGGCGGTTTCAAGCATGCTCCCCGCCGCGACAACCCTTAGCGAGACGAGGCCCGACCCCACGAAATAGACGTGCTCTACATGCCTTTTCGGCTCTTGCAGAACCATACGTTCTTTCAGGACGATCGGCTCAAGGCACTCCCCTAATGCCGCGAGGCTTTCCAGAGAGATTCTCGACAGGATAGCATTTCTGACAGGGTGCCGAGTATTAGGACGCAAGCTATCGGGCCGACAAAGAATCGACTGTGTGCCGGTAACTCCTGCGAGATCGGGGTCTCCCGAGTTGTCCAGCGATTCAAGGACGGCTGGCACCCGATTGGTCATAGTGCGGTCCGTCTCATGGCGTGGGCATCTGCCGGAAACGTAGCCAAATACTTATATGGATTCCTGCAATGAGCAGCTCGCTGAGCACAAATTCGGCGTCTAGACGACGTCTTTGACGAATTTCAACGCTTCACCGGGCCGATGGGGTGAGGAGCGCTCGCCTTGGATTCGTCAGCGTCGGAACGCCGTTAGACCAGCGCGCCACGCTGTTTCCGCCTGACGGGGGTTGCGAAGTCCGCTGCGTGAGACGAACCCAGCGGCACTAAAGCAACCGCTTCCCCAGAGAACATTTTGGATGTCAGGCGCGAACTTGGTCACGCTCCCTTTCTGCAGAAGTTCATTATGCGCCACCCGAATTTTTTTCTGACGCCCTCAAGTACAATCAAACAATTTTTTGCTCAACAGCTGATGCCATGACGGAGCACTGTCTGTCTTGCCGCGGGGACGTGGCGACGACTGGCGATCCCCTCGCATCGCCAAAAGGCAACCATCTGCGTGGACATTAGCCGGCGGCTGCCCCGGTCTCAAATTTTCTCTAATGATGACGGTGACCGACGCGCCAAATTATGATCAATCTGATAAGTGTCCCAGTAGTCCCGGGCCTTCGGTAGTCCGCGGTAAGGTCGCATTTTTTTGAATTAGCTTTCAGTGAGGTCGGAATGAGAGCAAGGCTAATACCTTCGCGCACGGGCAAGTTCGGTTTCCAGATGACAGCCGCAATAGTGGGAGGGCTCCTCGCTGGAGCCGCTCTAGGCGCCAGCCCCTATGTAATTTCGCAAAAAGATCGAGAATTCAGACCCCAGGAAATCGTAATAAAGCGCGGCGAGACCATACGGTTCATCAACGATGACGGTGAGCTCTTGCACCACACCTATTTGAGCTCAGACACTTTCGAATTCGATTCTGGCGATCAACAGCCGGGCAGCCAATTCGACGTCGTCTTTTCTGTTGCTGGTGATTACACTGTGTTGTGCGGCATTCATCCCAAGATGAAGCTTGGCGTGCATGTCAAAAAGTAGCGCGCCTACAGAATTGAGGTATTGAAGATCGCTGCATGGCCGACATAGTAGGCGAAGAGCGTAACCGTCAGCGCCGCACATAGTCCGGCCGGAGCGAGCCAGGGAGCTCGATAGTCGGTCTCCCTCGGCTGATTATCGGAAAGTATCGCGACCAGGACGACGATGATCGCCGAGTGCCCGATCACATCAAGCTTGCCGAATTCGAAGCACGCACTGATGAACATTCCAAGCAGTATGGCAGCCGCAACGCGCCGGACCAGTGGCGTCCAAACTAAGGCAAACGCGAGCGTGAATTCGACCATACCTGCGGCGCGCATATAGAACTCACTATCGAACCCGAGCGTCATGCCGGGGTGCTCGATCAGAAGTGGGAAGCTCCATTCCGGGTAAGCCCACTTTTCCACCGAGGCCCACATCAACGTGACGGCGGTTGCGTAGCGAACGACATCGAGCGGCGGAATGCCGAACAGATCTTTTTGCAAGCCAGCGAGGGCGAGGTAGGCCGCAAGGCCCAGAAAGATCGGATAATCAGCCAGATGAAACGTTCCGTAGTCTCGAACGGCGAGCCCGAACAGCATCGCGATCCCCGCCGCGGAAAGGGGCATCGTGCGGCGCGATAGCAGGCCCGCGGCGATAGCGAGCTGCAAAGGCCCAACCATTGGCGAAGTCGTTTTCAATTCCGGGGTCAGCAAGATGCCGCCCACCGCCCAAAGCGAGATGAAGAAAAATCCGCAGACAGCACGGATCATTTCCTCAGTGTGTAGCCGCAATCCATCCGTGAAGCGGTTGAGGGAGCGGGCCGTCAGCTCACCCAAAGACGTCCGCTCAACCATGCAGCCGGAACAAAACCAGAGCAGGGCAAGAGCCAACAGCAGTTCAAAATCCTGGCACAGCACGTTTTCGAGGCTTCGGGGCTGGCCGGCAGCGTCATAGGCACAGAACCACTTGACATGGGCACTGGCAGCTTGTGTCCCCCAGAACCAAAAAGAAAGTCCCATGATGGACTTTGCAAATAGGGAGCCCCGGAATGCCGCAATGGCATCCCCCGTCAGAGACCCGAACATAAGAAACCACCCCTCTTGGAAGCGCCCGCCTCTAAACGATTTTTTCAACTTAGCATAACTCTTAATGATGTGACGGAGCCTGCTTGCGAAGGTTGTTCGCTGGGCTAATGGGGACACGCCAGCAAACATTTTGAGCGGCGAGACTATCGCAATCCTTTCAATTTTACAGATTTCGACGACGGGCCCTCAATGCAAGTGAAGTACTGAATGTCAGACAAAACAAGATGTCTGGAGTAAGCCCATGTTCGGTGCGTTTCGTACAAAGAGTGTGCACGTGGGCTCGGCGTTGACCCTTACCGCAAAGCGGCTCGCAGCATGCAGTGAAACCCTAGAGACGTGGGCGGGCGGGCTCCTCATCCTAATGTTTGGCTTGCTGGGAGCGGCATTGCCGCACTTTCCCTGAGAGCCTCCCCGATCGCGCGATCGGGGCACCGATCATCGCGCTAACCTGGGAAACGTCGCATCTGTCGAGGATGCGGTGAGCGTCTGGAGAAAAGCGATCAGATCCGCCTTTTCGCTTTCCGTAAGAGATAGAGGCTTTAATGACGGTGAGCGGCTCGGACGGTCGACCCCACCCTTGTCATAGAGTTCGATGACCTCTTCGAGGGTTGCGACTGATCCATCATGCATGTAGGGAGCACGCCGCGCGACATCGCGCAATGTCGGCGTTTTGAATGCGTACCGCAGCTTTTGCGAAGTCGGAAACAGCCGACCGCGTCCAACGTCGTCGTTCTTTGCGATGCCAATATCGTGAAACGATCCGTCAGTGAGGGATGGTCCAGCGTGGCAGTTTGAGCAACGGGCTTTGCCGTTGAAAATCTGAAAGCCGCGTTTTGCCGCGGCGCTGACGGCTGACGCGTCTCCCATGATCCATCGGTCGAATGGCGCTTCGCCAGCCACGATGGTTCGTTCAAAAGTCGCCAAGGCGGCTTCGATCCTGGGTCGCGTGATCGCACCGTCCCCGAATGCGGCTGCGAATGCATCAGTATAGGCTGGGATAGCGGAGAGGCGCGCAATCAATTCTGATTCCGTTAAATTCATATTTGCCGGGCCTGTGATCGGCCCAAACGTGACGGCTTCGAGAGACTTGAATTTGCCGTCCCACCCCAACGGTTCGGTGAATGCCACATCGATCAGCGTCGGCGCACGCAAAGGCAGGCCCCTGGGATCCTCGCCGATCGCACGCGCAAGGCCATCACCCCAGGAAAGCGACGGATTGTGGCACGTCGCGCAGGAACGAGTGCGGGACTTAGAGAGCAACGCATCGAAGAAGAGTCTTTCCCCAAGAGCAGCTTTCGGCACCGAGTAGGGATTACGATCGGGAAACGGGATCGCCGCAGGCCGACGATAACTGGCCCACTCCGTGGCATCGGCTGATTTCTCCGCTGCTACTGCGGCAACAGGCTGGCCTAACGGAAAGAGGGCCGCGAGCAAAGCTAAGCAGACCCATAACCTCATCGGCTCCTCGACGACATATCGCTTCCTATATGGCAACCCCGGAAAACCCCTTAATAGCAATTGCTGCCGATTAAGGAAGTCTGCTTCAGAACACCTTTGCGCTCCATGACTGGGGGCGAGCCAACAACTGGTGCAGTGGATCCGTGCGACACCCTCAATGAACTTCATTTCACGACCCTCAACAAACCCCTAGGCTGGAGCCGCGGCGGCTGATGCGCCGGTGATTATGATCGCGCCCGACGATCGGAACCTTTTTGGCTCGGTTGTTAGCATGCCGACGCACCTTGCGGATCCGGAAGGCATTGGACCTAACAGCGAGAGCGCACTCAGGACCGCACAAAACTCAGAAAAGTCTTGGTTCGTCTTAGCCGGTCATCGCACCGCTCAACTGACGTCTCGCGAGGCCACCTCTTAGATTCAGGATTG
The DNA here is from genome assembly GCF_900094605.1 of Bradyrhizobium shewense. GTDB lineage: Bacteria > Pseudomonadota > Alphaproteobacteria > Rhizobiales > Xanthobacteraceae > Bradyrhizobium > Bradyrhizobium shewense. The sequence goes on along the minus strand of NZ_FMAI01000005.1, from coordinate 402,000 downwards.
TTGATGCTATCTCGGTAGCAGGGACCGGGCGGCTGAATAGGAATCCCTGCACCTCGTTGCACCCTTCCGCTTCTATTTGATTCAACTGTTCAATCGTCTCGACCCCCTCCGCCGTTGTTGTTATGCCGAGGCCTTTTCCGAGGCTGGTGATGGCTCTTACGATCAATTTGGATCCATTTGTCGCTGTTGCGTCACGGACGAATGACTGATCGATTTTGAGCTTGTCAAAGGGGAAGCTGCGCAGATAGCTCAGCGACGAGTATCCAGTACCAAAATCATCTAAAGCGATGCTCAGCCCCTGCGCCTTCAGCTTATGCAGTGTTGCAATCGTCTCGGCGCTGTTTCCAAGGAGAACAGACTCCGTAATTTCTAATTCGAGCCGTTGCGGGGCTATCCTTGAAGCATCAAGCGCGCTCGCGACAACCTCTATAAATCTTGGATCCCGAATCTGCGTCGCCGAGACATTGACTGCAATCTTGAGCTCGCTCGGCCAACCGGCCGCCTGCTCGCAGGCGCGGTTGAGAACCCATTCACCCAGTGGAGTGATGAGGCCGATGTCTTCTGCGATCGGAATGAATTGGTCAGGTGGCACCAGCCCACGCTTCGGATGAGGCCAGCGCAATAATGCTTCGAAGCCGCTGATCCGGTCCATCCGCAGGTCATAAATGGGTTGATAGAAAAGAGTGAATTCGTCCTTGGCCATGGCTTCGCGAAGATCGAGTTCGAGCGCGCGGCGGCTCTGCACACTTGCGTCCATCGCCGGTTCGAAAAACCGCCATGTTCCCCTGCCGCCCGCCTTGGACCGGTACAACGCCATGTCCGCATTCTTCAGAAGCTTTTCGCGTGTCATACCGTCACCGGGCGCGAGCGCAATTCCGACACTGCATCCGACGATAACGCGATGCCCATTTAGCTCATAAGGAGCTCCGATACATTCTACCACGCGGCGGGCGAGGCGTTCGGCATCTTCAGCGTTTTGGACATCAGATTGTATGATCGCAAACTCGTCGCCACCCAACCGGGCGACGGTATCAATCTCGCGGACGCACGCGCTCAGTCGGTCGGCGACTGCGCAAAGCAGCCCATCACCCACCGGGTGGCCCAAGGTGTCATTGATCTGTTTGAAATTGTCCAGATCCAGGCAGAACACCGCAAAACCAGAACCGCGGCCGGCCTCCGCGACGGCGTTTTCAATGCGCTCGGCGAACAATGAGCGGTTAGGTAGCCGGGTCAGATCATCATGCCGCGCCATAAAGGTAATTTGAGATTGGGCTCTCTGTTGTTCGGTCACATCTTCGCAACTGACGAGCCAGCCGCCATCAGAAGTGGAGCGATGGCCGATAGAGATGACGCGTCCGTCGTTACGGCGCTGGAGGTAGTTGCCGCTCTCGTGGCGAGGCAAAACCTTCTCCCGCTCCGCCAGCAGATCGGGCACCTTCTGGCCGCCATGATTTCCAGCGGCAACACTCAGACCGAGCACTTCCTCGAAAGTCATGCCCGGAGTAACGAGCTCAGGCGAAAGATCAAAGATCTCACAGAAGCGTCGGTTTACGACCTGCAGCCGTGCCTCACTATCGTAGAGGCAGAGGCCCTGAGACATGTGTGTCAGCGCCGCATCCAGTCTCAGATTCGTCGCATGCAACTCGGCTTCTTGACGCTTCAAGCCGGTGATATCGCTATAAACGAGGATAACACCTCCCTCTTGGGTCGGACTGCGGCTAACTCGCAGCCACCGTCCGTCTGGGAGTCGGGCTTCGCTCGCCAATCCTTCGACGTCGTGAGAGACCTCTCGTTGAGTGATTTCCGCTCCGGCTGACTCATCGCTCGGCACCTGCTCAACTCGAAAGAGATCCGGATGAACAAGCTGCGAGGAGCAGCCGATGAATTCGCTAGCTCGGGAATTGACCAATGCTATCTGTCCGCTCGCGTCCAGGAGCACGATGCCTTCTCGAGAATTTTCCAGCGCATCGGAAAGCCGCGCCTGCGCGGAGCGACGTTGCGCCACCTCTCGATCGACCATCTCCCTGATGTTATCCCGCATCTTCCTCATGGCTGCGAGTAGCGAGCCTAGCTCGTCACTGCTGCCTCTGGGAATGTCTGCGTTCAGGTCGCCATCGGCAATACTCCTTGCCGCTTTCGACGCAATGGCGACAGGCCCGATAATTCGCCGCGCCAACAGCCACGAAAAAAGCCCGGACAGAACGAGCGCAACGGTCAGCGCTACCACATTCAGTTGCAGATCCCGTTTGATCGCGGCAAGGGCTCGCTGACGGAATAGAAAACCATCCCCGGCCGTATAGTTCACCAGCAATTCAATCTGCTGATTTACGAGGTTGGAAAGCTGGTCAACGCCGTCGATTTCCCGAGCGCTCGCTTCATCCTGCCCAGTGCCATCGGTAGACGCTTGAAGGGGACGGCGATGAATCGCGACCCAGGCGCTTGCCGCTTCCTTAACTTTGGCGGCTGCCCTCGCAGCTCGCGCTGATTGCGACCGTTCAGCCGCTATAGTCACATCTTCCGAAAGCGTCTTCGCCAGCTTGTCGATTTCATCATCCAGTCGAGCACGGGTAGACGGATGCCTTGTGACGCGTGAAGACGCCACGCGCATCGCGGCAAAATCGGCTCCAGCCGCACGTGCGTAGTTGATCGACATCAAGGACTCATCGAAGGTCCGCGCAACCAGGTCGCCTGCGTGCCGGATACCAAGGACGGAATACCCTCCGAGGCCCACCGCAATCGCGCTCATCGCAAGACAAAAGCATAAGATCGCGATTCGGATCGACCCTCGAGCCGAGACAAAGCACGAGAACCAGGCCGTCACGGACTGAAAGGCCTCAAGGACCGCTTTCGATTGATTGCCAAATTTGCCGACGACGAAAAGACTCATCCAGGTGTCTTTCCCTAAAACACGAATTTCCGAGCAGCCGCATTGAGATGATCTGTTCCACCCCTCGCCGCACTTCTTCTCAAGTTCTGCCGATCCCTAGCGGCCCAGCTCGCCTCTGACTGGGTCCTTCATGCACAGGTGGTGGAGAAAAAAGGCAGCCGACTGAGGCGGCCTTTGATCATGTGAGAGAGCTGCGGATCGAAGTGAATTTTCGTATTGACTTTAGTGCCTAGCCCTTTCACGACTGTGATGATTGCAAGCGAGACACCTGCCGCTATCAGCCCATATTCTATGGCGGCGGCCCTGGGACTCATCGCGTAAAGTGAACTAGCGTTTTCACGGTATGTGCCCTTCTAAGGTTTAACGCACGGGATTTACCGGCAATTTGTTAAAACCGGCAGAATCTCATTCGAGAGTCCGCTTGGTGTGGCGCCAAATCTTTGTACGGAACGTACAAATGCGCGCGCACTTCGCACGGTCACGGTGAACCTCTCGCCATCCAGTTACAAATCGCAAGCGGGTGCAGGTGGCGATCTCGGCACTGGCGACCGGGCATGACAAACCGGCGCCTAATCTGAATTGATTTCGCAATCCTGAATTCTGCGCAAAAGTACCCCGGACCGCACGAATTCGATCTCACTGTTGTTGTCGCTGCCATCGATCGAAAAAGCGTTACGTGGCCACGACGGGGTCCGAATGGCTGACGCAATAGCTGCGGCTGAAACGTCATGTGCGCACAAAACATGCAAGTCACGCGTGAAAATCGCCGCCAACCAGCGCAAGGAAACGCGTATTCGTGGAGCCGCCTTGCGCGATTAGACGGTGTTCGCGCAAGCTTGGAGTTCTCGGTGAGTGAGCGACCTACTCATCCTGATGCTCCCTTCAGTCGCCCTTTGGGGCGTTTCCTCCCTGACTTGGCCGTGCTGAATGTCCGCGCGGCCATTCTCGAATCGAAGAATGGTGAAGCGGGCCGACTAACAGTCAGCCGCGTTAGGCGCACGAAGCTAGGCCCCGCGTTGAAGTTTGATGCCCGGCGATCTGCGCCTTCGCTCTCGCAGATATGGGCGATCCGATGCAATCGCAATTCAATGATGTCAACGAGGAGGTTGCGCAGAGGTATGGGAAAGGTAGTAAGTTTCCCCGGCCATTATTTTAGCCGGGATTTCAGCTTCAAGGTTTGCGAGAGATGCGACGGTATCTCCGATGGTTTGACAACTCACTGTCCTGGCGTGAGCTTGCCGCCGCTCGTCGGCTGCAATGTCGCCGCCGGCCTGCTCAACTATGACGAGCGCTGCGGCGGCTGGCACTGGCGCGCGCCATGGCTTTCGCGCAAGCCAGTGCAATGAATAGCTTCCGCGCTGAATCTGCGAGTAGAGAACACGCGTCCGCAAAGCGGCGGGAGTGCAATGGAGGGCGGAAGATTAAGTGCGCTCCACTGAACCGTCGTAGGAATTGGGAAAGCTATTGCGCGTTCTCCCCCCTGTCCGCGCGACTTGGAATATTCCGTTGCATTATAGCACCTTAAGGCAGCACCGCCCGCGCATGGGTGCGGCAACGCAGCTACCAAGTCTTACGGCATGTGCGGATAGGGCCAAGACGGTCGTACCGCTGAGGCGAAGCGTAAGCTGCGGCTTTTGGGTTGAGAAGCGGGATTTGAACGCCGTTCAGACGGAACGATCTAAGAATTTATTCACGGGCAACTCACCATAGGGCTTGGACCGTGGCAGTGGAATTTCGAGATCTACGCTGGGCTATCGTCGCTTCCCAACACCGAAGCCTCCGCCAAGCGGCGGAGACACTCAGAATCAATCTCGCGCATGAGCAGGTAGCGACGCAGCACCGCCGCAGCTTCCTGCTCTGAGACCTCGGTCGCTGGCTTGCCGGCTTGGCCGCCGATCGACAGCCTGGCCGCCGCATGCGGTATCGCCTTATGAAGGCACCGCATCTCGTCGTCGGTTACGCGCCGGTTGAAGTAGAAGCAAAGCGCGTTTTCGTTGCCGTCGTCGCGACCAGCTGCGGGGCAGCGTAGCGACTCCTGTTTTGCGTCGTTGACAAGCCGCAGCGCGGGCCGGGGTGTGGCGCTTCTGTCCTGGTGGTGGTGTCGGGCACGGGACGGGCTCTCTCAACGCGCGGGCGAGGTTGGCGGGGTTTTGGGCAGGCGGCAGGCGCGCTTCTCCACATCCACAGCGATCGCTGAGAGCGTTTCGTTCTGATCAATGAGCAGAGAGATCGCCTTCGTCGACCAGTCCTCGTAGGTCAGCGTGCCGGAATTCCACAAGAAGACGAGCGCGCGGGCGACCGCGTTGTGCCGGGATAGTTCCTGCAACTTGTGGAAAAGCACGGCGTTCATTTGTTCGGGCATGATCTTCTCTTCGTCTAGGCCGTGTCGGGTTTTCAGTCGACGCTAAACCCGAGCTCGCAATGCCGCCCCGAGCCCGTTCGCGCCGTCACGCCAGTGGTCCCGATCTTTCGTGATGTCTCGCTCGGCACGCTTGGCGACCACCGAGGGATTCTTAGCACCACAACCAGTGCGATAATCAGCGCCGATGAGCCACCTTGTGCCGTCTTTCTGCTTGATCAGCCGAGGGTTAACAAACCCGGGTGACGTTTGCCCCTCGTCAGGCGGTCGATCCTTGGGTTGCTCCAGCTTTCCATTTGCGCTTGGTCCCCACGAAACTGGCCGCGGCAATAGCCAAGGTGCTAGAGACGCTGAACTGCCCACAATAGGTCGCCCCTGACTTCATTGCCCTGGACGAGCTCGGATATTTGCCCTTTTGCCCAGTCCGGCGATCAGCTTCTCTTCCACCTCGTCAGCCGGCTTTATAAGCGCGCCTCCGCAAAGTGTCATACGTTTCCCGGTCTTCGTCGAACTGGCGGATAAGGTCTCCTATGAAGGACCGCCGCACACACGGAAAGCAAACCGAAAAGGCATTACCCGAAGCCGCAATCGAATTTATGCGATAACGAGCGCTTCAAGCAACGTTTCCTTGCGACAAAGTCTCACCAGCCAGCGGCAGAATGCGCGCACCAACTCAGGAGTTTCGCTCCGGTCGAAGGCAAAGGCGTGATACTGCATTCCGCTCGGCACGTGCGAGTTTGGAACCACCTTGAGCAGGCCGCCAGGCACGTCTATGCAGTTTTTGCCACTGTGCGAGTGTTTTGGTCGTGCGATTTGAACAGATGGCTGTAGCAGTCTACGACTGCTATGGCCGGCAAAGGTCTGAGCTGTTTTTAGTTCAGGTCGGCCTCCATCCAGCAGGACACCGCGAAATGCCGCAAGGCGTGCCACTTGAGCGCAATCCGGCATCTTGCGCGTTTTTCGACCGAAGTGTGGCGATCGGGCAGGCCCATTTGGCCCACTGAATTCTCTGAGTGCGTCAGCTTGTCGACAGCTGGTCCTAATAGAGCGAGAGCGACACACTCGAACCGGCGGCGGACATGGACCCATTTAACACTATCAACCCATTCGACCCAGAGTTCGCTGCTTACAGCCCCGTGCCGCAAGCGCAACAGCAGCAAGCGGATTTTGAGCCGTACTTGGATGAAGTGCAGCAAGTTGGTACGTCTGCGATCGCAGAGGATCCTGTTTCTGCTGATCCCTACTATCCTCATCTGTCGGAAGAAGGCCTTAGACTCGCCGAGACCTTGGGACTTGAGCACCAGAGGGCCAACGGTTCTCATCCCGAACACGCAGTTACCGGACGCGAGGACGCCGCTGTCCTGATAGGTGAGGACTACACCGGCCAATTGAGGCCTGCGAAGAGGCAGAGGACACTAAGCCAGACGCAAGCCGATGCCATTGAGCACCAGCCCGGCGAGCCTAGCAATTCAGCCGCTCGCGATCTGATTGAACAGGCCGGCACACCGTTTCGGGCCAGCGGTCCGTTGATCCTTCCTGCGGAAGACTTCGCCCAGGATCTGCTGTGGGCGATGCTGGAAAACGCCGGCTCATCGTCGTCTCTCGAGCCAACCGAGCGTCATGACCACGCCGTGGATTCAGGAGCGGCCGTTCGTTCCTTCAACTCGCGGCAGGACGACTGGCGCACGTCAGGCGCGCATGAGGGTAGCAGCGTCCCGCCGAGCCAGGACCCCCCACCCGCTCCTTTCATAGTTCATAACGACCGCTTCACGGCGCTGTTCGTGCCCGCGGCGGCGATGAGGGGCAGCTCTCCACTCAATCTGTCAGGCGCAACCATTCATTTCGGATCTCGACCGGAAAGCGTTTCGCAGCCGAGCGCACAGCCGACGAATCGGCCCTCGCCAGCACTGCTCGCACAGACGATGGAGCAAGCCGCTCCGGCTTCCGCCAGAGCTGAGACGGCGCCGCCCGTGGCCCGCGAGATTTACGCCGCATCATTCGCCGTTCCTGAGGGCTTTTCGCACGGGACCCAACCCGCCCCAGTCACGATGATCTCAAAGCTCGGCCACTGGGGCCTCTTGCCGGACGCAGCGCAGCCGGTGAAGCAATACGACATTCGCGGCGAGCGTTACACCGCCCTTTTAGGGCCGGGAGGACCCAATGACGTTCGGCTCATCCATCATCCATAAATGTAGACGCCAGGGACAGCCGCTACGGAGAAGTCAACACCGATAGCGCAGGTACCGGACTTGTTGATGGACTATAGCTTGCTTCAGCGACTCTTGCGAGGCTTAGTCAGGCTCGGGGCGTTGCGGATAAGCGATGTGGCCCCGATGCACCTGCGAACATCATCGTTTACCGGCTCCTCGTCGAGCGGACAGCTCTCTCCCTTTGTTTGTTTCACCGAGGCAATTGTGCAGCCAGACCGGCGGTCTACCGCCGATCTCCCAACCGGGCGCTCTTTGCAATATCTGCCCATGTCTCCATTTTGTGCTGGGCGCCCCAAGGCCCAGGAACCAGTGGGCATTGACGCATTCGGCCTGAAAGCGGCTCTTCAAAGCCTCGATGAAGGACTTGTCGGCGGCGCCGCGCCGCGAGAAATTCCAGCGTGCCGCCGCGCTAATAGGTCCACAGGAACGGTCGCGCGGCATGAACTCGCGGCCTCGATTAACGTGGATTTTGCTCGAAATCCCATTGATTTGCAGCCCCTCCAGCGCCAGCACCATGGCGGTGCCGCGGATGGCGATCCGCACTAGGCCGCCGAAACGAACGCTGAGGAACTCCAAGTTGTGAGAGGCGCTATAAACGCCCCTACCAATTCGTGCAGGAGATTTCGCACCTGACGTCAGCTAGCTTGCCGGGTGTTAGTGAGTTGGGAGCTTTCTTCGATGTTGATCGTTGAAACTATTTTGAAGCCAGACCAGTTTGGCGGCATCGGCCTTTTCTCCGCCAAACGCTTGCCTAAAGGTGCGTTAGTTTGGATTCACAACCCGATTGTTGACATTGCGGTGACGCCCGAACAATACGAGACTCTAGCTCCAACATTTCAAGCTTTACTTGATAAGCATGCCTACCCGAGAGACCTCAAAGTTAATGACGGTGTCGTAGAGTATAATGCTGACAACGCTCGCTTCATGAATCACAGCAGTCATCCAAACACATATCAAGACGATCATTGCAGAATTTTCACAGCCCGTGACGTACAACCTGGTGAAGAACTGACTTGCGATTACTTGTCTTTCGATCCAGGCTGTGACTTATCGTGGAATAAGGAGCTATTGCCGATCTCCAGCTCCTGCTTTCGAAGCCTGGAGCCGGCTCCGGCAGGTTGATTCCGCGCCGTACGCGTTGCTCTAGTGATTCCGGGAGCAGCTCTCGGCAACCTAAAAATTCTCGCCGTCCAATCGCGCGGCGGAGCAGTGTCGCTTATGGAGCCGGACTCGCGACGTTCAGGGCGTTGCACGCTGTAATCGCATGCAAAAGCAGTTCATGAAGCCGGAATTCTGCATATGAAAGTAGTATTTGAGTGATTTCACCAGGGCGAGTGTGTGAAGGTGCTTTGCATTTCGGCACCGGACGTATCTGCAAAAGAAGGTTGGCACGGAAGCCATTGGTGGGATTGCTTATTGACCCGAGATTCGACGCTTCGAAAGTATGCGCATATATAGTCCCCGCAACTGCGCTCTGCTCGCCCGGAATAGTTTAAGGATGGAGGCTCCCTGAAATCTGATGCCGTCCAAGCTGCCAGGATTGAAAAGACGGCTCGGGAAGAGCTCTGCCGCGAGTCAGGATGTACTCAGGCGATTCACGTGGGAGATCAGAGCCATTAATGTGTGTCTGGACGACCTTCGCTATTTCCAGGCGCATGCGCTGGGCCTTGCTGCACCTCAAATGATGATCTTGATGGCGTTGATCGACTTGGAACAGGGCGACGGTGTTCCGGTAAACGTGGTTGCAAAGTTGATGAAGGTTGAGTCGGCCTTCATTACGAAGCATTCGAAACAGCTTGAGGATAAGCGATTTGTACGACGTAAGCGCTGCGTGAACGATGCACGAATCGTCAACCTGTCGCTAACCGATAGCGCTCGCAGACGACTTGCGAGCATCGCGACGCAGCAGGAAGAACTCGATGAGTTTGTTTCTGGTTATCTCGATGTTACGGACTTTGCAAAGCTGGCTAGTTGCCTTAGCGGAGTCAGGCAACGGCTTGAAAAGGCCCGCCTGCACGCCGCGTTGAAGATGCAAGAACCCTCAAGAGAGCAGCAGCTGCGGGACGCCTAGCCAGTCAACAACTTGAGCCCACGAACGTACTCGCCGCGGCGACCACAGCGCTGGCTCAGCGCACAGGGCGCCCCGTTGCCAATCCGCTTACGACCGCCTGCCAAATCGACAGCCGCAGCCGGCCCACTAATGTTAAGTCGTATCGCCTGATAATTTTCGGCTTCTTGGAGGGCTGTCTTGATGCATCTCCGCTCAGCCACTGCCTCGAACGCATGTTATACTCCTCATTTGTCTGTGGCCGAGAAGCACAGGGCTTTGGATATCCGCGGAGCCTGGCCGGCATCCGAGAAAAGGCGAGCGCAGAAAAGGTGAGGCGAACGAATGGCAACAGGAGCCTGTCCGGGCAAATGTTTCAAATCCGCCGCTTGGCGTACCAGCAATCCTGATTCACATCAGCGCGATTGTCTTCCTTGCCGCTCGAAAGCGTAGGTCGGATTGAAGCCGCAATAGGCGTATTTACCTCATGCAGTAGCCCTGCACTGGCCATAGGTCGAGAACTGGCAATTGCCCGGATATCCCCAACTGCGTCCCTGCAGACAAGAGACGTCCTGGCGTACCGGTGACGTGTACGAATGCGCCCGCGAACCAGCGGTCGAACTCGATCCTGAGCCGACGAGGATGGGAAGTGCGAGCACTCCGATGAGAAGGTAGCGCATGAGACCTCTTGCTTCCGTTAAGTTCACGAGAGAATAAAGGATCTGAATTGCACCTTTGATCTTAGTTAATGGAGATTGCCGGGGTCACTCAGCGGGCTAGCGCTGGAAAGAGGTTTCTCGAACGTCTGTCAAACCTTGGCGCAGCTTTCCTGCTACTTTTTCTGGCAGAGAGACTCTTATGGGCGCGATTTGGCATGTTTGTGCGGGCGACCGTAGCAGGCAAAATGTACGACCGATACATTCGCATAGCTCCCGTGACGAACACCGTTTCCGCCAACATCATCGACGTTCTGGGAGGCCCGCGTGATGCAGAGGCGCGCCGCCATCAAGGCATTTGGAAAGCGCTTTGCGGCCGACTTCTTTCAGCCGATCGCACCTCGTCTCACCTGTGCTGGCAGCCTCCAGAAATTTCGAGCCGACATCAACGCGAGCGCTCGTCTCGTTCCGGGAGAGGCTCACGCAGACCTCATCGTTGACCGACCGTAATAGCGCAGTCAGTTTTAACGGCGTTCAACATTTGCCGATCCCACATTGTTCTCCGGCGAGGCGGTGTAGGTGCGCGGCAACTCCACAGCGATCGAGCAGAACTCCCTCTATCCAGTCTGCCCTCGCCAAATCCCAGTGAAGTCAAGGCGTAATCCTCAAGCCAAGCGATCGCTGTCGGGCAACCAAGAGCAGAGCGCCGCGATGAGGGAAGAAGAAGCTGACAGAATTCGCAATGGGCGGATGTCTGTTTGAAGCTGTGGCATATGCTTTACTCAAATTGAAGAGAACGCGATGCCGGTGCGCCCAACGCCACGACCAGCGCGACCTCCGCTAAGGCTCCCGCCTCACCGCAATCGCGGCGATCGGCTGGGTGCAGCCGGTTCAGATAAGCTTTCTTGTGGCACGCTTCTCTTCCGACCAGCCCGTCGCTGAGATATTAATGAAGAGCATGGAACGTTTGCCGCCTCTCTCACGACGATCGAGTATCTTATTAGAGACGTTTCTAGGCTTTAAACGAGAGCTACGGGTCTTTGCCGATGGGTCTCTAACGACGGCGCGCTCTCGAGAGACCCATTTTGGGCTGACGCATGAATACAGATCTGTCCTTCTAGCCTTCTAGACCTAAAGGCTCCTCGGCCGCCCCGTGCTCTTCTACATTCTTGTGCGCAATTTTTTCCTAGAATGCATTCCTCGCGCAGCTCTAGAGCGTCGCCCGGCAATTTGCCCCGCAGGCTTGATGACGCAAGCTGCATGAAGGCTGACACCCTTGCAGCGCACCACCTGCTCACGCAGGTTAGCCGCGGCGGGCTGATACAAGCCAAAACCCGTTCAGCGTATATATAGCCTATGCTTGGCAAAAACGAGCTGCACTTGTCCCGCGCCACCGCCGGTGCGCGGCACTTCCTTACAACTATACGTTTCTGTTCGTAAGCTTGTTACAACACTCGCCCCCACATTGCGCCCGACATTGAACAACGATCGATTCAGTCGTTATAATCTTTCAGTGGTTCAAGAGTGCCGGATTGCAGCCGTTCGGCGAGCGCCGATATCGGAATGAATGAGCTCGTGGTTGCGCTCGACTCCCATGTCGGCGATCGATGACAACTTTGGAATGTTGACGGACGGCGACATTCCGATTGTCACTGAACGGCGACATCTGCTGATGTAAGCGAACGCTGACATTGGGGGTTGCCATCCTTATCCGTACACCTGCCGACGTCGGCGCCGTCATTCGCGACATACGCAAACCACTCAAGCTAAGACCAGTCGACACTGGCCAAGCGGTCGCTCCGCGCTGCGGCAAGCTCCCAGCCTGTTCGGTGTCTCCTTCGCTCGGATGTGAGACCGAATGGTGGCTCCTCGCCGTCATGAGCCGCGCGCGCTCATGTGCGTGCGGATCAATCAGCACGAGCATTTCCTTCTGGCCGCTCGATACCTTGCGGAGCTTCTTCACCGCTTTTGCGGGTCTGAGAAGATGATGACGTTGCGAGCCATGCTGCCCCTCCCCGCTCGATGCGTGGCTGCAACCCATGCTTCGGTGATTCACCTCTACCGGCCAAGTAGAGCCCACAACCCTGGCCCGTGGATAAGGCGCACAACTCCTCCGATATTCGAAGTCGCCCCTTACTCGCGATGCCGGTTCTCAGGGAGAACAAGGCGCGCCGCGGCTCAGGCCGCGGCGGAATTTTTAGCATGAAACCGATACAGGAAGTCCGCCGCCCGCTGGGCGTTGGACGAGGTCTTGAAGTTCGCGCGTTTGTCGTTCTTCAGCACCTTGATCCAAGAGGGGACATAGGAGGCGTGCCCCTCCCTCACCTCCAGTGTCAGGCCGAGATTGGCGGGCAGGAAGGCCGCGCCAAGCTCTACGACCAACTCTTCATGGCATAGCCTTCATCGCCGAAGCGCTTGCGGCCGAACTCGCGGTTCAGGCGGCTCTCGTCGCGGTATGTAGTGTGCAACGCCACTCATTTGCGCGCGTCGCGGCAGAAATGGAAGTACGTGGCCCTCAGAGTACCTGCGAAGCTTGTCGAGATAGCGTCAGAGCGAGATGTAAAACAGTGCGGGCGTGGCTCAGTGCTCACCGACCCGGGGGCTGAAACCAGGCCAACTAGTCCCTACCACATCCGCACTGCCGTTGAGACTAGCGGAAAGGTGACTCGGCGCTGATCGACTGGAGCAATAGCGCTGTCCCTGCCACATCCCGTTAACCCCAAAGGGCTCTGTATCTGTGATAGCTTACCGCAAGCTGACAGGCCTCAGGCTGCTCATCAGTGAGACATTGTCGGTTGCGGACCATACCATCGTAGATACTCCGCCCCGTTAGAGGGCAGGTCACCTGTGGCGTCAATTGCGAATTAGGTGCTTTGCGCCCGCCCATAGCTCCGCCGTACATATTGTACTGCCATGTTCGTCGCACTCCGCGTATCGGTCGATTGTCGGAGTGCATTTGTGGAATTCCAGTAAGCCTTCAACCGGATGATTGACTAAAAGCGAGCCAAATGATGATTGCACACTTAAATTGTCGGCACTGAGATGCGAGAGAAACACAGCATCGCACGACTGAGCGACATAACGCCGGTCAGCAACAGTTGGAAAGCAGCGTGGATGCGACTTGGCGCCTATCGAGGGGACTTGATGAGAAAGGCGCTATCCCTATCCGCATCCGCACTGCCAATGAAGTTAGCCACGGGATCGAGAGGCTAACGCACCGGTTTGCCCCTGAGGGCTGTTCACACGCAATGCCTCGTGGGTATCAACGAGAAATCGGCCTTGAGTGACCTACCCGGACTGATAGGCGGGGGCGTAGCTGATCGCTCGGATTAATCCCCAGGGAGATACCATAGTCTGCGGAGAATGAGCAAAGACGGGCTTGCTGACGCCGCTGCCGATAACGTCGTCCGCCAAGCGTCATCGTTGAAGTATTTTAGTCCTCGACATCACTCATCAACAAGCCGCCGGGATGCATAAGTATATTCTAAAGAGATCCGGCGCGCCTGTTCAATGAGGTTGGCGGCGGCGCTATGCCCCCCGTCGGTATTCTCATAATAGAGATACGGTTGGCCCAACGCAGCGAGCCTCGCCGCTGCCTTGCGGCCATGCGCTGGATGCACACGGTCGTCCGTGGTGGAGGTGAGAATGAAGGGGGCCGGGTAGGTCTTGCCTGGCACCAACTTTTGATAGGGCGAGTAGGCCTCGAGCCACTTGCGCTCTGCAGGAATGGTGGGATCGCCATACTCGCCGATCCAGGAGGCTCCGGCGCCCAGCTTGGTGAACCGAACCATGTCGAGCAGCGGAACCTGTAAGATAGCCGCATTGAAGAGGTCAGGTTGTTGGGTGATTGCGGTCCCTACCAGCAGGCCTCCTTGGCTACCGCCGACTACGCCCAGCCGGCGGGGAGAAGTGATCTTGCGCCGGATCAAGTCCTCCGCGACGGCGATAAAATCATCCCACGTGCGCTGCTTCGTTGCTCCTTGGGCAGTCTGGTGCCATTGGGGCCCGAACTCACCGCCGCCCCGCAGGTTCGCGACAACATACGCGTTGCCCTGCTCGAGCCAGAGTCGTCCCGTGAGGCCCGCGTAAGAGGGGATGAGCGGAGTCTGAAACCCACCATACCCATAGAGAAGCGTCGGAGTTGATCCGTCAAGCCTTGCGCTCTTTGGTCGTAGCAGAAAGTAAGGAATGCGGGTGCCATCGCGCGAGATTGCCTCGAACTGTTCGACGACAAGTCTCGAGGCGTCGAACCTAGGAGGTGTCGTCTTCAGTGTCTCAAGGCGTTCGGTTGCGGCGTCGAAGTACCAGAGCATCGTCGGGCTGAGAAAGCTGGAGACGGTGAACATGGCCTCGTCCGTTTCATGCGAAGCGGCAGTCAGACCGACACTCGCATTCTCTGGAAGCGGGATCGGCGTGGCCCGCCAGGCGCCCTGATGGTACTTGTAGACGAACGCCTTACTCTGAACATTGTCGAGAATCGTTAGGATTAAAACGTTTCTTGTGGCGGTGAATCCGCTGAGCGCTTGTCGAGGCCCAGGCTTGAAAACGAGCGCGGGTCTGGCGTGCAGCGGATCCTGCTTCCATTCGGCCAGGTCATACGAGATGATCGAGCCGGCTGAGAAGGGGGTGTCTCCGGACGGTGGCATCCAGTCTTCGTTTAGCGTCACCAGCAGGCGACCACTCGCGATACCGCCGATGGCCCCCTTCTTTGGCAGATTGAGCTTAATCGGCTCGGGCCCAAAGAGCACATACTCATGCTCGAACGAACTGATGCTGCGCACGGCGCCGGTCGCATGGATCCTGCCTTCACTGTCGCGCAGCACGAATGGAGTGACCCCGACGTCGGTCGGCTCGCCACGGAAGACCTCGTGTGCTTCCGCGAGCGACTGAGCGCGCTTGAGCTCCTTGACAACGAAAGGGTAACCGGCTTGCGTCATGGTCCCGTCGCCCCAATCTCGTGCAATTAGGACCGTGTCGCTGTTTACCCAAGTGACCTCCTGTTTTCCCTCGGGAAGTTCGAAGCCGTTCGAGACGAAGGTTTTGGCGACTGCGTCGAACTCGCGGACGAACACAGCGTCCTTTCCGCCTTCTGAAAGGTGGAGCAAGCAAAGGCGCCCTTGGGACGGAAGGCAGCTCGCCCCTTCATAAATCCAATTCTTTTTCTCGGCGTGCGCCAGAGCATCCACGTCGAGAATGGTCTCCCATCGTGGGCTTTGGGTTCGATAGCTTTCAAGGGTCGTACGCCGCAAGACGCCGCGCACCTGGTTCTCGTCCTGCCAGAAATTATCGAGACCGCGCCGTCCCAATGAGACGTACGGAATCCGGTCCTTGGCCTGAAGAACGCGGAGCGCTTCCCCGTAGAAGCGCTGGTAACGTGGGTCAGATTGGAGCGCACTGAGTGTCTTGCCGTTCTCGGTGTGAGCCCAAGCCAATGCGCGCGGCCCTTCGACTTCCTCAAGCCAAAGAAAAGGATCCTCAGCCCCGCTCGCAGGCGCTAGCGCCTGGGACAGTCCCGCGGCCATCAAACAGCTCATGGATAGCGACGCGGCGAGAAAAAGCGAATTTCTCATGGGAGTTGTCCTGAAGTTAGCCAGCCGGACTTGTGCGGTGAGTGGAAGCATTCGGAAGATGCATACTCGGCTTCAAAGAGCGGGCATGCGGGAACTGCGTCCGCTGGCTTTCGATAGAGCAAGCAGCGTGCCGCTTGAAAATTGGCGGTTCTCCAATCGTTTCCAAGCCATGTAAGTGTCGACTTTTGGACGTCCGTCTCAAACCTGACAATCGGTTCTTAGTAAGGGCGGCATGTCGCGCAGCGGCCGCCTTGCTCATCGTCGCAATCCTCGACGATCGCTTGCGCCACCGTTCGGCCACTCACAACTCGGCTATGAGCAGCATCATCCGTCGACAGTTTCGACTTTAGGTGTGAAGTGCGAGCACAAGTCCGATCTTCGCGGGCTGCTGATCGCGTTGGCAGGCACCATCGGTGCCCCGCGCAGGCCGCCGGTACACGATGTGATTTGCGGCCTGTTGGCTGGGAGAGACTTGAGGCGATTGGCGTTGAGCAACGCCTTTGTTCGCTAGCCAAACGGGTAGCCTGCGGCAGGTTCGCGGCCGAGCCCGTATGGAAGGCGCTCGACGCCACGATTCCTAAATTCCGCAGCGGGATCTCTCCTGAGCAACCGTGACCGCGGCGAGCCCCAACATCACGTCGCGGGTGAATCCGAAATGGAGACGATAGAGCCACCAGATTGCGCAGCACCGGTCGAGATCGTACATGGCGAGCGCGCGCCTTATTGCTACGACCATCCGCGCCATCGGCTTCATTCCTCGTATCATCTGGAAACCTCGACGACGCGGGGCCAGCGTTCTCCCTCTCGTGTTTTGATCGGCGATGGTTCGCTGTGCGCGTGCATCCGCAATGGACTGGTAGCTAAGCTTGATGTTCGTCATGCGCTCTTATCCGCGTTTCGAAGCTGGCTGCACACGCCTATGTGCAAGCGATCTACCGTGACCCTACGGTGGAGGTGCTGCTTGCAAAACGCCCAGATCTGGTAGGGCCAATTGACAGGACTCCCATCCGATAAATACGCTCGCGCAATCCCACTGCTACGGAAAGCGACTGCGCCACTTGCGACGGTCGGTTGCGGCTAGGCGACCTTTGCTGCCAAATCCAAAAGAATACCTCCGCGTCCGCCAAGTCTATGTAGGCTCGCACCGGCAAAGACTACGGCGCTTCCGAGTGCCCTCCACGGTCACCGGTTTCGCTGCCCAATTTGCGCGAACCCAGCCGACATCGAGCGCTGTTTGGCGCCAAGCCCCGTCTGAGCGCGCTGGCAAGTCTCCGCCTCGCTGAACAACATCTCGGACAGTTCGGCCCGCCGCAGCCACCGTCGTGCAGCGCTTGTTGGGATCGATCAGACGCAAAGCAGCCGAGACGATCATCCCGCGCACGGCTAAAGGTGCGACGCTGGCCGCGCGTAATGGGCATTCCGCGACGTCCCCCAATTCTCCGATCCTGCGTGCTATGGTGCAACCTCGGACTCGTCGACAGCCGGGAGCTACATCGGTCAAGCGAAAGTAACATCCTCAGATGAGGCAATACGGGGGGCAATATTGCAGCCCGGATGACAGGTGCGGCACCACCCAGACGAAGTGGCCAGGATGAGCGTGCATCGTGGGCCACCAGCGGGTCCGATGATGCGTACCCACTGGCGGCGCAAGCAATCCACGAGACCCGAAGTGACCGCAGGGCTCCAGTCCCGCGCGATCGCTTCACCGTCGGGTTGCGTCTCATACCCGCGTAAGCTTAACGAACCCTCCTTCGGCTAATTCGGCTTTGTAGGCGCGTCCGTTAAGCTGGATTGTTCTGGGGTTATTAGCGGTCGGCATGAAACCTTCTTCGCGCAGCTTGTCCATCAGTGCAGGTGTGGCCCATTGCTGTGGTAGCGGCGTTCCGAAGCGCCGGTGCTCCGTGAAGAATGCTCCGAAGTCCGGTACCCCCGCCCGGCCGACCCCAACCACTTGGTCCTCCGCAGGGTTATGAACAAGAAGAACGCGATTGGACCCATCCAAACCGGCCGTGTAGCGGTGACCTCGAATTTCATAGGTCATCGTCGGCTGGTCCGAGTCAGGCAAGAGACCCTGGTGGAACAGCCTCTCGACCATGAAGTCAGGCGCGATTTGCGAACCGTGTGAGAATCTCTGGGGAGCGGCGAATGAGACATCTCCCGCTTCCTCAGGTGCGGCAGATGATGATGGTCCCGCTTCATTCATGATCTGACTGAACAATCATGATCCTCTTGTGTCCAGACGTGCGCCGTTGGTGATTCTGGCGAACGATTGTCGATCGGGTTCGGATCCATAAAGCTCTCCTTTCTATTATGGAAACAAAGGCCTCTTGAAGATCTCCCCAGGGAGTGAGCTGAAGTTCGTTACGAATTCAGACATGGGCGGCTTCGTCATCGAGAGGCCAAGTTTGAGTGTTAAAGAGGCTGGCTTTCGAGAAGCTGACAAAGGTCGAAGAAGGGAGACAAACCCGCGGCCGCATCTGCCACTTCTGATGCGATCATCTCCGAGCCAAATCTCGTTCCGCCTGACCTCCCAGTCGGGCGCGCAGGTCTGCGTCGTGCCTCGCATTCATCTGGCGGTAAAGCTGGTTAGGAGGTCCAGGCGATGCGGATCGTGGCAAGATCCAGCCTTGCACCGAACGTGCATTTCGATCTCTGCTCGCGACCAGTCGTTCTGGCTTACACTTCGAGCCTATGCAATGGCCGCTAACCGTAGCCGCGCCAGCGCGAAAACAGAAGAGAGCGCGACCTACGTGAGGGTCCGGCAACCGTGAGCGAACTGCTCACCTGATTGGATGAAGAACGAAATCGCTCAGACGCAAAGCAGCCGAGACGATCATTCAGGTGCGGCGGTGCCGGTGGTGCCAGGACTGCGGATGGCACTGCGTATAATGGGACTCCGTGACGTCCCCAGTGCGTCTGATCCTGCGCGCCATGATGCAACCTCGGACTGCCAGTCCGGAACTACATCGGTCGAGCGGAATGCTACATCCTCAGATGAGCAAATACGAACGGCCAACTTTGTCCTGGCTGCTATTGACGCCCTGCGTCATGCAGATGGCGCTCGTGTCAGGGCGCGCTTAGAGAAAGCGGACATTTCAGCGGCGACTTCGACGATTTTCCTTATTCAGGACACGAGTGAATTCTGTTCCAACGGTCCGTTGGCGAAGAAACGTAACCTGCATTCGTGCTCGCCCGTCCGGGCACACGAACGGTAGCTCCTACGTGTGGCGTCACTGATTTGCGTTAACAGCTCCCCAAGTGTTGACTAAGATGTACGCCCCCCAAACTTTGGCAGCGTTCACCGAACAACTCGAGATTGGCATCGTCGGCCTCGGGGCCGAATACGCCGCGCCTTGTCCCCGTTCCGGGGACGCCCTCGCGCCGGAGATCGGCGAGGCGGCCCCTGAGCAGACGGGCCGCCCGCTCGCTGGCGACCCGGCCGCGGCCGTAGGCGGAGCACCTATAAATGGTGATCTTGCACGCGCGAGAGAAACCGCCGCAGGCACGCTGAGCGGCGGCAAGCGCCTTGGCGATGAAGAGCCTAGCCCATTGGCTCCTTAGGGACCGGACGCAACCTGGCCGAGGCGGAATGGCTCGAATCGTCGTCAGTCGTGTGCGGCGCCCGTCAATTTTGTCGCACACTCGCCACAGCAGCGCAAAAATCTGCAGCCATCCGACGAACTCAGCAGCTTCTCATATTTGTCTTTGCCGGCCAGGCCAGCGGTCAGATCAGGGGCTAAACGGCGACTCAAAGACAGGCATCTTTATTGCAGACGTTACGGTGAGCTTCGTCGTGACACGCTTCAGCCTACTGTTGACTGGCGCAATGGCCGTGAGGGACGAGTTCGGGCAAGTGGAATGCAACAGTTTGACCTAGCTGGCCAAAAAGTTTGGGTCAGGGATTGCGCTTCAGATTGGGTCGAGGATGTCGAGGCAATCTACTCGAGAGAGGCTGGAGCCGGTCCTCGATCCCGCAGACGAACGCTTGACGAGCCGCGCCATGTTGGGCGCAACCATCGGCAATATTCTCGAATTCTACGACTTCGGGACCTACAGCTTTTTCGCGATACAGATCGGCCAAGCGTTCTTCCCGGCAACCGACTCATTCGCTAGCCTCATGCTGTCACTCGCAACCTTCGGCGCAGGTTTTGTGACCAGACCGATCGGGGCCATCGTACTCGGCTCGTATTCGGATCGGGCCGGCCGACGGCCCGCGATGACTGCCAGCTTTACCATGATGAGTGCCGCGGTCCTATTGTTAGCTATCACGCCATCGTATGAGACAATAGGACTTGCCGCTCCGTCACTGGTCGTCTTCGCACGCTTGCTGCAAGGCTTTGCTCTCGGAGGTGAAGTGGGTCCGACGACGGCCTACTTGATGGAAGCGGCCCCCGCTGACGCGCGCGGTCTTGCTGTCTCCTTTCAGCCCGCGAGCCAACAGATAGCTGCGACGGCCGGAGCGTTGGTTGGAGAAATACTCTCGCTCACCATGACAAGCGAAGCGCTCAATGCGTACGGATGGCGGATCGCGCTGTTGCTCGGCGCCGCTACGTTGCCGTTTGGACTTTGGTTGCGGAGCGTCTTACCCGAAACGTTGCACCGGCCCGAGGCGCACGTTCTGGTCACCCAGCCTGCAGGCCAATCGCGTGCCGATCGCCGCATCATGAGCTTGGGATTTGTCATCTTGGCCAGCTGCACGATCACTACTTATGTTACGGGATATATGACTACCTACGCGATGAACACCCTCCACGTTTCCGCGCCGCTCGCCTTTGCTACCACGCTCATCAGCAATGTGGTCGGAATCGCTGCAGCACTGCTGGGCGGCCTGCTCGCCGACAGCGCAGGCCGTCGTCGCATCATGATATGGCCGCAGGTCACTGCATTGCTGATGACCTATCCGGTATTCTTGTGGATTGCAGAGAGCCGCAGTGCCTTCGCACTTCTAGGAGGTCTCGGCGCCCTCACCCTGATCGGAACGATTCCGTATAGCGCCTTCTACGTGAGCATGGCCGAAGGTTTGCCCAGGAACATTCGTGGCGGCGCCTTCGCGACGATTTACGCTTTTGCGATAGCGATTTTCGGAGGCACAGCTCAACCGATCGTCACCTGGCTGATCCACCTTACCGGGAGTGCACTCGTGCCCGCCTGGTACATGCTTTTCGCTAGCGCGGCCGGGCTCTTTGCCATGCTCATGATGCCGGAGACGGCGCCACTCAATTTCACACCCAACCATAAACGAAACGTCGTCACGCCACGACGGCTACCCTAGGCATAGCGGGAACAATGGACATCCATGGCGTCCGAAATGCGAACCATTGAATCGAAGGGCGCTATGGGCGTGCAGGGAAAAGCAATAGAAATTCGACAGTTTTAGATCGAGCTGTGGCTCGCATCGGAACACAGCGTCGCGATCTAAACGACTTTTCCCGTTTACCCAACCTACGCCGATGCGGCGGCTGCGCGCGGCGGTAATCACAGACTGGCTGAAAGTGAGCAATCGCTTTGATCATCTTAAGAGAATTGAGATGGCGCCGCTTGCACCATCTGCCAGTTTAACCGTACGCCATGAGGACGCGGCCGCTGTCGGAGCAAGCGGCCGCACGAGGCTCAATCCTCGTTCTCTGCTTGACTTGTTTTCGGTCCTCAGTGTCGCACGCACGAGGGATCGGTCAAACAAAAGAACAGGTCGCAGATACCATCCAACGGCTCGTCCGCGCACTGAGGATATGATGTATCGGCTACCTCCACCCTGCCGGCAACCGGTTGCGCGGCAACTTTTGCAGCAAAAGGAGCCGCCGCAGTTGCAAGCGCGAGGGCGCTCGCCGTCACTAACACAGACTTTTTCATCCGAGAAATCGCTTCCCTAGGTTGGCCCCAACCGTCCTCGGGTCTATATGACGACGCTGTAAGCGGTAAAATTGATTTTCTTGATCAGATCTATCTAGGGAATGGATAAGGCCGGACATCACCGTACGGCTCAATGTTAGCCCGCTCGGAACCTGCAATCTGCTTCATGATCGAACGCGGGACGCGCCGCGGAGTGGTCGATGCATGTCTGGGAGCACTCGAGTACAGCGTTTTTCCGGCTTGTATCGTCCGAGCAAGACGACAGTCGGTTTGCATGGTCCCGCACATGCGCCTCCCGAACGCGCCTGCGTCACACTTGGGCGCGCGATGTTCATCAGCGAGTGAGAAGACTGCGAAGATCGCTTACCATTGTCTTGTTCGCCTGGGCTGCAGAGACGCTCAAGGAAGAACGACGAGCCCCAGCATCTTTGGGGGCCTAGGAGGCTTGATGCTGGGACCGTGGTAGCCTTATGCAAAAGTAGCAAACAGGCGGCGTTGTTGTGCACCGCCCGGCTTGATCCGTCAAAGCGGCCATGATGCTCAGCTCCCGTGCCACCGAACCATCCGTAATCCGTTGAAGCTCCGCCGAGGGTTTGCGCGCCCAGTTTGCCGCGGGCAAACAGGCGACAGCACTGTTACATCCGGGCGGATTGCCGCCAGTATCAGGTACATGTTTTCCATCTGCAATACTCAGCGGCCTAACTTCTCGCATGGGTGCCGATGTTCGCCACGTGCCTTTTGTAAGATGGGCTCGGCGCTGCTCAGGAAATCCGCCGCGCCGGTCTGGAGGCATGAACGCTGCCACCGAACGGCTCACCGCCGCAAGGCAACCAGCTCACTAGATCCCCAGTCGAGCCATCTGCGCTGAAACGTGCTCCGGATCGGGAAGCGGCTGCCACGGCCGGCCAGCGGCGGTGCTCAACAAGGACCGACAGAACACAGGAGTGAGCTTGCCGCGGTGGATCACGACATTCTCGTGACCCTCGGCGGCTCGAGCGTTCTGCCAATGCTGATTGTATCCGCGCTGTTCGTCGGACTTCACGTGGCATGCGGCGAATTCGCGATCGCCCAGCGCTGCCAATTGCGAGGCATAAACCAACTGCTCGGTATGGATGTGCACCCACATCGGCCGTGGCATCGCGCCGCTGCGCAGCGCCTTGGGCTGCAGCTTGATCTCGAATAGCTTCCCTGGCTCTCCCTTCAAGGCGCGCGGCGGATCCACTGACTCCAGTTCCCCCGTCGCGCGCAACTGTTCGAGGTACTTTTGGGATGGAAACGGGTAGGTCTTCATGCAATCGCTCGTGATCGCTGTCTTCTGCGCTTTCAATGATTTTGCCTGTCCCTGCAGCTCGGACAATATCCCGTTGAGTCGGACTATTTTGTCGTGCACTTCGGGAACTTGCGAAGGCGTGAGCAGGCCACGTCGGCGAGGCTCCTGCAGCGCGATTACACAGGCATCAATTTCGTCGGCCTGCGTCTGCAAGCGCGTAATAACCCGATCCAAGACGTGTTCGGCGTCCTCGGGCTTCATCTGGCGCGCCTGCGAGACCGCCCTCTGCTGAGCCGGCAGATCGAACTGCAGCAGCTTATCCAATCGCTCAAGTAATCCCGCCAGGGCTTCTTTGGACGGCGGCGCCTGCCACATCTGGAGGTGCTCGGTTGCAGCGGATGAGGAACGTGCTTCCTCCGTGGTGGCGAGCTTCTTGGTACCGAGATCTGAGCGCACGATAACCTTGCGCGTCGGAGCCGTAGCGGTATCGGGCCTCGCGACTTGCGGCTCGGATGAGCTGGCCGTTGAACTCCCCTCGCCTGCAGGCGCTGCGCGCCTTCCTTTTGCTTTTCCTTTTCCTTTTCTGCGACCTGAATTGCCGTGGCTCACCCCGGCAGTATTTTCCGGCAGCTCAGCCCAAGCCGGCGGTTCAATCGTGGCTGGCGTAGTTGGCTGCAATGCCAGCAGCCGCATGACCTCGTTTGCGGTCACCCACGCCCCTTCCACGATCTCGTCCAGCAACTGCAGGGGAACTTCAGCTCCCGTTCCGACCTGCCTCAGGCTGGTAACGATGCCGCTCAGCCCGGATGCAAATTCCGAAAGCCGCTCCATGACTCCTTCCAGAACGGAGCGATGCTCCGCGTCGAGCACTGCTCCATTGCGGTTCAGAACGGCGTCGGACGTGGAGACGAATGCCGGAAAAACATCCCCGATGAAAGTCCCGAGCTGACGCACCCGCCCGGTCTCGTCCATCAGGGCATCGCGCACGTCTGGGTCGAGCGTGCTTGCTCGCGAGTCAATCAAGAGCTCCGCGAGAGCAATCCGCGCTTGCAGATACATGCACTTCGTATTGAGAGCCCAGCCGGTATGCAGTCTTAGTGCGGCCTCTTCGGCCTTGCGCATCTCGGGCGTGCTGCTTGGCAAGCTGGCAGTAGCCGCACAGGCAGACTGTATCCGCTCGAAGCGCAACACCTTCTTTCCCCACCAATCCATGCAGGCTGCATAGTGGTTCGCCACGCTTTTAAACGCGCCGCTCACCTGGGCGGGCGTACCGGTGCTTTTGATCCTCTCGAGCCAGCCTAATGCTTCCTTTCTTTTCTTCTCCAGCTCGTAGACAATCTTGGTGGCCACTATGTTACATTCATCGGCCGCGTCCACCGTGTCATCGCGGAGCCGGCGAGCCCGATCGTCGGGCAGAATGCGACGCGCCAAGTTGGCAGGCAGATCCGCGTAGTACTCCAGAACAGTTGAGCCTGCTTTAACGACTTGATCGATCAGCTCTTGCGCCTCTTCCAAGTTCTGGGCGCGCGTGGCCGCTCGGCGGCTCGTTTCAAGCTCCTCAAGCAGGCTGGTCATTTTTTGCCTTGCTGCCTTGATCTCGTCCCGCGTTGGCGGCGCCCCATCCGACGTTGGGTTGCCAAGCGCCGCGGTTCTGTCTTGAGGCCCAGAGCGCATCCGCTCCATCACGGCATCGAAGGATTGATTGCGTCCTCCCGGTAAAGGCCTGGGCTCCAGGCTCGAACGGCTTACGTCCCCGGTGCTGTCGCCTCCTGCGGCCCACCCCTCCGATGTGCCAGCTCGGCCAATCCCCGTCATGCTTCGTCTCCGTAAAAGTCGCGAATGTGCAGCCCGTCTGGATAGGCCGCGTGCCTGACGACTAGCTGACTAAAAGCGTTCTTGCGGATGCACAAGAAAGCCGATGTCACCAAGTTTCATTTCCGTCGGAGCTCCATGTTGCTGAAGAGAGCGATGCGGGTAACTGCGTCGGTGTAAGCAGCCGAGACGTGACCGCGGCTGAAGTGCCCTGGCCTCGACGCGATCCGGTACGAGTCTTGCCCGTCTGCCGATGGCTCCGTCCACGCCGACCGAGTCAAGTCGTCCCCAAACGTTAGTAGGTAGCCGAGAGAACACTCGCGGCCTAATCGGCGACTTATGGTCAAGCAGCAATGGCCGGCTTATGATTGGCAGACCTACGCTCGCCACACGCGTCCCTGCTAACGGTAAGGGGACTTTGTCATAAGAGCTTAACAATCTAACGGCCGTACACCGATGACGAGATGCTGAAGGTCGATCAGCATCGATATTTTTCCTCGTCCGAACCGGCTGAATCGACCTTCCGCAGATCCTCAGCCTGCATTTCGCAAATGTGCGGCGCCCATCCGGGCCCGGTGAGATCACCTTCATAGAAATATGGCAGCGAGCGCACCAAACCCACCGAGAATCAGCCCAATCAGTGAACCGGCTGTCGGCACGTCTCTAAAGAGCAGAACGGCGAGTATCGGTTCCACGACCAGGATCGCTCCCACCGATATCGCGACAATGATCCAGATATTCTTCAGATACATGTAGCCCAGCGCGTATCCGAAAACGAGGAGGATGCCACCCAAGCTCACCAGGAGAAACATCGGCCAAAGCATCGCCAGATCGCCACCGGCCTTTCCGAATTGCCTTGAGGCAATCAACTCGGCGAATATCGAAAGAGCTTCTCCAAGGAAAATCGCTGCCACAGCTACAATTTTCAACATCAAGGTCATTGGCCTCTATTGTTTCAACTATTCGAGGTGGCCCGGAGACCTGCATCGGAGTAGCCGTTGAGGTTCAATTTTCGGCATGCCAAGCGCTTGCGCGTCGAGACGCGCGCCTCACCTATCGCTTCTCGCAGGCCCTTCCAAGCGTCTGCCGGGCCGGTAAGCTTCCGACATGCAGCATTGTTTCCCGTCGATCACCCCAGCTGCGCTGCTTGTAGAAATCAAAGATGGTTCAGGACAAGCCCGCTCCGCCGCCTGCCGTCTGCGTGAGCAGAGTAATTTGGGCCTAGGCTGCAATCCGCACGGGGAGAGCGGAATAGCCGTGCACGAAGTTAGACGCAATCCGCTCGGGTTCGCCGACGACCTCGAACCACAATTCCGCATCCAAAATCTCCTCCCAGAGGACCCTCAGCTGCAGCTCCGCAAGATGTCGACCAAGACAGCGATGGATGCCGAATCCGAACGAGAGATGCTGCCTCACATTCTTGCGATCGATCACGAAATTGTTGGCGTTCTCAATGATCTCTTCGTCCCTGTTACCGGAGATGTACCACATGACGACCTTGTCGCCTTTCCTGATCTGTTTTCCGCCTACGATGCTGTCGATCGCGGCGGTTCGGCGCATATGTGCGATTGGCGTCTGGTACCGAATAATCTCGGACACGGCACTTGAGATCAGCTTGGGTTTGTCAATTAGCTTTCGCAGCTCGGAGGGGTACTGACCCATGAACAGGAGGCCGCCGGTGATTGAGTTGCGCGTGGTGTCGTTGCCCCCAACGATCAGCAGAATCAGATTTCCGAGAAACTCGCTCGGGTCCATCTGCCGTGTGGCGGGCGAATGCGCCATCAGGGAAATCAGGTCGAGGCGCGGCTCGGCATTGATGCGCTCGTTCCAAAGCCGGGTGAAATAGTCCAGGCACTCGGACAAGATGGCGCTTCGCTTGTCCCAGCTGTCGATTGCATGGTCTGCTCTCGGAGCTGTAACAGCGACGTCTGACCAATAGGTCAGCAGTCGCCGATCCTCAAATGGAAAGTCGAACAGCGTGGCGAGCATTTGCGTCGTCAACTCTATGGAGACCATGTCCACCCAGTTGAAGGCCTCGTTGCGCGGCAAGCGCGCGAGAATCGCCCTGACCCGAGACCGGATCAAGCTTTCGAGCTTCGTCAAGCTTTCCGGTCCGACGATCGGGCTGACGGTATTGCGCTGCTCGGCGTGCTTGGGAGGCCCCATCTTGATGAAACTCGGGGTCCAGTGCTCGCCAGGCACGTCGACGATAGTGACACCGTCTTCTGACGAGAATGCTTTGTGGTTTGTGTCTACGGCTACGATATCCCGGTATTTCGTTACGGACCAATACGGACCATGAGCGCTGTCTTGACAGTAGTGAACGGGATCTTCCTTTCGCAACCTCTCAAAACAAACCCACATGCTGTCGTCTTGAAAGCGCTTGCCCTCGCTTACATCAAGCTTGCTCAGCGGGATAACACACGAATCCTCAGCCCTATAATCTTCCGATCGCCTTGTCATGATCATCTCTGCAGATTTTGCTCTCGAGAGTTTACGGTGTGGCGCGGTTCATCGATTCGAGCTGCCGCAGCGCTTGGCTGCGACGGGCCGCTCGACCAGGCTACCTCACAGTGCAGCTAACCTCGCCCTACCATGTCGGGCAGTAAGGATCGCATTGACTTTCCTAGTTGATCTACTCAAGAGCTCTCAGCGCTGGTTAGAGATGGCTATGCGCTGGAGGCAACATCAAGCCGAGTACACCTTCATAAGGTGACCCTCGCCTTGGGATACGGCCGGAGCGGATAGCTTTCTCAAGGTCATGGATGAATAATCGTCTGGCTAGGGCTGTTCAGGCAGATCGACCCAGATATCCGAAGGACCCTTCATGAGAGTATCCTGATCTGGAACGTAGATATTATCGAAGATCCTGAGACCATGAGCCGTTGCCGCTCCAAAAATTATGAAAGGGAGCTTGACTTGCTCTAGGTCTTCGAAGTTGTCAGCGCCGACGATTCGAACAAAATCGAGTTTAAAGTGGCGGAACTTGATCTGAGATGTGGCCGACGCGACCAGATCCTTCACCCTAGATACCCCTTGGGCGATCTCTTTCCTCGAATGGTTGAGTGCCGTGAAAAGGCAAGACAGCTCATCAAGCTCGGAACGGCTAAATCGCCTCAAACGCGACGAAATGGGCACTCCGTTCTTGTATCTCACGGTCGGCACAAACCTTATCTCGCAATCCAGAAGGAGGTCTGCGACGGCGCGCTTCACCAGGATCGCCTGACCGATATCTTTCAGGCCGAAGTAGCTGCGAGTTGGCCTTGCATAGCAGATCCAGCGGACTGCCCCGGTAACGGCTTCCTTCAAATACGCATCACGCCCCCCTAAGCGCAAATGACAGTTGCCTTGCGATACAAAGGTTCGATAGCCAGGCGGGAACATTTCGGTGTCGTTGGAGGAAATCACGGCAGTTGCTCCCGAACGCAATGCAAGTCCAATATCTTCGTCCAAATTGAAATCGTAGCTCCCACCTGGTCTAAGCTGGATCTTGTTCGGGTAGACTGTGACGATCGCGACGTCATTCTCCAATGCCGCCCTTCTGATCAGTTCTGCATGCCCAAGATGCAGGGCGCCGAGAGTATGTACCGTCCCGATTGTCTGCCCTGTTCTCGCCACCTCCCGGATGAACGCTTTACCTGCGGAAAGACATGCCAGATGCATTTTCCTACTCCAGTCTCTTTGAACGCCAAAAGAGCGATCTGATTGGTCGGATCGCGCAGAAGGTCTGCCCTGCCTCTCGTATCTGCTTGCAATGCCAACGAGCCCCATAGCGCTTTAGCGCTCGCTCACAGCCCGGACGACCGTCCAGAGCTGTCCTAAGCTCACCGACACTGCATTCCCTTCTATTTTGCAGTCTCCGAAGCCGTCAGGTGGACCCTTCTCGACCCCGTCTGATCAACGATGAGAATTCAGCCAGATAGCTTGATGGCTCGCGTGGCTGATCCCCCTTCAGAGCGTCCTGTAGGCCCGGACATCGGTCTGCAAAGAATGGTGGCTCGAATGTGGTTATCTTAGCGCCCGAAAAGTCCACCTTTACGAAGCTGGCCTGGAACAGCGACATCCCACTCAGGTTCGCCTCGCGCAAGGACGATTGGTTCATGCGAACGTACGCGGCCCGCGTTGCCTCCAGATTGGTTCTTGTCATTCCTGCGGCGAGATATGCCTGAACGATATTCGATCCTTCGAGATTTGCCTCATCCAGTGCCATTGATTGCGGGGGATCACCGGTGATCATCGACCTGTAGAGATAAGCATTGGATAGGTCTGCGCGTTCGAGATCGCAGTCGCGCACAAAGGCACAGCGGCCACGAAAGCCCGATAATTTGGCGGCTCGCATTGTGCTCTCTGTTATCGAAATGCATTCGCCTGATGCCAGAGACAGGTCCGCTCCGTCGAGCTGGCAGGAATGAATGGATGCACCGTTGACCACGGCACCGACGAGGTTTGCGTTGGACAAGCTTACGGACAAAAGCCGCGCCTCGGTCAAATCTGCCTGCTCAAGCTCCGCATTTGAAAGATCTGACAAGTGAATATCGGCAAATGGTGCGCTCATGGCTCTCGCTGCAATGCGGCCGCTTACCTTTGAGAGTCTCAGATACGGAAGATGAGCGCCTTCCAGGACAAGACCATCTACCGAGGTGGGACGCACAATCGATAAACAGTTCCCCTTTGACTGGAAGAACGAGCAAGACGCCAGATGTGATTTCGTGATCGTGAGTTGGCTCAGCTTGGCAAAGCGGAAGGAAGCGGAACGAAGGAAACATTCATTGATGGTCGAACCCTGTAGCTCCGCGCCATCAAATACAGCATCACTCGCGTCGCATTGGTAAGCGAGAAGCCCGCTGAGCATGGCGTTGTCAAAGCGTGTTCTTTTCATGCTGCAACCGTGAAACAGGCTGCCTGTTGCATCAATTACATTGCGCAGACTGGCATCATCGAAGTTACAGACCTGCGCTGCAATCGCATGCATATACGCAAAATCGAGCTTGGCCCCGAGGAAACTTGCCCTTTCTAGCCCCGGACAGATAAGATTCGCCCCAGAAAGGTCTGCCCGATCCAACTTTGCTCCGTAGAGCTGCGCACGATTGAGGGTACAGCGTCGCAACGGGAAATCTGACAGGTCGTGATTGTTAAAGTTCTCGGAGGATAGCTGCAAGCCAGTCCCGGTCCTTTTGATCGCCTCTTCGGTTCGCCTCCCGACGGCGGCCACCGCGCGCAACCGATCGGCAGCTCGGCTCCAGTACCGAACAAAGTCGCCATCTGATGAAAGATTGTGTTTCGGATCTGACCAGTGCTCTGCCCCTTCATTCGCGGTGCACTCGCTATCTGAGCCGATCGTTTGCGACATGACGACGATTCCGTATTGCCCGAATTACGGGGGGCCTATTATTGACCTCTTTTTGCTCCGCCTTGGAGGTACGCTATGCGACCTGCGGCGAACTCGTCGGCGAAATGGCGACGCGATGCGTCGCTGAAGCGCCTATTGTGTCGGTGACCTCCGCAGCCGGGACGCTTGAGCAGTCAGCCGAATTCTAGTCATGCGCCCCCCACTGCCGCTCGCTCGCTGAAATTGTTCACCGGGCCAGGCAACGCTGACAACGCAACGGTCGTTTGACAGTGCCGATATGTCCAGATGTCGCGGTTTGGCTCGTCAGCTCTTATAGGCACATCCAAATCGCTCTCCATCAAACAGAATGCGAAAAATTCAAGGTCTTGCTTCTTTCTCAACGGACCCACGGCTTCCGGGCGGAAAAGTGTTCTTTCATCTAGGGCTGCACTCAGCCCTTACGCCGCGTTACCTCATTATCCGATAGCAACGACCGTGCCAGCCGCGCATCAGTCGCAAGCAAGGGGCTGAATAGGCGTCATGAAATCGATATTGACTCCGAATGTTTTGAACCTGACAAACACGGTCTCGTTGTCGGGGACTGCACCATGATCGCAAGGCTATCGCCAAAGCGAAAATTCCGAGCTCGTTAGCAGGAGAGCAAGAGTCGCCAGTGTCCTTGCGGGCACTCAATCGATGACTTGCAATTCGACATTTGCGGAACGCCGACTCACGGTTAGCGAGTGTTCGAACTCGGCTAGCCCTGCTCGGCGCGCCGGTCGTCCATCTAGTGGGAACCCGCGCCACAGACTGTCCTGGTCGAGCGATGAACGAGCGCGCAATCGTGACCAAATCGGCAGGTGCAAAGGCGAATGCCCAAGCGGTCGGAGATAGACAATTTAATGATAAGGGATCGAATTCGAAGGCATTCACGCAATGCCTTCTTCGAGGATCGTAGCTGAATGACCTATCTGTTGGTCCCGCACAAGACGCGGCATGGCGGCGATAAGGCTCTTAGTATATTCAGACTGTGGATTACGAAATATCTCGTCAGTGACGCCACTATCGACAATTCTCCCCCGACGCATAACTATGACGCGATCGCTGATATGACGAACAACACTGAGATCATGCGAGATGAAGAGATAACTTACGTCGAGGTGGTCCCTCAGATAGCCGAGCAGGTCCAAGACCTGGGCCTGGATCGAGACGTCAAGCGCCGAAACCGGCTCATCGCAGACGATTACGGCAGGATTTGGTGCGATCGCGCGGGCGATCGCAACGCGCTGGCGCTGACCGCCCGAGAGCTCGAGCGGTCGTCGGTCCAGCAAGGCCTGGGATAGCCCGACCAGATCGAGCAGTTCGATAACACGCTCCTTCCGCTTGCGCCGTGTCTCAACATCGCTCGAAAGGCTGTCGGATATGATGCGTCCGACCGTCCAACGTGGATCGAACGAGCCAAGAGGATCCTGGTAAATGATCGATAGCGACCGCCGCCGAGCCCGCCGTTCGCATTCGGCGAGCGTGGTCCAAGGCCGGCCTGCAAACTGAACGGCTCCCTCGTCAGGCTCGTCGAGCGCCAGGACCATGCGCGCCATCGTTGACTTTCCTGATCCGGACTCACCCACGATGCCCAAAGTCTCGCCGGATCGCATTTCGAAGGAGACGCCGTCCACAGCCGCCCGTAAAGTGCCATCCGGGCCCTTGAAGCGCTTCACTAGACCTGTCGCTTCGAGCAGGATAGGATGAGATTTCGGCAGCGATTGTAGGGGTAGCTGCATTTGCTGCAAAGGCGAACGCACAATAGTTGATGGAGAGAGGCGTGAGCCGCGCGGCCGGCCTGATGGCACGGCGTCCAGCAGCTGACGAGTATAGGGGTGTCGCGGATCTCTGAATATCTGGGCAGCGGTCCCGCGTTCAACGACCTCGCCTCCTCGCATGACGAGGATCTCATCCGCCACGCGGGAGACCACTGCCAGATCGTGACTGATCAGGATCAGAGCCTTGCCCCTCGTTTTGGTCTCCTCGAGCAGTGCCAGCACATGAGCTTGCGCCGTGACATCGAGCGCGGTCGTCGGTTCGTCTGCGATCAGGATGCGCGGATCGAGTGCAAGTGCCGAAGCGATGAGAGCCCGTTGACGTTGGCCGCCGGATAACTGATGCGGCAGCCGCTCGGCCTTGGTCTCGGGCTCAGGGACACCGACGAGCTTAAGGAGAGCAATGACGCGCTGCGCGAGCTCCTCGCGTGATGATACCGCACCGTGGAGGAGCAAGCTTTCACCAACCTCTTTGCCGATCCGGCGAAGCGGGTCAAGCGAGACGAGTGCATCCTGTAATACAAAGCCAATCTCGGTGCCGCGGATGCGCCGCCATGCACGATCGCTAAGGCCGATTAGGTCCATCCCGTCGAAGCTTAGCTGGCGTGCATGAACATTGGCGTAGCGACCAGCAAGGCCTATGAGAGACCGCGCAGTCACGCTCTTGCCCGAGCCGGATTCACCGACAATCGCGAGACACTGTCCCGGTCGGAGGGAGAAGGATATGCTGCGCACGACTGTGTTCTCGGCGATGCTGCGCCCGAAGGAGACACGCAGCGATTCGACCCTGAGGAGGTCTGGCTGCTGCGGGACAGGCTGGGGGCTACCCTGCGACATTCATCTTTGTCCTTCCAGACGGTCCTGTAGATGGCGCCCGATGATGGTGAGGCTGAGGGCAAACGCCGTAACTGCCAAGCCGGGTATGATCTCCAGCCACCAGGCGTAGATTACATAATTGCGCCCGGCATTGAGCAGCGCGCCCCATTCAGGCGCCGGGGGAGCGATGCCAAGTCCTAGAAAAGCAAGACCGGAGGCCCATATAATCGCCTGTCCTACGCCGATCGTCATCATTGCCGTCAGCGGGTTCATGGCGTTGGGAAGAATATGCCTCCAGACAATACGGGAAAATGGATGGCCCAGCACCTTAGCGGCCTCCACATAGCCTGCCCCTTTGATGGAAAGCATCTGGCCCCTGATCATGCGCGCATAGCCTGGCGCTGTTCCGATTCCGACAGCTACGACTTCAGTCAATACTGACGGCCCAAAAACTGTCACGAACACAAGGGCGAGCAAGAGCGTGGGAATTGCGAAGAGCACGTCAATAATTCTGCTGAGAATGCTGTCTAATAAACCGCCAGAAAGTGCAGCGGCGCCGCCGATGACCATTGCAATGGACATGCTCAGCGCCGTCGCGCCAAGTCCGATAGCCAAGGATTGGCCTGCGCCCTCGACCACGCGAGAGTAAAGATCTCGACCCAATTGATCAGTTCCAAACCAGTGAGCGATCGACGGAGACTGCAATGCCGATCTCAGATCAATAGCAAGCGGATCGTGCGTCTGCAGCACCTTTGGCGCCATGGCTGCGAGGACAAAGACGCCAAAGATGATAATACAGACCGCAATTCGAAAGGGGACACGACGCACGATCGCTAGGACTTCTCTGAGCGGCCGAGACAAGGTGACTTCGGCGAACATGCTCATGTCAAATTGATCCTCGGATCGACTACCCGGTAAGTCAGATCGACAATGATACTGGCAAGGACGAATAGGGCCGCGGAGATCAAAACAGCTCCAGAGACAATCGGAACGTCTCGCGAGGACGTCGCAGCGACAAGGACGCCACCTAGGCCTTGACGGGCGAAAACCACCTCGATCAAAATCGCGCCCGAAAGAAGTTTGCCGAGCGCCCAACCTGATAAAGTAATGCCCGGCAATGCGGCATGGCGGAGGACATGGCGAAGCCTGACGCCGAAATCACTCATACCCCGCGCCCTTGCGGACGTAACGAACGGCTGCTCGAGCACGCGCGTGAATTCGTTCTGAACGACTTGTCCGAAAAAGCCCGATAGTTCAAGAGCCAACGCAAGTGTCGGCAGAACGAGCCCAATCGGCGAGTTTCCCCCGATCACCGGAAAAATGCCTAGCTTTACCGCAAAGAGCACAAGCAGAATTGTGGCTAGCCAGTAAGGCGGCACCGTTGCCAAAAAGACTTGTGTGTCATTGAGCAGCTTCGACCATATGTTGTCTCTGCCAGCGATGAACAAGGTTGTCAGAATCGCGATAAGCCATGCGATCAGCAGCGCAGCGATGGCCAGAACAATCGTAGGGCCAATCTGTTCCGCAATAATCGCTGCGACAGGCCGATGTTGCTGGTACGACTCGCCAAGATCTCCATGCAGGATCTGCAATATGTATTTGCCGTATTGAACAGCGAGCGGTTGATCAAAACCATATTTCGCATTGATCGCTGCAAGCTCCGCCGACGACGCCGGCCCGACGTTGCCACTCGTCACATTGATGATGATCTGGGCGCGGTCGCCAGGGAGCACACATTGAATCAAGAACGCAAAGGTTGCGGCAGCCCACACCACGACCACGCCGGAGAATATCCGGCGCGCGAACCAAACGATGGGATGATGGGCTACTATCCTCACGGCGTCACTTCCCGTCATCGAAATAAGCGTCATAGAAAACGGGCTCGCCAACCGAGCCGCGGTCCAGCCAAACGTCTTTGAGGTTCGGCTTGGTCGCCAACGTTACGTCCAGCACCGTGAGGCCAATCACAGGAGCCTCATCCACGATCTTCCGTTCCGCCTGCTGATAGAGGGCGGTACGTTGCGCCCCATTAAGTTCCTGCTCCGCCTTTTGAATGACGTCCCAAAGCGTCAGATCTTGATAGCGTGAGGGATTGAAGCGATTGGTCTCGCCGTTCTGATCGGGCTTCCACGAGATCCGGAATATCTCAGCGCCGGGGGCAACCCAATAGAGGAGAACGATCTCATAATCATCGGGTCCGAGGTTTTTTCCGGCGAAGAAATCGGCCGGATTGGTGGGTTGAAGACGTACGTCAAAACCGGCCTCCCTTGCCTGCTGCTGGATAACTTGCAAGGCTTGCTCGCCATCCGGCTTCAGAAAAGCGTTCGAATAGGAAACGCGCACGATGAGCGGTTTGCCGTTCTTGAGACGAACGCCGTCACGATTACGCTCAGTCCAACCCGCCTGATCAAGCAGCTGATTGGCCTTCCGAACATCGTATCCATAGGAATGGCCGAGCTCAGGCAGGTATTCCGGCGAGCTCTGACTTAGCGCCCCGTTGCCCTCAAACGGCAAAGAGCCAAGGAAGGATGTGTCGACCGCGGCCCTTCGGTCAGTAGAATAGGCAAAGGCCTTGCGGACGAGCACGTCGTCAAATGGGGGCCGGGCCGTATACAACGCCAAGCGCAGGGGGGTGCCGCCGGTAAGGTGCCGCAATACTGAAAAGCGGGAGTTGGCGTCCTTCCATGCGACAGCCGGGATATCGTATACGGCATCGGTCTCGCCCGTGATCAGCGAGCCGTATCGGACAGTCTGATCTGGCAGAAACTTCCAGGTGATCCCGTCAACGTAAGCCGGCCCTTGATGTTTTGCGGTGGCCGGGGCCGAATTGTAGTCGGGATTGCGGCGGAAGGTGACTTCTCGCCCATGGCGCCACTTGTCGACAATGAATGGGCCGGAACCGACAGGGTTCTCGCAATTGACCGCAAGTCCACGTTTGAGCGCCGATGGCGAGAGAATGCCTTGTGAGGATTGGGCGAACACGTTCAGCAAGGGCTGGAACGGCACCTTTAATTTTACCTGCAACCTCAGAGGAGCAATTGCAGTTGCCGATTCGAAGCTATCGCCAAGATAGGGAGCGGCAGTCGGATTGCGAAGATCGGGGTCGTTGCTAAGCCATCCGCTGATATTGTCAGCGATAGCCTGCGCATCGAGCGCAGTCCCGTCGGTGAACTTTACTTTCGGCTTTATCTCGAATGTGTACACCTTTTTGTCGTCGGAGATGCTCCAAGACTCGGCAAGCCATGGCACAATGTTGCCGCCCTCGGTGCGCGCAACTAGATTATCGCTGTACTGACGTTGCAGATACCATTGCTGCACCCAGCCCCCGAACAGGCAAGTAGGCTCTTGAAAATGCCCGTAACGGATAGCGCCTCCTCGCTTTACGCTGCCGGCTAACCCTTCTTGAGCATGAATGCTTGATGGCAGTTGCGACAGGCCCAGGAGCACGAGAAGGGTAGCCTCCACGGTTCTTGCTGGATAGTTCGGCTTTCCAGTGAATCGCCTCGTTGACCGCGCATTCGATAAAGGCATATCCAGGCTCCAAATCATTTGATGTTGAGGAAGCGTCATAGCGGTGAGCTAGCTGTGGCTCGTGCCGGCTCGAAAGGAATGGAGAGCCCGAAATGCTCTCGCAGCGTCTGCCCCCGATATTCTTTGCGAAAGAGCCCGCGCTTCTGCAGGATGGGCACCACATTGTCGACAAACGCTGAAGTGCCATCTTTCAGCACGTCCGGAATGATGTTGAAACCATCAACCGCGCCAGCGCGGAACCATGCCTCAATCGAGTCCGCGATCTGCTCGGGCGCACCCACGAGCAAGCGGTGGCCAAACGCTTGAACGCTGCTGATGATTTCGCGAACCGTCCGACCTTGACGCGCCAGAGTCTCAATCGTGCGATGGTGACCGACAGAAAACGGAACATCATCTGCAGTAGGCAAAATCTCCTCCGGGATTGGCCTTTCGAGGCTGAGCTTCTCGGCCGCCACACCCATGCTTCGTGCAAGAACGACGATGGCGCGCTCCAGATCGAGCAGTCCGTCAAGGTTTTTCTTGCGACGAGCCGCTTCTTCCTCGGTGCCCCCGATACAGGTGACAAGGCCTGGCAGGATGAGCGGAGCCGCAGGGCGGCCGAATTGCCGAGAGAGCGCGCGCAGGCGCTCTGCCTCCTGCAAAGCCGTTGACAAGTCCCCAGCTGCCGCAAACACGACATCTGCACTGCGGGCGCCGAGCCGTAGTCCGGGATCCGAACCGCCCGCCTGAACGATGACTGGGTAGCCTTGGGGCGAACCGGGATGCGTAAGTGGGCCTCGGATGCCGAAACTATTGGTAGCGGGATCGAGCAGGCGGAACTGACTCTGATCTGCGTAAACACCCGCAGCCTGATCGGCGATGATCACCTCGCCGCTCCAGCTCAGCCAGAGAGCACGAACCGTTTCAACGAAGTTCTCCGCACGTCTATAGCGATCCGCTCGCCCGACCTCTCGACCGCCAAAGTTTGCAACCGTCGCCGGACTCGACGTCGTGACCGCGTTCCACGCAACGCGCCCGCGGCTGATGACATCGAGCGATTGGAAGCGGCGGGCAAGATTGTATGGTTCGTTGTAGGTAGTCGACGCCGTCGCAATCAGGCCAATTCGCTCCGTATCACGTGCAATCACAGCGAGAACCAGCGTCGGTTCGAGCCCATTAAGCGGCGGCTGGTGCGTAATGTCGGAACTTATCGCAGGGGTATCGGCCAGAAATACAGCATCCAGCAGACCACGCTCCGCAATCTTCGCAGCGCGGACGTAGTGCTCGATGTCGAAAAAGGCGCTTGGATTTGTGCCCGGCCAGCGCCACGCCGCGAAATGACCACCGGCACCATGAAGATTTAAGCCAAGGTGAAGCATGGAGTTACGCGAAGACATCGCAGCCCCTCGTGCGGCGGCCTCTGAGCTGCTTGGTGGGCCTTGTGGACAAGTCGATCTTGGCAGCCAGCCTGCGCTTTCTCGCAAGCTCACCCTGCATGTGCTCCGGGCATTCAATTTGAGGGATAGACAACAAACAGTTGGCTGATGTGAGAAGAATGTCACCAAAGAAGCTTTTGTTAGGTCTTGCGATCTTCTCCGAGCGGGCGCGGCCGAGAAGAGCTTCGATCACGCTGGTTGCCGATTGGCGCCGACGTGACAGCTTGTTTCCAGCAGCTGGTTGCTTCCACACGAGTACACTCACATCAGCTCTCCAGAATTCATCAGAAGCCAGCTCCTTTTCAGGAAGATGTTTTGGATGGCATTCGCGATCGAAACGTTTGGACCCCCGACCGGGCGAGCAATGATCAAGCTAGAGGATCTTTAGAGGTCCAGACCCCGCAAACGCAATAGTTGAGTATTTCAATCTACTATCGTCTGTTGGCATCCTCTTCTATTGCGATGCCTATCTTTCCATCGCTTAACCCCAAATGGTCTCTGATCAGGCTCACCGAAGACGCGCTGCCTGATTGCAGCGGCTTCAATTGGGAGCGCCGGCTCGAAGCGAACGACATCAATTGATGCGTCGAGAACACACGACAGATTTGGCGCGACATTGTTGATCAACCGCTTGCTGCCCCGTTGCAAAGCAACATCCGATCAATAAGGCCGCGCCAAGCCAACCATCTAATAATGCGGTGAAACATTCCAGATTCTCGATGCCTCGTTAAGGCAACGCTTCGAA
Organism: Bradyrhizobium shewense; assembly: GCF_900094605.1. GTDB lineage: Bacteria > Pseudomonadota > Alphaproteobacteria > Rhizobiales > Xanthobacteraceae > Bradyrhizobium > Bradyrhizobium shewense. The sequence goes on along the minus strand of NZ_FMAI01000005.1, from coordinate 363,686 downwards.
GTGAACTCTCTTCCCGTGCCGCCTGCGCATTCGAGGATGCTACGGACCTTCGGTTGATTATCTGCAGGCGCCGCATCGTCCTCGCGTTTTTTATCGGGATGATGACCGAGCGCGACTTCGCAAGAATGCCCGTCGTCACGGCTCCTTCTCGTGAGCGCGCCGATACGTGCACGGATTCAGTTACCTTTGGACATAGGCCACCTCAGAGCGTCAAAAAGCGCCCGCATCAATGTTCACGAAATCACCCAGTTGGGTTTTGGAGCGCGTCACTTACCGGCACATGAGGTGGGGCACGCCTCTCGTGATGAGTCGCGGGCTATCAGCTTCAACAATGCCAGATCGAATCGCCTGCCCAGCGTCGAGGTCTGCGGCCATCATCGGCGTGGGAGATCACGGACGACACGCTCCGCGCCAGCTTGGTGGCCGACCGCAGCCCCGGCGTTCTGACCTAGGCCATCAATGTCCTGCTGCCGTCCTGCCACTAGCAACAGGGGTGCAACCCGCGAGCGCCAAGAGCGGCTTCCTTCGGGCATCGCAGCGGCCAACTGGCCGATTTGGGTCGACCCAGGAAGACTAATGATAGTCTAATTTTCATGCATCGGTTGCGGCACCACTTATTCAGTGGTTCAGGGGCAGGCCTCCGCCGCTTTGAATAGCTCAGGCCTTTTTAGCTGTACGCGTTGCGGGAACCCCGCCCATCACCGGTCTGGGATCTATCGCTACTTTGACTGGAATCGCGTCGGGCCCGGAGGATGGGAAGGAGGAGCCGATACGACCGACTGCGCAGATCGCTCTAGGTCCTTTTGTTCGGCTGCGCCTGCAGGCCACACCACAAGGCTTTCGCCGCGATATGGTTGTTAGGCGTGACCAACCTTGTGGTGCACGTGTGGCGCATTGGCTGCAAGCGTCAACTCCCCATTTTGTCTTTCCGAGCTGAGGCGCCCGTGCGCCGGTTGGTCGCCGCCGCGCCTTTCATGCGAGCCGAATCGTTCGTGGCCTTGCCAAGTCTGGTCGGCAATCCAACGTCTCGCGGCCGCGCAGCCCCCTTGATATTGTGAGTTTAGGCTATTCCGCGCGTGTTGCGGATGCCTGGATCGAAGTAGCATCGCGCGGGTCTTGTTGGCGACCAGCGCCCGGCGGGCCCACGAATCCTCGCGCCCATCAGCAATCCCAACAGAGCACAATGAGCTCCACTCCACGCCGGCGCGGTCACGAGCCCGATGGCCGCGACCAGATCGGCTGTTCGGACCAGAGCTAGCGTCTGGAGTAACGTTTCAAGGACATCGACTCGCAGGCGATGCAAGCTGGCCTCGGCAGACTTCCTCACGCAGCTCTGGTTCAAAAAAATCTGGAAGAGAAAAAGGAGCTGGATCCCGGTCAGTCCCACGTATGCCCTCAACATACCGACCCGTTCGAGAACCAGATCCAATCCAGTTTATAGACATTCGCGCGCGCCTCAGTTGCTGATCCTTATCGGATCAACTTTGTCCGAATGATATCGACAGAGGCTACCAAAGGGAGACGGGAATGGACCAATTTGACAACGTCAACCCATGCGCGGCTCAGATGAATTACGTCGAGCCGCGACAGCAAGAGACAGCGCAAGCAGACTTTGATCAGTGGCTTAGAGAACCACAGCCAATCCTCCCAACACAGCTTCACCCGGGGCTGGATCGACCCGGACTGCGACGGATGGCAATAAGAGAGCGCAGGCTATCCAGGAGAACGAACGTGCGCAGCTGCATCCTTTGTGAGAACGCGCGCTCAGCTTGCCGTAACGCTGACCTGCGCGAATATTGCGGAACTTAGAAGAGAAATCGAACTCGCTGCGCAAAGATCAGCACAATGGTCAAGAGCGACTGGGCCGTCAGGCGACGGCGTCGATAGTGGCCGCCTCTACGACGACGTGGTGGCATCTTCGTACGCAGAGCTGCAGCGCTTTCAAGACTACGCCAGCCATTGCAAGCCATTACGACGCCGCCCCCTGGAATATCTGGGAAGGCCAACGACTTGATCTGGGTCCGCGCAGCGGCAGAGCACATGAGGGGCGATACCAGTTCTTCGCCTTTTGTATCACTGTCCGAGGAGGCCTTACAACTGCTCCTTTCGCCGGACGTCGACAACGAGTATGGCGCCAAAGCAATCGCGGAAACGCGAATGAGCTGCACAGCTACACGGTGCCGAGGGTCACCACTTGGACGGCCGAAGAGATCGTCAGTATTCTGAGGACGGGACTGAGAATGATGAACCCAATCTGGCATGGGTGAGCGATACCCCGACTGAGGAGCGCGAGGTACTGTTTCTGTGCGGGAATCTAGCTGACGATCGGACCGCTAGCGCATCAATCCATCCAAAAGTCAGGGACAAAAGGCTGAGGGTAGAGGCTCCTCATTTGGCTTTTCCGATGCTCGGAAAAATCGAAAGCAGCGTTCGCGCCATCTATAACACTTCGGTCCGACTGGCCAGTGCGGGCTGGCCGCGTACTGCACTTGGACAATCAGAGTTTCAGCCGAAAGCTGTACCGTCTTTGCATTCGCCGCACTTGTCGTCAGGTTGGAAAAGGCACTTGCCCGCCATCATCATTCTATCTTTCCGCCCGGCCACGTCAGGTTTTGGAAAGCTAACGTGAGTAGCGAAAGAACGAGGAAGCGATGCCAGTGGACTGCACCATGGACCGATACAACGCGATCAACCCAGCCGATAAAGATTCCGCTGCGTCAGATACCACCGTGGAGCAGCCGCAACAACCGCAAGCGGTGTTTGAGCAACACTTGGGAGAGGTGCGACAGCTCGGCCCGATATATTCCCATAGCGATCTTTATGACATCACTGAAGAAGACGATCGCCTCATCCAAGCAGCGTCTGGTGCTGCCCTTGACCGAGGGCCACAGCCGAATGCGACCACCATCGAAATTTACGACCGTCGGCTCCGCAAATTGGCTGAGGCGCTGAAGCAGTCTGGTCAGTCGATTGCTGAGCTCGATGACGATACGTTGCTCGACCGCTCCAAGAAGCTACTGCCAAAAGACAAGGTCATCGCCCCTGCATTGTCAATGGTTAGTAGGTACCGCGAGCCCAGCGACACCGCTCCGGCCCCCACAACACATTATCGTCCGTCCAAGGAAGACGCGAGCCTCATCAGAAAGGCCGCCGAGGCGGGCTTTGGTCGAGCACTCGATGCAAAAACCGCTGCAAATTATGCTAGCTGTCTTCGGAAGCTAGCGGCAGCACTGCGACCTTTGTCAATTGCTAAGCTCAGTCACAAAGCGCTGCTCGGCCATGCCGACGCTTTGTTTCCGAAGGACAAGAAACTCATCTACTCGTTGAACAGGCTGAGTGACTACCGCCGGATCGCCGGGCAGGACAATTCGGGGGCTGACGGAGGCAACTCGCGCCAGCCAATACAGCCGGACGCCGATTTGCCCGTGCAGCTTTTCGATCATGAGCAGCCTTTGGGGAACGCTGCGGACCAAGGCGGCTCATTGCCGGCCCACGGTTTCAATGCTACGCAGGTTTGGGAGGGAACGGGGACCCTTCATTCTCCCGTGCAACGTGTCGCTCAGGATGTGCTTTTCGACGCTGTGCGCCGAAGCAAAGTGCCTCCACGTGCCAGCTTCGATGCGCCGGTACTTTGGCAGGGAATGCGTGCCGCCGCCCCCTCGCCCGTGCAGAGTTTTGCTCAGGAAGCGCTTTTCGATGCCGCGGATCGCGAGGGCCTGATGCCAGCGACATCCTTCGATGGACCAGCGCTTTGGCCAACCACCCGTTCAGTCACCCACTCACCCGTGCAAAGTGTCGCCCAGGAAGAGCTTTTCGATGCGGCGGATCGCGAGCGCCTACTGCCATCCGTGCCCTTCAGTGCACCGGTGCTTTGGCCAACCACGAGTTCAGTGACCCACTCGCCCGTGCAAAGTGTCGTCCAGGAAGAGCTTTTCGATGCCGCGGATCGAGACGGGTCTGCGCCTGCTGTCGATCTGGATACATCCAAGTTATGGACGGCAATGGGGTCGCCCCCCCATGCCGTGATCTGGCAGGGCTCACGGTCGCAGAATCCCGCCTCTGAAGAAGACTTTAGGAGGATGATGCATCAAGATGGTGCGACCCCGGCAACACATGATACGATGTCCGCCGCAGCCGGCGAGAGCTTTGATGCCTCTTTGGCCGTTCCCGAGGATTTCTCCCATGGCACCCAGGCCGCGCCGGATATGATGCGCTCCAGGCTCTGCCGCTGGGGTCTGTTGCCGGATGCGGCACAGCGGGTAAAGACCTACGACATTCACGGTGAACGCTACACGGCCGTGCTAGGACCGCGTGGGCGCAATGATGTTCAGCTCATCCATCTGCGGTCTCCTGCTATCGGCGATACGTTTGATGTTTCGTTCGCCGTGCCCAAGGATTTTTCGCATGGCACCCAGTTGGCCCCCGAAATGTTGCTTTCCACGTTGGGCAAGTGGGACTTCTTGCCTAATGGAGAAAGTCCGGTCATGAACTATGAGATTGGCGGCGATCGCTACACAGCCGTGTTGGGACCGAGAGGATCCAACGACGTTCAACTCATTCATCACCCAAGGCTCGCTTTGCCGGGTGAAGCTGCGCTTGTAACGCCGACGGCTCCCCCGCATGCCTACGGCGGCCTTGCACCTGGGTTTAGTCCGCTCTCCTCGTTCGAATTGCGAAAGGACGCTCCTTTGGCGGTGGCGCCAAACATTCCACTGCCGTCTGCCGCACCGGGATCGGGCCATCAGCCGTCCCCGCAAGTGCCTGAACTCGGAGAGTTGTTCGGCGACGACTGGAGGCACGGCCCCCAAGAGGCTTCGCCTGTCGTGATCGACATGCTCCAAAACCTGGGCCTTCTGCCGAGCCAGGAGGTCCCAATGACCCGTTTTCTGATCCACGGTCAGCCCTACACGGCCGAAAGCCTACCCGGTGGCCGCGTTCTTCTCTTCCATCGGCCGCAATTTGGCTGAACGAGGTGCTCGTCCTCGCCTCGGGCAGCTGCTCAAGCTCCCGAAACCACGTCGGATCGTTTGCTTTCAGAGAAATTAGAATTGCGTCCGAAAGATAGTTTAAGCAGCGAGCAAACCCCACAGCGGCGAGGCCCAGCATGATCTAAAGCGGGATGGTTCAATCACGTTGTGGCCGCATTCGGCAGCACGGAAGTTTCCGGTGAAAGGACCCCAAAAGACGCGGGATGCAAGATACGAGCGCATCGTGGGGTGGGGTCGCGCGTCATCATCGCGGGCGCCGCTTGATCGGGTTGGAAACAATGCCCTCACAAGGACCGCGGACAGCGTGCGGACGTACCATGGCGAGCCAATCTGGAGCGCTCAACTGAGAGGCCTTGGCTCCAACCCATACACGATAGCCTGAACCGCCGATCTTCCAATCACTGAGATCGAATCGAGATCGACGGCCCTCATGAGTTACCTTGATCGAACTGCAGCAAGTTCGCGCAACTCGATGCCTGCCCGACGAAAAGACGGCCAGAAACACTCTGGCCGTTCCTGACGATCGAAACGATCCGCGTCATGGCTTGCGAAGATGTCCACACGATTAAAGGATCAAGTCTTCGAAGCGCATCCCGCTGCCCTGTGCTCTTCGTTACCAGATGAACTTTGCGCCTTCCGGCAGTTCGCAGATGAATTCGCCCTGGTTCACGAGTTCGGTGGTCCCGACGACAAGCTTCGAGGCTCGCACCGTCAGCTTGCCTTCCCGGCTGAGGCTATGGCGGATGTACTCGGTCACGGCATGTCCGGAGCTGTCGACCGTTTGGTGTGCATTGGCGAAGCTGATGCCGTTCTGGGCGGTCACCCTGAAGGCGTTGATGACCAGACCGGCCTGCGTCGCCGACGCAGGCTTGCCAGCCTCCGCGGTGGTACAGCGGCTCATGTCCAGTATGAGCTTCACATTCTTCCCGGCCTGCAGGGCATTGAGCACCTCGGTGTATTTCGGCGAGGGCTCATCGGCTCTCACCAGCGCGCTCCCGCTCGCGGCCGAAAGCAAGGACAACAGGATCGTCAGTCCTATGCCAGTAAACTTCATATGCTCTTCTCCCTCGATAAGTACCACAGATCTCGTTTTTCAAGACGTCGTGCTCGCAAACCGTTTGGCTGATTCCACACATCAAGCGCGCTCGCGCCAGCGACAAAAACATCCTGTCGCAACCAAGCGCAAGTAGTTGTAATGGTTATTCCGACATCACAACCTCGTATGTCAGGTTTGCGGAAGTGGCTTAGCCTCGCGCGACGTCGACTAGAACGATCTGATCGAGCGTCGGCCGCTTGGAAAACACAAAACGGCAACCAGTCTCGTTCCTCCATTGCAGGCCCAACGACAGAAAGCATGCAATTCTCACATCTGCATAAAGTAGACGATCTACGAAGGAACACTTCGGACAGCCGCATGGGCCAGCTCGTCCATCTTGATAGCTGTGCAAGGACTGTCTGCGCTAGACGACGTGTCCGCAATGAGGTGGTGGAGCGAACCTGACGCGGCGGTCGGATCAAGCTCAGTCAAGGCACCCGATCTCGGCCTAGTCGAAACAGCAATACCAGAAGGCACAAGGCGGCACCGACTTTTGATCCGTGGCTTTGCGCGGCTTCCGTCCAGCTGACCGCTCGCCTCACTGACTGACTCCATTCGGCATCCCTCAAACGGCTAAAGCTAAATGGCTTCCGTCCTGGTCCGTCCGCTTCTCGAAAGCTGCCCCTGCAACAATCTACGCCGAAGCCGGCACTCGAAGGGAGAGAGATATGAATGTTGATGAACGGAAATGCCGCAGACACTCCCTTTCAGGTTCACGACGCGCTGCTGCACGCGCACACCGTCGACTGGCAACCGAACGAGCTTAGCGCCCAGACCGGCGCACCGGCACACAGTTCAGAAGATCAAGAAAGCTTTGAGCAGCAGCTGAATGACTTGAATCTAGACGACTTAGATTCGGTCTACCCGACGTCGGATTCAGTCTCCTTAGCGGCAAATTCCGCGACTGCCACGTCCTCGTCTGCGCCAAACGAGGTGGCCCGGGAAACCAGTCGCTATCCAGCCTCATCACTTGTCAGCGCGCGCGCTCAGCTTGCCGCAACACTGGCAGGTACCACTCTTGAAGCGCTTCGGAACGAGATCGACCTTGCCGAGCAGCAAGCAGCACATTGTCATCGGCGACCGCAGCTCCCGTCGATCGGGACCGCCTATTCGACGAGGTGGTGGGGTCGTCATATGTCACACTGCGGCGTTTTCAGAATCAGGACAATGATTGCAAGCCGCACATGGAAGAAAACATGAGCGCGATATCGCATGTCCGCAACTCGGCTCGGGATCATTCTTCCGTTGGAGATCCTCTGGAGCGGTATCCTATGGACCGAGCGCGCCAAGCTGGCCGGCATATGCGCGGCAAGACAACAGCATCACCCTTCGCATCGTTGGTCGAGGATCCGGCAAAACTCGCCGTTTCTCGTGATCCTTGGGCGAGAGCGATCGCCAACAATGCGGACGCGCTACACATCCCGTACCGAAGCCAACTGTCTGGACCCCCGACGACGTGCTGAGGAGCATTGGGCTTGGAATGGATGCCGAAGATCAGGACAACATCGATGGGACGTCGATGATGTGCTCACTGGGCAGAACGCCAACCCGAGAAACCGAGCGCCTGTTCCTGGGCGGCAATTTGGAAAGCTACCGGACCGCTAGCGAAGCGAATCCGTACAAGCGCGAGAGTAATGAGTAGATGGTCTGTCGACTGCGCCATCTGCCCGCTCGTTCAAGCATTCTGGCATTGATGCGTTGTGACATCGCCTGGCATCAATTTGTTAGCCGCCCCCACGGTTGGCCAGCGGCTTTGGTGAGGTAAGGCGCTGAACGCTCCCCCGCCTTAGCTGGCTCGGCCTGACATTAACCGCGCGGTCAACCAACAGGTCTTTCGGCCGCAATCGTACCAGGTATTCACTCGTCCGCAGCAAGCGGCGTTAGTGCAGTACGGCCGATCAGCAACCTGGATGCGTTCCATCAAAACAATCGATTTTGCCGAACACGCCTAAAAGCCCCATAGTCGATCGCAATGTATGGAGCCCGCATTCAAGATGACGTCTGGCAATCGATTCTCTCCTCGGTCCCTTGCTGAACAACTTGGCTCGCGCGATCGGCCGTCTGCATCTCGGACGTCAGCTCCTGTCCTCACGTGGACGCATCCCGCGCCTTGCCACGGTCTTCCCGCTAAATTGCCACGTATGAGGCGGATCGGATCGCCCAATCGTGGGTCAAGGCTTACCCAAAGCTTGGTAAGAACGACTGCCTTTTCGGACATTTTAAGTTGGACAGAGCGAGACCGACCGCCACCCGCAGGCGAACTGTGTCGCCGTTGCCTCACAACGATTCCGAGTTTGAGGGCACTGCTACAAGGAGCCTTTAAAGGCACTTGAATCGCACCCAGCGTCAGATTGTAGGATTTCCGACAGTCTCGCGACAGAATCCACTCACGTGAACTCTTCCTGACAGGTAGCAACAATTGCGAACGTCTCAAAACCTCAATGCTCGGCCGATCCGCCTGGTCGCACTACTCGACTGCTCCCCTTCAGAGTTTGCGTCGTTTATCTGCTCTGTAAGCGCAAGACGCAGCGCCCTCCTCGCAGCCAGACCAGGATGCAGCGCGCGAGAACAACGCGGGCAATCGCTATTTCGCCTGTGCCGACCACAGGCCGAGTCCAAGCTCGAGATTAGATCATTCTTGCGCCGTTCACCCTGTCTGACGAAAGGGAGGCGGCGTAACCACCTTAGACAATGCGCGACAGCAACGCCGGACTCAATTTCTCGTTCGTTGGCAGCATTCGCTCGACTGCGGCGGAGAACGTCTCCGGAGCGACCGAACAGTTGACGTCTTGCTCGGCTGTCAGCGGCTATCGAGAGGACGTCTATCCCGCCGATGGGCGTGTTTCGTCGCGCATCTCGGCCTTTTCCAGCCACTGGTCGATGCATAGCGCGTGAAGTGTCTTCAAACGCGGAACACTTGCGTTGTCGTGACTTGACGACACTACGGGTTCAACAGCCTTGCAGGCTAACCGCGGTCAAGGCGAACTTGGGGAGTTTCCAATGTCGGTTTCGGAAGTCTGTTCGGCGGCAAATACAGCCGCTCTCGCCTGCGCTTTCGTTTCGTCCGGGCGGTTTGGCACGGTCGCTACGGCAGGCGCTCGTGTAGTGCATGCAGGCACGGCTATGCTCGGCCTACAGATGCATCAGCGCGCGGCCAAGACTCTCAGCTTCGTGAGAGATTGCAGGGCTCTTGCCGGCGTAAGGGAGATTTTGAGCCGCGCCCCCCCGCGCAGGCGATCCGCCGCAGGCCGCCAATCCGATGACGATGGACGCGCAGACATGGGTCGCCTGCCAACAACGTCTTGCGTGTCGTTTACGGCTTTTCGAATTCACGCCAAAGCGGCAGCCTCTGGGCTCCGCCGACTCTCATGGTCAGCGTGACACGCTCAAGTCCTGCCGAGGATGGACGAGAGGCGATGAATGCGAATTCTCCTGGTTGATCATCATGCGGACTTTGCCCGCGACGTGAAGGAAGCGCTCTTAAATTGTGGCTTCGCCGTCGACGTGACACGCACGCTGGATGAGGCGGCGGCCGCGCTCGATTGCGCGAACTACCACATGCTCCTGCTCGAATCGGCTTTGCCCGATGGAGACGGATTGGACTGGCTGAAGCAGTTGCGGCGCGAGGGACGATCAATGCCGGCTATGATGATGAGCAGTCTCAATGATCTTAGCCGGCGGATTGCGATCTTCAATGCGGGCGCGGATGATTTTCTGCCCAAGCCCGTGTTTATCGACGAACTCATTGCCCGCATGCGAGCTATTTTGCGACGGTCAACGCAAATGATGGCGCCGGTTGTGACATTCGGAAATCTGCATTTCGATCCGATCGCGAGACAAGTCTCGATCGGTGGTCGAATACTGAGAATTGCGCGCCGCGAAGTGTGCATTCTTGAACATCTGCTCAACCGCGCGGGCCGTACCGTGCCGCGCGCATCGCTCGAAGATAGCTTGTATGCATTTGACGATGAGGTCTCGACCAATGCGCTGGAAGTCGGGATTTATCGCTTACGCACGCACTTGAGCCAAGCGGGTGCAACGCTGAGGATCAAGACCGCGCGCGGTGTCGGTTACACCCTCGAACTCATCGGCGCAGCATCGGCCGCCTAGCCGATCGAACTTGAAAGCAGCACTCCCTTGAACGTGGTTAACAATGACGCCCGCGAGCCGCCGATGGTCGCCAGCGGCTCGCACTATGCCGCTTTTCCCCGCCTCTGCTACGTCCTGTGCGCACTCGCTCTGCTATTTCCGCTTGCTGTCACAGCTCAGACAAAGCGGGATGGCAAAGGGGAACCGCCACGTGCGGCGCCTGGCAGCACCACGGGCACGATCAACCTTACCTCCTCACAGGGCAAGACAGTTCATCTGACCGGGCCGGCTGCGAGCATTTTTATAGCTGACCCAGCGATTGCGGATTATCAGGCGCCATCGAACACCACGATTTTCGTGTTTGGCAAAAAGGCCGGACGGACGAGCCTGTTTGCCCTGAACGACAACGGAGAGGCTCTCGCCGAGCTGCGTGTTGTCGTCACCCAACCGATCGAAGATTTGCGGGCCGCGCTTAAGGCCGAGGTCGGCGACTATCCTATTCAGGTCAGCTATACCCCGCGCGGCGCGATCCTTAGCGGTACGGCGCCTAATGCCGATGTCGTCGAGACCGCCAGGAAGGTCACTGAGCAGTTTCTTGGCGCGGGCGCGCTGGTTGTCAACAAGATCCAGGTCGCCGGCTCATTGCAGGTGAATCTCAGCGTACGGGTGGCAGAAGTCTCCCGCAGCGCCGTCAAGGATCTCAACATCAACTTCACGGCCTCGAGCCCAAACGGCGCTTTCCTTGTGACCGGCAAAGGGGGCGGGTCCGGCGCGGCCGGCGGCGGCGGCACGATCGGGATTGGGTTTAGCGCCGGCAATACCAACCTGAGCGCTGTTCTCGACGCTCTCGCGAGCGAGCACCTCGCCTCAATTCTGGCTGAGCCGAATCTAACGGCCATGTCCGGCGAAGCCGCAAGCTTCCTCGCCGGCGGCGAATTCCCCATTCCGGTGATGCAGGACAACCGGCAGGTTTCCGTCCAATTTCGCCAGTTCGGCGTGAGCCTCGAGTTCGTTCCGACGGTTCTCAACAATAATCAGATCAATGTCCGTGTGAAACCCGAAGTCAGCGAATTGTCGAGCGAAGGCGAAGTCAAAATCAATGGCATGGCGGTCCCTGCCCTCTCGACTCGGCGGGCGAGCACCGTGGTCGAGCTCGCTAGCGGTCAGAGCTTTGCAATCGGCGGCCTCATCAGGCGCAACTTCAACACTGATATCGGCGAGTTTCCCTGGCTCGGCGATGTGCCGATCCTGGGCGCGCTTTTTCGCTCCTCATCGTTTCAAAAACGTGAAACCGAGCTGGTCATTATTGTCACGCCCTACATCGTGCGGCCCGGACCGAATCCGAGCCGGATGAGTGCGCCGAGCGACCGCATCTCACCGCCCTCAGACGCGGGGCGGATTTTGACGAACACGGTGGCCCGGCCGCCGCGAGAGCGCGATGCGCCTCGCGCCAGCGCACCAGGATTGACCGGCAGCGCGGGCTTTATTATCGAATGAGGATCGCCAAATGACTTTGCGACATCTGTGCTATCCGATCGTTATTGGAGCAACATTGGGGGGCTGCGCAATTACTACCTCGATCCAGCCCGCGCCGGCTGACCAAGAGATCCAGGTCGAGCAGAAGACTAGCGTGCTGTTCCTGCAGAGCCTTCGTGGCCCCGAACGGCATCGGCTGCGAAGCTTTATTGCAGCGACCAGTCGCGGCCGGCGGGATGCCCTCCATGTGGGTGTCATCGGCCCACCCAGACTCATTGCACAGGTGGCCCACGAGGCTCGCGCCATGGGCGTTGCCACCTACAACATCCGGCTGTCCGCTTCTCGTGTGGATTTGCCGGCTCGTTCCGGGGTGAGGATCGAAGCGATCACTTTCGAAGCCCATCCTCCGGTCTGCCCCTCGCTCTCCATCGTCGGTCCTACAGTAAACGACAATTCGTTCAATCCAACCCTTGGCTGCTCAGTCCGGCATAACCTTGCGGTCATGGTCAATGAACCTGGCGACCTGTTAGGCAATAGCGCTGTCATGCCGACCAGTGGTGATCGTGCAGTGCTTCCCATCACCGCACGTGGGGCTACGTCGGCGGGCAACAGGACCAATTTGGAGGATGAAACGCATAACAGGGTTGCGCCAGAAACCCAATAAGCGGCTTCGTAAGACCCGAGCAGCATGAACGTCGGTTGGCCATTCTTGTCCATATCAGTCTTGGAATCGGCCGACGAGCCTTCTGGAATCCAATCTTTGCTCGGTCCTTTTCTTGGGAACGTGCAGCTAGCAGATCAGGTTCTGGGACAGTTGGGTCGTTGACCAGAGATTTGAGCGCATCGCTGTTTTGTGGGACCCTAAACTAGGCCGGCGGCAAAGACTGCCTTTGCAACCCTCTCGAAACACTCCATCGGCACGGCCTTACCCATCGCACCTTTTCGGATCAGCTGACGCGCCAACACATGATCCTCGACAATGCTCAGACGTTGGGCGCGCGCCTCGACCAGTAACTGTGAAGCCGTTTCGCCCTCGCCGCGGCACACCAGTACCGGGACGCCGGTCTCGCCCCGAACGTAGCGCAGCCCAATCAATGTCGCTCGCCCCGTCAGTATCACTGTCGCCCGATGGATGCCGAGCGGAGACTCGTTCGCCGACTCCCGGCGGAGCCTGCGGTGTTCACCCTTGATCTGCGGATTACCATCCTGTTCCTTGGACTCGCGCTTGGCTTCGCTCTGCGTCATGCGCATGTCGCGCAAGAACAACCAACGCTGAATGAGCAGATCGGCCAAGCCGCCAATCAGAAAAGCGCCGGCAGCAATCGCGATCAGCACTTTGAGCTCTTTAAAGACAAAACCAAAGCAGCTCAAATCGCACACGGGCAAGTATACCAGTGCCCTCCAACTTGCGAACACAGTGAAAACGAAAATTGCGCCAAGAACCAAAACTTTGACGATAGACTTTCCAAGCTCGACAACCGACCGCTGGGAGACAATCCGCTTCAGCCCTTTGACGGGGTCCAATTTTTCAAAGCTGGGTTTAAGCGGCTCAACCGAAATCGTCAGCCCGCCGCCGGCCAAGACACCGGCCAGAATCGCCGCAACAATCGCCGCACCTAGGATGGGAGCCGCGGCTGTTATAGAAAGGTCCATCAATCCGACCAACGCCTGCCGGGCCGCACTGTTGAAGGGCTGTTCCTGCAGCTTGTCGGTGAGCCGCACGGCTTCGCGCCATCCGTCTTCGATCGGGCCCGCCCTGAAGCACAGGCAGCCGAAACCAGCGCAAAGGCTTGCCGCGGTCACAAAGTCGGCGCTGCGCGGGCTCTGCCCTTTCTTACGCGCGTCCCTCAGCTTCTTGTGACTTGGTGGAAGGTTTTTCTCTTCGCTCGTGTCGTTCATTTCAAGAACTTCTCGAGCCACTCCAGCACGCCGTTGAACCGAATGATCTCTGCTTGCATATATTCGATCAGGAAGACGGCGTAGCTGACCATAATGATGCCAAAGGCGGCATTCTTGATGGTCGGAGAGAGATCGCTCAGCTTGATTTGCGGCGCAAAGCGCCCGAGCAGCATGACGGATACGTCGATCAGAAGCAGCAGAGCCAGCACGGGCCCGGCGACCACGAGAGTCGTATGCATGACATGGTCGAGAAGCCCGATAAACTCCATTGCCCCTTGGTGGGTCAGGGGCGGTAGCAGCCGATACACGGGCCAGATCAGATAACTTCCATAGAGGCATCTGACCATGGTCTGCAGACCTCCTGATACAACGAAGATCGTAACCGCGGCAGTCCCGAGAAAGAGCCCCATCGGGGCGGTTTGACTGCGTGTGGCAGGATCGTCCACCTGGCTGGAGATGCCGCGCTGGGTATCAATGATGTCACCAACGGCCTGGATGCTCCAAAGTGGTATACTAAGCAGAAAACCGAACAGCAGGCCGATAAATATCTCCTTCAAACCGAGGAGCGAGACCGCAACCATACGGGTGCCCGGATCTAGTGTCTGCAAGCCGTTCCTGATCTGCATCAAGCAAGGCAATCCAATCACAACCGTCGCGCTTGCGCGGATAATCCCGCCAATGTGCGGTCGCGTGAATACCGGAAGAACCAGCATAATGCCGAGGGCCCGGGCCGCGCCAAGTCCTGCCGCAACGACGAACTCGACAGCAGTCTGAATGAGAGTTTGCGTCTCGGTGGGTGACAAGGCATCCATTTGAGCTCAGCTCGTCGTTCCTTCAGCCAATGCAACCGTCGCACTCACGTCGCCATGATGTGAGACGTCAAGAACTCTGCAGATCTCTTGTCCCAGCGGTTGCAGAGCGACAGGCCTCCCACAAGGCAGATGACTTCGGCTTCAACCATCCATATGACTACAGCCATCCGGCGCAGAGGTGTGACCATTCGATGAGAGCACCGGCGAAATCGCGCCGCTGCGCGGCCTACAAGCCACGCTTCTTCCGCTCTCACCGGCCGCAGCGGTTTGGAGATCTGAGGGCCTCAAAGCTTCCATCAATTTCGCAGTCAATGGAGATCGGTCTCGAGCGGCACCTCCATTCGCAGGCTCATTCACCAGAACGCCAGAATCGTGGGGCCGCTTGCAATCAAGGCGGTTCGCCCGTTCACTGCGTCGACAACTCGCCAGGCAATGCATCGAGGACCAGGTCTCAGCAGGTAATTCCGTCACCTCGAAGCAAAACCTAAATCGAATGGATAGAACTTCCAAATGGGGTCATTCTTCCTCCGAATACGGCAGGCTCACGGAGCCGAACAGGACAGTTCGGATATTTATCCGTCGCATGCTAGTAGGGCTAGCTTTCGATAAGCTGACGAACTCGCCCTTTTGTGGTTCACAATCAACGCCGACAAACGCGCGCTATAGCAAAAACTTAGACAGCCGTGCGTTCCGCGCACTAATACCTCGCTGTGAGCGCGGGGAACTCAGTGAAGATATGCTGGGCTTGCTCGATCAGCGGCGCGCTCAGCACCGGAGCAAACAGAACGAGCACGGCGACGACGACGAGGAGCTTCACGGTAAGCGGCAAGGTTTGATCCTGGAGCTGGGTTGCTGCCTGCACGATGCCGATACCCAATCCGGCCACGAGGGCTGCCAGGAGCGGCGGCAGAACCCAGATCATGAACAGGACCAGTGATCGGCTCACGTGGGTGAGGATGCTGGCCTCGTCCATCTCAACTCCCCGGAGATGCGTAGCTTAAGACCAACCCGTGCATGAGCCGTGACCAGCCGTCGATTGTGACGAACAGAAAAAGCTTGAAAGGAACGGATATCATTGTTGGTGACACCATTGACATGCCCATGGCCATCAGAATTGTCGTCACAATCAGGTCAATTGTGATGAACGGAAGATACAGAAGGAAGCCGATTTCAAACGCACGCTTAAGCTCCGAGATCAAAAAGGACGGCACCAGGATCGCAAAATCATCGGCTGTTGCGTTGCCGCGCATCTCCTCCGACCAGATATGTTCCGTCGACGACAGGAAGAACGTGCGCTGCTCCTCAGTGGTGAACTTCTTGAGATGGGCGCGCAGCGGCTCGCTGCCCTCCTTGGCGGCGGTCAACCAGTCGTCGGCGGTTTGGTAACGAAGTTGCATATCGGTCACGCGGTTGTATGTTTGCTCGAATACCGGGGCGTCTATGAACACGGTAAGGATCAATGCAGCGCCATACAGAACGATGTTCGGTGGTATCGACTGAGTGCCGAGCGCGTTGCGGATCAGGAAGAGAACGACGGAAACCTTGATGAACGCCGTCGTTGTGACGACTGCGAACGTCAACAGGCCAAGGCCGGCGGTCGCCGCAACAAGCGCAAGGATGCTCGGTTGAATGTCAACCATTGACCGCCAACCTGCTACGTAACCGGATGCCCAACGCTTCACCGACACGTACGATGTCGCCGCGGCCGATCAATTGACCGTTGGCGACAATGTCGACCGGACCGTCCAGCTGCCGGCCAAGCTCGAACACGTGCCCCTCGTTGATGTTTCTCAACGTACCCAGCGGGATGGGCCAGCGGCCGCATTCGAACACGAGCGTGATCTCAACACTGTCGATGTCGGCTTCCGAGGGCGGGATTGCTTGCTCCGCTTGGGGTCGTATCGTCATATTTGCATACCTTAGAGGATGGGACTGCAGGCGGAATGGTCCCCGAAGGATAAGTCTGTCGCCCGCGACCTGCGCCGGCGCCCACAACTTGTCCGCAGCGAGGATGAGCTGGCCATGGGCAAATGGAATGACGTCCGGCAGCAGTGCGTCGCCGGGCTGTGCTTGATGAAGAAGCCTGACGGGCGCCCGCAGCGAGCCGATCTCTCTCGCAATCACGACCGGCAATTCCGAAGAAATCATGCCTAAGTCTCGCGGTAATTGGCCGATCAACTCGCCTAACGCACGAAACGCAGACGGAACCAGACCGTCAAGTGGCGCGAACAAGAACAGGCGGGCCTCGGCCGCCAGCGGTCCGAAAGTAACGTCGAGCTCCAAATAGGGGTCTTTGGCCGTCGCGTCTTCGATGCGGATCAGCTGCAAATTCAGCGCGAGCATGATCTCTAATCGAGCGAGCCAAGGTTCCAGAGCAAGTTCGAGAAGCAGCGAGCGGGTTGGGTCGGAAGGTAAAGTAAGGCCATACTGGACCATTGAAATCAGCGCCTCGACGAGAAGGCGGGGCAAGGACAAGACAGCGGTCTCGCCTCCGGCGCAAAATACGCAGTCGAGCATCGACATGGCATATGGCTCGGCCTGCCAAACAAGCCGGCTTATACGGATCGATAGCGGCTTATCGCCAAGGCGGCTCTGCAGAACCGTGCGTGGTGCTGCGACCTCGTTGAGCCACGAGACCACGCCATGCGACAACTTTACCGCTGGCTGAAATAGTACAAGTTCACCCACGGCATTTACCGACAGGTTCCACGGGCGCAGCTCGCGACGTTATAAGAGAACGAGCCATCAGTTCGAGCCACCGACCGCTTGGCTGCGCGAACCACCCTGATATCGGAGCAAAACCTCGTCGTCGGCATCGATTTCGGCTGCACACTCCGAACGGACAGCGGTAGTGCGCTGGACATCGCCCTCAATCTCCTCCCATTTCTGGCTCGCCGCCGAACGCTTGGCCCATATGGTCCGCGCCTCATTCACTGACCGCTGAGCCTGCTCATGCGCGACGCGCGCCTGCTCACGCGCCTGGCGTGCCGATTCGATCTGTGCTGCCAGTCGCCCAAGGACGAGTTGACAGCGACGATCGAGCTCGGTCACGGACATCGTCTTGAGCGACGCCAGCTCCTGATAAAGTTCAGCTTCGACCTTGGCGCGACGACTCTCCGCGCCCTCAAGATTCTCAGACGCTCGCTGCAGCGCTTCGACCGCAATTCGGCGCCTGGCTTCCATGTTCGACAACTCACGAAGCGCGCTTCGCTCTCTCATGTCTTTCACCAGCCGCAATTTCGACGCTTGCAGGAGATTCAGGCCGTCAGACGCGACATCCATGAAACGGTCTCCTCAAAGCTAGACGGCTCGTCCTGTCCCTGGCGCAAGAATGCGCGCAGTTCCTCGATTGAATCGATTGCCCGATCAGTCAGTGGATCGCTGCCCGGCTTGTATTCACCGACCTTGATCAGGAACTCAGCCTCATTGTAGCGCGAGAGCAGATCGCGGAAGACGGATGCCGCCTTGCGATGTGGACCAGAGGCGACCGCATCCATGACACGACTTCGGCTCGACAGCACGTCGATGGCGGGAAAATGCTCCCGCGAGGCCAGCGCGCGCGAAAGAATGATATGACCATCGAGAATGCCGCGCGACTCTTCGGCGATCGGATCGCCCGTGCCGTCACCTTCGACAAGCACGGTATAGAATGCCGTGATCGAGCCCCGCTCGCCCATACCGGCACGCTCCAACAGACCAGGCAGCAGCGCAAAGACGGAAGGAGGAAAGCCGCGCCGGGTAGGAGGTTCTCCTGCGGCAAGGCCGATTTCGCGCATCGCTCGGCTAAAGCGCGTCAGCGAATCCATCATCAGAACGACCTGCAGCCCTTGATCACGAAAATACTCGGCGAGTGCGGTCGCCATATGAGCGCATTGCGCCCGCTCCATTGCCGATCGATCGGATGTCTCAACGACAACGATCGTGCGAGCAAGGGCATCTCCAATATGACGTTCGATGAATTCACGCACCTCGCGTCCACGCTCTCCTATGAGCGCAACCACGGTAACATCTGCGGCCGCGCCTTTTACAATTTGCGACATCAGCGTCGACTTACCGCAACCGGCATCTCCATAGATTCCGATCCGCTGACCTTCGCCACACGTCAGAAGTCCATCCAGCACGCGAACGCCGAGGGGAAATGGCTGCTCGATGCCACGCCGCCTCATCGGGTTGGGCGCCTTGCCGCGGAGCGGATACGTGTGGACCGTCTTTATCGGCCCCTTGCCATCGAGTGGACGGCCGAAGCTATCGATCACGCGGCCGAGCAGGTCGGGCCCGACTGACACCTCCTGCATGCGCCCGGTCGGGAGCACTTCCGCCCGGTGGGACAAGCCTACCAAATCGCCAATGGGCGTCAGCAAAACCCCGTCCGGCAGCAAACCGATGACTTCCGCTTCAAGTGACCATCCAGAAGCGTGATCCTGCAACAGGCAAAGTTCTCCAACACGGGCCCCCGGCAATACGGCATGGAGCAAGGTGCCGATCGCACGCGTGATCCGTCCCCGCACGGCACGCGTATCGACATCCTTTGCTGCGAGTCTTAGAGATGCTATCGCCGCATGCACATCTCCTTCTCCGGCCGATTGATCATGGCCTGATCGTTGCGTCGTCACGGAGCGCTTTCCTGAGAAGATGGATTAAGGCTGAGACGCAATGTGCGCAGCTGCGCGGCAAGCCCTAAATCGACACTGCCGAACTCACTCCATAGAACGCACTGGTCAGGCCCCACGGCCGGGTCCGGATCAATTCTGACTTTCGGCCGACTATCCGTTCCATCGAACGTCACGAATTCATGCCTTAGTGCATCAGCATTCACAGGAGACACGTGAAGGCATACTTCTGCGCTGCCATATCTTTGCTCGATGGCGTGACGAACGGTCCTTACCAACATCTCCCCCGGATCAAAGGAGCCCAACAAATCGGTCAATATCTCAATCACGAGCTGTGGCAACTCCCGTTGCAGAACGGCTTTTCGCCGGGCCACATCGGAAGCAGCTCGGGCGATTAGCTGTGCCATTTCGTCCGAGCCTGACCTAAGACCTTCGCAATGGCCGCGCTCCCGCTCCTGCTGATAGGCTTTCCTTGCCCAACTGCGAACCTGCCGCAGATATCGCTCGGCTAACGCGCGCGTCTGCACCGCATCGTACCAGATACCAAGTTCCGCGGCTGGTATGAGCGGACCAAGCGGCCGTATCCGCGGGCTATCTGGCAAGACTGTTTCGTTGGCCGTCATGCCGCTGGCTCCTCCGTGGCCAAGTGGGCCACCACCAAAGACAGTAACTGACCCGCTGAATTGTGGTGTTCGGCTGCTGGGGATTCGGCGGTGGTCCCCACAGGTAAGCGGAAAAGAACGCGCACACGGTCAAGCTCTGTTGCGTCCTTGAGCCAAGCACCAAGGCAGGCACATCCGTCATGTTCAATCTGGCTCGCGAGCTTCTGCGGATCGTCAATCGATGTAGTTGCGACGGCGCTGGATAAGTGTCGGATTGCGAAAGCATGAGCTTCCGCACCAATATTTTCGATCAGAATCGCTACATCGTGCTTTGACACAAGCTTGAGCACCGAACGGGCATGCCAGATACTGCCGGCGAGCAGGGCCGCCCGACGCGGATCATGCCCTAGCAGAACGTCCCTACCCCAGTCGGTTCCGTGCGAGACCAGCTCACTGCCCATTAGCAATTCGACCAGTCTTTGCTGCAGTCTCGGAGTCTTCTGCAGCTGCAGCACTGTGGCGGCCGACAGGAGCCCATCAAGATGGCCGGCAAACCGGCCGGGATGAATCAAAGCGGCAAGCTCGCGCAGGCGATCGGAATGCGGGTTGAGTGAATGATTTGGGTCAGTGGATGCCATCGATACGGACATGCTTGCCGCCTATTTCGGATCGGAGGACAGTTTTTTGCCGGCGGACTGAACCGCTGGCTTGCTGGCACCTCTGCCGAAATTTGTCACTTTGCGCCAAGATTGACGAAGCTGTCGCCCACGTGTGCTCAGCAGCACGTAAGATAGAATGCCCAACGCGGCGAGCGCACCTCCTGCACCGATCGCAATGTGACTTGCGATGAATTTCGTTGGTTCGGCGGAAGCTGCCGCTGGCACAACGGAGACCTCATGCTGAGCTCGCTCAACCGGCACGAACACGACCGCCACCTTGTCGTAAGATAGACCTTCGATGCTATTGGCGACGAGCATCTTGATCTGCGGCAGCAAGGCTGAGAGCTTCGCGTTGGAGGCGTGTCGAATGAAAACCGACGCCGAGGACGGGGTTGCATCCTGTCGCAAAAGATCATTCTTCGGCAGAACGACATGAACACGGGCGGAGAGAACCCCATCGATATCGTTGATCGTGCGCGACAATTCTTCACTGAGAGCATAGACGTAGCGGGCTCGCTCCTCAACCGGAGAGGCAACGAGGCCCGCCCCCTTGAACACCTCACCAAGGCTCTTGAAGGATTGGCGCGGCAAGCCATGGTCATTCAGCAGCTCGATTGAGTAGGCGAGCTGCCTTTCTTCCACCTGAATTGTGCTGGTCCCATCCTTACCGACGACACGGATGGCATCGACGCCCTTGCTCAGGAGCAGCCCAAGCATCTCGTTGGCTTCACGCTCCTGAACTTTGGTATACAGATCAGCTTTGCAGCCGGCGAGGGTCAGCAAAAGCAGCAACAGAACGAGAGCATCAAGCCGCTTTCTTGCGGGCCGGCCATTACCGATCTTGTGTTTCGTCAAGACAGCCAACGGCCCACTCAGCCCGCCGATAGAAGCTTATTCAGAGAAGAACTGACAGCACCTGTCCCCTTTGAGATGAGCGAAACCTGGATGACGCCGTTGTAAACATCCCGCAGATTCGTCAGCGCCGAGTCGAAATGATCCGCACCCTCCGGTTTGCCCACTGGATGCACCTCCACTTGCTGCACACGCAAGACCGGTTGCGCGGCCGGCCCAAGCTGCAGACTCTTGGTAGGATCAGGCTGGCCGACGAGCGCCGGCGAAACTGCACCCGACGGAAATGGTTTGCCCTGGTGGATAGCAGAAATGCTCTGAAGGACGCGATCGCCTAGCGGGCTCGCCGGCGCCACTGCGCGCTGCACTTCCGGCAGCGATGGAGCTGGCGCGTGCTCGGTCACAGAAGAGGCGACACCTTGGTTCGAGGCCGCCTGCGCAAGACTCTCAACAAACTGAGCGTGTGCCGGCGAACAGCCGCTGGAGGCACACTCGACGGAGTTGGCAGAGATCGACGTAACGCCAAACAACATGGAGGAAATCATTTCTGTCACGTGGTGAGATGAGCCGTTCGTTCGCACGAATGGGCCGCACCTTAGAGAAGCAAGCTGACCAAAAACTGACGAGCATCTGTCATCTAATGATCACGGTTAGCTTCCAATTTGGGACGAAGACTCGGCTTCCACATTTTGGGACGAATTCCGGTGCTTGTTCTCAAGTGCAAAATAGCAGGAATGCTCATCCCATCCACAAGGCTGCACATCTTGACGAAAGTTCTCTATGCTGGTGTTTTCATTTGCTTTGGCGTCGTCGAGGCGCTCGGCGCGCCCCTGGCGCTGCCATCGACGCCTTACAGTTACACAGTTCTGGATCAGGACCTCGCGGCCGCACTGCAGGAATTTGGCAACAACCTAAACATCAGGGTCAATGTCAGCACCGGGGTGAAGGGGCGGATTCGCGGGCGAATGCCGGATCTCCCACCGCGAGAGTTCCTCGAACGGTTGATTAATCTCTACAATCTTCAATGGTACTACGATGGGCTGGTGCTCTACGTATCCGATGCGCATGAGGCGCAAAGCCGCCTTTTGGTCTTGAGTCCAGTCAGCTTTGATGCGTTCAAGGCGGCACTCGATGCGCTCAACATCTCCGACGAGCGTTACATCGTGAGACCCGTACCGGGAGATGGCCTCGTCTTCGCCTCTGGTCCACCCCGCTTTGTCGCGCTTGTGGAGCAAACAGTGAAAGGACTTGCGGCGGAGGCACAGGCACGGCGAAACCCGAGCGGTGCCGAAAAGCCGCCGCACGAGTCGGTTTTGATGCTGTTTCGGGGATCCTCCAGCGTGGTCGTTCGCGAAGGACGACCGAATGACGCTCCTTCGCCGGAGGCATCACATCAAGACGGCGTGGTCCACACACTCGATGCAGGTAAGAAATGACTTGATGACAACAGATGGCCTGGAAGAGATGCAATGCGTCTGCTTATGCCCTCTGTCAGCTTTTCGAAAGCTACTGCTGCCATTGTCAGAGCGCGGATGTGTAGATGGCCGGTGCCGCAGGGTGGCGCAATAAACGTCCAAACCGGAGCCACGGATGCGAAGCAGAATTCTAGCCAGCAGCATCGGTGAGCGTGTTTAGCCACTTTAGCGCCTCATGCGAGCTTTTGAACAACTCCACGAAGTGCGTCATGCAAATGAGCTTCGTCGCATAAGAATGAAAGCCACTCCGTTGTCCAAAAGGAGGAACAGGATGGACTTCAACGCGCTAAGCCGGGCGGACAACAGCCCAGCGTCCCACTCGTCCTCATCGCCCGCCGGTCCAAGGGAGTTTGAGCGTGAACTAATGGCATTGCATGAAATACTCGATTACAGCCAGGACCTAGTTTAGCAGGAACTCGGAGGCAGATCATTGCGTGTCGAGCCATCATTGAGCGGCGGTGCCCGGTCCAATTCCCAACAGCAGATCGCTCAACACCGCGCGGACGCCTCCGATCTCGGAGTTTGGCAAGATCTTGAGCCTTGGCTCATGCGGGCCGGGTCACCTCACGCTGGACGGTCTCAAGCTGGGCCACGTTGCACGCAGGGTTGCTCCGCCGGAAATTGGAGAGTTCGCCATGGCGAACGGTCGTCGCGCCAAGGACGACTGGGTCTTCACTGGCCAAACCGCTACGCCCGCTCAGATCGAAATGCTAAGAAGCCGCGATCTCAAACCTACCAGGGGTGTCCGGACAACAACGTTCACCATCCTGGGTGTGCCTCACACGGCGGAATGGCGAGAAGAAGGTCTTATTCGTCTCAAACCGTCGCTGGACCCTTCCCTTTGGCCTGTAGGTTCGAGCGAACACTCGCCAAGCGGCTAAGCATGTTGACATGAAGAATGCCGAGCGCAGCTGAGCTTCGATCCGCTCGGGGCAATAGGCTCCGCACAATACCGTCGGCTTTTTCGAGCATCTACGCAAGCGCCAACACTCTCGTCGGGCGCGAGGTCGCTACGCGTGGGTGATTTCACTATAAGATGCTGCGGAGACCTGCGACGTTGTTTCACGAATCAGCGCACGTGACCATCCGCAGAGCGGCAGACTCGGCCTCGCTAATTCGACCTAGTTGGCCCGGAGGCGAGCGATCGAGCATAACCAGTAAGCCGATTCCGATATCGAGAACCCATCACCGCCTCTCACACCATCATTGCGCGTCTCGTTGTGAAACCTCTGAGCGCCGTCAGCTTTTGGAAAGCTAATCGAACCTACCATGTGGCGTGAATATCTAGACGGCGATGTGCCTATAGATTGTAGCGGAACTGAGCGCTGGGGGCGCACTGAGCAATCGGAAGCGAGTGGTAGGAGCCATCGAAGCCTATCGACATTTCTTGCTCGTTGTTCGTCGCGATTCTCGGGCTGCGCCACATGACCGGCTTGTGGTGCGATCTCAAATCAGAGGACGTATAATGTCAGTCAACAACCTATCGCTAACCGCCAGCTCGAGTTTGTCCGGGCTGGCCCCCGGGCCCTCATCGGCGCGGGATCTTTCAAACTTCGAGGCGATGCTGGCTAGTTTCTCGTTGAAAGACAATGCCGATGCCCGTTCCACTCCACAGGATCCGCCGGCTGCAGACTCGGCCAAGCAGCTGACGGAGGAACTCACGCAGGAAGTGCGGAACATCCTCCCGCCGGAGATCAAGGCCGCACTCGACGCATGTCAGCAGGCCCCAGAGCCATCCTCCGCGGAGTCCTCCTCCGCTGCGAGCGCCCCGAAGATTGCAGAGGCACCCGTACAAAGCTCCAGGATCACGTGGAACAGCGGCACGCTGACTGATGCCGAGCTGCAGATTGTGTCGGTGCTGAACCGACACAAAGACAAATGCCCGCTGGATTGGAAATCTCTTGGAGATTTGGCCAACGATCCCTCCACACCGCCGGATCTAAAGGCGGCGATCGAGGCTCTGCAACTGGACCCAGAGCTTTTCTATGCGATAGGCTCGCAAGGTGACGGCCGCTGCGGCGGGAAGATCAAAGCAGGCGATCTCTCCGGCTTCTCCGATCACCACCCTCAGGTTGCTGCTTTCCAGGAGCAGCGGGCAAAGAGCTATACGCAAAACTACATCCCTTCCGACGGCACCCGGAATGGCGCGCCATCGGTTATGACCCAGACCGATGCATTGCGCGAGCTCTATCGGTATTCCGACAACCTGCCTAAGAACCTGAGCCTTGCGGATTTCAAGCGGATCGTCGATGGCGAAGCTAAAACCGGCAAATGCCCGCCACAGGTCCTCGCGGCCGCTCAATACTTCCTCGACCACCCGGATGAATGGAAGCACTTGTACGGCGGCTCGATAGACAAGGTCCACAAAGAGGACTTCCTGCAGGTTGCTTCATCATCGATGAATCTCTCGCAAGCCGAGCTCGATACGCTTAATACGATCAGCAAGAACCAAAACGCTTTCTTCGGAAAGGGTGATCTGACCCGAGAAAAACTGGCGAGCATGGTCGATGATAAGAGCCTCCCGCCCAACGTGCGAAAGGCGGCCTCCCAGCTGCTCTCCGATCCTGTGTTGTTCGGGTTGATGAACAACGCGATTACAGGCTACAAAACCCACCATAAGTTCTTCGACTTCGGCGGCGGTCATACGGTCGATTCCGGCAACATCAGCAACACCGACTTCAATCAGTTCTTCAACAACATGTCGGGTGCGAACCGCACCGCTCACCAAGTGAAGACGCATGCCGTCCGAACGCCTGCCGAGCAGGACGCGGTCGCGGACATGACGATGGGCGCGGCAGACCAGCCCGACATCAAGTCTCCCAAAAAGAACGGTGGTGCCTTCATGCACGCACTTAATGACGTGCTCAAAGTTGGCTCTAAAATATTCGACTGGGCCGCGACAGCAGTCGGTGTACTTGGCTTCATTCCAGGCTTGGGTGAACTGGCCGATCTGGCGTCAATGGTGCTCGAAGCCGAGGCGCAAGCTGCAAATCTTCTTCACACAGCCATCAGTGGGGGCAACATAAAGCAAGCGCTGGAAGAAGCCGGGCTGAGCCTTGCGGCACAGGCCGTGGGCTGCATCGCCGGACCTGAGGTCAAATTTGCAATGCGAGAAGGCTTGGTGAAGCAGGCAATTCAAGAAGCCGCGACGGCCGGCATCAACCTGCCGGTTTCGGTGGCCCAGTCCTACGCGGAGGATTATCTGAATAACCTAAAGGCTCGCATCGAATCCGAGCGCTTGCAAGCTGCAGGCGCTAACGCCTAGGCGGAGCGACGCAATCTTCTCAGGATCACGCTGGAAACGCTAATCGGGCTTGCGCGGCCTCCGCGCGGTTGGGCCTCTCTGCCGAGCAGCAGGTCGCGCAAGCTCTACCAGCATACTTGAGGCCGCCCCCGAATCCGAGGAACTTACTTCGGCTCTTCACTGCGTACAAAATGTTGGCCGCACTCGATCGTTCGAATCCGACCCTCAAACCCAGTCCGCCGCCGTGAAGTTCCATCGACTGCATACGCCGCCTGTCAAGACCGCGATGCATTAACACTACGCGACAGCCGGCCGCAGCCGCGGAGCCTGCCGGTTGCGCAAGGATCGAGAGCACATTGGTCCAGAGCGGTAGAAGTCCGAAGGGCTCTTTCTCGACTGGCGGGCTTCTGCTAGGTCTCCCTGAAAGCAGGTCGCGATTGACGAATCTGCTATGGGCCCGCCAGGACCGAGGAACCGCTCTTGGCCGCTGAATCGGCCGTCACTCTGGCTTTCCGCCTCGCTCCGACCAGCTCAAGCCCCATGCCGCTTCGCCTGACTGCAAGCGAATTGTCGAAAGAGCTCGGAGGCATCGCAAGAGACGTGATCCCGAGATTGCAGCACGTCGGCCTCAAAACGTTTTTGTTAGTGGTGACTTTGGTATTCCGCTATTGAAGCTTTCGAAACGATGAGCAACGCGCTCACCCGATCAAGCTTCACAAACGATTGTTTGTCTTAACCATCTGATCTCCAGCTTTCGCGGGCGGTCATGCCCCACCAGCGTGACCAACAAGGTGTGCTCGACGTTGTGGTAGAGTGCATCGCTGTTACCACACTTGTTCAAATACGGTCGGCTGGTGAAGACGTATAATGATGATCGACCATCGGCTCATTGCATTTTCTACGACTCGTCAGCTTGTCGAAAGCTAATACTTGCATAGTGGAGGGCGGAAACTGCCTCCATTGGCACCGATCGAATTGACATAGGAGAACCCGATGCGCGTTACGAGCTCTAGCGCCGCTGGGCACGTTGATGCTGACCTCCATGCGGCTGGCGGCAAAAGCGGCGGCAAAAAAGGATCTCACAAGCCTGGCGAGCGCGACGATCACGCCCGATCGCCTGATGCAAACATTCCCGTAAACGGCGGCGCGCCCACTCCGGGCGGAAACTCGCACGAAGCCGCTATGCAGCAAGCGTTCAGCGCCGCTTTGGGAGCCGCTGCTCTCCAAGTTGCGAATAGTGCAATGAGCCATTTCGACGATGTCATGGCCGAGACAGAGGAGGATTCCTGACGTCGCATGTTGCGACGTTAGGAAATAGGAGCCGCACGTCGCGGCGAAATTCGAGCACACAGGAGAATAGTATGACTAAAAATGTTGGTGCGTCTCATACCTCGACTGCAGGTGGAGCAGCCGGCACCGCTACTGCTGCAGCCGCTTCCACGGCTGCTGAAGCTGCTGGAGAGGCGGCATTCCAACGGCAAATCGCCGCCCTGACTTTGACCAGCACAAAGGCTGCTGAGAGGGATGTGGAACTTCGCGTCGTCTCGACCGAGCTCTCGACCGTCAAGAAAGCCGCCGATGAGCGGGTGCAGTAAGGGATGAGATGGGGCGACGTCGCCGCCCCACTTTCCCCGGCTGCTTAGTCTGTGAAGTCGCACGGGCCGTACGGTTTTGCCGTACGGTTCCGTTCGCTGTTCAGGAAACCGACCGTGAATGAACCAAATTGCCCGCATTTCGAAGTGTTGTCGGGGTGTTACTCCGGGCTGACAAGTAAAGTGGGGGTCGGATCGTGTCTGATTGGCAGCAGCCTCGATGCTGACTTGATCTTCGTCGAACAAGGCCTCGAACCGCACCATATTCGTGTCACCCCCCATTCCAATTCAATTGAGATCGAGGCCCTTGCGGGGGACGTTAGGATCGAGGGGCACGAGACTGTTTTACCGAACGAATCCATTGTTGTCCCTCTTCCTGTCGTTTTGCATGCCGGGGCGATGTCCATTCGCTGGACGATCGAGGACTACAAACAAGCTGGCTCCATCGACCGCCGGCATATATCGCTCGCCTTTCTTGCTTTGGTCCTGATCAGCTCTGCCGCGGTTGGCGCAGTCTCACCCAGTTTCGTCCAGACCGACACCACCGTGGCGTCAAGTCCGTCGTCCCCTGCTCCGGACATTGCGCCCAAGCTGGCGCTCAGCGCTCCTGATGCTCTGGCCACCGATGCCGCTGCCGAACGGTTGCAAGAGGAAGTTCACAGAGCGGGCCTTGTCGGCATCAAGGTCGGCTCTGGGGCGGGCGTTGTCACCGCCGATGGCACCGTTACGCCCGCCTCGCTCGCCACATGGCGAGACGTCCAGCAGCGGTTTGATCACAATAGCAATGGCGCTTATACGCTCGTCAATGCGGTGGCTATCAAGGATGAGAAGACGCCTCCCGCAATTGGGGTCCAAGCTGTTTGGCGCGGGAGCGACCCCTATATTGTCATTGCTGGTCAAAAGTATTTCGTCGGCGCGCTCTTAAGCAATGGATGGACCGTCTACGGGATTGAGGAAGGGCGTGTTCTGCTGAGTCGGGATGGCCGGCTTGCCACTCTACCCTATTAGCGTTTAGGCCGCAGGTAAGGAAGCAAAGTGCCATGACTAGGCTGCCCCCCAATCCCGTCGAGCCCGGCACCTCTTTTCAGGAGCCAAACGTTGATCATCATGCATCTGCCATCACGCCGGTCAATTCTCGAGCCAAGTCCATCGGGATTGACCGGACGCGTGGCAATGATCCCAAGAGCCACACCTCACTTTCTCGTCACAGTGACGTGCCGGATCGGTTGGTGGACGCCACGATCGAGAGCGCGCTCGAGCTCAGTTCGATCGATGCAGTTTCGCGCATCAATCTAGACGAGGCGCGCGCCCCGCCAGGTCAGATCGAGCCAAGCTCGGAACTCGCTTGGCTTAATGAGCCCAATCTCGCGCACAGTCTGCTCTCCTTCGTGACGCCGCGCTTACGTCATTCGCATGTTCTGCGTCCAGAGCAACACGGCCTTCTTCTGGAGCGTTTGGCTGATACGCTATCAGCCGCGCCAGAGGATTTGGTGCCACGTGAAGGGGCCGCCCTTCTGCAACTGGAGCTGCAACGTTTAATCCTGCTCCGGCAGAGTCACAACGGCTTGATCAAAGGCTAGCAATGGTCGTGCCAGACAAAGTGCAACACTTCACATCTACACAGCCGCCGATCGTTTCCGAAGCCGGCGCTATCGAGCTGATCTCCGGGCCGGAGCGAGATTTGCTCTGCGTGCTTTCTTATGTCTACCTTGCGTGCGGACAGAGCGCCAAGAGCCTGGCTCTGTTGCGGCTGGTCCCTCACGAACAGTCTCAAGACATCGGCCTGCTCCGCATCCTGGCCTACGCTCTCATCTCGGAGCGTCGCGGTGACGAAGCACTGTCGGTATTGGACAGGCTTGACAAACTGGATGACGAGCCGTCTTCGTGTCCGCCCTTGATGCTGATGCGCAGCCACGCCCTGCGCCACGCTGGCCGCATGATCGAAGCGCAAGCCGTCTTCAAACGCTATGTTTTGTTGCGGGGCAGAACAGCTGCAATCAAACAACAATAAGGCTTCTCATGGCCAACCTTCTACGAAATCTCATCACGCGCGCGCCGGCTCACCCGGATTTGATGGTCGCGTTGATGCTTCTTCTGGCGATCGGAATGATGATCATGCCGATCCCGATCGTCATGATCGATATGTTGATCGGCTTCAATCTGGGGTTTGCCATATTGCTGTTGATGGTAGCCCTGTATCTCAACACGCCGCTCGACTTTTCGTCCCTGCCGGGCGTCATCCTGATCTCCACCGTCTTTCGTCTCGCTCTTACCGTTGCAACGACGCGACTGATCCTCGCCGAGGGCGATGCCGGCAGCATCATTCATACGTTCGGCGATTTCGTCATATCCGGCAACATCGCCGTCGGCATTGTCATATTCCTGATCGTGACCATGGTGCAGTTCATGGTTCTCGCCAAGGGCGCCGAGCGGGTGGCGGAGGTATCTGCGCGCTTCACGCTCGATGCGCTGCCGGGCAAGCAGATGGCGATCGACGCGGAGCTGCGCAACGGCCATATCGATCAGCACGAAGCGCGCAGCCGGCGCGGCGCGCTGGAGCGAGAAAGCCAACTGCACGGCGCGATGGACGGCGCTATGAAATTCGTGAAGGGCGATGCCATAGCCGGACTAATAGTCATCTGCATCAACATGCTGGGTGGCATCACGATCGGATCGCTCTCCAAGGGCATGTCCCTCGAGGAGGCGGTGCATCATTATACGATCCTGACGATCGGTGATGCGCTCATTTCGCAGATTCCGGCCCTGCTGCTGTCAATTACAGCCGCAACCATTGTCACTCGTGTCAACGGTCCTTCCAGACTCAATCTCGGCGCCGATATCGTCAACCAACTTACGGCCAGCACACAAGCGCTACGCTTGGCCTCCTGTGTCTTGCTTGTGATGGGGTTCGTTCCTGGCTTCCCTTTGCCGCCCTTTGTCATACTGGCCGCGCTGTTCTCCGCTGCCAGCTTTCTCAAGGTTGGCGTGCAAGAGGGCAAGACCGCTCTCAAGGCCGGCGCCGGTCCCACCGGTTCGGCTCCCGCTTCCGCACAAGGTCAGAAGCAAACCGTGCCCGCGGAGGCACTTCCGATTACGCTGTTGCTAGCGCCGAGCCTGATGCAGGCAATCGACGTAGGGGAACTCGAGCAGTGCGTCGCACGGGTTTCGGCACTGGTTTCAGCTGATCTTGGCATCACAATTCCACGCATTCCGGCCCAAAGCGCACAGCACCTGGCCCAATCGCAATTCCGGGTGGATGTCGAAGGAGTGCCGGTGGAAGAGGGCGCCATTGACCCGACACAACTCTTACTTAATGACGACGTGGCGAACATTGAACTGAGCGGGATCCCCTTTTGGCAGGACCCAGACACGAATCGGATCTGGATCGAACAAGGCCATGCGCCCGCTCTCAAAGCTGCCGGAATAGGGCACCACCGTCCGAGCGAAATCATCGCCTTGCGCGTCCAGTCGACGTTGACACGCTATGCACAGCGCCTGGTGGGCATTCAGGAAACGCGTCAGCTGCTTAGCCGGATGGAGCAGGAATATGCCGATCTGGTGAAGGAGGTGCTGCGCACGACACCGATCCCTCGCATCGCGGATGTGCTACGTCGCTTGCTGGACGAGGGCATCCCGATCCGGAACACCCGCTTGGTTCTGGAGGCGCTTGCAGAATGGAGCGAACGGGAGCAAAGTGCCGTACTGCTCACCGAATATGTGCGCTCCGTTCTGAAGCGGCAAATCTGTCACCGCTATGCCAACGCCCATCGTGTTGTGGCGGCCTTTATCGTCGAGCGTGAGACCGAGGATATCGTGCGAGGTGCGGTACGCGAGACCGCTGTCGGTCCCTACCTCGTTTTAGAGGATCGGCAAAGCGAGATGCTACTTGCACAATTTCGCCAGATCCATTCGAGCATCGCGCGCAGTCAGAACCAGCCAGTTATCCTGGGCTCGATGGATATCCGGCGCTTCGTCCGCGGCTTTCTCACCCGCAATGGAATAGACCTACCTGTTCTCTCGTATCAGGATCTCGCCTCGGATTTCACCGTCCAGCCGATTGGCTCCGTCAAACTTGCGCCTGGCAAGGACAAGACTCCTACAGGCGGGCATCGTGACCTCCTCCCTGCGGCCGGTTGACGAGCACAGGTGTGGGGTCGTGAGGTCGCTTATGAATTCATGTAAGATTAATCTTCTGCGGCGCTGGCGTAACTTTCGTCGCCATTCGTGCTCGGCCTTTCTCCCCATGCTTGCCATTGTGCTGCTCGCGGGTTGCGCTAACTCGCACACGTCGGGTCTTTCACAGCAGCCGACGTCTACGGCAGAGCTGGTTGGGGCCAAGGAGGTCGATCCAGCTATGCGCGAGCGCATCTCTCACGCCCTCGGTCGGGATGCTGACGAGAAGGCTTTGCGCGATGCGCTGAAGCAACGACCGGACAATGTCGATGCGGCGATTCCCCTTGCGCGGGGCCTGCTGATGCGTGAAAGCCCTCATGAGGCGCTTGAGGTGCTCGACAACATCTTGCTTGCAGCACCCGGCGACCTGCGCGCACTGAATGCCAAAGGTGTTGTGCTCGATCACGAGGGCCGCCATCACGAGGCGCAAACGCTATACCGCCAGGCTCTGGCAATTGACCCAGGAAATCCGATGTTGAGCAACAATCTCAAGCTGTCGCTCGCCCTTGAAGGGACGACGCAGAACGGCAATCCGGACCCACAACTGCAAGCGGATGGCCGGCACGCACCGTACCGTGAGAGGTAGTCAACGAACAAGGGCGGTTCGCAGTTGCTTGGTGCCTGTCTGCCAGCTTACCGACAGCTAGCCGATTATCAGCCGCCGTGGAGGCTCAAGACTTAAATTCCCTGCGAAGCGACATCGTTCGTACAATGAAACCGACATCTATAACCAGGATCAGCAACCCATCCACGCCAAGTGTATCCGCGACGGATGAATGAGACGACCCACGAACAATGGCTCAGTACTGAACTGATAGTCAAACGTTTCCAGAACATAGTCTCTACTAAGAATTCGGCGCCATCGAATTCTTCCTCCGGGTCGATCTTTGATGGCAACCCCGCCATACCCGCTCATTTCCAAGCCGCCAGTGGTTGATATCCTCAAAACCTTAAGTTTGCTGGATGAGATGAAAGCACCTGGACGATAGATCTCAGCTCACTCATCCGCTGGCCAACAACCCAGGCGATATCCTCCTGGAACGTCAGCTCCGGCTCAATGGCGACGAACCGCTCGTCCTCTCTACACATCCAATCGCCCAGCGAAAGCTCGCGCAGCAGCGTTGGGTTTTGCTGAGGTAAGTGACTCGATGATGGCGCTTAATCCCGCCAAGCAGGGCGACAAGTGGAACAAGAACAAAGATGCCAAATGCGCGAGCAGGCAGCTTTTATCTTTGCCGCAGCGGAAGACAGTAGCGCCAACGCCGACATGATTTCGCGACGGCTGGCTTGCGCAACTGGATCACCTGGCCACCATTCTCCCTCGTGAACCTTACTTATTGTTCGATCGTGGATCTGCGAAGCGCCCGCTGCCGTTAACGGAAACATGCGGCCGAGGACTAAAGTATCTCTCGAGCTCCGCGATCGCGCGTTCCTCCCACGCTGCAGCTTGCGCTAGTAATGAGTCCCGTTGGATTGGCCGAAATGCGGCGGACTGACGGCACAACGAAGCTATCGCGCGATAGCGGCGCACGTTTTCCATAACGGCCGGTTCGGTCATGTGTGGATCTCCTCCCCTGCTATCCCGGGCAAGAACTCGCTCGAAAACCATTTTCGATCCGTTAGCGGTCGGAGCGGAAGAGAGTGGAAGGCGTGAATGGTTGGCAGACTCTTGTCGGCATGAGGGGGACCGACAATGAACGTGTTCCACAAGGAGGACATCCACATAAAACCCGGCTCGGCAGTGCTCCATCCGGGCGCTTCTGCACCCCGTTGTCTCAGCTTATTGGTTGGATAGCGGAATGTAGAAATAGCTAACGGGAACGAGGCACGTTTCGGCTTGCAATCTCAATCAGATGACTGTGATCTGGCCTGTCTTTCGAATCCTCAGGAGTAATGAGCAATCCGTTTATTGGTGATTTGAAGGACGAAGAGGGCCGGCGCTTTGTCGGCATCCCTTTGCCTCCTTAAACAGCAAACGGCACGCAACTGTGACTTCCTCCGTCTCATCGACGCTAGCGAGACTGAGCAGTTGTTTACCTCGCCGGTCGACAACCGAAATGCTGCTTAGAGACAAATCCTCTCAATCTCGCAACACTAGGCGATCTACCAGGTCGTGCAGGTAATCGCATAACCTTCCGTGGCTCAGTTTACTTGATTTAGCAGTGCGCTTGCGCGGTGGGAGTGCACAGGGATTCATTAAACGAAATCGAAGAAGGCCAGAGATACTCATCGATGCTCATCTCAAGTACTATCGCCGCAAGTTCCTATTCGAGGCTAACGGCCGGGATCTCCTGGGACGTAGACTACACATCCAATTGGTGCCTGGGCCTCCCATCCGATGCCACGTGTGCCGCTCATTGTGCTTCAAAACGTGCCGCAGTCCTCCCCCTCAACAGGCGGCGTCGTGGATCTGCTGAAACTATGGTGCCTGTCAGCATGGCGGCGCCGCCGGAGTCAAGTGAGGCCGTGTTGGACCGGCGACCAGCAATGACGAGTGTCCCTGGTTTTGCGGCCGTGTGCATCACGAAAGGCTACTGCGCCATTCAAGAGGAGGCGTCAGCCAGCCGAAAGGCCTCTGGCCATCAGCCTACCAAAATAAGGAGACGACGGCATCTCTTGTTTGTTTGTAGCATATGCTGTGCGAGCGTACGGCTGACAACAGATGACAACAATGTTGAGCCGGAGCGCTTGCGCGGTACGCGATTAGGGGCACTCGGATGATCACGCCGTTTCGACGGAACTGGAGTCCAAAAGAATTATTCGATGCTCTTACGCCAGCGATGTTCGCCGCCGAGCCGTCGACTGTCCGCGCTCGTTGGGACAAACTGTGGCCTGATCTGTACACGGAATATGACGCCCGGTATCTGAAACAAGAATTAGTGGCGCGAAATCTTATTGCTTCCGATGAAGCTGCGGCATTCTTCAACGCTTGGGCGATTGACGAAGAGCGCCACACCGACGGATTCATCCGAATCATTGAACTTGTTGCTAACGGGTCGGAAAAGGATCTTCGGGCGAGATTGGACGCCCGAACGCATGATTTTGGTCCGATCGTTGAACACCTGAAGGACGAATTCTCCCTAATGGTTATAATCGCGTTTGATGAGATGTGCACTTGCCGCGCCTATGCAGCAGAAAAGCCATTTTATGATGCCCTTGGGAACAACACGTTCCATCATTGGCTGCGGGAGGTTATTGCCGACGAGGCGGTCCACTCGATGAACGCCGTTAACGTTATCCGCGCACGCTATCGCGACCGCATCGACCAAGCCGCCACAATTCTCCATAACCTAATCCGCGCGTCGCATAATCTACGCTATTCTGGCACCTTCGTCCTGGACTATTTCGGCGCAGTGTACTCCAAGGAGCTGCTCGCCGACTCCCGCCTCGCGACCATGAGAAATATTGCCAAGCCACTCATCGTGTAAAGCGAGATGTGTAACAGCGAGCCTGCCTAAAGTGCACTGGCGCCATATCGCCGCTCAATCCACCCTTTCTGCAAGTTTCCATTCCGTCAGTTGACGCCAAGTTGTCCTGACGCGTTGTGCGCAATGTCGTGTTCACGACCGTCGACGGCTCACCTTTGGCCAGACAATTATGCGCCGGTTCTGTTTTGTGTCCAGTTGAGGTGCGCGCGGCTGTGAGCACGCAATTCGGCGATTGGTCCGGTTTTTGCTCTGCTGTTTTCCAAAACGACCTGCGGCTCCCCGGTTTATCGGATTTGCCCGCCATAAACGTGGATCAGTATGCAACGAAAGGCGATGCCATGAAGAACCGGATTTCGGTCACCGCCAAGGCGGGAGGTACCGCCGCTAATGTCTCCGAATCGACGAGGCGCACTGCGCCGGCGGTCGAGCACAGAATTGATGATCACACTGACGTATACCTTCCCGATGAGGATAGCGTCTTTGCCGACACGATCAGATCAGATCGACCAGCTAGCTTCACGCTTCAGAACGGCCTGCAGGTGGTCGTGATCCCGGATCATCGCACACCCGTTGTGACGCAGATGATCTGGTATAAGGTCGGTTCCGCCGACGAGCCGCCTGGCAAATCGGGGCTTGCGCATTTCCTCGAACACCTGATGTTCAAGGGCACCTCCAAACATCCGGCGAACGAATTCTCCAAGGCCGTGCTGCGCGCGGGCGGCAATCAGAACGCCTTCACCGGATTCGACTACACCAGCTACTTCCAGCACGTGCCGCGCGAGCACCTCGGCAAGATGATGGAATTTGAAGCCGACCGCATGACCGGCCTCAGTCTCAAAGATGAGAACGTGCTGTCCGAGCGGGACGTCGTGCTGGAGGAATTCAATAAGCGCGTCGCCAACCATCCAGGTGAACGGCTCGCTGAGCAGATGATGGCGGCGCTTTACCTCAACCACCCCTACGGTCGCCCCATTATCGGGTGGCGCCAGGAAATCGAAAAGCTTACCCGAGAGGACGCGCTTACCTTCTACCAGCGCTTCTATGCACCGAACAACGCGATCCTGATTGTCGCTGGCGACGTCGCCCCCAAGGAAGTCCGCTCGATGGTCAAGGGGACGTTTGGCGGCATCCCCACGCAACCATCGATTCCCCTGGAACGCCTGCGGCCGCAGGAGCCGACGCCGGCCGCGCCGCGCACAGTGACGTTGGCCGATTCCCGCGTCGAGCAGCCAGCCCTGCACCGCTATTATCTCGTACCGTCGGCTCGCACCGCGGCCGCAGGCGAGGGTCCAGTGCTTGATGTGCTCGAGCAGTTGATGGGCGGCGGCGTCAACTCATATCTCTATCGCTCGCTGGTGGTCGAAAAGCAGCTCGCGGTCACTGCCAAAGCGCGCTACCACTCTGCCGCGCTCGATCCCTCGCTATTCGAGATTTCTGCCATACCAAAACCTGGCGTCAAACTCAGCCAGATCGAGCGCTCCATCGACGAGGTAATCGCCGACCTTGCGCGTACCCCCGCGAGCGCCGAAGATCTCGAGCGGGTCAAGACGCGGTTGATCGCGCAGGTAACCTACGCCCAGGACGATCAGGAAATGCTCGCGCGCTGGTATGGCCGCGGCCTGACAACGGGACTATGCATCGACGATATTCGAGGCTGGTCGGACGGCATCCGCGCGGTCGGTGCACAGCAGGTGCCCGGGGCCGTGCGGAAATGGCTCGACAAGAAACGATCGGTGACTGGCTATCTCATCAGAGAGTCTACGCCAAAAGACGGGGAGAAGCCCTAGTGATCCATCCTTGCACACGACGTGGGATCCTCCTCGGGGGGGCCTCGCTTTCAATCGCGATGCTCGCTTCGCCAAATTCGCTTGCGGCCATGAGGACGCTTGCGCGGACCAGGATCAAGCGCCTGGTTTCGCCTTGCGGTATAGAAGCCTGGTTCGTGCAGGATTCCACTGTCCCGTTGATCGCGATGGAATTTGCCTTCACTGGCGGCGCGACTCAGGATCCCCCTCAAAAACCTGGCGTAGGCCACATGGTTGCTGGCCTGCTCAGGGAAGGTTCCGGCGACCTTGACTTCAAGACCTTTCACGAGCGGCTCGACCGTCGTGCCATTGAGCTGCGTTTTCGCTCGACCCATGATCACTTCCGCGGTGCCTTGCGCACGCTCGAGGACAATGCGGACGAGGCCTTCGACCTTTTACGGATGGCGCTAACCTCGCCGCGTTTCGACGCGGCCGATGTCGAACGGATCCGTGCCGCTGTGCTTGCGCGCCTTCGGCACGACTCGACCGATCCTTCGTCTCTGGCCCATCGCAAGTTCCTCGAAGTTGCCTTTAGCGATCATCCTTATGCTCGCCCAGCCGGAGGCTCGCTGGAAAGCGTGCCGAAGATCGAGGTCGCGGATCTCAAGGGTTATGTCCGACGCGTGATCGCAAAAGACACGCTCAAGATCGCGGTAGTCGGCGACGTCGATCCAGGGGTGCTCTGCAAACTGCTCGACAAGTCCTTTGGCAGCCTGCCGACCAAAGCGGAAGCGACGTCGGTTACCGAAGTCGTCGCAGCAAAGCCGCCGCAGCGGGTCTTTATTCCGCTCGACGTGCCGCAGACAGTTGTGACTTTTGGCGGTCCAGCCGTCCGTCGCAGCGAGCCAGATTTCATGGCCGCTTATGTCGTCAACCACATCCTCGGCGGCGCCGGCCTGACGTCGCGCCTGTTCCGCGAAGTCCGCGAGAAGCGCGGACTGGCCTATTACGTCCGTGAGCACCTGGTCTGGTTGGATCATTCAGCCATGTTTCTCGGCAATAGCGGCACCTCCACCGATCGTGCCGGCC
Organism: Bradyrhizobium shewense; assembly: GCF_900094605.1. Taxonomy (GTDB): domain Bacteria; phylum Pseudomonadota; class Alphaproteobacteria; order Rhizobiales; family Xanthobacteraceae; genus Bradyrhizobium; species Bradyrhizobium shewense. The sequence goes on along the minus strand of NZ_FMAI01000005.1, from coordinate 325,860 downwards.
AAACGGTCGAAGAAATCGAGAAGCAGGTCCGCCACATCGCCGAGGAAGGACCGACTCAGCAGGAACTCGATGATGCAAAGTCCTACCTGAAGGGCTCGCAAGTGCTGGCTCTGAACACATCATCAAAGCTTGCGCGAACGCTGCTGCAGCATCAGCTTGACAAGCTGCCCGTCGACTATGTCGAAAAGCACAACGCCGTGGTCGATGGGGTGACGTTGGAGGACGCCAAGAGAGCAGCGCGGCGGCTGTGGGGCGAGGGTCTGCTCACAATTATCGTCGGCCGCTCCCCAAAGGACGCAGCGCAGCCGACCAAAATGCCATCGGGGACCACACCCGCGCCCGGCGCCGAGCAGCTAGACGCCGCCCCGACGGCGCCACCCAATTGAAGTCTTCAGGGTAGCGATATGCAAATAGCGATATCACCAAGAAAACGGCCCCAGCGAGGGCTACGCTGAGGCCGAGCTTCCACTGTGGTCGTGCCATTGGGGAAATGGCTCAGACTAGAGATAACCCCTTACCAAACGGCTTGGTCCTCATTCTTTTCAGTTCCGGCTTAACCAGCGATGCCCGGATCGGAGCTCTTCGCAGTCCCAGGGGATCGCTACTTTCGGCGGCCTTGAACGGCAGCTATGAGGTTGATGCTTCCTGTTTCCACGCCTCCCTGCATTTGCAGTAAGTATCCGCCTTAGTCGCGTTTAGTTGTGCTCGAGCTGCCTTGCCGTGGTAGGCTGGCGCTCTGTACCGTGGCGCCAGCGGGATCGACGCCTACAGCACAAACTCAAGGGGGGGCGCCTGGCGACGCTTCGGTGGTTGTCCGATATGAAAGCGAGCGTGATGTCGCTTTATGCCGAGGCCGAATATGCAGACCAATTATCTTAAAGCGCGACCGACCAGAAGAACGAGAAGTGGGCGCGCACCTAGCAACCCAGTTCAGGCGGGTTTGCCTAGTAGTGGTGATCAGAGTGGGCGCTTTAAAACCGTAATGTACACCGCCCCCCAAAGGAAGCGGCCCAGCGAGAGCGCACATGCGCCAGCCCATCGTTCATCCCCTAAAGGATCTGCTGAACCCGCACCACGCAGCGTCATCGGCGAAATCTGCGCCTAAGACAAAGATCACGGGTTCCGGTCGCACGACGCCGGCTTCTTTTAACGGAGCGTCCTCGATATCGCTCCCCACCGATGTTGAGCCGTCGGCCGGCGCCCCGCTCACCCTTCGATCTTGTTCTCCATGACACTTTAATCTCGCCTCGGCGCGAGCAGATGCATGCTTGCTATTTGCGTCACCAGCCCGCTTCAGCGCCCGCATATCTCGATATTCTCAGCAGAGTGAGAGCTCGTCGTTCAGGGTCATCTCTCGGTTAATTGACCAGCCACTTCGCTATCTGCCGAAACGACGATCTGATCCAGCAGACCTTTTATGATCTGCCAAGCCATAGCCGAACCGCGTAGCACCGCCTCGATTGCGCTTCCACCAGCTCGCAGTCTGACGCTACGTAAGATTCGGTCGCTTCATGCCAATCTGGATAGCGGCGGCGATATATAACCTATGGCAATCGCAACGACCACCACAGGCAGACAGTTGATTCGTGGTCGTGCGCATTTCCAGCCGCCCACAAACCTCACGTAGACCACCAGTACGAGTGATTTGCTCCCCACTCTCAGCCTGCATCGTCGTTGCGCTCCAACGACGTCACTCGCTTGATGTTGAAAACGTTCATCGGTTGTAGAGCTCGCGCATCGAAGGTTCATTGTCCCTTCTTTCTGCCATGTTCACACCCAAAGCAGAGACGCGCCGGTTGCGCACTTTGCGCGCGGCAATAGCGAGTATCTCAGGAGATTTCCATGGTGAAGCCAGTTGTAATTGTGGTCGGTGCGGACAAGGGAGGAGTCGGCAAGACGACCGTATCACGAACGCTACTGGACTACTTCAGCGTCAACAACGTGCAAATACGCGCATTCGACACGGAGTCGCCGCGGGGAACGCTGAAGCGCTTTTATCCCGAGATCACCGAGATCGTCGACATGACGACGACGGCTGACCAGATGAAGATCTTCGATACCCTGAACTCAGGGCTGTCCGTCACTGTCATCGATGCTCGCGCAGGATTACTGTCCTCTGCGTTGGCTTCCTTGCGCGACATCGGATTTCTGGACTCGGCGCGGTCTGGCCAGATCACGTTTGCCGTGTTCCATATCCTGGGATCATCCATCGCTTCGCTAGACGAGATCGCGGAAACCGCGACCTTCATGAGCGGCGCAAAGTACTATCTGGTCAAGAATTTCATCAACGACACTCAATTCTTCCAGTGGGATCAAGCGACCTATAATTCCTATTTTCACCGCATCAAACATGCGACTGAGTTGGTCATACCGAAGCTTAACGAGATGGCTTATGAGCAGGTGGAAGTCGCATCCGTCCCATTCATAGACTTCGTCGCAAACAAGGGGCGGAACGATGAACCCGCGAACAACTCCTTCGTGCTGCGCGGCTATGTCCGGCACTGGCTGGCAAACGTCTGGAGCGAGTTTGATCGCATCAACTTGACGGAATTGGCCGGCGCCAAGTCCGCAACCCGGGCCGGCGAGAAGTAGTCGCATATTCGGCGAGCTCAGGTCGGGCCCACGTACAAAACACAATTGATCTGCTGGCTATGTTAGCGACCCCCATCTACATCATCTGCTCTCCTAGCCCGCAGGTCGGTAAAACTCTCATCGCTCGGGCCATGAGCGAGTTCTTGTTGCTGAAAAACGGCACAGCGCTGTCGTTTGATGTCAACTTGAAAGAGCCGTCATTGCTCGACTACCTCCCCAATATCACGGAGACCGCGGATGTGATCGACACTTACGGCAAGATGCAGCTGATGGACCCTCTTGTCATCCACGATCGGGTACCCAAGGTAATCGATCTCGGCTTTCACGCCTTCGACGAATTCTTTAAGATGTGCGATGAGATCGGCTTCATGAAGGAGACGCAGCGCTGCTATGTCGCCCCTATCATCCTCTTCGTCGCGGGCGCTGACCGCATCTCGTTTCGCGGTTATGAAATGCTGCGGCGGAGAATTCCACCGGCGTCGCTAGTCACCGTCCACAATGAATTCGTGCTGCGTGGCGAATTACCTGAAGCGATGGATGGCGAGCGGGTGCTTCGGATTCCCGCGCTTCCGCTGTTCCTTAAGAGATATATAGACCGGCTTAGCTTTTCCTTCACTGGATATCTGCGCAACGAGAAGGACTGGTCCACCGAGCTGCATCAATGGATCCGACGGAACTACAGCATGTTTCGCGATCTGGATACGAGTGTGATGCTGCGAAACGCCTATCGATCTCGGGGCACTGATATCGACAGCCTACGTTCCACAAGGGCTACTTGAGATTCCGATCTGCTTGCCAGTTATTCGTCCGGCTATGAGCAGTCTTCAATAGCGTTCTCAACGCGGCGCGAACGCATGAATTGCGGTGTACGAATCTGCAGTGGATTGCCCATCCTTACCGTGATCGTCCGCACCGATCACGCGACCGGCAGGACGGCAGCTCATTGGCCGAATAGCTCATGCAGACACGCCCGTCCTCGAAAGGATCGATGACTGTCTTCACCTTGTGAGCGGCTAGGCGGATCGACGGGCCCTTCCATCAGAGGAGGCTCATAGATCAAGGCCGAGTTTCCCGAGCACCCGGTGCATGACCGCACTTTTGATCTCGCGGGCGATCTCGTTTCGGATCTGGGCTCCGAGCACCCGCTCGGCATCGGCATCGCCTGTCAAACCTTCCTCGGCCAGTCGGAGATTCAGACGGGTTTGAAACTCTTCGCCCATCGCGTCGACGAGCCGCTCCTGCATGGCAGCATAATCTTCGGGCGCGATGCGCCTTGTCACGCTTTCCCACGGTTGCCAGCGTGTTGCCAGATAATCGGCAAATTCCGCCGCTTCCTGATTCCGCACCGATGCCCCAGCGCTGGCCACATCATCCTCGGTCACGTGAGAGACGTTCATGAAGCGCATGTCGGGAGCGATGTGCCGCAGCTCGAGCTGGTCGCGCAGCTGGGTCTGGTAGGCAAGGTAGACCTCGATTTCATCGACGTCCGCGTCGGGATCGGCACGACGAAGCGAGTTGACCCTCTCGCGCGCGATTTCGTCTAGCGCTTCCAAGCGAAACATGACGCGTCCGTGCTGGAGCAGTTCGCCAAGGCGCCCATCATAGACGCCGTCCTCGACATCAGCGTTCAGGCGTGCGGTCTGCATGCCGTTCCAGGCCAAAGTAATGCGATCCTCGCAGCTCGCGTTCGCCCCCGAAGCCAACTGGAAATATTGCTCGCGCAAACGCGGCCTGACGGCTGCCTGCCGCAAATCTTCGGCGACCGCCTGGCGGAACGCCTCGTTGCCATAGTTCACGGTGCCACGGAGCCTGTCGAGGAAGCGTGCATAGTCCGCGGCCCCCGCTTCATGGCCGAAGTGCTGCCAAGTGGCCATTGCCATGGGCTCGTCCTCGAGCCAGTCCGCAGCAACCTCTTGCAGGGACCGCGGCTGAACTTCCACCGCTCCATCCGCCGTCGAGAAGAAAACCTGCGGGCCGGCATAGTGTCCGGCATGCATCGCTGTTGCCAGGCTGGCCTGCACCCAATCGGCGAGCGGATTATTCTCCAGATCAACGCTCGAGTTACGGCTTAGCTGCGTCAGCAGGGTCTCGGGCACGCTGGTCAGCTGGTTGTTGCTGGCGCCGAGCCACAGCAGCTCGGGCGGGACCGTCTCAGGCAGGCTGGTCAGCCGGTTGTGGCTGGCGCTGAGCCATTCGAGCTCGGCCGGAAGAGGCTCGGGCAGGTCGGTCAGCTGATTGTAGTCGACGTTCAGACGCTGGAGCCCAGCTGGAAGCCCAGGCAGGTGGGTCAGGCGGTTACCGCTGGCGTCCAACTCCTGAAGCGTTGCTGGAAGGCGTTCTGGCAGGCTGGTCAGCTGATTGTTGTCGACATTCAGCCGCCGCAATCCCCGCGGCAGCTCTGTGGGCAGGCGCGTCAGCCCATTGCTGATGGCATAGAGCCGCCGCAGCCCAGGTGGAAGCTCGGGTAGGCTGGTCAGCCGATTATTGCTGGCGTAGAGCCGTTGGAGGCTCGCCGGAAGGGTCTCGGGCAGGCTGTCAAGCTGATTATCGTCGACATTCAGGCGGCGCAACCCGGCCGGAATGGACGCCGACAAGGCGGTCAGGGACAGAGACGACAGATCTAACGGCTCATTGAGATCACCCGCGCCCCGCCAAGCCCTCGTTACCGCCTGTTGCCGATCCTCATGTTGCCCCTGCCCGTTTTCGGCAGCCCAGTCCGTCAACATCTCTTCCTGCGAGGCAGCCGCCTCGGCAGCGGACGCCTGAACGTCCGTTAAGGCCTCTCCCCACTGCGATGCGGGCGGAGAGCCCGGTTCGGAGCTTTCCGAATCGGACGTTGCGGAAGGAGTACCAGCGCCGAGCTGTTCTGCATTCATCGATATCGTCTCTTCGGTAGCAAAATGAAGCAAACGCGCCGGGGCGGCGCATCTTAGAACTGGTAACCCACCATGGAGAACGCTCCACCGACTAACTGCAATGAGATGCGATCACACAGCGGGGCCACGCACCGCCGGCGCGAATACGCTGCTGCGAGTGCCCCGAATAACTTCAGACGGGCAGCGAACCCAGGCGAAGTCTCGCTCGTGGATCAGTTGATATTGGAGTCTATCCCGGTGTCCCCCGCCAAATTGGCCCTTTGAGGCGACTCTGCCAGCGAGTAGCGATGTTCATGATACGAGAGCCAGCTGTCGATAAGCTGACGACGCGGAGCGACGAAACTGGACGGCTCCCATCAATTACACAACCTTAGGCTCAGCGCTACGCCGATGAATTACTTCGAGCTGGGCCGACGGTGCCGGGTGCCGGCACCCTGGCAGCGGGACGCTTAGGCTTGCTACTTTGCTGTCGCTTGCGGAGGCGGCCCCACTTCCCCCTGCGTTCAAACGCTTATGCTAAATAGCTGAGCTAAAAAGCTTGCAGCCCATCGCGCCTAATGCCGCTCGACCTTCTACGAGACACGGCGCGCATCCGATGTTAACAACACGTGGCTCGCTCAATTTCTCCGATGACAAGTTCCCAGCCATTGACATCGGCCACAAAGACCGGCCCTCCCCCTCGGCTCACCGTCGCAGATCTCGACGCAGCGCTGATGAGACGTACGCGTTCGACTGAATGATCGAACAGCTGGATCTGCACTGGTGCGAAGAATTTCCGTCTGTCGAGCTCAATTTAGTCGATCCGCACCGCGATCAATGAACTCGAGCATCGGCTGCGCCTCGTTGATCTCGCGTGAAACATGTTTCAATACCCGTACTGCTCTCTCTCCGTCGCGATCAGTCCCGCTCTCTCGCAGGCTAGCCCAAAATGACGCATCAGCCCTCGTCAGAGGGCGCGATACGACTCTGCAACCAGCTGGTCGTCAATGACGAGAGCATGTGCTCGACGACTTCATTCTCCGCCTGGCTCAAGACGTTGTCCTTCTGATTTTTAGTTCAGTTCTGTAATCTTTGGCCACCACATCACCAGAGTGTCGCTGCGAAGCGATAGTCATCTTCGACACCGCAGCTTCATGCCCATCGAACGCTGCTATTGAGAGATTTATTTGGTCGGCCACCTCACTGCTCAAACCGCTTCTCCTCAGCACTTCAGCTAGCGTGAGTTGCACGATTATGATAGTTACACAGCGACATTCCGCTCCTTTGGAGTGCCGGTCGAATAATGCTGCAAATATGAAGCCCCCCTAATTCCGACCTTCCCAATCAGAACGTCGTCAAGTTGCGACACACGAGAAGCTATTCTCTCGCAAACGTCCCGGCCGGCCTGACCTCCGGCCTTTCGGCTCAACGCGCTGCATGTCGTGGCGTAGCCCCACGATCTTTTGGCGCGGATGCTTTCCTCGAAGCTCGGCAGAAATCTAGATTGAAGCTCAACCGCCGCCTTTTGCTGGAACACCGAATGGCCAACATTGCGCAGTCTCGCGCGTGACCACCACTATTGAGAATGCAACGATGACGCTGGCGCGATCTATTTCGCCTAGCGCCCCCGTGAGGCTGGTTCGGAAGGACATAAGACCTCCCGAGCTTTCACCGCAGCGCTCTGTGCGGCCATCAGTGCTGCCGGTCATCGCCTCTGGCCGGATATGAACAGTCTATTCCGCTGGAGTATTTGCTTGCGAGCGCGGGCTGTTCACCCAGCGCGCTTTCTCTGGACCGCTAAAAAAACGATTACGGCTGGGGTCAGACATATTCTGCTGCCGGTATCATTCCATCATCAAGGCCATCTCGCGATTCCAACTGGTCAATGTACTTTAACCCGACGTCCCGTGCAGACGATGCAAATGGCTCCCTGGCCATCGCCCGCAAGCGAGAAAACTGGTAATCAGCAGGCCGTTCCCATCGACCTCCACTTGCGATGCACCATCAACGCCTGCCAAGTGGGCCTTTATCTTTTACGCATCAGCACGCCTACAACCTGTCGCAGCGTGAGATTCAAGCTATTAAATCGGTCTTCTGAGGCGGACTGTGCACAGCGGATGTCGATAGCAAGATTGTCCATGGACTGCTCATTTGGCTCGACACTGCGTCTAGCCGACATTTGCCTCGGATTGCTAAGATCCCAATCCTGGCACGTGCGTTCTTTGATTGGATGGCGCGTGCCTACGATCGCAGTCAGGCTGGCTCTCCTTCCTTAAGCAATCGTCCCCATGGCTTTCTCATGTTGTTGATGGTCCAACTCGCCCATAAATTATTTATCGGGTAAGCGATTGCGAATGCCGGGTACCACCGCGGGACTGACACTGCGCAAGAAGTCGCCGCCGCTTTACGCCGCTTGGGCCGCAAGAGCTCGACATCGCTAAGGTCCAAGTCGCGAGCTGTGGCCCAAGTCAGGACGCGCCCAGCGACTCAACAGGCAACAAAGCCGTCAAGCCCTTGCAAGTTCCGCCGCCATCGACCATGGGGACATGCGTCGTGCGTTAACAGTTCCTGCTTGAGCCGTCTGCGTGTCGCACATGAATTTAACTGCTCCGGTTCTCGGTTTTTCTTCGCGCCGCAATCAATTCTGTGGAGCGCAGGAATTGTGCAAGGCACAGGATCGCAGCGCCGTGAAAACGCGAGGATCTGCCTCGATTTCTCGTCGCGCGCGCGGTGTAGGGTGATATTGATGATAAGCGTGCATACATTGAACTGCTCGCCGAAAGACGGGCGGGACGTCGCAAGTCCTCGGATGCAGTTGCTATGCAGGAATGCGGAGCCGAGGAATGGCCCCTCGATGACGATCGCCATAATTGATACTCCATGGACACGAAGTGAACTATATCTGTGATGGCTTCAATTGATGATACACTGAGTGAGATCAGATGGCTGCGGAACGAAATCTGGCGCTGCCGTCGATTCCTTAAAAGGGACCTACCTGGGGCGGAGCGCAAGGCCGTTGAGAAGCGTCTGCTTGAACAGCTTTCTGCCTTTGAACGGCTCTTGTCGACGGCGTTTCCTTTGACCTTGAGCCCTAAAGTATATTCGGCCAAGAGCACCACGATCGGGCGAAGCGACTCGCCTGAAGCGCCCGTCGAGAACGCCGCAATGGCATCAAGCGGTTCGTTCGGGAAGTCGATGGGGGGCTAACAAAAACGTTTCCTCGATCTATCTGTACCTTGAGCCGGGCAGTCGAAACGAAACTGATCCCCAGCTGAGAAATCTGAGGAAGACGCGATCGAACAACCTCCAATGCTCACATTTCGCCGATCTTTTGCAAGTTATAGCCGATTTGGGCCATCTGCCGGAAAATACTTGGTTGCCGACCACAACGCCGTAGATTGATGCGCAGAACGGATTCCTGCAGATGTCCGGCTGTACCCACCACAGTTTACGCAGATTGTCCTCTCGACCGGTTACAGCGGGGCCGATGGCAATCTCACGACGGCCTTAAAGTGGGCGGATGGCTGCAGCGCTGAAAAAAGCGCAACTGCTGCAGCACGAAATCGAGGTTCAGAGCGCATTACAACCTCGTAGCACGTATGGGCGCACTATCGATGGCTGATCGAGGCCAATCGATTCACCGTGCTCAGCCGCCCTGATAGATGAACTGCGGCTCGGCAGGCTGAAGTTTCCAGCCCGCTCGACTTTCGGCCACCAAGCGGGCCAAACTCCGGCGCCCGACAGCCTGAATACCTCACTGCCGCTCCATTTTTGCAACTGCCGCTCGGACGCCTCACTCTCATTGAAGGACGACCGGAAGCCTGTTGAGACGTCGTCTCGGTCCGTCGTTTCTCTCCGCGGCGGTTGGCACCATGCGGCGGCATTCGCCGCGCAAGTTTTTGAAATTGTCCCTAAGACAAAACATCGCTACGTCCACTTCGCTACGCCCTGTAAAGCGGTCACAGAAGCGGATTACGTCTGATCTGCACGACATCAAGACTTGCTCGGTCCGCCGATCTCGCGCGCGAGCGTGTCCTGTGCACCAGGTCGCTGCGATCGCGATCCCGGCGAGGGCGGCTGCACAGCGACGCGCATTGCAAGTCCAGCCCATTCGTCGCTCTTGATTCACCAAACCTCTCTTAAGCCGCATATCCATCACTATTGTTCTCGGCCGCGCGAGCATAACCTGTTTACCGGATTGGGCCGCCTCTGTCTCGCTGTTGCGGGCCGACGCCATGATTGCGGGCTCGCGAATCATCGTCGCGCCACGCGCAGCACGCTGATGCAAAGACCGAGATACAGCATAGATCTGCCGTTTACCGCTTGTGTGTCGATGCTGGCTCCCAATACGGCGCTTTGCTTCGCAATGCTACAACCTGACGCCACGATCGATTCAAGCACTTTGAGGGTCGTCAAATGTGTGAGACGGGCAGCATACCCACATTAGGGGCAGTAGGACGAACTCCCGACAACGGGACGCCTGACCGACTGCCCCCGGGACGAACGTCCCCGATGTTGGTCGATGACGCTCTGCCTGGTGTTGGGTTGAGGGCGTCAAGGGCACGCATCGAGACGATCAGCGACAAGCTGGGTGGACGCAGCTCGCTTGTTCGCGGCTCCAACCAGCTGACCTGCAGAGAAGAGTTTCGTACGATGGGCTTTGAGAAGTACAGAGGTTTGGACCGACAGGCCAAGGTACCATGGCTGCATGGTGATCGTCGTAACTGTCACCTACGGTCGATACCACAGCCTCAAGCCGGCTGCTGCTATTCACGGTGGGCAATTGCTCAAAACCAGCTCAGCGGCCTCGAGCCGCGGGCATGCCGATTGCTACAAACACCGACAGCGCGTCAGCCTGGGTGCAGCCTAGCCGGAACCCGGAAGACACCATGCGTGGTCGACGTCTTTCTGCGGACGGGCGCGGACCGCGCGTTACGTTCGCGATTCCACGATCTAGGACAAAAGCGAGCCTTCACATGAGGAAATTAGCGGTACGCGAGCTTTCCTTGGCCGGCAGGTTACGTGTTGTGGCCGCAGCCATTCTGATTTTGCGAGCAGCAGGCGCCAATGAGGATTAGATGAGCGCCGCCAAGCTGATTTTCAAGCCGATTCCCTCAATCGTTCCCGCTGTGAAGGACAATCTTATCACCCATGAAAAGGTCACACTTGGCAAATCCTTGTTTTTCGTCCGAGGCTATCGGCGAGCGGGGTTATTAGCTGCAACACGTGCCATAACCTTGGGACTGGCGGGGTAGATGCCGGCCCAATGTCGATTGGTCTCGCTGGCAGCTGGGGTCGCGTCGTGCGCCAACAGTCTATAACGCGGTCTTCAACGTGGCGCAGTTCTGGGATGGGCGCGCGGCCGATCTTAAGGCGCAGGCCGCAGGCCCTGTCCAGTCCAGGGTCGAATGCGACGCCCGTACGCGTGCTCAGCACATTGAATTTAATGACTGATTATCGTTATGTTCAGTAAGGCTTTTCCCAATGATGCGACGCCCGTGACGTTTGAAAATCTCGAAGGCCATCGAGGCTTTCGAGGCGACCTTGACTACTCCTGCCGCCCCCTCGATCAGTACCTCGATGACGACGGATATGCTCTCACTGATCAGCAGAAAGCCGAGCTGAAACTATTCATCGAAAAGGGATGCTCCTCTTGCCACAACGGGATCAACGTCGGTGGACAGGATTACTTCCCGTTCGGCATGATCAAAAGGCCAGCCGAAAGCCTGCTTCGAGGGAAGACAAGGGTCGTTTTTCCGTCACCAAGGATCTCGGCGATGAGTATGTTTTCCGCTCGGCGCCGTTGCGCAACGCCGCATTGCGCCCCCTACTTCCATTCTGGTCAGGTTTGGAGTCTTAAGCAAGCGGTTGGCGTAATGAGTGCGGTTCAGCTTGGTGCAAAGCTCAGCGATGAAGAAGCTGACGAGGTTGTCGCCTTTCTGAATTCGCTCACCGGGCAGCTGCCAAAGATCGATTACCCTGTACTGCCCACGCGGACCATTGCAATCCCGAGGCCCTCCTTAGACAATAGGCCTTCACGATAGCGACACGCTACGTTGTGATTAGAACGGAGATAGCGCTGCCGCAACGAAATCAGGCGATGTCCAAGCTGGAGCATTCAGTGGGCCCACCTTGCGAGCCTCGAGCCCCAACCCGTTGGTCGCTGACGCAAGAATTCCTGAGGGGGCCTGTCAAATTGTCCATCTTTGGCAGCTCAATCCTGAGTCACCTGGCATTGCAACGAAGGTCTGCGCGCTGAAATGCGCGGCGTAGCCGCTGCTGCGAGGAAGATTCTTTCCCGTAGTTCGCGGGCACCGCATTTCATTTCAGATCAGTCCTTTTTCCAAGCGCCCGGCAGCCGACCTTCTCCCGCGCGCACATCGGAAGGTGTGCCAAATCGGCGCATGGACTTGTGCATCATTGACGAGTTTTACGGCCGCGTGTTCGCCAAAGCACATCTCAAATGCAAGAGGCGATGGTTCATCCTCAGCTTCGTCTCCTAGCTCCTGCATGTGCGGTTGGTGACGCGAGCGTCCAAAGCCCTACAATGAGATGCGGCGATTTAAGAGGTCCGGTGGAGACCGATACAAGGCCCCCCTTGCCGCTAGAAGCGGCACGCGAATTGCTGGCAAGGAACAACAAATTGCTGCGAAGAAAGTGGTGGCGGCAGGACCGGAGTTCCAATGTGGCTTATCCGATACATTCTGATCGACCTGGCTTTGACGCTCCTCGGACCCGAGAATGCACACGCCATCACTATCGCGCGCGGCGGAAACTTCAAATCAGCTACTAAAGCTACGGGATCCTTGATAGGGATTCCGGGCCCCGAGGCCAGCATTCAACTCTGGCGTGAGCCGACCTGCGTGCCGTCAAGTCTCAAGGCGCGTTATTTGGACATTCAGCAGAAGCCCTTGGCGAGCCGAAGCGAGCTGACAGCCTGGCCTGCCGGAAAGGGGCTTTGCTTCTCGTTGGCAAGCGCACGGGACAGCACCCGACTGTCTCGATCCTCACCGCGCGAGGATGCAACAAGCCTCTGGTCTTAACATCGCTCTGCAGTTCGTCGCCGCACCTATGCCCTTCCTAGCAGAGGCGTTGTTCTGGAGCGACGGAGTCAATGGTCAACGGCACAGCCATCATCTCCATTTGCGATTTGTGTTCGCGACTTGATGGAAAGATACAGCACAGGCACAAGTTCATGACAGAAGCAAAAGCAGGCTATATTGAGGTCTACTTCAACGGCTCTCTCGCGAACATTCCGCTGGATGCGCAATTCAGCTTACCAGCCAAAGGCGTTACAGCGATCTTTGGTCCGCCCGGGTGCGGCAAGACCACGCTCGCGCGCTGCATAGCTGGCGTGCAGCGTCTGCCCGACGGGTTCTGTGCGATCGATGGAGAGATTTGGCAGGATAAGACAACCTTTCGACCGCCTCATCTGCGTCCCGTCGCATACGTATTCCAGCTACCTACCCATTTTTCTGGCTGGTCTGTACGGCGCACCCTTCTCTACAACACGTCAAAATCGACATCGGCACTGATCGATTTTGATGGTGTGGTCGAATTACTCGCCTTGGCGCCGCTGCTCGAGCGTTTGCCGTCACATCTTTCTGTGGCCGAGCGACAACGACTTGCCCTTGGCAGAGCGTTGTTAAGCCAGCCTCGACTGCTTTTGCTGGACGATCCGCTCATTGTGCTCGATCGCTCCGCCAAATGCGAGATCATGCCATTTCTCGTGCGCATGCGGGACAAGCTCCCATTGGCGATGATATACGTTAGTCATGACATGGCTGATATTGAGCATTTTGCCGATCATCTTGTCATGATGAAAGATGGCGCCGTGACTGCAGCCGGACCGCTCAATGTCGTTCAGAGCGCTCCGGAGCTTGGCTGGCGGGACGAAGCTGCAGTCTGTCTTGATACCCTGGTCGGCGGCTATGACGGACGCTATGGCCTGCTCAAGCTCCGCCTCAAGGGAGAGCGGCTTCTGATACCTGGAGCGCCGCTGAGACCCGGCACGAGACTGCGGCTCCGGATCGCAGCCGGCGACGTCAGCATTGCGTGCAAGCCCCAGCGTACAAGCTCTATCCTTAATGTATTTCCGGCACGCATCAAAGCCTCTCTGCCGTTCGACGAGGCTGAGGTCACCTTGGTTCTGTCTCTGGGAGCTTGCAATTCTGGCGTGCCGCTTTTGGCCCGCATCGCGCGTCGCTCCTTTCATGCACTGCGGCTCAGCGATGGAGCGGACGTATTGGCGGAAATCACGCGCGCTGTTCCACTCGGGGCTGCCCAGCCGCTCTTGCAGCGTTTGCCAAATTGGCATGAGAACGTTCGATAGCTGTGCCTCATACGAGAACCACATCAACAGATCCCGTTCGAGAATCGATACTATGAATGGATGAGATTCGAATACCGTGGGGCAATTGTCGACCGCCGTAACCGTAGGCTACGGGCCGATTTTGCTTAGGATCTCGCGCAGCAACGCGTGCGCATCGGTGGCGTCGTCCAAAATCGAGGCGATCTGGGGAGATCTGGTGCCCCATCTGAGCGACCAGGAAAATTGTTTGGCTCTTCCTTCCAGATTTGGGGCAGCTGGCCCGCTCGACTTAACTGTTCTGTTGATGCTTATCGCTACCGGTTTGGAGCAAACTCGGAAACTTGACGCAACCGATTGATCTCGTGCGGCATAACTGGAGTGGGGGACAAATCATGCGCTTGCAGTGGACATCTCAGTCGCTAGCCCAGTGGTATGAGAGCTTGGGTATAATCACGGCAATCGCGCCGAAGGTCTCTGCTGGTTTGCAAGACGAGATGGGCAAGGCAATCCCGGCGCATGTACACATCAGCCGCGCAACCGATCGTGATCTCGGGATGGGCTTGCGAGGGGGAGCCGCCACACCTAGCCAAGCGCTGGATCGCAACAGAAGACATCTTTCTGCGGCGAGGAGGCGCTCGCGCGCCCCTGTGCCGAGCGCGCCGGCACAGAAATCACTATTTCGGAAGAGATAGGTCATTAGTTGCCAGCAGCCAGAACAAGGGGCTGAGGCGATCCATTGGTTCTTAGCGAAGCTGAACTAGGGGTCAGGCCAAGGATCCAATACTCACTCTGACGATGGCGGCAAGGTAAACGACGGCCAGGAGATTTCTCGCAAGCTTGTCGTAGCCGGTTGTAACGCGCTGAAACCTCCTTGAGCTGGCAGAAGCACGCATCGATAACACCGCATGCTCGTCGGCGAGTTCGGGGTCCACCCGGTTAGATTTGTATGCACGGAGGGAATTCCCCCTTTGTGCGCGCACGCGGTGATGATGACGACTACTGGCTCTAGTAGGTTTGTTGTACCCCCAAATGAGTTAGCGATCAGAATTGCTCTGACAGATGGGTTCCGCGCACAGGGTGCGCGCCGGGACAGGAGAAACTCGATGCATTTGACCGCGTTGCGCCACACCTCTCTTGCGCTGATCCTGTTTGCCTGCGGGGGAATGGAGAGCGCTCTAGCCGCCGATCCGGCGCCTGTTCAGGTCACTACGCCGCCCGGCCAGAAGGCTGGCGCTGGGCAAACGCCGAGTATGCGATCGCCGGCCGAGCAGCATCGCCTGCCGCCGGACTCCAGCACCGCGCAAACGCTTGAGCTCCCCGGGCGGACGCTTTCTTTCGTCGCGACCGCCGGCTCCATCCGCCTATTCGACGACAAGGGCGAGCCCCAGGCCGACATCGCCTATACTGCCTATCAGCTTGACGGAGCCGACCGCGGCTCGCGCCCCGTAACATTCTTCTTCAATGGCGGACCGGGCTCATCATCGGCCTGGCTGCACCTCGGTAATGCCGGACCGTGGCGGTTGCCGATCAATGCGGACGAGGTCACGCCATCGACCTTTCCGGAGGCGCGGCCAAACGCGGAAACTTGGCTCGATTTCACCGATCTCGTGTTTCTTGACCCCGTAGGCACCGGCTATAGCCGCTTCATCGGAACCGGCGATGATGCGCGCAAGCAGCTCTATTCCGTTGACGGCGACGTCAACGCGCTCGCGCTGGTGGTCCGCCGCTGGCTCGAAATGCATGACCGGCTGTTGTCTCCGAAATACATCGTGGGTGAAAGCTATGGCGGGATTCGCGGGCCAAAGGTTGTCCAGCAGTTGCAGATGCAGCAGGGCATAGGCATCAAGGGACTGATTATGGTCTCGCCACTGTTCGACTACAGTCAGTTTACCAGCACGAGCCTGCTGCGATACGTCGCAACCCTGCCAAGCTATGTCGCGACCCTGCGCGAAGCCGAGGGTCCGGTAAAGCGATCTGATCTTGCCGACGTGGAAGCCTATGCACGCGGCGAGTTTCTGGTCGATCTCATGAAAGGCCAGGCGGACAATGAAGCGACCACGCGCCTGGCCGACAAGGCCGCAGCGCTGACCGGCATCGACCAGAAGGTCAGTCGTAGGCTGGCGGGCCGCTTCGGCCTCCCGGAGTTCCGCCGTGAACTCGAGCGTAAAAACGGTAAGTTAATTGGCAATTATGACGCCTCGGTGCGTGGCCTCAATCCGTATCCGGACTCCGATTTCCCACTTTCCGGTGATCCCTCCAGCGATGCGCTATTGGCGCCTCTGACCAGCGCCACTGTCGATCTGCTTACGCGCAAGCTTAATTGGCGGCCGGACGGGTCTTACGAGTTGCGCAACGGCGCGGTTGGGCGGGCTTGGGATTTCGGTCGCGGCTCTCCAGAGTCCCTTTCACAGCTGCGCCAGATTCTGGCAACGGACCGGAAGATGAAATTGCTCGTCGCACACGGCCTGTTTGACCTCGTCACCCCCTATTTCGCATCGCAGATCGTGCTGGATCAGTTGCCGCCGTTTGCCTCGGCGCCGCGCCTCAAGCTTGTAGTCTATCCGGGCGGCCATATGTTCTATTCACGAGATACCTCGCGCCAAGCTTTTCGTGCAGAGGTCGAAGCGATGATGAAGTAACGCCGACGATTTGGTCACAAGCAAGTTCGCGTGAGGCGAATGACTCGCCGAAAGACTTGTATCTCACCTAAAGTCAGGAGCAATGCTCCTGGACGGCCGAGGTTATGATGCAGACCGGAAGAAGGCGCATCGGCCAACATTCCGCCGCGCTGCAATCGCTGAGATCCAATCAATCTTCGCCCGCATCTCTATTTGAACCGGAATTCCGTCGAGCGCTTCCTCAACAACGTCGAGCATACCGGCGCGTGGCACGCGAAGACAAACTCACCGCCAACTACCCGGCCTTCATCCAACTTGCATCGCATCAATGAGGCTGTGGGTGCATGTTGATGAGTGCCCGTGCCAAAGCTGGAACGATCTTTGCTACCATCTCGCGGCTGGCTCAAGCATGCAAGAAGAACCGGCGCGCTGAGAGTACATCGGGTCTGACACGAGCAATGTTCTACGGCTATGAATCAAAATATGTCGCTTGCAAGAGCAAACTCATCTTGCTCCTGGCCTCGACCATCGTTTCGCTCTCTGCAGCGGCACCTGCATCCGCCGCGACTTTTGCGCTGCCATCCGCCGCCTCCGAGACATCCTCGGCAGCGACCCCAATTCTGCTAGCCCGCGACGTCGCAGAGCCTCTGCCTGGAGCGCTAGAACGCCACAAAGCGAAGACGGCATTAATACCTCCAATGAAAGTGGACAATTGTCGATGCGACGACCCCCTAGGGACCCTCGAGCCGGCGACATTGCACGTCGTAGAATTCTTAGCAGCCTTTTTCGGAATATGCGGGTTGGTGCTTTACCAGTTAGTGAAGCTCCACGACAAATACAAAGATGGGAGATCTAGCTAGCACTACCTGACAAAAAACTGACGTCGCGCAACTGGCTGAGGGTGAATCGGTCACGAGCAATGTCAGTACGCCCCCTCAGAGGCGAGAGCGCCGTTGCGCGCAGCGCACGGGAGTTGTCTCGGGTCAAGGACTGGTTCGAGTCCGAGCGAGGTCCGCCAAGCACTCGGTGCGCGTTCATGGCTTCTGCAATACGGTCGAGAGGGCTGAGCCGTCGTTCAAGATCGAGAAGATCTCCCGCGAGGATAGATGATCTGCGGCCTCCTCGAAAGTCTCGCTGGCATCGACCTTGGCACGGCCGACCGCCAGATGGCGTCGATCGTGTCGGGTCGGGCGGCGCGAGTAGGCGGCAGCTGCGCGAGGTGGAAGGCTAGAAGCGCAGGGTCTTGGCGCAGCTCCACCAGTGCGGGGCTGCCCCCTGGGTCCGCCGACGCGTTTAGTTCGTTCGCTCGCCGCAGGACGGAGGGCGGCTCTCGTTCTTCGGGAGTGACAAACGATCTTCCGGAGACGGGCATGGCGGTCAGCGCGCCTATGGGAACGGCGAACAGCAGCCCGACGATGACAGGCGATATCCAGAGCAGAAGGGGCGCGAAACGGCGTAGGCGCTTGCCGCCATCGCAACGCCGCACAGGGTTGGAACGCCGTATTTCCGATAGAGCTAGCGGCGCTCCACGGTGCCGTCGTCGCGCCTTTGCGTCTGCCAGCCGGCATCGCGGCCGGCCAGAATCTCGACGACCGCGATCGACTGAAAGATCATCATCACCGGCGCCATCAGCGCGGATACGATGATCTCTGCGATAACTCCGGCCGAAGCACGCAACGCGCCGCCAAATTCGCGCCGCTCCGAGCGCCGCATCCAGACGAGGACCAGGCTGAGCAGCTTCGGCAACAGCAGCAGCCCCATGGTGGCGACGAACACCCACATGGCGATCACGGGATCCTGGGCCGGCCAGGTCGGAAACAGCGAGAAACCCTTGGGAAAATACTCGGGCCGCACAAAGCGGGCCTGCAGCGAGATCAGCATCCCTAGTAGCAGGAAGAGCAGCCACAGCGGCGCCGTCAGATATGCCACGATGCCCACCATAAAATGCAGCCGCGAGACCCAGTGGAGCCCTCGCGCAGGGACCACGGCGAGATGCTGAAGATTGCCCTGACACCAGCGCCGGTCGCGCGCCGCGAAGTCGGGCAGTGAAGGCGGCACCTCTTCGTAGCTTCCGCCGAGCGTCGGCAGCATGTAGATGCCCCACCCGGCACGCCGCATCAGCGCAGCCCCGGCGAAATCGTGGCTGAGGATGTGCCCGCCGAACGGCTTGCGCTCGCGCAGCTGCGGCAGCGCCGCCGCTTCGGCGAACGTCTTCACCCGAATGATCGCGTTGTGGTCCCAGTAATTGCCTTCGGAGCCGTGCCACCAGGCGACGCCGGCGGCGATCATCGGCCCGTACAGCCGGCCCGCGAACTGCTGGACGCGGCTGAAGAGACTTCGCGCATTGACGACCATGGGAAGAGTCTGGACGAGGCCGGCGGTGGGATTGGTCTCGATGGCATGGACCAATCGGACGATGGTCTGCCCGCTCATGAGACTGTCGGCGTCGAGCACGATCATGAAGTCGTAGACGGCGCCGAACCGCGTAATTCACTCGGAGATATTGCCGGCCTTACGGGCCGTGTTGTCGGCGCGATGACGATAGTATAGCCGCGGCGTTCCGATAAGCGTTTGCGGTCGAGCCAAGGTGAGCGTGCGGAACATCGACACTATAACGCGTACTGCTGAAGGAGTTGTCCCGCAGGTTGGACCTAGGCGGCATCCGCATCGAACCACCAATGTCCGTACGGTGGATATTTTCATGCGACCGGGCTGCTGAAGCCTCGGGGGACTCGCCTCAGGCGGAACTTGCCTCATCCGAAGCGCAACGCGTACTACTCCCGGGCAAGATCGCATGCGGCACATCGGGGTCGAACTTGGGCTGATCGATTGCCGTTCGAAGACCTACCGGGATTTGATACTTGCGATTGAAAGTTCTGCATCGCATTCAATTACGCCGATTCCCTCACATCCACGACAACCCGGTCGTGCCTGCACAGCCACATACCCAATGCACCTAAGATCTTGAGACCTTGAGGTCTCGTGATCAAGAAGCTTCAGAGTGATCGTCGCATGTATGATCCAGACTGCACAACCTGACGCTACGTTGAGTTTAAGCCCCAATCGCCGCCGACGGCGGGCCTGGTTGGCTTTCAAGCGTTTCAGGATCCGGCAAATCCTCGAGCTTGGTGATCTGCCGCCGCTTCAAGCGCCTTAATGCGCTAGGCGCCGCAGCCGATGATTACTCGCATCTTGTTTGGCAACGGCGGGAATCTGCGGCCTTATGAGTGCAATCTGTTGTCGCGGCGATACAGCCGCTCTTGTTGGTTCCACAAAACCTCGCGGCTTCGTCAGGTTCAGTATTTTCATTAGATCTTGGCAGGCCGGCAGTCGTGACCCATTCGGCGCATTGCGAAATGAGGCAGTTTGCTCTGAAGGACGCAGAACGAGCTCTGACCAGACGCTGCAGGCGAACATCTCAGGCGGCCGCGCAAAGCAAGGCTGTTCTCATTATTTCTGTATGCGCTGCCTACGACTGTCAGCCACTTGAAGCTTTGCAAGGAAGCGCTTGGCTACAGATTTTTCTGAACTTAGCGCTGATCGACGCTTCAAGCGCGCGAAGACATGCCTGTACCAAAGCCGCTGGACTCCACTCCTGAGAACGGATGGCATATAGTTTGCTTAAACGGTGAGGTCACGATCTACTCAAAGCAAATTTGTGAGGACAGCATGCTCGGAATTGGAAGTCAGTTGCCGCCGTTCGAAATCACAGGGGTGAAGCCGTGTTTTCAAGCGCAGGAAGAAGAAGGACAGAGTGCATTCGAGACGCTGACCGAATCGAGCTTTCCAGAAAAATGGAAGATCATCTTCTTCTACCCGAAGGATTTTACCTTCGTCTGCCCAACAGAGATCGCTGAGTTTGCCAGGCTTTCCAAGGATTTCGCCGACCGCGATGCGGTTGTACTGGGTGGTTCGACTGACAACGAGTTCTGCAAGCTCGCTTGGCGGCGCTCACACGTCGATCTGCACAATCTACCCATATGGCAGTTTGCCGACACAAAGGGAACGCTCGTCGATGGTCTTGGGGTGCGTTCACCCGAAGGGGTTGCCTATCGTTACACCTTTATTGTTGACCCCCAAAACACGATCCAGCACGTCTATGCGACCAACCTCAGTGTCGGGCGCAGCCCTAAGGACACGCTCCGCGTTCTGGACGCGCTGCAAACCGACGAGCTCTGTCCCTGCAACCGCGAAATCGGCGGCGAAACATTGAAGGTTGCTTGAGGCATGTTGTCGATCGAACAAATAAGCGACACGATTCCCGATTTCGCGAAGGACGTCAGGCTTAACTTGACCTCCTTGGTGGCCGATGAGACGCTTTCGCCGCAACGAAAATACGGGCTGCTGCTGGCGAGCGCGATTGCCACCCGCAATGCAGCCCTCATTGCCGCGATCGAAGCGGCTGCGTCCGCCGTGATGACGTCTGTGGCGATCGCCGCAGCGAAAGCCGCCGCCTCCGTGATGGCAATGAACAACGTCTACTACCGCTTCGCTCACCTCGTTTCCAACCCGGAATACAAGACGATGCCGCCACGGCTGCGTATGAACGTGATCGGCAATCCCGGCGTGGACAAGTCCGATTTCGAGCTGTGGTCGCTTGCGGTCTCAGCCATAAACGGCTGCGGTGCCTGCATCGACGCGCATGAGAAGACACTGAGAGCCGCGGGCGTCGATTCCGCAGCGATCCAGACCGCCGTGCGCTTTGCCGCGATCATGCAGTCAGTGGCGACCGCAATCGAGATCGCTGGGCCGACCCCCTCTCAGGCGAGCGGCTGATCCATCCTCTGCCATCCGATCGACGGCGTTGTGGCGCCACTCAGTGACGCCACAACCAGTCCTTCGCAGCTCCCAAACGAACGTGACATCTGCAAGTCATGTCTTGCGCAGCGTCCCCATGAAGAGTGTCTTACTCGAACTCCAGGCGCCGTGAAAGTGACGCGTCATGCGCCACAGATATGGTGAGATCCTGTCGCCTAACTCGGTCGCACCACGGCCCTTCGTCCCACCGTCACCCAAACTTGAACAGCACTCCGTATCCGCCGCGCGGATGGCTCCATTGGATGTCGCCGGTGGGCTCGGCGATCACGCGGCAGGTACCGCACTCGATGCAGCCGTCAACTGTTATCTCGACCTGGCCGTCGTCATTGAGCTCGTAGCATCGCGCGGGGCAGGCTTTCAAAAGTGCAAGTAGCTGCGGCGATGGCCTCGTGTGCGCACGGACCTTGACGTGAGGGTGACCGACGTCGACAAGATAGCGGTTGTAATACAGCTTGTCTTCGACGCGCACTGGGGGTTCGACATTCATTCTTTTACCTTCCATTGTTGGACTTCACACTGTTGCGGTCAGCGCCAGGCCCGGGCAAAACGATAAGCATCGCCGAATAGACCTGTCCACGACCGCGCCTTGACAAAGGATTTCAGGGTCGCCTTCTCCTTCTCAGCCTTGGGCGTACCATCGACGCGCACAAAGTTTTGCATCGCCTTGGAGATGAGCTGCGGATAGGTGAGAAAGAAGTTTTGTGAGTGGGTATGCATCAGCGGCGGAAAATCCTTGTACTTCTTTAGATCTTTGATGACGAAGGAATCGTCCAGCAACTTCTTGTAGATCGACAGATTTGTTGCACTCATCGGCTCGCCGCGGGATTTCACCAGATCTATCGCTTCGGCGGCGATGCGGCCGGAAGTCATCGCGAGATTGGAGCCCTCACGATGAATGGCATTGTTGAGTTGGGCCGCATCGCCCACTACGACCCAGCCTTCCCCATAAAGCTGCGGGATCGACTTGTAACCGCCTTCAGGAATGAGATGGGCCGAATATTCCTTGACTTCGGACCCTGCTATCAGGGGCGCCACCGAGGGATGCCTCTTGAATTGATCGAGCAGGCCGTAGGGTGTCTGGCCCGTGCGCTGGAAGTCGGCGACGAGACAACCGATGCCGAGCGAAATGCACTCTTTGTTGGCATAGATGAAACCCATTCCGGTCATGCCGCGGGAAATGGTACCGGCCGCCTCAATCACGACGCCTTCATCGCCCTTGAGATTGAAGCGTGCCTCGATGGTCTCGCGAGGCAAGAAGTGCATTTCCTTCACCGCGAGCGCAACATTATCCGGTGTCGGGCGCGCGCGCAGGCCCGCGCGCGTCCCGAGCAGGCCATTGACCCCTTCGGCCAGCACGACGACATCGGCGTGTATTTCGCCGTCTCGGCGATCTGTACGGACACCGACGATCCTTTCACGCTCGTCCCGTGCGAGCTCGGTGACGGTCGTCTCGCACAGCACGGTCGCGCCAGCCTCCCGCACCTTGGAAGAGAACCATTTGTCAAATTGGGCGCGTATAATCGTGTAGCGGTTCGGCCGTTCCTCGTTGAAGTCCTCCGAGCGGTAATGCATGCCGACATGGGACCGATCGTCCATCATCCAGAACCGTTGCTCGATCAGGTGACGTTCGAGCGGCGCCTCCTCTCGAAACTCGGGGACCAGCTTTTCCATCATGTCGGCGTAGAGGATGGCGCCCTGCACATTCTTTGATCCGGGATATTCGCCCCGCTCGAGCTGCAGCACCTTCATGCCGCGTTTGGCCATGGTCAATGCCGCCGCGTTGCCGGCCATACCGGCTCCGACCACGATCGCATCGAATCTCTCTTCAATCATCATCATCTCCTCTAGACCGCGATACGGGCGCGCGAATTCGGCAAAAGCCGGGCGCGAAATGCGGCCGTCAGCGCCGGTAGCAATTGCATGGCGTCACTGACGATCGCGAGATGGGCAAAGTCGAAGATCGGAGCGTTCTTGTCAGTATTGACGGCGACGATCAGATCCGCGCCCTCCACGCCAACCCGGTGCTGGATCGCGCCGGAAATGCCGGCGGCAATATAGAGCTTTGGCCGGATGGTTTTCCCCGTCTGGCCGATTTGCCGGTCAGACGTAACCCACCCTTTTTGTACCAGAGGACGCGAGCAGCCATATTCAGCGCCAAGCAGAGTTGCGAGCTCGCGCACCAACCGAAAGTTCTCAGGCGATCCCAGTCCCAGGCCGCCCGCAACCACGACATCGGCATAGGCCAGATTGGAGGTTTCTGCATCGCGGTCGGGTAGGAACGACAATACTTTCGTGACAATATCGTCTTCGACAAGGCCGAGCGGATGGACGATGATACGAGCGGCATCGCGTACGACGCGCTCAGGCATCGGCATGACCCGCGGGCGGATGGTTGCCATCTGCGGACGATAATTCAAGGTATAGATAGTGCAGAGCAGCGAGCCGCCAAAGGTCGGACGCGTCGCCGCAAGTGAACCATCGGCGTCGACGTCCAGCGCGGTGCAGTCGGCAGTGAGCCCCGTGGACAGGGTCGTCGCCACGGAACCTGCGAGATCGCGACCGAGCGTCGTCGCCCCTAACAGTAGGATCTCGGGCTTGTAGGTATTGACGAGTTCGGTTAGCGCTTTGGTATAAGATTCGTTGCGGTAATCCGACAAAACGTTGTCGCTCACGAGATAGGCCAGATCGGCGCCGTAGCAAAAGGCGTCCAGCGCGGCGTTACGTGTGTGCTGCCCCTCCGGACCGATAACGACAGCCGCAAGATTTACCTTTAGCCTGTCGGCAAGCCTGCGCCCGGCACCCATGAGCTCCCATGAAACCGGATGCACCTGGCCACGCTCCAGCTCGACGAAGACCCAGACGTGCTTGTACGCCTTGAAGTGCTCCGGCAGTTCTTTTTTCGCTGCTGCGCGCCCGGCCGGCGCCGGCATGGCCGTTCTGGTGACATTGCTCATACTCTAAATTCCCCTCAAAGATAGGCGCGCCCGCGCCACAGGTTGCTTTTTTAGCTTCCTTAGCTGAAGATCACTTTTGGTCAGCAAGTGACCGGCTGCTCTGCCCCGTCTGCTTGGTCCGACCGGCCTCACAACAAGACGCGTGGTCGCGATAGACGTACCGGTCCGGCCGGATTTGGCGAGGTCTTCCACACTGAATGCTTGCGCGCCGCGTTTGACGAGCGCCACCGCGGTGGCCAGGGCGCCGCGGTGATTCTGACCGTTCGCTTCCATGCCGGAGTTGGCGATTCCGTTCGCTGCGCAATACCTGCGCCTCACTTTCGGCCCACCAGCTCCACATTGACTGTGATGACGAGCGCGATCCTGGCAACGCACCTGTCACGCGATCCATGCCGAGCCTCCAGCGCGGACAGCCCGTATGGGCCGACGTTGGCCCTCTTCCTGACGCATGTTGCTATCCGCCATGAGATGGATACAAATCTGAGCGGAATCCGGGGCCGATTTGATGCGGACGACGCTGTGCATAACCTCTCCAGGTGTAGCGCGAACGGGCGACTTATCCATTGACCACCATCTCACCGTCCATACGGAGCCTTGATCGCGTCAAAGACCGTTTCGAACGGACCTGGCGCGATCGTACGCCACGAGATGATGGCGCAGGGCTCGGCAGGCACTAAAAGCAGCATCATGGGTCTTCCTTCAATCTCATCTCGGACGACTACCATCTGTCGGCACAGATGATCGGATCGGCAGGACAACAGCAAGTGTCGTACCAGTTGCAAAAAACACTGAATGTCAGTCGAAAGTAATGGTTTGGCAGACAGTTGAAATATCCGCTGATACCGTGGACACGACCAGTCCAGACATGGGTCGGGAATACGACAGCCGCCGCTCGGGTGATAGCTGCAGAGAGTTGACCCGGAAAAAGACGAAGGCCGCACATCGGGTTGCCACGGTGCCCCGTCGGGCACACCTTGCTTGCAGTGGAACGCTAGATCACTTCAGCTCGCTCAATGGCACGAAGGCCGCCGCCTTCTTAGGGTCTGCGACCGCCTCCTTCAAAACCTTGAACACTCGCTGGTCGATCGGTGACGATGCCACGAAATCGGCATAGGCCTGCTCCAGCATCGCCTTGCACCGAGCTCTGATTTCCGGCTCTGCGGCACCAGCAAATTGCTCTTTTGCAAGATATTGTCCCATGCGCTTTAAGATGTGAAGGCGCGCGACATTCACGATTTTAGGGTCGTAATCGACGCCAAGTAGCGAAAAAAAATCCTCCGCCGATGAGGCCTTGCTGAGCCGATCAAGGATACCGGCTGCCGGGGATGAGTTGATCATGGAAAATTCTCCTTCGGATTAGCTCTGGACGGTAAATGAGATGGGGTGACGCCTGTTGACTGCTGGCGGGATCAATGGCCAAACCCCGATCGAGGCTGACGCTCGTCAGGACGGTCGCCGGACCGGAACTCAGCGCGAGAAGACGCCGATTGGCAGTGCGGGGCGGCTCGCCATTGGGTAGGAGATCACAGCATGTATGGCGGAACGGGAAGTAAGATCTGGAGGTGAGATCACGCCAGGGGATCTGACGTGCGAAAGCTGGACGCCGTTCGGGCCCATCAGCGATATCGGACGCCGTCCTTGCGGCGCGTCTGTTTACGCAAACGCTGCGGGACACGGCTTTTCACGCGGGGTGGGTTGCCAGGCATCCGCACACGTCGCGCCAGATCGCCGCCACGGTTTCGCGCTCGACCGGCCCCTTGTGCTCGATGGCATATTTGCGCACTTGCGACAGAATCTGTCTGACTTGATCGGCGCTGGCGACGAGCTGCAGTTCATCGAGTAACGCGGTGATCGCCCCAAGTCCGGAATGCTTGCCGATCACAAAGCGGTTGCAGCGGCCAAACAAAACGGGATCAAGCGATTGATAGGTGCGTTGATCCTTCAAAAGGCCATCGACATGAATGCCGGATTCGTGCGTAAATACATGCTCTCCGACGATGGCCTTGTTCATAGGAATCGCACGTGCGGCCGCGGCTGCTACCACCGCGGCGACGTTCTCGAGCTCCGGGAGTATGATGCCGGTCTCGCGCCCGTAGAGCTGCTTGAGTGCGACCGCGATTTCCTCGAGCGGGGCATTTCCGGCCCGCTCGCCCAGCCCGATGACGGTCACTGAGGCGTGGCTCACGCCGGCCTTGATAGCGGAGAGCGTGTTGGCGGTTGCGAGTCCGAGATCATCGTGACCGTGAAATTCGAGTTCGAGATCGGTGGTCGCACGCAAATTCCTGACCAGCACGTAGGTTGCGTCGGGATCGAGCACACTGAGTGTATCTGCAATACGAAAGCGACGCGCGCCCGCGGCTTTTGCAGTTGCCATCAGTCTGATGAGAAAATCGATGTCGGCGCGGGAGGAGTCCTCACCACCGACGGCGACCTCAAGTCCGCGCGCACAGGCATAGCCTACCGCTCGCTTCACCCGTTCCAGCGCCAGGTTGCGATGACCACCTAGCTTGGCCGCGATCTGAACATCGGAGGTCGGGATCGACATATTGATCATGGACACCTTTGCTTCGATCGCCGCATCGACATCCGATTCCCGCATCCGGCACCAGCCTATGGTGGTCAGCGGAAGATCTGCTTCGACAATGGCGCGAATGGCGGCGATCTCCTCGTTGCCCATCGCCGGCGTTCCCGCCTCGATCTCCGTGACTCCGGCCCGCGCAAGCGCCTGCGCGATCGCTAGCTTTTCCTCTGTGGTGAACGCAACGCCAGGTGCCTGCTCGCCGTCGCGTAATGTCGTGTCGTTGAGCACGGTGGGCTTGGCGCGCACCTGATCGGACCAAGACGATTTTGCGGCGGTGCTAGCGGCAATCACGCGAGAGCTCCTCATTGTTTGACCTACCTAAGCTTCAGCAAATGGATTGTCGTAAATGCGACAGGCTCATGAAGCGGACGCCTCGCCTATTGCCCCGCCGAGTTCGAACTTTAATGCAGTAGCGGCGCGCCAGGATGTGAGAATTGTTGCGGAGCACTTGAGCCCGCCGCCGCCTTGACACATGGTCACTCGCTCAAAACGGCGTCAGCCGCGCCCTCAACCTTCCGCGCGGCTTACCAAATCCTGCGAGGCTTTCTCCGATGATGGTGCGATCGCGGACCCTTGTGGCAGTTCAGATGGCCAGTCGCCGGCAACGACCGGCCGAGCCGCCTGCAACAGAAAATCGCGCCGGCGCTCGGCCATCCGGCTCTCACCGCTTTCTTCGCCGAAGCAGAGGTTGAAGTCGACACAATGCGTGCACACGGGTGTCGTGCACATCACGAGGCCCTCATCCTCGCAAAGCATGCGGTAGAAGAAGCGCTTCCAGCGCATATTGTTGACATTGCGCAAGGCGAGCGGCGCGAAATGGCGGCTCAGCAGCCGAGAGAGTTCGCCGCGATCGCGCAAGCCAAGAGCTTCCCACAGATGGCCTGGCTCAATGGCGCGCCGCGCGATCATCGCAGCCAGCCAGTGGCCGATATCCCCTTCCGTTGAGCGTTGCTTGAGCAAGAGATCGCGCAGCATTGCGATCTCTTCGTCCTCTTCGCACTTGAAAACCGAGAGCTGCTCCACGAGCTTGATCTCAAGCGAGGGAAAGTACTGCTCCAGCAAGGTCGCCAGTTCAAGGCCGGACAGGCCGGCCTTCTCGGGAAGGGAGCCACCATCCATTGTGGCAGCCGCCAAGATAGACGCCAGGACATGGCGATCGAGATTGCTGTCAACGGCAATATCGGCATCTGCAGGAGGCACACCGGTGAGCAGGCTGTAGGTTGCAATTCCCCTGTGCATCTGGCTGTTGGCATCAATGGCACAAGCAGCCCTCAACGGAAGGAAGTGCGATTCGGACATAATTTTGCGAGTTTCCACAATGGTCAGGCTTGCGCTGCCGCAACCTGGTTTTGATCAGGGTCGATCGTCAGAATGCCGGCCTCCCGGGATGGGCGGGGGACCGGCATTCGTCGCGCGCCTTCACAAGGCCGAGCGACTCGCGACCTTTACGAGGCCGCGAGTTCGGCGGCGGTCTTGCCGACGATGGCTTCGTCTACGGGCTTCATAATGCCATGCTCCATCAGCATGTCCTCGAGCTCGTCCATGGAGATTGGAGTCGGGATGATGCCCTTGCCGCCATTTTTGTGAACCTTGGTCGCAAGATTGCGATAGTGATCGGCCTGCTTGGAATCGGGTGCATATTCGAGCACCGTCATGCGGCGTAACTCGGCATGCTGCACCACGTTGTCGCGCGGCACGAAGTAGATCAGCTGAGTGCCTAGCTTCTTGGCCAACGCTTCCGCCAATTCCAGCTCCTTGTCGGTCTGCCGCTCATTGCAGATCAGACCGCCCAGCCGCACGCCGCCAGAGTTTGCGTATTTCAGGATTCCCTTGGAAATGTTGTTCGCGGCATACATCGCCATCATTTCACCGGACATCACGATATAGATTTCCTGCGCCTTGTTCTCGCGGATCGGCATCGCAAAGCCACCGCAAACGACGTCGCCGAGCACGTCGTATGAGACATAGTCAATGTTTTCGTAGGCGCCGTTCTCCTCCAGGAAATTGATCGAGGTAATGACGCCGCGGCCGGCGCAGCCGACACCCGGCTCAGGACCACCGGACTCCACGCAGCGAATGTCCTTGTAGCCGACCTTCATTACGTCCTCGAGCTCGAGGTCCTCCACGCTGCCGGCGCTCGCTGCAAGGCTCAAAATCGTGTCTTGCGCCTTGGCGTGCAGAATCAGGCGGGTCGAGTCCGCTTTCGGGTCGCACCCTACAATCAGGATTTTCTGACCCATCTCAGCCAGCGCCGCCAGCGTGTTTTGCGAAGTGGTCGACTTGCCGATGCCGCCCTTCCCGTAAAACGCGATTTGTCTCAGTGAAGACATGTTGCTCTCCATCAACCGATTTGCCAAAAGTTGCGCGCTTCTTGCGCGCGAGCTTGTTTCTCTCGCAGAAACGGGGGCACACGGGTTCAAGGGAAGGAGCGCATCGCTCGTCTTACGCGTCGGCGTGCACTCAGCCCTCACTCAGTGTTGCTGCCGCTTATTAGCAACCGCCGTGCCAACGCTTGACCGCGCTCCTTAAGCTTCTGATTACGTTTCTGAAAACCAACTAGCCGGTGAGCAAGGTCTTGGCTGTTTCGGATCTAACAGGACCCGCGGCTGTCAGAAAACTAACAACGACCACAACCATCAACGCGAAAAGCCGATTTGGGGCGATCTGTTCCGATGCCTTCAGGTGTGGAACGGAACTTGCTCCGATTTGACGACAGTGAATATGCCGGTCGGGCCCGAAACCTGGCGCATCAGCGGCGAGGTTGCATACCATTGGTACGGGGCTTGGTGCGCTGACTTTGGAGATGATCGGGCAAGAAATTGAACAGGCTCCCGAAGCAGCCGCGCCGTGCCAATCGTTCAGCTCGGCGCGCCTACATAGGTATGTCGTGGCGACGATCATCTTTTATCAGAAACCCGGCTGCGCCACTAACGCGCGTCAGATTCAAGCGCTGAAGTCCGCCGGCCACGACGTGATCGCCCAAGACATCTTGAAGGAGCCATGGGATGCGGAGGAATTACGCGGCTTCTTCGGCAATATGCCCGTCGCCTCCTGGTTCAACCGAGCTGCGGCACGTATCAAGTCAGGCGAAGTCAATCCCGATACTATCGACGCTGCAAGCGCACTCGCATTGATGGTCGGCGATCCGCTCCTGATACGACGACCGCTGATCGACGTTGACGGGGCACGTTGTGCCGGACTTGATCATGAGCCCGTGCTGTCGCTGCTTGGCCGCAAGACGCAAGATGATCTCGAGGGATGCTTGCACGAAGCAAACCCCACGCGTTGTCCGCAGACCTGAGGAAACGAAGGAGCGTCCCCCAGCCCATCAAACAAGCCAAAGATGACGTTTCCCACTTCCGGCCTCCTTCACGGGCAATAGGCCACGGGACCTTCGCTGAGACGGCCCGCGCGAGTGGCTGTTCCGTAAGGGACATCGCCTATATTGTTGCGCTCGAATGCCGCGCGTCCTTGTGAGAGGCCGCGACAGTTGCCGCTTATCGCGCATGACGTCCGCGGCCTGGATTGGATCAGAGCACCGAGCCGAGAGGTGGTTTCTTGAAGAGACCCGGCTCTCTTGAAGTGAATAACAATCAGAACAGATCTCCAGGCTTCGCGGCCGTGATGCTTATGCAACTTAGCGGCATAATTGCGCTCTGCCCGCTCCCATTTTGATCGGCATCAAATCCTCCGCCATTCCCCGTGTGTGACAGAGATCTCGCGCGGCTCTTCGCGCGAATTTTGGAATGGAGAATTCGATGAGAACAAGGACAGTTCTGACGAGGGCATCACTCCTCGCGCTAGCGGCCTCGTTGGCCAACATCCCGGTACAGGCTGCAGATCTGGGCCGGGCGTCGATCTACTATAAAGCGCCCCCGATCGAACCCTCTAATCCATGGATGATCCGCCTCCGCGTGCTTGGCGTTTTGCCGGATACCGCAGGCAGCTCAGTCAGCGTCGCCGGGGCGCCCTCGCTGTCCTCACCAAGGTCTGGGCTTTCGATCAGCGATCAAGCCATACCCGAGCTCGACATCACCTATTTCTTCACAAAAAACGTTGCCGCCGAACTCATTCTCGGCGTGACCAGCCACCACATCAGCGGCAATGGCGCGCTTACTGGCCTCGATATCGGCAAAGCCTGGCTTTTGCCGCCAACACTGACCCTGCAATATCACTTCACCGATTTCGGCGCGCTCAAGCCCTATATCGGCGCGGGCATCAATTACACCACATTCTTCAACCAATCGGCAGCCAATACGTCGCTGGTCGGTCTTGCCGTTACGGATTTGCGCATCAGCAACCAATTCGGCGCGGCGGTCCAATTCGGCTTCGATTACATGCTTGATCGTAACTGGGGCCTCAACTTTGACGTGAAGAAGCTATGGCTGCGGCCGGAGTACTCCGCGACCGTAAACAATACGATTGCCGTCACCGGGCGCGCCAACATCGACCCGTGGCTCGTCAGCGGCGGCGTCACTTACAAGTTCTGAGGCTGGAACAGGATCAGAAAGGGAGTCCGTTTGATCAACCAGGACGCGGCGAGCTCATCGAGCGCGTCCCCTAATCTCACCGCAGTGCAAGCAGAGCGAGATGACGCGTCGAGGACGCCTCATCTCGCGAGACGCGGAGAGCCATTATCGCGCGGCATGGAGTGACAGTACACAAACAGATCGACTCAGCATGCGCGCAAAGGCGCCATTTGCCGATTAGGCCAGAGAAGAAAGGCGGCACGCCGCGGAAACGTCAATGACTTGCTGTTCTCAAATCCGGGGCGTGATAGCTACGCTAAATCTCAGACGCTCTGACCTCCGAGCGGCCAGCTCATCGCTGGACAAGCCGTCGATGCTTGCTAGCCCGGGCAAGTCGCCGCTAATCGGCCTCTAGCTTCGCTTTAACACCATCACAAGACGGTCGACACGTTTGCCCTGCTTGAGGTGGGAGTTTAAGATTTCGTCGACATCCTCAGGCGTGGTCGCGCGATACCACACTCCATCGGGATAGACGACCATCAAGGGACCAGAGTTACAAAAGCCAAGGCAGCCTGCCATCGTGAAGCCAATACCGTTGAGGCCTTCCGCTTCGATCGTCTTGGCCATTCGATCCCAGAGGGCTTGCGCGCCGGAGGCGCCACAGCTGCCGTGCGGATGAGTTGGCGGACGCTGCGTGTTGCAGGCAAAGACATGATGCCTATAAAGTTGAGGAAGCTCGAATTCGGTTTCTGAGTTCATGCGCCTATCCTGTGATCAATGGGCTTCATCTGAGAAGAGACAAGATGCGAGCACATCGCCCCCCACAATCTCTTACCAATAAACGCCGCATCGACCAATTGATGCTAATTCCCACTCGCGCTTGCCAAAGCAGGCAAAATGAGCGGGCGCCATAGTGATTGTCGTCGCTGAAGATCAGCGATAGATGTCTTCGCGTCCAGAGCAGCCTCCTTGATCAATCCAACCTCTTCTGCCCTCATCGCGATCTTTCTGCTCCCGCATCACTTGCTCACCATCCAACTTCTCCAAAGCAAATTACACACCACATGCGTAACGTTCGTTTCTGCATCGATGCCTTGCTTTGCGCGACTAACAATTATTGCGACGGTTGAGACAATGTCGTTCGCTTCTGTTTCGGACACGACAAACCTCGCATTGTGTTTGACCCTTCAACCTTCTGCAGTTCGTACGCAGAATGACCACGACTCTCGATTATTTTGCCGAGCTCTTGCGCTATCATATCTTGGAATGAGCAGCGATCCTCATGACCCTGGAGCCGCCTAAAAAGATCATGCGGTGAGTTGAGCGCCGTTGTTCTGCCATCGTGATCGGCTGGCCGCATTTGACCAGCACGAGCCCACAGCATCTTTTTCGCCCTGAAGCTGGACGCTGCGTTCCGCCGCTGCCCATCTATCGTTTGCTCAACAGATAGCGCCTGTCGCGAGAGCCCAACGAGGCAGGACTGATCGCCGAGCTACCTTTGAGGCTGCAGACCAAGCGGGTCACAATCCCGTCGGCAGCAACGTTAAACCGCAACACAACTGTCCCAAATTGGGACCACACTTCGCACGATACGCGTCAAGACGCGCTTGCAGCTGCAAATGCGGAACAACGAACACGTGCCCATGAATGCATTTGGTCCTAACCGGCCCTAACGGACGATGGTGGCGCGATTCGCTAAGAGCGCCGCGTTGCAGCGCAGGGAATAATGCTGGCTGCGCCGGCCGGCCTTCTGACACAGGATCGTCATTACTCCTGGCCAAACGGTCCTGTCAGTCTGGGTCCGCGCCGTTCTCCAAGCCCAGACGCGCCCTCGGCGAACTTCCAGCCGCCGGGGGCATTTCCCGCTTAAACATATCGCCGGCAATAGGCGACCTGGGTCGGGATGCCACCGGGCGATGACGTCAGCTCTTCATCGAGCGTGATTGCCTGACCGGCTCCAAAGTGCTGCAATGGAAGCATGTCCCGCCTGCCGGCTCGATTTGACGAGCCAGCGCAAGAGCAGCTTGTTGGTGCTGCGGAGGTCGCGGAGTGCAAGGCGCAATCAGACGAGGCATCCGTTTTGTCTCACAAATCAAAAGCTGTGACACGCATCTGCCAACGCTCACGAGTACAATGGCCTCATCCGAGGGCAAAGCGCCTCAGGCAGCTTGAGCACAACAAAGAGATAGACCCGTTAGTCCGGATGGATCGTGATATCCATGGTTTCGTCGCTGTCCCCGAAGGGGTCAGAAAACCGATCGTCCTCGAGCAGCTTGACGCCGCACAGGCAGACCTCACCTTCGATCACGGCGAGCGCTACCGGCTCGAGCGATCGTCCATCGCAAGGGCCGTCGATGCACATTCCAGTGTCGATCTCGAATCTTGCACCGTGCCGGCCGCATCTGAGAAAGGTGCGGTCCGCCGAGAAAAACGCACCGGAGCCGATGTTGAGCCAGGCGCTCTCATGCGGACAACGATTGACGTAACCGAGGTAGTCATTGCCGAAGGTGCGCACCACAATAATTGGAAACGGCCGGCTCTCGCCCCTATCATCAATCCGCGATAGGCTAAAGCCCATGGCCTCACTCCGCTCGATGGCATCGGCCGGACAGACGGCAAAAACCTCGATGTGACCGCTCATCAGGTTGCCGATTATAGGTTCGCTCATCCCGGCCTCGCAGTTTCCTGCTTGAAGGCTTGGATCGCAGTCCGGCTCAGCTGAAAAATCCCACGGCCACGAGCGAGCGGCCGATAAGCCGAGCTGGCACGGGTGTTGAGGACGTCAAACCACTGGTTCGGCGTGAGCTTCGCCGGACGCTCGCTGATTTGGATCACCCTTCCGTTCGGAGCGAAGCGGACGTGGATGATGACTTGTTGCGAGTTCATACCGATCCCCTGTCTTGGTAACCCTAAAGATCCTGAGCGGACACCGAGAATCTCGACTGTGATGTGCTTGGTTTGGGGCATCTTGACGCGTAGGCTCTCAACCCGCGCCTTGGACGCGCCGCCTTCTCTGCTATCGAGTAGATCTTCTTCGCGCTCGCTGGGGAGCATTTCTCTTGCGGCCTTAAGACGAGTGCATGTCTCCAGCGGAATCCGGCGCGCTCGTGCCATGTGGATCACGATGTGTCCGACAACGCTGCGACGACCTATCCTCGGCTCGTTTGCTCATCTCTCGCGATGAGAAACACCACGCTCTTCGCAATTCAACCCTCATTCTTCCGTGTCGTGGACGACGAGCATCTCAGTAGATCGCGGCACCCGCTCCCACGTTGATCGACGCATCTTTCATGGTCTCGACGATGAACTCGATCTGCTTGTTCGTGAGATGGGTGTGAAACGGAAGCGCAAGAGCGCGATCTGCTATTCTTTCCGCAACCAGGAAATCGCCACGCCGATAGCCTAAGTCTAAGTAGTGGCGTTGCAAGTGCAGCGGCTGGCTATAGGCGGCGGATTCAACCTGCGCGACGCCCAGATCATCGATAATGGCGTCGCGCCCCGATCGCGTGAAGCGTGTCCCCAGATGAACGAGATAAAGCAACCAGTTCACCTCGGTCACATCGGGGCCAACATAAGGCGGCTTGATGCCCTCAAATGATTGCATATGCGCGCGATAAAGCTGCTCGACGAACCGACGCCGCTCCAAGATTTCATCGAGACGCTCGAGCTGCGCTAGGCCCAAGGCAGCCGTCAGATCGCTCATGCCGGCCTGATAAGGCGCCGTGCTACCGACAACAACGGAAGAGCGCTCGTCCAGGCGATGGGCGCGATGGCGACGCAATCCGACCGCGATGTCGATATCGTCGGTCACCACCATTGCGCCTTCGCCACAGGTTAGGGCCACCGGCTGAGCGAAGTCGAACACCGCGAGGTCGCCAAACCGGCCGACGAGCTCACCCATGTAACTCGATCCGATCGCCTC
The DNA here is from genome assembly GCF_900094605.1 of Bradyrhizobium shewense. GTDB lineage: Bacteria > Pseudomonadota > Alphaproteobacteria > Rhizobiales > Xanthobacteraceae > Bradyrhizobium > Bradyrhizobium shewense. The sequence continues at coordinate 290,740 of NZ_FMAI01000005.1, read as the reverse complement.
GGTGGAATCCTCCAAAAGCAGCAGTTGATGGCGCTGCGCGACCGCGCGCAGCTCCGACCATGGCGCTGGATGACCGTTGGGATTGCCGGCGACAATCGCCCGCGTGTTGGCCGTGATGCGCTCTTCGGCCTTCGCTGGGACTAATGCTCCCGACCAATAGTCGACATCTGCAAATACCGCTCGTGCGCCTGCGAGACTGATGGCATGCGCGGTCTCACGAAAGGAGTAGGGCGAGGCGATAACCTCCTGCCCCGGGCCAATGCCGAGCGCCCTCAGCGCAAGGAGGAGCCCGATGGTACCACTCGAGACCGCAACAGCATATTTGCGCCCAAGATAGGCGGCGAAAGCGTGCTCAAACGCCTCAGCGATCCGCCCGTTGGAGATCTGCGGCGAACATAGCAGCGTTTCCACGGCAGAGAGCTCGGCGAAGGTGATATCCGGATCGGACAGTGGAATGAATGATGTATTCTCGTCCACAGTGTGCGCGCCATCAAGCCGATGCTCTGCTAGTTCAGTGCTCACAGCCCAACATTCCTTTTGGCCAATACGATGCCGGTCGCCCGCGTCGGATCGGCCGTAATCTGCACGCAGTGATCCGATCCATCGATCAGATGAAGGTCGAAACGCGGAAACTGCCGGAACGGATGATCCGCCACATCCGACGCATCACAGCGCACCCAAGCAAGCTGCGGAAAGCGGCGCTGCAGCTCGACAAACGGGCCCATCTCGGCGCCATCGGCTGCAAGCAGCCGCTCGATTTCGATCACTTCCTCCGCGGTGAGCGCCATCGTGGCTCCTCTATGACTGGTGAAAGGCGGGGCGTCATTGCCAAAACAGACGCTCCGGATCCGCATTCAATTCGTCGATTGCCAAAGTCAACCGATGGTAAAGGCTGTAAAATTCCCAGATTCCTCGCGCGTGATTCTTGCGAAACAGCTTCCAGATCCCGCTCACGGCATCATAAAGAATCAGCGCGACATCGATGAGTGCGCCATCCTTGTCGATGTTGCGCGAGCAACAGGGGCTCTCGACGAGGTAGCCGCCCCTCACCGGCGTCACGTTCGGAGAGACGTAGAGATAGCGCTTGCGCGAGCTCAAGCCGCGCTCGATCCGTTTGCGATCGAGCTCGTTGGGGTGGGGCACCAGCCCGGCCTTTACCTTTCTCATCAGCGCAGCATTCACGGCGAAAGCCTCCATTCAAAGCACTGTGATTTCTTCTTCAAAACAGCCGATGAGCAGCTGCTCACCAAAGTCGACAATGTAGATCGGCACGTTCGCTTCGTTATGGATCGCGACGTTGATGATCTCACCGGTCGCTCCGGCGGCGAGCAAGACTCCTTCGGGCTCCGTATCGGGAAATGAGTTATCGTTGATGAGGTCGACTGCGGTCTTGACCCGCTGGCCACGTCGATATTTCGGAAAGCCGGGCTGCGTCATAACTCCTCCGGCAACGGCAGATCATCGACCTCCTCGCAGGCGTCCACCGACTCCAGTTCCTTGCGCTTCATGCCAACTCGGTAGCCGCTTTCCAGATATTCGACGCCGTAGATGTAGAACTGCTGCAGGAACGTGCCGATCGATACGACGTAACCCACCTCTCCCTTCTTTACTAAAACGTCGCCAATCTCCTTGCCGCAATAGGTGCCATCATTGCGGATGGTGCGTTTGGCTCGCACCTTTTGGCCAAAGCTGAAGACAGGCGGCTCGCTGAGCTCGACGACGTCGCTGTCGCGAACGATGCTGTTCATGTATCGCTCCTCATGGATCGCTCCTTTAGAGATGCGGGGAGCGGCCTCGCCCACCGCAGGCGAGATCCTGCATCACTTCATCCTCGCGCGGCATCGTCAGTCACATCGACGATGGCAGCGCTGCCGAGAAGGACACTCTCGGCATCGCGAAGCACCTTTGGACCACCGCGCGGAATGAAATACCGCCAGGCCCGTGCCGCCGACCTCGATCCCAGGGCAATCGTGATGGAGGACCGAACGCCGGTGCCTGCGCCGCCGCCAACGCGCAGCCCGACGCTTATGACGCTTTCAGAACCAGCTCTTGGCATGCCACTCACGGGCCTCGCACTTTAGGCTGGCGCCTGGTAGCGAGGCAAGGATGTGTCAACCACGCAGGTGTTGTCGACCGGACAGGCGGCGACACATTGCGGCTCGTCGAAATGGCCAACACACTCAGTGCATTTCGCCGCTTCAATGACAAAGCTCGCCCCCTTCTCCGAGATCGCAACGTTCGGACATAACGGTTCGCAGGCTGAGCAGCTCGTACACTGCGAGGCGATGATCTTGAATGGCACATATTCCCCCTTACGCTGCAGAGATCAAAGATCCTTGTCGGATCACAGCGTCGCCGCGCTGCACGTGCTGGATCTCCCCGCGTTTCACCTTGTCCAGATAGGATTTGAACCAGGCGATCGCCGACTTCTCGATGAACTCATGGGCGTATTGATCGACCGGCTGGATCCCCGCCTTGATCAGATTGCTTTTCGGGCAGCCGCCGATCTTGGACACGAAGACCGCATGGCAGTCATGGATGCCACGCATGATGGCAGAAAGCCTGTCCTCCTCGCCATAACCGCCCTGGCAGTAAACGTCCACGCGGCGGTGGCCGACGAATTTCGCGCCGGATGTAGAAAGTTCGTACACCTGGAATTCCTTTGCATGCCCAAAGTGCTCGTTGATCAACCCCGAGCCCTTGGTTGCGACGGCCACTAGAAGAGTGATCGCGCTCGTCTCTCCGGCAAATTCCGCGAGCTCCTTTTGGGCGGCCGCGACTTTGGCGGCACGCTCATTCTCTACCCTGCCCTGATATGCCTTGCGCATCTCTAAGTCATATTGGACGTCCATCCTCATGACCTTATCGGTGGTGAACTCTGCGCTGCGATTCTCCCCGAGTAAACCGACCGCATCGGCGCGGCACTGGCGGCAATGGCGCATCATTTTTATCTCTCCTTCGCAAGCATCTTGCAGCGCCTTCAACTCCTGCGCCGTCGGTCCGCGCTGACCGTTGAGGCCAAATACTGTGCCGTGCTCGGGCGCGGAGATCAGCGGCATGATATTGTGAAGGAAGGCACCGCGCGACTTCACCGCTTTGTTGACCTCGATCAGGTGGTAGTCGTTGATGTTTGGGATCATCACCGAGTTGACCTTGCATAGGATACCCCGTTCGCTAAGCATCTCGAGGCCTTGCAGCTGGCGTTCGGTGAGTATCCTTGCCGCGTCGATGCCGGTGTAGCGCTTGTGGTTGAAGAAGACCCACGGGTAGATCTTGGCGCCGATTTCGGGATCGACCATGTTGATAGTGATGGTGACGTGGTCAATTTTCGACCTGGCGATGGCATCAATATGGTCCGGCAGAGCCAGTCCATTGGTTGACAGGCACAGCTTGATGTCCGGAGCCGCCTTGGCGACCAGCTCGAACGTCTTGAACGTCTTTGCTGGATTGGCCAGGGGGTCGCCGGGGCCAGCGATGCCAAGGACCGTCATCTGCGGAATGGTGGTCGCGACCGCGAGCACTTTTCTTACCGCCTGCTCAGGCGTGAGCTTCTCGCTCACCACACCCGGACGCGATTCATTGGCGCAGTCGTATTTTCGGTTGCAGTAATTGCACTGGACGTTGCAGGCAGGCGCGACCGCGACATGCATGCGGGCGTAATGATGATGCGCTTCTTCGCTGTAGCAGGGATGGTTCTTGACCTTTTCCCAGATTTCGATCGGCAGATCGCCTTGACCTGCCTGCGAGCCGCAGCTCGCCTGCCCGGTCTTGGCCGAAGCGCGGCAGCCCTTATGCTCGGCGGCCGGCTTCATCTTGCCGCTATCCTCTACAGCTTTGACATATTTTCCGCGTCCGGCGACCGCGTTCATTTTCATTTTTCCCTGCAGGCATCATCGCCCCCCAGGACCATCCGTGAGCGAGCCTCAAGAAGCTGGGTAGCAACTTGCATGCCATGGCGGAGACGATGAAATTGGAGCCATACGCCAACGAGTTGGCGGAAACGATCGGCGCTGGCGCATGTAGGAGCATGCAATGATGCGCTTGTTGACAATGCGACAGATACGTCGTCATTCTCACGCAGCGCTCCATGGCTTGCGCATTCATTCTGGCGCTGAGTGCCGGGACCCGGCTCCATCTGAACGGGTCTTCTCGCGTTGCCGCTCTCGCAAATATGTCGATACGAGCTGGGGATTCGGCTTCACAAGGACGCTAATGGGTGATCAGTATCTCAACCGCGGCAGGGATCCCAATCGCAAGCGGTGTAAGGCCTTGCTCGACTAAAAAGCGGAGCTCGTTGCGAGAGAGCGCGTCGGGATCAACGATCGCATAGTGGGTGTCGGCCGAGCGCTTGATGATCTGCCGGGCATAGTTACGCAACAGCTGGTCGTTGAAGCGACAGCCGATGAAGAGAAAGGTCTGTCCGATTCGCCTTTCCTTGATGATGTCTGGAATTGGCGTTTGAATGTCGATTTCGGTCAACGCCTCGACATAGTCAGCGTCGGAGATAAGGAAGTTGTTGGCCGGCTCCACGCTGCCATGCGGCTTGTACAACACAGTCGCCCAGCTGCCGGCCAAGGAACCGCCGGCCTCTTGGCCAAGTGAATCGTAAAAGCGATACCAGCGATTCTCGCCAATGCCGATTCGGGTGATACCCTGCACTTCGCCCCATCCATCGCGCTTACCCAGCGCCGCGCGCATGGCGGCATCATACCACGCGTCGACTATGACGGGCAGCGACAGGGACGCAAGATGATGGTGCAACCGCGTCGGCTCGACTGGCCGAGCGAAGGCCTGCGTCATCAATGCCGTCACGGTGGACCGGTGTTTGCTGATCTCGATATGCTGCGCCGACGCCCACGCATTGCCCCTAGCCCGCCGCGGCAGCGCGACCTTGCTAGCGAAGAAGCTGGCCAACGCCTCTGGCGTGGTCGGCATATCGGATCTGCACAATTCGGCCAGGCCAGGACCGAGATAGGGAATGATGCTCGCGGCCCTCAGGCCGGCAGCGATGTCCACGAGCATCGCCTTTACATCGGCAGCATCGACAAAGTCGATCTGCGGGGGCGCCTTCACGGAACGTCCCCGTTCTCGCCCCGTTTTTTAGCATTGATTGTGATCGGTAACCGTGTGTCGCTCGCCATCTCTGGCAAATCGAGCACCCAGCCATTAGCTACTTTGATCCAGCCGCCCCATAGGGTCTCGTACTCGGATTCCACGATTGGCTCTTCGAGATCCTTTTTTGGCACGTAGATCGACAGGCCCGCGTCCGGAGACCGGCGGATCATGATTTTCACGAGGTCTACTCCCTGACTGCGACGGGGGAGGTGGCGCGCAGGCGAGCCACGATGTCGGACACTGCGCACACGACCTCATCGACCTCCGCGAAGGAGGTTTCACGCGACAGAGAAAAGCGCACCGCGCCACGCATCCGCCACGCCGGCACCTGCATGGCACGCAGAACATGGGATGGCTGCATTGAGCCGGCGTTGCAGGCTGATCCGAGCGACACGGCAATGCCCGCCCTGTTGAGATGGTGGGCGATGGCTTCGCCTTCGAGATGATCGAAAGCAATATTGGCCGTGTTCGCTAATCGATTGCTGATATCGCCGAGCGCGACGCACTCGCCATTGTGCAAAATTCCCTGCTCAAGGCGATCGCGCAACGCGCCAATGCGAACGCGCTCCGGTTCGAGCCGCTCCGCCGCAAGCTCGGCGGCCTTTCCCAGGCCGACAATGCCAGGAATATTCTCAGTTCCGCCGCGGCGCCCTCGTTCCTGTGATCCGCCGCAGATCAGCGGCCGGAATTTTGTCCCTGTCCGCAAATATAGCGCGCCGATCCCCTTGGGGCCGTGCAGTTTGTGCCCGGATAGCGACAGCATGTCGATCGCACTGTCCTTTAGGTTCACGCGCACCTTGCCGATGGCCTGGACCGCATCGGTGTGAAACAGCGCGCCCGCCTCACGGGTCAACCCGGCCAGAAACTCCACGGGAAACACCGTTCCGGTCTCGTTGTTGGCCCACATAACCGAGGCAACCGCTGTGCGTGGCCCGAGTGCGCCGCGAAACGCCTCGATGTCGAGCCGGCCGCGGGCATCTACGGGTACGATGTGCGTCTTGACTCCTCTTGTCGCCAATTGCTCGGTTAGCGCAAGAACGGCGGAGTGCTCAACTGAGGTGGTGACGATCTCGTCCCGGTCTTCCTGTGTCGCAAGCGCAGAGAGGACCGCGGCATTATTGGCCTCGGTCCCTCCCGAAGTGAAGACAATTTCATGGTCGTATGCGTTCCCTAGCAGGCCCCGCAAGCTACGCCGGGCCTGCCTCACAGCGACTGCGACCTCGCTGCCAAAGGCATGCGTGGACGAGGCATTGCCGAATTGCTCGGTGAAGAACGGCAACATGGCTTGCAAGACCGATGGGTCGGTCCGCGTCGTTGCATTGTTATCGAAGTAAATCTGCACTCGATTTTCGCTCAATGCACTGCCTTGCCTGCAGAAGCGACGGGGAGCAGGCGAACCAATTCGCCGAGTTTATCGACCAGCCGCGCCTGAATGCCTTTCAGCGTCACGCTCGAAAGCTTACACAACATGCAGGCGCCGGTCAGCCTGACCATGACCCTGCTGCCATCGATCCGGATCAGGAGACAGTCGCCATCCTCGCGTTGCAGATTGGGTCGGATCTCTTCGATTGCGCCGCGAATGCGAAGCTCTCGGTCTGTTGCAGTGAACGACGATTGCCTCAGTTGTCCTGGTTCGGCCGGCATGCTTCGATGTCTCCCCCTCATCAGCTGAACGATTTTCCGCATGAGCAGTTCGCGGTGGCGTTCGGGTTGTGAAAGGTAAAGCCAGAACTCTCCAGTGCCATCACGAAATCGATGGTCGTGCCGATCAGATGCTCACGGCTCTTGTTATCAACGAACACCTTCAGCCCGTCGCATTCGAGCACGGTGTCGTCAGGCTTCGGTTCTTCGACCAGACCCATCTTGTATTTCAATCCATTGCAGCCGCCTGCTTCGATCATGACGCGCAGACCGCCGGTCGGGTGCGTCGACGATGAAATCGCGCTCTTGATTGCATTCACTGCGCTATCGGTCAGGTTGATCACGACTTTCCCTCATCAGCTTGATCTCGCTGCTAAGGGCAAATCACGTGCCAGCGCGCAGACGCCTGATGATGCTCCCTTTTTCGGATCGCCCTGTTGGCGTTGAAACCGGTGTCGGGTTCCCGACAAGGCTCCTTGACGCGATCGCAGCCACTGACCCGCTTTCTTTGTAAGCTACGGCGAAGGCCCCTACTCATGCGGCGGCAAGCAATTTGCATCGCATCTGGCACCGGCCAAGGCGTCGGTGAAGAGCTTAGATCGAGGAAGAATTTAATGACTGCAATCGAGAACACCGCACTCGGCAGAATTGAGAAGGAGGGCCGCCTGCTCAATGCCGTACTCAAAGGCGGGACTACCAAGCCGGGCCGGTTCGGCTTTCGCGGCGACGTGGCGTTAAAATTCCAGACTCAGGTCGCGGACGAGAAACGGCCGCCAGACTATTCGATTGAGCAGGTGTTGGCGATCGCGCAGGACGGCGAACGCACTATTCCGGTGCTGGCCGGCTACCTGCATTCCTTCGCCTATCTTGCTGACGTCGCGACCGTCCTTGACGGCGCCTTAAGCCCAACCGGCAGCTACTTCATGTTTTGCAACAACATTGATTTACTGGCGAAATACCGAGTGAAGTTCGGTGATATTAGCTTCCACGTCCTACCGTGCGATGAATCCACGGTTTGGAAGGAGATGATGGACCTGGTCGGGCTCAACAAGGACGAAATCAAGAAACTCGATCCGGGCGGCAAGCTTGATTACCTCCTCGATGCCGCGAAGGATCTCGACCTGTCATATGAGAAGATTTCGTACGACGACGGGCTAAAGAGGATGGAGCCCGTGAAGAACCGCAACGAGAACCGGCCGGTCTGAGCGCGGCCTTCAGTTATTGGCCGATGCATCGTCTTCGACAAGATGCACACCAACGACGCAGATATCACCATCCAGAACTGCCAACGCGATCGGCGTGAGCGCTCTACCTTGACATGGACCTTCGACGCACCGGCCGGTGCCGAGTTCGAAGGTCGAACCATGCTTGCCGCACATCAGCCGGATACCATCTGGATCGAGGAATTCGTTGGGCTCCCAATCCAAATTGACGCCCCTGTGCGGGCATTTATTGGCGTAACCAAGCACCTTTTTGCCCCAGCGCACCACAATGATGGACCACGGCCGGTGATTGCCGTGATCATCGACGACCATAAGGTGGAACCCCATGGCCTGGCGGCTCGGAATGTCGTTAAAGCTGCAGATCGCGTAGACGGGATTTGGCTTCATTTATCGCCCATTACTGCAAGACGCTTTTCATTGTCGCTGTGCAATCAACCTGCAAGAACCGTACAAGTCCGGGCTGATAGCGTCTGTGGTAATCCAACGCGCAAGCCAGCCATTGCTGGGTCACCCAATTACCCGACGCATAATTCAGATCAATCAGTTCGACAATTTGGGCCTTGCTGCCGTTTCCATGAAGGCCATGCAGCTGCAGCTTACGGGTCCAAGCCATCTGCACCATTTGCCGGACAGCTGCCTGCGGTGGCTAATCGTTGCTGCTCGTTGATGGCCACTCCGTAGGGAGCCCCCGTTACGCCCCCTCCGATCGAACATCCCACCGCAGCTTCGTAAGCGCCTTCGGAGAAAGATTGAACGGACGTTTCAGCCGGCGGGGGCGACGCAGCGAGCGTGCGCCCCCCCTTTGAAGCAAGACCGTTGAGCCCGGAATAGAACGGTCAAATGTCCGTCATTTCAGGCCTGTTGCTGCTATTGCAGCCAATTTACTCCATGCGCATCCCACTAAGAGCGCGCTCCAAGTAAAATGAAGGGTCATCGTCCGACGAATCCGTTTCGTAGCTTTCACTGCCCCCATCTTTGGAAAGATACTTCGTAGGCTTGCCTAACCGCTGCCACTCGTCGTTCTCGTTCTTCGCCCACACATCGGGGCGCTGGTGAGGATCAAGCACCCAGTGGTTACGACCCACCTGAACAAAACCCATGTCCGCTAGACGAGGTTCCATGCCCGCTAGAGCCGGCCGCGACAAGATCAGCGGATGGTCCCCGTCCTCTCGCAGTTGATGTTCTAGCAAGATATCGCCAGCGTTCTCGACAAGCGGATGAGTCACCCTAAGATCTACGACGGATGTGATATCGTTGCGCCCAAACTGCTGCTGAAAATGGTCTCCTTTAATCCGAGCCGGGCCTCCTGCTCTTAGAAGCCCGACAATCTCGTCGCCCAACCGGTAGCTGTAAAATCGTGCTGGCATATTTGGATCGTCGTAGGTGTTAACGTAACTTCCAGCAACCGTCGCTGCGCGCTCAGCCTTCTGGGAGACGAAGTCCGAGTACTCTTCTGGGTTCGCGGCGATGTGCCTGATATCATTGCGCAAGAATCTCTCAGCTCCGCGCAAGAAGGAATCTCGGTCGATCTCTCTAATGGGCGCTTTGGAAACGAGAGAGTATGACGCCGCTGGTTCGGATGACGACCCACCTCGCTCCATTCCTGCAACTGTTTCCGCAAACCGGGGACTATCTCCCGCTTCTGACGAATCGTCAGGTTGGTTACCGGTTGTGAACTGGCTGGATGAGCCAACGCTTCTGCCATACATGAGAGCGCTCTCCTATCGGCAAAATTGCACGCAATTGAGCTCGTGCCGTGCAAGCTCTGCCGGCTAGGATACAATTCCTAGCTGACCACAACCTGACCAAAGCACTCTGCGCACTTCGGCTTGACTACCCGACGCACTCTGCGCGCGAGTTACAGATAGTCGCTGCGACAAGCCGCGATCCGTGGGTAGAATCGCACGTAAGATCGTCGGCTACTGATCCGTCAAAGAGACCGACGTCTAATGATAATGACACGCAGGTTCCCATCAGCAGATGGGTACCCGGCCCGACCAGGTACCCGCGCAAAGGCAATTAGAGACCTGCGTGCCAACTCTTCCGTGTTTTGATTTGCGATGTGCTCTCGATGTCCCACCCCCACGTGCTCTATTGCAACGACTGTGTACTGGGCAGCGAAATGTCGTCCGCCACCGGGCGTGCGCAAAAAGACCAAGACGTTCCCTGCACGTCACGTTCTTTATAGAAATCGACCATCTAGGCAGACATCATTGTCCACGATCGGCGGCGCGGCGGACAAGTAAGCTTCTCCTGATCGCAAGCAGACATGCATAGCATCCCCTCGGATCAAATCGCCCGACGTAGTGGCTGCCTGCCTTGAACTATGCTCTTCGGACTCCATCATGACAGGCACTTCGATCTACTTAGCGCTGCGGGAGGCGCGGCTCGCCTTCTACGAATAGACGGACCTTGGAGACGAGTGGTTTGTGAGCAACGGCTATTGTATCGGTAACATAGCCGACGCCCAACCATCACCGGGCGATGCCTGCGCTTTAGCTCGCCCGATCTTGCTATCGATGTTTAACCGAAATCCTCCTGGCGCGCCGTCCTCACCATGAGTTCACCTGATCACAATTGCAACCTTTCCTCACCTATATCTCGCCAGCCGCGAAACGACGAGCGTGTTCGCTCACGCCGCTTCAGGTACGGCTGAAGTGTGAGTCTGGCAGTTGGCCGGGCAAACCCTGGCGCATGCACCACAGCCAATGCAGGCGCCTTGATCATTCAGAACCATAATCTTCTTTTCGATCTCATCGTCATCGTCATCGAGGTCGACAAATTCGCCATCCTCGCTGATTCCTTTCAACATCATGACAACTCGGCCGCACACCTTGAAACAGCGGCCACAGCCGATGCACTTCTTGGCATCGATCGAGATCAGGTATTGTGGCGTCCAGTCGCGTCCGTCACATGTTTGAAACGACATGCATTGCCCCTTTAACTCTTTTCAAGCGCCTTCAAGTCGAGGCCCTTCCGCTCAAGTTCGGCATAGGCATCGTACGCCTTCTGCGCCACCACCATGATCGAGGTCCAGTTGATGGGTAATTCTTCCGAAAGGTCGTGCAAATCCATCTTGGCTTGCGTCGCCTTGGCGGATACTTTCCTTAGCTCGGCCTTCAGTGTTTCACGATCGCCCATGAGTGAGTATCCTCAATAGTTCGCCACGTCTGGGAATTTCCGAATCAGGTCAATTCCGTCGCTGACATATTTATCCCCCTCCTGAGCCAGATTGACGAAATTATCGAATCCGAAGCGATGGACGTCGCGCAGCTGCTTGTTCACGGCGATCAGCCGGCCTGCGATGAGCACTACCCGCCCGAAGCCTTCATGATGCAGCTTCAGAATCGGCTGAATCATAACGCCGGTCTCCCTCTCGATCGACAGCGCGATCGCATGGAAGAACAGCTCAAGCCGCCACAGTGTATCGGGATCGGGATCACCGATAATCGGCATTGCGCGCCGTTTCTTCTCGTCCAGGATATAGGGTTCGAGCAGATCAAGATCGCTCTTGCCGTCCCAAGCTCCGTTGGCATCCTGAGCACGCCAAATCTTGACCAATTCGATGAGGAATGGCGCATTGACCGCGCTGCCCTGCTGCTCCATTTTTGCCGTCATATCACCTCATTCGTCGAACTCGAACGTTCGCCGTTGGTCTTTTGCCATAACCTTGCGTAGCCAGGGAGGTGGCGTGCCCTTCAGTACGCGCTCGAGTTTTTCGAGCAACACCAGAATGTTTTCTGGCTTGTTCACTTTGATCGGATGGATCTTGTTGGCAACCACTCGCGCAGCCCCGGCACCGCCAATGGCGGCGACGTAAAGAATTGCGCAATCCTTGATCGCCTCGATCTTCGGCGCCAGCTTATCGTCGTTGCCGTCTTCCTTAAGGTCGCCCTCAAACTCAATCGCTTTGAGAAACACGTGCCCGCCAGGCGCGACATCGTAGATTGCGATATTCTTTGCCCAACCAAAATGGGCATCGACTCGTCTCAGGTCCTGAGTGGCAAACGCGACCTTCATCCAATCGCCCCCCCAGCCGCGCCGGTGGAGCTGCGATAGCCCGAGCAACGTGGCAGTCCCGCCGCAGTCCGCCATCTATCGGGTGTAGGCTGGTCGTTTTCCTCGCGGTGCGCGATCACGAGGTTCGTGATTTCGAAGATCAGATTGCGGGTACCACGATAGCCCACGGATAGTTGGTGTCCCGCACCAAGTCGATCGAACATCGGAAAACCCGTACGATAGAACGGCAGTTTCAGCCGAGCCGCCGCTTGCCTGCCATGCGAATGCGTGATCAAGAGGTCGCAACGGTGTGTTTTGGCAAGCCCTTCCAGATCCTCAAGATCGCCAATGAGTACCTCCTTGGTCTTGATCCGCTCGATCACCTCCGACTGAGTGGTCGTCACGGCCGCTGTCACCTGCGCGCCCATGTCGTGCAGCATGCCGGACAGATCGAACAGACGGTCTGGCTCAGCGCCGATAGCAACTTTGCGACCGCCAATATGGAAGTGCGCGTCCAGCATTGCATCGGCGAGCTGACTGCGCTGGCGCCGATATTTCAAGGGTATGGGGCGGCCGCTGATCTCGCTCAAGAAGGTCATGAATTCGTCGTTCGGACAGAGACCGCACAGCCGCTCAAAGACGCGAAAAGGCACGCCGGTCTTGACCTGCATGACCTCTGCCGCACGCTGCATCTGCGCCCCGATGGCAATCGTCCATCCGGCGCGGCCCATGCTCGCAATTTCGTCGACGCCGATGCCGCCGATGGTCGTTGGCGTAAACTCATCGGGGATATGCCCATCGAGTGATCCCGCCAGGTCAGGCAGGAAGGACGGGCACAAGCCGAAATCCTCCACTATGACGCGGAGTTCATCAAGATCGCCGGGCGTGAGGTGACATCCCGGCAGAACATTAACTTTCGATGGGTCCCGCAGACCATTGGCGCTGGGCCCTTCCACCAGCACCTCCACAATGCGGGCCACAGCCTTCTCCCAGCCGTCCTGGAACGCGCCCTTAAAATCAGGCGTCGAGACATACACCAGTGGCAACTTTGCGAGTTGCGGATGCTTGCTCCGGATTAGCTTGAGGTAGGCATCCACATCGTCGCCGTTGGTCTCGGTGACACCGGTCGAGCAGATTCCGATGATCTTTGGCTTGGCACGGTTGGAGATGTTCAGTATCGCCTGCTCGAGATTCTCATAACCGCCGAGTACGGTCGCGACCTCGCTCATTGCGGTGGTCTGCAGCGGTACGGCCTCTTTGAAATGCCGGACGAAGAGCGTGAGCCCGAAGGATGTGCATCCCTGGGAGCCGTGCAGAAGCGGCATCGCCCCGCGCAGCCCCATGAAGGCGAATGCGCCGCCGATCGGCTGACTCATCTTCAGCGGGTTGACAACGCAGGCTTTCGCCGGCGCCGTGACGATGGCCATGACGCCTCCCTATTCTCCGGCCTGTCGCATGGCAGATGGCTCGGACACCAAGATACCTTCGATGCGTCTTTGGCAGCAGCCACCGACCGCATTGGTATGCTCTCTCACCGCTGCGACGCTCCTCAGGTCGTGCGCGTATATTGCATCCTCAATCGTGCCCAGATCGACCGTGTTACACACGCAGATCTTCCTCGCGCGGCGCGCGGTTTCGGCGAGCGCCGGATCGCAGGCGATCGCGGCCACCGGCGATTGCATCTGCTCCATCGCCTTGGGCAATGCCTGCCATGGTGCCGGTCGACGTAGCTGCTCCCACATCGGACTGGAGAGCGACTTATCGATCTCCTCCACCAGCTTGACCATTCCAACATAGCCCATATACGCGTGACAACGCTCCTGGTTGATATCGAGCCAGGGCATCGCCGCTTTCAGGGCGACGAACTGCGACTTGCCGCCCGATAGCATGATATCCGCTTTTGCCTCCTTCAACATCTTGTACATTTCGCGCGGCGTCATGTCCTCGATCATGTGGGCATCATGCCCCATGAGATCCTTGATGCGCTCCTTGTCTTTCCTGGTTGATTTCTTGACGCTGGTTCCGATTAACTCAAGCCCGGCTTCCTGGAGTGCCGCAACGACCGACCATGACTTGACCCCGCCGGTAATCAACAAAGCCTTCTTGCCTTCGAATCGTGGCTTGTACGGCTTTATCGCAGCCCAGGCCCACGCTTCCTCGCGCGCGATCACCGCTTCAGTGCGTTCGAGCAGATCTGTCGGCGCGCCGCGTTCAACCAATAAGCGGGCAAGCTGACGCAGCGATTCGCTCGAATCTTGAATACCGTAGAACGATCCCTCGAAGAACGGGATCCCGTAGCGTTGCTCCATCTTGCGTGCGACGTTGATCATGGACTTTGAGCACACCAACATCGCCGCCCGCGCGCGATGAGATGAAGCGACTTCGCGATACTTGCCATCGCCGGAGATGCAGGAGAGAATCCGTACTCCAAGCTCATCTAGCAATGGCTTCACTTGCCAAAGCTCTCCCGAAAGGTTGTATTCCCCGATTAGGTTGACATCGTATGGGGTGGTGTAGTCTGGCTCTTGCGTCCCGATCACATAGTCGAGCAACGCCTCGCCGGCGAGCTTGTTACCGAGGTTCTTCGAGCCGACGAAGCCCGGGGAATTGATCGGGATCACCGGCTTTGCGAACCTTTGAGATGCTGCCTTACAGACTGCGTTGATGTCGTCGCCGATCATCGCCGGGATGCAGGTTTGATAGACGAAGATGGCGGGTGGGTCGCACTTGTCGATGATCTCCTTGATCGCTTTGCACAGCCGCTTCTCTCCTCCGAATACAATATCGGTTTCGCTCAAATCAGTTGTGAACGAGGTACGCCACAGACTCGAGCCTGACGACGCCGCGCCGCGATTGTCCCAGGAATTACCTTCGCAAGCGATCGGACCATGCACCAAGTGAGCGACATCGGTGAACGGCTGCAGCGCAACCTTGGCGCCATCGAAAGCACAGCCGCCGGCAGCGCTACCTGGCTGCAGTTGTTTGGTGCAGCCGTTCTTGCGTTCAGCCTCCGACTTACTGCCGTTCTTGGCGCAGCCCGGCTCGTCGAAAACATCCTGGACCCTGGCCGCTAGTGAACTCATCCCTTTTCCTCTCAGCGCAAAGCAATTGCATGGTCGACCGTCGTGTGCTTGTGCCATCGTCGAGTGCTTGGGCGATGGCAGGCGCACGGTCGCTCATCAACGAATGATGTCGAAGCTGTAGTCAGTTTTGCCAAGAACGTTTGTCTTGTTGTCGATCTCATCGAAGATCTTGTCCAGGATCTTCACCAGCACATTCAGGCCGCCCTGATAGCCCCATAGAGGGGAGCGGTGATGGTGATGCCGATCAAAAATCGGAAAGCCGATGCGGATCAGTGGCGTTCCAGTATCGCGCTCCAGATACTTGCCATAGGTGTTGCCAATCAGAAAATCGACTGGCTCGGTGAACAGGAGTGAGCGCATGTGCCAGAGGTCTCGGCCCGGATAGGCTTGGCAGCCCTGCCCAAATGGCGAGCTTGCAAGCAGCACCTGCATTTTCTCGTGCCATGCCTTGTTGCCGTTCGTGGACAGCACATGGGTCGGTTCGGCGCCGAGTTCGAGCAGAAACGCAGCCAACCCATAGCAAAGATCCGGATCGCCATAGATCGCGAACTTCTTGCCATGGATATGCGCGCTGGAGTCAGCGATGGCGTCGACCAGGCGGCCTCGTTCTCGCGCGAGTTGATCGGGAATCTCCTTGCCGCTGATGCGTGACAGCGCCACGATAAGGTCATCTGTTGCGGATAAGCCCACCGGGTAATTGAAGGATACGACGTCCTGCCCATGCTGAGCGACGAATGGCAGCGTTTTTTCGGTGCACCACTGCTGCATGGAGATTGTCGCCTTGGCGTGAACCGCGTTGGCCGCATCTTCCAGCGTCGTGCCTCCGTCATACATCCGGAATTCGCCGTCGGTCGGAGTATCGAAGACTTCAGAATTATCCGCGAGAATCGTGTGCTGGATGCCCATCAACGCCAAGATGCGCTTGATCTCGCGAAGGTTTCCGACGGTATAGCCGTCGAACCCACCAATGATGTTGATCGCCCCGTTCTGCTTGCGCACCAGCTTCGGCGCTGTTCCGGCCTTACCGTCCCAAAAATGCTCCAGAATGCCCTTGAGCGCATTGTCATAACCGGTGACGTGGCTGCCGACGAACGCCGGCGTGTGGGCGAATGGCACGTCGAAGTCCGCCGGAACCGAGCCTTTTTCTTTCGACGTTTTGATGAAGGCGTTGAGGTCATCGCCGATCACCTCGGCCATGCAGGTCGTCGAGACCGCAATCATCTTGGGCTTGTACATGTTGTAGCTGTTTGCGAGCCCGTCGATCATGTTGTTCAGGCCGCCGAATACGGCGGCGTCTTCCGTCATCGACGAAGAGACGCAGGAAGACGGCTCCTTAAAGTGCCGCGACAGATGGCTGCGGTAATAAGCCACGCAGCCTTGCGAGCCGTGGACGAAGGGCAGCGTGCCCTCAAAGCCGACAGAGGCGAATACGGCGCCAAGCGGCTGGCATGCCTTGGCCGGATTTACCGCTAGCGCCTCCCGCGCAAAGTTCTTTTCGCGATATTCGGCCGTCTTCGTCCATTCCTTGATGCGTTCGACCTCGGCGGGATCGCGAGGATTCTCGAATATCTTCTTCTTGGCCAGCATCTGCTGGTATTCTGGACCGCGGAACAGTTCGAGATGATCGAGCACGTGTTCGGCACTCTGCGCCATTGTTGAAATCCTTCACTATCGAGATTGGTGTCGCCCCGGCTTTCCAACAGAGCGAGATGAGTTGGTTTATTCTGCAGCCAGAAGCTTGGCTCTCGAAGCTTCCTTCCAGGGGGCCTTCGTTTTCTTCCAGACCGGCGAGTTGATGGCTAGATCCATGTCGCGCGCAAAGATCGCAAAGCCGTCATAGCCGTGATATGGGCCCGAATAGTCCCAGGAGTGCATCTGCCGGAACGGCACACCCATCTTTTGAAAAATGTATTTTTCCTTGATGCCCGAGCCGACGAGGTCAGGCTGGAGCTTTTCGACGAAGCGCTCGAACTCATAGCCATTGACATCATCGTAGATGAGCGTGCTGTCCTTTACGTAGTGCTGAGCTGTGCGCTGATAGTCGTCGTTGTGACCGAACTCGTATCCGGTACCAATGACTTCCATCCCGAGGTCCTCGTATGCACCAATCACATGACGCGGACGGAGCCCGCCGACGTACAGCATCACCGTCTTGCCCTCGAGGCGCGGGCGATATTTTGCGATCACAGCGTTCACCAGCGGTTGGTACTTTTCAATCACGCGCTCGGCGCCTTCCTTGATCTTGTCGTCGAAATAGCCCGCAATCTTGCGCAGCGACTCTGCGATCTTTGAGGGTCCGAAGAAGTTGTACTCGCACCAGGGGATACCGAACTTCTCTTCCATGTGGCGTGAGATGTAGTTCATGGAACGGTAGCAATGCAGAATGTTGAGCTTTGCCTTCGGTGTTGCCTCGAGCTCAGCCAGTGAACCGTCGCCGGACCACTGCGCGATCACCCGCAAGCCCATCTCCTCTAGGAGAATTCGTGATGACCAGGCGTCGCCGCCGATATTGTAGTCTCCGATGATCGCAACATCGTATGGCGTCAGCTCAAACTTTGGTTTGCCATCGGACTCGAGCTGGTCGAAAATCCAATCGCGCACCGCGTCATTTGCAATGTGATGGCCTAGTGACTGCGACACGCCCCGAAAGCCCTCGCAACGGACCGGCACGATCGTCTTGCCGCCATATTCCTTGGATTTCGCTCTCGAGACGGCCTCGATGTCGTCACCGATCAATCCGATCGGGCATTCCGATTGGATCGTGATGCCGTTGTTGAGCGGAAACAGCTCCTGGATTTCGTCAAGAATTTTGACCAGCTTTTTGTCGCCACCGAATACGATATCCTTTTCCTGGAAGTCGGAGGTGAACTGCAGGGTCACGAAGCTATCGATGCCCGTCGTGCCAACGTAATAATTGCGTCGGGAGCCCCACGAATACTGACCGCAGCCGACCGGGCCATGGCTGATATGGACCATGTCCTTGATCGGTCCCCAGACCACCCCCTTTGACCCTGCATAGGCGCAGCCTCTGATCGTCATCACACCAGGTATGGATTTGATGTTGGACTTCACCCCGCAATCTGACTTGCCGGCTTGGTGAACGTTGAGGTGCTTGGCACGCCGTTTCGCGGTTTTCTCCGGATAGACCTTCAGCACCTCCTCGATCAGCTCTTTGTTGCGAGCCCTGATTTCTGCGATGCTCTGGGTCGTGGCGAGACTCATCTGATGTCCTTCTAAGGTTAGCTGTTGCGAGGTCGGCTTCTTGACCAGAACTTTTGCAACCAGCATGCCAGTGTCTCGTGAGCACAAAAAACACAGCAATCGAAATCGTTTAGCGCGCCTCGTGCGGTGACAGGGGCGTTGTTGCGAACCCGACATTACGCTTTGGGCAGAGAACTCTTGGTTTGGGGCTGTTCGAAATGGAACAACGGCTGGCTATGCGCGAATTGCTGCCCAATTCTCGAGCGTGTCCGCGATCGCAGTACTCTGCGATCGCGCTTGCCGAAGGCGGCCGTACAAGGAAGACCGGCTGCAAGGCCGGCTGGCCGATACAGGCTTGCCAATCCTTCTATGCTTGCTGAGACTTACAGGTGCTTACCTACCGCGATGAGGATGAGGTGCATGACCTGATCCTCCAGACCTCAATGCGACTACTTCGCCACCTGGACGTCGTAGGCTCTCCGAATCACGAGAACAGCTGCCGCGCCTTGATAAGCGCACGCACGAGCACATCAATCTCTTCACGTGTATTGTAAAGTCCGAAAGACACACGGCACGTCGCCAGCACGCCGAAGCGCTTGAGTAGCGGCATCGCACAGTGGGCCCCCGCCCGCATCGCTACCCCGGCGCGGTCGGCGACGGTGGAAATATCATGCGCATGCGCACCCTTCATATCAAAGGAAATGATCGGCCCCTTCTCGGCAGGGCACCCGATCATGCGCACGAAGTTGATGTCCGCCAGCCTCTCCTGCGCGTAAGCGAGCAGTACGCTCTCGTGCCTGCGGATGTGCACCTTGCCTATTGAATTGATGTAATCGATAGCCGCGCCTAAGCCGATGGCCTCGACGATCGGCGGCGTACCCGCTTCGAACCGGTGTGGCGGATCACCGTAAATCACGCCGGAACGCGAGACCTCGCGGATCATCTCGCCGCCGCCATTGAAGGGCGGCATCGATGCCAGATGCTCAGACTTGCCGTAAAGCACACCGATCCCAGTCGGACCATAAAGTTTGTGGCCCGTCATGACGTAGAAATCGCAATCAATGTCGCAGACGTCGACGCTCAGATGGACGCATCCTTGCGACCCGTCGACCAGCACCGGGATACCACGAGCATGCGCGATCCTCACCACGTCTTTCACCGGCAACACCGTGCCGAGCACGTTCGACATTTGCGTGATTGCAACCATCTTGGTGCGCGGGGTCAGCAGTCGCTCAAAATCATCGAGTAAAAAGTTTCCGTCATCATCCACTGGCGCCCATTTGATCACTGCACCGAGTCGTTCCCTGAGAAGGTGCCATGGCACAATGTTGGAGTGGTGTTCCATAATCGAGAGAACGATCTCATCGCCCGGGCTAATGCGTTCACGGCCAAAAGTCTGGGACACCAGATTGATTGCCTCCGTGGCGCCCCGGGTGAAGATGATCTCTTCGTTTGAATGCGCGTTCACAAACTGCGCCACCTTGATACGGGCGCCTTCATAGGCCTCGGTCGCCGCGTTAGCGAGGTAGTGCAAGCCGCGATGAACGTTGGCGTATTCGCTGGAGTACACCTGCATCATACGGTCAAGCACCGCGTTGGGCTTTTGCGCGGATGCAGCGTTATCGAGGTAAACAAGCGGTTTGCCGTACACCGTCATGGCGAGCGCAGGAAAGTCCGTACGCAGACGGTTGACCTCGTAACTACCAGTGCTCACAGCGGAATGTGCGCTCATCGGCCCGCCTGCAGCCAGTGTTCAGCTTGCGCTGTCACAAAATCGCGTAGATTCTCGGAAGTGATCTCCTCAATCAACTCGCCAAGGAACGCTTTAATCAGCAAGCTCTGCGCATCCGTCTCGGATAGCCCCCGAGCGCGCAGATAGAATACGAGAGTGTCGTCCAGCGCACCCGATGTCGCTCCGTGGCCGCAGGTCACGTCGTCAGCCAAGATTTCAAGTTCGGGCTTATTGTCAGCCTCGGCCTGGTCCGATAGCAGCAACGCTCGCGTTGTCAGGGTGGCGTCCGTCTTCCGGGCGGCGGGACGAACGACGATTCGGCCCTGAAACACCGAGCGCCCGCAATCGTCGACGACCGCGCGGAACTTCTCCCGACTGGTGCAATGTGGCACGGCGTGGTCGACCACGATCGTTGTGTCGGCGTGCAGCTTGTCCCTGATGAGATTAACCCCATTTGCCGAGAGCTTGGTTCCCTCGCCGGCCAGCGTGATGAATCCCTGATAGCGGCTGATGGAGCCGCTGCAAGTCATGCTGAAGAGGTCGAGCTTAGCCCTGGCGCCAACTGCGATGATCGCCGACGAGATGTTCACGGCGTCAGAGGCATCGGCTGCCACGCGGATATGCGAAAGGCTCGCCTCGTCACCAACCAAGACGATTATCGCATCGTTGGCTTGATAGCCGCTCGCGCCTCCAGCCGGGACGAAGGTTTCCACGATGGCCGCATGCGCTCCTTTACCGAGCTGCAGATAGGAGCGTGTAAAGGTGGACACCGACAGTCCGGTTGCGACGTGAACGATTTGAATTGGACACTTCACCGCATTGCCATCGGCGACCGTAATCACCAGGCCATCTGTCGCCATTGCAGCGTTGAGCGAGATCGCCGGATCGCTCGTCGTCGACAGCACCAGACCGGCCATGGCCCCAGTGGCCGAATTCTCCAGAACCTCTCGCAGCGACCGCACAACAACTTCATTTTCCAGCCTGCCGAGATCGGATAGTTCCGGCGCGAATATGCCATCCACCAAAACCAGTTTGACCGCCTGATCGCCAGACACTTGCTCGGCCGACACCTTTGCGCGCACCAGCGCCTCCGCATCAGGTCGCGGAGCGAGCGGCAGCACCTCGCCGATCAGGGCGCGCAGATCAGTGTATTTCCAATCCTCCATGCGCCGATGCGGGAGGCCGGTACGCTCGTAGACTTCGAATGCCCTTGCCCGGATTTTGGCCACAGGGCCTGCACCGGGCAGTCGTCCACGCGCCGCAGCGAAAACATTGCCAATTGCGCGTTCGGCGTCGGCTTTGGGAAAAACCTGCTTCATCGGGGAATCCCTAGAGCCGTCAGGCCGCGTGTTCGAATTGTGCGTAGCCGGAAGCCTCGAGCTCCAGCGCGAGTTCCTTGCCGCCGCTCTTCATGATCCGCCCTTTCGACATCACGTGCACAACGTCCGGCACGATATGGTCGAGAAGCCGCCGATAGTGCGTGATTATGATCATCGCTCGTTCCGGCGCACGCAAGGCGTTGATGCCGCTGGCGACGATACGCAGCGCGTCGATGTCGAGGCCGGAATCGATCTCGTCAAGGATGCACAGACTCGGCTCGACCAACGCCATCTGCAAAATCTCGTTGCGCTTCTTCTCGCCGCCGGAGAAGCCGACATTGACGCCGCGCTTGAGCATGTCCTGCGGAATGTTGAGCGAACCGGCCACCTGGCGGACTCTTTTCAGAAATTCGGGGGTGGAGAATTCCTGTTGGCCGCGCGCCTTGCGCTGGGCATTCAGCGCCGCCCGCAGGAAGTTCATGGTGGTCACGCCGGGGATCTCGACCGGATACTGGAATGCCAGGAACACGCCCTTGGCGGCGCGTTCATTTGGCTCCATCCGCAACAGGTTCTCGCCCCTGAACAGGATTTGTCCGCGGGTGATCTCATAACCGGGCTTGCCGGCGATAACATGCGAGAGCGTCGACTTGCCGGAGCCGTTCGGCCCCATGATCGCGTGCACCTCACCCGCATTGACGTTAAGATCGAGGCCGCGAAGAACTTCGCGGTCTTCGACACCAACATGCAAATGTCGGATTTCGAGTAGCGCCATTCTGATCTGATCCCTGAAATGTCATCTGGCGAGCCGCATTCAAGGGGGCTCGCGGGATGTTTGGTTATCCGACAGATCCGTCGAGCGAGATCGAGATTAGCTTCTGCGCCTCCACTGCGAACTCCATCGGCAGTTTTTGCAGAACTTGCTTGACGAAGCCGTTGACGACGAGGCCGACGGCCTCCTCCTGCGAAAGACCGCGCTGGATGCAGTAGAACAGCACGTCCTCGGAGATCTTTGAGGTCGTCGCTTCGTGCTCGAACGTCGCCGAGGAGTTCTTGGCCTCGATGTACGGCACGGTGTGCGCGCCGCACTTATCGCCGATCAGCAGCGAGTCGCAGGCGGTGAAGTTGCGCGCGCCGGTCGCTTTCCGGTGCGCGGTGACAAGGCCGCGATAGGTGTTCTGCGACTTGCCGGCCGCGATGCCCTTGGAGATGATCCGGCTCGACGTGTTCTTGCCGAGATGGATCATCTTGGTGCCCGAATCGACCTGCTGGAAGCCGTTCGAGATCGCGATCGAGTAGAACTCGCCGCTCGAATTGTCACCGCGGAGAATGCAGCTCGGATATTTCCAGGTGATCGCCGAACCGGTTTCGACCTGGGTCCAGGAGATCTTCGAACGGTTTCCGCGGCAGTCGCCACGCTTGGTGACGAAATTGTAGATGCCGCCCTTGCCTTCCGAATTGCCGGGGTACCAGTTCTGCACCGTCGAATATTTGATCTCGGCGTCGTCATGCGCGACCAGCTCGACCACGGCGGCGTGCAGCTGGTTCTCGTCGCGCTGCGGCGCGGTGCAGCCTTCGAGATAGGAGACGTAGGAGCCCTTGTCGGCGATGATCAGCGTGCGCTCGAACTGGCCGGTGTTGCGCTCGTTGATGCGGAAATAGGTCGACAGCTCCATCGGGCAGCGCACGCCCGGCGGCACGTAGACGAACGAGCCGTCGGAGAACACCGCCGAGTTCAGCGTCGCGTAGAAATTGTCCGAGGTCGGCACCACCGAGCCCAGATACTTCTGCACCAGCTCGGGATGCTCGCGGATCGCCTCCGAGATCGGCATGAAGATCACGCCGGCCTTCTTCAGCTCCGCCTTGAACGTGGTCGCAACCGAGACCGAATCGAAGACCGCGTCGACCGCGATCTTGCGCCGGGCCGGATCTTCCTCCCCGGGCTTCGGCTCGACGCCTTCGAGCATGGCGACTTCCCGCAAGGGAATGCCGAGCTTCTCGTAGGTCTTCAGGATCTCCGGATTGATCTCGTCGAGCGAGGTGACCGTCTTCTTCGGCTTCGGCGCCGCGTAGTAATAGAGGTCCTGGAAATCGATCTTGGGATAGTCGACGCGCGCCCAGGTCGGCTCGGTCATGGTCAGCCAGCGCCGATAGGCCTCAAGCCGCCACTGGAGCATCCAGGCGGGTTCATTCTTTTTCTGCGAGATGAATTTTACGATCTCTTCCGACAGCCCCTTGGGGGCCTTCTCGGAGTCGATCAGGGTTTCAAACCCATAACGATACTGGTCGACGTCGATGCGCTTCACGCGCTCGACCGTCTCTTGTACAGCTACCATTGCCCGCTCCACTCGCGCAACGACACCTCCCGCTGGCGAGGATTCCGCCCCAATCTATCTGAGCGGATCGCGCAAGTTGCCGCCGAGTCAGGGCCAGCGAGTGAGAGAAGCGGAAGACGGATCCAAAAGGCGGCGGCTGTCGATCGCGTTTCCATCATATTTCGCGCCGGAGCTCCTCTCATCGGCTACTCCACCTACGCCGGCACGCAGGTATCGGGCACCGGGCAAACGACGGCGCATTGCGGCGCGTCAAAGTGCCCCTCACATTGAGTACACTGGGTCGGATTGATCACATATATGTCGTTCTTCAAGTTGATCGCGGCATTGGGACATTCGAACTCACATGCACCGCAGACGGTGCACTGGGATGCGATTATCTTGTAGGCCATACTGCGATTCCATGAGCGAAAGTTGCGGGACAATTTCTTGCTTTCAAGTCTTGTGCCAGACAGTTGACTTGATTTTGTCTGGGCTATTTTCGAGAACGCAAGTCGCCGTCTCGACACGGTGTCGCAAATCCTACACCGCGCATGACAGTAGCTTGAGCTCGATGCCGTGGTTCGCGTATGGTCGATCTCACGGCAGTCAGCGATCAGGTGGACCGCGTTCGCCAGCCTCAGGGAACGATCTGCGATCCTTGCTAAGGCCGCCGTGCCGCGGCGATGATGGATGAGCCGCGCGATCTCAAAAATTTCTCCGCCGGTGTGTCAGGTCGACCCCGGGCCACATCTTGATGGTTCCACTCACCGGGACAGCGGCGGCTTCGGCGACAGTACCAGGGTAAACAACCCGCGCAGTCGTCACCGGCCGGATTGACGTCTCCACAGCCAGTCAGAATCGCGGCGATCGGGCCAGACAAAGTCGCTCCGGTGGTCGCGAGGTCCCCAGCGGACCCGCAGACGCATTCTCAATTGCGTTGGATTACCTGGCAAGACCGGCATTCATATGCGCTGTATGGACCGAAAGTACATTGTCTCGCATCGTGCGGGGACTGAAGCCAAGCCTTCGTCTGGTGATCCTCCGCTTCGCTCCACGGTCGAAGTAAATGCCGGCGCCGGTTAGCAGATCGATGGAGCCGAAAAAAAGCCACCCCGAAGGGTGGCTTAAGTCAGGGAGGAAACGCCCATGAGGGCCTCTGGGATCAGGCCGCAGCCTGTTCGATCGGTGAGAAGGGCAGCCCGAGGCTTTCGGCGACCGCTTCGTAAGTTAGCCGGCCCCGATGGACGTTGAGGCCTGCGCGCAAATGCGGATTGTCGAGCACGGCGGAAAAGCCCTTGTTGGCCAGAGCCAAACCAAACGGCAGCGTCGCGTTATTCAGTGCCTGGCTCGAGGTCAGCGGCACGGCCCCGGGCATATTGGCCACGCAATAATGAATGATGCCATCCACTTCGTAAGTAGGATCATCGTGAGTGGTTGGGTGCGATGTCTCAAAGCAGCCGCCCTGATCGATAGCGACGTCCACGAGCACCGCCCTCTTGCGCATCGAGCTCAGCATGCTCCGGCGGACTAGCTTCGGCGCGCTCGCACCTGGAACGAGCACCGCACCAATCACCACATCCGCCGCAAATACCTCTTCCTCCACAGAGTCGATAGTCGAAAACCTGGTGCGAGCGCGTCCTTCGAATAGCTCGTCCAACTCGCGGAGCCGGAGTATCGAACGGTCGATGATGGTCACCTCTGCGCCCAGACCAACCGCCATGCGTGCCGCGTGCGTACCAACAACGCCACCTCCGATCACCACGATTCGGGCAGGCTGAACACCGGGCACCCCACCGATCAACAGCCCTCGTCCGCCTGCACTCCGCTTCAGGGCGCTGCCCGCCGCTTCGATCGCAAGCCTACCCGCGACCTCGCTCATCGGCGCCAGCAGCGGAAGACCACCATGCGCATCAGTTACGGTCTCGTAGGCGATCGCAGTGCATCCAGATTTCAGGAGGCCCTTGGCCTGATCCGGGTCGGGGGCCAGATGCAAATAAGTGAACAGGATCTGATTTTCCCGCAGCTGACACCACTCGGACGGCTGAGGTTCCTTAACCTTTACGATCATCTCGCTCGATGCGAAGACCTCAGCTGCGGAAGTTAGAATCGTTCCGCCAACAATGCGATAATCGTCATCGGTTGCACCAATGCCAGCGCCGGCATTGGTCTCGATCATCACGCGGTGGCCCGCTGCCACGTATTCGCGGACAGCTCCCGGGGTAAGGCCCACGCGATATTCGTGTGCCTTGATTTCCTTGGGGACTCCGACCTTCATCTGAAAACTCCCTGCCTGGAGCGCCTTTCTAATCGGAAGCGAGCAGCGATATTGCGACGCAGCCGTTAAAATGGCGCAGAAATTCAACGATATTTGACAAGCTTCGCAGGATTTCAAACCCACGGGTGCCGAGCGGATCGTGTGACCATGCTCGCTGAGCTTAACCGTCGAAAGTGCGCGGTGGCGACGAATCGTTTCGAATTGCGTTCTCGGCTCGTGGAAAAGCCAACAACCGAAATTCAGCACGCCCAAAGAGCGAAGTCGCAGTCTGCCGGTTGGGCTGATCGCCCATAGAAGGGATCGTTTCCAGAGCTAATGAGTGATGGGTGATGGCTCATGACCATTGATCATAAACTTGGTTCCCAAAAGCTGGACGATACGCAGCGTGTCAACAGATCCGAGGCAATTGTTCGGCCCACAACCAGTCGACGATTCGTCGACCGCCGAAACCGGTCGCCATCTGGACAAATTTCCGATTGTCAGCCACCGCTTCGCCAATATCAGCTGCGTCGGCCCCGAGCGGGTGCGCCTTCATGGCTGCAAGCACGGCATCGGCCAAATCAGGCGCGACGATCGCAACGAGCTTGCCTTCGTTGGCGACATGGATTGGATCGAGTCCAAGGAGTTCGCACGTAGCCGCAACCGCCGGCTTCACCGGAATGGATGCTTCCTGCAGACGGAACCCGAGCTCGGATTGATGCGCAATCTCGTTGAGGGTCGCGGCAAGCCCACCGCGCGTGGGGTCGCGCATGACCCGGATGCCGCTACCGCCGGCGGCAACCATGACCGCTACGAGGTTGTGCAACGCTACGGAATCCGAGACGACCTCGGTTTGAAAAGCGACGTTCTGGCGCTTTGACATGACCGCCACCCCATGATCGCCGAGGCTACCGGAGACCAGCACACGGTCCCCGACCCTTGCCTTGTCGGCGGAGAGATCGAGCCCATCGGCCACAATCCCGATCCCGGTCGTAGAGATGAACAGACCATCCGCCTTGCCGCGCTCGACGACCTTGGTGTCTCCGGCAATGATGTAAACGCCGGCACTGCGCGCTGCCGCGCCCATGGAATCGGCGATCGCCTTCAGATCAGAAAACGGGAAGCCCTCCTCGATGATAAAACTGGCCGACAGATAGAGGGGACGCGCGCCGGACATCGCGACATCATTGATCGTGCCGTGCACAGCCAGTGACCCGATATTGCCGCCGGGAAAGAACAGCGGCGAGACCACATAGCCGTCCGTCGTCATCACCATCCTGCCTGCCGCAACGTCAAACGCCGACTGATCATTGCAGCGGGCGAGCCATTCATTACCAAAGGCTTGGTGAAAAAGGCCGGAGATCAGCTGCGCCATGGCACGGCCCCCGGATCCGTGGGAAAGATCAACGCGTCCGTTCTCGACATCGAGCTTGCGTTGATAGCCCTTTACGCTCATGACGTGTGCCTCACCGGTTCATCGCGAACTCGGCCATAGGTCCAATACGCCGCACAAGCGCCTTCCGATGATACCATGCAGGACCCTATGGGAGTTTCCGGCGTGCAGACGGTTCCAAACAGCTTACACTCGACCGGCCGCTTGGCGCCACGCAGGATCGCGCAGCACTCGCACGCCGGATTGTCTGCGACACGCAGGTCGTGGATCGCAAAACGCGTCTCAGCGTCGAATTGCGCGTAGGCCCGTTTCAGCTTCAGTCCGCTGTTGGGTACGAGTCCGAGCCCACGCCATTCAAACTGCTCGCGCAGTTCGAACATCTGCGATACCTCGTCCTTGGCGCGCCGATTGCCGTCACGCGTCACCGCACGACTGTATTGGTTCTCCACCTCGTAGCGATCTTCGTTCACCTGCCGCACTAGCATCAGGATCGCCTGCATCACATCGAGCGGTTCAAATCCCGCGATCACGATCGGCTTGCCAAATTGTTCTGCCAGGGGCTCGTAAGGCTGCGTACCGATAATGGTGCTGACATGTGCAGGCCCGATGAAGCCGTCAATTGGAACCCCGCCGGTGTCGCGGATTTTGGGGTTCTCGAGAATGCTGTGCATCGCAGAGGGTGTAAGCACGTGGTTGCAGAACACGCTGAGGCCCTTCAGCCGCTTCTTCTCGGCAATTCGGATCATCACCGCCGTCGGGGGCGTCGTGGTCTCAAATCCGATGGCAAAGAAGACCACCTCGCGGCTCGGCGCCTGTTCGGCGAGCCGGATAGCGTCGAGCGTCGAGTAGACCATCCGAATGTCGGCGCCGAGCGCTTTAGCTCGCAATAGGGACTGTCCTTGCGACCCAGGCGCGCGCATCAGGTCGCCGTAGACGCACAGAGTGACCTCTGGTCGGTCGACAAGCCGTATCGCCATATCGATTCGACTGGCGGGGAGAACGCAGACGGGACAACCGGGCCCGTGGATCATGCGAACGTTCGCGGGCAGCAGATCCTCCAGGCCGTAGCGGGCGATCGCATGAGTGTGCCCGCCGCAGAATTCCATGAACCGATAGGCTCTTTGCGAACTGACCTCGGCGCCAATCGCACGCGCAATTCCCTGCGCGATGGCCTTGTCGCGAAATTCGTCGGCATATTTCATGATCGGCGTTCCCCTGCGCCGCCTAGCTCCTGCAGCAGCTCCAGCGTGCGCTTGGCTTCCATCGGATCGATCTTAGCCAGTGCATAGCCGACATGGACAAGGACGCAATCGCCGACCTCGAGCTCGTCGACGAGAGCGATCGATATTTCCAGGCTGATGCCATCGATGCACGCTATGGCCATGTCGTTGGGAAGAATTTTCGCAATCTTTGCCGGAACCGAAAGACACATATCAGGCTGTTCCTCCCCTGGCGGACGACTGTTGAGCTATCTGCAGGGCGGCAATCCAGGCCTGGCCAAGACTTAAACCGCCATCATTGGGCGGCACCCGCCGTGGCAAGAGCGGGGTAAGGCCGGCAGCGCTGCAACCGCGCGGGATTTCATCCGCCAGCGCCGCGTTCAGGAAGCAGCCGCCGCTCAGAACGACGGTATTAACGCCCGTTGTCCGCGCAGACCGTGTGACCCAGTCAACGCAGGCGGCGGCGAAGGTGCCATGAAACAGCCCGGCTCCGCCCACCGCGTCAATGTCATCTGCAATCAAACGCGCAAACAGCGGACGAAGCGACAGCACGGCGCCAGCGATCGTCCAGCCGGATTCGAGAATCGCAGTCCGCCGCACCAGCGCCTCGAGCTTCATCGCCGCTTCGCCCTCATAGCTCTGCAAACTCGCAATCCCCAGCAGCGCCGCTGTCGCGTCGAACAACCGGCCCGCACTGGTCGTCGTGGCCCCGCCCGGCTGTTCGAGTAAGGCCGACACACATCCAGCCTGCCGTTGCGCCGCAAAGCGCCGCCCGATTTCGTTACCCCGGCCGAGCTCATGTAATACTGCGCTGGCCATGCGCCACGGCTCGCGGGCTGCACGATCTCCACCAGGCATTTGCAGGGGCGCTAAGTGCCCGATGCGTCGGCACCTCGTCCCTTCGCACAACAATAGCTCGCCACCCCAGTTACCGCCCTCGGAGCCAAGGCCATGGCCATCGAGCACCAGGGCAAGCGCAGGTCCCGTATGGCCATGCTCGGCGATTACTGCGGCAGCGTGTGCGTGGTGATGCTGGACAGCGACCAGCGCGCGGCCATTTGCTTCCGCAAACCGGGTAGAAGCCATATCTGGATGCAGATCATGGGCGATGGCGAGAGGCTCCACGTCAAGGCTCGATGTGAGGTGTCGGATCGTCTCCTCGAACGTACGGATGCCTTCGGCCGTATCCAGATCGCCAATATGCTGGGAGACGAACGCTTGGTTGTCCCGCGTGATGGTGACGGTCGATTTCAGTGCGCCGCCGACGGCAAGCACGGGCGGCACAGACTTCGCAAGCCTTATTGGTTCGGGGACATAGCCACGGGCACGACGAATGAATTGCGGCCGGTCAGCCACCACCGACACCACGGAGTCATCAGCACGCGTCACTATATCGCGATCATGGGTCACGATAAGGTCGGAGATCCCCTTGAGCCGCCGCAGCGCCTGCGCGTTGTCGATCAGGAGCGGTTCGCCGCAACGATTGGCACTGGTGGCGACGATGACCGGGCCGGTCCGCGCACATGCTCCTGCCGAGCGAAGCGCATGAAGGATGAGGTGATGCAGCGGCGCTACAGGCAGCATGACACCCACACGCGATAAGCCCGGAGCTATGGCAGCCGCCAAATTGTTCCGCGAAGAAAGAAGGACGATGGGACGTGCTACGGATTCGAGCAGCGCAAGCTCGGGCGCGTTCGCCTCCGCGATGTCGCTGACGCGCTCTATGGAATCGACCATAACCGCGAACGGCTTCTGAAGGCGCTGCTTTCTCCTGCGCAGACGCTGCACGGCGTCCTGGTTACGCGCATCGCAAAGTAGCTGGTATCCCCCCAGCCCCTTTATCGCCACGATTTGTCCTCCCGCGATTGCCGCGACAATGGCGCTGATCCCATGGCTGAGCCGAGGCCCGCATGTCGGACACGCGATCGCCTCCGCATGAAACCTGCGGCTCGCCGGATCGGCGTATTCGGCCGCGCAGGCGGCGCACAGCCTAAAAGCCCCCATCACGGTGTTGCGGCGGTCGTACGGCAGCCGTTCGGCGATGGTGTAGCGTGGGCCGCAATGGCAGCAACTGATGAAGGGGTAAAGGTAATGCCGATTTTCTGGATCGAACAGCTCCCTGAGGCATTGCTGGCAGGCAGCAGCATCAGCGACGATCTGGGTTGACAATTTGCCGCCTTCGCTCGAGCCGATCGAAAAGTCTTTCGCCGCGAGCGCAGCAGTCTCGCGAACGCAGATGTGGTCGATGCGTGCCAATGGAGGCGCCTCGAGCGGCAACGTGGCGACAAACTCCGACGCACGGTGGCCCTCGACCTCGATCGTAACACCCTCGGGGCCATTGATGACAAATCCCGCCAATCCGTAGCGCATGGCGAGTCCATAGACGTAAGGACGAAAGCCGACCCCTTGTACGGCCCCACTCACGCGCACGCGCAGCCGCGTTCGGTCGCAGGTGGTTGGGGCGCTCATCACCTTGTGTCTTCTAGGGCGCGCCTCTGATGCCCCGCCTGTCTATCGATCCACGCGTAGAGCGCGCCAAAACCCTCACCCGTACGAGCCGAAACTACAAGCACGTCGATCTTTGGATTGACTCGTCTAGCGTATTCGATCGTCTTGCCCAAATCGAACTCAAGCAGTGGGACCAGATCAATCTTGTTGATCACCATGAGCGAAGAAGCGGCAAACATATCAGGATATTTGAGCGGCTTGTCTTCACCTTCGGTAATCGACAGCACTACGATCTTGCAGGCCTCGCCAAGATCGAAGGCTGCGGGACAGATCAGATTACCGACGTTCTCGATGAAGAGAATACCACCCGTGAGCAGCGGCAAGCGGCGATAAGCCTCGCCAATCATCGCAGCGTCGAGATGGCAACCCTTGCCGGTGTTGACTTGAATGGCTGGCACGCCGGTGGCCCGAATGCGTTCGGCATCGTGCGAGGTGTGCTGGTCGCCTTCGATGACGCCGACCGGCCGGCTACGCTTGAGTTCAGACACCCCGCGGACGAGCAGCGTCGTTTTACCTGCACCGGGACTGGACAAAAGATTAAATACAAGCAGGTCATCCGCGACGAAGAGCGCGCGGTTATCCGCCGCAATACCATTATTCTTGCCAAGAATATCGCGCCCGATCTGAATGACCCGCTCTCTGCTCATGCCCGCGACCTTCAAGCCAGCCGGGCCGGCGCCGGCACCCAGAAAGGCCTGCCCACCATGAGCCTGATGGGCAGACCGACGATGGCGCCTATGACTATCGCCAGCATGGTTTGAACGCTGCGGGCCTTGGTTTTCATGCGGAGGGGCACAATGGCGATCGCAATCGTCCCGCACATGGGCATCGTGTCGGTCATGGCTCTCCGCATCATGCGCATTGGCGCGTTTGGTCGACGGCGTCCCTTCGGTGCAGCCGCAAACGGTACACATCAATCGATCTCCAGCTCTTTCACGCGCATCTGTTCACCCGCAGTCACCTGCAACTGATAGCTGCCGCAGCAAGGACAGCATTCACCGCGTCGCGCAATCTCGACGTTCTTCGAACAGCTCATGCACCAGGCAACGCCTGGCAGTTCGATGATATTAAGGACTGCACCCTGGGCAACGGTCCGCGCTGCCACGACAGCAAAGCAGAACCTGATCGCTTCGGGCGCGGCATGACTGAGCGCTCCCATCTCTAGACAGACGCTACGCACCCGCGAAAACGATCGGTGACGTACCTCCTCCTCGACGATTTGAATGATGCCAAGACAAATCGCCATTTCATGCATCGCCAACTTCGCGAAAATTGAGAGTGAACCCGACGCACGGATCGAGCGATGCAATCACCGCATCGACTGCATCCCGACGTCGTCTAGCCGTCAGCACCGCGCCCTGCAGGCTGCGGACAAGCGGTCCGCGCGGGTGGAAATTCCACTCCGTCGGCGCAAGGAATTCGAAGCGGGATATCCGGCCCTGAGGATCAAGCTCAACCGCGTGGTAGAGACGGCCCCTGGCGCATTCGACCGCTGCCGCCGCACGGCCGGGCCCCAACTTATATCTTTCGATAATCCCATGCTCCGCCGCGTCAATCTGAGCACCGGCTTTGAGCCAGGCACATAACCGGAGGGCTTCGGCAACTCTGGCCCTCAGCCGCTCGGCCGCACCGGAGGGGCTCGGCGAGAGCCGATCACGCGTCATTTGGCGCGCCCATGGACCCGTCTCGGGCACATGTCCGTCAAGATCCGGACAACAGCAAAATGTTGCGCCATCCACGAGCAGCCGTTTAATGACGTTGAGGTCGTCCGCAACGGACAGGAACGAGTGCTCCGCCGGAATTGACTTTAGGTCGATCTCATCAAGCGCTGCAATGCGAAGCGCCAATGGGCCATCGGACCTCTCCGCGTCCCCCTCATTCGGCATGCCGAGCGCGTTCAGCGCAGCCACGATCCGCGCCGTTGCTTCGCATTGAGCGGAGTCCCAGGCTGGCTGTGCGCTGCCGAGAAGCGCTGACATTCCCCGCATAAGAGAGCGGGTTGCCGCCGCACTGCCGATGTAGTGCGTAAAATGTCCGACAAACAGGCCCCGTAGCAAATCCGCGATGCGCTCGATAACGATAAGCGCAATACGATGCTGTTTTGTCGTGCGGGTGATCACTTCGTCGCGCGCCGTCTCCACCGCGGACAGCAGTGCAGTTTGCTGCGCAGCGGCACACAACGCGAAGAGCCGCGGCAGCACCTTGAGCAGCGACGAGGCTTTTTTTCCAGTGAACAGCCGCGCCAGCGGCGGCCGGACCCGCGGTAGGATCTCGATCGCGGCGACTACGTCGGCAGCTAGCAACACGGTGACATCGATTTTATTGTGGGCAGCGAGGCTCATGCGCACCGCTCCACCAACGTCCTGCGCGAGGTATGCCGGCGGTCGCTGCGCCCGCGCCGTCTACGGGATCCCACCCGATGCCGAATGTTCTCCAAGCTCTTCATGTGAAGTACGCCTTAATAATTTCCTGCATGCGCTCGGCAGAGTCCTGGAAATCCTCGTCGGCAGCCAACGCAACAATCGGCACGCTGCCGACCTCCAGCGTATCAAGGATGATATTGTCCGTAGAATTGAAGAACTGCACCGACCAGACGTTCCTGATCCGGGTCGCCTGCACTCGGCACGTGCCGTAACCGCGGAAGATGAGTTGGACCGGGCCATTGCCCATGCTTTGCTGCAGGAATGTTAGGTCGATAACGCTCATCGGCAGCGACGTGAGATTGATGACATGCGCGCGCATGCCAAAGCGCCAGACGCGCGCCCGCTCGCGTATTTCGGCGAGCACCGGTTGCACGTTCATTGCGCCGTCCGGCGCCGCGCCGATCGCAAGATCGGCGGATGTCAGGTCAGTTGCGGCGCGCCGGACAATCTGCGGGATCGCTCCGACCTCAAGATATTCGTGCGCAGGCTCGCCCCCGATGCGCACGCGCCAGATTCCTGCAAGCACGGACTCCCGGATTTGCGCCAAAGAACCATCTGGCAGCGCAACCACGCCGGCGACCTCACCTTCTCCGAGCACTTCGCCTATCAGCTTGCGCTCGGGATCGCTGAGATTCGCGAGTCCGTACAGTTGTGTCCGAGCGCGGCTTCTCTGGCCGCCAACGGCAGCAGCGGCATTCGATAACAGCGCCATGGCATTCGGATAGTTGCTTGCAAGCTCGTCGCTGTCGCGCCAAGCGCGCTCGGCGAGCGCACTCGCACTCGTCAACCCGCTATAGACTACATCGAGACTTCCAGCGCCAGTGGCAAGGTCACTCGCCGCCCCGTCGGCGCCGTCGGATATAACGCGGATCGCTGCTTTCATGATGCGATGTTCCGTTGGCTATATCGAGAGGCAATGCACTTGCCGACACAAGCGCTGCCGGCGTGTGACCGAACCATCGGTACCAAGATGCGATCGATCGTGACCAAACGGACCGGTCTCCTGGCGATCAGGCGAAGTGTATGGTGCCGATGGCACAGGATCGGCGTCGATGGGCCTCGCAGGCCGAGCCACTCAACCAGTTCGCCACCTACGCCGCGCGCTGGCACTGCACCTCGCATGCGCCGCCGAAACGCCTTGACCATTTCAGGAAAGAACGCGGGCTGGATGATCCGGAGTATATATAGGGGATCGGCCGCCGACTGTGGCATCACGGCCGACCTCACGGGAGCGTGCGCGACCGGGCGTCCATCGACACTGACGCCCTCCACGTCGGACGGAGCGGGCCGCGCCAGACCATGCTGCGCCGGCTGCAACTTCATCACACGCCTTTCTGATAATGTTCGGTTCTAGCAGGGTAATAGCAAGGCGCATGCCAGTCACCGTCTGGCCGCGTCCTGCTCGAACCAACGGCTCGAAGCGCCTGACATTTTCCATGCAAAGGTTACGTGCGACTGGAATTCGATTTGTGTGCAAGCCTAGTCGGCGCAACGGCGAGCGGAACTGCTAGCGCAGGTGCTCCGGCAATTGCGGCTCATGACCGATCAAGTCCGCAAAGAAGCGATCGCAGTCCTGGCCGTTGAGGCTGGCCTCAAGCCCGTCAAGTGCTTCCGAGATCAGCCTTGCTTCATTCTCGTCCAAAAGCCGCACCGCGCTGTCGATATGAACGAGCACCTTGGCGCCGACTGAGGCGTCGGAGAGCAGCATGACCGAGACGCGCCGCTGTTCATTCCCATACTCGCACAGCGCCGTGATGCCGTCGGTCTCGACAATCGTCATTGGCAAGCCAAGGCACATGGTTAGTCGCTCGCCGCTAGATCGGCTGCGCCCTCATCTCATAATTTGCATGGTCGATATTGTTCGCCAACAGCCGTTCTGATGCAGGCAGCGGCGCGGTCCGCGGTTTTGCCGGCGAGTCCCACTGCGCCAGGAGTTTGCAAGCCAGTTCAATCGCAGGCGCAATCTGAAAGCGTACCGGGGCGGTCAGCGGACCGCCCCATTGCTCCAGGTCCAGCGGCTGGCAGCCGATGAGAGCGAGCTCTCGCGGGCGGCGGCCAAGCAGATCGGCCGCACTCAAGACCTCCTGAAAGCCGGTCTGATGCAGACTCACCTTCTTGGCGGCGGTAAACATTGGCACTTCGTCATCTCGCACAAGCTTCAACTGCCCGGGCAGCAATCCATAGTCAATGGCATCGAATACGATCAGGCAATCAGCCTGCTCAAGAAAACTGACGAGGTAGAGCCCCTGTGTGCCGCCATCAAGGACGGTGACGTTGTCATCGATGGCGTAGCGGCGATGAAACTCCTCGACCACCCGCACGCCGAATCCCTCATCGGCCCACAGGATATTGCCGATGCCGAGCACCAGGATCCTTTTCTTGTTTTCCGGATTCAGCATCCGCTTGCCAGTCAATCGCGAAACCCGCGCTCGCCCAATATCACAGAAGAGATGCTCCGGCGCGACATGAGTCTTCCCGGACCGCCGCGTAGATGTGGACCAGCGCAAAGGTCACGATCACCCACAGGCCGAGATGATGCCAGGTATGGACGTCCTGACTGTTCGGCCAAATCGAAAATACCCAGCCGAACAGCTTGTACTGCCAGCTGTCAG
Source organism: Bradyrhizobium shewense (assembly GCF_900094605.1). Lineage (GTDB taxonomy): Bacteria > Pseudomonadota > Alphaproteobacteria > Rhizobiales > Xanthobacteraceae > Bradyrhizobium > Bradyrhizobium shewense. The sequence continues at coordinate 254,705 of NZ_FMAI01000005.1, read as the reverse complement.
TACCGGCACCTTGCCCATAAAGTGCAAAGCCTGTGACGACCATGAACGTGATCGTCTGCGTAAACATGAAGAACATCGCGAGCTGAGCAAGACGGTTGTGCCCGACGCGCCTCTCAGGCTCAACTGTAAGGAACGCATACCAGCGAATCTCGTGGTACACCTCGCGCCAAAAGCACCTGCGCCAGAGCGGCACCCAAAAGATCTGCATGGCATGCGCGTTTCCGATTAACGCCCAGTAGATCCGCAGAAGAAAGCCAATACTGAGCACGTATCCCGCCGAGAAATGAGCAAAGCGGATATAGCCGAACAGGAAATTGCCGCTTGCCTCTCCCGACATCGCCGGTGTTCCGGTTCCAATGACATAGCCGGTTAAACTCAGCATCAGAATGGCCGCCGCATTAACCCAATGCCACAGTCGCACCGGCGCGTAGGCGATGCCAGCGCCGATGGTCCGTTCAGTCGGTTCCGCATCGACGGCGGCAAGGAGCTTCCGAGCTTTGTCCAGCATGTCGTTAACGAACATTGACTGAAGCCATTTCCTGGCCGTCAGGACTCATCACGTGGGTCGAACAAGCCAAGCACGGATCGAAGGAATGGATCGTGCGCAAGATCTCCAGGGGCCGCTGCGGATCGGCCATCGGGGTACCGATCAGGGAGGCTTCAAAAGCGCCAATATTGCCCTTGGGATCGCGAGGAGATCCGTTCCACGTCGTCGGCACGACACATTGATAATTGTCGATCTTGCCGTCCTTGATCTTGATCCAGTGCCCAAGTGCACCGCGCGGGGCCTCGCTGAACCCGTAGCCCTTAGCCTCCTTGCGCCAGCTTTCCGGCTTCCACCTGCTGACATCGGCAGTTGCCGTATGGCCTGCCTTGATGTGGATTACCAGCTTATCCTGGAAATAACGCATCTGATGCGCCGCCCACTGGCATTCGAGCGCGCGCGCCGCAGTTCGGCCAAGCGTCGAGAACAGCGCAGTCAGGGGAAGATTGAGCCCCTTGAGCAGTCTCTCGGCCGGCTCCTTGAACTCGGCTTTGCCTTGCGCATAACCGATGATGTATCGCGCCAACGGCCCGACCTCCACGGCGTGGCCGCGCCAGCGCGGCGCTTTGATCCAGGAATACTTGCCGCCTTCGTCGAGTTCCTTGATATCTGTCTTGCTGCCTTTGAGTTTTGGCCCAAGTTCAAAACGCGGCTCGGTGATACCGTCCCAAGGATGCAGTCCACAGCAATCGCTGGGGTATTTATACCATGAATGCGCGACGAATTCCTGGATCTGCTCGGGATCACCATGGTCGATCGGCAGTATCTCCTTGAGATTGCCACCAAGAATGACCCCGCGCGGCAGCTTGAAACTTTTGGCGGAACAGTCATTTGCGATTTCGGGGATGTCGCCATAGGACATCACGCTCTTGCTCGAAAGTCCGCCGCCATGAAGCCAGTCCTTATAGAACGAGCAGATCGCGGCAATGTCGGGCAGGTAGACCTGCTCGACAAACTCGATCGAACGGTCGATGATCGAGGACACGATGTTCAGTCGCTCCATATTGATCGCACCCACCGCACCAATTCCCTCGATGTTGATCGCACAGGGCACGCCGCCGACCAGCCAGTTCGGATGCGGGTTCTTACCACCATAGATAGCTTGGATCTTGACGATCTCCTTCTGGAAATCCAGCGCTTCCAGATAATGCGCTACAGCCATCAGGTTCGCTTCCGGTGGCAGCTTGTAGGCCGGATGCCCCCAATAGCCATTCTTGAACGGACCGAGTTGCCCTGATCCGAAGAATTTAGTGAGCCGGATCTGCAAATCCTTAAAATAGCCAGGGGACGACAGCGGCCAGGGCGAGATAGACTGCGCGAGCGCGGAGGTCGACTTGGGATCGGCCTTGAGCGCGGAGACCACGTCGACCCAATCCAGCGCGTGCAGGTGATAGAAATGTACGAGGTGATCATGCACGAGCAGGCACAGCTGCATGATGTTGCGGATCGAATTGGCATTCTCGGGAATCGCAATTCCTAGTGCATTTTCAACCGCGCGCACGGAGGTGAGCGCATGGGTGCCGGTGCAGACCCCGCAAATCCGCTCGGTGAACGCCCAGGCGTCGCGCGGATCGCGCCCGCGCAGGATGACTTCGATGCCACGCCACATCGTCCCGCTTGAGACCGCGTTGCGGATCACATTGTCGGAATCGAGATTGGCTTCGACACGCAGGTGGCCTTCGACCCGCGTCAGCGGATCGATGACGATTCGCCTGCCTGAACGATCGAGATTGAATCCATTCGGTGTCTGGACGGCCACCGTCGCCCCCTCCTCAACTCGGTTTTCTTTTTTGGGCTGCGCGATCCGGCTTGTGAGTCAACCGCTTCACGGCGGTGACCGCCGCATGGGCAGCGACAGTTAGCCCAACTACGCCGGCAGCAGCCATGCCGATCTGGTCGGCGTTCTCCTCGATGCCGAACTGCCTGATGGTTGTGAGTCGGTCGTAAAATGGCCCCTTATCCCAGAAGCCGTCTTCAGAGCAGCCGAAGCAGCCGTGGCCGGATTGAATCGGAAATGAAACGCCGCCGTTCCACCGCAGGGCCGAACAGGCATTGTAGGTGGTTGGCCCCTTGCAGCCCATCTTGTACAGGCAATAGCCCTTGCGTGCGTACTTGTCGTCCCACTCTTCGACAAATTGGCCAGCGTCGAAATGGGAGCGCCGATAGCACTTGTCGTGAATGCGCTCGGAATAGAACATATTTGGACGCCCTTGGCGATCGAGCTCCGGAAGCTTTCCGAACGTGGTGATGAAAGTCACGAGGCCACTCATGACCTCTGCGATAGGCGGGCACCCGGGCACCTTGATGATTGGCTTGTTGGTGATCACCTTATCGATCGGCGCCGCGCCAGTGGGATTGGGCTTGGCCGCTTGCACACATCCCCATGACGCACACGTACCCCAAGCGATGATCGCCATGGACTCTTCCGCCATGGACCTGAGCTTTTCAACGAACGGCTTGCCCCCGTCAATGCAGAACATGCCACCCTCTTTCAGCGGTGGATTTCCTTCGACGGCGAGCACATACCTGCCTTTGTACTTGGCACGAGTTTCCTCCAGGATGGCTTCGGCCTGGTGTCCTGCCGCCGCCATGATCGTATCGTCATAGTCGAGCGAAATCATCGACAGCAGCGCGTCCTTGATCAAGGGATGGGCCGAGCGGATAAAGCTTTCCGAGCAGCAGGTACACTCGAGCCCGTGCAGCCAGATGACGGGCACACGCGGTTTGGTCTCCAGGGCGTTGGCAATACTGCTTGCGGCAAGCGGACCAAGTCCCAAGCTCGCGGCAGTCAAACTGCAGAATTTGTGGAAACTACGACGCGTCATACCTTGACGTCTGATCACGCTATAGAACGTTTCCGTTGCACCACCCATGAAGCCTTCCATGTGAGTTGTCGTCGACCGTAACGAATTACTGACGTTCAGCAAGAAACAAGCCACCGAAGCGAAACACTTAACGGATACCAAGCCAGCGCTTCGGGAGTTGCGGACTGGCGAAAGCAGCCAGCGAGCCATAAGCTGCGCCATTGATCTGTCATGCTAATGGTGTCCGGTTTTGGACGTCCATGTAAGCACTTCAACAGAGCAGCATGATGGTTCACCACTGCATGGCGGCTACGTCATGCTCGCTCTTGCACGACCGCGACACTCACGTGAAATGCCGGTTTTTAAATAGAATTAGTGCAGTTGACGGCCACCGGACTGCCCTCCAGTCTTAATCAGACTTGCCGATTGCTGACCAATGGGGCGTTAAAGCATACGCAAGCAGCCCGCACGAAAGCGGCTGTCGGGCGACGAAGAGTACTGCCTTTGATTCAAAGCGCCTCGCTGCACGGCATCGCTGCAAGATGGTGGGCGAGAGCCTGGAGTTCAGAGCCATCACAGGAGCGTTCATCGCGCGAGCCGATCGATAGCAATGCGCGATCGTCTTAGCGCATCCGCGACACCAAACCCGCTTGCAAGAGCTTCTTCGCGATAGCGGAGGCGATCTCGTTGTTGAAGCACTGGCGCGATCCGCGCCAACGCGGATAGCAAGTAACGGCCCCGACTTTCAGTCGATATCGATGCGTAGTAGCAGCACTGTCTGCCGGTTACCCAAACGGCTGGCCGAGCCTTTCGGCGGAAAGCGGATTATCGGATTATTGCAGCATAGACAATATATTGGACCTGTTCGCGATAATACTTCCGGATTTCTCCGGGCGCTGCCGTTCCGACCACCACGACGAGACGCTCCTTTGGATCGCATAACAATTGTGTCCCGTAGGCGCCACTCCAGGTGAACTCACCCGGATTGCCCGGAACCGCCGAGAGACCCTCGTTTATGCGTACAGCTACTCCGAGCCCGAAGCCGAAGCCGGCACGGTGCGCCTCCACATTGGCGACCTTATTTTTGATCTCTGCCCCGAGGTGGTCGGAAATCATGTGGCGCACCGTCTTCGGACCGAGAATGCGCTGCCCATCGAGTTCCCCGCCGTTGAGCAGCATTTGTCCGAAGCGCACGTAGTCACCGACTGTCGCAAATGCGCAGGCTCCCCCGCAGTCAAACTTCGTCGGACTTTCGAGGAGCTCGATGTCTTGTGGCTTTCCCGTCAGCGGGTCGCCTGGAAATGGATGTGCGAGGCGCTCGCGTTGCGATTCCGACAGATGGAAAGTGGCATCCTGCATTTGGATGGGCTTCCACAGATTGCTGGCAAGATAGTCGCCCAATCGCTGTTCGCTGACCTGTTCTACGACAGCTCCCAGCACATCGGTCGAGAAGCCGTATTCGAATTCCGTTCCCGGTTGGTGCGCTAGCGGCAGCTTGGTGATGGCTTCGATGAACGCCTGCTTATCGCCCCTCAGTGGCGGAGCGGCGAAATCGGGATAGAGACGCGCCACCTTGTCTGAGCTGTCGGGGGGCGCGCCATAGGTGAGCCCGGATGTGTGCCGATATAGATCGTGGATGTAGATCGGAGAACTCTGCGTTTGAAATTCTAATGGGCCGTCATGCTGCGGCACTCCCACCTTCATGTTTGCGAATTCCGGGTAGTAATCCGTGAGCCTGGCCCGTAGAGGCAGCCGACCTTGCTCCATGAGGATAAGCCCCGCAACAGCCACCATCGGCTTGGTCATAGACGCAAGCGCGAACATCGCGTCGAGCCGCATCGATTTTCCTTTTGCAGGATCGAGTTGCCCGTACGCCTTGTAGTGAATCAGCTTGCCGTCCCTGGCGATTGCAACCACCGCACCCGGCACGCGTTTGCGAGCGATTTCGCGAGCGAAGAACTCGTCTAGCTTGGCGAGGCGCTGCTGAGAAACGCCGAGGTCATCGGCCGTCGCTTCGGGCAGAGGCGCGGAGTGCACTAAATTGAAGCCGATTCCAGCAGCCGCCGCGGCCATAACAAGCTTGTTCATTGTAGCCACCCAAGGATTGATGGATCCGGCTTGCAATACTGCTGCTCGGTCGTGATCGGATATGTCCGGCCGGCAAGCCTAAGACGGTTCGATGCCTCTCCTGGCACAGTGTCTGTCGATAAGGGCTAGGGCGAAGAGTGCCGCAAAGGCGAACATCACCATACCGCCGGCAACCACACTCGCCTCGCGCCAGCCCGATGCTTGGACGTAGTCTACGACGTAGGCCGACAACACCTTGGTGCGTCCAGGAATGTTGCCGCCGATCATCATCACGACGCCAAATGTGCCGATCGTATGAGAAAACCCAACCACGGCGGCTTTAACAAACTCCAATCGCGCCAGCGGCCCACTGATGGTAATGAAGGCATACAACGACGAAACGCACCCCGTAGTTTCCAACGGACGATCGCCTATCGCGACAAAGGCGTTACGGATCGGCTGCACCACCAACGGCAGCGCCGAGAGGACCGATCCGATCACGATTCCTGCGAAGGTAAAAGCGAGCGTGCGCTCGCCCCACAAAGAGGCGAGAACGCCACCCGGTCCGTTGGGGCCGAGCAACACGAGTACGCAAAAACCGAGAGCCGTCGGCGGTAGCACGAACGGCAGGGCGATCATCGTCGCCACCGCCTCGCTCAAAAAAGTCTTTGAGCGCGCTAACCACCAAGCGACGGGCACACCAATCACGAGGAGGATCACGGTCGTCACGCTGGCGAGCTCAATCGTGAGCGCAACGGATTGCGCAATCTCTGCCGAAAAGACATCCATGTGCGTCAGCCCCAAAAGTGAAAGCAGATCGTCTTACGGGCCCAGTGATCGCCTGCACGTCCGGCTCGCCAGACATGTGGCGCGGATCGCCCTCTAGTCGCGCCGCACTTCGTGGCGGGCGCCACATTCACGCGCGTCGTTTCTACGAACAAGAGCAGCATCGCAAGTCTCATCGGCAACTCCTGTGACAGGGCCGCTTCCATCCATCTGACGGCGGCACCTCCTCGTTCAAAATCAGCAATTCCTGTGCCGCGGGCGAAATGTGGAGCGCTCTATGCGCAACGTCGGAGCAATTCGCATAGACGTCGACGTCGCTGTGGCGTGGACCTAACGCTATGTCAGATTTCTGGCAGCTTTTGTTGCCGAGCAGACAGCGACAGCCGCGCAACGAAACGGCAGAATTTGACGCCGCCAGAGATGCCTATTTGGTTGTCGGTGGCTCAAACGCCGCACTCGCCGCGCCGGTAATGGAACGGATCGCAGGAAGCCTGCCCTTTGGCAGCAACGCGAACGATCTAGCTGAGTCATCATCGTAACGCTGCTTCTGCGACGCGGTAAAAGGCGCGAGGGGCCCAGAGCGAAGGAATCCTGCCTAATGCGAAATCGTTAGCACACGCCTGGAGACAAATACCCCGTGCACGAACGAGCTTTGCCGCTCGCGACAACGCAGTGCATCGATCCAAGATTATTGGCGCGCAATCGAGCTCCTAAACAGGCTTCCATCGCGTGGATGAGTGCTATCCAAACTATCAATTTTACCAATGTCATCTACTCTTGCATCCATCTCAGCAGTCGGCGCATATCGATCACGCTCGGGCTTCCATCCCGAGACGGGACGCCGCTAATGCGCCCAGCCGATCAAGATACGCGTCTCGCTGCAACTTTTTGTTCGACCTTGCGAACGCGGGCCGAGCACTCAAGCCGATACCGCTCGGAGACAGACGGTTGTCCGAGACTGCCCAATCGGGCGCACTTTGGGCATCTGGTGCATATCTTGCTTAACGTGAAGGGATAACGCAACTAAACGCCTGCCTTTGGAACGACGCGCCCGCTCTCGGAACCGTCCTTCAATCGGACACGGCAAAAATGATGAGTCTCGTATGACGCCGTCGTCTCTCAACGACGCGGCGGCCCACATTCGAGTATATTCGGGAAGGAAGCGTCATGACCACCATGGCAACAGCGGCGCCCGCACGCGCGTCGCAAGCTTGGTATAAGATTCTCTACGTGCAGGTGCTGATCGCGATCTTGCTTGGCGCCATGGTCGGTTGCCTATGGCCGTCTGTCGCGACCAATGACTGGGTCAAGGCGCTCGGTGACGGGTTTATCAAGCTCATCAAGATGGTGATCGCGCCGATTATCTTCTGCACCGTCACATCTGGCATTGCGCATATTCAGGATGCGAAGAAAGTCGGGCGCGTCGGCGTCAAGGCGCTGGTCTATTTCGAGATCGTCTCCAGCTTTGCCTTGGTGTTGGGCCTTCTTATGGGAAATCTGGTCCAAATCGGTCATGGTCTTGCGGTCAAGCCGGATGCTGCGGCGGTCGCCAATTACGTCAAGCAGGCGGAAGCCTCGAAGACCGTCGATTTCTTTCTCAACATCATTCCCGATACCGTGGTCGGCGCCTTCGCCCGCGGCGATGTTCTGCAGGTTCTCCTGTTCGCGATCCTATTCGGCTTTTCGCTGATGGCGTTGGGAAGCCGTGGGGAGCGGCTGCGAGGCATGATTGACGACGTCGCGCACGCGGTGTTCGGCGTGATCGCTATCATTATGAAGGCGGCCCCGATCGGCGCCTTCGGCGCCATGGCCTTCACTATCGGCAAGTTCGGGCCGGCAGCACTCGGCAATTTGATCGGTCTAATCGCGCTGTTTTACGCGACGGCGGCGTTATTTGTCGTGGTGGTGCTCGGTTTGATCGCGCGCCTCATCGGCTTTTCAATCTTCAAGTTCATTGTCTATATCAAGGACGAGATTCTGATCGTGCTCGGCACATCGTCCTCTGAAAGCGCGCTGCCTCAATTAATGGAGAAGCTCGAGCGGCTGGGCTGCTCCAAGCCCGTGGTCGGCTTGGTGGTGCCAACTGGCTACTCCTTCAACCTCGACGGCACCAATATCTATATGACACTTGCGACATTGTTCATTGCCCAGGCACTCGGGGTCGATCTCACCTTTGGCCAGCAGCTCACGATCCTGCTCGTGGCAATGCTAACGTCGAAGGGAGCAAGCGGCGTCACCGGCGCGGGCTTCATCACGCTCGCTGCGACGTTGTCGGTGGTCAACCCAGCGCTGGTGCCGGGCATGGCAATCGTATTTTCGATCGACAAGTTCATGAGCGAGGTGCGTGCCCTTACTAACATCACCGGCAATGGCATCGCCGCCGTGTTCGTATCCTGGTGGGAGGACGAGCTCGAGCACGCGACGCTGCAAGCTCGGCTCAACCAGCCCAACGTTTCCCCCACTATCGACACACGATGAGATAGGTTCCGGATCCTAACCGCCGCCATTCGAAGACGCATCGAATGCAAGCGAAGCCGCATTTCTCGTAGTTGAATCGACATAGCCGACTTGACACGGAGCCGGACCTTTCACGCGCGATCTCTAGTGCGCAGCCCTTGCACCGCGTCGCCCCCGGCAGCCGCTCTGAAAAGATGCCAGCCGAGCAAAAGTGTCGGGGCTTTTTTAACAGTCATTTTCAAGCGCGTCTTTTCGCCGTTAAGCTCCCGGCCATCTGAACGCTTCTGCGACATTTTGCCGTGCCAGATAACAGGACTGCGACAGAACGTGTCCGGTTGACGGACCTAGGTGTTGCTCCGCCTACAATTGCCCGTGTGCGCGGTCACTGCGCTTGCCTGGTCCGACCAACGACGTGGTAGCGATCTTGCTGACGCAACTCATCATCCCTTGTTACGGTCCGCGCTGCCGCATTAGATCATGATGGGTGTGATCAGCACGGATTAGATGGCACCTCGACAGAGCCGTGGCGTCTCGCACACGGCTAGTCTCGGCTCGGCGTCGCTGCGCGCGCTCGATTCCGGCCAACCACTCGGAGAGCAAGTCCTCCGCACCTAGGCATGATGGCCCTAGGGCATACAAAGCAGTCGCGTAACTTCGCCTTCGTATCTCGTCATATGACCATTGCGCTTTCTTCCGCATGACCGATCGTGCCGGCGAGATGAGTGGTCCGGCAGCTTGTCTTTGTTCTTTCCGGTTCGGCGAGGCGGGCCTGATTGTTCCGGCACAATGTCTTGACTGAACTGCAGCCGCTGTCCTCGTGCGGCTGGCGTAAGGGAGTTGTCCTCGGCTGCAGCCTCGAGCGCCTGCCCGGGGATATCGGCACCGGAGGAAAGCAGACATCTGAGCATCGATTGCAGGCGTGTCAGCGCGCCACATTGAAAGGTTTAGGACAACTATACGTACGTCTGGGATGCAATTTTTCTCGGCGCGTGCTCAGTTCAGCGCCAAGCAATCGATCTCGGAAGCGCTCGCCAGCGGGTGCTGGCGCCGAGTATTGCCCTATTTTTGCCTAAAATGTTATAGCTCTCCCGCCGGAGAACAGGCCGGACGGTATCAAAATGCGTAGCCAGATCAGCAGTTTAGAACGTTCAGCCCTTCAGTTTACCTTTGGCAGCATGATGCTGGCCGTGGTAACACTGGCTTGCTTGTACCTTCACGCGCATTTCGCCGCGACGGCGTTCGCATATTTGTTAGTGGTATTGCTGTTTTCGCTGATAGGCAGCTTCATCGCGTCGTCCGCGCTTTGCATCGCAGCCATCGCTGCTCTCGCTTACTACTTTGCGCCGCCGGCATTTAGCCTGCGAATCGATGACCCCCAAGACCTGCCGGTGGTCGTTGCATTCTTTATTGCCTCGATGGTGGGAGCGCACCTGATCGCAAAGCTCCGCCAGGAAAGAGAGGCTGCGCGTGTGGTCGCGGCCAAGCTTCAGCGGAGTGCGGCCGATTTGGAGGATCGCGAGAAACGGTGGCGCGCCATCTTCGAGCACAATCCGGCCATGTACTTCATGGTCGATGAAGCCGGCACTGTCCTCAACGTGAATACATTGGGCGCGACACAACTTGGCTATGCTCGTGCTGAACTGATCGGTCAATCCGTGCTGGACGTATTTCCTGAGGAAGATCGCGCGTTCGTTTGCGAATGCGTTCGGACATGCCTTGAGGATGTCGGACAAACGCGCACGTGGGACGTCCAGAAAGTCAAGAAGGACGGCTCGGTGTTGTGGGTACGTGAAAGCGCTAAAGCCATGCTCTGGGCCGATGAGCAGCCCATTGTCCTTATCGCCTGCGAAGATATCACGGAGCGAAGGCGGACCGAACTTGCCCTGCAGCGGAGCGAAGCACATCTGGCCCAGGCGCAGGAGTTGAGTCACACAGGCAGCTTCAGCTGGAACCCCACAACGGGCGAGGCCTTCTGGTCAAAGGAAACATTTCGAATTTTCCAATTAGACCCTCAGACAGCGCCACCGGGGCCGCAGCTCGTCGTTGAGCGCACGCATCCAGATGATAGGGCTTCGGTTAGAGAAATTATCGATCGCGCGATGCGAGACCCGAGCGATTTCGAGCACGAATACCGGCTTCTGCTACCGGACGGCTCGGTAAAGCACATTCATGCGCAGGCACGAGCGACGAGGACAGCCTCTGGTGACATCGAGTTTGTTGGGGCAGCTACGGATATTACGGCGGCGAGGCGAGCAGAACAGCAGCTGCGCCGCAGCGAGGCCTATCTGGCCGAAGCCCAGCATCTCAGTCACACGGGCAGCTGGTCCTGGGACGTCTACGGTGTAGATTTCGTGTATCGCTCCGCCGAGGTCGATCGTCTGTTTGGCTTTAGCCCCCAAGAGCCGGTATCGATCGAGACCATTCGATCGCGCATCCATCCGGACGACTTGCCGCGGCTACAGGAGGTGCAGCGTCAGGCGATTGAACACAAGGAGGGGCGGTTCGAATATGATTTTCGTATCCTTCTACCAGATGGCGGGATAAGACGCATACACTCCGTTGCGCACGTGGTGGTCGGCAGCGATGGTAACGTCAGCGAGCTGATCGGAACACATATGGATGTGACCGAGCAACACGCAGCTAGGGAACGCCTGGAAAACACACTTGCCGCGCTGCGCGAAAGCGAGCAGCGCTTTCGCGACTACGCCGAAACAGCTTCCGACTGGCTCTGGGAGACCGGGCCGGATCATCAGGTCACTCACTTATCCGAGCACACCAGCGCTGCGGGAATTTTGGCGACAGGATTGATGGGCCTGCTTCGCTGGGAGATTGCGTGCGACCTCGAAGAGGAACCCGAGAAGTGGGCGCAGCATCGGGCGACGTTGGAGGCCCATCTTCCGTTTCGGGATCTCGTCTACCGCACCGTGAATCGGACAGGTTCTCCGATCTACGTCCGCACGAGTGGCAAGCCTTTTTTCGATGGAAAGGGCAATTTTCTCGGCTATCGTGGCGTCAGCACTGACATCACCGCTACCATTCGCGCCGATCAAGCCGAACAAGAACTACGAAAGGCACAGGCGGAGCTTGCGCATGTGACGCGTGTGACGACGTTAGGAGAGCTGACAACCTCCATCGCCCACGAAATAAACCAGCCACTCGCCGCTATTATCAGCAACGCCGATGCGTGCCTCGGTTGGATGGGGCGGGAAGCTCCTAATCTTCCCGCCGCGCGCTCTTCGGTGGAGTGGATCATCGAAGACGCAATCCGGGCAAGCGAGGTGATCCGTCGTGTTCGCACGCTCGCGAAGAAAGGCGAGATTGAGATGGTGCCGCTCGATATCAATGAGGTCGTCAAGGACGTCATTGCACTGGTAACACGAGAGCTGGTGAGCCACCGAGTGATGTTACGAACCGAGTTGACGGCAGGGCTGCCTACGATCCTCGGCGATCGGATTCAGCTGCAACAAGTGATCATCAATCTGGTGATGAACGGAATCGAAGCCATGGACGCAGTTACAGACCGGACGCGCGAACTGCTGATTCAATCATCGAAGGACAATGTGGGGCACGTCCAACTTGCCGTGACCGATTGCGGCGTCGGCATCGCCGAGAACGACGCCGACCGCGTCTTAGATCCCTTCTTCACCACCAAATCGACTGGCCTTGGAATGGGTCTTTCGATCTGCCGGTCGATCGTGGAAGCTCATGGAGGACGACTGTCAATGGCCCACAAAAATGGACCGGGCGCGACGTTCCAGTTTGCCCTGCCGCTGCATAAGGAGGCCGTCTCGTGACGGGACGATTTGACTCGCCAGGTGAAGGCAGCAACGCCAAGGCCTCGACAAAGGCGATCGTCTTCGTCGTCGAGGATGACATCTCGATGCGCCGCTCGCTTACGAACCTTTTTCATTCGGTAGGGATGGATGTCATTGCATTCGGATCGGCTCGCGAAATGTTGCAGAGCACAATTCCGGACGTTATTAGCTGTCTAGTTCTTGATGTCCGGCTGCCAGGCTTGAGCGGCCTTGATTACCAGACCGAGCTAGCAAGGTTGAACATACATATGCCGATCATTTTCATTACCGGCCATGGCGACATTCCCATGACCGTCAGGGCCATGAAGGAAGGAGCGGTCGATTTTCTCAGCAAACCGTTTCGCGATCAGGAACTGCTTGATGCCGTGGTTGCGGCGACCGAACGCGATCGCAAAAGACGGGACGCTCAGCAGATCGTCGCGAACCTGCAGTCTCGATTTGAGACCTTAAGCCCGCGCGAGCAGGGGGTGATGAAACTGGTCGCTGCCGGCCTGATGAACAAGCAGGTAGCCGCCGAGCTTGGGCTCGCCGAGATTACGGTCAAGATCTACCGGGGACACGTAATGAAGAAGATGCGTGCACGGTCGCTGGCCGACTTGATTAGAATGACTGAGACGTTGGGAATTCGCGCCAATCGTCCTGAACAAACCCAAGTATGATTTTACAATTTCATCAGTCGAGCCCACTTTTCGCCGAAGGTGGCTGATGCTTGCAGCCGCTATTCCCCGTTCAGGAGTGCTCGTCTTGTCCACGCCTTTGATTTCCGTCGTTGACGACGACGCCTCAGTCCGTGCGGCGACAGAGAATCTTTTGAAATCGCGTGGCTACATCGCCCAAATATTTGCGTCGGCCGAGGAACTCCTGAGGTCCCCGCAGTTGGACGAGACATCCTGTGTGATTACCGATGTACAGATGTCGGCTATGAGCGGCCTTCAGCTACTGGCAGAGATGCGGACACGCGGTTACGACGCACCATTCATTTTCATTACGGCTTTCCCCGACGACCGCGTGCGCGCGTCAGCGCTGGGCGCCGGAGCGATTGGCTTCCTCGCCAAACCCTTTACCGGACAAGCGTTAATCGAGTGCCTCGACAAGGCACTGAACGCGTATGACGGCCGAGACGGCATCTGATGCAATCAACCTGCGGCATGAATTGATGTCCGATCTTAACGGTCCACGGGTCGATCTCGCCACCGATCAACCCCTTCGCGGTCAAACACGCTACTTGCTTTAAAACGCGAGCGAGAGGCCAATTGTTGCCTTGTCCATGCTTCACCGACTATGCCGGGCGGCTACATTGGTGCAGAACAACATTATCGCTGCGAGGGCCGGAAGGCAGGCTAGCTCGACTCATTCTGTAGGTCGACGTTGAAGATAATGCTGACCCAAAGCACTCGACGACCCTAAGCACTTCTTAACTCGTCTAGATCGAGGTTATATACTCCATTGCAGAGCGGAGCTGGCGCGAGAGCGTTCGACAAAGCAAGAGATTGGCTGTTCGCAGCCCGACTGCAGTGACGATGATAACGGAGCTTCGCCCAGGACAACCGCCTCGCGTGTTGTGTTGAGGCTTTTCTGGTGAAAGAGCTCTGCACGATCCTCGTGCTCACGGCGTCGTTATATCGGTTGACGAATGCCGGCCGTCTTGTCCATCGAGCGCCGCTTCGCTGTACATTTCTTTGCCCACCGACACACGGCAGCCGCCCACGCCGTTACTACTTCTAGGCCGTGATCTGTAGAAGACTTCTGCCTCCAAGCCGTCCAACGTGCTCGGCGCAACACGCCCGGCCCCTCGGCGGCCGGGCGCACTTTGGCGGCACCCATGCAGGTCCTCGCCGCAGAGAGCATTGCCGCAATTGCCTTGCGCAGTGAGCTCCTACTTCCAACGCTCACACAACTCAGCAACCGCTAGGCCAAGGAGCACTCTGGGGGCAGTCTTCTGAGCCAACTCAGAGGAACTCTCAGCCGCAAACGCTATAAATAGAGAGGAGCCGGAGCAGGCTAGATTAGCCTACTCCATCGGGCCCAATCACCGGTGATCTCATGGTCACATAAAATCATCCTCATAATCGTATGTTGGGCTCGCTGGGATCTCAGTATTACTACCTTCACTGTCGTCAGCTTTGGAAAGATACCGCGCAGCAGTGCCTTTTCGCTGCCATTCGCCGTCGCTATTTCTTACCCACTTGTCTGACTTCTTTGGGTCGAGAACCATGTTGTCGGCGTCAACTTCGACGAATCCCATCTTTGCCGCACGGGCTCTTGCTTCCGGATTAGCCGGGCGCAAATTGAGCAGCGGCTGTTCGCCGTCCATTCGAAGCTGGTGCTCGAGCAGGATATCGCCAGCTTCTCGACAAGTGGATGAACGACTTGAAGATCCACAGTAGAGGTAGTCCCGTGGCGTCAGGGAATAGCTTCTTCCACCTTTTGACGTCGAATTCGGTCATGCCGTCGCCGCCTTCCATTCTTAGAAGTCCGACGCTCTTGTTGCCCAATTGGTAGCTGAAGTACCTCGGAATCTCGGGTCGTCCCGTAGTCTTTGGCAACTTCTGCAGTTCGCCTCGCCTTGGCGGAGAAGAAGTCGGAGTACTCATGGGGGTTGTCGGCGATGTACCCGATTTCGTCGCCATGATAGGCCTTCGCGGCTTCTCGGAATGAGTGACGATCCTTGAACTCTATTATGGGAGGGGTTGAACGAGCGAATATGGTCTTGTTGCCGAAGATGAACTGCCACTCGAGCCAGATTCGGCTAAGCGCATATTGGCGAACGCATCCGCAAAGTTGGCTGCGTCCATTTGCTCATCAGTTTCTGCAAAGTTAGAGGATTGGAAGTAGGACGAGCCATTGATCCGATTATACATGGCGATTGGTGCTCCCGTCGGACATACATTTCCGCATCTAATTTAGGCTTGGTAAGCCCAGCGGGGCTGATAGGGAGGTTGGCTTACCAAAACCTGACGTGGCCGCCCTCACGTTGGCTTGTCATAGGGCTTCCTTCTAAACGACACGGAGGCACGCTCGTGCCATCGGCATTCATCAGGTTTGATGAGAGGCCGCGAACAGACCGAGGAAGCTCCTTGATTAGGGAATTTGGTTGATCAGCTGATTGACCTGCTGACGCCAATCGGATCGTACTCTTTTCGGAGTTCCGCCGCGCCGCCTTATATCCAGGTTCTCTTTTCAACGTTCCAGTGGAGCTCCCGGACCGCCTTCCATACACTGGCCGATTTCCAGACTTTGAGCAACGCCATCACCTGCCCCAGAGACGAAGTCTAACGCGGACTCGTGGAAGTGCGACCGCGCGTTCGGCGTCAACGCTCACTTATCCAAATCCGCATTTCGCCTTCGCCGCGGTTAGCCCAGCTGAACCACGGAATGAATGTCAGACGCTGCGGTTCTAGCTGTCCAGGCACTCTGTCGTATTGATAAAGCGCCGCTTCTTCAGAATGCGTGTGTTGCAACCGCGCCCCGCCGGCCTGCAGCAAGATCTTGCCACTAAAGAGATCAGTTCCTTCGATAAGGGAAAACCGACTGTCTGCATTAAGCCAAACGTTGTGTAACTCGGTCCCGTTGTCGGCCTCCTCCAGACAATAAATTAAGGGGCCACGCTGGATGGCCACCTTTCCGGCCAAATTGCGAAGTTGTGGATGGCCGTATACGCGACGCACTTGCATTGGCAGCGATAGTTTGACGCGATCTCCCTGCCGCCACGTTCGGCGAATGTGCAAATAGCCCTTGCGCGGCTCGCAATTCACAGGCTCGCCGTTCACGCTCGCCTGCGGCGCGCTGCACCATTCCGGCAGGCGCAGGGCGAGCGTGTGGGCAATTTGCGGAGCAGATTCGACTGCGATTTCCACCTCGTCTCTCCAGGGATAGCTGCCGCTTATGAGCAACCGCAGCGCATGTCCGTCGACCGATATTGCTACCCTATTACCAACGTAGAGATTTACATAGAGCGTGTCGGTGCTGGGCGTGTAGATGTAATGACCAATCGATGTGAAAAGGCGCGCGATGTTCGGTGGACAGCACGCGCAGCCAAACCAGCGCCGTCGCACCGGCGAGACGTGATTGTAGATGCCATTAGACCTCAGCGTTTTGGGATGCACTTCGAGCGGGTTAACATAGAAATAGTGACGCCCGTCGAACGCGATACTGCCGAGAACGGTATTGTAGAGCGCGCGCTCCATCACGTCGGCATAGCGACCGTCGAGTTCCATCTCCAGCATACGGCGCGCGAACATCATCAGGCCAATCGACGCACAACTTTCCGCATACGCCGTATCATTTGGCAAATCGTAATCGCTGCTGAACGCTTCGCCCGCGCCTTGCGAGCCGATGGCTCCGGTAATATAGATCTGGCGCTGAACCATGTTTTGCCATAGCCGTAGGCAAGTTTGGCGCTGCTGCTCGTTCTGGCGCAGACGCGCGAGATGAGCTACTGCCGTCATCAGGTATACAAAACGAACCGCATGACCGGTTGCAGTCCGCTGCTCCGAAAGCGGCAAGTGCGCTTGGCTATATGCTTTGTTTGTTACATCCAAGGCGTGCCGTCGGATTTTTGGATGCAGGATTGCTGGCGCTTCTCATACTCAATGTCGTAAAAGTGTGGCTCCCTGCCGCGTTGCTCCACGAAATAATTGGCTAGCGTGAGATATCGCTGTTCCTTTGTCGCTTCGTAGAGTCGTGCCAACGCAAGTTCGATTTCCGGATGGCCATCATAGCCGTGAAACTGATCGCGCTCTGGGCCGAAAACTGTGCAGAGGAGGTCGGCAAGCCTGCAAACGACCTCCAGCAATCGCCGTTTGCCAGTCCCCTGAAAGAATGCGCACCCGCTTCAATTAAGTGGCGTGGCCAGCACAATAAAGCTCGTGGCACTCCGTTAGGTTGGTCCAGCGCTCCTGAGGCGCGTTCAGTATGAAATAAGTGTTGAGATAACCGTCGCCGCATTGGGCGGCCGCAATCAATTCAATCAGCTCATCGACGGCTTTCTCCAGTTCTGGATTTGGTGCCTGGCATAGCGACCATGCAGCCGCCTCAAGCCATTTTGCGACGTCACTGTCCTGAAAAACAGTGCCACGGAAGTCGCCCCTCGCACGTCCGGCAGTAAGGCGGAAGTTCTCTACCGCGTGACTCGGTATCACCTCCGGATCGCGATCGTTTAGCACCTCCCATTGGTAGGGAATTGCCACTTCCCTGACCAGCTGCTGGCATTGCCCAATCAGTGGATCCGAGACCTGTAGGTTGTGAAGATCGACTTCGGCCACACTCGGATCATTCATCGCGTTCCTCCTTGGAGTGTGGCGAACGGAGACCTAGCCCGGCAAGCCACCTCACCACGATTGCGTTGTTGAGCTTGTCGCCCTGAGACTTGCGGCTGCACGCTCGTACTCTCGGTGCGAGGCTTCAAAACGATAGAAATGGAGAGGCTGCCCTAAATCGCAGCCCTCCCAGACATGCGTTGACAGCAGTCGGTCGAGGAGCGGGACAGCAAATCCCGTGCCCAGAATAAGGAGCGTCCTTCTGGTCAACCAGATCTGCGGCTCCCATAGGAACCCGATGCGATCGCTGGCCCACCAACAGGATTTGCCAGTCGTGCTAAATCCCGCGTCGCTGCAAGGCTGGTCGCTCCTGCTATACAAGCGGATCGGCCGTCGCTGGATTATATAATGACTAGTAGTACTCTCCTGCCGCTACAGCCGGGGTGCCGCGTCGTTCCGGTGCGGCGCCCCCTGCACTTGGCTTTACGCCCCGACCTTGCGCGGGAATGTCCGGTTTCTAACAATCCATTTGATGACACGTAGCAGCTGGAAGGGCCGCCCCGGCGCGTATGGTCCAACCGGACTGCGTGAGCCGCTGCTACGCGCGATCTAAGCACAAACTGCACTGCATCCTAAGGAATCGTCCCCGCGGTGGAAGTGCATGCTCAACGTGCCCGACATGGGGCAGATGAACGTAAGTTGTCGCGTGTATGCGCTGCCAGTGAATAAGCCGCGACGGAGCGGCCCGAAGCTGTTGCGTGCACCGACTTGCTCGTCGGCTTCGGCAAGGTGGGAGGATGAGTTAGAGAGTATCTTTTGCGTACCGAGCTTCAGGCTGATTTGGCCCTGCAAAGCAGATGGCAGGCTGGGTAACCGAGAGCCGACTTGGATCTCCCAATGGTCAGTAAGTCCCACTTGTTATCGACCGTTCCTCTCGAACGACAGGGAGGTAACGCTCGCCCCCATTGGCGTTAGTCGGTGGACGATGATGACACTTTGCTCATCGAGCTGGATCGGTCTATGATAGACCTGTTGATACTGGGATCGTTCTCCTTGAGCTCGCCCACTCCATTAGTGGCCTCAATGCTTCGATATAACACTGCCGCCTCATTCCACAGTCACCGATTTTGCTAGATTACGTGGCTGATCCACGTCCGCGCCCCTTACGAGCGCGGTATGGTAAGCCAAGAGCTGAACCGGAATGGCATACACCATCGGCGTAAAGCTTGCGACCATCTCTGGCAGCACAATGGTCATGAGTGTGTCCACCGTCGCTTCCAAAGCACCCTTCGAATCGGTGATCAGGATGATCTTGCCGCCCCGAGCCGCAACTTCTTGCATATTCGAGACGGTCTTCTCGAAGACCCCGTCATAAGGCGCGATCACCACCACAGGCACGGCCTCATCTATCAGTGCGATCGGTCCGTGCTTGAGCTCGCCGGCGGCGTAACCTTCTGAGTGAATATAGGCAATTTCCTTCAGCTTGAGTGCGCCCTCCAGCGCCAGCGGGGCCGATGTGCCACGACCGAGATAGAGCACGTCCCTTGTGTCCGCGATATAACGAGCGAGCTTCTCAATCTGCGGCTCAATCAACAGTGCCGCAGCAATCAACTGCGGCACTTCGATAAGCTCACGCACAAGCTTTGATTCATCGATTTCAGACAGTTTATCGCGCTCTTTGCCTGCTGCGACGGCAAGCGCCGCCAATACCATCAGCTGGCAGATGAATGCCTTGGTGGAGGCGACGCCGATTTCTGGCCCCGCCAGCGTCGGCAGAACGGATTCGCTCTCCCGCGCAATCGTTGACGTCGGGACATTGACCACAGATATCGTGTGCACGCCCTGGTCCTTGGCGTATCGCAACGCAGCTAGCGTGTCAGCGGTTTCGCCCGACTGGGAGATGACGATCGCGAGATCGCCCCGGCGCAAAGGCGCCCCCCTGTAGCGGAACTCGGAGGCTACATCGATCTCGACAGGCAAGCGCGCCAGCCGCTCAAACCAGTATTTGGCGATGTGCCCGGCATAGCTTGCAGTGCCGCATGCGGTAATTGAGATGCGCTGAATGGATTTAAAGTCGAACGGCAATGTGAGCGGCAGGGCGACGCGCTTAGCCGCCATGTCGAGATAATGCGCCAATGTCTTGGCGGCCACCGTCGGCTGTTCGTGGATTTCCTTGGCCATGAAGTGGCGATAATTCGCTTTGTCCACAAGGAGTGTCGATACGCCAGACTTTGATGTCTGCCGCTCGACGACAGAGCCGTCTGCGCTATAAATCACGCACGTCGTGCGCGTAAGCACGGCCCAGTCGCCGTCTTCAAGATAGGTGATGGTGTCGGTCAAAGGCGCGAGCGCGATCGCGTCCGATCCTAGATATACTTCGCCGGCCCCATGCCCGATCGCAAGGGGCGACCCCTTACGCGCACCGATCAAAAGATCATCGTGGGCCTTGAAAAGGAATGCCAGCGCGAAGGCACCGCGCAGCCGCGGCAGCGACGCTTGTACCGCATCCTGCGGCGAGTAACCCTTCTTGAGATAAGATTCGACGAGATGCGCCACCACCTCCGTGTCTGTCTCTGAGCTAAAATGGGCTCCATTCCGCTCCAGTTCGGCTCGCAACTCGCGGAAATTCTCAATGATCCCGTTATGAACGACCGCGACATTTTCCGTCGCATGCGGGTGAGCATTGCTCTCGGTCGGCTTTCCATGAGTCGCCCAGCGGGTATGACCGATGCCGGTATGACCCGACGGCGGATAACAGCGCAGCTGCTCCTCAAGGTTTCTCAGCTTACCTTCAGCGCGGCGGCGCTCGATACGGAGACCTTCGAGAGTCGCGAGACCTGCGGAGTCGTAGCCACGATATTCCAATCTCTTGAGCGACGCGACCAACTGCCCAACGACCGGACCACGCCCCAAAATGCCAACAATTCCGCACATATCGATCAATGCAGCCCAAGTTTAAGGAGTCCGACGTCCCCCTACAGGAACCCGGTTATGAAATTCGCTTGCCGGATGGTAACAGGTGTCAAGTTCGGTTTTCGCGGCCCCCTGTATCGCCGCCGCTTTCACAAGCGTGAGTGAGTTAGATCTCTTTCAGCCATCATCGCTTCGCCCGCCGATCGAGTACAAACGGCGCAGCAGCTCTAGTTTGAATTGTCCTGTCTTACTGCAGACATTTTTTCGGCGCGGGTTTAACAGACTTATCATACTCGAACCGAGGCAACTTACGCTCGGTCAAGGTTAAAGGATTGCCGTCGAAGCTCCATTGTACGAAAGTAAGCTCTCGATATCGAAACGTTCGACGATCTATACCAACGTTTGCTATTCTTTCTCACTTTGCCTCGCGTCGACCGTCCATTGCCTGCCGCGGTTGGATATCGGCAACGGCGCCGATCATGGTTGATGAGTCGACCTAGAAGACTGCGTGTTCTGTTCGGAAGCTAACAGCGTTTTGTAGACTGCGGCTCTATGACCAGCCTTGGCTGTGTGCTGGCTTGCATACCGTCATTCCGACAAATGCATTGCGACCTCAGCTAGTCGCTCTCCCATGCCATGACGAGACCACGCGAATGCACACGTTCGCCTGAGGATAGATAAGGAGCACAGACCGTCGCTTCTCTCTCATTGGAAATATCGCCCAGGCAAGCGCGCCCAGGGCGCGCGTAAAGGGCGCTTTGCCATCCATCTCGCCTTAGGACTATCGCGCTGCTAGCGTTGGGCTTCATTTTTGACGCTCAATGTGTTGGCATCCTTCAGTCCAAGTATAAATCAATGTATATAGTGTGCATTCCTGCATGGTGTGTATGACTGGAGCTAACGATCGCTTTGCTTTAATTGCGGGTGGAGCGCGCGTGCACATCAAGATTTTTGAGAAACGGCTTCGCAATGGTGTTTGAAGCGAGGCTCTTTGCGGCGCAACTAAGAGAGACCATGGCGGCTCAGGACTCAAAGCGGCGCGTTGCGCTAATTACGGGCGTCACCGGGCAGGACGGCGCATATCTCGCCGAGTATTTGCTCGGTCTCGGCTACACCGTGCATGGGATCAAGCGCCGGTCGTCTTCGTTCAACACCGCGCGCGTCGATCATCTTTACCAGGATCCGCATGCCGGCAACGTGCGGTTCCTGATGCACTATGGCGACATGACGGATTCGACCAATTTGATCCGCCTGATGCAGCAGATCCGCCCCACCGAGATCTACAATCTCGCAGCTCAAAGCCACGTCGCCGTCAGCTTCGAGAGCCCCGAATACACCGCCAATGCCGACGCGATCGGCGTGCTGCGCCTCCTGGAAGCGATCCGCATCCTGGGCATGGAGAAGGAGACGCTGTTCTACCAGGCCTCGACCTCCGAGCTCTACGGCCTCGTGCAGGAGATCCCGCAGAAGGAGACGACGCCGTTCTATCCGCGCTCGCCTTACGGCGTCGCCAAGCTTTACGGTTATTGGATCACGGTGAACTACCGCGAAGCCTATGGCATGTTCGCGTCCAACGGCATCCTGTTCAATCACGAGAGTCCGATTCGCGGCGAGACCTTCGTGACCCGCAAGATCACTCGTGGTGTCGCCCGCATCGAGGTCGGTCTCGAACAGACGCTCTATCTTGGCAATCTCGAGGCCAAGCGCGACTGGGGCCACGCGAAAGACTATGTCGAGGGCATGCATATGATCCTCCAGGCCGACAAGCCGGACGATTTCGTGCTCGCCACCGGCGAGACCCGATCGGTGCGCGAGATGGTCGAGCTTGCCTTCGCGCAGGTCGGCCGCCGCGTTGAATGGCGCGGCACGGGCGTCGATGAGACCGGCGTCGACGCCAAGAGCGGCAAGACCGTGGTGAAGATCGATCCGACCTATTTCCGGCCGACCGAGGTCGATCTCCTCGTCGGCGATGCCAGCAAGGCGCGCGAGAAGCTCGGCTGGAAGCCGAAGCGGGCTTTTGCCCAGCTCGTCGAGGAGATGATGGCGAGCGACCTCGCCGAGGCGAAATGGGACGCGGTCCATGGCAAGCGCAGCCTTTGAGCTGACCGGCAAGAGCGTCTATGTCGCCGGCCATCGTGGCATGGTTGGCAGCGCGCTGGTGCGCCGGCTGGCGCGCGAGAACGTCAAAATCGTCACAGTGGACCGGCGTGAGGTCGACCTCTGCAACCAGGCCGCCGTGTTCGACTGGTTCGCGCGGGTTCGGCCGCGGGTCGTATTCCTCGCCGCCGCGAAGGTGGGCGGCATCGTCGCCAACGACACGCTGCGCGCCGAGTTTATCTACGACAACATCGCGATCGCGGCGAACGTGATCCGGGCCGCGCAGCAAAGCAGCGCCGAGAAGCTGATGTTTTTCGGCTCGTCTTGCATCTATCCGAAGCTCGCGCCGCAGCCCCTGCGCGAGGACTCGGTGCTGACAGGCCCGTTGGAGCCGACCAACGAGCCCTACGCGATCGCCAAAATCGCCGGCATCAAGATGGCGGAGGCCTATCGCAGGCAGTATGGCAGCGACTTCATTAGCGTGATGCCGACCAATCTCTACGGTCCCGGCGACAATTATCATCCCGAGTACAGCCACGTAGTTGCCGCCCTGGTCCGCCGCTTCCACGAGGCGAAGCTCGCGGGCTCGAAGAGCGTGGTGGTCTGGGGCACCGGCACGCCGCGCCGCGAATTGCTCTACGTTGACGATCTCGCCGACGCCTGCATTCACCTGATGAAGACCTATTCCTCACCGGAACTGGTCAATATCGGCACCGGCGAGGACATCAGCATCGCCGAGTTAGCACTCATGGTCGCGGCCGCTATCGGTTTTCGCGGTGAGATCAGCTTCGACACGTCGCGCCCTGACGGCACGCCGCGCAAGCTGCTCGACGTCGGGCGGCTGTCCGGGCTCGGCTGGCGCGCCACGACCTCGCTTGAGGACGGCATTCAGCTGGCATACCGGGCGTATCGCGCCGACAGCGATGGACGGCACCAGAGTGATCTGCCTGTTCCGGAATAACGGGCCCATGCTAGGTATCAATCGGCGGTGAATGTCCAGCCTAGCGGACTTGCCGCTCACGTAACGACCAACTTTGCTTCGCAGTTGACAGGCGTTCATTGTCAACGACCGGGCTCGGTCGGACGCCAAGAACCCGAGTGACGCGGAGTATCCTATCTACGACGCAGCCAACGACTTGCAGGAAAAGGAGAATGGCCATGATCGAGACCTGCTGCCATGAAGTTGAGAGCTCATCGTCTCTAAGCCGTTAAGCGCCGACCGCTGGACGGTCATTAGCAGCGTACTGGTGTCCCTTTCCTCTCGGTCAACGCCTTAGCGATGGTCTGTCATCATCATCCTCGCCGATAGCGTAGCGATAGACATGAGCGCGCCCAACATCCCAAACGCCAAGCGCAAGCCAAACATGTGTGCGACGAGCCCAATGCCGGCGGGCCCAACGAGTATACCCGCATAGCCGACTGTCGTGATGACTGCGATCGCAACGCCTGCTGGCATCATTTTCTGTTTGCCGGCGCGTCGACAAAGTACAGGTACAACGTTTGAAATACCCAATCCAATAAGCAGGAACCCCGCCATAGCAATCAACGCAACGGGCGCGGCCACCACAGCCAAGAAGCCTGTTACGATCGGCAGAGTCCCGAGCATCAATGTGGCACGGTCTCCGATTCGTGCCACCACGGCATCTCCGCTGAGACGCCCTGCGGCCATTGCGATTGAGAAGAGCATACAACCAATGCCCCCGTGCGCTTCCGCGAGAAGATCTCGTTCAACGAGAAGCAAAGCACTCCAATCGAGCATTGCACCTTCGACAAGAAAGGTGATAGCCGCGAGCACAGCTATTAGCAACACACTGCGATGGGGCAAAACAAACGATGGCCCCTGCTGCTCCGACCCCGCCGCGAGCAACCCCGGCCAGGCCGATACAATCGCGATCGTCATTAACGCCGAAGAGACCAGCGTCGAAAAAAGCGGGCCAAGCTGCAGCGACATTAACGAGGTCACAGCGGCAGAGCCGGTGAATTCCCCAATGCTGTACTGAGCGTGGAAGCCAGACATCAATGGACGGCCCGTATCGCGCTCCAATTCAATCGCATGAATGTTCATGGCTACATCGATCGAGCCGAGTGAAACGCCGAAAGCAAACAGCGTAGCACCGAGCCTGACAGGTGTGTTGGCAATTGCAAGGCACGGCAACATCATCGCGAGTCCAAGTCCACCCGCGAGGATAATGGGCTTGCTGCCGTACCGCGCATTCAATATGCTGGTCGAAAGCATCGCGATGACGGATCCCGTTCCGAGACAGAGCAGCAGAAGACCAAGCATGCGGTCATCGACCGCGAGCCGCTCCTTGGCGAGTGGCACCAAAGGCGCCCAGGCCGCGAGGCCGAATCCGGCCACAAAAAATGCGAGCCGTGTCCCAAGCAGGCCGGCTGACCAATTACCAGACAGTATCACGGGCGCTCCTGAGAGAACGGGCTCGCGAGCGCAACGCCCCTCATCCTGCGCGCGTCGCCTGCAAGCGGCGCTGTCGACAATGATGGCCTCAAGCTGGCATTCTTTAATCCCTGCAAATGCGATGCCGTCACAAAACTACTGGACTACGTCACTAGGCGAGCGGGCGGTGATCGTCGAGCCCGTGGATACGGTGTTTCGGCTATTCTTTCCCGGCTAAGCTGGCCATAAGAGGGTGACAGTTTTTGCTGGTCTGCGACAACCGGAGGCGCAACGCTCACTGTGGCTTTGTCGCAAAGCCTACAAACCCCGCAAAGCCAACGGTGCCGGACACAGCCGTAGTTTTCCGACAGCTCTTGCAAAATCAGGAGCTCTCTTCACGGGTAACGGCGCTGACTCACGGGACCAATACAAGACCGCTATCACGCGGAAGCCGTCAATGTCGGCCCGTACTTTTGAAATTCGATTCTTCCTGGTTTCAGGCGGCCAGGTAGTTTCCATGACATCATCGCGCCGCGGAAGAGGGTGGCGTCGCTCAGGTCCACGACGCGCGCGCATTCGACACCGAGGTGCCCGCCGGCATCGTTCAAGCGCTGATATCCGCAGTTCGCAGAGACCGTCGCTCCGACCAAATCGGACTGTGGGTGGTAAGGAGCAGGTGTAGGAGGCAC
This sequence comes from Bradyrhizobium shewense, assembly GCF_900094605.1. Classification (GTDB taxonomy): domain Bacteria; phylum Pseudomonadota; class Alphaproteobacteria; order Rhizobiales; family Xanthobacteraceae; genus Bradyrhizobium; species Bradyrhizobium shewense. The sequence continues at coordinate 228,880 of NZ_FMAI01000005.1, read as the reverse complement.
AGATCCATCAGTATCGCCGCCCCTCACGTTATAAGCCCAGGCGCTCTGCACTAGATCAAGCTCGATCATCACCAGCGACAAACCGACACCAGCATCAAAGCTCAAGCAGATCCGTCGAAATATCTCCGGATCAAGCCGACGCAGGAGGTAGGAGCCCAGCAGGATGTCAAGCATGACAATGGGTATAAACACCTAGAGCAAGCTGCCGCTCTCGGGAACGAGCCGAGGTGATAGTAGACGAAGGGGGCACGCTCGATTCCACTACGCGAATCCAGGGCTAGGCCGGCGCGAAATTCGTGTTTAGCCAGGCCTGATTGTTAAACAACATCGATAAGGGAGGGCCGGAGATAGTCGGCACCGAGCGAGAGGATACCCAGCATCCACCCGAATGGCCGGCGGATCCGCCAGCTTGCCTCGATAGGGCGGCGTCAACCCGCAGCTTGCAGCACGATCAGGGACAAAATGATCGTGTAGGCGAATTTGATCCAGCCCGGCTGGAGCGAGGTCAAGGCATGGCCGCCGAGCGCAACGCCCGGCAAGAGAAGCAAGATGGGAAACACTCGTCTCAAGCTGCCGGCACGCCCTTCAGATTGACGAGAAGGACGTAGACATTGACGAAGACCTCAATGATGACCTGCGTCGGCCATGTATCCGGGGCTCCTGATGACGACCGTTCTCGACCCGTTCGTCCAGAGAATTGAACTCGTGTCAATTAGTCCTAAAGGCGTTCAAACCAGCGTCATCTTTTTCAGCTAGCAACGCAACACGCGTCAGACGGAAGCAAATAGTTGTCGTTCAAGAGCCCGTCGCATAAGTGGCAACGCCATCTTTTACGGGAGAGCATGAATTCTCTTCTCCCCGGCGAGGTCGAGTTTTTTGTAATTCACCTTAGCGGAGCAGCCGCGGATTATCACCCACGTGATGGTCGCCAAGCTCGGCACCACGGGCGTGAAGATCTCGATCCGTAAGGGAGCTTGAAGCGCTCGCAGGTTGCTTCGCTCACTACACTGAGCGAACCTGGATTGATTTCATCGTCATTGCGAGCCCATCTGGGCATCAGCAGCGCCGGTGAGGTCGAGCTCGGCGGCGATCTTCGCGCGGCCGGAGCTCGCATCGGCACGATGATCGGACGCGATCGCGACATAGACCGCCGGCAGCACGAAGAGCGTGAACAGCGTACCTACGGACATGCCCGCGACGAGCACGAGCCCGATCGAGAAGCGGCTCGCAGCGCCAGCTCCCGTTACGGTCATCAAGGGTATGAAGCCCGTGACCATTGCCGCAGTTGTCATCAAGATTGGACGCAGTCGGACGCGCGCCGCCATCTCTATAGCCGAGCGACGGTCAAGTCTCTCCTTGAGCTGCAGCTCATTAGCGAATTCAACCATCAGGATGCCGTGCTTGGAAATCAAACCGACCAGGGTCAACAGTCCCACCTGGGTGTAGATGTTCATCGTCGCCCAGCCAAAGAATGGCGGGATCAACGCACCGACGATTGCCATCGGCACGCTGATCAGGATGATGAGGGGATCGCGCAGACTTTCAAACTGTGCCGCAAGCACCAAGAATATGATTATGAGTGCAAATGCAAAGGTAACGGCCAGTTGGTTACCCTCGTGCACATATTGGCGGGCGTCGGCGAGGAAGTCGTGGCTGAAGCCTGCGGGCAGTTTCTTCGCCTCGGCTTCCAAGAAGTCCACGGCCTGCCCGATCGTGACGCCGGGCATCGGCACGGCCTGAAAGGTCGCGCAGTTGAGCTGGTTGTAGTGTGTGAGCGCGTTTGGATCGGTCGCAGCCTCGATGGAGACTATGGTAGACAACGGGAGCATCGAGCCCGTCGCAGTCTTCACATAATAGCTCCCGATTGCTTGCGGCGCCAGGCGTTCCTCGCGTGGCACCTGCAGGATCACCTGGTAGGAGCGGCCCTGTAAATTGAAGCGGTTGACGTAGTTTCCGCCAAGTAGAGTGGCGAGCGCGTTACCGACTGTCTGCATGGTGATGCCAAGCTCGTTGGCCTTGGATCGATCAACCTTGATTCGTACCACCGGCTGGTTGAACTCGAGGTCGGAGTCGCTCACCATGAACAGACCGCTCTTCCGCGCGGCATCCTTCAGCTTCGACATCTCCTCGTAGACGGATTGGAAGCCCAGCGTCGAATTGATCACCATCTGCACGGGTAGGCCATCCGAACCGCCAGGAAGCGGCGGCAAGCTAAAGGCAAACGCGTTAATGCCTTCGATTTTGGACAGCTCGGCCTGGATAAGGGACTTTAGCGCAATGGATGATCGCTTGCGCTCGTCCCATGGCTTGAGCAGCATGCCGGCTATGCCAGTCTGCTGGCCGCTAACGCCATTGAGTACAAAGCTCAAATCAGTCTCTGGAAATTTCTGGAGCGCGTGTTCAAGCTTGGCGCCGTAATAGTCGAGGTAGTCGATATTGGCATATTTCGGCGCCTTGGTTAGAGCGAATACGATACCTTGATCCTCCTCGGGTGCGAGTTCCTTGGAAGTATGCATATAGAGAAAGCCGACGAGGCCCAGCATAGTCAGGGCAAACAGGCCGGTAATCGGACGATAGTCGAGCGAGCGGTCGAGCTTGTGGCCGTACCATCGTGTGATGGCGCTGAGCCCGCGGTTCACAAATCTTGCAAACCGCCCCCCGTCAGCGCGCCTCAGGAAGAGCGAGCACATCAGCGGCGACAGCGTCAAGGCGATCACGCCCGACACGATCACCGCTCCCGCTAGCGTAAACGCGAACTCGCGGAACAGCGCACCAGTGAGGCCGCCGAGAAATCCGATTGGGGCATACACCGCAGCCAAGGTAATCGTCATGGAGATAACGGGGCCAACGATCTCGCGCGCGCCCCTTATGGCAGCCTGTAGGGGCGGCGCACCTTCTTCTAAATGGCGATGAATGTTCTCCACCACCACGATCGCGTCATCCACCACGAGACCGATCGCGAGAACCATCGCAAGGAGAGTCAGAAGATTGAATGAGAACCCCAGCGCCAGCATCATGCTGCAGACACCGACGAGCGACAACGGAATAGTGATCACAGGAATGATGACCGACCGCAGCGAGGCCAGGAATAGGAAGATTACTACCACCACGACGACGACGGCCTCGATGAGCGTCTTCTCCACTTCATCGATCGACGATTGAATGAATTTGGTGGCGTCGTAGGCCACTTTCATCTTCAGTGACGGCGGCAGGTTACGCTCCATTTCTGGGAACAGCGCCCGAACGCCTCGCACTATGTTTAGCGGATTGCCTTGCGGGCTCGCCTGAACGCCGATAAAAACCGCGTGCTCCCCGTTCATTGCGACGCTAGTGTCTGCGGTCTGCGCGGCAAGCTCGACTACCGCAATGTCCTCCATGCGCACAAAACCACCGTCATTGGCTTTGACGATCATGCGCTTGAATTCATCGACACTCCGCAGATCCGTGTTTGCCGTGACATCGGAGATAGTGAAATAGCTCTTGGTCTGGCCGGCAGCGGCCTGGAAGTTGTTAGCCGCGATTGCAGCCGAAACTTCGGCTGGCGACACGCCGTACCCTGCCATTTTCCCAGGATCGAGCCATAGCCGCATCGCAAAGCTCTGGCCCCCCAGGATGTCTGCCGCTGCGACATCGTCGACGGTTGACATAACGGGTTGTACGACGCGCGAGAGGTAGTCGGAGATCGCGCTGGCCGCCAGTTCCTCGCTGGAGAAGGCGATATACATGACAGCGGTGGCCTGACCGGTCGACTTAGTGACGACCGGATCGTTTGACTCCTTCGGGATCAAGTATTTGACTGAATTGACTTTGGCGAGCACCTCCGTAAGCGCTTCGTTGGGATCAAAATTGAGCTTGATGTAGACTTTGATGGTCGAGATACCAAGCACAGACGAGGAATTGATGTAGTCGACGCCCTCAGCGGACGCGACTACCTGCTCCAGGGGAGTGGTGATGAACCCCTGGATCAGGTCGGCGGAGGCGCCAGGATAGGAAGTCGAGATAGTGACGACCGTATTGGATAGCTTGGGATATTGCCGGATCGGCAGTACGGTGGCCGCGCGCAGGCCAATCAGCAAAATCAAGGAACTGATAACAATAGACAACACCGGACGTCTGATGAAAAGCTCGGTAAATGCCATATCGACCCGATTCAAGAGTGGGATGCAAATTCAAGCGGCAATGATCACAATGCGGCGGCTGTGTTAGAGCCCCCAGTATGAGGGACGTGCTATTGGCTACTCTAAGGGCTCACGTGCTCGCGAGCTCGGACGCCCCATCCTTCGCTTGCATCTTCGTCGCTCGAGTGAATGTATTCCGTTGCTCTGATGGCAGATCGCGATCTCGATGGTGGGCACCTTCTATAAAGCCCCTGTCTTTTTGCGCGCAATCGGCCAAAGGTCCGACACCTGATCGGAACTCAACGACTTATAGCAAGACATCAGTTCAGGTTTCGCACTGACCCGCAGACCGAATGATCCAGGTTCAACATCGAAAGTACAAACGATCTGACGGGTGCTCAACTCTACAAAGGTAAATGGGTGATATAGCCTAGGCTGCAAAGCACTATACCAACGTTTGTCGAACTGGTGCTGATCGCCATTGCGCAACTCGTGATGTTGCAGGACACAAAGTTCTCGGCCCCATAATATTCCGTATGCACGCGTTATCGCTTCGCTAAGTCGCTAAACAAAGTCGCCTCGGAGTTGGCTTTTGGCTACCAGCTCGACGCCCCTTTTCCGAGCAGTGCCTTGAGCATTCCTTGCCGCTCAATATGCTGCGCGCGGTTTAGCCACGCATAGCGCTACCGAGCTGGCAACCCCAGTATTACGTTGTCGATCAGCCGCGTTGAGCCGACGTAGGCTGCCGCACAAAGCGCCGCGGGACGCCGCACATCTGCGCTCAAGCACTTCCAGGCGGCTCATCTCCTGCTTCAGCCGAGCGATCTTTTCCCTGATCCTCATCATTTTAATGCTGATCGCTTCCGATGGCTCCTGCCGATCGGCGCTATCGAGTTGACGCAGATATCGACCGACGCTTTTCTCGCTCTACGCCATCCGCCTCGCCATCTTGGCATGCGTGAAGTTGCGGTCGCGGTTGTTCACCGCCTTGAACTGCTGCCGTCGATTGCGATGCTTGGCGTCTGCAACAGGCCCATCTGCCGGCATAGTGCGATGAACTTCGCACAAACCTTCCTGATCGCCGCACCATTGTCCTTCCGGAAGAAATCGGCGATCGTCTTATGATCGGGAGCCAGGCGGCCGATCAGCCACACCACCTCGATATTGCGGCACGCCTCCATGGCGATCACAGGCTCAAAGTTCAGTCTGTACAGATCGAGCGCCTCGACAAACACATCGATTACACGGACCGCGTTGTCCTCGCTTACCCGATCCTCCAGACATTCCGGCAAGAGCGTCATCTGGGATCTGTCCGCGCCTTCAACGAAGCGTCCCATCCGTATCCCCCATCAGGGAACGGAAGAATCCCAGCCGACTCGCGGCTTTTCACACAGCCAGGGTCATGACGCGGTGACCTTGATGCGGAGGCTTGTGGCGAACGCAGCCTTGAGGAGGACCACGGCGCTGCCTGTCGCTCGCTCTTCATCACCTTTCTGAAGGAATTTCGGGAGGCATCGTCCAGACAGATTTCGAGATAATCTCCGCCAGGCTCTTCGCGGCGAGCCGCCGGCTGCTCTGTCGATTCCGCCACATGTTGATCGATGGCCTACACGGTTGAACTTGCAGAGCTTGTTTTGATTTCGTTGAATCAGGTCGCCCGGATGTTCACGTTCATAGCGCCGCATCGGCTCGGCCGGACGCAATTCGCTCAATCCTAGCCGCCGCTGGATAGGGCTGGCAGTCGCCGGCGACAAGCCGGCCTCGGTTGCGATCCATTTGCTTGTGTGGCGCTGTCGTCGCACTCCTTCGGCGCATGTGGTAGGCAGGGTTTGGCTTGGCATGAAAAAGGTCTTGTGGAGCGGTCACGGTCCATCGACGCCTGCCTCGCGAACGCTTGACCGACTTGGCGACGGTCTTCGCCGAAATATCAAAGTGCAGCGCGGTTGCAGCTTTGTCAGGCCATCTACGATGACGCTCCGCGCCATGGCCTCTCAGCCTTTCGGCGTCAGAGGCGCATCCTTGTGGGTGTCCATCGATCCTTCGGGAGTGGGCTAAAGCTTTGACAACTTTTCTCTACCTCGTACAGGTCCGGTTGGACAACCTACCGAAAGCTCCCACTAGTGGCCTCACAGACATCCTACCCGAACCGGCTGACACCCGGGCGGCTCCTCTAAAAGCGCGCGTATGCGCGCGGCGATCTGCCGTGCTTCGTTGGGCCGCAGGTTGGGTTTCATGCAATCGAGTATGGCTAGCATCGCCCGAACTTCGTCGATGTTTAATGTCGCGACCTTGCGATCTGATAGTCCCAGCGACTGATCGGCGGCACGGACCTGATTGGCTACAAGCACCGCAAGCGCTTGCGACCGCAGGGACGCGATATGCCGCTCGAATGTATGCATTTGTTGGCCTGTAGCTGCCCTGTGGGCATGGTGTCGCAAGCGCTGGTGGCAACCCGGTTACAAAGACTGAGGCTGGCCACCTTTGCTCCCAAGAGGCTCAAATTCTCAAGGGCTACCAAGCTGTATCTTCGAGAAGTAACGAAGGGCACCTACCAAAATCGGTCGGTCCCGTCCTCATCGGCGCCTCTCTAAGCTGGGTCTTTGCCTTGAAGAAACTGGAGACACCAGCAGGTCCAGACACGTGCTCGTTGCATAAACAAGAATGATGGGCCAAACGCACATGAGGGATGCAAGAATGTTGGCGGAGTAAATCCAGACGAAGCGCGATAGAAGCAGTCCGTTGGAAAGATCATCCGAGGCCTCGAAACCCCGCGACAGGGAGTACCGCGTTGAAGAATCGGAGAGGCTGTCGGCGCCGTTGTCGCCACACATGGCGGAGACAATTGCATCAAGACAACAGCGGGCGGAATTCAGCCAGGCAATCTCCTTTCCGTTCCTGAGTGTTGCTGATGATTATCGGAAGCAGTGCGAGCGCGACTCGGCGTCGTTTGGTTGCGCTGGAGCAGACGCTGTCCCTACCCCGCCCGCACTGCCAGTTGAACTTAGCAGAACTTGACTCAGCGCTGGCCCCCCACGCATACACAGGGGCACCGCTGTCCCTGCCATCCAGCTAACTGTTCCAAACTCAGCTTGAAGTGGAGGCAAGAAGCTGATCGGGAGCTTATCGCTCGCAAAAGGAGCAAAATCGACAGAACGAGAACTAATCCGCGAGTTGGAAGCGGGGCGGTCGCGGCTCGGCGCCTGACGGCCTGGGGGCATCATGAGGCACTATTCTGCCGCATCCGCAGTGCAATGAGCTTAACGGAAGCGTGACTCGGCACATGGTGGTCCTTCAGCTCATGCGCTGTCGCTGCCACGCCCCCGTTAAACCTAACGATTCTTTATCGGGGCTGGCTTACCGAAAGCTGACAGAGCTGCGCAGCAATTACAAAACAAAAGGCCATGTGGGCCGCTTGCCGTCGGCAGCAATATCGACGTTTACGCCTCGGACAATAGCCATTCGGCGCGCTTGCGATCGGCGGCAGCCGCACCCGGGGCCAGGCGCCGGATTGACGCTCAGCCAATCCACTGCACGTTTGCGACTGATCGCCGCTATGACCTCACTCCCCCGGCTCGTGCGGCTCTAGGATTGGCCATTCGGATCGCGCATCTATTTGCTTTCGAACCCAAACACGTCGCGCCGCTTACCGGGTCGCGCTCCACGCTGGTTTCGCGTGTCGAGGACGATTGGGTCCCGATTTGTCAAAATCCGTTACTGAACTCGATCACGCCGATCAGCCGGTAAGGAGCGAAAACTAGACGCAATTGGCGAGTTCGAGAGAAAGCAGCGCGGATGCGACTCGGCGCCTATACCCACCGGGGGACGGTGGATAAATGCGCTATTTGCCGCATCCGCTTCGCCGGAAACCTAGGGGCGACATGACTCGGCACTCTCCATTGGAGGAAGGAAGGCGCTGTCCCTGTCACGTGCCGCTGGCTCAGTAGTCAGCCTCGGGGATCACAAGGCTAACCCACCCGGCTTTCCCGTGAGGCCCGTCGCCTCAGGGCAGTGGGACTTTAGCGAGAGAGCGGCGTCGGGTGACCTACCAGCATTGGTAGTGATGCACAGCAATGGAGAAACTGTTGGTCAAACTTGAAGACCTGGCGAGTTAACGCCGCTCAGTCTTCCCGAACGATCAGACGACGCTGGGTCGCCGCTATTTTGCCACATCTCGGTATCAGCTGCCGTAAGTAAAAAAACCGAGCGCACCCTAAAGCATCGGCCAGCCGCAGCATTTCGCCACAACGCGGATGGCGCGAGCTGGCATGTCCTGCCGTCGTGAAGTGGCCTAAGTTAGGAATGGCAACAAGACTTGAGGCAGCTCCTCGACAAGCGGAGGGTGTTTTGCGCCGACCGCCTAGCGCTATCTATGGGGGCGATCTTGCGCACCCCTGATCACTCGCCACCCAACTGTGATGACGGTTCGCGCATCGTCGATCGGCGCAGCGATAGAATTCTTGTTAACATTCTTCGGCGCCATGACGCGGTCCCCGACTCCAAAATCGGTGCGGGCGAGACACTCTCGCGACGCTGTCTCCACTGCGTCGCGACATCGGGTTTCGTCGTCACCTCAGCAAGGTTCTTAGTTCGCGTCGGTTCATAAACCAATGTCTCACCGTCGAGCGCCAGCGAGACGCGGCCGTTAACGAGACCGCAGCGATGTGGCTCATGCCGTCCACTGTGAGCTTCTTACCTTGCATGACGGCAGAACGCTTCATGCCGGGTATCGGGGGTATCAGGCGCTCCGTTACGCCGTTGCAGAGCATCTTTGCGTACAAGCATTGGAGCCCCTCACTACACCGCGGCTTTGTCGCGCCGATATAGCTCCCGGCGCCGTTCGCGATTCTGGCGAACCTCTCGTTCCCCAGCACCTCCACCCTCCCTTTGCTTGCGAGAGACCAAGGTATGGCCACCACAGCTTGCGGCGGCGAGCGTTGGCTTCGAGGCGTTTGTCCCTCGAGCTGGCGTCTGCGGCAAGCTCGCTGAAGCGCAGTTGCGCGATGAAGTTCGCGGCGAACAGCTCGTTGTCGAGCAGAGCCTTTGATCTGTAGAGAGGCGCAAGCCTCCATGCCCTTCTTATCACTAAGCATCGGTCAATTCCTTCTCTCGCGGTCGACCGAACGGCTTTCGCTCCCAAAATGAAGCCACGCCAGCAAAGCCGCAATGCAGCCGGGCCTTTTTGCGTACTGTCAGCGCGTGGCTCCGAAGTCCCGCAGGATCTTTCGTGATGGATTACGAGAATTGGCGCGGCCTCAACTTGTGAGGCTGGGAGGCGATCAGTCTTGATGTTATCTGTGCTCAGCATAGCTTTGAAAGTCGCGTCTGCCGGTTTGTCAACGCTATGGCACCATTTTGCTTCGTCGGGACTCTGCGGAATAACTGGGAATATGGCAATTGTGAATGTGCGGCATCGGCTGCGGAACTGGGCGCGGAAGAGAAGTGCGTTGCCGCCGTCGTCGGCCTTAGGATCTGCCAGATTTGTTTGGCGACGACGATTGGAAAGGAGCTTGTTGCTCTGCAATGCTGCGGTAGACTATTTGATTTACGCGTTTGCCTCTTCGCTCTCGCCAAAAATCCCGACTCATCTGTGATATCTGTCTGCGCTGCAAAGATCCGCTCGCCTGCCGGATCGCAAAGGCGCGCATCTATCGGCGCCGTTTGGCGCCACCAGCATAATTCGGCGTCCTCTGCAGCTGAGCCGGGATCAAGGAAGCTGTAACCTATCGGTTTAAGAGGGCGCAAATCGACGTCGCAGATCGAGATCAGAGACGTTGTCCATTGGTGACAGAAGCGATCTCAGCGGCGCTAGGTATCGTTCGGCAGCCGCCTCGGCTCATGATGTCGCTTGCCAAGGAACGTGTCCGCCCACTTATGCAGCAGATCGCGAGAGCGACGCACCGCACGTAACGGCTGCCCGCCTTTCAGCGTCTCAAGGCTCTGGCTGAGAGGAATCGACGGGCAGGGATCGGGCATGGCTCACCTGTTAATGTTTTGAAGTATTCCGAGCCCGGAAGGTCTAGAACAAGAGGGGAGGCAGCGCGGGCCGGCTCTCCGCGCTGTTCAAAGCTCTGAAACTACCGGCTCCGCGCTGCCAACGGAGTTAAATGACGATGTGACTCGGCGCTCGTCGAAGAGGCCCCTTGGAAAGCGCTGTCCCTATCACGTGCGCCACTTGGCTCGCCAGCGTCACGGTGCTGCAACGCTGCCACCTAGCACCCTTGGGCGGCTGCCCGGGGCGCTCTGCCTTTTATCGTAGAGAAGTCCCGCAAGGCACCCGCCAGATTTGGTCGGTTGAGCTGGTTACCAAGAAGAAACTGAAGTGAAAACGAGTCGTTTTGCCGACCACTCCTGCCCCCGCACCCAAGCCTGACGCCGCTTATCGCGAGGGACAATGAGGAGCTTCTGGCTTGTTCACAGTAGGCACGGATCTTCGCGACTTCCGCATCATTGGAGCGCACGTGAAGCCACCGGCCAACTCTCAGGAATATCAAAATGTCAGAACCTGAAGGCATTTCGCAGAATTGGCTATACATCTGAGACAAAAATTCGGCAGAAAATCGTACCGGGCCATATGCTTATTGCGGTTGCGCGCTATGAGAGTCTTTCTAAGTGTATCTTCGAAGCCGGTCTCGCAAAGGCACCTCCCAGATTTGATCGGTGTCTCCCCCTCACAGGCCATTTCCGCTCGCTGGATAGACCTGCCTAAGGACCGTTGAGCCCCACCACCTCCTGGCCTAAGGTCTAGCTACTGGCTCTAATCACGCCGAGTTGGTGGCGAAATCGATGGCCGGAATAGAGCTCTGGCGAGGCCCGGAGTTTCCACTCAGGTATTCGATAGATGGAGAGGGCGTGCGCTTCCAAGCGTATCAATTCCGCGCCAGCAAAGCCATTGGCTCCTCTCTTTTTCTTCGCCTGGGCATCCGATTGCACGACGAGCTCATAGCGGCCGTTGCACTCAGTTTTCATCCGAGCAGGATGTTCGAAATGATCAGTTCCCCTCACGTCTTATCGACTGGCCCCAGCGCAGGTGCGTGCACCTCGTTGAGCTGCGCGATGGCCTAAAGGTTCGATCGTGCGGGAAGCCGATCGCATTTTTTCCTTGCAGACGAATCCAGACAAGGCGATCTTACGTCTCGCGCGAGTACTTGCCCGTGTGGCCGCGAGGGAAGATCATGAAAGACAGCTCATCGATCGAAGCGATAAGGAAGAGAGCGACGATCTATGCTCGATTCTCAACCGATCTACAGAACGAGAGATCGATTGAGGATCAGCTTTCACTTTGTCGGAGCTATGCCGAGCGCGAATGCTTAACTGTTCTCAGCACCTATGAGGATCGGGCCCGTTCGGGTGGCTCAGTCATGGGACGCGAAGGCCTTCTTCAGATGTTGGACCAAGCGCGGGAGAGATCCTTTGACGTAGTAATCGTCGAAGCGCTCGATCGTCTTTCTCGCGACATGGAAGATCTCGCAGGCATCCATAAGCGGCTGTCTTTTCTGGGAATCGAGATCCGGGCGGTTCACGAAGGTGTTGTCAACACCGTGCTGGTCGGCCTTCGCGGCTTGGTCGGACAACTTTATCGTGAAGACAACGCTCACAAGGTGCGTCGTGGCCAAGCAGGGCGGGTCAAGCAAGGTTTGGCTGGAGGTGGCCTGACATACGGATACGCCGCGGTTGCCGGAAAAAGCGGCGAACGGGTCGTCCTCGAGACCGAGGCACAAGTGATCCGGCGCATCTTTCAGGAATACGTGGACGGCCGAACGCCTCGCGAGATCGCACACGATCTCAACAAGGAAAGGGTATCACCTCCGCGAGGGCGCGCATGGAATGCTTCAACCATCAATGGCAACGTTCAGCGTGGCGCCGGAATTCTGCAGAACGAGCTTTATGTAGGGCGCCTCGTCTGGAACAAGGTCAGGATGGTGAAAGATCCCGACTCGGGAAAGCGCCTGTCACGACCGAATCCGAGGAGTGACTGGCAGATTGCTGAAGTGCCGCATCTGGCAATTGTCAGGCCAGAGTTGTTCACAGCTGCCCAGCAACGCAAAGGGGAGCGCAGCCACGGCCACCCCAGCCATCAACGTCGGCCCCGTCGGGTGCTATCTGGCTTACTCCATTGCGGTTCATGCGGCTCGGGTATGGCAACGAATGGACGGGACAAATCGGGGCGCGTTCGGATTCGCTGCTCGGCGGCCACCGAAAGTGGCACGTGTCCTGACGCCAAGACGTTCTATTTAGACACGGTCGAGAGTGCAGTCCTCGGCGGGCTGAAGGCCGAATTGCGTGCGCCGAACGTTCTTTCGGAGTACGTGCGAACATATCTAGAGGAGCGGAAGCGCCTCGCAGCTACATCAAACGCAAAGCGGCAGCGCCTTGAGCAGCAGCTTGGGCAATTGAACCGGGAAATAGAACGACTGGTGGATGCGATCGCGAAAGGACATGGCGATCCGTCTGTTCTCGGACCGCGATCAACCGCACTGGATGCCAAACGAAAGCGGATATCCGAGGAGTTGCAGAGTGAACCGCTCGCCCCGATCTCGCTGCATCCTGCCATCCTCAAACGATATGAGGATCAACTCGGTCGGCTTGAAGAAGCACTAGCAAAAGGTGCCGGTGCGGGCGACGGAGAGGCCGCAGAAGCCATCAGAGACCTGGTCGAGACGGTCACTGTGTTCCGCGATCCAGCGCGCCCAGGTGGTGTAGCCGTGGAGATAGCAGGCCGGTTAAATGCCCTGCTCGGGGAAAAGGCCTATCCTAACCACGTAAGAGGAGTGTGGGGAAAGGTGGTAGCGGGAGAGGGACTCGAACCCCCGACCCCAGGATTATGATTCCCGTGCTCTAACCAGCTGAGCTACCCCGCCACAGGGATCGCGAACGGCGACTACGGCCGATCTCGCGAACGCGCGGCATATAAAGAAGGGGGCGGCGGGAAGTCAATCCGCCTTCGCCAAAAGCTTCCGCCTTCGCCAAGGCTTCGGCGGGACAAGTCGGCGAGAAAAGGCCGATTTGGGCGCCGGATTTGCCCGTTTGAGGACCGGACTCGTGGAGAGTCCCCTCACCCGGATCGCATCTGCGATGCGCTCCGGCCTCTCCTGGAGGCGGGGAGAGGCGAAGGGCGCGAGAGGCGTGAAATCCCTTATTTCGGCCTAACGTTCGGGTTGCCGCCGGGGCTGCCGGGGGGCGGGATGACCGGAGTGTTGCCGCCGGCCTCGGGGGCCGGGGCGTGCATTTCGGGGTCGACGCCCGCGGGCGGGCAGAGCACGCCGTCGGACTTTGCCAATTTGTCGCCGAGCGGTTCCCGGGACTGGCCGGTGGTGGTGCCATCGGCCTGGCGGTTCGGGCGGTCCTGCGGGGTGCAATTGGCCGCATGTTGCGGGGATGGCGGCGCGGTCGCTTGCGGCGGCGTCGCCGGGGCGGGCGGGGCCTGCGCGATCGCGCTGCCGGAGGCGGCGATCAGGAGGCTGGCCAGGATGATGTTTGATGTCGTGCGCATGGGAGGGAAACGCGCGGGGCGGGTGGGCTGTTCCCGGACAAAGCGCGATGTGATCGGGGGAACGATTGAGCAAGCGCCTCGTCCGTCGAGACGACCGCTTCTCGGTCACGTCAGGATGAGGCTCAACCAGTGTAGCTGCTACCGCGCACTCCGCCCTCATCCTGAGGCCCCGCCAAAGGCGGGCGTCTCGAAGGATGTGCCGCGGGGAAGCTGCTCTCGAATGCGATCGCACTGAGCGACACACGGCCGCAGCGGTCGCGATTATGACTTTACGTAGCGGATCAGCGAGAAATGGCCCATCGGCGGCATCGGCCTCCGCTCGGCGAGCGTGACGCCGCCGTGCCTGGCGGCCCAGCCCTCGAGGCGGGCCCACGGGAATTCCGGGCGCCAGCCGAGGCGGCGGGCGACGGGCGCGAAGGCGAGCTCGAACAGTTTGCGCGGGCCAGTTTCGGCGCCGATGTGGTTGACGAGGATCAGCTCGCCGCCGGGCTTGAGCACGCGCACGAACTCGTCGAGCGTGCCTTCGGGATCGGGCACGGCGGTGATGACATATTGCGCCACCACCGCGTCGAAGAGGTTTTCGGGGAAGGCGAGGTTTTTCGCATCCATCACCGAGAGCACTTCGACATTGGAAAGGCGTAGCGCACGCACGCGCGCCTGCGCCTTGCGCAGCATCGGCTCGGAGATGTCGACGCCGCAGATTTTCGTGGTGCGCGAATAGTCCGACAGCGAGAGGCCGGTGCCGACACCGACGTCGAGGATGCGGCCGCCGATGCGGTCGGCCTCCGCGATGGTCGACTGCCGTCCGGCGTCGAACACCTTGCCGAACACGAGATCATAGACCGGCGCCCAGCGGCCATAGGCCTTCTCGACCCCGGCCCGCGAGATGTCTGCTGCCATGCCCCCTGCCCTGCCCCAGATTAGCTTTTTGTCTTGCGCATGATCTTGTCGGAAAACCGCTTCACACTTTTCCGGATCATGCGCTAGCCGCGCACCGCTTCGGCGAGCGGCCTCGCCGTGCCTGTCGCGACTTTCGCGGCGGCGCTTTGAATAAAGCCGCCGCCGAGCACGCGCGCCTGCCCACTGGGCGCGTCGTAGAACACGCAGGCCTGGCCGGGCGAGACGCCCTCCTCGCCGGCGACGAGCTCGACCTCGTAATGACCATCGCTGCCGCGCAGCCAGGCGGGCTGCGGCGCGCGGGTCGAACGCACGCGCACGAACAATTCGAGGCCGGCGCCGATGGCGCGGTCGATGTCGCCGCCGCCGATCCAGTTGACGTCGCGCAAGGAGATGCGGTGCATCTTCAGGGCATCGCGCGGGCCGACGACGACGCGGCGGGTGGCGGCCTCCAACCGCACCACGAACAGCGGCGCGTGAGCCGCGATGCCGAGGCCGCGGCGCTGGCCGACGGTGAAATTGGCGATGCCATTGTGCCGGCCGAGCACGCGTCCATCGAGATCGACGATGTCGCCGGGGTCCATCGCATTCGGACGCAGGCGCGTGATGATGTCGGTGTAGCGGCCCGTCGGCACGAAGCAGATGTCCTGGCTGTCGTGCTTGTCGGCGACGCTGAGGCCAAAGCGGCGAGCGAGCTCGCGCGTCTCGGGCTTGGTCATGTCGCCGAGCGGGAAGCGCAGGAAGTCGAGCTGCTCCTGCGTGGTCGCAAACAGGAAATAGCTCTGGTCGCGGTCGGCATCGGCGGCGCAGACCAGCGCGCGCGAGCCGTCTTCGCGGCGGCGCGAGGCGACGTAATGGCCGGTGGCGAGCGCCTGCGCGCCGAGCTCGCGCGCGGTCTTCAGGAGGTCGCGGAATTTGACGCTGCGGTTGCACTCGATGCACGGCACCGGCGTCTCGCCGAGCGCGTAGCTGTCGGCGAAATTGTCGATGACGGACTCGCGAAAACGATCCTCGTAGTCGAGCACGTAATGGGGAATGCCGAGCTTTGCCGCGACGTCGCGGGCGTCGTGGATATCCTGGCCGGCGCAGCAGGCGCCCTTGCGGTGGGTCGCCGCGCCATGGTCGTAGAGCTGCAGCGTGATGCCGACGACGTCGTAGCCTTCCGCCTTCAAGAGCGCAGCCGTCGTCGAGGAATCGACGCCGCCCGACATGGCGACGACGACCCTGGTGTCCTCAGGACGGCCTTCGAGATCCAGACTGTTGAGCATGGGCCTTAAGGGTTGTGACGGCGGCGTGCGGCGATCCGCGATTTCATGCTTCTCGCGGGACGTCGTCGATCCCCGGGAACTTTAGTTCCCGCAAGGCACGACTGCCCGGTCGAAGGCGGCTGAGAGTAACCTCTTTAATATAGGCGGCGTTCCGGTGAAGCAATCACGGGGGCGGCCAGCTTAGGGCAATTCTTGCCGGGGAGGCAGAAATGGCGGGGTCGCAGCGGGCCCTGCGGCGACGGGCTCGAATCTATAAGATATTGATTTTGCTATAAAAATATACCAGGAAGGGCACTGGCCCGCTCCTTGCTCCCCTGATGCCGAAGATGTTTCCAAGGGGTCGCCTGTGGTCAGTCGTACGTCAGATGTCGTGGCCAGCGTGCAAGTTTCCAGCGCGCAGCAAAAGCCTGCGCGGTCGCAGAGCACCAGGGAGCCGTCCGCGAACGACTCCTTCGGGTCGCTGGTCGACAGCAACACCCAGGCGATCAACACCAATGCGGCCTCGCAGGCCCAGGATAGCGCGCCGCGGCGGAACGATTCGTCCTCCGCGGACAAGGGCCCGCGCGACACCTCGTCCACGGATCAATCCTCGCAGAGCAGGGCGAGCGACGACACCGACACATCCGCGCCCGCCAGGAACGACAAGACGGACGACAAGGCAAACGACACGACCACGGATGCGGCCAAGGACGCCGGCACGGCCAAGGACAAGGTCAAGGACAAGTCCGAGGCGTCAGACGCCAAATCGGCTGACACATCCGAGAAAACCAAGGACGACCAGACCGAGGGCACCGACACGCTCACCGCCGCCGTCGATGCCGCAGCAACGGCGCCGGCCGACGCGGCACAGGCCATGCCCGATCCGAACGCGATCGTGGTTGCCGCGCCGGTCGTCCCGGCCGATCCCAACGCGGCTGCGAACCAGGCCGCCACCGCCTCGCCGCTGACGATCGCCGCCGCCGGCATCGCCGCCAGCGCTTCGACCGCGGCGCAGATCGCGGGCACCAAGACCGACACCGCCACGCCCGCCGACAAGAGCGCCAAGACCGCCGGCGCCAAGGTCGATGCCGACACCACCGCGACGCTGGCCGATGCCGCGACCGGAGCAACCGACGGGGCCACGACCGACGCCAAGGCGAACGGCGGGCTGATCCCCGTCAACCAGGGCACGCCGAAGACCTCGTTCCAGGCCGCCGTCGTCACCGCGCAAGGACAGTCCGACGTCTCCAATATCGGCCAGGACGCCGGCGCGGCGAACGCCGCCCCGACGCAAGCGCCGGGCGCTGCGACCGCCAATGCCGCCGCGCATGCGCAAAGCGCCAAGCCGCAGGCAGATGGCAGCGTGACCGAGGCGAAGCCCGGCGCAGCGGACCGTACGCCCGACGCGATCCCGGCCGCACCGGCCGCCCAGGCCCATGCCAATGCGCAGGCCGCTTTCAACACCGCCGACACCAGCGCGCAGGCCGCCTCCGCGATGCAGGCGCCGCTGACCAACATGACCTCGACCGCGTCCGCTTCGACCGCGACGCTGACCGCGACCGCGGCCAGTGCGACGGCGGTGCCGATCAACGGCGTGCCGATCGAGATCGCGGCCGCCATCCGCTCCGGCAAGTCCCGCTTCGACATCAGCCTCGACCCGGCCGAGCTCGGCCGCATCGACGTCCGCATCAATGTCGACCGCAACGGCAACGTCACCTCGCATCTCACGGTGGAGAAGCCGGAGACGCTGCAGATGCTGCGCCAGGACGCGCCGCAATTGCAGCGCGCACTCGACGATGCCGGCCTCAAGTCCGGCAGCAACGGGCTGTCCTTCAGCCTGCGCGACCAGAATTCATCGGGCCAGAACTCCGGCCAGAACAACGACAATGGCGGCAATGCCCGCCGGCTGATCATCAGCGAGGACGACACCGCTGCTGCCGCACCCGTCGGGCGCGGCTATGGCCGCATGTACGGGCCGAGCAGCGGCGTCGACATCAGAGTGTAAAGGAGTATCCGACATGACCACCACGACTGGCGCTACCGCTCCTGCTGTCGTCTCCGGGACGACCGACCTCCCGAAATCCTCCTCGTCGAACTCGCTGAGCTCGACCACGGGATCGACGCTCGCCGGCAACTTCCAGACCTTCCTGACGCTGCTGACCACGCAGCTGCAGAACCAGAACCCGCTGGATCCGCTCGACACCAACCAGTTCACCCAGCAGCTGGTGCAGTTCGCCGGCGTCGAGCAGCAGCTCAAGACCAACGATGCGCTGTCGCAGCTCGTCACCCTGCAGCAGACCACGCAGGCGACCCAGGCGCTGGGCTTCGTCGGCAAGACCGCCCTGGTCGACGGCTCGACCGCGTCCATGACCAAGTCGACAGCCACCTGGCATCTCAACGTGCCGACCGACTCCACCGTCGACATCACCGTCGCCAATGCCAGCGGCCAGACCGTGTTCACCGGCAAATATACTGCCGCCGCCGGCACCGACATTCCCTTCACCTGGAACGGCATGGGCAATGACGGCACGCAATGGCCCGATGGCAAGTATACGATCACGGCGACGGGCAAGGACGTGGCGAACAACAATGTCGGCATCGCCGCCCAGGTGCAGGGCGTCGTGTCGTCGGTCGACCTGACCCAGTCGCCGCCCCTGCTCACCATCGACGGCGCCAGCTACACCCTGAGCCAAGTGAAGAGCATCATCGCCACCAGCAGCAATTAAAGGGGCGCGCCGCGCTCACCACGTACAGGTGTCATCCCCGCCTAGTGCGCCATTGCGCACGGGGGCGGGGATCCATAGCCACAGCAAGTCGTTTTCGCGTGAGGTCGTAACCCCGAGGCATCGTCAAGCTACTTCCTGGGGTATGGGTCCTCAGATGCGCAATTGCACATCATAGCTCGCGCTGTGCGCGCCCCCGGGACGACGGCTAGAGAGCCCGCTGCGGCTCCATTCGTTAGTAAAGTATTTACGAACTCCCCCTCGACCGGCCCGGATATCACCGTTCCGCCGGCCGACACGGCACCGTTCCAGCCATTTTCAACGAGAATTGTATTGAAGCCTTAGGCTTAGCGGATTTTTAAGCCGCCGGGCGTAGGGTTACGGGCGTGAGTTCAGTGGTTGAGAGTTTGTGAGTACGCCATGACAGAACCCCATCGCCCGAGGGTAAAATACGTCATCGGGCCGGACGGCAGTCCGTTGACGATCGCGGATCTGCCTGCACCCGGCACCAAACGCTGGGTCATCCGCCGCAAGGCCGAAGTCGTCGCCGCCGTCCGTGGTGGACTTCTCTCGCTCGAGGAGGCCTGTAGCCGTTATACCCTAACGGTCGACGAATTCCTCTCCTGGCAGTTTTCCATCGACCAGCATGGTCTGGCGGGTCTTCGCACCACCCGCATCCAGCAATATCGCCAGTAGGCGATCCGGAAATCTGCGGCTTTTGACGAAAATCGGCCTCGCCCTGCGAGGCCGATTTTTTTCATATCCGCCCTTTGCGCGACTTTTGTCCGACCTCTTAACCTTCGTTAACCATATCGAAACCATCACCTAGGCAATAATTGCCCAGTCGGCCTTTCCGGTGAAAGCGGCCGAATCTGTTGGGGCGGTTGCTTGCAAGGTCTTGCGGACTTTTTGAAGAGTATCGGCGCCGCCCGGTTCGGGGCGATGATCGCGGTCACCGCCGCGCTCGTCGGCTTTTTCGCGTTCGTCATCATGCGCGTCACCACGCCGCAGATGACGACGCTGTTCACCGACCTCAGCGTCGAGGATTCCTCCGGCATTATCAAGGACCTGGAACGCCAGGGCATCCAGTTCGAGATCCGCAACGAGGGCAGCATCATCATGGTGCCCAAGGACAAGGTCACGCGCCTGCGGATGAAGCTCGCCGAGGGCGGCCTGCCCAAGGGCGGCGGCGTCGGCTACGAGGTGTTCGACAAGTCGGACGCGCTCGGCACCACCTCCTTCGTCCAGAACATCAATCACCTTCGCGCGCTGGAAGGCGAGCTCGCCCGCACCATCCGCGCCATCGACCGCATCCAGGCCGCCCGCGTCCATCTGGTGCTGCCCGAGCGCCCGCTGTTTGCGCGCGAGGCGCCGGAGCCGTCGGCCTCGATCGTGGTCCGCGTCCGCGGCTCGCTGGAAGCCCAGCAGATCCGCGCCATCCGCCACCTCGTCGCCTCCGCCGTCAACGGGTTGAAGCCGCAGCGGGTCTCGATCGTCGACGAGGCCGGCCAGCTGCTCGCCGACGGCGCCGCCACCGATCCGGAGCAGGCGGTCGGCGACGAGCGCCGCATCTCCTTCGAGAAGCGGATGCGCAAGCAGGTCGAGGACATCGTCTCCTCCGTGGTCGGCTCGGGCCGCGCCCGTGTCCAGCTCTCCGCCGATTTCGACTTCAACAAGATCACCCAGACCTCGGACAAGTTCGACCCCGAGGGCCGCGTGCTGCGCTCGAGCCAGACCCGCGAAGAGCAGAGCATGACCGCCGACAACAACGGCCAGGTCACCGTCAACAACGAGCTGCCCGGCAACCAGCAGAACAACGGCGTCGCGGCCAAGGACCAGAGCAAGAAGTCCGAAGAGACCAACAATTACGAGATCTCCCGCACCACCAAGACCGAGGTGACCGAAGCCGGCCGGGTCAACCGCATCTCGGTCGCGGTGCTTGTCGACGGCATCTACTCCAAGAACGACAAGGGCGAGCTGGCCTATCAGGACCGCACCAAGGAGCAGCTTGACCGCATCGCCACGCTGGTGCGCTCGGCGATCGGCTTCGACCAGAAGCGCGGCGACCAGGTCGAGGTCGTCAATCTGCGCTTTGCGGATGCGCCCTCCACTGCCCCGATCGGCGAGCCCGGCGGCTTCCTCGGCATGCTCCAGTTCACCAAGGACGACGTCATGTACTTCGTCGAGCTCGGCGTGATGATGCTGCTCGGCCTGATCGTGCTGTTCCTGGTGATCCGCCCGCTGGTCAAGCGCATCCTGGCCTCCGACGAAGTCGCCGCCGCCATCTCCGGCGTGCTCGCCGGCCCGGCGGCCTCGGAAGAGACCGCGCCGGCCGGCCAGGCACTGCTGCCGAGCGGCGCCGCCAGCGCGATCGACGTCGCCACCATCCAGGGCCAGGTCCACGCCCAGTCCGTTCATCGCGTCGGCGAGCTCGCCGAGCGCAACCCCAACGAAACCGTCGCCATCATCCGCCAGTGGCTGACCGAACCAACCAAGTAATCCACACCAAGTGATCCCTCGCCAAGTGAATCAAGAAGTGATCTGACATGGCCGCCAGTCTGCAAAACGCCAACTCGAACGACATCACCAGTGTCATTTCCACGCTCGGCCAGCGTGCCGGCACCCGCGCGGGCGCGCCGGTCGAAACGGTGTCGGGGCCGAAGCGCGCCGCGATCCTGATGCTGGCGCTCGGCGAGCAATATGGCGGCAAGATCTGGGGACTGCTCGACGACGACGAGGTGCGTCAGCTCTCGCTGGAGATGTCGACGCTCGGCACCGTCGAGGTCGACACCGTCGAGGACATGCTGCTCGAATTCGTCTCGCGCATGTCGGCATCAGGCGCGCTGATGGGCAATTTCGACGCCACCGAGCGGCTGCTGCAGCAATATCTGGCACCCGAGCGCGTCAACGGCATCATGGACGAGATCCGCGGTCCTGCGGGGCGCAACATGTGGGAGAAGCTCTCCAACGTGCAGGAAGAAGTTCTCGCCAACTATCTCAAGAACGAATACCCGCAGACCATCGCGGTGGTGCTGTCGAAGCTGAAGCCGGAGCATGCCGCGCGCGTGCTCGGCATCTTCCCCGAGGAGCTTGCGCTCGATGTCGTCAACCGCATGCTGAAGATGGAGGCGGTGCAGAAGGAGGTGATCGAGAGCGTGGAGAAGACCCTGCGCACCGAATTCATGTCCAACCTGTCCCAGACCCGGCGCCGCGACGCCCACGAGGTGATGGCGGAAATCTTCAACAATTTCGACCGCCAGACCGAGACCCGCTTCATCACCTCGTTGGAAGAGGACAACCGCGAATCGGCCGAGCGCATCAAGGCGCTGATGTTCACCTTCGACGACCTCGTGAAGCTGGATTCCGGCTCGGCCCAGACGTTGATGCGCAACGTCGACAAGGACAAGCTCGGCGTCGCGCTCAAGAGCGCCAACGAGGACGTCCGCAACTTCTTCTTCGGCAACATGTCCTCGCGCGCCGCCAAGATGCTCCAGGACGACATGGCGGCGATGGGCCCGGTGCGGCTGCGCGACGTCGACGAGGCCCAGGCGCTGCTGGTCAACCTCGCCAAGGATCTCGCCGCCAAGGGCGAGATCATGCTGACCAAGAACCGCGCCGACGACGAGCTGGTGTATTGATGGGCGCTCCGGCAAAATTCCTGTTCGATACCGACTTCGCGGCGCCCGAGCGGACGACGCGCGAGAAGGCCGCGACCGCTGCGGAGATCGCCCAGAAGGTCGCCGAAGCCGAGGCGCGCGCCTATCAGGACGGCTTTGCCGCTGGCCAGCAGGAGGCCAAAGCCGAGAGCGACCGCCGCGTCGCGCTTGCCATGGAAGAGATCAACATCGGCATCCGCGGTATCGCATCCGGCATCGGCAATATCGAATCCAAGATGGAAACCGAGGCGGTCGACGTCGCGGTGGCGGTCGCGCGCAAGCTGTGCGCCGACCTGGTCGCCGCCGAGCCGCTCGGCGAGATCGTCGCGCTGGTCAAGGACTGCTTCTCGCATCTGGTCGCGACGCCGCATCTGGTGGTCCGCATCAACGACGCGCTCTACGACAGCGCATGCGAGAAGATCGAGCGGCTCGCCAAGCAGAGCGGCTTCGAAGGACGGCTGGTGATCCTGGCCGAGCCGGAGATTGCGACCGGCGACTGCCGGATCGAATGGGCCGATGGCGGCGTCGTGCTAGAGCGCGGCGCCATCGCGGCCAAGATCGACGAGATGGTTGGACGCTATGTCGCGTCCCGCAGGGGGAGCTAAGCCATGAGCGACACCGACGGACAGGTCCCGCTGCCCGATCTCAACGGCCCGATGCCGCCCACCGGCACGGACGTCGGCTACAACGAGGACGAATACGCGGCGCGTGCCGCCGCCGACCTCGAGGCGGTGTTCGACGTTCCCGTGCAGGTCTCGGCCGTGCTCGGCCGCTCGAAGATGGACGTCAGCGAGCTGTTGAAGCTCGGACCCGGCACCGTGCTCGAGCTCGACCGCCGCGTCGGCGAGGCCATCGACATCTACGTCAACAACAAGCTGGTCGCCCGCGGCGAAGTCGTCCTGGTCGAGGACAAGCTCGGCGTGACCATGACCGAAATCATCAAGACCGAACGCAGCTGATAGCGCGCGCGGCCAGACGGACAGGAGACTGACATGCGGCTTCTCATCGTTGGCACATTGAAGGGCCAGCTCACCACTGCCACCAAGATCGCGATGGACAACGGCGCCACCGTGACCCATGCCGAGGACCACGAGCAGGCCATGCGCGTGCTGCGCGGCGGCAAGGGCGCCGACCTCCTGCTGGTCGACGTCGCCCTCGACATCCGCGACCTCGTGATGCGGCTCGAGGCCGAGCACATCCACGCCCCGATCGTCGCCTGCGGCATCACCAACGACGCCCGCGCCGCGGTCGCCGCGATCCACGCCGGCGCCAAGGAATACATCCCGCTGCCGCCGGAGCCGGAGCTGATCGCCGCCGTGCTGGCCGCGGTCGCCAACGATTCCCGCGAGCTGGTCTATCGCGACGAGGCGATGGCGAAGGTGATCAAGCTGGCGCAGCAGATCGCCGGCTCCGACGCTTCGGTGATGGTCACCGGCGAGTCCGGAACGGGCAAGGAAGTGCTGGCCCGCTACGTCCACACCCGCTCGGCCCGCGCCAAGCGCCCCTTCATCTCGATCAACTGCGCCGCGATCCCCGAGCATCTCCTGGAATCCGAGCTGTTCGGCCACGAGAAGGGCGCCTTCACCGGCGCGGTTGCGCGCCGCATCGGCAAGTTCGAGGAGGCGACCGGCGGCACGCTGCTGCTCGACGAAATCTCCGAGATGGACGTCCGCCTGCAATCCAAGCTCTTGCGCGCCATCCAGGAGCGCGTGATCGACCGCGTCGGCGGCACCAAGCCCGTGCCGGTCGACATCCGCATCATCGCGACCTCGAACCGCAACCTCGCGGAAGCGGTGCGCGAAGGCACGTTCCGCGAGGACCTCCTGTTCCGCCTCAACGTCGTGAACCTGAAGATCCCGCCACTGCGCGAACGCCCCGCCGACATTCTGGAGCTCGCCCAGCATTTCGTGAAGAAATATGCCGAGGCCAACGGCGTGCCGATGCGCCCGATTTCGGCGGACGCGCGCCGCGTGCTTTCCAGCAACCGCTGGCAGGGCAACGTCCGCGAGCTCGAGAACACCATGCACCGCGCGGTGCTGATGGCGCAGGGCGACGAGATCGGCCCCGATGCCATCATCACCCCGGACGGCGACCGCCTCGACCTCGCCAAGACCGCGCCGGCGGTGGCGCACGCCACGATGGCCGCTGAGCAGGTGACGCGCGCTCTGGTCGGCCGCACGGTTGCGGACGTCGAGCGCGACCTGATCCTGGAGACGCTGAAGCATTGCCTCGGCAACCGGACCCATGCCGCCAACATCCTGGGCATCTCGATCCGCACGCTGCGCAACAAGCTCAACGAATATTCCGACGGCGGCATCCCGATCACCCCGGCGGGAGCGCCGGGCGAGTATCCACGGATGCCGATGATAGGAGCGTAAGGGCTTCTGACAAGATTGAGGATGCGATGCCCGGGCCAGCCCCGGGCATTTTCTTTGCGGGCAAGGGCTGATGCTATGCTGGCGCCGTCCCGGCCGCGTGCGCAACTGCGTAAGAGGCCGGACGACGCCGGGAGGTACGGCGCGTGAAGCAGTTCACAATCAACACGCCGCGACATCGCTAGAGTCCCGGGGCCGCTTGCCAGGATGCCGGCGAGGGGCCGCATCCGCGTTTTGCGAACCTCCTTCAACCGAAAGGGCACGCCATGAAATGCACTTCGTGGACGATTTCCCGCTTATCGCTGATTGCAACGCTGATCGCAGCCACGGCGCCGCTCGCACGCGCCGACGTGATCATGGACTGGAACGCAAAGGCCGACGCGATCGCCGCCGAGAAGCAAATTCTTCCGGCGCCGCACAGCCGTGTCCTGTCCATGATGCACGTTGCGATGTTCGAGGCCGTCAACGCGATCGACCGCCGCTACGCGCCCTACAAGCTCGCGTTGTCCGCGGAGCGTTCGACCTCGCGGGAAGCCGCGGCGGCGGCTGCGGCTCACGATGTGCTGTTGTCGATCTATCCGGATATCAAACCCGATCTGGATTCGGCGCTGACGAGCTCTCTGGCGCCGATTGCCGAGGGCGAGTCCAAGATCGCCGGCATCGCACTCGGGAAGGACGCCGCGGTGCAGATCATCCAGCTTCGCGCCAACGACGGCAGTAACGCTCCGGAGTCCTACCGCCCCCTCACCACAGCTGGCGTCTATGCTCCAACCGCCGTTCCGTTGTTCCAGACCACGGGCGCGACGACGCCCTGGGTCATGGCGTCGGGATCGCAATTCCGTCCCGGACCGCCACCGGCGCTCGATTCAGAGGTCTGGACCAAGGACGTCAACGAAATCCGCGAGGTCGGCGGCCGCGGCAGCCTGACCCGGACGCCTGAGCAAACGACGATCGGCCGCTTCTGGTTCTTCGTCGGCGCCCGTACCTACAATCCCATCGTCAGGCAGGCGGCATTGGCCAAGGGAATGGATCTCGTCGACTGCGCCCGCCTGTTCGCCTTGACGTCGATGACCGGCAACGATGCCATCGTCGCCGTGTTCGAGGCCAAGTATCACTACAATTTCTGGCGTCCGATCACGGCCATACGCAACGCCGATCTAACCTCGAATGCCGCGACACCTCGCGATCCGTCCTGGCTGCCGCTCGGGGACACGCCGATGCATCCGGAATATCCCTGCGCGCACTGCATCGTCTCGGCCGCGATTTCGACCGTGCTCCAGACTGTCGTCGGAGATTTCGGCGAGTTCTCCCTGACCAGCCCGACGGCACCGGGGGTCACACGCAAATGGTCGCGGCTGCAGGACTACAGCGAGGAAGTCGCCATTGCCCGCATCTACGCCGGCTTCCACTACCGGTTCTCGACCGAGGTCGGCAAGGACATGGGCCGAAAGATAGGTGCCCTGGTCGTCGCGACGCAGCTTCGCGGTGCCGAGGCGAAGGCCGAGCCAAGCCGGTAGTCCTGCCTCTTTGAACGCCGCAGCCCGCATGAGCGGAGCGACATGCGGGACGGCTCGCCCGCTTCCCCGGATATCGCTTCGCTCATCCGGGCTACGGGAGCTACCGAACCGAACACATGGCCGCACCGCATCCAGCGACTAGGCCGCCCCTGCGCAAGGTCCTATAACCCCGCGTGAGAACACGCGAGGAACCACATGTCTCAAGCTCAAATCACGGACTGGCTGGCATCGCAGCGGCAGGCGATGATCGATCTGCTGCGCGATGTCGTGAACATCGATTCCGGATCCTATGACAAGGAAGGCGTCGATGCGGTCGGTGCGCGGTTCGAGCGGCATTTTGCCGAGCACGGCATTCCGTTCCGGCGCGAGGCCAATGCCACGTTCGGCGACGCCATCCATGCCGACGTCGCAAAACCCGGCAGCAACGAGAAGCCGGTGCTGTTGATGGGACATCGCGACACCGTGTTCGGCAAGGGCGAGGCGGAGCGGCGCCCGTTCACGGTCAAGGACGGCCGCGCCTATGGGCCTGGCGTCGCCGACATGAAGTCCGGCGTCGTGATGAACATCTTCGTGGCCACCGCTTTCCACAAATTCGGCGGCAACCCGCATCCGATCAAGTTGCTGATCACTTCGGACGAGGAGATCGGCTCGCCCTCCTCCCGGCCCGTGATCGAGCGCGAAGGCCGCACCGCCCGCGCCGTGTTCAATTCCGAGCCGGGCCGCCCCACCGGCAACATCGTGACGGGGCGCAAGGGCGGCATCTTCATGCATCTCGCTATCACCGGCAAAGCCGCGCATTCCGGCGCCAATTTCGCCGCGGGCATCAGCGCGATCGGCGAACTCGCGCACAAGATCGTGCAGATCCACGCGCTCACGGATCTCGACAAGGGCATCACGCTCAATGTCGGCCTGGTCTCGGGCGGACAGTCCGTCAACACCACGGCGCCTTACGCCGAGGGCCAGATCGACCTGCGCTACGTCGATCCGGCCGATCGTGCGAGGGTGATGGAAGCGATCGAGACCATCGTCGCGAAATCTTTCGTGCCGGGCACGAGTGCGACGCTGACGATCAAGGGCGAGTTCGTGCCGGTGGTGCAGAGCGCGGATTCAAAGGCGCTGTTCGAAAACTATCAGGCCGCAGCAAAGCAGGTCGGCCTCACCACGCTCCAGGGCGAATTCTCCGGCGGCTGCGCCGATTCCGGCTTCACCGCCGCGGTCGGAACGCCGACCATCTGCGGCCTCGGGCCGGTTGGCGGCCTCGCGCACACGCCGGAGGAATATCTGGAGATCGACAGCATCGTGCCGCGCGCGCAGGCGCTGGCGCTGGCGATTTTGCGGGGGTGATGAAGGTGCCGTAGGGTGGGCAAAGGCGCACTTGCGCCGTGCCCACGATTTATCTGCGCTGGATGGAAGTCGTGGGCACGCTTCGCTTTGCCCACCCTACGGACCTCCCGAGCCTCACGAATAACTCGGCGCGTCCGGCTTGCGGAAGATGTGGATGGGATCGCCGGGGATGATCACGGGCTGGCCTGAGTACATCGCGTACGCGTAGAGCGCGAGATAGGCGATCGCCAGCGCGCCGATGGCATAGAACGCGAAGGTCGCGACGCGCTTCATCGATCCACTCCATTGCCGTCCCGAAACGGGAGGCTCAGGCGCTTCTAGAGCGATGAGGGGGAAAAGGCCAGCCTTCCGGCCCGCCTGCCCGCGCGATCAAAGGCCGCGCCGGCCGTGCGCGGGAACGCTCACTTCTGCAAGCCGCGCGACGTCCTCGTCCTGGTCGACCGCCACATACTGGCCGTGCCAATAGGCCAGCGCTGCGGTCCGCGTCGAGCTCCTGATGCCCCTGACACGGCCGATGACGATGCCGTGCGAATGCCGCTCCACGATCTCCTCGACCTCGCAGTCGAAGGCCGACAGCGCGCCGACGAGCAGCGGAACGCCCGAGACCGCCGTCACCCATTTGGCGCCTTTGAAACGGTCAGCGCCCTTCAGCCCGCCCTTGCCGGCAAAGCGTTCGGCGACATCGAGCTGGTCGGCATTGAGGATGTTCACACCGAAGGCGCTGTGCCGCCGGATCAAGGGGAAAGACGAGGCATCACGATTGATGCTGACCAGCAGCGTCGGCGGCTCGACCGACAGCGAGGTCACCGAGGTCACCGTCATGCCGGTGACGTCCTTGCCGCGCCCGGCGGTGATGACGCTGACGCCGCCGGTGAGGTGGCGCATGGCGCCGCGGAAATCGGCGGACGAGACGGGGATTTCAGTCATGAGATCGCGGGGCACTACATTCATGGCATGGTCCCCGAGGCGGGGTTCCCTTGTATTTAGGTACGATCGTCCGCCGACAACAGGTGGCTCAAGATCGAGCCTTCCAGACCCGCAAGCTCGGCCGAGCCGCGCTGGCGCGGCCGGGCCGCATGAATCACGACATCATGGGCGATGCGGCCCTCTTCGATCACCAGCACCCGATCCGCCAGCGCCACGGCTTCGGCGACGTCATGGGTGACCAAAATCGCGGTAAAACCCTGGTCGCGCCAGACGCGCTCCAGAAGACGCTGCATCGAGATCCGGGTCAGCGCATCCAGCGCCCCGAGCGGCTCGTCGAAGGCCAGCACGCGCGGGCGCGAGACCAGCGCCCGGCCCAGCGCGACGCGCTGCTTCTGTCCGCCCGACAGCACCGAGGGCCATTGGTCGCGCTTGTCGGCAAGGCCAACCTCGCTCAGGGCCTTCTCGGCGCGTGCATGCGCATCGCCTGAAGCGCGATCTCGGCCGAGACCGACCTCGACATTGGCCAGCACGCGGGCCCAGGGCAGCAGCCGCGGCTCCTGAAACATCACGCGGATGTCCTCGGGCTGGATGTCTTTTGGCTGAATGTCCTGGCCGAAGCTGATGCTGCCGGCGTCGATCTTGTCGAGGCCCGCGATCAAGCGCAGCAGCGTGCTCTTGCCGCAACCACTTTTTCCCACGATGGCGACGAACTGGCCGGCGGGGATGTGCAAATCGATGCCGCGCAGAACCTCGTTGTCGCCGAAGGATTTGTGCAGGCCCCGGATGCTGAGCGGCAGGCCGCTGCTCTGCGCCTCGCGCACGATTCGGGCGTGAGGCGCAAAATTGGCGCGGCTTGCGAGCTCGGTTTCCGGAAGGGACGTACGAACGGCTGTCTGCATGTGATTCCCAGTATCTCTGCTCAATTTTTCTGGAAGGCGGGGTGCCAGGAGAGCGTCAAACGCTCCAGCACGCGGGAGGCGCTGTCGGCGAGCTTGCCGAGCAGGGCGTAGATCAGGATCGAGAGCACGACGACGTCGATCAGCATGAACTCGCGCGCCTGCATCGCCATGTAGCCGAGGCCTGAGGACGCCGCGATGGTCTCGGCGACGATCAGGGTCAGCCACATGATGCCGAGCGCGAAACGGATGCCGACGAAGATCGACGGCAGCGCGCCCGGGAAGATCACGCGGCGGAACAATTCGCCGTCGGTCATGCCGTAGATGCGGCCCATCTCGATCAGCTGCGGATCGACGGTGCGGATGCCGTGCAGCGTGTTGAGGTAGATCGGGAAGAACACGCCCAGCGCCACCAGGAACAGTTTTGCGCTCTCGTCGATGCCGAACCAGAGGATGACGAGCGGGATCAGCGCCAGATGCGGCACGTTGCGCACCATCTGCAACGTGGTGTCGGTGAGCTTGGCCGAGAGCTGCGACAGGCCGTTGGCGAGGCCGAACGCGAAGCCGATGCTGCCGCCGATAAAAAAGCCGATCGAAGCGCGCCAGAACGAAACCCAGATGTTGCGAACGAGCTCGCCGGAGAGCAGCAGCTTCCAGCCGGCGAGCAGGACGTCGCTCGGGGCCGGCAGCACCCGCGTCGGCACGAAGCCGGTCACGCTGGCGACCTGCCAGATCGCGATGATGGCGAGCGGCACGATCCACTGGATCAGGCCGTCGATCCGCGGCAAACGAAAGCTGCGCGGAAGTGAAACGCTGTCGATCGCGCTCATGACTGCGACACCCGATGTTGCGGACGGAAGTCGCTGCCGACCGTCTCGCCGAACGGACCGCCGTTGAAGTGCAGCTTGGTCACGTTGGAGGGCTGCTCCAGCGCGAGCAGCGGGAACACCAGCTCGGCGAAGCGATAGGCCTCCTCCAGATGCGGGTAGCCCGACATGATGAAAGTATCGATGCCGATGTCCTGATACTCCCTGATGCAGGCCGCGACGGTCTCGGCATCGCCGACCAGCGCCGTACCGGCACCGCCGCGCACGAGGCCGACGCCGGCCCAGAGGTTCGGGGCGATCTCGAGCTTGTCGCGCTTGCCGCCGTGAAGCTGCGCCATTCGCTGCTGGCCGACGGAGTCCATGCGGGCAAAGTTCTTCTGCGCCAGCGCGATGGTGTCGTCGCTGACATGCTTGATCAACTCGTTCGCGGCACCCCAGGCTTCCTCGTTGGTCTCGCGAACAATGACATGAAGGCGGATGCCGAAGGAGAGTTTTTGGCCCCGCGCGCTTGCGACCGCCCTCACCTTCGCAATCTTCTCGGCAACAAGGGCCGGTGGCTCGCCCCAGGTGAGATATTTGTCGACGGTATCGACGGCGACGTCGATGCCGGCATCGGACGAGCCGCCGAAATAAAGCGGCGGGCGCGGCGACTGCACCGGCGGGAACAACAACTTGCCGCCCTCGACATGGATGTGCTTGCCCTCGACATTGACGGTCTTGCCGGCGAGCAGGTCGCTATAGACGTTGAGAAACTCGCGGGTGACCTCGTAGCGCTCGTCATGCGACAGGAAGATGCCGTCGCCCTTGTTCTCGACGGGATCGCCGCCGGTGACGACGTTGACGAGCAGCCGGCCGCCCGTGACGCGATCGAGCGTCGCGGTCATTCGCGCCGCAACGCTCGGCGATTGCAGGCCAGGGCGGACTGCCACGAGATAGTGCAGACGTTCGGTGAACGGCGCGACTGAGGAGGCGACGATCCAGGAATCATCGCAAGATCGCCCGGTCGGCAACAGTACGCCGAAATAGCCGAGCTGGTCGGCCGCCTGCGCGATCTGGCGCAGATAGTTGAAGTTGACCTCGCGGCCGCCGATGCCGGTGCCGAGATAGCGGCCGTCGCCGTGGGTCGGCAGAAACCAGAGGATATTGGCGCTGGGTTGCTTGCTCATGGTCTTGCTCACGATCCTGACTTCCGAGCGACGTCGGAGATCTTGATGGATTTGGGGATCAGGCCCAGCGCGAAGAACGCGTCGGCCACCTGCTGCTGGTCGGCGATGACGGCATCCGTGATCGGCTTGATGCCGTAGGACTGTCGCTTCAACGCCACCTCGACCACGGGCACCGACAATCCGATCGCCGGAGCAAGCTGCTCGGCCACCGCATGAATGTCGCCTTTGGCCCAGTCGTCGACCGTGCTGAGCTCGGCGAGCACGACGTCGACGACCTCAGGGTTGGCATCGAGGAATTTCTTCGAGGAGAAATAGAACTGGTAGTTGGCGACGATGCCGGTGCCGTTAGCGAGTGTGCGCGCGCCGGTGGCCGCTTCGGCGGCGGCCTGGAACGGATCCCAGATCACCCAGGCATCGACCGCGCCGCGCTCGAAGGCGGCGCGCGCATCGGCGGGCGCGAGGAAGACCGGCTCAACTTCCGAATATTTCACGCCAGCCTTCTCCAGCGCTTTGACCAGGAGGTAGTGGACGTTGGAGCCCTTGTTGAGGGCGACCTTCTTGCCCTTGAGCTCAGTGACCGATTTCAACGGGCTGTCCTTCGGCACCAGGATCGCCTCGCCTTGTGGGGCCGGCGGCTCATAGGCGACATACTGGATCGGCGCGCCGGCGGCCTGCGCAAAGATCGGCGGGGCTTCACCGGTGTTGCCGAAATCGATCGCGCCGACATTGAGCGCTTCGAGCAGCGGCGGTCCGGAGGGGAATTCGGTCCACACCACCTTGTAGCCGTCGGCCGCCAGCTTCGGCTCCAGCGTGCCCTTGCTCTTGAGCAGCACCAGCTTGCCGTATTTCTGGTAGCCGATGCGGACCACCTTGTCCTGACCATAGGACGTGCCGACCGCGGCGGCGACGATGCCGATCGACAGCACGACGGCCGCGATCAGACGCTGGATGATACGCCTCATGTTCAAACCCCTGTGTGTGGGAAGGCTGGTCGGCACGATCAGGCTGCCGGATTGCGCCAGACGATGTCGCGGATCGCGATCGGCTTCGGGATCAGGCCGAGCTTGTAGAAGCGATCGGCGACGCCCTGCTGGGTCGCGACGATGTCGTCGGTGACGGGGCCGACGACGAAGGACGACCGGTTCGCCGCGATGGTCTGGATCTCCAGCGGGATGCCGGTCACCGCGGCGAGAGACTTCGCGACTTCGTCGCGATGCTGCTCGGCCCATCTGGCTGTCGCGGTGGTGACGTCGACGATCTGCTGCAGGATCGCGCCGTGGTTCTTCGCGAAGTCGCGTTTGGCGATGTAGAAGGAATTGGTCTTGGTGACCTCGCGCGCGTTGATCAGGATGCGGCCGTTCTGCCTGGTCTCGCCGATCGCGAAATACGGATCCCAGATCGCCCAGGCTTCGATGCTGCCATTGGCAAAGGCGGGGCCTGCGTCCGGCGGCGTCAGATAAACCGGCGTGATGTCGGCATAGGCCAGGCCCGCCTTCTCCAGCGTCTGCACCACGATGTTGTGCGCGCTGGAGCCTTTGGTGAAACCGACCCGCTTGCCTTTCAGCTCAGTGATGGCGCGGATCGGCGAATCCTTCGGCACCAGAATGCCCTGGCCGTTGGTGATGGGCTGGCCCGCGGCATAGACGATCGCGGCGCCAGCGGCCTGCGCGAACACCGGCGGGGAATCGCCGACTGCGCCGTAATCGACGCTGCCGACATTCATCGCTTCCATCATCGGCGGGCCCGAGGAGAACTCGACCCATTTCACCTCGATGCCGAGCGGCGCGAAATGTTTTTCCAGCGCGGCCTGCTGGCGCGTGATGACCAGCACGCCGTTCTTCTGATAGCCGATACGAATTTCCTTCACCGCGCCTTGCGCAAGTGCGGGCGAGGCGAACGCAGCGGCGGCCGCGGTTCCGATCGAGAGTTTGAGAAAATCACGACGCTGCATTCCACACTCCCGGCCGCGTGCGGCCGTCAGTCATTCCAGTTCGGGAATGATGGTGCGGGTTGTCGGAGGTGTCGAGACGTGCGGAAAAATAGCGATGCGAGCACTGCGCGTGCGGCAGCGCGCATGATTAATCTTTCAAGCGGCCGCGATGATGCAGAGGGATTTTTTCTGCACGCGAATGTGAGCGCACCGCCCCGAGACTCAAAATGTCGAAAACGACCCCATGCACAGTAGCCGGCAATAGCGGGATCAATGACTTACATGGCAGGCGACTTGCGCGGCAGGCGATACCGATTGCTCCGTCGGGCAAAACAGGAGCATGATGGCATGATCGCGGAGTAGGAGCCGTCGTGGCGTGAAGCTCCCGCCACCACCTCCGCTGTCATTCCCCGCGTAGGCGGGGAATCCAGTATTCCAGAGACGTCAATACTTCACATGACTGCCGCGGCGTACTGGATCGCCCGCTCCAGTGCGCAATTGCGCACAAGGCCGAGCGATGACACCGTCCTTGCGGCGAGGGTTCGCGCTGCAAGCTAATGCCACCGCACCGGCAGATTCTGCAGTCCGCGAAACGCCCAGCCGCCGATCCGCACCGGCTCGTCATCGGCGATCTCGATCTGCGCCGCCCGCGCGAACACCGTCGGCAGTGCGACATCGGCGATCATGGCGCGGGAGGCCCACGCGCCGGCGCAGAAATGCGGGCCGGCGCCGAACGCGACGCTCTTGGTCGTATCACGCCGCACGTCGAACTGATCCGCGCGCTCAAAATGCCTCTCGTCGCGATTGGCGGAGCCGAACATCAGGAACACGCGCTCGTCCGTCTCGAAGGCGACGTCGCGGATGCTCCACGGCTTGGCGATGCGGCGCGGCGACATACCGATCGGCGAGATCCAACGGGCATATTCCTCGAACGCCTCGAGCCAAGTCACCTCGCCCCTGCGCACCAGATCGAGCTGCTCGGGATGGGTCAAGAGCGCCCACACCGTGCCGGCGATCGCCTTGCGGGGCTCGTTCTGACCGCCCGAGATCGCGAGTTTGACGTTCGCGCGCACGCTCTCCATCGGCATGCCGGAGGCGAGCAGCACGCCTAAAATGCTCTGGTCGGGATGCTTGCGCATCGCCGGCAGGATGTCGTCGATCGCGGCATCGATGCCCGACGTCGCGGCGTGGCAGCGCGCCTCGACCTCAGGGTCGCCGGCATAGTTGGCGATGCCCTCGATCATGCCCTGCGACCACGCGTCCATGTCGCCAAAGCCGATATTGGTGAGGCCAGTGATCGACTTCAGGCATTCGCCGGAGAACGGCAGCGCGAAATTGCGCATGAAGTCGATCCGCCCCGGCTCGATCGCATCGAGGATGCGGTCGGCATGGGCCTGGAACAGCGCGGTCCAGTGCGCCTTCACCGTCTTCGGCGACACCGTCGGAAACATCGCGCGGCGCTCGACCTGGTGCGCTTCGCCGTCCTTGCGCATCATATTGTGGCCCATCAGCCGGTTCATCAGGCCTGCGGGCTGGTGCGAGGAGAACACGTCGATCTGCTTCTCGGAGATCGAGATGTCGTCGCGGCTGGTCAGCAGCGTCGAGCCGAGCTGCGGCACGAACGCGATCGGCGCCTCTTTCCGCATTTTGGCGAGCATCGGATAGGGATCGGCCCAGAACGCGGGCGGGTCGATGTCGATGCGCGGCGCGGTGCTCAAAGCTGCCTCCCGGATTGTCGTATCCTTCGGGCCAGACTAGCGACCTCCGCGGCCGGCGTCTGTCCCTAGCGATGGGGACAGACGGCAGGAGAGCATTTACGTGTAAGTCCGGTTGACGGGACAAAACGACAAGGAATTCCCCGTGGCTCGCAACCTCGATATGTGCCGGGCTTGGAGATCGTCGCGACGCAGGCGTCGAATTTGCCGTGGCAACCGGTTCCTGTACACTTGGCGTGCAAAGCTTGGCCTGCAAAGCCAAGACGGGATGGTCATGACCACATTGCTCATCGTAGGCGCGACGGGGCTGGTTGGCGGCCGCGCGATGACGCTTGCTCTTGCGGACTCTCGCATCACGCGCATCATCGCGCCAACGCGGCGTGCGCTGCCAGCCGAGGAGCGGGTAACCAATCCTCGGCTCGATGATCTGATTGCTGGTGCCGGCGGTGAGGAATGGCGAGCCGACGGCGCAATCTGCGCGCTCGGAACGACGCGGGCGGCTGCGGGGTCGGCAGCAGCATTTCGAGCGATCGATTACGAACTGGTGCTGCTGATCGCGCGGCGGCTGCGCGACGCTGGAGTCGGTCGGTTAGCGCTGGTATCGTCCTTGGGCGCCGACCCACGATCCCTGTTTCTCTACACGCGGACGAAGGGCGAGGTGGAAGAGGCCATCGGGGCGCTCGCTTTCCCGTCCCTGACGATCCTGCGGCCAGGCTTCCTGGATGGCGAGCGTGCCGAAAGCAGGCCGGTACAGCGAGCAGTTCGGAACGTCCTAGACTTCGCGTCCCCCCTGTTGCCGCGAGTTGCGCGTGTAAGCGCGGTGACCAAC
Source organism: Bradyrhizobium shewense (assembly GCF_900094605.1). GTDB lineage: Bacteria > Pseudomonadota > Alphaproteobacteria > Rhizobiales > Xanthobacteraceae > Bradyrhizobium > Bradyrhizobium shewense. Next base: position 193,223 of record NZ_FMAI01000005.1, on the reverse strand, counting down.
GTGGCCCGGCAGCTCATCGAGGCGGCTGTTGCCGGCGAACCAGGAACGCACGTCATTGGAGCCGGACAACTGGCAGAGGGCGGCAGCTGACACCGCCGGTCCAGCAGCGCGTGCCGGACGATGCTGCGCGGCGCTCTGCTGACCCTTGGAGCCAGACCCTTGGAGCCAGACCCTTGGAGCCAGACCCTTCGAGCTCGACCCTTTGGAGCTAGATCCTTGGAGCTACCGGGCCTCGGCGATCTTCGCTCCAGATGGCAGCATCTGCGCGTTAGCTGCCAAGGGCCGCTTCGATGGCGGTGCCGGGTCCGGCAACCGGAACGCGGCGTCGGCCGGCGTGCCCTGGGATGGTCTGCGGGCAGCGCTTGCCGGAAGCACGATCACTTTCGCTCCGACCTTCACACGCTCATAGAGGTCCGTGACGTCCTCATTGGTCAGCCGGATACAGCCGGACGACACCCGCTTGCCGATCGTATCGGGCTTGTTGGTGCCGTGAATTCGATATTCGGTCTCGCCCAGATACATCGCCCGGGCGCCGAGCGGATTGCCGGGGCCACCTGCCATGAACCGCGGCAGATAAGGCTGACGCGAGACCATCTCCGTAGGCGGATGCCAATCCGGCCATTCTGCCTTGCGGGCCACAGTCTGCTCGCCAGACCAGGTGAAACCTTCGCGGCCAACACCAATGCCGTAGCGCAACGCCTGGGTGTCGTTCAGAACCAAATAGAGGAATGTGTTCCTGGTATCGATGATCACGGTGCCGGGCGTCTGGCGGCTGGCGTAGTCAACCACCTGCCGGACCAATGCTCCGGGACCATCAGCGTCGGCTTTTGGTGGTTCGACCAGAGGCGCCGGGGTCGGAATCGGAGCCGGAGCTACCGCCGGCGCGGATGCATGAACCGGGGGCGCCACGTAAACCGGACTTGACGATGCCTTGGCTTCCTGTCCGGACGGCTTGCGTACCGGCTGAACGCTTGCCGGGCCGGACAGCAAACCGTAGCCCAATGCGGCGACAGCCACGGCGCCAATGGCAACTCTCGCGGCCATGGGTATTGCGAGCGTCTCTGCCTTCCCACGTTTGGCCCGCTTCTTCATCGCTTTCCCCTGGTCACCATGCCCAACAGAGGTACCCAGCAAAATTTAAGAAACTTCGAAGCGATGCCGTCCAGGCTGGAACCGTCGGCGATGGTTAACGCCGGGCTCTTGTTCGGCGGCATCAAATTTCGGAGTACCGCGTGATATTGAGCTAGCGACGTGGACAACGCGCTTCTCATCGCGGAACGAGCGAGGCCTGAATCGCCCGGCGGAGCGGCCCCGCTCCGACCTTGACCGCTTCAAGCCCGACAGCCGACATTCTGAGGCCAGAGACAGACGACAGCTAAGGGCCAATTCCGGAAGTCCCTCGTTAGCAAGCATGACGCGCCTCGCGGTCGCAGCTACGGTTGTGCGTGGTAACTTGTCCATCACAACAACGAGTTGGCGCTAGGGATAGGCGGCGACCGGTTGGTTTACGGCGTCGTGCGTCGCCGGCATTAGCGAGGCTCAAGTCTTCCCTTCTTCCGTTACCACCGCCTAAGGTCTCGCCGGGGAATCGCGGTCGAGCTCGGCTCTGTGCTAGTATGATTGGGCTGAGCCATCGCGAGGAAGCCCATGAGGTGTCCGAGCTGCGGGGCCGAGACCAAGGCGGGCAATAGGTTCTGTATCAAATGCGGAGCGCCGCTTGCGCCAATTTGCGCCGCTTGTGGTGCGCTGAACGAGCCAAGCGCCAAGTTCTGCGGCCAATGTGGCATGGGACTAGCGTGGGATGTTCGAGCAAGTGCCCTTGCCACGGAGAGGCCGCCGGGCATCGAACTGTCTCGGCAAGTTGCGGAACGCCGGCACCTGACCGTCATGTTTTGCGATTTGGCCGACTCGACGGCGCTTTCGGCTCGCCTCGATCCAGAGGACCTGAGCGAGGTCATCCGGGGATTTCAGGACGCGTGCGTCCAGGCGATCCGTCGATTTGACGGCTTCATCGCAAGGTTCATGGGCGACGGCGTGCTTGCTTATTTCGGCTATCCGAGGGCTCATGAAGACGATGCGGAACGCGCGGTCAGAGCGGGACTCGCGGTCGTCGATGTTATCAGCCGACTGATGCTGCCGACCAAGGTGCGACTAGAGGTCCGAGTGGGCATCGGCACGGGTCTCGTGGTGGTCGGCGGGACGGTGGGCGAAGGTTCGTCTCAGGAGCAGGTCGTCATCGGCGAGACGCCGAACCTTGCAGCCCGTCTCCAGGTCATCGCCGAGCCGAACAGTGTTGTCATCGCCGACGGAACGAGACAGCTGCTCGGCAGATTGTTCGACCTCGAGGATCTTGGCCTGCGGTTTCTCAAGGGAATGGCCAATCCAATTCCGTCGTGGCGGGTCGTTGGCGAACGCGCGGCCGAAAGTCGCTTCGAGGCTGGGCAGGCTCAACGTGCGACCGGCTTTTTTGGCCGCGAACGCGAGGTCGATCTTCTGATGGACCGCTGGGTCCAGGCGCAAAATGGCGAAGGCCAAGTCATCCTCTTGTCCGGCGAGGCCGGAATCGGCAAGTCGCGGATCGTCGCGGAGATCCGGCAGAAAATCGTCGACGACGACCATACGCCCATCCTGTATCAGTGCTCGCCTCATCATACGAATAGTCCGTTTTATCCCGTGATTTCCCGACTCGAGCGTGCGGCCGGGATTGCGCCTGACGACTCCGCTGAGGTTAAGCTCGACAAATTAGAACAGGTTCTGGCACGTTCGTTCTCGACGATCGATGATGTTGCGCCAATCTTTGCGACGCTTTTGTCGCTGCCGATCAAGGACCGCTACGTAGCACTCAACCTCACGCCCCGAGAGCAGAAGGAGCGAACTTTACTGGCGCTCAACGAGCTGCTCGGCGGCCTGGCGAAGCAACGCCCAGTCTTGTTCATCCTGGAAGATGCGCACTGGATTGATCCGACGACTCTTGAATCGTTTACGCGAACCATCGACCGGCTGCAGTGCTGGCCGGTTCTGCTGATCGTCACGTTCCGTCCCGAGTTCGAAGTGCCGTGGGGCCACTATCCAAACGTGACTGCGCTCGCTTTGAATCGGCTGGAGCGGAGCCATGTGGCGGAGATGATCGACAGATTGACGGACGGCAAGATGTTGCCGGCCGACGTCCGAGACAAGATCATCGCGAAGACGGATGGGGTGCCGCTGTTCGTGGAAGAGCTCACCAAAGCAATCCTGGGATCGGGGCTCCTGGAGGAAGCCGCCGACCGCTATGTTCTGCAGGGCCCGCTGCCTCCTCTGGCGATTCCGGCAACGCTGCACGACAGTCTGTTGGCGAGGCTCGACCACCTCGCGCCCGTGAGGGAGATCGCCCAGATCGGGGCTGTCATTGGAAGGGAGTTTACCTACAGGCTGCTGGATGCCGTGGCGCCGGTACACGACAGGGCGCTGGAGAACGCACTCGACGAGCTTAGCAAGGCGGAACTGATCTTTCCTAGGGGAGCGCTGCCTGAAACAACCTACATGTTTAAGCACGCGCTCGTGCAGGACGCCGCCTATCGAAGCCTTCTGCGCTCAACGCGTCGACAGCTTCACGGCCGCATCGCTGTAGCGATCACGGAGCTGATGCCCCAAATCGTTGAGACCCAACCCGAACTTCTCGCGCATCACTATGCGCAGGCGGGGCTCATCGATGATGCCATCGCTTATAGCCTGAGAGCAGGACGGCGCTCTGCGGTGCGTTCCGCCAACGAAGAGGCGATCACCCACTACACCAAAGCACTGGAGTTGTTGGGGACGAAATCGGCGGGACTGGAGCGAGATCGGCAGGAGCTTGAGCTGCTCATCGCCCTCGGCGTACCGACGATCGCAGCACGAGGCTACATGGCCGCTGACGTCGAAAGCATCTACGACCGAGCGAGCGACCTATGCGGCAGCGTGACCGAGACTCCGCACCGCTTTACCGTGTTGCGCGGCCTTTGGAATAGCGCATTCCTGCGCAAGCCGCTCCTGAAGGCGCAAGCACTGAGCGCCGATTTGGTGGCCCTGGCAGATGCGCAAGGTGATGATACACGTCGGGCGCTCGCTCATCGGGCGCAAGGCTGCGCTCGATTTTTCAGCGGCGAATTCGAGTCCGGCTGGGAAAGCTTTCGTCAGGCCATCGAGTTTTGGGATGCCGACAAGGCGCGCGCAGAGATCCTCGTCTACGGCGAGGACCCGAGCGTGCTCTGCCGCGCTTATGGCTCGTGGCTAACATGGTTCCTCGGCTATCCGGACAAGTCGAGCGTACTGATCAGCAAAGCGTTGGCCGATGCCGAGCGGCTGTCCAACCCTTTCATTTACGCCATGACCCTCGGCCTCGCATCCGCGCTACATGTTTATCGTAACGAATTTTCTGAAGCCTTGGAGCGCGCCGACGCCTCCTCAGCTATCTGCGCTGTGTACGGTTTCCCGCAGTGGACGGCCTACGCCATGATCATGAGAGGCCGAGCTCGCGCGGCGCTCGGTCGAACCGATGATGGTATCGCCGAGATGGAACAAGGTTGGACCGACTGGCAGGCGCTGGGCGCCGAGCTCGCTACGACGCAAATGAGCGTCGGGCTAGGGGATGCGTGTGCGAAGGCGGGTCGCGTTGCGGCGGGTCTCGATCATATCAAGGTCGCAGCAGAGCATGCCCGCACGTTCCACGAAAGGCTTCTCGAAGCCGAGATCCATAGGGTGCGCGGCGAACTGCTGCTGGAGAGGGCGGCGACGGGGGATGCGGAGGCGTGCCTTCGCCGCTCCTTAGAGATCGCCCGAAGCCAAAAAGCTAAATCTCTGGAACTGCGGACAGCCCTGGGCTTGGCCCGACTCTGGCAACACCAGGACCGGCGAGAAGCGGCGTACGATCTGCTCGCGCCGATATACGGCTGGTTTAGCGAGGGCTTCAACTGCCCGGACCTGCGGGACGCGAGGGCGTTGCTGGATGATCTGGTACGGATGAAGGTCGTGCACACTAATCAACCCACCGACTAGGTTGCATGGATGACGGCTTCTCGTTTGTTGTTGTTGGACGAGACCCGCTCTCAATGCCGACAAAGCTCAGCAAAATATGTGTAGTGAATGCGGGACATTGAGCGGCTAGATGTCTGCATCGGGTCAAACTGCGAATAACTCAGGTTGAGCAAATCTGGTCCGCTCGGCAGCGGTGAGCGGACCTCCGTCAGACGGGGCGCTACTTCGGTGAAGGGCCAGAAGCGGTCGTCAGCTGGCAGACAAGTGCCTGCCCGCCTCCATGCTGGCGCACTCAGAAACGAGAGCTACTCTCCGGCATGAAACAGACGGCCCTTTTGGGGCCGCCTGATTCAGCCTCAGAGCGGATGACCTATTGGCAGAGATGCCGGAGACCGTCAGCACCCTTGAAATAGGTGCCGGGCCTGCAGACGATGCCGTTGCGGGCAGCATACGCATTCCAGTTGCCGTGCCAGCCCATCTCGCCGGCCCCGGACATCGCGTACGAATTGCCCCAGCTGCCAACGGTAGCGCCCGCCGCCGCCGCCGGCTGCCGATATACCGTTCGCCGATTCGATTGCCGATATTGATAGCCGCCGGTGGGAGTACTCCCGGTTCCAAGACCCGTGCAGCTCGCGAATTCAGCTTGGCATTCGTCAGGATTGGAAAGGGCCGCCTGCGCCAGTGCAGCAGAGCTGGACAGGGCGGATGCCGCAATCACGACCGCAGCAAGAACTTTTAGATTTATCATGGCTTCCTCCTTGCGCTTGAACCGTGGCACAATGCCACGTCTGATAGTAGCCGATCGACGTTTGCGAGCCTGTGCTACTTCGGCAAAACTCGCATCGCCGTGAATATCCGCTACGGGCTAGGAGCTGTGACATACCGCGCCCAGTACGGTTTGGACTGACTGGCCTACAGGTTGATGTCGCCGCCAAACTTCGGCGGCGGCGGCGGAAGATATTTTCCATCTATCGTCGTGGTAGACCCGGGTGAGCCCGGCGTGCCGATGGTTTGCTGCGCAAGGCTGGTTCCCTGCGCGCACAGCAAACAAGCGGCGATGAGTGCGGTGCCACAAAGCAGCAAGTTGCGGCGGTTTACCAAGCGGCTTTCTGGCCTTGAGCTATCGTCACCTGACGGGCACGGGTCATCGAAAGCTCCCTCTCGGAGACATAAGAACCCTGTGGACGCTACCCGAGGCTCAATCCGCAACGCTTCAGTTGATCTAGATCAACGTTCCGCCCACGGATCCGAAACGTCAGCTTCGGGTCAAAAGGCGACGATCCCCGAGGGTGGACTGCGTGTCCGCTTTGCTCTCGGAAGCAGGTATCGCGGGCTTAGAGTCTCGTCAATTTAGGCCGTGAGGCCCCGCCAGCAGGCGCAGCACGATCGAGAACAATTCGTTCTGCGAGGAGATGCCGAGCCGCTGATAGGCGCGCTTGCGGTAGGTCAGGGTCGAATGCAGGCTGATGCCGAGTCCTTGCGAGATCGCTTCGGAGCTGAAACCGAGCAGGATGCGGCGGCAGACCTCCTGCTCACGCGGTGTCAGGTTCGAGAGTGGCGCGCGCGTCGCGAACAGCGTCGAGAGATCGGGCGCCAGCTTCTCCTGAAAATGACGCGCGATACTCGCACCGATCGCCGGAGCGATCGCCTGGAGCCGCTCGCGTTGCGCGGCATTGAAACGGCCCTGGGACGTGATGCGGTAGAAGTTGACGTAGAAGCAGGTGTCGCCCGTCCAGATCGCAGTGGCGCATTTGTCGACGATGCCGGAATCGTGGAAAAAGATCTTGCGGTAGCGCGCGCCGTACATGCGCGGCGCGAAGCTCGGGAGCATGATCGGCGCGGTGCCCTCGCCTTCGAACAGCGCATCGCGGTTGGGATCGGATTCGTGGAACTGGCCGGCATAGGCGGCACCGAGATCGCCGCCGATCGGGATGTTGCCGGCATCGAGCAGGCAGGTCGCGGCACCGGCACGGCTCAGCGCGAACACCATGCAATGACCGACATCGGCCTGCCGGCGCAGCGTGTCGATGAGGACTTTTGGGAAATCGGAGCGGCCGATGGCGAGCACCGCGGGCGTGATGTCACTAGCCGCTGGAGTTGTAGGTGTCCCGCGAGGGTGCATCGTCTTCTCCCTGTCGCTTTTGACATGGTCTACCAGCAATGGCGGCAGGCTGGAAGTGCCGGCTCTGCGTAGCAGATTGCGCGGAAGTCGCTGAGCCGAATGGACAGATGTGGCTGCTCGAAATCACTTTCTTCGCAGTATCTGGTCCATTGTTTTTCCCCGGGCCAGTTCGTCAATCAACTTATCCAAGTAGCGGATTTCCCGCATCGTGGGCTCCTTGACGTCCTCCACCCGAACGCCACACACCACACCCTTGATGAGGGCGCGCGAAGGGTTGATTGCGGGGGCCTCCGCAAAGAAGGCTTCGAAGTCCGTCTGCTTTTCCAACTGGATTTGCAGCTCTTTCTGACCATAGCCCGTCAACCATGAGATGATCTGATCGACCTCAGCCTTCGAGCGCCCTTTCTTCTCCGCCTTCGCAACGTAGAGTGGGTAAACGCTCGCGAAGCTGGTTGTATAGATCCGGTGTTTTGGCAACAGAGCCCCCTACCCGGCGGCCTTCGCCGGTGCGACGTTGATCGCCAGCTTTCCGTAGCGGTCCGTAAAGGCCTCGGTGTCGATCTCTTCCAGCTTGATCTGGCCGCTCATCACGCCGTGCTTCCAGGCCGCCTGCGCCGGGTCGTTCTGGAACTCAGGCATCACCTCGCGGCCGAACAGCTCGAGCGATTCGCAGATGTGCTCGTGGCTGTTCTTGCCGGCCTGGTTGAGCAGGATGACCTGGTCGATATGCGAGGACTGGAAGCGCTTCAGCTTCCTGCGGATCGTTTCCGGCGAGCCGATCAGGCCGCCCCGCAAGGCCGCTTCCTGTGCCTCGGGATTGTCGCGCTTCCACTTGTTGTACTCGTCCCACATGTTGATCGTGTAGGGCGCGGGCCGCTGGCGGTTCTGCGAGGCGCCGTAGAAGCGCAGCGCGAACTGGAAGAAGGTGGCGCCGTCGGCGCGCGCGCGCGCCTCTTCATCCGTCTTGGCGCACATGAAGAACGACACCAGCGCCATGTTCGGGTTGATCTGGTAGTCGGCCAGTTTATGCAGCCGCTTGGTCATCGCGTTGTAATAGGCGTGCACCCAGGCATGCGCGGCGTCGGCGCTGACGAACTGGAAGCCGAGCGCGCCAAAACCATGGCGGCCGGCACGCTCGATGGTCGGCAGTTGCGAGCACGCCATCCACAACGGCGGATGCGGCTTCTGCACCGGCTTTGGCACGACGTTGCGCAGGGGAATGTCGAAATACTTGCCGTGATGCTCGCTGCCCGCATCCTTGAACATCGGGAAGATCGCGGCAACCGCCTCCTCGAACACTTCCTTCTTGGTCTCCATGTCGCGGCCGAACGGCGTCAGCTCGGTGATCGAGGCGCTCTCGCCCATGCCGAACTCGCAGCGGCCGTTCGAGAGCAGATCGAGCACAGCAACACGCTCGGCAACGCGCGCCGGGTGATTGGTGGTGAGCTGCAGGATGCCATGCCCGAGCCGGATGTTCCTGGTGCGCTGGCTTGCGGCGGCCAGGAAGGATTCCGGTGACGGCGAGTGCGAATATTCCTCGAGGAAATGATGCTCGACCACCCAGGCATGGTCGTAACCGAGCTTGTCGGCGAGTTCCATCTGCGAGAGGGCATTCTGGTAGAGCCGGAGCTCGTCGCCGGCCACCCAGGGCCGCGGCAGCTGCAGCTCGTAGAAGATGCCGAACTTCATGGCGTCGCTCTCCCGCTTATTTTTGTTAAGCTCATCTTAAGGTGTGAGGCGGAGCTGTCTACGGAGCAGCAATTCCGCCGCGCGGGAGACTGATCCCGAGCCTGGCATGGCGACGCATACCCGCCTCGGCGCCGCCGCTGCGACATCCGCGCAAGTCGACAGGTTGATCCAGATCAACGCCACCGCGGGCCGATTGCAGCAAAAGGGCTGCAAGGCAACGGCCCGGATGCCGTCCCGCTTCCCATACCATCCCGAAGAGACCGAATATGTCGGCCCCTGACGACACGACTTCGCGCGTGCGCCGCAAGCGCATGGAGATTTTCGCTTTCCTGTTCCTGACCGCGATCGTGATGCCCGTCCTCGCGGTCGGAACAGTCGGCTCCTATGGGCTCGGTGTCTGGATCTACCAGATGTTTGCCGGTCCTCCCGGCCCGCCGCCCTCCCCGCATTGATCTCCTCCAAGCGAAAGACAGGCATCATGGCCCGAGCCTCACTCAACCGCCGCGCATTGATCACCGGCCGGGTCCTCAGCGCCGAGCGCGTCATCTCTCCGCCAGGCTGCGAGATCGCCAGCATCATCGTGCAGGCGCGCCCCGAGCGCCTCGCCGAACTCGAAGCTGAGATCGCCGCGCTGCCCGGCTGCGAGATCCATGGCCGCGATGCGCGCGGCAAGCTCATCGTCGTCACTGAGGCGCCGGACGCCGGCAGCCTTGGCACCCTGCTCAACACCATCCAGTCGCTGCCCAACGTCTATTCCGCAGCGCTGGTCTTCCACGCCATCGAAACCGCCTAAGGGCCGGGAGAGCCATCATGACATCGCCAAAGCTCGACCGCCGCCAGATGCTCAAGCTCGAGGCCGCCGCGATTGCGGCCGCCGCAGCAGGCATGCCGACTCCGGCGCTCGCCGCCAATCTCGTCACCGAGCGCGACAACAGCGAAATGAAATGGGACAAGGCCGCCTGCCGCTTCTGCGGCACCGGCTGCTCGGTGATGGTCGCGACGAAGGACAATCGCGTCGTCGCCACCCACGGCGACATCAAGGCCGAGGTCAACCGCGGCCTCAACTGCGTCAAGGGCTACTTCCTCTCCAAGATCATGTACGGCCATGACCGCCTGACCCAGCCGATGCTGCGCAAGACGGGCGGCAAATACGACAAGAACGGCGAGTTCACGCCCGTGTCCTGGACCGAAGCCTTCGACATCATGGAGGTGAAGTGGAAGGAGGCGTTCAAGAAGCGCGGGCCCAACGGCGTCGCCATGTTCGGCTCCGGCCAGTGGACGATCTGGGAAGGCTATGCAGCCTCGAAGCTGTTCAAGGCCGGCTTCCGCACCAACAACATCGATCCCAATGCGCGGCACTGCATGGCTTCCGCCGTCGCCGGCATGATGCGCACTTTCGGCATCGACGAGCCGCCCGGCTGCTACGACGACATCGAGGCGACCGACGCCTTCGTGCTGTGGGGCTCCAACATGGCGGAGATGCACCCCATCCTGTGGACGCGCCTCGCCGACCGCCGGCTGTCCGCGCCGCATGTCCGCGTCGCCGTGCTCTCGACCTTCGAGCACCGCTCGTTCGACCTCGCCGACATCGGCATGGTGTTCAAGCCGCAGACCGACCTCTACATCCTCAACGCCATTGCCAATCACATCATCAAGACCGGTCGGGTGAACAAGGACTTCGTCGCCGCGCATACGATTTTCAGGCGGGGGCAGACCGATATCGGCTACGGTTTGAGGCCGGAGCATCCGCTTCAGAAAAAGGCAACGGGTGCAGCGAAGGCCAACGACTCCACCGACATGAGCTATGACGAGTACGTCAAGTTCGTGTCGGAATACACGCTGGAAAAGGCAGCCGAGATGTCCGGCGTGCCGCTGAACCGGCTGGAGGCGCTCGCCGAGCTCTACGCCGATCCCAAGATCAAGGTGGTCTCGTTCTGGACCATGGGCTTCAACCAGCACACCCGCGGCGTCTGGTGCAACAACCTCGTCTACAACATCCATCTTATGACCGGAAAGATCTCCTCGCCCGGCAACAGCCCGTTCTCGCTGACCGGCCAGCCCTCGGCCTGCGGCACCGCGCGCGAGGTCGGCACTTTCTCGCACCGCCTGCCCGCCGACATGGTCGTGACCAACAAGGCGCATCGCGACCACGCCGAGCACATCTGGCAGCTGCCCGAAGGCACCATTCCCGACAAGAACGGCGCGCACGCCGTGCTGCAAAGCCGGATGTTGAAGGACGGCCTGATCAATGCCTATTGGGTGCAGGTCAACAACAACCTCCAGGCGGGCCCCAACGTCAACGAGGAGACCTATCCCGGCTTCCGCAACCCCGACAATTTCATCGTGGTCTCGGACGCCTATCCGACCGTGACGGCACTGGCCGCCGATCTGATCCTGCCGACTGCGATGTGGGTGGAGAAGGAAGGCGCCTACGGCAATGCCGAGCGGCGCACCCAGTTCTGGCACCAACTCGTCACCGCGCCCGGCGAAGCCAAGTCGGACCTCTGGCAGCTCATGGAATTTTCAAAACGCTTCAAGATCGAGGAGGTCTGGCCCGAGGAGCTGATCGCCAAGAAGCCGGACGTTCGCGGCAAGACGCTGTTCGATGTGCTCTACAAGAACGGCCAGGTCGATAAATTCCCTGTTACGGAGATCGAACAAGGCTATTCCAACGAGGAAGCCAAGGCATTCGGCTTCTACGTGCAGAAGGGCCTGTTCGAGGAATATGCCCAGTTCGGCCGTGGCCATGGCCATGACCTCGCGCCGTTCGAGACCTATCACCGCGAGCGCGGCCTGCGCTGGCCCGTCGTCAACGGCCAGGAGACGAAGTGGCGTTTCCGCGAGGGCAGCGACCCCTACGTCAAGCAGGGCACCGACGTGCAGTTCTACGGCTATCCCGACGGCAAGGCGCGCATCTTCGCGCTGCCGTTCGAGCCGGCAGCGGAATCGCCCGACAACGAATATCCCTACTGGCTCTCGACCGGCCGCGTGCTGGAGCACTGGCATTCCGGCACCATGACGCGCCGCGTGCCCGAGCTGTACAAGGCCTTCCCCGAAGCCGTGTGCTTCATGCATCCCGACGACGCGGCGGATGCCAAGCTCCGTCGCGGGGACGAGGTGAAGGTGGTCTCCCGCCGCGGCTTCATCCGCGCCCGGGTCGAAACGCGCGGTCGCGACCGGCCGCCGAAGGGCCTCGTCTTCGTGCCGTGGTTCGACGAGTCCAAGCTGATCAACAAGGTGACTCTGGACGCGACCGATCCGATTTCGCTGCAGACCGACTTCAAGAAATGCGCCGTGCGCATCGAGCGGGTGAACCTGTCATGATGAAACGATCCGCAATCGCACTGCTCGCCTTCGCGATCGCCGCGGGCGCGAGCTCGCTGACCGCACAGACCGTCACCTCAGGCCTGCGCGGTCCGGCCCCACTCAATGACGAGGGCCCGGCGCCGCCGATGCTGCCGAACCGCAACACGTCCGAGAAGGAGGTGCGCAACTATCCGGAGCAGCCGCCGGTCATCCCGCACACCATCGACGGCTATCAGATCGACCTCAACGGCAACAAATGCCTGTCCTGCCATGCGCGGGCACGCACGGCGGAATCGCAGGCGCCGATGGTCTCGATCACGCATTTCATGGACCGCGACGGCCAGTTTCTGGCCTCGATCTCGCCGCGGCGCTTCTTCTGCACCGAATGCCACGTGCCACAGAACAGCGCCAATCCGCCCGTCAGCAACGACTTCATCGACATCGACACGCTGCTGTCGCGCGCAAGCCCGGGTGGCCGCCGATGACGACGACTGCTGGCGAGCCCAATGCAGAGCTGAAAACCAAGCGCGGCTTCATCGCGCGAAGCTGGGACTTTGCGCTGGAGCTCTGGCGGGTGCTGACCCGGCCGAGCTCGGTGTTCGCCCTCGGCACCCTGGTGCTGGCCGGTTTCGTTGCGGGCGTGATCTTCTGGGGCGGCTTCAACACCGCGCTGGAATTGACCAACACCGAAAAATTCTGCACCGGCTGTCACGAGATGAAGGACAACGTCTTCGCCGAGCTGAAATCGACCATCCACTTCAGCAACCGCTCCGGCGTGCGCGCGACCTGCCCGGATTGCCACGTTCCGCACAACTGGACCGACAAGATTGCGCGCAAGATGCAGGCCTCCAAGGAGGTCTGGGGCAAGATCTTCGGCACGATCAACACCCGGGAAAAATTCCTGGACCACCGGCTGGAGCTCGCCGCGCACGAATGGGCGCGTTTCAAGGCCAACGATTCCCTGGAATGCCGCAACTGCCACAGTGCCGATTCCATGGACATCACCAAGCAGTCGCCGCGGGCCTCGGTGGCGCACCAGCGCTTCCTGTTCACGAAGGAAAAGACCTGCATCGACTGCCACAAGGGCATCGCCCACCAGCTGCCCGACATGCGCGGCGTTCCCGGCTGGCAGTAGGGCCGGTCCGCGCCCATCCTCTTGGGCGCCCTAAAACATGAGAGCATGGCGCCGGAGTGCATGTTCCGCGCGCGAGCCTCGCACGCACCAGCGATGACGCAGGAGCCCTGGTTGCATATCGTACTGCGCTCGACTTGCAATCGATTCGATCATGAAGCAATATGACTTTGTAAATTCATTTTAAGAGAGATTTTATGTCGTCCCTTGCTTTGCAAAGGCTTTCGCCCGAAGAACGTAAGAAATTGAGAGAGCGCCTTTGGCAGCGCCAGCAAGGGTCCTGCTTCATCACAGGACACAAGATGGACCTCGGTTCGGATCAGCTTGAGATCGATCATATCATTCCAACACGAGACAAAGAACGTGCGCACCGAGAAGTTATTCCAGTATCCGTTCCCAGAACAAGTTTGGATCAACATCAAGAACTTCCTAGCGCACCTCGGACGGCTGCCATTGTGGGTAGACTACCAACAGTCCCTCACGACATTTGGAGGAAAATCGAGCGCCGGATTCTGGGAACATGTTTTTGATACGGGAAACACTCCGACCGGAAGCCCCGTCATAAATTCTGGCGGACTAAACGTCCTGGAAATGATCAAACCTCTCTGAGTCCGATTAGACAGGGGGGCCGATCCTCGGCTCCGCCCCAGCACAACACGAGTATTACGTCTTTGATCTTGCCTTGAACCCTTGGTCCGAATGGTTAGTTTTGGGGAACGGCGAATCGCCTCGTTTCGCTCTTCCTCAAGACAGATATGTCCAGTTTCACACCGCATCAGGATGCCGCTCTCAAGGCCGTCGGCGACTGGCTGAAGGCCAAGCCGGGCCGCAATGGCACGCCGCCGATCTTCCGCCTGTTCGGCTTTGCCGGGACCGGCAAGACGACCTTGGCCCGGCACATCGCCGACGGCGTCGACGGCGAGGTGAAGTTCGCCGCCTTCACCGGCAAGGCCGCCCTCGTCATGCGCAACAAGGGTTGCGACGACGCCTCCACCATCCACTCGCTGATCTACCGCGCCCGCGAATCCGGCGAGGAGCAGCCGAGCTTCGAGTTGTGGGACGACGCGCCGGCCTCGAAGGCGAAGCTGATCGTGATCGACGAATGCTCGATGGTCGACGCCGAATTGGGCCGCGACCTGATGTCGTTCGACTGCCCGCTGCTCGTGCTCGGCGATCCCGCGCAGCTGCCGCCGATCCAGGGCGGCGGCTTCTTCACCAACACCGAGCCCGACGCGATGCTGACCGAGGTGCACCGCCAGGCGCAGGACGATCCGATCGTGCGGATGTCGATGGATGTCCGCGAAGGCCGCGAGCTCGACATCGGCCGCTACGGCGAGAGCGAGGTGGTGTCGCGCAAGGAGCTCGATCCCGATCGTGTCATGGGCGCTGACCAGGTGCTGGTCGGCCGCAACAACACAAGGCGCGCGTACAATATGCGGGTACGCCAGCGCCAGAACATCGAGGACGTCTTCCCGGTCGCCGGCGACAAGCTGGTGTGCCTGCGCAACAACCGCAAGAAGGGCCTGTTCAACGGCGGGCTGTGGCGCGTGAAGTCGCGCAACACCTCGCGCTCGAAATCGCGCATTCTCTCGATGCGGCTGTCGCCGGACGAGGATTTCGGCCACAAGGTGACCAAGGTCTCGGTGCGCGCCGATTGCTTCGAGGGCGGCGTCGAGCAGATCGCCTGGGAGCAGCGCAAGCCCTATGACGAGTTCGACTACGGCTACGTGCTCACCGTGCACAAGTCGCAGGGCTCGCAATGGGACGACGTCGTGCTGTTCGACGAGAGTTTTGCGTTTCAGGACTCAAGGGCGCGGCGGCTGTACACGGGCATCACGCGGGCGGCGAAGCGGCTCAGCATCGTCGTCTGAAACTCCGCTCCCGTAGGGTGGGCAAAGGCGCGTAGCGCCGTGCCCACGATCTCCCTCCATAAGCAACAAGGCGTGGGCACGCTTCGCTTTGCCCACCCTACGGCACGGAGAATGGGGCGCCGGAATCGCGCCCCTTACTTCCCCGCCACAAAGTAAAAATCCTCGCGTCCCGGCGGCGAGCCGTAGGTGAACGGCTGCTGCTCGTGCCTGGTGGCGGCCCAGACGTCGTCGCGGATGATGTCGAACAGTTTCCTGATCTCGATGCGGGGCTGCTTGATCTCGCGGGCCAGCGCGGTGGCGAACGGGCTGTTGGCGCTGCGGTCGCCGTCCATCGCGGTCTCGCCGTGCTTGGCGGCATAGACCACCATGAAGCCGGCGCCGGGCTCGATGTTGGAAAAGCCCTTGTCGACCAGCTTCAGCGACAGCGTGCGCTGCATGCTCGGCGCGAACGGATTGTCGCGGCAGGCATCCAGAACCACGAGTCGCATTTTTCGCGCGGCACCGACCGCGGCGATCACCTGCTCGAGGGCGACCGCCTGGGTCTCGGCGTCCTTGTCGGCAGCGAGCTTGGCGTCGACGGGAACGAGATAGTTCACCCCACCGATCTCGAAGCCGTGACCGGCGTAATAGACCACGGCCCAGTCGGCCTTCTCCGCTTCCTCCGCGAAGGCCTTCAACGCGTCGAAGAACTTGTCGCGGGTGAGGTCATTGACGGAAATCACACTCTGGAAGCCGACGTCGCGCAGCACGCTCGCGATCAGTTTGGAATCGCGCGGCGGATTGGGCAAAGCATGGACGTTCTTGTAGGCGCCGTTGCCGATCACCAGCGCCACGCGGCGCCCGGTTGCTCCGGCCGGCGCCTGCAGCGTCAGCGCGGCGAGTCGCTCCTGCGCGACGGCACGGGCGCGGGCAACGTCGGGCTCGTCGAACTTCGTCAGCGAATAGGCGGCAGCGCGGTAATCGGCGCGCGCCTGCGCGAGATCTTTCTTCCGCTCGTAGATCTGGCCGCGGCCGGAATGCGCGCGGATGTTATTCGGATTGATCTGGATGGCCGTGTTGTAGTCCTTCAGCGCGGCGTCGAGGTCGCCCTTCATCATGCTGACGTCGGCGCGGTTGTTGATCGCGAACACGTTTTTCGGCTGCCGCTCGATCAGGCCGTTGCAGTCGGCAAGGGCCTGCGCATACTTGCCCATCATGCCGTAAGTGATGCAGCGGTTGCTGGCGATCTGCGGCGCGGCCGGGTCAATCTTCTCGGCCTCCGCGAAATCGGCGATCGCGCCGTCGAAATCCTTCATCAGCGTGCGCGCGCGGGCGCGATTGGTCCAGCCGAGCAGGAATTTGGGCGTGTATTTGATCGACAGGCTGAAATCGTCGATCGCGCTTTGCAACGCGCCGCGGCGCGCGTAGATGACGCCCCGATTGTTGTAGGGGACACCGTAGGTGGGGCGCTTCTGGAGGGCGAGGTTGTAGTCCGCCATGGCGAGGTCGTCCTGGCCCTTGCGCTCATAGGCGAGGCCGCGCAGGTTGAGAGCAATGACGTAATCAGGATCGAGATCGATCGCGATGGACAGGGTCTCGATCGCGCGGTCGTAATCGCGCTTGCTGATCAGCGTGTTGCCGCGCACGGAGAGCGCGATGGCCTTGTCCTTGCCGCCGAGCTTGTCGGCCTTCAGCAGATTGTCGCAGGCGCTCGCGCGGGCCTGGGCCTCCGCCTGGCGGTCGCGGCAGAGGGTGAGATCGTCGGCCTGCGGGTCGGCCGCCGCACTGAACAGGCCGGCGGTCAGGATGACGAGGGTCAGGGAAACGACGCGCAGCATGGGTCAGGCCTGCTCCAGCCAGATTCTTCTTAAGTCGATCATCGATAGCACCGGTTCATCTAGCGCGGAGTTCCCGGTCTCGCCAAGCTGCTGGCGCCCGGCTATCCCGCGCGGCGCGTTTCACAGACTCGTGTCCGTCCCACCGTAACAATCGGCGGCCGCGTCCGTACCTCGGATGGTGCGAAAACCCAGCCGGGCAACTGTTCGTCCGGCTCCGACCGCCCTAGACTGTCAGACCTTCCGAAAGAGGATCCGCCATGCGCCGACCTGCCCTCGCCTCCCTGCTCGCCGCAACCACCGCCCTTTCGCTAACCTTTGCCGCGCCGTCCCGGGCTGCGGAGGATGCGGTCGTGATCCCCGCCCCCGCCATGGATACGGCCCCTGCGAGCGGGATCCAGACCGCCGTGATCGCCGGCGGCTGCTTCTGGGGCGTGCAAGGCGTCTTCCAGCACACCGCGGGCGTCGTCAACGCGGTCTCCGGCTATGCCGGCGGCACCAAGGCGACCGCCGACTACCAGACGGTCTCGAGCGGCCGGACCGGCCATGCCGAGGCGGTCGAGATCAAGTACGACCCGAAGAAGATCTCCTACGGCAAGATCCTCCAGATCTACTTCTCGGTGGCGCACGACCCGACCCAGCTCAACCGCCAGGGCCCCGACGTCGGCACGCAATATCGCTCGGCCGTCTTCACCACCTCCGACGAGCAGAAGAAGGTGGCGGAGGCCTATATCGCCCAGCTCAACGGCGCCAAGGTGTTCAGCAAGCCGATCGTGACCAAGGTCGGCGCGCTGGAGGCCTTCTACCCGGCGGAGGCCTACCACCAGGACTATCTGACGCTGCACCCGAACCAGCCTTACATCGCCTATAACGACCTGCCCAAGGTCGAGAACCTGAAAAAGCTGTTCGCGGATAACTACATTGAAAAGCCGACGCTGGTGAGTGCCAGCAAGGCCACCAACTGATCGCGGGATCACCGAAACAAACGGGAGACCCATGCCCGACACCAAAATGAAAACCACGGACGACAAGGTCATCAAGAGCGAAGAGCAGTGGCGGCGCGAATTGTCGCCGATGCAGTACGCGGTGCTGCGCGAGAAGGCGACCGAGCGTCCCTTCTCGGGCGAGTATGAGCACGACCACCGCGCCGGCACCTACACGTGCGCCGGCTGCGGCAATGTGCTGTTCGAGTCAGACGCCAAGTTCGATTCCGGCTGCGGCTGGCCGAGCTTCACCCAGCCCGCCGTCGAGAGCCATATCGACGAGGAGCGGGACGCGAGCCACGGCATGATCCGCACCGAGGTGCTCTGCTCCAAATGCAGCGGCCATCTCGGCCACGTCTTCCCCGACGGCCCCGGGCCGACCGGCCTGCGCTACTGCATCAACTCGGCCGCGCTGAAGCTGGAGCCGAAATAAGGTTGCGCGCGGCCCGGTTCCTTCATGGAACCCGGCCGCGCGATGTGCTTTTCTCGTCTGGCGTGCGGCCGATCATCGCATTTGGCGGCCGCCAGGGAGGATGCCATGCGACTCGGGACCGTCCTGATCATCCTGGTGATCATCTATCTGATCGGCGGCCTGTCCGGCCGCGTCGGCGGCTACGGCTATGGGATGGGCCATTCCGGCATGGGCATCGGCGGCGTCGTGCTGGCGGTGCTGGTCGTCCTGCTGCTGCTTGGCAAATTATAAGCCATATAAGTCATTGAAATAACTTGATTAATTTCATCCGCGGAGCTGCCATGCGCGGATTCATCATCTCCCATCGCGGGGGTCGCATTTTTGTCAAATCGGCCTATATTAGAGGGCGAAAATGGCATGTGCGGCGGGCTCGCTCGATTGCGGCCCCTGCCCTCCCAAACCCCACGCGCTTAAAGCCCCAGAGAGATCACGAGGTCTTTGACCATGCGTCCACTGCGTCCGTTCAACTTCAACACTTCCGCCGAACTCTTCCCCGCCGCGATCCGCAAGAAGAAGCGCGCAGGCTTCACCTATCGCCGGTTCGGTACCGCGGCTGAAGCCGTGCAGTTCGCGATGGAGCAATTGCCGACGGATTCGCTGAACGGCGCCTATCTCCAGGTCGAGGAAGCGCGTTTCGACCAGAACGGCATCCGCTCGCTCTATGAGAGCGAAGCCTTCCCGTTGCCCCGCCGTCCCAAGCCGGCGCCGGCCGAGACCGACGCCGCCGACGCGGCCTAAGTTTTCGCAAGCCTCCGATGTGCGCAGAAAGCGCGATGGCCGAAAGGCTGTCGCGTTTTTTGCGTTTGGGGGGTTCTCCCCGCAGCGGCGCATCATCGACCAGTTGGACTCGCGGCAAGCGCTCCCAGCCGCCGCGCTAAATCCGCGGCTGCTTGTCGAGCCAGCGGCGCAAAAGGCGCACGTTGCGCATGTTAGCGCGGAACATGACGTCGAAAGCGTCGCCCGCGAACGGGACCATGCCGACCACGCCGTCGAGCGCGACATTGCCGAGCATGCGGGCGGTGAGGTACCAGGGCGCGCCCAGCGCGCGGGCCTCGCGCACCAGCCACAGCGAGATCGCCGTGGTGATGATGTCGCCGACGACGGGGATCAGGCCGATCAGCCCGTCGATGCCGTAGCGGATGTTGGTGCCGGGCAGGATGAAGGCGACGTCGAGCAGCTTGGCGATCGCCTCGATCCGCGCGATCCGCTGCTCGCGCGTGAGATTGCCGAACGGGCTCCCGGCGAACGGATTGTCCTTGCCCAGCTCGAAACCGAACTCGCGAAAGCCCTGCTCCAGCGTTTCAGGGCGGATTTCCCGGCCGTCCTGATCGATGATCGGCCCGCGTGCCTCGCTACCGGAAGCGGTCGCGCGCGAACTCCCCGAACGGGATCTGCGTGGAGCAAGGATATCGTCGTCGGACATGGTCATGGCCTTCAGGGAACGCGCTAGCGCGGCGGAGGTTGCTGCGCCGCGCCCGAACGTCGCGCTCAGGTCGGCGCCGCCACCGGCTGCGGCTCCTTGATGTATTTATGCACGAGCCAGGACGAAATCACCGCCGGCACGAACCCGACGAGGCCATAAAGGATGAACTGCACCGCACCCGAATCCGGCCCTCGCGAGCTGTAGGTGAGCGAGGCCAGCACGAAGGCGAACAGGCCGACCAGGAGCATCCGCAAGCCCGGGCCGATCCGCCTGACATGCGTCAGGATGTCATCGACCGCGCCGATCATCAGCGAAGGCAGGAAGCCGAACAGATAACTGTATTGCAGGGTCTTGAAGAACACCGCGAACAGCTTGCCGACCTCGCCGAGACTGGTCTGGGTCCAATAGCCGGACTGATAGGTCGTCGTCAGCAGCAGCAGGAACCCGCCGACGAACGGGCCAACCAGCGCAAACACCAGATAGCGTTTCATCAAACACCCTTTCACTTCGCCGGTGTTATAGCAGCGCCGCGGGAACCTTGAATAGCGCGGCGAGCTCCGCCTTTGGGGGAACAAGTGGCAAGGCGACGAGTTCAGACAGGACCTGAATTATCCCTGTCAGATTGGAGCCGCCGATGGCCCGCAAATTTCTCCTGGCGACGATCACGCTGGCAGCCCTGAGTGGCCTGTCGAACGCACCCGCTCTCGCGCAAGGCCACATGGGCTCGCCGCAGGAACAGCAGGCCTGCTCGCGCGACGCCTCGCGCTTCTGTCGCAAGGACCTCGGCAATGACGGCGCCGTGCAGGGCTGCCTGCAAGCCAACCGGGCCAAGCTGTCGCGCTCTTGCAGCAAGGTGTTTCAGAGCCACGGCATGTGAGGGACCGACCATCCCCAGCGAACGGAGAGTGAAGCCATGTTGCGCGACGAACAGCTCTCGATCCTGCGGGACATCAGCCAGTCCGTTGCCTTCGCCGACGACCGCCACGGCAAGATCGGCGAACTCATCGCCGACGGCTACGTGATGAAGGACGGCGATCTATTCGAGCTTACGGCCAAAGGCGTCACCGCCGTCGAGGAACACGCCGCCGCGCTCGGCGCGAGCGATGTGGAACAAGCGAGCGCATCTTTCGATCGGATGATCTGATCGCGCGCGCACGCTTTGTGCGTGACGTCCACGCAACAATTGCAAATTCCTTTGCGCCTGCCATTGCAGCCACGTGACAATGGCGCATACTTCGCTCGGGCGGCGCAGCACTTTTCGATTCGAACATCATGAAATCGAGCGACCACATGCGGGACTAGAGTTCCCGACGTGAAGGCTGTGACATGCGGCAGATCAAGCCGTGTGCGGCGCCCCAAAAACCAAGTGGCTCAAGCTCACGGAACTCGGGGACGCATTCTACATGACACGCTATCAGACGATCGCTTCGCTCTTCGCCGTCGCAACCACCGCCATTGCACTCCAGACCTCACCCGGCCTCGCCTTCTCATCCGAAGCGCAGCAGATGTGCACGGGTGACGCGATGCGGCTGTGCTCCAGTGAGATCCCCGACATTCCCAGGGTCAGGGCCTGCATGGTGCGGAACAAAGCCCAGGTCAGCCCCGGCTGCCGCGCCGTGATGGACCGCGAGGCGGTCGCATCGCGCAAGCGGGAAGCGGCGGCGCAGTAAGACGGCTCAATAAAACTGAGCCGCTGAGCGCGAAGGGCCGTTGCTTCACCTCTCCCGGAGAGAGAGGTGAAACGCCTAATCGCCCCACTGCGCGAAAGCATCGTTGAAGGCGCGTTCGCCGGGGGCGCCCTTCTCGATGGCGATGATGGCGCGGCGCTGGTTGGCGTAGACCAGCGGCACGTCGAACCACGAACGCTCCTTCAGAAGCTGGACGTTGCGGGAGCGGTCGGCGTCGACATTGGACAGGCCGACCAGGAAGAAGCCGTCGGTGACCTTGACCGCGAGGCCGGCGAGCGGCGTGCCGCGCGCCTGCTCGTTCGACTTCATCAGGATGCCCGGCACGTTGGAGACGCTGCCGCCCGGAAAATCCGGCGGCAGGATGAAGGTCAGCTCCGCCGTATGGCTCGCCGGCAGCGAGGAATCGGTGTTGCGGCGGAACGACATCGTCATCTTGAACTTGCGGTCGGGGATCTCGATGTCGGCGCGCACGGCGACGTCGGCCTTCTGGGCGCCCGAGGCCTTGATCGGCTCGAGCCGCCACACCACCGAGCCGACATATTGCTTGCCCTTCGGATCGGACGGATCCTCGTCATAGAGCACGACCTTCTGCGCCACCGGCGCGACCGGCTGGTCGCTGGCCGAGGGCTGGCCGACACGATCCGGAATCTTCGGCTTGCTCTGCGGCTGGGACGGATCCTTCGGCGCCTCCACCACCTGGGTCGGCGAGGACTTCAGCAGGTTGGTCGCGATCTGGACCAGCTGCTTGCCCCAGAGGATGCCGGCGCCGACGAGGATCAGCACGATGCCGACGGCGATCGCACTCTTGAACGGGAAGGCGGAGCGCGTGCGGGCGCGCTTCTTGGCGTCGCGCTCGGGCGCGATGCGCGGACGCGGCGACGGCGGCTGCGGCGCGTAGCGCTCGGCCTCCTCGACCGACTCGTCGTAGGAATAGGGCGCGTCCTGCTCGCCGGCGCGGTTTTCCAGGCTCGGCTCGAGCCGGTCGAATTCCGGCGAAGGCGAGGGCACGTTGGCGTAGGTGCGGCGCGCGGCGCGGCTGGCCTGCGCGGCAGCGCCTCCGAGATCATTGGCGTCGGCCGTGATGTCGCGGAAGCCGCGCACGCCCGGTGCCGGCGGCAGCGGCGGCGGAGGTCCGACATCGGGCGGACGACGCGCACCAGCGCGATCGCGCCCGGCCGCCGGCTCCGGCATCGGTGGGGGGGCGGACGGTCCCGGTTGGCGCGGGGCGTCGAAACGAGGCGCGCGCGGCGGACGCGGGGCCTCGCCTTGGTCATCGACGTTGAAGGAGGGACGGTCGGCGCGCGGCGGCGGCGGGGCCGGACGCGTCCGCGGCGGGGCCGGCCCAGCCGCAGCCGGGCTGCCTTCGGCGGCTCGGGTGCTGGCGCGGCGGAAGGCATCGCCGCTGCTGCCGCTGCGGGCGCCGCCACCGGGGCGCGAGGCCTCGCGGGCGCGCTGGGCAGCCTCCGATTCGACCTTGCGGACGGCCTCCTCCAGCGACAACCTTTCGCGGGTGATCTCGGATTCGGAGAGCGGCGGCTGCACGCTGCGGAGCTGCGCGATCAACGCCGTGCGCGCCCGCTCATAGAGCGCGCGACGGCTTTCGCCGGGAGCGTTCGGGTCCAAGGCGGCAATAGCGCGGGCGATCAGCGGATAGTAATCAGCCATTTCAACTCAACTATACGCGCGTCCCGGTAAGATATCGTTAAGCCTCAAACGGATTTTGCACCAGGATAGTATCTTCGCGTTCGGGGCTGGTGGAAAGCAGCGCAACCGGGCACCCCACCAATTCCTCGATCCGCCGGACATATTTGATGGCCTGGGCCGGCAGGTCGGCCCAGGACCGCGCATTGGCGGTCGGCTCCTTCCAGCCCTCGATGGTCTCGTAGATCGGCTCGACCCGGGCCTGGGCGCCCTCGCCGGCGGGGAAGTGGTCGATCTCCTTGCCGTCGAGCTTGTAGCCGGTGCAGACCTCGATCGTGTCGAAGCCGTCGAGGATGTCGAGCTTGGTCAGCGCCAGGCCGTTGATGCCGCAGGTCCGGACCGCCTGGCGGACCAGCACGGCGTCGAACCAGCCGCAGCGGCGCGGACGGCCGGTGTTGGTGCCGAACTCGCGGCCACGCTCGCCGATCCGGCGGCCGGTCTCGTTGTCCTGCTCGGTCGGGAACGGGCCCTGGCCGACGCGGGTGGTGTAGGCCTTGCACAGGCCGAGCACATAGCCGACCGCCCCCGGTCCGAGGCCGGCGCCGGTCGCGGCCTGCGCCGCCACCGTGTTGGACGAGGTGACGTAGGGATAGGTGCCGTGGTCGACGTCGAGCAGCGCGCCTTGCGCGCCTTCGAACAGCATGCGCTTGCCTTCACGCCGCTTGATGTCGAGCAGCCGCCACACCGTCTCGGCGTAGGGCAGCAGCTCCGGCGCCAGCGCGCTCAACTCCTTCAAGATCACCTTGCCGTCGAATTCGGGCAAGCCGAGGCCGCGGCGAAGTGCATTGTGGTGGGCAAGCAGCCGGTCGATCTTGTGCGGGAGCGTGTCGAGGTCGGCGAGGTCCATCAGGCGGATGGCGCGGCGACCGACCTTGTCCTCATAGGCAGGCCCGATGCCGCGGCGGGTGGTCCCGATCGCGGTCGCCGCGCTGGCGGATTCGCGGTGCGCATCGAGCTCGCGGTGCAGCGGCAGGATCAGCGTGACGTTCTCGGCGATACGCAGGTTCTCCGGCGAGACCGCGACGCCCTGCGCCCGCAGCTTGGAGACCTCGTCGAGGAAGGCGGCGGGATCGAACACCACGCCGTTGCCGATCACCGACAGCTTCTGCTCGCGCAGCACGCCGGAGGGCAGCAGAGCGAGCTTGTAGGTCTTGCCGTTGATCACCAGCGTGTGGCCGGCGTTATGACCGCCCTGGAAGCGGACGACAATGTCCGCCTGCTCCGACAACCAGTCGACGATCTTGCCCTTTCCTTCGTCGCCCCATTGGGCGCCGACGACGACAACATTGGCCATTCGCGGGTAATCCTTCGAAGATTTCTCTGTAGGTGGCACGATCCGAACGGAAAATTGGTACCCATTTTTCCGGAATCATGCCTGCGCCCAGCCCAATTCCCGGCCAGAGGCCGTTCGCACCGAGGCAGCCCAACCGGATAAAGGAAGCAGCCTCTCTAGGCAAGCAAGAACGGGGCATTTTCAGGGCTTCGGGGCCACTCCAAGCCTTTGATATCCCCGGAAAATCCAGAAACCTTCGCGGGGGCGCGCGAGGCTTCGACCAAAGCGTGAGAGGCTCAATCCGCCGCTGCATGGTCGCGATGCGTCCGCCCCCCGTTGATGCAGCCCCGATTTCCGTGTCTTTGGACAGCGCCGGGCGATCAGCCGGCCCGGATCCCGCCGGGCTGGAAGCCTCGGCGCACGCGGGGCACGCCAATCCGAATGTCCGCCACCGGCCAGACCACGAGCGCGGAGACATCCGGCCACAGCTGGATCGCCAACCAGCCCTATCTGCTGCTCAGCATCACCGCGCTGTGCTGGGCCGGCAACGCCATCGTCGGCCGGCTCGCCGCCGGCCACATCCCGCCGGTCACGCTGTCGTTCCTGCGCTGGTTCTTTGCCTTCCTGCTGGTGCTGCCGTTCGCCTGGAAACATCTTGCCCAGGACTGGCCCGCGATCCGCGGCAGGCTCGGCCTGATGATCACGCTCTCGGTCACCGGCATCGGCGCCTTCAACACGCTGCAATATTGGGCGTTGGAGCATACCCAGGCCCTCAATACGCTGCTGCTGCAGTCGGCCGCGCCGCTGGTCGTGGCACTGTGGTCGCTGGCCATCCTCGGCATCCGCCTCACCGCGGCGCAGGCGTTCGGCGTGCTGCTGTCGATGTGCGGCGTGCTGACCATTCTGCTGCACGGCGATTTCACCACGCTGTCGAACATCGAGTTCAACAAGGGCGACCTCATCTTCATCGTCGCGCTCGTCATCTTCGCGTTGTATTCGGTGCTGACGCTGAAACGGCCGCCGATGCACGGCCTGTCGTTCCTCGCCTTCACCTTCGGGGCCGGCGCGGCCTGCCTCATTCCGCTGGAGATCTGGGAATTGTCCGCGCGGCCCGTGATGAAGCTCGACGGGCCGAACCTCTTGACGCTGTTCTACGTCGCGGTGTTTCCCTCGACGCTGGCCTATCTCTGCTTCAATCGCGGCGTCCGCCTGATCGGCGCCAACCGCGCCGCGCCGTTCTTCCACGTCGTGCCGGTGTTCGGCTCGATCATGGCGATGGCGTTCCTGGGTGAACACCCGCAGGCGTTCCACTTCATCGGCTTCGCGCTGGTGCTGGCCGGCGTGTTCGCGGCGTCAAGGAAGCAGGCGACGTAGTTTATCCGAACTCTCGTAGGGTGGGCAAAGCGAAGCGTGCCCACGCACTTTTGCGATCGAGAGAGATGGTGGGCACGGCGCAAGTGCGCCTTTGCCCACCCTACGAGTCCAAGCGAGCGGAGAGTTACCCCTCACTCACAGAGGAGAGGGGCAAAGCCCACACCGCGTCACCATGTTCAACATATTAACCGCCAAAGGCGCCTCCTCAGGGTTTGCCTGCATTGTAGCATTGCGGCGGCGTGACTTGTGCCACGACGCCGATCCGGCGCAAGCTCGTATCCAACGCCAATGACGACCGCTTCGCCCGCGCCACCAGCCTCCAGTCCGGCCAGCTGGCTCAACAACCAGCCTTATCTGCTGCTCAGCCTGAGCTCGCTGTTCTGGGCCGGCAACATCGTGCTCGCGCGCCATGTCGGCGCGCATGTGCCGCCGCTGACTGTGACCACGATCCGCTGGTTCGGCGTTTTCCTGATCCTGTTGCCGTTCGCCTGGCCGCATCTGAAACGCGACTGGCCTGCCCTGCGCAAGAGCCTGCCGCTGATGCTGTTCCTGTCGCTGGTGGGCTTCGCCTTCAACAACGCGATCTCGTACTGGGCGATGCAATATACGGAGGCGCTGAATGCGCTGCTGATCCAGTCGGCCGGACCGCTGTTCGTGGCGCTGTGGTCGCTGGTGCTGTTCGGCGTGCGGCTGACGGGTGCTCAGTTCGCCGGCATTGCGATCTCGCTTCTCGGCGTGTTGATCATCATTCTGCGCGGCGACCTCGCCGCGCTCGCGAGCATCAGCTTCAACAGGGGCGACATCATGTTCGCCTCCTCGCTGGTGGCGTTCGGGATCTACTCGGCATTCATCCCCCGTCGGCCCAAGATCCACCAGCTCTCCTTTCTGTCCTTCACCACCTGCTGCGGCGCGACGATGCTGCTGCCGACCGCGATCTGGGAGGCGGCAAGCGGCCGCGTGCTGCAATTCGACGGGACGACGCTGGCGACGCTGGGCTACATCCTGATCTTTCCCTCGACGCTGGCCTATCTCTTCTTCAACCGCGGCGTCGCGCTGATCGGCCCGAACCGCGCCGCGCCGTTCTTCCATCTGGTGCCGGTGTTCGGCTCGGCGATGGCGATCGTGCTGCTCGGCGAAAAGCTGCAGCCGTTCCACCTGATCGGCTACGCGCTGGTGCTCGCCGGCGTCGTGATCGCCTCACGCCAGGGCTCGGCGGTGAAGTAAATTCCGCGACGCGGAGAGAAGGCGACAAACTCGCGCCTTCCGATTTCAACGAGGAGGCGCTAGGTTCCCCGCCAACCAAAAAGAGGGAACGTCTCAAGATGCTTTCAGGGCTGATTCGAAACCTGCGTGCCGCCAGCGCGGCCGCATTGTGCCTCGCCGCCGCATCCACTGCACAGGCCGATACCTGGCCGAGCCGAAACATCACGCTGGTTTTGCCGTTCGCGGCCGGCAGCGGCACCGACACGACGACACGGCTGATCTCGCAGCATCTGTCGCAGGCGCTCGGCGTCGGCATCATCATCGAGAACAAGGCGGGCGCCAACGGCATGCTCGCCGCAAGCTATGTCGCGAAGGCCGCCCCCGACGGCTACACACTGCTGGTGACCACCAACACCACGCATTCCGCCAATCCCTATCTGCTCAAGAACCTGACCTACGATCCGGTCAAGGACTTCACGCCGATCGCGCGCACCGGCGACCTGCCCTTCATGCTGGTCGTCAATCCGGAAGTGCCGGCCAAGACCGTCGCCGAGCTGGTCGCCTACGGCAAGGCCAATCCGGGCAAGCTGAGCTACGCCTCGGGATCGTCCTCCGCGATCGTGTCGGGTGCGACCTTTGCGCACAATGCCGGGCTCGACCTGCTGCACGTGCCTTACAAGAGCTCGCCGCCGGCGCTCAATGACGTCATGGGCGGCCGCGTCTCGATGATGTTCGTCGACATCCTGACCGGCCTGCCCCACGTCAACGGCAACGCGCTGCGCGCGCTCGCTGTCACCACCAAGGACCGCTCGCCGCTGGTGCCGAACCTGCCCTCGATGCAGGAGGCCGGCGTGCCTGATTTCGACATCTCGTCCTGGCAGGGCTATTTCGGCCCCGCTGGCATGCCGAAGGAGATCGTGACCCGGCTCAACGCCGAGATCCGGAAGATCGTCGAGAAGCCGGAGATCAAGGCCCAGCTCGCCACCCTCGGCATGGATGCATTCTCGGGCACGCCGGAGCAGCTCGGCACGTTCGTGAACGAACAGCTCGTGCTGTGGGAGAAGCTGATCACCAACGCGAAGATCGAGAAGCAGTGAGCTCCGTCATTCCGGGTTCGCGCTAGCACGAACCCGGAATCTCGAGATTCTCAGGTGCGCAATTGCGCACCGTAGTTCGATGCTTCGCATCGCCCCGGAATGACGGCGCAAGGCCCAGGCTCTCGTAGGGTGGGCAAAGCGAGGCGTGCCCACCGTTAGGTCGTCGCAAAAAAGAAAGGTGGGCACGGCGCTTCCGCGCCTTTGCCCACCCTACGAATTTCGAGCGTTTGGCCTTACGCCGCGCGCACCTTGGCGAGGAAGCCGTCGACGGCGCTGCGCAGCGCGCCGGACTGGTTGTCCAGCTCGCGGGCGTTGGAGAGCACATCGGTGGCCGCGGTGCCGGTTGCTTCCGCAGCGGAGGTGACGCTGCCGATATGGGCGTTGATCTCGCTGGAGCCCGCCGCGACCGACTGGATGTTGCGGGCGATCTCGCGGGTCGCCTCGCCCTGCTGCTCGATCGATGCGGAAATGCCGGCGGTGATCTCGCTCATCTCGGCGATGGTCTGGGTGATGCCGGAGATAGCCGTGACCGCGTCGCTGGTCGAGGTCTGCATCGCAGCGACCTGCGCGGAGATCTCCTCGGTCGCCTTGGCGGTCTGGTTGGCCAGCGCCTTGACCTCGGAGGCGACGACCGCGAAACCACGGCCGGATTCGCCGGCGCGTGCCGCCTCGATGGTGGCGTTGAGCGCGAGCAAATTGGTCTGCGCGGCGATCGAATGGATCAGCTTGACGACCTCGCCGATCTTCTCTGCGCCGGTCGAGAGCACCTGCACGGTGGCGTTGGTACGCTCGGCGTCGCTAACGGCGCGGCTGGCGACTTCGGTCGAGCGCGTGACCTGGCGGGAGATTTCCGCAACCGAGCTCGACAGCTCTTCGGCGGCCGCCGCGACCGTGCCGACATTGCCGGAGGCCTTTTGCGAGGCAGCGCCGACCGTCGCCGCGCGCGAGGAGGCGTCGCTGGCGGTTGCGGTCATCGACTGCGCCGTCGTCTGCATGCCGGCCGCGGCCGAGGAGACCGAGCGGACGATGCCGTTGACGCTGCGTTCGAAGTCGCTGGCGATGCCCTCCATCGCGCTGCGACGTTCCGCTGCGACGCGCTCCTTGGCATCGGCCTCGGTCCTTTCGAGGTCGCGGATGCGGACCGCGTTGTCCTTGAAGATCTGGACGGTGGCGGCCATCGCGCCGACCTCGTCGCCGCGGCCGACGCCGGGAATGTCGCCCTCGAGCTTGCCGTCGGCGAGATCCTTCATGCGGGCCAAGCAGCGCCAGCGGACGGCTGATGCCGCGGCCGATCAGCCAGGCGACGCTGCCGGCGACAATGAAAATGCCGAGCATGGCAAAGCCGAGCAGCCAATAGACCGGGCCCATCTTGGCGTCGATGTCGTCGAGATAAGCGCCGGTGCCGAGATACATGTCGAAGCCGGGCACCGCCACCGCGTAGCCGATCTTGCGGATCGGCGTCGGCTGACCGGGCTTCATATATTCATAATGCAGCAGGATCGAACCGTTGGCCTTGACGCCGTCCATCAGCTCGACGGACAGCTTGCGGCCGTTGGTCACGACATCCATACGGTTGGTGCCGATCTGCTTGGGATCCGGCGCGAGCTGCGTGATGCCTTCATACGACGTACCGAACAGATAGCCCGCGCCGTTGTCGTAGGTCATCGAATTGCCGTAGCGGCGAAGCTCGGCCATGGCCGCGTCCTTCGTCAACTCGCCGGCGTCGACGCGCTTCTTCAGAGCGCCCGCATAATTGCGTGCCAGCTCGACGATCGCCTTGGCCTGATCGATGCGCGCATTCACCATCTCGCGCTTCATCAGATAGCCGGCGAGGACACCGGAGATGCACAGGCCGAACAAGGTGACGCCGACAAGGATGCCGAGCTTCGGGGCGATCTTCAGATTGCTCAATTTCACGATTAGCTCCGGCAAATAATGGGATACGGGCGCGCGACAGATCGATCGAAATCGAAATAACTTTTAGGGAGAGAGCCTTAGCAAGTTACTTACGTGCCTCCGTAGAAGCCCTGACGCAGCCGCAAAAACGGCAATTTATCTCCGCGCCGGCAACCAACGATTGTACGCGACCGCTCCGATTTCGCGTAAAAGACGCAAAGGCCCGCCCGCGGAGGCGGGTCACAACAAGAACCGACAAACCAAATCGGGAGCGAGAAAATGCCGAAATACAGGGTGGTGACGCCGAAGGGCGCGAGCTTCACGGTCGCGGGCAGCGACTATTCCTTTGAGCGCGAGGCGCTCGATCCGATCGACGCCGAGATCATCGAGGCTCCCGCCGACGAGGCCGGGTTCATCGCCGCCGCAAAGACCGCGGACGCCATCTATGCCAAGGGCATCCCGATCACCAAGACCATCATCGACAGCTTGCAGACCTGCAAGGTCATCACGCTCGGCTCGGTCGGCGTCGACAGCGTCGACGTCAAGGCCGCCACCGCGCGCGGCATTCCCGTCACCAACATTCCGGACACCTTCATCGAAGAGGTCGCCGACCACGCCATGATGCTGCTGCTCGCCGGCTTCCGCCGCCTGGTCGAGCAGGACCGCATGGTGCGCAGCGGCCGCTGGGCCGAGGGCCGGCCGGCGCTGCTCAAGGTCCCGAGGCTGATGGGCCAGACGCTCGGCTTCGTCTCGTTCGGCCGCGTGGCGCGTGCGGTTGCGAAACGCGCGGCGCCGTTCGGCCTGCGCATGATGGCCTACGATCCCTTCATCCAGGAAACGCTGATGTACGATCACGGCGTGATCCCGGCGACGCTGAACGAGGTGCTGTCGCAATCCGACTTCGTCTCGATGCATGCCCCGGCAAGGCCCGAGGTGCATCACATGCTGACCGAGAAGCACTTTCGGCAGATGAAGAAGGGCTCGATCTTCATCAACACCGGGCGCGGCGCAACCGTGGACGAGGAGAGCCTGATCAAGGCGCTGCAGGAAGGCTGGATCGCGCACGCCGCCCTCGACGTGCTGGAGAAGGAACCGCCCTCGCACAACAATCCCCTTCTCGGCATGGAGAACGTGACCCTGACCGCCCACGTCGCTTCGGCCTCGGCACGGTTTGACGAAGCGCGCAAGCGCCGGGTGGGCTACGAATTGTCACTGGTGCTTCAGGGCATGTGGCCGGTAAGCTGCGTCAATCCGTCGGTGCTGCAAGACACCACGCTCCGTCGCTGGCAACCCGTCAGCATGGATCGCGGGCCGAACAGCTGAGCGGCAGGCGCCGAGGCGCCGATATCCGAAACGACCCTTCACCGGCGATCAACGCCGGGAAGGGAGATATCATAGGGAGGAACTGATGAGGAACGACATCACCCGTCGTGATGCCTTGGCGCTGGGCCTGTCCGCTGCAACGTTCGCCGCCACCGGTGCTGCAGCGCAAACATCCAATATCAAGGCCGCCGACGTGGCGGCGCCCAAGCGCGAGATCGAGAAGGGCGCATCCCTGCGCATGCTGCGCCCGGTGCGCTTCGTCCAGGCCGACGAGGATGTGTTCCGCGCCAATGCAGCAAAGTTCACCAAGGAGACCGGCGTCGAGGTCAAGGTCGATTTCGTCGGCTGGGAGGACATCAACCAGCAGACCGCGGTCACCTCGAACTCCGGCGCGGGCCCCGACATTATCATCGGCTTCTCCGACGCTCCCCACATCTACGTCGACAAGCTGATCGAGCTGACCGACGTTGCCGACTATGTCGGCAAGCGCTATGGCGGCTGGCTGCCGCTTGCGCAGCGCTACGGCAAGAAGAACAAGAGCGACGCCTGGATCGGCCTGCCGTTCGGTGCAACCGCGGGGCCCCTGATCTACCGCAAGTCGATCCTGCAATCGGTCGGCTTCGACAAGGTGCCGGAAGACCATGCCGGAATCCTCGACCTGTGCCAGAAGCTGCACAAGGCCGGCAAACCAGCCGGCTTCGCGCTCGGCAACGCCAAGGGCGATGGCAACGGCTTCGCCAATTGGTCGCTGTGGTCGCACAATGCTTCCCTGCTCGACGAGGAAGGCAATGTCGTCATCAACAGCAAGGAGACCATCGCGGCGCTGAACTGGGTCAAGCAGATCTACCCGACCTTCATCGCCGGCACGCCGTCGTGGAACGACGTCAGCAACAACCGCGCCTATTCCTCGCAGGAGATCTCCCTGACCGCCAACGGCGTCTCGCTGTACTTCTCGCTCAAGAACGACCCGGCGACCAAGGCGATCGCCGAGGACAGCGAGCATCAGCTGCTGCCCAAGGGCCTGGCCAAGGTCTCTCCGATGGCGGGCCTGACCCTTAATGCCATGGTGTTCAAGCACAGCCAGTACCCCAACGCCGCAAAGGCCTTCCTGCAATACATGCTGGAAAAGGACCAGTACGAGCCCTGGCTCAACGCCAATTCCGGCTACTGGTCGCAGCCGCTGGCCGCCTATGCCGAGGCCGCGGTGTGGTCGCAGGATCCCAAGGTGAAGCTGTTCAAGGACACGATGAACAGCACTTACTATGACGGCTACAAAGGCCCGATCTCGACGGCGACCGGAGCTGTCAGCGCCGACTACGTGCTGATTCAGATGTGCGCGTCCGTTGCGACCGGTGCGGCCACGCCGGAGGCCGCCGCCGCGGAAGCCGAGCAGCGCTGCAAGCGGTACTTCCGGCGACAGCGGTAACGCGCGACGATAGAGCCGTCGTCATTGCGAGGAGCACTTGCGACGAAGCAATCCAGACTGCAGCCGCGGCGACAGACTGGATTGCTTCGCTTCGCTCGCAATGACGGTGTGGTGACGTTCAACGATAGGACAACACATTAATGTCCGTGACGACACTCTCCTCTCCCGTACTTGCCCAGCGGCAACCGAACTGGCTGGTGCGGCTGTTCGACTACAAGCCGTTCCTGATCGTGATGTGCCTGGCGCCCGCGGTCGGGCTGCTCTCGGTGTTCCTGACCTATCCACTCGGCCTCGGCATCTGGCTCGCCTTCACCGACACCACGATCGGCCGGCGCGGCGTCTTCGTCGGCCTGGAGAATTTCCAGTATCTGCTCACCGATCCCTTGTGGTGGAACGCCGTGTTCTACAGCGTGGTCTATACGGGCATCGCGACCTTCGGGAAGTTCGCGCTCGGCTTCTGGCTCGCGCTGCTGCTCAACAACCATTTTCCGTTCAAGAGCATCCTGCGTGCGATCATCCTGTTGCCCTGGATCGTCCCGACCGTGCTCTCGGCGCTGGCGTTCTGGTGGATCTACGATCCGCAGTTCTCGATCATCTCCTATTTGCTGGTCGACGTGCTGCACTGGCGGTCGGGCAATGTCGACTTCCTCGGCTCGCCCTGGCCGGCGCGCTTCTCGCTGATCGCCGCCAACATCTGGCGCGGCATTCCCTTCGTCGCGATCTCGCTGCTCGCAGGCCTGCAGACCATCTCGCCCTCGCTCTACGAGGCCGCGATGCTCGACGGCGCCAGCGCCTGGCAGCGCTTCCGCTACATCACCTTCCCAATGATGATGCCGATCCTCGCCATCGTCATGACCTTCTCGATCATCTTCACCTTCACCGACTTCCAGCTGGTCTACGCCATCACCCGCGGCGGGCCCGTCAACTCGACCCATCTGCTAGCGACGCTGGCGTTTCAGCGCGGCATCGCCGGCGGCGAGCTCGGCGAAGGTGCGGCGATCGCGGTGTCGATGATCCCGTTCCTGATATTCGCGACGCTGTTCTCATATTTCGGCCTGGCGCGCCGCAAATGGCAGCAGGGAGAGGCCAATGACTGATACCGTCGCGCAAACCGCCACTGTGGCCGACGCGAAAGCGGCACCCGACACCATGGCCTGGGATTCCGGGCTGCGGCGGCTGATGATGATCTATCTGCCGCTCGGCTGCTTCGTGCTGATCCTGCTGTTCCCGTTTTACTGGATGGCGATCACCTCGTTCAAGCCGAACGCGGAGCTGATGAATTACAAGGATCACAATCCGTTCTGGATCTCCTCGCCGACGCTGGCGCACATCAAGCATCTGCTGTTCGACACTGCCTATCCGCGCTGGCTCAAGACGACGATGCTGGTGGCAATCGGCTCGACCACGCTGTCCCTGATCGCGAGCACGCTCGCCGCCTACGCGATCGAGCGCCTGCGATTCCGCGGCAGTCCTTATGTGGGCCTCGGCATTTATCTGGCCTATCTCGTGCCGCCGTCGATCCTGTTCATTCCGCTCGCCACCGTCGTGGTGCAGTTCGGCCTGTTCGACTCACCGCTGGCGTTGATCCTGGTCTATCCGACCTTCCTGGTGCCGTTCTGCACCTGGCTCCTGATCGGCTACTTCAAGTCGATCCCCTATGAACTCGAGGAATGCGCGCTGGTCGACGGCGCCACCAGGCTTCAGATCCTGCGGCGGATCACGCTGCCGCTCGCGGTGCCCGGGCTGATCTCGGCCGGCATCTTCTCCTTCACGCTGTCCTGGAACGAGTTCATCTACGCGCTCGCCTTCATCCAGAGCGGCGCCAACAAGACCGTGCCGGTCGCAATCCTGACCGAGCTCGTCACCGGCGACGTCTACCAATGGGGGGCGCTGATGGCAGGCTCGCTGCTGGGCTCGCTGCCGGTCGCGATCTTCTACTCGCTGTTCGTGGACTACTACGTGTCCTCGCTGACCGGCGCGGTAAAGGAGTAGATCGCGGCTGCGGCGTTTGGCCCGGATTCACAAAACTGCAACACGCGATCCGCATAACGCGTGCGTCCGCCAACAGGAGACGCACATGCGCGCGACTTTTCTCAGCACCGTCGCAACGATCATTCTCGCCGCGAGCCCAGCGCTCGCGCAGAGCGAAGGTGAATTCCCCGCCAAGCTCGCCGGCCACGTGGTGATGCCGGCCGCCACGTTCATCGACGCCCCCGCCGATGCCCCCGCCGATCTCAAGACTTCAGGGAAATACACCACCGGCAAGCGGGTCGACGCGCTCGGCACCGTGATGGGCAAGTCCTATGAGCGCGCGACCGGCGTGTCGCTGCCGTTCAAGGGCCAGCCGCTCCAGGGCCATTCCGGCATCAAGACCATGCCCGACGGCAGCTTCTGGGTCATCACCGACAACGGCATGGGCGCACGCGCCAACTCGCCGGATTCGATGCTGTACCTCAACCGCTACAGGATGGACTGGGCCGGCGGCAAGATCGAGCGGCTGGAGACGATCTTCCTGCACGACCCCGACAAAAAGGTCCCGTTCCGCATCGTGCACGAGGACACGCAGAAGCGCTATCTCACCGGCTCCGACTTCGACACCGAAGGCTTCCAGATCATCGGCGAGACCTTCTGGATCGGCGACGAGTTCGGTCCCTACATCCTGAAGGCCGACAAGTCAGGCAAGATCCTGGCCGTGTTCGATACGGTTGCCGACGGCAAGCCGGTGCGGTCGCCGGACAATTGGGCCGTGGCGACGCCGGGCGCGCCGGGCGCGACCTACACCAACGTCAACCTCCGCCGCTCCAAGGGCTATGAGGGCTTTGCGTCCTCCAAGGACGGCAAATTCCTCTACGGCCTGCTCGAGGGACCGCTGTGGGATGCCGAGAAAAAGGACTGGGAGAAGGTCGACGGCAAGGAAGCCTCCCGCATCCTCGAATTCGACGTCACCGTGGAAAAATTCACCGGCCGTTACTGGCAGTATGTGTTCGAGCAGAACGGCAACGCCATCGGCGATTTCAACATGATCGATCAGGCCTCCGGCCTCATCATCGAGCGTGACAACGGCGAAGGCACGGCCGACAAGGCCTGCCCGCAAGGCCAGCGCGGCGAGAACTGTTTTCCGGATCTTGCCAAGTTCAAGCGCATCTACAAGATCGAGCTCACGGAGGCCAATGTCGGCAAGCCGGTGCGCAAGATCGGCTATATCGACCTCATGAAGATCAGGGATCCCGACAAGAAGGCGAGGAAGCCGCTCAACGACGGCGTCTACACCTTCCCCTTCTTCACCATCGAGAACGTCGATCGCGTCGACGACACCCACATCATCCTCGGCAACGACAACAATCTGCCGTTCTCCTCCAGCCGCGATCCCAACAAGGCCGACGACGACGAGTTCATGCTGCTCGAAGTCGCGGACTTCCTGAAGGCGAAGTGAGCGGATCGCTCTCTCCTCCCCCTCTCCCCGTTCTTACGGGGAGAGGGTTGCGGTGAGGGGCTGCTTCAACGATCACGGTGAGAGACGATTCGTGGAGTGTCCCCCTCACCCCGCTTGCGGGGCGAGGTGAGGCGAGCCTCACCTCACCGTAAACTCCACCGGTATCGAAAAGCTCATCGACCCGTTCTTGATCTCATCCGGGAACGGCGGAAACGGCGAGGCCTGACGCACCGTCGACATGGCCAGGGCATCAAAGGCGGCAACGCCGGATGAGCCGGCAAGGCGGCTGGACGTGACCTGCCCGCTGCGGCTGAGGGTGAAGCTCAGCCTGGCAACGCCGCGCTGACCGCCGCCACCGCTCGGATATTGATGAAAGCGCATCAGATGCGCGCGGACGCGTTGATTGTAGGATGCAATCGCGGTGGCCGCCGCGCCGGCGCTCTGGGCCGATGCCATCGGCGCATCACGCTCGGCGCGCGGTGGTGCGCTGGTGCGCGGCGCGGGCGTCGCATCGGACGGCTTCTTGGCCTCGCGGCGGACCACCTTCGGCTTCGCTGGGGCCGGCTTTTCGACCGGCACGATCTTCGCGGGCTCCGGCTTGGCCGGGGTCGGCTCCAGCTTCTGCTCCGGCGGCGCCACGACATCAGGCTTCTCCTGAGGCGGCGTCGGAGCGATGGTCTCCTCGGCCATCAGCTGCTGCACCGGCTCCGGCGGCGAGGCGTCGGCCTCCTGCATCACCGGTCCCGGCGCGGCGTCGTCCTGCGTCGACTGCGGCGCCGAGGTCACCTGTACCATGTCGACCATGATCGCCGGCAGGCTGACGCCCTGTTCCGGTTGCGACCTGATCCAATTCATCGCAAGCAGCGCGGCGGCCACATGCAACATCACGATCACCACCGCCGAGAGGCCCCAGCGCGTGGCTTCACTCTCGCAGAGCGGCTCGTGCAGGGCGAAGGCGTTGGCGCTCATCAGTTGCGTCCGTCGAGGCCGACAAGGGCGACCTTGAGATAGCCGGCATTGCGCAAGGTGTTCATCACCTCCATCAGGTCGCCATAGGAGACCGCCTTGTCGGCACGCAGATAGATGCGCTCGTCCTTGCGGCCTTTGGTGGCGGCATCGAGCGAGGTGCTGAGTGCGTCGCGGGCGACGACGTCTTCGCCAACTGCGATGGACATGTCCGGCTTGACGGTGACGAAGACCGGCTTGTCGGGCCGCGGCGCCGGCTCGGCCGCGGTTGCGGGCAGATCGACGCCGATGTCGACGGTGGCGAGCGGGGCCGCCACCATGAAGATGATCAGCAGCACCAGCATCACGTCGATGAACGGCGTGACGTTGATCTCATGGGTGACGTCGAGATCATCCGGGCCACCGCGCTTGAGCGGCGATCCCGCGCGTGCGCCGAGCTTTGCGGCCATGGCCTACTCCGCCGCCCGAGCCAGGCGGAATTCTCTGTGGTCGCGCTGCCGGCTGACCAACAACATGAGCTGCGCCGAGGCATCGCCGAGCAGTGCGCGGTAATTGGCGATGCCGCGGACGAGGTGATTGTAGATCACGACCGCCGGGATCGCTGCGACGAGTCCGAGCGCAGTGGCGAGCAGCGCCTCCGCGATGCCGGGCGCGACCACCGCAAGGCTGGTGGTGTGGCTCTCGGAGATGCCGATGAAGGCGTTCATGATGCCCCAGACGGTCCCGAACAGGCCGACGAAGGGCGCAGTGGCGCCGATGGTCGCGAGCACGCCGGTGCCGCGCGCGATCTGCCGCGACATTGCCGCCTCCACCCGCTCCAGCCGCAGCGCCACCCGGTCCTGAAGGCCGTCATCGAGGATGCCGCCCGAGAGCTCGGCTTCCCTGGCGCAGGACTGGATCAGCTGGGCGACGGCATCGTGCGCGTCACCGGCCCGTGCCGATGCCTCAGCCAGCGTCATGTTGCTTTCGAGCCCGCGCGTCCGCTGCAAGGCGAGCGCGCCCTTGCGGCGCAGCTCGATGGTCTTGGCGAGCCACACCGTCCATGTCACCAGCGAGGCCACGGCGAGCCCGATCATCACCGTCTTCACGATGATGTCGGCGCTGACGAACATGCCCCAGGGCGACAAATTGCGCGGTAACAGGGCTTCGTCGATCGCGAAGGCTGGTGTCGTCGCGAGCGCCAGCGCGATTGCAATGACCACGTGCCGAAGCCTGGACTTGCCTTGCATCCTGATCTCCCGACAACAGAGGGAAGCTACGCCAAGGGCTGTGCTGCGATCCGGGCCGCGAGTTGCCGGAACCGCGCCAGCTGATCCGCCCGCAGCGCCCTTGTCTCGTCGCGGCCGACGAAGACCTTGAACATGATGCCGCCCTCGACGTTCACGAACGCGACGAAGGCCGATGACTTGCCCATGAACGGGCGCTCGACGAAGGCGACGCCTGCGCAGCGCTCGTGGCGAAGATGGCCGTGCAGACCCTTCGGCTGCATCAGGTTGAAATAGCCGCGGCCGATCTCGCCCGCAGGAATAGCGCCCGTGAACTCAAAGATCGCATCATCGCTGTGCACGATCAGCGTGACCTCGCCCCACTCCGCGATGTCCTGCATGGCAGCGGCAAAATGCTCGCCGCCGCCAATGTGCACCATGGAGGATGGAAGCGCCTCGATCACGCTGCGCGGGCTGACCTTGCGCTCGCGCGCAACGTCCTCGATCACCGCGCCCGGATTGTCGGCCATATGGACCTTGAGATCGGCAAGATCGGTACTCAACATGTCCGGCTCCTCTGCCATTGCAATCTAAGCGGCTGCGGCCTTGCGCTCGCTCTGGATCACCTCAAAGCCTTCGAACTTGGGATGGCCGAGATACAGGCTCTCGCCGGTCGAGTTGTCGGCGCGGGCATGGGCACGACGAAACTGGTCCGAGCGCGTCCAGGCCTCGAACGCCGCCTTGTCGACCCAGGTGGTGTGCGACGAATAGAGCGTGTGGTCCTCCGCCTCCGGGCCCTTCAGCAGGTGAAACTCGACGAAGCCCGGCATGCTGCCGAGATAGGACTCACGGGTGGCCCAGACGGTTTCGAACGCGGTCTCCGCGCCCTTCTTCACCTGGAAACGATTCATGGCGATGAACATCAAAGTCTCTCCTTCTGATCAAAACGAAACACGTCGAAGCCGCGCTGGAGCATCAGCGCGGCCCGGCGGAGATGTGGCGCTGCGAAGCTGGCGGCTACGCACCTCCAAAGTGGATCTTCATGCCGGCCTTGTAGACCCTGCCCGGTCCCGGGGCTGACCACAGCACATCGTTCTGCGACGTGCCGTCGGTCGAGCTGCCGGGAATGGCGTAAGGCCGGTAGTACTGGTTCAAGAGATTGTCGATCGAGGCCGTAAACACGATGTCCCTGGTCGCATTGTAGGTCATGTACAAATTGACCAGCTCGTATCCGGTCGCAGGCAGATAGCCGACGGGTACATCGTTGTTGGCACCGAACGAGGCCCATTGCGCCGTCAGGATCAGGGTGCGATCGAGCAAGCGGACACCGCCGGTCGTGACGACCTTGCGCGGGGTGATGGTCGCGAGCCCGACATTGGTGACAGCGTTCTTGCCCTGGATGTAGTGACCGGCGACACCGATGAACCAGTTGCCGGCATCGTACATCGTCTCCGCTTCGAAGCCCTGGATGCGGGCCTGCGCGATGTTCTGGTACTGGTAGAACTGGCTGAAAGAGCCGAACGGCGGCACCGCGACCGGCGCCGAGGCGACGAGGTCGATATAGTCACTGACGTCGTTACGGAAGAGATTGATCTTGCCGCGGAACGAGTCACTGGCGCTGAATATGTTGTCGTACTTCAGATTGAAGCCGACCTCCTTGTTCTTGCCGACCTCAGGACGCAGGTTAGGGTTGGGCAGGAAGCAGAACAGGCCGACGGTGCCGTCCGGACAAGGGAAGAAGGCCGGTCCGCCACCGGTCGCATGCGCGCCGGAGATTACCGTCTCGGTGATCGATGGGGCGCGATAGCCTTCGGCGTAGCTGACATAAGGCTGGAAGCCCGGGACCGGAGTCACGCCGAGGGTGATCTTGGGCGAGAAGCGATCGCCACTCGCATTGGTACCGCCGGACTGCAGATTGTAACGGTCATAGCGGATCGCGCTCACCGCCTCGAACCAGGTGTTGTAGTTCTGTTTCAGTTGAATGAAGCCGCCCGACACGGTGCGGATGCCGCCCGGCGTGGTGATGTTGGAATTACCGCGGCGGTCGGTCGTGATGACGTCGTCCTGGAATGCGTCGACGCCGTAGGTCACCGCGTTGCGCCAGTCGCCGACGTTGAAGCGCGTGGTGTTGTTGGCGTCGAAGCCAAACGTATCGAGGATATAGCCGCGCTTGTCACCGACACAGCCGGAGATGTTGTTGCCGACATTGCCGGCGCCGCAATAGGCCGAGCCGGATGTCGAGTAGTGATAGGTCTTGGTCTGGTCGTTGTCGGTGCGATTGCCGTAGAGCGATATGTGCGAGTCGAACAGATTGTCGCTCGGCAGCGAATAGTTCCAGGTCACCGTTCCGGTGTAGTTCTTGGTATCGGACGCATAGACCGACGAGCCCTGATACAGCGCGCGCTGCGCCGCCGTCGCGACCGGGCCCCGGTTGAACTGGCCGACATCGTACTGGTAGTCCTGAAAGACGGCCCCGAACTTGACTTCGTGACCGATCGCGGGCCGCACGGTGAGCTTCATCAGCCCGCCTTCGACCTGGTTGCCGGTGTTGCCGATCTCGGTGCCGTTGCCGTCCTTGTAATTGCCTTGCGTGCGATAGACCGCGCCGCCGAAGATATCGACGTCGGGCGTGGCGCGCACGCCGCCGAAGACCGAGCCGAGGCCGCGATTGTTGTTGGAGCCGTAGGAGCCGGAGAGATCGACGCCCCAGCGCTCGCCGGGACGCAGCACATCGTCGATGTCCTTGGTGCGGAACGAGACCAGGCCGCCGATTGCGCCGGAGCCGTAGATGTTGGCGGTCGGACCGCGCACGACGTCGACGCCGCCGATCAATTCGGGATCGAGGAAGAAGGAGCCGTTGGCGTTGTGGCCGGTGCGCTGATAATTCTGCCGCGCGCCGTCGACGACGACAGCGACGCGTCCGAAATCCTGCAGACCACGAATGTTGATGACAGTCGCTGGATCATCGCCGCGTTCCTGGAACGACACGCCGGGTACAGCATAGAAGATGCCCGACAGCCGGTTCGGCTGAAGACCCTGGATCTGGTCGAGCGAGATCGAACTGACCGGTGCGAGCGAGTCGATGGCGCGCTCCTTGGTCTTCGTTGCAGCCGCGGTGATGGTGTCGAGCGCCTGAACCTGCGCCGTGCCGCCGGCCTGGGCTCGGGCGTTGAGGACCTCCGGCGTTGCCTGCTGCGCGGCTAGCGGCTTCGCCGGCTTGCGCTTGGCCTGCTTCGGCCGTTCCGTCGACGCGCGCTCAGCCTGCGGCTCGGCGGTCTGTGCAAGACCGCTTTCCGTCGTCATTGCCGCAAATGAAATTACCGACGCGCCCAAAATCAAGGCGCGCGAATACCTAGCCCCGTCAGCCATATCAGCCCTAGCCTGCACTTCACTCTATTATTTCAGGTCTTTTGGCTGGCGTGCGTTCGCAACGCGAACGACTGGCTGGCTGATTTCTCAAGACGCGGGCAAGTCACCCCGCCGCCATAATTGGTTACGTGGCAACACTCTGACGGTCAATGACATCAGGTTGCAGTTTATATCGATTGTAAATTGCAGCCGTTGGAATGCGCTTCGTGCCGCTTATACAAACAAGCAAGCAGCACTCCAGAGTTTCGAAAGCGCATCACACCCGACATGTCAGCAACATCAGGAGACAGCAGCGGCAGCGCGGCGGGGTCGG
The DNA here is from genome assembly GCF_900094605.1 of Bradyrhizobium shewense. Lineage (GTDB taxonomy): Bacteria > Pseudomonadota > Alphaproteobacteria > Rhizobiales > Xanthobacteraceae > Bradyrhizobium > Bradyrhizobium shewense. The sequence continues at coordinate 151,152 of NZ_FMAI01000005.1, read as the reverse complement.
CAGGAAGCCCTTCTGCGACAACGAGAACCCTCACCATGCGTGGGAGCCGGATCGACAGTCGCGAGCTGTTTGCGGCCGAGCGCGAGATCATCATCGCGCATGGCGAGGACAGCTATCGGCTTCGCCTGACCTCGCAGAACAAGCTGATCCTGACGAAGTGACCTGTAATGACATTTTGTCGCACCCTCACAAGCGTCCTGCTCTCCAGCACGATCGCGCTCGCCTCTGTCGCGCACGCCGCCGGGATCACCGTGCATGACGCGCGCAATCGCGACATCGCCGTGACCGACTTCGCGCGCACCGTCTCGATCGGCGGCGCCATCACCGAGATCATCTATGCGCTCGGGCTCGAGAACCGGCTGGTCGGCGTCGACACGACGAGCCTTTATCCAGCGGCGGCGCTGCACGACAAACCCAATGTCGGCTACATGCGCCAGATCTCCGCCGAAGGCGTGTTGGGCCTCAACCCCACCCTGATCCTGGCGATCCAGGGCTCGGGCCCGCACGCGACCATGGAGATCCTGGAAGCGGCGAAAGTGCCGTTGGTGCTGGTGCCCGACACCTTCTCCGAGGACGGCCTGATCGAGAAGATAAAACTGGTCGGCCACGCCATGGGTGTCGACGCGCGCGCCGCGTGCCTGAGCGCCGCGGTCGGCGCCGATCTTGCGCAGCTGCGCACCCTGCGTGCCAAGGTGACCAAGCCGGTGCGCGTGATGTTCGTGATGTCACTGCAGAACGGACGCGCCATGGTCGCGGGCCACAAGACCGCGGCCGACGAGATCATCCAGCTCGCCGGCGCCGCCAACGCCGTCGACGATTTCGACGGTTACAAGATCATCGGTGACGAGGCGATCGCGGCGGCAAGGCCCGACGTGGTGCTGTCGATCGAGCGCGGCAAGGACTCGCTGCAGGCCGACGCGATCTATGCCCATCCCGGCTTCGCCCTGACGCCGGTCGTGGCCAACAAGAGCCTCATCACAATGGACGGGCTCTATCTGCTCGGCTTCGGGCCACGGACGGCCGCGGCGGCGCGCGATCTCTCGGTAAAACTGTATCCGGCATTGGCCGAACCGGGCGATGCATTCACCTCGGCGCTGTCGGCGGCGAATTGCCGGCAATGAGCGTGGCGATCGGCACGGAAGCGCGCAGCACGGAACGACGCCCCAGCGCGCGGCGGCGGTCCGCATCGTTCGCAATCCCTCTCCTGATCGCGGTGCTCGCGGTCGCCGCGATCGTCGCGCTGAGCTTCGGCGCCGCCGGCATCCCCCTCTCCCGCCTGCCTGCTGCACTCGGGCTATCAGGCGAAAGCACGGCGATGACGGCCCGCGACCAGCTCGTGCTGTGGTCGATCCGCGTCCCCCGGATCGCGGCGGCGGCGATGGTCGGCGGCTTGCTCGCCGCGGCCGGCGCGATCATGCAAGGGCTGTTTCGTAACCCGCTCGCCGATCCCGCGCTGGTCGGCGTCTCCAGCGGCGGCGCGCTCGCAGCCGCAAGCGCGATCGTCTTCACCGATTCGCGCTTCGGCGAGACGCTGCGCTTCCTCCAGACCGAGCTCCTGCCGCTCGCGGCATTCGCGGGATCGCTGGCCACGACCGCGATCCTCTACGGCATCTCGAGCCGCTCGGGGCGCACCTCGATCGCGGTCTTCCTGCTCGCCGGCGTTGCCATCACCGCCATCGCCAATGCCGGCATCGGGCTTCTGGTGTTCATCGCCGACGACCGCCAGCTCCGCGATATCACGTTCTGGCTGCTGGGCTCCATGAGCGGGGTGACCTGGACCAAGGACGCCGTGCTGGCGCCGGTCCTCATCATCGGGCTTGGCGCCTGCGCCTTCATCGCGCGCGGCCTCGATCTCCTGGTGCTCGGCGAGGCCGACGCCTTTCACGGCGGCGTTGACGTCGAACGTCTCAAGCGGATCTCGATCGTCATGGTCTCCGCCATGACCGGCGTCGCGGTGTCGATCAGCGGCGTCATCGGCTTCGTCGGCATCGTCGTGCCGCATCTGCTCCGTCTCGTCATTGGACCTGCGCATCGCCTGCTGTTGCCGGCCTCCGTGCTATCAGGCGCGATCCTGATGGTCGGCGCCGACACGCTGGCGCGCACCATCGTGGCACCGGCGGAGATGCCGATCGGCATCCTGACCGCAGCGGTCGGCGCGCCGGTCTTCCTCTTCATCCTGCTGCGGCAGCGCGGGCTCGCCTCGCTATGAGCGCCGTGATCGAGGCGCGTGGCTTGAGCAAGCGCGCCGGCCGCGCGACGCTGCTCGATGGCGTCGGCCTGACGGTTGCGGCCGGCGAGATGGTCGCGATCATCGGCCCGAACGGCGCCGGCAAGTCGACCCTGCTGCGGTTGCTCTCCGGCGATCTCCGCCCGAACGAGGGCGCGGTGCGCCTGAAACAGCGCGATATCAGCAGCTATACGCCCCGGGAGCTCGCCGCGCGCCGCGCGATGCTGTCCCAGCACATCAACGTCACCTTCCCTTTCACCGTCGAGGAGATCGTGTTGATGGGCGCGGGCGAGCGCAGCGCGCGTGACGCGGGCTCGCTCGTCGACGCTGCCCTCGACGAGGTTGGGCTCGCGCATTTCCGCGAACGGCAACTGCCGACACTGTCCGGCGGCGAACAGCAGCGCGCCCATTTCGCCCGCGTGCTGGTGCAGCTCGCCTTCGGCGAAGCCGAGCATGGCCCGGGACTTCTGCTGCTGGACGAGCCGACCTCGAGCCTGGACCTGCGTCACCAGATCGACCTCGTCGAGGCCGCGCGCCGCCGTGCGGCCAGCGGCACGGCGGTCATCGCGATCCTGCACGACCTCAATCTCGCGATCCGCTTCGCCGACCGGCTGGTCGTGCTGGCCGGCGGCAAGCTCGCCGCAGATGGCCCGCGCGCGGATGTCGTCACCCGCGAGATCATCCGCGACATCTTCGAGATCGATGCCGTCGTCCATCAAGGCGACGACGGCGTGCCTTACGTGCTGCCGCAGTCGATGCGGGCGATGGTGCCGCCACGATGAAGGTGCGCTCCCTCCCCCGCTTGCGGGAGAGGGGGCGCACCTCGTTCGTGGCTAGCAACCTACCCAGCCGGGACGATCACCATGCTCTTGTCCTTCGGCCAGCGGATGCGCCAGGCGAAGTTGATATCCTTGACTTCGCCCGGCTTGGCGTCGAACGACCATTCCAGCACGCCGCGGCGGTCACGGATGTTGCTGGCGGTCGGCGGCGTGGTCGCGGGCAGCATTTCGACGACGATGTCCTCGCTCTCGCTGACCGGCAACTGATCCTCGATCGCGACCTTGATCGGGAAATCATGACCGTTGCGGATCGTGGTCTTGAACGTGCGCTCGTCGGTCTTGGATGTCGTGACAAGCAGGCCGGCCGAGCCCTCGTTGCGCTTGAGCACGGCGCGCTCGATTCTCACCTTGTCGTCGGCGCCGAAGCCGAGCCGCACGATGTCGTCCTTGGCGGAAGCGGAGAGCTTGCCGCGACCGACAAAGACGCCGTCGCGGTAGATCGCGACCTTGCCGGGCAGCAGCGTCGTATCATCGGTCTGCTTGAAGCTGGCTTCGAGGAAGGCGGTCGGGTCCAGTACCGGTGCGGCGCGGACCGCGAGGTCGGCGGGCACCGTCATCGCTGCAATCCGCAGGCTCTTGGCGCCCTCGGCGGCGCCGAGGCTGACGCGGCCGGGAATTTTGAACGTCGCCTGGAAATCCCCGATCTCGGCAATTGCCTGCTGCTCGTCGGCGCGCTCACGCGGCTCGGCCGCCTCCGCAATCTTGGCCATCGCTGGCGATTGCATCTGTCGCAGGACCGGCGCGGGCCGCGCCAGATCAGAGACCGAACCTGCTGCCAGCGGCTTCGGCACTTGTGGATATTGCGCGACCAGCGAATGCAGCTCCGGCGCACTGCCGCCGCGGCTGATTCGGGTTGTGGAGACGCCGAGCGTCACGTTGGACCAATCCTCGCCGGTCGATTGCGTGATCTCGGCGCGGCGGATCAGCTCGAGCTGCGGCTTGCGATCCTTGGCGCCGGTGTCGAGCCGGGCGTCATAGAGCGGCATCCAGCGCGCATTGCGCACGGCATAAGTCACGCGCAGCGTCGCCTTCGCCGCAGCAGTCGCGGCAACGTCCATGCGAACCTCGAGCTTGCTCGGCGGCTTGGCCTTGCGCTCGACCTCGAGTTGGGCGATCTGCCGCTCGATTTCCCGCGTCTTGCGCGTGGCATCGCGAACGACAGTGTCGGCGCTCGCAATTTCTTCGCCGACCGCAGCAAAGGCCGCGCGCCATTCGGCGATCGGCCGCGCCTCGCCCTTGTCGCCGATCCCCGCGGGAGAGGTTTCCGCAAAGTGCTCCGCAAACTTGCGCCGCGCATTCGCCGAGTCGATCGCGCCCTGCAAATCGGCGCGCTGATCGTTCAAGGCCTCGATGCGCTTTTCCAGCTCGGGCAGATTGACCGGCGCGGCGCGAGGCGACCGCGCATCGATCGTGCCGATGGTGAGCTTTGCGCCGCCCTCACCCTCGACCCGGATGGAGGAGGCATCGAGACCAAGCGGGAAGTCCTTGGCAACAAGCGTCGAATCCCCGGACGGCAAATCGACCGTGATGACGCGGGTGACGGTGGCACCATCGGGGTAAACCGTGACCGTATCGATCGCCGAATTGGCGTCCAAATCGGCGGCCCATGACGGCGACGCCGCCGCCATGGTGACCAGAACCAGGCTCGTCGTTGCCAAATATCTTGCGGTGATGCGCATGAAGTCCCTCCTGCCGTATCGCCGCGCCGCCAGCCGGACGCGCGCGATCAAATGCCCGCCAACATGGTTGGACGCGGCAGGGAAGGAACTGGTTCGATTGGGGTTTCCATGGGGCGCCGCGGCGGCGGCACCAAGGCTGCGGAACGTATCGCAGTCCCCCGCGGCAGGGCTCAGGCCTGGGTCGACGCCCCCTGGCCGAAGATACGGCGGAGCAGATCGGTCACGTTCTTGGCCCCGGCTTTCTTCAGGACGCCGGCGCGATAGCCCTCGACGGTCCGTGCACTCAGATGCATGCGCCGGGCGATCTCCTTGTTGGTCAGGCCGGCAGCGAGGTGCTCGAGCACGTCGCCCTCACGCTCGGTCAAGGGCTCGCAGCCGGGGAGCCAGCGCTGCCTGCTCGTGCCGGGCTGCGCAAATTCGTCGATAGCGGCATCGATCCGGCCGACGATGTCGTGGGTGCGGAACGGCTTTTCGATGAAGTCGGCCGCGCCGCTCTTGATGGCGTCGACCGCCATGGCGATGCTGCCATTCGCCGAGGTCACCAGCACCGGCGCCATGCAGTTCTCCTCGCGCAGTCGCCTCAGCATGTCGAGGCCGGAGCGATCGGGCGGCAGCTCCATCAGCACGCAGGCCGGCATCCGCGCCTTTGCTTCGGACAGGAGTGAGTCACCGTCAGCGAAGCAGATCACGTCATAGGCGCTCTGTTGGAGCGCAGTCGAAAGTTGTTCGCGGGAGGCAGCGTCGGTGTCGATGACGAATACCTCGCCCTTGGAAAGCATGTTTCCCGGCATAATTCCGATCCAGCAATGTCTTGGTCAAATGGTCCGAGACGGAAAGCGGGCCGCATCGCCCTGCCGCGCCGTCGTGAGCACGGCATTCACGCCAATGCTTCGGTTTCCCCTATGTATGTTCCGGCCGGTTCCTGGATTTGACGGATCGAGACAGAAACTTTACATTTCGGGACATCTGCGGGAATGGCTGGCAGGAACGGTTCGCATGACCGACCTCGTTCGCAGCGCAGGCTTGAGCTACTACCCGGAGATCGCCCGGTCGGTCGGGCTCGATCCCAAACAGATGATGCGCAAGGCCAGGCTGCCGCTGGCCTGCCTCGACAAGCCCGATACGCCCATTGCCGTCGCCGGCCTGCGCCGTCTGCTCGAATTGTCGGCGGAGGCCTCCGGCGCCGAAGATTTCGGCTTGCGTCTCGCCGAGCGTGGCGGCCTGACCAATTTCGGTGCGGTCGGCCTGATCGTGCGCGAACAGGCGACCGTCGGCGAGGCGATCGACGCATTTTCGCGCTTCATCCACATCCATCATGACGGCATGCGGCTGGATGTTGCGCGCGACGGGCAGATCGTGACGGCCACGCTGCACCTGCGCGACCGGCGGCCGAGCGCGCCGCGCCAGGCGATCGACATGGTGCTCGGCAGCATCCACCGCATCATCCAATCGCTGTACGGCCATGACTGGCGGCCGCAGGAGGTCCACCTGCATTACCCGCCGCCGCGCGATCGCAAGCGCTATCGCGAGTTCTACGGCTGCCGCGTGACCTTCAACGCCGAACACGATGCGATGCTGCTCTCGGCGCGCGACATGGAGCGCCGGATCCCGAGCGCGCATCCCCTGATCGCGAGCTATCTGCGCAAGCGGATCGAGGCGATCGAGACCCGGCCGGCAAGTTGGGAAGGGAAGGTCGACGAGGTCGTACGGACCCTGCTCGCCGGCGGCGACTGCACCGTCGAGCGCGTCGCCGAGCATCTTGCCTGCACCCGCCGTACCATCCACCGGCATCTGGCCGCATCAGGCACCAGCTTCTCGGCCATCCTGGATGCGCAACGCGCCGATCTCGTGATCCAGCTGATCGAGGACCCCGACCGGCCGCTGGCTGACATCGCGACCCAACTCGGCTTCTCCGCGCAGAGCGCCATGGCGCGCTGGTTCCGCGGCCGGTTCGGCTGCACCGTCACCGACTGGCGCAAGGGCGTTCGGCCTCCGACACCGCCGCCCGATGCGCCCTCGGCGACCGCAGCTTGAGTTTCAGCGCGCCGGAGCAGGCACGCCCATCGTGGCGAGGGCACGCCGCCGGCTGCCGGCGAGCAGCGGGCCGAACGCGACGGCAAATCCGAGGAACGCGACGAGCCAGCCGCAGGCGGCGATGTGCAACAACAGATCGCTGTGCGCTGGCAACACCACGGCGGCGACCCGTGCCAGAGCCGCGATGATGATCGCAGCATAGATTCCCTGGGTCGCCGGCGAAGCGGTCAACGCCTGTCCGGTGTGGCCGAGGCTCGCGCGGGTCATTACCGCCAGCGTCATGGTTCCCGCCGCGCCCGTCATCCAGGCGTGGATGCCGGCGCTTGGCGGCAGCGCTCCGAAAACCGCGACGGCGTGCAGGATGAAGCCGAGCGGCACGAAGACGTAGCCAATATGCAGGATCACCAGCAGTCGCTCGCGAAAAGTGCGATCGCCGGCCCAGCGCGCAAGCCGCACCAGATGCAGCCCGCCGACCAGCGCCATCAGGACACCGGTGACGGCATTCAGCGGCGCCACGATCCAGAAGATCAGCGCGAGCGCGCTGCATCCGATCACTGCGCCGTCGAAGCGTCCGAACGGCACAGGCAGGCGGCCGGGATTGAACTTGACCAGCCAGTTGCGAGTGAAGCTCGGAATGATGCGGCCTCCGATCAGCGAGATCAGCAGCATGACCACACCGATGCCGACGCGGATGCTGAAATCAGCCGCGCCCTGGTAGTGCGCCTCCAGATGAAAAGCGACGTTGCCGGCGAGCAGAACGGACACCAGCGCCACCACGGGCAGGTTGCGCCAGTTGCCGCCTGCGATGATCTCGCGCGCCGCGGCGGCGACGACCAGCGCCAGGAAGGCGGCATCGACGAGAAGCGCGAACGCCCAGCCGGTATCGGCCGACAACGTCACCGCGACACGTCCGGCAAGCCAGACCATCACCAACGCGCCCAGCGAGGTGCCCTGGATCGGCAGCCGCCCGGTCCAATTCGGGATGGCCGTGAACAGGAACCCGGTGATCACCGCCGGCAGGAAGCCGTAGAGCATCTCGTGGACGTGCCAGTCGCGCGGCGCGAACGCGGAACTCACCGACAATTCGCCGTAGAACATCGGCAGCCAGGCCAGGATCGATAGGCCCGCCTGGATCGCGGCGAGCAGGAAAAAGGGCCGAAAACTGTTCGCAAACAGCGGCCAGCCCTCAAAGTTGCGGGATCGGGCGCCAGCCATGGGGTCAACTCCAATAAATTTCAGTCCGTTGTCTGGAAAAATACTGCCACCCAGCCGTCCCGTTTTGCGCTATCGCAAACTATCGAACGATTGCTGGTGCCATCACACTCCCTGATGCCAAGGAGGCAGAATGGCCAAGGTCGACACATCGCTGGTTGCGCATTTGCCGCTGTTTGCCGGGGTCACGCCGGAAGCTCTGGATGAGATCCTGCGTGAGGCCCGTTCGGCGCGCTATCCCAAGAACAGTGCCATCTTCGAGCAGGGCGCGGACGCGCAGTCCTTCTTCCTGCTGCTGCACGGCCATGTCCGCGCGGCCAAGACCACGCCGACCGGCGAGCAGATCGTGGTCCGCTACGTCGCGCCCGGCGAAACGTTCGGGCTCGCCATGGCGATCGGAGCCGTGCAGTATCCGGCGACGGCGATGGCGGTCGATGACAGCGTGGTGCTGATTTGGCCAACCTCGGCCTGGCCGCGGCTGATCGAGCGATTTCCCTCCCTGGCCGCCAACACGCTCCAGACTGTCGGCACGCGGCTCCAGGAAAGCCACACCCGCATCCTAGAAATGTCGACGCAGCAAGTCGAACAGCGCGTCGCGCATGCGCTGCTGCGCCTCGCCAAGCAGTCCGGCAAGAAGCTCGACCACGGCATCGAGATCGACTTCCCGATCAGCCGCCAGGACATCGCGCAGATGACCGGCACCACGCTGCACACCGTCAGCCGCATCCTGAGCGGCTGGGAGAGCCAGGGCCTCGTCGAGAGCGGCCGTCAGCGCATCATCCTGCGCGATCCGCACAGGATCGTCGTGTTGGCGGAGCGGAGCGCCGACAGCGGCGCGCGCCGGGACGTCTCCACCCAAGATAGGGATTAAGATAGGGATCGAGATAGGGGTGAGGGGCGCTTCCGCTTACGGCGAAAGCCGTCCCTCACCCGGGAATCCGCGCGCGCCCGCGCGAATTCCGGACCGCTTCACGCCGGCACGCAATCGCACAACGCGGCGAGGAATTTTTCGCGGTCGATGCCATGCTCGCGGCAGGCATCATCCACCGTGTGGAAGGTTGCGATCGGGCAACCGACACAAGCCATCCTGAAGGCCAGAAACACGCGGATCGTGTGCGGCGCGGTACGCATGATGTCATCGACCAGATCGTCGGATCCAAAAGACATGGACAACTCCGTTCCGCAACGACGATAGCAGAATGGACCGAAGGCTCCTTGTCGAAGCGCAAGCTGGCTTGTCATTCCGGGAGCGCGCGAAGCGCGAACTATGATGCGCAATTGCGCATCTGAGAATCCATCGCGCAGCAGGTGACGTGGAGATTCCGGGTTCCCCCTGCCGGCGCCCCGGAATGACAGGAGGAGAGACCTTACACAGCCCGGCTGTGCAGCTGCTTCGCCGGATTGAGATGCGCGTCGAACGCGGCCGCGACGCTGCGGACCAGGAAGCGCGAATCCTTTGCAACTGCGAGGCGGTTGCCATCCAGCCTCACGATGCCGTCGGAGATCAGCGGCTTCAGACGCGCCGCCGAATTCAGCATCGCCCCCGCCTCCGCGCCATGGCGCGCGCAGATGTCGCCGAGATCGGCGCTGAACTCGCACATGATGCGTTCGATGATGTCGGCGCGTAGCCGGTCGTCGTCGGTGAGCCCATAGCCCTTGGCGGTGGCGAGACGGCCGGCGGCGACGCTTTGCGCATAGGCGCCGATCTGCACCTCGTTCTGGACGTAACCTTGCGGCAAATGCCCAATCGCGCTCGCGCCGAAACCGAGCAGGACTTCGCTCTTGTCGGTGGTGTAGCCCTGAAAATTGCGCCGCAGCGTCCGTTCCTCGAAGGCCACTGCCATGGAATCGTCGGGTCGCGCGAAATGATCGAGCCCGATCTGCACGTAACCGGCCTCCTTCAATGCATTCGCGATCGCGCAAGCCTGGTCGTGGCGCGCGAGTCCGTCCGGCAACACGGCCTCGTTGATCATCTGCTGGTGCTTCTTGAAGCTGGGCACATGAGCGTACCCGAACACGGAGAAGCGGTCGGGCGCGAGCGTGAGGCTGCGCCGGACCGTATCCAGACACGACGCGACGGTCTGGTGCGGCAGCCCGTAGATCAGGTCGAAATTGAGACCCTCGATGCCGGCGCGCCGGAGCATGTCGACCACGGAAGCCGTCTGCTCGAAGCTTTGCACGCGGTTGATCGCACGCTGCACCACGGGATCGAAGCTCTGCACGCCAAGGCTCGCACGGTTGACGCCGGAGAGCCGCATGGCATCGACCATGTCGGCGGTCAATGTGCGGGGATCGATCTCGACCGCGATCTCAGCCGAGGGTAGCACGAAGAACTTCTGGCGCATCGTCGCCATCAACTCGGCGAAAGCTTCCGGCTGCATGATCGTCGGCGTGCCGCCGCCGAAATGGATGTGCTCCACCTTGATGCGGCGGCCGATGGTTTCGGCGACCTGCACGATCTCGTTGCGCAGCGTCCGCTGATAGCCGGCGATTAGCTCGTCGCGGCGGACGATCTGGGTATGGCAGCCGCAATACCAGCACATCTCACGGCAGAACGGCACGTGGAGATAGAGTGACGCGCTGGCGCCCGCCGGCAGCTCCGCCAACCAGCTGGCGTAGGCGTCCGGTCCGACCGCCGTCGAAAAATGCGGTGCGGTCGGATAGCTCGTGTAGCGTGGCAATCGTTCTTCGCCGTAGCTCGCCGCAAGATCAGCTCTCATGTCTTACCCATTCGTAAATTTCCGCCGTGCGCAGACATCACGGCAAATCACGGAATGCACTCCAATAACCCGGATCCGCGGAGGCGACCTTGCGCTCGCGCAAAGTCGGCCGGGGGTGCAGCAGACATTGCGCTCGCGCAAAGCGCAGCGGCCGGTTCGGGGTCATGATCATGGTAATTCGCACGCCATCCGGAGCGTTTGCCCATGAGGCTTCTCGCACTCGAACTGATTCTTTCCTTGCTCGACGTCCGCGGCCATATCCCGCGTTTCGACGACTTTCGGCCGGCCCCGGTCGCACCGGCCCCGGCCGGCACCGTGCGCGCTCTGGCCGCGGCCATTGCCGTCTTCGCCGTGCTGTCGCTGGCGATCTGGGCAACGGTCTGGTTTGCCACACATCTATTTTAGTCACGTCTTCGCGAAGGCCTCGACCATGATCTCATCCAAGCGCGCATTCGCCGGCGCGATCATCCTGACATGTCTTGCCGGAGCGCCGGCCTTCGCGGCCGACACGACCAGCGGCGATCTGGTCGTTACCAGGGCCTGGAGCCGGGCGACGCCCGGCGGAGCCAGGGTCGCCGGCGGCTATCTGACGATCGAGAACAGGGGCCACGCGCCGGAGCGGCTGCAGGCCGCATCGGCCGCCCATGCGCTTCGAACCGAGATCCACGAGATGACCGTCAACGACGGTGTCATGACCATGCGTCCGCTCGACAAGGGCCTTGTCATCGCACCCGGACAAATCGTGACGCTTGCGCCCGGCGGCGGACACCTGATGTTCATCGGTCTCGATGTGCCGCTCCATGCCGGCGACCTGATGCCCGTGACGCTGTCGTTCGAGCACGCCGGCGCGGTGAAAGTGACGCTGGACGTGCAGGCCATCGGCGCACAGGCTCCCGCAAGCACGAAGACAACGGCGGCCGCAGAGCCTGCACATCGCGTGGAGCAGGCTGCGGCGGTCCCACCCGCGTCGACGACCGAAGCTGACGAGAGCTTCTTCACGCATCTCCATGCTGAAAAGGCCATGGCCAACGTCACGGTCTCGCCCGGGCGCGCCGGTCCGGTTGAAATCGCAATCCAGCTTGAAGATGCGAATGAGTTGCCGCTGAGCGCCGACGCGGTTGCTGTCACGCTCGGCAACCCCGAGCACGGCGTCGCGCCGATCACCGCGAACGCCGAACGCGTCGGCAACGATCAGTGGCGAGTCAGAATGTCGGCACCGCTGTCAGGCCGCTGGTCGCTCGGCCTCGACATCCGCATCACGCCCTCGGATGCAGTCAAGGTCGTGTCACCGATCCTGCTCCGTTGAGGCACCTAAGGACTGTTGCGGAGCCGAATCCGGCAAAACCTTGTCGCAGCGCAAACACTCTTGCCACGATCGGCGCACACTGCATCCGTCATCAAAAACCTTTCCAGATGAAGGATGCTTCCGATGTTCACCCGCAGAGCCGCATTGATCAGCGCCGCCGCGACCGCGCTGATGCTGGCGACCCCCGCCTTCGCGGCCGATGATCTCAAACTGCCGCGCCAGAAGGTAGAGCTGGTCGCTCCGCCCTTCGTGCATGCGCACGAGCAGGCGACCAAGCAAGGCCCCAAGATCATCGAGTTCAAGCTCACGATCGAGGAGAAGAAGGTCGTCATCGACGAGAAGGGCACCACCTTCCAGGCGATGACCTTCAACGGTTCGATGCCGGGCCCGCTGATGGTCGTGCACGAGGGCGACTACGTCGAAACGACGCTGGTCAATCCCGCGACCAACACCATGCCGCACAACATCGACTTCCATTCCGCGACCGGCGCGCTCGGTGGCGGCGCGCTCACCCTGGTCAATCCCGGCGAGCAGGTCGTGCTGCGCTGGAAGGCAACCAAGACCGGCGTGTTCGTCTACCATTGCGCTCCGGGCGGCCCGATGATCCCCTGGCACGTCGTCTCGGGCATGAACGGCGCCGTGATGGTGCTGCCGCGTGACGGCCTCAACGACGGCAAAGGCCGCGCGCTGAAATACGATAAGGTCTACTACATCGGCGAGCAGGACATGTACGTGCCGCGCGACGAGAAAGGCAACTTCAAGTCCTACGAATCGCCTGGCGAGGCCTTCACCGAGACCGAAGAGGTGATGAAGAAGCTGATCCCGACCCATGTCGTGTTCAACGGCAAGGCCGGTGCGCTGACCGGCAAGAACGCGCTGACGGCCAATGTCGGCGAGAACGTGCTGATCGTGCATTCGCAAGCCAACCGCGACAGCCGTCCGCATCTGATCGGCGGCCATGGCGACTATGTCTGGGAGACCGGCAAGTTCGGCAATGCCCCCGAAGTCGGGCTCGAGACCTGGTTCATCCGCGGCGGCTCGGCGGGAGCTGCACTGTACAAGTTCCAGCAGCCCGGCATCTACGCCTACGTCACGCACAATCTGATCGAGGCCGCCGACCTCGGCGCCACCGCGCACTTCAAGGTCGAAGGCAAATGGAACGACGATCTGATGATGCAGGTGAAGGCCCCTGCCGACATACCGGCAGCCAACACCAACTAAACGCGACAAGGGGCCGGTCATCACCGGCCCCTTCTTTCTTCGAGGAATGACCATGCTGATCGCATTCAAACTCAAACTGGCACTCGCCTGCGCCGCCGGACTCGCCGGGCCGATCGCGATGGCGCCGCTGGTCTCGGACATGACCGTCCGCGGCACGGCGTCGGAGCCTGCGATCGTCAGGGTCGCAGCGGGCAGCCTGTCCTATCGCGAGGCCGGCGATTTCACGCGCGGCGGACAGCAGGCGGAAGCGCCACTGCGCGCGATGCGCGTCGACCGGCCGCTCCACATCATGCGAAATCAGGTCTCCTCATCCGACTATCAGCTCTGCGTGCGGGATGGCGCCTGCCGCGCGCTCGATCGCGACGTGGCGGTCGCTCCCGATCGTCCCGCGGTGCAGGTGAGCTGGCACGATGCCGAGGCTTACGCAGGCTGGCTGTCGCGCAAGACAGGCCACCATTACCGCCTGCCGAGCGATGCAGAATGGGCCTTTGCAGCCGGCTCCAGATTCAAGGACGATGGCGTCGCTGTCGATGCCGACGATCCTTCAAAACGCTGGATCAGCCGCTACGAGCGCGAATCCGAACGCGACCTTTCCGACACCACGGCCTATCCGTTCGGCAAGTTCGGCCCGAACGAGCACGGCGTCGAAGACCTCGCCGGCAACGTCTGGGAATGGACCTCGACCTGCTTCGTGCGCTCGCGTGTCGACGCCGCCGGCAATGCCGGCCGCCCCACCGTGAACTGCGGCGTGCGTGTCGCCGAGGGCGCCCACCGCGCCTATGTCACCGACTTCATCCGCGACGCCCGCGCCGGCGGCTGCGCCCAGGGCGTGCCGCCCGCCAATCTCGGCTTCCGCCTGGTGCGCGAGGAGACCTCCTGGGTCGCGAGCGTGTCGGCGCGGTGGAGCAAGGTGTGGGCGGTGAGGTCGTAGCCAAGATTATCGCCGCGTAGCCCGGGTGAGCGAAGCGACACCCGGGAAGGTCCCGCATATCGCTTCGCACATGCGGGCTACGGACACGTCAAATCGCGCGCGCGAACATGCGAAAGCCCGGTGCTCCGATGATCGTCTCGAACGCGGGATCGCGTTTCTCCTCCGCAAAGACAAATCCGGCCTTGGCGTAGGCGCGCTCGGCGGGCTCGTTGCCGATCAGGAACGATATCGTCGTCCGGGCAAACCCGGCCGCCCGTCCCTTGTCCAGCGCGTGCGCGATCAGCACCTGCATCAGGCCGCGACCGCGATGGGCAGGATCGGTCGCGACATGCTCGATCATCCAGTCGCCCTCGCCGCCCTGGACCCAGCAAGCCCGCGAATAGGCGCCGCGCCGGCGGATGGCGTCCAGCTCTGACGCCGTGAGCCCAGTTGAGAGACCGACCTCTTCGAGCGCGCGCCAGGCCGCAGGTCCGGTGCCGGCCGCAGGCACGGCGCAAAGTGCAGCAGCAGGCTTGCCATCGATCTCGGCGACCAGGAACTGCGACACGTGCCACATCGACACCGCGCGTGCGACGGCGACGCGCGCAATGAAATCGAGGCACTCCGCTTCCGGCCAGCCGAGCGCCACGTCGAACCAGCCGCGCGGCCGATAGCCGCGCATCGAGTACAGGATGGTTCTTGCGATGAAAGCAGCGTCCTCGGGACGCGCTGACCTTATCGTCATACGCGCCCTATTCTCGAAGACCCTACGTGTTCTTCAGCGCCACGCGAAACTCGGCTTCGGTCTTCGCCTTGACCTCGTCGAGCGAGACGCCGTCGGCGAGCTCGATCAGGGCCATGCCGCCGTCGCCGTGCTTGTCGATGGTGAAGACCGCCAGATCCGTGACGACCATGTCGACCACGCGCTCGCCGGTCAGCGGCAGATTGCACTTCTTCAGGAGCTTGGAGCCGTCCTTGGCCGAATGCTCCATCACCACGACGACGCGCTTGACGCCGGCGACGAGGTCCATCGCGCCGCCCATGCCCTTGACCATCTTGCCGGGGATCATCCAATTGGCGAGATCGCCGTTCTGGGCCACCTGCATGGCGCCGAGGATCGACAGGTCCATGTGGCCGCCGCGGATCATCCCGAAGGAATCCGCGCTCGAGAAATACGAGGTCGAGGGCAGCTCGCTCACCGTCTGCTTGCCGGCGTTGATCAGGTCCGCGTCCACCTCGTCTTCATAGGGGAACGGGCCCATGCCGAGCATGCCGTTCTCGCTCTGCAGGCTGACATCGACCCCGTCGGGGATGAAGTTCGAAACCAGCGTCGGGATGCCGATGCCGAGATTGACGTAGTAGCCGTCACGCAGTTCCTTTGCGGCGCGCGCGGCCATCTGTTCACGGGTCCAGGCCATGTGTGTCTCCTGATACGCTTAAGCGGCGGTACGCGGGCGGGTGTTGCGGAATTCGATGCGCTTCTTGGCCGTGCCGACCTCGACGATGCGCTTCACGAAGATGCCGGGCGTGTGGATGTGGTCGGGATTGAGTTCACCCGCCGGAACCAGATGCTCGACCTCGGCGACGGTGATCTTGGCGGCGGTCGCCATCATCGGGTTAAAATTGCGCGCGGTCTTGCGGTAGATGAGGTTGCCGGCGGTGTCGCCCTTCCAGGCATGCACGATGGCGAGGTCGGCGAACAGGCCGCGTTCCATCAGATACTTCTCGCCGTCGAATTCCTTCACTTCCTTGCCTTCGGCGATCAGCGTGCCGACACCGGTCTTGGTGTAGAAGGCCGGGATGCCGGCGCCGCCGGCGCGGATGCGCTCGGCAAGGGTGCCCTGCGGATTGAATTCGAGTTCCAGCTCGCCGGCGAGGAATTGCTGGGCGAACAGCTTGTTCTCGCCGACATAGGACGAGATCATCTTCTTGATCTGCCGGGTTTCCAAAAGGCGGCTGAGCCCGATGCCGTCGACGCCGGCATTGTTGGAGACCACCGTCAGGCCCTTGACGCCGGACTCGCGGATCGCATCCGAGAGCTCCTCGGCGATGCCGCAGAGGCCGAAGCCTCCCGACATGATCATCATGTTGTCTTTCAAAATGCCTGACAGAGCCGACTTGGCGTCGGGATAGACCTTGTTCATGCAAATAACCTTCGACTGAACCTTCGGCTTGGAGGCGGCGCGCCCTATTGGCGGCGATTATTAGGCGAAATCCTCCAAAGCCGTCAATGATACGGGGTTCTCCGCACCGCGCCCGGGTGATAGAAGCTGCCCACACCGTGGGCAGAACCGTCCCCGGCCTTGAAAGCGACAAGAAAACCCATCAAGTTGCGGGGGTTGGGCGTGGGCACGCAGGTTTTCCGACCCGCCCTCCTGGCTCCAACGACCAACCCGATCAGGACATGCCATTGACCATGGCCCAAGGAATGAAGCGCCTCGGGACGCCGATCGCGGCGCTGCTCGGCGTCGCGCTGATCGCCCTGATCGCGACCTCATGGCTCATCAACCGCGACGCGCTGCGCAAGGCGGTCGAAGCGCAGATCCGCGACGTCACCGGGCTCGAGCTCAGTGTCGCGGGCGCAATCGACATCTCGGTGCTGCCGGCGAGCTACATCTCTTTCCGCGACGTCGGCCTCAAGGGCGGTGGCACCAGCGATCCCGCGCTCCAGGTCGACGTGCTCACCGCCAATCTGCGGCTGCTGCCTTTGCTGCTGCAACGGTTCGAGATCGCCGACCTGACGCTGCTGCGGCCGCGCATCCATGTCAGCCTGAAGCCGGACGGCCAGAGCAACTGGACGCCCTTCATCCAGACCATCGCGCGCACCATGAAGCCCGGCGCCGAGAACCAGGTCTCGTTCTCTGAAATCCGGATCCAGGACGGCGTGCTCGACTACCAGGACGCCGCCACGCACGGCACCGAGAAATTCGAGGACATCGACCTGTCGCTGGCCTGGCCCTCGATCTCTCGCTCCTTCGCCGCGACCGGACAATTCGACTGGCGCGGCGAGCGTGTCGACGGCTCGATCAGCTTTTCCGATTTCGTCGCCGCCCTCTCCGGCGAGCGCTCGGGGTTGAAGGCGCGGATCGCCAGCGCACCGCTCAAGCTCGCTTTCGACGGCAGCGTCGCCAACCGCACCAGCCCGATGATGGAAGGGACGCTGACGATCGACAGCCCCTCCTTGCGCAACGCGCTGCGCTGGACCGGGCAGCCGCAACCCGCCAGCGGCGGCTTCGGCCGCTTCGTGCTGAAGGCGCGCGCCAACGTCGTCGGCGCCTCGATCGCACTCACCAACGTCAATGTCGAGCTCGACGGCAACGCCGCCGAAGGCGTCATGACCTACGCAAATAACGGCCGGCAGACGCTGCAGGCGACGCTTGCCGCCGACGCGCTCGACTTCACTCCTTATATCTCCACCTTCCGCCTGCTCGCGAGCGGCGCGCGGGACTGGAACAGGCAGCTGTTCGATCTCAACGGATTGTCGACGACCGACCTCGACATGCGCCTGTCGGCAGCAAAGCTGACGGTGGGGCCGACCAGGCTCGGCCGCACCGCGATCGGCGCCAATTTGCGCAACGGCACGCTGGCGCTCTCGGTCGGCGAGGCGCAGGTCTATGGCGGCATCGCCAAGGGCTCGTTCGGCATCGCGCGCTCCGACACCGTCGCCGACATCAAGGCGCAATTCCAGTTCACAGATGTCGATCTCCAGGCCTGCGCCACCGAACTGTTCGGCCTCAGCAAGCTATCCGGTCGCGGCAACATCAACGTGTCGCTCTTCGCCTCGGGCTCGAGCCCGTTCGGCCTCGTGCAGTCGCTCGACGGCAGCGCCACCGTCACCGGTCACGACGGCGCGATCTCGGGCTTCAATGCCGAGCAGCTGCTGAAGCGCCTGGAGCGGCGGCCGCTGTCGGGCGGCGGCAATTTCCGCAACGGTTCGACGCCGTACAACAATCTCACCATCGCCGTGAAATTCTCCGATGGGGTCGCCACCGCCGAAGACATCCGTGTCGAAGGGCCGGCGGCGAAGATCACGCTCACCGGCACCGCCTCGGTGCCGACGCGCGAATACGACATGAAGGGCGTGGCGAGCCTCAACAGCACGTCGGGATTCGAATTGCCATTCGTGGTGCAGGGTCCCTGGGACGATCCCCTGATCTTCCCCGACCCGGAAAGCCTGATCCGCCGCTCGCCGGCCTCCGCGCCGCTGCTCGACATGCTGAAGGATCGCAAGGGGGGCGACGCCGTGCGCTCCGCGATCGAGCGCATCACCGGCAGCGGAAAGCGTCCTCCACCGGCGGAATCTCCGACGGCGGAGAACGCCAAAGAGAACGCGAAGGAAAACGCCAAATCCAACTAGGCTGATCAACGCAGCCTTCGCGGATTTCGGTAGCCCGAGCTCGACAAGCTCGACATGCCAGCGACTTGCCAAATCCAAATCGAGCAGTGCGGCCGATTTCATCCCGGAGGTGGCGTTAAGCGGCCGATTGCGTCGTCGAAATCCAGGCCTTGTCCCCCTGCAGCACTGCTCCTCCGCCGATCTTCGATCCGGCCGCGACCTTGAGAGAGCCGCTCCCTCCCAGTTCGCGAGCCAACACCTCGCGGTCACAGGCGTCCTCCCAGAGCGAAACGGTAATGGCTGCGACGCAGTTGCTGATCATACTGGTCAGCGCCCGCGCTTCCGACATGAAACGGTCGATGCCGACAAGCAGCGCCACGCCGGTCACCGGCAGATCCGGCATGACGGAGAGGGTTGCGACAAGCGCCACGAAGCCGCTGCCGGTGACGCCGGCCGCGCCTTTGGACGTCAGGAGCATCAGTCCGAGCATCGCCGCAATCTGCCCCCACGACAGGTGGATGTCGCAGGCCTGCGCGATGAAGATGGAAGCCAGGGTGAGATAGATGGCGCTGCCGTCCAGATTGAAGGAATATCCCATCGGCAACACGAGGCCGGACACGCCTTTCCGGCATCCGAGCTGCTCCAGCTTGCGCAGCGCTCCCGGCAGCGCCGGTTCCGACGATGACGTGCCGAGCACGATCAGCAGCTCTTCCTTGAAGTAACGGATGGTCTTCCACAGGCTGAAGCCGTTCAGCCGCGCCAGCGTGCCGAGCACGACGACCACGAAGACGGAGCAGGCGATATAGAAGGTCAGGATCAGCAATCCGAGCGAGCCAATCGATCGAATGCCGTAG
This sequence comes from Bradyrhizobium shewense, assembly GCF_900094605.1. Classification (GTDB taxonomy): domain Bacteria; phylum Pseudomonadota; class Alphaproteobacteria; order Rhizobiales; family Xanthobacteraceae; genus Bradyrhizobium; species Bradyrhizobium shewense. Next base: position 131,814 of record NZ_FMAI01000005.1, on the reverse strand, counting down.
CGACCCACGGTGAACGCCATGGCTCCAAAGGCGCCGAGCGGCGCGAGCTTCATGACGAAGCCAAAGGACACAAACAGGACCTGAGAGAAGGAATCGACGGCCTTCGTCACCACGGCACCCCCATCGCCGGCACGGCTCAGGCCAAAGGCGATCAGGATGGAGACCAGCAGGACCGGTAGCACTTCACCATCGGCAAACGCGCCAAAGAAGGAATGCGGGATGATGTGCAGCATGAAGTCCGCAAATCCGGTCGCACTCGCCTGCTTGGTGAATTTCGCAGCCACCGACGGATCCAGCGTGCTGACGGACACATGCATGCCGACACCCGGCTGGATCAGCGACACGGCGACCAGGCCGGCCAGCAGTGCGAGCACTGTCAGCAGGTAGAACAGCGCCATGGATTTCACCAGCGTGCGACCGACTTCGCGGGAATCGCTGATGCTGTTGATGCCGCTGACGATGGTGCAGAACACGATCGGCGCGATCATCATCTTGACCAGCTTGACGAAGCCGTCTCCAAACGGCTTCAACGCGGCACCGAAGTCAGGCCAGAGATGGCCGGTGAGGACGCCCAGCATGAGGCCAATCAGCACCTGGACGTAGAGGATCCGGTAGAATGGTTTTCGCGCCTCACCGTTCGCGGGCCCGACCAGCGCTTGCTTCTGCATTCTCGTTTCTCCCATGGCTCTGATTTTTTGAAGGCTCTGATTTTTGAAGGCTTTGAAAGCGGTCCGGCTTCAGGCCGCCAGGACCGAATGAGGGACGTGCGATCGACGGGCGAAGACATGGCCCTCGAGAATTCGCCGGGCTGTCCGCTGCACCCGGGCAACCGGACCGGGCTCCAGCCGAACCACGAGCTGGCCGGAAGGATGAGCGAGCGTGATCGGTACCGGCGGTGCCAGCGATCCAATCATCTCTGCGGCGATCGTCCCGGGCGTCACACAGGCGGTCGCGATCGCGACGGCGCCGGTCACCGCCAGCGCGCTATGGCAGTCGTGCGGCATGAAGTACCTGACGTCCAACGTCGCCCCGCTTGCGGGCGCGATCAGAACCGGCTTCGGAATCACCATTGACGCGGAATCCGGAAAACCCATCCGGCGTCCAGCCTCGATGCGCAAATTTTCGAGCCGCCCGCGGAAGGCGCCGTCGGCGAAGGCCGGGGGCGCCTCGCGGCCGCTCCATCCGAGATCTGCCGCGCGGACCAGCATGACGGGCATGGCTGCGTCGATGCAGGTCACGTCGATCCCTCCGATGCGGTCGACCGGACGTCCTGTCGGCAGCAGGCGACCGGTGCGTGCGCCGGCCGCGTTGGGGAACGACAGCTCGATGGGCGCGGCCGTTCCCGGTACACCGTCGATCCGCGCTTCGCCCTCATAGGTCACCCGTCCTCCGGGGGTGGCGACCGTCGCGTCGATCAGCTTGCCGGTATTGACATTGTGAATGCGTACATGGGTGCGATCTGCGGTAGCGGCGACGAGGCCGGCTTCGATTGCGAACGGGCCGACGGCCGCCAGCATGTTTCCGCAGTTCGGCGAGGTATCGACGATCCCTTCACGGACGCGCACCTGGGCGAACAGGTAGTCGACATCGGCGCCGGGCACCGATGGCGGTCCGATGATCGCGACCTTGTTGATCACGGCATTGCCGCCGCCGATTCCATCGATTCCGAGATCGTGCCCACCTCCCATCACCGACAACAGGACCGCGTCGCGCGAGCTGGGGTCTGCAGGAAGGTCGCGGGCCAGGAAAAACGGTCCGCGCGAGGTCCCACCGCGCATGACCACACAGGGAATGGCAATCTGATCGTTCATGATGTTCTTCCGTTCGGCGACATGTTCGCCTGAACCAGAGCATCCTATCTCCGAACTCTTTTGTGAAATGCAAATATCTGAGGTATTATTTCGCTGACCGACATAATGGAGCCTTGCCATGAACGCAGAATTGCTCGACCTCAAGGCGTTCATCACCGTCGCGGAGATGGGCAGCTTCGTCCGGACCGCGAAGGCGCTGAACCTGTCACAGCCGGCGCTCAGCCGACGCATTCAGAAGCTGGAGGAAAGCCTTGGTGCGCCGTTGCTCGAACGGTCCACGCGCCACGTCAATCTCACCATGACGGGCCGCGACTTCCTGCCGAAGGTCCGCCGCCTCATCGACGAGTTTGAGACCTCGGTGCTCGCCATCCATGATATCGGAGCGCGAAGTTCGGGTTTGGTCTCCGTGGCTGCGGTGCCGACGGCGGTGTTCTATTTTCTTCCGCGAGCGATCGGCCGGTTCGCCGAAGCCTATCCGCGCATCCGCATCCGCATTCTGGATATCGGCGCCAATGAGGGGTTGGAAGCGGTGGCGCGCGGAGAAGTTGACTTCGGCATCAATTTCATCGGCGCTTCGCATGCCGAAATCGAATTCGAGAAATTGGTCGAGGACCCTTTCGTCCTGGCCTGCCGTCATGACCATCCGCTGGCATCGCGCAAGCAGGTGAGCTGGTCGGAGATCGTGTCGCACCGGGTCATCACTGTCGGTCGCAACAGCGGCAATCGCGCGTTGATCGACAATGCGCTGGCGCGGCAGGGCCTGCAGCTGAACTGGTCCTATGAAGTCGCTCACCTCTCCGGCTCGCTTGGTCTGGTCGAAGAGGGATTGGGCATCGCCGTGCTGCCGAGGCTCGCGACGCCCGCCGCCGGTCATCCGATCATTCACACCGTTCGGCTGATCGAGCCGGAAGTGTCGCGGACGATCGGAATCGTGCGCAGGCGCGGGGCGACGCTATCGCCGCATGCCAGCCAGTTTTTGAAGATGCTCCTCGAGGCATGGCGCTCTCCTTCTCGAGCCAGCGGGCATGGCAAGCCGCGGCCCCGATCCGCTGAGGCAAGTTCGAACACGATATCGACGGGTCTAAAGCGGAAACGCTGACGGCTCGCCAGAGCGGGACGAGACCGTTCCCCAAACTGGAGTTCCTCGCATGGCGCGAATTGATTGCCGCGAATTGATGCGGCGATTGGATCGATGCACGGGTTAAGCATCTCCGCAAGGCCCATCCCCACGACCTATGTCTGACAACATGTCGCTAGATCGAGCTAACGCCATGCGCTAGTGTTTTATACGACCGGTTAAAAACACCGGCCGTTTGAGGGAGAAAAACGTGAAATCCAAGGTTATTGGCGCAGTATCACTGGCGGTCGCTGCGGCCGGGCTGTTTGCAGCCGCTGCACCCGCATTTGCGCAGCAGAAGACGATCACGGTCTGGTGGGGCAAGGGCTTCTATCGCTCCGAAGACGACGCATTGATCGAGACCATCAAGAAGTTCGAAGCCAAGACCGGCATCAAGGTCGAATTGTCGCAATACGCGATCCAGGACATGATTCCGAAGACGGTCGCCGCGCTCGATGCCGGCACCGTGCCCGATGTCGCCTATTCGGACTCTTATGACGTCCAGGCGCAGGGCAAGTGGGCCTATGAAGGCAAGCTCGAGGATCTCTCCGACGTGATGGAGCCGATCAAGGGCCGGTTCGTGCAGAACACGCTGGATGCGTCGATCCTCTATAACGACGTCACCAAGAAGAAGGCCTATTACGGCTTCCCGCTGAAGCAGCAGAGCATGCACGTCCAGATCTGGAACGACATGCTGGAGAAGTCCGGCTTCAAGCTCACCGATATCCCGAACGACTGGACGGGCTACTGGACGTTCTGGTGCGACAAGGTGCAGCCGGGGATCCGCAAGGCCACCGGCCAGCGCATCTATGCCGTCGGCCAGCCGATGGGCGTGGAATCCACCGACGCCTTCCAGTCGTTCTACACCTTCATGGACGCCTACCACGTCAAGCTGGTCGACGACGACGGCAAGCTCACGGTCGACGATCCCAAGGTTCGCGAGAACCTGATCAAGGCGATGAAGGATTACACCGACACCTACATCAAGGGTTGCACGCCGCCATCCTCCACGACCTGGAAGGACCCCGACAACAACGTCGCGTTCCACAACAAGACCATCGTGATGACCCACAATTTCACGATCTCGATCGCCGCGAAGTGGTTCGAGGACTCCCAGAACCAGGCGCTCACGCCCGAGCAGCGCGAAGCCGGCAAGAAGGCCTACGAGCAGGACATCGTGACGGCGTCCTTCCCGAAGGCGCCGGATGGTTCGACCATCCGCTACCGCTCCGACGTCAAGACCGGACTGGTCTTCACCGCGGCCAAGAACAAGGCCGAGGCCAAGCAGTTCATCAGCTTCCTGCTCCAGGAAGAGAACGTCCGTCCCTACATCGAGGGCGCGCTCGGCCGCTGGTTCCCGGTGACGAAGGAAAGCCAGGAAAGCCCGTTCTGGCAGGCTGACAAGCACCGCAAGGCCGTCTACACGCAGTTCAAGGGCGGCACCGCGGCGTTCGACTTCACCAAGAACTGGAAGTTTACGATCCTCAACAACGAGAACGTGTGGGCGAAGGCGATGAATCGCGTCGTCAGCGAGAAGGTTCCGGTCGACAAGGCCGTCGACGAACTGATCGCCCGCATCAAGCAAGTCGCGGGCTAAATCATCCTTTCCCTCTCCCCGCTGTGCGGGGAGAGGTGTAAGAACAACACCGGCCGCGTTTCGCGGCCGGCATCTCTTTGAAGAGTCCGAAAAGAATGGCGATCACGCTCTCTGGCGATCAGGCAATGCCCGCCCCGCCCCTGTCGTCACGGCTGACCCCGGCGCAGGTCTGGGGCATCGTGCTACTCGCGCCCTATTTGCTCGTTTTCCTCGCCTTCGTCGTCTATCCCGTCTGCTACGGGCTCTGGCTGGCGCGCGCCCCGGCAAACTATGTCGCGCTCTACAACGATCCGATCTTCGCGCGCGCCGCGGTCAACACGCTGATCTTCCTGGTCATCGGCATCAACGTGAAGATGCTGATCGCGCTGTTCCTGTCCGGCTTCTTCGCGGTGCAGCGCACCTGGATCAAATGGCTCTCGGTGATCTTCATTCTGCCCTGGGCGGTGCCGTCGATCCCGACCATCCTGTCGGTGCGGTTCATGCTCAATCCCGAATGGGGCGTGATCAACCACCTCATCTTCTCCTTGACCGGCGATGACGGCCCGAACTGGCTGAACGACCCGACCGTGGCGCTAACCATGGCGATCGGCGTGCACATCTGGAAGTCGCTGCCGTTCTGGACGCTGATCCTGATCACCGGCCGCCTTGCGATCCCGCACGATCTGTTCGAGGCCGCCGAGGTCGACGGCGCGAGCTGGTGGCAGAAATTCCGCTACATCACCTGGCCGTCGATGCAGACGCTCTACATCACCTGCACGCTGCTCTCGATGATCTGGACGCTCGGCGACTTCAACAGCGTCTATCTGCTCACCGGCGGCGGCCCGGCCGACCTCACGCATGTGCTGGCGACGCTCGGCATCCGCTATCTCCGGCTCGACCAGCTCAGCCTGGCCATGGCGTCGATCGTCTGCGCAATGCCGTTCGTCCTGCCGCTCGTGTACTTCATGATGAAACGGTTGTCGCGATGAAGCTCCCCACCCTGCGCGAAGTCGCAACCGAAGCGCGGTTGCTGCTGATCGGCATTCCCGTCTTCCTCTGGACGATGATTCCGATCTACCATATGTTCCTGTTCGCGATCTCGCCGAAGGAGGACGCATTCTCCGGCAAGCTGTGGCCGGACCATCCGACGCTGCACAACTTCGAAATCGTGTTCAAGCAGCAGCACTACTTCCTGCGCGACTTCTACATCCAGTTCTGGAACTCGCTGGTGATCGCGGCATCCGTCGGCGTGCTGACGCTGTTCATCGCCACCGCCGCAGCGTTCTCGATCTCGCGGCTGAAGGTGCCGGGCGGGCGGGCCGTGATGAATCTCGCGCTGTTCACCTATTTCATCCCGGCGGCGTTCCTTGCCGTGCCGATGTACCGCACCATGGGCAATTACGGCCTGCTCAACAATCACTGGTCGCTGATCCTGGCGATGGTGACCATCGCCAGCCCTTACGCGATCTGGGTGCTCAAACAGGCCTCCGACAAGCTGCCCGTCGAATTGGACGAAGCCGCCGTGATGGACGGTGCGACGACGCTCCAGATCTTCCGCCTGGTCTATCTGCCGCTGATGATGCCCTCGCTGGTCGCGATCGGCACTTATGCGGTGCTGCTGGCCTGGAACGAATATCTCTACGCGTTCCTGCTGCTGTCGAACGACCGCGAGATCACCCTCCCCGTCGCGCTCGGCAACTTCCTCGCCGCCGACGACTCGCCGTGGGAGCTGTTGATGACGACCGGCTTCATCTATGCGCTGCCGCCGGCCGCGATCTACTATGCCTTCCGCCGCTACATGGTGGGCGGGCTCACGGCAGGTGCGGTGAAGTCCTGACGCGACAGGACGCATCGAGTCGCCGCAAGCAGGACGTTCGAGCGACAACGTGGACAATTGCGGGTTGTCCACGCCTGCTCTAACCTCCGTGCCCCAATGCAGGGCACGGCATCATGCGCAGCAACGACGCGATCCATCTCGGCCTGATGCTGCTGGCGCTCGCGGCAGCCTATCTGATGCCGTTCGAGCTGTTGCTGCTGGCTTATGTCGTGCTCGGCCCGGCGCACTACTTCACCGAGATTTCGTGGCTGCACGACCGCAGCTACTACCTGCCACATCGCGGGATTGCGGCAGCCCTCGCAATCATCGCCGTGATCGCGGCCCTGATCGACAACGCCTCCTGGTTCGGTTTTGCGATGTGGGGCGCGCTGATCGTCTGCGCCATGCTAGCGGCCACCACCTCGGCGATCGAGAGCATGCTGCTGTTCATGACGGCACTCGCCCTGTCCGCGCTCATGTATTCGAGCGGGTCCTCGCTCGCGGTCATCGGCATCCTGATTCCGACCCTGATCCACGTCTCGCTGTTCACGCTGATCTTCATGGTGCTCGGCGCGCACCGATCCGGCAGCCGCGTCCAGGCTGCGCTGGTGGCTGTCTACCTCGTCGCGATTGCTACGATCCTGCTGCTGCCGCCAACCGCTGAAATCCGGATCGCAAGCTTTGCCCGGGTCGGACAGGATTATTTCGGCAATGTCGGCCCGGCGCTCAGCCGGCTGTTCGGCGTGCCCGGCCTCGTCCTCGACACCAGGCTGACGAGCCTGCTGGCCTTCGTCTACACCTATCATTACCTCAACTGGTTCATCAAAGCCGACGTGATCCGCTGGACCGCAGTCCCGAAGGCGCGGCTGGCGGCGATGGCCGCCGCCAGCGCAGCTTCCACCGCGCTCTATTTCTACGACTACGCGTTCGGTTTCACCTTCCTGCTGGCGCTGAGCCTGATCCATATCCTGCTGGAATTTCCGCTCGACGCCCTGGCGCTGCGGCAGCTCGGGGCGGCAGTGCAGGGCGCAGTGCGCGCGCGGTATGCCGCCCCCGTCGCAGCCACCGCAACGCGGCCGCGCCCCACAGGCACCAGAGGCTCGAAACGTCCGCCCCGGTCGCGCTGATTATCCGAGGGCGCGCTTTCGTCGATAGGCAATCACCAGCGCGATCGTCGAGCCGATGAAGTAGCCGGCGGTCGCGCCCGAGACGGCGCGGCCGAACATCATCGCAAATGCACGGTCGGCCGCGTCTATCGCCGAGATCACGCCGACCGCATATTGCAGCGAGAACACGACAAGGTTGCGGATCAGGGCAAACGCGCTGCCCGGGCGGATCATCTCACCTGTCTTGTGATCGACGTCGAAAGGACGCGGCGTCAGCACGCCCAGCGGCAGCAGTGCCAGCGCGGCCGCGATCCACGCCATCAGCGGCCACGCACTGCCCTGAGGCCCGAAGCCGATCCGGGACACCCCCCAGACGATGAACACGACCGGCAGGATCAGCGCACGCCAGATCGGCGTCGTGCGTGGCTGCATCGATTGGATACCCTGCCAGACGAGATAAGCGAGCAAGATCCAGACCCAGAGCGGCGTATGGGTCAGGATCTGGTAGGCCATCGTCATGGTCGCCCTCCTCGGCTTACAGCGGCGCCGCGCTCTCGCCCTGCGAGCTCGACAGTTTTGAGGCGAGCGAGGCGATCACGATGACCACCGCGATCAGGGCGATCACCAGCGTGCAGATTGCGTTGATCTCCGGCTTCACGCCCAGCCGCACCTCGGAATAGATCCGGATCGGCAAGGTCGCCGAGCCCGGCCCGGTCGTGAAGCTCGCGATGACGAGATCGTCCAGCGACAGCGTGAAGGCCAGCATCCAGCCCGCGACGATCGCGGGAGCGATCAACGGCAGCGTCACCGAAAGAAAGGCGCGCACCGGGTCGCAGCCAAGGTCCATCGCCGCCTCCTCCAGCGAACGGTCGAGCGAGCCGAGGCGGGACTGCACGACCACGGCGACGAAACACATCGTCAGCGTGGTATGGGCGATCGTCACCGTCCAGAAGCCGCGCTCGGCGTTCAGCGCGACGAACAACAACAGCAGCGACAAGCCCGTGATCACCTCGGGCATTACCAGCGGCGCGTAGAGCATGCCGGAGAACAGCGTACGGCCGCGGAAGCGCTCACCGCGCGACAATGCGACCGCGGCGAGCGTGCCGAGCAGCGTGGCGATGGTCGCGGAGGAGACCGCGACGCGAAAGCTCATCCAGGCCGCCTCGATCATGGCGCGGTCATTGAAGAACTCGTGATACCAGCGCAGCGACCAGCCGCCCCACACCGTCACCAGCCGCGAGGCATTGAAGGAATAGATGACGAGAATGAGGATCGGCAAATAAAGGAACGCCAGCCCCAGCGCGAGCGAGGCGACGTTGAAACGGGACAGGCGCGAGACCTTGCGCATCGCGTCAGCGCCCCTGTTCCAGCTGCCGCTTCTGGAGCCGCTCATACAGCAGCAGCGGCACCAGCAGCACCAGCAGCAGCACGATGGCGGCGGCAGAGGCGACCGGCCAGTCCTTGTTGGTGAAGAATTCGAGCCACAGGGTCTGGCCGATCATCAGCGAATTGGAGCCGGCCAGAAGGTCCGGAATGACGAATTCGCCGACGATGGGAATGAAGCACAAGAGCACGCCGGCACCGACGCCGGGCAGCGACAACGGGAAGGTGACGAGCCAGAACACCTGCCACGGCGGCGCGCCGAGATCGCCAGCCGCCTCCTCCAGCGCTGGCTCCATCTTGGCGAGCGTGGCGTAGAGCGGCAGGATCATGAACGGCAGATAGGAATAGACGATGCCGATATACATCGCGCTGTCGGTGGAAAGCCAGACCACGGGCTGGCCGACCAGGTGCAGAGCCAGCAGGATCTGGTTCAGCAGGCCGTCGTGCTGGAGGATGTTGATCCAGGCATAGATGCGGATCAGGAACGAGGTCCAGAACGGCACGATCACCAGCACCATCGCCACCGCCTGCCAGCTCTTCGGCAGCCGCGCCATGCCATAGGCGATGGGATAGCCGATCAGCAGCAGCAGCGCCGTCGCGGTCAGAGCGACGGTGAGGCTGCGCACATAGGCGAACACATAGATGTCGTCGGAGACGAGCAGCTTGAAATTGTCGATCGACAGTGCGGCAAAGGCCGCCCTGAGCGCATCCCACCCCGCGGTCAGGTCGAATACCGGCTCGTAAGGCGGCTGCGCGATCGCCGTCTGCGACAGGCTGATCTTCAGCACGAAGGCGAACGGCACCAGGAAGAACAGCGCCATCCAGACATAGGGCGCGATCGCGGCAAAGCGCGCCGGGCGCGCGAAGATGCGGCGGGAGCTCATGACGGCAGCACCACGCAATCATCGGGCGTGAACCAGGCGACGATTTGCTGGCCCACGCTATAGGCGTCGACGTCCAGACGCGCGCTGTTGGCGACAGAGGCCCGGACGATTCCGCCGGTATCGAGCTTCACTTTGTAGGTGGTGGTGCCGCCAAGATAGCAGATGTCCGCGATCACGCCGTCTATGATGTTGATCGTGGTTTCACGACCGACTTCGCTCACCGGGGCGCGGCGCGACAACTTGATCTTCTCGGGACGAATCGCGATCGAGAATTTTCCCGCACCGACCGGTTCGCGCGGCTCGGCCACCACCAACGTACCCGCATCACGCGTGCCAATGACCAGACGATGACCGTCGCGCAATCTGGTCTCGCCGTCGAACACATTGACGTCGCCGACGAACTCGGCGATCCAGCGCGAGCGCGGCGCTTCGTAAAGTTCGCGGGGGCTTGCGACCTGAGCAAGCCTGCCGGCGTTCATCACGCCGATCCGGCTCGCCATCGTCATGGCTTCCTCCTGGTCGTGCGTGACGACGATGAAGGTCATGCCGAGACGGCGCTGCAGCTCCATCAGCTCGCCTTGCGTATTCTCGCGCAGCTTCTTGTCGAGCGCCGCGAGCGGCTCGTCGAGCAGCAGCAGTTGCGGGCGGCGCGCCAGTGCGCGGGCAAGCGCGACGCGCTGGCGCTGGCCGCCGGAGAGCTGATCCGGCCTGCGCTTCTCGAGCCCTTCGAGCTTCACCAGGGCGACCATCTCGGCCACACGGGCGGCGATGTCGGCGCGTGCCATGCCGGCGCGCTTCAGGCCGAAGGCGATGTTGTCGCGTACCGACAGATGCGGAAACAACGCGTAATTCTGGAACATCATGTTGATCGGGCGCTCATGCGGCAGCGCCTGCGCGATGTCCTTGTCCCCGAGCAGGATGCGGCCCTCGTCCGGCGCCTCGAAGCCGGCGAGCATACGCAGCAGCGTGGTCTTGCCGCAGCCGCTCGGGCCGAGCAGCGCAAGGAACTCGCCGGCCTTGATGTCGAGCGAGACGCCATCCACGGCGCGGAAGGTGCCAAAGGTTTTGGCAACGCCCTCGATGCGCAGCAGCGGCTGGCCCGCCGCAGGAAGCGCATCTCCGCCGGCCGCATCAGCCGCGGCCCCTGTTCTGGGCAACTCGTCCGTCATGATCCTGCCAACCCCGATTCCGCCGCACGCTAGCCGCCGATCGTCCCCAGCTCAACCGTGCCGGAAGAGATCGATCACATCACATTCGCCATGAACGACGCCAGCGCGTCGCGGTCCGCCGCAGGCATGGTCAAGCCCAGCTTGGAGCGGCGCCACAGGACGTCCTCGGGGAAGCGCGCCCATTCGCGAGCCATCAGATAACGCACCTCGGCACCGGTCAGCTCGGGGCCGAACACCGGGCCAAGTTCGTCGCGGGTCTTCGCCTCGCCTAGCACAGCCGGCAATCGCGTCCCATAAGCCCCGACCAGACGCTGCGCCTCGGGCTCCGACAGAAAGCGCCAGCGGTCGCGCGCGAGGTCGACTTCGGTGTCGAAACGGTCCCAGGCAAAATCTCCGCCGGGCAGCGCGGCGCCGGCAGTCCAGGGCGGCGACATCGGATAGAACGGCGTCAGCTTCGTCACCGCCCACTCCGCGCGCAGGCGCGAGGTGGTGACGTCGCCGCCGAACATCGTGAGCAGCGGCGCCTTGCGCCGGCGCGCATGGAACAGCATCGTGCCGTCGCGGCCGCGCGCGGACGCCAGCGTCGGGTTGACGCCGGAGACCGTCCGGACCACGTCGGTCGGGGCGACGCGCTCACGAAAATAGCGGCTCGCCGCTTCGCAGAGATAGCCGACGTCGGCCCCCGGCATCGCCACAATTGCGGGATCGCCGGTGAAGGCGTGTGTGACCGTGCCGATCAGCGTAAAGTCGCGCTCGAAGGGCCGGGCAAAGATCAGCCGTCCATCGTTGTTCTGAAAGACGTAGACATTTTCGGAGTCGAACAGACTGGGCACGATGATCTGGCTCATCTGCGTGGCCGCCATCGCGGGCTGCGGCTGCCGCAGCACGGTCTCAGCGACCATTGGCGTCCAGCCGCCGGTGGCGTTGGCCAGCGCCCGCGCCGTGATGGTGCGGCGGTGGCCGCGATCGACCACCGCGAGCCGCCATGTGTCGGTTCTGTCCGCACGGACACAACGCGCACCAGTCCGGATCGCCGCCCCATGCTCAGCGGCATCCAGTGCCGTCAGCACGACGAGGCGAGAGTCATCGACAACGCAGTCCGAATATTCGAAGGCCGTGCCGAACGGGCGCTTCAGCGCATTGCCGACCGGATGATGCGTGATGTCGAGGGTGGCCGATGGCGGCAGGCCGCCCCGGTTCGTGAGACCGTCATAGACATACAGGCCGGCGCGCAGCAGCCATGGCGGCCGCTCGTCGGAATGCGCGGGGATCACGAAGCGCATCGGCCGGACCAGATGCGGCGCGATCCGGAGCCAGATCCGGCGCTCGGCCAGGGCCCGGCGCACCCGCCGGAACCTGCGCCGCTCCAGCACCGACAGATCGCCGTGGATCAGCCGCGGTGTTGCCGAGGATGCCGCGCCGCCGAGATCGCCCTGCTCGAACAGGATCACCCGCAGGCCGCGGCCTGCCGCATCGCGCGCGAGGCTGACACCGTTCAGGCCGCCGCCGATGATCGCGAGATCGTAATCCGCCATGAAGCCGTCGAATGGGAGCAAAGCGCCCCATCATCACTAGAGCCATTTCCGTTCCGATGAAATCGGAACGGGGCTCTAGATTCCTACTCTGACGGTTTTTTCTTGACGCGAACCGGCGTCCACTTCGCTCGAAAACGCTCTAGCCGGTCTTGAGCGCAAGCTCCATGACTTCAGCGCGGCCGACGAGCCCGGCATATTTCCCGATCGGCAGGGGCTTGCCGAGCAGATAGCCTTGCACGCCGTCACAGCCCTCCTTGGCGAGGAAGGCGAGTTGCTCGACCGTCTCGACGCCCTCGGCGATGATCGACATTTCGAGGCCGTGGCCGAGATCGATCACCGCGCGAACGATCGCAGCCGATTGCGGATTGCGGCCGAGATTGGTGATGAAGGCCCGGTCGATCTTGATCTTGTCGAAAGGGAACGCCTGGAGGTAGCTCAGCGAGGAGTAACCGCTGCCGAAATCGTCCATGGAGATACGCACGCCGAGCGCCTTCAGGCGGCGCAGCAGCGCGAGGCCTCTGTCGAAGTCCTCGATCAGCACGCCCTCGGTGATCTCCAGCTCGAGCCGGCCGGGTGCCAGGCCGGTCTCGATCAGGATCGAATGGACGAGGCCAACCACGTCGCCGTGCATGAACTGCGCCGGCGACAGATTGACCGCGACCTGGAGCGGCTTCGGCCAGGACGCCGCCTCGCGGCAGGCCTGGCGCAGGATCCACTCGCCCATCTCGACGATCAGACCGCTCTCCTCGGCGATCGGGATGAATTCGGCCGGCGAGACCTGGCCGCGCACCGGATGCTGCCAGCGCGCCAGCGCCTCGAAGCCGATGATCTCGCTCTCGGCGACGCTGTGGCCGGCGGCGCCCTGCGGCTGGAAGGCAAGCGAGAGCTCGCCGTTCTTGATGGCCACCGACAGGTCCTGGTGCAGCACGCGGCGGTCGCGGATCTGCTGGTCCATCTCGGGCTGGTAGAGGCTGATCGTGCCGCGCGACTTCTGCTTGGCGCGGAACAGCGCCGCACCGGCATTGGCGAGCAGCGAGGCGCCGTCAGCGCCATTGTGCGGGAAGATCGACATGCCGGTGGTGACGCCGGCGCGGACCGGCCGGCCGTCGATCTGGAAGTCCTTCGCGACGGCGTCGCCGATCTGCTGCGCCAGCGCAAGACCCGCGTCCGGCTGCTTGCCGTCGATGATCAGGCCGAATTCGTCGCCGGACAGGCGCGCCACCACGCCGCCACGGGCGGAGTCCTGGAGCCGCTGGGCCACCTCGATCAGGAGCTTGTCGCCGAGCGCATGACCGAAGACGTCGTTGACCTCCTTGAGGCCGTCGAGGTCGACGCAGAGGACGGCGAACTCCTCGCCGGTGCCTTCGCAGGCCTCGATCATCTGGGTCAGCGCCTGAAGGAAGGCGGCGCGGTTCGGCAGATCGGTGAGGCCGTCGTGATAGGCCATGTGCGCCATGCGCGACTCGGTCTGCCGTCGGTCGGTGACGTCCTCGTGGGTCTTGATCAGGTATTGCGGCTCGCCGGAATCGCCGAGCACGGTGGCGCGGCGGGTCAGGAACAGCCGCAGGCCGTCCTTGGTGGAGATCGGATGCTCCTCGGTGATCATCCCACGTTTCTTGATCGCGGCCTCGTCGCGCGCGATGATCAGCTTGGCTTCCTTGGGGTTGAAGATGTCGGACGCGGTCAGGCCCGTGGCCTCCTCGCGCCGGCGGTTGAGGATCGTCTCCGCGCTGCGATTGGCGAGCAGATAGCGGCCGTCCTTGACCTGCTCGACGATCAGCGCCACCGGGATGTTGTCGACCACGAGTTCGAGGAACTTCTTGGTGCTCTCCAATTCCTGCGACAGCGACCGGCGATCGGTGATGTCCTCGAACACCAGCAGCAGAAACTCGGGCTTGTTGCTCTCGTTGCGGACCACGATCCGGATCGAGGCGACCATGCGGCGCTCACCGCCGCGGTCGACCTCGAACTCGTTACGGAACTGGCCGTCCGGGGAGTTGAGCGCCGCCCGGTCGGTCGCCTCGATACTGGCTGCCGAGACCGGCGCAAACAGCTCGCGTGCGTTCTTGCCGACGGCATGATCCCGCGAGAGCCCCCAGAACCGCTCATAGGCGCTGTTGGCGAAGATGTAGCAGCCGTCCTCGATGTTCTTCGCGGCCACGCAGGCCGGCACATGGTCCAGCACCGATTCCAGGAATTGCTTGGTGGAAGCGAGCTGTCGCGACAGCTTGCGCTGCTCGCTGACATCCAGATGCGTCGCCACCGAGCCGCCGTTCGGCAGCACGAAAAACTTCACCAGGATGGCTCGCCCGTCGGGCAGCTCGGTGATCAGGCCGTTGTGGCTTGCCGCCTTCTCGTAGAATTCGTCGTCGGAGATGCCGCCGAGCACCCCGCGCTTGCGCCTGAGCTCGAGAAGCTCATAGCCGTCCATATTGGCCCAGAGTTCCGACCGCATCAGGCCGTAGAGATCGAGATAGCGGTCGTTGCAGAAGATGATGCGGCGCTGCGCATCCGTCATCACCACGCCCTGATTGAGATTGTTCATGGCGGAGGAGACGAAGGCGTTGCGCCGCAACTGCAAGCGCCTGGTCCGGCGCAGCGAGGAATGGATCCACAGAACGATCGCGGCGAGGAAGGCGCAGACGACGATGCCCGCGATCAGGACTTCCCAGACGACGTTGGGATCGAGCTGACCGAGATAGCTCGGCGCGGCGAAGCTGTCCGACAGCGCAAAGGCGCGCGCGGGCGCAACCGTGCCGGCCAGGCACACAACGGCCTGCACAGCAATCGGAAGCGTGCTGCCCTCGTGCCAGTTCTTCTCAGCCATCAGCCACCCGCGATTTCAACGTCGGATTGTCTGGCTTCACGCGTTTGGATCGGGTAAACGCCTGTACGCGCAACAGAAAAATGTGACGTGAAATGCGGCAATTGCCCTGACATGATAAATTCTTCCTTAACGGAAAATGGCCCCGCGGCATTCTCTCCAGGCCTGATGCCACCGGCGCCTCCAGCGGACCTCCTGCACAACCATGGATAAGGTCGATTGCGTCGTCATCGGAGCCGGCGTGGTCGGGCTCGCGGTGGCTCGAAAGCTTGCGCAGGCCGGACGCGAGGTCATCGTGCTCGAAGAGGCCGAGGCGATCGGCACCATCACCTCCTCGCGCAACAGCGAGGTGGTCCATGCCGGCATCTACTATCGCGCCGGGAGCTGGATGGCGCGCATGTGCGTCGACGGCAAGCACGCGCTCTACCGCTACTGCGCCGAGCGCGGCATCCCGCACAAGAATTGCGGCAAGCTGATCGTCGCGACCAGCCCGCAGGAGACCGAGAAGCTGCAATCGATCAAGGCGCATGCCGAGGCCAATGGCGTGCTCGACATGCAGCAGCTCACGGGCGAGGCGGCACGCGCGCTGGAGCCGGCGCTGGCCTGCGACGCCGCGCTGCTGTCGCCATCGACGGGCATCATCGACAGCCACGCCTACATGCTCTCGCTGCGCGGCGAAGCCGAGGAAGCCGGCGCGGCGTTCGCGTTTCACACTCCGCTGATCCGCGCCAAGGCGGCAAACGGCCTGATCGAGATCGACGCCGGCGGCGAGGCGCCAATGACGCTGCAATGCAGCCTCCTCGTCAACGCCGCGGGGCTCTCGGCGACCAATGTGGCGCGCAACATCGACGGCATGCCGCTAGACCGAATTCCGCGCGCCTATCTCGCCAAGGGAAATTACTTCAGCTGCAATGCCAAGGCGCCGTTCTCGCGCCTGATCTACCCGGTGCCCGAACCCGGCGGGTTAGGAGTGCATTTGACGCTGGACATGGCAGGCCAAGCGCGCTTCGGCCCTGACGTCGAGTGGATCGAGACGATCGACTACGAGGTCGACCCGTCACGCGCCGAGCGGTTCTACCCGGCGATCCGCAAATACTGGCCGACGCTGCCTGACGGCGCGTTGATGCCGAGCTATTCGGGTATCCGGCCGAAGATCGTACCGCCCGCGGTGGCCACGCAGGACTTCCTGATGCAGGGCCCGCGCGATCACGGCGTCGCTGGCCTGATCAATCTGTTCGGCATCGAATCGCCGGGACTGACGTCGTCGCTCGCGATCGCAGATCACGTCGCCGAGCTCGCAGACATCTGAAGCGTTTTCGAGCGACGTGGATATCAGTTCGCGGCAAGACTACGCGTTGCGACAAAAACCAAACACCGCGCAAACTTCCTGCACGGTTTCGCACCTTGCTGCAGGGATGAGCGCAAAAGCTCTCACCCCTGCGGGATAAGGGTACGTTCAACTCTACGCTGTTACGGGGGTTATTAGTGGAGCGTGTCGCCGTGCCTCAGACGCTCGATCTGGTCCTTGACCATCAACTTCCGGCGCTTCAACTCAACAATTTGCAGGTCGTCTGTTGAAAGGTGCACGAGAGCTTCGTGCAATTCGTTTTCGAGAAGTTTGTGCTTCCGCTCCAATTCAACGAGATGTGCCTGAATTGTCATTCGAAACCTCCTCGGTAGGGTTGAACCTCAGGATTCGATCCGGACACCGAAGTGTACATCAGCGATTCGTTCTGTCGATGGGTAACCGCCGGCGCAGCTTCATTTTTGAAAATTCATATGTAACGAAGCGTGAGTAAAGGAACCGCGCGGGAAAAATCCATGATATCAATGCGCTTGCGCAGCGCCGCAGCGATCAGCGGAAATATGTCGCTGGAGATCGGCGAACGATGGTCGCAGATCGCTTGCGATCGCGCCGCGCAAGGACGATAATTTCCACAGGGCATCCACAGCCTTAATCCCACGCCTATCGGTTTTCGGCCACCGCAGACATGACCAATGAAGACGAGCGTGAGCTCGAAGCCGAGCTCACCCGGTTGCAGCAGGAACACCGAGATCTCGATGCGGCGATCGATGCACTGCATCAATCGCCCGCCCCCGACCTATTGCGGTTACAGCGCCTGAAGAAGCGCAAGCTGTTGTTACGAGACCGCATCGCGTTCATCGAAGACCAGATCACCCCCGACATCATCGCCTGACCTGCGATCCGGTTTTCCCTCGCGCGGATGAATCCGCTTGACTCCAAAAGAACAAAATAGGAACATTTGAGGACCCCAGCGCCCCCAGAAAACGCCCAGGACAACTGACAAGGACAATGCAGATGTCGACAGCCGCCCTTCTCGACAACAGCCATTATGAACAGGCCTGCGATCAGGCGATCGCGATGTGCGACGGCAATCTGCGCAGCACCATCAAGGCGCTGATCATGGCCAACGAATATCTGGAGGCCGAGCTGGAGGAATTGCAGGCGGCGATTTCCGCCGGCTGCATTCCGGACACCTCGCGCAGCAAGATGCGGAGCAAGAGCAGCGCCGCCTGAACCGTCAGCTATCGGAGCCGACCATGCCCGACGTCACCTACTACGTTGCATTGCCCTTCCTGATCGACGAGGACGGATCGCCGGTGGCGGGCGCTGCCGAGGAATGCCAGACGTCGGCTGCCGCCCTGCGTCGTGCGGAAATGCTGGCGCACGGCGCCGGCCATATCGGCGCCGTCGCCTTCAGCCGCAGCGGCGATCCCCTGACCGGCGAGTTTGGCGACGCCAAATTGCTGCGGAAATTCGGTAACGTACCGCCATATCTCAGCGCGCTTTAGCTGCCGACCAGCCTGACCCGCGGCTCGTGCCGCCGGTGCGCCTTGCGCACATACATGGCGGCATCCGCCTCCTCCAGGGCGCGGCCCGCGTCGGACTGCGCCCCCAGCAGCGCGACACCGGCTGAGGCGCCCGCGGTCACCTCCTGGCCGCGAAAGACAAAGGACAATTCGTCGACCGCCTGCTCGAAGATGGCCGCCTTCGCCTTGGCGTCGGTCTCGCTGAGATTCCACAGCAGCAGCGCGAACTCGTCGCCCCCGAGCCGGCCGACCACGTCGGAGGCGCGGACCTGCCGCGTCAGCGTGGCGGCAATCGCCTTGAGCACCTCGTCGCCGGCGCCATGACCGAACGAATCGTTGATCGGCTTCAACCGATCGACGTCGAGCACGATCAGCGCCCCGCTGGCGCGGTAACGCTTCATGTAGGCGATGGCGCGCGCGAGCTCGCGCTCGAAGCCGCGCCGGTTCGGAATCTCCAGCAGGAAATCGGTGTCGGCCGCAGCTTCCAGTTCCGCGACACGGCGCTGCGCCTCCTTGAGCTTGGTCCGCAAGCCCCGGATCGTCGCCCTGACGGTATCCGTGACCCCATCGCCCGACGCGCCGCGCCCCGGCGGCCTCGCCGAACGCGTGGTCAGCCGTTTGGCGGCGGCTTTGGATCGGCCGGCGCTGGTCTTCCGGCCCTTTTTGGCCTTCGCAGCGCCTGCCCTTTTTGGTTTCTTCATGGGCATCCTGCTCAATGAAGGCTTGCGGGGATTCACCAAGACAGGATAGTGGATTCCCTTCTCCTTGCCACCGCCTTGCGAGCCGCCGGCCGGAACCGTTAATCTGGCCTATCTTTCTGTTTTTCGGGCACAATTAACGTCATGACCGCGCCGATCGCCATCATCATGGGAAGCCAGTCGGACTGGGACACGATGCGGCATGCCGCCGACACGCTTGCCGCGCTCGGCGTCGCCGCCGACACCCGCATCGTCTCGGCCCACCGCACCCCCGACCGTCTCTTTGCTTTCGCCAAGGGCGCCAAGGCCGCGGGTTACAAGGTCATCATCGCCGGCGCTGGTGGCGCTGCGCACCTGCCCGGTATGGCGGCGGCGCTGACCGAACTCCCGGTGTTCGGCGTTCCCGTCGAATCCAAGACGCTCAAAGGCCTCGATTCGCTCTATTCGATCGTCCAGATGCCCGCCGGCATCCCGGTCGGCACCCTCGCCATCGGCAAGGCCGGCGCAACCAACGCCGCACTGCTGGCGGCGGCCGTCCTGGCGTTGTCCGACCCGGCCTTGTCCGATCGCCTCGCCGCCTGGCGCAAGGCGCAGACCGAGGCGGTCGCCGAGCGCCCGGAGGACAAGGCGTGACCGACACCAGGCAGGTGAAGCTGAAGCCCGGTGACACCATCGGAATTCTCGGCGGCGGACAATTGGGCCGGATGCTGGCCATGGCTGCGGCGCGGCTCGGCCTGCGCTGTCAGGTGTTCTCGCCCGATCCGGACTCGCCGGCCTTCGACGTCGTATTGAACGCGACCTGCGCCGAATATGCCGACGTCGAGGCGCTCGAACTGTTCGCCAACGACGTCGACGTCATCACCTACGAATTCGAGAACGTGCCATCGGCCGCCGCGATGGTGCTGGACGCGCGCCGACCCGTGCTGCCCAACCGCAAGATTCTCGAGACCACCCAGGACCGACTCGCCGAGAAGGATTTCGTGACGCGGCTCGGCATCGGCACTGCGGCCTATGCCGACGTCACCTCGGTGTCCTCGCTGCGCGAGGCGATCGCCAGGATCGGCCTTCCGGCCGTGCTCAAGACCCGCCGCTTCGGTTATGACGGCAAGGGCCAGGCCATCATCCGCGAGGGCGACGATATCGCCAAGGTGTGGACCAGCCTCGCGACCAAATCGGCGATCCTGGAAGCCTTCGTGCCATACGAGCGCGAGATCTCCGTGATCGCCGCACGCTCGGTCACAGGCCAGGTCGAGTGTTTCGACGTCACCGAGAACGAGCACCGCGACCACATTCTGAAGATATCGCGCGCGCCGGCGCCGATCCCGGCTGCGCTCGCCGAGGAAGCACGCAGCATCGCCGGCAAGATCGCAAGCGCGCTCGACTATGTCGGCGTGCTCGCTGTCGAGATGTTCGTGCTCGCCAACGGCACCGGCCCGAAGGTGCTGGTCAATGAGATCGCCCCGCGCGTGCACAATTCCGGGCACTGGACGCTCGACGGCGCGTCGGTCTCTCAGTTCGAGCAGCACATCCGCGCCATCGCCGGCTGGCCGCTCGGCAAGCCCGTGCGCCACGGCGAAATCGTCACCATGACCAATCTGATCGGCGACGAGATCAACGATTACGAGAAGTGGCTGAGCGTGCCGGGCGCGACCGTGCACATCTACGGCAAGGGTGCGCCGCGCCCCGGCCGGAAGATGGGCCACGTCACCGAAGTCCGGCCGACGAAAGGCAAGTAGCGGGACCGCAGCTTCGAGCTGCGATCCCGCTCCGCTCGAAACCGCTTTAGGCCGTCTTCGCGCCTGCGACGACGCCCGTGGGCTCCTCGCTGAGCCAGCGATAGATCACCCCGCCCAGCGCGCCGCCGATCAGCGGTGCGACCCAGAACAGCCAGAGCTGCGCCGTCGCCCAACCGCCGACGAACAGCGCAGGGCCCGTGCTGCGCGCCGGGTTCACCGAGGTGTTGGTGACGGGGATGCTGACGAGATGGATCATCACCAGCGCGAGCCCGATCGCGAGCGGTGCGAAGCCTGCGGGCGCGCGGCCATGGGTCGCGCCCATGATGATGAACAGGAACATCATGGTCATCACCACCTCGGTGAGGAAGCACACGATCATGCTGTACTGGCCGGGCGAATGCGCATCATAGCCGTTGGATGCGAAGCCCTTGCTGACATCGAATCCGGGAGCTCCGCTCGCGATGACGTAGAGGAGCCCGGCGGCCACGATCGCGCCGGCCACCTGCGCGATCACATAGGGCAGGATCTGCCCGGTCGGAAAACGCCCGCCGGCGGCAAGACCGACCGTGACGGCCGGGTTGAGATGGCAGCCGGAGATATGGCCGATCGCATAGGCCATGGTGACCACGCTCAGTCCGAATGCGAGGGAGACACCGACCAGACCGATTCCGACCTGCGGGAACCCGGCAGCGATCACCGCGCTTCCGCAGCCTGCGAATGTGAGCCAGAAGGTGCCGATGGCTTCAGCGGCGTATTTCTTGATATCCATGTGTCGTCCCCTGCTTTCAAAGATTCCGGAACAAAGCTCCGGAAACGGCCCCATCCCTGGCGTCGAATCGCCCAAATCAGGGCCGCACAGAGGTATTTTCGCCTCATTTAATGGCTGAACTTGGCCCGAATACTCGCTTGTCCGGTGGACATCCCGGGATTTGTCTGATACATCCGCGCCCTCAAGGTTAAGGGCTTGCGCGTTTTCGCCATCCCCTTCGTCTTACCAGAATTCAAATCCGATCCACTGAAGAGGATGCCGCGTGCAGGTTCTCGTTCGCGATAACAATGTCGACCAAGCCCTCAAGGCGCTGAAGAAGAAGATGCAGCGCGAGGGAATTTTCCGCGAGATGAAGCTCCGCGGTCATTACGAGAAGCCCTCCGAGAAGAAGGCCCGCGAAAAGGCCGAAGCCGTGCGCCGCGCGCGCAAGCTGGCCCGCAAGAAGCTGCAGCGCGAAGGCCTGCTGCCGATGAAGCCGAAGCCGGTGTTCGGCGCAGGTCCCGGCGGTGATCGCGGCGGTCGTGGCGGCCCCGGTGCAGGTCCGCGCGGACCGCGCTGATTTACCGATTTTTGCGAGATTTCAGTTTCGATAACGCGGGCCTTTGGCCCGCGTTATTGTTTGTGCGCGCTGCCCTTCTGAGCTGGGCACCATGGATGCGGCACGCAAACGCGATGAGATTTGGATTGAACGTCGTCGCGCTTTAGTTTGTTGTTTGACCTTGATCTCTACGCAAGCGCGTTCGGCCTTTGTCGCGAGGGAAAACCGCTGCATACTTTTCGCCAACGTGGCCCTTCGGGTCCGGATCATGCTCTAGCCCGAGCGAATCGTAGATGGCCTTCCCCTTCCCCCAGCGCGGCTTGGCGCGGCGACGCCCGATCTGGCGGCCGCCGTTCGCGCTGGCGTTGATGGGGATTGCGCTGTGCGGCTGCTCCTTCGATCTGGGATCGCTGATGCCGGAGAAGGACAAGCCGCAGGAGGCCCCCAAGGCGGCCGCGCCCGCCGAGAGCGCGGTGAGCGCCGGCAACGTCACCGAAGCTCAGACCCACACCGCAAAAGCCCAATCCCTGGCCAAGTCAGGCGAGGTCGCGGCAGCGCTCGATGAGTTCAATCGCGCGGTCGGGCTCGATCCCTACAATGCGCAGGCGCTGTATGGCCGTGCCCTGATCTACCAGGGCAACAATCAGCACGACTTCGCCATCGCAGATTTCAGTGCTGCGAGCGGACTCAACCCCCAGAAGGTCGAGCCGCTGCTCGGCCGCGCCACCAGCTATCTCGCGCTCGGCAAGGTCAAGGAGGCCACGGCCGATCTGGACGAGGCCTCCGAGGCCGATCCGCACAACGCGCAGGTCTGGACCACGCGCGGACAGGCCTATGAGCGGCTGGGCGACAGGGCCAAGGCGGCGGCGTCCTACACCAGGGCTGTCTCGCTTCGCCCACGCGACGACGCCGCGCGCAGCGGTCTTGCCCGCGTCGGCGGCTGACGGTTTTGACGGCGCCGGCGCCGTCTTAATCGGGGGTGGCGCCCTTCGGCAGAACGGAGTGGAACATCGACTTCATGCCCGACAGCATCTCGTCGGCGACATTGGTCTTCTTCGGCCGCGGCATGGAGCCACCGGCGTCGGCGCGCAGATCGAGCGGTGGCGCGATCACCGGCACGGGAATGTCAGCCGGCGGCGTCATCCGATTCGGATCATCGTTGCCGACCGAGGCCGTGTAGGGCGGATTGGCCGGCGAGGAGCCATCCTTGCCGTAGGCCTCCGGTGAGGGCGTCGATACCGTGATCGGCGGCGGCAGCGGACGGACCGTAGCCGGCTCCATGCTGACGACCCGCGGGGCCTCGGGCGTGCGGGCGGCTTCCCGCACGGCAGGCTCAGTCGGCCTCTCGGCTGACTTGGTCTCGGACGGCCTAACCTCGGCAGGTTTGGTTTCGGCAGACGACTTTCCTTCGGAAGACTTGCCCTCGGAAGATTTGCCCTCAGGAGTCTTGCGCAGGCGCTCGATCGCGGCACGCACGAGGTCGTTGGCGTCGGGGGCCGGAGCCGCGGCAGCCGGCGCCGAATTGGCCTCGACCACCGGAGCGGCGGGAGCAGGCGTGCTGGCGGCCGGGGTCGACTTGGCGACCGCCTTCTCGCGCGCCGACGGCTTACCACGCGGGCTGGCCTCGGCCGGGGCCACATCCGCAGCCTTGTGCTCGGCGGACGGCTGATCGGCAGCCTTTTCGGCCGCCGGCTTGTCCGTCACGCTCTTCTCGGGGATGCCTTTGGCCTTGACGCCCGGTGCAGGGAGATTGGCGACATCGGCGGGCTTGCCGTTCTTTCCGGCCTCGGCAGGGGCCACAACGGCCGCAGGGGCATCAGCCGCCGGCTTGGCGTTGATGTAGTGGTTAACGATGTACGCCCCGATGATCGTCGCGAGCACCGAGGGGAAAATATCCATCGAGATTTTAGCGAAGTATTTCAGCATTCCGGCCACTCCCCGCGCGATCTGATGCGGGAACTTTGGGGCATTGTAAGGGATCAACTGCGACGTATCGATGGCAAGTGTTAAGGCCGGACCTACGGCTTTAGCTCGATCTCAAGGAACACGATCTCGGTTGAGGTTTCGTTAAGTACGTCATGTTGGACGCCCGCCTTGCGGAAATAGGATTTCCCGGCTGCCAGCTGCGCCTTGGACCGCTCGCCGCCCGGCGCCACGATGGTCATTTCCCCCGCGACGACGGGAACGATCACATAGTCCATGCCGTGGGTGTGATGCCCGGTGGCGCCACCGGGCGGAAGCCGCCATTCGGTCACCCGGACCTCCTCGTTGTCGACCTGGACCTCGGACTTGGCGGCAAGCATCTGGAACCTCTCCTGGGACGTCGCGTCAGGGCACGAAAACCATGAACACGTAGACGGCAAATACCACCATATGGACCAGCCCGAACAGGACATTAGTCCTGCCGGTGCCGAAGGTCAGCATGCTCAGGAAGAAGGTCAGGAGCAAAAGCACACTGCCCTGGGCGCTGAGGCCGAGCGTGAGCTCCTTGTCGAGCGCGTAGGTGGCGACCCCGACGGCCGGGATGGTCAGCCCGATGGTGGCGAGAGACGAGCCGAGCGCGAGGTTGATGCTCTTCTGGAGGTCGTTCTTGCGGGCCGCCGATACGGCCGCGACGCCTTCCGGCATCAGGATCAGAAGGGCGACCAGAAGGCCAGCAAAGGCCGGCGGCGCGCCGATCTTGGCCGCGACGGCGTCCACCACCAGCGAAAACTTCTTGGCGAGCAGCACCACTGCCAGCAGCGCAATCAGCAGCAGCACGACGCTGACCACCAACATCCGGCCCGACAGATGCGCCTCGCCGCTGCCGCCGTCCGCCCGTTCATGGACGAAGTAATCCTTGTGCAGCACGGTCTGGGTGTAGAGGAACACGCCGTACAGCGCGAGCGTGACCACGTCGACGAAACCGAGCTGAACCGCCGAATAGACCGGCCCCGGCGCGGTGGTCGTGTAGTTCGGCATGATCAGCGTGATGGTCGCGAGCGCGAACAGGACGCTGAGATAGACGTTGGCCCCCGAGAGCTGAAAGCCCTGCTCGCGATAGCGCAGGCCGCCGATGAAGATGCAGAGCCCGACGAGGCCGTTGCAGACGATCATGACCACGGCGAACACGGTGTCGCGCGCCAGTTCCGGGGCGGGCTTGTCGCCCAGCATGATCGTGGTGATCAGCGCCACCTCGATGACGGTCACCGAGAGCGTCAGCACCAGCGTGCCATAGGGTTCGCCGACCCGCTCGGCGATCACTTCGGCATGATGAACCGCGGCGAACACCGTGCCGAACAGGATAACCAGAAGGACGATGGCGAAGCCGAGCCCGCCGAGCGACAGCGTGAAGACGTAGCCCGTCGCGCTGACGGCTGCGAACAACAGCACGGCCAGCGCCGGAAAGATCCAGGCCGACCGGGGCATCGGACTATGCGCGCTCATCTACCGGCTCCAATCACTCAATACGAGCAGTAGCAAATCGGCCGGCAGATTCAATGCCAGCGCAGGATCGGCGCGACCGGCAGCAGCGTCAGCAGCATGAACAGCGGAATCAGCACCGCGCCGGCGCGCACGAAATAGCCGAAGAAGCTCGGCATCTTGATGCCGTTCTCGCTGGCGATGCTGCTGACCATGAAGTTCGGCGCATTGCCGATATAGGTGAGCGCTCCCATGTAGACGGCGCCCATCGAGATCGACGCGAGCGTGCCCGACAGCTGATGCATCAGCGTTTGCGGATCGCCGCCGGCAAGCTGGAAGAACAGGAGATAGGTCGGCGCATTGTCGAGGAACGCCGACATCAGGCCGGTGAACCAGAAATAGGCGACCTCGCGCGGCGTGCCGTCCGGTGCCGTCACGGCCGACAACAGCCAGGCAAAGGCGCCGTGATGGCCGGCATTGAGCATGGCAATGACCGGGATGATGGCGACAAAAATGCCCGCGAACAGTTTTGCGACCTCGCGGATCGGCTCCCAGGTGAAGCCGTTGGCCAGCCTGTGCTCGTCCGGTGTCAGCCACATCGACAGCGCCGCAATGGAAAGCAGCGCCACATTGCGCGCGATGTCTTCCAGCTCCAGCTTCGTTCCCAGAATGTCGAAAGCAACAGCAGGCTTCCACATCGCCGAGGCCAGCAGGCTCGCGACGATGGCTGCGATCAGCACGAGGTTGACGAGACCGCGGATGCGGACCGGATCCGCAGGACCGGCGTCGCTGAGCTCAGGCTCGCTGCGGAAGCGCCAGAAGTCGATGGCGATGAAGATCGCGAGCAGCAATCCGGCGACGATCGCGGTCTGCAGCCAGATGCTCCGCGTGGTCCAGAAGAAGTCGACGCCGTGCAGGAAACCGACGAACAGCGGGGGATCGCCGAGCGGGCTCAGCGCGCCGCCGACATTGGCGACCAGGATGATGAAGAAGATGATGACATGGGCATTGTAGCGCCGCGGCCGGTTGGCGCGGATCAGCGGACGGACCAGGATCATCGCGGCTCCCGTGGTGCCGACGATGCTTGCCATCAAGGTGCCGAGCGCGAGGATCCCGGCATTCGTCGCCGGCGTGGCCTTGATGTCGCCCGTGATGAGAATGCCACCGGCCACGACATAGAGCGCGAACAGCAGCACGATGAAGCCGAGATATTCAGCGAGCATGGCATGGACGAAAGCCATCAGCGTCGCCATGCTCCCGGCAAAAATGACGAGCGAGGCCAGCGCCAGCAGCGACCAGGCCGCAGCGATCTTGCCGTAATGATGGTGCCAGACTTTCGCAAACAGCAGCGGTCCGAGCGCGATCGAGAGCAACAGGCCGGCAAAGGGAAGCGCATAGGGCCAGCGCATCGCAGCACCATCGAGCCCGGTTGCGGCCCAGGCCTGCTGCGGCAACAAAGCGAGGATTGCGACGAGGGATATGCCCCAGAGCCGGGTGACGAGCCGTTCAGGATCCAATGAAGCGCCTTGCCGTTTCGATCGCACCGAATGCATCGAGATTGTCATGTCCGCCGCCCGCAAAGCGAACGAACTGCTTCGGTTCATGCGCGAGCGCGAACAGACGCTCTCCGAACACGATCGAAATGACAAGGTCATTGGTGCCATGCATCACCAGGAGCGGCACCGTGACGCGCGCGATCCGCTCGTCGGAAGGGAACGGATCGCGCATCAAGAGGCGCACCGGCACGTACCAGAATGATGAAGATGCAATGTCGGCCGTCGACGTATAAGGCGCCTCCAGGACCAGCTTTCCAACACGCTGTTCCGAGGCGAGCGCGACCGCCACGCCGGTCCCGAGCGAGAAGCCCCAGGCGACGATTCGTTCCGCCGTGTAGCGGGCCGTGGTGAAGGCGTAGGCGGCGGCGGCATCGCGCAGCAGACCCTCCTCGCTCGGCGCGCCGCTCGAGCCGGCATAGCCGCGGTAGGACAGCGCGACGAGGCCGGTGCCATCAGCCGTCATGGCCTTGAAGCGGCTGACCCGGCCGGCAAGAAAATCGCCATTGCCCGGAAAATACAGGATCACGGGACGACCGGGCCTCGCCGGCACGTGCCAGACGATGATCTTCTCGCCATCCGAGGTGGTCAGGACATGCTCCTCCGCCTCGGGACAATCTGCCGCCTCAGGCGGGGTCCGCTTGGCGGTCGGTATCGGAAACAGCATCTCGCGCTGCCGGGCATAGAGCAAGACGAGCCCGGCGAGATAGACGGTCGCGAGCAGGATGACGGTCCATTTGGCGATGGTGATCATTGCGCGGCCGGCCCCCAGTTCAGGTTCAGGGCTTGCGACGGCTCCGCAGCAATTTCATGACGTCGGGCCGGAGGCTCCCCGGTACGTCGCGGCAGCCGCACGCCGCCTTGTGGGCGGCATGCCATGCGACGCGCTGCTCGCGCGCCGCCTTGAGCGGCATGCGATGAGACCGGTGCCATTCCTTGTTGATGGCCACGGTCCGTTTCCTTCGCGTGCTACATCGCCTTGACGATGTTCTCGGTGACCTTCTTGGCGTCGCCGAGCAGCATCATGGTGTTGTCGCGGTAGAACAGCGGATTGTCGATGCCGGCATAGCCGGAGGCGAGCGAGCGCTTGATGAACATCACGGTGCCGGCCTTCCAGACCTGCAGCACGGGCATGCCGTAGATCGGCGAGGTCTTGTCCTCCTCGGCCGCCGGGTTGGTGACGTCGTTGGCACCGATCACGAAGGCGATGTCGGCCTGCGCGAACTCGGAGTTGATGTCCTCGAGTTCGAACACCTCGTCATAGGGCACGTTGGCTTCGGCGAGCAGCACGTTCATGTGGCCGGGCATGCGGCCGGCGACCGGGTGAATGGCGTACTTCACCTCGACGCCTTCCTTCTTCAGGATGTCGCCCATCTCGCGCAGCGCGTGCTGCGCCTGCGCCACCGCCATGCCGTAGCCGGGCACGATGATGACCTTCTGGGCATTCTTCATGATGAAGGCCGCGTCGTCGGCCGAGCCGAGCTTGGCGGGCTTCTGCTCGCCGCCGCCACCGCCGGCCGCCGCGGTCTCGCCGCCGAAGCCGCCGAGGATGACCGAGATGAAGGACCGGTTCATCGCGTGGCACATGATGTAGGACAGGATCGCGCCCGAGGAGCCGACCAGCGCGCCGGTGATGATCAGCGCGGAATTGCCGAGCGTGAAGCCGATGCCGGCCGCAGCCCAACCCGAGTACGAGTTCAGCATCGAGATCACGACCGGCATGTCGGCGCCGCCGATCGGGATGATCATGAGCACGCCGAGCGCCAACGCCAGGATGACGATCAGCCAGAAGTCGAGCGCGCCACCGGTCAGGACCAGACGGACGATGAAGAACACCAGCGCCACCGCAATCGCGATGTTGATGATGTGACGGGCGGGCAGGATGATCGGCGCGCCGCTCATCCGCGCGGACAGCTTCAGGAACGCGATCACCGAGCCGGTGAAGGTCAGCGCGCCGATGGCGACGCCGAGCGACATCTCGACCAGGCTCTGCGGATGGATGTTGCCGGGAGTACCGATGTCGAAGGCCTCGGGCGCGTAGAACGCGCCGGCGGCGACCAGCACCGCGGCCATGCCGACCAGCGAGTGGAAGGCGGCGACCAGTTCCGGCATCGAGGTCATCGGCACGCGGCGGGCGATCACCGCGCCGATCGCGGCACCGATGGCGATACCGACGATGACGAGCACCCAGGCGAGGCCGTCTGCCGGCGGATGGTTGGCCAGCGTGGTGGCGACCGCAATCGCCATGCCGATCATGCCGAACAGATTGCCCTGGCGCGACGAAGCCGGGCTCGACAGCCCGCGCAGCGACAGGATGAACAGCACTCCCGCCACGAGATACAAAAATGCAGAGAGGTTGGCGCTCATCTCAGGTCCCCATTGATCCCTTCAGCCCGAGGTGGCCGCTTACTTCGACTTCTTCTTGTACATCGCCAGCATGCGCTGGGTGACAAGGAAGCCGCCAAAAATGTTCACGCAGGCGAAAATGAGCGCGACAAAGCCGAAGGCGCGGGCCCAGCCCGAGCCACTCGAGACGTTCGCGACGCCGCCGGCAAGCAACGCGCCGACCACGATCACCGAGGAGATCGCGTTGGTCACGCTCATCAGCGGCGTGTGCAGCGCCGGTGTCACCGACCACACCACGAAATAGCCGACGAAGACGGCGAGGACGAAGATCGACAGCCGGAAGATGAAGGGGTCGACGACCTGTGCAGCATGCTCCATGGCGGGTCTCCTTAAACCTTCGGCTGGAAGTTCGGGTGGATGACGGCGCCGTCTTTCGTGAGCGCGGTCGCCTTGACCAGTTCGTCGTCCCAGTTCACGGCGAGCTTCTGCTCTTTCTTGTCGACCATCGTCTCGATGAAGGAGAACAGATTGCGCGCGTAGAGGCTGGAGGCCGAGGCCGCGACGCGGCCGGCAACGTTGGTGTAGCCGACGATCTTGATGCCATCGAGGTCGACGACCTCGCCCGGCTTTGCACCCTCGACATTGCCGCCGCGCTCGACGGCGAGATCGACCAGCACCGAGCCCGGCTTCATCGACTTGACCATCTCGCCGGAGACGAGCTTCGGCGCGGGCCGGCCCGGAATCAGCGCCGTCGTGATCACGATGTCCTGCTTCTTGATGTGCTCGGCGGTGAGGGCGGCCTGCTTGGCCTGGTATTCCCTAGACATTTCCTTGGCGTAGCCGCCGGCGGTCTGCGCGTTCTTGAACTCCTCGTCCTCGACGGCGAGGAATTTCGCGCCGAGCGATTCGACCTGCTCTTTGGTCGCGGGCCGCACGTCGGTCGCGGTCACGATGGCGCCGAGACGGCGCGCGGTCGCGATCGCCTGGAGGCCGGCGACGCCGACGCCCATCACGAACACTTTCGCGGCAGGCACGGTGCCGGCAGCGGTCATCATCATCGGGAAGGCGCGGCCGAACGCCTCGGCGCCCTCGATCACCGCGCGGTAGCCGGCGAGGTTCGCCTGCGATGACAGCACGTCCATCACTTGCGCGCGGGTGATGCGCGGCATCAATTCCATCGCGAAGGCGGAGACGCCGGCATCGGCGATCGTCTTCAGCGCGGCCTCGTTGCCGTAGGGGTCCATGATGGCGATGACGAGCGCACCGCGCTTGTACTGCGCGAGCTCGGAGGCTTCAGGGCGCTTTACCTTGATGATGATGTCGGCATCCTTCAGCGCGTCTGCGCTGACGGTGGCACCGACCGCGGTGAATTCGGAATCCGGCAGGCCCGATTTGAGGCCGGCGCCCGGCTCGATGGCGATCTCGGCGCCCAGCGCCTTGAACTTCTTCACCGTATCGGGCGAAGCGGCGACTCGCGGCTCGAGCGGATCGATTTCCTTGGCAACGGCGATCTTCATAGGTCCTCCGGCGGCGCGGGACAGCGCGCGCGCAAACTAAGCGTTACTCCCGCGGCGTTCGATACCGGTTTTGGCACCGGCTTGGATGCAAATATTCTGGGCAGCTGCTGCCGCTGGCGTGTGCAGCTGCCGACAGATCAGGTCAGGAAGACCGCCATCAGGATCACGATGAGCGCGACCGAGACCGTGCCGTACTTCACCAGCTTGATGAAGCCCTCGTAGGTCTGCTCGTGAGCAACGTAGTCGTTGCCGTCGGCGGTGCTGTACGCCACTTCGCTATGATCAGCCATGGATTGTCCCCAGTCGAAAGTCGAATTGTTGGGCTGGGATACCGCAAAGTTTCAGGCAGGGCAACGGCACCGGGGCGCGGTTTTCCCGCAAATCAGGTCATTTGGAATCCCGATTGTCGCGGATCCAGCGGACGAGGCTCTGTTCGCTGACTTCACCGGCGGCGAGCGAGAGGATGATGGTTGTCGCTTCCGCAGGATCGGGAGTGAAGGCCACGCCGTTCTTGTGGAGGAAGACCATCATCGCCATGAAGGCGATGCGCTTGTTTCCATCGACAAATGCATGGTTTTTCGCGAGGCCAAATGCATATGCTGCGGCGAGTTCATCGATCGGCACCTGCTCGTACCGCCATTTGTTGATCGGACGGTCCAGCACCGAGCGCAACATGCCCTCGTCGCGTAATCCCGGCGCACCGCCGAAGCGGCGGAGTTGTCTACTGTGAATTGCGACGGCCTGCTCGTAGGTGATCCAGAGCGGCTCCTGGAGATCGCCCATCTGGGTAGCAAGCTATTTTGCGAGCGCAGCGAGCGTGTCGCGATACTTGTCCATCACCTCGTCGGCGATTTCCATCGTCCGCTCGAAATCGGGGTCGTAGGGCAACAACTGAAAACCACCGCCGGGTAATTCCACGATGTGCAATTGCTGTCCGCGCTTGAGATCGAGCCGCTGCATCAGCTCGCGCGGCAGCAGCAGACCGTCGGAATTGCCGATTTTCTTGATCTCGATCTTCATGGGCTTGCCTCAAGGACGTTATACATATGTATAACACCACTAGTCAGGGCCGTTCAACAGATGTTTTACGCTCTGTTTGGCGTCTGGAGCAGCTACCCGCCTCAGCCCATCGCCTCCAGCTCGTCGATCATCCCCGCGATGACACTCAGGCCGCCGTCCCAGAACTTCGGGTCCTTGGCATCGAGCCCGAACGGCCGCAGCAACTCGGAATAATGCTTGGTGCCGCCGGCAGCTAGCATGTCGAGATAACGCTCGGCAAAGCCCTCGTTCGCGTTCTCGTAGACCGCGTAGAGCGAGTTCACGAGGCAATCGCCGAACGCATAGGCGTAAACGTAGAATGGCGAATGGATGAAGTGCGGGATGTACATCCAGTAGTTCTCATAGCCCGCCTTGATCTCGATCGCTGGACCCAGGCTCTCGCCCTGCACCGACAGCCAGATCTCGCCGAGCCGCGTCGCGGTGAGCTCGCCGTTCTTGCGCTCGGTGTGGACCGCGCGCTCGAACGAGTAGAACGCGATCTGCCGCACCACGGTGTTGATCATGTCCTCGACCTTGCCGGCGAGCAGCGCCTGGCGCTGTTTTGCATTTTTGGTCTGGGCAAGGAGCCGCCTGAACGTCAGCATCTCGCCAAACACACTGGCGGTCTCGGCCAACGTCAGCGGCGTCGGCGCCATCAGCGCGCCGTTCTTCGCCGCCAGCACCTGGTGCACGCCATGGCCGAGCTCGTGGGCGAGCGTCATCACGTCGCGCGGCTTGCCCTGGTAGTTCATCAACACATAAGGGTGCGCCGACGGCGTGGTCGGATGTGAGAATGCGCCCGGCGCCTTGCCCGGCCGCACCGGCGCGTCGATCCAGCGATCGGTGAAGAAGCGCTCGGCGATATCAGCCATTTTGGGCGAGAAGCCGCGATAGGCCGTCAGCACCATGTTGCGCGCGTCGGGCCAGCCGATGGTATCGGTCGCGGCAAAGGGCAGCGGCGCATTGCGATCCCAATAAGCGAGCCGCTTCTTGCCGAACCACTTCGCCTTCAACGCGTAATAGCGATGCGACAGCTTTGGATAGGCCGCCCGCACCGAGGCGACCAGCGCATCCACCACTTCGCGCTCGACGCGGTTGTTCAGATGGCGGGAATCCGCGACGTCCTGGAAGCCGCGCCAGCGGTCGGAGATGTCCTTGTCCTTGGCGAGCGTGTTGGTGATCAGCGCAAAGGTCCGCTCATTGGCCTTGAAGGTTTTTGCCAGTGCCTCGGCCGCGCTCTTGCGCTTGGCGCCGTCGCGGTCCTGCAGCAGATTGAGCGTCGGCTCGATCGCCAGCTCCTTGGCCCCGACCTTGAAGCGCAGTCCGGAGATGGTCTGGTCGAACAGCCGGTTGAAGGCGGAATAGCCGGTCTGCGCCTTCTCCAGGAAAAGCTGCTCGAGCTTGTCGTCGAGCTGATACGGCTTCTCCTTGCGCAGATCCTCGATCCAGGGACGGTAGTGCGCGAGCTCGGGCGCTTGCATGGCCCGGTTCAAAATATCGTCATCGACACGATTGAGCTCGAGCGCAAAGAACAGCAAATGCGTGGACGCCGCCGTCAGCCGCTCCGACACATCGCCGTAAAACTTTGAAATCGCAGGGTCCACGCTGTCGCCGGCGTGGACGAGCCCGGCATAGGAACCGAGACGGCCGGCAAGATCGTCGATTGCCTCATAGCGTCGCACGGCTTCCGCGAGCCATTTTCCGCCATCTTCGTTTGCTGTCCCTGTCTCCAGCTTGCCCTTGTAGTCCGTCTCGAAGGCGACGCAGTCGGCATCCATCGTTTCGAGATCGCGCGCCACTTCCGGCGCATCGATCCCGGAATAGAGATCGGCCAGGTTCCACTCCGGAAGCTTGCCGGTCTTGCTCGCGGGCTTTGCGAGTGAAGACCCGGAGGACTTCGTCTTGACGGCAGATTTCTTGGCGGGGGATTTCTTGGCGGGGGATTTCTTGGTGGCTGGCTTGTGGAGAGCGGACTTTTTAAGGGCAGGCTTGGAGCGCGAATTCATTGTGTGGGAAACCTGTGTTCAACAAGCGCGACGGCGGGCGGAGGCATCAAGGTTTAAGAGTGCGTTAATCGGCTTCGGCCAGAGTGCCCCGATTCGAGACAGATAGTAGTAGCGTGCGGGGAACACCATGGCTGCCAGTATTTTGATCGCCGATGACGACGCCGTAGCCCGCCGGCTGGTCGAGAACATGGTGCAGAAATGCGGCTATGAGACGGTCGTCGTGGACTCCGGTGACGCCGCGATCGCCGCCCTTACCGCCCCCGACGCGCCGGCCATCGACGCCGTCATCCTCGATCTCGTGATGCCCGGCCTCGACGGCATGGGCGTGCTGGCGAAAATCCGCGAAGCAGGTCTCAGCGTCCCCGTCATCGTGCAGACCGCCCATGGCGGCATCGACAACGTGATCTCGGCGATGCGCGCCGGCGCTGCCGATTTCGTGGTCAAGCCGGTCGGTGTGGAGCGGCTCCAGGTCTCGCTGCGCAACGCGCTCAACGCCTCCGCGCTCAAGGGCGAATTGCAACGCATCCGGCACAGCCGCGAGGGCCGGCTCACGTTCTCCGACATCATCACCCGCGCCGAGGCGATGGCTGGCGTGATGCGCGCCGCGCAGAAGGCGGCGAACTCCGCGATTCCCGTTCTGATCGAAGGCGAGTCCGGCGTCGGCAAGGAGATGTTCGCGCGCGCCATCCATGGCAGCGGCGAGCGCAAGGCCAAGCCCTTCGTCGCCGTCAATTGCGGCGCGATCCCCGACAACCTCGTCGAGTCCATTCTGTTCGGCCACGAGAAGGGCGCTTTCACCGGCGCGACCGAGCGGCACATGGGCAAGTTCGTCGAGGCCCATGGTGGCACGCTGTTTCTGGACGAGGTCAGCGAGCTGCCGCTGACCGCGCAGGTCAAGCTGCTGCGCGCGCTCCAGGAAGGCGCGGTCGAGGCGGTCGGCGGCCGCAAGCCCGTCAAGGTCGATGTCCGCATCGTCTCGGCAACCAATCGCCGGCTGCTGGAGCGGGTGAAACAAGGACACTTCCGGGAAGACCTGTTCTATCGCCTGCACGTGCTGCCGCTGACGATCCCCTCGCTCCGGGCCCGGCGCGAGGACATCCCGCATCTGCTCCGGCATTTCCTGGCGCGGTTTGCCGCCGAGGAGAACCGCGCGATCACCGGCATCAGCGGCGAAGCCATGGCCCATCTTGCCCAGCTCGACTGGCCCGGCAACATCCGCCAGCTCGAGAACGCAGTCTACCGCGCGGTGGTGATGAGCGACGGCGACCAGCTCGGCCTCGGTGACTTCCCTCTGCTCGCTTCGCAGCCGCATCCCGTAACCGAGATTCCGACTGCTCCGCTGATGCTCGAGCCGGCGGCGACCCCTTCGTTGGTATCCGGTAATGAAATACCAATAGCGCCGCTCCCGGCGGTGGGCACGCTCGCCCTGCTCACCGCGACCGGCGATGTCCGCTCGCTGGAGGACATGGAGAACGAGATCATCCGCTTCGCGATCTCGCACTACCGCGGCCAGATGTCCGAGGTGGCTCGCCGCCTCAAAATTGGCCGGTCCACCCTCTACCGCAAACTCGACGAGGCCGGGGTTCCCGGACATGGCGGGAAAAGCGGCGAGGAGACGCACTGAGCATCATGCGAACGAGGGTTCGCGCGGCGATGCGGGAGCGGCTGTAAGCCGTTCGCCTGACGACAGAATTCGACTGCTTCTTGAACCGTGACTTGGAAGTGACAGACACAGGGAAAAGCGCGCTGTGCAGGCGCACAATCCGTTGCCAAGAGGCTCCCTTGAAGTCAGTTTGGCGTGAGTTGTCCCGGTTAGCGCTGGCTGCAAAACCGGGGCCTGTATATCGTCTGCGTATGAATCGTTGCGTGCAGGCGTGCAACTTTCGAGAGGCCGGCGCGATTTAGCCGAAGCTCAATAGGCGATAACAAAGCTGTTCCACGAGGGACAGTTCACCCGAGGGGTGCGACACAATGCGTGACTGTTTGAACCACCGTGCGGGCTTCGACCGTGTCTTGATGACGGTCGCAGCGACCTTCCTCACGGTGTCGGCCAGCTCGGCCCTGGCGCAAGATCAGGCGCGCAGCAGCGCCGCCGAGCTCGCGATCGAAGCCGCGATCCCGCGCCCCGAGCCGGCCAACGTCCCGCCCCCGACCGCCTCCGATATCAAGCTCGACACCACCGCCACGGTGCAGGATTCCGCCAAGGAGCCGGTACAGGCGCCCGTAAAGGCTGACGTCGCGCCGGCCCCCGACAAAGTCGAGACCAAGCCTTCCGACGTCGCCACCACGCCCGCCACCGAGGCGCCGAAGAGCGAGACCGCCAAGACCGAACCTGCGAAGACCGAGCCTGCAAAGACCGAGCCGGCCAAGGCAGACACCGCCATGCCGGCTGCGCCGGCGGCACCTGCCACGGCTGCGGCTCCTGCCGCTGAGCCCGTGAAGGCTGCGAGCAACGTTCCCGCCGCCGACCAGCCGGTCGCCGACAAGCTCAAGGACATCATCGGCGCCAAGACCTCGCGCCATTTCGACCGCAAGAACGAGCGCGCGGCGATCGAGAAGTTTTATGGCGCACGCGACTTCGCGCCGATCTGGACACAGGGCGGCAGCCTGACCACCGCGGCCAAGGGCGTCATCGCGCGGCTGAAGGACGCGGCGTCCGACGGCCTCAATCCCGCCGACTATCCGGTGCCGGACTTCGCCAGCGCCACCACGCCCGATGCGCTGGCCGATGCCGAGCTCAAGCTCACCGCCAGCATGTTCGATTATGCGCGCCAGGCCCAGAGCGGCCGCATGCATTGGTCGCAGGTCTCTGGCGACATCCTTTATCCCGAGCATCCGATCGACCCGAACGAGGTGCTCGCCAAGGTCACGACCGCGACGGACGCCTCCGCTGCGCTCGACAGCTACAATCCGCCGCACAAGCTCTACAAGGAGCTGAAGGCCAAGCTCGCCGAGCTCCGCGGTCAAGGCAACGGCCCGGTGATCGAGATCGCCGACGGTCCGGCGCTGAAATACACCCCGGCCAGCAAGAAGCAGGCTGAGATCGTCGTGGAAGATGCGCGCGTGCCGCAACTCCGCGCCAAGCTCGGCCTTGCCGAGAACGCCAGCGACACCCGCTATGACGCAGCGGTCGCCGACGCCGTGCGAAAATTCCAGAGCGGCGCGGAGATGAAGGCGACCGGCATCCTCGACGACAAGACGGTCAAGGCGCTCAACACCCCGAAGCGCGACAAGCAGATCGACGTGGTGCTGGTGAACATGGAGCGCTGGCGCTGGCTGCCGCGCGATCTCGGCGCGCCCGCGCTGGGTGATGCCTATGTAATCCTCAACATTCCCGACTACACCCTGAAGGTGATGCAGCGCGGCCAGCAGGTCTGGACCACCCGCGTCGTCACCGGCAAGCCGGGCACGCACGCGACGCCGCTGCTCACCGAGACGATGAAGTACATCACGGTCAATCCGACCTGGAACGTACCGCCGTCGATCGTCTACAACGAGTATCTGCCGGCGCTTCAGCAGGACCCGACCGTGCTGCAGCGCATGGGCCTCAAGCTCGAACAGAACCGCGACGGCTCGGTGCACATCTCGCAGCCGCCCGGTGAGGCCAACGCGCTCGGCCGCGTTCGCTTCAACTTCCCGAACAAGTTCCTGGTCTATCAGCACGACACGCCGGACAAGAACCTGTTCGCCAGGGAAGATCGCGCCTTCAGCCATGGCTGCATGCGCGTGCAGAACCCGGATCAGTACGCGTCCGTACTGCTCAACATCACCATGCCGAACGAGAAGTACACGCCCGAGCGCGTGCGCAGCATGTACGGCAAGAGCGAGATCGACCTGAAATTCCCGACTCCGGTCCCGGTCAACATCACCTATCAGACCGCCTTTGTGGACGATGCCGGCAAGCTGCAGTTCCGCAAGGACGTCTATGGCCGCGACGCGACCATGATCAACATCCTGAAGAACAACCGCGGCAAGGATCTCGAGGCCGTCGTTGCGCACTCGCAGCCGAGCTATTCGCGCCCGGCGACGACCCTGCCCTCAGGCGTGGCCGTGGCCAACAATGGCGGTGGCTTCGGCTCGTCGGGCCCGAACTTCTTCGAGCGGCTGTTCGGAGGCGGGGCGCCGACCCCGCCGCCGGCTCCGGTTGGCCGCCGGCCCCAGCAGCGGGTGTTCACCCGGTAAGGCTGCGGGGCCTCAGCTTTTCGAATTCCACAACGATATCAACGGCCCCGTCCCATGGATGGGGCCGTTTAACGTTAACCATTGTCCACCTAGCTCCCGGCACCGGGCGTTTTTTTGCCACACTCAACGGGTTAGGATTGTAGTCTGACTTGGTTTGGGCGCGGGAAGGTCAACCTCGAATTAACCTTCTCGCTTTAAGAAAGCGTTCATCCTCTTTCGCGCTGCTACGGGGTTGGCGGGAGAGTCCATTTTGAACGCTCGTCGACTGGGTGGGCTCATACGTGCTGACTGGTCTCGCACGCCAACTTGTTGTGCTGTCGTTGTCCCATGCGGGAGTGAAGACCGGTTCGCGGATCGGTCTTGCTGCCGTGTTGCTGCTTGCGGGCGCAGGCTCGGTTCATAACGCCGCCGCGCTGAACGAGACCAAGACGCTCTCCTTCCACCACACCCATTCCGGCGAAGACCTGACCGTCACCTTCAAGCGCGATGGCCGCTATGACGAAGCGGCGCTGAAGCAGCTCAATCACTTCCTGCGCGACTGGCGCACCCAGGACGAGACGGTCATGGACCGCCGCCTCTTCGATATCCTCTGGGAAGTCTACCGCGACGTCGACGGCAAGCAGCCGATCCAGATCATCTCCTCCTACCGCTCCCCCGCCACCAACGCCATGCTCCGCCGCCGCTCCTCGGGTGTGGCGCGCGCCAGCCAGCACATGCTGGGCCATGCGATGGATTTCTACATTCCGGGCGTGCCGCTGGAGCAGATCCGCTTCGCCGGCCTGCGCCTCCAGCGCGGCGGCGTCGGCTTCTATCCGACCTCCGGCTCCCCCTTCGTGCATCTGGATACCGGCAGCGTCCGGCACTGGCCGCGGATGACGCATGACCAGCTCGCCCGCGTCTTCCCGGACGGAAAGACGGTGCATCTGCCGACCGACGGCGTGCCGCTGAAGAACTATGAGCTCGCCAAGGCCGAGATCGAGCGCCGCGGCAATGGCGACGACTCCAGCAGCAAGCCGAACTTCTTCGCCGCTTTGTTCAAGGGCAAGTCCGCCGCTCCGGCCGCCAGCAGCGACGAGGACGACGAGGGCGCGCCGGCCGCCAAGCCGGCGGCAGCAACTGTCGTCGCAGCCGCAGCCAAGCCCGCCGATCCGGTGCCGACGCCGCGCGCCAAGCCGCAGATCGCCGCCGCGATCCAGCTCGCCTCGGCCGACGCACAGCTCGTCGCGCCGCCCAAGCCGAAGCCCGCGCCGGTGGCTGACAAGCCGGCACCCAAATCTGCGGACGGCAAGCCGGAGACCCCGGCCGACATCATCAATGCCCGCGGCTTCTGGGATGATGTCCCGGCCGCGCCGCAGCAGGCGACGCCGGCGCAAATCGCTGCGCTGAAGGCCCGCCAGGCGCTCGCCTCTGCCACCGATCCGCAAGCAACCGCGAGCGTGTCCAACACGGCCCTTCAGGCGCTGGCTTTCGCGCCGGCCGCCTCCCCGGTTGATCGCGCCAATGTCGTCGCCGCCTCCGCGCCGATCCCCCGCTCGGCCCGTCCCGCGTCGCGCAACATCGCTCAGGCGACCGAAATCAACACGGTGGTCGGCAAGAGCGTCGACGGCGCGGTCGCGACCGCGACCCGCCTCTCGGCCGCCAAGAGCGAGAGCATCTGGCTCAAGATCGTGATGCTGTCGCCGAGCGCCAGCCGCGCGATGTCGGTCACGCTGATGGGCGAGCTCGATACGGCCGCGCTGCGCGGCTATTTCGTCAAGCCGCAGGCCGTGATCGCGATGGGCTTTGTCGACGACCCGATGCACGGCCTGTCCTGCGACAGTTTTTCGGGCAGCGCGACCGCGAAGCTCCAGACGACGTCGTTCGTCATGCGCACCGCCGCGCTGCGCTGAGGCGCCGAGCTACCTCCACGAATTCAGTCTCGTAGCCCGGATGGAGCGTAGCGCAATCCGGGAACAGTCGCGCGTGTTGAGAGGCCCCGGATTCCGCTGCGCTCCATCCGGGCTACAAGTGCCCTACCGCGCTTTCCTCGCTCGCCGGTCCAGATGATACGTTAGCGCCAGCGACAGGCAGACCGATAGCTCGCGGCTTGGCAGCTTGCCCACCACCGGCAACAACACCGCCCGGGTCTGCCGGTATTCGAACCGATCGGGAAAGCGTTCGCGGAAGCTATCGATCAGCGTCGTCTTGCAATTGAACAGGATGGCGGCGTGTGCGGAGTCCTTGACGCGGCCGAGCCGGATCGTCGAGCCGCTGCCGGTCTCGTCGGTCAGATATGCCGGCTCGCCCCATTTCAGCGTCTCGGTGAGCCGGCCGACCTCTTCATACGCCGCGGCCGTCGCGAAGATCAGCGCGCGCACCTGAAGCAGCCGCTTGCCGATCGGCGTTGGAAGAGCGCCGAAGGCACGGTTCACCTCGCGCGGCAGCGGTGGCGCAGTCATTCGCGACTCCGTTCGCAAACGAAACACGCGCAATTTGTAGCCCGGATGGAGCGCGGCGCAATCGGGGATTGCTTTCACACTGCGAGAACCCGGATTTCGCTGTCGCTCCATCCGGGCTACCGCAGTCGTGCTTGAGGCGCTAACGCCTCAGAGCATGCCCAGCGCTTGCATGTAGGTCTCGAGAATCGTCTCGGCCTCGGCGCGCTCGTTGGGGTCCTGCTTGCGCATGCGCACGATGGTGCGCAGCGCCTTGACGTCGTAGCCGTTGCCTTTGCTTTCGGCATAGACGTCGCGGATATCGTCGGAGATCGCCTTCTTCTCTTCCTCCAGCCGCTCGATGCGCTCGATGATGGATTTGAGCTGGTCCTTGGCAAATTTCGTCGCGGGCTCGTCGTCGCGGACGGCGGCGGAGGTGGCCATCTAGGTACTCCCAATGGAACTGGCAAAACGAGGTGACGCCGGCATCCCTCACCGCGCGTGCTGGTAGACCCTTAGGGTTGGTACCGACTGCGTTCAAGGCAGCATCGCGCTCGTCCACAGCGCGCCCACACCTTCCTGCGGCGAGGCCAAGAAAGCTGTTGTGTGGTGCGACTCATGCGAGGCACGCCCGGGCCGTTCAGTGCCCGTGCCCGTGGGGATGGACCTTCTTCATCGTCTCGAGCTGTTCTGGCGTGGCCGTGCCCTGGTATTTCGACTTCCAGGTCTCGTAGGGCATGCCGTAGACGGCCTCCCGGCTCTCGTCCTTGCTTAAGGCGACGCCTTGGGCGTCTGCGGCTTCCTTGAGCCAGTTGGACAGGCAGTTGCGACAGAAGCCCGCCAGATTCATCATGTCGATGTTCTGGACATCCGTCCGCGACTTCAGATGATCGACCAGACGCCGGAAAGCGGCCGCCTCGAGCTCCGTTCTGGTTTTGTCGTCGATTGCCATGGCTGTGTCCCTTGATATTCCCTTTGGGCCTGCCCCGATTGCGGTCACCCTTACGGGATCAGGTGGGTCCTGTCACAGATTTTGCCATATCCCGGCGCAAACCCACCCGAACCCGGCCTTGAGGCAGTTCCCCGGCCCCCTACGCCAAATCGCCAATGATCTGATATAGCTTCCGCGACAATGATCGCCGAATCTCCCCGCTCCCCCCTTCGCATGCTCGCCCGGTTGGTCCCGGTGCTGGCGATTGGCCTGCTGTGCTTGTGGAGCAGCCCGGCCTCCGCCGATTTCCGTCTCTGCAACAACACGTCGAGCCGGGTCGGCATTGCGCTCGGCTACAAGGACGCCGAGGGCTGGACCACCGAGGGCTGGTGGAACATCTCGTCTCGCTCCTGCGAGACCCTGCTGCGGGGAACGTTGGTCGCCCGTTACTATTACATCTACGCCATCGACTATGACCGCGGCGGCGAGTGGTCGGGGCAGGCCTTCATGTGCTCGCGCGACAAGGAGTTCACCATCCGCGGCACCGAGGATTGCCTCGCGCGCGGCTATGACCGGACCGGCTATTTCGAGGTCGATACCGGTGAGCAGCGGGCGTGGACGGTGCAGCTTACCGATGCCAACGAACAGCCGGCGCAGCAACGCGTACCCGGCCTCCCCGGTCCGGTTGGCCCGGGCGGGGTTCCGGGTTTGCCCAATAGCCCGCCCGGTGGTACGCCCCCCGCCCCGCCTGGCCTCCCGCCAGCTCCCTCGCCCCCGTCTGGAAATAAGCCATGAGGCGTCTTCGCCGTATCAAGATTCTCGCGACCCTGGGACCGGCCTCTTCAGACCTCGCGATGATCCGCCGCCTGTTCGAGGCCGGCGCCGACCTGTTTCGCATCAACATGAGCCACACCCCGCATGACAAGATGCGGGAGCTGGTGGCGACGATCCGCAACGTCGAGAGCAGCTATGGCCGGCCGATCGGCATCCTGGTCGACCTGCAGGGCCCGAAGCTCAGGCTCGGCTCATTCGCCGAAGGCTCGGTGCAGCTGCAGAACGGCCAGACCTTCACGCTGGATTCCGACAAGGCCCCCGGCGACACAACGCGCGTCCACCTGCCGCATCCGGAGATCCTGGCGGCGCTGCGACCCGGCCACGCGCTGCTGCTCGACGACGGCAAGGTGCGCCTGATCGCGGAGGAGACCTCCAAAGAGCACGCGGTGACGCGGGTCGTGGTCGGCGGCAAGATGAGCGACCGCAAGGGCGTCAGCCTGCCCGACACCGACCTGCCGGTCTCCGCCATGACCTCGAAGGACCGCGCCGACCT
This sequence comes from Bradyrhizobium shewense, assembly GCF_900094605.1. Lineage (GTDB taxonomy): Bacteria > Pseudomonadota > Alphaproteobacteria > Rhizobiales > Xanthobacteraceae > Bradyrhizobium > Bradyrhizobium shewense. The sequence continues at coordinate 89,304 of NZ_FMAI01000005.1, read as the reverse complement.
CGAGGCGGCGCTCGTCACCGGCATCGACTGGATCGCGCTGTCCTTCGTGCAGCGCGCCGACGACGTGATCGAAGCCAAGAAGATGATCCGCGGCCGCGCCGCGGTCATGGCCAAGATCGAGAAGCCGCAGGCGATCGACCGTCTTGCCGACATCATCGAGGCCTCCGACGCGCTGATGGTGGCGCGCGGCGACCTCGGCGTCGAACTGCCGCTCGAGCGCGTGCCGAGCCTGCAGAAGCAGATGACGCGGATGGCGCGCCGCGCCGGCAAGCCGGTGGTGATCGCAACGCAGATGCTGGAATCGATGATCCAGTCGCCGGTGCCGACCCGCGCCGAAGTCTCCGACGTTGCCACCGCCGTCTATGAGGGCGCCGACGCCATCATGCTGTCGGCGGAATCGGCGGCCGGCAAATTCCCGGTCGAGGCGGTCTCGACCATGAACCGCATCGGCGAGGAGGTCGAGCGCGACCCGATTTATCGTTCCGTGCTCACCGCGCAGCGCCCCGCGCCGGAATCCACCGCGGGCGATGCCATTGCCGACGCCGCGCGGCAGATCGCCGAGACGCTCGACCTTCCCGCTCTGATCTGCTGGACCTCATCGGGCTCGACCGCAGTGCGGGTGGCACGCGAGCGGCCGAAGCCGCCGATCGTGGCGATCACGCCGAACATCACCGCCGGCCGACGGCTCGCGGTGGTCTGGGGCGTGCATTGCGTGGTGGCGGAAGACGCGCGCGACCAGGACGACATGGTCGGCCGCGCCGGCCAGATCGCGTTCCGGGACGGTTTCGTCCGCGCCGGCCAGCGCGTGATCATCGTCGCCGGCGTGCCGCTCGGCATCCCCGGCACCACCAACATGGTGCGCATCGCCTCGGTCGGCCCCGAGGGCGACGCGATCATGTAGGCCCGCCAGGGCACGCCGAACAAAAAGTCGAAAAACAACCCCATGCAAAGTAGCCGGAGGGTCCGGCGAGCCTGTTGCGGTTTTTAAAAAAGGCTCGCTCAGTCAACCACCTGAGCGCCGTCAGGCCGGCCGCTTCGTGCGCACCGCGATTTCACGCCCCAACGAGCGCCTTCGCGGTCGGCAGCAGCGTCTGCTGCACCACCAGACCCCGGGCGCGGGCGTCCATGACGCCGACCGCACGGAGCGCCAGCAGCGTCACGGTCTGCACCGCATCGCGCATCTTGACGGGATCGTCGAGATTGTCAGGCGCAAGCGGCCCGACCAGGGCCTCATGCAGCGCGCCGAGCAAGGCGGTGGCGGCGAGTGCGGTGTCCTGCGCCGGCAAGTGACCGGCACGCACGGCGGCGTCGATCCGGGCGGCCATCTCGCCGGCAATCTCCCGCCGGCTGGCAAGGCGCGAGGCGCTGACATCGACATCGACAGGTTCGGCCAGAATGCCCCAGGCCAGCCGCCGCTGCGACAGGGTATGGACCGCCACGGTGGTGACGGCGGCCGCCAGCGCCGAGGATGGCCCCGGCGCGGCATCGGCCGCCCGGCGGATCGCCGCGAGCTCATCGCGGGAGACCTCGGCAATGAGCTCGGAGATCAGCTCGGCCTTGGAGGGGAAGTAACGGTAGACCGTGCCGGCCGCGACATTGGCCCGGACCGCGACGGGCGCGATCTGCACCGCCGCCATCCCGCCTTCCGCCGCAGTCTCCCGCGCCGCCGTCAAGATCGCACTGCGCCGCGCCGCAAGGCGCTTCACCACTTGATGCGTCCGCCGATAAACCATGGCGCGCTTCCTGTCCCACACGCCTGCCGCACGCCCTGCGGCTAAACGCTTCGTCACGCAAAAGATGCAAATCGCCCCGCAAGGACTGAACAACTATTCAGGCGGGATGACAAGATGCAAATGCGTGGGAGCGCCACCGGAGAGGCCGCGCCGCAAACGTCTAAAAGTACTGCGCGCTGGTTGTAAGACCGATAACTACACTTCTTACCACGATCTTAAAGGCGGTCCGTGACTGTACGGGTGGTAATGCAATTGCATCTCGGCGCACCATGCTCGACACGGACACCCGGACCGCCTGGCAGCTCTTCCACCTCAACTGGTTTCCGATTCTCGGGATGGCCACCCTGCTGGCGCTCGGCCTCCCCTCGACCGGACTGAGTCTCGAGCCGGTCGCCTACGGTGTGACCCTGGCGATCGCCGCGGCGCTACTCGCGGCCGCCTATGGCCACCGGCTCGTCAAAGGCGAGCTTGCCGATCCGAAGCTGGTGTTTTCGCTCGGCACCATCGGACAGGTCATTCTCACCTGCGCCATTGCCGGACCGCTGAGTTACGTTCAAGCTGAACTGGCCGCTCGAGGACCAGTTGCTGCTGGCGATCGACCGCGCGTTGGGCCTCAATCCGGAGCCGATCGCGCGCTACGTCAACGATCATCCCTGGCTCGCGGCCTGCCTCGCGCACAGCTACGGACTGATCAAGTTTCCGCTGCTCGGCATTCCCGTCGTACTGGCGCTGACGGCGCGGTATGTGCGGCTGCAATTGTTCATGCTCGCGATGAGCCTCGCAGTCGCGGTCACCATCACGATCTCCGCCGTGGTGCCGGCGATCGGCACCTATTACGCGCTGCAATTACCGGCCGCGCATCTCCCCGAGATCAACACTGCGGTCTATGCCGGACAGCTGCGCGACATGATCGCGCTTCGGGACGGCAGCCTGCATGAGCTCCGGCTGCTCTCTCTATCCGGCATCGTCTCGTTTCCGAGCTTTCACGCGGCGTCGGCCGTGCTCTATATGTGGGCGCTGTGGCCGGTGCGTGGCATCGGCGGCATCGTAGCCGTGCTCAGTCTGTTGATGATCGCGGCGACGCCGGTGATCGGCGCACATTTTATCATCGACGTCGCTGCCGGTGCCGCGCTCGCCGCAGCCTCGATCTGGGCCGCGAAATTCTGTCTCGACCGGAGCCGCGGCGTGTGGGTCCGCAGCGCCGGCTTCGTTACGGGCCTTGCCGGCCTGGCCCAAAAGAAAAGAGCCCCGTCAGCGACGAGGCTCTCAGAATTCTCAGGTCGGCCAGCCTTACTTGAGGCTGCTCGAGATCGAGGTGAACTTGGCGTTCAGCGTGGTGCCGAGATTGTTGACGACGGTGATGATGGCCAGCGCGATGCCGGCAGCGATCAGGCCGTATTCAATGGCGGTGGCGCCGGATTCATCCTTCAGGAAACGCGCAACGAGGTTCTTCATAGAGTGCTCCAAATGAGTACACGAGGCTACAACTGATCTGGTCTTTTCGGCTTCCCAGCGCCGCCCGACCATGGAACCAAACGTAGAGGCAAAGAATTGCGCCGCAGTTAATTCGTCTGCGTAAACACCGAGCGGTTTGCGTGTATTCGCCGATGGTAAATCGAAATCTAAAACAATCCGTTAAATTTGTCGGGACATGAAACCGGCGTAGCCTGCCGGTTTACCCGAAGTTATGACCGCCCGTGATCCAATGCGGCCCGCTCGGACTGGCGCGCGATGAGATGAATCGTCATCGCGCTTCAGGTGATTGCTCGAGCATGATCTTCTCGGAAACCGCACACTTTGCGCCAACGCGGCCCGCCGGGTTCGGATCATGCCCGACCGACAAGAACAACAGGACGACGAGGCGGCATGTCACTTTCCTTTGCCAACAGCATCGCGGCGCAGAGCCGCGCGAGGGCCCTAGTGCCGCTCTGCGTCGGCGCCGGCGTCTATCTGTTCTTCCTCTACCTCGGCGACACCCGGCTGCAGGACTCCGACTCGTTCTGGCAGGTCAAGATCGGGCAATGGATCCTCGATCACCGCGCCATGCCCACCACCGACTTCTATTCGTTCACGCGAACGGGCGCGCCATGGATGTCGACGTCGTGGCTGTCGCAGGTGCTGTTCGCCTATTCTCATGCGCAATGGGACTGGGCAGGTCCCGTCATCCTCACCGCGGTCGCGGTCGCGGTCACGGTCGCGATCTTCGTCTATCTGCTCGACGCGCAGATCGAGGCACCACGCGCAGTGCTGTTCGCGATGCTGGCGCTGCTGCTGTCTGCCCATCACGTGCTGGCGCGGCCGCATATCCTGGCGCTGCCCGTCATGGTGGCGTGGGTCGGCCTGCTGATGGCAGCTGCCGACCGCAAGAGCGCGCCATCCTGGTATTGGCTGCCGCTGATGGCGCTCTGGGCGAATTTGCATGGCGGCTTCGTGCTGGGCCTCTTGCTGATCGGCCCGATCGCGCTCGAGGCTGTCGAGCACGCCGAGAAGGGACGACGGCTTGCCCTGTTCATGCGCTGGGTGTTGTTCGGAATCGGTGCTCTGATCGCGAGCTGCTGCACGCCGTATGGCTGGCGGACGCTGCTGGGCGCGACCAATATTCTCGGCCTCGGCGAACTGCTGTCGCTGATCTTCGAATGGATGCCCGCGAACTTCTCCACGTTCACCCCATTCGAAGGCGCCCTGCTCGGCCTGATCGCATTCGGCTATTATCGCGGCCTGGTACTGTCGGCGCCCCGGATCTTCCTGATCCTGTTCCTGACCTGGAGCGCGCTGACCCATGTCAGGAGCATCGAGGCATTTGCGTTCGTGGTGCCGCTCGTGCTGGCAAAGCCGCTCGGCGAGATGTTCCCGCGCCCGGCGCCTGACGCCGCCGGTCCCGGGCGCTGGCCCGCCCGCTATGTCACCGCGCTTGGCGCGCTGATGATCGTGGCGGCGAGCTGGACCTCGACGTCGCTCTACATGGAGCACCACCGCTTCACCTTCACGACGACGCACACGCCGGTTGCGGCCGTCGACGTGCTCGAGCAACGCAAGATGCAGCGCATCTTCAATGCTTATCAGTTCGGCGGCTATCTGATCTCGCGCGATATTCCGGTCTTCGTTGACGGCCGTGCCGAGCTCTATGGCGAGAAATTCGTCATGGACTTCTTCAAGGCGACGGAGGGCAAGAAGCCCGAGCTGCTGCCGCGCCTGCTCGACGAGTACAAGATCGACGCGACACTCCTGGTTGCCGATGCGCCGGGCCCGCAGATCCTCGACCAGCTCAAGGGCTGGAAGCGGATCTATGCGGACGACATCGCGGTGATCCATGTGCGAGACCATGCGGACAGCGCGACCGCGACGCCTTCGAAGTGAGAACCTCCTTGAGGGCGCGTACTCGTAACCGTGAGATGTCCCTCCAAAGACGACGTGGACGCGACCTGGCACACCACGCTCAAACCCCGGCGATCCCGCGACATGTCTTCTTTTGACAGGCCGACTTTGACAATCCCGGCTCGGCTCGACTCGGAGCGGTCCGTGGCGATCGCCGTTCTTGCGGTGCTGGCGGCGGTCTCCTTTCTTCCGGTGCTGCTGACCCCCATTCCGGCGATGGTGGATTATCCCAATCACCTCGCCCGCATGTACATCCTGAGCCGGAACGGCACCCCCGACGCCAATCCGTATTACGAGGTGGCCTGGGCCTTCTATCCTAACCTTGGAATGGATCTGCTGGTGCCGCAGCTGGCGCGGCTGATGAGCGTCGAGCACGCCACACGGCTGTTTCTGCTGCTGAGCCAATTGCTGATCGTCGGGGGCGCGCTGCTGCTGGAATGGGCGCGGAAGGGACGGGTTCATCTTGCCGGCTTCGCTGCGCTCGCTTTCCTCTACTGTCTGCCGTTCAGCTGGGGCTTCGTGAATTTCGAGTTTGGCCTCGGCCTCGCCCTCTGGGGCATCGCAATCTACCTGATGCTGGCCGAAGGTCCATGGCCACTGCGTTTCGTCGCCAACGTGCTGTTCGTCGCTGCGCTGTATGCGGCGCATTTCTTCTCCCTCGGCATCTACGGCGCGACGCTTGGCCTCTACGAGCTCTCGCGTATTCGTCAGCAGCGAACATCGTACCTGGTTGTGGCCGCGCGACTCGGCGCGGTGGCCCTGCCGGCGCTCGTGTTGTTTGGGATCATGCAAATGACTGCGGGCTCGATCGGAAGCGAGGGGACGAGCTGGTTCCTCGGATTCAAGCCGATCTGGCCGCTGCGCATCATGAACGGCTACAATCTGACGGTTGCGGCAGCGACCGGCCTGACGCTGATGATCTCCTTGCTTTTCGCCGCAAGGCGCGGCGTCCTCAAGCTCGAGCCGGCCGGCCTCTGGCTCGCGATCGGCTTTGCGCTGCTCTATCTGATCATTCCCTCGAAGCTGTTCGGAACCTCGTTCGTCGACCTTCGCGTGATTCCCGCTGCAGCTCTTATCCTGCCGGCCTTCTGCTCGCTGTCGTTGCCGAGCCGGGCCTGGAGAACGGCTGCGCTCGCTGCGATCAGTGGCATCATACTGATCAATCTCGCGGTCGTTTTCGCGGTATGGCTGCCTTACCGCGCCGACTATGCGGCGATCATCGCCTCGTTCCAGAAGATCGAGCGCGGCTCACGCGTTCTCGTTGGAAGCACGGGCGACAATGGTGATCCGCCCTTCGCCGACCTCACCTCGTATCCGATGTACTATGCGCCGACGCTGGCCGTGCATTATGCCAACGCGTTCGTACCCAATCTCTTCACGGAAGCGGGCAAGCAGCCCGTGCGGCCACGCGAGGGCGTGCGCCGCCTTGCCATTCCCTACGGAGGACCGGTGCCGTCGGAGCTGCTCACTGCGATTGCGACAAGCCAGCCGCCGGCGGACGTTCCGCCGTTCATCCGCACCTGGTACCGGGACTACGACTATCTCTATGTGCTCGGACCGCCGGCCGCGAACCCGCTGCCGGAACTGCTGGAGGTGCTGGACACCTCGGAGCGATTTGTCCTCTACAAGATCCGCCACAGGTCCTAGACCGAAGCCGCGGCTGCGCAAGCATGGTTAATCGGGCATCGCCATTCCGTTCCGCCTCCGCCCTCAATCGCCCGAGGGCCCTAGATCCTTAACAGTTGCGGCAAGGCGACCTTAACCACCGCCGAACTAGACTCCCGCCCCTGCAACCCAGCCGGAATCTCTCGCATGGCGGCCAATTCCAGATCGATCCGCTACAGCCTCGTCATCCCCGTGTTCAACGAGGAAGCCGTGCTGCCGGTCCTGCTGCGCCGGCTCGACCTGGTCTTGTCCCGGCTCGACGGTCCGGCTGAAGCGATCTTCGTCGACGACGGCAGCAGCGATTCCAGCTCGATCGTGCTCCAGGCGCTCGCCAAGCGCGATCCGCGCTTTCGCTATATCGGCCTGTCGCGAAACTTCGGCCATCAGGTCGCCATCACCGCCGGCATGGACGCCGCGGAAGGTGACGCGATCATCGTGATGGATGCCGATTTGCAGGATCCGCCCGAAGTGATCGAGCAATTGATCGCAAAATGGCAGGAAGGCAACGACGTCGTCCACGCCCGCCGCCTGTCACGCGAAGGCGAAAGCCGGTTCAAGCGTGCGACCGCTCATCTGTTCTACCGGCTCCTCGGCAGGATGTCCTCGGTCGGCATCCCCGCCGATGTCGGCGACTTCCGCCTGATCGATCGCAAGGTGCTCGACGCACTCAGGCAGATGCCGGAGCAGGATCGATTCGTACGCGGCATGATCGCCTGGCTCGGTTTCCGGCAGGCCGAGGTCGCCTTCCACCGTCTCGAGCGCGCTGCGGGCGAAACCAAATACCCGCTGTTCAAGATGGTGCGGCTCGCGGTGAACGCCGCGCTCGGCTTTTCCGATCTGCCCCTGCGGCTTGCGATCTGGTGCGGATTGACGGTTTCGGGACTGGCCCTGCTCTACGGCGGCTGGGTGATCCTGCTGTGGCTCAGCAAGGACAGCCATCTCGTGACCGGCTGGTCGTCGACGATCGTCGTCGTGTCCCTGCTGTGCGGAATCAACATGCTGATGACCGGTATCGTGGGGCTGTATGTCGGCCGAATCCATGCCGAGGTGAAACGCCGTCCGCTCTATGTGGTGCAGACGCGCGCCGGCTTCGATCGCAACGAGGCGGCGGCAGCACCTGCAATCCACGCAGTCAACGAGTGATCCGGCGCATGAGCGAGCTCTTCGACGGCTATCACGCCAACTACCGTGACGTTGTCCAATCCTCGATCGACTTCTCCGGCTTGCCGCATGATTTCTTCATGCGCGCGAAGGCCGATCTGCTGGGCGATCTGATCGCGCAGCGGCTGAACACCGAGAGGCCCGACATGCTGGACGTCGGCTGCGGCGTGGGCAGCCTTCATCCCCTGCTGCACGGCATGGTCGGCTGCTTGGGCGGTATCGACGTTTCGTCGGCCAGCCTGGCGCAGGCCCGCGCGGCCAATAGCGAGGTCGATTACCGCGAGTTTGACGGCCGCACGTTTCCCTTCGAGGACGCCAGCTTCGATCTCGTCACGGCCATCTGCGTGATGCACCATATCGTGCCGGCCGAATGGACGCATTTCATCACCGAGATGCGGCGGGTGGTACGCCCCGGGGGGCTCGTCTGCGTGATCGAGCACAATCCCTACAACCCGCTGACACGTCTTGCCGTTGCGCGCTGTGAGTTCGACCGGGACGCCGTCCTGCTCAGTGCCGGCAAAGTCCGAAAGCTGATGGCCGCGGGCGGCTTGCGCGAGATCGGCGCCCGCCATTTCCTGCTGCTCCCCTGGGACACCAAACCGGCGCGTCGCCTCGAAGATGCCCTGAGCGGCGTGTCGCTCGGCGGCCAATACGCGGCCTTCGGTACCGTCTGACTTATCTTTGCGGCGTATCCCGCCGCTTGTGCACGACCGCCACGTCGTCGCTGTAGACGCGTTGCCACTGCGGCAGCCGGTCGAGCATCGCGACGGCCGGTGTCCGCGGCGCGAGCAGCGTCGCGCCGATGTCGTATTCGTCGAGCAGCTTGAGAAAATCTGCGAGGTCGACCAGCGCCAGGGCACGATTGTAGCGGTCGATGAACGGCCCGCCATACAGTTCGCCGCGACCATCGATGAAGGTGGGAATGCCGGCAAAGATCAAATAGCCGCCGAAGGAATAATCGTTGAGCACGCGCCCCGCCTTGGCGAGGTCGGCTTGCGCGACGGCAGCTTGAGGGGTGATGACGGGAGCCGGCCGTATGTCGCGCGCCAGCGCCGCCCCGCTCATCGCGATCAGAACACCGAATGCGGCCAGATTCAGGCCGCGCGACGCGCCCTCCGCATCGTCCGTGATCCGCCCGCCGAACTTCCGACCCAAGGGGGCCGCCAAATAGAGCGGCGCCAGCATGGCCAGCAGATCCGCGTTGCGGACCTGCGCCAATGCGAAATGGAGCAGGCCAATCACTACCAGGGCCCGCACGACCGGCAGCGTCACGCCGCGCGTGAGCGCAAAGATGCCGGCCAGCAGCAGCAACTCGAAGCCACCGACATGGCTGAAATCCTGCGGCCGCCATTCCCCGATCCAGGCGAGCGCAGAGCCGAGGCCGAGTGTCGTCAGCGGCATCAGCAGCGGCTCCGGCCCGTGCGGCGTCAGACAGGACGCTGCGAGGGCAAGGGCCGAGAAGGGCAGCCATCGCAGCAGCACGCGCGGCCATTCGCTTCGCTCCTCACGCAGCAGCGCCTCGAGCACGGCCGGACCGATCAGCCCGAGCGCGAGCACCACGCTGCCATGCAGATTGGTCCACAGCACCAGCAGCGGCAGCGCCCAGTATGGCGGAGGCCCGCCGCGATCCATGCAGCGCACCAGGGCAGCCGCCCAAATCACCATCACCGGCAGCACGAGGACATGTGGCCGCGCCAGCATATGCGGCGCCAATAGGATGACGGCCGCGATCACCATGAGCAGCGTCAGGGCCGGCGAGAGCTCGCGCAGCAGGAAGAAGGTGAACAGGCCAAAGGCGAGCGCTATCGCCGCTGCTGCGACGATGACGACGCCGGGCCAGCCGGACAGTGCGTAGGCTCCGGCGTAGACGATTTCCGAGAGCCATTCGAACGTGATCCAGGGCGCGCCATGCTTCGAAAACGAAAAGGGATCGCTCTCCGGCAGGGTGCCATGCGCGATGATCCAACGCCCGACCTCGATATGAGAATAGCTGTCGGGATCACCGAGCAGCCACGGCCCAACGATCAGCAACAGGGCATAGACGCCGAGGCCCACTGCCCAAGGGAGCGCTGCACGTGCCGAAAACGGTTGAACCGCGCTGTGGACGACCTGGTCAGTCATGGCGGGCCAAAATAGGACGCAAGCGTTAAGTTCTTCTTTAGTGATTCTCGCGTTTGCCCCGGAAGCCGCGCGCTTCGCTCGCGCCGGGAACGCCCTGCATCCGCGAACCGCCAGCCAACAAAAAACGCGGCGTTTCCGCCGCGTTTTGCAATCTCACCTGCCGCTCGCGATTACGCCTGCGGCTGCGGTTCCAGGCCGGGATCCGCATCGGGCCGCGGGCGCGGCGACTTGCCGGCCGGGGGCACCGCGGAGGCGCGCGGCGTGCTCGGCTCGAGCACGGACTCGCGGTTCGGCTTCTTGCCCTTGAGCAGATCGACGATCTCGTCGCCGCTCAGCGTCTCGAACTCGAGCAGGCCCTTGGCGAGAGCTTCGAGATCGGCGCGCTTCTCGGTGAGAATACGCGTCGCTTCGTTGTAGCCCTCTTCCACGAAACGCCGGATCTCGGTGTCGATCTTCTGGACCGTCGCCTCCGATGCGTTCTGGGTGCGCGACACCGACATGCCGAGGAAAACCTCGTCCTGGTTTTCGCCATAGGACACGGTGCCGAGCGCCTCGGACAGGCCCCAGCGCGTCACCATCATCCGGGCCAGGCGTGTCGCCTGCTCGATGTCGGAGGACGCGCCCGAGGTCACCTTCTCGCGGCCGAAGATCAGCTCTTCGGCGACACGGCCGCCCATCATGATCGCGAGCCGCGAGGTCATCTGCTCGAGAGACATCGACAGCTTGTCGCGCTCGGGGAGCTGCATGACCATGCCGAGCGCACGACCGCGCGGAATGATGGTCGCCTTGTGGATCGGGTCGGTCGCGACGACGTTGAGGCCGACGATGGCGTGGCCGCCCTCGTGATAGGCCGTCAGCAACTTCTCTTCCTCGGTCATGACGAGCGATTTGCGCTCGGCGCCCATCATCACCTTGTCTTTGGCCTCTTCGAATTCGGCCTGCGTCACCATCCGCTTGTTGCGGCGGGCGGCGGTCAAAGCGGCCTCGTTGACGAGGTTCATCAGGTCGGCGCCGGAGAAGCCCGGGGTGCCGCGCGCGATGGTCTTGAGGTTGATATCGGGGGCCAGCGGCACCTTGCGGACGTGAACCTTGAGGATCTGCTCGCGGCCGACGACATCCGGATTGGGCACCACGACCTGGCGGTCGAAGCGGCCCGGACGCAGCAGCGCGGGATCGAGCACGTCGGGACGGTTGGTCGCGGCGATCAGGATCACGCCCTCGTTCGCCTCGAAGCCGTCCATTTCGACCAGCAACTGGTTCAGCGTCTGCTCGCGCTCGTCATTGCCGCCGCCGAGGCCTGCGCCACGATGACGACCGACCGCGTCGATTTCGTCGATGAAGATGATGCAGGGCGCATTCTTCTTGGCCTGCTCGAACATGTCGCGGACGCGGCTCGCGCCGACGCCGACGAACATCTCGACGAAGTCAGAACCGGAGATGGTGAAGAACGGCACGTTGGCTTCGCCCGCGACCGCACGCGCGATCAGGGTCTTACCGGTGCCGGGAGGGCCGACCAGCAGCACGCCGCGCGGAATGCGGCCGCCGAGGCGCTGGAATTTGCCGGGGTCGCGCAGGAATTCGACGATCTCCTGAAGGTCCTGCTTGGCCTCGTCGACGCCGGCGACATCCTCGAAGGTGACGCGACCATGCGCTTCGGTCAGCATCTTGGCGCGCGACTTGCCAAAGCCCATCGCCTTGCCGGCGCCGCCCTGCATCTGCCGCGACAGGAAGATCCACACGCCGATCAGGGCGATGAACGGCAGCCAGGAGACCAGCAGCGAGACGAACCACGGCACGTTGTCGCCCGGCGGCTTCGCGGTGATCTGGACCTTGCTGTCATAGAGGCGCTTCACCAGCGTCGGGTCGCTGGGCGCATAGGTCTGGAAGCTGGAGCCGTTGGTGAAGGTGCCGTGAATGTCCGGCCCCTGGATCACGACGTCGCGCACATTGCCGCGGTCAACCTCGCTGAGGAGCTGCGAGAAGGCGATGTCCTGCGAGGAGGCCCGCTGACCTGGATTCTGAAAGAGCGTGAACAACGCCAAAAGCAGCAAGACAATGATGACCCAGAGGGCGAAATTGCGCAGATTGGCGTTCATCGATCTTCCTTCGTGGTCGCGCGGATCGCGGCCTCATCCTTGGGCTCTACGAGGAAATCCCCAAGGAATCCTCATCGTTAGACGCATACAATTTAGGTGCCGCCCCGGTCGCTGCCAAGGGAACGAGATGGGACTATTTATCCCATCTTAGAGCGATTCCCGCTGAAATAATGGCGACCTGACCGGGGTTTTTCCTGCCTGGTTAAGGTGTCCTGACGGCACGAGGCCGAATTGGCCGGTGTCATGATCCGCCCTCGTCCGCGCCTATCCGCCCTTACGACGCCGGGCCGGCGCCGGTGCGATGTGGATACGCCCGCCGGCAAGGCTGATCAAGGCTCCCGCAAGGGTCTGCCTCAAGGCCGGCCGGCCATTTGCGCCTGCGCGAGGGCTTGCGGCGATGACCTGGTCGAGCACGGCCAGGAGGGATTCAACCTTGCCGAGTTCCGCCGGCCCTTCATGCCCGAGCGCGTTGATGGCCCGCAGCAGGAGCCGCAGCCGGACCTCCTCGGGCAGGACGGCAAAGGCCGCGGCCTCGAAGCTTCGAACGCCCGCCTGCGGCGCATCGCCGCGATCCCGCAAACGGAGGAAGCGCTCGGCGCCGTCGGCCAGCAGCTCGACCGCCGCATTGGCCCGCGCCAGCCGGGCCGCGAGCCGCACCAGCGTGCGGGCATCGCCACCCTCGGCCGCAAGGAGCGGCAGCAGCGCGCGCAGCCGCGGCCGGGTGAAGGCGGTGTCGCGGTTGGTGGGATCGTCGGCAAAGCCGACCTTGGCCCGCCTCAACGTCGCGATCAGCTGCGACTTCGGGACCTCGAGCAACGGACGCGCCAGCACGATCCCGTCGCGCTCGCTGAGGGAGGCCATTGCCGACAGCCCGGCAAGTCCGCTGCCGCGCAACAGGCGCATCAACAGGGTCTCGGCCTGGTCGTCGCGGGTGTGGGCGGTCAGCACATGGCTCGCGCCGACGGCACGCGCGGCCTGCGCGAGCAGGCGGTAGCGCGCCTCGCGCGCCGCCGCCGGCAGTCCGGTCGTCGGCTTTGCGCCGCGCCAGCGCAGGGTCCGGTGCGGCAATCCGAGCTCAGTGGCGAGCCGCTTGACCTCGCGCGCCTCACGCGCCGCCTCTCGCCGCAGGCCGTGATCGATCGTGACGACGGTGAGACGCGGGCCGCGCGCAAGACTGCGCTGCCAGCGCGCCGCGAGCCACATCAGCGCGACCGAGTCGGGTCCGCCCGATACGGCGAGCACCAGCGCCGGCGCGCTCTTCAGGCCGGCGAAGAGCTGCCTCGCTTCGCGTGTCGAGATCGGAGAATTGTCGTCGTCTGACATGACGCGGCCCTGACATTCGCAGGCGGATGGTTACGATGTCTAGCGCAGCACCATCCGCGTTGTCAGGACCCCGACGTCAGCACTTCACCCGTTTCTGCTCGCGGTCGACCGCAGCTTTGACGCCGGCGGAGGCGCGCGGATATTTGCGGCCGACCTCGCCGAAGGCGGCGCAGGCGGCCTCCTTCTCCTTCAGCGCGGCGAGCGACTGGCCGAGCCGCAGCAGCGCATCCGGGGCCTTGGCCGATTTTTCGTATTTGGTGGTGACGGCGAGGAAGGCTTCCGCGGAGTCCCGATATTGCTGGCGCTGGAAATAGCTCTCGCCGAGCCAGTATTGCGCGTCGCCGAGCAGCGGGTCGCTCGGATACTTCTGCGTGAAGTTCTTCATGGTCTGCTCGGCGAGCGCATAGTCCTTGCGCTGCATGTAGCCGATGCCGAGGTCGAACTCGTCGCGCGGCGTCGCCGAGGGCGGCAGGGTGGTCAGGCCGGCGCCGCCTGATGGCGCGGGAGAGCCGGATTGGGCCGGCGGATAGCCGGGCTGCGCGGCCGGGGGAGCGGCCTGCTGCTGATAACGGGGGCCGGTGTTGGCGAGATCGAGCGGCTCGCCGGCGCCGCGGCCTCCGGGTGCTCCCGACGGCATCGGCTGCGGGCCGCCGCCGAGCGCGCGCGGCGCACCCGGCGCGTTCGGGTTCTGGTTCGGATCGAAGGCATCGCCGCGGCGGCGCGTGCCGGGGGCGCCGGGCGCCGGCTGTTCCTGAACGATCGGCGCAGAAGCGGCGCTCTGCGGCTGCTCGTAATTCGGCTGCACGGCCTGCTGCTGAGGCTGCTGGCGATAGCCGGGCGCAACCTGACCTGGTCCGACCTGGGCGGGCGGCATCGCCGCGACGTTGGGCGCCTGTCCGGGCGCGCCTTGGGCGCCGCCCTCAAGCGCCCGCAGCCGCTCTTCGAGCTGGCGGTTGCGGTATTGCAGCTCTTCGTTCTGGCCGGTGAGCTGGCGCAGCTGGTTCTCCAGCCGCTCGATCCGCATCTCGGGGTCGGCATCATCCGACTGCGCAAAGACCGACTGCGCAGTTGCGGGCGAGCACAAAGAGAGCAGCGCGACGGTTGCCACGGTGCCGGTAATTGCCTTGAATTTCGATGACATCTTGCCCTGACGACAAAAGCGACGTGGCACACGGCGGACCATTCGCCGCGCCACATAATGAGGAAGGGAGTACGCCAAAAACGTGACTTGAACCAAGGGGTTTTAGGTCACGGTTTGCTGAAACGAAACCGGCGCCCGAGAGGGCGCCGGCATAATCGGTTTTGGAAGATGAACGGCGCCTGACTGAGTGTCAGTATCTCGGCGTCAGGAGCTCGCGTTCAGCACGGTGACGGCGCGACGGTTCTGCGACCAGCAGGAGATGTCGTTACAGACGGCGACCGGCCGCTCCTTGCCGTAGGAGATCGTGCGCATGCGGTTCGGATCGATGCCGCGCGAGGCCAGGAACGAACGTACCGACTGGGCTCTCCGGGCGCCGAGCGCGATGTTGTATTCGCGGGTGCCGCGCTCGTCGGCATGGCCTTCGACGGTGAAGCTGTAGCGCGGATAGGTCTGCAGCCACTGCGCCTGCTTCTCCAGGGTCACGATCGCCTGCGGGGTCAGATCGGTCTGGTCGCTTTCGAAGAACACGCGGTCACCCACGTTGACGACGAAATCCTGCTGACTGCCAGGCGTTGCCGCATTGGCCATCGCATCCGTCGCAGCATTCTTGTTGGCGCAGGCGCCCATCGACAGCGCGACGGCGAGCACCGCGACCAGCTTCAATCCCTGGAGGATACGCATAGGATGTTTCATTCCGGAGCCTCCACGCTCACGTTAGTCCACTGCTGTCCGGTCTACAGGGGGTTGGTTAAGCGAACGTTCCGTCAACCTTGACGGAACCTTGCCTCAGCCGATCAAATGCCCCCAACCAGCGAAAAGCACCCGTCATGGTTAATGGGTTGTAAATGTGGCGCGAGGGTGAAGGCAAGTCGCGCCGGCCGGCAAATACGCCGGCTTTCGCCGGAATTTTGGGCCCAGGGCGTGATGCGTGGCGACGCGCGACGGGTAAAGGGCCGAGCCCAGACTCAAACCTGGAGCCGCATCCACGCCACCGCCGACTTTAGGCGTGCGCGGCATCCGCCACGAGCACCGGCCGCTGCGGCACCTGGCGCTGGCCGCCGCGCCCGAACAGCATCCGCCGCTCGAAGGCAGTCGACCGCATGATCGGATAACGCTCGAACACCTTCTTGCGGAAGGTCGGGAAGTCCGCCGCCATCAGTCCGAACGGCTTGGTCAGGCCGGGAACCAGGCGGGGCTCGGCGATCGTCTCATGCAGGAACACCCGCCGGTAGAAGGCCTGATGCTCGGGACGCACGATGGCGAGGCCGAGATCGGCATTGAAATGCTCGCAGGCCATGTAAGCGAGACGCGTCGTCAGATAGGGCAATTCCGGAACCCGCTTGACCTGGTCGGGATCGGCGACGAAGCGGGTCGGGTCGATCATGACCTCGCCGCGATCGAGCCGCGGCAGCAGGATGTCGGGGAAGACATCGGCTGAGGTGGACTCGCGCCATTCCGACGTCAGTACGCTGATGCGCACCGAGCTGCAGAGCTCACCATGAAGATAGACGCCGAAGGTCCACGCGTTCGGCAGCTCGTCGTAGCGGTCGGTCACCCGCGCATCGGCCGAGGGCTTGACCGCGCCCTCCCGCAGATAGGCGCGGTAGCGGAGATTGTAGATCTCCTCCTTCTCCGCGACGGTTTCCGCAAGATGATAATCGACGTCGGTCAGAAGCTCCGCTCCCCGTCCAACAGCCGAAATGACAGATCTGGCTGAGGACTGCATTCCAACTCCTTACCCACACTCACGTCGCGACATTCAAAGGCAATTGCCGCAAGACAACTTGCGCGCGCGCCACGATTTATTAACACCTTCTTAACAAGTATGCAAAGCAATCGAACGGTTAGGGTTAACCTCCGTAGCACTACGGTACCGCTGCAACAGCCTGAAATGTTGGGACGTTTCGAGAAACGGACTTAAGCGAAGGAGCGCGAGCTGGCGACGTGGAGCTGGCCTTCACCGCGCCGTCCATGCGAGGCGTTGAGCAGCTGGCGCATCCGCACGGCGGGCACCGGACGGCTGAACAGATAGCCTTGCGCCTCGGAGACGGTGCCGTCGGCGCTGATCAAATCGAGCTGCTCATTGGTCTCAATGCCCTCGACCACGACGGCCATGCCGAGATCGGCGGACAGCCGCGCCACGCCGCGTAGCAGCGTCAGCGGGCGGTCGGTGTCGATGCCTTCGAGGAAGGAGCGGTCGATCTTCACCTTCTGCATCGGGAAATTGTGCAGGTAGCTGAGGCTGGAATAGCCGGTGCCGAAATCGTCGAGCGAGATGCGCACGCCGAGCGCATGCAATTGCGACAGGATGTCGTGGGTCAGCTGGGTGTTGCGCAGCAGCGAGGACTCGGTGATCTCGATCTCCAGCCGATGCGCCGGCAGGCCCGACACCTCCAGCGCGTAGCGGATTTCGCTCAGCACGTCGCGCTGGTGGAATTGCTGCGGCGAAAAGTTGACGGCGACGCTGACGCCCTCCGGCCACTTCATGCATTCCATGCAGGCGCGGCGCAGGATCCAGCGGCCGAGATCGACGATCAGGCCCATGTCCTCGGCGACCGGGATGATGTCGATCGGCGAGACCGTGCCGCGCACCGGGTGATTCCAGCGCAGCAGCGCCTCGCAGGTGGTGATCTTGCCGGACTTCAGATTGACCAGCGGCTGGTAGAACAGCTCGAATTCCTCGTTGGCGAGCGCCTTGCGCAGGTCGAGCTCGAGGATGCGGCGGGCCTCGACGGTCGCCGCCATCTCGTCGCGGAAGAAGCAGAAGGTGCCGCGGCCGTCGGCCTTGGCGCGGTACAGCGCCATGTCGGCGTTCTTGAGCAGCGTATCGGCACTGGCATCGCCCGGCGAGGTCAGCGCGATGCCGACGCTGGCGCCGATCTCGACCAAATGATTGTCGATGCGGTAGCGCTCGCTCAGCCGCTCGACGATGCGGCGGGCCAGCGCGGCGGCGTCCTCGGGCGAGGAGATGTTCTGCTGGAACACGACGAATTCGTCGCCGCCGAAACGGGCGACGAAATCTTCGGGGCGCAGCATTTCGCGCAGACGGTTGGCGACGGCGCACAGCAGCTGGTCGCCGCAGGGATGACCGAGCGTGTCGTTGACCTGCTTGAACTGGTCGAGGTCGACAAAGAGCAGCGCGGAAAGCCGCTCGGCATGATGCGAATTCTTCAGCAGCCGCTCGATCTCGTCGTGGAAGCTGACACGGTTGGGCAGCGCGGTGAGCTCGTCGTAACGGGCGAGATGGCTGATGCGTGCTTCCGCATTGGTGCGTTCGGTGATGTCTTCCAGCAGCAGCACCGTGCCGCCGCCGGTCATCGGCTGGAACGTCCAGGCCAAGGTACGGCCGCGCGAGGAATCCGGATCGGCGGTGACGATCTCGCAGATCCGCGCATGCTCGATCTCGGCCAGGATGAGGTTGCCGCTCTCCGCCGAGATCGACCCGGCGGACACGCAGGCCGCCGCGATATCGGCGGCAGTGGCGCCGCGCTTGACGAGGTCCTCGGGCAAGGCCATCAGCTCGCCGAAACGGTGGTTCATCACCGCAAGGCGGCCGTCGGCGCGGAACATGCACAGCCCGTGCGGCATGTTGTTGAGCGCGGTGTCGAACTGGCTCGCCAGCGCGGATTCGCGGAAGCTCGAGGTCAGCGCCTTGACGAAGATCGCATGCAGGCTGAGGTTGATGTTCTTGAGCCCGATGAAGAAGAACACCAGCAGGATGGCGAGACCGATGTGGTAGAAGCCGCCGTGCAGCAGCAAGGCGAGCGACATCGGACCGCAGGCCAGCGCGACGTGCCACTGGATCACCCGGGGCTGCCCGTAATTGCGGGCGGCGCCGCCCGCAGTGTAGCCGATGCCGATGGCGACACAGAGCATGTCGGCGACCGGATCGTTGTTGTTGTAGATGACGACGAAGGCCCACACACCGAGCACAACCGCATAACTCAGCGCGCCGATCCAGTAACGCGGCTCCAGGTGCTTGGCCTCTTCGAATGACAGCACCTGGGTGCGGTTTTCATATCCGCGCATCTGGAACGCGCGCGCGGTGCCGATAGCGATCAGCAGAAAGGCGAGCGGCCACAGCCAGACATCGCCCGTCTTCAACGCAGTCATCACCGCGGCCACGGCCGCGGAGGCCGAGCCGAAGAAGATCGCCCAGAAATTCTGCACCATGGAGTTGATGAGAGCGGCGTAGAGTATCGGCTCCAGCTCGTCTCGATCACTCTGCTTCTGGTCGGCCAGTTGCATTGGCTTGTTACGCGTCCTGTTTGGCGCGTAGTCTTACCCAGCCCAGATGAAGTCTTTCTGAGGGAACATCGTTAAAGTCGAGTTGTTTTTCGGTATCAGCGAACCGATTTCCGCTTAAATATCAAGCAACTAGGCAAGCCTTGCCGGGCACAAGGTGAAGGAAGGCTTGCTTTGCGCAGAAAAGTCGAAAAAATCGGCGCGTTTTTCGACAACATCGCGCGTCTGAACGCGCGATGTTTTAGCGCTCTCTTGTCAACCCGCCGTCGAGGATAGCAGCGGCGACCATGCCGGGTCGGAGGCGAAGCCGGGCGTCGGCACCTTGAGCTCGTTGCGGCCGGAGATGTCGACGCTGTACAGCGACGGCCCGCCATTGCCGCCGGGATCGCGGAAGAACATCAGCACGCGGCCGTTCGGCGAGAAGGTCGGGCCTTCATTGTGGAAGCCGGAGGTCAATAGCCGCTCGCCGGAGCCATCAGGCTTCATGACGCCGATCGAGAACTGCCCGCCGCCCTGCCTGGTGAAGGCGATGTAGTCGCCTTTCGGCGACCACACGGGCGTCGAATAGCTGGCGTTGGTATCGTCCTTGGAGAAGGAGATGCGCTGCGCCTGTCCGCCGCCCGCCGCCATCACATAGATCTGCGACCTGCCGCCGCGATCGGACTCGAAGCAGATGCGGGTGCCGTCCGGCGAGTAAGACGGAGACGTGTCGATCGCCGGCGTGTCGGTAAGGCGCGTGGTCGAGCGCGAGCGCAGATCCATCACGAACAAGTTGGAATTTCCGCCCTGCTGCAGACTCATGATGACGCGCTGGCCGTCCGGCGAGAAGCGCGGCGCAAAGGTCATGCCCGGGAAGTTGCCGACGATCTCGCGCTGGCCGGTCTCGATGTTGAACAGATAGACCTTCGGATCGCCCTGGCCGAACTCCATGTAGGTGATCTCTTGCGAGTTCGGCGAGAAGCGCGGCGTCAGCACGAGATCGGAGCCGCGGGTCAGATAGCGCACATTGGCACCGTCCTGATCCATCATCGCGAGCCGCTTGACGCGGCGCTCCTTCGGGCCGCTTTCGTCCACGAACACCACGCGGCTGTCGAAATAGCCCTTCTCGCCGGTCATCCGCTCGTAGATCTGGTCGGAGATGATGTGGGCGATGCGGCGCCAATATTCCGGCGAGGTGAAATATTGCTGTCCCGCGAGCTGCTGGCCGGAGACCACGTCCCACAAACGGAATTCGGCCTTCAGCCGTCCATCTGACTGCCGCGTCATGCGGCCGGTGACCAGCGCCTGCGCGTTGATGGTCTTCCAGTTCTGGAATTGCGGCGCGACGTCGATGTTGCTGATGCGCTCGATGAAGGCGGCCTGGTCGATCGGGGCAAAGAGGCCCGAACGCTTCAGATTGTTGGTGATGACCTGGGTGACGCCGTTGCCGACGTCACCGTCGGACGGCGAGCCCGGCACGAAGCCGGTGATCGCGATCGGGATCGGCTGAAACTCAGTCGGGTCGATACGAATTCGCGGCTGGGCCTGCGCGAAGGCTTGTCCGCCTCCGAGCATCGCAAGCGTCGATCCGGTCAGGGACATGAAGCGGCGGCGGTTCATCGATCGGACGTTATTCATTGCAAAATTCTTTTGTTCGGATGTCACAACATATCTTTCAGGCCGAAAGTCATCGGAATGAGCTTCCAGCTCTCGTACTGCTGCTTCGGCATGAACGAGTAGACCTGACACTGCACGATGGCGCGCCTGGCGCTCTCCGCCACCGCCTGGGCGATCGACCGCGACGGTCCCCTCACCGCGACCACGATGGGTTCGGACGCCAGCGATCCGTCGATCTTCATGGGAATGTCGATGTCGGCTTCGTATTGGTCGGCGTCCTGCCCGTTATAGGTCGGCGTGAAGCAGCGCTTGACCGCGCCCTGGAACGCACCGCGCCAGGTCGCAATGTTGTTGGCGGCAGTGCCGGTCGCCGACCCCAGCGACGCCGAGGCGTTCAGCGCCGTTCCCGTGAGCTCGTGCCGGGTCGCGGCGCGCTTGTCGAGGTCGCGCTGGATCTGCGCGGGATCGAAGCTGCGCTCCTTGGGCTTGGGCTGCTGCTGCGGCTGCACCGCCGCAACCTTCTGCTCCACGGGCTTGGGCGGCGGCTTCTTGGTCTCCAGCTTCTTCTGCAGCTCGGCGATCGGATCTTCCTTGGCCGGATCAGGCTTCTTTTCCTGCGGCTTCGGCTCTTCCTTCGGCTTCGCCTCGGCCACGGGCTTCGGCGGCTCGGGCTTCTTCTCCACCGGCTTCTCGACCGGCTTCGGCGGCGGCTCCGGCTGCGAATTGGTCTTGATCAGCTCTTTCTTCTCGGTGACCTTGCCGACGGCGTCTTCCTCCGGCTTGGGCTCGGCGATCTTCTCGACCTTGGGCTTGGGCTCTTCCTTCTTGCCGGTCTTCTGCCCAGCCATCATCTTCGCGAGCTGATCGGTCGAGATGATGTCGATCGGGAGCGACTCTTCCGGCGCGACGTAGGCCTTGCTGCTAAAGGTGACCAGCCCCCATCCCAGCACGAGGACATGCAGGGCAATCGACGCAACGAGTGTCTTGTCGACCTTCACCTTCACGGCCTACCCCTGATCCGCTTCCGTGACGAGGGCGAGCTTCTTGAATCCGGCGCCGGACAACTGGCCCATCACCCTGGCCACCGTGCCGTAATCCGCCTTCTTGTCGGCGCGCAGATAGATGCGTTCCTCGAGCCCGCCGCGCGCGTCGGTGATCGCCTTCAGCTTGGGCACCAGCTCGTTGATCGCGATCTCTGCGTCGTTGATGAACACCTTGCCCTTGATGTCGATCGACATCTGGATCGGCTTCTGGTCGTTGTTTTCGAGGCTCTTGGCCTGGGTCTGCGGCAGGTCGAGCGGCACGCCGACCGTCAGCATCGGCGCCGACACCATGAAGATGATGAGCAGCACCAGCATCACGTCGACCATCGGCGTGACGTTGATCTCGGCCACGACGGGCTTGCGCCGGCCGCGGCGGCCGCCGCCTCCGGACGAACTTGCAACGTTCATCGCCATGATCGCGTGCCCAAATTGTCCTTCACACTATACATGCCGCCCGTCAGCCCCGCTCGTCGATCTGACGCGACAGGATGGCGGAAAATTCATCAGCGAAGCCCTCGAGCCGCTGGGCCTGCCGGTTCACCTCGGAAGTGAACTTATTGTAGAAAATAGTGGCAGGAATGGCGGCGATAAGGCCGACCGCGGTCGCAAATAGCGCCTCCGCGATGCCCGGCGCGACCACCGCCAGAGAGGTATTTTTCGACGCCGCGATCGACTGGAAGCTCGACATGATGCCCCAGACGGTGCCGAACAGGCCGACGAAGGGGCCGGCGGAGCCGACGGTCGCGAGCACCAGCAGGCGGCGTTCCAGCCGCTCGACCTCGCGGGCGATCGAGACGTTCATGACCTTGTCGATGCGCATCTGCAGGCCGGCGACCGAGCGGGCCTGGTTCTCGAACGAGCGCTTCCACTCGCGCATCGCCGCCACGAAACAGGCCGCCATCGAATGCGTCGGCTTGGCCGAGAGGGTGCGATAGAGCTCCTCGATCGATTCGCCGGACCAGAATGCCTGCTCGAAACGGTCCATCGAGCGGCGGGTGCGGGCAAACAGGAAGATCTTGTCGATGGCGATCGCCCAGACCCAGACTGAGCAGGACAGAAGTCCCAGCATCACCGCTTTCACGATCCAGTGAGCCTGCCAGAACAGCGCGATCAGCGACACGTCCGCAGAAGCGGCAACCGGAAGGGCTGACTGAGCCACGTCGGCCGGATTCATAAGCAGTATCCTCTCAAGGCGATCGTTACCCGATGTGCCGGCCAGCAAATGGCTGCCGGTTCCCCAATGGCCGCGCTAGAACCGGCGCGGCCGGCAAGCCCGCTCAAAACCTTGTCTTTCTGGGTGCAGGGGCTCGTCCAAAGCCGGCCGTCTGCATTCCCTGCCAAGATGTCAAAACTATGGGCCTTTGGCCCCGGGCCTTGACGGGCCCCGACTTCGGGCTTTGGGCGCGATTGTCCGCCCTTACCAGAGCCCGGCGTTGGTTAATGCGAGGTTACCGCAGGCGAATTTGGCTGCGGGAAAGGTAGGCGGCGCAGGCAGTTGGATCGGCTTGTGTCCCGGACACCTGGCCCGGAGGAACCACCCTTCGCCCGAAAAATTGTCCCGAAAATCACTTTCCGCGAGGTTTTGCCATGACCATCAACCCCAAGACGACCGCCGCCATCGGCGATCACCCGCTCCACCCCATGCTCATCCCATTCCCGGTCGCATGTCTGGTCGGCGCGCCCATCGCCGATCTGGCCTTCATCGGAACCGGCGACAATTTCTGGGCCAGAGCCGCGATGTGGCTGATCGGGGCTGGCATCGTCATGGCGCTCGTCGCGGCCGTGGCCGGCTTTACGGACTTCTTCAGCGAGCCCCGCATCCGCCGCCTCAACGATGCCTGGTACCACATGGTCGGCAATCTGGCGGCGGTCGTGCTGGCCCTGATCAATTTCTACCTCCGTTACGCCCAAGGCGCAGAGGCTGCGATCAAGCCGTGGGGCGTGGTGCTCTCCCTGGTCGTGGTCGGCATCCTCCTGTTCACGGGATGGAAGGGCTGGGAGATGGTCTACCGTCATCACGTCGCGGTGCTGGATGCGCCGGGCCAGACCAGCTCGGAACCGGTCACGCCCCAGCATGCGGCGAGAGCCATCGTCGCGCCGCCTGAGGCAACGGGATGTCGCCGGGGGGCAGACCTCGGCCGCCGTGCTTTCGCTGCTGATCAGGTCGCGCCTCCGCCGCATCTCATGACGTGACGGCGCCTCAGGCCGCCGAAGCGGGTTCGGGGCAGTTGGTCAGACGCGCGGGATTGCCGATTGCCGTGCAGCCGGCGGGCACGTCACTGATCACGACCGTCCCGGCGCCGATCTTGGCGAAATCGCCGATATCGATGTCGCCGAGGATGGTTGCGCCGGAGCCGATGAAGACGCCGCGGCCGATGCGAGGCGAGCGCATCGGCAAGTCGCCATGGCGCCCGATGCTGACGTTCTGAAGGATGGTGACCTCGTCGCCGATCACCACATTGGCGCCGATCACGATTCCCGTGGCGTGGTCGAGATACACGGACGAGCCGATGCTGGCTGCCGGGTGAATGCTGACCTGCAAGAGGTTTGACGCCTCGTTCTGAAACAGCAGCGCCGCATCGCGATGGTCATGACGCCAGAGCCAGTTCGAGACGCGCCAGGCTTGGAGCGCGACATAGCCCTTGACATGCAGCAGCGGCGCCAGCAGGCCGGTAATGGCAGGATCGCTATGCACGATCACCTGCAGATCGCGGCCGGCCGCTTCGATCAATTCCGGGGCGCCACGAAAGGCGTCGATAGAAAAGGCCGTGAAGCGTGCCTGCCCGGCGGCGTTGCCGCCAAGCCTGCGGCCGATCAGATCGGCCAGAGCCTCGGCAAAATGATCATGCGCCAGCACTGCATCGGCAAGCGACTTGCCGAAGACGGGATCGGCTGCGCACGCGCGCTGCGCCTCCGCGCGTATATTCTGCCAGAGGCGATCATTCGTTGCGGTCGCAGCTGCCATCAAGGCCGCCTCCGGTGCTTTGGTGCTTCCTTCAGGTGTCGAATATAGGCCGCGGGCGGCCCGCGCGCCACGCGGCGTCGGCGGCACCGTGACTACCCGAGCACCATGCCGCAGCTCCCCGTGAGGCTACGAGCTTGCATGCCAGCCATCCGCGCCCATATAGTCAGTCGGATTTTCGGCTGATGCTGCTTTGGCCGGGATGACACGCAGAGCAGCTCGCTCAAGCCCCGCGGTGGTCCGCCATCCGCGGGTTTTTCGTACCCGGCAGCCCTCGGTGCTGCCGATGCAAATTCCGGATCCCCGTTACCTGAGGTCACGCTGAAACATGTTGCCCAACGCGCCCGCCGACGACCACCACGACGACGTCATGTACCCCTCCGCCATACCGTTCGTGCTGGTCCATCTCGGATGCTTTGCGGCGATCTGGTCAGGCGTCACGTGGCAGGCCGTCGCGATCTGTGGGACGCTGTATGTCGTGCGGATGTTTGCAATCGGCGCCGGCTACCACCGCTATTTCTCCCATCGGGCTTTCGCCACCGGCCGCGTGTTTCAGTTCATCCTGGCCTGCCTTGCGCAAAGCACCGCGCAAAAGAGCGTGTTGTGGTGGGCGGCCAAGCATCGACATCATCATCTGCATTCCGACACCGAGCTGGATGTGCATTCGCCGCGTCAGCGCGGTTTCCTGTACAGTCATCTCGGCTGGATCTTTTACCGGGAGCACGACGGCACTGATCTCGTGAAAGTCGGCGATCTCACTGTCTTTCCTGAGCTGATGTGGCTGCATCGGCTGGAGCTGCTGCCGGCCTTTGTGCTTGCGGCGCTCTGCTTCCTGGCGGCGGGGTGGTCGGGTCTGATCGTCGGCTTCCTGTGGAGCACGGTGCTGGTCTATCACGCGACCTTCTGCATCAACTCGCTCGCCCATGTGCACGGACGCAAGCGCTACGTGACGGGCGACGATTCCCGCAACAACTGGCTGCTGGCGCTGCTCACTATGGGCGAGGGCTGGCACAACAATCACCACGCCTATCAGAGCAGCGTGCGACAGGGCTTTTACTGGTGGGAGATCGACGTCACCTATTACGTGCTGAAGGTGTTGTCCTGGTTCGGAATCGTCTGGAACATGAAGGCGCCGCCTGAACAGGTGCTGCGCAACGAGCAGCCGCTGGGCGCCCGCGTCATCAATCGGGCCGCCCGCGAGCTTGCCGGGCGGTTCGACGCGCCGAAGCTTGCACATGCGATCTCTTCGGCGCTGCACCGCGCCGACCCGACCCAGCTGCAGCTGCCGACGCTGCACGACATCCTCAACCGCGCGCATGACGGCGTCGACGCGCTGACACACCTGCATCTGCCGAAGATACCGACCCGCGAGGAGTTTCTCGCCGAGGCCAAGGCGATGTTCGCACGAACGCGATCGCTCAACGAGATCGTGGATCACGCCTACGAACACTTCCTGGCTTCGGTTCACGCGCAGCTCGCCACCGCGCGTTGAAGCTGGCGGTCATGCGATGCAGCCCGGCGCGAGTCATGGCGCCGGGACGCCTCTGTCGCGCGCGCGGCAGGTGAAAGAATCGCGCCGATCCCTAGAGTTCGATCTTCAACCGTTTGGCCGTCTGCGGTCCGACCTGTCCGTCGACAATGAGTCCTTTGGTCGCCTGAAACGCTGCGACCGCCGCCACCGTCAGGTCATTATATTCACCGTCGATCGGCCCCGGATTGAATCCCAGCTCTTTCAAAGCGCGTTGAATGTCCCGAATGACGGACGCCTTCATGTTCGGCTGCCCAAGCGCATACAGCAGGCTCGGCTCAGCCAGGTCGAGTGCTCCACCCGCCGCCCCATACGTAAAGTTCGGCAGCAGGACGCCGGTATCCCAATTCCGGCCCGACACCTTGCCGCGACGAACGCCATAGGCGGTGCCCATCGCCTCCACGGTGCCGCCCTCGCCGTCACAAACGACGATGTGCCCCATCATGCCCGGTCCGGGCGGGTAGCGCAGAAGAATGCCTCCCACCGTTGAAGCTGCCTGCCGCCACGGCACGCGCTTTCCAAGTTTTTGTGAATCGCTCTTCCAGGCGCCGGTATAGGCCTCAACCGTCGCAGGATTGCCGTTGTTGTCGACGCATCCGTACAGGAATCCACCGACCTGCCACACCAACCAGGACATGAACTCCGCGCAGTCCCATGGACCGTGCCAGTTCTTGTTGTTCTTGGGAACGCAGACATTGACGTATTTCTCGCCGATGCGGGACTCGGCCAGCTTCAGCATCTTTTCGCCGTCGGTCATGCTCAATCCCTTCTGCGTAATGAAACTTGCTAAAATTCGGCCCTCAATAATCGAGACATCTATTTGCGAAGCTCCGGCGAACTTCGCGCGTCAAAGGCGCCACGCTCTTAGGGGCGCTCTGAAGCCGTCCGGGAATTCAGGCGGAGATTCAACGCCGCCTGCGTCACCACGCCTGCATTTCCATCGACAGGGATCTTGGCGTGGTTTTGAAACCACTCGACCGCCTGCGCGGTGGCGGGACCATATCGTCCATCCACGACAAGCGCCGGCTCAGCCCCGAGATCGTTCAGGGCCTCCTGAAGCTCGCGCGTTTCATCCGACGTGGTTGCGGCTTTCCAGGCCACCTGGTTCGCGCCGCTCTTGCCTATTGCGCTCCACACGACCTCGAAGAGCTCCGTGCGACCGCTCAGGCCGTTGTAGCCACCGTTGATGAGCCGCGTGATTGTGCGGATTTCGTTCCGATCCGCATACGCGTTCAGGCCTCCCTCATTCCATTCGTGAAGGGCGGGAAGCAGAGCCGCTTCGGGTGAGACAATCAGATCCGGGTTATTGTAGAAGTCCACGCCTGCGAGTTTGCCCATGCGCAGGTAGTTGGCGCCGCCAGTCGTCTGCAACAGGCCGCCGCCGCGATATTTGTATCCGTCTCCGGGCTTGGTATTGCCGAGCTCCTTCGCCTTCTTCGGATTACTCAGTCCGTAGACGCGCTCGGCCAAGGCACGATCATTGTTGAGATATTGATCGACCTCGTCGGGCCGGATGGCCGCGCTATGATGGCCGATGCCGAAAATCTCGAGAAGTCGCGCCGTGGTTTTGTATTTGAGGCTCTCGAACAGAACCGTACCGCGGCCGGTTTCATATAGCGCCTGAGCGAGGAAGTGCGCGATGCGAAGCGGAGTGTTGATCTTGAAGCGGTCGAAGATTTCGTCGCCGTCTTCAAAAGCCTTGAGGTAATTGGGATAGCAGCGAGGGGCTACCTTCCGAACGATCGTTACGATCCGCACGAAAATACTCCCTAATATTCAGCCAAATATCATCGATTGAAAAACGTCCCAAGATTATGCACAACACCCTTTGGTTGCAAGAGGAAGATTCGATTTTCCGGACAGGCCTCATCGCCGCAACCTGGCGACATTCGCAGCAACGTCCGGTCTAGTGACCGTCAGTTGCCACCGCGATAAATTGCAACCTGCATCTCGCGACAGGGCTAGGCGCGGCACGACGAGCAATGCGAGCAACGATGGCGGCCGAAGCCGGCCGATGCCTGCTCTCGCGCACGCGAGAGATGAAGCAGATCCCAAAAACCAAACCGCCCGCCCGCGGGTTGCGCAGACGGGCGGCTCGGGGCCATCAGGACTTTGGGGGCATGCGCCTGAAGGCTTTGAGAGGTGTCGGCCTTGAAGGTCAGCCCTGCTGCTGGTCGGTCGGCGGCGGGGTCGGACGCGTCTTGTGCTGCGCCATGAACTGGTCGAACTCTTCCTTGTCCTTGGCGTGACGCAGACGGTCGAGGAAGTTCTTGAACTCGACCTGCTCCTCCTCGAGCCGCTGCAGCGTTTCAGAGCGGTACTCGTCGAAGGCGCGGTTGCCGGAGGACGGGGGGCCGAAGCCAAAGCCGAAGCCGCGGCGCTCCATGCGGCCGCGCATGCGGTCCATCTTGTACTGCATCTTTTCCATCTTGTTCTGCCAGCGATCTTGGTGGCTCCAGCACGACATTCTTCTGCTCCCGAGTGTGAAAAAGAGAAGGGCAAGTCCGATCGGCCACCAGATGATGAAGCCGAGGATGGTCACGGCGATCCAGCCGGGATGCCAGGGCGTATCGAGCATGCGGGGACGTTCGTACTGTTGGTATTGGTCCGAAGGGCCGCGCCAGCGATTAACGTCAGCGGTGTAGGCCATTTCCCATCTCCATCACGGCACCAGCGCCGTTGTGAATGTAAATAACATTTACATAGCTAGACCATCCCGCGATTTTGTCAAGCTGGCCGCCAGACACGCCCGCGTGATTATTTGCGTAATTTTATTTCGGCTTGCCCCAAGGACCACTTGGAGTGCCGCCGGGCGGCACGCCTGAACCGGAGGGCGCCTCCGGCGGCACCGGCGGCGGCTCGGCGCCCTTGCCTACAGGACGGCGGTCGGTCGGGAAGCCGAGACCGCGCAGATAGATCAGCACCTCGGCCTCGAGCAGTTCGTCCGGCGACATCGGCAGTTTTCGTCGCGCGGCGTCCCCCCGGGAGAACAGCGAAGCCACGCCGTGCGCCATCGACCAGATGTGCAGCGCCATCATCATCGCCGGCGGCCGCGCCGTACCTGGCGGCGTCAGCGCCGCGAGCCGCTCGGCTGCAGCGCGAATGATGTTGAAGGCGCGTTCGCTGGCGGCCTGAAGGGCGGGATTGGCGTCGACCGGCACGCCCGATTCGAACATCGCGTTGTAGAACGCGGGCTCCTCACGGGCGAAGGCGAGATAGGCTTTGCCGACGCGCTCGAACGCGGTGACCGTGTCGGGGCGCCCGTCGTCCCAGGCCGCGGTCAGGCGCTGCTCGAACTGCTCGAAGCCGCGCTGGGCAATCGAGGACAACAGCTCGTCACGGTCGCGGAAATGCCGATAGGGCGCCGCTGCGCTGACGCCGGCCATGCGTGCGGCATCGGCGAAGGTGAAGCCAGCCGCGCCCTTCTCGGCGATCAGCCCGAGAGCGGCCTGCAACAGGGCTTCCTTCAGATTTCCGTGGTGATAGCCGCGCTCCGCGCGGCGCTGCTCCTTGCGCCAGCTCATGTGAACGATCTTTACATGAGCCGGCGGTGAAGGTCACTAGCAGGAATCGGGCGTGATTAACCCCGTACTTTCACGGGCGATGCCGGGCCGGAGCGACGGCATCGCAGCCGGAAAATTAGCCTCGTCCGCAGCTACATCTGCGGAATCGGCAGCACGGGCATGACCTCGATCGCCTCGCCCGGGAAGATCGCAAAATGCGGATGGTTCTCGAACAATTTTGCAGCTTCCTCCTGCGAGGCGGCCCGCACCACCGTGAAGCCGGTCAGCGCATTGCTGATCTCGGCAATGCCGCGTCCGTCGATCCGGCGGGTCTTGCCGAGCGGGCCGCCCATCTCCACGATGACGTCCTTGTGCTTCTCGACCCAGCCGTGCCAGGCGGCCATGCCCTCGCGCTCTTTTGCCTTCCGTTCAGCCTCGGGCATCGCATGCCAGGCCTTCATCTTTTCGCCGCTCATGCTGCCGAGATAGACGGCGAGGAATTTATGTTCGGTGCTCATCGGTTCTCTCCTTGCTGATTGACTGACGACAGACGCGATTTCATCGCGATCGCTGTGGCTACCTCTTCAGGTCGCCGAAACCGGCCGCGGCCTCCTGCACGTCGGGCGGAAAGTCGCTCATCTCCTGGACTTGCCGGATCTCGATGATCTCGTTGGCCGAAGCCGGACACTTCTTCGCCCAGGCAATCGCCTCGGCGCGCGAGGCAACCTCGATCATCCAATAGCCGCCAAGGACCTCCTTGGCTTCAGTGAATGGGCCGTCGGTCACGACAGGCTCGCCAGTCGCAAACGAAACCCGCGCACCCATCGACGGCGGATGCAGGCCATCGAGCGTGATCAGCACGCCCGCGTCCTTCAGCGCCTCGTTGTAGCGCATCATCGCCGCGACGCGCTCGGGATCGAGCTGGACGTCCGGCGGCGCGGCCTCGTAGCCGAGCGGGATCATCAACATCATGAATCGCATGGGTCGTATCCTGGCTTCTGCGGTGGTTCCGGGATGCGCCGTGAGGCGCAGGCCCGCTCGCCTTCAAGACGAACGAACTCTCACGGAACCGACACGCCCGCGTAAATAATCTGGAGGGGCCCGGCCCTAGCGCGGCTGCGGCAGGAAACGACCATGCTGCCGGGCAGCCCGGAAATAGACATCGATGCGTCGGACCTTGCCGCTTGCGAAGGTGAAGAACTCCGTGTTGCGAAAACTCCTGCCATCTGTCGCAAGGCAGAGATAAGTAACGAAGGCTTCCTCACCCCGGACGAAGATGCGCTCGATGTCATGCCGTGCGATCCAGCCGCTGTCGCTCCAGCAGCGTTCGAAATAGGTCGCCTTGTCGAGGTCGTCGTCGAACGGGCTGGTGAAGTGGAAATCGTCGGCCAGTGCGTCGGCGACCCGCTGCCGGTCGTTGGCGAGATAGGCGGCGGAGAGGTCTCGGATCAGGCGTTCGCGGTCGTCGGACATTGCGGGTCTCCGCAGCGAGCATCTTGTTAAAGACGGTTCGCCCTCGACCGCGCGGACACCGCCATGCGAGGCGACGCGAAAAAAATCTCGGCTGCGCCCCCGTACAAGTACGGCTCCGCATTGTGAACTCCACCGTGCATATAAACCAAGAGCAGCTGTCAGTTGAAGTAGTTGGCTACTGCTCGTGAAATCGCGGAGCTTGTCGCGACGTGTTCCAGAATTTACCGATGCTCAAGGATAGCATGCAACTTTCAACTCAGGGGAAACGGTATGGCGATCCTGTCGGATCGCGTCCGAGCATTGCGGGGCTTACGTGTTCAATTTCCTGAGCAAGAAGGTCAGACACGCCATCGCGGAGGTCGAGGCGCTCGACCGGTCGCAAGCCGTGATCGAATTCGGTCTCGACGGCACCATCCTCGACGCCAACGAAAACCTTCTCAAGATGAGCGGCTACACGCTTGCCGAGATCAAGGGAAAGCATCACAGCATCTTCGTCAGCCCGGCCGAGCGCGAGAGCGCTCGCTACCGCGATTTTTGGGCCAGCCTGAACCGCGGCGAGTTCCAGACCACGCAATACCGGCGCTACGGCAAGAACGGCAAGGAGGTCTGGGTCCACGCCTCCTACGCGCCGCTGCGCGACGAGAGCGGCAAGGTGGTCAGCTTCATCAAGTTCGCCACCGACATCACGGCCAACAAGATGAGGGCCATGGAGGAGGCCGGTAAGCTCGCCGCGATCAGCCGTGCGCAGGCCGTGATCGAGTTCAACATGGACGGCACCATCGTCACCGCCAACGAGAACTTCCTCAATGCGATGGGCTACTCGCTCGACGAGATCAAGGGCAAGCACCACAGCATGTTCGTGACGCCGGAGGATCGCGCGAGCTCGGCCTATTCCGATTTCTGGGCGCGGCTGAACCGCGGCCAGTTCGAGGCGGCCGAATACAAGCGGCTCGGCAAGGGGGCTAAGGAAATCTGGATCCTCGCGACCTACAACCCCATCCTCGACGAGATGGGCAGGCCGCTCAAGGTGGTGAAGTTCGCCACCGACGTCACCGCGCAGAAGATGAAGGCGGCCGACAATGACGGCCAGCTCGCCGCGATCCAGAAGTCGCAGGCGGTGATCGAGTTCAACATGGACGGCACGATCCGCACCGCCAACGAGAATTTCCTGAAGGCGATGGGCTATGCGCTGGCCGAGATCAAGGGCCAGTACCATTCCATGTTCGTCGAGCCGAACGAGAAGAATTCGGCCGCCTACCGCCAGTTCTGGGAAGCGCTCAATCGCGGCGAATACCAGGCCGCCGAATACAAGCGCATCGCCAAGGGGGGCCGCGATATCTGGATCCAGGCGTCCTACAACCCGATCTTCGATCTCAACGGCAAGCCGTACAAGGTGGTGAAATACGCCACCGACATCACCGCGCAGGCGATCGGCCGCAAGAAGGCCGACAACGCGCGCGGGCTGATCGAGGCGGTCGCCGCCGGCAGCGAGCAGATGAGCGCATCGATCCGCGAAATCTCCGAGACCATGACGAAGTCGCGCGAGACGTCCAAGGTCGCGACCACAAGGGTCGAGTCCGCCGACGGCCAGGCCCAGAAGCTGACGGCCGCCGCACAGGCCATGAGCGGCATCGTCGAGATGATCTCGGGCATCACCAGCCAGATCAATCTGCTCGCGCTCAACGCCACGATTGAATCGGCCCGCGCCGGCGAAGCGGGACGCGGCTTTGCGGTGGTCGCCTCCGAGGTGAAGAACCTCGCGAGCCAGGCCAAGCAGGCGACCGACACGATCACGTCCGAAATCGACGCGCTGAACACCATCTCCGGCGACGTCGCGAGCTCCCTGACCGCGATCAAAGCCGCGATCGCAGGCGTCAACGAGTTCATCGCCTCCACCGCAGCCGCGGTCGAGGAGCAGAGCATCGTGACCGCGGACATGTCGGCCAACATGCAGCGTGCCTCGGCGGAGCTGGCGTAAGGACGACTTCCCCGCCATGTTCGTCATCCTTCGAGGCGGCCGCCTCAGGGTGACGGATTTGGCATTTTTCCAGCTGCGCGCAGCCCTCGCCTGCCCCTTCCTCGTAAGCACAAAAGCGCAGTAAAAGAAGCCTGCACTCCTGCGCCCATATGCTACTCGAGGACAAATTTCCCATGCCGCAAGCCCCGCAAAAAATCGCTCTCGTCACCGGAGCCGCTCGCGGCATTGGGCTTGCGACCGCGAAGAAGTTCCTGGCCGAGGGTTGGCGCGTAGCGCTGCTCGATATCGAGGGCGAGTTGCTCGGCCGGGCGGTCGCCGAAATCGACCAAAGCGAGGCGACGCTGGCGCTGACCTGCGACGTCTCGGACGCCGCCGCAGTGAGCGATGCAATGGAGGCGGTCGAGCGCCGGTTCGGCCGATTGGATGCACTGGTCAACAATGCCGGCATCGCGGTGTTCGCACCGCTGATGGAGACGTCCGAGACCGATTGGCGCCGCGTGCTCGAGGTCAATCTCACCGGCCCGTTCCTCTGCACCAAGGCCGCGGTTCCCTTGATGCGCGAAGGCCATGGCGGCGCCATCGTCAACATCACCTCGATCTCGGCGGTGCGCGCCTCGACGCTGCGCTCGGCCTACGGCACCAGCAAGGCCGGGCTCGCGCACCTGACCAAGCAGCTCGCTGTCGAACTCGCCTCCCTCAACATCCGCGTCAATGCGGTCGCGCCGGGACCGGTCGACACCGCGATGGCGAAGCAGGTGCACACCAAGGAGATCCGCGCCGACTATCACGACGCCATTCCGCTCAACCGCTACGGCCTGGAGGAGGAGCTTGCGGAAGCGATCTACTTCCTGTGCTCGGCAAATGCGAGCTACATCACCGGCCAAATTTTGGCCGTTGATGGCGGCTTCGATGCGGCAGGTATCGGCCTGCCCACGCTGCGCGGCCAGCGCCGCAACGGATAGGTCCGGAAAGTGTAGGGTGGGTTAGCACTGCCGCTGCGCGGGTCGCTGGGCGTAACCCACCCTACGGAACCGATTTAGGTGGAGACTTCATGCGACGCATCTCTTTGCTCAACGCCCTGATGCTTGCATTCGCGCTGCTCGCCACCGCGCCGGCGTCCGCTGAAATCCGCATCATCCAGTCTCCGGGCGGACAGGTCGGGCCGTTCCTCGATTTGTTCGAGAAGGTGCGCGAGAGCGGCGAGCGCGTGGTGATCGATGGTCCCTGCCTATCTGCCTGCACCCTGGTGCTGAGCATCGTGCCGGGCGAGCGCATCTGCGTCACCAAGCGCGCCGTGCTCGGCTTCCATGCGGCACGCTCGGTCGACCGCCGCGGGCGCTTTTATGCCGAGCCGGAAGCATCGGTCGCGGTGCTTGCCGCCTATCCCGGCCCAGTGCGCGACTGGATCAGCCGCCGTGGCGGCCTCACCTCGCGGCTACTCTTGCTCAAGGGGCGCGATCTCGCCGCGATCTATCCGCGCTGCCGCTGACGAATGTGGCAGCCGCCACGCATGTGACGTGAATGAGTTCTGTGAACCGCGTCGCGTCACATCAAAGGCATCTGGCTTGGCCGGCCCGAGGCCACACGGCAGGTTCCCTGTGCTCGCACCCAATGTGCGCACCGGGGTCTCCACGCCATCACGCTTTGGCTGCCGTCAGTAAAGAGTCTGGATCACCGGCCCCAGCTTCATGCTGACGCAGATAAGCATCCCCCACAGGGCAAAATTGATCTGTAGCGCCGCCGCCATCGGTCGCTCCCCTTCCAAGTGACGTCCACCCCAGCTTTTTAGATTTTGTGAGTCACCAATAGCGATTCTGACGTGCAGATTACAGCCCAATATTGCGTCAATTGTTGTGCGATGCAGTCCGCATGGTTTCACGAAGCGGCCTCAGTGCTCCCGCAAAGTGATGCGAATCGTGCGTTCATTGCTCGGCCACGCCGGCCAACCGTTTGCCTTAAGTTCCATTTGACCGACGCGATGCAAGTTTCCCGTGCGGAAGCTTGCGCACTGCGCATCGAACTTTGGGTCCGGCATGATACGACGCGGCTTCATCTTGCTTACTTTCTGCACAGCGCTGCTTGGATGTGCAGACGCACCGGCGCAGGAGCGCCGCCCGATCGCATGGGATGGCCTCGGCCAGGACCCCAACAAAGGCTCGAATCGCCCACATGTCGCAAAGCGGCGCGCGACGAACCCCGCGCCCGCGGCAGCTGATCCCAATCAGGAACGGGAACGAGTGCTCGGCACCTTGCGGCCATACTCGGAGGCGTGGTGGGCGATCCATGACGAGATCGAAGCCGAGAACGACAAGCAGCTCGGCACCAAGCTCGTGATCTGCCCTCGCTGCGTTCAGTCGCCGCAGCAAAGCGAGGACGCGACCGGATCGATCCGTTGAGCGAGCTCACGACCGATCCGGGTATGACGCGCGATAAATCCAGGCGTCCCCTCTCCCGCAACACTGGAGAGAGGGGATCGCGACTCAATTGATCATGCAGGCGGTCGCGCCTGTCACATCCCTTCGGCCGGGCAGTTCACCATCCAGGGAATGCCGAACTTGTCGACGCACATGCCAAAGCCCTTGGCCCAGAACGTCTTGCTGAACGGCATGGTGACGCTGCCGCCCTCGGCGAGCGCGTTGAACTTACGCTCGCCATCTGCGGGATCCTTGACGGTGAGCGAGATCGAGAAGCCCTGCGGCTTGTGAAAGTGCTCGGCCGGCGCATCGGAGGCCATCAATACGCTGCCGTCGGGCAACGACATCCGCGCATGCATGATCATCTTCTCGCGGCCGGGCGCGGCGGGCATGTCCGGCGGCGCGTCCGATGACCGCATCATGGCGTCGATCTTGCCGCCCAGGACCTTGGCGTAGAAGTTGAACGCAGCTTCGCAGGTGTCCTGATAGAACAGATAAGCGTTGAGCATCGTTTCTCTCCTCTTCGTTTGCAGTGAGGCTTATTGCTTCTCAGTCAGCTTCTTCAGGCTGGCGAGGCCGGCATCGAAATCCTTGCCGATCATGCTGTCCATGTTGATGAACACCTGCATGATCTTGGACATGAACGGAGCCGGACCGTACATCGCCCATGTGACCAGAGTGGCATCGCCTTGCGGCACAAAGGTGAACTCGGCGGTGTTGTGACCTTCGAACGGCCGCTCGAAATCGAGCTTGATGCGAAGCTTGGACGGCCCGGTCGCCTCGAGGATCTCCATGCGGCCGGCGCCGACATTGTTGTTGCCGTCCCAGGCATAGGTCGCGCCCTTGCCTCCCTCAGATCCACCGAAGGTGCGCTTCATGGCGGGATCGCGGGTCTCATAGGGCGACCAGTTGGTCCAGCGGCGGAAATCGGCGACCTGCGGATAGATCGCACCGGCCGTCGCCTTCACCGCGAGGCTTCGCTCGACGCGGAAGGTGTCAGGCTTTGTCAGGGCGAAGGCAAGGACGCCCACAAGTGCGGCGGCGAGCAGGATGGCGATAATGGCAACGGCTTTCAGCATGAGGAGCTCCGTGGATACGGGCTTAGGACGAACGGGAATGGCGGAGGCCGACAATTGACGACGAAATTATTCTGCCGTCATTCCGGGGCACCCGAAGGGTGAACTATGGTGCGCTATTGCGCACCTGAGAATCTCGAGATTCCCCGGTGCGCAAGTGCGCACCTAAGGTCTGGTCCTTCGGACCATCCCGGAATGACGCGTGCGGCGTCACTTCACTTTCGCGCCCTGCCGCGCGCCGGACTTCGGCTGGCTGTCCCGGATCAGGCGATCGATGTGCATGCGGATGTGGGCCGCCTCTGCGGACGTGTTGGCAAGTGCGATGGCGCGGTCGAAGGCGACACGCGCCTCGTCGTTGCGGCCGAGCTGCATCAGGAAGGCGCCGCGCACGCCGTAGAAATGGAAGTAGTTGGCGAGCTTCGGCGCAAGCGGCTCGATCAGATCGAGCGCGGCTTGCGGCCCTTGCACCTTCGAGACCGCGACCGCGCGGTTGAGCGTCACCACGGGAGACGGCTGCACAACTTCAAGCGCGCCATAGAGCAGGTCGATCTGCGCCCAGTCGGTCTCCTCCGGCGTCGACGCGCGGGCATGCAATGCAGCGATCGCGGCCTGGATCTGATAGGGCCCGCTGCGGCGGTGGCGCATCGCCTTGTCGATCAGCGCCAGCCCTTCCGCGATCATGGTGCTGTTCCAAAGCGAACGGTCCTGGTCGTCCAGCAGGATCAGCGAGCCATCGGCGGCAAAGCGCGCGGCACTGCGTGCATGCTGCAGCAAGATGAGCGCGGTGAGCCCCATGATCTCCGGCTCGCTCGGAAACAGCCTGAGCAGCAGGCGCCCCAGCCGGATCGCCTCCTCGCAGAGCGGCTTGCGTATCTCCGCGGTGTCGCCGCTCGCCGAATAGCCCTCGTTGAAGATCAGGTAAATCATCGCCGCGACACCGGCGAGCCGCTCGGAGCGCTCGATTGCGCCGGGCGCTTCGAACGGCGTCCCGGCTTCGGCGACCTTCGCCTTGGCGCGGGTGATGCGCTGCTCCATCGCCGCGTCCGACACCAGGAAGGCGCGCGCGATCTGCTTCACGGTAAGCCCCGACACGATGCGCAGCGCCAGCGCGATCTGCTGCGTCGCCGGCAATTGCGGATGGCAGCAGATGAACATCAACCGCAGGATGTCGTCGCGGTAGTGCGAGCCGTCCAGCCGTTCGGCCAGCGCGCCTTCGGCGTCGTCGAGATCGGAGATCGCCTGATCGTCCTCCGGCAGCGGCTGCTGCTTGCGGGTCCGGCGCACCTCGTCGATGGCGGCATTGCGGCCGACCATGATCAGCCAGGCCGCAGGATCGCGCGGCGGCCCGTTCTGCGGCCAGGTCTTGAGCGCGCGCAGGGAGGCGTTTTGGAACGCCTCCTCGGCGGTGTCGAGAACACGGAAATAACGCAGCAGCGCGCCGACCGCCTGGGGGCGCGCCGAGGTCAGCGCGGTCTCGATCCAGCCGGTGTCGGTCTCGCTCACGTCAAATTTCCTCCGGGCCGGAACACGCCGACGGGACGCACCTCATAGGCGCCGCCGGGATTGGCAGCGCCAAGGTCGCGGGCGACGTCGAGCGCCTCATCGAGATTCTTGCAGTCGACGATATAGAAGCCGAGCAGCTGCTCCTTGGTCTCGGCATAGGGGCCGTCCAGCACCAGCGGAGGATCTTCCTTCCGCAAGGTCGCCGCTGCCGTGGTCGGCAGCAGCCGCGCGACCGGCCCGAGCCGGCCCTGCTGGGTGAGCTTCTCCTGCACCACGGCGAGCTTCTTCATCACGGCCTCATCCTGCTCCTTGCTCCAGGAGCCGACGAAGTCCTCATCGTGATAGCAAAGGATGGCATAAAGCATAGGCGACACTTTCCTCGTCTGTTCTAAAGACGCGCCAATATGCCCCGCCCCGACAGGACTGCGGAAAAAATTTGCAAGAAAAATCCGGCAGATCGTGCCAAGGAGAGCTTTCGTAAGCGGAACCCGACGAGGCACTTCGAATGACCAAGGGCACACTGGCCGTCCTGATCAACAGCACGCAGCAGAACTGGTTGCCGGAGCGCTGGAAGGCCCGGTTTGATGCTGTCTGCGGCGGCCGCCGTGTGGTGCTGCTGCCGGATTCCACGCTCGATCCCGCCGAGGTGCACTATGCCACGGTGTGGAAGCCGGTGCCCGGCGATCTCGGCGCCTTCCCCAATCTGCGGGCGATCTTCAATCTCGGCGCCGGCGTCGATGCGCTGATGGCGGACAAGAGCCTGCCCGATGTGCCGCTGGTCCGGGTCGCGGTGCCTGACCTCACCAACCGCATGACTGAATATGTCGTGCTGCATGTGCTGATGCACCACCGCCAGGAGCTTTATTTGCGAGACTCGCAGGGGGCAAAACGCTGGGAGCCGAAATATCAATGGCCGGCGAGCGCGGTCACGGTTGGGATCATGGGGCTTGGCACGTTAGGAGCGGATGCGGCCGACGTGCTGCGCCGGCTCGGCTTCCGCGTCGCCGGCTGGAGCCGCAGCCCGCGCACGATCGACGGCGTCGAATGCTTCCATGGCACCGCCGGCATGGATGCCTTCCTGCGCAAGACCGACATCCTGGTCTGCCTGCTGCCGCTGACGCCCGACACGCACGGCATCCTCAACCGCGACGTCTTCACCAAGCTCAACCGCAACAGCCCGCTCGGCGCGCCGGTGCTGATCAATGCCGGCCGCGGGGGCCTGCAGAACGAGGCCGACATCCTCGCCTGCCTCGATGAAGGCACGCTGGGCGCCGCCTCGCTCGATGTCTTCGTGCAGGAGCCGCAGCCGGCGGACAGCCGGTTCTGGACCCATCCCAAGGTGGTGCTGACGCCCCACAACGCAGCCGACACCGACGCGGACGCGATCTCGGCCTATGTCGCCGAGCAGATCGCACGGTTCGAGGCCGGCGGCGCGCTGGAGAACGTGGTGGACCGGGCCAGGGGTTATTGAGGCTCTCGGGATTTTGCGAACGCTGGCGCCTCATGTTCAGTGTCGTCCCCGCCTAGTGCGCAATTGCGCACGGGCGCGGGGATCCATACCGCGTGATCTCTCGATCGCAAACAGAAGCGGTACCGAACGACGAGTCTTCGGCAAACTCCTCCCTGGGATTATGGGTCCCCGCCTTCGCGGGGACGACGCCTTTGTTTTGGCGGATGGCTTCCCCTCCCCCACAACCACCGCGCTCCGCCGGTATCCCGTTCACCCTCTCTTAGCGAGAAGTTGATAAGCGTTGTTAACCAACGCTCAAACAACGAGTCGGACATGCGCGCGAGCCTCGGCCTCAGGATGCGGATCACGGTTGCCCTCGCGGTGACGGCGGCGGCAACCGCCCTGTTTGCGGTGCTCGGGGCGATGTGGATCATCGCGGGGATCATCGACCGCGCCGACCAGCGCGAGCTGCACAGCCATTATGATGCCCTTCAGTCGCGCATCGCCGAGGAATCGCACCGGGCCGCCGCCATGAGCACGGTCGTGGCCGCGATGCCGGCGACGCAGGATGCGATGGCCAAGCAGGACCGCAACGCCCTGATAGCCCTGTTCGGGCCGGTCTTTGCCGCGACCAAATCGGAATACGGTGTCGAGCAATTCCAGTTCCATGTGGCGCCAGCGACCTCGTTCCTGCGCGTGCACCAGCCCGCCAAGTTCGGCGACGACCTCAGCGGATTCCGCAAGACCGTCGTAGTCGCCAACCAGGATCGCAAGGTAGTGGTCGGCCTCGAAGGCGGCGTCGCCGGGCTCGGCATCCGCGGCGTGGTGCCGATCGCGCAAGGGGCTAAGCATCTCGGCTCGGTCGAATTCGGCCTGACCTTCGGCCAGTCCTTCCTCGACGATTTCAAGACCAACCGCCATGTCGACGTCGCCTTCCACCTCGCCGACGGCTCGGGCTTCAAGCTGTTCGGCGGCACGCTGAAGGGCAAGAGCTTCTTCGACGCGGCCGATTACGGCCGCGCTACCACAGGCAGCTTCACGGTGAAGCGGGCCAAGCTCGACAACACGCCGGTGGCAGCGCTGCTCGGCCCGATCAAGGATTTTTCCGGAAAGCCGCTCGGCGCCGTCGAGTTGGTGATGGACAATGCCGATTACGAGGCCTCGGCCGACCGCGCCTGGATGCTCGCGATCGCGATCGCCGCGATCGGGCTCGTGCTTGCCGCCATCGTCGGCTATCTCATCGCCCGCAGCATCTCGCGTCCGATCCTCTCCATCACGTCCGTCATGCGCGAGCTCGCAGACGGCCGGACCGACGTCACCATCCCCGCCAGCAAGGCGAACGACGAAGTCGGGGCGATGGTGAAGGCGGTCGCGGTGTTCCGCGACAACGCCGTCAACTTTGGCAAGCTTCAGGCCGAGCAGCTGGAAGCCAAGGCGCAGTCCGAAGCGGAGAAGCGGCGCGCCTTCGCCGCGCTTGCCGACAATTTCGAGGCCAGCATCCGCGACGTCGTCACCACGGTGTCCGCGGCTGCGGTCGAGATGGAGCATACCGCCCGCTCGATGTCGGCCATCGTCGAGCAGTCTCGGCAGCAAACCGGCGCCGTGTCGTCCGCCTCGGCGCTTGCCTCTGAAAACGTGCAGACCGTCGCGGCAGCGGCCGAGGAACTATCTTCCTCGATGACGGAGATCAGCCGTCGTCTGGCTCATGCGACCGAGGTGGTCGGCAAGGCCGCCAGCGACGGACGGCAGTCGAATGCGCGTGTGCAGAGCCTGGCTGAGGCTGCGCAGAAGATCGGCGACGTCGTCTCCTTCATCAACGGCATCGCGGGCCAGACCAACCTGCTGGCGCTGAACGCGACGATCGAAGCGGCGCGCGCGGGCGAAGCCGGCCGCGGCTTTGCCGTGGTCGCTTCCGAGGTCAAGGCACTGGCGACCCAGACCGCCAAGGCGACCGAGGAGATCGGGGCACAGGTCAACGCGGTGCAGGGCGAGACATCAGGCGCTGTGGACGGCATCCAGTCGATCTGCGCGACGATCCAGCAGGTCGATGAAATCTCCGCCGCGATCGCCGCAGCCGTCGGCCAGCAGGGCACGGCGACGCAGGAGATCGCACAGAACGTCCAGCAGGCGGCCGCCCGCACCGGCGAGGTCTCGCAGAACATCTCCGGTGTCACTGCCGGCATCGCCGCAACGGGCACGGCGGCCGAGGAGGTGCTGGGTTCGGCGATCGAGCTGTCGAAGCAGTCGCAGCGGCTGCGGGACGAGGTGGATCGCTTCCTCGCGCAGATTCGGGCTGCTTAGTCGTGGCCACGATCTCGCTTCATCATCGGTGTCGTCCCCGCCTAGTGCGCAATTGCGCACGGGGGCGGGGACTCATAACCCCAGGGAGAAGTTGTTAGGCGAGCTGGTAACTCCCAGTCTTCGCCAAACGCCTCCCTGTGGTTATGGGTCCCGGGCTCGGCGCTACGCGCGCCCCGGGAAGACAGCCTAACTTTTAGCTCCCACCATGACATCAATCGCGCCCTTCACGATCGCCTCCAGCTCCTTGCGCGACACGCGCGCGCGCGAGCGGATGGCGATGGTGTGGACGGTGGCTGATGCGATCTGCGCCAGCACGACCGGATCGGCGCTCTCCGGCAGCTCGCCGTTCTCCTTGGCGCGGCGGAAGCAGTTTGCAAAAGCCTTGTCGAGCTCGGTGAGACCGTCGAGCACCATGGCGCGGATCTCGGGATCGCCAACGGCTTCTGACGCCGCGGTCACCACCGTAAAGCAGCCGCGCGGACCGGTCTCGCCCGAGAGATAGATGTTCAGCGCGGAGGCGAAGATGCGTTCCAGCCGCTGACGCACCGGCATTTCCTCGCGGAAGATCGCGGCCATCGAAGCCCGCGCTTCCTCGCGGTAGCGCTGATAGCTCTTGATGTAGAGCTCCCGCTTGTCGCCGAAGGCGCCGTAAAGGCTCGGGCGGTTCATTCCGGTCGCTTCGCTCAAATCATCGAGCGAGGTCGCGGCAAAACCCTGTCTGCGGAACAGGTCGAGCGCCTTGCCGAGTGCAACGTCGGGCTCGTAGGCGCGCGGACGGCCGCGGCGCTTAGGTTGGCCGCGGCCCTCGGGTTCATTGGCAGCAGCTGGCGGCTTCGATTTTTGTACCATTTCGCAAATAATCCTTGACCGACCCCATATTATGCAAGATGGTACAAAAATCAATCTGGCCAGGTTGAGCGAAATCTCAGGAATTGCCCAAGGAGGCTACAGATGGATCTCTATTTCTCGCCGCTCGCCTGTTCGATGGCAACCCGCGTCGCGCTGTATGAAGCCGGTGCCGAGGCGAAATATCTCGAGGTCGACCCGCCGACCAAGACCGTGCTGAGCGACGGCTCCGACTTCCGCGCCGTCAATCCGATCGGCCTGGTGCCGACGCTGCGCACCGACGAGGGCGTGGTTCTGACCGAGAACGCGGCAATCCTGCAATACGTCGCCGACCGCTTCCCGCAATCCGGGCTCGGCGCCGCGGCAGGCATCGATCGCACGCGTCTGCATCAATGGCTATGCTTCATCGGCACCGAACTTCATAAGGGCCTCTTCATCCCGCTGCTCGACCGCAAGGCGCCGCAGGAGACCAAGGCCTATGCCCTCGAGAAGAACCTGTCGCGGCTCGACTATCTCGACAACTACCTGAAGGGGCGCGACTTCCTGCTCGATCATTTCAGCGTCGCCGACGCCTATCTGGTCACGGTCATCAACTGGACCATGGCGACGCCGCCGATCGAGCTCGCGAAATGGCCGAACGTGAAGGCCTATTACGAGCGCCTGCGCCAGCGGCCGTCAGTTGCGAAGGCGGTTGCGGAAGAGTTCGAGCTGTACAAGGCCGAGCTCGCGCGCAAGAAGGCGGCGGCGTAGGCCGAACTGAACACCCCTTCGCTCTTGCTCGCACAAGACGTCGTCCCGGTCGACAAGCCGGGACAACGTTTGGCGCGCCTCTCTCGTGTCCCGGACGCGCTGCAGCGTTCTTAGGCTGCTGCGCAGAGCCGGGACCCAGATGGCCGCACATTCCGCTGATGCATTGGCCCCGGCTCTGCAGCGCACTGCAACCATCGACGCTTCGCATCGTCGGGCGCGTTTCGCTGCGTCCGGGGCATGAGACCGTTGTTTGGCGATAGTTCGTAGGATGGGTAGAGCGAAGCGAAACCCATCAACGCCTTTTCCACGTTGAAACATGATGGGTTTCGCAAGGGCTCTACCCATCCTACGACATCGTTTCATCTGCACATACCTTCGCGCTCTCGCGGCGTCGTTCGCCCGAGCTTTGCTGGCTTCTTCCGCCCTCTCGAAAGCAAGGGCGCAGGGAAGGCCGGGCGCCGGCTGGCACCCGAAGTCCCGCGTGTGCTAAAGAAGCGCGCACGGGGTGGACGACAGGTGATGCCGGTCGCCCGGCCTTCCCTGCGCGATGGTTTTCACGGTGTCCTTCGTGCTCTCCTCGGGGAGCGATGCACTATTGCCCCCGTCGCCTTGCAGATGCTCGATGCGCGCGCCGGTTGGCCGCCACATCTCCGCAGGACTTGACGCACAGACCCCGGGCGTCAGGACCACACGACTTCTCCGTCCGCGCACATCCTCGCTGGGTTCTCCACGGCTGGCGTGCGCTCGCCGTCGAGGCCATTCGAAGATGCTGTCAGCGCCGTGTCGTATCGCGCCTGCCGCTGCTCACGGTCTCCCGCCCTGCAGCCACCATTCGCGCCGACGCCGTCGCGGCCACCGCATCCCGGCCCGCG
The DNA here is from genome assembly GCF_900094605.1 of Bradyrhizobium shewense. Classification (GTDB taxonomy): domain Bacteria; phylum Pseudomonadota; class Alphaproteobacteria; order Rhizobiales; family Xanthobacteraceae; genus Bradyrhizobium; species Bradyrhizobium shewense. The sequence continues at coordinate 45,149 of NZ_FMAI01000005.1, read as the reverse complement.
TCCCGTGACGATCGCGAAACGCCCCCTGTGGCGGGCGGGATGCTTCGGCTTGTACGGCAAAACCGAAGTTCTGTAAATTCGAATATTTTTGCAAGGAGCTCTCGACCCAGCGCTTGCGTGTTTTGCCCGTCGGACACCACAACGGATGGTAGGTGGGAGAGCCGGGCGGCCTGGCTGGGAGCTATCGAAAAAGCCGGCGACGAGATGTCGACTACCCGTACAGCACCCGCGGTAAAATCGTGACGATGCCGGGCCAGAGCGTCAGCAGCAGCACGAAGCCAACCATGATCATGAGATAAGGCAACGTGACACGCGCGATGTAGCCGAGGCCGTCCTCGGTGAGGCCCTGGATGACGAACAGATTGAAGCCGACGGGCGGCGTGATCTGCGCCATCTCGACCGCGAGCACGAGGAAGATACCGAACCAGATCTCGTCGAATCCCGCCCCCTTCACGATGGGCAGCACGATCGGCAAAGTCATCACGATCATCGAGAAGCCGTCGAGGAAGCAGCCGAGGATCAGGTAGAAGACGACCAGCACCACGATCAGCATGAAGGGCGACAATCCCAAGCCCTTCACGAAGGCGGCGACCGCCTGCGGGATGCCGAGAAAAGCCGCGGCATTGCCGAGGATCGAGGCGCCGAGCACGATCAGCGCGATCATCGAGCAGGTCACGACCGAGCCGATCAGCACGTCGCGCATCACCTGCTGCGACATCGAGCCCTGCGCCCAGGCGACCAGCGCCGCGCCGAGCACGCCGACGGCGGCGGCTTCCGACGGCGTCGCGAGCCCACCATACATCGAGCCAAGCACGCAGGCGATCAGGAACAATGCCGGCGCGAGGTCCTTCAGCGCGGCGAAGCGCTCGCTCCAGGGCACCTGCGAAAGCTTCGCTTCCGTTTCCGGCACCATCGCAGGCTTGAGGCTCGTATGCAGCATCACCCAGCCCATGAAGGTGGCGGCGAGCAGCAGGCCGGGCAGCACGCCGGCGGTGAACAGCTTCAGGATCGAGACGTCGCCGAGCACACCGTAGATAATCATGATGTTGGACGGCGGGATCAGGAAGCCGAGCGTGCCGGCGCCGGCGAGCGAGCCGATCGCGATGTCGCGCGAATAGCCGCGGCGCAGCAGCTCGTTGAGCGACATGCGGCCGATCACCTGCGTGGTCGCGGCCGACGAACCGGAGATCGCCGCGAAGATGGTGCAGCCGATCACGTTGACATGCAGAAGCCGGCCCGGCAGAAGCCCGGCCCAGGGCGCCAGCCCCTGAAACAGCGAGCGCGACAGGCGGGTGCGAAACAGCAGCTCGCCCATCAGGATGAACAGCGGAAGCGCCAGCAGTTCCTGCGTGGTCAGGATGTTCCAGGCGTACTGCGGCAACAGCTTGTCGAGCGGGATCGAGCGGAACATCGCGAGCAGAAGCGTCGCGGTGAGCGCGAGAGTGAGGCCGATCCACACGCCGCAGGCCAGCAGCGCAAACAGGATCGCGAACAGGGCGACAACTTCGATGGTCATGCGATCTTGAATCCGGGTGCGGGCGCTGCGGTCATTCGACGGGAGAGGCCTTCATGCGATGATCCTCCAGCGGCAGACCGAGCACGGCCTGGATCGCGCGTGCCAGGAATTGCAGCGTCAGCAGCAGCATGCCGAAGGTGACGACGGCCTCCGGAAACCACAGCGGGGTATCGCTTGAGGTCGAGACCTGGCCGCGCGTGTAGGCGGCAAAGGCGAACTTCGCCATGGCCGAGGTCAGGAACGCCATGAAGGCGAAGCCGGCGGCCGCCGAGAGAATCTCGAGCGCGCGCTGCACCGGTGCCGGCGCGTTCTTGAGCAGCAGCACGACGCGGATGTGGCCGCCGACACGCAGGGTCATGGCGGCGCCGAAGGTGAAGGACGCCGCCATCAGATAAGACGAGTACTCCCAGGCAATCGAGATCGTCGGCGGAAAGAACGACAGGAAATTCGAGAGGAAGCGCGTTGCCACCTCGCACAGCATCAGCAGCGTCAGCATCAACAGGCATCCGCCGCCGATCCAGCCGTCGAGGCGGCCGAGCCGGTCGATGCCGTCGAGCAAGATACGCAGCGGCACTGGTGCCGCTGCATTGAGGCTTTGCGGTGCTTCGGACGAAACGCTCACCACCACTCCGCCCTCAGCCGCGCTTCATTTCAGCGAGATAGGACCGTACCGGCTTGTCCGCAGCCGGAACGCGCTTGAGGAAGGCATCCAGCTGCGGCGCCGTCTTGGCCCGGATATCCGTCATCATCGCGTCCGAGACCGGCACCACCTCCATGCCGCCCTCCTTGAGGCGGTTGAGGCTGTCGACGTCGGCCTTGAGCGAGTTGGCCCAGAAGCCGGGCTCCATCTTCGCCGCGATATCCGCGACGAGCTTCTGCTGATCTGCGGAGAGCGCCTTCCAGGAATCGAGATTGACGGTGAGCATCTGCGACGACCAGACGTGGTTGGTCGGGTAGACGTATTTCAGGAATTCCCAGAACTTGCCGTCGGCGCCCGATACCGACGAGGTGGAGACGCCAGCCACCGCGCCGGAGGCGAGCGCCGGAATCGTTTCGCCCCAGGGGATCATCACGGCGGCCATGCCGACCGCATTCAGCATATCGACCGCATTCTTGTCGGGCACGCGGATCTTGATGTTCTTCAGACCCTCGACGTCGGCGACTTTTGCCTTGAGGTGCAGATACTGCGTCGGCCACGGCACGATGTAGAGGATCTTCTGGTTGTTGCGTGCAGCGATCTTCTCGTATTCGGGCCGCACATATTTGTGCAGGACCTTCAACTCGTCCACGGAGCCGCAGAGAAACGGGATACTCTCGACGCCCATGAAGGGCTCGTCGCCGACCTGCTGGATGTTGAGAACGTCGGCGAGCGGCACCAGGCCGTCGCGCACGGCGCGCAAATGCTCGGGTCCCTTGAAGCCGAGCTGGCCACCGGCCTTCACGGTGATCGCGACCGAGCCGCCGGTCTGCTTCTTCACCTCCTCGGCGAAGGCCATCGCATTCTGAGTGTGGAAATTGCCGTCGGGCCAGACCGTCGACATGTCCCAGTTCGTCGTCGCCGCCCGCGCGCGGGTCGAGATGTGGCCGGCGGCGAGCAGCGTCGCTGCGCCCGCGGTGAAGTTCCGTCGCGTGATCATTGAGCCCCTCCGTTTATCAAGCGCACTGACACGTCAGCGCGCGTACCCATAAACTGCAGTCGCATTGTCGGCGGACACGAGTCCGCTTTCGATGTCGTCCCTGACCGCCGCGCGATCGCGCGTCGTGGGCGCACCGATGCCGGCGCCGCCGGGCGTCAGCACAACAAGCCGGTCGTCCGGCGGCACCTGCTGAAATCCTTTTCCACGCAGCTTCTTTCCGGACTTCAGACCGACATAGCCGGCCTCGCCGTTCTTGCCGCCATCGCGCCCGCGCGGCGGATGATCGATGCGGTCGAATGCCGCCAGGATGTCGAACGGCGCATCGACGCCACTGCCGACCTCGATGATCTGGCCGAGGCCGCCGCGGGTGCGCCCTGCCCCGCCGGAATCCGGACGCAGCTCCTTGCGCCAGAAGATCAGCGGCGTCTGCGTCTCCGCGATCTCGACCGGCGTGCCGCGCACGCCGCTGGGATAGGCGGTGGCCGACAGCCCATCCTTGCCGAAGCGCGCACCGGTGCCGCCGTTGGAGGTCACCGCCATCGAGAATCCGTAATTGCCGCCGACGCCGGAGCGGGTCTGGCCGCGGACGTTGAGATTCCACAGGCAGGAGGTGCCTTCCGCGGGAACACGCTCGGGAATGATCTGGCGCAGGCAGCCGAACACCACGTCGGGCAGCATCTGGCCGATGATGTGGCGCGAGGCGACCGGCGCCGGCTTCGGCGCATTGAGGATCGCCCCCGCCGGTGCCGACACCGTCAGAGGCGACAGCGAGCCAGCATTGTTCGGGATCTGCGACGCCACGACGCAGCCAAGGCCGAACACGGTGTAGGCAGTGGTGTAGGACAAGGGCACGTTGATGCCGAACTTCGAGGCCGCGGAGGTGCCGTCGAAATCGACATGGATGCCCGCATCCGAGATCGTCAGCGTCGCCGCCAGCGTCACCGGGGCATCATAGCCGTCGACAACCATGGTGTTGCGCCAGCTGCCCTTCGGCAGCTTTGCGATCTCGGCGAGCACGGCCTCGCGCGAGCGGTCGCAGATGTAGTCGCCGAGCTCGTCGAGCGTGTCGATACCGAACTCGGTCATCATCTCGACCAGGCGCTCGCAGCCGACGTCGTTGCAGCCGGCCAGCGAATAGGTGTCGCCCTCGGTATCGATCGGCAGCCGCGTATTGGTGCGGATCATCGCCATCAGCGTCTCGTTGACGACGCCCTGGTCGATCAGCTTCAGCATGGGGATGTAGAGCCCCTCCATGAACACGTCGGTGGCGTCAGGCCCGAAGCCGATGCCGCCGATGTCCATCAGATGGCTGGTGCAGGAGAACAGCGCGACCGGCTTGCCGTCCTTGAAGCAGGGCGTGGTGACGACGAAGTCGTTGAGATGACCGGTGCCCATCCAGGGATCATTGGTGATGTAGGCATCGCCCTCCTTCATCGTCTCGATCGGGAAGTGGTTGATGAAGTGCTTGACCGATTCCGCCATCGAATTGACGTGACCGGGCGTGCCCGTCACCGCCTGCGCCAGCATCCGCCCCTTGAGGTCGAACACGCCAGCCGAGAGGTCGCCGCATTCGCGCACGATCGGGCTGAAGGCGGTGCGGAGCAGCACCTGGGCCTGCTCCTCGACCACGGCGATCAGCCGGTGCCACATGATCTGAAGGTCGATCAGGCTCGCGCCACTTGCCTTGCTCATGATCAAGCCGCCTTTCGTTCCATGACGATGCTGCCGGCACCGTCGATATGGGCGTCAAAACTGGTGGAGACGAAGGTGGAGGTCTCGTCCTCCGCGATCACGGCCGGGCCTGCGATGGTCGCCCCCGGCGCCATGTCCTCGCGGCGATAGAGCGGGATCTCGATCACCTCGCCGGCGCGGCCGTCGAAGAATTTGCGGCTGCCGATAGCCTTGCCGGCAGGCTTGCGTGTGACGGCGGCAACGGTGGACGGATTGCGCGCCTCGGTGGTCGCAAGCACCGACCAGCTCAACACCTCGATGGCAGCGCCCGGAATCGGCCGCTCGAACATCGCGGAATAGTCCGCCTCGAACTTCTGGCGCAGGCCGGCGAGATCGGCCCCCGTCAGCCGCCGGTTCGGCAGCTCGACCGAGATCTCATGGCCCTGGCCGACATAGCGCATGAAGGCGGCACGTCGCTCGCGCACCGGCGCACCGGCAGCGCCAGGCTCGACCAGCGCGCGCGCCTCGGTCACCATCTCCTGCAGGAGATCCGACACAGCTTCAGTGTCGAAATCATCGAGCCGGACATGTCGGCTGCGCACGAGCTCATAGGCGATCGGTGCCGCGAGGAAACCGACGGCCGAGCCGACGCCGGCATTGGAGGGCACGATCACGCGGGAAACGCCGATCTTCTCGGCAACGCGCGCCGCATGCAACGGCGCGGCGCCGCCAAAGGCGATCAGCGTGTGCTGGCCGACAATCTCGCCGCGCTCGACCGCATGGACACGCGCCGCACTTGCCATGTTCTCGCAGACGACCTCGTGCACGGCATAGGCCGCAGTCTCTGCCGACAAGCCGAGCGGCTCGCCGACATCACGCAGCAGCGCCTGCTTCGACAGCTCCGGGTCAAGCTTGATGGTGCCGGCTGCGAACGCATCGGGATCGATCATGCCGAGCGCTACGTCCGCATCGGTCACGGCCGGACGCTGGCCGCCGCGGCCATAGCAGGCCGGGCCCGGCTCGGACGACGCACTCTCGGGCCCGACGGTGACGCGCTTCATCGCGTCGACATGGGCGATCGAGCCACCGCCGGCGCCGATCTCGACCATCTCGATCACGGGAATGCGCACCGGCAGGCCGGAGCCTTTAAGGAAACGTGCGGCGCGATCGACCTCGAACACGCGCGAGGTCTCGGGTTGATATTTTTCGATCAGGCAGATCTTTGCCGTGGTGCCGCCCATGTCGAAGGACAACACCTTGCTCTCGCCAAGACGCGCCGCGATCTGGGCCGCGAAGATCGCGCCGCCGGCAGGCCCGGATTCGACGAGACGCACCGGAAAGCGCCGTGCCGTCTCGATCGAAGTGACGCCACCACCTGACGTGACGAGATAAATGGCGCCGCGGAACTGCTCGACCTGCAAGGCGTCGGCCATGCGGGCGAGATAACCGTCGATCAGGGGTTGCACATAGGCGTTGGCGACCGCTGTCGATGTGCGCTCATACTCGCGAATCTCCGGGCAAACGGCCGAAGACACGGTCACGGAGATGCCCGGCATCTCCTCGGCCAGGATCGCGGCCGCACGTCGCTCGTGCTCGGGGTTGGCGTAGGAGTGCAGGAAGGCGATCGCGACGCTCTGGACACCCAGCTCACGCAATTTCGGCGCGAGTGCACGCACCGCCGCTTCGTCGAGCGCGAGACGGACGGCGCCGTGGGCGTCGACGCGCTCGGGCACGGTGAAACGCAGGCTGCGCGGCGCCAGCGGCCTCGGCTTGTCGATTCCGAGATCATATTGATCATAGCGGCTCTCGGTGCCGATATCGAGCACGTCGCGAAAGCCTTCGGTCGCGATCAGGGCCGTCTTGGCACCGCGGCGCTCGATGATGGCGTTGGTCGCCAGCGTGGTGCCGTGAATGAAGACGTCGATGTCGCTGATATGCGCGCGCGCGTCTGCGAGAATGAGACGCATGCCGTCCAGCACGGCCTGTTCGGGACGCTGCGGCGTCGTCAGCAGCTTGCGCGTCTTGCGATCCAAACCCACGTCCAGCACGATGTCGGTGAACGTGCCACCGATATCGACGGCAAGCCGCACCTCGGCTCCCTCAAGCATTCCAAATTCTCCGCGCTGATCGTCAAGACTGAGGTCGAAAGCGCAGCAATTTCCATGCCATGGACGACAAGGACAACGCCGCGCCCGGCCATTCTGCTTGGCACCTATGCAATAGGCAAGCTGAGTTCGCCGCCCGCGCGATCAGAGCAGGAATGCAAGCGCCGCCTCGCACCGCTCCTCGACCTTCAGCGTCAGGAGATCGTCGGCGCGGGTGCGGCCGAGATTGACCGCCGCAATCGGAATATTGCGCTGCGCGGCAGCCTGTACGAAGCGGAATCCGGAATAGACCATCAGCGAGGAGCCGACGACGAGCATGGCGTCGGCCTGCGCCAGATGATCCTGCGCGGTGGCGACGATGTCGCGGGGCACGTTCTCGCCGAAGAACACGACGTCGGGCTTGAGGATGCCGCCGCAGGCTTCGCAAGGGGGCACGTGGAAAGACGAAAAATCCTCGTGCTCCAGATCAGCGTCGCCATCGGGTGCATCGGCCGCATCGAGCGTCAGCCACGCCGCATTCGCCCGACCAAGCGCATGCTGAAACTCATCGCGCGGCGTCTTGCGGCCGCAGCCCATGCAGCGAACCAGATCGAGCCGGCCGTGCAGGTCGATCACCTGGCGGTGGCCGGCGGACTGATGCAGCCGGTCGACGTTCTGGGTCAGCAGCATCCCGCACCGGCCGTTCGCCTCGAGCCGGGCCAGCGCACGATGCGCATCGTTCGGGCGAGCCTGGCCGAACCGCCGCCAGCCGATCAGGCTGCGCGCCCAATAGCGCCGCCGCGTATGCTCGTCCGACATGAAGGACTGGAAGTTGACCGGTTGGGTCCGCTTCCAGTCGCCATTGCTGTCGCGATAATCGGGAATGCCCGAATTGGTGCTGCAGCCGGCACCGGTCAGCACGAACAGCTTTTCGTGCCGGCCGACGAAATCCTGGAGCGGGGAGCTTGCCCGTGGAGCGTTTACCATTGCGCAGATGTAGTCTGCGCGGGCCGGTTTTGCCAGATCATCGCAGTCCGCGGCGCATCGCGACCCGGATGGACGGCTATCGCGGGGACCGGCGGCCGGTGAGATCGAGCGGACGCACTTTCTCTTGTCCGGCAATGCGGGCGGCTTGCTGCAGCGTCAGTCGGAATTCATCCCGCTTCTCGTGCACCGAGGCTATCGCATTCCCGACCGCAACTCCGAGGCCGACCAGTGCCGCTTCCGAAAGCTGCAGGCTTGCCTCGATGGTTTCCGGCACCGCATCGGTTGCGCCGATCGCATAGAGGTGGCGGGCATGGTCGGCGTCCCGCGCACGTGAAACGATCAGCACATCCGGCCGCACCGCCCGGATCCGCTCGACGACAGCATCGATCGCCGGCCGCGACTGGATGGTAATGATCACACCGGTCGTCTGCATCAGGCCGCAAGCTTCGAGGAAACCGAGCTCTGTCGCGTCACCAAAATAGACCTTGTGACCGTCGCGGCGGTCGCGCGCCACGGCGACTGCCTCGTGATCGACCGCGATGTAGTTCAGGCCGTGGCTGGTGAGCAGCGAACAGACGACTTTTCCAACGCGGCCGTAGCCGACCACGATGGCCTGCGCCCGATCGCCGGGCGGCCGAACCGCCAGTTCGGGATCGGGCGAGCGCTCAGGACCCAGCTTCGCGGCCAATCGTCGTCCGAGCGCGCCCAAAAGCGGCGTCAAGGCCATCGTTACGGCGGTGACAGCGACGGCAAAGCTCGACACGCGCGGCTCGATCAGACCGCCGGCCGCCGCCATTCCGATGCTGACGAACGCGAATTCGCCGACGGGACCGAGCAGGAAGCCGATCTCGATCGCCGTCGCCCAGGAGAGCTTGAAGAGCCGGCCGAGGAGGATGAGCACGATCGCCTTGCCGACGAGAATGCCGATGACCGCGGCCAGCAACCAACCAGGCTCGCGCATGAACACGCGGAAGTCGATGGCCATGCCGACGGTGAAGAAGAAGATGCCCAGCAGCAGGCCCTTGAACGGCTCGACGGTGGCCTCAATGGCCTTACCATACTCCGTTTCCGCCAGCATCAGTCCCGCAACGAATGCTCCGAGCGCCATCGACAGGCCTGCCTGGTGCGCGGCAATCCCTGCGCCGACGATGACGAACAAGGTCGCGGCAACAAACAGCTCCGTCGAATGGGTGCCTGCAACCATCTGGAACAGCGGCCGCATCAGCAGCCGCCCGAGCAGAGTGAGGACAGCGACGGCCAGCGCGGCCTTCAGGATTGCGCTGGAGATGTGCGCCAGGACGGAGCCGTCACTCCCGGCGCCGAGCACCGAGACGAAAACCAGAATGGGAACGACTGCGAGGTCCTGGGCCAGCAGCACCGAGAAGGTCGCGCGACCGGCAGTGGTCGCAAGTCGTTTCTCAGTGGACAAAAGCTCGAGCACGATAGCCGTCGAGGACAGCGCAAGGCTCGCGCCCAGGATGACGGCCGTATCCGAGCTCTGCCCGGAGAGAAGCGTCACGCCGAAAATCATGGCGGACGTCGCCAGCACCTGCAGGCCGCCAAGCCCGAACACCAGGCGTCGCATCGTGACGAGCCGCCTGAAAGACAGTTCGAGCCCAATCAGGAACAGCAGGAAGACGATGCCGAGATTGGCGATACCCTCGACGTTCTGCGCGTCGGCGACGGTGACCCAGTACAGGAGCGGGAGCTGCTGAACGAGCGAGCCGAGCCCGAGCGGACCGAGAATGGCGCCGGCGCCGAGATAGCCCAGCACGGGATTGATGCCCCAATGGCGGACAATCGGCACCACGACACCGGCCGTGCCGAGGACCACCAGCGCGTCGCTGTAGGCATTGATGTTGATGGTTGTGGTCACGAGCCCTTCATGTGTCGACGCTTGCCAATAGCGGCAGCGTCGTCCACGGTCGATAGCACACGGCGCCGCAGACCCCTACCCGGCCGAACCGCCATCCTCACAGTCCCAAACTGAGGTCAACTCGCCCAGTTCTCGCGAAACTCGGGGAATAGCGTCATGCCTCCGCAGGCGTAGAGGGTCTGCCCCGTGATGTAGCTCGCATCGTCCGAGGCGAGGAAGGCGAATACGGCGGCGATCTCCTCCGGCGTGCCGACACGCCCCATCGGAATGTGGCTGGTGACGACGCCGCGCTTTTCGGGATCGCCAGTCCAGGCCGCGTTGATCGGCGTGTCGATCGCGCCAGGCCCGACCGCGTTGACGCGAATGCCGCGGCCGGCGAACTCCAGCGCCAGCGTGCGCGTCAGATTGGCCATGCCACCCTTGCTGATCGAATACGCGAGATAGCCGGGTTTCGGGATGATCTGGTGCACGCTGGAGCAGTTGATGATGGAGCCCCCTCCTCCGCGCGCCACGAAATGCGCGAGCGCCTTCTGGGCGCAGAGCACGGCACCGTTCAGGTTGACGTCGATAATCCGGCGATAGGTCTCGATGTCGAGCGCCTCGCTCGGTGATTCCTTTTGGAAGCCGGCGTTGTTGACGAGACAATCGAGACGCTTCCAGCGCGAAAGGATCGCCTCGAACATCGCAGCAATCTCTTGCCCGTCGCCGACATTGGCCTTGACGATGCGATGATCGGGCGCGCCGTGGCCGCGATCGCTCGAAGCGGCCCGCGCGAGCGCGAGCGTCTCCTCCGCCCGCTCATCGTGCTCGAAATAATTGATGGCGACGGTTGCGCCTTCCTGGGCGAGCCGGATGGCGACGGCGCGACCGATGCCTTGCGAGGCGCCAGTCACCAGGGCGTATTGGCCGACGAGGCGCGAGGGAAAGGAGGTCGAGCGATCGGTTTGCGGCATGGGTTCTCTCCGGGATGTCTCATCATCGACGGACGGCGGGTTTTGTTCCATCCCTTTCGTGCATCGCTGGGATTCATTCCGCGCGGCGCGCGAGTGGCGAGGTCAGAATCTGATAGAGAATGATGGCGCCAAAAGTTGCGGTGCCGATCCCGCCGATCGTGAACGCGCCAAATTTGAGCGTGAGGTCGCCCGCACCGGCGGTCAGCGCCACGGCGACGGTGATCAGGTTTGCAGGATTGGCGAAGTCGACCTTGTTCTCGACCCAGATCCGGCCGGCCATCGCCGCAATCAACCCGAACAGCACGATCGAGAGGCCGCCGATGACGGGCCCCGGGATCGACAGGATCAGCGCGCCGAATTTCGGCGAGAAGCCAAGCAGGATCGACACGATGGCGGCGAAGGCGAACAGCAATGTCGAATAGACCTTCGTCGCCGCCATAACGCCGATATTCTCGGCATAGGTGGTGACGCCGGTGCCGCCGCCGCAGGCCGCCACGATGGTCGCAAGGCTGTCGGCGAACAGGGCGCGGCCGAGATAGGCATCCAGACTCCGGCCCGTCATGGCGCCGACGGCCTTGATGTGACCGAGGTTCTCGGCGACGAGAATGATCGCAACCGGCGCGATCAGAAAGATCGCATCGGCCTGGAATGTCGGCGTGGTAAAGCTCGGCATGCCGAGCCACGGCGCGGCCGAAAGCTGAGTGAAGTCGATCGGCTTGCCGAAACCGAGGCCGTTGGCAATCAGCAAGTACAGAAGATATCCGCCGATCGCACCGAGGATGATCGGCAGGCGGCGCCACAGGCCTGGCGCCGCAACGGCCACCACGCCGATGATCAGAACGGTCGCAAGCCCGATCCACGTATCGAAAGTGCCAGCGCTTACTGCCTTGACCGCCACGGGCGCGAGGTTGAGGCCGATCGCCGCGACCACCGCACCGGTGACGGCCGGTGGCAGCAGCCGCTCGACCCAGCCGACCCCCAACCACATCACGATCAGCGCGATCACGCCATAGAGCACCCCGGCGCCAACGATGCCGCCGAGCGCAACCGACAAGTTCGGGTTCGGCCCCTGCCCGGCATAGCCGGTGGCGGCGATCACGACAGCGATGAACGCGAAGCTCGAGCCGAGATAGCTTGGCACGCGCCCCGCGACGATGACGAAGAAGATCAGCGTACCGATGCCGGAGAACAGGACGGCGACATTGGGATCGAACCCCATCAGCAGCGGCGCGATGATCGTCGAGCCCGACATGGCGACGCAATGCTGGAGACCGGAGACAATCGTCTGGCCCCACGACAGCCGCTCCTCCGGCATGATCACGCCTGAGGTCTTCAACGTCCAACGCGGGAAATAGGTTTGCTGTTGCCGGCCGGAGCCTGATGAAGTCGACATGTTCCCCCCAGTTGCGGTGCAGCGACCGATCTTCGTGCGAACAGACAAAAATGTGATTGTCGCTTCTGCGGCGACCATCACATGATGCAAGCCATGCAAGATCGAAATCACGCAAAATCAATGCGTTCCGGGGCCACTCTATGACACAAGTCGCGATCCAGCCAGCCATCCATCGCCGGCATCAGCCCTGGTACAAGATCCTCTACGTGCAGGTGCTGATCGCGATCGCGCTCGGCGTACTCATCGGCTATTTCTACCCCGATCTCGGCAAGGCCTTGAAGCCGCTCGGCGACGGCTTCATCGCGCTGATCAAGATGATGATCGCGCCGGTGATCTTCTGCACCGTGGTGCACGGCATCTCCTCGATGGGCGACCTCAAGCGCGTCGGCCGGGTCGGGCTGAAGTCGCTGATCTATTTCGAGACGGTCTCGACCGTCGCGCTCGCGGTCGGCCTCCTGGTCGGCGAGATTCTCCAGCCCGGGCACGGCTTTAATATCGATCCCGCCACGATCGATCCGAAATCAGTGGCCACCTACGTCACCAAAGCCAAGGAAGAAGGCATCGTCGCCCATCTGATGGCGATCATCCCCGACAGCTATTTGGGCGCGATCGCGCGCGGCGATCTTTTGCAGGTGCTGCTGATCTCGATCCTGTCCGGCTTCGCCATCGCCTTCCTCGGCAAAGCCGGCGAGCCCATTGCGGACGCGATCGACAAGGCCGCGAAGATGTTCTTCGGCATCATCCGCATCATCGTGCGCGTCGCCCCGATCGGCGCCTTCGGCGCGATGGCGTTCACGGTCGGCGCCTACGGCCTCGGCTCGCTGATCAATCTCGCCGCCCTGATCGGCACGTTCTATCTCACCAGCATGCTGTTCGTGCTCGTGGTGTTAGGTGCGATCGCGCGGCTCGCCGGCTTCTCGATCCTCCGCTTCATCGCCTACATCAAGGACGAGCTGCTGATCGTGCTCGGCACGTCGTCCTCCGAGACGGTGCTGCCGCAGATGATCCAGAAGATGGAGCATCTCGGCGCCTCGCGCTCGGTGGTCGGCCTCGTGATTCCGACCGGCTACAGCTTCAACCTCGACGGCACCAACATCTACATGACGCTGGCGACGCTGTTTCTGGCGCAGGCGACCAACACGCATCTGACCATCTGGCAGGAGCTCGGCATTTTGGGCATCGCCATGATCACCTCGAAGGGTGCCTCTGGCGTGACCGGCGCGGGCTTCATCACGCTCGCCGCGACACTGTCGATCGTGCCCGATATCCCGATCCAGTCGATCGCGATCCTGGTCGGCATCGACAAGTTCATGAGCGAATGCCGCGCGCTGACCAATCTGATCGGCAACGGCGTCGCCTGCGTGGTCATCAGCATCTCCGAAGGCGAGCTCGACCGCGAGGCGCTGCATGAGACCATGGCCCATCCGCTCGAGATCGGCGAAGCGCTCGAGCCGGGCGGGAGTGCAGCATCGTAGGTTGCAAACCAGCCGGCTCAGCGCGGTTCCGACGCGGTAGTTTCCCGGAGTGGTCAATTGCTGCGAGACGCGTCACAACAGTTGCGTTGGGATCACGGATTGATACTCATTTTTTCTACCCGACGCGCTGGGGGCAGGGCGTCGGGTTTTTGAAAATCACTGCCAAATCAGGACTGCCGGGCGGGATCAGACGATCCCGCCGTGAGTGCGCAGCACCTTGGCGGCGAGGTCGAGTCGCCGCGTGACCCCGATCGCCTGCAGGAACGCTTCGTCATGACTGACGACGAGCAGCGCGCCATCATAGGCCCTCAAGCCTGCTTCGACCGCTTCGATGGACTCGATGTCGAGGTGATTGGTCGGCTCATCCAGGATCAGCAGCGACGGCGGCGATGACCCGCCCAGCACGCAAGCGAGGCCCGCGCGAAACATTTGCCCGCCGCTGAGGCTTCCGGCTGCCTGCAAGGCGGCATCGGCGCGAAACATGAACCGCGCCAACGCGGCATGGCACTCATTCGCACCCGCCTTCGGATTGAGACGCCGAAAATTGTCCAGGATGGAGATCGAGGGATCGAGCAGGCTGACCTTCTGGTCGAACAGCGCGAAATCCGGCCTGACGCGCACAATGCCAGAAAGCGGCCGCAGCTCGCCGGCGATGAGCTTCAGCAGCGTCGTCTTGCCGGAGCCATTGGGCCCGACCAGCGCGACGCGCTCCGGACCGACGACGGCGAATGAGAGATCGCGCAAGACCGGCTGCTCCGGCCGATAGCCGGCGCTGACGCGGTCGAGCCAAAACAACTCCCTGCCCGCCGGCAGGCCCGTCGCGGGCAGCCTGACGGAGAGCGGCTGAAGAATTTCGATGCATCGGCGTGCCTCGTCGACGGCTTGAAGCGCTTCCGCGCGCTGCCGCTCGGCGATTTGCGCGGTCTTGCCGCCGGTATCCTCGCTCCGATCCTTGCGCGCCCCCGCCAGGATGCGCGGCATGTCGCCCTTGGCGCGCTTCTTCCTGCCGCCGCTGTCCTTGCGCGCTTTCTTCTCCGCGGCCTCCTGCGCCTTGCCGTCGATCTCGGATAGCCTCCTCTCGGCATGCGCGAGGTCGTGCCTGACGGCGGCGAGCTCGACGGCCTTCTGTTCGCGAAACCTGCTCCAATTGCCGCCGTATCGCGTGGCTCCGAGCGACGTCAACTCGACAATCGCATCCATCGTGTCGAGCAGGCGCCGATCGTGGCTGACGATGATTGCACCGCCGCGCCAGGCTGCGAGGAGATCGATCACGGCCTTGCGGCCGTCCTGGTCAAGATTATTGGTTGGCTCGTCCAGCAGCAGGAAGTCCGGCTCGGCAAAGACCAATGCGGCGAGGCGAACCCGCGTGATCTGGCCGCCGGACAGCCGCTCCAGCTCGGTGTCGGGAGCGAGATCAAACCCGAGACGTGCAAGCGCAGCCTGTAAGCGTACTTCGAGAGTCCAATCGATCTCGGCGAGGTCGTCGGCCGAGGCTTCTCCCCGCTCGGCCCGGCGAAGCAGCGCGAGCTGACCTCGCGCCTCAAACAGATCGGCCACCGTCGCACCCGCAAGGAGCTGGACATCCTGGCGCAGCAAACCCACGGTTCCGTTGACGACGACGCGCCCCGCCTGGGGAAGATGCTCCCCGGAGATCGACGCGAGCAACGTCGTCTTCCCGACGCCATTGCGACCGACGAGGCCGGTCCGCTCGGCGCCGAACGTCAGATCGATGTTTGAGAGAAGAGGACGGCCGTCAGGCGTGGACAGCGACAGATTCGACAGGATGATTGAAGCAGGCATGGAATTCCCCGTGAGCAAGGCGGATGGGCTTTGCGGTCGGGGTAAAATCCATGGCTGCGAAGTTCCTGGCTGATGAACTCTCTAAGTAATTCCATCGAAGGCCGAGATCAAGGCGGCCGAGAGACGACAGCGCGGCCGGCGCCGACGTCCCTCCTCGGCCTGCCGCGATCAGCCCTTGAGCGCGGTGACGACCACCTCGATCAGCGCGCTGCCGCCGAGATCGGCGACGCCGACCGTGGCGCGGGTCGGCAGATTGTCACCGAAGAATTCGGTCCAGGCCGCGTCCATCTCCTTCTTCTTGGAGAGATCCGTGACGAAGATCGAGGCGCTGACGACGCGGCTCTTGTCGGTGCCGGCTTCCTTCAGATAGCCGGCGATCTTGCCGAGGATGTTGCGGGTCTGGTCGCCCATCGAGACCGAGGTGTCGTCGGCGATGGTGCCACCGAGGAAGACGAAGCCGTTGGCCTCGACGGCCCGGTGCATGATGGGCGTACGGATGCTGCGGGTGATGCTCATGATGTCCTCATTGTTAGAGCGTGGAAGGATGGAAGCGGTCGATGCCGAGATCACCGACGCGGGTCTGGGTGCCGCCGTTCACGATCAGCTCCGCCATGACGGCGCCGGCGCCGGGGCCGAGCTGAAAGCCGTGCAACGAGAAGCCGAACTGGTGATAGAGCCCCTTGTGACGGCTGCTCGGTCCGAACACGGGAATATCGTCCTTCATCTTCGCTTCGATCCCGGCCCAGGCCCGGACGATGGTGGCGCTGCGCATCACCGGAAACAGCTCGAACACGGTGCGGGCGCTGGTCGCGAGGCTCTTCCAGTCCAGCACCGTCTCGTTGCGATCCTGATAGGGCGTTGCCAGATGGCCGCCGCCGATCAGCACGGTGCCGTTGGAGAATTGCTTGAAGGAGAGCTTACGCCCACGCAGGATCACGACGGGGTCGATGAAGTGCGGCACGCGCGAGGTGATCATCAGCATCGGCGCCACGGTCTCGACCGGAACGGGCTCGCCGAGCGCGGCCGCGATCTTGCCGGCCCAGGCGCCGGCGGCGTTGACCAGCACCGGCGCGGCAAAGGTTTCAGCACCGACATCGACGTGCCAGAGGCCATCACTGTATCGGATGTTGCTGGCGGCGACGCCCTCGCGCACGGTCGCGCCGAGCTGTTCGGCCTTGCGGCGGAATGCCGTCGTCGTCTGCGCCGGATTGGCGGCGCCGTCACGGCGCGAGACCACGCCGCCGGGGCAGCTTTCAGCCACCGCCGGCACCAGCCGGCGCAATTCAGTCGCGTCGATCAGCTCTTCGTGGGTGAAGCCGAGCGCATTGAGTTCGGCCACGCGCGTACGGCAGACCGCGAGCTCCTCCTCGTTCTCAGCGACCAGCACCTGGCCGTGGCTCTCGAAACTGCAATCGTCATCGAGGAGATCCTTGATCTTCTCCCAGATTCCCATCGAGCGGATCGAGAGCGGAATCTCGGGGATGTGCCGCGCGAGCTGGCGGACGCCGCCGGCATTGACGCCGGAGGCGTGGCGTCCGGCATAATCCTTCTCGATCAACACCGGTTGAAGGCCGGCGAGGCACAGATGCAACGCGGTAGAGCATCCGTGGATGCCGCCGCCGACGACGATCGCATCCACGCATCTCGTCATCCGCGCACCACCGCCTTGATATCGGCCTCGCTCTTCGGAACGGCCGCGAGCTCGGCGAGCGTGATCGGCTTCACCGGCGCGCGCAGCCGGTAATAGCCGATCTCCTGCGGAGTCTTGCCGCGCGCCTGCGCCATCAGCTCGGTGACGGTGAGGCCGCAGAGCCGGCCCTGGCACGGGCCCATGCCGGTGCGGCGATAGGCCTTGAGTTGGTTCGGACCGGTCGCGCCGATCGCAACGGAATCGAGAACGTCCTTTGCCGTGACCTCTTCGCAGCGACAGACGATGGTATCGCCGGAGGGGATCCGGAACTGCGGCGCTGGGCGGAACAGCGTGTCGAGGAAGACGCGGCCACGCTCGGCCTTGGCAAGATCGGCACGCAACGCTGCCATCGACCGAAGTTTTGCGGCGGCCGCGGGGGCCAACGCTTCGACCGCTGCGCGCGCCGCAATGCGGCCCCGCACCACGGCTGCATTGGCACCACCGATGCCGGCGCCGTCGCCGGCGATCGCAATGCCGGCGACCGACGAATTGCCGCTCGCGTCGAGCACTGGCGACCAGCACAGTTGCAGATCGTCCCAGCGATGCTCGACGTCAGCGGACATTGCGAGGTTGACGTTGGGCACGACGCCCTGATGCAGCAGCAGCAGATCCGCGGGAATGGTCTCGCGCTTGCCGCCCGCGACATAGCTCACGGTGGCGAGCTGGCCCTCGCCGGCCGCCGAGAGCTCGGTGACGCCAGAGACGACCTGCACCTTGGCCTTCACCTCGCGCATCATCGCGAGGCCCTTGGCGAAATAGGGCGAGGTCAGGAAGGCGAAGGCGTGCGGCAGCGCCGCGAAGTAATTGCCGCGCTCGGTGGTGTCGAGGATGCGGTCGATGCGACCGCCGAGGCGCAGGATCTGCGCGGCGAGCAGCCAGAGCAGCGGCCCCTGCCCTGCGATCACCGTACGACCATCCGGAACCAGCGCCGATGATTTCAGCATCGTCTGCGCCGCGCCCGCGGTCATCACGCCCGGCAGCGTCCAGCCGGGAATCGGAAACGGTCGCTCCAGTGCGCCGGTCGCAAGGATCACGCGCTGCGCCTTGACGAAGGCGGACGCGCCGCCGACCGAGACGGCGATATCGAGGTTGCGGTCGAGGCTCCAGACCGTGGCACGATGGATGACCTCGGCGCTGGTCGCACGCAGCGACTGCACGAGATCGGCACCGACCCAATAATCAGCGCCGAGCTGATTGCGATCGGTTACCGGCGTGGACGCGATGGCGCGGAACACCTGCCCGCCCGGGCCGATGTTCTCGTCGAGCAGCAACGTCGACAGGCCGGCTTCGGCCGATGTCGCGGCGGCGGCAAGGCCCGCGGGTCCGGCGCCGATCACCACGACATCATAGGCTTCGCGCTTGGGAGCCACAGTCATTTTCCGATCTCCCGCTTGCCCTTCTGAATCTCGATCTGCATGCCCTCGGCGACGGGCACGAGGCAGCCTTGGCGGTTGCCGACGCCGTCGATGGTGACGAGGCAGTCGAAGCACACGCCCATCATGCAATAGGGCAGACGCGGCGCGCCGCTCACGGCGGTAGAACGCCGTGCGTCGCGGCCGGAGGCCAGTAGCGCGGCCGAGACGGTGTCACCCTGGCGCGCCGCGACGGCAACGCCGTCGACGAAGATCTCGACCTGCGGTCGCTTGTCCTGTTCGGATCGTCTAAACATGGGGATGCCTCTAGGCTCCTTCAGAAATCTCTAATAGCCGCTGTTGTTCGCAGCGCCTGCCTCGCCGAACCGGCTGGCGGAGAACGCACCGACCAGCTCCGGCTCGAGCGCGCCTTGTGCGACCATGCGCGCGATCTCGAAGGCGTGGTTGGAGGCCAGCGTTACGCCGGAATGGCAGCAGGCGACAAAGGCGCCGGGATGCGTCTGCGACTGGTCGTAGATCGGAAAGCCGTCCTGCGGCATGACGCGGATGCCGGCCCAGCTCCTGACCACGTTGAGCCGCGACAGATGCGGGAACATGCGCTGGGCGCGATCGGTCATCACGGCGCTGATCGAATGTTTCAACGCACGATCATCGAGCTCGTCTTCCTTGCTGTCGCCGATCATCACCGTACCCTCGTCGGTCTGGCGGATGGTGGTCAGCGGATGCGGCAGGAATGGCATGGTGCGCTCGGTCACCACGATCTGACCGCGGGTCGGGCCCATCGGCGCGTAGAGGCCGACCATCGGCGCGAGCATCTGATTGGTATTGCCGGCGGCGAGCACGATCTTGGCCGCGCACAGCTCGCCCTTCGGCGTGGTCAGGCGAAACTCGCCGCCGCTCTTGCTGATCGCCGAGACCGGCCGCTCCGGAAGATAGTCGATGCCGAACGCCCTGAAGCCGGTGTGGAAGGCGCGGAAGGTGCGCAGCGAATTGACGTGGCCGTCGAGCGGGCAATAGCTGCCGCCGGAGACCTCCGGCCCGATCAGCGGCAGCGACTTCTTCACCTCGGATGCGGAGAGCATCTCCATCTTGTAGTCGGCAGCACCGGCCTGATTGTGCATGCGCTTGACCAACTCGGTACGCTGGCCGAACTCCTCTTCGCCAAGGGTGAGATGAAAACCGCCATTCTGCTGAAGCGAGACATCAAGGCCGGTCTGTTGCTTCAGCTCGGAAGCAAGCCGAGCCCACTCCTGCGACGCCTGCACGGTCCACACCGTATAGGCTGGCATGCCGAGTCCCTTGCTCTGGACCCAGACCAGCGCAAAGTTCGCACGCGAGGCGCGCTTGGTGATGTCGCCTTCGTCGAGCACGGCGACCTTCTTGCCGAGCCGGCCGAGTCCCCAGGCAATTGCGGAGCCGAGCAACCCGCCGCCGACGACGGCGACGTCATAGTCGTTGGACATCAGTTCTCCTATCGTCCCGTATCGCCCTTGCCGGCGAGCACACGGTCGAGCCCGTAGAAGCGGTCGAGCAGAATGAGGGCGGTCATGGTAACAGCGATCACGCAGGCGGAGACCGACGTCACCAGCGGATCGATGTTGTCCTGGATATAAAGGAACATGCGCACCGGCAGCGTCTCGGTGCCGGGTGCTGCAAGGAAGACGGTCATGGTGAGATCGTCGAAGGACTGGATGAAGGCGAGCGCCCAGCCGCTGATGACGCCGGGCAGGATCAACGGCAAGGTCACGCGGCGAAACAGCGTCCAGCCGCCGGCGCCGAGCGAAACCGCGGCTATCTCGACCGTGCGGTCCATGCCTGTCGCGGCCGCAAGCGTCAGCCGCAGCGCGAACGGAAACACGATGATGACATGCGCGATGATCAGCGCAGCAAAACTGCCGCCGAGGCCGGCCGAGGTGAAGAAGCGCAGGAAAGCGATGCCGAGCACGACATGCGGGATCATCAACGGCGAGAGGAACAGCGCGGCCAGCGCATCGCGGCCGCGGAATCGATAGCGCGCGATCGCCAGTGCCGCCGGCACTGCGAACAGGAGCGCCACGAACGATGACAGCGCGCCGAGGCCAAGGCTGACCCAGAAGGCGTGGATGAATTCGGGATAGTTCGCGATCGTCCTGAACCAGCGCAGCGAAAAGCCGTTGGTCGGCAGCGACAGGAAGCCCTCGGGCGTGAAGGCGACGAGACAGACCACCAGGATCGGCGCCACCATGACGATGACGAAGAAGGTATGGAAGATCAGCGCCAGCGGGCCGTTCCGTCTCATCGGAACACCTCCGCGTAGCGCCGCTCGATCAGCACGTTGCTGCCGACGACGATCAGCACCAGCGCGACCAGTAGCAGCGTCGCGACCGCCGCGCCCAGCGGCCAGTTGAGCGTGTTGAGGAACTCGTCATAGGCGAGCGTCGCTGCGACCTTGAGCCGGCGGCCGCCGATGATCGCGGGCGTCGCAAACGCGCTGGCCGAGAGCGAAAACACGATGATCGCACCCGACAGTACACCCGGCATGATCTGCGGCATGATGATGCGGCGTATGATGGTCGCGGGGCCGGCGCCGAGCGACATCGCGGCATTCTCGATCTGCGGATCGAGCCGCTGCAGCGCCGCCCACACCGAGAGCACCATGAACGGCATCATCACATGCGCGAGCGCGATGACCATGCCGGTCTCGGTGAACATGAAGGGAATGGGCGAGCTAATCACCCCGAGCGACATCAAGAGCTTGTTGACGAGGCCGTTGTTGCCGCCGAACAGCAGCGCCCAGCCAAGCGTGCGAGCCACCACGGAGATCAGAAGCGGCCCGAGGATGACGAGCAGGAAGAAGCTTTTCCAACGCCCGCTCATTCGATTGAGGATGTAGGCTTCTGGCGCCCCGAGCAGCGCGGTGAGCAGCGTGGTCAGCATCGCGATGCGAAAGGTGCGCCAGAACATCTCGGCGTAATAGGGATCGGTCGCGATCTCGTGCCAGTTCTTGAGGATGAAGACCGGCTCGATGCCCTTGTACTGGCCCCAATCGTGGAACGACAGCATCACCGTCATCGCCAGCGGAATCAGCAGCACGCCGACGAACAGCATCAGGGCGGGCGCCGTCAGCGCCCAGGGCGCACGCGCGCGGCGCTCCTCGGCGGCCGCGCTCATGCGACAGCCCTCGCGCGGACGCTCATGTCCTCGGGCCGCCAGGTCAGGCGAACCGTCTCGCCCTCGGTCGGCTGCGCCTTGCCGTCATTCTGGCGGATCACGATCGCCGGGCCGCATTCGCTGTCGCACTGGAACAGCCAGTGATTGCCCTGGAAGATGCGCGTGACGATTTTTGCGCTCAGGCCGGCATCGCCGAAGCCGATTCTTTCAGGGCGAATGCTGACGGTGACGGCACCGCTGAGGCCCGCCGGGGCCGGCGCACTCCAGGAGCCCGCCGTCACCCGCGCTGACGTGGCGCTCCGATCGACCGCCGCGGCAAAATCGTTGGTCTTGCCGAGAAATTGCGAGACGAAGGCCGAGGCCGGCTTCTCATAGGTCTCCTGCGGCGAGCCGATCTGTTCGATGCGCCCCTGGCTCATCACCACGATGCGGTCGGACAGCGACATCGCCTCGTTCTGGTCGTGGGTGACGAGGATCGTGGTGGTGCCGATGGTACGCTGGATCTGGCGCAGCTCGATCTGCATCTCCTCGCGCAACTTGGCGTCGAGATTGGACAGCGGCTCGTCGAGCAGGAGCACGCTCGGCTTGATCACCAGCGCGCGGGCGAGTGCCACGCGCTGCTGCTGGCCGCCGGACATGCGGCGGGGATGGCGGTCCTCAAAGCCGGCAAGGCCGACCATCGCGAGCGCGGCACGAACGCGCTCGGCCCTTTCAGTGCGCGGCACGTTGCGCATCTCGAGACCGAAGGCGACGTTCTCCGCCGCGGTCATGTGCGGAAACAGCGCGTAGCTCTGGAACACGATGCCGAGGCCACGCTTGGCCGGATGGATCGCGGTCAGATCCTTGTCCTCCAGGCGGATGGCGCCGCGGGTGGGATCGAGGAAACCCGCGATCATCTGCAGGGTCGTGGTCTTGCCGCAGCCGGAGGGGCCGAGGAAGGAGATGAACTCCCCCTTCCCCACGGCGAGACTGAAGTCGTCGACCACAGTCTGCGCCCCGAATTGCTTGGCGACCCGATCGAGCTCGAGATAGGCCATACGCTGTCTCCGCTGCGACGATCAGATCAACGCTCGACCTCGCGATTCCAGCGCTTGGTCCACTCCTCGCGCTTCTCGTTGATGACGGTCCAGTCCGGATTATAGAGCTTGGCCGCACGCTCGCCGATCGGCGCCATCTTGCCGAGCTCCGGCGGGATCACCAGCGACTTCAGCACCGGGCCGTAGCCGTAATCCTTCAGCATCACGAGCTGGATCTTGGGGTCGAGCAGCATCTTGACGAAGCTTGACGCCAGCGGCGAAGCGTTGGGCTTGGTGATCGGACACGCCGTCGTCAGCAGCGTCGCGGCTCCTTCCTTCGGGTAGATGAAGTCGACGGGGAAGCCGGTGTTGGCAAAGCTCTGCACGCGACCGGTGCCCCACACCGCGATCACGGCCTGGCCGGACTGGAACAGCTCGGTCATCTTGCCCGGCGACGGCTCGTAGGCGAGCACGTTCGGATTGATCTGTTCCTTGAAGATCTTGAAACCGGAATCGACATTGGTCTCGCCGCCGCCGTTCATCTTCGACAGCATCACCAGCGCTTCGAGACCGTAGGTGTTGTTGATCGGCGGGATCACCAGCTGCTTTGCGTATTTCGTGTCCTTCAGGTCATTCCACGAGGTCGGCGGCGCCCAGCCTTTCTCCTTGAACACCTTGGTGTTGTACATCAGCCCTGTCGCGACGATGCCGATGGCGACGGCGCGATCGTCCTTGAAGCGCGCGGTGTCGTAGAGATCGGCCGGCAGTCCCTCGAGCTTACCGCAGAAGCCAAGCTGGATCGCCTGGTACATCGGGCCGTCATCGACGATGGCGACGTCGATCTGCTGATTGCCCTTCTGCGCCTGGAGCTTGGCCAGCGTGTCGGTGGAGTTGCCGGCGACGTATTCGACCTTGACGCCGTTCTCCTTCTCAAAGGCAGGGATCACCTCGTCGCGGATCGTCTTCTCGAACGAGCCGCCATAGCCGGCGACGTAGAGCGTCTTTTGCTGGGCCGAAGCGACTGAGGTGGCGGCAATGAGCGCTGCGATGCTGACCGCGGTCAGAAGGCGAAGAGTCTTCATGTGGACCGATCTCCATACCGGAATGAGGTGACGTGCCGACGAGTCTCGCTGGCTGAAGCCTCTTCCGCATTTCCTTCCGCGCAATCCCGTCTCCAAGCAGGCTCCGGCGCCCATTCGGCGGGTTTTGGCGCGATCTGGAGGCTTGAACCCCTCCAATCTGCCGAAAAAGCGGGCTGTCTCCAGTCCTGATGAAAAAGATCGCAACCTATACTTCCATCGTCCAATGAATAATGGCAACCTCTGTATGCCTAAATGTTATGGATGGGTTTGGAATGGCGCGTATCAATTCGCGGCAGATAGAGGCCTTCCGCGCGATGATGTTGACCGGCAGCGTCACCGAGGCCGCGAGGCTGATGGTGGTGACGCAGCCCGCTGTCAGCCGGTTGCTGCGCGATCTCCAGGCGCTCTTGAAAATGGAGCTGTTCGAGCGGCGCGGCACCGGCCTCGTGCCGACTGCCGCGGCAATGGCGCTCTACACCGAGGTCGAACGGTCCTTCGTCGGTCTCGAACGCATCACGGCTGCGGCCGAAGAAATCCGTGGCCGCCGCACCGGCTCGCTGCGCATCGCCGCGCTGCCGGCGCTGGCGAACGGCTATCTGCCACGACTTGCCGGGCATTTCCTGATGGAACGGCCCAACCTCAACCTGGCCTTCTTCGGCGTGATCTCGCCGATCGTGGTCGACTGGGTCTTGAACAATCAATGCGACATCGGTTTTGCCGAGGTGCCGATTGCCCATTCCGGCCTGCCGAGCCTGCGGCTGCCGGCGCTGGCGCGCGTCGCGGTGCTGCCGACCGGACATCGCCTCGCGGAGAAGGAAGTGCTGGAGCCGCGCGATTTCGAGGGCGAGACGTTCATCTCGCTGTCGGCGGGATCGTCGAGCCGGCACCTCGTCGACCAGGTCTTTCACCGCAGCGACGTCCGCCGCGTGCTCAGGGTCGAGACCACGCTGTCGGAGATCATGTGCGGCATGGTGTCATCAGGGCTCGGGGTCTCGATCTGCGATCCCTTCACCGCACAGGAATTTGCGACGCGCGGCGTCGTCGTGCGGCGCTTCCTTCCGCGCATCGACTTCGAATTCTCCGCCGTCTTCCCGGCGCAGCGCAGTCCGTCGCCGGTGGCGCTGGATCTGGTGGAGACCATGCGCAAGGCGCTGATGGAGTTCGAGGGCGACGCTGGCCTCAGCCATTGAACGCGGCCTGCGCTTCCGGCAGATCCCAGATCTTGCCGATCGCGGCGCTGCCTGCTGCGATGATCGCCGCTTCGTCGGCGCCGAGATAGAGCCCGGCATCGATCAGCACGCGGCCATCGACGATCACCTGATCGATATTGGCGCGGTTGGCGAGCGCGATCAGCGCGCGGCGGGGATCGAACAGCGGCTGGAGATGCGGATGGGTGAGATCGACCACGGTCAGATCGGCGGTCGCGCCCGGCTCGATCCGGCCGAGATCGGGCCGCTTGATGACGTCGGCGGCGACAGTCGTGTTCGCTTCGATCAGCTCGGGCGAATTGGCGACATCGGCGCGCTGCGACGTCGTCTTGGAGATCAGCGACGCCGCATTGAGCTCACCGAGCAGGTCCATGTTGTAGCCGTCGGTGCCGACCACGGTGCGCACGCCATGCTCGGCGAACCGGCTGAAGGCCGCGGTGACGCCGGCGCGCGCGAACACGCGCGGGCAGTTCAGAACGGTCATGCCGCGCGCGGCCATCAGCTTGAGATCGTCGTCGCTGCTGAACATGCAATGCGCCGCCATCAAATCGGGCGCGAGCAGGCCGAGCCAATCCAGATATTGCGCCGGCGTGCGCCCGCCATAGCGCTTGCCGATGGTCTCGACTTCGGCGCGACTCTGCGCCATATGCGTCGTGATGGGCACGCCGAGCTCGCGCGCCCGCGCGGCGCAAGCTTTCAGGAGATCGGGGCCGCAGGTGTCGGTGGCGTGCGGGCTCATGGCGAGGCCGATGCGGCCGTCGCCCCGATTGTTCCAGCGCTGGTAGAGCGCATCCCACGTCGCCATGTCGGCGGCGCCGTCATCGCCGGAATATTGCACCACGCCGTCGGGGCCGGCCTTTGCGTCCGACGTCGAGAACAGATAGGGCGCGCCATAAAAGCGAATGCCCATCTCCTCGGCGGCGTCGAACATTTCAGGGATCGAATTGCGGAACGGCTCCATCACCGTGGTGGCGCCGCCCTTGAGAAGCTGGAGGATGCCGAGCCGCGCCACCGCCATGCGTTCCTCCGCCGACAGCAGATCGGCGCCGCGCTTGGTCAGCGGCAGCAGCACCGTGTAGACGATGCTCTGGCTGTTCTTGCGGCCGTTGCCGTCCTCGGTATGGCTGCGTGCCACCGCCTCGCTGAAGCAGTGATTGTGCAGGTTGAGGAGACCCGGCAGAACGAAGCGGCCGGGGCGGTCGTAGACCTCGTCCGCGCGCGGCTTGTCGCGCGTGATCGCGGCGATCTTCTTGCCTTCGACCAGGACCCAATGGTCGCGCAGCACATCCTGCGCGCCGTCTTTGCGTGACAGCACATAGCTGCCGAAGATTGCGATCGTACTCATGCGGGGCGCACGTTCCAGAAGACGGCCGTGCCGTCGAGAATGCCGGTGATGGCTTTGCGATAGGCGGTCGGCTGCTTGTACAGGCCGATCGGGATGTAGGGAATTTCCTCGAACGCGACCGCCTGGACCTGGCGGCAGATGCGCTGCTGCTCGGCGAGCTCGGAAGCGGCCAGCCACTGGCTGCGCAAGGCCCCCATCTTCTCGCTCGCATACCAGCCGGCGACCTTGCCTTCGCCGCGGATGTTGGTGTTGCCGGCCGGGTTGAGCCAGTCGATGCCCTGCCAGTTGCCGACCGCCGCGCTCCAGCCGCCCTGCCCGATCGGGTCCTTCTTGAGCTGGCGCTGCAACACGACGGCAAAATCGAGCCCGGCATATTCGACGTTCATGCCGGCCTTGCGCAAGCTATCGACCGCGATCTCGCCGAGCGGCTTCTGCGCCAGCGAATTGGTGGGCACGAGCACCACGATCTTCTCGCCATTGTAGCCGGCAGCTTTCAGGTCGGCCTTGACCTTGGCGTAGTCGCGCGGACCGCGGAACACGTCGAGCCCGACCTCGCTCGCCATCGGCGTGCCGGGCGCAAAGTAACCGATCGGCGAAACCTGAAAAGCGGGATCGACACCGGCGACCGCCGTCATGAACGCGGACTGGTCGATCGCACCGAGCAGTGCGCGGCGGACGGCGGGATTGTCGAACGGCGGCTGCAGGTGATTGAGGCGCAGCATGCAGGCGTAACCTCTGGGATCGAGGATGCGCGTCTCGATGTCACCGGCAGCCTTGATCACCGGCAACAGATCGTGCGGCGTGGTCTCCTGCCAGTCCTGCTCGCCGGTCTGCAGCGCGGCGACGCCGGTGCCCGCATCGGGCGTGGTGGTCCAGACCACGCGGTCGTAGTGCACGATCTTCGGCCCCGCGGTCCAATCCGGCTTGCCGTCGGTGCGCGGCTGATAGCGCTCGAACTTGGCGTAGGCATTGCGCGCCCCCTGCACGCGCTCGTCGGCGAGGTAGCGGAACGGGCCGCTGCCGATCACCTCGGTCAACGGCTTGAACGGATCCTGGCTCGCCAGCCGCTCCGGCATCATGAAGCAGGCATTGATCGCGGCCTTGCCGAGCGCCTGCGGCAGCAGCGGGAACGGACGCTTGAGACGGAAGCGGATGGTGCGGTCGTCGGCGGCGGTCAGCTCATCGGCTGCCTCCATCAGCTCAGCGCCAAAGCCGTCGCGCGCAGCCCAGCGACGAATGCTCGCCACGCAGTCGCGCGCGAGCACGCGCTCGCCATCGTGCCAGAACATGCCGTCGCGCAAGCTGAGGTCCCATTGCAGCCCATCACCGGAGATGACGTGGCCCGACAGCATCTGCGGCGAGACCTGGAGCGAGGCACTCATGCCATAGAGCGTGTCATAGACCATGAAGCCGTGGTTCCGCGACACCTGCGCGGTCGAATAGATGGGATCGACGAAGGCGAGATCGATCACGGGGATGAAGCGGAGCGTGCTTTGCGATTCGGCGCGCACGATGCCCGGCAGCGAAAGCGCCGGCAGGGCTGCGGCAGCCCTAAGGAGCGAACGGCGGGAGAGAGACATTACGAGAGGCTCCTAAGTGTAGTCATAGGCTGCCGCAACGGCAGTTTGCTCCCTCTCCCGCTTGCGGGGGAGGGCTGGGGTGGGGTGTCTCCGCAGGCGAGGACTCCCAAGAGGAGAGAGCCCCCACCCGCCGCGCTTCGCGCGTCGACCTCCCCCGCAAGCGGGAGAGGTTGCAGGGAGCGCGGGGCCAGAGCGGTTTCACAAAAGCGGGGTCCCATAATTGCGCTCTACGTGTTGAGCAAGACCGCGCCGATCGCGGCTGCGACTGCCTGCTGCGCCGGCTCGACCACCGGCACGCGTATCGCCTCCGCAATCGCCGCGCGATGCGAGGCCATGCCGGCGCAGCCCATCACCACGACATCGGCGCGGCATTGCGTCACCAGCGCGCGGCCGGCGTCGATCAGTCGGCCGCGGATATCTGCAGCTGCGGTCTCGGCTGCGCTCGCGCCGACCGACCAGCTTCCGGCATAGCGGCCGTCGACGCCCATGACCCGCACCATCCGTTGCTGGCGCCGGATGCTCGACGGCGACAGCGCGATGATGCCGAAACGTTCGCCGAGCATCAGCGCGCGAAAAATGCCGCACTCGGCGATGCCCAGCACCGGGCGGCCGCCGGCAGCCTCGCGCACCGCATGCAGACCGGGATCGCTGAAGCAAGCGAGCACGAAGGCATCGGCGTCGTCGCGCGACACACGATTCACCAGCGGCATGACGACGCTGTCGGCATCGCGCTGCGACGAGATGCCGGGCGGGCCCTCGGCAAGGCCGACCACTTCGATGTCAGGCCCGCCGGCGATCCGCAGCGGCGCGACCGCCTCGTCGATCGCCGCCGTTACCGACGCCGAGGAGTTCGGGTTGATGACAAGGATGCGGGTCATGGCGCTCCCTAGCGGTTACCGGCCTCGTGGCGCAAAAAGTTCTCCGCGATCTTCTCGCCGGTCGTGATCCAGACATCAGGGCATGACTTTGCGTAAGTCAGAAATTCGCGCAGCAGGCGCAGCCGCATCGGGCGGCCGCTGCACTGCGGATGCAGCACCGTCGTCACCATCGCGCCCCAGTCGCGGACCTCGTCGAGCTCGTCCTTCCAGATCGAGAGCACGTGCTCCTTGGGGAAGATCGAGCGCGGGCTGAAGCGGGCGGAGAGACCATGCATCCAGTCGTCATAGCTCGCGGTCACCGGCAGCTCGATCGTGCCGGGCTTGCCGTCGGCAAGACGATGGCGATAGGGCCGCACGTCGTCGCGGAACGAGGAGGTGTAGACGATGCCGTGACGCACCAGCGCGACGCGCAGCTCCTCGGTGAACTCGCCATAGGGCGCGCGATAGCCGGTCGGCTTCACGCCGAGCCGACGCTTGAGCGCCTCGAAACCGCGTTCAAGCTCCTCCTCGATCCAGGGATCGCCGGGATCGGGCAGCAGATGATGATAGCCGTGATGTCCGATCTCGTGGCCGGCCTTGAGGATGGACTCGGCCATCGCGGGATGCGCATCGACCGACCATCCCGTGACGAAGAAGGTGGCCTTCAGATCGAGCTGGTCGAGCAGCTCCAGCAGTTTTGGCGTGCCAACGCGGGCCTCATAACCGCCATAGCTCATGGTGATGAGCCGCTGGGCGTGACTTGCGTCCTTGCTGGTCCACGCGCTCTCAGCGTCCACGTCGAACGACAGGAACATCGCCGACTTGTACGGCTTCGGCCACGGATGGTCCGGCGCAGGATCTGCGGTGTTGGCCGGGACGAGCGGGATGCTCTGGAGTGCTTTACTGTCCAGCATTGATGGTCGCCTTCTCGAGTGCGTTGTCCGTCAGTTTCCACTTGGCAAGCAGGGTGCGATAGGTGCCGTCCGCGATCAGCGCGTCGACCGCCTCCAGCATGGCCTGCTGCAGTGCCTTTTCCTTGACCGGCAGCGCGATGCCGGTGAATTGCTGTGCGATGGGCTCGCCCACAGTTGCATAGGTGCCGGGCTCAAGGTCCATGATGTAAGGCAGCGTCTCGTTGCCCTGGGCGGCGGCATCGATGCGGCCCTGCCTGAGCTGGGTGCGGGCGTCGGCTGAGCCGTCGGTGCCGACGAACTGAATCGGACTGCTGCCGCAATTCTTCTCGCTCCAAGCCGCGATCTGCGCCGGGAACATGGTGCGGCGGCTGGCGCCGACCTTCTTGCCGCAGAGCGATGCGGCGTCCTTGAATTCCGCCTTGCGCGACTGCTGCACGAAGAACTGCGGACCGCTGCGCAGATAATCGACGAAGGACGCGATCTCGTGCCGGCTGGCATAGTCGGTGAAGCCGGACAGGATGGCGTCCACCCGCCCCGTCGAGATCGACGGCATGAACTCGGCAAAGCTGGTCTCGGTCCATTCGATCTTGACGCCGAGCTTGCGGCCGATGGCTTCGCCGAGATCGATGTCGAAGCCGGATAGCGCGTTGGTAGCGGGATCGCGGAACTCCATCGGCGGATAGTTCGGCACCAACGCCACCTTGATGCTGCCCCGCTTGGCGATCTCCGCGGGCAGATCGATCGCCATCACCGACGCGTTCATGACGCCGAGGAACGCCGCCGCAACCAAAAGTCTCTTCATCAACACGCTCCCATTCAGATCACAGCGGAAAGAAAAGCCCTGGTGCGCTCCTCGCGCGGGGCGCCCAATACGTCCGATGCGCGGCCCTGTTCGACGATCGCGCCCTGGTCCATGTAGACGACGCGATCAGCAACCTCGCGCGCGAAGCCGAGCTCGTGCGTCACCACCATCATGGTCATGCCGCTCCGCGCCAGCTCCTTCATGACCGCGAGCACCTCGCCGACGAGCTCGGGATCGAGCGCGCTGGTCGGTTCATCAAACAGCATCAGCATCGGCTTCATCGCCAGCGCGCGGGCAATGGCGACGCGCTGCTGCTGGCCGCCCGAGAGCTGTGCGGGATACGAGTCCGCCTTCGCGGACAATCCGACACGGCGCAGAAGCTCGAGCGCTTCCGTGCGCACCTCGTCGGCCTTGCGTCCCTGCACCTGGACCGGGCCTTCGGTGATGTTCTCCAGCGCCGTCTTGTGCGGAAACAAATTGAAGCGCTGGAACACCATACCAGTCTTCAGCCTCTGCCGCCCGATCTCGCGCTCGCCGAGCCGATGCAGCCGCCCGCCCTGCTCGCGCACCCCGAGCAATTCGCCGTCGAGCCAGATGCCGCCGGCATCGATCGTGGCCAGCTGGTTGATGCAGCGGAGCAGCGTGGTCTTGCCGGAGCCGGAGGCGCCGATCAGGCACATCACCTCGCCGGGCCAGACGTCGAGCGAGACGCTTTTGAGAGCCTGGAACTCACCAAAGTTCTTGGCGACGGAGCGGATCGCGACGAGGGGCTTTGTCATTGCGCGAGCCGCAATGTGCCGCGCGCAAAACGGCGTTCGAGCAGCATCTGGAGCGGCGTCAGGATCGAGACCACGAGCAGGTACCAGAGCCCGGCGACAATCAAGAGCTCGATCACGCGGGAATTGGCGTAATAGATGTTTTCGGCGTTGTGCAGCAGTTCCGGATACTGGATGACACTCGCGAGCGAGGTCGCCTTCACCATGCCGATGAACTCGTTGCCGAGCGGCGGGATCACCACCCGCATCGCCTGCGGCAGCACGATCCGGCGCAGCGCGCGCAGCCGTCCCATGCCGATCGCCTGCGCCGCCTCATACTGCCCGATGTCGACCGACAGCATGCCGGCGCGCATCACCTCGGAGGTGTAGGCGCCCTGGTTGATGCCGAGCCCGAGCAGCGCGGCAAGGAAGGGCGTCATGACGTCAACGGCGCGCGCGCTCCACACGCCGGGAATGCCGATGGTCGGGAACACCAGCGCGAGGTTAAACCAGAGCAGCAGCTGCAGGATCAGCGGCGTGCCGCGGAACAGCCAGGTGTAGCCGGCGGCCACCGTCTTCAGCACCGGATTGGGCGACAGCCGCATGATCGCGACGACGATGCCCAGGACAATGCCGAGCGCCATCGCCAGCACCGCCATCACCATGGTGTTGACGATGCCTTCGAGAATGACTTTTGCGGTCAGGAAGCGGCTGACATAGGACCATTCGATCTGGCCGTTCGCAAACGCGCGCGCAATGGCCGCGAGCACCAGAATGATCAGTGCGGCGCTGAGCCAGCGAAACCAATGCGGCTCGCGCGCGATGCTCATCCCCGACAGATCAGGGAAACCTTCCGCGAGTGCCGGCGCCGGCTTCATTGCAGCGCCGCGTTGAGCATGGGCTGGGCCACAGCGTTCGCACCTAAGCCCCATTTATCGAGAACAGCCTTATAGGAGCCGTCGGCGATCATGGCGGCGAGCTTTTCAGTCACGACCTCGCGCAGGGCGGCATCGTCCTTGCGGAACATGATGCCTTGATAGCCTTTGGCGAAGGGCTCGCCGACGACACGGTATTTGCCGGGCTCCTGCGTTTGCGCATAAGGCAGCGTCTCGCTGCCCTGCACGGCGGCATGGATGCGGCCTTGCTTGAGCTGGTTGCGGACGTCGATCGAGTTCTCGCCCGGAACGTACTGGATGGCAGGCTTGCCGGCCGGCTCGCAATTCTGCTTGCTCCACTTCTCGATCTCGACCGGGAAGCTGGTACTGCGGGTGGTTCCGACCTTCTTGCCGCAGAGATCGGTCGCATCCTTGGCTCCATTGTCCGCCATGACGAAGAATTGCGGGCCGGTCTGGAGGTAATCGACGAAATCGGCGGTCTCGCGCCGCGAGGCGCGGTCCGAGATGCCGGAGATGATGAAATCTGCGCGCTTGGTCTGGAGCGAAGGAATCAGCTCGGCGAACGGCGTCTCGCTCCAGACGATCTTGAGGCCGCCGAGCCGCTTGGCGAGCTCGTTCGCCAGATCGATGTCGAGCCCGACGAGCTCATTGGTCGCGGGATCGCGATATTCCATCGGCGCGTAGGTGGAGTTGACCGTGAGCTTCAGCGTGCCCGCCTGCTTGATCTCCGCGGGAAGCTCGGCCGCCTGTGCCGACGTCGCGGCAGCCAGGGTTGCAAGGGCGAGGAAATGCGAAAGGCGTGTCATGTCAGCTCCTTTGGCTGGCGCCGCGACCGGCCGTTTGAATTCAATCCGCGTCGAGAACGGCCGGCTCGATGACGCCGGCACGTTCAGTGATCACCCTGTATTGCTCCGGCCGCCGGTGGGCGGCGAAGTTGAACATCTTGTCCTTGCCCTGGCGGCACAGATCGAGATCGATGTCGGCGACGATCACCTCGTCGGCGAGCGTCTGCGCCTGCGCGACGATGCGCCCATTGGGATCGACGATGCAGGAGCCGCCGATCAGTCCGGAGCCGTCCTCCTCGCCCGCCTTCGCCACCGAGATCGCCCAGGTCGCGTTCATGTAGGCGTTGGCCTGCGTCACCAGTGTCGAGTGGAAGGTGCGCAAGGCGCCGTCTTCGGTGGTGCCGCCATTGGGATCGTAGGCAGCCGAATTGTAGCCGATACAGACGAGCTCGACGCCCTGCAGACCGAGCACGCGCCAGGATTCCGGCCAGCGCCGATCGTTGCAGATCATCATGCCCATGATGGCGTGGGCCCAGGCCGAGCCGGCGCGGAAGGCGGGAAAGCCGAGATCGCCATATTCGAAATAGCGTTTCTCGAGTTGCTGGTAGCGTGCGCCCGGCCGCGGCTCCACCGAACCAGGCAGGTGCACCTTGCGATAGCGGCCCAGAATCTCGCCGTCGCGATCGACCAGGATGGCGCAATTGTAGCGGCGGCCGTCCGCGGTCTGCTCGGCATAACCCACATAGAAGCCGACGCGCAGCGCCCGCGCACGATCGAACAGTTTGGCCACGGCCGGGTTCGGCATTCCGCGCTCGAAATAACGGTCGAGCGCCTCACCCTCGAGCAGCCAGCGCGGGAAGAAGGTGGTGAAGGCGAGCTCGGGGAACACCACGAGGCTGGCGCCGCGGCCGGCCGCCTCCTCCAGCAGCGCAAGCATCCGCGACAGCGTATGCTCGCGCGTATCGGCTTTTTGCGTCGGCCCCATTTGAGCTGCGGCGGCGCGAAGGACACGAACCAAGATTGCCTCCAATCTGTGCGCAGTGCTGCCTCAATGGGCGAATGAACCCTTTGATGCGACGTGCAAATCCGCTGCCATTACGGGCGAGCGGGGCTGCAAAATCAATTCGTTCTGCTATGATGTTTTGGCCCTGAGTATAATCGGCAGTGATATGAACCTGCGTCAGCTCGAAATCCTGCGCGCCGTCATCCGCCATCGCACCACAGTCGCGGCAGCGGACGAACTGGCCCTGTCACAACCCGCGGTCAGCAATGCGCTGAAGACGATGGAGGCGCAGGCGGGCTTCGCCTTGTTCGAGCGCGTCAACAACCGGCTGTTTCCAACCGCAGAAGCGATGGCGCTGTACAAGGAGAGCGAGGCGATCTTCGCGCTGCACGCAAAGCTCGAGAGTCGCGTGCGCGATCTGCGCGAGAACCGCTCCGGGCATCTTGCCATCGTGGCGACGCCGCCGCTCGCCTACAGCATCATCCCGACCGCGCTATCAGGATTCCTGCGCCGCCGCCCGGAAACGCGCGTGTTCTTCGACGTGCGCCGCTACGAGGGCATCATCGAGGGCGTGCTCAGCCGCGTCGCCGAGCTCGGCTTCGCGCTCGGGCTGACGCATCATCCCGGCATCGCGCACGAGGTGGTGCACACCGGCGAGATGGTGTGCGTGCTGCCGCCGCAGCACCCGCTCGCCGAAAGGCCCATGATCTCGGCTTCGGATCTGTCCGGCCTGCCTTTCATCGGGCTCGAACGCGGCACGCGGCTGGGTGAAGCCGTGCGCGACAGTTTTGCCCGCGCCGGCGCGCCGTTTCAGCCGACCGTCGAGGTGCGCTACTGCAACACGGCCTGTGTGCTCGCCGCCGCTGGCGTCGGCGCCGCCGTCGTCGACCCCTTCTCGCCGCGCCAGAACGGTGGCCACGGCCTTGTCGTACGGCCGTTCACGCCGACGACGCACGCGGTCGCCTATATGCTATGGTCGGAGGCCGAGCCGCTGTCGCGCCTGGCCAAGGCCTTTCTCAACGAGGTCCGCAAGGAAAGTGCACTGCTGGAGCGCACAGCGTCACACCAGCAA
The DNA here is from genome assembly GCF_900094605.1 of Bradyrhizobium shewense. Classification (GTDB taxonomy): domain Bacteria; phylum Pseudomonadota; class Alphaproteobacteria; order Rhizobiales; family Xanthobacteraceae; genus Bradyrhizobium; species Bradyrhizobium shewense. The sequence goes on along the minus strand of NZ_FMAI01000005.1, from coordinate 10,229 downwards.
TATCGGGCAGAAAGCGACTGAGGCTTCGCAACCTTCTTGGGGGCACATGGCACGCATCACCATCATCGAGACCGGACAGGTCCCGCAAAAATATCGGGAGCAGCACGGCTCGTTCCCGGATATGTTCGAACGCATGGTCCGCACCGAGGACCCGACGGCTACGGTGGACGTCGTCAGCATCCCGAATGGCGACGCGCTTCCCGATCCGGGCAAGCTCGAGGCCGTGCTGATCACCGGCGCGGCGGCCGGCGTCTATGACGGGCTCGACTGGATCGCGCCGCTGGAAGATTTTGTCCGCACCGCTTACGCCAACAAGACGCCGATGGTCGGAATCTGCTTCGGCCATCAGCTGATCGCGCAGGCGCTCGGCGGCACCGTGCGTAAGTCGGAGAAAGGCTGGGGCATCGGCCGGCACGTCTATCAGGTGCTGCCTGAGAACGGCGTCGTCGAGGGCGAAGCGGTCGCCATCGCCGCCTCGCATCAGGACCAGGTGATCGAGCCCCCGAACGATGCGCTGACGATCCTGTCGTCCGACTTCACCCCGCATGCCGGGCTGCTCTACGCCAACGGCGCCACGCTGACGGTGCAGCCGCATCCGGAGTTCGACGTGGCGTTCGCGCAAGTGTGCTGCGAGCTGCGTGACGGCAAGGCGCCGGATGACGTGGTGGCGACGGCGCGCGCATCGCTGGCCGAGCCGATGGATAATGCGAAGGTCGGTGGGGCAATTACGAGGTTTCTGGCAAGGCGCACGGCGCCGTAGTCGACGAAACTCGCGGCTGCTCTTCTTCCCTTCTCCCCTTGTGGGAGAAGGTGGCGCGAAGCGCCGGATGAGGGGTCTGTCTCAGCGCATTCAATAAGAGTTGGAGTCGCGGAGAGATACCCCTCACCCGTCTCGCCGCTATGCGGCGAGCCACCCTCTCCCACAAGGGGAGAGGGTGCAACGCGCTCGCCGTGCTATCTCGCGAACATCAGAACGGATCCGTCCCCAGTCCCGCCACATCCGCCGGCCGCGGCCCGGGCGCGGTCCAGTGAAAGCGGCGGTCCTTCTCCGCAATCGCGATATCGTTGATCGACGCTTCGCGGCGCTTCATCAGCCCGTGCTCGTCGAACTCCCACTGCTCGTTGCCGTAGGAGCGATACCACTGTCCGCCCGCGTCGTGCCATTCGTACTGGAAGCGCACGGCAATGCGGTTCTCGTCGAAGGCCCAGAGGTCCTTGATCAGGCGATAGTCCTGCTCCTTCTCCCATTTGCGGGTGAGGAACGCGACGATGGCCTCGCGGCCCTGCAAGACCTCGGAGCGATTGCGCCAGCGGCTGTCCTCGGTATAGGCGAGCGAGACGCGCACCGGGTCGCGTGAATTCCAGGCGTCCTCGGCCATGCGGGCCTTTTGCGCGGCGGTCTCACGGGTGAAGGGCGGAAGCGGCGGGCGCGACATGATGGCCTCATCGGTAGGTCGGGGCCGCAATCTATCGCCGCAAATTGTGGAGTCGATAGGCCATCACAAATCGGGCGATCACTTATCGGGCGATCACTTATCGGGCGATCACGAAATCAGATCGGCCTTCATCAACGCGCGGATCGATTTCGGGATCGGCTGCGCGCGGCCGCCGCTGATGAAGGCGACGCGGACCTCGGCCTTCACCAGAACTTCCGCGCCGCGACGCACTTCCTGCGCCAGCATGATCGAGGCGCCCTTCACCGCAACCGGCCAGGTCACAACGTCGAGCACGTCGTCCATCCGCGCGGGTTTCAGGAAATCCAGATGCATCGAGCGCACGACGAAGGCGAAGCCCGCGCCTTCCGTCTCCACCTGATCGAACAGCGCCTGCTGCTCGGCGCCCATCAGCCTGAGGTGATTGGTGCGGCCGCGCTCCATGTAGCGCAGATAATTGGCGTGATAGACGATGCCGGAGAAATCCGTGTCCTCGTAATAGACGCGGACCTGCATGTGGTGGCGGCCGTCGCGGATCTCGCCGTCGAGATGAGCTGTCACGTCGCGAGCCTCTTCGCTTGTCGCTATAGGTCCGTTTTGCGCAAAAACGGCCGGACGCGCAAGCGTAGCTAGGACACAGCGAGCCCTGTCCTTCCCAGCGTCACCTCGACGATCTCGGGCGGCACGCCGACGCGGACCGGCATGATGCTGCAACCAAGGCCACCGGAGACAATGAGGTCGCATTTCAGGCGGAAGTGGCCATAGGCGAGGCGCAGGCCGTTCTTGGGCGAAACCGCCGGCGACCAGCCGAGCAGGCGAACCTGGCCACCATGGGTATGGCCGGACAGTTGCAGCGCGACGCGCCCGGGTACGAGCGGCGCGATGTTGGGCTCGTGCGCGAGCAGGATGACCGGCGCATCGTCGGTAACCTTCGCCAGCGTGCCCGCAAGATCGTCGGCGCCGAAGCGGCCGATGCTGCGGAAGCGCCGCGCCGGCAGGAAGGCCAGCTGATCGCCGAGCCCGGCAAGCCAGAACGGGCGGCCGTCCTTGGTGAGGCGCACGACGTCATTCTCGTAGACCGGGATGCCGGCCGCCTCCAGCGCCCGATGCGCGATGGTCGGTCCGTGCCCCGCCTGCTGCACGGTCCTGTCGTCCCAATAATCGTGATTGCCCATGACGGCATGGACGCCAAGCGGCGCCTTCAGGCGGGCCAGCGCCCTCGCCCATTCGCTCGCCGGAATCATGCGCGTGACGTGGTGAAGGCCGGCGACATAGTCGCCGAGCAGCACGACGAGATCGGCATTCAGCGCATTGGTGCGGTCGACGATGCCCTCGATCCGCTCCAGCGACATCCAGGGATCGCAGGCGTGGATGTCGGCGATGGCCGCGATCTTCAGCGGGAAATCCGCCGGCCATTGCCGCGGCTTCGGATGATAGCGGGTGACACGAAGCCGCAGCACCGGCTCGACGCCGACGCCGTAGGCGGCGGTCGAGATGCCGAGGGCGGACAGACCGCCGATGGAACGGATGAAATGACGGCGCGTGATCATGGAAACCCGATCGAGATGCGCCTTGTTGATGCGGTCCGATTGGAGCGGAATTGGGGTGCATTCGTGCAGACCGTCTGCACGAGATTACCAGAAATTCATGACAGAAGGAGCGCGCTGTATTGGCGCAGCTCAGTCGTCGCTCTCGTCCGTGCCGAACAGGCCGAATTGTGCCGCCGCATCGCGCGAGGGCTCGGCGATGCCGAGATGACGAAAGGCATGCGAGGTGAGCAGCCGGCCGCGCGGGGTGCGCTGGAGATAGCCGCACTGGATCAGATAGGGCTCGATGATGTCCTCGATCGCATCGCGCGGCTCGGACAACGCGGCGGCCATGGTCTCAACGCCAACCGGGCCGCCGCCATAGTTCATCGCGATGGTCGTGAGGTAGCGACGGTCCATCGCGTCGAGGCCCGCGGCATCGACCTCGAGCGCGCTCAGGGCGTGGTCGGCGATCTTGCGGTCGATCTTGTCGGCATCGGCCGCCGAGGCGAAATCGCGCACGCGGCGGAGCAGGCGGCCGGCGATACGCGGCGTGCCGCGAGCACGGCGCGCGATCTCGTTGGCGCCGTCGGCGCTCATGCCGACATTGAGCACGCGCGCGCCGCGGCTGACGATGCTTTCGAGCTCCTCAATCGTGTAGAAATTGAGCCGCACCGGAATGCCGAAACGATCGCGCAAGGGATTGGTGAGCAGGCCGGCACGCGTGGTGGCGCCGACGAGGGTGAATTTCGACAGTTCGATCTTCACCGAGCGCGCCGCCGGGCCCTCGCCGATGATGAGGTCGAGCTGAAAGTCCTCCATCGCGGGATAGAGCACCTCTTCCACCGCCGGGCTCAGACGATGGATCTCGTCGATGAAGAGCACGTCGCGCTCTTCGAGATTGGTGAGAAGAGCTGCGAGATCGCCGGCCTTGGCGATCACCGGCCCTGACGTCGCGCGAAAGCCGACGCCCAGTTCCTTGGCCACGATCTGCGCCAGCGTGGTCTTGCCGAGGCCGGGGGGACCTACGAACAGCACGTGATCCAGCGCCTCGCCGCGCTTGCGCGCCGCCTCGATGAAGATGGAGAGGTTCTTGCGCGCCTGCTGCTGGCCAACGAAGTCGGACAGCGATTGCGGACGCAGCGCGGTGTCGCCAACATCGTCGCTGCGGCGCTCGGGCGAGACCATGCGGTTGGCCTTGGGATCGCTCACTTCGCCAGTTCCTTCAGGCCGAGGCGAATGAGCTGCGCCGTCTCGGCGTTCTCACCCGCGCTGCGCGATGCGGATGCAATGGCGGCGGCCGCTTGCGGCTGACCATAGCCGAGATTGACCAGCGCGGAGATCGCATCGGCAACGGGCCGCGGTGCGCGCTGGTCGTCGACGGCGCCGGCGAGATGCACCACGGCCGGATCGACATTGGCGAAAGCCGGCGCCTTGTCCTTCAGCTCGGTGACGATGCGCTCGGCAACCTTTGGCCCGACCCCGGGCGTGCGCGCCACCGCCGCCTTGTCGCGCAGCGCAATGGCATTGGCGAGATCGGACGGCGCCAGCGTGCCGAGCACGGCGAGCGCGACCTTGGCACCGACGCCCTGCACGGTCTGCAGCAGGCGAAACCATTCGCGCTCCTGGTCGGTGCGGAAGCCGAACAGTTTTATTTGGTCCTCGCGGACATAGGTCTCGATCGACAGCACGGCAGCCTCTCCCGGCGAGGGCAGATGCTGCAGTGTACGCGCCGAGCAATGCACCTGATAGCCGACGCCGCCGACGTCGAGGAGCACGAAATCCTCGCCATAGGAATCGATCAGGCCCTTGAGCTTGCCGATCATAGTCCCGCCACCTTCAGCCTGAGCGCCGTGCTCTGGCGATGATGGGCGTGGGTGATGGCGATGGCGAGCGCGTCGGCGGCGTCGGCGGACGGCGGCTCGGCCTTGGGCAGCAATATCTTCAGCATCATCGCGATCTGTTGCTTGTCGGCATGGCCGGCGCCGACCACGGTCTTCTTGACCTGGTTCGGCGCGTATTCGGCGACAGAGATACCGAACATCGCGGGCGCCAGCATGGCGACGCCGCGGGCCTGGCCGAGTTTCAGCGTCGCAACGCCGTCCTTGTTGACGAAGGTCTGCTCGACCGCGGCTTCCATCGGCTTGTGGTCGGACAGGACGGACGCCAGCCCCTCGTGGATCGCGAGCAGCCGGCTGGCCAGCGGCAAATCGTCCGGCGGTTCCACCGAACCGCAGGCGACGTAGATCAGGCGATTGCCCTCAGCCTCGATCACGCCCCAGCCGGTGCGGCGGAGGCCAGGGTCGATGCCGATGATGCGAACGGGGCCACGAATCGGGAGCGCAGTCATGGGCCAGTGATAGCGGCTGGCTGCCGTGGGGGAAACAGAAACAGAACGGAAGTAAACAGGGGAAGTGACGGTCTCGTGCCCCGGGCGCGACGCAGCGCAAAGCGGTGCGGCGCTGAACCGGGGCCCAGTTGTCGCCGGTACTCGAGGTGTCATGGGTCCCGGCTCTGCGCAGCAGCGTTCACGCTGCAGCGCGTCCGGGACACGGTGGACTTCAGCCGCCCATCTTCGCGACCAGCGCGTCCGAGACCTCGAAATTGGCGTAGACGTGCTGGACGTCGTCGTGCTCGTTGAGCAGATCCATCAGCTTGAGCAGCTTCTCGCCGGTCTCGTCGTCGACGGCGACCGTGTTCTGCGGCTTCCAGATCAATGCGGCCTTGCGCGGCTCGCCGAACTTGGCTTCCAGCGCCTTGGCGACGTCGCGATAGCCTTCGGTCGAGGCGTAGATCTCGTGGCCGGCTTCGCTGGAGACGACGTCGTCGGCGCCGGCCTCGATCGCCGCATCGAGCACGGCGTCGTCGGAGGCCACGCTGCGGTCGTATTCGATGATTCCGGTGCGATCGAACATGAAGGACACCGAGCCGGTTTCGCCGAGATTGCCGCCCGACTTGGTGAAGAAGGAGCGGATGTCGGAGGCGGCGCGGTTACGGTTGTCGGTCAGCGCCTCGACGATGACGGCAACGCCGCCGGGGCCATAGCCCTCGTAGCGGATCTCGTCATAGTTCTCGCCCTCATTGCCGAGCGCTTTCTTGACGGCGCGCTCGATATTGTCCTTCGGCATGTTCTCCTGGCGCGCCGCGATGATGGCGGCGCGCAGGCGGGGGTTCATGTTGGGGTCGGGCGTGCCCAGTTTGGCCGCGACGGTGATTTCCCGCGCCAGCTTGCCGAACAGCTTCGACTTCTGGGCATCCTGCCGCCCCTTGCGGTGCATGATGTTCTTGAATTGGGAATGTCCGGCCATGCGTGGTCTCTCGGGGGTCTCTTGGAATCGTACGCCAATGAGGGTGGGAAACGCGGCCTTATAGGCCGCCAACCCACCGGAATGAAAGGGTCTCGGATACTTTAAGGTAACACCGTACAGGCTCCTGCCTAGAGGTGAAGCATCGTTAACCCTGACTTCATTCCAGCCTGCGAAAATAACCTCCGAGCGTCCCCCGACAAGAGAGACCTGATGGCATTCGGACTATTTCGGAAGCGTCTGCCGGATATGGCCGCGCCCGTGGCAGCCGCAGAGGCCGCGCCGCCGGTGGCCCAGTCCGAGCCCGCCCCAGCCGAAGGTGATTCGGCGCGGGAGATCCTGGAATTGCTGGAACTCGAGCTCGGCGCGATGATCCGCCAGCTCGAGCGCGCCGCCAATTCGGTGGCGGGCGGCGCCGAAGCGACCGCATCGACGCTTGCCGCCATTCGCGACCGCACCGACGCCCTGACCGGCCGGACCAATGCCGCGCAATCGACTGCCTCCACCTTCGCCCATGCCGCCGACAAGTTCACCCAGTCGGCGCTGGGGATCGGAGCGCAGGTTCGCGAGGCCGGCAAGCTCGCCGACGAGGCCAGCGCCGCGGCGCAGGAAGCCCGCGCCAATGTCGATCGCCTGCGCGAATCCTCCGCCGCCATCGGCAATGTCGTCAACCTGATCGCGCAGATCGCGCGGCAGACGACGCTGCTCGCGCTCAACTCGACGATCGAGGCCGCACGCGCGGGCGCCGCGGGAAAAGGCTTTGCGGTCGTCGCAACCGAGGTCAAGGCCCTCGCGGTGCAGACGCAAGGGGCGACGGAAGAGATTACGAAGAAGATCGACGCACTGCAGCGGGACGCCGCCGGCTCCGCGGATGCCGTGCACCGCATTTCGCAGGCGATCGAGGCGATCCGCCCGGTCTTCGAGACCGTCAACGGCGCGGTCGCCGAACAGAACGCCACCACCAGCGAAGTTTCCGGCAACGCCGCCAGCGCCTCGGAGTTCATCGTCTCGGTCGGCGAGAGCGCAGCCGAGATCGATGCCGCGACCAAGGCGGCCGAGAGCCATGGCGAGAACGTCGCCAGTGCCGGCAAAGCCGTCACCACCTTCGCACAGAAGCTGAAATCGCGCTGCGCCGTGCTGCTCCGCCAGAGCGAGCACGACGACCGCCGCAAGACCGAACGGCTGCCCTGCCATCTCAAGTTCGAGAGCCCGCGCGGCGTGATGCCGGTCTATGAAATCTCGATGGACGGCGTGCTGATCGGTGGCGCGGATGCGGGCCGGCTTGCACCGCAAGCGATCATCGAAGGCACCCTCGAAGCCGTCGGCGCCTGCCGCCTGCGCGTGATCGAGCAATCCAAGGCCGGGGCCCGCGCGCAATTCGTTGGTCCCAATGCCGGGCTCAGCGAAAAGATCGAGGACAGGCTCTGGTCGATCCACGAAGAGAACACGGAGTTCGTCACCCGCGCCATGGAAGCGGGCAACGCGCTGACCAAGATCTTCGAGCAGGCTGTTGGCCGCGGCGAAGTTGGGATCAACGACCTCTTCGACACCGACTACGCCGAAATCGCCGGGACCAATCCGCAGCAATACCGCACGAAATATCTCGACTGGGCCGACCGCGCGCTGCCGCCGTTCCAGGAGGTCTTTCTGGCCAAGGACCAGCGCATGGCGTTCTGCGCCATGGTCGACCGCAACGGCTTCCTGCCGGTGCACAACAAGATCTATTCGCACCCGCAGCGACCGGGCGACGTCGCCTGGAACACAGCCAATAGTCGCAACCGCAGGATATTCAACGATCCGGCGGGGTTGGCGGCCGCACGCAACCTGCGCTCGTACCTGGTGCAAAGCTATGCGCGCGACATGGGCAACGGGAATACGGTGATGATGCGCGAGATCGACGTTCCGATCCGCGTGCAGGGCCGGCACTGGGGTGGATTCCGCACGGCTTACAAGCTCTAGAGCCTGGTCCGAAAAAATGTCCCGCAGTTTTTCGAGCGGAATAGAGAAATAAGGCGCGAATTGCGCCTGAGTGCACGCTCAGGCAAGACGCCGGCCGCGAATCATCCTTTTAAGCTGAATTGAAATGGGAATGCCGCCGTGAGCCGGGTTGCGGCTCTGACTGGAGGACTCATCGAACATGTCCGTCGTACAACTTGCAGTCATGGACACCGGCTCCAATCGCACGCTGGCCGAACGGCTGATTGATCAGCTTGCCGACCGCATCGGCGGCCTCGGCGTGGAACTCGCCGATATCGCCGGCAACGTCCAGGAAGTTGCAAACCGCGTCGCAAACCAGTCGGAACGGTTCCACCATCTCCAGGAGACCGCCGAGACGATGGTCTCGGCCAACCACGATATCGCCAATGCATCGCAGGCCGTGCAAACGACCACGTCCGCGGCGGTCGGCGAGATCGCGCAATCGCGCAGCGCCGTCGACACCGCGGTCAGCCATATCTCCGAGCTCGTCGCAGCGGTAGAGCGCATCGAGGCGCGCCTCAGCGCCGTCGGCTCGGCGCTGGCGCAGGTCGCGAAAGTCTCCGGCTCGATCGAGGCGATCGCGAAGCAGACCAATCTGCTGGCGCTGAACGCAACCATCGAAGCCGCCCGCGCCGGCAACGCCGGCCGCGGCTTCGCGGTGGTGGCAAGCGAAGTGAAGAATCTCGCGGAAGCCACCCGCCAGGCCACCCACCAGATCTCCGACACCGTGCGCGATCTCGACGGCCAGATCGAAGGCCTGATCGGCGAGAGCAGCGACGCTTCGCAGCGCGCCAAGACCGCCGGCGAAGGCGCCCAGCAGATCTCCGGCATCATCTCTCGGGTCCAGCAGGGCTTCGCCTCCGTGGAGGCGGAGATCGGCAGCGTCACGCGCGCGGCGACCTCCAATCTCGGACATTGCGACACCGTCATCAGCGAGCTGAACGAACTCGCCAAGGGCGTCGACCTCTCCTCGCGCGACCTCAAGAACGCCGATCAGCGCGTGACAAAGCTGCTCGACACCTCCGAAGGCCTGATAGCGATGATCGCCGACAGCGGCGTGGAGACATCGGACGCTCCGCTGATCCGAATCGTCGTCGAGACCGCGAAGCGGATCTCGACCGAATTCGAGGCCGCGATCGATCGCGGCGACATCACGCTCGACCAGCTCATGGACGAGACGTATCGCGAAATTCCCGGCACCGATCCAAAGCAGTACCTCACCAACTACGTCGACTTCACCGACCGCGTGCTGCCCGCGATCCAGGATCCGATCCAGAAATCCGATCCCCGCATCGTGTTCTGCGTCGCCTGGGCCAAGGGCGGCTATCTGCCGACCCACAACCCCAACTACCGCCTGCCGCAGGGCAAGGACCCGGTCTGGAACAACGCCAATTGCCGCAACCGCCGCCTGTTCAACGATCGCGCGGTGCAGAAGGTCGCGGCGAACACCAAGCCGTTCCTGCTCCAGACCTACCGCCGCGACATGGGCGGCGGGCAGTTCGTGCTGATGAAGGACCTGTCCTCGCCGATCGTGATCCGCGGCAAGCGTTGGGGCGCCTTCCGGATGGGTTTTCGGCAGAGCTGACGGCCGGCGCGACGGCGTTCCGGGGCTCCCAAAACAAAAAACTCGAAAACAACCCCATGCACAGTAGCCGGGGCGTGCGAAATCAATGGCTTATCCCAGCATGCCATGGCGCGCTTTGACTTGTCGGGCAAAACAGGGACATAATGCTATTATTCCGAAATAGCGCGCGCCCCTTCCCTTCTCCCCTTGTGGGAGAAGGTGGCGCGAAGCGCCGGATGAGGGGTCTCTCTCCGCGTGCTCTGCTGCGAGACAGTTCCTCGCGGAGAGAGACCCCTCACCCGAGCGAGCTTGTGTCCACCGGAGTCGCTGCCCTCTCCCACAAGGGGCCTGTTGCGTAATCCGCCAGTTGTGATTCCCTAGGGCAAAGCCTTGGAGGTATCGATGGCGGTGAAGCGGACAGGAC
>NZ_FMAI01000041.1 GCF_900094605.1 Bradyrhizobium shewense | reverse complement strand
GGGGGAAAATCCGTCGGCAAGGCTCGCCATTGGCAGCCACTCCACAGGACATAGAAGATCGCCTCGACGATCTCGCGCAGATCGACCTCCCGCGGCCGACCCAATCGGTGTCGCGGCGGCATCTTCCGAGCGATCAGCGCCCACTCGGCATCGGTCAGATCGCTTGCGTAACGCAGTCCAACGCGCTGATACTGGAGACGAGCGGCTTTGGTCCACGGCATGGTGTCCTCCCTCGAATCTTTGCAAATCCGAAGGAATCACAAGCCCGCCAAAACCGCTCACCCTTTTTCGGTCAGGCTCTCAGGATAAATCCGATGGCGAGTTTCTTTGCTCCATTCCCGGCATTGGGGTCCATAGCGGCTCCGGCTCTCGCTGCGACGTGGCAGATCCGACCAAGTTTAGTGCCGGGTGGGCCCTGGCATGGCCCGACGGCTAAGCAGAAGTCTACCGCCGGGGAGGATCGGTTCGGTCACATAACGAAACCCTGCGCATCCTATCGGGCGCCCCTTGTCATCGAAGCGGCGTAACGTCGTCTGTTAAACAAACGTGCGCTCCCGAGTCGGAGGCGGCTGGATCGAAGCTCTATTTAAACGGCCTCTGCCTATGGTCGTGGTTGGTGCCTGCGCCTTGCGCCTTGCGTCGCAAGAGGTTGCTCGACGCCTAGATGGCCTCAAGGCATGCAAGGGAAATCACCAAATTCCCGTCGGGAGGTTGGCCGCCCGATCGGTTGAATGTGGCGCGCGAGGGTTACAAGCCTGATCGGCGTCGCGCGATCGCAGTGCTTGCAGGATCAGTCGATGATCTTGAATGGGCCGTGCTCGCGAGCCGCAGCTCCACGCCATCTTGAACAGCAACTGGAAATTTGCTGTGGCCGTGGCGAGCAGCCGCGACATCGCGCAAGGCTGCAAAGGGGGGCGAAAGGCAAGGTTAGCAGTTTCAAAATCCTGAATTGTTTGCGCGTTACCTCCTTCGATCGGGGCTAACTCTTTTTCGCGCCAAATGGTGAGAGGGGCTTCGTACCGCATTGGTAGCGCGACCAGTTCGAGGGCTTGCATCTCGGCGATCTCATGGGGCCGGTGTAACCTGTAAACCGCGACGGCTGGGCAATGACGGATTAGGCCTCCACTTGCCGAAAGGCTCACGCGCGTTCGACCGTTACGACCGAGATGGCCTGCGCCGTCCTCGCATCCTCTCACATCGTGAAAATTCGTCCCGGGTTCAAGATGTTGTTCGGATCGAGCGCTCGCTTGAGCGTACGCATCGCTTCGATTTCCTCGGATGTCCTACTTATCTTCAGATACGGTCGCTTAACTATGCCGATGCCGTGTTCCGCTGAGATCGATCCGCCGAATTCACCGGTGATCTGATAAGCAAGCCTCTCTAATTCGTGCCTTCTGTCGGGCGTGTGCTCGTGATGTAGCTCGATATGCAGGTTACCATCGCCGGCGTGACCGAAGACGATTGTGAAAGCGCCGGGGTCGATCTCCTTAGTACGCGCGACAATCGTCTTCACATACTGATCCATCCGGTCGATGGCAATGCTGACGTCGAGAGCGATACGTGCGGCATAAGGAAACGTCCGGGCAAGTTCTAAGCTGCAATCGCGGATACGCCATATCGCTTCTGCAGAAGCATTCGACGTCGATAGCGTCGCGTCAAGGATCATGTTCGCGCGCATTGCGGTGTCGAGCAGCTTGTCGAGATCGGCATGGATACGATCGGCATCGTCACCAGAGGCCTCGATCAAGACATAGAAGGGATAGTCGACCGACAGCGGCCGAACCACACCGTTCACACGCTCGAGCACGAGGCGGTAGTACTCGTTCCACATCACCTCAAATGCCGTCAGTTCTGCACCCAGAAGTTTTCGCGCCATCCCCAAGATCGAGATGACCAGTGCAAAGGAGGGCAGGGCGCAAAGCGCCACTTGCCGCTCCTTAGGCGCAGGAAGGATGCGCAAGGCTGCTCGCGTCACCACGCCGAGAATCCCCTCGCTGCCGATGAAAAGCTGCTTCAGGTCGATGCCAGTGTTGTTCTTGATGTATTTGCGCAAGCCCTGCAGCACCATGCCATCGGCGGTAACGACTTCGAGGCCAAGGATCAAGTCACGCGTCATGCCGTACCGAACCACGCGATTGCCGCCGGCATTTGTCGAGATGTTGCCGCCGATAGTACAGCTACCGCGCGCGCCGAGATCGAGCGGGAACATGTAACCTTCCTGCTCGACCCGTTCCTGTATCTTTTGCAGAGGCGTGCCGGCCTGCGCCACGGCTGCGCCTGAGGAGGTGTCCACCTCCTCGACCGCATTCATAAGTTCCATCGATAGCACGATTTCATCCGGATTGGGCAGGGCGCCGCGCACCAACCCGGTCATGCCGCCCTGCGTCGTCACTGGCACTTTTTCGCGGTGACAGCACCGAAGCAACGCCGAGACATCTTCCGTCGTCCTAGGACGGACGACCGCTCGCGGCTGCGCGACCGGTCTACCGGCCAAATCATGGTAATAGCGAGAGTCAATGTCCTTGCCAGTCAGCACCGAACCCTTGCGGACCGCCTCGCATAGTCGGTCGATGAAGTTGTCGGTCATCTCCCCTCACTCGATCTAATCATGATGGCATGGCCCCTTGTTAGAACGCTGCAGCGTTCTCGTTGCCTTGCCGGGCTAGGTTCTCAGCAACCGTTCTTGATGTTCGTCGGGAACCATCAATCTTCTCCGCGCATTTGTGCCGATCTAGCAATCTTCATCGACACCCCCGGAAGAACCCACTGCTCTCGGGCTGCGCTGTCTTCCCAACTAGCAATCGGCGTGCCACTCGTGCAATTTGATGCGCGCCTAGCTTCAATTGGGTCTGCCGCTAGGGTCAGCTCAGCCGTGCACGACGCTCGCCGCAAGGCGTTCTTCCCGGCGCAAACGACCGCTGCTCCTGTTCGGTTTCTGACGACCGTACGACGGCCGTGGCGTTAAACAACCAAGCGTCACCTGCCGACCTATGGCTTTTCTAATCCCAAACAACAGCTTCACACGTTTGCAAGGTGTCGGCACGGTTGTTGCTACTCAAGGCCGCGATAGCGGCGCAGGACGAGCGGTGCTCTTTCTAGGCGGTGTTCGACTAATGGATATTCGCTATTGGAGGCAAGTGTCGCTCGCTGCCGCCGGCATACCGACAATGCCAGTTCGGCCGCACTGTTGCATAGATGCTGGAGCAAGAGACGGTGCAACGGCCAGACCGAGCAAATCTGTTGGTTGCCGGCAGAATCAACCCGCGCATGCACAACGACCTTCTACTTGAAAGGAAACTCGCGACTTATCTCGACGTCCCCAAACAGTTCTCGAACTCCCCGTCGTTGAGGAAAGAACAGAGGCAATGCGGATCGCTTTCGGGCTCCCAAATCCTGCGGCCGCAAGACGGAGCGTCGTATGCGTGCGCTGACGCGACAAGCCTGGAGCAGGGACGTCGCACTTGCTCATCGAAGGACGCGTGTGCAATCGGGAATACGCGTTATGAAAGTTTATGATGCGATCTGAAGCTCCTCTTTGGCGTTCCACGACGGTTACGGTCGTTGCAAGCAGTACTGCCAATTCAGCGGATCTCGGGCAAGCAGTGAAGATCCTGCAGGGACTGTGGAGCTGGACCGGAGAATCTATTGGCGTGCTATTCGGCAGCGACGATGACCGAAAATCCTTCAGTGACCACGGTCAATCAATCTACCGCAGCATTATCGATACCCCTGTGTTCTTGCAAGATGACCAGATCGGCTACAAACGATCCCACCGCCGCGGCGGCGGTACTCGAGCCGGCGAGGATTTCCGTGATCAGGTCTTATTCAACGATCGCGCGCTTAGTTCAGCTGTTCTTGCAGGATTTTCGGTCGGGCCGTTGACCGCCTACGTTGATCGGGGCCGACGTCCCGCTCTCCCGAAGCAGCGAACAACGCACCGTTTTCCAATGACACTCCTGTCGTGCCTTGTGCTGCCATGCGTCAATTTAGACGGAGACGGCCCGCGCTGTGAGTGCGGCGGGATTGCGCCATGATTGTTTCGGACGGCAAACGACCCGCCGCTTTCCGCGAGGTGATCCCGTTCGTGTTCCAGCACTGGCTGAAGCAGCCTGTCCGCCTCACGATCGTGTTCGTCGGCTTTTTAGGTGCATCCGTCGCCGACCTGTTCATGCCAATCTATTCGGGCCATCTGGTCGATGCATTAACGGCGGGTACGCACGATCTGGCCGCACGGCATGCGGCGCTTGTTGCGTTCGGCGGCATCGTCGCGCTGGGGCTCGTCTCGCTCATCCTGCGGGTTATTGGCCTGCAGGCCATTGTACCATTCACGCTCAAGACGATGTCCGATGTGGTGCGCGAAGCCTTCATGCGGGTGCAGCGCTCCTCGACCGATTGGCACGCCAATTCGTTCGCCGGCTCGACCGTGCGCAAGATCACGCGTGGCATGTGGGCGCTCGAGCTGCTCAATAATACCGTTCTAATGGCATTGTCGCCTTCGCTCGCCGTGCTTGTGGGGGCGATGATCCTGCTTGGCCTGCACTGGCCCGCGTTCGGCGGCGTGATCGCGGTCGGCGCGGTAATCTATGTGGCGATCGCGATAGCGATGACGAGTAGCTATATCGCGCCAAGTGCACGAATATCCAATGCTTGGGATACCAAGATCGGCGCCACGCTGGCGGATGCGCTCACCTGCAATGCCGTGGTGAAATCATTCGGCGCGGAGGCACGCGAGGACGCGCGGCTCGACATTGTCATCAACCGGTGGCAGGCACGGGTATCGCGCACCTGGCTGCGTAGCAACGCAAGCGGTTTGTTGCAATATTTGATGATCTTGTGCTTGCGCGGTTCGGTAATCGGCGGCGCTATCTTGCTGTGGATAGCGGGGCGCGCTTCCCCGGGCGACGTTACCTATGTGTTGACGAGCTATTACCTCATTCACGCCTATTTGCGTGAGGTCGGCATGCACATCAACAATCTGCAGCGTTCGGTGAACGACATGGTGGAGCTTGTTACGATTAGCGGTGAGCCGATCGACATCATCGATAGTCCGGGGGCCAAGCCGATCGATATCCAGGGCGGAAGGATAACATTCGAGGATGTGACCTTTCACTACGGGGGGCACCGCGCGCCGCTTTACGACGGCTTGTCGATCGACATCCGCGCCGGCGAACGCGTTGGGCTGGTCGGCCGATCTGGCTCGGGCAAGACCACGTTTGTCAAGTTGGTGCAGCGGCTCTATGATCCCTCGGGCGGGAGGATCCTGATTGACGGCCAAGATATTGCCAAAGCGACACAGCAATCGCTGCGCAGTCAGATCGCGATCGTGCAGCAGGAGCCGATCCTGTTCCACCGCTCGCTGGCGGAGAATATCGCCTACGGCCGGCCTGGAGCCAACGTGACGGCGATCGAGCAGGCAGCGCGGCTCGCCAATGCGCACGACTTCATCCTGCGGCTGCCGAAGGGTTATGGTACGCTGGTCGGCGAGCGCGGTGTAAAGCTGTCGGGGGGGGAGCGGCAGCGGGTCGCGCTGGCGCGGGCGTTCCTCGCTGACGCGCCGGTATTGGTTCTGGACGAGGCGACCTCGAGCCTCGATTCGGAATCGGAGGCGCTAATTCAGCAGGCGATGGAGCGATTAATGAGGGGGCGCACTTCGATCGTGATCGCGCACCGGCTCTCGGCGGTACGCAACCTCGATCGCATTTTGGTGTTCGATCGCGGTGAGCTCGTCGAGCAGGGCACCCACGACTCCCTGGCTCGGGCCGGCGGCATCTATCGACGGCTGTTTGAACGGCAGGCCACCGGTAGGGCCTCGGCGAGGAGTTAGCCAGTCAATTCCGGACCTAAGCGGTGCATCGAAATCCGACCATCGGAGGCCTTCAGGTGACGGCTGCATGGTGTGTCAACTCGAGCACGATCATCTTTGGAGTGGCGCTATCCAGATGGTCGTTCCGAGGGACGTTCCTGCTTCCACGCAAGCTCTAAAGCACGTTGCGATCAGACATGGACTATATCGGCGGGGCTAGTTGGCGCATTCGTCGGAAGTGAAGCGGCCTTGAAATCGCAAAGGGCGTTAGCGTCTAGGGCCTGTCGCAGTGTTCCTTGAGTTTCACGAAGGCCATTTTGGTGGATTGGGATTGGCCTATAGCGGCAAGAACAGGAGGCGCGCGTTGGCGGCGATGAGGCGCGCCTCCTCGTCGTTCCTATGGTTGACAACTGTCGAGGATTACCATTGCGCAGCATGGGAACGAGAATGTGCTCGGCATCGGAAGAAATAGTTGGCATCAGCCCGTCGCGCGCAAAGGGCATTCGATTCCTCGCGGGTCAGGCGCGCAAGAAACATCGGCCTTCCAAGCCGTTTGGCGCATCGCACGAAAGCGTGTGCACGAACTTCCAGGCCGATCAGCAGCTCATTGCCGTCGCCGGCCAGGTGTGTCGAGGAAAATCAGCGCGCCGCCGAGCCTCTTCTGCGGCAAGAACACGATTCCCAGCGCGCTCAGAAACTTCGGCGGCAATCCTATTCGCTGGCGCACCTGGCATTTTCTAGACGCTGATTCACCAGCGGAAAAGAAGCGCGACAGCATCGACTTGTCGGCCTCGATGCCATCGGTGGCTCGCCTATCACGCGGCCGTGCGGAAGCTGCAGGCCATTGCCATCCGAACTCTGATCGGCGGGACCGGTTCGGCGAGCCTATTTCACCAAATCGCTGATCGAGTTGGCACCACCTGATCCGGCTCGACATCATAAGGACGTATGAGAGCTGAGATTTGGTCCAATAGCAATGTTGAGCATCATCCCGTTCCGTGCCTCCGTCTCATTCATGTGCTTTATTCGGAAGTCGAACATGTTTGTCCGCTTAGGTGATCTGAGCAGAGTGATGCAACTTCCCTGGGCTGTATCTGCGACTATCCGCGTTGCTCATTCGCGTCCGTTTGCCGCGCCTACGATACGTTCGGGTTTCCTCAAAGCCGAGTAACAACATTCCGGCCGCGATCAGGTTGTCCGATTGTCAATCAGCATCCATCAACGTGCGCATGCTAACAGCGTGAGGGAGCATCACTCCAAGTTTTGCGGCACATGGAAGAATGCCTTCATAGCTTTAGGAGTATGGGTGCGATCCGCGGACGATGCGATTCGAGCGGTCGCCAGCTTGCTGCTGCCAGATAGGAAATTTAGTACATATAGCTGCATCAAGGCCAAATGGCGAGCTTTGGCATCTCGGCAGCTAAGCTCAATCTGGCTAGGATGATTGGAAAAGTGCCCTGTGAGAACGGCAGGATATAGAAGGCGTAAGTCCCTTCGCTAAGCCTTAAGCTGGGACGGACCAAGCGCGAGGTTCGTGTCCAATTTCTGACAGTCCCAATCCCCCGTCAGGTTCAGAATACCGGAGTCTTTGTTGAGGTTTAGAGCGCCATCAGACGTTTAGCGTGCGTTCACCGCGCTGGCATTGCCGTTGCTAAGCGGTCGCTTCTTGCTGACGTTGCGTCATCGAAACCTCGCGCCAACTTTGGGCATGGCCGTCAACGGCCAGCGCTCACCGCATGTCCACAAAATTTGATCGAACGTGGACCTCCACTGCCGCTATAAGGTGGCCTGAGGCCAAGGGTAACGACAACAAAGGAGCGGCCCGATGCTGATCGACTACTCCGCCATTCTCGGTCTCAAGACCGAAGCCGTTCCCTATTCGTGGCGTGATCGCGAGGTGATGCTTTGTGCGCTAGGCATCGGCATGGACTGCGATGCTCTTAACGAGAAGGAGCTGCAGTTTGTCAAGAGGTATTTGCAACACCCAAGCCGCTAAAGGTGGTTCCGACTTTTGCTTCCGTCTGTGTCTGGGGAGCGCGCGGGCCGCAGCTCGTCCAGCGGAGGAGCCGCACGGGAGGCGATCCGTTGCAACGATCGAGCTCAAAGCTGCCCCCGGCATGCCTCGGAGACGCAGGGGTAGCAGGCGCTTACGAAATTAGTGGGCGCTGTCGGCCTATTTCTGCCTATGACAGCGCGGACGAGCGTCATCGCCAAACGTTGGGCACCAGAGGCGGCGGTTTTCCTTCGCGCGTCGTAGTCGGGCTCTGCCGTGTCCGGTTTCAACCCTCTGTGTTTGGAACGCGCCGCCAGGGCAAAATATTTCGTCGGCGCGACACGAGTAGATGAATTGCATCTCCCCAGCATTCACAGCGTCTTTTGGCACACCGATTGCTGCAGCGACCATAGAGCATTGTTGCGAAATGCCAACGTCCAGGAGTTCATGCGAAGGGCTCGATTTCCTCAAATCGCTCCCATAGACAGCAGCACTGTCGCGTGCCGTTCCGCACATTTGCGGTTGCAGAAAGCGATTCGAAGAAACGCCACGAAATCTCGAAAGTTTTAGGTTCGTGCCTGTGCCATGCCCGGAAATGACGCCGAAGAAACAGAAACCAAGTCAATGTCCCAAAGCCTGATCGACCTGCTCGCTATCGTCGACGTGGAACAGATCGAAACGAACCTATTTCGTGGCAAGAGTCCGAACACCAACGCTCAACGGGTGTTTGGCGGCCAGGTAATCGGGCAAGCGATGGTCGGGGCATGCCGTACGGTCGAAGGTCGGCTACCGAACTCGCTGCACGGCCATTTCATCCGGCCCGGTGACCCCCAGGTGCCGATCATTTACCAGGTCGAACGGGTGCGTGAGGGCAAGAGCTATTCGACGCGCCGCGTCACGGCAATCCAGCGCGGCAATGCAATCTTCTCCATCACAGTGTCGTTCCATGCCGGCGAGGAGTGCGTCTTTGATCACCAGAACAAGATGCCTCGCGTGCCGCTGCCGGAAAAGCTCGTAGAGGAGGAATTGCCTAAGCAGCCGCTGTATTGTGAAACGACGGAATTCATCCGGCGCTATTACGCGATAGAGTTGCGCCCGGTCGAGATCGGTCGTTATGTGGGGCAGAAAATTGATGACGGTCGCGTTCATATCTGGATCAAGGCCGCAGGGAGGTTGCGCGACGATCCAGCGCTTCATATGTGCGCGCTGGCCTATGCCTCCGATTACTCGCTGCTCGATGCGGTGACGGCGCGCTATGAGCGTCCATTGTTCGACAGGCGGATCATGATTGCAAGTCTCGACCACGCAATGTGGTTCCACCGCCCCTTTCGGGCCGACGAGTGGCTACTTTACGCCAAAGAGTCTCCGAGCGCGCAAGGCGGACGCGGTCTCGTGCGCGGCTTAATCTTCAAGCCAGACGGCACGCTGGTCGCGTCTGTCGTCCAGGAAGGTTCGGTGCGCGAGGGACGCTGAGCCTTCTGGCATGTGCGTATAAACGCGATGCAAGTTTTCGAATATCCTGTGCCGTCGATCCTCTGGCAGGAGGGGGTAAACCTCTTCCAGGTGCATTGTGGTGCTCGGCTGTGTCAGGTTGAAGTCTATGTTGACAGTCTGACAGCAAGCGCAACTTTGTTTCCGGTGTGGGATGAGGACATCGATTTCGTATCTCTTCAAGTATAGGCGTCTGGTGGCATGGTCATTGCTGGGAAAGGTTAAGCATCGTTGGAAGATGGTGGACACGGTAGGCGCGGCAGGAGTTTAAATGGCTTCCTCATTTTGGCTAAATCAATGTCAACTAACCCAGGTACGATAGAAGTTGGGGGGCTTAGCTGCGAAAAAGAATGGACGATAAACAAAAATCCGATCCCGGGTGGGGGACGCCCTTCACCGACTCGCCGTCGGCCTGGCGACCAGGAGTTGTGCTGTCCGGGGATGCACAGCGAGAGGCCGTGCTGCGCGGCTCCCATGGCGCTGCCTGGGCGACAACCATTGCCCCACCATGGTGACTACTGGCGCTCTTCGTGCACGCCTTCGACCCGTTTCTGACAGCTCTAAAATGATCTTCAATGCATCGATTATCGTTTCCTATCTGCGAATATTCCCTAAGCAGACGCTTAATGCGTTTAGACGCCGCCTCGCGCCGTTACCTATTTCGAAGCGACTACCCCGAGTGAGGAACGTAGCAGCACTGTAACAAGACAAAGCCGATGAAGATCACGAACGTTCGCACTCATGTCCTTCAAGCCACGCTATCGGAGCCTCTCGCCTCCGCGCGTGGCTGGTACGATACGCGTACAGCGATGCTGGTCGAAATCGAGACCGACCAGGGTGTTGTCGGGTGGGGCGAATGCTATGGACCGGCGGGGATAACGGCCGCCGTGGTCGAGAGCGTCGCGCCATGGCTAATTGGCGGGGATCCGCTGCGCACAGAGTATCTCTGGCAAATGATCTATGCGCGCCTGCGCGATCATGGCCAGAAGGGTGTCGTGATAGAGGGCTTGAGCGGTATCGATATCGCGCTCTGGGACATCAAGGGCAAGCATTTTGGCGTTCCGGTGCATCAGCTGCTCGGCGGCGCGCTGCGGACTCACATCGTCGCCTACGCGACTGGCCTCCAGCGACGCCAAGCTGAAGATCCGGTCCGGTATCTGGCCGAGGAGGCAGCGCGCTACGTCGCGGAGGGATTCTCGGCGGTGAAGCTCAAGGTCGGCTTCGGTGTGGAGGAGGATGTGGTCGCGACACGCGTCGTGCGAGAGGCGATCGGGCCCACTGTGTCGCTGATGGTGGATGCGAACCACGCCTTTGACAGCGTCGCCGCGATCCGCTTGGGCCGCATGATCGAGAAATACGATGTCAGCTGGTTTGAGGAGCCGGTGCCGCCAGAGGATCTTGCCGGCTATTGCGCGGTAAAGGCGGCAATCTCGATCCCGATCGCAGGCGGAGAATGTGAGTTCACCCGCTTCGGGTTCCGCAACCTGTTCGTCTCGGGCGCGCTTGATATCGCGCAGCCCGACATTTGCGCGGCCGGCGGATTCTCCGAATGCAAGAAGATCGCCGATATGGCAGAGGTGTTCGGCGTCCGTTATACTCCGCATGTTTGGGGCACCGGGATTGCAATTGCCGCGTCGCTGCATCTGCTCGCCGTTCTGCCGCCGCACACGCGATCCTCGCCGATATCAGTGGCGCCCTTGCTGGAGCTCGACCGAACCGAAAACCCGCTCCGGCAGGCGATTGTCAGGGAGCCCATCGAGCACACTCGCGGTATCGTCCCCGTGCCTAACGGGTCGGGATTGGGCATCGAGATCGATCGCAAGGCGCTGGCCCGATTTGCTAGGCGGTGATCAGCCGCAGCGCGCGTTCGCAGCATTGCTGATTGGCATTGCGCTAGTCACTCAACTCTCGCGACCCCTGCCACGCATCTGATGATCCGGGCAGACGGCGACCATCTTCGCTCACGTTTACGTTCACGATGATCCCAGGTCTCGAATCAGCATTGTTCAAGCGAAGGCTGATCGAAGAACCGTCGAGCTAGATCATGACGCCGGTGGTCTGCTTAGGACCGGTTATTGCGGTACGCTGCTCGTCGAACGAACTGGCAAGTCGACGATGGCAGCATCAAGGACTGCGCGAGTGTTGGAAGCCGTATTGGGACCTCCTCGCTCGTGAGCCGTCGTTTCGAAAACGCCTCAGCTGCGCGTCTTGCTAGCGCAACCCCGAGCCTTCTGCATTCGACCGTCCGCAGGCCCACAGCACTCGGACGGCAGGCGGACGTTAGCCCACATCTATTCGCATCGAGCTGAGAGATAATGAACGCTAGCAAATTTGGACCAGCCGGTCGCGCGGCTATGGAAACGACGGTCGCCTAATGCTTGTCCGATCTCGCACAGCGTACGATGTCTGTTCGGTTTATAACGCCGGTGATTGTTCGCGAATTACAGATTGTCTTCAACTGGCACGACCGTTGCTATGGACGTTGGTGCAGAGCGGCGGCCCCCCTTTGAAGGGGCGGCTGAATGCATTTAGGAGTGCAGGATTGGCGATGTTCTCGCTCCCGAAATTGAGGATGCCTATTCCTGGCGGAGATAGAATGCGGAAATAGCTAAGCAATGTTTCACGCTCGCTTGATGGGAAGCAAGACGCCTCTAGTCGTCACACTTTGCGACAAACTGAAAAACGAGAAGTCGAATCGCGGACATGAGGCACCATCGTCTAACGGGTTCGCAGGAGCCAGAAAAGGGAAATCGTTGGTATCGCCACGCAAGGGCGCTGATAACAGGCGGATGCTGTGCCCTCGTCAGCCCTCTCGATACACTTCGCGTTCAGCCCCACGTCTCCTCGAGGCCTCTTCCAATTGGCATGCATGGAGAAGAAGTCGCCATCCTAACGGCCCCGCTTATTCGGGTGCAGGAGAATTCGATGGATCTTGTATTCACCGAGAAAGAACAAGCATTCCGACATCAAGTGCGGCAGTTTCTGCGCGACAATGTATCGCCGCAGGTGCAGCGCAAGATGATCGAAGGCCGCCATGTGTCGAAGGAGGAAATGGTGACATGGTGGCGCATCCTCAACAAGAAGGGGTGGAACGTTAGTCCTTGGCCGAAGGAATACGGAGGCACAGGCTGGAGTTCGGTTCAGCATTACATCTTCAGGGAGGAGCTGCAGATGTATCCGGCGCCGACGCCGCTCGCCTTTGGCGTCGGCATGGTCGGCCCTGTCATCTATACCTTCGGTAATGAAGCGCAAAAGCAATACTACCTACCGCGCATCGCAAACGTGGATGATTGGTGGTGCCAGGGTTTTTCGGAACCCGGCGCTGGCTCGGATCTCGCCTCGCTCACGACCAAGGCCGAACGCAGGGGCGACAAGTGGATCATCAACGGCCAGAAGACCTGGACGACGCTCGCGCAGCATGCCGACATGATCTTCTGCCTCTGCCGCACAGATTCTAGCGCTAAGAAGCAGATGGGCATTTCCTTCATCGTGTTCTGCTTGGATTCCAAGGGCGTGACGGTGCGTCCGATTCAGACCATCGATGGCGGACATGAGGTCAATGAGGTCTTCTTCGACGACGTCGAGGTGTCCTACGAAAACCTCATCGGCGAGGAGAACAAAGGCTGGGACTACGCAAAGTTTCTGCTAGGCAACGAACGCACCGGCATTGCGCGGGTTGGCGTCTCCAAGGAGCGAATCCGGCGCATTAGGGAGCTGGCCGCAACCTTCGAAAGTGGCGGCCGGCCTATGATCGAGGATCCCATGTTCCGGGAGAAGCTCGCCATCTCTGAGATCGAGCTGAAGGCACTCGAGCTCACGCAACTGCGCATTGTCGCCGACGAAGGCAAGTACGGTAAGGGCAAGTCAAATCCTGCGTCCTCCATGCTGAAGATTAAGGGCTCACAAAGCCAGCAGACCGCGACTGAACTCTTGATGGAGATGATCGGGCCCTTCGCTGCGCCCTATAACGAACATCCAGATTCGCCGGATGAAGCGATGGACTGGATCGTGCAGATGGCGCCGAGCTACTTCAATAATCGCAAAGTCTCAATCTACGGCGGCTCCGACGAAATCCAGCGCAACATCATTGCCAAGGCGGTGCTTGGGCTCTAACCCTTCTTTTACACCAGCAAATGGGACCAGCAGGAGGTCCACATCTGTCGCCTGGAGAAGCTTAAAATATGGACTTCAATTTGTCTGAGGAGCAGCGGCTCCTCAAGGAAAGCGTCGATGGGCTCTTGACCGATGTCTACGCGTTCGACCAGCGCAAGAAATATTTGAAGGAAAAGGGCGGCTGGAGCAGAGTGGTCTGGAGCCGCTTTGCCCAGCAGGGTCTGCTCGGACTCCCTTTTGCCGAAGCCGACGGCGGGTTTGGTGGCGGCGGCGTGGAGACTATGATCTTGATGGAAGCGTTCGGCCGAGCGCTTGTGGTCGAGCCTTATCTCGCCACCGTTGTGATCGGCGGCGGCTTCCTGCGCCATGGCGGTTCGAACGTGCAGAAGGCAGCTCACCTGCCTGGGATCATTGACGGCAGCAAGACCTTTGGATTCGCGCAACTTGAAAAGAACTCTCGCTATGATCTGAATGACGTGACTACCTTCGCGAAGAAGAGCGGCGATGGATGGGTGATTGACGGCGAAAAATTTGTTGTTCTCAATGGCGAGAACGCCGACACCTTGATTGTCACCGTGCGCACCAAAGGTGCTCAACGCGATAGCAGCGGTATCGCGGTGCTTCTGGTGCCTGCCGACGCGCGAGGCATCTCCAAAAAGAGCTACCTGACCCAAGATGGGCTGCATGCCGCCGACGTGAGCTTCACAAGTGTCGAGGTGGCCAGAGCAGCTGCGATCGGCGATCCCGAGAACGCGTTGCCGCTGGTCGAGCGGGTGGCTGACGATGCCCGCGCCGCGCTTTGCGCGGAAGCGGTCGGCCTGATGGACGAATCGCTGAAGGCGACAGTCGATTATATGAAGACGCGAAAGCAGTTTGGAGTGCCAATCGGCTCGTTCCAGAGTCTGCAGCACCGCGCCGCCGACATGTTTGTGGTGCTCGAACAGGCGCGCTCCATGTCGATGTACGCCACCATGGCCGCGGATATCGATAATGCTGCCGAGCGTGCAAAAGCCGTCGCCGCGGCTAAAGTGCAGATCGGCAGGAGCGGAAAATTCATCGGTCAGCAGTCGATCCAGCTTCATGGCGGGATCGGGATGACTATGGCGGCTAAGATTGGCCACTATTTTAAGAGGCTGACCATGATCGAGCACACGTTTGGTGATGCTGATTACCACCTTCGTCGGGTGAGTGAGACGGGCGTGTTGGCATGATTTGTGGCACTTTGGAAGCTAGGGCATGTCACCGATTCCACTTCGAACTCCATTCTGGAGAATGAGGGCCATCATGGATGATGCGACCCTATTCGTAAGACACTCGTGAACGCGCTCAGACACTGACTGACGCAGGGGAGACACTTCGTTCGATTGCAGAGGCGCTTCGGATCAGCCCCTCCTATGTAACGAAGTGAAAGAATTTGAGGCGGGAGACGAGACGCGGTCTGTCCGTCTAGATCGGTGGTCACCAAGAAGGCGGTTCTGTCCGGTGCCAATGCCAACTGACTGCGCCAGCGTGTTCGCTTGGGGCCATCAACCTGCAAAAGCTGACGCGGGAGTTGGTGACGCGCGGGATCAAGACAGATCTGCGGGCGGTGGGAACGTTTGTGCACGCAGCAGGGCTGAGTTTCAAAAAGCGATCCTGCCGGCTCAACAAGATCGCCCCAACATCGCCCAAATCCGACGGGCTGGAAGGCCCCATCAGAAAGCACTGTCCCTACCACACGCCGCTAACTTCAGTGGCCGCCTTTGGACTAGCAAAGCTGGCCACCTCGCCCCCAGGCCGACATTTGGCGGTATGCCTGATTTTGCTCTCGCAGTTGCCGCTTATGCCATCCTCGTTGCGCTTAATAGTTACTTTCGGTTTATTGGACGCAGTGGCGTATCTTGCCGTCGGCGTGTTCACTGCGGGGTTCGTTCTCCTCCCTACTCAGCTTCGCCAGCGGTAAACACTTCCTTGCAGCGACCATTGTTGTTGATCTCGCCGCATCGTGGGCCTGGACATTAGGGTGGCCGAGGAGAGTCTGAGAGAGAGTACCCACATTTTTGGATGTGGGTGTTTTGTTTTGACGGGACGGTCATCCTGGAACCCACACACCTCGCCCGGGCGGGATCGGGGTCACTCTCTTTTTCATCTTTTCTCCTCCGGCGCTTGCACTTTGGTAGTTTGCGGAACTCCGGGTTGCGGAGTCGCACAAAGAGCTCCGTAGCAAGCCTTCTCACCCTTGTAGTTGGCGAGCGCTTGGACCAACAGCGACATAACGTGCTGTTTCAGTTCGTTGGGGATAGGCTCAGGACCGTCCAGCGACTTCAGCGCCACCTCGACCAACTCGATCGCACGATCCTTGTTGCCGCTCTCGTAATAGTACTGAGCGACCGCCGGATAGGACAGGAACTTAGGGGCCTGGCCGCGTTGCGGAGGATTCAGTGCCAGGATGTGTTCGGACAACTCCTTACCCATTGCAAAGCGCTCGGCAGGCGGGAAGTGCGAGTTGTCATTCGCCGGATCGAAGAGCTGGCGCATCGCCCCGGCCATCCACAGCTCGGATTTCTTGTCTATTGCATCGCGAACCAATTGGCTCATGACCGGCAAGCCGGTCTGCAAGTCGTGCACTTTGTGAAGCAACAGATCCGCACGGAGCACGCGGAAGTTGACGTCGTCCGGCATCACCGCGACGGCCTCTTCGAGCGCCGAAAGCGCCTTCGCCCAGTCCTGCGCCTTCATCGCTGGCTTAAGTTTGGCGAAGATCGGCTCGGTCAACGCTCGCTTGCGCGCCTCTTTTTCGCCTTCGGCGATCCGCTCTTTTTCGGCGTTTCTAGCTTCATCGCTGGTGCGCCAGCCGCCGTTAAGAATTTTCGGCAGAACGCCATCGAGTTGCGTCGGAAAACCGATAAAGGCGATGTGGCCGTCACGGTCGACGACGAACGAGGTGGGAATCCCGACAGAAAGGCTGGGATCCATCCAAAGCTTGTTCATTTTCCCTGTGTAGTCGAATCCGACCCGGTAGTTGAGGTTCGGAAACTTTTCGGTCAACCATGCGTCCAAGTTGGTTCGGGCCTCGTCCGTCGTTCGAGCTTGTTCACAAGCTGCGACTCCGACGACCTCAACTCCGCTGTCTTTATATTTATCTTGCAGCTCCATCAGATGGGGCATGGCTGCGACACAGGGTCTGCACCAAGTTGCCCAAAATTCGACGATGTACACTTTTCCCGGCTGGAAGCTCGTGAGGGGCTCGCCACGCAGCCAGTTCTCCACCGTGATCGGAGGAGCAGGGGACTCTAAGCCCAGCGCCATGTTACTCTCCAAAGTTATCGTCAGAGGCTGCGCGACGTTTCGCGTTAGCTGATCTCTGATCGCGACCGCGAGTGGGGCTGCCTTGGTGTAGACGCGCTGCCGGGAGCGAGATCCGCAGCGAATGTCGGTGTCGCGGCGCTAAGGGCGACGACACAAAAGTCACAAGCAAAAAGCTCTTCCTCTCACAAGCGGGCCACATCGGTTCAAGGAAGGAGAGCATCGCTGGTCTCGCGTTTGGTGCGCTCAGCACTTTCAGTTGCTGACCCGAATAGCAACGTCCGTGCCAGCACCGTCTGCGTGCACTAAGTGCCAAATTGCGCATGAATAGCTCACCGGCACGGCGACCAGTGTTTTGAGCCCGACGGGCTTTGTGCCGTTGTCGGAATTTGAACAAGAATTGCGCACTTCGCGCCGCCGGAAAACTGATTTGATCTTGTGAGCCGCCGAACGGAAACTTGGTAATCTTTGTCCCCTAGCGGACAGGATAGAGGCGAGCGGCGATTTAGTCGGACTCAATGAGTCGAAGCTCGTGGACCCGGGACAGCAGTTCTGGTCGATGACGATGGAACCATTCGCGGGGCACTGCAGGACGCCCTTGAAGCCGGCTAGGTGGCTAAACAGCCGTACGCGCTCAGCCGGGGCCCTATTGAGGCTGGCTTGACGTTTTGCGGAATCGCCACGGCATGAGGTCTTCGATCCTGCTATGGGGATGGCCGTCGATGATCGCCTCGAGTGTTTCAGTGATGTAGGCAGCCGGGTTGACGCCGTTGAGCTTGCAGGTAGCGACGATCGACGCCAGCAAGGCCCAGTTTTCTGCCCCGATTTCATGACCGGCGGAGAGAGCATTTTTCCTTGTCAAGCAGACTGGCCGGATGGAGTTCTCGACCGGGTTGGTGTCGAGCTCAAGACGTCCGTCTTCGAGGAAGCGGGTCAGCCCCTGCCAATGATTGAGCTTCCTGCGCCGCGTCCAGGATGCCTTGCGCGATCTCCAAGTCTTCCGGGGGCAAGTGATACTGATCTGGCCGCAGCTTCTCGGACTTCGCGCCGAACTTCTCGCGTCGCAATTCGCCAAGAATGATCTCCAGCCGACGCCGCGCTTCCTCCGACGCGGCCAGCGCCCCCTGATGCTCGCTCAAGGCCGCCTGCGTTTGCGGTTCGTTTTC
Source organism: Bradyrhizobium shewense (assembly GCF_900094605.1). Lineage (GTDB taxonomy): Bacteria > Pseudomonadota > Alphaproteobacteria > Rhizobiales > Xanthobacteraceae > Bradyrhizobium > Bradyrhizobium shewense. The sequence goes on along the minus strand of NZ_FMAI01000041.1, from coordinate 24,792 downwards.
GTCGCGCAGCGCCGCGATGCTCATGTGCTATTTCGAGCACATCGCCGCCGCGCGTGCCACGCTCAAAATAGCTGCCGAGTCATTCTGCCGCAGTTATCCAGCGACCTGCGGGCGCCGTGCTTCTTCCGGCCGGACCAACCTCCAATCCAGCCCCTCGAACAAGGCCGCGAACATCGCTGGCGACATCCGCACCACGCCGTCCGCGATCGTTGGCCAAACGAACTTGCAACCTTCGAGGTGCTTGTGAACCAACACCAGACCCGTTCGGTCCCACACCAAAATCTTGATCCGGGCCGCTCGTTTCGATCGGAACACGAAGGCGGCCCCGCTGAACGGATCGAGACGAAGCATCTCCTGCACCTTCGCCGCAAGCCCATCGTGGCCACAGCGGAATTCGATCGGCCGCGTTGCAACGTAAATCTTCAGATCTGCACCGGCCGCGATCATCGTGACGCTCGCACCGCACGGATTACCCGGACAGCTGCTCGCCATCTATGGCCGTATCCGTCCGCAGTAGGACATCACCGATCGCGATCTCAAGCTTGATCGCCGGAACGTGACGCTCCTCCAACGCACCTTCCACGACCAGCGGCGCGAAACCGCCTCGCACCGCGGCAACACGCCTCGTTGTCGAAACCGCCGTCGCCAATCGTAGATCTGCCAGCGCGTCGCTCCGTGCTTGCGCGCCCCCTCGGCCACCTGAGCACCTGGCAACAGACTCTCGACGATCCGAGCTCTCTCAGCTTCCGAACGCACACGGCGCCCCGACGTCCTTCAAGAACTTCCAACCGGCTCACCGACCCCGCCGATGGGCCGTCTAAATGGACGTCCTTTTTGCTGTCCGATCCCATCTCAAACCTCCGTCCAAGTCGTAGGCTTCTTCGCACAGCTTCCAGATCCCGAAGCAAGGGTTCCGGCTAAGCGCTTACAAACAGCCGCTCGGCTTTGCGGTCGGGTACGTAGACGTAGGGGATTCCGGGTGGATCGAGACCGCCCCAGGGCCTGTCATCGGCTGCATAGGCCCAGAGCTGGCCGGTCTTGGTGCGCCCTCGACCGGGATCGAGCACCGGCACCGTCGTCTCGTCAGCAAACAGCTTGGACCTTGCGCGAAGCGCCGCGAGAAGGCGCTCATGCAGCGGGCGCAGATTGAAGGCCTCGTGCCCGACCCAGTCCGCGAGCGTTGACCGGTCGAGATGGATGCCTTGGCGGGCATAGATCTGGGCCTGCCGGTACAGCGGCAGATGATCGGCATATTTCGACACCAGAACCTGGGCGACGGCTTCGGTCGGCAGGCCGCCCTCGATCAGCCGGCCGGAGCCTCCGCCTGCATGACGACCTCACAAGCTCGGCAGGCATATTTGGGACGCCGAGTGACGACAACGCGGAACTGCGCCAACACCAGTCGAGCCGCTCGCTTTTATCCTCGCCGATCCGGTGCAGTTCGCCCTTGCTATTCAATCGAAGTGCTAGCGATCGCCAGTATCCGATTGTGGTCGTCTATGGCTCGCGCGCAAACAACGAGCTTTCCGAGGCACCGAACGCGAAGAGGAACGAACTGCAGCGGCGCCCTTGCAGCCATCGCCTACCGGGTCGTGAAAGCTCAAAAAGGCGCGGTGCTAGAGCGCAGGTTTGTCGTTGATCTACTCGGCGCTGACGCGGCTTCCCACGTTGCGTAGCGCTGGACTGAGACAAGCATAGGCAAGCAGGCCGGCCAGCACAACGGATTCGAGGAGAAACGGACCGGGAGGGAAAACCTCATAAAGGCTCACCGCGAACGGCGCGAAGAGCACATTAACACCACTGATCGCCCCAATAGCTCCGGCCACACGAGCCTGCTCTTTCATCGGAACGGAAAGGGACGCGCCGACGATGAAGCCCGGTCGGGCCAAGGAGAAGCCGAGGCTCGCCAAGGCATAGCCCAGGATGGCGATGGCATAATCTGGCGAGAGGGCGACCGAGACGCTGCCGAGAGAGGCCAGTCCGGCACCCCACCGCAGCAGGGTTTTCGGTGTCATGCGGAAAATGGGGATGAGGGCCCAGAGCGCAAGCAAACTGGCGAGAGCCCCGCAGACCATCGCAATCTCGATATGGCCTTGCGCCATGCGCAGCAAGTCCGGGGATGGGAGCTCAGGTCGCTCTTTGCTCGTTTTGTCGATGATAAGAAAACCCAACGTCTGTGCCAGCGCATTCTGGCAAACGAACAGCAGGAAGCCGTAAGCGATGAAGGGGACAAAGTTGGAGCGGAGCCACGGCGGTCCACGCGCCGTCTTATCACTCCGGAGCGGTGGCTTCGTCGCCAAGATCGGGGCCTCATCTAAATAGCGGGCGACAATAATCAGCATTGTCGTGGCGATCAGGGCAAACGCGTACAGCGGCCCTGCGTATCCAAAGCTTTCGATGATGAAAAGTGGCGCCAGCACTGGGCCAACCACGGTGCCAAGGCTAGAAGCCCCAGCGATGCTGGATATCCAACGCGTGCGGTCGGCAGGGCAGGTGCGCTCCGCGATATAGGTTTGATTCGCTGGGCCGGTGGCCGAGCCGAAGAGCCCATAGATCGCGCGACAGACGAGGAAAAATCCGAAGACGATCGTGGGAGTTGTCAAGTGGGCCAGGCCGGCGCTTACCACCAGGCCGCAGAGCACCATGGAAACCGCAAATCCAGCAAGGCCGATGATCATGAGGGGCTTACGACCACGCAGATCAGATTGACGAGCCCAGAACGGTGAGGTCACAGCCCACAATAGGGAGGAGAGCGAGAAAATGGCCGCCACCATCCAGTCCGCGATGCCAATCGAGCGGCCGATCGACGGAAGCACTGACTGCAAGCCAGTGTTGCCAATCGCGGTAGTTATCGAAAGACAGAAGATGATAGCGAAGGCGCGGCGCGAAAGCCTGGGCTTATCAGACATGTGGCGTTCTTGCTAACCCCGCTTGTTGCGAAAGTATTTGTCCGGCCGGCGTCCCACGTCTGTCAAAAGGGAAAGCAAGCCATCGAAACGCAGCTTATGCGAGTTCCGCGGCCGAAATTTCGTGTTGATCGTCCGTGCTTGCCGAACTTCGGCGTCTTGAACGTAAATTCAGGTGAAAGTCTTCTTGCCGCAGATCGGCAACGCTACATTCCACGGTACCGGTGCCCATTGCCCATGCTTACCTTCTAATCACTGCTATTTTTTTCGGTAGAATCTCACTTGATTACTTCTTTGTTCTGCATTGCGGTCCTGCAAAATTTGCAACATGGCGCGCGCGAAACGACGAGCCATGAGGTGCTGCCTACAAAGGTGCGATTAAAGTCGTGTTTCGAACGCGAATGTCTAAGCGGTGCATCTTCGAAAGCCGACGCGTAACCATCACTCTTAAGGGCAGCCTATTTCAGCGCGTGCGGGTTCACGGGCGAGCCAAAGCCGCCGGTAACCTCCAGAGGTGGAGCTGCAAGCAGGAAGCTGTACCGTCCGTCGGCGGCGCAGTCGGTGGCCAGCGCCTCTAGATTGAACATCTCGCCCAGCGGCATGCCCATGTCTCGCAGCGCCAGCATGTGGAAGGCGAGGGGCATCTCCGATGCCAGCCCCTCTGGATCCAGGATCTCGACAGCCATGTTGTCGGCGGCGACGGCGGCCAGCGATTTGTCGTGAGCCCACTCGGCGCAGGTATAGCTTAAGCCTGGCTGCATTCCCATAAAGGTGTCGCGGTCTCCGTCTGCGGTGAACCACAGCATATGGCCAGTGCGCACCAAAAGAATGTCACCGGCTCCGACGCTCACGCTCTCCTTCTGGCAGGCGGCGTTCAGATCGTCGACCGTGATCGCGTAGTCGAGCGGCAGCCGCTCGACACCCTTTAGCCGTGCGATGTCTAGGAGCACCCCGCGCGAAACAATGCCAGGGGCCGCCAGATGGTTGATGCCCATCTTTAGCGCGCCGTTTTCGGTGAGGCATTCGCGCGCGTTGCAGCCATTATAAAGATGGCCGTCATAGTGAACATGGCCGAGCGCGTCCCATTGCGTTGAACATTGCAAGGGCATGTGGATGACGTCATCGGAGTAGCAGACGTCCGGCGCGGCGGGACTCATCGGGGTGAAAAGGTCGGTCGCGTAGACCATCGGGTTGAACCGCTTGCGTGCCAGCTGAGGCCCGTTCCGGTCGAACCGCAAACCGAGATTAAAGAGCTTGCCAACGAGCACCTCGGCGGCTGCGTTCTTCAGTGTTTCTGGCCCGATGTGGTTAAGCGTGCCGCGCTGATCGGCTTCGCCCCATCGTCCCCAGTTGCGCAGCTTGTCGGCAAGATAGTCAAAATTGACGGGCCGCATGGCCGGCTCCTTGTTTAGTCGCAAAATGTTGGGCCGCCTCGGCCCTGTTCGATGGATGCCTCTTCGCTGGCTTGGCATTCTTGGTTGGCCAAACTATTGTGTCGTCGCGAAGCGCTTCTTCTGCATGAGAAAGTTACCGATTCGCGAGCAATTCTGGCCGCTTAAATCGACCGGCGTCCTGACGAATTTCTGCGCCCGATCGCGTCGATGCGCAGCTTTCCACAAGTGTACCCCGCCTCATCATGTGCTCAGCAATTGATCGATCGGGTGCGCGCCGTTTAGGACATGGAAACGCAACAGCGTCAGCGGGCTCTCGCCGTCAGCCGCTGCCCATTCGCTGCAGCTGAACAGTGTCACTCAGGAAAGCGAGATGTAGGCCAGTTGCTCCCGATCGCAAAGCAGCATTTGGCAGCTGTCGATCATCTGAAGTACTGGACCTGGTCAATTTACGCGAACCTTGAACCTGTGAAAGCCCTTTGCGGACTACGGCCGCACTCTGCGTCGCTGCTTAGCCGGCTCAACTCGGCTGATCGACGATATCATATTGCCGGCACCAACGTGACATCCTCGCTCGTTCCCGATGATTGGTTCTGACGATATTCATGACAGCGGGGAGAGGAGGAGAAACTCGTGAGAGACACGCAAAGATCCTAGGTGGTATGGCCGACAAAGCGGACCCGTTCACCAGGAGAAAGTAGGTAAGGCTTCCGGGAATTCCCATTTAAAGGAGGCCGTCAGGAACTCTGACCCCGAAAGCCCAAACATGGTCATCGCAAGGCTCGGGCTCGACCGCCGATAGATCCCTTCGGTCAAAGCCCCGCCATCATCACATATTTGATCTCGACATATTCTTCCATGCCGTGGCGGGAACCTTCGCGGCCAAGGCCGCTTTCCTTGACGCCGCCGAATGGCGCGACTTCGGTGGTGATCAGGCCGGTGTTGACGCCGACCATGCCCGACTCCAGTGCCTCCGCCACGCGCCAGACGCGGCCCAGATGCGGGAGTACAAATAGGAGGCGAGACCGAAGGGCGAAGCGTTGCACATCGCGATCACGTCGGCCTCGTCCTTGAAGCGGATTACCGGCGCAAGCGGACCGAATGTCTCCTCCTGTGACACCAACGAGTCCGGCGTGACGTCGGCGAGCACGGTCGGCTCGAAAAACGAGCGTCCCAGCGCATGTCGCTTGCCGCCGGTCACGACCTTGGCGCCGCGCTTAACAGCGTCCGCGATATGCCGCTCGATCTTGTCGACCGCCTCCATGTTGATCAGCGGCCCCCTGTACCACGCCTTGTTCTGTCCCGTCGCCGATCTTCATCGCCGCAACCTCCTTGGACAGCTTCTGCACGAATTCGTCGTAGATTCCTGCCTGTGCGTAGATGCGGTTAGCGCAGACGCAGGTCTGGCCCATGTTGCGGTATTTCGAGACCATGGCGCCTTCGACCGCGGCCTCGATGTCAGCGTCGTCAAACACCACGAAAGGCGCGTTTCCGCCGAGTTCGAGGCCGAGCTTCTTCACGCCGACGGAGGCTTGGCGATAGAGAATTTTTCCGACCTCGGTCGACCCGGTGAAGCCGACGAAACGCACGGCCGGGTGTTCGCAGAAGACCTTGCCGATCGACCGCGAATCTCCGGTGATGACGTTGAAGACACCCTTGGGCACACCGGCCTTCTCAGCGAGCCCGACAAGCGCCAGTGTCGAGAGTGGCGTTTCGCTGGCCGGCTTTAGCACCACGGTGCAGCCTGCGGCGAGCGCCGGCGAGACCTTGCGGGTGATCATCGAGTTGGGAAAATTCCACGGCGTGATTGCGCCGCAGACGCCAATCGGCTGTTTTATCGCAAGCAATCTTGCATCCAGGCGCGGCGAGGGTATCGTTTCGCCATAGATGCGGCGCGCCTCTTCGGCAAAGAACTCGACATAGGCGCCACCGATATCGACCTCGCCAAGCGCCTCGGAGAGCGGCTTGCCCTGCTCCGAGGTCAGGATTAGCGCGAGATCCTCGCGATTGGCGACGATCAGTTCGTACCATTTGCGCAGAATGTTGGAGCGTTGCTTGGCTGTGTGCTTAGCCCATGTGGGGAACGCACGTTCAGCAGCTTCCACGGCTCTCGTGCAGTCGTCGGCGGAGAGCTGCGGCACCTTGGCGAGCTCCATGCCGGTCGCCGGATTATTCACCGAAAAGCTGGGCGGGCCGACCCAGGCGCCGTCAATGTAGCAGGCCTCCCGCAGAAGCGCCGGGTCCTTCAGACGGTCGGGCAGCATGGAGGGACCTTGCTTAGCTCGTGCGGCGGCGGTCGGGGTCATCCCGTTACTCCTGGCGGCTATCGAATCCGAGCGACCCGGACTTCCGCCGATAGCGGAAAAGGGCCGCGCGAGACACCGCGCGGCCGAGTCAGGGAGGAAACGCCCCGAAGGGCACCAATAGGAGCGCTGTGAGTAGATGAACTCGATGGCAACCCCAATCCTGCACGAAACGTCGTCAACTCGTGCAAGCAAACATCGCATACTCATTTTTGCTTGAGGATTGGCGGCGTTCGCCAGCGTATCCTGCAGTTTTTATGCGAGAATCTCGCCAAACTCGCAGCAACTGCGACTTTGAAGCTTTTCTCGCGAGATTGTTTGAACTTGTGTGCTGTTTATCGAGGTACATCGAGCACACCGCTCGCTCTGTTCGCGTGTCCCCCCTTGCCGAGTCGGCTTCAGGATTTCGAAATCAATCGAAAATGGTCAGCGCCTCGTCAACGGGCGGCAGAGAAACATCTGGCTCGGCGATCTAGCGGACAACACATTCAGCGGAAGTCTATATGGGTAATCGCGGTAGCAACCACGATCGTGAGGCGGCTCGCTTTGCTAAAACCTGAAACCTCTGTCAGTCCTCGGAGGGAGACTCGATCGGTACGGCAAAGCCCGCCTTTATCCGATCTAACACGACCATCGTCTTGAATCCCTTTATATCGGGGTTCACGTAGAAGAATCTCCTGGTGAACTCCTCGTAATCCTCCATGGTGCGAGCGGTAACGTAAAGGACAAAGTCCGCATCGCCGGTGACGTAGAAACCGTTGACGACTTCAACTGATGATTTAACGGCCTTCTTGAATTTGTCGATTATATCTGCGCGCTCTCGCTCCAGGCTCACAAGCACAAGCATTTGAATACGTCTGCCTACCGCCTTCGGCGAAACGATCGAAATGTCGGCCTCGATGATGCCTTCAGAACGAAGCCTCTTCAGTCGGCGCTGACACGCGGTGGCAGAAAGGCCGGCCAGTTCGCCGACCTCCTCGGAAGTTACTCGGTTGTTTTTCTGCACGATCTCGAGGATGCGGGCATCTATCCGATCGTACTGCATAACCGGACCCCAACCTTGAGGTGAATTTCACCGCGAAAACGCTTCGCAGCGCAGGAAATAGCCCGAGACTATCCAGATTCAGGGATGCTTTCAACAAGTGACGGGAACGTGATCGCGATGAGCCGTTGGCGACCTCAACTAATGCCGGCGCGATGTAATAGATGAGACCGGTTCACTCCTTGCGATTGCGTTCGTGCGTCGGGGCTCTCAGTGGGCGGCCCCCCGCTCGCAGCTCGATCACGTTGCTCTCGAGAAAATCGAGCGCCTACGAGCAACACCTTCACCGCCTCCGGGGTCTTCGCCACATGCCTCGACGGTTTGGCCCTCGGCAAGCTTAAGGGAGCCTCTTAGCGCGGCACGTTCGGATAGAGCTGGCATGCCAGATGACAGCTTAAAGCACCGTTTACTTCCAAGCGACGACTGGTTGTGCCAAATCGCGGGTGCGAGTTACGCGCCGCAAGAATTGATAGACTAGGGCAGCTGTCGGCGCGTGGATCAGGCTCCCCCGATAAGGAAAGCGGATCATGCGTCGCTCGGGAATGGCGACGAAGTGGAAAGCGTCCTCCCGCTCAATCGTATGAAGCGCAATGTCGTGGATGGACGTGACCTCCTGCGGGCAGCAGCTAGAGCGCGCTCGCGGCGCGATCGGGCACATCCTCCTTCCAGCGTACCGATCCGAACGGGCGCTCCAGCATGCGTCGAATACGAACGGGCTCCGGCCCGATATGGAAAGCCGTCGCCTGCTCATCTAACGCACGCTCCGACTGAGTCCAGCGGTTGCGTTGGCGCAAATAATCGAGCCATGTCGGGCAGTGATAGCGCTCGGTCCATAGCTCGGGGTCGGCGATATCACGGGCGATTGACCAACCATAGGCGCCGTTGCGTTGCCGGTAGAGTTGCACATCCTGCATGACGTTGTGGAAGGCTCGCGCATTTTCCGAGGCCACGCGATATTCGAGCTCAACCACCAGTGGGCCGCTGCGGTAGGTCAACGGAAGTCGCACCTTGGGATCGGCAAGCATCTCGGCGTCCTCTCCGCGCTCGGTGATAGGCGGCATGCACAGCCAGCGCCCAAGAAGCGGTAAAAGCAGCATCAGTGCGGCCGAGATGAGCAGTGTGATATCGACACCGACAACATCGGTGAGACGGCCCCAGCCCCAACTGCCAATTGCAAGGCCTCCGGAGAACGAAGCTTGCCAAGCCGCAAGCGAGCGGCCCGCAACCCAGCGCGGGGCGGAGAGCTGCACGCCAATGTTGAACAGCGTCCACACTATCGTCCATACGGCGCCCGCCAAAACCAGCGCGGCGGCTGTCAAGATCGCATTGTGACTGAGCGCGACCGCCGCGATCGCGCCGCTCATCGACAGTGTGCAAGCACGAACTGCAGCCTCGCCGCTCATACGCCTGCGCATCTCGCTGATGTTAAGAGCCCCGACTACTGCGCCCAACCCGAAAGCACCTAGCATGACGCCGTAAATTTGAGCGCCCCCGTGCAACAGGTCGCGAGCGACGATCGGCATTAACGCTTGGAGTCCGCTTCCGACGAGGCCGGTTATCATGGTGCGAGCTACCACGATCTTGATCGAAGGCGAATTGGCGATGTAGCGCACGCCTGAGACAATGGCGCGGCTCAGGTTTTCGCGCGGCAGCCGCGACGGCTCCGCGACACGTTTCCAGAGGAACAGCGCCACTGTCAGAGGTAGATAGAGGAATGCGTTGATTGCAAAGGCCGCGCCCGCGCCTGCTGTCGCAACAACAATTCCTCCGACCGCGGGCCCGAAGCTACGCGCGATGTTGTAGCTAATGCCATTCAAGGCAATCGCCGCTGGCAGCATCTTCGCCGGAACCTGCTCGCTGACCGAGGAACTCCAGGCTGGTCCCATCAATGCCATGCCGCCGCCGACCACAAAGCAAAGCACTAGCAGCAGATTCGGTGTGGTAAGGCCCGACCAATCGAGAGCAGTCAACGCTGTCGCGCCGCAGAGCGTGATCGAGAGCGCAATCAGTGTCACAATTCGACGATCATACATGTCGGCGATGGCGCCGGCCGGCATAGCGATCAACATGACAGGAAGCAACAAGGCTGTCTGCACCAGCGCGACTTTATCGGCTGACGACGTCATCTCTGTCATGGCCCAAGCCGCGCCGACGCCTTGGATAAGTATACCGAGGTTCGATAGCAGGCTCGCCAGCCAAATCCGCCGGAAAGTGGGGTAACGCAGCGGCGCAGTAATTCCATCGGCGCTGGGAGTCTGGAGATCGGAAGGAGTCGTCATTTGGATTCACAGACCGTGCGCAGCAACCTGACAGAGCTGAGTATTTGCCGCGGAACGCTGAAGTCAGATTGGACGAGCGGTTCTGGCCCGCCCTCAACATCCGAAACTCGTGTTGCGTGCCCATTCCGTTTTTGAGTTCGCTGCTTCTGTCCCAACCCATAAGCATAATATCCAGATCTAGGAATAATTTGTCGCGCTCTGATTGGAAATCTCTGACAGCTTGAACATTGCTCCCGCAATGCACTCATATTCGATCCTGTCATCACGACTTCGCGTTTGCTCTCAAACGTCCGCGGCATCGGTTCACTGGGCTGCAATGCCGGTGTTGGAGCAACGACGCTCCTCTACCTCAGGGCGAATTAGCATCACCAGATCTTACAAGAGCGCTTGTGCTCGTTTCTCGCGTTATGCCCGGATGAGCGATGAAAAAAAGCGCAAAGCCTTAGAACAACGGTGCAAAGATAGCAACTTCAATCCTCGTGAGGGGCCTCTACCGGGATCGCAAAACCAGCCTTTACGCGATCCATGACGACCATTGTCTTGAACCCTTTGATGTCAGGATTCTCGTAGAAGAAACGTCGGGTGAACTGTTCGTAGTCTTCCATGGTCCGCGCCGTAAGATAAAGGACGAAGTCAGCGTCCCCAGTGACGTAGAATCCGTTGACGACCTCAGCCGACGACTTAATCGCCTTCTTGAACCTGTCGATGATGTCTGCGCGCTCACGCTCGAGACTTACGAGTACGAGCATCTGAATAGGCCTTCCCACCGCCTTTGCCGACACAATCGAGACGTCGGCCTCGATGATGCCGTCACAGCGGAGCCTCTTCAAGCGTCGTTGGCATGCAGTAGCAGAAAGCCCAGCAAGTTCGCCGATGATCTCAGATGTCAGGCGATTGTTCTTCTGCACAATCTCCAGGATGCGGGCGTCTGTTCGGTCGTATTGCATAAGTCGGGCTCCAGGTGAATTCCGCTGCAAAGTGGCAAGGTCCTGCAGGAAAGCGTCCAGGCGACGGTTAAAAGCGACGCAAATCTGTCTCTGACATTAGTATCCTGATTGTCAGCAGAATTTCAACAAGATGACCGCCAAGGACTTCGAAATGGTTTTCCAAGCTGCCCGGCCCAAAAGTCCGCCTCTAGTCGGACTAGCTAAAGGGCATCTCGAAAGTCTGCGCCGTCGAGATTTTGTCGCGGGGACAGCTCTGATCGATGGGCGCTGGATTGGGGGTGACCAAAAAGACGTTGTCGTCGATCCGGCAACTGGCGAAGTGATCGCCGAAGTTGCTCGTTGCAGCGCCGCAGATATGAATCTTGCGATCGACGCAGCGCAGCGATCTTTTGCTCAATGGCGAGAGCTGCTGCCAGAGGGGCGGGGCGAAATTCTGAGGACTTGGGCCTCGTTAATGCTCGCCCATGCGGAGGAACTTGCCGTCCTCCTAACTTGCGAGCAGGGTAAGCCGCTCGCGGAAGCAAGGTCTGAAATTGGATATGGTGCGGGATTTTTCCAGTGGTTTGCCGCAGAGGGAGAGCGCGCTTATGGTGAGACGATCCCAAGCCACAAGCCTGGAAGTGTGCTTCAGGTAAGAATGCAGCCCGTTGGTGTTGCGGCGGCAATCACTCCTTGGAATTTTCCTGTCGCCATGATTACGCGAAAGGCCGGGGCCGCCATGGCGGCTGGCTGCCCGGTTATCGTGAAGCCTGCGCCCGAGACGCCGCTCTCGGCACTTGCCCTGGCGAGGTTGGCTGAAGAGGCTGGAGTTCCGCCCGGTGTGTTTCAAGTGCTCGTCGGCAATCCAATCGAGCTCTCAAAGCCGCTGTTGCGGGATGCAAGGGTGCGAGCCCTTTCGTTCACGGGGTCTACAGAAGTTGGTCGTTTGCTACTGGAGGGAGCGGCGCAGACGGTAAAGAAGGTCTCTCTCGAGCTCGGAGGGCATGCCCCCTTTATTATCTTTGATGATGTCGATCTCGATAAGGCCGTCAAAGGTACGATGGCCGCAAAGTTTGCCACGTCGGGGCAGGACTGCTTGGCGGCTAATCGAATCTACGTACAGAGGGGCATTTATAATGCCTTTGTCGAGAAGTTTTCTGCGGCAATCACGCGGCTCAGAGTTGGTCATGGCCTTGAGACTGCGACTGATATCGGTCCGATGACGAAATCGTCCGTGGCCGAAAAGTGCAGGGCTCACATCAATGACGCGGTGGCAAAAGGGGCGCGGGTTATTTCCGGGAAGCAAGACCACGCCTTCGGGCAGAACTTCGTCTGTCCAGCATTGCTGAGCGATGTCACTGACGACATGCTCATTTCGAGCGAGGAGACATTCGGCCCGGTGGCTGCAGTACTTCCGTTCGACACCGAGGAGGAGGTCCTGGCCCGAGCCAATTGCAGTGAAATGGGCTTGGCCGCCTACGTCTACACCGACAGCTTGCGACGAGCGCTACGACTTTCCGAGAACATCGAGTACGGAATGGTCGGCATCAATACGGCGTCATTCACTGGGCCGCCAATTCCGTTTGGAGGTTGGAAGCAATCCGGCCTCGGTCGCGAAGGTTCGCGACATGGCATTCAGGAATACATGGAACTGAAATACGTTTGCTTCGGCGATCTGGTGGATTAGGAGAAATGGTATGAACGATATCAAGACGATCGCCGAAAAAGATCGCGCGACTGTTCTGCACCCCTTCACCCAGCTTAAGGAGTTTGCCGCCGGCAAAATTGGTGATCCGACAATCGTCACCGGCGGGAAGGGTATTCGCATCGAAGACGCCAAGGGACATAGCTACATCGATGGCTTTGCTGGTCTTTACTGCGTCAATATTGGGTACGGCCGGACCGAGGTGGCCGAGGCGATTGCGCGGCAGGCCTACAAATTGGCCTACTACCATACATATGCTGCCCACACGACCGACGAGCTGGCTATTCTGTCGGATCGCCTCGTGCGAATGGCGCCTGGCAAACCAAGCAAAGTCTTCTACGGGCTATCCGGATCAGATGCCAACGAGACCCAGGCTAAGCTTGTCTGGTATTACAATAACTTGCGCGGTCAGCCCAAAAAGAAGAAGATTATCTCGCGCGAGCGCGGTTACCATGGCTGCTCAGTCGTTTCCGGCTCGATGACCGGTATGTCGTTCTACCATGATCATATGGACCTGCCCTTTCCGGGTATCTTGCACACAGGCGCACCCCACCACTACTGGGGTGCCGAGCTAGGTGAAACGGAAGAGGCTTTCTCTCGTCGACGTGCGGCTGAGCTAGAAGAGATGATCGTGCGTGAGGGGCCGGAAACGATCGGCGCCTTTATTGCTGAGCCGGTGCTGGGTACAGGAGGGATCACGCCGCCGCCCGACGGTTATTGGCGTGAAATTCAAGCGGTGCTGCGACGCTACGACGTTCTTTTGATCGCAGATGAAGTGATTTGTGGATTCGGTCGCACCGGCGCTAAGTTCGGCAGCACTCTTTATGGAATGGAGCCCGACCTTGTAACAGTGGCCAAGGGGCTGACCTCCGGTTACATGCCACTCTCGGCGGCAATCGTTGGCGAGAGGGTCTATGCAGTCATGGAAGAAGCGGCGGATCGTGTCGGCGCATTCTCCCACGGCTATACTTATTCCGGCCATCCGATCGCGGCCGCAGCTGCTAACGCGGTCCTCGATATTGTGGAGAAGGAGCAACTAAGTGAACGGGCGAGAACCGTGGGCGCGCATTTCTTGAAGCGGCTCAAGGAGCGGTTTGCACAGCTGGAGATTGTCGGGGAAGTAAGAGGCGTAGGCCTACTCGGTGCCGTAGAGTTCGTCGCTGATCGCCAGACGAAACGACGTTTTGATCCGCAGCTCAAGGTGGGCGCCCGCATCTCCAAGGCGGCGCGCGATAGGGGACTTATCGCGCGAGCAATGCCGCATGGCGACATTCTAGGTTTTGCTCCGCCTCTCGTCGTTTCCGAACACGAGGTGGATGAAATCGTTGAACTCGCCTATCGCGCGACAAAGCAGGTGATGGACGAGCTTACGAAGGAATCGGCAATTTAAACCGGTTCCTGTATTCCGATCTCAAATCGACCGTCGCTCCAATTCGCTGATCTTCGTCAGGTTTGTTACAGCTGGAAGGAGAGGGCTGACGTCGCGAAGGACGGGCTGCCGAACCGCTCAATAGTACGCCCCGGGTAGCTTCGGCATCGTGATGGTCGTGCTTGCCGGGTTTTTGGGGAGCGATCATCGCGTACCGCGGTTTGCGGCTGCGCCGGCGTCGCCTGATAGCGGAGTTGCCGCCTAACAGCAGCATCGCAAACGTCTTGGTTAAGAGACGGGCGTGGAGTGCATGTAGGGCTCTACGATAGTATCCCATTGGATGGTGAAATTGTAGACAGGTAAAGCCGCTAGTTGCGGTTTTTCCTCGCGATGCGACGCTTACTTGCCGTTTTTGCGCGTCATTATGGCCTTTGACGGTGTAAATGGTTTCGGCAAACGATGTAGGGCTGTGTCAGTTAGAGTAGGAGTGCCATGATAATGAAGGATCGTGTTGGCGGTTTACATCGTGGCCTGACCCGGCGCTCATTCGTCGAGTCGGCTGCGGCTTTACTGAGCGTGCCGTTCGTTGCGAGGGCTACTGCAGCCTGGGCGCAGGAAAGGCTTGCTGGCAGCGGGGAAGTTGTCGTCTTCAGCTACGGCGGATCCTACACGCAGGCGGTGAGAAAGTACGTTTATGAGCCCTTCACAAAGGCGACGGGCATTGCTGTGGTCGACGTGACCGCTGACATTGCCGAACCTCAAGTGAGGGCGATGACCCGCGCCGGGCGCGTCGATTGGGATGTCGCCTTGATTGACGGGCAGAATTACCCGACGATGCATGATGCTGGTTTGTTTCAGCCCATTGACTACGGTTTGTGGGATGATGAAGCACTCAAGGGGGCACCGCAAAGTGCTCGCCTCAGCGACGCGGTGGTTGCATTCCGTTCGACGACGTTGCTCGCTTATGATGAACGTTCCTTCCCGAAGGGAGGGCCGCAAAACTGGGCCGATTTTTGGAACGTCAAGGCTTTCCCGGGGCCGCGCGGCCTCAGCAGTGTCGCTAGGCATATGGTCTTGGCACTCGCAGCTGACGGTGTGCCAAATTCGGATCGTTGGCCACTGACCGATGACAAGGTCGAGAGGGCTCTTAAGAAGCTCTCGGAAATCAAGCCGAATGTCGCGAAATGGTGGACGGCGGGAGGCGAGCCTGTTCAAGCGTTGATCAATCGGGAGTTCGTGATGACGAGCTGCTACGATGGTCGTGCGGTATCGGCCATTCGCCAGGGAGCGCCTATCCGCATGGTGTGGAGCGGTGGAAATCTGGTCTATGTCTATTGGACCGTGCTCAAAGGGGCTCCTAACAGCGGAAACGCACAAAAGCTGGTTGCATTCCTGAACCGGGCTCAGAATGCCGCAGCATTCACGATGGGCACAAACCTTACAGGGCCCAATGTGAATCAGCTCCAACATCTGCCGGCAGATCTCGTTCCGCTTCTCAGCATTACCGAGGACAATGCATCCCAGCTCGTGGCTCAGGATGATGCTTGGCTCGCCGCCAAGCGCCCTGACGGCAAGACCAATGTAGATTATCTCCAGGAGCGCTGGCTGGCATGGCGGGCACAATGAGTTCAATGGCAATCAAAGGTCGAGCGCAATCCTCGCGACCTTGGCCCACGCCCTGGGCCTGGCTATTGCTGCCTGGAAGCGTCTTCCTCGTGGTGCTCTTTGTCGTGCCGCTCACGGGGCTTCTGTTGCTTGCGTTCGGGATGCCAAATTGGACTCTCGCGAATTTTTCGCGCATCGGCGACACCCCTGTCTATCTGACCGTGATGCGTAACACGCTGGAGATCAGCGTGACAGTGACTGCGCTCGCCTTCGTGCTTAGCTATCCCATCGCCTACGCGCTCACGACGGGCGGAATGGTGTTGCGCACCTTTTTGCTCATCGGGGTCGTGCTGCCCTATTTCACCAGCACTTTGGCACGGACCTTCGCCTGGATTGTTCTTCTTGGGCGCAATGGCGTCGTTAACCAGTTCCTGCTGGAGCTCGGCTGGGTGTCCCAACCCATCCCGCTGCTCTACAACCGATTCGGTGTGATCCTCGGCATGACCCACATTGTGATGCCGATGATGATCCTGCCGATGTACACGGTCATGTCTAGCATTGATCCAAAACTTATGCGCGCTGCGAAGGCGAATGGAGCGAGCCCGCTCGCCGCCTTCCTCACCATCTTTCTACCGCTCAGCCTACCGGGCCTGATTGCCGGGATTCTGCTCGTCTTCATCTATTGTCTCGGTTTCTACATCACACCTGCGTTGATGGGTGGGCTGTCAGACGTCATGATCACCATGGCGATCAGCTCGCAGATCCTGGAGCAACTCAATTGGAATTTCGGCGCTGCGCTTTCCGTTGTCCTCCTGCTCGCCGTCCTGAGCTTATTGTGGATTGGCTCGCGCTTCTTCCCCATTGAGCAGCTGCTGGGATTCTCCGACGGCAAGCTTGGGTTAAGCGTTACTCGCCGCCAGTTGGGCGCCAAAATGTTAATGCGGATCGGCTCCGCGGCAAACGCTCTTGATCGCTGGCTTCCTTCGATGAGAGGTCGAAGTGTCCCGATCCTGGCAAGCTGTCTGGCTGTACTTCTCCTGCTGCCGGTACTGATCGTTGCGTATTTGTCGTTCAGCGCCTCGTCCTACTTTGTCTTTCCGTTGCCAGGTTACTCGCTGCGCAACTACGAAGCCTTTCTTTTCGACACGCTGTGGGTGCGCGCGACCTTCACTAGCATCCGCATTGCGTTGATGGCGGTTGCCATGGCAACTGCGCTGGGCGCCATGCTTGCCTTCGGTCTGTCGCGCGGCGCCATGCCAGGTCGTGGAGCTATGATCGCTCTCTTGCTGTCACCGATTATTATGCCGACTGTTATCGTGGCCGTCGCGACCTATTTCTTGCTGGCGCGGTGGGGTCTGCAGGGCACCGAGTTCGGCCTGGCACTTGGTCACGCGGTTCACGCCATCCCCTACGTGGTGGTGATTGTGGTTGCCAATTTGCGCGACCTTAATCCGAGCTACGAACGTGCGGCCCGCAGCCTTGGTGCCGGGCCCTGGGCCACCATGCGCACAATCGTCGCGCCGCTAGTCCTACCGGCGCTCATTGTTGCTAGTTTCTTTGCGTTCCTGGCCTCGTTCGACGACGTTGTCTACGTGCTGTTCCTTGGCATCGGAAAGATCACGACCTTGCCGATGCGCATGTGGGAAGGAATCCGGCAGGACATCAGTCCCACCATTGCTGCCGTAGCCACGCTGCAGATGCTGTTTGCGACGATCGTGATCGTCGTCGGTACCCTGCTGAGACGGCAAAAAAAGACCTGACGGCCCTGGCTGGGTCGGAAGGTCAAACGAAAACCAATGACGAATTCCCTAGGGAGCTGAAATGTTGATGAAAGCGACCGTGAACGGAACTGACGTGACAACCGCAGGCATTACGCTGCATAACTTGCAGAAGCGTTACGGCAGCGCGATGGCCGTTGACGATGTCAGTCTTTCCGTATCCCCTGGAGAGTTCATCTCCTTGTTGGGGCCCAGCGGATCGGGAAAGACAACGACCCTGATGATGATCGCCGGCTTCGAGATGCCGGACAGCGGTCGGGTTCTGTTGGGCGAGAAGGATATCACGCGTCTGCCGCCTCATCGTCGAGAACTTGGCGTGATATTCCAGAACTATGCACTCTTTCCGCACATGACAGTCGCGGAGAACGTTGCGTATCCGCTTCGGATGCGGCGTATGGCAAAGGCGGAGATCGAAACCAGGGTGCATCGCATCCTCGATCAGGTGCATCTCGGTGCCTTGGCCTCCCGCTACCCCCACCAAATGTCCGGCGGTCAGCAGCAGCGAGTGGCGATCGCGCGGGCACTGGTTTTCGATCCGCCAGTTCTTCTGCTCGACGAACCCTTGGGCGCGCTAGACAAGAAGCTGCGCGAGCATCTCAGGAACGAGATCAAGACGTTACACAAGGAGGTCGGCAAGACGATGATCTACGTCACGCACGACCAGGATGAGGCGCTTGCTATGTCCGACCGTGTCGCGGTGATGCACGAGGGCCGGATCCGCCAAGTCTCGGCGCCGAAGGACATTTATCGCAGGCCGGCCGATTTGTTCGTGGCGGGCTTCGTTGGTGAGGTCAATCTCATCCCTGTTAAGCTCAAGTCCGGCATCGTGCACGGTCCTGCGGGCGAAAGCCTGCCCTCTCCGCCGTGGCAGGATGCGGATAGGGATGCGACTCTGTGCGTGCGCCCAGAACATTTGCGTCTGGAAGCGAGCGCTGGTTCATCCGGCGGAATTCAGGGGCGCATCAGCGGCATGACGTTCGTTGGCGATGCGACGATCCTGGAATTCCGGAGCGAAACGGGATTGCAACTGCTATCGAAGGTGCTGAACGTATCGGACCATTCCATGGAGGTGGGCGATCCCTGCGTAGCCTCTTGGGTTGCGAACGACGCAACAATCCTGACAGATTAACTCGCCCGATTAGCCGCATCGAACCTTGGTCCTGGTTTGCAATCTGGCGCCCGCCCCGCGGGGCTTTCGCAGCCGTCTCTTTTTATCGCTCTGCCCGCGATCTAACGATGTGATTCGCGGCGGCGCGATGTAAGTAACACGAGGAACCTATCCAATGAACGGCGCTGAAAGTCTGGTTCGTACGCTCGTTGCCGGAGGCGTGGATACCTGCTTTGCAAATCCAGGCACCTCCGAGATGCACTTTGTAGCGGCCCTCGACCGCGTCGATGGTATGCGCTGCGTGCTCGTGCTCTTCGAGGGAATAGCTACCGGCGCTGCGGACGGTTATGCACGTATGGCCGAAAAGCCGGCCGCCACTCTTTTACACCTTGGCCCAGGCTTGGCGAATGGCCTCGCCAATCTGCATAACGCCACCAAGGCGTCCAGCCCGATCGTAAATATCGTGGGAGATCACGCAACCTACCATCTCAACTATGATGCACCGCTCACGTCAGATATTGAAGGTGCAGCGAAGCCGTTTTCTGGCTGGGTCCGTACCTCTCCTAATGCAACGCGTGTTGCGGCTGATGGCGCCGCGGCCATCGCGGCGGCGCGCACCGCACCCGGTCAGGTCGCAACCCTCATTCTTCCGGCCGATACCGCCTGGAATGAAGGCGGTGGCCCCGCTGCTGTGGCCGAAGTACCCAAAAGAGTACGGGTTTCGCAGGATCGCATCAAGGATGTTGCCAAGGCACTCCATTCCGGCGAGCCCGCGATGGTCCTGCTGGGGGGACTTGCGCTCCGGCAGCGCGGCCTTGATCTGGCAGGGCGCATATGTGCCAAAACAGGCGCGAAAATCATGGCGCAAACATTTGTTGGCCGGATTGAGCGTGGCGCCGGCCGCGTTCCGGTCGATCGCCTTCCGTACCCAGTCGACCAGGCGCGTGCGACACTTGCGGGACTTAAGCATCTTGTCCTGGTGGGTAGCCGCATCCCGGTGGCCTTCTTTGCCTACCCCGACAAGCCAAGCTTGATGGCTTCCGAGGACACCGACTTTTTGACGCTTGCGCGTGGTGAAGAAGACGCATTGGATGCGCTCGAGAAACTTGCGGACGAATTGGATGCTCAATCAGTTCCGAGTCAGGCCGCGAACCTGGTGCCGCCGTCGTTAGCCATTGGGGCAATTACCGGCGCCAGCCTCTCGCAGTCACTCGGCGCGTTGATTCCCGAAAACGCGATCGTGGTCGATGAATCGATCTCGACTGGCGCGGGCTTTTTCGCTGCGACCTGGAATTCGCAGCCACATACTTGGCTCCAGAACATGGGCGGATCGATTGGACTTGGCATGCCCATGGCCACAGGCGCTGCGATTGCCTGCCCGAATAGACCTGTGCTCAACCTGCAGGCGGATGGCAGCGCGATGTACGCCATCCAATCATTGTGGACCCAGGTGCGTGAGGGCCTCAACATTACGACGGTGTTGTTCAATAACAGATCATACGCTTGCCTCAGAGATGAACTGACCAAGGTGGGCGCGCAAAATGTCGGGCGCAAGGCTTTGGATATGCTCGATCTCAGCCGACCTGACATCGATTTTACCGGATTGGCAAAAAGTATGGGTGTGGCGGCGGCCCGGGTGACCACGATGGATGACTTCAATATCGAGGTGGCGCGCGGACTTGCGACGCCCGGACCTTATTTGGTCGAGGTACAGATCGCTTAAGCGAATCTGGGTAATGCCAGGTGAGGATCAGTCGGGTTCAAACGAAGTTCTTTGAATGTGAGAGATCAATTCGATGGCGAGCAAGAGTAAGCTGCTGCACAACAGCAAAAGTGTTTCGCAGCCCTCGCCGCCCAGAGGTTGATCGCAGCCGCCGTCGCTGGCGGAATAAATGACATAAGGAGGGAGAACGTCGTGACCAAACAGGATACATATTCATTTCGCGGCCTGAGCCGCCGCTCGCTACTTCAGTCCACCACGATGGGCTTAAGCGTCCCATTTGTCGCCAAGGCCACTAAGGCTTGGGCGGACGAAAAGCTGGCTGGCAGTGGCGAAGTCGTTGTTTACAGCTATGGTGGCTCTTTCACCGAAAGCGTTCGGCGATATGTCTATGAGCCTTTCACAAAGGCAACAGGAATCAGAGTCGTAGATGTGGTTGCCGATTTCGCCGAGCCCCAGATCAGGGCGATGCACCAGGCGGGTCGCGTTGATTGGGACATTGGCTATCTGGTGCCGCAGAGCTATCCAGCAATGCACGAAGCTGGGATGTTCGTGCCAATCGATTATAGTCTCTGGGATCAAGAGTCGCTCGAGGGCACTCCCCAGCACGCTCGTCTTGAGGACGCAGTTGTGATTCATCAAACCGCTGGAGTACTTGCTTACGATGAACGTGCATTTCCCAAGGGCGGCCCGCAAAACTGGGTGGACTTCTGGGACCACAAAAAGTTCCCGGGCCCGCGCGGACTCGAGGCTCCCCTCGGTAAGCATACTATCCCGCATGCGCTCCTCTCTACGGGCATAGCACACAAAGATGTGTGGCCGCTCACCGACGAAAAGATCGATCGCGCATTTGAAAAGCTTAATGAAATCAAACCGCACGTTGTGAAGTGGTGGACGGCCGGTGGGGAGGCGCCTCAACTCCTGATCAATGGTGAATACGCGATGACCAGCACCTTCGACGGCCGTCTGACCGCCGCGATCCGAGGAGGCGCGCCGATCAAAGGTATTTGGGATGGGGCTTGGCTGACCCGTAGCTACGCCGTGATTTTGAAGGGGGGGGCGAACACAACGAATGCGCAAAAGTTCTTCGCCTTCTTGAATCGCGCGGAAATTGCCGCCGGCTGGACGCAGGGTACCGGTTATCCGGGGCCCAATACAAATCAGCTCAAGCATTTGCCAGCCGGGTTGATTCCGCTCCTCAGCATTAATCCGGAGAATGCTGCCAAGATCATTCCCGAGGATACGGATTGGCTGGTCCAGAAGCGCTCGGACGGAAAGACCAATGCAGAGCACGTCCAGGAGCGTTGGCTGGCATGGCGCGCAGCATGAATTCCATAGCGATTAGCGGCCGGGCTGATTCCTGGCGGAACTCCGCCATCCGTCAGGTCCAGACGTGGTCCACGCACAACTGCCGCCCTGCTTCAGGTGAATTGTCAAAGGTTTGGGGCAGAGAATCGTTAGCGGCATCTCTGAGCTCCGGCTTCGTTCAACAATCATCTCGCGATAAAAATCAAACATCTATCCGCAATCAGTCAAAGACCGCATGAGAAGGCTGCTTCGAAAGCAGATCACGAAAGGAGAAAGATGATGGCCGAACCGCTCGTAATAAAAAGCAAGGATATGGTCTTTTCACAAATTCATCCCGAGGCAGGTGGGTATGCATCTCAATGTCAAGTTATTGGACCAGAGATTAGCAAGTCGATTTGCGCGGGAATCGCTACCTACGAAGGTTGTTCTATTGAGCGAAAGATCAACTACGATGAAGTCGTTGTCGTGCTGGACGGATTGTTCCGAATTCGAACCGAGGAGAATTATAGCCGCGTGATCGAAGCGAGCTTCGGCGACGTAATTTGGCTACCGAAAGGCACAAGTTTAAAGTACGAGGGTGAAAAAGCGAAGGTGTTTTACGGAAGATACCCTGTCGACTGGGAGACGCGCGGGCCTGTGACTGATGAGTCACCGTCAACTGAAGTGATGCACTTTGTGGCGGGAGACATGGTTTATTACCAAATGCGAGTTCACGAGGGCGGTTATTCATCTACATGTAGCTTGATCGGTCCAGCCATCAGCAAGACACTTGGCGCTACTGTTGCGACTTTCGATGGCGCCTCTGTGGATTGGACAACAAAATATGATCAGGCTTCTGTCGCCCTCGGTGGCAACATGAGGGTTGTTACGGGCGAAAACTATAACAAGGTATTAGAGGCAAAGCTCGGCGATATTATCTGGCTGCCGGAGGGCACTAAGCTGAAATATCAAGGGGATCGAGCAATCAACTTTTGCGCCCCTTATCCGATCAATTGGCGTTCACGAAGCCAAAGGCCCCGGCCGTCCTATTGGCCGGCATCGGTCCGATAGGCACCTCCAGCAACCCGAAATATCAACCATGCACATGAAGGGTTGCGCCAAACGCTCACGCCGGCCAGCGTCACCTGGTGCGATCTTCTTTATGTCAGGACGGGACCATATGCCTCAGAAAACGAAAGTTGACTCTGGTACCGATGAATTGTTAGCCGAGACGCGTGGCCGTGTTGCTGTGCTCACGCTCAACAGGCCAGAGTCCCGCAATGCTCTGTCAAAGAACTTGAGCTCCGCATTGGGAAAGTTGCTAAGACAGTTCGACAAAGATCCGGAAATTGGCTCGATTCTTCTTACCGGCGCAGGTGGTGCGTTCTGCGCTGGCGGCGACGTCAAGAATATGGCCAAGACCGCCATGGCGGATCTGACTTTCGAGGACCGCGTGGCCGATTTGCGCGCAAGTCAACAAATGGTCTGGGGCGCTTTAATCGCCGTGCGTAAGCCTACCATAGCAGCCATTCCGGGTGCAGCAGCCGGAGCGGGCCTGGCGCTCGCCCTAGCATGCGATCTTCGGATCGCGGCGGGGTCCGCTGTTTTCATAACGGCTTATGCGCGGGTCGCTCTTTCTGGGGATTGCGGAATCGCGTGGCTCCTGACGCGCCTTGTCGGCATATCCCGCGCGTGTGAGCTCATGTTTCTTTCAGAGCGCATAGACATGCAGCGGGCGGAGAAGATTGGGCTAGTCAATCGTGTTGTGCCTGCCGGAGAGTTGCAGGACAATTCCCTTGCGCTTGCCGCCTTGCTTGCGGAGGGGCCGACGTTTGCGTACGGGCTCATGAAGGACAACCTAGATCACGCCCTAACGGCAAAATTTCAGGAATCGATGGACTTCGAAGCAAAAAACCTGATTAGAACAGAGTTGTCTGCAGATCATCAAGAGGGCGTTTGTGCTCTCGCGGAAAAGCGGAAGCCGAATTTCAACAGCACATGAAAGCGCCTTTGCTCTGAGTGCACACAGGACCTATTTCGTTCGGCTTTCCGAAGCGATCGATGCCCGAAGAGAGGATAGGCGTCGACTTCAGGGGAGTGCTTAGTCGAGTCGGAGGGCCCGTCAGTCGCTTTTTCCGCCCTGCATGTGCGAGCCGACGCTGTTGTAAGTTGGCGTGGGCAATCACGTAAGCATCCGGCGAAGCTTTCAATTGTCCACAGATTCTGCTCCGACCAAGGCGCCTAACGCGATGTCGGTGAGACAGCCCGCGCCTGACCGTATTGCCGGAAGGAGGATCGCTGGCACGGGCGAGATATCCGCCGAGCCGGGCGATCTTGATGACATAGTGTGAAAGCGTCTTCTGTCTCGCTTTGGGTTTGTCGTTGACGAGGCGATCGAGCACGCCGATTTCGGTCGCGGTCAACGAGAGGGTCGCCAGCGCGTCTGGAACGGAACGGTTAAGCACCCAACTCAGGATCCAAAGAGCGAGATCAGACTGGTCAGACGCGGGGGCCTAAGCTTCGACTCCTCAGCTTTGCAGCCTGGTTTGAGGATCTTGTGGAATACCTCGATCTTCGATCTCAAAGCATACCATTCGAGCTTCTCAATGGCGTCGGTGCGGGAGCCAAAAGGCAGATCTGTAATCAGCTTCCACTCGATTTTCTTTCTGTTCTTCGGCGCCACGCGCTCATCCCGGGCGCGGTATCCAGCTTTGACTTTGACAGTGATCCACGCTGATGAAAGAGGAGCGACAAAGAACAGAAAGAAGAAGCACACGGTTTGCGGCAGCCTGATCACTCGAGCTTGATGGTCTGCCGCTTGGACTGACGGCCGTCAAATTACGCATTTCTTGGTTAGGACCTGTGTCAATCGCCTCGCAGGCGATGGCGATCATACCGTTGCAACGATAATGGACGAGGTCGCGGTCAAAGGTCTCCACCGGATCGAAGTCCAGGATAGCAAGGGCAATCCAATGTCTTTCGTTGGGTGCTGACTGGAGGCTTACGATTACCCACATCTTTGAGTCAGTGCGTATTCCACGGATGGTGATCAGTCGTTCCAGGCGATCGCGATCACTCATTCCAGACGATGGTGATCACTTGCAGAGGCGAACACGACTGACGTGTTTATGTCTGCTGGAAATGGTCTTCCTGGTCAAGACGGGCGGGAGGGTTCGGAGATCGGTCCAGCGGTCCATGGGAGGGCCCCGCGCGCGGCGCGGAGTGCCCCCACGAGCGGCGCAGCGGCGCGCGCGGGAGGGACCTGTGGGCCGGTGGGGCGATCGGGCGCGCGGTGGTCACGCTGCTGTCCTATCGTCGGCCCGACGACGCAGGCTGTCGCCCTTAAGCTCGATGCGGTGGGCGTTGTGAATGA
>NZ_FMAI01000042.1 GCF_900094605.1 Bradyrhizobium shewense | reverse complement strand
GCTTCAAAGCCCTTGGATGAAGCGGTCTCCCGTCCGTTACCGCACCGGACACTCTATCCGATCCAGCGATTCGAGACTTACAAGGATGACGGATCGGGATAAGCGTTTGCAACGATCGGCGAGCGGTATGGACTAGCGATGTCCCGAGCGCTTGAGATCGGCGACCTTGAACCTGTTGCCGGCAGCCAAGCTGCTGCAAAACCAGTGGGCCCTGTTTCGATTGTCGCCCAGGAACACCTTTGTCTCGACGCAATTCTCGAAGGAGGTATGGGTGATGGTGTCTCGGCACGTCGGCGAGAAAGGTCCATAGTTCAGACCGCCGCCCGACTCGCTGCATCCGATCCAGGGCTCATTGCCATGCCGGAAGCTTGATGCACAGCCACCGTTGCAACTGCTGGCGACTTTCTCCAGGCTGGCTATCCTCCCCATCACAGAACCCGGTGCATAGGAAGGCGTGCGCGCGGTTGCCGTTCGCGGGGTTGACACAGTCCGACGCGGCGCCGTTGTGTTTGCTCCTCGCTCCGACACGTGCGGCTTTGCCACCTGTTTCGGCGCATCGACCGTGACAGGGGGAAGCGTGGCGGCGGAGCCGGTCGGGATTTGCGATGCCGCCGGGGCGCACAGCAAAACGGTCGACAAGACAGCGATGGTTGAAGGCACGACAAGGCGGCTCGATGACAATCTCATGACCATGTCCTTCCCAATCCGGACGGTAATCCCGCGCCGGTAACTGCACGGTAACAGACATTTGGGATTGGGCAACCGAGGGTTGAGGCGACCTCTGCCTAACGATTGGCCATGGTGGTCAGGTGAAAGTGGAGCACGTCAACTCGTTCTCGTGCCCCGGACGTAGCGCAGCGCTCCCGGCGATGCGAAGCATCGTCCGGTGCGGTGCGCTGCAGAGCCGGGGCCCATGCGGCCGCAGCGTCGCGTATCGCGTTCTGGGTCCCGGCTCTGCGCAGCAGCGCCATAGCGTGTCGAAGACGCGCGTGTACGCGCTTAGGGCACGCTGCAGCGCGTCCGGGACACGCAGTCCAAAATAAAACGGGGCCCGTGAGGGCCCCGCAAAACTCAGCGGCTTGTCCGCGATCTTACTTGATCTTGGCTTCGCGGAATTCGACGTGCTTGCGCGCGACCGGGTCGTACTTCTTCTTGACCAGCTTGTCGGTCATGGTGCGCGAATTCTTCTTGGCGACGTAGTAGAAGCCGGTGTCGGCCGAGGACACGAGCTTGACCTTGATGGTGACCGCTTTGGCCATGTTCAGAACCTCAGAAATGAAGGGAATCTGGAGCCGGCCAAACGGCCCGCGTTGGCCGGCAACCTAGCCAGAAACCGCCTGATGTCAAGGTTTCGAAGCGTTTTCAAGCGAAGTGGGCACCGGTTCGCGTCAAGAAAACGCGTCAAAAACAACAACCTAGAGCCCTGTACGGGGCTCTAGGGCCGAAAACCGCCCAAATCGGGCCCATTAGGCTTCGAAGAACCGGTTTTTCGGCCGTGGCAGGCCCAGATTCTCCCTCAAAGTAGGCCCTTCATACTCTTTGCGGAAAATCCCGCGCCGCTGCAGCTCCGGGACGACCTTGTCGACGAAATCGTCGAGCCCGGCGGGCAGGAACGGGAACATGATGTTGAAGCCGTCGGAGCCGCGGCCGACCAGCCATTCCTCCATCTGGTCGGCGATGGTTTTGGCCGTGCCGACGAAGGACAGCCCGCCATAGCCGCCGACGCGCTGGGCTAGCTGGCGCACGGTGAGCTTGTCGCGCCTGGCGAGGTCGACCATGCGCTGCCGGCCGCTCTTGCTGGCGTTGGTCTCGGGGATATCAGGCAGCTGGCCAGCGGGGTCGAAGCCCGAGGCATCGGTGCCGAGGATGACCGAGAGCGAGGCGATGGCGCTGTCATAGTGCACGCGGCTGTCGAGCAGCGCGCGCTTCTCCTTGGCCTCATCGACGCTGTCGCCGACCACGACGAAGGCACCGGGCAGGATCTTCAGATGCTCGGGATCGCGGCCAATCCTTTCCATACGGCCCTTGATGTCGGCATAGAGCTTTTGTCCGTCGGCGAGGCTGCCGCCGCCGGTGAACACGGCTTCCGCCGTCTCTGCCGCGAGCTGCTTGCCGTCTTCGGAGGCGCCGGCCTGCACGATCACCGGCCAGCCCTGCACGGGGCGGGCGATGTTGAGGGGGCCGCGCACCTTCAGATATTTGCCGTTGTGATCGAGCGTGTGCATTTTCGCGGGATCGAAAAATAGCCCGCTCTCGACATCGCGCACGAAGGCATCATCGGCGAAGGAATCCCACAGGCCCGTGACGACATCGTAGAACTCGCGGGCGCGCTTGTAGCGCTCGGCATGCTCCATGTGATCGTCGAGGCCGAAATTCAGCGCAGCATCCGGGTTCGATGTCGTGACGATATTCCATCCGGCGCGGCCGCCGCTGAGATGATCGAGCGAGGCGAAGCGGCGCGCGACGTGGTAGGGCTCGTCAAAAGTGGTCGAGCCCGTGGCGATCAGGCCAATCCGGTCGGTGACCGCCGAGAGCGCCGACAGCAGCGTAAACGGTTCGAACGAGGTCACGGTGTGGCTGCGCTTGAGCGCGTTGACCGGCATGTTCAGCACGGCGAGGTGATCGGCCATGAAGAAAGCATCGAACTTGCCGGCCTCTAGCTTCTGGATCAGCGTCTTGATGTGCCCGAAATTGAAATTGGCGTCGGGCCAGGCCCCGGGATAGCGCCAGGCGCCGGTGTGGATGCTGATCGGGCGCATGAACGCGCCAAGCTTGAGTTGCCGTTGTGCCATCGCCCGGTGTCCGTTCTTGGTGACGCTCGGGAAGACATAGGAATGCCGGGGAACTCCGCCATTGGGGGAGGCGGGAAGATTTTTTCGTTTTTCGATCAAACCTCAGCACGTTCGCGTCGTTCCGGGGCGCGCCCCATCGCGCGAGCTACGATGCGCAATTGCGCATTTGAGAATCCATCAAGCCGCGGACACCGAGGCGAGAGGGCTACTGCCCCCGGGCCCTTTGATCGAAGGCGCTCAGCACGGCGAGCGTCATCGCGGTGACGCCGGTCTGGATGGTCGGTTTCGGCACCGGGGCGAATTGCGGCGAGTGATTGCCGGGAAGCGGCGGGCCGCTGCCGTTGCGCGCGGCGGCGACGCGGTCGGGCTCATAAACGCCGATGTTGAAGAACATCGACGGCACGCCGGCGTTGACATATTCCGAATAGTCTTCGCTGGTCGTGTTCGCAGGGCTGACGTTGAACTTGTCGCCGAAGGCCGCTTTCAGCACCCGCTCGGCCTGGCCGACCACAGCGGCATCGTTTACCACCGCCTTGGTCCCTTCGTCGATGTGGATTTCGGGCGCCGGTGCATCCGCCATCGCCGCCACCGCTTTCGCCGTCCGCTCGATCCCGGCCAGCATCCTCGCGCGCACCTGCGGCTTGAAGCTGCGGATCGTGCCGATCACCCTGGCCTCGTCGGGGATGATGTTGCCAGCGGTGCCGGCGTGGATCGCGCCGATGGTGACGAGGCCGAATTCGGTCGGGTCCTTCTCGCGGCTGATCACGCTCTGGACGTCGACGACGAAGCGCGATGCCATCATCACGGGATCGATCGTCGCCTGCGGGATCGCGCCATGGCCACCGCGGCCGACGAATCTGATGAAGAGACCGTCGACATTCGACGATCCGACCCCGACCCTGTAGGTCACGGAGCCGTAGGCCCCACTGCCGTCGTGCAGGGCAAATCCCGCATCGGGTTTCGGAAAGCGGGTGAACAGGCCATCGGCGATCATCGCCCTTGCGCCCGCGACCTCTTCCTCGGCGGGCTGCGCGATGAACATCAGCGTTCCGTGCCACTGGTCCTTGATGCCGACCAAGGTCTTCGCCGTGCCGACCCAGCTCGCCATGTGGATGTCATGGCCGCAGCTATGGGCGACGAATGTCTCGCGGCCCTGCCAGATCTGCTTGTCGCGGCTGGCATAGGGCAGGCCGGTCTTCTCCTCCATGGGCAGCGCATCGAGCTCGGTGCGAACCATGATGGTGGGACCGTCACCGTTTTTGTAGATGGCAACAAGGCCCGTCTTGCCGACATGCTCGGTGACTTCAAAACCAATCGCACGCATCTCGCCGGCGAGTTTTGCCGCGGTCTTCTCCTCCTGGAAGGCAATCTCGGGATGGGCGTGGATGTCCTTATAGAGCGCGTCAAGCTTCGGGTATTCGCTCTCGAAGGCGGTCTCGATGGTTTGCTTCAACCTGGCGACGTCGAGCTCCGCATGGGCGGGCGGCGAGAGCAGGCCGCACAACGCCACGGAAGCGAGCAGAGGCCTTACGAAGCGCATCATCTGATCCTCCGGTTGTTTAAGGCTCTTCCTTCACCTAGCACATCTCGTCGCATCTTTCCGCCATAGAAATGGAAGAACGGCACCGGCGCATCGCGGCGGAGCGGGCTGTCGCGTTGAGCAGGTTGCGCGTCATCGGATGCAGATCGGCGAGCAGCTTGACCAGCCCCGCACCGAGGCGTCTCTTCGAACCAATCCGCTGCTCGCGCCGACCAAGCCATGACCCCGCGAGGAGACGCTTCAATGGCCGGCGCAATGACCGTGGACGGCGGTATCGTCCGCATCGACCGGCCCATGCCATGGGTCGGCCGGCTGTTGTCGCTGCCGCTGCTGGCGGCGAGTGGCTATCTGCTGTGGAACGTTGCGCTCGGCCTGCGCCAGGACTTTTTCGGTTTTGGAAGGCTCGCCGACGATCTCGTGCCGGTGCTGGTGTTCACGGGGTTCGGGCTGCTCGTCGGCATCCCTGGCCTCATCCTGCTGACGTTCCGCTACTTCGTCGTGCTCAACGAGACGCTGCGCCAGATCGTCATCACCAGGCAGTTCGGCCCGCTGAACATCCGCTCGTCGCGCAATCTCGCCGACTATCACTTCATCAGTGTCATCGACGACTACGACACGGATCTGACGACATATGACGTCAATCTCTGCGGCAACAAGGGCATCGAGCCGATCACGCTTCAGAGCTTCACGCGTCGTGAGGAGGCGGATCAGCTCGCAAGCGAAATCGGCCGCGTCCTCAAGCTGCCGGCGCGCGATTATGTCGGCACCGAACCGGATGCGGACTGACTAGCCCAAAATATCCTTCTGCATCTTGCCGCCGTAGAAATGGAAGAACGGCACTGGCGCATCGTGGCGCAGCGGGCCGGTGGCAAGGCGGGTGTGGAGCTCGTTGAGCACGTTGCGCGTCATCGGATGCAAATCGGCCAACGGCTTGGAGCCGAGCTCGACCCAGACCAGCTCGACCAGTTCGGCATCGGCATGGATCACGCCCTCGACGCGATGGGTGATCGCGGAGGCGTCTGCCGTGAAGAAGCGCGTGTCGAACCGCTTGACCCGGCCGGGCGGGGTGATCGCGCGCGCGATCAGGAACAGGCTGGAGGGATCGGGCAGGAGGCCGGCATCGGCGAACGGCTTCCAGGGGCCGTCGAGCTTTGTCACTTTGCCCTCGGCCGTGCGCCCGAGGCAGAGGCCGGTTTCTTCGCAGGCCTCGCGGATCGCGGCGATGGCGAGCGACTTCGCGCGAGAAGCGGGGGTCTTCGGGCTGCCTTTGGCGAGGTTGGCCTCCAGCTCGGCCGTGATGGGCGCGGCACAGGGCACGCGATAGTCGGCCTTGTCGACGCGCCCGCCGGGGAAGACGAACTTGCCGGGCATGAACACCACCTTGTCGTGGCGCTTGCCGACTAGCACTTTCGGAATGGCGCCGCTGCGGTCGACCAGGATCAGCGTTGCCGCATCCCTCGGACGGAAATAGGGATGATGATCGGCTTCCTTCTCCTCGTGGACCTTGGCCTTCTCCGCGACTTGCGCAATATCCGTCATGTCCTCACCCAAACGCTTTTTGCTTCTTGCTTACACAGGCGGAATACCATCCGGAGGGTTCTCGTCAAACCCGTGCATGCGCAGAGCCCATTGCAGGCCGACCACAGCTCCCTTGACCGGCTGCAGCAGCGCGAGCGAGGCGACGAAGGTGAAGGGCAGATAGGCCGCGAAGCTGAGCCAGACCGGCGTCGTGTAATTGGTCTCGATCCAGAGGATCGTGGGCACCACGATGTGACCGACGATGACGATGACGAGATAGGCGGGCAGATCGTCGGCGCGGTGCGGCGTGAAATCGAGGCCGCATTTGGCGCAATCGTCTGCGGTCTTCAGGAAGGCGCGGAACAGCTTGCCCTCGCCACAGCGCGGGCAGCGGCCGCGAAAGCCGCGCTTCATCGCCGTCCAGAGATCGCGCTTCTCGACGAGACCCGTCTCGCGCGTCCAGATTTTTGGGGCCGTGCTCATCGTCACCATGCTTTGCCCTTTTTACCGCCGCCTTTGCCCTTGTTCTTTCCCTTATTCTTTCCCTGGCCCTTCTTCGGCTTGCCGGATTTTGGCTTCGCCGGCTTGCGTTTTCTATCCGGGCTGCGTCCGGGATGCGCCTTGAACGAGGGGCGGCGCTGCGGACCGGATGGTCTGCGTTCGCGCGGCGCGGTCTCACTGGAGGACGACAGCAGCTCGAAACGAAGCGCGCCCGCGATCGGCGCTGCCTCGATGAGGCGGACGTCGACCACGTCGCCGAGCTGATACATGGTGCGGCTGCGCGTGCCGACGAGGGCGTGTCGGCTCTCGTCATAGTTGAAATATTCCGTGCCGAGGGATCGGATCGGGATCAGGCCGTCGGCGCCGGTCTCAGCGAGCTTGACGAACAGGCCGGCGCGGGTGACGCCGGAGACCCGGCCCTGGAAGCTCGCGCCGATGCGATCAGCCAGGTGATGGGCAATCAGCCGGTCGACGGTCTCGCGCTCCGCCTTCATCGCGCGCCGCTCGGTCACCGAGATATGGGCTGCGACCTCGCTTAAGGTTTCCGGCGTCTCGCTGTCGGGCAGCGCGCCTTCGCCGAGACCGAGCGCACGAACCAGCGCGCGGTGCACGACGAGGTCGGCATAGCGGCGGATCGGCGAGGTGAAATGCGCGTAGCGGCGCAGGTTCAGGCCGAAGTGCCCGTAATTCTCCGAGGAGTATTCGGCCTGCGCCTGGGCGCGCAGCACGACCTCGCTCACCAGCGGGTAATAATCATGGCCTTCGAGCTGGGCCAGCACGCGGTTGAACGTGGTGGGACGCAGCGCGCCTGATTTGGCGAAGGGAACGTCGAGCGTCTCCAGAAATTCCGCGAGCGCGTGGACCTTCTCCAGCGTCGGCTCGTCGTGCACGCGGTAGATCAGCGGGAGCGATTTCTTCTCCAGCATCTCGGCGGCTGCGACGTTAGCGAGGATCATGAACTCCTCGATCAGCTTGTGCGCATCGAGCCTTTCAGGGACGACGACGCGGTCGACCGTGCCGTCGCTCTTCAGGAGGATCTTGCGCTCGGGCAGGTCGAGATTGAGCGGATCGCGCTCGTCACGCGCGCGCTTGGCGCAGACATAGGCGGCGTAGAGCGGCCTCAAGATCGGATCGAGCAGGGGGCCGGTGGTGTCATCCGGCCGTCCGTCGATCGCGGCTTGCGCCTGCGCGTAGCTCAGCTTGGCGGCCGAGCGCATCAGGATGCGGTGGAAGCTGTGCGAGCGCTTGCGGCCGTCTGGGCCGAGCACCATGCGCACCGCGAGCGCGCCGCGCGGCTCGCCCGGCACCAGCGAGCAGAGATCGTTGGAGATACGCTCGGGCAGCATCGGCACGACGCGGTCGGGGAAATAGACCGAGTTGCCGCGATCGAGCGCGTCGCGGTCGAGCGCGGTGCCGGGCCGGACGTAGAAGCTCACATCCGCAATGGCGACGTTGACGATGAAGCCGCCCTTGTTGTTGGGATCGGGATCGGCCTCAGCATGCACCGCGTCGTCGTGATCCTTGGCGTCGGGCGGATCGATGGTGAGAAGCGGCACGTCGCGCCAATCCTCGCGCCCTTTCAGGTTAGCCGGCTCCGCGGCTTCCGCATCGCGCATCGCGCCGGAGGAGAATTGCAGCGGGATGTCGTGGGCGTAGATCGCGATCAGGCTGATCGCCTTCTCCGACTTGACCGAGCCGAGCTTCTCTTTCACGCGGCCGGACGCCAGCCCAAAGCTGCGCGTGCGGACGATGTCGACGCTGACGAGATCGCCGTCCTGCGCGCCGTGTGTGTCGGCCGGGGCGATGTTCAGCTCGCGGTCCGCGGACTTCTTGTCGACGGGGACGAGCCGTCCGCCGCCTTCGGGAAGCGCGCGGAACACGCCGAGGATGCGGCTCTTGGCCTTGTCGAAGACCTTGATGATGTGGCCGCGATAGGCCGGGCCTTCGGTGTCGTCCGTGCGCTCGACGCGCAGCAGCACGCGATCGCGGACGCCGGCGACGGTGCCTGGCTTTGGCCGGCGCGGCATCTGGATGTGTATTGTGGGGGGCTCGCCACTCTCGACCTCGTCCCATTCGGTGGGTGAGGCGATCAGCTCGCCGTCAGCGTCGCGGCCGGTAATGTCGGCGACCAGCGTCGGCGGCAGCGCGTCCGGCTCGGACACCTTGTGGCGCTTCTTCTTGATGGTTCCGTCGTCGGCGAGCTCGCGCAATATGCGCTTGAGCTCGACGCGATCGGCGTTCTTCAGGCCGAACTCGCGCGCAATTTCGCGGGTGCCGACGTTTCCTTGATTTGCCTTGATGAAGGCGACGATGGCTTGCCTGTCGGGAAAGCCATGGTCATTCTTGCGTTTCACTTAACCTCTAATTCTTGATCTCAAGTCTTGCCGGCACTCTTCTTGGCCGGAGCCTTGGTAGCGGCGGCCTTGGTCGGCGACGTTTTTGCGGTCGACGACACGGCTGCGCGCGCCTTGCTGGTGGATTCAGTTTTCGATTTGGCCGCCTTCTTCGCGGCCGGCTTCTTCTTCGGCGCGGCGTCATCGCCGTCCGCAGCCTTCTCTGCAGACTTCTTGGCCTTGGCCGGCTTCGCTGCCTTCTTCGGCTTCTTGCCGCCGCCCTTGGCCGCGCGCTCGTCGATCAGCGCAATCGCCTGTGCCAGCGTGATCGTGTCCTTCTCGAACTCGGCCGGGATCGTCGCGTTGACGCCGCCCGCGGTGACATAGGCGCCGTAGCGGCCGCTCTTCACCGTGACGGTGCCGAGCGAGGGATGATCGCCGATCGCCTTGCCGGGATCCGCGCCGAAGCGGCGGCTCGGGCCCTTGGCGACCTTCTCCGCGATCAGCGTCACCGCGCGGTTGAGGCCGATATCGAACACCTCGTCGCCGGCCTCCAGGCTGGCATAGGTCTTCTCATGCTTGACGAACGGCCCGAAGCGGCCGAGCCCTGCGGTGATCGGCTGACCGGTCTCCGGATGCTTGCCGATCTCGCGCGGCAGCGACAGCAGCTTCAGCGCAAGCTCGAGCTCGACATCGCCGGGCGAGGTGCCCTTCGGAATGCCGGCGCGCTTCGGCTTCTCGCCTTCCTCATAATCCTTCTGCTCGCCGAGCTGGATGTAGGGACCAAACCGGCCGGCCTTGACCCAGACGTCGCGACCCGTCTCTGGATCCTGGCCGAGCGAGCGGTCGGCGGTGGTCTCGCCGTCGGCGGCAAGCTGACGGGTGTAGCGGCACTCCGGATAGTTCGAGCAGCCGACGAAGGCGCCGAACTTGCCGGCCTTCAGATTGAGCCGGCCGGTGCCGCAGTTCGGGCACTGCCTGACGTCGCCGCCGTCGGCACGTGGCGGATAGATGTGCGGCCCGAGCATCTCGTCGAGCACGTCGAGCACCTGGGCTACGCGCAGATCCTTGATGTCGTCGACGGCGCCGATGAAACCGGTCCAGAAATCCTTCAGCACCTGCTGCCAGGAGATCTCGTTGTTGGAGATGCGGTCGAGCTGCTCCTCGAGACCGGCCGTAAAATCATATTCGACGTAGCGAGCGAAAAAGCTCTCGAGGAACGCGATCACGACGCGGCCCTTGTCCTCGCCGTGCAGGCGCTTCTTCTCCAGCTTGACGTAGCCGCGGTCCTTCAGGACCTGCAGGATCGAGGCGTAGGTCGAGGGCCGGCCAATGCCGAGCTCTTCCATGCGCTTGACCAGGGAAGCCTCTGAGAAGCGCGGCGGCGGCTCGGTGAAGTGCTGGGTGACGGACAGCGACTGCCGCTTGAGCGCGTCGTTCGGGCTCATCGCGGGCAGGCGGCGGGAGTCCTCGTCCTCCTCGTCGTCGCGGCCTTCCTGGTAGAGCGCGAGGAAGCCGTCGAACTTGACCACCTGGCCGGTGGCGCGCAGCTCCAGCGTGCGGGAGCCTGCTTTCGCCGTGATGTCGACGGTGGTGCGCTCCAGCTCGGCCGATTCCATCTGGCTCGCAATGGTGCGCTTCCAGATCAGCTCATAAAGTCGCGCCTGATCGGCATCGAGCTTGCGGCTCATGCTGTCGGGGCGGCGGGACATGTCGGTCGGGCGGATCGCTTCGTGCGCTTCCTGGGCGTTCTTGGCCTTGGCCTGGTACTGGCGCGGAGCGTCCGGCACATAGGCGTTGCCGTAGTCCTCGCCGATCACCTTGCGCGCCTGGGTGATCGCCTCGGGGGCGATCTGCACGCCGTCGGTACGCATATAAGTAATGAGTCCGGTGGTCTCGCCGCCGATGTCGATGCCCTCATATAGGCGCTGAGCGATGCGCATCGTGTGCGCCGGCGCAAAGCCGTATTTGCGGCTGGCTTCCTGCTGCAGCGTCGAGGTGGTGAAGGGCGCCTGCGGATTGCGCCGGGCGGGCTTCGCATCGACCGAGGTCACGGCGTAGGCGGCCGTCTCCAGCGCCTTCTTGAAGTCTTCGGCTTCCGCGCCGGTTCCGATGTCGAGGCGCTGGATCTTCTTGCCGTCGGCGCCGACGAGGCGGGCCTCGAACGCATCGCCGCGCGGGGTGAGCAGGGTCGCGATCAGCGACCAATATTCACGCGCGACGAATTTTTCGATCTCGAGCTCGCGGTCGCAGACGAGGCGCAGCGCCACCGACTGCACGCGGCCGGCGGAGCGGGCGCCCGGCAGCTTGCGCCACAGCACCGGGGAGAGGGTGAAGCCGACCAGATAGTCCAGCGCGCGGCGCGCCATATAGGCGTCGACCAGCGCGCCGTCGATCTGGCGCGGATGCTTCATCGCGTCCGAGACCGCCTGCTTGGTGATGGCGTTGAACACCACCCGCTCGATCTTCTGGTCCTTCAGCGCGCGCTTTTCCTTCAGCACCTCCAGCACGTGCCAGGAGATTGCCTCGCCCTCGCGATCAGGGTCGGTGGCGAGAATCAGGCGGTCGGCGTTCTTCAGGGACTTGGCGATGTCGTTGAGCCGGCCGGCCGCCTTGGGGTCGACCTCCCAGATCATCTTGAAATTGGCGTCGGGATCGACGGAGCCGTTCTTCGCGGGCAGGTCGCGGACATGACCGAACGAGGCCAGAACCTCATAGGACGAGCCCAAATACTTGTTGATCGTCTTGGCTTTCGCCGGCGACTCCACAATGACGATATTCATGTAGTTCCAGTAACTTACGGGAAAATCTGAGGCCGAAAACGAAAGGACTCGGGTCGGCCGTTTCGCCCCGAACATGGGTGGTGAGGCCCTCGCTGTCAAATCGAAGGCTGTTGAAAGACGCCCGGATGGGAAAAGTTTCATATCGAGAAAGTTGCAAAATACCACCTTGGAGTTGCGATCGATGTCGGCGTAATGTTTCGGCGGGGCATGGATTCGGGTGGGGGCTGGTGACTAGGCCGGGAAAGAAACGGGCGCGCGCCGCATCAGGCGCGCCGGGAGGCTCGCGTCACGAGGAACCGGGGGAGGGCGGCGTGGACGAGGCTGTCGCCTTCATCGCCGAGCAGGTCGGGGCATTGCGCAAGCTCGCCGAGCGCCACAAGCTTGACGTGCTGCATTATCTCCTGGGCATGACCAAGCTCGAGGCCGACGAGCATGTGAGGCTGCGGAGCAAGCGCAAGCTGTCGTGAGGGGGGCAGCCGACGTCAGCCCCGTCATCCTGAGGCGCGAGTGGCGCGATGCAAGGCATCGCGCCGGGAGCCTCGAAGGATGCACGGCCACGCTGG
This sequence comes from Bradyrhizobium shewense, assembly GCF_900094605.1. Lineage (GTDB taxonomy): Bacteria > Pseudomonadota > Alphaproteobacteria > Rhizobiales > Xanthobacteraceae > Bradyrhizobium > Bradyrhizobium shewense. Next base: position 26,987 of record NZ_FMAI01000042.1, on the reverse strand, counting down.
TGCAGCCGGGCCGTCGCCCTTCGAGGGGCGAGCACCTCAGGGTGACGGTGTGAGATAGGGGCGCCGTTCTATCCCCGTCATTGCGAGCGCAGCGAAGCAATCCAGAGTCTTTCCGCGGCGGCAGTCTGGATTGCTTCGTCGCAAGGCTCCTCGCAATGACGGCGTGGTGGGGTTACGGCTGTCACGCCAATCGCCGCCGCCGCGTCGCCCGCGGCTTCAGCGTGGTATCCGCTGGGCTGAGCAGTCGCCCATCCTCGGCGCGCATCTCGAGCTTCTTCACCGGGCGGCCTTTGGCGCGATCCACCAATACAGTCGCGATCTCCTCTGGGCGATCGTCGAACTCCTCGCTCCATTGCCTGAGCGCCACCAGGATCGGGAAGGTGCCGCGGCCCTTCGGTGTCAGCACATACTCTTGATAGGCACTGCCGTCGGAGGCGGGGGCGGTTGCCAGGATGCCGTGGTCGACGAGCGAGCGCAGCCGGACCGACAAGATGTTCTTGGCCATGCCGAGCTTGCTCTGGAATTCGCCGAAGCGGCGCAGGCCGAACAGCGCCTCGCGGATGATCAGCAGCGACCACCAATCGCCGAGCGCGTCCAGCGACCTCGCGATCGGGCAGCCATCGCCTTCGAAGCTGGTTCGTTTCACCATCGTTCCGGTCCTGTCGCGTTCGCACGATCGGCGTGCCGATCACGCGTTTGTGTGGTTGCATCATAAAACCACGCGCCCTAGATGGCAACTTGGTTTTATGATGCAACCACTGGAGGCGAACGTGAGATTGAAGAACAAGACGGCCCTGATCACCGGCGGCAATAGCGGCATTGGCCTTGCGACCGCAAAACTGTTCGTGGCCGAAGGCGCCAAGGTGGTGATCACCGGGCGCAACAAGGCGACGCTGGAATCGGCCGCGAAAGAGCTCGGGCCGAACGCGCTCGCGCTCGCTGCCGATGCCACCGACATCGCCGCGACGGAAGCTGCGATCAAGCAGGGCGCCGAGAAGTTCGACAAGTTCGACATCGTATTCGCCAATGCCGGCATCGCCGGCGGCACGCCGCTCGGCTCGGCCACGCTCGAGGTCTTCGAGAAGGTCATCAGCACGAACCTGACAAGTGTATTCTTCACGGTGCAGGCGGCACTGCCTTATCTCAGCGACAATGCCTCGATCATCCTCAACGGCTCGGTGATCTCCGTGCTCGGCATTCCCGGCTACTCGGCCTATGGCGCGGCGAAAGCCGGCGTGCGCGCGATGGCGCGGATCATGGCCTCGGAACTGTCGCCGCGCGGCATCCGCGTCAACGTGGTCGCGCCCGGCGCGACCCGCACGCCGATCTGGGGACCTGCAACGGCAACACCGGAAGCCGAGAAGGCGTTCGAGAAGCGGATCGCGCTGTCGACGCCTCTGGGGCGCATCGGTGAAACCGATCACGTTGCGAAGACGGTGCTATTCCTTGCCTCCGATGATTCCGCGCATGTGCAGGGCCAGGAGATCTTCGTCGACGGCGGCGCGGTGGCCTCGCCGAGCGGCGCGCCGATCTATCGCGGTTGATCAAGTGAAGTGAAAATTGAATCAGTCGGCGCGATCATTGCGATTGCGCCGGCAGATTCCTGCACCTGGCGAGCCATATATTCCTGAACCTTGCGTGAGGCGTTGAACCTTCGTGCAAGCTGCCAAGACATTTTTACGGGCGGGGGTCACAAGACTCATTTCAAGGGAGCCCGATATGCCAAAAGCAGCTCGCATTTTTTCATCGATTTCAGCACCGCGCATTTACACCGAAAATTCAACCGTTCCGGCCAAACGCTCCGATACTTCCGAACTCATCGGGGTGGTTCTGTTCGCCGGCATTGGCCTGTTCATCTCGCTCGTCGCGGTCATCCTGGGCATGCAGGGCGCCTGGTTTTAGCTTCGCAGACCGGCCGCCGTCCATCAGCCGCCGCAGGCGGTGCCCCGGCGACTGATGATGTCGGCATGAACTCAGGCCGCGCGAAGGCTTGTTGCCGCCTGGAGGGCGCCGGCCAGCGACTTCTCGCGGTGGTCCGGGCCGACCTGGACGCCGTCGGCCGGAATGAATTCGACGCCGGTGATGCCCATGAAGCCGAACACCCAGCGCAAATAGCTTTCGAGATGTTCGCCGGCTGCGTACGGCGTCTCGACGCCGTAATAGCCGCCGCGCGAGATCGCCACGATCACGCGCTTGCCGCCGGCGAGCCCCTCGGGCCCGGCCGCGCCGTATTTGAAAGTCTTCCCCACCACCAGAATGCGATCGATCCAGGCCTTGAGCTGGCTGGGAATGGTGAAGTTGTACATGGGCGCGCCGATCACGACGATGTCGGCAGCCAGGAACTCATCCAGCGCGGCTGCGCTTGCGGCAAGGTCGGGTCCGAGTTCCGCCGGTGCGGGCGCGCCCTGCGCGGCGGCGAGGTGCGAGCCGGAGAGGTGGGCCAGCGGGGTCTGGGTCAGGTCGCGATAAGTGATGTCCAGTGAGGGCGTCGCCTGCCGGAGTCGGTCGACGATGGCGGCGGAGACCTGCCTGGAGACGGAGTGGGGGCCGAGCACGCTGGAGTCGATATGGAGGAGTTTCATTTGAGGTCACCATGGTATAAGTTTGTAACTAGAGCTACATGAGTGACTATCGAAAACCCCGCAAGAACGCACTTTTTTGAGCCATGGGCACATCTTTGAAACCTGAGAACACCGGTTTTCCTGCGACGCCGAGGCCCGATCCAATGCCGCATCCCGACCATGCGGACTGCCGTGGGGTCGCCTCCGTGCTGTCTCGTGTCGGTGACAAATGGAGCGTGTTCGTCATCATGATGCTGAGCGACGGGCCTAAGCGCTTCAACGAGCTGAAGCGCATGATCAACGGCATCTCGCAGCGCATGCTGACATTGACGCTGCGGGGACTGGAGCGCGACGGCCTCGTTACGCGCACGATCTTCCCCACCATCCCGCCGCGGGTCGACTATGAGTTGACCGATCTCGGCCGTGGCCTCCAGCAGCCGGTGAAGGCGCTCGGCGAGTGGGCGATCGCGCATCAGCAGCAGATCGCGGCGGCGCGGACGAAGTTCGACGAGCGGAACGATCCCTAGATCAGCGACACCAACCCGCCGCCGTGGCGCTCCAGCTTTCCGGCGAGCTCGAGCTCCAGAAGCACGGTGCGCACGATCGCGGGTGAGGCGCCGGACATCCGCACGAGATCGTCGATCGAGATGGGGGTGGGGCCGAGCAGGCCGGTGATCTGGTCGCGGTCGTGGCCTTGCGGATCGCTCTCGAACGGCTCGCTGTCGGGCTCGCTCACGGGGTGCATCAGCGGCCGCTCCATGATCGGTGCGACAGCATTGATGATATCGGCAGCTTCCGTGACGAGGGTCGCGCCCTGCTTGATCAGATCATTGGCGCCGGCGGCCCGCGGATCGAGCGGCGAGCCCGGCACCGCGAACACTTCGCGGCCCTGTTCGGCCGCCATGCGCGCGGTGATCAGCGAGCCCGAGCGGTGCGCCGCTTCCACCACGACGACGCCGAGCGAGGCGCCCGAGATCAGCCGGTTGCGGCGGGGAAAGTCGCGGGCGCGCGGCTCGTGGCCGAGCGGCATCTCGGAGATCGCAGCCCCCGCGTGGTCGAGGATCGCTGCGAGCAGGTCGCCATGCTCGGGCGGATAGATGCAATCATGACCGCCGGCGAGCACCGCGATCGTGCCGCTTGCGACACTGGCGCGATGTGCGGCCTGATCGACGCCGCGGGCGAGCCCGGAGATGACGATAAAGCCGGCTTCGCCAAGCTCGCGCGCCAGCAAGCCTGCGAATTTCAACCCGGCACCGGAGGCGTTGCGCGAGCCGACGATGGCGATCATCGGACGCATCAAGGTCTTCGTATCGCCGCGCACGGCGAGCAGCGGCGGCGCATCGTCGATCATCGCCAGCCGGGCCGGATAGCCGTCCTCGCCGGGCGCGCGCCAGGCGATGCCGAATTTGCGGCTCGCGGCGAGCTCGGCCTTGGCCTCATCCGCGCTGCAGATGCGCCCCGACCGCGCCGCGCCGCCGCGGCGCGCCAAGTCAGGCAGCCGCTCCAGCGCAGCACGCGGGCTGCCGAAATGATCGACCAGCGAACGAAAAGTGCGCGGGCCCACATTGTCGGATCGGATCAGCCGCAGGCGGTCGATCCGCTCAGCCTCGGTCAGCTCCACGCTCGGATTGATGGCGTCCACGGCGTCTCCCTTGTGGGGGCAGCATGGAACAACCTGAGGGCGTTGCGCAACAGCGGCGTGCGCTTGCGCGACCTCGCCCCGATGCTAAAAGCGATGCCAATAAGAAGGATTTTGCCATGATCTCACTTGCCGACCTCCAGCGCCGCATCGAAGCCGGCGAGTTGTCGCCCGATGCCGCCATCGCCCAGACGCATGCGGCGATCGAGGCCAAAGAGAAGGACGTCCACGCCTTCGTCCGACACGACAAGGCCGCGAAGGCGCAAAGCGCCGGCCCGCTGCGCGGCATCGCCGTCGGCATCAAGGACATCATCGACACCGCCAATATGCCGACCGAGATGGGCTCGGAGATCTATCGCGGCTGGCAGCCGCGCGCCGATGCGCCTGTTGTCATGATGCTGAAGCGGGCGGGCGCCACCATCATCGGCAAGACCACAACGACGGCGTTCGCCTCGCGCGATCCGACCCCGACGCTCAATCCGCACAATCTCGGCCATTCGCCGGGCGGCTCGTCCTCGGGCTCGGCGGCGGCCGTCGGTGCCGGCATGATCCCGCTGGCGCTGGGCACCCAGACCGGCGGCTCGGTGATCCGGCCCGCGGCCTATTGCGGGACTGCCGCGATCAAGCCATCGTTCCGGATGCTGCCGACGGTCGGCGTCAAGTGCTACTCGTGGGCACTCGACACGGTCGGCCTGTTCGGATCGCGCGCGGAAGATCTCGCGCGCGGACTTTTGGCGATGACGGGTCGCACAGAGTTTTCCGGCATCGTCCCGGCGACATCGCCGCGCATCGGCGTGGTCAGGCAGGAGTTTGCCGGCGCCGTGGAGCCGGCGGCCGAGGAGGGCTTGCAGGCAGCGATCAAGGCCGCGGAACGTGCCGGTGCCAGCGTGCAGGCGATTGATCTGCCGGAGGCGGTGCAGGAGGCCTGGCGCATCCATCCCATTGTCCAGGATTTCGAGGCGCATCGCGCATTGGCCTGGGAGTTTTCGGAGCGTCACGACGAGATCGCACCGATGTTGCGTGCAAGCCTCGATGCCACCGCGCATCTGACGCCGAAGGACTATGACGAGGCACGCCGGATCAGCCGTCGCGGCCGCCGCGAGCTCGGCGAATTGTTCGAGGGCGTCGACGTGCTCCTGACCTATTCGGCGCCCGGCACGGCTCCAGCCAAGGAGCTCGCGACGACAGGCGATCCCCGCTACAACCGGCTCTGGACGCTGATGGGCAATCCTTGCGTCAACGTGCCGGTGCTGAAGGCGGGTGGCCTGCCGATCGGCGTGCAGGTGATCGCGCGCTTCGGCAATGATCCGGTCGCACTCTCGGCGGCTTGGTTCCTGGAGAACGCGCTGGCGAAATCAGGTTAGCGCGGGTTCGGAAGCGACAAGGGACTGTGCGGGCTCGGAGAGCGGTGCGCCGACCTTTGCATCTTGCCCGAGCCAGCGCTCGGCGGCTGCGCGCCCGCTCCGATGCAGCAGGCGAATGAAGCCGCGGCCGAGATCGGTGGACGAACGTTGGGCCAGGCCGTCAACGGAATCTTCCGCCGCGATCCTGGTGAGGCGCAGCGACGGCGCAGCATGAGCCTGCGCCCAGGCGATCGCCGCCATCTCGGCATTGAGGGCGGCGTTGGCCGCGATCTGGTCGAGCCGGCGATCGATCGCGGCGAGCGTGATCGGCACGTAGCTGTCGCGCGCCGGCGTGACCTGGACGAGCAGGACGTCGGACGTCGACGTCTTCTGCGCCAGCCGCAGCAAGGGTGGATTGCCGCCAAAGCCGCCGTCCCAATAGGCTTCGCCCTCGATCTCGACGGCGCAGTGCACCAAGGGCGGACAGGTCGAGGCCAGCGCGACATCGGCGGTGATGGCGTCGTTGCGGAAGATCTGCTGCTGCCCGTCGCGGATCCGTGTCGCCGCGATCAAAAGCTTCGGGCACTCCGGATTGAGCAAGGCGGCGAAATTGATGTCGCGCGACAGCGCCTGCCGCAGCGGATCGAGATCGAACGGATCGAACTGGCCGGAGCGCAGCGTCGGGCCGAACGCGACCGAGCTTCCCGCCGGCGAAAATCCGCCGACCAGCATCAGTGAGCGGAACGAGGCCTCGTGCATCAGGCGGAGCCAGAACCGGCTCAGCCGTGCCCGGGCAGCTTCGCGGCCGCCCTCGGCAAGGCCGGAGGCGAGCAGGAGCGCATTGATGGCGCCGGCGCTGGCGCCGCTGATGCTGTCGATCTCGATCGGCTCTTCCAGCAGCCGCTCCAGCACGCCCCAGGTGAAGGCGGCGAAGGTGCCGCCGCCCTGCAGCGCCAGCGAGAGCTTTCGCGGCGGCCATTGGCCGGCGTGTAGTTGCGCACGCGGAACGGGCGCGGTCGTCGCCACCACCTCGACCGTCACAGGCGCTTGCGCGATCGGATCAGGATGCGACGCTGGTGGCAAAACGGGAAGAGACTCTGGCGCGGGAGGCGGCGAGGGGGCATCGGACCAGATGTCTGTGGTCGAGAGCAGACGGCTTGCCGCGGTGCGTACCGCACCTTGCGAACCAACCCCGTCATGCGTGCCGACAATCTTCTCGCTCATTCTGAGCAACCGCGTAACGCCATGTCCGCTGTCAGGATGACAGGCCGGAATCCGCTCGCCAATACAACCGTGATTCGGCCGTCATTTGCGAACGCGAATTGACATATAATGCACAAGAGGTGCCTCGGTATCCGTAGATGCCCGGCTTTGGACACTCGTTTGACGCGAGCCGGTATCCACTTCGCTCGAAAACGCTCTACGCCTTCTCGCCGATCCGGCTTTCCTTGCCGGTCTGCAAGCGCTTGATGTTCTCGCGGTGCGCGTAGAACAGCAGCAGCGTCAGCAGCGCCGTCAGCGCCGACAAAGCGAGATGCCCGAACCACCACAGGAACATCGGCGTGACGAACGCCGCCACCAGCGCGGAGAGCGAGGAGTAGCGGGTGGTGAAGGCGGTCGCCAGCCAGATCAGGCAGAACACGACGGCGCCAGGCCAGAACAGGCCGAGCAGGATGCCGATATAGACGGCCACGCCCTTGCCGCCCTTGAACTTGAGCCAGACCGGGAAGAGATGGCCGAGGAACGCGCCGAGCCCGGCCACCATGGCCGCATTGGGTCCTGCGACGTAGCCGGCGATCACCACGGCCACGGTGCCCTTGAGCGCGTCGAACAGCAGGGTGCCCGCGGCAAGGCTCTTGCGCCCGGTGCGCAGCACATTGGTGGCGCCGATGCTGCCGGAGCCGATCGAGCGGATATCCTGGGTGCCGGCGAGCTTGGTCAGGACCAGCCCGAACGGGATCGAGCCGAGGAGGTAGCCGATGACGAAGGCCACCGGCAGAAATGCTTCAAGCCCCATGGCGGCAGCTCCAAAGGCCCGACTTCCGAGCCGAACGATTGCGCACATCAGACATGTTCGTAGACCGTGCGTCCGCCGACAATGGTGCGCACCACGCGGCCTGTAAAGCGGGCCTCGTCGAACGGGGTGTTCTTGCAGGGCGATTTGAGGTCGGCGGGATCGACCACCCAGGGCACATCGGGGTCGATCACGATGACGTCGGCCGGGCTGCCTGCACGCAGGGTTCCGCCAGGCAGGCCGAGCAACTCGGCCGGGCGGGTCGACATCGCGCGGATCAGCGTCTTCAGGTCCAGCTCGCCATTGTGCACGAGGCGGAGGCCGGCGGGCAGCATGGTTTCGAGACCAACGGCGCCGGGAGCGGCTTCCGCGAAGGGGAGGCGCTTGACCTCGACGTCCTGCGGATTGTGGTCGGACATGATGACGTCGAGGAGGCCGGAGGCGATTGCGGCCACCAGCGCGCGGCGGTCGTCCTCCGTCCGCAGCGGCGGCGACAGTTTCAGGAACGAGCGGTAGGGGCCAATGTCGTTCTCGTTCAGCGCAAGATGGTTGATCGAGACCGAGGCGCTGACGGCGAGCCCGGCGTCGCGGGCGCGCTGGAGGATATCGAGGGAATCGATGCAGGTCAGCGAGGCCGCGTGATAGCGGCCGCCGGTCAACGCCACAAGGCGCATGTCGCGTTCGAGGATCACGGCCTCGGCAGCATTCGGGATGCCCATCAGGCCGAGCCGCGATGCGAACTCGCCCTCGTTCATCACGCCTTCGCCGACGAGATCGGGGTCCTCGGTGTAGTGCACGATCAGCGCGTCGAAATCGCGCGCGTAGGTCAGCGCGCGGCGCATCACCTGCGCATTGGTCACGCTCCTGACGCCGTCGCTGAAGGCGACGGCGCCCGCGGCCTTGAGCAGACCGAATTCGGTCATCTCATCGCCGTGCATGCCCTTGGTGAGCGCCGCCATCGGCTGGATGTTGACGATCGCGGTGTCGCGGGCGCGGCGCATCACGAAGTCGACGGTTGCCGAATTATCGATCACCGGAGAGGTGTCGGGCTGGCAGATGATGGTGGTGATGCCGCCGGTCGCGGCCGCCTGGCTCGCAGTGGCAAAGGTCTCGCGATGGCTGAAGCCGGGCTCACCGACGAAGGCGCGCATGTCGATCAGGCCGGGCGCGACGATCTTGCCGGAGCAGTTGACGATGTCGGTGCCTTCGGGGACGCCGGCCGCGCCGATGCCGCGGCGAGTCTCGCGGATGGCGCCGTCGGCGATGAGAACGTCGCCGACACCGTCGAAATCCCGGGAGGGATCGACGACGCGGGCGTTGGCGAGCAGGATGGGGCGGCGATCGGTCAGCATCGGCATCACGCGTTCGGCAGGTTACGGGCGAGCGCTTCCAGCACCGCCATGCGCACGGCCACCCCCATCTCCACCTGTTCGCGGATCAGGGACTGCGCGCCGTCGGCCACAATCGAGTCGATCTCCACGCCGCGGTTCATGGGGCCCGGATGCATCACCAATGCGTCGGGCTTGGCGTAGGCGAGCTTCTTCTGGTCGAGCCCGAAATAGTTGAAGTACTCGCTGGATGACGGCACGAAGGAGCCGTTCATACGCTCGCGCTGCAGCCGCAGCATCATGACGATATCGGCGCCGTTCAGCCCCTCGCGCATGTCGCGCGCGACCTCGACGCCCATCCGCTCGATGCCCGGTGGCAGCAGCGTGGTGGGGCCGACCACGCGGACGCGGGCGCCCATCGTGTTGAGCAGGATGATGTTGGAGCGGGCGACGCGCGAATGCAGCACGTCGCCGCAGATCGCGACCACGAGCCCCTCGATCCGGCCCTTGTTGCGACGGATGGTGAGCGCGTCGAGCAGGGCCTGGGTCGGATGCTCATGGGCGCCGTCGCCGGCATTGATCACGGAACCGTCAACCTTGCGCGCCAGCAGTTCCACCGCGCCGGAGGCATGATGGCGCATCACCAGGATGTCCGGGTGCATCGCGTTCAGCGTCATCGCGGTGTCGATCAGCGTCTCGCCCTTCTTCATGGACGAGGAGGACACCGACATGTTCATGACGTCCGCGCCGAGCCGCTTGCCCGCGAGTTCAAACGAGGATTGGGTCCGGGTGGAGGCCTCGAAGAAGAGGTTCACCTGCGTCCGTCCCCGCAGGACGGTGCGCTTCTTGTCAACCTGGCGGTTGAGCTCGACATATTCTTCGGACAGGTCGAGGAGGCCGGTGATGTCGGCCGCGGAAAGGCCCTCGATGCCCAGCAAATGCCGGTGGCCGAGGACGAAGGTCGATTTCGATGTCATTAAAACGAGAGCTATAGGCGCGGATGGATGAGGGGGCAAGGGCCAAAGCCGGGGCGGTGAGTTATCCCCTGATCTGTCCGACCCGACGCTGCGGCGTTGCCTCTTCGTCATGCCCGGGCTTGTCCCGGGCATCCACGTTCTTCTATCGCATTTGACGCAAAAAGAACGTGGATGGCCGGGATAAACCCGGCCATGACGATGTGGGGGCATTTCGTGAAAACAATCCTGACTGTGCTCTTGGCTGCAGCAACAATCAGCGCCGCCCACGCCCAATCGCTCCCCGGCGGCTTCGTTTTCCTGCGCGAGATCGATCCCAGCATCATCCAGGACATCCGCTACGCCACCTCGAACAATTTCGTCGGCCGGCCGCTCGCCGGCTACAATGCCGGTGAATGCGTGGTGAAGCGCGAAGTCGGGCTGCGGCTGAAGGCGGTTCAAGAGGAGCTGGCGGCGCAAAATCTCTCGCTCAAGATGTTCGACTGCTACCGGCCGGCGCGGGCCTCGCTCGACATGGTCAAGTGGTCGCAGAACGGTCATGAGACGGCCGCCGAGCGGCGCTACAATCCCAAAATTCCCAAGACCGAACTGTTCCGCCTCGGCTACATCGCGAGCCGGTCGCAGCATTCCACGGGCGCCGCGCTCGATCTCACTTTGGTCGATCTCAAAGCCGACAACGCCGCCAAATACGATCCGGCAAAGACCTATGCCGATTGCACCGCGCCGGTCGAAGCGCGCGCGCCGGAAGGCAGCGTCGACATGGGCACCGGCTACGACTGTACCGATGCCAAGGGCCATACCGCGGCACCGGCGATCACCTCCGAGCAGCGCATCTGGCGCAAGCGGCTGGTGGCTGCGATGACCAGGCAAGGCTTTGTGAACTATTCGAAGGAGTGGTGGCATTTTTCCCTGCCGGGGGCCGGTGGGGCAGCCTATGATTTCCCGATCCAGCCGCGCCGGAACTGATTCCGCGCCGAGGAAGCACCATGACCCAGCCGAGCTTTGCGACCCACGAGGTCTTCAACCAGTCGCCGCCGTTCGAGGATATCGACCTGTTCACTGTCGATCGGCCGCTGGTCGATGCGGTGAAGGCCAATGGTGGTGCGGCGGCGGAACGCGAGCTGTCCGAGTTTGGCAAGCAATGGGGCTCGGCTGCGATGGCCGATCGCGGGCGCGTCGCGAACGAGAATACGCCGAAGCTGCGCACCTTCGACGCCAAAGGTAATCGCCGCGACCAGGTCGAGTTTCACCCGGCCTATCACGAATTGATGGCGCACAGCGCCCATGCCGGCGTGCACAATTCGACCTGGACCGCGAACGGCAAACCTGCGGGTGATGCCGCCGAAGTCATTCGTGCAGCAAAATTCTACATGGCCGCCCAGGTCGAGACCGGCCATCTCTGTCCGATCACGATGACCCGCGCCTCCGTCGGTGCGCTGGCGATGCAGCCGGACCTGCTCGGCAAGGTGATGCCGGTGCTGTCGACCAGGAGCTACGACCCGAGCTTTGCGCCGTGGTGGCAGAAGCGAGGCATGACGCTCGGCATGGGCATGACCGAGAAGCAGGGCGGCACCGACGTGCGCGCCAACATGACGCGCGCGGTGCGCGAGGGCGAGGCCTATCGCATCACCGGCCACAAATGGTTCATGTCGGCGCCGATGTGCGATGCGTTCCTGGTGCTGGCGCAGGCGGACAGCGGGCTGACCTGTTTCTTCATGCCGCGCTTCGCGCCGGATGGTTCGGTGAATGCGATCCAGTTCCAGCGCTTGAAGGACAAGCTCGGCAATCGCTCCAATGCGTCGTCCGAGGTCGAGTTCGTCGGTGCCTACGCCGAACGGGTCGGCGAGGAGGGCAAGGGCATCCGCACCATCATCCAGATGGTGCAGCTGACGCGGCAGGATTGCGCGATCGCCTCCGTCGGCCTGATGCGCTCGGGGCTCGCGCATGCGCTGCATCACGCCCGCCACCGCAGCGTGTTCCAGAAACATCTGGCCGACCAGCCTCTGATGCAGGCCGTGCTGTCGGACATGGCGCTGCATGTCGAGGCGAGCACGGCGCTGGTGATGCGGCTCTGCCGCGCCTTCGACCGCACGCCGCACGATGCGGCGGAGGCCGCCTATATGCGGCTCTTGACGCCCGCGATCAAATACTGGACCTGCAAGAGTGCGCCGCCGTTCCTCTACGAGGCCATGGAATGCCTCGGCGGCAATGGCTATGTCGAGGACGGCATTCTGGCGCGGCACTACCGGGAATCGCCGGTCAACGCGATCTGGGAGGGCTCCGGCAACGTGATGTGCCTCGACGTGCTCCGGGCGCTCTCGCGCGAGCCGGAGGCGGCGACGGCTGTGCTGCAATCGCTTGCGGCCGAGACGAAGGGCTTGCCCGGCGCAGGCGAGACGGCCACCTTCATCGGCAAGACTTTCCGCCGCGCCGATGGCGAGCGCGTCGCGCGTCTCGCCGTCGAGAAGCTGGCGCTGCTGGCTGCGGCTGCGGCTCTCAACGGTGTTTCCCCGCGCAATGCCGAACTGTTCGCGAGCACGCGTCTTGCGGCCAATCACGCCAGCATGTACGGCGCCGTGGAGCTGGAGAACGGCGACGTGCGCGCGCTGCTGGAGCGGGCGCTGCCGTGAGTCTTCCTAACGAAAGCCTCCTGATGGATTCCCTCAATCCCGACCATCCGCCGCTGACTGTGACGCCTGCGCCGCCGCGCGTCTGGATGTTCTTGGGCACCGCGCTGTGGGGCCTCTTCGTCTTCGTCGCGATGTTCGTCGGGCAGATCGGCGCCGTTGTCCTGCTGGCGGTGCAGCGTGGTCTTCCCATGGACTTCGCCTCGATCCAGCTCGTCGGCAGCGAGCCCCAGACGCTCGCGCTTTCGGTCATCATGGGCCTGCCGGCGACGCTCCTGGCGGTGTGGCTCGCCATCCGCATCAAGAAAGCCTCCTTCGTCGACTATCTCGCGCTGCATTGGCCGTCCTGGAAGCAGCTCCTATTCGGTGCGGTCGGCCTCATCCTGCTTGTGCTGGTCTGGGAGACGATGTCGCGCGCGCTCGGCCGCGAGGCGACGCCGGGGTTCATGACCGATCTGTTGAAATCGGGCCGCGACAAGGGCGCGGCGCTGCTGCTGCTGTTCGCCTTCAGCGTGGCTGCGCCGATGTCGGAGGAGATCCTGGCGCGCGGCTTCCTCTTTCGCGGCTGGTCGGCGAGCTTCCTGCGCGTGCCCGGCGCGATCCTGCTGTCGTCGCTGGTCTGGACGGTCGTGCACCTGCAATACGACATGTACTTCCTCGCCGAAGTCTTCACCATCGGCCTGTGGTTCGGCTACATGCGCTATCGCGCGAATTCGCTCTGGCTCACCATCGTGCTGCACGCGCTGAACAATCTGACCGCGGTGGTCCTGACGATGTGGCTGGGGAGCTAAGCTGCCAGCGCGATCGCGATCGGCATCGTGATCGCCGCCAAAATCGTCTGCAGCGTGATGATCTGCGCCAGCAGCGGGGCATCGCCGCCCATCTGGCGCGCCATCACATAGGCGCTGGACGAGGTCGGCACCGCCGCGCAGATCGCCACGATCGCGCGGCTGTCGCCTGATAGCCCGAACCAGAGGGCAAGCGCCAGCGCCAGCGCAGGCATCAGCGCGAGCTTGAAGACGACGCCGATGGCCGCGGCCAGGCTTGGACGCAAGAAGCCTTCGAGATGCAGGCCGGCGCCGGTGACGAGCAGGCCGATCGCGAGCGAGGAGCGGCTGAGCGCGTCTGCCACCTCGTGCCAGAGTTTTGGCAACGGCAGGTGGGTGACGTTGACGAAGAGCCCGATGGCGCAGGCCCAGATCAGGGGATTGCGGATCACCGTCATGACGATGGTCCGCGCTGACTGCTTCTCCGGCGCGGCATAATGGGCGAGCACCACGACGCTCAACACATTGACGAGGGGAATGATCGCGACCATCGCCACGGAGGCGAGCGCCAGTCCGACATCGCCGAACATGTTGGCGGCGACCGACAGCCCGACGAAGGTCTGCCAGCGCGTCGCGCCCTGGAAGATCGAGGTAAAGGCGGGCCCGTCGATATCGAGCCGGGCCAGGGCAGGGCGCAGCGCGAGGCACAGTAGCGACATCGCCAGCGCCGACAGCAGCAGCGCGCCGCCAACGCCGGCGACCGGCACCTTGGAGAGGTCGGCCTTCACCAGCGTCTGGATCAGCAGCATCGGAAACAGCACGAAATAGGTCAGCCGCTCCAGCCCGTGCCATTGCGTGTCGAGCCGCATCAGGCTGCGCTTCAAGACGACGCCGAGAACGATGAGGATGAAGACCGGCAGCAGCGCCGCGATCACGACGGCCATCGGTCAGGCGGTCCCTGGACGGAGATTGGCGAGGCGGTCGAGCGCGCCCTGCAGGATGAAGATCGCGGCGTGCTCGTCGATCACCTCGGCGCGCTTGGCGCGGCTGACATCCATGCCGATCAGCTCGCGCTCGACCGCCGCGGTCGAGAGGCGCTCGTCCCACAGGCCGATGGGGAGGGCGGTCAGGCCGGCGAGATTGCGGGCGAAGGCGCGGGTGGATTGCGCGCGCGGACCCTCGCTGCCGTCCATGTTGATGGGCAGGCCGAGCACGAAGCCGACCACCCTGCGCTCGGCCGCGATCGCGAGCAGCCGGGCGGCGTCCTGCTTGAACTGCTTGCGCTGGATCGTCTCGACGCCGGTCGCAAGCCGCCGGTCCGGATCGGACACCGCAACGCCAATGGTCTTGGTACCGAGGTCGAGCCCGACCAGCGCGCCGCGGGCGGGCCAGTGGGTTGCAGCGTCGACGAGAGGCAGGATAAGAGCCGGCATGCGTAGCGCATATCACGCGTCGCGCCGCGGAGTGAACCCGGAACAATGGATGCACTGACATTATTCGGCCTGTTCGCCGTCACGGCGATGCTGGTCACTTATGCCCTGGAAGATCGCAGCCATTGGTTCGTGCTGCTGTTCGCCGCATCCTGCGCGCTCGGCTCGGCCTACGGTTTTCTGCAGGGCGCCTGGCCGTTCGGGCTGGTGGAAGCGATCTGGGCCGTCGTGGCGCTGCGGCGGTGGCAGCTGAAGCCGTAGATGATCCAGCGGCAGCAAGCAGCGCGCGAAATCGTGATGCGCGGGCGCATCGATCATTTGTGGGAAATCTCACACTGGTGACATTGCAGACCATGGCATGATGCCGGTGGTTGCATGGCAGGAGATGTACAGGTCTAAAGTAGTGTGGGGCGGAGCCCCCGATTTCCAGAACGATCGGCAGCGATCGGCCATCCGGCCCGCGCTGCAACTTCGCGCAGATTTTTTCAGGCGCTCACCAGGTCCAATATTCGCCAATCATTTGAGAGGTCACCGATGCTCATCAAGCCAAGCCTGATCGCGGGCTCAGAAAGGCGATTCAAGCAAGCCGAGTTCTCACCCGATGCCCTGAACCGGAAACTGGGCGACGGTCCGATCGAGATGACCGTCGAGAAGATGCGCGTGCGCCAGCGCCAGCTGCTGGCCGAGACGCAGGACGTGGAGAAGGCCGAGATCGGCCTGGAGCGGATCATCCAGGGCAATGATCTCGACAGCATCAACTATCTCGCCAAGGGGACTGCGGCCTCGCGCTCGGTCTGCCGCATTCAGCTCAGGGATCTCAAGTCGAACCTGCTCGGCTACGGCTCGGGCTTTCTGATCGGGCCGGGCCTGCTGCTGACGAACCATCATGTCTTCGGCAAGCCGGCCGACGCCGCCAATTCGATCGCCGATTTCAACTACGAGCTCGACGTCTCCGGACAAGAGCGTGTGCCGGTGCGGTTCGGCTTCGAGCCGGGCAAAGTTTTCTACACCAATGACAGGCTGGATTTCTCGATCGTCGCGGTGGCGCCGACCTCGCTGTCGGGCCACGAGGAGCTCGAGGATTGGGGATGGTTGCCGCTCAGCGGAGCGCCCGGCAAGGCAGACCCCGGCGAGTACCTCACCATCGTGCAGCACCCCAGCGGGCAGATGAAGCAGGTCTGCGTCCGCGAGAACAAGCTGCTCAAATATGTCGGCGACTTCCTCTGGTACAACACCGATACGACGGCGGGATCGTCGGGCTCGCCGGCGTTCAACCGCTTCTGGCAGGTGGTCGGGCTGCATCACAGCGGCGTTCCCCGGAAGGATTCGCAAGGCCGCACCCTGGCCAAGGACGGCAAGGTGTGGAAGCCGTCGATGGATGAATCCCTGATCGACTGGATCGCCAATGAAGGCATCCGGATCAGCGCGATCGTCGCCGATCTCAAGGTCGCCGTCGGCTCCCATCCCTTGATCAGGCCGGTGCTGGACGAGGAAGAGCCGCCGATCCGGCTCGAGGTCGAGAAGGTCAGCGCGCCGGTCGCCGCGCCTGCTTTCGGCGCCAATGTCTGGGTCGAGCAGTCGCTCGACGGGACCTCGCTGGTGGTCCCGATCCGCGTGCCGTTGCCGATGTTCAGGAAGGACATTCCGTTCGCTCCGCTGGCGCCCGTGCCGGGCCCGGCTGGGGGCAACGGAGGGGCGCAGAACGGCGGTATGCCGAACGGTGGCAAGCCGTTGATCGCTCCGCCGGTCGGCCTCCTGCCTCGCATCAGTGCGAACGGCCTGCCCCTGGAGGCCGTGCATATCGATCAGAGCACGCTGAAATCGCGTCCTGGATACAAGGCGAATTTTCTCGGCACCGGTAAATTCTCGGTGGCCCTGCCGAAGATTCCGGCCGCTCTCAAGTCCCGGATCGCGACGCTGAAGGGAAGCTCCAGGCAGTCCGAGCTGAAATATTTCAACTACAGCGTCGTCATGAACAAGGAGCGCCGGCTCGCCTTCTTCAGCTGTGTCAATATCGACGGCGGGCAGCAACAGGATGTCGGCAAGCGCGAAGGCGATTCCTGGCTGCGCGATCCGCGCATCGACGACGACGCCCAGATCGGCGACGAGTTCTACCGCAAGCAGGCGACCTTCGAGGCGGACCGCAGCAAGAATCCGTTCGATCGCGGTCATCTCGTGCGCCGCCTCGATGCGACCTGGGGCGACACCGTCGCCGCGGCAAAGCAGCATGGCGACGATTCCTTCCACTTCACCAATTGCTCGCCGCAGTTCTTCTCGTTCAACCAGGGCAAGCAGCTCTGGGCGGGCCTGGAGGATTACACGCGCGATGTCCTGCTCGAAGGCGAGGAGAAGGGCATCGTCATGAACGGTCCGGTGTTCGACGGGCCGGATGCCGATGGATCCGATCTGCCCAATCCGGCCGGGCGGCCGCACAAGGATCCGAGCTTCGGCGGCGTTCAAATCCCGAAATATTTCTGGAAGATCCTGATCCGACGCAACGAGGATGACGACGCGCTCAAGGCGGCGGCGTTCCTGATGAGCCAGCGAAAGCTGGTCATGGAGATCGATCGCATCCAGGAGGTGGACCTGCGCGAAAAGATGTCGGAGGAGGACGTCAGCGTCTTCCAGGTCTCGATCGCGGACCTCGCGAAATTGACCAAGCTCGATTTTGGCAATCTCACTGATGCGGATTCGCACGAGGCGACCTCGGTCGGCCCGCGGCGGATCGAGTCCTATGAGGACATTCGACTCTAGAACAGCGCGGCCTGACGCGGCGTCACCGCGTCAGGCTGCGATGACGTCCTCGTCCTGCTTCAGGCACGCGGCAAAGCCGCCGAGCGCGCTGGATTGATTTCCGGCGCGACGCTGGATGAAGAGGGTCTCGACGCGCGCGTGCGTGGTGCTCAGCGTGTGGATCGAGACGCTGCCGTTCATCGCGCTGCGCTCGACGACGGCACGCGGCAGCAACGTCACGCCCATGTCGGCGGCAACGCAGCCGATCATGCCGTCGAGCGTGCCGAGTTCGAAGCGCGCGGCTGAAGGCCAGCCGAAGTCGACGAAGATCTGCTCGAGCCGTTGGCGGTAGGTGCAGCCGGTGCGGAACACCAGCGCCGTCGGGCCGGATTCCGGCGTGCCGGCGCGCAGCTCGGCGAGCGAGGTCCAGCGCCGCGCGCCGACCAGCACCAGCTCTTCGCGGAACGCGCTCGTCGCGGTGAGGTCGGCATGCGCGATCGGGCCCGCGACGAAGGCGCCGTCGAGCGCACCTTCGAGCACGGCTGCGACGAGGTCGGCCGTGGTCGCCGTGCGCAAGGAGAGCCGCACGGCGGGGAAGCGGCGGTGGAAATCGGCAAGCAGCGGCGGCAGCCGTACCGCCGCTGTCGTTTCCATCGAGCCGATCGCAAGCGGTCCCTTCGGCTCGCCATCGTCGCGCGCCGCAAGCACGGCCTCGCGCGACAGCGCCGCCATCTTTTGAGCGTAGGGGAGGAGGCGCTTGCCGGCGCCGGTCAACGTCATGCCACGGCTATGGCGTTCGAACAGGGGCGTGCCGATCTCCGCCTCCAGCGCCTTCACGCGCTGGGTGACGTTGGATTGCACCGTGTTGAGCTCTTCGGCGGCGCGGGTGATGCCGCCGGTGCGGGCAACAGTGGCAAAGGTCTGGAGATCGATGAGTTCCATGGCACCGTTTCGGGTTTGAGATGGTAGCGTTCGCAACAATTCAATTTTCGAGAATGCTAATCGCGCTTACTCTCGCTGTCCAGATCGGGGGAGGGGCCATGCCCATTGCGACACCGCTGACCACGCTGCTTGAGATCAGCCATCCCGTCCTGCTGGCGCCGATGGATGTCATCGCGGGCAGCCGTCTGGTCGCGGCCGTGAGCGGCGCCGGCGGGTTTGGCATTCTGGGCGGCGGCTATGGCGAGAGGACGTGGCTGGAGCGGGAGACCGCGAAGCTCGCTTCGCTGTCCGCCCCGTTTGGGATCGGCTTCATTACCTGGAGCCTCGCCAAGCGGCCCGAGCTTCTCGACATCGCGCTCTCCGCAAAGCCGTCCGCGATCATGCTCTCGTTCGGCGATCCCGCGCCGTTCGCAACGAAGATCAAGTCGGCTGGCGCGCGTCTGATCTGCCAGGTGCAGGACGAAGCGATGGCGCGGCAGGCGCTCGAAGCCGAAGCCGATATCCTGATCGCGCAGGGGACGGAGGCGGGTGGTCACGGCGCCTCCCGCACCACGGTCGATCTCGTGCCCGCAATCGTAGATCTTGCCGCGGGCGTGCCGGTGGTTGCGGCCGGCGGCATCGCCGATGGGCGTGGGCTTGCTGCGATGATGATGCTGGGCGCGAGTGGCGTGCTGCTTGGCACGCGCTTCTATGCGAGTGAGGAGGCCGATGGTGCACAGGAGGCCAAGCGGCGCATCTGCGCGGCAAGCAGCGGCTCGACTGTGCGCGGCATCATCTTCGATCTCTCCCGCAACAATGTCTGGCCGGCGCCGTTTACCGGGCGGTGTCTGGTCAATGATCATGCCCGGCGCTGGAGTGGTCGCGAAGTCGAGTTGATGCAGAATGTCGCTGGGGTCGCGGCGGATTATGCCGCGGCCAAGGCAGCCGGCAATTTCGACCTCGCCGCCGTGATCGCAGGCGAGGCGGTCGGCCTGATCCATGATATTCCGCCGGCAGCGGAAATTGTCGAACGCATCGCGAGCGAGGCTGAGCAACTCCTGGCCGGTCGTCGCAACTCCATCGTGTCCGCCTGAACTGCGAGAGAAAACCCATGTGGCCTGACCGTCGACTGATCGACCTCTTCAAGACCGAATTTCCGATCGTCCTGGCGCCGATGGCGGGTGTGATGGATGCGGAGCTGGTGATCGCCGTGGCAGAGGGCGGTGGGCTCGGCTCGTTGCCGAGCGCGATGCTGTCGCCGGAGAAGGCGCGCGAGCAGGTCAACATCATCCGCCAGCGCGTGAAGGCGCCGGTGAACATGAACTTCTTCTGCCACACGCCGGTTGACCTTTCGACCGAGGCCGAAGCGCGCTGGAAGCAGCGGCTCACGGGGTATTACACCGAGCATGGTCTCGATCCCGCAGCGCCGATCAATGCGGCGAACCGCGCGCCGTTCGATGCCGCCTTCTGCGAGGTCGTCGAGGAGCTGAAGCCCGAGATCGTCAGCTTCCATTTCGGTCTGCCGGAGGAGGCGCTGCTCAAGCGCGTCAAGGTCGCCGGCTGCCTCGTCGTCTCGTCGGCGACGACGGTCAAGGAGGCGGTCTGGCTCGAACAGCGCGGCGTCGATGCCGTCATTGCGCAAGGCGTTGAGGCCGGCGGCCATCGCGGCATGTTCCTGACCGACAAGATCTCCGAGCAGCCCGGCACGTTTGCGCTGGTGCCGCAGGTCGCCGATGCCGTGAAGGTGCCGGTGATCGCGGCCGGTGGCATCGCGGACGGGCGCGGCATCGCAGCCGCCTTCGCGCTCGGTGCCTCGGGCGTGCAGATCGGCAGCGCCTATCTGCGCTGTCCGGAGTCCAAGGTCAGCGCCGGCGGCCGCAAGGCGCTGGCTGAAGCGCGGGACGATTCCACCGTGATCACCAATGTCATGACCGGCCGGCCGGCGCGCGGCATCCAGAACCGCCTGATGCGCGAGGCCGGCCCGATTTCGCCGGATGCCCCGCCGTTTCCCCATGCCGCGACCGCGCTGGGACCATTGAAGACGGCTGCCGAAAAGCAAGGCAGGGTGGATTTCACCAATCTCTGGGCTGGACAGGCCGTTGCGCTGGGCCGCGAGGTCCCTGCGGCCGAATTGACCCGGGATTTTGCCAAATCGGCGCTGGCCCGCATGAAAGCGCTGGCCAGCTAAGTCCCGGCGCCGGTTGCGGCGCAAAACCGGCCTCTGCTATACGGCACATAGGTTTTGCCGTGAGAGGCCTTATATAATGTCCGTCGACGCCGCTACCGTCCGCCGCATCGCGCATCTGGCGCGCATCGCGGTTTCCGAGGGCGAGGTTCCGCATCTGCAGGGCGAGCTCAACGCCATGCTCGACTTTGTCGAGCAGCTCTCGGAGGTCAATGTCGAGGGCGTGGAGCCGATGACCTCGGTCACCCTGATGCAGATGAAGAAGCGGCAGGACGTGGTCAATGACGGTGAGATCGCCGACGATATCGTTGCCAACGCGCCCGCGACCGAAGGTCACTTCTTCCTGGTGCCCAAGGTCGTTGAATAAACAGGTTAGGTCCGATGTGCCTGCTTTGCGACGATGAGAAGGCCTATCAGGCCTACATGAACTATCTCGACAAGATGGAGCGGCAGGGCAAGGCTGCCGATCCCAACGTCGCCGTCAATGCCGTGCTCGACGAGATCGAGGCCGCCGCCAATGCGGCCGCCAAAAAAGACGACCCGGCCAACGACAAGACCCTGTCTCCTTTCTTCTGCAGCCCGATCAATAAATGACCGATTTGACATCGCTGACGCTCGCCGAGGCCCGCAAGGGTCTCGCCGACAAGACTTTCACGTCCCTCGAGCTGACCGACGCGCATCTGAGCGCGATCGAAGCCGCGCGCGTGCTCAATGCCTTCGTGATGGAGACGCCGGAGCAGGCGCGCGACATGGCGAAGGCCGTGGACGAGAAGATCGCCAAGGGCGATGCCGGCCCGCTCGCCGGCATTCCGCTCGGCATCAAGGACCTGTTCGCGACCAAGGGTGTGCGCACCACGGCATGCTCGAAGATCCTCGGCAATTTCGTGCCGACCTACGAGTCCACCATTACCTCGCAGCTGTGGCGCGACGGTGCGGTGATGCTCGGCAAGCTCAACAATGACGAATTCGCGATGGGCTCGGCGAACGAGACCTCGTGCTTCGGTCCGGTCGGCAATCCCTGGCGGCGCGAAGGAAGCAACACCACGCTGGTGCCGGGCGGCTCGTCCGGCGGCTCGGCCTCGGCCGTGGCGGCGCTGCTCTGCATGGGCGCGACCGCGACCGACACCGGCGGCTCGATCCGCCAGCCGGCGGCATTCACCGCGACCGTCGGCATCAAGCCGACCTATGGCCGCTGCTCGCGCTGGGGCATCGTCGCCTTCGCCTCCTCGCTCGACCAGGCAGGTCCCATTGCGCGCAGCGTGCGCGATGCCGCGATGCTGCTGCGCTCGATGGCCGGGCACGACCCCAAGGACACGACCTCGGTCGACATTGCCGTGCCGGATTACGAAGCCGCGATCGGCAAATCCGTGAAGGGCATGAAGATCGGCATTCCCAAGGAGTATCGCCTCGACGGCATGCCGGCCGAGATCGAAAAGCTCTGGAGTGAGGGCGCGGCCTGGCTGAAGGCGGCCGGCGCCGAGCTCGTCGAGGTGTCGCTGCCGCACACCAAATACGCGCTGCCGGCCTATTACATCGTGGCGCCGGCGGAGGCGTCCTCCAACCTCGCGCGCTATGACGGCGTCCGCTACGGCCTGCGCGAGCAGGCCAAGAACATCACCGAGCTCTATGAGAACACCCGCGCCGAAGGTTTTGGTGCGGAGGTCCGCCGCCGCGTCATGATCGGCACCTATGTGCTCTCGGCCGGCTATTACGACGCATATTATTTGCGCGCCCAGAAGGTGCGCACGCTGATCAAGAAGGATTTCGAGGATTGCTTCGCGAAGGGCGTCGACGCGATCCTGACGCCGGCGACGCCGTCGGCGGCCTTCGGCATCGGCGAGAAGGGCGGCGCCGATCCGGTCGAGATGTATCTCAACGACATCTTCACGGTGACCGTGAACATGGCGGGCCTGCCCGGCATCGCGGTGCCCGCAGGCAAGGACGCGCAGGGCCTGCCGCTCGGCCTGCAATTGATCGGCCGTCCGTTCGAGGAGGAGACATTGTTCTCGCTTGGCGAGGTGATCGAGCAGGCCGCCGGCCGCTTCACGCCCGCGAGGTGGTGGTGAATGCCGCCGCGTTCATCGCGAGCCTCGACGGCGCCGCGCCCGCGCCACACCTGAGCGCGCCGCTCGCTGGCCTCTGGTGGGCCGCGAAGGGCGACTGGGACCGCGCGCACAAGATCGTCCAGGACGAGAGCAGCCGCGACGCGGCCTGGGTGCACGCCTATCTGCATCGCGTCGAAGGCGATCTCGGCAATGCCGGCTACTGGTACCGCCAGGCCGGTCAGCCCGCTGCAAAGGATTCATTGGAAGCGGAGTGGGAGCGGATCGCTGTCACGCTGCTCGGGAGCACGACATGAGCACGGCCACGCACAAGCTTCTCAAGGGCGCCACCGGTGACTGGGAGGTGGTCATCGGCATGGAGATCCATGCCCAGGTGACGTCGAAGTCGAAACTGTTCTCCGGCGCGTCCACTGCGTTCGGGGGCGAGCCGAACTCGCAGGTGTCGCTGGTCGATGCCGCGATGCCGGGCATGCTGCCTGTGATCAACGAGGAATGCGTCAGGCAGGCTGTCCGGACCGGGCTCGGTCTCAACGCGCAGATCAATCTGCGTTCGGTGTTCGACCGGAAGAACTATTTCTATCCTGACCTGCCGCAGGGCTATCAGATCAGCCAGTACAAGTCGCCGGTGGTGGGCGAGGGCGAGGTGATCGTCGATCTCGATGGCGGCCGCAGTGTCTCCATCGGCATCGAGCGGCTGCATCTGGAGCAGGATCCCGGCAAAATGCTGCACGACCGGTCGCCGTCGCTGTCCTACATCGATTTCAACCGGTGTGGCGTGGCGCTGATGGAGATTGTCTCGAAACCGGACATCCGCGACGCCGAGCAGGCCAAGGCCTATGTGACCAAGCTGCGCTCGATCGTGCGCTACCTCGGCACCTGTGACGGTGACATGGAGAAGGGATCCTTGCGCGCTGACGTCAATGTGTCCGTGCGCAAGCCCGGCGCGCCGCTCGGCACCCGCTGCGAAATCAAGAACATGAACTCGATCACCTTCATCGGCCAGGCGATCGAGTATGAAGCGCGGCGCCAGATCGAGATCCTGGAGGACGGCGGTCAGATCGAGCAGGAGACGCGTCGGTTCGATCCCAGCAAGGGCGAGACGCGCTCGATGCGGTCCAAGGAAGAGGCGCATGACTACCGCTACTTCCCCGATCCCGACCTGCTGCCGCTGGAGTTCAGCCAGGAATTCGTCGACGAGCTGAAGGCTGAGCTCCCCGAGCTGCCGGACCAGAAGAAGACGCGCTTCGTCGCCGATCTCGGCCTGTCGGCCTATGATGCGAGCGTGCTCGTCGCCGAGCGCGAGAGCGCGGTGTTCTACGAGACCGTGCTCGACAAGCTCGGCAACCGCGCGCGCGACGGCAAGATGGCGGCGAACTGGGTGATCAACGAGCTGTTCGGCCGTCTCAACAAGGAAGGCCGGGATATTACGGGCTCTCCAGTGAGCGCCGAGCAGCTCTCGGGGATCATCGACCTGATTGGCGACGGCACGATCTCGGGCAAGATCGCCAAGGATCTGTTCGAGATCGTCTGGCAGGAGGGCGGCGATCCCCGTGCGCTGGTCGAAAGCCGCGGCATGAAGCAGGTCACGGATCTTTCGGCGATCGAAAAGGTTGTCGACGACATCATCGCGGCCAATCCCGACAAGGCAGCGCAGGTGAAGGACAAGCCGCAGTCGCTCGGCTGGTTCGTCGGCCAGGTGATGAAGGCGTCGGGCGGCAAGGCCAACCCGCAGAGCGTCAACGACCTGCTCAAGTCCAAGCTCGGCGTCTGACGTCGCGCGTTCGAACGAGGTGACGGACACGCTTCGTCACCTCTCTTTCGGTTCGTGATGCGACGCTCGCGCGCATCCTCGGCGGCAAACTTCATCCCGACCAGACGCGATGCGACGGCCGAATCGCCGTCACGCGATTCGCGCAAAAAGGCGGCTCGCACACGCTCTGGCGAGCGCTCGCGCCGTTAAGCATGAAAATAATTTCGTTGCCAAAAATCGCGACTCAGAGTCCGCGAAATGCCTTTGCAAGGTGATCTCGACCGTCACGATGCGCACCGTCGGGTCGATCGTGCGCGATGCGCGCGTGCAGGAAAATACTTGCTGCATAGAGTTTTCTGCAATCGCATCTCTCGCAGACATCGACGATGCGGGCACTCTGCGCGATCGTGCAAACGCGTCATGCAGCGTGCTTGCATCGCGCTCGCCAAGCGCACGCGCCTTGCGCCGTCAACACTTCTTTAAGCGAGACGCTGTTTTTTTCGTTGTGTTGGTGTATTTGGGATGAGTGTGCACTCGATCCCCGAGTGCATGCAGCGATTAAGCCATCTCACACATCGGAGGGCAACATGGCCAAGAAAGCTAAGAAGGCAAAGAAGGCGAAGAAGGCGAAGAGCGCAGTGAAGAAGACTGCGAAGAAGACCCGCAAGGTCGCCAAGAAGAAGTAACTTCGCTTCTGAAGTTGCCGGCTCCTCGAGAGCCGGCACGTCATCAGCGCCTCCCAGAGGTTCTGGTCGACGATAGAGGGTGTCGGCGAGACATCAGGTCAACGGTCGGATCGCTCTCTTCGCGGTCCGGCAGAAGAAACAAGTTTTCTTCGTTCGGTGCGGGGCCGGTTCTCCGGTTCTGCAATTTCACGAGTGGCCTCGCGGTCAAGTGGAATCTGGTCCTGACGTGTTCGCCGACGCCCTCGTTCTCCTGAGGCCGGGGTATTGCCGGCATTCCTTTTCCCCACATTGCTGATCTGACCATAGCGTCATCGTTGCGCTGGCCGCTCCACCTTGGGCAGGCCCGATTGCGTGCTGCTCGCACGCCGCTTCGCCATTTGCGGTGTCATCGTCGGGCTCCGACCGGGCGATCGGGTACGCCGCGGCTTCCCGAGCGACATTGCTGTCTCCGGAATGTCCGGGTCATCCGCCTGCCGCATTCGCTGACGCTTCGGCGTTCCAAGACGACGGCCCCCGGCGAAGCCTTGGCCGTAGCCGGGACGCGGGTGACGACGGCGAGTGGGGACGCCACAGGATGCGCCCACCGCGCGCGATGGTTATCGATGTCCCAAAATCCCAGGGTAAACCAAATCTGACGAATCACGGAAGTGCCTGCAAATCAGGGACTTCTTGAATTCTGCGCGCCGGCGTCGCGCGCTCGCGTTTACGTCTGCTTCATCGCGATACTTAAACTGCCATTCAAATTTGCCCGCCATCATCGCCTCCAACAAGCCGGCAAACGGCGTTGGGCAAGAAGACTAAGGGATGAGTTGAACAGTGCACGGTCCCGGGAAGGGTCATGCACATCAGAGTTGGACGGGAGCCGCGCTCGGGGGAGCAAGGCACAAGAAAAAAGGGGATGCGTTATGTTTCAGGGTACTTTCGATCTGGAGACGGCAACGCCGATCGACGCGACCGCGCTGTCGGACGTGCTGTTCGAACGCGGGATCTATTGGGCGAGCGGCCGTTCCGGGCTGGTCGATCTCGTCGCCGCGCACAAATGGTTCAACCTCGCCGCCCTGAAGGGCCGCAAGGACGCCGTGACCCTGCGCCAGGAAGTCGCCGGGCAGATGTCGGATGCCGAGATCTCGGCCGCGCAGCGCGAGGCGAGGGCGTGGGTCTCCACGCACTGAACCGGGAATCGGATCCACACCCGTGTTCCCACGGGTGGGCCTGGTTGCGCTGAATCAAGTTTCTTCGTCGTGCCGCCACATAAGACCCGTGCGGCATGAGCGAGCCCGACACCAATGGACGATGGCTGCCGATGCAGATCGCTCCCGATGAGTGCGATCTGGAACTCGGACGTCCGCACAAGACGGGGATTCTGCCCTGGTCGTTTCCGTGCCGGCGCAGGTCCGGCGTCTGGTACAACGTCTGGGCCGGCGAAGCGGTGCTGATTTCGCCCTCGCATTGGCGGATCTGGCGGTTCCACCGCTAGGCGCGAACCGAACACATACCCACACATATAAGATGGCGCGAATCGAGCTGGAGCTCGCCGCGCCGATCCTTGCGCCAGGCTTTCGCGCGGCCTCACGAGCGCTTTCAGGTGAAAGAACGCCCAGACCTTGATTGATTCTGCCTGAGCGACCCGAGACATAGGTGACAGAACGTACCGGACACATGGGTTACACTTTCTGCTTTTGTTCTGCGGGAGGTGGCGATGCCGTGGAGAGCGAGTTCGGTCATGGAAGAACGCCTTCGCTTTGTCGCCCGGCTTCTGGAAGGAGAAGCCATGTCCGAGGTCTGTCGCGAGTTCGGCATCTCGCGGAAGACCGGCTACAAGATCTTCGATCGCTATAAAGAGCACGGTCTCGAGGCCCTGAGCGATCGCTCCCGGCGGCCGGTCCGCTATGCCAATCAGCTGCCAAGCCAGATCGAGACCCTGATCGTGCAGCTCAAGGCCGAGAAGCCGCATTGGGGTGCACGG
>NZ_FMAI01000060.1 GCF_900094605.1 Bradyrhizobium shewense | reverse complement strand
CAGGCTGCCCCAACCCTGTTTGGCAGACCGAACTAAAGCGCTCATCCAGAAACTTCCAGTCGATCAGCGCCGCCAACCGCACCAGCGGGTGACCCAAGTCGATGATCTGATCGAGTGCCGGAAGCAGCAGGTCTTTCTGGCGATCGTCCCGCGGTTTGCTCATCGCCTTCCCCAATGCCGATGACCCGACATCAGGGAATCACGAATCGCCCAAAAGCAAAATCCCAAAACGCAGGAAAACGAGGTCCAGCACCCCACTTTCCTGCAAAATCGAATACTACATCAAGACCAATTCTGCTTACTTCTCAGACCGATCCGTATTCTTCACGGACGACTACTCGAATGAGAGAGGGAGCGACGATCCGCTTGCGCCTGTATTGACGCCCGAAGTGGACCAGCTGTGCGGGGCCGCCTGCGGTATGAGCGCAGCCCGGCCCGGCAGCGCTGGCAGGCAGCTACGAGCGAACGCTGCACACCACGGCGGGCGACGTCAATCTGAAGGTCCCGAAGCTACGGCGGCAAACCTTCGAGACGGCGATTATCGAGCGCTACCGGAGGCGGGAGAGCTCGGTCGAGGAGGCGCTGATCGAGATGTATCTGGCCGGGATTTCGGTTCGGCGGGTCGAAGACATCACGGAGGCGCTGTGGGGCACCCGGGTCAGCCCGAGTACAGTGTCGAACCTGAACAAGAAGATCTATACCAACATCGAGGCGTGGCGGAATCGCTGGATCGAAGGCGAGCATCCGTATCTCTACCTCTACGGCATCGTGATGAAGCGCGCAGCTGGGCTGGTGAGGTTCGCAATGTCTCGCTGCTGATGGCCTCGGCGGTCAATGCCGAGGGGTTCCGGGAGATCCTCGGCATCTGTGAGGGCACCAAGGAGGACAAATCCGGCTGGTCATCGTTTCTACGGCATCTCGTCGATCGCAGTCTCAGGGGCGTGCATTTGGTGGTCCGATGCGTGCCGAGGTCTTGTCGAAAGCGTTGCGGACGACGCTCGCCTACTATGCCTTTCCGGACATCCACAGGCGAAAGATTCGAACGAACAATCCGCTCGAGCGCATCATGAAGGAGATCCGGCGACGAACCCATGTCGTCGGTGCCTTTCCTGACGGTCAATCCTGTCTCAACTTGGCGGCGGCCCGGCTGCGGCACATTGCCGGAACGGCTTGGTCGACCAAACGCTACATGAACGTGACCGCTCTATCAGCCACAACTCTCCGAAACCGGAGCCGTCGCCTGATCAAAAGTGCGAAACATTCTGGACTGTACCGAGGTATGGCATCAGCGAAAGTTGGGTCATTTGTGAGCTCGTGCCATTTGGCAATTGGAAGCTGGCTATTGACGAGTGTTGACCGACGGCCGTAGCGAGCTTCGAGGAGTTCCAGCAGATTTTTGACGGGCATTAGCGCCGATGGTTTGGAGGCGCCCCAATCGCCCAAATTGAGGCAATCGACGGCGGCGATGCTCTTCATCCGCGAGGGGAGTCGGCCACCGCCGCGGGCAAGGTCCAGCTCTTCGATCAATCGCAGCAGCCGGGTGTAAGTACTGGTTGGTTGTCCGGGCAGGCCTTGTGGCCGAGTGCACAAGCAAGCCAGCTTTTCCCGAGCGGGTTGGCCCGACAATGGCGCAATTCTCCCCCGACGGTCGGTCAAAATCCCCGGGTGAGGTCACCCTCAAACTCCCCACCTGATTCCGCCTGGCTGGGCGGCTGATCGGCCGCAAAAGCGCGTAGCAAGACGTTTATTATCGTCCCCTTTCAGGGAAGAGGGGACGGGGAGTTGAATGTCTTGAAGCCGCATCTGCAGAGCACTGTATTTACGTTACTGGAGCGCCGGACGAGCCAACGCCAGGGATCGGCTGCAAGACGATCGAGCGCTACTACCAGGCGATTTTCGCGTCCGGGCGAGCGGCGGAGGCAAATTCCCCCGGGTGACCGCCGGCTCCGAGGCCGCCGATAGGCAAACTCCCCCACCTCCGCGACCGGGGCTATCGGAGTGAAGGTGGTCGCCCGGACGTTTGATTTCGCCCGCTCAGCCTGTGAACCAGATCGGGAATGGATCGACAGCAGGTCCGTCTGAAGCGCAATGCGCAGGCGATCTATCAGGATCTGGTTGACCAGTTCGGCTTCACTGCCAGCTACGAGAGCGTCAAGCGTTTCGTGCGTGCCCTGCGCCATATCGATCCCAAACAGTTTGACCGTCTCAAGTTTGCCCCCGGCGAGGAAGCCAGGTCGATTATGGCGAAGCCGCGCTGCCCCGTGATCCAAAGAGCGGTCGTTACCGCCGGCCGCGCCTGCTCGTGATGACCCTGCGCTACTCGCGGCGCAGCTGCTACCAGCAATCCGGGCTCGACGAGAAGGTCACTCTCGCGGAGTTCGACTAGTCCTTCAATCCCAAACTGCCGCGTCAGGCCTGCTCACACGCTGAAGTTTGTCGCCGCCGGTGAAAACGCACTGCTGATTGGCAAGCCAGGCACTTGGAAAATCGCATGTGGCCAAGGCCGTCGCCTACCAGGCCATCCTGCAAGGCCACAAGGTCCAGTATCTCGAGGCCGATGACTTCTTCGACCGCTATGGTTTAGCCCCGCCGCTCAGCGCGAAGCTCGACTGCGGAGCATCTTTGACCGCGATCTGCTTGGGGCTTGACAATCTGTTCCTCGCTCGCACCATCCCCGACGAAGCTGGCGCTTTTGCTGCAGAATCTGATCCATCAGCGCTACAAATTGCACCGCGGCGTCATCGTCACGTCCAGCCGCATCATGCAGGATTGGGGCGCTTATCTCCCCGGCAACACCAAGAGCACGACCATCCTGGACCGCCTCATGCACCATTGCCATCTGCTCGAGTTCGACGGCCGCTGCTACCGCCTCAAGGAAGCCGCCGAAGCTCTT
Organism: Bradyrhizobium shewense; assembly: GCF_900094605.1. GTDB lineage: Bacteria > Pseudomonadota > Alphaproteobacteria > Rhizobiales > Xanthobacteraceae > Bradyrhizobium > Bradyrhizobium shewense. The sequence goes on along the minus strand of NZ_FMAI01000060.1, from coordinate 15,375 downwards.
GCACGCAAAACCGCAGTCAACCAAAATAACCTCTCGTCCTGCTCCACAAGTGGGGAGTTTGCGCGACCACAGGTGGGAGAATTTGAATTGACCGTCCGGGTTCTCATGGTTCTTGATCCAGTCTCCCTTGAGCAGCATGTCGAACAAGCGGCGGTCGAGCCCACGGGGAGCGCGGTAGTCGATATCCTCCAGCACGGCATGATGACGCAGCTTTTCCTTGCGAAGACGAAGCGCCAGAGGCGCCAGGCGCCGGTTGTTACGCCAAGTCACCCCATCGTCCAGCAGCGACGCCAGCCATTGGGCGTGAGCGAGACCCTGGACCTCCTCGTTGTCGGCGAGGAGCCTGAAGGCCTCGGCCATGCCGGTAAGGCCGAGCCGGGTAAGCAGGTGGAGTGTGGGGTGTGTCAGCATTGCCTTCCCTTAGTGGTAATAATCCGAACCTCCGATGTTGGTCGGTCTGATTCGGTCGACCAGAGCCGCAGCATCAGGCCAATCCGGGTTGCCTCGTTGCGGATCTTTGCGGTTGTCCACTCGCCAGAGCGCTGGTGGCTGGAAGGCATGTTGGCGCTGATCGTGGTGTGCCGTCCGTTGCTGCCGCCCGCGCATATGCGCCGCGAGACGCTCGCCCCAAGGAAGATTTCAACCGTTCGCGCACAGATCCGTGCTTCGACCTCCTGACGGGCGAAGCGGTAGGACACCGAGTGGTAGTGTCGTTCGATCTCGACGTGATAGTCGAGCCCGACCCGGCATCGGCGCCATTCGGCATGGACCCACGGCTCGCCAGGAAGCGGTAAGATTCGGCGCGTCAAGCTCCTCGAACAGCTGGCGCCGTGTGCGACCATACTGTCGCAGCACCCGTCGGTCATCTAGCTTGGCCAGCCACTCGGCGATCCCACCGTTGAGTTCGGCCAGGCTGTAAAAAGTGCGGTGCGCAGCGGCTTCAGCAGCCAGCGCTCGAGGATTCCGACGCAGGCCTCGACCTTTGCCTTATCTCTCGGGCGCCGTGGCCGTGCCGGCAAAATCGCCGTGCCGTAATGCTGCGCCATATCGCCGTAGCTGCGGCTGACCATAGGGTCGTAGAGGCAGGCCTTGATCACCGCGACCTTGGTGTTGTCGGGCACCAGGAGTTGCGTTCGCGCCGCAAAGAAAACTGAACGCCGCGTTATGGCCCGCGATCCAGTCCGCGCGCGTCGAGAGCCCGACGTCAAGGCTCAACTCACAATCTCGCGCACCTGACGCATGATAACCCTCATCGTCGGCATCCAATTCTCCAAGCTGTTTCCAACCGGAGAAATGGCCCAACGATCAGGCTCACACCATCCCAAACTGCGGGCGATCAAATCGGAATGCTGCGCGGACAGTGTTCGGAATGCTGCGCGCGATCATTTCGGAACCGCGCGCGCCACCAAATCGGTACGGTGTGCGCGATGACCTCGGAACCGGCATTCCAGCGAACCATCGTCGTCTCACCCTGGTCGTTGCGCGCGTCAATGTAATGTAAGCCTTTGACCCTGGTCTCTTCCATCTCGTATGACCGCCATCGCCTGCCAGCCGATCGACGCAGGCGCGGACAGAGGGAAGTGAGCGCCAAACTCCTGTGTCACGCAATACAATTCGTAGATGTCGATTTCGCGGTCACCAATATATCAATGCAACGCTCCGGCTGTCCGAGCTCTCGGTTGATTGCCTGAGACTGTCGAGCCAGCGAATGCTTTCCTTCTCAATCGGAACGCGGGGCGGGTTACTCTTCTTGAGCTGCGCCGTGCGTTTGAGCTTTCTCGTATCCAGAACTTCACCGCCGCCAATTCCAGCGGCAGGCCCTCGACAGTCACGGCGACGATCGACGCGTTATCAGCGGTATCATTCACATGCTTCAGTGCGGCGCACGCTGGCGCGATTGCCCGCCCGACTATGGTCCGTACACGACGATCTACAATCGTTTCAATCGCTGGGCCAAGCGCGGACATTGGCGGGCGATCTTTGAAGCGCTCGCCCGCTGCGGCAAAGACGGCGTGACTTTGTCCATCGACTCCACCACGATCAAAGCGCATCGCTCGGCGAGCGGCGGAAAAGGGGGGAGCATGAACAAGCGATCGGCCGTTCGCGCGGCGGGCGGACCACGAAAATCCACGCGCTGAGCGACCCTGACTGCAGACCTTGCGCATTTCATCTCACTCCAGGCCAGGACGCTGATATTGCCGCAGCGCCAGCCCTTTTGGAACTCGCGCCACCCATGTCTGCCCTCATTGGCGACAAAGGGTACGACGGCGACGGCTTTCGAGCCGAAATCGTCGATCGTGGTGCCAAGCCCGTCATTCCAAACAAATCCAACAGGGTCACTCTCCACAGCTTCAGCAAACGCGCCTACAAGGGGCGCAACGTCATCGAGCGCTGTTTCTGCCGCCTCAAGGATTTCAGGCGTGTCGCAACTCGCTACGACAAACTAGCCAGGAACTTCTTGGCTGCCGTCCATCTCGCCGCCATCGTTGCCTATTGGATCAATGAGTCCGAGCCCACTGATACTATCGAAGCTGGCCGGCACGCTCCGTGGCTCTTAACTATTGGAGTCATAGAGCGCTAGTGCGGTCATGATACCTATCGCTTTATTGCGCGGACACGTCTCTCCGAGAAATGGAGAAGAGAATAAATAAGCATGGGTAGGTCCACGACCGCGCTGATGCGATCTTGATATCGGATCATGAATCCGCGGTACGTTGTGCGCATTCGTGCAAAGGCTCGACAGTCGTCTGCACGGATGCCGTGATCGCGATCATCGGCTGTCACCAATTTTGCTCTAAGTCCGCAAGACGGATGCTGCCGCCATGCGTGTAATGGTGTCGATGCCGTAGAGAGGTAGATTCGTGATCCGACGAACCGCCGGTGCCGTTCGCAGAAAAGACGTGCACTCAAATAGGAATGCGCCGATTTGAGAATGCTCGACGCGCAGCCGCTCGACACACGCGATTACCGCATTTGTGAGCAACTCGTCGCTCGCCGGCCGGATCGGGCGCTCAACCCACATTCTCCATACTTCGCTGTCCTCTATACCACCGATGACGAGCCTTGAGAGGTCGCCCGGGTCCCGAACCACGAGCAAATCTTCACTCAGCTGACTCGCATTGGCTGTCAAGATGGCGAGCTTGGTGGACTTTGGCAGTTGGCGCAAAAGCGTTGGGATAAGGAGAAGACTTGACATCGCGACTGGAACATTAACGGCGGAGGCTACGGCCGTTTGATAACGAAGTGTGAAGCCGCAGTCCGAGCAAATCGCAACGGCCCCCCGATCAACCAGCCGCCTGGCCGCAGCAACGTAGGCATCGGCAAGTGCAGGATCACCGTGGACGACCCTTTCGGTCCAAGCTCCTTCGGCGGTCTCCGAAATCACAGGCATGCCGATCCAAGTCGAATCCATGTATCCACCGGGAACAGGATCGGTCGGTGGCCGGCCGAATTCGAGACGCAAAATTCCGAGGGCGGGTGACGGTTGCGATTCCATGACGTACCTCTTTCAGATCATGCGCCACAAAGAGCGAAGTCTCTCGGCCGGAATAAGTTATCGCGCAATGATTGGCGAAATCCTGCGTGTGCGCCTTGTCGCCGAAGAATTACTGCGACTGAACGCGCGCGCGGATTGACCGGGCATCTTGTATAAGCGTCGCCATCTCTCGCAGATCCGACAGACGTGCGACATAGATGCTGTCGCCGGCGCTCGATGTGCCGCAGTCGAGAGTGGCGAGCTCTGGCTTTAGTTTGCCTGCGTGCTCGGCCACGTCCATGTGACCGCTGATATGAAACCAAAGAGTCCGAACAAGACGGCGAGTGAACATGAGCCTCATCAGAGCTTTTTGCCGCGCTGTCAGCACAATGTACGATCGCCAAATCTGAGGGAGCGCGGCGGCAAATCGCGGGACACCGAAAGGGGCAGGCCTAGCCTATCACTTGCGTGCTCGGTGCTCTAGACTAGGTGCCTGCGCGAACGCAGTACTGATGCGATCGTGCAGGAAAGCCGCATACTTGCAGTTCAGCGAGTGACTGGCATTCCGGTTTTTGATTTGCACATGTTGGTCGAGTTTGCGATATCCGCGACTTTCGGAAGCGCATTTAAGACAAGAGAAACGCCCGAGAGGACCGGACCGTCGTTGCAGTTCTCGAATTGCTAGCTCTGCTGCCTTGGCTCAGGTCCGTACACGGATCAATCCTTCCTGGGCCGCCGAGGCGACGAGGCGTCCATCCCGCGTGAAGAACCGGCCGCGCGTGAGGCCGCGGGCACCGCTCGCCGACGGACTGTCCATCACGAAGAGGAGCCACTCGTCCATCCGGAACGGGCGGTGAAACCAGACGGCGTGGTCCAGGCTGGTGGACTGCATGTCGCGCGTGGCCCAGGTCAGAGCGTGCGGCCGCAGAGACGTGGGCAACAGGTTCAAATCCGACACATAGGCGAGCAGCGCGCGGTGCAAGGTCGGACGATCGGGGAGCATGCCCAGGGCACGGTACCAGATGCCTAGCAGGGGTGGCTTTGATTCGGGGGCGAGGATGTCCACGGGATCTACGGGACGAATCTCGATCGCACGTTCTAGCGACAATTCCATGCGAGCCGCCTTCGGCATTCTGTCCATGTACTTGCGAGCAATCTCAGCCTGCGACGGGAGACCCTTAGGACCGGGCATCTGTGGCATAAGGTCTTGATGCTCAAGTCCGGCTTCATCACGCTGGAAAGAGGCTGTCAATGTGAACACGGTCTGGCCGTCCTGGATCGCGTCCACACGCCTCGTGGCGAAGCTCTTACCGTCACAGATACGTTCCACCTCGTAAGTGATCGGCTTGCGCTCGTCGCCGTATCGCAGGAAATACCCGTGCAGCGAATATGCGGCCTGGTCTTCCCGGACCGTCTGCTGTGCAGATGCGAGGGCTTGAGCGACGAACTGTCCACCGAACACGTAGCCCCACTTCATGTCGAGGCTACGACCGTAGAACCGATCTGTGTCGATGCGTTCGGGCTCGAGGAACTCAAGCACTTGTTCCAACGACACAGCTGAATCGTCTTGCCCGATCATGTATGAATTAGGAAGCGTGAATGAATCTGACGATTCGCTGTTGCAGCTTGGTCATCGTAACACATCTTCCACGTCAGCGAGCTGGAGGCACGCGTTTGCGCAGCGACTGCTCCCAGCGTGCGAGCGTCGCGCCCGCCCCGCAGTTCTGTGCGCGTAGAGCCTGCAGCACTCCGATGAGGCCATCGTCGAGCATCTCTTGGTAGCCGGCGATAGTCATGTTCTCGTTCGAAATTAACAGGTCTGCCTGCTCCGACATCTTGTCCACAAAGGCGTCCGTGTACTCCGGCCTGGCCAGCCTCGGGTCATTGTTGGTCCCCGACCCACTCGCATGCTGCAGGTAGCCGCGCATGCTGGTATGACCGCTGCCGATCAAGTAGGTCATAATCGGCCCTAGCACCGGTCGCCGCAGTCCGAAGGAGTAACGGACAGCGTCATCGATTTCCTGAATGGTGGCCCGGCCTTCCTGCACCAGAAACAGGGCCTCGCGCCAAGCCGCGCCCTGCAGCCGGTTAGCAATAAAGCCGTAGACTTCCTTGCGGACCACGAGCGGGTGCATCCCCACCGCACGGTAGACCTCCGCCGCCCGCGCCAGCATCTCTGGAGCCGTCCGCTCTCCAGCACAGAGCTCCACCAGCGGGACCAGATACACGGGTTGGAACGGGTGCGCGACAACCAGACGCTCGGGGCGAGGCATTTCTACCTGAAGCAACGACGGCTGCAACATTGACGTCGAGGAGCAGATGAGGGTTTCAGGCGCTGCGGCCCGGCACGCCTCCGCCAGTAGTTTCTGTTTGAGCTCAAGGCGCTCGGGTGCGTTCTCCTGTACAAACTTCACGCCGCGAACCGCGTCAGCGACTGACTCAACCACGGTCAGCGAGCCTTCAGCAGGTAGCGGGACATCCGTGAGCCGCCGGAATGCTCTACGCGCCCTTTCAAGTCTTAGGTGTACGCCTTCGACGACGTTCGGCGCGGGGTCGTACAGCCGAACATCGACTCCATTGAGCATGAAGCGGGCTGCCCACCCGCCGCCAATAACCCCCCCACCCAGCAGCCCGACCGTTTCTGGCAGCCCCTCCGACGTGGACCTTGAATTTTCGGACATGAACTTTCCCTTTCCGCAAATGAGCCCGTCAGTGGAGCAACAATTCGGGGCCATATAGATGAAGCAATGCTGGAATTCAGTGTGGTCGTCCACCCTTCACAAGGCCGAGAATTTTCCGGGCTTCGGCAGGGGTGGCGACGCTGGCGCCCATACGTTCGATGATGCCAACCGCGTTCTCGACGAGCCCGGCGTTGGATGCCAGCACGCCACGTCGAAGATAGATGTTGTCTTCCAATCCAACTCGGACATGTCCGCCCAGCGCCACCAGCTGTGCGACTGCAGGCATTTCGTCGGCACCGCAGCCGAACCCAGCCCAGATGGCGGCTGAGGGCAAAATATCTCTCATCGCCTGCATAACAATCGGCACAGCGGGAGCCCCATACCCGGTGCTGAGACAGAACTGGAAAAGCGCCGGGCCGTCAATTTTGCCTTCCGATATCAGCTTTTTGGCAATTTCAATGTGGCCAAGTTCGAAGCATTCGAGCTCGGGCTTGACGCCGGCTTCTCGCATAAGCGTCGCCATCTCGCGCAAATCGGACATCCGCCCAACATACACGCTTTCCCCGGCGCTATACGTGCAGCAATCCAATGTGGCAAGCTCTGGCCGAAGTTTAATTGCGTGAATACAGCGCCCCATGGGACTCTTCAGAGTGGTCGCTTTGCCGATAGTTACAGGTTCAAAAGAATCAAGCGTCAGGCTTCCATCCATTCCACACGTCAAGTTTATGATGACATCCGTGGCCGAGTCACGAAGCTTCTTGACGACCTGTTCATAGAGCTCAAACCGGTTCGAGGGGGCTCCGGTCTCCGGCTCGCGGACGTGAATATGAACGATCGCAGCTCCAGCTTTCGCAGCTTCCAGTGCCGCCTCTGCAATTTGTGTCGGCGTCTTGGGAATGTTTGGATGCTTCGCAAGCACCGCGGAACTCCCACCAGTGACTGCGCAAGTGACGATGATTTTTCGCGACGGCATCAAGAACTCCTATATTGAAGTGGGGTTCAACCTGCTGGGCCGCCCCCGTGACCGCACAGATGATGAACGCCTCGGAGATCATTCACCTCTCCTCTCGGTGGCCAGTCTCAAGCCGAGCCAAGTCAGTGATGAGTTTCATCTTGAGCAAATAGTACTGGGCCCGAGCATCCGATCGCAGCAATATCACCTGTCGCAGCGCATTAATTCTGCGACAAAGACTCAAGACGTGAAGCTTTTGTCCAACTTTGGCCCTGACCCGAGCAAGCCGCGATAGGCGGCTCGCCAGCCTTCGGCTTGACGCGCTTCAGCGAGCCGCGATCAGCATGCCATCGATACCGAGAAGTGATCGCTCGATAGAATCTTTCTCACCTTGAGCTACGCCAGCAACTTCCCTGCAATGGCCCTTCCAGCAGCCGGTCGCGTTTCTTGGAAGACCGAATCGTCGAAGACGGCATCGTCAACGCCGATTCCGACGAACCAGCGGAACGGGAGATCGTATTCCAGCCGCTGCAGCAGCAGCTGCTCGGAGCGGACCGGGTAAAACGCTTGCAGCAGCATCTCCCGGGGATCGACGGCCGTCCAATCAGCGAATAGAGTGCGGCGAACTCGCGCTCCAGGGTAACGCCTCCTTCACGATCGTCCCGGATCGTCCGCAGCGGATGATTACTCGCACCCGCGCCTTTAGGTCAACGTAGCTGAAGAACTCGCCGTTCGATTGTCGCCGCGGCGCACGCACCATCTCCGAATCTCGTCGGAGCCAATGAACCACGGTGACCGATCGGTGGCGAGCACCTTCTTAAACACTGATAGCCTCGATGCGAGCATCGATATCCTCAGTGTCCTTGCATGGCAGATGCGCGACGGTCGTCAAATCTCAAAAATATCCTACTTAGCTGACCCATAGCTTCTACACATCATTTTATGCTCGAGCAGCTGATCTTGCCCAATTTCGCTGTCGGGGACGTCAGGGACTCCCGGAGAGCGGCAACTGATAATCCGGCGGAGGCGACATTGCGCGTAGGATCCGTTTCTCTTCCTTCGGCGGCTTCAAATTCCGACCGCTCCTGGCCTACCATTCGGCGATCGACGTCCACGTACTGCTGATCTGGGTGCCGGCCGGAGGGATCCTCTGTGCGCGCGATTTTCGACGGCACGGTGCCCCGCGGTAAGCGCGCTTGGTGGATCGCCTCATGGTGAATCCGCCGGCGAACATCGACGTGCTTCTGTTGGTAGTTGCGAACTTGGCAGGGCGCAAGCCTTGCCGGAGCGAGGCTGCTCTTGAGCATGAGTTCGCGGAGCTCTTCCGCCGAAGGCGCGGACGCGTTTTCGTGGCGTGGTCGGCCCAAAACGTCGATCGCACCGTGAGCCTTTACCACGCATGTCTGAGGACCGACCGCACGCTCGTGATTGATCTATACACCGAAGAGGTCCTTAGCGCGCTAAGCCGCTACGGGCGGCTTCCGCAGCCTGGGTGGCTCGAACCTCAAAGTTGCCTTCAAGCGAGTCATGCCCGCATGTACCGCCATCGGCAGCAGGGCGAGATGCTGTCCGAGTTCGCTCGCAGCGGGCTCGCGGCTGCTCGTACATCTCGGAACGTGGACGTCGAGCCACTGTTTCGACCGAAGCGATGAAATTCCGAGTCATCCTTCGATAGTCCCGACTGATCTTCGGACCATGCAGGGCGAGCCTTCGCGGATATGAACAGAGACCTTCAGAGCTGGGGTCGGGTCTCACAACATGCCACCGGAAAGGTCAGGTATTGCGGATCCCGCGCAGCCGCTGCGAACGTCGGCGGAGCAACTCGACAGTGCTGAGCATAGAAATGGAGAACAGGATCAACACGGTAGCGGCGGCAACAATGGTCGGACTGATCTGCTCGCGGATGCCGGAAAACATGACCATAGGCAAGGTGCGCTGCTCGGGGCTGGCGACAAAAAGCGCGACCACCACCTCGTCGAAGGAGGCAAGAAATGCGAAGAGTGCACCGGAGACCATGCCGGGTAGAATGAGCGGCAGCATGATCTTGAAGAAGACGGAGATCGGCGGCGCGCCGAGTCCGGCTGCTGCACGAGTGAGTGAATAATCGAAACTTACTAGAGTTGCGGACACGGCGATGACGACGAACGGTGTTGCCAGCGTGGTGTGAGCAAGGATCAGCCCCGTATAGCTGTTGAGCAGCCCAATATCGGCATAGAAGAAATACACGGCTACCGCGGTTATGACGACCGGGACGACCATGGGCAAGATCAATAGACTCATCACCAGCTTGCGCCACGGGAAGTTCGGGCGACTGAGCCCGAGCGCGGCCAGCGTGCCCAGCGCGGTCGACAGCAGTGTGACCGACACCGCGATGAAGAGAGATTTGTGCAGCGCGCCTTGCCAACGGTCTGTTAGGATTTCCTCGTACCAGCGTAGCGACAGCCCTGACATCGGATAGGTGAAGAAGGATACAGAATTAACGGACAGCGGGATGATCGCAAGGATCGGCGCGATTAGAAACAACAGCACCGCCAGGCAGATCAGCCAGTGCAAATAGTACCAGCTCTTCTCTATCGGAGAGGCATAGGCGAAAGCGGCCATCGTTCTCATCCCATCTTAAGCCGGTCGACGCCAACCAGCTTGTTGAAAACATAATAGAGCAGCAGCGTCGCGGTGAGCAGGATGGCGCCCAGGGCCGAGGCCATACCCCAGTTGAGGTCCTCGTTCGTGTAGAGTGCGACGAAGTGGCCGACCATCTGATCGGTGGCTCCCCCGACAAGCTCGGGGGTGACGTAGTAGCCCAGGCACAGAATGAAAGTCAGCAGACAGCCGGCGGCGACTCCCGGTAAGGTTTGGGGGAAGTAGACTTTCCAGAATGCGTAGAACGGGCCGGCGCCTAGCGAGCGGGCGGCGCGGACATGGGTGGTTGGGATCGTCTTCATCACGCTGTAGATCGGCAGAAGGGTGAAGGGCAGCTGGATATGAGTCATGGCCACCATCGTGCCGACCCGGTTGAAGATGAGCTCCACAGGTTGCGATGTGACATGCAGCGCCATCAGCACGTCGTTGACAATGCCGTGATCCTGCAGGAGCACGACCCAGGCCGTGGTGCGCACTAACAACGAGGTCCAGAACGGCAGCACGATCATGATCATCAGCAGATTGCTCGTCTTGGGCGGCAATGTCGCCAGGAGATAAGCCACCGGAAAGCCCAGCAGCAGGGTCGCGGCGGTCACGCTGATGCTGATGCCAAGCGTGCGCAAGAAGACATTGCGGAAGAACGCGCTTTCCGGCGGCGAGGCGACGATCTGGCTTTCGGGACCATATTGGTAATCGACCGAACGCAGTAGGTAATAGGCCGTATAGGCCGAGTGGCCACGTTTGAGCAAGCTCCAGACGTCACGCTGACCCCAAAGCGGACTGATCTCGATCAGCGCCGCCTTGTAGGGGCCGGCGGAAAGCGTGATCGCCTTGCGGGCACTCGACGTCACTTGGCCGCCGGCGCCGGGCAGCTCATAGTTTATCCGCTTAGCGATCATGCCCGTGATCTTCTGCGCCCACGCTTGCTTAAGATCTTTGGCGAGAGCGGCATAGACGCGCTCGTCGGGCAGGTCTTTGCCGTCCCAAACGCTTAGCGCTGCGGAGGTCTGCGGCATGAGCGTCAACAGCGTTTCGTCATGGATCGCGTTGAACATCATCCGACCGATCGGTAAGACGAAGGCGACCAGGATGAACAGCAGGAGCGGCAGGACAAGGGTGAAAGCCTTCAGCTTGCGCCAGCGCTCGACCTGTTGCAGCTTGATTCGTAACGGCATACCGTCTGGACTGCCGGCGATTTGGACTGTCATCGTCGCCATCGGCTCCTCAAATTCTCTCAGATCGTCCGTTCGAGGCGGCGAGGAGAACGGAAATCCTCATCGCCGCTCCTTTTTCCTACTTCGCGAGCCAGGAGGTAAAGCGCTGGCGCAGATCATCACCATTCTCAATATAGAAAATGTTGTCGGCATGCAGAGCGATGGCATCACGCTCCGGCGTATTTGGAAGGTCGGCCAGCACCGCGGGATCGACAAGCGCTAACGCATCCTTGTTGCTGGGCCCGTAGGGGATGTAGCGCGTCAGGTCGGCCTGCGGTTGAGGGGAGCCGCCGAACGCGAGGAACTTGTAGGCGTCGTCCAGGCGCGGACTGCCCTTGGGAATCACCCAGTAGTCCCAACCCTGCGCCGCCGCGTCCCACATAATTTCGAAATGCTTGCCCGACTCCTTGACGGCATTGGTGATGCGGCCATTGTAGGCGGCGGTCATGAGAACCTGACCATCGGCGAGTAGCTGTGGCGCCTGGGCGCCGGCCGTCCACCAGACAACGTCCTTCTTGATCGTGTCGAGCTTTCTGAATGCTCGGTCAACGCCCTCCGGCGTGCGGAGGACCTTGTAGACATCGTTAATCGGCACTCCGTCGGCGACCAGCGCCCATTCGAGATTGGGGACGGGCCCCTTCGAAAGTCCGCGCTTGCCGGGAAATTTCTTCGTGTCGAACAGATCAGAGATGGACTTCGGACCGTTCGGCAGCTTGTCCTTGTCATATGCGACGATCACGGCACTGACCTGAACCGGCACCCCGCAGTCATATTTGCCGACGTCTCCGAATTTGGCCCGGTCGAGGCTGAGCTTCTTCCAGTCGATAGTCTCGAGAAGACCCTGGGCGCACATTGTCCAAGCGGTTGTCCCAGAGGCGTCGAGCACATCCCAACTCACGGTCTTGGAGTCGACCATGGCACGGACCTTCGCGATCTCGCCGCTGTACTCGCCTTCAGTGATCTTGATCCCGCTCGCCTTAGTGAAGGGCTCGAAAACGGCCTTGCGCAGGCTGGCCTGCAGGGCGCCGCCCCACGAGACGATCGTCAGCTGATCGCCCGCAAAGGCGAGTTTCGCTGAAGCAAGCGTACCCGCCGCTTGGCCGAAAACGGCCAAGGCAACCATCAGTGTCTTCCTCATCCTCTGCTCTCCCCCTCTTTGGTGTTATGCCATCCCCAGTATGGGGGCCGGCGCTGCAGAAAACCTGACCACCGCTTTCGCGGCCGCGGCTCGCACCATCGTCATGACGCGTCGAGCGCCCGACAATCCTCCGTTTTCCAGCCGATCGTGATCACTGTGCCCGACTCAAGCTGGACGATGCCTTCCGAATTCGGCAGCTTGATCACAAAATCATCATGGCCGCAGACCGAGGCCCGGACACGCACGTGGTCGCCTAGATAGATCACCTCAGCAACTCGCGCGCTGAAGACATTTGGGAACGAGCCCGGCGCTGGATTCAGCTTTACTCGCTCGGGCCTCAACGACAATACAGTGGGCCGACCAACCACCTCAACATTGACGGCAAGCGCCTGCACGTCGGCCGCACCTGGAATCTCCACCTTGCAGGTCTCACCATTCATCGCGGCGACCTTGCCGCGCAACTGGTTGTTTTCGCCGACGAACTGAGCAACGAAGGCGTTCTGCGGCCGCTCATACAGCTCGGCGGGCGCGGCGACCTGCTGGACGACCCCGTCGTTGAACACCGCTATGCGGTCGGACATAGTCAGCGCCTCGCCCTGGTCATGCGTCACATAGACCACGGTGACACCGAGATTCTCGTGGATATGCTTGATCTCAAGCTGCATCTGCTCGCGCAGCTGCTTGTCCAGCGCACCGAGCGGCTCGTCCATCAGCACAAGCTTGGGATCGAAGACGAGAGCGCGGGCAAGCGCGACGCGCTGCTGCTGGCCTCCGGAAAGCTGGCCGGGCCGGCGCTTACCATGGGCGCCGAGCCTGACCATGTCGAGCACTCGCTTGATCTTGGCCTCGATCTCGGCCTTACCGAGCTTGCGAACCTTAAGTGGGAAGACGAGGTTCTCCTCCACCGTCATATGCGGAAAAAGCGCGTAGTTCTGAAACACCATGCCAATGTCGCGCTTGTGCGGAGGCATGTTGTCGATCGAGCGCCCCTCTAGAAGGATGGTGCCCTGGGTGGGGACCTCGAAGCCAGCAAGCATCATGAGCGTCGTCGTCTTGCCGGAGCCGGAGGGCCCTAACATTGTCAAGAACTCCCCCCGGGGGATCTCCAAGTTGAGATTCTTAACGACCAGCGTTTCGCCGTCGTAGGTCTTCTGGATGTCGGAAAACTTCACAAAGGCATTTTTCGCGTCCGGCATCGCCCCACTCGCCCCCCGCGCCGATGGGCCGCTGGCGACTACCAAACCACGATTTACTTTGTTGACGGCCAAATGTCGCATTCCTTCCCCATCTGCGCTTGACTCTCCGAGCTTGGAGCCGACAGAAGATTCATTTTCACGGAAATATTATCGATGACGAAAGCCGAATTTCATTGATTTGCGCGCTCACGTAGTCGAAACCCTGCGCCGACTCGCCAGAGTCCGCGGATTCCTGTTCATTACAACCACAGAGGCGATCTGGGGCTTTTAAACGATGAAGCACGCGAACCCTTGGCCGATCTCACTGGCAGGTCGAGCGATCGAGGTGTTCCTAAACTCCGGAAGCAGAAATCCCCTCTGGTCCCGATCACCTGCAAATGCGCGTGGCGCTCAGAGCGCGATCCGATTTCCGTTCGCGGAGGAGAAGGTAGGAACGCGCTGGACGTGCGGCGCGAAACACAAACTTGCGAAGGTTCTGCGCATTCGAGCGGGACCTTGGGCGACATGAGTCATCGTGTAATGTGTGGCTGCTTCCTCGGGCCGGCTGAGCGGCACACCTTCCTGTTGTCGAGCAAAGAAAGGAAACAGCCGTGAAGCACTATGCCGGAATGGATCTGTCAATGATGGAGACGTCGCATGTCTGCGTCGTCGATGCCGATGGACGCAATGTCGGGGCACAATGCGTGGACAGCACGCCCGAACGATCGCTGTGGCCTTGGAGGGCCATGGTCCCATTGAACACGCAGTGTTCGACACCGGCAGGATGATTCCGTCAGTCGCGCGGGTGCTGCGCGAACCGGACGCCTCGAAAAACCGGTGGCCCATGATGACGGCGCGGAATGATTTACCGCCTGGGTGCGACAGCTGAGGCAGAGATAGCAACATCTTTGATGATCTTTCAGCCGCTACGAGGGGCTAAGCGCGGCAGCGCGCTCCAGCGTGAGTATCATCTGGTGCACCGAGGGCGGGCTGTCGCGGCAATATTCTTGCATTGTCGGCTTCAACCGGCGGCCTGCGGTACAGGCGCGTATAGAGGTGAATGTAGGCCAGATACTGCCCCTGTTTGGGCGTCAAGCTTTTTGCAGCGGGACTCACGCCTGCCATCCGACTCAGCTGTTCATCCATGCCTCACGAGGAGGCTGGGATGAATGTACGCTATTGGGTCGAATTGAGCCAAATCAAGCGCGCCGAACTCACAGCGCTTTTGAGCGGCGGAAAGCACGCCGCACGCGAGCTCAAGCGGGCGCAGATTCTCCTGGCCACCGATGCCGGCGCCGGTGACGATGAGATCGTACGGAGCGTCGGCGTGAGCGGCTCGACCGTCTACCGGACCAAACGCCGCTTCGTGCTCGGCAACCTGGAGGCGGCGCTGAGCAAGGAGGCGCGCCCCGGAGCCGAGCTCAAGCTCAGCGGCAACGAGGAGGCGCGGCTGGTTGCGACAGGCTGCTCAAATCCGCCCAAAGGCCGTGCCTGTTGGACCCTGGAGCTGTTGGCGGGCGAGTTGGTCAGGCTTACTGATCACGCCAACTTCTCTTGGGAATCGAGCGTGGTCAAGGCCGCCAGCCGCCGAAGGCGGTGGCGCATGCGGATTCCGATGATCGCGCGCAGCTATTCCAATCTGATGCCGCGCAGCATTCCAATCTGATCGCGCGCATGTGAAGCCCCCGATCGTTAAAGGCAATTGGCACTATCGGTAGCCCGTGGTCAAGCGGCGGCCGAAGAGATCACGTCTGGCGTCACTCGATGGAGCGAAGCTGACTGGACGCGCACCCCCAACAGTGCCGTAGCGGCCGGTCAGCTTCGCGGGCTGCAGTCCCGGTCTTCATCGGGCCGACGATGTAATCAAGCTCGAGGAAGAACCGGCGGGCGACGCATGGAGTCACCGTTCAGTTCGAGCCTGTGAGCATTGTGAAGCAACCGATCAAGTATGGCATCAGCGTAGGTTGGGTCATTTATGAGCTCATGCCATTTGCCAATTGGAAGCTGACTGGTGACGAGTGTTGATCGACGGCCGTAGCGGTCCTCAAGGATTTCGAGCAGATGATGCCGGGCATTGGCGTCGATGGCCTGGAGGCCCCA
>NZ_FMAI01000044.1 GCF_900094605.1 Bradyrhizobium shewense | reverse complement strand
CCAGTCGCCTCCACCCCGATCAGGGTCGGCGGACAGGCCACAAGCCGCGCAACAAGGTCTTCCAAGCCCTTGCCGTCGCGCCCGACGGCAAATGCTTCTCCGCTCGGACGCATATGAACGTCCAACCGGTCCTTCGATACATCGATGCCAACATAGATCGCGTCCATCTGCACCCATCCTTGCGCAACCGGGCTCGCCAGGCGGCCCTCGCGACTGTTCGGGTTCAATGGAACAACGGACGGGGCGCCGCGCTGAGGTACGGGCTTCAAAGCCCTTGGATGAAGCGGTCTCCCGTCCGTTACCGCACCGGACACTCTATCCGATCCAGCGATTCGAGACTTACAAGGATGACGGTCCAAGACGCCGCGGCCCTCAATACATCCGTATCGGCAGCGGCGCGCCTTCGGGGCCGACCAGCAGACCCCAGGTCTCGTTGACCGCGACCTCGAACTCACGCGTCTGCGCCGCGCTGCCCTTGAGCTTCAGGGTGACCTTGTACGTGCCCGGCGGCAGATCGATCTTCTGGCTATCAGGCAACTCATCCGCGGCGGCGTCAAAATCGATCAGTTCCTCTCCGGCGTGAGCCGCCAGTCGGATGGTTCGCTCATTGACGGTGATGTCGGCCGCTTCATCCGTCTTGTTGCCGAGCAACAACATCACTTGTCCCGGCGCCGGCTGGATGCGGGCCGTGGCGGCCAACGGCTTGCGCAGCGCAAGGTCGGCGATCGTTGTGTTGTCCTGACGGACGAGCCGGAGCAGCGCCGGCCCGTCTGACGTCGTGAAGGCGACAACGGCCCTGTCGGGCTCGACGACCGCACCGTCGTTCTCGGTCCAGCCGCGCCTTTCGAGTGCAGCGCGATAGAAGCCGAGCACGGCCTCGAGACCGAGCGGCGTCTCGACGTGAGCCGACCTCATGAAGGGCGAATTCTTCGCGGTCATCAGGGCCCAACGGTCGACCAGCGGCAGGCCCATGTCGTCGGACATTTTGGCCTCGAATGTCCGGCTCGTGGCTTGTGTCAGAAGCCCGACAGTGTCGCAGAGCAGGCGCTCGCCAAGATGGTCCGGGGCGCAACGGCCCCTGAGTGCCCACCATGTATCGTCGACAAACCCGTTTGATCGCTTGGTGTGGGACCAATTGATTTGAATGTTTTTCGTCGGGCCGTCGCGGGCAGGGTCCGGCGTGACGGGGATCGCCATCGCCGCTGTCGCGGCGACCAGACTGCCGGCGAGCAGGATACCTAGCGTTCGGCGGGTCATTTTTTGCGCGATCCTTGTTTTCCAAGATCCCTGGGGCTCAGATAACGATCCTGAGCTTGGTCGCGTCGATCACGGAAAATGTTCACTATCCCTGGTCGCCCGATGACGCACCGCGTCAATCGACGGCTTGCATCGCCGGGCGGATGCAACCTTACTTCCGGGTCGAAGAGCCGCCTTCCGGAACTGACATCGGTCTCCATCAAAAACGAAGCTTGCATTCGACGGGCTGCGAATGATCAAATCCCTGATCGGAATACCTGCGTTGGTGGGGGACACATGATGTTCAGGATGATGGCGATCGTCGCGGGCTTGGGACTGGCGCTCGCTGGATCTGCGGAGGCCCAGACAGCGCGCAAGGGCGGAACCATCCGCATGACAGCGCCCTATGGCTCGAGTTTCACGAGCCTGGACATTCACACCACGCAGCGCGCCCAGGATGAGATCTACGCCAAGGCGCTGCACCGCTCGCTCTACATCTGGAATTCCGCGGAAGGAAAGCCGGTCCTGGAGCTTGCCAAGGAGGATGTGGTCTCGGGCGGGGGACTCGTTCACACCTTCAAGCTGCGCGATGACGCCTATTTCCACAATGGCCGCAAGATGACGGCCGACGATATCATCTGGTCCTACACCCGCATCATGGACGGCACCAAGGCCTATCCCGGCGCGCGGTTTGTCCGCGTGATCGAGGGCGCGGCCGCGGTCGAGAAGGGCCAGGCCAAGGAGATCTCCGGGCTGAAGAAGATCGACGACTTCACCGTTGAGATGAAGCTGACCGAGAAGGTCGATCCCGGCTTTTACTTCTTCACTGCGCTGACCTCGATCTATCCCGCCGACGAGGGTGCCAAGGAGAGCTTCATCCAGAAGCCGATCGGCCTCGGGCCGTTCAAATTCGTCGAGCATGTACCGGGATCGCGCATCGTTCTGGAGCGGTGGGACCGGTTCTACAAGCCCGGCAAGCCCTACGCCGACAAGATCGTCGTGGCGATCATGGGCGAGGCCGCGGCCCGCGATGTCGCCTTCCGCAACAAGGAGGTCGACACCTCGGTGCTCGGGCCCGCGCAATATGTGGCCTACCAGTCCGACGCCAACCTCAAGGGCACCATCGTCGAGGTCGCCGAGGTCTTCACGCGCTACATGGGCATGAATCCATCGTTCAAGCCGTTCGCCGACAAGCGCGTGAGACAGGCGATCAACTACGCGATCGATACCGACCTGATCATCAACAAGCTGGTCAAGGGCAAGGCCTATCGCGCCACCAGCTGGCTGCCGCTGACCTCGCCCGCTTACGACAAGGCGATGAAGCCGTACGCTTACGATCCCGCCAAGGCCAAGCAGTTGCTTAACGAGGCCGGCTATCCCAACGGCTTCGAATTCGAATGGACCACCAGCCAGAACGAGAGCTGGGGCTTGCCGATCGTCTCGGCCGTGATCCCGATGCTGGACAAGGTCGGCATCAAGGCGAAGGTCAAGCAGGTCGAGACCGCGGTGCTGGCGGAGGTGGTTCGCACCGGCGACTACCAGGCCTTCATCTATTCGCAGGCGAGCGGCCCGGATCCGCAGGCGGCCCTCAAATGCTTCCACTCGTCGACGCCGCAGCCAGCCTGCAACTACATGATCTTCAAGAACGCCGATTTCGACAAGATCGTCGACGAGGCCGGGCAGGCCGACGACCCAGCAAAGCGCGCCCAACTGCTGCAAAAGGCCAATGCGCTGCTCTATGAGGAGGCACCGGTCTGGTTCTTCAACTACAACAAGGCGGTCATGGCCGTGCAGCCGTGGCTCAAGGGGATTCAGCTCAACGCGACGGAGCTGACCCATCAGAACGTCGAAGACCTCTGGGTCGACGAGACCTCGCCCGCGAAGTGACATGCGCTCTCGCGCTCCCTCCGTCGCCACAGACGATGGAGGGAGAGAGGAAAAGTGCCGATGCTCTCCTTTCTGTTCCGTCGCCTGCTGCAGACCATTCCGACCGTGCTTGCCGTCGTGCTGCTGGTCTTCGTGTTGTTCAGCGTGGTTCCCGGCAGCATCGTCTCCTCCATGAGTGACGACAGCGATCCGCTGGTCGAGCTGCGCATGAAGAAGCAGCTCGGCCTCGACGATCCCGTTTACGTGCGTTTCGGCGTCTACATTGCCAAGCTCGCGACCGGTGATTTCGGCACCTCGTTCCGGACCCGTGAGCCTGTCACGACCATGATCGCCAAGCGGGCTTGGCCGACCCTGCAACTGATCTTCGCGGCCATGGCATTCTCGGTCGTGATCGGTGTGCCGCTTGGCTTCATCGCGGCACTGCGACCGGGCGGAATCGTCGATACGCTTGCCATGGTCGTCGCGGTGTCGGGCCTTTCCATCGCCAAATTCTGGCTCGGACTTGTTCTGATGTACCTGTTCGCGTTGAAGCTCGGCTGGCTGCCGAGTTTCGGCTATGGCGACGGCGGACTGAAATATCTGCTGCTGCCGGCTGTGACCCTCGGCGTCTCGCCGATGGCGCTGTTTGCCCGGACGACGCGCGCCGCGGTCCTCGAGATCATGACCGCCGATTTCGTCCGCACCGCGCGCTCCAAGGGCATGAGCGAGACGCGGGTGGTGAAGTGGCATGTCATGCGCAATGCGCTCGTCATCATTCTCACCACCGTCGGCCTGCAATTCGGCGCGCTGATGGGGCAGGCGGTCGTGGTCGAAAAGCTGTTCTCGTGGCCGGGCATCGGCTCATTGCTGGTCGACAGTGTCTTGCAGCGCGATATTCCGGCGGTCCAGGGCTCCATTCTCGTGGTGGTGCTGGCCTTTCTCGCGATCAATCTGCTGATCGACGTGCTCTACGGCGTGATCGATCCCAGGATCAGATACGCATGAAGCTTCGCGCCAATCTCGTCATCGGTGGGGTGTTGTTCGCGCTGGCGATCCTGGTCGGCTTGCTCGCGCCCTGGCTGGCGCACACCGATCCCGTCATGGACGCCAATTTGATGAACGCGGAGGAGCCCCCGAGCTGGACCTGGTGGTTCGGCACCGACGACCAGGGCCGCGACATCTATTCCCGCGTCGTCTACGGCGCGCGGGTCTCGCTGACGGTCGGTATCATCTCGCAGCTCATCAACAGCGTCATCGGCGTGGCCTTGGGGCTGAGCGCCGGCTATTTTGGCGGCTGGTGGGACGATGTCGTCAACGCGCTGACCAATCTCATGCTTGCGATCCCCTCGTTGATCTTCGCGCTGGCCATCATGGCGGTGCTCGGACCCGGCCTGACCAGCCTGCTGATCGCGCTCGGACTGACCAACTGGTCCTTTACGTGCCGGATCGCGCGAGCCTCGGCGCTGTCGCTGAGGAGCCAGGGCTATGTGCAGGCGGCGACCGTGCTCGGCTACGGCGATTTGCGCATCATGACCACGCAGCTGCTGCCGAACATGCTGGGCCCCATCATCGTCATTGGCACGTTGGGCATGGGCAGCGCGGTGTTGTCCGAAGCCGCATTGTCGTTCCTCGGCCTCGGCGTCCGTCCGCCGTTTCCCAGCTGGGGCAGCATGCTGTCGGAGGCCCGCGAGCAGATCACGACGGCGCCGTGGCTCTCGGTTTTTCCGGGCCTCGCCATCTTCCTGACGGTGCTCGGCCTCAACCTGCTCGGCGATGGCCTGCGCGACATTCTCGATCCCCAATCGCGGAGCCGGCGGACATGACCGGCGCGCCGCTGATCGAGGTTGAGGATTTGCGCATCGATCTCGATGACGGATCGAGGCGCGTCGCGGCGGCCGAGGGCGTTTCGTTCCGCATCTCACGCGGCGAGACGTTCGGCCTCGTCGGCGAATCCGGCTGCGGCAAGAGCATCACGGCGCTGGCCTTGATCGGGCTGTTGCGGCCGCCGCTCTCGATCGGCGGGGGCGTCATCCGGTTCGAAGGACAGGAGATCCAGCACCTCTCCGCCGCAAGGCAGCGGGAGTTGCGCGGCAACCGCATTGCCATGATCTTCCAGGAGCCGATGACGGCGCTGAACCCGGTCTCGCCCGTGGGCCGGCAGATCGCCGAGATGTTCGTGCTCCACAAGGGCAAGAGCTGGCGGGAAGCCAGCCGGCTGGCGGTCGAGGCGCTGGCGAGCGTCCGCGTCCCTGCGCCCGAGCGCCGCGTCAACGATTACCCGCACCAGCTCTCCGGCGGCATGCGCCAGCGCGTGATGATCGCCATTGCGCTCGCCTGCGGTCCGGATCTCCTGATCGCCGATGAGCCGACCACCGCGCTCGACGTGACCGTGCAGGCCGAGATCATCGAGCTGATGCGGAATTTGTGCGCCGAGCGTGGAACGGCCATCCTGATGATCAGCCATGATCTCGGCCTGGTCGCGAACGTCTGCCGCCGCGTCGCCGTGATGTATGCCGGCCGCATCGTCGAGGAGCGCGGCTCGGCCGATATTTTTCGAGCGCCCTCGCACCCCTATACGCAAGGCCTGGTCGCCTCGCTGCCGAGGCTCGGCAGCCGGGCCGCACTCGGCCGCACCAGGCTCAAGGAGATCGCGGGCGTCGTCCCGGCCATCACGAATTTCCCTGAGGGGTGCCGATTCAATCCGCGTTGTCCGCAGGCGACCGAGATCTGCCGGACCGTCGTGCCGGAGACGGATCTGCTGGGGGCCGGCGGTCTGGTCAGGTGCCATCACCATGCATGAGCCGCAAAACATGCTGGATGAGCGAAGGCTGGACGATGACCTCATCCTCAGCGTCGAGGATCTCGCGGTTCACTTTCCGCTCGGTGGCGGCCTGCTGGGCCGCGGCAAGCGGATGCTGCGGGCGGTCGACGGCGTCGATCTCAAGCTGAAGCGTGGGGAATGCCTCGGCCTCGTCGGCGAGTCCGGCTCCGGCAAGTCGACGGTCGCATTGTCGATCCTTGGCCTGCTGACGCCGACGCGCGGCCGCGTCGTGCTGGACGGGCAGGTCGTGAGGAGCCGGCAATCCGGCGATCGGAAGGCGTTGGCGCGCACCGTGCAGATGGTGTTTCAGGACCCTTACGCCTCGCTTAATCCGCGCCAGACCGTTCGCCGCACGCTGGAAGATCCCCTGCGGGTGCACGGCGTCACCGCGAAAAGCGAGATCGAGGATCGCGTGGCGACCATGCTGCGGCATGTTGGCTTGCGGCCCGAACAGTCCGGCCGCTACCCGCATGAATTCTCCGGCGGCCAGCGCCAACGCATCGGCATTGCCCGCGCGCTGATCCTCAACCCCAAAATCGTCATCTGCGACGAGCCGGTCTCGGCGCTCGACGTCTCGATCCGCGCCCAGATCATCAATCTGCTGCTGGAATTGAAGGACACGCTGGGCCTCTCCTACATCATGATCAGCCACGATCTCGGCGTCGTCGAGCACATGAGCGACCGCGTCGCGGTGATGTATCTCGGCCGCATCGTCGAGAACGGCCACTGGCGCGAGATATTCGAACGCCCGGCGCACCCCTATACGCAAGCCCTGATCGCCGCGATTCCTGATCCGCTACACCATGCCCCGCTGGCAACCACAGGCGGAGATCTTCCCAACCCGCTCAATCCCCCGAACGGCTGCGCCTTCAGCCCGCGTTGCCGTTATGCGGAGGCCGTGTGCCGCCGCGAGCCGGGACCGGCGCTGGAGACGCGGGCTGACGGACATGCCGTGAGGTGCTGGCGGGCGGATGAGATCGGCGCAGCAAGCCTCGCTCCATCACCGTCACCCTGAGGTGGCCGCTTCCTCAGCGGCCCTCGAAGGGCGACGGTCCGGCTGGCACCTCGGCCCTTCATCCTTCGAGGCTCCGCATGCGATGCTTTCGCATCGCTCGCTACGAGCCTCAGGATGACGGGTCCTCGCGCGACGTTTCACTTCAGCCCGGCCAACACGACATCACGCACCACCCGGACAGGCGGCATCCATTGCCGCTCGTCGGCGTAATTTCCGCAGGTGATGGCGACCACGACGCCGAGGTCGGGCATCGCGAACAGCCGCTGGCCGCCATAGCCGAAGCCGCCGATCCAGTGCGTGATCGGACGGTTCGGTGGCTGGCCGTACTGCAGGTCGCCGCAGTACCAGAAATAGCCGTACCGGCGCTGCTCGTCACAGGGGACGTAAGGCTGGAACGATTTCGCAAGCCAGTCCGCCGAGACGACCTGGCGCCCATCCCATTGCCCGCGGTTGAGGATCAATTGCCCGATGCGTGCGAGATCGCGCGGCGTCATGCGCAGGCCGGATGCGGGCGCGGGCTGCCCGTCGAATCCCTTGGTCCATTCGGCCGGACCGATCCCGAGGGGATCGAATAGGTTTGCGCGGGCAAAATCCGGCAGCGACTGGCCGACGCCCTTCACCAGCAGATGTCCGATTAGCTCGGTGCCGGCCGCGCCGTAGATCCAGCGGGCGCCGGGATCGGAGATGAAGGGCCGGCTGAAGATGTAGCGCAGGCGATCGGGCGCTTGCTCCATCTGAATTTCGCTGTTGGTCGGGTCCTGGTAGGGGATGTCCTCGTTCCAGTCGAACCCCAGCGTCATGGTGAGCGCGTGCGCAACTGTCAGGCGCTGGAGGCGGGGATCGGTCGCGGCGGCGGCATAGTCGGGGAATTGCGCAATCAGATTCTGGTCGGGCGCGGGCACCTTACCGAGGTCGAGCGCGATGCCATAGAGCAGGCCGAGAATGCTTTTCGTGACCGAGCGCAGGTCGTGCAGCGTGTCGGGACCGAAGGCGACGCGGCCGCGCGGAGCGCCCCAGACTTCGTCCTCGCCGATGAAATAGCGTTCGAGCACGAGCTTGCCCATGCGCGTGACGACGACGCCATGCAGGCCCCAGGCGCGCTTGTCCGCAATCACCTTGTCGAGCCGCTCATCGAGGTCGGGCGCAAAGCCGGCGTCGGGTGGCGTGATAGATCGCCATTCGAACGGAGCGGAGGCAAGCGGGCCTGTCGTCAAGAGAAGCGCTCCTGCACCCGCAAGGGCAGCGCGACGATCGATGACAGCCATTCGGGCGCTCGCTCCACGGGCACGCGATCGGTGCCATGATGAAGTTGTGCTCCTGCTTTGCCCGACGTGTCAAACGTCAGCGCAGCGGCGGTCCCTCACTTGCAGGTTCGGTAAGCAGCTGAACTTCCTCACAGTTTCTACTGTGCATGGGGTTGTTTTCGCGTTTTTTGTTGTGAGCGTCGTCTAGTCCGCCGCCTTTTCCCTCAGCCGCTGCGCATAGACGTTGATGACCAGCGCTGCCAGCAGGATCAGGCCGCGGATCAGGATCTTCAGGAAGCTGTCGATGTTGACGTGGTCGAGGCCGTTGTTGAGAACGCCGAGAACGAAAAGGCCGACGATGGTGTTGCCGATGCCGCCGCGGCCGCCGAACAGGCTGGTGCCGCCGACCACGACGGCAGCGATGGAGTCGAGCAGATAGGTGTCGAACTCGTTCTGCTGCGCGCTGCCGAAATGGGCGACGCCGAGCATGCCGCCGATGCCCGAGCACACCGCCGAGATCACCATCACCGCGCCTAAGATGAGCTTGACGTTGAGGCCGGAATATTCGGCCGCCTCGCGGTTGCCGCCGACCATGTAGACGTAGCGGCCGAAGCGCGTGTAGGTCAGCACCAGATGGCCGCCGAGCAGCATCAGCGCGGCGATGATGACGAGCCAGGGGATGCCGCCGATCGAGCCGGAGCCGAGCGTGGTGATCAGGCTCGGCACCTTGTAGGCGATCTGGCCGCGCACCAGCAGCGCCGAGATGCCGGCGGCGATCTGCATCATCGCCAGCGTCATGATGAAGGAGGGGATGCCGATCACGGTCAGGCCCAGCGCGTTGACGAGGCCGAGCAGGGCGCAGAGCAGGATTGACAGGATGATCGCGACTGCGCCGGGCAGCGGGATGTTGGCAATGTTGACGTAGGATTCCTGCAGCGTGAAGTAGGCGACCGCGATGCCCGTGACATTGGCGATGCTGGCGATCGACAGGTCGATCTCGGCGCAGAGGATCACGAAGGTGAGGCCGACTGCGATGATGCCCGTGACCGACACTTGCGTGAGGATGTTGCCGAGATTGTCGAGCGTCGCGAAGGAGGGGCTGGCAAAGGCGAAGAAGCCGGACAGGAAGATCAGGGTGAGGAACGGGGCGATGTTGCGCATCTGCGAGCGCAGGAAGGGTGCCAGCCCGCGTGCCCGCTGCCCCGTCGCCAAAGCCGTCTCACTGCTCGCCATTGTGCTTCTCCGTCACGCCGCTTCCAGCAGGCGGTCCTTGCTGACCGGCTCGTTCTTGAATTCCCGCACCAGCGCGCCGCGCTTGAGCACGAGGATGCGGTCGGCCAGCGACAGCACCGTTTCGGGCTCGGTCGACAGCACGATGATCGCAAGTCCCTTGGCGCGGAGGTCGCGGACGATGTTGATGACGTCGTTCTTGGCGCCGACATCCATGCCGCGGGTCGGCTCGCACAGCACCAGGAGCTTGGGCGGATAGGTCAGCCATTTTGCCAGGGCGACCTTCTGCTGGTTGCCGCCGGAGAGCATGCCGAGATCGAGGCCGACCACCGGGGGCCGGATTTGCAATTGCTCGACCTGGCGCTGGGCGATATCGCGCTCCTGCGCCGGCTTGAGCAGCAGGGATGAGATGCGGTCCAAAATGCTGATCGAGATGTTCTTGTAGACCGGCTCCTTGTGAAACAGCATGTCGCGGCGGCTCTCGGGCACCAGCGCCACGCCGGCGCGTCGCGCCGCCGCCGTGCTGGCAAAGGTCTTGAGCGAGCCGTCCACGGCGAGCGTGCCGCCGTCCGGCTTCAGCTTGCCGAACAGGATGCGGGACAGCTCCTGCTGGCCGCAGCCCATGAAGCCGTAGATGCCGAGCACCTCGCCGGCGCGCGCCTCGAAGGAGATGTCCTTCAGGCTGCGGGCCAGCGAGAGCTGGTCGACCTTCAGCACCACCGAGCTGTCGCTCGGCTGCGGCAGCATCAGGTCGTCGGTGTAACTGTGCTCGAGCGCCTCGCCGCCGCGCCCGATCATGGCCTCGATCAGCGCGCCCTTGCTGGTGGCGGCGCTGGCGGTCTCGGCGACCTTCCGCCCGTTGCGGAACACGGTCACCGTGTCGGACACGCGCAGGATGTCCTCGATGAAATGCGAGATGAAGACGATGCTGGTGCCTTCTTCGCGCAATCGGCGGAGCGTTGCGAACAGGCGTTCGACCTCGGGTGGGGAGAGGGCTGAGGTCGGCTCGTCCAGGATGACCATGCGGGCGCCGGAGAACAGCACGCGCGCGATCTCGATCAGCTGCTGCAGCCCGATGGGCAAGTCGCCCAGCCTGCTCATCGGATCGACGTCGATGCCGAAGCGGGCGAGCTGCTCGCCGGCCTCGCGCGCCATGCGCCGCCATTGCACGAGGCCGAGAGCGTTGGTTGGCTGGTTGCCCAGGAAGACGTTCTCGGCGACCGTGAGATCAGGCGCGACACTGAGCTCCTGATGCACCATGGCAATGCCGGCCGCATGCGCATCGCGCGCCGAGCGGAAATGCCTCTCCGCCCCGTTGATCAGGAAGCGGCCGGAGAACTCAGTGTGCACGCCGGCGATGATCTTCATCAGCGTGCTTTTGCCCGCGCCGTTCTCGCCGACGAGACCGTGGATCTCGCCGGGATGGAGTGCGAAGTCGACACCACGAAGCGCTTCGACGCCGCCGAAGCTCTTCGTGATGCCCTGCAGTTCAAGGATGGGCGAACGCACCTCGGGCATGGAGGCTCAGATCAGGAAGTGATCCTGCATCCACTGCATCCCGGCGGCGTTGGCCTTGGTCACGACCGGGCCGTCGGTGACGACGTTCTTGGGGATGCCCTGGCCGCTCTTCTCGCCGCCGACGACCGCAGAGACGCCCGCGATGATTGCGCCGCCATGGATGCGGCAGGACGGATTGCGGACGGTCGCGAACATGCGACCTTCGCTTACCGCCTGGATCGCCGGCGGCATGGCATCGACGCCGCCGATCAGGATGTTGGTGCGGCCCCGCGCCTTCATGATGTTGGCAGCGGCGAGTGCCATGTCGTCATTGTGGAAGAACGCCGCATCGATCTGCGGATACTTGGTCAGATATGTTTCCCAGAGGCGGGCGGTCTTGGAGACGTCCCAGTCGGCCGGCTGGGTGTCGAGCACCTCGATCCCCGGGAATTGCTTGACCGTGTTGGTGAAGCCCTTTGCGCGCCCTTGCGCGCCGGTGTGGCCGAGCGCGCCCTGCGTCATGATGATCTTGCCCTTGCCGCCCATCGCGTTGCACAGCGCCTGGGTCACCGAGGCGCCCATGAACTCGTTGTCGGGGGCGAGGAAGGAGTGGACGTTGATCTGGTCGAGCGGCGCGATCAGCGTGTCCATGTCGATCACGGGCGTGCCGGCGTCGATCATCTTCTGCACGGGCTGGGTGAGGGTGCCGATGCCGAAGGCCTGGATCGCGACGAAATCCCATTTCTGCGAGGCCATGTTGTCGATGGCCGCGCGCTGCTTCACGGCGTCGAGCTGGCCGTCGAACCAGGTGACTTCGACGTTGAACAGCTTGCCCCAGAATTCGGCGGCCTGCTTTCCTTGCGCGCACCATGTGGCCTGCAGGCCCGCATTGGAGAACGCCGCCTTCAGCGGCTTCTCGCTTCGCCCGACCTCGGCGGCCAATGCGGGGTTTATGCCCATGCTGCCGAGGAGGGCAGCTCCGGCGCCGGCGGTCGCAGCCGCCTGAAGTAGATCGCGCCTCGTCGTCGAGAAATCTTTCGTCCCGGACATCGCTCGCTCCCATAAATTTTATCGTCGGCGCGTCATTGATTGCGCAACCGATGTCGAAAGTGTCTCACAAGAGTTGATGCCACTCAATCTGCAATCACACGCGCCATCGCAGTACGCCGCGTGGTGCAGCGCAAAGCGTCAGGCCGTCGTGCCGGCGAGTGCGTCGATGTCGACGAGCAATTTGTCCCAGGCTTGCGCAATCTCGATCGACCATTCATCGCCGAGCAGATCGCGCAGCGTATCCCTGATGATGGTGAAGAACGCGGTGAACAGCTGGCGCGACGTGCCATAGGCGTCGTGCGAGGCAACCTCGCAGGCAATCAGCCGGAAATGCCCCCGGCGCTCACCAGCGAAATCGAGAATCGCCTCGATCGTCAGCGCGAGCATCGATCCCTTCACGAGGTCGCCGCCCTCCGAGCGGAACATGGCCTGCGTTTCGGGATGCTCGTCGAACAGGCGCTGGTAGACGATGGGCGTGAGATCCGCGCAGCGCGAGGCCGCGAGTTCAAAGCTGAGTTCGACTGGATTGGAGGGCATATTCATCGGCGAAAGTGCCATGCGGACAAAAAAAGAGCGGGGCCCTGGCCCCGCTCAAAAATTGTGTCGACCCTATTATCCCCGATTCTAAGATTTGCTCTTGATTGACGGGGCGACGCTGCGTTTTGCGCGTCAGGGGCTCCTCCCGAGACTTGGACCACCAGACTTCGACCTCACGGCCAGCCTGAGCAAGGGGGATGCTAGATCAACTTTTCTCACTTGTCATCATTTTCGGCAACGAATGTTCAAAATTCGAGCAATAGACGAAATGATCGGGCTTTTGACCCCGCAAGTATATGACAAATATAAGAAATCTGTGGATGTCGGGCGGTTTGATTTGGCTCAAATTCCGGACCCCGAGCCCATGGTGAGGTCGTCCGACCACGCTTTTCCGACAAATTTGCGCTGGGCCAAGAAGGCGGCGGAACTGATCTCGACTTGGGCCCGGCGCGGTGTTTAGTTAGCAGACGAACGAACGGTTCGGCAGATGCGCGCGCGGTTACAGAAATTCCTACCCCTGGTCCTGCTCGCCTTGGTGATGCAGGTGCTGGCGCCGATCGCCGCCTGTTGGGCGACGGGCCAAGCCATCGCCGATCCGCTGTCTGCCGCCGTCATCTGCCACAGTGCGAGCGACCAGGGTGGCCTCGACGATCGGACGGGCACCCCGACCGCGCATGCGGGCGCGTGCGCCCTGTGCTGCCTCGCCCAGGCGGGCGCGTCGCTCGATTCGCCGACGCACGCGGCACTCTCGATTCCCTTCCGCCATGCCGCGCGCGTGGTGTGGCAGCCGGCGGATGCGTCCGCCATCGGCGCTCCCAAGGGTTCGAGCGCTCAGGCCCGCGCCCCACCTCAATTTTCCTGACGTAGCGACAAACCGAACCGTTGGCGCGCGCCGTTGCCGCCGATGGCGTGCTCAATGGACCGGCCGAGGCGCCGGATGTCAGGAATTCAAAAGATGTTACGCATTCGTGCGATCGGAAGTGCGGGCTTGCCCGTGCTTTTCGGGCTGGTGTCCCCGATCGGTTCAGACGCGCTTGCCCAGGCTGCCCCGGAAGCGATTCCCGCAGTGACGGTCGAGGCGCCTAAGACGTCCCGTCCCAAACCAATCACCCGGCCAGCGCGGCTGCGTTCCGCTTCGGCGACGCGCGCAGCGAGGCCGGTCGCGCCGATCGCGACCGATGGCGCCCAGGGGCAGAACAACACGATGTCCGCCGGCGCAGTGCGGGCCGGTCTCAATCAGGCGCCGGCCGGCCAGACCGCGACGACCATCGATCGCAGCCAGTTCGAAAACCGCCCGTCGTTTTCGGTCAGCGACGTCTTGCGGGATAGTCCGGGCATTTCGATCAAGCAGGGTAATGGTCCGCGCGATTTCGGCATCTCGATTCGCGGATCCAACGCCCGGAACGGTTTCGGCATCCGCAATCTCGTGATCTTCGACGACGGTTTCCCCGTGACGCAGCCGGACGGCCTGTCACGCAGCGACCTGATCGACCCCCACGCCTATGGTGCGATCGACGTGATCCGCGGCCCCTCGTCGGCGCTCTACGGCAATTACGCGACCGGCGGCGCGCTCAATTTTCGCACACGGCCGGGCGGCACGATCGACGGCGTCGAATACGGTGTCGACGGCGGCAGCTATGGCTACCTCAACAATTACGTGGCGGCCGGCAAGAAGGTCGGGAATTTCGAGGGCTCGCTGTTCGCAAGCGACACCCGAGGCGACGGCTATATCGGCAACAACTGGTTCAACACGCAGACCGTCAACTTCCTCGGCACGCTCAAGGCGACGCCGGACGACCGCTTCACGGTCAAGATCATCAACAACGATCTCAGCGCGCGGCTGCCGCTTCGCTCCACGCTGAACCAATACTATCAAAATCCCTTCCAGCAGGGTTGCGCGACCGGTGCCACGGCCGCGCCCGGATGCGGTACGGTCAGGCTGTTCAACAATGGCTTCAACGCGACCGCCGGAACCGATACGGAGACGGCCGTGCAGGCCGGGCTCGGCCGCAACGACCGCCGCACCATCGTCGGGGGCCGATGGGAGCACGATTTCGACAACACCACGACCTGGCGCAACCAGTTCGTGTTCGACGACCGGAACATCAGTCAGCCAACTGGCTCCACCAGCTCGATCGGCGACTTCCCGTCCTACAACTACATGAGTGATCTCACCAAGCGCGGAGAGATTCTCGGCCTGGAGTCCACCGCGTTCTTCGGCGCCTTCTACAACACCCTTACGGCATCGAGCGATACGCGAAACGTGATGCCGGGAGGTAACGCGACGCTCGGCAGGCTGTCGAGCAATCTCTACAGCGAGACCACCAACTATGGTGTTCGTGCCAGGGAAGAGCTCAAGCTTACGTCGTCGCTAACGGCCGTTGCGGGTATCGGTTGGGAGACAACCTTGCTCAAGGGCACCAATACGGCCTATTCGTATGCAGGTCCAACTGGCATCACCACGACAACGCCGACGACCGCGGACCGGCAGTTTCAAAATACTGCACCAGAGTTGGCGCTGCTCTACAATCTCAATAACGAATGGCTGTTCCGGGCACGCGTTGCCACGGGGTATGGCACTCCGCAGGTCTCGAATCTCTTTGTCGCTCAGACGGGATTGTCGGGCAACAATACGCAGCTCCAAGCCCAGAAGAATCTTGGCTACGATCTCGGTTTCGATTGGACGCCGAATAGCGCGCTCAAGCTCAGCGCAACTGGCTTTTACGAGTTCTTCCGTAACGAGATCGTCAACCAGGCGACGTCGGTCCCGGGTGTAAACTATTCGTTCAACGCGCCGCGATCGGAGCATCGGGGCATCGAGCTTGCCGCCGATTGGAAATTCTATCCGGGCTGGCGGTTCATGGTCGCCTACACCTATCTCGACGAGGTCTACACCGAGTATGTCGAGAACATCACCAATGGCGCCGTGTTTAGCTTCAACCGTGCCGGCAACAAAATTCCCGGTATCTCGCCCAACGAGCTGACGGCTCGCATTGGCTATGACGAGTTCGCCGGGCCGCTGGCAGGCCTCGGGGGCTTCGTCGAGGTCCAGTGGAAGGACTCTTTCTACATGGACAACGCGAATCTGCTGAAAGCGCCGGGCTACGAGCTGGTCAATGTGAACGTCCACTACAAGACCGGCCTGCTGTCCGACACCTTCAGGTCACTCAATCTATTTCTCGAAGTCAGGAACGTATTCGATCGCACTTATGTTGCGTCGGCAAACAACATCGCAAACACGGTGACGGCGGCCGGCCTGCAAATTCCTGGGACCACGCTCGCGAGCACGGCACCGGGGTCGATCTATGCGGGCTCGCCACGCCTGTTCGTTGTGGGTATGAAGGTGGCCTTCAAATGATCCGGGCTCTCGAAGGGAATAGGGCCATGATCCGAACTGGCTTGCTTGGGATCGTCGCCTGCGTCTGCCTGCAAAGCGCCGCGCAGGGGCAGATGCGTGCCCCGCACGTGTCCGAGGCCGCGTGCGAGGAGCCGACGCTGCGCTGTGCGACCAAGGCGACGCCCGCCTTCGGTCCGGACGGCACGCTGTGGCTGGTCTGGATGGCGGGAGGGCAGGTCTCGGTCGCAAGTTCGCAGGATGCTGGCCGAAGTTTCTCGACGCCCACCCAGGTCACGACGAAACGGCTGAATCTCGATTGGGGGCCGGATGCGCGGCCGAAGATCGTGGTCGACCGCAAGGGCGGCATCGCGCTCGCGTTCTCGACCTTCAGGGACGAGGCGTTCAACGGTCAGGTGCTCTATACGCGCTCGACCGATGGCGGGAAAAGCTTCGCGGAGCTGAAGCCGATCACCGCCAGCAACGAGAGCCAACGTTTCGAGGCGCTGGCGCTCGATCAGGATGGAACAGTCTTTGCGGCGTGGCTGGACAAGCGCAATCGCATTTTTGCGAAGGAAGCGGGACAGAAGTACGAGGGAGCCGGG
Source organism: Bradyrhizobium shewense (assembly GCF_900094605.1). Taxonomy (GTDB): domain Bacteria; phylum Pseudomonadota; class Alphaproteobacteria; order Rhizobiales; family Xanthobacteraceae; genus Bradyrhizobium; species Bradyrhizobium shewense. Next base: position 19,641 of record NZ_FMAI01000044.1, on the reverse strand, counting down.
CTGTTCTTCACGTCGTCCAGCGACGGCGGCACCACCTACGCAGAAGCGAAGCTGGCGCGTGAGGGCACCTGCGAATGCTGCCGGTTGGGGCTGGCATTCGCTGCGTCCGGGCGGCCGGTCGTGATCTTCAGGAACATTTTTGAGGGCGGCGTGCGCGACCACGCGGTGATGACCTTCACGGACGTCGCGACGCCAGGCGAAGTCCGCCGGGTCAGCAACGACGACTGGCGGATCAACGCCTGTCCGCACCACGGGCCGAGCCTCACCGTTGCCCCGAACGGAACCTATCACGTCGCCTGGTACACCAACGGGAAGGCGCGGAAGGGATTGTTCTACGCCCACTCGCGCGACGAAGGCCGCACGTTCTCTTCGCCGATGGCGTTGGGGCGGCCGGATCGCAATCCGACGCGCCCCTTCGTGCTCGCGGGCGCGGCGGGAACGGTGATGGTCTGGAAGGAGTTCGATGGCGAAAAGACCTCGGTCCAGATGACGATCTCCCGCGACGATGGCGAGACGTGGTCGCCGCCGAAGACGATATCGAGCACGACCGACACGTCCGATCACCCTTTGCTGGTCTCCAACGGCAAGCAGACCTACCTGTCGTGGATGACGAAGGCGGATGGCTATCGGCTCACGGCTATCGAGGACCAACCATGAGATTTCGATTTGCAGGCATTGCGAGTCTTGTCGTTCTGATCGCATCGGCGGCTGCGCTCGGCGCATCTCCAGCTCTGAAGCCATTCGAACGCGGCACTTGGCAAAGCGTTCTTAGGGGGCACGCCGGCCGTCCGGTGCTCGTGCATTTCTGGGGTGTGACCTGTGGCCCCTGCAAGGTCGAGCTGCCGCTGCTCGGGCAGTTTGCCAAGGATCATCCTGACGTCGACGTCGTCACGGTCAGCGCCGATCTCGTGCCGAACTTGCCGGCCGCCACGCAATCGATGCTCGACAAGGCGGGTCTGGCGTCGACCGAAAATTTCATCTTCAACGACGGCTTTGTCGAGCGCTTGCGGTTCGAGATCGATCCGGCCTGGCAGGGCGACATCCCCAGGACAATGCTGATCTCCCGGGAAGGAGCCATCACGACGATCGAAGGCTCGGCTGAAATTGCCGATCTCGAAAAATGGTCAGCGCAACAACGCTCCAAACACTGAAGTTCAGTCTGCAAAGGGAATACCGACATGAAGACAATCTCGAAAAACGTGCTGCTGGCGGCGTTCGCTCTCGCGATCTCCGCAGCACCGGCGGTCGCCGACGACGTCAAGGCCGGCGATCTCGTCGTCTCGCAGGCCTGGAGCCGAGCGACGCCGGGCGGCGCCAAGGTCGCCGGCGGCTATCTTACCATCGAGAACAAGGGCACGGCGGCCGATAGACTGGTCAGCGTGTCCGCCGATATCGCGGGGAAGGCCGAGATCCACGAGATGGCGATGGACAATGGCGTGATGAAGATGCGCCCGCTCGACAAGGGGCTCGCCATCGATCCCGGCAAGACGGTGAAGCTCGCGCCCGGCGGCAATCATTTGATGCTCCAGGAGCTGAAGGGCGCGTTCAAGCAGGGCGACAAGGTACCGGTGACGTTGCAATTCGAGAAGGCCGGCAAGGTCGCGGTGTCCCTCGACGTCCAGAGCGTCGGCGCGCAGGCGCCTGGCGATGCCGGGCATTCAGGTCATATGGACATGAAGAAAATGCCGGATCACTCGGGAATGAAGATGAAATGAGAGTGATCTGGACTCTCGGGAGGCCGAACATGTCGAAGCAATCCTGCCTGATCCTGGTTGCCGCGCTCGCCGCCTCGCCGGCGGCGGCGCACGTGTCGCTCGAGACCAAGCAAGCCACGGTCGGCACGTCCTACAAGGCCGTCTTCACCGTGCCGCATGGCTGCGCAGGCTCGCCGACGGTGAAAATCCGGGTGCAGATTCCGGAAGGGGTCATCGCGGTGAAGCCGATGCCGAAGGCCGGCTGGACCATCGATGTCGTCGAGGGCAAATATGCCGGGGAATACGACTATCACGGCAACAAGCTCTCCTCCGGTGTCAAGGAGGTGGCGTGGTCCGGCGGCAAGCTGCCGGACAAGAACTATGACGAGTTCGTCCTCAGCACCTTCCTGACCGACAGCCTGAAGCCGAACACAGTGCTGTACTTCCCTGTCGTTCAGGAATGCGAGGCCGGCGTCAGCCGCTGGATCGACATTCCGGCGGCGGGGGCAGGGCACTCACATGAGGGCAAGTCCGAGGGCAAATCGCCGGCGCCGGGCGTGAAACTGTTGCCAAAACCGTGATGCGCCTGTTCGCCGCGCTTGCGACGCTGCTCCTCGTTGCCGGCTTCGCAAGCGGTGCGTCGGCGCATGCGGCGCTGGTCTCGGTCGAGCCGGCGAGCGGCAGCATGCTCGCGACCGCGCCCAAGGCGGTGGAGCTGCGCTTCAACGAGGCGGTAACGCCGGGCGCGATCCGGCTGATCGATGGTGCGGGCAGGGCGCGGGATGATGCGCGCGTCAGTGCATCGGGCGAAACCATTTCGGTCGTGATGCCGGTGGATCTGCCTGAGGGCACCGCGGTCGTCAGCTATCGCGTGATCTCGCAGGACGGCCATCCTGTCACCGGATCGGTGATCTTCTCGATTGGCATGCCGACCGCGACGAAGCCTGCCGCCGCCGTGGACGGCGGGTTGAACGCGCTGATCTGGCTGGCGCGCGTCGGCTTGTACGTTGGGCTGTTCATCGGCGTCGGCGGCGTGTTCTTCGCGCGCTGGGTTGCGTGGTCGATGACCGGCATGGCCGTGCCGCGCATGGCGCTCGCCATCGGCATCCCAAGCGCGGTGGCGTCCGTCGGCGCGTTGGGCCTCGATCTCCTCGGGTTGCCACTGGCAGCCCTTGCGACCGCTGCTCCCTGGAAAGTCGCGCTCGCGACCAGCGCCGGCCCTGCGCTGCTGGTTGCCGTGCTTGCGATGCTACTCGCGTTGATGGCGCTACGCAGTGCGTGGTACGCGCGTGCTCTTGCGATCATGGCGTTGGTCGGCGTAGGTCTGTCGCTCGCCATGACCGGGCACGCCGCAACGGCACCGCCGGAGGCGCTGACGCGGCCTGCAATCTTTCTCCACGGCCTCGGTGTCACCATTTGGATCGGTGCTCTCGCGCCGCTCGTGGCGCTGGTGTCGAAGCCGACGATTGCGACGCTCCCGATCGTGAACCGCTTTTCCCGCATTGCTGCGCTCGCAGTCGGCGTATTGGCCTTGACCGGCCTCGCACTCGCGATCGTGCAGCTCGAAAAGCCTGGAGCGCTGGTCGAGACCCGCTACGGGCTGATCCTCTCGGTCAAGCTAGTTCTGGTCACGGGATTGCTGGCGCTGGCCGCGCTCAATCGGTTCCGGCTGACTCCGGCTCTGGCGCGGAACGAGACAGGGACGCCCGCGCTCAAACGCTCGATCCTGCTGGAAAGCACGATTGCTCTCGCCATCCTGGCGGTGGTCGCCGGCTGGCGCTTCACGCCGCCGCCGCGGACGATCGTGCCGGAGACGTCTTTGGCGATCCACATCCACAGCGACAAGGCGATGTTCCAGGTCCTGGTCTCGCCAGGCAAGGCGGGGACCAATGATGTCGTGCTCCAGCTTATGACCGGCGAGGGGACGCCGCTGGCGGCCAAGGAGGCGACGTTGACCCTGAGCCTGCCCGAGCGCGGCATCGAGCCGATGGAGCGAAGGGCCTCGCTCGGGCCCGATGGTTATTGGCATGTGCGCAAGGTCGAGCTGCCCTTTGCCGGCCGCTGGCACGTGCGGATCGACGCGCTGGTGACCGACTTCGAGCAGATCACGCTCGAAGATGAACTCGACGTTACGCCGCCGTGAGACGCAGCTCAGGCTGAACCTGAAGTCCGACGGAAAAATGACAGGAATTCCGTTGCGTTAGCGGCTTTTCCTCATTCCCGGTCTTGTGTTTTCGCTCTCAATCCGGTTTCACTGCAACCCATCACTGATTCCCAGAGTATTACCATGCGGTTGTCGCGGTTCTTTCTGCCCATCCTGAAGGAAAATCCGAAAGAGGCGGAGATCGTCTCGCATCGGCTGATGCTGCGCGCCGGCATGATCCGGCAGGAGGCCGCCGGTATCTACGCCTGGCTGCCGCTTGGCTTCCGCGTGCTGAAGAAGATCGAGCAGATCGTGCGCGAGGAGCAGGACCGCTCGGGCGCGCTGGAACTGTTGATGCCGACGCTCCAGCTTGCCGACCTCTGGCGCGAGAGCGGCCGCTACGACGCCTATGGTCCGGAGATGCTACGCATCGCCGACCGCCACAAGCGCGAGCTCTTGTACGGGCCGACCAACGAGGAAATGATCACCGAGATCTTCCGCGCCTATGTGAAGTCCTACAAGAACCTCCCGCTGAATCTCTATCATATCCAATGGAAATTCCGCGACGAGCAGCGTCCGCGTTTCGGCGTGATGCGCGGCCGCGAGTTCCTGATGAAGGACGCCTATTCCTTCGATCTCAACGAAACCGCCGCACGCGTCGCCTACAACAAGATGTTCGTCGCGTATTTGCGGACCTTTGCGCGGATGGGGCTGAAGGCGATCCCGATGCGCGCGGAGACCGGCCCGATTGGCGGCGACCTCAGCCACGAGTTCATCGTGCTTGCCGAAACCGGCGAATCCGGCGTCTTCATCAATCGCGACGTGCTGGACCTGCCGGTGCCGGGCGAGGACGTCGACTACAACAGCGACCTGACGCCGATCATCAAGCAATGGACCTCGGTCTACGCCGCCACGGAAGACGTCCACGACGCTGCGCGGTTCGAGCAGGAAGTGCCCGCGGACAAGCGGGTGAACACCCGCGGCATCGAGGTTGGGCAGATCTTCTATTTCGGCACCAAATATTCGGACGCGATGAAGGCCCTGGTGGCGGGCCCCGACGGCTTCGACGTGCCGATCCATGGCGGTTCCTACGGCGTCGGCGTCTCGCGCCTGCTCGGCGCCATCATCGAAGCCTGCCATGACGATGCCGGCATCAAATGGCCGGAGGCGGTCGCGCCGTTCCGCGTGTCGATTCTCAACCTCAAGCAGGGCGATGCGGCCGTCGATGCGGCCTGCGAGAAGCTTTATGCCGAGCTCACGGCCAAGGGCGTCGACGTGCTCTATGACGACACCGACCAGCGCGCCGGCGCCAAATTCGCCGCAGCCGACCTGATCGGTATCCCCTGGCAGATCATGATCGGGCCGAAGGGGCTCGCTGACGGCAAGGTCGAGATCAAGCGGCGAGCCGACGGCTCCCGCGAGACCATGTCGCCTGCGGACGCGGTCGCAAGACTTGTGGGCTGATAAGCCTGGTCGGCTGAATATTGTTCATCGCCCGATATCGCGGCCGCCAATCCGGCCACAATTGACCCCGAATCATGGGATTATCGAGCGATGGATGAGACCATGACCGAAACCGTGCAAACCGCGCCTTTTGCGCCATTCGAGTGGATGCTGTCGGCGCGCTATTTGCGGGCGCGCCGCAAGGAGGGATTCATCTCGGTCATCGCCGGGTTCTCCTTCCTCGGCATCATGCTGGGTGTGGCGACGCTGATCATCGTCATGGCCGTGATGAACGGCTTCCGCAAAGAGCTGCTCGACAAGATCCTGGGGCTGAACGGGCACATCCTGGTGCAGCCGCTGGAATCGCCGCTGACCGACTGGAAGGACGTCGCCGACCGCCTCAGCCAGATCAAAGGCATCCGGCTTGCCGCGCCCGTGGTGGACGGCCAGGCGCTGGCATCCTCGCCGTGGAACGCCTCGGGCGTGCTGGTGCGCGGCATTCGCTCCGACGACCTCAACAACCTCACCTCGATCGCCAAGAACATCAAGCAGGGCTCGCTCGAGGGTTTTGACGACGGGCAGGGCGTCGCAATCGGCCGGCGCCTCGCCGACCAGCTGTCGCTGCATGCCGGCGACAGCATCACCCTGGTGGCGCCGAAGGGCGCGGTCACGCCGATGGGCACGACGCCGCGCATCAAGCCGTACAAGATCGTCGCCGTGTTCGAGATCGGCATGTCCGAATACGATCTCGGCTTCGTGTTCATGCCGCTCGCGGAAGCGCAGGCCTATTTCAATCGCAGCAACGACGTCACCTCGATCGAGGTGTTCACCACCAACCCCGATCAGATCGTCGCCTTCCGCCAGGCCGTGACGGAGGCTGCGGGCAGGCCGGTGTTCCTGGTGGATTGGCGGCAGCGCAATTCGACCTTCTTCAACGCGCTCCAGGTCGAGCGCAACGTGATGTTCCTGATCCTGACCATGATCGTGCTGGTGGCGGCACTGAACATCGTTTCCGGCCTGATCATGCTGGTGAAGGACAAGGGGAGCGACATCGCGATCCTGCGCACGATGGGGGCCTCGCAGGGCTCGATCATGCGCATCTTCCTGATCACGGGCGCCTCAATCGGCGTGGTCGGCACTCTGGTCGGCTTTGTCGTCGGCCTCGTGATCTGCCTCAACATCGAATCCATCCGGCAATTCCTGTCATGGCTGACCAGCACCGAGCTGTTCTCGCCAGAACTCTATTTCCTGTCGAAACTGCCCGCCGAGATCGACGTCGGCGAGACCACGGCCGTCGTCATCATGGCGCTGACGCTGTCGTTCCTGGCGACGCTGTATCCGTCGTGGCGCGCCGCGCGCCTCGATCCCGTCGAAGCGCTGCGGTACGAGTGAGGGGTTGATGGAGCAGCAGCAGGGGGCGGAAGACGTACCGGTCATTTATCTCCACGAGATAAAGCGGCAGTACTTGCAGGGCGAGGTGCCGCTGACGATCCTGGACGGCGCCAAGCTCGCGCTGTGGGCCGGACAGTCGGTGGCGCTGGTGGCGCCGTCGGGCTCGGGCAAATCGACGCTGCTGCACATCGCGGGGCTATTGGAAGCGCCCGATTCCGGCGAGGTCTATGTCTCGGGTGCGCCGACCTCGCAGCTGCCCGACATCGAGCGCACGCAGCTCCGCCGCACCGATATCGGCTTCGTCTACCAGTCGCACCGGCTATTGCCGGAGTTCTCGGCGCTCGAGAACGTCATGATGCCGCAGATGATCCGCGGCCTGAAGAAGTCCGAGAGCGTCAAGCGCGCCAAGGAGATTTTGGGCTATCTCGGCCTCGGCGACCGCATCACCCATCGCCCGGCCGAGCTGTCCGGCGGCGAGCAGCAGCGCGTCGCGATCGCGCGCGCGGTTGCCAACGCGCCGCGGGTGCTGTTTGCGGACGAGCCGACCGGCAACCTCGATCCGCACACGGCGGATCACGTCTTCCAGGCGCTGATGCAGCTGGTCAAGGCGACCAAGGTCTCGATGCTGATCGCGACCCACAACATGGAGCTCGCCGGCCGGATGGACCGGCGGGTGTCGCTGTCGAACGGCCAGGTGGTCGAGCTCGAGTAACAAGCCGTGAGCGCAAGCTGCGCTGTCGATAGCCCGTTGCGCGTCTGGCTTACCTCTGCGAGCTAGTACATCGAGCCCAATCAGGAACGCTCAACCATGTTCACCGTCTATGGCGAAGGTCGCGGCTTCCGTGTTGTCTGGCTACTCGAGGAATTGAGATTGGCCTACCGGCTGCACCCGGTCGATCTGCTCGCAGCCGAGATTGATCGCGATTTCCTCGCGATCAACCCCGCCGGCTTCATTCCGGCACTGCAGGACGGCGAGACGATCATGGTCGAATCGATCGCGATTCTCGAGTATCTGCTCGCCCGTCACGGCTCTGGTTCGCTAGCCGTCGCCCCGGGCGATCCCGCCTTCGCTTCCTATCTGCAATTTCTCCACTTGGGCGAGGCCGGGCTCGCCGGGCCGATGAACGCCGTCATTGTCGGTCGCCAACTGGCGCCCGAAGCCGAGCGAGATGCCCGGGTTACCCGCTGGGCACTCCAGACCTTCGAGAGCCGGCTGGGGTTGGTTATCCGCCGCCTCGCGGATTGCCCCTATCTCGCCGGCGACCGATTCACGGCCGCCGATATCTCGGTGAGCTACGCCCTCCTGCTCGGCCTGCGAACCGGCAACTATGTCCCCGGTTCTACCGAGCGGGACTATCTCGCCCGCACGACGGCACGCCCTGCCTACGTCCGAGCGATGGAAAGCTGCCAGGCCACCAAGGCCTGGGCGGCGAGATCACCGGGATTGTAGTGCTCGCTTGAGGGGCGGCTCACGACCCTAACAAAAATGCGAAAACAACCCCATGCACAGTAGCCAAGTGCATGGCCGGACTGACGAAAAAAATCGGCGACGGCGCTCCGCCGCGCCCCTAAAGCATGATCCGGAAAAGTGCGCAGCGGTTTTCCGAAAAGATCATGCTTAAACAACAACCTAAAGCGCGATGACGATTCATCCTCATCGCACCGCGCTTTAGGGCTCAAGGCCGGACCACGGTCAATTTGAAGGGTCCGCCATTGGCCGCGGCGTGCGCGACCGCCTCGTTGGCGTGGTCGAGGTCGAAGGCCGTCGTCTCGTATTCATCCAGCCTGAGCAGCCCCGCGCGCACCAGCGCGATCAGACGGCTCGCGGCATCCGGCGGGTACATCCAGACGCCGTGGATGCTGATGCAGTTGCGCATGATCCAGGGGTAGGGAAGCTCGAGGCCCGCGCCGCCGGCCATGCCGACGCCGCCCATCAGCACGACGCGTCCATAGGGACGCACCGTCATGATCGCCGCACGCACGACGGCGGTGCTCACGGAGGGTGGCATGATGTCGAGCACGCAATCGATCGGGCCGGGCGCAGCGCGCTTCATCGCCTCGCGGTCGTGATCTTCATTGCCCGTAAGCTTGACTGGTTGCACGCGGCTGCCGAAGCGGCGGACGAGGTCGGCGAGGATTTTCTCGTTGCGACCGGGCGTGACCACGCAAGCCGCGCCCATCGCCAGCGCGACCGAGACGGCGGCGCTGCCGAAATTGCCGGTGGCCCCGCTCACCAGCACGGTCTCGCCTGCTCTAAGGTTCGCAGCGAGGAAGCCGCCGTAAGGCACCAGCAGCGTGCCCAGCGCGCACCATTGTGTGGCTTCCTTCGGCGTGATCGCGCCGAGAGTTTTGACGTTCTCGGTCGGCACCCTCATTTGCTCGGCAAAGGAGCCGTGGCGAAAATGCTGTTGCAGCCGCATGCCGCCGGGCCCGGCAGCGGTGAGCCCTTGCAGTGCGATATCGGGCGCAACGGTGTCGTCGCGCGAGCGCACCGTCGGGTCGCAGAACACCCAGTCGCCAACGCTGAGCTTGGTGGCATCCGGGCCGATGGCGCGCACCCGGCCGATGCCGCCGGGTCCCGGGATGATCGGGAGATCGAGCGCATAGTTGCGCTCCCCGCTGAAGACCTCGTTCATATAGGACAGCACGCGGGTTGCGACGATGTCGACGATCACCTCGCCGGTGCCGAGCACCGGATCGGAGACGGTCTCGATCGCCAGCGGAGAACCGAAGGATTTAAGTACGGCAGCTTTCATGGATGTTCACCTCAAAGTCGCGGTGAATCCCATATGCGCCGCCTTGGAGGGGCCAAGAAGGCCTGGTATTATCCTAGTATTCCAAAGACCCTCCATGCGGGAGCGACATCATGGCCGATCCGCGCCGCGTTGAATTCGGCGACTTCCTGAGGTCTCGCCGCGAAAAGCTGTCGCCGAAGGCGGTTGGCCTTCCGGTCGGCCGGCGCCGACGCACCGCGGGGCTGCGCCGCGAGGAGGTCGCGCAGCTCGCCGGCATCGGCGTCGACTGGTACATCCGCCTCGAGCAGGGCCGCACCGTCAGCCCGTCGGTGACCACCGTCGATGCGCTGGCCCGCGCGCTGCGCCTCAGCAAGACCGAGCACGCGCATTTGAAGGCGCTGGCGCGCGACGGCGCCAGGGGGGCGTTCACGCGCGAGATCGTGCCGCCGCCCGTTCGGCGGATGATCGAGAGCCTGCCGCAGCCGGCCTATATCACCGGGCGCCGCTGGGATGTGCTGGCGTGGAACGCGGCGGCCGAGGAGGTCTTTGCCTTCGGTCAGTTGCCCGAGCAGGATCGCAATACGCTGCTGCTGGTGATGACCAACAAGCAGACGCGAAAATTCTACGGCGCGAGCTGGACCGACGTCGCCAGGAGCATGGTCGCGATGTTCCGCGCCAATCACGACGTCTGGGCCGGCGATCCCGCTTTCACGGAGCTGCTGACGCGGCTGCGCCAGGGCAGTCCGGAATTCGTCAAATGGTGGGAAGCCCACGACATCCGCAACACCGCCTCGGGCCTCAAGACCATGAACCATCCGACCAGGGGCGTGCTCCGGTTCGAGCACACCAGCTTCCAGGCCAACGACGATCCCGCGCTGAAGCTCGTGATCTACACGCCGGTGTAGGGTGGCGGCGGTCGGACGTGCATCTTACGATCAGTTGGTGCGGGATGGCTCCTGGCACAAAGTGGACAGGTCAGACTGACAGTTGGTTCCAGTGCGGAAGCGGTTCCAGATAGGAACAAGTCACGGCGTTGATATAGATCAACGGTCTATCCCGCGCTTTGCTCGACTTCAGAGCAACGACCGTGGCCAGGCGAGCCGGTCGCCGTCTAACGATCATGGCTCTGCAAGTGCGCTACGGGGGGACTCCCCTGATGTCGCTGCAGGACGTTATCAATTGGAATGACCATAAGCGCGATGCCTCTGGAATGGTCTTCGTTCCGGGCGGGGGCTTCGCGATGGGATCCAATAGCCACTATCCGGAGGAAGCGCCCGCCCACGGAGTGAGTGTCGATAGTTTCTGCATCGATCGCACGCCGGTCACCAATCGCCAGTTCAAGGAGTTCGTGCGGGCGACCGGCTACGTTACCTTCGCCGAGGACCAGCCGGATCCCAAGGACTATCCGGGCGCGCTGAAGCACATGCTCTACGCCGGATCGTTGGTGTTTACGCCGCCGTCACGCGTCGCCGAACTGCGCGACTGGAGCCAATGGTGGCAATTCACGAAGGGAGCAACTTGGCGACATCCCTACGGGCCGAAGAGCAACATCAAGGGGCTCGACGATCATCCAGTCGTGCACATCGCCTATCGGGACGCAGAGGCCTACGCGCACTGGGCGGGCAAGGAGTTGCCGACGGAGGCCGAGTGGGAGTTCGCCGCCCGCGGCGGCCTCGACGGCGCTGAATTCGCCTGGGGGGACGAACTGAGCCCCGGCGGGAAGCACATGGCGAACATCTGGCAGGGCGAGTTCCCGCGCGAGAACCGCTGCGAGGATGGCTTTGCACGCACGTCGCCGGTGACGGCGTTTCCGCCGAACGGCTACGGCCTGCACGACATGATCGGCAACGTGTGGGAGTGGACGGCCGATTGGTGGGCCGCGCAGCACACGGCCGATGCTCCCAAAGCGTGCTGCATCCCGAAGAACCCGCGCGGCGGCCCCGAAGGGGCGAGCTTCGACCCTTGCCAGCCGGATATCCGGATTCCCCGCAAGGTCCTCAAGGGCGGTTCGCACCTCTGCGCTGCCAACTACTGCCGCCGCTATCGACCGGCTGCGCGTCATGCCGAACCCATTGACACCTCGACGAGCCATGTCGGCTTTCGTTGCGTGCTGAGGCGTCGAGGCGATCAAGGCGGAGCGGAGGTGCACTGACAAGTACAATTTAAGACGGATCGCGAGCACTAAGGTTATTTGCGAAAGGAGAGGACACAATGGGCAACGACAACTCCGACAAGATCGCGAAAGGCCACGCTCCAACGCAACCTGACGACACTCAAGGCAGCAAGGACGCACGGCTGGCGTTCTCCCGCCGCAACGTGTTGCTCGGCACGACCGCCCTCGGCGCGGCGACCCTCGCGGGTTCGCAACCGGGTTCTGTGCCCACGGCAGTCGCGCAGGGAACGACGACCACAGGCGTCGGTGTCGGCGGTCCGCCACCACTCAGGAAGCCCTTTAAAGGCACCATCAAGCTTGATATTCGCGAGTCGAAGCCGGACTGGGATCCCTTCACGCCGGTACGGGCGTCCGAAGGCGCACCGAACATTCTCGTCATCCTCTATGACGACACCGGGCTTGCCTCCTGGTCACCGTTCGGCGGCGCCATCAACATGCCGACGCTGCAGAAGCTTGCCGATAACGGCTTGATGTACTCGCAGTGGCACACGACGGCGCTTTGTTCGCCTACGCGCTCGACGTTCCTGACCGGGCGCAATCATCATCTCAATGGATGCTCGACGATCACTGAAACTGCGCAGGGTTTCCCTGGCGCCAACGGCCGCATTCCCGACGAATGCGCGACCATTGGTCAGGTTTTGCAGGATGCCGGCTGGAGCACGTTCTGGATCGGCAAGAACCACAATGTCCCGGAAAACGATGTCGCGCCCGGTGCCACGCGCGCGCAATGGCCGCTGAACAAGGGCTTCGATCGCTACTATGGCTTCCTCGGCGGCGAGACCAACCAGTGGTATCCGGACCTCGTCGAGGACAACAGGTTCATCGAGCCGCCCTACGAGCCGGAAGTGGGCTACCACCTGTCGAAGGACCTGGCCGATCAAGCCTTGCAGATGATACGCGATCAGAAGGCGAGCAACCCTTCGAAGCCCTGGTTCATGTGGTTCTGTCCCGGCGCAAACCACGCCCCGCACCATGCTCCGAAGGACTACATCGCCAAGTACAAGGGCAAGTTCGATGACGGCTATGAAGCCTATCGCGAATGGGTGCTGCCGCGGATGATCGCCAAGGGGCTGTTGCCCAAGGATACCAAGCTCACTCCGATCAATCCGATGCCCAAGGAGGTGGCCGAACCCAATGACGCGGTACGGCCGTGGGCTTCGCTCAATGCGGACGAGAGGAAACTGTTCTCGCACATGGCCGAGGTCTGGGCCGGCTTCTCGGAGTACACCGATGCGCAAATTGGCCGCATCGTCGACTACCTGGAGCAGAGCAAGCAGCTCGAGAACACGATCGTGTTCTATTGCGCCGACAACGGCACATCGGGTGAAGGCAGCCCCAGCGGTTCCGTCAACGAGAACAAGCTGTTCAACAACTATCCCGACGAATTGTCGGAGAACATGAAATATCTCGAGGTCCTCGGCAGCCCGGAGACCTACAACCATTTCCCGACCGGCTGGGCCGTGGCGTTCTCGACGCCCTTCCAGATGTTCAAACGCTATTCCCAATTTGCCGGCGGTACGTGCTGTCCGCTTGTCGTCTCATGGCCGAAGGGCATCAAGGCGAGAGGCGAGGTGCGCAACCAGTACCATCACTCAACCGACATCGTGCCGACCATTCTCGATTGCTGCGGGCTGCAGATGCCCAAGGTCTATCGTGGTGTCGAGCAGTACCCATTGTCGGGCGTGTCCATGCGCTACTCGTTCGAGAGCAACGACGCCCCGACGCAGAAGAGGCGGCAGTACTACGCAATGTTCGGCACGCGCGGGATTTGGGAGGACGGTTGGAAGGCATCGGCCCTGCACGTGACCTACTACGGCCATGGAAAGTTCGAGCAGGACCAGTGGGAGCTCTTTCACGTCGATGCCGACCGCTCCGAATCGACTGACTTGTCCAAGCAGGAGCCCGACAAGCTCAAGGCGCTGGTCAAGACCTGGTTCGAAGAGGCGGACAAGAACTTCGTGCTGCCGCTCGACGATCGAAGCCCCGCGGAGATCCTCGGAGCGGAGCGGCCGAGCGAAGAGAAGCCGCGCCTGCGCTACGTCTACTATCCCGGAACCTCGGCGGTGCCCGAAGGAGTCGCGGTCAACATCCGCGGTCGTTCATACAAGATCATCGCCGATGTCGAGATCACGGACCCCGATGCTTCCGGTGTCATTTTCGCCCACGGCTCGCGCTTCGGCGGCCATTCGCTGTTCCTGAAAGATCGCAAGCTGAACTACGTCTACAATTTCCTCGGCATAAAGCCGGAGCAGAGGCTTGTGTCGGACGAACTCAAGCCGGGCAAGTATACGCTCGGCATGGAGTTCATCCGCGACAAGGCCGGTCCCAAGGGCGAATCGCTCGGCAAGACGACGCTGTACGTCAACGACAAGGCTGTTGCGCAAGGCGACATGCGCGTGCAGTCCGGTAAGTTCACGCTGTCGGGTGATGGCCTCTGCATCGGGCGGGACAGCGGAGATGCGGTGAGCCAGGAGTACAAGACGCCCGGCACGTTCAAGGGCGGCACGATCCTCGGTGTTGCAGTGGATGTGAGCCCCGAGGTCTATCTGGATCTGGAGAAGGAGGCCGCGCGGGCGATGAAGCGCGCTTGAGGCCTGCTAGCGCTGAAGTAGCGGCCGCCGCGGCGGGCCCCGGCGGCAAGCATCGCGGGTCTGCAAAACAGGGAGGCTAGCCTAGCAGGACATCACACCTACGCAGGGGACAAAGATGAAAACTGCCAAGCGGGAAAAGATCCTTTCGCTCACATGCCTGAGTGCACTGGCGCTGCTTGTCAATTTGGAGTCGGCTTCCGCCGGCGAGGGCGGCATCAGTTTCTGGCTGCCCGGCACGTTCGGCAGCCTCGCCGCCGCGCCAGGTACGCCAGGCTGGGCCTGGGCCACGATCTACTACCACACCGACGTTGCCGCAGCGCCGGGGACACAGTTTCCACGCGGCGGCAGGCTGGATGTCGGCATCAGCGGCAGGGCCGATCTCGCGCTGTTCGGTCCGACTTACGTTTTTGCCACGCCCGTGCTGGGAGCGCAGGCCTCCGTTACTGTGCTCGGCGTCGCTGGCAGGAACGAGGCGTCAGCAGCCTTGTCGCTGACCGGCCCGTTGGGCAACACCATCGCATTGAGCCGGACCCAGGAGTTCACCGGCTTCGGCGACATCGTCCCGCAAGTCGCGTTGAAGTGGAACATGGGGACCAGCAATCTGATGGTCTACGGCCAAGGGGATGTGCCGGTCGGGGCCTACGATCCGAACAGGATCGCCAATCTGGGGATCGGACATGGCGTAATCGACGTCGGCGGCGGCTACACCTACTTCAACCCACAGACCGGCAACGAATTCTCGTGGCTTGCTGGGCTGACTTACAATTTCAAGAACACCGCCAGCCAGTATCAGAATGGGATGGACTTCCATCTCGACTGGGGGACGTCGCACTTCTTCACCAAACACTCCAGCTTGGCTTGGTCCGCTACTACTTCCAGCAGGTGACGGACGACTTCGGCGCGCCAGCTTCGCTCGGCGGCTTCCGGTCTCGCGTCGCGGATGTGGGCCCTCAGATCGGCTACATCATCCCACTCGGGGATGGCTTGCAGGGCTACGTGAACCTGAAGGGGTACTGGGAATTCGCTGCACAGAACAGGCCCGAGGGCTGGAACACCTGGCTAACGTTCGCGATCTCGCCTAGTCCGAGCACAGCATCCGCCAAACCGACCGTGCGGAAATAACAGAGGGGTGATCGAGAAGTGCGGCGATGCCAGACGTGCAGATACATCGACGCCTCTTTATCGCAACCGCATCCTGCGCGGCATGTACCTGGCCGCTCATAGCGGTGAGCGCCAGTCGCATGCGGCACTTGGGAATCATGATGCAGTTGCCCGAGAGCAGCGCGGAAGGGCAGCTCCGCATCAAGGCCTTCCTGGGCGCATTCGGCAGGCTCGGCTGGAACGAAGGCCGCAACGTCCGGATCGACTACCGCTGGACTGCGGGCAACCGCGAATTGCTCGACAGCTACGCGCGCGAGCTCGTCGACGCCGATCCCGACGCATTGCTCGCCGGCAATGGTGAGGTCGCGCGGGCCTTGCAACGCGTCACGCGCGTGATTCCGATCGTATTTGCGGAGACGATCGATCCCGTCGTCGACGGACTGGTGGCGGAGCTTGCGCATCCCGGCGGCAATATCACGGGCTTCATGATGTTCGAGACTTCATTGGCAGGAAAGTGGTTGGAACTGCTTCGCGCGCTTAAGCCGGATGTGAAGGTGGTCGCTGTGATGTACGACCCTACCGTGCCCGCGTCGAGAACCCTCCTTCCAACGGTGGCGCAAGCGGCATCTGCGGCCGGCCTGCAGGTATCCATCAGCGCGGTGAGTGACGAGACCGACATCAAGCAGTTCTTTGAAAGCGCACACTACATCCCGGGAACGGGCGCGATCCAGCTGCCGGGTTCAATCATGGGCCGGTATCGCAACCTGATCGTGAAGCTTGCTGCTGAACATCGGCTGCCGATGATTTATGGGTTGCGTGACAACACCGTGAGAGGGGGGCTCGCCTCCTATGGCGTTGACAGCGTCCGGCTGTACGAACAAGCGGCGTCATATGTAGATCGGGTGCTGAAGGGCGAGAAACCTGCCGATCTGCCAGTTCAGGCCGCAACGCGCTATGAACTCGTGATCAACCTCAAAGCCGCGAAGCAACTCGAGATCGAGCCATCGCCGGCGCTGCTTGCTCGCGCCGATGAGGTGATCGAATGAAGCGCGGTCGCTGCGCTCGCAGAATTCGTCAAATGGTGGGAAGCCCACGACATCCGCAGCACCGCCTCGGGCCTCAAGACCATGAACCACCCGACCAGGGGCGTGCTCCGGTTCGAGCACACCAGCTTCCAGGCCAACGACGATCCCGCGCTGAAGCTCGTGATCTACACGCCGGTCGAGGGCTGAGGGAGGGGGCAGGCTTCAGCTCTTGAAGACTGATTTGCAAGCCTGCGCACTACGGCGCGGGCGTGGCCGCAGGCGTTGCGCTGACGTTCGGCAGGGTACCGCCGACTGTCCATGGACTGTCCGTCCAGGGTGTCGGCCGCAGAGAATTCGCTGGCCAAGCCTTTGCCGGGCCTGTCGCCACCGAGGTGCACGACGTCCCGAGCTGCGTCCACACCGACGCCAAACCGGTCGTGTCGATCTTGAAGCTTGTGACGTCAGCCTTTCCCTCTGGTTCCGGCGTGGTTTCCCGCACCTGCAGGGAGTGCGAGGCCAGCACTGCCTTGACCATGTCGGGGTCGACGGCGCCGTTCCAGACCTCGTACTTCCCGAACCGCACCGGAGGCCCTCCGGCTTCCTTGCTCATGTCGGCGCTGGCCGCGATCAGGATCGTTTTCTTGCCGGCGGTCGATGCGTCGATCTCACCCGCGAACATCAGCGGCACGCGCTTCTTGTTTTCGCAATACAGGCGCCATTCCATGGTCCGGAACGAGGCGTCGCTCTCCTTCTTCACCGCGGCGATCTTGCTGATGAACGGTCGCGCTCCTTTTTCCAGCCGCCACATCGTCTCGGCCAGCGGTCGCGTGTCGATTCCGAACCGGTAGAGCTCGGGCCGCGTCAGCACGTGCAGGCTTTCAAACTTCACGGTGCTGATCAGTGCATCGAGCTCGCGGCTGATTCCCATCGCCGCAATGAACGCGGCGCGGTCGCGGTCGGCGCCGGCGATCCGGCGCCGCCGCGCTTCGGCGACCACTTCCGGAGGGGGATTGCCTCGAAACCGGAGGATGAGCCTGGAGTTATGGACCGCCAGCGCGGCGTCGGGAGCAACCTCGCGAGAGGTCGCTCCGAGAAACAGGTAACCGCAGGCCGAGTTGCACATCGCATGATAGGTGCTGAGTTCGGCCCCGACCTCGCCGGTCGCATTCTTGATCTTCAGGCATGCGGCGTCGATCTGCGTGCCCGCGGTGCACGCCGTCGCGATCGTCCGGCCAACCCGGGCGATCGCCTTGCGGCTGCGTAGCAGCCGGGCGATCACATAGGACTGCTCAACGTTTCCACCGGGCGAATGAAGGTAGATCGGGCGCTGCAGGTCCTTGACGCCGGCGAGGAAGCGGCGAATGCGGGACGCTGCGTCCTGATCGATCTGGCCCTCGATCGCGATCCAGCGGTCGCAGCCCGGCCCGCACGCGTCGGGCGCGCCTTTGGCGAGATAGATCGTCAGCCTGGAGGCAAAGCCGGGTTTCTCGGCCGGCGCTGCTTCGGCACGCAATGCGCCGGGAAGCGACAGCAAGGCCAGCAGAAGCAATATTCGGGCGAGCATGAAGCGATCGACTACGTATGGTGAGGGACCGTGACTGACGCTATACGACGATCGGCGTGATCACAACTTGCGGTGGCATGACGGGTCACGTTTATTTCGCCGGGATCTGGAGTGGACATCTCGAATGCGCAGGGACGCGGATCAAGGATTTGACCGTAACCATTCCGAAAAGGCGCGGATGGTTCTCGCGCGCGGATGGCCTGCCTTACTGACCACATGGAAGCCGTAGCCAGGCAAGCTCAACTTGAACGCCTTCACGAGCGTACCGGCGGCGAGGTCGTGTGCCGTGAGCACATCACTGAACACTCCTATTCCTTGTCCTGCGATCACCGCCTCGATGGCGTGCAATTCCTCGCGGAAACTCAGATGCTGCATGTCCTTGAACGGGGGGACGTCACGCCATCTGCGCTGAGCCGCGGCGAGCCATCGCTGCCAGGTGGGCGGCTCACGATCGGCCGGTGACCAGTAGGAGTGGATCAGGACGTGATTTGCGAGGTCGACCGGTCGCATCAAGCGCCCCGCTGCAAGCAGGCGCGGACTGCAGACGGCCCAGAATGTATCGGTGAAGAGATCTTCGACGATGCCGTCTGTCGGCCTTACTCGGCTGGTCGCGTAGCGAATGGCGACGTCGCCGTCTCCGGCCTGCAGGTCGAGCACCGTGTCAGTGCCGATGACCTCCAGCGGCACGTCGGGATGCAACTTGCGCCACAGGGGCAGGCGAGGCACGAGCCAGCGGCTGGCGAACGCGTTGGTTGTCGTCACCCGGAGAGGCTGTTGGGCGCCTTCCTGCTTGACGCTCGCAATGGCCGCGGCAAACACCTCGAGCCCGCCGCGTATGGCGGGGAAAAGCCGCGCTCCGGCATCGGTCAGCGAGAGCGGCCGTGGTCTGCGGCGAAACAGAGCGCGACCGCAATATTGCTCGAGCAACCCGATCTGATGGCTGATCGCTGTTGGCGTCACGCCGAGTTCTGCCGCTGCCTTCTTGAAGCTCAGATGGCGGGCGGCGGCTTCAAAAGCGCGAAGCTCGATCAGGGGCGGGAGCTTGTGCATGCCCGCCCAGTCTAGGTGAAACTAATTCATCGTCACCTGAATTCTTCGGATTTGCGCGGAGATAGTGCGCGGTCAAGGATATGGCGGGTCAAGCTAAGGAGATCAGGTCATGTCGTCCATCGCATCTGTCGCCAGCGCTGCCGCCGATCTTGGCGCCTCCTTTGGAGGGCAACTCCTCAAACCGGCGGACGAGGGCTATGAGGAAGCGCGAAAGGTCCATAACGGGCTGGTCGACAAGCGGCCGGCATTGATCGCCAGGTGCCGCAGCGTGGCCGACGTCGTCGACGCCGTCGCTCTTGCGACCAAGCTCGGCCTCGAGGTCGCCGTTCGCGGCGGTGGCCACAATGTAGCAGGACGCGCAACCATCGACGGCGGGATCATGATCGACCTCTCTCCCATGAAGGGCCTGTTGCGTAATCCGCCAGTTGTGATTCCCTAGGGCAAAGCCTTGGAGGTATCGATGGCGGTGAAGCGGACAGGACAGCCGAGCTTTGTGGAAGCGCTGATGCCGAAGGGCGCCGGCGCCAATGCGGCGCTGGATCGGTTGGCTGGCCTGGTCAAGTGGTACCGTTTCGAGAAGCTGATCGGCCATTTGCGGGATGAAGGGAGCCCCGGTCGTCCAGGCTATCCGGTGCTTGTGCTGTTTCGCGCGGTGCTGCTGCAGTCGCTCTACGGTCTTTCGGAGCGCGAACTGGAGGAGGCGCTGGGCGACCGGTTGTCATTCAAGCGC
>NZ_FMAI01000045.1 GCF_900094605.1 Bradyrhizobium shewense | reverse complement strand
GTTCACCGGCAACCGATGGCCAGATGAACCGGCCTCTCTCGAGCCTTTTGGTAAACAGGCATGCTCCCTGGCCATCGTGCCAGATCACCTTCACAAGATCGCTGCGGCGACCACGGAAGACGAACAGATGACCATTGAGCGGGTCTTTGTGCAGCACCTCCTGCACCTGGAGTGCCAACGACGGAAAGCCTCTGCGCATATCGGTGTAGCCTGTCGCGAGCCACACTCGCGCGCCTGTCGGAACCGGGATCATCGGCGCACCAGGGCATCGAGAACTCGACGTAGCGCGTCTCCATCAACCTCACCATCGACCCGGATGCGGTGTCCGCTTCCAAGATCAATCTCGATGATGCCCTGGCTCTTCCTTCGACGCGCCGACGCTGTCGTCGATCGTGCTTCGGCCACATCCCGCGCCGGCACAGACGGCCCAATCTCGACCGGCACGAACGGCGCCACACTCGTCTCACCGTGCTTGCAAAGCTCTTTACGCCACCGGAACAGCTGGCTCACATGAAGGCCGGCCATGCGAGCCACCTCGGAAACAGTGGCTCCGGGCTCGAGCGATGCTGCAACTAGCCGCTCCTTCTCATCTCGCGACCACCGCCGCCGCCGCTCTACCGATGTGATCACCTCTGCCCGCGATATCGTCATAGCGCTTCTCCTAGGATTACCCCTAGGACCTGCGGCGCTCGCCTCCGTCAATCAAGGCGGCCGCAAGCGGAGGCGTACGGTAGATCTCGTGACCGCTTCATAGATGCCTCCGCGTCGGTGGTGTCGTTCTTTTGCCGCTTGACGTAGGGCTTCACGTAGGCCGGCGGCATCAATCGTACGGTATGCCCCAACGCCTGCAGATCGCGAGATCAATGGTGCGATGATGCGCACGCCTCGATGCCTACCAGGCATGGCGCCAGCTTCTGCCAAAATGCTAGGACGTGGCGGCGCCTCAACTGACGGCGCAGGACCACCTGGCCGACTGCATCAACGCCATGCACTTGAAATACCGACTTGGCGAAAGACCGATTGTCGAAATCGACTGCATAGGCTGCTCCTCCGAATCGTGGGAGCCTCAAACGGCGCTCACTCCTTCGCACTCTCGTGCCGGAGCAGGAGCCTTCCACAGCATCATTAGCGGACGCTTAGGGCTCGGCTGGTCTTTCGGTCTGAGTCATCCAGATCTAAAAAGACAGCAAGCGATCCAGCCTAATGCGCCTCACGGGTTTCTATGGAGTGGCATTCCTTTCAAGCTCTCAAATACGTCCGAGAACGCGGGATCAAACCACTGTTGAACATCGATGTCCTTAGGACAGCCATCCGGAATTCGAGATTCGTAAACCATCGAATTGCCCTTCCACTCGACGTGATATTTGAGAAGCTCGAAATGAATGGGATGCACATGATCTTCTCGCGCGACTGAACGCATATTCTTCCCACCGCTTATCTTGGCGTTGCGATTAATTACAAAGTTCTTATTTTGGATATCGTTACGCACGGTCTGCGTCAGCCGATCAACAGACTCCGGAATAAGTGTAACTTCGCCAATCCTCTCAAGAAATTTCGCCATAGTGAGCAAGGCAACTCGGGACAAGAAATCTTTTTTGTAGCCCCCACCAACGTCTGCGTGGACCCCTGGCAACCATATCTCGCGCAGTTCACATGTGCCGTTGAAAAGGAACCGACGCGGCGGAAATTCCACACGGTTTTCGTGCATACTTAACAAATGCACTATCGACGAAACATTTGAAGCGGGCTTCTGATCTCGCGCGATGAGGTTCTCGCCTATATCCCGGTCAAAGGGGCCGGTAACCGTATCGAATAGCCCCATGAACTTGATCTTGGGCGCGTCGTGGAAAACGTGGTCGCTCTCACATTCTTCAGCCAAATTCTTTTTGAGGATTTCAATCGCTCCATAGTATTTCGCATCATCCTCTTTCTCTGAGACTGCGATGAAGTCTCGCCACATCCGATCCAGGTGCGTCAAAAATCCTGATTTCAGTATTCCGAAGTCCGAAATGAGTCGTGAAAAGATACGCGCTGCTGCAGCGCCGCGCGAGAAGCCGATCAGAATGATTTCATCACCTACACGGTAGTTCGCGACGAGATTTACATACGCGCGCAAAACCAATTGATCGAGATTGTCGCCGAAAATATATTGCGTTTTCCGAAGCAGAATTTCGCTAAAAATTGAAGCCGCGCTCACAGTGAACTTTGTTCCAACTCCCGGAAGATAAAATGTAACCTGCGTTGATATCTCGTTTCCTTTTTGCTTGTGATCTGCAATCAATTGATTGATAGCGTAGACGTTAGAACACGTCTCGGTTTCCAAATTGATTTGAGTGGCGTCATTTGCGGTACCGTCCATTAGGAAAATCATTGCCTTAGACATGACATGCCTCCGCATCCAACCCGCCGATAGTCGCGTAAAAGTTGCGAGATCGCAAGCTTGCCCAGGACAACGAGAGCGGCTTCGGCGCGCATAGAAATGAGGAGGTCACATTCAATCGGGAGCGACAAGGGCTCTGACCTTCTCGACCGCCCGCAAGATCGCGCCTGCCTTGGCGCGACACACCACCCTACAGGCCTAGAAGTTCCTTTGGGTTTAAACCCGAGGAACTCGCTTTGAGCACAATTGGGTCTGCTGTGCTCCCTCCTAATCCGCCGCCGTGATCAGAGTACGAAGGTCGGCCGCCAAAAGACGCGAATAGGACCGCCTTCTACCATTCGGCCTGTGCGGCGGCGGCCGTCGTCGCTGGTGATGCCGGTGACGCCTGATTGACCCGCCATCGCCCGCCCAGAACAACATCAATACAACAACGGGTAAGCGCGCGAGTACTTTGATTCATCTCAATCGTGGTCGAAAAAACGTCAGAACCGGATACTTCTACCGAGGATTTGACCGGATGCCGATGCCACGCGCGCTAGCTCCAGCGAGGCCGGCGTTTATTCGCTCACCGACATGCCGAACTCGGATTCAGCGAAGAAAGATCGCCGGCCTCGACGGCATGCTGGTGTTCAGCGAGGACCGCGGCGCCGCTTCCATCATGATCTGTCGAAACGGAATGCCGACATTCGTTTCAAATAGTTGGGGGCTATTGGTCGCGGGCCGGACTCTCGAGTTCACGGATGGCATCGAGTAGGTCCTGCTGAGTGATGCCTCTGCTGGCAAGCTCGTCCCTCACGATGTCGCGAACCATGTTAGGAAAGAGTGCCATCAGAATACGACCGCTCTGAGGAGCATCCCTATCGCTTAGCGCATCGATCGTGACCGCTAAGCCATCCAGCCCTCTGTTAAGAAGGACCTGGCGCCATCTATTGATCTCAGCCCAGTCGGCATCCAAGAGGTCAGAAGAGTCAACGACTTCCAACAGATCAGTCTTCATTATGTTAGCCTCAGTAGGGTCAACGGCTGTCATGCTGGTCTTTCGTAATTACCTTCGCTGTTAGCGCCTCCTGAATGATCTTCTCACAGAATCCTAACGCCTTCCAAGCTTCGATCAAAGAAAACTCCAGTTCCTGGTCCATCATCCGCGTAAACTGTCCCGGCTCCCCGATTTCATGACGTTTGACCAGCATACCTTGAATCTGTGCAGCCAATCGCAAACCGCTGTTCGCTTGCGCTAAATTCGGCCGAAAAATTGGCGATCCATCCAAATTGGTAAGCTGCCGCCCATGCTTATCGTAGACCGGCAGCCCACGTATCGCCATGTCGATGGTGTGTCGAAGCCGAATGATGATCCAGCTGTCCGTCAGGGCGGTCTTTTCGATCGCTAGGTCCCGAACCCTCGATTCTTGAGCGACGCACTCCGCGATTATTTCTTGGACTCGGTGCGCGATTGCGCGACTCGTGCACGATCGATGAGCGTTGGCCGGTTGGAAAGCGTAACCACCCGCGCGATATGCATCGGCTTGAGTTTTACCGCTCGCAAGTGCCTGAGCGACTATCTCGTGGCTGGGTTTGCGCAGAGCTGGCAATGGGTTCTTCGTAGCTTGTAACTGGGACGTGGCTGGTGGTGTCAGCTATCTCTAGGACATAGAGGTACTCTCACGAGGCTTCAACAATCCGGCGGAAGTTTGAGGTTCGATTCCTCGCGTCCCACCACGATAATCTACGATTGGCTTTGCGGGCGAACGTAGACGCTCGAACGCTCTGACTCTTTTTAGCCCCAGACGTAGTGCTGCTTGAGGTGATTCATTTGGCTGAAATGAAGCACTTTTCTGTGCTGCAGCTGGCCAACGACGATCCCCGGCGCGATTCCCTGTTTCTCGGCAAATTCGACGACTTCGTTCTCGGCATACGTAAAGCGCGTGATGAAGCGGGTCAGCGCATCCGACGGTATAAGAAAGTCGGAAGCCCAGTCGTTGGCCTCTGCCTCGAGTTCTGCAGCCACGTTGGACATTCCGTTGCCATCCAGGAAAATTGTTTTGCGACTATGGAGAACGAGATGGGCACACTCATGAAAGAAGGTAAACCAGAAATGGTCGTTAGACAGATGACGCGCCGTTTGCTGGATGAGTGCCCGGCGCGGCGAAAGCCACCTTGACACGCCGCTAAGTGCGACTTTTGGCAGCGCTCGCTCAAGTATGAAGACTACGCCCGCTTCGCCGCAGCGCTTCTGAATCTCTGGGAGAAACACGTCAATTGGCTGCAAAGTGATCCCGCGTAGGTCTTTCAAAGCCGCGAGGAAGCGGGCACGGTCGAATTCCTTCGTCTCGGTCGCCTCCGCACGAATGTCACCAATTCGGAGCCAAGCGAGTAGCGCTGCCTGATCGCTTTCGAAAGACGGCGAATGGCGGAAGGCCACGGCCGAAAGTTCGTCGAGGCGGTCCTGGCACGCCTCGACGTTTCCACAACCGAAGAACCTCAGGACTTCCCGAACCTGGGCCGCGGCGTCGGCCTCCAGGCTGAGAAGGCTACGTTTCGCTAGTTCCCGTAGCGGAAAAGTCTTAGCCCAGCCGATGTGGCATGCGAGCGCCTGCTGTTCCTTCGAACGTGCCAAATGAAGCCGATAGTTGGCTTCCATGCCTAGCCAGATGGACGCGGAAGTCTCGAGGACCCGCTCCAGTTGCAGCGCAGTTTCTGGCTCTATGGGTGCCTTCCCTGCGATGATCTCTGCGATCAATTTAGGTGAGCGGCCGCACCGGCGCGCCAGTTCCCGCCCCGAAATGTCAAGCGCGTCCAGCTGATCCTGGATCAGCGCGCCGGGCGGCGCCACGTGGTCCGGCTCGTATCGAAAGCGCTCAGACATGGTCCACGCCTTTTGTTCGCGCGGGTCTCACGCCTCAACTCCAATTATCTCAATCGCGGTGATTTTCTCGAGTTCTATTGATGCCGAATTCCCCTTCTCCCAAGGCTGGAATCGAAGTCGGCGAGCTCTGGCGAGGGTCACGCTGTAGGTCCCTTCCTCGGCTTTCAGGCTGATCGGCGGTTTGCGCGGTACTGTCACCAGGGACGGCGCGGCCGCGAGCACGCCCATGCGAATGATGATTGAGTGCGCAACATCCCGACCATAGCTGTTGCAAAGCAGACGGAAGCTGTTGAATACGGCACACAGCCGGGCGTCGCCAAAACTGATCTCCACTGCACGCTGCCCTGGCCGAATCGTTACCTATTAGGAGACACTTCTTTGAGCCTCGAGGCAACCCGATTAGTGTTGAGTTACGCGCGGGCTCGGGCGGCGCGAACCTTTTTAATGTTTGCCGCACGCGTCGTGCATACACAATTCCGATGCCGATCCTCAGAGTAATGCTCCCCGAATTGGGGGCCCCACAGCAGGCTCAAAAAGAAGCGCGGCTCCACTCCGACCGCCCCTGTCGTCAGGTAGCGGACAAGTTCGGCCACCATCATGCAGGCGCTAAAAGTAGCAACGAACGGCACCGAGGGTCGAAACCCCGCGTCGATTGAGGCAGCCGAAAGCGCGCTGGCCGCCTCCAGCACGGAGCAAATCGGTTTGCCTACCTGCTCGGCAAGCCACTCCCGCCGCTCCGGCGCAGCTGCTGCGACGTCCACCTCCGAGAGCAGACGCATCGGTTCGGCGAGAGCGGCAGGGCTTAAGCCTGTCATTAGCTGCTGGACGACTTCGGCGCGCTCACCCGCTGGCAACTTAAAAATGCAGCATAGGCACGCTGTGCGCGAGGGCCAGGGATGAGCGCTCACTTGGCACTCGAGCCTTGGGCCGAGTGCACCATCAATGATCAGGTCTGGCCAGAGGTCCTGGACTGCGTGACGCGCTTCGATGTTATCGAAGCCACTAAGGACAATTGGTGGCGTCTGCCACGCCGGATCCTCCTCCAGCTGTTCGACTTGGCCCCGGACGGGATGGGCTGCGAGATTGCCAGTGAAAAGCGCTGAAAGAAAATTTGCCTTCGGGTCCTTGGTGCCCGACCGCGTAAGCCGCAGGCAGGTCCCCCAGTTCTCCTCCCCATAAGTCTGGCGGTCCAGAATGTGACAGCGCCCGCGCAGAGGAAGGCGCGACAGCAAATGAGCCACGCCATTGCCGATCGCGCCGCCTCCCGCGAGGAGCAAGTCCACATCAAGTACGTCCGGCAACGCAGGTCCGGATGCGCCATCCGCGACATAGGACCAAAGGGAGAAGACGCATCCATCCAGGAACAGCCCTTTGTCTTCGCGCAGTCCCAGTAGCCGCTTGAACACCTCGCCGGCGCCGAGCGAGGCGGCGGCCAAAGCGCCGACCGGATTTGAGAGCTCGCAGTTCTGGCTGACCGGCGCAGCCGTCGAGGTAACTCGTACGGTCCAACCATCCGAAGTGATGACAGTCCATGGGAAATCCGCTCGCGGGCCGCCGCCAATTGAAAGTATTGCGGCGTAAGACGAAAGATCTACGGGATCGCAAATGAACTGCGGGACTTCGTCCCAAGCGTGTTGCAGCGCCCAACCGCGAAGTTCGCGCTTAAGCGCCTCTTGCCCAGCTGGCAGCGCCACTGTCAGCGATTTTGTCATGCGCATCAGCAAGAGTAGGGCGCAACGAGCCATCTCGGCGCCGTTATCCGACGCGAGTACATCTGCTGTCCCGGTGAGAAGCACAGGCTGGTTTGTGAACCTCTGCGGCTCGAATGACTGATCCCCCAGCTCCACAACGCTTGCAATAAGGCGGCTGAACCGGAGCTCCTTCGTCATCGATGCGCCTCCTCGACTAGAATGAGCGGCGCAGCGCCGCCGACAATCGCAACGCGCAAGGGACGCTCCCAAGGCCCGAGCCGACGCCAGCGACTACCATCAAACACATGGAAACCGCAGCGGGCTGGCGGCGTAGCGGGGTCGCGAGCAAAGTTCGGTGCGACCACGGAAAGGTAACCTGGCGCCTGGATGCCGCAGCGCTTGTCCGCTTCCGACAGGTCGACCCAGGAGCTGGATGAGAGTGAATCTGCCCTACCAGGTAGACGCCCCTTTCGATTGCCACATCGGTGACGTCGTCGAGCAGTTCGGCCGAAATCGAGAGATGGTCAGGTCGTTTGATCACGCCAGGGCCGCGGAGGCCGATTACGTGCGTAATGCTTACAACTCCGGCCAGTCGGCGCCCAAGCCACAACGCGACGCCCTCACAACCACGCACCCCGTCCGGCGCCATCTCGGAGATGGACGTCTGCATTGCTTCCGCCGGGAGCAACCAGGCGATCGGTGTCTTGAGTCCGCTCATGGCCGGTATCTACCCGCGAAGTTGCAGTCGAGTTCGTGCTGCAGGATTCGAACGATGAGCAGGAGTGCGTTCCCCTGAATCACGAGTCTCTTGCTCGGATCGGTCCTCCATTCCGGATGCGTCGTGTAGCCCTCTTGTGTCCAATTGGCGCAAATGTCGTTGGGAGGCCGGAATCCCGCGCCACTGGGCCAAGCCGTCGGCGAAGCAAGACTCCCTGTTGCTGGGTCCACGAAACGGACGCTCGGGGGCCAATCGCCTGGGTACTGCGTCCAGGCCAGTCGTGCGGTGAACAACTCCTGTTCATGGCCTTCTGGTGACAAAGACGCCCAAACTTCAAGGTCCCCCTTGCGTTCGAGACACCAGCGGGCTGCATCCTCCGCGGCAACGGCCTCGCTGAAATCATCATCAAAATTGAGCTTCGATAACTGGCTCATGCGCCCTGCACGATCTGCTGGCTGAGCTTCAGCGACAGAGCACCGGCGTCTCCCGCCAGGATCTGCAGAGTCACTGACAGATCTTCCAGGCGCTCCTTGCCCTTGAACAGGACGTAGGTGATCAGGTTGCCGCTCTCCTCGCCCTCATTCAGACCGAACTTCGTGAGCACCCGTGCTTTCAACGAGGCGAGGGTCTCGGTCGGCACCGCGTCCTTGTCCTGGAAAGGCTTGCCCGCGGCTGGATAAGTTACTGTCACGTTCAGCGTTTGCTTGGCCATGAAGCCCTCCGGTCAGTCGTGGACGAGTCGCTCAAAGACATGTCGCCAATATAGGGGCGCATCACGCCCGCGTATAGTATTTTGTTTCCTATTAGGGATCAAAAACTCACTTCATCAACTATAAATGTGTTTCGTATCGAGAATCAATTTAAGCGTAAGGGTAGCTCAGCGGCCCTTTGATTGACACTTGACGTCTATTTTGAGCGCGTGGTGCGGCGGCGCGGCTTCCATATTCCCGACAGTGCGTTGACGGCGGCCTCGAGTGCCCTCCAATCGACGACGTTGGGATCGAACTGTTCGGGCCCCCAGAGCCGCAAATTTTCGTGCTCTGGATGATTAGGGTCGCCGATGGCGCTGAGGTAGTCGGCGTAGCCTGACGCACCGCCGACATCTTCCGGAGGACAACGACCGATGGCCTCGAGCAAGAGGGGAAGTCCCTCCGTTGTCGTGTTGTCGAACCACTTTTCTAACTTGATCACGTGATCCCAGCTGTCGCCGAAGTCGTAGAGATAATGGATCGTCTTGGCGCCTGTTTCTTGAACGATATCGGAGAGCCGCGCCTTGCGGGCATCGATCGGCTGAGGGCCAAAATCTCCATCGGGATCAGGGATACCCCAACGGCCGTCCCCAGCCAGGAATTCGAAAAGATGGCTATTCGTCCAGCCAAACGCCGCCTGAAGCGTCAGAAGCAGCCGATCAAGGCGCAGCGCGAGTGGCACGACAAGGCATCGCATCACCTCCGGCTTTACGTCCTTGATGGTCACCCGGATCCGGACGGCGGTCGTGTTGAGGCTCATGCTGCCAGTCTCGGATCGAGCGCATGCATCGTGTAGGTCGACGCCCAGGGAAGCAGTTCGTCAAGTCGCGCCGCAGGCCAGCCATTGACGAGCTTTGTGAGGACGTCAGAGAGCCAGTGCTCGGCACTGACGCCGTTGAGCTTGCACGTTTCAATGAGCGAAGCCAGCAATGCCCAATTCTCGGCACCCTCGTCGCACCCAGCGAACAGGGCGCTCTTGGCGTTGAGCTTGATCGGCCGCATCGCACGCTCGACCGCATTCGTGTCCATCTCGATGCGCCCGTCCTCAAGGTAGAGCGTCAGGCCGTCCCAATGACGCAGCACGTAACGCAAAGCCTTCGCCGTGTCGCTCTTCTGTGCAAGGTGATCAAGCTTGGCTTCAAACCACTGCTTCAAGGCTGTAGCCAGAGGTCGGGCATGCGCCTGCCTACCAGCACGGCGCTCGGCATCCGATCGGCCGCGGAGCGCTTTCTCGACCGCGTAAAGCTGGGCGATGCGCTCGAGGGCCTCGCGGGCGACCGGAGCTGGCGCCGAAGCAGCCTCGCGCTCGCCACGAGGGTAACATCTGCAAGTGAGGCAATACGGGGGTCAAATTTGAACGCCGACTGATAGTCAAGGTCAGCGCACTCTGAAAAAGCCAAGCGACGGATGGCATGACGTAGCTTGTCGTGTCGCGCGATGCAAGGCGCGCGAGAAACCGCCAATAGCAATGCTCTATCATGCGGGTACTTTCTGCAGATCGGTCTTGAGAAGAGAAGCGGCTGCGTTGGCGTCCGTGCGAACGCGCCAAAACGTGATCCGATTTTCACTTTATTCGCGGAGTATGCATTGTGTGTAGCAACACGGGCAGCTTTATCAGTATCTCGACATCGAGATGCGAGCTCGTCTTCGGCTCGGGGCCTGCCCGACCACAGAATATCGCTGGCACCAATCAGCCCGTCATAACGATCCTTGGCTGAATAAAGCAGAATGCGCAAGATCCCTCTTGCGCGCGTGAAGAACCGAGCACTGCGCCTCGCCACCGGTGCGATACGCACGCCAAGTTCGAAGCCAGCCAGCCGGCGTGAGCATCAATCCTTTAGGCTGACGTGAAACGTTCACCAGCGAATCCTCACACCGCGGTAATCCTGAAAGACGCCGCTGGTGGCTGGCGTGAGCTCCGCGATCCGAGCGATAAGGCCGCTCGCGCACTCGTCAGCCGATATGAAAGCAACCTGTCCCTTGACCATCTCTGTTTGCACATAACCTGGATTTAGCAGCGCCACCAGGATCCCATCTCG
Source organism: Bradyrhizobium shewense (assembly GCF_900094605.1). Taxonomy (GTDB): domain Bacteria; phylum Pseudomonadota; class Alphaproteobacteria; order Rhizobiales; family Xanthobacteraceae; genus Bradyrhizobium; species Bradyrhizobium shewense. Next base: position 22,744 of record NZ_FMAI01000045.1, on the reverse strand, counting down.
AGCCCAGACGCGCGATAAGCCACGCATGCCATTGTTGAGCGCCGCCTTCGACGCTCGATAAGCATACTTGCCGCCTGCAGCGCTGCTCGTCGAGCCCATGATGCTGGTGATTGCCACCAGCTTCTTCTGCGTGCTGTGTCTCAAATTGTCGTAGAGGGTCTGCGCGATCAGCATGGGGGCCAAGGCGTTGACCCGCATCGTGGTGATGTAACCTTCGGCCTCGATCCGGTCGGCCGATAGGCCGCTGATTCCGGCATTGTTGATGAGAATGTCGATTGGCTGATCCCCCAGGGTACGCTTAAGCGAGGCGATCGAGAATTCGTCAGCGACATCCAGTGGAATGATCCGAACGGGACCGGCAGACGACGCGGCGAGCCCTTTCAGGTCATCGGCTTTTGCTGGATCACGGCAGCATGCAAAGACCTCGGCACCCTCAGTCGCGTACTGCTGCGCAAGCGCAAGGCCGATGCCCCGATTTGCGCCCGTAATCAGAACTGTGCTCATCTAAGGAACGTCTCCCGTCCGCCCGAACAGCCGCAAGTCTTTCCTATGAACTTGCGTATGGTCTCTACTATAAGATTCCGCCTTCGGCACTCAGTCGTAGTACACGAAGAAGCGCGCCTCGACACTCCTGCGGGGGTTCGCATTCGGGTAAGCACGACGATTGTCGAAGGCAGCATGAGCAGACCTTGGATTGTGATCGTCTTCGGAATCATACCCCTTAAAAAGAGCAAACTCGTCCGAGCTCATCTCCGGAAAGTAATACCAGCGATGAACTGGACTGTAGTGGACCAGCCATGTCTTGTGCTTGACGTCGTATTTCTCGTAGACGGTATCGACTAGATCCGTGTCGACAACCGAATTGCCATCGCAGAACGCCAGGGGAAAATCCTGCGGAGGCTCGGAAAGAGCGTGCCAGGCCTGAATGATCATCAATCGAGAATACGCCCGGATCGGAATGCCCTGGAGTTGGTCTTCACGCGCCGCCATAACCGGGCCGGCGATCGGCGCATAGTCAATATGAGCAAAGCTCGCCACATACGGCCTGACCAGGCCGGCTCCCTTCTCAGCCAGTGGAGCAGAGCTGGCGCCAACAGAGCGAATGATAACGGCGTCTTTCTTGGGCACGACCCACGAGGCCTTGAAGTAGTCCTTGATGAACGGGACCATTTCTTCGAGATACCTGTCCAGCATGATCTCCGGATCACTCTCGTTCGCGCAGGAGATCTTGTGCTGAATGAGAGTGAATCCTTCGCTGTCGAGAGAAAGTTCGTCCACAATCGGACGCGCATCGCGTATTGTCACGTCATAGCTTACCAGGGGCGCATCGGAGCCCGGCACGACGATTGCTGGCGCCTTCTCGTCCGGCGAGCGGCGAGCAAAGGCTATTTGACCTTGCACCGATTTTAGCTGATCATGGTTTATTTGCGCCGTCGACGAAACTCGCATCGCCGCTCCCTCTTGTGTCTCGGCTTCAAGGAAGGAATCTAAACGAGTATTATAGCGGGATAGCTGCGAAGATCGGGGCTAATATGCCGAAATTCTGCAGCAAGGAGAGGACCGCGGGATCATAGGTCCCCGGCTCGTCCTAACTTGGCGCGGCCGGCCGTCCTAGGCCGGGACGGATCAGCAGTCGAGGCGACCAGCTCGGCACATCGCGCCGGGTGCGATCGGCTTCGTCAGCGCGAAAACCGCGGCGCAGCACAGGCCGCAACCATGCCGATGCGGATTATCGAAAAGCGAAACTGAAACGACCGACGCCCCTGCCCTCATTAACCCGGAGGCGGATAGAAATAAAGAACAGCCGATCTCGCGAGTGCGCCGAGGAGAAGCAGGGGGCCGCCGGCAACTGGAAGCTGCTCTGAGTCGCGAGCATACAGCGAGTATACTGGCAACGTCCCGAGGGACGCTGCCAACTTCAGCGCGGCGGGCTCTTGATCGGAAGAATCCGCAGGCGGGTTAAATTTCGAAAATCTGACGTGGCACCCGAGTCAACACGTCAGCCCCCGAGTCCGTGACCCGGAATGTCTCGCTGAGAACATAGCCGAAATCCTCATCGATCCAGTTGCCGAGCATCAGATGGAAGGTCATGTTGGGTCTCAGAACCGTCATGTCTCCTTCCTTAAGGCTTGTGACCGCCTCGTTCCAATCGATGCCGATGCCATAGCCACAGCGGGATTCTTTCTGAAAGCCCGACTTCCCGATCGTGCGGTTAAATGCTTCGGCGACGTCGCTGCAGGTTGCTCCGGGTCGGACTTTTTCCAGCGCGGCCTCTAGGCCCTGGACTTCGGCCTCATGTAGGCGACGTAGACGGTCGGAAGGCTTGCCAATCGAGAAGGTGCGCATAACCGCGGCCGTATAGGTGTGGCGCACGCCACCGAGCTCAAGATTGACCTGTGAACCCTGGCGGAAGATGTCGTCGCTCCAGATGATGTGGCTTGTTCCGGTGCGCGGCGAGGAGCACATGAAGATATTCGCAATTCCGGTCCCGCGCTTGCCGTTGGCGCCGCGCGCCAATGTAGAAAGGATCTCGGCGACGGCGTCAGCTTCATGCACACCGGGGCGAATGACTTCGGCTGCACGCAACATACCCGCATCAGCAATTGCGGCAGCTTCTTTCATCAGAGCAATTTCAAGATCGGACTTGATAACCCTGATCCAAGTGACGACGTGCGTACAGTCCACGAACCTCGCACCGGGCAGTCGCTTCTTGAAGTTTTCCGCCGCGCGCGCGGGAAGCTGCCCCATTTCAAGACCAACCCCACGGTCGGTGAGCTTAGCTTCCTGAAGAAAATCGATCACAGCGTCGTAACCATCCTTCTCGGGGTTACCAACGAACGATTCGGGATATCCAATTATCTTGTTCCGCCCGAGAAACGTCAGATGGATTCCGGCTGGCACATCCATGAGACGTAAGATGAGCGATGGCTCCTCCTCGTGAACGGAAACGACAAGCGCCTGCGGGACATAGGCTGATCGCGCGGTATATCCGGTCAGATAATTGATACTGCGGTCAAAGGTGACCACGAGCGTTTCAATGTCGCGCTTGACCATTTCTGCTTTTACAGCGGCGAGCCTTCGCAGGTACTCCGTGCGCGGAAACACCTGAAGTCCTTTGCTGACGGTCATTCTCTTAGCTCCTTGGTTCTTGGCTATTTGAAGTTTTTGAGCAGAGCCTGCGCATTTCCGCGGCCCTCGAATGGTCACGGCCCCAGGAAAGATTTCTCGACTTCGCTAAAGGTTAGGCCACGCCGCGCGCATCCTGATGACCTAAAAGATTCTACCCGCAGCATTATAGAGAACCTCGCAAAGGTGAATCCCTCTAAATAAGAGACGCATAGGCCGAAATTCTGCGTCGTTGATGGCTAGGGTGCGGGATATCATGCACGAAGCCCACGAGTTCGATGTTTTGAGGCAAAGCGATCTGGAGAGTAGGTGCTTCCCTCCTTCGTCTATTGCCGCATCGAAGCAGGCACTTGAGCGCCATATTAAAGCTTCGTGCGCACCCTCCCCGCCTGAAGGCTTCCCGTAAAGGTGGGCATGGTGTTCCCCGATGGCGCCACAGATCGGAAATAGACCTAAGTTTCGACAGCGCGGTCGCGCGGTCAGAACGAATATGCTGGTTTTGCAGCTCCCCTCCGCAAATATGGCGCGAGTGCGAAGCGTGAACGACCTCTCGAAGCTGATCAATCGAGCCACACAGGCAGAAGTCGACTTCTAACGAGAAAGGCCTCCGGCGGGCATGCCGGAGGCCTTCTTGGAGGTCAACTCAAGAGCCTGTTGTTTGCTCCTTTCCTATACAGGGGCGATCTAGAAATTGCGCTGAGCGCGGAGCAGCAGCACCAAGCTGTTCTGGTCCTTCAGCTCATACAATGCAGCCGGCTTTGCGACGCCCGACTGAAGCGGAAGGGTCACCGTGCTTCCGCTCGCATACTTCTGGTCGAGCATCATATACGCAAGCTCACCGGTGAAGGTCAGGCCCTTGAGGGGGCTCCATGACGTCTTCGTGCCGACCACCGCATAATTGAAATCTGGATTACACCCGGCCGTGCCGCTCGATAGGGCGAGAGTGGTGACCATCGCGCCACAGATGTAGCCCTTAGCCGTGTTGTTATACCTCACAGCCGCCCACGCTCCGAAGATCGAACTATTCCAATACGGGTCCCAATTATGAGTGTATCCGCCATTGAAACCATAGGTCGTGGTCAGCTCCTGACCAGCTCCAGCGACAAACACCGAATCCGAAACCCCCGCGATACCCAAGCTCTGGTAAGCACCCGGCAATCCGGTGCCGCCATACATCGCGTATGATCGCGACATGTAGTCATGGAAGTTGTAGCTGCTCGCACCGTACGTATACACGCCCGTCAGGTTGATTGTGTCACCCGGGCCGGTCGGGAGGTTCTTGATTGACAACGCCAGCTGCCCAGCCCAACCCCACTTGTCGTCGGGATGGCCTGTGGGCTCGGACGCCCCGTAGTAGCCAGCATGGTTGTCGTGGGCGGCGACCGAAGCTTGGAAAAGCCCCCAGGCTTGATCAACACGAACCCTCGCAACGAGGTCAGGGGCTCGGGTCCCGCCGATGTCGTTAGCACCGAAGGCCCCCACTGCAAGACCCGCAGCTGTCGCACCGCTGATGTTCCAGATGTTAGTCGTGTAAGCCTGAACCTGATCCTGGGCCGAGAAGGACGCCGTGATGCCTTGGCCGAAGTCTGCCGTATACGTGATCTGGTTGACGGGATCCCAACCGGCGCTGCCCGGCAGTTCGAAACTGTTCGCCGGATATTCGGCCCAGGGCGTCCTAAATTGGGACTCCGCCTTACCGAACGTGAACCCGGCGAACTGAATAAATGCGTAGTAGAGACCGACTCCACCTGTAGCAATCTGGGAACCGAGCGAGGTGGTATAGCTCGTCGCACCATTAACAGCGGACGTGCCGGCGCCAGAGTAGGTGCCGCTTGTCCACGTGAACGTCAGTTCAGCGAAGGTGCGAACGACGCCGTATTCGGTGGCCGTGCGCGTATCAATCTGCAGATCTTGGCGGGCCCGCGCCGTGTAGTAGTTGCTGAGCCGATTGTGTGCACCAGCCAAACCACCAACGGCAGCGTCAAAGTCAGCATTGGTCGCCAGCATGGTATCCACGCGCAGATACCCGCCGAGCTTGATGCACGTGTCACTGCCTGGGATGTAGTAAAAGCCAGCTCCATACAGCGAACAGATCTTCACGTACTCGATCGCCTTGGCCTTGACGGGGAGATCGGCGGCCTGCGCGCCAGCCCCCGCGAACATTGCCGCAGATCCAAGAACAATACTCTTCATGACCTTCATCGATGAACCTCCAAGTTGGAAATCGCGTTTCCGTCCTTCAAAGATCCGCTACCAGCTCCACCCCAGGGCGGACCGCTTGACGGAACGACTTCGAGGACCCCCTCGCTGTCCCAACGAGACATACTTTCGATGATCAATTGCTACAATCAATTAATGATCGAAATTATCCGTTTGTGCTGCACCGTTGCTGATTGGCAACAGGCCACCGTCCAACGCTAGAGAAAGCCGGATTCGTATAAAAAACAAAACCCTCGGGGGGCATCCCGAGGGCTTTTTTTGGAGATTTCATTAAGCAGATCGCCTTACGAGCCTTAGCGATCGCGTTGTTGATATCACCTATCAATTGTATTAGTCAATTGATAAATTAGATGGTGGGCGGGCTCTGTCTGAGCTATTTCAGACTTCCCGAGGTTGGATAGGATGCCGCGGTCTCCGCTCACGTTCACCGCCGCGGACAATCAAAACTGGCAAAAATGAATGAAGATGGCCACACAAGAGCAATTTGACAGGGCTTTAAGGGACCTGATCTGGAACATCGTCGAGATTCGCGCTCAACTGGAAGAGATCGATAAGAGTTGGGCGGGATTAATCGGTATAAGCGAACCTCAATGGCTGATGCTGATGGCGATCGATGAACTCGACCATGGCAGCGGTGTCTCCGGCATTGCAGTCGCCAATAAATTAGGGTTTCACCCCGCATTTATTACGACTCAGACGAAGAAACTTGAACAGCTGGAGTTTTTAATCCGCGCCACCTCGCCTGATGATGCGAGATTCTTGCAGATCTCGTTGACCTCAAAGGTGCGGACGGAAATTGCTAAGTTGTCGGACAAGAGACAAGCCGTTAATTCGACGATTTTAAATGGCTTGGATGAGGAGTCGCTTGCGTATCTGAATAAGCGACTAAACGCGATCGCCAAGAACAGCAGACTGGCATCTCAGAAATTAAGCCTTGGGCTGCTATGAAGCTTGAGGGCGATCGAGCTTGCGCTCAAGCCATTCGAAGATGGCCTGATCGCATGCTATGAAGTTCTCGAATGCCCCCTCTGGGGTCCGTGGCATTAACAATTCCAGGTCAATGCTCGCCCAGGCGCAATCAGCCTCTAAATTGATTGCCTCAGACGCGTTGAAAATACTGCGCTCGCCAGCAACGACGAGAATGGGACATCTTAACTTCCTTGCCAAACGCGATCGCTGCGTCGTGGACAGCCCCGCGTCCGGAGACTCAGCAGCCCTAGTCATCCACTCAATAGATGACCGAGTGCGGGTCCAGCTCCAAAGCCCCCCATCGCAAATTGCCGCAGACACGCGGCGGTCAGTCGCAGCAAAATTGGTCGCGAGCGCGGCTGAAAGGCCTTCTCCGTAGATCGCCATTCGAGACGCATCAATCTCCGGTAGGGTCGACAAATGATCCAAGCAACCAGAAAGCAATATTTCTGACGGTCCAAGCCAATGACTTGAGACGTCATCGTAGGAGACGACGAGAACCGCGATGTTTCGACCGGTTATAAGAGGCAAGAGTCTACCAAGCAGGATCCCTGCCGTTTCTTCTTCCCGGCTGATGCACACAATTGCGGGGACGCACGAACTGGAAGTACTGGCGGGCACGTAGTAGGCAGACAATTCGCCCTGATCATAGAGTTTGATTTCGACACGCTCCACCCTCTGATCTAACGATCCGAAGCCCTCGACGCAGGCCTCAAGCCTGGCCACAACGTCCGCCCTTTGCGGATCGTCTTCATCGGATAGTCGTCTGGCAACTTCAAATGCAGTAAGCGCGCAAAGCCACGCATGGGCTGCTTCGTCAAGAGTACCTCTTTGAACGCTAAGATCGGCAAAGAGGCAATGAGCGTCTCCGATACTTGTCCATTTTGCAGCACAGTTTCTCCTGCTTGCAATGTCGCTTTCCTGATCAACGCCATCAAGGAACACGACAGCACTTTGCCGTGTGGACGCAAGATTGCCTGTCAGTTCAGGCCAAGCAGCGCGCAACATCCGTTTCATCCCTTCAGCGCGAGTCCTCGAAACCGCTCAGGATTGCTCTAGACAACCCAAACGGGAGCTTCGTATAAGGCCAATCAATCCACGGTGACTGAACCGGCCGGCGGGTTCCGCTTTGCTTAATTTTTGATGATACGATTCCTCCGAGCTGAGGATCGTCGATGTGCGGCCATTTGCCGCCGAAATTCTGCTTCATTCCATGAAATGTGCTTTTTTTGAACTCGACTCGACGAACACTTAATCGCTGTCAAAGCGTGCCCCATAGACCCTTTCATCAGATCGAGCAGTTATGCGCTCATTCGAAAATGATCTGTCAAATCTTTCGGCCGATAGGATCGAAGAATGAGCCTTGCGCCTTTAGGTCCAACGCTTCCGCCGGTCAGGCCAGGATTGTCGCCCTCTTCCTTTGGTAGGCTGACAAAACTCCACTCTTCTGCCTAATGGAAAGCAGAATTTCGGCGACCACCAGCCGGAATTGCCGATAATTCCACCAGAACCAGGCTATGGTTGCTATATGACCTCGTACCTAACGCCCCGCTCCCTCGGTATCCTGCATCTCGAGCGCGGGTTCACACCCGGTGCTATACCGCCTGCTCCGGCGTCCGGCTCAATGCTGAATCCGGCGACGTTCGATTTTCAAACCATCTCAGAAACGGTCGCGGGAGCTTGGGTTGAGAACGTCGTACGCGGTGATGCGGCGCTTGAGCCCGCCTTCATAGCCGCCGCCCAGCGCCTGGTCGAACGAGGGGCGGTCGCGATAAGTTCGACCTGCGGCTTTTCTGTTCGGCATCAAGCGGCGGTGGCGGCTTCGGTCACAGTGCCCGTCGTGATGTCAAGCCTGCTGTTGTTACCCACATTGCTTCGTCAATTGCCGAAGCGCGCCAAGATCGCCGTCCTGACTTATGATTCGACCTGTTGCAGCGAAGATCTGCTCGGGATCGATGATCGGGCGGAGCTGGCCAGGGTCGTGATTGGCGGCATCGAAGGGGGCAAGTTTTGGCATGACGAGCTCAAGCGCCCGGCGCCGCCGCTCGACGTCGCCGCGATCGAGGCAGATGTTGCCGCGTGCATCGCGCGTCTCCGCTCAGCCCATCCGGAGATCGCCATAATTCTGTTCGAATGCGCGGCGTTTCCGATTGTTGCTCCGGCGATCCGCCGCATCACGAAGCTCCCAGTTTACAGCATCACAGACCTCTGCCGACTGACAATGGCATCGACGAGTTAATATTGCTCGTAGCACGTAGCGCTTCGCCACGCGCTTTAACTCGTGAAAGGCTCCACCAACGTATTAGACGTCAGCCGTCCACCGTCGTCTTGAAGAATTCGCGGACGAAATTCGCGCTCAAGGCACGCTTGATCGGAGACACCGGTAGCGCCGCCAGCACAAACAAAGTCGGCCGATGTGCTGCACAGACGCACGGATACAACTGTAATCCGGCAGTTAATGTTTGGCTGATGGAGAATGTGCGGACGAAGACGCCTATACCGTCCCGAGCGGCCTCTGCACAAACTTTTATGGCTGAGATTCAGTTGCGCGGCTCGAGCGGGGCATTCGCCGAGCTCGGTCACGACAGCATCTAGGTGACGCAATCAGCTGCGAGACACAATGCCTGGTATCTCTCTTCTCAAGAGTTCACGGTCTGCGACCTACAGTGCTGGCGGCTGTGAGGCGTGAAACGCCTCCAGGCTTTGGGCAACTATCTTGCGCCTCAAGCAAGCGCGCAAAGGGACCCGCCTACAGGACCGGAAAGATGTCCAAGAGAGCGCGCGAAAGCTGCGAATTCGTTGGCCACGAGCGGAATATCCACGAGGGATTGGCATTCACCGGTGAAAACCTGTTTTTCGCCGTCGCTATTATAGTTCGAGATTCCTTTGCTAGGTTTGAGGAGGAGAGACCATGTTTCGCGATGCCTCGGATGAATGGGAGATTCGCTGCGATTTGGCTGCGGCTTATCGTCTGATCGCTCACTTTGGCATGGACGACCTTATCTCCACGCACCTGTCAGCGCGCCTACCTGGGGACGCCCATCGTTTCCTGCTCAACCCCTACGGCATGATGTTCGACGAAATCACGGCCTCCAGTCTCGTCGTTGTCGACCCGGACGGGCATGCGCTTCAGAAAGAGGACGAGGCTAAAGTAAACAACGCAGGCTTCACAATTCATTCGGCCGTGCACATGGCTCGTCATGATGCTCATTGCGTAATTCACACGCACACCTTGGCAGGAATGGCCGTTGCGGCTCAAGAACAAGGACTGCTGCCATTAAACCAAAAATCGATGTGCTTCTACGGTGGCATTTCTTATCACAATTACGAGGGCGTTGCGCTCGATCTCAACGAGCGCGAGCGTCTCGTGCGCGATCTCGGGGACAAAGATGTCATGGTCCTAAAACACCACGGCTTACTTACAGTTGGCCGTACCGTGTCCGAAGCCTTCCTCAACATGTACCTTTTGGAGCAATCGTGCCGGGTCCAGATCGCGGCTATGCAAGGTGGACACAAAATCGTCCTGCCGTCGGACAGAGTGGCCGCTCATACGGCGGAGCAGTTCCAACGAGAGGGCTACAATAGGAACCTTCGGCCCTGGACGGCTCTCAAGCGCCGCCTCGACCGGATCAGCCCCGATTACGCGACATGATAGATTTTGAACGTCTGGGATAAACGTAGAGCCCGAGGGAATTGTGTTATTCACGTTTCATTCCAATCCATCGGTCTGCTGGTGCGCGCGCGCTAACACCCGCTCCCTTTTCCGGCCTCCAGTCAATGCGAGGCGACTAGTCCCTCTCTTTTATTCAAGGTTGAAACGCCATCCGCGGATGCCCGCCATTGCCTGTCGCGATTGAGAAGGCGCAAGCAGGCTCAGGACCTGCTTGCTCGAGCAGTCGGCAGGCAGCTGCGATGCAGACCCTCTCCCGCTGCATCGCCACACACCCAGCGGGTTCAAGATCTGGAGAGAGCCTAAGGTCGATTAAGACTCCAGGCGACAGCGCAGGACGGTCGAAGGTTCACGGAGCCAGCACCGTCTCGACGACGTTCACCCAATAGCCGATGCCATAAGGCAGGGCGTCGTCGTTGAAGTCATATGCCGGGTGGTGCAAGCCACCTGTCGATCCGTTGCCAAGAAAGATGATTGCGCCCGGCCTTGCTTCAAGCATGTAGGCGAAATCTTCCGAGCCCATCCGCGGGCTTATCTTCTCATCGACGCAAGCCGGTCCAACCAGCTTGCGCGCTGCTTTGACCGCCAGATTAGTTTCTTCCGGATGATTGATCGTGACCGGCGCGGACCTGCAATACTCGAATTCGACATCTGCGCCAAATCCCCGCGCTATGCCTCGCGCAGCCGCAAATATCTGCCCTTGTGCGAAGTCGCGCAGGCCGGGCACAAGAGTTCGAATACTACCCGCCAGCTCTACCTGATCCGGAATGACGTTGTAGGCCTGAGCCGCGTTGAGTTTGGTGACGGATATCACGAGCGCCTCCATCGGGTTTGTGTTCCGAGAAACCAAGGTTTGTAGGCCGACGATGATCTGTGCGGCGATGACTACCGGATCGACGGCCTCATGAGGCTTGGCGGCATGGCCGCCCCTCCCCTTCACGATGAGGTCGAACTCGTCGAGAGCGGCCATGATCGGACCTGCGCAGATGCCGAACTTGCCGACTTCGATTCCCGGCACATTGTGCAGGCCGAACACCTTGGTTATTGAAAAACGATCCATGATTCCTGCCTGGACCATCCTTTGGCCGCCCACTCCATTCTCTTCAGCGGGCTGGAAGATCAAGGCGACCGATCCCTTGAAGCGCCGAATCGTCGCAAGGTATTTCGCGGCGCCTAATAGCATGGCCATGTGACCATCATGCCCACAGGCATGCATCTTTCCCGATACTTTCGAGGACCAAAGCTTCTCGGACTGTTCTCGTATCGGCAGCGCGTCCATATCCGCGCGCAATGCGATTGTCGGCCCGTTTCCACATTTGCCGTCAATCAAGGCGACGATACCAGTTTCAGCTATCCCCGTTTCGACATGATCAACGCCGAAAGAAGCGAGCTTCTCGGATACAAATCTAGCAGTGTTGTAAAGCCGATATTCCAGCTCGGGATTCTCATGAAGATGGTGGCGCCAAGCAGTTGCCTCCGCCAGTAAATGTTGGAACGCTTCAATGCCATTCATGTGGAGCCCACAGCATGAAATAGGTTGTGATCTGTACGGCTGAGCACTTCCACGCCAGAGTCTGTGACGACCACGTGCTCGCTGCAGCCAAACAGATGACCGTTTTCCCCAAACAGAATAATGGGAAGATGAAAGGTCATTCCCGCCTGTAAAATCTCCTCCGCGGCAGGCTCCAGGCTGAGGTTTCCTCGTTCTGTCCAGTGGATGCCACTTTGGTACCCGGTACGATGGCGAAAAGCGCCCCGGCGTCCAGATTGCTCAATCACCTTGCGCGCGGCAGCGTCCACGGTCTTCGCGCTTACGCCAGGCTTAATCGCGCCAATGGCTGATTCGAGCGCTTCAACCGAAAGAGCGTACAACGTTTCGGCCTCACGATGCCGACCAAGCACCGCGCTGCGGACCAGCCCTGCGGCATAGCCGTGCTTTACGCCGCCGATCTCAATCATGGCGGGTTCATTGTTTCGGAGTGCGTGTGGGGTCGGGACACCGTGCGGCATCTTCGTCCGATCACCGAACACGAGAGTAACGGATCGCCATATTTCGCCGCCAGCTTTGCTGGCTTCTCCAACTATGGCTGCATACGTTTCTGTTTCGGTCACGCCTTCGCGAACCGAGTTCCGAAACAAGCGCACTGCGAGATCAGTTATCGCCATTGCTTGACGCATCACATCGAGCTCAAGGGGGCTTTTGACTGCCGCGACTGACGCAACCAAATGGGAGCCGTCGGCGACTTTCATGCCTGGACACAGTCCTTGCACTGCACGCACATCGGCCGGTGCCAGATTCCAACATCCGAGTTCGAAACCCACTCTCTGATCCTGCAGCCGATGCTGGCGAAGAACCTCCGCACAGGTCTTGGCAACATCGCCAGGGTGTCTATAACAAACGACCTCATCGACGCATCCTTCGGCGCGGACAGCCTCGGCATCGTACTCTCTTACAACGAGAACCGGCGCATATCCCGGTGCTAGAATCAACGGGAACGGAGCGAAGTACCCACCAAATCCATGATAGCCGGTGAGATATCTGAGGTGGCCGATAGCGGTAACCACAATTGCATCAAGTTCGGCGCGCGCTACCGCTTCAAGCACCTTCTGCTGTCGATAATCGTACTCCGACTTTGGGAATGGAGGCCCCGCCCAAGGGATTTCCGAACCTGTCGCTGTGAGCATAGAAATCTCCATTTTCGGCCATACTGCGCCTTCCTCTCTCGAGCGCCTTCTCGACAAAACTCTGCGATTGGATAGACGCAGTCTGATTCGTGCCCGGCGGCGCCAGCCCTCAGCAGCAAACACTGAAGCGCTCCGAGGCGGGCGTAACAACTGCCGGGTTTAGTAGTTTCAGAGCTGACGCTAAGCATTCGGGCGACAGTCAGCCTGGCGAGGATCATGTCCCAGCCAAGACCAATGACGACAAAGTAGCTAAGGTCAGTCTTGCTTACGACATTTCAAACCGAAAAGCTTTGTGAAGCACCTCAACCGAGTCAGTACGCCGCCTGAGTTGGCGCGATGAACACTGCGGTTATGCCGGGCGTCCGTACGATGGTGCAATGCGGCGCATGGCAGGCATTGCCCTGCCGAAAGTGGATTGGCCAACGGCACGGTGAATGTGTTTATGGATGGAGTAAGGTCCTAACACCGCAGACTTCATCGCAGGATGACGGGTCCTGAGCGTCGGAAAGACCGTACCGACAGTCACCTGCCAATCGGAAACGATGTGATTCTCAAATGGTGGTTGAGCCACTCCTTTGTTCTCGGCAAGGCACGCTAGCAAGCAGCATGGACGGGCCACTTGTCGCTCGCGCGCTCAAGCCAGGCTTTCCCGCACTGCGCAAGCTCAGCGTCGCTCGCGCACCGAGCCCTCCTGGGCGACCGAAGCCACCAGCGCGCCGTCGCGGGTAAAGATCAGCCCACGAGCGAGGCCACGTCCGCTCTGCGCGCTTGGCGATTCCTTGGCATAGAGCAGCCAATCATCGGCACGGAAAGGACGATGAAACCACATTGCGTGGTCAAGACTTCCGGACAAAATGCGTCCATCGAACAGCGTACGCCCATAGCGTGCCATCACGGCATCCAGCAGCGACAAATCCGAGGCATAGGCCAGTGCGCAAATGTGCAGCGCCGGATCATCGGGCAGCTTTGTCGCGGCCTTCATCCACATATGAACTCTTCCGTCCTCGATCTCCTGGCCAACATACCGGCCGATCTCGACGGGACGAAGCTCGACCGGACGATCAGGTTCATAGTAGCGGCGAACAATTTCCGGTAGATCCGGATATAGTGATTGCTTCGACAACTCTTCGGCTGCGAAATGCTCCGGCCCTGGCACATCCGGCATTTTATCCTGGTGTTCGAACGCGCCTTCCTCACCCTTATGAAACGAGATCATGACCGAGACGATTGCGCTACCGCGCTGCATCGCCGTGACGCGCCGGGTCGAATAACTTTTACCGTCGCGTAGGCGCTCGACCTTGTAGATCAAGGGCACCTGCGGATCGCCGGAGTGGATGAAGTAGCAATGTAGTGAATGCGGCAGTCCGGCTTTGACTGTGCGACACGCTGCAAACATCGCTTGTCCAATCACTAGGCCGCCGAATACCCGTTGCTCGCTTGCGTTCGGACTCTTGCCGCGAAATAGGTCGATCCCGACGGGATCAAGGTCGATAATGGCTGCAAGGTCAATCCGACTTTTTTGCATTCAAGAGGCTCTTAGCTTGTTCAGTGTCACCGCTGAAGCGGTGCGATCATGAGTCCCAGCGCCTTGAGGCTTCGAGAGATGAAACATCCTCGTTAGCGAGAAGCCGCGTTTGAGGTCCGGTGTTCGCACTGCTCGCCGCGCAGCACTCCATACGTGCGACAGCTCACGCCGCCCAGCTTTCGATAGGCTCAGCGCCTGTACCGTCGTTTAAGTCTAAAGCAATCGGCATGCCGCCCCGCACATCAGCTGATCTAGCAAGAATGAGGAGCTTCTTGTGCCGTCGATACTGGTCCACTGTCAGCGATGGTTCCGGACCTGTCGTGAACCAAACAGCTGGGATACGATTGGTGTATGTAAGATCCGACGCGACAGCTTATTCGAGCTGATTCCCAGAGTGTCAGGTCTTACCCGCTGCGGCTCAAGGGGATACTTCACCGGGGAAGACATAGGCGGTGCGCTGAATTCGACCATCTCGCCAACTGAACGATTCAAACTGAAGGCGCGCAGGCCTTGCAGCATGGATCGCATATTGTCGCCCATGCGCGCGATGAGCCGAAATGGCCTCCCTGAGACCCGCAGTTGAAGTGCTCCGAACGCCTCAGGTTCGTTGCGCGGCCCATCTATGGGGACGTTGCCGCGGACCTTTCATGCAGGTCGGCAAGAACCGCCAAACGAGCGCGACAAACTCGCCGCCGAATAGGTACAAGGAACGGCCCAAACCCTGCTCAGTGTAGCACCGTCTGCCCATTCTTGACGACCGTAACCCGACGCTCTCTTACGCAAGCTTCGAAAGAGATCGAATTACCGTCCTTCCAAAGATTGACGGTAATAACTTCTCCCGGGAACACGGGTGCCGAAAAGCGGGCGCGATGACGATGAAAAGCAGACGGATCGTAGTCGGCATAGCTCTGCAGGACGGCTCTGCAGGTCAGCCCATACGTGCACATTCCGTGCAGAATGGGTCTTGGAAAACCGGCTCGACAGGCGAACTCCGGATCACTGTGCAAGGGGTTTCGGTCGCCAGAAAGACGATAGATCAGGGCTTGGTCAGGTCGGGTCGGGATATCGAGTGATCTATCCGGTGCTCGGCGGGGCACCTGGTGCGGCTCCGGCATCCCCTCCGATGGACCGCCAAAGCCGCCGTCACCTCTCGCGAAAGTCGACGAAAGGATTGTGACGATCTTGTCGCCGCCACCATCTCTGACCACCACCTCGTTCTGAATGATCGCGCCTTTTTCCTTACCCTTGTCATAAATTCCTCTCACATGGGCGTCCGCCGTCACGTTCGCCGCGACGGGCATCGGCTTGTGAAACGTAAGGTCACGTTCGCCGTCAACGACCATGACGCGATTGAGGTCAATGGCTCCGGGGCGTGCGCCCCAAACACAGACGGAAGCAAACGTCGGGATCACCTTTAATGGCTTCGAAGCTGCAGATGCTTCGTTGACAAATTGTAGCTCCTCTTCGTTCAAAGGATCTGAGCCCATGCCTACTCCAAGCGCATAGAGCATTACCTCCCTGTCAGTCCAGGAATAGGGAGCTCCAGAGGTCCTTAAGTTCAGTGCAGCGGGATAGTCGAGCGGCATCCGAGCCTTTCTACAGTTTCGTCCAGGACACGCGCCGGCGGCTCAACTTGAATGCGCTTCGTGGGGCGACCGGCGTACCGCACTCGCTCCGAGCCCGTGGGCTAGAGCGCGTGCGTTATACTTCATTGTTCGGGCAGATCATCAAGCCAGCAGGCTGTCGGGACGTGCGGTCGGGAAAAGATCTTCCCGATCTTCTCGGTAACTTTATTCTGGTGGTAGCGCATATACACCCGGCCATCCTGACCTAAGTCCAAAATCTCTATTTTTCCTGTGTAATGGGACATGATGTATTTAAACGTCTTCTCAATCCCGCTCAGACGCTGGTTGATGCCGCGTACAATCTCTAGTCCTCGCCGCAGTGGGACTTGGAAGTGTGATGCACCCTTCACCGGCCTCGCCTGAAATAAGTAGTAAGGTCGCACTCCGATTTCGTGGCATTTGGCGAAGGTCGCGGCCAATATCTCGGGATCGTCGTTGACTTTGGCGAGAAGCACGGACTGATTAAGGAATTGCACGCCCTGTGCTCGCAAAGCGCGAACTTTGCGCTCCGCGCCGGATGAGATCTCACCTACGTGATCGAAATGCGCGACGATGATTGGGGATTTCCCCGCCTTGTGGATACGCTGGAATAGCGCCGGTAGAGCGGAGTCATCAAACCGCTTTGGCGCATAGGCTAGCATTTTTGTGCCAAATCTGATCGACTTCAAATGCTTTATTGGCAGCAGATGGTCGACGATCCTGTTCAGATTTGACGTGCTGAGCACGAACGGGTCACCTCCGGAAAGGAGTACGTTCGTCATCTCAGGATGGCAAGCAATGTATTGCGCGACCCGACCGAAGTCGGGTGCGATTTCATCGGAAGCTTTGCCCACTATACGCTTGCGAAAACAATAACGACAATATGAACCGCAGCGTTCTGTCACCAATAATAAGCCGGTCTGTGCGTACTTGTGCTGCAGTCCCGGCACGACCGTGTTGTCGTGCTCGCCGCTCGTATCCAAGGTGCCTGGGCTCTCGAACTCCTGGACTGATGGCTCGACAATGTACTTCAGCTGATCGTAGTAACCGCTTTTGATGATCTGTTCGCGATAGGACTTTGTGACATGATAAGGCGTGACGTTGTTGACTTGCAGTTCATTCTCGCTAACCACGCGCGTTTCTTCAATGAACTTCAACACGTGTGCTCTGCAATCCAGCGAATTAGCTGTGGTTTCCATTGCCGCACCTCGTGTGCCCTTATCATCGCGGTTCATTCAATGCGATCTATACAGCATCAACAGTGGATCGATACCTACCTAGTGTGGTGAGGACGATCGGTCTCGAGAGTTGAGGAAGGTGCACCGGTACTCGCCTGATGTCGGCGCGCTGAGGTTAGCGGCGCTATAGCGAAGCTAAGTCGCAGCCTGAAAGCGTGTTGAGATCGACTTGAAGCGTGGGGAGATCGCCAAATCAGGCAGACCGTGATTCATCCTCAAGGCGGGGAGCAGGCTGGCGGGGGTGTCGCATCGGCGGCTCTTCCGATCTGGGGGAGCGAGGCCGTGGTTCAGGGCGGTCTTTCAGGCGGCACGGATTTTCCAGGCTCGGTATCGCGAGCGCGATCCATCGAGTGTGGAGTTCAAGGAAACGCGCCGCTCAGCAGCTTTGCCGACCGGCGCTGACCGACGTTCCGCGCTGAAGCGGCACCGGGGATTGGCTAGCTGGAACTGCGGCGTAGCTGATGGCGCGTCGTTACGCCTGGGCCGGTATCAGCCCACGCGCCATCGGCGATGCGCCGAACGGCCATTCGAGGACAACCACTTCCTTGCGGCCTCACCTGTAAAGGGCTGACTGCATCTTTTGTGCGGGACGACCGATCAACCGAGTATTTCCCGGCCAATGTCTAGCAAATCCTCCTCCCCGTGCTGCGCCAGCGCCATGCTCCCGATCTGTCGAGCCAGAAGAACGAAGAGGGCCTGCCTCATCTCAGGCGCGGGCCTACTATTCCTGCCGCCCTACAGCCCCGGTCTCAAGCCGATTGAGATGGCATTCGCCAACCGCAAAGAACTGTTGCGGCAGGCCCAGGCCACAGCCGCAGCACCCTCTGGATCTCATCGGGCGACCCTGAACATGTCCACTCCTGAAGAACGTGCCAACTACGTCCCTCATTGCGGATACAATCCGCTTTGATCGCGACGGGCTCCAGCGAGCCGCGCAGCATGCCTAAGATATGCGAATAGCGCGCCCAAAAGAAGCAGATTGCCCCCGCCGGTTAGCCGTTCCTGCGGGATGAGCTCGAAGGCCCGGCTCCGCTCGACATTGCAGGGCCGCAACTTAGTCTTGGACCGCTATCGTCTTACGAAAACCGGACGCGCACAAGCTAGGCAGCCTCAGCGGCCCGTGATTTCAGCCTCTTGATGTGCGGTACGCCGCCGTCAATCGCAAGCTGGTCCATGGCCCAATGAGGACTGCCGATCTTGTTGACGGGATACGTCTCAATCGCGCGATTGTCCCAGATTGCGACGTCGCCTGATTTCCAGTTCCAGCACGAGGTGTTCTGCGGGGCGGTGAGATAGGATTCCAGAAGTTCGAACAGCCTTTGGCTGGGATAGCGCTGCAGGCCGACAAAGTTCTGCACGGAACGGCCGAGCGAGAGCATGCGTTCGCCAGTCTCGGGATGGACACGAACGATCGGATGTGCCGTTTCGTAGATCGCTCCGGTGGATACGTCCTCCAATGCCCGCCTCGCGGCTTCGTTGGCCCCCTCCGTCGCAGTGTGATCGAATGCGGCGAAGCGCACAGCCCAGAGGCTATCGGCAAGCATCCTCAGCGGATCGGGAAGGTCAAGATAAGCGGCCACCGAGCTTGACCAAGCGATCTCGCCGCCGAAAGGCGGGATCGCTGCACCTCGCAACACTGAAATTGCCGAGCGGGCGGCACTGAAGACGTCGGGACTGAAGACGTCATCACCGTTCATCTGATCGACATGATCGCAGGCGCCATCAGGGAGCGTCTTCCGGATTGTTAAGCCTCCCTTTCTGTCCAGCATTGTGGGATTCCGTATTAGTGAGCCAAGCCGGAGCACAAAACGCTGTTGCTGGGCATCATCCAGATGTCCCTGATCACGGAAGAAGATGAGCTTATGCTCTAGTAGCAGCCGGTTAATGGCTATGATGGCCTCGTCGGACAAATCGTCTGACAGCGTAATATTCTTGATTTCGGTCCCAAGCCGGTCCGCGTGCTTGACGATGTCTGCTCGCGGAATGACGTTATCAACGGTCATTGTGCCACTCATGACAGCCCCTTTCTCTGTGGATGTCTAAACAAACTCCGTGTTTGTTGGTCACGTCTGGCGATAAACGCGACAAAGCCGTCTTGATGACACGCATGCGAATTGTCTAAGCGGCGGGTGACCCACGCCGCGCAAGTAGCGGGCTGAATCTTTTTACAAACACTATCATCTTAGGATCTGTCTCCCTCTGCGTGCGGACACAGCCAGTGCCCCTCCATGGAAGGACTTCGCATATAATGCCACCAATCGATTTGCGGCCTCGTCAACGGTACAAATCATAGATCCAATCCATGTCGAGTCCATGAAACGAAATCAGCTTTCTTTTCGAACTTGAGTAACGTTCGCCTCGTCTCCGAACTCGTCCTTGGAAAATCTTCGAATAACGATTGCGTCGTCACCTCACGCGACCGGCACGGCCTCATCCGCTCGACAAGAATCGAGCTCATTCGCGGCCTGCGCTCGCGAGGCGCGATATGACAGGACGCCTCGCTTCGACAAAATTAATTCTATCTTAGAGTGTATTCCTAGTCTATAACGACCTGCGCGAGCTGCAATCACTTCCTCGCGACTTGGAGTTGTCCAATGCGCGTGGTCTTTCGTCGGCTGGTCTATCGGGTTGCTCTTCTTGCCGAGCAGGAAAGCCGCGTAAAATTTTAACGCTGCAACTCCCATTGCAGCTAAACAACGGGCTCAATCCCTCGATTTGCGAAATCTGCGCGGGTGACGGAATGCAAGGTCGTCCGGGCTGTGACGTGCGTTTTTGCTCTGTCCAGGGGCGGAGATTTTCCTCAAGGAACGCAGATTGTTTTGGCTTCCAGGCAGTTGTCCGCAGAGAATAGAAACAGAGCGCGGGACCGCGCAGAAAATACTGTGCGGCCCCGAGACAATGCAGCGAGTTCGCGCGCTCAAATTGCAAGCCGCACTTTTTGAGCAGGCTATTTTGCCCCTATTGGCAGCACGACGCCGACGGCAGCGTCGGATCTAAGATCATGAGCGGGGATCTATCTTCCTAATGATCGCTCTGTCTCTATCGCGTCTAGCAACTGTAAGGCGCGTAAGCATGCTCGCACACGCACAAAAACTGCGCGCTTTTAGAGAAGGCGATGAAAGAATGCACCAGCTGCGCAACAACCGCCCACGCGGCCGAGCCATCATGTAAGATGCGCACCATCGAAACAAAGCCGTTTCAAAAAGCTGAGGTTCGTCACAGGCCGCAGGAGAATCCGTTAGGCTTACTTGCATGTGCAGACAAAGCTGCTTGTAAGCAGCTCGCGCCGTGCGAAATAGTGCTTCGAGTTTTGCCGGTCCGCCTGGCAGATCGGTCTCATGGCCGCTTAAGATAAGGGCTTCAACCGGAGGGGCATTAGCAGCTTGGCTCCGCGCGATGAAGAAAGGACGCGGACCAAAGCAGCGTCCAATTTGGGCGCTCTCATAAAATTGAACGACGCCTGGTTATGTGCGGATGGCTGTCTCATGCTGAGCTCGGTGGAGTGGACGATGTCGCAGGAGGCTTGGAAATGACCCGGTGGATGCTTCGGAGTGGGACTAGTGACTTCGGTAAAGGCGCAACTATCCGGGGCCTGGACCAACCAATCTGGCTCAACACTGAGCAGCAACAACTTTGACCAGAATATAGGCGCGATCTGTGGCACTTATTACGAACAATGCAAGCAGCTGCTGCGATCAGGGTGCGCCTCAAGCGGCAACCTGCTGGCTAGCTCAGACCAATCAAGGCTAGCCATCAGGTTTACCGTGAACTTTGCCGGATGCGGACCGACGACCGTTTGGACGCTCAATAGTGCGACGGGCTTTCAGGGCCTATGGCTGCTCTCGCTCGCAGAGCCGGTTGTATTGGAATGGTATCAGCGCCGGCTCTGACACCTTCACATTCAAGGCTGGCGATAAGGCAAAGTACGTTCCAGCGGCGTCGTGACCGAGAGTAGCGCAGGCGAGAAGCTCTCGAATGCGAAGAAGAGCCCGAAGGTAAGCGTAGCGCCGAGGCCCTTTGGATTGTTTGTGCGGAGTCTTGAGAGCACCGTTAGAAGAGTCATCTTCTGGAAGGGTGCTCACAATGGACGACCAATCTGACGACATAAGACGACCGTTGTCACCGCGAATTGAAGTGTTCGCTGGCGCAGGTCGCAAGCGCTGGCCGGATGATTTGAAGGCACAGATTGCCGCGGAAAGCCTCGAGCCGGAGGCGGTTGTCACAGACGTCGCCCGTCGCCATGGCTGCCGGCCCCAGCAGGTGCATGACTGGCGGCGCCGGGCGCGTTTGGGACAGTTGGTGCTGCCGGCTTCGGCGGAGACGCTGTCGTTCGTGCCGGTGCTATCGGAATCGGCGCTACCGGCGTTCGCAGAGCCTGCCGGGTCGCCGGAAGCAGCCATTGTGACGGTTGAACTCCAGGGGGCACGAGTGGAGGTGCGAGGGACGCCTGGCCTTGCTGTGTTGAGTGATGTGTTCTTGGCGCTTCGACGGACACGTTCATGCTGACGCCGCCCGCGAGCCTTACGATTTACGTGGCGACGCAACCTGTGGACTTCAGAAAAGGTGCGGAGGGCTTGGCGCTGTTGGCGCAGGAGACGCTGGGCCATGACCCGATGAAGGGCGTGGCGGTGGTGTTCCGTGCGAAGCGCGCTGATCGGGTGAAGATTGTCGTCTGGGATGGCAGCGGCCTTGTGATGTATTGGAAGCGGCTCGATGGCAGCGGCTTCAAATGGCCTCCCATCGTGGCCGGTGTGATGCGGATGAATGCCGCCCAGCTGTCCGCGCTTCTGGCCGGCATGGATTGGACGCGGATGCACGCGCCTCGAATCCCGCAGCCGAAAGCACTTGCGTAGGACATAAATCTTCGCTGCATCGATGCGCGAAGCATGGCAGACTCGGGCCAATGAGTGATTTGCCTGATGAGCTGCCGAGCGATCCGGCCGAGTTGCGTGTCTTTGCCGCGGCTCTGCTGGATCGCTGCGCCAGGCTCGAGCGGTTGCTCAAGCTTGCAAAAGATGCGCAGTTCGGTCGATCCTCGGAAAAGCTGGACGCTGATCAGCTCCAGCTTGTTCTGGAGGACATCGAAGAGGCCGTCGCGGCTCTCGAAGCAACTGAGGATCGCGCCAATCCCAGAGCCCGCGAGAAGAGAACTGCCAAGCGCAGAGCCAACCGTGGTCAGCTACCGGAGCATTTGCCGCGCATCGTCGAAACCCTGCTGCCGGCTGCAACCTGCTGCCCGTGCTGCAAAGGCGATCTCGTTGAGATTGGTCACGATGAGAGCCAGAGGCTCGACGTCGTTCCGGTGCAATACAGGGTGATCGTCACCCGCCGGCCCAAGCTGGCCTGCCGCGCCTGTCATGGCGTCGTCCTCCAGCACGCTGCGCCCGAGCGATTGATCAAGGGGGGATTGCCGACCGAGCGTCTCGTCGCGCATGTAATTGACGCCAAGTATCATTGGCATTTGCCGCTCTATCGTCAGGCGCAGATGCTGGCGACCCACGGTATCGCCATCGACCGTTCCACGCTCGCCTTCTGGGTCGGCTACGCCGCCCAGGAATTGAAGCCCTTGTGGCATCGTCTGCGCCAGCTTCTGCTCGCCTCTTCGAAGCTCTGTGTCGATGAGACCCCGCACCGGTGTTGGATCCGGGGCGCGGCAGGACCAAAACCGGCTACTTCTGGGCGCTCGCGCGCGATGACAGGCCCTGGG
>NZ_FMAI01000097.1 GCF_900094605.1 Bradyrhizobium shewense | reverse complement strand
CCATCTCTGCCGCGTGGTCCGCCGACGGCAGCGTCGCCTGCGTTGTGGGGCGCCGCCTCGCCGCCGTCGGCTCCAGCCGGGCCCCTCGCTGCTCCGTAAACGACCGACGTTGACGTCCTTCCATTCGACACCTCCTGGCTCCTCGAGCCTACTACAGGTGTCCATCAATTCGGAGGTTCATGACTCACCGTTGTGCCCAGGAAGACTAGCGGCATATGGCGACAATGTCGGTGAAGAGTAGTTCTTTGTGGTTCGGCACAAATCGCGAGCATCTCCCAGCGAGTATGACCGGCATCGTGTTCAAATGGCCGTTGGTCACGGCGTAGGTCCTCCGCGTACGGCTGGTGATCACCGCCGAAGACTACGCGTGTCTCTTTTCAGCGGTGCCGTTTATGCCGGCACGATGTCATGATACAAGCCCGTCTTGTCGTAGGTGCACTTTAAGACGACCCCCGAGACTTTGGCGATAGCGACAGACCAGTGCGAGGGCACACTTGTTCGCCCATCCCAATTGATGCCCCCAATCGGTGAGCCCTGCAAGAGGTGCCCACAGACTGTCCCGGAGACCCCCGTCACCGTAGCGTAAATGCGGGCATAGGGTGTCCCGTGCCCCTCAAAACCTGCAGCACCGAAGCCTGTGTCGGCATAGCCACGGAGAAACTCCGGCGTGGGCGGCAAGTTGTCCGGAACCCAGCCCTTACCGATGAGACCATGCGTTATCATCTGAAGAGGACCTGGGATCTCAACGAAATCCACGCCCCAGTTGTCTTTGCGTGGCTCGTTGGAAATCCGCATCAGCCTCACTTTGCTCATTGAACCAGATGCAGACATAAGAATTCCGGTCTGGATATCGTATTCTTCACAAATGTCCCAAAGGGCTGGAAGAAAGTCCTCTCCGGCCTCCAGTCGAACGTAGTAGATTTGCTCGATCTTCCCACCGAACCCTTGTCTTTTTCTCTTCATACCTAGCCCTCCAGATGATTTGGCCAAAACGCGTGAACTCCTTGCTCAGCCAAGAGCTTTTGATGGCTGCCGAGGATTTCTGCGAAACAGTACGGGATTCCTTGGTCGAATTTCCTCAATGTGGCGCTTTGTAAGGGCGCAATTCTTCGCTTGGACAGGAGTATGCGACGCTTCTGTGCGATCGAGCTTCGCCGGCGAGCAAAGAACTGGGCCGTACTCTCGGAATGAACAAAATACATCGCTGGGACAGCTACCAAATCAGATAGAGTTGAGGACGCAAGGACGCATGGTAATCACGCTAATTCCATCCCACCTTGCAGTACTTTCAGTTTTCAGAAGCAGGCGCCGGAACAGCCGAGAGAGGAC
>NZ_FMAI01000098.1 GCF_900094605.1 Bradyrhizobium shewense | reverse complement strand
CGCTATTGTGCAATCAATAATGAAGGCATTCGGATACGCCTTTCTATCAACACCGCTGTCACGATAGGGCTTGAATACCCGACCTTGGATCGTGGCACCGATCGCCACCACACAGAGTTTTGGCTTGTCACCTTGCTGCGCATCTGTCGAGCGCTAACCGGCGTTAGAGTCGCACCGAGGCAGGTCAAATTAAGGCATCTGAGAACGCATATACCGAACGATGTGCGAACCCATCTAGGGTGTATGATCACTTATGCGGCTGACACGGACGAGATTCTTTTTCCAAAGTCGATCGGCTCTTTGCCGGTTATCGGCGCTGATGTCCATCTGAACAAGCTCTTGCTCAAATATGCCGATGAAGCGCTCGGTCAGCGTAAGAAACTGCGCGCCGGCATCCGATCCCAAGTTGAAGATCAGCTCGCCCAACTACTTCCCAACGGCAAAGGCAATGTGCCTGAAGTTGCCCGGCGCCTTGGCATGAGCCGCCGCACGTTCGCTCGGGCATTGTCAGAAGAGGGCGCAACGTTTTCGGCGGTACTTACCGATCTGCGACAGGCGTTAGCCAAGCACTACTTGCGCGAAGAGCAATTGCCAATCTCGGAGATCGCGTGGCTCTTGGGGTATCGTGAGGTCAGTTCGTTTACTCACGCCTTTACGAGTTGGACAGGTCTGACACCCCGAGAGTTCCGGGCCTCCAACACCGTGAGGTGAGTGCCTCAGCAGCACGAAATCCAAAATTTCTGGCTCAAACTCACAAGAATTCTCCTGGTGAACTGCGTAGATTTTTTTGCTGAGTACTCTTGAACGAGCGACCTTCCTGACGAATCCAACAAAAAGTGGGTCACGCTCGTCACCCCCGGCGCAAGGGTGCCGAAGAAGTATTGCGCGGCTGGATTCCAAGAACCCCACCCACCAAAAGGAGGAAGCATGTGCGATAGCTTGGAACACGCGGAGTGCCGTTCCGCAGCGAAGAACTGTGCTATGTGTGGCGGGAAGTTTGGCCTGATCCGTTATTACTCCTGGCGAACCGCGCTTTGCTCCAAGAAGTGCCTCGACCTGTTCAGGGCGCGCCGCGAACGTGATCGCCGATGGCTTCTCCAACAGCACACGATTTCGCGCCCCCTATCTGTCAACCGGCGTCCAAATTTGACCCCTCGTCGGCGTCCAATTTTGACCCCTTCGTGCGGCGGGGGTGGCGGTAGCGCTCGTCTCGTCGGAGCTGGCCGGGATAGCGGAGGCGAGACGAGCGTGGGTGATATGATCGTCGTCTCGGCTTTTGAATCGTCAGCTGTCGTTGCCGGTCTCGACGATGTCGCAGTGATGGG
>NZ_FMAI01000099.1 GCF_900094605.1 Bradyrhizobium shewense | reverse complement strand
GCTGAACGACCGAGATCATCATCGATCACTTCAATCTCTGACCACCCGAGTGCCGTCAGCCGGTCTCGCATGGCGTATTGCAGCGCGCTGCTCTCGCGATTGTGCAACACCTGATGGGCCGAAGACTGACGCACGTAAAGAATCGCGCTCCAGATGATGAGGCCTGACCTTGTCAGAGATCATGATCGACTTCCTTCACGGGCGGCGTCGCTGTCATCGCTCATGGTCGAGGATCAACTGCGTCATCAAGCTCGTGAGGGCCGCCCTGGCTTCCGCCGGCAACTCCAGCCATGCGGGCGCGCCGATGGCGCCGTTTGACAGGCCACTCCCGAACAGATCCGGCTGCGGCTGCGGCTGCGGCCGCGATTGTCGATTGTGTCGGTATCCGCTCGCTGGCACTGCCGTCTGCCGTGACATGAGTCTCTCCCCGATTCTGGTCGTGAGAGGCTCTGGATGCGCCAGAAAGCAGGGCAGCTGATGGCGTTCGATCCTTCAACGCCAGATCGAGAAGCGCGGAGAGCGTCGCAAGTGCATCGATGCTGACAAACGGCTGAGCTGCCAAAAACTCGGTGTCAGGGCATGCTGCCCGATCAAACATCCATGCTGGAACCTCCAACCATCGATCCGCTTGCGATCCATCCAGAGAGCAACGGAAAGCGACATCATCAGCCTTCTCGACCTTTCCATGAACGCAAACCCGGCGACCAAATCAGGGATGAAAGCGATAAAGAACTTCGCGAAGAACGGTTTTGTGGGCGTTCTCGAGTTTTGTTGTACAACGAGGAGCGGCCCCATGGAGCCATCGGCAATCGGCAATCGGCCGCCGATTTTAATGCAAAATAGCGCCGGCGCCACCAGCCCTGCAACGTGATAAATGCGCAAAAACTCTAGTTGTGGGTGATCCAAAGGTTCGTCTCGCTGCAGTCCAAAGTTCGGTCTCGCTGCAGCTTATGCCCCGTCTCCAGCTGATCGTGGACGAAATCCATCGCGCAGGTCGTTCGATCGTGTCGCCGGCCAGCGGTCGTCGCGCAGCTTGGCGTTGACCCGGCGGCCGGTGCGTTGCGCAGCCAAGACCTTAAACCGGCCACGGCCGATTCCACGATGGAACCGAAGGCCATCAGCTTCCCGACCCCACGGCAAACTGCTGCATGCAGCGATCTGGGACTGAACCGCCTGGCGAGGAAGCACGGGTGCCGATTCCGAGATGATGGTGCGCACCGTACCGACTTGATGGCGCGCAGGGTTCCGAAATGATCGCGCGCAGCATTCCGAGCATTCTCCGCGCAGCATTCCGACTTGATCGCGCGCAGTTTCGGATGGTG
>NZ_FMAI01000101.1 GCF_900094605.1 Bradyrhizobium shewense | reverse complement strand
CGGCCATCGATCCCGCCGGAGAAGCTGCTGCGGGCGATGCTGTTGCAGGCGTTTTATTCGATCCGCTCCGAGCGGCTTCTGATGGAGCGGTTGGAATACGACCTGCTGTTCCGCTGGTTCGTCGGAATCGGCGTCGACGACGCAGCCTGGGACCATTCGGTGTTCTCGAAGAATCGCGACCGGCTGCTGGAAGGCAACATCGCAGCGAAGTTCCTGGCGGCGGTGCTGGCGCAGCCCAAGGTCATGAAGCTTCTATCGAGCGATCACTTCTCGGTCGATGGCACGCTGATCGAGGCCTGGGCCTCGATGAAGAGTGTCAAGCCGAAGGACGGATCTCGCGAGCCGCCGGCCCACGGCGGCGGGCGCAATGCCGATGCGGACTTCCATGGCCAGAAGCGCTCGAACGACACCCATGCTTCGACCACCGATCCAGACGCCAGGCTGTACCGCAAGGGCAAAGGCAAAGAGACGAAGCTGTGCTTCATAGGCCACGCGGATGGAGAACCGCCACGGCCTGCTGGTCGACGCCTGCCTGACGCAGGCCGACGGCCATGCCGAGCGGGTGGCCGCGCTGCACATGATCGAGCCTCGTGCCGACCGGCCGACAGCGATCACTCTTGGCGCCGACAAAGCTTACGATGCAGAAGACTTCGTCAACGAACTGCGCTCGATGAACGTGACGCCGCATGTCGCACAGAACACCAGCGGCCGTAGTTCTGCGATTGACGGGCGAACGACCCGGCACGGCGGCTATGCCGTCAGTCAGCGCATCCGCAAGCGGATCGAGGAGGCATTCGGCTGGATCAAGACGGTCGCCGGGCAAGAGAAGACCAGCTTCCGCGGCCGTGATCGCGTCGCATGGGCCTTTACCTTCGCTGCCACCGCCTACAATCTGGTGCGACTGCCCAAGCTGATCGCGGAGACCGGCTGATGGCCAAGGTGCCCGGCTTCGCCAAGGCCTTTGTCGGCCGCTGGCGCATCGTCGAGATGGACGTCTGGGACAGCGACTTCCTCGATCTTGTCGAAGAGGCGCATCTCACCTTCCAGGGCAAATTCGATGGCGAAATCGCTTTTGGGGCCCTTAAGGGCTTCCTGGACGTGCGCTACGGCACCCGCGACGGATCGGCTTGCGCCGAGTTCTCATGGGAAGGGCACGACGAGAATGATCCGTCCTGCGGTCGCGGATGGGCGATGATCGGCACTGCAGGCAGGCTTGTCGGCCAC
>NZ_FMAI01000102.1 GCF_900094605.1 Bradyrhizobium shewense | reverse complement strand
GCGATGGCTGCCGATGCGCAGCAAGAGGTCCACCGCATTGAGCTGCTCTCGACTGCCGAGCGCACGTATCTGCTGGAGGAGCTGAACCGGACGGCAGCGCCGTATCCTGCGGAGCGGTGCATCCACGAGCTGTTCGAGGCGCAGGTGAACAAGGCGCCGGATGCGGTGGCGGTGGTCTGCGATGATGAGCGGCTGAGCTATGGCGAGCTCAATGCGCAGGCCAACCGCCTGGCGCATCACCTGATCGCCCTCGGGGTCAAGCCTGAGGATCGCGTTGCCACCGTGCTGGACCGCTCCGCCGCTCTTGTGGTGGCGCAGCTGGCGATCCTGAAGGCGGGCGGAGTGTATGTACCGATCGATCGCGCCCTTCCGTCGGCGCGACAAGAATTGTTGATGGCCGATTGTGCTGCCCGCTTGGTGCTTTGCGCTGATGATCTGGTTGAGGCGAGGGTACCCGTTCGTGCTATTGAGCCGCTCATAGCTGGAACGGGATGTAGTTCCGATCCTGGGCTGGCGTTGAGCGCTGAAACTGCCGCTTACGTCATGTACACCTCCGGCTCAACTGGCCTTCCCAAAGGAGTTGTTGTTCCTCATCGTGCCGTCAACCGGCTCGTGATCAACAGTGGGTATGTGAAGATCGATGCAGGAGATCGGGTGGCATGGGCTGGCAATCCCGCCTTCGACGCAAGCACATTCGAAGTATGGGCACCGCTGCTTAACGGCGGTTGCATTGTTGCCATGCATGCCGCCACCGTCAGGGATACTCTTAGTTTTGCGCGGGCGCTAGAACAGCACCGGGTGACGTCACTGTTTCTAACAACAGCATTGTTCAACCAATATACATCATCGATTGCTCCAACGTTGGCGCAACTGAAGCACCTCCTCTGTGGGGGTGAGCGCGGTGATCTTGCCTCATTTCTGAGATTGCTGAAAGAAGAAGGCCCTGTACGTCTCATTCACTGCTACGGGCCCACCGAGACGACGACCTTCGCGACGATCTGGACTTGCCCGGCTGATTTCAATGGGGCGTTGGTCCCGATCGGGCGTCCAATCGCCAACACGCGGGTGTACCTGCTGGATGGTC